>CAWDLG010000001.1:0-292918 GCA_963803205.1 Terriglobales bacterium
TAGTTGGGATCAACACACTCGCCGGGACGGAGGCTACTTTTCAGACTGTCGGTTTTTCCGATCGCGCTCTTCGAGTCGTTGATCTTTGTGGGAAAACAGTTCGTTCAACTCGGTGATGAGTTTCGTGAACGTAGCGTGATCCTTCTCGACTGCGATTCTCTGGCAGAGTTTTTGCATCTGCGTTTGTTCTTCGGGAGTCATAGCAGATTACCTTAGTCCTCTGTCTTCCGAAGTATGCCGGCATCGGTCACGCGAGCATCCGAGCGCTACGCTATATTCGATGATTCAATCGGCAGGATGTCCCTCTCGCGAACAAAGAAGAGATGGCCCTGCTCGCATATGATTCCGGCCGCTCCCTGGGGGAGCGGTCGCCGAATATCTGTCCTGGGGATTGAGTCACTATCGCCACCCTGACTGGTTGGGGAGTGATCCTTTGCCGTCCAGCAGCTCTGGGCACACCATCATCTCGGGCGCCGCGTACGCACCATTTGGTGAACCTTATGCGCAGCCTAGCGGCGGAAACGGTGAGCTTTCGTTCACAGGGGCCAACAAGGATACAACCTGGCTCCAATATGATTTCCCCGCTAGACAATATGACCCACGTCAAAGCAGGTGGATGTCTCCGGATCCCGGCGGATTGATGGCTGTTGATCTGACAAGCCCACAGTCGTGGAATCGTTACGGTTATGTTGCCAACAGCCCGTTATCAACGATTGATCCATTAGGTTTTCGTGGTTGTGCCGTGGATGGGGTTGAAGCGCCTTGTAGTGTCGCCGATGGACTCATAAATTTGGGTGCTGCAAGTCCATTGCCACCCGCAATAAAGCCTGAAGGATTCATGTCAAGCCAGAACGGCACGAATGTTCCCTATATCGTTACCAATACCTCTGAAGGGTTAGGATTTAAGTATTTTGGATGCAATGCGAAAGCCGTGGGGCTTAAATACTGTAACAATGAGGGTTTCGCTGAGGTACTGGGTCTGCCGACTTTTATTCCGAGCGAGACGTGGCTGTGGAATCACGAGAGGGATGGTGGCCCTCTGGCTGCTTATCTCCGCAGTCACGCAGGAGATTTCGTTGTAAACCACATAGGGGGACAAAAAGACCGCGTATTCACAGAGTCGCAAGCGGTAAATTTGTGCTTGCTTGCAGTTCAAGCGCGAAACAATGGCCTCGGCCCTATCGCCATGCCCTCCGGAGATCCGCTTGTCAGCCTAGACCAAGGAACCTCACTATATGGTCACGGACATATCTTAAATCCATCCGGATCTGCGGTGGGAACTGAGGTTCAAGCTGGAGCCAACTTGGCGACCGGGGCGCTGTCGAGACGGTCCGATTTTGTCGCATGTATGGATGCCTATTACCAGTCCGCGAAATAGTGACGTTGCTCTGAAATAAGGGTAGTGGTACGCTTTGCCGCCAATGACGAAGGCTGTGTACATTAGGTTTGGGCACCTGGCTTTGCACAGCGTCGCCGTCTACATATCAGCAACGACAATAACGCCTTGGGTAGCGGGACGAGTACACGATTGGATCCTTCCACTTTTCGGAAAGTGTGACGTAGGCCATATGCAATTCTTGTTCTCGCACATTCTTCTTTTCAGCGCCGGTCCGGCGGCAATTGCTGGAATGATGAATTTTAAGTATCATCACAAGAGTGCTCTATATGCGTGGATAGTTCCGACGATCGTTTTAGGATACTGCCTCTGGGAATTTCCCACAAATGTACTCGACGATCGGTTTGTAGCCATGTATCGTTACTTCTTCGCGGGACATTTCGCCATTCCCAAGTACACAACTTACCGAGAAATGTTTACTAATCCAAATATCGACTTGATACGTGGACTGGATCAGCTCCGATTTGTTGGCCCATTCTACGCTGGAGTGGCCTATAGCCTTTCTGCTTACCTCAGCTCGAGATGCGCCGTAGGGGCTACCGCTGAGCACACTCAAATATGATCGTCCAACGATACTTGCTGGCCGGCATTCATCCGGCACCTGTGGGCTGACTGAATATGAAAAACCAGGAAGAATGGCGACGAGACGTCGATTTCCGGCAGCGCAATATAGTTTTCCCAGATACTGCGGCGAACGAGGCGCGATTCTGGCAGAACATAATCGCAGGCAAGCAGAAGCTGACATTAGTCCAAATAGTAGGCGTCGCTCTCTTCATCTTCACGCTCATAGGAGTAATTGTCAGTTCAATCGCAATGAGAATTACTGAAGCGCATGTTCAAGGTTCGCTTGTGGAGAGAGTCATCGGGAGCGTTGGCGATTGGATTGTCCTGACCGCTATCGCGGTCGGGGTTGTTGGTGATCGGTCATATAGTGAGCAATCGTACCAAGAGCAGATCGATGCCTCCTAGGGAAACTCTGAATAAGCCCCTGTCTTTAAGGTAGTAAGCGTTCAGTGCCGATTCAAAGGTCCGGATTTGGTTGCTCCCCAGTCGCACACCGGTTGCGGCAGCGCTAAGCCGGCGCCAGAAGCAGTAGTTTTTTCCGCAACAGATACAGGTTCACCAGGGCGCACACTGCAAACAGCTGGTGGGCGTTCTTCTTCAGTCCGCGATAGCGCAGCTTCACGAATCCGAACTTCAGCTTCATCACCCCAAACACGTGCTCCACCTTCGAGCGCACCGTCGACTTGCTCCGGTTCTTGGCCCGCTCCACTTCATCCACCCCATCCTTGTAGCGGTAGCGCCGATGGGTGCAGTCCTGCGCCTGGGGCGCGCATTCCCGGATCACCTGGGTCTGTCCGCGATACGCCTGATCGCCCCACACTCGAGTTTCTTCGCCGTGCAACAGATCGGGCAGCACCGTCGCGTCAGCTACGTTGGCCGCCGTCGCCACCGCGGTGTGGATGATTTTGGTCTTGCTATCCACTCCCACGTGCGCCTTCATTCCGAAGTACCATTGTTTGCCCTTCTTGGTCTGGTGCATCTCCGGATCGCGCTGCTGCTGCCGGTTCTTGGTCGAAGTGGGGGCGTGCAGAATGGTCGCGTCCACGATGGTGCCGGTGGTGATTCGCACCCCCTGGGCTTGCAGGTGCAGGTTCACCGTTCCCAGAATCTGTTCCCCCAGTTGCTGTTCTTCCAGCAAGTGCCGGAACTTGCACACCGTGGTCTCATCGGGCACCGGCTCACAGCCCAAGTCAACCCCCACGAACTGCCGCAGCGCCGCCGAGTCGTACAGCCCCTCTTCCACCGCCGGGTCCGACAGGTTGAACCACTGCTGCAAAAAGTAAATCCGCAGCATTCGCTCTACTCCCACCGGTGGCCGCCCGTTCCCCGGCTTGGGATAGTGCGGTTCCACCAGCGCGCACAACTCGCGCCACGGCACCACCTGCTCCATCTCCTCCAGAAATATCGCTCGCCGCGTCTTCTTGGTGTACTGCTCAAAGCCCGTTGTCATCGCTAGAGTCCTCTGTTTCCTCATGCGAGCACTCTAACTTGACCGACTGTGGAAAGCGGAGAGCTTAATCAGAGCTAGAGGAAGAAGATAGGACATCGTCACTTGGCGGGCGGCCACGCATGCCCAATTTGGCTTGAGTGGGAAGTTACGAATAATCGCCCCGGAAGAAAAGAAAGAACCAGATTACACATTCCGGCGCAACAAAAACCGCGTTGCGAGGGCCACCGCTCCTAACCCCTGAGGAAGAAATTTGTTCTTCGAGCCTGATCCCACGTTTGCCAAAAGCAGGCAAACATGGGGCACCCAAAAATGAGGATGAGTACTCCTCATTAGATCTATACTTCCTCGCGGAGATATGGGCCACCCGCCGACCGGAACAATCCCAGACGTGTTGCTCTGCACTCCCCAGTCGCGTCTGAGAACGGGAAGGGGTAGCCGCAGGGACCCGTGAACGGATCTTTGACGACCCTGCAAACACCACGATTAGAGAGTTACTCCCTATTTTTCTTCCGATACATGTGCTGCAGCTGGACACCAAGCAGCAACGGCGCGATCAGTTCGGCAATGTTCGTCCTCGGTTGAAGAGGCCTCACAAACCTGGTACTAAGTTCCGTTATGTCACCTTTCCCACTCGAACTGGCGATTTTCAAAATCGAAGGCAATCATGCGGAATCCGGGACCTTTCATGCCCAAAATGCCGTCGAAGTAGTCTCCTTCCTGTTTGCGGTCTTCGATGATGAAGGCAATCTGGGGCTCGATTCCCTGCTCCCCAATTTGCGAGGCCGGGATTCTGATCTTCCTGCGTTGCAATCTGCCGCTTGCGTCTTCGACGTTCTCGATGCCAAGCTCTTCGACGCCTCCGATCTGCAGCACGCGGCTTTGAAACAGCGTCAAGTCAGGTGCGCCGGTGTCGACTACAACCCGTATGTGCCGACCCTGCAGTTGCATTCCGATTGTCACCACCGGTTCGAGTGTCTCAAACCGAGCAGATGAGCCCAAGTTCGCAGGGCGACCAAAGTGCAGTTGCCTAGTTCGGTAATTGATACTGAAACTGCTGTTTCGCAGGACGTCCATACCGACGATGGCATCCACGTGGCGTCCAATAGCCCTTTCGAAAAAAGAAAGGTCCTCGGCGAGCGCCGCCAGGGATTCGACCCGAACCGGCCCCAGTTCGAGTGACGGCAATGTGACCAGTCCCGCCGCAATTGTCTTTTGGGACAAATTTACTTTGCCCTGCCGTTCCTGCAGGTGGAGGGCATCCGCGATCTTTTTGTCTACGACGCTCGGAGAAGCGCCCGTGTCAATCAGGAAGCTGAGTCTCTGCTGGCCGGCGATCGTGCCTTCTATGACGATCAGGTAGTCCCAATAGAGGTGAAACGGGAGCGTTATTCCCTTCTCTGAAGCCTGTTGTCCCTGAGCGGGCGTCGGTGGCTGAGGCCAGGTGGTCGATGAGGTTTGAATTAGCAGGATCCACGTAAAAACCAGCGCCTTCATTGCGTCACCTCGGTTTCCGGGTGACGCTGAAAGTGGGGTCAGGCAGGATTACCGTTCAATCGACGGGGTATCTACTGTTGAGCTATTTCTTGTCGACTGCTGACGGTTCGCTTCGGGGCGGTATTGGCGGAGCTAAGTTGTTGAATCGGCGCCAATTTGACGGCGGGGTTAGAATCTGTCTCGAAGTAGCGTTTCCGGTATGAGCGAAGTCGTTGATGGCCGCATTGTCCGTTTCGGGCCCTTTGAGGCGGATCTCCAAACTGCGGAACTGCGCAAAGAAGGCGAGAAGCTGATCCTACAGGTTCAGCCTTTTCAGGTCCTGGCCGTCCTGCTGAAGCGGCCAGGGGAACTGGTCACACGGGAAGTACTTCGGTCCCAAGTTTGGCCCAACGACACTTTCGTCGATTTCGATCACGCGGTTAACACTTCAATTGCGAAAATCCGGGTTGCGCTCGATGACGACGCAGAGCACCCGACCTACATCGAGACTCTCCCCCGTCGAGGCTATCGCTTTATCGGGGAGGTCCAAGCGCCAACGGCGCCGGCGCTCTGTTCGAATGGTCGTCCCCCAACATCTGGGAAGAACCGGGCTCTAAGCGTTGGGACCCTGAGCGGGAGTGCCATTGTTGCTCTTTTCGCCGCAATCGGCCTATGGGTGGCTTTCCGGAGAGCGGAGCAGACGTCGCCGTCATATGAGGTCGTACCCTTGGTCGCATTGCAACGTGCGCAGGCCTCCCCAGCCTTCTCGCCCGATGGAAATCAAGTCGCGTTTGGAGGGTACGAAGGATTCGAAGGCGACGATGGCGCGATCTATACGGCTCTCGTCGGCGGCGACAAGCCCTTGCGCCTGACGGCGAAATCAGGTGTCTGCTGCCCTACATGGTCTCCGGATGGCCGACAGGTGGCGTTTATGCGCTTTCTGGAAGACGGCATGAACATAAATGTTGTGTCAGCGCTAGGCGGTGCTGAGAAAACGCTGTACAAACCGGAGACGGCTGGATTCCGCGGGATGTGTGGGCGCATAGACTGGTCTCCCGATGGAAGGTGGTTGGCCTTGGGGGATTCCAGAGACAATGGATTCCACTCCCGGATCGCCCTGCTTTCCCTGAATGAAATAACCATGAAGTACCTGACTTCACCGAGAGACCAGGAATATGACTGTGAACCGGCTTTTTCGCCGGACGGTTCGCGCGTGGCATTCGAGCGTGGAAGTATCGGCGGGTTTGGCAAGGATTTGTTCGTAGTCCCGGTTTCCGGCGGCGAACCGCGGCGCCTTACTTTTGACAATGCGTGGGGAGGCTCTCCCACTTGGAGTCAGGACGGTACGGAAATCGTCTTTTCTTCAAACCGGGGAGGGCCTTTGAACTTGTGGCGCATCTCCGCAGCCGGAGGGTCGCTCCGACCGGTAGCGGGAGTAAGCGCGCTGGCTTACCACCCCTCTATCCCCCGTAAGGGCAACCTTCTGGCTTATGAACACGCCAGCGTTGGCTCCGGCATCTGGCAAATTGGTTTGAAGGAAAAGACGCAAGCTCGAGGGGCTGCATCCCGCGTCATAGCGGCGAGAGGGATGATTAATTGGCGGCCAAGCTTTTCTTCTGATGGCAAGAAAGTCGTATTTGAGTCCGATCGCCTGGGATATTCAGATATCTGGTATTGCAACCAGGATGGGGACGACTGCAGTCAATTGACATCTTTGCGTGGCACGGCTGGCACTGCTCGCTGGTCACCTGACGGGCAGCACGTTGCATTCGAATTGCAGTCACGACACTATTATGAGATCTACGTCGTTGACGTGCCCGGTGGTCGCCCGCGACTGCTGCCCACCTTTTCCGAGTCCGACAATGGAGCGCCTAACTGGTCACGCGATGGGAAGTGGATTTATTTCTATTCCGCCCATGAAAAAGGACTTCTCCAGTTATGGAAGGTACCCTTTCAAGGTGGATCGCCGGTACGAGTGACAAGCAACGGCGGAGTATACGGAGCCGAATCGGTCGACGGGCGGTTTCTCTACTACTCCAAATTTGAACGGCCCGGCGTCTGGAGAATGAAGCTCGATGGTGGAGAAGAAGTGCGAATCCTGGATGAGCCAAGAGGCTATAACTGGTTTAACTGGGCGCTCTCTCCGGGCGGCATCTATTTTGTTAGCCGTCCCGAGACAAAGGAACAAGGGATCGATTTTTTTGATTTCAAGACTCGCAAAAACAATCCGATAAGTTATGTCGCGAAGCCGATCCATGGAATTGCTCTGGCTCCGGATGGGACGTCGCTCCTGTATGGCCAGACCGACTCCGAGGACTACGACATCATTCTGGTGAAAAACTTTCGGTAAGTGGAGTTTGTTTTGACCCAGAAAAGTCAATGCCCGTATCAAGGTACCTGCGTCCACTGGGCATTTGGTCGGTTCCTTCCCAACCCGAATCAAGCTGCCTTCGACGTGGCAGCCGATGTGACCCATGGTACAGCCAGATCTAAAGGTAGCTTTGGGCTCACCGGATTCGATCTGGTTGTGGGCGCATCAATAGAGAAGGCCATTGCAAGAGTGAGTCAATAATTCCGCAAACAGAGAATGAGCTTACAAACTTCCTTGGCGATCAGAAAGCCAAGCTAGGTTAAGATCGCGAGTCCTACTTCTTTCGTAGCCAATCTGCAACCGCTCTCGGACAAAATCTGACCGAGGAGCCGATCTTGAAGCTCGGAATTCGGTTCGCTTTTGCATATTTGTAAATCACGATCAGCCAGATAAGGTGATTATGGAAGAGGATACCATTGAGTCTCGCCAGAAGCTTGTTTATCTGGCACTTGCCGCCGAGTGATCCCTACACAATTCCGAGCCAAGAAAAGGGGAGCCGCCGACTGCACGGCTCCCCCGACGGCCTTACGGCTTGATCGCAACCTTGATCACGCCCTCGCGCCGCTCGCCAAACAGTTGATATGCATCCGTGATCCGCTCCAGCGGAAAGGTGTGCGTAAGCAGTGGTGTCAGGTCCAGGCGCCCGTGACGAACCAGCTCGATCAACCGGCGCATGCGCTCCTTGCCGCCAGGGCACAGCGTGGTGACGATCTTGTGATCGCCCAGCCCGGCTGCGAACGATTCACCCGGCAGGGTGATCTTGCCCGAATAAACGCCGAGGCTCGACAGCGTGCCGCCGGGACGCAACACCGAAAGCGCATTCTCGAATGTTTGCTGCGTCCCAAGGGCTTCGATTGCCACGTCGACGCCCCTTCCGCCGGTGAGACGCCTGATTTCCCGGACCACATCGGTTCGGGTGAAATTCAGGACAATGTCTGCACCCATGCGTCTCGCCATCGCCGCGCGAATGGGGTCAGCCTCGACGGCAATGATCAGGCTTGCGCCTTTCAGCTTTGCTCCAGCAGTCGCGCAAAGGCCAATCGGTCCCTGCGCGAAGACCGCCGCCGTGTCACCGATTTTCAGGTCGGCGCTTTCCGCTGCGGAAATTCCGGTGGAGGCGATATCCGCCAGCAGGACGACCTGTTCGTCGCTGAGTTCATCCGGAATCTTCGCCAGGTTCGCCTGGGCATTGGGCACGAGCAGGTACTCGGCCTGCGCGCCGTCGATAGTGTTGCCGAATTTCCATCCGCCCAGGGCGCCGCCGCATTGCGACAGATTCCCGCCCAGGCAGAAGTTGCATTGGCCGCACGGGGTAATGGCTCCAACCAGAACCCGGTCTCCGACCGCATAGCCGCTGACGCCTTCTCCCATGGCATGAATCACTCCAACCGGTTCGTGGCCGATAATCAGGCCCGGCTTTACCGGATATTCACCCTTCAGGATGTGGAGGTCCGTGCCGCAGATTGTAGTAAGAGTGACGCGTATGACAACTTCACCCGTCCCCGGCTCTGGAATTGGCACTGTTTCAAGTCTGATCTTGCCCGGCCCGAAGAACATGAGAGCTTTCATGGTGGAGGCTTGTTTTTCCGTCTCGATGGGTAATGTTTGTAAAAGTTGCGACATACATACCTCCTTTATTACTGCTGCATTTATAGCGCTCAGAGGGAAATCTGTTCTATGACGGGGAACACTTCAGGAAGTGATTTGAATCACAATCGACAACCTGGGCAGATCGGCGGGTCAGAGCTGCAGCAATGCGGAAACCGAACCGGATTCGTAGCGCTTGGTGAATTGGAAGCCGAGCTTCTTCGAAATGACCTGCATGGCCACGTTGTCGTACAGCATCTCTGAGTGAAGCCGGCTCAATTTCTCGTCGCGGGCCACCTGGATCAGCCGCGTGAGCAGTTCATAGCCGAAACCCTGATTCTGGAACCGATCCGAGACCAGCACCGCCACTTCGGCATCATTCTGTCCGCGCAGCTTGTTGAGGCGTCCGACCGCCACGATTTTCGGCGTGCCAGTAGCCGGGTCGCGGTGCTCCACCACCAGCACCATCTCCCTTTCGTAGTCGCCGAAACAGATGCGCAGCAGACGCTCGTGCGCAATCCTTGCGGAGAGACTCATGGCGGAGAAATACCGCAGATATACCGTACGGTCCGAAAGGGTACGGTGAAATTCGACCATCAGCGGCTCATCTTCCGGGCGAATGGGACGAATCGTAACCTTCATGCCGCCCTTTCCCGTCCAATCCGAAACATACCGCGCGGGATACGGACGGATCGCCGGCGTTGGCAATTCGTCCTCTTTCTGGTCCGGATCCTGCAATACCACTCGGGCGTCCAGCGCCAGCAGGCGCTCCGGCGATGCCAGCAGGGGGTTGATATCGATTTCCTGGATCCAGGGCTGTTCCGCCACCAGGCGACTGAACCGGACCAGCAGGCTCTCGAGCGCCTTCACGTCAACAGGCCTTCGCCCACGCACGCCTTTGAGAGCCTTGAAGATTTGCGTCCGCTCCATCATTCTTTGCGCCAGCGTTGAATTGAGCGGGGGAAGTGCCAAAGCACGGTCTCTGTAAATCTCGACCAGTTGACCACCCGAGCCGAAAAGCAGCACCGGACCGAATTGCGGATCGATGCTGCTCCCCAAAATCAACTCGTAGCCATCGAGCCGGATCATCGGCTGTACCGTCACGCCGGCAAACTGGTCCGCTCCCGCCTTTTCCGCCACCGAAGATTGAATCGCGGCGTAAGCGCCTCGCACCGCATTTTCATCGGCGAGGTTCAGCTGTACGCCGCCGACGTCAGTCTTATGCGTGATCGTCGC
Source organism: Terriglobales bacterium (assembly GCA_963803205.1). GTDB lineage: Bacteria > Acidobacteriota > Terriglobia > Terriglobales > Acidobacteriaceae > CAWDLG01. The sequence continues at coordinate 10,078 of CAWDLG010000001.1, forward strand.
GGAAAATACTTTCAGCACGACCGGGTAGCCGATTTCTCCCGCGTGCCTGACTGCCTCCTCCTCGCTGCGGGCAATGCGGGTTTCTACCGTCGGAATTCCGTATTGCGAAAGCAGCTGTTTCGATTCGAACTCATTCAGGAGCGTGCGACGACCGGACCGGGCGCCGTCAATGATGCGCCGCACATTCGCTCTGGCTTCATCATTTCGCTCCACTCCTTCGGCCAGGCTCGGGGTTTCATACAGGGTGCGCAGGTTGTTGCTGTAGCGCCACATGTAGGTGAAGGCCCGGGCAGCGGTGTCGGGATAGGAGAACGTGGGAATTCCCGCGCTGTTCAGAACGGATTCTGCAGCGGCCACACTCGTCCCACCCATCCAGCTTGCAATCAGGGGCTTGCCGGAGCCGGTGGCGTGGGGTTTCAACTTCTCTGCGATATCGGTGGGATCGGCAATGCCCTGCGGTGTCACTATCGCGAGCATGCCATCACTGTTCGGATCTTTGATTGCGATTTCGATCGCCTTGGCATAGCGGACGGAGTCAGCGTCGCCCAGCACATCGATGGGATTGCCATGACTCCAGTGCGGGGGAAGAAACGCATTCAGAGCTTCCACCGTTTGCTCGGAAAGCACCGCCGGCTCGCCGCCGTTGGCGACTAAAGAATCGATGGCCAATACTCCCGGGCCGCCGGCGTTGGTGACGATGGTGAGCCTCGGACCCCTGGGCCGCGGCTGCTTGCCCAACACTTCCGCCATGTAAAACAGATCCGAAATGTTCTGCACGCGCAGCACGCCGCAGCGGCGGAAGGCGGCATCCAGAACTTCGTCACTTCCAGTCAGTGCCCCGGTGTGGGAGGCCGCAGCCTTCGAGGCCGCTGCCGACCTGCCCGCCTTGATGACGATGATGGGCTTGGTAAGCGCTACTTCCCGCGCCGCCGAAATGAACGAGCGCGAGTCGCCGACCGACTCCATATACAGCAGAATGCTCTTGGTGTGAGGATCGTCGCCGAAATGGTAGATCAGGTCTCCCCAGTTCACATCCAGCATCGAGCCCGTGGAAACAATCGCGCTGAAGCCCACGTCTTCTTTTTCACTCCAGTCGAGAATTGCGGTGAGCAGTGCGCCGCTCTGGCTCAGGAACGCAACATTGCCTTTCTTCGGCGCTTCCTTTCCAAACGTTGCGTTGAGTCCGATCAGCGGGTTCATGATGCCCAGGCAATTGGGGCCGACGATCCGCATTGAACTGCGGCGCAACTGTTCCTGGATTTCCTTCTCGAGCGCCGCTCCCGTGGCGCCGTGCTCGCGAAAGCCGGCGGAAATCACCACCGCCGACTTTACGTCCGCATCGTTGCAATCGCCGATGAGGGCGGGAATCGTAGCCGCAGGAGTGGCCAGCACTGCGAGATCGATAGGACCCGGCACGTCACGGACGCTCTTGTGCGCTTTCTTTCCCAGAATCTCGTCGCGATGCGGATTCACCGGATAAACCTTGCCATGGAACGCAGGATTCAAGAGGTTCTGGAGTATCGTCCGTCCCACGGTTCCCACGCGATCAGTGGCGCCGATCAGCGCCACCGAATCGGGGTTGAACATCGCATCGAGGCCTTCCTTCTTTGTGGGCCGCAGCGGCATTTCGATCCTTTCGCTATGGGTAACTTCAGCAGAAATCATGGGGAACTCTACCCCGCGATTGGTATGGCGACGGTATCATCCGGCTGCCCTCCGACCACGGACCTCCAACGTTTCCTATGCTCTCTGCCCTATTCTTCTTGAGAAACTGACCGTGCACCGTGCTTGAGAGCACGGCTTTTTGTGATCAGGATCACGGGCTCCCAATCGAAGGAAGGTTAATTTCGCAGCGTCTTGCCTGTTTTAAGGGTGTACTGAATGCGTTCCTGCGTTTTGCGCTCGCCGCAGAGCGATTTGAAGGCTTCCCTTTCCAGATCGAGCAGGTACTGCTCGCTGATAACAGTCCCGGGGGTAATTCCACGGCTCTCCTGACCGGTAACCGTGCCGCCGCAGAGGACTTCAGCAATCTTGCTCCCCAGCATGGCCTCATACTCGGTGATGAACTCTCCCTGCCGCATCAGGTGCACGCCGAGCTTGAGCGCTGCCAGCACGTTTTCACCCGGCGCCGGAATGTCGGACCGCGGCAGCGGAGGTTCATACCCGCTGCGCACCAACTCCAGGGCGCGTGCCTTGGCGTCGGCAAGAAGCCGTTCGCGGTTCATGGTGATGCTGTCAGCTTCTGTCAGGAACCCCAGGCCGCGCGCCTCCGCCGCCGATGTGGCGACTTTCGCCGTCGCGATGATTTCGAACGTGCGCTTCATCGCCTCCAGCAGTTCGACAGATTCCACGCCCGAGCCCTTGCCTGAGCGGGCCGCCGCCACAGAGTCGATCGCGCGCAGCAGCATCTCCTTGCAACCTCCCCCACCGGGCAGCAGCCCTACGCCGACTTCCACCAGGCCGATATAAAGCTCGGCGTGCGGTTGCCGGGCGGCCGCGTGCAGCGTCATCTCGGCGCCGCCACCCAGCGTCATACCGAAAGGCGCAATGACGACCGGCTTCGACGAAAACTTGATCGCCTGTGTCATATTCTGGAATTGCCGGACCGCCAAGTCGACCTCTTCCCACTCCTCCTCCTGCGCGGACAGCAAAAGCAGCATCAGATTCGCGCCGGCAGAAAAATTCGGAGCGTCATTGCAGATCACGAAGGCATCGAAGCCATCGCCGGAGCCGCCTGCTTTGAGAGATTGGGAAACGAGTCCCACGGCATCCGATCCCAGCGTGTTCATCTTGGAATGGAATTCGATGCCCCCAACCCCATCGCCCAGATCGACCAGCGAAGCCCCGGCATTCCTCTTGACCACACCATTCGATTTCTTCGCAACGCCTACGGACCATACTCCGTCCGGCACCTGCACTGGCTCGTAGCTTCCAGTTCGAACGTCCCAGCAGGCAAGGCTTGCCGCTGTCCCCGTCGCCTCTGCGTACCATGATTTCTTTCCCGAGGCCAGCAGGCGGTCGGCATTGGCCGCCACTGGGTTCCCTTCTTTCTTCATTCGCGCTACGGTACCTTCTACTCCCGCCGCATCCCAGAGTGCGAACGGTCCAAGCTCCCAGTTGAAGCCCAACCGCATGGCCCGATCGACGTCCGCAATAGAGTCCGAAATTTCGGGAATGCAGTCGGCCGTGTAGTTCCACAACGCCGCAAGCTGCGCCCACAGAAATTTGCCTACCACGCCCTCCGCCGAAAGCAGCATACGAATGCGGCTTGCCGTATCCTCGGTGCTCTTGGCCATTTCGAGCGGTGGCAATTTTGGCTTTTGCAGTGGCCGGTACTCGAGGGTTTTCCAGTCCAGGACCAGGCGCTCGTCTTCTCCGCTCTGGCTGCTCTTGATCTTCTTATAGAAGCCGCTCCTGGTCTTGTCGCCCAGCCAATTACGCGAAACCATTTGCGTCACAAACTCAGGAACTCCCCCTGCGTAGAGCCCGCCGTCGCATCCGCTCTCTTCTCCGGCGTTGCTCACCACGCGTTGCAATACGTCCAGCCCCACCATGTCGAGGGTTCGGTATGTGGCCGACTTCGGCCAGCCCAGTGCGGGCCCTGTCAATGCGTCTACCTCTTCGACGGTGAGGTCCAGCTCCTGCATCAGCCGCATGACACTGAGCACCGAAAATGTTCCGATGCGGTTGGCGATGAAGTTTGGCGTGTCCTTCGCCTTCACCACACCCTTGCCTAGCCGCACATCGCTGAACCAGCTGACAGCCTCGACCAAAGCCGGATCAGTATCCGGCGTCGGAATGATCTCCAGGAGCCGCATGTAGCGCGGCGGGTTGAAGAAGTGCGTCCCAAACCAGCAACGTCGGAATTCTTCCGGCATCCCTTCGGCAATTTTGCCCACCGGCAGACCGGAGGTGTTGGTGGTGACGATCGTCCCCGGCCGCCGGACCACCTCAACCTTTCGCAACAACGATCGTTTGCTTTCCAGATTCTCGACTACCGCTTCGAGAATCCAGTCCACCTCCGCCAGCTTTCCCAAGTCGTCCTCAAAATTTCCGACTTTGACCAGTCCGGCGAGCGAGGGCTCAAAGAACGCCGCAGGCTTGGACTTCTTCACCAGTTCCAGCCCTGTCGTGGCAATCTTGTTGCGCGCAGACCCGGGCGAGGGCAGATCCAGCAGGTAGCTCGGCACTCCGGCATTGGCAAAGTGCGCCGCGATGCGAGATCCCATGGTTCCCGCTCCCAGCACCGCTACTTTGTGAATTCGCTTCATTTATGGAAGTCGATCCACTGCCCAGTCGTCCCGACCCGCTTTGACCACCACGATCTCGGAATATCGGGGCAATCCGGATTTGTGCGCGCTCGTGGCGCCTGTGTCGAAGAGCGCCACAGGAAAAAGGTACCGTCCCTCCTCCAGCTTTCTTCCGCGCACCAGTTCATAGGCGCGCGATTGCGCGCCACCGGAGGCAAACAACTCATCGAGATAGGCCTCTGAGATGTGGGCCTTGGCTGCGTCGGTCAGCATCAGCACTCCGGTTTCGTGGTCCCCCGTCTGCCAGGCGTGAAGAAATTGGTCGGCAGCGCCGAGGGCCGAAATGTAATCGCGGTCCAGGCGCGGCGGCACGGAGCTCTTCGTCTTCGCAACAACAGGAATGGTGAAGCACGAAATGCAGGCGAGAACACCCGCAGGGACAAGGGCTAGCAGCTTCAATTTCACGATCTCATCATTATGAAGGAAGCTTTCGGACACTCCAAACGCTATGCCGCACTCAGGCGATGAGTTTCGCCAGCAGGAAGGCGACGGCTGCGGCAATGCCCCCGATCACGACTGTCTGCGTTGCGCTGCGAAGCTGTCCCGAGCCCGTCGCCCGCCCCTTCAGGAAACCGAAAATGGCTAATGCTGCAAGCGTGACAACCGCCGAGAAGATCAGCCCTCGCGATACGTTGCCGAGCAGCATGTAGGGCGATAGCGGAATCAGGCCACCCGCCACGTACGACGCCGCAATGGTCGCGGCGCTGGTCACCGCTCGCGCCGGATCGGGCTTCTCCATGCCCAGTTCGAAGCGCATCATGAAGTCCACCCACGATTTCGGATGATGGCTCAGGGCCTCGACGACCGGCTCGCTCTGGGCATGGGTCAGGCCGTACTCTTGAAATACGCGCCGGACCTCCGCCTTTTCCTCATCCGGCACTTCCTTGATCTCGCGATACTCGCGCGCCATCTCCTGCTCGTAGTGCTCGGCGTCTCCGCGCGCGGCCAGGTATCCACCAAGCCCCATCGCGATCGAGCCGGCGGCAATCTCCGCCAGGCCGCCGACCACAATCAGGCGCGGATTTTGCACCGCGCCCGAGAGCCCCGCGGCCAGCGCAAACGGAACCGTGAGCCCGTCGGCCATGCCAATCACCACATCCCGCACAAAGTTGCTGGCGGTGAAGTGTTTCTCAACATGCGGAATGAGCGCCATCGGCCTGGACCTCCGGATGCAATTTCAGGTATCCCTGAGCCCGCCGCAAAACGTCGCGCTCTCCCCGGTAGGCCAGTTTGCGGAGCGCTTCCTCGAGCGGCAGCCATACGGCGCGCTTCACCTCGACCCGCATCTCCGGTGCAATTTCGTCGATCACTCCAGACTGATAGCGCAGCAGATAGAAGGAGACCACTTTGAAGACCCGCTGGTTGTCGCTCCAGGATCGAACGTAGACGTATTTGATATCGGCGAGTTTGGCGACCAGAGCGGCCCCCAGGCCAGTTTCCTCACGCACTTCGCGGATGGCGGTTTGTTCCGCCTTTTCCCCGGGATTCACCAGCCCTTTCGGCAGAGCCAGCACGACTTTAGGAGCAGATCTCTTGGCAGGTTTTGTGGACTCGCGCTGCGGTTCGATGGCAGCGATCGACCATCCCTCGTCTGTGTGCCGAATCACCACGCCGCCCGCTGAAATCTCCCGCAACATGGCAATCAAAATAACAGGAAGGGCGAGTTTCGTCAGTTGCTGAGTGAGATACGAACCGATCACAGAGAGCACAGGGAGCACAGAAGATCGCTGAAACACCACAGCGGCAGATGATTGACCCTGTGTCCCTCTGTGTTCTCTGTGGTAAAGAAATTAACTACAGGGGATCACAGAGGATCCCCGGAGACTCAGTCTTTGGGCGGCGCAGTCGCAGCGGTAAACCGCTGCGCCACCCAAGAGCAGCATTACATCTCTCTGCTCTCCGTGGTGAAACGGTTTGGCACGAGCAACTACTTCATCACGCCGCGCTGCGCGATGCCGATGTTGTCGCGCGTAGTGTTCTTGACGAGGTACATCATTTCGTCGGCCTGACGAATGATGTCGTGCGGAGTCTTGGCGTCGTGCGGATAAGTCGCCATTCCCATCGAAGCGCGCACATTGAGGTTGAGGTTTTCGTCCTGGCAGAACAGGCCTGTGCGCATGCTGTCGCGCAAGCGGCGCGCCACGACCAGCGCCGCATCCTTTCCGGTCTGCGGCAGCAGCACCACAAATTCGTCACCCCCGTAGCGGAATGCGTAATCGATCAAGCGCAACTGCGCTTTGATCAAGTACCCGATCTCGGCCAGCAGCTTGCTTCCCACCAGGTGGCCGTGAGTATCGTTCACCTGCTTGAAGTGGTCGAGATCGATAAACAGGACGCTGAATTCATATCCAAAACGTGAGGACCGGTACACCTCCGTCTCCAGCGTCTTGTAGAGGTGGCGAGCGTTGAACAGCCCGGTGCAGTCGTCGGTGATTGTGAGTTCCTGAATCTTCTCAACGGCGCGTGCGTTCTCGATGGCAATGGCTGCGTAATCGCAAAGCGATTGCAGGAAGAACAACTCGGGATTGCCGAAGCCGTCCATGTTCACGTTGACCAGCTGAATCACTCCCAGCACCCGATGCTTCGACCGGAGAGGGATGCAGATAATCGAACGCGTCTCCCACTTGGTCATTTCGTCCACCCGCTTGGCAAAGCGGGGATCGCTCATCACGTCGGGGACAATCAGGCGCTCCCCGTGTTTGGCGACCCACCCGGCAATGCCTTCTCCCACTTTGAGGCGCACATTTTTCAGGGTCTCGGAGGCCGTTCCCACAGCGATGACGAAATAAAGCTCGTCCAGTTCCTCGTCCACCATGAGCAGCGACCACGTATCCGGGCGGAAGTATTCCGCCATCTTCTCCATTATTGTCTGCAGGATAGAGTCCAGGTCGAGCGAGGAAGTCAGGGCCTTGGCCACACCGTGAAAGATGTTGAGTTCCTGCAACTGCCGGTTACGGGTGGCATCGACGGCCTTGGTCATGGATACTGCGTCCTCAGAGGTCAGCAGGAAGTGCTCGAATTATATTCGGCCTCCGAAACCACCGGCAACCAACTGTAGTAACGCCGAACCTGTGAAGCTACGCCACTAAAATCGCTGGTTACTATAGTGTTAGACCGCCCGGCGGATTCCGAATTTTCCTGCTTTGGATGCGCTGCCAGGCATACTATTCTAGGTATATCAATCTTCAATTAGCCGGCGGTCCCTCGTGGCCGCAGCCTCTTACGAAGCGGAGGAATTTGGTGGGGTCGCTGGGAGACAGACTCAAACAGGAGCGCGAACGCCAGGGAATTTCACTGGAAGAGATCGCCCTGTCGACCAAGATCACCACCCGGATGCTTCGCGCTATCGAGGACGAGCACTTCGAGCAGCTTCCGGGCGGCATCTTTAACAAGGGATTTATTCGCGCCTACGCCGGCCATCTCGGACTGGATGAAGATCAGGCCGTGAACGACTACATCGCGCTCTCCAACCAGGCTGAACCGGCTCCGACGGTCGTGCACAACCCGTCGCCCCTGGCCGAATTGCTCGATGTCGAGAAACGGCCAGAAGTGCAAAGACCGCATCCGGCATCGTTCGTCCCCTGGGGAAAACTGGCCTTTGCCCTGGTGACCGCCGCTTTCGGGTTCGCCCTGTGGGGATCCTTTTCGCGGCAGCCCAAGAAGACAGCGGCCCTCGCGCCAGTTCGGGCCACTGCTACCAGCGCCGAGCCGACGCCACCGTCCCAGGCCTTGGCCAACGGGCAGGAACAAGCCGCGCCGGCCGACGCTTCTCAGCCTCCCTTGGCGCCGGTCGCTGACGCCGCCAATAATGAAGTTTCGCAGACCAGCAACGCAGCGCCCGGATCGTTCCAGGTGTTGGTGCAGGCGCGCGAGGACTCCTGGGTCTCCATCACAGCGGACGGCAAAGAGGTGATGACCGATATCCTCGCTGCCGCCGCCCAGAAAGCCATTGAGGCGCGCCAGGAAGTTGTGATCAAGGCCGGCAACGTCGGCGCGCTCGAGTTCACGTTTAATGGCAAAAAGATCCCGCACCAGGGCGGCTATGACCAGGTCAAAAGGCTGACCTTCGACGCGAACGGACTCCAGACTCCCGTTTCCAAGGCCCCGGCCGATACCGCTTTGGTTGGCCGGCCCCAGGTTTAGAGCTCCGCCCACCTTCCCTATTTGCATGATTCTTTTAGCCCCTCACCACATTGGGATGCCGTTCGCTGCACTGCGCACCCATTTGGCCCAAAGACATTGCGCGCCGCTCGCGACTCTGGTAGCTTTTTACAGGCCTATACGTACTTGAAAGTGCCGCAAAGTCTTCATTTTATGGTCGTTGTGTTCTGCTTCCTGCCAGACGTAACGCCTCAGGTTTTGAAGGAGAATTGAGAGTGCCAACCAAGAATCGTTACCTTTTCACGTCTGAATCGGTCACCGAGGGACATCCGGACAAGATCGCGGATCAGATTTCAGACTCCATTCTCGATGCCTGCCTCGCCGAAGATCCGAGCAGCCGCGTCGCCTGCGAGACCCTGACGGCAACCGGGCTGGTGGTCATCGCCGGAGAAATCACAACCAAGGCTTACGTCGACTTTCAGCAACTCGTCCGCGGCATGATTTCTTCCATTGGGTACAACAATGCCCTCTACGGCTTCGATTCCAACACATGCGCCGTGATCTCCACCATCAACAAGCAATCCGGAGACATCGCCATGGGCGTCGATACCGGCGGCGCCGGCGACCAGGGAATGATGTTCGGTTACGCCTGCAACGAGAACCCGGAGCTGATGCCCACGCCCATCTCGCTGGCTCACAAGCTGACGATGCGACTCTCGCAAGTGCGCAAGACCGGAAAGCTTCCCTACCTCCGTCCCGATGGCAAGTCGCAGGTGACAGTTGAGTACGACGCCAAGGGCAAGCCCTTCCGCATCGACGCCGTAGTCATTTCCACGCAGCACTCCGAGACTGTCACCAACGACGAACTTCGTGGCGACATTCTGAAACACGTCATTCAGGCAACTCTGCCTCCCCAGCTTCTGGACGAAGACACCAAATACCACATCAATCCGACCGGACGCTTCGTGATCGGCGGTCCCATGGGAGATACCGGGCTCACGGGACGCAAAATCATCGTCGACAGCTATGGCGGCATGGGTCGTCACGGCGGCGGTGCGTTCAGCGGCAAAGATCCGACGAAGGTAGACCGCTCGGCGGCTTACATGGCGCGCTACATCGCGAAGAACATCGTCGCCGCCGGCCTCGCCGACAAATGCGAAGTCCAGCTTGCGTACGCGATCGGCGTTGCCGAACCCGTCAGCGTGCTGGTCGACACGTTTAACACCTGCAAGGTGGACGAGAATCTCATCCCCGACCTGGTGAGGGCGCATTTCCAGCTCACTCCGAAGGGGATCATTGACTCGCTTCGGCTGCGCCGCCCGATCTACTGCAAGACCGCGGCTTATGGCCACTTCGGCAGGACCGACCCGGATTTCACCTGGGAGGCCACCGACAAGGCCGCCAGTCTGGCCAGTGAGGCCGGCCTGCGCGAGCCCGTTGGACAGAAGGTAGCTAGGTAGGTTTCGGGGCGTGCGGTTCGCCGCCCCATCATTAATCCAGGTTCGTGGGATTGCCACTTCAGCGCCACTAGGAGAGATATGTCAACCGTACCGACGCAATTGAATTGTGACATCAAGAGCATCGAGATGGCCGATCTCGGAAAGAAGCGCATCGACTGGGCCAACCAGTCGATGAACGTTCTGCAGATCATCCGCAAGGAATTCATCAAGAATCAGCCTCTGAAAGGGATTCGGGTTTCGGCCTGCCTGCACGTCACCGCGGAAACCGCCAACCTGGCGATCTGCCTGCGCGATGGCGGCGCGGAAGTCGTGCTTTGCGCTTCCAATCCGCTTTCCACCCAGGACGACGTAGCCGCCAGCCTGGTGCGCGACCACGGCATCCCGGTCTTTGCCATCAAGGGCGAGGACAACGACACCTACTACAGCCACATCCAGGCGGCCATCGATCACAAGCCGCAGATCACCATGGATGACGGCGCTGACCTGGTAACCCTGCTGCACACCAAGCGGAAGGACGCGCTCGAGGGGGTTATCGGCGGTACGGAAGAAACCACGACGGGTGTAATCCGGTTGCGCGCCATGGCCAAGGAAGGCGTTCTGCGCTTCCCCATCGTGGCGGTCAACGACGCCGACACCAAGCATCTGTTTGACAATCGCTACGGCACCGGCCAGTCGACCATCGACGGCATCATTCGCGCCACCAATTTCCTGCTGGCCGGCTCGAAGTTCGTGGTCGCCGGATACGGATGGTGCGGCCGCGGTCTGGCCAGCCGCGCTCGCGGCACCGGCGCCGAGGTGATCGTCACCGAAATAGATCCGACCAAAGCGCTCGAGGCGGTCATGGATGGCTTCCGGGTGATGTCCATGCAGGAAGCCGCCAAAATCGGCGATGTCTTCTGCACGGTCACCGGCAACAAAAACGTGCTGGCCAGAGAACACTTTGAGCTGATGAAGAACGGCGCGATTGTCTGCAACTCGGGACACTTCAATGTCGAAATCGACATCCCGGCGCTGGAAAAGATGTCGTCTTCGAAGCGGACCACCCGGAACTTCGTCGAGGAATACTCGCTGAAGGATGGCCGCAAGATCAATCTGCTCGGCGAAGGACGGCTGATCAACCTGGCTTCCGCCGAGGGGCATCCCCCATCGGTGATGGACATGAGCTTTGCCGACCAGGCCCTTTCCGTCGAGTACATGGTCAAGAACTTCAAAACGCTGGAGAACCGGGTGTACAAGGTGCCGGATGAACTTGACCGCCGCGTGGCACGCCTGAAGCTCGAGTCGATCGGAGTAAAAATCGACCGTCTGACGCCCGAACAGGAAGAGTACCTGGCGGGATGGAGCGAAGGAACCTAACCCGTTTCTCAACAGCTATCAATCAGGGGCGGCCTCAGCCGCCCCTTTTATATTGCACATTGCGAAGTGGTTACCCGCCGCTGAAAAAGCGGCCGCCAAAAATCGCTTCCCCTGTAAAATGTCAATCCATTCCCTGACCAGGTGGCGACCATGAGTGCGGCTCCCTTCCATCGCTGTGCCGGCCCAAACTGCGGCCAGATCAAGAATCCGAACGACCGCTGGTGGCTGATGTGGACGTCGCTCGGCAGCTACAACCGGCCGGTGTTGTCCCTTTGTTCGTGGGACGACAATATCGTCCAGAAGGAAGGCACACTCACGGTTTGCGGCGAAAACTGCGCTCAGCGCCTGCAATCGCAGTTCATGGGTAACGTCCGATCGAACGAATTGCGGAAGAGTGCAACTTAGAGTTCTGTTTTGGTGTGCTCTCGGCCCCTAGGGGTACCCGCAACAACACCCTGAATGACCCGTCTTGAGGGCCGTAAACCCCAGGCAGCACTATACTTGGCGTCAAACCTGCCCTTTGTTCTGAAATCGTAACAAGCCTGCCGTTCCGGCTTTCCACAGACCATCGCGGGTATGGTGAGAAAATCGCGCCGGTCGTGTAACGCAAACTTTCGTTGAGGCGGGCCTGCCCACTATCTTCCCGGGATCGGCTCAAGCGGCCGCGCGAGTACAGAAAACACTTAGCCAGGAATTGGTGTCCGTGACGTGTGCTTGGGCCTCGACGAGCCGAAGAACGGGACCGTCCGCCGTAGTTCTTCTCCGTCCTCTCGACCCCGGATTTCAAACCACCCGCACAAAGACCACCCATCCTGGAATCAAGTAGGGACCTGCGGACGGGCGAGGGGGAAACGGTGCAAAGAATCCTGATCGTGAATGACGACGAGGCCATGCGGAATATCCTGCGAATGCGCCTCGCGGACACCTACGAGATAATCGACACCGCCGATCCGGAACAGGCCATGGGCCTAGCCCTGGAACACAAGCCGGACGCCGTGCTCCTCGACCTGATGATGCCGAACTTTTCCGGCCTCGACTTGTGCCAGAGTCTGAAATCTCTCAGCTACACCTCGCGCATCCCGGTTTTCGTGATCGCCGACAACAGCAACCCCGAGATTAAGCAGCAGACCAAAGATCTGGGCGCCGCCGCATATTTCGAGAAGCCGCTGGACTTCCAGGAGCTCAAGCGGAAGCTGGTAGAAGAAACCATGGGCCAGCACATGGAGCGGCGAGCCCACGTGCGGGTGCGGATGCGTCTGATCCTCAAACTGCGTGGCGTTGACGCCTCCGGGAAGCATTTTGAGGAGCTGACCGCCACGGAAAATATCAGCGCCGGAGGTTTCTTGTGCAACTCGATTTCGGCGCTGGCCAAAGGGGGAACGGTTGAAGTTTTTCTGGGAAGCGACAACGAGCGCTATGTCGGGCTGGCTCGCGTGGCGCGGCAGGAGGCGACAGTTACCGCCTGGCAGCGCTACGGATTTCAATTCCAGGAAAAGACCAGTGAGTGGGTGCTCCCCGGCTGAGCCTGGCTGGGACCGTGAGAATCCGCTGTGTACCTCTTTGCCCTCTGTGGTGTATCAGAAACCACAGTGGACACAGAGGCGCACAGAGGAAAACCAGGAACAATCCGGAACTCGACAAACCCTAACCTTCCGAAACCTCCACCGGCTGTGGAGTGCGCGATCCTATCTTCTTGTCTGGCGATCTCCCCCGAATCCAGACGGCGAGCCGATACAAGAGCAGCAGTGACAGTACGAAGCCGTACCGCAAAGGCTTTGTAAGGTCTGCCTTCACCAGCCAGATGTAGTGAATCACTCCCAGCGCAGCGCTTGCATAAATGAGGCGGTGCAGCATCTGCCAGCGCTTGCCTCCCAGGCGGCGAATCCATCCCTTGGTGGAAGTCAAGGCCAGTGGTATGAGGAGCAGAAACGCCGCGAAACCTGCCGTGATAAAGCGCCGCTTGGCCACGTCGGCAAGCATTTCGTGGAGATCGAAAAACTTGTCCAGCCAGATGTAGGTTGTGAAGTGCAGGCAGGCGTAGAAGAAGGCGAAGAGTCCCAGCATCCGTCGGAAGCGGATGAGCCATGGCTGACCTAGAAGTTTCCGCGCGGGCGTGATCGAAAGCGTGATCAACAGGAACACCAGCGTCCAGTCACCGGTGGTGTGAGTGATCACCTCGATGGGATTCGCGCCCAGGTCACCGGCATAGGCTCTCCATCCCAGGTGCGCAAGCGGACCAAGGCAGGCGAGGAACACGACGGGTTTGAACCAGCGGACCATGACGCGGAGAAACTCAGACGCCGGATCGTGTCTCGGCGGTACAGCCCTAAAAATTCTTCTTCAGATCCATGCCCGCGTACAGGCTCGCCACCTGGTCATACCCGTTAAACATCAGCGTCGGACGCTTGAAGAATTCGCCCAGCCGCCGCTCTCGCGCCTGGCTCCAGCGCGGATGGTCGACGTGAGGATTCACGTTGGAGTAGAAGCCGTACTCGCTTGGCGCGGAGCGTGCCCAGGTGTTGAAGGGCTGTTTATCGGTAAAGTGAACGCGAACGATGGCCTTCGCGCTCTTGAACCCGTACTTCCACGGCACGACAATGCGGAGCGGCGCTCCATCCTGATTTGGAAGCACCTCGCCGTACATGCCGAAACAGAGCAGCGCCAGCGGGTGCATCGCCTCATCCATGCGAAGGCCCTCGACGTAGGGCCATTCCAGCACACTGGATCGCTGACCCGGCATCTGCTGTATGTCGAGCAGGGTCGTGAATTCCACGAATTTGGCCTTGCCGAGGGGGTTGGCGCGCTTCACCAGTTCACTCAGCGAAAAGCCCACCCACGGCACGACGATCGACCATCCTTCCACGCAGCGGTGCCGATAGATTCTCTCTTCCGGCGTCGCCATCTTGATGATGTCGTCCACTTGCAGGACCTGTTTCTTGCTGACCAGGCCGTCAATCGTCACTTTCCAAGGGCGCGACTTAAGGTTCTTTGCCAGCTCCGCGGGCTCGTACTTGTCCGTCGAAAACTCGTAGTAGTTATTGTAGTTGGTGACGTCCTTGTAGGGAGTGATCTTCTCGGTGGTGGAAAATGAACTCTTCTGAATGCCGTCAATCTTCGTGTTGGCCAGCGCCCGCACCGAGGGCGCGGCGAGTTCGTGCCCAATTACACCCGCTGCGGCGGCCACGCCTGCGGCAGCCGTTCCCGCCAAAAACTTTCGGCGGTTCAGATACAGGCTTTTTGGGGTGATTTCGGAAGACGGAATATCAGCAGGCTTTTTTATCAGCATAGTACGGGAGAAGCAACGGGCTTTGGACCCATTGCTTCATTGTATCCCTGCTAAATAGGACGCTGGCAAGCGCGAAAAGTTGCACCGGCAGAAATTTATCGGACGCGGTTACTTGACGTTACCGGTTCCTCAGAACCTCGCGCACCTTGGTATAAAGCTTTTGCAGCGTGAACGGCTTTTGCAGAAATGCCGTTCCGGCCTCCAGGATGCCCTGGTTGACGATCGCATCCTCCGGATAGCCGGAGAGATAAAGCACGTGGGTATCGGGATTGAGTTCGCAGACTTGCCGGGCCACGTCCCGGCCGCTGATGCCCGGCATGACAAGGTCGGTAATCAGGATGTCGATGGGCTCTTCTTGAGCGGCGGCGATGTAGAGCGCGGTTTCTCCCGACTCAGCCTCGAGAACTTTGTATCCCTGGGTCAGTAGCGTCTCGCGTATCAGGCTGCGTACCGATTCCTCGTCTTCCACCAGCAGCACGGTTTCCGAACCTCGAACCGTTGCGCTCGCAGGCTGCGGCTGCGACTGCGCTGGCGCTGTAACCTCGGCGATCTCTTCCACATTCGGCAGATAGATCCGGAAAGTTGAGCCCATGCCAGGTACGCTCTCCGCCAGAATGTAGCCGCGAAGCTGCTTAATGATGCCGTAAACCGTGGACAGGCCCAGTCCGGTGCCCTTTCCTTCCTGCTTGGTTGTGAAGTAGGGCTCGAAGATACGGGCCTGCGTGGTCGCGTCCATGCCCTGCCCATTGTCCACGACGGCCAGCATCACGTAGGAGCCGGGCTGAACGTAGCTGTGCTTCTGGCGAACGGATTCATCGAGAATCACGTTGGCGGTCTCGATGCGGATGCGGCCGCCCTTCGGCATGGCATCCCGGGAGTTGATCACAAGGTTCATGATCACCTGTTCGATCTGGCCGACATCGGCCCGCACAGGTCCGAGGTCCACACCCAGGCTACTCGTGATCTGAATGTTTTCTCCGATCAGGGGACGAAGCAGGCGTTCGAGTTCCCGAACAATCGAGTTCAGGTTCAGTACCTTGAGCTCAAGCAACTGCTTGCGGCTGAAGGCCAGCAGCTGACGCGTCAGGCTTGCCGAGCGGTCGGCTGCAACCTGAATGGCTTCCACGCGCTGATGGACCTGGTCCTGGGGAGTCTTGGGGTCGAGCAGAAGCTCGGTGTAGCCGCGAATGACCGTAAGGAAATTGTTGAAGTCGTGCGCGACTCCCCCGGCCAGGCGCCCCACCGCCTCCATTTTCTGCGACTGACGGAACTGGTCCTCGAGGATGCGCCGCTCGGTGACGTCTTCCGCGATGACTTCGACCACGTTCTCTTCCTCGCCATGCTTCACGGCGCGCCCACTCAACCGAATGGTCACGGCATGGCCGTCGCGATGCTTCCACAGCACTTCGACGTTGGTCAGGCGGACGCCACGGCGGAATTCCCGCATCAGCCGGTTCTGCTGGCCAGGATCGAGGAACACATCCTGCCGGGGATCGAGCGCCAGCACCTCTTCGGTGGAGTTGTAGCCAAGCATCGCGACGATAGCCGGATTCACATCGAGAAACTTGCCGTCGAGCGTGGAACGATACATGCCGTAAACGGCGCTCTGCACCAATGAGCGATACTGCGCTTCTGAGCGTCGCAGCGCGTCCTCGCTGCGCTTGTGCTGAATGGCGCTGGCAAGCTGCCGGGAAACGAAGGTAAGAATCTGCTTGTCGCTTTCCTGCAAGCGCGGATTTTCAGCGTAGCTCTGGACTGCCACCACGCCAAAGGTTTCATCTCCGGCCTTGAGCGGAACGCCCAGCCACTCCATGGACGCTGATCCGGGATTTCCCACCTCGCCTCGGCTCACCAGGTCGGCTTGAACCTCAGGCGTGCACAGAAGGGGTTCGCCGGTACGCAGCACGTACTCGGTGCGGCCCTTTTCCAGCTTCTGGCGGACGGGCGGCTTGCTTTTCTCATCAACAAAGTAGGGAAAGGTCAGCACCTGCCGGGCTGGATCATAGAGCGCGATGTAAAAATTGGGGGCATACATCAGCTCGCCAACAATGGAATGCAGGGCAGCGTACAGCTGCTGAAGGTCCTTAGAGGAAGTGGTTTTCTCTGCGATCCGGTAGAGCGCGAGGCTGAGCGCTTCCACTCGCTTCTCTTCTGAAATGTCGCGATAGCGGACGTAGACTCCGACCTGCTTCCCCTGGACGATGATGGGAGTGCCGGAGATAAATGTGTCCAGCAGCGAACCGTCTTTGTGGCGTCGCCGGGTTTCCATTGTCACGCGCTCGCCGCGGGAGAGCACCTCGCGAATCCAGATCGATTCGGATTCCCGGTCTGATGGCACAACCAGTTCGTCGACGGAGTGACCCACCGCCTCGTCGGCAGAGTAGCCGAACCGGTGGGTGAATTCGCCGTTCACGCGCACGATAACTTCGTCGAGGTCGAGGATGCAGACAGCTTCCGGGGCGCACTCAATCAGCGAGTCGAACCATGCCTGATGAGGCCCCAGATCGGAGAGAGAAGTGGGGCTGGAGGATTCGGGACGACGATGGAGGGTGGGGCGCCCGCGTTCCAGCGCGTCCTTCAGAGACTTCGCCCGTTCGATATCGGGACCCGCCGGGCGGGTGGTCTTCTCACCCATCTAATCCCCTTCGAATCATGGAAATCCGGTCTCTGGATGGTAGATGGGCGGGGGGTTGCGAGAAAGTTACCGAGGTAAGGCGGAGCCCCTAAATGCCGCCGCCGTAGGCCCGCAGGAAGAAATAGATTGTCATCGTGGTCCCGACAGCAATGACCAGGCGGCGCACAAATCTCTGCGGCAACTTCTGCGCGAAATGGGCCCCCAGGTAGCCTCCCAGGACCGCGCCCACGATCATTACGGCGGCCTGGGGCCAGCGCACCGCCCCGGCTACGATAAAGGCGACCCCGGCAAGCCCATTAATGGCTGCGCTCAGGACGGTTTTAAGGGCGTTCATGGCGTGGATGTCCTTCAGCCCCAGCGCCGCCAGCAGTGCCAGGATCACGATGCCCATGCCGCCGCCGAAATAGCCGCCATAGACAGCCAGGCCTAGTTCCAGAATCGACGCCCCTGCAATGGCGCCGGTGCTCGTCTCCAGCCCAAGCCCTGCTCCTTCCCGCCTTAGCTTCCCGCCAAAGACAAAGAGAAGGGTGGCGGCGAGCATGAGCCACGGAAGTAGCCGCATGAACGTGTGCTCGGGAGTGCGCAGCAGCAGAAACGCTCCCAGCAGTCCGCCTGCCAGGCTGGCGATCAACAGCGGAACCAGCACCCGGCGCGGGAAATTGAGCCGCTTGCGATAGGCGCCGCCGCTCGCCAGCAGTCCCATCCACAGGGAAATGTTATTGGTGGCATTTGCCGGAATTGCCGGAATACCGGTGAAAAGCAGGGCGGGAAACGAAATGAAACTGCCGCCGCCCGCCACAGCATTCAGCGAGCCGGCCAACATGGCGGCAATCAGAAGGAAAGCTGCGTGAGGCAGAGTCAAGCGTAAGAGGTTAAAGGCAGGTCAGGGATTCGGCAAGGGTCTTCGCCAAAGCAAAAGGCTCACAGGGTTCCCCCCGGTGAGCCTGTGATCCTGCGGAGTGACCTCACTACATGGAAGGCGAGGCCTCAATCTTGTCGATATGCAGCTTGTTGGTCGTATTGTCGAGCTTACCGGTGATTTTTACGTTCTTGCCCTGATACTTTTTTGCCTTGCCAGGATTGTCCAGCTGGTACGCCATGTCTCCGGCGCGGAGCACATACCGGTCTGCGCCTCCAGCCTGGGTGTGGTCGATAATTCCCATGAACACCCGGCCCTTCGCATTCGCCGTGTCGCTTGCCGAAGCCGGGGGCTTATCCGCCTGTGGTTTCGATTCCGTCGGCGGGAACGTGGGCGGGGTCGACGGCGCCTGCGCAGTAGGATCCTGCGGTTGCGCCGGCGCGCCTCCTTGAGCAAGAACCATTGTTCCCGTAAGCAGCAGGCTTGCGGCAACCAGAGCAAAATTGAGTTTCATCGGGTTACCCTCATTTCCAGACGAGGTGGCGCGCTCTTCCAGACAAACACGTGCGCTTGCCGGGTTTCTAGGCGCTGTAGGCGCGGCTGACAGATTCCGCTTCCTGCGCGGTGCGGTTCCATACCTTCTCGCCGAGACCCTGAACTTTATTGGCGATGGTGTTCCGCGTCTCAGCGCCGCTGGCCGGGGCCATCAGCAAGCCCACGCCCACTCCCACGCCAATCCCGACCAGCAGGGCAGTGATCGTGCCGAGCGCATGGCTGTCATCGCCACGCATTGCGTCCGAGGCCCGGCTCAAACGAGTCGAGGCCGAATCATAAGTGTCCTTAGCGCGGTCGCTGATGTCCTCGAGGCGATCCGCCAGGCGATCACGGACCGGATCGAGCAGGTACAACCCGGCTCCGAGCAGAACGTTCAGCAGGGTGCGATGTTTCGTCTTCATACCTTTAAATCCTCTCACGCATCGATTTTGGCTCATGCTTGTAAGATGCACATTCCGGGCCAATTGTTGGCGCCGGATTATGCACAGCCGTTAAATCTCGGCAGATGTTTCCGCCAACGACCATAGACATCATTTCAAAACCACCCTTGCGGTTCACTACCCACGTTGCTGTATTACCGCCGGAAGCTTCACTCAAGCCGATTTTGCGTCGAAGGCGAGGGCAGAAGCCCGATTCCATCGAACCGGGCCCCTGCTTGAAGGGTGGGAAATTAGGAAGTCATCTGCCGGTAACAATATCCCGGCGCGTGCATTGGGGGAATCCCGGCATTACTGTAGGATCGCGAGATTTGTTTCTGTAGCGACCCGCGAACTTCCCCGCATTTTCACTCCTTAGGCTCTCAGTCCCACCCCACCGCAATGCAAAGACAGCGCAGCTCTATCAACCGTCAGGAGGGGACTCACGCGGCCTGAGGGCTTCCTCATGCTTGCTTACCAGGTCGGCTGGAGCGAATACAGGCTGGAGTGTGGCGCGGGCACCCCCGCCCGCGAAAAGACGGGGATGCACGATCCGGCATGCACACCGCATTTGGTAGGGCGTAGCTTTTAGCCACGCAAACACGATAGGCGATCGATAGTCGCGCCGGCACGCCGACGGTGGAATGCGCCCTTCGGGGGCGGGCACTTTTCCCGCTTTTTTCTGGCGCAGGCGAAGTTTGTACCCCACATGTCGAACCCAAAAAACAAAAGCCCCGGTCATCAGCCGGGGCTTGGAGCTGGTACTGAACGCGGTTTGCGAAACAAGTAAAGCATAACTCGCGCCGCGATGATGTCAAGTATGGAGGTGAAGGTCGAGTGACCAAAGGAGGGCGAGGGAGTTGAACCCTAGTGGCTGATGAAGCCGCTCGACCGTTTCGCAAAGGGCGTCCAGTACCCACTGGCAGCACCCTCCCAGACGCAGTTTGCTGGAGACAAATTGTAGTTCGGAGATTAACTGCTCGAGAGAAGTAAGAGGGCAAAGATCCTAGACAAGTCCCAATCTGGGAACAGGCGGGCGAGGGCGCCCGCCCCACCACACCGGTTCTCCAGATCTCTACTGAATCAGCCCGCCGTTGCCGCTCTCTTCTACGAACGGAATGACGACGGCGGCAGCGACGCGGTCTCCCGGCTCAAGATGCAGCAGGCGAACACCCTGGGCGGCGCGGCCGGATTCGCGGATGGTTGCCGAATCCATGCGGATGATCTTGCCGTACTGGCTGATCAGCATGACTTCGGACTTCTCCGTCACCTGCGCGATCCCCACGACTTTCCCATTGCGCTCGGTGGTCTTCACATTGATGACGCCCGAGCCGCCGCGCCCCTGCAGGCGGTACTCGTCGGCGCCGGTACGCTTGCCGTAGCCGTTTTCCGTCACCGAAAGAATCAGCGACCCCTTTAGCGGCAAGCTCCCATCGGTCGCCGTGGCTTCGGGAATACCCGCTGCGGCAGCTGCTTTCGCAGCTTCAGCTTCGGCTCTCTTGATGTCTTTCGGCGTAGTCGCCATGCCGACGACGTAGTCGTTCTTCTCCATGCGGATGCCCCAGACACCGTACGCTTGGCGGCCCATCGGGCGGACATCTTCTTCGTCGAAGCGGATGGCCTGGCCCTCGTGCGTTGCGAGGAACACGATCTGCTGGCCGTCGGTGACGGTAGCAGCGACCAGTTCGTCGTCCTGCTCAATGCTGATGGCGTAAATGCCGTTCGCGCGCACGTGGCAGAAATCCTTCAGCTCAGTCTTTTTCACCAGGCCATTGCGCGTCGCGAAGAGAATGTACTTGCTCTCTTCTTCGAGGTTACGCACCGCGAGCATGGTGCGGACCGTCTCCCCAGGCTGCAAGCCGACGAGATTGCCCACGTGCTTGCCCTTGCCGGCGGCGCTGACGTCAGGGATTTCATAGACCTTGAGCCAGTACACGCGCCCGGTATTAGTGAAAATCAGAATGTAGGCGTGTGTCGAAGCTATGAACAGATGCTCGACGAAATCCTCGTCGCGCGTCTTCATGCCGGTGCGGCCGGTGCCACCGCGGCGCTGCATGCGGTAGGTTGAAACCGGCGTACGCTTGAGATAGCCGCCGTGGCTGACAGTAACTGCCACCTGCTCGTCGGCAATCAGGTCTTCGAGAACGATTTCTGCGGCTTCGTCTTCGATGCGGGTGCGACGCTCGTCGCCGTAGAGCTTCCTGATCTCCTCGAGCTCCTTCACGATCACGCCGCGAAGCTTCTTCTCCGATCCCAGAATGCTCTCGTACTCGGTAATGCTCTCGCGAACCGTGCCCAGTTCCTTGTTGATTTCGTCGATCGAGAGCTTGGTCAGGCGGTGCAACTGCAATTCGAGGATGGCGTCGGCCTGAATCGCGGTGAAAGGCTTCTCCGAATCACGCTTGGGAGCGCGCCCTTCGGTGTTGATATCGATCTTCTTGCCGCCAAAGAAGGCCACCAGGTTTTCGCGGGCTTCCGCGCGGTTGGCGCTGCCGCGAATGATGATGATCACGTTGTCGAGATGATCGAGCGCGGTGAGATAGCCTTCCAGGATGTGCTCGCGGTCTTTCGCTTTCATCAACAGGAACGCGGTACGGCGCCGGACGACGTCGACCCGGTGATCGATAAAGTGCCGGATCGCCTGCACCAGGCCCATTTCCTTCGGCTGTCCATTGACGACAGCCAGAAGGATCATGGAAAAGCCTTCCTGCATCTGGGTGTGCTTGTAGAGCTGGTTCAGCACCAGTTGGGGCTCGCCGCCGCGCTTGAGTTCGAGCACGATGCGCATCCCGTCGCGGTCGCTCTCGTCGCGGATGTCGCTGATGTCTTCGATATCCTTGTTGTTGACGAGCTGGGCGATGCGCTCAATCAGGTAGCGCTTGTTCACCTGGTAAGGAATCTCGGTGACGATAATGGCCTGGCGGTCCTTGTTCAGGTTCTCAATCGCGGCCTTGGCGCGCATGGTGAAACGCCCGCGCCCATTGGTGTAGGCCGCCTGGATCCCGCTTTTGCCGTGAATAATACCGGCCGTCGGAAAGTCCGGGCCTTGCACGAACTTCAGCAGCTCCGCGAGCTGCGCACTGGGATTGTTGATCAGCGTAATCGTGGCATCGACAATCTCTGTCAAGTTGTGCGGCGGGATGTTCGTCGCCATGCCGACCGCGATTCCGTTGGAACCGTTGATCAGGAGATTGGGAATGCGGGTGGGCAGCACCAGGGGTTCGACCGTCGACTCGTCGAAGTTGGGAACGAAATCGACCGTGTCTTTGTCGATGTCGCTCAGCATCTCTTCCGATATCCGGGTCATGCGGCACTCGGTATACCGATATGCCGCGGGAGGATCGCCATCCACCGAGCCGAAGTTTCCCTGTCCATCTACCAGCGGGTAGCGCAACGAGAACGGCTGCGCCATTCGCACCAGGGAATCGTAGAGAGCGCTGTCACCGTGCGGGTGATACTTACCCAGACATTCGCCAACCACTTTCGCGCACTTCACATATTTCCGGTTATGCAGAATCCCCATGTCGTGCATGGCGTACAGAATCCGCCGGTGGACCGGCTTCAGCCCGTCGCGAATGTCGGGGAGCGCGCGGCCGATGATGACCGACATCGAATAATCGAGATACGACCGGCGCATCTCTTCTTCGATATTGACCGGCTGGATGTTCAGCGCGCCTGGACTGCCACCGTCCGGCGGTGGGGTCAAGGGGAGTTCCGGATTGTTGGGATCGTCGGGCATCGAAACGCTCCTGCCTCCTGCGGGCTAATCGCTCGTAACTTGCTGGAATATAAGGTAGTTATTTATTTGGAGAAGCACGGCAATTATACCATGAACTCGCCTTGTGGAATTGTGCATAAAGGCACCCCGAGAGAGCTCCGAACCCGATGATAAAACAGCAACTTGCCGCCCCTTCCCGGGGCAAGATTTATGCGAGGCGGTCTGTATAGCGGACTATAATTTCGCCAGGAGTGCAGCGATGAAAGCTCCGCGTTTTGCCTGCACGTTTCTCCTTTCCCTGACCATCCCCGCAGTCGCACAGAACATTGCGACAACCCCGAACATATCCGATCCGGAGCTGACCCGGCCAAACATCATGCTGTCGGGCAAGGTAGTGCTCGATGACGGAACGCCGGTTCCGGGATCGGCCGCAGTCCAGACGGTCTGCAAGGGGCAAAAGCGTACCGTCGCGCAGAGCGACTCGCATGGCGGCTTCAGCTTTACGCTGGTCGAGCAGAGTTCCGGAGCTCAGACCATGTCCACCGGCTTTACCGATGCCTCGGTATCGGGAACTGAGGGCTTGCCGGTCGGCAACACCGCCAATGCGCTTCACAACCGCCGGGAATGGCGGGAGTGCTCGGTGCAAGCCGAACTGCCGGGGTTCACCTCGGAGAGGATCGACATCATCGAGAGGACCGACAGCCGTGGCGGCGATATCGGGTCGATCGTGCTGCACCGCCTTGCCAACGTCGCGGGACTTACGATAAGTGCGACCAGCGCGTCTGCTCCCGATAACGCCAGCAAGGCGTTCGAAAAAGGGTTCGAGCAGGAGAAAAAGAAGAAGTGGGACGCGGCCCGGTCCTCCCTGCAGAAAGCCGTGGACCTTTATCCGCAGTATGCGGTGGCGTGGTTCGAGTTGGGGCGGGCCCAGATTGAGACTAAAGATCCGGCCGGCGCAAGGCACTCTTTTGGACAGTCCATTGCGGCCGATCCGCACTATGTAAATCCCTATCTCGGACTGGCGCAACTGGCGGGCCAGGAACAGAAGTGGCAGGAAATGGCCGACCTCACGGCCAAAGTGGTCGCCTTGAACCCCGTCAGCTTTCCAAACGCCTGGTTCTACAACGGGTACGCAAACTACAGCCTGGGCAAAGTTGCCGAGGCTGGCAAAAGCGCCGAGGAAGGGCTGAAGATCGACGCGGAACACCACTATCCCAAACTTGAATACCTCCTGGGGATGGTGTGTCTGGAGGAACAGAACTATCCCGCTGCCCGGCAGCATATGGAGGTATACCGCCGCTTGGCGACTGATCCGCGGGAAATTGCCGAGGCCCAGAAGCAACTGGCGGAAATTACCAGGCTGGCAGGCCCTGCCCCTGAGGCAGCGGCGGGCAACAAGAACTGACTTCTGGCGATCTCTCGCGGTCAGATTTCCAAGGATAACCACAGAGTACACAGGGTGACACAGAGGTTCTCTGTGCCCTCTGCTCTGTGGTTAATGCCTTTGGACGCAGAAGCGTCTGTGGTTCCCATTTACCACAGGGGGACACAGAGTTGCTGGAAGCGTATCAGGGCATGCCTTCAGGCATGCTCGCGCTTCCTCGCTCAGCGCACCTGAAAATTGATGGCAGACCCGGATTGGACACGCTCGCCTGCGGCGGGAGTGTGAGCGACAACGATGCTTCCGGGCGACGGCGAGCCTGAGGAAC
Source organism: Terriglobales bacterium (assembly GCA_963803205.1). Classification (GTDB taxonomy): domain Bacteria; phylum Acidobacteriota; class Terriglobia; order Terriglobales; family Acidobacteriaceae; genus CAWDLG01. The sequence goes on from CAWDLG010000001.1 coordinate 34,483, forward strand.
TCGACCCCGGAGCCGGGGAAACCGTTCCGACCCTCATGCCCGCATCCTGAAGCGCGACTCGTACGCTCCCCAGAGGCTGTCCCGCGAAATTAGGCATGACGAAGGCTCGTTGCGTCTGAGGATCGCTCACCAGCAAGTTGATGCGCGGCGCCGAAACTCCCACCGCATTCGGCGGGGGACTCTGAGACACTACGCGGTCAGCGGGCGCATCCGGCAACTCCAGGTGCGCGACTGAGCCTATTTCCAGCCCGCGGCGGCGGATATTCATCTCCGCGGCGCGCTCCGACTGCCCGACTACGCTGGCAATCTGCAATCGCTGCTCGCCCAGGCTTTCGGCCACGCGCACCCGCCACCCGCGGCGCACGGTGGTTCCGGGGGTCGGCACCTGAGACAGAATCCTTCCCGCGGGCATCTCGGTGCTGTAGTAGCGGCGCTCCACTTCCATCCCCAAGCCGCTGTCTTCCGCGATCTTTCGCGCTTCGGCCGGCAGCTTTCCCGTCAGGACGGGAACCTTGACCTCCTGAACGTGGATGGCATATCGCATGGTGGTGAGCGCCGAAACCAGGGCCACCACCAGCAGAACCAGCGCCAGCAGGGCATATCGGAAGAAGCTTTTCATGCGACAACTGGATTATAGTCTCGGTTCTGGAATCATCCGGCTCCATCTGAGAAACTGAGAGCCGGAACCAGCGCTGCAAACCGGCTTCGATTCGCTATGGGTCGCATTCACGTCCTGCCTGAACACGTTGCCAACAAGATCGCCGCCGGCGAGGTCGTCGAGCGCCCGGCATCGGTCGTCAAAGAACTGCTGGAGAATTCTCTGGACGCGGGTTCGACGCGAGTGCGGATTCACGTCGAGGCCGGCGGCAAGAAACTCATCCAGATCGTCGACGATGGCTGCGGCATGGTGCGGGATGACGCCATGCTCGCCTTCGAGAGACACGCCACTTCGAAAATCAAAGACGCCGAGGATTTGCTCGACGTGGCCACACTCGGCTTCCGTGGCGAGGCTTTGCCTTCGATCGCATCGGTTTCCCGGATGCGGCTGGAAACTCGCGCTGCTGACGAACCTTCCGGAACCGTAGTGGAAATCAACGGCGGCAAGATCTTCAAGGTCGAGGAAGCGGGCTTGCCGGCCGGAACCTCGATCACAGTGCGGGATTTGTTCTTCAATACCCCGGCGCGCAAGAAGTTTCTGAAAGCGGAGTCAACAGAGCTTTCGCACATCGCTCTGCTCGTGACTCACTATGCGCTGGCTCATCCGAACAAGCACTTTGAGCTTCACTCGGCCACGAATGCCATGCTGGTGGCTCCTCCGGTTGCCGGCCAGAGCGAACGCGTCTACCAGATCTTCGGCAAGGAAGTGCTGGATCAGCTGATCCCGATTGCGGCAGCGCAGCGCCTCGAACGCATCGGCCTGCCCCAGCCGCCGCCCTGGAGGCGCACTGAGGAAGACGACCAGCGGGCCTCCAATCCCGGCGAACTCCGCGCCCATGGCTTCGTTTCCAAGCCTGAAATCCAGAAGCTGAACCGGAATTCGATTTATGTCTTCGTTAACGGGCGGCTTGTCCGCGACCGGCTGGTGCAGCACGCTCTGATGGACGCATACCGCAACATCCTGCCGCCGACGGTTTTTCCCGTCGTGCTGCTTTTCCTGGAGCTGCCCGGCGGCGAGGTGGACGTAAACGTCCATCCTTCGAAGAACGAGGTGCGATTCCGCCAGCAGAGCGCAGTTCACGACTTCATTCGCGACTCGGTTCGCGCGGCGCTGATGAAAGCCCGGCCGGTGCCACACTTTGCCACCGAGATCAATGCCAATCCAACGGCCAGCCCATCGCTCACGCCCGGAGCACGCGCAACCACCGTGGATATTTCCGCGTGGCGGGCCGCCAATATGCCACCGGGTTTTATGTTGCAGCCGCCGGTTGTACCGCCACAGACCGAGCGCCTGCAATTTGGCGGCGAGGGCATCGCGGTGGAAGCCAATGCCGCCCTCGCGCTGGCGCGCGTGCCGGATCAATTCGTGGCCGCAGACACATGCGCTCCCGCGATTCCGGATGAAGAAACGCCTACCGAACTGGCGCCCGCCCTGGCTTCGTTGAAACCCCTGGGACAGATTCGCGAGTCCTTCATCCTGGCGGTAAATCACGAGGGTCTGTGGATCATCGACCAGCATGTGGCGCACGAGCGGGTGCTGTTCGAAAGAATTCTGAAGCAGCGGGCAGTACAACGGGTAGAAAGCCAGCGGCTGCTGATGCCGCTGCTGCTGGAGCTGACGCCGGCGCAACAGGCGGTGTTCAGTGAGATTTCCGGCGAACTCAACCAGAACGGCTTTGAGGCGGAACCCTTCGGCGCGCGCAGCATCGCCATCAAAGTGGCTCCCGCGGGAGTGGATGGACCGCAGGTGGAAAGGCTTCTGCATGAACTGTTGGAGCAGATTGCGCGGGAAGAACAATCCCTGAACATGGAGAAGATCCGCGCCCGCATCGCCGCCTCGATCGCCTGCCATGCCGCCATCAAAGTAAATATGCCGCTGGAGCAGAAGAAGATGGAATGGCTGCTCGCGGAGCTGGCAAAAACCGAATGCCCCATGTCCTGCCCACACGGCCGCCCGGTGGTTCTGCGATACTCGTTGAAGGAAATACAGAAAGCATTCAAGAGGATCTGAAGCCGGCCCTATGAATGACATGGAGTTACAGGAACTCCGCCGCGCGAAGTGGCACCTCGACGGCCGATCCGTGCGCACGCTCGAAGAGGCACGCTCGTTCATCGAGTCGGTCGGCTTCTGCCTGATGTATCCGCAACGGCCGCCGGTCTTGCTGCCGACGTTCATCGGGGCAACCTCCGGTTCCGACGAGCGGCTTCCCACCTGGCAGCATGCCTTCGCCGACCCGCGCACCCGGGAAGCCACCGAGCTAATGGTTCGCCTGCTCCGCGAACGCGACGCTTACGAGGTCAATCTTTTCGGCGAAAATAGCATCTTCCTCGTAGCGGCGTCGATCTTTCCATATCTGTACGCCTTGGCGGGCGAGCGGAATCCCCGCCTGGCGCCCAAGGCCGGCCCCAGGGCCGAGTACTCGGAGCTGGCCTGCGACACCTTCGCCGCCATCCAACGCGGTGGGCCGATTTCCAAGCAGAAGTTGCTGGAGACCCTGGGGGGCGGAGTCTCCACCGCGGGCCTCGACAAGTCCCTGGGCGAGCTGTGGTCGAAACTGCGCATCACGCGCGTCGACTACAAGCCGGGCGAAGGCGCGTTCTGGGACGTACTGTATCGATGGTCGCCGGATCCGGTACGCCAGGGAATCGAATTGTCGGTGGGAGAGGCCCTGTCGGCGCTGCTTTCGAAGTATCTTGACTGCGTCATCGCCGCCGATCAGCAGGAACTGGAAACCTTTCTGGGAAGCTTTGTGGCACGATCGCGCGTGAAGGAAGCGGTCAATGCTTTGCTGGCTGCCCGCGAACTCGAGTTCGTTCGTGTGGGCAGCCGGTCGCTGGTTCAGATTGCCCCGCCCAAAGTTGCGCCAGCAGCCCGGAACCGCGCAGGATAGGAACTGTGGGTGTGGACGCCCGTGCCTACACGTTCCGCTGCGGCTCACCGCAACCCTCTGTTCCTCTGTGTGCTCTGTGGTGAATCGCTTTTCTAACCACAGAGATCACAGGGGCACACAGAGGAAGACCCTCCCTAGAGTCGCGCAGGGATCGGGGAAATCGGAACTGCCGTGGAATCAGTGGATCACGGGGACTCGCTGGCACTTTCTTTGGACCCTAACCAAGGTAAGCAGGACGGGCGCGGCCGTTGTGGCAAAATGAGATCAATCGCCTGCGTACCAGCATCTAATTTTAAAGGTAAATGTTCTTGGAAAAAGGCGCCGCGATCTTTCGTCTGCTGTTCTTCTTCGGGTTCGTTACCCTCATTTACGTCGTTCAGCGCTTCTGGTTCATGAACGCGTGGCACCGCATCGAGAAAATCGAGCGCGTGGTAGTGCGTCGGACCCTGGAAGGGCTATGGGCAGTCGCCCTGGTGCTGCTGGTGGCGTCGGTTCTCGATCCCATGCTGGGGCGAGTGTTTCCGCGAGGCGGCATCGGCACCGTTCTGATCGATATCTGCCGCCTGTGGCTCTTCGCTTCTTTCTTCGGCTTTCTGGCCTATCAATTGGTCGCCTTGTTTGGATGGACATCCGGGCTGGCGGCGAAGCTCCTGCCGCTGAAGAACGCGGAATTTGAGCCCGCGCGGCGGGATTTCTTTCGCTATGCCACGTACCTGGCCGGCAGCCTGCCTTTCGTAGCTGCCGCATACGGCTTCGCGTCAGGCAGATTCAACTACCAGATCCGGAAGGTCGATGTGCCGGTTTCCGGCCTGCCACCGGGCCTGCGCGGGATGAAGATCGTTCAACTGAGCGATATCCATGCCGGGGATTACATGCCCGAGGACCAGGTGCGGCGGGCGGTCGACATGGCCAACGACCTGGGCGCGGATATTGCAGTCGTCACCGGAGACTTCATCAGCAACCACAATGACCCGCTGGAAGCCTGCATCGCGGAATTGAGCCGGCTGCGCGCTCCCCTCGGAACCTGGGGCTGCAATGGCAATCATGAGATTTATGCCGGCGCCGAGACTGCCGCTCAACAGCTCTTCCAGAAGCATGGAATGAGGCTGCTGCGGCAGGAAAACGTCACTCTCGAGCACGGCGGACAGCAGTTCAACCTGATCGGCGTGGACTATCAGCGCGATCGCATGACCCGCGGCCCCCACGGCCCCATGCTTCAGAACATCGAGTCACTGGTGAGCCGAAGCCTTCCGAACATCCTGCTGTCGCACAACCCCAATTCGTTCAACCGGGCGGCTGAACTGGGCATTGAGCTGAGTCTCGCTGGGCACACGCACGGCGGGCAGGTGAAGGTTGAAATCGTCGATCACGACGTGACCCCGGCCCGGCTGATTACGGAATTTGTGGCTGGGCTCTACAAGCTGCCGATGAACAACGGGGCCAACGGTGGCGGGACGGAGAGAGATTCCACAAAAGCTGCGTGCCTTTACGTCAACCGCGGGCTGGGAACGTTTGGCATGCCGGTGCGGATTGGCGTTCCTCCCGAGATCACCCTGCTGACGTTGCAGCCGGCGTGAGCGTGCGCACGCCTTTCTAGTTTCGCGCCGGGAAGTTTGCGCGTTAGAATGCCGGCATGATTTCCCGGGAGCTTCTGGAAATTCTGGTTTGCCCGCTTTGCAAGAAACCGCTGACGCTGCGGCAGAATCCCGAAGCCCTGGCTTGCGGCGAGTGCCACCGCGTGTATCCCGTCCGTGATGAAATTCCGATCCTGCTGATCGACGAAGCCACGATAGAGCCCTCGTAAGCTGGCGGCTGGTTCTCAGTCCCATCGCCGTTTCTCGTCCCATAACGACACGAAGTGTCAGTTTCGAGACAAGTTGCGCACCTACCCGTTCGTGCCATTACTGTCTGGCTAAGGTGGTGGCAACTTCTCGAATGGGCAAGGGTTTAAAGGAACTAAGCGCGGGCAGGCTACGTAAGGAAAAATAGCGATTCGCGCGGCAACCAAATTGCATGCAACAAAACGTGCTTTTGGTGAGTCTAATTACTCAGGTGGTTGAAGAGGTCGGAGGTGAACGGCCATGAAAGAGAGATTTTCCGTACCGGAATTGACGGCTTTGCGGACTGATCTGCTGCAGGGAGGTCTGATCGACTCTCGCGAGGCCGCCGAACTCTTGCAGGTGTTTCTCATGGGGCGTGGCTACGGGGTTTCTCCGGAAGCTGCGATGGATGCCGCCAGCCGGGTTGAAATGGCGGGCTGCTCCTTACCGGTTTTGCAGCATGAGCTGGAGGGTTTGGCCTTAGTAATGTAGCGGTGACAAACGGCGCGAGCTGCCATCGCCGGCGCCGCCGAAGAGAAACTCGATGGCCGGTTTTCGAGCTCAGGATCTGTCGGGGGCCTCGGAACCAAGTCGATCCCCGAAAGATGAATACGAAGAAGACGCCGGGCAAACCAGCCCGGCATTTCTTTTTGCTGCCAGCTTCAAAAGGGGGCGAGCGAGACTCACTCCCAGCGCAGGCTTTCGACGGGATCAAGCTTCGCGGCACGGGTGGCAGGCACGGTTCCAAACAGAACTCCCACCAGCGACGAAACCACGATCGCGACAATCGCCGATAATCCGGAGATCGGGATCCGGTATTCCGTAAGAAAGCGCACCGAGTAGGGCAGGGCCAACCCGATAATCACCCCCAGGAATCCCCCGATCAGCGAAATCAGGATGGCCTCGGAGAGGAATTGAAAGCGGATTTCACGATTGGTAGCCCCAATCGCCTTGCGGATGCCAATCTCGCGAATTCGCGAGCTGACGGTCGCCAGCATGATGTTCATAATCCCGATCCCGCTGACCAGCAGAACTACGGCCGCGACTAACAGAAGCACCAGTGTCAGCGCGTTGGCGGTCTTCTCCGCAAGGACCACAAGCTGGGTAAGGTTCTGGACCGTGTACACCGATTCAGCCCTATGCCGCGACTGGATCACCTGCTTGATCTGCTCGGTAGCCGTTTCGACCATCGAGGGGTCGGATACTGAAAAGTAAATCTGCTTTACTGTAGGAATCTCGGTGAAATACCGGCTCACGGTATAGGGAATAACGACCGTGTTGTCGGTCACCTCGGACTGTCCGAACGTATTCACCTTCTCTTTGAAGGTCCCGATGATGGTGAAGGGCAGGCTGCTGAGCTTGATGACCTTGCCAACCGCCGCTTCCGGCGACCCATAGATCTGCTCCGCCATTTTGTCGATGACTACCGCCACCTTGTTGTGCGCCTGTTCGTCCTCGGCGTCGAAGAAGCGGCCGGAAACCACCACCAGATTCCGCACCGTACGATATTCGGGATAGACGCCCAGAATGAGGATGTCGCGTTCCTTGCCGTTCCCGACTGGAATGCGATCGGCAAGGTTGACCACCGGAGAAGCCGAAACGATACCCGGGACCTGGCTCTGAGCGGCGATCATGTCTTCGATGGTCAGCGGGTCGGGAGTGGCGTTGGTGATCCGCTGGGCGTTGCCCTGGTACTCGGCCGAGATGAGGTTGGCGCCAATGGACTGAATGAGCCCCAGCACGTACTGCTTGCCCGTCATGCCGATGGTCACAACCAGGATTAGCGAGGCGGTACCAATGACCATGCCAAGCGCCGTCAGGGCAAAGCGCACTTTGTTGCTGCAGAAGGTATCGTAGGCGAAGGTCAAAATCTCGCCGAAGGCCAGGGTGGGCCGGAATCTTGCGCCGCTCGCCATATATCGCATTAGATGCTAAACGTTAGGGCAATTCCGCACAATTGCCGAAGACCCGGAACCGGGTTATAGACTATTCTGAGCCTACCTTCTGTAAGGGCCCGGATCTGCAGGAATACGGCCTCGCCGGGGCAGCAACACTCCTGAGGCAGGAATCTTTACAATGAGGACAGGCAAGCTTTGGTGGGCAGCCAGCATCATAACCGCAAGGCTATCAGAGGAGTAAGCCCCAAGACCGCCATCGTCCACGGATCGACGCAGTGATGAAACGTCTGGATGCCTCACTCCTTTTCCTGCTCAGCCTGGCCGCATTGCTGGTCCACGGATACCATCCGTTCGCCGAGGACGCCGAAATATACCTTCCGGGAGTCGAAAAGCTACTTCGCCCGGATCTGTTTCCCTCAGGCACGGAATTCTTTCAGTCCCATGCCAGCCTGACCCTGTTCCCCCAGATGGTGGCGGGAATAGTTAGTATCACCCACCTGCCGCTCGAATTTGTGTTGTTGGCCCTGCAACTCCTTTCGATCTTCCTTCTCTTACTGGCCTGCCGGCAGCTGACTGGGAAATGCTTTCAGAGCGCCACGGCACGATGGGCAGGCGTGGCTCTGGTAGCCGCCCTGTTGACGTTACCGGTCGCCGGGACGGCGCTCTACATCATGGACCAGTACCTGAATCCTCGGAATCTGGCCGCATTTGCAGGAATTTTCGCCCTGGTGAAAGTGCTTGAAGAAAACTATCTGCAAGCCTCACTTTGGATCGCCTTCAGCCTGTTCATTCATCCGCTGATGGCGGCTTTCGCGTTGTTCTACTGCGGATTGCTGGTGGCGCAGAGAAAATTTGCCTTCAGCCCGGCCAAAGAACTTCGCTCCGCGACTGCGGTTGCATTGCTTCCGTTCGGGCTGTCCTTCGGGTCGGCCAGCGCGGCCTATCGCGAGGCGGCGCAGTACCATGAATTTCATTACCTCTTCCACTGGCGCTGGTACGAGTGGCTAGGAATTCTGGCTCCGGCGTTGCTTCTGCTGTGGCTCGCGAGACTGGCCCGTGCGCGAAACCTCGAGACCGTAACCCAGCTATGCCGCCTGCTCGTGGTGTATGAAGTGATCTGCTTCGTCGCGGCCGTGACGCTCTCGGTCCTTCCGGGGAGCGAGACCCTGGCCCGTTTGCAGCCCCTCAGGGGACTGCATCTTCTCTACATCCTTCTGTTTCTGATCGGCGGCGGATTCCTCGGCGAGTACGTTCTGAAAAACCGGGCCTGGCGATGGGTGGCGTTGTTCCTGCCCTTGGCCGCAACCATGTTTCTGGTCCAGCGGGCACTGTTTCCGGCAAGCGCGCACGTGGAATTGCCGGGGATGGCCCCGCGCAATCCCTGGGCTCAGGCCTTCATCTGGGTCCGGGAAAACACTCCCACCGACGCCCGCTTTGCCCTTGATCCCTTCCACGCCGATATCCCGGGCGAGGACACCGTCGGTTTCCGCGCGCTTGCCGAGCGGAGCCGCCTGGCGGACGCTCACAAGGACAGCGGCGCCGTGTCCATGTTTCCTCCGTTGGCCACGGAATGGCAGGAGCAAATGAGAGCGCAGGAGGGCTGGCGTCAGTTTGGAGTGCAGGATTTCCGTCGGCTGGCGGCAGACTATGCCATTGAATGGGTTGTGCTGGAGAAGCCGGGCGTGGCGGGTCTGGATTGCCCTTACGAAAACCCGGCGGTAATGGTTTGCACCCTGCTGCCCGGCCGGTCTCCCATGGATTCTACGCAGCGCAGTTGGTACAGTGAATGAATGTGGTGAAATAAGAGGACTAAGTCGAATGGCTCATCTGCAAGTAGCGATGAAACAGACCCCCCTCTTCCCCTACTGGAAGTGGGAGGCAAGGCTGCCCGAACTCATTGAACAGTACCGGCAAAACCGGCCCGGTCCCCACATTCACCTGAGGGAATTTCTCGACCCCGAGGTGGCGCTGGCCAGCGCCGCGTCCTTTCCCAAGCCGCAGGCAGATGGCTGGGTTCATTACAAACATCACAACGAAAACAAACTGGGGATGAACAAACGAAATCTTTTTCCGGATGCGCTGGGAGAGGTTACCGACGAACTCAATTCCCCGGAGTTTCTGTCGTGGCTTTCCAAGCTGACGGGAATTTCGGACCTGGTCTCCGATCCCACGCTCGAGGGCGGCGGGCTGCACCAGTCAAGCCGCGGCGGGTTTCTCAACGTTCATACCGACTTCACTATGCACCACTACCACAAGAACTGGCGGAGGCGGGTGAACCTCGTGCTTTACCTGAATCCGAACTGGCGCTCGGAGTGGGGAGGCGCGATCGAATTCTGGGACAACCAGATGACAAGCTGCCTCGCCAAGTACACGCCGCTGTTCAATCACGCCATCATCTTCAGCACGGACGATGCCTCGCTGCATGGCTTTCCCGACCCCCTGCGTTGCCCGGAAAACGAGACCCGCAGAAGCCTGGCCTTGTACTACTACACGGTCGAGAGCGAAGGTGCGCCCAAACTTGTCTCCCGCTCAACCGATTACCGTGCCCGCCCCAGCGATGGGCTCGGCAATGCCGCCCTGATCTGGCTGGATAAGCAGGCCGTGAACCTGTACTCCAAGGCTAAGGGGCGCTTCGGCTTCTCCGACAAGCTGGCGAGCCGGATTCTTAGTTTCATTTCGCGGAACAAGTGATCGCGGCGTTTGCGTCATCAGACGCGTCCTGATACGACGCGTGTTGTCGTGAGAGGAAGTGCAGGAAGTCTTCTGCACGTACAGATACGCCTACACCTGCGGACAGGGTTCGTATCAGGGGAGGCCTTCAGGCCTGCCAATCAAGATTGAGCATTGATCGGCGCGCCGGAACGGCGTCACAGTGGAGTTTGGCAGTTGCGCCCGATGCGCGCCTCTGCAACGTGAGCACCACTTTTGGCGCGTCTTCAGACGCGCCCTGATACGAAGCGGGTCCGTGCCGGCCTATCCTTTCGCCGAGCCGCGGGCGTAGTAGTTTGCGTATCCCGGTTCCAGTCGGCGTCCAGCTTCGCTGAAAATCCTGAAGTGCGCGACTCCCGCCTTTTGCAAAGCAAACTGCATGGTAGTGGCAAGAACTCCAAGTCCATACTTAATGCTGCGCCGGAAATTGATAGAAGAGGCTTCCTCGAAATACTTCGTAGGGCACGACACTTCGCCGATGCGAAACTTGAAGAAGGCGCACTGCGCGATCATCTGATTGTCGAAAACAAAATCATCCGAGTTCTCCAGTAGCGGCAGCTGGCTGAGGACTGCGCGGCTGAACGCGCGATAGCCGGTGTGATACTCCGACAGCTTGATTCCCAGGAACAGGTTCTCGAACGCCGTAAGAAATCGATTGGAGATGTACTTGTAGAGAGGCATTCCGCCGCGAATTGCCTGCCCGCCGAGAATGCGTGATCCCAGCACAACGTCGTAAACGCCGGTCGCCACCATGCTGGCCATTGCCGTCACCAGCAGCGGCGTGTACTGGTAATCGGGATGCACCATGATGACGACATCGGCGCCCGCGGTCAGAGCCTCGGTGTAACAGGTCTGCTGGTTGCGGCCGTATCCGTAGTTGCGATCGTGAACGTAGTATTGCAATCCCAGGCGGTGCGCGAGTTCCACAGTGCGGTCTGAACTGTGATCGTCCACCAGGATGCGGATGTCCACCAGGTCGGGCAGTTCCGCGACCGTCGCGGCAAGCGTCTTCTCCGCGTTGTAGGCGGGGAGCACCACCGCGATGCGTTTGCCGTTCAGCATTGTTTCCTTCTGCTGGCCTGTTTCATCATACTGGGTCCTGCAAGAGACAACTCATTGACGGCGTGGTGACCGGGGAACGCCAATGTAGGGGTGCGCGTCCTCGCGCGCGCAAGCCATCCCCCCGCCATTGTTGATAAACTATTACTTCAGCCCCATGGCGCAGAAGCGAACATTATTCGAAAAGGTTTGGGACGAGCACATAGTGTGCGTACCGGACGGCCAGCCGCCCCTGCTCTATATCGATCTCCACCTGGTGCATGAAGTGACGTCCCCTCAGGCTTTCGATGGCCTTCGGGCTGCCGGACGCCGGGTTCGGCAGACCAAACGCACCGTCGCGACGGTCGACCACAACGTTCCCACCGAGCCGCGAGGCACGCCAATCACGGATCCGATTGCCGCTCGTCAAATTGAAGCCCTACAGAAGAATTGCAGGGAGTTTGGCGTCCAGCTTTTCGACATCGACTCACCCGAGCAGGGCATCGTGCACGTGATTGGGCCGGAACTGGGATTCACCCAGCCGGGAATGACCATCGTTTGCGGCGACAGCCACACCAGCACGCATGGGGCATTCGGATCGTTGGCGTTCGGGATCGGCACCTCCGAGGTTGAACACGTGCTGGCGACCCAGTGCCTGCCCCAACGCAAGCCCAAGACGATGCTCATCCAGGTGAACGGGCGCCTGCCGGAAGGAGTCACCGCGAAGGACCTGATTCTGGGAATCATCGGACAGATCGGCACCGACGGGGCAACTGGCTATGCGGTCGAGTACGCCGGGGAGGCGGTGCGGAACCTCTCGATGGAAGGGCGAATGACCCTTTGCAACATGAGCATCGAAGGCGGCGCCCGCGCCGGAATGGTCGCGCCAGACGAAATCACATTTGCCTATATCAAAGGACGTCGGTTCGCTCCTCAGGGCGCGGATTGGGAGAAAGCAGTGGCACGTTGGCGGACCCTGCCGAGCGATGAGGGAGCGAGCTTCGACAGGGTCGTCAAGATCGATGCCGCCAAACTTGCGCCATTCGTGACCTGGGGAACAAATCCTGGCATGGTCGTTCCGGTCAGTGGACACGTGCCGGAGCTTACGGATCTGAGGACGGACTCCGACCGCAAATCGGCTGAGAGAATGTTCGAGTACATGGGGTTGCAGCCCGGCACTCCAATAGAGAAGATTGCGATCGACCGCGTGTTCATCGGTTCGTGCACGAACTCCCGCCTGGAGGACCTGCGTGCCGCAGCGCGAGTTGCCAAAGGTCATCACGTTAGCGAGAAGGTCCGGGCGATGGTCGTTCCCGGATCGCAGGCCGTGAAACAGGCGGCGGAGCAAGAGGGGCTGAATCGAATCTTCCAGGAGGCCGGGTTTGAATGGCGGGAGTCGGGATGTTCCATGTGTCTTGGCATGAACCCGGACATCCTGCAACCGGGCGAGCGCTGCGCTTCAACCAGCAACCGGAATTTTGAGGGCCGCCAGGGACGTGGCGGGCGCACTCACCTCGTGAGTCCCATGATGGCAGCCGCAGCCGCAATCACCGGCCACTTTACCGACGTCCGAAACTGGCAATTTAACTGAGGCAGAGATGCAATCGTTTCGTGTACATAAGGGGCTGGTGGCGCCGCTGTACCGGCTCAATGTCGATACCGATCAGATCATTCCCAAACAATTTCTCAAACGCATTGAGAAAACAGGATTTGGAGAGTTCCTGTTCTACGACTGGCGGCGCGGCGCGGACGGCAAACTCGATTCCCAGTTTCCCTTGAACCAGCCTCGCTATTCGGGAGCCAGCATTCTGCTGGCGGCGAAGAACTTCGGCTGCGGATCCTCGCGTGAGCACGCGGTGTGGGCGCTTGCTGACTTTGGCTTCCGGGCGGTGATTGCGCCGTCCTTCGGCGACATCTTCGCCAATAACTGCGTTCAGAACGGCGTGCTCACCGTCGTTCTGCCGGAAGAAAAAGTAGCGGAACTGGTAACGCGCGCCGAGAGCATGCCGCAATACCTGCTGACGATCGATCTCGAGAAATGCACCGTCAAGGACAACAGCGGCTTCGACGCCAGTTTCAACCTCGACGAATCGGTCCGCCACCGCCTGCTCGAAGGCCTCGACGACATCGGCCTCACTCTTCAGCATGAAGCCGAGATTGCCGCGTACGAAGCCCGTCCCGCTCGCGCCTGACCGGCTGACCTGACTTCCTCTAAACCGGCGGCCCTGGCGGCACTCCCGAGGGCTTCGGCTTCGGCGTGTTCTGCTGGGGATCCCGCAGGAACAGTTCGATCTCGTGGTTGAGCCGCTGCAGGGCTGGACTCTCCGCCGGGCCTTTGGTCGCCCTCTGAACTTCGCGCACTCCCGCCAGCGCCGCTGCCTGTATTTCCGGTGTCGCATCCGAACTGGTGGCCAGCGTCATCAGGCCCTCACCAATCTTCGTCTGCACCACTCCCGAGAGAGCGTGATTTGTGTTCGCACTCCCCGAAAAGCCCGCCCGGACCAGATCTGAAATCACAGTCGAAGGTGAAAGAGCTGCCGAACTCTTCTGGGCCAGTACTTCGAGCCGCTGCATACGCCGCGGGTTCAGTAGCCCATCAACCACAATATCGGCGATGGCCCGCGCTCCATCCTCTGGACTGAAGAGGTAGCCTGCCGAGGAGCGAAAGCGCTCTGGATCCTCGTTGCGGTTCTCCACCGGGGCCAGCCAGCGCCAGAGTTCCGGCGAAATATCCAGTTCGCGAGGCTGCAGCGCCTCCAACAGCAGCCGGATTGCTTCTTTCTGGCCCTCGACCGGCCACGGCACGACCGGTTGCTGTCCATCTCCGGTGAGGGCAAGCGGAATTTTCGCGCTCCCCACGACGTTCACTGCCGCAGCGAGCGCATACCGATGGAACAGATAGATGAGCGGAAATCTCGAGGCCAGCGAAGAAACCGGCTCCCCGGGACGCAGCATCTGCGGGCCGTAGTGCGCCAGAAGTCCGTCGCGCACGGGGAGTACCTGTTTCAGCCAACTCACCGGGTCCGGGCCGTCGTCATAAGAATTCCAGCGTGGATCGTCGTAGTTCCCCCATACGATGCCCTTCACAATCGCAGCCTTCACGATGCCGTCGAGGCGGGCGGATTCGCCCGCGTCCCTTCCGCCCTGGCTGTAGCCCCATTCCATGGCAAAGCGGTCATAACTCCCCGTGCCCTGCATGTAGGCGTCGGACAAGTCCGCGGTGCCGTCGGGGCGAAGCCGCACCCGCGGCGCGAAGTAGTCCATCACCGATCCGCGATCGTAGGTGCTGGCGACAAAGTTGTGTTCCAGTCCTAACACGTGTCCCATCTCGTGGCATGTGAGCAAAGCCAGCCGCGCCAGCATGACCTGCTCGCTGTTCAGTTTCGGATCCAGGTTGTCAAACGCCGCGAAAGAGTCGAGCGAGGGCTCAGCGGATCTCGAGGAAGTCAGCGCTTGCCAGTAGTTGCCCACGGTGCGCATGCGGTGGGAGTCGAGCTGAATCACGGAATGAATGATTTCCCCTGTGCGAGGGTCAATGTGGCCTTGTCCAACCGACCAGCCACGGCCCGAGCGATTTGTCCACACGATCGCCGAATAGCGAACGTCCAGCGGGTCGGCTCCTGCAGGCAGATCCTCCACGCGGATTGCGTTTTTGAATCCCGCCTGCTCGAAGGCTGCGTTCCACCACAGGACCCCGGTGCGGGCGGCGGATCGAACCGGCTCCGGAATGGCGCGGTCGAGGTAAAACAAGAGCGGCTTCACCGGTTCGCTCAGCGCGGCCTCCGGATCTTTTTTCTGCAAACGCCAGCGTGTAGCGAGATATCGGGTAAGCGGCTTGTCGAAGGGCTGAGAGAAATCCTGAAAAGATTGTGTCTGAAATCCTACCCGCGGGTCCTGTTCCCTGGGCTGGTAGCCGGCTTCGGGCAGGGCCACAAACGAATGATGTTCGCGAATACTCAGTGTGTGGAGATCGGGCTGGTTCAGGTTAACTTCGGAATCGGTGCTGAAGGTGAGCAGCGATTCCAACTCGGTATTGAGAGGAAAGCTGCCGCCCTGGTCGAGATCGATGACGCTGCGGGCTTCGTCGAGCTTCCAGTTCGCTCCCGAAGCTTCGTCGCGAACCATGTTGCCGCCAATGATGCGGGTGGGCCGGCGCAGTTGCGAAAGCAGATCGGCGGCGTCGCGAAGCAGCAACGGATTGGCGTCAACCAGCAGCGTTCCGCCCTGCTCGGACTCGATGGGAAGCGCCGCCAGAACGGATGTCGGAAAGCTCGCCTCGACAGAGCGCTTCAGGTCGGCGCTGCCCTGCTCCGCGCGAAAGCCGATATTCTCCTGAATCACCAATACGCGATTTCCTACCCGCCGAAAGCGGCAGAGGGCGTTGGTGCTGAACGAACCTCGGTCAGCGAAGACTTCGATCGAGCCGACACCGCTTCCCATCGTGGTGAAGTACAGGAACTCGCGCGCCATCGCCGGCGGCGAAAGCTCGAACAGCAGCATGCCCTTGTTCTCGTTCCAGTAGTAGGGCAGAAAGCCGTCGCGCTTCTGCAAGTGAGCAGTGCGTTCGGCAAGAGAGGACGTCTGCGAATGTGCCGAAGAAAAAAGAAAGCCGACCAGAATCAAAGCAGAGAGGATGGCTCGAGACATAGGCCTGACTTATACACCAGCGATCGTCGATCGCTCAATGATGTAGGCGCGGGCGTCCTCGCCCGTGCGAGGTGTTTACTCGGATCGCATGAACTCCATCAGCAGCGCCCAGGACTGCTCCGCTGCCAGGGAATGGTAGGACGGGCGTGCATCGTTGAAGAATGCGTGATCGGCGTTCGAGAACTCCACATTGACATATTCTTTCCCCTTCTCTTTGAGGGCATCCACCACCGCCCGCCGATGCTCCGCAAGAATATTTTTGTCCAGGCCTCCCCAGAAGAGAAGAATTGGCGCGTGCAGATCGCCGGCGCGTCCCAGCAGGTCCTGAGCGATACCTCTTCCATAAAATGATGCCGAGGCGGCCAGCGGCAGAACCGCGTTCGCCAGGAACGAAATCGTCCCTCCCAGACAAAAGCCCACGGCGTAGATCTGCTCCGGTCGAACGTCCGGCCGTGCCGTCAGCCAGTCGAAAACGGCCCGCAGATCGGGCCCCGCCGTCTCAGGAGTTACAGCCCGCACGTGTGGCATGACGGATGGAAAATCCTCGTAACTTCCCTCGAAGCCCGGAGCCGTGCGGTGGAAAAGCTCGGGTGCAATGGCCAGATAACCCTGCCGGGCAAAGCGGTCGGCGACATCGCGAATGTGATCGTTCACCCCAAACGCTTCCTGCAACACGATCACCGCCGCGTACGGCCCCGCTTCCCGCGGACGCGAGACGCAGGCCGCCATCTCCGTGCCGTCGGCAACTTTCAGATTCACCGTCTCCTGCGTAATCGTGTGCTCCATGCCGTAGTTTCTCCTGAAAGGTCTGCGAGGATGGTTACCCGATGATTCAAGCCTCGGGCGGAGTGCGCAAAGTGCTGGCAGCTTGGATGCCGCTGGCGATCTCGGGGATGATTCCCAGCCGCGCATAGATTGGCCGCACCACAGCTCGCAGCGCCGGCAGTTGCGACGCGAACCACGCCGCCCCGGCCATACAGGCAATGCCGCCGCCGATTACCGCTCGCGGCGCGCCGAAGTGGCTGGCCGCGGTTCCCGCCAGCAGGCTGCCGAAGGGCGTCATCCCCATGATGGCCATGGAGTAAAAGCTCATTACCCGTCCGCGCTTGTCGTCATCCACGATCGTTTGAAGGACGGTATTCCCGGCGGCCATCTGCTGCATCATTCCGCCGCCCGCGATCAGCACCATCACCATCGAGAGCCATAGATTCCGCGACAGGCCGAAGCCGATAAGTCCGATGCCAAACACGGCGGAGGAGAGCGGTATCACCCGCCCGAGCCCGACCACGCTCTTGCGTGCCGCCAGCAGTAGGGCCGAGGTCAGCGCTCCCACCCCGACTGCGCCCATGAGGAATCCGAGAGTGTGCGGCCCGCCGTGGAGCACGCTGCCGGCAAAGATCGGCATCAGCACCGTGTAGGGCATGCCCACCAGGCTGGCAAGTGCCAACAGAAGCAGCACAGAGCGGATGGGCACGAATCCGGTGACGTAGTTCCACCCGTCTCGCAGCTCCTGCCATACCGGCTTTGAGCCTTTGCGGCGGAGCTGCGGAGAGATTTTCATCGCCAATAGAGACAGGATCACTGCGATGTAACTGAAGCCGTCAATCAGAAAGCAATAGCCTTCGCCGACCGCCGCGATCACTACGCCGGCAATCGATGGCCCCAGCAGCCGGGCCGCATTCACCATGGAAGAGTTCAGCGCGATGGCATTGCTCAGGTCCTGCCGCTGATCGACCATTTCGATCACAAAGGACTGGCGCGCCGGCATGTCGAACGCGTTGATGATTCCCTGGGCCAGGCTCAGCCAGATGATTTCCGCAATATTGATGATGCCGGCCAGCGCCAGAACGGCCAGCGCAAACGACTGAAGCATGGAGAGCACCTGGGTGACGATGAGGGTCCGGTGCCGGTCCCAGCGGTCAACCCAGACTCCGGCGATGGGCGCCAGAACAAACGACGGAATCTGCCCGACAAATCCGACCGTGCCCAGCAGCAACGCCGATCCCGTCAGCCGGTAGACCAGCCAGCTGGTCGCGATGCGGGTCATCCACGTGCCGATCAGGGAGATGCTTTGTCCGCCAAAGAAGAGCCGGTAGTTGTGGTATTGCAGGGCGCGCAGCGCGAACTTCCAGGTGGAGGCGCGGGCATCGCCCGCGCTGGGATCCGGGGAGGACGGCTTAGCCTCGACGCTATTCTCGCGACCGGCCACCCCGATTGGATGCCGCACGGGAGGTTTCGGATGAAACTACACTCGGGTCGCATGCGACAGGACAGTGGCCCTTAATTCCAGAACGGCCTTCACTCTTCGTCTCATTGTTTTTATGTTTGTCCAACAAACCAAGCCGGGCGACCTGATGGGGCAGCGAGCCCTCGTGTCTCGCGGTCGAATTGTTGTCGAAGAGGCCGCTACCTTTCCTCTGCTTCATGGATTTCATGAAAGAGGGGTTCACCGGCGCCACCTGACGCGAGTGCACGCTCATTCCAAACTGATTAAACAAACTCAATTCAACGGCGATGCCCGGTAAGGCCTTCTCGACGGCTGGAATTGGCTTCCCGCCCCACGCCAACAAGAAGCCGCCGGCAACTTCTCCTCGGCGGAGAAGACGGTCCTGCCCAATCCAGTGGTTGAGAACGATCTCGCCAGGGAACTCGATTTCGAAAAATCTATAAGTCGTGTCATTCGCCGCCAACGTCAGCAGGGTCAGGTTTTCTGGGCCACATGCCTCCAGGCTGCAATGACTTAGCGCACTGCCGCTGGTCAACACGACAATCCTCACGCTGACCGCGTACAAAACGCCGCCCGATGGAAATAAGGGGAAGGCTTGCGTTTCACCAATTTCGCCCGGTTCAACTCGCAAGAATGGGCGCTCGTGCCTGTTATCCCCGAGTAGACAGCCCCCGTCCTCCAACAGGCGGAGCTGCCTTTGGTATTCGATTTCGTCTGCCGCGCTCAATTTTCTATTCGTCACCGTCGTATATCACCTCGCCATTTGTTCTATAAGGTCCGGTTGTTTCTCTATCGACAACTTTACCTTCACAAGCTTCACGACCTTCACTTTTTATCGGTTTTTCTTCCTCCTTTGCCACAAGCCGCGCAGCTTGGAACTTCGACCGTTGCGGACGGTACTCCAAAGTCCCGTGCCAGCTGATGGACCTGGACGCGAACCTCCTCGGTGACCGAAAGCACGTTGCCAAGTCGTGTGTGTCGCGTGTAGAGGCCAAGCCCCGGCAGATATCGGCCGATGGTTTCCGCGGAATGCTGCACGTTCTCGCCTCTGCTGCGCTTCAGTGCGTTGAATTGGTCGGCGATTTTTGCGACCTGCAGGGAACTATCGCCGCGATGGACGGCAGCCAGCAGCGCCTCAGCGATCGCGCCTTCGATGCTTCCCGCGCGCTCAGCGCGTCGCCGTTCCTCGTGCTCGTGAAGAGGCGACGTCAGGGCCTTGCTAAGGCTGGGATCTCCCACGGAGGCAGACAAGGACAAAAACAGTTCATCCTCATCTGTGCCGCAGGGTGCAGAAAAAACGTGCTCCTGGACCCGGTCAAAGTTCTCGACCCGATGGCTAAGTAGCCTTCCCTGGGCTTCATCGGCAAGTTCCTGCAATCCTTTCGGATCAATTCGCCTGAAACAAAATTCATCTTCTGGAAGCCGCATTTGGAGCATTTTCCTGCTCAGCGACGGTGGCATGACACTTCTTTCCAAAAAAACCAATCGAGCGAAACGGGTCTCCAAAACTTCGCCCTTGCGCGCTACTCTAGGACCGGCAAAGCTGGATGCCAGTAGGAAATCACTTAAACTCGAAGTCATAGACGTACCCGACATGAACAGCGTCGGCGAGAGGCAGAGAGGGAGGGACAGCAGGTTTGTAGCGCCCGTCGTTGCAAGTACAAGCGGCCTCCTGCAAAACGCGGCCATCAGCTGTTGCAGCTGAATCCCATGACTGGCCGTCGGGCCAATGAGAACAATCGCAGGGGATAGGGGCAGAAGGTCGACGAACCAGGTGCTGATTATGAAATGGGTCAAGACGCTGGCCGACTCTTCGTCAATGCCAGCCTGTGCGCGCAGTCGACTCTCAATCCAATGGAAGAGCTCGGGCGTCGACCTGTTCCTAATGCGGGTGGTTGGCCACCGCGTGGCGGCGACGATGCTCGGGCGTAGGGCGATTGGGACGTAGGTAATGCCCGCATGTTCAATCTTTGGGGAGATTTTCCACCGTCCCTGATATACGTGTGCTAGTTTCAGTGAAGATCGGTCGCATCGCCCAGTTACCAGCTCGATGTGGCCGCCATCCGTGAGCCGCTGACCGACGGTTTCCAGCAGCTGCTTCCCCGGAGGCGGTTGGAGATGATTCGCTTTGAATCTCAACCCTCGGAAATCAGTCGGAGTTGCCACCGTTCTTGAAGCGCTCATCGGCAATGCCCCCTTTTGCTGACGAATGGACGCACATTAGGCGTCAGTCTTGATTTCTGATTGTTTGCTGGGCTTGCCAAAACTACGACGAAGGATACACCTAGGACTGCAATCGCTTGGAAGCGATGGTGACGGGACAACCTAAAATTAGTCGCTCCGGCTTGAAGTGTCAACCAGAGAAAGTCACTTCCACTGCTTGAAAACGAGTAGCCTAAGAGACCATATTTGCTGAAGATGGCTCGCCGGCGCGAACGTCGGCGGTGCGGTCAGGTCTGACGTGGATTTTGGCGCCGAATGCGAAACGGGCATCACCGCTGCGTCAGTGCGATAGTTACGTATTTTGTTCGCTCTGCGTCAGATATCTTGTAGCAGGAGAGAATGGAAACAAGGATCAAGAGGTGAACGTGTGCGGCAGGAAAAAGCTTATTGGGACGGAACTGTGACAATGGCGCTGGCAGGATTGGCCTCGGGCCACGACACTTGACTGATCAGGGGAACGGACTGCGGCGAGTCAAGGACTTGATCAGATCCTGCCTGCCTAAAAACGGCTGCAGTCGGGCGGGTCGGGACGAATACACAAAGAAAATACACAAGTAATGCACAAGAGTGGTGAGCATCGGTGCGGAATCCGGGAGACATAAAATTTGACTCCATATTCTCCACCCATGTTTGCTCAGAGAGTAACCGCTCCTCGCTAGTTCATCCTGAGATTTCTTCAGCCCCGCTCCCGCTGAAGCTGCGCGTGGTTGCCCCTGCGCGCGAGTGGAGCGGCACGGTACCAATCGTTTAACCAGCCTAAACAGAGTCTTAAACAAATCTTGTCTTGACAACGCTAAAAGGATGGTGGCATTAATCACCCGCAATTAGTACGACAGTACTGACGAGTACCAACTTTCAACAACCTGAGAAGTAGCCGGGCTAGTCTAGCGGTGACCACGAGCACACAACCCGTGCGCTGTCCGGCTTCAAGATCGTGCCCTGGGCGCCAATCGAAGAGGCCCAACCATCCCAATTGGGCCTGAGACCAAAACCCACCCACCAAGAGCAAGGCCAGGGAGGTACTGCCCGATGAAAGACCAACCAGTTACGCGGCAAGGCACTTCAAAGAAGAGCACCACAGGAAATTCGGTTTCCAGCCACAAACGATTGACCGCCTGGGCGCGTCCGGATGCTGGGCACGGAAGTCTGCGTGGGGCCGATTCCCCCAATTCATCTTCGCAGTTCGAGGGATTCTTCGGCCGGATGTTTCGAACTTTGCCCGCAGCCGTCTTTAGCGAAGACGATCTGATGGCGCTCGCACGGGCGATGACGGCCGATGCCGAAGTCGTGAAGGACTCCAGCGGAAAGCCGTTACGCGATAAGGATGGCCATCTGATTCCCAAGGCAACTCCGGAAACTGAACTGGATGACGAAGAAAATTTGGGAATTCCTGCAGGTTACACCTACCTCGGGCAATTCATCGATCATGACATCACCTTCGATCCCGCGAGCAGCCTGCAACAACAAAATGATCCGGAAGCCTTAGTCGATTTTCGCACTCCGAGGCTTGATCTCGATTCCCTCTACGGCCGCGGGCCTGCCGATCAGCCCTACATGTTCGAACCGGACGGACTGCATTTCCGCCTGGGAGAAGATCTTAGCCGTAATGGTAAACGGACGAATGCCAAGGATCTTCCCCGCATCAACCGGCGCGCCATCATTGGTGACAAGCGCAACGACGAAAATGTCATTGTGTCGCAGTTGCAAGGTGTGTTTCTGCAATTTCACAATGCGATTGCGGACAGGCTCAAGGATCAGGCGCCCGATCACGAACCTCCCGCCTTTGAAGACGTCCAGCGACTTGTCCGATGGCATTACCAGTGGGTTGTGCTGCACGACTTTCTGCCGAGGATCGCAGGCGAGGACATGTTGCATAAGGTTCTGCCGCACCTCGAAAGCAAACAAAGCATTTACGACTGCGAGCCCCAACTGCGCTTCTTCAGTTGGAAGAACACTCCCTTCATGCCAATTGAATTTGCCGCCGCGGTTTACCGGTTCGGTCATTCTATGGTTCGTCCAATCTACCGCCTGAATACCGAACTTGGTAATAACGCTTCCAAGGACCAAAAAGACCGGGGAGTCGCGGGGCGGCAATTTATCTTCGGAGCCCTGCGAAATGAATCGCTGAACGGGTTCCGTGATTTCCCCCCGGTGTGGGCGATTGATTGGCGGTTGTTTTTTGAGTTTGATCGAAAACTCGACGATCCTGGCAACCTAGGACCTGGCAGGATTCAGCCCGCATACAAAATCGACAGCTCTTTGGTCAATCCGCTAGCATTCTTGCCGGAGTTTTCGGAAGCAAGTCAGGATGGAGATTTCGAGATGGATGCTGACGGACATCCCAAGTCAAAGCCCCACGAGATTGCAATTTTGGCTCTGCGCAACCTGCTTCGCGGACTGAGGATGGGGTTGCCGTCAGGCCAGACCGTCGCAAGGTATATGGACATCGATCCCATCCCCGACGAGGATCTGAAGGTGGGAAAGGCAACTGTGGATGGACTTCAGGACAACAAGCCGCTCACCGAATTGGGTGCAAGTTTCAATGACAATGCTCCACTGTGGTTTTACATCCTGGCAGAAGC
This sequence comes from Terriglobales bacterium, assembly GCA_963803205.1. Lineage (GTDB taxonomy): Bacteria > Acidobacteriota > Terriglobia > Terriglobales > Acidobacteriaceae > CAWDLG01. The sequence continues at coordinate 57,175 of CAWDLG010000001.1, forward strand.
TCAGCACGAGTGGGCAAAAGCAGCCGAAGCACACGAAGGGGACGAGACCGCAAAGAATTCTATCCCTGTCAAACTCGGACCGGTGGGAGGACGGATTGTAACCGAGGTGCTGGTAAAGCTGATGCTAGGAGACCGGTTTTCATTCTTGTCGCAATGGCCGGGATGGACTCCCTTTTCCAAAAACATACCAACCAATCTTGCTCCCCTGGCACCCGAACTACGCGGACAGTTTGGCATCGCTGAACTGATTGCGGCGGCAGGTCTGGCATGACTGGAAGTTGATCTGATAGGTCTGAAGAGTGTGGCGAGGGTGACTTCTCGTGGGCCCACGATGGAGCAAAGAAATCACCCTCTTCCGCGAAAATAGGAAGTTTGGCCCAAGACTTGTAAGCGCCAAGAACTCAAGAACAGAGTTTAAACGCCGAACCTGTGTTCTATGGCCTCACGTTACCATGACCTCCGCCCACCGCCCCACTCGAATCCCTCTTGTAGCCTAACTCGTCTTTCTCACCAGTCGGTGTGAGATAACAGTAAAAACGAAATTTCCCGCTCCTTTCAAAGGTGAGCGCCTTGTCCTCCGTAACACCTTTTTTCTGCTCTGGCTCCTTGAACGGCCAAGGTTCAAATACCACTCGAAACTTTCCCTCCTTTGAATTGATATGCAGTGTGTCTCCAGGAGCCGGCTCAAGCTCATTAGGGTTTGCGGTCGCGTAGCCTCCTTCACGCCCTATGGTCACTGTGTGTCCAACTATGGTGTTATTCATACACTACTTGCCTCCTTCTTCGAGTTTTGCAGCTAACTGTTGAAAGCCCGGATCCTGAGAAAAGTCTGCCAGGTCCGGGTGACGCTCAAGCTCATGCAAGAGGTCGGGTGTAGCGTTGCCGAGGACAGCGATGGCTCGATCCCGCTGATGAAGAGCCTCGTAGGTCAACGCCGCGTTCTCTATGACCTTATTGTCTCCAGGAGACGATTTCAGCGCCTGGGCGATCTCGGTTTCGGACCTCTTCTTGTCCCCTAGTCGCGCGGCACAGTACGCGACGAAGCCCCGAGGAGAGCCCTGTGAAGGGTTCTCAACCAGGGCAGCCAATGCCAAGTTCATAGCCTGGACGTAAGCTGTCTTTGCAGCATTTGTACGTCCCAACCGGCGATAAGAGTCAGCTAGGTTCTCGATATTCACATAGTCTGACTGGTCCATCGCGACTGCACGCTCGTAGTATTTAACGGCCTCCGAATCTCGCTTCTGATAAGCTCGAATTGCGCCCAAGTTGTTGAGAGCTGGCGCCGTTTCTCGCAGCTTCAGAGCTTGCATCAGGGCTTGCTCTGCCTCGGCGAACTTTCCGGCATCCATTAGTGTTGCCCCAAGGTTGCTGTAGGCGTTGACCATGCCGGGGGCACGTTCAATTACTTTCCGAAACTGCTCGGCTGCCTCTGCGTATCGCCCGCGGTTGTAGAAAAAGACGCCCTGCACTTCATAAGGCCAGTAGTATCCGGGATCGAGATTGATTGCCCGCTCATAGGCCTCCATGGCTTTGTCGGGCATGTCGAACTTGTCATACAGGCCGGCTATGCCCAGGAGAGCGTCGACGTTCCGGGGTTCGAGATCCAGGGCGCGCTCGTAGTCTTCGAGTGCCTTCTCATATTGTCCGGCGGTCTGGTTGAGCAGGCCGTCGGCGAAATGCACCCGGGCCGAATCGGGATTGAGACTCTCGGCCTGGCGCAATGCCTTTTGCGCTGCGACAAGGCAGCTGGGATCCTCGGTGCGATCAAATTTCACAATCTGGGCTTCCACCAGTGCAGCTAACGGCAAAGGCGAGTGCGGATCGAGATGGGCGGCTTCCTCGAAAAGGGCAATTGCGTCCTCATAGGCTTGGCGGTCCATTCGCAGCAAGTAGAGGCCCCTGTCGTAAGGAGCGGTGGCTTCCGCGGAGAGATGTTCCGGCACCGCCACGCTGTGTAACCGCAGGGCCAGCGACACCTCTCCGGCAAGGGCCGATGGCAGCGCTCCGATGCTTGCCACCGAATAACGGCTGGAGAAATCGCTCAAGTGGGCTTTCGTGGTGAGATCGACAACAGCGCCTTGCACCACGTAATCATCTCCGTCCCGGCGCAACGAGGTCTGCAAAGCGTGAGTTGCGTGCAGAATCCGGTCCGCCTCCTCGGGTGTCCGTACACTATTTTCCAACTGCCCAGTAGGCGAGATCACAACGAGTGTACGGCGAGCAAGGTGCAGGTGGCGGAGACGATCGGACAGGTCTTCGAGGGCCCCCTCGCCGACCGCGGCGGCCTCCGCTGGTCCTTGGAAGGGAAGGACAGCGAGGCGCATGTGCGCCGGCATAAAAGAATCGATCACTCGGTTCCGTACGGCCGGAATGAGGGAAGCGACCGCAATAATCCCCGTCACGATGAGCGGCGCTTTGGGGACAGGACGCTTTTCGAGGTGGGAGATGATGTTGCCGGCGTCTGACGGCCGGTCACCCGGAGAATCCCGAAGGCAGGACAAAATGATCTGGTTCCAACGGGGGTCAAGTGCTTTAGCGAAGCTACTTGGCGGAGGGGGAGGAGCCAGACGCGGGGCCGGCAATTTCCGGTCGAAGGGCAGACGCCCGGTGACTACTTCGTAGAGGATGATGCCGAGAGCATATATATCGGTGGCCTTTGTTGTCCTTTGTCCCAGCCATAACTCGGGCGCCATGTAGTTCGGGGTTCCGCCAAATTCGCGCGTAGGCTGGTTGGCAGCGCTAGCCATCCCGAAATCCGTGATCACGGGCCGTATGCTTGCGTCATCGTTCTGGCTGAGAATGATATTCCCGCTCTTCAAATCGCCGTGCACAATGCCACTGCGGTGAGCTTCGGAAAGCCCTGCGCACAACTGGCGCGTAATTTCCAGCGCTTTGATGGGATCGAACCTGCCATGTTTCGCGAGATGGGCGGAAAGAGTCTCTCCCTGGAGGAACTCCATGCTGAGGAAGTCGACCTCGCCATTCTCAGTCTGCGTAGTGTGAATCTGGTTCACTAGGCAGATGTTTGGATGCCTCACCCTGAGAGCGCCTTCCAGTTCAGGGGAGAGTAGCCGTTGAAATCCTGGCTTGGCGGATTTGATTGCAATACGGGTATTTCGCTTCCTGTCAATGGCCTCGTAGACTACGCCCATCCCGCCTTCGCCAATCGCGCGCACAATCTCGAACCGGCTCTCGATGACTTCGCCGGGCTGAAACGGCCGGCCCACTCTGGTGAGGGCAATTAGTGGTTCCAGCAGGAATGCGCCCATCTGGGCCTCCCACTTCAGGGTCTCCGCGACTTCCTGGTATAACGCAGTATCGGTTGCACACTCCTGACGCAAAAATGAATCACAGTCCGCAGGCGTGCGCACCCGGGCTTCCGCGACGAGCTCCATTACCCGCCTGTCCTGTTCAGAGCTTATTTTCATTTTCACCACTCAACCGCTGGAATAGCCACAGGCGCGCGCGATGCCACTGCCGCTGCAGAGTGTGCAGCTTGAGATTAAGCGCATCTGCGGCCTCTTCATCCGTCATGCCCAAAAAGAACTTCAGCTCCACCACCGAACGCCATTCGGAAGATTCTTTTTCCAATTCATCGAGCAAGCGGTCGATGGTAATCGCCAGCTCCAATGGCGTCCGGCGCCCCAGAATGCGATGCAAGGATCTATCCATGGGCAGGAACTGGACGCTCGGTTGGGCGCGAGCATGATCGATCAGATACCGGCGCATGATCCTAGCAGCTAAAGCGAAAAAATGGCCGCGATCCCGCCAGTCAATATTCTTGGCGCGCACCAGCCTGATAAAGGCTTCATTTACAAGGGCCGTAGGTTGGAGGGTGTGACCAAGGCGTTCGCCGCGAAAGCATCCGCCGGCGATCTTACGCAAATCCGGCATCAGCAACGTGAAGAGCTCAGATTCCGCGTTCGAATCCCCGGCTCGCCATTGCTGTAGAAGTTGGGTGATTTCGCCAGGGCCGCTTGCCATCACGCACCCCCGCGTCTGGTCCAACGGATTATAACCCAGTCCTTCTAGCGGCGTTCAGGTTACTGACTGACCAATTGGGGCGACGTTCGGGCGCAGTCATTCATAGGAACTGGGGTTTTTGGGTCACGCGCGCTCTTCAACCGGGGCGAATGGTCCCCAGTGGACTCATCATGGCCGAGAGTCGGACTGATGTTTGCGCGCTGGACGAAGGCGGTTTGAGTCAGATCGCGGCTGCGGCGAATATCTTGGAAGGACACCCACTGTAAACCACATTCGCTGTCTATTCGCTGACCGTAAAGCACCAATTTTGAATTTTTTAATCCGGCGCGCGGGCTAAATCTCACGATCCCGTTTACCTAGTACGATCCAGTCAATACTGGTTTCAAACTTCTGAGCCAGCAGAACCAAAACTCCGAGAGTAGGCGGCACCTTTCCGCTCTCAATTTTTGAAAGCTGGCCTTGGCTAACCCCCAACTCTAGCGCAAGTTCATCTTGACGCAGGCTGCCCCGCAACTCTTTGACTCTACGTCCTATTGCCTTGAGGTTAGGCATGCCCTGTTTGTCGCGACATTTCGGACTTGACTTTCGGTATATTCCTAATAGAATATTCGTATAGGAATATTGCACAGAATAAGAGCCGATCGAATTTGGCGAAAAATCGTACCCAATTTATCGCCCAATAGGAAGTGACGATGAGGGGACTCTCCGCGACCGTGGAAAAAAATATTAGCGATGCGGAATGCATGTATGGTCTCAATTCTCCCAGAGCTTTGGAACACTTGAAAGACCTGACGAACAAGCAGCATCTGTCAATTGCTGCAGGACATCTTCTTTTTCTGCATGGTGCTTGGTACGTCACCCATTCGGGTCTTCTCAGCATCGCTTTTCGTAGGCACTGCCGAGGTATTGAGGCAAAGCCTATAACACGGCTTTGCAACCCAAGAAGCTCCGTGTGGATTTTTCAAGCCATTGCTTACAAGTCACTCAGCTGCAAGGGCTTCGTGGGCTACGGTGACGCTGACCCCTCCAACGTCTCACCTCTGGTCCGAGGTGCCGAAATGCGGGTAGCCGAAACCCGGGCCGTCAACCGTGCCTTACGGAAGGCCTACGGCATTGGCATTTGCTCGGTCGAGGAGATCGGGTCTTTCGAGCCCGCCCCCCCTTCGCGAGACGCGAAGAAAATGCCGCCTCAACCGGTCAATGGAAACTATGGCGTCCCGAAGGTCCGTGACCGGCTCTGCCAACTCATCCGCCAGCACCAGCTCGATGCCAGCCGGGTCAAAGCCTACGCCGTCGATTTCTGTGGTACGAAGACCCTGCGCGAAGCCTCACGCGCTCAGGTTGAAGCTTTTGTTGTCCACCTGGCGGACTGGGCCGAAAAAGACCGGAATGCCCTGCTTTGTCAGCTGAACAGCTACGCCGTCGCCCAGGAGGGTGCAGCGTGAGGCGCTATTTCGAGTCCCTCCGCCCATCGGACGTCTCAGCCATTCATTCCGTCCCCAACGGCATTCTCCTGGTTCGGGTGGATCGGGTCCGGTACCACTGGCACAGGCAAAAACCGTATTACGAGATCCGCTTTGCCGTGCTGCGTCCGGCTGCCCTGGCCGGTTGCCTTGTGACCGGGCGTCTCTATTGCACGCCAAAGGCTATGTGGAAACTGGGGTGGTTCCTGCGCGACTTCGGCTACGACGCCGGATTTGCTGGGGAAGCATGAAATCGATGAGAAGGCCATGGTCAATCTCCAGGGTGTGGTAAAGGTGAGCGAAGTCACCGTACACGGCGTCTCGGTTCTCAACTTCGATAGCTTTGCGCCGGCCGTCAGCTGGGGCGAGCTCTCCGTCTCTCCTGAGAGCGACCCTCCCGGGTCTGAGGCTTCCTCATGACCTACAGCTACACCCAAATCAGCCAATACCTTGCTTGCCCGAAACGCTACAAGCATCGCTATTTGGAGGGGTGGAGAGAGAAAGATACGCGTGCCGCCATGCTGTTCGGGCGGGCCTTCGAGCAAGCATTGGCGGCATATTTTCGTCATGAGGATCCGGGGGCCGCGCTCTACCGAGAATGGTCTGCCTGTGAGCACAACGAGCTGGTCTACCCCATCCGGAGCAGTTGGGACAGCATGCTGCAGCAGGGAATTCAGCTTCTGGAACGATTTGCTCAGGATGACCGCATTCGCATTCGGCAACCGCAGCGGAACCTGCAGATCAAATGCACCAAGGCGCTCTCCGCAAGGAACGATTTCGTGGCTTATATCGACGCGATTGGCCAACTTGACGGTGCACGGTGCCTCCTCGAGTGGAAGACGACTTCCAGCCGATACCCGGAGGAGCCCATTGGGCTGTTGAGGTTGGACCCACAGCTCATCTGCTACTCATGGATTACCGGTATTTCCGAAGTGGCCCAAATTGCGTTCGTGCGCAAACGCCTGGTTGAGATCCAGTATTTCCGTGCTTTGATTACAGAAGAACAGCGGCAAGAGTTCGGTCAGCTGGTCGCAGATACCGTAGGCAGGATCGAATCCGCCCAGTTTATGCCCCACAGCGGAATTCGCTTTCCCCAAAACCCTTGCACCAGCTGTTCTCACATCGGGCTCTGCCTTGGGAAGGCAAGACTTGATTGATGGCATGTTGCTCCGGAAACCAGGACAAGACCTTGATTGGCTTGACGAGCTTGATTTCTAGGAACCCGCCCATGCTGCCAAAGCTCAACCGCAAGCGGGCGCAAGCCGTCCTTACCAAGATCGATGAGATCCTGGCTTGGGAGCAACGACGCGAGACGGAGCGAGACACGCGCTTTGTGGAATTGGGCCGCTATCTGTGCGAGGTACGAGCAGGACAATACTGGCGGGTAGAGAACCTGAAGTCGTTTGAGGAATTTCTGGAGCGGAGGTTTCCGGAATCGCGGAGGAAGGCCTACTACCTGATGTCCATCCACGAACACCTGCCGCCGCAGGCGAGGAAAGAACTCAAGGCGGTGGGATGGACGAAAGGGCTCGAGCTAGCCAAGGTGGCACGCTCGGAGGGTCAGGAGTTCGATTGTGCAACCTGGTTGCACAAGGCGCGCTCGCTGCCGAAAGAGGAGTTCAGAAGGGAAGTCGAGAAAGAGCTTACGGGCAGAGAAACCGAGCCTTGGGAGATCGTCTATTTCAAGCTCTACAAGACCCAGATTCCGGTAGTCGAGCAGGCTGTTGAGACGGCAGGCTTGATGCTCGGCACAGACAAGTCAAGGGGGTACTGCCTGGAGATGATTTGTGCCGACTTCCTGGCGGGAGCAAATCTGGATGGTGGAAACCCCGTCGTACTGTTTCAATCAATCGTGAGAGTGTTTGAGTTCTTGCCCGCAGAACAGAAGCAGCTCTTTTATGCCCACATTCAGAGGCAGGCAGCGGATCCACCCGAAGCAGCCTAGAGTACGGCTCGACTCAGAAGCCGGAGCAGCTCTTCAGCTAAGAGTGCTGCAACGCGACGGCTGGCGATGTCAGAGTTGCGGGTCGCTGATCAATCTTCAGGTGCATCACAGGAAATTTCGTAGCCACGGCGGCAACGACTGTGAAGACAATCTGATCACTCTTTGTAATGCTTGCCACAAGACACTTCACGGGCAATGGAGCAGAAAACACTAGTAGGTCTAGGAACTCTGAACGGCCCATACGTCACGGGCTATCACACCCGGGCCGACATCTATTCCCGCTGATTTTCTAAGCTTCAGACGCAAGTTTAGCGAGGTCGTGAACGACACCGTGAGTTGAAGGGTACGTGGCAGTTAACATAATTCCATATCCGCCACACTTGACCTGTACTCCTCCCCGGTCATCACGTAAGAGGGATCAACGGCTACACGGGCGCCGAGGGTGCGCGCTAGGAACAGTGAAAATTCGAACCTCCCAATCATGCAGATCCGCGAAATCTCACTTGCCTGTTTTGCCGGCGATCCAATTAATCTTGAATGGCCCTACGCCGTAGACAAGAATATCAGTCTCGCCCTTACATTGGCCGAAGTGATGCATGCGGCGTGGCATGAACCCGTAGCCTCGAGTGGGAATTTCCTGCATGGCGGACGCATCGAAAGTGTCGCCGGTTCCGAGGAGGAACGCCCCCTTCAGCACGACGATATTCTCTGCCGTCGGATGCCAATGCGGCGCTGCCTTGTATCCATCGTCGCATCCCAGACGAATCGTAAAAGTCGCGCCGGGTTTGAGCGGGTTGCCTTCGACCAATGCGAAGCGCAGGAGGCCTCCTGCGTCGACTGATGGCGTTCCTTGAGTGATTCCCGCAGGCGGTTTCGTCCATTTGACTTCACCCGGCGCGACTATGAAATGTTTTCCCAGCGAGGCGTGAGTAGGTTCTTCCGCCGTCGATACGAGCACTGTTTGGCTCACCGCAGCAATGACAGCCCATAGCCATAAACACCTTGCCGCGTTCATGCTTCCTCCATGGCGCCCGTCCAACGACCCAGATTTTACAATATTTTGGAAAGTGCAGGAGCGGATCGGTGCTTCCGGTTCCGTGCAGGCTCTTCAACAAGCGGAGCTCGTTTTGCCAGCTACGAAACCCCTGCACTGCTTTGTCGATATCAATTACTCTCGGGTCCCAGTCTGGAATTTGCACGCCCTTGTACCCAAGGCTCGCACACCAACGAGTGATGTCATTGAGGTTGTTGAAGGGAGATTGGTCTCGCAGAAACTGGGCAAGAAAGACTGCCGGACCTTTGATTTGGGACATTTCGTTGATTCTCGCCTCGCTGCTGGAGGTGACTTCTGATGACCGGCTTGGTACCTGGGTCAGGTTCTGACCAGTTGCTTATCCATCCATTGCGAAATCAGTGTTCTCATTTCCGGCAGCTCGACATGGGCGCAATCAAAAAGCTCAATGTGGCAATCTGACTCCTTGCCGTATTCGCGGTAGCGCGCCACGAGAAAGTCCCGAATCCGGTTCACTCCTTCGGGAGGGGTCAGCGGATCCTGTTTGCCATTGACGCTCAAACGCGCCCGAGGCACGATCAACTCATTAATATCTGCAGACTGAAAATGTTTCAGGAGCGACGGCACGTAATAGTAGATGCCATGCTCCTTCAGGCCATGGGCTTTTATCAGTGCTTCGTAGTCCGTGAGGCAACAAACGTCAATGCAGAGCCGGGCACGCGTATCGAGTGCCGCAAGCCACCAGGCTTTGGTAGCCCCCATCGACATTCCCAGGACCCCCAGACGTTGTGAATCGACTTCTGGACGGTTGGCGAGATAGTCGAACGCACGAAGTTCGTCGAACATCATCATGCCGAACAGAACCTGTCCCCGCCACAACATTAGCTTGAAGGCGTCCAGTTCGCCGGCTTTTCCGTCAGCCTCATGCCTGCGCTCACCAAAGCACCAGCTGTCGATTGCCAGCGTGACCAAACCTTTTTGCGCGCAAACCGGAGCATAGGCGGGCTGAGCTTCGACGCCGCGAAGCAACTGCTCTTTGCCAAGCTCATACATGCCCCCGTGCCAGTGGCAATAGAGCAATCCCGGTGCACGACTTTGACGCTTGCGGGGAATCAGCAAGACCGCGGGAACTGCCTCGACGCCGTTCAAGTCGAGCGACAGCCTTTCGAGCGTGTAGTCTTCATGCTCCTCTCGTTTTAGCAGCTTCGGCGGCGCAGGCTGATGTTGCCATGGCAAGTCACCCAACATCGTCTTCAGTTGCCGTCGGCGTTTCGCTTGGAACCTAGTAAAAGAGGCCTCTGATTCAAACGTTTTGGATTTCCCCGCAGGGTTCTCCTTCCATGGAGCCGCTTCGGAAGCGACCAGAGCCGCAGAGCGTTCTAAGAATTCGCGCCTAGTGGAGAACATAAGTTTTCAGTGGACCCCAAACGAAACTTTACTCAGGCCGGAATCCAAGACTCGAGATCTGGGTGTTTGGCATAGCTCTTGGGCCAGAAGGACACCGTCGTCGAGCACGCGCTCGTTCAACGCCCTCATGTTGTGGCCAAGCCTCCGCTCCGCGCAGCCAGCTCCATTAGCTTACTTCGCTCTTTCCACGTAGATCAGATCGCTGGAATACTTGTCGAGCAACCTGATGGGAAGGCCTGAAGTCATCAAATCTCTTCCCCTCTGTGTGACCCGAGAAACCGAGCCCTCTTCAGACCAAACGTGATACGTTTGCCTCTCGTCCAAGCCCTTCAAGGCAACCCGCTGAAAGCTTTGATCGTTGCTCGGTCGGAAAATATAGAGGACCCCGTGTTCCACACTGGGACTCCAGTAAAACATGCCATCCCAATGGAGACCGTCCGGCCTGGGGAGAATGTGGTGCACCTTGGCATCTCTCAGGATAGGTCGTATCCAGTCTTTGTAAATTTTCACTTGTCGGCGTAGCGATGCTTTCTCTGAGTTCGTCCAGGCCTGTGAATTGCTGGGAAGAAGTTGCCACCCGCTCATCATCGCCGATCGCCAGAGGTAGGGCTTTGGCTTGTCATTGTCCGGGTCATAAACGCTCTCGCGCGTGTAGGCCATGAGCACAGCTGGAGGGAAAGCGAATGTTGAATCCCAGATACTTTGCCGGTCCGGCAGCGCGGACATCGTATCTGTGGTGGCGATGTAATGAACGCGGTGGATGTAGCCGAAATCCTTGATGTGTCCGCCGCCGGAACAGCCTTCAAGCATCAGGTTGGGAAACCTTCGTTTCAGCTCTTCCTGTACATGATAATAGCCCATCACCGACCAGTAGCCGACGTCTACCCCATGCTTATGATGGTGATTAGGCTGTTCGCAATGGGTCACGATCGGACTGTAATCATGTTTAAAGTAGTCCAGGCGGCTATCCGCGACCACGCGCTCCGTCTCTTGCACAGCCCAATCCCGGGCCGGTTCGTATCCCAAATCCAGAAGCGTGGTCCAGTTCCAGTATCGCGATTTCCAATCGGCCGGGTAATCCCTGGTAAACCAGTCATGGTGGAGAAAAACATTCATGGCTGCGGGATATTTGGAATCGGACCCGTGCGTATAAGCCATCCACAGTCCCAGTTGCATATTGTGGTTATCCAGAAATTTCCGCAAGGGGCGATCGCCCTGGGGAAACCGGCTGGGATCCCATCGCCAATCTCCGGTTTGTGGAAACCATACTGCATCCACCATCAACGTCTCGAATCCCAGGGATGATGCGAAATCAGCTGCACGCAGCAAGTCCGACTGAGTGACTCTTCGGCTGGCGTCGGCCAACTCTGCCTCGCTCAAAGTTGCACCGAGCAACTGCAAACCTGCCCCTTCCAAGGGACCGCTCAGCCGCACTGGCGCCTTGCTATTACCGTCAGATGCCGCACCGGTGTTGTCAACCCACAAGTTGTAGATCAGGGATGGGTAGGCGCTGGGAGCGGGAAGGGATGGCAACAGTTTGTCCAATACGAACCGGTGCAAGGAATAGCTTCCCTCTTCGATATCCCCGCGATAGCAGCCCACGAAGGCGGGAGGAACCAACAACTCCTCCCCGGGATTCAGGTCCGTCTTGAACTGGGGCAGGTTTCCAACCCGTACCGACAGACGTATCGGTTTGGACGCGATAGTCTTCACCTGGATGCGTCCAATGCCAGAAAATTCCCAGCCCACATACAAGCCGCGTTGCATACCGGTCTGCATGGCTAGCCATGGAACCGGGCTCGAGGGGTTGCCTGGGTCGCTTTTGAGGATCTGGTTTAATTCGGCGTCAGCCTTCTGAACAAAGGTTCCACCTTCCCGGCTGGCGTTGATGCCGCCGCGGTTGATCCACCAGACCTGCGTTGGAACGCTCGAGGCGGGAGCCACTCCGTCAAGCGCCAGGCTGTCCTGATGAGTCACCGTTGCAGTCCGCTCCGATTCATTCGTCACCGTTAGCCAGTGTTCCACTGGCCCCGGACCGGGCCGCGCCCTCCACACGGAAATCAGATTGAGCCGCGGATTGGGATTCTCAAAATGTAAGACCAACTGCTTTGCATCAAAATCCGCCGTCTGAAACCGCCAGTCTGTGTGAACTACCTTTCCGTCAACTTCCACGGTCGGCATCAACTCTTCGTTGAGCGGACCACTGAGCCAATTATGGTTGTCGGCCTTCGAGGCAAGAACCCCGAGAACAGGTCGATCATGCGAGACTGACAGCCTTACGATCGTGTCATCAGTAGATAGTGTCCAGGATAAGGCTGAATCGCTTTCTGCTGCCTTGACGCGTGCGTTGACATCCGGACTCTGCGAAGGCACACAAAGCATGCAGACCACCAAGGCTAAACAATAATTCTGGAAGTGGCTCATTTCCTTGTCGCCTTGTGCCACACCCGATAACCGTCGTGCGGCCCGGTCGTGTGCTTCAGCTTCTGCGCACGAACATTGCAGCCAAAACCGCGAACCAATATCAGCGAGCTCTTACCGCGATGCCGTCCACTTCGATCATCATGTCGGGAACCTGCATTTCGCCCATGAGCATGTAGGTGTGAGCAATCGACGTTCTGGAGGAGTATCGGGCGAGATATTCCTTGAGAATATTGCAATAAACGAAGATAGCCTCCCGGTTGGGAGGGTTTACAAATGCCGTCAATTTCACCATTTCGTCCCACGTGTAGGCGGCTTCTTCGAGCACAGCCGTGATCGCATCAAAAACAGCGCGGGTTTGCTCTTCGAACGTTTCGCCGATGACCTTGAAGTCCGCGTCAAGCGGCGTCTGTCCTGAAAGGAACAGCGTGTCCCCTGCCAGAATTGCCCCGGCGACCCCGAATTGGCTCTCGGTATTGGGCAGGCGTGGTGAGTTGATGGCTCGGTGGCCCATATGGGGTTCGAGGTCTCCTAGCTTTCATTACTTTCCAAACTGCTCACGCACGGCTGTGACGATCCGGGCGGCGTCCGGCAGCACAGCTCGCTCCAGTACCGGACTGAATGGCGTCGGCACATTCTGTGCGCAGACGCGCACTGGGTTTGCGTCGAAGTGTTCGAAGGCGCGCTCGGTGACCGAGGCAATGATTTCGCTCGCGGCAGATGCCATGGGAGTAGCTTCATCGGCGACAGCCAGGCGGTGGGTCTTTTGAACCGATTGCACAATCCGATCGATGTCGAGCGGAACCAGCGTACGCGGATCGATCACTTCCGCTGAAATGCCGTCTGCTTCCAGAATTTCGGCCGCTTTCAAAGCCTCCACAACCATGTAGCCTATCGCGACAATGGTGACGTCGCTCCCGGCGCGTACCACGTTGGCTACGCCGAACGGCACCACATACTGGTCTTCAGGAACGCTCCCTTTTGTTCCATTTAGCCGCGTCACTTCGAAGAAGAGAACCGGATCAGGATCGCGGATCGCAGCCTTCATCAGGCCTTTGGCATCGTATGGACTCGCCGGAACCACGATCTTCAGTCCCGGAACCTGCATGAATTGGCTGTAAATGCTACACGTATGCTGCGCCGCCGCCTCGCCTCCAAGCTGGCCAGTCGCCATCCGGTAAACAATGGGAAGCGAGTATTGACCGCCCGTCATGTAGCGCCACTTAGCCGCCTGGTTGCAGCATTGGTCCATGGCGCACCAGATAAAGGGAGCAAACATCAGATCAACCACTGGTCGATACCCAGTAGCGGCAAGACCCACGGCTGCACCTACGAATGCAGCCTCCGAGATCGGCGTATTCCGTATTCGCTCGGTGCCAAACTCATCGGCAAGGCCTTTGAGAATCCCGAGAGCGCCTCCGACGACGATATCCTCTCCCATCATGATTACCTTTTCGTCGCGGCGCATCTCTTCGCGCATGGCTTCGTTCAAAGCCTGGAGATAACTCAGCGTCCTGGTGGTGCCCTGGGCTGTCGAAGTACCGGCCTTTACCTGTTGCGTAGTGGTCACGAAATCACCCTTATTGCGAGCGGCATCATCGATCGAGATTCCCGCTTCACTTTTTTCCTGCCCGTCTCATACCTTCAGCGTAGTAGTTGCGCCAAACCATGCATTCATATTCGACCGCGAATCTGGCCAATTGCCGCATCCGCCGTTCCGAATGTGCGTCGGTCAGATCGGCGGCAATAATGCGGGTCGCCATATCGGCAAAACCCTTCGTAGCCTGGCTGAAGCGGTCCAGGACATCGGTATCACTCTTGTCGGTGCCGAGAACTGGTTTCCCCAGGCCATAGTGCTTTTTCAGACCAGCGCTCACCCGGCGGGCTCCCGCGGCCCACACGGGAAAGTTGAGCAGAATCGCCATCGCGATCTCGCCCGGCAAGTTGAACAGCGCCAGACGCGTGAAGTAATTCGTGCGGAATGCCGTGCCGATGTAGGGCTCGGTCTGCGAAAGGCTAGCGCGCATGCCAAGAGCATCCAGCAGCAGGTAAAGAGAATCTAGCATGAGCTTCTCGGCGATCGTCATGAATAGAAAGAAGTCCACCTCTTCCTGATTGCGACCTTTGGCCACATAGAGCGAGAGGTTTCCCATGTCATTCATCACCAAGTGATAAGTCTGTTCAACGAAGAACTTCACCCCTTCTAAGGGGAACGACCCTTCGGCTATGCTGCGGGCAAAATCGCCGTTCTCTACGTCCGCCGCATAGTGCGACAGATCTCGGCTCAATGACTCGACCAAGGTCTCGGCTTGCGCGGTTTGGTTGGCTGGGACATTCATGGTCGTCCGTGCGCGGCATCCGGGCCGCAGCGCAATCCTTCTGTGTAGTAGCACTGCCACACCATCGCTTCGTATTCGGCGGCCCACAATCCGGCGCGTCGCAACCGCGCTTCGCTGTGGGGATCGAAAAGGTCTCTAGCGATAATCTGGATGGCTTGTTCCCGGAATCCGGCTGTGGCGTCCTCGAAGCGGTCGAGAATGTCCGTGTCGTGTTTATCGGTCCCAGGAACTGGTTTTCCCAGACCGTAGTGCCGCCTAAGACCCTGGGCCTCGCGCTTTGCGCCTCCCGCCCATACGGGAAAATTCAGCAGAATCGAGAGAGCGATTTCGCCGGGGGTCGCATATTGGGCAAGGCGTGAGAAATAATTCGTTCGCAAGAGGCAGCCAGGATGTGGTTCGGAGGACTTGACCGTCTCGATGTCCAGTCCCAATGCCGCGTCCAGCAGGAACAGGGACTCGAAATGGTTTTTTTCCTCGGCCGCCATGAAGTGGAAGAACAGCATCTCCTCCTCGTTACGCGCCTTGGCCACGTAAACATTGAGATTGGACATGTCATTCACGATCAGGTGATAGTGATTGGTGTGGACGAAACGGACTCCCTCGAGCGGGAAGCTGCCCTCGAGCACGGCATGCACGAATGGACCATCGGCCACCTGGCCTACGAACGGTTGAATCTCGCGCTCCAGCCGCGCCACCAGTTGTTTTGCGCGATTCAATGTGGGAGCTTTTGCCATCGAAGCCTTCCTACCCTCACCGCCAGAAACGATTGCTGTGCTCGAATCGATCCTATGCCCGATGAATCCCCCTCATAAAGTCCGCTACGCCGCAATTTGAGTGTGGGCCCCCTATGGCGCCGCGTACACAAACTCGCCCACTTCAGACGGCGACGGCAACTCGCTCGCTTCCGCGAACTCGACGGCCTGTTGAATTTTCCTAGCAACTTCGTCCTCGACTTTGGTAAAGAATTCCGCTTCAACGCCGGCCATCTTCTTCTTCATCAGTTCGATCGGGTCGCGCGATTTCCGGGCTTCTTCAATCTCTTCGACGGTGCGATAGATGTTGCGGCCAAGAATCTGATCTTCCCCTTCATGGTGGCCCCGAAAACGATAGGTCCGCGCTTCTAGCAGACTCGGTCCACCGCCATCCCGGGCGCGCTCAATGGCATCGGTGGCCGCCTTGTGCATGGCGAGCACATCCTGAGCATCCACCAGCAGATTCGCCATCTCGTACGAGTTTCCGCGATCAGAAAGCGTATCGATGCTCGTCACCGAACGATAGTGACAATACTCGGTGTAAATATTGTTCTCTATCACGTAGATCACCGGCAGCGTCCAAATGGATGCCAGGTTCAGCGATTCATGGAACGTCCCCTGGTTCACTCCGCCCTCGCCAAGAAACGCGATCACGACATTTCCGTTGCCGTCGAGCTTTTGGCCCAACGCCGCGCCGGTCGCCATGGGCAAGCCGCCGGCTACGATACCGTTGCCTCCGAGCAGTCCCAGTTGCCGGTCGGCAAAGTGCATCGATCCGCCACGGCCCTTGCATACTCCCGTGCGTTTGCCATAGAGCTCGGCCATTAGTCCGGCTAGGCTAAGACCCTTGGCGACGGCGTGCCCGTGCCCGCGATGGGTCGAGGTGACCAGGTCCTCGGGCCTCAGCCCGACACACACTCCAGCCGCCACAGCCTCCATACCGATGTAGGAATGCGTGAATCCAGGCATCCGCCCGCGCGCGAACAGCGATGAAACCGTCTCTTCAAAACGCCGGATGGTAACCATCATGCGATACAGTTCTTGCAGTCTTTCGGAGGTCACATTCGCCATATCCTTCAACCTCTCTTCTGGTCAGCAGAAATGTCAAAGTCATCCATAGACGGAGTCTTGCCCTGCACTGTCCAGCCTCCGTCGACATGAAGGACATCTCCGGTGAGATATCGCGACTGGTCGGAAGCCAGGAAAACAACCGGCCCGACGAGATCGTCCGGATAAGCAACCCGGCCCATGGGAACAACTCCGCCCCAAGTCTTGTCAAAGTTCGGATCATAGCTCCGGCTGCGCTCTACGCTGGTCGGGCCGGGAGCGATGGCGTTTACGCGAATGTGCGGGGCCAGTTCGAGCGCCATCTGTTTCGTCAATCCTTCAAGCCCGGCTTTGGACATGGTATAGACCGAATGGAGAAGAGCCGTGAGAGTCGCCGCGCAGGAACTCACGTTGATGATGGAACCCCCGCCGCTGGTCTGCATGTGACGGGCAGCCGCCTGGCTCGCAAAGAAAGTTCCGCAAAGATTTGTCCCGACTACGTCCTCAAAGTCTTCTACGGTAATATCGAGCACTTTGTTGAATCGCGAACGTCCGGCGTTGTTTACGAGCACGTCAATGCGGCCGAACTGTGCAACCGTTTCGTCGATCAGGCGCCGCGCTTCCGTTGGCACAGAAACGTCGGCGCCAATAACGAATGATTCGCCACCCAGGTCTCGAATCTCCTTGGCCGTTTGTTTGGCGCCCTTTTCATCGTTCTTGTAGTTGACCGCCACCTTCGCTCCGTGACGGGCCAGGCCCACAGCCAAACCCTTGCCGATCCCTTTGCTGGAGCCGGTGACCACTGCGACCTTGCCAGAGAGTTCGCTACTGGTTTTTTCGGGCACTATGCGCTGGGCCTCCGATCCGCCAGTTCCCGTTCATTCACCGCATTCAGGAGAGGCTCACCGGTCAGCGCCCGGACTACCTCCTGCGCTGCCTCGGTCTGCACTTGAATCAGCGATTCCTCGGAGAAATGGCCGGAATGAGGTGTCAAAACCACATTTTCAAGAGACAAAATTGGATCATCTGAGGCAGGAGGCTCGGGCGAAAGCACGTCAAGCCCGGCTCCGGCAAGATGTCCCGAACGGAGCGCTTCCACTAGGGCAGCTTGATCCACAAGTCCTCCACGCGCAGTATTAATTAGGACAGCGCCTTTCTTCATAGCAGCAATCTGTTGCCGCCCGATCAGGCCTTTCGTATTCGCCGTGAGCGGAGCATGCAAACACATGATGTCTGATTCGGCAAGAAGTCGGGCCAAAGATACGGGTTCCGCTCCTCGTATGCGGATCTGTTCCTCAGTCTGATTGGGGTCATGCGCCAGCAGCCGGAGCCCCAGCGGTTTCGCCCGGGCCGCGACCGCGCTGCCAACGTTGCCGATTCCCATGATTCCGAGAGTCGAACCTGCAAGGCGGCGGACGCCCGGGGAAAACCAATTCCAGGATCCGCTCCGCACACTGGCGTCGTAACGGACCAGGCGTCGCGTCACCGCCAGCAGTAGCGCGATCGTGTGGTCGGCCAGTTCTCCGATGCAGTACTCAGGCACTCGCGTGACCACGATTCCAGCCTGAGATGCCGCCGGAACGTCAACTTTGTCCAATCCAATCCCATAACGGCAGATGACGCGGCAGCGGCGCAGGGCAGCAATCACGTTCGCGTCGACGATGAAATAATCCGTCATCAGGGCATCGGCGTCGCGCGCCAGCGAGATTACCTCCTCGCGCGAAAGGCGATTGGCATCCACGATCTCCGCCCCGATTGCGCCCAAAATCTTGGTCTCGGGTTCCAGGTGGGGGAAAGTGCCACCGGCAACAACGATCCGGGGAAATTCCTGCATGGGACTATGCTCCCTGTCCGCGACGGAACTTCTCTGTTGCTGCCCTGTCGATCTGCGTGCCGTCGGAAGTGAACACCACCGAATAGTCCTTCTCAGCCTGCGAGCGCGGGACAAATCCACCGCGCACGTCTTCTTCAATGCGCTCGAATTCGCGATCCAGCGGCGATCCGTAACCGGCGCCGCCGGCACAGTAGCTGCGAACCCGGTCACCCTGGTTGAGATACACGTCGGAGAACTTGCCATCGCAAACAACGCCCGCCGCTTCCCGGGGAGTCTGAAACTTGCCGCCTTTGCGGGCGATCTCGATGTTGGCCGTTCCGCCCTGCTTTCCATCGAACACCCCATAGGGCCTGATTTTCACGCGCTCCACAAATGCGGAGACGCGCAACTCATCGCACTCCACGCGGAACTGACGCATGGTGCCGAAGCCGCCACGGTTCCGACCCGCTCCCGCCGATCCCTCGGCCATCCGAAATGCTTCGTGCACGATGGGATAGCGGGTCTCGAGGATTTCCACCGGCTGGCATGGGCAATTGCCCACATACTGGCAGACCGAACTATTTCCGTCCTTGGTGGGACGCCCGCCCCAGCCGCACCCCTCGTTGACCAGGCTGGCAAACGGCTCTTTGGTTTCAGGGTGAATGCCGCCGAATGACACCAGGGAATTCGTGCCTCCGCACTCCGCCGGCACTCGATCAGGCAGAGCGTCCGCAAGCGCGCCGAAAATAATATCCACGATATGCGGCTGAATTTCGGAGTTGCCGCCCACACTCGCTCCTGGATACTCCACGTTGACTATGGTTCCCGGCGGCGCAATGATCCGCACCGGACGGTAGCATCCATGATTCGACGGAATTGAAGAATCCGTCAGGTGCATGAGGGCGTTGTAGGTGGCCGATGCGGTGACTCCATAGGTGCAATTGATCGGGCCCTTGCGCTGTGCGTCGGAGCCCGTGAAGTCCACGGTCATGCTGTCGCCCTTGATCGTGACCTTCACCCGGATCTTGGCCGGCTCGGTCGTGATGCCGTCGTCGTCGGCGGCGTATCTTTCCATCTCGTAGATGCCGTCGGGCATTTCGGAGATCTCCGCCCGCATGCGCCGTTCCGAGTAGTCCTTAATCGCCTCCGTAATGACGTGAAGCGGCTCATTGCCGTGCCTTTTGGCCAGCTCGATCATTCGGCGTTCGCCGACGTAAAGCGATCCAATCATGGCCATCATGTCGCCGTAGGAAACTTTTGGTGTGCGCACGTTAGCGAACATGATGTTCCAGATGGCATCAACGTCCCGGCCGCCTTCCACGATCTTCACGGGAGGAAAACGGATTCCTTCCTGGAAGACTTCGGTTGCGTCTCCCGGAAAGCCGCCTGGCGCCTTGCCGCCGACTTCGGTCATGTGCCCGATGCATGCCACGAATGCGATCAGTTCGCCTCCATGAAACACCGGCTTGATCACGCAGTGTTCCGGCAGGTGGCAGCCTCCTCGGAAAGGGTCGTTGTGCAGAACGACGTCGCCAGGATGAAAGTCCTCAATTCCGATCTCGTGAATCGTCCACTCCACCACGAAAATAATGGCCCCCAGCTGCGCCGGACAGAACTCGGCTTGGCCGATCATTTCGCCGTGGCGGTCGAAGATCGCGCAGGAGAAATCGAGTCCTTCATTGAAGAGCGGGGAATATGCGGTGTTTCGCATGGCAATTCCCATCTCGCGGGCCGTGGTCGCCAGATAGTTAGCGACAACCTGCAAGGTGACTTGATCTGTCGTGCTGCGTGAAATCGTGTGACTCATCCTAAGCTCCATTTCCTGCCAGGGTCGTTAGCACGAGGTTACCGTATTCATCGACCAGCAGACTGTGCCCCGGATGGAGCAGAGTCGTGGCGGTCGGCTCTTCAATGACGGCAGGCCCCTTGATTTCCGCCGATTGTGGAAGCGCGGCCCGCTCGTAGATCGCTGAATCGAGCCAGCCCTCACGCACGAAGTACACCTTGCGGTGGCCCTTTGCAGCCCCTTTGCCCTTGCGGGCCAGCTTGGGAATGGTGGGTTTGTCAATCGGGCCCACTGCCGTCACGTTGAAATGCACAAACTCGACGATCTCGTTTGAGATGTCATAGCCATAGCGGCGGCGATGTTCGCTGTGAAAGCTGTCCAGCATCCGGTCAAGATCGTCCTCTATGAGGCCAGCTTCGACCAGGGGCAGCGCAATCTCGGTGTTGTAGTTCTGGCCCAGATAGCGCATTTCCACGTTGGCCTCAAGCGTCGCGCGGCCTTCATATCCATCGGCGTGAAGCCGGGAAAGCGCTCGCTGCTGCAGGCGATCCAGTACTTCATTGACCCGCCCGATATCGAGCGTATCTGATCGGAAGCTCGCGGTCAGCGACTCATCCACGCGCATGTTTGCAGTCATCAGGCCAAATGCGGAAAACACGCCCTGGTGAATAGGGACGAGCACCTCACGGATGCCGATAATGTCGGCCAGCGCACCCGCGTGCAACGAACCCGCGCCCCCGAAGGAGACGAGCGTGAACTCGCGCGGATCGAGGCCGCGGTCAATCGAGATCAGACGGATAGCATTGACCATGTTGAAATTGATGAGTTCTATGATGGATGAAGCGACGTCCTCCATCTTCATATCCAGCTTGCCGCCCAGCTGTTGCAGGACGCTTCGCGCTGCATCGACATCGAGGTGAAGGTCGCCTCCGAGGAAGTAGTCGGGGTTGATGCGCCCGAGCACGATATTCGCGTCCGTGACCGTGGCTTCGACACCGCCGCGGCGATAGCAGGCAGGCCCGGGATTAGCGCCAGCGCTGCGCGGGCCCACTCGCAACAGACCGCCTTTATCGATCCACGCGACCGATCCGCCGCCGGCCCCGATGGTTTCAACGTCGATCATGGGAGTGAACACGGGCAGGCCCCATTCGATCTCGAAATCCATCCGGCGATTGGGCTCTCCTCCTTTAATCAGGCTGACGTCGAAACTCGTGCCCCCCATGTCTGTGCAAATCAGATTGGGACGTCCGGTTAGCTTTCCAAAAAAAGTTGCGCTCAACACTCCCCCGGCCGGCCCGGAGACGAGCAGGTCTATGGGCTTCGCCGCAGCCGCAGCTGCCTCCTGCACACCGCCATTCGACTTCATGATGAGGAAGTTCATCGAAGCTTTGGAAGCTTGAAGTCCGTTCACCAGGTTATTGCAGTAGTCGGTAATCAGCGCCTTGAGGTAGGCGTCGGCGAGCACGGTGCTGGTTCGATCGTATTCCCGCCAGCGCGGATAGACTTCGCTCGACAACGAGACTGTCGCCTCGGGATAGACTTCGGTGATCAGCTCCCGCATCCGAATTTCGTGCTGGGGATTGATATACGAGAACAGAAAGGAAATGGCGATTCCCTTGATGCCGGCAGCTTTGATCGCCGCGATCACCTTGCGCGCGCCCTCTTCGTCGAGCGGTGTCACAACTTCACCCCGGTAGTTCACTCGTTCCTCAACTTCATAACAGTGCTGGCGAGCTACGAAAGGTTTTGGCTTATCCCATTTGAGATCGTAATGGTGTCTGCGATTACTCCGTTGAATGAAGACGACGTCGCGAAAGCCCTCGGTGGCGATCAACGCCGGAAGTGTTTCCTTGCGTTCAAGAAGAGCATTTGTCCCGACCGTCGTGCCATGGATCAGCGTATGGATTGCCTCTAATGGGATGTTGGCCTTTTCAATCACCGCGCGTACGGCCCGTATTGGGTCGCCGGGCGTGCTGGGGGTCTTCGAAATGCGCAGCTCACCGGTTGCCGTGTCAAACAACGCCAGATCGGTGAACGTGCCGCCGATGTCAATTCCGAGCCGCAGAGTTCCGCCTCCGCCGTTGCGATGGGACCTTCCAGGTGAAGGGCTGGCGGAAGGGCCTGACACGTGTTCCTTCTCGATTAAGGCAGTAGCCTGCCGCTGTTGCCGCCCCGGTTCGCCAGCGCTTGCTTTCTTGCCGGCAGACGAACCTGGGACCCCGGCTGGGCGGTCCCTCCCAGCCGCCAGCCCTGCATGCTCTTCGACACAGATAGTTGAGCAGAACAGCAGTCCGTCATATTCGATCCGGTTCTCATCGCGCGCGTGAACCAGCTTCCCGCAACGGAAGCAACGCGGAAGTTTCTGCCCGATCTGAATCGCCATTGCTCAGCCCTCGGTTATTGGATTCTCCATCGTTCCAACGCCGTGCACTTCGCTGCGCAGAAGCACGCCGGGCGTAAGCCACCGCGGCGGCTTACGAAATGCGCCCACCCCGCCGGGTGTCCCCGTAAAGAACAAGTCCCCGGCCTCCAGAGTGCAGGCGCGCGAAGCCCATGCGATCAGCTTAGGGATGGAGAAAATCAGCTTGTTCGTGGCTCCATTTTGCATTTGCTCCCCGTTCAGATAGGATCGCAGCGGAACGTTGTTCCGATCCTCAAGTTCGTCAAGTGTCACAAGGTAGGGACCGGTAGGGGCATAGGTGTCAAACGATTTGGCGATTGTATATTGCTGGAAAGCGCGAAATTGCTCCTCACGGTCGGAAATGTCCTGTCCGCAGGTCACGCCTGCAACGTAGGACCAGGCATCCTCCTCGGGGATGTTGTAGCCACGTTTGCCGAGGACTACGACCAGCTCGACCTCCCAGTCGATCTGGGTCCGCCCGGGGGGAATCCGGATTGGGTCGCGGGCGCCGATCAGGGCGCTGGGCAGCTTCGCAAAAAGGTTGGGTTCGCCCGGGTCGGTAAACCCTCCTTCTGCAACGTGGTCACTATAGTTCCCTGCTGCCGCAAGGATCTTGCTCGGCCGAGGGACCGGGGGGCCAAGCCGCGCTCCGTGTAGAGGCATTCCGCCGTTTTTCGGGAGCTTCAGCTTGGCGAGCTCGTCGAGGCGGGTTAGAACGATCATAGGATCAGATGGCAGCTTGCCTCCACTCACCCGCTCGATGTCGATGAGCTGCTCACCGGCAACTAACATGGCGCGACCATCCACATTGGCAATCTTCATTTCAGCTTCCTCCCGTTTTCTTCCTTCTCAGTGTCATCCACTAAATTTTCATGACGCCCCGATCACGGCAAAGGCCTCTGTTTCTAACAGCAATCCGGGGAGCCCCAGCTTCACCACCTGCACGCCAGTTGCAGTCGGATAGCGGCCGTCGGGAAAGAATTCTTTGCGCACTTTGTGTATGGCCTCGAAGCTGTTGATATCCAGGACGAAGGTGGTCACGCGAACGACGTCGGTCACTTTGCCTCCCGCCGCCTCCACCACCATCTTGATGTTGGTCCATACCTGACGTGCCTGTACTTCCACATCGCCGGCCCCGATCAGGCGCAGCTCGCTGTCCAGGGCCACCTGTCCCGCGATGAAAAGCAGATTCCCAACCTTCACACCATGGGAGTAAGGCCATTTTTCCAGGGAGTGCACCTGGTCCGGCATGATGATTTCTTTATTACCGCTGGCTCCCTGAATGCTCTTTGTCATCTTTCTCTCCTGACTCGGGCTATGCGAGAAACCCTCCATCCACGGCAAGGGAAATACCTGTGGTAAACGATGAGGCGTCGGAGAGCAGCCACACCGTGGCTTCCGCTACTTCTTCTGCAAGCCCCAACCGCCCCATGGGATGCATTCTGGTCATCGTCTCCCGGAGACTTGGATCCTTTGCAAAGACGTTGTCGGTGATCCCCGCATCAATCACTCCGGGCGCCACGCAATTCGCGCGAATTCCCTGTTTGGCATACTCACGAGCGATCATGCGGGTGAGCATCTCTACTCCCGCCTTCGACACGGTGTAGGGTCCGACCAGCTCCCACGCGCGGAAAGCCCCGACCGACGTGATATTTACGATCGAACCGTTTCCGGCCGCCACCAGAAGCGGAAGCGCGGCCCGGCAGGAATAAAAAATTCCCGAGAGGTTAACGGCGATCGTCCGGTCCCAGCTATCCAGCGGCTGATCGCCGATGCGCGCCCACGTGGGATGTATTCCGGCGACGTTTACCAGACAATCCAGCCCGCCCAGCAGCTCATGCGCTTTCATGACGGCAGTGGTCGCTTCCTGCGCGACGCCGCAATCGCAAACAATTACCTCCGCATGTCCGCCTGATTCCTCGATCTCATGCCTCAGCGAATCGAGGTTCTGCGCTCCCCTGGCAGCAACCGCAAGACGCGCACCTTCGGCGGCCATTTGGCGAGCGATCGTTCGCCCGATGCCGCGAGAAGCGCCCACTACAAGGGCCCGTTTACCCGCCAGTCTGCCTTTCACGGATGCACTAGAACCTTCACGCTCGAGTCTTTGGCGTGAACTAAAGCTTCAAATCCTTTTTCGACAATCTCCTCGACATCGATACGGTCGGTCACCAGAGGTGCTGGATCAAGTCTTCCAGAGGCAATCAAATCCACTACCGATTGCCACTCCCCATCGAAATAGCCAATACACCCGCGCACTTCTTTCTCTTCCGCAACCGCCTTGTGCAGATTCAGTTCACCGCTTCTTTCTGCGACGCCGATGATGATGGCGAGGCCGCCAGGGCGTGCCAGGTCGATGGCCAGATTCATGGTGGGAATAATGCCAACGCACTCCATGGCGACGTCCACCCCATGGCCGCCGGTAAGATCGCGGATCGCCTTTACGGGATCATCCGCCTGAGGATCGATCACGGTAGTGGCGCCGAGCTTGCGGGCAAGCGCGGCTCGTCCCGGCAGCTTTTCTACGACAAAGATATTGCGCAGACCTGCGGCCCGGGCTGTAGTGACGGCGCACAGGCCGATCGGCCCGGCGCCGATGATGGCGGCGTCGTCGCCGATACGCACGCCTGGAAGCTGCATCGCGCGCAAGGTTACGGCGAGAGGCTCCACGAGAGCTCCGATTTCGTCGGAAATTGCGTCGGGGAGGGGAACAAGTTGATCTTCGCGTGCCACTGTATATCTCGCGAAAGCACCATTGCGCGTGATCCCGATCAGCTCCAGGTTGCGGCAATGCTGGTACATTCCGCGCCGGCAAAAGTAGCACGAGCGGCAAACTCGATGGGGAATCACAGCCACCCGATCACCTACCTTCGCCTTGGTGACATCCTTTCCAACCGCAGCCACGCGCGCGCTGAATTCATGCCCAAGGACGACCTGGGTCAGCGCCGGGGGAATAAAGATTGGGCCGGCGAGGTACTCGTGAAGATCCGTTCCGCAGATGCCGGTGCAGCAGACTTCGACCAGGACATCTTCCCCGAGTGGTTCCGGTGGTTCGTGGATTTCCTCCAGGCGTACATCGAGTTTGCCGTGCCAGACCGCAGCCTTCATTGAAATATCACCCAGCCCTCAACGCAGGTGAGGGAACCGCAGCTTTCGCCTCGCTAGTAGCCCCGCCTCTCATACAGCTCCTGCACAACGTTGTAGAACGCTTTGCCTCCTATCAGGTGAACTCCCATGAAGAGGAGAGGTGTCATGTTTGCCTGGATCATGTGGCTGATGAACTGAGCGTTGAGCATGTTTTGCGCGAGAGCGTAAAGAACTCCCGAGGTGGGACAAATCTTCTTGTCCATGCCCGGCACTTTCACCACTCCTTCCCGCTCCGGCGAGAAAGTATCAATGTGCCAGTCTGCGATCTTCGGAAGATCTTCGCCCACGGTTCCTTCCGACTTGGGGCCGATGTAAATAACCTTCAGCCCGGCGCTCTTGAAAGCGCGGGCGGCAGCAAGGTTCCCCGCCACGTCCGATGCCTCGCTGGCAATGAAGACGAAATCGCCCGCTTTAGCTTTTTGCTTGGTCTCAGCCGTCAGTTTGAACGGCGATTCCGGAGCTGCGCCGGCGGTCTGGCCGATGTCGGCGAGCGTCAGTAGCTTGCTCATCGCAAGTCCCGAGGCGCGGTTCGTGTTTTCCTCCACCATGAGGGCCCATGGTTCGAGAGCCGAGTTATCGTCGGAGCCGTAGAGCGGAAAGTTCCAGTAACGGGCGCCTTGCGCAACGTATCCTGCCATGGCTTTCGCCACTTCATCGATGTGGTCGAGGCTTGCCCGGATCTTCGCTCCCCGTTCCTTGACTACATGCATAAACTCCTGGGCTTTTGAGGTAGAACCCATCGCCCCGCCGCCCATCTGACGCATGGCGATCTCGGCGGTCAACATCCAGTACAGGTTGAATGTGCCCTGCGGAGAGCTGCCGCATGCTCTCACCGCGGGAATCTCGGGAATGTAAAGCAAGCCGTCGGTAAACGGTACATGGGTTGTGAGCGTGAGACTGGCGCATGCCTCCGGAAACAGGACGTCGGCATAAACGGGATTGGTCGCCATCTCATTCATGGCGAGGACGCCCTTCGGAATTGTCTGATTGGGATAGTAGGGAACTCGCAAACCCACCGTGAAAGCTCCACGGTCGCGCGCCTTCTGAATGAACGGCTTTGGGTAGTCGAACAGGACAAAATCCCCTTTGCCGACTGCGTCAAACCGCTCCGGCGGAATGTTTCGCGACCAATTATGCAGATAATCGGGATTTCCTCCTCTTCCGTGACGCATCTCCCCCAGATGCATGTGGCCGCCGACAATCAAGCAATAAAGCTTGCCCCCATTTTTAAGGGAGGTAGCGGCTCGATCGGCAGCCTGTGCCAGAACCGGAAGTTCCGTGGTCGAGATCGCGTCCCAGATGCGCGTAACTCCTTCGTAGTACTGCGCGCCATAGGGCTTTGCGGCAGAAGATGGCTTCGCACTCTCCCCTGCGCTTGACTTTGTAGCCGCGGCAAGTCGGGAATAGCCGATCATCGATGACGCGGCCACACCGACACCAGTCCCCAGAAAATCCCTTCTCCTCAGACCTGAGCTCAACGAGTTCCTCCCCTTCGCCCTGTAATTGCTACCGCACCGACGAATGTCTGTCAAGGATAATATAGAATATATATGATATGGCTGTTCGTTTGAATGCCAGTCCGCTCAAACGGGAATTGTCAATCGACCGGAGGCCTTTAGATTGAATATAATGTATGGTCGATAATGAGGAACTTTACTCAGTGAAATTAGGTTTGAAAAACAGAGAGGACTAGAAGGTGACTGACGAATTCAAGCGCGAGACCATGGTTGACAGGGTTGCGGATCGTCTGCGTGACGACATTCTGCATGGTCTAATTCCAGCAAACCAAAGGATTTTTGTTGGAGAACTGGCTCGCCGTTTCGCCGTAAGCCACATCCCCATTAGGGAGGCATTGCGGCGACTGGAGGCTGAGGGTCTACTGAAAAACACACCGCACCGAGGTGTAGTCACATTGGGGATCGAACTCGAGGACTTAGCGGATCTCTATGATCTCCGCCGTACGATCGAGAGCGAATATGCTGCCCGCGCCTGTGCTCAGCGTGGCGATGCCGAGATCGAGGAACTGAGAGCTCTCCAGAGTCAACTGGAAGTGGCCGAAACCGCTCCTGACCCCGATGCCGCCGGGATGTGGCCGATTCACCGCGATTTTCACTGGGCGATTCTGGCGCCCGCCGCTACCGCCTGGGTCCAGCGGGTTTTCGATCAAACCTGGCAGAGCGCGGAGCGGTATGTGAGGCTGGCCCGTTCCGCCCATCTGGATCACATCGAAGAATCGGTAAGGCAACATCGCGGGCTTGTAGAAGCATGTGAACAACGTGACGCTGCCGGGATCAGGCTTCTCATTCAAAAACATCTCACGACGAGCGAGGAACGCCTCCGTGATGGTTATCGCGCGATGCAGGAGAATGCTGCGAACCCGAGCGACGGTCTGACTGAATCGCTGGTCCGCTAGCCGGTTCTTCCGACTGATGAAGTGCTGACAGCCTGTCAGGCGCTTTTCTCTTATCGATTTTTGAGGAGGTAGACGAGCCACGTCAGCACTATCCCTGCTGCGACGGCGAGAACGAAGATCGTTCTCTTGACCCACGCCCTTTGACGCTTCAGCACCTGCGGATAGGAAGACCGGTTGCACGCCTCGAGATCAACCAAGTCCCGGAATACGTCCACCACATATCCCATGGGACCGCCATTCACCAGTCCGAAGGCCACCGCGGTAGCAGTGCCGACCATAATTGCGTGAAGGTCACGCGCTCCGGAAGCCAGATAGAGTATCGGCGCAAACACAAGGTTGAACACGCCTAGGTACGCAGAGTCGTGAAAGTGCTGCCATGCCTCCTTGGTTTCGCTGTGGATTCCAAAAATCCTTCTCGAGAGGTCACGACCGCGGGCGTAGATGAATCCGGTACCACCAAAATAGGTGAGCCCCGCAGCGAATAGTCGGGCATTTAGCGACACTCGAACCGACATTCCTGCTACAGCGGTCTCGAAAACCGCCAGCACCGGAGTCGATTCCACGAGTAGCGCTGTGGCGTCGGTGAAGTGAAGCTGAAGGTGCCTCCTTACGGCTCCCAGGGTATTCTTCCCCGATGTGTTCTCGACCGCGTTGCTCTGCTGCGCCTTGATCTCGATCTGATTCACGACTTCTCCTCTTTCCCTTTTTGGATGCCACAGCCTTCCGCGTGCCGAACGGCCGTTGAGGAGCCGCTCAGTGCGTTCCGGCCGAGGCTCGCTCGGATACTGCGGAATCGTCCCGAAAGCGGTCAATCCGGAAGGGAGCGATCAAACCCGGCACGCGCCCGGTCGCGATTAACTCAGCCATTGAAATCCCTGAAGCCGGAATCGCCTTGAATCCCCACGTGCCCCACCCGCTGGAGAGGTAGAAGCCGTTAATCTCTGTTACGCCCATCAGGGGAGAGTAGTCGGGGGTCATGTCACACAGCCCAGTCCACTGCCTGAGGATGCGCAGCTTCGCCAGGGCAGGGAAGAGGTCGATGGCGTGTGCAGCCGAGGATGCCAGGAAAGGAAACGTGGAACGCGTGGAATACGTTGTGTACGGATCGATGGCCGCGCCAATCAGGACTTCGCCGCGGGAACTTTGTGAAATATAAATATGCAGGTCGGCGGATGCCACGATGCGGTCCAGCATGGGTTTGTAGGCTTCGGTCACGTACGCTTGCAGAGGGTGGGTCACGATCGGCAGCCGCATGTTGGCCATCTTTGCGATCAGGCTCACATATCCACCCACCGCGCTGAGTACGATGCCTGCTCCGATTTTTCCCGATGATGTCTCCACTCCTTCGCATCGACCGTTCTGGATGGTGATGCCGGTGACCTCGAGGCCTTGATGAATGTGGACGCCGAGCTCCTGCGCGCGGGCGGCGTAGGCCCATACGACGGCATCGTGGCGAGCGATGCAGCCGCCGGGGTGATATGCAGCGCCGAGGATCGGGTATTTTCCTCCGCCGGTCAAATCAAGCTGTGGACAGAGTTTGTGGATTTCCTCCGGACAGAGAAATACCGTGTTGACGCCATATACCTGATTCAGACACGCCCGCTCGCGCTGCAACCTAAGCTGGTTCTCGGAGTGCGCCATCCAGAACAATCCGCGTTCGGTCACCAGCAGGTTGTAGTCGAGTTCAAGGGACAGGTGCCGAAACATGTCGTAGCTCTTCTTGTAGAAGGCGATGGTCTCCGGTGTCTTGTAGTTGGCGCGGATGATGGTTGTGTTCCGGCCGGTTCCTCCCGAGCCGATGTAGCTGCGCTCGATGACGGCGATATTCCTTATGCTGTGTTTTGCGGCGAGATAATATGCTGTAGCCAGGCCATGGCCTCCCCCGCCAATGATAATTACGTCGTAGTGCGGCTGACGCGCGTTGTTCCGCAGAAAGATTTCCTGCCGCAGGAGCTTTGTCATCGGCTCACCGGAGTTTCCACCACGGCAGAAGGTGAGGCGCTTTCGCGAGGGTCGAGATCGTAACAGGCCTCCAGAATTCGCTGGCGCAGATGATCTCCAAGAATCGAAGCGACGAGCAGGTGAACCCGGTCGGGCAGAACGACTGCTCTTGCGGCGACGCCCGCAATCGCGCCTTGCAGCAGCGCCGGGGGAGACGGCAGTGGATTCGCGCACAACCGCGAGAACGCGGCGGCACGCTGTGGGCCGGAAAGCGTGAAGACTGCCCACGCATCGGAGCGATCCAGACACAGAGCATGTGGATCCGCACTGGCCTGGGCGGAAAGCGCATCCAGCATGGGCTTCGCCGCCGCGGACGCTGACAGGCAGATAAGTTCCCCTCGCGCGATTCGAAAGACCATGGCTCCCTCGGGCGCGCGCAGCACATCCAGAATCCCGGGGTCGGCGTAGCAATGGATCACTGCGCTTGGGGAAGGCGCAAACTCAAGCACGGAGACGTTCTCCTTTGGGGTCGTAGAACGGTTCGCTGACCACGGAGCCGGGAATGCTACCAGCGGACAAGGCCTTCGGGAAGGAGCCTTCATGGCGGCGCACCCATCCCAGGCCCACTCCCTGCTTCAAGACGGGAGAGAATCGCGAAGAGGTCAGGAATCCCACGCAGGTATTGCCGACCTGCAATGCGGCTCCCTCGGGCGGCGCCTGCGGTCCCTGGAACGCAATCGGCACCAATTTTTGCTTGATTGAACCGGATGAATTGCTCTCGAGCGCCTTGCGCCCGACAAAATACGCCTTGTCCATCTTGATAGCCCACTCCATGCCGAGTTTTGCGGGCGTCGTGTCGAAATCGGTGTCTTGGCCGACCAGAATATGCGCTTTCTCCAGTCTCAAAAGCCGCAAGGCATCGAGGCCGTGCAGCCCGATGCCAAGCGGCGCCCCCTCAGACAGAAGTGCATCCCAAAGATGCACGCTCTGCGAGCTTTGGTGATGAAGTTCAAAGCTCAGCTCTCCCACGAAGCCAACACGAAACACTCGGCAGTGGATCCCCGCTATTGCCATCTCTTTACTGCGCCCATAGGGCAATGATTTCGCGTCGATCGGGCCGGATGACAGCTTACTCAGGAGATCTCTCGCGCGCGGACCCGCAACATTGATTGCGCCGAACTGGGCGGTCTGGTTCACGATGTGGACCTCCATCCTCCAAGTGTCAGCCCAATCCTGAAACCATGCCTCAGCTTGCTCCGATCCGCTGGAGGTGACGGTCAAATAGTAGCGGCCGTTGCCAATCGGACAGATAATGCCGTCGTCGATCAGGTAACCGGCTTCGTTCAACAACAGCGTGTAGCGGATGGCGCCTTCCCGAATATCGTGAACATGACAGGGATAGATTCGCTCCAGAAACTCGGTGGCGTGCTCGCCCGCGACAATGAATTTTCCCAGCGTCCCAACATCCATCAGGCTGACGCCGCTGCGAACAGACCAATATTCCTTGAGAACATCTCCGTAAGTCTGGGGGCGCTTCCAGGCGCCCGCCCACTCCATATGCGCGCCCAGCTCCAGATGCCGCTTGTGCAGAGACGTGTGTTGCTCGATCGCGAAGTGCTGACCGGCGGAGACGTCTGCCAGACGAACCGGACGGGCGGGAGGACGCGCCGTAGTCGGCGCGCTGAACAAGGAAACTTTTCCCTGTTTTTCGACCAACGCGCGCAGATGAGGGTGGCACAAGGCACCCTGGCAAGGTCCCATGGTGAGCGTCGTATAGCGCTTCAGCAGTTCCGTGGACTGAAATCCCTCGCTCCACGCGCGTTCGAAATCGGCGACCGTAACATCCTCGCAGGGACAGACAAAACCTGCACTTCCACAGACGGGCAGGGCAGCATCTACAGAAGGCGGCGTTGCTCCCGCTCCGGCCAGGCGGCCACTTTCAGCTGCAGCCTCCAGCGAACACCCCGGCGCAACTACATCTCCTGCTCCGACGACGCCCAATCCGGTGCCTTGGCGTAGCAGATTGCTCCGCGGCGCAAGCCCCAGTGAGAGGACCAGAGCATCGCAGGTCACAACTTGGCGCCCCAGAGCGGATTCAATCACGACCGCATTAACTCTTCCGGCTCCCCGCGCTGCTATCACTCTGCCGCCAACCGTGACGGGCACGTCGCTAGGCAAGTGCGGAGCCAACTCCGCAGATGTGACGGCACGGACGATGCGGACACCGGACCGGCGGAGCGTTTCCAGATGTTCGAGGCTTTCCCCCGTGGAACCGGCAAAAACCGCCGTCGACGCGATTTGCAAGCCATGCCCTCCGGCGAGTCTGGTCGCGCCTCTTCCGAGGAACACCCCCACCAGGTCACTTCCCTCAAAAACGGGGTGATGCTCCACTGCGCCTGTAGCCACGACCACTCGGGCGGGGTGCATCAGGTGAAGGTGGTCAGCAGCGACGACTGGAACGAGTGGTCCTTCGTAGATCCCGACAACGGTGGCGCGCTCCAGAATCGTGACATTGCCATTGGCTTTGAGATCGGCAGCAAGGGCCTCGATACGCTCGCGCAGCGGTCCGGGAGCTAAGTGGTCTCCCAGTGCCCCTTCATTCGCCACCACGACCGTAGCCCCGCGATTAGCGGCCGTCAGCGCCGCTGTCAGTCCGGCAACTCCTCCGCCCGCAACGAATAAC
The DNA here is from genome assembly GCA_963803205.1 of Terriglobales bacterium. Classification (GTDB taxonomy): domain Bacteria; phylum Acidobacteriota; class Terriglobia; order Terriglobales; family Acidobacteriaceae; genus CAWDLG01. The sequence continues at coordinate 89,726 of CAWDLG010000001.1, forward strand.
TCGGGATGGTGATGACACGCTTCCCGGTGTGTGGGAGGCCCTTCTTCGATCTCGCCTTGACCTGCCAGCTTCCGGATCCAGGGCTCCGCAAGCTTCCACAAGCGCGGATGCATCATCGACTTGTAGTAGAAGCCTACGGGGAGAAGCCCACGTACCCGCCAGAGCAGACTCAGGAAGTCAAGATCGGGCGAGGGCCACCCTTTCTCCCGCTCAACTTGTTGCCCTTCCGCAGCGGGCGTAAGGCAGGCGCGGACACCAGGCTCGCGGTCTACGCTGACCATGCAATTGGCGCAGTCCCCGCTCAGACAGTAGAGTCCACGCGGCCGATGATATTTGAATGATCGTGAAAAGACCCGGACTCCGGCGCGGTAAAGCGCCGAAGCAATACTGTCGCCGTCTAGCACCTCGACCGGTCTGCCTTCGAAGTTAAGTGATGCCATAAATTACGTTCGTGAGTGTGTCGCGCTCGACGGTCATCCAGCGGCGGCAGCCCGCATAGTGGAACCACCTCTCGAATTGCCGGCCCGCAAGGTTCTCCTTCAGCCAAACCCGCTCGTATTCGGCTTGCAAGTCTGGGCCGGGAGTGATGGACGCTAGCGACTCCCCTCCGAACCAGAACTCGGTATATGGCCGGTTTCCACAGTTTGGGCAGCTAATGCGAAATGCCACTGTTTTCTCTTTCAGGCTCCGGGTTCAGCACCGTCTCTGCGCGACCGGCCTTAATAACCAAACAGGGGTGAGGACTTTGACACGGCACCTCCCTGCGCCACAGACTCGACTCGCGCGAGCCGCACTAGGCTAATAACATATAAAATATATTCTTTGCAAGAGAAACAACGTGGTTCCCCCTAAGCCATTGTCATTTCGAGAGAAACCACGAGAGCGTTTTAGCAGTTACCGCTGAGACTCGAGGCGGGCCGCCTCAAGCGCTTCGGCACGAGCTTTTTCGGACATCCCCAGCTCTTGGTAAACTTTAGAGAGAGCGGAGTGGGCAGTAGCCGAACCCGGCTGTTGTGAGATCGCCTTCTCGAAGGCTTCTTTTGCCTCAACCAGTTTTCCTTGGGAACGGTAGGCCTGCCCCAAGGCCACCACGACTTCCGTATCGTCAGGATTAAGGGCAAGAGTTCGGCGAAAGCAGGAAATTGCGTCACTCAATCGTCCCAGGCTTACATACGCGAGGCCCAGATTGAAGTTCGCCAGCACGTTCTCGTCATCGATTGCGACTGCCCGCTCAAACGATCTGGCCGCTTCCCCAAATTTCCCCTGTTCGCCATAGTTCACGCCCAGGTTCAAGTGGGCGTCGAAAATTTGATCGTCCTCTCGCAGCACCTCCCGAAGCTTCCTGATCGACTCGTCGACTTGTCCCTCGGCTGCGTCCTTGACCGCGTCCTGAAGAAGCAGATAGACCGCGAGTTTGTCTTTTGGGTCCGGCAGATCAATAGAGGGAGGCGGGGTCTGTTTTCGCGGGAGTCCAACATAACCCAGGCCGGCGAGCTGCTTCGCGACTTTCGCATCGTAATCTTCGTTCAGCGTAGGCACCGCGTCAACCATGATGGAAAGTTTCTGAAAAAACGTCGAACTGAGCGCAGAATGCTGCGACGCGATGTTGTTTCGTTCGCCGGGGTCAGTTTTCAGATTGTAGAGCTCGGGCCGGTGAGCGCTGATGTATTCGTACTTGCTGCTGCGAAGCGAAAGCAGCGGGCTCCACCGGAAATGGTAATAAGGAAAATAGGTCTCGCTGTATGCCAGCAGGTCCGCTGAACCGATTTTGCCCGCCATCCTTGGAAGGAGGGACTCGCCCTGAATATCGGTGCTTCTTTCCAGTCCGACCACTTCGAGCACTGTGGGTAGGATATCGATGTTGCGGACCTGGTCTGCAACGCTGGTGCCCTTCCACCTGGAGTGTGGCAGTTTGACAATCAGCGGCACGCGTAATGTGGAGTCGTAGACGAAGAATCCATGCGTCTGCTCGCCATGCTCTCCCAGGCTCTCTCCATGATCGCTGGCGAGCACAATCACCGAGTTGTCATACCAATGCTGCACAATGGCAGACCGGAGGAGATTTCCGAGAGCCGAATCCACATACGCGATTTCTCCTTCATAGGGATCGCTTTTGTATTGGCTGGCATAGGGCTCAGGAGGCCGATACGGAGCGTGCGGGTCGTAGAGATGCACCCACACGAAAAACCGGCCGCGCCCGGGAGCCTGAATCCACGCCAAGGCTTCTCGTATAACCGAGTCGGCCCTGCGTTCAGGCCCTTCCGGACCAGCCATTGAACCTGCGCGTGCCTTCGCCGGGTCCGAATAGGTGTCAAAGCCACGTGACAATCCTGTTCGTGCCGCAAGCACGGAGGAAGCCACGAATGCGGCCGTCTCGTAACCGGCATGCTTGAGCTGTTCAGCCAGTGTGGCGTGCTTGTCTGAAAGGACGAATCCCACCTGGTCATGCACGCCCGTGGAAGGCGGATTCATTCCCGTCATGATCGAACAATGGGAGGGAAGGGTCAACGGAACTTGCGCGATCGCACGGTCGAACAGGACGCCGTCAGTGGCGAGATGGGATATCCATGGCGTCTTCACTTGCGAGTAGCCGTACGGTGCCAGCCTGTCAGCTCTCAGAGTGTCCACCGTGATGAGGAGGAGATTGGGTTTGGTACGCCGGGGCGGCGGGTTTTTCGCTGATCGGTTAACCACCTGGGAATAAGCGAACGATGAGGCCAATAGCATTAGACAAGCCAACCACGTCATTACTCCGAAAAGAGCAAGCTGACCAAACCGGCCTGAGTGCTGAGACATTTGCAAGGCAGTGCCTGACAGGAACGGCGCGAATTTCTTATAAGCCAAAAAAAGTATACTTTATAATCGCTGCACTTCCGAAAGCTCTGTCTAGGATTTCAGCAACTTTCACCAGCCTGCACTTTGGAAAAGGAAGTCATCTCGACTTCCATCAAACCCGATCAAGGGGGAAGGAACAGCCCCGTAGCGAGTTGCTAGGCGGGGCTGGTCCGTGGAGCGCCCTCAGTGGAAACTCGTACTAGTACACAATTTTGAGAGCAAACTGTAATTGCCTGGCGTCGTATGCGCTACCAATGACCCCGAAGCCGGCAGTCCCGAACACAGTTCCTGGATCCAGGAAATTGGCATGATTCAGAACGTTGAATGCTTCAGCGCGGAATTGAATGGTCATCCGTTCTGTTGCTCTGAAGTCGCGAAGGAGAGCCACATCGAGATTGCTCAGCCCCGGACCTTGAATGATGCCACGCTTGGCATTGCCGTATGTGAACGGAGCAGGCGCAGAAAAGGCGTCCGTATCGAACCATTTCTGAAGCGTTCTTCCATCGCCGGAGAGATTTGGGTCGCCGGCCACATCCGGGCGGAACGATGCCGTGCTTCCAGTGTTGAGACTATCGCTAGGCATGACCGCCGTGATGTATCCGCCCGCCTGCCAGCTGTAGATGCCGAGCAGACTCCAATCACCAAGGATTTTTCCTGCCGGCCCGCTGGTCAGATGCCTGCCCCGCGGCCCAAACGGCGAGCGATAGCCGGGGGTGATGACCAGGCGTCCGGGGATGCTGGCCTGCCCGCGTCCCCAGTTGAAGCCGGCTGGTACGTAGGGCGAGGTGGCTTCGCGCCCGCCTGAGGCATCATCCCAGCTCTTGGCGTAGGTAAACGCTACAAGCAGCGACAGCCCGCTCTCGCCCGGCCTGCGCTGATACTTCGCCTCGAGGCCGTTGTACTTGGAGGTGCCGTTGGCAAAAATCTGGCCGATATAGCCATACTGCGGATACGGACGCCGCGGCTGAATCGGGTCGGGGCTGGGGGGCGCGTCATTGATGTCGACAAGGTTTACCTGATGGAGAGAGTGCGTGCCTTGATACGAGATGTCAATCAAATCATTCTGGCTGAGTTGCTGCTGTACAGAAATGCCCCATTCTTGAACCGTTTGCTGCGGCAGCGGACTTTGAATGCCATAAAGTGTAAAGATGTTCGAACTCGCGGCGGCCGAGAAGGGATCGGACATGGAAAGAGTCGGGGTTAGCAAGTCGCCATTAGCGGTTGCTAACGTAGCATTGGCTCGAGGATTGCCTCCCAAAAACCAGTACTGGTTAAAATACGGCTCATTGCCGTAAATGCCGAAGCCTGCTCGGATAACGGTTTTTGTGGTGGCCGCGTAGGCTAGCCCAATACGCGGCAACACCATCTTGGGGGAGAAGGAAACCAGAGGAACATTAGGGGCATAACGGCCAGTCTGCCCGGCCGGAGGGACAACGTCCTGGTAAGGTGGCTCAAGCAGGCCCGTGGTTGGGTTGAAATTGGCGCTGTAACCTCCCGAGTCCCTCCAAGGATTGCGCTTTTCATAGCGGAGGCCAAGGTCCACTGTCAGCTTGTTGGACGCCCGCCAAGCATCCTGGACATAAAGGAAATGCGATCCCTGATCGAGCACTCCGTAATAAGTGTCTGCGCCAAGAGTCGCAGACGTAACGTATCCAAGCAAGTAGTCTGCAAAAGCATCCCCGGTATAACGCGATGAGAAAGTAACGCTGCCACGTTGCGAAAAGGTGTTGTGGGTGAAGTTCCTACGCCATTCATATCCGAATTTTAGAGAGTGGGAGCCCTTGACCACGGACAACTGATCCTTGATCTCCCAGTTACCGATTGGTGCTGCGCCATGCCAATAAGAATCTCCCACGCCAAGATAGCCGGGCACGGTTAGGTCCAAAACCCCTTGAGCATCGGATTCGCTGCGCGGGAACGCAGGAAGCCCTAGATTCCGGTCAAAGTCTTGAGGCGAACCAGAAGGATTGCCGAGACCGGGAGAGTAAGGCCGGCGGAAGTAATGAATCCCAGCCTCATTGACGACCGTACGGCTGAAGGTGTGGGTGTTTACAAGGTTTTGGGCCCAAGTACTGAGTGGATCGATCCGGCTGAAGATCTGGATAGGGTTTACGTGCCGGATCGGAAACGAGTCCCAAATAAAGCGTGCCGACCACCGATCACTTTCCGACGTCTTGAAGTCAACCTTGGCGATAGTCTGGGCCCGATCGTCCTTCAACGTACAGGTGGTGCAAGTGAAGTTGAGTGTTCCACTCGTATTGGGCTCCGGCCAGAATTGCAGGAACTGTTGAGAAATCGGGTTGATCCGGTCCGACGGAATCGTGTTGTTTGGAAACGGCTGCCCGGTTTCCGGGTCTATAACGGGGGTGGCGAAAATCCCGTTCTTCTGATCGGCCGTTGGCACTACCCCCGTAAGGGAACTAAACTCCCGCTGTTTCTGCCCCTGGAATGAGAAAAACCACCAGGCCTTGTCCTTCCCGTTGAACACCCCGGGGATGTAAATCGGTCCTCCAGCTGTCACTCCGTACTGGTTGCGCTGGAAAGGTGGGCGTTCCCCGCGGTTGAAGTAATTTTTTGCGTCGAGCGCGGCATTGCGAATAAAGTCGTACGCAGTCCCATGGAGCGTGTTGGTACCGCTCTTCGTTACAAAACTGATCACCCCTCCGGGACGAATTCCGTACTCGGCTCCGTAGAGGCCGGTCTTAATTTCAAACTCCTGTACGGAGTCAGGCCCCTGAACGTAGGTCATCACCCCGTTGTCCTGCGACAGCATGCTGCCGTCGACAAGAACTAACGTATCCTCGACTCGATTGCCTCGAATGTTGTAAGCGCCGAACGTGTTGGCGCCCACCTTGGCGCCCGGGGCAGGAGTTATACCGGGGGCCAGCGCCGCAAGAGAACCGACGACATCGCGGCCGTTGAGGGGAAGGTCCACGATCTTTTCATTGTCAATAACTTGTGAGGCCTCTGGGGACTCAGTATTCAGCAAAGGGGCTTCGGAGGTCACCTCGGCGACCTGCATGACCTGTCCAGGGCTGAGATCGAAATCAAACCGGTAAGTGCGGCCTACCTCAAGGGTAAGGCCCGTGCGCACTTCGGTTCGAAAGCCTTCGGCCGAGGTTCTTAGCTCATAGGCGCCCACGGGCAGATTGGGAATCGTGTAGTCTCCAGTCTGTCCTGTCACGCTCTTAAATACTTCGCCGGTTGACACCCGGGTCATCTGGACCTGCACATTCGGTATCACGGCTCCCGTTGTGTCCTGGATTCGCCCCACCACCGTTGACTGCGCGACTTGAGCTTGCGTGGCACTGCAAAATCCACACAGGATTAGCGCACAAACCTTGGCCACTAGCTTTCTGCTCATAGATTTTCTCCCTGGACTGAAGCCGAATCCCCGATGGTGGAGTTGATACATCCCTATAGAGGGCATTGTCAAGCAAAAAGTTATACTTTATATTCTATCTCTCTATACAGCGTCAAAGACTTAAAATGCTGCTTTGAAGGCTTCAAACCTTTGGTATGCAATGGGTTACATCGGAACAATCGGTTGCGACGCGGACGGGCCACTTTCTTGTTTTCCTTACATTTAATGGGGGAGCACAGACACTAGCGGCGGCTACGGCGGCTTCTGAAGAGGTGTGAGATCCTCAGTTCCTGTCCATCTTAAGTGCCTGAGATTGGTCGCTTTATGGTGGCGTTACAGAAAACGGAGCGATCCAAATGGCGAAAAAGCACACTCGCCTGGAAACCAGAGTTATCCATGCCGGGGAACCCCATCCGCGAATTCAGGGGGCCGTGGTCATGCCAATTTTCCAGTCGGCCATCTTCGAGTATTCAGGTGAGACGAGTTACCACGACCTGAGATACATCCGCCTGAATAACACCCCCAACCATATCGTTCTCCACAACAAGCTTTCTTCGCTTGAGGGGGCGGAGGCCGCCCTGGTTACGGCGAGTGGCATGGCCGCGATCTCGACCACACTGCTGACCGTGCTTTCGGCGGGAGATCATTTCCTCGTGCAAAATTCGCTGTATGGCGGGACTCATGGCCTGATTACGACAGCATTTCAGTCGATGGGAATCGCGTTCGATTCTATTGACGCAAATGACCCGGGCTCATGGGCAGCCAGGCTCTTGCCGAAGACGCGGGCAATCTACGTCGAGACGATCACAAATCCTCTATTGCAGGTTGGCGACCACCAGGCGATCGTCGCGTTCGCCAAGGCCCACGGACTAGTCTCGATCATTGACAACACGTTTGCGAGCCCGATGAATTTTCGCCCGGTCGAATGGGGGTTCGACCTCTCGCTGCACAGCTGCACGAAATATCTGAATGGACATTCCGATATCGTGGCGGGCGCGGTGATCGGCCGATCAGACCTGATTGTCCAGATCAAGAGAAAATTGGACTACTTGGGCGGTTCTCTCGATCCCCATTGTGCCTACCTTCTGCATCGAGGCATGAAGACGCTGGGAGTTCGCGTCAGGTATCAGAACGAAAGTGCGTTCAAGGTTGCCCAGTTCCTGGAAAAGCATCCGGCGGTGGCGAAGGTCAACTATCCGGGCCTTGCCAGCCATCCACAGCACCAACGGGCCAAAGAACTCTTTGACGGATTCGGGGGAATGTTGAGCTTCGAGCTGCGGGAGGGTCTGACGGCGGCGGAGCGACTGCTGCAAAAAGTAGAGATTCCGGTGGTCGCGCCCAGCCTGGGCGATGTTGAAACGCTTATCACTCGTCCGGCCACAACTTCCCATGCGAGCATCCCGCCGGAGGAGCGGCGAAAACTGGGAATCTCCGACGGCTTGGTCAGGGTCTCGGTCGGAATCGAGGCTACGGAAGACCTGATTGAGGACTTCGATCAAGCCCTGCGCAGTCTCTGATCAGCATCCGGCCCCTTTTCGTCACCGCTCCGCAGCCTGATCGCAGCTCAGGCTGCGGACGACGTTATTGGTACAGGTTAGTATCCGCGCTTCTCGAACAGACCTTCCACGACGTTGTAGTAAGCCATACCTCCGATCAGATGAAGACCCATAAATAGCAGTGGAGTCATGTTGGCCTGAATCATGTGGCTGATGAATTGTCCGTTCACCATGTTTTGTGCGAGGGCGTAAAGAACTCCGGTCGTGGGACAGACCTTCTTATCCATGCCCGGAATCGTCACGACACCTTCTCGCTCCGGCGAAAACGTGTCGATATGCCAGTCCGCGATCCTGGACAGGTCGTCACCCGTGCTTCCATCGGTTTTTGGACCGATATAAATAACCTTCAATCCCGCTTGTTTCAAGGCCCGGGCTCCCGCGATGCTTGTCGGCTCATCCGAAGTCTCGCTGGCGACGAAGACAAAATCCCCCGCCTTGGCCTTTTGGCTGATGTCCTCCTGTTTCAGAACCTTGCTCATGGCCAGGCCCGAGGCGCGATTCGTATTTTCCTCCACCATGATCGACCAGGGTTCAAGCTTTGCGTTATCATCCGAGCCGTACACAGCAAAGTTCCAGTAGCGCGCGCCTTTAGCCACCGCTTCGGTCATGAATCTCGCCACGGTGTCGATCAGAGTGAGATTTGCTCGAATTTTGGCTCCGCGTCCCTTCAGTATTTTCATGAATTCCTGCGCCTTCGCAGTAGATCCCATCGCTTCTCCCCCCACATGGCGCGAGGCGATCTCGGCGGTCAACATCCAGTACAAGTTGAAAGTACCCTGAGGCGAACTGCCGAGGGCTCTCACGGCAGGAATCTCCGGAACGTAAAGAAGGCCGTCGGTGAATGGCGCGTGGCTCGTGAGAGTAACGCTGCCGCATTCTTCGGGCAGCAGAACGTCCTTGAACACGGGATTGACTGCGATGTCATTCATTGCCAGCACACCCTTTGGAGTGGTCTGGTTCGGGTAGTAGGGAACTCGCAAACCCACCGTGAAGGCGCCACGATCGCGGGCTGCCCGAATAAAAGGCATTGGATAGTCGAACAAGATGAAGTCGCCTTTACCTGCGGCATCGAACCTCTCCGGCGGAATGTGCCGCGACCAATTGTGCAGATAGTCGGGATTTCCCGCTCGCCCCTGCCGCAACTCAGCAAGGTGCATGTGGCCGCCGACGATAATGCAGTAAAGCTTCCCCTTGCTCTTAAGCGAGGCCGCCGCATGGTCCGCGGCCTGCGCAAGGAGGGGAAGCTCGGTAGTGGATAGGGCATTCCACATGGCCGTGACTTTTTCGTAGTACTGCACCCCATAAGGCTTCGAGGTACTGGTCGAATAGCTCGTCTCCGCCAGTACTGGCGTCGTCAAACCAGATTGCAGGACAGCCGCCGACGCCGCCGTGACCGCGCCCGCACTCAAGAAATCTCTGCGTCGAATGCTTTTGCTGGACATTGTTTCCCCCTTCGGAACGATGTGAAAACAAGGAAGTGCCGGAGAAATATATATTATATTTAAGAAAACCCGCAATCGGAATTTCGCCGCTGCTCGAATGACTCGATCACAAAGAGGGCTGATTTAACGAATGACGATCGTTCCGGCTGTTAGCAGATCTCGAGCCAGTGCCAGATCGCTTGCCGTGGGCGCAGCGATGCCTTTGATCCGTTTATCGGGAAAGACCAGAAGGTTTGGGTTTAGTGAGATTGGTCCGGCATCCTGACAAAGGAAGATAATCATGCCGGCGGCTCTCCCTAGTTCGATGGCTAACTGTCGCGCTTCCGAATTGCCGTCGCATCCAAAAACGAAGTCAGGCCCATAACCTCCCAACTGCATCTGAATGTGGCGAAGCGCCTCGGCAGAAGTCGGCGTTGTAAATACCTGCGCGCCCGCGCGTTTGGCGCCGTCGGCGACCGAGCCGCCATCCGATACCAGTGCCACCTGGCTGACGCCGCGTGCGAGCAACACGGCAACCGTGGCCGAGGCCAGCGCATTCCCGCCCACGACGGCGACCACGTCGGAGATGCGCGGCTGTCCCATGCGGACAGCCCGCAAGGCACTGGCGATGTGCTCCTGGCGAACCTGACCTCGACCCGCTTGGCCTTGGATTGTCATCGCAGCGCCTCCTCAAGCCGCGCCGGATCGGCGAGAATGCCACTGAGGTCCGAGAGAAAAAGCGCGGCGGGCGCGCCGTCCAGCGCGCGATGATCGAACGTCAGGCTGAGAACGCAGGTCTCGCGGGCAACGATAGCTCCGTTCACAACCGCTGGCCGCGATTGCATGGCTCCGACTCCCAGGATCGCAACCTGCGGTGGACTGAGAATCGGAGTAAAGGCATCAATGCCGTAGGCGCCCAAGTTTGTGATCGTGAACGTGCCGTCCTCAAGGTCCGATTGCCGCAGGGTCCTTTCGCGCGCATCTTTCACAAGCCGGGTGCGCAGGGTCGCAATTTCCTTCAGACTCGTGCGCCCGGCATCACGAAGTACCGGGGTTACGAGCCCGTCTTCAATTGCCACGGCAAGCGCGATATTCACGGTATCGAAGAATCGCAATTCGTCGCCCAACAGATGGGCGTTCAGCCTTGGGTGGCGACCAAGCACTCGCGCGACGGTCGCGACCAAGATATCCGTGATGTTTAGTTCCGGGGGCGTTCCCTGGCGGAGTGCGCTTACTCCGGCCATTCCAGTTTCGCGGCTTAAGGTGACCTGCGGCACCTCGGCGACGCTCCGGCTCATCGAGGAAGCGATCGCTTTTCTCATGCCCCTGAGAGTTTCGACCTTCGCTGGCCGTAGCGAACCTGCGCCTGCTCCGCTCTTTGACCTGGCTGCGGCCGCCGCGCGAATATCTGCCTCAGTCACAAGGCCACGGGCGCCGGTACCTACGAGAACGGCGACGTCGACGCCGAGTTCCTGTGCAAGCCGACGCGCAACCGGAGAGGCACGGCCGGCGATCAATGGCGGGGCGTCCGAAGGCGCCTTCCCTGAAGGGGATGGATCTCGTGTCGGCTGAGCGGCGGACTCGACCGATTTCTCCCCGGAGGGCGGAGCAGCTGTCATCCGCGCCCCGTTCGCAACCTCGAGCACGGCGAGAACGTCGCCAACCGGGATTATGGCGCCCACTTCTGCGACCCGCCGCACAATCTTGCCGGCGTCCACGGCCGGCACTTCAATCAGCGCCTTCTCCGTCTCGATTTCAAGGACCGCCTCTCCTTCGGCGACAATGTCACCTTCCTCAATTATCCACCTCACGACTGTTCCCTCGCGCATCGTCAGCCCGCACTTAGGCATAACCAAATCAACCTGCATTCTTCGCGCCCTCCGACACAACTCGCCTATTGAATCGATTCTGCTTGCCGCATTGTTCTGCTTGTCCGCGTGAAGAACTAAACCGATCCCGAATCCGCTCGCCTACAGCGGGTGCTCACGGAACCACTTTAAGGTCACATTGTTGAACTCCTCGGGTATCTCAAAAAACGCTGCGTGACTGGAGTGTGGTCCGCGGAACATGTGGAACTCGGAGTGGGAAATAGCCTCGTGAACGGCCAAGCCCAGGCGAGTCGGCACCTGCCAATCGAGCTCGCCACTCGTGATCAGTGTTGGGACCTTGATCTTCGGTAGACGGTCGATGCTGTGGTGCGTCTGATCCGCGTGGATGTGTCCCAGAATTCCCTTGAATGATGACACGTGCGGATGCGTCATCAACCCCTCCCAAATGGAGTCATGCATCTTCGGATCGTTGACCGCAGTTGGGCTGAGAACCCAGGGAAGGACCGCTCTGGCAAATCCAATGCGGTCTTCCCGCTCAATCGGATACTTGAGTTGTCCAATCACGTAGTGGAACCAGCGTTCCTTTTCTCCCCAGGTTCCATGGAGCTGCAGTGTTCCGGCCTTCTGAGGGTGGCGCAGCGCGAGTTCCTGGGCGGTGGTGGAGCCGAGAGAGATTCCGGAAACGTGCGCTCGCTCTATCTTTAGGGCATCGAGCAAGGCGGCAGCGTCGTCCGCCAACGCCGCCATGGAATAGGTCTGCGGATCCTGTGGCTGGGTAGACTGTCCCGTCCCCCTCGCATCGTAAACGATGGTCCGGAAGTATGGTTCATAGGCCGGGCGTTGGGCGTCCCAGAAGCAATGGTCCGAAGAAGTCCCCATAATAAGGAGCAGCGGTTCGCCGCTTCCGCTGACTTCGTAATAGCAGTCGATTCCGGTGGAAAGCCTTACGGTAGGCATGAGTTCGTCTCGGTTCTAAACGGTTGGTCTTAGTATGACGTCAAAGACGGAAATGATACCACCTTGCGCAGGTTGATAAATATAAAATATATTTGATGCATGTTTTCATTTCATACTTGTCTACGCAGCACCCTCACGAACGCCCTCAACGGACGCCTCGGAGGCAGACAAGTTTGTGACGAATCCATAACAAAGGGCTGTTAAAACTAGGGAGCCCTTCACGGGCGGCGAGGCTTGCGTTGAGCGCAGGTCTGTCCGTCGCGTTTATGACGGCTTCATACTCAGGCTGCCATTCGGAGTAGCGGAAAAACACGTTTGAGAGAAATCGTCGGCGTGTTGGGCCCCTGTGGACGGACTTATTCTGGGGCGAAACGGACCCTCGCCGTTGGACGCAACAGTCAGATATGTCTGAAAAGAAACAACGCGCATTTACGTTGCAGCCGCTCCCAAAACGACTGCGGGTATGACGAGCACTCAAATCACGCGGCGACGCCTGCTGAATATCGGGTCGCGGTCCGCTGCTCTGGCTTCCGCTGCCAGCTTGTTACCACCAAATGTGCAGCGTTTTCTTGAGTTTGGCTCACGACCTCCGAATTCCTTGCGCGATATCAAGCATGTCGTGATGGTGATGCAGGAAAATCGCTCTTTTGATCATTACTTCGGAACGCTCGCCGGCGTACGTGGTTTGAATGATCCCAAGGCTATGAGCCTGGCGAGCGGCCGATCTGTGTTCTTTCAGCCCGATGCTTTAAATCCGCAGGGCTACGTCCTCCCATTTCATCTGGATACCCGTGTGAGCAGTGCACAGAGAATCCCATCAACCGACCACTCCTGGTTGGTGCAGCACGAGTCGTTGGGCGGGGGACGGATGGATGCTTGGCTGACAGCTCACCGGAAGGCAGATGGGGTCAACGGGCCGTACGTCATGGGCTATTACACCCGGGCCGACATTCCATTTCATTTTGCATTGGCGGAAGCCTTCACGGTTTGCGACGCCTATCATTGTTCGGTACTTGGGCCGACCTGGCCGAACCGCTTATATTGGATTACCGGGACGATCGATCCCGACGGACGGCAGGGCGGGCCGGCGATCAGCAACAGAGCACCCAAGTCTGGATTCACCTGGACCACCTATCCCGAAAGGCTGGAAAAGGCCGGCATCAGCTGGCAGGTCTACCAACAGAAAGACAACTACGACTGCAACGTGCTCGAATACTTCAGAGTGTTTCAGCAGGCTCCGAAGGCCTCCCGGTTATACGAGAGAGGGATGGCGCGAGGTAGTGAGGGCCAATTCGAGTACGATGCCATACACGACAAGCTCCCTACAGTTTCCTGGATAATACCGACCAGCTATCAATCGGAGCACCCTGACTATTTGCCGGCCGATGGCGCGGCGTTTGTCGCCAGCAAGATTGAGGCGATCGCCGCCAATCCGGATGTGTGGGCGAAGACAGTTTTCGTTCTCAACTACGACGAAAATGATGGGATGTTTGACCACGTTCCTCCCCCTCTACCACCTTCGGGAACGAGCCATGAGTTTGTCGGCCGTGTCCCGATCGGAAGCGGATTTCGGGTCCCCTGCATTATCGTGTCGCCGTGGACTGCCGGGGGGTGGGTTTGCAGCCAGACGTTCGACCACACATCTGTGCTTCAGCTGTTGGAAAAAGTTACCGGTGTGCGCGAACCCAACATTAGTGAATGGCGACGCCGTACATTTGGCGACATGACATCGGTATTTCGCTTCCGCGACCCAACTCGCAAAGCGCCTACGCTGCCAAACGCCAGTGGCCGGTTGAGTCTAACAAAATACGAGTCTCTGCACTTACCTAGACCCGTACTTCCCGGGGAGAATCAATCCTTACCGACGCAGGAAGAGGGCCGCCGCAAGAGCCTTCCGGCCAAGTCGGAATGATGGATGTCAAGTTTCGCCAACCTAAACCTTAGAGAAAAGTTCGCAAGACGTCACGGACCGCATTTGCCACCTTCCCGGAGCAAATCCGCGTCGTAGCCGAAGTCGCGCAAGAACCAACCCCGGTTTCCAGATCGCTTTTAGCGTGCAATAAAGAGGTGCGGTCAAAAGGCAACCCAGAGGAGCCGGACGCAGCTCAGCAAGAAGATCATACGTGTTTCCAACGGGTTTAGGTCATCCTAGTTGCACGAATATGGTTGCGATTCGACCTATTTGGACACTAACTTGCGACAGGAGGCGACCGTTCCACAGGGAGAGGTCGGATCGGGAGATCGGTAGGTCTTTAAAGTGGCAGATGCCTTGCGTTTTTCGACATTCCGTGCGTCATGTGCTTACAACTCGCTCACCTACCCATATTCGCGGATGGAGGAGAGCGAAGCTGCAGTCCGGGTTCACTCCGGCCCTGCCGTTAGCCAGTCGAAAAACGGCCGGCAGGTCGGGTCGGGTCCCGCCGCCTCAGGAGTTACAGCCCGCTCCCGGCCGCCATCTGCTGCATCATTCCGCCGCCCGCGATCAGCACCATCAACATCGAGAGCCATAGATTCCGCGACAGGCCGAAGCCAATGAGTCCGATGCCAAACACGGCGGAGGAGAGTGGTATCACCCGCCCGAGCCCGACCGCTCTTGCGCGCCGCCAGTAGTAGGGCTGAGGTCAGCGCTCCCACCTCCACTGCGCCCATGAGGAATCCGAAAGTGTGCGGTCCGCCGTGGAGCACGCTGCCGGCAGAGATCGGCATCAGCATTGATGGTGCACGGTGTCTCCTCGAGTGGAAGACGACTTCCAGCCGATACCAGGAGGAGCCCATTGGGCTGTTGAGGTTGGACCCACAGCTCATCTGCTACTCCTGGATCACCGGTATTTCCGAGGTAGCCCAGGTCGCGTTCGTGCGCAAGCGGCTGGTCGAGATCCAGTATTTCCGTGCTTTGATTACAGAAGAACAGCGGCAAGAGTTCGGTCAGCTGGTCGCAGATACCGTAGGGAGGATCGAATCCGCCCAGTTTATGCCCCACAGCGGAATTCGCTTTCCCCAAAACCCTTGTACCAGCTGTTCTCACATCGGGCTCTGCCTTGGGAAGGCAAGACTTGATTGATGGCATGTTGCTCCGGAAACCAGGACAAGACCTTGATTGGCTTGACGAGCTTGATTTCTAGAAACCCGCCCGTGCTGCCAAAGCTCAACCGCAAGCGGGCGCAAGCCGTCCTTACCAAGATCGATGAGATCCTGGCTTGGGAGCAACGACGCGAGACGGAGCGAGACACGCGCTTTGTGGAACTGGGACGCTATCTGTGCGAGGTACGAGCAGGACAATACTGGCGGGTGGAAGAACTTAAGTCGTTTGAGGAATTTCTGGAGAGGAGGTTTCCGGAATCGCGGAGGAAGGCCTACTACCTGATGTCCATCCACGAACACCTGCCGCCGCAGGCGAGGAAAGAACTCAAGGTGGTGGGATGGACGAAAGGGCTCGAGCTGGCCAAGGTGGCACGCTCGGAGAGACAGGAGTTCGATTGTGCAACTTGGTTGCACAAGGCGCGCTCGCTGCCGAAAGAGGAGTTCAGAAGGGAAGTCGAGAAAGAGCTTACGGGCAGAGAAACCGAGCCCTGGGAGATCATCTATTTCAAGCTCTACAAGACCCAGATTCCGGTAGTTGAGCAGGCGAGTGAGACGGCAGGCTTGATGCTCGGCACAGACAAGTCAAGGGGGTACTGCCTGGAGATGATTTGTGCCGACTTCCTGGCCGGAGCGAACCTCGAAAATCAAGATCCAACGATGCTTCTCCAATCCATGTCCCGGTTCTTCAAATTTCTCCCTGGCGAACAACGCCTGGCTTTTCTGCACGAAGTGACCGAAACGGCTGCATGAAGCCAATTCCACCCAAGAGACCGCGCTTGCGGCTTGATCCCGGACCGTACGACCAGCTAAGAAAACAGGTACTGCGGCGCGTTGGCTGGAGATGCCAGGTCTGCGGTTCGACACAAGACCTGCAGGTCCACCACAAGCAACTGCGAAGCCAACTGGGAAGCGACGACGAGATGAACCTCATTACCCTCTGCGCCGGCTGTCACGAAGCGCTACATTCAGGTCGGAGATCTTCGGTCTTGCACTAACCTTCAAAGCTCCGTGCCGGGTGAGGATGCCATGCGCGGGCGAGAGTCGTTGGAGTAGAGTTGAGGTGCGTTTTTGGTAGAAATTCTCCTGCCAGCAAAAGATGGATGACTAGCCGCGTCCGCCAGAGAGCGGCCGCCCCGAGGCTTCCGGACTCGTCAGGCAGTTACCTGGACCACCGTAACCACCTCGCAAACTTGAGAATGATTACCCGGTCTTACGGATTGGGGACAATCTCATAAATTATTTATTTGCAGTAGGTTAGGCCGATACATGTCGCATCATGATGCATACTAGGCCGCGTGGGCTCTTGCGAGAGTACTTTTAAGCCTGGCGTCGACGAAGGAGAGCCCAGGCCGGGCTCTACGAGAGAGAATCTAAATATGGTGGGATAAAAGTCAGCGAGACCGAGGGGCTGAGGGGTCTGGAAGAGGGGAACCACCGGCTGAAGCAGTTGCTGGCCGATTTTAGCCTGGACAAGGCTGAGATGGGGGCAATCGTGCGACGGCTGGGGCTTGCTGACTTTAGAAGCGGACGCGAGTTTTGCCATCGAACAGATTAACCCACTAGTGAGAACTTGAGCTCGATAGTCCGCCGACATACTAGGGTCGGATGTGGATAGCTAAGGGAATCTTCCGCTGTCGGTCTTGATACAGCTGTCTAGTCGGCTCCTAAAGCCATTGCCGGAGCCTCGGAGCGGATGCATTGCTTCCACCACAGTGCCAGGTTAAGCAGATACCAGGCACGTGGGCCGTCGCGCCGTTCCAGTAGCTGCATCACTGCAGTGTGGTCCAAAAAGTCACTCTCTTTGCAAAAATCGCTCAGTTCGACTCGCGCAAACTCTCCCAAGCGGTCGAAGAACCACTCGTACACCGGAACGCCGAAGCCCTGTTTTTTGCGGTCGATGAGTTCGTCAGGAATCAAGCCGCGCACCGCCTTCTTGAGAATGTATTTCAGCGTGCCATGGCGGGTCTTGACTGCTTCTGGAATGCTCATGGCCAGCTCCACGAACTTGTGGTCGAGAAAAGGTACACGCGCTTCGAGGCTTACACCCATGCTCATCTTGTCGACCCGCATGAGCAGCAGTTCCGGCAGGCGCATGTTGAGATCGAGGTAGCTCATCCAATTCAGCGGTGACTTCTCCCAGGCTTTGTCTTCGAATCGCTTCCGGATCGGTTTCAAAGCTTCCCAGGAAGTGAAGTCTGCGAACTCTCTTCGCAGGCGATGAGACAGCAGAGAGTCCTTATGGGTCTCGGTAAATGCTTCAGCTCCGCCCCAGAAAACGGGCAGATGCTCGAAGTTTCTCCGCAGCAATTCGTACTCCCGGCTCTTTTGCGCGTCCTGCCAGGGCGATTCCGGCCAAGCCGAGCCCCTTCAGCGTTCGCGGGACGGGCAGATTTCCCAAATGCTGGAGCCGGAGGCGTAGGTTCCACGAAGGATATCCACAGAAAAGCTCATCCGCCCCTTCGCCCACCTGGCAGACGATCACGCCGTTGTCCCGCGCCAATTTGGAGACGTAATACACGGGCACGCAGACGGGATCGGCAATTGGCTCGTCCTGCAGATGCACCATCCTGGGCAGAAAGTCGAGCAGATCCTGCTGGGAAAGAATGCGTTCGTGATGCTCCGCCCCCGCAAAGCTAGCCATGCGGCGGGCATAGTGAAGTTCATTCTTGTAGGACTGGTAGTCGTCGTCATAGCCGATGCTGAAAGACTTTACCGGCTCTCTCTCGCCCTCGGAAAACAGAGCGGCATTGACGCTCGAGTCGATGCCGCCGGAGAGAAACACTCCAACCGGCACATCGCTCACTTTGCGCAACCGGACTGCGGTTCGCAGTTCTGCGATGATTCTCTCTGCTATCTCCTCCTCGCGGACGTTTATCAGAGGCTGGGTATGGTCGAGGACATCCCAGTAGCGAGACTCCACGACGCTCCCGTCCTCCCGAATACGCAGCCAGCTTCCAGCCGTGAGCTTGCGGATTCCGCGGAACATGGTCAGCGGCGCCGGGGTGGTCAGAAATGAGAGGAAGTGGTAGAACGCTTCCTCGTCCATCGCCCGTTCCTGTTGTGGATCTTGCAGGAGAGCCTTGATTTCAGAGGCAAAGACAATTCGCCCATGATGCACCGAATAATAGAGTGGCTTGATGCCGATCCGGTCGCGAATCAACCAGAGCTCGCGCCGGCGAGCATCCCATAGCGCCATCGCAAACATGCCGCGGAATCTATCAATACAGTCGATTCCCCACTGTTCGAACGCATGCAGGATAACCTCGGTATCCGAGTGGTCAGTTTTCCACTGGTGGCCGCCTATCTCCTGCAATTCGTTTCTGATCTCTGCGTGGTTATAAATCTCACCGTTAAACGTGACCCACAACGAACCATCCTCATTGCACATAGGCTGCGAAGCCGCGTTGGAGAGATCGATAATCGACAGTCGCCGATGACCAAACCCTACACGTCGGTCCGAAGATACCCACACATCGCCGCCGTCCGGCCCGCGATGTGCCAGGGTGTCTGTCATGCGCTCCAGGTATGACCTTCCTACCTGAAACGGGCTATTTCGAAAGCTGAGAACTCCGGTGATTCCGCACATGGGATGGGTGCCTGGGATTGCTGAAACGGGGCCGAATACAGAAATAGTACGACATCTTTATTTAGTTACTATTTTGCCGCGCCACTAGGCACGGCTGATCATCGCTGCCCAGCTTGGAAGTGGCTCTTAGCCGGGACCGAGTACCCGCTAACCAGCCCTTAACATGGGCGGCCATTGTTTGCGCCATAATTCTGAGCTCCCGCTGGATGTTTCCATGCCGAGAAACTGCAAAACAGAAACCCACTAATCCCGGCGTGTTCCTTGAACCGACTAGCAAAAGGTACAGGAGTCGTGGAATGTACAGATGAGGGGCGGAGTATAAAGCGAGAATTAGAGCATGGTTGTAGGCCAGGTTTATAACTTTGACCTCGATGTTTCCACTGTGACGGCCGTCGAATATGTCGGTCGTAGGATAGTGTTTTACAGGATTGGAAAAGTCAAAGCGCACTTCGTACCCGTTACGAGCTACCTGCAAGCAGACGTCTGCTTCAAATAACTGCCAATAGGGTTTTAACTCTTCGTTAAACGTTGCGAATGCGCTTCGGCGAAGACTCATGTTACCGGCAGCAAGATGCTCTACCGCGATGGCGTGACGGCCCCGCCAGTCGTTGGGGTGGTCGAACATATAGCCAATTAGCCGGCCATGCCATGTAATCTTGCCGATAACTTTCGGCCTTCGCTCTGGAAACGAGTCACCGTTAGTGTGGAAATTTGTGTACGATGCTCCCACGGCGCCGATGCTTGCATCTTTGTAATGAAAGAGATGTCTCGCAACCCACTCCGGCTCAGGGATCGCGTCATCATCGATCAGGAGTACGATATCGCCGGTCGACTGTTTGAGGCCTTCGTTTTCCGCCGGAACAATCCCCACTTGCGGGGAATGAACCGCTCGAATCGGGATTGCTGAGCAGCCGTTGAGTTCTCGACAGACGTCTCTGGTTTCGTAATCGTCCCCCTGCCAGACAACCACAATCTCATCTGGGGGAAGTGTCTGGATGATCAGCGCTTTCAGGCAGGCCGACAGCGGTTGTGGTCTGCGAAAGCTTGCGATTACTACTGTCGAAGTGATTCGCGTCACGGGCACTCAGGGTCGCGTCAACTGCTGCAAAGATAGCTATTTTTCTACCATATAGCTTCCCATCACCAGGGCATCCATGCCGGAACTGAAGAAAGTGCGGACGGCATCTGTCGGAGTGCAGACGATGGCTTCACCTCGAAGGTTGAAGGATGTATTCATGACCACCGGCACCCCAGTTCGGTCAGCGAACTTGCGGATTAGTCGCCAGTACAAAGGATTCACACTCTGCTCTACCGTTTGCGGCCGCGTACTGCCATCCACGTGAGTGACCGAAGGAATGACGCTGCGCTTTTCCGGTTTGACCTCTGCGGTCAAGGTCATGAATGGAGCGTCGGTTGCACTCTCGACGTATTCAGGCGCAGCTTCCGCGAGAATGGAAGGTGCAAAGGGTCGCCACGACTCGCGAAACTTCACCGCGTTATTGACCTTGGAATTCATCTCCGGATTACGAGCGTCAGCCAGAATCGAGCGGTTGCCGAGAGCGCGTGGACCGAATTCCATTCTGCCTTGAAACCAGCCAACGATCTTCCCATTGGCGAGCAACTCGGCCGTAGCCTCGGCCGGATCGGCGAGCCGCGTGTATCGAAGTTTATAGGTATCGAGGACCTTTTCAACTGCGCAATCTTCGTACTCCACACCTAGATACGCCTTGCGTATAGGGTCCATGGGCAAATAGCCATCAGCATCGAGATAGGGCGCTAATGCCGCTCCGAGGGCAACGCCTTCGTCCGATGCTGCGGGCGGGATAAACAGCTTGTCTACTAGGCCGGAGGCCAATATCTTCCCGTTCGCTTTGGAATTCAGGGCTACGCCTCCTGCCAGGCACAAATTCCGGCATCCGGTCTGCCCTACGGCATCGCGCACCAGGGCCATCATGGCCTGCTCGCACGCATCCTGGACCGAAAACGCCAAGTCCTTATGCTTCCCGTCAATCTCACTCTCCGGCCGCCGCGGCGAGCCGAATTTCCTTGCAATCTTGGAAAGGCTCCCGTTTCCTGTGCCGATCAGGCCAGGCCCGTCGACTGTGTACGGGTGCCCATTCACTCGAATGAAGTCTCCCAAATCTATGCCTGGATTCCCGTACGGGGCCAACCCCATGACCTTCCATTCGTCGCTGTTTGGCTGAAATCCCAGATGCTGGGTGAAAGCCGAATAGAACAGGCCCAGTGAATTCGGCCATGGGATCGTGCTTATGTGCTCGAGGCGGCCGGAACGGCCATGCCAGAGAGAGGTCGCCTCCCATGCGCCCCGGCCATCGATTACCACCACGGTAGCTTGCTCGAAACCGGAGTAGGCGAACGCGCTGATGGCATGCGAACGGTGGTGGTCGACGAAACGTGGACGCGCCTTTGATGGCCCGAAGTACGACTGGAACAGCCGCCATCCATTACCTTGATTCTGCATCGTGGCAAACTGGCG
Source organism: Terriglobales bacterium (assembly GCA_963803205.1). Classification (GTDB taxonomy): domain Bacteria; phylum Acidobacteriota; class Terriglobia; order Terriglobales; family Acidobacteriaceae; genus CAWDLG01. Next base: position 110,852 of record CAWDLG010000001.1, read on the forward strand.
GGTCGAGCCTAAGAGATTCCAATAGCTGATCGGATGTCTGCCGCGTGCAAAGTCTGCCAGATCGTGGAAATACCCCGCACGCGGAGGAGGCCACCCGAAACATACAAAATCCAGTTCGCCCGGGCGGGCTCCGGCCCAGTCAAGACATGCTTTGATGGAAAGAAAAGGAAAACTTGCATCATGTTTAATTCTGCTGATTCGTTCTTCCGAGATTGCAAAGAGCAGCTCTCCGTCGCGAACGATGCAGGCAGAAGAGTCGTGCATTCTGGAATAATTAATACCTATGGTCAACATATGTTGATCCTTTTTCGCCGGAATGCCGTGACCCCGAAAGGCTGACCGGGGTGCAGCAGGTCGACTTAGATGAGCTTTAGAAGTTGAGGCCGTGCCAAAGGAAGCGTTAGAACGTGGAGTCTACGGTGTATTTTCAATCGAGATGGAGAATGGACCGGTGGGCGTAGCATAGGCTCCCTGATACTCGAAGGAGTCCTTGCCCCCGGGCCCCATCCCGAAAACCGGCGGAGGATTCGCTACGCCATGAAAGATCACCGGTCCGTAGCGGTATCCCTTTATGTTCTTGTCGCCATAGTCCGCGATATCGATCAGATCTGACTGGGTCAAGTGATTATTGTTGTCTTCGACCGATATCGGATCAACCAGCCGCGAGTCAGAAAGCGTGCGGATGACTCTAGGGGCGCCGGTCGACATATCGATCCATTTCACCGTCTTGTCTCCGCGCGACAACGCAATGTATTGATATCGCACCATGCCGTTCACATAGTCGTTGTGCAGCCAGTGCTTCATGTGCGCGATGCGAGTTACATTGTGTCCAATAGCCAGCACGTGGACTTCTCTCGCATTCGCACCCGTGCCTGTACCAGTTTGCAGGCCGTCGGCGTCCCAGACGTGCAGTGACCCTTCTTCGGTAGCGATGAATGCGCGATTGTCCGGGTAAAGCGAGGCGCTGATGGCGGAGACCTGGGTGTCGAACTCCATCGTCTTGACGACGTGAGGGGCTTCGCTGGGACGTTCGGCAAATGTGGGCGGCCACTGACCTGCCCCGGGCCCGGTATTAGCGACATTCGCGCGAAACTCGCCGAAGGAACTAAACATGCCTTGGCTAATTGTTTCGAATAAAGGAGTCAGGTTGAGTAACAATACTTTGCGTTCGTAGCGGGATGCGACCAGAGCAAATCCCCTGGTGGCATACTGTTTGGCGCACGGTCCGCTGGCAAAACACTGCCAGTTGGCTTGGTTGGAAAGGGGAAACTCTCCCGGGTTCTTCCCAGAAAGAGTGATTCCAGGGTGGTAGACCCAGTTACTGACCGCCTCCACCGCCGTCGGCGCCACCATTTCCGGCAGATCGATGATGCCCAGCAACTTGGTAAATACCGGCAGGCTGTAGTTCCGGAAGCCTGGATAGGTTTCCGTCCACTCAAATCCCCAGAACGCGGCAGCCGATTTCGAACTTCCAATGGCGACGACGGCCAGTTGGCCGTGATGCGAATCCGTGTTCCAGCCTGTGACCAGCAGAAATTCTCCAGCATTGGTTACGCTCGCGGCGGTGGGAACAAAATTAGCGGGGAAGGGCTTGAAATAGTAAAAATCAACCGCCGTGTTGCCGCCTTCGCCACAAACCACCTGCCCTGTCTGGAAGACAATGTAGCTGCAGCCCGCCGCCTCACTGGCGCCGTAGGCGCGAGTCACTTCCACCGGCTGTTGCGGCATGCCCAGGGCGCTCTTTTGCGACACGAGATCGGGCCTGAGGGTCACGGTCGGATGTCCGTTGCCCATGGTCCAGGAAGGTTGTGGCTGGCCTGCCCAAATGCAGTGGTCCTTGTTGAGCGTCTGGATGCCGTCCACTCCGGGCCGGCTGGCGGCCACCTTTGAATCGGTCACGTAGGCGACCTGGCCGTAGTTTGAACTGTACTCGTCCGGCGTGCTGCATGGAACTCCGCGAGAATAGTTAAAGAACTCTCCCGGGTTGGCCGGTTTAACGTACTTGAAACTCGAAGCCTGCGACCAGGTAGGCGCCGCGATGCTCGGATGGTAGGCTGTCCACGGACGGCCAAACCTCTCGTTGATCATGGCGGGCGTGCCGTAAGCCTTGGCCGCCTTCACGTAGGCATTCGCATCGAGGTTTCCGTTGCCATCGAAGATTGCTGCCGGATCCTGGCTCGGAACATTTTTGGGCCCGGCGCCGTCGATTCTCACAACCATGAGATTGGTAGGCGCACTCGGAGCACTCTCCTGCGCAGCCTGGGATTTCGCAGCTTCCACCCACAGAACCAGCAAGAGTGCCGCGAGACAGAAATTCGCCAACGCCCCTCTGAAAATCATTCTTGACAGCAGAACATCGATCCTTCTGAAGCTCAATGTCACCTTAGGGCATATGTTCCCTGGCTAAGGGGCAATACCGAACTGGCGTTTGGCGCAGACATTCGGTAATGCGTCACCCAAAGACAAAGGGAGTATTTTCCTCGCCGCGCAAGGAGTTACGCCATAGTTATGTCGGCAAGGGAAGCTGGACTGGCGTCTTCGTATGGGAAAAGTGGAATCGGTCCTTCAGACCCAAAAAAAACAGCTCGTATGTGTAAAAGGAGAGGCTCGCGACTGCAAGGGTTCCCAGCGCTGCCATAAGGGCCACAAGCAATAGATTGGCGGTGCGCCCGGCATGGGGGGCTAGGCGAGCTGCACACCATTCGAACTGCTGGCGAAAGAACCAGTGATACACGTAAATTCCGTAGCTTATTTTGCCCAACCAGCGCAGGGCGGGAACCTGGAAAAAGGACTGGATCGGCCCGGGTACTGTGGAACAGGCGATGAGGCACCCGAAAAAGACGCTGAGAATGGCGAGGCCAAAGGTTGCGTTTGAGAACGTCTCCAGCGACGGCTCGTGCGAAAAGACCAGCAGGCCGACCAGCGCAGCCAGTGCACCCCAAAGCAGCCGGGGCACTTGTCGCATCACCCGGCGCCGTTCCTCCGGGTAGCCACGCACCGATAAGGCCAGAAAAGCTCCGACGCAGAGTTCCCCTGTTCGCCCAAGAAGAAACCTTCCGGCCCAGTCGGGGGAGAGGGAGAAGCTATACACACCGACCCGGAAGACAAAGGAAAGCAGCCAGAGTACGGCACAAAAGCGCATGGCATTCACTCGGTCGCGGCGCAGCATCAGCAGCAGAAACGGCCAGACCAGGTAAAATTGCTCCTCCACGGCAAGACTCCAGAAATGGTCCAGGTGAGTTTTGCCAAATCCATGCAGATGGCCCGCGAGGCTTGGAATGTTCTGCAGATAGAGCGCAAAGGGCCAAATTGACGGCTGCGTATTCGTTTGTGCTCCCATCCAGGCGATCACAACCGCCAGCAATAACGCCAAATAATAGAGCGGGAAGATACGCAGCGAACGCCTGACGTAGAACGTTTGCCACCAGGATGACCGGCCCATAGAGTCCCATAGGATTCCACTGATCAGAAAGCCGGAGAGCACGAAAAACAGCGACACGCCAACCCACCCGAATTTCAAGGTTGTGCCAAACCAGCGCAGGGGAAGAAACGTCGATTGCGCCCCGCCACCATAGTGGTAAGCAAATACACAGACAGCCGCAATTCCCCTCACGCCGTCTAGAGCGGGTATGCGTGCCTGGAGACCGGGATGGAATCGATTGTCGATAGCAATGTTCCCCTGGTCCAAATCCGAATCCGCTATTGCCTTCGATGGGCAACGACTACTCGAGTCATTGTCATAGTTCAGCGACCCAAAAGAAAGCTTCAGCAATCATGGCAGCGTCCGCGCGTCTAGGAATTAACCCTCTTTATGCTCTCCGTAGCGATCTCGGAAGGAAAGAAAAATGCATCCTCCAACAAATGGCAATTTCGGACTGTATCCAAGCGCCACTGTCCTTTCCTGCGGAGTACCGAATCGTATGAATTAGCAGTCAGCCATTCTTCGAATACGGTTGCAACATTTTTCCCTTGCCGCTGGTAGTGGACCTTATTGATTTCCACATAGAGAATGGGGCGGAAACGGCGGATGACGTTCGCTGCGCCCAGCCAGAAATCTTTCCTCATGCCCTTCGATATCGGCCTTGATGAAATCTATCCGGTCCATTCCGAGAGAGTCGAAAACATCATCCAGTCGGGCAACCTGGATCTCGGTGCACGTAAATAGAAGGTCCTCCGAGTTAACGACGATGGTTGCGTTCCCGGTCTCCGCGCCATCGACGAAGTCTTCCCGCAGACTGATCTGCAACGAGCAGTTCTGATCGGAGAGTCCTGTCTGGTGAAGATCGGCCGTATCCTCCAAGAGGTTTCGTCTGACGTTCTCCTTCAGTCGTCGAAAGTTCGCTGGAACCGGCTCGAACGCATGCAGGCGACCTTTGCCCTTCAGATACCTGGCTAATGGGATCGACCAAAATCCTATATTTGCACCTACATCAAGAACGGTCGAGTCGGGCCCGATCAACCGCAGTGCGTCGCGTATTGCTCCAGTATCGAAATCTCCCAAGTAGTAAGCGTGGAACTCCGTACTGGATCTCAGGTCAACCAACATCTCGTGCCCCAAGCGCATGGGAGTCCACACAGTGCAAAACGATTGCGACTGGGGAGCAAAATATTTGTTCACTGCGCTGGCAACGTGCCACTTACCCCGAAATTCGGGAACATGCCTGAGTGCCAGCGCCGCTGACGTCCGAACCTTGTGATTGATCTGATCCCTGAGCATGATTTACAGATTGCCTGGCACCACTCTTGGCGTGCATCAACTCGGTTTCATCGCAAAGTCAGCTATACTCGCTCTGACGGAATGTATATGTAGTTGCCCGGACTCGAAGGCGCAGGCAAAAATGGATCCATCGAGCCGGCCTAGCCAATGCATGAACGGCAGCAACGGGACTCCTTCCCAAACGTCAACCCTCTCCGGCTCGTGGAGAATACAGCCACGCTGTCGCGCCAGTTTGTCTCGACTTATGCTTGATGATTATTTCAGTTGCAGACCGAGGCGCAAATGCCAGGCCGAACTGAACCGCGCCTTTCATAAACTCTCTTTTCCAGGGATAATTTGGGCCCAGTAAAATACTCAAAGCCTCGCCCCGGCGGGCCGCCAGCAGACATCCGTTGACGGCGGCCGGCGCCAGGTACCGCAGCATGCCGCGACGGAGGCCCTCCAGGTCGCTCGGCACCGTCCAACTTTTCACCAGGAAATAACTTTTGCTGAGGAGGACCCGCAGGCCCCTGGAGGAGACGGACTCGTCGGTCTGCCGGTAGACATGCGTGTAGTTTCCAACAAAGAAGAATTCACCCAATTGTGCTAAGCGGTATCCAAATTCGAAGTCGCACGCATCTCCAACGTCGGGGTGGTCCCGGTAAAGCGTCTTGCGCGCCGCGGCAGTTCGAACCATGTATCCATCTCCGGGCATCTGCCCGGCCAGCGCAGACCATATGGACCGCTGAACACTGTTCGCCCTTTCCTTGGTCCTGAAGTAGTGCTGGTTCACCATTTCGGACTCAGGCTCGAGGATCGAGCCGTCATTTCGAGCCAGGTAGTGTTTGCCGAATGAGGCGACAACCGAAGGGTGCTCCAGGAGAGGCTTCAGCAAGTCCTCCACAGCGGTGGGCATCTGAAAATTATCGTCATGGAGAAGAAGCAGAAATTCTCCGGCCGCCAGATTAAACAGCCGATTTACGTTCTGTGCAGGACTCAATCCGGACGGGTTGCGGAAGTAACGGATCGGCTGAATGGCCGAGATATTGCGAACCACATCCTCTGTGCGGATGTCGGGCGAATTGTCGCCGATTACGATCTCGAAGTCTTGAAATGTCTGCGCCAGACAAGACGCAATCGCGACCTTGATCAAGTCGGGTCGCTTGTAAGTTGGTATGCAGATTGATACTTTAGCCATACTTGCAGCCCACACCACTAGTTGACCCGAAATCAGGTGGATACGAATTCATCTCGAGCGCAGCGATTTCTGATGAACCTGGCCGGAATTCCACCCACGATGGTGTTTGCTGCAACGCTCTTGGTGACAACGGCTCCGGCGGCAACAACAGCTCCTTCTCCGATGTCGACGCCAGCGAGGACCACGGAGTTTGCGCCAATCCACACATCGCGACCAATGGTGATAGGCGCGCTCTTACCGTGCTGCTTCGCGATCATCGTGCCGAGGTCAGTGCCATGATTATGGTCGATAAACCTGGTGCCGCTTGCAATAAGACAATGGTCTTCGACCGTTACCCGGGCAGCGACGTTGAATTCGCAGCCGTACCCGATGAAACAATCGTCGCCTATGAAAATGCTGGGGCCGGGCAGGCAGATGCCGTCATAGTGAAAATACACACCCCTCTCGATGCGGCAATTCTTCCCGATGCTGACCTGATGGGGCCACGTGACCTCAAGCCTGGGAAGGACTGTTCCTCTGCCGATCTGCATCCCCTGAGCAGCCCAATAAAGACGGCGGACGCTTCCCGCGAGCAGAGTCGTACATCTCTCGCGAAATCGGAAGGCAGATTTGTACCGGAACTTTGAGAGACCGCCGGCGTGACGTGCCTGAGCGACAGGCACGGCCGATGCTAGAACGCCGTGGTTGATTTGGTCCCTGAACATGAAAGTGGGCACTCAGCGCCTTTGGTTCATGCCCGCGCTGCCTCGCGACGACCAGGAGTCCCGTCAGTTCGCCTCCGACCACGTGCGGGGTCACAAGGCGAAAACACGGCTCACACAGATCATCAAGAAAAAATCAGGCCAGGATGAAGATGATGTTGTTCAAAGTTCTTGCAAACGCTTTGCAGCCCTATGCCAAGAGGGGTGGCAGACTCCCAGCCCAACGAGTTTAACCGGGAGCAGTCGAGCAGCTTTCGGGGAGTGCCATCAGGTTTGCTCGCATCAAAAATGAGTTCGCCGCTGAACCCCACTACATCGGCGACAGCCTCGGCCAATTCGCGAATTGTGAGATCCTTCCCGCTTCCGATATTGATCAGGGGCGCCGGTTCCCTGCCCGCGAGTTTGTCAAACTGATCATCCGGCAGTCCCATAAGAAACAGGCATGCGGCAGCCATGTCGTCACTCAGCATGAATTCACGCCGGGGATTGCCGGTGCCCCAGACGGTAACCGTCGTGCGGCCCTCTCTCTTGGCTTCCGTCATCTTACGGATCAAGGCGGGAAGCACATGCGCCGTCTCGAGGTCGTAATTGTCGCCTTCCCCATAGAGATTCGTGGGCATGGCGGCCAGAAAGCGGTTTCCAAACTGGCGGTTATAGGCGGAGCACATTTCGATCCCGGCAATCTTGGCCACGGCGTAAGGCCGGTTCGTGGGTTCCAGAGGTCCAGTTAAGAAATACTCCTCTTTAATAGGCTGCTGGCAGTGCTTGGGGTAGATACAGCTGGATCCGAGGAACAGGAAGCGCTCAACCCCGGTCATTTGCGCATGATGAATGACGTTGCTCTGAATGGAAATGTTTTGATGTATGAAGTCAGCCGGATACCGGCTATTGGCCAGGATGCCGCCAACCCTTGCGGCGGCCAGAAAAACATATTCCGGACGCTCTTGCGAGAAAAACTCCGCCACCGCCGCTTCATTACTAAGGTCGAGTTCCTGATGGGTGCGCAGCAGGAGGTTGCGAAAACCTGATCTCTTCAACGTGCGCACCAGGGCGGAGCCGACTAATCCCGTATGGCCGGCCACGTAGATTCTGGCGGCAGGGTGAATCGCCGATGGCTGTTGAGCTATTGCTGGCATCGCCGGGACCTCAGTACTGACCGCCGCTGGCGCCTCTTAGCGTGTGCGACACCGACTTGTCCCATTGGTGCCAATCGCCAAACCTGTGTTGCAGAATGAGCTTTCCGTTGCCGATGGGCGCAAACGAAAATCCATCGAGATCAGCATCTACCATGATATGCACAAGGTCTTTGAACCTGATCTTAGGATCCCAGCCAAACGACTCGCGTGCCCTGGTACTGTCAGCAATCAGACATTCCACTTCGGTCGGGCGCACATACCTGGAGTCGATTTCGACGTGCTCCCTCCAATCCAACCCCGCGTATTCGAACGCCTCGGTTACAAACTCTTCGACTGTGTGTGACTCTCCGGTGCCGAGCACGTAATCCCCGGGGCATTCCTGCTGCAGAATTTGCCACATGCCGTGTACGTATTCGGGGGCATAACCCCAATCGCGACGGGCCTGCAAGTTGCCCAAGTAGAGCTTCTGCTCACTCCCGGCCACGATGCTGGCTACAGCCCTCGTTATCTTCCTGGTTACAAACGTCTCGCCCCGCCTGGGGCTCTCATGATTAAAAAGTATGCCATTGCAGGTAAATAGACCGTAGGCCTCCCGATAGTTCACGGCCATCCAGTGGCTATAGACCTTCGCCGCACCGTACGGACTGCGTGGATAGAACATGCTGCTCTCGTTTTGCGGAGGTTTTGCCGCTCCGAACATCTCCGAGGACCCAGCCTGATAAAATCTCGTTTTGATTCCGCTTCGCTTGATGGCTTCGAGCAGGCGGACTGTACCGACTGCCGTGACATCTGCGGTGTACTCTGGAGTCTCGAAGCTGACCATCACGTGGCTCTGGGCGCCGAGATGGTATACCTCCTCAGGCCGCAGATCGTAGATCAGACTGGTGAGTTGGTCCCCAGTCGAGAGGTCGCCGTAGTGAAGAAACATCCTGACGCCAGGGGCATGCGGATCTTGATAGACGTGGTCCAGCCTCCGCGTGTTGAATGTACTCGCCCGACGAATCAGACCGTGAACTTCATAGCCTTCGGCGAGCAGTAATTCGGCCAAATATGACCCATCTTGTCCGGTTATTCCGGTAATCAAAGCACGTTTCACAAAGGCCCTCCAAAACTGACTGCAATTATTTGCGATTCAATGGGGTTATTTTTCGGAACTATCGATGAGAGTGATTGCGAACGACGCGCCGGCACTGCCCCGTTCGCCAGACGCGGCGGGCGTCACGGATCAGCCTGCGGCACCCAGTAAGTCTGATTCCATTTGGGGCAGGGTGCGATCTTCGTCCCAGACTTCGCGGGCATAGCGGCGACCGGCTTCGCTCATAGCTCTCAGCCTCGCAGTGTCCTTTTCGAGTCGGGTGACCGCAGCTACCAGGGACTCTGGATCCTCCGGGGCAATGACCAAACCTGCGCCCGCCCGGTTAATCATGCGAGCAACCTCGCTACCAGAATTCACAGAGGCAAGAATCGGACATCCGGCCGTCATCAGGCTCACTGTCTTGGAAGGAAAAACGAAATCAGCCACCGAGCGTTGCTGGGTAATCAGACTCAGATCAACCGCGGCCAGCATCTGCAGGTATTGCTCACGCGGCAGAAGCGGCAAAAACTTAACGTTGGCCAGATTTTTCGCCGCCGCCCGTGATTCAAGGTGTCGGCGCCCCGCCCCATCTCCGACCAGTAAGTAGACGATATCAGCACGGGATCGCGAGATCTCTGCCGCATGAAGGACCACGTCGAGGCCTTGCTTGATCCCCATATTTCCTGAATGTGCCACCACGAACTTGCCTTCTAACCCGTGATCACGGCGGAAGGCCTTGCCACCCGCTCCGCGATCGACCAGAAGCAATTCGCCCTCGGAACGCGTAGGGAACAGAATGACCTTTTGCGGAGGAACGGACTTGGTGATGATTCGGCGACGCATTCCTTCCGTCAGGGTCGAAATCAAAACTGCACGCCGATAGGCGAATCGCTCCAACTTGTATAGAACCCTCAAGAGCGCCCCTGAACGCAACATCCCAAGCTCGGCTGCGGCATCGGGCTGCAAGTCCATGACGTCGTAAACGAAGGGAATTCTCCAAAGTCGGCTGAGCAATCCCGCCGTCACTGCGAGCCCCAGCGGCGGCGAGACAACCCACAGAAGATTCGGTTTCTGGGCTGAGATTGTGCGAGCCAGATTAGAAGCCAGAAAGGAGGCCTCGAACAAGATGCGTTTGAGTGGACTCACGCGGTTTGGGATCCAGGCGAAGGAGCGAAGAATGGTCACGCCCCCACGCTGTTCCTTTCTCCAGAACCCATACCGGTACCGGTAGTCAACGCGCCACTGGGGGTAATAGGGAAAAGTGGTACAGACCGTGACATCATGACCGCGCGATGCCAGATACTCGCACCGCCAGGTAGTGAGCGGGCCGATGCCGGTCTCTTCGGGCCAGTAGTTGACGCTCAGGGCGAGAATGCGCATCTAGAATTGGCCTTGGCGCCGCTGAATCCAGCCCGTCTCAACTATCGCTCGGTTCCGGGGGTTTCCGCGTGGCATTGGCAGGAGAATGTTCGTGATTAGAGGTCCAGGCCCGGCTCCTACCTGAGCCTTGGCCGGACTGGCTTTGCTGGATTGCCGAAGCAAACCATCATGGTGGGAAGATCGTGGAGGACGGTGCTGCGCGCACCCACAACCGCGCCGCGGCCTATCCGTACGCCAGGAGAAAGGAAGACATCCGTCGCAATCCAAACCTCGTCTTCAACGTAGATGGGCTTGTTATAGATATCGAAACTGGGGCTCTGCATGTCATGGCTCGCGGCACACAGGTACGAGCCCTGAGAAACTACGACGTCGGAGCCGATGTGGATTTCGCCCAGACTGTAGAGTGTCACATCGTGGCCAATCCAGGAATGATCCCCAATGGAAACCTTCCACGGATAGGTAATTTCAGCGGTGGATCGAACCAGCACGCCTGTTCCTAGAGAACACCCGAATAAGCGCAGCAAGAACCGCCGCCAACCATATAGCACCTGAGGCGAAGCCCGGAACAGGGTGGCCTGCACGATCCACCAAAGCTGCACCACCCATGCAGGTCTGCCTCGGAAATTGGCAGGCACGCGAAATGCATTCAAGTCTTGTACCTTCTGCGCGGGGGCTGACACGGTGGTGGGAGCCGCAATTCCGAGCGAAGAGGCGCGCGGCCTTCGAACTGTAGACGCAGGGGTCATCGGGGAAACTGACTCTCGAATCGCAGTCTGGGGTAAACACGGCCCTCGCGAGGGGACTCATCGATGGGCACGAAATGACCTGCAGGTATGGCAGCCAGGCAAAGCCCGCCGGCCAGCACCATGAAACCTAAGTTCGTCGGCTGCGAAATCTGCTCGTTGACCAGGCTTAGGCAGGCACCCCAGGCCAACAGCCAGGGGAGCAGGATTTGACGTTTTGCCGCAGCCAGTGCGCGAAACCCCACAACACCGGCGACCCACACGCGGTATGCCAGAAGCGAAAAACCAAATAAAGGACCCGCTTCCATAATCACTCGCGCCCACTCGCCTTCAGCAAGCAAAAACTGTGCCGAACCAGTTGTCAGCGCGGCGCCTGCATTTGTACCCAAGCCGAGCCCTTCCCCGAACATACTTATCTTCGACATAAGAACAAATGGTTCGAGAAAGCCGCCAAGAATTCGTCCAGTCAAACTCTCAGCGGCGTTTCCTCCTCCAGCATTGTCCCAACGGACCATGAACACACCCACAGCTTCGCGAAAGAACCCGGTCAGCCATAAGGCCGCTAACGCGACGGATATCAGGGCTGCCACCGCTAAAATGCGGTAAGCTCGTCCCCAGCTCAAGGTCGCGAACACGACTGCTGCCACCACCACCAGCGCGCACCCAAGAACCAGAGTCCGGCTGCCCGAGACAGGTTGAACGATTATGTCCGCGATTAAGGCGGCACCCAGCAACCACCTGGAATAGTAGGATCGCCGATGCGCCAGTCCATCGATCAGAAATGCCGTTGCCAAAACGAAAAAGTGAGCCGTCCCAGAGACAAAGCTAAAAGTACCGGCAGGTCGAATCTTTCCCAGCGCGAACGAAATTTGCTGTCCCTCTGCCGCGGCCGTCGTTGCCGCATTGATCCAGCTTTGCGGGGGCGAAAGAAATTGCCAGATCATCAAACCCGTCATCGGCAGGGAAAGCCTGAGTATCCATTTGCCAAGCCTAATCACGTCCGCATAGGAAAAGGCTTGCGGGATCACAAAAATCAAGGGCAGGTGCAGGAAATTTGTCCGCAGGCCATAGATAGCGACCAACGGCCCGCCACCGATCCCTGCAATGGTCTGAAACAGCGCCAGCAGAAAAAAACTACTAAGCAACAGGAAATAGGACAGCATTGGACCGTGGACGGGGAATCGCCGGCAACGCACGGCTTGCACATAAATAAGGAGAACGAGAGGGTCGCGGACAATGAGTAAGGGGCCACTAAGCGAGGGGAGTGTCCATTTTCGGAGCGCTCCTTCCACGATCAGGAGGACAAAGTATAGCCAAATCATCCGCCGCAGGGCCGTCAATCGGCGCTGTTCTGCTGCGGCTCGGCCCATGCTCTGCCGTACACCCAATTTCGGCAACGTTCGAATATTTGCGCTCAACACGACGTGCTCACCTGAACATCCGGAGAGTCAAGCATCGCCGGATCCAGAGGCGAATCTTCCCTAAAAGCGGAACGCACAGTGGTTACAAACCGGCGGCGATATTGTTCCCAAGAATGTTGCGCCGCCTTAGCGATGGCGGCTCGACTCATCGCCGCCAACCGATCACGGTCGCGGATCAGCATCTCCAGTTTCTCCTCGATAGCTTCCGCGTCGCGAATTGGAACGATAAAACCGTCGTCGCCGTCACTGACAAACTGCGAGGATCCCGCGTTGGGAGTCGTAATCACCGGAACACCTTGAGACATCGCCTCTAGAACAACAAGAGCACATCCTTCGAACAGAGACGGGAAAACCATCACATGGTGGCGGGACATCTCTTCGAGGAGAGCGGAATGCGAGAGCGAGGGAATCCAGCTGTAATTGCGCAGTGCTGCGTCAAGCGTTTGGCAACTTGCAACTCTCCGCCCGATGAGGGTTAATTCAATCTTCGAACCGAGCTGTTTGACCGCCTGAAGTAGATAGCTCAGGCCCTTGCGCTGGCTAAGACTACCGGCAAATAGAACCTTTAGCTTGCCATCGCCTGTTCTATCTTCCTCGCGAACCGTCTGCTGTAAGGGCGGTGCGCCGTAGGGTAGCACCGTGACGCTAGCATCCAGGGTCCCAGCACTCCGCAGGGTCCCTCGGACAAACTCGCTTGGGACAATAATGTCCGTGGCCAGGGCAAGCTCTTCATCCTTGCGATAGAGTTTCTCAACGCTGTCCTCTCTCCCTTGCAGAGTCATGGCCCACTCCGGTTGCAGGAATTGTTCCTCCTCCATCAACTCCCGGTAACATTTCCAATATCCGATCGGGAGTTCGTAAAGAGTTTTAAGACCCAACTGCCTCGCCCGACGGAAGGTCGCCACCGCTCCGTCTTCATAGGCATAAACGCCGCGGATGTCTGGTGTGAATGGCAGCCTGGCAGCTACCTTCGAATCCAGAGCGCGGTAGGCCGCGTCCACCGAAAACTTTCCCTCTTCGTCGCGCACTAAACTGGACAAATTGAGGTAGCGAGCTGCGAACCTCCCGAGTTCGATCCAGGGATAACAGTGCAACTGCTCGGGTCGTACATGCAAAAACGACCGACGTCCCAGCTCCTTGCTCACCGAGCGAGGCAGGATATGATTTAGAAAATGATGTTGCTCCCAAGAAACCGAGGTCCAGAACTCGGAAAGCAGCGCCACCTCGTTCAAAGCGCGTAACGCTTCACGGACAAATTCATTTCCCGTTGGATGGCTCAAGAGAATCACTGAACAAGTAGCCTCGATTCGTTTGTCGTGGCCGGAGGTCGGGCGTTCAAGCGCAGAGATTGGCCCCCGGGTCCGAGTTCAACAGCCGTCGATAAAGCACAAGATGATCGTTGACCATGCGTTCGGCGGAGAATACGGATCGGGCACGCCGACCAGCCCGCGCTGCCATCTGCTCGCCAAAAGGGTCGGAATACAACACCCGCCTCAGGCAACGCGCAAGCGCTCGTGCATCTCCAGCCGGGAACGTAAGGCCCGCATCGCCAACTACTTCGGACAATGCCCCAATCTCAGACACGATCAGGACTTTTTCCCTCAACATGTTTTCGAGAGCCACCAAGCCAAACACCTCGCCAGCGAGCGAAGGCATTACGACTACCTTCGCCCCTGCCAGCGTCTGTTCAACCTCGCCCGTTCCCAAGTAGCCGCGGAAGACAACGCGTTCTTCCAACTGCAGGAAGCGAACATCCGCTTCCAGCCGGGCACGCTCCGGGCCGTCCCCGATAATATGCAATTGAAACTCGAAGTCGCGCAGATCGTCGAGTGCCCGTAGCAGGATGTGAACGCCCTTTGTGCTAACGAGCCGACCCATAAAAACGACGATAGGCGGGCCGCTAACCTTTGAAGCGACAGCGCTTGTACCAGCGGGCAATCCATGGTGGATCGTCACCATTCTCGGAAGTCGCAGGATACTGCCCAGCCACGTAGTTGGCATGACATTCGCGTCCGCGCTTAAGCACAGCCAGCGACGCGGGAATGTCAAAAGCCAGCGTTTCAAACTCTGAATCCTGCCACTAGCCGCGTTGCATTTCAGGCATTGCAGATGATTTCCCGCCATAAAATGTCCTGGACAGGGAACCTGCGTGACCTCGTAGATCATTTGTCCATTGGGACACGCAGTTTGAAAACCATGATGCTCCACGACCATGCGTTTGCGGAAAAGCCAGCCCAACCACAACGGCAGCATGTCGGTCCCGGCCAAGTGCAAGATTTCTGCCGCTCGAATCAGCCTTACTAGTTCTATCAAGCTAGGCCGGCGGACAATGCGAAATGGAAGGTTTCGTTCGTTGGGAGCTCCTTTTCCATTAGGGGTGACTACTGTCACCTGCAATCCATCGTCCGGCACAAAGGGCCCCGTCCTCGCGAGTCTCCGGGCCAGCTCCATGGTTATGGTCTCGATACCTCCAACCATGGGCGGAAACCCATGGGTATAGATCACAATCTTCATAGCTAGTTACGGGACCGCTTGAAAATTTGGAGGTCTCTGCTTCCCGGCTTTGACCGTTGAAGGTGCTGGCGGGCCGAAGAACACACTCGTTTCGTAAAACCTGACCCGTCCAGAGGCGTCATTTCCGAACCGGGAGCCTTTCGAGCAGAGTACTAGACCCCGCTCCCCACAGTTGTTTCACAGCGAGCCCAATCGAGAACGCAATACTAGGTAGCCAGGTATACATCGTAAACAGGAGAACGCCCCGCACCGTGGACAGCCTTAATAGAAACACCAGCACGACCTGCACGGCTATCGGTGCACGGGATGAGAAGCAGAGGCGGCACGATCCAGGCTCGCGCCGCATTCGTGGCCCAGAGCAGCCCGGCCATTGTCGAGGCGACAGCACACGCCGCCATGAGAATCCCTTCTGAATGCAAATTGCTGTATTGACTGCCCAGGACCGAGAGAACCTGTTGGGGAAACGCTGCCACCACTCCCACCAGCAGAACAGAAAAAGCGAAATAACCCAGTACGATCTGGAGGTATCGGCGCCGTAGCTGTCCGAGTGATTGGACGCGTGAAAATGCCGGCAAAACGACTTCCACGGTGACCGAGGAAAGCACGGCAAAAACGACCGCAAGGCGACCGAGCGCTCCCACATTTGCCACATTCTCCGAGTTGCCGAATACGCTGATCAGCCAGACCGTGACCTGCCCCTGGAAACAGTAGTAGAGGGAGTGTGGCGCCCCTTTTCGCAGGACAGATACAATTTCCGAACGCATGTCGGGGTCCGCAGGAACTTCCCTGTCGATCTCCCGGTTTACCCATCGCCGTGCCATCCAGAACTGGACAGCGTACCCCAGAACTACCGCAAACAGAGCAACCGTTGCGTTCAGAAAGATGAAAAGGGCAATTCCAACGATGGCCAACTTGACGATCGCACCCGATAAAGCCTGCCTCTGAATTTGCCGGAATTCAGACCGAAGTCGTAATGCGATAGCATAAATATTGGTGAACAGTTCGAGGGAACAGCCGGCTAATACAGCCAGCGCGACCCCAAGTGTCACCAAAGCATCCGCGCCGTTCTGGAGCAGTAGCCAGATCAGAACCGGAACCACGAAGAGCACGGTGAGAGCAGCCAGCTCACGCCGCAATCGGAGCGCAGTGTTAACCAGGCTGCTCAGTCGACGATGGTCGCGCCATACCCGGCCGCCAATGGAGCTCAGGGCACTGCTGATCCCACTGTCAGCCAGAATAAGAATGGCGGCCAGCATTGTATTTCCGATGGTATAGAAGGCATATTCGCGTTTGGGTAGAGAGCGCACAATCAATAGGCCAGCGGCGAATCCGACCACTTGGACCAGTCCCTGCACAAAGGTGAATTTGACCAGAATTGGCGTCCATTTTCTCAGGGCGCTCGGGGGAAACCATCCCGGGACTGACGCAGACGATGCAACCTCCAACTGGAAAGGTTCTGTTCCGGTTCGGGGTTCGATGATGGTTGTATTCTCACTTTGCATCTTGAGATTCTGGGAGTACGACAATTACGGTGAAGAATAATTCTGGGAGAGTGGATTGCAGTGAGAAACCACTTACTTTCAGGCGTACCTCGAGTACGAGTAGCCATATCCCGGGCGTCGGGTATCCAGCTTGTTCACTGCGATTCCCAATATGCGGGCTCCCGAAGCCTCCAGAATTCGTCGCGTCCGGGTAAGCCCGCCGCGGGAGGTCGTGCCACTCGCCGTCACCAACAAAACGCCGTCCACCAGGCTAGCCAGAATCGCCGCATCCGTAACGGCCAAAACCGGTGGCGAATCGATGATCACGAAAGCGACACGGGCAGCAACTCTTTTCAGGAGATCCGCCATTCCCTGAGAGGCCAGCAGGGGGACTGGGTTGGGTTGAACGGCCCCTGCAGGAATTGCCCACAGATTCGGCTCGATAGCGTGCAATACATCGGGAATATCCAGATTTCCCGAGAGGAAGTCGGTCAAACCCTTGGGGCAATCAATCCCAAGCGCTTTCGCCACTCCGCCCTTCCGAAGATCACAATCGATGAGCAACACGCGGGCGTGGCGTTGGGCTAACGCCTGCGCCAAATTCAGGGCTGTGGTGGTCTTGCCCTCGCCATTCTGGGCGCTGGTGACAAGCAGAGTTCTGACCGGCCTGGAAGGCACCGACACTGCGGTCCCTAATGCGCGAAACGCTTCAGAAAGCGCGGAATTCGGATGTTTCGTCAAGCTCAAGGCTAAGTGACTGGTTTCCAGACGCCGCGCCCGGAACCACGAACCGCGCTCGAAAGGAATAACCGCTAGCGCAGGGGCGAGCATGAGATCCTCTGCTTCCTCGGCGGTCTTGATGGACGAATCCAGCGCCTCCTGACCAAAAGCTGCAATGATTCCGATAATCAGGCCCACACACAGCGCAGCCGCGATGTTTCGAAGCTTGTTGGGTCGTATCGGAACGCTCGGTGTCAGTGCGCCGTCAACCAAATGAATGTTCGTCGACCGCAGAGCCGCGGACACGGTTGCGTCCTTCAGACGCTGCAGCAAGCTCTCGTAGAGTTTCTGATTCGTCTCAAATTCGTGCCGCAGCATGTTATCCCGCACCAGCAATTGATTTAGGGTGCCTACGTCCTCTTTTTGCTTCGCAACTCCCGTGGCAGCCAGTCTCTCGCGTTCGCTAGCGGCTTTGTACTCGCTGCTCATCCTGTTGATAATGCGCTCCCGCTCGTGCTCGATTTGGTCTTGGTTTGCATCTATTTGGAGCTTCAATCGTTTTGCGTTAGGAAAGTTTGGGCCATACTGCGCCAGAGTTTGCGTGTACTGTTGCTTGAGGTCCGCTGACTTTTCTTCCAGTCTCTCGAGGAGTTCATCGTGTACCAGAGAAGCCACGTGCGGCCGATTCTCCAGCACTTGGCGATAGAGAGATTCTTTCTGAATGCGCTCGCTCTTGGCGGCGACCAAATCACGGCTTTGGTCCGCGAGCATTTGTTCCAGCACATTCTGCCTGTCGCCCGCGAGGACGATCTGATTTTCCCGTTCATAAGTGACAAGAGCCTGTTGCGAATTCTCGACATTTGCCTCCAACGCCTTTTTCTGTTGTTCCATCCAGCCGGAGCGCCGTATTGCCTCATCCTTCTGGCGAAAATTGTATTCAAGATACCCATTGGCGAGGTTAGTCGCCACTTGCGCGGCCAGTTGCGCATCCGGATCCTGAAAGCTGATGGAGAGCATACGAGTCTTAAGCACTTGTTCAACTTTCAGGTGGCTATGAAAAGCTCCAACAAGCTGCAGCTTGCGCCCGTCGGAATTCTGGACGCCGGCAGCGTCCGCCTGCCCACCGTCGAGATGGTGCGCCAGCTTGAGCTGTTCAATCGTTTGCCATGCCAGGTTTTCACTCTTGATAACCTGGATTTGGGTTTGCAAGAAGACGTCATCCACATCTGCCTTCTGGTAAGCGTCGCTCGATGACTGCGACTGCAGAAGAGGGGTTTCAGCCTCGATTTCAACACGAGCTGTCGCTTCATAAATGGGAGTCATTAGAAACGAGATAACGGAAACCAACGCCGTCAGCCCAAGCATCACACTCAGAATCGTCCACCGGCGCTTCCAGAGCACATAGGCGTAACCCGCCAAAGGCGTATCCCCTTGGGTGATCGGCGCCCGCCTCTCGAGCGCGGAGACCTCGGGCGATTCAACCATTTCGGAGGGAGATGAGTAGGTAATCAGCTGACGTGACGTCGATGGATCTCTGTTGTCACTCATTGGCTGTAGCGTCCTTCGCTTTAGCTTGTCATTTCCGCAAAATGGCGGATTCGGAACGTATCTTGTCCAAATGAAGTAAGGGACGAAGAGCTAAAAGCGCGCCCCATAAATCGCGACCCCGGTGGCCGCCTGCACAATCGATTCGATTCCCCGATTAAATGCGCGCTTCCCGCCACTGTCGGGAATGAAAAGAATGTCTTCCGCTTGCAGAACCGGATCTGGGCTCTTGCCTCCCAGGATAGCTTTCAGGTTCACTGGAATTTGTTTGCGACCGTCGGGAGCCTGGGGATCGCTCCGGATGATGACGGTTTGATCCCGCTTGGCCGTGTTCTTCGCGTCTTCGGCCAGAGCAAGCGCTTGCAGGACTGTCATACCATGGTCACTTGCTTTCATGGTGAATCCACCAGGCTTATTTACAGCGCCGACGACATAGATTACTCCTGCTCGCGGCACTGTAATCCGGTCACCAGGATAGACATCAACGTTGAGACTCGGGTCGCCGCTTTCCATCAATTTCTTTAGATCAATGGTAAGCGTCGAGGCCTGAGCTTGCTGCGGAGCACCGGGTGAACCCGGTTCTCGGATCAAGGCCCTGATGCCAATGTTGCCCCGGTGAACAAGGATGATGTTGCCAGCATCGTCCGCCAAGCCTTCCGCCTGAGAGAGGATATCGAGCAATGTAGTTCGGCTTAAAACGGGATAGACTTGCGGCCTTCTCACCGCCCCGACAATGGCCACCGAGTGCAACCTGGACTGGTCAACCGATATCGCAATATGCGGATCAGTGACTAACCCCTGAGCCTTGAGCTCTCGTGAGAGTAGGCTTGAGAACTCCGACAGGGTCAGTCCGGAAGCGTCGAGCGGACTTGCCAAAACCGGCACTGTGATCGTACCGGCGGAACTCACACGATAGTCGCGTGAGAGTTCCGGAACATCCAGAACATAAACGTTCAGAAGATCATCGGGGCCAATGACATAGTCCTGTGCCCTTTCCGGAGCCGCCACTTCGGGTGTTCCCGCTTGCTCCGTTTTCGAAACAGGATCATCGGCCTTGCTGACCTGCCCCTGAAGTGGGCCAGTCGATGCGAGCGCCAACAATAGAAAAACCGCGGAACCAAAGATGCAGCGCGCGCCAGCCACTGGGTCCACGCTGTTTGAAACATGCGCATTTCTCATAAACATGGATCACCACAAACTTTCATCGGGCCCACTCACCGTACAAAGTTAGTTCACTTCGGCGATGCCGCCCAAAATCGCTCGCAGGGTTCTGGCCGCCTGCTTGATCTCAAACCGTTGCTCAAAGCATTCGCGGGCCCGTTGCCGCATAACCAGCTTCTTGTCCTCCGGCAGATCCAAATAGGATCGGAATAACTGGCTGGTGCCTTGAAGAGTGTCTTCGGCGACCAGCCCGGCTCCGTCGGACTGAATTTCACGCCAAATGTTCACCTTGTTAGACAAAAGAGTAGGTGTACCTGCAGCCAGGGCTTCGGCCAGAACGATGCCAAAGTTTTCCTGGTGCGAAGGCAGAGCGAACACCTCAGCCGCGTGCAAAGCCCCCCATTTTACGGCGCCGCTGATCATACCTGTCCAGGTGATAGCTGAGGCCACGCCCAGTCGCGCTGCCAAGTTGATCAGTTTCTCTTTCCAGCCCAACTGATCAGGACCGGCAATCACCAAATGCCATCCGGTATCATGCCCCAGCACATGAGCGAAGGCTTCGATCAGCAAGTCGCAGCCCTTCTTAGGATGGAGTCGACCCATGAATAACACAAGCTTCTTGCCACGTAATCCAGGATAGCGGCCGAAGAACTCTTCCCGTTCGAGGTGTGCATCTCCTGTGGGCTTCGCCGTTCCGTAGTTGACGACAACTTCATTGCAACGATAGAGCCGGAAGGATCGTCGGGCCAGCACGCGTTCTTCTTCGCTGGTAAATAGCACTGCCTGAGCATCGCGCAGTACGCGATATTCCGCGCAGGGCCAATAGATCAGTTTCTTGACATGCTTCAGCGGATATTGCTTCTTGAACCAGGGGTCGAGCATGCCGTGGGTGAACACTACATATGGCGTGTTCGAATTGTGCAGAACTTTCCAGGCGCCGAAACTATGGAACTGCCAGATTCCGTGAACGCTGACGGCATCGTAGTGGCTTCGGTTGGCAATGAGCCACGGTACGAGCCGGGCACTGAAAGCATATTTTAGCCTCGATGGTCCGAGGGGATAGACGTGCAACGGGAACTGCCGCAAATACGGCGCAGTCGGAGAGTCAAGAGAAGCAACCTCAACCTGATTACCCTGGGATGCAAGAGTGCCCCCCAGTTGCCTGATTCCCTCGACAGGTCCCCCGTTCGCAGGATTCACCGAGCTGATGACATGAAGGATTTTCACAATTGAGTCCTCGCGAATCAGGTCGATGGGAAATGCTGATACGTTTAATTGGTCCAGCTAGAAGCAGAATTGCCACTGCAAACTCTCTCGTACACTGAGAGGTACCTCTCGACCATTCCGGACCTGAAACGCGCTGCGTTTAGCAGGCATGCTTCGCGCATGTCGGCCACTCTTTCGAGAGCGACCCTCAAGCACGCTGCGGCCGATTCCGGGTTTTCAGGATTAATGTAGATAGCCGCGGCACCAGCTACCTCCTCCATCGGGGACCGCTGCGAGGTTGCAACCGGGCAACCACAGGCTTGGGCTTCCACGATGGGCCATCCGAAGCCTTCATGTAGTGAAGGGAAAAGCATCATGGTAGCGGTTGAATACAGGGCACGGAGATCTTCGTTGGCAACTCCGGTTAGCACTCTAGCTGCGTTACCCAGGCTGTGGTCTAGAACAAACTGCCGCATTTCTGCGGTCCAGGGCTGGCCCACCATGACTAAGCTGAAAGTTCGCCCTGGCGTCAGGTCTCGAAGAGCAGAGAAAATCCGCAACACTCCAAGCCGGTTCTTGTACCAGTAGTTTCCGCCAATATGTAAGAGAAAGGGTTGAACGAAATCAATGCCGAGCTTGCGAACCCGGATAGCAGCTTCGCGCTCGTCCATCCGCGAATATGGGTAGGTGAGCGAGTTGTAAGCACATGAGACGCGGCCTTCGGGAATGTCGGCGATACGCAACAGGTCTTTGCGCGTAGCTTCGGATACGCAAACGATGTGCTGCGCTTCTGTGAGACCCTTCAAAATCCATCGCTGAAGTTGCCGGCCGGTCCAACGGATCTGGTTCTGTGGAATCTCCCCGAGCGCGCTTCGAACAGCCAACATGTCGTGGCAGGTCACAACGTGGGGAACGGAGCCGATGTGTTTGATGTAAACGGAATTCGCCTGATCACAAATATGTACTACATCGGCCCACTTTGTAGCGGATTTCAGAATCCATGGAAATATTCCGAATTTGTCGACATAGCCGAGCCACTTCCCTAAACCCTCGCCGGAAGGATGCATCTGGCCGATAAGCGCCGGCGGTCGCAGGGCTCGCACCTCATGACCTGCTTGCTTTAGTTCTCGCTCCATTAGAGCAACAAAACGCTGCATGCTCTCTTGCCCATCATTCAGATAGTTGCCCAATAGTAAGACTTTCACGGTCAGATGAGGTCCAGGATGAAGAAAACTACAGGTGTATTACGCTTGGGGAACCCGGTAGAGGCCCAACCTCGACTAATAACGCCATGCATCAGGCGGCGCCCGTACCGCGCAGCACAGCTGGCACGGTTTGAGCCAAGATCTTGAGATCGAGCCATAGCGACCACTTGTCGATATATTGCATATCTAGCTCCATCCACTTTTCGAAGGGGATCGAGTTGCGTCCATTGACCTGCCACAAGCATGTGATTCCCGGCTTGACGCTGAAGCGGCGCCGTTGCCAGTCCTGGTCGAACAGGCGGTAGTCACGCAGGGACATCGCTCGCGGCCCCACCAGACTCATTTCGCCCTTCAGGACGTTAAACAGTTGCGGCAGCTCGTCGATGCTGGTCTTTCGCAACACCTTGCCTAGTGGTGTGACTCGCGGATCGTTGCTGATTTTGAACACCGGGCCAGCCATTTCATTCATCGGAAGCAGCTCCTCCTGAATCTCTTCCGCATGAGCGATCATCGTCCGGAATTTGTAGATCTGAAATTGTCGTTTGTTCAGGCCGACTCGGGTCTGACGGAACAGCACGTTGCCTGGCGAGGTGCATTTGATCAGGACCGCCACCACGAAAAACAATGGCGCCAGCAGAGCCAGCAATATCCCGGAGAAAACACAATCAAAAACTCGCTTGACCACCGTGGGCCAGATCTCAGGTGACCCAGCGACAGCCAATACCTGAGAGCCTTCCAAATCACGGGAATGAGCATTGGGGTTCTTCAAATGGAAGATTTTTGAGTCGAAGCGAATCGCGATCCCGTGCTGTTCACAGAGGGAGACGAACTGGGCGGCATGTTCATAGTAGGACCGCAGCGGCAAATACATCGCTGCTTCGTCAATCACATTGTGCCGGAGGAAATCGGCCAGCCCGGAAAATGTGCAGCAACGGCCGAGACCTGTTGCGTCGAATCTCTGGATTCCGCTCCAATCGTCGTCTACAAAACCGACGATCTCGTATCCCAGTTCCGGATGTTTTGCTACCTGTTGGGCGAAGTCGATGGCGCGATCGTTCGTGCCCAGAACGAGAATAAATCTTCGGTTCCTGCCGCGACTCCGCAAAGCCAGAAGAAGCGAGCGAGCTACCAAGCGGCCTCCGACCATGGCAGCAGTGCAGAAGGCCCAAAACAGGACGACAAACTTCGGGGTGCCCAGATGAATCTGGAATATTTTGATGAGGATGGTCAGAGCAACGGCAGCAAGTAAAGTCGCCCGGCACACTTCAAGAACCGCAGACCACGTGCTCGTAAGCCTCTTTGAGGTGTACAAGCCGCAAATAATGAACAGGTTGTGCCACAAAACTAGGAGAAGTCCAAAAAGCAGGAAATTGCCAAGCTTGATCCGGATCGCCAAGAACCCGGTGAGGCTCATACTGGAGGAGAGAACGATACCTGCGGAGAAGAAGGCCATGACCAACACGCAAATATCGAACAACATCGCGAGATGCTGTATAAGTCGGCGCCTACTACCCTGAATCACTTCAACTCCTGGCTCTTAGTCAAAGATTTTCGAAACGGCAGCCTTCCAACTGCACACGCAAAAATGGAAGCGGGGAAAGAGGTGAGAAAATTGGCGGGCCTGGAGTGCTAGGCTGGACTTCAGACCGCCGGTCTAAGCTTGGGTTGCATATCGAAAGGCCTATTCATTTACTGGACTGCTTGATGGAAGACACAGCTTCGCCCTCTCACTTACAGGGATGCTTCCAAACCGCAGAATCTACTGGGTTTTGCCTGGATTCGGAAAGACCGCTTCACTAGAGGGTCTGGTTTGAAAATTGACCTCGGCTGCAAATCCGATCGTGGTCTCCTGTTGGCGTTCAACGCGGGTTACCTTACCTTCGCCGTGGAGCTGCACCGCTTTCCCGATCGCTTTTGCAGGAAAGTAGACGTCAAGCTCGACCGCGCTGCCTTGAGGCGGGGCTGCATCAGAAACGACTGCGACACCAGTTACGCAGATGTCTCGGGTCACACCGAGACGTTCTTGCAGCTTCCCATCAGCCCCGGCCCAACAAAAAGCAGCTAGGGCCGACAGCGGATAGCGCTTTGATTTCCTCAGTTCCATCGATCTTGCAGATTCCGCTGTCGTGAATTGGCTGGACATGAGGCCTCATTCGCGTATCAGGTCTCGAAACATTGAATCAATCCCCCATTTCAGACAAGAGACCGATAGTTTCCAGTGCCAACGTCTCCGTTTCCTCTGGTTTCGACTACGCCATTTGTTTTTGGGGAAAACCTTCGGCCTCAGGAGCGTCAGAGCTATTCATCTCTGAACTAATGAGTAATTTGCACGAAAACCAGTGCTGGATGTGTCTTCTGGCGAAACGAACCACATCCGCAGCATTGGATCATTTGGCTTAATTGAACAATTGATTTGACAGAAAAAGCGCTTGGCGGCAGAATCGATATTCCTCAAGTTTTCGGGCCCCAGGTAGACGCATCGTCAAGTCCTTGTACGTTTTCGGGAGATTCCCTGTGAAAGTCGCGCGCCGGTCCCCTGCCAAAAAGATTACCGTGACCATTGCGGATGCCGACCCTATGTCCGGCAGCCTGCTCGCCGATCTCCTGAGAAGACGTCCGGATTTTGAGGTGGTGGGGAGCGTTGTCAATCAGGCCTCGCTGCTACGGTCCCTCAGCCGATTGACCTCCGATGTCGTCCTCATCAGTGCCGATCTAGAAGATGGTCCCTTGTCTGGTTTAGCCGCCGCGCAGCAGCTCCGGGACTCGAATCCGGACCTGCGTGTTGTCCTGCTGTTAAACCGTTCGAAGCCCCACCTGATCTTGCAGGCCTTGCGGGCTGGCGTCCGTGGCGTATTTTCGAGGTCTCAATTCGAGCCTGCGACGCTCTTCAAGTGCGTTCACCGGGTTTACGAGGGGCAGATATGGCTGAACACCGAGGAACTGCAGCACGTTTTACTGGCTTTTACTCAGCTACCGCAATTACGAATTGTGGATGCCGAAGGCTCGAAGTTGCTCAGCAGCCGGGAAGAAGAGGTCATGCACTTGGTGGCCGAGGGACTGGCAAATCGGGAGATCGCTCGCCAGTTAAATCTGAGCGAGCATACGGTAAAGAACTATCTGTTTCACATCTTCGACAAACTAGGAATCTCCAACCGAGTAGAGCTGGTTCTCTACGCCATGACCAACCCCAAGCCGGCGCCAAGGACCGATATGAACGAGAAATGGCCCTCGAAGTCTCCTTCTGAGCTGTCGATGAAGCTTATTGGATGACGCCGCCAGGTGATTTGACCTCAGCCGCGGACCGCAGATCCCTCATCCCGGGAGAGGCCTACTCTCGCCGTCTTGGTACGGCTTGGTACCTCGGAAAATGTTCGACCTCTCGCCATCGAATCGGAATATCGTTGCATTTTAACTGGCTGCGGCTCAGGTTTTTCGACCTCCGCGTGACCAAAATCCCCCTCCCGCTGCCATTGCCGGATTCTTCTGCGTATGTGTAGCTGTGGAAGACCCTGTGCAAAACCGTTGTACGCTGTCGCACTTCAGTTCCCAAACAGGCGCACTTGCACCCATATTAGTGCAACACCGGCGACCTATCCCATCGGAGACACGTACGACCTCCTGCCTGAGTAGGTTGCCGGTTCTAGTGGATCTTGGTGACGACGCCATGGATCGCCTGTAGACCAAAGTGCTTGGTTGCGGGCGAATGTGCTCCGCTCGAAAGATCCACAAATTTCATGGTCATATTCGAGTAGGCGACCGAGCCCGCCACCGAGTTCCCTCCCGTGACGCAGACTTGCAGCGTCGAGGACGGCGGGTTCGTCTCGAAGGGAGCCAGGCTTCCATTTCCCGTGATCAGTCTGACCGTGCCGGTGAACTGAAAACCTTGTAGGGTTGGCGGACTGAATGTGGGGCAGCCGTCCATGGTCCAGAGGACTTTGGCATTCACTAAGGCAATGTGGTGTGTATGTGCACCCCGGGTTGCCGGATCGGCGGGATCCACAATCCCGATTTGCGTCCCGTAATCGGAAGTCTCCATGTTCATGGCAGCCGAAAAGTCGGCCTTCTTGGAGCCCAGGTTCAACTCCAGTCGCCATGATGCCATGCATCTGATAGGGGCCTCCCGCGACGGTCGATGGAGTGAAGTCGTCGAGCAATCCAGCGAGGTGAACCTTTCCGTGCTGTGGTGGCTGGGCCGAGGCGCTGGGCCCGAACAGGAACAAGGCTGACATCAAGCTGAGGATCCATACCGGAAGCGTGAGGGTCATTTTCATGGGATATCTCCCGTCCTGAGAATGGGCGTGTTTCCAGCCGAGAGCTGACCCTATGAGACTGCCGCCGACGGCGTCTGCGCCAGACTGAAGGCTGGCAGTTTCGGCGAAACTGCGCCTGAATCTTCGTCACAATCCGGCAAAAAGCCCCTGGAAGCAAGCGGCAACACGCGGAACGGGCGCGTGCCTCCAAATACCGTCTTTTGCCATGCCTGCCGGCAGCAGTACAATCGCTCTATTTCCTTGGTGGAGGCCTGATACCCAGGGAGGTCGCAATGGGTGAGCCGACCAATGACATACCGCCCGCGTCAAAGCCGTTGAACGGCCACTCAGAGTGCCGCCTGGATTCATGGAAGGAGATCGCGGTTTACCTGAATCGCGACCTCACCACGGTCCAGCGGTGGGAGAAGCAGGAAGCAATGCCGGTTCACCGGCACCGACACAACAAACGTGGTTCCGTGTACGCTCTCCCGGAAGAACTGGACTCCTGGATCCGCAGCCGCCGGCGGCGTCTTGATGAACCCGATTTTCGGCCCGCCACGCCAACTACCCAGCCTTTGCCCGCTAGGGTGCGCTCACCAAGGAATGGTCTTTGGTTGGCGGCGAGCAGCAGGGCTGTGTCTCTGTGCGTTGGCTGTCTGGCTTGCTCTTCGGAACCGCGAATCCACTCCGGTTCAGCCCGGAATTCATTCTCTGGCGGTGCTGCCCCTTCGCAACCTTTCAGGCGACCCCGCGCAAGATTACCTGGCTGACGGCATCACGGACGCGCTTATAGGCAGCCTGTCAGAAATCCATGGCCTGCGCGTCGTCTCGTACACATCGGTAATCCGCTTCAGAAATCCGCAGATCTCGGTGCAGGAGATCGCCAAGATGCTGAATGTGGACACCTTGGTGGAAGGCTCGGTTATCCGTGAAGGCAGTCGTATCCGCGTGACCACGCAGCTGATCCGGGCCGTATCAGACGAACACTTTTGGTCCCAGACCTATGACCGTGAGATGAACGATGTGCTTGCATTGCAAAGTGAGTTGGCGCAGTCAATCGCTGAAAGGGTTGAGGTGACGGTCACGGGACTAGAGCACCAGAGGCTCAATTCCGCACGCCCGATCGCGCCTGAGGTCTATGAAAGTTATCTGAAGGGACGCTCTGTCCTGGAACACGGAACCAAAGCCGGGATGGAGCAAAGCATTCCGTACTTCGAGGATGCCATCAAGAAGGATCCGAGTTTTGCACCGGCTTATCTGGGACTGGCTAGTGCCTGGACGACCCTGGGCACAGTCTTTGCCGGTGTCCCACCCTCCGCAACGCGTCCCCGGGTTATCGGCTACGCCCGCCAGGCGCTGGCCCTCGACCCCGACATGGTGGAGGCACATGTCGTGCTCGCCAATGTGCTGCAGCAGGAGTGGCACTGGTCCGAAGCCCTGGTCGAATACCAGCGCGCTCTCACCCTCAGCCCGAACGACGCGCATGCGCTTTCGGGATACGCGCTATGGCTCTCGTGCAAGGGGCGTGCAGATGAAGCGGTGGTCACGATTCAACGCGCCCAGGCGCAGGACCCCCTTGCGGTCTCCGGCAGCGACGTTTCGGGGATTCTTTTTCAGGCGCACCGCTTTGCTGAGGCGGTTCGTGAATCGCGTAGTTCCCAGGCGCTTTACCCGGATAATCCCGGCATCCTCCTCGGCCTGGGATTTGCGCTCATAGCTAATCACCAGCCGGCAGACGCGGTGCCGGTGCTGGAAAAAGCGATTTCCCTCTCCAACGGCAGCCCGGCAGCCACTGGTGTGCTGATCCGGGCTTACGCCCACGCCGGCCGGCGCAGCGATGCTCTGCGGCTGCTCGCAGACCTGAACCAGCGCAGAAAGGGAGGCTATGTCCCCGCAGGCGCATTTGTGAACGCATATCTCGGCCTCGGAGAACAGGAACAAGCTTTCTACTGGCTCGAACAGGCCTACCGGGAGCAATCGAATATCCTGCAGTTCCTCAAGACCCACCCTTATTTCGACCCCCTCCGCGACGATCCTCGATTCAAGAACCTGATCGGCCGTGTTGGCCTTAGCTAGCGGCCCGTGTCTAAAACGTGTTTTTTCGGCCAGCGGGGTCCTGTTAAGTGCACCGGTGGCGAAGCGGCCTTCGCCTGAGATGACAGGCGGGAGCGACTCGTGCCGGTCTCTTGAGGGCGTTCATGGTCAAGATAACCCGGCAGAGAACAAAGCGGGAAGAGGGAAGATTGGGGGGCAGAGCCCGTCTAGGGCCTGAAGGTGTATGGGAGTTAGTGGTTAGTAAGGGCTCGCGTTCAGGATGAGACAGTTATTGTGGGAGGGAAGTCACTCAGTACTCGGGGTACTCCCGCCGAGGCGGTTCTTCGTTTCTCACTTCAGCGAAGAGGTGGTCTAAATCATTAATAGTTCCAATTGCTGCCTAGCCCACCGAGAAGGTTCGCATTGGAATCGTAAATCCTAAAAGTGTTGTAGGTCGAGTCGTAGAGTCCGAACCAAGTAGTTGGTCTGATTAGAAATAGTTCCCGTTGCGGTAAAGGACATTCCAACTGTCGTGCCCGTGAGGGTAAAGGGCGCACCGTTATCCGTCCCGCTGGCGGTCATTCCAAATCCGCTGGAGTCGTAAGCAAAGTTCACGACCATAGCGTGGCCTGCGAAGTTTCCGGAAAAGCTCTGGCCGCTGGAAAATTTGGCGGAGTCTTTGAAACCCTGGACAATTCCATGGTCCTCGGGGAATCCGCAGGCGGCGGGCAGGGAATAGGTTCCATCGATTGCGATGGAGCCGCCCATCGTGGCCGTGGCCGTTCCGGTGATAGCCGCAGACCCAGATGCGCTGGTTTCAGTGAGCGTAAAAGTCATG
Organism: Terriglobales bacterium; assembly: GCA_963803205.1. Lineage (GTDB taxonomy): Bacteria > Acidobacteriota > Terriglobia > Terriglobales > Acidobacteriaceae > CAWDLG01. The sequence goes on from CAWDLG010000001.1 coordinate 140,156, forward strand.
GGTTGGCTAGCGGAAGTTTGATCCGCGAGTGTACCATCGAAAACTATTTCGTCCGTTCCGCTGTTATTGCACTCTCCCCCGAAGCGGGACAGATTGATCGCAATTGCCCATGTACCCGTTCCTTGCCCTTCAAAGGCCAGTGTGCTGGTGGCTCCGGCGGTGAGGTGTGTGCCAGACTGGGTGAGGTTCATTTCCAGCACGGTGGGGAGACCGGGATTAATGTCAGATTGAAAAACAAGCTCCCACGGTCCTTGCATATTGGACACCGAGGGACCGGGAGTCGTCGGCGTCGGCGTCGTGATGGCGTCGGTGATGGTTTGGTATAGCTGCCACCTCCGCAACCGATTTCAGCGAAGGACAGCGCAAGAATCAAAGCGGCGAAAGCGCGGGAATATTTAACCATGGGGTTGGTTGCTCCGGTTTCCGCAAAGTAGAGACTAATCCCCGGCTCGGCCTATGCTCGCAGAGGACTATACGTGCACACCTTCGGCAAGGCAACGTAAAACACTCTTCGGAGGGGAAGTGCTATGGAGGAGGTGCCGAGGCAACTTGACCTGGGCGGGGAGGGCGCTGCGGACGGTCAGGATAGTACAGTGTAATTACGGTGAACATTATCACTCTAACCAGCACAATCCAAAGATACATAAAGCGCTCTTGGTCACGCTGATCTGCCTCGCTTTTCTCATGAATATAGAAGTGAGGATCTCAGCGTTTCGGCGAACTCGCTGGGCGTGCGATAGCCCAAACTGCCGAGCGGTCGCTCGCCGTTGTACTCCTCTCGCCAGTTGGCAATCTTCGTCCGGGCATCTTTCAGATTGCTCCATGACCAATGCCGCATCCGCTCTTGAGCCGGCAAGCTCCCCCTTTTTTCCCACGATCGGCTTCAGCGCTTCTTTGTCTAGGCTGAGGTCGGTCGCCAGGTGCTTCAACCGCCGGTTCTCCTCCTCCAGGCTCCTCAGCCGCAGCGCTTCCCCCCCATCCCGCCATACTTGCTCTTCCATCCGCACAACATCGCCTCGCTGATTCCGTGCTCCCGCGCCCTGGTGTTCCTTCAGGATTCCTACGATCTGGCTTCTTGCAGATTCCCGCGGAGGTAGGCGTCCTCGCGATCGCCGGTGCTCGGGAAAACCGGGTCCGGTAAATCCTCAGTGTTCTACCAATAAGCTGCTCCAGACCCGTGAGCCGCGAGATTGATAAACGCTGCGCGACAAGGCATTCTTAGAGATGTTGAGCGCCGGGTAAACTTGGTTGCTGTTGACAGGCAAGCCGTCGCTTGCCTATCATTGCGGGAGTGAGCGATGTTTTCGAGGCAATCGCTGTCCCGGCACGCCGAGCAATTCTCGACGAGCTTGTGGACCGGGACGGCCAGACGCTCTTCGAGTTATGCACACGGTTGGCGATGAAGCATCAGATCGCACTAACACGCCAGGCAATCTCGCAGCACCTCGACGTGCTGGAGTCGGCTGGACTCGTTACGACGATCCGACAAGGCAAGTTCAAGTTTCATTATGTGCACACGGAACCGATCCGTGCCATCGCCGAACGGTGGCCAAGACCGACCAAGGAAGGGAGCCGCTAATGAAGATCGTGGTGAGTAGCATCTTTGTGGATGATCAAGACAAGGCGCTTGATTTTTACACTAACAAGTTGGGCTTCGTCAAGAAGACAGAGATCCCACTAGGGGCTGCAAGGTGGCTTACGGTGGTCGCACCCAGTGACCCCAATGGCACGGAACTCCTGCTGGAGCCCGACAGTCATCCCGCTGTCGGCCCCTTCAAGAACGCGCTGCTGCACGACGGAATTCCGTTCACGTCGTTTGGGGTCGACGATCTGAAGGCCGAGTACGAACGTCTTCGCGGTCTGGGTGTGACGTTCACGCAGCCGCCGGTGGCGATGGGCCCGGTGACGACGGCTGTTTTGGAGGATACCTGCGGCAACTTGATTCAGTTGGCGCAAAGGGCTTAAAGGCTTCTCGATGACCGCAACGTCACCAACTCCATTCAGGAAACTGCTCGAATCCCTGCGTTCGCCGAGCAAGGACAGTCAGAGCCAGGCCTTCGAGGGGCTATTGAAAGCGACTGAGAATCCTGTGAGGTGGGCATACGAAGTCTGGGACGATCTGCTACTCACACTGCGGGATGGTGACAACCGGCAACGCTCAATCGCTGCCCAGGTGCTTTCCAATCTCGCGAAGAGCGACCCCAAGCAGCGAATGGCAAAGGATCTTGCAGTCCTGCTGAGAGTCACTAAGGATGAGCACTTTGTGACCGCACGCCACTGCTTGCAGTCTCTGTGGAAGGTCGGGGTTGCAGGAGAGCCACAGCGTAATGCGCTCATGAAGGGGCTAGTGCTGCGCTTTGAGGAATGTGCTTCTGAAAAGAACTGTACGTTGATTCGTTACGACCTTCTGGTCGTCCTCCGGCGCGTCTACGATCAGGTCAGCGACCAGAAGATCCGGGCTACGGCCGAAAGGTTGATGGCCACGGAGGAGGACCCAAAATACCGGATAAAGTATGCAACGGTCTGGCGGAAATGACGTCTTGAGCTGCATACTCTCGGGAAACGTTGTAGCGTCTACCGTAGAGGGCAAACTAGTACGAAACGCGACTGGCTACAAACAGGAAAGCTGAAGCCGTGCTATCCCACACCGGGTTCGCGGGCTGCGCCGGCCGAGCTTCCGGCACCCGTTGGAGCGTATCGGTGACCCACAGATTTCTCCGACGAGGCTTTTTCAAAGACTGTGTATAAGTGCGACGGTCTTCAAGCACCCTGCGCGTTATCAACGGGACTTTATCGCAGTCCTGCATCGTAGTCCAGCTTGTCGCGCTGAATCTCCCGCATCCGCTTGATGGCGGTCTCCATTGCCTGACGTTCTTCTTCTTCGTGACCAGGGGAACCCGTTATATCCTGCATTCGGTTACGCCGCCAGCTTTCCCAGCCTTGCTGCTGAGGGTCGACTCTGCGCTATATTCCGCCAGCGCAACGGTCGAAACCGAATAGAATTTGCAGCAGATTAGCGGGCCGTGAGCAATTGCTTGGCAGGAACTTGGGGAAGCCGAACGCCTGAAAACCGATCTTTGCGGTGGCTCCACTGCAGACAGATTGCAATTGTTTTCAGTCACTTGAAGCTGAATTGGAGACGGATGGAGAGAGGTAAGCACCGCTCATTGGGCGCCCTCGTCAGAAGCGGTCGAAGACGCAATTTTCGCATCCACTGACCATGATCCGGCCCCGGCCCGGAGAATAAACAAGAGCGACATCAACATTGCGAAATCGGCGCGCGCATCGCTGACCATGAACCAAAAGCCCTGGTTCGGGTTCGACAACTCCGGCAGCTTCGTCGTAGCAATCGCAGTGCAAATCACGAGCAGGAGCGGGATCGCTGCGATTCGGGTGAGGAGGCCCATCAGGATCAGGAATCCGCAGACGATCTCGAAGGCGCCCACAAAATGTGCTGTGAAATACGGGTGTGCGAAACCGATCCGGGTGAACCGATTCACGCCCATGTTCGGATCGGTGTGCTTCAGAATCCCCTGGGTCAGGAAGATCAGGCCTACAGCCAGCCGGACGAACAATATCGATCGCGATCGCCAGGAGGGACGAAACAGTCTTGACCACAACGATCGACCTAAGTTTCCTGTCATGCGACACTCCTGAATGTAAGTTCTTGTATCATAATCGAAAGCCGATAACGATAGTCGATATGAAACGCACACCTTCCGATCACGGTTTGTATTCAGGGCTGGTTCGGCTGCACATTCTGCATCACGCATGTGAGGAGCCAGTATTTGGCTTTGGCATGATCGAAGAGCTTGCAAGGCACGGCTACCGATTGAGCCCCGGTACTCTTTATCCCATCTTCCACGGGCTAGAGACAAAGGGCCTACTCCGCTCCAAACCGCAGCAGGTCAACGGCAAGATACGGCGTGTCTATTTCGCGACTCCGGGTGGGCGCAAGGCTCTTCAAGCGGCGAAGCAAAAGGTCCGTGAGTTGTTTGGTGAGTTGTTCGAAGCCGGATGAGCTGAAAGGATCGCGTGGTTATGAGTATTTCCCGACGTAGTTTCCTCAAGAGTGCCGGCCTTGTCGCAGGGGGCGCCTTGGCTGCACCTGCCGCGGCACAAATGCCGGTTTCGAACAACCTGGCAGAGAACCTTCTATCGGGTTCAGGGAAGGCCGATTACACCATCCATATCGCCGCGACGCCCATCGAGATTGCGCCGAACAAGATCATCTCGGTAACAACGTATAACGGCCAGTTTCCCGGGCCATTCCTGCGTTTCAAGGAAGGACAGAGAGTAGTCGTCGATCTGATAAATGAAACGGATACACCGGAGCAACTTCATTGGCACGGTCAGCTCGTTCCGGCAGATGTAGATGGTGCATCCGAGGAAGGCACTCCCTATATTCCAGCGCATGGCACGCGGCGGATCTCGTTCGTGCCGCCGCCCTTCGGGCTATCGCTTCTATCACACGCACAACCGCGCGGGCGCCGATCTTGTCCGCCGGCCAGTACAGCGGCCAGGTAGGACACGTTTACATCGAACCCAGGAACGAGCCGGGGCACTACGACCGCGAGGTCTTCCTGGTACTCAAAGAATTCGAGCCAAGTTTCAGTCGCGGCGGCGACATGGCGCAGGATGTTCTTTCTCCCGCGACACGAGTCAAGGCGCTTGAGGAGAAGGGCGAGTCCACAATGAAAGCATCCCTCGCCAAAGGCATGCCGCAGCGGCTACGAAGTCGGGTACGGCGCCTTCACGATCAACGGCCGCGATGCTCGGACACGGAGAGCCAATCAAAGTGAAGCAGGGCGAGCGCGTATTGTTCCACGTGCTGAACGGCAGCGCCACCGAGATTCGCAGCCTGGCATTGCCGGGACACACGTTCCAAGTCGTGGCCCTTGATGGGAACCCGGTTCCAAATCCTGCCACGGTTCCGTTCTTGTGGCTGGGAACCGCCGAGCGCGTATCAGCCATCGTCAGAGATGAACCATCCCGGCGTCTGGATCATGGGTGATACCAGCGACGACGATCGCCGTCACGGGATGGGCATTGTGGTCGAGTATGCGAACCATGCCGGCAAAGCGCAGTGGATTACGCCCCCGAAGTTCCGCTGGGACTACACTAAGTTCGCCAAGCCAGGCGCCACTGCACCAGCACCCGATGAGACTTTCGAAATGACGTTCGCCAAGGAAAATGCCGCCGAGGGAGGCTTTAATCGTTGGACCATCAATGGTGCGGCCTACCCGATGACGGGCGCGATGGTTCCGGCTGCATTCCATCTGCATGAGGGACGGCGTTACCGCGTGCGAATGCGTAATGAAAGCGACGATCTCCATCCGATCCACTTGCACCGGCACACCTTTGAAATGACCAGCATCATGGGCAAGGCCACGGCAGGAGTCATGAAGGATGTCGTCATGCTGGGCGGATACCAGGAAGTTTCGTTCGACTTCGTGGCGAACGATCCCGGTATGACTCTGTTCCATTGCCACCAACAGCTGCACATGGATTTCGGATTCATGACGTTGTTAGACTACGTCTAGGCTCGGAGAGAATCCAGCTAGCGGTTATCGTCAGTTGCCCAACCGGCACATTCGAGAACTCGACATCCGGTCCCATCGCGGGCGAAGTAAAGTAGAGATCAGCGTTTGGGATGGCGTTGCGTAGTTATCCCGCCAATTCCTGGACGATTTCACGAGCGCTTGGGCAACTGGCTCAATCCCAGCAGTGATTTGAGAAATTCCTTCGTGCCGGAAGGCCCGCTGATTTAGAGGCTGAGTGGTCCGATCCGATGTGAAGCCGTATGAGCGTCTTCGCCTACCTTCGCAAGAGCTCGCCGAATTGAAAGTATTAGGCGGTTTTGCGCAAGGTGCTTTCGTAGTCGGCAACAAACTTTTGGATTCCCTTCGTCGTAAGTTCATGTTGAAGGTCAAAACTCTCCCATGCTGCTCCGAGGTCCAGTTCCTTGTACTCAATGGGCTTCAGACGTTGCCCGTTCGAATCCATTGCATCGTAAACAAAGCTGTCGTCCGGTAGAGGAGTGCCTTTCGCCGCCCAAGCTTGCAACACTTTCCCGGGTACGGTAGCCAATTCCGCATTTAAGGCGAACGAGCAGAGGAGATGATCGAGATGGCGTATGCTCGCAGCCAATACAAGCACATGGTGATCTCCTCGTTGATACATCTTGAGAATATTTCTGACAACGTCCATTCCATTGTCGCCCCGATCGTCGAGTCGGCCGATGAATGGCGAGACGTACACTGGCTCTTGCGCTCCGCTGGTCGCGGCATAGACAGCCGCGGCCTGATCTTGAGAGAAACACAATGTCATGTTGACTCGAATACGCCTTTTCACCGATATATGCGCGGCCCGCAGGCCTTGATGCGTACATGGGTACTTGATGTAAGCATTTGGAATCCAAGAGAACATTTCTTCGCCCTGCTCTAGCATCTCCTCGGCGGTGGTCTCCAGATCAGCGAAGACTTCTATTGAAACGCCTGCGTCACCGACGAGTGGAGAAATCTTTTGCACGATTTTCTTGTACTCGTCTTTCTGCTCCTGCCTGGTCAGCCGATGCCCGGACACAAGCAATTCTTGCACTTCCGGATTTTTGGCGATTAGGCTCGGATTCGTAGTCTGTCCATCAACGAATTCGATCAGGTTTTTGATCTGCCGAGTCTCGTCGGGATCACCACCATCTACGAGAATTTTCGTTTTGGGTTTTTGTGCTTTCATGTCGGATCTCCATTTTTAGGGCAGTCTGGGTTGTGGCTACTCTTCCGAAGAAAGCGGGAAGAAAAGCGGAATGAGGCCTCCGCTACTTGAAGTGTGATTTGTAGGGGCGAGTACAACTGAGCCAATTGGGCGCCCGTTGTTCCACCGACAAATGTGTGCTTAGGTTTCCATCTCAAAAAAGTACTCTCATTCGTAGTTTGGTCACACGGGAAGCAAGATGGGATCTCATTCCAGGACCCGCACGGCTGCAACCCCACATGTATTGGCATGTCTATGTTTCGTGATCAATAACATCAGTCTGGAGCTTTCGGGGCGTAAAAATACGACCTATGCCGCCTGTCTGATCTCGGTCGCGGCCGTGCCCTTTTTGCCGATCACGTTTAGGGCCAGTGGAATCGTGGTCAGGCCACCGATTACTGTCAGAGCCAGTCCTGCCGCTCTGCGCTGGTCACTGTTTAGTTTGCTGGAAAGCAATAGGCCGATTCCTGCGCCCAGTGCAACACGGGTTCCGGCGATCAACATGATCTCCGCTAGAGTGAGCTTGCGTTCCACCATTTGCTGTCTGCCTTTCTCCCCTAAACAAGAGACGCGGGGTACAAACTCTCCTTCGATGCACAAGCGTAACCAATGTGTTCCCATGACAAATATGATTTTTACGAATTGTGCCGATTGGCCCCCTTTTGTGGGTTGAAATGCCACAACCCCAACCAGAAGAATCTTCGCTCCTACTGTCATGCCTGCGATTTCTGGGAATTCGACCTCGCTGGTGCACGTCTTCGCGCGCGAATACGATTGTCGAATCCTCCACGTCGGTCTCAACAACGTGCCGACGTCGCACTGATGCCGACTCCGGACGGCCATAGCCGGCTTGAGGTGAGCAAATTCCACAATCCGAAGGCGGTCAGCGCCGGGCCGAACAACGCTCCCGCGAACATGCTAGGCATACGTCGTATTATCCGCCGCGTGCCATGCGCTGGAAATATAGGGAGTGCCTTCCTCGGATGCACCATCTACATCTGCCGGAACGAGCTGACCGTGCCAATGAAGTTGCTTCGGTGTATCCGTTTCATTTATCAGATCGACGACTACTCTCTGTCCTTCCTTGAGACGCAGGAATGGCCCGGGAAACTGGTCGTTATACGTTGTTACCGAGATGATCTTGTTCGGCGCCCTCGGGCCGCCATACTGAAATTGGTACCGGCAATTCGGCTTCCGAAACGTGATTGAGCGCTTTCCGGCCAGGAATGCCCCCTCTTGCCCGGATGACGGGCAAACAGGAAGTTGATTTCCCAATTGCCGACTACACAACATTAACTTATGAAAAGAGCGTCCCCGGTTGTGTTTGGTTGCGGCCCTCTGCTTGGCCTGTTGCTCATCACCAGAGTCTTTAGGCAACCAACGTTGCCGCGCCCCAGGCAAGAAGAAGGATACCCGTGACGCGCGCAAACCATGGGCCATGCGGGGCGAGCTTCTCCAAGAGGACAACAACCGCGAGAACTCCGATCCACAGCAAATTCATGATGCCCCCAACAAACAGCAGCGCCATCAGCACCCAACAGCAGCCCACGCAGAAGGCTCCATGCTCGATCCCCATGCGCAAAGCCCCAAGCCTGCCGGGTCTCCTATGCTGAGAAAGAAATTCTGCAGGATTGCGGCAATGGTTTAGACATTTGTGCTTCCAGGGAGACAGTTGATAGACTCCCGCGAAGATCAGAATGGCTGCGGAGAAACCCGCGTTTTTCGACGCCATCCACATGGCTGATATGCCGCCTGCTGCTTCGAGCTCTCTTTGCAGTAGGGTTGCAAGAATGGAGAAGGCGAACCACGTCAGCAAATAACCACTAACAAACGCGGCCGCCGGTACAGCACCTTTCCCCAGTTGAGCTGTACTTTGAGCGTGCCGCATCGCCCGTGCATAGAGCAGGATCATGGGCGCAGCACTCGGCGTCATCATTGCAATCATCATCACCCACCACATGAGTAACATGATGATCCAATAGGCCGAGGTCCATCCCACCGGATGGAATGCCATCCCGGCCACGCGATGAGGGAACAACCATGCCCGGGTCATACTTCGGGCCGACATTCCGGTACCACCGCCGTTCAGGATGTAGATCCATGACAGGAGGGTGATTACTGCCAGGCCGCTGAGCACGATCCAACGCTCCTGGCGCAGCAGGCGCTCGGTCAGCGACGTTTCCTCGGTACCCATCTGCTCAAACCGCCCGATGCCGCACCACGCCCTTGTTGTTGAGGTGAAGATGCGCGAATTGACCGTAGGTCGCCCTCAAGTCGAGCTGAATTCTTCCTTGTGTCTTGGTCGTACCACTTCCAATCTCGGCGATCTCGTATTCGAAGCCGTTCGGCAAATCGATACGCGCCCTGGTCTCCTTCCCAGTTACCGGATTCTTGATTGGCTCGCCCTTGCTTTCAATCAAGCCAGCAACGGCGTATCTTCCTCTCCGACCTTCTACGTCCACATCGAAGTCTATTTTGGCAAAGATCGGATCATGAACCTTCTCTAACGTGGAGAAGAAGACTGCAAACATGGTGGCCATCGGCTCGGTGTCTTGACCCGACATAATTTTGAGCAGCGCCTCGCGCTGCTGGCTGTCGGCGCGTTCGTCCACGAAGGGCTGACACTTGCCATGACCCTCGTGGACCGCGCCTGGCCACTGAAAGATCCCGCCCATCCGAAGATCATCGAGCTTTACCGCACCGTAGTGACCTTCCTCAATTTCCAGTGCGACCGCGGCCTCGCAAAAACCGTGGGTAGGTAGAGCGTTGAACTGGCAGGGGCAACCGTATGAACAGTTGCAATTGGAAAACTCCTTGGCCTTAATTTCCCAGGGTGTCATTGGTTCCTCCTTCCTGTCGCACTTTGTAGCACCTCGCGAAATCCTAGCTAGCGTGGCGATAGCAGTATTCGTAGGAAATCAGAATTTCTCTCGGAGTCATTGTATCGCGAATAAATTCAACACGAAACCCGGCCATCTTAGAAACTGCGTGTCGAAGAGTCGACGAAGCGGCACGAACCAAGTTGTGGGCTGGCCGTGGTGCTGTCGGGCGGACGCCGGATCGAGGTACATCCTGATTTTGATACGAATACGTTCGAGCGCCTATTTAGGTTTACTGGAGCGGGTGTAAGCCGTGTTTGGATTGGGCCCAGCTACACGGATCTATTTGGCCGCCGGGGTCACCGACATGCGCAAGGGGTTCGAAGGGCTGTACGGTCTGGTTCGGGATCGATTGTCGTGTGAGCCTCTGAGCGGGCACCTGTTCTTGTTCTGCAACGGGCAGCGCAATCGGCTGAAGGTCCTCGTATGGGATTGAAGCGGACTCTGGGTCTGTGCGAAGAGGTTAGAGAAAGGGCGTTTCACCTGGCCGCATCCGGTGATGCGCAGGGCAAGGTCGCTCTGAGTTTCGAAGAGCTGTCCTTATTATCGGGTGGGATCGATCTGGGCAAAACCAAGCACAAGCGATGGTACCGGAAGGCCCCGCCGGAGGGACATGCTGCCGCCTGAGTCGCTTGAACGATTCGAGTGACTCTGGTAAATCGATAACCCATTGTGAGCGCGCCTCCCATTCCTTCAAAACCAGCCGATCTGGAACTCATCGCTCGACTGAAGAGCCAGCTGCAATATGCGGAGCTGAGGATTCGTGTGCTGGAAGAGCGTCTGCGGCTGATGCGGATCGAGAAATATGGTGCGGGTGGAGAAAAGCTTTCGCGGGCGCAAATGCAATTGTTCGAACCAGAGCCCGTCGTCAGTGAAGTGATAGTGCAGGCAGAGGGTGAGCAGGTGCCCGTGCGGCGTTCGATAAAGGGATCCTGTAAACATCCAGGCCGCCAGGAGTTGCCGCCGAGTCTTCCTCGCGTTGAGCGGATTGTGCCCTGCGCATTAGATCAGCGCGTATGCAGACGCTGCGGAAAAGAAACAGTGGTGATCGGCTACGAGGAGAGTTCCCAACTGGACGTGGAACCGTCGAAGTACTTTGTGCTGGTCACGAAACGAGAGAAACGGGCTTGCCGGTCGTGTGAGGATCTCGGAGTGGTCGCGGCACCACTGCCACTACGGATCATCGAGAAGTGCCTGGCGAGTGACCGGATCGTCATCGAGACAGTCATCAGCAAATATTGCAATCACACGCCCCTGCATCGGCAGAGCAGTCTGGAAAGAGACCTCGGCTTGGAAATCAGCCGTGCAACGCTGGACGGCTGGGTCCTCAAAGTCGGCGAGTTGCTGATCCCGATGGTCGCGGCAATGAGGCGTGAATTGATCAGCGGAAGTTACATTCAGGCGGATGAAACCCCAGTCGATGTGCAGACACGCGAGGGCCGCGGTAAGAACCACCAAGCGTACCTCTGGCAGTACAGTCGCCCCGGAGGAAGCGTGTGTTCGACTTCCGTCTAGGCCGGGGACGCGATGGACCGAAGCGGTTCCTGGGACAGTTCGAAGGCATTCTCCAAACCGACGGCTATGCAGCGTATGACCAAATCGGTGGGCCGAGAATGGTACATGCCGCTTGTTGGTCTCATGCAAGAAGACAGTTTTTCGAAGCAGTACAGCTAAATCGCCGAGTTCCCGGTTGCAACCCCGATTGTGGCGCGAATGGACGAACTGTTTGCCGTCGAGTCGGAAGCTCGCCGCAAATCGCTGACCACTGCGGCGCGCCATGTTCGGCGCCAGGAAAGAGCCACGCCGCTCTTGGATGATATTCGTAACAAGATCGAGGCAGCGCGGTCCGCTGCTTTGCCTTCCAGCGCACTTAGCAAGGCCTGCCAGTACGCGCTCGCACTCTGGAAGAAGCTTACCCGCTTCTTGGAGTATCCCGAATTAGAGCTGAGTACTAACCTGGCGGAGAACTCCATGCGTCCGGTAGCTCTTGGTCGAAAGAATTGGTTGCACATCGGCAGCCCACAAGCGGGACCGAAGGTTGCGGCGATTCTTTCGGTCGTGGAAAGCTGTCGCAGGCTGAAAGTTCCGGTGCGCAACTACTTTTTCGCGATTCTCCCCGGGCTTGCCGATCTCCCGATCAGGTGCCTTCCAGACCTTACTCCCGCCGGGTGGGCCGCTCGGCATTCATAGACTCGACGACACGGTTGTTGGCGTGCGGGCGATGTAACATCAGAAACCGCTCCGAGCACACCCCAATCGAGGTCACGGGAGCTTCAGGCTCTTTGCAGAACTCAATTCCATTAACGCTAACCTATCCGGTGACATCCTGAGATAGACACCTAACTTTCAGACGAGACAGGTTGGACCTCACAATCGACGGTACAGGCCAGCCAGCTCTGTGACTTCGGTAATTAGCTCCTTTTAATCTTCCGTGCGACGCTGAGCTGGAATATGGATGTTAATAAATGCAGTATCAGTCCCATGAGTCAGTAGCTGGAACCATCCTAGTCGCGGATGATCAAGCTGCCAACCGCGAGCTGTTGGACGAACTCCTCACAACTCAAGGATTCAGAGTAGTCACCGTGCCGGACGGTGCGACTGCGGTTGAAGAACTCAATCGAACTGAAGTCGACCTAGTGCTTCTGGACGTGATGATGCCTCACCTGAACGGGTTTGAGGCCTGCCAGAAGATCAAGAGCAACGCGGAAACGTATCTGATACCCGTCGTCTTGATTACGGCGCTATCGGACAAGCAGGACAGAATCCAAGGCATCAAGGCCGGAGCGGATGATTTCTTGACCCGCCCGGTGGATCGAGCCGAACTGCTAGCGCGGGTAGGATCGCTTCTAAAGCTCAAACACCGCACCGATGAACTGGAACGGGTTGAGGCAGTTTTGTTTTCCCTGGCGCGGAGCATTGAGGGCAAAGATCCTCATACTCATGGTCATTGTGAACGCCTAGCAGACTATTCGGCGCGTCTAGGCGAGCACCTCGGGCTCACCGGAGACGAAATTACGGCGCTTCGGCGTGCCGGCGTGGTGCACGACGTTGGAAAGATCGCCGTGCCCGATGCAATTCTGTTGAAACCCGGAAAACTCACCGAAGAGGAGTGGAGAGTGATACGAGAGCACCCCGTTGTGGGTGAGCGCATCTGCGCACCATTGAAGTCGTTTCGTTTGGTACTGCCGATCATCCGCCACCACCACGAGAAACTAGATGGCTCGGGATACCCGAATGGACTTCGCGGAGACGCCATTCCGATCACTGCGCGGATCCTGCAAATCGTCGATGTTTACGATGCCCTCACCACCGAACGACCGTACAAGAAAGCCTTTTCTTCCGCCGACGCACTTCAAACCATGAAGGAAGAGGTAGCTAAAGGGTGGTGGGATCCCCACATTTTCGAACAATTCGAGCAGCTGATGAAAAGCGGCACGGCCGAGTCTCTATCTCGAAGCGCAGGGGCCTGACAACAGGCAGCGATTCAACTGGGCATTAAAACGGAAGAGGGCTTTCGGCGGTATTAAATAAGGTCGTGGAAAAATGACTAGCATTGGTGGGGTAATTAGCGGCTCTTACGACTATCGTCTGGTTGCTCTATCCGTTTTGATCGCAGTGATCTCCTCCTATGCCGCGCTTGATTTGGCCGCCAGGGTAACCGCCGCACACGGCAGAATGCGGTTCGCGTGGCTTCTTGGGAGTGCCGCGGCGATGGGGACCGGCATATGGTCAATGCACTACATTGGAATGTTGGCCTTCAGGTTGCCGATTCCGGTGCTCTATGATTGGCCCGAGGTACTGCTATCTCTGCTAGCTGCTGTTTTCACGTCCGCCGTTGCGTTGTTCGTCGTGAGTCGCAAGGGAATGGGATTGCCGGCGGCTATGGTGGGCAGCCTCATTATGGGCGCCGGGATCGCAACCATGCATTACACGGGCATGGCGGCGATGCGGCTGCCAGCGATGTGGTCTTACTCTGCCTTGCTGGTTACACTTTCCGTAGTATTCGCCGTCGTAATCTCTCTTGTAGCCCTTTGGCTGACGTTTCGTTTCCGCAATGACGTGAAGGAGAAATGGCGGTCAAAGACGGCGAGCGCCGTGTTAATGGGAGCGGCGATTTCGGTCATGCATTACACCGGAATGGCCGCCGCCAATTTTACATTCACAGGTAAGACGCCGGACCTGTCCCATGCCGTGAGTGTTTCCTCCCTGGGAATCACCGGAATAACGATAGCTACGTTTATGGTCCTCGGTCTCGCCGTGCTGACTTCGGTCGTGGACCGTCGATTCTCGATTCTGGAATCCAGCGAAGAGCGGCTTCGTTTAATCATCAATACAGCTCCCGATGCCGTTGTCACCACGAATGCGGAAGGCTTGATCACAAACTGGAACTCGAAGGCCGAAAAAACCTTCGGCTGGTCTTCCCAGGAGGCGCTAGGCCGGCGGCTATCCGAGATCATCATGCCGCGCCGATTTCGGGAGGAGCACGAGCGAGGCCTTCATCGTTTCCTGGAAACGGGTCAGCAGAAGATGCTGCGGCAACGAACAGAAGCTACGTTGCTACACCGCGATGGTCACGAGTTCCCTGTCGAGATGTTGACCTCACCGGTCGGGTTCGGAGGGCAGTGGATATTCAGCAGCTTCATACGGGACATCACGGTGCGCAAGCGAGCAGAAGAAGCATCCCGACAAAAAGACGAGCAGCTTCGTTTATTGGTGGACGGCGTCAAGGACTACGCCATTTTTATGCTTGATCCAGAGGGACGGGTTGTCAGCTGGAATCAAGGGGCCGAGCGCATCAAGGGTTATAGCACCCACGAAATTGTAGGCCACCATTTCTCCTGCTTCTACCCTCCAGAAGACCTGCAGAATCGGAAACCGGAGCGCGAACTCCAGAGCGCCGTCGCCGAGGGCCACTACGAGGAAGAAGGCTGGAGGATACGGAAGGACGGATCCCAATTTTGGGCCCATGTCGTTATTACGGCCGTGCGAGACGGAACCGGCAAACTGCGTGGATTTTCCAAGGTAACCAAGGACGTTTCCGAACGCATGCGGGCGGAGGAATTGCTGCGGGAGAGCGAACAGAGGCTTACTCTCGCCTCCACCTCCGGCGAAGTAGGTGTTTGGGATCTAGACTTGATTACCGACCAGGCATGGCGCTCACTCCAGCACGACCGGATTTTCGGATACGAATCCCTTCTTCCCAAGTGGAGCAAGGAGGTTTTCTTCAACCATGTGGTTCCTGAGGACCGCGAGCTTGTGCAACAACGCTTCGAGGAGGCATTTCGGACCGGTCACCTTGAGTTCGAATGCCGCATTATTCGAGTGGACCAAGCCATTCACTGGATTTCCGCCAAAGGAGAGGTCTCCCGCAACGAACAGGGCCAGCCCATTCGGATGATGGGCGTGGTCACGGACGTGACCCAGCGCAAGCGGGCCGAAGAAGCGCTGGAGAAAAGCAGGGAGAATCTTCGGGCCCTCCTCGAAGTAGCCCCCGATGCGGTGGTCACGGTCGATGACCAGGGAAGAATTGTCCTGGTCAACGGCCAGACCGAAAAGCTCTTTGGCTATCAGCGCCACGAGTTGCTGGGTGAACGCGTGGAAAAACTCATCCCCGCGCGAGTCCGCGCAGAGCATTCACAGCATCGAGCGGGGTACGCCGCAGGACCCCGTCCCCGGGCCATGGGAGCAGGCTTGGAGCTATATGCGTTGCGCAAAGACGGCACCGAATTCCCGGTGGAGATCAGTTTAAGCCCGATTCAAACCAGCGAGGGTTTTCGAGTAATCAGTTCCATCCGTGACGTCTCGGAGCGAAAGAAGACGCAGCAGCAAATTGAGCAACAGAACCGCGAGCTTGAGCTTCGCAACCGCGAGGTGGAACGTGCCACAAAGCTAAAGAGCAAATTCCTCGCGAGTATGAGCCATGAGTTACGGACTCCACTGAATGCCATTGTGGGCTTCTCGGATCTTCTGGACGAGCAGACTGCAGGCCAACTCAACGACAAGCAGAAACGCTTTGTGAATCACATCAAACAGGGTTCAGCGCACCTGTTGCAGTTAATCAATGACATCCTGGATTTGTCGAAAATCGAGGCCGGACAGCTCGAACTCAGATGTGAAGGTTTCCAGATCAAAGATGCCTTACCGGAGGTTCTCTCTACCATTCAGCCGCTGGCAATGGCAAAAAATATCCAGATCGAGCAGAAGATGGAAAGCGATCAACACGTCTATGCTGATCGGGTCCGTTTCAAACAAATCCTGTACAACCTCTTGAGCAATGCGGTGAAGTTCACACCGAAGGCGGGCCGAATCGATATCGATTGCCACGGAGATGGTAACGCGGTTTGCATCTCGGTAACGGATACGGGCGTCGGGATCCGAGCCGAGGATCAGGCGGTGATCTTCGAGGAGTTTCGGCAGGTCGAGGGGCTTGCCGGGACCACCCAGGAAGGCACCGGCCTGGGGCTGGCGATTACCAAGCGCCTGGTCAAGCAACAAGGGGGCGGAATTTCGCTAGAAAGCGTGTTTGGGAAAGGCAGCCGATTTACCTTTACCCTCCCTGCGGGATCCAGAGGAGCCGAGACTCCGTTGGTGAACGAACCACCGAGTCCGTCGATCGTGATAGGCGAAGGTCGCGGGAAACCGCTTATCCTGGTTGTGGACGACGAAGTCACCGCCCGTGAGCTTCTCGCCAGCTATCTATGTCCTGAATATCGAATTGCCATGGCTGGGTCGGGAGAAGAAGCTGTTAAGCAGGCTCGACACCTCCGGCCAGACGCAATCACTTTGGATGTAATGATGCCGGGTGGCAATGGCTTCGAAACACTCGCAGCCTTGAAAAAGGCCCCCGAAACTGCAAACATCCCGATCATTATTGTTTCCATAGTGGACCAGAAACAGGTGGGTTTCGCTTTGGGCGCAGTGGACTATCTCATTAAGCCCGTTCGTAAACCCATGCTCCTTGAAACGATACGAAAATTCGTACTGCCTCAGTCCGACGAGGACGAGGCGGTTCTGCTGGTCGACGATGATCCCGGAGCTCTGGAGTTACTGGAGGAGACCCTACGCTCAGCCGGGTACGAGACGGAGAGCGTCCGCAGCGGAACTAGAGCTCTCGAAGTGCTTTCCTCGAAACTTGTGAGTGCGGTCGTGCTGGATTTGCTGATGCCGGGCATGGATGGTTTTGAGGTCATCCGCCATGTACGACAGGAGGCCACATTGAGGGAACTACCGATTTTTGTGATGACCGCGAAGAGTTTGACTAAAGATGAGCTGGCTGTTCTCAGTCGCGAAACCCAGGCGCTCTTTCACAAGAATGGTTCCTGGCAGCAACAGCTCATGGTCGAGGTTGGAAGAGTCTTCCAAGGCCGTAAGCTGGCGAAGTCGGTGGGACAATCATGACCAAGGTTCTCGTGGCTGAGGACAATCCAGTTAACCGCGAACTGCTCCGCGAGATGCTGGAGAATCGAGGGTACACGGTAGTCGAAGCATGCAATGGTCAAGAGGCGTTATGTATAATTGACGAGACTCAACCGGACATACTGCTGCTGGACATATCCATGCCGGTACTGGACGGATACGCAGTTGCGCGCAAGATCCGGGAGAATCCCGCACTAGCCCCGCTGCCGATATTGGCCATTACGGCCTATGCGATGCAGGGCGACCGTGAAAAAATCTTACATTCTGGTTTTGATGGATACCTCTCGAAGCCGGTCAATGCGCGCGCCCTCGCCGACGAACTCGACCGCCTGTTGCGTAAACCAGAGGATCGAAACACTCCTCCGAATTAAGCGCACGAAAGTCTGCTCTTGAGGCCGTATCAACTGCCTATTCTTCTACTTCGGAGATGAATTCTCGGATCGACTGCTCAATTGTTGGACTCACATTCGTGAACTGGATGCCCTGCCGAGTCCCCTTTGCCCAGACCACCGCGCCCACTGCCTCGAGCAACACGCCTGAAACCGGCAATTGAAATGACACTCGCACCGTATCCTTGGGCTCCACGCCAGCTTCTACCTGCATCCCGCCTTGGCTGAGATTCCACGTTAACCCGCGTATTGTTCGAGAACCGACCGTGCACGTCACCTCGGTTTGGATGGGAACGCGCGTGTGTCGGCGCCGATTCTCCAACATCCCGCCACGCACGGTCCGGAACAAGATGCTCAGCTTTTGCCTGTCCACTGGCTTTTGAAGATAGAAAGTTGCCCCGATCGTGAACGCCTGTTGCATGGTGTCTCTCTGGTCTCGCCCAGTAACGATAACAATCGGCGTGGATTTATTCCGGGAGGACTTGCGTATTAGACGTGCCAGATCGAAACCATGCAGGTTGGGCATTTCCAAATCCAGGAAAATCCCGTCGAATCTCTCCTGATTCACGAGGCCAGCTGCTTTCTGGCTATCGCTGACCGCACGCACCTCCGCCTCAAGAGAGATGAAAACCTCGGTCATTAATTCCAGGCTTGCGATATCATCCTCCACAATAAGCAGTTTCAGTGACACCATGCGTCTGTCGTCCTCTAGACCCGACCCGACCCAGCCCAATGCAAAAGAACTCTGAGTCTTTCCCGGACAACGCCGAACACGCTTCCATCGTTGGCCTTTGGTACGTCCGGTTCATCGTGGGCGATCAAACCATCCAAGAGGCGTACCAGATTTGGAATGCCGGTGGGACCGAGGTTCACAACCCGAATGTCGATCCGAGATCGGGTACCGTCTGCCTCGGGGCGTGGAAGCAAACAGGTCGGCGGACCTACAAGCTCGCCCACCGCGTGTGGTCCTACGACACGAACGGAACGTTCCTGGGAACGATCCACCTCAGTGAGACGCTTACGCTGAGTAAACACGGCGATACGCACAGCGGTTCCTTCACCTTGGATATCTACGATCCTTCTGGCACCTTCCAAACCGAGGTAGCCGGTAGTGTCACGGGAGAGCGCATTTCGGTTGAGTGATCCGAGATATTGTGCGCGTGTCAAGCCGCAGAACTTGCGGCTTCTCCCCTTCCGCTTAGGGTAGATGGCGAGAAATTGCCACGCCTGGAAATACACGAGATTGCCAGTAAAAGCTGACGTGATGGTAGGCGAGGGAGCTCGGAACCACGTGCCCCTGCCTGGCAGAGATGTCAGCGACGCGGCGAATGCGTCCGTGGCGGCTGATCTCGTCCAGTTCGCCATGGTTGGGTTCGACGGCAAACAACCCGGCTATTTCGCGGGACCGGAGCGTTTCCCCCTCACAGGCCGCCGCGCAGAGGTAGACGCGTACCTGGGAGTTTCCGCTCCGGGTCTTACACGACGATGCTAACCCTCTAAGCTAGCGATTCTCAAGCGATTTTCGCACCGTGGTCGAGTGGCTCTACCGGCGGATAGCCCAGCTTATCGCGCTGAATTTGCCTCAGCTGGTGGATGGCATTGTCAATCGCAAGCCGTTCTTCCTCGTAACCGCTCTGTCCGGCAATCTCCTGAAATCGGTCGAATATTGCCTTTTCGAGCGCGGCGACTCGGAGCTTGACCCGGTCAGGATCGGCTTCGCGTAGAACCGCTTCGAGGTCGGCTTGCCAAGCCGCAAATTCCATGTTCCCCTCAGACCTAATACTGTACGCCGCAGGACAGACGGCAGGCAATTGGAGAGATTTCTCAGGGGACTCAGGCCAGCTCGTCAAGCTCGTGAGAATCAGCGCCGTCGGCGGGACTTGGATCGGAGTCTTCGGTTCGAACCGGGGGCTTGCGCCGCTGTTGGCGGCGGTTTGGATTAGCGAACGCAGCGTCGGCCACCGCTGACGACGGATCGAGCCAATCGGGGATGGAAAGCCTGTCCATACACGCCTTAGTTTAAGGCCGAGAGTTTCAGTATCGGCACGCCGGGGTACAAACTTTACGACCACCGGGCGTTACGGAGGTCACATTACTTGATCGTTCCCATTCTAGGACGACCTCCATGCCATCTGCTGCTCGGTAAACGGATCGTCATTGCGTCGCGTGGCTGAGATTGATATGTTTGCGATACCAGCTCAGGCTCAGGTTGGAGGATCCCCGCTAGGACAATCTCGCTGTAGGAGGCGAGGGATGACTTCAGAGGTGGAAGAACTAGTCGCGGAACTGCGGGCAATCGAGTTGTGGGACAGCGACTACTATCGAGAGCGGCTACACGACCGGAACACCATCGCGGCGTTTGAAGCACGTCAGAGGCGAAGGCGGGAAATCATGAGCAAACTCTTCAGCGCTAAGTCCCGACCGTCAGGCACTGAAAGTGAAGGGATGAGTTAGCGAGCTGTCCTGGGACCCGGCTCGACGTCAGCTTCTTTCTTCTGTGTCTGAAGAGCGTCCATCAGAAATAGAATTCCCTCTTCGTTGTCCACGCCTCGGCCTTTCTACTAGACGACCTACTGCCCATTAGGGCCTTAATCTGATGCAAACTCTATCCGGTTCCGACCATTGCGCTTGGCGGAATATAGTGCGGAGTCTGCTCGGCCTACCAATTCTGCGACAGACGGTGTCACCATTCCCCAGAAGCCAGCCACGCCGAAACTAGCCGTGCACCCATGAACACTAGAAGATGCGGCAGTAAAGGTCGCCTGTTCGAGCTGCCTGCGAATGCGATCCAACGCGGTCGTGACGCCCTCCTTTTGGCAGTGCGTGAGGATCAGCAAGAATTCTTCGCCCCCGAACCGACCACAGAGGTTAGAGCCACGAGTGTTCTGTTTCATGATGGCGGCAAAGCCCTTGAGCACAGTGTCCCCCACGTGGTGCCCGTGGGTGTCATTAACAGTCTTGAAGTGATCCAAGTCGGCCAGCGCCACCCAGAGCGGAAAGTTATACCTCGCCGCCGCGTTGAGCTGCTGGCTGGCCCAAAGATCAATCGCGCGACGGTTTGGGAGGCCCGTTAGGGCATCGGTGAGCGCCAACTCTTCCATTTGATGATTCTTGGCTTTGATCTCGCGATGCATGGCGATCATGCGACGTCCTACCCGGACCCGTGCCAGAAGTTCGCCGGGATGGAAAGGTTTCGTCAGGTAATCGTCAGCTCCCGAATTCAAGCCCTCTATGACTTGTTCTTTGTGGGCATGGCTCGTGAGCAAAATAAGGTGGGCGTAGACCTCGGGAAAATCTGTCCGAATTTTCTTGCAGAGTTCAACTCCGCTGATGTCGGGCATCGTCCAGTCAGTGATTACGATCTCCGGCCTTTGCTCTCCAAAAAATTCGATCGCTCTGCGCCCGTCTGTCACCAGGAAAACGTCGCAGTCCCCCTCTTCAGAAAGTGACTGCTTCACCAGTTCTCGATAAAGCGCCGAGTCATCAGCGACCAAAATCTTCAGCCTGGTGCCGTTGCCCATACCCGTTCCGAATGCGTGCGGTTCTCCGATTGCAATCCAGGATACATCCAATGCGATCAGCGTGACACCGTCCGTGAGGCATCAGCAGCACCGTCATCAATAAGGAAAACTGGAAGATGGGGCTGAGTGGGGACTGTCTGCTCGAAATGAATATCGCGTTCTGATAATCGCAGGGAATGGCCCTGCCTTGCCCTACCATGCCCTGCCTTCCCCTACAGGGGTTTGGGGAGGCGTAAGGTCCCCTTGCCACAGCCAACCGAGCCTGGAGCCCTGCCTGGTTTTCCTGCTTGAGGGTATTTACCAGGCCATGATCGCCTATCTAGCGCTACTCCACGAAACGGGAAGAAAATACGAAATCAGTCCGAGAATCCCAGGCATGATGATTCAAGCGCCCCGGAGCACCGGGTGCCACATGACACCCTACTGGAAATTCCGTATTGTTTCCTTCCATTGGCCGTTTAAACATACAGGTGCATCAAGAAATGTAGGGGGATCGACCAATGAAAACCATGCCATGTTGCCCGCGATGCTACGCGGAGCTCGTCATGAGGAAATCGAGACTCGGGACATATCTCGCATGCCCGAACTACCCAAACTGCAAGCGACCCACACATTTGGGGAACGTGCCGCAGTGTGCGATTGTGGTACGAAATGCTGCCTAGGAATAGAGGATTGATTCTTCTTTCCTCCCCACATGTTTTCGATCTAATCGCTTTGTCGAAGACATTCCCACATTCACCCTGTATTCGGATACCAGTTTGGAGAATTGCGAGTGCGCCTGACCCACGCTAATCTCCCTACCTTGGGAGAAAACCCCGGGACTTTGGACCGGCCTCTCTCCCAACGGGAAGACACGTCTTGTCTCGATCTTTGGATTTTTTTGCTAACTCGTTGTTCGTCGGATGCGTCTTTGAGCCGTTGTCTAAAGAGGGGCGAAGTGGACAACGTCTCATCGAAATGAATTTCTCGTTTTCTTCACGCGACGCAGCCTCAGAAAACTCTTTACCGGGTAAGCTACGAATAGATCAACCTGGTCAAAAGTCTGAGCAACATAGTGTTGATGAAAATATGGTAGTTCCTTGTTCAATTCATTGAACAAACCGATGAGAACGAGTCTCAGTCGCCCATTCTTAACTAGGTTGAGGGAGAAAACTCAAGGAGCATCCCATTGGAGCGCATAAACTTCGGTACCACCGCCGGTATCTCGCAACAATAGTGGCTCGTCATGTGGGCCAAGCGAAAACCAGCCGCCGTCGGGATCGGCGGCACGAAAGTCTTTTAGATCCATCACCTTCGTCAATTTATTGTTGGCGACCGAAATGCGAAAAATGCCTGGCTTGTCGTCGTCATTCAAAAAGTAAACGTACTTTCCATCTCCGGACCAGTTCTGTAAAGCCGCGTGCGTCTGCCCTTGCTGAGTCCATGCCTGAGTCTTGAAGTCAAACAGCATAAGCCTGTCTGTTTCACCCTGAACGTATTTGATTGCGGAAATGTGCTGCCCGTCTGGAGACCATCGAGGAGACTGGATGGCCTCAGACCCTGGGACGGTAGAAACCACTCTAGTTTGCAAGTCCAGTAGTTGCATAGTTGGCTGAGGCGATTCCAAATTTTCGAAGAGCAGTAATTTTCCATCCGGCGACCATGTCGGATCGGCGCCTGCTGATGTTTGCGCCTTGGGTTTCGTACTACCGTCAGCAGAAACGACGTATGGCCGGAATTTCGTGCCGGCGGATTGCGCGGTAAAGGCGATTCGCTTGCCGTCGGGCGACCAGTGTGGCCCAAAGGCCATAAGAGGATGAAAACCAAGTTGCAGCGGATCACTGCCATCCGCTCGGCTGCGCCACAATTCGCCCTGCGGATACTTCACATAGGCAACCCATGCGCCGTCCCGAGAAAGGCTAATGTTGTCAGCCGAAATGCCTGCAAGAAACGGGGAGAACTGTTTTGTCGCCGCATCATACCGGCTAAGCTCGCCACGACGTTGGGTGCTTAGCGCAAAAATTACCTTGCCGTCTGCGCTAAGTACGTGAGTAAAAAAGTGGACCGGTCCGCTAGTAAGTTGAAACAATTCGGTTTTGCGCGTCAATAAATGCTGGGTTTCCCGCATGGCCCACAGGTTCGATGCGGGAGCAGTTGGCGGTCCTGCCTCCAAATCCTTCCATGCGTCGAAGACGTAATACCTCTGGTCTGCCGTCCACATGCCGCAACATTGCATTGGCGCACTTTCGGAATAAGGCAAAACACGATGGAGGTTCTGTCCTTCGGCCGTAATTTCCCAGAGAGCACTGGCATGCGTGGCCATGTTGTAGCGTTCAAAGCGGAGACGTTTCCCGTCTGGAGACCAGACCGGAGTCCATACCCACACATCAGTAATATTGTCAGGCGGTACAAGCCGGCGAGGTTCGATGCCATCAGGCCTGGCTACAAATAGTTCACCGCCAGTGGCATAAGCGAATTTCGTTCCATCGGGAGACCAGCTTGCACTGTGGGCAAGCGTGGTTCCTATGCGTCGGGGCGTGCCACCTAGAATCGAAATCGCCCAAAGCGGATGTTCCTGAGAACTACCCTCGGCGACTAATAGCTCAGATCGATCCGGCGAGATATTCACTAAAGTCGCGTCGTGAAACGGGATCCGGATTGGTTCTACGCTACCTCCGGAAATTGCAGCAGCAGCAATAGTCCAATGACCATTTACTTTCTCCGAAAAATACACCCGTATTCCGTCGGTCGCCATGACCCCGATCTTTTCCAGTCCGTCGTTTGTAATTTGTCTCGTCTGAACATTTCGCAGGGGGAGGGACGACGAGTGAAGAGTCCACACACTCGCGATTGCCACAAGCGCTAGGGAGCCAGCCATTATCGGCCATAAGAAACGACGCCAAGTTCTCCTCGGGGAAGACGGCAGTTCTGTCGTAGATGCCGATGTCACAATTTGGCTATTTGTCGGGAGATTGTGTGCGTTGCCGTTGGTATTGTTCGATATTGTTGCTGCGGCCACACCGGGCGACCACTCAACTTTTCCCTGGAAACGGTACCCTCTGCGAGGGACAGTTTCGATCCATCTTGCTTTTCCGGCTGAGTCGGAGAGGCAATCTCGCAATCGCTGCACTGCCGAATTCAGACTGTGGTCGAAGTCCACGAACGTATCGGTGGACCAGAGCTTCGTTTGCAACTCTTCCCGTACAACTAACTCTCCTTCCCGCTGCACCAGCAACATGAGGATTTGTAACGGCTGTTCTCCAATCTTTAAAGGAATGCCGTGCTTACGTAATTCGCCGGAGCGAAAGTCGAGCAGGTAGGGTCCAAAGACGGCGGTTTTGGCAACTTTGGTTTCCGGCGGCATCGTGACTCCCAGGACTTGACCCGGGGGAAATGAGTTTGAAGTGTCCTTGGTAAAAGGTCAAGTGTGGCTGCAGACCAACTTAAAGTGTTTAGTTTCAGTCGATTGACCCGTGATCTTGAAATGTACTGGCAGTGATCGGCTGACGATTGCCTCGCCAGCACTCGGAATGCGATAAGTCCAACGCGTGTTGTTCCATCAGCCGCCAGATTTCTCACCAGGGTAGAAGGGCTTGTGAGATTGTTCCTCGCCAGCGGTCAGCACCAAATAATGAAGAATTTAAAGGAGAGCTTCTCGATGAAGAATATAGTTAGAAGTCTAACGTTAGTTCTCGGGGCGGTCGTTTGCGGGGTGGTTCTGGTGCCTCGGGCATCCGCCGGATGTGGCGACCCGTTCCAAAGTGCCGGGAAAGCGCATGTTTCGCCACAGTCATGGAATGAACCAGTTGATTTCGGCGGAGCCTCGCTCTTCCTGGCTTCCGATCACGATTCAGATGTCTCCATGGTGGGTATGTGGCACGTCCTATTCATTGCCAAAGGCAACGAAGGCGCTGGACTACCGCCGGACGGGGCTCCGGTTGATAACGCCCTCTCCACCTGGCACAGCGATGGCACGGAAGCAACTGTTTCATCGCGCGTTCCCGCTACCGGAAATGTTTGCCTGGGCGTGTGGCAGAAAGTCGGGCGTCGGCACTACAAGCTCAATCACTTTGGCATTAGCTTTGATCCAGCTAGCGACCCAAACAATCCCCTTGGTTTCGCCAGAATTCGTCAGGATATAGATCTTAGTCCCGACGGGAAAACGTTCGCGGGAACATTCTTAATTCAGCAATATGACCAGGCGGGAAACCTTCTGGTGGAGATCAAAGGCTTGCTCAGTGGAACGCGCATTGGCTTAAAAACGTCAGTGACTGATCTTCTCTGAGGGCAAGCTGCCATCGCAGCTCGCAAAGAAAACTCTGGCAGAATGGCGGACTGGGGGGAAGGTGCCACTCTGCCGGAGGCACTTCGGCGACGGCAGCTAAAAACGACTCTCGCAAAGCCCACGCAGGCGGCTAGAATGCACCATGATGCGACAAACCTTTTCCGGAACCTTCGCAGGCCACGCTAAAGTCGTGAACTTTGCTTCCGACTCCAGCGGATTTGGAATGACCGCCAGCGGGACGGGTGCGCCCCACCCTCACGGGCGCGACGGTTGGAATGTCGTTTACCGCAACGGGAACTATTTCTGATCAACCGCTTCCACCTGTCTGCTTACCCCCACTAGCACTTCCACCCGCTAAAGCAGAACCGTCGGCGTGTCTCCGCCAGTTCCGCACCCGCCTTCAGGAATCGTAAAATCTCCTCTTCCTCGTGCCCCCGCCGGTACCTCGCCCTTAATCTAGTTCCCATCAGCCTGCAGGCGCGTGGCTTCGAGACCGCGACTTCCGAGCGCATCATTTCGCCGACTGGCTTCGCAGGCCCGGGCCACTATTTTCTTTCGCCTTCAGGAACTGGCGGGAAAAACCGAGGCTGACAACGAACGGCAGGCAATCGAAGCTGCGATCAGGAAGGTTGCAGAGATCCAGGAGAACCAGTTGGGCCCCGACATGGACCCATCAAGATGGTTCCGGGACGAAAACTGGGGTAACGCAGGCGACCATGTCCCAACATTCTAGCGGACCGTCAATGTCAAGCGCCATGGAAGCCACTCAAGGCGGCCTGTGGGTGATCTGACGCTAACCATAGGATGGCGATGATGTTACGCGGGTCGCGAGAAAAACGTTGGAGCTCGTATCCCTCCAAAGCCTTTGCCGGCCCTCCGTTACCCTCCTCAGCCCTGTCTCGGGTTGTATGGGGCCGAATACCGATTGACTTCCAAACTGCGCCACCGCCCTGTCTTCTGCCTTTAGTCGCGGTGTGGCGGGGTATATACTTCGTCCTCAAAGGCTCGATCTGGTCCAGCCTCCTTATTAGAGCAGTGCCACGTTCGGACCAGACAATCCATGGAAAACAAGCCCCGCCCACATCCCGACGACTTTCCTACCGTTGTCGGCGGGCCGGCAGCGGTCTCCAGCGGCTCAAGTTCCTCGAACCTGGCGCCGCCTTCGGACCTGCCACCTACATTCGATGTGGATCCCGCCACGATGGTGGATGGCGTCTCGCCGTCACAGGCCCTTGCCTCCAATCCATTTTTCGGAGATCACGGCGCGTTCCCGCCGGGCATGGTGCTGGCACAGCGCTATCAGATCGTCCGGCTCCTCGGTGAGGGCGGGATGGGCTCTGTTTACAAGGCGAGGGACCGCGAACTGAACCGCATGGTGGCCCTGAAGGTGATCCGGCCTGACTTGGCGCGCAATACGGCGATCGTCGAGCGCTTCAAACATGAGCTTCGGCTCTCACACCAGGTGACGCACAAGAACGTCATCCGGATCTACGACCTGGGCGAGAGTGACGGCGTCAAGTTCATCACCATGGAATTCATCGAGGGCCAGGATTTGCGCTCGCTGATTCAAGAGCGCAAAAAATTGCCCCCCGAAGAAGCAGTGGAAATCATGCGGCAGGTGTGCCAGGCGTTGGAAGCTGCACACACCGCCGGGATCATTCATCGCGACCTGAAGCCGCAAAACATTATTCGCGAACATACAGGCCGAATTCTGGTGATGGATTTCGGGCTGGCACGTACGGTCGGCGGCGATGGCATGACCCAAACCGGCGCGCTCGTGGGGACGATGGAGTACATGTCTCCCGAACAAGCTCTTGGGAAGAAACTCGATCAGCGGTCTGATCTCTTTGCGGCAGGGCTGATGTTCTACGAATTGCTCACCGGCAAGATGCCGTTCCAGGCGGAGAGCGCGATTGCCAGCCTGCTAAAGCGCACCCAGGAGCGCGCCATTTCGGTGTCGAGTCATGATGCGACCATTCCCGCGGCCCTCAGCAGCATCGTCAGCAAGTGCCTGGAGAGCGATCCCGAATTCCGCTACAGGACCGCAACTGAGATATTGGCCGACCTCGAAGTCTGGCAGGGCAAGCGCGCGGCTGCGACGATCAAGTTCGAACCTGGCGTCAAGCCATGGGGGCAGGATGTTAACTGGCCTCTACTGGGTGGGATCGTCATGGCTGTGGTACTCGCAGTTGCCGGCTTTCTGTTGCGGCAGAGACTGTTCGCGCCGAGCGCTGCGCAGCCATCCGCCGGGCCGGCCATATCTTTGGCAATCTTGCCGTTTCGTAACGCTTCCGACGACGCCAGTCTCGATTGGCTCGGCTCGAGTATGGCCGAGATGTTGAGCACTGACGTAGGTCAGTCGACACAGTTGCATACCGTGAGCCCGAGCCGTGTCCACCAGATCTTCAGAGATTTGCGAATCGCTCCGTCCACGGTGCTGGATCCGCCGACGATCCGTCGAGTGGCGGATTTCAGCGATGCCGACCGCCTGGTCTGGGGACAGTACGCCAGGTTTGGCGACCAGATTCGCATTGATGCCACGCTTCAGGACCTCAAGAGCGAACGGTCCATCCCCCTGAAGATTGACGTGGCCAACGAAAAGGACATCTCTGACGCGATAGATCGATTGGCCGAATCGATTCGTCAGAAACTGGCGCTGCCTGAGGGAGTGTTGAAGGAGTTGAAGGCCAGCTCTTTTCAACCTACTTCGAAGTCGGTAGAAGCGCTGCGAGACTACAACGCCGGTATCTTGTTGCAGAGAGACGGAATGTACCTGGAAGCGCAAAAGCAGTTCGATGCGGCCACGAAGGAGGATCCTGAGTTCGCCTTAGCCTTTTCGCACCTCGCGCAGACCTATAGCAGTCTGGGATATGACAGCGAAGCCGAGCAGGCCGCGCAAAACGGAGTGTTGTTAAGTGAGAACCTGTCAGACCCAGAGCGATATCTGATTTCCGGTATTCGTTCCCGCGTGACCAAGAACTACCCTGAAGCGATTAAAGCGTACGAATCGCTGGCCAAGGCCGCTCCGGACAATTCCGACATCCAGTCAGCTCTGGCCGGCCTATACGACGAATCCGGCGACCTCGCTAGAGCCCGCGAATACTACCAAAAGATCTTGACTACCAGCCCCAAAGACGTGGTTGCAACGCTTCAACTCGGGCGGGTGACGATCAGGAGTGGAGACCCGCAGGGAAGTCTTGAGACATTGAACCGCGCTTATAGCCTGGCCGTCCAAATGGACAATCAGGAGCAGAAGGCTGCCAGTCTGCATGTGATGGCCGTGGCTTATCGGATGTTGAGTAAGCCCGAGGAAGGTATTCGCAGTGAACAGGAAGCGCTTGCGGTTTGGCGGCAAATTGGTCAGAAGCGAGGCCTTGCTCTCAGCCTGAATGAAGTTGCGAGGGATCAGGCCTTGCTCGGCAAGAATCGCGATGCGATGCAGAATTTCCAGCAGGCGATGCAGGTTCGGCGCGAAATCGGCGACAAGCGCGGCCTGGGTGACACCTTGATCGATTTCGGCAATTTCTATGACGATCAGGGTGGGGACCACGATCAGGCATTAAAGATGTACAAAGAGGCGCTTCAGCTGGAACGGGACCTGGGTAATGAGAGCCTGCAAGCAATCTGCCTGAACAACATCGGTTCCGTGTATTCGGAAAAAGGCC
The DNA here is from genome assembly GCA_963803205.1 of Terriglobales bacterium. Taxonomy (GTDB): domain Bacteria; phylum Acidobacteriota; class Terriglobia; order Terriglobales; family Acidobacteriaceae; genus CAWDLG01. The sequence continues at coordinate 169,043 of CAWDLG010000001.1, forward strand.
AGTTCGATGATGCGCTTACGTATTTCCAGCAGGCGCTGCAATTGCGGGAGAAGTCGAACGTACCGCAAGACATAGTGGAGGCGGTCCACAATCTAGGCGATGCATCTGCGGAAATCGGACAGTACGACGAGGCTATCTCACAGTATTTGCGTGCTCTCGACTTGCGCCGCAAAATGGGCGACAAACGCGGGGCGGCGATCGAGTCTTACAGTCTCGGGAAACTCTTTGACTACCAGGGCCGGTTCGGCGCTGCACTGAAGTCCAAGGAAGATGCACTCAAGACTTTCCGCGACCTTAAGGACCAAACCTTCTGGATGGCAGAGGTGCTTGGGGGATATGGGCAGGCCCTTATCCTCGGCGGGCGTGGCGCCGATGCGGATGCCTACTTGAAGGAAGCCCTTAATTTGTCCCGTGCGCTGAAGAATGACGGGATGCTGGCCCAAACGTTGGGATTCCAGGGCGATGCAGCCTTCTATCGCGGTGACTTGAAGTCTGCGCGTTCTGCCTACGAACAGGAATTGCAGGCGGCCACCCGCAGCAAGGAGCCGGATAAGGTGGTCATTGCCAAAGCGAATCTCGCCAGAATCAGCGTGCAAGAGAAACGCGCCACGCAAGCTATTTCCAGCCTGCGCCTTTTGGTTACGCAAGGAGACAGTGTTGGGTTGAAGTACGTTTCCGTGGAATCTTCGGTTTCGCTGGCAGAAGCAATGATCCAAGATCGAAACTTCGCCCAAGCCAAGCCGGAGCTCAATCGAACTCTTTTGCGGGCCGATAAGCTCGGCATGCAGCCCCTTAGCGTACGTGCCCATTTTCTTCTGGCTAGGATTGCTCTCAATTCAGGCAGTAAGAATGAAGCGCAGCAGCATTTTCAGGAGGCACGCCGCCTGCTTGATGCCATGAGGAAAGATCCAGGAGCTGAAAACTTGCTGCGACGCGCTGACTTTAAGAACATCTACGATGCTGCTGCCGGCAGTCCCGAACTATCCAAGCACCGATAAGTCGACTCAAAAACAAATTCAGGGCGCTACCGGCTGCAGCAGTCTTCTTGCGTCGGTCGGCCAGAGCGACTATCACCTCTCAATGCGTCACTGCGGTTGTGAACGAGGACGAATTGTTATTCGGTTTCGGATCGGTGTTGTAACTTCTGACTGTGGCAGTGTTCTTTACCTTGCTGTTAGCGCCGGCAGTCACGGTCACCGTGAGTTGAACGACAGCGCCGTTCAGTGAGGACCACGAAAGCGGCATAAGCGAGCCGACGTTGCAGGTCACCAGTCCAGCCGCAAAGGTGCACGGCACTGGCGTCATTGCGCAGACCAGTTTCTTGTTAATAACCGAGCAACTCTCGTTGGTGCCCGAGGCGCTCACAAAGGCCTCGCCGGCCGGCAACTGATCACTGATCATTATTCCAGTCGCAGTGGAAGTTCCCAGATTTGTTGCTCCGATTACATACTTCAGATTGTTGCCAGTGCGCACAATCGGTAGTCCCACTTTCAGGATCGCCAAGTCGGCGGCCGGTCCCAGCAGCGTATAACTGACGGATTTGGCGCTAGTGTTCTTGCCACTATCTTTCGCCTTGACCGTGAACGTATGCGGTCCAGGGGCAAGGGACGTGGGCAGAGTACCCGTGCATTGGATGCCCCCTGCAACCGGAGAGCAAGCGGCGGTGGAAAATGGCCCGCCGTCAACGCTCTGCTGGCAGCTTGCCGCCGTGAGGTATGGGCCAGTCGAGTTGCCAGTCGGATGCGAGGTGGTCGGATTACTACACTTGTAGCTGGCCACCACAGGTGTCCCTACAGCGTAGGACGCAGCGTCAGTAGGAGTGATGATAGTGACAGCTGGCGGCATCTCGTCCGGCTGATTGTAAGTTGCTACCCAGCATGAGCCCGTACCGCCGCTGCCGCCCTTGGTCTTGGGGTCGGTAGCAGTCAGGAAGAACGTCGTGATCTGATTGCTCTGGAAAAGCGCCGGAGTGTTGCCCGGATTGGCCTGGCAAGGGTGCGCGGCAACCGGGCCGTGTCCCTTAAGCCAGCCCGGGAACGGTGTAAAGTCCAAGGCGTCGGGATTAGTCGGGAAGCCGGAATTATTTCCAAGTGAGAAATCAAACGTCGTACCCAGCTCCGAATCAAACGGATCGCAGAGCGGGTTGTTCGAGGCCTGCGGGCAGGTGAGTTCGAACATGACGGACCGGTCAATCCCAGCTCCTCCCGCGTCCTTGTAGACGAAGCATTTGGCCCCGGGATACTTGGTCTGGACCAGGGCGTTGCACTCCTCCTGGTTCATTATCAGCGGGGTGACTTGGATCGTCTCTGAGGATGATGGATTTCCGCCATTCAGCTGCGCTTCGTAGGTGAAGGCGTTATCCTGAAACGGAATGACAGTCGGCTCGGTCTTGGTCGCAACAATACTCTGGCTTGCCGGGGTGAAACTCCAACTTAGGATGTCGCTATTCTCGACTGATGCGCCGGTTGACCCGGTGAAACCCAGCCAGGCATTGCCACCATTCAGGCCGAGTGCGGTTATGTCGACACTGACACCCGCAGGGAAGACATCTCGGTCGTCTACGATGACCCTGAGCGTGCCGGCACACGGACTTCCGCAATCGTTAGACGCCGGGGCGTACGTAATGGTGACTTTATGAACGGCGCCGTCTGCCAAGGTAAATGGCAGAGCGTAGTTTGCCGCAAGATTGCAACTGCTGGCGTTGTCCGCGCTGTTGGCAGCGGTGAAACAGCTCTGTACGGCTATATGGTTGTTATTGAAGTTCTCCGAAGCTCCGTTGGAGTAGGTGTCAAATTCGATGGCCAAGCTATGCGGAATGCCCGTAGTAGCTGGCGTGCAAAGAGGATTGTTGCCATATCCGATACCACAACCGGTCGGCCCCAGGGCCGTCAGGCCTGAATTCTGGATTACAAAAGCAAAGCCGTCCGCAGGAAAGGCAAAGCTTTGCTGGTCGTTTCCGATTCGGAACCTGAAAGTAGTCGAAAAACCGTCAGCCACAGCCTGCTGCGTGTTGAACCATGCAGATCCGGCTTGTTGCTGCTGAGTTGGAGTAATCCTCAACACGTTTCCAGACTGCGCCGCACTTCCATTCCGCGTAAGGTTTGCCACCGAACTGAAGTCGTTAAACGCGGGAGCTTGTGCCAAAGAGGGGATGGCGCCGAGGCCCACCATTAACACGACGACTAACGCCGAAACGACTGACGATACGGCCTTTGAATTCACAAGGTCTCCCTTTTTACCAGATGTCGATCACCGTCCGATGCAATCAGTATCGCAACCGAGAGTGTTACAAAAGCTTCTAAATACACGAATCGGAACCCCCGCTTTTGCGCGAACACAGAAACGGTGCATGCACCAGTCAACTTTCAACGATGGTGCGGGCGGCCATTATTCTTGCTTAAGACAGGAACGGTTCAGAACGTGAAACTCTGGGGGAGTCTCACGAGTGCTGCGAGCAATGGACTTTATCATCCTGCGACGGCAAGTCCAAGAAATTTCTGCAGATGAGTTGAATTGGATCAGTAAGTGCACGAAGTTGCATCTGAGGGCAGAAAACTGGTTTTTCCACAGGGCGGCCCGGCTCCCCGACTCCGCTGCCAACGCCATTTCTCAGTCTGGATTCGCGGCCGGGGGCCCTCCGGTGATCGCACGCACCAGCGAAAATTCCGGATTTCCGAAGACCTGAAAATGGAAACAGTCCAATGTCAAACCGTTGTACTTAATGGGGCTTCAGACGTTGCCCTTTCGAATCGATCGCATCGTAAACGAAGTGATTGATATTAAAGGCCTCAAAAGCGGCTATTTTGGAAGAAATCGAGGTAGGCAACAAAAGGGAAGGAATCTCGGCGCTGGACCGAGAAGTGAAGCTAGAAAGGGGCTGAGAGAAGAGGAAGGACTACAGGAAAAGGCCGCGGAAAAAACAAGAATTGGACGGGGAAAGGTTTAGCGGAGGGCCTAAGGTAGGGCCGTTACCACCTCACGCGGCTACGTCGGAATTTCACGAGGAAACCGAATTATTGGGGCGAAGGTGCTTCATTATGGGCGGCGTTGGCAGGCTGCATATTCTTCAGAATGGCGGCGAGTGTTCCCGAGCCCCGCTGTCTGAACCATTTGTTCGCCTTGAGCGCCGCCAATGCGACTAGCGGTTTGTCGCTACGGAAAAGAGATTCGAGGCGTTCGCGTTGGCGAAGAGCGGCGTATTCAACCAGAGTCCGGGCACCGTCGTATGTTGAAAGAGCAAACTCGATAAGTTCGGGATTATCGCCTGTTGTTGCGTCGTCGCGGTCGTATGACCGACACGCTTCCTGTAAAGCGTCCCGCGCCAGGCTGCGGTTGGCCAGATCCCGCAAATAGAGGACCCCAGGCACTTGGGACTTACGGCGCTGGAAGAAGGCTTCGAAAGCCCGCTTGCGGTCCTGCAGGTCGGATATGCGGCCGCGATTCTTGCGTGAGAATGCCTGAGGAACCTGATCCACGCGAGCGACATTGGAGACAGCAGCGATGCGCATCCACATCTCTAACCTTGCCGCGTCCTGTAACTCTGGGCTGTATTCTCCCGCCGACCGTTGTATGTTCCGGCGGACGACAACCGCAGCAAAGTCGGGAAGGTTCTTTCCGTCGCGACATGCGGCTTCCAGCCATTCGACTCCAGTGAACCGGCTATGGCTGTGACCGGATACGCTGATCGTGGGAAGCTCAGCGTCTTGTCGAAAGTGTATAGCTTGTCCATAGACGATACCGATGTCCCTGCTATCGTCCATGATCTGCACGGCCCGCCGAAGCGAACCAGCGGCTAGCACGTCCTCAGCCGACAATAGCGCAACGTAGTTAGCAGTAGACCATCCACTTAAACTCTCGTTGTAGATCCCTAAATCGCCACGACGCACTTCGTGTCGACGAAAGTCGACCTTTAGGCCGAAGGCCGCCAGTTCGCGCCCGATCTCGGCGGTGTTATCCGTCGAAGCATCGTCGACTATAAGCACCCGCACGTCGACGCCTGCCTGGAAGAGTACGCTAGCGACACAGCTTTGCAGATAGTGTCCGCAGTTATAACAATGGATCACAACATCGACTGTACTCATCGCATCAATTCTCCTTGCTACGCAGCAGGTTGACTGCCGCTTCTTTGCTCACGTATTCGTTCGCAATCGGGGTTGTTACCGGCGCAGTCGGCTCGTAAACAGTTAGGACATATGTTCGAGATACCATTACACGCAAACCGATGACCCAATGGTCGCTTACATGTCAAGAGTCCTTCATGGTCGCGTGAAAAGTAGCTCAGAGCACAGATTGCGACTGTGTCGCTCATAGTTCACCTGAACGTAGAGGTCGTTTTAGCGGCATGCACGGTGCTCGACTTAGGCCGCATTATCTTGAGGTACAGCAGGAGATATTCGGAGCATGATCAAAGCGAACTCCGGCGCAAAGCCCGCTTTGAGAGGACGTCGGATCTATGGGACTTTCTAGCCTTGCGGAGAAGTTAAGACTCGGTCGTTCTGACAGGTCCAAGAAACCGGGGTCATCCTTGATCGGAGCCCGCGGTATATCGCCGATCAGCAAAGCTCCAGCTAAATTAATTTACTTTTCCACAATCTGTCATAGTACACTGCGTTGATTTCTCCCATCAGTGGTCGTATCCAATGGAATCCCGGCAAAGACTATGGTTAGCCCAAACGGTGACGACCGGCAATCTTTTACGGAACAGCGCCGGCACCGTCGATTCGACTTGCGTTATCCAGTCCGCGTGGAATTCAAACTCGGCACCTCAGTTTCCGAACTTCTTGCTGTCAGCAAGAATATGAGTCTTGGGGGCATCCTCTTGGAGGCCGACTCCGCCATCCCTCGGGAATGTGATGTGAGGTTCGCCATGATGATACGGAGTCACCATATTATCGGTGATACTCAAATCACAGGCGAAGGAGAAATCGTCCGGGTCGAGGCTCACGGCCCAGGGTGCGGATTCGCGATTGCAGTAGAGTGCACTCGTCCAATTTCCGATTTGCAGAACTACTTTCCACGTCGGGCTAACTGAGGCCCGACTACTTCATAACAATAGATTGCTGTGAGCGAAGATGTCCCAGGGGCAGCTTTCGCTTTGTTTCCACAGTGACTTGGAACAGCCTTCCTTGGCGAGAATGAGGCCGAACTAAGGAATGGCGGCAACTATCTCGTTGGAGTAAGAACTCTCAACAGAATCCTGATCTACGGCAGTGGCAACATAGTAATACGTAATGCCTGGCGACACTGTATTATCGACGAAGCTCGTGCCTGGCTGCACGGAAGAATTCACCTTTGCAGAGTACGGCCCTCCCGACTTCATCCCTCGATACAAATTGTAGCCGATCACCTGCGAAGGGCTCGGGTCCCATAATAGGGTTACGCTGCGAACTTCCGTTTCAATCCCGTTGCCTTTGAGTGTTTGCCTCGTCGGAGAATCCGAGGCATTGCTGATAAAGGAAATGCTCCCGGAGACCGTGCCAGGGGCCTCCGGAGCGAAGGTGACCGTAAAGGGTACGCTCTGTCCGGCGGAAAGGATTACTGGAAAAACGATACCACTGAGCGAAAACCCTGCTCCATTCCAGCTCACAGAGGTTATCGTAACCGTCGATGTACTGGCGGTTAGGGTGCCGTTCTGAGTGGTGCTACTACCCAGCGTGACGCTCCCGAAATCAATAGTCGGAGAAGAGCTTGATAGCAAGCCCTCTTCCGTTGCCGGCGTGGTTGGAAGGCTTGCCCTAGGGGCTCCGCCGCAGCCGACCAGCAGCATCGTAGTTGCCAGCACCAGTGCCTGGCAGGATCGAGACATAAGCTCACACCGTGTAAGCTGTATTTTCCCCGCCACAAGGGGGTTTGTCCAGCCACCATCGATACATGGTCAAATCGCTGGAGGATCCCGACCCTTTCGTACTCTACGTTTGGACCGAATTTGAGCGTCAATTTAACAGGTTTAAACCATTGAATAGCAATGGGTTACCGGCATACTTCGAGGTTTTAAAATCATGTCTGACCGGTCGGTTGGTTTGTGTTGCACACAAGCGCCTCATCGGAAGGAAGCCGATGAGGGCAAGTCCCGTCGGAATCCACTCTCACAAAGGGGACGCTGCAGATACCTGTATCGAGTTGGGATATGGCTGGTTGAGAGCTGGGCAGCTCCCGGTTGCGAGCATTTTTCCGGCCGCAAGCCGTCCGTAGACGAAAGCGTTGCCTATCTGGAAGCACAGGCCGTAGTTGTCGGATATCGCCGTTTGCACTTGTGAATCAAAGTGAGGATAGCGGGGATAAGGCGCCGCAATGTTGGCCGAAGATATATCCAGCCCCTGGCTTAAGACGACTAAACCGTAACGCCTTTCATGTAGCTCTTGAGTTATGCCGTTCGAGGACCAGGCTCCAGTGCGCTCCATATTGGTGAGCGCGGCGGGGTCCAGCAATTCTAAATTGCGCGTCCTAGCTGCGAGGAAAGGGATATCGGTAAGAATCGACTTATTTTCGACAAGAGGCAGAATGCCACGCAGATCATCGGGACGCTTGTGCATCATCTCCCACCTCTGGGCGTCTAGGGCCGGAATGAGAAGGATAACGACCATGACGATCGAGAGCGATGATAGGGGAGAATCTTCCACCCACACGGATTTTAGACGCGCCATACCGCTTGGAATCAGCAAAGCAAGGGCAAGGGTCGGTTCGAGATAATGGTTTACCGCTGCTCCTCTGGCTGCCGATCCGATGATTGCAAGACCAAGAGAGACCGCTAGATAAATGCAAACCAATCGGCACCGTTTGTCAGACCGCCTCCACGTTTCGATAAATCCAAGGATACCAAATGCGAAAATGGCAGTGACAAATCCGTGCCCCTGTGAGATCAGCAAACGGCCGATTACGTCTCGAACGTATGTCAACTCGAACTCGCCAAACTTGGCTCCCGAGATATTCAAAAGTAGCAAGCCATTGCTGTATCTTTGAGCCAGCAATAGCACTGGACCGACAACTGCTGCCCATGCCACAGAAAAAACGCAAGCCTGTTTCCACCGTTTGAGCCACAACAGCCACAGCACGGCAGCTATCGGAACAGCAACTGCATTGTGGCGGATCAAGAATCCAACGGCTGCCAAGATAGCCGCTAGCGGCACCCACATTGTTGTGTATCGACGGCTTACGAGGTAAAGCGCTAGAAACACTAATAGCAACCCAGGAAAGTCGGGACGGGCAGTTACAGCCCAAGGAATCAATATCGGAAGTGACAAGTAAAACAATGGGGTCAGCAACGAGAGCCCAATGGGGTGCCCGATTCTGCGGTTCCAACTAAAACCAAGGACCAGAATTGCCAGGAGAGAAGCCAAACTCAAGAAGCGACCGAAGAGTGTCAATGAATTGAGGTCGTTGACGCCGGCCCTGGCCGCGAGTGCTAGTATCCCATACCACACGGGCGGAAACGATGCAGTCATATAGGGCGGCTGACGATAGTCCTCATAGAGCGCCAAACCATGGGCCCACCGCTGAGCAGAGAGCACGCCAGCGGCTTCGGGATACATGTTGTCACTCTGGACTGGTAGAAATCTCGATGTCTCGACAACAAACGAGAGTGCAACAAGACCCGTAAGAGCCAGGAGGAGCCCCTGAAACAGCCGGAAGGAACACAGAACGTGACGATATGACACAGAGTTGCGGGGGGCGATAGTCATAGGTTATGCGCTCACGAACTCCGGATCTGGTGCATTTCCCACCAAGGAATCCACTAACGTGAGATAATCCTTCTTTAGTATGTTCCAGTTATTCTTCTCAATAAGCTTGGAAGCCTGCTTTGCGAGCATACTGCGGACCTGTGGGCTCTTGATTAGCAAAAGCATGGAATGTGCCAAGTCCTCCTCGTCTCCGCCACGAAAGAACTTCACGACCGAGGGGTCGAAGTAGTACCGGTCAACCTTAGTGTCGGACACGATGACGGGAACACCCATAGCCATAAATTCCATGATCTTGGTGCTGAATGCCTCGTTACCAAAACCATCCTTGCGCTTCGGTACGACCCCAACGTCTGCATTTTCCATAATGGCAGCAATATTTCGCGCAGACGTAAAGCTCTTGATCGACACGCGATGTTGTAGCCCTAGTTCTTCGATGAGTTTCAAGAGGAACGAGCGGTAGGGCCCTTCGCCATAGATATCAAAATGCGCTTCAGGAACCTCCTCTTTAATAAGCGCAAAAGCCCGAATGGCAATGTCTAGGCCTTGATGCCAGTTTAGACTCCCCGGATACAGGAGAACAATGCTTTCATCGCTGCGTGTTCTTCCGCTAGGAGAAAACAAGGACTGATCAGGTACATTCACCATCGCGCTACACTTGTGAGTTTTTGTCGATCGTGAGACCAGTTTGTCTTTCCACAGGTCGTTTGCGGCAATTACATGGTCCGCGAAGGCAACCGACGCACGTTCCACCCAGAGGAGTGAGTTGAACACTACCGAGTGCTGACCCGCGCCATATTTGTCAGCATAAAGTTCCGGGAGCAAGTCGTGAATATCCAGGATGATCTTGGTACCCGTCAGCTTTGGGAGCCAGCTGACAAATATCAGGAAGTCGGGCACGGAGTGCACATGGATCAACTGATACGGCGTTGCGATATGTCTGCGAATCAATACGAGCATCGCGCGCCAGCAAAATAACAGAAGTCCTGCCAGATAGGAGGTTCGAGAGCTGTCGTGTGGTACTCGTTCTTGAATTCGGTAAACCTTCACACCATTGAGAATGTCCTGCTCCAATTGTCCGGCGCGGCGCAACGCCATTACATCCACCTGGTCTCCCCGGGCGGCCAGCGCCTCAGCGTATCGCATTACGCGAGTGTCTTCTTCATAACACGAATATGTCACCATGCATGTAGTCATGTCAGGTAGTGGTTACAACCGCGGAAAGTTTAGACGGGGTAGGCCCAAACGCTATTGGGCTGGTAAGTAGGGAACGGCGTCACCGAGCTAACACCGGCGATAGCACCGCTGAATCAACCGGAGTCAGACTAGATCTCTTTCCGTGCTCCGACCTTACAAGATATGGATAAACCATGGCAAGGGCTACTACAATCCAGAACATGGCATTTTCCTGGCCCCATCCAAATATCGCCACGTTCGTCAGCATGAAGCAAAACGTTACGATGGTAGAAAGCAAAATCATCGGTAGTGAATTGTAGGGTGCCGGAAGATAACGGTATGCTCGGTAGGTAAGTCTCAGCACTCGATAAAACAGTAACATCACGATGGTAAATCCAACGTAACCCGTTTCGATGAGGAGCGAGGCTAGGGAGCTATCGCAACTTTCGTATGCAAACGTCCGTCCATTAAAATGCCCAACAATCTTCAAAAAGAAGAAGGACTCCGGGCCATACCCCAAGATGGCGCGCGGTACACTTCGGCCGAGCTCGTGCGCCGCCAGGCTATAAAGCGCAAGCCTGTACTGGTAGGATTCACCCTGCGAGGAATTCTTGTCCACGGTGGACAGGTAATCGTCGTAAATCGTCTGCCACACGCCTGGCCTGGCAACGAAGACAAGCCCCGTCAGAAGGCAGATGATGACTATATTTCTCCTGATTTTCGCCTTGCTGGACACCAGAAGGACTCCAAGCGACAGGACCAAGGCCAGCCATGGTCCGCGACTTGCTGTCTTATAGATGCAGACGAACATCAGCAGAAGTCCGACCCAAAGCGCCAGCCTTTGAACCGCCCCTCGTGTTGTGCTTACGAGATAGAGGGCGATTGGGATCGTCATCGCGAGTGCGCTTCCAAATAGAATGGGATGCCCAAATGTGGACTGAGCGCGCAGGCCTCTGGCCATGTCGACGTACACGCGGCCGCCGGGCCCACTACGATGAATCATTTCAGGAAAAAGCGACATCACCGTCCACTGAGTGTAGACCTCGAGCACGCCGAACACTGAGCAGACTACAGTGCCGGCAACTAGGCCATAGAGAACCTTTCTGACAGTACGCGTGGTGGTGACATATCTAGCGAAGATGTAATAGAGCATGAATAGGTCGAGGAGTTGCGATAGAACATACTTGAGGCTGGTGGTGAACACTACTGACGCTGCCGCCGACAGAAACCACCATAACGACAAAGTTACGATATAAATGGCAAGTGGCAATCGCTTGGGGGTTGGGCCCAGCGGTCTAGGAAGGACCGCACAGAGGATAAACAGAGTCAGAACGATGACCCGTTGAGTGGTCATGTCGAACAGACCGGGAATGGCAATCTTTGATTCCTCGGGGAAAAGTACGAACAAGAACGAGGCCAGGGGCAGAGTGTTCTCCAATCCTTTCTTTTGCGTGGCAAGCACCAGGCCCGCTATTACCAGGATGTCTAAAGTGAGGACTATGCCCATGATCTAGATGAGTTGGCGTGACTTTTCCAACAAAGGTACACGGTATTCTCTCGTCAGGGGTGCGTGTTGCGCCGAGCGGGCACATTTGCCGGCCCGATCCTGCGTTCTCGTTCTTTGAATCGTGGCCTTTGCCGTAACCACCATAGGGCAGCAAAAAGCATAGCTGTGCAGACGATTACAGTCTTCCATGCTTTCTCAGCCCGAAGCTCTATCGAATCCCAACCATATTGGTAATAGGCCGAGGTGGCTAGTCGACCCAGTGAAAAGCGAGAGAGGTACAAGTCACGAAAATCAGAAATGTATCTCAGGGTAGACGCAGAGAAACTGCTAGTTCCAAGATCCGCAGCGCTAAGGCCTTGATTGTGATGGCGTAGACTCACCCTCCTCACGTCTGCTGCCGGCACCAGCAGCCGAAACGTGACTTTCCCTCGTGATTGCTCGACCGCGGCGGGAGAGTCCCCGATACTCACGCTTGGCATGGTTGTTGAGGTATCTCTTTCCAGTTCGACATGAAAGACAGCATCGCGCTGAGTCGGGTTTCGTAACTCCATTTCGTTCGACACCATCCGAACGTCGAAGTCGCCATCGTCGCGCAGGCGTATGAAGTAAAGGTGACGTGCAATATCACCCAGAGATTTCCACTGCGTGCCCCCCGGCAGTCGATTCACAAAATCAGCGACTTTATTGAATTCCTCTATGCTTTTATCGAAAAGCTTCTCGTGACCGTAAAACAGCAGAGGATTGCCAAGAAAGTTGTGAACGGAAATCTCTGTCCGCGGCACCTGCTTTTCCGCCGAATATCGGAACAGGCTCAAAAAGTCACTGTAGTTGGAAGTATATGGGCGTAGTGAGAAGAATGGATCCGAGGGTAAAGGTGACCCGTCGGGCACATCGCTGGAGTTGGCCGTCCCGAGAAAATCAAACATCCGAAGGGCCGCGAATGTTGGTTTCGGAGCCACGAAGTGGGGAAAAATCATGAATCGGTCATACGGAATACCGGTTAACTCCTGGAATCGTTCCATTCTCGCGATTGCCTGCCTGAGATTGCCAACCTGCTTCTGAAAGGAATCACCGTCGTAGTCACCAAATTCCCGGTGAGTATGATTGTTTCCATGGATGGAGATCGACAATCTCTCCGGATGAGCGCGAAATAGCGCTACCATATCGGCTTGACTTCGGTCGTAGTTCCAGGGGATAAAGCCTATCGTGGTATGGAAGTTGTGTAGTTCCATCTGTTCCAGTAACGCCCCGTAGTAAAGGTGTCCGTAAGGTTCGATCAGCCATGGATCGTCGATCGTCAGATTCGCATAGTGACCATCTAAGTGCCACGCATAGTCTCCGCCGGCACTCTTCATAAACAAGAGAAACGGAGCCATCGATGAAAAAGCCTGAAGAATGGCCTCCGGCTTCCCCACCCAGGACGTGTCGAACGGCTCCATCTCCGGCGCAAAAAGCATCTGGTTAGAATTGGCGTCAGCACGTAGAAGAACAGCCTTATCGGGCCCATTTCCCTCAGCGACTAGAACTGGTTCTGCGTTTTGTGAATCAAATTGCATGGTACATACTGGGATCGCGACAGCAGGAAGTTGCGAACCCGCTAGTGCCCCGACCAGTGCAGATGTACCCTCGATCTTTAGCGAAGATGGCCGAAACTCTGTTGCCGTCGAGGAACACGTGCGAAGTGCATTGCCGGACCACAGTCTTAGTTGAGCCTCGTGTTTACCGGGCTTAACTCCGAAAATCAAGACTGGAATGTTGTTCCTTCCCAGCCTTCGCAATGCCGAGACCGCTTGATTCCGGCTAAGCATGGGAAGGACATCGTAAGATACCAGTGCACCAAGCGTGTCGCTAGACCCTAGACGAAAAGCTGCGGCGCGCACCGAGGCCGGGGAACTCACCTTTATAGAATCAAGGGAAAGGCCGTAAAACTCCGCCAACTGCCGAATCTGTCTCGCTTCACTTAAGGATGAGTGCTCAGTGTGAACTAGAAGAATGCTTTTTGCATGGCACTTGTATGGAGTTACAACTAAGACGAGCAGAACGATGACGGTAAGAATCAGCCGATATACGCGGATATCTGTAGGGGTCTGCACATTGGCTCGCCAATGGTTCTGCTTATCCGTCCGCTCTGGTCGCCCACCTAGCTTAGGGATCAAATCTGGTATGGACTGATCCCTCTCTTGCTGGCGTAGGCGTGTGCTATGCGAGGTCCTGGTTCACTCGTACCCTCGACCGTCCATATGCCAGCTTTACGTCTCAGGTTTAGCCCACTTCTCTTTCTCCACCAGCTGGCAACTTCACGGGGCAAAGCAATCCAAAGCTTTCTTTCAGCCCTTAACTCGGAGAGATATCTCAACAACGAGCGATACGTCTGTTGTGCCCTTTCCTCCACCGACATAGTCCGGATGGATGATGAAACGAGATCAAGCCGTATCGCTCCATGATCATTCGAATTTCACGTTTCCAGAGGTCAATCGAGTAATCGCCCAGAATGTGAAACAACGAAGCAACCCTGGGTTGTCGTCACTGGCAGCTCGACCATTTGGTTTATGAAGTAGGGGCGGACCGTACAACACCCCCCGCCCTGCGCTTCTAGGTGTCCGGCGTTCGGAACAGACATGTCATAGTCGAACTCAAGTGCGTCGTACCACGCGAGATTTCGGTAGAGGGCTCCAGACCGAAATCCCTTCGCGTCATAGTGACGGGCGTAGCTGTTTATTTTCCTGGCTCTTCGAAGGAATTCTGTGCGGTCCGAATAGAGATGACCGTCGTGATTTAGATCATGGACATTTACTTCAAATCCTCTGTCGCGGATGCTGTTCAAAACCCGGTCCGGGACGGGATATCGCTTCTCAGGCACAATCTGAAATGACGATTTAATGCCGAAGGAATCATCGATATCCATCAGGGCGGAACAGAAATCCAATCCTGCCCGTGTTTCCACGTCATGGGTAATGATTGCGCAACTGGTAACTTCTTGCGGCCAGAACCAGACGAACGGAAAATCCTCTCGGTCCTGAGCCTGGAGGGCGATATTGAGGAGAGTTTCCTGAATTTGTTCCACTGTCGAGTCTACCGGCCACGAAGGAAAACTTGCGTCGCGAGACGTTGCTAAGCGTGCCCGTTGAAGATGCCTCCGAAACCAGACCGGCAGCAGCGGACGGGCGCAATAGTACATGGACGAAAGAAGAGCACCACCTGGCCCAATCGGGTTAGACGCGTATCGCTCAAACCGCAAGTTTGCGATTGTGTCGGCCGGGTCAAACGGCATCGTCAGAGTCGATCCTCCGACCCGAACACCGTCCAACAAATCCTCTAGGGGAGCGGTAGGGTGAGTTGCTGGTCGACCTAGACAACGCCCAAAGCAGATAGTGTCTTCACCAAAACGAAAGTATCCAGGGAGGTGCGAAAGTTCACCACCCAATTCGAGAGCGCACAGCTCTTCGGGGCTGCGAAAACACTCTAATAGTACGTTATCTAGTACGTTATCAATCATCTATGGTAATAGGATCGAGAGCTGGCCTTTGTGAAGGGCTCTTTCTAAACCGGCTCCAGCACTAACGTGATTCCATTGCCGTTAGCGTGTCTCGGCATGTGATTCGAAATATGTCTGCCTGCGGCCCTTGCTAATGGGGCGCCCTGAGTTCTCTGGGCGAAGGCGCTTTCTTCGAATATTTGCTATTGCATTCCATATCTCGATTCCCCTACGCCCAGCCATGGCCGCGCACAGGAACGCTATTCCCTTTGCCGAAACGCCCCCGAATCGAAATTGCTGGATCGCGAGTCTTCTCACGTTGTGGCTTCCGCTTGCGAGCATTTGACATAATCCGCGCACTTCGGCAGCGTATCGCTGATTCCAAGGCCTTCTCCGGCCTGTCTTAATGACTTGGGCAAAAGCCTGCATTCTGGCGTAGAAATAGTCGGGAGCTCGATTACCGTTCAGCACCACTGAACTTGCATCTAGGTCGGACGTTCGAAAATATCGCCCAACCACCGATGGAATTGCCGCGAACCTGTAATGGCATGCGACCTGAAATCCCGTAAGCAAATCGTCGTCACTTCTTAGTCCGGCCCTGAAGCACTCGAGCTCGAGTAATACTCTTCGCCGAATGAGACTACCTTGAAGCATGCAAAACTGGAATGGGTATTGCACCGCAAGGGAATCTCGGAATATCAGAGGGCTTCCCATGATCGAGAGCCCATATTCGCCGAAGAGCGTGGTGTCAGCCGCTTCATCCGTCACAAACTGCAGATCGCCAAAAACCCATGCCACATCGAGAGGAACTTGAGCCGCCGCTGCGAGCAATTCGTTGTTCCTCCCTGGTATCCACTCGTCGTCGCTGTCCAGAAATGCTACCCACTCCCCACGAGCTTCTTGGATCCCCCGTAACCGAGCCCCTGAAACACCGGTGTTGTCTTGCCGGACCACCCGGACCTGCTGCCCGTACCATGCCTGAACAGCATCGGCTGTCCCGTCCGTCGATCCATCGTCGACGACAAGTATTTCGTCGACAGGAAGCGTCTGTGCCAAGACACTATCAATTGCGCGACGAAGATAGGGTTTACGATTGTACGTAGGAATAACGGCGGAAACCATCGTCATTTGGTTTACTCTGGAGAGCATTTAGACGTGCCTGTGAATACATCAGCCAAAATGTCGGTAAAACAGATTCCCCACTGTGATACGCACCGGATCCGATGCATATGTGAGCATCCGGTGCGCAATGTGTCTTTTCCAGTCTTGGCGAGGAGGTATTGAAACCCTTTTGGAAAGCCTCAGATAGACTAACGGGGAACGGACACCACCTAAGCGTTCTTTAAACGTGATCAGGCCCTCATTGTTCAGATCCGAGCGACCCAAGTCCAGTTCGCCGAGGCCGGCTTCTTGGGCTTCTAGCATAAGTCGCCAAAATAGAAATGGCGTTCCCCCTAGATTGTTAAAGTTCTGGTCAGAACCGCCGTACTTATAGGTAATTGACCTTTCGTCAGACAATGTGAAAATGCCGGCCACAGGTTGCCCGTCCTTTGAAGCGACCCTCACTTGAGCCCTCGCACCGAAATAGTGCAGTAGGTGTTTGAACCAGTGCATCGGCGATGGAGGCAGACCATGGCGCCTGCGGGTCATGACAAATAGTCCGTAGAACTTTTCCAAAAGAGCGTGATCGGTACCCTTTTCGTAGAGCAGACCCTCTCGTTCGGCGCGCTGGATTTTCCTTCGAATGGAGTCCTTGTGAAGTCGCCGAAACAACTCATCCGGCCCGGCTCGCAAGTCGACCTTGTGAAGGCAAAATGATTCAGCTTGTCTGAACCCGGCATTCGTTTCAGAGATCTGGCTTGATGGCCTGATTTCTAGAAAGTTGAGGTGCTGGCTCTTCACTTCATTTTGGAGAAATGCGAAGATCTCGGCGGCGTCACCCGGGTCACTGACAATCGGCTCACAATGGTCTGAAAACGGAAGCGATACCATGCGCTTGCCCGTAACCCAACTGTTTATTCGGCATAAGACCACTCCGTTCGTCAGTTCTCGCCGCGGAGGACACGTAGTGACCACTACCGCTTCATAACCGTAACTGCGACGCAACGCGCTCAACCAGCTCCGACTGTGAAACACCGAGGAACAACTCGAGCGCTCCAACAGCTCGGGCCAGCGCGAATCGTGAATCGGGTCTACCTGATAAATTGCCATCTTCGTCTACGAAGCCTCGATACCGCTAAAGAGGACTATACCGATCAAAATGCAACGGCTGCTACAACTAACACGACGAGAAAGCCCACATACCATCGCAGCTCATCGCGAGTCACTTCCGGCAGGAGGCGGTTCAGGCCAAGAATTAGTGGGAAGTAGGAAAGAGCTTGTGCGATGACTAAAGCAATAACGGCCTGACGCATTCCAAATAGCGCAAAGCCAATCCAGATTCCGGCGATCATGAGCACTAGCCGCGTCGTATTGGCCGCTGCCGAATACTTGGTCTGTCCATATGCCAGCACCAGGTTCGAAAGCGGAGCGGCAAATATATCTAATGCGACTCGCACTCCCAGGAGTTGCAGCATCCAACCAGCCATTCGATATTTTGGTGGCAGCAATACCGCGACGAAGGGCTTTCCAAGGGCAAGGAATCCAACGGCAGCAACGACCGCAATGGCTACAAAGGTCCGCCTCGCCCATAAATAGTCACGGACCGTGGTCAGACGGCTGGTGCGGACACTAGCGGAAATCATCGGAAGAAATATTTGGTTTACTAGCTGATTGATGCCCCCGGCTGGCATAGCAGCAATCATCAAAGCGAGGGAGAAACACCCGAGCTCCGCGGGGGTTATGAATTTCCCAAGTACCAGCCGCTCTCCTTGGCCTCCCAAGAAATAGGTAGCGGTTGCGATTGAGATCCAGCCACCAAAGTGCAAAATGTCCTTTGCCGCCGCTTTGTCCCAGCCGAACTTCGGGTTTCGCCCATTTAGCAAATGGCTTCCGAAAGCATAGACCACAGCACATGCGATGGTCCTCGCTACTAGTGCCCATGCCGATGGAGAAATCACTGCCCACAAGATTCCAACTCCAAAACCCACGACTTCAGAGAGCACCGTGAGGAGCGTGATGCCCTTTAGCTTCACATGGCGGGTGAGAGTCCAGATATTTGTGCTGCTAAAACCACGAATTGCCTCTGCCAAAGCCGCAATTACGAGCAAAGGAATCAATTCGCGCTGTTCGTAGAAAAGGGCTAGCGGGTATGCAGCAAGGGTGGCCCCCACCCAGACAATGAGGCCCCGCACAGCCTGAACCGAAAAGGCGGTGTGGAGGAATTCGGGTTCATCGCCTCGAGGATGCTGCACGATGTTCGCTACGATGCCCAGCTCCGAGAACATAGTGAGGCCCGAAAGGAATACCCCCACTAGACCTACTATCCCAAACGCCTCGGGTCCAAGAAAGCGTCGCGCCAGAACCAGCGTCGCCGCAGTACGCAGTAGTTGAGTGGCTACATAACCGCAAATACTCCAGACTCCGCCCTGCATTGCCGCCGCGGCGCGGCCCCGCACTATCGATGGCCCCACACTCAGGCGAATACTCGGAGGTGCGAAGGAGGGGCCTATGGAAGTGGAAATATCTGCAATATTTTCACTCGGCCTGGGGGCGATGCTAGTAATGTCTAAATCCATGGTGTTAAGTAATGTCGGATCTCTGCGGTATGGCACAAATAAGTGAGGGGTGGGGGCGGGGTATCTGTAATCTCTGGACGTTTGTGGTTATGGTGGGACCGGACCGGCTAATCAACTCAAGGAATCGCCAAAGCTTCCATTCGGGGGAACCCTGGGCTTCTGCGGGCGAAAGAACGCCGAATCCGTTCGATCGATCCTATCAGGTAGCCGGCAGACGAAATTGGCCACGAAACGTTTTGGCTCATTTTGACGGCCCTAAATTCACGACGGTTACGCTTCAATTCTTGGCTCACGAGCCAATGCGTGGTCTCCGATATTTCGCGTCGCTCAATTTCTGCCAGCACGCCCTGAAGCGTCCGGACGGCGTAACCTTTTAGCTCTAACTGACAGCGTTGCGCCGACTCCGACAGACTCCCTGCACTCCCTCCGTTCCAGATGGTTAGAGGCTCGCTTAGAAAGCCCCATGGGCCTTCCAGCGAGAGGCGAAGGGCCAAATCATAATCCTCGAGTACGGCATAGCTCGGATCGTAACCGCCAATCTTCTCCAGAATTGACCGGCGGACCGCGACGGTTTGATTAAATAATAGAAAACGAGTCGCCAAGACGTCCGAAACGTTTGTCCAGATGCCTTCTTCAAGAAGCGGTTTCAACCAGGCAACCGAGAACGACGAGTCATCGTGGGAGCGTCTGAACTTTAGGAGAGCATTGCATATGCAGCACGGGACTGAATTACCTGCCCTTTGCAAGAGGGCGACTTGCCGTTCCAGCTTACTAGGAACCCAGACATCATCGGAGTCGAGGAATGCGATGATGTCTCCGGTTGACTGTTCGACTCCGTAATTGCGGGCCGCTGCGGCTCCGCGGTTTGACTGTGCGACAACTCGTACGAGCGAGCCGTAGCGTCTAAGTCTAGACTGTGTATCATCTGTGGATCCATCATCTACTACGATGATTTCTATGTGTTTGTAGCTCTGGTTTAGCGCACTCTCGATGGCGCCGCATACGTAGTCCGCGCGATTGTATGTCGGAATGATGACGCTGACGAAGTCGCTAGTACTCATACGATGTGGATGTAACGTTGCCTGAAGGCTAGTAAGCGATCACGCGAACCGGGGAAGAGAGTGTAACTTATGTCTACAGTGCGGTGTCGTAAGAATGGGCGTGGCGTGCCTGCGACGGAGGCCGCCTTCGCCGGTTCAACGAATTGTCGCTGAACCGCAGGAAACCACCATCATCCCAACAATAATAAACTATTGCACAATGGCCTGAAGGTTGATTGGCGGCTGGGGTCGGGTAGTTGTGACGGCACTGCCGTATTCGAATGCACCAGCATCAGCCGCGGCTCCTTGAGGCCGGGGGTTGCCGTCAAGATCGACTGCTGGAAAACGGGGGTCCCCTGCATCTTTAGCAACGGTATCGGTCGCAGCCAAGTGGTAGTTAGGAACGATGCCGTTGAGGTACACCGGCGCCGGAGTTGGGCCAACGAAAGTGGGGTTGGCCTTCTTCGCTCCACTTCCGCAAGTAGCGGACCAAGACGGCGAGAATATGTTATTCTCAAACCTCGATCCCGCTTGACACGAACCCGTCGCAATTATATTCCCATATATGTCCACATTGCCGCCCTGTCCGAAGATCACTGACGCACTTTGAATCAAATTATATCGAACAACATTGTTTCCGGTAATCGAATCTGTAGAGTTCCCTAGATTCAAAGCCGCACCAGGCGTGACGACCTCTTGCATCACGTTATTCTCAATGGTGATGTCATTCAGTGTGTCCTGGAAAGGGCGAGCGATGATGTCGCTCGTCGGGCAATTGTAGAATCTTGACCTTCGTACAGTGATAAAGTGTCCCGCCAGAATTTGCATGCAGTCGACGTGACTGCCAGAACGAGACGTGCCGGCGCACTCGTTCCCATGATCGGTGATATCGTGAATGGTCACTCCCTCGAATGTGATCCGAGTAGACCCGACGCCGGAGTTTTGCCAGATATCCACACCGTCTTCCGGTCCGTTCCCGGAGCAGGCATCATACGGACCCACGTTCCCGCCGCTCACCAATATGTCTTGCCCAACGATGAACCATGATTGGCAGGACATATTCACAAAGGTGTTATGGGTTGCCGTACTTGGATGTCCACCGTTCGCAGGTTCGGTATCGCAACCGCCAGTGGAGGTCATATTATGGACTTCAACGAAGCTCGTTTGGACTGACAGCCCGCCGAGCGTGACAGTTGCCCCCTCTACGGGTTGAAATTTCACCGCCGATGCCTTCGCTGAGCCTGATATGTGTTGCGCAGCATACGAACCGTCAGCCACTTGAACGGTGTCGCCACCTGCCGCCACTTCGAAGGCTCGGTTAAATGTTGCGCACGGCGAGCTCTGGGTACAAGGGCTGGAGTCGTTGCCTGTTTTCGCGACATACAACGTGTTCGCAACGGCCGGGATGGCCGCGAAAAGCACTCCCACGGTAAGCAACCGGACTACCAGGCTGCAAGCCCTTGTCAACATTCTGGCCTCCATGTCTTATGAGATTTCCTACGCTAGCAGGCGGAGGGCCGATTTGAAAAGAGTCGAAAGTACATCCGGTAGCACGTAGGCTGACGTGGCCGCAAGGACATGTCCTGATGTGCTAGATCCTTGGGCGTCGTCGCTTTCCATCAGCACGCCGACCAGCAGAAAGGTTCCGGGGCCGCTTCTCTCTCGGCTTGCCACGCCTTATCGATAAAGGTTCGGTGCCACAACTCAAGCACGAGGAGGGAAAATATCTCTTTCGAGTAGTTCAGTCGCCGAGAATTCCGAAGAAGTAAACTCTCGACAACCTCTCGCTTGAAATAGCCTCGCTGTACCGTCCGTGGGTCAGTGAGGATGTCCCAGGCGAAATTCCGCAAATCCTGCCGTAGCCAAGTTTCGTATGGAACCGGGAAACCCGCTTTCTGTCGGCAGAGGATCTCGTTAGGCACCCGTCCAGCAAGCGCCTTTTTTAGGACGTATTTTGACTCACCCCCGTGAAGCTTGTGGGCAGTCGGCAACGAAGCGGCGAACTCGAGCACATGATGGTCGAGTAGAGGCACACGAAGTTCGATGGAATTGGCCATCGTGACCTTATCAGCCTTAAGCAAAAGATCATCGGGCAGCCAAGTCTTGGTATCGATGTAAAGCAGCTTTTCCAGCGTGTTGCACGAACGCACAGTCTCAAATAGGTGTTCGAGAACCTCCTCACCACCAGCCGGTCGGACTGTGTGCGAAAATTGTGCAGTGTACAACTCCAATCGGATTCGATTGAAACACTCAAACGGACTCGAGGTCCGGCTGTAGTAGTATTTCTCCAGCGGCGTCGTCAATAGGGGTGCACTTCGTAGCAGCCTTTCAGAGCCCGTAATCGTTCCGAGAGTCTGGCATACATGTGACAGCGGGTTTGTAAAAATACCTAAGCATTCCTTTAAACTCTCTAGTCGAGAAAGATTCCGATAGTTCTTGTATCCTGCAAATGCCTCGTCACCACCCTCGCCGGAAAGCAAGACCGTAACATGTTCTCGTGCCAACTTTGTCAGGTAGTAAAGAGCAATTGCCGGCGGTTCACAGACAGGCTCTTCCATATGATAGACATATTTGGGAAGACAGTTTGCAAACTCCGAGGATGAAATCGTAGCTTCGTAGTGCCGCGTACCAAACCTTGCTGCGGCAAGGCGGGCATGCGGTCGCTCATCGGGGAAGCGCTCTCCATCGAATCCAATTGTAAACGTGCTGAGGCTACCGCTGATTGCTTCCGCGGCGTAGCTAAGTACCGCAGTCGAGTCCAAACCACCGCTCAAGAGAACCCCAACAGGCACGTCGCTTATCATATGACCACTCACCGTTTGCCGGAGCAGCTCATGAAGCTCAGCGACGTTCTCCCCAATTGTGCGGTCCTGCCTGGAGCCGGAAAAGTGCATGTCCCAGTATCGCGACGATTTCACTCCGCCCTTTTGGACGGTCAAATAGTGGCCCGGAAGCAACTTCTTAATGCCTCTAAATAGTGTCTGCTCGCCTGGGGAGTATTGGAAGCCAAGAAAAGTATCGATCGCGCCGAAATCAACCTCTGCCGGTACGGTTCCATCAGCCAGAATAGCTTTCACTTCCGAACCAAACACCAAGGCTTCGCGCGTGAGTGAGTAGTACAGCGGCTTGATTCCAACTCGGTCGCGGGCTAGCAGCAGCAAGTGCTTGTTTTCATCCCACAAGGCAAAGCTAAACATGCCGTCCAACTTTGAAATGCAGTCCTCTCCAAACTCTTCGTACAGGTGGACGATCACCTCGGTGTCCGAGCGTGTGCGCAAGACGTGTCCCTTACCGACGAGAAAAGCCTGCAGCTTCTTGTAGTTGTAGATCTCCCCGTTGAACGCCACCCAGACACTTCGGTCTTCATTCGCCATTGGCTGGGCTCCACTGGCGAGGTCAATGATTCGAAGCCTCTTATGTCCCAATCCAACGCTACCGGAAATGTACACCCCTTCCTCGTCAGGCCCACGGTGGTTCATCGAGGCCATCATTCGTTTGATGGACGCCCGATCCACCGGACGATTATCAGTTCCCAGATACAGCTTTCCACAAATGCCGCACATTAGGATTTCACTGCAGAGCGATTGCTTCGAATATCACAAAGTTGGCGAGCCCAGCTTTCCAGGCTAAGGCTCCACTTCGCGATCTTGTACCACTTTCGAAAGGAACAGAGCAGGTCGCCCGAACCAGGAACAACTGAAGCAATGGCCAATAATGGTAACAATACGATTATGCGTATTGCGGCGCTGAACAACAAGGACACCCGATAAAGCTGAGCGTACAGTTTGCCTCGACATTTTCTCAACAACACGAACACGGACTCTCGCATGAGAACGTCTGAAAAACCATCACCCTTCTTCTTGGTGCTCTGGCCGCCGAAGTGAATAACCTCCGCTTCAGGTACATAGCAAACCTTGTAGCCTGCGTGCCGGAGCTTGTAGCACAAGTCGATCTCCTCCGCATACATGAAATACTCCGTGCTGAAACGCCCCACTTTCTCAAATGACTCGCGCCGGACCATTAGACAAGCCCCTGAAACTACGTCCACTTCGTGAATACCGGTTCCCTGTTCCGCGAACAAGGCGCTCATTCCCCAAAGTGGAAGCATAGGCCAGCGACGTCGCAACCAATCAATTGCCAACAGCTGATTAATGATCGTAGGAAAGGGCTGAACACAGCTCATCTGCAGGCTCAGATCGCGATTCAGGAGACGACACCCGACAGCGCCGATCTCGGTGGCGGAATGTAGTTCCTGCAGCATTCGTTCTAGCGCATTCGTAGTGACCACCGTGTCCGGATTGAGAAATAGAATCGTTCGACCACATGAATGGTCAACTCCAAGATTGTTGGCTGCCGCAAATCCAAGGTTGCGATCGGAGAGTACCAGCGTGATTGAGGGGAAGGCTGTACCGATACCACGGCAGTCCTCTTCTGAGGCATTGTCTACAACGATAATTTCGTAGTCCAGACCGCGTGCGGTGTCCTGTATTGACACAACGCACTGCCTGAGGTAATCGATGGAATTCCAATTTACGATGATGATTGACAGATCCATAGGCGGGTATGTCGGTCTATCTCCAGATACTGGAGCTAAGCCGGAGTCGACGGATCTGTTGGTGGCGAAGGTAGACGATCAATTGTTCGTCGTCAATTCGTGGCAGTCGTCGAAGGTAGCCGAGGAGGAATCCATACAGCAGGCCAGCAGAAACTACTAAACAAGGAGCTTCTGCCACACGTCTTATACTCTTTAACACCATAAACAGTGGGTGATATCCGGAGATATAGCTTCCGAGGCCATTCTTGATCGAGTTGCGCCAGGCCCCGGCCGCCGCACCCGTAAAGCGATGATGAATGACCCCTACGTCTTCGAAACTACGAGTTGTCCACCCAAGCATATTGGCCTTAACTTCGTCGAGCGTATCCCACCCCGGAGCGCGGACGAGGCGAGCAATCTGCGTCCAGCATGCGCGTCTGTAGATCTTAGTTGCACCGCGAACATGAAAGCGTGGATTCGGCTCCACCTGTGTTTTTCCTTTGACCCGGTGGTAGATAGTGCCGCCGCCTATTCCCAGCGTGGGATCAGCCGCAAACTTCCCAAAGCACTGTTCAAAATAGTCCGGATCAAAAGTCAGGTCTCCATCTAACTTTACGAGATAGTCCCAATCCAATTCTGCAACGAGATCGTAGCCTGCGTAGAATGCATCGATCACGCCGGTTCCGGGTTCGCGACAGCCCCGATTCTTGAGGTGCACTGCAACAATCCAGCGTTGGTCAGCCGACCATCTATCAATGATCTCCCCTGTGCTGTCTGTCGAGCCGTCGTTTACGATGATCCAGTGGACTGGGCGTATGATTTGAGCGACCATACTTCGAATGGTATTTTCGAGGTATTGCGCCTCATCGCGTACAGGGGTAATGACGATGTACCGTGTCTGCTCTTGGCTTACTGCGGGACTCATGAGACCTCGGGTTAGACTCAGGCAAGACCTGCGAATTCGCTTACTGTCCGGTACTGCGCAGAAACGCGACTACGAATCAACTCCTCGGAAGAGTTCTGAACCTAATCGGATGGATTAGCACGGGGCGCTCCCTAGCCGCTCCAGGTAGCCAGAGGGATCAGGACGCGGCGCCAGGACGGCGGAGTTATTCTCGGAGTAAACGAATTCCGATACCTGCTGTGCTATACGAGTCTGCTGCGCACGGGTCAACTCTGGGGACATGGGAAGAGAGAGAATGTGCGATGCCGCCGCTTCGCTGACTGGGAAAGCACCTCGTTGGTAGCCTAACTTTTTGTAGGCGTTTTGCAGGTGCAAGGGAATGGGATAGTGGATTCCCGTGCCAATACCACGCTCACCCAGATGCTTCTGAAGTTGTTCCCTATTCTGAACCTGGATAACGTACAAGTGGAACACCGCCTTAGACCATGTGGGCTCGAAGGGAAGTCTTAACCCTTTCTCAGTGCCGTCAAAAAGCTCCCGATATCGCAGCGCGCATTCACGCCGTCGTTCGTTCCAGGCGCCGAGATGGCAGAGTTTAACCCCTAGAATGCCAGCTTGAATTGCATCCAACCTGCCATTGTACCCCTCCGTCTCGTGGCAGTACTTTGCGGCCTGGCCATGATCGCGAAGCATTCGGATTTTGCGCTCAATATCGCTGTCGTTGGTTGTGACGGCTCCCGCCTCTCCGCAGGCCCCCAGATTTTTGCCCGGATAGAAACTGAAGGCCGCAGCACAGCCCATTGATCCAACCTTCAACCAGCGGCGCTGCCTTTTAGAAAAATACTCCGCCCCGTGGGCCTGGCAAGCATCTTCTATCGTTAGAAGGTTGTAGCGCTGAGCAAGCTCCAAGATTGGATCCATATCCGCTGTTTGTCCGTAAAGGTGGACAGGAACAACAGCCTTTACTGGCCTGCCAAGCTTTTTGCTAAACAGTAACCCAGTATGTGGGTTAACATAGCATTGTTCCCGAAGATAATTGCGCAGTCGGCCCGGATCCATGTTGTAAGTGTGCTCGTCGACGTCAATGAAGTCCGGTATGGCACCGGCCTGGGTGATAGCTTCCGTTGTAGCGATAAAAGTATTGGGGACCGTTACCACCACATCCCCGTTGCCTACACCCGCCGCGATCAGAGCAAAACGCAAGGCATCCGTTCCGCTGCCCACTCCAATACAGTGCCGCGCATCGCAAAATCTGGCAAACGAGCGCTCGAACTCCTCAACCATAGTTCCACCAATGAAGGTAGCTGTGTCGAGGATCTGTTCGAAGACCCCTGCCAGCTCGGCTTTCAAATGTTGATGCGGAGTTACCAGATCTAGAAAAGGAATATGATTAGCTGCCACAATATTCCGCCTCCACGGTAGGCTGGTCAATGGTTCGCAACAAAGTGGCGGGATTCCCGGCCACAATTACATTGGCCGGAACATCTCTTGTGACCACGCTGCCTGCTCCCACAATGGCGTTTTCACCGATTGTTACGTTAGAGAGAATGGTGCTTCCCGAGCCAATCGAGGCGCCTCTCTTCACCAGAGTTGTTTCGACCTTCCAGTCGGCCTCAGTCTGTAGTGACCCGTCGGGAGTTGCTGCTCGAGGGTACGTGTCATTGATAAACGTCACGCCGTGTCCAACGAACACATTGTCTTCTATAGTGACGCCCTCGCATATGAATGTATGGCTGGAGATCTTGCAGCGCCTGTCCAATCCTGGCGTGTCTTCTGCACTTCGACAAAGGCCCCGACCTTAGTCTCGTCTCCGATTTCGCAGCCATAAAGGTTTATGAAGTTGGATAACTTGACGTCTTTTCCAAGCTTGACATCAGGTGGAATGCATAGGTAGCTGCTCATACGAGAACCGTCTCCCCCCTCCTTTTGAACGACTCGCCTGCCGCCTCCAGCATCTTTACGACACGTAGCCCGGCCACCCCGTCGTTAAAAGGCGACCTGGTCTGGTCTCAATGCAGTCCACGAAGTACGCTAACTTCGGCCCTGAGCGCTTCGGTCTGCTTCAATCTTGGGGGCCCACATGTCTCCCGAGCGGTAGCTGACCAGAGAGCTCATAGACACCTTCTCGACTGCCTACTCTGTACTCCCTTGTCGTATACCTTCACTTTCTCGTCGACCTCCAGGTCATTCCAGACCAGCATCTTCTTCTCTCCGCCGATTAGGGTGGTTCGAATCTTTACAGGAGATAACCAGTTTACGTTGATGTGGGCAATGGTGTTGCCTGGAAAATAGACGGTTACGAAAGCTACGTCAGCGTGGGAATTCAAGTGTGTCGCGCCAGTGGCCGCGACGGCCTCGGGCTGTTTACGGATGAGATAGTCCATGATAGACAAGTCATGGGGAGCGAGATCCCACATGACATCAATATCATGTTGGAAGAGGCCCAGGTTCACCCTCATGGAGTCATAGTAGTACAGATCACCCATTTCGCCTTGATCGATGAGCTGGCGAATTTTCTTTACCGCTCCTGTGAAGAGAAACGTGTGATCCACCATAAGCAGTAGATTCTTCTGAGCGGCGATATTGATTAGCTCTTCGGCCTCCACCGCCTTGCTGGTGAAGGGCTTTTCAACAAAAACGTGTTTCCCATTGAGTAGTGCTTTCTTGGCCAGTTCGTAGTGCGTCCAAACAGGGGTGACCACTGCAACAGCGTCGATATTTGCCGACGACAGAAGTTCACAACTGTCGGCTGTGACATGAATTCCGGGATACGCCTGTTGAATTCGCTTCCGCGCTTTCGGACAGGTATCCGCTACGCTCACTAAACGCACGTCGTCCAAACTGTTAAGATTCCTAACGACGTTCGGGCCCCAATAACCAAATCCGACAACGCCAAACCTAATCATTCGTTATCCTTGGCAGACACATCAGCGTTGTGCTTCTGTTTGGGTGGGGACCAGATAAATAAGCAGAAGGCTTGGAGGCTTATGGTCACCAGGCAAGGCACGGTCGACTAGTAGGCTCCCCCGCCTAGGAGAACCGCTCTTGGAGTACGAGCCAGAATTTTGACGTCAAGCCAGGGCGTCCACATCTGAGCGTAGCGAAGATCCAGTCGAACCATGTCATCAAATTTGACTTTGCTGCGGCCATATACCTGCCAAAGGCCTGTGATACCGGGCTTCGCCTCAAGCAGCCGCCGCCGGTGCCAAATATCGTACGCTTCAACTTCGTACGGAATTGGGGGCCGTGGGCCGACTAGTGACATCTCCCCCTTCAAGACATTAATAAATTGGGGCAACTCGTCTAAGCTGGTCTTACGCAATAACGCCCCAAACCGAGTGATTCGGGGATCTTTGGTCAGTTTGTAGGCCGCTGTGTCACCAGTTAAAGGCGACGGAAGGTCGGGTTCGCCAGCGATCAGCTTTCGAACGTAGTTGATGTGAATATTGGGATCATTGTCTGAATACATCGATCTAAACTTAAAAAAGACAAATGGGGCACCGTATTGCCCGAGGCGTGATTGGCGGAAAAGCACCGGGCCCTTCGAAGTAAGCTTGATAATGGCAGTGATGACTACAAATATGGGGCCACACAGTGCCAGGGCGAGTACGCTGCCGACAACGTCCATCAGCCTTTTGATTACCCGGAAAGAGAGCCTGCTGTTGTCACGTCGCACCAGATCAGGATAGAGAACTCGGTTCGGAGGTTGTGGTGGCACCTGACTGCGTTCCTCGGGAAAAAGATGAAAGGAAATTGCAATCTGGTCGAATTGGCCGGGGGCCAGGCGCGTACGTAAGGCGCTGCTCAAGCGGCCGAGGATGTTACTGATGATGGGTTCGTGTGCCGTCCTGCCAATTTCGGTAAACATGATACCAATAACGGAGTTGTCCTTATACCAGCCAGTGATATCGGTCTCTCGTGTTGAGGAAGTCAGTACGGAGATGATCGAATCGAGGGTGCTACTGTTGTGATGTGACAGGCAGTTGTGTATATCCAACAACATGAGCAAAAAGGGCTGTCTCGATCTAGCCGTCCTCTTCCGCTCAACGGAAATCACTCTGTGAAAGGCTTCGTCGGTTGGTATTGCGCGGTCCTCCATAGAGCGAGCCGGTGCGGAAGCCAGAATAGATCTTGTAAAGTTGATGGTATGCGAAATGTCCACGACTTGTGTCTCCTGTGGCCCGCCCCACAAAGTTATGGAACCGGAGCATTGATTTATTGTTGATTGGCGACGCAGTACTAGAAGATGGTGGGTAATTAAACCGCAACCCGCGAACGGTCTAACATACGACTCGATGTTACCGGTGAACAGCAGACGTCATCGACTTGTATTGCGCATAGTAATTGCAATCGTCACCACGATCACAACTATTCAGAACGACGCCGAGCACATGCGATGGTTCCAACGCGTGAAGGCCGCGCTGCAATTCCTGCCGTTTGCTTGCGTTTTCCCGACACACAAGCAAGCTGCCATCTGCGAAACGAGACCAAACACTGGTGTCTGCGAGAGGCAATATCGGCGGAGAATCGATTATGATCCAATCAAAAGAATTCATTAATTGCGCCATCAATGTCGATAGGCGTCCGAATTGCATAACGTCCAATGGATTGTCGACAAGGGCGCCTGCTGGCAAGAACCAGAGCCCGACCTGTTCGAGCTGATAAATGGTTGCTATTCGGTCTAGGCTTCCCAGTAACCACTCGCTCAGGCCGGGCATCGCGGGAATTCCAAAGCGGGCACTCAGCGAGGGCCTTCGGAGGTCACCGTCAATCAGGAGGATGCGTTGATTCCGCCTCTGCGCGAGGGCAAGGGCAAGGTTTGCCGCAATGGTGCTTTTACCTTCCCCGGGACTGGTGCTCGTGATCAGCACCTTCTTGAGTGGGCGCTCCAGTTGGAGTTGGCGCAAACGGACTGCGAGAAATCTGAATTTCTCGGCTACTAGACTAGCCTGATCGGTCACACAAACCAATCGGCTCTTCGCCGACACGGCAATTGGCAGCGACTGGAATCTCTCCAGGTCGTTGACGACTGAGTTCCCGGCTTCTTCTCGCACAGGCACCGTTGCTTCGGGGGCAGAAAACGATGCCAATGGGAAGTCGAGGTCAGTTGTTTCCAAAATAGACCTCTGTAATGCATCAAAGATACGGCTCATGCTTAGCCTCTACAATCGCGTCTGGTGATTGACTTTTACTAGTTGTTTCATCTTGATACGCGCTGAAATGAACCTGCTCGTTAGCCTGGTGCCACAGCTTGTTATCGTGCTTTTCAGGAGCCTCACTTTGTGGCCGATACGAGACGTTGAGACGAAAATCTCCGACCACTTCGCTGATGATTTGTACGGGAACACTCCGCATCTGCCGGGCGTAGGCGCTGATTAAAGCATTTTCACAAATGGTATTGATTAGGCGCGGAATTCCTTTGGAGTATCGGTAGATTTCGCTAACCGAGTCTTCGGGAAAGAGTGCCGTTGTCTCGCGTGCCGCACCAGCTATTTGTAGTCGCCGCTCTATATACGCCGAGGTTTCTTTTCGGTCCAGGGGTTCGAGCCGGGCGCGCAACGCAATTCGTTGTTTTAGCTGTCGCAATTGGGGCAAGTCCAAGGTGTCGTCCAGCTCGGGTTGGCCGATGAGTAAAATTTGCAGCAGCTTTCCGTCCGCTGTTTCCAGGTTAGTCAAGAGCCGCACTTCCTCAAGAGCGTCTGCTGAGAGATGGTGAGCTTCGTCAACGACCAGCACCGTTGCCAGTTTCTCTTGGTTTCGGCTAACAAGGTATCTTCCGATATCAAGCAACAAGTCGCTCTTCGTTTTACCTGAAGTAGGCAGCCCAAGGTCACCGACGATAAAACGGAGAAACTCTAGAGGCGATAGGCGAGGATTAAACACATACGAGTATGTGATATTCGTTCCCTTGAGCAGCTGCAGCAACCAACGGACGAGTAGTGTTTTACCAGTGCCTACCTCTCCCGTCATTACTACGAAACCCTTGCGCCGGCGGATGCCGTAGTAGAGCGCCGCCAGCGCCTCCTTATGGCGGTCTGTGGGAAACAAAAAAGAGGGGTCCGGGGTGATTTCGAAAGGCTTCCGCCGCAGGTTGTAAAATCTTTCGTACATTCGTTCGATTATCCGTGAAGGTAGCTGACTACGAATCCCGCAAGAATCAACCCAAACTCCAGACCGGTTGTCAGCCATTGGAGCCAAACCAATGTCCGTCGTTTTGTTTCTTCACGTGAAGTCCGAATCACCGGAATTTCGGCGATAATGTCCACCTGTGACAATTCCTTGAGTTCCTTCTCACCGTGGAGACGATCATCCATAAGCTCTGCGCCTATGCTAACGGCGCCTCCCAGCACAAAGCCGACGAAGAGGCCGATTGCGCTTAACTTGAGGCGATTTGGTGAATAGGGCTTCAGTGGCAAACTAGGAGGGTCCAAAATTCGAAAGTGCTCGCCTTGTTGGCGACGCTCCAAACTGCTCGCCAGTTCAGAATCGTTTCGCTTTCTAAGTAGTGTTTCGTAGTTGACTCGGGATTGATCGTAGTCCCGGGTGAGATCGGCGAGTTGCTGTTCTCTTACCGGCGCACGATTCAGCCGACCCTGGTAGTCATCGATGCTTACCTTGAGCCTATCTAAGCCCTGTTCGCGGTTGGAGATCTCGATCAGATTCATTTTCAGCTGACTCTCCAATTCGACCATGGGAGACACTTCCAGGATCCCGGTAGTGCCCTTGGAACTTGCTGCGGAGGCATCATCGGTCGTGAAAACAGCGGACTTCGCTTTCAAACTGTCGGTAATCTGTTGCTTCATTTTCTCTGCGCTGGCAATTTGGTCCTTTATTTTGCGAACGTCAGGATGGCGATCTGTGTAACGAGAGCTCAGATCTGCAAGCCGCGTCTTCAACCTGTCCAACTCCTGCTCCAATGCAGGCAGCCCCACCGAAACGCCCTCGCCCGACCTCGTCGTCTTCTGAACCAATCGGTATTGTCCTAGCAAGGATTCCAAATAGACATTCTGCTGTTTGGCGCGATTTAACGCCTCCTGCTCGCTCCCAAGCTGGCTCTGCAGGCCGGCCAAGATTTGTAAATTACTCTGCAATTGCCCCGGAAGGTCCCCAAGATGCTGGTCCTTGAATTCCCGCAGCTTCTCCTCCTGCTGACTCAGAATTCTCCCAGCCTCCTCGAGGTGGCTCTCTAGAAACTGCGTCGTATTCTCGGATTGTTCCTGCCGTGCTTCAAGGTTCTCGTTAATAAATAAATCGGTCAGTTCCTTTGTGACTCGCTGAGCCACCTCCGGGTTGGTAGAGGAGAAGTAGATGTTGAAAGAGGTAAGCCGGTCACGATCCTGAACCAGCTCTATCTCGACATCCTTCCGCATCTTCTCGACGAGTTCGTCCGGCGTAAGCCGATTGCGTGTTTCCGGATAGAGGCCCTGCGTCTCGATCACGCGGAGAAGGCGGGTCCGACTGAGAATTTGTTGGGTTATACTCTGCAGGCGTTGTTGCAGGTTATCCGCAATATTTGGCACCACATATTGCGAGGGCACGGCCGGCTGCTCAACCAGAATCAGCGTGCCGGAGCGATAGTAAGAGGGAAGAAGCCAGCTCGTACCCCAGACAGCAAGCCATCCGAGAAATAAGGGAATCAACAAAGACCAGCGGCGACGGTGCGCCACGGCGAGATATTGCCGCAGATCGATACTTTCCACCGACTTGTCTAGGAAATCTTCCACCATAGTTTACCGTCCCAGTGGTCTTTGGAAGTGATAGGACAAAGAAAGCCAGATGTAGTTTCGGTCTGGAATGTCGGTAGCGATGAAGAAATTGGTATATCTTTGTCGCAACCGTGTGTAACCAATTTGCATCCCCAGGTGTTCTCCCAGGGAACGCTCAAGAGAAGCGGCACCAGAAGCCGTATGGCCTCCCGTCTGCCCCAGGGGCTCATCAATAACGGTATTGAGCGAGTAACTTCCTCTCAACCCCGCGGTAAGGGTCCTGCTTAACTGCCAACGTGCAGAGCCGTCCAGACTGCTGGAGAGAACCGCCACCCTTAACCCACCACCCTCACTGATTCTCCGTGAGTAGCTTAGGGATGCACTGGTGTGATTTCCTTGCCAGCCTAGGCTGGCCCCTGCTGCTGGTGACCATCTATTGATATCAAGATTTCCGCCCTGCGTCCGCGAGTATTCCGGTCCTATGAAGAGCGAAACTGACAAGCGAGGTCCCGGTGTGAACGTATAGAAGACGAGGACGCTATTGGTATGGGTATCAACTGGACTGGGCCGAGACATCAATGCCTGAAACTGGTAGGTCACCCCGAGGTAATGTGCGCGTGAGAATCGATGAGCATAGAAAGCTTCGCCGGCTTCCGTTCGCGAGTCGAAAAGGCCCGCAACCTGCTCCCGATCTGGATACCACAACCCCAACAACTCCCCTTTTGCCCCAACCATCGAGTCTTTGCCAAATTGGTATGCTATCTCGGCATTACCGACATTGTTGACAATGTCTGTAATCGGCACTATTGAGAGGTGCGGTCGTTGTATCACACCCGAAGATAGGTCGTCCGAGTTATGAAGAGACAGGTACAGGGGATTGGATGTCTTCTGGGCCCGATCGGCAAGGGTCAGCGTGACGTAAGGGCTCAGCCGATATTCGAGACTGAGATCGAGGGTATGATCCGTTTCATTGTAAGACGTGTTCTTTTGATAAAACGTCAGTCCTGAGCTGTACATCATGTTCCAGCGTACCGTGGAACGTGACTGGATAAGAGAGAAGCTCGGCCAGATAGAATAGCTTAAGTCACTAACTCCGCGGCTGCTCGAGTGAAGAATGTTGTCATCGTAGGCGCCGCCAAACCGCAGTTCCCCGCGCATATAGTTTGAGCGCGGCGTTTCTGCGGCAAATGCTGTGCCGTATCCTTCGATACCCACCGGCGTAGGAATGAGCATATGGTCGTCACTCGCGACGATCCCCGTCGCCGCTCCATCTGCGGAAGAGGGGTTCATCTGCGCCCAGAGCGGAAAGACGACGAACAACGCGCTGACTGCCAAGGCTCGTCGAGCAAGCATGGTGTCCTTAGGGAACGACAATCGTGTCTCGCGGCTTAAGTCGGATGTTCTGCTGGGGGTTCTTACCACGAATCACGTCCTTATAGTTGAATTGCAAGCGCGCTTGCTCGCCATTAGCCGTCTGGCGCAATACGTAGATCGATTTCTTTTTGGCGAAGTCACGGAATCCACCGGCTAGGGCGATAGCGTCTAATACTGAGCTTGAGGTCGATAGCTGATAGGAACCAGGTTTTGCCACTTGGCCGAGGATGTTGAATCGCTGACTGTGGATTTCCTGGACGATAACCGTAACGTCGGGATCCGAAATGAAGCCTTGCAGTTTGGCGGTAATCTGTTGTTCCACCTCGCTTGGAGTTTTTCCACTGGCCTGCAGTTCGCCTACAAGCGGTAGTGTGATTTTTCCATCGGAGCGTACCGGGATCGACCTAGATATGTCGGGTTCTTTCCATACATTAATGGCAAGCAGATCTTCAGGTCCTATGATAAAGGTCTCGTCAGCGGGCTTGGAAGTGACGTCGTTGGAGGGGCGACGTGGGGAGGGCGGAGTACTCGGCATGTTGTTGTTAGCGACTTGTCCGAGTGCGGAGCCGACCACCGTGGCCAACGTCAAAGCTATGATAGTCAAGCGCCTCATGTGGCGCGGCGTCCTCGTATGGAGTACCAGTTCCAAAGACCGTGATCCAATTACTTGGAGGTCGGTCCTGGTGTGTCGAGAGTTAGGTTCACAATTCAACAAGCTACAAAGTGCCACTAGAATTACCTCCCGGTTCCGATGATGCTGACTTGCTGAGGGCTAGTTGGATCAGAATCAGAGATTCTCAAGGTTGCCGATCGCGTGCCTCGTAAGAGTGGCCTGAAGGTCACGGTAACGGTGCAACTCCTGGCGGCGGCAATGCTTGTCCCACACGTATTCGTTTGCGCAAAGTCGGAAGGATTCGTTCCCGTGAACGAAATACTGACTCCGGTCACAGTGGCCGTGCCTGAATTCGTAACGGTAACGGCCTTGCCCGCACTGGTCGTATTGACCGTCTGACTGGCGAACGTCAGACTCGTTGGACTGACAGTGATCGCCGTACCCGTTCCGGTTAACGGAACGGTGTGTGGACTTCCAGGAGCATTGTCGCTAATCGAGAGAGTGGCCGTGCGAGAACCGGTTGCAGTCGGACGGAAGGTCAAGCTGATGCTGCAATTCGCTCCCGCCGCGAGGGTGGTTCCACAGGTCGTCGTTCGTGCGAAGTCAGCCGCGTTGGTTCCGGTCAGCGAGATGCTGGTAATGCTCAGAGTTGCGTTCCCAGTATTCGATAACGTCACCGCGCGAGCACTGCTCGTTGTGTTTATCAGCTGTACGCCAAATGCCTCCGAGGTCGGCGATAATTGCGCAGCGGGGCTCGTACCC
This sequence comes from Terriglobales bacterium, assembly GCA_963803205.1. Classification (GTDB taxonomy): domain Bacteria; phylum Acidobacteriota; class Terriglobia; order Terriglobales; family Acidobacteriaceae; genus CAWDLG01. The sequence goes on from CAWDLG010000001.1 coordinate 204,486, forward strand.
GTGCCAGTTAAGGTGACCTGCTGAGGACTGCTTGGGTCAGAATCAGAGATTCTCAAGGTTGCCGATCGCGTGCCTTGTGCGAGTGGCCTGAAGGTTACGGTAACGGTGCAACTCCTGGCGGCGGCAATGCTTGTCCCACACGTATTCGTTTGCGCAAAGTCGGAAGGATTCGTTCCCGTGAACGAAATACTGACTCCGGTCACAGTGGCCGTGCCTGAATTCGTAACGGTAACGGCCTTGCCCGCACTGGTCGTATTGACCGTCTGACTGGCGAACGTCAGACTCGTTGGACTGACAGTGATCGCCGTACCCGTTCCGGTTAACGGAACGGTGTGTGGACTTCCAGGAGCATTGTCGCTAATCGAGAGAGTGGCCGTGCGAGAACCGGTTGCAGTCGGACGGAAGGTCAAGCTGATGCTGCAATTCGCTCCCGCCGCGAGGGTGGTTCCACAGGTCGTCGTTCGTGCGAAGTCAGCCGCGTTGGTTCCGGTCAGCGAGATGCTGGTAATGCTCAGAGTTGCGTTCCCAGTATTCGATAACGTCACCGCGCGAGCACTGCTCGTTGTGTTTATCAGCTGTACGCCAAATGCCTCCGAGGTCGGCGATAATTGCGCAGCGGGGCTCGTACCCGTGCCAGTTAAGGTGACAGTATGCGGGCTGCCGCTGGCATTGTCGGTTATCGAGAGCGAGGCACTGCGTGCGGTAGGTGACGTAGGTCTGAACGTCACGCTAATAGTGCAGCTCGCCCCCGCAGCTAGAGTGGTGCCGCACGTCTTTGTCTGTGCGAAATCTCCCGGATTGCTACCAGTGATAGATACCGCAGTTATCGTCAACGTAGCATTCCCGGTATTCGAAAGAGTAACTTGTTGTGCCGGACTGGTGGTGTTGATCGGTTGATTAGCGAATGCCAGGGCCGTGGGGGATAACGAAGCTACTGGCACAGCGGTGGACGAGAAGTTTATAGAGCCAACGTTGGCGCTACTGATTGTTACGGTCCGGCTGCTAGGCGTAAAGGACCAGCCGAGGTGAACAGGCGTGACCGTGTATGATCCGCTCGCTAGGCCCGGGAAACTGTAGTTACCGGAAGTATCAGCTGTGGCGCTAGCAGTAGCGGCCCCAGTCAGATTGATCGTGGTTCCATTACCCCCGGCTCCACTGATCGTGCCCGAGAGAGTAAAAGTGGGCACAATGCGACGTATCTCCACAATACTCAAATTGAACCGGTCATTGTCGGGGGCCGAATCATCGATTGAAACCAATGTTCCGCCATTGGCGATCGCTGAATTTTGACGCTGCACCCAGAACGTGTCAAAACCAGGCAAGTACTGATGTACCAGACTCTGACCCGTGCCCACTGTTCTGGCAATAGCGGCATCCCAGTCGTTGCCAACGCCAAAAACCAGTGAGCTGGTTCGGGTCGTGGTAAGAGTTGCTGAGGGGGCGTCCACGCCATTACCTGAGCCCGTCGCCCCAATTGCCCCGGAGCCATTAGTTCCCGATAAGTCAACGCCACTAAAGCTGAGGACTGTGATTGAGGAAACCTGTACCGCAGTAGATAGGTTGGCCGTCACGGTCACATCGGTAAGTGGAGTGGGTGAGAACGCGCGCCATATTTCCGATGTTCCCGGTTGGACGTTGGTCCGTTGCACCAGCACCCAGGTCAATCCGGCGCCGGTCACACTTGTGACAGATGTATTCGTACCGGAGCCCGGATAGTCTGTCGCGATGAATGCAAGCAGAAGCTCATTACCCACGGTGGTGGAGAAACTGGGTGTGGTGATTGAAGAATTGGATGATGCGCTGTCCTTGAAAATGACGGTGTCGGTAGCCACGGTTGTAGACGTGGCGAGTACCGAACTAAAAGTCACTCCCGTTACATTTGCACCATTCACAGTGATGTTTCGACTAGTCGGGCTGAAGGTGTAGCTGCCTTTGGCGGGGGTGACAGTGTACGACCCACTGACAACGCCGTTGAATACAAAAGCGCCGGAGGCATCAGCAACAACTGTAAGCTTCGACGGACCGTTTAGGGTAACAGTGGCGGCACTGCCGCCGCTGCCAGTGATCGATCCTGAGACGCTGAACGTGGGTGTCGGAGCCGAAGTAAAATTAACTCCGGTTACATTCGATCCGCTGATGGTAACGCTGCGACTGGCCGGAGTGAAGGTCATGCCTGGGTTCGTCGGGGTCACCGTATAGGTGCCGTTAGCTAGACCCGTGACGAGATAATTCCCGGCAGGATCGGCTGTTACGGTCGCCGAAGATGGTCCAGTGACTTTCACCGTTGCAGAAGGAGCTCCAACACCGGTTAGGGTGCCTGCGATCGAGAACGCCCCACCCGCGCCGTATTTTGCCTGATAGGAGCCGGCCGTCGCCGCAAACATGGCGTATTGGACGCCCTTAATAGTTTGCGCAGTGAAAGCCACAGTCGTCGTGCCGCGTTTAATGCTAGTCAAGGATCCCGCACTGGATCCCAGCGGCAGCATTGCCTGAAGATTTCGTGAGCCGGTTCCAGCCGTGATGGTGAAGTTCAAGGTGCTTGCTGCCCAGGATTGCGAACCAAACGACGATGTATTGCGCCCGTCAAGCCAAGTCAGCATCTGCAGTGAGGAAACAATCGGAACACCTCGAGATTGCGCGGCCGCGACAATGGCATCGGAACCCGCCGACTCCGGTTGGTCGGTATGCATGTTCATCGTGAATGCGCCGTAAAAGCCCGGTGTGCCGAGAGCGTTATCAAGCAGGGTCGAGATGGCCGAATCGTAGTCCCAGGGATCCTCGTCGGGCATTTGCGTGGTCGCCTGGTAAACATCAATGGTGTTTCCGTTGCGATCCGCATACCGCATCGGCATGCCAGACCCGGTAAACATTCCCGAGCGATTTTGTGTCCAGCTACCAGGCCAGTAGTAATAACTTGTATCGAAACGGATGCCGTGATTGAGTAGTATCTGAGGCTCCGAATCATAATCAGACCAAAGTACACAGTGGGTTCGATTGGTCTGTGATGCCGGAAGATTGGGGTAATTTTGGTGCATTTCTGCCAGTTGCGTCGTGATTGCCTGTTCCAGAGAGGCCGGCGTAAAGTTGGTGCAAGTTGGTACGTTGTCGGTGTGATTCGCTATTTCGAAGCCTTGGGTAATGTACGTTTGATAATTCGGTATTGGCGTGCTCGTCCAAACGTATGAGGTTGCGCGCACGCACTTCCAATCAGCCACTGAGCATCCAGCTGGACTGTCATCAAGATACTGATTGAAGCGTCCAGAGGTTCCGCCGACGTTATGATCATCTCCGGTCATGATCACTACTGCCTTGAACCCGCTGGGCAAGTACCAGAACCGGGGCAGCGGCTTATTGTTGAGGTTCATCTGCTCAATCAGGTTGGCCAGTAACCTTTGCTGTTCATCGGCCTGGGGGATCGCAACCTTATTAAGATCAACCCAGTCGGGCTGCGGATCAAAGCTTGCGTTACCCCAAAAGAGGTCGTCCGAGCGTATTTGACCGGAGCCGACGGCTGGGTCAACGTACTGGTCCCGGTCTTCTCCGGACCATGCAGGATTGCCTTGCCGCGTGTAAATGACCGACCGCGCGAGATCGAAGGTAAATGCAGCAGCTTGCCCGGAACCAGCATTCACCCAGGTTACCGCGGGTGATGATGTTGGTGTCGTCACATTTGAATATAGCGTGGCGAATGCTTTAGCTCCGTTCAGACTGTACAGATCGGCTGGACCATGAAACTGGATGGTCTGGTTAACAACTCCAACGCCCGGGCCAACTGCAGTATCTATCAGGAGGTACTTGTCAGCCAAAGTACCTGATGTGATGGTAAGGCCGAGCAATCCAGCCAATTGCTTATCGGGATGCATGGCTATCAGCCTGCCTCCCGCATTTACCCAGGCGCTAAGCATTGACGCCTGTGCAGACGTCAACCTCATGTCTCCCAAAATCGCAAGATCGTAACTGGAGAGCACTGATGGCGTGACCGTGGAGACATCTTGTACCGTGAACTCATTTAACCCTTCATTAAGAAGAATCTCCCCGTAATAACGCGTGAACGGGTTTTGGGCTGAGGAGATAACAAGGATTGGTCCGCCAGGACCACTGTTGGCCGGAGCAGGGCTAGTAGTAAAGGACCAAACTAGATCGCTGCCCATGGCATTGCCAAAAATGTCCTTTATAGATCCCTTGATCGTCGCTGTATAGGTTGTTTGTGGCTGTAAATCGGTGGTGGGCGCAAAGACCGCTCTGGCGGAAGAAGTGATATATGACACTTCCCCAGATACCTGATTGTTGGACGAATCGAAGAGCATGAACGTACTGGAATCAATAGTGGCAGGGTCCATCGGCTCGTTGAAGCTCACGCTCAGCACTGAGCCAATACCAACCCCGGTGGCGCCGTTTACCGGCTGAGTCGCCAGCACTCCCGGAGGCGTCGTCGAGCTATTCGGGACGAAAACGACATCCACCCAATAATTGCTGCCGTTGTACGACGAGTTAGGAAATGCGCTCACTCCGGCATAGGCATAAATCCCATTCCCCCCGGCGGCACCGGTCGCGAGGGCGTGAAGCGGAGCGTTGTCGATTCCCGCCGTGTTGAATACCGCCTGATCGAAAGCGTAGTGACCCGATGGCGCAAAATAGGAGGCGACATAGGTAGTTCCACTGGTGACTGGGACTGGAGAACCGAAGGTAGCCTGTTGCCATCCCGAGCTTGACTCGTTCGTAACGGTTGTGGTGCCCAGCAAGGTACCACTGCTAGACCACAAGTTCACAATGTGGGAGCCCGTGTTCGCGGCGCCCTTGTAAAAACGAACAGCGGTGATGAAGCCGTTTGAGTCGGAGCGAAACTTTACGCCGATCTCCACGGGGCTGCTGTCTCCAGAGTCCACCACTGAGGGAACACTCGACGAATTCCAGATGCTGCACGGACACACCTGAGTGGCCGTCGACGAAGTAGCGAAAGACCAGGTCACATTCGCTGCCAGAGCGGTCCCGGAGCTATCCTTGATCCTGGGATCAACGGTGCCACCACGTAGTACAGCCGTGTAAGTACTGGCTACCGCCAGCGGCGTCGATGGCTTCAACGTCGCCGTAAGAGTAGATGGATTGTATGTAACGGAAGCGCCGAGTGAATTACCAGACGAAGCGAGAAGCTGAAAGGTAGCTCCGTTTAAGGTTGCTGGGTCGATGGGCCTGTTAAATGTTGCTGTAACCGTAGTCGTAGTGCTGACACCCGAGGCTCCCCTAACCGGTGAGAATGTCGTAACGACCAGCGACGGCGCTGACGACACGGTAACGAAAGAAGACGCGTAGCTAGCCGCCATGGGTGTTCCACTAGAATCCCTGATGCCATCGCCGTGCAGAAACGCTGTATAACCAATGGAGTTCGCCAGAGCCGCTGTCGGCTGCAGAACTGCGGACTTCGTCGCGCTGTTATAGTTGACCGAAGAACTGACGACATTATTGTTGTTGTCGACAAGTTGAAATGTCGAACCGTTGACCGTTGTGGGATCAAGGGCCTTGCTAAACGTGGCAGTAACCGCAGTTGTCGTGCTGACGCCGGCGGAGCCGTTCTGCGGCGAAAAGGATACTACCGTGGGTGGTGGCTGCGACGGAAGGGTGGTACTGAAGACAACATCCACCCAATAGTTTGAAGAGTTGAACGTCGAGGTGGGGAATGTGCTGTTGGAGCTGTACGCGAACACCCCGTTGCTGCCGTCTGTTCCATTTGCAAGTGCGTGTAGTGGAATACTATCGACCGAGGCGGTCGTAAAGAAGTTCTGGTCGAGCGAATAGTGCCCATTCGCAGTAAAGTATGTGGCAACATATGTAATTCCAGCTGTCACCGGTATCGGTGACTCAAAATTGGCCTGTTGCCAGCCAGTGTTCGATTCCGCGGTAAACGTTACGGTCCCCAGTAGGGCACCCGCATTAGTCCACAGGTTCCCCATGTGTGTACCGGTGTTGGTTGCACTCTTGTAGTATCGAATTCCAGTGATGTAGCCGCTGACGTCGGAACGGAAGCGGACCCCGAACTCTCCTGGGTTCGGATCCCCGCTATCGACTATGGAGGGAGTTGTAGTTGACGTCCAGACTGTACAGGGGCAGCTTCCGGGAGGGCTGGCGGTGGCGAAAGACCAAGTAACAGTGGCTGCCATTGGCACGGCGGATAGATCTTGGACCCGCGGGTCTGTCGTCCCCCCCCTCACCACGGCCGAATAGTTCGAAGATGGTAGCAACGGCGAGGTGGGCTGTAGCGTGGCGGTCAGCGTGGAATTGTCGTACGTCACCGTACTACTGACCTGATTGTTTGACGCGTCGTATAGCTGGAACGTGCTGCTGTCAATAGTGTTGGGATCGATCGGCTCATTGAAAGTTGCGGTGAGGGGCGCCGTCGTGCTTACGGCTGCGACTCCATTCGCGGGAGAAAACGTAATCACCGTTGGCCCCTGGGTGGGCGCGGTCGTCGTAAAGACAACGTCCACCCAATAATTGGATGAACTGAACGTGGCGGTCGGGAAAGTGCTTACGCCACTGTACGAATAGACACCATTCGCGCCGCCGACTCCGTCGGCCAATGCATGCAGAGGGGAGCTATCGCTGCCAATAGTAGAGAAGAAGTTCTGATCGTAAGAATAGTGCCCCGTTGGGGCGAAGTACGACGCCACGTAGATGGTTCCGGCCGTGATTGCTACGGGCGAACTAAAGGTCACCTGTTGCCATCCACTCGCGGATTCATCTGCGAAGACGGCTGAGGCAAGCAATGCGCCGCTGTTCGTCCACAGATTTCCCACATGCGGCCCGGCATTGTTCGCGCCCTTATAGAAACGGATGCCCGTCACAGTGCCATTTACATCTGCGCGAAATCTAACTCCTAGCTCAACGGGGTTCCCATCGCCGCTGTCTACTATTCCTGGAGTGGTGTTCGCCGACCATATAGAACACGGGCAGCCCTGAGCCATGGCTCGGGGCGCGATCCCACAACATCCAACAAGAAGCAGCGTCAATAGGGAGTGATATAGCTTATTCATAAGTCGTAGCCCTCCTAGGGTAGCGGGCAGGGACCGCGTGGCTAAAGAGATAGACTGGTCATTGGTGGTAAGGCAGAAGATTAGCTTGCCGGGGAAAGGCAGTGGCGTCGGGAAGTATCCATGGCAGCTGCTTGGTCGGCTACAACAACATTATCCGCAAGTGCTGCCGCTGCCTTTCGCGCAATTTGTACCATCTGGTTGTTGTTAAGTGTCGAGTTTACAATCTGACTCGTGTTCGCGACCAGCAGTCCGTCCAGGCCAGTCTTCATCTGAGGGACTAGATCCGAATAGTCGATCACAGGAAGAGGCTGCACGAATCTCTCGCGGAATACATACCGCCCTTCTATGTCCGATTCCTTCAGGCGGGGATATACGCGCTGTAGAGACGGCCAGAAGTTCTGCCAAATGTGCTCGTCGCCAAGACTAAAAAGAGGGTCCTCTGGAGATGTATATTTTGGCAAGTAGACCAGATGCCGGCCAGCGGTCTCATCGCGAGCTATGAGATTGGTCATTTCGATGATGCCTGTGAATGGGAGGCTCTCGTCTGCCAAATTGGTAACATAATAAGGACTGGCGGCATGCTTCAAGACCAGAACTACACACACAACACCGAGGTACTGCACTCGTAATAGCTTGTCTACGTAGTCGTGGCTCAATTGTGGAGCGATCTTGGCGAGGACTGGACTGGGAACTGTAGAGATGACGCTCTGGAACCGAAGCGAACCGTTGGGCGTGCCAACTGTAATCCCGCCATCAGTCGCTGTAACACGCTGAACTGCTATTCCCGGCGCAATTGTTCCACCCAGACGCTCAATCTCAGAAATTAGCCGGTTTATGACTGTGCAGTATCCGCCACGCACGTAACCCAGGCATTCCTTCTTGCTGGCATTCTTACTGCGAGTTGAATACAGTCGGGAGATGGTTGCCCAAATAAAGGCAGCAGATGCTTGTTCGCGGCAGCTCCCCAGCTTGCACTTTAAGAGAGGCGCCCAAATCTTGCGGTAATTGCTCTCTCCGAAGATACGGATAAGCCATTCCGATGCAAGGACTTTTTCGAGTGCACGTCCATCGGCAATGCGGGATGCGTAGAGCACGCCAAGGCCGAGTCTTGCTTTTTGCCACAGATTTATCAGGGGGAAACGGAAGAAGTCCAGGCTGCTGGTCATGGGATAAATGCTATTGCGGGCGAAAAAGCCGACCTTGGTTTCGGTCCAACGAAGTTCGGCGGTGAGGCCGAGGTCGTCAATCAACTGCAGCAAGGGGCCGTCCGAGGTGAGGATACAATGGTAAAACTTGTCCCATGTAAACTCACCAAAATCGAAGAACGTCGCGAGACCGCCCACTTGCGACCGATTCTCGATCACCGTAACATCCGCACCAGCACGAAGGAGATAGAATGCCGCCGTCAGGCCGGTAATTCCGCCCCCGAGGATACCGATCCGCCTGCCTCTTAGATCGTTATACGAGTCCATTATGACTGACTAACTACCAGCAATCAGCAATACGCCAAAAGAGATCACCGCAATCGCGGTCCAACGGCGGCGATCGACCTGCTCATGAAGAGAGAGCGTCCACAGAACGCTAACCAATACATATCCAGCTGCCACGAGGGGGTAGGCATAGGAAAGCTCCAACTTTTGCACGCCAAGGAGCCAAAGGAGCGTTGCCACCCCAAAGCACAGAACCCAAAGCCACACGAATCCTTGACGAATAACCTTCAGCCCCAGGGACCATATGCTTTGTTCGGGGCCCATTGTGCGCTGCAGGTTGCTCAGGCCCTGTTTTAGAAATAGTTGCGCCAAAGCGCTGAAGGTCACACTGCACCAAATCATCAGCTTCGCGTTCATTCTGGTGGACGCCCTGCTTTCCGGTTCATCAAAATCATGCCAAGGACAATCACCAGTACACCGCACGCTCGCTGTAGCGAAATTCCTTCGGAGAACACCACATAGCTTGCAACCACGACTAGCACATAGTTAATGCTTGAGAGGGGATATAATAAAAAGCTTATCTCACGCTGCGCTACAGCAATCATCCAGCAGATTGAACCGAGAAAGTAAATCAGCAATCCAGCAACGACCTGAACCTGCAAAACCGACCGCTCAACTCGCGCTATCCCAACGGCCGTAGGCATAAGGGCCGCCGCGGTGTTCAGGCCAGATTTGATTAAGAGATGCCCGCTCACCACGAACAGGGACGATGCCGAAAAAGCAACCCACCAATGCCGAATGGCTGAACGGAACACGTTCTTCGCAGAGGGTTGGACCACAGGAGGCGATAGGGCAGACTTCACCGATAATCGCAGTTGGGTCCGGGATGGGACTGTGCTCATTTGGTTTCGTCGAGTTCTTAAAAGACTGTAGCGCAGGTAGAAGAGCTAAATAGGGGACGTAGCACAGATAAGCATGTCTTGTTTATACTGAGCCCTTTGCCAATCAATAGTCCTCTTCAGGCCCGCCTCGAGGCTAACCATTGCCCCGAAGCCTAAGAGCCGGCCGGCCTTGCTCACATCCGGTACGCGGCGGCGCACGTCTTCGTATTTTCGACCGGCGGAAATCTCATTGTAAGGTGTGAATTTCAGTGTCAACGGCTCCTCGACGCCGGTAAGGCGATGGATCAGCTTCGCCAGATCGATGATCGACACTTCCTGCGTGCTGCCAATGTTGAATAACTCTCCTGTGTGTCCGTTTTCCATCACTGCAACGATACCTCGAATGGTATCCGATACGTAGGTGAAGCTGCGGGTTTGTAAGCCATCTCCGTGAATTGGGACTGCGCCTCCTCGAAGAATCGCCTCAATGAAAACAGACTGGGGACCGCCCCACCAGGTCAAATTCTGGCGCGGGCCGTACGACCCAAAGATTCTTACAACGTTTACTGGTATCCCGTAGGCGTCGGCAAAAGCGAAAACCAGATGCTCATCGAACAATTTCGATGAAGCGTAAGACCATCGGGCGATGTTCGAGGGGCCGAGGACCAAATCGCTATCCTCAGAGAAGGGAATTACCGGATTCTTCCCGTAAACATCCGAGGTTGATGCTAGAACGAACTTAGCGTTTCGTTCCGTTGCAAGCTGCAGAAGGTTGTGACTTCCTTGTGAGTTGACAAGAAGCGTATCGATAGCTTTACCGTATCGGGGTATTTTAAAAGCTGCAAGATGAGCAATCAGAGATACGCCAGCCGATATACGGCGCAACCCCGGCAGGTCAAGACATCCTGTTCGTAGAAGTCGAAATGTGGATTTGTCGAGGCTCCTTTTAGATTCTCCAGGGAGCCATGCGAAAGGTTGTCGATTGCGATTACGTGAATCCCTTGGACAGAACGTATCCGTTACATGGGAGCCCAAAAAACCAGGTCCAGTCACAGCACACGCTTGTGTGTCATGCCTCGGCTCTCCCCTTTTCGGTGACCGCTTGAATTAGATGGCTCACCGTCAATCGTGCAGCCTGACCATCTCCGAAAGCACTTAAATCGGGGCATCCTTTGGGATGTCTACCATTACCCACCCACAGGCTCTCCATTAGCGGAAGTGTGCTGGCGGAAGTTGCATCGACCAAACGATTCCATCCACCCCTAAGCGTTTCCATCCACTCGGTATCATTACGAAGAGTGAGACAGGGCACCCCCAGAAAGTACGCCTCTTTTTGAACTCCACCAGAATCCGTGATCACCAGGCGCGCATGTCTCTCAAGTTCCAACATGTCCAGATAGGAGACTGGGTCTATCACGCGAATGTTCTCAGCGTTCAGCACTGCTTTGTGCTGAGCTCGGAGCCTGAGAGAACCGGCTAGACGATCACGTGTCCGTGGATGCATTGGAAACACGACGGGCCTGTTCAAATGAGTTAATAGCTCCAGCACCCCAACTATTTGGGCAACCGACTCCGTATTCTCCGCACGATGAATCGTCAGCAAGATGTAGCCACTATGTTCGAGAGCCAAAGTGGGAAGTATTCGAGAGCGCTTTTCGGCCAACGACCGAAAGCTCAACACAGCATCCAGCATGACGTCGCCGGTGAGAAATACACCTTTCGTTATGCCCTCTCGCCTTAGGTTGCGCACCGCAGTCTGAGTCGGGCAGAACAGAAGGTCCGATAGGTGATCGGTGGCGACTCGATTGAGTTCCTCAGGCATCACGCCATTAAAACTCCTGCAGCCTGCTTCAATGTGGGCGATGGGAATTTTCAACTTTGCCGCTGCTAAGGCTCCAGCCAAAGTGGAGTTGGTGTCGCCATAAACGATGACGATATCGGGACGTTCCTCGAGAAGGACCTGCTCGGTACGCTCCAGAAGAGCAGCCGTTTGTTTGCCGTGACTGCCGGAACCCACACCGAGATAATGTTTGGGCTTGGGTAACGGCAGTTCGTTGAAGAAGAGGTCGGAGAGATTCTTGTCATAATGCTGGCCAGTGTGCAGTAGAGTATGGCGGATCCGCGCTTGACGAACTGGATGGCGATTATGTTCACGGATTGCAGCCGCCACCACCGCCGCTTTCACAAATTGCGGCCTTGCCCCAACGACTGATAGGAAATGCGGTCCCTTCACTGGTTATCCAACAGTTGCTCGCAACGGACGTCTCTGTTGATCCTCGCTGGGGAGCCCATGACCACCTTCTTTGCCGGAACATCGCGCGTCACTATGGAGCCTGCCGCGACCAGGGCGTCGGCGCCAATGGTGATACCGGGCAGCACAGTGACATTCGCACCGATTCGTCCACCGCGCTTCACCGTCACCCCCTTATGAAACTTGAAGCGCTCCTTGGTTCGGCCGAGGAAGTTATCGTTGGTGAACGTAACCTCAGGAGCTATGAAGCAGCCATCCTCGATTTCGGAAAGCGCCGTAATGTAGGCTTCGGTCTCCAACTTGCAACGCTTCCCAATCTTGACTTTGTTTTCGATGGTGACGCCTCGACCGACGATGGTGTATTCGCCTACGTCTACGTTCTCGCGAATCGAGGCTAAATCCGCAACCATAACGTTATTGCCCAGCTTGCAGCCGCGGTAAAGAATGGTCAGAGCGCCAATCAGGCAGCTCTCTGCCACTTCACAGGGTGGAAGTTGCTGTTCGTGAGTGATGGCACTCAGAGCGGCCTTCATAGGAAGCTTCCCGATGACCGAATTATCGTCAATTCGAACACCGTCTCCGATGACGGTGTCGGCGTGAATTACCACGCCATGGCCGATCTGGCAGTTCTTGCCGATTTGAACGTTTTCGGATATTACCGTGTTATGCCCGTACCGAGTGCCAGCGCCGATCTGGCACGACGGATGAATGTGGTTTCCCATTCTGATTATGCGCTCCCTCGATTCGTACTGGTACACCGTCGTGCTCCATCGAACGCTGCGCTGCTTCCAGAATTCGGATGACTCGTAGTCCATCCTGGGCATCGCTCAGTGGAGTTGTTCGTGCTTTTACACATTCGATGAAGTGCTGGCATTCAAGCTTCAACGGCTCGGTCATGTCTACTCGCGGAATCAGAATGTCTCCGAACCGGACTTGGATCGAGTCGCCGTAGCTGCGAACTGAGGGAAGCTCGGCATGGTTATTGTAGATCTGAGTTTCTCTGACGCCTCGCTGTCATCGAACACCACCATCTTGTTCGCGCCTACAATGGTCGTCTTCCGGACCTTGTGCGGATCGAGCCAGCTCAGGTGGATGTGGGCCATGATGCGATTCTCAAAGAAGAGGCTCAAGAACACGACGTCTTCAATTCCATCCTGGATGAAGCTCTGTCCCCGGACACTCACATCGATTCGATCCATCTCGAGTAGATAGAGAATTTGTGAAATATCGTGAGGAGCAAAACTCCAAAGGGCATTCTCATCACCCCGAATGCGGCCAAGATTCACGCGCTGTGTGTAGATATAGTAAATGTCCCCCAACTCTCGACTCAGAATCATCGATTTGAGACGCCGCACGACAGGGTGATACTCAAGCAAGTGCCCAACCATCAATATTTTCTTGCGGCTTTCGGACAGTTCACAAAGCTCCTCGGCGTGCCTCACGTTGAGGGTAAAGGGTTTCTCGATGAATACATCGCGGTCCGCAAGGAGCGCCTTTTTGGCGAGTTCATAGTGCGTCACAGCAGGCGACGAGATGACCACGGCCTCGATCGACTCATGCAGCATCTCGTCGAAAGTATTCGCAGTGTTCACCGATGGCCAGGCTCTCCTTGCTGCACTGAGTCTGTTTGGATCAGCGTCACAGCAAGTCACGAGCTGGCAATCCTTCAACTCACCAAAATTCCTCGCCACATTCCATCCCCAAGCACCAAGGCCAACTACGCCAACTTTCACCATACTTATGTTCCTCAATTGTGAAGTGTACGAACTGTGATTTTCGGTCTAGGAGCGAAGATCGGGAAACCCTGAAGGCCCCGGGGCGCCGTCCAGAACTGCAACCGTTGGTCGTGTTCTCAGTGCAGTGTGGAGTCGCCGTATCGCGGTTGACTTAATGAGGCGCAAATGGCCGCGAACCGTGCGCAATATCTTCATTTTCGTTCTTCCAATAGTGCGAGCGTGCAGAGTCATGGGCACTTCCACGATGCGGTATCCCCTCTCAGCGGCGCGTATCAGCACCTCCGTCGCAGAGACAAATCCGTCTTCGCGAAATGAAACCGAACGCACCACATCCTTTCGGTATGCCCTGAATACGCTCGTGTACGTATAAAGCCGCACCGGGGCAATGAAGCGATAGAGGATTGAGCAAGACTTACTGAGAACAAGCCGCCAGCGAGGGACGCCCTCTACCGTGCCTCTTGGATGATACGGAGAAGCGACTGCAATATCCGCATTCTGTTCGTCTAGGGCGGCTGTCAGACACATGAGGTTCTCCGGCCCGTACGAGCAGTCGGCATCGATCGTGCACACGATACAGCCCTGACTCCGAGCAAAGCCAGTACGAAAGGCCGCGCCGATACCCCGATTGGTTTCGTGAACGGCGATCTGGCTTAGGGGGTCGGCTCCGAACAGTTCGTGCAATAGTTGCTGCGTGTTGTCAGAGCTGCCGTCGTCTACGAAAACAAACTCGACATCTGCCTTTTCTGTCCACATCGACCGTACACGGGCGAGTCGTTGGCGCAGCTGGTCGATTCCCTCTCGTTCATTGAAGACGGGGATCACGAGTGAAATCATCTTTCTGTTTTGGAGTTGCTGCGTGTCCAACATAGCGACGCTCTTCGGAAGCCTAGCCGTTCACCGCGTCAGCAAGGGCATCGACGACGTAGTCGATTTGCTCGTCGGTAAGTTCCGGGTATATGGGAAGGGATAATACTTCTTGTGCGGCCCGTTCGGATTCGGGCAAGTCGCCCTGCTTGTAGCCTAGACTCTCAAATATCGGCTGCAGGTGCATCGGCACCGGATAGTAGACTGTAGTTGCTATTCCGCGCTCACTCAATTGTTTTTGAATCACGTCGCGCCTGGGCACGCGAACAGTGTATTGATGAAAAACGTGCTCGCCCGACGTGGAGACTCCAGGCGTCTTCACATCGCGGACGGACTTCAACCTGCTATCGTATCGCGCTGCGCGGTTGCGACGCCCCTCGTTCCATTGGTCAAGGTAGCGCAGTTTGACTCGCAGAATTGCCGCCTGAATTTCATCCAGACGACTATTCCAGCCCTGTTCCTCACTGAAGTATTTCCTGCGGCTCCCGTGAGCCCGTAGTGAGCGCAGCCGCTGAGCTACCTCTTCTGAATCAGTAACTACCATGCCTCCGTCACCGCAACCACCAAGGTTCTTGCTGGGAAAGAAACTAAGACAGCCGATGTCACCTAGTGCTCCGGTTCTCCGACCCTTATAGGTGGCCCCAATGGCCTGTGCGTTATCTTCGATCACTAGCAGGTTGTATTTTCTAGCAAATTCCACGACAGTATCCATCTGTACGGCTTGGCCGTAAAGATGAACTGGGATAATCGCTCGCGTGCTGGGACTGACTTTTTGCGCCAGGTGCGTAGTAGAAAGGCAAAACGTGTCCGGGTCAATGTCCACAAACACAGGTGTCGCGCCCAAAATACTGACGGAATCACCAGTTGCAATAAAGCTAAAAGAGGGAAGAATGACCTCGTCTCCGGGCCCAATCCCGCAGGCTTTCAAGGCCAGTATTAGCGCGTCGGTTCCTGAAGCTACACCGATACCAAAGCGCGTGCCACAGTATTCAGCCACTTCTCCCTCCAGTGTTTTGACTTGAGGGCCCAGGATAAAGTGTTGGGAATCCAGTACGTGGTCGATTGCAGCTTTGACCTCCGCTCGAATTGATTGGTACTGCAAGCCCAAATCGAGCATGGGGACCGACTTCTCTATTTCAACTGTGGGATTCAGCATTGATCTTCCTTGACTCGGATGCGTTTCATTTAACTCAGGTAAGGCCCAGTAGACGCTTTTCAGGTAGCCCCGCACAGCATGTCGGCGAAGCGTTAAGATAAGCCCGGGGAGGGCTAGCTAGAGCTAGCAGTTGCAGCAATGTTTAAATCGCTTCATAATATGTTTTCTTTCCCCGGACGTCGGGAATTGCGATCGATGGGATGCCGACTCGAGATCATGGCCGATCTCGAAGGGAGGGAAGTACGCATTGCAAGGGCCGAAGAAAACGTCGCCTAGTGGCGGGAGTTGAAGGTCGTCTAGTCTAAATTGTGGAAGCTGGAACCCAAGGGCTTTGGGGCTTAGACTTTATGAGAGAGGTCTATGTTCTACACAATACGAGAAAGAGCGGTGATGCTGACACCTCTGGCCTCTGAGTCCCAGTGGAATAGTTTCAGGACTCTTTTCTCAGAAGCTGAAGCTCTGGGCCGATCTACATTCTTGGTTGGTGGGATTGCCACCCACCTCTTCCTCAGGCCTACGTCGTGCGCCGGTGGGGGAGCCGGAGGTAATTCCACGACAGGGGAGGAGTCTGGCCTCGACGCTTTGTCGAGGCGCAAAGTTAAGCTAGATTGCGGCTACCGACAAGACCCCGAAACTCTTGGAGAAAGAAGGACCACGAAGGAGGATAGCGAGCCGGGAGCGGTGGCCAAGATGTGCCACCCGAACGTCTTAGAGACTACTGGGCTTAGTTATCACAATGTTCCATTAGAGTGTAGGGTCCGGTACTGTGCTACTGTCTTAACCGCACTCTCTCATGATTCTACTTGCGTGCGCGGTGGACTTCGGTTAGAATCCGCTCCCCTCCCCAAGTGCAAACTTCTAATCATTCTCAATGGAGTGGATTAATCATGGGCTCTTTTCCTGAACCTGTATCTTCAGAAAGGATTTCTGTAGTTGTGGCTGATTCTACCGCCATGGGTTGTGAGCTCATATCAGACGCCATTCGAAGGCACAACCAGTTCCGCGTGATCGGTCGCGGTGTTAGCTCGAGTGAGATCGTTTCGCTGATCCTGAAACAGCGACCCGACGTTGCCTTGATCAACGTGCATCTTCAGGATGGTGCTTTTGCGGGCCTCCTGGCCTTAAGAGAATTGCGAACTCTGCAGACCCGTTCGCGCACCGTGCTGGTACTAGACAATGACGAGCGCGACTTGGTTGTTGAAGCGTTTCTCAATCACGCCAGGGGCGTCTTTTGCCGTGTTGGGTCGACCGGGGATCTACGCAAATGCATTCAGAGCGTACACAAGGGCGAAATCTGGGTAAACAATGTACAGATGGAATACATTGTTGAAGCTCTCATGCAGACGCCTGGTCGTAGCCCAGTCAACTCGAAGTCAGCCACGGTCCTGAGCAAGCGAGAAGAGGAAATTGCCCGGCTTGTAGCCACTGGCCTGTCGAACCGTGATGTGTCCGACAAACTCAGACTGAGCCCGCACACCGTGAAAAATTGTCTATCTCGGATCTTCGAGAAACTGGGGATCTCCACCCGTACCGAACTCGTACTTCATTTCTTGAGCCAGCGTAGGCCGTGCGAAACCGTCTCTCAGCTTGCTGCTCATCGTACCTGCGAAGAAAACGCTTAGTTCTCCTTTCACAATTGTCAGCCTTGTCTGAAGAGATGCGATCCAGGTCTCATTCACTGCTCAAGCGATTGTCCATCTGTCGTATCGGATGCTGATCGCCCTTTGAACGCCTGCCGCGTGATTCGGCGTGTATGCTCTTGCCTGGTTGCATAGAGCACGACTTCTATCCGGCTGGACACCCCGAGCTTGTTAAACACACGAAATATGTAGTGTTTTACCGTGTTCTCACTAATCTTCATTTCCCGGGCGATCTCGCGGTTCGTCAGTCCAACAGCGATCCATCGGGTCACATCCTGTTCCCGCTTAGAAAGCAGAGCAGTACCCTGGGCGTCCACCAGACGTGCAGGCGGTGCCGCATCGAGTGTTTCCAATAGATATTCAAACTGGCTGCCACTGATCCACAATTGTCCGTCATGTACTCGATGGACACAGCGGGCTAGCATCGGCAAGGAATCGTTGCGACAAAATACGCCCCGCGCCCCATTGCGAAAAGCTTGCACGACCATCTCGCGCTGAGCAGTGTCGAGCAACATGACCACTCGGGTATGAGGCATCCCCGCCTGCAACTCTTTCAACACCGCAAAACCCCTGCCCGGGATACCCTCTAAGGTTTCGCTGAGAATAATCACCTGCGGCTTCACGGTCAACGCGGACTCGAGGACGGCGGTACCAGTTCCGCTAGTGACTGATAGCTTTCGATCCTTCCTCAAGGCCTCAGCGATCAATTGCCCGGTCAAAGACGTGTTGTCCACAACCAGCACGCGCAGAGCCTTACCCCGCCCTCTTGCTCCTGTCCTCGAAGACATTAAGGCACCCGCCTAAGATACGGAGTCTGGTGGGGGACTGATTCACGATTGAAATCAACTTCCGCTGATCCATCGCGGAGTGGAACTGTCTGGAGGAGTACGGATTTTGTCGTTGCGCAAGAATCGAAAGCGAACGTAATCAAACCGTCCTTGTAAGCTAATTCCCACAAAAGCGCATCTGCGAAGTGGCGCGACCGCGAGGTAGATCCCAAAGTTTGCTTGTGCATAAAGCCGAACCCTCTGCGATCATTTGCTAGGGGAGTCTTCTGAGCGGGGAGGCAGGACGGGGGGATCAGTCAACGTCGGATATGACCATAGACTGTCGTCCGTGATCGCAACACTGACCAATTACTGAAGTAATTATATCTTCAGATTCAGCAAGGTTCAATGGGACTTTCCTTATTCGCAGAACGGTGAGCAGCTGCGTCACGGCCATGAAAAAAGCTTTATACAAAGTGCAATTGTTTGCATAGCGGATTGCATAAGTATTGATTTAGCAGGAGCCACAGGGCGTGTATACAATGGCTTGCTGCCCGCAGTTTGCTGGCACGAAATCTGCTGCCTCGGTGGTAGAGTAAACAGCCGCTCGTCTACCGACGCCGCCATGCGTGCGGAGGACGAAGATGAACAAGTCGAATCCGCCTGGGACCCCCGACTTTCTGAGCCAACTATCGCCGAACGATCTTAACCAAGAAGCGAACGACCCGCTAGCCGCACTGGTCCGCGCCCTCCACGAGACGGACGATCCTAACACCACAGACGAGGTGGTGCCTGATGAAGTCGTAAATGAAGTGCTGGAACAGTTTCGCCTGGACCAGTTACTGGAAGAGGCTTGTGTTGCATCCGGCGCTGCTGGCGGTGCGATCGCTCTTTTCCAGGAAGGCAAGCTCGTCTGCCGAGCCGTGACTGGCTCGAACGCGCCGCAGCTCGGCAGCTGTCTCGATTCTCCGTCGGGTCTTTTGGATTCCTGCGTTCAAACCCGGCGGCCGCAGAACTGTTCAGACACTGAGAATGATCCGAACAATGCTGAGCTTTCTAAGTTTGGTGCGAAGTCTATCGCGGTGTTTCCGTTGATCGATGGTGAGCAGCTATCTGGCGTGATGGAGATCCTCTCCTCAAGCGCCAATGCGTTTACAGAAGGCGATCTAGATCGCGTGCAAACTCTAGCCAAAGAAATTGGGCATCCTTCAGCTGGGGTTGTAGAAGCGGCAGCTGAGCCACCTTTGCTCGCGATGTCAGCATTGTCTTCGCCGCGAGATGCTCATGCTCTCGCTCGCAGCGAGGAAGATGAAGTCGAGTCGAGCATTCCTGTGTCTCCGCCGGAATCATGGGTTCGCACCAACGAACTCCGGACTACCGTGCTTGGTCTGCTCGTAATCATCGCCTCCCTACTATTGGGAGGATCGGTAGGTTGGCGACTGGGTTGGCAGAAGGCGACACTACAGATGCGGCGTGGTTCATCGACGACGCGGGCAGGAGAGCCCTCGAAGATCGCATCGCCTGATTCTGCCTTACTCCCGAACGTAACCGCCAGACCTGCTCTCGAGTCGACTCCCGACGATGAGCGGCAGACCGCTGACGGAATTCCCCGGCAGACATCCACTCGCCGGACTGGGACTGATTCTCAGGATGGCGCGCTCACGATTCGACAAAACGGAAAGTTGATCCTTCGCGTGCCCCCTCGACAAACTCAGGACCCGCAACTCCGCGACCGGCGACCCGCGCCCTCGCCACCAACTGCCGAAGGGGACCATGTGCCCTAATGCCTCAGATTCTTCTGAACGGCAACTTGCCCTAGTGCACCGGCCTACTCAGATCACCGTCGCACTCTGCACTCTGCACAGTGCCCTTCCTTGTGAATGAAGCGGCAATACTGTTGCGGCAATGCTGCTATGGCAAATCGAGGCTGCCATACGACTTTGGGTAGGTCACGATTCCCCATGGGAGCTTGAATCCTTCAATCGTGCCGACCTGTTTGTAGGCATTGGCGTCAACGACTACAACATTATTAGACCGACCGCAGGCCAGCAGGATCTTGGAGTCGTCAGGCGTGAAAGTAAAATGCCAACACCTCTGCCCAACCGGAATCTGTGCGAGCAACTGAAGGGAATCCGCTGAAAAGACCTGCAGCATGCGAGCCATTGCGGCGGCTACAAATATCCTCTTGCCAGGGCGATCGAATGCAACCCCATAAGGTTTCGCTCCCGTATTCGCGACCTTTATCACCCGAAGGTTCGAGTCCAGTAGTAGCAACTTACTCGAGGCTTCCAAGGTCACAGCATATTGGCTTCCGTTCGGCGCGACTTTGATCCCGCGGGGTCGAATACCATACTCTCGAAGATTTACGTCTTGCAAGTGAGTTCCGGTGGTCGCATCAAAAACTCCAATGTTGTCTTGAGCCTCATTCGTAACAAGCATCCGCTTGCCATCACGTGAGAATTCGATACCCTCCGTTTCACGGCCAGCTATCGCAGTCGGTCCCTCGATCCAGTCGCCAACGTGAAACGACGCGATCCGTGCTGGCGGTCCATTGGCCTCGTCTTCCTTCTCTTCGCCGGGGCGTGCTGTTGTTGCAGGCCCATGAGAGGAGGAACTCGGCTCGAAAGTTGCAAACACTCTGTCGCCAGCAGGGTTGAGCTTTACGAATTCGGCACCGCTTCCGATGTGCAGTCGCCTGAGCAAACGAAGTTGAGGTGTTGTAAAGACAGCGATATCACCAGTGTTCTTGTTCGCGGTGATGAGAAATTTTCCGTCGCGTGAGACCGCGAGGCCTCGCGGATTGAGGTCTTCGGGATGGATTCGCCGCACAACCTTTAGCGCGGTCAAGTCGATCACCGTGATCGCGCCCTCCTCCTCGGTGACATAAGCAACATTTTCGCGGCCCCGCTGGCTATTCATCCACCATAGGCCCGCTGCCAATAGAACCACCAGAACAGTGACCCACCACCACCACCATGAGCAGTTGCGATTCATCAAGATTTTTCTCTCAGAGTGTATGAACTCCACTGACCCAGGATCGGGCCGCAGGTGCTCTTCCTTGTGTGCGCCCCGCCCGCCAACGTGAATCTGGATTTGGAAGACGACACTGCCCCATCCCTGGCCTCGTTGACTTGGTTGTAGGCGCAGCCTAACATGACCATCGACCGTGATCTCATATGCTGGGCCAGGTCATTTCTCATTATCGAATCGAAGAGAGGCTGGGGGGCGGCGGAATGGGCGTCGTCTACCGGGCGCAGGACCTCCGACTGGGCCGGAGCATAGCTCTGAAGGTTCTTCCCCCGGAATTGATACGTGAACCTCAGGCTCTGGAGAGATTTCAGCGCGAAGCCCGCGCCGCTTCCGGGCTTAATCACCCCAACATCTGCACCATCCACGAAATTGATCAGGTCGACGGCCAACCGTTCATCGTGATGGAGCTGCTGGAAGGGCAGACTCTCAAGCACCTGATCACGGGTAAACCCTTGGGCAGCTTTCAGATCCTGGATATCGTCATCCAGATAGCCGATGCCCTGGCAGCCGCCCATGAGTCTGGCATCATCCATCGTGATCTCAAGCCGGCGAATATCTTCTTAACCAAGAGAGGGCAGTCCAAGGTCCTGGATTTCGGACTGGCCAAGTTGGTGACGGCTCCACACCAGATTGCCGAGGGCATCGGAGTTTCCGCTAACCCCACGCTGAGCGGAGTGGGCCATTTGACCAGTACGGGCGTCGCCGTCGGGACGGTCGCTTACATGTCACCGGAACAGGCCCGGGGTGAGGAACTGGACCCACGGAGCGACCTCTTTTCGCTGGGTGCGGTGCTCTATGAGATGGCGACCGGAAGACTTGCGTTCGGCAGCGGAACGACGGCCGTTGTTTTTGAGGCCATCCTGAACCGGGCGCCCATATCGGCGACCAGGCTGAACCCCGACTTGCTTCCTGATCTCAGCTGGATCACGGGCAAGTTGCTCGAAAAGGACCGCCGGTTGCGCTACCAGTCCGCAACCGAGCTTCACGCGGACCTCAAGCGAGTCAAGCGTGATACGGAATCGTCTGGAGTTCCCACCTTCGTCGTCCCCAAGGGAGCTGCAAGCCGCTGGCGCAAACCCGTTTATCGCGTGGCAGCGATCGCCAGTGTATTGCTTTTGCTGTCCATCGCCCTGGTTCCGCACAAATGGCGCAGCCGGCTATTTGGAAGTGGCGGATCGGACATCCATTCCATAGCCGTTCTGCCCTTCGTCAATGTGGGTGCAGATCCGAACCTCGAATATCTCGCCGACGGCGTTACTGAAGGAATTATCCGCAGCCTGTCCCGTGTCCCCGAACTTCGCGTTATGGCCCGCAGCACGGTTTTCAGCTACAAGGGTCGGGAGGTCAATGCTCAGAACCTTGGAAAAGAACTTAATGTTGACGCGGTACTCATGGGCAGGGTGGCGCAGCGTGGAGACGTCCTGACAATCCAAACTGATCTGGTCAACGTTTCTGATGGGTCCGAGCTTTGGGGAGATCAATACAGTCGAAAAGTTTCTGATCTCATGGCGGTTCCCGGAGATATCGCGAAAGAGATCTATGACAACCTGCGCCCTAAAATCACTGGACGGGAGACGGCCCAGGTAGCCAAGCACGATACGGAAAATCCGGAAGCCTATCAGCTCTACCTTCAGGGGCTTTTTTACTGGAACAAATGGACTGAAGACGGTTTCCGGAAAGCAACCAGCTATTTCAATCAGGCGGTGGAGAAGGACCCGAACTATGCTCAGGCGTATGCCGGGCTCGCTGATACCTACAATTTTCTGGGCGAATCCGGATACATGGCGCCGCGGGACGTGTGGCAAAATGCGAAATCGGCCGCGATGCAGGCGGTCAAGCTGGACGATCAGCTGCCGGAAGCCCATATCTCGCTGGCTCTGGTTCGGGAAAGTTATGACTGGGACTGGGCGGGGGCTGAATCCGAGTTCCGGCGGGCGATTCAGCTTGATCCCAATTCCGCTTCCGGGCACCAGTGGTACGGTGATTTTTTAACCCGGATGGGTCGCTTCGATGAAGCCAGGACTGAACTCAAGAAAGCCCAGGAACTCGATCCGCTTTCCCTCCTTACCAATACCAGCCTGGGCCGGCAGCTGTACTACTCCAGGCAGTACGATTCTGCCGCTCAACAGCTCACCAAGACTCTGGAGATGGATCCGAAATTCGTGCCCGCCCAACATGCGATCGAAGCCGCTTATGCTCAAAACGGCATGTTCAAGGAGGCGATCGGGGAACGGCAGAAAGTCTTGACCCTCTCCGGCAATCCCGATCTGGCCGCGGCCATCGGCGAGGACTTCCGCACGTCCGGCTACCCCGGCGTCATGACGAGCTGGCTGGAAGGTTTAAAACAGGTATCGAAACGGGGTTACGTTTCGCCCTACAACATCGCCCAGATATATGCCCGTTTGGGAGACAAAGGCCAGGCTCTGGTATGGCTCGATTCGGCCTATAACCAGCGTGACAGCAATCTCACGTATGTCAAAGTCGAACCTGCATTCGACGACGTCCGTTCCGACCCGCGGTTTCAGCAAATTGTCCAGCGGCTCGGCATGCCTCAGTGACCGCCGGCCAGGGCGGCGTCATCGAAGCGGATAGCCGGGCTCTCCCGGCAAGTGACCATCCACCCGAAGAATTTTTGCGCCCGGCCTCACATCCTTGCTATCGATGAATGCGATTGCTCCCGGGATGGCAGTTACTAGTTGATTAGCCATGTCATTCGAGTAGACGACCTTGGGTGCGGTGGCTGCCTCGGCACGAAAGATCTTGGCAATCCAATACTGTTTGAACTGAGACTCGGACATCTGGTAGATGATGTTCAGAACAACGTTTCGCTCCCGCGCGACCGGGGCACGGATGAGCAAGACTACCGGAGTATTGCTGGACCAGTACTGACGATCACCCAGAAATACTTTGCGCACTTCAGTTAAATTGAGATTGCTGACCGGCGTGTCGGGGTGAACCACCACCGCGACGTCAACGTCACGCCGTTGGGCCCCCACCGTATAGACGAACGACAAACAAAGGAGGCCTAAGGATAGGGAACGCTGCGCAATTTTCCAAAGAGTCGTCATGAGGGGCTCAAAAGGTAAAGGCCGTTTGGAAAAATGCCCCATTCACTCGGGGTTCGTTCGCGCCACGACGACTGTTCCGATACTCACCCTTGAACGCCGCGTAGTTGGTGATATCGTACCTAACCCCGAGAGTCGAACCAGACAGATCGCGGACGTCGACCAACGTTGGATCGCTTTCCGGCCTATCAATATACTCGAATCGATAATAGGGCTTCCATTTGTTTTCCTGCCAGGGCAGGCGATACGCAGCCTGAATATAGAATGCCCGGCTGTTGTAGACCGTGGAAGTGAGCTCGTCCCGGTGATGCACGTTTGCGAATTCCGCCAAAAACTCCGGCTTTTCCTTGGTCCAAACCACGTCGGCGGCTGTGATCCATTCCCCAAAATTCTGGCCGGGCTGCGGCGTCAGCTTGTCGCGGTAGACCGAGCCTCCGAATTGGAGCCCATAGAATCGGGCCGGCCTGGCGAAAACAGCCGCCACCCAGGCGCGATTATTGTTGGAATCACCGCTGTCACCGGACCTGCTGAGAAACGACGACCGGCCATTGCCTAAGCCAACGTTATAACCCAGGCCCAGGTTGCCGGATGGAATGTTGCCTTCCGCCTGCAGACCCACGAAATGGGTGGGTATGAAGGTTCCGCCAAAGCGAATCATCTCGGGGCGAGCGATCGTCGTTTGCAGCCAGGCGCCATGGTGGAACGCGGCATTCCAGTAGCCGATGGGGGTGTGATACTTTCCAAATGAGACCTTAAGGTAGTCGTTGTAATCGTAACGGATAATCGTCCGTTCCACGCTGAGATCGTAGCCCGTCGGCTGTGCGGTAAAACTGACTTCGCCGAAATAGCTGACCTTTTCGGAGAGCGGCGACGCCAGATGCAGGACGAACTGACCCAGGTTGAAGCCGCTGGTTGAACCGGGCTGATCCGTAGCTGAAAAATCAATGTCCCCGAATCCTCTGATTTGAAGAGAAGGATAGTGTTTCTCCGTTTCGCGGATTTGTGCCATGTCCGCATGTTCTCCCTGTGGAGAGGGGGTCGGGGACACAGCGGCGTGAGACGGGGTGGCTTCCACCGGCCCTGGCGGGTTCGCACTGATGCCTGTGGCAGCATCCTGCTCGCGGTCGTGGTTCTCGAGCTGGTTGATCCGGGCTTCCAGTTGCTGAATACGGTCGAGAAGGCTCTGGACCGATGGTTGGCTGTCTGCCGGGGGAGAGGGAGACTGCGCCAGCGACCCACTGGCCACCGAAAGTAAGAGCAGCAGAAGCCAGCAAGATCTCATTGGCGCCTCCCTAACCCACTGTAAAATTTGTCGCCTAGTTTAGTACGCTGGGGGGTTTTTTCAAAAGGAATGCATCCGCGTCCTCCGTGTGTCTGCCGCCAACACCGAATCAATCTTCTCGACGAAAAAGGGGCTGCGAGGTCTTCAGATCTTTTCTGGCTAAAATCGGCTTCCACATTAGCTCGAACCAGAATGTAGTATTCTGGCTCCGGTATGACCTTCCCAAGGGCCGCTCTCTTGATCGTATCGGGGATGCTGGTCCTCTGGGCCTTGTTCTTTGCTCTTCCCAAAGTGCGCCAGGAACGCAAACGTGTGAAGACGGCCACCGATACACTTCTCCTTGAGCGCCTTACCCCGGACTCGCTGATTCAATCGTGTGGCAAACCGGAACTGGATAGTCGCGGAAGCGGCGACTGGCGAAGGATTGAGTATCCCGGGCCTGTAAGGTTTGAGTTTACCGGGTTGCCTGAATCTCCCGGGAAGACCAAGTGGGTCTTTGTGGGGGCACGATCATCCGATTTGAAGGCGGATCCGTCTCGACTATTTTCCACCATGCCTTGCCTCAAGAAAGCGACCGCTGCTCCCTACTTGATTCTGGGTTTTCCTCAGCGTCGTCGCCCAACAGCCTGCAATTTCGCTTGGAGTTCTACAATCTTCTTAACCATTCGAACCTCTACATCAACGGCGAAAGCACTGACATTTTTTCTACCATTTTTTCGAAAGCCCTGGGCCAATCAACTCCAGGCGTGACCGCTAGCTGCAAGGACTCCAGGCAGATTGTTCTAGCCCTGAGGTATCGGCTTCTAAAGACTCATTCTTGCAACGGAAAACAGCTACCCACATGGAGTTTCGACTTCGATCATGCCCTTTTGCTTGGCGTGTATGATTGTCAACAGAGCGGAGGGATGTGTGAGTGGTTGAAACAGGCGGTCTTGAAATCTGCGCAAAAGATAGTGCCCTGAGCGGTTTCAGTGGTTTATCGAGTGGAAACAAAGTTGCCTTTGGCAGTACTTGGCTGTGGTCGGCTAGGAGTGTGCAATATCTGTGCAATATTAACCCGTGATTGTGCAATAGAAATGAGGCGTCACGTAGCGCTTTATAGAGCGGTCACTCAGCCTTAGCAGTGCCTTTAGCTGTCTGATGGCTCCCGACATCCCATCCGTGCCAGTGCGCTTCGAAACATTCACTTTCCATTTCCTTACTACGCGGGGACTTGGCCGGCCTGTTGCAGCTGTCCTCGGACTGAGACCTAAGGAAATTGTCGCCATAGCATTCTATATGCCGGAAAGACCGAAACAGTCACAGCATCCTAGGCCCACCTGGTTGCTATCCAAGGCGATAGAATCAGAGTAATTGGAACCAGAAGCCCATGTTCTCCCCTGAAACACATTGTAGTCGGCGAACAATTCTGGCCACGCCTTGCCAAAGACAAAATGCCCTGCCAGAAATTCGAAGGCTATCGTCAACAATGCCCACCCCAAGCCAAGCAGCAAGGCGTCAAGTTGGTTCTGAGGATGTATCCAGGAGCTGGTCAGCCAGCTGACCACGGAAATGCCTGCGCAAAGCATCAGTGTGCTGACCCAATGGCCGCGGCGTTCTCCGAGCCTTGGAGTCAGCCACCGCTGGCGGAACCCACCATTTAGAATGGCCATCACGAGTAGGCCGCACCAGATGGTGAATGCCCGCAGCGCCATCACCTAACCCCGGACGGTCAGTACCGGACACGGGGCACTGCAAACCACGTCGTACGCGATCGCCCATGAAACATACGCGGTTACCCCAGGCGAACTGATACCGGACTCGCGCACCCCCATTACGATCAAATCCACATTTCGGTCTGTAGCAAAGTTGATGATGCCACTGGGCACCATGTGGACTTCAACAACATGCTCGGTTCTGCACTTAACTGCTGCATCCGGCGGAAATAAGGAGCGCAATTGTTCCAGCGAGGCCTTTTTGTCGGCTTCTTCACGCTCCACGATATCGGTACCGGGATACCACAATGGGCCGATGTATTGAACCGGCAACGGAGGTACCAAGTGCAACAGGATTAATTCTCCAGATGCGTTCTCGGCAAGGTCGATCGCGTATGGTAATGCTCCAATGGATGCGACTCCGAAATCAGTTACGAACAATATTCGTTGAATCTTTCGCGCTGGCGCGGCTTCCGGTCCTACTGTCAGTACCGGACAGGTCACCGTGCGGAACAGTTTCTCAGAGACGGAGTCCCGGAATGGCTTCTCGATGCCTTTACGACCGTGAGTCCCGAGCACCAGGAGATCAACGGGTTGCCTACGGAAAGGATCGGGCACAACTGCCGACACATCACTATATTCAACGATGTTCTCGCGCCGTAGCCGGCTAATTGCTGTATCCGACACCAATTCTTCCGGGTTGTGTGTCGCGACGGTAAACGCAGGAAATTCGTCTTGAGGAATGGCGCCATACGATTTGGTCAACCCGAATTCTGACGGCACAGTATGAACCACACACAATTGAGCATTGTTGGCCTCGGTAATTGCTGCTGCGTAGTCGGCCGCCAAACGGGAGACCTCCGAACAATCCATTGCCACAACAATATTCTTGAAAGTAACACTCTTCTCCAATGCTAGGAGCTTGTTGAAAATACCCGCTACGCAGCGTGTGGATCATTCTAAGCAGCGCACGCTCGAAGTGAGTTTTGTTGTTTGGGCTTCCGATCTACCCCGATGCCCGCCTGGCAACCGAAGGTTGGGTCCGTCGCTGCTTCATGTGCTCTGCGCCCGCAGTTTCGGAATCCGGATCAGGTTGAAGGCGGCACAGCTGAACACGAACAACCAATCCACCTTCGCCAGTCCGCGGAGTTTCACCTTCTTCAAGGGACCAATCTGCTGCAGCCATCCGAACGGCTTCTCTACCAACCAGCGCTTGCTTAAGCTGATCGCATAACCCGGATGCCGGCTGGTGCGTTCGTCGATCGCACCGTGCTGCCGGCGGGCCACGTGCGGCGTCACCCCCAACTCGCGCACCGTGTTGACAAAGTCGCGCGTGTCATAGGCTTTGTCCGCTCCCGCTGTGATCCGACCGCTTCGCTTCCGGGTCAACTCGTGCAACATTAATAAAGCCGCATCGCGCTCCGCCGTGCCATCGGCCTGCGTGGTCATCGCCGCCGCGATCAACCCGTTCCGGTTCTCCACCAAGGTATGTCCCAGATAGCTCAGCTTGGCTTCCTGGCCTGCCGACTTCTTATAAAGCCGCGCTTCCGGGTCGGTGCTGGACGCGTGCGTCTGGTTGCTGCGTGGCTCGCCGTGAAAATCTCCTCCGCTCCCCGACCCGCCGTCGTCCTTGCGGCGAAAGCTCTTCTGCCCCGCCCATGCCTCGATCAGCGTGCCATCCACCGTGAAGTGTTCGTCCGACATCAGCCCCGCCGCCTGCTCTTTCACATGGGCGAAGAACTTCTGCGCCAGATCCTGGTTCAACAACCGGTCGCGGTTCTTGCTGAACACCGCGTGGTTCCATACCGCGTCGTCGATCTCCAGTCCCACGAACCAACGGAACAGCAAGTTGTAGTTGAGCTGCTCCATCAGCAGCCGCTCGCTGCGCACCGAATAGAACACCTGCAGCAGCAGCGCCCGCAGTAACCGCTCCGGCGGAATCGAGGGCCGTCCCACCTGCGAGTACAGTCCGTCAAACTCCTTCGACATCCCGGCCAAGACCGCGTCCACCAGCTTCCTCACCCCACGCAGCGGATGATCGGCTGGAATCCGATCTTCCAGCGCCACATAACTGAACATCCCCGTTTGCAGTTGCTGCTCGTCTCCTCGCATCCCTGCTTCTTACCATGTCTCCACTGTGGATCGGCAGTGGTTTTTTCAACAACCTGCTAGGGTCGTCATCGCAGTCCTCCTACAGAACCACATTTCTCGCCGTTCGCGTGCCTATTGTTGCGCCGCAAGCGATTGGTGCAGTGCGCGGTCTTACAAACGCCTCTGAGAGGAATCCATTCTCGGCGACGAGCTAGTCAGGGCCGCAAGCTTCCCCACGAAGGATTTGAAGTTCGCACATACTCTTCGCTCTTGACCGCCCGCATGTATTGCGCCCGCTCGAAACCCGCCGGGTCCTCGCAGCGCAGCTGGCTCATGCTCCCTTGCATCTGCCGCACAGACTCATATTCGTGAGTGGACATCCAGTGCAACATGCCGTCCTCAATGGAGCGAAGATGGTCAATCCCGTTGTGAAGCAAGGTGGAGCACAACATAGTTACGTTGGCTCCGGCCATCAGCAGCTTTATGACATCTTCGGAAGTGTGAACTCCGGTAGTTGCGGCTAGGCTGGCCCGGACACGTGCAAACAAGATACCAATCCAGGTAAGCGGCAGCCGTATTTCGTCTGAGGTGCTCAATGTCACGGAAGGCTTCATTTCCAACTGCTCCAGGTCAATGTCGGGCTGGTAGAACCGATTGAACATGACCAGACCATCGGCTCCGCATTCGTCCAGCCGCCGCGCCATGTACGCCATACTAGTAAAGAATGGACTCAGCTTGATTGCGACCGGGAGGTTCACGGCATGCTTCACCGCTCGACAAATATCGAGATATTTCTGTTCGACATCCCCACCGCAGGCCCTTGAATCAGTGGGTATCGAATAAATATTGCATTCGATGGCATCGGCCCCGGCCTGCTCCACTTGCCGGGCATAGTCGGTCCAGGATCCCACGTTGGCGCAATTCAGGCTGGCGATGATGGGGATTTTCACCGCCTCTTTGGCGCGGCGGATGTGGTTCAAGTAACCAGCCGGGCCGAGATGAAACTCAGATCCCTTGGGAAAGTAACTGAGCGACTCGGCATAGCTTTCGGTGCCGGCGGAAAGCCGGTCTTCTAGTTGGCTCGCATCCTCGCGTAACTGCTCTTCAAATAGAGAGAACAGCACGATCGCCGAGGCCCCTGCATCTTCCAGTCGGCGGATGCCGCTAAGCTCATGCGACAGAGGCGACGCAGAGGCTACCAGCGGCGTGCGCAACTTCAGCCCCAGATAAGTTGTACTCAGATCGCTCATGATTGTTCTCCTGCGGCCGCGTTCATGGCTACGGGCGCGTCGTTCTTGCGTTGCGCCAGATATTCGTACATTTGATAGCGGATATTCACGTCGTCCTGCGCCTGCTTCCATAGGCGGGCGGCGTCTTCTGGTCTGCTCATTGCCAGCATTTTGAACCGCGTCTGATGCTGAAATATCTCCTTCACTTTCCGGGTGGGAGTGCGCGAGTCGAGGATCAGCGGGTTCTCGCCGGCTAGCGCCCGTTCCGGGTTGTAGCGGTACAGCAGCCATTGCCCAGACTCCACCATCTTCTTCTGCTCGGACATCGCCGTGGTCATGTCTATTCCGTGCGCGATGCAGTGCGAGTAGGCAATGATGACGCTCGGACCGTCGTGAGCCTCGGCCTCCAGGAATGCCTTCAGTGTGTGCTCATCTTTCGCGCCCATGGCAACACTGGCCACGTACACGTTTCCGTAGCTCATGGCCATTAGCCCGAGATCCTTCTTGCGCCCGGACTTGCCTCCCGCGGCAAATTTGGCCACGGCGGCTCGTGGTGTAGACTTGGACGCTTGTCCTCCAGTATTGGAGTAAACCTCGGTATCGAGGACCAACAGGTTCACGTTGAGACCACTCGCCAGCACGTGATCAAGGCCACCGTAGCCAATGTCATAGGCCCAACCGTCGCCGCCCACAATCCAGACGCTCTTCTTCACCAGCATGTCAGCGAGGGTGAGCAGTTGCCTGGCCTCGGGACTTTCCAATTGCGATAACTTGTTTTTCAACTCTGCGACACGCTCCCTCTGTTCATGAATGTCCGCTTCATCCTTCTGCGGGGAGTCCAGTAAAGCCGCGGCGAATTCCTCTCCAACAGCTTTAGCCATCCGCCGCACCAGCTCACGCGCGAACTCAGTCTGTTTGTCGATCGATACGCGGAAGCCCAAGCCAAATTCGGCGTTATCTTCAAACAAGGAGTTCGACCAGGCTGGCCCTCGCCCATCGGCGTTCTTCGCCCACGGCGTCGTCGGTAGATTCCCGCCATAGATAGAGGAGCAGCCGGTTGCATTCGCCACCACGGCGCGGTCGCCGAAAAGCTGCGACATGAGTTTTAGGTACGGAGTCTCGCCGCAGCCCGCACAGGCTCCCGAGAACTCGAACAGCGGCTCCTGCAACTGCTGCTGGCGAATATTGGTCAGCTTGATCTGCCGTCGATCCATTTCCGGGAGCTTGAGGAAGAACTTCCAGTTTTCGGCTTCCGGAACTCGCAGCGGTGGCTGGGGCGCCATATTAATGGCTTTCAACCGCGTCTCGCTTTTGTTCTTGGCGGGGCAGACATCGACGCAGATGCCGCAGCCGGTACAGTCTTCCGGCGCCACCTGGATGGTGTATTTCTTGCCCGCCCATTCTTTGTCGCGCACCTCGGCGGATTTGAAAGTGGCGGGCGCTCCCTCCAGTTCGCGTGAGTCGTACACCTTGATGCGAATGACGGCGTGTGGACAAACCATGGCGCACTTGCCGCACTGTATGCAGGTCTTGGTGTCCCACACTGGTATATCGAGCGCGATGTTACGCTTTTCCCATTTGGCGGTTCCGGTGGGAAAAGTGCCGTCCGCAGGAAACGCACTAACCGGGAGGTCGTCCCCGCGACCGCTATAGATAACGCTCAGAACGTCGCGTTCGAATTTCGGTGCTTCCACGGGGAATGCCGGGGGAAGTTCGATCTCGCTGGTGGGCTCCGCGGGAATTGTGACTTCAAACAAATGGGCCAGAGTCTCGTCAACGGCATGCAAATTCTTCTGAACGATATCGTCGCCCTTCCGGCCATAGGTATCACGAATCGATTCCCGGATGGCGTTGATCGCGTCTTCCCCCGGCAGGACTTTGGAAATTGCGAAGAAGCAAGTCTGGAGAATGGTGTTCATGCGCGACCCCATGCCGGTATCGCGCGCGACCTGGTAGGCATCGATCACGTAGAACCTTGCTCGCTTGCAAATCAACTGCGCCTGCACAGGCCGCGGCAAGTGCTTCCAGACCTCGTCTTTACTGAATGGGCTGTTCAGCAGAAACACCCCGCCCGGGGTCAGCGCACTCAGGACGTCATAGCGCTCCAGGAAAATCCACTGATGGCAGGCGATGAAGTTCGCCTTGGAGATCAGGTAAGGGGAATGAATGGGCCTAGGGCCAAAGCGCAGATGCGATACCGTGGCCGCGCCCGACTTTTTCGAGTCGTAGACGAAGTAGCCTTGTGCATAGTTGTCGGTGTTCTCCCCAATAATCTTGATGGAATTCTTGTTGGCGCCGACGGTGCCGTCCGCCCCGAGGCCGTAGAACATCGCGCGGACGACACTCTCCGGTTCAATGGAAAACTCGGGATCGTAGTCCAGGCTGCTGTGGCTGACGTCGTCCTGAATCCCGATGGTGAAATGCGGCCTGAGGTCCTCCACCGCCAGATTGTCGTAGACCGCCTTCGCCATTGCGGGGGTGAATTCTTTCGACGACAGTCCATAACGGCCGCCAACGATAAGCGGCTGGGACCGCCCCCATCCCTGCCGGCCTCCCTCGTACATAGCATTCACCACGTCCAGGTAGAGTGGATCTCCCGCCGCTCCCGATTCCTTGGTTCGATCGAGAACCGCGATCTTCTTTACCGTTGCCGGCAGGGCCGCCAAAAATGCCTGAACCGCGAATGGCCGGTATAACCGCACTTTCAGCACTCCAACTTTTTCTCCGCGATCACTCAGAAAATTTGCAGCGTCCTGGGCCGTTTCGGCGCCCGAACCCATCATGACGATGACTCGTTCAGCTTCGGGATCGCCCGAATAGTCGAACAGCCGATAAGACCGGCCAACTACCTCGCAAAACTTGTCCATTGCGGCCTGCACTTTGTCGGCGCAATCTTTGTAGTAAGGATTTCCCGCCTCGCGCGCCTGGAAATAAACATCCGGATTCTGCGCCGTGCCCCGCAAAACCGGATGGTCCGGCGACAGCGCGCGCTGGCGGTGCTCGGCGATACGCTCGAAACAGATCAGCGCCCGCATGTCGTCTTCTGTCAGCATTTCAACCTTGTTCACCTCATGCGAGGTGCGGAATCCGTCGAAGAAGTGCAGAAAAGGGATACGGGATTCGAGCGACGCCGTGTGCGCAATCAGCGCCATGTCCATGGCTTCCTGGACCGAATTGGAGCAAAGCATCCCGAATCCCGTAGTTCTGCAAGCCATTACGTCGGAATGGTCGCCGAAAATCGATAATGCATGCGTGGCCACCGTACGAGCCGAAACATGAAAGACGGCGGGCGTGAGTTCGCCCGCGATTTTATTCATGTTTGGAACCATCAACAGCAGGCCTTGCGATGCAGTGAAGGTGGTGGCCAGGGCCCCCGTTTGCAGGGCACCGTGAACGGCCCCGGCGGCGCCACCTTCGCTCTGCATTTCCACCACTCGTGGAACTGTTCCCCAAACATTAGGCACGCCCTCCGAGGCCCACTGGTCGGCCCATTCGCCCATCGCGGAGGATGGGGTTATGGGATAAATCGCAATTACTTCATTGAGCCGGTAGGCCACATTCGCCACCGCCTCATTGCCGTCCATGGTCTTGACTTTTCGCTTCATGGGTGCCCTCGCGCTTACATGCTTATCATGACGGAATCGTCACCGAGCGTCAGGAATCCGGTTCACAGGTGCATGTGATCTGAATCACACCGGGTGATCGGCGCATAAATGGGCGCTCCCGGCTGCGGGGAAACGTCTAATCTATAAGTAGCGAACACCAATGAAGGCCGCCATTCTAAATTCGCCGAAACCGATTTCGCAGCGTCCCCTCCAAATTGCGGAAGTGCCACAGCCCATACTTCTGCCAGGTCACGTTTTATTGAAAGTTCGGGCCTGCGGGGTCTGCCGTACGGATCTGCACATCGTGGAAGGTGAACTTCCGCAACTGCGTGCCGCTCTCATCCCCGGTCATCAGATCGTAGGTGACGTTACGGCGGGAGTCACTGCTGAGTTGCCGGCAGGAACCCGAGTCGGCGTCTCCTGGATCGGAGGAACCGACGGCAGCTGCTGGTATTGCCGGCACGATCACGAAAATCTTTGTGACGCTCCAACCTTCACTGGCTATGGGGTGGACGGCGGATATGCCGAATACGTCAGCGCTCGAACCGATTTCGTTTTCCCCCTGCCTGTGGATCTGGATGATCTTCACGCCGCGCCCTTGTTGTGCGCCGGCATTATTGGCTTCCGCAGTCTGCGAGTGGCGGAAGTGCAACGCGGTGAACGCGTCGGCCTATTCGGGTTTGGCGCATCGGCGCATCTGGCCATTGCGGTTTTGCAAGCGTGGGGCTGTGAGGTGTACGTCTCAACCCGTGGCGCGTCGCATCGCCAACTTGCCGAGTCGCTTGGGGCTCACTGGGTGGGCGACGAAACTGCAAAACCGCCAGTGGAACTGGACCGCGCGGTCACATTCGCACCCAGCGGAGGTGTGGTAGTCGCGGCTCTCGCCAGCCTTCGTAAGGGAGGAGTCGTGGCGATCAATGCAATTCATCTGGATCGCATTCCGGAATTTGATTATGACCGATTGCTCTGGGGAGAGCGCCAGTTGCGAAGTGTGGCCAACATGACTCGCGACGATGCTCGCGACTTCCTAAATCTTGCGGCAGAAATCCGCCTTAGTCCGAAAGCCACGTCCTATAGCCTCGAGCTGGCGAACGAGGCTCTTGCCGCGTTAAAGAGCGACCGAGTAGATGGCGCGTCAGTGCTAATTCCGTAATCGGCGTTCCGCGAGTACGCTACAGATCGAGCACCGCTTTCATCGAGTGGAACTGTCGAGCATGCTTCAGACGGAAGCCAACCGCCTTCGAGATGGCCTGCATAGCAATGTTGTCACGCAGCATCTCTGAGGAAAGACGGGTGAGATTTTCGCTGCGCGCAATTTCAATCAAGTGTTTCATGAGCTGAAGGCCCAAGCCGCGCCGCTGATAGTGGTCCGAAACCAGGATGGCGACTTCAGCTTCCCGCTTTTCGTGGATCCGGTTCAGCCGGCCCACGCCCACGATGCCGATCCCAGACTTTGGATCGTTGACCTCCGCCACGAATGCCAAATCCCGGTCATAGTCCCCGAAACAGATGCGCACCAGGCGGTCGTGCGCCACACGCGCCCCCAAACTCATGGAGCAGAAGTAACGCAGATAAACGGTTCGGTCGGATAGCGTCTCATGGAACCCCGCGACAAGCGGTTCGTCCTCCGGTCGAATGGGCCGCAGTGTAACTTTGGCACCATCCTTCAATGTGATTTGCGAGACGTACTGTACCGGATATGGCCGGATCGCCGGCTTAGGCAACTGCTCACCGAGTGTAGATGGATCGTGCAGCAGCACGCGTGCATCGAGCGCCAATATCTGGTTCGAGGTAGCCAACAGCGGGTTGATGTCGATCTCGCTAATCCATGGCTGCTGCAGCACTAATTGGCTGAAGCGCACCAGCAAACTCTTGAGTGCGTTCAAATCGACCGGCGGGCGGCCCCGAACCCCCTTGAGCGCCTTAAATATTTTGGTCTGCTCGATCAGGCGTTGCGCCAAGGTCGAGTTCAAAGGTGGCAGGGCCAGGGCGCGATCTCTATAAATTTCCACTAGCTGCCCGCCAGAGCCAAACAATATTACGGGACCGAACTGCGAATCGATGCTGCTGCCAAGAATCAACTCGTAGCCCTCGGCTGTGATCATGGGCTGCACCGTCACCCCGCCAAAATGTTCCGGGCCAACCTCGACGCCGACCGAACTTTTGATTTCCTGGAACGCTAAGCGCAGAGCTGTTTCATCTTTGAGGTTCAGCATCACGCCGCCTACGTCTGTCTTGTGGGTGATAGTTTCGGAAAAGACTTTCAGGACAATCGGATATCCCATCTCGGCGGCATGCGCGGCCGCTTCGTCCTCGCTGCGGGCAATCCGAGTCTCAACGGTGGGGATACCATACAGAAAAAGCAACCGCTTCGATTCATATTCGTTAAGTAGAGTTCGACTTTGCGCTCGCGCCTGAGTAATAATTCCCGCCACCTCGGCGAGCACATCCGCGCAAATGTCAGGTCCTGCCGCAAGCGTTGGCGTCTCATACAAGGCGCGCAGATTGTAGTTGTAGCTCCACATGTGGGTGAAGGCGCGCGCCGCAGTGTCAGGATAGGGCACGGTCGGAATCCCCGCCCGGTTCAGAATATGTTCGCCTTCTTCGATCGCCGGTCCACCCATCCAACTTGCCAGCACGGGCTTTCCATACTGTTTGGCGTAGGCCGCGAGCCGTTGTGCAATCTGTGATGGATCCGTCATTCCCTGTGGAGCCAGGATTACCAGGAGTCCATCACTGTTCGGGTCTGCTGCCGCCACTTCAATGGCCTTGGCGTAGCGCTCCGCGTCCGCGTCGCCCAGAATATCGATGGGATTGTTGTGGCTCCAATGCTCCGGCAAAAACCTGTTCAGCTTCTCGACGGTATCTGGCGCGAGCGCTGCCAATTCTCCGCCATTGCCGATCAGCGAGTCGGTGGCCAACACAGCAGGCCCGCCTGCATTCGTCAAAATGGTTAGTCGCGGCCCCTGCGGGCGCGGCTGCTTGCCCAGGACTTCTGCCATGTAGAACAAATCGGAAATGTTCTGCACCCGCAGTACCCCGCAACGGCGGAAGGCGGCGTCGAGAACCTCATCGCTGCCGGTGAGCGCCCCCGTGTGTGACGCCGCCGCCCTCGATGCCGCTTCCGACCGGCCGGGCTTGATCACGATAATGGGCTTAGTGAGAGCCACTTCCCGTGCGGCCGAAAGAAATGGCCGCGCATCCCCCACCGATTCCATATAGAGCAAAATGCTCTTGGTGTTGGGATCGTCTCCGAAGTGATAGATCAAATCCCCCCAGCCCACGTCGAGCATCGAGCCGGTCGAAACAATCGCCGAAAAGCCAACTTCTTCCTTCTTGCTCCAGTCGAGAATCGCCGTCAGCAAGGCTCCGCTTTGACTCAGAAACGCGACGTTTCCCGTCCGAGCGATGTCGTTGGCAAACGTCGCGTTAAAGCCAATGCGCGGGGTCATTACCCCTAAGCAGTTCGGGCCAATTAAGCGCATGCCGTTCGAGTTACGACGTAACTCGATTCGGATCTTGTCCTCCAGCGCCGCGCCCTCCACCCCCTTTTCGCGAAAACCGGCCGAGATCACCACTGCCGATTTCACGCCCACTTCGACGCATTCCGCGATGATCCCAGGCACAGTTGCTGCGGGCGTCGCAATCACCGCCAAGTCGAGCTTCTCGGGAATAGTGGCAAGGTTGGGGTAGGCAGGAATCCCTAAAAGTTGTTGACGCTTGGGATTGACCGGGAAGACTCGCCCTTGAAACGTTCCGCGCAGCAAATTATCCAGGACGGTGCGACCTACGGTCCCGGCGCGTTCGCTGGCGCCAATTACAGCCACCGAATGGGGCAGGAACAAGGCGTCCAGCCCGACTCTTACCTTGGTTTCCGATGGCGGGTGCGGAGTCAGATGCTGATTGCGGTTGTCGGTTTCGATAGTTTCCATTCCCGTGCCAATCATCATATGGCTCCGTTCCTACTCACCGCTCAAGTATTAAATGTTCGCACTCACCGACAGTTCCCGAAATGACCTGGTGCCATACCGCTGAACTAACCTCGAACCGTCAGCACCGGACACGTCGCGTGAGCCACTACGTTGTGCGCGGTCCGGTTTGCCAGATGTGTCGACATCTCCGGACTGCCGGTTGCGGCGCCTACGCCCATTACGATCAGGTCGATGTGATGCTTTTTCGCGAACGCCACAATCGCTTGGGCATGTTCACCATACTCCACGAAGCACCTCGTGTCGCACCAGTTCCTTGCGTCCTTGGGCACCATCTCTTCAAGTTGCCTCTTCGCGAAAGCGGCGTTGGCGTCCAGGTCTACGCTCCCTGCCTCAGGCTCCTCAATGCAATGCAGCAGAACAATTGCGGCCTCGTTTTCTTCTGCGAGAGAAAGTGCATAGCGAAGGCCGGCTTTTGAGACATCGCTGAAATCGGTGGCAAATAAGATCTTCCTAAACTGCACGGCTTCCTTGTTCCGCATACGAACTTCGGGGCCCACTGTCAGCACCGGGCATTGTGCCTGGCGGAATATTTCTTCCGCGACGGAACCCATCAGCAATTTGCTCATACCAGTCCTGCCGTGAGTGCCCAGTACCAACAAGTTGATTCCGGCTTGCTTGACCAGTTTGCTCACCACCTGCCATACATCGCCAACCTTCATCAAAACCTCGTGTGGAATACCTGCCAACTCTCGATCTAAACGATCAACCTGCCGTTGCTCGTGCCTACTTTCATCGTCGATGGCCACAGGCCAGGTTTCGGCGGGAACCGTATTGAAGGCGCCTGCCGCGACGGCATGGACGGCAAAGACTTTACCGTCATACTGTTTCGCAATGGCAATGGCATAAGGCAAAGCATTTTCAGAAAAGGGTGAAAAATCCGTGGCAAACAGGACGTTTTGCAGCGCGATTCGATTCGAGATTTCAAGGGTTTTCATAAGTCCTCCCACTCATGATTTCCATTGTGGCCGTATTCGTTTTGGTAGCGCTGTGCTCCATGTCATCTCTGAAAGTGATTGAAATCACAATTGCAAGGGTCGGGTCGCAACATCTCATTCAGAATGGCCGTACCATTTAGTTGCAAACCACGCGCTTGCTGCAAACTTCTACTCGGGGTTCCATCTCTGGCGCACCGGCAAGGCACTTGGAAACCATGCAGACTGCTTTGGCTTTGTGGAGCAAGACCAGAGCCCGGTCGCGTTTGGAGTCCTCGGCAATCGTAAGCGTGGGGCGTAATACGATGGCATCGAAGCTGTATCCAGATTCAGTTTTGCGAACCTCGCCTTCCGCCTCGACCTGCAAATCGCGGTATTCGAATTTGGAATACTCGGCGATGGTCTGGAATGTGGTGGTGAAACAACTGGCCAACGAGCTGAGCAAAAGATGTTCGGGCGTCCATCGACCATCCATCCCACCGAACTGCGGCGGCGCCGTAAAGTGGATCGCGTTATGACACGAATCTGACTTGGCGATGCCGGTTCGGCCGGAGGCCCACCAGGCTAGAACTCGGTATTTGTGAATATCCTTCATAAATCTCCTTTCCCTAAGAAAACGTGCTATGCGTTTACGACGATTGCAACTGGAAGGTCACGGTCACGGTGGTTTCGACCTCAACCGGCTCTCCATTGAGCAGAAACGGCTTGTAGACCCAGCGCTTCACGGCATCGATAGCGGCAGGTGCCAGAAGCACATGTCCGCTTACCATTTGCAAATTCCGAATGTTCCCTTCTTTGTCAATGATCGCTTTCAAAATCACCTGCCCTTGGATGCGGGCACTGCGTGCAATCACCGGATAAGAAGGCTCGATCTTGCGAATCAACAGTCCACTGGTCACGCCTTGCGAGATTCGTACTCGTTTGGGCGGAGTCGGCAGCGCCAGCTTGGGGACTACCGCGGTATTTGGTGTGGAACTGATGATTCCACCAATTACGCCATCAAGTTGGCCTCCCGGAATTCCTCCGGGCACGCCCCCAGCTACTCCCCCTCCACCGAGTGGCATTGGCGGGGGCACGCCTTCTCCGCGAATCATGGCTACCTTCGCCGGAACTCGAGTTGGAGCGCGGAGTTGTCCGCTGCTCATCAGGTTGCTCTGGATTCGCTTCACCACTCGGGCTACGGCCTGCGACACCGGCGGGGGTGGAGGCGGAGCGGGAGCTACTAAGAATGTGACCAACTGCTGCGTGGGCAATGCATCGGTAAACCACAAAGGAATGAGGATCAAGACGCCAAGCAGGCAACTTTGCAAGACGAGTGAAGTGATGGTAGTCCAGATCCGCCGTTGCTTCTTTACCTGGTGCAATTCCAACAAACTATCGCCGAACAGCGGCTTGGATGTATCCCCTGAGAACCGCACCAACTGCCGGGGGATGGGCGGAGGCGCCGTCGCAGTATGAATTTCCCGTTCGGGGGCTTCTGCGGTCGCGGTCATATGGCCTCCTGTAAGGCTTCCGTCTAGTTACGGTGTGATTTTCGCAAGATATGGACTGTGGGCGCGGTGCCCCAAGTCACTTCATTTTGTGATGCCAGTCACACTGCGGTGCTACAATTTGGCCGATAAGGAAGTGCGTCAATGCCCAATCCTTACGGCTTGAACATTGTTGATAACTGCGTTACCTGTCCGGTCAGAGAAGAGCACGTCTTCTGCAACCTCTCGCCTGACGCTTTGCACAAGTTAAACCAGATAAAATCAACAGCCGTTTACCCAAAATCGGCGATGCTGTTTATCGAGGGCCAGCAACCACGGGGAATCTTCGTGCTGTGCGCCGGCAAGGCGAAACTTCACACTTCCTCACGCGACGGGAAGACGATCATTGTCAAGTTGTCGGAGGCAGGGGACGTACTGGGAATGAATGCGACGATCTCGAACCGGCCCTACGAATTGACCGCAGAGATGGTCGAGCCGGGGCAGGCCAACTTCATAGCGCGCGACGCCTTGCTGAGCTTCTTAACAGAATACGGAGAGGTTGCAGTACGGGTGGCGGAACAACTGAGCCGAAATTACTATGACGCGTACGAGGAAATCCGGATACTCGGTCTGACGACTTCCCCTTCAGAAAAGTTCGCCAAATTGCTCCTGAGCTGGACGAACGCCGCGAGTCCGCCACAGATGAAAATGACGCTCACCCATGAAGAAATTGCCGAGATGATCGGTACAACGCGAGAAACCGTTAGCCGGCTATTTTCCGAATTCAAGAGAAAGCAGTTGGTGCAGTTGAAGGGCTCAACTTTGATCATCCGCAACAAGCCGGCGCTTGAGAAGATGGTGAACCTGTAGCCATCGTTCATTCTTGCCGCTGACTATTCGGCCTCTGACCCGTCGTTCAGCTATTTCCACCTCGCCGACATTTCAGAATGCTGTTGGCCGTTGCCCACCTCTCTTATCGGTCCTGGAATCGAAGGGATCGGAGACGCAGGCTTACGATTAAGCACACGTGAATAGCGCTCTGCATTGCATTTCAGGCTCCGCAATAACGCCCGACGAATCAAAAAGATTCCGGGAGAAAATAGCGACCAATAGACACGGAACTTTGAGCGTGCCGCCGCGTCCGTGGTCACCACTCGCGTTTCGGTCAAAGCAACCGATTGAGAGCCACTCACCGATTCGACGCGCAGCGAGAAAAGAATCTTTACGTAATTAGGCTCATGGAAGCCCACGAACCGGTCGGAGGGTACAGGTCGAAAGACAGTTTGGGCGACCCAAGGCTGTGTCACAGTACCGAGCACGATCTCACGACTCGCGATCTCCTTCAGAACTACCCACCCCAACCCTATCAATTCCTCAATCAACCCTTGTGACGCGGGCCGCCCCGCATGCTTCCACGCCTTGGCCGACCGTTCTAAAGAGAGTTGATTGGCTACATAACCTACGCAATCAAGAGCCCGTTCGCGGGTACTGATAATGCTCCGCGTTAGCACAGACTGTGCCATTTCCATTTCGCGGGCAGCAGAAAAGACTAGGTCAGCGGGCGCACAAATCCGTATTTGATGACGCTCGCTCACATCATAGTCGGGCATGAATGAATCGAGAAGCAAATGCACGTCTTCGCAGGATGAAGATTTCCTGCGTCCATAGCGAAACCATGTCCAGCCAGCGTATGCGGCATATGAGCCCGCGCCGACTAAAGCTCCGCCAGCGGTCAATCTGGCAAGTAAGGTCAAGTAGCGTTTCGATTGCATGTCGGCTCCTTTCCAGAATGCGGGGCCGCAGGTCACTCTGCCCGGGGAAACTCCCCGAACTGGCGAAAGCTAACCAGACGCAGAGTGGTTTTCGGCCAATTCGCTTGCTCGATTGCAAGGACCAATCCTTCCGGCGACGTCCAGAGATGCACGGTCCGGGTCGCGCTCGACACGAGTTCGAACACCCTGGGATGCCAGGCCCTTCCCGAAACCTCGAAGCTCTTGTCACTTTTTCCCATAAACCGGATTGAACCTTGAGACTTAATGGTGAGTACCGGAAGCGATTCGCTGAATTCGTTGATCCGCACCAAATCTACCGAAACCGCTTCGTCCTCGTGCTCCGCCGCAACATAGGCCAGGCTGCCAAGCGAGAACACAGAGATTGGCCAAAGAATTCCGTACGGTTCGCGCAGCTGAATTTGCAGATGAATGGCGCGGTCGGGCTGCTTCCCCCCCGAGTTACAAAGCATCTCCGTAGGTAGCAAATCGCATGATAGCGGACCGGAATCGCGTCTCCAGCGTAGTCGGGCAAATTCCTTCACTGCCAGCGGACGCAGATCCCTGCTGAGCTTTGCCCAGAAGCGATTCTCGTGTGGCTGACCTCGCGGGGACTCAAAGGTTCTCTCCCCCTCGACCTCGTACTCCCCGGCTGCCGTACGCCAAAGGACCCAGGACTCGCGAAAGTGAAACACTTCGGTGTCGGCCGGCCCCACTCCCAGGTCATCATCCGTCGAGACCGCATACTCCCCCTGGGCTATTTTTGTCCTGTTGGCCTCTTGGCCCGCACACGAAGCAGGCAGAAACGCGAGCACGAAGATAATCCTTACCGCGATCTTAACCACACGTGAGTGTCTCATAAAGCCTCCCTGGCTCCCTTGACCGACGACCGGGGTAAAGACGGTTCGGGGCCAGTCTTGCACCTGATCCGGAACTGTCCTATTTCTACAGGCGCAGAGCCTGGAATCGATGTGGGTCTGGTTACCATGAATAGTGATCCTGGTCACTGCCGGTTCCATAGCAAGGCCGGTTTACCTAAGCCGCCGAGAACGAAGCAGGTCAATCAATGAAGTGTGAGGTTGGCTGAGTTGTCGACCGGACATAGATTTTCCTGCAGAGCTAACGCCTCGCGGGACTGTGGAAGCGCGGTTTTCGGTCACGAATCCATGTGAACGAAATCACGGCGAAGAGATCGACCTGATTGGATGTTTTGGCTGGAGCCGGAAGTCGTGCAACCTCAGGTCGATTCTGCGATCCGCTTAGGTCATGGCTTTTTGCAGGACTTCCACGGGCATGTGGCTCGACTTGTCTCGGATCGCAGTGGCGACAGAATCAAACCCTCAGAAATCTGTTAATCGTCTCGCTGGCAGCGCCATGCGAACCGCGTTCAGAACTGCAGCCAGGTCAATGATTTCCTGAAGGACCGCCCCGGCGAGCGGCGGCAGATATCCTGCGGCGGCGGCGATCATTGCCACCATGCTGGCAAGCATTCCGCCTAGAGCGCTCTGCAGCGCAATTGAGCGCATGCGGCGGCTTACATGAATAAGCTCATCCACCTTCCGGAGCGTAGTGGTTAAAATGACCGCATCCGCCGCCTCGGAGGTAATGTCGCTATTCGGCCCGAATGCTACGCCCACCGTCGCTGCCAGAAGCGCGGGCGCGTCGTTGATTCCATCGCCGATGAACAAGGTTTTCGCTTTCTTCGTTTCCGCTTCTACAATCCTGACTTTTTGCTCAGGGGTCTGGTCTGCATAAACCTCGGTGATCCCGACCCTTTCGGCCAAATAGCGCACCTCTGACTCGCGGTCGCCGGAAACGAGGACAAGACGAGTCACCCGGTGCCGTGGCGCTAAATGCCGGAGAAAGCTTGTCGTGTCCTTTCGAGGCTCGTCGTGAAATCGAAACGCACCCGCGTATTGGTCTTCAACAAAAACCAAGCATTCCAGCCCCGGCGCGAGCGGAGGAAGCCCAGACAAGGCCGGCTCGACCTTCCCC
The DNA here is from genome assembly GCA_963803205.1 of Terriglobales bacterium. GTDB lineage: Bacteria > Acidobacteriota > Terriglobia > Terriglobales > Acidobacteriaceae > CAWDLG01. The sequence continues at coordinate 248,392 of CAWDLG010000001.1, forward strand.
CGGCCCGTAATCCGTACTCTGCGTCCGCCGACTATTCCCTGCAGGCCCGCTCCCGGAACTTCGCTCATTTCGGCGACGTTCAGCAGCGTAATCTTCTTCTCGTTCGCTGCCTGCAGTACCGCGTCCGCCAAAGGGTGCTTGGACAATTGCTCCAAACTCGCTGTTACCTGCAACAGCGCCTCCGGAGTGAATCCGGGGGCGCACAAAAGTTCTGTCACTGCGGGCTTCCCATAAGTAAGCGTCCCGGTCTTGTCGAAGATGAGCGTCTGGCAGGTAGCAAGCTGCTCAAGTGCCGCAGGATTTTTGATGACAATCCCGTATTTTGCCGACAGAGAAATCGCCCCGATCACCGCAACAGGAATCGCCAGGATGAGAGGACAGGGAGTAGCGACGACCACCACTGCGAGGAAACGCATAGCGTCCCCGGTCACCAGCCAGGTTAGCCCCGCAATCCCGACGGCGACGGGGGTATACCAGGCCCCAAGACGGTCTCCGATGCGCCTCAGATGCGGTTGCTTTTCTTGGGTCTGCTGCATCACTTGCATGATCTTCGCGTAGCGCGAGTCCACCGCGAGTTTTTCGGCCTCAATAGTCAATGCCGCATCGCCGTTGATCGCGCCCGAGAGCACCTTTGATCCGGGCGCCTTGGAAATTTCGAACGGCTCTCCGGTCAGGTACGACTCGTCCATGACACCGTGGCCTTCGATGACCGCCCCATCCACCGGGCAGATCTCGTGAGGGAAGACGATCAAACGATCGCCCACCCGCAAGGCACTTAACTGCACGTCTTCGATTGCGGCGCCCTGCTTGCGATGTCCAACCTGCGGCATGCGTCTGGCCAGCGCATCGAGGACTGAAGATGCCCGCCTGGTCGCGTACTCCTCGAGAGCCGAGCCACCCGAGAGCATCAATACGATGATGGTTCCCACTAGATACTGACCAAGTAACACTGAAGAAATAATGGAGATCCCCGCTAGCAGATCGGACCCAAATTCCTTCGCCCAAAGCCTCTTGGTCAGCCCCATTAAGAGAGGGCCCCCTCCCACAACCAACACGAGAAATAGCGGTAGTAGCGCGGTCAATTGGGAAACCGGCGTCAGATACCGCAGACAAAGGTGCACGACAATTCCGCCGGCGGTTAGGACAGCAAGATAAGTATGTTTCGAAATCGCAGACGAAGGCTTTACGAGAGTGACCACTGAAGGAACAATATACGCGTCTCGTGACCATAGAAAAGGCGTGCTATGGTAACCCGCATGCGGCAGGAGATCGAACAAGCGATTCGGTTGCTCAAGTCTAAGCAGCCCGACTCCATGGAAAAAGCGCTCGCTCTTCTTCAGGACACGGTGTTTTCGTTCAGCATGCGGGTGTGCAATCAGCGCGAAGACGCGGAAGACACCATGCAGGACGTGCTGGTCAAGTCTCTTCCTTATCTAAAAAAGTTTAACAGTCCAAAAGCGCTGGTAGTCTGGCTCTACAAAGTGGCCAAGAACCACTGCCAGATGAGCCGGCGGAAGAGCCAATTTGCGCCGAAGCAAAGCCTTTCTTTGGAAGAATTAATGCCTGACCGTCACGACCTCGAGCGCTATGCCAGCACCGGGCCGATCAATCCGGAAACGCTCAGCATGCGAAACGAGGAGGCGCAGCGACTCCGCGACGCCGTTCAGATGCTTCCACCCAATTACCGCATCATTCTGGTGCTGCGCGATATGGAGGGATTGACCGACGAAGCGGTTGCCGAAATAACGGGCCTTCGTCGCGGCACCGTAAGAGTGCGCCTTCATCGCGCGCGCCTGTTCGTGCGCAAGAGCTTCGCGGATGCGCAGAAACGTGTAGTCGGTTCAAGGGCGCCGCAATCAGCTCAGCCACTGGTTCGCCCACGCCGGTGCAAAGAGATGTTTGCCGAGCTTTCTGACTATCTGGACGATCAATTAGATGACTCGCTCTGTGAAGAACTCGAAAAACATCTAGGCGGATGTGAACCTTGCCAGGCGTTTTTGTCCAGCCTTGAGACAACCGTCGAACAGCTGCGGAAACTACCCAACGAATCCATCGATAGCAAGAAGGCTAGAACGATCCGTAAACATCTGCTTTCCCTGCAACGCGAACTCGCCGCGCGGCCGTAAGCTACACCGAGGGAATCACTTACACCCACCAAATTTTCTTGTAACAAATTCGACCATTCTGCATTTATTCCCGTGGTTCGCCATTGCGAATCTACGGGAGGAACGCATGATCAGCGCAAAAGTAAACCTCACGCAGCCGCTGACGCAGCAGAGACAGTTTGTGGCCGAGACCGGAACCGGCCATCACCTTCTGCTCGACGACGCCACCGGGACCACCGGGCCGAAACCTATCGAACTGGTTGCGGTCGGGCTTGCCGGGTGTACAGCTTTCGATGTCATCACCATTCTTCGCCAGAAATATCACCAGAAAATCACGGGGTATGAAGTGCGGGTCGAAACTGACCAGGCAGAACGTCCGCCGCAGGTCTTCACCCCGGTCCGCATTCACCATGTGCTGACTGGTTTCGGCATTGATCCCTCGGCAGTCGAGGAAGCCATTCGCCTCTCGGAAGAGAAATATTGCTCGGTGGGCGCGATGGTGAAACCGACTGCTGCCCTCAAGACGACCTATGAAATTGCCGAAGAAAAAGCAGAGTGGCTGACCCATTGCGTAAGAACGGCCCCAGTTGGCGATGCGCTGGCGTGTAACCCGAATCACTGTGCTCTGCCCGTCTCCGGATCAAGATGAACCGAGGAAAGCGCATTCACAGGTTTGATGTCTATGAGAACCCTATCGCATTATAAGACGTGGTTGGCGGCAACAGTGCTGTGTCTTGCCAGTGTGGCGGCAACCGCACAGCCGCCGACGGCGATTACTCTCCAGCAAGCGGCCAAGATTGCGCTGGAGAAAAATCCTCTGCGCAAAGCAGCACTGGCAGACACTAAAGCTGCGGCAGCGGGAGTACGCGAGGCTAGGGCCGGGCTTCTTCCCAATCTCACCTTCTCAGAAAACGCGACATGGGGAAATGATCCGGTCTATGTCTTCGGCAGCCGGCTAAGGCAGCAGCGCTTCACCAGTGCTGACTTTGCGCTCAACCAACTGAATACTCCGCTCCCCTTCGGAAATTTCAGCACACGGTTCGGCGGAAGTTGGAACTTGTTTGACTCGATGGCTAACTGGCGCCGGGTAGAACAGGCGAAGGCCGGCCAGGAGGCCGCTGGCCATCAGTTGGACCGTGCCGATCAGGAGACCACGTTTCGCGTAATCGACAGCTATTACTCAGTGTTGCTGGCGAAGAAGGGGCTTGAGGTTGCGGAGCAGGCGGTGAAAACGGCGCAGTCCATCCTGGAGCGCAGCCAAGCCCGCTTCGAGAGCGGGCTAAGCGTCGAATCCGATGTGCTGAATGCGCAGGTGCGTACGTCCACGCGGCAGCAGGAACTGGTCCGCACGAGGAACGATTTTGCTTTCTCTCTGGCGCAGCTGGATGTTGCCATGGGCTTCGCCCCGGAAAACGCATATGAACCGAGCGGGACATTGACTGAACATCAACTGCCGTTGTCTTCAGTCGCAGACCTCGAAAAAACGGCGGTAAAGAACCGCCCGGACCTGAAGCGCATTCAGGTCGAGGAATCAGTGCAGAAACTGAGTGTCGCGATTGCAAAATCATCGTTTGGACCGCGGCTGAATGCCTTCGCCTCATTGCAAGCCGACAATCCAACCTTCCTTGCCGGAGGCGGAGGAAACAATTGGATCGGCGGGATCGAACTACAGTTTGATCTCTTTACTGGCGGGGCAAAGCGCGCCGAACTCAGCCGGCAAAATGCACTGCAAGAAAAGGTCGCCGCACTGAAGCAGGCTGCGACCGACGGAGTGCGCCTGGAAGTGCGCCGTGCCTACTACGATGCCGACGCCGCTCAACAGCAGATGGGCATCGCCCGCGCTGCCGTCATTCAAGCACAAGAAAGCCTGCGCATCAGCCGCAACCGCTACGAAGCCGGGCTCCTGACCATCACCGATTTGCTGAGCACGGAGGAAATCACGCTGCGGACACAACTCGACTACTGGCAAGCCGTCTCCCGCTTCCAGACTAGCTACGCCAATCTTGAATTGGCCAGCGGGACCCTGAGTCCCAATTCCCGGGTGATACAGCCATGAATAAAGGAAAAGCCATTTCGATCGCATTAGGTACGTGCCTGTTGGCTCTCGTTGTCTCTTTCGGCGGATGCTCGAACGACCGGAAAGATGCCAATGCTCCGCCGGAAGTCGTACGCAATGTGAGCGTGAGTTCCGCACAGCGGACGACAATCCCCGACTACCTGGAAGCTGTGGGCACAGTGCGCGCCGCGCAAAGCAGCCAGATCGCCAGTCAGATGATGGGCAACATCGTGGAGATGCGAGTTTACGAAGGTGATCGCGTTGTTCGCGGTCAGATACTTGCTGTGATTGATGATGCCCAACCCCGCGCGGGACTGGATCGCGCCACCGCCGCTCAGGCCGCAGCACAACAGAACGCAACTGCTGCCGATACGGACTTTCACCTCGCCCAAGCTACGTTCAAGCGATATCAGGACCTTCACGAAAAGAAGTCCGTTAGCCCGCAAGAGTTCGATGAAGTGAAGGCACGCTACGAAGGCGCGCAAGCCCGCCGTGACATGGGCCGTGCCGGACAAGCCCAGGCACAGGCGGCTCTGGCACAGGCGCGAACGGCGCTCGAATACAGCCGCGTACGTGCGCCTTTCGACGGCGTGGTCACCGAAAAAAAGGCGGATGCCGGGACGCTGGCCAGTCCAGGAATGCCGCTGTTCACCGTGGACGATCCGCGCCGTTATCGCCTGGAGGCCACGGTGGACGAAGGCGAAATTGGTTTGATGAAGATTGCGCAGACTATTTCTGTACGAATTGATGCAGTGGGCGCGGACCTAGCAGGAAAAGTCGCGCAGGTCGTCCCTGCCGCCGATCCAGCCACGCGCAGCTTCCTGGTGAAGATCAACCTGCCCGCCGACCAGCGGCTGCGCTCTGGCCTGTTTGGAAGAGCGCGAATCCCGCGCGGCGAGAAGACTTCCATCCTCGTCCCGCGTTCGGCCGTCCTGGAACGGGGCCAACTTCAGGCCGTCTACGCACTCGATTCTTCCCAGATTGCAATGCTTCGCTACGTCACTCTGGGAAATATTATGGGCGATCGGGTGGAAGTGCTTTCCGGTCTCGACGGCAGCGAAAAGGTGGTTACGACCCCAGGGACGCAAGACCTAGGTGGCAAGAAGATTGAGGCGAAGCCGTGACTTCGCCTGCCCCATCGCCGAACCACAAACTTCGCGCCGCTGGGATCATCGCGCGCAGTTTCATCGAATCGAAACTCACGCCGCTGGCCATTGTGGCTGCGCTGCTGCTGGGTCTGTTTGCCATCCTGCAAACCCCGCGCGAAGAAGAACCGCAAATCGTCGTTCCCATGCTGGACGTGTTTGTGCAAATGCCGGGCGCATCGGCGCAGGAAGTGACTGAGCGGGTCACCGTACCGATGGAGAAGTTGCTGCGCGAAGTCCCGGGGGTGGAGTACCTCTATTCCATCAGCCATCCTGGCACGAGCATGGTGGTAGTGCGCTTCTACGTCGGGACCAAAGAAGAAGACGCCATCGTCAAGACTTACAACAAGCTCTACTCCAATCTGGACCGCATTCCGCCCGGTGTTTCGCAGCCGCTGATCAAAGTGCGCTCGATCGACAACGTGCCCATCCTGGCGCTGACCCTGTGGGGCAAGAACTACGACGCCTACCATCTGCGGCAGATCGCCGGGGAACTGGAAAGCAATCTCAAGCAACTCGACGATGTTTCGGAAACCGCGATCATCGGCGGCCAGCCGCGGAAAGTGCGCGTTGTGCTCGACACTGCGCGCCTCGCAGCCTATGGGCTCAGTCCCGCCGCCGTCATCGGCCAGTTGCAGGTCGCCAACTCTCGTAGCCAGGCCGGCAGCTTTGCCCGCGACAACCGTGAGTTTCAGGTGGACGCGGGAACCTTCTTCACGCGAACCGAAGATTTGCAGAAAGTCGTGGTGGGGGTGCGTGGCGGGCGTCCGGTCTCTCTGAGTAACGTGGCAAAGAAAATAGAGGACGGGCCGGCCGAAGCCTCCAACTATGTTCTATTCACTGCCGGGAGGGCTTCGGGCGCGGCCGCGGGCTCCGAGTATCCCGCAGTGACCATCACCCTGGCAAAGCGCAAGGGCACGAACGCCACCATCATCGCTGAGCGGGTCCTGGATAGAATCCAGTCACTCCACAGCTATCTGCTTCCGTCCGATTTGAACGTCACCGTAACCCGCAACTACGGCGAGACTGCCAAAGACAAATCAGATGAACTGCTGAAACACCTGTTGCTGGCTACGCTCTCGGTGACGTTGCTGATTGCGTTCGCGCTGGGTTGGCGCGAATCTGGCGTCGTTCTCCTGGCCATCCCGGTCACGCTGGCCCTCACTTTGGCCATCTTCTATTTTTATGGCTATACGCTGAACCGGGTCACGCTGTTTGCGCTGATTTTCTCCATCGGCATCCTGGTAGACGACGCCATCGTGGTCGTGGAAAACATCGTGCGCCATTTCCGCCTGCCGGAGAACTGCGGCCGTCCCCTGGCGCAGGTTGCCGTCGAAGCGGTAGATGAAGTTGGCAATCCCACGATTCTGGCAACCTTCGCGGTCATTGCCGCGATCCTGCCCATGGCGTTTGTTCGCGGCCTGATGGGACCGTACATGCGACCGATTCCGGTTGGCGCATCGGCGGCCATGATCTTCTCTCTGATCGTTGCGTTTGTAGTTTCTCCCTGGTCGGCCCTGCGTCTGCTGCGTCACTACGCCGGCGGCACGGCATCCAGTCACGAGGCTGAAGATTGGACCACCAAATTCTATCGTCGCTTAATGAACCCACTCATCCTTGACGCCCGCCGTCGTTGGATGTTTTTCGGTGGAGTGATGGTCCTGCTGTTGATGGCAGTCGCTTTCGTGCCTTTGAAGTGGGTCCGCGTCAAGATGCTGCCCTTCGACAACAAAAGCGAGTTCCAGGTGATCGTGGACATGCCCGATGGGACCACGCTCGAACAAACTACTCGCGTGGCGCAGGCGTTGGGGCACTATCTCGGGGAGCAACCGGAGGTCACGAACTACCAGATCTACTCTGGCACGTCCGGCCCTTACAATTTCAACGGACTGGTTCGCCACTACTTCTTGCGAAGCCAACCCCACCAAGCCGACATTCAGGTCAACCTGCTCAACCGTCACCAGCGCAGCTCACAAAGCCACGAGATCGCGCGGCGTTTGCGGCCGGCGCTCGACAAAATCGCTGCGCCGTTCGGAGCGCGGATCAAAGTTTCTGAAGTTCCCCCTGGCCCTCCGGTGCTCCAAACCCTGGTTTCGGAGATCTATGGCCCAGACCAGAAACGCCAGATCGAGTTTGCCGCAGCGGTCAAGAAAATCTTTCAGCAGACCCCGGGCGTGGTCGACGTGGACTGGTACGTCGAAGATCCGCAAACAAAATTTGACTTGCAGGTTGATATCGACAAAGCTGCGCTAAGCGGTGTGACCTCCACCGACGTTATGAGCACGGTGCAGGCGGGGCTTAGGGGTGCGACGGCCGGACTTCTCCACGATCCCAATTCACGCGAAGATGTGCCGATCGAAGTGCGTCTTTCACGGCCCGACCGTTCCGGAATGGATAGTCTTCGCAGCCTGAAGATTTCCACTCCGTCGGGCGCACAAGTCTCGCTGGCCGAAGTGACCACATTGCGGCAGACCACGATTGACGCCACCGTGTACCGCAAGAATCTCAGGCCGGTGGTTTACGTGACTGGAGACGTCGCCGGAGAGGAAGAGAGCCCGGTTTACGCAATCTTCAAGATGAAGCACGCGATTGAGAAGCTTCAGCTTCCCGACGGGTATGCGATCAAACAATACATGGGCACCGAATTACCCGAACACACTGAGCGACTCGCGATGAAATGGGATGGGGAGTGGCACATCACGGTGGAAGTATTCCGCGATCTCGGCCTCGCCTTCGCTGCCGTACTGGTGCTCATCTATGTGCTGGTGGTGGGCTGGTTCAAATCGTTCCTGACGCCATTGGTCATCATGGCGCCGATCCCGCTGACGCTCGTTGGCATTCTACCCGCACACGCCATGATGGGCGCGTTCTTCACCGCAACGTCTATGATTGGCTTCATCGCCGGAGCCGGGATTATTGTACGTAATTCAATCATCCTGGTGGACTTCATCGAGCTGCGCCGAAGACAAGGGTTGTCTCTCGAAGAAGCTGTCGTCGATGCGGGTGCCGTGCGCTTCCGTCCCATGCTTTTGACGGCGGCGGCGGTTGTCGCGGGGGCAAGCGTAATTTTGTTCGACCCCATTTTTCAAGGGCTCGCCATTTCGCTGATGGCCGGAGAAGTCGCGTCCACGTTCCTCTCCCGTATGGCCGTGCCGGTGCTTTATTACCTGAGCAAACGCGGAGAGACCGTTGAATCGGCAAGCCTGGAATGTCCCATTTCCGACGCGAGATGAGGGGTCCATAACGGCCAAGCAAAGGAGAAATTTATGACTCTCGAACGCTATCTACGAATGATTGCCGGTTTTTTCGTCCTTCTCTCGGTAGGGCTCGGTTATTGGCAAAGCTCCTACTGGTACTTGTTCACCGCATTCGTGGGCCTGAACCTGTTCCAGTCCGCCTTTACCAATTGGTGTCCGATGATGGCATTCCTCCGCAAGCTCGGGGCGGATCACTCACGCGAAGGTTACCGTTGAGACAAATCCGCTTCGGCGCGAAGTGACCCGGGTTGCTAAAGTTTGGAGCCGACAGGAATACAAGTAAAAAGACGGCCTGAGCACAGAACGGGCCGATCGCGCAAGGAAACAGTCTTTGCGCTTAGAATCGAATTCGCCCGACAGGGCACATGATTTGATCTAACCTGAGTGAGGCGTGCCCCGTGGGCTCATCATCCGGGCCACTCCATGATTCCCACGATGACAGCGACTAGCCAACTGGCTGCCAAAGAGCAGGCCGGCAATACGCTTTCCGCGCTTGGCGCCCTGGCCGACGGAGCCTTTTCCCGGGTTGCCGGGGCGCCCCTAGTACCAGGAAATAAAGTCACTCTCCTTCGGGATGCGGCTGAAAATTATCCTGCATGGTTGCAAGCGATCAGTGCCGCCAAAAGCGGAATCCAATTTGAGAACTACATTATCCATTCGGATGATGTCGGCAGACAGTTCGCCGAAGCGCTATCTGCACAAGCGCGTCAAGGTGTGCGAGTAAGGCTAATCTATGACTGGCTGGGCGCATTGAGGGCGACATCGCACCGGTTCTGGGAGGTACTGCGGCAGTCAGGAGTGGAGGTAAGGTGCTTCAATGAACCCCGGCTTGATAGCCCCTTCGGCTGGCTGAGTCGCGATCATCGCAAAATGCTTTCGGTCGACGGCCGGATTGCTTTCATCAGCGGGCTCTGTGTAGGCCGCCCATGGGCGGGTGATCCGCTCCGCGGCATTCAACCCTGGCGCGATACAGGTGTAGCCATCGCGGGGCCCGCCGTGCTTGATATCGAGCAAGCGTTTGCGACCATGTGGTCCACGCTGGGAGTTGCGATCCCAGGTGAAGAACTTCGCCGTGCGGGAGAACCCGTTCCGCCGGCCGGAGATGTGGCCTTGCGCATTGTGGCCAGCACGCCCAATATCGCCGGTATTTACCGGCTGGACCAGCTCATCGCAGCCATTGCCCGTCGTTCCATCTGGCTCACCGACCCTTACTTCGTCGGAACAACCTCTTATGTGGAAGCCCTGAAGGCAGCGGCCAACGATGGCGTGGATGTCAGGCTTTTGGTTCCCAGGGCCAGCGACATTCCCCTGATGCGTGAAGTATCACGCGCGGGCTTCCGGGGGCTGCTGGAGTCTGGAGTAAGGATCTTCGAATGGACCGGTCCCATGGTGCACGCCAAGACGGCGGTTGCAGATGGCCGCTGGGCACGGGTGGGTTCAACCAATCTCAACCTGGCCAGTTGGATGGGAAACTGGGAACTGGACGTCATCGCGGAAGATGAACCGTTTTCTAACGAGATGGAGCGGATGTATCTGGAAGACTTGAGTCACTCGGTCGAGATTGTGCTGCGAGCAAATAACAAGGTACGCTCAACCGCCGAGCCGACAGGTAATGGGACCCCGCAGAAAGCGGCATCCGGGAGCGCCGGACGGGCTGCCGCCGGAGTACTTCGAATTGGCAACACGGTGGGTGCGGCGATCAGCAATCACCGCGTCTTGGGCCCGGCCGAAGCCAGGATCATGTTCATCGTGGCCGGGTTGCTATCTGTTCTGGCAGCCGCCGCAATCCTCTGGCCCCGGATGGCCGCGTTTCCTTTAGCCTTCTTGGGCGGGTGGATAGCCGTGTCCTTACTGGTCAGAGGGTATCGGCTGCGTACTGAAAAATAGCACGCAGTTCAGGATAAGGCGTGTGCGGGTTTACACCCGCCTGGCTAACGGTCGGACCCAAAAGCAGGTCACATTCAGATTTTTGCGCAGAATGATTTTGCTGAACGAACGTCCACGATTCCCCAGAGCATCGCGCGATCGTCTGTGGCGCGGTTGGTCTCCGTTGCAGTCTGAGGTTCTGCGAAACTTCTCAGCACCACGACCGCCCTCTCGGTCGCCGCATGACGAACGGCTCGCGAGAGTCGGTCGCAATAAGCCGGTGCGGCACCGTCGAGAATGTTGGAAAGAGTAAACGCGTCAAAGGACGCCGCGGCGCACGATTCCAGGTAAGACGCCGCATCTGCCAGTACGCAGTGAACGGACTCTGATTGGGGCTTAGGCTGTGCGCTGGTTTCTCCCAGGAGAAGGGCGCGGGCGTATGGGTTTGTGGCGTTCGGATGACTCGCGAATCCCCGCTGCAGCCGCCGGCGAAGCACTGCGCCAAACTTCGGAGGCAAAAATGAAAGAAATTGGGGGGCATACATGACTCGCAGGACCGCAGGCGACATTAGAGTGTCAAATCCGGCGCGAAATCTCCGTGTGTCGAGGTTCTCTCGCCAGAACGCCAGTTGCTGGCTCATGTCGGAGAGAGAGAGAAAGGAACGGACAACCCCTACTTGCCAACCGATCAGCGGCATAAAGGTACGCGCAAAAGCCATGGCCCGCTCTGCGTCGCCGAGCTCCGGGTTCGCACCCTGAAGTCGGCGTGCAGCATAAGCGAGTTGTATTGGATTGATGTCACAAGCTATGACTTCGTGCTCATCGGCGAGCTGCGACGCTGTGCAGCCTGCCGACGCAATGCAAAAGACGCGATGCTTGCCTCGAAAAGCCGCTCGCTCTATTTCAGTGTCTTCGTGCATGCGTCCGAAGAGTAAGCGGTGCGAGCCCTTTGGCGAACGAAACCGACCTGCCAACCACGGTGTTTCGCTCTTCACCGCAGGCCGCCGGGAACCGAACCGCATACCCAGACGAGGACGAGGAATGCAGCATTCTTGACAACCATGCCGGCTGGCTCATGGATGATGCGGCGCGCCCAGAGCAGTCCGTTCACATTGAGCACGACAAGCATCGTCGTCTCCACGATCGAGCACAGGCCGGGAGCAAATCCCGCCATCACCCATAAAGCGAGGGCGACCTCCACGATACCGAGCGTCTTCAGGAATGCCACACCGAACCGAGGTCCCAGCCACGGCACGGCCGTCACCACTTCGAGTTGCGAGAGTACTCTACCGAGGATCTTGCACCAGAGTCCCTCATACAGCCAGACGCCCGCGATACTGGCGCGTATTAGGATTAACGGCGGGAACCCGATTGCGATATCGTGCACGCAAGCCCTCCCTGAGGGTTGCACTGTGGCGCCTGTGATGCCTTGGAAACCAAGCTTAGGAGCGGATTTTCCGGAAGAAGCGCGATGGATATTCCCTGGAGAATGTGCCGGTGGAGTTGGCCTATAAGGAACGATTCCAACGGACGCCACACGCGGCGGGGACGCAGGTAGGCCCGATAATTCGTGATCAGCACAACTTCGGTCGCGTCCTCGCTCGCGTAAATGTGGTACGAGCCGCCGACCGTGACGATGTAATTCTCAATCCCCAAACGCTGCTCAACGACCTCGAACTGCAAGTAATGCGGCGGCTCAACAGCCGAGATGCGTTTTAACAAATCGCCTCCCCTATAAACACAGCGGACGGTTGTGCCGACGCAGGACTTATCACCCTCGGTTCGGAGCGAATGAGGCAACAATAGCCGAAGCAGAAACGGCGGCCGGCCGGGAACTTCCTCGTAGAACATGAGTTGATTCCAGACGGCTTGCGGGCTGGCCTTGAACCGAACCTGTGTCGCCGTCGCTTCACTCAGCGCTCTGCGTCCAGCCAGCCAACTAACCAAGCCGCGCCCTTTCTCAGCGTACTTGCTCCGCCAGATTTCAGGCATAGACTCTGCCGTATCGACCGCTCGGCTCGTCATTCCACATGCCTCCCCCTGTGAATGCGCACATTCATTGGCTGATCCCAATTTTTAAATCCTTGGGGATCAGGATCGGCTTTGCGCCGAAACGCCAGCCAAGATCTTGGCGTTTAGCGTGCCGCCGAAGGCGCCGGCTAAACCTCCAAGCAGGGCGGGAATCACATAGATGTTCCCTACCATGGCAGAGCTGAACCAGTGACCCAGCACTGCAGGGCCGAGCCACGCGCCGAGCCAAGCGACGATCCATTGACCGAGAAACCCATCGAGCCCGTCGAACAAGCGATAGCGGAAGCCCCAGTGGACCACCGCAGCGGCTACCGCACTGAGGATCACCAGCACGAAAAAGGGGAGAAATGGCATTCCGATCAACGGAGCACTCATAAAGACCTCCTGTGGAAACTTAGACCGCGTCGCAGTTCTACTCAGCTTTCGCCGCCTGAAGCCAGATTGCGCGGCTCATTGTCGCCACCCGCCCACGCAATTGCGGCGTCCAGGGCATCGTATTCGAAGCTCTTGAGCTCGGCTTGGACGAAGTGTTCGGCTATCCTGGGTGCGAGGCTGGCCAGCTTGCTATCCACTGCCAGCGCAACTCTCTTCACCTTCCGTTGATGGTCGCGCAGAAATCGCACATGCCGCAGGAAACCTCCAAGGTTCTCCCAGCCCGGAAATTCACGAGTGTGAATCACCAGACCTTGCAGACCACCATGCGCATCGATCCACGCGTCCGCGGTGTATGCCAGGACGTCGAAATCCTGGACTCGCAGTGCTTGCTTGACCTCGACCACGATGACGCCCGAGGCGGAAAGCAGACGAACAGAAACGGAGGCAGCTTCTGGCAGTGATTCTAGCCATGCTACGGCTTTCTCAAGTTCGTTGTTGCCAAATGACCGGACAGGGCACGGCATCAGAAACCCCGCGAGTCTAGTTGTCTCCTTGATCCAACCCGCGTCAGTGACCACGGCACATCCGTCGAAGAGGCGCATTGACTGTAAACCAATCTTTGCATCTTCCCAGGCCGCACCCGGAGTGAAGCTCTCGAATTCCGGACCGAGCTGATAGAGAAGCCGAAGCCGGCGCCCCTTTTGCCTCGCTTCGTCGAGAAAAGGCACAAAAACCTGTTCGTAGTCTTCCTTTGACACCTTTCCTGTCGCTCGGACGCCATCGATTCCACGTGGCAGATCCTTTAATCTTTCAAGCACCGAGGACTCCTTCTGGTCGACGTCATCACTCCTGATTCCCCACGGGCATAGCGACGGCGAAGACCAAAGAGGCCAAGTACACCAGAACTCCCAGCCCTATCAAAAAGGCGCCAACAAAGGCGAACAGCACAAAAGAGAGGGGGTGAAACCACAGCAGGCTCACGATCTCCGCCAGCAGCCCCAGAATTATCAAACCACATGAGACTCTCAGAAACCATCGAATCCCGATCGTACGAAGTCTCATTGGCCGGGCCTCCAAAATTTCACATGGCCAAGCTGGACGACATTGTGAACCATGTCGTGGCAGCCACTCGAAATACACGAGATCTGATTGCTCTTGAGCGAGTCCATCATTGAGGAGTGAACAGGGTTTTCTCCAAAGTTCCGCGCCCCGGAATGGCAATGCAGACACTGCAGGTTGCTATAACCTCCGGGTATGCGGATGGTTTGGGGTGGTGTACTTAGATATTGCATGTAGATGCGGGTTACACCGCGCAGCTTGTCTTTGAATGGACCGAAGATGGTGTAATCGGCGTGGCAGGCGAAACAGGCCTGGTCGGCTGGGACGCGGTGGTTTTGAAAGTGCTGGGCAGGAATATAGCTTGCATCGTCCACATATAGACTCTTTCCGTAGTTCTCCATGCTGTGGCACGAAATGCAAAACTTCGTTTGTTCCGAGCGCTGCATGTGCGTGGACATCCCCCCACCGATACACAGCACCGGCAAAACGCACAGCGCGATAAAAGCAAGGATCTTGCCAGTTGGTCCGGAGGTGATCGAAGGACGCAGTAGGAATACAACGGTCAGGACAATCGTCAATGCGATCAATACGATAAGAATTCCCGTTGGTCCGATCACAATTCCTCTTCGCCCAGCATTCCCGCAAAGCCAAAGGCGGCAGGACGGCCCGCCCAGATTCTCATTTCTTCTTGCCTAACTCCCGGATATAGGCGACCAGATCTTTGATTTGCGCATCGTTCAAGCTCTTCGCATAGCCAGGCATTTTGTCTTTGCCCTTCGTAGTGATTTCGATTAGCTCTTGATCACTCAGGTTCTGCACCTCCGACGAAGCAAAATCATGCGCGCCTAACTTCTTGCCAACGGCTGAACCGCTGCCGTCCGGGCCGTGGCAGGCGGCGCATTTGGTTTTGTACAACTGAGCACCGGGCTGTTCCGCGCACAGTGGAGGCACCGCGAGCACCAGGAACATCCCGGCTACGACCCCTAGTCTCGCTATCCATAATTTGTTCAATCGCATAGCTTCTTGTTCTCCTTAGAGTCCCGCTTGACCCGCAATTCGACTGCCCTCTCAGAACGCGTAACGCAATGACAGCGTGACCGTGTTGGCATGGAAGTTTCGCGGGGCGAAGATATCCTGATCCAGAGCGGTCAAATCCTCATGATACCCGTAATAGCCCCAGTAGGCTTTCCCCGTCCAGTTCTTCGCCACTTGATAGTCAAAACCGCCATAGGGCCGCAGCCACTTTGAGTTCAGAGGTCCAGGAACTGCGTTAGGGTCGAGAAGAATTGCGCTTCCGCTGGCCCCTGTCAGATTGGCTCCGAGGTGTGATGTCAGCCGTCTTACAGGAGTCCACATGGCGTCGAAGTTGCCATAATGCGACTTGTTCGTGTAAGTGGAAAGCTGCTGCACCAGGGTGCTGCCCGGGCATTGCTCCAAGCCGGTAGGGGCCGCGCTGCTTACGTAGCAAATCAGAATCTGCGAAAACACATCGTCATAGTCGAAGCCGACTTCGAGCGCCCACTTCTCATTCGGCTGGAAAGTGGCGGAAAATCCGTAGGAACGATCGTGCTGCAGATTGTCGACTTCGGAAATGTTGTCGCGCCCTTCCCAAATGCGAACCGAACCCTCCAGGTTCATCCAGTTTGCCGCCTGATACTTGGTGCGGAAACGGTATTCCTGGGTTTGCCGTGGGCTGATCCGAGAAAACGCATTGTCGGCGCTCATCAGTTCGGTATCGAAGCTGATACGCCAGTGCGTTATGGGCTGGGCCCAGACCCCAAATACTGCTGCATACTCATTGATCAGAATCTCTCGCGGACTCGCCGTGGGAGTGGGGGTGACAAAAGTGAACGAACCGTCCCCGTTATCGGTACAACCAGGCGGAAGAGCCCCTGCAACCAGGGCGCAGTCCCCGCGGTTGGCGTTACTCGGGTAGAAAAGCTCGGTGACGCTCGTAAAGAAACTGTCATCGATGGCGCGATGCCGGAAGCGGAATCCGGCGCGCGCCCCCAGCTTCGAGGAAAACTGGTAGTCAAGTTCGGCCAGGTTGGTTTTCTCGTCCTGCTTCAAGAAGTTGCTGTTCAATGCGACGGACAGGTCAGGCCCCGAACTTGAAGCGTGAGTGGGCGTGCCAGCCGTTCCATCGGACGGAGTGGCGCAATTGATCGGGGTGGTCGAAAGGGGAGTGAAGACATTGGCCCCGGCCAACAGGTTTGGGCTGAAGAAAGAACAGTCGGAGGAATTGAACTGCAGCGGATAGTGAAAAGTTGAAAAGTGGAACGAATCAAGGAAGCTCCAGCGGTCGGTGATGTGCCAGGTGGCCCCGAAGTCTGCGGTCGCCATGACGCGCCTTCCCAGAACAGAACCATCCGTCGAATCATTCCGCAGATTGGTCCGGGATTCCCGCCCTGCCAGAATCTGGTTGTAACCAAACATGTTGGCATCGCCGCCGGTATAGCCGAAGCGTGCCGAGATGTCGAGGTTCTTCCAGGGATTCGACTGCAGGCTGATTTGCTCGGTGGGCGAGTTGGTACGCACCCGGGCACTCCTCAGATAACTGAGATACGCACTGCAGGTTGGATTCACTGCGCCCGCGGGCGGCCCTCCGAAGGTGTTGCCGCACGGCTGATTCGCGCCGGCGTTGAACGAAACCCCCAGATCGACCGGCTGACCGTTCGAAAGGGTAAAGAGCTGATTTTGGTCGGTTGCGCCGGTATCCCCTTTGTAGTAGTTCCAAATCTGGTCATAGCTGATGCTGGTTTTGGGCGACGGCCGGAAGTCCACCCCCAGCCGGTACGTGTTGACCGTCGCTCTCCAGTCCTGAAAAAGCAATTGCTCGGTACCCTGGTGAATGGTGGTGAGGGTGGGCCCATCGTTCACATTGTGCGCATAACCCAGCCGGAAGCGAACCTTCGACTGAGGGAGAAGCAACAGGTCGAAGTTCCCAAGCTTGCGCCGGGTATTCATCAGGTGTGGCGATGAACCGATAATCGGGCTGAATCCCGCGGGGGCATTCGGAAATGGAGTCGCGGGGTTGAGGGGATTCGCGAGCAGCGAATAGTCCCAGACGTTCTCGTCCCGGCGAAACATCGCGTCGAAGTTGTACCACCGGTTCTTGCTGACCCGCAGCCGCGAGACACTGTTGGGATCGCCACCATAGCCAAAATTGCTGAAGTACAGACGGTCGAACAGAGTGCCTTGATGGTTGAGGGAACGCATCTCGGTCGTGAACCCGAGCAGACGGGGCCCCTGCTGGAGGTTGGTGAATGTATCGTAGGTTTGCGAATCGCCATCTACGCTGACGAAGCGACCGCCAAACTCGACAGACTGCCTGATATTGTAGTTTCCCTCATTGACGCCTTGATGTTCAGAGTCCTGCTGGGCGGCTGCGTGAAGCCCCAACATGCACAAGAGAAGAGGTATGCAGAGCAATCGCAACCATGCTAACCGCCAGTGACCTTTACTCGTGCCTGCGCTGGCCATACTTCATCCTCTAAGGCTGGAAAAATACGCTGCTCGTGTTGGATCCGTGGATTGCTGTGTGACACATGGTGCAAGCCTGATATTTCTGTGCTTGATTGTGAAATGTCGGAATCGCTGCCGGGCCTGCGTCGACTGTGAGGGAGTGGCACTCCAGGCAAAGCAGATTCACCTGGCTGCGTTTAAGCAGTCGTGCGTTCGAGGAGCCGTGAGGCGTGTGGCACGCCACGCATCCTTCGATCTTCACCGCTTCGTGCTCAAAAACGAACGGCCCGGCCTTCTCCGAGTGGCATTTGAAACACACCGTGTCCTGCGCCGCGGTAGCCCTCAGTTGCCGTGTAAGAAATCCGCCGTGGGGGTTATGGCAGTCATTGCACTCTACCAAGCCTTCGTTGACCCGATGGTGGAACGGCCGATTGAATTGCTGCTTGGCCTCGAGGTGGCACCCATAGCAGAGCTGCGGCGTCTTCTCCTTCATCAGAAACTGACTTTCCTTGGGATGATGGGGAGAGTGGCAGTCGATGCAGCTCACGTTGTTCTGGAGGTGGGCTGAGCGCGCGAAGTTACTGTGCTCCTCGCCATAGCTGTGGCACCTCAAACAGCGGTCACTAATGGTCTTAGCCGAAGCATTCTTGAACGTGAAGATCTTGGTCGTATCACCGCCGCTGTCCACGTGTTCTTTTCCAGGGCCATGGCAGGCTTCGCAACCATGCCATTCCGGACCCTTCTTTGTGTCCAGCATCGTGGCGTAGTGTGGCGAGTCTTCATAACTCTTGAAGAAGCCTTTGGAGGGCATGTCCTCGTGGCAGGTCTTGCAGGTTTCTGACCCTACGTAGTTAGAGGGATCAGATTGAGGCGGGACGGTCGAGGATTGCGCCGGCTTTTCCTGCGCTGCGTCGCTCAAACACATGGTCGCAGTCAGTAAGCACAAAAGTGCAGGTACGCGGATACTTCGGACTATGAATTCCCGCATCATTTCCTCTTGGCAGCTGATGGACTTCCCGGGTGGTCACCCTCCCCCGAGATTATCTACAATCGCATTGTGCGATTCTGTGATCCTTGTCACAAACCGATATGCTCAGGATCATTAGGCTTGGTGCGAACCCAGGTTCCGCAAAAGGAAATGTCTCAGATCTGAAATCCAGCATTGTCCCGAAAAAAAGCGATCTTCATCCCGTTACTTACTTCCATTCAGGGACAATACTGAACCGTTTGAAACCCCAGAACCCCTCCTACGCCCCTTCCGGACGGGTAGCGGTGTCCGTGACGTTTGTTCCCCCAGCTTCCAGAGTTTGCATCCTTGCGTGCAGCCAGCTGGCGAGCGCCTCTTCGATCTCCTGTTGCGTCCCGGTAACATAGAGAGAATCCAGCGTCTGCCCATCCGGAGTCAGCGGGATGTGGCGGCACGGGATTTTCTGGCCGCGTTCGCTTGGCGGCACCAACTGCATCAGGACACACTCGCGGCATGGCTGCCGATCATCTTCTCGCGCGTCGTAATTCATGCAGGTGGGCGAGTCTTCGAACGCAAGTCTGGCCCGCCATGGCTCTCGTGGTGATCTTCCGTAGCCGCCGGCTTCGAGGAAGCTCAACTCGAATTTCAGTACGTCGAGAAGGTTGCAATCGTCTTTTGTCATGGGATAGCTCCTTATTCACAATCCGTTCTCAATTCTGCGCTCCGGAGTTAGTATTTACCTATCGCACCGATCACCAATGGGAGTGATCAGGGTCACAGAAGTTGGCTCGCTCCCGAGCTATACGATCTTTTAGAGGCGCCGGAAGCAGGCCTCTCAGGGGATGCACCATGACTGATCGATTACTGATAGTTCCTAGGAAAAGGGCTCGCAATGGCACCTTCCCGCAAAAACCGAGAAATCCGAGTGAGCTGGCCGTGGTTGCGACTTCGTTAAGCTCCCCGTTGGCGAAAGATCGCTTCTTCCGCAATCTGCCCCGGAATCTACAAACAGAACTCGACGCGATCTCATCTCCCACAATCTTCCGCAAACGAGAAATCCTTTTTTCAGAAGGCGAGCTTGCCCGCGGCGTTTTCGTTATTGGTATGGGTTCGGTGAAGTTGTCGGCTGGTTCCCCGGACGGAAGGTCTACCATCGTTCGCATGGCGGGACCACTGGAGATTGTTGGCCTGCCGGGCACGATGTCTGGAAAGCATTATGAAATGACGGCGGAAGCGGCGGAGGCGGTTCAAGCCAGTTTTATCCCTCGCAGACCATTCCGTTTCTTTGTGAGAGCGCATGGTGAAGTGGGCCTAAGGGTCGCGGAGATCCTCAGCCAGATCTATCTGACTACTTATCGCGAGGTACGGTACCTATGTCTTTCGGGATCGGCGCAAGGAAAGCTGGCCCGTTTTCTGCTCGGTCTTGCATCCAATGATCGCGGTCGTCGCCCGGCGCGGGTGGTGTTGACCCTCACGCACGAAGAAATCGCCCAGGTGGTGGGCCTGTCCCGCGAAACCGTAACCCGCCTGTTTGCGGACTTCAGGCACAAGAACCTCGTTGAGGTGAACGGATCCAGTCTTGTCATTCCAAATGAGCGGGCATTGCGCGACTTGATCCTGTAACAGCTCTAATTTTCACAAACCTACCCACGTCCAACGCCGGCGTGGGGAGCCCATCTCGAAGCCAGGGTGATCAAGGACGCGCTGACGGGCACGCCATCAGCGTTCAACGGCAGAACACACTGTCCGATGGACCTTGGCTACGGCAAGGCCACCTTCGCGATCGGCTCCTATACGGCGCCCGTCGTGAAATATCCGTCCCAGCCGCCTGAAGCACTTTATGAAAATCATGATGGCGCACATTTACTGGCTGAATTTGTGCGGTATTTTTGAACCCATCTTCGACTGGTATTTCGCACGGACTGCTCCAGAAAAACTCGGAGAGCAGCACTCTCGGAGAGCAGAGGCAGCACACAACCCTACGCATAAGTAAAGGTTGGTGGCAAACTGGGCAACGAGGCGACCCCGAGGGTCTTCCAGCAGAATGTCTCTGTGACAAGGATCACAGAATTACCAACGCCGGCCGAGGATAATCTCCCGTGACTGCCAAGTTGCCGGCACATCGACCACTCCCGAACGACATGGGATGCTGTGGCCGCCCGCTGCGAGACAAAGCATGAAATCAACTCGAAGCACGTTACCTTCGGCATTGCGGGCGCGCGGCGTGTCGCGCCGTGAATTCGCGAAATTCTGCAGCCTCATGGTTGCCACGCTAGCCTTGCCTCCCCGGTACGTTGGGCAAGTAATGAAGGCGCTCTCCAAGGCAAGCCGCCCCATCCTGGTGTGGCTTGAATTTCAGGATTGCGCCGGCAACACCGAATCTATGCTGCGCAGCAGTAATCCGCCGGTCGCAGAATTTGTTCTCGATCTTTTGTCCTGGGAATATCACGAGACGATCATGTCCGGCGCAGGCAAGCAGGCGGAGGATGCGCTCGAACGAGTGGTTCGCGAGAATCCGGGCGAGTACATTGCCGTGGTCGAAGGAGCAGTCCCGACCGCGGACGGCGGCGTGTACTGCACAATCGGCGGAAGAGCCGCACTCGATATTGCAAACCATGTCTGCAGCCAAGCTGCGGTGAATATTGCTGTCGGTGCATGTGCCTGGGATGGGGGACTGGTTCGCTCGAACCCGAACCCGACTGGCGCGGTTGGATTACAGGAAGCGGTTCCGGGGTTAAGAAACCTTATCAACCTGGGAGGCTGTCCGCATAATCCGGCGAACACCGCGGCAGTTCTGGTTCACTATCTCACGTTCCACGATTTGCCTGCACTCGATGAATACAAGCGGCCGTTGTTCGCTTACGGCGACATCATCCACGATCAATGTGAACGCAGGGCTCACTACGACGCGGGCCGTTTTGTTGAGGCATGGGGCGACGAAGGCCACCGGAAGGGGTATTGCCTGTACAAGATGGGCTGTAAAGGTCCCGAAGCAACCTACAACTGCCCAACCGTGCGTTGGAATGACGGGACCAGTTGGCCGGTGAAAGCTGGGCACGGCTGTATTGCGTGTGCTTCGCATCGTTTTTGGGATACAAAATCACCCTTCTACAAACGGCTGCCATCGGTGCCGGGCTTTGGAGTGGATGTTACAGCGGATGAAATCGGATGGGTCGCTACGGGAGCAGTTGGAGCGGCGATGGTTGCCCAAGTGGCGGGCAACTTTGTGCGCGACAAGATCAAGCCGAAAACGACAACCGGCGAGACAAACAAACCGTCGGATTCTCAGGGTGTCTAGGAGGAGTCTATGGCGCGGATTGTACTCGATCCAGTCACACGAATTGAAGGACATCTCCGCATCGAAGCCCAAGTCGGGGGCGGGATGATAACAGAGGCCTGGAGCTCGGGCACGATGTTCCGCGGAATCGAACTGATCTTACGCGGTCGTGACCCGCGCGAAGCCTGGATCTGGGCGCAGCGCATTTGCGGAGTGTGCACGATGGTCCACGCGCTTGCGTCTGTTAACGCGGTTGAGGATGCGCTGGGCATCGAAGTTCCTGACAACGCCCGCCTGGTTCGGAACATCATCGCTGCAACGCAGACGGTACAAGATCACGTCATTCATTTCTACCATCTCCACGCGCTGGATTGGGTGGACATCGTCTCCGCTTTGAAGGCGGACCCTGCGAAGACTGCGCAACTCGCGCAATCAATCTCCGAGTGGCCGATGTCGAGCGCTAAATATTTCAAGAGTGTTCAGGATCGCGTTGCCGCGCTGGTTGCGAGCAAGCAACTGAGCCTGTTCGGCGCCGGGTATTGGGGACATCCCGCATACCGTCTTCCTCCTGAAGCAAACCTCATGGCGGTTGCACACTACCTCGAAGCGCTGGGGTTCCAAAAGGAATTCATCCGAATTCACGCTGTTCTCGGCGGCAAGAATCCGCACTTGCAGACATTTTTGGTCGGCGGCATGGCGACCGCCATGGACCCGAACGAGCCTGGCGCAACTGTGAATCCTGAGCGAATTGATTTCTTGCTGCAAGTGGCCAGGTCGGCGATCGCGTTTGTGAATCAAGTGTATATTCCCGACGTTCTTGCCGTGGCGGGCTTCTACCGCGACTGGTTCGGACTCGGTCAGGGCGTTGGGAATTACATGTCTTACGGCGGCTATCCGCAAGGGTCCATCAAAGATCCGGCGGACTTCTTTCTTCCGCGCGGCATCATCTTGAATCGCGATCTGTCGACCGTCCACCCGGTCGATCCGGCGAATGTAACCGAATATGTGACACATTCTTGGTACGAGTATTCAGGTGGAAACCAGGTCGCAAAGCATCCATATGAAGGGGAGACCAATCCGAAGTACTCGGGACCAAAGCCTCCCTACGAATTCCTCGAGGTGGATCAGAAGTACTCCTGGTTGAAGGCACCGCGATATCAAGACCAAGCGATGGAGGTGGGGCCGTTGGCCCGCCTGCTCGTCGCCTACGCTTCGGGTCAGCAGGATGTCAAGACCCTGGTCGATGCCACCCTGGCAAAGCTCAAAGCTCCGCCGGCTGCGTTGTTTTCGACTCTGGGACGGGTTGCCGCGCGTGCGCTAGAAACGCAACTTCTCGCGAGCCGCCTCATCGGCTGGATTCAGGAGCTTGGGGGCAACTTGGCGCGAGGTAATGTGCGCATTCACAACGGAGACAAGTGGGATCCCAACTCGTGGCCGAAGACCGGACGCGGTTTCGGTTTCTTTGAGGCACCGCGCGGTTCTTTGGGGCACTGGGTGGAGATCGAAAACCAAGCCATTAAGAATTACCAGGCGGTCGTTCCCTCTACTTGGAATGCAGGCCCCCGAGACGCTCACGGACAGCGCGGTCCTTATGAGGCTGCGCTTATCAAAACGCCGATCGCCGAACCGGATCGGCCGCTTGAAATTCTGCGCACTGTACATTCCTTCGATCCATGTTTGGCTTGCGCCGTTCATGTGGTAGACGCTCGCGGACACAGCATTGGCCGCGCAGCAGCCTGACTTGGCAGAGGGGCGTGTATGAAAAGGACACGACGAGAACAGGGGCACACGGCGGAGTGGAAGAGGCCGGCGCCCGGACAAGTGAGAGTTTACGTCTGGGAGTGGCCGGTGCGATTTTCGCACTGGGTCATCTTCGCGACCATCGTTTCTCTCTCCATCACCGGCTATTACATGCATTCCCCTTTCATCGTTCCCCACGGAAAAACCGCCTACGTGATGGGGACCATGCGATTTGTTCACTTGCTTTCCGGCTTCGCGTTTCTTGGTGCGATCCTGATCCGAATTGTCTGGATGTTTATCGGGAATCGATGGTCGAATTGGCACCAGTTCATCCCAACGACGAAGAAACGGCTGAAAGACCTCGTCGAGACGGGGAAGTATTACCTGTTTATGTCTTGGTCGCCAACTCCTCATATCGGCCACAACGCATTGGCGGGTGCTTCCTATGCGGTCATTTACGGTATGGCGTTCGTCGAAATCCTCACGGGACTTGCGCTCTACTCTCGGATCCTCGGCCACAGCTGGCTGAGCTTTTTTGTCGGCTGGCTCCCCCATCTGATTGATGTCCAATGGCTGAGGCTGATTCACTTCCTGACGATGTTCGGATTCTGGATGTTCTTCATTCACCATCTCTATACTGCCATCCTGGTTTCGGTCGAGGAGGAGAATGGTGTGATGGAGAGTATCTTCAGCGGATACAAGTTCGTTCCCGAACATGAATTACAGGAAGCCTTGGCAGAGGAAGGCAGCGAAGAAGCTGGGTCGCACTTGCAAGGAAGCCGGGCGACTCCGCTTGGTACACAGAGATCCCAATCAAGAGTGTGACATGACAGATTTGCTGTCTTCGGCGACGGTGGTAATAGGGATCGGCAACACGATCCTCTCAGACGAGGGTGTTGGCGTGCATGCCGCAAGGCTCCTCCAGGGTGATCCCAGAGTGCCCGCCGGTGTCAGCATTTTGGACGGCGGCACAATCGGCCTCGAACTGGTTCCCTACGCTTCGGATGCATCCCGCGTGCTTCTTCTCGATGCGATGAACTCAGGCAATGCGCCTGGAACGCTCGCTCGGATGACTGGGAGAGATTTGCTCGGCGCCATTGGGGGATGGAGCGCTCATCAGTTAGGCGTTGCTGATCTGATTGCTGCATTGACCTTGGTGTCGAGCGGGCCTCAAGAGATTGTTGTGCTCGGAGTGCAGCCGGCCAACACGGACTGGGGCACGTCTTTATCTCGTAACGTTCAGGCCGCGCTCGCAGGTTTGGTGGATGCAGCCTTGGCACAGCTGCAACTTTGGCGCGAATCGCCGGATGCCAATGTCGAGATTCCTACAGATGATCCTCGGGTGCCCGGCCAATCCTCGGACCGAATATTGCCCGGGCCTCGTGAAAAGGTAGGTGTGTAACGTGTGCCTTGCCATTCCCGGAAAGATCATCAGCATTAGAATCCGCGACGGCATTCGCGTGGCGGTGGTACAGTTCGGCGGGATTACCCGGGAAACATGCCTGGATTTTGTCCCCGAGGCCTCGATTGGAGACTACGTGCTTGTACACGTTGGATTCGCGATTAGTGTGGTGGACGGAGAAGAGGCAGAGCGAACTTACACGCTTCTCGAATCCCTAGGACTTCTTGAGGACGAACTGAAATCGGACTTCGAAATGGATAGTTGAGACTGAATTCGAATTCACGAGGGATGCACATCTTGCTAGGACGAACACCTGAACGAATGCCGCAATGAGAAGGCCGTGAAGGGAAAGCATTCTCTCGGCGCCTAGTGCGCGTACCTTGGTTTTGCCGTCCTATGGGAATTGGCGCTCCGCTGGTTTATTGGGCGGAAACTGCTGGATCGTCTTATCGTCTCCGTTATGCCACAGATTCGACTAGAGCAGTAACGACTAACAATGTCTTAGACTTCCGCTACGGCATCCCGGCAAACATTCTCTCTTGTTCGATCACCGCTTTGGATAAACGCCCCCAGCCAGTTCCAAGGATTGTCTTCCGTGGCTATCGGCGGACGACTTCGACCGAGCAATGCGCGTGGATTGCGACCGATTCAGAGACGCTGCCTAGCATCAGCCGATCCAGACCGTGTCCCCATGAGAACCGAGAATGATCAAGTCCGCTCCCCAGGTTTTGGCTTCGTCGAGAATGAATGCTCGAGGTTCGCCGACTGGAGTCGCTTTGCAGTCGCAGACGTTCAATTCAGCGGCGCTGAGAATCTTTCGAGCGTCCGCCACTGCTTCTTCCGCACGCGTCCGCGCTTCTTTCCATATGTGCTGAAGCAGACTGGTCGGGTATTCCGAACAGAGTGGGGACGCCGTCACCTGATTCCCCGGTGTCAAAGCTGCACGACACTGAGAAGTTTGAATTCGCTTTTAGCCGGCCACGGCCGATTGGTGACGGAATAGACTGACTTGGCGGAACATTCGGAGCCATCCGTAGCTACCAGAATCTTCATTCCTTCCGCGGCTATCGGGTTATGTCGTACGATTTCAACCGAGCACGGCGCCCTGCGAAGAACTGTATGGGCGACACCGCTTTTTCGTTTGCGAAGGGAGACCAGGTCGAAGCTCTCGGCTCGAAGGTCAGAGCGGGCGGGAAAGAAGTGATTGTGGCGCGCGAAATCACCAAGGATAAAAGGACTCTGGTGTTGCGCAACGGTCAGGGTGTTCCGCAATGGTCAGGTGGACGGCGTAACAGATGACCCCGACAACCGAGGCTCAAAGTGTGGGACGGAGCGCTTCTGGTGTACGGCCGTCCGCAATTGTTGGGAGTGGTCTACCATGTGCTGAGAACGGGAAGAGCAAGGAACCTGGTATGCGTACTTCATCACCGGATCGTCAGGCACAAGAGCGGGGTCATCCGCATACCATCAAACTCAGGCTTCGAGATGTTGGTCAACTCTTCAATTCGATGGACCCGTCGCCATTCATCGAGAAAGACCTGGACGATCACGCTGAGGAATTTATCGTGGGCTGGGCGCAGGAATTTCCGCCCAAATCCGACATTGGATTACGAATTTATCTGGACCAGTGGCCAGCGGAGGATCCCAAAGAATTGATCCAGACGGAGGTCCACAATCACTTTGCCCACGCTGCAACAATCATCGATTTGGAGTTCAATCGTCTCCTCAAACAGGGTCGCACGAGCATTCTCATCGGAGTGGTGTTTCTGGCTGGATGCCTACTCATCAGCGAAGTGTCGTTAGGTCGCGTGACTGGGGCATGGGCATCAGTTGCACGAGAAAGCCTAACAATTGCGGGCTGGGTAGCCATGTGGCGCCCGATGCAAATCTACCTTTACGACTGGTGGCCGCTACGACGTCGAGGCCTGATCTACGCCAAGCTAGCCGAAATGCCAGTGGAGGTCATACAGAAGACGAGGTCCTGAGAACCACTGCCGATGGACTCCAACTGTGTAGACGTTATGGTCGAGTTCTGAGCGATGGCATGACCTGCGCAATACCGAAGCTCGGGATTCAGGCTGCTTCCAGCCTCGCCTTCATGCACACCCGTCTGCATAATCCAATAAGTTGTATCGGGATCGGATAGCTTGCGCGAGTGCTGGCCCGACTTCGGTGGCAATGCCTGCAAGATACTCGTCCTCAATTTTCTTCACTTTGAGGGCCAAAGGGAAGTCACCAAAAACGTTGCCGATCCAATTCGAAAAATCGTTTCGTCGGAGATGCCCTTCGAGACCCGGTCGTCTCATGTGCTCAACAAGTTTTACAAACTCAAGCAATGTCCTGGCCCGCTGTCCGCTGGGGGCGTCACCGCGCCAAAAAACAAAAGCGCGGCTCGCCGGCACCGGGATATCAACGTACTTGGCGAAATGCCGAATATGAGGTGTCAGCCGCGCTGCAAGCCGGATACGTTGTATGTCACCGTGCGCCTCCTCGGTCACCGGGAGAACCACAGCTTCGCCGATGCGAAGTTCCCCCAGAAGTCGGTTCCATTCTTCATCGGTCAATCGGGCTTTACATGGACCGCACACTTCGCGCAGCGCTTTGACCTCGTTTGGATCCGACTCTCGAGTCACGATGATCGCCTGACTGGCATCCAGGACTCTGCGGTGAAGCTTCGATGCGCGGTAGGTCACCAGGGTGTAACCGCTACGGTCGAGGTCCAGGAGCTGTAGCACGTCGGAATCTTGCAGGAAATAATGGGCCTCGTCGACAACAATACGATGGGGCAATCCAGTTTGGCGTCGCAAAGTTGCCATCGTAGGCATCGCATTGCGAAGATATTCGACTTTCTCGGCATAGGGTGTGTGCGAGAGATCGATTACGACGCTGACGTCCGCGTGCCGGAGCGCCCGTACCAGCTCGCGGGGTCGCGGAAGTGGATCCGCGCCGCCAAAGACCACCACCCCTGGGAGCGCCTCCAGGGACGTGTAATCCCCCTCTGGATCCAGAATACAGAGGGAGTATCCGTAGAGCACCAACTGTTCGCATAACAGTCCCGTGACCCACGACTTGCCAGACTTAACGTCTCCGGCGACCAGAACATTACGACCCTTGACAGCGAGCGCCAGTGGATTGCCATCGTCTGAATGGCCCACGAGCAATCGGCGGCGAGCATTTGAGGGCACAGATACTTCTCCCGTCCTGCCTAGGTTCCTAATGTAGTTTGCTACCGCGGCGGGACCGGTTCCTGGCAGAACGTAGTCAGCCGACCTCTTTAGTGCTTCGCTGCCCCATGCGACAGCCACTCCGGCCTCGCAGGCGCGCAGTAGCTCATGATCGTTTTCAGCATCCCCGATTGCTACGGCATTGTGTTCCGAGAGCCGCAGAATTGCGAGAGCCTTGCGAAGACCTGTGGCTTTACTTATTGCTTGAGGCAATACCATCACGCGGCTGCGGTTAAACACGAGTACCAGGGGTAGCTCAAGCCGTTGGAGGACTGCGAGAATCCGTGTCGAGTCGACAGCTGCCGCTTCGACTACGACCTGCCCCACTGCATGAGGAATTCCCTGAACTCGAAGCTCAGACAGCACGCCGGGCGGCGGCGAACCGGCGAGGATCTCGGTGTAGCCGCTGTCAGGAAAGGCGACAACAGCCCCGTTTTCAGCGACCACTGCATCGACGAAATGCAGATCGCCGGCAACCCGACGCAGATCGTCGAGGATTCGTCCAGTGACGAGAACGACCACAACTCCTTTCGCCCGGATCTCGGCCAGAGCCGTGGCCACGTCACTGTCCAAAATGTCGTTCTGCGCGATCGTACCGTCGAAGTCGATTGCGAGCACAAGGAATTTCAAGGTGCCCTTCCGTGATCAGATTCAATCCACAACATCGTCCCCAATTTATTCCAAGCCCACTGCCACTCCGTCAGCCCGAAGCTCGATGCAACTATCCGTGCGCATGCAGTTCATCATGCGGTTTTCCTCTCCAGCGTGAAATAATCCGTCGCTCATGACTCAAGGGCACCGGCCTCGTTCCCAGCAAAGCTCGTAATCTCAAAGCTTCCACTTTCGAAGGGGAAAGGCCGGTGGCCTCTCCAACCGCGGACCAGTTTCTGAAGCCGCCGTGCCATTTGCGATAGTTGATAATCCGATAGGCGATATTCTTTGAAACTCCGGGTAGCTGTGTTAGCAATTTACGGTCTGTATTGTTCAGATCCAGAAGCTTCTTCTTCGCTGCCATAACATCTTCTCCAGGCGAATTTATCAACAGCGAGAATAACCAAAATGGAACTCGTAATCAGTGATTGAAATCACAGGGCGCTCTGCAGGCTAGAATTTCTCCCATTGCCTGAACTTCATCAAGACAAGTGTCTTCTCCGGAACAGTCTTTGGTGGGTTTTCAGGCCCGAACGCTAGGAGCAGGCCGGACGAGGAGACCCAGAGCAAAAATGGCGGGTAGGATGGGGTTTGCAATTCAAACTTGTCAGCGCGCGATTCACTGCCTGCTACAGATACGTACTCCTGGCCTAGATACTTCAGTTGACCGCGCAAGATCATTGACACAACCGGCTCTGCCTTGCTCAGCTCTTCAACCTTCAAAAGCTGAATGGGAGTAGAGATTTCAATATCCCGAGTAGTCGCACGAGTAATCCCCGACAATGAAAATAGCGAAATCGGCCAAATCGGGGCGGTCGGGCAACACATGGCTGCATCGACGCGGACTTCTTGACCTTTCACTTTAGCGTTGGAACTGCAAACAACATGGTGGGCGGTAAGCTCGCAACTCAAAGGCCCCGAGTCAGCCCTCCACCGCAACCTGCTGTAATATTTCATTCGGGACACGCGGAAGTCAGAGGAAAGGTGTACGAAGAACTCCCCATCATGAAGGCCGTTCAATATTGTTCGATAACTTCTCCTGCCGTTAACTTCGAAGTCCCCGTCTGAGAGGCGCCACAAGATCCACGATTCCATAAAGTCAAAAGCAGCACCCATGAACGCGGTATGAGCGCCGTTGCGAAGCCGGTATTCTCCCTCTGCTACTAGCTGACGCCTCCCACTCTCATCGGCAATGATCGAAGCTGGCGTAGGTCGCCGAATCGGATCTCGGTGCCATCGTCGGTTGATGGTGGAAACCGGTGCGAGCAGCATCAGCGCACAGAGGCTTATGCAGCGTGCCCTGGTGGCCGGGGTGGCAGTCGAGATGTGTGGGCCACGCGTCATGTGTACTCACCACATATTCTTTCGCTTCCCAAGCGAGGAGGGCATGATCAAAGTCATGGCGGAATGTGATTGTAATCACTTCTGCACTTTGGCTAGACAGCGATGATCGTGGGCGTTGCGGGTACGTGAACGGCCGGGCGCACCATCTTCGCCTGCGTTTCACTACCCGTGAGCCGGTCGTCACAGGGGAGGAGAGAGCTATGAAGGTCGCAATTCTGAATTCGCCGAAGCTGATTTCGCTGCGCCCGCTGGTGACAAAAGACATCTCCCAGCCGAATCCTCGGCCGGGCGACCTTTTATTGCAAGTTCGCGTCTGTGGCGTGTGTCGGACCGATCTGCACCTCGTGGAGGAGAGCTTCCCCAGCTTCGCGGTTCCCTCATTCTTGGTCACCAGATCGTAGGCGACGTAATCGGAGACGGCCAAGTTGTCGGTGCGACCGCGAGTGAGTGTTTCATGGATCGCAGGAGTCGATTGTACCTGCTGGTATTGCCGGCACGGTCGTGAGAATCTTTGCGACGCCCCCGTATTCACGGGCTACGCTGGTGAGGGGGATATGCAGAAATACGCGATTGCCCGCAACGATTTTGTATTTCCCTGCCTGCCGATGCCGACGATCTGCATGCCGCGTCAGTCCTGTGCGCCGGCATCATCGGGTTTCGCAGCTTGAGGGTGCGGAGGTGCAGTATGGACATCGCGTCGGATTATTTGGCTTCGGCGCATCGGCCCATCTGGCGACTGCAGAAGTGGTTCTAGTCATGTACTGACTGCGACAAATACATCATCATAGTATAGGCTTGGTGGTGGAAAGGGTCCTCGCGATGACAAGCGTCGCGAAAGAAATCAAAAGACCAATACGCAGGATTGCTGTGCCAACCGATTTCGGTCTCGGCTCGTCCAGGGCAATGGCCTGCGCAGTTAGTCTTGCTAAGACAACCAAAAGCAAATTGGTTGCAGTTCACGCCATTGATCCTTTCGAATACAGCTTTGGGCCGAAGAACTTGTGCCATTTGAAGCAACAACAAGTGTGGCTGCCAGTCACGAAGCCATGGCTGAATGGGTGAGTGTGAATAAGTTTTTCGACTGCGAGACAAGGGTGATTGAGGGCGAGGCTGGACTGTCGATTGCGCGTTTCATAGACAAGAAACGAGAAGACCTCACCGTGCTTGGCACCTCAGCACGTCGCCGCTTGTCACGTGTCTTACTTGGGTCCGTCGCAGAAGAGATTTTTCGTGACGCTGGCAGTCCTTTTCTCGTACTCGGGCCGAAAACGCGCCCTACGACACGATGCCAACTCAAACGTCTGGTTTTTGCGACTGACCTTGAGCCTCATTCCATCGCGATGTTCCCGCGCCTTTCTAATCTGGCCCGAGCATTTGGTTCAACTATCACTGTAGTCCGCGCTATACGCCCTGGGATCAGACCCCTCCCTGAGCGGACCCGGATTGAAAGAGAGACCAAATTAGAGGTCAAGCAAGCGGCGGACCCCGAGCTCAGGAAGAGAATCAAAGAAATACAGGTCAAGTTCGGTGACCCACTTAAGGTCGTCACCGCTGCTACTAATGCAGGCAAGGCGGACGCGATTGTTATGGGAATTCGTAGCGGCGGAGCTTGGGGCCGAGCAATAACTCATGTCCCATGGGCCTTAGCACATCGAGTGATCGCTGATGCCAAGTGTCCGGTTCTCACGATTCGAAGCTGATGCGGCAAACCGTTCACCTGCCGGATTAAGTCGCAGAATCCGTGCTCGTAGTTGCGGTAGAGTACCTCTTTGAGACTGCTTGTGTCCATGGCACGCCCATACGCGGTAGTGCCTCAGTTCAACCTGAGGCACTACCTTCGCTTTTCGCGCGTTAGCCACCGAGAACTAGACACTTCGAAGGCATATTAGAGGCCAGTGAGCGCAGTCACATCCCTTGGTGACACACGGCACAGCGTCAAAACTAGAGAAGGGTGAAGTTGAATCGGTGGGGAATTTCAAGGAGTCCCTTATGAAGGTGCTGGAATTCTCAAGTCATGCCGGTATTTCTCTGAGAAACATCCTTTTTGCCACGGATTTTTCCGAAGCCTCCGAAGCCGCTCTCCCGTATGCCGCAGCGCTCAGCCTCCGCTACGATAGCCAGTTGCACGTTGCTCACATAGTGCCGGCCAGTTACATGATTCCTTCCGAGCCTGGCCACCCAGTGACCTTTGACTCCATGCACGAAGCAGCGCGGGCGGATGTTCGTCGGCGGATGGAGACGGTGGCGTCCCACCTGAAGACTGTCGCACACCACACTTACGTTCGCGAAGGTGAAGTGTGGGAGAGCCTGTCTGAGCTCAGCCAGGCCCACGAGATTGACCTGCTGATCGTGGCAACGCACGGGCGCACCGGCCTGGCGAAGTTGGCCCTCGGATCAAAGGCCGAAGAGATTTTGCGTCAGGCGACCTGTCCAGTTCTCACCATTGGTCCGAAAATCGGTGGCAGATCCAAGTTGACGGCCATCGAGAGTGAGGGGAAGGGCCTCAGGCCGGTTAAGATTTCGCTCAAACAGATCGTTTATGCGACTGATTTCAGCCCAGAATCGCTCGCCGCGGCTCCGTTTGCGACCTCACTCGCGCAGGAATTCCGGGCTAAGCTCACATTGCTTAACGTGATCGAGAAATGCGAAGATATCAGGCGTCGACCGCGACCAGTCAACCTCGCCTTGCAAAGGCTGAAAAAATTGGTTCCGGAGGAAGCCGGCCTGTGGTGCTCACCCAGGCCTTTAGTACAATTTGGTCCGCCCGCTGAATGCATCCTGAAGGAGGCTATTAACTCCAATGCGGATCTTATCGTGCTCGGGGCGCGGTCTGCCGCCGGCCACTTGGGCGCCGCCACACATTTGCCCTGGGCAACGGCACATAAGGTGATTGCCCAAGCCCATTGCCCGGTGCTGACGATCCCATTTACTGCGAGTCTTGAGCGTAAAAAGGAGCAAGATGGCTTCTACGAGTTCGGAGGAATGATTCCAGAAATGAACTCCAAATTGTGACAAGACCAGGAACGAAGGACCCGGCACAGGTCGAACTTGCAGCTGAAATCCGTCGTCGCGCCTATGAGCTATACGAGGAAACGCGGTTCAGCGGATGGCCATTCATCCGAAAACGGGGCGCAAGCGGAAGCAGCGAGGAAGCTAGGCGATCACGGACGGCGTGATCGAGGGGCAATATAGAGCGGGTTTGATCATGCTACTCTTTCAGGCTCGACGGAGGTACGCTTGGACTCTGGCCGTCGACCCAGGTAAATACTTCGTACCGTTGGAGCCTTTTGCTGCAGCGCTCGGAGACCACAACATCGTTACCACTTCTGTCCTGGCGAATAATGAAGGTGTCCAAAGATTGATCGAACTGGTTCGCCACGGGCGGCTGGATCTGACTCCACTTCTCACCCAGACGTTTCCGCAGAATCAGATCAGGTAGGCATATCAGATGTTTAGTGAACGTCGGCGCGGGCCTGATCAAAGTAGCCATCAAGCCCTTAAGCGGCAATAACGCAGCATCAAGCAGCGGAATCGCAGTTGGGTGCTGGCAAATATACGGGAGCGCCGGACGACAGAGGATGGTCCGATATCCCTTCTCTTACGGGTCCGCATCGCCAACTGTCGAGGTATTAGATATGGGGCAAAAGACGCGATCGGCTGCCGTCAGCCTGGCCCTTGGCTGCGTCATCTTGACATGGCTCGCATGCACTTCGGAAACGCGTACGACCCAGAGCAAACTACCGGTACGGCCACAGGACGAATTTGCAATTATTCCATTGAATGGCGCCAAAATCTTCGTCAACTATTGTGCGGCCTGCCATGGAGCACATGCCAAAGGGAACGGACCGGTTGCGCCTGCTCTGAGGACGAAAGTTCCAGATCTTACCGTACTCGCGCGCGGAAACCGAGGTATATTTCCGGCGGACCGCGTACGCGGCATTATCGCCGGCGAACAGAGCTACTCCGCTCATGGATCACGCGAGATGCCAGTCTGGGGGCCGATCTTCCACCAGGTCGAATACGATCAGGACTGGGGATACGTGCGGCTTCAGAACGTGACGGAATACATTCACAGCATTCAGCAAAAATAGAGCCTGAGGCTAGAGCTCCGTGAGTTCCTTACCCTTAGCTTCGGCACAAAACACGCATAATCTTCCAGCGGGATTTGCCGGCCTGACCTCGCAAGAGGCCGAGGCGCGCCTCTCGCAATACGGGCCGAACGATCCCGCTGTCCGACGCCGCTCTGCTCTCGCCTTTGAATTGTTGCGCCTGTTTCTGAATCCACTGGTCATCATTCTTTTCGTAGCCAGCGTGATTTCGGCCCTGCTTGGCCAAAAGATCGAGGCGGAAATCATATTCGTGATCGTGCTATTCAGTGTCACCATTGATTTCGCTCAAACCTATCGTTCTCAGCGCGCAATGGAGAGTTTGCAAGCACACGTGAGTCTCACCGCGACGGTGCTGCGCGATGGCCAATGGCAGGAAATACACCGACGGGAAGTTGTGCCAGGTGACTTGGTGCGCCTATCAGCGGGCGACCTGGTGCCGGCGGACGCAAAGCTTCTTGAGGCTCGTGATCTTTACGTTCAACAGGCCGCATTGACAGGTGAATCGATGCCCGCGGAAAAGGAGGTGCGAGAAGGAGATGCGACCACGGCAGGGACCCCGCAGGCGCCCGATTCGCTATTTCTCGGAACCTCGGTGGTCAGCGGAACAGGAGTAGCCCGCTTGGTTGCAACTGGCGCTCATACCGCCTTCGGGACTATCGCAGCGACACTGGCCGAGCGGAAGGAAACAGAGTTTCAGCGGGGTCTGCGACGTTTTGGCATGCTGATTACCCGCACCGTCTTCTTTCTGGTGCTGTTCATCCTGGTTGTGCGCATCGCCTTGCACAAAGATGCATTTGAATCTTTCGTTTTTGCAGTGGCCCTCGCCGTGGGTCTGACCCCGGAATTTCTTCCCATGATCACTTCAGTAACTCTGGGACGCGGTGCCATGCGCATGGCGCGGGACCATGTCATCGTCAAACAACTAGCCGCCATTCAGAATTTCGGCACTATCGATGTGCTTTGCAGCGACAAGACTGGCACACTGACAACCGGCAAAATGTTCTTGGACTCCTCGGTAGATTACCTGGGGTGCCCATCTGACCGTCCACTGTCACTCGCTTATGTGAACAGCAAGTTCGAGACGGGCATTCGCAGTCCGCTCGAAGTGGCGATCCTTGAGGTGGAACGGCCGGACGCGGATGCCTATGTGAAATGTGACGAAGTTCCTTTCGACTTCGAACGCCGGCGGCTCTCGATCGTGGTTCAGCCAAAAGAGGGAGTCGACGCCGGAACGGGAATACTAATTGTAAAGGGGGCGCCGGAAAACATTCTCGAGCTCTCAATGTTTAACGAGAGTGAGGGGAGAATCACGCCTCTTAGCGCGGACCTGAGACTCCGCTGCCGCGAGACGTTCAATGGACTAAGTAGACAGGGTTTTCGGCTGCTGGCCGTCGCCTATCGGAGTGTGCAACTTGGTGGAAACTTCTCAGCCGCGGATGAACACTCCCTTGTATTGGCCGGCTACCTCGCTTTTGCGGACCCCCCGAGTCCGGATGCGGCTGAGTCATTGATGGGGCTAAAGCGCGACGGCGTGGACGTGAAAGTCCTGACCGGCGACAACGAACTGGTGGCCCGTCACTTGTGCGAACGAGTGGGAATCGAGGACCCCGTCTTCATGCTGGGGGAGGAATTCGACTCTACCAGCGAAACAGCGCTCGAGCATCGGGCAGAGGAGACGACGGTTTTTGCACGCGTAACGCCGATGCAAAAACATCGCATCATCCACGCACTCCAGCGCCGGGGACATGTGGTGGGCTACATCGGAGACGGAATTAACGACGCCCCATCTTTACATGCCGCGGATGTTGGTATCTCCGTCTCCTCCGCAGTGGATGTGGCTCGCGAAGCAGCGGACATTATTTTGCTTCGCCCCGGTTTGAATACCCTTCACAAGGGGATTCTGGAAGGCCGGCAGGCTTCCGCCAACGTGCTCAAGTATCTTTTCATGGGCACAAGTTCCAATTTCGGCAACATGTTCAGCATGGCTGTGGCGTCGGTCTTCCTGCCATTTCTCCCTATGCTTCCGACGCAGATCCTTCTGAACAATTTTCTCTACGACGCATCACAGCTTACCCTGCCTTCCGACAACGTGGATGGCGAATATATCCGGCGTCCTCGATCATGGAATATGAAAGTCATACGAAATTTCATGCTGGTGATCGGACCGATCAGCTCGTTCTACGACTTTCTGACTTTTTACGTTCTTTTGCACTTTTTCCATGCCAGCCAGCCTGAGTTTCGTACTGGTTGGTTTATCGAGTCTTTGGCTACGCAAACACTTGTGATCTTCGTGATTCGAACCTCGGGAAACCCATTTGTGAGTCGCCCCAGTCTGTCCTTGTCAATCACAACCTCTTTGATCGTCGGCGCCGGAATATTATTTCCCTTTTTCCCGCTTGCGAAACTGTTTGGATTCGTCCCACTGCCCGGGTCATTCTTTGTCTTTCTCGCCATCTCGACCGCCACCTATTTGATGCTGGTTGAATTCGGCAAGCGGCTGCTTCTTCGTGATGATCGACGATTGATCGCTGCCGGCGACGCCTAAGCCCAGCTTTCGCGATAGCGCAATCAGTGGTATGGAACTGGAACTATCTTTGGATTCTCCGCTGGCATGCGTCTCGATGGACAGCCTCTTGGCGTCGCCAATGGCGCGCGGCCTGTCCCACAAAGCCATCGTCGAGTCTGGCGGTTCCCGCGACAGCGTACTCACCCGCGCGGCCCATGAGCAGCGACGGCATCGATCCGAGCTATCGGGTATCGGCCGAGACGATCGGGATAAAACTTCGCGCACTCGATGGAAATCAAGGGCACGAATCAGGCCGCGCTGGCCCGAAATCACTGTCGGTCACGACCTGACGCTCGCAACAAATGTGGGGGTCGACTTGCTGAAGCTGCAGGAAGGTCGCAACACCGCCCACCCGCGACAGCCTACGACCTGAAGCTGTGTGATGAGGTTGTGAGTACAGTTGTCGCTGAGTATACGACCATGTATCGCATTGATCTGCGCTAGCGGTTGGAGCCGTGGCATTCTGGGCGTGCGCCATAGAAACCGCAGACGACAGCAGCAAGATTGTGGCAACTTTGAGAATTAAGAGTAGACGAGGTGAAAGCATTATTCCTCTTTCGTCAAACACGTCGTTCGATTTCTGCCGGATCAATTCAGCAGCAATTTCCTGGTCAAGCAGTAGCGCGGATCTACAAAAAGAACATCAATCCATGCTCACCATAATCTTTCTGAAACGTGATGGATGATCGCTCCAGGAACGCAGCGCATCGGCTGCTTGCTCAAGGGGCACAACCAGGCTCACAGCTTGATCAACGGGGAACGTCTGCGCTTCCAGAAGTTTGATTACCGCCTCGAAATCCGCCGGTTGAGCATTTCTGGAACCGACAATATCCAGTTCTTTCTGAACGAACAGCTTGGTTTCGTAACTGACCGGTTCCTTTGCATACCCGATGTACACAACGCGCCCGGTGAATGCGACCTCTTCGACCGCGGCTCGGAACGTAGCCGCGGTGCCAATCGCTTCGATTGCAACATCCGGTCCTCGGCCGTCGGTCATTTCCAGCAATCGGTCGTGTAGCGGCTCTCGCGTGCTATTAATGGTGAGCTGAGCGCCGGCCATGCGCGCCAAGTCGAGCTTTTCGTCATCCACATCAATAGAGATCGTTCGCGCACGCCGGGAACTTGCGGCTGCTACGACACCAAGTCCTACGCCCCCACAGCCCCAAATCGCAACCGTATCTTCTGGAGTGACACGTCCGCGTGCGGCCGCGTGAAATCCTACGGTGAGCGGCTCAACCAAGCACAGTTCTTTCAGGGTAAGGTTGGCCGGATACAGTTTTTCTCGCGGCATCACAATGAATTCGGCGAGGGCGCCATCTCTTTGTACGCCGAGGGTCTGGTTGAACTGACAAGCATTCCGACGGCCACGCCGACAGGAAGGGCACTCACCACAACTGGTGTACGGGGAGACCGCGACATTCGTCCCCGCAGGTAGTCCGGCCTGGCGCCCGAGGTCTTCGATGACGGTCGCCGATACTTCGTGGCCCAAAATGCGGGGATACGTGACGAGTGGATTGAGTCCGCGGAAAGAATTAAGATCGCTGCCACAGAATCCCACCATGCGGACCCGGAGCAGCACGTTCGTATCTGTGGGTGCCGGATCAGCGATGGTTTCGAGATCGGCCTGACCCGGTTTCCGAAGTACGAGCGCCCTCATGTCTGTACTCCGTGGAAAATAATCGGTAAAGTTATCGATGTCAACAATAGGACCTCGGGACAGAGACTGGCCTCGGTGGCAAGGCTCTATCCCGTTGGAGCCGCATCTGAACATACGAATGAAGGACATCGCCAAAGACCTTGGAGTATCCCTGATCACAATTTCCAAGGTGCTGAGAAATCATCCTGACATCGGAGAAGAGACCCACCAGCGAGTTCTCACGCGCATAAGAGAACTGGACTATCGTCCTAACTTTGCTGCGCGGAGCCTGGTAACCGGCCGCTCTTACCTTGTGGGCCTGGTTGTTCCTGACCTGCTGCACCCGTTCTTTGCGGAAGTTGCCAAGTCTCTCTCCGAAGTCTGCGACAAAATGGCTACTATCTAATCGTTTCCTCCTCCGACGAAGATCCGGACCTTGAGGAGGTCGAGATCAATCACTTGCTGGCACGTCGGCTCGATACCTTAATCGTTGCCTTGTGCCGCACGACCGTAGACGTTTTCTTTCACATCAAAAAACAGAGCACACCGTATGTACTGATCGACCGATGCTTACCTGGTCTTTCGGCGAACTTCGTCGGGGTAGATGATGAATCGGTCGGAAGGCTCGCCGCCAACCACTTGATTGATATTGGCTGCAAAAGAATCGCTCACATTTGTGGACCGGAGATCAGTCCCGGGGTTCGACGGATGGAAGGATATAAACGGTCCCTCGCGCAAGCTGGGATGAAAGTAATGGATGATTACATCGTCACGCAACAGAAGGGAGATGTAGGAACCAAACAGGGTGGTGCCGAAGCCATGCGCCAACTCCTAAGTCTCGATCCCAGACCAGACGGGTTGTTCTGCTTCAATGATCCTTTGGCAATGGGTGCCATGAATTACGCGCTGGATCACGGAGTACGAATTCCACAGGATTTGGCGGT
This sequence comes from Terriglobales bacterium, assembly GCA_963803205.1. Lineage (GTDB taxonomy): Bacteria > Acidobacteriota > Terriglobia > Terriglobales > Acidobacteriaceae > CAWDLG01. The sequence goes on from CAWDLG010000001.1 coordinate 287,611, forward strand.
CGTTGGCTGCGGAAATCTCCACTACGATGATTCACTTCGTGTTCCTCTCTCCAGCATCGATCAACACAGCCGCAAAATCGGAGAAGAAGCTGCGCGCATCGCGCTTCGCATTCTGAACTCAAAAGCACCCCCAAAACCGGAAACTCTGGTGATGCAGCCCGAGTTGATTGTGCGCGAATCGACACACCGACGCACGGACAAGGACATTTCAAAAAAGGTGCACGCAAGCGTCAAGCGAAGCCAAAGGCCTTAAAAAGCCTCTCGCGTGCACGGCCCTATCGTTTACTGGCGTTTTCATTTCGAGTTCGTTACAGTTAGCGCTGCCGTTGTACGCACTTTTGACCGAGTGAGATTAAACTTGCTTCCATCCAGCAGCTTCTGGACTTCTCTTTTGCTCGGCCTGTGCGGGCTTACCTGGACCGCGACACAGGCCATGCGTCCCACAACGGGACGCCATTTTGGTGCCTCCGTGATTCCAGTGCACGCGCGGCTTGATGATTTGAGGTGACATGCATTCGAGATTCTTAAGCCAGATGCTTTTGGCATTTCTCTTGACCACTTGTGCTTGGGCGCAGCAACCAGGCTCCTGCGCGAAGCTGGCGAACTTCAAAGCCGAGAACGTTGAAATCACGAAAGCAGCGGCCATTGCTGCCGGGACAACGGAGGCTATTCCCTGGAACCAGACTCGCAGCGCACCTCTGCCGGCGTATTGCCGAGTCGAAGGTGTGATGAACCGCCGCACCGGCGTCGACGGAGAAGAGTTCGGAATCAGCTTCGCGTTAGCCATGCCCGACAAATGGAATGGCGATTCTATTATGCAAGGTGGTGGCGGCAGCAACGGCGTTGTAATTGAGCCACTTGGATTGAACGCTGCCGGAGACACGCCCGCTCTCATGCGCGGATTTGCCGTTGTAAGCACGGACACGGGTCATAAGAGTCGCCATCCAGGATTTGATTTCGGTTTCAGGCGAGATCAGCAAGCATATCTGGATTTTGCTTATCTCGCTAACGCTGAAGTCGCTGCCTTGGTGAAACAACTCATCGCGCAACACTACGGCAAACCAGCAGTTTTTTCGTATTTCTCAGGCTGTTCTACCGGCGGCCGCGAAGGCATGATTCTTTCGCAGCGTTATCCCACGGTTTTCAATGGCATTATCTCTGGCGATCCCGCCATGCGCACCGGGCTTTCCAATCTCGCCATCGGGCGTTGGATTCCCATTGCGTTCAATCAGGTCGCTCTGAAGGACGCCAATGGAAAGCCGATCATCGAGCAAGCCATTACTGATGGCGATCGCAAACTCATCAAAGATGCGATCATGAAAAGGTGCGATGCCAAAGATGGTCTCGCCGACGGCTTGATATCCGATCCTCTCGCCTGCGACTTCGATCCCGAGACCTTGGCGTGCAATGGGGAAACGAATAGCTCCTGCCTGGCTCCAGAAAAAGCAGCTGCCATCAAGAAAGCCCTCGCGGGTCCGAAGACCTCGGGTGGAACGCAGGTCTATGCCGGCTTCCTTTACGATACGGGCATTACGAATGGTCCGCCGTTCCGAGGATTGCTCTCACCGGGACCCGGCATTTTCGGGCCCGCCACAACCGACATGTCAATGGATGTTGATAAAGAAGCTCTGGCGGACATCCAACCGCTGGTGGACTCAATGTCCACGAACTTGACGACTTTCTCCGCGCACGGAGGGAAGCTCATCTTCTATCACGGCGACAGCGATCCTTGGTTCTCACCGCTTGATACGTTCGGCTATTACAAAGACATGGCATCTGCCAACGGGGGCGTCGATGCGGTATCGAAGTGGAGTCAGTTCTATTTCGTTCCAGGGATGAGCCATTGTAGCGGAGGCCAAGCGCTGGATCAGTTTGATCTGTTGGGCGCGATCGTCAACTGGGTCGAGAAGGGTACGGCGCCTACGTCCGTGACTGCAACTGGCAGGGCTTTTCCTGGCCGCAGCCGGCCGCTGTGTCCTTATCCGAAGCACTCACAATATAAGGGGCAAGGAGACACCGAAGATGCAGCCAGCTTTGAATGCCGTTAAATTCTTATTTCTGCAAAGAAGGACATCGCCTATTATGCGTTCACTTCTTGTCGGCTTCATGCTGACCGTTCTGGGCATCACTGCGCCAATACTGGCTGCTCAGAAGGTTGAAATGTCGATTGACGCATCCAAAGCCGGTTCGAAGGTCGACCGTAACATTTTCGGGTAATTCGCAGAGTATCTTGGGCACGGCATTTACTAAGGCATTTGGGTCGGGACCGATTCCAAGGTCCCGAACACTCGGGGGATACGCAACGATGTTGTGGGCTGCTCTGAGAGCGATCAAGGTCCCGAACGTTCGTTGGCCCCGGTGGCTGCTTCGCCGATGAGTATCACTGGCGTAAGTGCATCGGCCCTCAAAGATCCGTTACTCTCAACCCCAACTGGGGTGGAGTGACTGAGGCAAACACGTTTGGAACGCTTGAGTTCATGGACGTCATCGATCAGATCGGGGCGGAAGCGTATGTCTCCGTCAATGTCGGCTCCGGGACTCCACAGGAAGCGGCCGAGTGGCTGGAATACATGACCCAGCAGCACCGACGACGCTGGCAAAAGAACGTGCCGCCAACGGGCATCCGGCTCCGTACAAAGTCGCATTGCTCGGTATCGGTACTGAAAGCTGGGATTGTGGGGGCAACATGACTGCTGACTACTACGTCAGCCAGATGAAGATCTACAGCCGCTTCGTAAGGAATTTCAATCCCGCGCAGCAAGAGAAGCAGCAGATGCCCAAGATCGCCGTCGGTCCGGGCGGCGATGGCCCGCGATGGACCGACTGGACGGAAACCGTCATGAAGGCTTATCAGCAACACACGTGGAGCTGGGACATCAACGGACTTTCAATGCACAACCACACGGTCGGGCACTGGCCGCTTTCCTATGCGTCGGTGGGATTTGGTGAAACTGAGTACAGCGAAATTCTCAACTCCACTTTGGAGATGGAAGGTCTCATCAGCAAGCACTCGGCGATCATGGACAAGTATGACCCCGACAAGAAGGTTGCGCTCGTGGTTGACGAATGGGGAGGCTGGTACGCGCCGTTGCAGGGCAGCAATCCGGGATTCCTCGTCCAGCAGAACAGCCTGCGCGACGCCATTCTCGCGGCTCTGAACCTCAATATCTTCGCTCGTCATGCCGACCGGGTTACGCGGCGCTAATATCGCACAGATGATCAATGTGCTGCAGGCAATGATCATCACGGACAAAGAGAAGATGGTCCTGACTCCAACCTATTACGTCTTCAAAATGTACGTACCGTTCCAGAACGCCACATTCGTGCCGGTGACTTTTGATGCTGGTTGGTACACGCATGGGGCCGTGGCAGTGCCCCGAGTGAACGCGATCGCAGCGAAAGACGCGAACGGCAAGTTGTGGCTGCGAGATTACCAATCTCGATCCCAATGAACCGGTCGAAATCGAGGCAGGCCTGGCGGGCATTACGGCAAAAGCAGCGAGCGGCGAAACTCTGACCGCGCCCAAGGTGGACAGTGTCAACACCTTCGACGCACCTAACACAGTCATGCCGAGGCCGATCTCAGCGAAGGTTCAGGGTGGCAAGCTAACTTTGAAACTGGAGCCTGAGTCTGTAACCGTCGTTTCAGTTGAGCTGTAATCCAAACCGGATCCTGCGAACGCAACGCCGAAGCTAACGAAAAGCTAACGCTCGACGGCGCTATGGTTCACATTCGATGGCAACGAAGGAGAACAACATGCGGCGATTCGCAATACTGGTCCTCTTGTTTTTGAGTTTTTGTTGGGCACAGGAATCAGGCAGTTTTCAGCCCTCTACGACGAATGTCTGGGCAGCGGAGTATCCACGGATTGACAGCGCCCGCAGAGTACAGATTCGCGTGAAAGCTCCAGATGCTACGAAAGTCCGACTGAACTTCTGGAGCGGTCCCAAACTGGACATGGAGAAACAGCAGGATGGATTCTGGACCATCACCACTCCGCCGCTCGTTCCCGGTTTCCACTATTACACGCTGGTCATCGACGGTGCCGAGGTCAGTGACCCCAACACTCACGCCTTCTTCGGAGGAGGAAAGCCGGCAAGTGGCGTAGAAGTTCCGGAGCCAGGTTCTACCTATTATTCGGTGCAAGATGTGCCGCACGGCGCAGTTCGCGAGGTCTGGTACAACTCGAAAGTGACGGGGACGTGGCGGCACGCATTGGTGTATCTGCCTCCGAACTACGACGCGCAGATCAAGACGCGCTATCCGGTCCTCTACCTGCAACATGGCGCCGGTGAAGACGAGACCGGCTGGATCCGCCAGGGCAACGCGAATTTTATCCTAGACAACTTGATCGCAGCGAAGAATTGCAAGCCGATGATCGTGGTGATGGCCTATGGCTATGCGCACCGCGCCGGCGAGGCGCCTGTCGATGTGTTCGCAAAGGGGTTTGGGTCACCTGAAATGTTAAAGGCAATGCAGGATATGGCCGCCGCATTCGAAGATGATGTAAGACAGGCTCTGATCCCGTTCATTGATTCCACCTTCCGCACGTTATCCGACCGTGACCACCGCGCGATGGCAGGCCTATCGATGGGTGGCATGCAAACGTTCCAGATTACGCTGGATCATCTTAATCTCTTCTCTTACATTGGCGGTTTCAGTGGAGCGGGCGGGATGCTCGTGCTCGGAAATCGGAAACTAGATCCCAAGACCGACTACAACGGAGTTTTCGCTGATCCGGCAGCATTCGCCAAGAAAGTGCACTTGCTCTGGCTTGGCGTCGGAACGAATGAGCCAGAAAGAATGCGCGCAGGACTCCAGAGACTGCACACGTCGCTTCAGGAGGCAAACATACAACATGTTTTCTACGAATCACCCGGCACCGACCACGAGTGGCAAACTTGGCGCCGCGATCTGAAGGATTTTGTCCCAAGACTCTTCTGAACCGAAGCACCAGCTTCATAGATGCGTAACAACTCTGAGGATCGACCGATGGGGGTTCGTTAAGGATTCGATAAGACTTCCTAAGCGTTCTTTTCAGCTCCAACGATTGCAATCCGTGCCTTTGGTTTCTGAAGGAGCGGCGGTGGAACAGAGATGCGATGGCAGCCCCGCGAGCGGCGCGGCAATCGGTCCAGCGTACAAAGGAAAAGCGGCTGCGTTCGGCGGGTCGGCGCAGGGTTGGGAATCGGTACGCGATACCAGGTTCGCCAGGCTGGATGAGTAGAGCCGACGTCGGATGGGGACCCAAAATTCTGTTCGACCGCCCCGCCAGGAACCCCCCGCCCCTCCTCCATCAAAAACTCC
>CAWDLG010000002.1:0-1016220 GCA_963803205.1 Terriglobales bacterium
GAACGCTGAGATCCTCACTTCTACATGGATGAGAAAATCGAGGCAGGTCACAACCATATCAACTTTTCGATAAAGGCTTCTCTCAACGGAGCATAACAGAATTCACAATGAAAACCCCCTCGTCCATGAATCCTAGTGCGATAATGCGGACTGCCTTTGTTCGGCCCGCTCTTGCAGAGATCGCTCATGTTCCCTCCAATCATACCCACTTGTCTCTCGAAGGCATACAGAAGTTTTTGTTCCCCGATGCCCTCGGAGTCGGACGCTTCGTGAAAATTGGCATACCTTGGCCGCAAGTGATGGCGCCGTTTGTCGGGGTAGTTGAGATTGTTTGTGGCTCTCTGTTATTGATTGGCTTTATTACGCAGCTGGCAACGGCGCCGCTTCTCATCGATATCTCCGTCGCCCTATATTCGACGAAAATAGTCACGCTTGCGAAAAACGAGTTTGCGGGAACACTGCATGAAGCCCGTACGGATGTAAGCATGTTGCTGGGCCTCATCTTTCTGCTGCTGGTTGGTGGTGGCGTGTGGTCCCTCGACGTCTGGCTGGCAGGAAGACGCGGCGCAACTCATGGCTGAAGGTCCAACCCTTCGATTCTCAGATGTCATTTCCGAAAAAAGACACGTTCCTCTTGGTGAGCTTGCTTTGTTCTTTCTCCGGCTTTGTTCTTTCTCCGGCTGGGCACGACAGCCTTCGGAGGGCCGGCAGCGCACGTCGCGATAACGGAGGACGAACTCGTCCGCAGGCGGCAGTGGCTTTCTCGTGACGAATTCCTCGACTTGCTCGGGGCAAGCAACCTCGTTCCTGGACCGAGTTCCAGCGAATTGGCTATTCATGTCGGCTACTTGTGCGCCGGTTGGAGAGGGCTGATGATCGCCGGCAGCTGTTTCATTCTTCCGGCGGCCGGAAAAGGTCGATACCTAAATATCGCTTGCACTGCGGGCGAGGATTCTGGGCCTGGCGGAAACGCCACGGATTTCCCGATTTTCTGCACGATGCGCGACGCACAAGTATTAGAAGCACTTGTTACCGCCGTTTGTGCAGTTACGAGATGTGTGTTCCCAGTGTAAGTCCCAGAACTACCTTGCGGCGAGCAGGATTGAATTGTTAGCGGCTTGCCGCATTGCCTTGTCCCCAATTCTGTAGAATAGCCACGTGTCAGAGTTCGCGCACGGACAAACGCTCTCCAAAGTCCCCATCTTTTCCGGCCTGACGGAAAGTGAACTCGCCTTCCTGTCCCAGCGGGCAGTTCCGCGCAGCTACTCGCCCGGCGAAATTATTTTTGCGGAGGGTGGGACTTGCTCCGGAATGTATGTCGTCGAATCGGGTAACGTGCGCATTTTCAAGAGTTCCGCGGGTGGACGCGAGCAGGTGCTCAGCATTGACGGACCGGGCAGTTCGATAGCGGAATTGCCGGTTTTCGATGGAGGGAACTATCCCGCTTCGGCCGCCGCAATTGACCAAGCCACACTTATTTTTGTGAGCAAGCAGGATTTTCAGGCCCTCTGTCTCGCGCATCCGCAAGTTGCGCTCAAGGTTTTGCGGGTCGTGGGTTCGCGGTTGCGGCGGCTGGTGGGGATCATCGAAGAACTGTCATTTACGACCGTGCGCCACCGGTTGGCGTCGTTTCTTTTGCGTCTCGCGCAGAAGGAGGGGCGGAAGACTGCGGACGGTTTGGAAGTCACGCTTCCGGTCAGTAATCAGGAACTGGCTTCGCAGATTGGGACGGTGCGGGAACTGGTCTCGCGCAATCTCTCCCGGCTGCAAGCGGAGGGACTAATCAGGATTGAGGGTCGCAGCGTGACTATCCGCAATACCAAAGCCTTGGAAGCCGAACTCCAGGAAGCTACGTAGGTCCGATATGTATCTTTCATGCCTCTCCAGTCGGAGAAAATCTCGTAACGCCTTTCTTGTGACAAAAGTCATCGCCCTCGCAGCTAGCTCCCGCTAAGCTCACATCATCAACAAGATAGGGTCCGCTCTATCGGGGAGAGATCCATGAGTATCGTCACCGAAAGAACCGTTCGCGAACTGGTGCAGGAGTTTCCCGGCGCTACCCGCGTCTTTGAGAAATTTGGGATTGACTACTGTTGCGGCGGTAAGCGTCCGTTGGAAGAAGCCTGCAATGCGGCTAATGTTTCGGTGGAGAAGGTACTCACTTCGCTGGAAGAGGCGGAGCAGGCGACCCAGGTTCCCCGAGAAGAAGGTGATTGGCAAAGTAGCCCTCTGGCTGATCTGGTCGCGCACATCAAAAACACTCATCACAAATACACGCGTGATGAAATTGCGCGGGTCGGGCCTCTGCTCGCCAAAGTCTGTTCAGTGCATGGAAAGAACCATCCGGAGTTGGACAATATGCGCGCGGTTTTTCATGGCTTGTCGCAGGAACTCACCATGCACATGATGAAGGAAGAGCTGATGTTGTTTCCCTATATCGTCCGCATGGAAGAGGCGGTCATTCAAAAGCAGCCAATTCTACCGCCACCCTTTGGCAGCGTGCAGAATCCTGTGGCCATGATGGAGCACGAACACGACGATGCCGGAGAAGCGCTGCGTGCTCTGCGAGAGATGACGAGTGACTACACGGCTCCGCCCGATGCGTGTATCAGTTATCAGACCCTCTATCGGACCTTGGCCGAGTTTGAAGGAGACATGCATCAGCACATCCATCTGGAGAACAACATTCTGTTTCCCAGGTCCGTCGCCATGGAAAGTAAGCACTAGTGGAAACAGCATCGATCCTGGCGACACGCGCCGAGAAGGAAGCCGGGCGGTCGCTCAGCCCTATGGAGATTTTCGATATCACTGCCGCACGCGAGATGAAGCTGTCGCGGCTGCTCATGCTGTACATCGGCACCGGGCTGATATTCATGCTTCTCCCAGGAACGTTCCTGGGAGTGTGGAACCTGCTGTCTATCAGCGCGCATCGCTCGGCAAGTTCCGTGTCGCCATCATGGATACAGGCGCATGGCCATGCCCAGATATTCGGCTGGATCGGAACGTTCATCCTGGGCATCGGCTTCCATGCCATCCCCAAACTGCGCCGCACAGGGGCTTTCGGCTTATGGGCGCCGTGGACGTGCTGGGCACTTTGGACATCCGGCGTCACACTGCGTTGGGTGAGTACCGTGTATCAGTGGCATTGGCGTACGTTGCTCCCTTTATCCGCGGCAATGGAACTGGCGGCATTTCTGATTTTCTTCCGCGTTGTCTCCGGGCATCGCCCGCCGGAAGCAGGCAAGAGCAAACTTGACGAATGGATATTTGCCGTCATCGCAGGGGCAGTTGGGTTTCTGGTTTCGTTACTGATGAACTTTAGCGCCGCTCTGTTTCTCGCCTGGCGCGGGATTTCGCCAGAATTGCCGCACCGCTTTGATCAATCTCTCCTGGTATTTCAGACATGGGGATTTCTGGTTCCTTTCGTGTGGGGCTTCAGTGCCAAGTGGCTGCCGATTTTTCTGGGTTTGCGCCCGGTGCATGGTCGGCGCTTACTTTGGGCAGTCGGCGTGAATTCATTAGCGGTGTTGATTGCTCCGCTCTCGATCAAGACAACAGTCATGTTGCTCGTGGTGGGAATCGCCATTGCGATCCATGCGCTGCGTTTGCTGGAACCTGCGGAACGACCGGCGAAAACCAAGGGCGTGCATTCTAGTTTCCCAGGGTTCATTCGTCTGGCTTACGTGTGGGCAGTGGTTGCGGCGGTCCTGGGGATCTGGGCCGCATTCGCCGCGGACGCGGTGGGTATCTGGGGCGCATCGCGTCATGCGCTGACCGTCGGCTTTCTTAGCACCATGGTGTTCAGTGTTGGCCAGAGAATCTTGCCGGCCTTTTCTGGCATGCGACTGTTGTTCAGCACGAAGCTGATGTTTCTGGCCCTCCTCCTTCTTAATGTCGGATGCCTGATGCGCGTCAGTTCTGAAGTACTGGCGTATCAAGGGCTGCTTCAGTCCGCATGGGCATGGCTGCCGGTTTCCGCTGTAACCGAAATGAGCGCCGTCACTCTGTTTGCCTTGAACTTGTTTGCCACATTTGTGAAGGTGCCGCCTTCTCCGCCGATTCTAAAGATGAGGGCGGAGGCTGCGGTCCCTGTCGTCCATTAGAACGAATTCATTATGCCTTGGCAAAACTGCCTGGCGTTGATCTCACGATTGGACGACATGTGGTTTCCATGTCGGTGTAGCATGGTTAAAAACTCAGAATTGCAGGAATTCTATTCGCCGCCTCAAGCGACGAATGCAAAAGAGCTTTGATGACGAACGGCGCGCATCAGCCCGGACCGCAGAATCGGCAACTAGTCCTCGGCACAATTTCCTTTGTAGTTTGTTTCGCGGCCTGGGGACTCATCAGCGCCTTCGCTCCGCACTTCCGCCAGCAGTTTCACCTCTCTGCCACGCAAACCGCATTTCTGGTAGCGGTCCCTGTTCTGCTGGGAGCTTTGGCCCGCATTCCCATGGGAATGCTGACCGACCGCTTTGGCGGCCGCATTGTCTTTACCGTGCTCATGTTGCTTGTGGCCATTCCAGTGGCCGTCGTCCCGGCTACGTCTGGATATCGAAATCTATTGATGGTGGGCTTTTTGCTCGGCATGGCAGGGGCATCGTTTGCGGTCGGAGTGGGATTTGTATCGCGTTGGTTCGCGATGGAGAAACAGGGCAGCGCGCTCGGCGTCTACGGCCTGGGAAATATCGGGCAATCCGCTGCCGTGTTTTTGGGGCCGGTGGTTGCGGCAGCGTACGGCTTTCGCAGCGTGTTTTGGGGACTGGCAGTTATTTTGTTGGTGTGGGCAGGGGTGTTCGCCGTGCTTGGCAGGAACGCGAGCGAGACTGTCCGTCCCAAGGGCCTGGGAGAAATGTTCGCTGTGCTGAGACGCGAACCTCTGGCCTGGGCGCTCTCGGCATTCTATTTTTTGACCTTCGGCGGGTTTGTCGCGTTCTCCATCTACTTGCCCACTCTGCTACGTGACCAGTTTGGATTGAGCCCTGCGGACGCGGGCTTCCGCACCGCGGGATTCGTCGTGCTAGCGACACTGTGCCGTCCGCTTGGCGGTTGGCTGGCAGACAAGATTGGCGGTTCGCGCGTGCTTTCCTGGATTCTGCCGGTAGTCGCTGGCTTTGGACTCTTGCTCAGCGCGCCTTCGATGTTGCCCTTTACCGTCGGGGCTCTGGGTACCGCCGCATTACTGGGTATCGGCAATGGCGCTGTGTTTCAGCTCGTACCCCGGTACTTTCCGACGCAGCGAGCCACCGTGACCGGGCTGGTAGGCGCGATGGGCGGTATGGGTGGGTTCTTTCCACCATTGCTGCTGGGAATCTTTCGCGACAAATTGGGGATAGTCTGGCCGGGGTTCCTGCTGTTGTCTGCCGTCGCATGCCTTCTATGGTGGATGAACGCGCGGGTTTTCCTGCCTAATGAGGAAGCTCTTGCAGCCAAGCTTCCGCCGGAATTGACGCGCACCGCGGACAAGGTCCGGGCCGGTGCCTGGGCCACTTTATGGACCGGTGTTTTGATCGCCGCGATTGTTCTTGGTTCACGGAATTTGCAGAACTTCGATCCGGCATTGGTGATCTACACCTTTGCCATTATCTTCGCCGCATGGGGTGTGATCTACCACTATTCAGTCTGGATTCGTAAACCTCCCACGCTCGTCTATTGGCAGAGGGGGTGGCAACTCTTCAAGCAGCGGGGAGTATTTCGAAGCCTCGTAGTAGTGGTAGGCTCGGCCGTCACGCATCTGTTCGCACAGAATTTTATCCGGCGGCGTTCCTTCACCCGCTGGGCGATGCATCAATTGATCTTCTGGGGATGCCTGCTCGCGGTCGCCATCACCTTCCCGCTGGTGTTCGGATGGATATTCTTCACCAGTGCGCCGGACGATCAGATGGTATACGTAACTCACCTGTTCGGCTATGAGGCATTCAGGTTTCATCTGCACACCTTTACAGCGCTAATGTTGTTTCATGGTCTGGACATTGCTGCGTTCCTAGTCCTGGGCGGCATCGCGCTCTCTCTATGGCGACGGATGCGCGACGAGGGCGCTCGTGCGGTGCAGACCCTGGGTATGGACTTTTGGCCTTTGATCCTGCTGTTCGCAATCTCCATCACCGGACTGGCGCTCACCGTGTCGCAGGTTTGGCTGGGCGGAAGTTTCTATAGTTTCATCGCGATCCTGCATGCCATCACCGTGATCGCCGCATTGCTCTATCTTCCGTTCGGGAAGTTCTTTCACATCTTTCAGCGGCCGGCACAACTTGGAGTCAAACTCTACCAACGGGCTGGTGAAGAAGATTCAGGCGCGATTTGTGCCCGCTGCGGCGAACGCTACGCCTCCCGCATGCACATCAATGATCTCGAACGCGTTCTTCCGCAAGTGGGATTCAACTATGCTATGTCCGGCCCGGTGGGAAACTGGCAGGAACTGTGCCCCGCATGCAAACGAAAATCGCTTTCTCTGGCACAGTTGAGATTGAAAGAGGAAGCCCATGGCTAAGCCGCCAGCTTCAGAAGAACTTCTCAAAGAGCAGTTCGGGCCACACCTGAACTACCTACCGCCAGGTGGGTGGAAAGACGAGTCGATCCATCCTGCTGAGAAGTTGGTTAAAACGCACTGCTGCTTTTGTGGGCAGCAATGCGGAATCCAATTGAAGGTGCGCGCAAACCAGATCATCGGTTTCGAACCCTGGGAAGAGTTTCCCTTCAACCGCGGCATGCTCTGTCCCAAGGGCGTCAAGCGCTACATGCAGAACAGTCATCCCGACCGCTTGCTCACACCGCTGATGCGCGGGGATCACGGCTTTCGTCCCGCCTCCTGGGATGAGTCGCTGGATTTCACCGTGGCCCGCATGCGAGAGATCCAAAATAAGTACGGCAAAGACGCGTTTGCAATCTACGGGGGAGCCTCACTCTCGACCGAGAAATCCTATCTGCTGGGAAAGTTTGCGCGCGTCGCCCTGGGCACACGGCACATCGACTACAACGGGCGGTTGTGTATGGTCTCCGCCGGGACCGCCTACAAGCTGGCGTTTGGTATTGATCGCAGCACAATACCTTGGAGCGAGATTCCTAAAGCCGAGGTGCTGTTTATCATTGGAGCAAATATCGGCGATTGCGCTCCGATCACAGCTGACTATGTTTGGCGCTGTCGCGACAACGGTGGGAAACTCATTGTGGCCGATCCGCGCATGACTCCCATCACCCGCAATGCTGATCTTTATCTTCCACTCCGCCCCGGCACCGACCTTGCTTTGCTGATGGGAATGTTCCACGTGATCTTGCGTGATGGACTTGAGGACCAGGAATTCATTGCCAACTACACCACCGGATTTGAAGCGGTGGCTGAATCCGCCAGGCAATGGGACCTCCAGAGGTCCGCCGAAATGACCGGCGTGCCTCCGGAAGCGATTGAGAGAGCGGCGCATTGGATCGGCAAATCGAAACGGGTAATCATGATGCATGCCCGCGGACTTGAGCACCAGTCGAAAGGGGTCGAAAATTGTCTGGCAGTCGTCAACATCGCCCTGGCAACTGGGAATATAGGACGCGAAGGTTCCGGTCCTACCATGATTACCGGACAGGGCAACGGCCAGGGCGGGCGTGAGCACGGGCAGAAGTGCGACCAGTTACCGGGCCAGCGTTCACTCGCCGATCCGGCGGCGCGCGCGTATGTGGCGGGAGTTTGGGGCATTTCGCCGGACTACCTTCCGCAGCCTGGGTACACAGCCCAGGAAATTATGAATGCCATCCACAGCGGTGAGATCAAAGGATTGCTCTCGATGTGTTTCAATCCGCTGGTGTCGTTGCCCGACTCGAATTTCACCCGAGAGGCATTGTCGAAACTGGAATATTTTGGCGTGATCGATTTCTTTCTGTCGGAAACTGCGCACCACGCCGACGTGGTTCTAGCCGGCAGCCTGCATGAAGAAGAAGACGGGCTCGGATGCAGTACGGAAGGACGCGTGATTCACTGGCAAAAGAGTATTGATCCGCCGGGCGATGCGCGGCAGGATTCTGCGATCATCATTGATTTAGCGCACCGATTGGGATATGAGAAATTCTTTCCCTTCAAGGACCCAGCGGACATTCTTGAGGAACTTCGAGTTGCGTCTCGCGGTGGGGTGGCTGACTACTACGGGATTACCTACGAGCGCATAGATAAGGAGAAAGGCATCTTTTGGCCGTGCCCCTCGCTTGATCATCCAGGGACGCCGTTGCTGTTTGCCGACAAGAAGTTCTACACGCACGATGGCAAGGCCCATTTCAACGTCACGGAATGGCGGCCGAGCGGCGATCCGGTAGACGATGATTACCCGTTGTTTCTGACCACTGGCCGCGTAGTGAGCCAGTACCTCTCGGGAACGCAGACTCGGCGCATCGGCGCGCTGGTGGACCAATATCCGGAGCCGCGCGCGGAAATTCATCCTCGCTTGGCCGAGCAGCACGGAATCAAAGATGAAGATTGGGTGACGGTCACGACTCGCCGCGACGATCTGACCATTCGGGCCATGGTGGTGAAAACCATCCGCCCTGATACCATTTTCATTCCGTACCACTGGGCGGGCACAAAAAGCGCAAACCGCCTTACCCATCGCACTCTCGACCCTCGCAGCAAGATTCCGGAATTCAAAGTCTCTGCCTGCCGGGTCGCTCGAGCGGATGGCCCAGACCCAGCCGCGGACGACCGTCTTGCCCATCGCGACGGAGGTGCCGCCTAGTGTTCGGATACGAGTTCTATATTGATCCTTCCCGCTGCATCGGTTGCCGCTCGTGTCTGCAAGCTTGCGAAGAATGCGAGACGCACCGCGGCCAGTCGATGATCAATTTCGACTTTATCGAGCGGCGCGAGAGCATTACCTCGGCAGCCTACGTCTGCTGGCATTGCGACGAACCGACCTGCGCGCAAGTCTGTCCGGCGGACGCTATTAAGAAAGGAGAGGATGGCATTGTCCATTCCTCGCTGAAGCCCCGCTGTATCGCCTGCAATAACTGTGTCCTGGCTTGTCCGTTCGGCATCCCGAAGATGATGGAGCCCGAGCAGCAAATGATGAAGTGCGACATGTGCTACGACCGGACTTCGGAGGGCAGACGCCCCATGTGCGCAACCGTCTGCCCCAGCCAAGCCTTGGCCTACGTCCGTCCCGAAGAGATTGCCAAACGCCGCGAGAAGCCGACCAACATTTTCTATTTTGGCAGTCAGAAAATTACGACCAAGGTCTACATGATGGCTCCCGCCGAGCGGGAGGCCATCGTCCTTGATGTCGTGGACTACATGTGGGAGGAAAATCGTGAAATGGTTCCGGCGCGCGGGTAATCGCCAGCCCCTGTGGAAGGAAGAGTTCTCCGTGTACACGGCGGACGAACGCTACGTTACCCGAAGGCAGCTCACCAAGTTTCTCGTCCTGACAAGCCTGGGGATGTTTGTGGGAAATATCTGGATACTGATTCGCTCGCTCTTTTACAAAACTCCGAACTACCCGGAGCATGCTGTAGCGAAGTTGGGCGAAATCCCGATCGGTTCAGTCAAACTATTCGCCTATCCGACTCAGGAGGAGCACTGCATCCTGGTCCGCACGGCAGAAAACGAATATGTGGCGTACAGCCAGAAATGCACCCACCTTTCCTGCGCCGTCTACTACTCTCAAGCCAGCAATTGCCTGGAATGCCCCTGCCATCAGGGTTTCTTTTCCGTTAAAGACGGTACGGTCTTGCAAGGTCCCCCTTCGCGACCTCTGCCGCGGGTAGTCTTGGAAACTCGTGGCGAACAATTGGTCGCTGTTGAGATGAAAGGCTAGAGTGATGCACTCGCCAACAGAAACACCGCCTCGGAATCGTGGGCTAACGGTCGTTTTAGGCGCGATGTCTCTGATCGCCATCCTGCTGATCGTCCAGATATGGTTGCTGAGCGCCGCACTGGAGTCGTTTCTCGCTGGCAGGCATAAAACCGCCCTGCCTGCGGCGATCTTTTCTGGGGTGATGTTCTTGATCTGTTTGGGTCTATATGGATTCGTTAATCGGGTAGATTCAGAAGTCCGCAGCCAAGGAAAGAACCGATAATAATAGGTGTGCGCCCGGATCGAGAATATCGTCGCTGACCAAAGCAGAGACGACTACAGCACCTTTAGCACTAACACCTCGTAGTTTTCTTCGTGATGTGAGCGCGGTCTCTGGCGAAGGGCATCTAAACACTTGGGAAGGTCGCAGATATTGATCCGAATCATCACAATCGAGAGAGAATATGGATCTGGAGCAGCAAAAATCGCCGAAAAGCTTGCCGCCCAACTGGGTTGGACACTTTGGGATCAGTTGCTGACCCAAGAGATCGCGCCTCTCGCACAGCGAGCAATCCGCAGTTGCGGCACGTGAAGAACGCCGCGACCCGCTTTACTACCGTCTGCTCAAGTCGTTCATACTTGGAAGCTATGAGGGTAGTCGTGGCGCGCCCGTACAGAGCTTGGACGCCGATAGCATCGTCAGAATCTCGGGGCGAGTGGTCGAACAAGCCGCGGCTTCGGGGAATTGTGTCATTGTGGGAAGAGGATCGCAACAATTCCTCCGAGGTCGCCAGAAATGCCTTGGCATTCATGCGAAACGCGGTGCCTTCGGCCTGAGTGTTGATTCGAGTCACGCTAGTGCGAAACCCCGCAATTAGGGGCAACCCAACGAAGCCTTCTTTGCCTGTCAAACCGACTTCGACGCTCTTTCCGTCGCTCATGATATTCAGAACGGAAGCCATCGCCGTGTTGGGAAAATAGCCGAACTTGATCTCCTCACCCACCTCTCGCAGGATGTCGCGCGAGTTCAACTTGACCAGGGTTAGCTTGGAAAACACCGCATCCCGCTCTTTACGCGGCAGGCCGAGCAAAATGAGATTGTGAACGGCGTTTCCGTCGCCGTCGCGCTTGAATCGTTCCCGACCGGATCGGACGGTCGAATGAGGACCATTGGATTTTTTGGGCATCTCAGCTCCTTGCGTCAGCGTTAAACGCTGTCTGATTTCGCAAGGAACCGTCTCCAAGGAAGGGTACGGCGGAGGATTGCTAGAAAAGACTCTTCCACCCTACGCTTTTTTGCTATGAAGAGCGCAAACTAGAGTGTTATATACGCTAGCGTAAGTTGTTTATCCGATTGCGACGCTTGGGGAAAGGGACAAGACTTTCGAAGTGTCATGAAATCTGGCGTATGTGATTTCCATCCTTATCGCCGATGACAACCTTCTGGTGCGCACCACGCTGCGGCAGTGGCTGGACCATCAGCCAAATTGGCGAGTGTGTGGTGAAGCGGAGGACGGAACAGATGCCTTGGAGAAAGCCGCTACCCTCGTTCCCGATCTGATTTTGCTTGATTTCTCGATGCCGATCATGAGTGGTGTGGAAGCGGCTCGCGAACTCAAAAAGTCCATGTCCTCCGTGAAACTGGTGCTGTGGTCGGTGCATGCGGTCGAAACGCTTGAAGGGGGAGCGGTCGCTTCCGGCTTTGACCTGGTGTGCTCCAAATCTGATGGCGTGATCGTGCTCGTTGCCAAGCTGGAAAAACTGATCAATTCGCTCGAAAAAGCTCCTGCGCTTTGAATCGGGCTAGAAGCTATTCGAGTTTGGGCTTGCTGTCGCCTAGGCCGCCGACCGTTCGGATCCTGGACGCCTTGTGGTTCTGCAGAAACAGGATGAAAAATTAGTGGCGTGCTCCGCTGGAACTACGAGAAAAACCGCACCTAGAATCAAACCCGTAACCGTAGGTCACTTGATATTCGCCATCGGGAAAATCGTCCACCTGGTCAGCGATGTGGAAGCTCTGCCTCACGATAGGCTCAGACTCTTCGTTCACGAAATGCGAGATCTCTTCGAGCTTAAGAGTGCAATGTCGGCTTCGGCCGCTTGTCAATTGCTGAAGGACAGCTTGAAAGGTAAATAGCTTCGTTGTCGAAATCGTCGCATTATTTGGGATTGTACAGCTCCGACGATATGCCGCGCCTCCGCCTAGTACGGCCTTCACCCGATTGCGTCAGCTCGATTAACTTTGCAAAATGGAGACACACGCGACGTTTCACCCCACCGAGCCATTCTCAGACACCTCCAAACCCAAGGCACCTCGGTGGGGTGTGTGTCGCGGTTTCGTCGCTTCGCTGCATTTCCTTCGAGGTTGATGGCAAACAAAAGGCGAATACCTAAGTAAATCCCTCCGATGGACGAATCCCGCAAGCGCGTTCTTCTGATTGCTGCGGCGATTCTGGCAGCGCGTAGGCTGGCTCAGTTCAGGGCGGCGCGAGACGATTGCAGGCGGTCCCCAGCGAATCACGAAGACCGACCCGAACACAGGTGAATCAGTTGTCGAGGTTCATCACGGGACAAAGCGCAGTCTAGGCGCGGCAATCCTGGCAGGAGCCTTAACGGGCATGCTGGCAGGCTCTGAAGTTCCACAGCAGCAGGCAATGGCAGCGGAGGCAAAAGCCGCACAGGCACAGCGAACCCAGCGCGACACGGACGCACAGAAGGAAGCCGATGATCTCTTGACCCGCAAGTATGCCGTCTCAGATCACAATTTCAAGATGGCTGGTAACACTGCTGCGCTTCAGAAGTCACAGGTCGACACTTTGAAGGCGGGACTTGAAACGGGTGTGCCTTTCCTGGCTTCACTGAAAGAACAGCAGACCAACGTTCCCGATGCGAAAGTGATCAAGGGCGAAAACATCACTGGTGCACAGTTGCGTCAGGGCATGAAAGACGGCAAATATCACGTCACTACTGATATTGCCATTCCTGACGGCATCGTGGAAGCATTCGATGCGGACGGAAATCCGACCGGTCAGAAGGAATACACCTATACGATTGCTGACGCTAACGCATCTGTGAAGCTCACAAATTGGTCGCCTGGGCGGAGCAAACTAGCGACAATCGCAATGCACTTCTTCTCCCCCGGGGGTCCCTCCCGGTCGTGGCACTGCGACCTCGGGGTACAAATTCCTGGCCCGCTCGAGGGCATCGGCGACGCTCCTGCAAATATTCTCCTCGCCCACATGCTCGTGAAATTCAGACTCCCGCATTCGCAGCGAGGGTTGTTCCCTGGCCCCGCACAGAATAAGTTGCCTACCAGATTGGTGCACGCGGTCGGCAAGATTCTCGAGTGCCTGTAGCCCAGTGGAATCGATGGCGGTCATGTTCCGGAGCCTAAGAATCAGGATAGGAGGCAGATCTGGCAGACGGTTGACGACGACGTCGATCTTGTCGGTGGCGCCGAACAGAAACGGTCCGTGGATTCTGAAGATGCTGACATAAGACGGAATTTCTTTGTGTTGCAGGATATGCACATGCCCTTCGTGAATGTACTCCGCCGTAACTTCGGACACGGTGGTGGTTTGGGTAACCTTCCGTATGAACACCAGCACCGCCAGAATCATGCCCGCCTCCACAGCCACGGTCAGGTCGGCAAAGACGGTGAGGAGAAACGTCACCAGCCACGCGGCGATCTCAAATTTGGATTGCTTGAAGAGTTCTGGAATCTCCCGCCATTCGCCCATTTTGTAGGAGACCACCAGCAAGATGGCGGCCAGAACAGCCAGCGGAATAAAACGGGCCAGGGGCGCGGCAAAGACGACAATAGCGAGAAGCGTGAGAGCATGGATCATTCCCGCGACGGGCGTTTTGGCGCCTGAGCGGATGTTAGTCGCGGTTCGGGCGATCGCTCCTGTTGCCGGCAATCCTCCAAACAATGGAGAGAGAATGTTGGCAACCCCCTGGCCTACTAGTTCGACGTTGGGGTTGTGTTTGTCGCCGCTCATGCGGTCGGAAACGACCGCCGACATCAGCGACTCGATTGCGCCCAGCATGGCGACCGTGATGGCCGGAGAGATGAGCGGCGGCAGCAGGTCAGCGCGAAAGTGCGGAATCATGAGCTTGGGAAGTCCCGAAGGGATGCCGCCAAAGCGAGTGCCAATGGTTTCGACCGGGAGCTTAAAGATCACTACCGCCGCGGTTCCAGCGAAGAGAGCAACGATGTAGCCGGGCACTCTCTTCACAAAGATCATGAATAGGATAATAACAGCAAGCGCGCCAACCGCGAGAGTCGTTTCCAGCGACGAGAAGGATGGAAAGTTGTGGGCGTAAGTCAGTATGCGGGACCAAAACTCACCTGGGACCTTGTCGATTTTCAGCCCGAAGAAATCCTTGATCTGGGTGCTGGCGATGATGACGGCAATACCGTTCGTGAAACCCACGACCACAGGGCGCGGTATGAACTTGACCGCCGTGCCTAATCCGGTTGCGCCCAGGATGAGCAGGAGTATCCCAGCCAGCAGGGTGCACATAAACAATCCATCAACGCCGTGTTTTGCAACAATGCCATAAACGACGACGACAAACGCGCCGGTTGGACCGCCGATCTGGGTTGAAGATCCACCCAGCGCAGAGATCGCAAAACCCGCGACGATAGCACAGTAAAGCCCGGTTTGAGGGGGCACGCCAGAGGCGATGGCGAAGGCCATTGCCAGGGGGAGAGCGACGAGTCCTACGGTGATACCGGCAAGAAGGTCCCCCACAAACATCCGTTTCGTATAGGACTTGAGGGCGAGCACAGATTTTGGCAGCCAGTCGTTCATAATTTGTTTTTCCACGAAAGGTTGGGGAGCTTCATAGCATGTAGTGTTAGACACAAGCGGCGGAGGTAACTCGATACTTGGCCGAGGATGGACTCTATCGGCCAACCTCCTTTGCTTTCTTCAGCGAAGGCCTTTCTGGACCACTCTCCACCGAGCGCAGCAGGTCGAATACGGCTTGCTGGTCTGCTCGGATTCGGGCGACGAGACTGTTCCCATCGTTCTCAGGAGTGTGGATTTTTGCGCTACAGACAAAGCGCGGCCATACAGCGCATGGGCCACGACGTAATTGTGATTTTCGCGACGCCGATTCGCCATCGTGCACAAGTTCTGGACGATCGCTCGAAGCTGCCGGAGACGAGTCGGGGTCGATACCATTAGAATTGCTCATCGAATGTTTCCTTTGAACGCGAGATAGATCGCGGCGAGAATCATGAAAATCGACACTGCTGCCCACAGGAAGGGGATGACCCATCGCGGTTTCGCCGAGGTGTGGACATTGCTCTGGCCTTGGGCTCTCCTTCGTCGACGCCAGGCTCAAAAACGACTCTCGCAAAAGCCCCCGCGGCGACTGGTATGCATCATGATGCGACATGTATTGCTCTAAGTTACTGCAAAACGGGACGTCTGGCATGATGCGTTTCAGCCCACCAGCCGTCGCAATACCATCCATTTCCGGCATCACGAGATCCAGCAGGCGAAGAACGGCGTGGAAGGGATTGAGAAAGCACGGCAGATTCAACCCCACATAAACGATGAGAACACGGTTTGCCGTAACAAGCCTCTTCCAATCCAACACGATACATCAGGGTTACGCGTCCTAAAACGTGACGATAGTGCAGCGGGCCGGGGCCAAGCTTTCTCCTGCCTATGAGAGGCAGTTTGCCAGGTGCAAGTCAGAGGTCAGTAACCGCCGAAGGACATGCTCACTAGTAATCAAGGAATTGCCCGATTGTTTTGAGAGTTCGATGTGAACAAAATCAGCCTAGTGGCGTAAGCGAGAACTTCGTCGAATCACTCCCCCGTCGGCCTAAGTATCGAGCGGCCAAATTTGGTCTCGTATTTTGCGAGACAACTCACTCCTGGAGGATATTGTGAACGTGCATTTTGATACCTTGAGCGACTTGGCAATCTTGGAATGCGAAGGCGAGATTTCCAGTGTGGAGGATGCACTTCGGCTACGCTATGCAGTTATGTTGCAAAGAACACCTGCGGTCATCATCGACATGACGGAAGTGACAATTATCGAAGGGGAAGGTCTAGAAATGCTTATGTTCCTGCGGCACTGGACCGTGGCCCACGATTCTCGGCTTCGGCTGTATAATCCCTCTTCCTCTGTACGAGTCAAACTTCAGCGGGCGGGGCTCGGGTCTGGAATGGAAATCGATTTGGATCAGATGGTTACTCTTGTTGGAGATGGCGAGACCCACTCTGCAGTGGCGGCTTAGCCTAAATCGAGTTAGCTGGCACCGCGAGGCGTGGAGGAGCAGCCTGGATTTTGGGCAGCTCGCGTTCCTTGCAAGCCGGTTTCTGAATTTCTCCAGCTAGGCACCATCCTCCAATGGCTCATCCGGAAGCTCGCATTTGCAAGCGCCCGCAATTCGTCTTTGAGTTCGGTGAGGCGTACGGAACACTCTGCTTTCAGACTCCAGACGCACCTAGGAGCTTGTTGAAATACCCTTCACGCTATGCGCGATCGTTCTGCGAACCGCGCGGTTAGACTGAGTTTGGTGATTCGAGCTTCCGATCTGCTCCCTACGGCCGCGGAGCAGAGGGTTGGGTCGGTGGCTTCATGCGCTCTGCGCCCGCAGTTTCGGGATACGAATCAGGTTGAAGGCCGCGCAACTGAACACGAACAACCACTCCACCTTCGCCAGACCGCGCAGTTTCACCTTCCTTAAGGGTCCGATCTGCTTCAGCCAGCCGAACGGCTTCTCCACCAACCAGCGCTTGCTGAGGCTGACCGAATACCCTGGATGCCGGCTCGTTCGTTCCTCGATCGCACCATGCTGCCGACGGGCCACGTGCGGCGTCACACCCAACTCGCGCACTGTGTTGACGAAGTCGCGGGTATCATAGGCTTTGTCAGCTCCCGTCGTGATCCGACCCCTTCGTCCCCTACTCAACTTGTGCAACATTAATAGAGCCGCATCGCGCTCTGCCCGACCATCGGCCTGCGTGGTCATCGCCGCCGCGATCAACCCGTTCCGGTTCTCCACCAAGGTATGTCCCAGATAGCTCAGCTTGGCTTCCTGGCCTGCCGACTTCTTATAGAGCCGCGCTTCGGGATCGGTGCGCGAGGCGTGGGTGTGGTTACGGCGCGGCTCGCCGTGAAAATTTCCTCCGTCCTTGGGACCGCCGTCCTCGTCTTTACGGCGAAAGCTCTTCTGTCCCGCCCAAGCCTCGATCAGCGTGCCATCCACCGTGAAGTGCTCGTCCGACATCAGCCCCGCCGCCTGCCCTTTCACATGAGCGAAAAACTTCTGCGCCAAATCTTCATTCAACAACCGATCGCGGTTCTTGCTGAACACGGCGTGGTTCCACACTTCCTCGTCGATCTCTAATCCCACGAACCAGCGGAACAGCAAGTTGTAGTTCAGCTGCTCTGGCCTTGGCCCTTCCTTCGTCGATACAGGCTTAAAATGAGTCTCCCAAAGGCCCACGCGGGCGGCCAGCATGCGTCATAATGCGACATGTATCGGTCTAAATTACTGCAGATGAAGAAGTTATTACATTCTCTCCTAACCTGTGAGACTGCGCTTTCATGCTCGGGCCGAATTGCGGCTCTGGAATCTACCAGACTGATAACGGTAAGTGGGGGACGAAGCGAACACTTAGGACGCAAAATGATAGTCCTTGTGAAAAGCTAAGTGTTATCAATGGGATGGGATAGGGGATCTTAACTAGATCGACGAGGTGGGGAGTGGGGGACGCCCCCGCCGTCGACGGTGCCTCAAGCTCGACGGCCAGGCCAAAAAGAGGGGCCAGGAGTCCCTCACCTGGCTCTGCGGTACGGATAACGGAACATAGAGTGGACCGATGCTCCCCCTATGTCCTGGTTAGATACGTACTTAGGAGGCCTTTCCTGCCTTCGCTGTTTGCTCACATGATATTTTCGATCAGAAACGTGCACCGAGGTGTGCAGATAGACGTCGTAAATCGAGCAGAAATCGAAAAATAGAGGACAAAATGGTTTTTTGCCATTTTTACCAACACATTATAGAAATTGGGGGATTTCTCTATTAATAGAAAACGTCAGCAACTGGGAGGCCCCATTGGGTCACTTCCCCCGATTGCCGTTTGGACACATATGTTCTCACCGAGCAGGCGGAATGTGGTCGGCTAGCCCGTTGAACCGCCACTCAGATTGCGCTCACACGAAACATTCTCATTCCACCGCGCGACGGGGCTTGCGTCCATCCGTGGCACGAAAGTGACATTGTTGTGAGCACGGTGCATCGGTAGAATTCAGACAGCATCAAGAGCAGCCCGTCCATCCGCGACGGTGCTCACCAACCGAGGGGTCAGGGTTTTGATCTCCACGGTGGTCGCCTCTAGGCAGATGCGGCGGCAAAACCGCAAAGGATAAACCCATGCGACATCCTCAGATCAGGCGTGTACGTCGGCACGCTTTGACGTTGGTCAAGTCAGGACGCCCGAACCGTGCCACCCCATCCCCGCTGACTCAGAAACTGGCTGAGACGCATTACGCAGAAGCGACCGAGCAAGAGCGAAAGGTGCTGGCCGAAAGAATTCTTCGGGCCGCACGTTTGACAACGTTCGCGCCCCAGAGCAAAGCAGACGCAGTTTCGATCATCGAGGGCATCCGGCCTGCCGGGAGATCATATGCACGATGAATGGAGGGTGTCGCACCCTGACGTTCTAGTGAACAACGTCGGGACGCTCTACACGTCCTGCCGTTTGACGCTTCGGGCCAAGGAGTGGATCGACGAGCATGTCGAAAACGATGCTCAGTGGTTCGGGCACGCACTCGTGGTCGAACATCGTTATGTGCGGACTGGCTCAGGGCATGAAGGACGACGGACTGGTGCTGAGATGAGAAAAACAAAGGGCAGGCGGTGAATCATGTGTCTGGAATACTACCCCGAGTGTGGCGACGGCGGGGACGGTTGCTGCGAACGGTCGCTGAGAATCGCGCTTGTGTACGCCAAACGAGATACAAAACGAAACGGAGCGACTCCCAGAGTTTACTGTAGGCGGTTTGCCTTCCAGTTGTACGCTTGCTGGGCTGTCAAAAGTGGCACTCGCGTTTCGGAGTTTATCGACGCGTGCTGTCCCGTATGTGCGAAAGCCGAGTTCATCGGCAGATACTTTTTCGACAAAGCAATAGACGAGCTGAACCGGATGTATTCGCTCACCGACAACCGAATGGAGAACGGTTGAAGTGAAGACTGGAACGAGGCTTGAAACTAGCAGGACAATGGCGGATGTAAACTAGCAGTGAAGGCACAGGCAGGACGAAATCTTGCTGATCGGAAATAATCTGGAGGAACCCGCCTACCACGAGGCAGGCCACATGAAACAAAGGACCTTTTCCCGAAGACTTGGAATAGATGCTCGGGTCATACGACGTTTGTCTAACATTAGAGCACTGCACGGCCTGCCGAGGTGCCCAACGGTGGATCGCCGCCGGTCCTTGTTCCTATACTCATAATGAAAACGCGAATGGGGTCCCCCTAAAGGGGGGGTTAACTGCCGGTCGAGCGGCGGGGTGGGAGAGTCCCCCGGGTAGGTCACGTCTATGTAGGTGCGGCCCCGCCTCGTCGCAAACGGGAACTTGAGCCTTGTAGTGCCTAAAACGGCAGGTTCATGCATCGGGACGGCCCCACTGACCCTACAAGCAAATTTAGGGTCGTTTTTGCAGTTTCAGGCCAATCTGCATGGTTTCTCCCCTGAAAGGAATAACTTTCGATATTTTAGCCCGATACGGCCCGTTTTGTGGGTGACTTTTCAGAAATAACGGAGGCCGGCAAGGTCGTGCTATCAGCCGGCACCGCAACTTGCCTGGTGTTCTTCCTATCAGTAGATCGCCCATTGCAGTAACACGTTTGCCTTCGTCATGAAAGCACCATAAGAAATGGGTAGTCCTCCACCTCGTCAATATTAGCGGCCGTCTGAGTAACTGTTACCGTCGATCACACATAGGTTACAAAAGAGCGTGCGTCCTTCGTGCTATTTGAATTGACTTCGTTTATAAATCGTGAGATTTTAGTCGTGGCGCCACTAGCGCCGGAGAACAGTATAGACAACTAACCCATGCAATGCCGTCTGCCACGTGCCGACCGGAGATTGCGGTCGGTTTGTCATTTAAGGAGGACGGCAATGAACTCGAACGGTTATGCAACCCTTGCTGGGGCCTCTCTGGATTTCTTCCAGACGAGCGGCTCCTCACCTACCAATTGCAATAAACCCGCACAGAAACTCCACCATGGAATGCCGGAGGCTCAACCGGCAGGCCCCAGAGCTGCACGCGAAGGCACCCACCACGAGTTGTCCATTAAACAATATCTAGCTCCAGTCGATCGGCCGCTGACCGGTCGGTACGAAGTCTTCATTAGCGACTATCCGGCCATGTCAGCCTCAAGACACCTCTTTCTAATTTCCAGTTCAAAGAGGAGGGCCTCATGACTGATGAGTTGCTCACTGTCGATGAGCTAGCAAAGATTCTAAAGATGCGGCCGCGCCAAGTGCGTGAGCTGTGTCGGACACGAACCCAACTCAGGCATGGGGATAAGCGGCTCCCATTTGTCCGGCTACACCACAAGGCTATTCGCTTTCGGGTATCCGACATAACCCGGTGGATCGGCGGGCTAAGGCAGTGCTGAGCTCAACCACCGTACTAGCGAAGGACATATCGTTCACAGAAAAGGAGAATCATTCATGAAAACTAAATCGCTCAAGACGTTGACACCCGAAGCGGTCGCTGAGTTTCGCGCCAGATTGGTGGACCTCGGCCGACTGACTATGAAGCGCATTGCAAAGTCACAAGCAGCCGGCTCTCATTTCAGTAGGGAGACCAAGGCAGTCTGTGAGACGTTCACGGCAGCGGCGTACCTGTTTTTAAGTCTGCCTCGAGAATGGCAGGACAGCGCCTGTGCGCTTAACAAGGAAGCTGAAGCGGCGACGGAGGAACATCTGTCGAGCCGTCGTCAGCATAAACGTAAGGCGCGAACCTTGAAAGCCATCGATGCGTTTGTCGAGGTTACAAGACTTAACGCAGAGACTGAACAGGCAGAAGAACAGTCGCAACCGTCCTTCTCGGCACAATTGGAAACAAATGGAGAGCAGAACCTCGAAACTGAGCCTCAGGTAGATAGCTCGCACTCTGTGAACGATACGCTGAGTTGCGGCGCAATAGTGGTCGACAACGGCAAAGGAGGTGCCTTAATCTGAAATCCGGCACACAACTAGCGCACAGCTAGCTTTGAATAGTCAGGCTTCCCGCGCGGACGAGAGAGCGTGCGACTGATCGGCCGTCAGTCAGATGGCGTTTCTTTTTGAACCCGAGTCTCCGTGAAGTCTGGCACACGATTCGCACACAGAATCGCAGTGACCAGTCTCCGAGTTGCGAGACGCACACGAGAGCGTGACGGAAGACCCTCTGGGGGTGCTCGAGCCGCTCAAGGGCGTGACATTGCCACCGGAAAGAATGGGAAGAGCCCTCGAATCTCTTCCTCAGTTGGCTGACGTCCGTATTCGGTGATCTCAAAAGCCTCGGCGTTCTGAACACGGGCAGCTTGCGCGCCATAGCGCTTTTCCAATGCCGCCTGCCACTGTGGTTGCAGTTCTCTCTCCGCTCTCGACGTAGTGGCCAGCCACTTCTTTCGCTCTGAGAGATCCTTGGGCACCTGCTCCAGCCGCCCCTCAGTCCACGGCAGCCACTCGTAGAACTGCGACACGTGCGCGTCCAGCATATCGATCTTCTTCTCGAACACGTCGTCGATCGACACCACTATGTCTGCCTGGAAAGGCTGCGGCCGCGTGAACCTGTCGCTGTAGTAGAGGAAAACCGGGTTCCGCCGCAGCGCCGGAGTATCCGTCACCAGATTCGGCACGATCACCATGTAGGACGCATCCTGCACCAACACTCCCGTATACCGGTGATCGGGATGGTAATCGTTGGGGCGAGGAGCGATGACAATATCAGCCTTCCACTGGCGAATCTCGCGTATGACTTGTTCGCGGACCTCCAGGGTAGGCAAGAGCTTGCCATCATGGTTATCAA
Organism: Terriglobales bacterium; assembly: GCA_963803205.1. Classification (GTDB taxonomy): domain Bacteria; phylum Acidobacteriota; class Terriglobia; order Terriglobales; family Acidobacteriaceae; genus CAWDLG01. The sequence continues at coordinate 21,828 of CAWDLG010000002.1, forward strand.
GCACCTCGTATTCGATCCCGATTCGTCGGCCGGCTTCCAGCGCTTCGGCACGCCGGCGCCTGGCGAGTTCCTCTCCATGTTGCAACTGATGCCCAGCATCGCCATTGGTTAGCGACACGAACTTCACCTTGTGGCCGAGGGCAGCATACTTGGCGGCGAGCCCTCCGGCCCCGAGGTCGCAGTCGTCGGGATGTGCGCCGAAGGCGATGACGCGCACGGGCTGATTTTGCGCCTGGGCCGGCGGGGCAGCGAACGACAGCGTAGTCAAAATGCACGCAAACCAAGCCCAAGAACCTGCAGACAGCCGTTGCTGGAATGACATCCGCATTGGCATCCACCTCGGGCCAAATCATATAACAGATACTGGATATAAGCTGGCTGCGATCTATGGGTAAACGATTGTTGCGGAATTACGCAAACTGGCGCTGAAGGTTTCCGGTTTGCCGACAATACATCCACTATCTTCGAGACGCCACTTCAGCGCGTAGGACCGTTATACGTCTAAGTGATCCGTTCCAGACCGCCTTGCTTCTGAGCGCCCTGAATTGGCGTATCATGAAACTTATGCCAGAAGCCGCAGCACAGAACAACTTAATTAGCCCCAGGAACAGATTTTGGGGATTGTGAACAATCATTGGCAGAGTCGTTGCGTGGGAGTAGCCGCGCAACTCGAGCTCGCCGATCAGTTGGCAAATGGTCCGCTGCACGTCGATGTTCTTGCCGAGCGCACCCAGACGCATGCACAGAGCCTCTACCGGATGCTACGCGCGCTGGAGAGTACCGGGATCTTTACGCAAACGTCGCTGCGCGTATTCGCCAACACACCCCAGAGCGAGTGCCTGCGCCGCTACGCATCCGGTTCGCAATGGGCCTGGATTCACATTTGCCTCTGTCCGGATTCCTTTGTCGAAGAGGGATGGAACGGGCTACTGCTGGCCTTGAAAAATGGGCAGCCGGGCTATGACCAGCTACACGGTTGTTCCCCGTGGGAGTTCATGCAATCCAATCCGGAACAGCGCACCAACTTTAACGCAGCGATGCGGGACTTGAGTGCCTCGATGACTCCGGCCGTCACCGCATCCTATGATTGGAGCAAATTTCTCGTCATTGCGGACATCGGAGGCGGCATCGGATCCCAGTTGTCCAGCATCCTGGACGCTCATCCGTCCTGTCACGGAATTCTGTTCGACCAGCCGCAAGTTGTAGCGGAAGCACCGCTGCACGATCGCATGGACAGAGTGGGCGGCGACTTCTTTAAAGACATCCCCGTGCAAGCCGACGCCTACCTGATGCGATGGATCATCCACGACTGGGCCGACGACAAGGCGATCGCCATTCTCAATAACGTGAAAGAGTCCGCACCGTCCAACGCACGATTAGTGCTTGTGGAGTGGGTCATCCCCGAAACAGCCGAATCCGATGCGGGCAAGTGGATGGATATCAATATGCTCGTGAACACGAGCGGGCTTGAGCGCACGGCCTCGGAGTTCAGGAATTTGTACGGCCAGGCAGGGTTTGAACTCGATCACATCATTCCTACGCCGTCGCCGCTCCGCATCATCATCGGGAAGTTGCGAGCCTAGTTGCGATTATGCACGCCTGGCCATGCTATCAGCAGGTGTCATCATCCCATAGAAGGTGACCTACTCTGTACCTTGTCGGCGGGAAAGTCCTGAATCACGAGCTATCCGGAAGTTAATTGGAAAACGGCTGATGGGCCGTAGGTCGAAGCTGCTGTACCCCAATGTCGCGGAAGCGTTTCCTAAACTATTTAGCACGCAAGAGTTATTAATTTACCAAGGCTTGATCGATAAGGTTGCATGCAGGTTTCCTTTTGGGGCAGCTTGGTATCAAGCCTCCACTTTTCGAACCGGTATAGGTCAGGCCATGATTTCTCTTCTCGTTATAGGGAATATCACTCGCATGTCGGTGACTTGACCGCTGTAGGGCACGGTCTTAGAGACTGGTTCCACGTGGCCTTCCGTCGATCGAAGACGCAGTTCCAAGAGGTGCGCTGGAGTCGCTGGCGCGAATCAATAGCCGAGAACCACTGCTCGTCCAGGGCGGCGCCGTACTCACGCAGGGATCATCCCATAAAGACTGTCTTTGGTGTCGGGAATTGGCAGTGCGATGTTGGCTAGGTGGCGGTGGTGGGCGTCTTCCTTCAAAAGCGACAATACCGACCTGACTCTTCATTGTGCGGCTTTAGCGCGCCTCTTCGGCCAGGCGTTGATAGATCCGGCGGGCCTCTTCATACTGCGACAAGATGTGATCTTTCTCCTCCCGTGATCTCCACCATGGCCACTGTTCGGTCTCCTCATGCAACTTGTCGATCCAGCGAGTGAAGTATTCGGCCGATGAGCGGTCGCGAATCTTTTTGTCTCCGACGTAAACGCGGATCGCATTCGTTCCGGCAAGCGCATATGCCGTATCGAAGATTGGAGCACGAGGACCTTCGGCTGTGACCGAAAACCAATCGCTCTCGGTAAGCTCAATCGCTTCTCGAAATCTAGCCGATGTTTGCTGGCTATCGAGCGGGACCTCGCGGAAGACTCCATGTCTGTCGTTGATTATTACCCTTGAGAGAGGAACCAGTGACACAACCGTTCCTTCGAGCACTACCTTCCCACCGAGGTTTGACAGATGAATTCGACTACCGGGCAGTTTCCCGTTCACCCGAAAGTCGATTAGCGGCCCAGTTGAGAAAAATGTGTGCCCTTTGCGAATACCATCCACCCATGCTGCGGTGCTGAACGGAACGTCGAGATGAACATAGGTTCTAACGCTGCCGATTGTGCGAAAGCGATGAAGGTCGTTAATAGAGTCCTCTCCTCCCGTGGGAACGAGCGCAATATCATTGTTCAGAAGTTTTTGCCACACTCCCATTTCTCCACGAACCGCGCCAGACCACTCCAGGGCATCCAGTGTCCCTAAAGCCGCGTCAACCGGAACGCCTTTGCCGTCCTCAATAGTTGTCCCCAATGGATCATTGTCTCCAAAAGGGTGAACATATCCCGTCACGGCCCCCTCAGCCTTCGCCTTGCGGAAGATGTCGGTATTCGAGGGGTAAATGCTTGCAAGGGCCGTGCCTTCATAACTCGCGGTGAACGGTGAGATCAGATAGTCGCGTAGCCCCAGAAGAAAGGTATGACCCAGAAATGCCGGTCGATACTCTTCTCCGACGATGAGCTTCACTCCCGGCACAGGAGAATGAAGCGGAAATTCGCCCCCGCCTGGACGAAAGTATTGCCAGTCCAAGACTCGATTGTCTTTGTTCGAGGCCATGGCATGGACCACATGCAAGTCCTCGGCGGCGGCCATGAACGCCGTGTTCTCCGGTGTGTTGTGAAGATTTCCACCGTAGTTCATGTGGACGTGGGTTGAGCCGCTGTACCAGCCTTTCTGCGGAAGATTGACCAGCCGGTGGAGCGAAATCGTGAGTGCAGTCACGTGTCCCGCTCGAACCTCTACGTTCCGTTGTGCTGGCTGAAACTCAAACCCCTTGGTGGCGCGAAGTAATATTCTGCCCGATGGCAGGTCGAGGGTGAATTCGCCCGAGGTGTGGAAGTAGTCCGTCCCAGTAAATACGCCAATTCGAGAGTAAGCATTCGTCGGAGCGTAGAAACGGCCATTCGACGCCAGCCCGGCAATTCGCGCGGCAATGGGCTTTTTTGTTCCCGCATCAACTACTCTTACGTGCAGTCGTCCCATCGGTACCCGCCATTGGCGATGGTGGATTGCCACGGTACGCTGCTTACCACCCCACACTTCCAGCACTGCAAGTTGAGGCAATCCTCCTTCATTGGAGATGAAGGCGATCCGTTGCCCGTCGGGCGACCATCGAGGGTGGAAGTGATCGAAAGCACCGAACGTCAGCTTGTATGGCGCGCCACCTTCTATCGGTAGCAAATACAGATTGTTGAACTGGTCCGCGCCTCCTGAAGTGGCGGAATAAACTATGGTGCTTCCATCGGGAGAGATGTGGGGACGACTGCGATAAAGAGTTTGCTCTCTCCAGATCATCCTGCCATCTTTAATGCCATTCAGCGCCGCGCTTGCTCGCCAGAGATCTCCCGACCCAAGTGCCACATCGCGATTCGTTACGAATACCAATTCCTTGCCATTCGGCGTCCATACCGGTTGTGTGTGCATGTCCCACGGACCGAAGTAGAGACGATCGCGAGGATATTGATGGTCGGGGGTGACTAAGATCGGTTCTCCGGCCCAGTGTCCATCCCGAATGGCGCGAACATAAATTTTAAAATATCCGTTCGGTTGAGAGGAGACGTAGGCCAACCGCGTGCCATCGGGCGAGAAAACGGGGTCGAGATAAATCTCCCCGTCGTCGGTCAACGGTCGAGACTCGCCCGTTGATATATTGAGGATCTCAAGCTGCACACGGTGCCCTTTATAGTCAGCTGTGTACACGATCCACTTTCCATCCGATGACCAGTCTGGAGAGTTCGCGTAGGCAGTCGTGTTCGTCAGTTCCACCGCGTTCCCGGTGTCTGGATCGACGCGCCAGATGGAGCCTTGCATTCCCACAGCGATCGTCTTTCCATCCGGCGACCAACACGGTGCCCATGGTGTTGACCCAGGCGCGGGCGGAACGTAATAGTTGTACATGTAAAGTGTTCCGTGTTTTACCGCTGGATAAACCTCAAATCCGCCGGGAACCGTCTGGCCTGCAGAATAGTGCGCGGGGAGCGCAATGGCCATCAACAGAGCAAAAACCGTTCTCATGACGTATAGGTAGCCGAGGCCCGTGAATCTTTATATAAGGATTGTGCGGCGATCCGAAGGCGCCCACGAGAAGACTCGCGCAACCATGAACTTCATCGGAAAAGTCCAGTCGCTGCCAGCGTGATGTCGGGAATTGATCGGGACACCTAATCGTACGCGTGAGCGGTACCGGCGCTGAATAAGGCCTAAACAAAACCGATCCTCGACATGGGACCGGCGGCGGCGTGTCAGACCAAATAGTCGACAATCGCTTCGGCCATTTCGCCGAGGTGCATATTATTAAACCAAACGTTTAGACCCAATACCTGACGGCGCACTGAAGGGGCTTTTGGCGAGGTCGCCCCTAATCTCAATTTCCCTTCGGAGTGAGGAGGAATTGTGATTTCTCCCTGATCTCTAGAACTCCACCCGTCCGGTACCGCTAATTCGACTCTAGCAAGTCGAGGCATATGTGAATGGTTGTAAATTCTTGCTTCGAGCGTAACTCGCTCTCCCGGTAAACAGCTTTGACGGTAAGGATAGGCCGCAATCCAATTCGCATCCAGCCCAAAGTTTGGATCATCCCACGGTATAAGCGCCCCAAGTAGTGTGGCACGTTCGGACAGCAAATCCAGCGTTCGTTGTACCCGAGCCATAGAGATTGGAACTGCACCCCAGTGGGCTGCACACAATACATCCGGTTTTAGTTGTTGCAATAGCTTTAGACATCGAACGTAACCGGCATTTAAGCCGCTCTCGCCGACGAAGTTACGATTGTAAGAGCAATAGTCATCGATTCCCCAGTTAGCAAAGGAATCGCCGGTCATGAGTACTTTCGTCCCATCATGCTCGATGAGCAATCCATCATGATAGAGCGTTTGACCGGGAAAGTAATATCCGGTTAGCCGATATCCTTTCCAATGAATTACTTCTCCCTCTGAAAGACTACGATCTACGTGGATGCTTTCCGGGAATAAGCATGGCATCCGGTAAGCTCTGGGGTTCTCTAATATGTCTCGGAGCTCGCGCTGAACATGCACTTTCGCTCCGTACTTGCGCCGGACCTCGTTGACCGAGACCAGATGATCGTCGTGATAGTGGCTGATCCAGATTCCGTCCACTCCGGAGATGTCGCCCGAGCTGACCAGCCTGTCTAGTACTTCCACAATGGGTGGAAATCCGCAATCGAACAGAAATATTGACTTGTCTTCGGCCAAGATGTACGACGAGGTTTCGGCGCACCGATGGAGCCATGCGGGTAACGATGCCGCTGGCAGCGGATCCAGCATTGGGGAACGGAATTCCTCCGGGGCGTCCTCCTTGAATACGCTGACTCCCTCGTGTTCATAAATCCTCCACGCCGAAAGGGTGAAATAGCTTTTCATTACCCGCCCAATTCGGTCTTTGAAGATCCCGACCGCAGCTTCGGGATCGGTAATCACCGGCCCGTGCGAGGGAATGAGGATGGACGGCAAATGTGACAGAATCGCCTCCAGGCTGGTGATTACTTGAGTTACGGAGCCGCCGAAGCCCCAGTACCCACCCGCCATTCCTGGAAACTTTTTCTGAAGGCTGTAGAACTCCCAGAGTTGGCCCGCGCCGTACATGAGGTCCCCAATGAAAGCGAGCTTTTTGCCGTCCATTTCAACGATGTACGACAAACTCGCATCAGTGTGGCCCGGAGTGGCCACTGCCTTAACCGCCATGTTCGCCCAGTCGAATACCTCTCCAGGTTGAAGTTCTACGTCCGGCGCCACCGACTCTCTCAATATCATCATCTCGGGCCGAAAATCGTAACGGTGATCGATGAGTTTGTCCGACTCCAACCAAAACTCAGCAGCAGTTCGAAAAAACGCTGCTTCCGCAGACGGAACACTGACTTTTATCCCTGCGTCTTTCAGTCGCTTTGCGCCGGAGCACTGGTCACGGTGGTAGTGCGTATACAAAACAGCCTCAATGGAAGGAAACGCGGATGCACTAGAAAGAATAGACCCGGTGCCGGAGTCGATGAGCAGGCTCTTACCCTGGGACTGGATGACTCCCACGTTGACCACATCGTGGAAGACGGCAACGTGGTCGGAGATCCTTTCGATTCGAGATTGACCTAAGTTTCTCGGCGCTGAAGTTTGATCAAGCGACCGAGCGATCCTGCTTTGTGTCGCATAACCTAGGAGGGCAGTTCCTCGTGCAACAAATTCTCTACGATTCATTTCCCGATTTTACTGGCGAGGGTGCACCATTCGTCCAGGAACTTCGGCGATGTCCTATGCCGCATAGCTTCCCCTAAACCCCCGGGGTATTCGGGAGAAAATCGTACCGGCTAATGCAAATGTGACCGTTAGTCGAATTCGAGGACAAGACGTGCGTGGAGAATCACTTCCTTCAGTTGAGCTTCAGCCGCCTGGAATCAATTGCTTACAAACCATCAGGTACACCGACGCCCAATCAAAATGTTGCTGTCCGGCCGCAAGGTCGAAGCTGTAGGGACGTAACAAGAGCCGTGCGCTTTCGATACGTGGGATTGCCCTTGTTCTGCAAGATGAAATCCTAGAGAATTTGATCCAAACATCGGAGCATAACCCTGTGCCCAATTACACAACTACTTTCATCTCTACCTGCAGTGCCGTTCATCCGTCACGATTGCACGGCTTCTGAGTTTGCCGCAGGAAGTCTAAAGCGATCGCCAATTTTCTCTTCCAACAGCTTCATTCCTGATACGGCTTCCTCTCTGATGGGTTTCACATAGAACGCCGTCGTTGTTGAGAGATTGGAATGGCGAAGGACGTATTGAGCGGCCACGGCGTCACCTGTCAATTGCGTGAGCAACGTCCCTGCCGCCCGTCTGCCGCTGTACAGACCTCTCCAAACGATGTTCTTTTCAGTCAGGGCGGCACGAATGATACGATGGCAATAGGAATTAATTTCAATGGGATCGCCGTTACGATTAGGGAAAATCCAGCCTTCGTTTGAAGGCAGGCATTGTTTCTTCCACTCCTTCAGTAGAGAACGCACCAGGCTGAACAGGGGAACGGACGACACACTCTCGGCGGTCTTTGTTGTGCTCACGACTCCCCGCCATACCGCCCGCCTTATGTGAATGAAATCTTGATCTACATCTGACCATTTCAATGCCGCCGTCTCGCCCGGTCGAAGGCCCATGAACGTGCTGAGGCAGAAGATTAACTGCGCCTGCAAGTTCCCGTCTAAGGCATTGAAGATGTTCTCTGCTTCTTCCAGCGAATAGGCGTGTGTCTGTTGCGGTGCCTTCGGCTTCACGTGCGATGCCGCATCGGTAAAGGGATTGCTCTCGATAATACCTAGTTGCTTGGCATGACGAAAGAGACCTGACGCTAACGAGTGGACGTGCGCTACACTGCGTCTCCCTAATTTGTTAACCTTAACGAGGGATGTCAGGAAGATGGTTGCCTTGGCGCAGGTCATGGCTTTCATGAGGACCGCATCAAAGGCTGGCGCGAGGTGCTTCTTCCAAAGTTTGATGTAACCGTTAATCGTGGCAGCCTTCTTCGTGGTCTGGATATGCGGCAAATAGGTATTGTCCCAGAACTCGGTAATGAGAACGTCGGCACTCTCCGCACCGTTCGTTCGGTTGACCTCGGCCATGTGCTTCTTCAATTTGTCAGCAACGGCCTTGCAGGTGGGCGAATGGTGCCTGTCGTCCTTGTCGCAGAGCTTAACCGACTTCTGCACACGGGTAGGCTTGCCATTCTTCATTTCCGTAACACGGTATCGAACGTGATAGGAAACCGTTTTACCGTTAGCATCCTTCACTTCGAACAGGTGCCCATCTTGGTTTCTGACCATGTGCCCTCCAGACGACAGCGTAATGGGGCACATTCTGCCATCTGTGCAATGATTGTGCAATGGAACCAAGGTGCTAGTACTTAGAATGCAGATTTAAATATATTGTTTTGTGTAGTATCGGAGGGATGACCGAGCGGCTTAAGGTGGCGGTCTTGAAAACCGCTGTACCTGAAAGGGTACCGGGGGTTCGAATCCCTCTCCCTCCGCCATTAGTTTTGGAATCTACGGCTTACGCGCCGACGATAGCTGCCATACATCTGACGGGATGTCCGCACCGGAAAACCATTTCTCCAGGGACTACATTTTCGACTTTGACTGGACGCCCGATGGCAAGCACATGCTGCTCAGCCGCGGAACCATGGGCGGGGACGCAGTTTTGATCAGCAATTTTCGGCACTAGCCATGCCGAAGCTAGATATCCAGGTTCTTCACGTCGAGAGCGTTGTCTTCGATGAATTTGCGGCGGGCTTCGACGTCTTCTCCCATCAGCGTGCTGAAGATGGCTTCGCACTCGGCGATGTCTTCCAGCCTCACCGCGAGCAGGGTGCGGCGCTCGGGATCCATGGTGGTCTCCCATAGCTGGGATGAGTTCATTTCTCCCAGACCCTTGTAGCGCTGCACGGTGTACTCTTTGCGGCCTTCGGCCAGGACGTAGTCGAACAACTCGCGGGCAGATGCTTTTTCCACCACCTCGGGCTCGGCAGATTTTTTCTTGGCCACGGCCTTGGTGGTTTTTTTCTGCGCCTTCTCCACGTCCTCGCGCTCGGCGTCGCTCAGCTCTTCGTTTCCATTCGAAGCCGCAGCGCCGACCTTGGCGATGGTTTCCACGATGAACGGCGGCTCCATATACTCCGCGATCTGCTTGTACTTGGAGATGAGCTGGCGGCACTCGGGCGCCGAAGCGAGCTCCCAGTTGAGCACGTGCTCTGCCCCCTGCGAGTTCACGTAGGCCACTTCCCACAGGTTGTGTTCTTCGTCGTAGCGCGCTTCCACACTCTTGAGGCCGCGGTCTTTCTGAATTTTCTTCAGCTCTTTTTCCAGCTTCTCGATCTTCTTGGGCGCATCCTTCTTGTCGCCTTCGAAATCAGCGCGCTTCGCGAGGTCGAGACGCGGCAGGATTTCGGTCACTTTCTCGTCGCGAAGGCGCTTGCCCATCTTGTCGAAGAATCCCAGATACTCATTCAGCACAGTGATGAACCGGGCCAGAGCCGCGCCCTCCAGCTTGGCTGCGCCTTCGCCGTAGCGGACGATAAGGCCGTCGGACGCGCGCTTCACCATCACTTTCACAAAATCGCGTTCGTCTTTGATGTACTGCTGCGTCTTGCCTTTTTTGATGGAGAACAGAGGCGGCTGGGCGATGAACACGTTGCCGCGCTTGATCAGTTCCTGCATGTGGCGAAAGAAAAACGTAAGCAACAGGGTACGGATGTGGCTTCCATCCACGTCGGCGTCGGTCATGAGGATGACTTTGCCGTAGCGCAGCTTGGCAGTATCGAAGTCGTCCTTGCCGATGCCGGTTCCGAGCGCCGTAATCATGGCGCGGATTTCTTCGTGACCTAGCATCTTGTCGTAGCGGGCCTTCTCCACATTGAGGATCTTGCCCTTCAGGGGCAGAATCGCCTGAAAGCGGCGGTCGCGGCCCTGCTTGGCGGTGCCGCCTGCGGACTCGCCCTCAACCAGAAACAGCTCGCAGCGGTCCGGTTGCCGTTCGGAGCAGTCAGCCAGCTTGCCGGGAAGGCCGCCACCGTCGAGGGCGCCCTTGCGACGGGTAAGGTCGCGGGCCTTGCGGGCAGCTTCGCGAGCGCGCGAGGCTTCAATCGCCTTGTTGATGATCTTGCGGCCGGCGGTTGTGTTCTGCTCGAGAAATGCGCCCAGGCGCTCGTTGACGAAAGCCTGCACGATTCCGGCGATGTCGGAATTCAGCTTGCCTTTGGTCTGGCCTTCGAACTGCGGCTGCGGCAGCTTCACGCTGATGACCGCTACCAGTCCCTCGCGGACGTCGTCACCGCTGAGATTTTCCTTTACGTCTTTGAACAGGCCCATCTGCTGGCCGGCATAGTTGATGGTGCGAGTCAGCGCCATGCGGAAGCCGGAAAGATGCGATCCGCCATCGACGGTGTTGATGTTGTTGGCGAAGCTGAAGACGGTTTCCGAATAGCCGTCGTTGTATTGCAGGCCGATTTCCATGACCACGCCGCTGCGTTCGGCTTCCATGTAGATCGGCTTGTCGTGCAATACCTGCTTGCCACGGTTCAGGTGCTTGATGAACTCGGCGATGCCGCCGTTGTACTTGAACTGCACCGACTTCGGTTCGCCAGTTTTGGCGTCGGTGGCGCGCTCGTCGGTCAGCGTGATGAGGAGTCCCTTGTTCAGGAACGCCAGCTCACGCAGTCGCTGTGCCAGGGTGTCGAAGTTGTATTCCGTGGCGGTTAAGATGCTCTTGTCCGGCAGGAAATGAACCTTGGTGCCGGTCTTGGCTTTGACAGCGCCGGTTTTCTTCAGCTTGCTGGTGGGCTCGCCCTTCGAGTAGGTCTGCTCCCAGGTAAAACCGTCCCGCCAGATTTCCAGTTCCAGTTCCTCGCTGAGGGCGTTCACGCAGGAGACGCCCACGCCGTGCAACCCGCCGGAAACCTTGTAGGAGGAAGTGTCGAACTTGCCGCCGGCGTGCAGCTTGGTCATCACCACCTGCGCCGCGGGAATTTTTTCGCCGTCGATATCCATGGCGTCGACCGGAATGCCGCGACCGTTGTCGACGACGGTGATGGAGTTGTCGATGTGAATTGTGGCTTCGATCTTGTCGGCGTACCCGGCAAGAGCTTCGTCAACCGAATTGTCTACGACTTCGTAGACCAGATGGTGCAGACCAAGCTCTCCGGTCGAGCCGATATACATCGCAGGGCGCTTGCGGACGGCTTCCATGCCACCGAGAACTTTGATCGAGTCCGCGGTGTAGTCGCCGTTGCCATTGATGGCGGCAACCTTTCCGTTTTTTGGCTTGGTTTCTGCGATGGGTGCGATCTCTTTTGTGGCCATTCTGCTCCGTGGAGGAATGCCGGACTTGAGCTGGTGGCCGGCCGCCTTTCTGGAACCCGCAATAGAGAGCCAAATGACTGAAATTATTAATACTTACGGGAATCAGAAGATATCTGGATTATAGCATAAGGGAGGCCATTTTTCGACCGCGGAATCGCCCCGGTAAACCTCGTTTTTCCCATCCTTTTCAGCAGCTTGCGAGGGCGGGTGGGAACCCGGGTTCCATACAGCGGAATGTAACCCGGATTCGGTACAATGCGGCGCAACAGAGATCGCGCAATCTTTCCGTCCGCGAGGTGAGCTTATGCCATGCCATCCCCATATCCTGAAGGGTGTTCCGCTGTTCGCACTGCTCGACGATGAAGAGTCCGCCGTGCTGGCGGGCCAGGTGGAGCTGAAGAAATTTGCGCCGCGCCAGCGCATTTACAAGATCGGCGACGCCGGCATGCGTGCCTACGTGATGGTGGCCGGTCGGGTGCGCGTCACCACCGTGGATGAAGACGGGCAGGAAGTAATCGTGGACGAGCCGGCGGCAGGACAGTTCTTCGGCTTCGCCTCCATGCTGGAGCAGACGCCGCACCAGACCGACGCCACGGCGGTCGAGGAATCGGAGTGCCTGGAAGTCGACCGCGAAGACATTGCGACGCTGCTGCAAAGGAAACCGCTCGCCGGCATGGATATGCTGACGGTTCTGGGGCGGCAGTTTCACGGATCGCAACAGCTGGTTCGGATTCGCGCTAACCGCAACGCTAACCAGATGATCGAAGATGAAGCGACATTCGGGGAGCGCATTGCCGATTCGGTGGCGCGCTTCGGCGGCTCCTGGACCTTCATCATCCTGTTCGGCATGATTCTCCTGGGGTACACCGCCATCAATCAGCGACTGGCGGGGAAGGCCTGGGACCCTTATCCGTTCATTCTGCTGAACCTGTTCCTCTCCATGCTGGCCGCCATTCAGGCGCCGGTGATCATGATGAGCCAGAATCGCCAGGACACGAAAGACCGGCTGCGCGGCGAACTGGATTACGACGTCAACCGGCGGGCGGCCTCCGATATTCAGGGCCTGGCGCGCAAGATCAACCTGCTGGGAGAGAAAATCGTCGACGTCGAGGAGATGGTGCGCGAGCGCCTGCCCGGCAACGGAAATGAGCCAGTGGAGCGGCCGTCAACGTTGTAAGTCTTTTTTCACCACAGAGGGCGCAGAGGAGCACAGGGAAAACCAAGCCGCTACGCTAGAGACGCACCAGCTATTCCTCTGTGAACCTCTGTGAACCCTGTGGTAAGTCTTTTTTCACCACAGAGGGCGCAGAGGAGCACAGGGAAAACAAAGCCGCTACGCTAGAGACGCACCAGCTATTCCTCTGTGAATCTCTGTGAACCCTGTGGCAAGTCTTTTTCACCACGGAGGGCGCAGAGGAGCACAGGGAAAACAAAGCCGCTACGCTAGAGACCCACCAGCTATTCCTCTGTGAACCTCTGTGAACCCTGTGGTAAGTCTTTTTTCACCACAGAGGGCGCAGAGGAGCACAGGGAAAACAAAGCCGTAACGCTAGAGATGCACCAGCTATTCCTCTGTGAGCCTCTGTGAACCCTGTGGTAAGTCTTTTTCACCACAGAGGAGCACAGGGGAAAACCAACACAATTCACCGCCGGACCGGCGCGAAGCTCAGGCGGTCGATGAGCTGATTTATCTCGTCGTCGCTCGAGGCGACAAAGGTGAACGAAACGATCTGGCCATGGGCAAGCATCACCAGGGAACTCCAGTACATGGTGAGCTTGCCGACGTCCTTCTTGTAATCCCCGCGGACCAATCGCTTGCCGCCGATCGTGACCTCGTAGGGCTGGCTCACAGCCTTCAACTCCATCTTGTCGGCGAGTTCGTCGATCGGCCCGAAGTAGTCAGCGGCGGTTTTGAGGCCGGGGTAGGAGGAGATGCTCTCCTTCGCGACGGTCACAGCGGAATTGATGGTCTCGCCGGTAGCCTCGGGAGGCCGCTCGAAGACAGCCAGGAGCACGTGTCCCGTCGCGGGGTCCGCGGGACCCTGCTGCATTTCGGCGGTGCGCTCTACCCATCCAAAGGGAACGCGGTAGGAAAAGCCGAACGTCGCGCTGTGGTAGGCGCTGTGGTAGGCGCCGTTCTGGACTGATTTCCCATTTTGGGAATCGCGCTTCCCGGTGGACTGCGCCGCGGCAAGGAATTGCCCCAGCAACAGACAGAGGGCCACGAGACCGGCGAGCCGGAACAAACTCATCCCGTAAGAATAACCTCGCACGCCAGTTCGCTTCTAGGCGGCCTTCCCGGCCACGGGCTGGGCGCAGAAGGCGCAGCGCCGGGCGTCGATGGGGATCTCGCTCAGGCACTCCGGACACTTTTTGGTTGTGGGGTCGGCCGGGGCGGGGGCTTTGCGCATGCGGGATACCAGCGCATTCACAGGTGTCACCACGAAGAAGTAGACCGCGGCGGCGATCAGCAGGAAGGAGATCAGGGCGTTGAGGAAGCTGCCCACCTTGAAGACGGCGCTGCCCACCGTAAAGGTCACGGCTGAGAAGTCGGGCTTGCCGACAATGGCCGCGATGAAGGGCGTGAGGAGGTCGGCAGTCAGGGAGGTCACAACTGCCCCGAAGGCCGCACCGATGACCACGCCGACCGCCAGATCCACCACGTTGCCACGCAGAATGAACTGCCTGAAGCCGCTGAGCATGGGGAGCCCTCCGGAAGTGGGAGAAACATTAACCCCGGAAGGATGGGCGGGTCAACTGCGGGGAGCACGGGCGAGGACGCCCGAGCCCTGGACATTCCAAGACGACAGCGTTGCACGGGCGAGACGCCCGTGTCTACATGTTCATTCGCGCGGGGACGCCCGTGGTTAATTCAGATCCGCATGGGCATGACGATATAGCGGTACTTGTAGTCTTCGCTGCTGGCGGGGCGGAGCTGGCCGGCGGACTGGGGATCCTTGAGTTCGAGGAGCACCTCGCCGCTGGCGGCAGCCTTCAGAAAATCAAGCACATACTGGGCGTTGAAGCCGATGGTCATACCATCGCCGTTGTAGGTGATTTCGAGCGAATCTTCGGATTCGCCGGTTTCGGTGGAGGAAGCCGAGAGCTTCAGCTCGCCTTTGTCGAGCTTCAGACGGACGGCGCGGGAGCGCTCGTCGGCAAACTGAGCCACGCGGGAGATGGCGGCGCCGAAATCGTCGGCGTTCAGAGTGATGCTCTTGCTGTTGTCCTTGGGCAGCACGGCCTCAAAATTAGGGAACTGGCCGGTGAGCTGGCGAGAGGTCAGCAGCCGGGCGCCGATACGGAAGTAGAGCGTCGATTCATCCTTGGCGAAGTCGATGGTTTCGGCATCGGTCGAGTCGAGCAGCGACTTCAGCTCGTCCATGGCCTTCTTGGGAATGAGGGTCTTCATCTCGCCGGATACGCCGGGGAATTTCTCGCCGCTGCGTTCGATGTGGGCCAGGCGGTGGCCGTCGGTGGCGACCATGGTGATCGACTCCGGCTTCAGCAGCATGAGAGCGCCGTTGAGCGTGTAGCGCGACTCCTCATTGGCGATGGCAAAACCGGTCTTGGCGATCATGCCGCGCAGCACCTGGGATGGAATCTTCACCACTCCGGAAGTCGGAAAAACCGGCAGGGTGGGGAAGTTCGACTTCGCCATCCCGACCATCTTGGTATTGGAGCGCCCGCAGCGAATGCTGACCCAGTGATTTTCCAGCAGCTTGATGGTGATATCGGCGTCGGGCAGCAGCTTGACGTAGTCGTGAAGCTTGCGCGCCGGGATGGTGCAGGAGCCCTCTTTCTTCACTTTGGCGGCGCAGGAGGTGCGCAGGCTGAGATCGAGATCGGTGGCGGTGAGAGACAGCTTGTCGCCGGCGGCCTCAAACAGGTAATTGGAGAGGATGGGGATGGTGGTCTTGCGCTCGACCACGCCCTGGGTCGCCGTCAACTCCCGCAGGAG
This sequence comes from Terriglobales bacterium, assembly GCA_963803205.1. GTDB lineage: Bacteria > Acidobacteriota > Terriglobia > Terriglobales > Acidobacteriaceae > CAWDLG01. Next base: position 37,366 of record CAWDLG010000002.1, read on the forward strand.
TTCAAACTTGCTGACCGTAATCTCCATGGTGGCTGTTCCCGTCGCCGCTGCCAAAGCTTCTACCGGCATATCGCCCACTCCCCCGCACCGCTTAGTTCATATTAAAGCAAAAAACCTGGGAACCCGGCAGCATGCCTTAAGGGAGGGGAGCCTGGCTGGGCGACTCAATCCCCGAGATGCTTCAGCCGCCTAGCTGCTCGGTCAGCTTGTTGAGCAGCCGGTTCAAATCCTTGTCGGTCTTGCGCACTTCGTCAATCTTCTCGACCGAATGCAGCACGGTCGTGTGGTGTTTCCCGCCGAACTGGCGGCCGATCTCGGGCAGGGAGGCCTCGGTCAGATGCTTGGCCAGGTACATCGCGATCTGGCGTGGATACACGATGGCGCGGGAGTTGTTCTTGGCTTTGATCTCCACCAGGCGCAGGCCGAACTGCTCGGATACGGCCTTTTGGATCGACTCAATCGTGACCTTGCGGGCCTGGGAATCGATAAAATTCTTGAGCGCCTGCTGGGCGTAGGGCAGGGTGATTTCAGTGCCGATCAGCGAAGAGTGCGCGACCAGGCGGATGAGCGCTCCCTCGAGTTCGCGGACGTTCGAGCGGATGTTCGAGGCGATGTAGAGAGCCACATCGGTGGGAAGCGTGACCTTCTCGTTTTCCGCCTTCTTCTGAAGAATTGCCACCTTGGTTTCGAGATCGGGCGGCTGGATGTCGGCGATCAGACCCCACTCGAACCGGCTGCGCAGACGGTCTTCGATCTCCGCCAGTTCCTTGGGCGGGCGGTCGCTGGCAATCACGATCTGCTTCATCGATTCGTGCAGGGCGTTGAAGGTGTGAAAGAACTCTTCCTGGGTGCGCTCTTTCTGGGCAAGGAACTGGATGTCATCGACCAGCAGGACGTCCACCGTACGGAAGCGGTCGCGGAAGGTGGTCATCTTGTCGTAGCGCAGCGAGTTGATCATGTCGTTGGTGAACTTCTCGCTGGAGACATAGCAGATGGCCGCCTGCGGTGCCTGGCGCTTGATCTCGTGGCCAATGGCCTGCATCAGGTGGGTTTTGCCCATGCCGACGCCGCCATACAGGAACAGGGGGTTGTAAGCCTTGGAAGGACGCTCGGCGACGGCCTGGCAGGCGGCGTGGGCAAACTGGTTGCCGCTGCCGATGACAAAGGCGTCGAAAGTGTAGCGGGGATTGAGCTGGGCGGCGCCGTCCCAGTCGAAGCGGGATTGCGACGCCGGAACAGCGGTGGGCACCGCATGGACCGAGAGCCCGCCGTCGTGGCGGACCGGCGTGGATGCGGGATCGTCCTCTGTGACGAACTGCACGTCCTGATATTCCAGCCCGAGATTATCGAGAGCTTCCTGAATGAGATCGGCGTATTTGTCGCCGACCTGCCGGAACTCCAGGTTGGGAACCCGTACGAAGAGAATGCCCCCGCTGGAATGGCTGTAGCGTGTGGGCTTCAGCCAGGTATCGTAGGAATGGCGATTGATTTTCTTTTCCAGCGCATCGAGGATGCGGGCCCACGGATTTGGAGCAAGTATTGGAGTGGGAACAGACATAAGAAATAGTCTTTAATATGTGGGCCGCACCACCAGCCAGACCCGCCTGTCAAGTCGCTTTAGAAGCTTTTCGTTCCGGGGAAGCGTCCCGCCGCAGATCCCGATGGCCGTTTCACAATCAGGTTTGCCAGTCGGCATACTAGCACAAAAAAATTAGGTCCAAAGAAATCTTGGCGGAGAAATTTTTTTGCTGCTAACGATTCAGAACTCGAAAGAAAATTCTGTCAAGTGTTCAAGTTATAACTGCCGCAAGTGTGGTGCACTCCGCGCCCAGCCTGTTTTTTGCGAGGGATGGGTCTTCTGCGGTGAAAGAAATTTTTCAACCACCGGGGGCACAGAGGCGCTCGCGGAGAAGTCGGTCCTTGGTGCGACATTTCAAGGAGTCTCCTCCTGTCAATAGCGTCTGCGTTTGCCGCCTTATCTCCGCCTCATTTATACTTTTGCTTCGCATTTACGCGTAGTCACGTAATCTGGAGACGAGGAGCAGCCACTATTCATGCCCAAGCGCACTTTCCAGCCCAACCGGCGGCACCGCTCGAAGACGCACGGCTTTCGCACCCGCATGAAAACCAAGAGCGGCCGGGCGGTCATCTCGCGGCGGCGCGCCAAGGGCCGTAAGCGGGTCTCCGTAAAGCCCGGCTTCCGGGAATAGCGTTCCCCCTTTGAAACCTGAAGGAGTCCGCAGAGCGAGTCTTGAACTGTGAGCGCAATCGCTCCCAATGGCAGCGCCGCTACGGGGCAGGACGCCGGTTTCCCGCGCAGCTTTCGACTGTTGCGCCACGCGGATTTTGAGCGGGTGTACAAGCTGGGACGACGGCACTTCGCCGCCCACATGACGGTGTTCTACCTGCGGCGCGAGGAAGGTGGCGGGCTGCGAGTGGGATTTACCGTAGGCCGCACGATGGGCGGGGCGGTCGAACGCAACCGCATGAAGCGGCGGCTGCGCGAGGCAGTGCGATTGACTGGACTTTCGGGAAGGGCCGCGGCAGACGTGGTGATCAATCCGAAGAAGTCGCTCCTGGCGGCCGAGTTCTCCGACTTGCAGAAGGAGATCAGCCGCGCATTCGAGATCATCCAGCAGAAGCTGGCGGAGAAACGGACGTAAGAAGGTTTTCATGCAAGAGAATTCTGAAACATCGAATGGGATTGCCGGCCGCGCTGTGATCGGTGTGCTGCGTGCGTACAAGTGGGCCATTTCCCCGATGCTGTTGCCGGCGTGCCGCTACGTCCCTACCTGCTCGGAGTACGCGATGGAGGCAGTAGACCGGTACGGCGTTTTTCGCGGCGGCCTGAAGGCGATGTGGCGGTTGCTGCGTTGCCATCCGCTGGTTAAGGGCGGCTACGATCCGGTGGTCGCGGACTCATCGGCAACCGCAGGCGCGTCTGCAAGATCGATTTGCGTTCACTGAGTAAATAACCTTGCCCGAATACCACAATCCTCAACAGGAACCAGGCAACGAGAAGCGGCTGCTTCTCGTGTTCGCACTCACTTTCCTGGTGATGATTCTGTTTCAGCCGCTCTTCCGGAAATTCCTGCCGCAGACGACGGCGCCGGAGCAGACAAAAACTGAGCAACCAAAGGCCGAGCAGCCGAAGCAACCTGCGACCATTCCTCCAGCGACGGCCGGAGTGGCAGCGGCCAAGAAACGAGCGGCGCCCGCTAAGCAGCCGGCTCCGGCCGTCCCGGCCAGGCAGGCGCAGTCGGAATCACAGACTGTCGTAGAAAACGATCTTTACAAAATCACCTTCAGCAACCGCGGCGGGCTGGTCAAATCCTGGATATTAAAAAAATATGACGACGATCAGCACCACCAGCTCGAGCTGGTGAATCCGGTCGCGGCGCCGAAATATGGCTACCCCCTTTCCATGTGGGTATATAACGAGGCGCTGCGGAACAAGATCAACTCGGCGCTTTACGTGCCTTCGCGCGAGGGCGCAGTAGGCGCGCCGGGAGAGATCAGCTTTGAGTACGCGGATCAGGATGTGGCGGTCCGCAAAACATTCCGCTTCGACCACAGCTATGTAGTCGGAGTTCAAACCTCAGTGCAGCTGAAGGGAAGCGAGATCAGCGCGTTCCCCATGTGGCCGGCCGGGTTCGGCGATGAGTCGAGCGCCGCCGCATATCAGGCAGCCCAGGTGGAATACCAGTTCGGCAAGAAGGTCGAGCGTCTCGCCATCAAGAAAATCAGCGGCGGCGGAACCGTCAATCCTCCGTTCAATTGGGCGTCGGTGACCGACCGCTACTTCGCCGCGGCCTTTATTCCCGACGATCCCTCGAACGCCGCGCTGGTCACGCTGCGGAACGCTGTCGATATTCCCAAGGATCCCAAGAAGCCAACTGCGGAAACAGTGAAGGTCGACGTGCTGGGAGCGGCGGTGGGAAATATGAAGGGGGCGACCAGCGAGCGCGTGTTTGTTGGACCCAAGTCGCTGGGGATCCTGGAATCAGTTCCTGTTCCGACGGTGCGCGAAGCTCACGCCGATCTGCGCGAGCTCATCAACTTCGGATTTTTCGGGATGATCGCGCGCCCGCTGTTCCTGTGGCTCAAGTGGACGCACGACAAGATCGTCTCCAACTGGGGCTGGGCCATCGTGCTTCAGACGCTGATCATCAACCTGGCGCTGCTCCCGCTGCGCATCACCAGCATGAAGTCGATGCTCAAAATGCAGCGCATCCAGCCGCAGATCAAATCCATCCAGGAAAAGTACAAGAAGTACAGCATGCGCGATCCGCGCAAGCAGGAAATGAATCGCGAGATCATGGACCTGCAAAAGAAAGCGGGGGTCAGCCCGGTGGGCGGCTGCCTGCCCATGGTGATTCAGCTACCGTTCCTGGTGGCGTATTACAGCATGCTGGGATCGGCGCTCGACTTGCGCCACGCGACCTGGCTGTGGATCGGCGATCTGGCCGCACCCGATCCAATCTACCTGCTGCCCATCGGCATCATGATCAGCATGTACATCATGCAGAGGATGACCCCGCAGACGGGCATGGACGCCTCCCAGCAGAAGATGATGACGCTGATGATGCCCGTCGTCCTGGGAGTGATGAGTTTCAACCTGGCGGCGGGGCTGTGCCTTTACTGGTCCGAGGGAAACCTGATCGGAATTGTGCAGCAGTCGATCATGAACCGCACCAGCCTGGGACGCGAAATGCGCGAGATGGCAGCCAAGCGGGCAAGGAAGAAAAGCGGTTAGCGGCGTTCTCCCGGGCGGAATTCGTATACTGATGGACCACCGTTTGGGGGCGGACGGGCTGAGCGCGGCGAGCGGCGCAAACCAGGAGCCTTGAAGGTTATGGCAATACCAGACAAAGTCGCGGCAGCAAACCGGATCAACGAGTTTCTCAACGGCGTGGTTCGCCAGGGCGGGCTGCGCCTGAAGTATCGAATCACGGTCGATCCGCCATTGCCGGAGGAGCGCGACTGGGAGCGTCCCGAGATTCTGGTGGAGTTCTCCGGGCCCGACTCTACCTTATTGCTGGATCGCGGCGGCGAGTTGCTGCGTGCCCTGGAGTTACTGGCGCTGGAGATGCTGCGCCTTCCCGGCAACGAGCACGAGAGGGTGTGCTTCGATTGCATGAATCACCGTGCCATGCGGCTGGAGGAATTGAGGCTCGCGGCGGGCGTGGCGGCCGACCGGGTCCGCAAGACGGGAACGCCTTACCAGTTCGCCCCCATGTCATCGCGGGAGCGGCGCATGGTCCACCTGGCCCTGCGGGATGAAAGCGATCTCCGTACCGAGAGCGAGGGCGAAGGCCCGCGCCGCTGCCTGGTGGTCTATCCCAAGGACTATCGCAGCGTGGAGAAGCCCGCGCCCCGCCGAGTTCCCTAGCTCTATCCCGCCCGCCTTGCGGCCTGATCGGCGACTTCGTTCAGGCGGCCGGTCTTCACGTCGTAGACAAATCCTCGCACCGAAATGGTTTTCGGTATCCAGGGATGCGTTTTCACCCGCTGAATCTGCCGGCGCACATTCTCTTCCAGGTTGTCGAAGGCGTGGAAGTGGCTGGGATTGACCGTCCCCGTCCCCATCTTCTTTTCAAGCTGCGCGCGCAATTCGTCATCCTTGAAGGTCAGCATCCCGCAATCGGTGTGGTTGACGATGATGACTTCCTGCGTGCCGAGCAGGTGGTGCGAGATGATCAGGGAGCGCAGGGCGTCATCGGTGACGATTCCACCGGCGTTGCGAATGATGTGGGCATCGCCTGTTTTCAGGCCGAGGAACTGTTCCACCGTCAGGCGGGCATCCATGCAGGCCACTACGGCCACCTTTCGCGCCGGCGGCATCGGCAACTGCCCGAGGGTGAAATTCTTCACGTAGGTTTCATTGGCTTGGAGAACGTCGTCGGTAGCTGACATGGGATTACTCCTGGAGGAATTTGCTTACCGCACAATGGCGACGGGTGGCGGAAACTCGGAGTCTTGCGACGGCACTGAAAACTTGACTAATAGATTGTCGCTGAGAGGCGGGCGAATGGCAAGCCGGCCCCAATCCCGCAGCAGAGAACAGCAGATTCCTCGCGCGGTGAATCCGCGCTTCGGAATGACAGGTGAGGAGTCCGTTGCCTCCTCATCTCGCACCAGAGCCGGAAACCAAACGCGATTCTCATTCCTCGCTACAATTCCGTAGATGAATCTGGACGACACCATCGTGGCGGTGGCGACTGCCCCGGGACGAGGCGGCATCGGCGTAGTACGCATCGCGGGGCCGGAGGCGTGCGCCATCGCAATGCCCATGCTGCGCCTGAAATCCGATCTCGAGCCCGGGCGGGCGGTGTTCAGCGAGTTGATCGAGCCTGGCTCACAGGACCAGCGCATCGACGAAGTGGTGGTGACATTTTTCGCCAAGCCGCACTCCTACACCACCGATGACATCGTAGAAATTTCGGCGCACGGCTCCCCGGTGGTATTGCGCCATATCGTGGAGTTGGCGATATCGGCCGGGGCCCGTCTGGCTGAGCCGGGCGAATTCACCATGCGGGCATTTCTCAACGGGCGCATCGATCTCACGCAGGCTGAAGCCGTGCGTGATCTGATCGAGTCACAGACCCTCTATCAAGCCAAAGTCGCTGCCCAGCAACTGGACGGCGCGCTGTCGCGACGGCTGCAACCGGTGAAGACGAAACTGGTGGAACTGATCGCAACTCTCGAGGCTGGAATTGATTTCGCAGAGGATGACGTGGCGGTTCTCCCCGGCGATCAGATCCTGCAGCGGATTGACGCAGTCGAATCTCCGCTCCATGAGCTCGCAAAGTCCTTCGCTTTCGGAAAGATTGTTCACGAAGGCCTGACACTCGCCATCGTGGGGCGTCCGAATGTCGGCAAATCGAGTTTATTCAACCGGCTGCTGGAAAGGGATCGCGCCATCGTCACCGCAACTCCGGGTACGACGCGCGACCTGGTCAGTGAGACGGTCTCGATCGGGGGCGTTCCGGTCGAACTGCTGGATACTGCCGGAATCCGCCACGCGCTCGACGAGGCCGAGAGCATCGGAATCCGCAAATCGATGGAAGCCCTGGCTGACGCGGATTTCGTGTTGGTGGTGCTCGATGCCACGCAGCCGCTGACGCCGGAGGATGAGGAACTGCTGCGGCAGGTCGAGGGACGACCATCGATGATACTGGACAACAAGTCGGATCTGGGGAACGCTCGCTCGCCGGATCCCGGTTCGCGATTCGTGCGCACGTCCGCAGTGACCGGCGAGGGCATCGCGGAACTCCGGGCGGAGTTGCTGCGGCACATCGGCGGCAATGGGCTTCATGCTGAAACCGCCCTGCTCACCAACCTGCGCCAGGCTGGCCTGGTGCAGGATTCGTTGCGGGCCCTCGAGGCCGCAAAAACAGCGGTGGCCAACAAAATCCCGCACGAGATGCTGCTGCTCGACCTCTACAACGCCCTACGCCCTCTCGATGCCATCACCGGTGCGACCACGACCGACGACATCCTGAACCTGATTTTCTCGACGTTTTGTATCGGAAAGTAGAAGACTTAACCCTCTCTGTTCCTCTGTGCCCTCAGTGGTCAAGCTTTTTAGAAACGAACCACAAGGAACACAGAGGCACACAGGCAAGCGCGACGGTCCGCCGCCCCGATCTGGTGTATCTTGGGCAGCGGGGTATTTGCGAATGAAGACAATCTCGGCGGTAATATTGCTCTGTCTTTTCCAGGTTTGTATGGCTCAGGTTGACTCCAGGTGGAAGCCCAACGATCCGGATCGTCCGGTACCGCCGGTGATCGAACCGGGAACGCCCAGCACACAAGAGAAGCCGGGGCGCGCGCCTTCCGATGCCACCGTCGTGTTCGATGGCAAGGATCTTTCGAAGTGGGTGGGCGAAGATGGTCAAGCCGCCAAGTGGAAGGTTGCAGACGGCCACATGGAAGTGGTTCCGAAAAGCGGCGCCATCCATACCCAGCAGGCGTTCGGCGACTGCCAGCTTCACGTTGAGTTCGCGGAACCGCTTCCTGCGGTCGGCGAAAGTCAGGAACGCGGCAACAGCGGCGTCTTTCTGATGGGCCTGTACGAAATCCAGGTCCTCGATTCCTACCAGAACAAAACCTATGCGGACGGCCAAGCCTCGGCCGTGTACGGGCAATTTCCCCCACAGGTCAATGCTTCACGGCCGCCGGGTCAGTGGCAAACGTACGACATCGTTTTTCACGGGCCGCGCTTTAACAGCGCCGGCAAAGTCACGCGCCCGGCGCGTGTGACGGTTCTGCACAACGGTGTGCTGGTGCAGGACAACGTGGAGCTATCCGGGCCGACGGCTCACCACGACCGCCCATCCTACAAGCCCACCCCGGACAAGCTGCCGCTGAGCCTGCAGGATCACGGCAAGCCGGTTCGCTTCCGCAACATCTGGATCCGCGAACTGTCCGAGGGACAGTAGAATTCCATGGGGTGCCCCGACCCTCGTCGCGTTGTTTGCGACAGGGTGGGGGATGTTGAACTTTTTCTCATTCGGTCTCGATAAACTCAAGGCCCCTCGGCTTCGTTGGCTGCACCTCATTCCCCTCGGGGTGACAGAGTAGGCGCGGGCGTCTCGCCCGTGCGAAACCATTTGGAAGCCTCAGCGCGCGCGGGACGCGCGGGCCTACACAACATCTCATGCGCCAGTCTTAAGGGGCCACGTAGTCTGGCCGCCGTGGTGGAAGGCGTAGTTCCCGATGTGGCCGGCGCGCGCGGCGGCGACACCAGCCTCGACCGGAGCGGTGGGTTCCTTCCGTGAACGGACACACTCGAAGAAGTTCTCCATGTGCGTGATGGTGCCGTCGCGGACGCTGGTCTCAGAGAGGACCGGGTTTTTATCGTTCTCCACTCCCTCGCGATAGACCCAGAAGCCGCTGCGGTTGATCTTCAGCGTGGCTTCGGTACCGCGAAACTCGAGGCCACCGTCGTCGATGGACGAGTTCATCATCCCTTCGTAGACCACGTCGAAACCGGGATAGCGAAACGCTGCCTGAATGGTGTCCGGGCAATCCCATTCTTCATAAATGTATTTGTCGGCCAGCATGTGCGCCTGCCGCGGCTGGTCGGCTTTCATCGCCCAGTGCACCACGTCGATCCAGTGGGTGAAGAGGTCGGTCATCGCTCCGCCGCCAAAGTTCCAGAACCAGCGCCAGTTGTTGAATTTCTCCTGGCTGAAAGGTTGATCCTGGGCCGAGCCCAGCCATAGCTTCCAGTTGAGCGCCTGCACGTCGACCGGCTTCTCTGGCCAGTTGCGGTGGTAGTTCTGCCACCAGTACGTGCGCACCTGGGGAATCCGGCCGAGGGTGCCTCCCTGGATCAGTTCGACAGCGTCGCGGAAGTGAGTCCAACTCCGCTGCTGCATGCCACACTGCAAGATCTGCTTGCCCGAACGGACGGCGCGAACCAGGGCAGCGCCTTCCTCCAGCGTATGAGTCACGGGCTTCTCGAGGTAAACGTCCTTGCCGGCGGCCAGCGCGTCGACCGCCATGCGAACGTGCCAGTGATCGGGCGAGGCGATGAAGACGGCGTCGATATCTTTGGCCAGGACTTCGCGGTAGTCGAGATGAACGGTGGCCACCCCGTTGGAGCGTTCCTTCACGGCATCGCAATGCGGCGCGTAGACGTCGCTGACGGCAACGATCTGGTAGGGGCCGGCTTTTTCGGCCACATCGAGCAGAGTGCGCATGCGGCGGCCGGCGCCCAGAACTCCGACGCGGATGGTATCGTTCGCTCCGAGAACTCTGGTCGAGGCGAGCGCGGTCACTCCACTGGCGATAAGAAAGCTGCGGCGGTTCAGCATCTTGACCATCCCCCTGTTTTGTTCGCGATGATCTTACAACATGGACTGGCGACCGCCAGAGATGGGCTCTCGCCGATAATCGTTAAAACCATCAACCACAGGGGGCACAGAGGAGCACAGGGTCCTAGGAGAGAGAGATTCGCACGAGAGAGACACCACAACCAACACGTCGCCCCAACGGCAGCGAAGGGATCTGCTGGTTATTTGAGGAGCAGAAACTCTGTGTTCCTCCGTGGCCTCTGTGGTGATTACTAAAACCGATCAACCCACAGGGGCACAGAGGAGCACAGGGTCGAGACAAAGAGAGAAACTCGCACGGGCGAGGACTCTACAACCAACACGTGGTCCCAACGGCAGCGAAGGGATCTGCTGGTTATTTGAAAAGCAGAAACTCTGTGTTCCTCCGTGGCCTCTGTGGTGATCGTTAAAACCATCAACCACAGGGGGCACAGAGGAGCACAGGGTCCGATGTGCGTGATTCCCAATGGCAGGAATTAGTTCGACTGCATCGCTTGCGCGGCGAGCGTTCCGCTGCGGCGGAGCCAGGAATTCTCGCTGCGCACCAGAGACCAGACGACCTGCTGCGACTCAGCGTGCTCCTGGCCGAACAAGCGCGTGGCGATTCCCGCCCGCTGGCGGATGCTCAGGGTGTCGTCGAACAAGGGAACCAGCAGCCGGCGCAACTGAGCGTCCAGCGTGTTCTCCATCAACTCCAGTGCGCTGTCGCGAATGGTCGGCACACCAGAACGGATCGCGGCATACGTGCTGTCCAGATCGCGATTGGGGTACAGGATGGCGAGCAAGCGGAAAATTCTCTCGCCCTCCAGCCGCATCGTGAGCTGCAACTCGGAAGCGCGACGCGCGAGGTTGGGAGTGATTTCGCTCAGTTGCTCCATCACCTGGTAGGAGCGATAGTGCTGTGCAATTTCGAGCGCCAGGATCGCCTCGACCTTTGCGCGATCGAATCCGGCCTTGGATTGAGGAGCCTTCGCGGCAGATGCGCATGCAACCGCCGGCGCGGCCACGGGCTTCTGGCTCCGGCCACGCAGACCCTGCACGATCTGTTGCAAGCTGCCCACGTACGTCCTGCGGGCCATCAGCGCCACGGCTCCCCACAGCAACACGGCGATGAAAGTGATCCAGCCGACGGAACGGGGTGAGGCATGAAAGAAACTGGTTGCGATCAGCACGCCGACGCCGGCAAGCCCGTCTCCCATGCGCCACACGACCGTATCGATAAAGCACTTCGCCTGCACCTTGGTCGCGAAGGGCACCGGCAGATACAGCAGCTCGACACTCGATTTATCCACCGAGTAACGGAAAACCTGGTCGAAGCCCTTCAGCAGCACGGCGGCCGTAAGAGTTCCGAACACCAGGACGCCGGCGGTGCCCATCAGCAGCGCCACCGGAACCACCAGCAACACTGGGCCGACGCCGAACCGCTTGAGCAGCCTGGAAGTCAGCGTCAGCTGCACGATCAGCGACAGGATCCCGGCATAGAAGTTGAACTCGCCAAAGAACCCGGCCAGCGCCGCAGTCGAAGGAATGGCCTGCTTCGCCATCGCCTTGAACTGCCAGCCTGCGGTCGTCGTTGCGAATGAGGACAGGCAGATCAGGACGGCGATCGTCCGGAGGTGAGGCGCAGCGCAGATTTCCCGCAGCCTCCCGGTCAGACTGGCTTGGGACTGGTCAGGCTGCGCCTCCTGGGCTGTTTCTTCCCGCCGGCCTTTCCAGATCATGACCACCAGGCCGATGGAAACGGTCAGAGCCCCGGCGATCACCAGCAGGAGCGACTCGGCTCCGAAGTGTCCGGCAGTCGCTTTGGAGATGTAGCCGCCGGCGATCCAGCCCGCGATGGCGCCGCTGCCGATGATGCTGAAGCTGCTCTTGGCCTCGCGGGTCGTGAAAATGTAGTTGGCGAGCGTCCACACCTGGGCGGTCGCCACGACGCCAAATACCCCGATCCAGACGTAAATCAGGGGGTACAGCCAGGCAAAGTGATAATGCGTGCCGACCCACCAAAAGGTTACCGAAGAGAGCACATAGGCTACCAGGCTCAGGATCAGCAGGGCGTCGATACGGAGAAAACGCCCCAGCCGGACGTACCCTGCGATGACCACCCCCACCAGCACGCAGATGGCGATATCGGCATAGGGCAGCTGAACGGCGCGGAACTGCTCAAGAAACAGGGCATCCCGCGAAACCTTGCCGGCCACGTAACTGGTAACAACCAGAAAGAGATACAGGAACAGGAGAACGGCTTGGCCGGTGGCGCTTCGATAAAGTTTGTGGATGTATCTCGCCATAAGAGCCCCGTTCCCAGACCCGAATTCTCTGTCCTCCGTGGTTTAAGCAGCTCAGCCAGCCGTGTTCTACAAGTGCAACCCTGCTGCCACGTGGTCGATTTCATTTCGTCCACTCTAGATACGCGATAAACCCTTGAAAAAAGGCTCATGTCGGCGGCAGAAAATTCGGGCATCGGCGTGGCTAAAAGCCACGCCCTGATACGGAGCTCTTTTGTGTCAAGACTGCGTGCAACCGAGGTTTGTATCAGGGCACGCCTTCAGGCGTGCCGTAAAGGTAGAGGTACTTGAGGATCGCGCCGATCAGGCGCAATTGTCTCGATTCAGTTGCGCCCGTCGGGCGCGGACCTGGAGTCTTATGACATCGGCGTGGCTAAAGCCACGCCCTGATACGAAGCCCTTTTGTGCCAAGACAGTGCCTGCGTGCGAACGAGGTTTGTATCAGGGCACGCCTTCAGGCGTGCCGTAAACGCAGAGGTACTTGAGATCGCGCCGATCAGGCGCAATTGCCTCTAAAGCCAGATTTATCAATGACTTCCACGCATTCGCGAGGTGGGCGTGCAGCAAACGGTTTCCCGGCAAGAGTAGGATGATGGCCGTCATCGCCATGAAGACCTTCGGCAAACTTCGGATTATTGGAGCGGCGTTGTTCGCGCTGGCCCTGATCGGAGCCGCCGGCTTCCATTTCATCGAGGGCTGGCCGTGGTTCGACGGCCTCTATATGGCGATCACGACCTTCACCACGATCGGCTACCAGGAGACCCATCCGCTCTCGCACGCTGGGCGGATCTTCAACGTGGGGCTGATCATTGCCGGCGTTTCCCTGGTGTTTCTCGGCATCGGGTCGCTGACACATGCTTTGTTAGAATTCGAGCTCAGCAGCTTCTTCGGACGGCGAAAAATGGAGCGTGAGATCAGCCGGCTCTCCGACCACTACCTCATTTGCGGCGCTGGGCGCGTGGGCCGCAGCGCGGCGCGCGAGTTCACGCGCAAGTCCGTTCCCTTTGTCATCATCGAGCAGAACCCGGAGCGGGTAGCGCGGTTCGGGGGCGAGTGGCTGATTCTGCCGGGAGACGCCACGCACGAGCAGGTCCTGCGCGAAGCTCACATTGAGCGCGCCCGCGGTCTGGTGGCTGCGACCACCACCGACGCCACCAACTTGTACATCGTGCATACAGCGCGCGAATTGAATCCGGGGCTGAAGATCATCGCCAGAGCCGGAGAAGAGGACGCCCAGAAGCACCTGTTGCGGGCCGGAGCGGATTCAGTAGTTCTTCCCTACCTCTTCGCCGGGCAGAGGATTGCGCACTCTTTCCTCCAGCCACACGTTGTGAGCTTTCTCGATTCCGCCACCACGCACCTGGGAATGGACCTTGAGATCCGAGAAATCCGCGTAGGCGGAGAATCCAGGGTCGCCGGCAAAACGCTGGAAGCATCGCGAATCCGCCAGGACTGCGGCGCTGTGATCCTGGCGATCAAGCGCGAGAGCCGCATGGACTTCAACCCTTCGCCGGATGATCGCATTGAAGTCGGCGACTACCTGATTGCGATGGGTGAATCTTCCCAACTCCGCAACCTGGAGCGGATGGCGGGCGCCAGTTCCTGAAAAAGTGTTCGCTCTGCCACAACCGCCGGACACCGGCGACACTGGTTCCGCATTGGAAAATCAGTGGAGGATTGATACATTCTGCCTAGATTAGTCGGGAGAAAGCCATGTCCCTGGTGGTCAAGCTGGAAGACGACCTAGGCGAGCGCAGTGACTGGATCATGCTGCACGGAGTCCTGCCCTCGCGCGAGGAGCGGGATTTCCCCTGCCTGCGCTGCATCGATCCGTACGGGAAAACGGTTTTCAATCACCTGCAGATGGAAACATTCCTCGAGGAATGGGGGCGGATTCAGGAGAGGGCCCGCGACGAATCGCAGAAGGAAGGCTGGCAGAAGGTGAAGGAAATGGCCCAGAGCTGCCTGGAAGACCGCGATCTGTACCTGCGCTTTGTGGGGAACTGAAACCTACCTCGAGAGTGCCGCCAGTGCTTCACGAAACATGCTCTCAAACGACTTTTCTTTTCCGTTCCTCGCGGTAGACAGAGCTTTTTCAGCCGCCGGTCTCTGATAGCCCAGGTTCATCAGGGCGGACAGCACATCTTCCTCCACGCCGCTCACGGCTGAGAATGGCGCTGCTTCCTGTCCCGCCGCGGGAAGCTTGTCGCGCAACTCGAGAACCATGCGCTCGGCAGTCTTGCGGCCGATCCCGGGAATTCGCGTGAGCCTCGCCACATCGTTGCCGCGGATGGCGCCAGCCATATCGTCGGCGGGCATGCCGCTGAGGATCGTGATGGCGAGTTTGGGGCCGATACCGCTCACTCCGATCAGCTTTTCGAAGAGGCTTTTCTCCGCTGGACGGAGAAAACCGTACAGGGCGATGGCGTCTTCGCGAACGTGGGTGTGGATGTGCAGCGCGACTTCACTGCCGGCAGCGGGGAGGTCAGAAAAAGTCGGTACCGAGATGGTCACGTCGTAGCCGACGCCGGAAGTTTCAATGATCGCCTGGTTAGGATGCTTCGCGAGCAGCTTTCCGCGGAGATGGGCAATCATGCCGCCATTGTAGCGTGTGTCAGAAGAGCGAGCTTTGCCGTCGGTTAGGCGTTATGCCGAAATGCTCGTACGCCAACTGGGTGGCCACACGGCCGCGCGGGGTTCGGTTGAGAAATCCGATTTGAATCAGGAAGGGCTCGTAGATTTCTTCAATGGCGTCCGGTTCCTCCGCCAGGACCGCGCCCAGCGTGTTCAACCCCACGGGACCTCCCTGATACTTCTCGATGATCGTGAGGAGCAGCCGGCGGTCGACTTCGTCGAATCCGTGCTGGTCCACTTCGAGCATTTTCAGCGCGGACTGCGCCGTGGGAAGATCGATCTTTCCTGCGCTGCGCACCTGGG
This sequence comes from Terriglobales bacterium, assembly GCA_963803205.1. Lineage (GTDB taxonomy): Bacteria > Acidobacteriota > Terriglobia > Terriglobales > Acidobacteriaceae > CAWDLG01. The sequence continues at coordinate 52,430 of CAWDLG010000002.1, forward strand.
CGTAGTCGCGCACCCGCCGCAGCAACCGGTTCGCGATCCGCGGAGTGCCCCGGGAACGGTTAGCGATCTCAGTAGCGCCGGGATCGTCAATCTCTACGCCGAGAATCTCCGCCGACCGTTCCACGATGATCTTCAAGTCCTCATGGCTGTAGAACTCCAGCCTGAGCACAATCCCGAAACGCGAGCGAAGCGGAGCGGAGATCAGACCTGCCCGGGTAGTGGCGCCGATAAAAGTGAAAGGCTTGATATCGAGGGTGTGCGTGCGCGCCGCCGGGCCCTGGCCGATGATGATGTCCAGTTTGTAGTCCTCGAGCGCGGGATAAAGAATCTCTTCGAGCGCGGGCTGCATACGGTGCACTTCGTCAATGAAGAGCACCTGCTTGTCGCGCATATTGGTCAGAATGGCTGTGAGGTCGCCCTTGATCTGAAGCAACGGCGCCGCCGTCGGCTGAAAAACGACTCCCAGTTCGTTGGCGATGATGTTGGCTAACGTGGTTTTACCGAGGCCAGGCGGGCCGTAGAGCAGGACATGATCCATGGCCTCGCCGCGGGAGCGCGCCGCTTCGATCGCCACAGCCAGGTTCTCCTTGACCTTGGATTGCCCGATGAACTCGGAGAGCTTCTGCGGGCGGAGTTTCAGCTCAAAGGAGGAATCGTCCTCGACCGGGGCGGCCGAGACCAGGCGGTCGCGGTTGGCGTCGAGTTGCGGAGTGTTGCGCAGCGTGGCCATCGGGGCGATGATGACTAAGTATCAATGCCCTCTGGTGGCTGGACCCAGGGAGCGACGTCTTCCTCTTCAATCGACCATTCCATCAGCGGACCATTGTACGTGAATATCCATCGCGCCAGAATGTCACGGCCAAGCAGGCATTGAATTGGTTGTTCGGGCAACTCGCAACTCACTACTTCGATCACTTCGATGGTTGCAAGCCTGTAGCGTGGAAACTGAATTGAGGCCACATAAACGCCTACCTGCTCGTTGACACCTCCGGCACGCAAAAGACGTATTTCGTCTACTTTCCGGAGACCGATAGTCGCGACTGCGGTTGGAGTCAATGCTGTTCTGCCTGCCCCTGTATCGATCAATGCTGGCATCCGAAAGAACTTTCTTTCACCGCGCCCCAAACCCGAGTCAGGGGAAACGTAGCCCCCTGAAGTTTTTAGAATGGGTGGCCCTACCTCGATTTCAAATCTGGGACCAAATTTTTGAAGGTCGGGAACGCGCTTTTAGCGGTGGATAACCACAACTAGAAGATGAAAAACACTGGCTCGTGATCAACTATCTGCTTCACTAGGAAGTCAGTGTCGATACCCCATTCATCCACTCCCGCTCGATACGCTCCTTCGAACGAGGGGAAGAAATTCAGAATGGTGCTGTCTTTGATGACCACATACTGGCCTCTGTGGTTGTTCAACCACTTTTCCTTGTGTAGCCCGAAGAGTTGCAATTCGGTCGCTAAGCGGGTCTCTTCTCCGGCAGTCACCATGTCTCCCGCGCAAAAAGTTTAGATGACCACAGATCGCCAAATACGATTTCGTGTCCTTCTTAAAAAACAGGCTTCTTAAGAGACAGTTTTGCACCGGGTCTTTGTTTGGTCAATGAATTTGTGAAGCGGACTCCAGAAGACGCACAATACGGCCAAAACTTTGCGGAGCAACTCCGGCCCTTCTACGAGAGAGCTATCGAAAGCGGAGAAACACAGAGTGCCTTCGCCAAACGTTTAGGAATCGACCGGGGAGGCTTGCAAAGACGTTCATATACTTTGGCAATATTTCTCTCATCCAATGCGTTTGTGAAGGTACACTTCTTGCGACAGGGACGATTGCATCAATACTAGTTCATAAATTTTCTTTCCGAAATCTTTTCCTCGCTCCTCCACAACGAAGACCACATCTCCACAACATGTACACAGGGAAAACTCTTTTCCTGATTGCACTGCGCGCGTCGGTCAGGCAGATTCATTCGAACACTTCCTCATGGCAACGGCTTGCGAAAGTTTTCGATCCACGCAACTGGATTGGTTCCCGCTTTACGTGCATCGTTTCCTCAACGATGCGCGCTATCGGGCGCTGAAGGACTACCAGCAGGCATGGTTCTGGAATCTTCTGCTGGCGTCATGGGTTTCAGAGCGCCCAGGGTATTTGCCGGACGACGGGCAGTTGTGGCGCCTCGCGAATGCGCGCACGCGGCAATTCTTTGAGAAGGAATCGGAGCCGCTGCTGGGCATGTTCGAGCGCGAGGGCTCGACAGCTGACGATGCTGCCTGGATCTACCACCGCGGGTTGCTCAAGATCTACGACGAGCAGGTTCTCAAATTCCACAAGAGGAAGCAGAAATCCACTAAATCCACAAAAGACAACGGCACTTCTTATCTTGATTTTGAAGGTACACTAAGAAAACAGAATGGAAGCGAAAGATGTGCAGACCATCCGCAGTCTGGCCTCACCCAGTGGGGGACCTGCTGGGAGTGCTATGCCGAAAAATATAGCGGCAATGCCCAAACCGGCTCATGAAGGTCCATCCTGCTCGATCTGCGAGGATACCGGCTGGAAGGCCGTTCAGGACGGTGGGGCGAGACGGGTCACCCGATGCGATTGTGCTGGTGTCTCGCGCACCCAGTACCTGATTGATCGGGCACAATTCCCTCCGCGTTACGAGAAATGCGATCTGGCAGGGTATGAAACGGGCGCACACCAAAGCTTAACTGCTGCCCGGATGGCTGCGGAGCGGTTCATAGCCAACTATCCACTGGAGAAGGTCGGACTCCTGTTGATCGGTCCGAGCGGCGCCGGAAAGACGCATCTTGCGGTTGCGATTCTTCGGGAGTTAATCGTTCGTAAAGGCATTCCCGCTTTGTTCTGCGACTATCGAGAACTGCTCAAGCAAATTCAGAATTCCTACAACCCTTCGGTTCAGGTGACCGAACTGGAGTTGCTGCGCCCGGTCTTTCAGGCGGAGGTTTTAGCCCTGGACGATCTGGGCGCGGTGAAGCCAACGGAGTGGGTTTGGGACATGGTAAGCGTGATCCTGAACACCCGCTATAACGAGAACCGCACTACGATCATCACCTCGAACTTTATGGATGGTCCGGCAGCAGCTTTATCTGGTCCACGCGCGGCCGTTCGCGAAGAGACGCTGGGCGACCGAATCGGAGAGCGCATGCGTTCTCGTCTTTTTGAGATGTGCCGGGTCGTGAATGTGATCGCGCCGGACTACCGCCAGAAGTTCCGCAACGCGCGGTAAGCAACGACGTGGCCCGTTGTGTTTAGTTTTTAAGAATTACCACAGAGGGCACAGAGAACACAGAGGAAAAGCCGCTAGGAGAAGCCACTCTCACTGTCCCCTGTGTCCCCTGTGGTTTGGTTTTTAGAAGAATCACCCATAGAGGAACACATAGAAGTGAGAGGAATGGTTCGACACTCTCTTCCTCAGGTCTCTCTTTTCAACTTCTCAGGGCCCGGTGATTCATAATGTCTGAGTGCTTTCCCAGCAACTGGAGTTCGTCCCCGGGAGCGACAGCGAAATCTTCGCTGCTGCGCCTGCCGTCTCCGCAGTCTTTGCCCTGCGTGGGGAGGCACCCTCCGAGCCTTACATCAGCAAGACTGCCGACCTGCGAAAGCGGCTCCAGCGTTTGCTGGGCACGCCGACAGAGCACAGCAAGAAGCTGAACCTGCGCGAGCGTGTTCGCTGGATTGAATTCACTGCCACGGGCTCCGATTTTGAGTCCGGTTTCCTGCTTTACCGGCTTCTACGTGAGACTTTCCCCAAAAACTATGCCAGCCGCCTGCGGCTGCGGTTCGCGCCGCTGGTCAGGCTGATCCTCGAGAATCGCTATCCGCGCGCCACCATTACGCGCCGGCTGGGACGCGCCGGAAGCGGCTCTCTGTTCTACGGCCCCTTTCCCTCTCGCGCGGCGGCTGAGAAATTCGCCAACGACTCGCTCGACTTCTTCAAAATGCGCCGCTGCGTCGATGATCTAAACCCCGATCCGCAATTCCCCGGCTGTATCTATTCCGAGATGAAGATGTGCCTGGCGCCGTGTTTCAAAGGATGCAGCGACGAGGAATACACGGCCGAGGTGAGCCGGGTGCGGACCTATTTCGACACCGCGGGAGATTCCCTTGTGAGGGAAATTTCCACTCAGCGTGATCAGGCCTCGCGTGATCTCGCGTTTGAAAACGCTGCGGCCCATCACGATCGCCTCGAAAAACTGAAGCCCGTCCTCGCCCAGCTTCCGGAGATTGTTCGGCGCATCGATCGCCTGTCCGGCGTCATCGTGCAGCGCTCGGCCCATCCCGGATGTGTCGCGTTCTTTCGATTTGACGCCGGCAGAATCACCGGGCCGGCTAGCTTTGCCATCCAGTCGCCCGAGCACACGAAGTCGCAGTCGATGGAATCGCGAGTGCAGGAGGCGCTCGATGCCATGCCGGTCGTGGAAATATCAAACAGCCTGGAGACAATGGAGCACCTGGCGATTCTGAAACGCTGGTACTACCGCGGCACGCGGACGGGCGAAATCTTCTTCGCCGACGACAAGGGGAACCTCCCCATGCGTCGCCTAGTGCGCGGGATTTCACGTGTATACCGCGGGGAAAAACCTGAGAACTCCGAAGCAGCGATCGGACCGCAGGCCGGCGACTCAAATTCCTGATCCTTCCTAACCGCCGCGCATCTAACGCACCTATGAAAAGCGAAAAGAGCGCAGACAAAGCCCTGCGTCAGCACCTGCTCGAGTTGCTGGGCGGCGGCGGGGCGCACGCAAAATTCGACGACGCCATCCGCGATATCCCGGAAAAGCTTAGAGGCAAGAAGCCCAACGGCCTGCCGCATTCCGCATGGATGCTGCTCGAGCACTTGCGAATTGCGCAGTGGGACATTCTCGAGTTCAGCCGGAATTCGAAATACGAGTCACCCAAGTGGCCCGAAGGCTACTGGCCGCGCAGCGAAGCGCCGCCCGATGACAAGGCGTGGGATCGGAGCATCCGGAAATTCCGTAAAGATTTGAAATCCATGTTCGAATTGGTGGCGAATCCCAAGACCGATTTGTATGCCCGCATCCCTTGGGGCAGTGGTCAGACTATCCTTCGTGAGGCGCTTTTGGTTGCCGACCACAACGCGTACCACGTAGCACAGATCGTAGACGTGAGGCGGCTGCTGGGCGCGTGGAAGGACGAGTAAACCGGTTTGATTTTCCCTGTGAGTCTCCGTCCCCCTGTGGTTTAGGCGTTTTCAACCGTAGGGGACACAGGGGAGCACAGAGGTCTGCCGAATTCCGCCCGGACCCCGCTTTCGAAAAACAGGCTTGATTCCGTGCCGCCAGCGCTCGTCGATGCCCACCAGCGTCCATTCAATGTCCGGCGAGATGTAGCGCAGGAGCGTGTCGGTCGCCGGATGGATCCGCAGAGCCGGAGCGAGGAGAAAGAGCAACGGCGGCTGTGGCGAGAGCGTCTGGCCAGGGCAATAGGCAAAACGCTGGAACTCGCCTCGGGAATGATGCCAGGCGACCCGTGACCAGTAGTCGAGCCCCTGGAGCGGCAGGTGGATGTCTTCGTCAGCTTTGAGTTCCACGACGCCGAGGCGGCCGCTGCGGGTTGTCGTGAGGACGTCGACCATGGCGCGATCCGAGGCCGAGAATGCCGGAACCTGCGAGTACACACAATCCCGCGTCAGGCGGTCGTCGATCGCGGTGATGTCCTCAATCGCCAGCGACTCCAGCCAGCGTTCGGGATGGAGCCTCCAGAACGGGTGGTCGCGCGGCCCCTCCGCGTGGCGCACCTCGCCGATACTATGAATCAGCCGTACAAATGCTTCTTCCGTGTTTGGGGATAAAAGCGTCTCTTGCGCACCAATCCCAAACACGATTTCGGGAACGCTGGAGAAGGACTGCGGCGCATGGCTCAGCCGTGCGTGCGCGAACTCCAGGCCGTGACATCGAAATGCAACTTCGGATGGCGATGTAGCAGCCACCGCACATTCCGGCATCAGCGCGCGAACCCGTGCGATCGGCTCAGCAAACCGGTCGCGCACTGCGGCTTCATCGACGCATTGCACCAGCCGGGTCGCGATGTTGCCGCGGTCGGTGATGTCAATTTCCTGAAGGCTTGCATCCCGCTCATCGAACTCCCATACCTGCCACTTGGCCGCGTCCGGGTGGAGCATGGCGGCGCGCTCCCGGGCGAGAGCTGAGGTCCCCGCCGGCAAGATCAGCTTCAGCCCTTCCACCGTCGATTTTCCGGCTTGGTTTGCGCGGCAGAGGTCGAGCCAGAGAATTCCAAACGTCAATGCCCCGTCGATCGAAGCCTGGGTTTCCTGGGCATTCACGCCAAGAACCGCGAAGGACGACTGCCCCCGTCTCAACAGACCGCGGGTATAGATCGGGCCAAAAGAGCGCTCGAGGTCGACGGAAGTGGTGAGCTGTAAGATTTTGTACTCGGGGAATCGGCGTTCCAGCACTCGCTGCAACAGGCGCTGGTAGGCCATTCTCGCAGCCCGTCTCGCGGAGGGAGTCCGGCGGTCGCGTTCGCGGCAGATCTCCAGCCGCCCCGGGCGGGTCTGGCCGAGATGCTGTACGGTGATCCGCAGCACTTCATTCCGGATCTCGAGATCGAGTACCCGGCGCACGATATTTCGCTCAGCCGACCACAGGTGAAGCAGGCACTTGTTGTGCTCGCCGGAAACCGAGTAGTGGGCCTGCGCCAGGTCGAACAGAATCGCACCGCCCTCCAGCACCTGGGCGTCCTCGGCCGGGTTGAGAAATTCCTCCAGAGTTCGAACCAGTGATTCGGTAGTCACGGCGACGATTTTCCCTCAGCGGGACTCGCCTTGTCTGTGACGAGTGACCATAGTTTTCCGCGCAGAGAAGCGAAGCGGGTTTTCCCGATACAGGCCTGTGGGATAATCGTTTGCAGGAGTCTTTCTCCCCCGGAAAACATCTAACAATGGTGAGCAAAAACAGATTTTTCTTTCAGCACTACGGTCTCAACGAGAACGACCTGGAACGGTATCTTGGGGCGGCACTTTCGGCCGGCGGGGATTACGCAGACCTTTATTTTGAATATCTTTCGTCGACGTCCCTGAGCGTGGACGAATCCATGGTGAAGTCTGCCTCGCAGGGAATTTCGGCGGGATGCGGCGTCCGCGTCATCTCCGGAGAGCGTACAGGCTACGCCTACACCGACGACCTCTCGCCGGCCCGAATTCTGCACGCCGCCCGGACTGCGGCACTGATTGCCTCCGGTCCGGCGAAGACGCCAACGGCCGGCTTCCAGGAAAAAGAAGCCCGCAGCCTTTACCCCATCGTGCTGCCGTCGGTAGACGCGGAAATCACCGCCAAAGTTGAGCTGGTGATGCGCGCCGATCAGGCCGCCCGCGCCTTCGATCCGCGCATCAAGGAAGTCCGGGCCAACTATTCGGACGAACTCCGCCATATTCTCGTCATCGGATCCGACGGCACTTTCGCCGAAGACTCGCAGCCGCTAGCCCGGATGAATGTCTCCTGTATCGCAAAGGCCGAGACCAACTCCGCCCGCGGAAGCGCCGGTGGCGGCGGACGAGTCGCGCTGGATTTCTTCTTCGGAGAGAAAACTCCCGAATATTTCGCCCGGGAAGCCTCTCGCCAGGCCATTCTGCAACTCGACGCCCGCGAAGCTCCCGCGGGAGAGATGGAAGTCGTTCTCGGACCGGGATGGCCCGGCGTGCTTCTGCACGAGGCGGTCGGTCACGGACTGGAAGCGGACTTCAATCGCAAACAGACTTCGGCCTTCGCCGGCCTGATCGGCAAGCAGGTCGCCAGCGAAAAATGCACGGTAGTCGATAACGGCACCATGCCCTGGCGCCGCGGTTCGCTCAACGTGGACGACGAAGGCCATCCCACGCAGGAAACTGTTCTGATCGAGAAAGGAACGCTGAAAGGCTACCTGAGTGACAAGCTGTCGGCGCGCCTGATGGGAATGGCGGACACCGGAAACGGCCGTCGCGAGAGTTACGAACACATTCCCATGCCGCGCATGACCAATACCTACATGCTGCCGGGAGACGACGAGCCCGCAGACATTATCCGCTCGGTGAAGAACGGCATCTACGCCGTGAACTTCGGCGGCGGGCAGGTCGACATCACGAATGGCAAGTTTGTGTTTTCCGCCTCCGAGGCCTATCTGATCGAAGACGGCCAGATCACCGCGCCCATCAAAGGCGCCACGCTGATCGGCAACGGTCCGGACGTCCTGACGCGCGTCTCCATGGTCGGTAACGATCTCAAACTCGACGAAGGCGTTGGCACCTGTGGCAAGGATGGGCAGGCTGTTCCCGTGGGCGTTGGAATTCCTACCATCAAAGTGGACCGCCTGACGGTGGGGGGAACCGCGCGGAAGGATCCCGGCGGCTTCATGCAGTAACCAGATCGGCGGCACTCCCGTCGAAAACTTTTATCTCGCTGAAATTTTCTTATGCCTGTCGAAATCGAAAACCGGAAGTCGGAAGTCGAAACTGATCTGAAAGATATTGCCCAGGACATCGTGCGCCGAGCAGTGGCAGGCGGAGCGACCGCAGCCGAATGCGTGGTCCGCGAGGGAGATGAATTCTCTACGCTTGTCCGCCTGGGCCAGGTCGAAACGCTGAAGGAATCGGGCTCGAAGGCTATTGGCGTGCGGGTTTTTCGGGGAAAGCGAGCCGCCAGCACTTATTCGAGCGACTTCACCCGCGAAGGTCTCGAGCGGATGCTCAATTCTGCGCTAAAGCTCGCGAAGATCACTTCCGAAGATCCCTTTGGCGGAATTCCGGAGCCGGCGCAGCTCGGTTCCATCGGCGGTGACCTCGATCTTTATTGTTCCGACGTCTACTCGCTTCCCGGTACAGAGCGCATCGAATACGCCCGCCGGGCGGAGAAGGCGGCTCTCGACTACGACCCGCGGATCAAGAATTCGGACGGTGGATCTTTCGACGCCGCTACCGGCCACAAAGTTTTGGCGAATTCGCACGGCTTCGTGGGCGAATACCAGCGCTCATACTGCTCGGTGGCCGCTGTCCCCATTGCCCAGACCGATGGCTCGGCGATGCAAAGGGACTACTGGTTTTCGGTTGCGCGCAGCCTGAAAGGCCTGGAGGCTCCGGAAGAAGTCGGCAAGGTTGCGGCGCAACGGACACTTCGGCGGCTTGGGGCTCGCCGGGTAAAGACCGCCAGGGTGCCGGTGGTTCTCGATCCCCTGGTGGCGACGTCCATTCTCGGCCACATCTTCGAGGGTATCAATGGCGACTCGGTCTATCGTGGCGCTTCATTCCTCGCCGGCAAGCTGGGGGAAAAGATTGCCGCAGCCAATGTGACTGTTATTGACGACGGAACCATGCCGGGAGGTTTTGGCACATCTCCGTTCGATGGCGAAGGCATCCCCACGCGCCGAACGATCGTGATCGAAAACGGTGTTCTGAAGTCCTACTTCCTTAACACCTACACGGCAAAGAAGCTTGGACTGGAAACCACGGGCAACGCATCCCGCGGACTTGCAGGAACTCCCGGCATTGGTCCTGGGAATTACTTCCTTCAGCCCGGGCGCAAGAGCCCTCAGGAACTGATTGGCGAAATCCAGGAGGGCCTCTACGTCACCGAATTCCTCGGCCACGGCGCGAACCTGGTCACCGGCGACTACTCCCGGGGAGCGTCGGGAATGTGGATTTCCAAGGGCGAACTCGCCTACCCGGTAGAGGAAATCACCGTGGCTGGAAATCTCAAGGAGATATTCCTCAATCTGTCCGAGATCGCCAATGACCTTGAGTTCCGCGGCTCCGTCGCCAGCCCGACCATCCGGATCGACGGCCTGACCGTGGGCGGGGAGTAGTTCTCGCCCGTCAAGTACAATCGCTTGCATGGGCGGACTCACCGGGCAGCCACAACTATCCACCGATCGGGAATCCAACTGGCTTCCGATTCTGCTGGGCGTGGCCTTCGTGATTGTCGTTGCCGGCGGAGTTGCTTTTCTGCTTCGTACCCCGCCAAAAGGGGCTGCGGCGCTTCATCCCTACGCTTCCAGGGTCAGGCTTTCTGATCTGAAAATGAGCGCGTCCGAGAACTTCGTGGGAGCGTCGGTCACCTATATCGATGGAACCGTGACCAATACGGGCGACCGAACGATCACTCACGCCATCATTCACGTGATCTTTCGCAATTCTCTCAACGAGGTTGCGCAGGCCCAGGACGAACCGCTGCACGTCCTTCAGACCAATGGTCCCTACCCTGAGGCGGTCGACCTGAGCGTGTCTCCTCTGCCGCCGGGACAGAGCAAGCCGTTCCGCCTGACCTTCGAGCATGTCACCGCCGACTGGAACCAGGCTTATCCTGAACTGCAAGTCACCGATGTCGTCCTGAAGTGAGCATGTAGGCGCACGCGTCTCGCCCGCGCTTGGCATCCCGCGCCTGCCGTACACTGGATAACGCCGTGGCCGACGCCAAACCAGTCCGCCTGACCGAGACCGTCAAGGCCGGCGGGTGTGCCTCAAAGCTGAGCCCGGCCATCCTCGACCACGTTCTCGCCAAACTTCCCAAACAGACCAATCCCAAGGTTCTGGTCGGCTTCGATCATGCCGACGACGCCGGCGTTTTCCAGCTCGAGCCCGATCTGGCGCTGGTGCAAACGGTCGACTTCTTTACTCCGATGGTCGATGACCCCTACACCTTTGGCCAGATCGCCGCCACCAACGCCTTGAGCGACATCTACGCCATGGGCGGCTCTCCGCTCACCGCACTCACTCACCTTTGCTATCCCGCCGATGGCGACCTGGATGTGCTGGAACAAATCATGAGCGGCGGTCTTTCGAAAATGGAGGAAGCCGGTTGTGCCGTGGTCGGCGGCCACAGCGTGCGCGATCCGGAGATGAAGTTCGGCTACTCGGTCACCGGCATTGTGAAGCCCGCCGAGGTCCTGACCAACGCCGGCGCGCGGCCCGGAGATATTCTGCTCTTCACCAAGGCCATTGGCACCGGCGTGATCACGACAGCGCTCAAGAAGGGCGCTGCGCGCGAGGAGTGGGTGAGTGGCGCAATCCGGTCCATGACGACCCTCAACAAGGCTGCCGCCGAGATCATCGTGTCAGACCTCGTAAGCGCCCCGAACGGCAGGAGTTCGGAGCGCGGTGTTCACGCTATGACCGACGTGACGGGCTTCGGCCTGATCGCGCACGCGCGGGAGATGGCGCTGGCCTCAAATGTCTCAATCCGGCTGCTGGCGAAAAATATCCCGTTGCTGGATGGCGCGCTCGAGTGCGTCAGGGCCGGGCACATCCCAGCCGGACTCCATGCCAACCGTGAGTTTGCTGAATGTGTGGTGGAGTTCGAGAGCGGCGTGCCGGAAGAAATCCGCACTCTTCTGTTCGACCCGCAGACGGCCGGAGGATTGCTGGTCTCCGTCGCGCCCACCTACGCGCCACTGTTGCTGCACGCCTTCCAGTCTTCTGGCGTCGGCGTCGCCACGATTGGAGCCGTTGTGGAGAGAACGAAGCCGCTCATGCTGGTCCTTCCCTAGATCCGCTTTGCCTGAAAATAATTAAGGGCGGCCGGTGGCCGCCCTTGAGTGTGGTTGATGCGAGGAGAACTACGCCCGTGCCGGACTTTCTCCGCCCTTGGCGATGCCCGGGCGTCCCGGCTCCGGCTTGAGCACCTGCTGAACGCCGTCATCGGGTTTCGACGGAGGCGTAATCTTCGGCAGCTCCTTGCCCTCGATGATCAACTTGATCTCGTTGGCATCGAGCACCTCGCGCTCCCGCAATGCCAGCGCAATCCTCACCAGCGTCTCCTTGTTGCTGGCGAGAATTGCCTTAGCGGTTTCATAGCCGCTATGCACCAGGCGGCGCACTTCTTCGTCGATCTTGATTGCCGTCGCCTCGCTGTAATCGCGGTGCTGCGCGATCTCGCGCCCGAGGAAGATCTGCTCTTCCTTCTTACCGAAAGTCAGCGGGCCGAGTTCGCTCATTCCGAACTCACAGACCATCTTGCGTGCCATCTCGGTGGCGCGCTCGATGTCGTTTCCTGCGCCCGTGCTCATCTGGTTGAGGAACATCTCTTCCGCCAGACGGCCGCCCATCATGATGGCGATCTCGGTCTCCAGATATTCCTTGGTGTAGTTGTGCTTGTCGTCGATGGGAAGCTGCATCGTCACGCCGAGCGCCATTCCACGAGGAATGATCGTTACCTTGTGCAATGGATCCGACTTCGGCAGCTTGGAGGCGACCAGCGCGTGGCCTGCCTCGTGATAGGCCGTGACCTTCTTCTCTTCATCGGAGAGCAACAGCGACTTGCGCTCCACTCCCATCAGAACCTTGTCTTTGGCGAGCTCGAAGTCGTACATGAGCACCGCTTTGCGGTTCTGCCGGGCCGCGGCCAGCGCAGCTTCGTTCACCATATTGGCGAGGTCGGCGCCCGAGAAGCCCGGGCATCCGCGCGCCAGGATGGAGAGATCGACGTCGTCGGCCAGAGGAATCTTGCGGGTATGGACTCGCAGAATCTCTTCGCGCCCCCGCACATCGGGTCGGCTCACCACGACACGGCGGTCAAAACGTCCCGGCCGAAGCAGCGCCGGATCGAGAACGTCCGGGCGGTTCGTAGCGGCCATCAGGATGACGCCATCGTTCGACTCGAAGCCGTCCATTTCGACCAGCAACTGGTTCAGGGTCTGCTCGCGTTCGTCGTGCCCGCCGCCGAGGCCGGCACCGCGGTGGCGTCCAACCGCGTCAATTTCGTCGATGAAGATGATGCAGGGGGCGTTCTTCTTGCCCTGCTCGAACAAGTCGCGCACGCGGCTTGCGCCAACGCCGACGAACATCTCCACAAAGTCCGATCCGGATATGGAGAAGAACGGCACATTAGCTTCTCCGGCAACCGCACGCGCCAGCAGGGTCTTGCCGGTTCCCGGAGGTCCAACCAGGAGCACTCCCTTGGGAATGCGCCCGCCGAGTTTCTGGAACTTTTGCGCCTCGCGCAGGAATTCGATGATCTCCCGCAACTCTTCCTTGGCTTCATCCACGCCCGCGACGTCTTTGAACGTCACCTTCTTCTGCTGCATGGAAAGCAGGCGGGCCCGGCTCTTACCGAACGAAAGGGCTTTATTTCCGCCAGTTTGCATCTGGCGGATCATGAAGAACCACAAGGCGGCCAGCAGGATGAGTGGAGCCCAGGTACCCAGCAACTGCAACGGCCAGCTGCCGCTGTTCGCGTCGCGTATGGTGATGGTTACGCCCTTATCGCGCAGGGTCTTGAGCATGCTCGGGTCGTTGTTATAGACGGTCACATGGAAGCCGGAATTGTCATTCACGTACTTCCCACGCACTTCCTGGCCGTTGATGGTGACCTCTTTGACGTTCCCCTTGTCAACTTCCGACATGAACTCCGAGTAGTTGACCTCTTTGTCCTTCGGGCCGCCGCTTCCCACCTTGACCACCTGCCACAGCAGGAAGGCGGAAACGACAATCACCAGCCAGAAGATGATGGTTTTGACAGTTGAATTCACCCAGGTACTCCTATCGAAACTTCAGCCCCATACTAAACGAATCCCGATATTTAGATGCTGAGCGGCAAAACATTGTCACTCTTTATGTTGCCCGGTGTGATGCCGGTTCTGCTCCGTTCAGGAAGGGTCTGCCAAGCAAGACGAGGCCGCCATCAATATTCTACCTGTTTTCCACGGCCTTCTCAGAAAAAAGCTGCGCCTCATTTGGGAACCTAAGTCACGTGCCGAGTGACACTTCGGAGGTTCGGCAGCGGGGCGATCGTCAGTCGAGCCGGGTCTCCCGAATCAGCACCGCAAGGCTCCCCTTGCGGGCGCGAAGCTTTTCCGGAGAGTGAAATCCGCGCAGCCACACGACTTCCGCGCCCTTCGCGATGACCGGCCAGGCCGTTCTCTCGCGTCCGGTTGCGTGTTTCTCCTGGAGCAATTCCTTGATCTTCTTCGGATTTTTGGCGTGCGCAGGCCAGAAGCGGTCTCCGGCGCGCCAGTTTCGCACCCGTAGTTCTGGTCCCAGCAGCGCCGGATCGAGCAGCTCGGAGCCGGGATTCTGCTTTGCTCCGACCAGACTCGCTTCGAAACAGGCGCCGGCCTCGGGGACCGCCGTTTTCCCAGGAACTCTAAGGGGATATTCGTAGTCTCGCTGGTCCGAACCGGATCCGGGGGTGAAGCACAACTCGGAGCGGGTTCGTTCCACGAGCCACCCGTTCGGCAGGCACAGAGTTTTCGCCGACCCTGAGGCCCGTTCGAGAATGCTCTCGACCTCCTGGAAGTTCAGCTTGATACCCAGCGACTCCGCTGCTGCCCGCACCACGCGGCGTTGCAATGCAAGCGGCTGGGCGAGGAGCGGTTTCAATTCAATCGCGGAAGTCTGGTGGTTCCAGACATCGGCAATGTGCCGCCCCACCTCGTGCGACCAGAATTCTTCTTCCGCGCGGGCAATCTCGGCGGTATCAGCGAGGGTTTCGCGGATCGACGGATTCAGGTCCCGCTCCAGCATCGGCAGAATCTCGTGCCGGATGCGGTTGCGCGCGTGTTTCAGGTCGCGATTGCTCTCGTCTTCGCGCCAGGCCTGATGCAGCTCGCCGAGGTAGCCTTCAATCTCGTTGCGCCGAATCCGCAGCAATGGCCGGACAATGCCACCACTCGATTCCGAAAGGCGCCGCAATTCCGGATAAATGCCCGCCAGTCCGCGGGTTCCCGCCCCTCGGGTCATCCGCAGCAGCACCGTTTCTGCCTGGTCATCGCGCGTGTGAGCCGTGGCAATCCGGCTGACCTTCGCGTCCGACAAGATCCGCTCAAAGAATTGGTATCGCAGGGTTCGCGCCGCGGCCTCAAGGCTGAGGCGCTGCTTGGCCGAATAGGCGCGTACGTCTGCGCGATCGCAGATCACTTCGAGGCCATGCTGCTCCGCAAGGCCGATGACAAATTGCTCGTCGGCATCGGAATCAGGGCCGCGGAGTTCGTGGTTGAAGTGAAGGACCGCGAGGACGCAACCTAGCTCCCGGCGTAATTCGAGGAGAATCCGTAGGAGGGCGACCGAGTCTGCGCCTCCCGAGACCGCGACACCCGCGCGGTCCCCGGCCTTTAACAGGCCTTGCCGGCGGATGTATGTGAGAACCTTCTGAGCCAGCGGAAGCACGGCTCCATACTACAACTGGGCTGGGTTAGGGGTGGCGGCCTGCACCCATCAGTCGATTGACGTCGGCGTGCAGTGGCGCATTTTCCATCGAACGGTAGGTGCCCTTCTCTTTCAACTCGCGCGCCAAATCCTTGAGCAGGCCGAGTGTGGCCCGCATCGGGCCGGAGCCCAGGCTCACTCGTGCAACGCCCACCGCCCGAAGTTCTGGAACCGAAGGAGCCCCCGGCACCGCAAGAATGTTCAACGGACATTTCAGGTCGCGAACCAGGCGCGCGATGAGTGTGGGATCTTTCACGCCGGGGGCGAACACGCACCCTGCACCGGCGTCCCGATAAGCCGAAAGCCGTCGCACAGTCTCGTCATAGCGCGTTTCGGGAGGACCTACCTGCTGCAGGTAAACGTCGGTTCGAGCATTCAGCACCAGAGGCACTCCAGATTGCTCGCCCGCCTCGAGAATGGCGTGAATTCTCTCAAGGTGCAGCGATACATCGAGCAGCGGCTGAGCCGCGTCCCCGGGGGCATCTTCGAAATTCATGCCGACCGCTCCCGATTCGATGACAGCCTTCGCGGTTAGCGCGGCGGCATCGGGGGTGCGCCCGTAGCCTGCCTCAACATCGGCGGTGACGGGGACGTTTACCGAACGGGCGATGCGCGCTACCTGGGCCAGCATTTCATCCCGCGGAATCTTCTCTCCGTCGGGATATCCCATGGCGAAAGCAACTCCGGCGCTCGTGCTGGCGATTGCGCCGAATCCTGCCTCTTCAAAAATCCTCGCCGAGGCCGCATCCCAGGCATTGGGGAGAACGAGGACCTCCGGGCCGTGATGCATATTACGGAAAGCGTCCGCCCGAGCCTTTTGCGCTTCACGACCGGGCATTGTTTCTCCCGTTCATCTTCTCGAGAAACCGGCCCACGTGGATCACCGCTCTGCCGACGGTTCCCTCGTCCGATCTCGCGCTCATCGTGGTGAGCCTTGACCCGTAACGTGTAGAACCGGCCGTCAAATGATTCCACTACAGCTTCTGCGCGCACGTGAGCGCCGACTCCGCAGGCGGCACGGTGGTCAATATTGATCGCGGTTCCGACGGTGATTTCACCTTCGTCGCAGAACGGCTGAAGAAGCGCGAAACGCGGCAGTCTCCATAAGCCGGATCATGTCGGGAGTGGAGTACACGGGCGGCAGGCTGGAATGATGAGCTTCCAGGGTATGGCGGAATTCGACGGTTTCTTCGGCTTCGCCCCTGGCTCCGATTTTGGCGGGTGTAGCCATCGCGATGACTACCGGGAATGCTGAAGACAGCCACCCCATGCAATACCGGCCTTTATCCCCGGCGGGCTTCGATGCCGTCGAGGGCGTGCCACAGGGCCTGGGCTGCCTGTTCGGCCGCATCCAGCGCCGCTGGGGCTGCG
Organism: Terriglobales bacterium; assembly: GCA_963803205.1. Taxonomy (GTDB): domain Bacteria; phylum Acidobacteriota; class Terriglobia; order Terriglobales; family Acidobacteriaceae; genus CAWDLG01. The sequence continues at coordinate 68,967 of CAWDLG010000002.1, forward strand.
TCCGGATTCGCCTCAATGAGCTTGCCCAGTTGCCGCCGCCAGACCTGTGAGTGATAGACGTCGGCGGTCCCGTGCAGGGTGAAATATCCGCGAGCCTTTTCGCCGGCACCGTAAAGATCGCGCAGCCCGCGATCTTTTTCCTGTGCAACGCGAGGCACCTGGGACTCGTAGGCGTAAAAGGCGGCCAATGCTTCCTCCGCGCTGCCTTCCGCCGCAAGGCGATGAAAGTGCGCCATCAAGGCGTCCACTTCGGGCAGGGGAACCTGGCGAGACTCACGGCGCCCGCCCATCCCTTCCACAAAATCCAGCCACAGCTCGGCATGCTCAGGTGTGCTCTCGCCACTCCCGTCCGCCGAGCCCTTTTCGTCAGCCAGGTTGGCCAGCACCGCCCGCCGAAGATCGTTCTCCTCCAGGCGGACGGCAAATTCGGCGAGGTACGTGGGAAATTCGCGGACATGATGGTAGTAGTCCTTGCCATATTCCCGCAGGTCTTCCGGGGTTAGTTCACCGGCGCTCCAGGCTTTGTAGAAGGGATGGCAGAGCAGGTCGTACTTCGCGATTCGCGAATCGAGTTCCGAAAAAAAGGCGTGGCTTTCCATGGCGGCTCCTTGTGTTGGGGAATGTTCAATATAAGGGCTGCGGCGTCGGGGTGACAAGGGCGCGCCGAATCACGCTGCTAGAATATTCAGACAGTGCAGGGGTTTACTGAACAATTCGACGTCGTAGTGGTAGGCGCCGGCCATGCCGGATGCGAGGCGGCCATGGCGGCAGCCCGCATGGGCCTGAAGACCGCTCTCTTCACTCTGAACGTCGACCTGATCGCCCAGATGTCCTGCAATCCAGCCGTCGGGGGCATTGCCAAGGGCCATCTCGTGCGCGAGGTGGATGCCCTCGGCGGAATCATGGGCGAGATCACCGACGCAGTGGGAATTCAGTTCCGTCTGCTGAACACTTCGCGAGGGCCGGCCGTCTGGTCGCCGCGCGCGCAATGCGACAAGCAGGCCTACCGGCTGAAGATGAAGGAAGTACTCGAGTCGCAGGCGAATTTGAAAATCAAGCAGGCGGAAGTTGCAGACCTGATCGTTGAAACTGATTCCACGGGCGACGCACAGGCAGTCGAAGAATCCACCGCTCGTCGCCGTGCGCTCGGAGTGCGGCTTCGCGACGGCCGTACCATCGGCGCGAGGGCCGTCATTATCACCACAGGAACGTTTCTCAATGGCCTGATCCACTGTGGGGAGCAGCAGTATCCGGCAGGACGCTCCGGCGAGCCCGCGGCCGTTCTGCTCGGCGAGTCACTCAAGAAGCTGGGACTGCGCGGTTGCCGCCTGAAGACCGGAACGCCGCCTCGCCTCGACGGCCGCAGCATCGAATGGTCGCGCTTCACCGCGCAACCCGGTGATGCCGACCCGACGCCGTTCAGCTTTCGTACCCGCCAGGTTGCTCATCACGACAAGCAGGTTTCCTGCTATATCGCCTATACCACGCCGGAAACGCACGCCATCATTCGCGCCAACGTGCATCGCTCGCCGATGTACAGCGGGCAAATCCAGTCCATCGGGCCGCGCTACTGTCCTTCCATCGAGGACAAGATCGTCAAGTTCCCCGACAAGATTACGCACCAGCTTTTCCTCGAACCCGAAGGCCTGAACACCAACGAAATCTACGTGAACGGCATGAGCACATCTCTGCCGGTCGAGGTGCAGCTTGCCATCCTGAAGTCGATTCCGGGACTTGAGTCGGCGGAAATGCTGCGTCCCGGCTATGCCATCGAATACGATTCTATCGACCCGACCGAACTTGAGCGCACTCTTGAAACCCGACAGATTGCCGGGCTTTTTCTTGCCGGACAGATCAACGGCACCAGCGGATACGAAGAGGCCGCCTGCCAGGGCCTGATGGCGGGAATCAATGCAGCGTTGCAGGTGAAGAACGAACCGCCACTGATCCTCGACCGCACCGAAGCATACACGGCGATTCTGATCGACGACCTGATCTCCAAGGGAACCAACGAACCTTACCGCATGTTTACTTCGCGGGCTGAGTTTCGTCTGCACCTGCGCATCGACAACGCTGATCGGCGCCTGACTCCTTATGGCCGCCGCGTCGGGCTGATTTCCGACGATGCATGGGCGGACTTCCAGGCGAAGCAAGAACGCCTGAGCTCTCTTCGCCGGTTGCTCGAGTCCACCAGGTTGACATCGAAGGATGTAGGCGCGGGCGTGCCGCCCGTGCTCGATGCTTCCTCGATCGGCCAGACTCTCTCCCAACTCCTCAGGCGCCCCGAACTTACGATCGAACAACTCGTTCCCCTGCTGCGCACTCTCGCTCCGGCTTGGTTCACTACTTTTCCGTCGGGTCTCCCCTCGCAACTCCGCAATGAACTCAAGTCCGTTGAAACCGAGATCAAGTACGAAGGCTACCTGCAGCAGCAGAATCGTGCCATCGAGAAGCTCAAGAAGTCCGAGCAGAGGCACATTCCGGACTGGTTCGACTACCGCTCAGTCAGCGGCCTGTCGCGGGAAATGCAGGAGAAGCTGGGAAAGATCAGGCCGCGAACCGTGGGCCAGGCCTCGCGGATTCCGGGCGTGACCCCCGCCGCCGTCTCGCTCGTGAACGTCTATATCGAAATCCAGTCCCGCCGCCGGGAACAAGCCACAGCAATCTGACCGGATGCCCCACACTTGTCGCGATTTTTGCGACAGGGTGGGGATGTTGACCTGGCGGGCGAGAGCGTCCCGCCCCACTCCACCCCAACCCCACTACTACTGCTTCGCCGGGACAACAGGCAGATCGATGAAGCTGGTGTGATACACGCGCTGCGTGGCTTTTACATAGTCCGACGGCCTGGCCAGAAAAATGTTCGGCACAAACGTTTGCGGGTTGCGGTCATACAGGGGAAACCAGCTCGACTGCACCTGCACCATGATGCGGTGGCCGGGCAAAAATACATGGTTCGCGGTCGGCAAAATGAACTTGTACATCAGCGGTGTGTTCGAGGCGATGGCTTTTGGCGTCTCAAAGCTTTCGCGGTAGCGCCCGCGGAAGATGTCCATAGAGATTCCCAGTTCGTAGCCGCCCATCTCCGGCTGGCTCGGCACTTCGTCGGGGAACACATCGATCAGCTTGACTACCCAGTCGCTGTCGGTGCCGCTGGTGGAGGCGACCAGGTGCACGACCGGCGCGCCGCTGATCCGCAAAGGCTCGGTCAATGGCTCTGTTTGATACGACAGCACGTCAGGGCGATCGGCGATGAAACGCTGGTCCATCAGCAGCCAGCGGCGCCAGGCATCGCTGTCCGCGAAGTGCACCGGGCGAGGCTGATACGGGACGGGCTTAGCAGGGTCCGAGACGTATTCGTCGTAATCGCCCGCCGGCCCGGTAGATGACAAGCCGGAGGCCGCAGTCAGGTAGAGCGGCTTGGATTTCGTGGCGCAACCGTCCTCGCACGCCAGCGGCCAGGATTGCAGGCGGTCCCAGTGATTTTCGCCGGTGTTGTAAATGAACACGGGCGGCGGATCGGCCTTGGGGGCTCCGTCCTTTAGGTACTGATTGAAGAACGGCAGCAACACATCGCGGCGGAATTGCAGCGCAGTGTCTCCGTCCCAGTTCAGCGGTCCCAGGGAACTTCCATCGTAGTTCACCCCGCTGTGGCGCCAGGGGCCCATCACCAGAAAGTTCATGTGGTTGGTGCTGTCTTTGGGCTCGACCGCGAGATAGCAGTGAATGGCGCCCCACATATCTTCCTGATCCCAAATTCCCTGCAGCCACATGGTGGGAACTTTCAGCGGTTGCTGTGCCATCACTTTATCGAGCGCCTGCCCCTGCCAGAAGAAATCGTACGCGGGATGTTCTTCGATCTTGCGCCACCAGGGCAGCTGTTCCAGACCTTTCGCTTTGGCGTAGTCGCCGGCCGAGCCCGCGCGGCGAAAGTTTTCGTAGTCGTCGTACCCCTCGCGAACGACTGGCTTGCCTTCGTCGCGCTTGGTCGTCTGGTGGGTGAAATAGTCGAAGTTGGTCTGGCGGAATGCGCCGAAGTGGAACCAGTCGTCTCCCATCCAGCCATCGACCATGGGGCTTTCCGGCGCGGCGACCTTGAGCGCCGGATGCGGATTCACCAGCGCCATCACCACCGTGAATCCCTCGTAGGAACTGCCGAGCATACCGACCTTACCGTTCGATTCCGGAACGTTTTTGACCAGCCAGTCGATCGTGTCCCAGGCGTCGGTGGAGTGGTCGGTGGTGGTCGAGTTCAGTGGCCCACGCAGTGGCTTGGTCATGAAGTATTCGCCTTCGGAGCCGTACTTGCCGCGCACATCCTGAAACACGCGAATGTAGCCCGCCTTTACGAACACTTCATCACCCTGCGGAAGGATGGCGAGCATGTGTGTGGAATGAGTACGCTCGGCGCGCTTCGAAGCTTCATAGGGCGTCCGCGTCAGGATCATCGGGGCATTCTTCGCGCCCTTGGGGACGACGATGACGGTGTGCAGCTTGACGCCATCGCGCATCGGGATCATGACCTCGCGCTTCACATAGTCGTAGGAATCGGTGGGCGCCTGGTACGTGCCCGAGATGTCGGGAGTTTGCGGCGAGGTTTGGGCCTGTAACGTAAGGGCGAAGATCGGCAACGTCGATAATGCAAGAAACCAAGATGTGAACCTGGTCACGGCAAACCCCCAAGAAGGATTGTTGAAGGAATTGTATCGGACTGCTGTTGTGTGTAGGGCGGGCGCCCTCGCCCGCCGGCTTTGCACCACTCAAGCCCCGTCATCGAGTAGAATTGCGCCGCCCGTCAGCAACCCACATGAACAAGCCCCAACAACCCGCCCTGGTTCTCTTCGTGATCGGACTGCTCGGCCTTGGAGTGCTGGCTCTCATCTATGGCGACTTCGCCTTGGTTTGGCAGCCGGTTCCTGAGTGGCTGCCAGCGCGCACCGCGATCGCATACGCCTCAGGCGTGCTGATGCTTTTGCTTGGCGCCGGGCTCTTGATTCCGAAACTCCAATCGTGGTCTGTGCGGATTCTTTTTCCGTATCTCGTCCTGTGGGCGCTGCTGAAGGTGCCGGGCGTGGTGGTCGCGCCGAAAATGGAAGCAACCTGGCTCGGCCTCGGAGAACTGACGCTGCTGCTCTCCGGCGGCTGGACACTCTTTGCACGCCTGGGCGATATTCCGTCAACCTCGCCCCTCACCTTCCTCGCCGGCGACCGCGGAGTCCGCATGGCGCGCGTTCTCTTTGCGATATCGGTTGTGCCGATCGGTCTGTCGCATCTCGTATATATGAAGATCACAGCCGGTTACGTGCCTCAATGGCTGCCTTTTCGCGAGGGCTGGGCAGTTCTCACCGGCGCCGGGCAAATCGCAAGCGGTCTGGGTGTTCTATTTGGCGTGCTTCCGCGCATTGCCGCCTGGGCTGAGGCCGGACAGATTACCTGTTACACCTTGCTGGTCTGGCTGCCCGCGATAATCGCCGCTCCAACCATGCGCCTGAACTGGACCGCGTTCTTTATTTCGTGGATCATCGCCGCGGCCGCCTACGCCGTAGCCCAGAACATTCCGGAGAAGAAGTGATTGTAGGGCGGGCGCCTCGCCCGCCATCGTCCGAAATGGCGCGGCTACGGCTGGATGATGCTTACAACCAGATAGATCACTTGTGCCGCGGCAACTCCCATCCAGACGTATCCGCGAATTCGAGAGCGGCGCAGATCGCGCAGCAGTTGTGCCTCGGCTGGAGGACGCGCGGGCACATAGGGTGGAGGGGCGGTAGCAGCGGCCGGGCGTGGAAGGATTACGGAAGGCGTCGGCGCACTGGGCTTGTCCGGATAAAACACCTTCGGCGTGCTGATGACTTCCGACCACATAGGCAGGAACATCCAAGTGTCGGTGATGATGTTGTCCACCGGCTTGGACATCAGCTCCAGCTTTGGCAAGCGTTCCGGCACCAGCCGGTCGGCAAGATTGCGGAGAAGCGAGCCAAACCAGAGGTGACTCAGCTGGTCGCTGATGAGCTCTCCCACATCCACGGGCACAGATTCCAGTTCAAGCGGCGGCAGCACTTCAGGCGAGATGACATCCCCAAGGTTGGTGAACACGGTGCGAAACCACGGCGTCAGAAGCCGTTCGCCAAGAGGCAGGCCCAGATCAAGAGGCCGGGAACTGAGATGCAGCGGCGGGAACTTTTCCGGAGCGATCGTATCTTTGACATTGCCCAGCAATGATCTCCACAGAGGCCTGTTCAGCGATGCCGGAGGAAGCAGATCAATATCGAAGTCTCCTTGCGAGGTAGTGGACTCCGGGTCCGGATACCATACTTCGGTGGCATTGGAGGGATGCGTCATTGCACCTCGATGCTAACTGTCTGCAGAGCAATTGTCATTCGCCTTTACGCAGATTTACATGGGTGGGAATTTGTAGGGCGGGCGCCCTCGCCCGCCAAAAATCACAGGACGAGGATCGCCCAAATTGGGAGGATCTGCCGAAATTGTGACGCAGATCACGAACAGATCGGTCATGCACGCGGTACAACGTCAATGGCGGGCGTGCTTTGGAGGACACTCCCAGTGTGGGTACTGGGCAACGCCTGCCAAGCGTTGGACGGCTCTCGCAGCCAGAGGGGTTCGATTCCCCTGTCCTCCACACGCCGTTCAACCGAGTTGGAACTTGCAGGGTTTTCAGATGCTGCTGCAAACTTGACATCCATCTTTGCTCGAACATAACCTAGATCTGCTTGGCAGGCTTGCCCAGTCCTTAGGCACACAGAGTTAAGAAGGCCCCGCGTATGAAGCGGGGCCTTTTTTATGAGTTTTCATGCGTCGCACGCTCCCAGCCGCGAAGGGCCGGCACTGACAACCAAGACATAGCATTTCTTTCCCGGGACCAGCTTTCGCAGGCGAGGGCGCCCACGCCACACAGCATCAACGACCTACCGTTTACTATCTCTCCATGCCTCGCAAGACGTTGCCTTCCTCTGCTCCCGCTGTAAGGATCTCCCGCCGAGGGGCGGAACGGCTGAAGGCTGGGCACGTCTGGATCTATCGCTCGGATGTGGTTTCAGCAGACGGCATCCCACCGGGCGCCCTGGTCGCAGTTGCCGACGAGCGCGGCAAGCTGTTCGGATCGGCGCTTTACAGCACAGCTTCGCAGATTGCCGTGCGAATGATTTCGCGCGAGCCGGTCAGCGATCTTTCCGGCCTGATTCGCCAAAGAGTCAGTGACGCCATCTCCTATCGCGAGCGGGTGGTCGAGAATGCAGACGCCTATCGCCTCATTTTCAGTGAAGCCGATTTTCTGCCCGGCCTGATCGTCGATCGCTACAACGACATTCTGTCCTTCCAGGCGGTCACGCAGGCCATGGACGCCGAACCTGCGCGCCAGGCGGTGCTTGCGGAGTTGACCGAGCGGCTGCATCCGGCGGCGATTGTCGAGCGGGTCGATCCCCGGGTGCGCCAACTGGAGGAACTGGCTCCGCGCGATAACGGGGTCGTGCTGGGCGAGAGGATCTCTACCGTCATCCGGATGAATGGCATCCAGTTTCACTACGACGCCTTGGAAGGGCAGAAGACTGGAGCCTTTCTAGATCAAAGAGAGAACTACGCAGCCGCAGCTCACTACGCTCGAGGCGAGGCTCTCGACGTCTTCTGCTATCACGGAGGCTTTGCGCTTCACCTGGCTGAGCGCTGTTCCCAGGTGACTGGGATCGACAGCTCGCGTCCTGCCCTGGAGGCGGCGGATCGCAATGCCGGCCTGAACGGACGCGAAATCGAGTGGATCGAGGCCAACGCCTTCGACCTTCTGCGCGATTACGCAGCCTCGGGCCGGCAATACGACACCGTCGTTCTCGACCCGCCCGCCTTCGCAAGGACCAGGAAGAATCTCGATACCGCCCTGAGGGGATACAAAGAGCTGAACCTGCGGGCGCTGCGAATGCTTCGGCCGGGAGGCATCCTCGTCACCTGCTCCTGCTCGTACCACGTGAGCCCAGCAGACTTTCTTGCCGTGGTGGCGGATTCCGCCCGCGATGTCCACAGAACAATTCGCTTGCTGGAAAACCGCGGCCAGTCGAAGGACCATCCCATTCTGGTGAACGTACCGGAAACAGCCTATCTGAAGTGCGTGATTATGGCAGTAAGCTGATGAAAACAAGCTAGATTAATCAGTTGACAACAACACGCTCATATTTTATGATTCGTTTGCGCTAATAAGGCATCTAACATGCTGAAGCCAAACGAAGCTCAAGCCAACACCAAGACATCTGAAGGAGGATTTATGACCGTGCTTACCCGTTGGGAACCATTTCGCGAATTTTCCACCCTGCAGGACCGTATGAACCGCTTGTTCCGTGACACCTACGGCGAGCGGGACGAGGCGCTGACCACCAGCAGCTTTGCCCCTCCGGTTGACGTCTACGAGGACGAGCACCACATCACCCTGAAGCTGGAAGTACCCGGGATTGACGAGAAGGACCTCGACATCCGGGTGGAAAACAACACTCTGACTGTCCATGGCGAGCGCAAGTTCGAGAAGGAAGAGAAAGAAGAGAACTTCCGCCGCGTGGAGCGCCAGTATGGCAGCTTCACCCGCACCTTCACTCTTCCGACTACCGTGGATTCCGAGAACGTCTCGGCCGACTATGACAAGGGCGTTCTGAAGATCCGGTTGTCGAAGCGCGAAGAAGCCAAGCCCAAGCAGATCAAGGTCAACGTGGGCAGCGGCAAGACGCTCGAAGGCAAGCAGCCCAAGAGCGCCGGGCAGGCCGCATAACGCACTGGCACTGGCAATGATGTTGCGGGCGGGGCCTGGGCTCCGCCCTCGTAATAAGGTTTCGACGGGAGGCGGGTTGCCTCCCGTTTTGCTTGCAGTCAGTACTTGCAACGCGAGACGCAAAACCTGAAACTAGAAGCGGGGAAACCATGGCAATACGCTGGGACAAAGTCACACTCAAAACTCAGGAAGCGGTGCAGCGCGCCACCGAACTGGCGAGCGAACACGGCAATCCCGAGATTGTGCCCCTGCACCTGTTGGCCGCACTGGTCGAGGACAAGGAAGGCATCGTGCCTCCCGTGCTGGAAAAAGTAGGCGTGGGCGTGCAGGCCGTTCTGCATGAGGCTTACCAGGAGATCGAGCGCCTGCCCAAGGTGTCCGGCGGCACGCAGGCGTCCATGTCGCAGGCGGCGAACCAACTGTTTGAGCGGGCCTTCAAGGAAGCCAACAATTTCAAGGACGAATACGTCTCGACCGAGCACCTGCTGCTGGCGGTGACGGAGCTGAAGCGCGATGCCGCGCAGCAACTTCTCGCGCGCCACGGCGCAATCTACGATTCGGTGCTGAAGGCGCTGACCGCCGTGCGCGGAACTCAGAAAGTGACCGACCAGAATCCTGAAGCCAAGTATCAGGCGCTTGAACGCTATGCTCGCGACCTGACTGAACTCGCGCGACGCGGCAAACTCGATCCTGTCATCGGACGCGACGAGGAAATCCGCCGTGTGGTGCAGGTGCTCTCGCGCCGCACCAAGAACAATCCTGTTCTAATTGGCGAGCCCGGCGTCGGCAAAACCGCCATCGTCGAGGGACTGGCGCAACGCGTGATCTCCGGCGACGTTCCCGAGATCCTGAAAAACAAGCGTGTGGTCGCTCTCGACCTGGGCGCGATGCTGGCGGGGGCGAAGTACCGTGGTGAGTTTGAAGACCGCCTGAAGGCGGTTCTGAAAGAAATCGAAGACTCGCAGGGCCAGATTGTTCTTTTCATCGACGAATTGCACACCCTGGTCGGCGCTGGCGCTGCCGAAGGCGCGATTGACGCCTCCAACATGCTCAAGCCCGCTCTCGCCCGCGGCGAACTGCGGGCCATCGGCGCTACGACTCTCAACGAATACCGCAAATACATCGAAAAGGACGCAGCCCTTGAGCGCCGCTTCCAGATCGTGTTTGTCGGCGAGCCGAATGTCGAAGACACCATCGCGATTCTGCGCGGCCTGAAGGAGCGCTACGAGGTCCACCACGGCGTGCGCATCAAGGATTCCGCCATCGTGGCTGCGGCCACGCTGTCGCATCGGTACATCTCGGATCGCTTCCTGCCTGACAAGGCAATCGATCTCATTGATGAAGCCGCTGCTTCGCTGCGCATCCAGATCGACTCGTTGCCCACGGAAATCGACGAACTCCAGCGCCGCGCCATGCAGCTTGAAATCGAGAAGCAGGCGTTGAAGAAAGAAAGCGACCCCAATTCGAAAGAGCGCCTCGCCGTTATCGAGAAAGAGCTGGCCGAGAATCATGAGAAGGCCAATGCCTTCAAGGCTCGCTGGAAGCAGGAGAAGGAGTTGATTGCCCGCTCCCGTTCCCTCAAAGAGAAGATCGAGCAGCTCAAGATCGAAGAGCAGGCGGAGGAGCGCAAGGGAAATCTGCAGCGCGTCGCCGAAATCCGTTACAGCCTGCTTCGTCAGGCCGAAGAAGAACTGGCCTCAGTCACGGCGCAGACCGAGAGCCAGGGCCAGCGCATGCTGAAGGAAGAAGTCGACGAGGAGGACATCGCCAAGATCGTCTCCAAGTGGACCGGAATTCCGGTTTCCAAGATGCTCGAAGGCGAAGTCAAAAAGCTGGTGACGATGGAAGACCGGCTACGCCTGCGCGTGGTCGGGCAGGATGCCGCGCTCGAGCGCGTGGCCAACGCCATCCGCAGGTCGCGGGCCGGGTTAAGCGATCCCAAGCGGCCGATCGGTTCATTTATCTTTCTCGGCCCAACCGGCGTCGGCAAGACCGAACTGGCGCGTGCGCTCGCCGAGTTTCTGTTTGATGACGAGCACGCCCTTGTCCGCATCGACATGTCCGAGTACATGGAGAAACACGCTGTGTCGCGGCTAATCGGCGCGCCTCCGGGATACGTGGGCTATGAAGAGGGCGGCCAACTCACCGAACTGGTGCGTCGGCGTCCTTATTCGGTGATTCTCTTCGACGAAATCGAAAAGGCCCACCCGGACGTGTTCAACGTCCTGTTACAGATCATGGACGACGGCCGCCTCACCGACGGCAAGGGCCGCACGGTGGACTTCAAGAACTCGGTCATCATCATGACTTCGAACATCGGTTCCTCGTTCCTGCAGGCGGAGGGGCTGCGCTCGGAGAAGGAATTCAACGAGGCGTCGAAGCAGGTGATGAATGCCCTACACGGGCACTTCAAGCCGGAGTTTTTGAACCGGGTGGACGATATCATCGTCTTCCGTCCGCTGGGCAAGGAACAGCTGGTCAAGATCATCGAACTGCGGCTTGAGGATCTGCGCCGGCTGCTGGCCGAGCGCAAGATTTCGCTCGAGCTGACCGATCCGGCGAAGGAACGTCTGTTCACCGAAGGCTTCGATCCCAACTTCGGAGCGCGTCCGTTAAAGCGCGCCATCCAGAAGCTGGTGCAGGATCCGCTGGCGCTGAAGATCCTCGACGGCGAAGTTTTGCACGGTGACCACGTTGTTGTCGACGCCGACCGCAAAGCGGGCAAGATGACGTTCGCGGTAAGTAGGCGCGTGGGCGAGAAGGTACCCGAGAAGGCGCGATCCTAAAGAGTACTTTGCAGAAAAAAGCCGGTGGCGTTTGCCACCGGCTTATTTATTGAGGGGTCAGAACAGCCGTCTATTTGTTGACCATGAATTGGAGCCGCGTAAGGAAATCGCGGTGCCCGTCCCGCTCCGTAAGACCCCGAACCGCGTCGCCGAGCGAGGGATTGTTATTGAAGACATCTTCCAGCGCCTTGTTCGCCTTGTCCATCGCTGCGGCATCCGGCACGGTGAAGTACTCGTAGATGACGCCCAGTTGTCCCGTATGGTAGTCCTCGGTGAGCTGCCCGTAGGAAGTGATCGTCCCCTCGGAGAGGAGCTTCTCAAGCACCGGCACGAACACCTTTTTTGAGAGCTCCTGGTAGCTGCGCATTGCGCCCGGCTTCAGTTGCCACCGCGACCAGGTCAGATATCCGGCCGACGAACCGGGTTTGGAGTTGTAGACCTCGCCGGTCAGAATCTGGTCCCAGTGCTTCGACGCGGCCTGCACGGGCGATCCGACCAGATTTGGCTGGGCATACACTGCTTCGAGCGCTTTGAGCAGACCGCCTTCGGAATTAGCGCTGAACCAGGACCCGTGAGTCGGCTCTCCTTCCTGGTGAATGAGGTTGGAATAGGCGCCATAGCCGATGAGCGTGCCGTCGGCGACAAGCTTGTCGAGCACTGCGCGATCCTGTTCCTCGAGCTTCGTGATGTCGCCCCACTGCGCGCGGGGCGCAGCCCATTGTGCAACGTAGGTGTACACGGGCGGTTTAGCGGATTGCGCCAGTAATGGCACGGATAGACAACAACAAAGCGTCAACACACACACGATCCAGAGTGTCCACTTCTGCATTTGATCTCTCCCTTAAGGTTTGAATTTGGCCTGACTGGCTGGAATCTCTCGCACTCAAAGCGTGGGCATTGTACAGCGAATTCAGGAATTTAGGGAATGTGGGCGCGGCAGTGTGATCGTGGCCCGTGCCTCTGTGTATCCCGTGCGCCTCTGTGGTTCAGAAATCTTCGACCGTCGAGAACACAGCAAACCGCCCGATCAGACGTTCAGAATCATTACTTCTGTGGATTTGATCAGCGCGGCTGCCTGCTGGCCTACGCGCAGTCTCATCTCGCGGACGGCGTCGGCTGTGATCACCGAGGTGATGCGCTGTCCCCCGATCGAGAGAGAGACCTGGGCCATCAGCCCATCGACCGAAAGGGCGACGATGCGGCCGATGAGCTGGTTGCGGGCGCTGATGCGCCGGAAGTCGGAGCGCCTCTCCGGAAAGGGAGCCCGCTTCGACGACAGGTGAAGATGGCGATCGAGTTCCGGTTCGGGGATGCGATGGTGGCCACCCGATGTCTTCACCGTGTTGATCTTGCCGGTCAGAATCCAGCGCTTCAGCGTGGAGTAGCTGATGCCGAGAATCTTGGCCGCATCGCGTGGCCGCAGCAGATTTCCCTTCGGGGCGCGCATTGATTTCCCTCCCAGCACGGTACTCATCGGACGTTTGTCGAATTTCCAGGAACCACAAAGCCGTACGACTGCAACGCCTGCCCGATCGCCGGTTTCTTCAGAAATTCCAGGAACTCCCGGGCTGCATCCTTGTTCTTCGCTGACCGCATGATCACGCAGGCCTGTTTGATCGGTGGGTAATCGCCGGCCGGGACCTCTACGTACCGTCCCTTGTCCTTCATGGTGGGAGCGAGCGCGAGCGATAAAGCCACGATGCCGGCATCGGCGGCGCCGGAAACCACGAGCGAGGCAGTCTGCGAGATGTTCTCTCCCAGCACCAGCCGGTCAGAAACATTATCGTAGACATTCTCCTTCTTCAGAGCGGCGACAGCCGCCTGTCCGTAGGGAGCGTGTTGCGGATTGGCGATAGCGATCTTCCCCACCCCCTGGTTCGCCAAGGCGGCGAGCCCGGAACGCAAGTCCAGTTTCGAACTCGCGGAAACCCAGATGACGATCTTTCCGGTGGCGTACTCGTAGTAACTGTCTGGCTCGGTGAGGCCTGCGGCCTCAAGCCGTTTCGGGTAGTCGAGGTTGGCAGAAAAATACACGTCGAACGGAGCGCCGTTCTGAAGTTGCGCAAAGAAGTTACCGGAAGATCCGTAAGTCAGCTTCAGTGTCTTTCCGGTTTCCTTCTGGAAGCGCGCGGCGATGTCCTGCATGGCGAATTGCAGGTCGGCAGCGGCGGCCACTGCAATCTCTTGCGCGGCAGCCAGAAATGAGAAAAAGACGATCAGAACAAGTAGAAGTGCACTTTTCCGCATGGCTGGGCCGGCCCTCGCTAACGTGTTGTTAAAATCTATGGTTTACGCCGTATTAGACAGCTCTGTCAATACGGTTTGGGATGGTTAGGCCGCTGAGTCCGGCAAACGGCAAAGCCGGATATCATGAATCAGAACTTCTTTTCGCTGATGCCGATGCCTGCTACCGATCACGCGCGCCAGACTGTAGAGGAGGTCTATCGCTCGGAATCGCGGCGGGTGCTGGCCACGCTCATCCGCCTGCTGGGTGACTTCGATCTCGCTGAAGAGGCGCTGCACGACGCGTTCATGGCTGCCATGGAGCAGTGGCCGCGCGACGGCGTGCCCGCCAACCCGCGGGCCTGGCTGGTTTCCGCGGGCCGTTTCAAGGCGATCGACGCCATACGCCGCCGCGCCCGCTTCGACGCCTCGGTCGGAGAACTCGCCCGGCAGCTCGACGATGTCACTCCAGACGAGACGGCGCTCGATTCGGAAGGTCTGCAGGACGACCGCCTGCGGCTGATCTTCACCTGCTGCCATCCTGCGCTTCAGCCGGACGCCCAGATCGCGCTCACCCTGCGTGAAATGTGCGGCCTCACCACCGAGGAAATCGCGCACGCTTTCCTCACGGGCGCACCCACCGTGGCCCAGCGCATCGTCCGCGCCAAAGCCAAGATCCGCGATGCCCGAATTCCGTACCAGGTGCCGGCGCGCGCCGATCTGCCGGATCGACTCGAGAGCGTTCTGCGTGTCATCTACCTGGTATTCAACGAAGGGTATTCTGCCTCTTCGGGTGATTCCGTCACGCGACCCGACTTGTCCGGTGAGGCCATCCGCCTGGGACGGCTGCTCACCGAGCTGCTTCCCGAGCCTGAGGCTCTCGGTCTTCTGGCCCTGATGCTTCTGCACGAGTCTCGCCGTCCGACGCGCACCTCGCCAACGGGAGAGCTGATCCTCCTGGACGAGCAGGACCGATCGCTGTGGAACCGCGAGCAGATCGCTCAGGGAGTTGGATTGGTGCAGCGCGCTTTCTCTGGCGGCCAGATCGGACCCTACACGGTGCAGGCCGCGATCGCCGCCGCCCATGCCCAGGCGCCCACGCCGGCGGCCACGGACTGGGGACACATCGTCGCTCTTTACGACCTGCTATCCCGGGCCGAACCGTCTCCCGTAATCGAGCTCAATCGCGCCGTGGCCATTGCAATGCGCGATGGGCCGCAGGCCGGCCTGGGTATCATTGAGGGAATTCTGGCGCGCGGCGATTTGGCCGACTACCACCTGGCGCACTCCGCCCGGGCCGATCTGTATCGCCGACTGGGCAAGACCGCCGAAGCCCGTACTTCTTATCGGCAGGCTCTTAGCCTCACCCGCCAGGCCCCGGAACGCCGATTTCTGGAGCGCAGACTGGCGGAACTGGGCGAGTAGGGCGCCAGCTTGACCCCCAAGAATCTCTGGAAATTCTTTTTTCGCCTGTCGAATTGGCCACAATCCACACGACTATCCAATGAAAAGTAGTTCACAGCGCGAACGAAGAGGGAAGCCATGAAGTACCTGTGCCTGGTCTATCGGGAAGAAGACAAAATGAACACCCTGTCTCAAAAAGAACATTCTGCCCTGGTGGATGAGTCCCTTGCCTACGATCAGGAACTCCGCAGCAGCGGCCACCTCATAGCAGCCCAGGCGCTGGAGGGCGTCCGTACGGCCACGACGCTGAGAGTTCGCAGTGGCAGGCTCTTCACCACGGACGGCCCCTTCGCGGAGACCAAAGAGCAGCTCGGGGGATTTATCCTGGTCGAGGCCGCTGACCTGAATGAGGCTATGCGCGTGGCCACAAAGATTCCCATGGCTCGACTGGGCACGATCGAAGTGCGGCCAGTCCGAGAGCTGGTTGCGAGCGATTCACAAAAATCTCCGGGGCGAGCGACCCAAACCTCAGTGTGAGCGTCAAACATTATTCAAAAGAAAGGAATCATCATGTTGAAACAGAGCAAAGCGTTTAACAGCTTTTCAGTGGACAACATCGCGAAGGCCAAGGAATTCTACGGAGGGACCCTCGGGCTCGAGGTCACAGAGGACCACGGAATGTTGAAACTCTCGGCGGGAGACAATACGGTTTTGATTTATCCCAAGCCGAACCACGCCCCCGCAACCTTCACGGTCCTCAATTTTCCGGTCAACAGCGTCGACAAGGCGGTCGATGACCTTACAAAACGCGGCGTCCGCTTTGAGATCTACAACGATCCCAATCTCAAGACTGACAATCGGGGAGTTCTTCGTGGGGAAGGGCCGGTTATCGCCTGGTTCAAGGACCCGGCGGGAAACATCCTTTCCGTCCTCGAGCCGGCGGCCTGAGAGCTGGTGACACCCCATCGCCGGAGTGTTTCTTCTATAAATGGGGTGTCCCCGCAGTCGACTAACCGATGGAAGGCCAACCGATGAAATACATGATGTTGATTTATCTCGACGAGCAAAGCTTGAGCCCGAGTGAGCGCGATCAGTGTTACCAGGACTCGGCTGAGTTCGCGCGATATCTGAGCACGACCGGAGAGTACGTTGCCGCCGGCCCTCTCCATCCCACGACGATGGCTACCAGCGTCCGCGTGCGCAACGGCAAGCGCATGGTGACCGACGGTCCGTTCGCCGAAACCCGCGAGCAGCTTGGCGGCTACTTCCTAGTGGACGCCAAAGACCTGGACAAGGCGATTGACATCGCCTCGCAAATTCCGGCTGGACGCTGGGGCACGGTCGAGATCAGGCCGCTGATGGAGATCTCAGGCCTGCCCGAAAATAAGTAAACAAGCGTCGGAAAGCGGTTTGTCGGTACCGCGAAACGCGGGTCCCTCCACTTGGCGGGCTCCGAAAATTTGTCATCCCGAGCGCAGTCGAGGGATCTGCTGTTGCCGGCGAAGTCTCACAATAATTCGCGAAATCCCGGCGCCTGAATCTTCTTCGGAGCAATCAGCCGCCAGGCATCGAGCAGATATCCACCTAATTCTTCATCGTTGACACTTTCCAACTCGATGCCTACCCATCCCCGCACGCCAACGTAAGGCGGCTTGAAGAATTTCTGCGGTTCGTTCCTGATCAGAATCGGCTGCATGCCCGCCTCCAGCGGAATCCACACCGCGATGTGCCCATCCTGGTGGTGGTTGTTGGCGAACATCGCATAGACCTTTTTCCCCACAAAGAAAGTCGGTTCGCCGTGAGAGAGTTTCTCCGTGGTTTGCGGCAGCGCCATGCAAATGCGTCGAACGCGCCGAAGATGCTCCTCGCTCTGCCCGGCGCGCTTTTTGGCCGATGACTTCAATGCGCAATAATTCTAGCCCCGGCCGAATCTTCTGTGGAAAACCACCCCGGATGTTGTGTCCGCGCTTCGAGCGGGCACAATCCGTATCTGAGTGGCTTCTGTTAACTGAATCCTCAATTGCCTGCCGGTTTCCGCCGCGTTATTCTGCCAGAGAATTCCCTTTCTCCCAGAACCCATGGCCAATCTATTTGAGCTGCCCCGTTACATTGCTGTGGAGGGTCCCATACGAGTCGGCAAGAGCACGTTGGCGCGCATGCTGGCCGAACGCCTGAACGCGCAGCGTGTGGTCGAAGCCGAGGACAACCCATTTCTGCATGCATTTTATGAAGGACAAAGAGGAGCCGCCTTTCAGGCCCAGTTCGCGTTTCTGGCCCGGCGGTTCGAGCAGCTTCGCGGACTCGATCTCGGCCCACGCTCGCAGCGAACCGTGGTCAGCGACTTCATTTTCGAGAAGGACAAGCTTTTCGCATGCCTGAACCTCACGGATCTGGAACTCGAGACCTACAATCGCTACTACAACTTCTTCCGCGAGCAGATTCCTTCGCCCGATCTCGTCATTTATCTCCAGGCCACGCCCGACGTGTTGAAGAAGCGGCTCAAAAAGAAAAACGCTCCCGGCGAGAGGGCGATCAACGAAGATTACCTCGAGGAAGTCGTCAAAGCCTACGAGCACTTCTTTTTTCATTACACGTCTTCGGATCTTCTGGTCGTGAATACTTCCGAGATCGATTTCGTCGAACGGAACGAAGACTTGCAGGAGTTGCTACGCAAGGTTTCCGCGCCCATCAAGGGCACGCAATACTTCCTGCCGTTGGGAAGCCGTGAAGCTGCCAGCGCCTGACCGTGACTCGTCACAAAGTGTTCATCACTGGCGGCACGGGCTATCTGGGGCGCCCGCTCATCCGCCGTCTGCTCGAGGCTGGGCACGAGGTCCGGGCCCTGGTGCGCGCAGGATCGGAGAGCAGGCTTCCGGCGGGATCCGAGCCAGTGATTGGAAACGCTCTTGACGCCGCCTCGTATGCTGCGCGGATTTCTCCCGCTGATACCTTCGTTCAACTCGTCGGAGTCTCTCATCCCAATCCTTCAAAAGCTGCCCAATTCCGGAATGTGGACTTTATCGCAGCCACCGGAGCCATCCGGGCGGCCTCGCAGGCAGGCGTGCAGCACTTCATCTATCTCAGCGTTGCCCATCCCGCACCGGTGATGAAGGCTTACATCCAGGTCCGCGCTGAATGTGAAGCCGCGCTGCGGCAGAGCGGGTTGAACGCGACGGTGCTGCGGCCCTGGTACGTGCTCGGGCCGGGGCACCGTTGGCCGTATGCCATTCTCCCCCTGTACTGGATTCTCGGTCTGCTACCCGCCACCAGAGACGGCGCTCGCCGCCTGGGGCTGGTAACCATCGCGCAGATGACTGCCGCATTGGCACATGCCGTCGAAAATCCCTGCGTGGGAATACGAATCGTCGAGGTCCCCGAGATCCGTGCTGCTGGCGGGTTTTCGCGCGACAGCGTGAAACAAACTGCCTAGGCCCGAACCGTTTGTGCGCGCTGCGTACAAAGGTAATGCTCGAATTACGAAAGCGCATGCCCATGGGACATCTGTTCGCTGCCTGACGCGGGTGAGATGTTGAGGCATGGACCGCGACGACTATCTCGACGATATTCACATTCGCGTGCTTCGTGTCACCGAAGAATTGCGTGCGATTCAGCGTGAATTGAACTGCGCGGCGATGGAAGCTCCCGGCGATCCCGAACTGCTGGAAGCCTTGAGCCAGTTGCCGGAGATGGAGTCGCTGCAAGTGCTCAAGTCCGCTGTCGATCAGATGCGACACTTCCTCTGGTTCTATATGCAGGTGATGACCAACGAGTCGGCGGAAGGCGACAAGCTCCGCCAGAGCATCCGGCAAAAGGCTTCAGAGGATGTAGTGATCAGCCCGGAAGCGGCATTTCAGAAGAAGTGCAAGTATGCAGCGGACACCGCCCTGCTCCGCTACCTCACCGACGGCAAAACCGGCAAGCCAAACTAGAGTCTGCCGCCTATTCCACAGTAACCGACTTCACCAGATGACGCGGGCGATCTACGTCCAGCCCGCGGCGGACCGCCAGGTAATAGGCAAAAAGCTGGAGCGGCACAATCTCCAGAATCGGCAGCAGCAGCTCTGAAACCCGCGGAACCGGAATCACGTGGTCCGCTATCTCTGGCAGCTCGGTGTCGCCTTCGGAGACGATCGCAATCACTCGTCCCGATTGCTGCTTGAAGCTTCGAATGTTCGCAACGGTTTTCTCGTAGCGAATCACCGAACCGGGGTCGTTGCGGTCGCAGGTGGCCACGATCACTACCGGAAGGTTCTCGTCGATCAGCGCCAGCGGGCCATGCTTGGTTTCGCCAGTCGGATAACCCTCGGCGTGGATGTAGGAGACTTCCTTGAGTTTGAGCGCCCCGTCCATCGCAATGGGGTAGTGGATTGCCCGCCCCATATAGAGGAAGTCCTCAAACTTGAGGTAGGCTTCTGCCAGCTTTTCGCACGCTCCCGCCGACTCCAGCAGCTTTTCGAGCTTGTCGGGAAGTTCCAGCAGCTCGCGAATGTATTGCCGCCGCTGCTCCTTGCCGAGTTTCCCCCTCACCTGTCCCAGGTACAGCGCGAAGAGAAACAGCACCGCCATCTGCGCGGTAAAAGCCTTGGTTGAAGCGATGCTCACCTCCGGCCCGGCGTAGGTATAGAGCACCGCGTCGGCCTCGCGGGCGATAGTCGAATCGACCACATTGGAAATCGCGATGGTGTGTGAGCCCCGGGCTTTCGCCTCGCGCTGGGCGGAGCTCGTATCCGCGGTCTCGCCCGACTGCGTAATCACCGTAGTGATTTCCCCCGGCCCGATCAGCGTGTTGCGGGATTCGAATTCGCTGGCATAGTCGACGTCGACCGGCAGATTCGCCAGTTCCTGGATCATGTACTGCCCGGCCAGGCCCGCATGCCGGCTGGTTCCCGAAGCCACAATATTGATCCGCCGCAGCGCCCGCATGTCTTCCGTCTTGATGCGGATATCTTTCAGGAGCACCACGGCCTCGCTCAGCGAAACCCGCGGGCTCACCGTGTCGCGCAGCCCCTTGGGCTGCTCGAAGATCTCCTTGATCATGTAATGGGGAAAGCCGCCCTTGTCGGGCTTGTCGGACATCGGCCTGATCCTCGAATCGGTACTCGGCGTTCGTGCGGCAGCGGGGGACGCTCGCGCTCAAATGACGCACCCGCATGCCTCTGCCGGGCCGGCGCCGGCAGGCACAAAACGTTTTAATACGAAGGAGCCAGCCACATTGTAACGGAAGAACCGTTCGCCGGACTTTCTCGGCGTGACGGCCCACCTTGAGGCGGGAGATTCACCTGTGATCACCTGTCCTCCCTGTCGCCAGAGGCTTTTCGTCGTCCTGGCTTGTTCCCGACTCGCCTGAGGGTAGTGGCTCTGTGATCCTCTGTGTCCACTGTGGTTAATGGTTCTTGATCATGGAGTCTGGCCGGGATTCCCGCGCGAATCGGCGAACCCGGCCTCGGGGACGTAACCCACCGGATGCTATAATTCGGTCATTGACGCGCTAAAATCGCATCATGCCTGCGCCTTGGATTCCTTCGCGCAGGGTCACCGTTCTCGTCGGGGAGTGGCTCAGCCTGGTAGAGCACCTGGTTCGGGACCAGGGGGTCGGAGGTTCAAATCCTCTCTCCCCGACCAATCTTTTTAGGGGTCCAGCCCGGAGACATGGGTGACAGAACGTACCTAGGACATAGGTAACAGTTTTGGGCCGAAGGGATTTTCGAGCGGTTCGCTCAGAATCGGCCCGAACTTCAGATTAAGGAGCCTTATGTCACGCAAACTAATGCTTTTGTTGTTCTTTCTCATCGGTACTTTGGCCTTTTCCGGAGCACAAACAGATTCAAGCGCCAAACAAGATTCAAACGCCAAACAAGACGTGAAGAATGCTGGTAGCTCGGCAAAACAAGCCGCAAAAAGCACGGGCAGGGCGATCAAGAAAACAACGAAGAAAACAGCTCACACCGTTAAGAAAACCAGCAAAAAGGCCGTGCACAAGACTGCCGAGAAGACCAAAGAGGGGGTTGAAAAAGTGGAGGATAAAACCGAGTAGAGTTTTAACCGTCGACGGCCTATCAGCTCTTGGGCGTTTCCATTTCTTCCGACTCGCGGCGTCTTAGCCACATCTGACATGGCCATGAGGATGAGAGAACTCACGAGGCTGCAGCAAATTTGCCATTCTCAAGCCTGCTTCATTCCCGCGGGGCAATCGGCCAAAAATCAAAATAGTTCATCCACTGATCATAGTGGGCCGCTAGCGTTGTTTCCAGAAACCCCACAGCCTGGCGCATCGCGTCAGTGATGCCAGGATCATCGCCGTTACGAGTTCTCGGTGGCGGAGCCGGCGGAATCGGATCTCCGATCAGGCTCTGGTAGCGAAGCCAGCCTCTGCGGATCACGAAGGCGGGAAGCACCGGCGCGCCCGAAACCTGCGAGAGCACAAATGGGCCCAGCGGAAAGGGGGTGGGCTGGGAGAAAAACGGTATCTCCGAAGTACGACGCTGATAAACGCGGTCTCCTTGCATCGCCACGATCTCGTTTCGACGCAAGGCGTTCAAGAGCTCCAGCGTGGCTGACACTCCTTGTTTAAGGTCCACGGTCTTGATCCGTTCGCTGGTCATCAGATTCCGCAGCGTGATCTCTGCCGGATTCTCCTCGACCACCCGTGCCACGTTAACGCAGGCGTACATTGCCAGCAAGCGCGAGGCGAATTCCCAGTTCCCCACATGCGCCGTCCAGACGATCAGCCCATTGCCCGCCGCCAGGCATTCCTCGACCTTGGCTCCAATGCTCTCGGAGTCCACCAACATGCCGAGCAGTTGTGAGTGGGTGGCCTGTGGTACGTAGCAGTATGAAACCATCAGGTCGCAGAAGGAATAAAACACCCGGTAGACTTTCCAGTGCAATGCGGGCCCGCGCTTGCCGGAGACACGACGAAGATTCCCTGTGACCGCCCGTCGCTCCTGCTTCAGTAGAAGGAAGAAGATCAGCGCTGTGACAGCCGCAACAGGAGGATGGAGAAACCGCGGCAGTCTTGGCATGATGGCGAAGATCATCCGCAGTGCTGTGGTGTTGTGAAAACGGTGCTGGTACCAGCGCGTCACTTTTTGCCAGCCATGCGGCGTTTGCCCAAGGTCTGAGCCATTTTCGTCTTCATCATCGGTCGCATGGGAATTATCTCAGGGCTCCTATAAAAACCGAGAGGCATTGCCGGGGAGATCGAAACAGGTGACGTTGCACTGTCCAAAGCGCGCAAGCCGCAGAGTTGCACGAGCTGCAAATTGCATTTGGAGAATTTCGCTTGAATGAGGATTGGCAGGAATTACACACTGAAAGAGTTGAAGATGATGTCAGGTCCCTGCTTCCGCTACTCTTGATTCGATGATCGCCGCCAGAGCGTTCACACTTTCGAAGTGTTTCTGATCGAAGCCGCCCTCCACTAGCTTGATGCCGAAGTGTCTCTCAATCTCCAGGACGAGTTGGAGCACGTCGATGGAATCAATTTCCAACTCTCCGCCGAGCAGCGGCTGATCGTCGCGCAGATCTTGCGGGGTCAGGTCAGTGATCCGCAAGCTACTCAAAATAAGGGGCTTGAGTTGATCCTTAACGCTCGCCATAGGCTTTACAAAGTCAGAGCATACCACAGAGCCCAGGCACCTAGAGTGGCTCTGCTCTTTGGTTTTTGTCTTCACCACAGGGGCACAGAGGACCCGAAAGACAAGCTGAGTTGACCCTCGGTCGGGATGGCAAGAGGTCATGCATGGAGGACGACCCTCTGTGTTCCTCTGTGTACGCTGTGGTCGATTCTTGACCAGAGGGGTCACAGAGGTACACAGGGAACCGGCTGAAAGTATCAACGAGCGAGACCAGAGAAAAGCAGATCCCTGCGGATCCTGACTCTTCCACCCCGTCGGCAAGCTACAAAAGCCCTCCATCAACAGCAATCACCTGTCCGGTGATGTAACTTGCTTCGTTGGATCCCAGAAACGCGACCAACGGAGCGACTTCTTCGGGCCTGGCAAAGCGCCCCAAAGGAATTTCGGAAAGCACACGTTTCTCTTCTTTCTCAATGTACCTGGCGGACATCGGGCTCGGAATCACGCCGGGGCAAACGGCGTTCACCCGGACCTGGAACCGGCCGACTTCACGACAGAGCGCCTTGGTGAAAGCGATAATGCCTCCCTTGGCTGCCGAGTAATTGCACTGGCCCGCTTGCCCGCGAATTCCGGCCGGAGACACGATATTGCAAATGGCTCCGCCGCCTCGGCGAATCATGCCCGGCAGGGCCAACCGCGAACACAGATAGGTGCCGCGCAGGTTGGTATCGATCACTTCATCCCATTGTTCGTCGGACATGAAGGCGAGGAGAACATCGCGGTTGATTCCCGCGTTGTTGACAAGATAATCGACTACGCCGAATTGCTGTTCGACCCGATCAAACATCGCGGCCACGCTCTCTTGGCGTAAAAGATCGGCTTCTACCGACGAGGCCTCTCCGCCGGCGGCGACGATGTGTTGAACGACTTTATCCGCGGACTCTCGCCCATGACGATAATGCACAGCTACGCGAAACCCCGTGCCTGCCAGACCTTTTGCGATGGCAGCCCCGATCGTCCCCGAAGCTCCCGTGACCAATGCAACCCTTCGGTCGGCGGAGCGCTCGCCTGAAATTGTTTCAGCCATTATCGATTTCAGTGCAAGGGCTTGAACAGCAAAATGTATACAGCCCAACGCGAGTTGTAACGCGGAATGTTCCCGTCCAGCGCGTACGATATCGTGCCTTGCATCAGCGTACCCCAGGGACCCGGAGTGCTAAGGTTGAGTTCCAGGCCGTCGAACTTGCGGAATCGAAGCGACTCATCCAGATTGCGTGCGCGCGCATACGCGTACATCCCCTCCACTTTTACGAAATCCATCACATTGAAACCGTAGTGCACATTCGCCATGGCGAGCGCGTCGAAGGAATCTGTACCGGGTGGAATGCCGTGGAGGCGCGGCGACGTAAGAAATGATGGAAAGTAACGCGAGAAGCGGTCCAGCTGATTCCCGCCCCAATAAGAAAGGTCCCATCCGCCTTTCGTGAACTTGCTGATGTAGTAATCCTTGTTCAGAGCGGCGCTGTAGAGCGTGAATGCATTTTGCAGGCGCTGGACCAATAGATTATTTTCCGGCGGCGGGTTCGTGGATGAAGTCTCGCACCCGGTGGGAGACGAGTCCAGCGATGTGCATCCGAACGGCCTCCAGGCGATGCGCAACCCCCGTGTCGCCTGCGCCTTGAACACATAACCCTTGCGGCTGTACTTGATTTCGAGGCCTGGAAGCACATTCAAGCCATTGCGCGGCAACTGATACCGCTCGTCCGCCTGGCTGGTCCGCAGGAAGTTGTCGTACGCGAAGTAGTTGGAGGCCGTGACGCCCAGATGGGCAGTTGCCTGCCACGAGACGCGCACGCCGGCTGTTTGTTCCCACGTCCAGACTTCTCCCTGCAACAATTCCGTGTTGTTGCTGTAGATACGGTTCTGGCCGGGCACTCCGGTGAGCGCGAGATCCACTGCCAGGCGGAACCTGGGCCGGAACTGCTTCGAGAGGTCGGAGATCAGGATGGGCCCGGCGAAGAAGGTCGAAAGCTGCGCACCAGTATGATGAAAATCGAAATCCACCGTACTGACGCCGAAGAACGGAATCGGGAAGTTGAACGTGCCTCCGTACATCAAACCGGAAACCCGAGACTTTATGCGCTTTGCGTTCTCCTCTACCAGGACGCGCTCGCCGTTTTTCTTCCGCAGCGGCCGCAATCCCTGGTCCGTATCGCGGAACATCGGGTCTTCGGAACTATGCTCAGCCGCAAGCGTGGCCGTGAAGTTCGGGCTGTTGATCACGTAATCGGAAAACTGCACTGTCCTCTGCAACACAAAATCGCGTCCGGCAGCATTTAGCAATTGCTGTGCGTAAATCGAGCGCAGTAAGTTGAATTGAGTGCCCTTTTGGTCGCGGACCAGTTCGAAAGTTTGGGTCTCGGAATTGACCAGCACATTGCTCTTGACGCCTCGCTGGCTTAGGAATTGTTTCACCTCGCGAAAGGTCGTACCGTCGATCCAGATCTTGCCGCTATAAAGCACCTCATCCCGAGACTTGGGCTCGACGCCCACGACAAAACACATGGCCCCATCCACTTGTTCCGTTCCGAGCAGTTTGTAGGCATAGCGCTCGTTCAGCTTCAATTCGAGGGGCTGAGTCATCACTTTTTCCGGCTCGATTTCCGGCAACGGAAACTCGTGGTTCTTGCCGAACTTCACTCCGTTTATGTAGAACTCTTTCTGCGCCATCTCCATCTGACCGTTCCGGTCGAAGAATTGCTTGAGCTGCATCGAGATGTCGAATCCCGGTTCCAGAGTGGTGGCCTCAAAGTGAAAACTCATGAAACTTGAGGCCATATAGTTTTCCAGCTTCTGTTTCTGGATTTCACGATTCTGCTGCCAGCGGGCGATGATTTCCTCGACGCTCAATTCGACTCCGCTCTTCACCTCGACCGTGTTGTACAGCGTCTGATCGGCTTCACTCTGTCGATGGATTGAGATCAGCGCGTATTCGCTGCTGCACGCGCAGCTCTGTTCGAAACCCTGGTCCGTCTTCGTCGCTGCGCCCGCCGGGAGTTCGGCGCCGGTTGCGGGATCGTACCACTTGATATCGAATGGCCCCGGCTTAACACTCCGTAACTTGATCGTCTGTGGAGAGGCGGGACTCGCGTTCACGCGCGCAACGATCACCACATCCGAGGGACCGCCGGCGAACCAGCGGTACTCGCTGTTCGCGACGCCATCCGCCACAACACTGAACGGAGAGCCTGCCGAATCCGTCGCGAACATGTTGCCCGGAATGGCTCGGCTCAGGAAACTGGCAGTCGAGCACAACGGCGCGGCGGCCTTTGCATCCGGGGGCTCCGCCCAGACAATTTCTACCGACGGCTCGGCAGTGAGCATTGCCTTCAAAAACGACGAGGGCGTTGTGGCCTCGGTGTTTACTCTAAGAATGACCGGCTTGTTTAGCGCGTGCTCCGCAATCCACGCGGCATCCTGGCGCCAACCCTCGGCGAAAGTGGTTCCCAGCAGATCGGAATAGGTGGCAAGCTTTTTTGCCAGATCGCCATGGCTGCCGATGATCCCAGGTGGAAAAACAAATGCCAGCCGCAAGCTCGCGTTGGTGCCCTTCGCGGTTAGCGCCAGGCGCACCAACCCAAACGCAAACAGATCGGAACTCTTCAGCGCCTCTTTTATCTCCACTACAAGACCACGTACAGCGGTCGCGGAGAGAGGCAGCGATTTCGCAAACGCGTCCACTCGCTGGGTGATCTCCTGCTCAGATTCCTTGCCGGTAAGCGAACCGGCCCCCACGGTCAGGTGCAGCCAGACCTCTGACCCTGCGGCTGCGCTCTGGAGGGCTTGCACGTCGTAAGAGCCGACCGGAGTCTCGCCGGCCGCAAAATCAAAAGTCAGTGGTGGCAACACGATCACTTTGCCCGGAACGTCACACTGCTCGGCGGCTTTCAGTCCTGCCTCGAAGCTCTGGTCCGGCGGAATCGAGATGGCAACCCGGGGCAGGCCAGCCTCCGCGATGAGCGGCAAAAGCAGGAAGACCGAAAGCAGAAGTGAAGCCTTCATTGCCAAATCAATCCTAGCTCGGATTGGCCGTTGACGCGCCTGGCACTGCGCCGCGCCGTTCGTCCAACAGAATGACAGCAGGAATCAACAGCAAGCCACCGGCCAGCGCCAATGCAACTCCCAACGAAGTGACCAGACCCATTTCTACAAGTGGCGAGAAACTGGAGGTCATCAGCGCCCCGAACCCCACTATCGTGGTCAGGTTCGATTGAATGAGAGCCGCGCCCGAAGCCTTCGCGATCGCAAGAATTTCGTTGTTTTCGTTCTCCTGGTATCGGCGCACCAAATGGATGCCGTTGTCGATGCCAATTCCGATGATGAGTGGAATCGCCGTGATCGACATAAAACTGAAGCGATGCCTCATCAGCAGCAACAGGCCGAAGGTTGCAACAACGCCGAAGACGATCGGGATCAATACAATGAGCGATACGCGGAGGCTGCGAAAACAAAGGTAGACAATCAGCAGAATCCCGGACGCCGTCCATATCAATGCTTTTCTGCTGTCGTGAAGGATTTGCCTCTGCAGGTCGCGATTCATCTTGTCGAACGAAAACTCCACGAACGGGCCAAATTGGTTGCGCCATGACCCGACCACACTTTCCGGAACTACATCGACAGCATCGGGATCGGCGCCATAAAAGGTGAGCGCCGCGACGTAGCTACCGTTCCCGGTCTTTCGAATGCTGTTGTTGAGCAGTCCTGTCGGCAGGGACTTCGCGGCGTCCTCCAGCGTAATTGGCGCAGTGCCGGGCTGCCGATCTTGTCCGAGCTGTCGCAGTCGATCGATAACGGGCTGCACCGGTCCAATCCGAAAACCATTCTCGCGAAGCGAATCCTCCAGAGCACGGGCCGAGGCCGCAAAATTGACCCCCGCCAGCAAGTTGGCTCGTTCACGTTGAGTTCGCGCTGAGGGAATCAGAAACGTGGGTGAAAACAATGATTTAATGACACCGCGGTCCTTGTAGTCTGCCAGCCTGGCAGTCAATTCTTCTGCTCTATTGAGTACTTCCTGTTCGCCGCCCGCAATCAACAGCACGTGTGGACTTCCTTCAATGCCGAACCTTGCGGAGAGCAGGTTCTGGGCGGCTACGGCTGGGTTATCGGCGCCGGCGATCTCGAAGTGTTTTTCGAATCTGATCGTCGGTAGAAACCCTAGTGAGAGCAGAAACACTCCCAGCCCTAAACCAATCACGAGGCGGGTGTGCCGGCCCACAAAATCAACGGATTTTCGCGCCACGAGCGGAAGGAACCGGAAGGTGATCGTTTCCGGTGCGCGTGGCTTCGAGACTCGCCACCATAACCGGAGCAGCGCGGGCACCGTCAACAGAGTATGGAGCATCATCATGAACATTCCGACCGTCAGGATGAATCCGAACTCCGACAGACCCTTGAATTTCGCAGTGGCCAGGGAGGCTGTAGCGATGGCCGCTGTTGCTATACAGAGGAAGACGCTGGGACCGGTGGTTTCGAAGGTCCGTAACACCGCATCATCCAGCGTTCCCCCCTCGGTCCATTCCTGCGGCACACGGTTGAAGAAATGTACGATCTGGTCGTCCCCCAGTCCCGCCAGGATTGCAATGAAAGACAGGCTGATCAGATTTACCTGTCCCGGATAAAAACTTGCGATGCCGGTAGTCCACATAATGCCCAGGCCGGCGGGCAGCAGCGACAAAAGAAGAAGTGGAATTCTCGGATAGATCACCAGGCATAACAGCAGGTTGCCGACAATGGAAATCAGGGAAATTCGGCGGATATTGGTTTCGATGAGTTTATGTTCCAGCTCCGCATAAACGTAAGCCCCCGCCGGAGTGGCTCGTACGCCGGCGTCCCGGAGTTCTGCCTCTGCCGTCATCGAACGGATGTGCTCCCGCGTCCAGCGCATTACTTGCTCGGCGAAGTTGTAATCCATGGCCGACTGTCGCGGTTCGGCAATGATGAGCAGAGCCCGGTGGTCTTTACTGAAGAATCGGTTTCCAGATCCCCAGTTGAGATCGAAGTTAGCAAACTGCGAAAATCCCTGACTATTGCCGGTTTCCGCCTGCATCAGGCCCAGGGGATCGGCGACGAAGTAGTTGGTTCCCAGAGAAGAGAATGGACTGACCAACTCGGTTGCGGCGCGGCGAACGTTTTGCCGAATCTGTTGGGGATCAAGGCGCCGCTTCAGATCTTCCACATTCCCAGGCCGGGCGAATGCCGGAAAATTCCAGGTAAAGAACCGCACTGCCTTGAGCAGTTCCTCATCCTGTAAGCCACAGCGTGCATTGGCGAATAGTCCGCCCGCCTGCATGTCGGCGGTGAGACGATCGGCCATGTCTTCCATCTGGCCGGTGACGTCCGTGCCTCCTGCTGGAGCCTCGATCACTACGAAAAGCTGATTGCCATAGCCAAGCTCTTTGCCGATTTCGCTCGCGGCCTGCCATTGCGGGTCGCCGTTGCCAAACAGATCGGCCAGGTCGGTGCCAGTCCGCAGGTTGTGGATGTTTGCATACAACCAGAGACTAACGACTACGCTCAGCGCTGTGACCAGCCCTGGATGGCTTACCACCAGGCCGCCCACGAAGCGCATGCAACGAGCCATCATGCTGCGGCCCCCGCCCATTAACCCGAAACCACGGACAACTCGCCAGTCGCGACGATCTCGCCGCCCACCCACACCGTGCCGCCGATGTATGCCATATGTCCGGCCTCTGTCAGCTTTCTGCTTTCGATGCGCAGTTCCTGGCCCGGCGTTACGGGCTTGAAAAACTTGAAGCGGTTCACGGCCGCGAGCAAAGCCACTCCCGTGCTCTGTTCAGCGCCCTGCGGGGCGGCCGACCCCATCATTACTCCAGCGGTCTGGGCCATAGCTTCGATCAGAAGAACTCCCGGCAGGAGGGGTCTGGCGGGAAAATGTCCGCTAAAAATCGGGTTTGCCGGGTCTACAAACTTCACTGCGATACAACGAACTCCCGGCTCCAGTTCTTCCACCCGGTCGATCCACAGGAACGGAAGGCGATGGGGAATTAGAGCCTCGATCTCATTTCGCCCGATTACCCTGGGGTTGGTCACTTTGGTTTGTACACCTCAAACATGTCGGCAGGGATTTTCGGATTCATCGAGTTTATGTCGATGACGAAGACGCTGTTTACTCCGCTCTTGCCATCGACTTCAAGCGACCGAAGCAGGAAGTCCTTCTTGTCCAGCTTCACGATCATGTAATTCAGCTTGTCGCGAAAAGCGTTCGTCCGCGGTACCAGTTTCATCTGGTAGTCCCGGCTGTCCTCTTTCACGGTGATCTCGAAGTTCTTTCTCACATTGCCGAGAGAATTCTCCCCGCCGAAATAAGACTGCGCCCGGTGAACGTTTTTCCCCATTTCCGTCACCTGAGTGTTGTTCCCGGTCGTAACGTTGAGGTAGTTCTCGTTGTAGCGGATCCGCATGCTGGACGGTTCAAAGTAGTCCAGTGCGAACTTGGTTGTGCCCTCGGAACAAAACTTGCCGTGGAGCACCAGAGGCTTCACCATCAGGTTGGAGGTGCGGGTCTCGGTAATGGTTCCGCACATGCTCGTGTAAGTCTTCCTCGCCTGCTGAACGCCGTTCCAGACCCGGTTCAGCAGATCTTCCGACTGGCCGGCCAACACTTGGGGAAGGATCAAAAACGCAAGCAGAGGGCACAGCAACCACAGGATTATGTCGAATGCTGATCCTGTCTTCCTAATCACCGCTCTCACGGCTTCCCTGGGAAATCTCGTGCGCGTGCAGCGTAGCCCCCAGCTCAATCTGCACCAGCTCCAGAGCAGGTTGTTCTTTCAGCACGAACTCGCGATAGAGCCTCGCCATACGGAGATTCTCCTGGTCCTTGAGCCGTTCGGCCCGCGCCCGTAGCTTCTCCTCACGGGCATTCTTTGCGACTCCAAGCTGTTCGAGATCATGCTGCGCCTCGTTGGTCACAATCTCGTTCTTCAACACCAGGTGATGTTCCGTGCTGCTGAGCTTGACACTCTTGCCGCCTGCGAAAATCTCGTGCCGTCCGTGTTCTTCGTACCACTTGGTCAAAGTGGCAGTCATATGCATCTTCTCAACGATGTGCCGCCAGCCCACCCCGGTGTTGTAGGCGCAAAAAGAGATTTCCCCTTCCTGTGTAGCGTAAGGGATTATGCACTGCTCGGTCCTGCGAAAATCGTAGTTGAATAGATCCTGGAACCACATGCCGGCTACGAACAGCAGGTTCCACCGGTCGCGGCGCCGGCGGAAAATATCCGCCATCGTCCGATTGCCGGAAACGGTGCCGTAGTCGTGCCCGGTTGCGCCCAGACCCTTGTCAAGTTTTTTCAGCATGTCGACGGAGCGGAAATGCTTCGGTGCCTGAAACGCATCGTAATTCCGAACCAGTGCCAGCGCCATCCCCGCGAGCGAAATCCAGCGCCTGCGGGCCCAATCGTTGATCCTCGCGACGTCTTTGGCGAACTGGTCGGCGTTTAGAAACGCGGTCACCGGAACCGCTTCGCGCGTCTCCTTGTCAACCATGATTGCCATTCCCACCCCACAATTTGGATGACAATTACAGGCGACGTTGCCCCAGGGGGCATCGGGCCCGTGAACGAGGTCCGCCCAATCGGAAAAAGTGCCCAGGAATGAGAGCGGAAACCAGTCGCGAATGGGTTCGCCGATGCTCAATTGTGCTTTCACATCGTGGGCCAGATGCGAGAGTGTGTAGCGTTGCGCCTTTCGGCGTTCTTCGGTGACAGCCTCGTCGCGGCCGGTAAAGGACACCGGCTGGAACGACACCAGCGCTATTTTGTCCGGGTTATCGAGGGCGAACTGAACCACGCGTCCCACCTGCTCATTGTTGATTCCGTTGACCACGGTGGTTACAAGCACGACTTCCACGCCGTGGGAGTGCAGGTTCTCAATGGCGCGCAGCTTCAGGTCGAACAGGTTCCCAACGTTGCGATGAGAGTTCGCCGCGTTACCGATGCCGTCGAACTGGAGATATGCGTAGCGTAAGCCTGCTTCCGCCGCCTGCGCCGCGAACTCGGGACTCTTTGCGAACTCGATGCCGTTGGTTGCCGCCTGCACGCTGTCGTATCCGACCTGACGGGCATAACGGATTGCTTCCAGAAAATGCGGGGACAGGGTCGGCTCGCCCCCGGAAAACTGCACCGACATCTGACGTCGCGGCTTGATGGCGACTGCATTGTCGAGCAGCGTCTTGATTTCCTCCCAGGCAAGTTCGTGCACAAATCCCACCTGGTTGGCATCCATAAAGCAGGGATCGCACATCATGTTGCACCGGTTGGTGAGGTCGATGGTTAGAACCGACCCGCGCCCATGCTTGATGGTGCTGCTGCCGTGATTGTGGAGTTTTTCGTCGTTATGGGCACGAATATCCCGCCCGGGAAATGCTTCTTCAAGATGCCGGAAAAATTGCGGATCGATGGACAGAACATCTTCGAAATGCCCGTGGACCGGGCAATCCTTGACCATCAGGATTTTGCCATCCCGCTCGACAATCTGCGCCTTGATCTCGCCGGGCTTCTCGTCCACCAGGATGCGGTAATCCTGTTTGCCGTCGAGAATCTGTTTGCGGATCTCCGGCACGCAACGCGGGCACAGAGAATCGGTTTGGCGCGGCCAGCCCAGCGGAGGCTTCGACTTTTCACGGGATTTGAGCAGCGGCCTGTCCGACCACCGGGGTGTGAAAGAAGGATTTTCGGGGATGAGATCGTTGCCCAAACAAAATATTTGCCAAGCCCCGTTTGCAGCAATTGCTATTGCCTTTTCGAGGTACTTGATGGGCTTATGCATTCGCCTTGGTGCTCCGTATTGAGCCGGTCGCTCTGTCGTCTCGTGCAGGAACAAACAATTTCGCCGACATGCAGGTCCGGCGGCACCCAGCCGCCAACTCAAACGCCGAGGGTATCAGATCGCATTCTTGCGCAACAACTCATTCTTGCCAAGTATCGTGCGCGAAATTAGACTTACACGTTCCCCATGGGAACGTATGAGGCGCCGCTCAGCCTGGAAGATTGAGAACTATACCTACCGCGAGTGCCCCTACCCGGACCGCGAGTTCGGCCATGCCGTTTCCCTTCACAACCACTCGTGCCACTCGGTGGAAAAGCTGTCGGCCTTGAACCACGTGGTCAAGCGGCGTTTTATGCGTCCGCTCAGCGGCATTTTGCAAAATTCGTTTGGCTTGGGGGGCATTCCTGACCTGAATTACGCAGAGGTCACATTTAATCCGCCCTATTCCCCGGAAGATGTCTATCGGATGGAAGCTGCAGCGGCCGTCAAATGGGGCTTCGACGGGGTTCACCTGGCTATCACCGATCACGACGAATTTGCCGGCAGCCTCGCTTTGATGCGTGGCCGGCCCGATCTGAACGGCCGCATCGCGATCAGCGAAGAACTGTCGCTGTGGTTCCACGGGCACCTGTTTCACCTGGGCGTATGTCATCTGCCCGAGAATGGAGCAGCAGCGACACACGCTCAAATTCAGGCGGCTGCACGAGGCGGCCGCTACGACGAGTTGTTTGAGACACTCGCAGCGAGCGGCTGCCTGGTCATTTTGAACCACCCTCTCGTCGCTTGGGCGCCGGGCGCGCGGACAATTCCAGCCTCCGAACTGCTTTCCCGCTACGGCTGGGCGATTCATGCTTTGGAAGTAAACGGGATGCGGGCGCGCGAGGAGAACGATCGCGTCCTCGAACTTGCGCGGCAGTGGCATAAACCGGTGGTTGGCGGGGGAGACAGCCATCTGCTGGTCGCCAGTTCGGTTCTCTCTTTGTCCCGTGCGGCAACTTTCAAAGACTTTATTGCCGAAGTGAAAGAAGGCCACGCAGTGCCGTTCGTGACGCCCGACTATTTTGCCCCGCTCCGATGGAAACTTTTCCTGCGCGTGCTGTTTTTTATCTCGCGCTACCGGCAAATTGCCAGCTTTAGGGGACAACCGGTAACCAAGATGCTTGAGCGTCGCATGGTATTGCTCGATCCGGTAGGGGCGGCGAGTCGCGTATTTCTGGGCCTGGTTTCGGCTCTGGGATTGGCTCGGTGAGATCAGGAACCGCGAGGGGCCGAATGCGAGCGCCGGAGAAGACCGAAGACTCCAGGCGCGAGGCCATTTTCCGGCCGACTATCCCTTCGCTTATTGCTTTTTCATGTTCATCGGTCTGCTCGATTCCTGGCAAAGCCCCGAGTGCAGCCGCGACTTGCGATTTGAATAGGTTCCAGCCATGCTGTTTTCTCCATTAGGGCTCAGGCTTGCGCAGTACTCCACGGTGTGGTTTTCGGCAAATAGAAGGAACAAGCGCTTGCCGCTGACTACCCCAACGATCTCGTATCCCCCGCCGTTCCCGCTCACTTCCCGGCTTCCTTCGGGCTGACTCAGGTGAAAAGCGCCCCATTCTTCCGAATCCCATACGCCGTTAACATTGATCTCCGCTGGATCTTTTTGGGATTCCAGCCACGCCTTGCCTTCTACCTCCACCTTGGCAGCCGGTAGAGAAGTCGGGAAGGAAATGCTCATCAGTAGCAAGGCCACGGCGAACATTCGCTGTTTCATTAAGGGACGTCTCCTTTCTATTTTTTGGCTTCGGCCGCGGAGGCCAGCGGTCCTGTCAGGTGCGTGGGCCAATTTGAGTATCCAATCAAATAGGTGACAGGCGCTCTTCTGCCGGCAAGCTCTCCGATCTCCCACCGGTATTCGCAGGAGGTCAGTTTGTCTACCATCTCACGCAATTCCTCCGGTCGGTAGGTCCTGAGGCAAGACACTATGCCGTCGAAGAGCAGTACCAACGGGATAATGGGAATTAAATAGGTCCACAATAGCCGCGACCAGCGGAATGGGCGAATTCTCGGAGTGTGGAGGAACAGCAGGAGAACGCCGACAAATATAACGACGATCGCCGACGGAGCGCGCCGGGTGATCTCGAATATGCCGACACTTTCACCGGCATCGACGGCATTTTGCAGGATTGCGCGAGCATTGTCCGGTGAAAAATGGTGGAACGACGTAAACATCGTTCGCAGCCCCTTCAGCGCGCGAGGAACATTCATCGCGTCAACCGGTTCCGGATAGTAACGAATGTGATGGTCGGAAGACGCGCTAACACTCTGGAATGCTTCGAGATTCGGATACTTATCCGTTAGCCAAATCTGCAGGCCGGCGGCGTTCCCGGTTTCCCTGCAATGCAGCTCTTGGGAAAGAGTCAGCCACGGGCCGCCTCCCCCGGAACACATATCGACGATCGATTGCCTGGCGTGGGCTCCGTTCCCGGCTGAGTCAATCACGTTTTGCAGCAGCGGAGCGGTGGGCGTGTAGGCTTTTATGAGATTGAAGCCAAACTGGACCGCATCGGTAACGTCATTTCGAAGCGATGACGGAAACCACGGCTGTTCATGTAGCTCGATGAACTGTACGCGACGCATTGGCAACTCAACCTGCTAGGTGCCGGGTGAACATTCTTCTTCGAATCCACCAAAGTTGACAACGCCACAGGATCCTCACTCCAGGTCTGAAGTCAGGCCCGAGCAAGGGTCGCCCCCCAGGTAAAGCCGATTCCAGCAGAGGCGAAGAGCAGCAATTGTCCCGGGCGAATGAGTCCTTCGCGCCGCATATGCACATAGTTGATAAGCAGATCATTGGCGAAAGTATGTCCATACTCTGCCATGGGCGTCGGCGGCAGGCCGCCTTTGGGCAGCCCCACCATTTTGCAGAAACCCTCGCGGTCACGCCGGCTGAGGTTGGAGTAGATGAAATGGTCAATATCCTTCAGATTCAGCGAAGAAGCTGCCAGAACTTGCCTGATTACCGCCAGCATGTTGACGAAGTAAACGGGCATGACCTCTCGCTCCAGGCAAAGGGCATCCACAATAATGTCGGGTTGGCCATTCGTTCTAGCCATGGTAATCGCGTTCTGAAGATGGCCGAGTGTCAGGGCTTTGACATCCAGTAGCAGCAAGCCATCCGTGCCTTCCCGGCGCAGGATCACGGCGCCGCCGGAGTCGCCATGGATGGTAACTGGAAGTAACGAGCGATTTCCTTCCGGTGCGGCGTCTCCGGCTACCAGCAGAACCGTCCGGATATTTTCATCGGTGGACATCCAGCCCAGCGCGGTCTTGATTGCCACGTGAAGCCCCGCACATCCGCCAACTTTGAAACTCAAGATCATCGAAGTCTCAGCGCCAAGGTCCACGCTGAGCCGGTGCGCGAATGAAAGGCCCTGAGTGCTTTCGGAGGACCAGGTGCTGTAATCGAGGATGAGATTGATATCCGGGCCGGCTATCCGGGCTTCGCATATCGC
Organism: Terriglobales bacterium; assembly: GCA_963803205.1. Classification (GTDB taxonomy): domain Bacteria; phylum Acidobacteriota; class Terriglobia; order Terriglobales; family Acidobacteriaceae; genus CAWDLG01. Next base: position 105,064 of record CAWDLG010000002.1, read on the forward strand.
CTTGGAAGCGGCTTCGAGAACCAAATCGTAAAGCTTGTTTTCGCCGCAGACACGAACCCGATTCATCCCGAGACCTTCCACAGCCTTCCGTCTCGACTCCGGGCTCAGTGGAGAAAGCGCCTTCTCGATTCGGTTTTGTTCCCGCTGCAAGATTGCGTCTACAGCCTCATCGTCCGGCGGGATAGCGTAAGCTGCGGCCGCAATTCGCACATTCATACTCAAGGCAACTCCAGAAGAATGGCCGCAAATCCATGGTCACGGGCTGTTCCCAGGAGCAAAACTTGCCCGCTGCTCGGACGGCCACTTGCCAGGTTGCTCAAACCCAGAATCAAGTGGAAAAGTGCCCCGGTGCCGGCCAGACCAAGGGCAAACGGCTGCGGAGGTATGACAGGGGCGCCATCGCCGGCAATCTGGCGAGCGAGAGTGGCCGTGGCACAGGAGGCGCAAGGGGCGCCACTCCCGCTACATATTATGAGATCCGGGACGGAGCCACTGAGTATCTGAGAGATGATCACCGGGGGTTCACCGCCAGCCATCCAGCGGCCTGAACTGATTCGGGCATAAGAGCGAACGTCGGGGCGAGCGCCAATGCGGTCTGACGATTCCATTACCAATGCCGCCATGCCTTCGCTGGGAATGAAACCCTCGGCTTCCGACACCCGATCTTCGTTGTGGCACGCAGGCGAGAGAAGATTTGCTTCCTCATACCATGAGTACAGGGTTCGCGCCAGCGCGTCACCCGCCAGGACGATGGCCAAATCGGCCTGGCCTTGGCGAAGCAGGCAAGCCGCCTGCAGAATCGCGCTCTCGCCCGCAAAATACTTGTTGCTTACCGTGATATTGGGCCCTCGCAGACTGTGAAACATCGCCACGTGGCTCGCAGGAGCGCTGGCGAGAGTTTCCGGAAAAGTAATGGGATCGGTCCCGTTCCAGCCATTTGCGGCGGCGCTCAGGTAGAAGGCCTCCGTGAGTTCAACGCAGCCGAAGGCGGTGGCGAGCACCACCGCAACCCGGGAACGGTCCACCTGGTTCAGGTCGATCCCAGCATCCTTGATGGCTAGAGATGAAGCCACGAGAGCCCAGACCGACAGGCGATCGAGCCGCCTGGTCTTCACGCCCGGCACCACGGTGGCAGCCCGAAAGGGCTGAACCAGGAACGCTCGCCGTAGCCCGTCAGTCGCCCAGGCGGTAATAGCAGCGGGTTGAACCGGGTTCTGGGGAATGAGTCCTGCCAGCGGGCCATGCGGACTCACGGAACCGATTCCGGTAATCGTGACGGGCGGCAAACGTGGAATCATGAGGCTCCGCTCCCGAAGATGAGCACGGTGTTGCTGCCGCCAAACCCGCTCGAAGCCGACATTGCCAGGGGCAGAGGCTGGCGTTTCACTTCTCCTTTGAGCCAGTCAAGGCCAGGACTCTCAATGGGATTGGTAAGCCGCAACGTGGGAATCAGCGCTCCCGCACGAACCGCCATGATCGTAATAGCCGCTTCCAGCGCCCCAGCCGCGCCCAGGCAGTGTCCGAAGTATGATTTCGTTGAAGATACGGGAATGGGATGTTTGCGTTCGCGAAAGGCGGTCTCGTAGGCGGCGGCCTCCGCGCTATCGTTCAGTGGCGTGCCCGTGCCGTGGGCATTCACATATCCGATATCATCTCCGCTGACCCCCGCCATTTCCATGGAAAGCCGTATGCAGTCGGCCAATCCGCCTCCCTCTTTTTGTGGGGCGGTGGGATGAAATGCATCATTGGTCATGGCCCATCCACGCAGCGTGGCGAGGACCTCGGCATTGCGCGCTCGGGCTCCGGATAGCGTTTCAAGGAGGAGAACTGCCGCTCCTTCGCCCAGGTTCAGGCCCTTCCGATTCTGGTCGAAGGGACAGCAGGGGGCTGGGTCCAGCGCTTGTAGGGAGTTAAATCCACTTAAGGTGAACGGGCAAACCGGGTCGGAACCTCCTGCCAGGACGATGGGAGCGGCCCCGTCGAGCAGCATGTTCGCGGCGAGCGCGATCGCCATTGCCCCGGATGCGCAGGCCACGGAGAGGGCGCAGCGCGGTCCGTGAATGTCGAAATGCTCTCCAACCGCGTCGGCAACGTGCGCGAAAGGATATGAGGAGGCCCGCAGCAAACCGGCCGGTTTTCGATACCAGGCGGCCGGATCTTTTGCGATTCCGGTATCGATCTCGGTCAGGCCTCCAAGCGTGCTCGCAATGACGATGCCGCTGTCAGGGAAGGCAGAGGGATCGCGACCGGAACTAGCCATGGCATCCTCGGCCGCCATCATCGCGAGTTTGTCGGTGCGCGAGTATCGGGGACTGGAGTCCTGGTCCAATAGCGGCACCCCGCGAACCTGGGCCAACGTTCCTTCGAAACCGGGATATACCTCATCGCGCACACGCTCCAGGCACGACTTGCCCGACAACATGCCCGCCTGCAAGCACCTCAGCCCGATGCCATAGGGGCTGACGACGCCGACCCCGGTAACGACAATGGTTTTATGGATATCAGTCAATCGAGGCAACCTGCCATGGGTTCAGAAAAATTCAACCATCCATTCTGATGGATCGTCAACTCTGATGGATCGTCAACGGTCTAGCCGTGCGGCAAAACAAACGACGACGCGGGCAACGAAGCATTATCACCCAGTCCCGGCGACGTTTTTCTTGCGATGAATAGAACATGGGACAGGGGCAGGCGATTCTTAAAATGGCGTTCGTCCACCTGCAGATCGGCGTTCTGCAGCGCACTGCGGTAGTCGCCGGCTGACAGCATGTGGGGACGAAAGCCGTTGCCCTCGAACGCGAAAATCAGCCGCTCCAGAGTCATGCTGATCGCGCCCCGGTAACCGACTTCGCGGTTGGGGACCCGGAAAATCAATGTGCCATTTGGCGCGAGCGCCGAACAGCAGCGTTTTAGGAGAATCGTTTGTTCCGCCGCCGGCAAATAATGCAGGACATCGAGAATCAAGATCAATTCGGCTGTCGGAAATTCGAAATCTCGAATGTCGCCAGCCGTCAGATCTACGTTCAGGGTGCCGAGCGCCTTGCGAGCAACGGCGATGCGGCGCTCATCTAAATCGCATCCAATCAGGCGCCGGCGCTTGTCATCGTAAGCCGCAAGACCAAGAGCGATACCGTAGCCGCACCCCAGATCGACGATTGTTCCAGCTCCAAGGTTCTCGGCGGCGAGTAATTCAAAGACCTTATCCAGGCGGAGTTTCCACTGGACGAACTCGCGAACCTTTCGCGTGCATTGGGAAAACATCCCGTTCACAAAGCGGGCCCGCTCCGCCAGGGCCGGGTTGGCAGGTGCCCTGGGCTTGCGGTAAAGAAGGACCACAATCGCAGTGATCGCTGCACCAACCGCGCCGGCCAACGCCCCCAAGGCGACGCTGCCGACAACCCAGATGAGCAGTTGCTCCCTGTTAACGTGCGTGCGCATAGCAACCAGGGCAGTCAGGGTTAGCGGCCGGAATGAGCCTGTCCAAACCAAGCAGCCCATTTCCACCGAACAGAAAATAATGAGAGGCATGAGCAACGGATTATTGATGAATGTGGCGGCCACTGTCAGCGGCTTGTTGAGTCTGAAAAGTAACGCCGCGCCCACTGCAGCCAGCGTTTGTAACCCATAGATGGGAACGATCCCGATGAAAATTCCCAGGAAAACGGCAGCGGCGGCACGGCGCGGATCAAGCCCCTCACTCAGCAAGAGCGTTACGAACTTCCGCGCCTGCAGCTTGATTTTTCGGATCACCGGGGGGCCTTTCACAAGGTTCGCGCAAACGCATGACCATCTGAATCTTTGATCGTCTCACGCTCCGAGAAAGCGAAATGCCAGGGACCAGAGGCAGACTCGCACCGTGTCTCGTACCGGCTTCATCTTGGAGCGGGCCTGGCCATCGGTATAGACCGTACGGATGGGGGCATGGGCGATGGTACAGCCCGACCGAGCCATCTTGATCAGGATTTCCATCTCGAGTTCGTAGCACCGGCTACGCAGTTTTCCCTCATCGAGTTTGTCCAATCGGAACAAGCGGAACCCACTCTGGCTGTCGCGAACTTCACAGCCCACGAGCGCTGAAGCTATCCGGCTGCCAATGACGTTCGAGAAATATCGGGAGCGAGGCATGAGGGCACGATCGAACGAGCGCGCGCCGATGATCAGGTCGGCCCCGGTTTGTTCGGCGACTCGAAGCATGGCAGGAATATCCTCGGGCAGATGCTGGCCGTCGCCATCCAGAGTAACCACATAAGCAAACTTGCGTTTGCGCGCATAGGCGATCCCCGTTCGCAGGGCGGAAGCCTTGCCGCAGTTTCCTGGCAGTTGCAGACAAGTAGCTCCGGCCGCTCGGGCGATGTCCGCGGTTCCGTCCCTGGATCCATCGTCGATCACCACAACCTCTTCAACATGCCGGGAGGCGCGACTTACAACGTCTGCGATATAAGGGGCTTCGTTGAAAGCGGGAATCAGGGCACAGGTTCGCATGTCGCCGGTTCCAGTGTACCCCGCACATCCTCCCGCGGTCCGGCGAGGACGAACTCAAATCCTCGTTCCCTGAGCTCGTCGATCACCTGAGGCAAGGCTTGCAGCATGGCATCCGTCCCCCGGGGCAAGTGGTCGTGCAGCAAGATGATGTCTCCACTTGCCGCTTTATTCAAAATGCGCCGGGCAAGAACGGTGGGATCCTCAGTGAATGTATCCAGAGTGCGAATGCTCCAGGAAATGTACTCGAGCCCTGCCTTCTCAAGGTAAGGCGCCAGCAGAATGTGGCGCAGGCCAACCGGCGAGCGAAAGAAGCGTGGGCGGGAACCGCAACTGCGGCGTATGCTCTCCGTGCCACGCTCAATCTCAGCCCGCAGGCGACGGGGCATGAGAAAACAAAATAGAGGATTGTGAGACCAGGTGTGATTGCCGACCAGATGTCCTTCTGCCCAGGCGCGGCGCACGATTTCCGGATACTGGTCTGCGCGATTCCCAATCACAAAGAACGTCGCTTTCACGCCTTTATCCCGGAGCAGATCGAGTAGTTTGGGCGTATATAACGGATCGGGGCCATCGTCGAACGTCAGAGCCACGCAGCGCGCGCAATCTACTCGCGACCGGTTAGCCACCAGCCACTGGTTGCGCGGGTGAAACAAAAGATAAACGATCAAAATGGTCGTGAGGCTCAGGATCACAAAAAAGAGGCGAGAAAGGCCAAAAGCATACAGCAGGGCCAACGAGAAGCTGATCACAGAAATGAACGCGCAACAGATGACTGACCGCGCCATACCAGTTGTGCCAAGGCCCGTAAGGTGGTGAATTAAATACCGTTCTAGTATCCGTACGCCTGCGAGGAAATGCAATAGGCCGATGCCGGACAGGGTCGCAACGCGAAAAACCGAGTCGCGCATTTCAAGTTTGCGACATCGGTGTTGTTGCGTGTCGATTCTGTCGAAACATGAAACGGTGCTTCACGGAACAGCGGATTCCTCGCGCGGTAGATCCGCGCTTCGGAATGACAACCAACTCACAATCAGCACGACGGCAAAGCCGAGATATCCCCCGCCTCGCCCATTTGCCCCCGCCCTCAACGCCCAATTACAATCCCCGCGGCATTTTCCCCGCTGAGCTGCGGGCTGAAGTTGCCCCCGGTTTACGGCTGGACGCTCAGCGACTAGACGAACCAAAAGTGCGTTGGGAAGTGTCGATTTCGGGCCTTTTCAACCGACTAGTGGAAGGATGGCTGTTCCTGGATCTCCAGCGGCAGGTGTCCGAAAACGGGCAGAAATGTCCTGAAACGGACAGCGGCAATCCGCTTAAAAGCGACAAGTGGTCTGAAATGTTAGATCCAGGATTGGCAAAAATGCTGCTACATCGCAACTAGGGGGAGCCATGTCCTTTTTTCGCGATCTTCGGTTTGCGGTCCATTCGCTGGTGCGCACACCAGGGCTGGCGTGCGCTGTGATCCTCACTCTGGCGCTGGGCATCGGCGCCAATGCGGCCATATTTACCCTTGTTCGGGGTGTCTTGTTGAGGCCGCTGGTAAACCGCGATGAAAATCGCCTGATCTACATCCGGCAGAGCGCGCCGGGCATTGGCGCGCAAAACGACAATTTTTCGGTGCCGGAAATCCAGGACCTGCGCGACAGCGTGAAATCGGTCAGCGAGTTCGGCGACTTTTCGACGACCGGATTCACCATGATCGGGCTGGGCGAGCCGCGTGAGGTTCGGGCCGGCGTCGTGGGCGGCTCCTACTTCGACGTCATGGGCTTGAGCCCTGTGCTGGGGCGCCTGCTGGACAAGCGCGACGATGGCCCCAATGCCGCCGGCGCTGCGGTGCTCACCTACCGCTTCTGGACGACGGCGCTGCACAGCGATCCCTCGGTGATCGGGAAGCAGGTTCGCTTCGACACGCGCACTGCCACCATCGTGGGGGTGCTGGAGCCTTCGATTCCTTATCCGGCGGATACCGAGCTCATCGCAAACGTCGTCACCAGCCCGCATCATCTCTCCGCGACCATGGTGACGGGACGCGTTCACCGCATGACCGAATTGTTTGGCCGCCTGGCGCCGGGAGCATCGCTCGATCAGGCGCGAGCCGAATTGCGGTCGGCGTATTCAGCGATGAAAAAGGATCACCCTGAAGCGTATCCGGCGAACGCACAATTCACCATTGAGGCGAAACTGCTTCGCGACGAAATCACATCGGGGGCCCGTACCGTTTTGCTGGTGCTGCTCGCGGCTTCCGGGCTGGTATTCATCATCGCGTGCTGCAATGTGGCCAATCTGATTCTGGCGCGCACGGTGCGCCGCGAAGGCGAATTGGCGGTGCGTACGGCGCTCGGCGCAAGCACGGGCTCGTTACGCCGCCTGCTGCTGGCGGAAAGCCTGCTGCTCTGTACGACAGGGGCGATCCTGGGAGTGGTCAGCGCCAGTCCGATGGTGAACGTGCTGGCGCGATACGCCTCGCGCTTCTCGGTGCGCGCGCTGGACCTGAAGATTGACTCGAGCATGCTCTGGCTGGGGGCGCTCCTTGCGATCGTAGCGGCTGTGCTTCTCGCCTTCGTTCCACGTTTGCCCTCGGCCAAAACCTCGCAAACCGTCAACCTCAGCAGCGGCGGAGGAGTACGCATCACCGGCGGGACCAGCCGGCGGCTGCGAATCTTTGCGGTCACGCAGATTGCGGCTTCCTTCATACTCCTGGCCGGAGCGGCCATGCTGGTCAAGACGCTGCTCACCCTGCAAGCCACCGAGACCGGGTTCGACATGCACCGTGTGCTGGCCATCAATATGCCGGTGATGTCGTATGGCAAGACTGCGGACCAGATCGTCAATTTTCATCGGGAAGCGTTACGCCGCATCAAGGAACTGCCGGGAGTGGACGGGGTCGCCGTCGGAACCGTCGTGCCCTGGCGGGATGCGGGCGGATTCGGTCCGGGATTCCAATTCGCCGGCGAAGGGCACGTGAAAGGCAGCCGCGAGGAGGATCCACTGGCGCAGTTCCGTGTTGTTTCGCCCGGATTTTTCGCGTCGCTCGGCGTTCCCATCGTCGAAGGACGGGACTTCAACGATGATGACCGGCGCGGCGGCGAGCCGGTAGTGATCATCAGCCAGAGCGTAGCCAGGCAGATGTTTCCCGGGCAGGATCCACTCAATCGGCACATCATGTGGACCGACCCGGTGATGGACTTCATCAGCATGAGCAAAGGACCGCGCCGGATTGTCGGGGTCGCGGCGGATGTGGATGATGAGCACGTCGTTCCCGGCGCAACCCTCAGCATTTACCATCCGTTCGGCCAGGTGCCGGACAATCTTTCCGACAACGGCGTGGGCATCTTCGGGGGACGGTTATTTGTCCACACCCGGATCGACCCTTACGCGCTGGTCACGCCGGTCACGCGCCTGGTGCGTGGACTGTCGGTTGATCAACCCGTCGAGCACGCCGCTACGCTGGCAGACATTCGTGCCGAAGTGCTGACTCCCGACCGGCTCAACTCGATTGTCTTCGGCGGATTCGCCGCGGTTGCCCTTGCGATCTCCATCGTGGGTGTGGCCGGCGTGCTCGCCTTCTCCGTCAGCGCGCGCACCCGCGAGTTCGGCATCCGCCTGGCCATCGGATCGCAGCGCCGGCACCTTCTGACCCGGGTTATCGCCGAAGGAGCCGTAATGGCGGGCATCGGCGTAATTGCGGGCGCAGCGGTCGGGTTCCTGCTGGCGAGGTTAGCGGGCAGATTTTTCGTGGAGATCAAAATGCCGGGCGCTTTGCCGGTGGTCGTTTCTGCTCTCATTTTGATGGCGGTCGCGCTTGTGGCGTCGGCATTGCCCGCCGCGCGCGCCGCCCGGGTCGACGTCATGCAGGCATTGCGGTCAGAGTAAGTAGTCGCCAGGTCCGGTCCCCATTCTAAATTTCGCGCTCTTTGCGAGATTTAGAGTGGGGATTGTGATTTTCAGTAATGTTCCACCTGGAACCTATCGTCATGACAGAAGTGTACAGACATGCAAGCGATTGAGCAGGAGGGAGTTGCGGGCGCGAAATTTCGTGCTCTCCGCGAAATCTAGAGTGGGGATTGTGATCTTCATACCTTCTTCCCCCGCCCAGGTCTCGGTTTACTCTTACTTTCGACGTTGAGCCACCGCAGCCCGGATCAGATCCTTCAAGCCTGCCTCATCGATCCTGTCGCCTTCGTGGATGTCGATGGCGCGCCGTGCATTCCCCTCGAGACTGGAGTTGAACAGACGGGAAGGATCTTTCAGCGCAGCGCCCCTGGCAAATGTCAGCTTGACGGCGTTCTTGTAGGTCTCTCCCGTGCAGACGATGCCGGCATGGGAGAACACCGGCGTCCCCGGCGATGTCGCCTTCGCCCACTTCCACTCTTCGACGATCTCCGGGTCCGCCTTGTTTATGATGTCGCGCACCTTCGCGAGCGTCTTCCCGCGCCAGTCACCAAGTTCCTTAATCTTCTTGTCTATGGATGCGGAGGCAGATTTGACGGGGCTTTTCATGGGAAGCTCCACCATTCTCTGGCATGTAGTCAGCCGGTTACAGCACGGTTACTATACGTCTGATGCAGCGGCCAGAACATATCCAGACCGAGCGCTTGGTTCTCGTCGCACTCTTGCCGGAGGACCTCGAAGCCCTGATCGCGGAGGACCTTGACCGGTTTGCAGTTCTGACTGGTTTCATTTTTCCGCCGGATAATCCGACCATCGGAGATCTGCGTTGGCACCTTACGGCAATTCAGGCCGACGACCGACACCTCCCATGGCGGATCCGTGTCATTGTCGAACGTTCGTCCAAGATGGTGGTGGGCTCGATCAACTTAAAGGGACCGCCGAGCGCTGTCGGCGATGTCGAAATCGGATGGGGATTGGTTGAGAACGCCCGTGGAAAGGGGTATGCCACCGAGGCGTCGGCGGCAGTGATCAAGTGGGCTGTGCAACAACCCGGTGTCAAATCTATTAGCGCCACCATACCGGATGATAACTATCGTTCGCAGTGCCTTGCCGGCAGGCTGGGACTGATTCGAACGAGCGAGACGCGTCGAGATATGCCGCTTTGGAAGTGCGACGTCTCGCCGGTTGCGAAGCTCACGATCCCGGTCGCAGAGAATTTCTAAATTGTCCGCTCGCCTGCCCTCCAGGCTCCACATGCGCAACACCTCGCTACGGTGTAAAATCCCCAGCGGCCTCCATGGAGGAGCCACCGATTGAAAAAAACAACCGCTATCGCTGTGATGACCCTGCTGTGTTGTCTCACCCTATCCATTGGCCTTCAAGCCCAGGGTGACGACGTTGCCGGGCAGATCAAGCAATTGCAACAGGACTCCAGAAATGCGCAAATGAAGAATGATGTGTCGTGGGCACAGGAACATCTGGCCGACGGCTTCATGGCGGGAAACAGCTGGGGAAAATGGGAGACGAAGGACGAATTCATCAAGGCCCTGCAGGACAAGTCGGTCAAGTGGAAGAGTGGCGAGCTCAGCGACGTGCAGGTGGCGACCTTCGGGCCGAATGTCGCGGTTTCACGTTACTCGTTCACCTACGACGCGGAGTTTCAAGGCACGCATCGGGCACGAACCGTCATCTGTAGCGATACTTGGGTGAATGATTCCGGTACATGGAAGACGGCTTCTACCCACTGCGCGATGGTGAAGGGAAAGTAACGAGCTTAATCGGACTGGATGTCAACCGGTACTACCCTTTCGCAAAAGACGAAAGGGTAGAACACCCGTCGGTTGAAGTCTTTCAAAGACCCACTCTAAATTTCGCAAAGAACGCGAAATTTAGCACCCGCTGGTGCTGATCCATCCTTTACGCGACGACCCCGCGTTTGGCATCGGTTCTATTCCCCGCATTCTCTCGGAAGGCTTGAGGAAGAGTGGATCGACTGGTGGAAACCTTTCTGTCCGCAGGCCTGAAATACCACGACAATACAGTCAGGACGAGAAGCAACGTGGAGGGAATCAGTTCTTTAACGGAGTCGCCTACGGCAATATGGGAATAGATCGCTCCCGACATGCAAAAGAAGAATCCTGCATAGGCCCATTCCTTTAATAAAGGAAACTTGGGAATGAGCAAAGCTACAACCCCCAGAATTTTCCAGAAGCCGAGGATTGTCAGGAAGTAGACGGGATATCCCAGATGCGTAATGCCATAGACTCCGGGCGGCGAGAGGGCTCCTTCGGCCTTTGCTTTGAATAACTGCAATGCCCCAGTCGCAAGCATTCCCGATGCCAGCCACAACGTGGCAATCCAGTAGATAATCTTGTCTTTCTTTGTCATCGATCCTCCTCGATTCAGGACTTCCCGGTCTGGGGCGGCCAGTTTGGGCTCTCAATTCCGAATTGCTTCGCATACTCCGCGTTCAGCCGTTGCCAGCCTCCGAACTTTATGGCATCGGGACCCACCATGCGTCCGATGGGCTGGCCGGAGAGCAACCGGTCCATCACATCGAAGCAGATGTGCCAACCTGCAGCGCCCATTGCGATGAAGCGGTGACCGATGTTGGTCCACAGCGTCAGGCGCGTACCACCGGGAACGGTTTCAAGTTCCCAGCGCATATCGAAACCGCCCCACTTGTACTCAAGCGCCTTTGGACGGTCGGCTCTCGTCACCGTTGTTTCGCTGACGAGCGGCTTGGGCGCTCCGACCGTGGTGAGACTCACGGTAGTTCCAGCTGTGCCCAGGTTTCCGTCGGCGTCGAAGGGCGCCCACTCGCGCAGTTGCGCCGGGTCGGTCAGGGCCTGCCACACCTTTTCCGGCGAGTGGCGGAGTTCTCGAACGAGAATCAGGGTCCACTTCTCCCCATCCTTTTCTACTCGGGCTCCGCTGGCCGGCCCCGGCGAGTATGGCGCGTGAGCGGTCATCCTTTTTCTCCTACCAGCGCATCATCTGCGTGACCTGGATGAGGTTGCCGCATGTGTCGCTCAGCATAGCAATCTTTGACGCTGTCACGTCCTTTGGGGGCATGGTGAATTCCGCGCCCCGCGCCTTCATTCGTTCGTAGTCGGCCTGCAGGTCGTCGGTGAAGAACATGGCCGCGGGCTGGGATTGCTGAAACATTGCCTGCTGATAGGCCTTGGCTGCTGGATTGTTATTCAGAGCGAGCTGCAGCTCGGTGCCGTCCGGGTCCTCTGCCGAGGCCACGGTGAGCCAGCGGAACGGTCCCTGGCTGAAATCGGCCTTCTTCACGAAACCCAGCACCTCGGTATAGAACCGCAGAGCCTTCTCCTGGTCGTCGACGTACACGCTGGTCAGTTTGATTTTCATGGATTTTTCCTTTTCGCTGGTTTTGGTTGATTTGGTGGTTTTGGTGGATCCACGCGGTCGAGGTGGCGTTCCAGAGCATCCAGGTGCGTGGACCAGAACCGGCGGAACTGGGCCAGCCACTCATCGATCTCCTGGAGCGGCCCAGGTTTCAGCCGGTAGAGACGGCGCTGCGCGTCCACCGTGGACTCCACGAAACCGGCATCGCGCAGCACGCGCAGGTGCTTCGACACGGTGGGCTGCGACATCCGAAGCTGCCGCTCGATCTCTCCGACCGACTGCTCGGATGAGACCAGAAGGCTCAGGATCGCCCGCCGGTTCGGCTCCGCAATGATGTCAAAGGTGGTCTGCACTCTTTGTATATACGACAGTACGTATATACGTGTCAAGGAATATTTCGACTTATTGTCAACCCCGGGGGCGACCGCCGGAATCGGAATAGAATGTTTTCCTCCCCGAATCCCGGCGCAATCATCAGAAGCGTATTGGAGAACAGGATGGCCCTGGACGCAAACGGCGGCGAATCGCACTTCGATTCTTCCCCCTTCGATCAGGCGCAATGCTGGCCCGCACTGCCGCTTGAATCGTGGAAGGACACGTATGCCACCCTCCACATGTGGACGCAGATCGTGGGGAAGGTTCGCATGGCGCTGGCTCCGCCGTTGAATCACTGGTGGAGTGTTCCCCTCTACGTGACAACCCGCGGGCTGACCACCTCGCGCCTTTCCTATGGCGACCGGTCGTTCGAGATCTGGTTTGACTTCATCCGCCATCAGCTCGTGTTGGAAACGAGTGAAGGAGTCTTAAAAACATTCGAGCTCAAGCCGCGGTCCGTGGCTGAGTTCTACCGGGAGTTCATGGCGATGCTGCGATCGGAGAAGATCGAGGTCAAGATCTGGCACATGCCGGTTGAAATCCCCGATCCAATTGCCTTCGATCAGGATCGCGTGCATGCATCGTACGATTCCACGGCGGTCGAGAAACTCTGGCGGATTCTGCTGTCGGTGGATGCGGTCTTCAATCGCTTCCGGGCTGGATTCGTCGGCAAATCGAGCCCCGTCCACTTCTTCTGGGGCAGCTTCGACCTTGCGGCAACGCGCTTTTCCGGACGGCGAGCGCCGGAGCGCCCGGGCGCCGATGCTGTGACACGGGAGGCTTACTCGCACGAGGTCAGTAGCGTTGGCTTCTGGCCGGGCGGCGGAGATGTCAAAGGCCCGGCGTTCTATTGCTACGCGGCGCCCGAGCCTCAGGGCTTCAAGGAGGCTGTCATCCGGCCCAGCGCCGGCTCTTACCAGAGGCAGCTTGGCGAGTTTCTTCTGATGTATGACGACGTTCGGAAGGCGGAATCGCCGACCCACGCGCTTCTCGATTTTTGCCATAGCACGTATGAGGCCGCGGCAAACCTTGGAGGCTGGGATCGGGATGAACTCGAAAGGAAGACAGCTCGCAGCATCGGGTCAAACAGGAGCGACTGACATGGCAAAAGACCGACCCGGCAAAGCAGCAGCCGCGGAGCGGCGGAATGTGAAAGCCCGGGACGTGAGTCCCGGGAAAGATAGAAGGTGACGAGCGAGCCCCGAACGGGGCGGCACAAGATCGTGGGATAAATGGTCAAAATCCCCGCCCTGTCGTTCCAAACGGCGGAACGACAAGGACGGGGCAACCTGGACTCTATGTCCGTGCTTCGTCAAAACGAAAGGTCACACACAATGCCCGCAAAGAAAAAGAAGAAGACCAAATCGAAACCGAAGAAGTCTCGCCAGAAGAGAACCGCCGTCAAGGCCAGAGCCAAATCGACCCGATCGAAGGCCCGCAAGAAAACCACACGGCGGAAACGCGAAATTCTCGGAACGCCCCGCGCTGCGCGCCCGCGAACGGCCGTCCAATCCGGCGATCTCCAGGGCGTTTCCAACACCCAAACCGCCGATTCTGAAAGCGTCGACGAATTGCTCGAAGAGGGCAACGCCTTCGAAGCCGGCGTGGTGGATGGCGTCGAAAACGCCAAAGCGTCAGAAGTGACCACGCGAGAGGTCCCGGAAGACGACGTCCCCGCCGAATATCTGGACCGCGACGACGTGGCCTGAAGGAATTTCGGACGCGCGAGCCGACACGGTTTCGTATCAGGGCGCGGCCTTCACCCGCGCCAATAGCGCGCAGAGTCGGCGTTTTCGCGCCCGAAGGGCGCAGCGGAGAGAATCTGCTGAAGCAGCACCTCAATTGCGCCTCGTCGGCGCGAGGTAAGACATCTCCTCTCCGACGGCATGCCTGAAGGCATGCCCTGATACGAATTCTTGCCAATTTCGGACGCGCCAGACGTGGCGAGCCTGCACGGTTTCGTATCAGGGCGCGGCCTTCAGCCGCGCCAACACTGCGCAAGGTCAGCATTTCGCGCCCGAAGGGCGCAGCGGAGAGAATCTGCTGAAGCAGCACCTCAATTGCGCCTCGTCGGCGCGACGTAAGACATCTCCGCTCCGACGGCATGCCTGAAGGCATGCCCTGATACGAATTCTTGCGACATCGGGACGGAAATTAACAATCCTGAAACAACCCGGCCGCCGAAGTCACGTTTCCCGGTTTTCAAGTAGAATGCCATCTCCGGTAGGGAGGTAACGACGATCAGGTCTAAAGGCGTTTGCGTGGGCAGCGTCGCGTTAGATTTGCGTCAGTGAGTTCGAGCAACTCTATCTCAACCCAATCCACCGTAGCGCACAGGCTGACCGTCTCCAGGCGGTAGGAGGTTCTGTGTGCATTTCTCGCGTTCGAGTACGTTCTTCGCTGGGATATTGATTCTTGGAGCAGGCCTCTCCCTCGCGCAGACGGCCTCGGCCCCTTCCAGCATTCAGCTTCAGACCCCTCCCGCCGGAAACGGATCGAATCCGTTCACGGGCAGCGTGCCAACCAAGCTGGTTCCCGGAGTCCTGCCGCTCTCCTTGCAGGATGCCATCGAACGCGGACTGCGGCAAAACTTAGGCCTTCTGCTTTCTCGCGCCGACACTCGCGGTGCCCGCGGACAACGCTGGCAGGAACTCAGCGCGCTGCTGCCTCACGTAACAGCCGCTCCCTTTGCGGCGATCTCGAAGTCCAATCTCGATGAGATCGGCTTTGGCGGGATCCCCGGCGGTCCCCCGCTTCCGACCTCAATCGGCCCGTTCTCTTACTTCGATGCCCGCGCTGCGGTGACGCAGTCGCTTTTCGACTGGAAGTCGATTAGTGCGTTCCGCGCAGCCAGCGAGAGCGTGAAGTCCGCCGACTACTCCCTGGCAGACGCTCGCGACCTCGTCGTACTTGCGGTAGGCGGAGCCTACCTGAAGGCCATTGCCGACGAAGCTCGCGTCGCCACCGACCAGGCCCAGGTCGAATCGGCACAGGCGCTCTTCGATCAGGCCAATGGTCAGGTGAATGCCGGCACCGCGGCCGACATCGATGCCTTGCGCAGCAAGGTGGAACTTCAGACGCGCCAGCAACAACTCATCCAGGCACGCAACGATCTCGCCATTCAAAAGCTCATGGTCGCGCGCGTGATTGGCCTTGCCCCCGGCCAGGAATTTGACCTCACGGACAAGTCTCCCTACCAGCCTTTCATTGGAATGACGCTCGACGAGGCCCTGAAGCGCGCCTACGACTCCCGCTCCGATTACCGCGCGGCCATGAGCGGCGTGCGTGCTGCCGAACTGTCTCACCGGGCCGCGCTCGCGGGGTATTTTCCATCGCTTTCCTTCAACGCTGACATTGGAAAGGCCGGGGCCCACCCCTCCGATTCAACCCAGGTGTTCGACGTGCGAGGAACATTGTCGATCCCGATCTTTACCGGGGGCAGCGTGCAGGGCGATGTCCAGGTCGCCAATGCGCGACTGGAGCAGAGTCGCGACCGCCTCGATAATCTCCGGGCACAAATCGATTCCGATGTCCGGACCGCGCTTTTGAATCTGCAATCCGCCGAGCAGCAGGTGAATGTGGCCCGCAGCAATATCGACCTGGCGGACCAGACGCTCGCGCAATCGCGCGATCGCTTCTCCGCCGGGGTGACGGACACGGTTGAGGTCGTGCAGTCACAGCAGGCCGTCGCCAGCGCGCACGAGCAATTCATTTCAAGCCTGTACAACTACAATTTCGCCAAATTTTCCCTGATCCGCGCTCTGGGAATTGGTGAACAAGGCGTCAAGGAATATTTTCGAGGTCAATGAAAAATGGCAGACGAGCCACTCCCCTCTATATCGCCTGAAGAGCCTCGGCGTACTTCAGAAACTGCGGAGGACAGGAAATACTCTCCGGCCGCGCGGCGCAAACGCCGGAGAAATCTGCTGATTCTGGCCGTTGCCGTGGTAGTCGTTGTGGGAGGCCTGTTTCTCTGGCACCACTTCAGCCAGTACGAGTCGACCGATGACGCCCAGGCGGACGCCCATCTCTATCCGGTGAGCGCGCGTATCCCCGGCTACGTAGTGCGCGTCAATGTGAACGACAACCAGTGGGTGCAGAAGGGCGACGTCCTGGTAGAAATCGATCCCACCGACTATCAGGTAGCTCTTGCCCGGGCTGAGGCCAATCTGACGAATGCTGAAGCCACGGCTCAGTCGCTGAACATCACGGTCCCCATTACTTCTGTAAACACGGAAAGCCAGTTGAGTTTCACGGCTTCGGGCGTCGAGGAGGCCACCGCCGCAATCGCGGTCGCCGAGAGGCAATTAAGCGCCGCCCACGCGCAGTTGGAAGCCGCCCGGGCAAACGACGTGAAAGCGCAGGATGATCTTCAGCGATACAAATCGCTTGTGGATCGACGCCAGGTCTCGCAGCAGATCTACGATCACGCTCTGGCCACCGCGAGATCGAGCACTGCGGATGTGGCTGCGGCGCAGGCTAATGAGGCGGCCGCTCAGCAGGCAGTCCGCCAGTCCCAGAGCCGTCTCGCCCAGGCCAATGCCAACCATCAATACGCTCAGACCGGTCCAAAGCAGGTTTCGTCTACTCGCGCCCGCGTGCGGGCTGCGGTTGCTGATGTGCAGGAAAAGCGAGCCTTGGTCCAGCAGGCGCAGTTGAATCTTGACTACACCAAGGTTGTTGCCCCGGTCAGCGGCGTGGTGAACAAATCGGTCGTCGTCGGGCTGAACGTGCAGGAAGGGCAGCAGTTGCTCACGGTCGTTCCGCTGGATGAAGTCTGGGTCACCGCCAACTTCAAGGAAACCCAGCTCAGGCACATGCAGGTTGGCCAAAAGGCGGAGATCGACGTGGACTCCACGGGCGATACCCTGCGCGGGCACGTTGACAGCATCGCTGGCGCAACCGGCCCTCTGTTCAGTTTGCTCCCTCCTCAGAATGCCACCGGAAACTACGTGAAGATCGTGCAGCGCGTTCCCGTCAAAATTGTTCTCGAGCCTGGTGAAAACCGTGACCGGCGCCTTCGGCCGGGCATGAACGTAGTGCCCTACGTGTACCTCAAATGAGCGCTGCCGCCATCACGCTGGATATGGAGGCATGGAAGCCGAAGTTCAACCCCTGGCTGATTGCCGTCGTCGTGGCCCTCGCGGCCTTCATGGAGGTGCTCGATACCAGCATCGCCAACGTCGCATTGCCATACATGGCGGGAAGTCTGGCGGCGAGCAACGACCAGAGCACCTGGGTGCTTACTTCTTACCTGGTCTCCAACGCCATCATCCTTCCCATCAGCGGCTGGCTCGCCAGCACATTTGGGCGCAAGCGCTTCTTCCTGAGCTGCCTGGCGATTTTCACGGTGAGCTCATTGTTGTGTGGCCTCGCGCCCAGCCTCGGCTTTCTATTGCTGTGCCGGGTCCTGCAAGGTGTGGGCGGCGGCGGCCTGCAACCGATGGCACAGGCGATCCTGGCTGACACCTTCCCGCCGCAGCAGCGAGGGTTGGCATTTGCTCTCTACGGCATCACCGCGATTATGGCGCCCACGATCGGCCCAACTTTGGGAGGATGGATCACATTCAACTATTCCTGGCGCTGGATCTTTTTCATCAATCTTCCCGTCGGCATAATTACGTGGTTGTTGGTGCGGCGTGTTGTCGAGGATCCTCCGTACCTGCAACGACTCAAAAATGCCGGACTGAAGCTGGACTACATTGGCATCGCTTTTCTGACGCTCGGGGTCGGCGCCCTGCAGATTCTGCTCGATAAGGGTCAGGAAGATGACTGGTTCGGGTCAGGGTTCATCACGACCCTGGTCGTGGTTTCGTCAGTCTGTCTGATCGCGTTGGTGATTTGGGAGTGGTATCACAAGTCGCCGATCATCGATGTCCGCATGTTCAAGAGTTTCAATTTTGCCAGCGCCTGCCTGATGATGTTCATGCTCGGCATCCTGCTGTTCAGCAGCCTGGTCCTGATGCCACAGTTTCTTCAAACGCTCCTGGGTTATACCTCGGAACTTGCCGGGCTCGCCCTTTCGGCGGGAGGCCTGGTCTTGCTTATCGAAATGCCGATCACAGGCCAGCTCACCACCAAATTTCAGGCCAGACGTCTTATGGCATTTGGCTGGCTGGCTTTGTCGATTGCGATGTTCTACTCCACCCGGCGAATTGACCTGGAGATCAGCTTCAATGCGGTCGTCTGGCTGCGCATTGCGCAGGTGATCGGCCTGGGATTCCTCTTCGTGCCCATCAACCTGGCGGCTTACATCGGAATCGCGCCGGACAAGAACAATGCGGTGGCCGGCATCATAAACTTCATGCGCAACATGGGCAGCAGTGTAGGGACGTCGCTGGTCACGACCCTGATCGCGCGCCGAGCGCAGTTTCACCAGGCTAGGCTGGTTGAGTTCGCCCGGGTCGACAACCCGAACCTCACCAATCTGGTCCAGGGATTGTCCCATCGCTTTGCTACCATGGGCGTTGGCAAGCATGAGGCTACAGCAACCGCCTATGCCAGGATTTACCAGGGACTGCAGGCAGAGTCGGCGACCCTGGCGTACATCGACACCTTTATGGTTCTGTGCATCGCCGCCGGGATCATGTTCTTCATATCTTTCTTCCTGAGGAAAAATGATCCGCGCGCGGGCGGGGCGAGGATGGCGGAGTGAACCGTCAATAATTTTTATGGTCAAAATCATTACCATCGAACGCGAATACGGATCCGGCGGCGGCGAGATCGCGCAACTGGTCGCCAAACGGCTCGGGTGGAAGCTGTGGGACCAGTTGCTGACCGAGGAGATTGCCCGCCTCGCGCGCTGCCCCAAGGCCGCCGTCGAGGTTCGGGAGGAACGAACCGATCCTCTTTATTACAGGCTCTTCAAATCGTTTCTCCGCGGAAGCTACGAAGGCAGCCTCAATGCACCCAAGCTCAATCTCGTCGACAGCGAAACTATCATGAGAATTACCCGGCGCGTGGTGGAGCACGCCGCGCAGAACGGTCAGTGTGTGATCGTCGGCCGGGGTTCACAGCAGTTTCTCAAGCAGCGGTCGGATACGCTGCGCATCTTCTTATATGCACCCAGGGAAGACAAGGTGCGGCGCCTGCTGGCTCGCGGAAAAAGTGAGAAAGAAGCCGAGGAACTGGTAGACACGGTCGATCAGGAGCGCTCCGACTATATCCAGAAGTATTTCAACGTCCGCTGGCCTGATCAGCAGATTTATCACGCCATGATCAATACCATGGTCGGCGACGGACCGGTCGCAGATATGATTCTCGCTCTCATGCAGACGTATCAAGAAAAGAGCACCGCAGTTTGAGCCTGGGGTTCCGCGAGTGCCCCATTCTAAATTTCGCGCTGTTTGCGAAATTTAGAGGGGGGATGTTTCCTCTGATTGGATGTTGACAATGGCCGACAATGCAAAACTGGACACTCATCGCAAAGCGCTCACTGTGAATCTCGATGCCTCGAGCTTCGGCTCCTTCGCCGAAATTGGCGCCGGCCAGGAAGTTGCGCGCTGGTTTCTCCTGGTGGGTGGCGCCTCTGGCACCGTGGCCAAGACCATTTCCGCTTACGACAAAGAGGTGAGCGACAACCTCTACGGCTCCGGATCGCGCTACGTTTCCAAACAGCGCCTCGAGGCGATGCTGACCAGCGAATGGAACCAACTGCTTGCACAACTGAGCAAGACCCGCGGCGCAAACACTCGATTCTTCTGCTTTGTCGATACAGTTGCCGCCCGAAACTTTGCCGGAACCAACGAGCCGCATGGCTGGCTCGGCTTTCGATTTCAGTTGCAGCCCGAGGATGCCCCCAATGACATCCTGCTGCATGTCAATATGCGCGATTCTTCCAATGTTCTCCAGCAGCAAGCTCTCGGGATTTTGGGCGTGAACCTCGTCTACTCCGCGTTCTATGAAATGCACACCATAGAATCACTTCTCGAAGGATTGGCGCAGGACGTCGTTCCAGAGCGAGTTGAGATCGACTACGTGGACCTGCGTGGGCCGGCATTCGACCATTGGGATCGCCGCACGCTTCTCGTCCACCTCGTGCGTGGAGGACTGGCGGAGGCTGTATTGTTCTCCTCCAACAATTCCGACGTCCCTCCTACCGAATTTCTGTACAAGAAAGCTGTTGCGCTCGCGCCGGGATATTTTGGCCACACCGATACTGCCCATTCGCAACTTCACCGCCGTCTTTTGAATTCGGGTACTCAGGAACTCCGTAAGGAGTTGGGTGAGACAAGTCCTGCCGTAGCCGGTTGTTGTTGTCTCACAGCTGCTCCCTTCGCGCCGAACGATCCCGTCCCAGACGTTCCCGACTTGTTACGCCGCATCAATGCTCTTCTCGCTGCGGGAAGCGATGTGCTCCTTTTTCGGCAACGCGAGCTCTACCACATGACGGCTCTCGTAAACCGCTCGACGAAGGCGCCTGTGCGTTTTGTGGCCGGTCTGTCCCTGGTCATTCGAGCCTTCGAAGACCTTTACGGGAACCTCGAAGGCACGCGGCTGGAGGCGCTGGCGCGCCTCTTCGCCCAGAATGTTCGCATCTATGTTTATCCGATGCGGGACACAGATCTCCGCGAGTGGCTTAAGGATTTCTCTTCCAGCAGCTGGGAATGGAGTGATACCAGCGGCTGGGTTTCTGCCCATCAGTTGCGCCGCGACCCGCCGCTTGGCTACCTCTTTTCTTATCTCCTCGCAAATAACTTCCTTATCTCAATGCAAGTCCCGGCCGAGGGCGAGTTGCCCACCCAACTGGCCGATGATAAGCACGCAGCCAAAATCTGAGGACTCCCAGTCGAGGTGTAGGCGCGGGCGTCTCCCCGTGCGAATTCGAAAATCACTCGATCGTGCGGCTTTTCATCGACAAAGAACACACCGCCGTGGGATCGCTCATTCGCTTACGGTTCAGGCACGACGTTTGCGTGCCTGGCTACTTGTTGCCAGCGTCCAGACTGCTTCATCCAGATCCCCGTAAACCGGAGATGTTCGGTTTTCCCCGCGTTCGGCATTCTTCCGCCCCACAATACAGTCTCGCTCCCCGCCACAATGACCGAATCTCCATATGCCCGGATGTAGTCGATCTGACGGTCAAACGAAGTGATCACCAACATCCCGGATGCAACCATACCGAGAACCTGTTTCTTGTTCACAAACCGGTTCAATGGATTGGTAACCACAAAATCATCCGACCATAGCTGCGCCATCGCCTCAGGGTCTTTGTGAAGGAAAGCCTGGACCTCCTCAGCATTGAGACGTCGAACCTCGAGTTCCGCCGGGTTTTGCTTTCCCGAATCACCCGGACTCTGTGCCAACAGGATTGAACCGCTCCAAAAACTGAGAACTGCCACGCATGCGAGAACTGCGTTCATGAATGAGTCTCCCGGCGGGAACTCTATCATGGTTCCGCTGGCACCCGCAGCGCCAAGTCCACTCGAACTCCGCTTGGATCCACTCCGCCCCCTCGTCCATTCCCATCTGCTGGATTCTCATTGATCCGCCTGCTTCTTCTCGACTCTATAAGCCCGATTACTCAGTGTGGATATGTACAAAAGTCGCAGCCCACGACATCTAGTTCCGCGGTGTCTTCGTGCATAACCCGGCTATATTTGCCCGAGCGCAATCAGCAATTTCCTGTATTACAACCGTACCGTTGAATAGTCACTGGCGCTGCATAGAATCTGTATTCGAGGCCTTTCCCCCGTCCAGCCTCAGCAGATCGACGCGGGGTTTTCTATGTCTTACGGCCTACATAAGACCTTAGTTACGTTGGTTCTAATTGGCCTCGTAGTGGCTCCGCAGGCCGCTTTTTCCCAGTCAAATTCGAACAATTCACCCGTTGTTCTTACCGCCACCCTGCTGGAGTCCATCACGGTAACCGCGCTACCCAGTGCGGTCGCATTCAACCTGACCTCGGGAACGACCACAGATGGAGCTACGCCGGTGGTAATCACCACCGCCTGGGTGCTGGGGGCCACTCGAACGAACGTGAAGCTTTACGGCAGCTTCGCCTCCTCCTCGGCCGCGTTGACCGACGGCAACGGCAACGATATTCCCTCGGCGAACGTGCTCGGCCAGGTGACTACGGGTTCTCCGACCAGTTACACGGCCTTTACCGCAACTACGCCTTTTGGAGCTTCGGGAGCCGGGCTGATGCTGTTTTCGCAGGGGATCACTGCCGTGAATCTGACTGGAAACCGTACCGACAATCTGAATCTGCGAATCGATTTGACCACTCTGGATGTTCCCGCAGCCGTCTATGTAGGGACGCTGAATATTCAGGCTCAAGCATTGTGAGGTAGTCATGAAGTACACGGCCCGCTTCCTTTGCGCCACCTTCTTCGGTGCTGCGGTTTGGCTGTGCCCAGTTCTCTCCGCCCAGACAGTGCGTCCCGCCATTGTGGAATATCGCACCGCCGCTCACGGCAAATTCGAACTGGTCAACAATGGCCTTCAGCCGCTGAGCGTGGTCTTGCAACCGTGCAGCTTCAGCATCAACGAGAATGGCGACGGAATTTACGCCCCCCTGGCGGGCGACATCCATCTCAAGCTTTCGGCGATGAGCTTCCGCATTCCGCCAAAACAGAGCCGTTGGGTGTTTTACGAAGCTACCGCGGATAAGCTGCCGGCGTGGTTTGTGATCTACAGTGTCCTTGCCGGAAAGCCGAACCCTGCCGGCTTCAACGTCCAACTTAGCCTTCCCCACACGGTCTACTTATTGCAAAAGGACAACCTGCAAAAGCAGGACATAGCCGTGCGCTCGATCACTTATACGCCGGGAACCCGTCGTGTATCGATGGAAGTGGAGAATCTCAGCGGCAAGGCCGGCCGGGTACTGGAATGGCAGGTTCAGTCGCAACAGGCGAAAGCGTCAAACTCCGGCTTCCCGCTGTTGCCGCAAGGACGCCGCCACCTCGAAATGGAGTGGACGTCCCCCGGAACTCCCGATGAGGTAACATTGAGATTCGATCACTTTGCGGTCAAGCAGGAATTCGGTGACCGTCGCGAATGACTATTCTCCTTTGCTTTCCACCGCGGCGAGACGGACGCCCCGGCTCCCTGTTCTCTTCTTCTTATTGATTGCGCTCGGCAGTATGCCCGCCGCTCACGCGCAGGGTCAACTCTTCCAGCTTGAGGGTGGGTCTTCCTCGCTGTATCAGGCCTCGGGCGGTTCCTTTGAGTTGCGTACCGGCGCATCCGAGGCGTCGTTCGGATTGGGAGTAATTGACGGCAGAACGGTCGCAGGCGGATTGTACCGCCGTACCTGGGATCGCCTGGTCCTCACGGTTGGAGATGAGCCCATACCCGTGCGCTTGCCGACAGATCTTTTCGAAAGCAGCCACTATTTTGTGGGCAGGGGCGCGAGCCTCGACTTTACGGGAAAGAATACAAGACTCTTCGTCTTCGCCGGCGGAGTTACCGATGAAACCGGGGTGACTTTCTTTCGCGGCTCCACGCTTGAGCGCCCGGCTGGCGCCTGGTTCCTCGATCGCAGAATCTCTCGCCGAGTCCGGCTGTTCAACCGCAGCATCCTTTCGACTCGCCAGACCAGTATCAGCGGCCTGGAGTGGGAGCTTCGTCCTCATATTCGATTGGCGGGAGCAGGTGGGCTGGGCGGAAATCAGCGCTACTTCAGCGGGAGCATGAGTGCTGAAACGCAGCCGCTTTCACTCAAAGCCGAGTACGTGGACGCAGGCGACAAATTCCGCCGTATCGTGGCCTCCATGCCCCTGAGTTCCGAGAACGTCCACGAGAATGTCCTGCTCACCGTGCGCCCCTGGCGCTTTATGGATCTGAGCGGCGGCCGGTTCCACCTCCTGCAGTTCAGCGACCGCAGCGGCGGTGTCCAGGCCACGGTGAATCAGCTCTCCACTGCTCTCCGCCTCCACCAGACAGCATTTGCCGGAGCTCTTTTCTGGTCGGACACGCAAGGTTTCAATACCAGAGGATCGTACCTTTCAGCGACCCGGAATTTTGCTAGCCGGTTTCAGGGTGGGCTCTACCTCTTCCACAGCCGGAGCGGGCCGTCCTACAGCCTGACTTCCACGGTGGCTACGCTGCGTGAAGTCGTCACTTCTCGCATCAGCCTGGTGCAGAACGTCACTCACTCCGGCGGAGGGACAACGGTTTCATGGGGAGGCGAACTGCTGTCCAATCCGGTTACCGTCGGCGTCAATTACCAGACTGTGTATTCGCCCTTCGAACCGCAGAAGCCTTTTCGCCAGGTGTTGCTCCTTACCCTGCGCCTTCAGCCCCTGTCCCTGCTGCAGATCAACACCAGCACTTATGTCGGGCCTGATGGCGCAGTGAAGTACACCACGTATGCTCAGGGATTCGCCTATCGCGGAGCCGATGTGTCCCCTACCGCTGCGAGGTTCCGGTTCCCGAAGTACGCTGTGCGCGGGCAGGTCATCGACGACACCGGGAAACCAGTCTCCGGAGCGGCCCTTCGGGTTGGGAAAGAAATGGTCTTCACTGATCGGGACGGCCAGTTCTTCGTCCTGACGAAGAAGCGCCACCCGCTCTCCATCGAAGTGCGGCCCGACGATTTCCTGATCCCCGGCCAGTTCGAGGCGCAATCCTGTCCAACGAGCGTGACGCCGTCACTCTACGACGCCAGCACCTACATCACCGTTACGGTCCACCGGAGAAAGCCCGATCCGCGATAGTCCCCCGCGGGGTGGCCGATTCAAGCCTGATGTTGGCCGTAGCGAGGACTTCAGCCGCGCAGCGGCATGGGGCGGTATCGAACAAGTCCCGCAGGGACGTAATGTGAAAGCCCGGCACGTCAGTGCCGGGAAGGCATTCACAAATCGACCGAGTCCCGCAGGGACGGCACGCGAATCCCAGCGACAAATCCTCGTGCCGCCCCTTCGGGGCTCCGTCGTGATTCGGCACTTTTCCCGGGACTCACGTCCCGGGCTTTCCTATGCCGCCGCTTCGCGGCTGAGACCGTTCCCCCGCTACGACCCTGTGCTCCTCTGCGTCCCCCGTGGTTAGGTTCTTCACCACAGCCTGATGCAACGATTCGTCAGTGTGGAAGGGAGTCCCGCAGGGACGGCACGCTCGGCCGATAACCTTGTGCCGCCCTTTCGGGGCTCATCATTACGCGTCAACCATTCCCGGGACTCACGTCCCGGGCTTTCGCGTGACGCCGCTTCGCGGCTTTCAACCTTTCCCCCCCACAAAAAAGCCCACCCCCTTTCGGGAGCGGGCTTCTTTCGTTGCCGGTTAGAACGTCTCCCGGATTTCCCACACTACGTTGTCGCCGTGCTGCCGCGTCAGGAAGGCGCGGACGTTGAACAAATCCGCCTCCGTTCCGGGCATGAAGCGAGGCGAGGTGTTGCCGCCCGACACGTGAATGCCGGTTGGTTCGTTATCTTCTTCCTTCTCCACCGAGGTCGCGTCGCGGCCCAGGGCGACCAGGCGGCGCGGCTTGCCCCATCCGCCGATCGGGAATGCCCACACTGAGTCCAGCTTGTTGAGTTGCATGTGCAGCGTATCGCCACGGTCTTCGGTCGCGAGAATCGTGCGCGAGTCGGCGAAGGAGAGATTGTCGAACGAGGCGTGGTCGGCATCGCCCAGCACCAGAATCGAGATCAGCCCGGTTTCACGATCGGAGTTGAGGTCGACGCGGAAGATCGATCCCCAGGAGCCGCGCGCGGCCAGCGAAGCGACATTGCCGGCGTCGGCATTGGTGTCGCCCGTCGGGCAGAAGAAGAACGTCTGGAAGTCCGAGCCCGGCAGGAACTTCGCGTTTTCCGGCCGCTTGAATGGCGTCGCTTCTGCCGCCTTGGCAGCGGCGTTCGCGTCAAACGCATCGGTGCCGTCCACAGCGGTGTCGTGGATCGTCACCCATTGCACCGGGTAGGAACTGCCCGGTGTGTGCAGCTTCAGTTGCAGATCGGAGTGCGTATCGCCGAATGCATCGTCCGGGTGAAAGACCACCGGCGTTCCTTCGATCGAAACCTGCAGCGCCTGCAGCTTCCCGCCCCAGGACAGATCGCGCTTGTTGTAGGGCACAAAACGGTAGACAAATGAATTCGGCTGCTTCGCCACTTTCGTCGCGCCGTTGGGATCGGCCGGATCGATGCTCACCGATGTCCCGCCCGTGTCCTCGATGATCAGCAGATTGCCGTGGCCATCGGGATGAATTCCCTCGTAGCCCGCCTTGCCCAGAATTCCGTCGAGCGTCCTTACCAGCGTTGGCCACTTGGACGTGACCTCGACAACTCCTCCGAGCGCGCCGTTCTCCTGCGTGAACAGCAGAGTCTTGGTGAACTGGTCGTAGCTGCTTCCGTCAATGAAATTGAAATGCGTCAGCCCGTCCGCGCCGGTTGGCGTCAGCAGCGTGATCTTGTGCGCTTGATCTTTTACGTCGAGATTGATCCGCGTCACGTACGCCAGATCGGCGCCGTTCTCGTGTCCCTGGAAGAGGAAGTGATGCCCGTAGTTGTAGTGCGGATCGGGCCCTCCCGGGTTGCGCTCAAAGACGACGTAAGTATTCTGATCGGGCTCGGTGCCAACTCCCGTGCTCAGTTCCCCGAAGGACGTGATCACGCCAGAGGGATTTTCCAGAGCAAACTCCTTGCTCACCAAAAGCTTTAGTTTGAAGCCGCGGGCAATTTTCGTATCGGGCGTTCCTTCGCGCTTGTTGGCCTTGTGGACCGAAGTAAAAATTGGCCCGATGCCTTCTCCGGCTACCACCGTTCCGGCAAGCAGCAAGAGCGCGAGCATCACGTAGGGGAAACGGCTGAGTCTCATCGCAAATCTCCTTCTTTCTCTCTAAGTTGGAAAGCGGCGAAAGTTTTGTTTCCTGATGAACATCCAGAACTGGGGCTGACTCGGGAAACTTAAACTGGGCGCGGCTTTTGGCGGGTTAAAATTTCGTGAATCTGCACGCGTGCGTTTGAGGAAAAAAATTCATCTGCCATTAACGAATCGCCCGAACCCCTCTGCTAGCCTCAAATGTTCTTGCTGGCGCCGCAACTTCCGCGCGGGCGCCAACAAGTACCCGAACCATCCATGTCACCCTGTCGTTCGTGGCGATTATTCCTTCTGCTCATTTTCATGTGTGCACACAAACTGGGATGGGCAGCCGAAAATCCATGTCCCCGGCCCGCCGCCGGCGCTGTCGTTCCTGAACCTGAGGACATCCGCAGCTCCCACGGCCTTCTGAAAGTCGAACTCGAATATCACAGCTCGCTCGACGATCGGGGCCACACTCGCTTCTGCTTTCTCACGAACGACGGACACCAGGCTCCCAACCTACGCGTGAAGCCCGGCGATCAGATCATCCTCACCCTGAAGAACCAACTTACTCCCTCACCATCCACGCCGATGGCCGCCCACGCTGCCTCGGCAAACTGCACCAGCAGTCCGGTTACATCGTCTTCCACCAACCTTCACTTTCACGGACTTGTAATTCCGCCGACCTGCCATCAGGACGACACCCTCAACACCGCGATCGATCCCTCGGATTCCTCCTTCGAATACCACTTCAAAATTCCCCGCGACCAGCCTCCCGGCATCTACTGGTATCACCCTCACATCCACGGCATCACTCGCGCGCAAATTCTTGGCGGCGCCTCTGGCGCGCTCATCGTCGAAGGCATCGAATCCGCCAGCAAGGCGGTTCGCGGATTGCCCGAGCGCGTCTTCGTTATCCGCGACCAGGAATTGCAGAACCCCGACGCCAATCCCGTCTGGACCGGCCCCGGCCCCGCGCCCAAAGTCATCAGAGATGTCGACGGCGATGTCCTCAATTCGGGCACTGGTTTCGGCACGCCCGCCAAGGATCTCTCCATCAACTACGTCTCCGTGCCTTTTCCCGACTACCCTCCCGCCGTCATTCCCATGCGTCCCTCGCAACAGCAGCTTTGGAGAGTCCTGAACGCATCCGCCATCACCTATGTGGATCTCCGTCTCCTTTTCGGCAAGGTTCCGCAGCAGCTCGCGCTCGTTGGCCTCGACGGAGTTCCCCTCAATCACGAAACTCCTTCGAAGCAGACCACCTCACTGAAGACTCACATTCTTCTTCCGCCCGCCGGACGCGCCGAATTCATCGTCACCCCTCCGCCCGCCGGCATTCACGCCAGCCTCGTCAGTCGCAGCGTCGACACCGGTCCCGTCGGCGACAACGATCCCGTCCGTCCCCTGGCGGTCATTCAGGTTTCGGACAACGCCCCAAATCCCCGCGCCACGCTGCCCAAGGTCAGCGCCCCGCTTCCGCGCTCACGCTTCGGCCCGCTGCGCGCCGCCCGCCCGATTCGCCGACGCCTGCTCTATTTTTCTGAGGAGCTCGAAGACCCAAAGAATCCCCGCAGTCGCACCATCTTCTATTTCACCGTCGACGGCCAGCCCCGCAAAGCCTTCGACCCGAAATCTCCGCTGCCGAACATCACCGTCCATGCCGGCGACGTCGAAGACTGGACTATCGAAAACCGCTCCAAGGAACTCCATGCCTTCCACATCCACCAGACACACTTTCAGCTTCTCGAAGCGAACGGCATCCCGGTCGATGAACCATTCCTCCGCGACACCGTGAACGTCGACTTCTGGCGCGAGAAGATGACCGAATTCCCCAGCGTCAAACTGCGCATGGACTTCCGCGATCCCGGCATCGTCGGCACCTTCCCCTACCACTGCCATCTTCTGGAACATCAGGACAACGGCATGATGGGCATCATCCGCGTCCTCCCCCGCTAGAGTCTTGTCATCCCGACCGCAGGGAGGGATCTGCTTTTACCGCGCAGTTGAAAATTCTCTGTGCCCCCCGCGGTGAAAAAAACAACCACAGAGCACACGGAGGAACACCGAGGCTCGCTCGGTTGAAACCCTGTGTCCCGCTGTACCCCGTGGTGAAAACGACAACCACAGAGCACACAGGGGAACACCGAGGCTCGCTCGGTTGAAACCCTCTATGCTCCTCTGTGCCCCCTGTGGTGAAAACAACCACAGAGGGATCTGCTTTTACCGCGCAGTTGAAAACCCTGTGCTCCTCTGTGTCCCCTGTGGTGAAAAAACCAAAGGGCACACAGAGGCCACAAGCCGGAACTCCGGGTCACCCTGTTGAAATCGGCACCCTGTTGCGGATCTTGGCGCATGCCACTCTGCCGCAAAGGCTTGCAGCCCCCAAATAAACGTTCTCCTGCGCTTGATTTCCCCCGGACCCACCTCTAGACTCGGCTCAACTCCCGGAGGAACACATGACCCGTACCCAGCCCTTGGCCCACGCCAGACACGAGACCGAGCTTTATCAGATTCGCCACGAGCGCACGGCCGAAGCCAACAAGCTCGACAAGCTCAAGGCCGCCCTTCAGCTCAAGTTGCAGGCCGGACAGCCACAGTCCGGGCGCCAGGCAGCCTAGTCACACTTCTTTGCCACAAAATTCCGCCTTCCCAACTTGAGCCCCCGCGCATTTGGGCGCGCCGCAATGTTACGACCGTGTTAAAAACCCGCCGTCGCTCCTTCTCTGCTGCCGCAAGTCTTTCTAGAATTGGGAATTGATGGTACCTTTCCCGGGCAGAACTCCCGCGATCCATTATCAAGTCGCCGAATCTCTGGGAGAGGACCGTACCGCCATATCATTGACAGACAGCTCCATCTGAATTCGCATGGAAACCAACGAGTACGATCTGGTAGTGATTGGCAGCGGCCCTGCTGGTCAGAAGGGCGCCATCTGCGCAGCCAAGATGCGCAAGAAGGTCGCCATCATCGACCGCAAGCGGACCATTGGCGGCGTCTGCGTCCACACTGGAACCATCCCCAGTAAAACTCTTCGCGAAGCCGTTCTCTATCTCAGCGGTTTTCGCCAGCGCACTTTCTACGGACGCGGCTACGTATTAAAGGACCGCATTTCCATGTCCGACCTCATTTTTCGTGCCCAGGCCGTCATGGCGCGCGAGATCGAGGTCATCAAAGCCCAGCTTCGCCGTAATTACGTCACCACCCTCGAAGGCGATGCCCGCTTCACCGATCCCCACACCATCGAAATCCGCAGCGACGAAGGCTCACAGCTTGTCCGCGGTCAGCACGTCCTGATTGCCTGTGGCACTCGTCCCGCGCATAGCGTTGACATTCCTATCGATGGCAAACGCATCTTCGACTCCGACCAGGTCCACACTCTCGATGACGTGCCGCGCGAGTTAATCGTCGTCGGCGCGGGTATCATCGGGCTTGAGTACGCGTCCATGTTCGCCGCTCTCGGCGTGAAAGTGACGCTGCTCGATCAGCGGCCCGTGCTGGTCGATTTCGCCGATCGCGAAATTATCGAGAGTTTGTGCTTTCAGTTGCGCCAGCTCGGGACCGTATTTCGTCTGGGCGAGAAAGTGGTCTCAGTTGGATTCGACCAGGAGCGCGACCGCGTTTGTGCGAAGCTTGAAAGCGGCAAGACGGTTCACGGCCAGGGCCTGCTCTATACCATCGGCCGCCAGGCCAACAGCGATCAGGTCAATATCGAAGCGGCGGGCATCACCTCGGACGGGCGCGGCAAGCTCATCGTCAACGAAAACTTCCAGACCGCAGTGCCCCACATCTATGCCGCCGGAGATGTGATCGGATTCCCCGCCCTCGCCAGTACTTCCATGGAGCAGGGCCGCCTTGCCAGTTGCCACATGTTCGGCCTCCCCGGCAAGATGCCGCCGCACCTGATTCCCTACGGCATCTACACCATCCCCGAAATTTCCATGGTCGGGCATACCGAAGAGCACCTCACCCGCGAAAAAATTCCTTATGAAGTTGGCCTCGCTCGTTACGCCGAACTCGCCAAAGGCCAGATGCTGGGCGACGAGCAGGGACTTCTCAAGCTTCTCTTCGATCCCGACTCGCTCAAGCTCCTGGGAGTCCACGTGATCGGCGACCGCGCCGCCGAAATTGTTCACATCGGACAGGTCGTTCTCACCATGGGCGCCACCATCGAATACTTCCGCGACGCCGTGTTCAACTATCCCACCCTTGCCGAAGCCTACAAAGTCGCCGCCCTCGACGGCCTCAACAAACTGTAATTTCTTCAGAACTCCAGACCCGCGGTACAAACCCTATCGCATTCCCCCGTGCCCCCTGTGCACCCTGTGGTTTTATGCTGCCGCCGAAAATCACCCACCCAACCCGGGTCGTATCAGGGCAGGCCTTAGGCCTGCCGGAAG
This sequence comes from Terriglobales bacterium, assembly GCA_963803205.1. Lineage (GTDB taxonomy): Bacteria > Acidobacteriota > Terriglobia > Terriglobales > Acidobacteriaceae > CAWDLG01. The sequence goes on from CAWDLG010000002.1 coordinate 136,321, forward strand.
GGCGACGCTGGTGAATTACGCGCCCATCGGGCGCAACTATAGTTGCGGCGTACCGCCGCATGATCCCATGCCGCGCTGATTGGCATAGCTGAAGCTATGCCCTGATACGAGATGGTACCGCTGCGAGATTCGTATCAGGGAGGCCTTAGGCCTGCCGAAGGGCGTGATTCCCATGCCGCGCTGATTCGGCATAGCTGAAGCTATGCCCTGATACGAGACGGTACCGCTGCGAGATTCGTTTCAGGGCAGGCCTTCAGGCCTGCCGAAGGGCGACGCTGGTGAAGTTACGCGCCCATCGGGCGCAACTATGGTTGCGGCGTACCGCCGCGTGATTCCCATGCCGCGCTGATTCGGCATAGCTGAAGCTATGCCCTGATATGAGGAGGTACTGCTGCGAGATTCGTATCAGGGCAGGCCTTCAGGCCTGCCGAAGGGCGACGCTGGTGAATTACGCGCCCATCGGGCGCAACTATAGTTGCGGCGTACCGCCGCATGATTCCCATGCCGCGCTGATTCGGCATAGCTGAAGCTATGCCCTGATACGAGACGGTACCGCCGCGAGATTCGTATCAGGGCAGGCCTTCAGGCCTGCCGAAACCAGCACAAACAAATCCGCGCCTTCAGGCGTTGCCCACATTGACCCCCTCCCCGCGCCCCTTAAGATCAACAACTCGGATGATTGGCCAGACCATCTCTCACTACCAGATCCTCGCCCGCCTGGGCAGCGGCGGCATGGGCGTGGTGTACGAGGCCCAGGACCTCACCCTCGGGCGAAAAGTCGCCCTCAAATTTCTTCCCCCGGAACTGGCAAAAGATGCCGCCACGCTCGAACGATTTCTACTGGAGGCCCGCGCCGCCTCGGCCCTGAACCACCCTGGTATCTGCACCGTCTACGCAGTCGAAACTGCCGACGGCCAATCTTTCATCTCCATGGAACTGCTCGAGGGCCAGAGCCTCGACGTCACGCTCACCACGCCCCTGCCCGCCGACCGCCTTCTTGACCTCGGCATTCAACTCGCCGACGCGCTCGATGCCGCCCACGCTAAGGGAATCGTTCACCGGGACATCAAACCTGGCAACATCTTTATTACTCCTCGTGGCCAGACGAAGATTCTCGACTTCGGGCTCGCCAAACTCACGCGCCTCGCAGAACCCGCCATGGAGACGATAGGCTCGGAAGGCAACTTCGCTCCCGCTCATCTCACCAGCCCCGGAAGCACGGTGGGCACCGTCGCCTACATGTCGCCCGAGCAGGCGCGCGGCGAGGAACTCGACGGACGCACCGATCTGTTCTCCCTCGGCGCCGTCATCTACCAGATGGCCACGCCCGTGCTGCCGTCCCGAAAATCACCCGCCGTGATCTTCAACGCTATACTCGAGCGCGAACCCGTTCCCGTCACGCAGATCAACTCTGCGATCCGCCCCGCCTGCATGAAATTCTAAGCAAGGCCCTCGAGAAAGATCGCGATCTCCGCTACCAGTCGGCCGCCGATCTGCGCGGCGATCTCAAGCGTTTGAAGCGAGACAGCGAATCTGGCCGTAGCCTGCGCAGCGCTGTCTCTCCCGCCGCCTCGGGCGTTGCAAGGCGCGCCGAAATCAAACCCACAAGCTCGAGCGTGATCGCCGCCGCACGCCAGAACAAGCTCGGCCTTGGCGCAACCATACTGGTCGTCCTCGCCCTGCTTGCCGCTGCCGGCTACGGTGTGTACGCATTTCTGTCGCGGGGACATACTGCCCCCTTCGAAAATATTTCCGTCAGAAGAGTCACAGAAACGGGGAAGGCCAGGCTGGCTGCCATCTCTCCCGATGGCCGCTACATTCTCAATGTCGTCGACGACAACGGGCACGAGAGTCTGTGGCTGCGCAATGTTCCCACCAATAGCAACACCCAGGTCATCCCGCCCGCGCATGTCGGCTACAGGGGCCTGCAGTTCTCACCCGATGGCAACTACCTATACTTCGTGCGTAGCGAGGAAGCCAACGACGAACTCAAATTTCTCTACCGCGCTCCCGTGCTCGGGGGAACCCCGCAGCGGCTGGTCAATGACATCGACTCCAATGTCACCTTCTCCCCGGACGGCCGGCAGATTGCCTACACGCGGTTCAACAACCCCGAAACTTACAAATATCGCCTGCTGATCCGGTCGGTCGAAGGAGGCGAGGAGCGTGTGGTGACCAGCGGCCCCGTGAAAACCGCGCTCTATGAACCTACATGGTCTCCCGATGGCAAGACCATCGTCTGCTACACCAACGGTCGCGGCGACAACATCTCATCTCTCGTCGCCGTCGATGTCGCCACCGGCTCCGAGAAGGAATTCTTCGGTTACAAGGGCGGCCTCCTGCTGCGTCCGACGTGGCTTCCCGATGGCAGCGGCGTGGTCGTGCTCTCCCGCGAGCGAAAGGCCAATTTTGCCATTCGCCAGATTTTCTTCGTCTCATATCCCGCAGGCGTGCTTCGGCCCGTGACGCGTGACACTAACGATTACGCCGACCTGAGCATATCCGCTGACGGACACACTTTGGCCACCGTGCTCACCGAGTCGCGCGCCAATCTGTTCCTCGCTTCGCGCGACGGCGGCAATCTCCGGCAGGTCACCTTCGGGGCGCGTACGGGAAGTTTCAGCTGGACACCCTCCGGCCAGCTCATCACCAATCAGGATCGGGGCTTGAATCTCTTTGATCCCGACACCGGCAACAAGACTCTGCTGATCTCGGAGGAAGGCGCGGCGGTCTTCGATCCCTCAGTCTGCCGCGACGGAAGAATCGTATTCTCATACCCCCTTCACCAGGGCGTGAGCGCCCAAATGATCTGGCGGGTCGACGCTAACGGCCAGAACCTGACCCAAATGAGCGAGGGCAAGGCCGACGCGACCCCGGTATGCTCCCCGGATGGGCGATGGGTCATCTACAACAAGATTAGTGACGGAGGGGTTCTATACCGAACCCCGCTCCTCGGAGGAGCCTCCACCCGCCTTTCCAGTCTGGCGATCGCCAGCCGGATTGACATCTCGCCTGACAGCAAGCTGGCCGCCTTCGTCACGCTCGAGCACATCGGCGAACACCTTGAGAATATCGCGCTTGTCGACATGGATTCCGGAAAGACGGTGAAGCTTATAGCTCTTGAACGCCATCGCCAGGGCGGTATTCTTTTTGCCGGGGATAGCAAAGCCGTCATCTACCCGGTCCGTACGGGCGCGGTCGATAACCTGTGGCGACAAAACCTCGACGGGTCCCCCGGCCGACAGATTACCGATTTCAAGTCCGAGGAGATCCAGCAGTTTGCCTGGTCCTTCGACGGCAACCGCCTGGGCCTGATTCTCGGTCACGATAACTCCGATGTCGTGCTCATCCGCGATTCCGCCGGCAAATAAAAAGGGCGGCCAGTTGGCCGCCCCGAAAGCATTGATGTGAAAGTGGCTTATGCCGGCTTTACATTCTCCGCTTGCCATCCCTTGGGTCCCTTTACCACGTCGAACTGGACCTGTTGGCCTTCCTGCAGGCTACGAAATCCGTTCGCCTGAATCGCCGAGAAATGTACAAACACATCCTCGCCGTTCTGACGGCTGATAAAGCCATAGCCCTTGGCATCGTTAAACCACTTCACTGTTCCTGTTTCCATATTGGTGCTTATTTCCTTTTTCTTTAGATGTAGCGCTGAATTAGTTCGCTGGAGTTCTGCAGGCAGGTCACGCTTTGGAGCGGAGAAACTGAACGCAAAAACCGCAAATTTCAAACGCAGGCTTATTATAGCGCAGCCTCAGCATTTTACCTAATTGTTTTATGGGATGCCGGCAGGCCCTATCCTTACCTATTACCTCGGTGTCCTCTGTGTTCTCTGTGGTTTACCCACCCCTGTGATTCCTCTGGGCCCCTGTGGCTACCGCCTTTCCGCTACAATCCCGAACCAATGGAACCCGCCCGAATCGCGGCCCTGCTCACCCCTTTCCGCGTCACCCCGACCCCGGCGCAACTTGACAGTATATCGACCTACATCGATATACTCCGGCGCTGGAACGCTCGCATGAACCTCACCGCCGTCCGCGACCCGGAGCACATTGTCACTCGTCACTTCGGAGAATCCCTGTTCGCCGCCCTCCATCTGCTGCCCTCGCCTGACCTGCTCGACGTCGGCTCCGGTGCTGGCTTTCCCGGCCTTCCCGTCAAAATCCTCTCGCCCGAAACCCGGGTTACTCTGATCGAGGCCAACCACAAGAAGGCCACGTTCCTGCGCGAGGTCATTCGCGCCCTAAGATTGACCGCCATTGATGTATTCCCCGGCCGTGCCGAGGATTTCGCCTCCACCGCCAGCCTGGTTACGCTCCGCGCCGTCGAGCGCTTCGAATCCGTCTTGCCCCACGCCCTGGGCCTCCTCCCTCCCGGAGGCAGAGCAGGCCTCCTGATCGGCCAGGCTCAGGTCGAAAAGGCCCGCACCCTGGCTCCCTCAATGACTTGGACAGCTCCGATCACCATTCCCGGCTCGACAAACCGCGTCCTTTTGGTCGGCCACAAGAGCGTCTCAAATTGATTGTGGAGCGGAGCCCAAAGAGTCGGGGCCGCGGCAGGAAATTTAACTGGATTGGTTGTCGCCAAAGTGTCTATGCCAACGGCAGCAAAAGTGGGACGGCGTCACAAGAAAGAGGCATGACTAGAGCATTCATTTGCAGCCAGCACGCGCCCGAGGAACCTAAAGTGGTACATTTACTACTTTGATTCGTACCGATCTCATAAGCATCTTAATCGCTACTCCCCAGAACCGAGTCGATAAAAAGTGGTCCGTCGGGCCTATATCGACATGTTCCACGTGGAACACATCTCCATTTTGCACAAATGTTCCACGTGGAACGTTTTGTAAGGAATTTGGGCGGGCGGCGCCCCTCGCCTAGCCCAAGGAAATGAATCCAACCGCCCCTTCTGCAAATTTTCATTGTGTTCCACATGGAACATCGGGCACGAGTCGCACACCGGATGTTCCACGTGGAACATATCTTCAATTTCGCAAAAACGCTAATTTCGCAAAAACGCTCTGACGTTCCACGTGGAACATTCTGCAGTCGTGTTCCACGTGGAACATTTTGTGGAAAGCGTGTCCAAGCGCAATCCCGTCAACGTGATTAAAGAATTCTCTCCTGCCTCAAAATCTGTCATTGCCTTTGCGAAGCCGTTGGACTTATTCTGCGGACAACTCTCGGTTCTCCTAAATCTTCATGGGACGTGTCATCGCAGTAGCCAACCAGAAGGGCGGCGTGGGTAAGACTACGACTGCCATCAATCTGGCAGCGTCTCTCTCGGCGGCGGAGGTCAACACGCTGCTGGTCGATTGCGATCCGCAGTCGAATTCCACGAGCGGGCTCGGCCTGTCCAAAGATCCCGATCGCATCAACACCTACCACCTGCTGACCGGCTCCGCCGAAGCTGAGAACGGCCTGCAAACCACGGAGCTGGACCAACTCTGGATCATTCCCTCGCACAAGAATCTGATTGGCGCGAATATCGAACTGGTCGACGCCGACCGCAGGGAATTTCGACTGCGCGACGCGCTCGCAACCGTGCGCGAGAGGTTCCAGTTCGTCGTGCTCGACTGCCCGCCGGCGCTCGATCTCCTGACGCTAAACGCGCTCGTAGCTGCGGACAGCGTCCTGATCCCGATGCAGGCGGAATACTTTGCCCTGGAAGGCGTCTCGGAGTTGCTGGGCACGGTGGAGCGCATCCGCTCCGGCCTGAACCCAGAGCTTGAGATCGAGGGCGTGGTGCTGACCATGTTCGATGAGCGCACGAACCTGGCGCAACAAGTGACGGCCGAGCTGAAGCAGTTCTTCGGTGACAAGTTGTGCGAGACAGTGATCCCGCGCAACATCCGCCTGGCCGAGGCCCCCAGCCACGGCAAGCCGGCGTTGCTTTACGACGTGAAGTCACGCGGCGCGGAGAGCTACATCCGCCTGGCCAAGGAGATCATCGCCCATCACCTGCCCAAGCCGGTCGAAGAGCCGGTGCAGTTGGAGCAGGAGACAGCACCCGAAGCAGCGCCGGAGGTGGTGGAAGCTGTGGCCTCAGAGGTGCCGGAGCCGGTAGCGGAAGCGACAGCTCCCGAGGAGCAGGTGGCGCAGGCGGAAGCTGAGCAGCCGGCTGAGGCGCCAACGGAAGAAGCGGCGCCGGAACTCGACAAGACGGCTTAGATCGATGTACGTCGATATGTTGTATATCGATAATGATCGATATATCCATCAGTATCAGTCGGAATCATGCGCATGAAAAGGAATGAATCATGACGACAGCGGCAGAGAAGCCAGCGACACCTGCAGACTCTAACGCGGCCGATAAAGCTCCCGCCGATAAAAGGAAGGCACTGGGGCGGGGACTCGATTCGTTGCTGCCGGCAGGGCCGCGAGTAGTGACGGGAGCTCCCGCCGGCGACTTCAGCGCGACGATTGGCGACCTTCAGGCGCAGGCGGCGCGCACGCCCGGCGAAGGGCTGACGCAGATTTCGCTCGAGCAGATCGACGCCAATCCTTACCAGACTCGCAATGAGTTCGACCAGGAAGCGCTCGAGGAACTGGCGGAGTCAATCCGCGTCAATGGAGTGGTGCAGCCGATCGTGGTTCGTCCGGGAAAACCCGGCCGCTACGTCCTGATCCTCGGCGAGCGGCGCTGCCGCGCCGCGAAGCTGGCCGGCCGGCAGATGATCCCGGCTATCGTGAGGCGCGTCCCCGACCAGCAGGCGGCGGAGATGACCATCGTCGAAAATCTCCAGCGGCAGGATCTGAACTGCATGGAGCAGGCGGCGGCATTTGGCAAGCTGAGCCGCGACTTCGGGCTGACGCAGGACCAGATCGGGCAGCGGGTGGGGATGTCGCGCGAATCCGTTTCCAACTACATGCGGCTTCTGAAGCTGCCCGGAACGGTCATGCTGTACCTGCAACAGGGTCAACTGGGGTTCAGCGAGGCCCGGGTGCTGCTGCAATTCCAGGACCCGGCGCAAATCGCGAGGCTGGCCGACGAGGCGGTGAAGAAACATCTCTCGGTCGAGCAGCTCGAGGATTTGTGCATCCAGGAGTATGTCCGCAAGGACGAGCGTGAGAAGCCGGGGCGGGCGCGCTGGGTTGATCCCAATGTGCGGGCGGCGCAGACGGAGATGGAGCGGGTGCTCGGCGTGCGGGTGCGCATCCGCGATAAGAAAGGCAAGGGAAAGATCGTGATCGAATACGCCACGTTGGAGGATTTCGATCGCGTGGTGGAGATGTTGAGCAGGGCAAGAGGGTAGCCCGGTTCGATTTTTTCGAAATCAAAAGGAGTTGCGAAGGGGCGACATTTGTAATTTGTGCCGTCCCTTCGGGACTCGCTCGGTTGTGGCACCTGTTCCAGGCACTTACGTGCCTGGCTTTCACATGACGTCCCTGCGGGACTGGTGCTTGCAAGATCAACAGCAGATCCCTCGACTGCGTCGGGGCATTCTGCGAATGCCCCTCCTTGCTCGGGATGACAAAGCGTTTGGGCTGATGACGTACCTACTGGCCTGCCTGTCTCCATTGTCATAAGCGTGCGAGGAATCTGCTTTTCCATCTCATTCATTCGTCCGGTGAGCCCGGGCCCTTTCGATCGAAACGGTTTCAGCCGCGAAGCGGCGGCACAGGAAAGCCCGGCACGTGAGTGCCGGGAAAGATGTCCCATAACCCGACCGAGTCCCGCCAGGGACGGCACCCGCCCAACGTCCGGCGAAATCCCGTTTGTGCCGTCCCTTCGGGACTCGCTCGGTTGTGGTATCCGTTCCAGGCACTTACGTGCCTGGCTTTCACATCACGTCCCTTCGGGACTGGGCGCCTATGTTCGAGCGTAGTTGCAACCACAGAGAGCACAGGGAAACACAGAGGAAGCGTGAACAGCAGATCCTCGACTGCGTTCGGCTGCGCCTCCCTCCGCTGATCGTCCGACTTTCTCCACACGTTGATCACCACCTTGATCACCCGTTGATTGCGGGGATGCAGGGAATTCATCTCCTTTCCGGGATAGTCCGAGTAAACTAAAGCCCTACATATGCTGAGAGTTGGCTTCATTGGGTGGAGAGGCATGGTCGGGAGCGTTCTCATGCAGCGCATGCGTGAGGAGGGCGACTTTGCCGGGATCGAGCCCATCTTCTTTTCAACCTCGAACGTGGGGGGCCAGGCGCCGCCCGAAGGGGGGGCCCGGGACAGGCTGAAGGACGCCCGGGATCCAATCCAACTCGCCGAGTGCGAAGTGCTGATCAGTTGCCAGGGCGGAGATTACACGGCGGAAGTCTACGGGCCCCTGCGCCGCAGCGGCTGGAGGGGATATTGGATCGATGCCGCGTCCACGCTGCGGATGGAGAAGGACGCCGTAATCGTGCTTGATCCGGTGAATGGAGACGTGATCGAGCGAGGACTGGCCCAGGGCATCCGCACGTTTGCCGGGGGCAACTGCACGGTCAGCCTGATGCTCATGGGCGTCGCCGGCCTGCTGAAGGCAGGGATGGTTGAGTGGATCACGACTATGACCTACCAGGCAGCGTCGGGTGCGGGTGCGGCCAAGATGCTGGAACTGGTGAAGCAGATGGGAGTGCTGGTCGGGGCCGCGGGTAAGCATCCGTCGGAAAATGCGCTGGAAGTCGACCGAAAGCTGATAACGGCGCAACGCTCCGTGGACCTGCCGGTCGGGGAATTCGGAGCGCCGCTGGCGGGGAGCGTGCTCGCGTGGATCGACAAGGAGATGCCCGGCGGGCAGACCAAAGAAGAATGGAAGGGAATGGCCGAGACCAACAAGATCCTGGGCCTCGAGCCGCCGGTGCCGGTCGACGGCATTTGCGCGCGGGTGGGCACCATGCGCTGCCACAGCCAGGGCTTGTGCATCAAGCTGAGGCGCGATGTCCCGCTGAAGGAGATTGAGCAGACGATTGCCGCAACCAACGAGTGGGTGAGGTTGGTGCCGAACGAGAAGAGCGCAACCCTGCGCGATCTCACGCCCACGGCGGTCTCGGGAAAACTCGACATTGCGGTCGGGCGAGTTCACAAGCTGAAGCTGGGACCGGAGTACCTGGGAGTATTTACGGTGGGTGACCAGTTGCTGTGGGGAGCGGCGGAGCCGTTGCGTCGGATGCTGCGGATTGTGCGGCAGCATCTGGGACTGGCGGCGGAGGGAGAGCTGGAAGTTCAGAGTAGATCCCGGTAGGAAAAGCAGGTCCCTCCACTTCGCGGAGCTTCCGCAAGCGGAAGCTTGCGCTCCGGTCGGGATGACAACAGTTCCCAACTCGGGAATAGCAACCGGGAATCGAATTCCGTAGAATGATCGATAAGTTCTACGTTATGCAGTGGGTCAGCAAAGTTCCGGTTCCCTTCCGCAGCGCATCTCACAAAAGCATGGGCGAGAATTTCCCGCGCCGCCGTACGCCGCGGGTACTGGTAGTGGATGACAATCCAGACATCCTGGCCGTGATGTGCGATCTGCTGACAGGCCAGGGATACCAGGTGGTGGCGGTGGCGAATCCGGGCGCGGCGGAGGCGGAAATTTTGCGCCAGCCGCCGGACCTGATCATTTCCGATGTGATCATGCCGGAGAAATCCGGCTACGAATTCTGCCAGGAGATTAAGAGCAACCCGGCGACGCGGCTGATTCCGTTTGTGCTTATCACCGGGCTCAGCGACAGGGAAGACCGGGTGAAGGGGATCGAGTCCGGCGCAGACGATTTTCTCAACAAGCCGATTTTTGCCGAGGAAATGTTCGCGCGGGTGCGGTCGCTGGTGAAGCTCAAGGAATTTACCGACGAGCTGGAGACGGCAGAGTCGGTGCTGTGCACGCTGGCGTTGAGCGTGGAGAGCCGCGATCCTTATACAGACGGACATTGCGAGCGCCTGGCGGCGCACGCGAGCGACCTGGGCCGATACCTGGGACTGGAAGAAGAGCCGGTCGTGGCGCTGCGGCGCGGCGGATATCTGCACGACCTCGGCAAAGTGGCGGTGCCGGACGAGATTCTGCGGAAAGAGACGAAGCTGACTGCGGAAGAGTGGAAGGTGATGAAGCAGCATCCTGTGACCGGAGAGAATATCTGCAAGCCGCTGAAGTCGCTGCGCATGGTGTTGCCGATTATTCGCAGCCACCATGAGCATTGGAACGGGCGGGGATATCCGGACGGACTGCGGGGCGAGGAGATCCCGCTGCTGGCGAGAATTTTGCAGGTGGTAGATGTGTATGACGCACTGAGGACGGCGCGTCCGTACAAGCCGGCGCTCAGCCATGAGCAGGCGGCGATCACCATGCGGAACGAAGCCCGGGCGGGATTCTGGGATGAGGAGTTGGTGGGCGAGTTCTTCGCGATGCTCGTGGGAGCGAGAAGGGTCGCGTAGCGGGACTTCCGTACTTAGAGTCAAAATCCCCGCCCTGTCGTTCCAAAGTGCGGAACGACAAGGACGGGGCACCCGGTTCCAAAGTGCGGAACGACAAGGACGGGCCACCCGGTGTCCTTCAACCGCTAGGCACGGCGCGAAGACTTCCTGCGGGAAGGTTTGCTGGTAAGAAGGACGACGGCGTGGGCGATGGCGGCGTTCGTGGTGCCCAAGCCTTCGGGCGTCTTGGCTTTGATCCCAACACAATCCTGAGGAATTTTCAGAAGGCCGGCAACGCGCGCTCGAACGGCGGGGGCGTGAGGGCCGATCTTCGGCTCGGCAAGAATCAGCGTCGAGTCGACATTGGCGATGGTGTAACCGGCAGCGGCGACACGCTTGAGGGCTTCGCGCAGAAAGATGACCGAGTCGGATCCTTTCCATTGAGGATCGGAAGGCGGGAAGAGCGAGCCGATGTCGGGGGCGGCGACGGCACCGAGCAGGGCGTCGGTGATGGCGTGCAGCAGGACATCACCATCGGAGTGGCCGCCGAGACCTTTGGGATGGGGGATGTTGACCCCGCCGATCAGAAGAGGAATGCCGCGTTTGAATTCGTGGGAATCCCAGCCATAGCCGATCTTCATGAAGCACCGGGGGAAGTGGTCAAGCAAGGGATATCGATAGCCAAGTCAGGAAACCTTCAGGAAGAATTCTGCCAGCTCGAGATCGGCCGGAGTGGTGATCTTAATATTTTTGGCGGAGCCCATGACGACGGCAACGGGGTGGCGGGAGCGCTCGACGAGCGATGCTTCGTCGGTACCGACGAAGCCGTCGCTGGTGGCTTCGTCGAATGCCTTCTTGAGCACCTCGTAGCGAAATCCTTGCGGAGTCTGGGCCATGACCACTCGCTCGCGCGGGATCGTGGTTTTGATGAGCGCGCCCTCGGCGGTACGTTCGACCTGCTTGACGGTATCGACGGCGGGAGTGCCGGCGATGGCAGCGCCGTATTTTTCCGCGGCGTGAATGACGTCGTGAATGATCTCCGGCGTCACGAAGGGGCGAACCGCGTCGTGAACGAGCACGATGTCGGATGGCGCGGCGTCGATCGCCCGCAGAGCGTTGGCGACGGATTCCTGGCGGTGCTCCCCGCCTTCGACGAGATGAACTTTTTTCTTCTGCAGCCCCCTATTTTCTTTTTCAAGCTGGGCACGAAAGGGAGAAATCTCGCCAGGACGCAGCGCGACGCAAACTTCGGAGACTTCGGGACAGGCGGCAAACTTTCGCAGAGTGTGAATGAGGATCGGCGTGCCGCCCAGTTCCGCGAATTGCTTGGAGCGGGCGGTACGTCCTCTTGCAGGGGCTGACGCCATGCGGGTGCCGAGGCCGGCCGCGGGAATAATCACAAACACCTTCATGGCGGGCTGTAAGTATACGAGGCGGGGGAAAGGACTTCAAATTTGGCGCGGGGTTGGGGCGGGGAGGGTAATGTCCGGTTGGACGCCGCACTTTTTCCCGCATGCGGGAAGTTCTTCCCGGGCAACCTGAAAACGGGCCCGCGCGACCGTCTTCGAAATGCACTTAACATACTTTAAATGTGCAACTTGCCTACGTGCGTCCCGCTCTGTCTAAGTGGCATCTAATATGCCCATAAGATGGTGCGCTGAGGTCCGGCGCATCCGCCGCTTGGGGAGAGAGCATGGTGGAGATCAGAGAGTCGTGGCTCAAGCTTTTGACGTTTTGCCTGGTCGGGACGCTGGGAATCGCGCTGGCGTTCGCGATCCTTTTTGCCGGGGCGACGCTGGCCATCGCCGGAGACCAGGCGAATGAAAACCCCGACCAACCATCCGAATCGAGCCCGCAGACTTTCTCCGGGATGATTACCGACTCGTCATGCGGAGCGCGTCATTCGAAGAACTCGAATTTGAGCCCCGCGGATTGCACGCGTTTGTGCGTGAGCAAAGGTGCAAGCTACATGCTGGTGGATGGAGACAGGACTTACCTCCTGCGGGGAGGCAGCGCTAAGAAGAGCCAGTTTGCCGGGGTGCGCGCGCAGGTGATCGGGGAACTCGACGGCAACGCCATCCAGGTGAAATCGATCACTGCGCTCAAGCCTTGAGGGTTGAGAAAATTTCCGCGAGAAAATCCTTACTGTTCAGCGGGCCGCTCGACCATGAGCGGCTGCGCTTTTTTGGCCTCGGGCACCGAGACCGGCGGCATCGGAGTGATCGGGGTAGCGGGGCGCGGTTCGGGGCGCACAAAGCTGCGATCGTCCCACTTGCCGAAGATCATTTTTCCCGCGGTGGTCTGGAGCACTGAGGTCACCGAGATCTCCACGTTCTTGCCGATCATCTTGCGCGCATTATCGACGACCACCATGGTGCCGTCGTCGAGATAGGCGACCCCCTGGTTGTACTCTTTACCTTCCTTGAGGATGAACACTTTCATGCTCTCGCCGGGGAGCACGATCGGCTTCAGAGAATTGGCGAGCTCGTTGATGTTGAGGACTTCGACGCCCTGAAGCTGGGCGACCTTGTTGAGGTTGAAGTCGTTGGTGATGATTTTGCCCTCGTAGGCCTTGGCGAGTTCGATGAGCTTGAGATCGACTTCGCGGACGCTGGGGAAGTCGTCTTCGACGATCTGGATCTGGAGGGATGCGACCTTCTGCAATCGTTGCAGGATGTCGAGTCCGCGGCGGCCGCGGTTGCGCTTGAGAGAGTCGGCGGAGTCGGCGACGAGCTGGAGCTCGCGGAGCACGAATTGCGGGGTGACGATGATGCCATCCAGGAAGCCGGTTTCAGCGATGTCGGCGATACGGCCGTCGATGATGACGCTGGTGTCCAGAATTTTGTAGCTCTTTTTACCCTGCTTCTCGCCGCCGAAGACGCCACCGAGGGCGGCGAGGTTGAGCAGGTCGCCTTTATTGGCGCCGACGACGAGGCCGACGTAGGCCATGAGCAGCATGACGAGAATCTGAAGGAAGCTCTGGGTGGGGCCGAGCGGCAGGCTGTTGCGGATGACAAGCGCGAACAGGTAGGCGCCGAAGATTCCGAGCACGCTGCCGATGGCTGCGCCGATCAGGCGTTTGAGGCTGACGTTGCGAAGCTTCCACTCGAAACAGACTATGGTGATGCCGAGCAGAAACCCGACAATGCCGTCGAGCCGTTCCGCCAGGCCGAAAGGCTTTATCAGGTAGCAGGCAACTGAAACAATGAGGACGAATAAAATCCGGACCAATAATAAATCCACTGACGGACCTCCCCGGGAGGGGTCGCGCGCACACGCGAACTCGAGTCCCGCACCGGCGGAGGCGAACCGCGAGGCCGGTGATCTCCTGCAGCGGAGCGATGAAAGTTATGAAGAGGCGCTCCGCCCAACTCCATCCATTTAGGCCAGCTGGCCTGAAATGGTAGGAGAGAGTATATACCCGACGTAAAGGGGCGGAACGGGCGCCGGAGGGGCCCGCCGGTTGTCGTGGAGAGTAGCTGCTAAACTCAGGATATGAAAGCAATTGTCATCACCCGGGTGGGCAGGCCGGAGGTGCTGGAAGTGCAGGATGTCCCGGAGCCGCGGCCGAGTCCCGGAGTGAAGGTTGTTCGGGTTCGGGCGGGCGGGGTGAACTTCGCCGACCTGATGACGGCGCAGGGAGGATATCCGGGGACGCCCAAGCCGCCGCTGATTGCGGGCCGGGAGTTCTGCGGAACGCTGGATGATGGCGGGCGGGTCATGGGTTACACGCAGTGGGGAGGGTTCGCCGAGCAGGTGGCAGCGCGATCCGATCTGATGTGGCCGGTCCCGCAAGAATGGAGTGAAGAAGAAGGAGCAGCGTTCCCCGTGAATTATTTCACTGCATACCTTGCCTACTGGAAGGCGGGGCTGCTGGAGAAGAAGGAGTCCGATCTTCGGCCGCGGGTGCTGATTCATGCGGTGGCGGGAGGAGTGGGAACGGCGGCGGTGCAGATCGGCAAGCTGCTGGGCGTCGAGATGTATGGGACTTCGTCATCGGACGAAAAACTGGAGCGCGTCAAGAGGCTGGGATTGCAGCACCCGATCAATTACAAACAGACGGATTACGAACAGGCGATCGAGCGGATGACGAGCGGAGACGGAGTCGACGCGGTGTTTGAAATGCTTGGCGGCGAGCACACGGTGAAGAGCGTGCGCTGCCTGCGCGACTTCGGGCGCGTGATTGCGTATGGCGCGGCGACCGGACAGCGAGGGGAGATCGATCCGCGGTTGTTGTATCCGAAATGCACCAGCGTGCACGGGCTGTGGCTGACATATCTTTCGGCAAATCGCGGCGTGATGGAGGCGGCGTGGAAGAAGCTCTCGGAGTGGACGGCGCAAGGACACTTGCGACCCGTGGTGGGAACCGTGCTTCCCATGGAAGAGGCGAGCCAGGCGTACCGACTATTAATGGAGGGGAGGAATTTCGGGAAGGTGGTGTTGCGCATCAGGTAGACAAAACAGGCGAAGGGCGTGCGTTACCTTGAGGTCTGGTGGACTGCTAACCAGGAAAAGAGCAGATCGTCCATAGATGTGGCTGTCGTGATCCGGAGGCAGGGAACTTTGCCGGGGCGGCGGTCGTATCCAGAGGCGAATGCTGGAGACTTATCCGGCCTACCCATGGATTGAAGATTGAAGGGGTGGAAGGGACTGTCTCACTTTCGGTTTGGCGGCCCAGGTGAGAGCAATCCCAGTGCAGAAACAAGGATCGTGCGATCCTGGTTTTTGTCTTTCACCCCGGGCACGCATTTTAGGCTTTTCCCGAAGAAAGGCAAGATCTTCGTAAGAACTGATCGCAACGCCGCCCAGAACCGGTTCCCGACGTAATCGGGAAAGAAAAAGGAGTAGCAATGAAAGCATCGCGGGCAATCAAAGGATTCACGCTGGGACTGGCTCTGCTGCTGGCGAGCAGCGCGCTGGCGGGCAACAAGGGTTCGCTGCAGGTGACGTCGCCGGTCGATGTGGGCGGAAAGCAATTGGCGGCGGGGGAGTACAGCGTGCAGTGGGAAGGCAACGGGCCGGATGTTCAGTTGAACATCATGAAGGGAAAGAAAGTGGTCACGACGGTGCCGGCCAAGATGGTTGAACTCGAAAAGTCGCCGAGCCTGGATTCGGCAGTGGTGCAGAGCAACAGCGACGGCGGGCGGACGCTGTCGCAGATCCGTTTTTCCGGAAAGAAGTACGCGCTGCAAATCGGAGAGTCGTCGGAAGGCGGCTCGAACTCCGGAAGTGGCGTGCGGTAGTCAGAGGTCACGCATAACCTCCGTGCACTCTGTGTTCTCTGTGGTTAGGAAAGCAAATAACCACGGGGGGCACAGAGGAACACAGGGGAATGCATTCTTCTTCGGTTGTTTCGTTTCAACTTCTCCACTTCAATCGGAACCTCCGTGCACTCTGTGTTCTCTGTGGTTAGGAAAGCAATTAACCACAGGGGGCACAGAGGAGCACAGGGGAATGCATTCTTCTTCGGATTTTCCCTTCAGCTTCTCTACTTCAATCCGAACCTCTGTGCACTCTGTGTTCTCTGTGGTTGGGAAAGGAAATAGCTACAGGGGGCCCAGAGGAGCACAGGGGAATGCATTCTTCTTCGGTTTTTCCCTTCAGCTTCTCTACTTCAATCCGAACCTCTCTGCACTCTGTGTTCTCTGTGGTTAAAACACCGGTTACCACAGGGGGCACAGAGGAGCACAGGGATTTGGCAGCTTCCCTTCAGCTTCTCCACTTCAAGGTGACAGGGCCGGACATGGGATGCTTCAACTCCGCTCCCGTGCGTTTCGCTTCCAGGTGGGCGGCTTTGAGTTGGAAGTACCACTTGGCCGGGCGATCGGCATCATCGATCAGCATCAGGTGCGGGTTGTACTTCAGTCCTTCTGATTGCATCTCCATCGTCTGGCGGTCCTGCTCGACAAATTTCCCGAACACAAATTTCAGGATCGAAGGCGCCAGCGGCACCCAACGAAAGAGATTCCAGGCGGCGACGACGTCGATCCGGCAATGCGAGCGGGTCACGGGTGTGACCGTGGTCAAGCTTCCGAACCAGTATTTTCCGGCGCGGATGGTTTCGTACCGCAGATTCGGCAAGACAAAGTCGATGGTCGTGGTGATCGAGTCGGCGTCGGCGTACAGGCGGAGAAGCTTGTAGGGAGCGCTGTTCGAACTCGGGGTGTGAGCGCTCATCCGGAACCCTGCCGGAATGGGCTCGAAGTGCTTCTGCTTCTCGTGAATGCTGCCGCGGGTTCGCCACCACCAGGCTTGATGGACGAAGGGTCCGTGAGCGGGATCCATGAGGCCGATGATGCCGTGGTCGACGTTGCAGGGCAGGTCCGCGGTGAGGTAGGCGATCTTATATGTATCGCTGAATGTGGGGACGCGCGGAGCGGAAAGTGCCGGCTCGGACGGGCGGGAGAATGCGGCGCCCGGCGCGGGCGGATCGGGAACGAAAACCCAGATGTAGCCGTCGTGCTCTTCGCAGGGATAGCTGCCGGCGTAAATCCGGTCGACTTTCATCGCCTGGTCGGCGGTAAGTGAGGGAATGAGGCGGCACTGGCCGCTATGGGCGTCGAACTTCCAGCCATGGTAGCTGCACTCGAGTTCGCGGCCGTCGAAGCGTCCGCAGGAGAGCGGCATGCCGCGATGGGGACAGGCGTCATGCAGGGCGAAGGCGCGGCCCTCGGAATCGCGCCCGATGACCAGGGGATTCTCCAGCAGCATGGCCTTGCGCAGGCGGTTGTGGCGGATACGATCGGAGGGAAGCGCGCGGTACCAGAAGCCGTAAAGCATGAGGGAATCAGGCGTCTGGCGCTGCGGAGTTTCCACGGAGTCCATGGGAAAGTGTGGCCAGCGTACCACAGGGTCCAACCAAGGGAGGAGGCGCGTGCCCCCCCTTCGGGACTCGGTCACAGCGAATTGCAGCCCGAAGTTTTGCTCAGGTTTGTATCAGGATAGGGCTTCAGCCCTATCGCCAGCCTGCCCTGTTACGAGGCTTTGGGTCTTACGACCCGGACTCTCACATGCCGTCCCGACGGGACTGAGCTAGAGCAACTGACATCGTCGATGCCATGGGCACAGGCCTTTGGTGACGCCTCGGTGGCCCCTGTGGTGGATAAACCACAGAGAGCACAGGGAACACAGGGAACACAGAGGAAGCGTACCGGAGGCGCCAGAGTCAAAATCCCCGCTGTGTCGTTCCAAAGGGCGAACGACCAGGACGAGGCGCCCTCAAGTCCATTCCCCATCAGTAACTTGCACGGATTACTACGGTGGTTCAATTCCCCTTGGAAAGATTGCTGTGGGGGTATTAGGCCCCTATAATCGAAGCACTCTGGTTGGTTCTCCGTCAGGTTCCGGGTAGGTCGGCAGAGGTGTGTCTATGCCAAAGCTGGAATTGCAAATACCCGGATATGCGAAAACGCCTGCAACTCGCCCTGATGGCAAGCACTGTAATCGCGACCTTCCTTTCTCTCACTGCGCCAAGCATGCAGGCACAGACCGACGGCATTACGACTACCGTTGACGACAGCGGCCATACCGTCTATGTGAACGACTCACTGTCCCCGGCGCCCGCCAAGAAGCGGTCGGCTGCGGCAATCCAGCGGAGTTCGCTGGTGTACTGGAGCGCCAGCGAGCATCGCTGGAAGCCGGTCAGGACAGTTCGGGGAGCCACACTGCGGGCAGCCCGTTCGGCGGCGGCAGAGGTCGATCAATATCTGGGGCAGCGTTCGAATCCGGTCAACGCGCCGAGGGCTTTCACCTCGGCCGACATTGACGCGGCGATCGAACAGGCTGCGCAACGCCACAACGTGGATGCCAATCTGGTGCGCGCCGTGGTGAAGGTGGAGTCCAACTTCAATCCCAATGCCGTGTCCCGCAAGGGAGCGATGGGACTGATGCAACTGATGCCGCAGACTGCGCGGCAGCTGAACGTGGACAATCCCTTCGATCCGGAGCAGAACATCGACGCTGGAGTTCGCCATCTCAAGAAGCTGATGGAGAGCTACGGCGGCGATGTCAGGCTCGGCCTGGCGGCCTACAACGCCGGGGCCGGAGCCGTGGCACGCAGCGCGGGGATTCCGCGCTACGTGGAGACGCGCAATTATGTGAAGCGCATCACCGAGCTTTACTACGCGGGAGCAACCGGTCCACGCTCCAGCCTGGGATATCACGAGCCGGTCCGGATGGAGCGCGACGCCAGGGGCGTTCTTTACATAACGAACACTGACTAACTCGCGCCAGGCGCGGGCTGGAAAGTGCGGCGGTTACAGGCCAAACAGTGAAACATCTTGATCGAGGCCAACGCGTCCTGCGCTGGAGTGCCGCCGTGGTGTTGCTTCTGCTGGCGCATCCCGTGGCCCAGGCGCGGAGCCAGAAAAGCGAAACTTGGGCCAAAAAGCAGTTTGCCGCCGCCGAGCGCCTGCGGGAAACCCTGAACGACCACAGTGCTGAAGAGCGTACCCGCCGGGAGTACCTGCAGGCCATCTCCGCCTATCGCCAGGTCTATCACGGAGCGCCGGCTTCCTCGAAGGCTGCGGACAGTGTTGCCGCCGTTGGTGAGCTGCTGGAGGAAATGGGACGGCAGCTCGAAGATGAAAAGGCGTCCCGTTCCGCCATCGGGCAATTCGAATTTCTGCGCAAGGAATATCCCGGCAGCTCACACCGCTTCGCGGCGCTGCTGGAAATCGGCAACATCTACGGCGACGACCTGAACGATCCCGACAAGGCCAAACAGACGTTCGAGGAATTTCTCCGCCGTTACCCTCGCCATCATCTGGCGGAGGAGGCGCGCAGCGCTCTGAATGAGCAGGAAGCAGGCACGGCCCAGGCCTTTGCCGGCAATGAAGCCGAGAAAGAACCGGAGACACCGGCGAGTCCGCCCGCAACTGCGAGCAGCGGGGAGCCGGCGATGGTGACCGGCATCCGGTATTGGTCGGCGCCCGAATATACACGAGTGGCAATCGACCTGGAGCACGATGTCCAGTACCAGTCGCAACGCATCCAGAATCCGGAGCGGTTGTACTTTGATCTGATGGACGCGAAGTTGGCGTCGGACCTGGCAGGCAAGAACTTCGCGGTCGATGACGGTCTGCTCAAGCAGATTCGCATCGCACAGTTTCAGCCGGACCGCGCGCGAATCGTCCTCGACGTCGATAACCCGGCGGACTTCGACACTTTCCTGCTAAGCGATCCGGCGCGGATCGTGATCGACGTTCACGCCAGGATGACGGCAGAGCGAACAGCGGCCGCTGCCGCCGGCGAAAAAGGGGCGAAGAAGGTCATCGTGGAGGCAGACGCCGAGGATTCGGAGGCGCCGGCCGATTCCCCGAAGGTGCAACGTGCCAGCAGGAAAGTTGCCGTGTCAACGTCGGGAAGCTCGAAGACCGCGAAGAATGGTCCGCGGCTGGCGGAGATCCGGGAGGCGCGGCCAACGGCAAATGGCGACCGGTCGCTGATCCGGGCGCTGGGGCTGAAGATCGGGAAGATCGTGATCGATCCGGGACACGGTGGCCACGACACCGGTACGATCGGTCCGAAGGGCCTGCTGGAGAAGGACCTGGTTCTCGACGTGGGCCGGCGGCTGGGCAAGCTGCTGGAGTCGCGGCTGGGTGCAGAGGTTACGTTTACCCGGAACGACGATACGTTCATCCCGCTGGAGACGCGCACGGCGATCGCCAACCAGGAGCAAGCGGATCTTTTTGTTTCGATTCATGCCAACTCGAGCCGTGACCCGGACGCGCGCGGAGTCGAGACTTACTACCTGAACTTCACCACTTCGGCGGACGCGCTGGAAGTGGCGGCGCGGGAGAACGCGGTCTCGCAGAATTCCATCCATGAGCTTCAGGACCTGGTGAAGAAGATCGCACTCAAGGAAAAGATCGAAGAGTCCCAGGAGTTCGCCAGCGACGTGCAGGAGGCGCTGCACAGCGGCCTGGCGGCGAAGAGTTCCGAGATCCGCGACCGCGGAGTGAAGAAAGCGCCATTTATTGTGCTGATCGGCGCCAATATGCCGTCGATTCTGGCCGAGATCTCTTTCGTCAGCAATCCCACCGACGAGCGGCGGCTGCGGACCGCCGAGTACCGGCAGCGGATTGCGGAGTCGCTGTACCGGGGCATTTCCCGGTACGTCAGCGGCCTGAGCGGCGTCAAAGTAGCCAGCCGGATGGACAAGAATTCGGACCGGTAGCGGGAGTTCTTCCCATTTCGCACAGGCGAGACGCCTGTGCCTACACAAGCACGCTTACCTGCCTGCACCTGGAAACTTTAGGGTCCTGCTTGTAGTCTAATCACGTGGAGGGGATTAGCTGTCTCCTCCGTCCAATGAGGTTTCCCAAAGCAATTTACGCAGGGTTGGCGGTGGTTCTGGCCTCGGCAGCCGCGCTGGCGGCGGCTCCACCGACGACCACGCCGAAGATCCTTCCGGAGCAGTTTTCCGGATGGCAGATCTCAGGGACGCCAGTGGCGAGCACGGATCCCGCCGTGGCGGACCCCGCAAATGCCGCGCTGCTCAAGGAATACGGCCTGACCCATTTTGAGGGCGCCACCTACACCCGCGAAGACCGCAAGCTCAAGATCAAGGCGGCGCGTTTTGCCGACGCCAGCGGCGCCTATGGAGCGTTCACCTATTACAAATTGCAGCCGATGCTGGCCGAACAGATTGGAGACCAGTCCGGTTCGTTGAACGAACGGGTGCTGTTCTACCGGGGCAACTTTCTGGTGGATGCAGTCTTCGACCAGCTCACGGCTATGTCGGCGGCGGAGCTTCGGAACCTGGCTTCGACACTGCCGCTCGCCATGGGGAACACGCAGAATCTGCCCGGCTTGCCTGTCTATCTGCCGCGACAGCAATACGTGAAGAATACAGCGAAGTACGTGATGGGGCCGGTGGGGCTGATGGGGATTGGAGGCGTTTTGCCGCCGGAGATGGTCGACTTCGCGGCGGGCGCGGAAGTAGCGATGGGAGAGTATACGACCGACTCGGGGACGGCGAAGCTGATGCTGATTTCGTATCCGACGCCGCAGATCGCCGCGGCGCACCTGAAACGCATCGACGCGGCGCGGCAGCAGAACGAAAGGCAGCCGGGCAGTGTGCCGGCGCTGGGCACGATTCCGCTGTTCGACAAGCGGACGGGGCCGATCGTGGCCGTGGCGGCGGGAACAGTTTCGCCGGATGACGCCAAGGCGCTGCTGGCGAAGGTGAACTACCAGGCCGACGTCACCTGGAACGAAAACACGCACCTCAACGAGGGGAACAATCTTGGGGGGCTGCTCTGGAACGCGGTCGTCCTCTGCGGAATTCTGATCGGCTTCGCTGTGGTGGCAGGAATTGCGTTTGGAGGAGCGCGAATCTTGCTAGCGCGGCTCATTCCAGGGCGGGTTTTCGACCGTCCGGAGGCCGTAGAGTTCATCTCGCTGCACCTGGGGGAAAAGGGTCCGGACGTGGAGGATCGGGTGTAAGTTGTTAAGAGGCCGAGATTTATGCGGAAGAGCCTGCATTTGGTCTCAATCTGGGTCATTTTCACAAAGTATTGACGTGTTTTGTAAACCATTGAAATTAAAGGTATTTATTTCCCAAAATTCCCTTGACACCCTGCTTTTTCGGCTCATAAGATTTCGCCAGAAAGTTTTGACGGTTGAATTTCCGTTAGAACTATTCTCCCTTGAAAGAAGAGGCCGCCCTTGTTGCCGGGTGGCCTTTTCGTTTGCGAGTTGACATAACGGGAACCACAGTCGGCCGCCATACGTACAGTAGAAGTGTGAACGCTACCCACGCGGAGGCTCTGAACATGTTTTGTGACGGATGCGGAACCGTTCTCCAGCCGAACCAATCCTATTGCAGTTCCTGCGGGAAAGAGGTTCGCGGTGGGATGCACATTGGCGAGCCCCGACCGGGACGGGTGCAGGAACACATCCGGCTGGTGGGGATTCTCTGGCTGGCGGTCTCCGCATTCAACGTGATCGGCGGCATGGTGATGCTCATCCTCGCCAGCACCATTTTCCGAGGCGGATCGGGCTTCGCCGGGCCGCCGCCCGGGCCGCGCGACTTCATGCACTTCATGATGACCTTCCTTGCAGTTCTGGTCTTCGCCAAAGCAGTTGCCGGGTTCGCGGCGGGCTGGGGCCTGCTGCAGCGGGAGCCTTGGGCACGCGTCCTGGCGTTGGTCGTCGGTTTCGTCTCGCTGTTCAACGTGCCCATTGGAACGGCACTGGGAATCTACACCCTTTGGGTTCTTCTGCCGACCCAGTCGGAACAGGAGTACCTGCTTCACGTGCGAGCGGCCGCGTAGGGCCGGGGCGGCGGCACCTGTTTCAGGGATGGCGGTTGATTTAGAATCGAGAGCAAGCCGACGTAGCTCAGTTGGTAGAGCAGTCGATTCGTAATCGACAGGTCATCGGTTCAAGTCCGATCGTCGGCTCCAGTCTTGCAAATTCCCCGTCGTTTTTCTCCTTCCAGCTGCAAAAGTCTAGGGTCGCCCTGCACGAGCGGGGACGCCCGTGCCTTCGTGGGTATTGTTCGGGTAAGGCGCCCGCGCCACATGGCCTTCCTCACCCCACAGAGTTGATCAGGGTTCCGATGGGCTCGATGGTGATGCGAATTTCGTCTGCCTGCTTCAGCGTGAACGAGTCCGGGGGGACGATCCCGGTGCCGGTGAGGAGAAAACATCCGTGGGGAAAGGTGTTGTCGCGATAGAGGTACTCCACAAGGGAGGCGGGATCGCGTTTGAGAGAGGCGAGGGAGGTTGAGCCGGAGAAGGCGGCTGAACCGTCGCGGAGGATTTCTATGCGGATTTCCGTGGTCGGCGGCAGCGGCGCGGAGGATATGAGGATGCCGGGACCGAGGGCACAGCTGCGGTTGTAGACCTTGGCCTGGGGCAGGTAGAGCGGGTTTTCGCCCTCGATGTCGCGCGAGCTCATGTCGTTACCGATGGTGTAGCCGAGAATCTTTCCCCCGGTGCTCACCAGCAAAGTAAGCTCTGGTTCGGGGACGGACCAGGAGGCGTCGCGGCGGATTGCGACCTTGCCGCGGTGGCCGACGACCCGGCTGGGCGTCGCTTTGAAGAAGAGCTCAGGCCGCTCGGCCTGGTAAACGCGATCGTAGAAATCTCCGCCGCCGGCGGATTTCGATTCTTCCATGCGCGCGGCGCGGCTGCGGAAGTAGGTGACGCCCGCGGCCCACACTTCCTGGCTGCCGATTGGCGGCAGAAGCGACGCTGCGTCAGAGATCGGATTGTCCGGCAGGCGCGGCTGCTTGCCGATGAGCTGCCGCAAATGCGGCTCGAGATCGTCGCGAGAGACAAGGTCGTCCCAGCGCGTGTCGAGCAAGTAAAAGCTGGACCCGTCTTCGACGATGCAACCTTGTTCGGAGCGATAGAGTTTCATGGTCGTTTCATGGTTTCTGGCAGAGGACGAGATTAAAGGCTATCGACATTCACCGCAAGCGGACTTGCCGCCGAGGAGAGTGCAGTGTCATGCTGAGCAGAGTGGGCGTTGAGTAGCCCAGGGAGCGAACCACGGCTATTTCTCTTCAGTCTGTTCTCGAAAGCGACGATCCGAGCCTGTACGAGGCAAGGACTCACGCCCCCGGTCCGCAGGGCAAGCTGCCCCTCACCCCGGAAATGCTGCTGAATCAGCCCTCTGGAAATCTGTTTGGCCTGAGCATGAATGTCGGGATGGGGTGGAACGCGAATCAGCTTTCCGGGCCGGAGATCCTGCTGCTCAGCACACACGGCGGCCTGCGGGCGGAAGATGGAACGCCGATCGCGCTGGGCTTTCATACCGGGCACTGGGAAGTCGGGCTGCTGGTGGGCGAAGCGGCGCGGGAACTGAAATCGCTGGGTGCCGTTCCCTTCAGCGGGACGGTTACCGATCCCTGCGATGGGCGCACGCAGGGCACGACCGGGATGTTCGATTCACTGCCGTATCGCAACGATGCGGCCCTGGTATTTCGCCGGCTGATTCGTTCCCTTCCGACCAGAAAAGGTGTCGTGGGCATCGCCACCTGCGACAAGGGATTGCCGGCGATGATGATGGCGC
This sequence comes from Terriglobales bacterium, assembly GCA_963803205.1. Taxonomy (GTDB): domain Bacteria; phylum Acidobacteriota; class Terriglobia; order Terriglobales; family Acidobacteriaceae; genus CAWDLG01. The sequence goes on from CAWDLG010000002.1 coordinate 160,674, forward strand.
TGGCCGCGACACACGACTTGCCGACGGCGCTGGTGCCGGGAGGGGTCACGCTGCTGCCCGAGGTGGGCGAGGACGCAGCCAAGGCGCAGACCATCGGGGCGCGCTTCGCGCACGAGCAGATCACCCTGGACTATGCGGCGGAGGTTGGATGCCGCACCTGCGCGACTCCAGGCGGCGGGTGCCAGTTCCTCGGTACGGCTGCGACTTCACAAGTTGTGGCGGAGGCGCTTGGCCTGGCTTTGCCGCACACCGCGCTGGCCCCGTCGGGGCAGGCGATCTGGCTCGATGGCGCGAAACGGGCGGCGAGAGCGGTGGTGCGACAACTCGAGCTGGGACTCAAGACGGCGAACATCCTGACCGCAAGCGCGCTCCGGAATGCGATGACGGTTCACGCCGCCTTTGGAGGATCGACCAATCTGTTGTTGCACATTCCGGCGATTGCGTACTACGCAAAGTTGCCTAGGCCAAAGGTAGCGGACTGGGCGCGCATTAACCGCGAAATTCCGCGCCTGGTCGATGCGCTTCCGAACGGGCCACGATACTTCGCCACCGTGCAAGTCTTCCTGGCAGGCGGCGTGCCGGAGGTGATGCTGCACCTGCGACGCGCGGGACTGCTCGATACGAATGTAACAACAAGCTCGGGCGAGAAGCTCGACGCATGCCTTGACTGGTGGCAGGACAGCCGGCGACGGCACGAACTGCGGGCAAGATTGCAGAAGCTAGACGGTATCGATCCCACAGACGTCATCATGACTCCCGACCGGGCGCGCTCGCGCGGGCTGACCTCCACCGTCTGTTTCCCGGTGGGAAATATTGCGCCGGAGGGCTCGGTGATCAAGAGCACGGCGATTGATCCTACGGTCGTGGGAGAAGACGGTGTGTACCGGAAGGTTGGGCCGGCGAGGGTGTTCACGTCCGAACGGGCAGCCATGCGGGCGGTGAAGAATCACGACGTGCACGAAGGGGACGTGATGGTTCTCATCTGCGGCGGGCCGATGGGCGCGGGGATGCACGAGATTGCGCAGGTGACGTCGGCGCTGAAGTACTTGCCGTTCGGCAAGCACGTAGCATTGATCACCGATGCCCGCTTCAGTGGAGTCTCGACGGGAGCGTGCATCGGGCATGTGTCGCCGGAGGCGCTCGCAGGCGGAGCCGTCGGGAAGCTTCGGGATGGCGACTTGATTGAGATCGTTGTCGACCGAGTGAAGCTGGAGGCGTCGGTGAATTTCGTCGGGGAGAATGGTGAGCGGTTCGATGCGCAAGAGGGAGCGCGCCGCTTAGCGACGCGGGTGCCGCGAGAGGATCTGGCGCCCGACCCGAATCTTCCCGACGACACAAGGCTGTGGGCAGCCCTGGCGCAGCGCAGCGGGGGTGTGTGGGCAGGTTGTGTTTATGACGTGGATGAGATTGTGAAAGCGGTCAGGAAAGATGGTTAGTCAATACGCTTGACTCTGCACAATTTTGACCTCTGTGTTCCTCAGTGCCCTCTGTGGTTAAAAATTCAACCTTAGCGTCTGGCGCCCTGGTCCATGGCGAGGTTGGCGAGCTCGTCGGCTTCGCGATTGTGCTCCCGCAGAGCGTGACCGATGGAAAACCACTCCAGTTTTGAGATCAATTCCTTGGCTCGCGCGTGCAGGTCGCGCAGCGTGGAATTCTTTACCTTGTAGATCCCTTTGATCTGCCGGACCAAGAGTTCGGAATCGCTGATGACCTTCAGCGCCTTGTGGCCGTTCGAGACGGCGTACTCGAGCGCGGCGATCAGACCCTGGTATTCCGCGAAATTGTTGGTCTGATGGCCGAGGTATTGATGCAGGTCGGCGACTTTATGCCCGCTCTGGTCCTGGACGACCACTCCGTATCCTGCCGGGCCGGGATTGCCGCGCGCGCCACCGTCGATATGAGCAAGCAAGTGGACCTCTGGTGGCTTCGCCACTGGGCTGCTGAAAAGGTCGCCACTGGCTGAACCGTGGCGGCGGGAAGCTGGGGACATGACAGCAGTCTACACGCTCGTTTGTGTCTACTTTCCAGCGGCGAGGCGAGTGGCGAGGCGTTGCGGCAGGTTCGCGGCAACAATGCGTTCCTGCGCACGGCTGAGGTCGTAGGTGACGCGATGGAAAGTCACGACCTGCTCAGTGGAATCAAATACCGCGAAGGCGGCGCGCCAGTCGTTGTCGCGCGGCTGCCCGACCGATCCGGGATTGATCAGATAGCGAAGTCCCGGTTTCAGTTGAAACTTTATGTTCTCATTCTTGCCGACGGTGGCGTATTGGGGACGGAATACCTGGCTGTCACCGGGGCCGGAGTAGAAGCTGCCCTGAAGGTGGGTGTGGCCGAAGAAAGTCGTTGGGGTACGCGACGCCAGCAGCGGTGCGGTGGCGTCGATCGGGGAGACCACGTACTCGTCCTCGTCGATGGGAGAGCCGTGGGCGAACTGCGCACCCGGAAGGCCCTCGATCTCCAGCGGTCCCTGGGGGAGAGCCCGAAGCCATTCGAGGTTTTCCGGTGTGAGCTGATCGCGGGTCCACAGCGCCGCCAGACCTGCAAGCGGATTGAAATCTCTCAGATCTATGAGCCCGGCCGCAGCTCGATCGTGATTCCCGCGCACGAAGTGCTTCCCCAGCGAGCGGGAGCGCCCGATTACTTCGTTGGGGCTGGCGCCATAGCCGACGATATCGCCGAGGTTCACCACCAAGTCGTGGGAGGGCGCCCCCGCTACACAAGCTTCCAGCGCTTCCAGGTTGCTGTGTATGTCGCTAAGAAGGAGGACTCGCACAGGTCAGCCGGATTATAGACCCCGCGAGGCGCCGGCGGGGACGGCGGCCGGCATGGAATTCACGACGGGACAGCGGGCCCAGTGACCGGGAGCCACTTCGACCATTTCCGGCAGGGCGACGCGGCAGGTGTCGATACGATAATCGCAGCGCGGATCGAAAGGACATCCCGGGGGAACGGCATGCAGGGGCGGCACAGTTCCTTCAATCGTGCGGAGCGGGCGGTTGCGGTCGGTTTGGAGCGTCGGGGCGGCGCTCAGCAGGCCCTGGGTATAGGGATGCGCCGGGTGACTGAATATCAATCGTTTCGGGCCGACTTCCACGAGACTACCTGCATACATGACCGCCATACGATCGGCAACCTGGGAGACCACTGCCAGATCGTGCGAGATGAACAGCATTGCCAGATTGAATTTCTCGCGCAGAGCGGCGAGCAGATCGAGAATCTGTGCCTGGATGGTGACGTCAAGAGCCGTGGTGGGCTCGTCGGCAATCAGCAGAATGGGGCGGTTCGCGATTGCCATGGCGATCATGACGCGCTGGCGCATGCCCCCAGAGAGCTGGTGTGGGTAGTCGTGCGAGCGACGGGAAGGATCCGGAATCGCGACTTCATTCATGGCCGCCACAGCCCGGTCCCAGGATTCGCTCTTTGAAACCGCGGCATGAGCGCGCACGGCCTCGGCGATCTGGTCACCTACCCGCATGACCGGGTTCAACGCAGTCATGGGCTCCTGGAAGATCATGCCGATGCGCGACCCGCGGAGCTTCCGCATCTCTGGTTCGGAAAGCTGCGTCAGATCGACGGAGGAACCTGAGCCGTCGGAAAACAAGATCTTTCCGGAAGTTTGAGCCTGTGGCGGAAGCAGGCTCATGATCGCGAGGGAAGTGAGGGACTTTCCCGATCCCGATTCGCCTACCACGCCGAGAACCTCGCCGGCGGCTATGGCGAAGCTGAGATCGCGCACCGCGACGAGGGCGGATGGTTGTGCTGGAGTTTCGGATGCCCGAACTTGGCGTCCAGGAAACTGCACAAACAAGTGTTGAACGTCGAGCAGGGGCGGCACGGAGATATCGTAGCAGGCGGATACGACAGGGGAGACACCCGTCCCCGCGCAAAACGAGAACAGGTGTAACTCCCCGCCGACTGCTTACTGTCCCAGGATGAGGGGCAGGCCGTTCTTGCTGTTGCCGATCACGACGACTTTGGCATTGTCGCTCTTGGCCAGATTCTCAGTCGCCTCAATGCCCTTCCATTCCAGGAGCGCCGGACTGATGCCCTGGGCCACGATCTGCTGAAAGTCGCGGATGCCCTGCGCTTCAATCCGCTTGCGCTCCGCTTCCTGTTTCTCCTTCTGCAGCCGGAAGCTCATGGCGAGGGCTTCCTGCTCGGCCTGCTGTTTGGCTTCGATAGATGCCTTCAACGTGGCGGGCAGCTGGATGTCGCGCAGCAGAATGCTTTCGACCACGACACCGCGCTCGCCCAGCCTGCTGGTGAGCTGGTCATGGATCTGCTTCGCCACCATTTCCCGCTCGCCGGTGTAGAGAGCATTGGCGGTGTGGGAAGCGGTGGATTCCCGGATGGCCGCCCGCAGGTTCGGCTCAATGAGAACATTCCGATAATCAAGGCCGATATTCTGATAAACGCCGGCCGCCTTCTCCGAGTTGAGGTGATAGATCAGCGATGTATCGAGATTCATCACCAGTCCCTCGCTCGAGGGCACGCTCGCCGATTCCTTGATCTCCTGGGTTCGGATCGACAGCTCGTGGTTCACCTTGAAAGGGTTCACCAGGTGAATTCCTTCGGGCAGGACCTCGCCGGTGACGCGGCCGAAAAGCGTCAGCACACCGACGTGGCCCGACTCCACGCGGGCCACCGAGGCAAAGAGAATGATTACGATGAAAACTGCGGCTACTGCCAGTGCGATCAGCCGAATTGCCGGCGGGTTGGCGTCGATGACGCGGCCCCGGCCTTCATTGAAAATTGTCATAGTGTTTTCTCCCCGGCAAGATTGTAGACCCGGCGTGGGAACTGCTATGCCAACTTGATGAATCTTCTGCCAGTAATCCGGAAGTTTCCCTTCAGCACCAGATTGATGGCTTCGGTATAGGCGAGGTGTTCCTGTTCGAGGATGCGCGCGGAAAGGGTGTGCTCATCATCCTGCTCGAGGACAGGCACGGCCTTCTGCACGATGATGGCGCCGTGATCGAGTTCCTCGTCCACGAAGTGAACCGTGCATCCGGTCATCTTCACGCCGTAGGCGAAGGCCTGTTCCTGGGCTTCGAGACCGGGGAAGGCCGGCAGCAGCGAAGGATGGATGTTGAGAATGCGCTGAGGGAATTGCTGCACGAACCAGGGTGAGAGCAGGCGCATGTATCCAGCCAGGCAGACGAGATCAACATTGTGCTGCTGAAGGATGGCGGCGACTTCGCGGTCATGCTCCGCCCGTGGTTTCCCCTTCGACGGCACGACAGCCACGGTCAACCCGAGGCGCTGCGCCGTTTCGATGCCAGGCGCCTCCGCGCGATTGGAGATGACCACGGCGATGCGGGCATCCGGGATCACGCCAGCGGCGACATTCCGGGCAATGACTTCGAAGTTCGATCCGCGGCCGGAAATAAGAATGCCCAGGTTTTTCATCAGTTTCAGAGTGGGCTGTCGGTCTTCAGTATGCCATGCTGTATAGTTTTCAGGAGATATGTATCAGGACTTTCAGACGCTGGATCGCTGGACGAAGAAGCAGGTGCACTGCATTTACCAGGCCCTGATCGTGGCGATTGCGACCCGCCACGCCGACGCGGTGGACGTCAAGTTTCTGGTGGATGGCCGACCCGTGTGGGTGGCCTTGCCGCATCCGGCGTGGGTGCTCTACCAGCAGCGCACCGGTCAGGAAATCACAGACCCGCTGGCGATCGACATTGCCGGCCACTACCTGAAGAAGGCCCTGGAAAGTGGCGAGGGTCTCGGCCGAGAGATGTATTCCCTCACCGTCGAAGACACCCTCCGACATCTGGATGAACTGACGAGGGAAGAAGCAGTCACGCCTTCTTGATGGCGCGCGCCAGGACGACCAGCAGGATCGCTCCCAGAATTGCCACCAGGATCGAGGGGATCAGTTCTCCCGTGGTGTAGAAACCCAGCAGCCGCAATACCCAACTCCCCACAATGGCTCCCGCGATGCCAAGCAGAATGTCAATCGGGACGCCATAGCCCGACCCCTTCATGATCTTGCCCGTCGCCCAACCGGCGATCAGCCCCACCAGAATGATGTAGATCAGGAACATGTTGTTAGCGGCTCACGATACCACATAGACGGCCTGGTCTCGAGACTCAAATCAAGGTGTGGGATAAGAACAGCAGATTCCTCGCGCGGTAGACCCGCGCTTCGGAATGACAAGCTGGTAAGGGTTCCGACTGGGCACTTTTGGACATTTCCACAGCTAGCTTTTTCCTGCCTGTGACGACTGACCTTGTCCTGGCCCTGATGTCTCCTCCATCCTGTCCACCAAGAGTTGTCATTCCGAGGCGTAGCGAGGAATCTGCTTTTTATGCGCGAGAAGCGCTACTACGTCTACATCATGGCTAGCAAAGGCCGCGTACTTTATGTTGGTGTGACCGGCTTCCTAATGGCTCGGGTTCTCCAGAACAAAGCCAGAGCAACCAAAGGCTTTACGCGCAGATACCACGTAGACCGCCTCGTCTATTACGAATCGTTCCGGTACGTAAACAATGCCATCGCCCGCGAGACTGAAATCAAGGCGTGGCGGCGGCAGAAGAAGGTCGTTCTGATCGAAGCGGCCAATCCGTTGTGGGCTGATGTCGCGGCGGTGTGGGGCCAGCCTGCGCGGATGAAAACAGCAGATTCCTCGCGCGGCAGACCCGCGCTTCGGAATGACAAGCTGGTAGGGGATGCCAAGTAGATAAGGGGCGTCTTTTGTTTCACCACGGCCGCGATCGACCTTGTTTTCAGCCTCACATTCTCCCCCATAGGATTGTCATTCCGAAGCGTAGCGAGGAATCTGGTTTCCCGTGTCCCGAGAGAGAACGCTGCCGCCGCGATGAGAACAGCAGACTCTCGCGCGGTAGACCCGCGTTTCGGAATGACAAGCTGGTAGGGGATGCCAAGTAGATAAGGGGCGTCTTTTGTTTCACCACGGCCGCAATCGACCTTGTTTTCAGCCTCACATTCTCCCCCATAGGATTGTCATTCCGAAGCGTAGCGAGGAATCTGCTTTCCCGTGTCCCGAGAGAGAACGCTGCCGCCGCGATGAGAACAGCAGACTCCTCGCGTGATCAATCCGCGTTTCGGAATGACTCGTGGGTAGGGCCGGGGGCACCACGGCACAGCTTATGGTTAAATGGCTGCCATGTTCGGGCGCAAGATTCGCGTGGAATATGAGGAAGAAGGCCGCCGCAGCCGGTGCCCACTCAAATGGCTGGACAGCTTCTCCATGCGGAACTTCACCAACGCCACGGTCTTCGATGACACGCTGCCCCTGGGCGACGGCCAAATGGAGATCGGGACCAAGGTGCCGCTTGACGAGCTTTCGCTGGCCATGGAGGACTGGTTTCGCCGCAAAAGCTATCTGCCCAAGTCCGCGAAGCTGATCATCAGCGAAAACTAACCAGGTCAGAGCATTTTGTACTTGTGGCAATCGCGGTGCATTGATTAATCTGCGGTTGGACTTCAATGAGTTCGAAGCCTTTCGGCCTAATACCCGTGCCCAGTTCCGCCAGTTCCGACGTGGGAGACAGTCGTGCGCCGATTCCGTCACTTGATGGCCCGCCTGCTCTTCATCCTCTCGATCCTTGGCCCGGGATTCATCACCGCCAACGTAGATAACGACGCCGGGGGAATTTACACCTACGCCTCTGCCGGGGCGAGATTTGGGTATTCCCTGCTGTGGACGATGATTCCGGTGGCGATTGCTCTGACCTTCGCCCAGGAGATCGCGGCGCGGATGGGCGTTGTCACCGGCAAGGGCTTCAGCGCGCTGATCCGGGAAGAGTACGGAATCCGCATCACGTTTTTCCTGATGGCGGGTCTGCTTCTTTGCAATCTGGGAGACGTGCTGTCGGAATTTGCCGGCGTGGCCAGCAGCATGCAGCTTTTCGGCATCAGCAAGTTCATCTCGGTGCCGATTGCGGCGGTGCTGGTGTGGTCGGTGGTGATCTTCGGCGACTACAAGAAGCTGGAACGGATTTTTCTCTTTCTGTCATTTCTGTATATCGCCTACATCTTCACCGCGTTCCTGGGGAAGCCGGACTGGCTGTCAGCGGGCGCCGCGGTGGTCCGGCTGCCGTCGCTGAAGGAGCTGAAGGACCCCGTCTACCTGTATCTCTCTGCCGGCATTATCGGGGCGACGATCGCCCCATGGCAGCAGTTCTATTTGCAGGCGTCGGTTGTAGAGAAGGGAGCGACGCGCGCCGACCTGAAGTACAGCCAGGCCGACGCAGTGGCGGGGTCGTTATTTTCTGTGCTCATCGCGGGATTCATCGTGATCGCCTGCGCCTCCACGCTGTTTGCGCACGGCTACCACGAGATTTCGGATGCGGCGGACGCAGCCCAGTCGTTGCGGCCGCTGGGCGGGCAGTACGCCTTCATTCTGTTTGCCGTGGGGCTGCTCAATGCATCGCTATTCGCTGCATCGATCCTGCCGCTCTCGACTGCCTACACGGTGTGCGAGGCTCTGGGGTTCGAGGCGGGGCTGAACAAGAGATTCAGTTCGGCGCCGGTTTTCTACTGGCTCTACACGGGCCTTCTGGGCCTGGGCGCGGCGGCGGTCCTGTGGCCACGATTTCCGCTGGTCCCGGTGGCGATCCTTTCCCAGGTATTGAATGGAGTCCTGCTGCCTTTTGTGCTGGTCTTCATGCTGAGGCTGGTGAACAAGCCCGAGTTGATGGGCGAGTACGCCAATTCGCGCCGCTACAACTACGCGGCGTGGACCATCACGCTCCTGATCACGGGCATCATGGTGGCGATGCTGCTGGCGCAGCGCCATTAGCGGGCGGCGCTACTTGGCATAGTGCAGCAGGGAAAAGACGTCGTACTGGCGCAACTTATCGCGGCCTTTCAGGAAATCAAGTTCCACCACAAAGGCGATGCCTGCGATTTTTCCCCCCAGGGATGTCACCAGTTTCGCGGTCGCTTCGGCTGTGCCGCCGGTGGCGAGGAGGTCGTCCACGATGAGGACACTTTGGCCCTTGCGAATGGCGTCTTTGTGGATCTCGAGGGTGTTGGTGCCGTACTCGAGCGCGTAGTCGAACTTGGCGGTCTCGGCGGGCAGCTTGCCGGGTTTGCGGACTGGTACAAAACCGGCGCCCAGCCGATAGGCGAGCGCGGGGCCGAAGATGAAACCGCGGGCCTCGATTCCCAGCACCAGGTCGACAGCCTTGTTGGCATAGTGAGCCGAGAGCGCATCGATCAGCGTGGCAAAGCCCGCCTTGTCCTTCAGCAGAGTAGTGATGTCGTAAAAGAGGATTCCCGGCTTGGGGAAGTCGGGCACTTCGCGAATCAGTTTCTTCAAAGGCTCACAATCCACACTCGCCACCAGCGGCGCTGTCTCAGGGGACATTTACCAGGCTCCTTCAATGCGAAATGTGCCAAGACCGGCGACCGGTTTGGCTTCCGACTCTTCGACGGCATCTACGCGCGCGGCGCGGGGACCCTCGCGCAAACGCGACCGCAGGCCGGCCAACTGATCTCTGCTTCCCATGGCCAGGACTTCCACGCTGCCATCGGCGTTGTTGCGCACCCAGCCGGAGATGCCCAGAATGTGCGCCTCCCGTTCCACAAACCAGCGGAAGCCGACCCCCTGGACACGGCCTCGAACGACGTAACGCCGGGCTTCGACTGGTTTTTCACCGGAAGACATGGCAGTTGCTTATTTTGCGATTCGCTCTAAGCCCGCGACAGGTAAACGCCCTCGGCCGTATCCACCCGGATCTTTTCGCCCTCATTGATAAACGGCGGAACCTGCACCACCAGGCCGGTTTCCGTCTTCGCAGGCTTCGTCACGCTTGAAGCCGTAGCGCTCTTCAAGCCGGGCTCGGTTTCAATGACCGTCAGCTCCACGGTTTGCGGTAGTTCGATTCCGACGGCTTTGCCGTCAAAGAACTCAACTTTGATCTGCAGGTTGGAGATCAGGTAGTCGACGGCGTCGCCCAAAGTATCGCGCGTCAGGTGGGTCTGCTCGAAATTCTCGGTGTTCATGAAGTAGTAGCTGTCGCCGTCGTTATAGAGAAATTCCATCTCGACTTCGTCGACGGTGATTTTGTCGATCGGGTCCGGGGAACGGAAGCGGTGTTCGAACATGGCGCCGGTACGAAGATTGCGCAGTTTGGCCTGGATGAAGGCGCGCAGGTTCCCTGGCGTGCGGTGCTCGACACTGAATACGGAGTGCAGATCGTTGTTGTGCTTGATGATCATGCCCGGGCGTAGCTGAGTGGCTGGAATGGCCATTGCTGGGTGAATCTCCTTGAAAGTGCTGGTAATGGGTCGGGCGGAAGGCGGGCCGGCCACATTTTCCGCCAGAGGTTAACGGCCTATTCTAAACGGACTAACGCCGATTTAGGAAATGCCCACTGCTCCAAGGAGAGAGGTGACAGTCGTAACGGGATCGATCTGCGGGCAGCGAGTATCATGAAAAGTGAATCCAAGAACCGGTAAAGAAAGGGAGTGTTATGGGAGAAAGAAAACACGATTCCGACAGCAGCCCCGCAGGCACAGCGCTTACTTTCCTGCTGATTGGCCTGGGCGCGGGCGCCCTGATCGGTCTTTTTTACGCGCCGAGAGCAGGGAAACAAATGCGCAAGGAACTGCGCCGCCGGTATGAAGATGCCCGCGAAGTCCTGGACGACTGGAAGGATGATGCCCGCGAAGTGGCGGAAGACGCTATTGCGCGTGGCAGTGAGATCGCTGAAGAGCTGCGCGACCGGGTCAAGCCGCTGGCTAAAGCTGTCCGTCGGGGATAACTGCAGGGGATAACAGGAAAAGATAACTGCAAAATCTGAGATGTGAGCTGCCAGCTTCAGCCAGTGGCGAACTGAGTAGAAGTTGGCAGCCCGCCTCCGAGAATGGCTTCAATACAGCCTGAAACTCACCTCAACGTTGATTTGGGTGGCGACAGGCTGGCCGTCCTTGCGGCCGGGGTCGAAGCGCCAGCTGCGGACGGCAGCCAGGGCTCTCTCATCGAGTCCGAGACCCACCGAGCGAACGATCCGTACATCCTTCGGGAGGCCATCCCGGCCCACCACGAGCCAAAGCAGAACCGAACCCTGAAACTTGGCGTGACGGGCTTCATCCGAGTAGTCCGGATCAGGCGCGTAGAGCGTCCTTGGCGGAGTTACGCCTCCGCGTCCGGGACGATACGGTCCATCGCCAATTCCGGCGACTTGTCCGGGACCAACCCCCCGTCCATTTCCTGGCCCAACGCCGCCGCCATTGCCGTCCCCAATGCCGCCACCGGAGCCGCGGCCATTCGACAGCGAAGCCATGACCACGCCAAGGGGGTCTCCCATCTGGCCGCTCTGAGGCAATTGCAGGTCGGGAGGACCGATGACGGTGGGTTCGGCACTCAGGAGCGGATGCTCGTTTCGGACCACCACCAGCGGCGGTGTGATCTGTTCGTTGGCGAACCGCGGCGGAGTTCCCTTCGTGGCGTCGAGCTTATCCCGGTCTCCGCCACCGCCGCCGCCACCAGCTTCTTTGGGTGCCGGCGGAAGGATGTAGGGGCTGATATTCGTGACCATCCCGGTCACTTGCAGACGGATCTGCTGCTGATGCCCGGCGAGCCAGTGCCCCGCCCACAGAACCAGAGCGACCATCAGCGCATTCGCTGCGTAAGAGCAGGCGAAAGCCGATCGCTTGGTGCGGTATGTGCCGTAGCCCTCACCGAAGAGCGTCGGCAAGCAGGACGCAGGCGAGGCTTCGACAGCGGGCGAATCGGGGGAAGGCATTTCCGGAACCATTTTTCAGGTTAACCGGCGTAGTATACGCCGGTGCCGGGGAGTATGCGGAATTTCATAGATGGCGGCATATGGGTGGTTAGGGGGTTGAGACCAGGAATATTGCCCCATAGGATAAAGCCTTCCAGTATAAGGGCTTAGATCGCAGCGGTGAACCGCTGCGCCACCCCAAAGCAGTGCCAGGGAGGGCCTCTGCGCCGCCCCAAGAGCGAGGTCAGAGAATGACCTCTTCCCTCAGTGAAATACCGCGGTGAAGAAGCCCTTCAGCTTTCCGAAAAAACCGCGGGTCTTCGGTTGAGACGGCGGCAGTACGTTTAGTTCCAACATCGACGACGACGGCAAGTACGCAAGGGTCAAATCTGCGATCTCGGTGGTTGGAGCGGGAGACGCGGTTGCTGCTTTTGGCGGTGGATCGGTAGCGCGAAATACAAAGGGTGCCTCAACCTGCACATGAATGTCGTCGGGCTTCGACGGCGGCAGGGCTGCCGTCTCCGGCGAGGCAACTGCGATCTGGGGGCCGTCGGCCCGCGGCTGATCCTCAAGCTTCGGTGAGTCGGAATTCTCCGTCGGCAAAGAGGTGCGTAGCACCGGCACGCTGGTGACCGGACAGCCGCAGCCGTCGGGCGACGGCATCGCGACGGAGGTAAGGTGGCCCTCGTGGAAGACGACGCGGTCCGTCGGTTTCACCTGGTAAGAGCCTGTGCCCATTAACTCGGAAACAATCACGGAGCTGGTATTGCCCGGGAGCGAATGCACGCAGGTATTGCCTCGTGAATCCACATTGAAGGCATAGTGAAACTCGCCGGGACCGGCCATGAGAATGCGGAAGTCGGGAGTGATGAGCGAGTCGGCCGACGCCCCAACGCGATAATGCGCCTCAAGCGAGCCCGTGCTCATCCCCAGCATCAGGTCTCGTCCATTCTGCGAATAGGTCATCGAAACCGTAGTGCCGGGGCACACCTGAATCTCGCCGCCGCGCGGCAGGTGCAAGACAGTGGTGTCCGCCCCGGCAGTTACCGAGGAACCTCCCGTCAGCTTGCCTTCTGAAGCCGACACAGGACGTGGTGACGAGTAGGTCGGCACCATTGCCGGCGCCGCGGGCGCAAGGGAAGGAGAGCTTGATTCGGCGTCCTTCAGTTCCGGTGGGCCGAGACGAATCATCAGGCGGTTTCCGGCAGAATCCCAGGTGTAGCCCAACGGCTTTCGCAGGTCGAGCACGATGCGAGTAATCGCAGGATCAACCTGGAACTGATCGACACGCACGGCCTTCAACTGTTCGTCGCGAAGAAAGACTCTCCTGGGCGACGAGATGTAAGTCTTCGAAAGATCGATCACCAGCCGCTCCGGATTTTTCAGCTCGCTGATGTCGGGGACAATTGGCCGCGTCGCAATGATTTCGACTTCAGGACCGTTTCGCGCTGGGACCACTCTTACAGAGCGAACCAGAGCCGGCGGCGCCTCGGCTTCATTCAGCGAGAGGAGCGAAGTCTTTCCCGCCTCAGTAGCCGACAGCAGGCAGGCAAGCGGGAGGATAGCCACCGTGGAGTGGAGGAGGATTCGAGGCAACTGCTGCATTCCTTAAGGCAAATACCGGTAGGAAAACCATATCACCCGAAGAACGTTAAGAGAACCGAAGACGGGCCGACAACCTTGCACAATGGGATGCGGGCACGAAAGGAGGAGGCTCAGGCCTCAGAAAGGAACTCGTACTCGTCGATGACGGCTGCAACCGCCATCTTGCCGTCGGTGGATGGGTTGTCGACGCGCACCACTTTGCCCTTGCAGCGGACGTGGATGCTTTCCGTGAGGGTGATTTCCGGGGGCAAAGTCAGGGTGAATTCGATGGGAGAGCCAGCCTCGATGGCGGAGTCGAGATAAAAGCAGATGCCGCGGGCACTGACGTCCCGGGTCTGGGCGCCCTTTTCATTGCTGCCGTTGGTGGCGTAAGTCACTGAAACCGGTAGCCGCAGGCCAAACCGGCGCGTAGCCCGCTTTTCTTGCGGCGCCTCGGCCATGAGGTCCCCCATAGGTGAGCTAGCATGGGGTCTATAGGGCCTGATGTCAAGAGCCTAGTTTTGTGCCCCCATGTCAGCAACTTCCGGCAACGGTTGGAGTTACAGGTGCCGGCCGGTCTTTTGATGTAATCTGGTGGCTGGCGATGGTCTTTGTCCTCGACAACTACGATTCTTTTACCTACAACCTGGTCCAATACCTGGGTGAATTGGGGGCCGAGGTAGTGGTTCGCCGGAACGATCAGGTGACGATCGAGGAAGTGGCTGGCCTGCATCCCGAGCGGATTGTGGTCTCGCCCGGTCCGTGCACCCCGCAGGACGCGGGAATCACCATCAACCTGGTGCGCCATTTCGCGGGAAAGGTTCCCGTACTGGGAGTGTGCCTGGGACACCAGGCCATCGGCGAGGCTTTTGGAGGAACCGTGGTGCGCGCACCTCATCTGATGCACGGCAAAACCAGCGAAGTGCAACACGACGGAAAGACCATCTTTGGCGGACTCGCTTCTCCCATGACTGCCACGCGCTATCACTCTTTGATCGTGCGGGAAAAGGATCTGCCGAAGTGGCTCGAAGTCAGCGCGTGGACAACGGAAAAAGACGGAACGCGAACCATTATGGGCCTGAGGCACAAGAGATTCCCCGTCGAAGGTGTGCAGTTCCATCCGGAAAGCGTGCTCACAAGCGAAGGCAAGAAGCTGGTCGAGAATTTCCTGAAGCTTCCGGTTTAGTGGAATTCGATTCGGTTGCGCCCTTCGGGCGCGGAACTCACAGTTCGAGAGATATCGGCATGGCTGAAGCCATGCCGAGACTGACCCTGGCCCTGCCTGATAGCTTCTCCGTCCTGTCTTACCAAAAGATTGTCATTCCGAAGCGCAGCGAGGAATCTGCTTTTGCTGTGCCGCGTGTACAGGGTCGGTTCCTCTCCGACCACAGCGGATTCCTCGCGCGGTGAACCCGCGCTTCGGAATGACAAGTAGGTAGGGAATGGAATGGTAAAGGGGGTCCCTTAGCCCAGCTTCATTTCGCACCGACTGACCCTGTCCCTGCCTGATAGCTTCTCCGTCCTGTCTTACCAAAGGTTGTAATTCCGAAGCGTAGCGAGGAATCTGCTTTTTCTATGCCGCGTGTACAGGGTCGGTTTCTCTCCGACCACAGCAGATTTCTCGCCCGGTGAACCCGCGCTTCGGAATGACAAGTAGGTAGAGGATAGAATGGCAAGGGGATCCCGTAGCCCAGCTTCATTTCGCACCGACTGACCCTGCCTGATAGCTTCTCCGTCCTGTCTTACCAAAGGTTGTCATTCCGAAGCGCAGCGAGGAATCCGCTTTTCTATGCCGCGTCTACAGGGTCGGTTCCTCTCCGACCACAGCAGATTCCTCGCGCGGTGAATCCGCGCTTCGGAATGACAAGTGGGTAGGGGATAGAATGGCACGGAAGTCCCGTAGCCCAGCTTCATTTCGGACCTACTGTCCCTGCCTGATAGCTTCTCCGTCCTGCCTTACCAAAGGTTGTCATTCCGAAGCGCAGCGAGGAATCTGCTTCTCTATGCCGCGTGTACAGGGTCGGTTTCTCTCCGACCACAGCAGATTCCTCGCGCCGGTGAACCCTCGCTTCGGAATGACAAGAAGGTGGGGGATAGAATGGCAAGGGATCCCGTAGCCCAGCTTCATTTCGCACCGACTGACCCTGTCCCTGCCTGATAGCTTCTCCGTCCTGTCTTACCAAAGGTTGTCATTCCGAAGCGCAGCGAGGAATCTGCTTTTGCTATGCCGCGTGTACAGGGTCGGTTCCTCTCCGACAACAGCAGATTTCTCGCGCGGTGAATCCGCGCTTCGGAATGACAAGTGGACTAAGAGAAACGTAACGTCACCTATTGCGAGCCTTCTCTACGGCCCGCAAAACCGCCTGCGCTTTGTTCATGGACTCTTCGAATTCGCTGGAAGGATCGGAGTCAGCGACGATTCCGGCACCCGCCTGAAGATAGGCGTGCTTGCCGCGCATGACCATGGTGCGGATGGCGATGCAGGAATCAAGATTTCCGGCGAAGTCTGCGTATAGCACGGACCCACCGTAGACGCCCCGCCGCGTTGGCTCCAGTTCCTCGATGATCTGCATGGCGCGAACCTTGGGAGCGCCACTGAGAGTTCCAGCGGGAAAGCAGGCCGCGAAGGCATCCATGGCATCCATGTTCTTTCGCAGTCTGCCTTCGAGAGCGGAAACCAGGTGCATGACGTGCGAATACCGTTCCACGTACATCAGGTCCTTGACCCGGACCGACCCGTAGTCGCTGACCCGGCCCAGGTCGTTCCGGCCCAGGTCGACGAGCATGACGTGCTCGGCGCGCTCCTTCTCGTCCCCGACCATCTTCTTTTCGAGGTCCAAATCCTCAGCCTCATCGCGGCCGCGAGGATGAGTACCCGCAATCGGCCGATATTCGAGCTTGCTCCCTGTAACCCTCACGAGCATCTCCGGCGAAGAACCCAGCACGTGCGTGTCACCCATGCGAAGGAAATACATGTAGGGCGATGGGTTCACGGTGCGCAGGGCGCGGTAGATGTCGAACGGGTCGACCTCTGGAATGAAGTCCAGCCGCTGCGACAGGACGACCTGGAAAATGTCGCCGGCGGCGATGTACTCCTTGGCGCGTTCCACGGCCTGCAGGAAGCGCCCTCGCGTCGTGCCGGGATGAACCTTGAGCTTCGATTTCGACTTCGCCGGGGGTTTGCGCCATGCGGCTGAACTGAGGCCCCGGGCCAGTGCCTTTTCGAGAACCGCGATGTCGGCGACGGCGCGGTCGTAGGCGCGGCGCGGGCTCTCGCTCGATACGTCGGCGTTGGCAATGATGTGGATCTGGTGGCGCAGGTGATCGAAAGCCAGCAGGCGATCGAAGAACATCATGTGACTGTCGGGCAGCTTGAGGTCATCTTTGGCGTGCTCGCCGATGTTTTCCAGTTGGCGCACCGTATCGTAGGAAAAGTAGCCCACAGCACCGGCGGTGAAGGGCGGAAGTCCGGGCGCGACCGCGGGACGGTGTTTCCGCAACTCCTGCTTCACGATCTCAAACACATTGCCCTTGCGCTGCTCGCGGGCCTTGCCGCGCTGCAGGCTGACGGCATCGCCGCGGCTTTCGATGCGCATGTAAGGGCGCGCACCCAGGAAGGTGTAGCGGCCGATCTGCTCGCCCCGCTCCACCGATTCGAGCAGGCAGGCCTCGGGTTCCTTCGCGGCGACCGCCAGAAAGGCGGAAACCGGCGTCAGCAGATCGGCGGCAACCGACTTCACCACCGGCACCAGGGTGGCTTCGCCTGCCAGGCGTAGAAATTCCTTGTAGTCGGGAGCGGACATTTTGGAGTTGGTGCACCCGCAACCGGTGACCGCGGGTTTTTCATTATAGGGGAAAGCAAACGAAAGGTCGGCACCGCGGCACGGGCTGCCGCAATTCTGCGCCTGTAACCAGCGTGTGAATTGACGGATGGAGTATTGCAGTGGAAGATGACGGCAAAGGGCCCCCGTTTGCCACGAGGAGGGTATGCGGATCAAGTTCTGGGGCGTGCGCGGTTCGGTTCCGGCCCCTCAGCCTGAAAACATGCGCTATGGAGGCAATACTTCCTGCGTGGAGGTGCGCCTCGGCGACCGGATTTACCTTTTTGACTGCGGCACGGGTTTCCGCCTGGCCGGGGAACAGCTCATCCGTGAGTTCGCGCAGCGGCCGATATTCGCCCACGTTTTTGTCTCCCACTTTCACTGGGACCATATTCAGGGCTTCCCCTTCTGCGCTCCCCTATACACGCCGCAGAATTCGTTCGTCTTCCATTGCTCCAGCCGGATGCGCAACCTGAAGCAGGTGATGGAAGAACAGATGTCCTCTCCCTATTTTCCGGTGCGCCTCAGCGAAATGAAGGCGCAGCAGAGGTTCCACGACATCGAGGAAGGCCGGCTGCCGCTGGACAATCTCAGCATTCAGACGATGTGGCTGAACCATCCGCAGGGCTGCATGGGATTCCGCCTGGAGACGAAAGACGGCGTGTTCGTTTACGCCACCGATAACGAGCCGGGCGATCCTGTATTCGACAAAAATGTGCGCAAGCTGGCGGCCGGCGCCGATGTGCTCATCTATGACGCGCAGTACCTGCCGGACGAGTACTCCGCAGGCCGTCGAGGATGGGGCCACAGCCACTGGCGCGAGGCCGTCAATATCGTGATGGAATCGGGCGCCAAGGAGCTGGTTCTGTTCCACCACGATCCCACCCACGACGACGCCTGTATCGATAAGGTGGTACGGGAGGCGCGCAACTACTATCCCAAAGTGAGAGCCGCCGCGGAAGGCATGGAGATCAACCTGTAGCCGGTAACCTTGCCTGCTTTCTTGCGGGATGCCTATACTGGAAGTCCTCGCCCGCCAATTCCGGGGAGTTCAACTCGGCACACGGCCAGAATCTGGGCTCGGAACTGTAATCATCGGAGATCGCTATGAAGACCACCGCCCTGGAGCAGGAAATCAACCCCTGGGAAGAACAAGCCGCGCGATTCGATCTGGCGGCGCGCAAACTCAACCTGGACGAGGGCCTGTGGAAGGTTCTGCGCTATCCCAACCGGGAAATCATCCTGCACATTCCGGTCGCTCTCGATAACGGCAGCCTGGAGGTCTATACCGGCTTTCGTGTACAGCACTCCATCGCCCGCGGGCCCGCCAAGGGCGGCCTTCGTTACTCGCCCGACGTCACCCTGGATGAAGTTCGCGCCCTGGCCAGCTGGATGACCTGGAAGTGCGCCGTGGTCAATATCCCTTTCGGCGGGGCCAAGGGAGGAATCATCTGCGATCCTCACAAAATGTCGATTGGCGAACTGGAGCGCATGACGCGGCGCTATACCGCGGAACTGGTGGAGTTCATCGGGCCGGAGAAAGACGTTCCTGCGCCCGACGTCAATACTAACGAGCAAACCATGGCGTGGATGATGGATACATACTCCATGCACATGCGGCAGACGGTCACAGCGGTGGTGACCGGGAAGCCCATCAATATCGGTGGATCGCGCGGGCGCCGCGAGGCTACAGGGCGCGGCATCATGATCGTCTGCGAAGAGGCGGTCAAAAAACTGGGCCTCGTCCGGGAAGAGACACGAGTGATCGTGCAGGGCTTTGGCAACGTCGGCTCCAATGCGGCGCGCCTGATGTCAGAGGCCGGGTACAAGGTGGTGGGTATCGCCGAGGTGGACGGAGGCCTGCACAACGCGAACGGAATGAACGTGGAGGCGCTGTGGGAGCACCGGCAGCGCAATGGCACGATTCACGGCTTCAGCGGAGCCGAGAAAGCGGACCCGGACGACCTGCTGGTGGCCGATTGCGAAATCCTGATTCCGGCGGCCACGGAGAACGTCATCACCGCCCAAAATGCCGGGCAGGTGAAATGCAAAATCCTTGCCGAGGGCGCCAACGGGCCAACGACGTTCAGCGCAGACGACATTCTTGCCGACAAGAAGGTGTTTGTGATTCCGGATATCCTCTGTAACGCAGGGGGAGTCACGACCTCGTACTTTGAGTGGGTGCAGGATCGCCAGGGTTACTTCTGGAAAGAAGCGGTGGTTAACGAACAGCTCGGGGAAATCATGAGGGCGGCGTTCGATGACGTGGTGCGGTACGCGGAGACTCACAACGTGAACAACCGCATTGCCGCTTACATGCTGGCCATTGACCGGGTCGCGTACACCATCCGCCAGCGCGGCATTTACGCGTAGGGAATTGGATGCGGTAGTTCTTGCTGCAACTGCAAGCCCAGCAAGCCATGGCGCCGCCCCACGGCTCAGTCGTGCCCGGATTCCTCCGTGTCCCCTGTGGTGAAAGAATCTTTGGGTGGCGCAGTCGCTTTATGGCCGCCCCTGCCCGCCTCAGCCGCTAAAGCGGGTGAGTTTGAGTGCCTGAATCGCAGCGGTAAACCGCTGCGCCACCCAAAACCACAAGGTACACAGAGGCCACAGGTTAAATTCCTCCGTGCCCACTGTGCCCCCCGTGGTGAAAGAATCTTTGGGTGGCGCTTTAGCGCTGCGTACCTGAATCGCAGCGCCACCCAAAAGCAGCGTTCTCTCAAGAGAAAGACTTCTTGACCTCTAAGAGAGAATCTCTGCGGTTTTGTGTTGGGTTACCGCAGGGGGACAGAAAGATGTACCAACCACAAACAGCGGGTCCCTCCACTTCGCACGCTTCCGCAAGCGGAAGCTCTCGCTCCGGTCGGGATGACAAATCTGACCCTGTACTCCACTAAGCTGACGCGGCTTAGGCTTGCTTGCGTCCGGCGGAGAACTTCATGTTGCGAACGATTCCCTTTCCTTCTTCCACGACGATCAGTTGATTTGCGGGAATTTTGCCGAGCTTCTCCACCGCTCCGCTCGGCCAGCTGATCTCTAAAGACTCGACGGAATCGGCCTTCCCAAGGCCAAAGTGAACGCGCAGATCGTTCTGGGAAAGATAGCTCCCGCCGCTGCGCACTTCGTCGATCTGGGCGTGAGGAATTTTCTCTCCGGGTGGTTGGCTCACGCACCTGATCCTGGCGCCGATTCCGCTGCGATTCGACCTGGTGCCCACGGTTTTGATCTTGATCCAGTTATTCGAGGTGCGGGAGTCGCAGCGGAGCAATTGCGGAAGATTGTTGACGGGATTCACTACCAGATCGAGGTCCCCATCGTTGTCGAAGTCGCCGAAGGCGCAGCCCCGCGCGGGATAGGGGGTTGAGATTCCCGGTCCGGCCTGTTCGGAAACGTCTTCAAATTTGCCGTTGCGCAGGTTGCGGTAGAGAATCTTGCGCTGGGCGTATCCGGCCTCGGTCTTGAGCTGTTCTACCTCCGGATAGACATGCCCGTTGCATAGCAGGATGTCTGCCCAGCCGTCGTTGTCCATGTCGAAAAACCCGCAGCCCCATCCCAGATATTGAGTGTGCAGGCCGAGGCCGGCGGTGAAAGTGACATCCTCAAAGTTTGAGCCCCCGCGGTTGCGGTAAAGCGACGGCGTGTCCCCGGCAAAGTTTGTTTTCACGATGTCGAGGTTGCCATCGAGATCGTAATCGGCGGCGGAGATGCCCATCCCGGCCTGTGGTTTACCGTCGGGACTCAGCACGCAGCCGGCTTCGAGGCCGATATCCTCGAATTTGCCGTTTTTCTTGTTCTGGTAGAGCGCGCTCGCCGTGGAATCATTGGCGACGTAGATATCGGGCCAGCCGTCGTTGTCGAAATCGGCGGTGAGCACGCCGAGGCCAAAGACGCCGTTGGCCTGCAATATTCCGGCGCTCTCGGAAACATCGCGGAAGGTTCCGTCGCCGTTGTTGTGGTAGAGAATGTTGGCGCCGCCCTTCAACCCCGGAGGGCCGCAGGCGACCATCACGCCCTTGTAGAGGCATGGCCCGGATTCCGGCAGGGGCGCGGTGGCCAGGTCGAGGTCGATGTAGTTGGCTACGAAAAGGTCGAGCTTTCCGTCGCGATCGTAGTCGACGAAGGCGCAACCTGTTCCCCAGCGGGTTTTTTCGCCCGCAACACCTGCCTTGCCGCTGACATCGGTAAAGGTTCCATCGCCGTTGTTGTGATAGAGGACGTTCTTGCCGAAGTAGGTGACGAAAAGATCGTCGAAGCCGTCATTGTCGTAATCGCCCACGCAGACGCCTTGTCCCCAGCCGGCATGCGCCACGCCCGCCTTGAGCGTGACATCGGTGAAAGTTCCGTCGCGATTGTTCTTGAACAGGTGCGAGACAGGTTCCTGTCCGGCAGGAAATCCTTCCAGCCGCGAGCCGTTGACCAGAAAGATGTCGAGCCAGCCGTCATTGTCGTAGTCATAAAAGGCGACTCCGCAGCCCGTGGTCTCGAGTAGGTATTTGTTCTTGTGCTCGCCGCCGTAAATGGTTTTCACGTTCAGGCCGGCGTCATGGCCGACATCGATAAAGCTGATGCCGAGGGGAGAGCGTTTTTCGGCTGGTGCCGGAGGCGATGCCTCTTGAGCAAATGGCCTGGGAAGGGCCAGGGAAAGCGCATCCCAAAGCGGAAGGACGAGGGCGGACCGGCTCAGGGAACGCAGGAATTTGCGACGCGAAAAGACCAACCGAGGCACCCGCCAGTTTTGTCGTGCTAGAATCCGCTTTCTTCGCCTCTATAGTATCGCGGTCGCGGCGGCGATCTGTCACTCTGAGCGGAATGAGCACCCGGAAACCATCTCGGGCATTTCCCACGACTGCCGCTTTCTATCTTCGCCGTTCACTCCGCATTGCTCTCCTGCTGCTGGCCGGATTAGCCGCTGCGGAATCTGCGGCGCCGAATCTCGAGCTTTCCCGCAGCGCGCGCACCTGGGAGTTCCTGCCGATGACGGGCATGCGGGCCGGTCTGTTCGGAGACGAAACCGGAAATCTGGAAGCCTGGGTTTATCCCCTGAAGATTCTGCGCAACTTCCATCTCAATTTCGTGCTCACCGGGCGCGTCGTCCCCGCTGCTTCGCTGGCGAGGACGGTCAGCGTCAGGCCTGAATCTGCGACGATTCTTTATGCGGGCGACACCTTTCAGGTGCGCGAGACTCTGTTCGTTCCAGTGAACGAGGGCGGCGCTGTGATTCACCTGGAAATTGAAACCGCCGAGCCACTCGAAATCGAGGCTGTCTTCACTCGTGATTTTCAGTTGGAGTGGCCGGCTGCGCTGGGAGGGACCTACCTCACGTGGGATCCCAAGCTGCACGCCTTCTACCTGGGCGAGGAACAGAAAAAGTATGCTGCGCTCGTCGGTTCGCCCAGCGGCGACCAGAGCACCCAGGAATATTTTACGAATTATTCGTCTTCGAGCAGCAATTCGTTCCGGCTTGGCAGGACAAGCAAGGGCAGCGAAGTGAAGACAATCGTCATCGCCGGCTCGAATCAGGGCCTCTCCCAGGCAGAAAGCACTTACCAGCGCCTGACCAGGGAATACCCGAACCTGCTGCAACAGTCGGCGCAACACTATCGCGACTATCTTGCCAGCACCGTGAACCTGGAGCTGCCGGACGCGCAACTCCAGCAGGCCTACGACTGGGCCCGAATCAGCCTGGCGCAGGGCATGGTTACGAATCCGGAAATCGGCACTGGCCTGATCGCGGGCTACCGCACTTCAGGAGAATCGCAACGACCAGGTTTTGCCTGGTTTTTCGGACGCGACTCCATGTGGACTTCGCTGGCGCTCAATGCCAGCGGAGATTACCGAAGCAGCCGGACCGCGCTGGAGTTTCTGGCAAAGTACCAGCGAGCCGACGGCAAGATCGCGCACGAGATTTCGCAGGCGGCGGACCTGGTGCCGTGGTTTACCAACTATCCGTACGCCTACGCTTCGGCCGACGCCACGCCTCTGTTCATCATCGCCGCGAACGACTACATCACACATAGCGGCGATGTAGCGTTGGCCAAAGCCCAATGGGATCATCTCTGGCGCGCCTATCAATTTCTGAAATCCACCTACGATGCTTCCGGCCTTCCCCGAAACCTGGGGATCGGGCACGGCTGGATTGAGGGCGGGCCCTTGCTGCCGGTGAAGACCGAACTGTACCAGGCCGGACTGGCGGTCGAAGCCCTGCATGCGCTCGCCAACCTTGCAACCCTTGCGGGAAAGCCGGATGTCAGCGCAGAGCTTCTGAAGGATTCCGAGCAGCAGAAGACGCAGGTGAACCAGGTCTTCTGGTCGCCGGAGAAGAATTTCTTCGACTATGCGGTAGATACGAATTCCAAGCCAATCGATATCCCCAGCGTCCTCTCGACAGTACCCATGTGGTTCGGGGTTCTCGATGCCGACAAGGCGCAGGCGACGATCAACCCTCTGGCTGCCTGGGACCAGCAGACCGACTGGGGGATGCGGATCATCTCGTCGCAGGATCCCAAATACGATCCCGGCGGCTATCACTTTGGATCCGTGTGGCCGCTCTTTACCGGATGGGCTTCGGTCGGTGAGTACCGCTACCATCGCGTTCATCCTGCCTATGCCAACCTGCGCGCCAACGCCCAGCTTGCGTTTGACGGCGCGCTGGGGCATGTGACCGAGGTCTTGTCGGGGGATTATTACCAGTCTCTCTCCACCAGTTCGCCGCATCAGATCTGGTCGGCGGCTATGGTGGTCAGCCCGTTGCTCAAGGGCATGCTGGGCCTCGAGGTCGACGCGGTCGGACACCGGGTGTCGTTCACTCCTCATGTTCCCGCGGACTGGAGCTCTTTTCGGGTCAGGAACGTCAGGATTGGCGGCGTCACGCTGGACCTAAGCTATAGGCGCACTGCCGACGCAATCACGCTGGAAGTACGGCGCACCGGGTCGGGCGAATGTTCCATCGATTTTGCTCCCGCTCTCAGCCTGCGGGGCAAGATCCTCGGCAGCAGGCTCAATCGTCGCTCCATCGATGGTCATCTCGAGCAGAACGCCGTCGATCAACATATAGCATTTCATTTTCCCGTCAATCAGGAGACCAGCACGATCGAGATCCGAACGCGCAATGACTTTGGAGTTTCCGTACAGTCGCGCCTGCCTCCCTTGGGAAGTGTCAGCCGCGGATTGCGGGTTACATCCGAGGAATGGGACAAGAGCCACGAAACGCTCACCATGCAACTCTCCGGCGTTCCGGGGAACCACTATGAGTTGGCGGTGCTGAATCCTGTGCAGATTGGGTCCGTTGATGGAGGAAGGCTGTCGCAGTCGGCACCTGGAGCAACTGTGATTGCGGTTGAGTTTTCCGCGGCAAGCTCCACGGGATATGTGGATCAAAAGGTCGTGATCCATTTCGGCGGCCGCGCCCGCCCGTAGATGCGGCGCGTCCCCGCGCGTGCACGGGCCGGCAACTCTATATCCTCCTCTGTGGTGAATCGCTTTTGCGACCACAGAGATCACAGGGGCCACAGAGGAAAGCCCTCCGCCGAACGATATAGGCCTGCGCTCTCTGTGTGCCTCCGTGTCCCCTGTGGTGAACGCTTTTGCGACCACAGAGGTCACAGGGGCCACAGAGGAAAGCCCTCCGCCGAACGATATAGGCCTGCGCTCTCTGTGTTCCTCCGTGTCCGCTGTGGCGAATCGCTTTTGCTACCACAGAGATCACAGGGGCCACAGCGGAAAGCCCTCCGCCGAACGATATAGGCCTGCGCTCTCTGTGTCCCCTGTGGTAAACGCTTTTCCTGCCACAGAGGTCACTGGGGCCACAGAGGAAAGCCCTCCGCCGAACGAATAGGCACCTGCGCTCTCTGTGTTCCTCCGTGTCCGCCTGTGGTGAATCGCTTTTGCTACCACAGAGATCACAGGGGCCACAGAGGAAAGCCCTCCGCCGAACGATATAGGCCTGCGCTCTCTGTGTGCCTCCGTGTCCCCTGTGGTGAATGCTTTTGCGACCACAGAGGTCACAGGGGCCACAGAGGAAAGCCCTCCGCCGAACGATATAGGCCTGCGCTCTCTGTGTTCCTCCGTGTCCGCTGTGGCGAATCGCTTTTGCTACCACAGAGATCACAGGGGCCACAGAGGAAAGCTTCGCCGAACCATGTAAGACGTGCGAATGCACGGGCGGCGACGCCCGTGCCTACATGTGCCCGAGACGCCCGCCCCCACATGTGGTTTAATTTCTATCTGATGACGCGACGCCTGCTTGCCCTCGGCGGACTGTGCATTGCGGCCCTGATCTGGTTCGCCGCGATGCCCCAGAACAATCCCAAACCCAATCCCACAGAGGCGGCGCGCCTGAACAATCTTGGCGCCGCCTACATGAATCAGCAGCTTTTCGAGAAGGGGCTCAAGGCCTTCCAACAAGCGTCCGCTCTCGATCCGCAACTGGAAGTCGCGAAGATGAACCAGGGCGTCGCCTTGCTGAACCTGGGCCGAATTGAAGAGGCCACCAAAATTCTGGAGGACGCCGGCAAGCGGAATCCCAAGGATCCGCACGCCTGGTACAGCCTGGGACTGCTCTACAAGAATTCCAGCAGTTCGCAGGCGGCGATTGATGCCTTCCGCCACGTAACCGAGCTTGACCCGAATGACGCCGACGTCTGGTACTTCCTGGGGAATTCGTATTCCCAGGCCAAGCAGTTTGCTCAAGCAATCGACGCATTCCAGCACGCCCTCAAGCTGAACCCGCTGCACGCTTCGGCGGAATTCGGTCTCTCGCGGGCTTATCAGCAGTCGGGAGACGTGGAACACGCACGCGAGCACCTGAAGCGCTTTCAGTACATTACGCAGAACAAGCTCGGCTCTCCGATCAGCCTGGCTTACGGCGAGCAGGGGCAATACTCGCGGGTGGAAGAGTCTCCCGGCGCCGTGGAGAAAGCGGCACCTGCCATTCCGGTGAAGTTCGTGGCAGTTACGACTGAAGCGGGGCTGGCGGGAACACCCTCGCCGGACGCGGGAAGCGGCCTGGCGTCATACTTTGGCCCGGGAGCCTGTTTCTTCGACTATGACGGCGATGGCCGTCCCGACATCTTTCTGGCGGATAACGGCCCCGCCGGCGGCCTGGCGCTCTATCACAATCTCGGCAGCGGAAAGTATGAAGACGTCACGAAAAAGGCGGGCCTTGATTCGTCTCTTCACGGCATCGGCTGCTCGGCAGGCGACTACGACAATGACGGCGTGACCGATCTCGCCGTGACTCTCGACGGCAAGCTTCTGCTTCTGCACGGCGAAAAAGGCGGCACATTCAAGGATGTAACCCAGACCGCCGGCGTTGAGACCGCAGGCTTCGATCTGAGCCCGGTGTTCGTTGACTACGACCACGACGGCGATCTTGATCTTCTCGTCACCCAGTACACGAACAACCCAATCTTTGATATTCGCAAGACAGGTGCGCGCTCGGATGGGGAGCACCGGTTGCCGAGTCTTAACCGGATGTGGCGCAACAACGGAAACGGCACCTTCACCGATCAGACAGAAGCAATCGGGATAGGAGTTCCCATCCCGACCGTAGGCGCCGTCGGAAGCGACTACAACAACGATCGCGCCGTCGATCTGGTGGTGACGGGCTTTTACAAGTCCACGACAATCTTCGAGAATCCGCGCGAAAGGAAATTCAAGACAGCAGTGCCGCAGTCCACCGAAGGGCTGCCCACCGTGGGCATGGCGGTGCTCGATGCGGACCACGATGGCTGGATGGATTTTGCCTATACCCATCCCGAAGCACCGGGGATTTCGCTGTGGCGCAATCAGAAAGCGAAGAACTTCGACGAGATTCCCCTGCCAAAGACAAATTGGGTTCGGGGCTGGGGCGTGGCCGCACTCGACTACGACAATGACGGCTGGGTCGATCTGGTTGCGGCCGGCGAGACTGCGAATGGAACCGGCGAAGTGCGGCTATTCCGCAATCTCGGGCCCGATGGCTTCAAGGATGTGAGCGCTGAGGTCGGCCTCGACAGAGTCGCGTTGAAGGCGCCGAGGTCGGTCGTGACTGGCGACTTCGACGGAGACGGCGGCACCGATCTGCTGATCACGCAGAATCACGGCTCGGCCGTCCTTCTCAAGAACCAGGGCGGCAACAAGAACAACTGGCTTCGCCTGAATCTGAAGGGACTGAACGACAACAAGTCAGGAATCGGAGCCAAGGTCGAAATCTTTGCCGGCGCCAGCCGGCAGAAATTCGAGATCGCCGGCTCTTCCGGTTTCCTGGGCGAGAACTCAACCGCCATCAATGTCGGGCTGGGGAAGGCGAAGGAAGCCGACGTTGTCCGCATGCTCTGGCCGACCGGCGTGCTGCAGGACGAAGTTGAAGTCGCAGGCCTGAAGCAGCAGGACTACCTCGAACTTGACCGTCGCGGCAGCAGTTGCCCGACGCTGTTCGTGTGGAACGGGCAGCACTATGTCCTGGTCGGGGACATGATCGGCGCAGGAGTGGTTGGCCACTGGGTTGCGCCCGCGGAACGGAACATTCCCCGCCCAACGGAATATCTGAAGGTCGACCGGGCGTCAGTCCAGCAGAAGGATGGCCGGCTCAGTTTCCGGATCATGGAACCGATGGAGGAAGTCGTCTACCTGGACCAGGTAAAGCTGCTGGCGGTGGATCATCCCGCCAGTTTCGATGTCTATCCCAACGAGTACTTCGCCAGCAATCCTCCGTATCCCGCTTTCAAGGTTGTGGTGAGCAAGACCACGCGCATTCCGGCGGGAGTGTGGGACGAGCATCGCCACAATCAACTGCCGAGCTTGCTGGCGCACCGTTACATCGGCGATTTCGAACTGCTGCCGTTCAAGGGTTTCACCCAGCCGCATACGCTCGAACTCGATCTCGGCCAGCCCTACCGCGGCGGGCCACTGTGGCTCCTGATGCACGGCGAGATCGAGTACTTCACCGCTACTGCGATGTATGCGGCCGACCAGGCCGGGATCAAGCCGATCGCCCCTTACGTGGAAGCGTTGAACTCGAAGGGCAAGTGGGTGCGCGTGATGGACGACATGGGCTTTCCCGCAGGCGGGCCGCGCACGATGACGGCCGACCTCACCGGGCGTCTGCCGCAGGGAACTCAGCGAATTCGCATTTCCACCAATCTGCAGATTTACTGGGACAGTATTCTCATCGACCGCACGCCTCAGGATCAAAAGGTACGATTGACTCCGCTTGCGCCTCAGCAGGCGAGTCTTGCCTTTCACGGATATCCCCGGCAGATCGAAGCGCGGCCTCCGGGTGTTGTGAAATATGTCTACGAACAAGTCAGCCGCACGGGTCCCTATGCACGACAGGCCGGAACCTATACCCGCTATGGCGACGTGACACCGTTGCTGGCGGGATTTGACGACCGCTTTGCGGTCTTCGGCTCGGGAGAAGAGGTGGCTATGGAGTTCGACCCCTCATCGCTTCCTTCGCTGCCGGAAGGCTGGGTTCGGGACTACTTCTTCATGGCCAATGGCTACGAGAAAGACATGGACTTCTACGCCGCCGACGGCAGCACGGTAGAGCCGTTGCCATTCCGCGGCATGGGGACTTATCCGTATCCGGACGGGAAGTCATTCCCGCTGGACGACGCGCACCTCGACTACCTGCTGAACTTCAACACGCGGCACGTCTCTGGGAACGAGCCGCACGGATATAGGTTCAATTACGGGCCGCAAAAATAGTCACATGTAGGCACGGGCGTCCCCGCCCGTGAAGGGTTCTGAAATTACCTTCGCACGCGCGAGACGCCTGCCTGCATTCCTGAAAATCGTTTTAATATTGACATTCCCCGGCGCAGCGAATTCAATACCTCACGCATGGAAACTCCTAAGGCCTCCTCAGCACCACGTCTTCGCCGATCCCTCACTCTCTGGGACTTAATCCTCTACGGCGTCATCGTCATTCAGCCGGTTGCGCCGATGTCAGTATTCGGCGTGCTGAGCGAGCGCGGCCATGGGCACGTGGTGACGACGCTCCTGATAGCCATGGTCGCGATGCTCTTCACCGCGATCAGCTACGGGCGCATGGCGCGGGCATACCCCAGCGCCGGCTCAGCCTTTACCTATGTGGGGCAGGAGATCAATCCCGCGCTCGGCTACGTGACCGGATGGAGCATGGTGATGGACTACATGCTCAATCCCATGATCTGCACCATCTGGATCAGCCAGCAGGCCAAGGTGTTCGCTCCCGCGGTGCCTTACTGGATCTGGGCAATCATTTTCGCCGGAGTGTTTACCCTCCTCAACATCCAGGGAGTGAAGACATCGGCCCGGCTGAATTCCGTACTGGCGGCGGGCATGGGCGTGGTGATCGCAATCTTTCTGGTGGCGGCGGCTCGCTACATTTTCGGCAATCCTCACGACGGCACGGGGTTCTTTACGCGTCCCTTCTATGACCCGCAGATGTGGAATCTCAAGGCGGTGCTGGGAGGAACATCGATCGCGGTGCTGACCTACATCGGCTTCGACGGGATTTCGACACTCTCGGAAGAAGCCGAAAATCCGCGGCGGAACATCCTGCTGGCCACTGTTCTGACCTGTCTGGTGATCGGAATCCTCTCCGCGGTCGAAGTCTATGTCGCGCAGTTGATCTGGCCCGCCTCCCAGGCGTTCCCGAACGTGGACACCGCCTTTACTTATGTGGCTGGCAGGACGTGGGCGCCATTGTTCGCGGTGGTCGGTTTCACTTTGCTGGTCGCTAACTTCGGTTCGGGGATGGGAGCGCAACTTGGAGCCGCGAGGCTGCTTTACGGCATGGGTCGAAGCAACGCGCTGCCGAAATCATTCTTCGGTGTGGTCGACCCCAAGCGCCGGGTTCCGCGAAACAACGTAGTGTTTGTCGGGCTGATCGCGCTGGCGGGCGCGCTGCTCGTGAGCTTCGGTGTGTTCAGTTACGGGCTGGGCGCGGAGATGCTGAACTTCGGGGCGCTGATCGCATTCATGGGCGTGAATCTGGCGGCGTTCGTCCGCTACTTTGTGCGCAGCAAGGAAAAGAAGCTCACCAACTTCTTCCCGCCACTGGCAGGATTTTTCATCTGCCTTCTGCTGTGGCTGAACCTCAGCCGCCCGGCAAAGATCGCAGGTAGCCTGTGGATGATCGCCGGGATCGCTTTTGGGGCGTGGAAGACGAAGGGCTTCCGCGGCGACCTGGTGAACTTCGACCTTCCCCCGGAGGATGAATAGGCTCCGATCGTTCCTCTGTGTTCCCTGTGGTTAAATCACGCGAACTAACCACAGGGGCGCAGAGGTGCACAGAGGAAATCCTGAGCAGCCGAAGACCTCTGATTAACCCTCTCTGTGTTCCCTGTGTTCTCTGTGGTTAAATCACGCGAACTAACCACAGTGGGCACAGAGGTGCACAGAGGAAATCCTGAGCAGCCAAAGGCTTCCGATTGACCCTCTGTGTTCCCCTGTGTTCTCTGTGGTTAAATCACGCGAACTAACCACAGGGGGCACAGAGGTGCACGGAGGAAATCCTGAGCAGCAGAAGGCTTCCGATTGACCCTCTGTGTTCCCCTGTGTTCCCTGTGGTTAAATCACGCGAACTAACCACAGGGGCGCAGCGGAACCCGCTACCGACGCAGGTACTCCCACCCAAAGCGCCGGAATCGCTGGTTTATAATGGTGTTTTCCACAGCCTGTTCGTATTCCGGAGTGTTTCCCGATGATTCGATTTCTGCAAACCCCAGGACCGCTGAAGAAGATCATCCTGGGCGGAATTCTGCTGGTGATCTGTGCCGCTATGGTCATCACCCTCGTGCCCGGCGGGCTCGGGTCCAATCTTGGTTTGGGCGGCCCTGGCGAGGGCGTCGTCGCGACGGTTGGCGGTCAGGACGTCACCAGGCAGGAGGTCCTGCGGACCACCGACCAGATGTTGCGGCAGCAGTTTCCCAAGGCTGGCGCTGAGGCTTCCATGCTGCGGCCGTACTTTGCCAGCCGCGCCGCCGAAAACCTGATCAGCCAGAAGGCGCTCCTGGCCGAGGCCGAAAGGCTCGGGCTGCGTGCCACCGACGAAGAAGTCCGCGATGAAATCGAGCACGGCCGCTACTCGGCGGCATTCTTTCCCGGGGGCAAGTTTGTCGGGGAGGATGAGTACGAGACCCGCCTGCGGTCCGCCGACCTGACCGTCCCGCTATTCGAGCAGAGCATCAAGGAGCAGATCCTGTTCGACAAGCTGCGGAGCCTGGTCACGGGCGGCGTCGCGGTAAGCGATCCCGAGGTGCAGTCGGAGTTCGAAAAGAAGAACGTCAAGGTCAAGCTGGAATACGCGGTGCTCGACCGTGACGAAATCATGAAGGGAATCCATCCCACCGAAACCGAACTGAAGGCTTTCTACGACAGCCACAAGGCCGCCTACACCAACGCCATCCCGGAAAAGCGAAAGATCCGATACGTGCTGACCGACACGTCGAAGCTTGACGCCAAAACACAGGTCACGCAACAGGATCTCGCCAGGTACTACGACGAGCATCGGGAACAGTACCGCGTGCCCGAGCAGGTCAACGTGCGCCACATCCTCGTCAAGGTGCCACTGCCGGGGCCGGACGGAAAGGTGGATCAAAAGGGAGTTGACGCGGCGAAGAAGAAAGCCGAGGACGTGCTGAAACAGCTGAAGGCGGGCGCCAAGTTCGAAGATCTCGCAAAGAAGTTCTCGGAGGACCCCAGCAGCGCCGAGAATGGAGGATCGCTCGGATGGATCCAGCGCGGGCGCACGGTTCCGGAATTCGAGAAGGCCGCCTTCTCGCTGCCGAAAGGGGGCACCAGCGACCTGATACAGAGCAGCTACGGCTTTCATATCATCCGGGTGGACGACAAGCAGGAAGCGCACGTAAAGACTTTGGACGAAGTGCGGAGCGAGATCGAGCCGCTTATCAAGCAGCAGAAGCTCTCGCAGGCGGCAGAGGTACAGGCGAATACGCTATTGTCTCGGGCGCACAGCGACGGGCTCGACAAGGCAGCGGCTGCCCTGGGTCTTCAGCTGATCAATACGGACTTCATCGGCCGCGATGACTCCCTGCCGGGAATCGGAACCTCCGCCCAGTTTACGGACGCGGTCTTCAGCCAACCGGAAAAGACTCCGCCGCAGGAAGTCCAGGTGGGTCCGAATTATGCCGTGTTTGAGGTTCTCGCCGTTAAGCCTCCGGCAACCCCCGCCTTCGACCAAATTCGCAGCCGCGTGGAAACCGAGTTCAGGAACGACCGCGCCACAGCTCTGCTGACACAGAGAACGCAGGAGCTGTCGGACCGCGCCAAGGCGCAGCATGACCTCAAGAAGGCTGCCAAGGAATTGGGAGCTGCGCTCAAGACCAGCGACTTCGTAGCCGCCGACGGTCAGGCGCCGGATATCGGGTCGATGGCAGGAGCCGCCTCCGTCGCCTTCACCATGAAACCGGGAGAGATCAGCGGCCCGATTCCTAATGCCAACAATGGAGTAGTGCTTTCGGTACTGGAGCGGCAGGAGCCTTCGCCGCAGGAGTTTGAAACCAAGAAAGCGGAGATTCGCGAAAACCTCCGGGAGACCAAGGAAACGGAAATGTTCGGGCTGTTTATAGCCAACCTGCGCGAACAGATGCAGAAGTCGGGCAAGATCAAAATCAATCAGCAGGAAATGAAGACTCTGACTCGGACGCCGGGCAGCGAAGAAGGCGCTTAGCGTTCCACAATGGCATTGCCTCCGGGGAGGAACGTTCCTCCGCGAAGTATCTACGGTTCTGCGGGGACGGACAGGGCGACGGTCTTTATACTAGGGTGTAAAACATGGCTTTCGCCCGCTCAGCCGGAATCCTGCTTCATCCTGTTTCCCTGCCTTCCTACGGCGGTATCGGCGATTTCGGACCCGCGGCCTATCACTTTCTCGATTTTCTCGCTTCCGCAAAACAGGGTCTATGGCAGGTGCTGCCACTGGGCCCGCCTGCGAACGGAAGTTCGCCTTACTCCACCATCTCGGCCTTCGCTGGAAATCCGCTGCTGATCAGCCTGGAGCGGCTCGCCGAGCGCGGCTGGATCGCGCGCGAACGCCTCAGCGGATTGCCCGGCTGCGACGTGCCGGTTGACTATGAGCGAGTGGCCCAGACCAAACTTCCCCTCCTCACCGAGGCCGCGCGAAATTTTCTGAAAAGCGCTTCCGGAGACGCTCGCGGCCGCTTCGATCGCTTCTGTGCGGAGAACTCCTGGTGGCTGGAGGACTTTGTTCTGTTCGACGCCGTGCGGGAGAAGCACGGCAGGCAGCCCTGGAGTCACTGGCCGGCCGACCTTGCTCGTCATAATTCTGAAGCCCTGGCTGCGGCTCGCGTAGAACTCAGCTCTGAGATGGCCGTCCGGCGCGCCATTCAGTTTGCGTTCTACGAACAGTGGCGTGCCCTGCGGCGGTATTGCGCGGAACGTTCTATCCGGGTCGTCGGCGACATCGCCATTTTCGTGGATTACGACAGCGCTGACGTCTGGGCACACCGCGACCTCTTCCGCCTAAGGGACGACCTGAAGCCGGAAGTGGTTTCCGGCGTTCCGCCCGACGCCTTCAGCGCCACCGGCCAGCGCTGGGGCAATCCTCTGTACGACTGGGACATGATGCGCCGCCGCAACTACGACTGGTGGGTCCAGCGTCTGCGCTGGGCGACGCAAACCTGCGACTACATCCGCCTCGATCACTTCCGCGGATTCGCGCAGTTCTGGGAGATTCCCGCCAGCGAGCCTACGGCGGTTCACGGGCGATGGGTTGACGGTCCTGGCGACGAATTCTTCAAGCAGTTGCGTCAGGACCTGGGCAAGCTGCCGTTTTTCGCCGAGGACCTGGGAGTGATCACTCCGGACGTGACCGCCCTGCGCGAACGCCACCACATCCCGGGAATGGCGGTTCTGCAATTCGCCTTCGGAGATCCCGGAGCGCACATTTACCTTCCCCACAGAATGACCCCAGATCATGTGATTTACACCGGCACTCACGACAATGACACGACCGTGGGCTGGTGGAATCGCTGCGCCGACCATGAACGCCAGGCCGCTCAGGCTCTGGTGGGACGCTGCGAAGACGGCATCAGCTGGTCTCTGATCCGGTTGGCGCAGAGTTCCGTAGCCAGCCTCGCCGTTGCCCCTCTCCAGGATGTGCTGAGCCTGGGCAGCGAGGCCCGCGTGAATACTCCCAGCGTCGTGGATGGGAACTATCGCTGGCGTTTCAAGCCGGAGTCGCTGACCTCGGAACTGGCCGGTCGGCTGGCCCGGCTGGCCGAAGTGACGGACCGAATGCCCCAGCCCCTACCCGTCCCGGGTAATGAACCCTTCGCCGCATAATCTGACAAAAAAAAGCCGGGGCTTTTCAGCCCCGGCGTGCAGTTGGTGGTTGCCCGGATAAGAGTGTCTTGTGGAGCGGTCTGCTAAGCGCTTCGCCGCGGCCGCAAAGTCAGATCCCGCACTTGGGTTAGAATGCTGGACATTTGCATGCCGTTCAATTGGCTGACGAAGGGAAGAATCTCTGCGACGAGGGAATCTTTCATCATGTCGCGGATTTCCTCCTGACGATTGCGCTCGCCGCCGGAAAGGAGATCGGGTACGGCGACTTCCAGCGCCCTCGCCAGACGCTCCAGCGAAGAGAGCGTCGGCGTCGCCTTTTCGTTCTCAATTTTGGAGACGTAGGTTCGGGGAACCGACATGCGGGCCGCCAGTTGCCGTTGGCTAAGCCCATTGCGCAAGCGCAGCGAGCGGATGGATGCCGCCAGGTTCAGGTGCCCACGGCCGTTGCCGTTGCTCGGCAGGACCTGGGGTTGAGGCGGAGCGGCGGCGATTTCCGGCTCGTCTTCGTCTAACGAGCCATGGCAGCGCCGGCATAAATTGTTGGACGTTCGAAATTGAACCAACAGGCAGCGGTCACATCGAACGACTTCCCTCGAGTCAACCGGGGCAAGTGTTGTGGCCATCTAGGTTGGGAGTTGCCAGAGCGGGGCTTCTCCGAGGAACACGGGTTCTGTTCCAACCTGCAGCGTAATCTGCGATAGAACCACTGTGGATGTCAAGAACAAAGTCGGCGCAAAAACGGACTGCAACGGCAGAAAACCAAAACCAACCGGAGAAAACGGGAAAAAACGGGTAAGAACCTATGGTCGATCGGGCAACTGCTTGGGGTTTACTAACTGAGTTCACCCAGTCGGAAAGTTTGCGGAAACATGCGCTTGCGGTGGAAGCCTGCATGCGCGCTTACGCGCGCAAATTCTCTCCGGAATCACCGCAGCAGGAAGAATTGTGGGGCGCAGTCGGCCTGCTCCATGACTTCGACTACGAGAAGTATCCCAGCCTGGACGATCATCCATACCGCGGCGATGCAATCCTGCGCGAACGTCACTACCCGGACGTCCTTCGCCGCGCCATCATGTCGCATGCGAGCTACACGGGTGTGACGCGGGAGACCGCCATGGAGAAAGCCTTGTTCGCCTGCGACGAACTCGCCGGCTTCATCACCGCCGTCGCCCTGGTGAAGCCCAGCAAGTCGCTTGTGGAGGTGGACGCCAAATCCGTGCGAAAAAAGATGAAAGACAAAGCCTTCGCCCGTAGCGTGAGCCGCGATGACATCGTCAACGGCGCCGCCGATCTGGGAGTCGACCTCGAGGAGCACATCACCTTCTGCATTGATGCCATGAAAGGAATTGCCGTCAAGTTAGGACTGTAGCGGTTGTCCCGTCCTCGTCGTTCCGCAGTCTGGAACGACAGGGCGGGGATTTTGACTTGTCTTCGAGCGTTGGTCCCTCTGTGCTCTCTGTGGTTTTTCTTCTACCACAGGGGTCACAGGGGAACACAGGGTCTGGTCAAAAATGAGATTCTGCAAGCCGTGCTTCCTCTGTGCCCCTCTGTGATCTCTGTGATTTTTCTTCTACCACAGGGGTCACGGAGGAACACAGGGTCTGGTCAAAAATGAGATTCTGCAAGCCGTGCTTCCTCTGTGCGCCTCTGTGTTCTCTGTGGTTTTTCTTCTACCACAGGGGTCACAGAGGAACACAGGGTCTGGTCAAAAATGGATTCTGCAGGTCTGGGCTTCCTCTGTGCCCCTCTGTGTTCTCTGTGGTTTCCATCCGTCACCGCAGCGCTTCAGCCAGCTTTCCCGCGGCAATCAATTCCGAGATTTTCGGGATGTCCTGGTACATCACGCGGTCCTTCTCCATCGCAGCGCAAACCGAACGGATGGCCGCACACGCTCCCTGTCCTCGCCTGGAAGTCTTCAGGGGAGCGAGAAAATCCAGCGCCTGCGCGGCTGCCATGGCCTCGATCGCCAGCACGTTCCGCGCATTGTCAACGATCCTCTTCAGCTTGAGCGCCGCTGTCATTCCCATCGAAACATAATCTTCCTTGTTGCCGGAGGTGGTAATGGAATCCACCGACGCGGGATGAGCGTAGACCTTATTTTCGCTGGCGAGAGCGGCGGCAGTCACCTGAAGCATCATGAAGCCGGAATTCAGGCCGGCGCCCGGAGCGAGAAAAGGCGGCAAACCTTCATTCAGCGCGGGGTTCACCAGGCGCTCCAGCCTCCGTTCGGATATTCCCGCCAGCGCGCTCAGGGCGATCGCCAGGAAGTCGAGGGCGAAGGCAACCGGTTCGCCGTGAAAGTTTCCCCCGGAAAGCACGTCTCCCTCGCCGTCCATGCTGCGCAGATCTCTGACGAAAACCAGCGGATTGTCCACGGCAGAGTTCACTTCTGTCTCGAGCACCGCGCGGCAGTGGCCAAGCGTGTCCCTCACTGCGCCATGTACCTGGGGAATGCACCGCAGAGAATACGAATCCTGCACTCGGGCACAATCTGCATGTGACTTGCGGATCTCGCTCCCCTCGATCATCCGCCGCAGATTGGCGGCGGTTGTAAGCTGTCCGCGATGCGGACGAGCGCGGTGAATCCGTTCATCGAAGGCCACATCGGTTCCGCGCAGCGCGTCGAGCGTGAGTCCGCCGATGACATCCGCCGAATCCACCAGGACTTCAGCAGCCAGCAATGCCAGGGTTCCGACCGCCAGCATGCCCTGAGTTCCGTTGATGAGCGAAACAGCCTCTTTCGCTTCGAGAGCCAATGGCTGAACATCGGCCCGGCGCATCGCCTCCGCGGATGGCACGCGCTTGCCGGCGTCGTCGATGCACTCTCCTTCCCCGATCAAGGCGAGGGCAAGATGGGCGAGGGGCGCGAGGTCGCCGCTCGCGCCTACGCTCCCCTGGGAAGGCACGAATGGGAGCACGCGCCGATTCAGCATCTGGCACAGCGTGTCGATGACCGCAGGCCGCACGCCGGAGTGGCCCTTGGAAAGAGAATTTGCGCGCAGCACCATCATGGCGCGGGTTTCGGCCAGGGAGAGAGGTTCGCCCACGCCCACCGCGTGCGAACGCAGCAGGTTGACCTGCAATTCTCGAATCTGATCTCCGGCGATCCTCACGTCGCTCAACTTGCCGACTCCGGTCGTGATGGCGTAGGAAACGCGCTCGCCCGCAACAATCGCTTCCACCACGGATCGCGCGGCCTCGACCAGGGAACGAGCGTCGGGGTCGAGGAGCACGGTCCGCCCTTCACACGCCACCTCGCGAACCGCTTCCATCGCGAGATCGTTTCCGTTGATGTGCAGGGCTTTCACGTCCGGTTGCCGCGGCCTGCGGCTTCGCGAAAAATGTTCAGATACTTATCCGGGAGAGGAATCATCTTCATCTGCGAGTTCGTCACCACGTGGGTGGTTTCTCCCTCGGCCAGCATCGCGCCATCGGCGCGAAGCAGTTCGTATCCAAAGTGAATCACAGACTCTCGAATGTTCTTCACGTGAGTCCGTATGACGATCTCGTCGTCGTAGTGAGCCGGGGCCTTGTAGCGGCAACGCGCATCCACCACCGCGATGAAGCAGCCGTCCTTCTCCTCCATGTCTTTGTAGGAGAAGCCGAGTTGCCGCAGCAGTTCCACCCGGCCGACTTCAAACCAGATGAAGTGGTTGGCATGGTAGACCACGCCCATCTGGTCGGTCTCGGCGTACCGGACTCGCAGTCGGCTTTCGCAGACTGCCGGTGTTCCATTGTGCGATGGATTCAATTGCCGCTCCAGCGGGGCTTGCGCTTTTCCAGAAATGACGAGACTCCTTCGCGGAAGTCCGCGGTTGCGCGGATGGCGGCATTCTCCCGCCCCGCGGCTTCAATTTGCGCATCCAGGTCTGCGGCGGCATGTGCAGTCAGCAGGCGCTTGGTATAGGCGAGCGACGTAGGACTGTTCTCCAGCAGCAAAGCCGCCAGTTCGCGCGCCCTTGGCATCAGTTTTTCCAGCCCCACCACCTCGTTGACCAGTCCCATGCGCATCGCTTCCTCGGCCCCAATAATGCGTCCCGTCAGCAGAAGATCCCGCGCCTGCTTCTCTCCCACTTGCCTGAGGAGG
Organism: Terriglobales bacterium; assembly: GCA_963803205.1. Lineage (GTDB taxonomy): Bacteria > Acidobacteriota > Terriglobia > Terriglobales > Acidobacteriaceae > CAWDLG01. Next base: position 199,164 of record CAWDLG010000002.1, read on the forward strand.
AAAGTAGACACAATCGCCGGGATAAATCCGATCCGCACTTCGGTGTAGCCGAACTTCGCCTCGGGCACAGCGATAGTGAAGTCACACAGCAGGGCGAGGCCGCTTCCGCCGGCGATGGCAGCGCCATTCACCGCCGCGATCGTGACTTTGGGAAACTCATACAGAGTACGAAACAGGCGGATCATCGTGTCGGAATCCTTGCGTGTTTCCTCCGCCGAGCGACCGGTCAGCGCCTTCAGATTGTCGAGGTCCATTCCCGAGCAGAATGCCTTGCCGGCGCCGGTCACGATCAGTATTCGCGCCGTGGAGTCCGCCACTTCGCTAAAGGCGCGCAACAGATCGTCGATCAGATCAAAGCTGATTGCGTTGCGCTTATCCGGCCGGTTGAGAGTCAGAAAGGCTACGGGACCTTCATACGCAAGCTGAATGGTTTGAAAATTCATCTCTGTTTATTATTCAGTCGGCGGCGTGAGCGCCCGCGTACCGCACCCCGATCTCCGTTGTGATTCGAAGCAGAGTATCCAGTGGCTTGAGGACCGGCAGTGCCGCGTCCTGTTTGCCCAACACCTCGATAACTCGCTCGGTAGCGATGTTTCCGACCAGGGCATCCTGCGCAAATGGACAGCCCCCGAGACCTCCGAGCGCCGAGTCGAATCGCCGGCATCCCGCTTCATAGGCCGCGAGAATCTTCTCTGCTGCCTGGTCCGGCCTGCTATGCAGGTGAACCCCGATCTCCATGTAGTCGTACTTGGAATTCACCGCAGAAAACAGCTCGCGAATCTGGGCCGGACCTGCCATCCCGACGGTGTCCGCCAGGGAGATGGTGTCGACGTCCATAGACTCGAGCAGATCAATCGCGTCGACGACCTCGCCGACATTCCAGGTATCGCCATAAGGGTTGCCAAAAGCCATCGAGATATAGACCACGGTCTTCAGGCCGCCGTCATCCGCCTTCCCTTTGATCTTCTCCAGCTCTTCGATCGCATCCTCCGGCGTTTGCCGCTGATTGTTCTGAAGAAACGTCGGGGAAATGGAATACGGGAAACCCAGCGTTTTAACCGCCTGCGTCTCGACGGCGCGCTGCGCGCCCTTTTGGTTCACCACGATGCCGATAATTTCCACATCATCCGGCGGATCCAACTCTTTGAGTACATCCTCAGAATCCGCCATCTGTGGAACCGCCTTCGGAGAAACGAAAGAAACGGCATCGATGTGCTTGAACCCCGCGCTGATCAAGGCTTTCAGATAGTCGACCTTCAGATAGGAAGGGATGTGCTCCTGCAGCCCCTGCCAGGCATCTCTGGGACACTCGATCAGTTTGACCGGATCAGGCATATCTGGGTGTACACCACAATCATGTTTGCAGCACGCCGACTTTGAACTCGGCCACATCCGGGTTCAGAGCCGCCGCTTCCAGCGAGAGAGTAATCGCCTCCCGCGTTTCCACTGGATCGATGAGCTTGTCGATCCACAGGCGCGCCGCGCCATAGCGAGGATCGGTCTGCTCGTCGTAGGTCCTCTTCACGGAATCGTAAAGCTCTTTCTTCTCCTCGTCGCTGAGCCGCCGTCCGCTGCGCTCGAGCTGCTTGATCTTGATCTCCACCAGGGTTCCCGCCGCCGAATCGCCGCTCATGACTGCATATCGCGCCGTCGGCCATGCGAACACAAATCGTGGATCGTAGGCCTTGCCGCACATGGCATAGTGCCCCGCACCGAATGAGCCCCCGATGATGACCGTGATCTTCGGCACCACGGAATTTGAGACCGCGTTCACCATCTTGGCGCCGGCCTTAATGATCCCGCTCCACTCCGCGTCGCGGCCCACCATGAAGCCGTTCACGTCATGGAAGAAAACCAGCGGGATCAGATTCTGGTTGCAATCCATGATGAACCTGGCGGCTTTCTCCGCTGACTCGGTGTAAATTACTCCGCCAAACTCCATCCGCTTGCGCCCCTCATGGTCGGTCTGTTGGGCATGCAGCTTCTGGTTGGCGACGATCCCCACGGCAAAGCCTCCAATCCTTGCATAGCCGCACACGATTGTCTTGCCATACTCGGGCTTATATTCGTCGAAGCGGCTGCCGTCGACGATGCGCGCCAGGATTTCTTTCGTGTCGTAGGGCCGCCCCGGAGACGAATCGTAAATCCCGTAAATCTCCTCGGCCGGCAGAGCGGGGTCCACGGGCTTTCGCCGGTCCCACGGGGACTGCCTGCGATAACCCCATTTCTCCACGATGGCGCGAATGCGGTTGATGCAGCTTTCGTCATTCGCCTCACGAAAATCGACGGTCCCGCTGATCGCCGAATGCATGGCCGCCCCACCTAGTTCCTCCGCCGAGACCTTCTGGCCGATGGCCGCCTGTACCAGCGCGGGACCGGCGAGAAAAAGCCCGCTGCCGTCGGTCATCAGCACGTGATCGCACATTACCGGCAGATATCCTCCGCCGGCCACGCACATCCCCATGATGGCGGCAATCTGTGGAACGCCGAGCGCGGACAATACCGCATTGTTGCGAAATACCCGGCCAAAGTCGTCGGTATCGGGAAAGACGTCCTCCTGCAATGGCAGAAAGATTCCGGCCGAGTCCACCAGGTAGATGGTGGGGACGCGATTCTCGATGGCGATATTCTGCGCCCGGATCACCTTCTTGGAGGTGATGGGAAAGAAAGCGCCGGCCTTGACCGTTGCGTCATTGGCGATGATCATCACCAGCCGGGTGTGCACCCGGGCCATGCCGGTTACGACCCCGCCGGCGGGCGCGCCGCCCCACTCCTCGTACATTCCGTGCCCCGCGTAGATGCCCAGCTCAAACCACGTCCCGGGATCGGCGAGCAGGTGAACGCGCTCCCGAACCGTGAGCCGCCCCTTCGCATGCTGGTTCTCAATGGCCCGCGATCCCCCGCCCTGGCGGATGTCTTCTTCCTCATTCCGCACCTGGGACACCTGATCCGCGAGAAAGCGCATGTTGGCTTCAAAGCGGGCGGACGTAGGGTCGGCGCGGCTTTCAAGGACGGGAGAGTCCGAAGGCGCGGTGGGATCGAGGCGTTCGGCCATAACTGAAGAGCGGGAACCACTTACGGTATAACACCGACGCGGCGCGACGCAATTCAGCTAGCGGCGGCAGGCCGAGCAGTAGCCGCCGATCTCCAGCCGCGCCACTAGGATGTGAAAGCGGCAGTCCCGCTCCATCTGTTCCTTCAGGGATTCGAAGATTTCGCTGACGAACTCGGTGATCTTCCCGCAGCGCAGGCAGGCCATGTGGATGTGGTCGCGCCCCAGTTTGCGCTCGTAGTAGTGCCCTTCTCCGTTGATGTGCATCAGGTCCAGTTCGTCGATCAGGCCGTGGCGCTTCAACAGCCGCAGGGTGCGGTAGACGGTGCTGCGGTCGACCGAAGCGTCGATCTTTTGCGCCTTGCGCAGGATCTGGCTGGCATCCAGATGCTTGTTCGCGGTCTCAATCACGCTCAGAATTGCCCGCCGCTGCTCCGTCATGCGGATGCCGCGCTGGGCAAGGTGGGCCTGCAAATGGCCGGGAATTTCGGTACGAGGCAGGGGCATAGCGGCAATTCTCCGGAGCCCGTCGCAACCAGTGGCAAACACCTTGCGACAGAATCTGCTGCCATGCGTTGACAGTGAAGTTCTGGCAGATTAAAGTATTATACGTTGTTGCGACCGAGTTGCAAGTAGGAACATCTGATGCCGGAAAAGAACCCAGTTCCCCATCCAGGCAGGGCCATTCGATGCTCCTTTTGTCCCTGCGGACATGTTTGTCTGCGCTGGAGCCGATCCCTGCTGCTGCATTTCAACCAGGGCGAAGTGGTCTGCGCGTTGGATTGTCTGCGCGAGGTGCTGAGGGAGCAGAGTGGCGGATTTTCACTCGGCGCGGGCTCGTTCTCCGCCTGTTACGCCAGTGACGGATACTACTATCTGGTATGCCAGGACCATGTGGTTCTAAGGCTTTCGGAGGATGAAGCGCGCATCCTGCATTCCGAATTGGTTTCCGCCCAGGCCAGCATGGGCCAGATTTCCCAGAGCCCCAGTCCGTTGCCGGTGATGTAGCCCCACCCTTCCCACCCGTACTTCAGTAACTGCATTTCCCCGACACAACTGTCGAAGGTAGCTGAGAGGTTCGCCTTCAGCGACCGTCGGGGACGGCCATGTTCCGCGTTTGCGGTTTCATTTTCTTCATTGTTTTCGTTTCGGGAGCGGGTATGTGTCAGGACTCGGCCGATCGCGATAGCATCCGCCAGCTGAAGGAAGAAGTTCGCCAGCTCCAGCAGCGCATCGCGGACCTGGAGTCGCGACAGGCAACGCAGCCGTCAACCCCGCAGCAACCCACATCGCCTCAGGCTACGGGCGGTGACTTCGCGAATGACAAGCTGGTGCTGCACGACCTGAGGGGTATTCACTGGCGGGGGTTTGGCGAGGTCAACTACAAAGTCCTCGATCAGCGTGAACCCGAGCTGGGCATCTTCGGATTCGTACCCGGGTCGTCGGGAAATTTCTATACCGGCGACTTCGATCTATTCCTGACATCGCGGATCGATGAAAAGAGCAGCGTTCTTTCTGAAATCGTCTTTGGCGAAAGCGAAGGCCAGACCTTTGACGTCGATGTCGAACGCCTTCTTCTCAAGTACGACTACAACGACCACCTGAAGATGTCATTCGGCCGGTACCATACCGGCATCGGCTACTACAACACCGCATTTCACAGCGGCAAGTGGTTGCAGACCACGGCGGACCGCCCCTTGATCATGGAATTCACCGCCGAGGGCGGCCTGCTCCCGACCCAGGCAATCGGCATTTCCGTTACCGGAAGTATTCCCTCCCGCTCGCTCGGGTTGAACTACCTTGCGGAGTACGGCTCGGGTGAGAGCCTGCGCCCTGACATTGACGGTTCCGGCGAAGTGGATGACCAGCACAACGGCAATGGCATCAACCTCGGACTGTTTGCCCGGCCAGACGCAACGCCCGGCCTTGAGATTGGAGGGTCGGTTTATCACGACAAGATTCGCCATTCCGATTTCGGCGGCCAAGTCAGGGTCGACCAGACCATCGTCAATTTTCATGTCGTATACGTGCGCCATGGACTCGAGTCTCTGAACGAAGGCTTTCTGATCCGGCACGCGCTCGAGGGTACGGCTACGACCTTCAACACTCCGGCTTTCTATTCCCAACTATCCAGGAGGTGGTGGCACATCCGCCCATTTGTCCGTTATCAGTACGTCAACGCGAGCGAACGCGGCGTCTATGCAGACGTAAAGCTTCGCCATGGACCGTCGCTTGGTGCGCGCTACGAGTTCAATAACAACATCGCGTTCAAGGCGCAGCTTGATCACACGATCCGCAAAGACAAACCAAATCTGAACGGGTTGCAGATGCAACTGGCCTTTACCTTTTGACACGGGACCTCTCAATCGCGCTGAGGCCCTTTGCAATCGCCGCAGTCATCCTGCTGGCGGCGCCTCCCCTGAAAACTCAGGTAAAACAGGAGCACGGGTTTGCGGTGGTTGTGAACAGGGAAAATACGATCACCAACGTGCCTTTTGTCGAGTTGCGCAAGATCTTCGCCGGCGACCGCCGCTCCTGGCCGGGAAGCCGGCCAATCAAGCTCATTATGCGGTCAGCCGGCACTCCGGAACGCAACGTTGTCCTGCAATTGCTGGGGATGTCGGAAGAGGAGTACGAGAAGCATTGGGCCTTCCAGGTCTACCGGGGCGAGGCTCAGAGCGAGCCTCTGACTCTCGCCTCCGACGATCTTCAGCAGAAGGCGGTCAATACTTTTCCCGGCGCGATTGCGATCGTGAATGTCAACGAAGTCAAGCCCGATGTGAAAGTGGTCAAAGTAGAAGAACACATGGCGGGAGACGACGGTTATCCCCTGCGCGATTGACCTGCCGGTTCATTCCTTGCGCTCGATCCATTCCTCCAGGCGGCAGCCGTCTTCCTTCAGCAGGAAGCTGCCCACGCCGAAGCATTCCCCAAAAATTCGCTTGGATTCCGTATCCCGGCCGGCGCGGGTGATCCACTTGCGCCCAACATCGTATTGAGCGGAGGTGAACCAGCGCTGCGGAAGCACCTCGACCAGGCCCGCCTGGGGGTAAGCGACGTAGAGAGCAAATGACGGATCGTCTTCTCCTTTGGCCGGGTAGCTGGTCGGCATGATCAGTTCATCCACGTCTCGCAGTTCAGCCGGAACCTCAACCTTGTGCGTGCCCGGGCCCAGGCCCAGCGGAATTTCAAACTCGGCCACGGGCGCTGTGCTGGCGTAAATGCGCTCTCCGGATTGCTTGAACCAGCCAGCGATTTCCCCAAAATCGAACGGCTGAAGAGATGCCGGATCGAAGCACACCACACGAATGCTTCGCCCTTCCGGGCACCAGATTCCGAACCGCTGCTGCGGAACCTCAAAAGGCCGGCAATAGCTGTTCAGTGCCAGTTTTGGAGAATTCGGCGTCTGCTGCGAAGCCAGCGAGACCAGGTAAGCGAGCGGTCCCTGCTCGCCGTGATAGGTCCATTCGAGCTTCTCGCCGGACGGAAGTTGGGGCGCGGGAAAAGTCTTCCAATACCACGGAGTCGGTCCGATCACAGACGCCAGCAGGGTTCGCAGCCGCTGAGGGTTGGCCGTCGCCATCAGGCCGTAGGCACGCCGCGCGGTTTCACGTTTGTCCGGATGAACCTGACGATCTCATCCATGGCCGTGCCCGGCTGGAAAATGGCCGCAACGCCCGCGCTCTTGAGGCTGTCGATGTCCTGGTCGGGAATGATGCCTCCCACGACCAGCAGCACATCATCCATTTTGTTCTGTTTGAGGAGGTCGATGACGCGGGGGACAATCGCATTGTGAGCGCCCGAGAGGATCGAAAGGCCGATGACGTGGACGTCTTCCTGCAGCGCGGCGCTGACGATCATCTCCGGAGTCTGCCGCAGCCCGGTGTAGATGACTTCCATGCCGGCGTCCCGCAGGGCACGCGCAATGACTTTGGCGCCCCGGTCATGGCCGTCCAGGCCAGGTTTGGCGACCAGCACGCGGATCTTCTGCTCCGCCATCGCAATCATTTAATCACAGCGCGCAGGCGGGCGCACAGGACACCTTGGTCACCCTACATCGTCGTGATGTCCAGACTTCTCCACAGATACCAGCAGGCTACGCTGCGGTAGGGCTCCCAGCACTTCGCAATCTTCTCCATGTGTGCCGGTTTGGGCAGTTTGCGTTTCCTGTAGTGCTTCTTGATTGCGGCCTGGATTCCGTAATCGCCGGTGGGCAATACGTTCGGCCGCCGCAGGGTGAACATCAAGAACATGTGGGCCGTCCATACGCCCACGCCTTTTACCTGGGTGAGGTGCTTGATAACCTCATCGTCCGTCATTTCGGGCAGGCGGGAAAAATCCAGTTCGCCGCGCGTGGCGCGCTCCGCCATGTCTTTTAGATAGGAGGCCTTCTGCTTGGACAATCCCACCGAGCGCAACTGGGCATTGCTCAGCTTCAGGATTCCCTGTGGGGTCACTGGATCGCCGGCCAGCGCCGCGAAGCGTTTGAAGATGGTGACCGCCGCCTTGCCATTCAATTGCTGATAGACGATGGCTTCCGCCAGGCTGTGAAACTCCGGCGGGCCGAACTCCATCTTGAAGGCTCCCACCCGCTCGATGATGGTCCGCAGGATGGGGTCAGATGCTTTGAGGTGGCGAAGTGCCTTACGCATGCGCTATAGACGTGCAATCTGAGTTCGAAGATAGCACCTTCCGTATCAGGGCGTGGCTTCAGCCACGCCGATCAATAACAGTGCAATTGCGCCTCATCGGCGCGTTTTCAATCTCTCCATCTTCGTACGGCATGCCTGAAGGCATGCCCTGATACGAAGCGTTCTCCGGGGGGGAAATCAGAATCTCCTTTAAAACGATCCGTATCAGGGCGTGGCGTTTTCAATCTCTCCACCTTCGTAGGGCATGCCTGAAGGCATGCCCTGATACGAAGCATTCTCCCGGCGGGAAAGTCAGAGTTCCGTTAACACGATCCGTATCAGGGCGTGGCTTCAGCCACGCCGATAAGACAGATTTCGCTCTCCGCGCGCCCGAAGGGCGCAATTGAGCGCGTTTTCAATCTCTCCATCTTCGTACGGCATGCCTGAAGGCATGCCCTGATACGAAGCATTCTCCCGGCAGGAAAATCAGAATTCCGATAACGCGATCCGTATCAGGGCGTGGCTTCAGCCACGCCGATAAGACGCATCTGCCTTTCCGCGCGCCCGAAGGGCGCAATTGAGTTGCGGCGAACCACGCGCGTATTTACCGCTTCAGCAAATCCACCGGCTGGCGGACATCGTGCACCCGCAGGTGCTTTGCCAGGGAAGGATATCTCCCCGCCACCGCCTCATACATGGCATAGGCCACATTCCGATAGGAGAAGTGTCCAGCTGGTCCGGTACGCAGCTCGGAGATGTACACAACCTCCGCAAAATCCATTTTGAACAACGTGCGCTTACGGAATCCCAGGGGGATCGCATATTGGGAGCTCTGCTGTGCTTCTTCCCCGTCTCGCGAGCCCAGCCATTCCACTGCACTTGCCGTTTTCTTCATGAGGGCGTCGTACCCGGAGAGCACCCCGGCCGCGGCCAATTCCTCCGGCGAGTCGTATCCGTGGGCCGTGGTGAATTCCTGTCCGATCTGAATGCAACGGCGGTGGCGGTGCATGTCGCGAAAGCCGCCGATGTCCATCAGAATGTCAAAGCGGAACTGCTGGCCGGCGCAGAATGCCCGCGTCATCTCATCATGTTTGCCGCGGTGCCGAAGCCCGAGATCGATGATTTCCTGCCGCGATTGTTCTCCCGCCGCACTAATGGCTTCTCGAACCTGGCGGTACGGATGGTGGCAGTGCTCGTAAAGGAGGGTTGCAGCCAGTTCGATTTCGAGGGGTTCTTCATCGAGCAGGTCCACGGGAGACGCCACCGCAATGGGCGTCCGACCCAGCAGTTCCGACGCGGCCTGGCGTAGATCGCGGCGGCTCTCGATTTCATAGGCATTCGGATCCGCATATTTCACCAGAGTGGGAGCAACTCGCACTTCCCGCAGAAGCTCCTGCTCGGCGCGCTCGGCAAGTTCGGGCGCGGTCCGGCGAATCTCCTCCACCAAGCCTCGCAGAGATTCTTCATTTGCGTTGTATGCCGGAGAACTCGCAGCCTTCTTCAATAGCTCGCCCAGGTTGCGAACCTCCTGGTGAGTATGCGAAAGCAAGTGCGAAACCTGGTTTTCCAGAGTTCGCGCGTTCACGATCTCTCCTAGCGAAGTATTGGTTGCCAGCGGCAGCAGGTACCGGGAAATATCGAATGCCCGCGCGCGCAAAGTGCGCTCGTAGGCTTCCTGCTTCATCTCCGAAGGTTTGGGCGTCACCCCGGCCAGGTAGCGGAACATCTGTTCGGAGAGCGTTTCGTACTCCGCAAAAAGCTTGCCAATAGTTTCGCGATAGCGAGCCCGTGCCGGCTGGTCACTGCCGAAATCCGGCACGAAATAGCCGCTCTTCCGGAAGTCCTGGTAGCGTGTGGACCGCTCCTGGCCGTCCCAGCGCTGTTCATCGGCGACGGCTATGGCGGCGAGAATCGAGAGTCTCTCGATCGCCAGGGCGATGTGTGCCAGGTCGGCAATCGAGCGGTGGCCATACTGAAAGTAAAAAGTATTGAGAAACTTCTCCGCCTTCTGCTGGCTGATCTCCTTCAGAGACTCCTTCATGGAGAGAGCAGAGCGCGAATACTTGGCCATGGCATAGGCCTGGATCTCGGGCTCGACGCCATACACGGCGAATACCTCAACCGCCGGCTGGCGCTCGGATTCAGAACTCGTCACAGGCACTTCCGTTTCGACTTCGGGCATTCTGGCCTCGGATCTGGAGAAACAAAATCTTAAATTGCTCCCTCGATTGGCGCAATTGGGCCCGCCGCCTCGACAATTGCAGATCGAAACTCGAAAATACCCTGTGCATCTAGCCCTGAGTCATCTCGATCATCGGCCCTGGCCCCTGCCCAGGGGACGCTGGGTGATGGCGCAGACCTGGCACGACCTCCTGTTTGCCCACTGGCCGATCGAGGAGAGGGCACTGCGTCCCCTGGTTCCTCCGGAGCTGCCGCTCGATACGTTTCAAGGCCAGTGCTGGATAGCGGTCGCACCGTTTCACATGAGCGGAATCTATGTGCGTCCGCTCCCTGCTCTCCCAGGTCTTTCCCGCTTCCCAGAATTGAACGTTCGGACTTATGTGACACTGGAAGGGAAGCCTGGAGTCTATTTCTTCAGTCTCGACGCCACCAACATCGTCGCTGTCCGCGCCGCCTGGACCTTCTACCGCCTCCCTTATTTCCTTGCCCGGATGTCCGTGAGTACAGAAGGAGATAGGATCTTATACAGCTCCCGGCGCGACTCCTCGGCCGAATTTCAGGCGAGCTATGGACCGGTAGGGCCGGTGACGCTCCGTGCTGCCGGCACCCTGGAAAACTGGTTGACGGAACGATATTGCCTGTACACAGTCACAAACCGGCAGATTTACCGCGCTGAAATTCATCACCGCCAGTGGCCGTTGCAGGATGCCGAAGCCGTGATAACGGCCAACACCATGGCAGCCGCGGCTGGCATCACTCTGCCCGCCGCACCCCCCTTGCTCCATTTCTCCCGTCGGCTTGACGTGCTGATCTGGCCGCTGCGGAAACTCTGACGCCCTGCTTGTAGCGACTGCGCATGATGACCTATCCTGCCAGAAGCCATGGCGAACAACGCCGAACACTTCCTGTTCGAGCTGCTGGTGGTCTTTGCAGCGGCCAAGGTCATTGGCGAGATCTTCGAGCGGCTCCGCGTCCCGGGAGTCCTGGGAGAAATTCTGGCGGGCGTTGTCCTCGGGCCGTATGCGCTCGCCTGGATTCATCCCAGCGAAACCATGAATTCGATCGCCGAGATAGGCGTCGTGTTCGTGCTGTTCAGTGCCGGGCTGGAAACCAGCCCCCACGACCTGATCCACGTCGGCAAGAAAGCGCTCATGGTTGCCGTGGCGGGTATAGTAGTGCCCTTCGGCCTCGGATTCGCCTACATGAAATGGCGTGGCGATATCTCGACCGAGGCCATTTTCGTGGGCGCTGCCATGGTGGCAACCAGCGTTGGCATTACCGCGCGTGTGTTGTCCGATCTGAAAGTCATTAGAACCCACGCCGCCAAAATCATCCTTGGCGCAGCGGTATTCGACGACATTCTGGGCATGGTGCTGCTTGCCGTAGTCGCTGGCCTTGCTTCCACCGGCGGGCTGGAATGGATACATCTGGGAGTGCTGATCGTCGAGGCGGCTGCCTTTGCGGTGTTCATGATCTTCTTTGCGCCTCGCATTGTGCGGCGCATCAGTCCACGGGTGGAGCGTCTATCCACCCAGCATGCCCCTCTGGTATTGGCGCTCGGAGTCTGCCTGTTTCTCTCCTGGTTGTCGGCCACCATCGGCATGGCGGCGATCATCGGGGCCTTCTTCGCAGGGTTGATGCTGGCCGATTATGCTCCCCGCTGGAGCCTCTCGCTCAAAGTGGGCGGCATCACAGAATTTCTGGCGCCGTTTTTCTTCTTCTCGATTGGCGCGCGCCTGGACCTGAAACTCTTCACCCGCGATGTGCTGGTGGCCGCGGGGGTCATCTCTCTGCTGGCCATCCTTTCCAAAGTCGTGGGATGTGGGCTTCCGCTATTGAAGGAGGGTTGGATTTCAGCCCTGCGCGTGGGTGTGGGAATGATGCCGCGAGGAGAAGTGGCGCTGATCGTTGCTCTCGTCGGGTTGCAGTCGAACATCGTCACCCAGTCGACCTATGCGATCGTGATTCTCATGACCGCCGTGACGACTTTCCTGGCTCCTCCGCTGCTTCGCTACCTCTTTCGCGGAGAGCAAAGAGACGCCGAGCTGGCCCCCGCCCACTGAGTTCGATTCTCCCCGAGTTGGAAGGTTTTCCTCTGTGTTCCCCTGTGCCCTCCGTGGTGAAATCCCGGTCTTCAAACCACAGGGTACACAGAACAATCAGAGCCCTCTTGCACCTGCCCAGGTTTTCCTCTGTGCTCCCCTGTGCCCTCTGTGGTGATAATCCCCGTCTTTCAAACCACAGGAACCCAGAACTCGGAACGACTCGAGCCGCGAAGCGGCGTCACATGAAAGCCCGGCACGTCAGTGCCGGGAGCAGTTACGACAACCGACCGAGCCCCGAAGGGGCGGCACAACGACCGGAGCCGCTTCACATATAATTCTGGTTCACGCTGAACGAAGGAACCACTTCATGACGCTTTCAGGACGTGTCGCCCTGGTGACCGGGGCGTCCCAGGGCATTGGAAGGGCTTGCGCCCTGGAGCTGGCGGCTCGCGGAGCCTCCGTGGCTGTTGTCGCGCGTAATCAGGAAAAGCTCGAGGAACTGGTAAAGGAGGTCACCACTGCCGGCGGCCAGGCAGCCGCATTTTCTCTCGACGTCGCCGATGAGGAGAAGGTCAAGGCTGTTTTCAAGACTGCCCTCGGCCAGTTGGGCAAGATCGATATCCTGGTCAACAACGCCGGCATTACGCGTGATCAACTGGTCATGCGCATGAAGCGCGCCGACTGGGATTCCGTTCTTTCCACTAACCTGACTTCAGCCTATCTCTGCATTCAGCAGGTGATCGGGTCGATGCTCAAGCAGCGCTGGGGAAGGATCATCAACATCACCTCCGTGTTCGGGCAGACGGGGCAGGCCGGCCAGGCCAACTACGCCGCCTCCAAGGCGGGACTGATAGGGCTCACCATGGCGATCGCTCGCGAGGTGGCTTCGCGCGGGATTACTTGTAACGCCGTTGCTCCTGGCTTCATCGAAACCTCTATGACCTCCGGCTTGTCGGACGAATTGAAGCAGACTGCGCTGAAGATGATCCCGCTGGGGCGTGTCGGCAGCGCCGGGGACGTCGCCCACGCGGTTTCGTTTCTGGCGTCGGAGGACGCCGCCTACATCACCGGGCACGTGCTGAATGTGAACGGCGGAATGCTGATGGGGTAGCGGGGCAATGTCAGAAGTAGTCATCACGCCCGCCGAATCGGTTTCGCAGATTGCCCAGATTCGCGAACTGCTGGTTGAATACTGGAACTCCCGCGGCCTCAGCTTCTCGCTTTTTGACTTCGGTCGCGAACTGGGTTCGCTGCCCGGCGGCTACGCGCCGCCGGATGGCCGCCTGCTGCTGGCGGAGTTTCAGGACGAAGTCGTCGGCTGCGTGGCCCTGCGCCGGATCGGCCCGGAGACCTGCGAGATGAAGCGCCTTTATCTTCGCCCCGCGTTTCGCGGCCGGGGTTTCGGACGGCAACTGGCCGAGGCCGTCATCGGTGAAGCGCGAAAGATCGGTTACACGCGGATGCGCCTGGATACGATCGGCCCAGTCATGAAGGAAGCCATCGGCATGTACAAAGGCCTCGGCTTCAAGGAAATCAGCCCTTATCGTAATAACCCGCTTGCCGGCGCAATGTATATGGAGTTGGAATTGTAGTGAGCCCTATGTCTGTTCCAGCCAGCATCGTTCCGGGTCTTGCCATCCTTCAGGCGGAGTCGCCCGCGCAGATTGCGCAGGCGCGGGAACTCTTCATTGAGTATGGCAAGTCCCTGGGATTCGACCTCTGCTTCGAGAGCTTTGACCAGGAACTGGCCGGGCTCCCGGGAGACTACGTTCCGCCCGACGGACGTCTCTTGCTGGCGGAGTATGAGTCGCAATTGGCAGGATGCGCGGCGCTGCACAGGATCGACGGCGCAATCAGCGAGATGAAGCGGCTGTATCTTCGTCCTCAATTTCGCGGCAAGGGAATCGGGCGGGCGCTGGTCGAGCAGGTGATCGCCGCTGCCCGCGAGGCCGGGTATAGTAGCATTCGGCTGGACACGGTCGAGCCGGAGATGAAAAGTGCCGTCGCCCTCTACCGCTTGTTGGGTTTCCAGGAGATCGCTCCCTACCGGACGAATCCAATTCCGGGCGCGTTGTACATGGAGCTGAAGCTGTAACTGTGGGATAGTCATGACTGTCAGCAGGCCCAAGGAGTGCATGGTGAGAAATATTCTGGCGTCCATCCTGGTTGTTCTTCTAGCTGTCTCCGCATTTGCCGCCACGGGGAAAGAGGTCTCATATAAGAGCGGCGATGACACGGTGAAGGCGATTCTTTACACGCCCAACGGCAAGGGACCATTTCCCGCCATCGTCGTGATTCACGAGTGGTGGGGGCTGGTGGACTGGGTGAACGACGAAGCCTCGCGGCTCTCCGACCTCGGCTACGCGACGCTGGCCATCGATCTCTACCGCGGCAAGGTGGCGACCTCGAACGACGAGGCTCACGAACTGATGCGCGGTGTTCCCGATGACCGCGCGGCGCGCGATCTGCACGCCGCAGTCGAGTTCCTCAAGTCGCAACCGGACGTGAACAAAGATCGCATCGCTTCTATCGGATGGTGCATGGGCGGCGGATACTCGCTCGATGTGGCCCTTCAGGAACCGACTCTGAAAGCCGCAGTGATCAATTACGGCCACCTGGCTGATCGCGAGGAACTGCAGGGTGTGAATGCGGCCATCCTGGGTATCTTCGGCGGCCAGGATCGTGGAATCTCGGTGGAGGATGTGAAGAAATTCGAGCAGGATCTGAAAAGCCTCGGCAAAACCGTCGAAATCCACATTTACCCCGACGCCGGACATGCCTTCGAAAACCCCAATAACACCGCGGGTTATCGCCCGGCCGATACCGCCGATGCATGGAAGCACACCGAGGAGTTCCTGGCCAAGACACTGAAGCAGTAGGATCGGCTGAAGGCAGGTCCATTTCTGCGGACTTCCAGCAGCATATGCGGGCTTTCTGACGCAAAGAATTTCCTCTTGCCAGACGGTACTACTCTGGTTACTATGCAGCCATCCTCCGGGAGCCTCCGCGGGGCGTTTTCCCTATGAATATCGGTGAAACCATCCGAAATTTCCGGCTGCAAAAGGGGATGTCCCAGGGCGACATCGAAAAACGTACCGGCCTGCTGCGCTGCTATTTGTCGCGCGTAGAGAACGGTCACACCATTCCTTCCCTCGATACTTTGGCCAAGATCGCTGGGGCCATGGAGCTGCCGCTTTCCCAGTTCTTCGCGGAGTCCGGCCACACCAACGGTTCCAAAGGCTTGCCCCAGCTCTCCGACGATGAAGTTCGTTTCCTCAGCCAGATACGCCGCTATTCCGTAAGCCTGAACGACAGCGACCGCAAGCTGGTGCTCGCCATGGTGAAAAAGATGGCGGCCAATGCGGGCAGTGCCCGTTAGTCCCCTGTTAATGCTTCCGGCCTAACTTCCCAGCCTATTTCTCAGCCGGGTGCACCATGCTTTCGCGCTTTTTTCCGGTTATTTGGACCCAGCTGAAAGAGGTGGGCCACTCGGCCGCTGCGCCACCCAAGGGAGACGGTGTTGCGCAGGTGAGGACACCTGCGCCTACATTCCTCCTGGCAAGAAAATGTCAGGCGGGTGGCCCACATCTTCGCGAGAAAGCGTAGCTCTAAAGAGGAGTACTCACTTTCATTCTTGGAGTGCCCGATGTTTGCCTGCTTTTGGCAAACTTGGAATCAGGCTCGAAGGACAAATCTCTTCCTCAGGGTTTAAGTTGTGGTGATCCTTCGCCGGGCGCCACTTCTCGAGAAGCACGAGAACTGGGGCACCCCCCGCGCCTGAGTGGCCGTCTCGGCTCACTGCCGCCTCGTTTGTTCTCACAAAGGCATTGTCATTCCTCGCGCGGCAGATCCGCGCTTCGGAATGACAAAAGGTGGAGCTAGGGAAGCCGACTCGGGCCCGGCACGCGAGGGCGGGAGAATCAGGACGGGTGGCTTCTTCCGGCGGCCGAAGGCAGCGCAGACTTAAGCCCTTGGGGTGGGCCCCCAGCCATCGAAGGCGCCTCGGCGGCTGAAGCCGCTCGAAATTCTTGCCACTGTACCGCAGCGGTGAAACCGCTGCGCCACCCAAAGAGAAGGTGTTGCGCAGGTGAGGACACCTGCGCCTACATTCCTGCCTGGCAAGAAAGTGTCAGCAGTCTGCCAGTTCGAAACCGGAGGTGACGGGCTCCAAACCCCCTCAAATGGGGCACCCGGTCGTGAGGTTGCAGGTACTTTCGGACAATCCCTTGCGTGGCCCGTAGGAACCTCCCCTGCCGCGCGCTTAGCCCCTAAACTATTGAAGAGGTTTCCTTTTGGCTATCGACGAAGAATTGTCCCTGCTGGAATCGCATCTGCGGCGCCTGAAGATCGAGTACGAGATCTATTTCAGCAATCCGACGAAGAAGCCGCCTACCGATTTGGAATGGAAGGTCTTGAACCTGCTGCGGAAGTTCAGCGACGGCGGGCGGATGGGCTTTTCCCAGCGCTATCGCTACAACGAGTTAGCGCAGCGCTATGCCGTCTACAGCGACCTGTGGCGGAAGAAGGGCCGCATTAAGGAAGAAGGTTACCGGCGCCCGCAGGATGCGCTGCTTTCGGTCTCGGGCGTGCGCACCCAGGAAACGGAGCCCGAGCACAAGGTCTACGGCGTCAGCGCAGCGGCTGCTGCCCACGCTCGCGAGGCCCGCCCGTTCAGCGTGGAGTGTTCCGATACGCGCGCGCAGCGCGGGAATGTGGAGAAATTATATGTCGCGCTTTCCGAAGCCAAGAAGCGCGCGGGCAAGGACGTCTCCGGCAATATCGACAGCTTCGCTTCCTTCGTGCAGAAGAAGACCGACCAGATCCGCAAGCAGTATGGATGCCAGAGCGTGGAGTTCACGGTCGAAATGCAGGATGGCGACGTGCGCCTGAAGGCCAAAGCGAAAACGTAGAGCAGATTACGCCAGGGAACGACGAATCCCCCCGGCGCTTCCCCGTTCGGCCAGTAAAATTCCAATCTAGACGGTGCAGCTCAGGACGGCTGATTCCGTCCTCTCATCCGAAGCATGAGCGTGCCCCGGCGCCGACGGGGTTGCGTTTCGCGCCGGATCCACTTGCTGCCACGCGCCTCTCACATCCACCAGATGGCCGATTAACTCTTCCAGGATGGCCGGCTGTCCCTTGAGCTGCGCCTCGAGCAACTGGGCGCGGGCGTAGGAATAGAAAGCTTCCAGGTTGCGCACGGCATCTCCGCCGCGTTCCTTGTCCAGCGAGCCTTCGAGCTGCTGGAGGATCAGCATGGCGTGTTTGGTCTCGGCACAGCGCGTTTCAATGTCACCATCGCGCATGGCGCGGGCAGCCCGTTGCACGTCGGCAATCATGCGGTCGAAGAGCATGACTACCAGGCCGACCGAACTTGTTCCTTCCACCGCGGCGCGGCGGTAGCTGAATTCGTTCATCTGAGGCGTCATTTGTTGTTATCGCCCCCCACGAACCCGAGCTGGGCCTGAATCTGCGACTGGAGCAGGGGGAGCTGGCGCAACATCACGTCCACCCGCTCATAGGTCAGGAACCACTGCTGCTGCCGGGTGGCAACATAGACCTCGAAGTTGTCGATCTCGTCCTGCAACGCGCTCTTGGTCGACTGAATGCCCTTGATCTCGACCGAGAATGCGCCCTGCGTGGGGCTGCTCAGCTGCAGCAGGCGCGGGCCCACGGTATGACCGAAGCCGGTGGAGGTCGACTGGAAGAAATTCTTGAACTCCGTGAAGTGGTTTGTCACCGTGTCGTTCAGCTTGGCGCCATCGACGCTCAAGGTGCCGTCGTTGTTCATGTTGATGCCAAGTGAACGCAGCGTGCCGTAACTGGCGTCCCCGGTGGTGAAGCTGGCGAATCCGAGGATCTCCTGCTGCACCAGGCGCACGTTGGTGTCGCCCGCCAGGGGCCCACCCGTCTTCGACGAGGGATCGTACTTGAACTGCGTGTTCAGCTGCTGCATCAGCGTGTTGTAGGAAGACACGAAATCGTTGATCGCAGTGACCGTGGCATCGGTGTTGGGAGTGATGCTGATGCTCACCTGAGTGCCCACCGCCGCCCCATTAAGGTTGAAGGTGACGCCCGACACCACCCCGCTGACAGTATTGCTCGCGCTGCTGATGGGCACGCCGTCGACCGTGAGGGAAGCGTTGGCGCCATCGACCGCTTTGGTCAGGTTCAGGCCGCTGGCGTCGCCGCTGATGACGATATCGCCGGCGGCTCCGGAATTCTTGGCCACCAGGGCCAGGCGCGCTCCATTGGCGTCGGTGATCACGCTCGCGGTTACGCCCAGGTTCTGGGCATTGATGCCGGCGGCGAGCTTGGTCAAAGTGTTGTTGCTGCTGTCGATGGTGATCGTCGCCGGTGTTCCGCCTCCTACCTGGAGAGTGAAGCTGCCGTCGGCGAGCGTAGCGGTGGCGCTTGCAACCGGATCTGTGTAGTAAGAAGACGTCGTAGCCAGACTGTTCACCACAACCACGTGCGTTCCGGGAGCCGTGCCCCCGCTCGCGGTTGCCGTAACCAGGCTGGAGTTGCTGCTGGTCGTAGAAACTGCTCCACTGGCCCCGCTCACATCTTTCAGAGCGTTTACCTTGTCCCACAGATCGAACAGCGCTGTGTTCATCTGCCCCAGGGCGTCCGCCTGAGTCTGCAGCTTCTGCTGCTGGGCCTGCCAATTGCGCTCGGGCGCCCGCGCCGCCGTGACCAACTGATTCACGATCGAGTCGACGTCAAGACCCTGCCCGGAGGAGAGAGTCGCGGTATTGATGGAGACTGAGCTCATGCTGCCGATTCCTTGGGGTTTTGCAAGTGGAAAAATTGCCCTGGTGGGGCCGTTCGGCCCCACCAAGACTCAGGGTTAAGGAACTATTGCAACAGTCTGAGAACCGCCTGCTGCATCTGGTTGGACTGCTGCAGAGCGGCAATACCGGTCTGCTGCAGGATGCTGAACTTGGACAGGTTCGAAACCGTCTGTCCCATATCAGCCGAGCGGATGCTGTCTTCCGCAGCCGACAGGTTCTGCACCTGGTTGCTGATGACGTTGGAAGCGCTCTGCAACCGGTTCTGCGTTGCACCGAGCGTACCGCGGTCGGCGGCGATGTTGGCGATCGCAAGGCTGATGTCACCCAGAGCGGTCTGGGCGTTGCCCGCGTCGGTCAGGTCATCACCGCTCAGGTCGGCGGAGGTCAGACCGGTGCTGAAACCGATGGCGTCCGATGCCAGAGTTCCGATGGTGATGGTGATCGTGCTGCTGCCGGTCGTGGTTCCGTCTGAGAGGTACACATCGGAGTCGTTTCCGCTGAATACCTGGTTGCCGTTGTAAGTGGTGTTGCTGCCGATGCGATCGATTTCATCCTTGATCGCGGTGAACTCTGCATCCAGAGCGGAGCGCTGGTCATCGCTGACCGTACCGTTGGCCGCTTCCGTCGCCAGAGTGATGGCGCGGTTCAGAAGAGAGGTGACCTGCGCCAAGCTGCCGTCGGCAACCTGCAACATGCCCAGACCGTCGGTGGCGTTGCGAGCCGACTGCGTCAGAGCGGTCACGTTAGCGTGCAATCCGTCCGCGATCGCCAGGCCGGCGGCGTCGTCCGCGCCGGAGTTGATGCGGGATCCTGAAGAAAGAGCCATCAGGGTTTTCTGCAGCGACGCCCCGTTCAGAGTAAGTTGGTTCTGCGCCGCCAGGGACGAAACGTTATTCAAAATGCTTAATGCCATACAAGCTCCTTGTGTGTTTCGATTCGACCTGCGCCGAAGCGCCGCTAGCTAACTCTTGCCGGGTTAACTTGCGTGTCGTCCCGGAGGCCGTTTGTGCGTGCGTACTTATCGGTACTCGCCAGAGCCGTACTTAATTTCCAGTAGTGACCCACGTAACGGTCGGTAACCTTTTCGGGAAGCGGGAAATCATTGAAAATACGAGCCGAGATCGGCTTTTTGCGTGTAAAGACAGCCCACACCGCGATGGCGCTCATTACCATCAGGCCATCGCGGATATGGCACTCCACCAACGTGAAGAAACCCAAGCGCCGTACCGATAACAGCAGCCTCATTGTTTATGGGCTTCGGCGCCCGGAGATAGGGGGTAGACGGTGATCCAATTGACCCGCTTGAACGACCGGCCCCTGGCGGTCAACTCCGACCTTATAAAGCTGGTCGAGAACGCCCACGACACCGTCCTGACGCTCATTAATGGAGAGAAGATCGTGGTTCGGGAGAGCGTCGCGCAAGTGATTGAAAAGATTATTGATTTCCGGCGGGCGGTCCTGGCCGGTCTACCCCTGACCGGGGCCAGCCTGGATCCAGCTATGAGCCAGGCCCAAGTCAACGAGAAAGCGGAATCCAGGTACGACCATGGGTCAGAGGACGGAACCCGTGGATAAGAGCACATTCGGTGGGATCTTTCTGGCGGTAGCCGGAATTGTGGCCGGGCTGCTCCTTGAAGGGGGCAAGCTGGCCCAGATTATCCAGCCCACGGCCGCCATGATCGTCTTCGGGGGCACGCTGGGAGCGGTAATGGTCCAGTTCCCGTCCCGGGTGGTTGGCCAGGCATTCAAGCGCATGGCCCACGTCTTCTTCGAAAGGACGCCGGACCCCCGGGGCCTCATTAAGGAGCTGGTTGGCTATGCCAACAAGGCCCGGAAGAACGGAATTGTCTCCCTGGACGCCGAGTTGAGCCGTATTCGAGACCCATTTCTTAAGAAATCTCTAATGTTGGCCGTGGACGGGACCGAGCCCCAGGAACTCCGCAAGATGATGGAGCTGGAGCTGGACAATCAGGCCGAGCACGAGGAGAAGATCCCGCAAGTCTTTGAATCGGCAGGTGGTTTTGCGCCTACCATCGGAATCATCGGGGCGGTTCTGGGCCTGATCCAGGTCATGCAACACCTTGAAAACATTAATGAAGTTGGCAAAGGCATCGCGGTGGCCTTTGTAGCCACGATCTATGGAGTCGGATCCGCCAACCTGCTGTTTCTGCCGTCGGCAGGAAAGATGAAGATCCGCATAAGGGAGGAGCAGATCCTTCGCGAGATGACCCTGGAAGGGGTGGTCTCGATCCTGGAAGGCATGAATCCGCGGATGCTCGAGACCCGGCTACTAGGGTTCCTGGAAGATCCCCACAAGCAGGCGAATCCGGCATGAGCCGCCGCCGGAGAAAACCCGCCCACGCCAACCACGACCGCTGGCTGGTCTCCTATGCGGACTTTATTACCCTGCTGTTCGCGTTTTTTGTCGTCCTCTATGCGACCGCGCAGGTGGACAACCGCCGTGTCGTGCAGGTTGCGGCCGCGATCAAGAGTGGATTTCAGGAGATGGGAGCCTTCTCGGGCACCGGGCAGGCGGCGCCTCCAACTGCCGGCAGCTCCACGGGGCCCGCAGCCCCGCAGCTGGTAAAGCTGATCAACGATCTTTCCAAACCCGATCCTGCGCACGCCGAGCCGCGCGTTCCACTCTCACAGGTGAAGAGCGAACTGGAGAAATCCCTGGGCGATGAAATTCGAAAACGGCAGGTGGAATTGCGCGTGATTCCGGACGGCCTGGTCGTCAGCTTGCGCGAGGTCGGATTCTTCAACACCGGAGAGGCGCAACTGCTTCCCGAGGCGCTACCAGTGCTAACTCATATTGCTCAAGTACTGGCACAGGGCGGATTCGAGATTCGCGTGGAAGGGCACACCGACGATGTTCCGATCCACAACCAGAAATACAGTTCCAACTGGGAGCTTTCCACGGCTCGCGCCACTGAAGTCGTCGTCATGATGGTGGAGCAATGCGGATTTGAGCCAGACCACGTCTCGGTCGCAGGCTATGCGCAATACCGTCCGGTCGCCAGCAACGGCACGGAAGATGGAAGGCGCAAGAATCGGCGCATCGATCTGGTGATCGTCTCCGGACCCGCGACGGCAGAATCGCAGCCGAACCTCGCGAAGGTAATCCGGTAACTGCATCCGCCACTTTTACAATTCTTTACTCCGGCCCCGCATTCGTTCCTGTAGTCTGAATTGATTATGACCAGCAGGCTTCCAAAGGTGACTTCTGAGCGACGAGAGCACGAAAAGGATTTGCCGAACTCCTTCATAACAATTACGCTATCCTTTCTTTAACGAAACAAATTCAAACGCTTGCGGCGCGGACGACTGAGACGGTTTGAGGGGGGAATCCGGACAGTCGATCCGTTTTTCGTATCTTCCAGCATTTTTCTGAGCCGCCAGAAGCGTATCGGCTACACTGCCCCCAATTACCCCGAGGAAGAGACAACGTGAGTTCCAACCCGGACCGGCAGCAGCTTCACATGCTGGTCGTCGACGATTCGCCGGAGAGTCTTCAGTTGGTGTGTGAAGCACTGGCCATGGAAGACGTCCACCTGAATCTGGCGTCGTCGGCGGAATCGGCTCTGGAAATGTTCCAGGGACTTCGCCCGCGGATCGTGCTTTCCGACATGGTGCTGCCGGGCATCAGCGGGCTCGATCTTCTGGACCGCGTCCTGGCGAAAGATCCGGCCACCGACTTCGTACTGATGACCGCGTATCATTCGCCCGAGTCGGCCGTAGATGCGATCCGGCGCGGGGCTTGCGACTATCTTCCCAAGCCGTTAAACGTGGGTCGTCTGCGATCCTGCATTCGCGGCCTGGTGTCAGAGGCCAGGGTCCGGGAGAAAGCGCGCCAGCTCGACCACGAGATGGTCGATGCCTATCAGTTTGAAGGCATGATCGGCCGCAGCCCGCTCATGCTCGACGTCTTCGCCAAGATCCGCCGCATCGCGCCGCATTTTCGATCCGTGCTTATCACGGGCGCGACCGGCACGGGCAAGGAGTTGGTGGCCACAGCGCTGCATCGTCTAAGCATGGCAAACGCCGCGCCCTTTGCCGTCTGCAACTGTTCGGCGCTGGTCGAAAACCTGCTTGAGAGCGAACTGTTCGGATACGTGAAAGGCGCCTTTACCGGCGCCAACCAGGACAAGCAGGGAATATTCGAATACGCCAATGGCGGAACCGTGTTTCTGGACGAAGTGGGCGAGCTTCCGTTGACGGCTCAGGCCAAGATCCTCAGGGTGCTCCAGAATCACGAAGTGCAGCGAGTTGGATCACCGGTTCGCAGGCGGGTAGACGCTCGCGTCATCGCCGCGACCCACCGCGATTTGCGGAAGATGGTCACCCAGGGCCAGTTCCGCGAGGATCTCTTCTATCGGCTGTCGGTGGTTGAAATATCCGTACCCCGTCTCGCTCAGCGCAAAGAGGACCTGCCCCTTCTTCAGCGCCACTTTCTGGAGATGTACTCAGCGCTCTTCAAGAAGGACATCACTGGAATCACGCGGCGCGCCCAGCTTCGCCTGTCGACTCACAGTTGGCCTGGGAATGTACGCGAGCTGGAGAATGTGATCAGCAGCAGCTGCATCATGGCGCTGGGAAAAGTAATTGACCTGCTCGACCTGCCGGAAATCTTCCGCACTCCCATTCCGACGGACGATGCCGAGGAAGAAGAAATGGTATCTCTGGAAGAAGTGCAGAGACGTCACCTTCTCCGTGTGCTGAACCACGTCCAGGGCAACAAGGCGAAGGCTGCGGAAATTCTTGGGGTAGGTCGCAATACGCTCTATCAGATGTTGAGCCGGATTCGAACTCCCGCCGACGTTTCTGCATCCTCCAAAGGAAACAGCTAGGAGCGCTGTTCTCACGGAGCGATCGGAAGTTCAATAAAAAAGACAGAGCCGTGCCCGAGTTGGCTGATGATGCCAATCGTTCCCTCGTGCGCTTCGACGATAGCCTTCGCGATCGCCAGTCCCATGCCCGTGCCCTGGACGCGAAATCGTAGATCCCGGCCGCGATAAAACTTGTCGAAGATCAACGCCTGCTCGAATTCGTCAACGCCGGGGCCACGGTCTGCAACGCTGGTCAGCAGCCGATCCTTCTTCACTTCAATCGTGATCGTAATGGGCGCGTCGGCGGGCGAGTACTTGGCTGCATTTTCGAGCAGATGTTTCAGAACCTCGGTGATGCGGGCTGCGTCCATCGGGACCCTGGGTACCGGCTGCGGAACCCGGACTTCAACCGGATGCTGTCCAAGCATTCCTCGCAACTGTTCGATTACGGAGGCGACCAGGCCGGGCATGGAGACGGGTTCAAGCTGCAACTCGATACCGAGCGCATCGAGTTGGGACATCTCGGTGGCCTCACCCACGAGCCGGTCCAGGCGATCAGCTTCTTCATTGATGACGCTCAAAAGATCTCGCCGTTCCGCCTCCTCCAGGGAATAGCCGGAAAGCAGGCTGGTGACGGCAGCCTTGATGCCGGTGAGAGGCGTTCGCAACTCGTGGGTCACGGAATCGAGCAGCGCAGTGCGCAGGGTCTCGCTTTCGCGCAGCGCCTCGGCCTTTCCCAGTTTCTCGATCACGCCGACTCGTTCGACGGCAATCGCCACCAGGCTTCCCAGAGCTTCGAGCGTTCCTCGCGACAGTAGCGCTCCGCTGATGCCGAGGGCTCCCGTGACGCGCGTGCCCAGCCTGAGTGGCGCGAGCGATTCTTCGCGTGACCGATCGAGAACCGGTTCGCCGCGAACACTGACGAGTTTCAAATTCTCGACGCTTGGCGCCTCGTTTTGCGCGGAGGAGCGGTAGACCGCGTCGGAGCCCAAAACATACACTGCCCCGGATTTCCCCTGAAAAATCTGGGCGAGGTGCACGGGGATCGCATTCAGCAACTCAGCGATGTTGTCGGTAGCCAGTAGTCGCTGGCTCAGGGTGTAGAGCCTTTCAACGTCACGCCGGCGCTGGTTGGCGTTTTCGGTCTCGCGGCGGGCTCTCTCCGAAAGCTCGCTGGCAATAATCGCGGTGACCAGAAAGACGAACAACGCCACCCAATTCTGAGGATCGGCAATCGTAAACGTGCCGTACGGAGGCAGAAAGTTGTAGTTGAACGCCAGCGTGGCCAGCGCAGCCATTAACACCGAATAGCGAAGTCCCCAGAATGCCGAAACGAGCAACACGGCCAGCAGGAAGGTCAATGCCACCGTAGTGGGATTGACATGAAGGGCGAAGCGATAAAGCGAGACCAAGCCGACCACGAGTACCGTGACGGCGGCGTAACGTGCAACAGATCCCGCTGGGCTGGCTTTCACGGGCAAGATTGTAGTCGATTCGACTTTTCGGCGTTCTCACGGGAAAATGTCCCCGATGCCGAAGTCTCCCGAACAGTGGCTGGAGGAGGCGAGCCCGCCGAAGGCTGAGGCGGTCTTCAAGCTCTTCCTGGGATATGCTCCCGGTGTCGGCAAGACATTCCAGATGCTCAGCGAGGGCGTGCGGCGACGCAGCCGCGGCGAGGATGTGGTTGTGGGAGTCATCGAGACACACGGTCGCCGTCCGATCGCCGAATTGGCAGGGCGGCTGGAGACCATCGCGCGGCGGCCACTCGATTACAAGGGAACAATCTTTGAAGAGATGGACGTGGATGCCATTCTCGAGCGCAAGCCGCGGATCGTCCTGGTAGATGAACTTGCTCACACCAATGTCGAGGGCAGCAAGCACCGCAAGCGCTACGAGGATGTTTTCGAGCTACTGGATGCCGGCATCGATGTGCTTTCCACCATGAATGTCCAACATATCGAGAGCCTGGCCCCGACGATCCGCTCGCTGACCGGAGTGCAGGTGCGCGAGACCGTTCCAGACTGGGTAGTGCAAAGGGCCGGCGAGATTGTGATGGCCGACCTGACCCCGCAGGCCTTGCAGAGCCGCATGCGGCGCGGGGATATCTATCCGCAGGAGCGCGCCGACAAGGCCCTGGCGAATTTCTTTCGCACTCCCAATCTCATTGCGCTGCGGGAACTAGCCCTGCGGCAGGTGGCGCAGGCGGTGGACCACAGCCTGGAGCGGCTGCAGGCGGAGGATGGCCGTCCGCTCATCGTGCGGGAGCGAATCGCGGTATGCGTCAGCTCGAATCCTGCGGCTCAATATCTGATCGCACGGGGCGCGCGAATGGCGCAGGCAATCGACGCCGAACTCCATGTCGTCTATGTGGATGTTGCAACCGACGAAAACGAAGAGAATCAACGGACGCTGGCAGAAAACGTTCGCTTCGCCGAAAGCGTCGGAGCGAAGGTCGTGAAACTTGAGAGCGGCAACGTCGGGGACCGCGTGGCCGAGTTTGTTCGCAGCCATCACATCACGCAGGTGGTCTTCGGACGCTCTGCCGCCCGGGGCTGGAAGCGGTATTTCTATCTCTCCGCCATCCATCGGTTTCTGCGCGACACTCCGGCGGTCGACGTGCACATCGTGACTCAGGAGATGCGCTGACATGGCGGAACGGCGGCGTATCCTGGCAGTCGACGACGAGACCCAGATCACGCGTGTGCTGCGCACCGCACTCTCCGCGCAGGGATACGACGTCCGAGTCGCAAACGATGGAGAGATGGCGCTCGAGATCATGAAGGACTGGTCTCCCCACCTCGTGATAACGGATCTTGCCATGCCGAATCTGGATGGCATTGGTCTGTGCCGCCGGCTGCGGCAGTCGTCCAGCGTTCCCATCGTCGTTCTCTCTGTCAGGGGACAGGATCGCGCCAAGGTGGAGGCGCTCGATGCAGGCGCCGACGATTACGTCACCAAGCCGTTCAGCATGAACGAACTGCTGGCCCGCTTGCGAGCGCATCTGCGGCGCGTTGGCAGCGAAGAACAGGAGCAGGAAAAGGCGATTGTCGTCGGGGATCTTCGCATCGATCTCGAGAGCCGCCTGGTGAAGATCGCAGGACGAGAGGTTCATCTCACGCCAAAAGAGTTCGACCTGCTTGTATACCTGGCCCAGCACCGGGGCAAAGTGGTCACGCATCGCGCGCTGCTGGCGGCGGTTTGGGGATCGGCCAACACCGAGCAGCCCGAATATTTGCGGGTATTTGTCGGCCAGCTGCGCAAGAAGATCGAGACCGATCCTTCCAATCCCCGATACATCCTCACCGAGCCGTGGATCGGCTACCGCTTTGCCCCAGGCGAGTAAAGCCTGCTGTCCTTCCTGACAAACTCTTTACGCACTTTTTAGCCGAAGCTTACGGGCGAAATGATCCAATCTCTCAGAGAGATAGAACATGCGCGATCTCGTCTTCATTCTTGTAACCGTTCTCTTCTTCCTGCTTTCGCTGGCGTACACCATCGGGTGCGAGCGCATGCGAGGGAAGGCCCAGTGATGAGCTTGCAGGACATGGCAATGCTGGCAGTCAGCGTTCTGCTGCTGGTGTATCTCACGATCGCGCTGCTGGCTCCGGAGAAATTCTGATGACGGGCAACGGTTGGCTCCAGATACTGTTCTTCCTGGCAGTCATATTCGTCATCACTAAGCCGCTCGGATCGTTCATGGCACGCGTCTTTGAGCGGCAAAAAACGTTCCTCGATCCGCTGCTGCAGCCGCTTGAGGGAGTCATTTACCGACTCACCCGCGTTGATGCCGATTCGGAAATGACGTGGACGGAATACTGCACGGCGATGCTGCTGTTCAGCGGCGTCACCATGCTGGTGCTCTACGGGATAGAGCGAGTACAGCAGTGGATGCCGTGGAATCCTCAGAAACTGGCGGGCCTTGCCCCGGATCTCGCCTTCAATACCGCGGCATCGTTTTCCAGCAACACGAACTGGCAGGCGTATGTGCCCGAAACCACCATGAGCTACTTCACCCAGATGGCGGGTCTGGCGTATCACAATTGGGTCTCTGCGGCGGTCGGGATCGCGCTGGCGATTGCACTGGTTCGCGGAATAGCCCGCCGCGAGACATCGACCATCGGAAATTTCTGGGTCGATCTGACTCGTTGCACGCTCTGGATTCTGCTTCCGCTCTGTCTGGCCGGTGCATTGATCCTGGTATCGCAGGGCGTCGTGCAGAATCTTCGCCCGTACGACACGGTGAAGCTGGTTGAACCGCAAGAGATCAGCGGCACGGCGGGAAAACAACTGTATTCCACGCAAGTGATCGCGCAAGGCCCCGTCGCATCGCAGGAAATCATCAAGGAACTGGGAACGAATGGCGGCGGATTCTTCAACACCAACAGCGCTCATCCTTTCGAGAATCCCACTCCGCTTACGAATTTGATCGAAATGATTGCGATCTTCGCTTTGCCCTCTGCCCTCACGTACACCCTGGGAAAAATGACGGGTTCCGTGCGGCACGGGTGGGCAGTCTGGGCGGCAATGGTGGTTCTGTTTCTCGCGGGCGTATCCACGACCTATTGGGCGGAGGCGAGTGGCAATCCGGCGTTCGCCGGGGTCGATCAAAGCGTCTCAACGGTCCAATCCGGCGGCAACATGGAGGGCAAGGAAGTACGCTTCGGCATCGCCAACTCAGCGCTGTGGGCCACGGTCACTACAGACGCCAGTTGTGGAGCGGTCAACTCCATGCACGATTCGTATACGCCGCTCGGAGGCATGGTTCCGCTCGCGAACATCATGCTGGGAGAGGTGATCTTCGGCGGCGTTGGCGCAGGCCTGTACGGAATCCTGATCTATGTCCTGCTGGCGGTTTTCATTGCCGGGCTGATGGTCGGCCGCACGCCGGAATATCTGGGCAAGAAGATCGAAAGCTTCGAAATCAAAATGTCGATGCTTGCCGTGCTGGTCTTGCCTCTGATGATTCTGGTGCTGACCGGAATTTCCGTGCTGGCAAAGTTTGGCGTCTCCAGCATCGCCAATCCCGGCCCCCACGGCCTGAGCGAAATTCTTTACGCCTTCACCCAAGCAGCCGGCAACAATGGATCGGCGTTCGCCGGGCTCAACAGCAACACGCCCTGGTACAACGCCAGCATCGGAATCACCACGCTGGTGGGACGGTTTCTGTTCATCGTGCCAATGCTCGCCATCGCAGGCAGCCTGGCTGCGAAGAAGCAGGTTCCCGCCTCGGCCGGGACATTCCCGGTGACCGGTCCGATGTTCACGGTGCTGCTGGTCGGAGTGATCCTCGTTGTCGGCGCGCTGACCTTCTTCCCCGCATTGAGTTTGGGACCAATTCTCGAACATCTTCTGATGCAGAGCGGGAGGCTCTTCTGACATGAGCAAGGCCCGAACAACCGGCTTGTGGGATGGAAAGATCGTCCGCCGCGCGCTTTGGCACTCGCTGCTGAAGCTCAACCCGCTATGGATGATGAAGAATCCGGTCATGTTCGTGGTGGAAGTGGGCAGCGTTGCGACGACGGTGCTCTTGCTGCTGGCCGGCCGCCAGTCCGATTTCAGGTTCAATCTCCAGATCACTCTGTGGTTGTGGTTCACCGTTATCTTCGCCAACTTCGCCGAGGCGATGGCGGAAGGCCGGGGAAAGGCGCAAGCCGACGCTCTGCGGAAATCCAGGGCAGAAACCAAAGCCACGCGCCTGCTAGCCGACGGAAAGTCGGAGACGGTTCCCGGCTCCAGCCTCCGTTCGGGCGAGATGGTGCTGGTGGAGGCGGGAGAGTTCATTCCGGGAGATGGCGAGGTCGTCGATGGCGTGGCCTCGGTCGACGAATCGGCGATCACGGGAGAATCGGCTCCGGTCATTCGCGAGTCGGGCGGAGATCGCTCAGCCGTGACTGGCGGAACACGGGTTCTCTCCGATTGGATCAAGATTCGAATCACTTCGAACCCGGGCGAGACGTTTCTCGATCGCATGATTTCGCTGGTCGAAGGCGCGAAGCGGCGAAAAACCCCGAATGAGATCGCGCTAAATATTCTGTTGGCCGGACTGACGATAATCTTTCTCCTCGCCGTCGTTACGCTCCAACCCCTGGCGATTTACTCGGGATCGAAGCAAACGGTGTTTGTTCTCGTGTCCCTGCTGGTCTGCCTGATTCCCACCACGATCGGCGGTCTGCTGTCAGCGATCGGGATTGCCGGGATGGATCGCCTCGTCCAGCACAATGTCCTGGCGATGTCGGGGCGCGCGGTTGAAGCGGCCGGCGATGTGAATACGCTGCTTCTCGACAAGACGGGAACCGTGACGCTGGGGAACCGGCAGGCCACGGAGTTTCTGCCTGCACCCGGC
The DNA here is from genome assembly GCA_963803205.1 of Terriglobales bacterium. Classification (GTDB taxonomy): domain Bacteria; phylum Acidobacteriota; class Terriglobia; order Terriglobales; family Acidobacteriaceae; genus CAWDLG01. The sequence goes on from CAWDLG010000002.1 coordinate 229,039, forward strand.
GTGAGCGAAGCGGAGCTGGCAAGCGCCGCTCAGCTTTCCTCGCTGGCGGACGAGACTCCGGAAGGCCGCTCCATCGTTGTTCTCGCCAAGCAGAAGTTTGGCCTGCGCGGCCGCGAAGTTGGCGAGATGGAAGCCGAATTTGTACCCTTCAGCGCGGTGACCCGCATGTCAGGCGTGAACTTCAACGGTTCGAGCATCCGAAAAGGCTCGGCCGATGCGATTGCCAAATTTCTCGAAGCCCAGGGAGCCGCCGTAGCCCCGGAAATTCGTCAGGCGGTTGAATCCATCTCCCGCGCTGGCGGCACGCCGCTGCTGGTTGCGGAAAACAACCGTGCACTGGGGGTCATCCGGCTGAAAGACATCGTGAAGGGCGGCATCAGCCATCGTTTTGCCCAGTTGCGTGCCATGGGGATCAAGACGGTGATGGTGACCGGCGACAATCCTCTCACCGCCGCTGTCATCGCCCGGGAAGCGGGAGTCGACGATTTTCTGGCTCAGGCCACGCCCAGGGACAAGCTGGATCTGATCCGCCGCGAGCAAGCGAACGGGAAACTGGTGGCGATGACCGGCGACGGCACGAATGATGCGCCCGCACTGGCGCAGGCCGATGTCGGAGTTGCCATGAACACCGGCACGCAGGCCGCAAAGGAAGCCGGCAACATGGTGGATCTCGATTCCAATCCCACCAAGTTGATCGAGATCGTTGAAATCGGCAAGCAGCTTCTGATGACTCGCGGAGCTCTCACTACTTTTTCGATCGCCAACGATGTCGCGAAATATTTTGCCATCATTCCCGCCATGTTCGCGGGCACCCTTCCCGTCTTGCAGCGGTTGAACATCATGCACCTGGCGACGCCTCAGTCCGCGATCCTTTCGGCAGTCATCTTCAACGCGCTGATCATCATTGCGCTAATCCCGCTTGCGCTGCGCGGGATCCGGTACCGCGCCATGGGAGCCGCGGCACTGCTGAGGAGAAATCTGCTGATCTATGGGTTCGGTGGCATTATGGCGCCGTTTATTGGCATCAAGCTGATCGATCTTTTGATTACGCGATTCCAGATAGTTCAGGCAGCACTATGAAACGGCATCTTGTTACCTCGCTGCTCATGACAGTCGTCACGACTCTGCTTTTAGGCGTCGCCTTTCCGCTGCTCGTCACTGGTCTCGCGCAGTTGTTCTTTCCGGGAAAAGCAAATGGCCAGTTGATCCTAAAAAATGGGGTCAGGATAGGCTCGCGCATCATCGGGCAGCCGTTTAGCGGGCCGCAGTATTTCCGCGGGCGTCCCTCATACGCCGGTGCGGGATACGACGCCGGCGCTTCCTCGGGGTCGAACCTCGGGCCTACGAATCATGTTCTGATAGCTCGGGTTGAAAAGGAGGTTGCGGCACTGCGCGCCGAGAATCCCGATGTCCCAATTCCGGTTGACCTGGTGACCTCCTCAGGCTCAGGTCTCGATCCCGATGTCTCGCCGGCCGCAGCATTGTTTCAGGTTCCACGGGTTGCCCGTGCCCGTTCCATTCCGCGGGAGGCGCTGCGTCAAATGGTCGCGGAACACACCCGCGGCCGTGAGCTTGGTTTTCTTGGGGAACCTCGGGTGAACGTGCTGGAGCTGAATCTGGCCCTGGATGAGAGCCTCAGGCGCGTCGCCCGGTAACAAGTTCGGGTGCCCCTGGCGGGACTCGGTCGACTTGTGAAAGGCGACGATTAGAGACTAATTAGAAACAGCGCCCTGCGGGAAGCTGATAGAGATGACATCGGCAGAGACGAATGAGAAATCCACATTCGTCTCAGTCCCTACGGCGTGCCCATCCTGATAGTAAGGACCGTACTGCCACTGCCTCACCGCCCGCGCCGCTGCCTGTGCCAGGGTATCGTCGCCGGAGAGAATCTTTACCTCCCGCACCATACCGTCCGCAGTTACGACGGCCCGCAATGACACTTTGCCGCGCGCGCTCCGGTCGGCGACTTGTGGATAAATGATTTGCCGCGGCGGACGCGAGACTTCCAGCAAATCCGTCTGCACCCTCGCAGCCGGAACCACCGGCGGCATATGACGAACCACGACGTCGGCATCGGCCGGATCATTCGGATCGATGATGCGGGTGATGTTGGCCACTGGTGTCGTGCCCAGGGAACTCATATTCGCGGTCGAGGAATCGCTGGCCGGAGCCGCCGGACTGGCCGGAGCTGTGTTGGACTGCACCGCCGGTGCTGCAGTGTGTGCCTCAGAAGTGGAGACCTGGCGAACCGGCTTGACCTCGGCGGGAGCGGCAGTTTGCGCGGCTGGCGCGGCATTCACCAGGGTTTCCGGCGCCTGAGCGCGGTGCCATAGCAATGTGGTCACCAGGGCGCAGAGAACGCCGCTGGTCAGGGCCCATCGCAAATTCGGCCTCCCGGCCACGCGCTCCGGGGCCTCCTTCTTGATGAGGCTGGTGCGAATGACCTGTTCTTCCAGGTCATTTTCCACCCGCGCGACAGTTTTCCGATGGTGCGCGACAGCCTCGAGTGACGGCAGGAGGTGTGCATCCTCGACGCGGCCGATGATCCGATCGGGGTTCAGTTCCGGGGAGCTGTCAGCGTGCACATAGAGCTCGCGCACCAGGTGCCGCTCTTTGGCATTCAGCTGTTTTACCGACAGGCTGCCAAAGTTGCGGAAGGTCCAAAGCAGCCGGGCCCTTTCCCGCCGCGCCGGCGAGACGTAAACCGTCCCCTGCTCAGTTTCGAATGCAAGTATTCCGAATTGGAGTTTTTCTAATGACATCGCGCTTCCATGAGATATAGGAGATTACTCCGGCCAGGGGGTTCTCGCCAATGGCAAGAGCAGCTTTGGTGCCAAACACTGCCGCGGTAACTAACTGAACTGAATGGGGTTGTTACGAAAATAATGCTGCCCCGTCCACCCCGTGGCAAGAAATTTCACGATGCTCCGCCGGCGTTTCCTTCGGGTGGAATTTTTGCGCGAAAAGCCGCGGGGGGACGGTCTGTCCAAGCTGGAACCGCATCCTACTTTCAAGTTCGGGGCGGGCCGATCCAACCGCGAGTCGCGGGCAACGGACTCTTTTCCAGATGCGGCTCAGCGGGCAGGGCCCGGGCCTAGTAACATATTGAAAGACATCGGATGAAGCCTCCCCTAAAGGTCGGCATCCTGTTGTTCGCGGTTGTGATCGTACTTCTCATTTTCTGGGTTTCCATCCAGGATGTGTTCAATGCGCGCCACCAGGGCGGCCTGTTTACGGCGTCGCTGGCGAGGCGGGTGCGGCGGCTCTCGGTGCCATCCGCTGCCCGGAGCAAGCCCAATCCACTCACCGCCACGCCTGAACTGATGACCGAGGCCCGGCGCCACTTTGCCGATCACTGCGCCGTCTGCCATGCCAATGACGGAAGCGGAAACACGGTCATTGGACGCAACCTGAACCCGCCGGCCCCGGACATGAAGCTTGCGCCCACGCAATCGATGTCCGACGGAGAGCTTTATTACGTGATACATAACGGGATCCGGTTCACCGGGATGCCGGCGTGGGGTGAGAGCGATCCCGATGACGACAGCTGGAAGCTCGTCCTTTTTATCCGTCATTTACCGGACATCCCGCCTGAAGAGATCCAGGACATGGAAAAATACAACCCCAAGAGCGAGGCCGACCGGGCGGAAGAGCAGGGGGAAGAGGACTTCCTGAAAGGCAAGCCGGTCAGCCCGCCTGCGGCCGACACCCATCGATGATTCGAAATTGAAGCCAAACTTATGGAGAGAGCCATGAAGCATCTCGCATTCGCCGTTTCCGCCATCTTCTTTTTATCCATTGCGTTATGCGCCCACGGAAACCAGGAACACGTGATGGGTACGGTCACGAAAGTGGACGGCACATCCATCGTCGTGAAGACGACCGCCGGGGCGGAGAAGACTGTCACGGTTGGAGAGAAGACCAAGTTCGTGAAGGGTAATGCAAACGCCACAATCCAGGACGTGAAGGCTGGGGATCGGGTGGTGATCCACGCCCGCCCCGAGGGGAAAGCGCTCGAGGCCACCGAGGTCCGGATTGGCACCGCGGCCGCGGCCGAAGCTAAACACTAAGATTTAAAAAGGCCTAGGCAGGGGCTACATTTTTCCATATCTGAGTAAACGTTGTCCCATTCCCGATCAGGGAAAGGCACGTCCTTCCTGACCCTCCGCTGTCTCCCGTTGTAAAGCGCCTGGGCGCGAATCTCCTAAGGCCCCTCATTCTTTTTAGGGGGATACGTCTGAGGGAAAAGTGTACTGGCTGGCTCCCACGGAAAGAGCTCTAGTAGAAAAGTATTAGATTCTTCTTGACAACGAAAGTGCAATGGTTGTAGCGTGTGCGGCCTAGAGTAATCGTTTACTTTCGCAGGGAAAGCCACGTAGTAGGGAAGCACATTCGGGAGGCGGAGATGAGGACTTGGCTCGCAGTGGGGCTCTGCAGCGTGCTCGTGATTCTTTGCCTGAGTGGAACACTCCTGGCACAGCGGTCAGATCGTGGAATCATCACCGGCGTGGTCACCGATCCCAGCGGCTCGGCGGTCAGTGGCGCAACCGTCAAGGTGCGCAACGAAGGCACAGCGGTGGAAACGGTTCTTGCCACCAACGATGCCGGCGCATTTACCACTCCTCCTCTCGTGCTCGGCAACTATTCGGTCACGGTCGATCACAGCGGATTCAAGACTTCCGTGCGCTCGGGCATTCTCCTCCAGGGCGGCGACACTCTGCGCGAAGACATGGGTCTGACGCTGGGCGCTGTCACCGAGTCGATTGAGGTCAAGGCCGAAGCGGAGCAGTTGAACGTGACGACTCCCGACGTCAGTCACACCGTCGACGAGAAGTACTATCGCGACCTGCCCATCATTACCGCGTCGGACGTTCGTCTCGCCGAGTCGGTGCTGCAGATTCAGCCCGGATATCTGCCGATGAAGCCGAACGGCGACCCGATGTTCCGCGGCAGCCAGTTCAACTCGCGCATCAACGGCGGACAGACGATGGCGACCGAAAACTTCTTCGATGGAGCCGCGTTCGGTTACGCCGTCGGCCACCAGCAGAGCCAGGAAAGCGCACCACCGGTCGAGAGCATCCAGGAAGTAAAAGTAATCACCACCACCTATTCCGCGCAGTACGGGCACACCAGTGGCGGATTCATCGAGTACACCTCGAAGGCCGGCACCAACCAGTTGCATGGCAGCGCGTATGAATTCTTCGCCAATGACGCTTTGAACGCGCGCGGTTTCTTCGACGCAGACTGCGACGCCTCCGGCAGTTGCACGCCGCGTAAGAAAACTCCGCTTCGCAACAACAGCTTCGGCTTCACGGCGGGCGGACCGGTGGTGATTCCTCACGTCTACAACGGCCACAACAAGACCTTCTTCTTTACCAATTTTGACTGGACGCGCCTGCGCTCGGGCGTCCTACCCGGTTTCGGCAACACCACCCCGATCGACGCCTTCAAGGATGGTGACTTCAGCGCGCTCTTGACGGGAAATCAGGTGATGTCCGGCACCACGCCGGTCGTCGATGCGCTGGGCCGGCCGGTCATGGAAGGCGCGATTTATGACCCGTCCAGCCTTCAATTGGTGGGCGGCGTTCCCGTCCGCGATCCTTATCCCGGCAACATCATTCCTGCGGACGATCCGCAGCGCAGCGTCGTAGCCTCAAGGATCTCGGCGCTCATGGTTCACCCGGACCGCGCAGGATTGCTGAACAACGTGGCCGGTAATCCCGCGGGTGATCAAACCTGGCTGTTAAACGCGCGTACCATCGAGTTCCGCGTGGATCACGCCTTTACGCCGAACTTCCGCATGAGCGAGAGCTTCTACTGGGGCCATCGTCCTTCCATCCGGAACTGCGGTGAAGTCGCCGGCTGTACCACTCAGTTCAACGGCGAAACCGAGCCGGAAAAGAACACGTCCTACTACGGCAACGGTTTCTATCAGCGTATTACCACGCACCACACTCACACCCAGTTCGACTGGATCATTCGCCCGAACCTGCTGAACCACACCACGGTAGCGTGGGATCGCTGGTTCATGGGAGGCAATCCTCTCTCGGCGGGCGCGGGCTGGCCGCAGATTCTGTGGGGCGGACTGCCTGCCGCTTCTGTCCAGGCCGGGGGTGGACTGCTCGATGGCACAGCGGGACCACCGCTCATCGACTTTGCCGGCAACATTCCGTACAACTCGCTCGGGACCTACGGCTGGGGCAATTTTGGTTTCCTTACCAACAACCGCTGGCAGTTCTCGGATGACTTGTCCTGGGTAAAGGGCAAGCACACCTTGAAATTCGGCTTTGAATACCGCTGGCACCAGTTCCCGTTCTCGGGCTGGGCAACGGGCAACCAGGCGGGAGAGTTCCGCTTCGACCGGCGTGAGACCGCCGGCTTCGATGCGGCCGGAAACAACGTGGCCAGCACCGGAGAGTCGTTCGCTTCCTTCCTGCTGGGCCAGGTCGACTCCTCGACCCAGACTATTCCGTTCCACCCGATGTTCTACGAAGCGTACACAGCTCCGTGGGTGAACGACGAATATAAGGTCACCAACCGGCTGACCCTAACTCTTGGACTGCGGCTGGATTACCAGTTCGCCCGCACCGAAAGCAAGGATCAGTACTCGACGTTCGATCCCAACACGCCGAATCCTGGAGCAGGTGGGATTCCCGGTGCGATGATCTTCGCCGGGAAGTGCGCTCAATGCGCCGGCACGCGAACCTTTGAGCGGCCAGACATTGACGCCTGGGGTCCGCGGATTGGATTTGCCTACCGTTTGCAGGATAAGACGGCAATCCGCGGCGGCTACGGAATGTACTATTCCGGAATTTCGTTCGACCAGTTCATCGGCCAGCCGACGATGGGTTTCACCTCGAACCCAACCATCTCGAACCCCAACGCCGGTCGCAACGCGGCCTTCCTGCTGGATAATGGATTCCCGCAGACTTCCGACACGCTGTGCGGCGGCGATTGCATCAAGTTCCCGCCGTTTATCGACCCCACGATTGCCAACAACGGTTCTCCAATCGCCGTGGCAAAGAACGGCCTGAAGCTGCCGCGCTATCAGAACTGGTCGCTGACGGTCGAGCGCGAACTGACCAATAACATGCGCCTCGACGTTTCCTATATCGCCAACCGCGGAACTCGTCTTACCGCCGACTGGCAGAAGATGGGAATCCAGGCCAACATGAACGATCCGAGCGTTCTCGGGCTGGGCGATGTCAGCTTCCTGACTTCCAACTGCGACGGCACAACCTGTCCGGGTGGAGTTGCGATCCCGTACCCCGGATTTACGGGAGACATAGCTCAGTCGCAACGTCGGTATCCGCAATACCAGAACATTCTGTGGCGCGACGTTCCGCTGGGAAGCAGCATGTACAACGCCCTGGAAGTCGTGCTGGAACAGCGCTTCTCGCATGGTCTCCAGTTCCGCGTCGGCTACACCTATTCCCGGCTTAACAACGACGGGTCCGAGACCGGGCAGGGCGGTGACGGCACCAATGGACGCGTTCAGAATCCTGCCTGTCCGCATTCCTGCGAATGGGGACTCAGTCAGGACGACACGCCGAATGTATTCCTCGTCGGGTACACCTGGGAGCTGCCCGGCTCCAACAAGTTCCGGTCGGGCCCGGCAAGCTTCCTGCTTGCGGGTTGGAACCTGACAGGAGTTCTGCGTTATGAAAGCGGCCGTCCGCTGAACGTAAACATGAACAACGACCTCGGCGGCCTGCTGTTTAACGGCCAGAAGAGGCCCAACCGCGTGTCCGGCTCGGCCCCCGTGGCGTCCAGAAGCGGAAATTTCAATCCGCTTACTCAGAACTACTTCAACGTGGATGCCTGGGAAGATCCGGGCGCCTTGCAGTTCGGTAACGCGCCGCGCGCCGACGGCGATGCGCGCGCCTTCCCGACCTACAACGAAGATGTGAGCGTCTACAAGGTGTTCAAGCTGCACGAGCAACTAAACATGCGGTTTGACGCCGAGTTCGGCAATATCTTCAACCGGACCGACTTCTGCAACCCCAACACCTTCTGGAGCCCGAACAGCCTGAGCTTCGGAAGTATCGGCACGCAGTGCAACCAGCCCCGTTCGATTCAGTTCGGGTTGAGGCTCAATTTCTAGGGATAGAATGGGAACCAGGCCCCGCCCGTCCAAGGGCGGGGCTTGGGTGACAATGGGTGATTTTCAGCGGTCGCAGGGGTAAATTCGCGCACCAGCCATGGCCTGCCGCGACACGCTTCCTTCTGTGTTGTCTGTTCCTCGGCGGCGCCGCCGTTCTTCACGCCGACTCCCGCCAAGCCCTTCAGAAAGCGGCAGATCTGGTCCAGCAGGGACGTCTGGACGAAGCCGACCGGCAGGCACAGCTCGCTCTTTCCGATCCCCAGACGCGCGCGATCGCCTGCTCCGTTCTGGGCACGATTCGCTTTCAGCAAAAACGCCTTCCCGAGAGCGTCAAATTCCTCCAGGAAGCGATCCGGCTCAATCCCCGGCTTCTTGGCGCCAACCTTAGCCTGGCAGGTGTTTATTCGTTACAGGGCCAGCAGGACCTCGCCCTGAAGGTTTACGGGCGGGTGCTGGAGCTGGACTCGTCGAACCTGATGGCGCGGCTGGCGCTGGCCCGCGCAGAGAGCGAAAAGGGGAACTACCAGCACTCGCTCGATCTGGCGAAGCCGGTGCTGGCCAAGTTCAAGCAGTCTCCTGAGGGCCTGTTCGTCCTCGCCGCTGACTTTGCCAAGCTGCACCAGCAGACTGCGGTCGCGGACTTGGCGAAGGACTGGTCGGCACTGGCGGATGTTTCGCCCGAGTGGTCTACGAGGTTTGCACTCATATTGGCTGAAGGAGGGGCGGTTCCCGAGGCCATCGGCATTTTGGAGCACTTAAGGGAGACCAGTGGGCCCTCGTACGATCTGGCATTTAATCTTGGCGGGGTCTACCTGCTGAAAAATGAACCGGCGCGGGCGCTGGAGTATTACGACGAGGCCCTCCGGTTGAATCCCGACTCGCTTCCCGCCCTCCGGCAGGCCGCGGTGACCGCCGAACGCCACAACGAGCTCGAGCGATCCCTCTCTTATTGGGTGAAAGCCAAGAAGCTGGCTCCGGATGATGCCCAAATTCTGCTCGGGTTCGGACGCGTCTGCCTGAAGATGGATCTTCTGGAAGACGCCGACCCGGCGCTCACGAAAGCTGCCGCGATGCGGCCCAACGATTCCACTTATCAGTACGTCCTGGCGGCGACCAAAGTCGGCAAGAAGCAGTTTGAGACGGCCGAGGGCCTGCTCGAAGGAATTCTGAAGACCCAGCCGGATAGTTCGCAGGTGCAGTATGCGCTTGGGTCGGTGCAATATCTGGAAGGCCATTTGAACGACGCCGCCACGCACCTGCGGGAAAGCATTCGCTTGCAGCCCGAACAACTCGCGGCCTACTATTACCTCGCTCTGATCGCGCGGGATCAGGGCAAAGACTCCGAGGCGATCGAGTCCCTGGAAGAGCTGCTCAAGCGGTATCCCGATCACGCCCCGTCCCGCGAGGCATTAGGCAGCCTGCTCATGGGCGTCCAACGCTATCCCGAGGCGGAAAACAACCTGGAAAAGGCCGTGCGCCTGAATCCGAAATCTGTGAAGGCGAACTACCAGCTTGGCCTGCTGCTCTCGCGCATGGGCAAGAAAGAGGAAGCAAGCAAACAGCTCGAATTGGCGAAGTCCCTGCGTCAGGAAGACGAAGCCAATTCCCGCCTGCAACTCCGGCTTCTGGATCCCGACCAGCAATGAAACGTCGAGCACAGATCGTGCAGCGGATCGTAATCGGCCTCGTGGTATTGGCCTCGGCTTGGCCGGCGCGGGGGCAAAAGAGCGCCAATCCACCAGCTTCAGTCGGCCAGCTTGAAACCGCGATCAAGAGCCATCCCTTCGATTCCAAGCTGCGGGTTGCGCTCGGCATCGCTTACTGGGAGCGCAACGACTTCCCACATGCTTTGGCAGCGTTTCAGGAGGCCGTCCGGCTGGCTCCAGGTTCGGCGGAGGCACACAACTGGCTGGGCGTAGCCCTGATGGGCAAAGCCGACCTTCCCGGCGCCATCGCAGAGCTTCAAAAAGCTGTTTCTCTCGATCCCAAATACGCCCGCGGTTTCACCAACCTGGGTTCGGCGCTGGCCAAGAGCGGGGATCTCTCCGGCGCGGTCGATGCTTTCAAGAAGGCGCTCCACCTTGCCCCCGGTGATATCGGGGGCCACATGAACCTGGGAGTGGCCCTGCGCGAACAGGGGGACGCCGAGGGCGCCCTCGTCCATTTGCGGCGTGTCGTCGCCGCCGAGCCCGCCAATCCCAATATTCAATATGAATTCGGACAGACCCTGCGGCAGAGTGGCGATCTCCCGGGCGCAGTCGCGGCATTTGAGAAAGCGATCGAGCTTGATCCCGAGTTGAGAGAGGGTTACTACGGTCTCGGACTCGCGCTGAAACAGCAGAGCGCCGCGGCGCGCAAGCCCCAGCAGACTACGTCCAGCCCTGGCGATGATGCCTACAAGAAAGCCCAGGAAGCCGCGTCACGCGGCGATCTCGAGGCCGCCAAGGAACAGCTGAATGCCGCGCTGGCGGCCGATGAAAAGCACGCGAAGGCACACAATCTGCTTGGCTTCATCCTCGGGCAGCAGGGAGATCTCGCCGCCGCACTGCCGCACCTGCAGCGAAGCGTCGCGCTTCAGCCGGGTTCTTCCGATGCCCACTACAACCTCGGAGTGGCGCTCTGGTACAGCGGAGCGAAAGAAAAATCGATCGCGGAACTGCGCGAGAGCACCCGGCTCGATCCCGCCGCAGGACCAAGCCACGCGTTTCTGGGAACCGCGCTGCGCGAGACCGGGGATCTGACCGGCGCGCAGCACAGCCTGCAACGGGCGATCGCTCTGTTGCCGCCGACTACGGCGGTCTATGTCGATCTTGGCATCGTATTTCTGAAGCGCGGACAACTTGACCGGGCGCTTGGGCAGTTCGAAGCCGGCATGAGCGTTTCTTCCCAGTCCTTCCCCACGCCCGACTGGGATGCGGCCACCGCCGGGCTGCGCGAAGCTATTGCCAAAAATCCCAAGCGGGCCGAAGCGCACAACATGCTCGGCCTCATGCTCGGCCGCAAAGGGGCGGACTCGAAGGAAGTCCTTGAGGAATTTCGCGAGGCGGTCAAGCTCCGTCCCGATTACGCCGAAGCCCACAACAACATCGGCCTGGTTCTGACCCAGTCGGACGACGATGAACCGGCGATCGCGGCTTTTCGCGAGGCCATCCGCCTTCAGCCCGACTACGCCGATGCGCATGCCAACCTGGGTGCGACCTTGACCACTACGGACAGCGAGCAGGCGGTCGCCGAGTTGGAAAAAGCGATTGCCCTTGCACCGAATTCGGTGAAGGCTCAGTTCAATCTGGCCGTGGCCTATGGCGCCAATCCGAAATTTGGGCCGGCAAAAGAAATCGAGCAGCTTCACAAGGTCATCGCCATGGCGCCAACGTTTCAGCGCGCCCACCTTTCCCTCGGGAAAGCGTTGCTTCTGGACAGCAAGGTGGACGAGGCGATCAACGAACTGACGGAAGCCACTAAGCTCGACGCGCAAAGCGGCGAAGCCCACTATCAGCTGGGACTGGCTCTCTCCCGCGCCGGCCGCAAAGACGAAGCCGCCGAAGAAGTGAAGAAGGGCCGGGAACTTGCTTCCGCCGACGATCGCACGCAGAACGCCGGGCTGGATATCAATGAAGGACGCGCGGCGCTCGATCGGGGCGAAGTGCAGCAGGCAGTCGATAAATTCCAGCATGCCGCGAAGCTCGAGCCGACATCTTCGGAAGCGCAGCGGTACCTGGGCATGGCGCTTGAAAAGCAGGGCAACAACGGCGACGCCATCGCCGCCTATCGCAAGGCGGTGGAGTTGAATCCCGCGGACGTCTCGGCCAAGCAGCGCCTGGATGCCCTGACTCTTCCCGCAGAGCCCGCTCCGCCTGCGCCTGCCGGCGACTCGGCGCGAATTGCCGAGTTCGAAGGCTACATCCGCGAAGGGCGGTTCAAGGAAGTCGAACCGCTGCTGACCGATTTCGTGAAGCAGAATCCCGACTCGTCCTGGGGGTGGTACGCGCTCGGCTACAGCCAGTTCGCGGAGCAGAAGCTGGGAGAATCCATCCAGTCCCTGGCGAAGTCGCTTCAGCTCGATGTCACCAACGCCGAAGCGCACAAGATTCTAGGCCGCGATCTGATGATGATCGGAAGGTTCGACTCTGCCCAGATCGAGTTCGAGCAGGGCATCAAGTACAGTCCGCAGTCGGCGGAGATTCACTACAACCTCGGCAAGCTGCTCTCCATGCAGGACAACTGGGCGCCCGCGCGGAAGGAGTTCGAGTCCGCCATCGCCATCGACCCCTCTTACCTCGAGGCTCTGGACGCGCTGGGACTGGCATTGGAAGCGCTTGGGGACGACGCCGGGGCTGTCGCCGACTATCAGAAGGCGATCGAGCTGAATCAGGCTCACAATGGCAAGTTTGCCTCTGCCCACGTCAATCTGAGCGCGTACTACAACCGCACCGGCGATGCGCAGAAGGCGCTCGACTACGCGCAGCAGGCTTTGCAACTCGACCCCAATTCCGACCGCGCCTGGTTTCAGAAGGGCCGGGCGGAGGAGCGCCAGGGCCATCTGGAAGAAGCGGTGGATGCCGTGAACCGGGCGATTTCATTCAACTCCCGCGCTTCCTCCTATTTCTACGTGCTGTCGGGTCTCTATCGACGCCTTGGGAAAATGGACGAGAGCAAGAAGGCACTCGAGTCCTTCACTCGTCTGGATCGCGAGTCCAACGAACTCGACAAGATGCGGCGCAGCGCGTCCGCTCCCGGTGCGACGCCACGTCCCGGAGGCACGAGTGAGTAGTGGTTCCGGGACGCCTACGCGTCGCGGGTTCCTCCAGATGTTGGGCCGGGCCGGGGTGGCGATGGGACTGGCCGACCACCGGCTCCTCGCGGCGGAGGGAGCGCCACCGGTCGTCTTTGCCGACATCACTGCCGCCGCCGGGCTCTCGCACGCCGCCAATGTCTCCGGCAGCCCCGCCAACAAACAATTCCTGCTCGAAGAGATGGGCTGCGGCGCAGCCTTTTTCGACTACGACAACGACGGCTGGCTCGACATCTTTCTGGTGAACGGCGCCCGCCTCGATTCCAAAACTCAGAGTATCCCGGCCAGCTACCTGTTTCACAACAACCGCGACGGCACGTTTTCGGACGCAACTGCGAAAGCCGGCCTGACTCACTCCGGATGGGGCCAGGGATGCTGCGTCGGCGACTACGACAACGACGGCAACGACGATCTCTTCGTCTCCTACTGGGGAAAGAATGTCCTCTACCACAACAATGGCGACGGCACGTTCACCGACGTTTCCGAAAAGGCCGGCGTCGCAGGATCGGAAAATTCCTGGGGCGCGGGCTGTTGCTTTCTTGACTACGATCGTGACGGCCACCTGGATTTGTTCGTCGCCAGCTACCTGAATTTTGATCCGAAGAAAGCGCCGCGCCCGGGCGATGCGCCCTACTGCGACTACAACGGCATCCCCGTTCCCTGCGGGCCGTTGGGATTCGCCGGAGGGACCAATGTGCTCTATCACAACCGCGGCGATGGAACTTTCGCCGACGTGTCGGAGGCATCCGGGATTGCGCGCCCGCGCGGACCGTCGTCCATGGTGTTTGTCCGCAACAACTGGCAGTCGAGCGGTTCCTACGGCATGGGGGCGGCCTCGGCGGATTTCGACAACGACGGATGGCCCGACATCTACGTGGCCTGCGACAGCGCGCCCAGCCTGCTTTACCGCAACAACCACGATGGAACCTTTCGCGAGATTGCCGTTCCCGCAGGCTGCGCGCTGGATGAGAATGGCGTCGCGCTCTCTGGAATGGGGGTCGCGGTGGCGGACTACGACGGCGACGGCTGGCTCGACATCGCCCGCACCAACTTCTCCGAGCAGGTCACGACCATCTACCGTAACTATGGCAACGGCGCCTTCGAAGACGCCAGCATCAAGGCGGGGATGGGAGTGAACCGCAAATATCTTGGATTCGGTCTCGGCTTTCTCGACTTCGACAATGACGGCTGGAAAGACCTGTTCCTGGCGAATGGCCACGTCTACTCGCAGATCGCCGATCGCAAGCTGCACATCGCCTACCGGCAGCCGCGTGTCCTCTATCGCAATCTGGGGAATGGACGCTTTCAGGACGTGACGTCCCGCGCGGGGACGGCGCTCCAGGCCGACAATCTGGGGCGAGGCTGCGCTTTCGGAGATTTCGACAACGACGGCGACGTGGATGTGCTGATCAACAACCTCGACGGACCTCCGACCTTGCTGCGCAACGATGGCGGAAACAAAAACAACTGGATCATGATCAAGTGTGTGGGCACGCGCTCCAACCGTTCAGCAATCGGAACCCGGGTTCGGGTTGTCACCGGCGAGCACAGCCAGATCGATGAGGTCATGAGCGGTTCCAGCTACTATTCGCAAAACGATTTGCGCCTGCATTTCGGAATCGGCGGCTCCGAGAAGGTGGATAGCGTTGAGGTCAACTGGCTCTCGGGGCTGAAAGAAAAATTTAGCGGCGTGCCGGCCAATCACCTTCTCATCATCCAGGAAGGCAAGGGGATCGTCGAAAAGCGCAAGTTCCCGCAGGCGACCTGATGCATTCCCGTCCTACATTCCGTCGATGGATCGCAGGCGGTGGGCTGCTGTTCTGCCTGCTGGGCGCGGCTTCCAGCCCGGAGGTAGAATTCACCGACATCACCGCCGCAACCCGGATCGACTTCAAGCACGAAAGCTCGGCAACTTCCAACAAATATCTCATCGAGACCATGGGAGGCGGCGTCGCTCTTCTCGACTACGACAATGACGGCCGCCTGGATGTTTTCTTCACCAACGGCGCCAGGATTGACGACCCCATGCCCGACGGCAAGATGCCGGACAAGTCCGATCCCCGCTTCTGGAATCATCTTTACCACCAGAATCCCGACGGCACCTTTACCGACGTCACGCAGAAAGCCGGGCTTACAGGAATGCCGCAGAACCACTACGACATGGGGATTGCGGTGGGCGACTACGACAACGATGGATTCGAAGACCTCTACGTCACCGGCTTCGGCGGCAACACGCTCTACCACAACAATGGAGACGGAACTTTCCGCGATGTAACCAAAGCTGCCGGCGTGGGCGGCGGCGGGTGGAGTGCCAGCGCGGGGTTCTTCGATTACGACAACGACGGCAAACTCGATCTCTACGTGACCCGCTACGTCGACTGGACATTCAAGACCAACCGCTATTGCGGCGAACGCAAGCCCGGGTATCGCGCCTACTGCCATCCCGACAACTACGACGGCGTCACCGACATTCTCTACCACAATAATGGTGACGGCACGTTCACCGATGTCTCCGCCAAGGCGGGCATTGCGAATCCGAACGGCAAAGGTCTGGGCGTTTCTTTTGCCGATTACGACGACGACGGCTTTACCGACATCTTTGTCGCCAACGACTCCGTGCAGTGTTTTCTCTATCACAACAACGGCAACGGCACTTTCACCGAGCAGGGCCTGCTGGCCGGGGTTGGCTTCAACGAGGACGGCAAGACCTTCGCCGGCATGGGCATCGACTTCGCCGACTATGACAATGACGGCCATCCCGACGTAGTCGTGACCGACCTTTCCAATGAGCGCTACATGCTGTTTCGCAACCTGGGCGACGGAAGTTTTCGCGACGTTACCAACTCCTCCGGCCTGGGCGGCGCCACCATTTCCTTTTCCGGTTGGAGCACGCGCTTCTTCGACTACGACAACGACGGCTGGAAAGACATCTTCGTGGCTCAGGCCCACGTGATGGACACCATCGAAAAGACCTCGCCCAACCTGCGATACATGCAGCCGCCACTGCTGCTGCGAAATCAGTCAGGACGATTTGTACGGGTTTCTCCGGGAGAAGTTTTTCAGCGGGAATGGGCCGGGCGGGGCGCCGCCTTCGGTGATATCGATAACGACGGCGACATCGATATCGTGGTCAGCAATCTCGACCAGAAAGCCTACGTGCTGCGCAACGACGGCGGCAACCGGAACCACTGGCTGAGAATCGCCGCCACGGGCAGGAAATCAAATCGTGACGGCATCGGCAGCCGCGTAAAAGTCGTCTCAGCTTCCGGCATGACGCAGTACTTCAGCATCAACACCGCGGTCGGATACCAGTCCGCCAGCGACAAGAGATTGCTGGTTGGACTTGGCAGCGATGCCACGGCAAAGCTGGTCGAGATTCGCTGGCCTTCCGGGATGGTGCAACGCTTTGAGAACGTCAAGGCCGACCAGGTGTTGAAAGCCGAAGAGCCAGAAAAATAGGGTGCCCCACCCCTTGTCGCGCTTTGTGCGACAGGGTGGGGAGGTTGAATTTTCTCGTTCCAGACAGCGGAACGACAAGGACGGGGCATCCGAGGTAAAACACTGATGCGAGCGTCTGCTCGCTGCTCCCGCCGAAAGCCCGGCAGTGCCTTCCTCTGTGATCCCCTGTGTACCCTGTGGTCAGTCCTTTTTAAAACCACAGGGGACACCGAGGAGCACAGGGTATTCTCACGGAAGTTCTTCACTGCGGCCGGGCTGACGGGATGACAGGTTTATAACTTTTCCTGTGCACCTCTGTGATCTCTGTGGTGAAATCCAAAGGCGAAACCGTTAGGGGACACAGAGGAACAGCGCTGAGCCAGGTTTCTTGTCAGAGGTAGATTCGCGCGCGCAAGCCGGATAAAATTCGAAACAACGAAGGCTGCTGCAGCCCTGGCCTGCGCGTCATCTCGCCAGGGGCAGCGCCCAATCTCCTTGCACCCAAAGGCGCCCTGACCGCTTCATGATTTCCCGCCGAAGAATGCTTCTCGCGCTGGCTGGCGCTGCGTCGATGGCGTCCCTTCCTGCGTTTCCCCAGGGGGTTTCTTCCCGCGGCGTCAAGCCACAGCCTCGCGGAAAGCCCTCGGGACGCCCGTTCCCGTCGCGCCTCACCGACATCGCCCAGGAGGCAGGCCTCACCGAGCCGGTGATCTACGGCGGGGTTGAGGGAAAGAGCTACATCATCGAAGTAGTCGGATGCGGGGTGGCCTTCATCGATTACGACAACGATGGCTGGCTCGATCTGTTCGTTCTGAGCGGAACCCGGCTCGAGGACGTGCCGCGCGGCAACACCAACCGCCTCTACAAAAACAACCGCAACGGAACCTTTACCGACGTCACGCAGAAAGCCGGGCTGACGAGAACGGGATGGGCGTCCGCCGTGACCGTCGGCGACTATGACAACGACGGCTTCGACGACATTTTCATCACCAACTACGGCCAGAACGTTCTCTACCACAACAACGGCGACGGCACCTTCTCGGACGTCACCGAAAAGGCAGGCCTGATACAGCCTGGCGTGCGCTACGGCTCGGGTTGCACCTGGGTGGACTGCGACCGCGACGGCAGGCTCGATCTGTTCGTTGCCACGTATCTCAATACCACGATCGAGAAGCTGCCGAAGCCGGGCCAAAACGCCGACTGCAACTGGAAAGGTGTACCGGTAAATTGCGGCCCGCGCGGCCTGCCCACCGGATCCGTGCAGTTGTTCCACAACAACGGCGACGGCACCTTCAGCGACGTGACCAAGGCATCCGGTGTGGCCACGGCTGCCGGGTCTTATCCCATGACATGCGTTGCCGCCGACTACGACAACGACGGCTGGCCCGACATCTACGTGGCCTGCGACTCCACGCCCAGCTGGCTGTTTCGCAACCAGCACGATGGCACCTTTCGTGAAGAGGGCCTGGAGCGCGGCGTCGCTTTGAGCGAAGACGGCCTGGAGCAGGCGGGTATGGGCGTCGGCCTGGGAGACGTCGATCTCGACGGCAACCTCGACATCTTCAAGACCAATTTTGCCGACGACACCAACGTGCTCTACCGCAACGACGGCAAAGGCAACTTCGACGACATCACCATCCGTGCCGGAGTGGGCGTCGAGACCCGCTACGTGGGATGGGGAACGGGAATCGTCGATCTCGATAACGATGGATATCCCGATCTCTTCGCCGTCACCGGCAGTGTCTACCCCGAGGTCGAGCGCAAGCTGCCGGCTTATCCCTTCAAGACGCCTCGGATCGTCTTCCGCAACCTGGGAGATGGAAGGTTTGAAGAACTCATTGAAGAAGCGGGTCCCGGCGTGAGCGCGTCACATGCCAGCCGCGGCTGCGCCTTCGGAGACTTCGACAACGACGGCGACATCGATGTGCTGGTGATGAACATGAACGAGCCGCCGTCACTGCTGCGCAACGATGTTACTGGCGGCCATCACTGGCTGAAGGTTCAGCTGGTTGGAACCAAGAGCAACCGCAGCGCCATCGGATCGCGGGTGACGGCGAGCTACGCCAAGAAGCGCCAGGTGCAGGAAGTCACCGCGCAATCGAGCTTTTACTCCGCCGACGATCGCCGGCTGCATTTCGGATTGGGGGCAGAAACCTCCGCCGACCTCACCGTCCGCTGGACCAATGGCGGCAGCGAAACGTTTACCGGCGTGGCCGCCGACCAGTTGGTGGTGATTCGCGAAGGCGCCGGGATCGTAAGCAAGAAGAAATTTAAGTAGCAAGACGCGGAACTAACCGATGGTCGTCTTGGGACGCGCCGGCACGTAGAAAAGAACCATCAGAAACCCTGCCGCATAAAACGGCGCCGCCTGCATCAGCGTGAAACCCAGGAAGCGGACAATAAAGCCAAAAAGTCCCAGGGCTTCCGAGAGAACGTAAATCAGCATGTAGCCCACTCGCCAGCGTCCGAGGGCCGCTGGATCGCTGGGAGTCTGCGCCAGGATCGCGGCCTGCCGGGCAATCAGCACGCGCCGCACGGCAAACACGGTGACGATCATCACGGTGGCGATGATGGCAAGCGCCGAGGGAAAGAGGGTTCCTGTCGGCCGCGAGCTGTGAGGTACCCACTCTCCCAGCAAGACGTAAAGCACCATCGAGACCAGCAAAACCAGTCGAACGGTTTTCAGGAGCCGGAGCGCTGCGTCCATGAGGGGATTATCGTCCCGCCGGCAAAGGATGGAAGCCGGAAATTAAGTCTGGTACAGAGGTTGCCAACAGGGGATGTTCAGGATTGCCCGCTGATCTTCAGGCGCAATTCTTCTGGAAGTTTTTCGCGGATTTCGGGAGGCAATCGGTCATGCACGTGGCGCGCGCCCAGGCGGGCCACATCCACGACAGCCATTGGAGCAGGAGTTGCCACCGCCACCACCAGCCAGATCAGCGCCGAAAGCACAAAGCCGGCCAGCGCCGCCATCTCCAGCCAGAACATGTGCCGTGGGCCGAAGTGATGAATCAGTCCGAAGGCCAGCAAGAAAGCCGCCGCCGAAAGCGACGCCAGAGCTATCAGGGAAAGATCAATGCCGCGGTGCAGGCGTTGGCGGGCCCGGCAGTATTCGCAGGCTTCGAAATGCTGCTCGTAGTCGCCGCGCATTTCGGGCGCAATGCCGGAAATGTCATAGCGCCAACCGGCCAGAATCTTGCCTACGATAGGATCGTCGCACTGGCTCATACTGGACTACAGCTGGATCGGCTGCGTCGGTTCTGACTGTCCTGCCAGCAGCACCCGGTTGCGCAAAAGCGTCCGGCGAGGGCCCAGGGCCTTTTCCGCTGCCCCCCGCGCAATTTCAGGATGGTTATTCTGCTCGGAGAGGTGTGCCAGCACTACATATGATGCGGAGCCATCATAATCGGTGGCAAAGAAATCCGCGACCGCGTCGTTGGAGAGGTGCCCGACCCGGCTCATCACCCGCTGCTTGACCGACCAGGGATAGGGGCCGCCGCGCAGCATCTCCAGGTCATGGTTCGACTCGATGACCAGAACGTCGCAGCCGCGCAGGTGGTCGCAGATGCTCACCGGGACGTAGCCGAGATCGGTGGCAAAGGCAATCTTGATCCCCTCGGCGCGAAAGGTGAAGCCGACCGGGTCGGCCGCGTCGTGGGGAATGGTGAACGGAGTCACCGTGAAATCGCCGATCTGGAGACGCCAGCCGGACAGAAACAACTCCAGCTTGTTGAGTTGTGGAGTTTCGTCCTCGGCGTCGCGCATCGCTCTTGCCCACGCCTGATGCGTGGCGCCGGTCATGTAGACCGGGACGTTCAGCTTCTTCGCCAGAACGGCCAGGCCGGCAATGTGGTCGGCGTGTTCGTGCGTGATCAAAATTGCGGACAGCGAATGCGGATCCTCGCCGGCGGCCTTCATCCGCTTGAAGGTTTCGCGGCAGGAAATGCCGGCATCCACCAGCAGGCGAGTATTCGAACTGCTGACGATAGCCGTGTTGCCGCGACTGCCACTCGCCAGCACCGTGATGGAAACCGCCATGTTGCGCAGCATAACCGCTTCCGCAGTGGAAACGGGAGTAACTATCTGGTTAGCCAAGGTTCAGGGGCCTTCTCGGAAAGAAATTTCCGTCTCTGGCCATCTCCTGCTCTTGCCCTGCATAATGGAACGCCATGGCATTTCTTCGCTTTCTTATGCTGCTGTCACTGATCGTCTGGATCGGCGGGCTGATTTTCTTTGCACTCGTGCTCGCGCCGACGGTTTTCTCGGTTCTGCCGACGCGCCATCTCGCCGGAGCCGTCGTGACGCGCTCTCTCACCGTTCTGCACTGGATGGGACTGGCCTCCGGAGTCATTTTTCTCGCGAGTTCCATGATCCACAATCGCCTTGCGAGCGGTTCCGCGCATCCTGCGGCAGCCCGGCATATCCTGATCGTGCTCATGCTGGCGCTTACCCTGGTATCGCAGTTTGGAATCTCTCCCAGAATGGCTTCCCTGCGCGCTTCCATGGGTGAGATTGATAATGTTCCGGTGAACGATCCCGCTCGAGTCCACTTCAACGCCTTGCACGCCTGGTCCACCCGGCTCGAAGGAGGAGTGCTGCTGCTCGGGCTGGTGGCGGCTTATCTGGTGGCCGCGGGCGGGAACGGCGCTCTCTAACTTATGCAGACTGGCATCATTGGACTTCCACAAGTCGGTAAGACCTCCCTGTTTCGCATCCTGACCAAAGCCGCGCTCAGCGAGCACGCCTATGCCAACCCTCGGGAAGCTCATCTGGGGGTGGCCAAGGTGCCGGACGAGCGCCTCGACCGCCTGGCGGCGTTGTTCAATCCCAAAAAGCTGACGCATGCCTCGGTGGAATATGTGGACGTGGGCGCCATTGGACAGGAGGCGCTCAAGGAAACCTCCTATCTCGGCCACCTGCGCACGGTCGATGCCCTGGCCCACGTGGTGCGAGCCTTCGATGACCCAGCCATACCGCATGTCGGGCCCATCGATCCGCTGCGCGATATCCGCAACGTCGAATTCGATCTCATGGTCAGCGACCTTGGACAGATCGAAAAGCGGCTGGAGCGGGTGGAAAAAGACCTGAAGAAGATGCGATCGGCAGAACTGGAGAAGGAATTCGAGCTTCTGAACCGCGCCAAAGCTCATCTCGAAGCCGAGCGTCCCCTGCGTGAGCTGGAAATGACCGGGGACGACAAGAAACGGCTGCGTGGCTTCATGTTCCTGAGCGAGAAACCGATCCTCTACGTGCTCAACGTAAGCGAGAGCCAGGAACTCGGCAAGGAACTGGAAGGCGCGGTCGCGAAGTATGGATTGGCAGAAGTAGCGTCGCGTCCGAATGCAGGCGCAACCGCGGTTTGCGGCAAGGTGGAAGCCGAACTGGCCGAGATGAGCGATGCCGACGCCGCCGAATTTCTTTCCAGCTACGGACTGGGCGAGAGCGGGCTCTCTCGCCTGATTCGCAACAGCTACGCCCTGCTGGGCCTGATTTCCTTTTTCACTGTGGGAGAAGATGAATGCCGCGCCTGGACGATTCCGGTGAAGACGCGGGCAGTGCAGGCGGCGGGAGCCATCCACTCCGATCTCGAAAAGCATTTCATCCGCGCCGAGACGATTGCCTGGAACCAGTTGCTCGAAGCCGGCTCCGAGGCCAATGCCCGCGCCCAGGGCAAGCTCCGCCTTGAGGGCAAGGACTACATCGTGCAGGACGGCGACGTCATGCACATCCGCCACAGCGGGTAGGTCTCGCTCGCGCGATTTTAAAAACCAACCACAGGGGACACAGAGGCGCACAGGGTATCAACATCTCATCGCAGTGGAGAGATCTGCTTTTTTTCCTCTTCACCTACTTTTTAGCGTTTGTCATCTCGAGCGGAGTGAGGCAAAGCCGAACGCAGTCGAGAGACCTGCTTTGATTTCCCCTGTGTTCCCCTGTGCCCTCCGTGGTGAAAGCCTTGGAAACCAACCACAGGGGACACAGGGGCGCACAGAGGAAAGCAGTTGAGGTTTTGCCCTGTGTTCCCCTGTGCCCTCCGTGGTGAAAAGCTTTCAAACCTGGAACTGGTATCATCCTCGGTCACATGCATCCCATCTTTCTGAGTGTGGTCCTCGGCCTTACGGCGGCCGCTGCCAATGTCTTTGGCGGGGCCATCATTGTCCAGAAACATTGGGAGCGCTCCTACCTGAAGTATTTCATTGCCCTGGGCGCGGGATTCATGCTGGCAACCGCCGTCATCGAAATCCTTCCTGCCAGCCTGGAACTGAAGGGCCCCGGCGCCGCGGTGCTCGTCCTCACCGGCTACCTGATCGTTCACTTCTTCGAGCACACGGTTACCCCGCACTTCCACTTTGGAGAAGAAACCCACAGCGACGAATTCGTCCACACCTCCACCGGCTACTCGGTGCTGGTTGGGCTGATCATTCACACTTTCTTCGACGGCATCGCCATCACCTCGGGATTCCTGGTCTCGAACTGGCTGGGCTGGGTAATTTTTCTAGCGGTTTTCCTGCACAAAATCCCGGAAGGATTCACCGTCGCCTCGGTGATGCTGGCCAGCGGCCAGAGCCGGATCCGAGCCTGGGGAGCATCTGTGGTTCTGGGAGTAGCGACTCTTGCCGGAGTGCTCACCATGGCGGTATTACGGCACCAGGTGGGTTTTGGGCTGCCGGTTTCAGGCGGGGTGACGCTCTACGTGGCGGCTTCGGACCTGATGCCCGAGGTCAATCGCGAGCCGGGCGTGAGGATGGCTCTGGTCGTGTTTCTGGGAGTTGGCCTGCTGTTTCTGCTCGACCAGTTCGTGCACGCCCACTAGCCGGCGCTACTCGACGGTGTGCTTCGCCGTGTAACCTTCGCGGGCGATGATCTGAAATTTGACGTCCTTGCCCTTCTGGTCGCGAATCTTCAGCGGGCCGCCGTCCGGCGCCACGATTTCCACTTTCAGCTTGCGGTAGGTTCCATCCAGCTTGGCGTTCGTTGGATGGTAGGCCAGGCTGTACTGATTGCGGATATCGCTGTTGATGTCGCGAAAGATCTCCGGCAGCTCGCCCTGGAAGCGCGGAAAGTAGGCGCGTCCTCCGGTGAGCTTGGCGAAAGTATTCATTTCGTTGTCGGCTTGCAGGTAGTCGATGTTCTGGATCGGAATGCCCATTCCGTGCGGCGCGGTTCGGCCGCGGGCCTCCGCCCACTCGCGCAACGCCCGGCCCACGCTGATGGGATAGATCGTAATGTCATGGGTGGTCTTGATCTTCTTCAACATCTCGTCCAGGTTCAGCTTGCTGAAGGTATCAATGCCGGTGCTGACCAGGATGATGTACTTGTGCCCTTCGACTCCCTCCAGCCGGTCGATCGTGTCATACAGCGCGTCGAACATGTTGGTTTCGGAAAAGCCCGGGAAGTAAAGCTGCCGCAGGCCGCCAAACACCGCGCGCTTGTCCTGGGTAAAGTCCACCAGGATATGCGGCTTCATGTCATAGGTGACGACCGCGACCCAGTCGTCCTTCTTCAGCGAAGACGCGAACGTGTAGGAGGTATTCAGGGCGTCCACCAGGAAGTAGTAGTTGGTGGAGGCGAATTCCATCAGCAGGACGGCGGTAATCGGCGCCTCCGACTGGTTGAAGCCGTAGACCGTCTGCTGCACCCCATCTTCGGAGACCCGGAAGTTGTCTTTTTTCAGTCCGGGAATGAACTGCCCGTCCTTGGTGGTGACCAGCACGTCCACGTTCACCACGGGCACGCTCACTTTGATCGAATAATCGGGCATCCCCTCGATTTTCTTGGGCTTAGGGGGCGGCGCCGGGGGCGGTTCTTCCTTCTTTTTCGGGATCGCGTAGGGCCCTACGTCGTTTTGCGGTCCGCCTGCGGCAGGAGGGGCTTCTTGCTTGTTGGGGTTTTGGCCCTGGTCAGCATGGTCTGTCTGGTCCGGTTTTTTATTCTCATCTTGAGCCAGCAGGGCGCCGGTTTGCCCCGCCAGGAAGACGAACAGGGAAAGCACGGCAAGGCCGCAAAATACCCGCCGAAGATGGGTGTAAGTACCTCTTACCGAAGTACAAAACATGGTACCCCTCGAAAATCTCTCATGCTAGTATAGACGCAATAACTTCGCGGTTGGGATGTTTGCTCGACCGTGAACTCTCCTCCTCCAGCAAGTTCGGAAAGACGCGAAGTGAACAGTTTGGCGGGCCGTTTTTCGGTCCTTCGGGGAAATTTATTCATGAGGCGAGCCGTCTTCTCGTGTCTGGCCCTGTGTCTGTTCTGGGCCGTTGCCGCTAACTCCCAAGCTCTCAAGCGTGTCGAGACAATCCCGGTCAGCCAGATTCACCCCGGCATGCGCGGCGTCGCCTACACGGTCTTTCAGGGAACCAAGCCCGAATCCATGGAAGTGGAGGTCCTGGGCGTTTTGAAGAACGCCAACGGCCCCAAGGGGGACGTGATCCTGATCCGCCTCGGCGGAAAAAAGGCCGAATACACCGGCGTGGTCGCCGGGATGAGCGGCAGCCCGGTCTACCTGGACGGCAAGCTCGCTGGCGCTTTGGCTTTCCGGATCGGCGAGTTTTCGAAAGAGCCCATCGCCGGCGTGACCCCAATCGCCGAAATGCTCGAAATCAGCGCGATCGATCACACCCCGATCGAGGATCCCGCCCCGGTGCGGGCGGTGGCGCGTGTACCCGACAAGGTCTCGGGTCCGGGCGCGGGCGCGACAATTTCTGCGGGTTCTTCCAGAGAAGACTTTACCAATTATCTGAAGCCCATCGAGACGCCGCTGGTTTTTAACGGATTTTCTACCGACGCAGTTCGCCGTTTTGCTTCGCAGTTTGCCGACGCGGGGATCACCCCGGTGATGGGCGCCGGATCGGTGAGCGATGCCAAACAGCCCGAGCCTCTCGAGCCCGGATCGGCCGTGAGCGCCATCCTGGTTCGCGGCGACATGGATATCGCCGCGACCTGCACAGTGACGTACATGGACGCCGACCGCCTGCTGGCCTGCGGGCATCCGCTGCTCCAGTTTGGAGCCGTTGACCTGCCCATGACGAAGGCCCAGGTGCTGGCGACCCTTCCCTCGCCGCTGAACGCCTTCAAGATCGTGAATGCCACTGAAGCGGTGGGCGCCTTTGTCCAGGACCGGCACACCGGCATTCTGGGCGAGTTCGGCAAGAAGCCGGACATGATTCCCGTAACCCTGAACATTCACGGCGGCCCGACGGTGAAGCAGTTTCACTATGAAGTGCTCAACAACGCCCGGCTGAGCCCCATCGCCATGATGGCTACGGTGTTCAACGCGCTGCACGGAGTCAACGAGTACGGCGAGGAAACCACCTACCGCATGAACGGCAGCATCAGCGTGAATGGTTATCCGGACGTCACGCTGCAAAATATGTATGCGCCCGCCGATGGGAACCAGGCGGCCGCCATTCTGGCTGCCCTGTCGCTCGGCGACCGCTTCAGCCGGATTTACGACAATCCCTACAACGTGCCCGACATCCGCGACGTGCAACTGGACTTCGACCTGGTGCGCGAGCGCCGCTGGGCGCGCCTGGAGAGTTCCCGCACCGATGTGACCGAAGCGCGTCCCGGTGACACGATTACCGTGGAAGCGATGCTGCGGCCCTATCGCGGCGAGGCGATGGTTCATCAGATTCCGATTCACATCCCGTCCTCGGCCTCGAAAGGCACGTTGCGCATTCTGATCAGCGACGGCGACACGCTCGACCGAATCCGCCGCGGCGCGCCGCAGTTCGGGCGCAAGCTCGATTTGGCCTCCACGATTGCCATGCTCAACAAGGAGCACGTCAACAACCGGGTTTACGTTTCCCTGCTCGAGTCCGATCCGGAAGCAATGATCGCGGACAAAGTGATGCCGGCATTGCCGCTCTCCATCATGAACGTGATGGATGGCATGCGAGGTACGCAGGACATGGTGGTGCGCGCCGAATCTTCGGTGAACGAAGCCGCCACCGGGCCGCTGGATTATGTAGTTTCCGGCGCGCAGCTTCTCACGATCACAATCAAATAGAAACGTAGGCGCGCGCGCACGGGTGAGATACCCGTGCCTACGTGGACATTGCAGATGCCTACGCGGACATTGCAGGTGCCTGCATCGCCCGTGGTACTCTGGGTTTTCCCAATCTATCCGCTCAGGATTTTGAGGTGTAAATGGCCATTCGCGCGCTGGGGAGGTTCCTCCCGGTATCTGCTTTAATCTTATTTCTTGCCATTTTTTCCGTTGCAGAAGGGACTCGAACCTGGGTTCAGTCGTCGTTTGACGAACTCAGCAAAGGCACCGCTAAGGGCGTAGCCATTCGCAGCCAGGGCGGCCTCGAACTTGCACCGTCGTTCAAGGCGGTTGTCACCACGCCTTCCACCTATATCTGGGACATCGCCACCGATTCGGACAGTCTCTATGCCGCCGCGGGCTCTCCGGCGAGGGTTTACCGCATCACTTCCGATGGCGTGGCCACCCCCATCTTCGAGCCGCAGGAATTGCAGGTCCAGGCCCTGGTCGTCGACAAGAGTGGCGTCATTTACGCGGCTACCAATCCGGACGGCAAGGTCTACCGCATCGAACGCCGTGCGCCGCTTGTTACTACAGAAAAGACCACACCCGCGGCCTCGAAGTCCGCCAGCACTTCGGCGTGGAGTTCGTCGGTTTATTTTGAGCCAGGCACGAAATACATCTGGGCCCTGGCGCTGGATAGCGCCGGAAATCTCTATGTCGCCACCGGAGACAAAGGCGAAATTTTCAAAGTAACTCCCAGCCGCGCGCATTCCGTCTTCTTCAAGAGCGAAGAAGCTCACATTCGCGCGCTGACTGTCGATCCAAAGGGTAACGTCATTGCCGGCTCCGACGGCAGCGGCCTGGTCTACCGGATCAATCCTGCCGGCGAAGGCTTCGTGCTTTACAGCGCCCCCAAGAAGGAGATCACGGCTCTCACAGTCGACAAATCGGGAAACATTTACGCCGCGGGAACCGGCGAAAAGCGGACGGGCGCAAGTTCCGGATCGAGCTCCACTCCTGCTTCCTCCTCAATCATCGTGCAGACCGTCACTGCCGGGCCTGCAACCTCGCCGGTACCCGGAACCTCGACTCAGCTCACCCCGAACAGCGCCACAACCTCGCCTATCACCCGATTTACGGCCGCTGGGGGCAGTACCGCGGGCGGATCGGAAATCTACCGGATCGCCAGCGATGGCTCGCCGACCAGAAGCTGGACATCGCGCGAAGATCTGGTTTATGCGCTGGCACTCGCGCCCCAGGGAGATCTGCTTGCGGGCACCGGCAACGACGGAAACATCTTCTCCATTGCCGGAGAGGACCGCTTCACCGATCTGCTCGAGGCAAGCGCCAACCAGGTAACGGCGTTCGCCCGCGCGCCAAACGGTGGCTTGTACGTAGCCACCAGCAACCTGGGGAAGATCTTTCTTCTGGGAGCGAGCCCGGAAGGCGAGGGAAGCTACGAAAGCGACGTGTTCGATGCGCAGGTGTTTTCCCGCTGGGGCCGCGCCGAATTCCGCGGCTCAGGCAACGTGGATCTGTTCGCCCGCAGCGGCAATGTTGACAACCCGGACCGCCACTGGAGCCCCTGGGTCAAGGTTGACCTGCTGAAAGACGCGCAGGTCGCTGTTCCTTCCGCGCGCTTCGTGCAGTGGAAAGCTGTTCTGCATGCGGGCGATCCGCAGCCGCGACTGGACAGCGTCGGCATCAACTATCTGCCGAAGAACGTCGCTCCTGATTTCGATGACATCACCGTGCAGCCGGGAGTTCGCTACCAAAGCCTTCCCAAGCCGGCAGGGACGGATCTGACATCAATTCCCGGCCCGGCCACCAACAAGCCGCAGCCGAAATTTGAAGCCGCGCCTCCGGCGACGCGCGATTCCAACTCCATCGGAGTGAAGTGGACGGTCCACGACGACAACGACGACCAGATGGTCTACTCGGTCTACTATCGCGGGGATGGCGAGCATCGCTGGCTGCTCCTGAAAGACGATCTCAGCGACAAGTTTTACTCCTTCGACGCAGCCTTATTGCCGGATGGGGGATACACAATTAAGGTCGTTGCCTCCGATGTGCTTTCGCATTCTCCCGGAGAAGCGCTGACGGCAGAGCGGGAAAGCGACCGCTTCGAGGTGGATACCACGCCGCCCCGAATCGAAGGCCTGGGGGCGCTCTCCGTGCCCGGGAATATTCACGTCACGTTCCGGGCGAGCGACAGCTTTTCGCCCATCAAGCGCGCCGAATATTCCGCCGACGCCGGAGACTGGCATTTCATCTCGCCGGTCGGCGAACTCTCCGACTCGAAGACCGAGAGCTACGATTTCCAGATTCCGCTTCCCGATGAGAAGGGGAGTGATTCCGCCGCCAAGGGCAGGAGCAGCTTCGGGGGCGAGGCCGAGCATGTTGTCGTGGTCCGTGTCTATGACCGCTACGACAATATGAGCACTGCAAAGACCGTCATCCGCGGGAAGTAGTTTCGCTTGGCAGGCGGGTGAACCGGTCGAAGTTGCGCAAGTCGGGGAAAAGCCACGCCCACAGCGCGATCACGGCGAGCGTTCCCACCCCGCCGAGCACCACAGCCGGAACCGCGCCCAGCCATTGCGCCGTCAGTCCGGATTCAAACTCCCCGAATTCGTTGGACGCGCCGATAAAAAGCATGTCGACGGCGTTTACCCGGCCGCGCATCTCGTCCGGCGTCGCCAGCTGGACCAGCGTGCCGCGAATCACCACGCTCACCATGTCCGTGGCGCCCACCAGCAACAGCGCAATCATCGAGAGCACCAGGCTGTGCGACACTCCGAACAGAATTGTGAAGACGCCGAAGCCGGCCACTGACCACAGCATGGTGAGGCCGATGCGGCGGCGCAACGGGCGATGGGCTACCAGCACGGCCATCGCCGCCGCGCCCACTCCGGGCGCGCTGCGCAACAATCCCAGACCCCATGGGCCGGTATGCAGGATCTCCCGTGCATAAACCGGAAGCAGCGCCACGGCTCCTCCCAGCAGGACGGCGAACAGATCCAGGGAAATTGATCCCAGAATCACTTTCTCGCGCCAGACATAATGCAGCCCAGCCAGGACAGTAGTGAGGCTGACCTGTTCGCGAGGGCGTGGCCTGCTTCGAGTCTTGATTCGCAGCATGGCTATCAGCGCGATCACAGCCGTCAAAACCGCCAGCGCGTAAACTCCCGCGGGGCCGCGGAAGAGCGCATATACCAGGCCTCCCACCGCCGGTCCCAGGATCGTAGCCGTCTGGAAGATGCTGGCGTTCCAGGCGACGGCGTTGGGGAAGTGTTCCTCGGGAACAAGTTCCGGCAGCAACGCCCGGCTTGCCGGACCGCTGAAAGAGCGGACCAGCCCCAGCAGGACGAGCACAATGTAGATTGGATAAACCATCTCGAGGCGGCGCAGCGAAATATCGAGCAATAGTAATGAGCAAACTGCGAACGCCACGTAACAGGCCAGCAGAACCCGGCGACGATCAAAGCGGTCCGCCGTGTGGCCCGAGACCAGGAAGAAGAGGATTCCGGGAAGAAACTGCGCCAGTCCGACGAGGCCGAGGTCCAGAGGACGGCGCGTGATCTCGTAGACCTGCCAGCCCACCGCGACCGATTGCATTTCGAGCGCGGTCACGATGAGAAAGCGGGCACCTTCGTACATCGTAAAGTCGGGATGCGTGAAAGCGACGCGCCCGCCGATGTCGTGGCTTTCAGCCGTCTCCATCTGTTCTTTTAACTCTGCCACAGCCCGCGCATTCCGTACAGAACACTGAGTTGCGGGTGCTCCATCCCTGTCGCGCTTTTTGCGACAGTGGGGAAGTTGAAGTTCCCCTCTCACGGGAAGTCAAAATCCCCGCCCTGTCGTTCCAGACTGCTGAACGCCAGGGGGACATCCTCAGCAGTCGCTATA
Source organism: Terriglobales bacterium (assembly GCA_963803205.1). GTDB lineage: Bacteria > Acidobacteriota > Terriglobia > Terriglobales > Acidobacteriaceae > CAWDLG01. Next base: position 259,273 of record CAWDLG010000002.1, read on the forward strand.
ATCGACCTCGCGATGAGATTCGAGCTCTTCATAGCATCCCGCTATTTGCGCGCGAAACGGCGGCAGGCCGTCATCGGCGTCATCACCGGGATTTCCATCGCGGGAGTGGCGGCCGGCGTCGCTTCGCTGGTGGTCGCGCTGGCGATCAACAACGGATTCCGCCAGGATCTCCAGGATCGCCTCCTCGGCTCGACTTCGCACGTCAACCTGGTGCGCATTCAGAATGACGGCATCAAGAACTGGCGCCCTCTCATGGAACGGTTGGCAAAGACGCCGCATGTGAGAGCAGTCGCCCCGGCGGTGTATGACCAGGTACTGATCTCGTTGGGCGCGCGCGCCGGCGGAGCAGTGGTCAAGGGAGTGATCCCGAAATACGAGCGCCAGGTCAGCGACCTTTTGAGCTTCGTGAAGTTCGGTTCGGCAGCGCCGCTCGAGAAGGAAGAGGAGGGACCGAAACCGCCCTCGGAGCCTCCTTCGTCATCCGAATCCGAGCCCTCGCCAGCCGATTCGCTGTCGGCGGTGCGCGAGCGAGTAGCCGAGATGCCCCCCATTCTTCTGGGAAAGGGAATGGCCGATCAACTCGGTGCCACCGTCGGATCGGTGGTCCTCGTCACCAGCCCGCAGGGCGACTTGACACCTTACGGGCTGACGCCCAAATACCGCCGCTTTCGCGTGGCGGGAATTTTCAGCTCCGGTTTTTACGACAACGATATTTCCTGGGCGTTTGTTCGGCTCAAGGATGCTCAGCAACTGGTCAGCCTCGGCGACCTGGCTTCCGTGCTGGAATTCAAAGTGGACGATATCTACCGCGCTCCGGAGGTCGGCGGGGCGCTGGAAGCCGCGGCCGGCCCCGGTTTCATGGCCACCAACTGGATGGAGCAGAACCAGGCGCTGTTTCACGCCCTGCGGCTGGAGAGGCTCGTCACATTTATAACCATCGGTCTGATCGTCTTCGTTGCCGCGCTCAATATTTTGATTTCCCTGACCATGATGGTCATGGAAAAGACCAGGGACATCGCGGTTCTCATGTCGATGGGGACCCGCAAGGCGCAGGTGCGGCGGATTTTTATCTCGCAGGGAGTCCTGATTGGCGTGATCGGAACGGCCGTGGGACTGGTTCTCGGCTACGCGCTCTCCTGGGCGGGAGGGCACTACCATCTGCTGGCGCTGGCGCCGGAGGTTTATTCCATCGACTACGTTCCCTTCGCGCCGCGGGTTTTCGACGGCGTATTAGTAGCGCTGGTGGCTGTCGGGGTTTCCCTGGTGGCTACGATTTATCCATCCTGGTCGGCGGCACGGATTTTGCCCGCTGAAGCCCTGCGCTACGAGTGAGCCGGCGGTCCCATTTTCTGTCATTGGTATCCGGATTTCTGTCATCTTCCGTTTTTCGTATCGTGCGTTCCGCCGCAAAGGTGATCCAGATCAACGAAACCGGACCTCCGGTCACGGTGGTTGCCTGAGGCCAGAATTTTGCATGTGAGATTCTGTAGGCTTAAAACCTGCCGCGCCGTCGCCGGGAACATGCTCTAATGTTTGCCAAAACATCGACCCGCTGGCGCGAGGGCGAATCTTGCTTCTTGGAGTGCGGTAATTGCATCTAAGTGAACAGGAAGTGATGTTACGGGTCGAGGGTCTGAAGAAGGTTTTCCGCTCGGGCGGGTCGGACCTGCTGCTCTTTGAAAATCTCTCATTCCGGGTCGGCAGGGGCGAAATGCTCGCCATCGTCGGCGAATCGGGTGCCGGAAAGAGTACCCTGTTACACATCCTCGGCGCCCTTGATAGGCCTTCGGCCGGTGACGTATACTGCGCCCACTTAAGATTGAGTTCTTTGTCGGAAGACAGCGCCGCCGATTTTCGTAACCGCGAAATCGGTTTCGTCTGGCAATTTCATTATTTGCTGCCGGAGTTCTCGGCGGTAGAAAATGTGGCCATGCCGCTGCTGGTGCGGGAACGGAATCGCCAGGAGGCGGAAACAGAAGCTTCGCGATGGTTGCGCGAGGTGGGCCTGGCAGAGCGCTCGCATCACCGTTCCGGAGAGCTTTCCGGAGGCGAGCAGCAACGGGTGGCCCTGGCGCGTGCGTTGATTGTCCAGCCGAAGCTGTTGCTGGCCGATGAACCCACGGGAGATCTCGACAGCCGGACCGCGGACTCGGTTTTTGAATTGATCTCCCGGTTACATCGCGACTATCAGTTAACCTCCCTCATCGCGACACACAATTTCGCTTTTGCCAGGCGTTGCCACCGGGTTTTGAGACTGCAACACGGCCGCATCGAGGAGGTAGCGCCGGAATCGTTGCCGGCTTAGCGGGCCGCGCGTATGGGACTGAGAGCGGTTCCGAAGAGCGGTTCCGAAATGAGAGAGCCCGAAGAAATGACATTCTTCGGCAGAAAGGGTTGCAGTCGATTGCGCAGGCAGGGCGATTGAGGGTGTCTTTAGTAATGGATCGGGGCTCATAAGGCAGGCCTTGAGGGCTTGGTTCATTGGCACCTTGATTGCATAATAGTGGTAGGGGCCAAGGGTTCCCCTGGGGTTTGTACCAGAAGAGCGGGCGAGTTCCGGCGGAGATCCCAGGGGGAAAAGGGCGATATGTTTGAACGCTATACGGAGAAGGCAAGGCGCGTCATCTTTTTTGCGCGTTATGAGGCCAGCCAGTTCGGGTCTCCTTACATCGAGACCGAACATCTGCTGCTCGGACTCCTGCGCGAAGACAAGGCCCTGACCAACCGCTTTCTGCGTTCCCATGCGTCGGTCGAGTCCATCCGCAAGCAGATCGAAGGGCACACCACCATCCGGGAGAAGGTTTCGACCTCCGTCGACCTCCCGCTGAGCAATGAATGCAAGCGGGTTCTGGCTTATGCCGCCGAAGAGGCGGAGCGGCTTTCCCATAAACACATTGGCACCGAGCACCTGCTGCTGGGCCTGCTGCGGGAAGAAAAGTGCTTTGCCGCCGAGATCCTGCACGAGCGCGGATTGAGGCTTTCGGCCATCCGCGAAGAGTTGGCGCGCTCCAGCCAGGAAAAGTCCCAGCCCCAGCGGCAGCGCGAGTCGTCCCTGCTGAGCGAGTTTTCCCGCGACCTGACCCAGGCCGCCATGGACAGCCAGCTTGATCCATTGGTGGGCCGTGAGAGTGAAGTCGAGCGGGTTGTGCAAATCCTGTGCCGGCGCACCAAGAATAATCCAGTTCTAATCGGCGAACCCGGCGTGGGCAAGACCGCCATCGTCGAGGGCCTGGCGCAGCGCATCGCCGACGGGGAGGTGCCCTCCTTCCTGGCGGATAAGCGGATTCTGGCGCTCGATCTTTCTCTGATCGTCGCCGGCACCAAGTACCGCGGCCAGTTCGAAGAGCGGCTGAAGACCATCATGAAGGAGCTGATGGAGTCGCAGAATTCCGTCATCTTCATCGACGAGCTGCACACCCTGGTGGGCGCGGGCTCGGCCGAAGGTTCGCTCGATGCGGCCAACATTCTGAAGCCGGCCCTGTCGCGCGGCGAAATTCAGTGCATCGGGGCCACGACTCCCGGCGAGTATCGCAAGTCGATCGAGAAAGACCGCTCGCTCGAGCGCCGCTTCCAGGCGGTCAAGGTTCCGCCTCCGAACGAGGAGGACGCCACCAAGATTCTGTTCGGGATCAAGGACCGCTACGAAAAGTTTCACGCGGTCACCTATACGGACGAGTCGATCAACTTCGCCGTGTCGCATTCGAACCGCTACATCCCCGACCGCTTCCTGCCCGACAAAGCAATCGATCTGATCGACGAAGCCGGCGCCCGGGTGAAGCTGCGGCAGACTTCGCTGCCGGAAGACATCACCGAGGTCCAGAAGCGGATCAAGTTCATCGTCCACCGCATGGAGAACGCCATCGCGAACCACGAGTTCGAGAAGGCGCGCTTCTATTCGGACGAGGAGCGCAAGGAGCGCGAGAACCTGCGCGCCCTGCGCGAAAAATACCATCTGGATGAATCGTCCACCGGCGTGGTCGGCCGCGAGGATATCGAAGACGTCGTCTCCCGCTGGACAGGCGTGCCCATCACCTCGATCAAGGAAGAAGAATCGCAGAAGCTGCTGCGCATCGAGGAAGAGCTGCACAAGCGCATCATTTCGCAGGACAAGGCGCTCCTGGCGCTCGCCCGCGCCATTCGCCGCAGCCGTGCCGGCCTGAAGAGCCCCAACCGCCCCATCGGGTCATTCCTGTTCCTGGGCCCGACCGGCGTCGGCAAGACCGAAGTCGCCCGCACCCTGGCGCAGTTCATGTTTGGCTCGGAGAAATCGCTCGTCCGCTTCGACATGTCCGAGTTCATGGAGAAGCACTCGGTCTCGAAGCTCATCGGCTCGCCACCGGGATACGTGGGCTATGAAGAGGGCGGCCAGCTCACCGAGCGGGTGAAGCGCGCTCCTTATTCGGTCGTCCTGCTCGACGAAATCGAGAAGGCGCATCCGGATGTGTTCAATATCCTGTTGCAGGTGTTTGAAGACGGCCAGTTGACCGACGGCCTCGGCAACACCGTCGACTTCAAGAACACCATCATCATCATGACTTCGAACATCGGCGCCCGGCACTTGCAGCGCCGCGAAGGCCTGGGATTCCAGTCGTCCAAGGAAGACATGGTCTCCGAGAAGATCGAAGATCTGGTGAAGAACGAGGTCAAGCGCACATTCAACCCTGAGTTCCTGAACCGGCTGGACGAAATCATCCTGTTCAGCGCCCTCAGCGAGAACGACCTCATCCAGATTCTGGAACTGATGGTGAGCCAGCTGAACCAGCACCTGGCGCAGAAGTCGATCACCGTCACGGTCACGGACGAAGCCAAGAAGTGGATTTTGAGCAAGACGCTTGGCGATCGCAGCTACGGCGCTCGTCCGCTGCGCCGGGCTTTGCAGAAATACATCGAAGATCCGCTGTCGGAAGCTTTGATTCAGGGCACGATCACCACCCGGCCGGCGTTCATCGAGGTCTTCCTCGAAGGCGACAAGCTGTACTATCGCCCCGTCGACTCGGAAAAAACCGAAGGCGTGCTGCTGTACGAGAACTGATTCACCACAGAAGGCACGGAACAAAACAGAGAAAAGTTTCTGTCTTGTTTTGTGCCTTCTTTGCTGCCCGTGATTCTACCTTCGAGAACTGATTGACCACTGAGGGCACAGAATACACAGAGGAATCCTCGCCCTGTTTCTATCGCTTTCCAAAAATTCCCCTGTGCTCGTCGGTGCCCTCTGTGGTGAGTTTTTCCGTCTGTCTTCCCGTTCGTGTCGGGAACTAGTGCCGCAGGCACGAAATGTGAAAGCCCGGCACCTGAGTGTGGTGGGATCCGGTGGTGCCGCAAGCACGGGATGTCCCCGGGCAATCCATTTCGTTCGTTCGGGAACCAGTGCCGCAGGCACGGCATGTGAAAGCCCAGCACGTGAGTGCCGGGAAGGCATCCCACAAATCCGGCCGAGTCCCGCCAGGGACGGCACCCTCACCCAAATGCATCAGCCACATCGGACGCCATGCCCGATTTCCGCAATATCGCTTCGAATTCAACCTCGAACGTTCGCTTGCGATGGTGCTCCGCCTGATGCTCGATATAGGCTTTCACCGCATCACGGTTGGAACTGCTCACGCTGAATGCACCGTATCCTTCTTGCCACGCAAACTCCAATCCATGTTCACGCAGCCAGCGCGAAGAGTTCGCCTTTAGAACCTGGACCGCCTTAGCCACCGGCATGTCCGGCGGCAAAGCGATGAGCAAATGCACGTGATTCGATATTCCGCCTGCCGCCAGTACGGGGATGCGGAGATTCCGGCCAATCCCCGCCAAATATTTGCAGAGGGTGGGGATTAGTTCCGTCGGGATCAGGTCTTTGCGTGCTTTCGTGCTGAAGATGCAATGAATGAGGATGTTGGGATACCGATGCGCCATGCGGCCAATATGGACATGGCTCTGGCAAATGTCTGTGACACATGTCACAACATAATGTGTCGTCCCCTAAAGGGGACTCTGGTCGGTCTAACCATGCCTTCCCCGGCACTCACGTGCCGGGCTTTCCCATGCCATGCCTTCGGCATTGCTTCCTGTTAACCGCATAGAACGGCGGAGGTCGCAATTGTGGCGGGATGCGTATCGTCATCATTCCGCGGTTTGTTACGACGGGCCACGGATTTCCGCTCTGCTACGCAGAGGAAATCCTCGCCCTCGGCATCATGTGTCGTCCCCTAAAGGGGACTCTGGTCGGTCTAACCATGCCTTTCCCGGCACTCACGTGCCGGGCTTTCCCCTGCCATGCCTTCGGCATTGCTTCCGGTTATGTGAAAGCCCGGCACGTGAGTGTGGTGGGATCATCCGGTGGTGCCGTAAGCACGGGATGTCCCCGGGCAATGCTGTTTCGTGTGTTCGGCAACCAGTGCCGCAAGCACGGTATGTGAAGCCCGGCACGTGAGTGTGGTGGGATCCGGTGGTGCCGCAAGCACGAAATGTCCCCGGGCAATGCCGTTTCGTGTGTTCGGGAACTAGTGCCGCAGGCACGGCATGTGAAAGCCCGGCACGTGAGTGCCGGGAAAGGCATCCCACAAATCCGGCCGAGTCCCGCCAGGGACGGCACCCAACCCTACCCGGCGAACGTCAGACGCCCCCGTCGGGGCGGGGGGCGGCGGCCTCGGCGCTGTGGGCGTTCTGGAGGTTAGGATTCGGAAGCAGAGCCATCCACTTGTCGCGCTCGGCCTCGAATTCCGGCCAGTCGGCCTTGGCGACCGGGAAACTGGGTGGAAGCTTCAATCTCTCGAAATCTACAAACCGTCCATTCTTGCGGAAGCGGAAATCGAGATGCGGACCGCTGGCCAGCCCGGTCATCCCCACCAGCCCGATCCGTTGTCCCTGCTGCACCATTTGCCCGCGGTGCACCAGGATTCGTGACAGGTGGAGGTAATAACTCTCGTAGCCATTGGCGTGGGCAATCTCAACCAGATTGCCGTTCCCGCCCTTGCGGGCTGCGAAGAGCACCCTTCCGTTGGCGATCGCCTGCACCGGTGTGCCGGTGGGCGCGGCGTAATCGGTGCCAAGGTGCGCGCGGCGGATCTTCAAAATAGGGTGATAACGGTGCAGGCTGAAATGGGAACTGATGCGCGCGGCGAACTTCAGCGGCGACCGCAGAAAAGCCTTCTGAAGCGACTTGCCGTCGGCCGAGTAATAGGCCGGCCTTCCCTGTGGATCGTGAAACAGCACCGCGCGGTGCATCTGCCCGCTGTTGGTGTATTCCGCGGCCAGGATCCTGCCGTACGAGGGCTCGGAGCCGTCCTTGTATTCTTTTTCTTCGAGCACCAGGCGGAAGGCGTCGCCGGGCTGGGTGTCGGTATTGAAATCGATGTCCCAGGCGAAAATTTCCGCCAGCCGCAAAGCCAGTTCCGGCCGCTCGCCGGCGGCGATGATCCCGTCAAACAGGGATCCGTTCACTGTGCCGCTGACCGTCGCCATACGCACGGTGCCGGGTGTCTCTTCAATCTTTGCTTCGAAGTCTTTCCTGTTGTTCTCCCGCGTGACCCAAAGCTCGTGCTCCTGATCGATGCGGTAGTTGACGGATCGCAATTCTCCCTGGGCTGAGCGGGTGATGACGATCTTGTTGCCGGGCCGCAGACGGCGAAGATTGAAAACCTTCCGCGCCGCCTCGGCTACGTCGTAGGTGGTCTGATTGTCGACCTGCATGTCCTGGAACAGATCAGTCCAGGTGGAGCCATCGGTCACGACGGTGGTGGATTCCTTGTCGCGCATCTCCTCAGCGCGCTGGGCGGCGAGGGTGGCGGCCTGGCGGACCGCGGCATTGGCTTCGGTATTAAAGTTGTTTTCGGCCCGCAGGCGGCGTCCGATCGCCAGCGCGATCAGCAGGATTCCCACCGCGGAATAAATCAGAATGCGGATTAGACGCGAATTCACCCAGCCTCCATCTGGTTGATTTAGAAGGACGGCACGCTCAACTGCAACTTGACCGGGAGGCGGCCAGATTGCGTCAGACTACCCCCCTGCGTTCCCACCCGTCAACGCCGCCTGTTGACGATCCAAGTTCGACGGGCGAGTCACTCTTTCCCCGTGTGCCGAAAACCTGGCCTGTGATTCCAGGCTGTGGAATACAGGCACGGGCGCCCGTGATTCCAGTCTACCGCCGTGAAAACCCCTTTCCAGCAAGCCTTTAGACGAAATCGAGGCTCAGCCGTACATCACCTTCCGTACCGTATAAAGCATTTCGATTGAACGAGAGAATGGTGGTGCAGAAGTCCTGCCTGGCCGATATAGCATTGCCTCCCCGACGATGAAGTCAGAGCAGCTTCTACCTCATGGTCGACGATTACTCTCAACCTGAAGAAACCGTGTCCAGTGTCTGGCGGCAAGCCTTTCAGATTGCACTAGGCGTATTTCTGGTGGTGGTGGCGGGCTTTCTCGCACACTACTACTCTCCGCCACCGACGGACGACCTGCGGCAGCAGGTAACCCAGCTCTCGCGGCAGGTTTACGAGCTCCAGCAGGAGCAGGCCATGCCGGCGATGGTGCTGAACCAATACCGGGATTCGATCTGCTACGTATTTGGGGTTTACCAGGTGGGATTCCCCAACCAGCGTCCCGATCTGCGTGCCCGCATCTCCGGCACCGGCTTTGTCGTGGCAAACGGCCTTCTGGCCACGAATCGCCACGTTGCTGAGCCCTGGTACGGAGATACTGAGGCGGCCGCGCTGATCCGGCAGGGTGCGACTCCAGTCCTCGAGAAGCTCGTGGTCTTCTTTCCCGGCCGGGTATCGCCGGTCGATGTGATTCCCGTTGTCGTGTCGGCACAAGGCGACATGGCAATCCTGCGAGTCGATGATTCCAGTGTCCGCAAGCTTCGGCCTCTGCCCCTGGCAGAAAAGAAGCCGAATCCCGGAGAACTGGTCACGGTGATCGGCTATCCGATGGGAGTCCTGGGCATGGTGGCGAAGTCGCCGCCGGCGGTGTATGAGCGGCTGGCCTATCGCCGCGATGATATGGGCGCGGCCAACGAACTGGCTGCGCTGTCCCTGATCCGCCCCTCAGCGACCTGCGGGCACTTGGGAGACGTGGTCGGACAGAAACTTATCTATGACGCGCCTACGGCCCACGGCGGCAGCGGAGGCCCGGTGTTCAACTCCCACGGGGAAGTAATCGGGATCAACTCGGCCTATATAGACGGCTTTTCGGGCGGGACGCTGGGCGTATCCATCCAGGCTTTGAGGCCGCTGATCCAGGCGGCGCAGAAAAAGCAGGTCAACTAAGGTCCCGGCGTGGCTTTCTCGGCCGCGCACGCCGTTCCCGGCTCGCAGGCTTCCCAGGGACGCTTCCAGCCCTTTAGAGCGCTTACGGCAACCGAGGGGTCGGTATCGGCAGCCTGAAGCCGTCCACGCATCTGGCCTTCCTGCGCTGATGAAAACAGGAAAGTTCCTCGCGATAGCGCGGAGAGGTCGTTCCCAGCCCACTGTGCGCGCATGATGCCCATGGAAGCGTGGGCATTCGATCCCAGCAGCAGGTGCCCCAGTTCGTGCGCCAGGACGTGGCCCAGCAGCCTTGCCGTGTCGATCCGCGCAACTTCATGCAAATAAAGAACCCGGTCGTAGAAGACGTCGCCGTACGCTCCCGAGCCGTTTGCCCCCAGGTACGAGACCCCGAACATCGAGGGGCCAAGTGTGCGGGCATGAGGAATTACCCGCATCATCAAGACTTTGCCGACAAACGGCGGGCGGCACTCCAGTTCGGCGGTGGGTTCCGTCGATGAACAATCACGCCAGAATGTGCGTATCCCAGAGTGCGAGAAGATTCTGCCCGCTTCCTGCTCCGCGGCGTGCATGACAGCTGAAGACACCCCCGCATCGTCGTACAGCAGGACGGTAATCGATGGCTTAGGGGAAGAGGCAATGTTCGAGGCGGCCATGAGCGGCGTCAGCAGCAAGCCAACAACAAAAACAATCCAGTTTTGTGTAATCCGGGCCACTGCGCCTGCCTCCGATGACCGGATTTCAGGCTTCCGCGGCGGGTACCTCAATGCGCGGTGGGTAACGCCGATCCTAAATGTCGATTACGAGCTAAAGAGTTGAACGTCCAATGGTTATGCCGACGTATCACGAACCGAAGAAAGGGGCCCCAGTGTTAAACTCCCGCATCATGGAAAACCTCACCAGCAACGGTGACTCGCGTGTAGTCCGCTTCGGAGTGTTCGAGGTTGACCTGGAAGCGGGGGAACTACGGCGCAACGGCATGCGAGTCCGGTTGCAGGAGCAGCCCTTCCAGGTGCTGCGGACTCTGCTTGAGCATCGAGGTGAGGTGGTGACCCGTGATGAGCTGCAGAGCACGTTGTGGCCTTCCGACACCTTTGTCGACTTCGACCACAGTCTGAATGCTGCTGTAAAGAGGTTGCGGGATGCCCTGGGGGATACCGCCGAGAATCCCCGCTTCGTGGAGACCCTGGCCCGCAAGGGCTACCGCTTTATTGCTCCGGTGAACGGGAAGGCCGAGAACGCCCTCCCCCCTGTCGCTTTACCGGCCCCCGTCCCCGCACCTGTCCCCGGGCACCGGTGGTGGATTGCGGGGGCAGTCATCGCGGCGGTTGTGCTCCTGCTCGCGGGGCTTTTTCTGGGTTTGCGGCTTGCCCGGCAATCCCAAGTGACAACCCACATCACCGAGCGCCGGTTGACCTTCAATCCGGAAGAACACCGGGTTTACGGCGGCGTGCTCTCTCCCGACGGCAAGAACCTGGCCTTCGCGGACGATACCGGCTTTTACCTCCGCCAGGTCGATACCGGGGAGACGCATCCCGTGTCTTTTCCGCCCGAGTTCAACCCCCGGCCCAAGCCAATGGCATGGTTCCCCGATGGCACGCACATTCTGGCGTGTTGGGCGTCGAGTGCGGCTGAGCCCGCGAGCTTATGGGTGATCTCCATTATGGGTGGGACGCCACGCAAGCTGATCGACAACGCCTGGCAGGCAGCTTTGTCGTCCGACGGTTCGCAGATTCTGTTCGTCCGCGGAACGGGCAAGGGCTTCCAGGAGGTATGGGCGATGCGCTCTACCGGCGAGGATGCGCACATGATTCTTGGCGGACCGGGCGACATCTTCGGCTATGTCGTATGGTCGCCGGACGGGAAACGCATCGCCTATGTCCGCGCGGTTTATCGGCCGGGTGAAGCTTCGAGCGATTCCTGGCTCACGGTGATGGATCTTGCGTCCCGGCAAACCCATGATGTGCTGGAGCAACCTCGACTGACAGGAAACCTGGGGTGGGCGCCTGACGGACGACTGATCTACGGGATGGTGGAGACGCCGCCGAATCAGGGCGACAGCAATCTGTGGGCTGGAAGGCTGGATGAACGCACGTGGAAGCTGATTGACAACGTCCGGCTGACAAACAGCCCGGATCAGGTTTCCGGTGCGGCAAGTGTCTCGGCTGATGGAAAGCGGATGTCGATTCTCAAGTCCGGCTGGCAGCCCGACGTCTACATCGCAAAGATCGAAGGCAACCACTTCAGTACGCCACGGCGATTAACCCTCGATGAGCGGCGTGACTTTCCCTACACCTGGACTCCCGACAGCAAGCAGATTATCTTTACCTCCGACCGCAACGGCCAATACAGCATCTTCCGCCAGGGAGTCGACGAAGCATCGCCGGAACTGTTCGTTGGCGGCGACAACCAGCTCATCATTCCGCGGCTGAGCCCGGATCAAAAGCAACTGCTGTACCTGGTCTACGACAAACGGGGCGGCGATTCCGATATTGTGGGCTTGATGCGCGTGCCTTTATCGGGCGGGGCGCCACAGTTGGTGCTGCGGGCGGATGGAATCACAAACCACCAGTGCGCTCGCCTGCCCTCGACCGTGTGTCTGTACAGCCGTTCCAATCCCAAGGAAATGGAATTTGTGCAGTACGATTCCAACACCGGCAAGCAGAAAACTTTCATGAAGATCCAGGAGCCGGCGTCCTACCTATACAACTGGACGCTCTCGCCGGATGGGCGCACTGTGGCTGTGGCCAAACGGCTGGAAGTCCCCACTCCTGCTGCTATCCGCATGATCTCGCTCGATGGCAGCCCCGAACGCACCGTCGCCATGGACGGGTGGTTCGGGATAGAGAGCATGGATTGGGCAGTCGATGGCAAGAGCTTGTGGGTGACGGCGTCCACCCGCGGCACCAACACCTCGGCGCTTCTCAACGTAGATCTTCAGGGGAAAGCCAAGCCCTACTATGAAACTCTGTCTTCGACGTTCCTGGGCTGGGCCATTCAGTCGCCGGATGGCAAATCGGTGGCTCTGTGGCAGGCGCGCGGCGGCGGCAACGTGTGGCTGCTGGAGAATTTCTGAGACTTGGGCGAAATCGGAGCGCGGCCGTCATGGCCATTACGTAATCGGGAAAACTGTGGGCCTGAATGACGGGAGAAGATTGCCAAGAATAGAATTTGTCAAATTATGTCGATAGGAATACTAGACATTGTCGATATCCCTCCTCTATACTTCAGGCCAATGAAATTCCAACTCATCCTTTCCTGTTGTCCGCCGTTCTCTTATTTGAGCGCGAAGACGGATCGTTGCGGGCCTGGTGCAGGGATGTAGTCCGGATCAGATTTCAGAATTACAAAGCCCAAGATGATTCAATCTTGGGCTTTTTTGTTTTTGTACGTTGGCGGTACACGAGCGGGGGCACCCGCCTCAATCTTATTTTGGGAGTTGCAAACAAAAATGCGTAAGACAATTTCTGCTGTAGTTCTGAGTTTGTTGTGGGGGACCATGGCCGTGGCTTGGGGCCAGGAAGTGGCATCCTCAGACGTCCGTTCTGATCGACAGGAGATCGAGCTGCTAAAAAAGAAAATTGAGGAACTGGATCAGCGCATCCGAATTACCGAGCGCTTGCGTGAAATCCAGGAAGAAGAAGCAGGGGCCAAAGCAAAAGCTGGGGCAGGCGCCGATGTTGGCGTCAAGAAACTCGACGCCCTCGAAGACAAAATCAAAGATCTTGGTCCGTTCCAATTCAGCGGCGACCTGCGCGTACGACATGAATCCATCTTCGGTGGAGGACCCATCAACGGTTCCCCCGGACAGGACCGGCATCGCGAACGGTATCGGCTGCGCTTCAACATTGCGACGAAGTTGAATGATGAGATTTCGGGCGGCTTCACCTTGGCATCGGGCGACCTGGGAGACCCGATCTCTACCAACAGCACGGAGAGCGGATTTTTTACGCGCAAGCCAATCGCGGTTGACCGCGCGTATGCAATCTACAAACCGAAGTTTCTCAAGCCGTTCAATGCGACAGCCGGCAAGTTCGCCTACACCTGGTATCGAACGGAGCTCACGTTTGACAACGATATCAACGTCGAAGGGTCGAGCCAGCAGGTCCTGTGGGAGTGGAAGGACAAGTTCTTCGCGCACTTCGGAGTGGTAGGGTTCGAACTACCGTTATTTGAAGTCTCCGCCGGACCCGACTCCAGCATCCTTGGTGGCCAGGTGCAGACGGGATGGAACCTGCTACCCCATGTTAAAGCTACGGCGGACGCGGCATTTTACGACTACCATAATCCAAACTCGATTGCCCAGAACCAAACCAACGGCAATGGATTTGCCTCGCAGGGCGCTTCCACTGGCCAAGGGGGAAGCTTCGGATTTAGCGCCGCCACCCTGACGAACAGTTTTGGTCTGATCAATGGAGCGGGGCAGTTTGGCTCGAAGTTCGGAATACTGGATACCCTATTCCAGCTGGACTTCGACACGGGGATTTCGAGATTCCCCTTAACGACGCTGTTTAACTTCGTCCAAAACACGCGCGCCTGCCAGAACGTTGCTGCGTTCGTTGAAGCTGGAGTTCCCATCGCTTGCGATCCCCATGAGCGACAAGGTTATTGGGGAGAGGTCCAGTTCGGACAAACCAAGAACAAAGGCGACCTGCGCATCGGGTACACGTTCGCAAGGATTGAGCGAGAGGCGGTGGTTGCCGCGTTTGTCGCCAGCGACATCCGTCAACCGACGAATGTCGCGCAGCATCGCGTGGAAGGCGCGTACCAGCTGTATCCGAACGTGACCTTCAACACGGCACTCTTCGTTGGTCGCGCGCTGGTCACCGCGGATACGCCTGTACTCGAGCGGTACACCAAGCGTTTGCAGTTTGATGTTAACTACAAATTCTAGCGGAGAGATCGAAACATGAGATGAGTGGAAGCGGCGATGCTGTTCCGGTTGCCGGACATGTCGGGCAGAAGCCAACGTGGTTAAACGTGAAAGCCCGGGCCGCAAGACCCGGAAAAGCACAGACCTGCGGAGCCCCGAAAGGGCGGCACAACGAACACGTCTCACGTGCGGCGCAGTCGCATCGCCCATCCCGGCTCCCGGACGTGCTCTTCCTCGAGGCGGCGCAGGCGGGCGTCGATAATTCCGCGCCGTCCGAGATAACCAATCACGCGCAAGGGATCGGCGCGATCGACCACCGGCAAGCGGCCGACACCGTGCCGCAGCATGACAACCGATGCGCTGTGCAGCGTCTCGTCCGCATAGGTCACAAGCGTGTTGCGGGATCCCGCTTCCAGCACGCCCAAGTTCCCGGACGGATCGTTTTCCAGAGAGCGCAGCACGTCGCCCCGCGTGATGACTCCGGCCAGCTTGTCATTCCCGTCGAGAATGACCACCGCCTGATGCCGCCTCAAGCGGGGATGATGGCGGGCGAGCAGTTCGCCAAGCTCGCGCACCGTCGTACTCGCGGAGATGGTCGGTACTTCGCGGTCCATGGTTTCGGCGACGGTCACCTGCTCCAGAACGTCGGCTTCGTAGTCCTGATGAATCCTCAATCCGCGCCGCGCCAGTTTCTCAGTCATGATCGAGGACTTCGGCTGTAACAGCATGGCGAGGCCATCGGCAATGACGCTGACCAGCATCAGGGGAAGCACGGCGTTGTAGTCGCGCGTGATTTCGAAAGCGAAAATGATGAACGAGAATGTGGCGCGCGAAGCCGCACCGAATACCGCGCCCATCGCTACCAGGGCAAATGCTCCGGCTGAGAGATGCGCCGACGGGAGCAAGTAGTTGATACCCAGCGCAAAGGCCCCGCCCATGGCGGCGCTCGACATGAACATCGGCGCCAGCAGGCCTCCCGATGTTCCGGAGCCCAGGGAAATCACGAGAGCGATCGCCTTGGCGATCATGACAACCAGGAGAAGCTTGAGGGCGAGATTTCCGTTGAGGATGTCGCCGATGGTGTCGTAGCCGACGCCGAGCACCTCCGGAACAAAATATCCGATCACTCCCAGCCCGGCCGCCCCGATCGCGGGCCACCATAGATCGTCGACCGGCAGCTTTTCAAACTGATCTTCGGTCCAGTAGAGCAGCTTGCTGAAACCGACCGCGGCCAAACCACAGAGTCCGCCCAGCACCAGGTAAAACGGAAGGGCCCGTGGAATTCCGAAGTCCGTGTGCGCTACGGCAAACATCGGCCCGTTGCCCAGAAGCTGCATGTGAACCGCTGTAGCCAGCGTGCTGGCGATCACCAGTGGAATGAAAGAGCGCGACTTGAATTCAAAAAGCAGCAGTTCGATGGCGAGGATGACTCCGGCAATGGGGGTGTTGAACGTAGCCGACATGCCGGCGGCCGCCCCGCAGGCCAGCAGGACCTTTCGCTCGGCGCCCGTGGTATGCATGAACTGTCCAATCAGCGAGCCGAATGCTCCTCCTGTCTGAATGATCGGGCCTTCTGCGCCGAATGGGCCGCCGGTCCCAATGGCGATCGCCGCCGAAAGTGGCTTGAGAATGGCGACGCGAGGCTGGATGCGGCTGCGATTGACGAGCACGGCCTCCATCGCCTCGGGAATTCCATGGCCCTTGATCTTGGGCGACCCGTACTTTGCCATCAGGCCGACAATCACGCCGCCAATCACCGGCACGACAATCACCCATGCGCCGAGCGTGTGAAAGCGCACGCTGCGAAAAACGAAACTCCACTGATGAAAGAAGAACAGATTGGTGAACAGGCCGATCAGGCGATAGAGGGCAAAAGCGATCAGCCCGGCGATGAGCCCAATCCCCGCGGCCAGCACCGACATCAGCACCATGCGGAACTGCGCGGGTTCCGACGTCGCGTTCCAGGCGTTCGGGGCCACGCCCGAGACAGACAGGGACTCTCCCGCGGCCGGGCCGTGTTTCGGAACGCGCGTGTTTTCCTTTGATTCCGCCATCTAGAGTTCGTCCCCTCCGGTTCGTACGACGCTGGGCGCATTTCCGGCGCGGATCGTCTTCGCGCGAATCGTCTTCGCGCGAATCGTGCGTTTCAACGCCTGGACCAGCTCCGGGCCGCGCGTGCCGAGTTCGGCGTGATGTTGCAGCGAGAGATCCCGAAGCACCTTTTCGCCTCTCGCAGTAAGGGACAGCAGAACTTCCCGATGGTCTCCGTCGCAACGTTTTTTCACCACATATCCTCCCCGCACCAGCCGGTTCACCAGTTCCACGGCGCTGTGGTGCTGAATCTGCATGCGTTCGGCGACCGTGCCGATGATCGGCCGCGCGCCAGACGGGAGTCCTTTGATGGCCAGCATGAGCTGGTGCTGCCGCGCCTCGAGGCCGACGGAATGGGCCGCCTCCTCGCTGAAATGAAGGAAGCGGCGTATCTGGTAGCGCAATTCGGCCAGCGCGCGGTAATCGGAGGCAGCAAGCTGTTCCGCCATTAGTATATCGTAGCACGATATATTGTGAGAATGCAGGCAAAGGTGCACGGGTGAGACACCCGTGCCTACGTGGACGCGGCAAGACCGGAAGTAACCTGCCGAGGGGCCTGGCGGGGTTACGCCGGGAGGGATCGGCAGCGTATAATCAAAGGCGAAATGAGCGCCTGCAAGAGCCCAAATTCGCGCCTCCGCATGGGGCACATTGACCCACGTGCCAACTCGGGCAGCAATCCAGGCGCGCTTCCCTCTCAGGCCCGCCCGAACCTCTTCGGCAGCGACTAGTTCCGATCCTCCCAGATGGCATGCAGTTTTTGGCCGGATTCGGCTCGCACTTTTCCGGCCTCCCACGGAACACAGCAAAGCAATAACTGGAGGATCCCATGACCACCAAGACTCTCGCCGTAGGACCCAAGATCAAGACCGCCCTGCCCGGCCCCAACGCCAAGCGTGTGCTGGCGGGCGACGAAAAGTACATTTCGCCTTCTTATACGCGCTCTTACCCGCTGGTAGCGCAGCACGGGCGCGGCATCGTCGTGACCGACGTCGACGGCAACGAATTCTTCGACTTTTCCGCCGGCATTGCCGTGACTTCCACCGGCCACTGCCATCCGGACGTAGTTGCCGCTATCCAACGCCAGGCGGCGGAGCTGATCCACATGTCCGGTACGGATTTCTATTATGAGAGCATGGTGACGCTGGCGGAGCGGCTTTCGAAGATCGCGCCCATGCCGGGCCCGCATCGCATCTACTACGGAAATTCCGGGACCGAGGCGGTCGAAGCGGCCCTGAAGCTTTCCCGCTACCACACCAAGCGGCAGAACATCATTGCCTTTTTCGGCGCGTTTCACGGCCGCACCATGGGATCGCTTTCGCTGACTGCCTCAAAGCCGCAGCAGAAGCGGCGATTCTTTCCCATGGTCCCCGGTGTTACGCACATCCCCTATCCGGATGTCTATCGCGGGCCGGCCGGCGGGGAAAATCCCGAAACCTTTGCCCTCAACTGCGCGCGCTTCATTGAGGACAAACTGTTCAAGACCACGCTTCCTCCCGAGGAGGTGGCGGCGATTTTTGTCGAGCCCCTGCAGGGAGAAGGCGGATACCTGGTCGCTCCCACGGTTTTCATGCAGGAGTTGCGCCGCATCTGCGACCGCCACGGAATTCTGCTGGTGGTCGATGAGGTGCAGAGCGGAGTGGGACGAACCGGCAAATGGTGGGCCGTCGAGCACACGGGCGTGCATCCCGATATCATTTGCAGCGCCAAGGGAATCGCCTCGGGGATGCCCCTGGGAATTACGCTCACGCGCGCCGACATCATGGACTGGGTGCCGGGATCGCATGCTTCCACGTTCGGCGGGAATCCGGTCTGCGTCGCGGCCGCTCTGGCGACGCTCGATGTCATCGAGCGGGAAAATCTGCTGCAGAACTCGGCCGAGGTAGGAAGTCACATGCTGAAGCGCATGGCAGGCTGGCCGGCGAAGCACAAGATTGTCGGCGATGTTCGCGGCCGCGGCCTGATGCTGGGCGTCGAGATCGTGAAGGATCAGAAAAGCAAGGAACATGCCGCAGCCGAGCGCGACCGCATCATCGAGCTGGCCTTCGAGCGCGGTGTGCTCTTCCTGGGATGCGGGCCGAGCACGATTCGCATCGCTCCGGCGCTGGTGGTGTCGAAGGACGAGGCCGACGTCGCCGTGGATGTTCTGGACGAATGCATTTCGGTCGTTGAAAAGTAAAGCCGAAAAGTAAAGCCGAAAAGTAAAGTCGAGAAGTAAAGCCGAGAAGTAGAATCTCGATTTCTCCGTACCGGAATTGAGGCTTCCATGTGGCAGGGAACTCTGGAGTCGATCTTCATTGCGCCGGCCGCCAAGGCTCCCACGCAGGCGGTGACCGAGGCCCGTGCAGTCCCTGGAGTCGGTCTCGAGGGCGACCGCTACGCGCTTCGCACCGGCACGTTCTTCAAGGAGCTGCCGGACCGCGAAATCACACTGATTGAAGCCGAAGCCATCGAAGCCATTCGGAGAGAGTACAACGTCGAGATGACACAGGGTCAGGCCAGGCGCAACCTGGTGACGCGGGATGCGCCTCTGAACCACCTGGTTGGTAAAGAATTCTGGGTCGGTGATGTGCGGATTCGCGGCATCCGCCTGTGCGAGCCGTGCAGCCACCTGGAGTCCGTCACGGGACTGCCGGTGATCAAGACCCTGACCCATCGAGGCGGCCTGCGGGCGCAGATTCTGAGCGTGGGCATGCTGCGTGTCGGCGACATCATTCGCGAATAGCCCGTCCGCTGTAAACTCTGCTCATGGCTCGCGACCCCATCGAGCTGGAGATATTCAAGAACATCTTTCACTCCATCGCGGAGGAGATGGGCGCCGCCCTCCGCCGCACAGCGTTTTCCCCGAACATCAAGGAGCGCCGCGACTACTCCTGCGCGGTTTTTGACGCGGAGGGCGAAGTGATCGCCATGGGCGATCACATGCCCGTTCACCTCGGGTCGATGCCGATGTCGGTTCGCGCGGCGATTGACAGTTGCGAACTCGACGCGGGAGATGTGGTCATTCTCAACGACCCTTTCCGCGGAGGAACTCATCTTCCCGACATCAACCTGGTGGCGCCGGTGTATATCGATCCTGAGCGGCGGGGGCGCCCGCGCCCGCGGCGCGCCCGGCCCAGAAAAGCTTCCCCGGATTTCTACGTAGCCTCGCGTGCCCACCACGCCGATGTCGGAGGAGCCTATCCCGGATCGATGGGACTGTGCCGCGAGATTTACCAGGAAGGTGTGCGCATCCCGCCAATCCACCTCATTCGGGCCGGGAACATGCAGCGGGACGTCCTCGCACTGCTGCTGAATAACGTGCGCACGCCGGAGGAACGCGAGGGCGACCTGAGCGCCCAAATTGCCGCCTGCCACACCGGGGCGGAGCGTCTGGGGGAAATCTGCTCTCGATATGGCATTGAACGCACCCACAAGGCGGCGGCCGACTTGCTCGATTATTCCGAAGCGATGATGCGGGCATTTCTCGCGGCGGTGCCTACGGGCATTTATGAAGCGGAAGACGCGCTGGATGATGACGGTATCACTTCAAAGCCCGTCCGAATCGCAGTGAAAATTTCGCTCGCGGCGAGTCGAAGCGGCCGGGAGAGGCAGGTGACCGTCGACTTCACCGGCAGCGCGCCCCAGGTTGAGGGAAGTCTCAATGCGGTCGAGGCGATTACTTACTCCGCCTGCTTCTATGTGTTCCGCTGCCTGCTTGCGGAAGACGTTCCGGCGACGTCGGGGCTGATGCGTCCGATTGAACTGATTGCGCCGGCAGGAACCGTGGTGAATGCGCAGCCGCCCGCGGCCGTTGCCGGCGGGAATGTCGAGACCTCACAGCGTATTGTCGACGTCCTGCTGCGCGCGCTTGCCGCAGCGGTGCCGGACCGCATTCCTGCTGCGGCCTCGGGGACGATGAACAATCTGACGATCGGGGGCATCGATCCCCGCACCGGTCAGCCATTCGCGTACTACGAGACCGTCGCCGGCGGGATGGGAGCCCGCCCGGGCAAGGACGGTGTGTCCGGCGTACATACCCACATGACGAATTCCCTGAACACGCCGGCGGAAGCGCTGGAATATGCCTACCCACTGCGTGTGCGCAAGTATTCCTTCCGTCGCGGCAGTGGAGGCAAAGGGAAATTCCGGGGCGGGGACGGCATTGTCCGGGAGATTGAATTGCTGGCCGACGCCGAGGTCACGCTGCTCGCCGAGCGCCGCCAAATGGCTCCCTGGGGTTTGAACGGAGGACGCAGCGGCGCACCGGGAAAGACTTCGATTGTGCATCTGGACGGCTCGGTCGAGGAGCTTCCGGGGAAGTTCAACCGGCATTTGCGAAAAGGCGAGAGAGTGCGCATCGAGACGCCGGGCGGCGGCGGCTGGGGCTAGCATTCTCAGAGGAGTCCATCATGAACGCAGACATTGCACAGCACTATATCGACGAGGTGCGCCGGCAGATGCGGGGGCACAAACGGCTCGGAGAAGGCGCCATTGCCCAGCTCGGCGATGAAGAACTCTTTGTTACGCTCGATGCAGAATCCAATTCGATCGCCCTCATGGTGAAACACATGGCGGGAAACATGCGATCGCGCTTCACGGATTTCCTGACCACCGATGGAGAGAAGCCGGACCGCCATCGCGACCAGGAGTTTGAATCCGATGCGGGGACGACTCGCGCCGATGCGATGCGCTGGTGGGAGGAGGGATGGTCGCACGTATTTTCCGCAATCGATTCCCTGAAGCCCGAAGAGGTAATGCATACCGTTACCATCCGGGGCGAGCCTCATACCGTTCTCCAGGCGCTGAACCGGCAGGTCGCCCATTATGCCTATCACGTGGGGCAGATCGTCTTCGTAGCCAAGCACCTGCGCTCGCAGGAATGGAAGTCGCTGAGCATCCCGCGCGGCAAATCGGCAGAGCAGGACCGCGAGTGGAGGAGCGAGCAGCGCCCGGCACGTTGATCATTCAAGCACCCGAACACGTAACACTTTCGTGCCGGTTGACCTTGCCGGGCTTCCGTACTAATGTGGAATTACACCGGAAAGGAGGTGGTCGGATGACAAGTTCTGATAGTCATAGTTGTAGCAACAAGAGACCAGGTGAGGTGGCTGAGACTTAGAGCGGTCGCTCTAAGAACCTTCGCAACTCGACCGGTGAATAGGATTGATCTCCGGCGTAATAAGGTCGCGCCGGAGTCTCAAGCAAGCCCGGAGTTCGCTGAAGTGGCCACGCTTTAGAGTGACCACCTCTTGGTCAATCCAACGCAGTCCACCGAACGGCTCGCGTGTCACAGCGCGAGCCGTTCTGCTTTTGCCTAGAAATCCGACTTCTCGAAGCCCAGGCGAATGACCTCCGCCGTCTCTGCCGGAAGCGGCAGGGCTGCCACTTCCGCCTGTGTGAACCAGGCTGCATCTGCCGCATCGCAGCCGGCGCGCAGCGTTCCCTCTTTCAACCGGCACAGGAAATCAATCAGGACGTAGTGGTACAGCACTCGGCCTGCATCGTCGCGCATCACGCGGTCGAAGACGCCCAACAGGTCGTGGGCCTCGACCGTAAGGCCTGTTTCCTCCAGCGCCTCCCGGACCGCTGCTTCCCGCAGGGTCTCGCCTACCTCGAGCAGGCCGCCGGGGATGGACCACTCGCCAGCGAGTGGCGCATGGCCGCGCTTTACCAGCACGGCGCGATCCCTCTCCACGATGATCGCTCCCACCCCGATGAGCGGTCGGTCTGGATATTCCCGGATCATGGGAAGGATTCTACCCGGACTGCGCACGGGCGAGACACCCGTGCCTACGTGGACATTGCAGATGTCTGCACGGGTGAGACACCCGCGCCTACGTGGACATTGCAGATGCCTGCACGGGTGAGACAGCCATGCAGACACGGCCGGTTGAGGGATTCAGGGGTTTGGGACCTTCAATTTTTCAGTAGAATCACCAGAGCAACGACAGATCGCGGGTTGGAATCATTAAGAACGCCTATGGCCCTCGAGGAATACAAGCGGAAGCGGCGATTTGAGGAGACCCCGGAACCGCCGTCCAAAGTAGAGAAGAAATCGGGGCACCGCTTCGTGGTGCAGAAGCACCGCGCCTCGCATCTGCACTACGACTTCCGTCTGGAGATGGAGGGCGTCCTGAAGTCGTGGGCCATCCCCAAGGGGCCCTCGCTCGACCCCGCTGACAAGCGCCTGGCCATGCAGGTGGAGGACCATCCTGTCTCCTACTTTGATTTCGAGGGGACCATCCCCGAAGGCAACTACGGCGCCGGAACGGTCATGGTCTGGGACGTTGGCACATGGCAGCCGCTATCTCCGCAGCCGGTGAACGGAAAATTCGTTCCCGGCACCGACGCCGAAGCCAACGAGATGCTGCGCAAGGGCGATCTCAAGATCCGCCTCAAGGGAAAACGCCTCACCGGGGACTTTGCGCTAATCCACATGAAAGGCCGCCGTCCGGGAAGCAAGGGAACGGAGTGGCTGCTGATCAAGAAGCACGATGAGGGCGAGGTGCCCGGGTACGACATCGAGCAGGACGACACCTCGGTACTCAGCCGGCGGAGCATGGCGAAGATCGGCGGCGATGAAAAGTCGGCGGAATGGAAGAGCAGCCGTCCGGCATCCCGCGGCAAGTTGAAGGCGCCGTGGCTGGCCGAGACTCTGGCACGACTGGAAAAAAAGAAGAAAAGCGCAGCGGAACCGAAGAAGCCGGCGCCCGCCAAAGCGGCCTCGCCGGCAAAAAAAAAGAAACAAAGTCTCCCGCCGCGCCCAAAAAAGCGGGCGTAAAAAGTAAAGACGCGGGTTCCGTGTCGATAGTGAGTTCCCTGCCCGGAGCCGCCAAGCGCTCCATGCCGGAATCCATCCATCCCATGATGGCCCTGAGTGTCGAAAAGCCATTCGACAACAAGGAATGGCTTTTCGAAATCAAGTGGGATGGGTACCGTGCCGTCACCTACCTGCGTGATGGCAAAGCACGGATGTTTTCACGAAACAACAACGAACTGACCGCACGCTACCCCGAACTGCACACGCTGCCGCAGTTCATTCGCGCCGGGAATGCCATCCTCGACGGCGAGGTTGTCGCGTTCGACGAGAACGGGCGGTCCTCATTCAGCCTGATGCAGCAGCGCACGGGCATTCGGCAGGGCGGGCGCCAGGCCGCGGCGAATCTCGCCATTCCGGTGGTCTACTATCTGTTCGATCTCATCTATGCCGACGGCTACGATCTGCGCCGGGTCTCGCTGGAAGATCGCAAACGGGCGCTGCAGCAGCTCATCGCTGCCAACGAACTCATCCGTTTTTCCGATCATTTTGATGGCGGCACGAACCTGTTCGCAGCCGCCAAGTCAAAGGGTCTCGAGGGCATCCTCGCCAAGCGCCGGGGCAGTTGTTACGAGGAGAGGCGCAGCCGCGAGTGGCTCAAGATCAAGATCACGCAGACCGTCGATTGCGTCGTCGGCGGGTACACCGACCCCGAGGGCAGCCGTCAATATTTCGGATCGATTGTCCTCGGACTCTACGACAAAAAGAAACAGCTCATTCACGTCGGCCAGGCGGGGACCGGTTTCGATTACGCTACGCTGAAGCAAGTTTCCCAAGTTCTGAAGGCTCGGGAGACGAGCCGCAACCCGTTCCACGGCGACGTCGACGCGCGCCACGTGCACTGGGTGAAGCCGGAACTCGTGGCGGAAATCAAGTTCACCGAGTGGACCCACGAGACCGCGGGGGGCGGCCTGAAGCTTCGCGCCCCGGTTTTCTTGCGCCTGCGGGATGATAAAAAACCGAAAGAGTGTGTGTTCGGGCAGTGAGCTGTGCTTCTGTGATCTCTGTGGTGAAGAAAAAACGTCACCACTGAGGACACAGTGGCGCACAGAGGAAGACCAACATCAGATCCCTCGACTGCGCTCGGGACGACAGAATAGAAAAGTGGGATGAGAAGAGAAGTAGGAAAGTAGAAAAAACAGTCGACCCTGTGTTCTCTGTGATCTCTGTGGTGAAGAAAAAAACGCTACCACTGAGGACACAGTGGGGCACAGAGGAATACCAACAGCAGGTCCCTCGACTATGTCGGGACGTTCTGCGAACGTCTCTCCGCCGCTCGGGATGACAGAATAGAAGAGTGGGATGAGAAGAGAAGTAGGAAAGTGGAAAAACGGCTCGGTCGACCCTGTGTTCTCTGTGATCTCTGTGGTGAAGAAAACAAGTTACCACTGAGCTCACAGAGGCGCACAGAGGAATACCTACAGCAGGTCCCTCGACTATGTCAGGACGTTCTGCGAACGTCCCTCCGCCGCTCGGGATGACAGCGCTAATTTAAGTCGGAAGTGGCGCTTACTTGATGTCTTTCATCGGCAGCATGGTGCCGTAGTCCCGTCCGCTGGACTCGACACCACGGGCGATCACGCCGTCAAAAGCGGTGCGAAACTCGGGATACTTCACCAGCAGGACCTTCATCACTGCGACGTTGTCCTGAAAGGTCTGACCGGTATCGGCGACGCTGGCCGTTTGATAACGAACCACCAGATCCAGGCTGTCGCCCACAGCCAGCGGGAACATATCGATCACATGGAGGCTTTTTCCGCCAACCGAGAGATCCGCGGGCGGCATGTCGGCCGGCTTTGAACCCTGAAATTCATCGTAGAGCTTATCCGTCGCGAGCGTGCTCATGAAGGGAACCGGAACCAGCATTTCGCGCGCCTGCAGGTGATAGAGCCACGCGTCACGAAACTGACCCTTGGCCTTGAAGTCTCTGGCCTGCTGCGCGAACCACGGGCCATCATGTCCGTTTATCTTGCTGACCTTCGCGTAATATCCGCCCAGCTTCCAGACTCCGTTCAACCGCTGCAACACGAATGTGACCGTGTAGGGCTTTGGAGCGGAAACGTCAAACGTCTCGACGGCATAGGTTCCCGGCGGCAGGTTGGAAAGCACGAAGACCACGCTGTCGGAGGTTTGTCCGTTCGCGCCGAAGACCCCGCATAGAAACTCGGCCCGTTGCAGTGGGGCGCTTCCGTCCGCCTTCAGCAGAAATGGCGAACGCGCGGTTCCGTTGGCCCCGGTCAGATCGGCCTGATTGTCCTTGATGGCGCGTTCGATCCCGGCGAAATTGTCCGCAATGCCCGGCACCGCGTTTTCCCGCAAACCTGCGGCATCGCCGTGCACCGCCAGTTCAAAGAACCGCTGGGCGGCGGTGGTCAGCGCAGTCCTGGCGCTGGCGTCCATATCGGTTGCGGTCAGGCAGACCTGCCCCGGCGCGAACGGGCAAAGACCCAGGATCAGGAGAAAAAAGAGTGGGGCAGCGAACCATCGATTCAGGAGCGGCTGTCGGCTTCGCGAGAAATTCATTTCTTCTCTATCTATGATGCCACGTATCCGGCGTACGTTGTTATTTCCCGACCGCACGAAAGCACAATTCGGTAGAACTAACCATTTCTGAATCAAGGGCTTGCGCAAGGCATTCGGCCATTTGCACCAGCCTTTCGCCTATGGTACCGTCCCCTTGAAATCTAATTCATCCCGGGAGTCGCAAGCCATGGCCTGGATCGTCCTTGGCATTCTGGTTGTCATCGTCGTGCTGCTGATCGGCATGTACAACAGCCTCGTTCAGTTGCGAGTGCGCGCCGACAATGCGTGGTCCGATATCGACGTTCAGTTGAAGCGGCGCCACGATCTGATCCCCAACCTGGTGGAGACGGTCAAAGGTTATGCCGCTCATGAGAAGGGAACATTCGAGAATATCGCCAAGTTCCGCTCCCAGGCAATGCAGGCGACCAGTCCGGCCGACAAGGCCGCCGCCGAAAATCAGTTGACCGGGGCTTTACGGACCCTGTTTGCGGTGGCTGAGAGCTATCCGCAGCTTAGGGCCTCCGAGGAGTTCACCCAGTTGCAAGGTTCGCTGAACCAGACGGAAGACGCGATCCAGAATTCGCGCCGTTACTACAACGCGGTGGTGCGGGACCTGAACACCAAGATTCAGTCGTTCCCGACCAATCTTCTGGCCGGGATGTTCGGTTTCCAGCTGCGCCAGTTCTTCGAGACCGCCGAAGCGGACCGCGAGCCGGTTGCGGTCAAGTTTTAGCGATGAAGCGGGCGTTCTTTTCTATCTTTCGCCGCGCGTTACTTTGCGGTTGCACGATTCTTCTGGTTACGCCGGTCTTTGCCCGCGACTGGCGAATCTCCGACTATCAGGACACCATCAGCATCGGCGCCGACGGATCGACGGTCGTGCACGAGCGCATCACGCTGGTGTTTGTCGGCGAGTTTCACGGCATCCACCGGACGATTCCAGTCGAATACCCCGGCCCGCGCGGTACGAACTACACGCTGTTCATGAGCGTGACCTCGGTGACCGACGGGGCTGGGCAGAAACTGAAGTACGACTCCAGCACATCGGGCGGATTCCGCGACCTGAAGATCTATATCCCGGACGCGGTCGACACCACCCGCACAGTCGAGATCAACTATCTGGTTCGCAATGCGATCCGCTACTTTGAGGATCACGACGAGTTCTACTGGAATGTCACCGGCAATGACTGGCCCGTGCCCATTGACCACGCGTCGGCTTTTGTCGCAATGCCGGTTGCCGCATCGGGATCGCTGCGCGCGCAGGCGTTTACCGGCGCCTACGGGACCGCCGGCCGCGAGGCGACTGCCACCGTCAATGGCGCCAACATCACCTTCGAAACCACGAACCCGCTGCCCATGCGCGGCGGCCTCACCATCGACATTTACGTTCCCAAGGGGATTCTCCAGGAACCCAGCGCGCTGGCTCGGATTTTCTGGTTCATCGGAAGCAATCCGATTCTCTTCCTGCCCTTTGTCACCTTCGGCGTGATGTTCACCATATGGTGGTACAAGGGCCGCGATCCTGATGCCGACCGCTCGGTTGCTCCCATGTATGAGCCGCCACCGGGCATGACCCCGGCCGAGGTGGGCACGCTTGTTGACGACTCGGTCGATCCTCGCGACATCACTTCGACGCTGGTTGACCTGGCGGTTCGCGGTTTCGTGAAGATTGAAGAGACTGCCGACACCACGCTCCTGGTCTTCCATCACAAGGACTACCTTTTTCATCTTCTGAAGCCGCGAGAGGAGTGGCACAGGCTCGCCCCGCATGAGCGGGTGATGATCGAAAACGTATTCTCCGGCGGGAGCGAGACCCGTCTGTCCAGCCTGAAGAATCACTTCTACACCGCCATTCCGGTGATCAAGCAGGACATCAAGTCCGCGCTGAAGAACAAGGGCATGTATCTTCTCGACCCCGACTCGGCGAATGGCTACAGTATTGGAGGCGCGCTGCTGAGCGCGGCTCCTTTTGCCATTCTCCAGTTCTCGGGCTACAAGAACGTGTTCAGCTCAGTCGGGCTGTTGATTGGCTGCGGGTTGATTTCCGCCCTCATCTGGTGGCTGTTCGCGCGGCAGATGAGCGCCCGTACGGTTGAGGGCGTACGGACGAGAGTTGCCGTCCTCGGCTTTCAGGAATTCATGAACCGGGTGGATGCGGATCGACTGAAGCGCATGCCGCCGGATACGTTTGAGAAGTACCTGCCCTATGCCATGGCCCTCGGAGTCGAGCAGAACTGGGCCAAGGCGTTTGCTGGAATTGTGCACGATCCGCCGCGCTGGTACGTCTCGCCCAATGGCTACACGGGATTCAATCCCCTCTACTTTTCGAGTTCCATGCACAGCATGGCGCGCGATATGCACCAGGTCTTTGTTTCCGCGCCGCGATCAAGCTCCAGCGGTTCTGGCTGGGGCGGAGGCGGGGGCGGGGGCTTCTCCGGCGGCGGATTCGGCGGAGGCGGGGGCAGTGCGTTCTAGGCGGACTCGGTTTCAGAGACCGACTGATTGCGCCCTGGCATTTTCTTCGACGGCTTCCACAAACTCCAGCCGCTTCAGAACGTCAACGCAGGCCGGGTCAAGGCGCTGCGGAACTTCCTTCTCCATCATGCTGAATACGACCTGCGGTGAGAGGGCAGCGCGATAGGGACGTTTCTCCGTCAGGGCCTGAAACACGTCAGCCACAGCGATGATCCGCGCCGGCAGCGTCATCTGGGGAGCGCCCAGCCCGTCGGGATAACCCGTTCCGTCCAGTCTCTCGTGATGCGCGCCGGCGATGAAAGCGAGATTGTCGAAACCGGATATTGTCCTCAGGATGATGCGCGTGTACACCGGGTGGCGCTTCACCACTCGCCACTCGTCGGCGGTGAGCGAACCCTGCTTCTCAAGGATTGCGTTCGAGACGCTGAGCTTCCCGATGTCGTGCAACAGGGCGGCCCGTCGCACCGTGGTTACGACCGGTGGCCCGAGCCCCAGTCCGCGGGCGATTTCGAGCGCCGCTTCGGTGACACCGACGGAATGCCGGAACGTGTAAGGCGATTTCGCGTCGATGACGTCGGCGAAGGCGTGGCACAGGCAGTCGATCCGGTCGGCCGACGCCGGCACGGCATCTCCAGGCTCAATGCGCAGAGCGTAGACGCGGGGATCGTCCGCGATCAGTTTCCTCCACAGGCTGCCGTCGCTCTCCAGCGACTGCACCACCCGCACCAATTCCGGGTCGAACCAGGTCCCGCTTCTCTCCACGACGACATCGACCGCGTTCGCCGGGGAGCTGTTCGAGGAAAATACTTCGAGCGTCTGGCTGACGCTGAGAATACGCGCCAGGAGAGGGATCTGCTCGCCGCTCAACCCCTGCGGAAAGCCGGAGCCATCCCAATGCTCGTCCAGGCAGCGGATGGCCGCGGCGGCGCGCTCACTGAGCCCGATCTTCAGCGCGATCTCCGCGCCACGCTCGCAGCGCGCGCCGATCAGGTCGGCGTTGTTCTGCTGTTGCCGCAAGCCGATCTGCAGAATTCTCGCGCTTCTCCGCCAGAAGGAGGCGTGCGGCAAAACGTTGCGCATGAGATACCGCAGGCCGGAGAACGAAACGCGCGTCCAGTCCTCGAACTTCACTTCCTGCTTGGCCTTGATGTCGTCCGACCCCAGGATTTGGTGCATGCGGGCGGAGTTG
This sequence comes from Terriglobales bacterium, assembly GCA_963803205.1. Lineage (GTDB taxonomy): Bacteria > Acidobacteriota > Terriglobia > Terriglobales > Acidobacteriaceae > CAWDLG01. Next base: position 288,471 of record CAWDLG010000002.1, read on the forward strand.
GAACTGCAGCCCGCGTCCTTGAGCAACAGGGCGTAGTAGAGATCGGAACATTCGTCCGAAGAAAGCTTCAGTTCCTCGGCGATGCGCATGCCGAGAATGCAGCTACGGATCGCGTGCCCCATGGGCTGGCCTTCGGTAAGATCCAGCGCCATTGACAGGGCAGAGACGACGTCGGAAAGTCTTATGGTCCCCAAGTCTGGCTGAAGTGGCATGAATGAGCGTCAGATGGGGGAGACGCTTCATCATGTTGGCCGCGATTCGCCGCGCAAACAAGTTACGACTGTAAGACGACTTGCGTTACTTACGACAGGACAGTGGCTGAAATGCCGCGCGGGAGCGGGCTTTTGGGCCTGCCCCCGCGGCATCCCGTTCAGCGCCAGTGACCATCGACCCAGAACCAGCCCCGCCGGGTTTGCGCCCAGTGGCCCGGCACCCAGTTGTGCCGTCTGGCCGGACGCACCTCGTAGCGTCCCGGAGCCCAAGAATATGCACGCCCATTCCACGCCTGGTGACCCGGAATCCAGACGTAGTTGGGTCCGGGAGCCACGACTACGGACTCTCTGAGAGCTGGCGGCGGTGGGGTTCGCACGTAAACGGCTCCACGCTCGGCGCAGGCTGACATCGCCAGGGAGCCCGCGAACAACACCCCAATAGCGAGCGGTCTCAATTTCGAACTGAGTGCCATAAAGGTTCCTCCTTGCCTCCAGCTTTTGACCTGAATGTGTAAACACCGAACCGCGCTTCTTGTTTCGGTCTCAACGACCGGGCTCGGTGGACCAGAAGCGGCGCTCCGATGCGGAGCTCTCCGGGCAGGTTGTCTTTTGGGGTTGGGATGTCTTCCATAGACAGATGACGAAAGGGTGGGAACGAAATCGGGGATTGCGATCGCGAGCGAGTAAGGCTTCGTATCAGGGCGTGGCTTTCAGCCGCGCCGTTGGCCTGAAGGCGCGCCCTGATACGGCTCTTGCCGTTTGCCGGCAGGAGGATAGTGCGGGGAAGAGTCAGCCGGCGTGCGGGGCTTTACGACGACGCAGTTCAGCGCTTTGTTCGGCGGCTTCCTTCACCAGGAACCCCATCTTGGGATGGCTGGGCTCCATGTCGACGGGAATCGAGAAGTCCCGCAGCGTACCGGAGGTTGTCGGGCCAATCGATGCGATGACCGTCCGCTTCAGTCCGCGGACGAGTTCGTCACGCAGCTTCATTTCTTCCGCGAATTGGAACAGGTGATGGATCTGAACTGACGAAGTGAACATGGCCACATCGATTTCATTGCGCGCCAGCGCCGCGATTGCCTCGCGCAGAGGACCGGTGTCCTCGGGCGGCTCCCACTTGTAGACGTGCACCGGAAAGACGGTCGCGCCGCGCTCGGCGAGTCCGGCATAGAGTTCCGTGCTGGGGATCCCGAATTCCTGCACCGCGACCTTCTGCCCGCGGAGTGGAATGTTGGCTGTTTCCTGGTCGAGTGCAGCCAGCAGGTCGCGCCAGGTATTCGGCTCGGGAACCGACAGCGCGATCGGCACGCCGAATTCCCGCAAGACTGCGATCGGTTTGGGGCCGCGGGCGACGACTTGGGTACGGCTAAGAGCCGCAACGAACAGGTCCCGCGGGCACACGGCGTCGATGGCCTGGGCAAGATGGCGGGTGCCAACACCGGTGAGGAAGATCACCACGCCGAATTCGTCCGCCAGCAGGCCCGAGGCGAACTTCAATTCGTCGTCATTCGGACCTTCAGGGACTTCACGCGTTGAAGGAGCCACAATCGGATTTCCGCCATTGTTGGCGATCAGCTGGGCCATTTCCTTGGCGCGGCGGCTTTCCAGCGACAGCACCCGCAGCCCTCCAAATCCGTTTGCCGGCATGAGCCACTCCTTGGACAGATAGTACCTGAACCGATTCGTATCAGAATTGGACTTTTCACAGCGCCTGAAGGCCCGCTCGGTCGTGACTGCTACGGCAGGCCTGAAGGCCTGCCCTGATACGAAGCCGCTCCCTGATACGAAGCTGCTCCCTGACAAGAAGCCGCTCTCTGACAAACGGTGAGAGTTGCACAAACGCAAAAGATCCTGGTACGACTTCAGGCCCGCGGGGACGGGAACGAGCACCACCCGTCTTCCGCCCGGATTTGTCCGTCCTTCGCCGACGGAAGCCACATCCTCCCATTAACTTACCCGTCACCCACCCTTTCAGGAGGGGTGTCATCCGTGGTATAAGGGCCTCTAAGCGATCGTCTCCCCCAGGAGCTGTGCTGTTTGGATCTGGCTTTTGATCGCTGACAAGGGCCAGCCTCTAGGAGGTTTTGTGTCCGAAGCACGCACTGGAAAGAGATTTCCCCTAGAACTGCCTATCAAGATTCACCGGGAAGCGAGCAGCGGAGAAGAGTCGGGAGTGACCGGCAATCTCAGCGCCGCGGGAGTGTATATCCGCGCCGGCGCTGCCCTTGAGGTCGGCTCCAACGTCGAGTTCGAGATCGCCTTGCCCCCCGAGGTAACGGGAGCCAAGGAAAATGTGGTGATTCAGTGCCGCGGGCGGGTGGTGCGGACCGATGAACCAGACTCGGGCGCCGACGCCGATTCACGCGGCGTAGCCTGCGTGATTGACTCCTACGATTTCGTTCGCCACTCGTAAGCTGAGGTGCAGACGCGATGCTGAAACTCATATTGGCCGACAATCAGGCCATCTTCCGCGCGGGGATCGCCAAGGTACTGGCGGTTGAAGACGAAATGCGCATCGTGGCCCAGGCGCAGACCCCGGAGCAGATGTTCATGGCTCTGGACAAGTTTCGCGCCGCCGTGCTGATCATCGCCGGGGGGTTCCACTCCGATTTCAATAGCATCCTGCAGGCCGCCAACCGCAGCAAGACTCGCGTCGTAGTGCTGGCGGATACCGGCGAGAGCGCGCAGCGCTATATGGGCGCGGGCGCGCACGGAGTGGTCTACCGCAATGTGACCAGCGCATCGCTGGTGGACTGCGTCAGGCGCGTGGCCCGCGGGGAAAACTGGGTGCAGGACATCGCCGTCCCCAGCGAACTCACCGAGAACGACATGGTCGGATTGCGCGTGCGTGACCGGCTGACCGCCAAGGAACTGCGCATCGTGGCGCTCATCGTGCAGGGCTACAAGAACAAGGAGATCGCCTCGCAGCTCGGGACGACTGAACAGGTGATCAAGAATTACCTTCGTAACGTGTACGACAAGATCGGCGTCTCCGACCGGTTGGAACTGGCGCTGTTCACCATCCATCACCGCATTCTGAATGAAGCCGCAGCAGCCACCGCTGCCGGCAGTTCGCCGCAAGCAGTGCCGGGGGCGGGCGCAGCACAGTAGCCGCAATTTGCTGTCTCATGAGCCGCGTACGCGCGGCTTTTTGTTTTGCCCGCACCGGTTTTAGACCCCATAGATTTTTTCGATTGGACCGTGGTTCCAATCTCTGGCAGAGTTTCCTTGTGCCTGCTCCGCCCGGAATGAGCGGATAGGCGCAAAACTCCGACGTTTGCTGTTCCGCCTGGCCGCTGCGCCGTTTCGTTTCCGACCCTGTTGTCCCACCAAAAACTGAGTCGTGCACGCACTGGTTTGCGCACTGGCGCGGCAGTGTGCGCGCTCCCCAGCCAACCAAACCTGAAGGAGGTCGGAGTATGTTAAGCAAACGTCGGATTGCACAAATGATGTTCACCATTGTTGCAGTAGCAACCCTTAGCTGTGCCGCAAATGCGTCCAGCGCGGCCGGGAGATTTACCCTCACCACCGAGACCCACTGGGGCACCGCGGTTCTTCCTGCGGGAAAGTACGCGTACACAGTGGAGGATCACGGCGCTACAGTGGTCGTGCTGTTGCGCAGCATGGATGCCGGCCCGGTAGCCATGATCATCCCGCAATCGGTGACCCCAACGCAGTTCTCTCAAGCCAGCCGGCTGACTCTTTCGCACATAGGCGGCAAGGTTTACGTGAGCGAGTTCTACATCAAGGAGATGAGCATGACGTTGAGCTATCGCCTGCCGGCGGAGACGAACACGGTGACGGCCCGCTCCGGGCCCGTTCCGGCTCTGCAGAGCGGATCGAAGTAGCCAGAGAGTGCCCCGTCCTTGTCGTTCCGTAGTTTGGAACGACAGGGCGGGGAGTTTGAATTGGTGGATGGAAATCAACATCCCCACCCTGTCGCAAAGAACGCGACAAGGGATGGGACACCCTCGAAGCCGACCTTGTGTAGATGTTCTCTGTGCCCCTCTGTGGGCTCTGTGGTTAGAAAACGAAACCACAGGGGTCACAGAGGAACACAGGGTCCAAGCGAAAACACAGGGCGGGGAGTTTGAATTGGTGAATGGAAAATCAACATCCCCACCCTGTCGCAAAGAACGCGACAAGGGATGGGACACCCTCGAAGCCGACCTTGTGTAGATGTTCTCTGTGCCCCTCTGTGGGCTCTGTGGTTAGAAAACGAAACCACAGGGGTCACAGAGGAACACAGGGTCCAGGCGAAAACACGGAATTTGAGTTAGTGGATGGAAATCAACATCCCCACCCTGTCGCAAAGAACGCGACAAGGGAGGGGCACCCGCTCACGGGCGCGGGGTGGGCTCGCTACTCTGAAGCGTGCTCTTTACGTCGTCGCTGAGAACGATGGCTTCGGCGATTTCCTTCATGGAGCGGCGCTTCTGCCGGCTTTGGCGTTGCAGGCTCAGGTAGGCCTGCTCTTCGGTTAGGCCGAGGTCGCGCTGCAGGATGCCCTTGGCGCGTTCGACCACCTTGCGGGTCTGGAGTTGCTGGGCAAGGCTCGTGTTCTCCGTTTCCAGGCGGGCCATCTCGATTTCTGCGCCAACCAGGATCCCCACGGTTGAAATCAGCCGTACTTCGCGGCGGTTGTGGATGTGCGGCTGGCGGTGCTGGAGGTTGATCACACCCACCAGTTTTCCACGCGAGAGAACGGGTACGGAGAGAAAAGCCTCGTAGCGGTCTTCCGGCAGCTCGTTGAAGAATTGAAACCGGGGATCGTGGACCGCGTCCTTCGAGACGGCGACGGGCTCGCGGTGTTCCGCAACCCAGCCGGTGATGCCCTGCCCCATGCGCAGCTTCAGGCGGTTTACGACTTCCTCGTGCGGATTCTTCGAGGCGCGCAGCACCAGTTCGTCACTTTCCATGACATAGATGAAGCACGAATCGCACTTCACCAGCGCGGTGGCAAACTCGACGACACGGGCCAGAACATCCTGCAACGACCCTTCCCCGGCCAGGCGGCTGCCGATTTCGTGCAGGATATCCACATGCGAGTCTTCACTTACCGATAAAACGTCCATGTTGAAACATTAGCCAGCGACACAACAGCCTGTCCAATTGCAATTTTTGATGGAGGGGATAAGGAAGCGCCCGCCTCGCGGCAGGCGCCGTATTGAAAGGACGGGAGTTAGCGCGCTCTGTTAAAACGCGTTTACCGGATTTTTTCACCCACGGATTTGGCCTGGCTGAACAGGTAGAGATAATCGGGTCCGCCCGACTTGGAGTCCGTCCCCGACATGTTGAATCCGCCAAACGGGTGCGCGCCGACAATCGCGCCGGTGCACTTGCGATTGATATACAGATTGCCCACATGAAACTCGCGGATGGCCCGGTCGATCTTCTCCTGCGAACCGGTGTAGACGGCGCCCGTCAGGCCGAATTCGGTATCATTCGCGATTTCCAGAGCATGGTCGTAGTTGCGGGCTTTGATGACTGCCAGCACGGGACCGAATATCTCTTCCTGCTCCAGTTTCGATTTGGGCTGAATGTCGGCGATGACGGTCGGTTGGATGAAATAGCCCTCTCCGGCTTCGGTGGCGCGCGCCCCTCCGGTAAGAATGCGACCGTCTTTCTTTCCCTGCTCAATGTATTCCAGGATGGTTTTCATCGAGCCTTCGTTGATGACGGCAGCCATGTTTGCATTCTCGGCGGGATCGCCCACCTGGATCTTCTCCACCCGAGCTTTCAGCTTTCCGAGAAATGTGTCATAGATCCGCTCGTCGATGATGGCCCGCGAACAAGCGGAACACTTCTGCCCCTGGAAACCGAAGGCGGCGGCAGCCACGCCTTCTACGGCGGAGTCGATATCGGCATCGGCATCGACGATGATGGCATCCTTGCCGCCCATTTCCAGGATCGTACGCTTGATCCATAGTTGCTGCGGGCTCTGTGCAGCGGCGCTCTTGTTGATGTCGAGTCCGACCTCCCGCGAGCCGGTAAACGCGATGAAGCGCGTCTTGGGGTGGGTCACGATGGCATTGCCGAACGTGGCGCCCGAACCTGGGCAGAAATTGACCACACCGTCCGGCATTCCGGCTTCTTCCAGCACTTCGACAAACTTTGCGGCGATGGTCGGAGAATCGCTTGACGGCTTGAGCACGACAGTATTGCCGCAGACGATCGAAGCCAGCGTCATCCCCGCCATGATGGCGCAGGGGAAATTCCAGGGCGGGATCACTGCGCCCACGCCGAGAGGAACGTAGAACAGAGAGTCGCGCTCGCCCGGCAACTGAACCGGTGTCTCCACCTTCGAAAGGCGCAGCGCCTCGCGGCCGTAGAATTCGCAGAAGTCGATGGTCTCGGCGATGTCCGCATCCGCTTCCGCCCAGTTCTTGCTGACTTCGAAGACCAGCCATGCGCAGAACTCGAACTTGCGCTCGCGAATGATGTCGCCAACTCGGAACACAAGACTGGCGCGCTCTTCCACCGAGGTACGGCTCCAGATTTGAAATGCCTGGAGCGCCGCATTCATGGCAGGCTCGACATGTTCCTTCCCGGCCTTCTGGTGCAGGCCAACGATCTCCGAAGGCCTGGCGGGATTGATCGACTTGATCTTGTCCTGGGTCTTGATCCGCTGCCCGCCGATGATGAGGTCGTACTCGCGCCCCAACTGTCCACGCACCTTCTCTACGGCGGCGCGCATCTCCCTCGCAGCCTGATCCTTGGTGAAGTCAACAAGGGGTTCGTTGACGAACGGCCCCTGGTGAAGGCGTATTTGCGGGCGAGTAGCTTCCAGAGTGGCCATGAGAAATACCTCGAAAGGGACGAGAAGTCCGGGGAAGTAACTCCTAAGTTTACCATCCGTGAGATGTACGAGGTCTAACCACAGGGGGCACAGAGGGACACAGAGGAAGAGCCTCGCGATACTTGAATCTCTGTGATCCTCTGTGACCTCTGTGGTTAGAGGGTTATCCGCCCAGTGGCTCCAGCTTCGCGGTGAAGTGGCGGAGAAATGGCGCTTCGTAGGTGAGCTTCATGCCGGGAATGGTTTGGCGGTTCTGCCAGACATCGAGGATGACCTCGACCACATAGTCGATGTGGCTTTGCGTGTAAACCCTCCGCGGAATCGCCAACCGCACCAGGTCCATCTTTGCGGCCGGGCCGAACATGAGGGTCCCAATTTCGACTGACCGGATTCCTCCGGCAAGATAGAGTTCGGCTGCGAGAGCCACTCCCGGAAACTGCTCGGGAGAGATGTGGGGAAGAAAGGCGCGGGCGTCGAGATAGATCGCGTGTCCCCCAGGAGGCTGCACGATCGGCACTCCGCGCTCGGCGATGTGATTTCCGAGGTAGGCCGTGGAAGCAATCCGGTAGCACAAATAGTCTTCTTCGAGCGCCTCCTGCACGCCTACCGCAATCGCCTCGAGATCGCGCCCGGCCAGGCCGCCGTAGGTGGGATAGCCTTCGGTCAGGATCAGCAGGTCCCGCTGCTGTTGCGCCAGCATGTCGTCATTCGTGCAGAGAAAGCCGCCGATGTTGGCCATGCCGTCTTTCTTGGCCGACATGGTGCAGCCATCACCATGGCTGAACATCTCTTGCGCGATCTGCTTCGGGCTCATGGCCTCGTAGCCCACCTCGCGCAGCTTGATGAAGTATGCATTCTCGGCGAAGCGGCAGGCGTCAAAGTAGAGCGGAATGCCATGTTTGCGGCAGAGCGCGCTCACCTGCCGCACGTTCTCCATGGAAACCGGTTGTCCGCCGCCGGAGTTGTTGGTGACGGTGAGCATCACCAGCGGAATGCGTTCGCGGCCGCGGTCTCGAATCAGCGCTTCCAGTGCGCCAACATCCATGTTGCCTTTGAACGGAAAATCTAGCGAAGGCTGCCGGCCTTCCGGGATCACCAGGTCCAGGGCCTCGGCCCCAACGAATTCCACATTGGCGCGTGTTGTGTCGAAGTGCGTGTTGTTGGGGACGACGTCTCCCTTTTTGCACATCACGCTGAACAGGATTCGCTCTGCCGCGCGGCCCTGATGTGTGGGGATCACATGCCTGTAGCCGAAGACGTCCTGCACGGAGGCGCGGAAACGTTCAAAGCTCTTGCTCCCGGCATAGCTTTCGTCGCCCTCCATAACCGCGGCCCATTGGTGGGTTGACATGGCGCCGGTTCCGGAATCGGTGAGCAGGTCGATGAGAACGTTGGTGGCGGAAAGAAGAAACAGGTTGTAGTGGGCGGATTTGAGAAGCTCTTCGCGCTGCGGACGCGTCGTCCAGCGAATCGGCTCGACGCTCTTGATGCGGAATGGCTCGATGATGGTACGGGAGATAGCGCACCCCTCGTCGAAAACTCAGGGAACCTGGACGGAATCGTGGCTCTCTGCGGGAGTGTAGCTCACCTCGGCGGTGCGTTCCAGTTTGTCCCAGGCGAAACGCCCACCTTGAATCGCGCGTTTCAGAGTCTTGAGCAGCACCAGGGAGAAAAGCTGCCGGTAGGCGAAGCGCTGCAGCCATACCTGGCCCAGCAGCCAGACGTCTTCTTTCGATCCCGGCTGACGGCGTTCCAGGGCAAAGGCGATAGCCGAAGCAATGAAATCGATCACCAGAAAGCCCGCAAAGAAAAAAACCAGCCGTTGGAAGCTTGCCGGATCGGTGGACTCGGGATGGAACCACTTCTGCACGAAGTACCACAGGGTTCCGCACGCGAACATGAGGTCGATCAGGGGAGAGACAATGGGAAGGAAGATCTGAAAGATCACGATATTCGGTAGCGCCACCCAGCCGAGCGTGCCCTTTCTGGCGAAGACTGCCCGGTGCTTCCACACCGCCTGCAGGATGCCGAACGACCAGCGGAAGCGCTGCCGCATCAGGCCCTTTCCGTTGACCGGAGCTTCGGTAAAGGCAAGAGACCGGTCTTCGTACTCCACGCGATAGCCACGCCGCAGAAGCGCCATGGTGAGGTCCGCGTCCTCGGCGACGGTGTCGGTGTGGAAGCCGCCAGCCTCGCGTACGGCGGCAGTCCGCCAGGCCCCGATTGCGCCCGGCACCACGCTGACCGCGCCCAGTGTGTTCAGGGCGCGGCGCTCGAAATTCTGACTGGTGATGTATTCCAGCGCCTGCCAGCGTGTCCACACATTGACACGGTTGCCGACCTTCGCGTTTCCCGCGACTGCGCCAACCTTGGGATCCAGGAAATGTGGCACCAGGAACGAAATTGCGCCACGCGCGATGACCGTGTCGGCGTCGATGCCGACAAAGATTTCCTCGTCGGCCAGATGTTGCAGTCCAAAGTTCAAAGCTTCGGCCTTGCCCGAGTTCGGCTTCGTCAGGATGAGCAGGCGTCCGGAATTCTGTTCCGCGGGGAAAGATTCCCGCGCGACTTCAAGGGTGGCATCGGCCGAGCCGTCGTCGATGACGATCACCCGCAGGTTTCGGTACGTCGAGGCCAGAGCCGCACGGATAGTTCGCTTGATGACCTTTTCCTCGTTGAACGCAGGGATCAGCACCGCCACCGTCGGTTGAAATGACTGTATCTCAGCGACGGTTCCGTAGTCCCGGGTGTGCAGCCGGTCGTAGACTGCAAACAGTCCCACGAACAGCAGTCTGCCTGTCATCAGCAGGTCCCCGACCAGGAAAATCCAGGCGATGATGCGGAGCGGCATAGGGAGGAGCCAGAATCCGATCCAGTTCAGGCGCGCCGTCCAGCGCTGGTTGAGTGGGATGGGCGGCATCACGTCAGCTCGCGTCTTGCCCAGCAGTTCGTAGACGGGAACGATCTTCAGCCCTTTGTCGCGGATGCCCTCGATAATTCGGGGAAGCGCCAGCACGGTCTGACGGCGGTCGCCGCCACCGTCGTGCAGCAGAACGATGTTGCCGCAGCGAAGGTCTCCGGCCGCGCACGGCGGAAGATGATCGAGCACGTCAGCGACGATCTGGTCGGCGCTCCTTCGCGGGTTGTCCCGCCAGTCGTTGGGGTCGATCTTGTCTCCTATCGTGATGTATCCCATCTGCTGCGCCAGTTCGAGCGGCCGCACTTCGTCTTCGGTGTCCGGTTCGGCGTCAATCGAATAAGGCGGCCGGAGCAGCAATGTGCGGATTCCCAGCTGGCTGGCGAAGAGCCGCTCGGTAAGGTTCAGCTCCAGCTTCATGTAGGCATGAGAAATGTTGCTGATGTCGGGATGGGTGAAGGTGTGATTCCCGATCCCGTGGCCTTCGCGGTAGATGCGCTCGGTCAGGTCGGCGAAATTGTCTGCCTGAATCCCGATCAGGAAGAACGTTGCCTGGGAATGCTCATTCTTCAGCACGTCGAGGATTTTCGGCGTCCACTCCGGGTCCGGCCCATCGTCAAAAGTCAGCGCTACTTCGTTCTTGCGAGCCCCGTAGCGTCCGACGCGGTAAGGCTCGGGGAGGGAATCGAAGTTTTCGTCGTTGATCAGGCCTGAATTCTTGTCGACCGTAATCGCGCGCACGCCATTGTCCGGCCGATCCTCGATTCGAAGGATCTCGCCCTCGCCCTCCATGTCGACGAATTGGCCTGGGGGAACGTCTTTGAGTTTCTCGGGAGCGCCGGTTTCACCGGGCGCATCCCAGACGCGCCAGAGCGAACGGTCTTCAGAACCGAGCCGCCACAAAGCGAAGGTCTTGATCCCAAGGCTCTGGGCGGCGCGCATCTGGTTCAGGGCGGTTACGCCGTCCAGGAACCAGATGTCGTGCTGAATGTTGTGTTCGTCGAGGTAGCCGACATGCGGATTCAGGCTATCGCTGTCGAAATCCACGTCCGCATCGGAATCGCGCGCCGTGAGCCAGGCGTCCTGCACGGACTGGTTCTTGTCTTTTTCGTCGGGGGGCAGTTTGCCGTGCCTTGGTTTCTGCGGCCAGTCGTAGCCGAAGTTGGCGATGGCGCATATCAGCTTGTCCTGGGGGATGACTTTCTTGGCGAACCTCAGGTTGGAGACGAACCAGTCCTGCGACGCCACGGGGCCGGCCTCGCCTCCGCCGTAGTGTTCGTCGTAATTCATCAGGATTACGCCGTCTACCGCCGCCGAGACGGCCGGGTAATTCCATTCGTCGTTTTTCGAGGGCACCGCGGTGTAGAGCTTCATGCCACGCGCATGCAGATCGGCAGAGAGTTCTTTGAGGAGAGCGAGATATCCCGGCTGTCCCTTCTTTGGAAAAGCCTCGAAATCGACCATGAGCCCGCGGTAGCGGTCGCTCGCCAGAAATGCGGCAATCTGGCGGCGGAAAAGGTCTCTTGACTCGGGATTGTTCAGGAAGTCAGAGATGTCGACCCAGTCGGCGCCGTCGAAATTATTGACCAGCGGAAAGACTTCCATCCCGGTGTCTTCCGACTTGAGAAATGGCATCACTTTTTCGTCGACCGAATGCACGACCGGGCCCTGCATGATGTTGAAGAACTTGTTGGTCTGCGCGTCCACACCCTGCAAGTGGCCGTCCGGGGTAATCATGTGCAGCCATTCGGGGAAGAGCAGATCGATCTGACGGGCATACTCGCGGAGTGACGAAAAGCTGGCCGCGTCCCAGGTGACGTAGAAGGCCGCCCGGATGCCTTCCTCGGCATTCAGCTTCACGAGCGATGGGGCGCCGCGGGATCTTCTATGGCTGCGGCGGGCAGCCAGAGCCAGGCGGCGGTGCTCCTTGGCCTTTTCCTTCTCGTTTTCCTTGAGCGCGTGGTAAGGACGTTTCTGGAGCGGCAGCAGCAGATCGGGCAGGGGCTCCGCCCGCAAGGCGGTGTAAACGAAGAAGCCGATGATCAGCGTGGTGGCAACGCCAATTGCATCCAGCAGGCGGCGGAGGCGCTTCCAGCGGGCCTGGCGCGGATCGAAAAAAACCGGCTGCACCATGAAAATCGGACCGCTTTAATCGTAAGCCGCCGCTGGAAAGCGGTCAATTGCCGGAAGATGTCGCCGTCAGAATGAAGTATAGTTTCTGCGTGCGCGAACTTCTGCGCCGACACTTCCGATTCTTTCTGTGGGCCACGCTTGCCGCCCTCGCGCTGCGGCTGCTGTTTGTCATTCGCTTCCCTGCCATCACCGACGATTCCTACATTTACGGCGAGATCGCCAAGAACTGGCTGCAGGATTCGATCTATGGCCTGGGTAGCCAGACCGGGATTTCGCCCACCTTAACGCGCCTGCCGGGATACCCCGCATTCCTCGCCATCATCTTCGCGATCTTTGGCGAGGACCATTACCGTGCGGCGATGGTAGTGCAAGTGTTCGTCGATATCGGCACATGCTTCGTTATCGCCGATCTCGCCCGCAGAGTGATTTCTTCGCGTGCGGTCCGCCCGGCTTTTCTGCTGGCTGCTCTCTGTCCGTTCACCGCCAACTACACGGCTGCCGCCCTCACCGAGACATGGGAGATTTTCTTCACGGCGCTGGCGCTGGATTTCGCAGTAATGGCCCTGGAGTCCTTTAGCTCGGGCAAGCTGCGTGCCTGGGCAGTTTGTGGTCTTGCGATCGGAGGAGCCATTCTGTTTCGCCCGGATGGGGGGCTGCTGCTGATTGGACTCGGCCTTTATGTCTTATTCCGGCTGATAAAAGCTTTTCTGAGTGACGGGCCGGAGCGCGGGCTCACCACCGTTCGATGGTTCAAGGCGGGCTGCATCCTGTGCCTCATGAGCTTTGTTCCTCTCATGCCCTGGACGGTCCGCAACCTGTGGACCCTGCATCGGTTGCAGCCGCTCGCTCCCCGCTATGCGAACGAGGAAGACCAGTTCGTCTCCATGGGATTCAACCACTGGGTCAAAACCTGGATGGCGGATTATGCGTCGGTTGAGGAGATTTACTGGCAGGTACCCGGCGCCGCCATCGATCCCAGCCAGCTTCCTTCCCGGGCATTTGACAGTGCTGCACAGCGGGAACAAACGCTGGCAGTCATTGCCGACTACAACAGCACGCTCACAATCGGGCCGGAGCTTGACGCCCGGTTCGCGAAACTCGCCTGGGATCGCATCCAGGACCATCCTCTCCGCTACTATGTCTCGCTGCCCGCCGTGCGCATCGTCGACATGTGGCTGCGGCCCCGGACAGAACTGCTGCCTTCCGACCGCCGCTGGTGGGAATTCAACGACGACACGCTGGGATCGGTATTGGCAATTGCGATGGGATGCATCAATTTCTTTTATGTGGCAGCCGCGCTGGGCGGGCCGATCCGACGACGGCAACTTTTCGGCGCTGGCCTGTTGCTGGCCTTCGTGGTGGTGCGCTCGCTCTTCCTGGGGTCGCTCGAGAACCCCGAGCCGCGGTACACACTGGAGTGTTTGCCAGTCTTGTTTGTGCTGGCGAGCAGCGCCTTTTCCTAAGCGCAAGTAAACGTATTCCAAAATGTGTATTGAAATCATTCCAGAATCGGGATTTCCTAACAAAAACGTTTCCGTAAACGGCTGAAACACAGTTTCAACATCTTTGGACAACGATTTGCAGTGAATCCGTTCCAGCAGTCCATCCTGGCGTAGTGTTTGGCCGCTTTTTCGAACCTCTCCAACTCAAGGAGTCACTATGCGTTCTGCTTCCCCAATAGCAGCCTCCCTAATCGCATTTGCCCTTTGCGTCGCCTCCCTGTCCTGGGGGCAATCATCGACCACCTCCCTGCGCGGAACCGTCACCGACAAGAGTGGAGCCTCGGTACGGGGCGCAACGGTGACGTTGAACAGCCCAGAGCGCGGGATCGAGCGCACAGCGACCACCGGGGACAATGGCGAATACGAGTTTCTCCAGCTCACTCCCGGTTCCTACAAGCTGAGCGTGACCATGGCCGGCTTCCGCAAGTACGAGCAGAGTGACGTTCACCTGCTCGTCAGCACTCCCGCCACAGCGAACGTATCGCTGGACGTCGGAACTGCCTCGGAAGTGGTCGAGGTGACCGCCGAAGCCGCCAAGATCAACACTACTGACGCCTCGCTCGGAACCCCATACGGCGAGAGCCAGATCAAAGCCCTGCCGCTGGAGGGCAGGAACATTCCCGATTTGCTGACGCTCCAGGCGGGTGTGGCCTACACCGGCAACCGCACCGACGTGAACCGTGATGTTGATACCCGGAGCGGAGCGGTCAACGGAGCGCGCAGCGACCAGAGCAACGTGACGCTGGACGGAGTCGACGTCAACGACCAGGTGAATGGCAGCGCCTTCACCTCCGTTCTGCCGGTCACGCTCGACTCGGTGCAGGAATTCCGGGTAACCACTTCCAACTCCAACGCCGACCAGGGGAGGTCCTCCGGCGCCCAGGTTTCGCTGGTCACCAAGAGCGGAACCAACAATTTCCACGGGTCGCTATACGAGTACCACCGCAACACCATTACCAGCGCCAACGACTACTTCGTCAAACAGGCGGAATTTAACAATGGCGAACCGAACGACCCTCTAAAACTGATCCGCAATATCTTTGGCGGCTCGCTGGGCGGGCCCATCGTGAAGAACCGCTTGTACTTTTTCGTGAACTACGAAGGTTCGCGGCAGCGCGAGGAGTCGAGCGAACTGCGAATCGTGCCCAGCGATACCCTTCGCCAGGGCATCATTCGCTATCAATGCGTCACCAGCGACCCGAATTGCAGCACCGGTAATCCGAATGTGAGCGTCGAGAATGTTCCCGGCCTCGGCCTGGTTGCCAGCCTGACGCCCGGGCAGATTCAGACTCTTGATCCGCTGAACGTCGGCAACAACCCGGTCATGCTGAGCTACTTCAACTCCTTCCCCGAGCCAAACGATTTCAAAAACCAGGGAGATGGCCTGAACTTCGTAGGGTATCGTTTTCGCGGTCCAAACTCGACGGATAACAACTGGTATATCGCGCGTGCAGACTACAACATCACTTCCAGCGGCAGCCACAGCGTTTTCTGGCGCGGCGCTCTGCGCAACGACACCCGGGCCAAGTCACCATATCTTCCCGGAACTCCGCCGGTGCATACCTTCGCGGACTACAGCAAGGGATTCTCGGTGGGCTATACGGCTGTAATTACGCCCACACTGGTCAACAACTTTCACTGGGGCTTCACCCGCCAGAGCTTCGACGATATCGGAAACAACGATACCGATCCCTTCGTCTATTTCCGCGGATTGAATGACGATGAAGGCGCCAACAATTCGGAACTTGCGGTCACCCGCAGCAGCTCTTTCCAGACGCCAGTGAACAACTTTGTGGATGATCTTTCCTGGACCAAGGGGAAGCATACCTTTCAGATGGGAACGAACCTCCGCTTCATCCGCAACCCGCGGCAGAATTTCCTTACCTCGTTTTCCAGCGGATCTACCAACTCTTCCGGACTCGACACGGCGGGAATTGTCGGAACAGGCAGCCCGCTCAATCCCGCGAATCACAGCGCTGACGGATTCCCAGCCGTGCTGTCAGCCTTTCGGCTAGGCTATAACTGGCCACTGATGGCAATGATGGGAATCGTGAGCGAGGTGAACGGCCAGTTTAACTTCGACAAGTCGGGCGAGACTTTCCCTCAGGGTGCGCCTCTGCATCGCCGTTTCGGCGCGGACGAATACGAGTTCTATCTCCAGGACTCGTACCGCGCGAAGCCAAACTTGACCCTGAACTTCGGGCTGCGCTACTCATTGTTCTCCCCGCCATGGGAGACCAGTGGAACCCAGGTCACACCCACTACCAGTCTGGGCGACTGGTTCAACAACCGGGCAAGAAAAATGTCGAACGGAGGGTCTTCGGTTGACGATCCTCTGATCAGCTTCGCCCTTGCCGGCCCTGCCAACGGCAAGCCGGGCTACTACGATTGGGACTATCACAACCTTGGTCCCCACGTGTCGTTCGCCTACTCGCCAAAGCCGGATGGTGGCTTCCTGGAGCACCTGTTCGGTTCCGGAGATAAGACCGTCATTCGCGGCGGTTTCGGCATGGTCTACGATCGCATCGGGGCCGGCTTGCTCAATACCTTTGACTCGCGCGGATCGTTTGGCCTTTCTACGAGCATCACGGCGCCGATTCCGAGCGCAGCGACCGCTCCCCGCCTCACCGGGCTGAATACTGTGCCTGTGAATGACGCAAACGGCAATCCCTATTTTCCGGCCACGCCCACAGGAGGTTTCCCTTACACGTATCCTGCGGCGGGATCCGGTCTCGCCATTCAGTGGGGATTGGATAATCGCATCAAGACGCCATACGCCTATACCATCGATTTCTCTGTGGGTCGCGAACTGCCGGGCGGGATGAGCCTGGAAGTCTCGTACGTTGGCCGCATGGCGCATCGCCTGCTGACGCAGGAAGATTTGGCCATGCCGCTCAACATCAAGGACCCCAAGTCCGGGGTCGACTACTTTACCGCCGCCCGGCGCCTGTCGGAGATTGGATTTCAGGGCGCTGCTACGGATGACGTGAACGCCGCCGTTGTGGGGCCGACGGCCGCCTACTGGCAGAACATAGTGGCGCCGCTGCAACCGGGTGACGAGTACTCGCTCGCCTGCTCCGGGGGGTCGACGCTTGACGTGACTCAGGCCATGTATGACTTGTTTTCCTGTGGTGGCGGACCGGTGTTCGGCTTCGGCGACGAGACCACGCCACTCGCCAACCTCGACTACTGGGGTTCCGACTACGACGTCGACAGCACCGGCCGCGCCGGAATCGCGGGAATCTTGGAAGGCGGCACGGATTGCAGCTATGGACCGCCTTGCCCGTTGAACTACTACCCGAGCATCTACGGAGGCAACGCCTTCTTCAACAGCCAGTTCCATTCGCTCTATTCCTGGCGGTCGATCGGAAGTTCGAACTACAACGCTCTCCAAGTGAACTTCCGCAAACGCATGACGCACGGTGTGCAGTTTGACGTCAACTACACCTATTCGAAGTCCATCGACCTCTCCTCCGACGCCGAGCGCATCGACGCCTGGAGCGGTCTCGGCGGCCAGGTAATCAATTCCTGGTCTCCGAACGACTTGCGCGGAGTCTCCGACTTCGACGCTAAGCATCAGCTCAATCTGAACTGGGGCTTTGACCTGCCCTTCGGACGGGGAAAGGCATTTGCAGGAGGCGCTCATGGCGTGACCGAGGCTCTCATCGGCGGCTGGCAGCTGTTCGGCTTGGCTCGCTGGACCAGCGGCTTCCCGGTCACGCTTCAGAACGGTTCCACCTGGCCTACAAATTGGCAACTGGGCGGCGGCATCGTCACTACTGCTCCCGCTCACGCCAAAACCACCATCCGTCCTGATGGTTCGGTCAACCTCTTCCCTGAAGACCTGCCGGTCACCGATGTGGGACTGGGACCATTCCGTCACCTTCTGCCGGGCGAGAGTGGTGAGCGCAACACGATTCGTGGCCAGGGCTTCGCCGCCCTCGACATGGCGCTCAGCAAGCGGTGGAAGATGCCCTACTCCGAATCCCACGCCATGGTGCTTCGCTGGGAGGTGTTCAACGTGCCGAACCTGAAGCGGTTCGACGTGCAGTCGGTGACGACGGATATTTCGTCCCCCACCTTCGGCACTTACAGCGGTTTGCTGACCAGTCCTCGAGTGATGGAGTTCGCGTTGCGTTACGAGTTCTAGGCCAGCGCCATCACTTTGCTTTCAGGGGCGAATCAAATTCGCCCCTTTTTCTTTGCCTGATCAGCGGTTTTTCAGGGAGTCGCTGCGCGCGCGCTCACTGGCGGCAAGCTGGATTTCTCCAAGCTGCTGGTACGCATCTGCCAGGAACGCGTGACCCTCGAAGTTGTTGGGCTCGGTAACCGTCGCCTGCTTCAGGTAGGGAATGGCTTCGCCCGCGCGATGCTGCAATGACAGGATTCGTCCCAGCAGCAGGTTCGCCCGAAAGTGTTGCGGGTTCATCACGATGACTTTTTGCAAGAGGTCCACCGCCTCCTGCACTTTTCGAGTTCTGGCGTACACCGAGGCGAGAGAGAATTGCGCGTCCGGCCACTTTGGGCGCTTCCTGGCCACGGACTCGAAATACGGCGTCGATTCGTCCCACTTGCCGGCTTCAAATAACGCCAGTCCAAGTTCGTATTGGGCGGGCGTAGAGTCGGGGAGCAGTTCCAGAGTTTTCTTCAGCGAGGGGATGGCTTCGGGATAGCGCTTCATTCGCGATAAGGCGACTCCCAGTTGCATCTGAGCCGCCGAGATCAGCGGACTTTCCTGCACAACATGCTGCAGTAACGGGACGGCGTCCTTGTAGCGGCCGTCCTCCACGGCGATCATTCCACGGTGCAGGACGTTGGAAATCTCGATCTTGTCCTTGGGATCGGAGCCCTGAAGCGGATCAGCCGACAACCCCGCGCCCGACGATGAGGCGTAACCCAGTGCGGCCAGGTTTTCACTTTGCTCGGTACTAAGCTCAGCCGCCTTGGCCTTGCCGCGATAACTCGTCGTGCGGTCGTAAAACTGGTCAAGTTGTGACTGGAGGGTATCGGCAACTGCCGGCGACGCAGCCGCCATATTGTGCTCCGCCATCTTGTCTGTAATCTGATCGTAGAGCTCACGCCTGGGAGCACGAACGAACAGATATTTCCCGGTGCGCATCGAGCGCAATGCGCTCCACCCAAATGCGCGGTGCGGGTAGTCGGTCTCGGCGTACGCAGGCAGGTCGTCCGCGGGCTTGGCCGCCGCCTTCATCATCGGCACCAGCGACTCTCCCTGAAAGCTCGGCGGAAGCGGAAGGCTCAACATGCTGAGCAGGGTGGGCGCAACATCCACCAATCGCACCCGACTGGAGACGCGATGGCCAGCTAAAGCCTGCCCCGGCAGCTTGAAAATCAGGGGCACGTGGATGGTTTCGTCGTAGAGGAAGATGCCATGCATGCTTTCCCCATGCGCCCCCAGCGATTCACCGTGATCCGACATCATTGCTATCAGCGCGCGGTCATAGAGGCCGGTCTGGCGCAGGTACTGGAACAGCTTGCCCAACGCCGCGTCCGAGTAGGCGATCTCTCCGTTGTAGGGATCCTTGATCTTGTCATACGGCGCGGGCGGGTCGTAGGGAGCGTGCGGATCGTACAGGTGAACCCAGATGAAAAATGGCCGCTGCTTGTTCTTTTTCATCCACGAAATTCCCCTGGCCACTACGTCAGCACCGCGCCGCTCGATGCTGTTGTAGCGGGTGTCACCGGGCATGCGCTGGTGAAACCCTGCGTCGAAGTCGTCGAAGCCGCGGTCGAATCCCGGAGCCATATTGGCCCGCGGATCGAGAATCAGCGCGCCGATGAAAGCTGCGGTGTGATATCCGCTCTTCTGGAGAATTTCGGGAAGCGACGGCAACAGCGGCGGCAGGGGATGGCCAAAGTCGGTCACGGTGTGAAACTGGGGATAGGTGCCCGTGAAAATCGTGGCGTGCGAAACCGGTGTCAACGGCGCCTGAGAAAAGGCTCGCTCAAATACGACTCCCTGGCGGGCGACAGCGTCGAGGTTTGGGGTGAGGCCTGCCTTCGATCCCAGGAACCCCATGCGGTCCGCCCGCGTGGTGTCGAGGGTGATGAGGATGATGTTGGGGGCTTCCGCCAGGACCATCCGGCTGGCAAAAAGGAGAAAGAAGAGGGAAATACGCAAGGCCCGCATAAATACAAAATGGGAGTCTACCATTCGCTCGGGACTGGCAGGGAAAATAGAAGAGAAGAAACGAAGCGTTCGCTCCCAACCCTGCGATGTAGGCGCGTGGGTTCCGCAGGTGTGAAAACCTCTTTCTGCCCGCTGTCTTCGTTTACCACAGGGGACACAGAGGAACACAGGGTAGAGTCATACGGAATTATTGGCACCGCTGCGCATCAGGGCGTGGCTTTCAGCCGGCGCTGAATTCGCCCACGCATCGAAACGCACCCGCCAGAAGTCTTTACCACAGGGGACACAGAGGAACACAGGGTAGAGTCATGGGGATTATGGGTACCGCTTCGTATCAGGGCGTGGCTTCGGCCGGCGCCGAATTCGCCCACGCATCGAAATGCACCCGCCAGAAGGCTGACCACAGGGGACACAGAGGAACACAGGGTAGAGTCATGGGGATTATTGGCACCGCTTCGTATCAGGGCGTGGCTTTCAGCCACGCCGAAATGGCGTCTGCTTCAGATAACGTGCCGTTCCGGCGCGGCAACCAGGCGAGCAACCTCGCGGCAGGGCTGAAAGCCCTGCCCTGATACGAACCTCCCATTGTGGCTGAGCACGGATAATTCCGACGTCAACAACGTTTCGTATCAGGGCGTGGCCTTCAGCCGGCGCAGAATTCGCCTCTAAGCTTGAGGCGGAATCTCGCGTCCCTCGGAATGCCGATGAAGTAAGGCTCAGAACGACACAGCCAGGCCGAACTGCATGTTTCGCTGCGCGCCGGTTCCGAGCACGGGGTTGAACCCAAGCCCCACGTCCGGCGTCGCAAAGAATGTGCCAAAGCCGGAATCCGTAATCTTGCCCGTGTCGTAAGCGAACATCGCATGGTTGAGGGCGTTGAAAACTTCCCACTTGAAAGTCCAGTTAAGTCGCTCTCCAGTCTTGAAGCTCTTCCACAATCCGAGATCAAGCTGCGCTACGCCCGGCTGCCGCAGGCTGTTGCGGCCCGCCGTACCGACGCCTCCCGGTTCGGGCGCGCTGAATGCGTCGGTATTAAAGAAGCGATCCGGGTTGTGATAGTCGTAATCGAGCGGGCTGCCGTCGTAGTCCGCGTAGGTGGACCTCAAGCCCTGTCCGGAGGGATCAGCTCGTACAAAGGCCGAGAAGGGACGCCCCTTCTGTGCCCGGAACAGCGAGTTGATCTGCCACCCGCCGAAGATCAACTTCGGCAGGTTTTGCGGAGAGGGCACGGCGTAGACAAGAGCGAAGTTTGTACTCAGAGGAGTGTCGAACGTAGCCAACGTGTAGTTTGCCTTTATGTTGTAGGGGTTCTGGTACACCGTCAGGAAATCGCCGCCGCGATTGGCAGAGCCCGTATCCATGGTCTTCGACCACACGAAATTGAATTGCCCCGTAAGCCCGTGAATATCACGCACCTTCAGCGAGGTTTGAAGGCTGTTGTAGTTCGAGTAGGCGTCATTATTCATCTGCAGCACGTAGTTGTACTGCGGGAATTGATCATGCATGGGCCGGCGCTCCAGGGTGCACGACTCCGTGCTCAGCGGACAGGCGTTGAGGTCGCGCCAGTTGACCAGATCGCGTCCGGCAGTCCCTACATACGCGACGGTAAACGACACATTCCGCGCGAGTTCCTGCTCAATGGTGACATTGTATGCGTGGTTCATCGGCGTCTGGAAGTTGCGGATCAGCTGCACCACGCTAAATGGGGGATCAGGGCTGAGGCTCTGTCCGTATACGTTGACACCGCTTGCAATGCAGATGAAATCGTCGCACAGCGAGTTTGGCTGGGAAGCCACCAGAGGATCGTTGAAGATTTCCTTATTGGAATCCGGAGTCGCACTGATAAAGACGGGGAACTCCCCTTGCGGGACCTGGGTGAAGAAACCTGCCCGGGTTCCACTGAACGACGCCTGGTAGGTCTGCGGGGCGTGCAACGTGGCAAAATTCGGCAGGTCATAGTTCAGTGAATAGCCGGCACGCAATATGGTCCTTCCATTCTTGAATAAGTCCCAGGCAAAACCGACTCTTGGTCCAAAATTATTTTTGTCGACGTTGTATAGAGGGTGGTCGGCCAGGCTGACGAATCCGTCAGCATCCGCCTTCGGGTCGCCGGGCAAGAAATTCGCGCCCTGATTCTTTGCCTCTCCCAGTGCGCCCGCCACGTCCCATCGCACTCCCGCTTCGAGCGTGAAATTGGGTTTCAGCTTCCAGCTGTCAGAAACGTAGAAACCGACAGAGCGCTGAAAGATTCGCCGGTTGGTAACTCCAAACGATCTGGTTGTCTGATCGGTCAGGCCAAGGAGCAGTTCATTCAGAGCCGCAACATGGTCTGACTGCGAGGCATTGGCGAAGCTGGCATCGCAATTTCCGTCGTCTGCGCAATACGTAAACCCGTAGTAGTAGGAGTACATATTGGTGCGCCCGCGGTCCCGCCGGGTTTGGGTGTATGCGTTCTGGTATTGTCCACCGATCTTGATCGTATGATTCCCTTTGATGGCGGTGAAATGCTCCTGCACATCAAAGGTCGAGTCCGGACGGGTGATGATGGGATAACCGCCAATTCCGCCGACTACCGGGTAAAGCGACACTCCGAAATACCCGATTCCATACATGGCCGGGACGCCAAAATTCTCACGATCATTGGCATCTGCCCCCAGGGGGCCGGTATTAAGTCCCAGCGCGTTGGGGTCAATGTCGTTGTTCAGCCCAATCCGCTGCGCAAAGCGGGTGAAGCCAACGCGGCTTTCCAGCACTTTCGTCGGACTGATGGTCCAGGTGTAGTTCAGTCCGGCAAGCTGCGCCCGGGAAGGGGCGACCGAGTTCCACATGTTGGGATTGGTTGCCAGCGGACCTGCAGATTGAAGAACGCCGGGTGCCGCGGGCTGGTTTCCCAGGCTGTCGCCAAACAGATATTTCACCGAGATGCGATGCGCCTGATTGAAAACGTGGTCCACCTTCACGTGGAAGTTGGTGACATCGAGCTGATTGGGCGCTGCCACATTCACGGACCCGGTCGGAGACGTGGGGATCAACGAAAGGATGTTTGCGCCATATTCATTTAAAGTCCCATCGTCGCCTGTGCCGAAGATCTGGTCGCTGCCGGGGCCAGGACCGGTGTTCAGGCAAGGCAGTCCCGAGCCTGCGGCATCAGGATTGATTCCCGTGAGAACACACTGTGTCGCGTCGGAAACCTCTGCGGGAGTAGGCACATCGACCAGTGCAGGAAATACGTCCTTCAAGTGAAAAGCTTCGAAGGACAGGAAGACAAAAGTCTTGTCCTTGACGATGGGGAATCCGCCGTAGGCTCCATACTGGTTCAGCCGGAACGGATTGACCTCGGACGCGAAATAGTTTCTCGCGTCGAAAGCGTCGGTGTGGCGATCCCAGAATGCGCCGCCGTGAAGGGCATTTGTGCCGCTCTTCAACCCAATGTCAATGACCGAGCCGCCGCGGACCCCATACTCCACGCTAGGGTTCGACTGCACAGTAAATTCTGAAATGCCCTCAAGCGGAATGAGCGTAGCCGCCGTCCCCGCGATCGCGGCCTGCCCGGTCGAAGACTCGCCATAGTAGCGGTCGTTGTTGGGAATACCATCCACCGCGAAGTTGTTCGAAGTGGCCCGCTGGCCGTTGATGCTGAGGCTCTGGAATCCGCCGCCTGGGCTGCGCTGTACACCCGGCACGCTGTCGAGCAGGTTGTTGAAGTCCCGGCCGTTATTCGGGATATCCTGAACCTCACGCCCCTGAATTAGTGTGCTGAGCCGGTTTTCCGTAGTTTCCACCAGGGGCGCAACGCCCTCCACCTGAACGGTCTCACTGGCGGCGCCGACCTGGAGGGCAAAGTTCGATTCCGTGGTCAAGGCAAGGTTGACTGTAGCCTGCCGCTGGGTGGTCTTGAACCCCGAGGAAGAAACCGACATGCGGTATTCACCGGGCGTGAGGTTTACCAGCCGATAGAAGCCGTCGGTATTGGTGGTGGCGTTGGCCTTGAGGCCTGTACCAACATTCTCGGCCTCGACGGTCGCCCCGTTGACCGCAGCGCCGCTGGCATCCGTCACCGTACCCGAGATGTCTCCAGTAATTTTTTGCGCAACGGCGGGCAGCGACACTATCAGCGCCAGACAACAGACTCCGATGAAGACAAAGCCCTTGCCTCGAACCTGACCCATGCCGCCTCCGTGTGAAACGGGTGGTGAACAGCAGGATGTGGATAAGCTACAGGAGTTTACTTTCGTTGATTGGTACTAAGTCAAGCAAAATGTTACGTATGCGGCTTGACCATGAGTCAATCCCAGCCAACCACAGAGGCAGACAGGGCTAGACAAACGCTCGGCATTGACAGCCAGTGGGGGAAACGCTTTCGCCAGCGCCAATATAGGAGGTGAGGGTCGCGGGAAGACACATTTGTGTAGCTCGGCGGCAAATCGGCCTTATCGAAACTTTGAGGAGGCCAATCCTATGCCAGCGGGGAGTCGGTCATACGGAAACGGGTCCGCACGTGTTCGGAAAGCAGATGGACCGCCTCCCGGTTGGCGACCGGATCAGACTGCGCCAGATACTTCATGGCTTCGACCAGCAGGCGCTGGCCATCGACGTAACGGGGATCCGGGGCCCGCTCACGCCGCTTACGCTCCATCTTGGGCGCTACGGGGATGGTAAATACTTTGGCCATAACAGAAAACAAGCCTCCGCGGTGTGGAAAAAGCCTCGCGTTCAGGCAGTATACCGTCCCGCATATGCTTTTTCAGCCATTATCTTGATGAAAAAATTGTCAACAACCGCCTAGCTCTGCGTGGAAACAATCTTAGTCCGCGATGTGGTTTTCATTTTGAAAACGCTGTCGGGAATCTTGTGGTTGATTTGAATATTGTCGTATTTGGCCAGCCGGTAGTTGCCGCCAGGCTCGAAAAGCTGTTGCTGAACCGATACGCCCCGCGCCGGATCGATCCAGAGAATAATGTGGTCGACGTTATTCCGTACTTTGGTGGACTTCGGAGTCAGATCAATCTTGACCGCCTCCGCGTCGCCGATCTTCTCAGTCCCCATGTACTTCACATCGAAGGACTTTTGCAGTTCATGCCCGCTGCCGCCAAATCCCAAAACGAGAAAGGTTTCGACCTCGGCCTTGTTCTTTGCGGTGTTGTATTCGGTGATCTGGTCGATCTTGGGCTGGTACCACTGAAGCTTGGAATCCTTGAATAGAATGTACTTCGCATCGGGAGCGGTGATGTCGGCGGCCATCTGCACCTCACCGTTGTCGCGACGGAAGTAGATCTTGCCCTTCTGCGTTTCGGTGTCGTCGACGACTTTCTGATACTGATCCCACACGAAGGTCGCTTCCGTGCTGCGGAACTTCGCTGCCGTCGCGTCCATCTGGTTGAGGACCTTCTCGAGCGCGGCGTTGGAACCGCCAGCCGCATTCTGGGCCCAGGCCCCGGAGGCAAGCAACAGAACAACCGCGAGAAGCCCGGCATTCAACTTCAGGAATGTCATGTCGACGTCCTCGACTTCAGCAGGCTATTCCCGCACGACCCAGACTTTATAAGTCAGCACGCTTCCGGCACGGCCGCGCACCGCCTCAACTTTGGTGATGCTGATCTCGCCGGCAATCGGCTCAATGATCTTCCTGAGCTGATTGCGGACGCTTTCGTCATCCTTGCCGCTTACGGCTGAACCGTCGATCTGATAAATAAAGCCGCCGCTTCCGTCGGGAAGTACGGCCACACTGATTTGATGCGGGTTTCGGTCGATCGGTTTGTCATTAAAGCTGATCCACAGGGGCGAAAGAAAGACAAAAAGGAGAATGAGAGTAACCATTACGTCGTACTGAATGGTGCCGCGCTCGTAGGACCACAGCACGTAGCCGCGAATTGTACGCAGCACCTTGCTCATTCCCAGTGAAGGCGCGACAGCGTCACCCGAAGTTGTCTCGACCCGGTTCAATTCGGTTTCTGTCCTGAAAGCGACCCACCACTATATCGTTATCCGGCACTCGCAGCGCGCGAAAATGAGCGTCGTTCCAGGCGCCAAAAAGCCGCGTTACCACCTTTAAGGCTGCCCGCCATGCAACATCCTGGCATGATTTTTCATGCGCTCGGCTTCCTCCCGTTTTCCCATCCCCACGTAGGCCTCGGCGAGCAGATCGAACACCCGCGCGTCCCGAGGGTGCGACTTGGAAAGAGCCAGCAATCGCTCCGCCGCCGCTGCAAACTCGCCTTGCATCATCTGGCTGCGCGCGCCGCCCATTTCCGCCTCGGCGCTGTTGGGCCGCAATAGAAGAGCTGCTTCAAACTGGTCCGCGGCGGCCTTCGGCTGCTCTAGCCCGAGATACACAGTGCCCAGCAGGAGCCGCGCATCAAGCTGCGTCGGAGTCAGTTTCAGGCTTGCTTCCAGAGCATCACGTGCGCCCGCCAGGTCGCCCGCCTTTTCGAGGGCCTCGCCTTCATGAAACGCCAGCGAGGGATCGTCGGCATCCACCGCGCGTGCTCGCTTGAGGTATTCGCCCGCCTTCGCGTAGTTGGCGGCGCGCAGTTCCAGCTCTCCCAACTGACGCAGCGCAATAGCGGAGTTAGTGTCAAGCTGCAATACCTTCTCCAGGGCCGCGCGCGCGTCGTCGGTCCGATCGTCCTCGGAGGCCATCATGGCGGAGTGAAGCAGGTTCTGCTGCTCGATCTTGTCTTTGGGATCCGGCAAAAGAGACGGCTCCGGAACGTCAGTGGAGCTTCCTGCGTCGGCCGGCCCCAGATAGCCGAGGGCTTTGAGTTCGTCAATCGTTCCCTGGCCGACCGAAGCCGCTGAAGTCCGGCGAGGCTGTTCGGACTTCAGGTCCGCCAGCATCCCGCGCAGCTCCTGAACCTTCTTGTCCCAGGGCTGATAGTGGTTGCTTTCTTCTTTCGGATCCGCTTGCAGCAGATACAGCTCCGGGCGCGGGGCCTCGATGAATTTCACGCCCTGGGCGCGCACCGACCGCAACGGCGCCCAACCGAAGCGGAGTGGATATTCGGTCTCGGCGAAGGCTACACGCTCGTCCGTCTCGCTGCCATTCAGCAGCGGCATCAGAGACTGCCCATCGAGTCTTGGTGGCGCTTTCACCCCCACCAGATCGAGCACGCTGGGCAGAATATCCGTCGTGCGAACCTGGGCATCCACGACCCTCTCCTTCTGGCTCTCGCCAGGAAGCTTCACAATCAGCGGAACGTGGGTCGTCGAATCGTAAAGAAAGATTCCGTGCGTGTTCTCGTGATGCTCGCCTAATCCTTCGCCGTGATCACCTACCACGACGATGACGGAATTCTCGTAACGTCCGCCGGCTTTCAAAAAGCTCAGAAAATGTCCCAACGCCGAATCCGCATAAGCGACCTCTCCGTCGTACAGATTCGTTTTGTACGTCTGCGAATACGGCGGCGGCGGCTCATAGGGATCGTGCGGATCGTAGAGGTGAACCCATACAAATCGCGCGCGGGAAGGATGAGAAGTGAGCCACTTCTCCGCACGCCCAACGACGTCCAGGCCGCGCCGCTCCAGCCGTCCCCAGCGTTCTTTCGACTTCGATTGCCCGGGAAAATTGTCGTAGAAGTCGAAGCCGTGATCCAGTCCGGGCGCCAGGGCCTTGCTGTCGAGGATCACGGCACCGATGAATGCGGCGGTCTGATATCCCGCCTCCTTCATCGACTCCGCCAGAGTGTCGCGGTCGGCCGCCAGAGGAACGGCAAAGTCGGTGACGCCATGATGGCTGGGCAGCAGCCCGGTGAGGATGCTGGTGTGCGAGCTGTTTGTGATCGGGCTGGGAGTGAAGGCAGCGGAAAAGCGAATACCGTTTTTAGCCAGTTCATCGAGAGCTGGAGTCTTGACTCCCTGGTAGCCGTAACAGTGAACGTGATCGGCGCGCAAGGTGTCGATTGTGATCAGGTAGACGTCAGGCTTGGCAGAGGGCGATGCCGCTGCGGCGAGGGTGCTCGTCATGCTGGCTGCCACCACCACCACGCTTAAAGCTCGTTTTACCCGGTCAGGCATGTCTCTGTTTATTTCCTCGATCGGCGACAGGCGCCAGCGATGCCCGTGACCATTGGCGACCAGCTTGAGAGAATTCTAATCTTCCCGAGGCTGAAGTTATCTGCTCATCCTGCCGTTAACCAGTATGAAGCCAAAAACACCGGGCCCAATTTGGCGCGGCGAAGAGGGAATCATTCCATATGGTGAGTCCAATAGCCATTTCCAATCCGCACGCGGCACAAGATCCGCAGAGTGTCGAACGCGACCGGAACGCAGCCGGCAGCAACCAGGTCACCGAAACCCGTGACTCCGCGCGACGCCCTCAGGGAGAAACACAGCCTGTGGCCGAGGCGCAGCAGAATTTACAAGCAGGACCTCAGCCGGACGGGATCAAGCTGAATCCCAGCAGTAGAACTCAAGTCCAGGAACGCACGCCGGTTCCTGACGCGGCTTCAGCGCAACAGGCGCCCAATCAGGGCGGGAAGAGCAATCGTTCGATCGACATTCGAGCTTGACTTTAACTGGCCGAACCACCCCGAGGGCTTCGCGAATTGTCTTCGCGAAGCCCATTTTTTCTGCCGTTCTCAGTGCTCGAGCTCGTGGGATTGGATCTCGATAATTTTTAATCACGGGGGTCACAGAGGACACAGCGCGAACTGAAAACCGCGCCTGATTGTTGCCCCACCCTCGTCTGCGCTCTACAGTAGTCTGAATCATGAACGCAGACTATTTTCGGCGCTTGTTTTCCTATGATGAGTGGGCCAACCGCGAGGTTCTGACTGCACTGCGGAAGGCCGGTCCGCTTCCCAGGCCGCTCGCGTTGCTGGCGCATATCCTCTCCGCGGAGAGACTGTGGCTGGAGCGGGTGCGGCGCCAACCGCAGACATTTCCGGTGTGGCCTGGCTTCACACTCGACGACTGCGAATCGCAGATCAGCGAAAACTCTAAACTCTGGAAGGATTTTTTCGAAGGCGTGGACGACAACGGCCTCGATCGCAACGTCGACTACAAGAATACAGTCGGCGAACCATGGATGAGCAGCGTCGAGGACATCCTCACGCATGTCACCATGCACTCTGCCTACCATCGCGGGCAGATCGCAACCAGCATGCGGGAATCGGGTGCAGTCCCTGCGAGTACCGACTTCATTCACTGTATCCGGCGCGGACTGGTTGAGTGACTTAAAGATCAAACCACAGAGGAGACAGAGTTGCACAGGGGAGAACCGGAATCACCGATCCTCCCTGGAAGCTTCCTCTGTGACCCTCTGTGCTCTCTGTGGTTAACCCAAAGCGGAAATTAACGGATGGCCAAGACGATCTTCACGCCACATGCGTGCCCTGTGCGAGCATCGCTTCTTCAACGGTGGCGTGAATTTCGAACACCGAGTTCAGATGAGTCAGTTCCAGCAGTTCCATGACTCGCCGCGACGGCGCGGCAAGCCGGAGAGCGCAACCGCGGCTCTCGGAGATATGCAGGCAGTTCAACAATTGTCCCAGGCCGGTGTTGTCAATCGACTCCACCGCGCTCAGGTCGAGGACCAGATGCCCTTTCTCGGGCGCAATTTCGGCCACTTTGGCGGCCAGGGCACTGGCTTCATAACAATAGACGATTCTGCCACGGCAACGGATTACCGTGACCTCATCGCCGATGATGACTTGCAATTTCAACTTCAACTGCGGCTCCTTGTTTTGTACCGCTGTTATAGGGCTGGGCGCCGATGGAATCTCAGGTTCCATCGCCCATGCGCATGTGGGCATTCCACTCATGAATTTCACCTTTGTTGATTGGACGCCGCTCGACGGTCCGCAGGACTATGAAAATTTAGTAAAAGATCTGATTCCCCACCCCCCAGTGTGCAAAATTTCCACGCCTGAAAAGCCCGACGCGCGCATCTAATCAGGTTTACAAAAGGGAGGAAGTCTGTGTTCAGAAAGCCAGCATTCATAATCATATTTGCCATGTCTTGTGTCGCGGCGGCCAGCGCGCAGGTGCCCCGCGGAAACATATTCTTTGGCTATTCCTACGCGCGTGCCGACCTCGGTGCAACCAACCATACCAACCTGAACGGATGGAATGGCTCCCTCGAAGGAAAGGTCCTTCCCTTCGTCGGCATCGTGGCCGATGTCAGCGGACACTACGGTACCGATGAATTTCAGAACTTCTGTACGCCACCTGCGCCTTGCCCTCTCCAGTCAGCCGACGCCAGGATTTACAGTGCGCTGTTCGGGCCGAGGGTTTCAGTGTCGGTCGGCAAGCTGCGCCCCTTCGCTCATGCCCTTCTCGGAGTCTCACACGAGAAGATCAGTGCTTCTGCCACGAGCGGCAGCGATACCTCGGTTGCAGTTGCTCTCGGCGGCGGTATCGACTACGGCCTGTTCCCCGGCCTGGCCTGGCGGGTGCAAGCGGACGACCTGCAAACCCGATTCTTCAGCGCGACGCAGAACAATCTCCGGGTTTCCACCGGGATTGTGTTGCGCTTCTGAGGTCACTCGGCCTGCCAGTACTTGTGGTCGCGAAGAAAGAATCGCTCGTTCCAGTAGTTGAAGGCCGTGGCAAGGAACAGGCGCGCCACGCGGAAGTGTCCCATCTTTTCCAGGCGGCGGTTGGTGGTGTATATGCCGCCGCGGACGATCCCGAATCTGCGCCTCCGCACCTGCATGCTCAGTTGATAGTCCTCGGCGAAGTGAATCTGCTCGCGAAATCCGCCTAGCTTACAGAAGAGTTCGCGCTCGAAGAGCATGAACATTCCGGTGCTGAACGGCCGATGCAGGCGCGAGAGGTGTTGAAATAGATCGTTCGTCAGGTAGAACAGGCTATCCAGCACGCTCCCATCGCGGCAAAAAACGTTCGTAGTGACGCACTGTAGTTGCTTTCTCTCCGCCAGTTCGACGGCGTGGCGCACCAGGGATTCGGACGCCAGTTCAATGTCGGCATCAAGAAACAGAATATATTTCGTGTCCGCCAGTGCGGCGCCGCGATTGCGTCCCTCCGAGGGTCGCCCGCCCGGAACCACATTTACGTTCAGGCGATCGCGGAATTTCATTACTACATCCGGTGTGCCGTCGGTTGAGCTGGCGTCAGCGACTAACAGTTTCGTACTCGGCATCTTCGCGTAATCCTGGATCGCCACCGACTTCAGCAGGCGCGGGATCAGCTGGGCTTCGTTCCTGGCTGGAATCACGATCGTCAGGTCGCTCGCGGTATTCATGGATGCGCACTCCTTCAGAGTCCACGGAAATGTAAGTAGGCTGGGAATCGGTCCAGCCGCCGGCGTTGTAGTATTCGACGCCGTCCTGCCGCCGCTCCAGCGCGATGTGGGTGTGGCCGCAGAACACGCGATCGGCATCGCGCAGCTTTGCGTGGGCAATCGCTCCGGAAGCCACTTTCGACGATAGCCGCAGCCATCGCGTGTTGAATCGGTCGATGAAGCGCGACAGCCAGCGCCCCTTGAAATCCAGCTTCTGCAGTTGCAGGTGAAGGAACGTCATCACGCTGCTCAGAACGAAGTTGTTCACCAGAAAGCGATCGAACTGGTGACCGTGGATGGCCAGGTGACGGCGCCCGGCAAACTCCCACGAGTACTCCTGATAGACGCGCACTCCCACCAGGTGGGACATGATGTTGCTTAGTCCCTGGTCGTGATTTCCCTCCACCCAGACCACCTCGACGCCTCGCTTGGGATTTGAAAGCTTGCGGATGTAGCCAAGGAACTTCCAGTGGTCCTTGGTGAGCCGCCGGAAATTCAAATCCGAAAAGATATCGCCCAGCAGGATCAGCCGCCGGAATTTATTCCGGCGCAGCATTCGCTTCGCATCCTGGGCGCGGCTGATTTCCGATCCCAGGTGCAGATCCGAGAGGATGAGCGTGTCGTAGATCTGGCTCATTACCCTCAATTTGTAGCGAAAATATGTTACGGGGCGATGAAAACTGCACAAAAATCAGGGCACCGGTGATTACGTTGGGACAGCCCCTCAAACAGTTGATTCCAGGGACCTAGCTGGCGGGCGGAACGTACTCCTTGGGGACGGCAGACCCCTCGCCAAAGAAATACTGCTCCATCTGGTGGACGATAGCCTGCTGGTCTTCCTTTCGGGCCGGGTTCAGCCGGTACTCGTTCAACAGCATTTTGCAGTGCTCCACCCACATGTTCCAGGCGTCCCTGGAAACATTGTCGTAGACCTTCCGGCCGAGTTCGGTGTCGAAGGGTGGCTCATCGAGGCCGGGGAGTTCCTTTTGCAGTTTGACGCAGAAGACTGTGTGCTCCGGCATTCTTTCCTCGCTGTTCTATGCAAAAAATTATCTCACAATCGCGTCGCGGAGGAGTTGGGGCCGGCACTTGTCAGGCCAAAAAGGAACGGCCCGACAAGCGGGCCGTTCACTCCGGTGTGCGATGAGATTTCAGGCGTGCTTCGGATTGGCAGTGCCGTTGTTAGGAGTCGTGGGACCGTTGTTCGGCGCTCCAGGGGTTTGCGTCGGAGTTGTTCCCTCGTTGGGTGTCGTCGGCGGATTCATGCTCGGCTGGGTAGTCGTCCCGGGCTTGGCATTCGGCGTTGTGGTCGTTCCCGGTGTGCTGCTCGGGGCGGTGCTAGGAGCAGCCGTGCTGGGCGCAGTGCCGGTGCTGGGAGACGTGCTGGCGTCTGGAATCGGCGTCGCTGTGCCGCAGTTCGTTGCCGTATTCGGCTGCGTCGCGGAGCAAGGCTGCGTCGCGGGATTCTCACTTGGAGTGGACTGGCCCGGCGCCGCGGTCGACCCTGGCCCTGCCGTCGATCCAGGCGAAGCAGCCGTTCCGGCGCTGGGTGCGGCCGTTGATGGCGCGGGCGTTGCGCTGGGAGAATTCGTATTCGGACTGGTGCCCGGCGCCGGCGTTGTCGGAGACGGCGTCGCCGACGGGCTCGATTGCGGCGCGGCCTGTGTCGAGGTCGATTGTGCTACGGCGCAGACGGCGGCCAGCAACAGCGCCGCGAGCCCTGCGGTTATGGTCTTCATGGTGATCACCTCCCGGGAAATGTGTCGCTGGTTAAAGCGTAAGGGGAGCTTCGGGCAGGCCATATCCGGTAGAAACCCTATCTGTGCGGCGTATTTCGGGTAGTTGACGGCCTCTGCAGTGGGTCTGGATCGCGCTGGTGGGCCCGCAAGGATTTGAACCTTGGACCAATGGATTATGAGTCCACTGCTCTAACCGCTGAGCTACGGGCCCCTGCCCGGGAAACGAGCAGTCTGATTATGGGTGCAGGCAGGCGTCGCCGTCAAAGAAATGCACGGCAATGGCTCCGAAGCTTTGAGAGAACCCGCTACGAATGCATCGCGGAGATTGTGGTGTTGCGTGTGAACAGGGCCACCATCTGATCAAGAGATGCGATCTCAAAGTCGGAAAGCGGACTGGCATGTTCGAGACGATGGCGCACGAAGCGCGACGGGTTGAACAGTTTGAGCTGAATGTCATTCTCGAACGCCCAGTGCTGGAGGTAGATCAGCACATCCAGGCCGGTGCCCCCCAACGCGTAAACCTCGGAAAGGTCCAGCACGATTACCCGGGATCCAGCTTGGGAGATTACGGCGTCTCGCAGTCTGGCCGCGGCCTCTCCGCGGACGATCTTCCCCTGGCACTCGACAACGGACATCTCACCCATGTGGTCCATGTGCAAACGCATGAGAGGTACACTCCTTACCTGCTGAGATGGAACTTCAATGAGGAAAGCAAGACATCTGCCAAATGGCGACACCCGCCTTTTTCTGTCCGATGCAAGCATTGAGCCGAAGATATTGGGGAGATTTGACCGACTGCCGGGCAAATCTGGCGTACAGAACCGCATGTATAACCACCGAGAGGTAACCGCCTTAGCGGATACCCTGGTGCTTTGGAAAGGCCGCGGAGGGCAGCCAAGAATTCGGGTGACCGAGGTCTACAGTCCGGCGCCGGACATAAGTGGCCCGCCTTCAACAGATTGCCGCCGTCCAAGGGATCCTGGCGTCGGCAAAATGGCACCACGGGGCATTACGAAAGTTTGGCCCAAACAACGCAAGTGGTTCTCTCTCCGATAGTTAGCTGATATCAAGAAGTAGGCTCAATCCCCGGAGCCAAGTTTTCTTAACCCATCAGGAGCTTCAATTTTCCAAGTGAGTGGCCGCCCTCAGTCGTGGAAGAGGTTGACCCTCTCCGCCAAGGTGTTTATCGGCCTTGTCGTGCTGGTCGGCATATGTGTGCTCGCCGCGGCCGCCTCTGACCCCAGCAGCAAGAACATCGCAGAGTTCATTTGTTACCTCCTGATCGCGATGCTGGCCTCCCGGCTGACCGTGAACCTGCCCGAGATCGCCGACACCATGTCGGTGAATTTCTTTTTCATTCTGGTGGGGATCATCGAGCTGAATTTTTCGGAGTGCGTGCTGCTTGGCTCGGTAGCGGTTTTAATTCAATGCTTTTACCGTACGCGGCCTCGCCCGATCCGGGTGGCTTTTAACATCTGCGCCAGTTCCGCTTCTACTGCGCTGGCCTATGCCGTCTACCATGTGCCGCGCCTGCATGGTTCGTTGAAGAATCTCCCCGTTCTGCTGCTGATTGCCGCGTCGGTTTACTTCGTTGCCAACACCCTGGCGATTTCGACCGTCATGTCGCTGATGGAACGGCGCTCGGTGAAACGAATCTGGGTGGACTGCTACTCCTGGGCCTTCCCCTATTACCTCGGTGGCGCCGGAGTAGCCAGTCTGATTGCCTACCTCAACAGCAATCTGCCGTGGGAAACGTCGCTGATGGTCCTCCCGGTCCTTTACGTGATTTACCGTTCGTACCGGCTCTACGTCAGCAAACTTGAGGACAAGAAACGCCACGTCGAAGAGATGGCCAACCTGCACCTGCGGACCATCGAGGCCCTGGCGCTGGCCATTGACGCCAAGGACCACACCACCCACGACCACCTGCAGCGGGTCCGGGTGTATGCGATCGAAATTGCCAAGGAAATGAAGGTGAAGCCGGCGGAAATGGAGGCTTTGCACGCCGCCGCCCTGCTGCACGATATCGGAAAACTCGCCGTTCCCGAACACATCATCTCGAAACCCGGCCGCCTGACGCCGGAAGAGTTCGAGAAGATGAAGATTCACCCGGTGGTGGGCGCCGAGATTCTGGAGCGGGTTCGCTTCCCGTATCCGGTGGTTCCGATCGTGAGGGCCCACCACGAAAAATGGGACGGGACCGGTTATCCCTCGGGACTTTCAGGAGAGCAGATTCCCATTGGCGCGCGAATTCTCTCGGCCGTCGACTTTCTGGATGCCCTGGCCTCCGACCGCCAGTACCGGCGGGCTCTGCCGCTCGATGAGGTGATGAAGCGGCTGGAGACTGAGGCGGGCAAATCCTTTGACCCCAGGGTGGTAGACGTCCTGCTAAGGCGTCACCGTGACCTGGAGCGGATCGTTCAGTCCGATTCGGCGCCGGAGGATGCCCGGCTGTCCACCGATGTGAAGATCGAGCGCGGCGACGCTCCGGATGCGGGCTTCGAGCGGGGAACGCGCAAGGAGGGGCACGAGACGAACTTCTTGTCGTCCATCGCCGCTGCCCGCCAGGAAGCGCAGATGCTGTTCGAGGTCAGCCAGGATCTGGGGGCTTCACTGAGCCTGGACGAGACGCTGTCGGTTTTCTCGGTCAAATTGCGCCGCCTGGTTCCCTACGATGCGATTGCGATCTATATCCGGCGGAACGGCGAACTGGTCCCCGAATATGTGAACGGCGACAATTTCCGGCTGTTTTCTTCACTGCGAATTCCCATGGGGCAGGGGCTCTCGGGCTGGGTAGCGCAGAACAAGAAGCCGATCATCAACGGAAACCCGTCGGTTGAGCCGGGATACCTTAACGATCCCACCAAGTTCAGCACACTGCGTTCTGCCCTGGCGATTCCGCTTGACGGCGTCGACGGCGTTGCAGGAGTACTCACCCTGTACAAGGCCGATCCGGATGCGTTCACTTCGGATCACTTGCGGATCATGCTGGCGATCAGTTCCAAGATCGCCCTGGCCATCGAAAACGCCCTGAAGTATGCCCAGGCCGAAGACTACGCGACCACGGACTACCTGACCGGCCTGCCTAACGCCCGTTCATTGTTCCTGCAACTGGATCGGGAGTTGGCTCGCTGCAAGCGCGAAAAGAGCACGCTGGTTGTGATGGTCTGCGATATGGATGGCTTCAAACAGGTCAACGACCGCTTTGGCCATCTGGAGGGCAACCGCGTACTGCGCCTGTTTGCCCACGCCATGAAGAATAGCTGCCGCGACTACGACTACGTGGCCCGCATGGGTGGGGATGAGTTCGTGCTTCTGGCGCCGGGGCTGACCCCGGATGCCGCTGCCAAGAAAGCCCATCAGCTACGGGATCTTGCCAAGCAGGCCGGACAGGAGGTCTGCGGCGAGGACCTGATCTCCCTGAGCACCGGGCATGCCCTGCATCCCGACAACGGTGAGGATGCCGAGACGCTGCTTTCCGAGGCAGACCGCCGGATGTATCACGAGAAGCAGAAGCAGCCGTTCCGCAAAAGCCGCCGCCTGTATCCGCGGATGAAGTGCAGGCTTACCGTCGAACTTCGCCCCGAGGGCGACGAGGCGATCATTCTCGGACACTTGACCGACATCAGTCTAGGAGGGTGCTTTATCGAGACCAGCGCCATTCTGCCGGTGGGGACCTCGATCAAAGTGCTCTTCGGGATCGACGAGGGCAAGCTGGAAGCCGAAGGCTGCGTCAGCCGAATCGATCCAGGCACCGGAATCGCCATCCAGTTCAGCGACCTGCGCCGCGAGGAGCGCGGGCGCATTCACCGTGTGCTCGACTACGTGCAGAATGCTTCGATGGAACACGACAAGCGCTACTTCGAGAAGCTGATGAAGCGGTAACCGCGGCAAGTCCAACCTTTTTAACCACAGAGATCCAACCTTCTTAACCACAGAGTACACAGAGAGCACAGAGGGAATCCCTCAGCCCTCCACGTTATTTCTCCCGCTTTCGAGAATAATTCCGCAGGTAGTCGGGCATTTTGATTTCAGGGCTCAGGCGAGCGTCGGCAATCGGATCCTGGACAGTCAGTTTCAGGGGAATGACGCCCGCCCAGGTGGGGAAGGAGTAGTCCTCCTCGTCATCGATCGGAGGGCCGACGCGCACCTTGGACGAGAACTCGGTCAGCGGCAGGCGAAGGATGGTGGTGGCTTTGAGTTCCTTCGCGTTCGGCTGGCGGGAGTCTGCCCAACGGCCCGCAAGAATGTGCTGCGAAAGGGCCCGCAGCGCCGCCAGCTTCTCCTCGGGATCCTCGACCGCTCTTGCCTGCCCCAGAACGACCACCGAACGGTAATTCATGGAGTGATTGAAAATCGAACGGGCCAGCACCAGCCCGTCGAGCAGCGTAACCGTCAAGCAGACGGGAATGCCCTGGTCCAGGCTTCGCAGCATGCGGCTGGCGGCCGACCCGTGAATGTAAAGGCTGTCGCCATTCCGCCCGTAGCTGGTGGGGATGACGAACGGCTGGCCATCTGCCACGAATCCGACGTGGCAGATAAAGCCTTCGTCCAGAATCTGATAGGCAACCGAACGGTCATAGACTCCGCGCTCCGGCTCGCGAACGACACGGGTTCTCGGCGTAGGCGTGTAAGGTTCAGACATTGTCAGGAGAACTCCAGGCAAGCGCCAAGGATGACGACCGGGAAAGTTTAGCAGGCGTCGCTTAATCCTGGAGGGGAGAGCTGACGGACGGCTAAAGCCGTGCCCTGATACGAATCCCATGGTTTTCGGCACGGAGCCGGCCGAATCTGCGGACTAGGGGAGCCTCGAGTAAACGGTTCGTATCAGGGCGCGCCTTCAGGCGCGTTTTTATGAGGGGATGTTCTAAGGTCGCGGCGATGCGGCGCAAGGATCTCCCTTGTTGCGCCCTTTGGGCGCGGAACTGACATTCCGTCGTCTGACGGCACGGCCGAGGCCGTGCCCTGATACGAATCCCATGGTTTTTCAGCACGGAGCCGGCCGAATCTGCGGACTAGGGGAGCCTCGAGTTAAGAGGTTCGTATCAGGGCGCGCCTTCAGGCGCATTTTTATTAGGGGATGTTCTTAAGGTCGCGGCGATGCGGCGCAAGGATCTCCCTTGTTGCGCCCTTTGGGCGCGGAACTGACACTCCCGCTTTTAACGGCACGGCTAAAGCCGTGCCCTGATACGAATCCCATGGTTTTCGACACGGAGGCCGTGCCCTGATACGAATCGTTCGCTTCTTCCACCCACGCTACGAGTGAGCGCCAAATAGGCAGTAACGTATGACTGCGAACTCTTGTGCTACCAAATACCATACTGCTCTGCGGTTTGCGGCGTCCGGTGTCTCTGTCATTGCGTAACCCCGACGGAGATTGTCATTCGGCGGAAAAGTTTGTCACGCTTCCACAGCGTTTTGAGCTAGAATGCACTTCATTCACGCCGCCCCGCATCTCTCGGCCAGATGCGTGCGGAGCGCCGCTCACTGGCCTCTTTCCCCAAGGAGGTAGTCTTCGATGTATCGGTCGTTTTCCACTCCCGTCCCTAGCGCCGCCACTTTCCCCGATGCAGAATCTGTGATCCGAGACTTGACCCAGGATTTGTGCACCGCCTTCAATACCGGAAATTACGATCAGGCCGCTGCGCTGTTTTCCTCCGAAGGACAATTCATGCCTCCGCAGCGCGAATCCGCGACCGGGCCAAGAGCCATCGAGCGTTTGCTGCGCCAGCTCGGCGAGGCGGGCTACGGAGATCTGCGCCTTGAGACCCAGCGCGTGGACCGGTCGTCTGACACGGCGATCGAAACCGGCAGCTACACTGTGGTGATTCGTCAGGAGAACGGAACCGTCATCGCCGACCGTGGCAAGTACCTGCACGCGTGGCGAAGAATTGGCGCCTGGCTTCTGATCGCAAACGCATGGAGCAGCAGCCTGCCTCCGGTCAAATAAAGCCAATCGCGCTTTAGCGTCCAAATCAGAAGTTGCAAATGCCTGTTTTTAAGGCGTGTTCCTTTTCCTCTACAGGATTTCACCGATTACTCGCGTGACCCGGAACAGCGCGTAGCCGTTGTTTTCGGCTTACCCGAGCTGCCAAAGTAGTGACCAAATCCGGAATATTCCCAAGGAGTCAACCATGCAGCAGGGCGCCAAACAGGCGGAAGAATCTCTCTACAAAAGCATCGACGGCATGAGCCAGGAACAACTGGATGCCTTGCCCCAGGGAGCGATCCAGCTTGATTCCGGAGGGACGGTGCTGAAGTACAACCTCTACGAAGAGCGACTGGCCAGCACGAACCGCAAGGACGTGATCGGCCGCAACTTTTTCAAAGAAGTTGCGCCATGTACGGCGGTGAAGGAATTTTACGGGCGCTTCATCGAGGGAGTGAAACAGGAGCAGCTCCATGAAACCTTCCGTTTTCACTTCTCATTCCACAAAAATCCTACGGATGTCTCGATTACCCTTTTCTACAGTCCCACGACGGAGTCAATGTGGGTGTTCGTAAGAAAACTGGAATAGGCCTACATCAGCCACAGGGCATCCATATCCACGATCACCTGAGTCCGCGGGATCTTGTGCGCGGTGGCGAATGCCAGCATGGACCGCAGAACGCCGTTGAGCTTCTCCCGGCTGGGTGACTTCAGCAGGAAGTGATATCGGTAGTCGCGCTTCAGCTTGAGGATCGGCGCGGCGGCCGGGCCCAGGACTCGGACGCCCTCGTGTCTCGTTTTCTCGAACCAGTGCCCTAAGTCTCCGGACCACTGCAGGGCTTCGTCGAGTTTGTCACTGCGCACCAGGACGTTGGCCAGGGAACTGTAGGGCGGATAGTGCATCCAGCTCCGAAACCGCAATTCTTTCTCGTAGAAACCGGTGAAGTCGTGCCGGGCCGCGTATTGCACGGCGTAGTGATCGGGGAAATACGTCTGAAGAATTACCTTGCCGGGCGTTTGCCCGCGGCCGGCGCGCCCCGCCACCTGAGTGAGCAACTGGAAGGTACGCTCGGCGGCGCGGAAGTCCGGGAAGGCCAGCGCCATGTCCGCTCCGACCACCCCTACCAGAGTCACGCCGTGGATGTCGTGACCCTTGGCGATCATCTGCGTGCCGACCAGCATGTCCAGTTCGCCGGTGTTCAGGGCACCGAGAGCGCGCTCGAAGTCCTGGTGGCCTCGCACCGTGTCGCGGTCCAGGCGTCCGATGCGCGCCTGCGGAAACATGCCGTGCAGCAATTCTTCCAGCTTTTCCGAGCCGGTTCCGACGAAATAGACATACTCGCTGCCGCAATGAATACAGGCCTTCGGCACCGGCGCGATATGACCGCAATAATGGCATTCCATGCGGTGAGAGCGCTTGTGGTGGGTCATTGCGATGGCGCAGTTCCGGCACTCGAGAGTCTTGCCGCAACTCCGGCACAGCGCCAGCGGTGAATAGCCGCGGCGGTTGAGCAGCACCATCACTTGTTCGCGGCGGTCGAGGCGGTCCTTGATCTCCGCCGCCAGCTTGCGGGAGATCACCTGCTCCCGTCCGGTTTCCTGGAACTCCTGGCGCATATCGACGATTTCGACTTCAGGAAGCGGCCGCGCTTCCACCCGGTCGGGCAGTTGGAGCAGGGAGTACTTCTCCTGCCGGGCGTTGAAGTAGGACTCGAGCGATGGCGTGGCGGAGCCAAGTACCACCACCGCGTCTGCCATCTTGGCGCGCATCACGGCAACATCGCGCGCGTGGTAGCGCGGGGTTTCTTCCTGCTTGTAGGAAGAGTCCTGCTCCTCGTCCACGATCACCAGAGCCAGGTTCGAAACGGGGGCGAAGACCGCGGAACGCGTTCCCACGACAACTCGCGCCTCGCCGCGCCTTATCCGATGCCACTGCTGAGCGCGCTCGGCATTGGAGAGCGCGGAATGCAGGATTGCGACTTCGCTGCCAAAGACGTGGTGCAGGTCGGCGGCCATGGCCGGAGTGAGGCCGATTTCCGGCACCAGCAAAATCGATGAGCGCCCGGCATCAAGCACCGCGCGCATTGCCGCCAGATACACCGCGGTCTTGCCGGAGCCGGTCACACCGTGCAGCAGCATGCCCGCAAAGCTTCGGTTATTGACTCCATTTTGTATGCGCAAGAGGGCTTCGCCCTGGGCTGCGTTGAATTGGAAATCGAGCGGGGACCGCTTCGAGGCTCTACCGGAGGAAACGGCCTTTGGCTCCTCGACGATCTCCGCCAGGCCTCGCCGGACCAGTGTCGCCAGAGTGCTTTTTGGCACGGGAAGCTTTTGCAGATCTTCGACCGGGATTCGACCACCAGAGGCTGCGAGCGTCTCGACCAGAGTACGCTGATTGGCATTCAGCTTTCCTTCTGCTTGTTTAAGGACGGCGACTCTGATGGTCGGAGTGGCGTCACGCGCGGCCGAGAAATCCTCGCGCACGATCCATTTCTTGCGCAGCATTCCCGCAAGCAAGGGTCTCGACGTGCGGGTCGACGAACGCAGACTCTCTTCGCGGGCCGAATCGCGCCCGGCCAGGTATTCGAGAACGCGGAATTCCGCAAGCTGATCCTGCGGGGTTTTGCGAGAGCGGGCAGAC
The DNA here is from genome assembly GCA_963803205.1 of Terriglobales bacterium. Lineage (GTDB taxonomy): Bacteria > Acidobacteriota > Terriglobia > Terriglobales > Acidobacteriaceae > CAWDLG01. The sequence continues at coordinate 329,736 of CAWDLG010000002.1, forward strand.
GATCCCGACATGCCCGCCAGGTGCAAAGCCATGTGGCCTTCTTCGGTGATGCGGTAAGAAATGTTCCGCTTGAATTCGGCGCCCAGCGGCAGCATGGTCCGAAACACTTCGCCCAGGGGCGCCAGATAGTAGTCGGCAATCCATTGCCCGAGGCGGAGCAGTTGCTGGTCGAGGACGGGAGCCGCGTCAAGAACTTCGATCAGGTCTTTGGTCTTGATTGCGGGCTTGTGATTGTGGACTTCGGTTACGACTCCCGTGATGCGTCTCTGGCGAAAGGGCACCAACACGCGTCCGCCAGTGACCGGTTGCATATCTTCGGGGACGCGGTAGGTGAAGGCGGTGTCCACGGGCACGGCGAGCGCGACATTGCAGAATTCGGGCGTCATAGCAGCGGCAATTTGCCAGGTTGATGGAATCGTAACAGGCTGTGGGTTCCTTGTGGTTTCCGGGTTTACCGATTCACAAGAAGGACGCGCACACGCGAGAAGAGGGGAATGCGGCGAATCCCTCCAGAATATTGTCATCCGACAAAGCGTGAGGGTCGGCCTGCGGAAGGTCTGGGGAGGGAGGGATCTGCTTTGGTTTTTGCGCGGGTGAGACACCCGCGCCTACATGGCCGCTCTAGCTCTGTTGCACGGGGGCCTCCAGGCCCAGTTCCTTCATCACCATCTGCAGGTCTTTCCAGGCTTCTTTCTTCTGGCGGGGATCGCGCAGCAGAAACGCAGGATGGTAAGTGACGGCCAGGCGAGTGCCGCGGAAGTCGTACCATCGACCGCGGAGTTCGTTCATGGGCGCATTGATGGCCAGAAGGGTCTTTGCCGCCACGGCGCCCAGGGCCACAATCGCTTTCGGCTTGATGACTTCGATCTGCCGCATCAGGAATGGAGAACAGGTGGCGCACTCGTCGCGTTCTGGAGTACGGTTGCCCGGCGGACGGCACTTGATGATGTTCGCGATGTAGACGTCTTCGCGCTGCACGCCCATGGCCCGGATCATGTTGTTGAGCAACTGTCCGGCGCGGCCGACAAAGGGTTCTCCCTGCTGATCTTCGTCTGCGCCGGGGGCTTCACCCACAAACATCAGGTCGGCTTGCGGGCTTCCTACCCCGAACACGATCTGCTTCCGGCCCTGTTTGTGCAGCGGGCAGCGCGTGCACTCACCCAAGTCTTCGCGGATCATGCGCAGGGCTTTTGCCGGATCGGAGATTCTGCCCTCCGGTTTTGCGAGTGCAAACATCTCGGACTCTTCCAGGACAGCAGCGGCAGTGGCGCGCCGCGCCTTTGGCGTCATTTCTTCCTGCCTTTCCACAGAGGGAGTTTCGGGCTCGAGTAGGCTATGCCCCACCGTCTCACGACGGTAAAAGTCATAAATGCCGAGTTCGTTGTAAAAGCGGATGCGCTCGGAAAGAGCCCGCTTCAATTCAGAGTCGAGAGGCATTCTCGAACGACATTGTAGAACACGAGGAGGAGCAGAATGTGGTTTTGAGGATGAAGGCCTGCGGAAAACTACTTTGAAGCGACGGGACGCCGCTTGAGCAGTTGCTGTACCTGATCGAGCACGCGCTGGGCAACTTCCCACTTGGAGGTTTCGGGGACTTCCACGACGTCTTCGTGAGTGAGGATGGTGACCGCGTTGCGGTCGGAGTCGAAACCGATGCCCTCGCGGGAGACGTCATTGACGACAATCGCGTCGAGCGACTTGGCGAGCAGTTTCTTGCGGCCGTTTTCCAGAACGTTCTGCGTGTCCGCGGCAAATCCGACGATGATCTGCGATTTCTTGTGGCGGGCGAGTTCGGACAGAATGTCGGCTGTGGGTTCAAGTTCGAGAGTGATCGGCCCGGAACGTTTGAGTTTCTGCTCGGCGATCTTCTTTACCTGGTAGTCGGCGACGGCAGCCGTCTTGATGACGACGGTGGCTTCGGGCAAGAGTTTCAGGACCGCGTCCCGCATCTGCGCAGCGGATTCAACCCGCGTGACCTCGGCTCCCAGCGGCGGCTTCAACGAACTCGGCCCCGTGATCAGAAGCACGCGCGCGCCGCGGCGCAATGCAGCCTCGGCCAGGGCATAGCCCATCCGTCCGCTGGAGCGGTTTGTGAGGTAGCGAACCGGGTCGATCTTTTCCCGAGTTGGCCCAGCCGTGATGAGGACGGTCTCCGCGGCGAAGTCGGTCGAGGCCCCCATGGCTTCCATCACGGCGGCGACGATCTGTTCGTTCTCCGCGAGACGGCCCGGACCTGTCATGCCGCACGCCAGATAACCTTCGCCGGGTTCGACGATCCGCACTCCGCGCTTTTTCAGGAGGTCGAGATTCGCCTGGGTCGCCGGGTGATTCCACATATTGACGTTCATGGCTGGGGCGACAATAACCGGAGCTGTCGTTGCAAGATAGAGCGTGCTCAGGAAATCGCCGGAAATTCCCTGGGCGAATTTGGCCAGGACGTCCGCTGTGGCCGGTGCGACCAGCAGGGCGTCGATGGTCTGGGCGACGGCGATGTGCTCGACGGCGGAATCAATGTTCGGCTGTTCGCCCGCATCGTTGGAAGCGAACATATCGGTGATCACCTTTTCGCCGGAGAGCGCGGCGAAGGTGAGCGGCCGAACAAACTCCTGCGCCGCCTGGGTCATAACTACCTGGACCCGAACGCCGTGTTCCTGCAACAGGCGCACGATTTCCGCCGCCTTGTAAGCCGCAATCCCGCCGCTGACGCCGAGGGCAACTTTCATGGAAGTCTGAAGATTTAGATGATTCCTGATTGAACCTGGAACGTGAAGTCGAGGGCCTCCCCGGTTACTCCTGTCCCATGGCCTTTTCCAGGACTTCGGGCTCGGCCTCGACCTCGACCGGAGCCTTGGCCGCTTCGGGAATAATCCACTTCACTTTTCCCGCCTTGATTTCATCCTGCGCAATCCGGCACGGTTTGCGGGAATGGGTTTCAATCACCGGAGGTGCGCCACCCTGAAGCTGCCGGGCACGCCGCGCCGCCACCAGGATGTAGCGATAGTTGCTATCGAACCCATCAATCAACTTCATAATGTTCTCCCCCGCGCTAACTTCTCACCCGAGGCTGCTGCGGAAACAAAGGAGGCCAGGATCGGTTGCAGGCGCTCCCGGACATTTTCCAGACGACAGCGATCGGCAGTGGCCCGCATTTTTTCTGCTTCGGCGGATCGTCCACTTCCCGCGTGCTGCAGCCGTTCTGCGAGAAGAATCGACCTCAGCGCGTCCACGGAATCTTCCAGGCGATCGTTCACCAGAATATAGTCGTATTTGCAGTAATTCTCAATCTCACGGGTGGCCGTGACCAACCGGCGCTGGATCACTTCCTCGGAATCCAGGCCGCGGCTTCTCAACCGGGCTTCCAACTTTTCGCGATTCGGCGGCAAAACGAAAATGCTGACGGCGGCGGGAAGCTTGCGTTTGATCTGTTCCGCTCCCTGCACGTCGATATCGAGGAGAAGGTCGTGTTCGAGCTGTTCCGCCTTCTGCAAAAAACTGCGCGCGGTGCCGTAGTAGTTGCCGAATACCTCCGCATGTTCGAGAAATTCATCCTGGCGAATCATCTCCTCGAAGATGGCTCGGGGAACGAAGAAATATTCCCTTCCATCCTGCTCGCTTCCCCGAGGAGGGCGAGTGGTATAGGAGATGGAGAACGCGAGGTTGGGGATGATGCGGCGCACTTCGTTCACCAGAGTGGACTTTCCCGATCCCGAGGGCGCCGAAATGATGTAGATGCCGCTCATTCGACGTTTTGCACCTGCTCGCGAGCCTTTTCTATATCGGCCTTCATCGCCAGCCCCATTTCGGTGATCTTGAGCGCTTCGCCCGCCAACCCGGAGGTCTTCGATAGCAGCGTATTGGCTTCGCGGGTCAGTTCCTGCAAAAGGAAATCCAGCTTCTTGCCTACTTCTCCTCCCTGGTCCAGCAGGGCCAGGAACTGCTTCACGTGAGCGCCGAGCCTGACCAGTTCCTCCTGCACGTCGCTTCGGTCCACGAGCACGGCCGCTTCCTGAAGAATGCGTTCGGGTTCGGCCTGGGATCCGATCAGTTCCTGAATCCGGTTCTTGAGCTTTTCGGCATAGGCGTGCACCACCGCGCTGCGGTGGCCCTCGACGCTCTCGGTCGCCTTCTGGAGATGTGCCATGCGCTCGCGCAACTCCTGGTCGACGCTGCGCCCTTCCTCTTCCCTCATCCGGTTCAGCTTGTTGATCGCCTCTTCAGCGGCGGCGAGGACCACGCTTTCGAGGGTGCCGTTCGAGGGCAGGGCCGAGGTTTCCATCGCGCCCGGAATGCGGAGAATTACATTCAGGTCCGGCTCGGAAGATATCCCGAATTCCGCAGCCGCCGCGCGAAAAGCGTTGACGTATCCGCCCACAAGCTGGCGGTTCAGGCCGACATTCTCAGTGTCTCCCCGTTCCAGGTTCAGCGAGATTTCCACGTGCCCGCGAGCGATCCGCTCCTTCAGCAGGCGGCGAAGCTTCATCTCCAGAGCATCGCTGTCGGAGGGCAGGCGGAAGTGCACGTCCAGGAAGCGATGATTTACAGATTTCAGAGACAGGGTGAAACCTAGCTGGCCCTCGACCTGGCCTTTGACCTGCGCGAATCCCGTCATGGAGCGGATAGGCATCGTGGCTCAGCTCCGGACTGAAAAACTGGTGTACAGACTTTGATTCGACAAGGCACGCGGCGTCACTGCGCGATCCCCGCCTTCTCGGCATCGGCAAACTGCAAATCGTATAGCCGCCGGTAGGTCCCAAGCTTCTTCATCAGCTCATCGTGTCCGCCGGCATCGGTGATTCGGCCATTCTCCAGGACGACGATCCGGTCCGCCCGGCGAACCGTCGACAGGCGGTGGGCAATGACGACCACCGTCCGCCCCTTCATCAAATTTTGCAGAGCCGATTGCACCATCGCCTCAGACTCGCTGTCCAGCGCCGATGTGGCCTCGTCGAGAATCAGGATAGGAGCATTCTTCAGCAACGCCCGTGCGATGGCAATTCGCTGCCGCTCCCCGCCGGAGAGTCTCACACCGCGCTCGCCGATCACGGTTCGATAGCCTTCCGGCATCGCGGTGATGAAGTCGTGCGCCAGTGCCGCCCGCGCGGCTGCTTCGACATCTTTTTGCGAAATGCCGGGCTGCCCGTACGCAATATTGTTGCGCAGCGTGTCGTTGAAAAGCACGGTTTCCTGGGTAACCACGCCAATCTGGGAACGAAGGGAAGCGAGCGTGACGTCGCGGACGTCGCGTCCATCGAGGAGCAGTCGTCCGGCGGTCACGTCGAAGAACCGCGGGATCAGGTGCACCAGGGTGCTTTTGCCTGCGCCGCTGGAACCGACGACTGCCATCACCTCGCCGGCCCTGACTTCCAGGTTGATCTCGCGCAGGATCTCTCTCGCGACGTCGCCCTGGTTGTCGTAGGAGAAGCACACGTTCTCAAAGCGGATGCTTTCGGTGAATCTGGGCAAGGGTTTGGCCCCGCGCTTATCGCGAAACGCATCCTCGGTGTCCATGAACTGGAAAATTTCAGAGGAAGCGCCGAGGGCCTGCTGAAAATTGTTGTTGAACGTGGCGAACTTGCGCACCGGATCGTAGAGCTTGAACACAGCGACGATAAACGCGAGGAAAGTACCGGCGGTAAAAGCACGGTGGTTGATCTGCTGGCGCCCGAGCAGGAGCAGCAAGGCGATGGCCACAGCGCCGAAGATGTCCATCAGAGGCGAACTGATCGCGGCTGCCGCGACCGAGCGCAGGTTGGCGGAAAAGAGACGCTGCGCCGCGCCGTGAAAGCGCGCGATCTCCCAGGATTCCATGCTGAAGGCTTTGACGATGCGGTTGCCGGTAATGGTCTCGTGAAGAATGTTCTGGATATCTGCCAGCTTGTCCTGACCACGGCGCGTTGTGTGGCGCACGCGGCGGCCAATCTTCCCGGCAGAGAAAATGATGAAGGGAACAAACAGCAGAAGAACCCAGGCCAGCTTTCCTCCCAACAGCACGACCGCTATTGCCGTGAAAATCAGGGTGAAGAACTGTTGCAGAAACTCGGCCAGCACGCTCGACATCGCATACTGAACACGCTCGATGTCGTTGACGATGGTCGAGACCAGAGTTCCGGTAGTGTGTTTCTGAAAGAAGGCCGCCGAGCGCCGAAGGATGGAGTCGTAGAGGTGATTGCGCAGGTCGGTGATCATGCCGAAACCGGCATAATTCACCAGGTAGGTTCCGGCGTAATCGAAGATGCCTTTGAGGATGGTGGCGGCGACCAGCGCGAAGGCCACAACCGTCCAGGGATTCTGAAAGTGGGAGGGCACAAACTGTTGCAGGTAGACGGCGCGGCTGGTGCCGGGGATCTGGAATAACTGCATCGCGCGGGAAGGAGTTCCCGGGTTGAGTACCCGGTCGAAGATCGGGCCGATGAGCAATACCCGGAAAGCGTCCAGCAGTCCCACAGCGGCCATCAGCACCACGGACGACAGAAACTGCCACCAGTAAGGCGCCACGTAGCGCAGCAGGCGCGTCAGTTGCCGCATTCGGGGCTCCGGGCAGCAGTCCTAGGCATCAGCTTCAAGAGCGCTATTTTACTGCAGCGAGCGTCCATTTGGCCTCGCACGAAAGACCGCCACCCTGCTCGCGGGGCTATTTTGGGCTGTCGCGGTGCACGATCTTCACCCTGTACCCCGCCTTGCGGATCCGCTTGCCAATCTCCTCGGCAATCATCACCGACCGATGCTGCCCGCCGGTGCAACCGAAAGCAATTGTCAGATAGCTCTTGCCCTCGCGAATGTAATGGGGCAGGAGATAAACCAGGAGTTCGGAAATCCTCTGGATGAATTCACGACTCTGCGGAAAGGAGCGAATGTATTTCGCCACCCTGGGATGGCGTCCGGTGAGAGGCGCGAATTCCGGAAGGAAATGTGGGTTCGGCAGGAAGCGCACGTCGAACATCAGGTCGGCGTCCTCCGGCACACCTTTCTTGAAACCGAAGCTTACGAATGAAACCAGGGTGCTGCGGTGGGACTCCTGCTTGTGGAATCGCTCGGTGACGTAGGCACGCAGTTCGTGGACGTTGAACCTCGAAGTGTCGATGACCAGATCGGCCATCGCGCGGATCGGGCGCAGGTGCCTGCGTTCAGCTGCCAGCGAAGACTTTACCGTGGTGTTCGTGCCCAGAGGATGCGGCCGCCGGGTTTCGCTAAAGCGGCGCAGCAGGACCGAATCTTTGGCTTCGAGGAAGATGACCCGGGCCGGCAAAATCCGCTTCACCTGCTTGATGGTGCTGGGCAGATCGTCAAGTTGAATGCCTTCGCGGACATCCACTACCAGGGCGGCGCGCTCGATTTCCGGAGACTTCGCAGCCAGATCGGCGAAGCGCGGAATCAACTCGATGGGCAGGTTGTCGACGCAGTAGTAGCCCAGATCCTCGAACGCCTTCAGAACGGAGGCCTTACCGGACCCACTCATGCCGGTAATGATCACCAGTTCTCCCAGCCCTCGCCCTTTGCGAGAGACCTGCTTGGCAGCAGCTGGGGGATCTGATTTTGGCATGTAGGGGGATGGTAACAGGCAGCCGGGAGGGTCGCCAATCCGCGAGGTCCTTGCTGGTTACGTGTCTCAAATCGACCTTTCAATACAGCCGATTGCCGAGGTCCTCTGCCCGAATTTATCTCCAGGCCTACGGAAAGCACCCGATGGAGCCTGTTTTCCCCCGCCCTGTACGCTCGAATGGATGATCAAGGAGGCGTGCATGAAATCTCTGATTGTATTGATCGGTACAGTTCTATTGTTGCTTTCGACACTTGCGTGCTCGCAAAAGGCGAACTCGGCAACGTACAAGGAGAGCGTCGAGAAGGCGCTGGAGCAGGCCGACCTGAAGGGCGTCACCGTCAGTGAGGATCAGGACCGCAATACCATCACCCTGAGCGGCAAACTTCACTCGGAAGACGCGAAACAGCAGGCGGGGCAGGTGGCGCAGCAAGCTTCTGGAGGCCGGATTGTGGCCAACGAGATCAGTGTCGAGCCGGTCGGGATGGAGTCGCAGGCAAAGCAGATCAGCTCGAACCTCGACGACGCGATCGAAAAGAACTACAAGGCAGCCCTCATCGCGCAAGGCCTGGATAAGCAGAGCATCGACTACAAGGCCAAAAATGGCGTGCTTACTCTGAGCGGAAATGTGAAAACGACCGCGCAGCGGGAGAAGGCCAACCAGATTGCCACCAACGTCCCCAACGTAGCCCAGGTGGTGAATCAGATTGATGTAAGCCGGTAGGGTCTTTTTGCGAACGAAGCGAGGAATCGCTTTTCCATTGCTGCGGACTGATCACGCCCCCGACTGGGCCAGCCTGCACCGATGAGAACAGCAGATTCCTCGCGCGAAATTGCGCTTCGGAATGACAAGTAGACAGTTTCTAATTTTGTTGGCCCTGGCGGGCCGCCGCAGGCGACTCGTTCTCTCAAACTCGGAACGGCGCGCTCAGCAGGCGCGCCGGCAGCATCACAATTCCCCACACCAGCGCCAGAGCGCCGTGCACCGCGATTCCCACCAGGCGAAACGGCAGCAGCACGAGCCACACAAACGGATAGACGACCAGCGCAAAGATCGCCAGCGGCCAGCAGAGAACGAAGAGTAGACACCACAGCAGGAATCCGACCATAGCTTCGCCTCCCTGATTCAAGATACGCACGCCCTGCTAAAAAGGTTCCGGCGACCGGTCACTTGCCATCGGGAGCAAGATATTTTTGCAGAAAGGCGAGGGTCCGCGCACTGGCGTCGTGCCAGGTCTCCTCGATAAACCCATGCCCAACCTGAGGATAGATATGCATTTCGTACGGGATTCCCTTGTCGACAAGCACCTGTTGCAGGTGGTAAGCCTCGGCCACCGGAACGACTGGATCGGCTTCCCCGTGCAGAATCAGCATCGGACACAAGCGGCGCATGAACCACTTCATTTCCTTCGGCAAACCGCCGAAGCACTCGACCACAGCCTGGATCCGCGGGTCTATCGAGGCGTTGCAGACCGCCAGGTAGCCGCCGAGCGAATATCCCAGCAGGCCAATCCGGGAGGCATCGACCTGGGAGTGAGCCGCCACGTGGCTTACGGCGTCCCATAGCACCTTCATCCAGGAGGGAAAATAGCGGATCAGGTTAGTTTTGCTGATCTCCACGACGCCGGTGCGGTCGAAGTAGTGGGGAACGAACGCGGCGAAGCCGCGGGCGGCCAGCGCCCGGCAAGGCTCGGCCATGCTCATGAACCCGCCTCCCGATCCGTGCAGTCCCACGACCGCGGGAAACCGGTTTCCGTTAGCAACCGGCAGATAGCAGTCAATCTCAATCTCTCCATCGGCGCTGGAAAATGAGGTTTGTAACCGGGCGACTTCGAACATAGGGGCAGGCAAAACCTCCAACTGGCAATGCGACACTGAGGATTGTAGTATGTACACGCCTTCGGTACCCGTCTTCCAGGCAAGGTCTGCGCGGCAAGCGACGACGTCTCCAGGTTCGAGAAGTCCATCGGGCCGACGCCGCCAGAGCGACAGGGAGGAACTTCATGACATTTGTCTTGGTGGTTGCCTTCGGCATTGGCATCGTGGCGGGACTGCGCGCCATGACTGCTCCCGCGGCTGTGAGCCTGGCGGCCCATCTCAGGTGGCTGCCGCTGGTAGGCTCTCCTCTCGCCTTCATGGGAACGCCCATAGCGCTGGGAATCTTTGTTTTGGCCGCGATCGGTGAATATGTGAACGACAAGCTGCCGAGGACCGGAAGCCGCACGGCTCCGCCGTCCCTGATCGCGAGAATCGTGATGGGGGGCTTCTCCGGAGCATGTGTTTGTGTGTCGGCGGGCCAACCCCTGGTCCTCGGAGTTCTGCTGGGCGGCATTGGCGCGGTCATCGGGACCTTTGGCGGCTACCAGGTACGCACGCGCCTGGTGCGGAGCCTGAATGTGAAGGACATCATGATCGCCATCCCGGAAGATCTGATCGCGATCGCGCTCGCCGTTTTCCTGCTATATCGGCCCTGACGCGGGTGCACGGGTGAGGACACCCGTGCCTACGTGGTGATCGTGCAGGTGCGCGTACACGGGTGAGGACACCCGTGCCTACGTGATCGTGCAGGTGCGTGCACGGGTGAGGACACCCGTGGCTACGTGATCGTGCAGGTGCGTGCACGGGTGAGGACACCCGTGGCTACGTGATCGTGCAGGTGCGCGTGCACGGGTGAGGACACCCGTGGCTACGCGGTGATCGTGCAGGTGCGCGTGCACGGGTGAGGACACCCGTGCCTACGTGGCCGTTTATTTTTGAGGACGGGGAACGAAAGCTGCACATCGTGAATCCCGGTTTGCCGGTCCGGCATCTGTAGGCAATAGCACTCGAATCACCTGCGTGCTCCTTGTCGCAGTCCACCTCGTCGATGTTCAATCTCCAGGGGTAGTTGAATGGCCAAACCAGTAATCCTGACTGTGGATGATGACACTGATGTCCTGCGCGCCATCGAGCGCGACTTGCGTCAGCGGTACTCCGAGCGCTACCGCGTCATGCGGGCCGAGTCCGGCATGGCAGCGCTCGATCTGCTGCGGCGCATTCAACAACGGAATGAGACCGTCGCCATGCTCCTGGTTGACCATCGCATGCCGGAGATGAATGGCGTCGAGACGCTGATCGAAGCCCTGAAACTTTATCCGAACAGCAAGCGGGTTTTGCTGACCGCCTACGCCGATACCGAAGCAGCCATCAAGGCGATTAACGACGTCCAGTTGAATCACTACCTGCTGAAGCCATGGGACCCGCCCGAGCAGTACCTTTATCCCGTGCTCGACGATCTGCTCGACGACTGGTACGCGGACTATCGCCCCGGGTTTGAAGGCGTGCGCGTGCTGGGAACGCGCTGGTCGTCGCGGTCGTACGATGTGCGCAATTTTCTGGCGCGAAACCAGGTTCCTTACCAGTGGCTGGACGTCGATGCGGCCGAACGCGACCCGGAGGTGAAACGCCTGGTTGAGAGCCTGAAGGGGCAGGAACTGAAGTTGCCCATGGTGCTGTTTCCCGATGGAAGCTGCCTGCCTGAGCCGAACTCTCAGCAGATAGCCGAAAAGCTGGGCCTGCGCACGCGGGCCGACCTGGAGTTCTACGATCTCGCCATTCTGGGCGGAGGCCCGGCCGGTTTGGCGGCGGCAGTCTATGGCGCCTCGGAGGGCTTGCGGACAGTCATGGTCGAGCGCGAAGCGCCCGGCGGCCAGGCAGGCCTGAGTTCGCGCATCGAGAACTATCTGGGATTTCCTTCCGGCCTGTCCGGAGCCGACCTGGCGCGCCGCGCGGTGGCGCAGGCCCGGCGCTTTGGGGTGGAAATCATATCCCCGCAGGAGGCGACCGGAATCCGCGTTGAGGGCCCGTATCGCTACGTGCGGCTAAGCGACGGACACGAAGTCTCCTGCCACGCCATGCTTCTGGCGATGGGCGTGCAGTGGAGGAAGCTCGACGTCCCCGGCGCAGAACGGCTGCAGGGCGCGGGCGTGTACTACGGCGGGGGCACGACCGACGCCATCTCCTGCGAGAACGAAGATGTCTACATCATCGGCGGGGCGAACTCCGCCGGCCAGGCCGCGATGTATTTCTCGCGCTATGCGCGCCGCGTGGTGATGCTGGTGCGGGCCGACTCGCTGCGCACCAGCATGTCGCAATACCTGATCGATCAGATCAAGGAGACGAAAAACATCCAGGTGGAATTTGGCAGCCGCGTAGTCGAGGTGCATGGCGACGATCACCTGGAATCGATCTCCATTAAATGCGATAAAACCGGCGATGTGAACCGCGTGCCGACGGGAGCTCTGTTCATCTTTATCGGTGCCGAGCCACGCACCAATTGGCTCGACGGACTGGTGGAACGCGATGAGCGCGGCTTTGTGCTCACCGGTCCCGACCTGTTGCGCGAAGGAAAGCGCCCCAAAGGCTGGGTGCTTGACCGCGATCCCAAACTGCTGGAAACCAGCATTCCGGGCGTGTTCGCCGTCGGCGATGTGCGCTTTGGATCGATCAAGCGCGTGGCCTCGGGAGTGGGCGAGGGTTCGATCGCAATCCAATTCGTGCACCAGTACCTGGCGAAGGTTTCCTGATGCCTGACACTGTGACTGCCGGACAAGAGAGCAACGTCAAGGATCCATCCTTCCGCGCCGCTCTCCAGAAAATACCGATATTCGCCGACTTCAGCGATGAGCAGCTGGACTGGTTTGTAGCGCACGCGGATGACGTGCGCTACAACACCGGCGACGTGATGATTCATCCGGGAGATCCTGCCGACATCATGATCGTGATGCTGGAAGGGGAGGTTCGGGGTCGGCGGGACGGACAGAGTTCCGATTTCAAGTTCGTGGCGCGCGCCGGGGATGTGACCGGCATGTTGCCCTTTTCGCGGCTGACGGTTTTCCCCGTGACTACGCGTGCGGCCACGCCAACTCGCGTCGCCCGCCTGCACAAAGATCATTTTCCGGAAATGATGCAGCGTATCCCGCAGATCACGCCGCGGCTGGTCAGCCTTCTGGCGGACCGGGTGCGCGACATCAGCCGATCCGAGCTTCAGCGGGACAAGCTGATGGCGCTGGGAAAGCTTTCCGCTGGGCTGGCGCACGAGCTGAACAATCCAGCGTCGGCTGCGCGGCGGGCCGCGGAAGGCCTGCGCCACTGCACGCACGAACTTCGCCAGGCCAACATCAAGCTCGATAAGGCTCGTCTGTCATCCGAACAGCGGGTGGCTCTGGCTGAATTCCTGGAGAGAATTCTCGAAAAGCTCGGCTCCGCGCCGGTTCTCGACTCGCTCGAGCAGAGCGACCAGGAAGAGGAGATGCGAGAATTCCTCGAGCGGCGTGGCACTCCGGACTCTTCCCGCCTGGGATCGGGGCTGGTAGAGGCCAATGTGACCAAAGAGGATGTGGCGGATCTGGCGGGAAGATTCGAACCGCCGGTGCTGCATGTGATCCTGGGAAAGATCGCAACGGCAGTCGAAGCCGAGCGCCTGACGCGTGAAATCGAGGCCACTACCGCCCGCATTTCGGAACTGGTCCGCGCGGTGAAAGAGTATTCCTACATGGATCAGGCTGCCGAGCAGGAGGTTGATGTCCACCAGGGACTCGACAGCACCCTCACCATGCTGAAATTCCGGCTCAAAAAGGGAGTCAGCGTAACCCGGGAATACGATCAGACCTTGCCGCGAATCTTTGCGCACGGAGGGCAACTGAACCAGGTCTGGACCAATCTGATTGACAACGCCATTGATGCCATGGGTGGCAAGGGAACGCTTCGCATTCGCACCTCGCACGACTTCGACAATTTACTGGTGGAAATCATCGACAGTGGACCGGGCATTCCCAAGGAGAATCAGTCGCACATCTTCGAGCCGTTCTTCACCACGAAGGGCGTGGGCTCGGGCACGGGTCTTGGGCTGGATACGGTGTACCGGATTATCCGCGCCCACCGTGGCGACGTCTCTTTTGACTCCCGGCCCGGTCAGACGAATTTCCAGGTACGTCTCCCTCTACCCTCGTCCAAGGAGAAAGCACAGTGAGCGAATGCAGTCATCTCGACCAGGTTCAGGACGTTCAGCCGCACACAAAAGGCTGCGAAGAATGCCTCAAGATGGGGGATCGCTGGGTCCATTTGCGTCTTTGCTTAAGCTGCGGGCATGTCGGCTGCTGTGATTCGTCGAAGAACAAGCACGCCACCAAGCATTTTCACGCCACCAAGCATCCCATCATTCGCTCCTTCGAGCCCGGCGAGGACTGGGGCTGGTGCTACATCGACGAAGTGGAACTGGATTTCGCCTGACCCGGAGCCTGATCGATGTTCGAGAGCATTCTTTGCCAGGTAACGGCGTACGACCCGGAGATTCTCGAGCCCCTCATCGAGCTGGCAGTTGAAATTGCCCGGGAAGGGCGCGAGGGCCGCCGGATCGGAACTCTCTTTACCTTCGGAGATGCAGAGACAGTTCTGGCGAAGTCGAGGTCCCTGATTCTCGATCCGTTGACCGGACATCCGGAATCCTCGCGCAGCGTGACCGATCTCAACCTGCGCGGCACCATCAAGGAGCTGGTGCGCAGCTGGACGGCGCCTTCGTGGTTAACGGCTCGGGAGTATTTCTTGCCGCCTGCCGTTATCTCGATGCCGTGGCCTCTGCAGTGGAGGTTCCGCTTGGCCTTGGCAGCCGCCACATTGCCGCTGCGAATATGAGCGCGGTAACGGACGCGGTCGGTATTGTGGTATCGGAGAGTTCGGTGGTGCGTTTGTTCTGTCACGGCAAGATGGTCGGCGAAATCATTCCCGAGCTGTGGATGATGGACCGCGCCGCCCGGATCCACGGATCCGTCAAGAAAGAGACCATCGGCGAGCTCACCGTGCTTACTCCCACCCGCCGCGGTCCGTCCGTGAAAGTTTCGAAGTAGCGGCGAAAGGTGAAAGCCCGGGATGTGAGTCCCGGGAACGGGATCGACAATGTGGGCGAGCCCCGCAGGGACGACACATTGTGCTCAAGTTGGCACGGTCTCGTCGGCGAAATAATTTTGTGCCGCCCCTTGGAGGCTCCGTCGTTCATCCACCTCCCGGTGTTTCGGTTTAACCACAGAGGGCACAGCGGGACACAGGGTTGCCGGCCTGGCACCGCCCATGAGGGTATGCGGCTCCGCGGCTGGAACCGTTTCCGATCTAAATGCTCTCGCTGACGGCACAGACGGTTGAATGTAGGCGCGGGCGTCTCGCCCTTGCGAATGCGAGGAAGACATCCGTGCTGCTGTAAACTCCTGCCATGACATCCGCCGACCAGATGGGGTTTACCTTCCGCGCGCCCGAGCGCCGCGTGTGGACGGTGCGCGATCTGGTGTCGGCGGTCCGCACACACCTGGAGCGCGAGTACACAGACATTTGGGTTGAGGGCGAGATTTCCAACCTGCGGTTGCACGCGTCCGGCCATGTGTACTTCACGCTGAAAGACGAAAACTCGCAGTTGGGCGCTGTGATGTTCCGCACGCAGGCTCGATTGCTGCGCTTCCGCCCCGAGAACGGCATGCAGGTGGTGGTGCGCGGTCGTGTCACGGTATACGAAGACCGCGGCCAGCTCCAGGTTTCGGCTGAATACATGGAGCCGAAGGGCGCGGGGGCACTTCAGGTCGCCTTCGAGCAACTGAAGGCTAAACTGGAAGCCGAAGGACTCTTCGATGCCTCCCGCAAAAAGCCTATTCCCGCCCTGCCGCGCTGCATCGGCGTAGTCACGTCTCCCCAGGCGGCAGCCCTTCGCGACATCCTGAATGTCCTGCAACGTCGCCATCACACGGCTAGCGTTCTGATCTTTCCTGCGCAAGTGCAGGGTGAAGGCGCTGCGCTCGAGGTCTCGTCCGGAATCCGCTATTTCAACAAGACGCGCAAGGTTGACGTCATCATCGTTGCGAGGGGCGGCGGGTCGGCCGAAGATCTGGCCGCGTTCAATCACGAAGGCCTGGCTCGAGCGGTCGCAGCATCGGAGATTCCCGTGATCTCCGCCGTCGGTCACGAGACGGATTTCACGATCCTCGATTTCGTCGCCGATCTGCGGGCGCCAACGCCATCGGCAGCCGCCGAACTCGTGATTCGCAGCCGCCAGGAAGTGGAGGAAGCTTCCGAAAACCTGCGACTGCGGCTGGGCCGGGCGATGCGTTACCGGCTGCTGATGGGGCGGCAGGCTTTGACGGAACTGGCACAGCACGGCGCCTTTGCGCGCATGATGGATTCGCTCAACCGCCGCCAGCAGAGACTCGACGATCTGATGGTCCGCGTGGAGCGGGTTACGCGACATGTTCTGGAGCAGAACCGCCGCCGATGGGAAACCGCTTCAGCCGCGGTGCGCCACTATGACATGCGGAGAGTACTCGAAGGCATTGGCAAGGCACTCGATGCCCAGATGGCCGCCATGAGCGCCACCATGCGGACGGTGCTGTTAAAACGGCAGGCCCGCGCCGACCAACTTCATCGTCAACTCGAGGCGCTTTCGCCGCTTGCGATTCTGGACCGCGGATATTCTCTGGTCTTTGATTCTGCCGGCAATCTTCTAAAAGACAGTGATCGAGTTCAGGCGGGAGATGAGATTTCCGCACGGCTTGCGAAGGGAACTCTCACCGCAACTGTGAAGAAGAACTGAAGCGGCAGGCAGATCCGAACTACTTCAATTGCACCAGGCCGCCGGCGTCCGGAACCGTCTCTGGGCTGGGACGTTGCGGGGCGCGCCAGGAATCGAATATCGAAACCTGATGAACGCAGGACACTGTACAGTGGGGAGCGCAGGACTTCTCGGTCAGGTATTCCCTCCGGATGTCGTCGATGGAGTAGTTCTCCAGCGGTACCGCGGGGTACCCACGTTGCTGCGAGCAGTAGTGAACGAGGCCGTCCTCGCAGATGTAGAGATAGCGCGCACCGGCGCGGCACCGCCACTGGTTGGGTTTGCCGTCGGCGATATTGCGCTGGAATGCGTTCACCCGGCTGAAGCTGCGTTTCTCCATCGACTTCATTTCCTGGTAGATGCTGCGCTCTTCCTCTCCGAGCGGCTGTAGCTGCCCGCTGCCGTCGTGAATGATTCCGATGGTGGAGCTGAATTCCAGTTCGAGCGCGCGCTTGCCAATCGCCAGAGCATCTTGCGGATTGCAGACACCGCCTCCCACAACCGAGTTGATGTTCACGTGGAACTCGGCGTACTCGGCCAGGTTCTGCAGCTTTTTGTCGAGAACCTTCAGGCTCTTCTTGGAAACGTCATCGGGCGTGACGTTGTCGATCGAAATCTGCAGCCACTCCAGGCCTCCGCGGTTCAGGCGCTCGATCCGCTCGGGAACCAGCAGGTATCCGTTCGTGATCAGCCCGGCGATGATCCCCCGGTGCCGGATGCGATGAATAATGTCGTCAAGGTCGGGATGCAGCAGAGGCTCGCCGCCGCTGATGGTGATGACCGAGGTCCCGAGATCAGCCAGCTTATCGATCCGCCGGAACATGACGTCGGTTGGTACCGGTTGAGAAACATCGTCGAACTCGTTGCAGTACTTGCAGGCAAGATTGCAGCGGCGGATAGGGATGATGTGCGCCAGGAGCGGGTGCTCCGTGGAGGCCAGTGCGCGCACCATCGCCTGCACCCCGCGAACATTTCGCGAGACACTCTTAAAGGCGCGACGCCACCTGGTGCGGCTGGAAGGCATACTTTATTCTATCGAATTAAAGCACGGAGCGGCTCTAAGTACGTCATAACAAACAGTATTCGGCAAGATTGCCGGGTTGAACGGCAGGCTGGCATCAGTGCGCTGGGGGTAGGCTCAGCCGCCGCTTCGATGATTCCGCACCACAGGGGACACAGAGGGCACGGAGGGGACCAGTTCAGATTCTCTCCGCAGCTTTCCTCTGTGTTCCCGTGTGCTCTAGTCTTTTCCCGGGACTGACGTTCCGGGTGACGAGTTCCGCCGGGACGACACGCAATGCGATGTCCCGCTGTTCGCGCCTCATTGGCGCGACTTCCAAGTCTCGCGATATCCTCGGCGCGCCTGAAGGGGCGCCCTGATACGAACCAAAAGCCGCCCGTTCCCGGCAATTCAGCGATAGGCAGTAGTCTGAAGATTTCCCTATCTATGGAAACTATTCGGCAAGATTGCCGGGTTGAACGGCAGGCTGGCATCAGTGCGCTGGGGATAGGCTCAGCCGCCGCTTCGATGATTCCGCACCACAGGGGACACGGAGGCACGGAGGGAAGCAGTTCAGATTCTCTCCGCAGCTTTCCTCTGTGTTCCCCTGTGCTCTCTGTGGTTATCCTCGGCGCGCCTGAAGGCGCGCCCTGATACGAACCAAGGAATCGTCGTTTCTAAGCTAGCGGCGATATGCAGTGACTTGAAGATTTCCCTGGTGAAGAATCAGCATCGTTGCCGTCCCGTCTTGCTTCTGGAATTCAATCCACCGGCCGGTGACGCCGACCTCATCGAATCGTGTCTCGGATGCCGGCGCAAAAAGGCCGCTCGGCTGGCCGGCTGTCGCAAGCTCAAGGTTGGCGCCGCGCTGGCTGATCTGCAATACCAGTCCCGAGTCGGACGAGTAGGTCCCTGCATAAGACTCAAGCGATGTTTCGGGAATCGCCGAGGTGCCGGTGTTCGAGATCGCCGCCGTACCACTTGGCGCCGACCCGACGGTGGCCCCGGGAATCGTGGCGTCCGGATGCGCCTGTGACGGATTTCCAAAAACCAGCACCACGCGTCCATCCGGGGTATAAACCGGAACCTCAATTCTCGGGGGCGCTGCGGCGTGGATTTTCGGCACAGCGCCGATTCCCTGATGGATCGGCCTGAGAGTCAGGAAGATCGGATGGTTCCAGGTGTAGCCGAATGCCAGGCAGATCGCGGTAAAGGTCGCGACGGTGAGCAGCATCCCGTCGAGAAGGGCGTCCTTGCGGGGTTTGAAGTCCCCAATCGTTTGGAACAACGGAACACCATCCGAGGCAGGCTGCGCGACCGGCGCGGCCCAATATTCGGGGCGCAGGGACCATTGGCGGAACAGCGAGACCACCCCGTCCGCCAGCATGCGGATCTCGGCAACCCGATTTTGCGCCTGGTCGAAGATGGACATCATTTCGTCAGCGAAGCGCTGACGGAAATAGGGCGGATGAAGACGGAGCAACAATCGATAGACAGGCCGGAGCATCAGACCCTCCTTGGCTTCACCATTCGCAGGCGCGCCTTGCCCTCTCGGACCACAGCATCGAGCCGCTGGATTTCTCCCGTCAGCACCCCCCGACCCAGCGAAGTCAGGCGGTAGTAGCGTCTCCTGGGATCGTCGTCATCGGGTCGCGAGCCGAGTTCCTGAACCAACTGGCGGTCCAACAGCTTCTCCAGATTGTCATAGAGCGTTCCGGGCCCGAGTTTGTACTGGCCTTCCGATTGGGACGCGACCTCCTGCATGATGCCGTAGCCGTGCAGGTCCTTGTCGGCCAGCGACAGCAGGATATGCAGGACGGCGGGCGAAAGAGGCAAAAACTGGCTTGATTCAGATGGTTTCATAACTCGGATATAGTTATATCAGAATCCGAGCTAGTGGTCAAGCTGTAGAGGGATGCAATTGATGGCCGGCTTCTTTCACGGCGGCGAGTGCGGTTTGCAGCAATTGCAGCTTCACGAGGACGTAGTCAGTGTCAAAAGTCGCCAGAGCGAAGATAGAAACGCCGCGCTCCGCCAGAGGGGTGATGAAAGACGACAAGACACCGGTCTGAGAAAACGGAAAAGGCCCGTCGAGTTTCAGGCAGGCCCAGCCTGGTTCGGCCTGTTGGCTTTCCGGTACATTCCCGGCTGGACAAACCAGCGAAAGCTCGTCTCCGGTACGGGTAACCGAGAAGAACGAACCTCGCAATGCCCAAGCGGGAATTTCGGCGTCTGGAGGAAGACGGACAATGGCAAACTCGCCGGGGAGAAGCCGAAACCCGAGCGTGCGCTTCTCAGGCATCGACCGCCTTTCTAAGCGCGGCCCGGGCCAGCAGGCGGGTTGAATCGAGCGTAGGGAGCGGGGAGGCGTCTGGCGGCACCAGCAGCGGAATCTCGGTGCAGCCTAATACCACGGCGTCGCACCCCTCGCTGGCAAGCGACCGGATGACTTCGACGAAATAGGCAAGGGATCGGGGCGTGAACTGTGCATTCACCAGTTCGTCGAAAATGATGCTGTTGATCTTTTCCCGATCTGCCGGCCCCGGAATGCGAAATTCAAGTCCCGAGGGCTCGAGCCTGCCTGGGTAGACTGGACCTTCCATCAGATAGCGCGTCCCCAGAATCCCCAGGCGCTTGTAGCGGCAGCGCCGGGCTTCATTTGCGACCTCCTGGGCGATGTGCAGCCAGGGGCGCGGCGAGCGGTGCTCGAGGAGGTCAAACGCCTGATGGATTGTGTTGTCGGGGCAGATCAGAAAGTCCGCCCCGGCGCGCGCCAGTTTCTCCGCCGATGACAACATCAACGTCGAGACTCCAACCCAGTCGCCGGCCGTAATGAACTTCATGTACTCGGCCAGGGGATGGGTGTGCATGGAGACTTCCGGATGATCGTGGCGGCCGAGCACCTGCGTGCCTTCCAGGCAGATGGTCCGGTAGCACAGCGCTGCGCCCTCGGAGCTGCAAGCCACGATTCCGATGTGCTGCGGCAATTCCTGCTCTCCTCTCGCCAGCCTATTCCTGGGCTGCTAAAGTTTCCACCTGCTGGAGAATCCTGTCGAGTTCGGCGCGCGAATAGTAGTGGCCCTCAATCATGACGCCGTCGATTTGCCGGGTATTGCGGATGTCCTGTAACGGATTGTCGGCAAGCACCACGATATCCGCCACGCGTCCTCTTTCGAGCGTGCCATATTTGTCGAGCTTTCCCAGAAATGCGGCGGGATTGTAAGTCGCAGCCTGCAACGCCTCGGCAGGACTGAAGCCACTCTTCACCAACAGTTCCAGTTCATCGTGCAGGCTTGACCCGGGAAAGACGTACGGATCGGGCCCGTCGCTTCCTGCCAGGAACTGGACGCCCGCGCGCCGCATCTGCCCTACCAGTTCGAGGCTGTGGACGGCGTCCCGCTTGTACTCCGTGAGTTGTTCCGGCGGAGTCTCCTTCAGGAGTTCGTCGCTATTCCAGCGTTCTCGGACGGAGGCCGGCACGTATCGAAGGCGGCGGTCGGCGCCAAGGCTGGTTGAGTCGAGATTCGCCTGCGCCTGGGTCCACACCAGTGTCGGCACCTGCCAGGTGTGGTTGGTGGCGAGTTTTTTGAACAACTCAGCCGCATTCTTACTGTCGAATGTTTCGTCGGCGCGCTTTCCGGCAGAGAAATACGCCGGCCAATCTTTCTCTGCGCGAGCCTGCAAAATCGCGGCTCGCAGCTTGTCTTCCTCCGACGAACATGCCAGGGAAATGCCGGTGAGGTGCTCGATGCTGCGCTGCCCGGCATCGGAGGCCTCGGCGGCGCTCACCGAAACCGGGACATGCCCGACGAAAGGCAGGCCGACTTTCTCTGCTTCCTGCGCCACGGCTAAATAGGAGTCGCGGTCCAAATTCAGAATCTTGATGAAATCTGCGCCGCGGGCCTTCAGCGTATCGACCGCATCGCGACCCTCGCCGGGGTTTGTCACTGCGATGGTTTGCGCGTCGCCTTTCCCGCTGGCGAGAAATGGGCCCGCCAGGACCATGTGGGGGCCTAACACTTCGCCGCTCTCGATGTTCTGCCGGCGCCGTAGCAGTTGCTCCAGGTCGCCACCCATATCGCGGATGCCGGTGATTCCGTTCGCAATGTAAAGGGGATAGATCACCTTCTCGTTCCAGCGTGGCTGGATGAATCCCGTGTGGGTGTGCATATCCCAAAGGCCGGGAATCAGGAACTTCCCCTCGGCATCGATCACCCGGGCATGGCGGTCGAATTTGACCTTCGATCCAACGTCCGCAATCTTGCCCGCCTTCACCACGACGGTCATGTGGGGATAGAGCTTGCCGCCGTTGCGCGCATCCACGACCGTGGCATTGGTGAAAACAATGATCGGCGGAGTGTCAACCTTCCTCGAGGCGAGCCAGAGCAAGGATGTGAGGATGGTCAGGACAAGGGTGCGCTTCATCGTCACTCCGTTGGACCCCGGATCGGGCTACATCCGGGCTGCGGCGGCGTCGAACAGGTTCAGGAACTGTAGCTTCTTTTCCGCCGGAAGGAAAGACGCCTCGAAGGAGTTGCGCGCGAACTCGCGGAGATGCTCGTCGCTGAAGCCGAAGTGATCCTGGGCCAGCTGATATTCGTGGCTCAGGGATGTACTGAACATCGCCGGATCGTCTGTGTTCAGGGTGACCATAATCCCCTGGTCGAAATATTTCCGCAGGGGATGTTTCTCGAGGCTTGCGCAGCAGCCGGTCCGGAGATTGCTGGTCAGGCAGATCTCAATCGGGATCTGGCGCGTTGCCAGTTCTTCTACGAGTTCCGGGTCGTCGATTGCGGCGAGCCCGTGCCCAATGCGCTCGGCCCGCAGGTTCAGTGCTCCCCAAATGGATTCCGCGTTTCCGTTTTCGCCGGCGTGTGCCGTGAGTCGCAGCCCGTGATCGGCGGCGTAGGAATACGCGTCCCGGAACATTTCCGGCGGACCCTTCTGTTCGTCGCCGCCGATCCCAATCCCAACGGCTCCTCGATCGCGGTACAGAACGCCCAGATCGAAGACCTTGCGGGCGGCCTCGGCCCCGAATTGGCGCACCGCATCGAAAATCCAAAGCAAGGAGACGCCGAAGTCGTGCTCGCCGCGCTCCCGCCCCCGTTCCATTCCCTCGAAGATAGGCGCGAAGTCCTGGTTTCGCCAGAGGCAGACGCCGACCGAGACGTATACCTCCGCATGCAAAACCTTATCGGCCTTCAGTCGCTCCATGAGCCGGTAGGTGATCAGCTCGTAATCGCCGGCATCGTGCAGGTCTTCGGTGACAGCCTTGAATGCCATCAGAAATCCGTTGAAGTCCTGGTACTTGTATAAACTTTCGATCTCGGCCAGGGTGCTGTTTTTTCTGTGACGCTTGCGAAGTTCCAGGAGCGTCTGCGGCTCAATGGAGCCTTCCAGGTGGAGATGCAATTCTGCTTTTGGCAGGGACCGGATGGAGGAGCTTGCGGACAGATTCATGTCCTCTCGATTCTAAAATCTGGCTGCTCGATTTGCGAATCTAATCGGGTGAGACACCCGTGCCTACATCGGCCTGCTCTGTCCCGCACGGGTGAGACACCCGTGCCTACATCGGCCTGCTCTGTCCCGCACGGGTGAGACACCCGTGCCTACATCGGCCTGCTCTGTCCCGCACGGGTGAGACACCCGTGCCTGCATCGGCCTGCTCTATCCCGCACGGGTGAGACACCCGTGCCTGCATCGGCCTGCTCTGTCCCGCACGGGCGAGACACCCGTGCCCGCATGCACGCTCGGGGACGCGCACGCCTACATTTTTCGGGCAAACTCGCTGTGGTGGCGGCTATAGAACACGTAGATCAGCAGGCCGAGGGCCAGCCAGAGGAAGAACCGGATCCACGTGATAACGGTCAGTCCGGTCATCAGACCGCCACACAGGATGACGGCCATCAGGGGGAACCAGGGAACGAAGGGAACGCGAAAGGTCCGTGGACGGTCAGGCTGCTTCCGCCGCAGGAAGATCACGCCCAGCGCGACTAGCACGAAGGCGAAGAGGGTGCCGATGTTCGAGAGGTCGGCGGCATCGCCGATATCGACCAGTCCGGCGGGAATTCCGACGGCAAAGCAAGCGATCCAGGTCGACCAGTGCGGCGTCTTGAACTTGGGATGGACCGCAGAAAACAATTTGGGCAGCAGTCCGTCGCGAGACATGGCGTACCAGATGCGCGCCTGCCCGTACTGAAACACCAGCAGCGACGAGATCATGCCCGTCAAGGCGCCGAGCACGATCACCGAGCGAAAGAAGGGGTGCGCTCCGAGATACTCCAGGGCATAAGCGACCGGCGCCTCAGCCGCCCTGCCGGAGACGAACGTGGTGTACTTCAGCATTCCCAGCAGCACGACGGCCACGCCGATGTACAAGATGGTGCAGATCACAAGCGAAGCGATAATCCCGAAGGGTAAATCGCGCTGCGGGTTGCGGCACTCTTCCGCCGCGGTGGAGACCGAATCGAAGCCGATGTAAGTAAAAAAGACGATGGCGCCGCCGGTCACGATGCCCGAGAAACCGGAAGGGGCGAAGGGTGACCAGTTCGCGGGATTGATCAGCATGCCTCCGACCACGAGGAAAGTGAGAATGGCGCCGATCTTGACTACCACCATGACGTTGTTGGCGCCCGCCGATTCACGAACCCCGCGCACCAGCAGAAGCGTGAGGATAAAGACGATCAGGAACCCCGGCACGTTGAAGTACGCCCCGGTGGCGTGACCTCCGGCCCAGACCGGGCTGGCCCATTTGTCCGGCAGATGGATGCCGAAGGCCAACAGTTGCGCCTTGCTGTACCCGCTGAAACCGACCGCCACGGCGACGTTGCTGACGGCGTATTCGAGGATCAGGTCCCACCCAATTATCCAGGCGAAGATTTCGCCCAGCGTCGCGTACGAATACGTGTAGGCGCTGCCGGCTATGGGGATCATCGAGGCCAGCTCCGCATAGCAAAGGCCGGCGAAACTGCAGGCAATCGCCACCAGGAGGAACGAGATGGCGATGGAAGGGCCTGCCGGGGGACGCCCGTGCATCAAGGCTCCCGCCGTGGAACCAGTCCGCAAGAAATTGGTCAGCAGGTCGAGTACCTGCGCGTGCAGGATGGAAGGCGCTTCGAAGTGCTCGCCGGCGGCGGCGGTTCCGGTGAGAACAAAGATGCCCGAGCCAATGATGGCCCCGATGCCGAGAGCGGTGAGCGACCACGGCCCCAGAGACTTTTTCAGCCGATGCCCGGGCTCCTCGGCATCCGCCAGCAGCTTGTCAATGGACTTCCTGGCAAAAAGTTGGTTAGCCAGTGCAGTGCTCCCGTTGGCGTCTCATTGAACTCGCGGGGCCGGACTGTCATCCGGCCCCGGAGCAGATCGACTTCGTGTGTTACCGCTTGGCGGTGCCGCGCGCCATCTTCTTCACTTTGCGCTTCTGGGAACCGCGCGCGTATTCGCGCTTCTTCAGGGGGTTCTCCTTTGCGCGCTTCTTGCGCGCCGTCCTTTTCGCCTTTTTGCGTTCTTCCTTGCTGAGTTGCGATGTATTAGCCATGAGTGCGAATTCTTTCTCCTTGAATCTCCCGCAGCCCGGAGGTCAGACCGCCTCCAGTTGTGCGTACTTTTCTACCAGCTTCTTCAAGCCGAAGCGAGGGAATTGTACCGTAAGCTTGGTTTGTTCTCCCTCGCCTTCGCGCTGATAGACCGTGCCTTCGCCGTATTTGGGATGGCGAACTTTCTGCCCGGGACGAAATCCTCTTCTTCCTTCCGGAGCCTCGGCCTTGAGCTTGGGCAGGCTGAACTTCTTTCCGCGGGAGGCGAAGAACTCAGCGATGTTGTCGATCGAATTGTACTTCGGCGCCGCGTAGGTGGTCTTCGGGTTCGTCCTCACCACCGGCTCGGGCCGCTGATCTTCGTCTTCGTAGGCATAGTGGGTGGAACTGTAGTCCTCGGCGTGCGAGCGCTGGGACGGGTAGGCGCCCGAACGCGCCGGGCGAGTTCTTCCGCCCAATTCTTCCATCAGTTCTCCCGGTACCTCTTCGAGGAAGCGGGAGGGCACGCTGGCCTCGGGAAGGTCGGTTCCATAACGTCGCCTGTAGACCGCGCGGGTGAGGATGAGAGCACTCATCGCCCGCGTCATGCCGACGTAGCACAGGCGGCGTTCCTCCTCGATATCGTCGGGATGCAGAAACGTGCGCGAGTGCGGGAACAGGCCTTCTTCCATCCCGCAGAGGAAGACCAGGGGAAACTCCAGTCCCTTGGCAGCATGCAGAGTCATCAGTGTGACCTGGGCCCGCTCGTCGTAGGCATCGGCGTCGCTTACCAGCGCGGCATGATCCAGGAACTGGTCGAGCGTCTCTCCACGGTCTTTTGAATCCATGGCCGCGTTCACCAGTTCGCGAAGGTTCTCAATTCGCGAGAAGGCCTCGGGAGTGTCTTCCTCCTCCAGTAGTTTGATGTAGCGGGTGCGATCGATCAGGAACTTCAATACATCGGCAGTGTTAGCGGTCGGAGGTGGAAACGCGGATTCGTCGGCTGGCGGCGCTGCGGATTCCTCTGCCGCCTCCGGCGTCTCGTCCGCAAAGCTGAAGGCTGCCGGATCGAACGAAATCTGATCGTCGACTTCGATTGCCGCGGGGGCTTCTTCGGCCTCAGGCTCCACCGCCGTCTGCTCCAGCCGTTCGACATAGGTGCCGGCGAGGATGGAGCGCGAGTCCTCAATCAGGGCCCGAAAACTCTTCAGCGCCGCGAGCGCCCGCTGCGGCAGGAGACGGCGCCGGATGGCTTCTCCGATGGCACCCCACAATGACAGACCGGTCTCCAACCCCAGACGCTCGATCACCTCCATGGTGTTCTTCCCGATTCCACGAACGGGCGTGTTGATGACCCGCAGCAGAGCGATCGAATCGTGTGGATTGTGAATCAGCTTGAGGTAGGAGATGAGGTCCTTGATTTCCGCCCGGTCGTAGAAGGAGAAGCCGCCCACGACGTGATACTTCAGCTGATAACGCCGCATCGCTTCTTCAAACAGGCGCGATTGGGAGTTCGTACGGTAAAGAACCGCGGCTCTGGGTGTTTCGTTGTGATCCGCCTCGCGCAGGTATCGCCCCACCCAATCCGCGACGAACAAGGCTTCGTTCTCGCCATCGGGCGCTTCGTAGTAGCCGATCTTTGCTCCGCCCTGGCGGTCGGTCCACAGATTTTTACCCTTGCGTTTGACGTTGTTCGCCACGACCGCCGAAGCGGCTTGAAGTATGTTCTGTGTGGAGCGGTAGTTCTGCTCGAGGCGAATGATCCTGGCCTCGGGAAAGTCCTTCTCGAATTCGAGAATGTTGCGGATGTCGGCGCCGCGCCAGGAATAGATCGATTGATCCTCATCGCCGACGGCGCAAACGTTGTGATGCGACGCCCCCAACATGCGCATGAGCTCGTATTGCGGGCGATTGGTGTCCTGGTACTCGTCGACCAGGATGTGCTGAAATCGCCGGTCGTAATACTCGCGTACCTGCGACGCAGACTTGAGGAGCCGGACGGCTTCGAGCAGCAGGTCGTCGAAGTCCAGCGCATTCGCCCGGTTCAACTCTTTCTTGTACTCCGCGTAAATGTGCGCCACCCGCTCCGTCTTGGGATCGGCAGACTGGAGGTAGATTTCCTGGGGATCGAGCATGTGGTTCTTGGCCCAGGAAATGTGAGCCAGGACCGAGCGGGGCGTGGTCTGCTTGTCATCGATCCCCAGCCTGCGCATGATCGACTTCACCAGTTGCTGCTGGTCGCTCTCGTCGTAGATGACGAAATTTTTCGTCAGCCCAATCGGCGGCGCCCCCGGCGTGGCGGAGGGAATCCGCAGGGCCTCGATGTCCTTGCGCAACATGCGCACGCAGAATGAGTGAAATGTAGAAATGACCGGCTTGGCGATGGAGAGGCCCCCGACCAGTTTGTCCACGCGTGCCACCATCTCCGACGCAGCCTTGTTGGTGAAGGTCATGGCGAGGATGGATTCCGGCATCACTCCCAGATTTTCGATCAGGTGGGCGATACGGAACGTAATGGCACGCGTCTTGCCGCTCCCGGCTCCGGCCAGGATCAGCACCGGGCCCCTGACCGTTTCAACAGCCTCACGCTGCTGCGGATTTAGCTGATCTAAAAAAGACAACGTCAGAATCCTTATGCAATTTGAAGGAGCCGAAGCTGGCGGCGCTCCAGGGCAAGCAGTTTTTCCTTGATGGATAAACCTCCGCCGTAGCCGGTCAGTTTCCCGTTGCTGCCAATGACGCGGTGGCAGGGGATGACGATGGCAATCGGATTCGAACGGTTGGCCAGACCAACCGCGCGCGAAGCCCTGGGATTGCCGATCCGGCGCGCCAGCTCGCCGTAGGAAATGGTCTCCCCGTAAGGAATCTCGCAAAGTCGCTTCCAGACTTCGCGCTGGAAAATGGTTCCCTCGGGAGCCAGCGGTATCTCGAATTTTTCGAGATCTCCGGCAAAGTATGCCCGCAACTGCCGTTCGGTTTCCGCAAGCGCGGCCTTGTTCTCGACCCAACCCGGGTCGGGTTCAGCGCTTCCCTTGCAGAACGATACGAATTTCAGGCCGGACTGGTCGCCGGCCAGCAACAGCGGTCCAACCGGGCTTTCCATGCGTGTATAGAACATAAGGACAATCCAATTCAGGTCGGAGTCGGTGCGACGATCAGCTTGCGGCAGGGCGTTCGACGCGGGCCGTCGCGGCGTGAGACTGGCCGTGAGCCGCGTGGTTGGCTTCTACACGGGCGGCATTCAGGTCTCTTTGCAGCGCATCCAGGGCCACCATGGGAAGCTCGGCGCTCCACTCCTCCAGCTCGGCAGGTTCCCAGTGACCGTTCAGCCGGGTTGCGCCTTCGAGCTCCGCAGCGAAGGCCGCGTGGTAGTCTCCCTCCGAAGCCTGTGGCGTTCCCAGCAGCCTGCCGGTATGGAGGTCGTAGACCCTGCGGTGCCAGGCATCGTTCATCTTGAGGTAGAGCAGAAAGACCTCGCCGTCGGCGCCATACTCCGCGCGGTAATACCAGGCCTGGTCCGAGTCCGCCTTGGGACGAGGCCGCCGGCGCCGCGCCATGCTTGCCGTCTCAGCTTCACTCTCGTTGGCTGGATTGAAATAGAGAATGCGCTGGCAGGATTCGCAAATCACAGTCTTCGTGCCGCTGCGCACCTCGTTGTAGGTCTGCGGCCGCAACAGAACCGAGCAGCCCGTGCATTTCTGGTTGCGGGCTTCGGCCAGACCGGTTCCACGGTGCCGGGCCACGCGATCGTAGTGGTGCAACAGGTCGGCATCGACTCCCGCACGCGCCTTATCCCGCTTGGCATTCCATACTGAGAGTTCCTTTTCGTCAGCGGCGGTGCGTTCCCGGGCCTCGGCTTTTTCCTTCTCGATTTCGGCTGTTTCCGCCTTCAGTTCCGCCTCTGCCGCCTTGGTCTCGCGTTCCCTGGACTCGGCATTCATCATCAGTTCGAGAATCTTGTCCTCGTTGCCGCGGATGTCCTGCTCGGCAAACTGGATCTCGGTCATCAACGCCTTATATTGGCCGTTGGTCTTCACTTCCAGCGACTGGTCGCGATACTTGGAGATCTTCTGCTGCAGATCCTGGATGGCGCTCTCGTACTTTCGGCGGGAGGCTTCATCCGTCTTGACGGCATTTTTGGCGCTTTCGAGAACCGCTTTCGTTCCCGCCAGCTTCTCCTCAATGACAACCACCCGCTTGGGAAGGGCGGCGATTTCGTCTTTAAGACGGCGAATTTCCTTGTCTGCATCCTGCAGAGCGATCAGGTTTTCCACGTCTGGAAGCATGGTGGGAATGGTACTGATTGATTCTAGCATGCGGAAATGGTGTCTCAGGTTGGGTGAGCACGGGATTGCTTCTTTGTTTTCTATGGGCTGGGGCACCGTCATCAGGAGTGGAGGAGGGGCGTTCGCGGAAGGTTCGTATCAGGGCGCGCCTTCAGGCGCGCCGTAGAGGGTCACGAGATTTGAAATCGCGCCCGATGGGCGCGCAGTCGCAGTCTGCGCATTAGCGGCATAGCTGAAGCTATGCCCTGATACGAGTCTTTGAGGCAATTTCGTCTTTAAGACGGCGAATTTCCCGTGTCGGCTTGCTGCAGAGAACTTTCAGGGTTCGTATCAGGGCGCGCCTTCAGGCGCGCCGCAGAGGGTCACGAGATTTGAAATCGCGCCCGATGGGCGCGCAGTCGCAGTCTGCGCATTAGCGGCATAGCTGAAGCTATGCCCTGATACGAGTCTTTAATCACAGAGACGCCAAAAGATTGAGGCGGCCTCGAGGGCCGCCTCTCATATGTATCAGAACTGGGAATGAACCGGGTTTAAGCAGGGATCTGATTGATGTGATGAAAGTGGTATTGCAGGATCTTGGCAGCAAGGGCCGGACTCGCGGCTGGTTTTCCCAGATCCTGAGTACGGACGACCTCTCCCCGGCAAATCACTTCGGCTGAGGACAGTCCCGCGATTTCCGCCGGCAGAACGAGGTTGATCTCGAGCTGGGCGCTGGGCGAGATAGTCTCCTCCGCCCGGAACAGCATTCCGGAGCGGCTGATGTTTTCGGTGGTGCCTTCACGCCACGCCTGTTGTCCCACCAGCCGGTACTTCAGGGGCAGGTGAAGGTCGAAGCGCTGGGCGCGGAAGCGGGTGAGTTTCTCTCTAGTCTTGACGTGGGCGGTAACGACTGCATGTGCGGACATTGAAACCTCCAGGGGGGGCATTTTGTCGAGCAACTCCCGCACCTTAGCCTTCAAGGCGGGGAGGGTAAAGGGCTTCTGGAGCAGGTTGATGCCTGGATCCAGCACGCCGTTTTGGCCGATCGCATTTTCGGTGTAACCGGAGACGAACAGCACTCGGGTCTCCGGCCGCGCCGAAGAGAGGCGCTGGGCCAGTTCGCGGCCGTTCATTCCCGGCATGATGACGTCGGTCAGCAGCAGGTGAATGGGGCCAGGGTGAGAGCTTGAAATTCGCAGGGCGGATACGCCGTCGCTCGCCTCGAGCACCTTGTAGCCCTGTTTTTGCAGGTACTGGTGCACCAGACCGCGCAGCGTGGTTTCATCCTCCACGACCAGAATTGTTTCGCCGGAAGTGCGGCCTTCCGCTTCTCTAACTCCCGGGTCGAGAGCCACGACTTCGCCGGTCTCGTTTACGCGAGGAAGGTAGATTTTGAACGTGGTTCCTTTCCCCATCTCGCTGTAAACCCAGATGTGGCCGTCGCTCTGCTTGATGATGCCGTAAACGGTGGACAGGCCAAGGCCGGTGCCTTTCTGCCCCTTGGTGGTGAAGAACGGCTCGAAGATGTGGGCCTGGGTGTCGGCATCCATGCCGGCGCCGGTGTCGCTTACGGCGATCATCACGTATTCGCCGGGTTTCACTGGAGTGTGGAAGCGCGCGTAATTTTCATCGAGGCTGGCGTTGGCGGTTTCAATGGTGAGTTTTCCGCCGTGGGGCATGGCGTCGCGGGCGTTGACCGCCAGATTCAGGATCACTTGCTCGATCTGCCCAGGATCTGTCTTCACCGAGCCCAGGTTCGAGCCGGGAACCATGACGAGGTCGATGTCTTCCCCTATCAGCCGAGTCAGCATCTTCAGGTTCTCGGTGACCACTGCGTTGATGTCCAGTACCTTCGGCGCCAGCATCTGCTTGCGGCTGAAGGCGAGGAGCTGACGGGTCAGGAGGGTGGCGCGGTCCGCCGCCTTGCCGATCTCGCGGGCGGAGGCGGTCAGTTCGGGATTGCTGCCGATGCGCTCCATCAGCAGTTCGCAATACCCGGAGATCACCATGAGCAGGTTGTTGAAGTCGTGAGCGATTCCGCCGGCCAGGCGTCCCACGGCCTCCATCTTCTGTGAATGGCGCAGTTGCTGTTCCAGGGCGCGGTGCTCGGTGACGTCCTCGGCAAAAAGCTCGAAGAAGTTGGCGCCGCGCTCCCCGGGAATGGTGCTGCCGGAGAGCCGCACCACGATGGCCTTGCCGTTGCTGCACTGCCAATCGGCCTCGACTCCATTAAAGCGCCGCCCGGAGCGAAACAGGTCTGACAGGCCGAACCATTGCTGCACGTTGGAGTGAAGGGTGGTGAGATTGCGCCCGACCAGTTCCTCAGCGGAATCGTAGCCCAGCATGGTTACCAGCGCCGGATTGGCGTCGACGATTACGCCGCGGGCGTTGGAACGGCAAATCCCGTATGGTGCATTGGTGACCAGAGATCGGAAATTCATTTCCGAACGACGAAGTCCTTCCTGGGTCGAGCGCAGCTCTGCGTTGAACCAGCAGATCAGGCCGGCCACAAAGACGAAGAGCGTGAGATGTATCATGGCCTGGCGAAAATCGGCCTTGGAGTGAGGGCCCGCCAGGGAGAAGTAGGCGCTTACGGTGAGAGCGAAAGCAGTGGCGACCACCCCCGGTTTCCACCCGCCATACCAGGCGGCCACCATGACGGCGACCGCAAAGACCGCCAGCCGGCTCTCCACGATATTGGCGAGCAGGAAGGCTGGAATCAGTGCCAGGATGATACTGAGGATGGCGACCCCATAACGGAGAATGGGGGCTCGCGTGGGGGCAAGGTACGGCCTGCGGAGAAGTGGGGGCTTCGCTCGCATATCCTGATCCTATTTCCCGGAATGGGAAGGCGCGAGTTACGGGAGTCCAACGAAGTTCTGCCCCGATGGACGATGCCCCAAAAGCCTCAGTCCCGGGAGGAACGAAGGCTTGCTGCGGCAGGCTGAAAAGCACGAAACGGGTGAGCCCAAAACGCACATGAATATTGGACTTTTCGGCGGCACTTTCGACCCCATCCACCATGGACACATCGCCTTAGCTCGGGCGGCAATGGAACGCTGTGAGCTCGGGCGTATCGAGTTTGTTCCTGCCAACGTTCCTCCCCACAAGAAACAGGCGCCCATGGCTTCGTTTTTTCATCGCTATGCCATGGTGACGCTTGCGACCATGGACGAGAAGGCTTTTGTCCCGTCCCTGCTGGAGGCGCCCGCGGTCGACGGGCAAGGCCAGCCTGTCCCGGGCGGGAAGAAAGCGGCACAACCGCATGCGGCGAACTACAGTATCGATACCGTCCGGAGGCTAAAGGGCACACTCAAGAAGGCCGACCGGCTGTTCTTCCTGATCGGTATCGATGCCTTCGACGAGATCGCGAAGTGGAGGGAACCGGAGGCCCTCTTTCAGGAGTGTGAATTTATCGTGGCCAGCCGACCCGGCTACTCCCTGGCGGATGTGGCCAACGCCTTGCCGGAGAGTCTGCGCCCCGCGACCGCCGTGACCAAGCCATTCGCTAAACAGGCTGCCCGCGGCGATCTCGCTCTGAAGGGCGCTACGGTGCACCTGCTGGATAGCGTCCATCAGCCTGTTTCGGCCACCGCTATTCGCGAGGCGGTTGCCGCCAAACGCCCCCTGGGGAGATTCGTTCATCCCGAAGTCGCCGAATACATCAAGAAGATGGGCCTGTACCGGTCGCGCTGATGTAGGCACGGGTGTCTCTCGCGTGCGCACTGGGATGGCCTGTGATCCTCTGTGTCCCCTGTGGTTGATCGCCTTTTAAACCACAGAGATCACAGGGGGCACAGAGGAAAATTGTAGGCGCGGGTGTCTCACCCGTGCACGCAACTGGGGCCCTGTGATTCTCTGTGTCCCCTGTGGTTGATCGCCTTTTTAACCACAGAGATCACAGGGGGCACAGCGGAAAATCGTAGGCGCGGGGGTCTCGCCCGCGCGAGCGATCTCTCGGTTAGAATGGCTCTGGAACCATCATTACGACCCAGCGATTCCTGAATGAAGAAGAATGACCTGAAGCGACAAGTCTCGGAAGCGATCCTCGCCTGCCAGGAGAAGAAGGCGGAAGAACTCACGGTGCTGCAACTCGAACAAGGGTCGGGAGCTTTCACCGACTACTTTGTGGTGTGCAGCGGCTCCAACCCGCGGCAGATCCAGGCTATCTCCGACGAAGTGGAGATGCGGCTCAAGAAGGCCGGCCAGCGTCCGGCTCACGTTGAGGGCTACAAGCAGGCGGAGTGGGTGCTGCTCGACTACGTGGATTTCGTGGTGCACGTGTTTTCCGAAAAGGCGCGCAAATACTACGAGCTCGAACGCCTGTGGAAGTCGGCCCGACGCATGGAACCCTCCGAGTTGGTCGCGAACGGGAAGGGCGCAAGACGCCCGGCGGCGCGCAAAAAGAAACTCGCCTAAACCCACCCGTGGCGGGAACCTGCCGCTGTGCTTAAATCGAAGCGTGAAAATCAAAATCGCCTGGATCGGTAAGACCAGGCAGCCGGCCATCCAGGAACTCAGCGCCGAATATCTCAAGCGCCTGGGACACTACGCTGAAGCCGAAGGCATTACTCTCAAGGATGAACCGGCGCTGCTGGATCTCGCTTCCGGCAGGCGGTCCCGCGTGAAACACAGTCTGGTCCTGCTGGACGGCCGGGGCAGGCAGTTCTCGTCCGAAGAGTTGGCAAAGTTTCTGAACGACTATCAGGGGCGCAACTCGATGCCGCTTCTGTTCGCCGTCGGACCCGCGGATGGCTTCAGTGACGCGGCTCGCCGTTCCGCGACCACCATTTTCTCTCTAGGAAAGATGACACTGGCCCACGAACTGGCCCGGATCGTGTTGCTCGAGCAGCTCTACCGAGCCTTTACCATTCTGAAAGGGCATCCCTATCACATTGGGCATTAGAGATCACCAAGATGATAACCCTGTACCTTAGTGATATTCGCCCTGACTGACCTGTGGACTAGACTTTTCTTTGACCGGCACACCAGCGGTAGCTATGATGGCAGCAAGAAGTCTGTTTTCAAGGGACTTATCTTTATGAAGAATCCAATGGAAGTTTTGCGGTCGAAAGAACAGGAAATCGTCCGAATCAAGCGCGAAATCGATGCGCTGCGGGTTGCAGCGCGTATTCTTTCCGAGGATGCCTCCAGCAGTCCTCCGCCGGAGGACAAGCAGGACCTGCGGCAGCTCATCGAAATGCCCTAGGCCGCGCTCTCCCGGTTGTGTTCGACGCCGTACCAACTCACTTGCTTACCGTTGCCTGATAACTGACAGTGTGCCATTCGCCGTTCCGCTTCACCCACACGCGGGTGAAGCGGTAGGGTCCGCTGAAGTCTTCGCCGAGATTGGTTCCCTTGACTTCTGCCCGTGCGGTGACGATCGCCGTATCTCCGTAGATGCGGACTGCGATCTCACTGATATCGATCGAGTCGTAGTGCAGGTTGGCCCCGCGGCGAATCGCCACGCTCTCATCCTTGGTAATTATCTCGCCCAGCGGGCCGATCGCGAGATAGTCATCCGCCAGCATGCGGGCGTTGAAGCTGGCGTCATTGCGCATCGCGGCTTCCTTCGAGTCGTGTTCGAGTTCCAGCACCTCGCGAATCATCGCGTCCTCACGCGCGGTCTGGCTGGATTGAGGCGCCTTGGCAAACAGGAACGATTGCAGGAAAAAGCAAGAAACGAGAGCGATCGCTGCGAACCGGCTGCCTGCCATCCAAACCTCCACCACATTGAACTAGAAGTTATGTAGGGAAAACATTATCGCATCGCATTCTGGACTAGTCGGCGAACGATCCCCGGGCTGCGGAAATCGTCTCGCGGATATCTTGTTCCGAATGCGCTGTGCTCAGGAACGCCGCCTCAAACTGCGACGGCGGCAGGTAGATGCCGCGGTTCAGCATGCCCCGGAAAAACCGGGCAAAGGCTTCGGTATTGCACTTTGAGGCGGAGGCCCAGTCCGTCACGGGCCCCTTCGACATGAACCAGGTGAACATCGATCCCACGCGGTTGTAGCAGAGCTCGACTCCGGCTCCGGCGGCCGCCGCGGCGACACCTTCGACCAGCATGGCGCTGAGTCTGGCCAGTTGCGGGTAGACCTCGTTCTTGTGGTCCTTCAGGTGGCACAATGTCGCGAGGCCAGCCGCCATGGCCAGAGGATTTCCGGACAGCGTGCCAGCCTGATACATGGGGCCGAGTGGCGCAGCCAGGTCCATGATTTCGGCAGGGCCGCCGTAGGCACCGACCGGCAAGCCTCCGCCTATGATCTTCCCCATGGTAGTGAGGTCGGGTTGCACACCGTACAACTCCTGCGCGCCGCCGAAAGCCACCCGGAACCCGGTCATCACTTCGTCGAAGATCAAGAGACTCTGGTTGCGGCGAGTGATGTCGCGAACCGCTTGCAGGTATCCGGAAGCGGGCGGGACGCAGCCCATATTTCCGACAATCGGCTCCATGATCACGCATGCAATCTGGTTCTTGAATTTTTCAAAGGCGGTCTCGACCGCAGAAACGTCATTGAATGGCAATGCCAGCGTGAACTGGGTGAACTCTTCGGGCACGCCGACGGAACCGGGGATTCCCAGCGTCGCCACGCCCGAACCCGCCTTTACCAGCAGGGCATCGGCATGCCCGTGATAACAGCCTTCGAACTTCACGATGTGTTTGCGGCCGGTGCGAGCTCGGGCCAGTCGGATTGCCGACATGGTGGCTTCCGTCCCCGAACTCACGAAGCGAACCTTCTGCACGTGAGGAAAGGCGGAAATCACTACCTCGGCCAGGTCCGCCTCGCTGGGAGTGGATGCTCCGAAACTTGTTCCCTTGCGGGCGGCAGCCTCGATAGCCTCGACCACGTCCGGGTACGCGTGGCCAAGGATGAGCGGCCCCCACGATCCGACGTAGTCGATATATTGGTTGCCGTCGGCGTCCAAGACTCGGGATCCGGAGCCACTGACCAGGAAAGGCGGATCGCCGCCCACCGCGCGAAACGCCCGCACCGGCGAGTTGACGCCGCCGGGAATCAGGGCCTCCGCGCGCTTTTGCAGTTTCTTCGAGATGTCGAGCTTGAGCGGCATCGGTGAGAACTTTCAATATAACAATTCCCGCAGAAGACCGAAGCCATGCGCTGTACCTTCAGCATCGCTCAAATTCACGGGATATTCACCAGACCGCAACAATCGTGCAACAGTCGGCCGCTACGGTTGAGTCATCTGACATGCCCTTCTAACCGGGAGGGTTCGGGACGGTTCGGGGGGCTCCGGACTGTCCTGTTCTTTTTGTGGCGGATTATTCCGCTGCTACAGCCCAGGTTGAGCGAGCCTGCCTGCTCCAGTTGCTAGAATTGACTCATGCAGGACGTCGGCAAGCTGCTGATTTACGCTGGGATCTTCCTGCTGGTTGCAGGGCTGGTATTTGTCGTCGCCGGCAAAAGCGGACTTCCGCTCGGACGCCTGCCTGGCGACATTGTGTATCGTGGAAAGAATTCAACCATCTACTTCCCGCTGGTGACCTGCCTTTTGCTGAGCGTGATCCTCTCACTCATCTTTTATGTGGCCGGGCGTTTTCGCCACTAGAGCGGAGTCAGGGGCTGCGGTTCGATTTCCTTTGTGAGCCCTTGTGCGCTCCGGGGTTACTACTTTTCAACCACAGGGGACACAGAGGAACACAGAGGTCTTCGATTTTCTCAATGAGCCCCTGTGCCCTCCGTGGTAAACGCTTTTCAACCACAGGGGACACAGAGAAACACAGAGGTCTTCGATTTCCTCCGTGGTCCCCTGTGCCCTCCGTGGTAAACGCCTTTTCATCACAGAGGCGACGCATTCTTACGACGTCACATCCTTGATGTGCGTGCCGATGTACCATTGATTGCCGAAGGGATCCTTCACCGCGCCGTTGCGGTCACCGTAAGGCTGATCCTTCGGCTCTGCGATAGAAGTCGCCCCCGCCGCCAGCGCGTTTTTGTACACCGAGTCGCAATCGGGAACATAGATGTAGAACATCGAGTGCATCGGCTGATACTTGTCGTGAGCCTCCCCCATCTCGAGAGGTGAATCGTTGATCGTCACCACTGCGTGCTGAACCACGCCTTCCGGAGTGGCATAACGCGACACCTCCTCCGCTCCAAAGGCGCGCTTGAGGAAACTGATCATGGGATCGGCGCGCAGCGGATGGAGATACGGCATCACGTCGGTCGCGCCCTTCCACTTGTAACTGTCGCCCTGGTAGGTCGCGATGTACCAGTAGTTGCCGGCCGAATCCTTCACGCTGGCCGAGCGCTCCCCGTATGACTGGTCTGTGGGTTCCCCCATCGACTCTCCGCCCGCCGCCAGTGCCCGTTGGTAAACCTCGTCGCAATTGCGAACGTAAACGTGGAAGGCGCCGGGCATGGTCTCGCCGCTCCAGGAGAGCCCGGGGCCGCCGCCGCCGATCATCAGCATGGAATCGCCCAGTTTCACCTCGCAGTGATAGCCACCCGCGGAGCCTACAGCGCGGAACTTCTCTTCCGCGTTGAAGGTCTGCTTCACAAAATTGACCAGCGCATCCGCATCCTGCGCGACGAGGTAAGGCGTCAATGCCCGGTAGCCCTTGGGAATGGGACTGACTGCCGGCTTCCTGGGCGGGGGCATCATTTCACGGAAGCGGCGGTGCATTTCTTCGACGGACAGTTCTTCCTTGATGGCGTGGACACCCCAGCTGTACCCGAAAGGGTCGAGCACGGAAGCAACGCGATAGCCATAGAACTCGTCCGTAGGTGGATGTAGCAGCTTCGCTCCTGCGACCACCGCATGTTTCACAAATGCGTCGACATCCGAAACCTGAATCTCCATCAGCACTGGCGAATGACCCCAGGTTTCGGCGCTGTAGCGGCCGCCGGCAGGCCATTCCTCGGCAAACATGATCACCGAGTCACCGATCGTCATTTCGGCGTGTCCCAGGCCCATCTCGT
Source organism: Terriglobales bacterium (assembly GCA_963803205.1). Lineage (GTDB taxonomy): Bacteria > Acidobacteriota > Terriglobia > Terriglobales > Acidobacteriaceae > CAWDLG01. The sequence goes on from CAWDLG010000002.1 coordinate 367,623, forward strand.
TTTCAAATCGGACGGTCTCCTTCGCTCCGAATGCCTCCTTGTAAAACTCGATGGCCTTGGCTGCGCGTTTGAAGGTAAGTCTTGGTGCCGCAAAGGTGCGCACCGCGGTTGATTCAGCTGTCGTCGCCATGGAAATACTCCTTTCCAGATTTTTTTTCAGCGTTGCCTTGAAGCCCTCCCGTGGCAGATCGCGGAGGGTCCTTGCGATTGCCAGGTACGCTTCGGTTTCCTTGTCGGAGCGGACGGGTTTCGTTTTCTGCGATCCCGCCAGCATTTTCGTGATCGCCTGGTCGAGTTGTCCAGCCAGAGAGCGCTTAGGCATTGGCACCCTCCATCTGCGCCCGCAGCGTCTGGAGAGCGCGGAATTGCAGCTGCTTTACTGCTCCTTCGGATTTGCCGATCTCCTTTGCTATTTCGCGAATGCTCTTCTGCTCGACGAAGCGCATGGCCACAACCCGGCGCTGCTCCGGAGGCAACGCTTCCACCAACTCGAACAGCACGGCGCGCCGTTCCAGATCGCGGGGATTCTTCTCCTCCAGAGCCTCCGAAACCACACCTTCTGCCTTGGCGCCGGCACGCCTCCAGCAATCCGTGATCGCATTGGCGGCGATCCGGATCAGCCATGCCGAAAACGGCGCTCCCCGCCACTCGAAGGTTCGAATCCGGGCAAGGGCCTGGTGGAATACGTCGGAGGTGACATCCTCGGCCTGCTCCCGGCTCTTAACCCGCCGTATGACATAGGCATACACGCGATGGAAGTGCAGCTCGTAGAGCTCGGCAAAGAGACGAGGGTCTCGCTGCGCCGCCTCCACCAGCAGCCGCTCATCAGCTTCCTTTTTGACGGCCTTCAACCCGTTCTCCGCGGAACAGCGTCGTCACTAAGGATAACGGGCCGGGGTGGGAAAAGGTTACGGAGGAATTTTCGAGCACAGACATTGGAAAATCCCCTGTGAAGCTCTGTTTGTTTCGGCCTAGAGCAAGAAATTCAGCCAGGCAAGAAAAAAATCGCTTGCCAGCCTGACTACTTCGGTAGTAGCATCGCCTACGTTTGTAGTAGACATCGAAATGAACGAACACAAACTCACCCGACTCGAACTCAAGATCATGGAAGCGCTGTGGACCCTGGGGCAGGCCTCGATCCGTGAAATCCAGGAGACCTTCCCGGAGAAAAACCGGCCCGCCTACACCACTATCCAGACCACGGTGTATCGGCTGGAGGCGAAGAAGGCGCTGCTTCGCGTCCGCAAGCTAGGCAACTTTCACATCTTCGAAGCCGCAATTTCGCGCAGCGTGGCCCAGCGAAAGCTGATCGACGATCTGCTGGGCCTGTTCGGCGGGCGGACGCAGCCGGTGATGGCGCACCTGATCGAATCCGGCAGGCTGACGCTGGAAGACGTAAAGGAAGCCGAGAAGACTCTCCGGCGCCTGGAGAAGAAGGACAAAGCGCAATGATCCCAAAATATTTTCTTTCGATGTCTCCTGCCTTCGCCTCTGCGCTGGGCGACCATTTGTGGCAATCGACGCTGTTCGCCGTCGTAGCGGCTCTGCTGACCCTGACTTTGCGAAAGCATCGCGCCGGTGCGCGGTACGGGCTGTGGCTCGTGGCCTCGCTGAAGTTTCTGGTTCCGTTCTCTCTGTTAGCCGGGGTAGGCAGCCAATTAGCGTGGCTTCGGGGTCCCGCTCCTTCCACACCCGGTCTCTATGTTGCGATTGAGGAGGTCAGCCGGCCGTTCACCCAGCCGTCACTCTCCGCGATCTCGGGTTCGCCGGCAGGGGGAAGCCCGTTCAATCTCACGACTGTGCTTCCTGTTCTGCTCGCGGTTTGGTTTTGTGGGTTCCTGGCTGTGCTTATCGTCTGGTACGCCCACTGGCGGCACATTTCAGCGGCTCTCCGCGATGCGGTTCCCGTGCATGAGGGTCGTGAATTCACCGCTCTGCGCCGTATGGAGCACAGCGCCGGAATTCGCGAGCGTATCGCGATGTTCTTGTCGCCCGCGTCCCTGGAGCCGGGAATCTTTGGTGTGCTGCGTCCGGTGATGGTGTGGCCGCGAGGGATTTCTGACCGCCTCGAAGACGCCCACCTGGAGGCGATTCTCGTGCACGAACTCAGGCACGTTCGGCGCCGCGACAATCTGGCAGCTTCCATTCACATGGTGGTGCAGGCCATCTTCTGGTTTCACCCGCTGGTCTGGTGGCTGGGAGCGCGCCTGGTGGAAGAGCGCGAGCGCGCCTGCGACGAAGAAGTCCTCGAGCTTGGCGGTGAGCCGCAAGTCTATGCCGAAAGCATTTTGAAGGTGTGTGAATTCTGCGTGGGATCTCCGCTGGCCTGCGTGTCCGGGGTCACGGGCGCCGATCTCAAGAAAAGGATTGTCCATATCATGACGGGAAAAGTTGCTCGCAAACTCGATTTCAGCCGAAAGGTCTTGCTGGTCACGGCTGCTGCGGCGGCAATCGCCGTGCCAGTGATTTTTGGACTGGCGAATGCCACTCCCAGCCGCGCACAGTCACTGGGCTCAGCGCCTGAACCCGCCGCGTATCAGGTGCTTGCGCTCAAGCCCAACAATTCGAGCGGCGACAAGCACATGGTCCGGCTTCTCTTTTCGCCGGAGCGCTTCACCGCGATTGGCGTTACGGCGCAGAGCCTCATCCGTGAGGCTTATGAGATTCAGGACAACCAACTCTACGGGGCACCCGAGTGGCTCAATTCCCAGGCTTTCGATCTCGACGCCAGTCTGGACAGTTCGGTGGCGGAAAAGCTGAAGAAGCTCTCCCCCGAGCAGCACGCTCTGGTGGCGCACCGCATGCTTCAGGCGCTGCTGGCGGATCGTTTCAAATTGGCCGTCCACGCCGAAACGCGGGACTTGCCGATCTATTCGCTGGTCGTTGCGGAGGGAGGCCCGAAGCTTAAGGAGTCCAGTGCGCCAGAGATTCATGCGGGCGAGCCGATGTCGAACGAGATGGGTGGGACGGTAAGGAATGAGCGGCGCGGCCTGATGCGCATGGGAAGAGGCGATCTGAACGGCGAGGGGCTGAACATCTCCGACCTGGCCAGGCTGCTGTCGCAGCAGTTGGGCACGAACGTCGTCGACAAGACCGGCCTCACCGGCACTTACGACTTCAATCTTCACTGGAGGGCGGACGATAGCCAGTTTCCAATCCTCGGGCTCCAGCCAGGCCCCCGGGCCTCAGGCAGCGCGCCGACGCCTCAGCCTGCCGGTCCGGAACTCCTCACGGCGATCCAGGAGCAGCTCGGGTTGAAGCTGGAGCCGCATCAGGCGCCGGTGCAGGTGGTAGTGATCGATCATGTAGAGGCGCCCGCCGAGAATTGACAGGAAAGCGCAGTGGTCCTCCGGGGATATAAGGAGGCGTGACCTCTTGGGTGACCGGAGTCAACCACAGAGAGCACGGGGGCGCAGAGGAAGCCAAGTCAATGTGGACGGCGCAGGAACGACGATCCGGGGCGGGCTACGCCGGGTATTGCCCGGTGATGTAGCTCTGGAGCTCGCGGATGGTCTGTTCCTGCCCGGTGACAATGGCCTTGACCAGATCGCCGATTGAAACCACGCCGATGACCGTTTCTTCCTGAACCACGGGAAGATGGCGAATTCGGTGCTTCGTCATCAGGGCCATGCATTCGTCGATGGTTTGATCGGGCGAGGCCACGACAACCGGACTGCTCATAATTTCCCGCACCGGAGTCTCGCGCGACGACCGTCCCTTGAGGATGACTTTGCGCGCGTAGTCGCGCTCGGAGAGAATTCCCGCCAGCCGGTTTCCCGACATTACCAGGAGAGCGCCGATGCCCTTCTCCGCCATCTTCTCGATCGCCTCGTAGACCGACTGATCGGGAGCGATCGACAAGAGGACATTACTAGGTTTCCGGGATAAGACCAGACCGACGGTGTCTGCAAGCTTCATGACGCCTGCTCCCAGGACTGGAGCTGCCTAAGCCGCTATGGTATTACGCCTTCGCGCAAGGTCAAAGAGTTTTAGACGCTTTCGCCAAGCCATTCCCCAGGGCAGTTCCACATCGAAGGCATAGATCTCATTAGTGCTGATGTCGCCGGTAAACAGAGGGGTGTAGTCCGGGGCGATTCCACTCCACATCCCCCAGGTTCCAAAATAGCGGCGCAAACCCTGCAATCCGACCAGGGTTTCCGATTGGTGCTCTCCCAGCTTGCCCCCCGGAACGATGCCGACTCGGTAAAATCCGCAGCGAATTCGAATCTGCAACGTCACAAAGCCCGGAGCAGCCGGCCGGGACGGCGTGTTTGGGCTGCCGCGCGATTTCAGGAAATGCCGATAATTATGATTTCTTTTTCAACTGACGGATCATGAACAATAGTGAGTAGGTTAGGACCAGATTCACAATCATTCCAACGATACGAGGGAGAATGGGTTCTTGTCGGATATGCCACAAACCATTCACAAATAACACGACGAGTACCGCGATTCCCAACCAGCACGACCAAATAGTCAAGCGTGTTTTTGCCGGATCACCGGAGGGCAGTAGCAACTTCCTCCCCGAACGGGATCTTACAAAAGCAATAAATGCTAGACATTCAACCAGAACCAGAAAGATCAAACCGAAAACCAGACCGCGAGAGCTGAGATTTCCAATCGCGAACTCATGGACGAGCCCAATAATGCCCGCACCAAACAATGCGGTAAATAAGGTCGTTATGAGAAAACGAGCTTTAAATTTCACAGCTCCTCCAGGCCGCCAAAAAACATTTGATTCCTCTTGGAATACCCTCAGTGGCAGCCCCATTGCCCAAGCCCTAAGAGGCTTAAGCCAACATCGGTGGTATTGACCAAAAGCTCTGTAGCCGTTTCAGAACCGACGGCACCTGCCCCCATCGTCATCCAGCTTTCGACTTGACTATAAGTGGCGGCAGCTTCAAAGTTCCCATTAGTGAGCGCAAGAGTGGGGAGACCAATTAGCGGTGCGGATACCGCTTGGCCAGCTTCTTCAATTTGTTCGCCTCTGTCAGAGTCGCCGCTCACGGCATAATAAATCTCTCCCGCGCCAGCGACCAGTTGTCCCGAAGCACTCACGACGCCGTAGACGGCGCCGGCCACCGCGACGGAACTTCCCCCAGCGGTTTCTGGAGCCGCAGCAGCCCCTGCTGCGCCCAACCCGGCGGCCAAATCCGCTTTGAATCCAGCGATCGAAATATTTGCGAGACCTAGGAGGCCTTTTGCTATTCGCTTGGCTGGGCAAGGCGTCGGGGTCTTGGCTTTCTTGGTCTTTCTCTTCGGCTTGTTGGGCCGTTCACCAGGGCCGTCTTTCCCCCCGTCAATCGGTCGGTATGACGGTAAGGGCTACGGGAATAAAGATCGACTGGGGACGACGGAAACCGGAGCTGGGGGCAGAAGCTGCAAAGTGAACGGAAGGGTCGCCGACCCACATGCGGCAGAACCCGTGACCACGATGTCCAGAAGGTTGAGCGCCGGCGGCTGAATGGACGCCAGTCCGTTTGAGTCGGAGATTGCATTCAGCTTCCACGATCCGAGAACCACGGGAACCGGGTTGTGCGAAACATTGGTGTCGCCGATCGATGCGACCGGCCCCGGACTCGAAGCACGGGTAATGATCGCCTGGAAGTCGACATCAGTTCCGCTGACCGGATTTCCAGCCGAATCGGTGATACGTACGGTGATCGTGTGAAAGCTCTGTCCATTCGCCACGAATTGGAGGGTTCCCGCGACGGCACCGATGTGCAGGCTCGATGCCGCCACGGGAAAGGCATGGAATACCTGGCAAGGTTTGTTCTCCGGCGCGACACAGGCACTGACCTGGACTTCTGAAGTCAGAGAAGGAAGCGTGACCATGCTGGTGGAACTTCCGTTGGGGCCGGTGATGACAGCCAACGGACTGACAGAGGCGGTGCCCCGCAGCAGCTGGTAGTTGACTGTCTTCCCTCCGACGGGCACTCCCGCGGCGAGGACGCGAGCTGTCAAAGGCAGATTTACGGCTCCTCCCTGGGCTACCCATGCCGTCGGCGATGCCAGCACCAGATTCAGTGGCGCGGAGACGCCGCTCGAGAGCGTGGTCTGAACCTGCTTCGGCGCCGAGTAGGAGTCCGGAGCGAGTTGCGCGATGATTGCCATGACACCGGGCGCCAGCACTGTCGCTGCGGTCACCACCTGGCCCCCCTGATCTGAAAACGCCGTGCACGACGAACTCCCGCCGCAGGCAGACAGGCTGACCGGAGGAGAAGAAAGCAGGCGCACGGTGGCTCCCTCTACCGGCGTAACCCCGTCCGGGGCGAGTACCTGAAAACGGATGGCATTGGGAGCCTGCGCGCCCACCGGCGTTGCCGGGTTTGCGCCGGCAATAAGCTTTAGCGTGTCATTCGGCCCGGCGCCATAAATGATTGCCCCGGTCATGGTGGACGATGCGGTCGTTGCCGGGTCTGAGAGCGTGACCGAATGAACTCCATCCGGAAGAGCGGGCGCGGCGACCAGGACGCGTCCGGCTGAAACCGAGAGAACGGAAGCCGGAGCGTTGTCGATGCGAGCCGTCGTATTCGGACGAAATCCAAGACCTCGAATAAACAGGGCCGCGCCTCCCTGCGCGCCAGCACGCTGCGGTGCGACGCTGTCGGCATAGAAGACGCGAGCGCGGTAACGAAAGTCGGGGCGACCGTCGCCGCGAAAGTCGGCAATTCCGATGCGAAAATCCGTGGTTGCGAGCAGGTTGGCATTCACGCGCGTGGTGGCAAAGGTGAGGGTATTGAATGCGAGGAGGCTGGCAGCCGGGGCGGGAGCCGAGGTGTCGGCCAGCGGCCAAATTCCGACAACCGGCATGGCCTTATTTTGAACCGCAGCGCCCGATTCATTGAGTGCCGTTACCTCTACCGAAACTGTCCGATTCGAACGGCCAGAGAAACGGAAGTAGTCGGTGTCGCCGTAGCCGCTCAGAGACGCAGACCAATCGCCCGTCCCAGGCACCGCTGCAGGAGAGCCAAACGATTGCGTCCCAAACCAATCGGGCGTGTGCACGGCGCTGTGCCGCATCAGGATGTCCTGCTGCAAGTCCCCACCTTTGTGGATAGTGACGACCATGGGGAGGGGAATGCCCGAGGGCGCAACCTGCCAGGGACCATAGGGGCCGATCTGGTCCGACCACAGCGGATCCAGAGGCTCGACGGATATCTGGTAACTCGCGCTGTCAGATCCGTCGGGAATTTCCAGGCCGGCGAGATCGAAGAAGCCTCCCAGCGCAGGATCGCTCGAACCGAAGCGATCCAGTGGCTCTCCCGAGGGGAAGTCGACATATCCCGTGACGGAGTTTCCCGCATTGCCGCGGAACAGGAAGCCCGATACCGAGGACGCCACGAAAGTCTTTGAAATCTGGTTGGTAGCGGGGTCGATCCATCTCGCCACCACATTGACGCCCTGCATGGGCTGAGCCGCCTCCCCGTTTTCGTCGGTAAAGCGAACCGACCCTCGGAGGCGGACGGTATTTTCATAGAACAGTGTCTTGCCGGGAAAGTCTGCGATATTTTGCGCCGTGACAGGATAAAGACGCGAAATCGCCGCGCGGTCATCCATGCGCGGCTGGTCGGGATTACCGGGATAGCATTTGGAGACGGGCACGCAAGCGATGGGATCGAGCTCGTGCATGACCGGAAAGCCGGCGACATCCTGGACGGAAGGGTTGAGATTTGCCTGCGACCAGTCGAGCCCGAGCACGCGGCCCAGGGTACGCACCAGGCGGTATTTCAGGTCAGGAAGCTGAGCGGCGGTCTGGGCGCAGTTTCCGTTGATCACAATGAGCGCGTGCTGGAAATGAGCATCCTGACTGAAGCTGTCGGGAGCGCCCATAACGGAGTTGGTAAAGCAGAGAGCCGCGTCCCCCGCGCCGGCGCCGAGCAGGGCGTTGAGGACGGATCCATCGGCGTCGTAAATGATGGTGATCGGCTTGCCGACGGCACTGGGCAGAACGTCTGCGGGCAGGCTGATGCTTCCGTCGGCGTTGGTGAAGACGTTTGCGCCGCTGACATTCTCGTCAAGCGAGCCGGCGCGCATTGCGGAGATGGCGGCGGTGGGGATGGAGGTCCAGCGGCTGAAGGCGTCGGCAATGAGATCCCGTGCCGCGGCCGCCGGAAGCTGCGGGCTGAGGTCTCCCTGGTCCGTGTAGTAATTGAGGACACCGCCCACCCAGGTCAAGGGAGTCCCGCTCACGGCAGGGTCAAAATCGCCTGCGCCGGCAACGTAGCCGGGACCGCCGCCGTAAACGAGAGGCGACAACAGAAGGATGATCGCCAGTGTCGCGCGGACTCGCATCCTAATACTCCAGCGAACGCCGAACGGCACGGGCAAAGGTGCGAGAGTTGACCGATGCCTGGCTGTGAAGCGGGGTTCTCCGAAGCGGGAGCCTGAGCACCGGATCGCTGCGAAAGGCTGCGGCGCGAGCGCTTTCGAGGATCACGTCCCCGCCGGAATTCATCGGGAAGCGGCCGAATGAGCCGGCGACGCTGCTGGTGAGGCCCAGCTTTCCGGGCGCATGAAGGAAGAGCAGGACCCGCTCTCCGACGCGGTATCGGTCGCCTGCATCCCACAGCCCGGCCCACTCCCTCACAGTGAGCATCTGGCCAGCCCGCACGCCGCGGATGGCCTGATCAACGCGAAATGTCAGTTCCACGGTCGGAACGCTGTAAGGGCCGCGTGGCGTCACCCGGCGGATCGAGCTGACGGTGCCACTGAAGATGTAACCGGCCTTCCGGCTGAGGTCGCTGAGTGTTGGAGCCGGGGATCCCGGTCGCTGGGCGGAGGCGGAAACGACACCGAGAACCAGTTCCAAAATGAGACAAGGGATCCCTGATGCATAGCGCGGCATGGATGGCCTCGTGGGCGCAGGCCAGCTCCGACGGGAGAGTGGAATTCTAGACCGCGGGGAAAGCTGGCGAAGTGAGGTCCGTCACAGCAAGTTGTGACGAGCGAACATACGCCGGCGCGCGCCCTGTGCAGAAAGATAGGCCCCGGTGAGCAACAACATGCCGGTGAGGAAGGCCCAGAACATCAGGCTCACGGAAAGAGCGAAGGGTCCGTAGACTTCCTGAAAGTTCAGCCACGGCAAGGCGACGATGTACGCGTACTTCAGGGTCTCGGAGAGCAATCCCATGATCAGGGCTGTGGGCAGGACGGCCCGGGCGCGGACCTTGCCATTAGGCAGCAGCCAGTAGATCAAAAAGAAAATTGCCATGCTGGCGGCAATCGCAAAGACCTTCATGGTCAGAAAACCGACCATTCTCACGAAGATCGGTCCGTGGCCGTGCAATGAAGACTGCACCAGGGCGACGTTGCCGGCGGTGAGAGCGATCGAAAGCAGCGCGAGCACGCTACAGGCGAAGGTGAGTCCGAGCGAGATGAGCTGGTTTCCGAGGTACGACCGGTTTTCCGGAAAATTCCAGATGCGGTTCAGCGCGACTTCAAGCGGCATGAAGATTCCATTGGAAGTCACGAGAAGAATGAGGAGCGAGAAAACCTGAGCCCGGTGGCGGGCGCCCATGAGGGCATTAAGGTTTCGGATGACGAAATCCTGACCGGCGGGCAGATAGTCGCGCAGCAGTTGCACCACGACTTCGTACATCACCGGGGAATGAAACACGTCGCGAATCAGAGTTAGCAGCAGGAGCACAAACGGAAAGAACGAAAGAATGGCATTGGCGGCCACGGAAAATGCAAACGTATGTACCTCAGTGCGTAACAAATATTTCACTACGGAAACGAAGCCATTTGAGACATCCTCTGCCGTCGCACGAGGGGCAGGCGTGGGGTTGGGAGGGGAGGCCGGGCGGACGTAGACTTCCTGGTCCGAGGGGTACATTTCTCTAATCCTATCAAAGGCTTGCGGCGCAACCGCACACGTGTCCACCGGTCAGCCATTACCAAGGTTAGGCATTTCCAGACAACCGCAGGCCGGGCTATCGAACTTTCCAGGCCACTGGATTCCAATCCTAAAACGATTCACCTGCAGGAATTTTTCTTGCCAGAATGGCACTTCGTGACTATTATCTGTTGCTCGTTGCGCCAAGCCGCAACGAAGTTGAGCAATCTCAGGTTGATTGTTTGTGCCCGCAGTCGCAACCCGACCCAACCAGACAGGCTCCCGAGCTCTACGCCGTACCTCGCGGCGTGAAGCGCGGGAGCCTTTCGCGTTGATGGAGAGCGTCTGCAGACATGCGCCGTCGGCCTGAAACTCTTTCCAGTTTTTCGAGGGGGTGCCTGAGAACTTCAGGCTTCGCGGAAGATCGGGAAGAGAATCACCCAGCAGAGGCGAAAGGAGTTTTCTGTGAGAGAGAAGGGTACAGTAAAGTGGTTCAACGGAGCCAAGGGCTACGGTTTCATTCAGCGCTCCACCGGGGAGGATGTGTTCGTCCATTTTTCAGCGATCCAGGAGAACGGCTACCGGACGCTGAATGAGGGCGAAACAGTGGAGTTCGACTTACTGAAAGGTCCCAAAGGCTTCCAGGCAGCCAACGTGGTACGGGTATAGCAGCCCGGCTTCCCACCCCTCACTTTCACCCTCCCAATTCCCCGGGAGGGTTTCTTATTTGTAAGGATTGTCACTTTCGGACTGCGACTAACTACGACATTTCGAGGCAGGATGGTCGATGGAGCTTTCTGGCAGGATGCGATCATCGCGATCCATGATCTCGCCAGCATCACGGCTTATCGAGGACTTTGGTTGGATAATAGAACGCGCGAACCTCAGTCAATAACCCACCGACAACAAGGCACAAATCTACGACGTGATCGACACCGTTAGCCGTCTGCATGTCGAAAACAGTCACCACATAATTGCCATCGACGATATGTTGCTTTATTTCTATGCCGTTAATGAACGGAAGAATGCTGGTGAGGAAGCTGACTATCGTCTCACGACCGCTCAGTTTCGGCATCAGTGGCCCCTCAACCCGGTGCGAAGGGCACAGACGACAGGTCTTTGCTCGCGAGGCCATTCAAATAACTCTCTACTACTGCAAATGTTTTCAGAGCGGGACATCGGCTCCCCCAAGTCGGTTCGATATTGATAATAAACGAGGGCGGCTGGCCCACCCTTTGGCTTTCTGTTTCTCTCCTTCTCATCAACTGAGGTTGCCGTCCTTCGGCTGACCTCATGTATGCATCGCAATCCTGTTGCACGCAGCCTGGTGTTGGTGCAGACAGTGGAAATGGAGCAGCTATCGTTGGCACGCCTATGGGGGAGCGGGCCGGCCGTAGTGAATGAGGCGCGTAAAACGAGCTTAGCTGAGGAGAATTCCGTGCCAAAGTTTCGTGGGCCGACAGTACCGATGCCCACCCTTTGAAAATCGCAAAGGGTGGGGCAACCTCGGTTAGACTAGCGGGTTTGGGAGGATCACAATTAGGGTGGGCCACCCGCCTGACCAACCTTCAGGACCCGCAGTCACACAACTTTGGCTTCAGCTACGATGCTCTCAGCCGCAGGACGCAGATGACGCGTCCCAACGGAGTGAACAGCAATTATTCCTATGATGCGGTTTCGCATCTGCTGAGCGTGTTGCACCAGGTGGGATCGACCACGCTGGATGGGGCAACGTACACCTACGATGCGGCGGGAAACCGGACGTCAAAGACCGATAACCGCACCTCGACCACGACTGGCTATACGTATGACGATATTTATCAACTACTTACAGCGGCGCAGGGGGCTACGACCACGGAGAGCTACACGTATGATGCGGTGGGGAATAGGCTGTCATCCCTGGGCGTGAGTTCGTATACGTACAACTCGTCGAACGAGCTGACCGCGACGCCGTCGGCGACCTACACCTACGACAACAATGGGAACACGCTGACCAAGACGGACTCTTCGGGGACGACGAGCTATACCTGGGACACGGAGAACCGGCTGACCGAGGTAACCTTGCCCGGCACGGCGGGAACCGTGGATTTCAAGTACGACCCGTTCGGGAGAAGAGTGCAGAAGGCATTTACGCAGGGCGGGGTGACCACGGTGACCGATTACCTCTATGACGGCCCCAACCTCCTGGAGGAAGTCGATAACGCGGGAAATGTTCTCGCCAGGTACACGCAGAGTGGTTTGATTGATGAGCCGCTGTCGGAACTCCGTGCCGGTACAACCAGCTATTACGAACAAGACGGCATCAATGCCGTGTCTTCCCTGAGCAACTCGACTGGGGCATTGGCCAACACGTACACGTACGCCAGCTTCGGGAAGCTGACGGCGTCCACAGGCACGATCACCAACCCCTTCCAGTACACCAGCCGTGAGTTCGACCCCGAGACTGGTATCTACGAATACCGCGCTAGATACTACGATTCCTCCACAGGAAGGTTCTTCGGCGAAGATCCAGCTAGGAAAACTGGTATTAATTTCTATCGGTATGTAGGTAACGAACATCTCGATAGATTTTACCGACAAGTCCCCTTGGGCTGGCTAAGTGCTTTGCTCAGCTAAAGTATCGGTATGCGCGATTCGGCCAGAACCATTCGTTCTGGTGGGTGAAGGTGACGTTAACGGCATTCGATCCGGCCAGGGGTAAGGGATCGAACAACTTATGTCGGGGAGAAAGCGATGAATCGCCAACGCGTTTTATCCATGCTTTGGGCTCTCGAGTTTATAGTAGGGTTGGTTCCCGCCGTTGTCATGCTTGGGATGGGCTTGGTGTCTTATCTCGTCCTCCTCCCAGTCGTTCCCAGACTACTAAACTCTGGAGTTCGCGCCGCAAAGCGCAGCACTGCGACCATTTATTGCGTAGCAATTTCTGGCATGCTGGCGCGTACCGGATTCAACTCCACATAGCGAAGGGCGGCCCAGAGATGCGAGTTGCCGAGTGGGCAAGAATAGAACCGCCCCTGCGACAGGTGTCCGCTCGAGGACTGGCGGGCATTCCAGTAGATGGAATATCGTCGATGGGTGTGCTTGAGAGTCTGGGCCAGCGACCGGGCGGTGCGAGGCTCAGCGATCAAGTGTACATGGTTTGACCTGAGGCAATGACCCGACAGAGACAACTGATAAAGCTCGCAGTGCTGAAGTAACAATTCGAGATAGGTCGTGCGGTCGGGACAGTGACTTGTGGAGTCACGCGGGCAACAGATTTGTAGGGGACAAAGCGGGGACAGACGGAACTGACACCATGTTCTAAGCCACGAAGGCGATTTGAGACTGTGCAGAATCGGCGGAAGGCTTGGTCCGCCGGCCCCGCCGGCGCGGGGCGAGCAAGCGCAGGGTGGATTGTTCCAGAGTCGCGATGAAGTCTGCTGTTCCCAGGGGACGTCCGGTATGGGTGAATTGGCGGATCGCGGCCAGTTCTGCGCATGGGACTCCGGCCGCTAGATATTCGCCCCAGGCTGGCGGCGTCCATCGCGTCCGCAATAACTCCATATTAACCAGGCTGGCGGGGTCGCGCCGCAATGCGCGGCGGCGCTGGACCATTTCCATTGCGAAGCAATTTCTACGATGCCGGCGCGTACCGGATTCAACTCCACATAGCGAAGCGCGGCCCAGAGATGCGAGTTGCCGAGTGGGCAAGAATAGAACCGCCCCTGCCACACGTGTCCGCTCGAGGACTGGCGGGCATTCCAGTAGACGGCATATCGCCCATGGGTGTGCTTGAGAGTCTGGGCCAGCGCCCGGGCGGTGCGAGGCACAGCGATCAAGTGCACATGGTTTGACATGAGGCAATAACCCAACAGAGACAACTGATAAAGCTCGCAGTGCTGAACTAACAATTCGAGATAGGTCGTGCGGTCGGTGTCATTGTCCAGAATGACTTGTCGGGCATTGCCACGCTGGGTAACATGATGCGGAACGTCAACCGCCACCACGCGAGGCAAGCGAGCCATGCCGGCAAAGGTATCAGAGCGTGGGCGTGGCGGGGGTGGGACAGACTGGCTTTCTGGGAGAATTTCCCGGATCGGGACGGGGAAACGGGGTCAGTTCCGTCTGTCCCCGATTTCCCACGATGCTCTCAGCCGCAGGACGCAGATGACGCGTCCCAACGGAGTGAACAGCAATTATTCTTACGATGCGGTTTCGCATCTGCTGAGCGTGTTGCACCAGGTGGGATCGACCACGCTCGATGGGGCAACGTACACCTACGATGCGGCGGGAAACCGGATGTCAAAGACCGACAACCGCACCTCGACCACGACCGGATACACGTATGACAATATTTATCAGCTCCTTACGGCCGCCCAGGGGGCTACGACGACGGAGAGCTATTCCTACGACGCGGTGGGGAATAGGCTGTCATCCCTGGGCGTGAGTTCGTATACCTACAACTCGTCGAACGAGCTGACCGCGACGCCGTCGGCGACCTACACCTACGATAACAATGGGAACACGCTGACCAAGACGGACTCTTCGGGGACGACGAGCTATACCTGGGACACGGAGAACCGGCTGACCGAGGTAACCTTGCCCGGCACGGCCGGAACCGTGGATTTCAAGTACGACCCGTTCGGGAGAAGAGTGCAGAAGGCGTTTACGCAGGGCGGGGTGACCACGGTGACCATTACCTCTATGACGGGAGGAATCTCCTGGAGGAGCTGGATGCTTCCGGGAACGTTCTTGCCAGGTACAACCAAGGCCCGAGCATTGATGAGCCGATATCGGAGCTTCGCGGCTCAACCACAAGTTACTACCAGATAGATTTTCTTGGCAGTGTCACTTCCCTGAGTAACTCGGCTGGAGCGCTGGCAAACACGTACATGTATGACTCATTCGGGAATCTGACTGCCTCCAGTGGCTCAATCACGAATCCCTTCCGGTTTACCGGACGTGAGTTCGATCCAGAGACTGGAATCTACAACTACCGTTTCCGCTACTACGACCAGAACGTCGGCAGGTTCCTGAACGAAGACCCGATAGGGTTTGGCGGCGGCGTTAACTTCTATCGCTACGCCGATGGGAACCCAATCTCAGAAACTGATCCGCTAGGTCTCGACACGAAGGTCTGCTATTACTCGGATGCGGCGGCGGGCTTTGATCACGTGGGTTTCGGCCTCCCCCAGGAAGGAGAGCAAGGCACACAGGGCTTCTATCCCACTGGCAATCCAATCGACAGCCCTGGCAAGGTCAAGCCTGACGAGCAGAAGAAGCCACAGTGCAAAACGATTCCGGCACCAAAGGATAAGGACCAGTGCATGCTTCAATGTCGGCTTCGGCGCGTCAACACTCCCGGAAACTACAAAGTCACGAGTCGCCAATGCACGAGCTTTGTGCGCGATTGCTTGCGGGAGTGTGGCGAACCGGGCGGTGACTACAACGGCCCACGACCTTGGCCGTTCTTCGATGGATTGCCAAAGTAGGAGGTATCGGTTGAATGAACAGAACTCTAAAATCACTTCTCGTGTTTGCCGGAGCCGGTCTTCTTGGGCCGCTAGTCTGGAACATCGTGCGGCATCCATCCCGCATGGAAGGTTTCATTAGCGATCTAGTGTTCTTGCTGTGGCCTACTCAGCCGATGGGGGTCATCGAGACTAACGTCGGAGCACCGAAAGCTCTCGCTTTCACGATTGGTGCGAACCTCGTCCTCTTTGCAGTCGCAGGTGTAATCGTTGGACTGCTAGCCAGAACCCGTGGTCGTCTCGTCCTTGCCTACGTGGTGGTTTGCTTGCTTCTGTTCGTGTGGGCGTTCTGGGGAGCAGGCTTCAGTTTTGCTCACCTGGGGGTTCTTGCGCTAGCAGTTGCCTTGCTCGTGTACGCGGTTCCGTTCTGGATTGTTAAGCCCTCCTCTGCCATGCCGAGGTCAACGTAGCAGGAGGTTTTTTGCGAATTAGATCGCGAGATGTCGCGGGGGTGATTCGTGGGCTCTGGGTGGCGCTGTCCATCGTCGTGTTGGTATACGGTCAGGCCATTTACGATGGCAAGCCAAACAGGGATGTAGAAGAAGTGGTGATTATCCTGATGTTCATCCTCTCGTTTCCTGCGTCCTTTGTGGCGGGTGCTATCGCCGTTGGAGTTGCATTTAGTTTCGAGCGTTTGATGCACTCGCCATTGCACACCACTCGCCTGGAAATGCTCTTTACTTGGGCGCTGTTCTTCGCGGTTGGTTATGTCCAGTGGTTTATGTTAGTCCCTCGGGTGTGGTCGAAATGGCAGACATTCCGGATGCGGAAGCATGCGCAAAGCCCGGAGTTGAAACGGCCCGGTCTCGCCTGAGTTCCTGATGAAGGATAACGACCTCTGAAGAAGCTGGCAATTTCGGTAATCCTTGCTTCTTTAAACCTTCTGCTTATCGGACTCTACTTCCTGGCGAGTTGGAGGAAAGTTGGGTGCTGTGGCTGGGGTAGTCCCGGCAACATCGTTCTTCTCGCTGTGGTGCCGGTTGTCCTGCTAGCTTCAATAATCTTTAGCGTCAGGGACCTGACACGCCCGCCGACTCGGTTGCAGGCAATCTTGGCCCTGGTTCTTTCGGTTCCCAGCGCGCCGTGATGGTGTTCTCAATACGCTTGGGCTGAGAGTGACCGCCACGAGCCTTTCCCGGCTCGCTAGCGCGTGAGTTCGGGACCGGGTGAGGCACACAGGAAGGTTTTTTCTTAGCCGCCGATCCGCTGGCTTTCCCCTGGCCGATCCGCGCCCTGATTCGGGTCGGTTTAGCTGCCCGATCCTGTGGCGTTTGGCTGGCCGATTCCCCTGAGAATCGGGTGTGGAATCGGAGTCCCCAGGCTGGGCGGTTTAGGTCCGGTGGAGCCGATTCGAGGCGTCTCGCCCGCTCAAAGTGCCCTGCCGGGGTGACGGTCAAAACCTGACGGTGCTTCGCACCGGCTGTGAGGGGTGACACTCCACCCCTGAAAGGGTGCTGCAGGATAACTTTCGGTTAGCGTGCGCGAACCTGTTGAAACCAGAGGCGGGTGGCCCACCCTTATGTCTTCTGTTTCTCTCCTTCTCGTCAACTGAGGTTGCCCCACGCTTTGCGATTTTCAAAGGGTAGGTTGTAATGGCCGTACCTCACCTCATGTTCAGCCGTCCACTTCTCATTGTCTCGGTCTATCTATGGAAAGAGTGCTCCGGTCACGGCAGACGGGGCATGCCGAGACGAACCGGAGAGTTCAGAGTCAAGCTTCTCGCTCCGACTCGACCGATGCCCACCCTTTGAAAACCGCAAAGGGCGGGGCAACCTCGGTTAGACTAGCGGGTTTGGGAGAATCACAATAAGGGTGGGCCACCCGCCGGTTGCCATGGACTAACCGAGAAGTGGGTCCCAGCCAAACTCGCACTTGATCGACAGATTCCAACTTAAGGGTTTAGGTCGTAGCCTGGGGCAGTGCCAGAGGATCTTGAACCCCGCTGCTGAACTGTTCCGGATTGTGCGAAAAAATCAAAAAGCGCCGGATTGTCGGCGCTTGTAAACCACTGAAAGCTTTGGTTGCGGGGGCCTGCAACCATCCGAATTGTTTAGTCTTGCCATTCCGCTTTCCGATGGTGCGCACCGCCGCCTAGACAGGCGACTTCTGCCGGGAGCGGAATGATTTCGGCAGCGGCGGAGTGGACTAACAGCAACCCCTCGCTTTGACACCCTCGAATCCCTCCTTCGCAATGAGTGGAACCATGACCAGTGCCGCTACCGGATCGGCCCACCACCACCCCAATATGGCGTTGAGCACAAGACCGACCAGCAGAATCGCCGAGAGATAGACGCAGAAATCGGTCTGTTTTGCATCCGCTTTCATGGCGGCGCTGCTCAGCGCGTTTCCCACGCTCTTCTTGGCGCGTGAAAGCACGGGCATGACAATCAGAGAAACCACCGCAAGCGCTATTCCGGGGTCGCTTCGCTCAGGGGTCGCCTTCCTTCCAAGGTCCAGCACAGCTTCGATGGCAACATACAACGCCAGTCCGAGGAAACATGTTCCCACGATCCTCAGACTAAGCCTCTCGTTTCGCTCCCGCCTCGCGGCATCTGCGTCGACCGACATGCGCCACAGCAGCGTTGCCCCGGACGTGACTTCAATAAGGCTGTCGATTCCGAAACCCACAAGCGAGATACTTCCGGCGATCATTCCAGCTCCGATACCAATCAGGCCCTCCAGGCTGTTCCAAGCGATTGTGAAATATTCCAGACGCCTTCCTCGGCGCACTTCCGCTTCCCGAGGAATGATCAAGTCGTTCATAGGTGCAACCCTAAGGAATGGAGATCAGCAGTCCGCCACTCAGGCCGAGCGAGTGCTCATGGCCAGGTCCGAACTTGTAGTCGTAACTCGGTTCGAGATACCAGCCGAAATTGTGTTTTTTAGACGGCCAAAACATAAAGTCTGGCGCGACTTCAACGCCGACAGCGTTCATCTTTTTACCGTACGCGTTTGTGTGAATCCACTCGGGGCCAATACCGAGCACGAACTCAAATTTGGGCGAAAGAGTCCAAGGTTTCTTGAAAAGAAGATCGGTGCTCCATTCCGTCGAGTGGCGTCTAAACAGCGGCGTGACACCGGCCTCAAGTTCTATCCAATTCTCAATCGGCGTAAACTCGACCGCGACTGTTGGACCGAAACTGGAGTTTCCCTCTGTGACACTTCGCTCAGCAGCTCCTCCAAGCTCAACGACCGCGACTTCTTTCGTCACGTTGTCAGGTGACTGAGCGAAAGCGCTGATGCAGCACAGCAGCAGCCCAGTCAAGAGCGTGCATTTCGTGGCAGACGTGCGTTTCACAATTATCACAGTGTTTTCCAGACACGCGCGCAGTGTCGCTGACAGCGATCCGTTTCTCGGCAACAGCCGCTCATGGTAGCCTCGCTATTCAAGCATGAGGTCTATAGTTCCTATAGGGTCAAGCGCATGAACTCAAACGAGCGGTTCAGCATCGGAGAATTGTCAAAGGCGACGGGCGTCAAGGTAGTGACCATTCGCTATTACGAGCATGTGAAACTTATGCCCGCGCCGGCACGAACTGAAGGTAATTACCGCATCTACAGCCGGGAGCATCTGCATCGCCTGCAATTTGTCAGACGATGCCGCGACCTTGGCTTTACGCTCGACCAACTCCGGGATCTTCTGCGACTCTCAGTTCAATCGGGGCGGAGGTGTTCGGGCATCGATCGCATCACAGAGAATCACTTAGAGGAAATCGAATCCAAAATCGCCGACCTCGGACGGCTTGCGGCGCAACTACGGCGCATCAAGAACGGCTGTCCAGGAAAAGGTCGCATTGCCGATTGCCGCATTCTCGCCGCACTATCGCCGTCTAGAGGTAAGACCATCTGAGAAAGCTTCATTTTTATCAATTCGGATGGTTGCTGGGTTCGTGGAAGTTGCTGAGAACGAAGACGTTCGTGGTTGCGAGGGGTGGATTTGAACCACCGATTGTCTCTCGTCAGGGGTGCAGTTCACCCGGCTACCCCCAGTTTCCGTCCCACTGTCCCCGGTTTCCCCGGCCTCCAAAGCGTGGGCCACCCAGCATCAGCATGCCTCCGCAGCAACCCGAGCGAGAGTTTTGCCGTCTTAGCTTTTGCTGAGGAGTGCAATGCTATATGTGGGCCAAGCGCCTTTTCGGCTTTTCGGTCGCCGCTATTCTGTTGTCATTGCAAGGGTGTGGAGGCAATGCAGGTTCTGCCGATCGAGCCAGCCCGGCGGGACCGGCGGGACCGGCGGGAACTGAGAGTCAACTTAAAGGAGTGCTTCAGTGGAAGGGCAGTCAAAGTGGCAATGGGCTGTATTCCGCGGGAACGCTAACTCCACAGACCGTAAATCCATCCAGCTTCGGACAAATCGCCAGATACCAGGTTGATGGCTATATGGTGGCACAGCCGCTATATGTCTCCAATCTGGATATGGGCCCTGCCGGAATTCACAATGTAATAATTGTAGCCACCGAGCACGACGATATAGCCGCGTTCGATGCGGACGGCAAAGTGCCGCAGGCTCTTTGGCAGCGCAGCTACCTGGGGCCGGGAATCACCACCTCGCCCGCCAATTTCGGGGGCAGGACGAGCCTTGGCCCTGAAGTCGGGATTACCGGAACTCCGGTCATTGATCCGTCCACCGGCGCGATGTACTTCATTACCATGATCCTGAACGGTGGCAACGACGAGCAGTGGCTGCGAGCAGTCGATGTTCGCACTGGCAAGGATTTCGGCCCGGGCAGCGTGCAGGTGCAGGCGACCATTCCCGGCGACGGAACCGGCAGCATCAACGGCCAGATCTCTTTTGATCCTTCGATCCAGAACCAGCGCGCCGGGCTTGCGCTTGCTGCTGGGCAGGTCCTGATCGGGTGGGGCTCGTTTTCGGACGAGGGCCCCTACCGCGGCTGGCTGATGGCCTACGATGCAAAAACCCTGAAACAAACCGCGGTGTTCAGCCCGGCGACCCAGTATCAGCCGCAGGATGTAGCCACTGGTACTGCTGATTTCGGCGGTGGCGGTTCCTTTTGGGGTGGCGGTGCCCCGCCCAGCATCGACTCTGCCGGTAACATCTATGTGATTGCCGCTGACGGCAGCTTCAATGCGACTTCCGGCGGGAAGAATTATGGCGACTCGGTTCTAAGATTGAAATTGTCCAACGGGGCGTTCCAGGTGCTCGACTATTACACCCCAGCGAATTGGGCGTGTCTTGATGTTGCTGATCTGGAAATCGGCTCCGGAGGTTTGGTGCTGCTGCCCAGCGAAGCTGGCGCAGGCCAGCCGCTCGCGATGACCATAAGTAAGGAAGGGCGCTTCTACCTTCTGAATCCTTCGAATCTTGGGAAATTCAATTCCGCCGATACCCAGATCCCCCAGCAGTTTCTTGTAGGCGATAAAACTTGTGAGTTCGGAGTGGTAGCCGCCGAAGGTCCGACTTGGCAACGTCTCTACGGCAACCCCACCTATTGGAACGGCAGCGTTTACCTGGCTGCTTCGAACACTGACCTGCGGCAGTACCGCTTCTCGGGCGGCACATTGTCCACCACGCCGGCTTCGCGATCAGTAACGACCTTCTTGAATCGCGGCGCCAGCACTGTCGTGTCCGCCAATGGAAATGCCGACGCGATCGTTTGGGCCGCAACCAAGGACGCGGACAGCGCTGTCGCCCTGCACGCCTACGATGCCACGGACGTTTCCCACGAACTGTGGAACAACTACATGGGCACGAATATCCTGTACCCTGGCTTGCAATTCGGAACCCCGGTCGTGGTCGACAATAAGGTCATCGTTGCCGGCAGTTACGATATCTTGATCTACGGTCTCGTGCACTGAAACAGCCCGCCCCTCCGAGAGAGACTCCCTCGGTTGGGGTAAGATTTCCTTTGCCCCTCGGGTGGCGTGAAGATCTCGCGCTGCCATCTTCACCGTTCCCACCCTTTCGCAGGGACAAATCGGGGATAGACGGAACTAACACCATTTTCTAAGCCACGAAGGCGATTTGAGACTGTGCAGAATCGGCGGAAGGCTTGGTCCGCCGGCCCCGCCGGCGCGGGGCGAGCAAGCGCAGGGTGGATTGTTCCAGAGTCGTGATGAAGTCCGCTGTTCCCAAGGGACGTCCGGTATGGGTGAATTGGCGGAGCGCGGCCAGTTCCGCGCATGGGGCTCCGGCCGCTAGATATTCGCCCCAGGCTGGCGGCGTCCATCGCGTCCGCAATAACTTCATATTCAACCAGGCCGGCGGCGTCGCGCCGCAATGCGCGGCGGCGGTGGACCTATCACCGCAGAGAAATAGAGGAATAATCCTTCGGCCGGGTGGCCCACTCAAGCCAAAACCGGGCTTGAGTGGGCCACCCGGGATTATGGGAAGAGAGAAAAATGAAAAATGTAAGGATGGGCCAGCCCCGTATAAGCCTTTTGCACGGGTGGGGACACCCGTGCCTACGTGGTTCGAGTAGACGATAGCAGTTGCGCCCGATGGGCGCGTGGTTCGATGCGGGAGCGGATTCGGCGTGCCTGAAGGCACGCCCTGATACGGAAATGCCCCACTCAAGCCAAAAGCAGGCTTGAGTGGGCCCTGATAACGGATCAGCGCGTGTGGAAATCGGGTGGGTGGTTCCTGCGCGCAGGGAGCGTAAAAGCCTCTTGCACGGGTGGGGACACCCGTGTCTACATGGCCCCGGTGGTAGGCTAGTACCCGCAGATTGGGCGAAACCCGCGAGGGAGGTGGTTCCATGAACAAGCTGGCGGCGCTGAACAAGCAGTACATCGGCGGAGTGTGGCGGGACGGAAAGAGCCAGAAAGTCCTGACCGACAAGAACCCCTTCAATGACACTCACATCGCCGATTTCAAGCTGGCCAGCCTGGCCGATCTCGACGAAGCCTACCGCTCGGCGGCGGCCGCGCAGCAGGCGTGGGCTGAGGTGAATCCTTACGAGAAGCGCGCCATCCTCGAAAAAGCCATTGTCTGGATCGAACAAAATGAAGGGGATATCGCCAGCATCATCATCGAAGAGCTGGGCGGCACCCATCTCAAGGCCGCCATCGAGATCATGCTGACCAAAACGTTCCTCAAGGAGGCGTCGACCTACCCCCTGAGAATGGTCGGCGAGATTCATCCCTCGGCTATCGACGGCAAAGAGAACCGGTTGTACCGCGTGCCGGTCGGAGTAGTGGGCGTGATCAGCCCATTCAATTTCCCGTTCAACCTGAGCATGCGATCCGTGGCGCCCGCACTGGGGGCGGGAAACGGGGTCGTGCTGAAGCCACACGACGACACGCCCATCGTCGGCGGCACGCTCCTGGCGAAAATATTTGAAGAGGCGGGCATTCCCAAAGGATTGATGAACGTGGTGGTCGCCGATATCGGGGAGACTGGCGATGCCTTCGTCGAGCATCCCATTCCGCGCGTAATTTCATTTACCGGGTCCGAGGCCGTGGGAAGGCATATTGGCGGAGTCGCTGGACGTTCTCTCAAAAAGGCGATCCTCGAGCTTGGCGGTAACAGCGCCATGCTGGTGCTGGAAGATGCGGATCTTGAAACCGCGCTCAACGCCGCAGTTTTCAGCCGCTTCGCCCATCAGGGCCAGGTCTGCATGTGCGCCAACCGGATTCTGGTGCAGCGCAGCGTTTACCAGCACTTTCTGGACAGGTTCGTGGCCCGCGTCTCCCGCCTGCGGGTCGGCGATCCGAGCGACCCCCAGACCGAACTCGGCCCGCTCGTGAACCAGCGCCAGACCGAAACCTTCATGAAGCAGGTGCAGCGCGGCATCGATGAGGGCGCCCGGGTGGTCCTGGAGAGCCGGACCAAAGGCAACGTCGCTTCTCCCACCGTCTTCGCCGACGTTAAACCCGGCATGTGGATCGCCCGGAATGAGATGTTCGGACCCGCGGTCTGCGTGATGCCGTTCGATTCACCGGAAGAGGGCATCCGAATGGCCAACGACAGCCCGTATGGATTGAGCGGATCGATCTTCACCAGTAACGTGGAATACGGAGCGGAACTGGCAAAGCAAATCGAGTCTGGAATGGTGCACGTCAACGATGCCACAATCAATGACGACCCGCTCGTGGCATTCGGCGGCGAGAAGGCATCCGGGGTTGGCCGGCTGAATGGCAAGTGGGCGCTCGAAGAGTTCACCACGCTCAAGTGGATATCCATTCAGCACAAACGGCGGCATTATCCGTTCGAAGAGGTGGCCGGCAAGGCGTCCTAGGCCGAGTCAAGATTGACTGGTTTTACCACGGAGGTCACAGAGGAACACGGAGGATCGGAATGACAGGATCCGGCAGGCAAGAGGCCCTGCGCGGTTCTAATTTGGACTCTGACGGCGGCGTCCCAGGCGCGTGAATTGCTCCGCCAGCGGAGTCTGCCACAAGTACCAGACCACGACCATGCGAACGATGATGCCCAGGCCGCTCCAGACGAGTGACCATCGCAGGTCAACGGCCGCAGCCGAGACAGCGGGAATGAGAAGCACAAATCCGGCAAAGGCCACGACGAT
This sequence comes from Terriglobales bacterium, assembly GCA_963803205.1. Lineage (GTDB taxonomy): Bacteria > Acidobacteriota > Terriglobia > Terriglobales > Acidobacteriaceae > CAWDLG01. The sequence goes on from CAWDLG010000002.1 coordinate 391,457, forward strand.
CGCTGCCCGCCGGGCCCAGTTCTGCATCCGCAGCAGACCCCAGCCAATCAGCACCGCTAGGCTGCCCATCAGCAGGAACATATAAGGACCGGCAGTTTCCAGGCCCCCGAGAAGCGGCGCGCCGGCAGCCATTGAAATCGATCCCGGCCATGCCAGCATCAGCCCGCCCGCCGCGGCGAGATAAGCCGCAACCAGAAAGAAGAGAACTGCCACGCTGGTGACGCCGACGGGACGCTGCATAGGCGGTGCTACGCGGTCACCGTATTGTCGCCGATCCATGCAAACGAGCACACCATGAAACGAGCACACAGGTAATGTAATCCGCAGTAAATGCAGACTACCCAAGGCGTGGCTGGCTTGCGCACGCGCGACTACATTCTCCAGAAGTGAAGCAAATCCGGCGCCCGTTTGTCAGGCGAGGTCGAAAAGCAGGACTTCCGCGTCGTCCGTGCCTTTGATCGTGAGTTGTGGCTCCTCGCTGACCGCCGCGCCATCACCCTGTTCCAGTTTTTTGCCGTTCAGTTCCACACCGCCCTTCGCTACCTGGAGCCAGGCATATCGGCCCTGGGCCAGAGGATGGGTCACTTCCTGGCCGGGCTTGAGGAGCGAGACGTAGAGCCGTGCATCCTGGTGAATGGTCACCGAGCCGTCCTTGCCGTCCGGGCTGGCAATCAGCCGTAGCTGACCCTCTTTCTTCTTCGCCGAAAACGACTTCTGCTCGTAATCCGGCTTGTGGCCGGGACGGTCGGGCGTGATCCAGATCTGCAGCAGGTGAACCGGATCCGTCTTTGACGGATTAAATTCGCTGTGGCGGATGCCGGTACCGGCGCTCATGCGCTGGCCATCACCCGGGTGAATTACGGCTCCTGTTCCCAGGCTGTCGCGATGCTCAAGCGCACCTTCCAGGACATAAGTAATGATCTCCATGTCCCGGTGGGGATGAGTCGGAAAGCCCTGGCCGGGCTCGACGCGGTCCTCGTTGATCACCCGCAAGGAGCGAAAATTCATGTTGCGGGGATCGTAGTACTGGTCAAACGAAAAGCTGTGTCGGGTGCTGAGCCAGCCGTAGTCGCCGCCGCCCCGTTCCTCACTGCGCCGAAGAGTGATCATGTGAAATTCTCGTTATAACGACTATTATTCACTTCATTGGATGTCTGGCTGGAACAAACGATTCAGCTCTCCCGAAAGGTGTGGAACATCCGGTCAATGGCTGACGGTACAGGCCTGATATCCGACTGCCGATGAGAATCAAGGGTCGAGGGCATGAAGCGGGCTTTGCGCGCACTGGCGCTGCTGCTGTTTCTGACGGGATGCGGAAGTGGCGACCAGCGCCCGGCCGGGTTTGTGAATCATACCGAGCTTTCCGACGACCAGCTATGGACGATCTGGAAGGCCGCCCAGCAGAGTCTGGCGCACCAGATCGATATGAATCCGTTGCAGCGCTCGTTCGAAAATGTGCCTCCGGATACCCGGCCCGGGGACCCGCGGGCGTTGGGAATCCAACCCCGCGAGATCCTGGTGGTGTCGGCACCCGATGTATCCGTTCAAGACCTGTACGAGGCCACGGGAATCACTCGCGGCAATCCAACCGGACTGATTGCCTGTCCCGAGCCCTGCAACGTGCGCTTTGCGGCGGCATATTCTTCCTATTCGCAAGAGGTCACAAGATACGCGCGCTCGTGGGAGTCGCAGGGAGACAGCTTTCACCTCATCCTGCAATATGAATTTGAGAACCACATCCTGTATGAGCTGGGCTACGACATGGACTGGCGCTGAAGCCTACTTCTTGTCGGCTTTCTTCTTTTCCGGCTTCTCGGTCTTGGCTTCCTTCTTTTCTTCCTTTTTGGAATCCTTCGAAGCGGAATCGCTGTCCGAGGAGGCGGAGGCGGGTTTCGAGCCGGCGCGAGCGTAATCCGTCACGTACCATCCTGAACCCTTGAACTGGACAGCCGGAGCCGAGATCAGCTGTTCTACCGACCCTCCGCACTTTGGGCACTTCTTCACCATCGGGTCGGAGAATTTCTGGAGTTTTTCAAAGCGGTGATGGCACTTCTTGCATTCGTACTCGTAATTGGGCATGAGTTTGAAAAAATGAGGAAGTCTTGCTTTGTCTCCTGATTCTAGGGTTTGCGGCTTCCTCCGTCAATTTACTGAGTCGCCAGACCTTTTCCGTTCCGTTTGTTAGACTCGCGTCCATGCCAAAGGATTCCGGTTCCGGTGGCGGCACCTTGGCTCCAGGTCTGTACATCGTGGGCACGCCGATCGGAAACCTTGAGGACATCACGCTGCGGGCCCTGAAAGTGCTGCGGGAGGTCGAGGTAGTCGCATGTGAAGATACGCGGCAGACTCAGAAGCTGCTCGGTCACTACAACATTTCAGTTCGCACCGTCAGTTATCACGAACACAACGAAGTGACTCGTTCCGCCGAACTTGTGCTCGAGTTGGAGCAGGGCGCCCGCGTGGCCCTGGTGACGGATGCGGGGATGCCCGGCATTTCCGATCCCGGCTTCCGCCTGATCTCGCTGGCTGTAAGGCATCATGTGCCGGTGATCCCGATTCCGGGCCCGGCGGCTTTTCTCGCGGCACTGAGCGCCAGCGGACTGGCGAGCGATGCCTTCCGTTTTGGCGGATTTCTCCCGCCCAGGCAAGGGCAGAGGCGCGCCTCCCTCGAGGAGATTCGGAACTCATCCCAAACGGAAATTTTTTACGAGGCGCCACACAGGATCAAGGAGGCGCTGGAGGATGTGGTTGCGGTCCTGGGTGAAGAGCGACATGTGGTGTTGGCGCGGGAGCTTACCAAGGTGCACGAAGAGTTTTTGCGAGGACGGGCCGGTGAGGTATTGGAGATTCTAAAGGGCCGAGGTGAAACGAAGGGCGAGATTACGCTCCTGATCGGAAAAGCGGAGGCGTCGGCGCGTCCCGCTGTTGAGCGAGTGAACATTCAGGAACGAATGAACCGGATCATGAGCGCGGAGGGCGTCGACGAAAAGGCGGCGCTGAAAAAGCTGGCCCGCGAACTCGGCATTTCGAAGAGCGAAGCTTATCGGCGTTTACAGCGGGGGAAGGTTTAGAAACGGCGCGAGGGAGGCGCCTCCACATCAACCAGCTTTTCGCAGGGCCTTGCAATCTTCGCAGGGACACCAGTCGCGAAGAAAACGCCAGGAGTAAATTCCCAGATCGTGGCCATCGTTCCAATGGAACTTGATGGCATACTTCCCGACTCCCTCGGCGGACGTCGGCCTGGCCGCGGCCTTGAACATTGGCAAAGCTCCGGGCTCTGGCTTGGGGGAATCTCCGGGCTCGCGATGCGCCTTTTCCCGCTCTTCATTGCAGAGGGCGCATGGGCACGCGTCTCTAAGGAAAATAAAGGAATAATGGGACTGATGGCCATCATTCCAGACGATGTCCATCCCCGAACCGGTGGTCAGGTTCACCTTTACGGATTTAGGCTCTGCATCTGCCACTTGTCGAGTATCGCACGGGACGCGGAGCCCTAATAAGTTTCAAGATTAACCACAGAGGGCGCAGAGGAACACAGAGGCTTCATGAAGGTTCTTCCTCTGTGGACCCTGCCCCTGTGGTCCAGCACCCACGATCAGTCTCCGCCCATCCGGAACCGCATTCCGGCGCGGAAATTCACTCCCAGCGCCGGATAACCGACGACCTCTTCATATTGTTTATCCAGCGCGTTCTCGACATTCACGTAGGCGGTCACGCGCGAGGTAACCGCATACCAAGCACCCAGGTCCACCCGGGCGTACCCAGCCGCGTGGTCGATATTGAAGATCAGGAAGTCGGAATCCGCCCGCCTGCCGACCACCGTGGCTCCCAGATTTCCTCCCCAGCGACTGCCGCTGTAGGTGAGCAGCAGACTGCCGGAATGCTTCGGCCGCCGGATGAGCGGGCTCCCGGGCGCATGCAATAAATCGAATGCCGCGGGCGCTTCCAGAATCTGAGTGGAGGCATAGTTGTAGCCCGCGTCCAGGGTGAGGCGGCGCAGCAAGTGTCCCTTGAGTTCGACCTCCGCGCCGTGGGCAATCGACTTGTTGATGTTCAGGTACTGGCCGAGAAAGGGATCGAAACTGATTGTCTGAAAATCGATCTGGTTGCGAAACAGGTTGTTGTAATACGTGGCCGTCAGCGCGAACCGGCCGCCCAACAAACCCTGCTGCAACCCAGCCTCGAAGGCGCGGTTTTCTTCCGCCTTCAGCGAGGGACTGGGAAGAATGAACGGGCCGCGGGCAAATGCTTCGTCAAAACGCGGCTCCTTGATTCCTGTGGCGTAAGCGAAGCGAAAAGCCGTGCCGGAGAAGGTTTCCCCGCCTTTTAAAGCCTGGAAAGTGACCGCCACGCGCGGTACACCTTTATTGCCGAAGGTTTCGTTGTGGACGAAGCGCGCCCCGCCGATCAGCGAAAGCCTTCCGAGCGTCAGAAGTTGCTGGCCATAGACGGCATGGTTCAGTCGGAGTCCGTTGGTGAGCGGCGGAAAGAGCAAGTCGCCGAACACGCCGTTTTCGTCTTCAAATTCATATCCGACGGTGGCCTGCGCCCAGCTGCGCTGTACCCACTGCCCTTCATACTCAAACCCGGCGCGATTTAGCTTGGCGATGGAATCGAAAGCGGAATCGAAAACCCGTTCAGGGTTGTCGCCATTCACATTTCCGCGGATGTGGCGGTACTCGAACCCGGAGAAGCGATGCTGCCAGCTTCCCGGCCCGCGGATCGTCAGATCCAGGCTGGCAAGGAGATTGTTCTGCCGCTGATATTGATTGTCGTCGGGTGGTTCCAACGCCTGGCCGTTGAAGTTCCATTCCCCTTGCACTCCGGTATATGAGTTGGAATGGCGGGCGCGCAGCCGCAGAGCAACTCGATCACTCAGGGCGACTCCGATGTTGCCGCCCTGAAGCGAGTTGGAATATTCGTCATTGATTCCTTGCCCGCCCGTGTAGAACTGATCGCCAAAAAAGTTGTAATCGAAGCGGCCGCGGGCACCCGAAAATGAGAGATATCCGTGGGCCGTGTCGAGGTTTCCGCCGTCGGCGCCGAACCGGAGTTCGGGAACTTCCGTGCTTCCTTCGCGCGTCCAGGTCTGCAAGACGCTGGTCATGGCGTCGGAGCCGTATAAGGTGCTTTGGGCGCCGCGAACCAGCTCCAGCCGTTCCGTTTCATTCAAGGGAATGACGCCGAGGTCGATCGTCCCACCCGGCTCGTTGACGGAAACCCCATCGACGATGACTTTGTTGTAGCGCGAGTCGCCACCACGAACGAAGAGGGAGGCGATCCCGCCACGCTGTCCGGCAATGTTCACCACGGCCCCGGGAAGGAAGCGCAAAGCCTCGCTCGCAGCGACCGGGTTCATGCTTTCAATCTGCTGGCCGATGAGGCTGGAGACGTCCGCACCCGCCTCCTCAGTTGGAACCGGAGTGCGGGTGGCCGTTACGACAACCGACTCGGTTACGGGCGCAAGCTGTAGAGTCACGGTCAGGCTGCCGGTGGCAGGAGCATCAACCATCCTCGCCGCGAAACCAGGAGCCAGGACTCGCACGCGATATGTTTCGCTTCCGGCCTGAAAAACCGCCATCCCGTCGGAAAAGGTATTCTGCAGCGCAACCACGCTGTCTCTCTGAAGGAGAATTACTTGCGCACCCGCGAGAGCTGCCCCGCCGGGGTCTTCCACTTTGATTGTGAGTTCGGCGGCCGAGGCGGCCGCAACCAGGAACACGACGACGAACAGAAGCTTGAAGAACCGCATGCACTCCTCCTTTACACGCGAAAGGGATTAGTGTTGACGGTTCGCGCCGGTCTCCTGGCTTTGCGAGTAAGGACTGAGTCCACTTGCCGCAACCTGCCTTCCCAGGCTTTGCCCAGTGACAGACTGCGATGTTTCCTCGCTTACAGTTGCGCGGCAGCGCGGGATTTGCACCCGCTTCCCATCCTCATCACAGCGATGAGGACACGCGAACCAAAGGTTGTGAAGAACAATGGGTGGAAGAACTTTACCCGCCGCCACGGGCAAAAGTCAATGCCGTGGGAACGTAGGCGTGCGCACCTCGCGCGTGCAACCCAAATCAAGAGCTATATAACGGGAAAGTCGGAGCCGACTTTCCCCACGTTAGCATTGGCGAACTCGCGCACCCGGTCGAGCGCCGCCTGCAAAGCCTCGTGAAACCGGTCCCGTTGCGATTCGTCGGCTTCTTCGGGAACGTCGATGCATCGGCTCACCCGCAGCAGCGCCCGGGAGAAGGGTCTCGGAATCATGCTGCGGTCCCAGGTGTTCAACACCCACGGATTTTCCAGGCCGATGTGAAACGCGACCATTGGCGCCCCGGTCGCGCGCGCCAGGACGACGGGCCCGGGTTTTGCCACGTAGCGCGGACCGCGCGGCCCATCGATCGTGAACGCAACCGTCCATCCCTGCTCGATATCCCGCCGCATCCCCAACAGCGCCCGGACCGCGCCGCGGCTGCTCGATCCGCGAATCTTCACGAAGCCGAATTTGCGAATGATGCGCCCGGTGTACTCGCCGTCAAAGCTGTCGCTGCTCATGACTCGAATCTGCAAGTCCCGCCAGGCATAGATCGCGGGGAAGATGCAGTCGTGCCAGAAGGACAGGATCAGCGGACGAGTGTCGAGACTGGGGGGACCGCCCTCCTCGAAGGAAACCGCCAGTTTGAGGGTCGGCCCGATCAGACGGATGACGAGAAAACCCGCCCAGGTGATGGCCCAGAGTTGAACCCGCTGCCACCAGCTGAAACGCTCTATTGGCGCGACCGAGGAAGGGGCTTGCGGCGTGGTGGCGGCGCTCACAGCGGTATTGTAACGTCGGCTGCGAGCCAGGGGGTGCAACAGGATTTCTCCAACCTCGATCTTGAGTTTTGCCATCTAAGCCGGGATGCCAACAAAGAAGGACCAGCACGAAGAACTGGTGGAAGAAACCAGGCGTCTCACCGCGCAGGAAATCTTCCACGCTGCCGTGGAAAACGCGCGCTCCGAGTTGCGGCGCTCCGCCCGAACCCTCGCCTTTTCCGGCCTTGCCGGAGGCATCACGATGGGGCTCACAGGATTGAGTGTCGCGTCCGCACGCGCTGTTCTCGGCCCCGGCGCCTGGCAGGATTTCGTCTCCTACTTCATTTATCCTGTGGGATTTGTCGCCGTAATCATCGGGCGGGCGCAGCTTTTCACCGAAAACACGCTTTATCCCGTGGTTCTGGTTCTCGACGAGCGGCGCCATGTCCTGAGAACCCTGCGGCTGTGGGGCATCGTCTTCGGCGCGAACGTGCTTGGGGCGTTCTGTTTCGCCCTGCTGGCGGCGAAATCCGGCGCGTTGCGGCCGGAAATTCTTTCCAAGCTGGTCAGCCTGGGAGGGGATGCGGTCAGCGGCTCCCCCGGCTTATTTTTCTGGAGCGGAATCGTCGGCGGTTGGATCATCGCACTCGTAGCCTGGGTGGTCACCGCCAGCCACTGGACGATCGGACAACTGGTCATGGTGTGGCTGTTGACGTTTGTCGTCGGCATCGGAAAGTTTTCCCACTGCATCGCATCGAGCGGAGAGATCCTGACGGCGGTCCTCTATGGCTCCGTATCTACAACCGCTTATTTTCACTGGCTGCTGCTGGCCACACTTGGAAATATCGTCGGCGGTGTAGTGATTGTGAGCGTTCTGAACTACGGCCAGGTGAGGCAGCTTTCCTAGCTTGCAGCTGAAACCTTCCTGTTTCCAATCCGGCAGCGAAAGTTCCGGGCTACCAGCCCTCGGGCTGTCCCTGGTTCTGCTCGTCGAGCCACTTCTTCAGCGGCGCAAAATATTCCAGCAGGGCGCCGGCGTCGATCTTGCGGTCGCCGGTCAAGGCCTCGAGCGCATCGGGCCAGGGCTCGCTCTTTCCCATCTCCAGCATCTGGTTGAACTTCGTTCCCGCCTCGCGTGATCCGTAAAACGTGCAGCGGTTGAGTGGGCCGGTGTAGCCGGCGGCGTGGCACAGCGCGCGATAAAACTGAAATTCCAGAATGTGCGCCAGGAAATATCGCGTATAGGGAACGTTAGCGGCCACGTGGTATTTCGCTCCCGCATCGAAGTCCTGTTCGCTGCGCGCGACCGGAGGTGTGATGCCCTGGTATTTGGTGCGCAACTCCCACCACGTTTTGTTGTAATCCGACGGCTTGATTTCCCCGGAGAACACCTTCCATCTCCACTGATCGATCAGCAGGCCAAACGGCAGAAAAGCTACACGCTCCAGAGCCTGTTTCAGAAGCTGCGGGATATCGTTGCCAGGCTCCGGCGCCCGATCGAGCAGTCCCACTTCGTGCAGATATTGCGGCGTTATGGCGAGGGCCACAGCGTCGCCGATCGCTTCGTGGAAGCCGTCGTTCGCGCCGCCCCGAAAAAGGTACGGTTGATCCTTGTATGCCCGCTGGTAGAAGTTGTGCCCCAGCTCGTGGTGAATGGTGACAAAGTCTACGTCCCGAACCTGGATGCACATCTTGATCCGAAGATCGTCTTTGCCGTCGATGTCCCAGGCGCTGGCGTGGCAGACGACGTCGCGATCTGCCGGCTTGGTGAACAGGGACCGCTCCCAGAAGGTCGGCGGCAGCGGCGCGAATCCCATGGACTTGAAGAATCCTTCGCCGTATTTCACCATGCCTCGCGCGTCGAGTTTCTTGGCCTTCAGCAGTTCAGTGACGTCATAACTCTTCGCAGTTTCGGTCACGCCCAGAAGCGGATAGATGTTTTCCCATTCCTGCGCCCAGGGATTTCCCAGCAGGTGAGCAGGGATCGGACCGCGCGGAGGCACCACGCTGGCTCCATACTGCTTCACCAGCCGTGAGCGAACGTATGTGTGAAGGGCCAAGTAGAGCGGGCGCACCTGCTGCCAAAGGCGCTCCACTTCGGCGCTGAACTCCTCCGGCGGCATGTCATAGTTCGAGCGCCACATGGCGCCGGCGTCCTTGAATCCGACGTCTCGTGCGCCCTCATTGGAAAGATCCACAAAGCGCGCGTAACGCTCGCGCATGGGAGGCGCAATCTTCCGCCAGCCGGCCCATAGATCTTCCAGTTCCTTGGGATCGCGGCTGTTGGTCATCGCCCGCTCGATGGCGGTGATGTCGAGACAATCTCCGGAGGCGCGGCAGTACTTGCCTTTGCCGTAGTCCGCCGAGAGCGAAGCCGCTATACGCGTCATTTCGCGGCGCAATGCCGGATCCTTCGGAGCCGGAGCCGAGAGCGAGAGCTTGAGCAACTTGAACTTGCGCGCCAGTTCCGGCGGCAGATCCAGGCCCTCGAACCGCTTTGCCTTTTCGACGAGTTCGGTAACGGCTGCGCTGATCTGATCGCTGGCGTCTGCGGACAGCGCTTCGGTGTCCACGGTGATGAAATTGGACTGCACCCACGAGGCCTGTTCCCTCTTGATGTCCAGTTCGTCCAGGCGCGCTTCGGCCTGCTGCATGAATTGCTGGGCTTCCTGGATGGTGGGTTGCTGGCTCTGGGCTTGCAGTCCTGCGGCGATGAGGAACACGGGAAGAAGGACCCGAAGCTTCATGGAGAATCCTCCGCCAGAATTATATGGGCGGAGCGTGCTGCCGGGGGCGCATTGCGCGCGGATTCCAGTGGTAGAATCGTAGTGACACCGAGGCGAATCAGTTCTCCAACTAAGGCGCCGGTGCCGCTGCCCTGATCCACAGAATAGGCCCGTAGCTCAGTCTGGTTAGAGCGCTTCCTTGACACGGAAGAGGTCGATGGTTCGAGTCCATTCGGGCCTACCACTCGTTGCAATTTTCGCAGTCGTTGTCTGTTTGGTGGGATCGCGACCATCAGCAGATTCAGCGCGCCTACATATCTACCAGGACAACTTTGCGGGCAAGAACTCGGCGAAGAGGTCGTCGTAATACGGCGTCAGCGCCTTGACGTCGGGTTTGGTGTGTCCCTTGGAGTAAAGATCGTAAGGATTGAACTTTCTTACCCATTCCAGCATGGCGCGATCTTTTTCATTTTCCAGGTGCTGGTAGGCGCCGTGGCGATGCCAGGCGTAGAACGAGTGGAAACGCAGCATGTAAAGCGCTTCATCCGCGAGGTAGGGCTTCATTACTTCGGCGATATACCCGTCGTGGCCGAATGACATGTGAACGTTTTCCAGCCCGCAATTCGGTTCGTAGATCCCGTACTTGTTCTGATAGTCGGGAAGCTTCGCATCGGGGTTCTCGCTGAAGTATTCGGGGAAGACGACCTGGTCGGACCAGGCGCAGCCAACCGGGAAAGTGTCGCCGACCACTCCCCACTGCGGCTCGCCGTACAGGCAGAGGCATTTGCCGAGATCGTGGATGAATCCAACCAGCACCATCCAGCGCGGGTGGCCGTCTTTGCGGATGGCCTCGGACGTTTGCAGGAGGTGCTCGATCTGGGTGAGGTCTGTATCGGGATCGCTGTCATCGACGAGCGTGTTCAGATACTCGGCGGCTTCCCAGACAGTTTTTTTGCCGCGCGTCAGCCCGAAGTATTCCTTCTCTTTGCCGAGCACGTAGTCGACGGTCTGCTTCTGGTGATTCATGCGGTAGAACTCCGCGACCTGCGGATTGGCCTGAGCGTCGTACTGGCGAAACTCGGATTCCGATTTCCCTTCCTTGTACCGGCCTTTCAGGAAGTCTTCCCACTGATCTGAATTTGAGAGGGGATCGGAAGTGTCTGGGGCGCTGGTGCTCATGCCGTGCTCCTTCGCAACTAACAGTTTAAGCCTGTCTGGCGCAGAGGCCAACAGCTTTGCGGCTGCAAAACAGCCGGGAGTGCATGCCGGCGGGAGGGGCGGACTCGAGGGGGGACAAGCGCCAAACCCCATTCTGTGGAGGGGCTTAGAGACGAACTGAGCAGCCCCGTCTGGAATCGTTGACAACCCAGGGTGCCAGGCCCTACGCTACCCCTCCACCCAGACCCTGAAAGACCACACCAGATGAAGCCCATCGCACCGAGGCTTGCGGGATTTCTGCTCATCGCTGTCTGTGTGCTGTCCGGGAGGGAGACGGCCATTCCCCCGGCAATCCATCCCGGATCGCGGGTGATGATGGACGCTCACAATTGTTATCCGTATGCCGGAAAGTGGGCCGACCGAATTGAGCGCGCGCTCAGCACCGGAACACCGGTGGCCATTGAACAGGATCTGTTCTGGTACACCAATCCTCACACGCATGAGTCTCGGTCGCTTGTGACCCACGGGAAACCCATCCACGGCAACGAGCCGACCATGCGGGAGTACTTCTTTGAGCGCATTCGTCCACTGATGGAGAAGGCTTTGAGGGATGGCGACCACGGAGACTGGCCCCTGGTCACCCTCAATCTGGACTTCAAGTCCGATGAAGCGGCCCATCATGCCGCGGTGTGGAATCTTCTCAAGGAATATGAGGCGTGGATCTGCAGTGCTGAACGCACAGCCAACATTCGGGACGTGACGCCCATAACTGTACGACCGCTGCTGGTTCTCACGGGCGAAGCTGACACTCAGGAACGAGACTTCTACGACATTGTCCCCGTAGGAGAAAAGTTGTTGGTGTTCGGCGCGGTACATACCGAGGAGAGCCTCCGATGGCCTCGCCCGAGGTCATGGTTGCGGAGCCGGCGAACAATTACCGGCGCTGGTGGAACAATCCGTGGAGCGTTGTTGAGCGCGGCGGCCAGAGGAAAGCAGGGGCCTGGACACCGCAGGACGAACTTCGCCTGCAAGACCTTGTCTCTCATGCCCATAAACTTGGTTTGTGGATCCGGTTCTACACCCTGGATGGCCTCGCCGACCATGACTTGAAAAAGAACGGGTGGGACAAGGGCTACAACTTCGGCTCCCGGGAAAAGGCGCAAACCCGTTGGGAAACTGCCATGCGGGCGGGAGTGGACTTCATTGCAACCGACCAGTACGAGGATGTGGCTGCCCTCGTCCAGAACGGGAAAGCCCCCGGCACACCGGCGCCGGCGGATATGACCGAAAGCAATCGAAAATAGGGAAGCTCTTGCGCTTCGGCCGAATTGATGTGAAACTGCCCACATCCATGGGACAGGTCAGGGGTGGATGAATGAGGGGGAGGGACCCTATGCTCGTGCCGAGGCCGTTTCGATTCCTTTCTTTTTGGTTGTTTTCGTTACTGCTAGCCCAAAGCCTGTGGGCACAAAAAGACGCCGGCAGCATTGCCGGCACGGTGAGGGATGCTTCCGGCGCCACGGTGCAGGAAGCAAAGGTCACCGTCACCGAGGTGGACAAGGGAACGTCCCTGGTTACCTCGACGGGTGGCTCGGGTGACTATGTGGCCGCGCCTGTTCCCATCGGCCATTACACAGTCAAAGTAGAAAAGAACGGATTCAAGACGGCGGTGACCGAGACGATTGAGCTGCAGGTGCAGCAGCGCGCTGTGGTCGATATCACGCTCCAGGTCGGGGCGGTGGCGGAACAGGTCACGGTCACGAACGTTGCGCCGATCCTCGAGACCGAGACCTCCGAACTCGGCCAGGTCATCGACAACCGCCGCGTGGTAAACCTGCCCCTTAACGGGCGGAACTTCGCGCAGCTTGCGCAGCTCAGCGCCGGGGTCGCTCCCAGCGAACCGGGGGCGCGCAACTCCGGAAGCTATGGATTCAGTTCCAACGGAGGCCGTTCGTATCAGAACAACATCCTGCTCGACGGCATCGACAACAACTCCAATCTTACCGACCTGCTGAATAACACCAGCTACGTGATTCAGCCGTCGGTCGACGCTTTGCAGGAGTTCAAGGTCCAGACCAACGCCTACAGCGCCGAGTTCGGCCGGGGGAACGGCGCGATTCTCAACGCCAGCATCAAGTCAGGAACCAACCAGCTCCATGGAGACCTGTACGAGTTCCTGCGGAATGACAAGCTCGATGGACGGAACTACTTCGATGGCATCCGACCGGCCTACCAGCAGAACCAGTTCGGCGCCACACTGGGCGGACCGGTATATATTCCTCACCTCTACGACGGGCGCAACCGGACTTTCTTCTTCGTCGACTACGAAGGCCTGCGGGTCCGCCAGGGCCAGACCCTGACCGCCACCGTACCTTCGGCGGCGGAACGGACCGGGGACTTTTCCGAACTGCTGGACCTTTCTTCGCCGACCGGAGTGCTCGACTGTAACGGCACCCCCACGTACGGGGGAGAAATCTTCAACAGCCGCCTGGCGCAGACTTCCGGCGCCGGCATCTGCGGAGTTCCATTTGGCTACGACGGGGACGGGAATCCATCCAACGTGATGCCCGACTCGGTGATCGACCCGCTGGCGGCGCGGCTGACCGAGCTATTCCCGTCGCCCAACGCGGACGGTTCCCAGGGCTTCAATTTTGTCTCAAATCCCAAGTTGCGGCAAAACCGCAACAACTTCGATGTGCGCGTGGACCATACTTTCACGCCGAAGGACACGGGGTTCTTCCGCTTCAGTTTTGAACACCAGCCGAGCATTATTCCGGCTGTATTCCAGGCCACCGGAGGAAACGGCGCCGACTTCTCCACCGGCGACGAGGACCAGGCATATCGCAGCGTAGCTCTGAGCTATACCCACCTCTTTAGCGCGAAGGTGGTGAACGAATTCCGCTTCGGCTACAACCGCATTCACTCGCGGCGCTTCCAGTTCAATTTTGACCAGGATGTGTCGGGCCAGCTCGGCATCCCCGGCGTTCCCTTTACCCCGATCAATGGCGGCATGCCGGAATTCGATTTCGGAGACGTGGACTCGATCGGCGATCCCACCTACCTGCCTTCGCTCGAGATCCAGAACACCTACAGCTACTCGGACAATCTGACCTATATTCGAGACAAGCACACCATCAAATTCGGAGCCGAGATACGCAGTGAAGAGTTCACCATCTTCCAGCCGGCGTCCCCGCGCGGCAACCTGTTTTTCGATGGCCCACTCACCGATAATCCGAATCCGGATGCCACGGGCAGTGGCGGATCAGGCTTCGCGCAATTTCTGCTGGGCCTGAGTGATGGCGGAAATATTACGAACCTGCACAACGTAGACTATGGCCGTCCGGTCTATGCCTTCTACGTTCAGGATGACTACAAGGCAACCCCCAGGCTGACGCTGAATCTGGGCCTCCGCTACGAGCTGTTCATTCCCGTCAATGAGCGTTTCGACGAGCAGGGATCTTTTGATCTTGCCACGAGGACGATGCTGGTTCCCAAGGGCCAGACGGCCGAGTTCACGCCCTTGATTGCCGCCAGCATTCCGATCTCCGACACTGCGCCGCGGGGGCTGGTCCCGACCGACAAAAACAATTTCGCGCCGCGCGTCGGCTTCGCCTATAAGCTGACAAACCGCATGGTATTGCGCGGCGGATACGGCATTTTCTACGGAGGCTATGAAACCGGGCCGTGGTCGAATCCCAGCCCGGGCTTTAACCCTCCATTCTTTGTCACTCAGAGCTACAACTCGCCCTGCGGAGCATCTTCGGCAAACCCGGCTGCCGGGCAGACGGACTGCTCGATTCCGGGGCTGGCGCATCTTTCCGACGGCTTCCCCGCGAGTTCGCTCACCGACCCCAACACACCGCAGCTTCTCCAACTCGATCCCAAGATCGCCAACCCGTACATGCAGCAGTGGAACCTATCGACCGAGTATCAGTTGCCGGGAGAATCGGTGCTGCAAGTCACCTATGCCGGCTCCAAGGGAACGCGGCTCTACACCTTCTATGACGCAAACCAGGCCGGGCCCTCCGCCGATTCCGCGGCGGCCTTCGGCGAGCGACGGCCGGTGCAGGAGTGCGACGGTACCGGCGATTGCAACCCCGTGTTTGACACCGGCATTTCGAACTTTGCGTCGACTGGCTCGTCGATTTACCACTCGCTCCAGAGCCGGTTCGAGAAGCGCTTCTCCGGCGGCTTGTCCTTCCTGGCTTCGTACACCTGGAGCCATTCCATCGACAACGCTTCCTCAGCCAACCTGGGATCATCCAACAACAGCGGCCCGCGCTTCTTCCGCGCGTTCCCCAACTGGGAGCGGGGAAACTCCGACTTCGATGTCCGTCACCGCTTCGTGTTCAGCTACATCTATGACCTCCCCATCGGACACGGAAAGCGATTCGGTGGCGGATTGACCGGAGCCGCCGACAAGATCCTGGGCAACTGGCAGATTGCCGGGATCACCACGCTCTCCACGGGAAACTGGTACACAATCACCGACGGCAACGGCAGCTTTGCCAACTCCGACGGTGGCCAGCGGCCGGACCTGGCGGCGGGAGAAGATCCGAATGGGCATCCCTGTGTTGAGGGCACGTTCTTCAATACATGCGCGTTCCAGGATCCGCCCACGGGCGCCCCGGAATCGGACTTTTTCGGCTTCGGCAATGCCGGACGGAATATCGTTAGCGGACCAGGCTCTCAGCAGTGGGACCTGTCTATCTTCAAGATCATTCCCACAAGCGAGAACACTCACTTCGAATTTCGCACGGAGTTCTTCAATCTTCCGAACCACACCAACTTCCAGGTTCCGGCCGGCAGCTCCAAACGCCTGGGAGGAGGCAGCTACGGGTTTGCCACGGCCGCGGGCGCGCCCCGGCAGATTCAGTTTGGTTTAAAGTTCTATTTCTAGATTTCGACCTGCACACAGGCCTCTGGATCCTCATCCGGAGGCCTGTGAACTGAATCCATCGGAGACGTGGATGAACAACCGCCCGCGCGCACGGTGTCGCGTAGTCTCGGAGAATCCAAAGAAATTCATTTTCGCTTCACTTCTGATCTTGCTTCTCGGCGGGATCGTTCAGGCCGCCGATGACCAGCCCTTTCCTCTGGCACCACTCACAAAAGATGAAATTGAGGCGACGGTTCAGATCCTGAAGGACGCCGGCAAGGCCAGCGACAGCAGCGCTTTTTCCCTCATCAGCTTGCACGAACCGCCGAAGCAGCAGGTGCTGAACCCGCAAGCCGACAGCACGCCAGACCGGGAAGCGTTCGCGGTGGTGTATGAACGCAAGACCAATCAGACCTTCGAAGCGATCGTGAGTCTCAGGTCCCGGAAGCTGAGTTCGTGGAAGGAAATTCACAGCGTCCAGCCGAGCTACCTGACGGAGGACACGAAGATCGTCGAGGCGGCGGTTCGGGCCGATCCGCGATGGCAGGAAGCCATGCGCAAGCGGGGAATCACCGACTTGAGCAGAGTCAGAATTGATGACTGGGCGGGCGGCTATTTTGGCGATCCAAAAGAGGCGGGATTCCGCTTCCGCCGCGCCATCTCCTACTATCCGGGCGATCCCTCCGCAAGCACCTTCGTCGCCGGTCCGATCGAAGGAGTGGTCGTCTACGTAGACCTCAATACCGGAAAAGCGTTTAAGTTTATCGACAGCGGGGTCGTACCGCGGCCGGCGAAAGTGGAATCCGATGCGCGTCCGAGTGAGCATACCCGAGACGCCTTGAAACCGCTCCAGATCACTCAGCCGGACGGAACGAACTTCACCGTGCAAGACAACGAGGTTAGCTGGCAGAACTGGCGCTTCCGCTTCGCGGTGAACGGCCGCGAGGGTCTCGTGTTGTATACGGTCGGCTACGAGGACCGAGGCAAGCTGCGCTCGATCCTCTACCGCGGATCGCTCTCCGAGATGGTCGTTCCCTACGGCGACCCTTCCGACGCGTGGTATTTCCGCAACGCGTTCGACGAAGGAGAGGACAGCATGGGGCGTTACGCCAATTCCCTGGAACCGGGAACAGACGCTCCCACGAACGCCACCTTCTTCGATGTCACTCTGGCGGATGAGGCGGGAGCGCCGTTTGCTGTTCCTCGCGCGGTCGCGCTCTACGAGCGAGACGGCGGGCTCTTGTGGAAGCACTTCGATCGGGACAACGACCACAACAACGCCCGGCGCGCCCGCGAACTGGTGCTCTCGTGGATCGCAACAGTTGGTAACTACGATTACGGATTCAACTGGGTCTTCCATCAGGATGGAACGCTCGAGATGCAGGTACTGCTCACCGGCATCATGGAAACCAAAGGTGTAAATCCAGATGCGCACAGTCACGATGCGGAGTACGGGCATCTCGTCGAACGGAATCTACTTGCCGTGCATCACCAGCACTTTTTCAACTTCCGCCTGGATATGGACGTCGATGGAACCGGAAACAGCGTCGCCGAGATGAATACCGAGGCGGAACCGCCCAGCAAGGCCAACCCATACAAGAATGCGTTCCTCATGAAAGAAACGGCCTTGCGGTCAGAACTTCAGGCGCGCAGGAATCTGAATCTTGCCAGCAGCCGCAAGTGGGAGATTCTGAATCCGGAGACGAAAAACGGATTGGGTGGAAATACCGCTTACATTCTCGTGCCCGAAGACAACACGGTGCCCTACGAAGCGCCCGACTCGTGGCTGCGAAAGCGCGCCGGTTTTATCGATTCTCACTTCTGGGCGACTGCCTACGACCCAACCCAGATGTATGCTGCGGGTTTCTATGCCAACCAGAGCCACGGTGGCGAAGGCCTTCCGGCCTGGGTGCGCGCGAACCGGTCGCTTCAGAATAAGGACGTTGTGATCTGGTATACGCTCGGTGTCACCCATATTCCGCGCCCGGAAGAGTGGCCGATCATGACCGTGCAACGCACCGGCTTCAAGCTGGTCCCCGGCGGATTCTTCGATCACAATCCTTCCGCGGATGTTCCGAAATGACCGCAGAGCCGCAGTCGCGAACGAGGAAGGAATGAGCGCTCGATTTCCGAAGTATGCACTCGCAATTGCTCTGGCAGTCCTCGCTCTCGGAATTGGCGTTCCGCGTGCCGTTCCTCAAGGCACAGCTCATTCGGTCATTGGAACTCCGAACAACGATTTTCGAGTCGTCAATACTTATCCGGAGTATTGGGTCGACGGCAAGCCGTTCATCATGCATGGCGCCGCCTTCTTCTATCACCGCATTCCGCGGGACAGATGGGCGGAAGTGTTGCTTCATTTGAAGTCGCTGGGCATCAACACCATCGACCTCTACCCTCTGTGGAATTGGCAGCAGCCCGAAGAAAATATCCTCGATTTCGACGGCCACACGAACCCGCGCCGCGATCTGAAGTATCTGCTTCGCCTGATCGATCTGATGGATTTCAAGCTCACCTTCCGTCCCGGGCCCTACTTCACCGACGAATGGCGGAACGGCGGATATCCCGACTGGCTGCTGCGCCGCCCCGAATATGGCATGTCGGAGCAGACCATTCTCGAGGGCCGCTATCCGCTATTGAGCCAGATGCAATACGACAAATCGGAAGAGGCGGCCACGAAATGGCTGGCGAACCAGACGCATCTCGACTACACACGCCGCTGGTTTCACGATGTGTTTGCGCTGGTCGACCCGCTGCTCGCGGACAAAGGCGGGCCGCTGATCAACATTCAGATCGATGACGACCAGGCGCTTGGCCGCGACAACTACAACGGTCCGAATTTCTGGAAATATATGGACCTGCTGCGCACCTATGCGAAGGAGGCTACACACAAAAGCGCGATTCCTTATTACATCAACGGCGCGGACATGCGGGTCAACGCCGAAGCGAACGACGCGACCGCCGAGCCGTTCTGGAATACCGGGCAGGACTATCAATCCTTCGGCCCCGGAGGTTATTCGGACCTGTACGAGGCGGCCAAGAACAAGTTCCTGACCGAAGTGTTGAAGACGGAGCCGTTGTTCCCGCCCATGCACATCGAGTTTCTCGCGGGCTGGGACCTGGATGATAAGGACACTTACGCGCGCCTGACCGAGCCTTCGAACACCCTGATGGCCATGCGGGTGATGCTTCAGAACGGACTGAAGGGGCTGAGTCACCATCCCGCGAATGACACGCTCTATCCCGCCGGCTACGAATGCCCCTGGGCCAACTACTTCTACACCCAGGAGAACGCCATCACGTTTGCAGGAGGGGAGAATGGTCGCGCCGCATACATCCGGCGCACGGGGCGACTGATCGAGGGTCTGGGCCCGGTGCTTGCGCCGACTCATCTTGCAGCGGATGCCGGAATCGTCTACCCAATGGCGACTTATCCGCAGACCGAGTTGAGCAAAGTGGAGATACAGCAGGTCGCGGACGTTGCTGGTCGCCTGCTGTGGTCGGGCGCTTTCGATCACTACAACTTCGAACTGATTGATTCCGACCACACGACGCTGGAGGATTTCGAACGCTACCGCGTCCTGATCCTGCCCAATCCGCAGTCGGGAGATGGATCCGAGAAGTATCCGCACCTGGCGGAGTACTCCGATAGAGCCCAGCAGATGATCGTGAAATACGTGACTGATGGCGGGACGCTGATTGTTCTGCCGTCGCGGCCGGGAGGCTCGCGCCTGACTGAACTTCTCGCGCCACTGGGGCCGGAGTCATTTGTTGCCGGTGACAGCGCCTTGCGCTTCTCGGACGGCTCAGGTGCAACGATCGTGGGAGGCGTGTATGCGATCACGCCGGCCGAGAAGTCCGGCGTCACGGCTTTTGCCCACGATGCTCAGGGCCGAATCGTCGGTGCGCGTTTTCAACACGGCAAAGGGCAGGTGCTGTTCTTTGGAGGAGACTTCTCGCGGTGGGTCTTCCCTCCCGGGACGCACCTGATGGAAGGCGGCGTGGTCCCGGGAAAGGGCGACTTTGCGGAGAACATTCAGCGCAGCGCCCGCTCCTCGCTTCCGGCTCTGATGAAGGCGGCTGGGGTCGAAAAGAAAGTCTCGGTGGTCGCTTCGGGTTTGTCAAAGCAGAGTTCTCGGGAAGTCAGGATTTACGTAACTGAGCTGGTTACCGACACCGATCAGAAGTCTGGAACAGCGCAGGAAAGTCGAGCATACGGTTTCGTCGGCCTTACAAATTTCAGCATCGATAAACCCGCTCATGCCGCGGTCGGAGCCTGGGATCCGCGATCGGGAGATTCTGCACACATGAAACTCCCCGAAGTCGATCTCGGACCCCGAGAATCGCTTCTGCTGCCACTGAGAATCCCGCTGGACACGCTGATCCCTTCCTCCCCCGGACTCGATCCCGGCGACGAGGTGTACTACTCGACCGCCGAACTCACGCGCGCCAGCTATGACGGCAGGTCGCTAACGTTCAACTTCAACGCTCCCAGTGATGGCGAGATCGCCCTCCGATTGGCACGACCGCCGCGCGCTTCTCAACTCGATGGCAAGCCTGCGACGATCGCGAAAAGCTCGGCAAGTCTTTTTATTGTGCAGGTCCCCAAAGGGAGCTCACCCGAGTTTCAACGCACTCTTACGCTGGAATATCCGTCTGCCGAACCTCGCATCGTCTTTCAGGGCGGTGCGAATTGGATCGCCGGTGAGACGAACACGCTTCACCTGACCATTCACAATCCGCGAAACAGCCCGCTCGTCGGAGAGCTTGTCGTTCGGGCCGGCCGGTTGAAGACATCTCCTTCACTTCCCGTAACTGTCGCACCCCAGGCGAACCGAACAGTCGATGTGCCACTGGATCTGCCCGCCGACGCGCCCGACGGTCTCCCCTTCGACGTGAGCGCAACTTTCCACGAACACGATACAGGAGTCGACTGGACCTGGCACTCGGAGGCGACCGTTCACCAGCCGTTTACTTACACCGTCAGCCCGCTCGAGTACTTTCCCCTGCGGGAGGATCAGAGTTTTCCGCTCGTGCACCCGGCACTCGCGGCGATCAAACTCCCGGGCGAAGCAGTCTTTCACCTTCATCTCAAAAACTGGCAGGACCGCGCTCAGGCTATCAAGACTGAAATCTCCGGAACCAACCTGAAGTTCGGCGCCATCCCGCCTGAGCTAACTCTTCCAGCACACGCCGAACGTACGATTGACATTCGTGCGTTGCCGGAGCGTGGCACCGGCCTGTATCGGATTTCCTTTCATCTCTCCTCCGGATCTCTCGAGCTCAACGACGCGATCATGCTGGCGGCTGTCGAATCCGGCAAAGCTCTCGCCTACAGCTTTGACTACGACCGCGACGGGTTCGATGACGTCATTCTGGAAAACCAGAACATCCGCTGCTTCATCAGCCCGAATGCCGGGGGAAGGTCGTTCGCGCTCGTGCTCAAGGACTCCAATCACAATGCGTTCAACTCCGTTGGTGGCATGCGCGACACGTTTACCAAGCGCGTCGAACCCAAGGAACTCGAGGGCCTGAACGAGTACACCCGCATGAATTGGATGGGCTTGACTAACCGGTCCTACCGGTTCCAGATTCTTTCCAGCGGAAGCACGGAGGCGAAGGTAAAGCTTGATTACGACGCCCCTGACATCTACCCGGCCGGCGTCAAACTGCAACGGGTGCTCTCTCTGCGCGGCGATCAGAACGTGGTGCTTCAGGACACAACCGTTACACCCGCCGCGATTCAATCGGGACAGGCTTATGTTCTCGAGAATTCCGTGTCATTCCAGCAGGCCGACAAGCCCTACTACCAGCGCTGGTTCGTCAATGGCAAGACGCCGTCGGAGTTTTCGCCTGAGAAGGAACTGCCGCTCGGTGAGGCTGCAAAGTTTTTCGGAACGCTCGACCGGCGAAGCGGCGAGACATTCGCGATCATGCTCCTCACTCCCCCGCAGACGACGCAGCTCAAGACGCAGCGCCACTCCGCATTTTTTCTAGTTACATATCCGGATTTCACAACTGCCGGGGAGGAGACGCGATATCGAACCGGCTATTACTTTGGGAAGGAAGATCCAGCCAGACTCGGGCCGCTGATGAAAGCCATCCTATCGAACCATTCCGGCGACGAGACAAAGTGATTTGTGCCTCTGTGTTCCCCTGTGTCCTCTGTGGTTAATCGCACTTAGGAAAGAAGCCCAGCAAACCCGCATCATATCCGCAAAAAGATTTTCCGGCGGTACATCCAGTCGAGAATGATCCAGTAAGACAGCAAAATCGCCATGCCCTCGATCAATGGCTGCAAGGCAGATCCGGCAAAAGCAAACGCGTTTGGTCCCAGGTTAGTTCGGAACGAAGAGATGAGGAAATTCTCCAGCACGTGCGCAATGAGGTACGCGGCGATCGAGTTCATCCCGATCACGACCAGCGGAAAAGCCCACTTGCGATAGCCCATGGTCTCGATCAGCCAGGCAAAGGCGGCCAGCGTCAGGAAGCAGAGCCCGCCGCTGAAGAGCGTCCAGCTTGGGGTCCAGATGCGTTTGACCACCGGGCAGATTCCCGATGCGTGCAGGAGCAAGCCGAGCGCGATGCCGGCCGCTCCGGCAATCAGCAATCGGCGAAATGGAATGCGTGGCGCGTCCGCCCGCAGCCAGCGCCCGGCGATCAGGCCGAGAATCATGGTGCCCAACGTCGGAATAAAGCTCAGCGTGAGATAGCCGCCGTCGTTGTAGACAAATGGGCTGGTCCGCGGAAACAGATTCAGGAACCACTGGTCGAAGGCGTTTCCCAGGTTCGCATTCTTGTTCCAGTGCGCCATGAACCCGGTGTAGTGGTGCGTCCAGTCCGGAGGCACGCCGACGGCCTGCCAGTTGAAGCCCGGACCCGCCGCGGGATAGAGAGCCCACGCCAGCCAATAGCCAAACAGGATTGCGCCCAACGAGACCCACAGCCAGCGCTCCCGGTTCACAAAACCGAGGAGGAAGAGAAACACGTAGCCCAGTCCGATTTGCGTCAACGTGTCTTCGAAGGTGAAGTAGGTCTGTGGACGGGCGATGGATCGCAGGAAGATTCCCAGCGCGATCAGAATCACCGCGCGCCACGCCGCGTGAAACAGCATCTTGCCGAAGCCCGAGCCCTTGGTCAGCCGGCTGGCAATCGAGTAGGGAAGAGCCACGCCGACCAGGAACGAGAATGAGGGCTGGATCGTGTCGTGGAGGGAACATCCCGCCCAGTCCACATGGGTCTGGTTGTAACTCAAAATCTTCCAGAACCAACTGGTGGGAAATGCACGCGCGACGTCCGAGAACCGCAGCACCTCGGCCATCATGAGCAGCATGACGAGGCCGCGGTAGGCGTCAATCGCGGAATTACGCCGGACCGCCGGTTTTGCTACCGGTACCGGGGCGATGGGCGCTTTGTCCAGCAACTCCGGCGCTGGCGCTTCCAGCGGCTGCGTTGGCGAAAGTGGGTTCACAAGCCGTGCCGAAACTGGCAACGAGGATACGCTTTTGCCGTCCGTTTAGGAAGGACCTCGGCTGGAACCTATGAGTTGCCATGTCGGCGCGGGCGTCTCGCCCGTGCGGGCCGGGGGAACCTGTTGCACGCGCGGAGACACTCTCTCACGACGGTGGCAAGCAACTCGAATCCCTCTACCCTGCCTTGCGCTCCCGCGCTTTCGGCTTGATGTTCTGATTCAGGTGAAAGACGTTCTCCGGATCGTAACGTGCCTTGATCTCCGCCAGCCTGTCGTAGTTAGGCCCATAGGTCGCTTTCAGCCTGTCTTCTCCGTCATCCATCATGAAGTTTACGTAGGCTCCTCCGGATGAATAAGGATGCAGCGCCTCCCAGTACTTCCGCGTCCAGTCGGTGATGCGATCCCGGTTCGCCGGATCCGGATCGACCCCCACAGTGACCGCTGCCCAGTTAGCATCGCGATTGGCCCACGCCGTCGCATCCTTCGGCACACGATGCGCCGCTCCGTCGATACAGTACAGGTGCATGGTCGACCACATGGTCGGGATTTGCCCTCCAAACGACACATGCTGGCGGACGGCATCGTCGCTGATCTCTTTGAAGAAGTCGGCTTTCCAGTACCACTGCATTCCCGGCGGATAGAGTGGATCGAACATGCTCTGCAGGGCGGGGTGCGGGATGGGTCCGACCAGGTCCAGCGCGGGAGGATGCTCTCGGCGAATCGGCGAAAACACGCTTTCGGCTTTGTCATGCGGGCCGGTATAGCACCACACGATGCCGCACATCTTGCGGTTGTGCAGTTTTTCGGGAAACGGTGGAGCGGGTGGAACTACCAGGAACGCCAGAAACCCGTTCAGGTCGTCAGGAGCACCCAGAATGAAGTCGCGGTACCACTTTATGATTTCCGGCGCCTGCTCGAGTTCCCACAGCATGGGGCCGGCGTAGTCCGTGTGGACCGGATGCGCGCGAAACAGGAACGAAGTCACCACGCCAAAATTCCCTCCTCCGCCGCGCAACGCCCAGAACAAGTCTGGATGGTCCGATTCACTGGCGGTGACGAAGCTTCCATCCGCCAGAACGACGTCGGCCGAGAGAAGGTTGTCGACGGTTAGTCCATACTTGCGTGTCAGATACCCTAGTCCGCCGCCCAGCGTCAGTCCGCCAACTCCGGTTGTGGAAATGAAACCGCTTGGAACCGCGAGACCAAAGGCGTGCGTGGCGTGATCGACGTCCCCCCAGGTGCAGCCTGCGCCAACCCGCACGGCTGCCGCCTTGGGATCGACGCGAACATAGCGAAGCGGAGCCAGGTCTATGACGAGGGCATCATCTCCGACGCATAAGCCGGCGGCGCCATGGCCGCCGCCGCGGATTCCCATGGTCATGCCGCTTTCCCGGCCAAAATTCACCGCAGCGATGACGTCAGCCTCATCTCTGCACCTGGCTATCAGGGCCGGACGCCTGTCGATCATTCCGTTGTAGACCCGGCGCGCGGAATCGTAGCCTGCGTCGCTGGGAGTGACCACTTCGCCGCGAAACTGCGAACGAAACTTCTCCATTGTGCTAGGGGTCATGGACGCCTCCTTCGCCATATCGGCTGAATTCTTTTGCGAAGTCGTGCCTAGCCTAGCCCAAGCCCCGAGCGGCTGTCCACAGGGGTAGGGGATCGAACACCACTGGCTATCCCTGATTCGAAGAAAATGATATCTGGCCGACCCAGACGACTCGGCTCAGCAATCCCCTCCCGAATGTGGAAGGCGTGAGCTTAACCGCCAAATACTCGCCGCCAGGGAGCTGTGTGGAGATCGAACCAGGATCAGGGTTCAACCAAGCGCTACACTAACATTCCACGTGGCGCAAAAATCGGTCAGGTAATTTTGGTGGGGCTACTCGGCTCGCAGGGCAATAGAGGGGTCCGTTTTAAGCGCACGATAGGCCGGGAGAAGCGCCGCGATCAACGCTACGATGACCATTAGGCCGGTCGCCGAAGTGAAAGTAAGAGGATCGGCTGGAGTTACTCCGAAGAGCATTTCCCGGATTACCCGGGACGCCCCGTATGCCCCTAGTGCTCCAAGCGCCACACCTATCATTACTAGCCGCAAGGCTTCGCCGACGATCAGTCGAAGTACATCGCGCGGCCGTGCCCCGAGCGCCATTCGAACCCCGATTTCGTTCGTCTTTTGCGCCGTCGCATAGGAAGTTACGCCATAGATGCCAATCGCGGCCAGCACCAACCCGAGCGCGCCAAACAGCGTCGCGAGCACCGCAGTCATACGATCTCTTTGGTAGCCGTCGTTGACTATGTCCGACTCCAAACGGAATTCCAGTGCAAGATGGGGATCAACACTTCTCGCAGCCTCTTTCGCGCGTGCCGTGACGCCGGCCAATGGCCCCATAAAACGCAGTTCGTAGGTGCCAGACAAAGGACACGGAGACGAGCATTGCGCCATCGGACGGAACACCATCGGATAGGGTTGGCCTTTCGACCTGACCAGTTCTTTCAGGTCCTTCGCGATTCCGACAACCTCAACCGCGGATTGCCGGCCTGTCGCCTCATCGCTCTGCCGGAATGTCAGACCAATCGGATTCATTCCCGGAAAGAATCGGCGCGCCGCCGACTCGCTGATAACCGCAACCGCCGGGGACGTCGCGCTGTCTTCCTCGCTAAAATCTCTCCGCGCTTAATGGAGCGCGCAAGGTCTGAAAATAGCCTGGAGACGCCAAAATGATGACACTCAGGACACGACTCTCAGGGCCTCCCGGCGGCTGAATGATTACGTTTGGCTTCATTGAGTTGGTGTGAGCGTTCACATATCTTGCGGCCGAAACGACGCGTCATTCGGCAGCAAGGTTCTTCCCAGAATCGCGGAGACCCCCAGCGTATGGAAGTAATCGCCGCTGACGTAAATCCCCGGAATCGATTGCTTCTCGCCGCGGGTAGCCAAAGCGAAAGTAGTTTGCATGTACGCAAACACGCCGGAGAAAACATCCTGCTGGTCACGAATCTGCTTCCACATCTCGTACGAGAACGTACCGCCCCCTGTTCGTCCCACCACGACCAATTGCTCGGGCTCCGCTATGGGCAGCGGCCTTAGGATGAGGGCATCCATGACGGAGAAAATTGCAGTCGTGGCACCGATGCCCAAGGCGAGGGATAGAACTGCCACGGCCGTAAATCCCGGACTCTTCCGCATCATGCGAAACGCATGACGAACGTCCATCCGTACGTTTTCCAGCCACATAATCGAAATCTCAAAAACACCTAGACTTCATAACAGCAGGAAACAAGCCATTCGCTGTAGAGTCTCATATTTCGAGCAGACGATTAGTAACTAACCTCTGTGAAACTCTTTTTGTTGTGGTGGGATGTGGTGAGCGCGGTAGGAATCGAACCTACAACCTACTGATTAAGAGTCAGTTGCTCTGCCAATTGAGCTACGCGCCCTTGCGTGTTTCACGGCTCCGGGTGGGACGTCAGCGGTGCACAACCAATTCAGTATATCGCGTTCGGACGCGTTCGTCCTGCGGTTCCCGGGCAAGCCACGGCGAATTCAACGACCAGGATTCCAGCGTGGAAAAGCGCAAGCTACCTGACGGGCGAGGGCGCCCGCCCTACCTCGAACAAATTGCATCGCAAGCGGGCGCACAGGAATCCGGTGAATCATGAATCCACAGGAATTTCGCGAAGTGGGCCATCGGGTGGTCGATTTGCTGGCGGAGTACTTTGAGCATATCGAGGAGAAGCCGGTGTTTCCTGACGTTGAGCCGGCGACGCTAACCAAACTTTTTGCCGAGCCTCTGCCCGAAGGTCCCACGTCAGCCGACGAAGTGCTGCGAGAGTTGCAAGAGAAGTTACTGCCCTACTGCACGCACGTCGGGCATCCCGGATACATGGGCCTCATCACTCCCTCTCCAAATCCGGTTGGCGTGATCGCCGACTTCATCTGCTCGGCCCTGAATCAGAACATCGGCGCCTACACGATCGGGCCGTCGGGCGTGGCCATGGAACGCCGCACGGTACGATGGCTCACAGACCTTGTCGGCTACGGCGAGCAGGCGGGCGGGAACCTGACGAGCGGTGGCATGATGGCGAACTTCATTGGTCTGAAGCTGGCCAGGGATTTTGTATCCGGCGACCGCATCCAGCACGACGGCATTCGCGAATCGTGGGCTGTGTACACCTCCGAAGAGCGCCATGTCTCGGTCGACAAGGCAGTCGATGCCGTGGGGCTGGGAAGATCAGCTCTGCGCGCCCTGCCCACCGACGCCCGCTTTCAGCTTCGGCTGGACGCACTCGAACCTGCCATTGCGGAAGATCGCAAGCGCGGCATCCGGCCGATGTGCATCGTCGGCTTATTCGGAACGACGAATACCGGAGCGATCGATTCCATTCGCGAGCTGCGGGCTATCGCCGATCGCGAAGGAATGTGGCTGCATGTGGATGCTGCGTACGGCGGCGGCATGCTGCTGTCGCGCGAGTTCGCGGTCCGCGATCACGGGCTTGGGCAGGCGGATTCGATCACCATCGATCCTCACAAGTGGTTCTACGCGCCGCTCGATGCCGGAGCGATCCTGGCCAAAGAGGAGCGCCGCCTGACAGCGTCGTTTGGCATGAAGCCGGCATACCTGACCGACGAACTGGACCGCGCCAATGAGCGTTATCAATATTATGTGCACGGCTTCGAGCAGTCCCGGCGGTTTCGCGGCCTCAAGGTGTGGATGAGTTTCAAACGCTACGGCACGCGACAGATCGGGGAGTGGATCGACGGGAACGTGCGCCAGGCAAGGCATCTTTATGCCCGCGTGGCGAAGCATCCCGAGTTCGAGGCGGCGAGCGAGCCACCCATGTCGGCGATCTGCATTCGCTATTGCGGCGGTGACCTGAGCGAGGTGCAATCCAAAGAACTGCATGCCGAGGTCGCCAGGCGCGTCGAGAGCGGCGGCAAATTCTGGATTTCGACAACAGAGCTGAAGGGGAAATGGTGGTTTCGGATTAATCCTGTGAACTTCCGCACGCGGAGCGAGCACATGGATCAGTTACTGGCGCTGCTCGAAAAGGAATGCCGATCGGTGGCTCAGGGTAGCGAGGTCACTGGCGGAAGGGAGAAGAGCGCGTAGTGTTTTCCATGTAGACACGGGCGTCCCGCCCGTGCGAAACGTGGTTTTTCACCACGGAGGGCACAGAGGGACACAGGGGTGAGACCATCCCAATCTGTGATTTTTTCGGCTAAAAGCAGGTCCCTCCGCTCCGGTCGGGATGACAGAGGAGTAAAGGCTTTGGCACGTGCGGCACGCGCGGCACACGCGTCGCCCTACATCACTGAGATGAAATCTCGATGTCCCCGCCTTTGCCTTCGTCGGCGACTGCCAAAACGATCCGGTGATGTTTGGTGTCTACCATCGCGGGCTCCGCTGTGCCGTTGCCCAGGCGGTAGGTCGCCGCGGG
This sequence comes from Terriglobales bacterium, assembly GCA_963803205.1. Lineage (GTDB taxonomy): Bacteria > Acidobacteriota > Terriglobia > Terriglobales > Acidobacteriaceae > CAWDLG01. The sequence continues at coordinate 419,919 of CAWDLG010000002.1, forward strand.
TCCTTGTCCATAAACCTCAACATTGAGCTGGGTCCACCATGGTTTGTAGCTGCCTTCGTGCGCGCCGATGTGCATCTTGACGGAGCCAGCGGCAACCTCGCAGGAAAATTGCATCCGCATGAAATCGCCCTGGAGATACCTGCGACTCTTGCCGTCGTCAACGTAGACGGACCCCTTGCAATCGCGTCCGGGATATACCCGCAAAGTCAAAGGCCCCTGCGGAATCTCGTTCGTGCTCTGGGTGAGAGGCTGGATGGGAATGATTGCGCCTTCGCGCACGTAGACCGGCAACACCTCGAGGGTCGGATGAACGGGTAGCATGTTTCGTTTGTCGCCGCTCGCAACCCGCTCTCCCGTCCAATAGTCGTACCAGTCTCCCGCCGGGAATTGAACGTCGTAGGCATCGAGTTCGTCGGGGTAGGGTGCAGGCGCGACCATGAGGTCGGGGCCGAACATGAACTGATTGCCGGCGTCGAGGTCGATGGGATGACCATCGGGCGTGGCGTTAGGAAATTCCAGAAACACGGGCCGCACGATGGGTAGTCCGGTGCGGGACATCTCTTCCGCCGTCGTATAGAGGTATGGCATCAGCCGATACCGTTCCTCCACGTAGCGGCGGCGGTTGTTCTCCGGACCAACGCCGTGCACCCATGGCTCCTGGTCGCCAGTGCCCTTGGCAGTGTGATCGCGATCGATCGGCTGAAAAGCGGCGAATTGAAACCAGCGGGTAAGCAGGTCCGGCTCCGGCGTACCCGCAAACCCGCCAACATCGGCTCCGGTCAGACCGAAGCCGCTGAGGCCGAGGTTAAGCAGCATGGGTGTGGTCAGGCGCAGATGATTCCAGGTGGCGCTGTTGTCGCCGGTCCAGGTTGCGGCATAGCGCTGTCCGCCGGCGTAAGTTGCGCGAGTCAGCACGAAGGGACGCTGATCGGGCGCCAACTTCAGCAGGCCCTCGTAGGTGCCGCGCGAATTTTCCATGCCGAAGACGTTGTGAATCTCCACGTGGCTCGTCACCCGCGTGCGGAACCCGGGCTCCTCGATGCGATGGCGGACGTCATCTGGCATGGTCTTCGAGGGAACGAACACTGCGGGCTCGTTCATGTCGTTCCAGAATCCCGCGATGCCCTGAGCGACGAAATCCTTGTACAGAGTTCCCCACCACTGGCGGCTCGATTCGCGGGTGAACTCGGGGAACACCGACGGGCCCGGCCACACCGGCCCCACATAGACGGAACCATCCGGATTCTTGACGAAATTGTCGCCGGCCGTGCCACTGTCGTAGGGCGCGTAACCCGCATTGGGCAGGCGCGCAATGTGCAGATCTGTGATCGCGACCACGTGGAAATTCTGTTGGTTCAGGTCTTGAATCATCTGCTGAAAGTGAGGGAATTTTTGCGAATCCACGGTGAAAGGCCGATTGTGATCCTGGTAGTCGATGTCGAGGTAGATCGCGTCAGCCGGAATTTTGTCGGCGCGCAACCGATCGGCGATTTCCCGCACCCGTGACTGGGGTTCGTAGCTGTAGCGCGATTGCTGATAACCGAGGGTCCAGAGCGGCGGCAGCGGTGTCGGGCCGGTCAGCCAGGCATAGCTGTTGAGGACGTGCTTGGCGTCCGGTCCGTAGAGAATGTAGTAGTCAATCGGTCCGCCCTCGGCTTCAAACGAGTACACGCCTTCGTGGGTCTTTCCGAAGTCGAAGCCGCTGCGCCAGGTATTGTCGAAGAAAATTCCGGCAGCGCGCGGTCCCCGAACGGCCAGAAAGAAAGGAATGCTCTTATAGATAGGATCGCTCGACTCCTGAAATCCGAAATAGTCGGTGTTCCAGAGTTTGAAGGCCATGCCGCGGCGATCGAGCGGTCCCATCTTGTCGCCCAGACCGAAGTAGTGCTCATCGCCGGGCATCTGCTTGAAGAGCCGGAAGGAGGCGTCATGGAAGTCGGCGGGCCAGCCGGCATCCTCCTGCAGCGTATTGCCCTCGAGATCCTTCACGATGATGCGGGAAGTCTTACGCTCGACCTGCACCCGCAGAAGCTTGGTAGTGAAGCCCACGCTGGCTGCGTCGTTTGCGGGGCTCACATTCACAGTGGCCTGCCGCGATGCCGGCAGCACTGCCCAGGAGGCGTCCTCCGGCAATTCGCCATTCGGCCCCATGCGAACGCGCACCACGTCATCGCGGAGCGCAGTGATCTCGATCACCGCCTTTCCGCTGTTGATGTGAATGCCGGCGGGCAGAGCTTTACTGCTCGAAACCGCGCCCAGCACAGAAACTGCCGCAAAACTCCGGCAGGCGAACAGCGCAAGAATAAGGACCGTCAGGCAAGGAAGTCGTTTCATTCTCTTTTCCCCGGCAGCAATATTACGGGATATGGAACACGGCGGACTATTCTAAAAGGTCGGGAGGCTGCTGCGACGTCCGGAATGAACTATTCCGTCTGCTCAACTTCGATGGCATTGACTTCGGCGTAGTTCTCGACCGGGACAAACTCCAGCCAGAGCGCGCCCTGGGCATTCGGTTGCAGCCCATTGAATACCTTCACCACTTCGTGGTTCACGCCGGCTTCCTTGGCGATCTCGAAGTTGGTGAGCAGCGCGGCTCCGTTGGCGAAGACGTTGAAGCGCCGCGAATCAAGGGCGGGAGCGTTGGACTCCGGAGTTCCGAACCAGGTTTCCGCAAAATGCAGGGTCAGCCGGTATTTCCCTGGAACGAGCGGAATATGGTAAGAAAAGTTGCCGTATCGTTCACCGCGATAAAGCGCCTGGTCCTTTGCCTTGACCAGGCCGATGTTCCGGAATACGCGGTTGCCGCCAAAAAAGTACTGATCCGATGACCAGGTGCGGCCAGCGGCATCGACGATGGGCTTGCCCTGCGCCACAATCCGGACGGGCTGGATTCGTCCCGGCGTGCTCCTCAGGATCTCAATCGCGTTCAGGAATGCAGGGGAAACCGGGCGATCCGGCGCCGGCGCCGGCCGGAAAGTCAGATGCAACTTGCCATCCGCCGCCGGTTCGATGTCCTTCCATACTCGCACCACAAGCTGATTGGCTCCGCCGGCGTCGGCGATGGCGTCAAACCAGTTGATTGCGTCTTTGCCATTAATGCCGATGTGGAACAGGCGGGCAGTTTCATTTCCGCCCCTCGGATTGCCGGGGCCGTATTCAGTCTCGGCGAAATACAGCCTCAACTCGTGGGTGCCGCTGGAAAGTGGAATGTCGTAGCGGAACTGGCCTTCTCTCTGTGTCTGCAGCAGGCTGGAGTCAGGCACGCCCTTGATCGGACGGCTGGAAGAAACTGCGGAAGAATTGCCCCCTGCAAAGTACTCGTCCGCTTCCCAACTCCGTCCCTGGGAATCGATGAACGGCGCCCCGCGGTAGCCGGCCAGCATGCGAAACTCCGGAGCAACGGGCTTTGTGGCCACGCCGATCCACGTCTCTTCAGCTGGAGCCGGTGCGGGGTTGTGGGCGACGGGCTGACTTCTCTTCCATAACAGCGCCGGCACGGCCACGCACAACAGCACTAGCAGAGATGCGACCAGCCAGCTCCAGTTGCCCGAATTGACTGGAGTCTCCGCAGTTTCCGGCAGATTGGTGATCGGGATGTCCGGCGGAACGTCGAAGGTGAAGTCGCCTGGCGGAATTTCGGCTGCCGGCGCAGCAGGCTCTTCAACGATAATGCTGCGCGTGATGAACTGCGGAACGTACTGACCGTTCGGAATGATGATCTGAACCGGATGGCCGGCGCCGTCGCTCGCGTAATAGTCGTTCAGCCGCCGCCGCAGGCGATGTGCTTCGACGCGAACAATGGAGTCCTTCTTCGGATCAAAAGTGGAGGGGCGCTTCAGGGCCTCCACGCCGATTGTGTATTCCTTAATCCGATGGGACTGCCCCTCGAAGTAGCGGTCGCAGACGTAGGTGAGGAAGTTAAAGAGGTGAGGCGCGCGGTCCAGAATCCCCGAGGCGAGCAGACCCTCGACGGCTGCCCGCTCTTCCCGGTGTTCGACAATCTCTAACACGCACGGAGGCTACTCCAATTCTTGGAGCCCTTTCAAGACAAATTGTCGCCTTTCTACCATTCTTCATAGACAAAACAGGTGCATAGCAGTAACCGCTATTCTCACTCCAAGCCATTCAAAACACTGGAATAGGAAATTCGTTAACCCCTATTAACAGCTAGTGCGTTGAAGGTCATCTCCTCATCCTGCTATTAACCAATGCACGGAAGCTGTCTCAACTCGTCTTCCTCGGCGGAGTCAGAAATCATGCAAAAACTGAAGAAGCTACTCGTAGGCCTCGGTCTGCTTGGTGTCCTTACTGTAAACGGTTGGGCACAAGGCATTTATGCAACACTGACCGGTATTGTGACTGACTCTTCCCAGTCGGTCGTCAATGGAGCGCACGTGGTCCTGCGCGATTCCCAATCGGCCTCGGCTCGTGAAACCACCACAAACGGCGAAGGTTATTACACGTTCGCTTCCGTGCCGGTGGGCAGCTACACGCTCACGATCGAAAGCCCTGGTTTCCAGACCTACAAGGCGGAGGACATTCGCCTGGGCGGCGGCGAACGGCGCAACGTGAACGCCACGCTGGGAGTGGCAAGCGCTACCCAGACGGTAGAAGTCAGCGCCGAAGACTTCACCATCGCTCCAGTCGACTCCGGCGAAAAGTCGGCCACGCTCACCACCAAGGAACTTCAGAACTTCACGCAGGTGAGCAGCAACGCGGCCGAATACATCAAGATCGTGCCGGGCTTCGGCGTGAACAACGGCGCCTCGAACCGCTCGAACTATAGCGGTCAGACGATCGGCATCAATGCCAACGGCGACGCCGGCAGCCAGAGTCCGCTGAATAACGCCTTCTCCTATAACGGCTTACCGCCGAACGTTCTGGATATCGTGGCTGACGGCGCGCACGTCTCCGACCCCGGCTGCAATTGCGACACGCCGGTGAACCCCAATTCCGACTTTCTGCAGGAATTTAAGGTTCTGACTTCCAACTTCAGCGCCGAGACCCAGAAGGGGCCGGCGGTCATCACCTCGGTGACCAAGTCCGGCGGACAGCAGTTCCACGGCAGCGGCTTCTTTTATGCCCGGAACTACACCCTGAACGCGAATGACGCCCTAAATAATGCCCAGACCCCCAAGGTGGAACGGCCTGCCAATGCGTACTACTATCCCGGATTCACCATCGGCGGCCCGGTAATCATCCCCGGCACGAACTTCAACAAGAGCCGCACCAAGCTGTTCTTCTTCGCCGGATACGAATACTTCCACCAGGTGCTGGATACCGGACTTCTCCGCGCGACGGTGCCGACCGACGGCGAAATCGCCGGCAACTTCTCGCCTGCGGAGCTTGCCAACGAAGGACCCTCGGCGCTTGCGACCAACAGTAACTTCTCCGATGCCTTCGGCACGAGCGGCCAGATTCCTACCTCCGCCATTGACCCGAATATGGTGGCGCTGATGAAACTGTATCCTCGCCCCAACGCTGACCCGACCGGAAACGGGGGGTTCAACTATGTGCAGGCGGCGATCTTTGACCAGAACAACGACCAGTTCACCACTCGCGTGGACTACAACATCAGCGACGCTACCAAGGTGTTCGTCCGCTACAACCTGCAGCGCGAGACCCAGCAATTCCCGGTAGGGCTCTGGTGGCGGCAGACCGATCAGGTGCCATACCCGACGCCCGTCGAGGGCCGGAACCGCTCCAAATCGATTACTGGAACCATTACCCATGTGTTCAGCCCGTCCATGACAAACGAAGTGGTCATGGCCTACACCTTCGTTGGATTCCCCAATGTGTTCGCGGACCCGAGCGCGGTGGATCGCGGCAACGTCGGATACAGCTACGCAGGCCTCGCCCACAACGGCGTTGCGCAGATTCCCTCCTTCGGCGGCAACGGCGGATCGGGTGAAGCGGCATTGATCTTCCAGCCAGGCGGCTTCGAGGCGGGTGGCGCATCCCAGGGCCTCTACGCTAACAAGTACATGCCCAGCGTCGGCGACACCGTAACCAAGGTCTGGCGGACGCATACCTTCAAGGCCGGATTCTTCTACGAGTGGATCCGAAACGCGCAGCCGGCGAACAACAATACGAACGGATACATGCAGTTCGTCCCCTCAGCCAATGCCGACTTTACCTACGGGAACGCCTATGCCGACATGATCACCGGCAATATGTCGAGCTATGGCGAAGCCAATTTCAACCGCATTAACGACATTTCCTACAACACGGTGGAAGGCTTCGTCCAGGATTCCTGGAAGGTAGGGAAGAGGCTGACCCTGGAGCTAGGCCTGCGAATGACGCACTTTTCGCCATGGGCCGACGATGAAGGGTTCGGCTATTCCCTCTTCGATCCGGCACAATACGCTGGTTCGGGATGCACATCTGCGCCAACTTTCTGCGGCTTCCAGTGGCACGCACGCGACAATTCCGTGCCGATCGGAGGATTCCCGACTCGAACGCTGTTCTATCAGCCTCGCTTCGGTGCGGCCTATGATCTGTTTGGAACAGGATCCACAGTTCTCCGCGGCGGATGGGGCAGGTTCTACTTCCACTCCGGCCAGTTCACCGCCGGTTTGGACACGTCTGCCGGTTCGGCGTCAGTGTCGATTACACCGACGACCATACCGGGTGGTCCTTCGGGTGGTGAGAACTTGTTCGCCAAGAACCTAGATACGATCGGATTCACCGGACTGCCGCCGACTCCGTCCGCAGTGGATAGCAGGGACGACAAGCAGCCCTACACCGAGAGCTACAGCTTCACCATCGCGCAACGCCTGCCATGGCAGAGCTTGCTCGAAGTAGCTTATGTCGGGAACCGCAGCCGCGATTTGCAGAATACGGTGGGCGCGGGGAGCAACATCAACCTGGTTCCGCTTGGTGCGATGCTCGGGGAATCGAACCCCTCGAGCGCCAACGCTAACAAGTACCGGCCGTTGAATAATCCGGCTACCGGCGCCGGCTATGGCGACGTGAACCTGGCGACGAACAATCTCTACGCAAACTACAACGCCCTCCAGGTCACCGTCGGCCGGCACGCCGGCCGCTATACGATTCAGGCAAACTACTCGTTGCAGAAGGCCCTAGGAATCGTCAGCCCCAGCGGCGGGCAGGCGGCGCTCAATCCGTTCGATCTAAGTAGCAACTACGGAGTTCAGCCGGGAGACCGCAGGCAGCTCTTCAACGTCGCCTACTCAATCGAACTGGGCAATCCGATTCACGAAAACAAACTGCTTCGTGGACTCGCCAATGGCTGGCAGATCTCCGGAATCACGCAGATTCAGAGCGGCGCAAACCTGACCTATAGCAATAACGGTCCGGCGACCACGAGCGACAACTACAACATGGGCAACGGACTCGGCGGAGCCATTATTCCCGGATCGGTGAGTGGCGCCAATCCCGACGGCATTGCCATTAACAACCAGTCAATCCTCGGGACGAACGCTGTGCAGCTCAACCCGATCGTGACCTGTGACCCGCGCTCCGGGCTGGGACCACATCAGTTCATCAACGGCGATTGCTTCACCATTCCGACCGTAGCGGGTCAGAATGGACCAACCCTGTTGCCAGTGTCTTACGGACCGAACTACTTTACGTCTGATCTGGGGGTGTTCAAGAACTTCGCGATCTCCGAGTCGAAGAAGCTCCAATTCAGGATTCAGGCATATAACTTCCTGAATCACCCGCTTTGGTCATTCCCGGATGGCGGCAACCTGAGCCTGAAGTTTAGCCAGGATGCGGCGGGAAATATCACACAAACAAACGACAACTTCGGCAAGACCACCGCGAAGGAAGGTCATCGCGTCGTGGAGCTGGCCGTGAAGTTCTACTTCTAGCTCGGGAGTTGGCTTACCGATGGGATGGCTGCGGCCATCCCATTTTTTTCGTACCTTGAAACCGATTCCCGGTGCATGTAACTTGCTTAGGTTGAATTCTTTCTTCATGTTCCGAGCGCTGGCTGCCGGATTGCTCCTGGTCACCCTTTCGCAGGGCCAGACTGTATCCCCCGAGGAGTCTCTGCGGCAAGCTATGCAGTTGCAGCAGTCAGGAGATTTGGAAGGCGCGGTCCGCGGCTATCGCGAGTTTCTGGCGGCTCATCCTAACGAAGCTGCCGTCCATTCGAATCTGGGAGTTTTGCTGGCCCGGCTGGGCAGGTATGACGAAGCGGTCTCCGAATATAAGAAGGCCGCCGATCTTGATCCCAACAACGCCGGCATTTACCTGAACCTGGGGCTCGCCCACTACAAGGCCGGGCGAATCCCGGAGGCGGCAGCCATTTTCGCGCATGCCCGGGAACTGGCTCCGGACAACTCCCAAGCCACTCTGCTGCTGGCCGATTGCTACCTACGCCTGGGAGAGAACAAGAAAGTGATCGCGCTTCTGACGCCGGTCGAGCGGCAGAATGCCGGCGACCTGGCCATCGCCTACCTGATGGGCGTGGCGCTCATTCGCGACGGGCAGGTGCAGGAAGGTCAGACGCGGGTGGGCAAGATTCTTGGGAATGGTGACTCCGCAGAGGCGCGTTTCCTGCTGGGCACGCAGATGTTTGCCTCGGGAGACTTTCCCGCGGCGGTGAAGCAGTTTGCCGGAGCGGTCGAACTCAATCCCAATTTGCCCGACCTTCAGGCCTCCTACGGTCAGGCATTGCTGAACACGGGCGATCCGGACGCCGCTGCCAGCGCCTTCCAAAAAGAATTGGAAACCGATCCCAATCACTTCGAGGCCAATTTTTATCTGGCGCAGATCTTCATCGCGCGGCAGAGATGGGCCGATGCCGAGCCGCTGGTGCAGAGGGCCCTGACGGCCCGGCCGGACTCTCTGGAGGCTCGCTTACAACTGGCTGACCTGCAGGTGGGACAGGACAAGCCTGATCAGGCGCTAGCAACACTGAAAGCCGCAGAAAAGCTTTGGCCACAGTCCGCTGCTATTCATGAAAAGCTTGCCCAGACTCATGAGCGTCTGTACCAACGCGCTGCCGCGGATCGTGAGAAGAAACTTGCCGCCTCGTTACAGCCCGCGTCGCAGAAGACCGCCGCCGGGCCCACTGCGGGCGAAGTCGCCCCCGAATTTTCGGCTACGAAGATGGGCACGTCGGAGAAGCAAACTCTGGCCGCGTTGCGCAACTCCGGGCCGGTGCTACTGGTCTTTGGCAGCTATACATGCCCGAACTTTCGCGGCGCGGCGGCAATCCTCAACCAGCTATACTCCGAGTACAAGAGTCAGATTCCGTTTTACCTGATTTACATTCGCGAAGCGCACTCCACCGCCGACTGGATGAGCACCCAGAACCAGCGCGAAGGCATTGTCTTGAAGCCTGCCACCAACATGGCTGAGCGGCAGGAGCACGCCACCATGTGCGTGCGCAAGCTGCATTTGGATTTCCCCGCGCTAATGGATGGGATGAACGGCGCGGCCGAAAAAGCCTACTCCGCCTGGCCCAGCAAGGCCGTGCTCGTGGACCGGCATGGGCGCATCTTATTTACCACGGGCCTGAGCGAACAGGACTTCAATCCGCAGCAATTTGCAGCTGCCTTAAGGAAAGTAAGCGGAACCGTCGCTCAATCCCGCCCGCTTCAAAGGGTGCAGTGACCAGGATTTGGAAACTCGGGCTCTTCGTTTTGATGTTTGCTGCCGTGGCTGCCGCCCAATCTCCACAGGATTTGGTGCAGGACGCCATCAACAAGCAACGGGGAGGCGATCTCGATGGCGCGGTCAAGGGTTATCGTCAATTTCTCAAGCTGCATCCGGAAGCCGCTCCCATCCACTCCAACCTCGGCGCGGCGCTCGCCGGCCTCGGGCGTTTTCAGGAGGCCATTACCGAGTACCGCACCGCGCTGAAGTTGTCGCCTTCCATGCCGGGCGTGTCCCTCAACCTGGCTCTCGCTTACTACAAGATGGGGCAAATCGCGGAAGCCGCCGACGAACTGGTGAAGGTCCACAAGAAGTCCCCGGAAAATAACCAGGCGCTTCTCCTCCTTGCCGACTGCTATTTGCGAATGGGGCAGAACAAGGATGTGATTCAGCTTCTCCAGGCGGATGCGGAATCTCATCCCGATGATCTGGCCATCGCCTATCTCCTGGGCACGGCGCTCATTCGTGACAAGCAGGTGGACAAAGGTCAGGTTCTGGTCGACCGGATCCTGCGCAACGGGGATTCGGCGGAGGCGCGCCTGATGCTGGGTACTGCGAAGATGGGAGCGGCGGACTTCTCCGGCGCTCGCGATGATTTAGCGAAGGCGGTGGCGCTGAACCCCAACCTTCCGGAGGTTCACGTTCTCTACGCGCAGGCGCTTCAGGTCACGGGAGATCCCGACGAAGCCCTGAAGCAATTTAAAGCGGAGCTGGCGAACGATCCTTACAATTACCAGTCGAATCTGCAAATCGGCGCCATGCTGCGACAGGAACAAAAGTATGACGAGGCAAAAAAGTATCTGACTACTGCACTCAAATCCCGGCCGGGCGATCTCGCCGTTCGCTATCAGCTCGCCACCATCGCGCTGGCTGAAGGCAGGCTCGAAGAGGCGCGCAAGGATCTGGAATCGGTCGTAAAGGAGTCGCCTCAGTTTACCGAAGCGCACGTCTCGCTCTCTCTTGTCTACTACCGTCTCAAGCGGACTGAAGACGGCAAGCGGGAGCGCGACATCGTGCAGAAGCTCACCGCGGAGGCCCAGGCCAAGCAGCCGGGAGTGAAGGCCCAGCAGCAGTAGACTCTTCATAATGAAATTGACCCGGCGACAATGGCTCTGGATGACATCGGCATTCGGGGCGGCCCATTGCCTGCGCGGCCCTGTCTCGTATTCCTTACCCACTTCCGCGCCTCTGTTTAGCGAAGTCCCGGCTTCGACAAGCGGCATCGACTGGGTCCACGACAACGCCATGTCTCCCAAGCGCTACCTGCCGGAGACGCTCGGCCCGGGCTGCGCGTTCCTCGATTTCGACAACGACGGCTGGATGGATATTTTTTTAGTGAACAGCGGCCCAGCGGATTTCTGGCAGCCCTCAAAGCCGGTACGGAACGCACTCTACAAAAATAACCGCGACGGCACTTTCTCCGATGTGACCGAGAAAGCGGGAGTCGCCGGCGCATACTTCGGCATGGGCGTGGCTGTCGGCGATTACGACAATGACGACTGGCCCGATATTTTCGTGACCGCGTATGGCAAATGCATCCTTTATAAGAACAACCACGATGGTACGTTTGCCGACATCACTGAAAAAGCTGGATTGGCTACGCCTGGTTGGACAACCAGCGCCGTCTGGTTCGATTACGACAATGACGGCCACCTCGATCTGTTCGTATGCAGTTTCGTGGACTACTCCGGTGAGCACAAGTTTGAATGCGGTGACAACAAGATCGGCAAAGCCTACTACTGCATTCCGCGTGTCTTTAAACCCACAGCCAACTTTCTCTACCACAATAATGGCGATGGCACGTTTACGGAAGTAAGCAAGGGCACAGATATCGCGAAGGCTCTGGGCAAGGGCCTGGGCGTAGTCGCGACCGACATCAATAACGACGGCCGCATGGATCTCTTTGTCGCAAACGATACTGTCCAGAACTTCCTGTTTGTGAACCGGGGGCCGGGCGCCAACGGCGCGTGGAAGTGGGAAGAAGTCGCGCTCCAGGCGGGCGTGGGCTTCAGCGAAAGCGGGCAAGCGCGCTCCGGCATGGGAGTCGATGCCGCCGACCTGAACGGCAGCGGATGGCAGGATCTGTTCGTAGCCAACGTCGACCATGAAATGTTCTCTGTCTATCAGAACAATAAGGATGAGACCTTTCAAGATGTGGCGCAGACTCAAGGAGTGGCGCGAGCGACGAGGCTCTTGAGTGGATGGGGCCTGAAGTATTTCGACTACGACAACGACGGTGCTGTCGATCTGTTCTTGGCCAACGGGCATCCCGACGACATGATCGACAAGTACTCCATGCAGGTGCATTACAAGGAACCTCTGCTGCTGTTTCATCAGGGACCGGACGGGAAGCTGCATGAGGTCAGCGACCAGGCAGGGCCGGCGTTTCAGCAGTCCTTTGCCGCGCGCGGGCTGGCAGTCGGCGATTACGACAACGATGGAGCCCTGGATGTAATGGTGGGAAACAACGGGGAGGCGCCGCTCTTGCTCAAGAACAATGCCGCCAAGGGAAATAACTGGGTGGGTCTGCGGCTCGAGGGCAAGGAGAGCAATCGCGATGCGATTGGCGCGAAGATTTACTGGACCGCGGGAGGGAAGAAGCGTTATCGCCTGAAGAACAATGGCGGAAGCTATCTGTCCTCACACGATCCGAGGGAGGTGCTGGGAATCGGACGCGCCGCCAAGATCGATGAGATTGAGATCCACTGGCCCGCGCCCAGCAAGCAGATCGATCGCATCACCAAGGTTCCGCTGAATCGGTACGTGCGCGTGGTCGAGGGCAAGGGGATAGTGGAGTAGGATTCGGATTTTCGCCAATTTTGTCATCCCGGCTGCGTCAGGGCGTTCTGCGAACGCTTCTTCTTCGCTCGGGACGACAAATTGGGATCGAATACAGTGTTTGAATCCATCAACAATTTTGTCATCCCGACCGCAGTGAGAGCTTCCGCTTGCGGAAGCTCGGCGGAGTGGAGGGACCTGCTTTTACCCACAACAGCAGATCCCTCGACTGCATTCGGCTACGCCTCACTCCGCTCGGGATGACAGAGTTTGGGTGGAAGTGAATGCAGGCGCGGGCGTCTCGCCCGTGCGAATGCGGAGGACAGCAGATCCCTCGACTGCGTTCGGCTACGCCTCACTCCGCTTCGGGATGACAATTTTGGAGGGGGGTGAATGTAGGCGCGGGCGTCTCGCCCGTGCGAATGCGGAGGACAGCAGGTCCCTCGACTGCGTTCGGCTACGCCTCACTTTGCTCGGGATGACAGAGTTGAGGAAGGAACGCCGCCGTGCGTCAGGAAATGCGCGTCATTGGCGGGCTGCCGTAATCCAGGTCAAATCCCAGTTGCAGCTTGGCGGCTTCTGACATCAGGCCCGCGTGCCAGGGCGGATCGAACACGACTTCGACATTCACCTGCTTGACCTCGGGAAGGCGTGCCAGCTTGTTCTCTACATCGGCCTTGAGCACATTGCCCATCCCGCAGCCGGGAGCAGTCATCGACATTTTCACGTCGATCTTTCTGCTGCCGTCCTCGGCAGGTGAAATCACGCAGGAGTAGATGAGGCCCAGATCGACGATGTTTACCGGAATCTCGGGGTCGTAAACCGTCTTCAGCTGATCCCAGACCATCTTTTCGTCGAAAGCACCGTCGGCGGAACTTTTCTCTTCGGCGTCCGGCGGAGTCATGCCCAGAGAGTCGGCATCTCGCGCTTCGATGCGGAACATGTAGCCGCTGTCTGAAACGACCGTGTAACCCGACCCGAGGAATTGCGAGATTCGAACTTTGGTGAGGGCGGGCAGCAGGCGATGAATGCCGCTGGGAATTTCAATGACTTCGGTGTCGCGCTTCAGAGGGATGAACTCGGCAATTGTCATAACGTCCAATCGACGGCGATCGCCGCATACGGACTACTCCGTGGAAACGGCTTCCTGCTCGCCTTCAAGCGCGGCTTGCAGCGTGTGCCATGCCAGGGTCGCGCACTTCACCCGCGCTGGAAACTCCGAAACGCCGGAGAATACGGCAAGCTTACCAAGCTCGCCTCCGCCGTTTTTTGCGTTTTGTCCGGTTACTACTTTGTGAAAGCGTCCGAACAGTTCTTCGGCTTCGCTTCGCGTCTTGCCTTTCAAACTCTGCGTCATCATCGATGCAGAGGCCTTGGAAATCGCGCAACCCGAGCCCTGGAAGGCGATATCGCGAATCGAGTCTCCCTCCATCTGCAAATACACGGTGAAGCGGTCGCCGCACAGCGGATTGTAGCCCTCGGCTTTGCGGTCCGGGCTCTTCAGCTCACGGTAATTTCTGGGAGCCTTGCTGTGCTCGAGAATCACTTCCTGGTACAGGTCGCGCAGGTCGGCCATCAGCCAAACACCTCCCGTACCTTTTGGATGCCGCGCACCAGGACATCGATCTCTTCCCGAGTGTTGTACAGGCCGAATGAGGCGCGGGCGGTCGCGTCGACTCCAAAACGTTCCATCACGGGTTGAGCACAATGGTGGCCGGTGCGTATCGCGATGCCTTCCTGATCAAGAATCGTGCCCACATCGTGCGGATGCACCCCTTCGACTACGAAGGAAAGCACGCCGGCTTTTTCTTTCGCGGTTCCGATCAGCCGCACCCCGGGAATGGCGGAAACTACGCGGGTCGCGTAAGTCAGCAGGTCGTGCTCGTACGCGGCAATGTTCTCCATGCCCAGTGCGTTGAGATAATCGATGGCAGCGCGCAAGCCGACGGCGCCTGACATGTCCGGCGTGCCCGCCTCGAATTTGTGCGGGACCTTGTTGTAGCTCGTCTTCTCGAATGTCACCGAGCTGATCATGTCGCCGCCGCCCTGGTACGGAGGCATGGCTTCGAGCAGGCGCTGCTTGCCGTAGAGAATCCCGATTCCCGTCGGCCCGTACGCCTTGTGGCCGGAGAAGGTATAAAAATCGCAGTCGAGATCCTGGACGTCGACCGGCAGCCGGGGAGCGGCCTGTGCGCCGTCGACGAAGACTGGAATTCCTTTCGCGTGCGCCATCGCGACAATTTCCTTCACCGGATTGATGGTGCCGAGCGCGTTCGACACGTGCCCGATGGAAACGATCTTCGTTTTCGGGCCGAGGAGCCGCTGGAATTCTTCGAGAATCAGTTCACCCTTGTCGTTGATCGGCGCAACGCGCAGCTTTGCTTCCTTTTCGTTGCACAGAAGCTGCCAGGGAACAATGTTGGAATGGTGTTCCATGGCGGTGATGACAACTTCATCATTCTTGCCGACGTGGGCGCGCCCATAGGTCTGCGCTACGAGGTTGACGGCTTCGGTTGCGCTTCGCACAAAAATGATTTCACTCGGTCGCGCGGCGTGCAGAAACAGCTGCACCGTTTTGCGCGCGGCTTCAAATTCCTCTGTGGCCCGCTCCGAGAGGTAATGCACTCCGCGATGAATGTTGGCGTTATCGTGCCGGTAGTAGCTGACAATGGCGTCGATCACTGCCTTCGGCTTCTGCGAAGTGGCCGCGTTGTCCAGATAGACGAGCTGATGGCCGCGAACCTGCTGCTGAAGGATGGGGAAATCAGCCCGAACTTTCTCGACGTCGAAGGCCGATGGTGGCGTCGTGAGGCCGGGATCCCGCGGCAATCTGGCGGCTGTCGTCATCCCACTTCCTCCCAGTTTCTGGCGGTTCCCTCTGCCTCCGGCGCGCCCGGAAGCGGCAAATGATCGGCCATCGGCAGCAGATGCTGGCGGATCAGTTCTTCGGCGTGAATCTGCGCAGCTCCGGGCCGCATGCGATCGAGGCATTCGCTGGCAAAGGCCAGAAGAAGCAAGCGCCGCGCGTTGACCTCGTCGATCCCGCGGGACCGCAGGTAGAACAAAGCGTTCTCCTCGATCTGTCCGATGGTCGCGCCATGAGTGCACTTGACGTCGTCCGCATAAATTTCCAGCTGCGGCTTGGTGTCGATCTGGGCGTCATCGGAGAGCAATAGGTTGCGGTTGGTCTGCTTGGCATCGGTCTTCTGCGCATCTTTGTGAACTACGATGCGTCCGTGAAAGACGCCGTGCGCCTTGTCATCGAGGATGCCGTTGTAAAACTGCCTGCTGCTGCAGTGCGGGCTGGCATGCTCGACGTGCATGTAGTTGTCGAGATGCTGGCGGCCGCTGCCGACGAACAAGCCGTTGATCAGGCATTCTGCGCCTTCTCCCGCCAGCACGGGATGGACGTTGTTGCGGACCAGTCCACCGCCGAGCAGCAGCGAGTGGGACGAAACGTTCGCGCTGCGTGCCAACTGAAGCCGCAGCGTGGAAACGTTGTACGCGCCGGCATGCTCGCGCTCGATCATGTAGTGGGAAACGTGAGAGCTCTCACCCGCCACAAGTTCGGTCACGCTGTTACACAGCACTTCTCCTCCGCCTAAGGAGACGTACTCTTCGATCACTGTCGCCTGGCTCTCCTGATCGAACATGAGCAGGTTGCGGGGATGAATCATCCGCGGGCTGGCTGCTGCGGTGGAAACGAACAGGCAATGGATCGGCCCTTCCAGCAAGATTCCGCGGCCCACTCGCACGAACGCCCCTTCTTCCGCAAACGCCGTATTCAGGGCCGAGAAGGGATCGCGACGGATGTCCAGGTAGCGACCAACCTGCCCGCCCAGGACCTTTTCCTGCCTGGAAATCGCATCCTTCAGGCTCCGGACTGTAACGCCCTTCGGCAGGGAAGCGATCCGCGAAAGCTTGCCGGAGAAGTGTCCGTCCACAAACACTACCTGCGCCGCGGCGCTTTCCATGCGCCAGGGCGTCAGGTCGGCTTCCGAAACTGCAGGCGCCTTCTCCGGAAGAGAGAAAGCGGTCCGGGCAATGGCGGCCACATTGGTGAATCGCCAGTCCTCATCGTGGGTGGTCGGGAATCCCGTCTCACAGAAGCGCGCAAACGCTTCCTCGCGAAGGTTGCGCAGCCAGGCGGAATCGTGTCCGGCGGCACGCTTCGCGAACTCGGTGAAGCTCTCCAGGTAGCCTTCGACGTTTTGGATCGCGGTAGTCACGGTTGTTCTGATCACGCGGAAGCAGGCTGGGGGGCCCGATCTTCCATTGCGCCGTAGCCCTTCTCTTCCAGTTCCAGCGCCACTTCCGGACCGCCGGAGCGCGCGATCCGCCCATCCACCAGGACGTGCACGAAATCCGGCACAATGTAGTTCAGCAGGCGCTGGTAGTGCGTCACCACCACCATGGCGCGCTGCGGGCTGCGCATGGCATTGACGCCGCCGGCGACGATGCGGAGCGCGTCGATATCCAGGCCGGAATCGGTCTCATCGAGAATGGCGAGCTTCGGCTGCAGGATTGCCATCTGGAGAATTTCGTTCCGCTTCTTTTCGCCGCCGGAGAAACCTTCGTTTACCGAGCGGTTGATCAGCTTGTCGTCCATTTCGAGCAGCTTCAGCTTTTCGCGAAACATGGGAAGGAAATCCATGGCGTCCATTTCGTCTTCGCCGCGGTACTTGCGGATCGCGTTCAGCGCCGAGCGCAGAAAGTACGTGTTGCCGATTCCCGGAATCTCGACCGGATATTGGAAAGCCATAAAGACGCCCTCGCAGGCCGCCGCCTCCGGCTTCATTTCCAGCAGGTCTTTCCCGTTGAAAAGGATCGACCCTTCGGTCACCTGGTAGGCTTCGCGCCGCGCCAGTACCTGCGCCAGCGTGCTTTTGCCGGAGCCGTTCGGGCCCATGATGGAGTGAACCTCGCCGGCATTCACCGTCAAATCGATGCCTTTGAGGATCTCGTGTCCTGCCACGGTAACGTGGAGATTTTTGATTTCAAGCAAACTCATTAGGGTTTGGTTCCTTCGTTCCTGCTTCTGAAAGTTGTAATGAACCGAATCAGCCGACGCTGCCTTCCAGGCTCACGCTCAGCAGTTTCTGCGCCTCGACCGCAAACTCCATCGGCAACTCGCGGAATACCTGCTTGCAGAAGCCGTTCACGATCATCGAAACCGCGTCTTCGGCCTTCAGTCCGCGCTGCTGGAGGTAAAACATCTGATCTTCGCCGATCTTCGAGGTCGATGCCTCGTGCTCCATGCGCGCCGTGGAATTCTTCACTTCGATATACGGGAAGGTGTGCGCGCCGCACTTGTCGCCGATGAGCAGTGAATCGCACTGCGTGTAGTTCCGGGCTCCGCTGGCATTCTTCAGAATCTTCACCATGCCGCGATAGGTATTCTGCCCATGTCCGGCGGAAATTCCCTTGGAAACAATGGTGCTGCTGGTGTTCTTGCCCAGGTGAATCATCTTGGTGCCGGTGTCCGCCTGCTGATAGTTGTTGGTCAAGGCGACCGAATAAAACTCGCCCACCGAGTTATCGCCCTGAAGAATGCAGCTTGGGTACTTCCAGGTGATCGCTGAACCGGTTTCCACCTGCGTCCAGGAAATCTTGGAGTTCGCGCCCAGGCACTTGCCGCGCTTGGTGACGAAGTTGTAAATCCCGCCTTTGCCCTGCTTGTCGCCCGGGTACCAGTTCTGCACCGTGGAGTACTTGATCTGGGCATTGTCGAGGGCTACCAGCTCCACCACCGCGGCGTGCAACTGGTTTTCGTCGCGAATCGGCGCCGTGCAGCCTTCGAGATAGCTCACATAGGCTCCTTCGTCGGCGACAATCAGGGTCCGCTCGAACTGGCCGGTCTCCGCCGCGTTGATGCGGAAATAAGTCGAAAGCTCCATCGGGCAACGCACACCCTTGGGCACATACACGAACGAGCCATCGCTGAAAACGGCGGCGTTCAGGGCGGCAAAAAAATTGTCGGTGTGCGGAACCACCGTGCCGAGATACTTCTTCACCAGCTCAGGATGGTTCTGCACCGCTTCCGAGAACGAACAGAAAATCACCCCGGCTTCGGCGAGCTTCGCCTTGAATGTGGTTGCCACCGAGACGCTGTCGAAGACCGCGTCGACCGCAACTCCTGCCAGCATCTTCTGTTCCTGAAGCGGGATGCCCAGCTTCTCGTAGGTGCGCAGAATCTCGGGATCGAGTTCGTCCAGGCTCGTCAGTCCAGGCTTCTGCTTGGGCGCCGAATAATAGACGATGTCCTGATAATTGATGGGCCCATACTTCACATTCGCCCACTTCGGCTCGGCGTCCGCTTTCTCCAATGACTCCCAGTGGCGGTACGCCTTGAGCCTCCAGTTCAGCA
The DNA here is from genome assembly GCA_963803205.1 of Terriglobales bacterium. Taxonomy (GTDB): domain Bacteria; phylum Acidobacteriota; class Terriglobia; order Terriglobales; family Acidobacteriaceae; genus CAWDLG01. Next base: position 438,694 of record CAWDLG010000002.1, read on the forward strand.
TGAACTCGGGTTCGTGCTTCTTGGCCGAAATCACGCGGATGACGTCTTCGTTCAGCCCTTTCGGGATACGCTCCGCTTCGATGTCCGTGATGAAGCCCCACTTGTAGTCGCGCTCGGCCAGATCACGGATCGCGTTTACGCTCGTGCTCATTGCATTCTCCCGGATGTAATTCCTGTTGTGGGTACGAAGTTGCCCTGCTTGTCGCGAATCGCTGTCAGATGCAGCGGCCGGATGAAATCGGAAAGCATTACGCTCTCCAACGCGCCGCGAACCACCTGGTTGATGATCCTCTGGTTATCTCTGATGGCACAGGAGGACTCCAAGTCGCAAAGTCCGCCAACATCCAGGCTGCATTCCGTCAAAGCCAGAGGTCCTTCCAACGACACAATGATTTCCGCGATGGAAATGAAATGCGGATCGCGCGAAAGCGTATATCCACCCTTGATGCCGCGATGAGACGCCAGCAGACCGTTGTGAAGCAGAGTCTTCAAGAGTTTGCTCACGGTCGGCAATGGAAGTTTGCACTGCACCGCGAGGTCGCGCGCCGTGTGCAGTTCTGTCTGGTGGCCGCGCGCCATCTGGCTCATCAGAATGAGCCCATAGTCCGTAAGTTTGCTCAAGCGTATCATCTGTAAACCATTGGTAAATAAGGCACTAGCCTGCCATCGTCTAATAGGACTAGTTTGGTACCTTTTTATTGTAAGGCTTGCGCCCGGGTTAGGCAAGTAAGGTCGGCGTGGCGTCCCTGCGGGACTCGGCCGCACACACGGCTGACGAATCGTTGCATCAGGCTGTGGTGAAGAACCTAACCACGGGGGACACAGGGGGCACAGGGGTCGTAGGCGGGGGAACAAGTCTCAGCCGCGAAGCGGCGGGATGTTAAAGCCCGGGACGTGAGTCCCGGGGAGAGTGCCGAGTCCGGACGGAGCCCCGAAGGGGCGGCACGAGGATTTGTCGCTGGATTCGCGTGCCGTCCCTGCGGGACTCGGCCACATTATCGATCGCTTTCCCCGGGACTCACGTGCCGGGCTTTCCCATTCCGCCGCTCTGCGGCTGGAACCGCTGCGATCCCTGAACCGAATGTAAACGCGGGTCCCGCCCCGTGCTGAAGCCGACACCGCGACGAGAAAATCAGGGGGCTTTACGGTCGGTGGCAGGCGAAGTCAATGTAAAGGCCTGCCTGAGGCTGCATTCCGGTGTTCAAATGACGATCGCCTCTTCGTACTCGCCAAAAACCTTCCGCATGCTATCGGCAATCTCGCCGACCGTGGCATAGGCTTCCACCGCGGCGAGAATCCGTGGCATCAGATTGGCGCCCGAACCGGCGGCTTCCTCCACCTGCTGGAGCGCAGCCTGCCATTTCTTGCTGTCCCGGCGTGCCCGAAGTGCCTGGAGTCTCTCCACCTGCTTGCGTTCGAGCGAAGGATCGATGCGCTGGATCGGGATCGGCGCCTCTTCTTCGATCGTGAAGCGGTTCACGCCCACGACCACGGTGTCCTCGCGGTCGACCTGGCGCTGGTATTCGTAAGCTGCGTTTTGAATCTCCTGCTGCACAAATCCGCGCTCGATGGCCTTCAGCATTCCTCCGAGAGCATCGATCTTTTCCAGGTATCCGGAGGCGTGCTTCTCGATCTCATTGGTCAACGTGTCGACGAAATAGGACCCGGCGAGGGGATCGATGGTCTGCGGCACTCCCGACTCGTAGGCGACGATCTGTTGCGTCCGCAAGGCGATTCGCGCCGCCTGCTCGGTCGGGAGAGCGAGCGCCTCGTCGTAGGAATTCGTATGCAGGGACTGCGTGCCCCCAAGCACCGCCGCCAGCGCCTGCAGAGCCGTGCGGACGATGTTGTTCTCCGGCTGTTGCGCGGTCAGTGTAGAGCCGGCCGTCTGGGTGTGGAAACGCAGCATCCAGGAGCGTGGATTCTTTGCCTTGAAACGCTTCTGCATCATGCCTGTCCACATGCGCCGCGCCGCCCGGAACTTCGCCACTTCCTCCAGGAAATTGTTGTGAGCATTGAAGAAGAACGAAATTCGTGGCGCGAACTTGTCTACATCCAGCCCCGCGTCAATGGCGGCCTGCACATAGGCAATAGCATTGCCGAGGGTAAACGCCACCTCCTGCACTGCCGTCGAGCCAGCTTCTCTCATGTGGTAGCCGGAGATCGAAATCGTATTCCACTCCGGCACCGTCTCATTTGCCCAGGAGAACATGTCGGTGATGATGCGCATGGCCTCCTGCGGGCTGTAGATATAAGTTCCCCTCGAGACATATTCTTTCAGGACGTCATTCTGTACCGTCCCCGAAAGCCGCCGCAGATCGGCGCCCTGCTTCTTCGCCACCGCGACATACAGCGCCAGCAGGATCGAACCCGTGGCATTGATGGTCATGGAAGTCGAGATGGCATTCAGGTCGATGCCGTCGAACAGGCGCTGCATGTCCTCGAGCGAATCAATCGCTACACCGACCTTTCCGACTTCGCCAGCCGCCAGAGCATTGTCGGAATCCAGGCCGATCTGCGTGGGAAGGTCGAACGCCACGGAAAGGCCGGTGGTGCCGTTGGCCAGCAGGTATTTGTATCGCTTGTTGGACTCCTCGGCGTCGCCCATACCCGCGTACTGCCGCATGGTCCAGAGCCGTCCCCGGTACATCGTCGCCTGTACGCCTCGGGTAAAAGGAGGAGAGCCGGGAAGCCCGACGGTGGCCTCAGAGTCCGAGCCTTGGATATCCGCCTCGGTGTAGAGGGGATGGATTGGAATGTGAGAGGAGGTCTGCGGATCGGGTCCTGCCTGGGCAGTCGCCGGGCTCTTGCGCTTCTCCATTTTCTGGTCTCGCCTAAGCCGATTCATTCCATGGATTTCACGCTGGAATCGGCTGGATAATCAGCGCTCCTTCTTCTTCTTTGCCGCTTGCACGAATGAGCTGAATCCGAACCAGCCAAACATCAAAGCAACCCCCAGGGCGAGCAGCACACGACCCAGGCCCGTGTCCCCTGCCTGATACTGCCGGAATTCTCGCACCAGGGCAAACCCGGCAATCGCAGCTATCCCAAAGAAAATAAAACCAGTAACCTCCAGCCAAAGCTGGCCGAGCGCCCTGCCGAAGTGTACGGCTGCGGCCTTGGCTCCCGAAACCAGCCCTGTAACTGTCTTCGTCTGCCCCGTTCTGTTGGCGAGGATGCGCGCTAAGATGCTCAGTTTACGGGCTGTTGAGACGTGTACCATCGTTGTCGATTTTATCAGCGTACAGGGGTACAATAACCCGGCCGATGGTCGCGAAACATCAGGCTGTCCCGGCGCATCCAATGACTGTTTGCAGGTTGATAATAGCCGGGAAATGATTCCAGGTTGAGTGGAGGCCCCCTGTGGACCAGGAATTAAAACAACTGATGAAAGAACTGGGCGAGGCGATCAACGAGTCCCTCGCCGATTCGGAGCAGATCTCCGAGGTCGTTTCCCGCATAAAGGACGGCGGATACGACATTTTCTTGGTATTGGAGGCGACAATCGGTGTAAGCAAGCCCGGGGAGAAGTCTACCGACAAGACCTCTCTGGTCACCACTTTGACCAGCAATCCCGAGTTCAAGATCAGCGATCAGGACATGAAATTCCTGAAGTCGCTGCGCATCAAGATCGAGGACGAAGCGGCCTAAGCCGCAGTGGCTCCATCAGCCAGCCGCGATTCCTATCGCGGCGTTTCCCGGATTCCTATCTCATCCAGGCGGCGCAGCAGTTCCGCCGGATCCTCGTACACCCGATAGGCCCCTGCCTGGACCAGTTCTTCCTTTCCGAAGCCTCCTGACATCAGTCCGACGCTCAGGCTCCGCGCGCGCTGAGCAGCCAGGAGATCCCAGACGCTGTCTCCCACCACGACGCACTCTTCCATGCCGGCGCCCAGCTTTTCGGCAGCCGCCAGGAACAGCTCAGGATCGGGCTTGGCGCGGCTGACTTCGTCCCGCGTAACTACCGGCACGTCTTTGCCCAGACCCAGCAACTTCAGCGGATGCTCGGCTCCTTCGCGGCTGCCACTGGTGGCAATGGCCCATCGCAGCCCCAGCTTTGAAAGGTGCTTGAGCAACTGCCTCGCACCCGGGAGGGCGCGTACGCTTGCCACTCTTTGGCGAAACGCTTCGCTGTGCAATTTCTGCAAGTGTTCCACGCGCTTCGCGGTGAGCTTCTTCCCAGCCTGGCGCAGAAAGGCATGCACGATCAGTCCGCCGCTCATGCCGATGTGGCGGTGAATGTACCAGACCGGCAGGTTTATTCCGTCCCGTTCCAATGCCTCGCGCCACGCCAGGGTGTGCTGGTAAACGCTGTCCACCAAGGTTCCGTCGAGATCGAACAGAAAGGCGGGTTGATGACGGTGGGTGCTGAACTTCTTTCGTTGATCCATGTCCGCGATTTGGATGCGGGAGGAGCCCGCAACAGCGCGATTTCTCCTGCGAGAAAGCTCGGGAAGCACGCCGCGCGCATCTGTTACACTGGCGCGTTACTCTGCGCAGGCCGGCGGAGAATCGCCGGCGTTGGCGTCCCAGGAAAGGCAGCACTGGTATCGAGCGCAAGGTACTATGAAAGATACGCTGGGCGTACTGCTGGCCGGTGGGGCCGGCGAACGGCTGTATCCCCTGACGCGTGACCGCGCCAAACCTGCCGTCACCTTCGGCGGCATCTACCGCATTATCGACGTCACTCTTTCCAACTGCATCAACTCCGACCTGCGGCGGGTCTACATCCTTACCCAGTACAAGGCTCTTTCCCTGAACCGGCACATCCGCGAAGGCTGGACGATCATGGCGCGGGAGATGGGCGAGTTCATCGAAGTGCTTCCGCCCATGAAACGGGTGAGCGACCAGTGGTACCAGGGAACCGCGGACGCGGTGTACCAGAACATTTATTCCATCGGATCCGAGCAGCCGAAGCACGTGATGATTCTTTCCGGCGACCACATCTACAAGATGAATTACGGGCTCATGATGAAGCAGCATGAGGATTGCGGCGCCGATGTCACCCTGGCGACGATTCAGATCGATCCTCCGGAGACCTACCGCTTCGGGGTGGTCGGAGTCGACAGCGACCATCGCGTCAGCGGTTTCCAGGAAAAGCCGCGCAAAACCGAACTGCGCTCTCCCTACAACCCGGCGAAAGTTTCCGCCTCCATGGGAATTTACCTGTTCAACACCGACGTGCTCATTCCGGTGCTGCTCAAGGACGCCGAGGATCCCGACTCCAGCCACGATTTCGGCAAGGACATTCTCCCCAAGATGGTCGATGACTATCGCGTCTACGCTTACGAGTTCGTGGACGAAAATAAGAAGGAGGCCTTGTACTGGCGGGACGTTGGGACGCTCGAGGCCTATTACGAAGCCAACATGGATATCGTTGCCGTGTCGCCGGTTTTCAACCTCTACGACTCGGACTGGCCGATTCGCACACACCAGCGGCAGTATCCGCCCGCAAAATTCGTGTTCGCGGAACCGGGACGCACCGGCACGGCGATCGACTCGATCGTGTCTTCCGGTTGCATCGTTTCTGGAAGCGCAGTGAGGACCAGCGTGCTCTCGCCCGACGTGCGCGTGAACTCCTACACCGAGGTCGACGAAAGTATCCTGTTTTCACACGTGAATATCGGGCGGCACTGCCGCATCCGCCGCTCCATCATCGACCGCGACGTGCACATTCCCGAGGGAACTTCCATCGGCTACGACACCGAAGCCGATCGCCAGCGCTACTTCGTCACCGAAAGCGGAATCACCGTGGTCACCCGCGACTATTCGTTGTTCGAAAACCCCGTCAGCGTTGACTACTTCACCAGCGAGTAAAGCAATCCTGCGTTCGCATTCCTCTGGGCAATTTTTTAACCACAGGGGTCACAGAGGAACACAGCACGAACTCGCTACGACGGCATGCACTGAAGGCATGCCCTGATACGAATCCTCGCCAATTTCGCACGGGCGAAGTCAATTTCTTAACCACAGGGGTCACAGAGGAACACAGCACGAACTCGAGCATACACGCCGCAAGACTTATCCCTGAACCAATTCCGGAGTGGCGGAGAGCAAACTGCGGGTGTATTCGTGCTGAGGTGAGGTCGTGATCTGCTCGGTGGTTCCGACCTCGACGATCTTGCCGCGGCGCATGACCGCGACGCGCGTTGCCAGGTAGCGCACAACCGGCATGGAATGCGAGATGAACAGATAGGTCAAACCGAACTCGCGCTGCAGGTGGGCCAAGAGATTCACGATCTGGGCGCCGACGCTGACGTCGAGCGCGGACACCGGTTCGTCCGCCACAATGAATTTCGGCCTCAGTGCCAGCGCGCGAGCGATGCCAATCCTCTGCCGCTGCCCACCGCTGAACTCGTGTGGAAATCGCCTGAGTGCCGAGCTGTCCAGTCCGACTGCTCCCAGCAGCTCCGCGACCCTGGCGCGCCTGCCGGTGGCACTGCCAGGTTCGTGGATGAGAAGCGGCTCGGCGATCACATCTTCGACCCGCATGCGCGGATCGAGCGAGCCGAAGGGATCCTGGAAAATGATCTGCATGTTGCGGCGCAGCATGCGCATTTCGCTGCCGCCTGCCGAGAGCAGGTCTCGTCCGTCGAAGCGGACTTCGCCGGATGTGGGCTCGATCAGCCGCAGCACCAGCCGCCCCAGTGTGCTCTTTCCCGAACCCGATTCTCCAACAAGGCCGAGAGTTTCGCCGGCGTGGACCTCGAGAGTCACGCCGTCCACCGCGCGCACTTCGCCCTTGCCGCCACCGCCAAAAATAGATTCCCCGAGCGGATAGATTTTCGTCAGATCTCGAATTTCAACCAGTGACACGCTGCGATCTTAGCAGGGGGGAATGCAGGGTGCGGCGTTCTCACCTTTGTGGTGAACCGGGAGATAACCACAGAGGTCACAGGGGAACACCGAGGAAGGTCAACCGCAGATCCCTCGGCGGGCGTAAGCAAGTTCTGTCATCCCGGCCAACGTTTGCTTCCGCTTGCGAAAGCTCAGCGCAGCGGAGGGACCTGATGTTTGCTCGGTGTGCATTGCGGCGCGGAGTCTACATCGCCACCAGCGGCACCGCCACCAGTGCCGCGAAGATGCCGGCAGTTTTCCACGGAGTCAGACGCTCGCGCAGGAAAATCCGTGCGAGCAGCACGGTCACGGCCGGGTAGAGTGACGTTAGAACAACCGCCGTATCGAGGCGCCCTGCCTGGCTCGCGCGGATGAACAGCACGCTTCCCGAAGAATCGAGAAAGCCGGCGAGCATGCCGCCCGCCGCGTTGCGTGGATCAAGGTTCGCGAACTTCACCTTTCCCGAACTTCGCAATGCGATCAGAATGATTCCCGTCACCACAAACGATGCTCCTCGCGAACACGCCGCAATCCACAACGCCGAGGCGTTTCCCGCCTGCCGGACGCACAGGAAAAATCCGGCAAACCCAAGGCCCGCCAGCACCGCCAGCCCGATTCCTTTCGGCCGGCCCTCTCCGTCGGAGCGGGAGACCAGCCAGATTCCAACTCCGGCGAGCACGAAACCAGTAAGCTGCGCGCTCGAAGGCAAGCCTTCCGTGACCATGCTGAACAAAGTCGGAATTGCCGCCGCCAGAACGGCGACAAGGGGTGCGGTCAGCCCCATCTTTCCCTCAGAAAGCGCCTGGTAATAGATGGCCAGCGCCGTACCGCCAAGCGCTCCTGCGCTCAGTCCCCAAAGAATACTCGTTCCCGAAGGCAAGGCCGAGTGTGCCGACAACGCGATTACGACCAGCAAACTCGTACCGCTGAGGTGTGCAATTGTGGTGAACAGGAAGGTATTGAGGCGGCGGGCGAAGTAGCCGCCCAGGAAATCGCTGGTGCCCCAGCCAAACGCAGCGGCCACGCTGAGGCTGGCTGGAATGATCTTCAGGGCGGTGGGCATGAGCCATCGAGGGTAGCATGGCGATCGGCGCTGGCTCTTCCTCGCGCGGTGAGATCAGCAGGAATTCGTATGAGGGCATGCTGTCGAAGGTGGTTCTTGGTTGCGCCCTTCGGGCGCGGAATGCTGACTCTGTGCGCTATTGGCGTGGCTGAAGCCACGCCCTGATACGAATCGTTTGGAGCCTCGCGCGTGCGGAATCGGTACGAATTCGTATCAGGGCATGCCTTCAGGCATGCCGTCGAAGGAGGGGAAATCTTAGATCGCGCCGACGAGGCGCAACTCTGCTGCTTCCGAACCTCTTGGTTGCGCCCTTCGGGCGCGGACTGCTGACTCTGTGCGCTATTGGCGCGGCTGAAGCCACGCCCTGATACGAATCGTTTGGAGCCTCGCGCGTGCGGAATCGGTACGAATTCGTATCAGGGCATGCCTTCAGGCATGCCGTCGAAGGTGGGGAAATCTTAGATCGCGCCGACGAGGCGCAACTCTGCTGCTTCGAACCTCTTGGTTGCGCCCTTCGGGCGCGGAATGCTGACTCTGTGCGGTATTGGCGTGGCTGAAGCCACGCCCTGATACGAATCGTTTGGAGCCTCGTGCGTGCGGAATCAGCAAGAAACGTATCAGGGCATGCCTTCAGGCATGCCGTCGAAGGAGGGGAAATCTTAGATCGCGCCGACGAGGCGCAACTCTGCTGCTTCCGAACCTCTTGGTTGCGCCCTTCGGGCGCGGACTGCTGACTCTGTGCGCTATTGGCGCGGCTGAAGCCACGCCCTGATACGAATCGTTTGGAGCCTCGCGGGTGCGGAATCAGCAGGGATTCGTATCAGGGCATGCTTTCAGGCATGCCGTCGAAGGTGGGGAAATCTTAGATCGCCGAACCTCTCGGTTGCGCCCTTCGGGCGCGAAATGCTGACTCTGTGCGCTAGTGGCGTGGCTGAAGCCACGCCCTGATACGAATCGGTTGGAGGCGTTTGTAGCCTCGCGGGTGCGAAATCAGCGGCTGGAAGCAGCGCCCAGATACGAAGTTGGTGCAGGCGCGCGTTCGCGCTGGGTTGAGGTAGTATCACAGGGCAATGGCGTGGGGCTTGCGCCGCCTTGCGCGAAAGACGGGTGAACGATGTCTCCAGACGTCATTCTGGGGCTTGTGGGCGGACTGCTGGTATTAGCCTTCGTGGCTAATCGGGTTTTCGGGCTTACGCGAATTCCCGACGTCGTTCTCCTCATGGCTCTCGGCGTGATCCTCGGCCCGGTCCTGGGCCTGGTAAACGCTGCCTTGCTCTCCAAAGCCACTCACCTTCTCGGAACACTCGCTATCATCCTGGTGCTGTTCGAGGGCGGACTCGAACTGAACCTTCGCGACACCCTCCAGCATTTTCCGGGAAGCCTCCTGCTGGCGCTGCTCGCCTACGTGTTCAGTACGCTCCTGGTGGCCTTCGTGGCGATCGAAGGCCTCGGAATTTCCCTGGTGCCCGGGTTGCTGGTGGGAGCGACGCTCGGTTGCACGAGCAGTACCGTGGTTCTGCCGGTTCTACAGCAGATGAATGCCGAAGAACCCGTGAAGGTCACGCTCGTCCTGGAAGCCTCGTGGGGTGACGTGCTGGCGGTGCTTACCGTGGGCCTGCTTCTCGGCTTGAAGCACGGCGGCGGCCCCATCGCAATCGGATTGGCGCACGGGGTTCTCATCCAAGTTGGCCTGGCGCTGCTGTTTTCGATTGCCGGAGGCATTCTGTGGTCTCGACTTCTCCCCATCGTGTCGGCCCAGCCCTTCTGGCAGGTGCTCACGTTTTCGATTGTTCTCGTGCTCTACGCCGGAATGGAAGCGATCGGCGCCAACGGGTTGATTGCTGTTCTGGGATTCGGCCTTACGCTCTCGAATTTTCCGGGAATCGATCCCCGGCTCGGCCTGAAGCACCTGGTCAGCGCCATCGCCGCGTCGCAGCAGGCGCTGCTGACCTTTCACTCGGAACTGGCATTCCTGGTCCGCACGTTTTTCTTCGTCCTTATTGGAGCGGTGGCGGAACTGGAAAGTTTTCAGCGCTTTCCTGTTCTCATGGCTGGCACGATTGCCGCTTTATTCCTGGCGCGCTGGCTTTCAATTCAGGCCAGCCGGTGGGCGTGGCGGGGCATCACTCAACAAGGCCGCGAAGTGATCTTGTGGATGTTGCCTCGTGGCCTGATCACGGTCGTCCTCGCGATTGAAGTCACGAATGCGCATGGGGTCGACATGTCCTTTCTCCCCGGGCTCGCTTTTGCCGTCATTCTTGTCACAAATCTGATGGTTGTGCTGGGCAGTTGGCGTGTTGCAAGACACGCCGCCGGCCCCGCCGAAGAAACGCCCGAGGTTGTCTCGCTGAATCTCGAAAGGTCCACGCCGCCTCCGACGCTGCCTCCGCCCGTACCCGTTGCCGAGATGCGCAGGCGGAGGAGGATCATCCTCGATGCCGCACTGCTGGTGCTGCTGGCCGTCGGAGCCTTCGTGGTCTGGTTTTCAAACTACCCTTCGCAAGTTCAGCCCGGCAGTCTGAAGGAATGGATTCAGGTGCACCTGGGAAAGTAGCTGTTGGTGGCTGGCCGCCGACAGCGTGCATGGTAGAATTTCCACAAGAATTTTTCCGCGCAGGGATCCTGGTGATTGAGCTTGCACCGTCGATTTTGGCCGCTGACTTTGCCCACTTAGCTGATCAGATTCAGGGGGCGAAGGCGGGCGGTGGTACGGTCATTCACGTCGACGTCATGGACGGGCACTTCGTGCCCAACCTCACCGTCGGCCCGCCGGTGGTGCGTTCCTTGCGAAAGGTGACCGACCTTCCGCTCGATTGTCACCTCATGATCGAGAACCCGGATCAGTACATTCCGGAGTTCGCGGAAGCCGGAGCGGATTGGATGTCGGTTCATCAGGAAGCCTGCCGGCACCTGAACCGCACGCTGCATCTCATCAAGAGCCACGGATGCGTCGCAGGGGTAGTAATCAACCCGGCAACGCCGGTCGAGACCTTATTCGAGGTCCTGGACATTGTCGATTACATCCTGGTGATGTCGGTGAATCCCGGCTTCGGGGCCCAGGCATTCATTCCGTCGACTGTCCATAAGATCCGTCGTTTAGCGAACATACGGGCGGAGCGCCGGCTGAACTACCGCCTCGAAGTCGATGGTGGCATTGCTCTCGATACCGTGGCCGAAGTGGTGCGTGCGGGAGCAGAAATTCTGGTGGCGGGCAACGCCGTCTTCGGACATGGTGATCCAACCACCAACGCCCAAAAACTGCTGAAAGCCGCGGTTGAGGCAAATTTGCTGAAAGTCTAGGAGTTCCTTTAGGCTACAGGGACGGCTGGTCCCGGTTCCGCCTGTTTTGAGTAAATCTTACCGAGGTTCTTATGTCACGTTGTGCTTCTGTGGTCATCCTGCTCGCCGCGCTTACTTTCGCGCTGGGCTGCACCAACAAGAAAGTCAAGAATCCCCTGGCGGACTTGGGCTCGAAGCAGCCCGACAAGGTGCTCTTCGACCGCGCCATGGACGCGATGAAGCACAACAAGTTCGATGTCTCGCGGATGATCCTTCAGACCCTGATCAACACCTATCCGGACTCCGAATACATCGCGCGAGCCAAGCTGGGGGTCGCCGATTCCTGGTACGCCGAAGGCGGAACCGCGGGCATGGCACAGGCGGAGAATGAATACAACGACTTCCGGACCTTCTTCCCGAATATGCCGGAAGCGGCCGAGGCCCAGCTCAAGATCGCCAATATTCACTATCAGCAGATGGAAAAGCCGGATCGCGATTTCACTCACGCCATGCGCGCCGAGGATGAGTATCGCAATCTGATCATGCAGTATCCGGACAGCAAGCTTCTGCCGGAAGCCAAGAAGCGCCTGCTGCAAGTGCAGGAAGTCCTGGCGGAGCGCGAGTTCCGCATCGGCCGCTTTTACTACTATCGGCAGTCGTATCCGGCGGCCATGGCCCGCCTCGAGACCCTGGTGGACCGGTATCCGCTGTACAGCGGCGCCGACGAAGCGCTGTTTCTTCTAGGCCAATCTTACGAGCAGGAAATCGCTCTGATTCGGGGGCAGAAGATCCAGGAGACGGCCAAGGCCCAATACATCCAGAAATTCGCCGATCAGGCCGCTGCCGCCTATGCCCGCATTTTGAAGCGCTATCCGGTCATGCCTCGCGCTGGTGACGCCAAGGAGCGCCTGGAAGCTCTGAAGCGGCCCGTCCCGAAGCCTACGAAAGCGGCTGTCGCGCAGAACCGCGCCGAGGAAGAAAGCCGCCGCGAGACCGGAACCATTGCCAAGGTGATGAGTGGTTTCCGCAAGCATCCGGACGTCTCCCAGGCGTCGAGCGTCGGCGATCCGACGTTGACCGATCCGAAGACGGTCAGCGCAACTGACGTGGTACAGGATGCCCTCGGCCTGAAGACCGCAGGCGGCGAGTCGGGCAACAACACCGCTACGATTGAAACCGTGAAAGAAGGCGCGCCACCTGAGAACCAGCCAATTCCAAGGGCGGATGCCAGCGTCGAGGTAGCCAATCCCACCGGAACCGACTCAACGCCTCCGGCGGCGGCAAGCTCGAACGAGTTGACCCCCAACACCCAGCCTGCGGCCGAGGCGAATGACGCCAATGAGTTAAAGCCCAATGTAGACGGGACCTCGGGCGCTGGCGAACTGAAGCCGAACGTGGATCAGGGCGAGGCAGCCCTTCCTCCTCCCGGGCAGACGAACCAGATCGACGCCGGCAGCGCCGGCCAGACCGGCAACAAGGCGGCTGCAGCCACCTCTTCCGACCAGGACGAGGCGGACGTGACCTATTCTTCCAGTAAGCATAAGAAAAAGAAGGGGCTTCGCAAGATCGTCCCATTCTAGCCAGGCTTGGGAGTAGAAATCCCGCTGCATCGGCTCCGAACGAGGGCCCCACTGCCCAGTTTTAGGGCCATTTCACCCACTTGTGAGTGACCGGTGGTAACCTGCTTACCCCCTTCTTGTCATTGACTTGCAGTCTGGCGCACGTTAACTTTGCTGCTATCTCCCCCTACACCGAAGGAATCCCTTGGCGCGGAAGATACTGCTCGCTGACGATAGTGTGACTGCCCAGAACATGGGCCGGAGAATCCTCGCCGACGCGGGCTACGAGGTGGTCACCGTCAACAACGGGTCCGCCGCCCTCAAAAAGATTTCCGAACAGCGTCCCGAGATGATCATTCTGGACGTTTACATGCCCGGATACAGTGGGCTGGAAGTCTGCCAGCGCATCAAGGAAGATCCCGAAACCGCGGACATCCCGGTGCTCCTTTCGGTGGGGAAGCTGGAGCCCTTCAAGGCGGATGACGCCCGCCGCGTCCACGCCGAAGCCCACATCATCAAGCCCTTCGAAGCCACGGAGCTTCTTGCCGTTCTCAGGAAGCTGGAAGAAAAGATTGTCGTGCGTCACTTGCCGGCAAAGTCGCTGCGCCCTGCCAAGGGAGGCAAGAAAGGTGACGCGCCAGTAGCCGGAAAAAATGGCCTCAAGCTTCATCATTCCGCGAAAGCCGACAAAACCGACCAGACCGAAGATGCTTCGGCCAGTCCCGGCTTCCGCGATTTCCGCGCCGAGATAGCGAAGTCCGAAGGAACCACCGCGGAACTGGAAGTCGCCCTTCCGGCGAATTTGCCGCCGGACGTCACTGCGGAGGAAATTGCAGCCATCACTGCCGCCGCCGCAGCCTTCGGCTTTCAGGCTGAAGATGGCGCCGCCACGGAAGCCGAACTTTCCCCTGAGGAATTGGTCGGCACTCTCTCTGTGCCGGAGGTCGTCTTTGAAGAGCCTCAGCCGGCCGAGCCGGAGTGGTCAAACATCGAAGTTTCCCAGGCCGCAGTTCCGGAGGTGCAAGCAGCGGCTATCCCTGAAGCGGTTTCTTTCGCTGCGGCGCCCGTTGCTGAGCAGTCTCCTGAAGCGATCCCAGAATCCATTGCCGAGCCGGTTGCCGAACTGACCGCTGTGCCAAGCAGCGAGCTGGTGGCGGCATCGCCGATGGAAGCAGTGGAGATGTCCGCTATACCTGCTCCGGAAGTAGCAGCCATTCCCGAGCCTGAACACATCGACTCCGAAGTGGCTTCGGCGCTCGCTTTTCTCACTCCGGTTGGTGGCGAAACGCCGGCGCCAACCTGGACTCCGCAATACTCCGGCTATGCTGGATCTGGCGGGAATGGCACCGCGTGGGCGAGCGAGGCGCCACGCCCCGGCCTGTCCTGCTGGATTGCCCAGGAACTTCCCGTTACTCCCGAGGAAGCCGCGCTCCTCCTCGAGGAGGAAATGCAGACTGCCTTTGCCATGCTCAGCTCGGCTTCAGCAGAGCAGGCCGCGCAGATCGCGACACAGATTGAAACGCCGACCCTGACCGAAGAATCCCCAGCCCCCGAGTTTGCGCCCTCGGTGGTTGAAGCTCTCTCTTCACTCGAGGTCGAGGCGGTTTCCGCTGAAGCCTTTCCGGAAGAGGTCGTTGCCGCCAGCGAGGTTCACGAAGCTCTGCCAGAGCCGGAACCGGAACTGGCGCCGGAAGAGCCGGCTGTTGCGGCTGTCGAAGAAGCCCCTGCCAGCTCCGATTTCCGTGTCATCGCTGCCTATTCGCAGGAGCATGTAGAGGCTGCCGAATCCGTTGAGCAGTTCGCGGAGGCGATTCAGCCCGAAGTCTATGCCGCCGCCGCGGCAGCAGGCCAGGACGCTCCCAGTGCCAGTGCCGCCGCAGTGCCGCAGCCCGCAAGCGAGGAGCCTTCCGCTGCACCGGAATCGGCGGAACGGACAGAAGCCGGCCTGGCCGACGCCTGGGCGCGCTGGCGCCACATTCGCGAAGCTGTGGCCAGTCCGAATCTCACATCCCAGATCACCGATGCAGCGATCGCCGAAATCAAGGAAGCGCAGCAGGAAGCGGTCGCCGAAGCGTCCCCTGCAACGTCTGCTGCCCCGGTCGCCGACTCCGCCGCCATCGCCAGCATTGTCGACAGCGTCCTCGCTCAACTGAAACCCAAGCTGGTAGAAGAAATCGCCAGGCAGCTTGGGGAAAAGAAGAAGTAGCTCCCGCCCGCGCTCGCGACCCGCCTCGCATCTCCGTCATCCAATGCTAAGATCAGGGAAAGGCCCTTCATTCGCGGTCCAAGCCCATGCCTCACGACCTTCCCAAGGCGTACGAACCCGGCGCGATCGAAGCGCGGTGGGCCGAATTCTGGATTGAGGAACGGCTCTTCAGCGTTCCCACGCCGGACTCTGACGACCGACGTCCCACGTTCAGCCTTCTGCTTCCGCCGCCGAACGTGACCGGACGGCTCCACATGGGCCACATGCTGAACCAGACGCAGATGGATATCGTCATCCGCTGGCATCGCATGCGGGGATTCAACACCCTTTGGCTGCCCGGAACCGATCACGCCGGCATCGCCACCCAGATGATGGTCGAGCGCCAGCTTGCCAGCGAGGGAAAGCAGCGCCAGGAACTGGGGCGAGAGGCTTTCATCGAGAGAGTCTGGGAGTGGAAACGCCACTACGGCGGGGCCATTCTCGACCAGATGAAGCGCCTGGGCGCGTCTGTGGACTGGGACCGGGAGTACTTCACCATGGACGAAAATCTTTCGCGCGCGGTGCGCGAGGCTTTCGTCCGCCTCTACCAGGACGGGTTGATCTATCGCGGAAGCTACATCATCAACTGGTGCCCGCGGTGCGGAACCGCGATCTCCGATCTCGAGGTCAAGCACGAGGATGTTCCCGGCAAGCTCTACGAAATCCGCTATCCGGTGATTGGGACAGACGAATTCATCACCGTCGCCACTACGCGGCCCGAAACAATGCTGGGCGACACCGCGGTCGCCGTGAATGAAAGCGACGAACGTTACAGGCACCTGCACGGCAAAGCCGTTCGCCTGCCGCTGATGAATCGGGAAATCCCGATCATCCTGGACGAACTTGCGAATCCAGAGTTCGGCACGGGCGCTGTCAAGGTCACGCCGTCTCATGATCCGAATGACTTTGAAGCCGGCCTGCGCCACAAGCTGCCGCAGATCGAGGTCATGGACGAGACCGCTCACATGAACCAGAACGCCGGACCGTACGCGGGTCTGGACCGCTACGACGCGCGTGAGCGCATTCTGAAAGACCTGCGAGAGCAGGGATTCCTGGTGGGCGAGAAGGATTACACCATTTCCATAGGCAAGTGCGACCGCTGCAAAACCGTGGTCGAGCCTCGCTTGTCTCCGCAGTGGTTTGTGAAGATTCAACCATTGGCGAAGCCCGCGATCGAGGTGGTTGAAAAAGGCTACGTCCGCTTCACCCCGGAGAACTACAAGCAGATTTATCTGAACTGGATGTACAACATCCATGACTGGTGCATCTCGCGCCAGTTGTGGTGGGGGCACCGCATCCCCGCCTGGAGATGCCTCGACTGCGACGAGATGATCGTCGCCCTCGACACGCCGCAGGCATGCTCCAAGTGCGCGGGCTCGCGGCTGGAGCAGGAGACGGACGTTCTTGATACCTGGTTCTCCTCCGGGCTGCTCCCCTTCACTTCGCTGGGCTGGCCGGAGGCAACGCGCGATCTGGGAATCTTTTACCCGACCTCGCTTCTGATCACCGGTTTCGACATCCTGTTTTTCTGGGTGGCGCGCATGATCATGCTGGGATGCTGGTTCATGTCGCCGCCCCATTCCCCGCTGAAGACACATGGGGACAAGGAAGAAACGTTGAAAGAAAGCGTCCCATTCCGCGAGGTCTATATCCACGCCCTGGTGCGGGATGCCGAGCGCCAGAAGATGTCGAAGACCAAGGGGAACGTGCTGGATCCGATTGAAGTCATCAAGCAGTACGGCACCGACGCCACGCGCTTTACCCTGGCGGCGATGTCTTCGCCGGGGACGGACATTGCCTTCAATCCCAGCCGAACCGAGGGCTATCGCGCTTTCGCCAACAAGATCTGGAACGCCGCCCGGTTCATGTTCATGAATGTAGACCGGATCGAACCCGACTTCCGCC
Organism: Terriglobales bacterium; assembly: GCA_963803205.1. Classification (GTDB taxonomy): domain Bacteria; phylum Acidobacteriota; class Terriglobia; order Terriglobales; family Acidobacteriaceae; genus CAWDLG01. The sequence continues at coordinate 455,582 of CAWDLG010000002.1, forward strand.
CGCCCGCTGACGTGGCTCGGCCCGGGATCGCCGGATTCACGCCGGAAGGCCTCGAGGATCGCTGGATTCTCTCCCGCTTCAACCGCGTGGCGGAAGAAGTCGACGCCTCACTGAAGGCATATCGCTTCGACGATGCCGCACGCACCATCTACGACTTCTTCTGGGGTGAGTTTTGCGACTGGTACATCGAGTTGATCAAGCCGCGGCTGGCGCCCGAAGGCGGAGAGGCGGCGCGAGTCGCCTGTTCCAACCTGGCGGCAGTTTTCGAAGCGTCGCTCCGCCTCCTGCACCCGATCATGCCGTTCATCACCGAGGAAATCTGGCAGGCCATGCATGATGGCAGGCCGCCCGCCAGATCGGTGGCCCTGGCGCCCTATCCGCAGGCTGAGGCGGAGCAGGTCGACCTCGCCGCCGAGAGCGAAATGGCTATCTTGCAGGATCTGATCGTCAATGTCCGGAATCTCCGCGTCGAGATGAAGGTGGAACAGAAGCAGCAGGTTCCCATCCAGGTCTACGCCGAGGATCGCGCCATCCGCTCGATGATCGAGCAGAATCGCGGCGCCGTGGAGCGCCTCGCTAACGTCACCGCTGTCCAATTCGTCGAAAACTCACTTTCCAAACTGCCGGGCGCGCGCCACACAACCCGCTTTGACGTGCATGTGATATACGAGAGGAAGATCGACGTCGTCGCCGAGCGCGACCGCCTGCGCAAGGAACTGGAGCGTATCGAAAAGGAATTCGCCAACGGACAGCGGCAGTTGACCAACGAGCAGTTTCTGGCCAAGGCTCCAGTGCAGGTCGTCGAAGGAATCCGCCGCCGCGCCGAGGAACTTTCTGTTTTGCAGGAAAAGGCTCAGAGCAAGCTCAGGGAGTTGCAGGCTGTGAACAGTGACTGACGACTGACATGGACTGGAACAGCCGTCGCACCACTACGATTATCCAGAATGCGCTGCTGGAGGACCGCGCCACCCGCGATGCCACCAGCTATGCCTGCATCGACGCCGGGCAGCGAGCCACCGCGACCGTGCTCGTCAAGCAGGACTGCGTTCTTGCCGGGATCGGCTGTATTCCCCGCATTCTCGACATCTACGCCGCGCTCGACGGCGCGGTCATCTCGCACTACGAAGTGACCAGCCATCCCGAAATCTTCGACGGAGTGCGCCTGCACAAGGGACAGTCCATCGCTGTCATCCGACACAACGCACGGGTCATCCTGTCCTGCGAGCGCGTCATCCTGAACTTTTTGCAACGCATGAGCGGGATCGCCACGCTCACGCGGAAGTTTGTCGATACGGTCGCCGGAACCCGGGCCCGGATTCTCGACACACGAAAAACCGTGCCGGGATTTCGCGTATTGGATAAGTATGCCGTGCGCTCCGGCGGCGGTCAGAATCATCGCCTGGACCTGTCCGACGGAGTGCTGATCAAGAACAACCACATCGCCCTGGCGGGCGGGATTATTCCGGCGCTGGTCCGCGCCCACCAGAACCGGCGCGGCGAGCAACCCATCGAGGTCGAGGTGCGCACTCCCCAGGAACTCGAAGATGCCATCGCCCATGGAGCCGAATCCATCCTGCTCGACAACATGCCGGTCGAAGACGTCCGCAGGGCAGTGGAACGCTGTGCCCGCCTCGAACGCCGGATTCCGCTGGAGTGTTCCGGGGGCATCACCCTGGAAAACGTCCGCGGCTACGCAGAGACTGGCGTGGATTTCATTTCTGTTGGCGCTCTGACCCACTCCGCCGCTGCTGTGGATATCAGCCTGCGCGTCAGCCCGGCGTGAGTCGGGTTTCGGGGCTGCCATGAAACGAGCGGGGGATATGGGGCAAGCGGCGGTACCACGACTTTGGGCGGAAAACGGCTAATGGCGAAAAAGCTGCAGACTGTCCCTGGGAAAGACTAAATAACAACTCCAGTCCACTTTCGGAATAATCTTTCGCTATCGATAAGAAGATTATCCCACGCTGGATTTTTGGGTTTAACGCCGATTTCATGGATCAGGAACCTAATAACCTCTTCGACTGTGACCCATCCGCTACTCAGATGAAGTTTGGCAAAATTCAGTGTCCCGACAGAGGTTTCAAGAGTTGAAGAGATGTGTACATGATGCCGAGGGTACATTTCGTGCCGTCGTCTCCGAGAAACATACTCCCATCGAATAATTCCTCTGCTTTCGGGATGAGCGCCTTCCAATAGGTTATAGCTATACTCTAGCGTTCTCAGTCGCCATGTTTTGTCTGGCAATTGCTCTACTTCCAGCTGTTGAGAGACGGCGAGATAGAGCGGACAACCAAAGAGGGGTGCGGCGGTGGCGACGTCCCGTTCATCCCTGAAAGCAAATTGCGCGAATGTGCGATCTTTTCGGTGGACGAGACTTAGGGGAGCATCCGTGATCGTCTGATTGAGGACACCACTGATGTGATCTTTAAATTGGCGGAAAACGTCGCCGGGTCTATCACCAATCAATATGTATTATTCGTCCAGCAGACGAACGAGGGCTGCCAGATCGGTCCAGAGATAATTTTGGCCGATCTCGCCTTTGCGAACGCGAGCAATCGCCTCTTCCAAAGAAAGACCAAGGGCGTGTGCTTCCTTTTGGATGATATCTCGTAACTGACTGTCGCTCATATTGTCGCCATTCTAAACGCAGATCTGTTGACGAGGCAACTTACCATCATGAATCCGACCGCGATGCTATATTTGTATTATTATGAGTTGCTTAACCACCCACATAGAGTAGTACTCCGACTCTCAAACGTGTACGATTTCTCCCACTTCCCCATTTGTGGTTAAATCTGTTTTTCCACTCAAACCGTCTCTCAGGCGATGACCGATCAACCGATCAACGTTGCTGTAATCGGCGTGGGGGCATTTGGCCGCAATCACGCGCGTGTCTACCAGGAACTGGCGCAGCAGGGGGAGGCGGTCAAACTCACCGCGGTCATCGATTCGGATAAAGCGACGGCAGAAGCCGTGGCGCAGGAGTTTGGCTGCCGCGCTTTTGCCTCGATCGAACAGCTGACCACAGGGCATGACGTGCAGGCTGCTTCCGTCGCCGTGCCCACCGCACACCACCTCGAGGCCGCCCGCGCCTTGATGGCAGCGGGCATCGACGTTCTGGTGGAAAAGCCACTCGCCACGTCGCTCATGGAAGTCGATGAGATGGTCAGGATGGCAAACCGCCTGGGACGCGTGGCGCAGGTCGGCCACCTGGAGCGTTTCAATCCCGCTGTGCGGGCGACGCTGCCGCTCATCACCCGGCCGATGTTTTTCGAAATTCACCGCCTCAGCGTCTTCACCCCGCGCTCGCTCGATATCGACGTCGTTCTCGACCTGATGATTCACGATCTCGACATCGTGCTTTCGTTCGTGAACTCGCCGGTGAAGGAAATCCGGGCAGTCGGCCTGCCGATTCTCTCCGGCAAAGTTGACATCGCCAACGTGCGCCTGGAATTCGACTCCGGCTGCGTGGCCAACTTCACTGCCAGCCGAGTTTCGACCGAGCGAGTGCGGAAGTTGCGCTTCTTCCAGCCACGGCAATATCTCTCGCTCGACTTCAGCCGGCAGGACGTTCTCGTCTTCAGCGTCGGCGCCGAAGGAGATTCCGCAGGCGCGCCTTCGGCGAATTCACAGATCAAGGTTCTGAAGCCTTCAGTCTCAGCCGAAGAACCGCTGCACGCGGAACTGAGGTCATTCCTGGAGGCCGTGCGCAACCGCTCCAAACCGCTTGTGTCCCTGGAAGACGGACGACGCGCTTTGGCGGTTGCGCTCGATGTTCTGGCGGCCATCAAAGATCACGGCAAGCGCGTGCACCTGGAACGGCTGGCCTGAACTCCTGTACAACTTTCGCCATTCCTTCGTTACCTTGGTTTACATTTCTTGACATTGGCTTTCGTGGCGCAGCATTTATCCTGCTAATTGATCAGTCGGATGCAGCATCTAAACCGCTGTGGCTCCGGAATCTTCGCGGATTCGGCGGAAAGATGCGAGAATATCCGTATCCGCCCGCGTGCCGCGCTGCAGGGCCTGGGCTCTTGTTCGCCGCGGATAGAGGATCCTGCTGCTCCCGGGGACATTGAAGGTTAAGCAGGTAGATGTCGACAATCCAAATTCCGCCGGGGAAACCAGCCCCCCCGTCCTCCGGGCCGCGCGTGGATGGCGGTGATTTGTACGACGTCCACCGCTGGGAGTCCGCCTACCGCGAGCTTCACGACGTCCCGGCGCTACTGGTCCAGCTTCAGGACGATCTTTCGCGCTCCCGCCGCCGGGAATCCCTCTGGATCTCTCTGGTGGTGCACCTCGTGCTGGTCATCCTGATCGTGAACGCGCAGAAGTTTGAGAGATACTTTCCGAAGCGCGCAGCTCTCGTGGTGAGCCCACATGACTGGATGCGGCAGCGCGAGCTTACCTACCTGGAAATGCCGCCGGACGCGCAGAAGCTCAAGAAGCGGCCCGACACCGATCGGATTTCCGACAAAGACCGCATTGCGATGTCGCGCAAGCCGCAGGTCGATCCGAAGGAGTTGCAAAAGATTCTCGAGAGTGCCCGCCCCGGAGCGCCGAAATCTCCCGGACCTGCCGTCAAGCAACCAGCCCTGCAGCCTACTCCGCCTGAGGTCGCCACGGCGCAGGCACCCCCGGCTCCGCAAGAGACGCCTCCGGCTCCAGCGGAACGGAATAACGACCAGACCCAGATCGCGAAGCTGCGCAACCAGACTCCGCCCGCTGCGAAGCCTACGTTCAACACTGGGAGCATTTCGCCGGGATCGGCGATTGAGCAGGCAGCCCGCGCCGCCATCGCCAATCGCGGCGGGTATGGCGGCGACAACGGAGACTATGGCCTCGGCCAGGGCCGTCAGCCCGCCAAGGCGCTGGGTGAACTGGACGTCCTCAGCGACACCATGGGCGTCGACTTCAGCCCGTATCTATCCCGGGTACTGCACGACGTGCGCCAGAACTGGTACAACCTGATCCCGGAAGCGGCCCGCGCCCCGCTGATGAAGCGCGGCAAGGTTTCGATTGAGTTCGCCATCCTGAAGGACGGCAAGATCGCGGGCATGCAACTCACCGGAGGTTCGGGCGACATTTCTCTCGACCGCGCTGCGTGGGGAGGCATCACGGCGTCGAATCCTTTTCCGCCGCTACCCTCGGAATTCGGCGGCCAGTACCTCGCTCTGCGCTTCCACTTCTATTACAACCCCGAAGGCTCGGACCTCCACTGATGCAGGCGCGTGCGTCTCGCACGTGCCACGATCTGATTTCGCACGCACCGGGACGTGCGTGCCTACACGTTTCTCAATCTGCACGCACGAGGACGTGCGTGCCTACGCGTTTCTCAATCTGCACGCACGGGGACGTGCGCGCCTACACGTTTCTCAATCTGCACGCACCGGGACGTGCGCGCCTACAGGTTTCTCAATCTGCACGCACGAGGACGTGCGTGCCTACACTACGATTTCCCCAGCCGGATTGACCCATCGCCGGTATGAATCAGCAGGAGATTTCCTCCGCCGTTCAGCTTGCCGCGAATGTTCTGCCGGTTCATCTGCCCTTCCATGGTCAAAGGCATCTCCAGGGAGATCTGCCCGTCGCCGGTGTGGAGTTCCACATCGGCGGCGAAATTCTCCGGCACCGACAGGTTGATGTTCCCGTCGCCGCTCTTCAAATTCCAGCCGGTTTCCATCTTCGAGCCGGCGCCGGCATGCGCCTCGACTTCGCCATCTCCCGACCTCAGGTCGAGTCCGTCAAACCTGCCCGAGACGCGAATTCGTCCATCCCCGGTATGGGCCTTGAGGTTTCCGTCGACCGCCTCGATTTCCTGCGTGCCGTCTCCGGTTTGCGAGTCAAGGTTTCCCTTCAGATTGCTGACTCGGATGTCGCCGTCTGCGGTTCTCAGGCTGACGGTTCCCTCCCGCGGCATGTGGATCTCAATGTCCACCCGAGGGCCGTTGTTCATGCTCATATACCGCTTGGGAAGCCGAACCTCGATATTGACGGCATCGCCCGCCTGCTCCGCCATCACTTTGACTCCGTCATCGCCGATCTTCGCGTTCGTTGTAACCTTGGCTTCGATATTCTTCTGATCCCAGGTATCCAGCCTGATGTTGGCGTCGGTGCTCTCCACCCGCAGGATCGGCCGCTGGCTGATGGAAAACGTCTTCGACCACTGCTCGGCCATAGCCAACTGACTGATAAATAAGGCACATCCCAAAACTGCCCAGACGAGCTTCGACATGGTTCTCTCCATGAAGGGCAGAGTTGCCCTCTGTTCAGACGGGGATACGAACATTCTGTGAGTGCGGTTTCGTTGTTTTTGCCGACCTGGCGGCAATTTCCCGAACTGGAGCCTACTTTACCGGATAGGCGAGCCGGATGAGCGTCCGCTCGGCGAAGGGAGAGTACACGAGCGCCGCCGTAGCGGCGAAAGCCGCCCCGAATCCGATCCTATCTACGAGCAGGAACGGCGCAAGACCCCAGAGTTCGTCCAGGGCCAGGATCGCCGCAAACATCCGGCGGAATTTTTCGCCCAGCCGCCGATAATCGAACGCGGCCGCTGAGATCAGATAACAGCGCAATGGGATTCCCACACCCGCTGTGATCAGCGCGACTGCCGCCACCGCAAATGCCGCCCATGCCGGAACAATGCGGCCCGCCAGCGGTTCGATCGCCGACCAGTGAAACAGCACAGCCACGTAAAACGAGAGGTACATGATCTGGATCAGCAGGAAGAGTCCGCGGGTTACGCGCCGGTCCGGCAGCGGGACATCGAGATCGGCGTGCACGGGACTTGTCCCGGCATCTGCGCTCGCTGGCAGTTCCCCAACGATCCCCACGCTCTCGACTGAGCCTAGAAACCGGTACCCACGCCGCGCCACAGTTTCGACAAACCGAGGGCTGGAAGCCGAGTCCCCCAGCGCCTCCCGGATCTTGTTCACCGCCGTGTTCAGGCTGTGGTCGAAGTCGACGAACGTGTCGGCAGGCCACAACCGCTTGCGCAGCTCCTCGCGGGGCACCACCTCTCCCCTCCGTTCCAGGAGCAGGACAAGCACCTGAAACGGCTGTTCCTGGAGGCGAACCTTGGCGCCGTTCTTGCGCAACTCGCCGGCCGCCAGATCGATTTCAAAGATTCCGAACCGGAAAAGCTGAGGCGGGGAACTCGACTGTGACATGGGGCAACGCCGCGTAGTGTAGCACCCGGGGCTACAATGGGACCGTGCCTGCAGCCGGTCCCAAGCGTCAGCTGGAACCGCCGGCGCCCCAACCGCCGCCGAAGCCCTCGATCTATACCCGCGAGGCTGCAGGGCTGATTGTGATTGCCATCCTGGTCCTGACTCTTGCCGTAGCTCGCTACTGGCACCACATCCCCTGGAGCGCCCGCTGAACGTCTCTGCCGAGCCCTTACTGGTCGTAGTGCTCGGACCAACGGCAAGCGGGAAGACGGCACTTTCCCTCGCGATTGCCCAACGCTTTCGGGGGGAAATCGTGAACTGCGATTCCATCGCGCTCTACCGCGAGTTTGAAATCGGGACCGCCAAGCCGACGGCGGAGGAACGCTCCAGCGTGCCCCACCATATGCTGGACGTTGTCGACCCTACCACTCCCGTCACCGCGGGATGGTACGCCCGCAAAGCGCGAGAAACCCTGGCAGACATCGCCTCTCGCGGAGCAACGCCGGTTGTCGTTGGCGGAACCGGCCTTTATCTGCGCGCTCTGCTCGAAGGCCTTTTCCCTGGCCCAGAGCGTTCCGAGGAATTGCGCGACCGCCTGCGCCAGCGTTCCGCCGAAAAGGGTTCGCCTTACCTGCACCGCATCCTGCGCCGCCTTGACCCCGCCGCTGCCGCGTCCATTCATGCCAACGACACAGCCAAGGTGATTCGGGCTATCGAAGTCTGTCTCCAGTCCCGCGGCAAGATGACGAGGTTGTGGCAGCAGGGCCGCGATCCGCTCCAGGGATTCCGCGTCCTGCGAATCGGGTTAAATCCGGACCGCGAGATTCTCTACGAACGCATCAACCTCCGCGCCCGCCACATGTTCGACAACGGCCTGCTCGGCGAAACCGAACGCCTCGTCGCCAAATATGGAGAATCAGCGCTCCCGCTGACATCGCTCGGCTACCGTCAGGCCCTCGAGCATCTGCGCGGAGGTATGGACCGCAACGCGGCCATCTGCGCCGCGCAGCAGGCGCACCGAAACTACGCCAAACGCCAGATGACCTGGTTCCGGCGCGAGCCGGAAGTCCAATGGCTTGCAGGTTTTGGTGACGACTCCGAAATTCAGAATCAGGCGTTGCAGCTCATCACGAACAATCTGTAGCCCAAGCATGTGGAGCGGGCGTCCTCGCCCGGGAGACCCTGGTTATGGGTGGGGCGTGGCTTCAGCCACGCCGAAAGGATCGCAACATTTGACCGACGCGCCGGGACGGCGCAACAGCCACGGGAGGCTGCGCCCTACCTACCATTCTGTGCCCGCCGAGACAGGCGGAACGCAACCACAGAGATCACAGGGGGCCACAGAGGTGGCCTACCACCCTCTTTGACCCTCGCTAAGCACGGCCCATGCTATGGTTCATTACATGCTTGCGAGAATCGCGCTTTGTCTGCTTCTGCTGCAGTTTACGTCTGCCGCGTTCGCAAAAGACAAGTACCTGAAGCCCGGGCCCATCCACCTCGATCGCGGAGGAGAGAAGTGGGCGGAGAAGACGCTGCACAAGCTTTCTCTCGAAGAGAGAGTCGGCCAGGTCTTCATGATCTGGGTGCGCGCGCAATTTCTGAACGTGGACGCTCCCGAGTACCTTCAGCTGCGCGACACCATCCGCAAGTATCACATCGGTTCGCTCGCCATGACGGTGCCGTGGGATCCGCCATTCCTCTACCGCAACCAGCCGTACGAAGCTGCCGAATTGCTCAACCGTTTGCAGAAGGATTCCGAAAAGCCCCTCTTGATCGCCGCCGACCTCGAGCGTGGAGTTTCGATGCGCCTTCACGGCACGACCGACTTCCCACATGCCATGGCTTTCGGCGCCACGGGCAAGCTGGACTATGCAGAGGCGTTTGGGCATATCACGGCCGAGGAAGCTCGCGCCGTCGGTATTCACTGGAACTTCTTTCCCGTCGCCGACGTGAACTCGAATCCCGCCAATCCCATCATCAACACACGCTCATTCGGGGAAGATCCACAACAGGTCGGGAACATGGTGGCGTCGTACATCCACGGAGCCCAGGCCGCCGGCATGCTCACCACCGCCAAGCACTTTCCGGGCCATGGCGATACCGCCACCGACTCGCACCTCGGCGTGGCAAAAGTCACGGGCGATCTGGCGCGGCTGCAATCCGTGGAGATTCCTCCCTTCCGCAAAGCGATTGAAGCCGGAGTTGACGCGGTGATGACAGCCCACGTCAGCGTTCCGGTGCTTGAGCCGGACCCGAACCGCGTTGCCACGACGTCACCTGCCGTGGTGACGGACCTGCTCAAGAAACAGCTCGGATTCAAGGGCATTGCCGTGACCGACGCCCTCGATATGGCAGGTCTGACGCGTCTCTATTCCGCCAACGTTGGGCGGGCGGCTGTCGATGCCTTCAAAGCCGGCAATGACCTGCTCATCATCCCCGCCGATCTGGATGCTTCCTACCAGGCCATGCTGGCCGCGGTGCGGTCTGGGGAAATCCCGCAGGCTCAATTGGATGCGTCGGTGCTGAAGCTTCTGAAAGCCAAGGCCTCCCTCGGGTTGAACAAAGCGAGATTGGTCGACGTCGACGCGGTGGGCAAAATTGTTGGCAAGCCCGAAAACCTGGCCGAGGGCCAGCAGATTGCTGACAGCGCGATTACCCTCGTCCGCGAGAACGGCAAAGTGCTTCCTCTAAAACAATCGGGAACTGTTGAGACCGGCCTTCCGTATACCAAAACAGCGGTGGAGGTGCATAACCGCCTGGTGGTGGTTGTGATGTCGGAGGACGTGCGCACAGACGCGGGTCGAGCGCTGGAGCGCCAAATAAAGTCCCGGGTGCCCGATGCGAATGTCATCTACGTGGACCCGCGCATCGCAGCGGCGATGTCTGATTCCGTGCTTCAGGCTGTGGACCAGGCGGAAGCGGTCGTGGCGGCGGTGTATGTGATCCCGACTGCGGGCAGGGCGCTGAGAACCGCCGCGGGTGTGGTGAACTCGGTGAACCTGAACGATGCCAGCGGGACCTTGCTGCAAAGCATTCTGGATCACGCCGCGGCGAAGACCATAGTGGCCGCAATGGGCAATCCGTATGTAGCCTCGGACTACCCGGCGACGCAGAACTATATCTGTGCGTTCTCCAATTCTGTTGTCTCCGAGGTCGCGGTGGTCAAGGCGATGTTCGGCGAGACAGCAGTGACAGGCCACCTGCCGGTGACAATTCCCGGGGTCGCCGACCGCGGCGCAGGAATTGAGCGTCCGAAGAGTAACTGAGAAAAACGGGCGAACCCGTTGAGACATGCAGTGGACCTGCCGGTTCGAGTCAAAGGAGTTTATCCATGCGTAAGTCAAAGATGCACCCTTTCCTGGTCATGGCCCTCGCAGCCGCTGTGCTGCTCGTGGTTTCTGCGTGCAGCGTGAACGTCAAGAAGGGCGAAAACGGCGAGGACAAGAAAGTCGATATCGATACTCCAATCGGTCATCTCCATGTCAGCACTACGCCGGACGCCTCCGACATCGGGCTTCCGGTCTTCCCCGGCGCTCGCCTGAAGGAGAAGGGGGACGGCAACAACAGCCGCGCCAACGTGAACATTTCGGCCGGAAGCTTCGGGCTGAAGGTCGTGGCCCTGGAGTACGAATCGGACACGATGCCGGACAAAGTGGTGAGCTTTTACAAGGATGAGCTGAAGAAATACGGCAAGGTGGTCGAATGCCACACCCGCGAACACGGCGGCCACGTGGTGACGGATCATTCGAAGAAGTCGTCGAAAGATCTATCCTGTGACGGCGAGGAAGACGGTCCAACTATAGAGTTGAAGGTCGGCACCGACGACAATCAGCGCATCGTGGCGGTCGATCCTCAGGACAAAGGCTGCACCTTCTCGCTGGTACGCGTCCAGACACGCGGGTCGGAAACCATCTAGCGTGTTTGACAGTGTCATCCCGGACCGGCCAGCATCCTAGACCTCCGTTGCTCTGTGCTCCTCTGTGCTTAAGATTCTCGGAGGTCCCTCCGCCGCTTGCCCTCAGGAACTGGAAAAGGTACCTTGAAACCCGGTGGAGCGAACATGCTATAGATGCGGCGCCAAGTTTGAGGAGGGAATCGCCTTCTGTCCCGCCTGTAATGCTCCCCAGATCACCGTCACCCCGGCGGAGATCTCCGTCCCGGGAGTCACTCCTTCGGAACCCGCTCCAACCCGTCCCGGGGCAATTCAGTGGTCCAAGGCTCTGCCCGTAGCTGCCATTGCCGGCCTCGTGGGCTCGCTTCTGATGGTGATACCCCTGGGAGCGTTTGGGCTGGGCATCCTGGCCGCAGGCGCACTGTCCGTACTGCTTTATCGCCGCCGCGATCCCGCGGTCAATCTCACGCCGGGAATGGGGGCGCGGCTGGGGGCGGCCAGTGGAGCTTTAGGATTCGGCATGTTTGCCATCCTCACGGCCGTAGCGACAGCGATTGGCGGTGGCGACCAATTGAAGGCAGCGTTGATCGATGCCCTGGAGAAATCTGCCGCCCGCTCCCCGGAACCGCAGGCCCAGGAACTGATTCACTTCTTCAAGACCCCGGAAGGCCTGGCGGTGATGATGGGGTTTGTCCTGCTCGTCACTCTGGTGATCTTTGTGATCTTTTCCGGCCTGGGAGGCGCCATCAGCGCCGCCCTGCTCCGCCGCCGGAACAGGCTGTAGGCCGCCGGTGAGAACTAGATTTGCAACAACGTGGCAAGCAATGCTTGGACTCGTGTCAGAACTTGGGGCGGGGCCATCTCTTTCAGCTGAGCGTTGCGATATCGCCAATCCAAACACTTGACTTGATCTGCCAAGACCACTCCTCCATCCGGCAGGGACACTTCGAACGGGTACCCTTTGACCTGGGATGTCATGGCGCAGGCGAGCAGTAAGCTCGTTTTTGCGTTATAGGAAGCCGGAGTCAGCACAAGACAAGGCCGCTTGCCTGCCTGCTCATGGCCAACAGTGGGATTCAAGTCGATCCAAACAACTTCTCCCGCTGTTGGAACCCATTCTCCTACCAAATTTCAGCTCCGCCAGGCAATCCCCAGTCCGGTTCGCTGTGTCGATTCTCAGGTGTGATCTGTGCAACCAGGTCCTCGAGATTCCTGGGACGGTCTGCGGCCCGAAGTGCGACGGCACCCCTCCCCTCAACTTCCAAGGTCAGATTGTCGCCCTCCTTCAGGCTGGCCTCTTCCAGCACATTCCTGGGAATGCGGACTGCCAGGCTATTTCCCCATCGAACCAGTTGCGCCCGTGCCACCATTCGGTCTATGGTAGCTTTGTGTATCTACATTGTCGATACATTTCTCGCCAGCGAACAAATGTCGAAACAACAGGAGCTCAACGTCCGCCCTTTCCGCGCCTTGCCCCTCGCCACTGCGCCCGCGTATGATGCAGCGTTCATGCCTAGATCATCGGTCCGCAATGCCAACCTGCGCCAGAAGGCGCAGCTGATGTCGTCCTCGGAGATCGAGCGTACCCTGGTGCGCCTGGCCCATGAAATCATCGAAAAGAACAATGGGGCCCGCGACCTTGGGCTGGTCGGCATTCGCCAGCGCGGGGTGCCCCTGGCGCAGCGCCTGGCCGAGATCATCCGCCGGATCGAGAAGAGCCCGACTCCGGTGGGAACCCTGGATATCACCCTGTACCGCGACGATCTTTCCACCCTCGGTCCCAAGCCCATCGTGCAGAAGACCGAAATTGGATTTCCCATTACCGGCATGGATGTCATCCTGGTCGATGATGTCCTCTACACCGGCCGCACGACGCGCGCGGCCATGGATGCCCTGTTCAAACATGGACGCCCGCGCCGGGTGCAGCTTTGCGTTCTGGTGGACCGCGGTCACCGCGAGTTGCCGATCGATGCGACCTTCGTAGGCCGCCGGGTGCAGACGACGGGGCAGGAGATCATCAAGGTAATGCTGCGTGAGGTCGACGACGCAGACAAGGTATTGCTGCTCGAAAAGGCGGACGGAGGCTAGGAGAGTAAGGTGGCGGTCGCTGCAAAATTCAAAGCGACATCCGGGGCGCGGGCCGAGAATCGGCCGCGCGTGGCCCGGGGTTCGTTGCTCGACATTGAGCATCTGCCGGTTGCCGAGATCCAGAACCTGCTCGCTCTCGCCCGCCGGATGAACCCGCTTAAGCCCCGGCCGCTCTTGCGGGGCAAACGCGTGCTGCTTCTGTTCTACGAAGCCTCTACCCGTACCCGTAGCTCCTTTGAGATCGCAGCCAAAAGCCTGGGAGCCATGACCACGCTCGTGCTCTCCAGCGGTTCCAGCATCGAGAAGGGCGAATCCCTGCTCGATACCGCCTACACGCTGCGGGCCGTAGGGGCCGACATCATCGTGATCCGCCATCCCAACGCCGGGGCGCCGCTTCTGATGGCGGAGCATCTGGACATCCCGGTGATCAATGCCGGTGACGGAATGCACGAGCATCCTACCCAGGCTATGCTCGACGCCTACACGATCCTGCGCCATAAGAAGACCCTCAAGGGACTTCAGGTCGCGATTGTCGGAGATATCTACCACAGCCGCGTGGCACGTTCCGCAGTGCATCTGCTGAGCAAATTCGGCGCCGTGATCACGCTGTGCGGCCCGCCCGAGTTCCTGCCCGATCTCGCCGCAACGCTCGATCCTGGGCTGCGAATCAGCCGGACCGTCGAAGAGGCGGTTCACGGGGTGGATGTGGTGATGGTGTTGCGTGTCCAGAAAGAGCGGCTGGTGGGGACGCGTATCAGCCTGAGCGAATACATCACGCGCTATCAGATGACGATGGCAAGACTACACCTCGCCCGCAAGGATGCGTTGCTCATGCATCCTGGCCCCATCATCCGGGGAATGGAACTGACGTGGGAAGTGGCCGATTGCCCGCAGTCGGTCATTGTCGAAGAGGTGCGCAACGGCGTACCGGTTCGCATGGCCATTCTGGCGAAAGCTCTGGGAAAGGCGAGATAGACGGTGGCCAACGTTCGCAGATCGTCGAGTTTGCTGATCCACGGTGGCCACGTCATCGACCCGGCGGCCCGAGTGGATGCGCCCATGGATGTCCTGCTCCGCGAGGGCAGGGTTGCGGAGGTGGCGCCGCCGGGGAAGATTCGCGCTGCCGCGGAAGAGAAGTTCGATGCCCGCGGCCTGGTGGTTGCTCCGGGCTTCATCGACATTCACGTGCACCTGCGCGAGCCCGGCCAGAGTTACAAGGAGACAATCGCGAGCGGCACTGCCGCTGCGGCGGCCGGAGGATTCACCTCCGTGTGCTGCATGCCGAATACGCAACCGGTGGTGGATTCCCCGGAGTGGCTGGCCTGGCTCCAGCGCGCCGAGCGCGGGGCGGTGGTCAATGTCTTCCCCATCGCGGCGGCGACCAAGGCCAGCAAAGGCGCCGTGCTCACCGACTTCCGCGGGCTTCAGCGGGCCGGAGCTGTGGCGGTCACGGACGATGGCAAGCCTATCCTCGGCGACGAAATCATGCGGGAAACGCTGCGTCTGGCCGCGGAACTGAGCCTGACCGTAATCCAGCACGCGGAGGACACGCGGGCCACGGCCGGCTGCCCTATGAACGATGGCCCCAAGGCATTTCGCCTGGGGCTGCGCGGCATGAAGGCCTCGGCCGAGGCCTCGATCGTGGAGCGCGATGTGCAGCTGGCGCAGCAATTCGGCGGATCGCGGCTGCACGTCGCCCACCTCTCCACGGCGGATGCGCTGAAGGCAGTGCGTCGCGGGAAGCGCAGCAAGACCCGCGTGACCTGCGAGGTCACGCCGCATCACTTTACCCTTACTGATGAGGACATCCGCGATTACGACGCGAACTTCAAGATGAACCCTCCGCTGCGCTCGGCCGCGGACATCGAGGCCATCCTTGTGGCCGTGGCGGACGGCACGGTCGATGCAATCGCGACGGACCACGCGCCGCATGCGACCCACGAGAAGGTAATCGAATTTGATCGCGCCGCTTTTGGCATCACGGGCCTGGAGACGGCGCTGGGACTGGCCATCACCCGCCTGCATCGCGGCCACCACATTCCGTTGGCCCGCGTAGTCGAACTCTTCACCTCAGGACCGGCGCGGGTGCTCGACCTGAGAGGCCGCGGCACACTCGCCCGGGGCAGCTATGGCGATGTGACCATCTTCGATGCCAAGCGACGGTGGACATTCGACGTCGCGAAGTCGCGCTCCAAATCGCGCAACACGCCCTTCGATGGCTGGCAGCTCACCGGAAAGGTCATCGCGACGGTTGTAGGGGGAAGGATCGTTTACCGGAAGGAGTAACTTTGTTTTGCCTGGAAAAGAGTTACGCCGTGACCAGGGAGCCGATCTGTTCCCCCGTTACCACCCGCTTAACGTTTCCGCGTTGGTTTAGATCGAAGATAATAATCGGCAAATTATTATCCTTGCAGAGCGAGATCGCGGTCGAGTCCATTACCTTCAGACCCTGCTTCAATACTTCGAGATAGCTGATCTGGGTAAATTTCTTGGCGTTCTTGACCAGCATGGGATCGGCATCGTAGATGCCATCGACTTTGGTCGCTTTCAGGATGACGTCGGCGCGGATTTCCATCGCTCGCAGCGAGGCTGCCGTATCGGTCGAGAAATAGGGATTTCCCGTGCCGCCGGCGAAAATTACGACCCGACCCTTCTCCATATGGCGAATCGCACGTCTGCGAATGAAGGGCTCGGCCACCTGATTCATCTCGATCGCTGACATGACCCGGGTAAACACATTCTGCTTCTCCAGGGCATCCTGAAGGGCCAGGGCATTGATGACAGTAGCGAGCATTCCCATCTGATCGGCGGCCACGCGGTCCATGTCCTTGGCTTGCTCGGCGACGCCACGGAAGAAGTTTCCGCCTCCGACCACGATGGCGATCTGGACTCCGAGTGCGTGAACGTCGGCCACCTCGGCGGCAACGATATGAATGTGCTTGGGATCGACTCCGAAGCCTTTGCTGGCGGCAAGGGCTTCGCCGGAAATCTTCAGCAGGATGCGCTTGAAGGCAGGAGCCGTGATGGATGGAGAGGCGGTCAAAGTCTCGGTTCCTCGCTGCCTGGAAATTTCAGTTAAAAAACAAGACTACTCCGATTTTTCTTCTGTGGGCCTGGTGATGGCCACGGTCTCACCGGCTTCTCCAACCTTGAAGCGGGCGAAGCGGCGGACTGCGATGTTCTCGCCAAGCTTGCCGATCTTCGCTGCGATCAACTGGGCAATGCTCATGGTCTGATCCTTGATGAAGGGCTGCTCCAGCAGGCAGACCTCCTCGTAGAACTTGCTCATCTTGCCTTCTACGATCTTGTCCACCACCTGCGCCGGCTTGCCGGTGGCCGCGGCCTGGGCGCGGTAAATGTCCTTCTCGCGTTCGTAGGCCTCGGGAGTCACATCCTCCTTGCGGATGAACTTGGGATCGCTGGCCGCGATATGCATCGCGATATCGTGGATCAGTTCCTTGAAGTCGTCGGTCCGGGCCACGAAGTCGCTCTCGCAATTGACTTCGACCAGCACGCCGATCTTGCCACCGGCATGTATGTAGTTCGCAACCGAGCCCTCGCTGGTCACACGCGCAGACTTCTTGGCGGCCATCGAAACGCCCTTTTTACGCAGCAGGACCACCGCCTGATCCACGTCGCCCTTGGCTTCAGTCAGGGCCTGCTTGCAGTCCATCATGGGCGCCCCGGTCTTTTCCCGGAGCTCTTTCACTTGCGTGGCTGAGATGTTCACGGCACTTGTGCTCATAGATTCCGTTTCGCATTCGCAGTTTCAAGTCGGTCCCTACAACGGGGACCGAAACAGGAGCCGCTCTATAAACTTTGACCCGCGCCGGATGACCCGCGCGGGTCAGATTCCCTCAAGGGCTATGCCCGGGCTGAAAATTTGACTTAAGTTCACGCCGGCGCGTGGCGGGTTCCGCTAGTATGCCTGAGTCTCTACTTCCGGGACTTCGGCAGTTTCTTCCTTCACCGCCTGCGCCTTGCGCACTCCGCCGTCGAGCACGTCTTCCATGCTGATGTCCTCGGTGCCACCTTCGGCTCCGGTCGCGTCGGCAGAGCCCTCGGCCGGAGCCTGCGCGGCGGCCATTTCCGCCTGTTGCGCGGCTCCCGCCGCAGCCTGCAGGTCGGAGAACTGCTTGTCGCTCATGAGTTGTCCGCCTTCGGCGGCGGAATCGGCAATCTTCGAGGCGAACAGGCGAATCGCGCGCAGGGCGTCGTCATTTCCCGGAATGACGTAATCCACTTCGGTCGGGTCGCAGTTAGTGTCGACCACAGCGACCACCGGAATTCCCAGCTTGCGGGCTTCCCGCACCGCGATCTGTTCCTTATTGGAGTCGATCACAAACAGCGAATCCGGCAGGCGGGTCATTTCCTTGATACCCGCGAGGTTGGCCTGGAGGTGCTTGCGCTCGCGCTCGAGCTTGATGACTTCTTTCTTGGGCAGCAGCTCGTAGCGGCCGTCGGTGGCCATCTCGTCGAGCTCTTTAAGCCGCTTGACCGATTTCTGTACGGTCACCCAGTTGGTGAGCAGGCCGCCCAGCCAGCGCTGGTTCACGTAGAACATGTTGCAGCGCTTGGCCTCTTCGGCAATGGCATCCTGCGCCTGGCGCTTGGTACCCACGAAGAGCACGATCTTGCCCTCGGCGGCCAGGTCCTGGATAAACTTCGACGCTTCCTTGAACATCTTCAGCGTCTTCTGAAGATCGATGATGTAAATGCCATTGCGCTCGCCGAAAATGTATTCCTTCATCTTCGGGTTCCAGCGCTTCGTCTGATGCCCGAAGTGAACTCCCGCTTCGAGCAACTCCTTCATGGTGATAGTAGCCAATCAACCTCCTCGTTTAGTCTACATCCGGCGCCTGCCCGAAGGCTGCTTCGGATTGCTATTCCCGTCCCCGCGCCGCGGGGCCGGGAAGAATTGAACACCTGAAATTCAGTTGTCAGTCGCCGGTTCGACACCGGCGCCCGGCCAGAGCAAAGTCTAGCGTTTCGAGTACTGGAAGCGCTTGCGCGCGCCCTTCTGTCCGTACTTTTTGCGTTCTTTCGAGCGGGCGTCGCGGCTGACCAGTCCCTCGGCCTTGAGCTTCTTGCGCAGCTCGACGTTGAACACCATCAGGGCGCGGGCCACGCCGAGTTTCACCGCGTCGGCCTGCCCGTTCACCCCTCCGCCCGAGACCCGGGCGATCACATTGAACGAGGCCACACTATCGGTCGAGACCAGCGGTTGACGGGCGCTGGAGCGCTGCGACTCGGTGACAAAGTACTGCTCGAAGGGGCGGCCGTTGATCCTGAATTCGCCGCTGCCCGGGCGCAAAAAAACGCGGGCCACCGCCGATTTGCGCCGTCCCGTTCCGTAATACTGAACCAATTCAGCCATCGATTCCTTTCCTCATTGGCCTAGGCCAGCGTCAGGGCGCTCGGCTTCTGGGCTTCGTGGGGGTGTTTCTCTCCCTTATAGATCTTCAGCTTCGTGGCCATCTGCCGGCCCATTTTGGTCTTGGGAAGCATGCGGCCGACAGCGTCTTCGATCACCCGTTCCGGCTTGCGCGCGAAGAGTTTGCGATACTCCTCAGTCCGCAGTCCGCCGGGATACCCCGTGTACCGCTGGTACACCTTCTGATCGGCTTTCATGCCGGTAACCTTGATCTTCTCGGCGTTGATCACGACCACGTGATCGCCGGTGTCGATGAACGGCGTATAGCGGGGATTCTCCTTCCCCATCAAAATAAGGGCCACGCGCGAGGCAAGGCGCCCGAGCGTCTGGCCCGAGGCGTCCACGACATACCACTTGCGCACAATTTCCCCCGCTTTGGGGAAATAGGTTGACATCAGAGCTCTCCCAGAAAATTAAAAAAACAAGAAGACCGCTGATTTCCTCGCGAGCGCCGAAGGCGCAGGGCTATCAGGCGGGCAACCGCAGGACTTCCAAAGACTTAAAGATAGCCCAGGTTGCAAACAATTGTCAACGCAAGGGTAAGGCGGTTCGCACGGGCGGGACGCCCGCGCCTACATGAGCCGTTAGGCGTGAGACGCCCGAGAGCATGATCCAAACTTGCACGGGTGAGGACACCCGTGGCTACATGGGGATTTTGCACGGGTGAGGACACCCGTGGCTACATGGACAGGGTCGCGCGTGTGAGAAAATGAGACCACTTCGAGCCCGGCAAGGACACAGCCCCCGCCAACCTGCCGGGGAAGCCATGAAAGCGTTCGCGGGAAGAGATAACGTATGCGTGAACGGCTCGGATTTCTTCTGTTGCTTCTGGCCGGGCTGAGCTGCGCAACCACCCTGTTGGCTGGGCAGGCCGGCCCTCCGGCGGATGACCGCGCCAAGCAATTCGCCGGCCTTCAATCGTTCACCATCACGCGAGAAGTCAACGAAATCAATCTCATCTTCACGGTGACCGATCATAAGGGGCACCTGCACACCAACCTTACCCAGGACGACCTCCAGTTGCTGGACAACAAGAAGCCGCCGCAGAAAATCTCATACTTCCAGCGGCAGAGCCAGCTTCCGCTGCGCATTGCGCTGCTCATCGACGCCAGCAGTTCCATCCTGCACCGCTTCAACTTCGAAAAGAAAGCGGCCGCCATGTTCCTGAAGAAGATTCTGCGGCCGTCGGTCGATCAGGCATTCGTCGTCGCCTTCGACACCAAGGTGCAGCTTGTCCACGATTTCACCAGCGACATCAAGGAACTGGAGGCTTCCTTCGCTCATCTGCGCCCGGGGGGCAACACGGCTCTCTACGACGCGCTGGTCTTTGCTACCGACAAGCTGCGCAGCAGGAATGAAACCTTCCTTACGCGCCGCATCATTGTGCTGATCTCGGACGGAATGGACACCGCCAGCCGCGCCATCATGTTTGACGCGCAGCAGGCGCCGATGCGCGCCGATACGCTGGTCTACGCCCTCAGCACAAACCAGATCATCCCCACCGACTACCCCAAAGGGGAAGCTTCGCTCGACCTTCTGACCCGGCCAACCGGGGGCACCGTCCTGCCGGCACGGGACCCGCGTGATCTCGAAAAGGGCTTCAAGCGAATCGAAAACGATCTGCGCAGCCAGTATGCTCTCGGCTACACTCCGCTCGAACTGGAGCCGAACGGCAGTTTTCATACCGTGCAGGTGCTGCCCAAGAAGGGCGGCCTGAGAGTGCTCTGCCGTCGCGGCTACTTCGCCACCACGAAGTGATACCGGTTGCGGGTGAAGTGATCATCCATTAGCATGCTGGCTTTGTGCCGGAAGCATCCCCGGCGCGACCGACATCATGCCCTCCCTCCGCCCGCCGACCGCGTCAGCACTGTCCGTGGTCCTCCTCATGGTCGCGGGTCTGGCTGAAGCGCCTCCCCACCGCGAACCGATCCAACTTCATCCGAAGAATCCGCACTATTTTCTCTTTCGCGAAAAGCCGGTGGCGCTGATCGGCAGCGGCGAGCACTACGGAGCAGTGCTGAACGCAGACTTCGACTACCCGAAGTACCTCGCGACGATCCAGGCCGCGGGAATGAATTACACGCGGCTGTTCGGGGGAAGCTACCTGGAGGTTCCGGCGAAGTCGTTCGGAATCCGGCGAAACGATCTGGCCCCGGCTGAGGGCCGCTACGTGGCGCCGTGGGCGCGATCCGACACGCCCGGTTACTTCGGCGGCGGCAACAAGTTCGATCTGGATCGCTGGAGCCCGGAATACTTCGAGCGATATCACGATTTCCTGGCACAAGCCGAACAGCGCGGCATCGTGGTCGAGGTAACGCTGTTTTCTTCGCACTACGATCCCATCCACTGGAACATCAGCGCACTGAACCCGACCAACAATATCAATCACACGAGTTCCATCGACTGGAAGAAGCTTCAGACGCTGGAGAACGGCAACATCCTTGCCTTCCAGGAGAAGTACGCACGCAAGCTGGTGCGGGAAGCGAACGGGTTCGACAACGTCATCTTTGAGATCCAGAACGAGCCCTGGTCGGACCGTCCCGTGTCGGTGGGCGTAGTCAATCCGTTCCTCCAGCCGGAAGTGCGGGACAAATATCCCAACTCGGTCGAAGTGGCGGACGATTTGTCGCTCGCCTGGCAGGCGAAGGTCGCAGAGTGGATCACCGACGAGGAGAAGTCGCTGCCCAACAAGCACCTGATTGCGCAGAACTACTCCAACTTCCGCGCATCCGTCGACAAGCTGCTGCCGCAGGCGAGCATCGTGAATTTTCATTACGCCTACCCTGATGCGGTGCAGTTGAACTACGGCCTGGGAAAGGCGATCGGCGACGATGAAACCGGATTTCTGGGCCACGCGGACGAGCCCTACCGGCGGGAAGCATGGAACTTCATGCTTTCCGGAGGCAGCCTGTTCGACAACCTGGACTACTCGTTCAATGTCGGCCACGAAAATGGATCGGATACCGAACCCAACGGCCCTGGTGGCGGAAGCGTGGCGCTCAGACAGCAACTGCGGATTCTGGCTGAATTCCTGCAAGGGTTTTCGCTGGTCGAGTTGCGGCCGGACAGCAAGACGGTGAAACATGCGGCAGGCGCCATCCCGCACGTGTTGTCGAACCCCGGCCACGAATACGCGATGTATTTTGACGGCAACGGCCCGATTGCAGTCACGCTGGAACTGCCGGCCGGAGATTTCTCCGGGGATTGGGTGAATGTGAAGAACGGAAGCGTCGAGCGGAAGGAAAGCTTCCAGCATCACGGCGGAGAAAAGATGTTACAAAGCCCGGCATTTCAGAACGGCATCGCGTTGCGGCTTCGCAGGCGCTGACGAATCCGACGATTTTTATTGCGGCCGGCGTGCGTTGCCGATTGAAAGAGACTTGAGTTTTCACTAAGCTCCAAACGTCTCGGGAAAGGACTTATCGCAATGCTGATCAAACGCCGTGGTTCAGGGATTTTCCCTCTGGTTACGATAATGACCGTGCTTTTCGTTCTCGCGCTGGTAACCGAGGCGCAGGCGAAAAGCGGGTGGGTGAAGCTTTTCAACGGAAAGGACCTGAACGGCTGGAAGAAAAATGGCGACGAGAAGTGGGTGGTCGAGCAGGGCGCGATTCTTGGCGAAAGCACGGCCAACAAATACGGATATCTGACGACCGAGAAGACCTACAAGGATTTCGATCTGCGCCTGAAGTTCAAGGGCGAAGCCGAAGGCAACGCGGGTGTGTTCATTCACTCCACAATCACGGGTATCGATCCCGAGCACGGGCCGGACATCGAAGGCATGCAGGTCGAAGTGGATCCCGGCGCTGGGAAGCACACGGGCGGCCTCTATGAGAGTGGGGGGCGCGGCTGGGTGGCGATGCCGACGGCCGAGGGTGAAAAGGCGCTGAAGCCGGGCGCATGGAACGAACTAACCGTATCGGTCCACGGCAATCACATCACGACGCATCTGAACGGCGTGCAGATTGTCGACTTCGAAGATACTGCGCCAAAGTTCACCGACGGCGTGATCGGGCTGCAAATTCACACCGGTGGCGGAGTGAAGGTCCGGTGGAAGGATATCGAGATCCAGGAGAAATAGCGGTGAGCGAGTTGCGCGCGGGGAGTGACATGGGAAAACAAAATCGTCGGGCGTTCGTCCGGATGTCGGCAGGGATGCTTATGGCTGGGCTGGGCGGAATGAGCATTGCCCAGGAGGCATCCGTGGTTCCATCGAACGAAGGCAAGAAGCCGCTGCGTTTGGGCCTGATTATCGACGTCGGCAAAGATCCCGATGCCGCGCTGGCGAAGGTGCAGGATCTCGGGCTCCCGACCGCGCAACTGTTCTTGGAGGAATTCCCGCCCGACCTGGTTGGGCGGCTTCAGCAGGCTCTCGACAAGCACAGCATCGAGCCGACTGCTCTGGTTGTGGGCGGGCCGGGGAAAGAAGTGTGGGACTTCTACCAGGGGCCGCTGACCATCGGACTGGTGCCGCGCGAGACGCGGGCGGCGCGCATCGCCCACATCAAGAAGGCGTCCGACTTCGCCAAGAAGTGTGGGATCGCGGCGGTGCAGACGCACTGCGGGTTCATTCCCGAAAATCCCAACGACCCGGTGTACAAGGAGACGATCTCGGCAATTCGCGAGGTGACCACGTATTGCCAGCGCAACGGCCAGAACTTCCGCTATGAAACCGGGCAGGAGACACCGATCACGCTGGTGCGGGCGATCGGTGACGTCGGTACCGACAACCAGGGGATCAATTTCGATCTCGCTAACCTGATCCTGTATGGCAAGGCGAACCCGCTAGATGCTATTGAGCTGCTCGGTCCCTACGTGCAGGGAATTCACGCCAAGGACGGGCTGTGGCCCACGAATCCGAAGGAACTCGGCAAGGAAGTGCCGATCGGCGAAGGCAAGGTAGACTTTGCGCGTATCATTGCGCGGTTGAAAGCACTGAACTATCGTGGGGCGGTCACTATCGAGCGGGAAATTTCCGGGCCGAAGCAGGTGGAAGACGTACGCGCGGCGAAGTCATATCTCGAACGAATAATCGGATAAAGCCAGATCGGATAAAAGCCGGATCGGATAAAACCAGGAGGAGACATGGCAGGCGAAACCAAGCAGGGCCCGGCAGACAAGCACGGGCGTCGCAAGTTTCTGGGCATGGCTGCGGCGGGCGCGGGGGTGTTGTTCATCAAGCCGGAGCTGGTGTTCGGAACGGCTGCGAACTCGGCGATACGCGTGGGCCTGCTGGGCTGCGGGGGGCGCGGCACCGAAGATGCAACCAATCTCATCGACACGGGCGGGGCTCGGGTCGTCGCGCTCGCCGATTTGTTCCGGGATCAGCTTGACGCCGCGCACGCGCACTTCGATCAGATCCAGCAGGCCAAGGGCTTCGCGGCTTTGGACCAGTCCCAGCTGTTTCTCGGGCCGGATGCGTACGAGAAGATCGCGCACTCGAAGGAAGTGGATGCCATCGTCGTCGCGACTCCGCCGTATTTTCATCCCAAGCACCTCGAGGAGGTGGTCGGGACAGGGAAGCACGTCTACCTCGAGAAGCCGGTTGCTGTGGATGTGCCCGGCGCGCTCAAGGTGATCGAGCTGGGCAAGAAAGCCCAGGGAAAACTGAGCCTGGATGTAGGGTTCCAGATTCGCGATTGTCCTCCGTTTGTGGAAATGGTGAAGCGAATCCATGCTGGAGCGCTGGGAAACATTGTGTGCGCCGAGGCCTACTACCTCACGGGCTATATTGACCGCCCGCCGCGCCCCAACGCCTCGCCGGACGAGTTGCGCCTGCGAAACTGGGTCTACGACCGCGTTCTGTCCGGCGACATCATCGTCGAGCAGAACATTCACGTTATCGACATCTGCAACTGGATTTTGCAGGGGCATCCGCTGAAGGCTTCGGCCAGCGGTGGCCGGGCGGGCCGGCCGGCCAACGATGGCGACGCCTACGGCAATTACCACGTGCTGTTTCAGTATCCCAACAACGTGGATGTGACGTTCACCTCGACGCAGTTCGCCAAGGGCTGGTGGGATGTAACCGAGCGCTTCTTCGGGACCAAGGGTACGTCGCAGTCGCCGTACACGGGACCGCTCGGCATATGGGGAGACGAGCCCTGGCAGTGGAACGCTGCGGGCTCGGCCCCCGCCGACTCGCAGGCTGCTTTCTCGACGACCGGCAAATTCACTTCGAACCTGGAAACGGCCGATGCGGAGAAGAAGAAGGCGTTCATCGAGAGCATCACCAGCGGCAACTTCCACAATCAGGCCGACAAAGGTGTGGAATCGGCCCTCTCCTGCATCATGGCAAGAGAGGCGGCTTACAAGAAGCGCGAGATCAAGTGGGAGGACATCCTCAAGTCGAAGGAAACTTACGATCCGCACCTCGACCTGAAAAAGCTGTCTGGAACGGCCTGATGAGCTGAGTTTCACAAGCGCAGGCGGGCGTGGCGCCTGCCTGCGAATTCTTAAGTCTGCGATTCCCTGGAGGTCCGCCAATGGGTTCCACTTCACGCCGTGATTTCTTGAAAGCCTCCGCCGTTACTGCGGCGGCTGCGAGCTTCGCCGATTTGCTGCCAGAGTCCCTTTCTGCGACGCCAGCCCCCTCCTCTATCAAGAAAGGGCTTGTGTACTCCATGCTTCCGGAGTCGCTCAGCCATGCGGAGCGCTTCAAGCTGGCAAAGGATGTGGGCTTCGAGGTGGTGCAGGCTCCCACAACCCCCGACCAGGGAGCCGCGGAGGAGATGAAGGCAGCCGCCGACAAGGCCGGCATCCGCATCGACTCGGTGATGAACATGGATCACTGGAAGTATCCGTTGTCTTCGAGCGATGCGGCGGCGGTCGAAAAGAGCCTGGCGGGCATGCGCACGTCTTTGCACAATGCCAAGCTCTGGGGCTCGGATGTCGTGCTGCTCGTTCCCGCCGTGGTGAATGCCCAGACCTCGTATCACGATGCCTGGACGCGCTCGCAAAAACAAATCCGCACGCTGATTCCCATGGCGGCAGACCTGAAAATTGTCATCGGCATCGAGGAAGTGTGGAACAAGTTCCTGCTCAGCCCGCTTGAGATGGACCAGTACATCCGCGAGTTCAAAAGCCCATGGATCAAAGCCTGGTTCGATGTGGGCAACGTGCTGCTTTACGGCTACCCGCAGGACTGGATTCGCACTCTGGGCAAGAGCATCGTGAAGCTGCACATCAAGGACTTCAAGCGCAAAGAGGACGGATACGAATGGGTCAACCTGGGCGACGGCGACGCC
Organism: Terriglobales bacterium; assembly: GCA_963803205.1. Taxonomy (GTDB): domain Bacteria; phylum Acidobacteriota; class Terriglobia; order Terriglobales; family Acidobacteriaceae; genus CAWDLG01. The sequence continues at coordinate 481,409 of CAWDLG010000002.1, forward strand.
GACTGGACTGAAGTGCGCAAGGCGCTCGCCGATATCGGCTACTCCGGCAGTGCCATCGCGGAGTTGGAGCACGGTGACGAGGCTTATCTGCGCGACGTCAGCCAACGCATGGACCGCCTGGTGTTGGGCAAAGGCTAGGCTAGTCTTTGCAAACTTACCTGCTTGTCATTCCGAAGCGCGGATCCATCGCGCGAGGAACCTGCTGTTGTAATAAGCGACCCGGCCCGTTCGGTATCCTTACCTACTTGTCCTTACCTGCTTGTCATTCCGAAGCGCGGATCCATCGCGCTAGGAATCTGCTGTCGTAATAAGCGACCCGGCCCGTTCGGTATCCTTACCTACTTGTCCTTTACCTGCTTGTCATTCCGAAGCGCGGATCCATCGCGCGAGGAATCTGCTGTCGACGCAGCGGGCCACAGTCCATCAGATTCCTCTCTGCGCTTTAGAATGACAATCATCCCTGGCAGGCCAGTTGCAGCGGTAATCTCCCACCCAAGTCACCACCGTAATCAAGGTTTTGCCGGATTGTCAGCCGCGCGACGAAGTGAAAGTATGCACCCCATGAACCCGCACCCCGAAGACCGCCACTGCAAACGTTTCCATGAATCCACCCCATTGGAGCCGGATGGGGCGTTAGAAACGATCGCTGACATCGCTACCAGAGCCTATCTGAGCCTCTGTTCGGTCAAAGAGTCTGGCAATGAACCTCCACCGGATCCCGAACTCATCCCAGGATGACTTCTGGTGAGAAGGGATGAGTTGGGGTCGACGAACCCAGTTCATGAATCCCGGCTTCCCTGGCCGTTGAGCGGAGTTCGCCGCGCAATGATTTCAGCGAGCTAAGAAATTGAGAAGATGGTGGGCGCTATAGGATTCGAACCTATGACTTCCACCGTGTGAAGATGGCACTCTACCGCTGAGTTAAGCGCCCGGAAACGGGTGAGACTTCGCCTTATGTTTTTAGCAGATACGGGGAAGCCAGGCAAACGCGGTTAGAGGTGGTCGCGCATCCACAACCCCAGCGCCGTGAGCGTGGCGACGACTGTCAGAACGATCACGGCAACAATCAGCGCATACTCGCTGATGACCTGACCTCGACTTCGTTCCTGGACGGTGGGCATGTCAGCCCTCCCTGCCGCGGGATTATAAATCAGGGTATGGATCCCGGCATTTTTTCTGCGTTCTCGGTACTGACAAACACTTAACCAGAGGGGAGCACAGACGTTTTGCAGTCTGTTGTCAGGCACGGGTCTTTTCGTTCCGCAAGCGGAAGCTTCTGTTCCGGTTCGGAGGACAAGGGAAAACTCAGTGGATTCGGTCGTTGGTTTTGGGGTCGGGCCAGTCGATGGGGTGAGATGATTTGGGGTCTTCGTAAAATATGAGACGGTCGAGTTCTCGCAGGATCATGGCTTTGTGCTCACAGAGCGCAACCAGAATCGAAAATCGATCGCAGATTTCGGCGGTCTCGGGGTGGTTAAGCGAGTCGGCGAGAATCTTGTACTTACGGGCCTCGGCGAGTTCGGCAACTGGATCGAAATGCAGTGCCACTGACCTTCTCCAATGGAAATGGTGCGTTCTTACGATGAGAATCCCGGGCCTTGCGTTTACCGGTTTTATTTTCAATCAAAATACCCGATAAAGACCTTAGGTAGTTTCCCCGATCTGGCGGGGCTCAGGTAACTGAGGCAAACCGTGGCGCAAGATGGTAGCCTTGAGGTCGTGTCCGAGAACCCCACCTCCGGAAAGCCGCCTGCAGGCCCTTCTAGCAGCAGGACTTATCCGCCGCAAGAAGATGCAGAAAACGCGCAACTTTCGGTCCCGGCGGGGGTTAACTCAAACGTGAGCAGTCTGGCAATGGATCGTCGCCTGCTTGGGGTGGCAGGGCCGCCAGAGGCGGCGTCTGCCCCAGCCGAGTGGTCGGGGAACGAGGCCAACGACGCGGAAGTCATGCTGCGGGTGAAGGCCGGGGACGATTCGGCTTTCGAATACCTGGTCCAGAAATATCGCCGGCCCATGATCAACTTCATGTACCGGATGGCGCATAATTCGGCGGCAGCCGAAGACCTGGCGCAGGAAGTTTTTCTGCGGGTTTACCGTTCGCGGTCGGGCTACGAGGCCACAGCGAAGTTCAGCACGTGGCTCTATCGCATTGCGACGAACCTGGCGGTAAATCACGCCCGCGATACGCGGCACGAACGCCCGGAAAATACCGTGAGCCTGGACGAGCCGGACGAAGAGACCGGGATCAGTATGGATGTGGCCGACCGCGGGCCTACGGCGGAAGAAGTTATCATACGGCGGGAGAGGCTGTTCGCCATCCGGCAGAAGGTTCAGGCTCTGCCCGAACGGCAGCGCACGGCCGTCGTGATGCACAAGTATCAGCACATGGACTATCGTCAGATCGGGCAGGTGCTGAAGCTAAGCGAGTCAGCGACCAAATCGCTGCTGTTTCGCGCCTATGAGACGTTGCGCGTGCAGCTGCAGGAATTTGTCTAGTCTCTTGTGGGTGAAGGAATGGTTATGAAGTGCAACGAAATTCGCGAACTGATGCCGGATCTGGCGACGCGTTCGACTTCGATCACGGGCACGGTCGAGCAGCATCTGCGGGAATGCGGAGAGTGCTCGGCGCAACTGGAGGGCTTCCGCAAGACCATGGCTGTCCTTGATGAGTGGACGGCGCCGGAGCCGTCTCCATATTTCGATACCCGCTTGCAGGCGCGCCTGCGCGAGGAGAAGTCCAGGCAGCCCGCGAGCTGGTGGAATTGGGTGCGCAAGCCGGCTTTGGCGGCTGCGCTGGCGGTGGTTGCGGTAGTCGGTGTCACCTTGTACCGGGGAGGAATGAACCGAAGCGACGGCGATCAGCAAGCCGCGACGACCCCGGCGCCCATGATCGTGGCTACGGCAGCGCCCGTATCCGCCGAGCCTGGCACGGCTGTGGGAGATTTGCAGGCACTGGACAAGAATCACGATCTGTACTTTGATTTCGACGTGCTCGACGATCTCCAGGTGCAGTCGGATGTGAACGCAAATCCGTAACCCGGCAACTTTTTCGGTCATGCTCTGGCCAAAATCCATTGCGGTGTGGGTGGCTAGCGTCATCCTGACGCTGGGGATGGTTGTGTCTTCTCCGGCGCAGACGCGGCGCGAGAAGCGCGCCCGCCGGCAGGCGCAGGCGCAGGCCAGTCAGTCGCAGGCTCGCCCGCAGGCTCAGGCCCGTTCCCAGGACAATTCCGGCGATCGTCATCACGCGGGCCAGTGGCTGCGCCGTTACAAGGATCTTCCGCCGGACCAGCAGCAAAAGGCGTTGGACAACGATCCGCAATTCCGCAGCCTGGCCCCGCAGCGCCAGCAGAATCTGCGCGAGCGGCTGCAACGCTTCAACAACCTGCCGCCGCAGCAGCAGCAGCGCGTTCTGAACCGGATGGAAACCTGGGAGCACCTGACCCCGCAGCAGAAACAGCAGGCACGCCAGGTGTACTCACAGATCAAGGACCTGCCTCCCGACCGCCGGCGCGCCATGCAGAATGCGATCAATGCGCTGCGCGCCATGCCGCCGGAGGCCCGCCAGCGGGCTATCGAGTCCGGTCGCTTCAGCCAGTATTCTCCGCAAGAGCGGGAAATGCTCGGCGGAGTTTCCCAGCTTCCATTGGCCCCGGCCGAAACCGGGCAGCCGGAGTCAGTTCCCGACGAGTGAGGCGATTACGCCTGCAACCGCACCGCCTAGGATTTAAGTCCGTCTGTCATGGTAGAATGGTAGATAGATAGGGTAGAATATCTACCACCATGAGCCTGAACATCAAAAATAAAGACGCCCACAAGCTCGCCCACCAACTGGCCCGGCTCACCGGGGAGAGCATGACCGAAGCGGTCACAGAGGCGGTCCGCGAACGCCTGAAAAGAGTGCAGGACACAGAGCATGCTCCAAAGCTCTCCGCCCGTTTGCTCGAAATCGGACGGGACTGCGCCACGCGCCTGAAGGAACCGTTTCGCTCCTCCGATCATGGCGACCTTCTTTATGACGAGAAGGGGCTGCCGAGGTGATTATCGACACTTCGGCGCTGATCGCCATTCTCCGCTTCGAAGCGGAAGCGCCCGAGTTCGCTCGAATCATTGAACTGGCTGCGAAGCGACGCATTTCGGCCGTGAGTTATGTGGAAGCCGGAGCAGTGATCGATGGCAGCAAAGACCCGATTGCCAGCCGTCGTTTTGATGAACTGATCGAGGAGGCGGAGATCGCGATTGAGCCGGTCACGGAAGGGCAGGCTCAGATCGCGCGCCAGGCCTATCGCGACTTTGGGAAGATGAGCGGCCATCCCGCCAAACTGAATTTTGGGGACTGCTTCTCCTACGCGCTGGCAAAATCTAAAGGTGAGCCACTTCTGTTCAAGGGCCGAGATTTCTCGCGGACGGATGTGAAGGCGGCGCGGGAGTAGTGGTGGCTGGGCAGGTGAGGACACCTGCCCCTACCTGAATCTCAGCCTGGCAGGTGAGGACACCTGCCCCTACCTGAATCTCAGCCTGGCAGGTGAGGACACCTGCCCCTACGTGTGTGAGCTACTTTCGGAACAGGTTTTTGGCGATGAACAGCAGGTTGGCTGGGCGTTCCGCAAGCCGCCGCATCAGGTAGGGATACCACTCCGTCCCAAACGGAATATATACGCGCATGCGCCAGCCCTCGCGCACAAGTTGCCGCTGAAGATCGCGGCGGATGCCGTATAACATCTGGAACTCGAAGGCGTCGCGCGAGACATTCTCGCGAGTGGCAAACGCCTTGGCCTCCTGGATGATCCGCGGGTCGTGCGTCGCCAGCCCGTGATAGATTCCGCTCTTCAGCAGCATCTTCATCAGCTTCAGGTACTGTGAATCCACCTCTGACTTCTGCTGGTAGGCGACCTCGGGTGGCTCCTTGTAGGCGCCTTTGCAGAGCCGGATGCGAATTCCTGCGGCGAGCAACTGGGCGATGTCCTCGTCGGCGCTGCGCATGTAGGACTGAATGACCGCCCCCACGCATTCCTGATTGCCGGGGATGCGATGCAACTCGCGCACTACGTCAAGAGTTTGCGTGGTGTAGGCGGAACCCTCCATATCGACGCGGACAAAATTGCGCGGGGACATCCCGACGGCTTTCGCGACCAGATCACCGACAAGTTCACGGGCGAGCGACGGATTAATGTCGATTCCCATGTGAGTGAGCTTCAGACTGATGTTGGCGTCAAGCCGTCGGGCCGAGATTTCGTCGAGAAGGGAATCGTAGAGCCGGGCGCTGGCGCGGGCCTCCTCGGTGCTGCGGACGCTTTCTCCCAGGTTGTCGACCGACACCGACATCCCGGCCTGATTGACAGCCTGTGCGGCGCGCAGAACATCTTCCGGTTGAGTCCCGGCCACGAAACGGCTGGAGAGACGCTGGCCAATGGAGGAACGCTCGGCGGCCGCGCGAAGGGAGCGGCTTTCGGAGAGAGAAAGTAGAAGTCCTCTCAGCACGGGCATCCAACCGGGCGAGCAGGAGCGGAATTACACGAGCCCCGGACGAGCATGGCGATCATCAACCTTGTACCACAAACAGGAAAAGCGGCAGATCCGAGCCAGTGGCTCAGTAGTCGGGATTGAAACGTACTTCGATCGGTTCGACGGTTTCGTGCGACGCAGGAACCCACTTCCAGCGGCGGACCGCGTCTGTGGCCGCCTGCACCAGCAGGGGATGACCGCCCTTCACGCCCACCGATTTGACCACGCCGTCATTGCCAACCACGGCTTCCACTTTTACCGTTCCAGCCAAGTTCATCCGGCGGGCGAGATCGGGATAGGCCGGCGCGACCCGGAGGACTACCTTCCTCTTCGATTCGGGCTCTTTCTGTTCCTTCTGATCCTTGTCGGAGGCCTGGGCGAGGCAATTGCCGGCACATGACATGGCGGCGGAGACCAAACCGATGGCGGCGATTGCGACCCAGCGTGGCATGGGAGGAAACGTGTCGAATGTAACCGTTCAAGCGCCTGCCGCTAAAGATTACCGAGGTTACATTCCGTAGTTTTTCGGGAGCATTACTGCCGGCGGAAGCAAAATTTGCACTCGGCGCCATTCGCAAAGCCTGGGACGTAGCGCGGAGTACTTTTTCCGCGCTTCAGTGAAGGCCCGCTCTTCTGTTTGTTAAAGAATGATGAGACTGCGTGCGCTCTTACGGCAGGTGGTCGAGATAGCAAGGCCCAGGCGAGGGCTGTACCGGAACATCGGCGGCGGCAGGAGGCGTCTTCCACGCGGCCGTCTCGAAGTCGAAAAAGTTCTCCATGGTGATCTGCGCGGCGTCTCGATTGGTCAGGCTTTGCAGGCCGAAACGAGTTTCGATGAACTTCAGGATTGCGGTGTAATCCGCAGGATCGTGATCGACGTGATTCTTTGCCGTGAAAGGCGAAATCACGATCATGGGAACGCGATAGCCGGTATAGGTAAATCCACACGTCGGTCCCTGCTGGGTGGGATCGCTACAGAAATCGCCGGGAAAGAAGTCGACCGGAGTGGTATTGCTGTCGGGCGCGACCGCGTGGCTGTACGGGGAAATATGGTCGTAGAAGCCTCCGCCTTCATCCCAGGTGAGAAGAAACGCTGAATCCTTCCACGAAGGGCTCCGCATCAGGTCGTTAATAAACTCGGCGGCGAAATTGGATCCAAACTGAACGCTGCCGCCGGGATCGTTGGGATCGTCGGCAGGATGCTCGTCCCGCCCGGTGTAGGTTCCGGCATCGATGAATGCGACCTGCGGCAACGTGTCGCTGTCGGCGTCGACTTTGAAAGTCGATGACAGCGCGAAGTTGTTCGGATGCGAATCGGAGAAGGCAAACATCGACATCGTGATACTGCCCTCGATGAGTGTGGGATTTCCGGTTCCTACATAGACTTTCCACGAGATGCCCTTTTCGTCCAGCGCCTGAAAGATCGTCTTGTTATTGAGCTTCGTTCCAGGTGGGACGGGATAGATATGCCCTGCCGAGGTAGCAGCAACCAGAAACATGCGGTTCGGCTGGGTGCGGGTCATCACGGGCGAAAACCAGTTGTCCGAGGTCGCGAAGTTGGCCGCCATCCAGTAATAGAAGGGCAGATCGTTCTGGTCGTAGTAACCCATGATCCGCTTGCCATCGATATCGTGGAAGTTGTTGGACATAGCATCACCTGCGGCCGTCTGCACAAAGCCGTTCAGCGTCGCCGTGCCCGAGAGAGGATTGTCGCGGTTGAAGTCGACGTGGCTTTCGTTCCACGACGGGCTGGGATTCTCCACGCACATGGTCTCGAGGTGGAAAGCGGGAACGATGCCTGTACGGTCGTTCGTGGGATTCGACGCATTTGCCGGCAGGCCCTCAATGTCCGGAGTCAGGCCGAGAGAAGCGCGGTATTGTCCCAGCATTCCGAAGTAGTGATCGAAGCCGCGATTCTCCTGCACCATGAAAATGATGTGCTTGATGGAATTGAGCGAAGCGTTGAAAGTCGCGGTGACATTGGCGGTCGTGCCCGCCGGGATGGTGCAGGTTGCCGAGCCGCTGCATGGCGCGCCGCTCCAGCCCTTGAACACAAAGCCATTCGGGGTGTCCGGAGTCGCGGTGAGGGTTACGTCCTGAGAAAAGGTTCCGTTGCAAGTGTCTCCGCAACTGATACCGGAAGGACTGCTGGTCACAGTTCCGGTGCCGGATCCGGCGAGAGCAACGTTGACCTGGCTCGACCCGCCGCCTCCAGGAGGTTGCGGACCGGTTCCAACCAATCCCTGACATCCCACTAGAAAAAGGGAAGCGGCCACCGCCGCAAAGCCCACACAAACCCTTGAGAAGAGCCGCATAGAACGCATGTCTCCGGGGAGTCGTACGAACACTGCGACTTTCGATGAAGGCACAACTCATGGGGTTGGCCGGGACTGGGGATACTCGGTTCTCCCGAGGCTGCCTTCAGGCCTTATCTGTCGCGGCTTTTCATCCCATGGGGAGCTTTATCCTGTGCCCCTCTGTGTGCCCTCCGCGGTGAAAAAGCCCAGAGATCAGGGTCTGGGGCGAGTGATCGCACCCTCCGCCGCCGATGACACCAGAGCCGCGTATTTGCCAAAGACGCCGCTGGGGTAGCGCGGTTTGGGGGCTTTCCAGGCCGAGAGTCGCTGCTTCAGAGCGGCATCGCTGATCTCGACTTCGAGGAGTCGTTGGTTGACATCGATGCGGATCATGTCGCCTTCGTGAACGGCGGCGATGGGGCCTCCCAGGGCCGCTTCCGGCGAGACATGCCCCATCATCAGGCCGTGGGTGGCGCCGCTGAATCGTCCGTCGGTGAGCAGGGCAACAGAACTTCCGAGCCCCTCGCCCACGATGGCGCTGGTGACGCTCAACATTTCGCGCATGCCGGGGCCGCCCTTGGGGCCTTCGTTGCGGATCACAACCACGTCTCCAGCCTTGATCTGTTTTGAGGTGACCGCGGCCATGGCATCTTCTTCGGATTCGAACACTCGCGCCGGCCCCCGGTGACTGAGGCGCTCGTGACCACTGATTTTCGCCACACAACCTTCCGGAGAGAGATTACCGCGAAGAATCACCAGGCCCCCGGTCTTCTTCAGTGGCTTGTCGAGCGGGGCGATGACCAGCTGGCCGGGCGTTTCAACCGCTTTGCCGGCCTCTTCGGCAAACGTCTTGCCCGTGACTGTCATGGCGGATCCGTCAGCGATCTTTGCGTCGAGAAGCCGCTTGGCGATGACGGGGATGCCGCCGGCCTTGTCAACATCTGCGGCGACGTATTTTCCCGAAGGCTTTAGATCGGCCAGCAGCGGGGTCTTCTCGCTTACTTTCTGGAAGTCGTCGATCTCGAGTGGCAGGCCGATCTCCCGCGCGATGGCCAGCAAATGCAGTACGGCGTTCGTGGAGCCCCCGGTGCAGGCGACGCCGGCGATGGCGTTGTGAAACGCCGCGCGGGTGAGGATGTCCTTGGGAAGGAGACCACGCCTCAGCACATCCATCACGATCCTGCCGGATTCGAAGGCGACTTCATCCTTGCGCGCATCGACGGCGGGCACGCCATTGAAGCCCATGGGCGAGAGCCCGATCAGCTCCATCACGGTGGACATAGTGTTGGCGGTGTACTGGCCGCCGCACGCGCCAGCACCGGGACAGGCGACGTTCTCAAGTTCCAGCAGCTCGGCATCGCTCAATTTGCCGGCGGCGTTTGCGCCCACGGCTTCAAAGACGTCCTGAATGGTGACGTCCTTACCTTTGTAGACTCCGGGTGCGATCGTCCCGCCGTAGAGAACAAGGCCGGGCAGATTCAGGCGCGCAATTGCCATGGCACCGGCAGGGATGGTCTTGTCACAGCCGACGATGCAGACCACGGCGTCGAATAACTGTCCGCGGCAGACCAGTTCGATCGAGTCGGCGATCACCTCGCGGCTGACAAGCGAGGCGCGCATACCCTCGGTGCCCATCGTCTCGCCGTCGGAGATGGCGATGGTGTTGAATTCCATGGGAGTGCCGCCGGCGGCGCGAATGCCTTCCTTCACCTTGGCCGACAGTCGGCGCAGGTGGAAGTTGCACGGCATGGTCTCGATCCAGGTGTTGGCTACGCCGATGAGCGGCTTGGCGAGGTCTGCGTCAGTGAAGCCAATCGACTTGAAATATGAGCGGGACGGCGCCCGGTCGCGACCGTCGGTGATGCCACGGCTCCGGTGTTTGAGGTCCATGGTGTAAAAGATTATTACAGATAACCATTCCGGTCACCCGCGGGTTTCCTCTGTGTTTCTCTGTGCCCTCTGTGGTGAGCTCTAATACCTCAAACCACAGGGGACACAGAGGCACACAGGGTATGGAATCAGAATTCTTTAAAATCGGAGCGCTGGAGAAGCAGCGCGAAGGGGCCGGGAAGTGCTACTTGGAGTTCCTGCGAGTGCCCGCTATGAGCGCAGGCGTGTATTCACTGCCTGCCGGGGCCACCGATCCACAAAAGCCGCACCACCAGGACGAGCTGTATTACGTGGTCCGCGGGCGCGCTCGAATGCGCGTGGGAAATGACGATCAGCCTGTGGCGGAAGGCAGCGTGATCTTCGTGGGGGCTGAGGTCGAACACCGGTTCCACGAAATTTCGGAAGATCTCAGCGTGCTGGTCTTCTTTGCGCCGGCAGAAGAGTGAACCAGGTTCAGCTTGCTACTTTCTCTTTGGCGGGGATCCAGTAGATCTCTTCTTTCATCACTTCCTTGGTGAAGCCGATGCGCTTGAGAATACCCTTGCTGTTCTCGATCATCTGGGGATGGCCGCAGACATAGGCCACCGAGTTGGTTCCGTTCAGGCCCCACAGATCGGTGTATTTGCGCAAGACCTCATCCACGCGGCCGACTTCACCCTTCCAGTCCGGATCGTCCCAGGGGCGGCTCACCATGGGCACATACTTCAGCCAGGGGACCTCCCGCGCGAAGTTATTCAGTTCTTCGAGATAGCCGAACTCCCAGGAGCGGCTGGCGGCGTTCAGCAAAAACAGCTTCTGGTCCCCACTGAAAGTACCCTGCTTCGACTCAAGGTGGAGCGACCGGACAAAACTCACAAAGGGAGCCACGCCGGTCACAGTGCAGACCAGCAGATGGTTGGTGCGGCCGCTCTTGGTGTCGAGCGTAAACCGGCCCTTGGGGGATTTGCGCATCAGCATCTCGTCCCCGGTCTGAAGCTTGTAGAGATGGGGCGTCAACTCGCCCTGGGGAACGAGTTCAAAGAAGAATTCGATTTCGTTTTCGTAGGGAGACGACACGATCGAGTAGGGCCGCTCGCTGCGCTTTTCCGGGCGCTGCACGCCCAGTGTGGCGTACTGGCCGGGAGCAAATTTGAACTGGCCTCCCACGTCAACCCGTACCATCCACAGGTCTGGAGCGAAGTCCACCCGCTTGGTGATTCGGGCGCTATAGAACTTGTCGTCTGATGGGCTCATGCCGGCGATCGTCCTGCGCGATACCTCCCAGAGTGCGCTAGTTTACAGGACTTTCAGCCGCAAGTCTCTCACTGTAAGCGGCGAAACAGGGCCGGCCCGCTCCCCAAGCTGGACCCGAAAATCCGGCCCTGCACACCGGTGTGGCGCCACCGTACGTCTATTTAGAGAACGCAGAATTTCGTCTTCTTGCGATGAAAATGTTGATAGCATCTTGGTGGCCGATCCATGACCAACGGCGCTGAATCCGTGGCCGAGATCTCGCGGGGATTGGCATCCTTTGTTGCCGAATTGTTCGTCCAGAGCCGCGCCGCCAAATACGGGCTGAGCCGCGAGCAATTCGGCGCCATCCTGGAGGAAATCGGGACGAAGTATCTTCCGCCTGGAGCAGGCCAGGAAGACTGGAGGTTGCTGTATGGCAGCCTTCGACTGGAAGACCTGGTTCTGGCCCGCGCCTGCGCTGCCGGCAATGAACTTGCCTGGGAAAACTTCCTGCTCCGCTACCGCGAAAAGCTCTACGACATCGCCGGTTACATTGCCAAGGAAAGCTCCGCTGCCCGCGAACTGGCGGACGGAATCTATGCCGACCTGTACGGCACCGTCACGCCGCAGGGCGAGCGCGTTTGCAAGCTCAGTTCCTATACCGGCCGCGGCTCGCTCGAAGGCTGGCTGCGCGCGGTGATGTCGCAGGAGTTCATTAATCGATACCGCAAGCAGCGCCGCCTGGTGAGCCTGGACAGCGAAACCGAGGACGGCCAACAGTTCGCCGCCGAACACCACGAGCCTGAAGTTCCAGTCGACTCGAGAGTTGGAAGTGCCACGGACGAGGCCCTTGCCGCGCTAAGCGCTGAGGAGCGCTATCTGCTGGCGTCCTACTACCTGGATGGCCGGACCCTGGCCGAGATCGCTGCCACCTTGGGGGTCCACGAGTCCACGATTAGCCGCAAGCTCGACAAGCTGGCCAAGTCGTTGCGCAAGCAGATCATCGCGAGCCTGGCCGGCCGCGGGATGAGCCGCCGCCAGGCCGAGGAGGCGATGGAAGTGGACGTGCGTGACCTTCGGGTGAATATTCGCTCGCAACTCATGCAAAAAGGCGATCCTCCGGCGTTCCCCAAGAAGAACGTGCCGTCGCCGGGAAGCGAGGGCGTGAGTTAGACGATTCAAAACCGTATGGAACCTCTTCCCAAAATCGTGCGCGATCGCTTGCGGTCGATGACGCCCTCCGATCCCCATCCGGATCCCAATCTGCTGGCGGCCTTTACCGAGAACGCGCTGCTGGACCGGCAACGCGCCGTTGTCATGGAGCACCTGGCGCGTTGCGAGCAGTGCCGGGACGTCTTGGCAACTCCCATGCAGGAACTTGAGCCGGCTTTCATGGCGGCGCCTGCCGCGCCGATGCAGGCCGTGGCGATGCCGGCAAAGCGCTGGTCCGTGCTCCGCTGGGCCGCGATTGCGGCGTGCGCAATCATCGTGGGCTCGGTGGTGCTCCTGTTGCCATTCGAGAAGAAAAGAGTTGCTTCGTATACGGCAGCACCAGCTTCGGCGCCGGCCAAAGAAAACCCGGAGGAAGCAAAACGAGCGGACGAACCTGTGCTGCTGTCGAAAACCGCGCCTGTGTCCGATCTCGAGGTCGAACGCGATGCTGGACGGGCGCGCCAGACAGGGTCGTTCGGGCTGCGCTCGCGAGGAGCGAAGATGGCTGCGCCCACGCGCGCGCTCTCGGCAGAACAGGCCGCGAACGACAAGAGCCTGCAAATTGCGACGGTTCCTCCGGCGGCTTCCGCGCCTGCGGCAAAGCCGCCCGTCGTTGCGGAGCTGGCGCCAGGAGTAAGCGGCAAGGCAGTTGGAGGAGCTGCCGGAAGCGTTACAGTTGATGCGAAAAGTGGAGCTGGCAATGCAGTTGCGGTCAGCGTTCCAGCCTCCAATCCGCAGGAGGTCGAGGTCACTGCCGCTCCGGCCGCCAAGCAGCAGGAGACGGTGCCCGCGCGCAATGAAGTTGCTTCCAGCCGCACAGCGTCGTCGACGCTAGCGGCTTCAGCGGATGAGATTTCGGAGGCGCGCCAGAAAAAAGACCGCACGCTCTTCCGCGCTGCCGTCATGCGCGAGCCGCGCTGGACGCTCTCAGGTGAGGGCGCGCTGCTGCGTTCCACGGATGACGGTCAGCTTTGGAGCGCCATTCCGGTGCCCTTCAACGGCCCATTCCGGGCCCTGTCCGGGAAAGGGCAAGAGGTCTGGCTCGGAGGAGCAAAAGGGACACTGTTTCATTCCTCCGACGCGGGCCAGCACTGGACCCAGGTCAAACCCGCGTCCAACGGCCTGTCTCTGACAGATGACATTGCCCGTATCGACTTTCCCGATCCGCAGCATGGCGTCGTCACGACAGCCAACCAGGAAATCTGGACTACCTCCGATTCCGGCAGAACCTGGCAGAAGAAGTAGCCTTGTTTGTGGAAAACTCGCGGTCACAGCCGCGATCCGAATTCGTAGGGCACTTCCTTCCTATTACCCTCGCCGGCCCTGCTGCCGCAATGAATTGCGGGCAATTTCATCGCATTTTTCGGGGCGAATGGTTACCGCGAGCGACGGCCGAAGACGTTACCGTCACGCGTACGATGAATTACCAACGTGACATTTACACTCCGGCGTGTCGGCCTTACTATCAACATCGTAGTTTTGGCAGTTCTGGGGGAGGGCTGCCGGGCGTCCTGAACTGAAAAGTTCGGACGCTTTTTTTCTTTTGGGGAAAGAGCCGCCAGGCGCCGCCCAGCAAGGATCCAGCCCGTCCTGGCGGGCCGGTGTTTGCGACCAACCGCAATCCAAGTGCATCCAATACAAGTGCTGGGATAAACTTACCAAGGCTCGGCAAACGATATCTGCTACCGCGATGGCGGCGCGGTCTCCTCGGAGGAATGATGGCAAGCAACTCGATTCTAGAAGTGACAGATTCCAATTTCGATCAGGATGTCCTGAAGTCGGAACAGCCGGTGCTATTGGATTTCTGGGCGGCCTGGTGCTCGCCATGCCGCGCCATCGCGCCGATCGTGGACGAACTGGCGCACGAATTTGAGGGCAAGGTGAAGGTCGGCAAAATGGACGTCGACCGCAACAGCGCCACGCCCATGCGCTACAAGGTCACCGGAATTCCGACTCTGCTGGTGTTCAAAGGCGGGCAGGTGGTCGAGCAACTGGTGGGCTACCGGCCGAAGGAAGCCATCCAGCAGGCGTTGCAGAAGCACATTGGATAAAGGCTGTTGGCTTTCAGCCCGTGCGTACATCTTGACAGGTCTTCTGTGAACGCTGTGGTTTGATCTTCCAACTCTTAACCACAGTGGACACAACAGTGGACACAGAGGAACACAGAAGAAGTCCTCCACTGCTGCAAACTAGAAGTCCATACCCTGTGTCCCACCGTGACCCCTGTGGTTAAAGGTTTTCGGACGTCGCGCACGGGTGAGGACGCGATTGTGTTCCAGCCCTGCGCTGGAAGCCTGAGTCTCTCAGTACTTCCTCAAAACTCCAATCACCCTACCCTGTATCTGCACGCCTGCGGCGGGCACGATGATGGGCGCCATGGTCGCATTCGAGGGCTGCAGGCGGATGTTGTCGCCCTCACGGTAGAAGCGCTTTAACGTGGCGTCGCTGCCGTCGACCAGCGCTACAACAATATCGCCGTTGTGGGCATTCTTGGTGTTCTCTACCAGAACGTAGTCCGCGTTCAGGATGGCCTCATCCTGCATCGAATCTCCCCGCACTTCCAGCACATAAACCTCTTTCGAGCGCACGAAATCGGCGAGGGAAATCGTCTCCGGATTCTGCATCGCCTCGATGGGCTGCCCGGCAGCGATGCGGCCGAGCAGGGGCAGCACCATGGTCGTGTTGACGGACATGGCCTGCTTGAGGCGGCCCTTCGGAGGCAGCAGGTCGATGGACCGGCTGCGGTTGTAGTCGCGGGTCAGCAATCCCTTTTTTTCGAGGTTCGAGATGTGCTTGTGCACCGTGGCGAGAGAGTTCAGGCCCATGCCCTCACGGATCTCTTCGAACGACGGTGAATACTGGTTCTTCTGGACGAACTCGGAGATGAAGTCGTACACCTGCCGCTGCCGTCTGGTGATCGCCATGCGACAATTGTAGGCGAAGATTAGGCGAAGTCAAGGGGGAGTGCGCTCGAAGGATCTTTGTGACAACGAACCACCACAGCCTTAACAGATCAGCAACAGATCAGCTTTCCTTGCCGTACGCCTTCCAGAACGCCCGCACAACTTCAACCGCCAGCTCCCGGGGGGGAGGGGCGGATCCCTTTATGCCGGTGAAGATGTGCCAGTAAAGCATCGGCCCCAGCAACAGTGCGAGGGCGGTATTGACATCGATTCCGCCTCGCAGATTCTTCTGTCGGATCCCGCGTTGCAGCAGATCGGCGAGGCGTCTTCGGGGAAGTTCGATCGCCCGCTTCCTCCATTGCTCTCCGAACTGCTGATTGCGGGCGGCATAGGAGATCACATGCGGCATGACGCGATTCTTCATCTCGAGCCACTCGGTCGCCGGCTGGTAAGTCAGCGCGTCGACAAAATCCTGGCGCAGGTCGCCGGAATCGAATTTGGGCGGCTCTTCGTAGAACCCAAACATGAGCGAGAGAGCTTCCAGAGCTAATGCTTCCTTGTCAGCCCAGTGCTTGTAGATGGTGGCTTTGCTCACGCCGGAGCATTCGGCGATCGCGTCCATGCTGGAAGCCTCGATCCCGCGCTCGGCAAACAGGTCCAGCGCCGCTTCCAGGACCTTGCTGTGCGCCAGCACGCTCTTGGTTCGGGTCATGGTCAGATTTGAATGCGGGAGAATAAGTACGCGCCGATGGCGAGAAAGCCAGCCGCGATCAGGCTCAGGAGCGAGAGGTCGGTTACAAGATTGAACTGCCACGAGCCGTTCAGGCAACCGCGCAAGCAATCGACACCGTAGGTGAGCGGGTCGAGCCTCACGATGACGGCCATGGCCTTCGGCAAATTCGTGAGCGGATATAGCGCTCCCGAGAGGAAGAAGATCGGCAGCACCATGAAGTTCATCACGAGCTGAAATCCCTGCATGTCCTGAAGGATGGATCCAAACGCCGTTCCCAGAGCGGCAAACACGATCGCGATCAACCCCATGCAAAGGATTGCCAGCGGGATGTAACTAATATGCTGAGGCCGGAAGCCGGCCAGCAGAGAGACCACCATGATCAGCAGACCCTGCATCACTGCCACCGTCGCTCCACCCAGCGTTCGGCCGATCATGACCTGGATTCGCGGCACCGGCGCGACCATGGTCTCCTTCAGGAACCCGAACTGGCGGTCGAAGAGCATGGCGATTCCGGAAAACACCGACGTGAAAAGGATGCTCATGCTGATGACGCCGGGAGCAACGAACTGAAGATAGCTGCCGTTGCCGGCCTTCTGAAAGATGGGCCCAAGGCCGAAGCCAAGCGCCAGCAAGTACAGCAGGGGCTGACCCAGCGAGGCGACAATCTGCGCGCGTGACCGCACGTAACGCTTCAATTCGCGAAGCCAGAGAATGTAAATCGCGCTCATTTTTTATCGCCTCCACATCTGCGCCATCTGCCGCATCTGGTCGGTCGAGGTGGCGCTGTCGTCGCGAATGGTCGAGCCGGTAAGAGCGAGAAATGCATGCTCCAGGGAGTCGGTATTGGTCTGCTGTTTGAGTTCCTGCGGCGTTCCCTGGGCCACGATGCGGCCATGGTCGATGATCGCGATGCGGTGAGCGACACGGTCGGCTTCATCCATGTAATGCGTGGTGAGAAAAACCGTGACCTGCTCGGTTTCGTTCACGTGGCGAACCTGGGTCCACATCTGGTTCCGGCTCTGCGGGTCGAGGCCGAGTGTCGGTTCATCGAGAAAGAGAATCTTTGGGGTGTGCAGAAATCCTCGGGCAATCTCCAGCCGTCGCTTCATGCCTCCGGAGAACTGCTTCACGTAGGCGTCGCGGCGTTCCCAAAGTTCGAAGAGTTTCAACAGTTGTTCGGTGCGGGCGGCACGGACCTTGCGGGGCACCTTGTAGAGGACGCCGTGGAGGTCCATGTTTTCCCAGGCCGTCTGTTCGTTGTCGAGACTGGGATCCTGAAAGACGATCCCGAACCGCTGCCGGACGGCATTAGCGTGGGCAGCCGGATCGAGGCCATCCAGTTCGATGTGCCCGCTCGTAGGCTTCAGCAGGGTAGTCAGCATCTTGATGGTGGTTGTCTTGCCGGCGCCGTTCGGGCCCAGGAAGGCGAAAATCTCTCCCCGGCCGACCTCAAACGAAACCCCATCCACTGCCTTGATTTCCCCGAATTTTTTGCACAGATTATCGACCCGGATCATGGACATAGCCTTCTCAATAAAGGGATAGCAATACTAAACCGTTTAGTATAGATATGCAAGGGCTGTCATTTTGAGCGAAGTCGAACCCGAAGCCGGCAGTTTCCTAACTGGGTTGAAGTTCTCGGTGTTCTCGCAGAAACCTAAATCCCCGCCTGTCGCTCCAAGTTTCGGGACCACAAGGACCGGGCATTCTCAGAGGGACGGCTGTCCCTACTTCTGTTGTGGCGGCGCGGCCACGGGAGCGCCGGACTGGGCCGATAACTGCTCGATCTGCGCCAGCTGTTTTTGGGCTTCCGCGACGTCCTGGGGTTCGGTTGAGAGGTGCAGATACTGGCGCATGTGCTCGGCGGCCTGGCCGTAGTTCTGCTCTTGCAGGAGCACCATCCCGAGCACGTACTCAAGCTTGGGGACATGATGCTCGTCGTCGACTTTGAGGCCGCTGCGGGCACTCTTCTCGGCCACGTCGAAGTGATGGAGATAGAAGTTGCCGATCGAATTCATCAGCCACATGTTTGGATAATTGACGGGATTCAGAGCCAGAAGCTTGTTGCTCACGTCGACCACTTCCTGCCACTTGCGCTCTTCGAGGGCTACGTGCGACAGCCCCACGTATGGATTGGTGTACTTGGGATCGGCCGCGATCGACTGCTCGAACGAATGCCGGGCCGCGACATTGTCGTGTCCCACCTGCTGCAAACTGCCCAGCTCGGACCACGCAGCGGCGTACTGCGGATAGATTTCGACCGCTTTGGAGAGGTGCTTCTTGGCCTCATCAAATTTTTGCTTCTTCTCCTGGTCACGAGCTTTTTCCAGCTCCTTCTTCGCATCCTTGGGAGCGGCCATGCTGGTCACGCTGATGCTGGTTCCCTCAGCGTGATTCAGGGGGTGAATTACGATGCGCCCTACATCGTTCGCTCCCAGCGACATGAAGGACCGGGAAAGCTGGATCACTTCCGACGAATAGCCGGGAAGGACCGCCTGAAGTTCGCAGTTCTGCCATTGAAAGGTGCCCTGACCGCCAGGCTGCATGGTGCCGCCCATGGTGTCGAAAGGGGAATCTTCCGCCGATTGCGGACCATAGAATGACGGCTTCTTCTTCAATTCGAAGCTGAAGTTGCCGTGCGTGTCGGTATACGCCTCATTGCGGCGGCGGCCACCGCAGATGCTCTGAATCGTGGCGGACTCGGTCAGATCGCCTCCCTCGGGCAGCACGACTTTGCCGGTAATGTAGAGAGGCCTTTCGATCTCGGGCACGTTCATCGTCGGTGGCCGGTTAGTAGGCGTCGTGGTAGTGGGCGTCGTCGACGGCCGTCCACCAGTAGATCCGGTGCCGGAGCCAGCGCCGGCTCCAGCTCCGCCGCCCGGGCGGCCCTGCGCCATGCTGAATACTGTGAATACGAAGAGGAGACCGAAACAGGAAAGGAGTCGGCTTTTCATGATACGCCCCCGCAAACTGCCCTGATTATATGCCCGACAGGCCAGGCCGGAGAACTTATCTAACCTGAAGGCGCCGGCGATTACGGGGATCGAAGGAGGCGAGGGACCTTATGTTTGCTGACAGACGTTGCCTAGCAGACTGCCCTTCGCGACTTCCTCAACTCTGGCAAGCAGCCACTGGTTCGGCTGGTGGCTTCCACCAAGTTGCAGTTTCAGATAGTTGTCGGTAAGCGTCTCGGTTTGCCCATTGGTGCCTGATTTGAGCGTGATCACCGGGAGCGATTTACCCAGCATAGATCGCATGAAAGCCAGCTTCTTCTCCGCGGCCAGTTCGCGCAGAATGCGGTTCCGCTCTTTCGCCACCTGGACAGGAACCTGGCTCTGCATCGTGGCCGCGGGGGTGCCCGGCCGGGCCGAGTATGTGAAGACGTGCAGATAGGTGAAGGGCAGGTCTTCGACCATGCGTAGAGTTTCATGGAACTCGGCATCGGTTTCGCCCGGAAATCCGACCATCACGTCGGCCCCGATTGCAGCCTCGGGCAAGGCGCCCCGAATCTTCTCGATCTTTTCGCGGTAGTGCGACGGACGATACTTGCGGTGCATGCGGCGCAGCACCGCATCGCTGCCCGATTGCAGGGGGACGTGGGCGTGGCGCGCGATACGCGGCTCCGATGCCATCAGCCGGATCAGGCGGTCGCTCCAGTCCATGGGCTCAACCGAGCTGACGCGCAATTTCTCGAGCGAGGTTCGCTCCAGAATGTTTTCGATCAGATCCTCGAAGCTACTCCGGCCCAGGTCGCGCCCCCAGCGTCCGAGATTGATGCCGGAAATCACGACTTCGCGATATCCGTTCGCGACCAGCGCGTTCACTTCGCGCAGAACCTCCTCCAGCGGCAGCGACCGGCTGTTTCCGCGAACGTATGGAATGATGCAGAACGAACAGCGGTTGCCGCAGCCATCCTGAACTTTCAGATTGGGGCGGGTGCGCTCGTTCGCACTGTCGAACACCGGCGCAGCCAGGAGTTCGGTGTGGGCAAAAATGTCAGAGACGTAGATTTCTGCGGCATCCCTGCATGGGGTTTCCATGCTTTCAGCCAGGCTCGAAACCGGCACAAAGTTTCCGACAGCGATCGCCGCGAGCGTGTGCTTGTGGGAGTTGCCGATCACCTGGGAAACGCCGGGAAGCGCCGCCACCTCGCGGGTGGCGCGTTGCGCATAGCATCCGGTGACGACGATGCGGCAGCCAGGATTTTGGCGATGAATACGCCGGATGGCCGCGCGAGCGTCCTGATCCGCCGCGCTGGTGACACTGCAGGTATTGAGGACAACCAGGTCGGCAAGCGCCGGGGAAACGGCGCGTTCCAACCCCTGGAGGCGAAACTGCTGCTCGATGGCAGCGCCATCCGCCTGCGTGGCGCGGCAGCCAAAATTTTCTACGTAGAAACCCGGCACCCGGCTATGTTAAACGAAGCGGGCGTCAGGCTGAAGCCGCGGTGCGCTTTTGCGAGAAGCACTCACGACAAAACACCGGTCGCCCCTGCGTTGGACGGAAGGGAACCGTGGTTTCCTTGCCGCATTGCGAGCAGACCGTACGTGTTTCTACCCTGGCAAATCCCTGTCCGACCGGCGCCGGGCCCAGCACGGAGACCCGTTTCGCCTTGCAGGACTTACACCGCTTGGGCTCGTTCTTGAACTGCTTGTCGTGAAAGAACAACTGCTCCCCAGCCGTAAAGACAAAGTCCGCGCCACAGTCGATACACTTCAGAATCTTGTCCTGGAATTCCATTGAGGATGCTCCCTTCAGCCCTGTCCCTGGCAATCCCCGCAGGCAAAAGCCGAATAAGCCCGTTGCCCGCGCAAGCTTGCGCAGGATTCGACAACACCCCCTCAATTGCTTTTTGAAAGTCTTACACCCAGGTTCGGCCCGCCATATCCCGCACGGATATGGATTACAACAACATCCGAATAAGACTGCGGTTGAGTTTGGTTTTCAGTCCGCGGAGCCAAAAGAATAGGCCACCACTGGGGAATGGGCGGCCCTGGATCATGAAACTAATCCTGCTCTTTCCGTGCCTTTTTCCGGCTGCGCTTGCGCGCCACTGCTTCCTTCACGCGCTTCTTCTCGCCCGGTTTCAGGTAAAAGGAGTGTCGCTTGACCTCCTTAGATAATGTCTTCCTGTTGCACTTTGCGCTTGAAACGGCGCAGGGCATTCTCGAGGGACTCTCCCTCCTGGAGCCTAACTTCCGCCAAACTGAATTACACCCCCAGACTCGTCCGGTTTTGGACCCGATAGTTATTGCAAGGTTCCCCAGCTAAGTCAAGTCATATGTTGTGCAAAATGATCAGATAAAATGCGGCCTTCGAACGTATTGCAAGCGTTTTCAGTCTCAGAAAATCAGTTTCAAAGCGAGCTGAATCTGCCGCGGCGCGTAGGCGTCGCTGGCTTCTAGGAAATTCGAAGCGCGCCGGTATTCCGCCGGAAAATTGCTGATTCCAATGCGGTTATCAATTTGAACAAACTCTCCCGCGCTGTTGCGGTAGCCGTCATCGGTGATCTGCACCCGCTGGTTGTCGCGGTTGAAGAGATTGAAAGATTCGGCGATGAGTTCAAGTTTGAAGCGGTCGCCGAGATACAGAGGCCGGGTGACGCGCATATCGATAGTGGCATAGTCGGGGCCGAGAAACGCGTTGCGGCGGAAGCCGGGCAACCGGTCGTTGCCCGTGTTGCGGTCCTGATTTGCGTCGCCGGCAATGCGTGCATCCACGGGGCGTCCGCTGCCGTACGTGACAACTCCGGAACACTTCCAGTTGTTGAACAATCTTCCCAGCCACGGATGTTCGCGGTCAAAAGGCCGCGGCTCGGCGATCCAGGAAAACGCGAGCCGGTTGCGCTGATCGGTGACGCTCAAGCCTCGTTCCCCTCCGGTTGCGTAGGAATTCTCTACCGTGGCCGGCCTGCCTGCGACCAGCGCGTCCTGCCCATCGTCAATGGCCTTGGCGAACGTGTACGCCAGGCGGAAATAGAGTCCGTGAGTCATCCGGCGCCGCACTGATACGGTCATGCCGTGATACACGCTCGACGCCGCGCTTTCAAAGACATTAATCGCGCCCGCCTGCGGAATCGGCCGATCGAGTGGGTTGATGCAGGGCGGGAAGGAGCAGGTCAGCGAGCGAACGAACTGCCAGGTAGAGAAGGAATCGACGTAATAGTAATCGCCGGTGAAGTCCGTGCCCGTCGAGTCGTACACGGGATATCGCACCTGCACCGGTTGCGGCAGGTTCACGTCGCGGGCCCGAATCAGATTCTCGCCATGCACGTACATGTAGGTCACGCCGGCGGCAAGGCGGTGAGCGAGTTCCCCCTCGATGCTGAGGCTCGTCTGCTGAACTTTCGGAGTCTGAAAATCGGGCGAGAAGGCCGCGATTTCGCGGTCCAGGTTACCCGCAAAGTTCGCCGGCGCCTCACAGGAGAGCGCATTCACCTTGCACTGCAGGAGAGGGTTGGGATAGTGAGGAAACAGTCGCTGATCGAAAGAATCCGCATTGCTGAGGTACAGGTGGGCATTGTTGATCCCATTGTCCCTCTCGATAGTGGAGGTGTAGATCTGCGGAATCCGCGTGTAGAAGATTCCATAACCGGCACGGACCACGATCGGCCGGCTTTCCCGGAGAGAATAGGCGAGCCCGATGCGGGGCGCGAAGTTGTTGGTGTCGTTTGGCACCTGGCCGGAGTCCGGCCAAAATGGATTGGAGATCAGATCCTTGATGCGAAACGTTTGTATGTCGTAGCGGACGCCGAGGCTCAGCGCAAGGTGATTGCTGACGCGCGCCGTGTCCTGCAAGAAACCGGCAAATTCGTGTGTATCCGGGCGGGTGACCGCCGAACCGAAATTCTGAATGTAGTAGCGTGGAACCTGGTGGGCATAGGCGCGCAACGGGGTCAATTCCAGCCCCCCGATCATCGGGGCGAAGGTGAACGGATTCACTTTGATCGTGTCGAAGAAGTATTCGCCTCCAAACAGTGAGGGAAAGAAGTTGTAGATTCGTGTGAGCAGCGCGTCGCCCCCAAACTTCAGAGTGTGCCGGCCGAGCTCGAAGCTCACAGTCTCGACAAGGTGCACCCGGTCCTCATTGGTCCGGCGCGGCAGGATCGTCGACCGTCCGAAGCCATCGAGCACGCCGTAGATCCGGGTGAGAGCGTCCGTGGAGTTGCTCTGGGATTTCTGCCGGTCGCGGGAAACCTGGGCCCGAAGATGGCTGATGAGGCGGGGCGAAAATCCGCTGGTAAGCGACACTGCCGCAGTTTGCGTGTCCACGTCTTCCTCGCCGTTGTCGCTCACGGCAAACGAAGTGAGAGGGCTGGTGGGATCGAAGAAGACATTGTTCCGCCCATAGAAGCGCGACGTGTTCAGGCGCGCCGAAAGCTGGTTGCGAGGATTGATCGTAAAGTCGAGCTTCACAAAGCCGGTGCTGCCACGCAGTTCCGAAGGAAAGTTGCCGGCAAGCGAAGTTAGCTGGCGGGCTGTCGTGAATACCAGCAACATATCGCTGTCTTCATAGTCACCGTGAGTCAGGGCGTTGGCTCCCGGACGGGGCACGAAAGCGGAATTTCCGTCCAGGAAGCGAACAACCGTCGGGATATGGAAGATGTGCTGGTCGTAACCGGTGAACAGGAATGCGCGGTTCCGTTTCAGCGGCCCGCCAAGGGTGAACCCGAACTGGTGTTGCCGGCTGGCGGGCTTGAAGTCCATAAAAGGATGCTGCGCATCCAGCGTGCTGTCGCGCAGATAATAGAAGCCCGTGCCGTGTGTGTGATTCGAGCCCGATCTGGTGATCACGTTCACCACTGCTCCTCCGGCCCGTCCCAGTTCGGCCCCGTAGGTATTCGAAGAAACCCGGAACTCCTGCACAACCTCATTCGAGAACTGATACGGCGCGCGGTAACGGCCTCGCGCCTGCGAGAAAAAGCCGTTGTTGTTGTCGGTTCCATCCACCAGATAGCTCGACTGGTATCCGCGAATACCTCCAAAGGCCAGATCGCCGTTGCTGGAGGAGGTCAGCCCGCGCGGATCCTGCGTGACGCCCGGTGTCAGCAGCGCGAGATCGGTAAATCGCCTGCCGTTCAACGGAAGTTCGTCGATGGCGCGCTCGTCCACAACCGCCGAAACCGCACTGGGCTGAGTGTCGACCAGCGAAGGCTCGGCGGAAACTGACACGGTTTCATTTGCCCCTGCAATGGGGAGACGGAACTCGAGAATCAGTATGCCGCCGACTTCGACGCGCAGCCCCGGGGCAAGCTGTGGCGACATCGCGGGAAACTCGGCACGCGCCGAATATTCGCCCGGGGGCAGCAGGTCAAAAGCGAATTGTCCGGCAGCATCGGTGATTGCGGAATAGCGAAAGCCGGTCGACGCGCTCACCAGCGCAACTGTCGCTCCGTGAATTCGTCTGGAGGTCGAATCGCTCACCGTGCCGCGGATCGCGCCAGTGGAGGCATCCTGGGCGAAAGAGGCAGAAGTCAGCAGGGTGGATAGCAAGAGCCAGAAGAACAGCAGCCAGAACCGTGACATGGATCACCTGGAGATGAAATGGAGCTGAAGGTGAGTCCAGTCTCGACGGGAGACCTTGCTGATATACCACGCGCTGTGCGGAAAATCTCCGGCCGAAGAAGATCTTTTTCGCCGGAGTTCCAGGCTGGGAAAAATCGCGGACGACGCTGCTAATTCGTCTGCCGGAGTTTCTCTTCGGCGAGTTCCTGTACCCGGTGCAGAACCTCGTCTTCGGAGAGCGACGTTGAATCCAGGATGAAGGCGTCCGAGGCCGGGACGAGAGGGGAGGTAGCGCGCGTGCGGTCTCGGCGGTCGCGCTCGCGCAGCTCGGCGGCCATTGCCTCGGCCGACACGCCCTTTGCTTTGTGCTGCTCCAACCGCCTCTTCTCTCGGACCACGGGATCGGCGTCGAGGAAGATCTTTACGTCGGCATTGGGAAAGACTTTGGTTCCGATGTCGCGTCCTTCCATGATCACGCCGCCCCCCTCGCCCATGGCGCGCTGGTGCTCGACCATCCATTCGCGCACCTTGGGATGGACGGAAACCCGCGAGGCGGCCTCGGTCACATCCGTCTCGCGCACTCGCTGGCTGACGTCGCGGCCATCGAGCAGGACGTGATTTCCCCCGACGCTGGGCGCGAGCTGGATTCGCGAATCGTGGGTCAGCTGCACCAGCGCCGCCTCGTCGTCGAAGGAGACGTCCCATTCGATAGCCTTGAGGGCAAGCGCGCGGTACATGGCTCCGCTTTCCAGGTTGACATAGTTGAGTTTGCGCGCGAGGCGGGAGGCGATGGTGCTCTTGCCGGCCCCGGCTGGACCATCGATCGCAATGATGAGCTTGCGCTGTGGCGGTTCAGTCATTCGGAAGAAGGATGATTGTACACGTTACCATCGCGCCCCTGAGTGATGCCCTCTGTGCTCCTCATAGAGACCCGTCATGATGTAGGCACGGGTGTCCTCGCCCGTGCGCGACGTCCGAAAACCTTTAACCACAGGGGTCACAGAGGGACACAGGGCATGCACTTCTAGGTCGCAGTGGGAGACCGGAGGACTTCCTCTGTGTTCCTCTGTGATGTAGGCACGGGTGTCCTCGCCCGTGCGCGACGTCCGAAAACCCTTTAACCGCAGGGGTCACAGTGGGACACAGGGAATGGACTTCTAGTTTGCAGCAGTGGGTCGGAGAAGTCCCTCTGTGCTCCTCTGTGTCCACTGTGGTTAAGAGTCGGAAGATCAAACCACAGGGGTCACAGAGGAACACAGGGAATAGAAGGCTAGTTCTCGCGGGAGTTCGGCGGCAGGCGGAAGTCGATGCCGCGGTCATCATTCTGCTTTGCTGTGGCGCTTAGATCGAGTTCAGCCAGTGCAATCCGGCGTTTGTGCCCGGGCGTCATATCGTACAGCGTGTCTCCGACGATAGCGTAATTCTGAACCTCAAGTTCCTGGCCGTCCTTGAACACAAGAAGCGTCGCCGGCTGATCTGCGACTGGTTCGGCTTCCATCCCCGGGGCAGGCTGTTCCTGAGCGGCCGGTTGTGCTTCCTCTCGGCGTTCGCTCGAGACCATAGGCTCGCTCCGGCGTGGAGTGCCGGGGCCGCGGCGATCGAAGATCGTGGGGCCGCCGAGATACTCCTCCCGCTCCATGGTGTCGTCGACGTTCCCGCCGATCGCGGGCTGTTCGATGATCACCGGCATGTAGGGCACACCGTAAACCGGGAAGCCGCCGCGGAAGAAGGGGGAATGACGATGCCGGCCGAAATCCTGAGATGGAAATGGCTGGCTGGGAAACAGCGGATTCACGCAGCACGCGTTGGGAAAAGTCTGGTTGTTGCGGAAGCCGTTTGGCCCGAGTGAAGTTACGCTGGCCGGCATTCCGGTGCGGTTGCCGTGTCCGCCGAAGTTCGGCGAAGTCACCGAGGCCGCCACCCCTTTAATCTGCGCCAAAAGCGCGGGACTTAACAGGCAGACCAGTGATGTCAGAATGAAAGACCTTCTAAAAGCCCCGCCGGTGGCCGAACGCAGCCGTCCCATACACCTCTATGATACTCCCTTTGTCCACTGCAAGTGGGTGGCCAGAGTAGTCCGAATCATGCTCAAAACAAAGCTTTTGAGCGTTCTGTTTGCCTCGTGACTTCTGTGGTAAATCGCACCAGCCACAGAACATCAATCATGCCGTCACCGCAGCATTTCATCCACTGCCGCCCTCACGTGAATCTGCGTGGTGTCGAGAAACGGGATGCCGGCATGTTCCGGCTCGCGCAAGATCAGCGGCAATTCGGTACCACCGAGAATGATGCTGTCGACTCCCTCGCGAGTCTTCAATGATTCAACCAGCTTGAGCAAGCCCTGGTGCGTCTCCGGGAGGAATACGCCTTTCAGCAGCTCGTTCATGTATTTTTCGTGCAGATAGGACTGTTCGGAAGGATCCGGCACGACGAGTTCCATTCCCGCCCTCGAGAAGACCGCGGTATAAAAGCCGCCCTGCATGGTGAATCGGGTGCCGAGGAGCGCCGGCTTTCTCAAACCCAGGTGCTTGGCTTCGTTGCAGGTTGCTTCCACGATGCTGAGCAGGGGGATCGGCGATCCGCGGCGCAGCTCATCAAAAGACCAGATGCGGCGTGTTGGCCGAGAGCAGGGCGAACTCGGCTCCGGCGCGCCCCAGACGCCCAATCTCCTCAATCAGGAACTGCGCCGCGCCTGCCAGATTATTGGCTTCGAACAGTCCCACAATTCTGGTCAGGTTGATGCTGTTGATGATGATCGACGGATAGCTGCCGTCCGCAGTACGTTCGCGCCAGAGGCGAATGATCGAGTGATAGTACTCGACCGTCGACTCGGGACCGATTCCGCCAATCATGCCCAGTGTCTTCATCGGCTCGCTACGTAGTCCCGACCCGGCCGAGTTCCCACACATTCCAGATCGCGCTGGCCAGAACGATCCCCCAGATACATGCGCCGGCGAGGTTGCGGTAGTTGGTCTCCAGTAAATCCGTGCTGATTCCGGCGACAAAGACAAAGCAGAAAGGAACCGCCACCAGCTCGAAACCCAGACCCGGGAAGTGGGGCATGCCTAAACCCAGAATGAGAAACAGCCCGATCATGAGCAGCGGAGCGGTGTTGCCGAAGTATCGAGCCCGCGGCCAAGCCAGATACACGACCAGCGCCGCCGGCAGCATCAACAGCAAAGCCGGGCTGTTGTGTGTCAACTGCCGCGCCACCGCGAGATATGCTCGCGGCATTACATAAGCCCTCCACTGGATGCCGAGAAAGTCGGCGTGCCGCAATCCCTCCCAGAACACCTGCGGTTTGAAGGAATAGGCAGCGAAAAGAAGGAACAAACCGAAGGCGCAGGCCAGGGCCCAGATGGCAACAGCGGCGTTCTTCCGCGTAGGCGCCAGGTAGAGCATGAATCCCAGAGCGACCGGCACCACAATTGCCAGGGAAAATTGCGAGCCGATAGCCAGCCCCAGAGAAAGTCCGAGCAGCAGAATGCGCCGCCAGTTCCACCACACCACTTCGCGAGGCGCATAGAGAGTGTGCGAGACAGCGATTGCGGTGAATACGCTCCCGAAAGCTCCCCAGGCCGCACCGGTCTCCGGTTGCAGATATGCGAGGGAGCACGCTCGTATAAGCCCCGGACTGAAGCAATACAGGAGCAGCGCGATGTATCCCCCAGAATTGCCGTAGAGCCTGCGGGCCACATACCACAGGGACGCGCCGAGCATCACTCCGAAAAACAGGTAGGGTAGGCGGCTCAGCCAACTCCAGGTTCGCAGTTGGCTGCGATCCTCCATACCGTTTCCGAAGACGAAGGGGGCCGACGCGATCAGGTACCACATGGGCGAGTGGTAGGGGTCGTAGCCAGATTCAAACCCGTGAAGGTGTCCGTACTGGCTTACAAACGTCGCGGCGTCTCCGGTATAGGCGGCGGTTCCGGCGACGCTGGGGCCGAGCCACTGATGCAGGCCCAGGTAGACACGGAAAGCCGCTTCGTAATCCCGGCCGTCGCGGCGCTCGCTCACCCCACCCAGCCACGCGCACTCAGCAATGAATACCAGCAGCAGGCATCCCGCCAGAAACTGGGGGCGGCCAAACCGCTCACGCGTAAAAAATTTGCTCATATCCGGGACGGAGTGTTTTACCATGTCCGCGAGAGTCCGGGGGAAATCCTCATCGACGACGCTGGCAGCTCTCTTCCACCACCGCCGGTTCCGGCCGGCGCCAATCCCGAAATCACCGGTCCTCAGTTCCTTACTGACCTTACTCCACCACCGCGAAGACTGCTGACGGGCAGAAGCGGAATCGGCTGGGGATTTCTGATTTATCTGCTGCTGGGCGCCGTGGTTCTCATCCTGATGTCCACGCTGGCCCGCTTTCTTCTGCCGGCCAGCACTTCGAGGCTCTGGCGGATTGCGGAGGGGGAAATCGATCTCCTGGTCGCCGTTCTGGCGCCCGCCTTCATTCTGGCGCGCATGGAAGGACGCCGCTTTGGCAACTATGGCTTACCCAGGGTCGGCCGCTTCGGCAGAATGTTCTTGGCCGGCGCGCTGTGGGGGCTGATTGCGCTGACCCTTCTGATGGTCGCCATGCGCCTGGCGGGTGCGTTCTATTTTGGAAGCCTGGCTCTGCACGGGCTACGGCTGCTGAAATTTGCGGCATTCTGGGGAGTGTTTTTCCTGGTGGTCGGCCTGGCCGAGGAGTTTCTGGTGCGCGGCTACACGCAGTTTACGTTGTCGCGAGGCATCGGCTTCTGGCCTACCGCGGTGATGCTCTCGACTGCTTTCGGGGCCTTGCATCTCGGCAACTCCGGAGAAGATATCCGGGGAGTGTTCGGCGCGGGCCTGGTTGGGCTGTTTTTCTGCCTGACGCTGCGCCGCACCGGCGACCTGTGGTTTGCGGTCGGACTTCACACTTCGTGGGACTGGGGCGAAACCTTCCTTTACTCGGTCCCCAACAGTGGCACCGTGATGCCCGGCCACCTGCTCAACTCCAGCTTTATCGGCCCTCATTGGTTAACCGGAGGCTCGGTCGGCCCGGAGGGCAGTGTCCTGGTGTTTGTAGTGATTGCCGGAATGTGGGTTGCGTTCGACCGACTCTACCGCGAGGTCAAGTACCGCGAAGAACCTGCTCCGGTCGCGCAGACTTAGGCCGGCTTGATGTGGCAGGAGGCAAGACCGCGTTTTTCCAGATATTGCTGATGGTAGTCTTCCGCCTCATAGAACGTGACTGCCGGGACGATCTCAGTAACAATTGGCTTGTTGAAGCGGTGCGACTTCTCGAGCTTTTCCTTGGACTCCTGTGCCGCCATTTCCTGCTCAGGAGAGGTATAGAAAATAGTGGACCGGTACTGTGTTCCCCAATCCGGGCCCTGGCGGTTCAGTTGCGTGGGATCGTGGTTCTCCCAGAAGACATCGAGCAGCTTGTCGTAGGAAAGTTCGGCAGGATCGTACTCCACCTCGACCGCTTCGGCGTGCCCGGTCTGGTCGGTGCAAACCTCTTTGTAGTTTGGATTCCGTGTCTTTCCGCCGGTGTAACCGACGCGGGTTGAGATCACCCCCGGTAACTGCCGGAACGTTGCCTCGACTCCCCAGAAACAACCAGCGGCAAAAATCGCTTTGGCCATGGATTCGCTCCTCGTAGAGTGTAGCGCTGATTTGATGTCTGGGGCGCGGGAAAGTTTCGGGTCCCGATCCCGCACGCGTCCTGCGCGCGCCCACATTCCTAAAGTTTGGGCGGCAGCTTGAAGGTTGCAGGCCGCAATCTTAAACTGCAATTAGTGCATATCCACGGCAGCCAAGGCGCGAGCGCAGGACCGTTGCGGATTCTGCGTATTTCGCTCGTGGTGACGGCCATCTACATTGTCGTGCTGGTCGTGGCGGGCATCCGCGCCCATTCGCTGGCCCTGCTCTCCGAGGCCGGGCACAACCTGTCGGACTTCTTCGCGCTGCTTCTCTCGCTCGTGGCCCTGTATCTTCAGTCCCGGCCGCCCAGCGCAACCAAGACCTACGGATGGCACCGCGCCGGTGTTCTGGCGGCGCTGCTGAATGCGTTTTCTCTCGGCGTAGTAGCTTTCTTCATTTTCTACGAAGCCTTCAAACGGGTTCAGCGCCCGGAGCTGGTAAACGCGGGCACGATGATGGGAGTGGCGGCTGCCGGGGTGGCGATGAATGGCGTCATCGCCTGGCTGCTGTATCGCTCCCGCCGCGATGTGAATCTGCGCAGCGTTTTCCTGCACGAGATTGGCGATACGCTCTCGACCGCCGCCGTGATCGTCGGCGGCTGGGCGATTCTGCTGACCGGCCAATATTGGATCGACTCGGCGCTCTCATTCGGGATCGCTGCGCTGATTCTGTGGTCCGCGCTGGGAATCATTCGCGAAACCCTGAACATTCTGCTGGAAGGCACTCCGCGCGGTGTGCAACTCGAACAAGTGCAGGCAGCGATTCGCGCTGTCGAAGGCGTCAATGACGTTCACGATCTGCACGTCTGGAGCATCGGCTCCGAGACCCACGCCATGTCCGTTCACATCGCCATCGCCGATATTCCCCCGTCAGTGAGTGAACGGATCCTGCGGGACGTGAAGGCTTGCCTGCATCGCGACTTTCACATCGATCACACCACCATCCAGTTCGAACATGCGGTGTGCGAAGTCGCGCATGGATGCGTGATTCCCGTCGGCGAGCATCAGCACGCCGACCCCAGCTAGCTATTTGCCGAGATCCCGATAGCGGTGGCACTCCGGAGCATGGTCGTTCACCATGCCGACGGCCTGCATGAAGGCATAGCAAATCGTCGATCCCACGAAGTTGAAACCTCGCTTCTTCAAGTCCTTGCTCATGGCGTCAGACTCGGCGGTTCGCGCCGGAACTTTGCGGCCCGGGTTCACGATCGACTTTCCGCCCACAAACTGCCAGATGTAGCGGTCGAAGGAGCCGAACTCTTCCTGGACTCGCAGGAAGGCCTGCGCGTTTTGGACAGCGGACGCGATCTTCAGACGATTGCGCACGATTCCGGGATTGCGCATGAGACTCTGCTGCTTCCGCCGATCGTAGCGCGCGATCTTTTTCGGGTCGAACCGGTCGAAGGCAGCGCGGTAGTTCTCGCGCTTTTGCAGGATTGTGTCCCAGCTCAATCCTGCCTGCGCTCCCTCGAGGATCAGAAATTCGAACAGCTTGCGCTCGTCGTGCACAGGGACGCCCCATTCCTCATCGTGATAACGGATGGAGAGATCATTACGGGCCCACGAGCAGCGGGAGACAGGCACCGTGCTGGAGCAGCGTTTCTTCGCCATGGCGCAAAGCGGCGAGGACGAGTACTCCGTCCCTGCCGAGCCTCTATTGCAGAGACTTCGGATCGGACAGATTCTTGGGCGAATGCTTGTTCAGCAAGGCAACCAGATCCGATCCCGAGGACGGCACGGCAACCTTGCCTTCGCGCAGGATCTCCTTCACGCCGACCTCTTTGCCGTAGAGCTTGCGGTTGGCGCGATTGTCAGGCCGCAGCGTGGAACCTTCCAGCGACACGCCGGCAAACAGGCCGCGCGAGCGGGAGTAGGAAAGAATCTCCGCGCGCATTACAACATCCGTAGCTCCGGTCGCGGTTCTGCCTTTGGGACCCGCCGCGGCGGCAGCGTCGGCGCCCAGCTTTACCTTGCTGCCCATGAGTGATTCCGCGCCGCGCGGATTCATCACCAGCAGAACAAAGTCAGTTGCCTGACCACCCAGTTGCAGGCCGATGTTTCCGCCTTCCAGCGCGTAGAGAGCAGGCGCGCCCCAGGCGCTGGTATAGTGCTGCCCGGTGCGGCAGGACATGACGCCGCGGCCGTAACTACCGCCGATCCCGATGGCAAACTTCTTAACCGAGGGAAGCACGATCACACACTCGGCGCGATCGAACAAATCCTTGGGAATGTTGTCCGGGATGCCGATGATTTCCTTCAGCACCTGGCCAGCCTCCTGGACGCGATCTTCTTCTTTGTCATTCTCCTCGGCAACGGCCGGAAGCAGTAAGGCACACAGCAGCAGAAGGGCCGCAAACGGCTTCATAAAATCCTCCGGCGAGTTGGTGAGCGACATTTTAAACCACCGCGCAGCGCAAAAACGGGAACGTTCGACTGCGGCGTCGAGGCCTAACTGTCAGATATCACAAGCGATGATCCGTGACTAAAAATGTGCTCCTTTTGTAACTTGGCATGCTTTTGTCCTGCTCCTACAGTCGAGAAGGTAAAAGCGGCGTCAGGCAAGTCTTTCGGCCCTTTACGTGCATCTATATGGTGAGGA
Source organism: Terriglobales bacterium (assembly GCA_963803205.1). Taxonomy (GTDB): domain Bacteria; phylum Acidobacteriota; class Terriglobia; order Terriglobales; family Acidobacteriaceae; genus CAWDLG01. Next base: position 513,939 of record CAWDLG010000002.1, read on the forward strand.
AAGCCTTTGGCGATACGAAGGAAGCCTTTGGCCGTGGGCAGGCGTGAAAAATTTGGACTGCATGAGAACGAACTACACAAAGCGTTTGCTTTGCCTTGCAGCCTTCCTGCTGGGACTCTCGCAAATCCTGGTTGCGCAAATACCTGCACAGTCTTCCTCGTCTTACGTTGCGCCGCCAGCCAGCCCGCTTCCGGAGCCCGGTCCCGACCAGAGTTCTGATTCCGTCCTGACCATTCGCAAGCGGGTGGATGAAGTCAACGTTCTCTTCATCGCGACTGACAAGCGCGGAAAATTTGTTCGCAACCTGAACCAGAGCGACTTCACTATCCTGGACGATCACAAACCGCCGCAATCGGTGGTGAACTTCCGCCGCGAAACAGATCTCCCGATTGAACTGGGATTGCTGCTGGATACCAGCGGTTCCGTCAACAGCCGCTTCCCTTTCGAACAGCAGGCCGCCGTCAGTTTCCTTCAGCAGACCTTGCGTCCGAGTTTTGACCGGGCGTTTGTGATGGGATTCAGCGGAAGTGGGCGAATCAGCCAGGACTTTACCGACAACGTCAAACTGCTGGAGACGGCAGTTCACGGACTGCGCAATGGCGGAGGAACAGCGCTTTACGATGCGATTTACCGGGCCTGCCACGACAAACTGGTGAAGCAGCGCTCCGACCGGCCTACGCGGCGGGCAATCGTGGTGATCAGCGACGGCGAGGACAACCAGAGCGACGTTTCCCGAGCGCAGGCGATCGAGATGGCGCAGCGCTCCGAAGTAATCATCTACGCGATTTCAACCGACGACAGCGGATTGGTGCTGCGTGGCGACCGCTCTTTGCAGCAGCTTGCGGACGCGACCGGCGGGCGGGCCTTCTTCCCGTACAAGATGAAAGACGTGACCCGCGCCTTCGGCTCGATTGAGGATGAGCTTCGCAGCCAATATGTGATCTCGTACCGTCCGGCCGATTTCGATGCCGACGGCCGTTACCGCTCGATCGAAATCACATCCCTGAAGAAAGACCTGCAAGTGCGCGCCCGCAAGGGATACTACGCGCCCCGCCAGTAAACTCCGCCGAAATTCTGATCATCGCGCCCGCGCCAGTACCAGGGTCACGTCATCCGGTTGTTCGTTGGCGCCAATCCAGTCATCGACCGCCGCGGTGACGATCTCGCTGATACGAGGGAGCGGCAAAGTGCGATTTTCCCAGACCAGTTCGATCAGCCTCTGCTCGCCAAACTCGCCGTAGTCGTTTTCCGGCTCCGTTACCCCGTCGCTATAGGCGAGGAAAATTTCCCCGTGGTGCAGGTCCACCGAGCTCTCCTCGTAATTGACATGTTCGAACAGGCCAACGACCGTGCCGCCGCAATCCAGGCGCCGGATGGAACCGTCGGTTCCCAGCACCATCGGCGGAAGATGCCCGCCATTGCAGTAAGTGAGCCTGCGATACTTCTCGTTGTAAAGCGCCAGGAACAGGGTGGCGTATTTTTCCGCCGGAGTGCTGGCGTAAAGCTGCTGATTGATAAGCGTCAGCATGGTGGAAGTGGACACTTCCACTCCCTGCATCGCATGCGGCAGAAAATCGCGCATCGCCATGCCCCCGCCGGCAACCACGGGTTCGCGCAATATAGGAATCCCTTCCAGGCTGTAGGCGCGCACAGCGGAGCTGATGGTGGCCATCAGCAACGCCGCGGAAATTCCCTTGCCGCTCACGTCGCCGACGGCCAGCACCAGCTTGTTGGAATCAATAGGGAGGAAATCGTAGTAATCGCCACTGACCGTACGCGCGGGACGGCAGAATCCGTGCAGTTCGAGCGTTGGAAGCTGGGAAATCTCCCTGGGAAAAAGCTGCTCCTGGACCTCCTGCGCGATCGCCAGTTCGTTTTCCAGCCGCTGCTTCTGTTTCTGTTCTTCGATCAGTTCCTGTAGCGATGCCGCCATGGAGTTGAACGAGTTCGCCAGCGTGGCAAGCTGATCGCGCGAGTCCACCGGGATGCGGTGGCTGAAATCCCCCCGATTGATGTGCCGGGTAGCGTCGTACAGACTGGCGACCGCCTGAGTGACGGTTCGGGTGAGGCGCGTGCCAATCCACAGGGCCAGCAATTCGATGATGGCAAAGCCGATGGCGACCAGCAGAAGCAGGAACTGAACGCTGTTGGCGAAATCCTTCGAGACGAAAAGCCGCGTGTAGAGAAGGGAGGGACGGGTCTTCACGCGGATGAGCGCGGCCGAAGTCTCCTGGCTGCCGCTCAACCAGTCGGCGACCAGGAGCGGAGCCCCGAAGGCGATCTGGCTGTCGAACATGGCCCCGGCAGGAGGCAGGGTACCGGCCATGAGAGTCGGCTGGAGGGTTTCGTTTACTCCCGGCGAAGCGGTGGCCGAATACAGCGTGATCTCACCCAGGTCGGCCGCGATCTTCTCCAGCAGCCCATGGTCCAGTTGCTCGCTGGAAACCAGGATCAGCTTGCCGGCGTTCGTGTCGGTGGTGCTGGAGACCCGGAGGTAGAGCTTGTTCCGGTCGCGCACGAGCGAGTGGTAGGAGCCGGTGGAGCGCGCCGGCACCCTGAACCAAGCCGGGCTTTCGGAATCGACCGTGCACACGGGTGGAAGTTTCCCTTCCAGCCAGGTGCAGACCTGGCGCGACGTCCAGTCGGGATTCTTCGGCTTCAGGTTCTCGAGCGTGGCGGCAGTCAGAGTCTCTCCCCGGCGGAGACGGGCTGCGAGTCCGTCGGCCATCGCCGAGTTGACGGCTTCCATGCTGCCCAGGCGGGCGTTGAGTTCAGAGCTGACGACGAAATTGGCGAATTGACCGGCAAAGAGATAGATGGTGATAAAGGCCATTGCCACCAGCAGGATTGCCGGAATCACGCCGATGAACACGTAGGTGACGACCAGTCGGTTACGCAATCTCCATAGCAGCTTCGCCTTCAACAGGCGGTAAAAAAGTGCCAGGAACAGGATGGCTGCGGTCACGCTCAGGAACGTGATCCATACGCCGAGGCCGCCGCCGTAAGGCACGCGGAATGCCTTCAACGTCGTCCGCAGCAGGAGCAACAGGACATCCATGCTGAGGAAGAACCATGCGATGCGGGCCAGGCGGCTGTCCGGCTGGAGACCGGCCCGCTTGAGCAGATATCGCACTTGCCGCAGAAGCTGATTCATTCCGCTGACGATTATAGAGGGACAATGTAGGCACGCGTGTCCCCACGCGTGCGGACCAGTAACCCTGTGTTCCTCCGTGTCCTCTGTGGTGAATTGCTTTTTAACCACAGAGATCACAGGGGACACAGAGGAAGGCCCCCCCGGACCATGTAGGCACGCGTGTCCCCACGCGTGCGACATCTACGCGGGCGGGGGCGCACGCGCCACATGGCCCTGACCAGGAAGGTTCTCCGCGCTGAGCTGCGGACGGCCCGCCTGCTAGAATGCAGTGTGCTTCGGAATTTTCTTGTACTCGCCGTTGCGCTTGGCGCGGCCGTTTCGGCCGGGGCGCAGAAGCCTTCCCAGCCCCAGGTCAAGGTGAACATGCTCAATGTTTGTGCCCCTTCGGCGGAGGACCAGAAGGCGATCGCTTCCGCCCTCGCGCGCGTGCCGAAGCAGCCGTTGTTCGGCGTGGACTTCGAAGTCGACCGCGGAGAGTCAAGCCTCGATCAATCGCCGGAGTTTCTCAAGGCCGGGGCCAATTCGCAGCTTTCGTCGGAATCGGGAACCGCCAAGTGGGTGCGGATCCGCCGCGAATTCTCCTTCCAGGCGCTGTTTTCCACAGTTCAGTACTCTTTCAGCCAGGACACCAAGAACATGGTGGAGACCCTGGTATTTCGCGTGCGCGATCCCAAGGATCTGCTTCAGGTCTCGATCGAGGACCGGGCTTCTGCCGTAACCGCGCCATCGGCGATGCTTACCACGAACACGCCGGCGAGCCACGTCAAGCTCGAGCGCTTCGGCAAATCGTCCGTGGTTCTGGCGCGCTGCCCGGCCACGGAACAAGGCCCGGCGCCGGACCAGAGTGCGTTTGAGCCGCTGTTTCAGGCGGCTTCCGGCATTGTTGGAAATTATCGGCGGCTTCTGGGCGCTTCGCGGATCGTGCCGGACGAGTTGGCAAGAGTCGAGGCGGTGAGCACGGCGCCGCAGACGTCGGCGTCGAAGTCTACGACGAAAAAGCCCGTAAACAAGTGACCCGAACCAGCCGGAATCACCGGGCCGAACCCAAAACCTCAGATTCGTAATCTAATCGGAAGCTATGGACCACGTTCGCAAAGTTGTGATTATCGGATCCGGCTGCGCCGGCCATACCGCGGCCCTCTATACGGCGCGCGCCAACCTCAGCCCCCTGGTGCTGGAAGGGCACGAACCCGGAGGGCAGCTTTCGCTCACCACTCTGGTTGAAAACTTCCCCGGATTCCCGCAGGGGATTCAGGGGCCGGAGCTGATTGAAAATATGCGCTCCCAGGCCTCACGTTTCGGGGCGCAGTATCAGTTCGGCCACGTGGTCGGCGCGGACTTGAGCAAGCGGCCTTTCTCCATCCAGGTTGACAAGGAGAAGATCCGCACCGAAACCCTGATTATCGCCAGCGGGGCTTCCGCGCGCTGGCTGGGCCTTCCCAGTGAACAGGCCCTGATCGGGCATGGCGTCTCCTCTTGCGCGACTTGCGACGGCTTCTTTTTCTCGGGGAAGGAAATGGTTGTGATTGGGGGCGGCGATTCCGCGATGGAGGAGGCTACCTTCCTCACCCGCTTCGCAAGCAAGGTCACCCTGATTCATCGTCGCGAGCAGTTTCGCGCCTCCAAGATCATGCTGGATCGCGCCCAGAAAAACGAGAAGATCAAGTTTCTGACCGATACGGTGGTTGAAGACGTGAACGACGTGTCGAAGAAAGAGGTCACCGGGGTCAAGCTGCGAAACGTGAGGAGCGGCAAGGTCTGGGACTACCCGACCAGCGCCATGTTCCTGGGAATCGGCCATATTCCCAACGCCCGAATGTTTGAGGGCCAGCTCGATATGGACTCCGAAGGGTACCTGCTCACTACCAACAATGTGCTGACGCGGGTTCCGGGAGTGTATGCCTGCGGCGACGTGCAGGACCGCCGTTATCGTCAGGCGATCACCGCAGCGGGAACGGGATGCATGGCGGCTCTGGAAGCGGAGAGATTCCTGGAAGAGCAGGGAGAATGAAGGACGGCAAATGACCGCGGGAGCGGTTTCTAGCTGCCTTTTTTCAACTCGTTGAGGACTTGCTTGGCGATTTCCTTCAGGCTTTCGAAAACACCCACTCCCTGAAACGCCACCGCTTCGATCACCGGTTCGTTCTTGCGGGACAATTCCTTGGTGAGCTTCTCCACGGGAAGAACGTTCGGCAGATCGCGCTTGTTGAGCTGCAGAAGATAAGGAATCTTGTGGAAGTCGTAACCGTGCTCCTTGAGGTTGGCCATCAGGTTGTCCAAGGCTTCAAGGTTGGCGTCCATCCGCTCTTCCTGCGAATCGGCGACGAACACGACGCCATCGACACCGCGCAAAATGAGCTTCCGGCTGGCATCGTAAAAAACCTGGCCGGGAACGGTGTAGAGATGCACCCGTGTTTTGAACCCGCGCACCGAACCGAGGTCCAGAGGAAGGAAATCGAAGAAAAGCGTGCGCTCGGTCTCGGTCGCGAGCGAGATCATCTTCCCTTTCTGCTGATCGGCAGTCTTCTGGTAGATGAACTGCAAATTCGTCGTTTTGCCGCCCAGCCCAGCGCCGTAATACACGATCTTGCAGTTAATTTCGCGGGCTGCAAAGTTAATGAAACTCAAAGACTTTCCCCAAACGCTTCAGCCGTTTTTCAACCATGAAAAACGGGCCTTCGCGTGATTTTGGCTTGATACTGCTGGATTTATACCATATGGCTGGAGTTACTCGCAGATTACCGCCGTCACCAGCCGATGTTCAGTGAAACCGTCCCCTTAGCGTCCCGGAGGGGCCGGATAATAGCCCCCCTTGGCGTAGGTCCGGATGCACGGGGGAGCATAGTCCCCGCAGTCCGGACGGGCCACCTTGACCTCGATCTCGCGGTAGCGGCTGCTGGGGATGGCACGGGCCAAGTATCCTAGTGTGTATTGGTTACGGGCATCATTCATGGCCTGGGCGTAGGTGCTTTCAATGGCGTCGCGGGAGAATTCGGTGAATACCTCCCCGCCGGTCGCATTGGCATACTTGGGCAGAATGTCGCCGGTCCCCAGCCTCGGAACGTGAAGTTTCTGTAGCTTGCCGTACACCGGTATCGCCGACCCGCCGACGCCAACGCCGTAGACCGATATTCCGTTGGTGAGTAGCACCTTCAAGACGTCGCCGTAGCTGGCCTCGCTGCGCAACTCCCGGCCGTCGCTGACGATGAAAATGATTTTGCGCCGGGTTCTGTCGCGCTTGCCAAGCTCAAGGGCAGCCTGAAGGACGGCATCGTTGAGCACGTGCGCCTCCCGTGGAGGTGTGATCACAATCGGCGCCTGGGGATCAACCGGCTGTCCGTTGATGACGGGGCCGCGGGAACTCATGGGTCCGCCCAGCAGGGGCGGGCCATTGTTGCGGCCGCGAACCAGCTTCAAGTCGTTCAGCACTGCCGTCAGCCTCTTGCCCACGGTAGCGAAATCGGTGACTTTGGAAACGGTAGAGCTGTAGGTGTAAACCGAGACTTCGTCGAACTGGCTGAAAGATCCCTCTAGTGCGGAGAACGTCTGATTTACCTTTTGCAGATCGACATCGGGCATTCCGAGATCGAAGATCACCGCCGCCGAAAGCCAGAACGGATCCTTGGTGAAGAAGTTCAGGTTCTGCTTCACGCCGTCTTCGTAGACGCTAAAGTCCTTCGGCACCAGGTCCGAGGAGAGCCGTCCCGAAGCGTCTTTGACCATCACCGGAATCAGCACCTGGTTGACATTGGTTACAATCCGGTACAGGTTGTCCTGGCCGGTGTTGTGGTCCGGCGTTGCGCCGCCTTCCGGGACGGTGCTGATCCGGGGCAACGGCGCGGGAGTAGTCTGTTCACTATCGGAGGGGGGCGGAGGGGTTTCCTCCCGCGGCGCAGGTGGTCTCGCCGGAGGCGGCGCTGGCTGAGTCGCTGGCGTAGTGTCCGGAAAAGTTTTAGGCGGAGGCTGAACGGCCGAAGGGGCGTCCGGGATGTCCTGCTTCTGTTGCTGAGACAGAGCCGTGGCAGCTAGGGCCAATAAAAGAGGCAGCCATATCCATCGCCGCCCCTGGCTGGCATTGAAACCTGGGAGCAAGAGCAACCCTCTGGTACAGAATCAAAAGCCGCTGGTAGCTGGGATGCCTGAACCGACAGATTCGTGCATCTAACTACACAGAGCTATTAGATTAACAAAAAGGCTGTGACGATACTTGATCGTTAAAGCGAGCATTTCCAAGTTCTTATTGTCCTCGGGGCTCGTCCTTGCGCTGCTCGTCTCCGGCGCGATGGGGCAAACTCCCGCTGCCCCAAGTCCCGGCTCCCAGTCCCAGTCAGGCCAGACCCCATCAGGCAGGACCCAGTCAGATCAGGACCAGCCCGTCACCACCTTCAAAGCAGGCGTTGACATTGTCCAGCTCTTCTTCAACGCCAAGGACAAGAAGGGGGCCTTGATTCCAGACCTGACGAAGACGGACCTGCAGGTGTTCGAGGACGGCCAGCCCCAGACCATCAAGTATTTCTCGGCCGAGTCGAACCTTCCTCTGACGCTCGGAATTCTGATTGACTCGAGCGGAAGCCAGCAGCGGGTGCTCGATATGGAGCAGGATGTAGGAGGCGAGTTTCTCAGCCAGATCATCAAAGAAAAGGATCTCGCCTTTGTGCTGAGTTTCGACGTCAATGTCGACCTTCTCCAGGACTTCACCAGCTCGGTTTCCGACCTGAAGAAAGGACTGCGGCGCGCCCGCATCAACACCGGCGGCACGGTCAGCAGCATTCCAGGTATTGGAGGCGGCCCGCTTCCGACTTCCGGCAACCGAGGCACTCTGCTCTACGACGCGATTTACCTGGCTTCGCACGATGAACTGGCACAACAGGTTGGGCGCAAGGCGATGATCATCCTTACCGACGGCGAAGATATGGGCAGCCAGTACAAGATCCGCGATGCCATCGAGGCGGCGCAGAAGGCGGACAGCATCTGCTACGTGCTACTGATCGCCGACCGCGGCTTCTACGGCGGGATGGGCTATTCCGGCGACAGCGAGATGAAGAAGCTGTCGAGGGAGACCGGGGGCCGGGTCATCGAGGTGGGAAACAAGTTCGACAAATTGCGCGACGCATTCGACCAGATCGCCCGCGAACTGCGCAGCCAGTACAACCTGGGGTATACGCCTACCAACTCCAAGCAGGATGGGACCTTCCGCAAAGTTGAGATTCGTCCGGCGAAAGGGGATTACAAGATTCAAGCGCGCGCCGGATACTACGCCAAAGCACTTGATTCGGAGTGAGACGAGTCAGAATTCCGGTTACCATACAGACGAACGCGGCGATAAGCCGCAAAACCTTCCTGCGCGTTCCGCGCATGCACGGGCGAGACGCCCATGCCTACATGGACTGAGGGCGTGCTTCAAATTCTCGGCGCAAAGATCAGAATCTTGAATTGTTTCAGGACTTTGGCCGATCCTTGAGCCGGATGACGAATTTCAGGCCGGACCAGGTCTCGTTAACTGCGCAGACCTTCACATCCACCAGGCCGGCTGCCAAGCCAATGTCGCGGATGCGGTTCTCGTCCAGGTCCGTGGCCACACCGGAGCTCTTCTTCGGCCAACTCACCCACAGCATTCCGGCCGGTGCAAGCTGCTTCGAGTAGCGGGAAAACAGCCGGTTGAGTTCATCCTGGCGCCGGACAAACAACATCACGAAATCAAAGGGGCCCTTTCCATCTTTTCCTACTCTGCAGCGGGAGAGAGCGTCTTTCAGCTCTGGGGCGACCTCGGGCGGCAGATTGACAAGGGTCGCCCGGCATTCGTCCTTGATTCCCAGCTTCTTGGGGAGCGGAGTTCCGGAGTATCCCGCCATGAGGGCTTGTTACTGGGCTGTCGGCGCGTAGTAGCCGCGACGGGTGCGGACGCGCAGGCCCTTCTTGTTCATCGCCAGAATTTCGATGCTGTGATAGCGGCCGTCCGCCCTGAAGTCAGCGGGCTTGTAGGAAAGGGCGTACTGGCTGCGCAGCGCTTCCTGAATCTCCGAGAACGCATTGGCGACTTCGGTGATCTGAAAGGGGAAGAATGCGTACCCTCCAGTCGCGTCGGCGATGCGCTGGAGCACCTTGTCTCCGCGCTGGGCGCTGCCGGTAACGTTGGTGCTGATGGTGAAAATGATAACTTCCGCGCGCTGAGCCATTTCGATGGCTTCCTCGCGCGTGACGTGACTCTGGTTGTCGTCGCCGTCGCTCAGGAGGATCAAGGCCCGGCGGACCGGTCCGCTCTGCTGCTGTTTGCCGAGTTTGTCCCGGCAGGCGTAGAACAAGGCGTCATACATGGCCGTGCCGCCGCCGGGCCGCAACATCTGGACGCCACGTGACAGCAGTTCGGTGTTGTCGGTGAAATCCTGCGTCACCTCAGGGGTCACGTCGAAACCGACGACGAACGCCTTGTCATATTTGGTCCGGATCGTCTGATTCAGAAACTCGATTGCCGATTGCTGCTCGAACTTGAACCGATCGCGGATCGAGTTGCTGGCATCCACCAGCAGTCCAACCTGGAGCGGCAAGTCCGTCTCGCGGTGAAAGCTGCGGACTTCCTCCGCGGGGCGGCCGTCATCGATCACCTTGAAGTCGTCTTTTTTAAGATCCTTGATGTAGCGCCCGTGCTTGTCGGTGACGGTGAAGATCACGTTCACTTCGTTCACCGTGCGGCGAATGGTAGTTTCAGCGTCGTCGGTTTGGGGCTCGGTTTGTGCCGGCGGCTTGGTGTCGGCCCGTGCCTGATCAGTTTTCGCCGGGGCCGCAGTCTCCGGTGCTTGTTGCACCGCTGCACTCGGCGGGTTGGCAGGCGGGTCTCCCGTTGCCGATTGCGAAGGCCCTGAGGTTTGCTGAACCGGTGCGGATTGCGCTGCTGGCGTGGCTGGCGACGGCCGAGGCTTGGGAGCCGCCGCTTTCTGTTGCTGGCGGGCCTTTTCCAGAACGATCGCGGAAGGCGCCGAGGGCAAAGTCGAGGACGATTCCTGGGCGGTAATCACGCACACCAGAGAAGTGACGATGCCGAACAGCAAGATGGCACTACGGATGGTCATTCCTGAGAGTTCATTATAGCGGCCCTTTCGCCTCTACGCGCAGGAGAAATGCTTCCAATTCCGCGGGTAAAGCCGAAGACAGCGCGATCGGCGCGCCGGTTCGAGGCTGCGAAAACTGTAACGCCGCCGCATGCAGGAAATTGCGCGAGAGTGAGATGGCCCCGGTGGGAGACCGAACCTCCCTCGGCGCGCCGTAGAGAGTATCGCCGACCACTGGATGGCCGAGCGATGCAAGGTGGACCCGGATCTGGTGCGTCCTGCCGGTATCGATCTGCACATCGATCAGCGTGAACTTGCCGAAAGGGGAGTCCACCCTTTGGCGCACGGTGTAGTGGGTGACGGCCGCGCGGCCGCCCTGCCGCCGCGTCGTCATTCGCGTGCGGCGAACCCGGTCCCGGCTGATGCTGCGGTCGATGGTGCCCCGGTCCTGCTTCAAAGCGCCGTGCACCAGGGCGACATAGGTCTTGCGGATCTCCCGCCGCACGAACTGAGAGGCCAGCTTGCGGTGGGCGAGGTCGTTCTTGGCCACGATGATCAGGCCGCTGGTGGCCTTGTCCAAGCGATGCACGATCCCCGGCCGCAGCTCGCCCCCCACTCCCGAGAGAGCCTGGAAGCGATGCAGGAGAGCGTTGACCAGCGTTCCCCGATTCCGCTGGTCATCGGTGGCGCCGGCCCCGGTGTGGACCATCATTCCCGCAGGCTTGTTCACCACTGCGAGGTCGTCGTCTTCATATACGAGATCGAGCGGAATCTCCTCCGCGATCGCGCGCAGCGGCGGAGCGGTGGCTGGAGCGGTGATCGTTACACGTTCGCCCTGCCGCAGCCGGTGGGAGGATTTTGCAGGGGCGTCGTCGACCAGCACTTTTTCATCTGAGATGAGTTGCTGGACGCGGGCGCGGCTGACGTCAGGCAACTGTTTTACCAGGAAGTGGTCCAGGCGCTGGCCTGCTTCGCCCTGACTGACGGAAATCGCAGCTGGAAAGGTATCGAGCACGAGCATGAGGCTGGAGCCGCAGTCAAGAAGACTAGCGCGCGGCGCGGGCGGGCACCGGCATACGAGCGCCGCTGCGCAACCACCACACGATTCCGCCGGCGATAACCAGGCCAATCGAAATCAGCTGAGTGCCGCTCAGAACTCCGGGGATGACTTCGCCCCTGCCCGGATCGCCGCGCAGGAATTCGAGGAAAAACCGGGCCACGCCGTAGAGGATCATGTAGGCGGCGAACACCTGCCCGTCGAACTTACGGCGTTTCAGCATCCACATCAGCACGAAGAAGTTCGCCAGTTCGATCGCGCTTTCGAAAAGCTGCGTGGGTTGCAGAGCCTGGTGGAGCGGCGTGCCCACCAGTTCTTCCGCCAGAGGATTGGTAAATGTGATCCCCCAGAAATGGTCGGTTGGCTTCCCCCAGCAACATCCTGCGGCGAAACAGCCGATGCGCCCGATGGCATGGCCGATGGCAAGACCGGGGGCGAAGGCGTCGCAGGTGCTCATCGCCGGCATTTTGCGACGCTGGATGTACCAGAAAATCGCCGCCAGCGCAGCCAGCAAGCCGCCGGAGAAAACGCCCGCCGCCTGCATGGTGTTCCAGGTGAAAATCTGGCTGGGGTGCGCGGAATAAATACTCCAGTCGTTGATGATGTAGAGAATTTTTGCGCCGACGATTCCGGCCAGCACGGCGACGATTCCCAGGTTCCAGGCGTCATCGGCGTCGATCCCGAGGCGCTTTGAGTTGCGCACACTGACCCAGAGACCGACAAGAACTCCGGTCGCCACCAGGAGGCCGTAGGTGGGGGCGTTGAAGCTACCGATATGAAACAGACGCGGAAACACTAGTAAGTTCGATGCAAGAAAATCCCGCAGGGATCAATCCAAGTTTAACAGGAGGGGCGAACGCGGGAGAGAAAATCAAGCCAGCCCGCAATGCCGTGTGGCAGGCCGAGAATGAACCCGTCGTTGACGGTGGGAACCCGCCGAGACCCTTTAGGCATCTCCGCATGGCGGAGCATCGCACACCGGATCATATTTTCGAGTCGAGTCCCCGTTCATTCGGTGTTGGTTCAAAAATCGGTTACCACCATCACCAACCGTGCAGGCCGGCTTTCAGGTTGGATGCTACGGGAAAGCTGCAAATCTGCGCAAGGGGGAAACCGCAAAAAGATGGCAATCGGTTTGCCTCAGTTCTGGGAAGGAACTACGCCGTTACCTTAGTGTCTGGCGCGGGCACCCTCGCCCGCGAGAGCGTTAAAAGATTTACTACAGAGGACACGGAGGAACACAGGGTTGTGCTGATTCGCACGCGAGGGACGCGCGCCGGCATTTAGCCTGCTTTGCGCTGTTCTTCGAGCACGTCGTCGAGCACGCGCACCAGATGATGAGCGCGCTTGAGGTAGTCGACCGCGCCTCCGTTCTGGTTGCGTTTGAGAAGGTGATATTCGTCGGCGATGTTCAGCGCCGCCAATACCGCGAGCCGCGCGGTATCGACGGTGTTAGTCTGCTCCGCCACCGCACGCATTTTTGCGTCGACGTATTCCGCCAGCTTGAGAATGTATTCCGCGTCAGATCCACGCAGGTTGTAGCCCTGATCGAATATCTCAACCCGTACGCTGCCGCTGCTCTCGTTCTTAGCAGGCTGTTGCTTGGTTGCAGACGACATAGTTCTGCTCCTCTTGCCGGAGGCCAGTTCCGGTCCCAGGCTAGCTGGCAGCCTGTTCCTCAGCGAGGGTTTCGATCTGATGCAGCATTTTCTCCACGCGCCCGCGAATCTCTTCCCGCTCCTTGCGCAGGCGAACCATCTCGCGCCGCATGGTCTCCACTTCTTCTTCGCGTTCTTCCAGTTGCTCGCGCAGACGCTTGACGTCACGGTCGGCGGCGACGCGCGCCTCCTTCGCCGCCTTGTACAGCTCAATGGTGCGATAAACCTTCTCTTCCAGCGCCTGAAAATCGTCGGCGGGAACCTGGGCGGATACCTCTTCATCCAGCTTCACAGACATGACGGTACTTTTCCTAAGGGAATTTGGGACTTGAGCGCAGTATACCCCAGAATGCTGTGGATGTACGCACATCGGCGGACCTTTCTGAGCCCGGAGGGAGCGGTCGCCGACAGATTTCGCTCTCAGGTAACATGGAAATCGGGATTGAGTTTTCAGTGACCAGAAATATTTTATTGGTTGTTCTTGTTTTCCTCCTTCCGGCGGCGGCGCAGGTCCCTGTGGATGCGAACCTGGTGTCCGTAGTCAACGATCTGTTTGACGGGAAAGAGCAGTCGAAATCACTGAAGTGCTCTTTCGAGAAGAGAGAGCCCGTACTGGACTTCAGCTTCCGCTACCATGCGGGATTCATGGTCGAGGTGCCGGTGCGCGACCTTCCGCCAGGTGACGAAACCACGGCGTACCTCAGAGTCACGCCGGAGGGTGGATCGCCAACGCTGCTCTTCGAGAGTTTCCAGGTGCCCGATTACCCGCCAGGTCTTTCCGCAAAAATCCTCGACAATCTTCACCTTGTCATGAGCGGAGGGTTTGCCGTGGGCGAAGGCCGTTACTCGGTCGAGGCTCTTCTTCGCGACACGGAAGGTCATAGCTGCCGCAAGCGCTGGGATATGAAGGCACACACCCGCAGAAAACAGCCGCTCCCGTTGGCCCTGAAACCCGACACCGTGGCGCCGCTCATTGGCAAACCGTGGGATGGGGAGCTAAAGGAAGATGGGCTGCGCGTCACCGTGTTACTGCATGCCACGCCCATGGACCCGCGGATGTCGAAGCTCTACGCATGGGATCAGGCATTTCTGCTGCAAACGCTGTCGTCACTCCTGGAACGGCTGCCGGTCGAGTCGGTGCGGCTGGTGGCTTTCAACCTTGATTCGCAGGAAGAAATCTTCCGGCGGGATGAACTCGACGAGGAGGGGTTCATTGACCTGATGCGAACGCTGGCCAAGGTTCAACTGGGCACGGTGTCGTACAAATCCCTTCAGCGCCAGGGCTGGCCGGAACTGCTCGTGAAACTGGTTCACGAGCAGACTGCCTCAGGCTTCCCTTCAGATGCGGTGATCTTCCTCGGCCCAACGACGCACTTTGACAGGAAATTGCCGGACGACGTGTTGAAGGATGTGGAATCGGGCGGTCCCCCGTTTTTCTATTTCGAGTACTATCCGCGAGTCGGCGCTGATTTTCCTGACTCCATCGACTACCTGACGCACGATCTGCACGGTACAGTTTTCAAGATCCACGCTCCCGACCAGTTGGGTCCGGCCATCCAGAAACTGCTGACGACAATGCAGCAGCCCAGCCATGCGCCTGCCGGCATGCACTGATTAAGAACCGATTATGTGGCGCGCGCGCCCTAAGTTCGTGCGATGGCTTTCAGCTTCTGGGCGGCGGCGTCGAGAGTTTCGTCTTTCTTGCAGAATGCAAAGCGGACCTGCCGCGCTCCGTCGCGGGGATCGCGGTAGAAGCTCGATCCGGGGACGGTGGCCACGCCAATTTCCTGCACGAGGTAGCGGGCGAAGGCGACATCGTCGGGATAACCGAAGGCGCCGATGTCGGTCATCACGTAATAGGCTCCGCGCGGGATGAAGCACCTGAACCCGGCCTCGGACAAGACCGGGATCAGGCGATCGCGGCGGCGGCGATAGGCTTCCGCCAGTTGCTGATAGTAGGTGTCAGGGAGCGCCAACGCGGCCGCGCCTGCCTCCTGTAAAGGCGCGGGCGCGCCGACGGTGAGAAAGTCATGCACCTTGCGAATGGCGCCCGTGATCAATGGCGGGGCAATCGTCCAGCCCACACGCCAGCCGGTTACGCTGTAAGTCTTCGACAGGCCGTTGATGGTCACCGTGCGTTCGCGCATGCCCTCGAGCGTGGCGATCGAAATGTGCTGCGCTCCATCGAAGAGAATGTGCTCGTAGATTTCATCCGTGATGGCGAGAACGTTGAATTCCACACACAGGTCGCGAATGAACTCCAGTTCGATCCGCGTGAAGACCTTGCCGGTGGGATTGTTCGGCGTGTTGAGAATGATGGCCTTGGTGTGATTCTGGAATGCGCCGCGTAATTCCTTCTCGTCGAAGGCCCACTCGCCTTCCGGGGAAGCCGGCGGGCGCAGCTTAACGAAGCGCGGCCGGGCACCGGAAATGACCGAATCCGGTCCGTAGTTCTCATAAAACGGCTCGAAGGCGATGACCTCGTCTCCCGTATTGCACACCGCGAGCAAGGTCGAGATCATGGCCTCGGTTGAGCCGCAGCAGACCGTAAGCTCGGTTTCGGGATCGACAGAAATTCCCTGCCACTTTTTTACTTTGCGCGCGATGGCGTCGCGCAAGCTCTTTGCGCCCCAGGTGATGGCGTACTGGTTGATATCGTTACCGATCGCTTCCTGGGCGGCGCGCTTGATTTCGGCGGGCGCGGGGAAATCCGGAAAGCCCTGGGAAAGATTGACGGCACCGTAGAGCAGCGCCTGGCGCGTCATTTCCCGGATCACCGATTCGGTGAAGTGGCTGACTTTGCCGCTCAGCAGGCTCTTGGGTTGGGTCACCACGTCTGCCATTTCTGGAGACTAGCACAGCGGAATTCAGCCGCGCGGCTCTGCCATTGCCAGCGGCGCTGGCGTCTCGACGAGCAAACGACGGTACCACACGGTCAGCAGCACGCCGCCGATGATCATCAGCCCGACGCACAGGCCGATCCAGATTCCCTGTGCGCCCCATCCCGCCTTGAAAGCCAGGAGAAATCCCATCGGCAGACCGATAAACCAATAGGCAACCAGATTCGCCAGCATGGCAGTATGAGTGTCCCCCGCCCCGCGCAGCGCGCCGGTTGTGACGATCTGCAATCCGTCGAAGATCTGGAAGGCTGCGGCCACCAGCAGGAGCCTGCTTCCGATGCGAATGACGTTCGGGTCGGGGGAAAAAATGCGGGCTATCGTTCCCGGGAAGCTGACGAAGGTCAGACCCGCCACAGTCATGAATCCAACCCCAAGCAGGATCGCTGACCAGCCTGCCCGCCGTGCCCTCCCGGGATCGCTGCGTCCGAGTTCCTGACCCACGCGGACCGCCGCCGCGGAGCTGATTCCGAGTGGAACCATGAAGGTGAAGGCGGCGCAGTTGAGTGCGATCTCGTGCGCGGCCAGTGAAATCGGCCCAAGCCGCGCGCACATCGCCGCCGCCGCGGCTAGCGCCCCGATTTCCAGAAGGATCTGACCTGCGGCCGGCAAGCCGAGACGCAACAGATCTATCATTCGAGCGACGTCGATCCGGATCACGCGATGCCAGTTGTGCGATCGCCTTTTAGACTCGACATAAACAAGGGTGATCGCCAGCACGAGAAGCATGTAGCAACGAGCAATGCAGGTCGACCAGCCCGATCCCGCAACGCCCATCCCCCGAAATCCAAGGTGGCCGTAAATCAGAGCCCAGTTCCCCAGAGCGTTCACCGCGTTGGCCGACACAAGAGCAAAGGTGATCGGGTGCACCACATTCACGGCCTGCAAGTAGCGGCGCAGAGCGAAATAGGCCAGCAGCGGGAACGTTCCCCAGTTGAGTGCGTGCAGGAATGGCGTCATGGGGCCGACAAGGTCCGGACTGATGGCGAGGCGGCGCATCAGCGGCGGCCAGGAAAGGATTACCAGCATCAGGATCGGCGTGAGCGCGACTGCAAGCACCAGGCCGCTCGCCAGAGTGCGTCTCGCGTCCTGCAGATCCTCGCGCCCGTAGGCCTGGGCTACAAAGGTGTCCATTCCCAGAAGCAGCCCCCCGCCAAAAATCGCGAGGGTGTGATAGAGGGTCTGTCCCAGGCCGGTTGCTCCGATTGCGACCGCGCTGTCGG
Source organism: Terriglobales bacterium (assembly GCA_963803205.1). GTDB lineage: Bacteria > Acidobacteriota > Terriglobia > Terriglobales > Acidobacteriaceae > CAWDLG01. Next base: position 530,974 of record CAWDLG010000002.1, read on the forward strand.
GCAGGCGGCCGACCATGATTGTGTCCACGATTCCCATGCTCATCCAGCCAAGCTCGGCGAATACGAGAGGCAGAGCCAGGCGCAGCGTCGGGACAAACTCATGGCGCAAGGATTCGGCGGGGCTGGAGAGCTGCTGCGACATTGTCTTGGGAAACTCTATGATAGCTGCTCGTGTGGATGGATTAAGAGAACGCGGGCGACGCGGCATTAAAAGCGGACTTCTTAGCCGCCTTTAAATTCATTGAATTGTCTGTAACTAACTGATATATATTGAGTTGAAATGGAAAATAAAGCGGACATAGAAGCGGTCGTAAAATGGGAGAATGATCGAGACGAGTCCGTCGGCCTGATGAAGCCCATGTTGATCGGGGAAACCTCACATCACCGGGGCATGCTTACTGACCTGGCGGTCGAACTGGCACAGAAGTCGGCGGGGTTTCGCCGCAGTCTGCCTGAAAGCCTGCTGGCGTCGCTCGCTGATCTCGTGCGCAGTATGAATTGCTACTACAGCAACCTCATCGAAGGACACGACACCCATCCCATCGACATCGAACGCGCCCTTAAGGGAGATTACAGCAATGATAGGCGCAAGCGCGATTTGCAGCAGGAGGCGACAGCTCATATCAACGTGCAGAAATGGATTGACGGGGGTGGGCTGAGGGGGCGAGCCCTCACGAGCGATGGTATCTGCGAAATTCACCGGCGTTTCGGCGAACTGCTGCCGGCGGACCTGCTTTGGGCCGAGGACCCGGCGACGAAAGAGCGGATCCGGGTCGTGCCCGGTGAGCTACGGACGCGCGATGTCACGGTCGGGACTCACGTAGCGATCAGCCCCGGCGCGGTGCCGCGCTTCCTGGCACGGTTCGAGGAGGTGTACGCGCGTGTGAGCAGGACGGATTCAATTGTCGGGGCGGCGGCGGCACATCACCGGCTGGCGTGGATTCACCCGTTCCTGGACGGCAATGGGCGCGTTGCGCGCTTGATGTCGCACGCGATGCTGCTGGAGGCGCTCGACACTGGCGCCGTGTGGTCAGTGGCGCGCGGGCTGGCGCGCAATGTCGAAGCGTATAGGAGGCACCTCGCCGCGTGCGATGTGATCCGGCGTCATGATCTGGACGGGCGCGGACACCTCAGTGAGGAGGCGCTGGCGGACTTCACGGATTTCTTTCTCAGGGTCTGCAGCGATCAAGTCGCGTTCATGGAAGGTCTTGCCCAGCCGGACCGCCTGCGGGCGCGGATTCTGTTGTGGGTCGAAGAAGAAATCAGGCTTGGAGGGCTTCCGCCAAACTCAGGCAGCATTCTTGAAGCGGTGCTCTATCGAGGGGAACTGCCACGGGGGGACGCCGCGGGCGTCGTGGGCACGGCGGAGCGCCAGGCACGCCGAGTCGTGTCGGCGCTGATTGAGAAGGGGGTGCTTGCTTCGGACAGCGCGCGCGCGCCGTTACGGCTGGTGTTTCCGGCGGCGCTGGCATCGCGATGGATGCCGGGACTCTTCCCAGAGAAGGTTGATCTTCCCGCACGCCGCGATCTCAATTGAAAACCTGGGGTGGGAGACGGGAATTGAACCCGCAACCACCGGAGCCACAGTCCGGTGCTCTACCTATTGAGCTACTCCCACCGTGTCCCATCGATTATAGCAACTGAATTCGCCGCAGGCCTGCGGCTCACGTCATCATGTAATTGCGGGCGAGTTGCTGGAAGGCTTCGACCTGGCGGGCTTGCCAGGCGTCGTCCGCGTGCAGTTCGGCCGCCATGATGGCCGCCACTTTCGGTGCCATCTCAGAGGCAGCCCGCGCGTTCAGAAACAGAGCCCGGGTGCGCCGGGCGAGGACATCTTCCACCGTCCGTGCCATCTCCACGCGGGTGCCCCAAATCACTTCGGCTCCACAGTAAGGAAGCGCCGGATGCAGCGGCTCGCCCAGGCTGGCCTCGTCGCGGATGAGAGATTGAATAGCGAAACCGTCGGAGCCATATGGCGCCAGGCTCCCCAGCCCGGCCGAGTTCCGCAGATGCCCGTGAATATTAAGGTGCAAGGTGGTCGAAGGCCGCTCCGGCAACCGGCCCAAGGTTGCGGCCTGGTTGATGCAGTCTTCCGCCATGTGACGATAGGTCGTCCACTTGCCGCCCGCAATCGTGAGCAGTCCGGAGCGATCGATGTGGATGGTGTGGTCTCGGGACAGAGTGGCAGTGTTGCCGCCGTTTCCGCTCTTCACCAGCGGGCGGATGCCGGCGAAAACGCTGAGCACATCGCTGCGCTGTGGCACGCGGTGGAGATAGCGGCCGGCGGTTTCGAGGATGAAATCAATTTCGTCGGGCAAGGCTCGGGGCTCGAGTGACAGATCGGTGATGGGAGTGTCGGTGGTTCCCACCAGCGTGTGCTGGTTCCAGGGAATGGCGAACATTACGCGCCCGTCGGTGGTGTGGGGAACCATGATTGCGCTGTTCCCCGGCAGAAAGGCGCGTTCGAAGACGAGATGTATCCCCTGGCTGGGAGCGATTATGGTGGCGGCAGTGGGCTCCGCCAGCCTACGGACCGCATCGCAGAACGCGCCGGTCGCGTTGATGACTACCCGGCCCGCAACGGAGAACTCGCCACCGCTCTCAACTTCCCGCGCCGAGACTCCTTCCACGAAGCCTTCGCTGCTTTTCAGCAGGCCTGTAACCTGGATGTAGTTCAGCAGCGTTGCGCCATGCTCGGCAGCCGTCTGGGCGAGATTGATGAGAAGACGGGTGTCGTCGAATTGCCCGTCGTAGTAAACAATACCGCCGCGCAGCCCCTCGCGCTTGATGGTGGGCAGGCGGGCAAGCGTCTCTTCGCGAGAAAGAATCTGGGAGGGACCGAAGCCGTACTTGCCGGCAAGCAGGTCGTAGATCTTCAGGCCAAGGCCGTAGAACGGCGCCTCCCACCAGTCATAACGAGGCACCACGAACGCGAGGTCGCTGACCAGGTGCGGCGCATTCTGGCGCAGGATGCCGCGCTCGCGCAGCGCCTCCATTACCAGCGACACATTGCCTTGCTCGAGATAGCGGATACCACCATGCACCAGCTTGGTGCTGCGGCTCGACGTCCCCTTGCCGAAATCGCTCTGCTCGAGCAGCAGAACTTCGTAGCCGCGGCAGGCCGCGTCGACCGCCGCGCCAACTCCGGTCGCTCCCCCGCCGACGATGATCAGGTCCCAGGGCTCCGCACGATTGCGGACGCGGTTCAGCATTTCGTCGCGATGCATGCCTAGGCCCCTGATTCCCAGTGACGGGAACGTGAGAGAGCTTGGCTCCAACGTTTCTTGAGGGCTAGCGCCTGCGACTGCGGCATGCGGGGCTCGAAGCGCTTTTCCGCGGAGGGCATGGCCGCAATCTCGTTGGCGTCGCGCCAGAACCCGGTCGCGATTCCGGCAAGATAAGCCGCGCCCAGGGCGGTGGTTTCGGTCACCGCGGGCCTGACAACGGGGATGCCGAGAATGTCGGACTGAAACTGCATGAGCGCATCGTTGGCGGCGGCTCCGCCGTCAACCCGCAACTCCTTGAGTGGCGTTCCAGCGTCGCGTTGCATTGCCTCCAGCAGATCGGCGACCTGGTAGGCGATGCTCTCGACGGCGGCGCGCGCGAGGTGCCCGGAAGTGGAGCCGCGAGTCAATCCGAAGATGGATCCTCTGGCGTATGGATCCCAGTGGGGTGCTCCCAGACCAACGAAGGCCGGAACAAAGTAGATGCCGCCGTTGTCCGGCACCGATAACGCAAGCGCTTCGACCTCCGATGAGCTGCGAATCACCCCCAGACCGTCCCGCAGCCACTGCACGACCGCGCCCCCGATGAACACGCTGCCCTCGAGTGCGTATTCGGTAGTGTCGCCGATTTTCCAGGCGATGGTTGTGACCAGGCGATTGGAGGATGGCGCGGCACGTGTGCCGGTGTTCTGCAGCATGAAGCATCCCGTGCCGTAGGTGTTCTTGGTGAGGCCGGGAGAGGTGCAGCGCTGTCCGAAAAGCGAAGCCTGCTGGTCGCCGGCAATGCCGGCGATGGGGAGATTTCCCAGACCCAGAGTCTGGTTGGACTCTCCGTAGACTTCGCTGGACGCCCGAACTGCGGGTAGCATGGAGCGAGGAATACGAAACAGGGAAAGCAGTTCGTCATCCCACTGGCCGGTGTGGATGTTGAACAGCATGGTCCGGGAGGCATTCGTGGCGTCCGTGATGTGCACCTGGCCGCCGGTGAGCTTCCACACCAGCCAGCTATCCACCGTACCGAATGCCAGCTTACCCGACTCTGCGAGGCCCCTGGCTCCCGGCACGTTATCCAGCATCCAGGCAACTTTGCTCGCAGAAAAATAAGCGTCGATCAGCAAACCGGTGCGAGACTGGATCAGGCTCTCGTGGCCGTCGGCCTTGAGCTGATCGCAAAAAGACGATGTGCGCCGGTCCTGCCAGACGATGGCATTGTGGATCGGCTTGCCGGTTTCCCGATTCCATATGATCGCCGTCTCGCGCTGGTTGGTGATCCCGATGGCTGCAACGTCCTGCGGCTTCACCTGGCCGCGACTCAGGGCCTCGACCGCCACGCTTAGCTGCGAAGTCCATATCTCTTCCGGATCGTGCTCGACCCAGCCGGGCTGGGGGAATATCTGCTGGAATTCGCGCTGGGCCACGGATCGCACGCTGCCATCGCGGGCAAACAGAATCGCGCGCGAACTGGTGGTGCCCTGATCGAGGGCGAGAACGTATTTCACGGAACCTCCTGAATTATTGCGGAAGCACGGTCATGGGCGCCGGAGGAACCGCCGGATTCCAAAGTCGTAGACGAAGGCCCCGAGAAGACCTCCCAGGAGCGGCGCCACTACCGGTATCCACCACACCCGGCTGCCGTCAGTCAGTCCATTATTGTGGAAGCCGGCCACGACCGTGAAGAGTCGCGGGCCAAAGTCGCGTGCGGGATTGATCGGATATCCATGCATTCCGCCGAAGCTCATGCCGATCGCCACCACGACCAGTCCAATCATCAAGGGCGCGAGGTTGGCGATGGGTGGAGTGTTGAATTCGTCTGTGATGGCAAAGATAAGAAGGAGGAGCAAGCCCGTCCCGACCAACTGGTCGAGAAATCCCGCCTGGGGGATCGCACCGAACGTCGGAAACGTGGTGAAAACGCCGGCTGTCTTTTCAAGTTGCGGATCGACCTGGTGGAAAGCGGGCAGGTAGTTGCGAAATACCAGCGCGGCCGCGGCGAAGGCTCCGGCAGTCTGGGCAAGAGAATAAGGCAGGACTTTGCGCCAGGGGAACCCGCGGAAGACGGCCAGCGTCAGCGTGACTGCCGGGTTCAGATGGGCGCCGGAGGTCTTCCCCGCGACGTAGATCCCCATGGTCACCGCCAATCCCCAGGCGATCGTGATGTTGGTGTAACCCCCATGGATGAGTTCCCCGGGAATTTTCGTGGGGAACAGCACCACCATGGCCACAACGCCGGTGCCCAGAGCAATCAGGACAAAAGTTCCCAGAAACTCGGAGATCAGTTCCGCAGTGAGTGTCGGTTTGGCGTCCATGAGAGTTGGGAGTAGTCAAAAAATGCGGGGAGTAGTCTATCAACTGGGTGCGATTTGCCAACTGAAATCAGGACGCGAATGTGGCTGGGCAGGTAGCGCAGGCGCCCTCGCCCGCGAGTGTCTTCGAACCTCCGCACGCGCGGCGTCGCGCGCGCGTGCATCCGTTGCGTCGCAATTTGAATCGCCTTCGGGCGCGCCCCATATAGTGCATTTGTACTAGTTTTTTCTTGACAACCAAGATGGACGTGGGCTAATTTTCAGGCCGGGATGTACACGTTTACATTCCCTCAACCAAAAATTCTCGGCCCCGTTGTCCCACCGATGAGCTCCAGGCTCATCTGTTTCTGAGGAGGACGTATGAGTTCGACGCAGTTTCCTCTCCCCCGGCGCCTTTTTTCATTCCATTCGACTACCCTCATCCTCTCTTTGATCGTCCTTGGACAGATCGCCCTGGCGCAGATTGACCAGGGATCGATCACCGGCGTTGTCCAGGACTCCACGGGCGCAGTGGTCTCCGGCGCGCAGGTGACCCTGACCAGCAAGGGTACCGGCCTGGTGCTTCAGACCACCACCGACTCCAGCGGGGACTACACCTTCTCGCCGGTGAAAATCGGGGATTACAGCCTGACTGCCACGGCACCGGGATTCTCCACCGTAAAGCAGGACAACCTGCACGTCAGTGTGCAGGAGAAGCTGAGCTTGAACCTCCAGCTCAAGCCCGGCGCTACCACGGAGCAGATCGAGGTCACCAGCGCCGCCCCGGTGATGCAAACCGAGGAGGCGTCGGTCGGGCAGGTTATCGGAGGACGAGCCGTCAACGACCTCCCCTTGAACGGGCGTAACTTTACGTTTCTTGCTCAACTCGCGGCGGGCGTGAACTCGCCGCAGGCGGATACGCGCGGGAACGCCGCTTCTGGCGCATTTGCCGCTAACGGCCTGCGTCCGGCGCAGAACAACTACCTGCTGGACGGAATCGACAACAACTCGGATACCGTCGACTTCCTGAACGGCACGAACTTTGTGGTGCTGCCGCCAGTCGACGCCATCCAGGAGTTCAAGGTTCAAACCTCGAACTTCAGCGCGGAATTTGGACGTTCCGGCGCGGCCGTCCTGAACGCTACCATCAAGTCCGGAACCAACGCGTTCCACGGCTCGGCATGGGAGTTCTTCCGCAACGACAAGCTGGATTCCGCCGACTGGTTTGAAAATGCCGGCAACATCCCAAAGGGCGAACTGCGGCAGAACCAGTTTGGATTTTCGCTCGGCGGTCCGGTAATCAGGAACAAGGTTTTCGTCTTCGGCGATTACGAGGGCCTGCGCCGCATTCAGGGAACGGTCCTGACCGGTTCGGTTCCGACGGTATTTGAACGGAACAGCCTGGCAGATGCGGCAACAACCGGCTTTGCGGACCTCTCCGATCTGATTACGGGACAGAACGACACGGCCAGAACTGACGCTCTCGGCAGAACTATTCCCGTGGGAACGATCCTGGATCCGGCCACCACGCGGGCTACGACCGAAGGGGTTGTCGACCCGGTTTCCGGGCTGACGGCCGGCAAGACCGGATTTGTCCGCGACCCGTTCGGAACCTGCGCCGCCAGCACGACTGCATTCACGCTGGCGGGCTGCGGCCTGAATCGTCTGCCCTTCGACAGGCTGGATCCGAATGCCATCGCTTTGCTGGGCCTCTATCCCACGCCCACCACCAGTGCGCTGTTCTCGAACTTCGCCAACTCACCGAAACTGAGCGAGCGGCGGAACGCTTTCGATACGCGCCTGGACATCAACTTCAACGAAAAGAACCAGACCTTCCTCCGGTTCAGCCTGGTGGATGATCCGCAGTTTATTCCCGGCATTTTCGGGGGAATCCCCGACGGCGGAGGCTTCCAGCAAGGAACCCAGACCGCACTCGCGCAGCAAAGCGCGATCGGCTGGACGCACACATTCTCGCCGTCCCTGGTCAACGTCGTCAGAGGCGGCCTGAACTACCTGCACACGACTCGAGTCTCGCCGTCCGCGAACGACCTTTCGGATATTCCCTCGACCTACGGCATCCAGGGGACTCCACAGGAGCGTGAGAACGGCGGATTGCCGGCCTTCGGCATCAACGGCCTGCAGACCCTGGGAAGCAATGCCTTCCTGCCCTCGGATGAGGTCAGTTCCACCATCCAGGTGACTGACGACCTCACCAAGATCTACGGGAAGCACACCTTCAAGATGGGATTCGAGTACCAGCACGTGAAGTTCTCGACCCTGCAGCCACCGTGGTCGCGCGGTGAGTTCGACTACAACGGCGACTACACCGACATCCCCAGCGTCGGCGGCGGCAACACCGGCCGGGGGCAGTTCCTGTTAGCCCCGACTGCGTCTACCGTGGCGGGCGGTATCGACTTCGTGGGCGGAGCGACGCAAGTCTATCTCTCTAACATTTCGCTGACCGACAATGGAAAGAACTACATCGGTTTCTACGGCCAGGATGACTGGAAGGTCACCAACAAGCTGACAGTCAACCTGGGCCTGCGCTGGGACTACTTCGGACTGGTTTACGAGCATCATGCCAATCAGGCGAACTTCGTGCCCGGTGGCCCGCCCAGCGGCTCTCCGATGTATCTGTTGCCCGCAGGAAACGATGCATCGAATCTCTCTCCAAGCTTCCTTTCGCTGCTGACGCAGGATGGCATCTCGCTCGCTATCGGCGACAAGTTTGGGAAGGGCCTGGGGAACTCGCAACCTTCGAATTTTGCTCCGCGACTAGGTTTCGCGTACCAGGTGACGCCGAAGTTTGTGGCGCGCGGGGGATTTGGAATTTTCTATAACGGATTCGAGAATCGCGGCTTCTCGCCGAACCTGGGAGAGAACTATCCCTTCCAGTTCAACTTCTCGTTCTCCGAGCCGGATCCGGGACATCCCATCAGCGCTGCCACACCTTTCGAAGGCTGTGCCACAGCAGGACCGGGGGGAACCGCGACGTTCGAGGCGGGATTCTCCTGTACTCCGCTCAGCCCGCTGCTCGTAAATGCAAAGGGCCTGGCGTTGCGGGGAATTCAGTTCGACTACGAAACGCCGTATTCGATGAGCAGCAACTTCACGCTGCAATATCAACTGACGAACTCGATGTCGGTGCAGGCCGCTTATGTGAACACCCTGGGTCGCCACCTGGAAGTGTTCCCCAACTCCAACAACGTAACCCAACTGTTGCCGGCCTCGGTCAACAGAACACCATTCCTGCCGCTCCCGGACTTTGGCGAAAGCAGCAGTTATGCCATAACCGAGGGAAGCAGCTACTACCATGGTCTGCAGACCAGGGTGGAGAAGCGGTTCGCCGGCGGGTTGGACTTCCTGGCGACCTACACCTGGTCGAAGACGATGTCCGATGCGCACGATCTGCTGAATGGCGGCAGCGCGGGCACGAGCGGTGGACATAACGTGAACGGATATCGGGCGCCCTCAATTCCGGGCTTCGGTATTAACGCAGACTACGGGCTTGCGCCGTATGACATCCGCAATGTGTTGCACTTGAGCGGATTGTACGAGCTGCCCTTCGGCCGAGGACGACGGTATTTTGCAGGAGCCAGCGGCATCGCGAATATCCTGGCAGGCGGATGGAGTATCAACTGGGTTGCCACCCTCCAGGGCGGGCAGCCAATCACCATTCCCTGCTCAACCAATCCAACTGCGGCTGGAACGGCCTGCAACGCGATTGTGGTCGAAGGCCAGGACCTCAAGCGGGGCTTCCATACCGACGCCAACGGGAAGCTGAACTTTTTTGGCAACCCGGCGGCGTTCACTCAGCCCTGCGTGCTGGGCGGGACCGCGGACAACCCCACGCCCATTGTCGACCAGCCCAGCGGCTGCGTTCCGCTCACAGGGCTGGATGCTCTCGGAGGCGGACCAACCCAAATAGCGGGACCACCGTTCAAACGTCTGGATTTCTCGACCTTCAAGGATTTCCAGATCAACGAACGCTTCCGCATGCAGTTCCGGGCTGAGTTCTTCAACATTCTCAACCACCCCAACTTCAATGCCCCGGGCTTCGGCGGCAACGGAGTGGTGGCGATTCCGAACTCGACGAACTTTAAGAGTGCGAACTTCGGAGAAATTGGATCGACTCGCGATGCTCCTTATGATCCGAGGCAGATCCAGTTCGCTCTGAAACTGCTGTTCTAGACGGTTCCACGCAGGCGGGAAGGCGTCCAGCGGAAACGCCCTTCCCGCCTGGTTTTTTGTCAGCCTGATTCTCTCGCCCTGCCCCGCTGCGGTGCTAACATGCGGTGATCGTGATCCGAAGACCCTGGTTGCTGTACTGTGTTTGCCTGCTTCTTCCAGCTTGGGCTGGTGCGGCGGCACAGTCCAAACCACGGTTGGAAGGAGAGTTCCAGGCGGCTGTCGCCCAGTACGACTCCGGGCGATACGCGGATGCCGCCGCCAAACTGGAGACTCTGGTGCGCCAGGTGCCGGAAAGCTTTGAAGTACACGAACTCCTGGGACTGGTTTACTCCGCGCAATCCAAGGACACGGAAGCAAACGTCCATCTTCAGAAAGCAGTCCGGCTGAAACCGGCCTCAGTGCCGGCCCGCACCAACCTCGCCGCCAACCTCACGCGCCTGGGGAAAATGCCGCTGGCGATTGCGGAATTCAGGAAGGCGGTGGAACTTGAACCGCAGAATTTCGACACCAATCACAATCTTGGCGAAGCCTACATCCGCGCAGGCAAGGTGGCGACGGCGACTCCCTATCTCGAGCGGGCCCAGACCATCAACCCTGGCTCCTACGAGAATGGCTACAATCTTTCGCTGGCATACCTCATCACCAACCGGCCTGCAGACGCGCGCCGCATCATCAGCGATCTGCTGAAGCGGAAGGACACGGCGGAGCTGCACAACCTACTTGCCGAAGTTGAAGAAAAGGACGGCAAGTTCATCGCCGCCGCCACCGAATATGAGACGGCGGCTCACATGGATCCCAGCGAGAGCAACCTGTTTGACTGGGGAAGCGAGCTTCTGGTTCACCGCACCCTCGATCCGGCGATCGAAGTCTTCCAGAAAGCTGTGGAGCGGTATCCGGACTCGCCGAGAATGGCTATCGGCCTGGGAGTGGCTTACTACTCGCGCGGCAACTACGACGACGCAGTAAAAGCGCTGCTCCGCGCAGCCGATTTGAATCCGGCGGACCCACGCTGTTACCTGTTTCTCTCTCGCGCCTACGACAGCTCACCCGGACAGGCGAGTGAAGTCATTCAACGCTTCAAGCGCTTTGTTGAACTGCAACCGAAAAATGGACGCGCGCACTACTACTACGCGATGAGCCTGTGGAAGGGTAAGCGCGCCCAGGATCCGGATCTGGACCTCACTCAGATCGAATCGCTGCTTAAGCAAGCCATCGCGCTCGACGGCAGGCTGGCGGAGGCACATCTGCAATTGGGTAACCTGTATTCGGATCAGAACAAGTATCGTGAGGCGATTCCGGAATATGTCCGTGCTCTGGAACTTAAGTCCGACCTCGCCGACGGACACTATCGCCTCGGACAGGCATATGTCCGCACCGGGCAAAAGGACAAAGCGCAGGCTGAACTCGCGACTTATCAGAAACTGCGCGCCGAGCATATGGCCGAGCTTGACCGGCAGCGGGCTGATATCCGGCAGTTTGTGTATTCGGCCAAGAATTCTCCCGGCACCAAGTAGTAATCGGACCAGCGGAGAAGGCGCAACAGACATCATGACGTTCTCTTCAACGCAGAGCAGCCGATTCCGCGAAGCCAGCGCCCAGGAACTCGCCCGGCAGCTCTCACTCAGCCGGCGCGACTTTCTCCGGACCGCAGCGGGCGCGGTGATAGGCGGCACATTGCTTCACTCGTCAGGCCTTGCCGCGGCCGAGATTCCATCCAGGAAGAGAAAGGTCGTGGTTATCACTTTCGGTGGAGGCGCGCGCGACCAGGAAACGTTCGCGCCGGAGGGGCAGGAGAACATCCCGCACATGATGCGCGAGCTCATTCCCCAGGCGACCTTCTTCACCCAGGTCGTGAACCGAGGAATCCTGGGGCACTACGTTGCGACTGCGAGCCTGGCGACCGGCGTTTATGAAACCATCAACAACTTTGCCGCCATTCCTCCCGAATACCCCACGGTCTTCGAATACTTCCGGAAGGAACTGAAGCGGCCCTCATCCGACACGTGGGTGATCGCGCCCAGCAACGGTTTCAACCACATTGGCGAAAGCAACCATCGCTCCTACGGACCGGGAAAAGGCGCGCGGGTGATTCTGCCCAAACATCTGCTGAACGCGGCTCTGGCTGGCTCAGGCCGCGACTACGAGCACCTGCTGCGTGACAATTACGAAACCCCGTTCTACGCGCCTGAGTTGGGCGGGCGCGAGTTCGAACTCCAGCAACTGGAAAACATTCTGAAGATTTCCGTCGGCAACTTCAAAACTCACGCCAGCAGTCTTTCCAGCCCGGATGAGCTTTCGGTGTACATCGCCCGCCAGCTCATGCGCGAGGTATCACCCAGCTTGCTATGGATCACCATGCACGACATCGATATCGCCCACGCCGGGACATACTCGCTCTATATCGAGGGCATCCGGCGGACGGACCGACTTTGCGCAGAGATGTGGAAGGCGATTCAGAGCGATCCGGAGTATGCGGGCAAGACCACGATGTTCATCCTGCCGGACTTTGGCCGCGATGCGGATGACGACGCCGGAGGCAACGGATTCCAGCATCACCGCACCGGCGATCCGCTCTCCCGCACGACGTGGATGATGGTTATGGGCCCGGGTATCCGCGAGGGCGTGGTGTTCGACCGGGCGTTGCAATCCACCGATCTGGTGCCGACGGTAGGTTCCCTGATGGGATTTTCGCCGGAACTGGCGCAAGGCAGGCCTATCCCGGAGCTTTTGTAACGCAATGTTACCAAGCGATCTCAAGGCGGCGAATTTTGACGGATACCCTCCGCAAGCGAGGAAGCTGATCGTCTCCTTCCTCGACTCGCTGCACCCGCTCCCATTGAGTTACTTGGCGCTCCTGCTGCGGGAAGTGGTGGAATACGACTACAAGTTCCCGGCGGAGCGCAAAACGCTGGAGAAAGAGCTGGCGAATCTGAAAGCCCTTTCTCCATCTGAAACGAAAGATTGGTTTGACAGCTTTTCCAAGATTCAACTTACCCCGGAGCTCGAGAATTCGGATTGGGTCAACAGTCCGGCAGTTTTTGTCGAACAGCTCTCCGCGCATCTCTGGACCACGCATCAACTGGACGCCTTTCGCCAGGCGGCGACGGATTATGCCGCGCGGCTCCAGAAGGCGAACCCTCCCGAGCCGCCTGCCGTCGCCCGGCTTGGCATCAGCGTAATCGGCCAGGGAGTCGACGTTCACAACGAACCGTTGTTCCGTAAGCTCAGGCCGCATGGTGTCTATTTCCCTCGCGTGAAAACCGAAAACGGCCTGGCACTGCTGCTGAAGGCCGTCGCCGCAAGGGCGGCAGCGCATCCCGCGCCTTTCGCACACTGGTACGTTGACGGCGGCAAGCCGGCAGAGTGCGATGCCGCAATCACCCGCGTGTCCTACTACGGCCTTGCGCCGGTTCGTTCCGCTCTTCTGCGCAAGATTCAGTCCGAAGTCGAGCGCCCGGGGATGGGCCCGGAAGCCCTCAGAACGCTGATGGCGAAGATGAACCCGACCGATCTCGGCATGGATAAGGACGCCGATCCGGTGCTGGCGCGGTTCCAGCTTAAGTTGTTTACGGAAGGCTCGGGAACCCAGATTTTCAGCACTACCTTTGCGCAATGGGCGGCTCGCGAGGCTCTGCGCCGGGCGCAGCCGCTGACGCTGATGGTGCGATTCGCTCCGCGGCAGCGCCAGCAACCCATGAACATGCTGCTTTCCGGCAATGCGGGGCCTGGGGAACTCGATCCCGTCGGATCTTTAGTCGACGCCGACATGGCGGCCTACTACAACTGGCTGAACCAGGAGCGATTGCCCGGGGCCGGACAGTCGGCGTTTCTGGCCTGGTTTGAAGGTCACAACCAGGCGTTAGTGGTTGCGCCTTCCATGCCGCGGGGAACAGAGTCGAGCACTGCCGCCGATCTCGGCGAACTGATTTCCTGGATCACCTGACTTAGTTCCGTAACCAGTTTCATTTCTGTTGTTCAGCCGTTCGGGTACGAAGGAAAATCGCACAACGAGGAGAGAGGCATTCCATGAGCGGATCTCTGAGAGGATTACTGCTGTTGGCTGTGCCAATGTTCTGGATGGCAGGCACTCTGTCGGCGCAATCGAGCTACGATCTGCGCTCGCCGGACAACCGCATAGAGGTGCGGGTTCGGACCACTCCGGCGATCCGCTACGACGTGCTGCTGGGCGGCACCGCTGTGCTGCAAGACTGTACTCTCTCGCTCGACGTCGATCACCAGAAGCTCGGGGACGCGCCGAAGGTTAAGAATGCCAAAGAGACCAGCCACGACCAGATACTTGAGCCCGTGGTCCACCAGAAGTTCGCAAAAATTCGCGACCACTACAAGGAACTCCGCCTGGAGATGGATGGCGGCTATGCAGTGGTATTTCGCGTCTACAACGAAGGCGTCGCTTATCGATTCGAAACGTCGTTGCCGCAATCCCAGGTAAAGGTCTACGGCGAAGAAGTGAACCTCCACTTCCCCGGCAACTTCGTGGTCTTTTATCCGCAGGAAGACAGCATGTTCTCCCACAACGAGCGCAAATATTTGCCGCAGCACTTGTCTGAGATCAACTCGACTTTCATCGCCTCCATGCCGGCGGTGGTCGATATCGGGCACGGCGCGAAACTGGCGATCGCCGAATCCGGGCTCGAGGACTACCCGGGAATGTGGCTGAAGGGAACTGGTGGCAACGGCCTCACAGCTACATTTCCACCGTATCCGCTGGAAGAGAAACTGGAAGGGGACCGTGACTTCCGCGTAACCAAAGGCGCAGACTACATCGCCGAAACCGCTGGTACCCGCAGCTTTCCCTGGCGAGTGCTGGGGCTCGCCGATCACGATGGGGACCTCATCACCAATGAGCTGGTTTGGCTGCTGGAAAATCCGTCTCAGGTGGACGACACGTCCTGGATCCATCCCGGCAAGGTGGCGTGGGACTGGTGGAACGCGAACAACGTCTGGGGCGTGGACTTCAAGTCTGGAATCAACACGCAGACCTACAAGTACTACATCGACTTCGCCGCCAAGTACGGATTGCAGTACATCATTCTCGATGAAGGCTGGTACAAGCTCGGAAACGTGCTGGAAGTGACGCCTGACGTCAACATGCCGGAGCTTGCCGCCTACGCGGAGCAGAAGCACGTCGGCATTATTCTCTGGGTAGTGTGGAAAACGCTGGATGATCAGTTGATCCCCGCGCTCGATCAGTTCCAGAAGTGGGGAGTGAAGGGAATCAAGGTCGACTTCATGCAGCGGGACGACCAGCCGATCATCAACTTTTATTACAAAGTTTGCCGGGAGACAGCCAAGCGGAAGATGCTGGTCGATTTCCACGGCCAGCAGAAGCCGGCGAGCATGACTCGCACCTGGCCGAACCTGATCAGCACCGAAGGCGTTCGCGGCATGGAGTGGAGCAAGTGGAGCGCTGAGTCCGAGCCCAAGCACAACGTAACCATTCCATTTACCAGAATGTTCCTGGGACCGATGGACTACACACCCGGGGCGATGCACAACGCAACCCGCGCCACCTTTGCCCCGATCATGTTAGAGCCTATGGCCATGGGCACCCGCTGTCACCAGCTTGCCATGTACGTGGTCTATGAGAGTCCGCTGCAAATGCTGTCCGACACACCCTCCAACTACATGCGCGAGGCAGACGCCATGGACTTCCTCTCGGCGGTGCCAGCCGTCTGGGACGAGACGCGGGTGCTCGATGGGCGCATTTCGGAGTATGTTGTGGTGGCGCGCCGCAGCGGAAAAGACTGGTACATCGGCGCCATGAACGACTGGACGCCGCGGGAGGTCCAGATTGACCTGTCTTTCCTGCCTGCGGGAAATTTCTCGCTGGATGCTTACCAGGACGGCGTAAATGCAGACCATCATGCGAGCGATTACGTGCGCACGAAGTCATCGGCGAGCAAATCAACCAAGCTGACGCTTAAATTGGCTAGCGGAGGCGGATGGGCAGCTCGACTGACGCCGTGAGGCGAAGCAGGGGAATGAGTGTTATCCCAATCTTCCGGCTTACGCTGCGGGCGGCCTCTCCGGCTCGCGAAATCTGCCTCTGTGTGGCGATTCTCGCCACGCTCCTCGTGGGCCGGTCCTGGCCGCAGGCAGTCGACGCTGTTGCCATCAAGGGAGTGGTTCAGGATGAGCATGGTCGCCCGGTTTCCAGCGCATCTGTCCATCTGGAGGCCGTAGCCGGAACCCCTGGCGAGGCTTCAACAGGAAAAGACGGTTCCTTTGTTCTTTCGGCGCCGCGTGCAGGATCTTACGCGGTCACTGCGAAGAAAGAGGGTTTTGCTGATGTAACCCGGAAGTTGTCGGCCGAGCAGGCGAGTAGGCAAGTAATCCTCGTACTGCCCGCGAGGGCGAACGATGCGCTGGAATTGTCCGACCAACCCAACTTCACCGTAGCTGGGATCACAGATAACACCGGCGCCGGGGGCCACGGATCGGGCACGAACATGCGCACCAGCGAAGCCCTCGCCAGGCAGACGGTAGCGCTGAAACCCGCGCCCAATGAGGCTCCGGATGCGCACGGTCGTGGGAAGACCCCATCGACTGCATTGGATCAGGTGGTCGCTTATCAGTCGGAGGGCGATTTCGACAAGGCTCGCGAATTGGTGAAAGAGCAGATCGCGCGCGCCGATTCGGCCGATCTGCATCGCGTGCTCGGAGACATTGAAGAACAGTCGGGCGATTCACTGAAGGCGGTCAACGAATTCGAAACGGCAGTCAGAATGGATCCCAGCGAGCCGAATTACTTCGCATGGGGATCCGAGTTGTTGCTTCACAAGGCGGTCAAGCCGGCGATTGAGGTTTTCAAGAAGGGCTCATCTGCCCATGCGGGCTCAGCCAGAATGCTGGCAGGATTGGGTGCAGCCTTCTATGCCAGCGGTCAGTACGAGGCCGCCGCCGCCAGCCTTTGCAAGGCCTCGGATCTGAAGCCGGACGACTCCGCGCCGTACCTTTTTCTCGGGCAAATGCAGCAGGCAGCGCCGGATCCTCTGGATTGCGTCGAGGCCAGACTCGCGCGCTACGCGCAGCAAAAACCCGCAGACGCCCGCGCGAATTACTACTACGCTGTCGCTCTGGGGAAGGGAAAACAGGCAGGAACCCGGCCGAACACGGCGGAGGCACTGCTCAAAAAGGCTGTGGCCAGCGATCCCGGATTTGCCGAAGCCAATCTGCAACTCGGTATAGTGCAGGCAGCGCGAGGGGATGTGTCCGGGGCGATAGTCAGTTACCAGAAGGCTCTGCATGCGAATCCGAACTTGAGCGCGGCCCATTACCGGCTTGCGGCTACGTACAAGCAAACCGGAAACGAAGCAAAGGCCCGGGAGGAGTTCCAGGCCTATCGCGCCGCCGAAAAGAGCGAAACAGCCGAAATCGAGAAGCAGCGCCACGCCCTCCAGCAGTTCCTGATCGTCTTGAAGGATGCCCCTGCGCAGTGAGATCTGGAAGGAGTTCGAAAAGTTCAACCACAGAGTTTAAGACCCGTAGTTTGCAGGAGGGCGGCGTCGCGGGTCGGCACGGCTGGTGAGAAGCGAGGACCTCCTCTGTGCCCCCTGTGGTTATTTGCTTTTCTAACCACAGAGAACACAGAGTGCACGGAGGTTCGGATTGAAGTAGAGAAGCTGAAGGGAAAAAACCGAAGAAGAGTGCATTCCTCTGTGCTCCTCTGTGCCCCACTGTGGTTAAAAGTTCGAAAAGTTCAAACCACAGAGAAGAATGCATTCCTCTGTGCTCCTCTGTGCCCCCTGTGGTTAAAAGTTCGGGAAGTTCAAACCATCAACAGACCTACTTTGCGCGCAGCAATAACACGGGGGCGCTGATGCTGTGCTGCACGCGGCTCGCAGTCGTACCTAAAAACACATCGGCAAGGAAGCGATGGCCGTGGGTGCTCATCGCCACCAGGTCGCATCCCTTCTCCTGAATCCATTTGATGATCTCGCCTGCGGGATCGCCGAACGCTAACTCCGCATGCGCCGGGATACCGGCGGATTCGAACTCAACCCGCACTTTCTCCAGATAGGCGGTGTCTTCCGTGATCTCTGCGCTGACAGCGTCGCGACCGTAAGTGCGAGCGGCCCACCCGTCGGCGACGTGCAGCAGCACCAGCCGGCTGTGCGCCAGCGTGGCCAGCTGTTTCACATGCTCGATGATGGCTCGATCGGTAGGAGTACCGTCGAGCGTCAGCAGAATTTTTTCGTACATGGCGGTTTTGTCCCGATCATCATCCGCCGACCACGACCTGCCAGGCGGCTTTCAGTGAGTCAGGCAGGCCATAGAGGTCCATCGCGGTGATCAGGATAGCACTGGCCCATCCGGCGAGAAGAAGGAACCATCCATTTCTCCATGTTCCCATCCGCTTGCGTGAACTGGTGAAGTGCAGGAGAGGAAACATGGCGAAGGGCAGTTGCAGCGCCAGCACCACCTGGCTGAGCGTCAGCAGGTCGGTGACGCTGCCCTCTCCTCGCAGGCCGATAATGAACACTGCCGGCAAAATGGCCAGAGAGCGCGTGATGAGGCGCCGCACCCATGGCCTGATTCGCCAGTGCATGAAGCCTTCCATCACAACCTGCCCGGCTAACGTGCCCGTAATGGTGCTGCTTTGTCCGCTTGCCAGAAGTGCCACGGCAAACAGGGTACTCGCGGCTGTCGTGCCCAGCAGCGGCGCCAGAGTCAGGTAGGCAACGCGAATCCAGTCGCTCTCCACGCCGAACCTGACAATCTCTCCGCCCGGAACGATGACGCTTTCCTTTCCGAAAAACACAGTCGCGGCGAGCACCAGAATCGCCGCATTCACGAAGAATGCGATGGTCAGCGCGACCACGGAATCGATGGTGTTGAAGCGGAGCGCCCGGCGGATGGATGGCTCGTCTTTCTGCAGTTTTCGGCTCTGCACCAGGGCCGAGTGCAGGTACAGGTTGTGGGGCATGACCGTAGCGCCAATGATTCCGATCGCCACATAGAGCATCCCAGCCTGGCCGAGGTGCGGCGTCACGAGAGACCGTCCCATTTCCAGAAAACTCGGCTTGGTCTCCGGCAGGATGAAAAGCTCGATGAAGTAGCACATCCCGATGGTCGCGATCAGCAGCAGCACCACGGCTTCAATCGTGCGCATGCCAAAGCCTTGCAGAGCAAGTAACAGCAGCACGTCGAGGCCGGTGATGATGACCGCCCATAACAGCGGAATGTGAAACAGGAGATTCAGCGCGACGGCACTGCCAAGGACCTCGGCCAGGTCGCATGCTCCGATCGCGATTTCGCTGAGGAGCCAGTTGGGGATGCGCGTCCAACGGGGATACCAGTCGCGGCAGGCCTGGGCGAGGTCTTTGCCGGCAACCACTCCCAGCCGCGCAGACATGACCTGCATGAAGATGGCCATTAAGCTGGCGAGGCCGACTACCCACAATAGCCCGTACTTGAATTGCGCTCCGCCCTGGAGGTCGGTCCCCCAGTTGCCGGGATCCATGTAGCCGACGCTGACCAGGATCGCCGGGCCGACGAACGCCCGCCACTGTTCCCAGAAGCCGGCCTCGTGGTGAGGCACCGCGACGGAACTGTGGATTCCCTCCAGCGAGAGGTGGCCGCCGGGGCGCACCTCGGCAGCCGTCGATTTGGCAGAGACTTGCCCGTCTGCGCTCGTCATATGTGGCTATTCAGAGAGTCAACTAGCGTACACGGCAGGACGTTAACCACAGTTAATTATATCAACGGGAGAGCAGACGCGAAACCCAAATTTTCTCGGCCGCGGGGCGGCCCAAAATCACGACTCCATCGGGGGTCCGGATGGAGACAGTCTTGTCATAGTTGCTTTCGACCAGGCTGAACTCGGCGCCGGGACGGATGCCCCGGGATTCCAGGAATTCCAGCAGATGGCGGTCCCGCTCGTATATGCCGCTTACCTTGTATCGCTTCCCTTCCTCAGCCTGGGACAGCAGCATCAGGCCACGATGGCGCCGGCTCTCCGGACTCTCCATCTCGCTCAGATTGCCGTGTGGGCAAGGGCTGCCGGAGCCCAGTTTGCTCAGCAGTTTCGCTTCAAAATCCGGGGAAACCGCGTGCTCCAGGCGCTCCGCCTCGTCGTGGACCTTATACCATTCCATGCCGAATATTTCCGACAGCATGCGCTCGATCAGGTGGTGCCTGAGGGTAAGCTTCCGGGCAATCTTGCGGCCCGAGGCGGTGAGCCCTACGTGACCGTCGTTTCGCACGCGAACCAGGCCATCCTTCTTGAGCCTGCGGAGAGCCATAGTGACCGCCGGCGCGGATACCGATAGCCAGTGCGCCAGGGTCGCCGAAATCACGGGCTCGCCTTCGCTTTCGGCTTCAAGGATTGCCTTCAGATAGTCTTCTTTAGAAACGGTAATCACTAAAGCCGATTATAGCTGAGGGATTAAGCATAGTTAACGTCTCAGTAGGCGCGCGCGTCTCGCGTGTTGAATGGCAGGGACTTTCGGCTTTCCGTCGTGCGGGGGACCCACGCGCCTGCATTGTCGCCTTCGCATGCTCGGAACGCGCCGACCCACAATTCCGACCACGGCGTTTGACATCTCCTTCCAGCGACCCCTAACCTTATGTGTCTCCTTGCCCTATGAAAGTTCTGGTTATCGGAAGCGGCGGGCGCGAGCATGCTCTGGTCTGGAAGCTGCGGCAGTCCGCGCGCGTGGAAAAGATCTACTGCGTCCCGGGGAATGGCGGAATCGCCGATGAGGCGGAGTGCCTCGCCGGCGACGTGAAGAACATCGATTCCCTGCTGAAGATTGCGCATGCGCTCCAGCCCAGCCTGACGGTGGTGGGGCCGGAGCTGCCGCTCCAGCTCGGGATTGTGGACGAGTTCGCGCAGCGCGGCCTGCGCATATTCGGTCCCAGCCGTGCGGCCGCTCAACTGGAGTCCAGCAAGAGTTTCGCTAAGGAATTTCTTCAGCGGCACCGAATTCCCACCGCACACTATGCCATTTGCGCTTCCACCAATGAGCTGCACGAGGCCCTGCCCCACTTTCATACTCCTATCGTGGTGAAGGCCGATGGGCTGGCTGCCGGCAAGGGCGTCGTGATCTGCAAGACCAAGGAAGAGGCGGCGTCGGTTGCCACCGAAATGCTCAGCGGAAGGATGCTGGGGGAAGCGGGATCGCGCATCGTGCTGGAAGAATGCCTTGAGGGGGAGGAAATTTCCTTTCTCGTTCTGAGCGACGGCGAGCGAGTCGCGCCTCTCGTAGCGGCGCAGGACCACAAACGAGTCGGGGATGGCGACACCGGCCCGAACACCGGCGGAATGGGCGCCTACTCGATGCCCGGCCTCATCGACGACCAGATGACGCAGTGGCTTGTGCAGCACGTGGCCCGGCCTGTGATTGCGGGTATGAAGGAGGAGGGAACCGAGTATAAAGGCATCCTTTACTGCGGGCTGATGATGACCGCAAAGGGGCCCATGGTGCTCGAATTCAACTGCCGCTTCGGCGATCCGGAAACACAGCCCATCCTGATGCGCATGGAAAGCGATCTGGCGGAAGCGCTGGAGGCCTCGATCGAAGGTCGCGTCAGCGAAGGAGACTTCCGCTGGTCCTCGAACGCTTCGGTGTGCGTCGTGATGGCGTCAGGCGGATATCCCGGAACATTCGAGGTAGGCAAGAAAATCGTCGGTCTCGAAGAAGCCGAGAGACTGGACGGAGTGAAGGTTTTCCATGCCGGCACCACCCGGCACGATGGAGGTTACTATACGGCTGGTGGCAGGGTACTGGGCGTAACAGCGTCTGGCCGGGATCTGAATTCCGCCGTCGAACAGGCTTATGCAGCCGTTCAACGAATCGGGTTTGAGGGCGCGCACTACCGCAAGGACATCGCGGCCAAAGCTCTCAGTAAGAAGTAGTGGACCGCAGTAACGAGTCGGTCGGCGTTCAACAATACACAGGAGGACAACATGCGTGATCAGCTTTGGAAAAGTATGTTTCTTCCGCTTTTTGTTGCTGCTCTCGGTTTTGCGGCATTTGTGCGGATTCCAGGGTCGGAGAACGTCCGCGGAGTGCAGATGCTGGCCCTGATCGCTGTGGGAATGGGATTGGGTGTGGCGCTTGCCCACCTCAGAATTTTGCTGGGTATGAAGGGTAAATCCTAGAGAAGGTGACTGGATGAGTGAGCCCCTGGTTTCCATCGTAATGGGTAGTGATTCGGATCTCGAGATCATGCGCGAAGCGGGAAAAGCGCTGGAAGAGTTCGGGATCGAATATGAGATAGACGTGACTTCCGCGCATCGATCTCCCGATCGGACAGCGGACTATGCAAGAAAGGCGGCGGGACGCGGAATCCGGCTCATCATCGCCGGCGCCGGCGGGGCTGCCCATCTGGCGGGCGTCATCGCCGCGCACACCACCCTGCCTGTCATCGGAGTGCCGATTCCATCCACGGCGCTGAACGGCATGGATTCCCTGCTTGCCACAGTGCAGATGCCGGGAGGGATTCCGGTCGCCACCGTGGCAATCGGCAAGCCTGGCGCGACCAACGCGGGAATTCTGGCGGCGCAGATCCTTGGACTATCCGATGCCGGCCTGAAGAAAAAGCTCGATGCCCACAAGGAAAAACTCGCCCGCGGCGTGGAGGAGAAGTCAAAAAAATTGAAAGCCGCGAAATAGCGGATTCAATTCGCGACATCGGCGGCTTAATCTCAGAGGTCCAGGCTCTTCAAGTATTGCCGCAGCGGCCCGCCAAGATCGGAGCGCTTCAGGGCGAATTCGACAGTTGCTTTGAGGAAGCCCAGCTTGTCGCCGGTATCGTGCCGCTTGCCTTCAAAAGTGTAGGCGTAGATTTTCTCGCGCTTCAGGAGTGCGCGAAGGCCATCGGTGAGTTGTAACTCGCCGCCGGCGCCGGCCTGGACGTCGGCCAGGGTGTCGAAGATCGCAGGAGTGAGAACATAGCGGCCGATGATCGCCAGATTGGAAGGCGCATCCTGAAGGCGGGGTTTTTCCACCAGGTCCGAGACCTCATAGAGACGGCCGTCCCACCCGTCGACCGGCTTGCCCTTAATCACGCCGTAAGAAGAAATGCCCGGCCCTTCGACCACCTGGGTCGCCAGCACCGAGCACTGCGTCTTCTCAAAGACATTGATCAACTGCTTCAGGCAAGGCACTTCGGCGTCGATCACGTCATCAGCCAGAAGGACGGCAAAAGGCTCATGGCCAACCAACTCGCGTGCAGTGAGGACGGCGTGACCTAACCCCAGGGCCTCCTTCTGCCGGACGTACGCCACGTGGATCATGTCCGAGATCTGCCGCACAATTTTCAGCAAGTCCGTCTTGCCGCGCTCCTCCAGCATCTTCTCCAATTCGTAGCTGACGTCGAAGTGGTCTTCGATGGCCTGCTTGCCACGGCCGGTGATGATCACGATCTGGTTGCAGCCGGCGGCCAGCGCTTCCTCCACCCCGTATTGAATGATGGGTTTATCCACCACGGGTAACATCTCTTTCGGCTGCGCCTTGGTGGCGGGGAGAAAACGCGTGCCCAGGCCTGCGGCGGGGAAAACGGCCTTGCAAACTTTCATGGTCATGCAAAATCCCTGATCATTGAATTCCGAATTCCGAATTCCGAAAGAACCGTTCCGGAGGGCGTATCCGGGGAGTCGGAGGACCTCTATCGCAGTCCTGATTCTAACGTTAATGCGTGGCTCTGGTTTTGCTCAAAGGGTCGGGCCACTGTCGCCCAGCATGGCTTCACGGATGATTTTCAACGGTACCGCGCCTTGCCGCATAAAGGTATCGTGGAATTCCTGTAGAGAAAACTTGTCTCCCTGCTGCTTCCGGTAGTCCTCGCGAAGCTTCATGATCTGGAGCTTACCAAGTGTGTACATCAGGTACGTCGGATCGGAGGTGCCGCGCTTGGATTCCACATCAGCCACCGGGGCTGTCTGGTAGCCCTCTTTCATAAAAAATTCACGCGCCTGGTCGAGGGTCATCTTGCCGGTGTGCATTTCGATGCCGGCGATGTAGCGGGCATCCCGCAAGAGGGCGTCCTGCACCTGTCCCATGCGCAGTTTGGGGTCGTGATTGCCGTATCCTTCGTCGAGCATCATCTGCTCGCAGTAATGCGCCCAGCCCTCGGCGTTCGTGCCGGAATAAAAGAGCTTGCGGGTCTTCGATGGGGCCTCCTGCTCCCACAGGAACTGCGTGTAGTGCCCCGGATAAACCTCGTGAGTGGCGGTGCTGATGATCGTTCCCCGGTTAAAGGCTTCCATCCATGCTTCGACCCGCTGTGGCTTCCAGTGGGGATCGGGCGTGGTCACGTTGAACATGGCCTCGGTGGCCTTGGTTTCGTAGGCGCCTGGCGTATCCATGGAAGCGGTGGTCAGCGCGCGCTGGAACGGAGGGGTTTCCTCCACAATCGGCGGGACCTTGGAAGGAATGGTGATGATCTTCTTCTCCTCGATGAATTCCCGCAGGCCGCCCAGCACATTGCGAAAAGTCTGGAGCAACTGATCGGCCGGAGAGTGATCCTTCTCGAGTTCTTCCAGAACCTCCCGCGGAGTGCGTTTGGGATCGATCCGGCCCGCAACCTCCTTCAGCTTCTGCTGATTCTGGCGCAGGTCGGCATATCCGATCTCCAGGAGGCGATCAAGGGGGATGCCGACCATCTCGTCATAAAGGAGTTTCTTGCGGTAGTTGTCGGCGCCGATGCGGAAATCCCCGTTGGCAGTGGGCAGTGCCTTCTTCAGGAATGCCTGGTACTGCTCCAGCGCTTCGATTGCGGCGTTATTGGCTTCGCGAAATTCCGCCAGCAACTTCCAGTCCTTCACTTTGGGAAAGGCCTGCTGTACATCTTTCTTGAAGAACCCGATCGTGTCCGGTAATTCCTCGAGAGTCACTTCGATGAAGACCCGGGGAGGGTTCTTGAGGTTCTGGCGCGCCTGCTTGAACACCTTGGGAAGCTGGCGCTCCCGCGCGGTCACAGATCTGAGCCGTTCTTCCTGAGGAGCGAAATCGCGCTTCATGATCAGGAAGACGCTGTAACTCGAATTGGAGAGATAGGACTCCGGATCCTTCCTCCACATCTGGATCTCCTGAAGGTCAAGGAGGCGGGAACGGATGCTGTTCTGGAGAAACTCCAGATCGCCTTGCGCAACCTGGGGCAGCCTGGCGGCAGGAACCTGATCGAACCGGGCCTGCATCTTGGCGAGGCCCGCGACTTCAGCGTCAATCGAGGAGCGCGAGAAGTCTTCCAGCTGGGTGTCGTATTGGTGAAATCCGGCTGCGGTGCCATCGGTTGGATGAAATTGGTACCAGAGGTCGAAGAATTGATCGACCAGCTTGTTGAAATCGGAAGACGGGTCGGGATTGGGCTCGGGCGTCCCCTGCCGAGCAGCCAGAGCGGAGAATCCAAGAATGCATACCAGAAGAATCGCGCCGAAAATTGCTTTGTTCATGGATTTCAGATCTTGCCAACCTACCACAGCAGGATCGACCCGAAGGACGTTGTGCGGGTTGCGCCGTAAAAAAGTTTTCCCCGGGCACGCGATCCCGCTTACACCCCAGTGCCGCAGGCACGGGACATGAAAGCCCGGCACGTTCGAACTGTCACGAAACCGTGTGCCGCCCCTTCGGGGCTCATTTCGTTTTGCCACTCTCCCGGGACTTACGTCCCGGGCTTTCACATGCCGCCGCTTCGCGGCTGTCATGAACAAAACGCTCCGATCCTTTACGGCATGCCTGAAAGGCATGCGCTGATACGAACCAAATGCGGATGAATCGTATCAGGGCATGGCTTCAGCCATGCCATAGAAGACGCCGCTTAGTCCACGCGCCCGAAGGGCGCAAATTAAAGATTTTCCTAACTGCGCCTCATCGGCGCGAACAAAACGCTTCGATCCTTTACGGCACGCCTGAAAGGCATGCCCTGATACAAACCAAAGGCGGATGAATCGTATCGGGGCATGGCTTCAGTCATGCCATAGAAGACGCCGCTGAGTCCACGCGCCCGAAGGGCGCAAATTAAAAATTTTCCTAACTGCGCCTGATCGGCGCGATCTTCAAAACGCTTCGATCCTTTACGGCATGCCTGAAAGGCATGCCCTGATACGAGCCAAATGCGGATGAATCGTATCAGGGCATGGCTTCAGCCATGCCATAGAAGACGCCGCTTAGTCCACGCGCCCGAAGGGCGCAAATCAAAAATCTTCCTAACTCACCTCATCGGCGCGATCTTCAAAAACGCTTCGATCCTTTACGGCATGCCTGAAAGGCATGCTCTGATACGAACCAATAGACCTCGGAATTTCTGTAGCGCCTTCGCTACGACGCGAGCGACGGGGACTGCGGCGCCCCCGCCAGATCCCCCAGCAATTTCTGCAACTGGGCGAGGACATCCTCCGCGGCCATAGTCTTCAGCGGAAATTTCAGAGTGCCGTCGGGAGAAAATTGGGAACCGGGCCGCGAAGAAACGAAGCGCGCCAACTTCTCGGGATCGATCGCAGCATTCGGCCGGAAGCGGATGCTCACCTGGTCGCGCTTGCGCTCGATGGTGGTTGCGCCGACGCCAATCGCCAGCAGTTTCAACGTTGCATACTCCAGCAGGTTCCGCACCGCCGCCGGCGGTTCTCCATAGCGGTCCTGCAATTCGGCGCGCACGTCGCCAAGCTGCGATTCGGTATGAATTCCCGCCACTCGTTTGTACATTCGCAGCCGCTGGTTCTCCTCGGGAATGTATTCCGACGGAATGCGAATGTTCAGGCCGAGATTGAGCTGTGTCTCCGTTTCTTCCGGCGCAGCGTCCCCTTTCATTTCGCGCACCGCGCGGTCGAGCATCTGGGTGTAGAGCTCGAATCCCACGGCCTCGATGTGGCCGCTTTGCTCCCCTCCGAGGAGATTCCCCGCACCGCGCAATTCGAGATCCAGGGCTGCGATCTTGAATCCGGCGCCAAGATCGGAGAACTCCTTCAGCGCCGCCAGCCGCCGCCGGGCGATGGGAGTGAGTTCAATTTCAGATGGCAGCAACAGATAGGCATAGGCACGGCGGTTTGAGCGTCCGACCCGTCCGCGCAACTGATAGAGCTCCGAAAGACCCAGCCGCTCGGCCCGATTGATCAGGATCGTGTTGCAGAGCGGAATGTCGAGACCATTCTCGATGATGGTGGTGGCAACCAGAATGTCCGCTTCGTGATGCATGAACTTGAGCATCACTTTCTCCAACTCCCCTTCCGACATTTGCCCATGGCCCACGATAATCCGCGCTCGCGGCACCAACTGCTGAAGCTTCGCCGCAATCTCCCAGATGGTATCCACCCGGTTGTGCACGAAGTAGGCCTGCCCGCCGCGATCGAGTTCCTGTTCGAGGGCGGACCGGATCAGCTTTTCATCCCAGTTAGCCACCACGGTCTGGATTGCGATGCGGTCTTTCGGCGGTGTCTCGATGACGCTCATGTCGCGCAAACCAACGAGGGACATGTGCAGCGTGCGGGGAATGGGCGTGGCGGACATGGTAAGCGCGTCTACCTGCTTGCGCATCTGTTTGATGCGTTCCTTGTGGCGCACTCCGAAGCGCTGCTCCTCGTCGACGACCAGCAGCCCCAGATCGCTGAATTTCACATCTTTGGATAGCAGGCGGTGGGTACCGATCAGAATGTCGATCTTGCCCGTCTCAGTTTTCTGGAGAATTTCCTTCTGCTGCCGCGGAGACCGGAAGCGGCTGATCATTTCGATCGTCACCGGGAAGGCGGCGAAGCGCTGCTTGAATGTCTCGTAGTGTTGAAAAGCCAGGACCGTGGTCGGCGCCAGAATCGCGACCTGCTTGTTGTCGCTGATGGCCTTGAACGCCGCGCGCATGGCGATTTCCGTCTTGCCATAGCCCACGTCGCCGCAGAGCAGCCGGTCCATGGGCTGGGAAGACTCCATATCGCGCTTCACGTCGACAATCGCATATTCCTGATCGTCGGTCTCGTTGTATTCGAACGCATCCTCGAACTCCCGCATCCACTCGCTGTCTGCCGGGAACGCGTGTCCCTGGGATGCCCGTCGCTCGGCGTAGAGCTTGATCAGCTCTTCCGTCATGTCCTTCATCGCCCGGCGGACCCTGGCCTTGGTCTTGGCCCAGGCCGCGCTGCCAAGGTGATTCAGCGCGGGCTTCGCGCCTTCTGAGGAGCGGTATTTCTGGATCAGGTCGAGACGAGTCAGGGGAACGTAAAGCCGCGCACCCTCTGCGTATTCCAGCAGCATGAACTCGGCGCTCCCGTCCCCTTGATTGATTTCCTTCAGGCCCTGATACTGCCCGATTCCATGCTCCACGTGCACCACGTAATCCCCAACCTGAAGATCGCGGAAGTCGGAAAGAAACGCCGAGGTCTTGGAACGCTGGCGCTGGGGGCGCGAGATCACGGTTTCGGACTCGTCAAACAGGTCGCGCGAGCCGAAAATAGCCAGTTCCGCCTCCGGCAGGATGACGCCATCCGGAAGGTAAGCCTTCACCAGCGTGCTGGTTAGCACCTCTCCGGCGAAATAGGAAGTCTCGTCGGCATAGCTTTCGCCCCCTCGGGTGCGACTTCCCAGCCGGAACGAGGCGCTGTACTCGGTGAAAACATCAGCCAGGCGCTCGACCTCGCCGATATTCGGCGCGGCGACAAGCACGCGGCGCCCTTCCCCGATGTGCTGTTTCACCGCATCGATCATCGCCGGGACCGAACCGTGGAAACGGGGAGCCGGTTGCGAAAGGAAGCTGACCGTACCGGTCGCTTCGTCGCGCGTGACCTCGAGGTGCTCAAGGTCGGCTCCGCCCAGGCTGGCTATTTTTTGCCACCAATCTTCCGGCGGAAGATAGAGATCGGCAGGCCGCACCAGGTTTCCCACCCCGCTGCGCTCGTGGGCTTCCTCGATCCGCGACCAGATCCGCTCCAGTTCGGGCCGCAATACGTCGGGTTCGTCGACCACGACTGCGGCATTGGGCAGCAGGTCAAAAATCGTGCGATCCGCTCCGGCCACGCCCGCGTAGAATTCCCAGCCGGGAAAAACCGTCACGCCACCCGCCCGGACGGCTTGCTCGACAACCTCGTCCGCCCCAGTGATCCTGCGGCCTGACAACCGGGCGTGGATCGCGCCCAGCACATCTTCGGTAACCGGGGTCTCGGTGAGCGGCAGAAGCAGCACTTCGTCGAGGGCGTCAGACGAACGCTGCGTCGTGGGGTCGAACTTGCGGATGGACTCAACTTCATCGCCAAAAAACTCGACCCGAACCGGCCGATCGCTCTCGGGCGAGTACACATCGAGGATCCCGCCGCGGACCGCATACTCGCCCGGCATGTCGACGACATCGGTCGAGGTGTAACCGACGGTGTTGAGGTGGGCGAGAAGCGGGTCGGTGTCGATGGTCTCGCCTCTGCGCAGTGTGCGCGCCAATCCAGCGTAGTATTCGGCGGGCTGCACCCGCAGCGCCGTTGCAGCCAGGGGCGAGAGCACGATTGAAGCCGCGCCGCTCGCGATCTTCCACAGCGCTACGCCCCGCTCCTCCTGGATTTCAGGATGGGGAGACAGATTCTGGAATGGCAGCACGTCGCGCGTGGGCAGTACGACGACGGACTCCGGATCACAAATCCCAGTCAATTCACAGAAAGCCCGCAGGACAGGGGCGGCGTCTTCCGCCGCGCGATTATCGGAAACAATCAGGATGAGCGGCCGTTGGGAAGCCTTTTGCAGAAGAACCAGGAGCAGAGCTTTCGCGGCCGGCACAAGTCCGGACACACGGATCCGGCCCGTGCCCTCCTTCAGGTGGGAGGCCACACTTAAGAAGCCCGGCAATCTCTCCATCTCAGCGAAGAGATCGCGCACGAACGGCAGAACCATTACGAATTCATTCTAGCAGCAGGCAATTGTCATGTAGGCGCGGGCGTCTCGCCCGTGCGAGGATTCAGCGGCTCAGGTAGCGACGGGCGTCTCGCCCGTGCGATTAGGCATGTAGGGACGGGCGTCTCACCCGTGCGAGGATTCAGAGCCTACATTCCTCGAACCAGCGGGCGAGTCAGGCAGGTGGGCCCGCCGGAACCGTTGATGCACAGCTCCGACCCCGGAAACGAACGAACCTCAAACCCTGTATCGACCAGCCGCTTATTGGTCCGGATGTTCTCTGCGATGGCCACCAGTCGCCCGTGTCCAAGGGATAAAACATTGCAGGCCAGCGTATCCCGCTCCGAAGTGTCGATTTCGATTAGCCGATAACCTCGCGCGCACAGCAGTTCCACGGTCTCCACGGCGAGCAGGGATGGGTCGACCAGCGCAGTTTGTTCATCGAGGAGGCTGATCAGAGACATCAGGTGGAGGCACGCTGCCTGACCGGCGCCGTGCGGCAGAGGCGCGCTGATGACACTCACCCCCTGGGGCCCGAGAATATCTCTCAACTGCTCGATTCCGGCCTGATTGGTCCGGTAGCCGCGCCCGACAAGCAAGGCCCTCTCGTCGAGCCACACCATGTCACCCGCCTCGGCTAGACCAGGAGGCTTTACCGCACCGAGAACGGGGACTCCGAGGCTGGCATAAAACTCTTTGTGAGCCCGACTCTCCACCACGCGGTTCGGCTTGCCTGGATTCAGAATGACCACCCCGGTTGCCGTCGCGAACGAGGCGTCGTGAGCGTAAACCGCATCGAGGGTGAGCTCCTCAGAGCGCGGTAGCTGGATTACTTCTGTCCCGGCTTCATTGAGTATCTGGCATAGCTGCTGGTG
Source organism: Terriglobales bacterium (assembly GCA_963803205.1). Classification (GTDB taxonomy): domain Bacteria; phylum Acidobacteriota; class Terriglobia; order Terriglobales; family Acidobacteriaceae; genus CAWDLG01. Next base: position 561,369 of record CAWDLG010000002.1, read on the forward strand.
CTGCTCGCTCGCGGTGGAGAACACGGGCGGATGGAAAAAGCCCAGCTCATGCCACGATGGGTCAGGCCGGTCCCATCCGGCCGATGACGGAGAGCAGACCATAACGCGCCGCAGAGGCGCCACCATCGAATTCGCTGTCTGGGGTGTCATCGGGAAGGAGTCAGCCTACACGATTTCTCGCTGCTGTAGAATTCCGCGCATGCCTACGCTGCGAACTTTGCGGTTAGCGGGTTCTCTTCTCATGGCCGGGTTCGCTCTGTCGCTCTCCTCTCAGACCGGCCCGGAAGTGAAAATTATCGAGGATCCCACGCACCACCTTTCCCTGCAAAACCAGTACGTACGCGTTTTCAGCGTGGAAGTGCCGCCCGGAACCTCTACCCGGCTGCACCGCCACGATCACGACTATATCTACGTAAACCTGGGGGCGGTGGAAATCAGCAACGAAGTGGCGGGCAAGGCGCCGGTCACGCTGAAGTTTCGGGACGGCGAGACACGTTTCTCAGCCGGAGGCTTCGCCCATACAGTGCGCGACCTGGCCCCGACTCCGTTCCGCAATATCACCGTGGAACTGCTCCAGGACGAGCAGGCGCGCAAGAATCCGCCTCCGCCGTGGGATGAAGAACGGGCCCTGCATGTCTTTGATGGAGGCACGCAGGACATCATGTTCGTGAAGGATGGCGTGCGAGTGTCCGAAATCGATCTTCAGCCCGGTGGCGTCATCCCTCTTCACCAGCACCCTGGGCCGCACCTGGTGGTCGCGGTCACCGATGTAAAGGTCCGCAGCGACGTGCCTGGCAAGGGTTCCTCGATCCGGGAGTTGAAAGCGCGCGAGATTGCCTGGATTCCGGGAGGGCTAAGACATACGCTGACCAACGTTGGCAAGTCCAACCTGATGCTGATCACCCTGGAATTTCACCCCGAGGCAAGGGGCAAGTAGGCTCATCCTCAGACTTGCCCGAGAAAGGATTTCCTCTGTGCACCCCTGTGTGCTCTGTGGTTTGTTTTTCCCCTAACCACAAGCATAGAGAACGCACGGGCGAGACGCCCCGCGCCTACATTCATTCGATTAAGCGCTCACTTCTTCACGGCCTTTGCCGAATAAAACGTCAGGCCGAGAAAGCCAGGGTTCGAGAGCAGGATTGCCGCCAGGGCGAGCAGCGGCATCGCGAACAGAGTGTAGAGCGGGACCTCGGCGCTCCAGCGCAATTTCGCGAGCGGAACCACAAGCGAGGCGAGCGACAACAACAAAGCCGCCGCCCACTGCCACGCGATGCATGCAAACGTGCCTCTGGTCATGGACCGTTGCAGCATCTTCCATTTGTGGGCGTCGTGCCTGTGCCTGGCCAGGACGAAGACCGCCGGAATCAACAAGATCTGGTTGTAGGCCGCGAGCTTGGGCAGAATGGCAAGCGTAGCCGTCAGAGACAGTGCGATCATCCAGGCAAAGCCGACGGAGCCAGCCGGCCGGCTTTCCCGCTTCCAAAAAACTTCGGTCGTGTACAGAAGCAGAAGGTACAGAAGCACTATGACTGCGATGACTATCCCGCCGGTGGACGTAAAAAGAACCTGAAGAATCGACGGATCGGCAGCGTAGTGCTGGTACTCACGGAGTGAGGCGGCGAAGAGGGAGATCCATCCCGGAAGCAGAATCTCCGCCCCGCCAACCAGGAGTGCCATGGTCACCAGGAAACTGATGACAAACCGTTTCCGCTGGGACCAGTTGCCGAAAGTCCAGGCCACGAACCACAGAATCAGAAGGACAGAAATCTGCGGCTTGATCATGGCAAGCGCCGCTAAGAATCCGGCCAGCGTAAGCCACTGCCGTACCACCGCAGCCGCGGCTGCTGCCAGCAGAAAACCTACGAGCAGCGAGAATTGCTGTTTATAGAATCCCTGCACGACAGGATACGTGCCGAGAGTCAGAATCACGAACGCGAGTCGCGTGACGGGCGACGCGCGAATTCCCAGGGCGTACATCCACAGCGGCACGCTGACTGCGGTGCAAGCCAGCAGCATCCATCCAAACACCGGGGAGAGAGTCGCGAATGGGATGTTGACCACCGGCGCCAGCAGGAACACCACGTACAGCGGATAAGCGAATCCCTGCTGGTCGACCGGGTCGGCAGCCCGCGCCGGATCGAGCGGCCTGCCGTAGTAGCCGATTTGAATCTCCCGGGTGACTTCGGCGCTGTATGGGTTGCGACGCTCCAGCAGCACCGTGCGCGCCCCGAGCCAGCGCGGATAAAGGTCGGAATTGTTGCCGATCGGCCTTCCCCCGGCCACTGCCGCCGCGGTCTTCACGGGGACAAAGATGTGAGTTGCCCAATGCCAGACGCCAAAGCACGCCAGGCAGGAAGCAGCCAGCAGGCACCACGACAGCAAGGCGCGATGCGGAGAGTCCGGCACGGCAGCATTCTAACGGTCGGCAAAGGCAGCCGTTGATATTTTGCTGACGCCCCTGCCTTTTGGCAGCGGCTCTGACGTGGTATTTTTGAAGATCTTGCATACGATCAGGAAAACTCTTGTCTCCGTTCTGCTGCTTGCGGGCTGGCTGCTGGCTGCCTCCAAAGTCGAATTCGAGAATCTTCCCGCCCCCGTTGCCAATAGTGCCGTCGCAAGCCTGAAGGTCCGTGGCCAGACGCTTTTCTTGTCCATGATGGGCCTCGGCGAGAAAAAAACCTGGGATGCGGTGACGACCGACTCATACGCGCTGGATGCCGACACCGGCAAGTGGACCAAGACCCGGCCCGTGCCGGGCTCGGTGGGGAGGCTAGGCGCAGCGGCAGTGGCGGCGCGTGATCACGTTTTCCTCTTCGGCGGCTATGTGGTCGACTCACGCGGCGGCATCATGACCGTACCCGACGTCAACGTCTACGATCCCCTGACCGATCGCTGGTTTCGCGGCCAGGACACTCCGGTCCGAGTGCAGGATGCCGTGATCGGCGTCTATCACGACCGCTACATCTACCTCATCGGTGGCCGCTCGGGGAATCAGGTGCTGCGCGATGTCCAGGTGTACGACGCAGAGAAAAATACCTGGAAAGCTGGTACCCCACTTGCCGGGCCTGCGGTCTTCGGCCACGCCGGCGACGTCGTGGACGACAACATCGTGTACATCGATGGTGCCACAGCCAATCCCTCCGGGAACCCCGCTTTTGTTGTGAGCAACGAATGCTGGCGGGGAAAAATTGACCATCACGACCCCGAGAAGATTCAGTGGACCAAGTTGCCGGAGCATCCGGGAAGCGGGCGCTTTCACATCGCTGCCGGAGGCTCCGATAAAGACGACCGCATCTATTTCGCAGGCGGTAGCGACAAGCCGTTCTCACACACTGGCATGGGATACGACGGAAAGGCAGCGGAACCCTCTCCGGAAATTTTTGATTTCAATCTGAAATCCGGCAAGTGGGAGACCATCAGCGACAACCAGACCGACGCCACCATGGATAATCGCGGCCTGCTGATTTCGTCTCGCGGCCTGGTTCGAATCGGCGGCATGGACAAGGATCAAAAAATCACTGCCAAGGTCGCGATTCTGCCCAAGCAGCCCGAGGCGGCTAAGAAGCCGTAACCTTCTCCCCATGCGCTGGGCCCGACGCGCCTGCATGTTCCGCCCGGGGGCCTTCCTCTGTGTCCTGTGATCTGTGGTTGAAAAGGCGATCCACCACAGAGCGCACGGAGGAACATAGGGTTACTGATCCGCACGTGCCTTTCAGGCAAGTGGTATCTAGCACTTAAGAGTGGTTTGTGCGGTTCCCGCGGCTGAACATTTGCGCCGGTCGCGTCAGAGCGAGTGCTACAATTTCTGTTATTGGTTGATCCGCTCTGCTGAAGAGCCATGTGGCGCGGGCGCCCCTGCCCGCGGACAAAGCATGCTGACCACCAATCGGGATTTTCTGATGTCACTCGCACGCTCATCCGCCGGCCTTATCATTGCGGTCTTTTGTCTGACTGCTGCCTTTCCCGCGTACGCGGCCCAGCGAAAGAAACCGGCGGCAAAACCGACTCCAGTCAAGCAGGAAGTGAAGCCAGCGCCTACTCCCGAGGAGAAGCAGCAGTTGACGCTTGCCCAGATGCCGGCCACACCTCCGAATGTCGAATATGCGAATGGCGACCTGAGGATTGTGGCCAGAAACTCGACCCTGGGGGACGTCCTGCGTGAGGTACGAAACAAGACCGGCGCAACGATTGATGTGCCGGCCAACGCAACCGACCGGGTAGTGACGAACCTCGGTCCGGGACCCGCACGCGATGTTCTCGTAAGGCTTTTGAACGGCACTAATTTCAACTACGTGATGGTCGGAACTGCGGCTGATCCAACCGCGGTCGAACAAATCGTGCTCACTCAGAAAATGGGTGGGCCGGATGTCGGTTCGCCCAGCGTTGCCGTCGGAGGTCCGGCGGCGGGACAGGTGCCCTATCCGGGAGCCCAGCCTCAACAGCCGGGGACCTTCGGACAAGAGGTGTCGCCGTCTGAGATGCCGTCTGCTGACGACGACAACGACGATGGGCAGCCCATGTCCGGGGAAGGGGCCCCGCCGGGCGAGAATCAGGGTTCAGACATGGCAGAGCGCTCCGGCGAGCAGCAGCAGCCTCCGGTCAAAACCCCCGAACAGCTTCTACAGGAGCTTCAGCACCAGCAGGAACAGATGCAGCAGCCCTCCCAATCCGCTCCCCAGGGCTTCCCAGCGCCTCCGGACCAGCAGATCCAGGGAAACCAGGGCAATCCTGAGTAGCCGGCTACGCCGCCAGGAATACGGCGCGACGCTTCGACCCGTCTTAAATTCAACCCGTCTTAAATAGTTGAAATTGAAAGGCTAGTGGAGGAGTGCGCTAGTCGCCGCTCACCGGATTCTCGTGGGGAACGAGGGTCGGAGCCGAGCCCGAACGCTGCCGGGACCGGTAGGCGAAGGCGTAAAGGACGCCGTTGATGGCGCCGTAGGCGGTCACAATGCCGAACCCCATGGCCAGCAGGACGGTAAAGAACAGTATCAGAGCCAACACTATGTTGCTCAAGGTCTTGCCTACTTTCCGCGCTTCTTAAGATGCCTTTTTCCGGCTTCGCGGCCGGGTTTTGCACAATCGACACTCTACCCGCGTTGACGCATTCTTCTGTTAACAACTAAGATACGGAGTAGAGGTGCGTTCCTACACTTTCGGACATTCCTGGGGTCCCGTCCACATTACGGAAGGGCCATTTTGGCCTATGGCAATCACCAAGATTTCGGTTCGCGGCGCACGCCAGCATAACCTGAAGAACATCGATGTCGTGATCCCCCGCAATACCCTCACGGTGATCACCGGTCTGAGCGGGTCAGGCAAGTCATCTCTAGCATTTGACACGATTTACGCCGAAGGGCAGCGACGCTACGTGGAGACCCTGTCGGCCTACGCCCGGCAATTTCTGGACCAGATGGAGCGTCCCGATGTGGACTCGATCGACGGCTTGAGTCCGGCGATCTCGATCGAACAGAAAACCACCAGCCGCAGCCCCCGCTCGACGGTCGGAACCATCACCGAAATTTACGACTATCTTCGTCTTCTATTCGCCTCCATCGGTTCGCCCCACTGTCCCCGTTGCGGCCAGGCGATCAGCCGGCAGTCGGCGGAGCAGATTGTGCGCCGCGTGATGGCCCTCACCCCCGAGGACCGGGTGATGATCCTCGCGCCCATTGTGCGAGGCCGCAAAGGCGAGTTCAAAAAAGAGACGGAGAAGATGGTCCAGCATGGGTTCGCTCGGGCGCGAGTCGACGGAGAACTGGTGAATCTGGAAGACGACCTCAACCTGGACAAGCGCAAAAATCACACGATCGAGGTCGTGGTGGACCGTCTGCTGGTGAAGCCGGGGATCGAAAGTCGCCTGGAACTCTCCGTCGGGCTGGCGATGAAGCTTTCGGGAGGGCTGGTGCAGGTTGCCGTCGTAGGCGGCGAAGAGCAGCTCTTCTCCGAGCGTCTGGCGTGCCCGGACTGCGGAATCAACGTGCCGCAGCTCGAGCCGCGGTCATTTTCGTTCAACAGCACTTACGGGGCGTGCCCGGAATGCCATGGGCTGGGAAGCCGCTATGACTTCGATCCCGCCAAAGTCATCGTGGACTGGTCGAAGCCATTGCTTGAAGGCGGCCTGGGGCCGGGTTCAGCGTCGCAAAATCTTCTGAGGATGATTCAGCTAACCGCGGCCGCCCACGGCTTCGACTTGGGAACGCCTTTCGAAAAGCTGCCGGAGAAAGTACAGAATCTGCTGCTCTATGGCGAACCCCAGAAGGGCGGCAAGACCGGATTTCAAGGGATTCTCGGGTACCTGAAGCAAGCGCTGGAAGAGTCGACCTCTGAGACTTACCGGGACTGGCTGCTGGATCACATGTCGGCGAGCGAGTGTCCCGCCTGTCAGGGCAAGAGACTCCGTCCGGAAAGCCTGGCGGTGAAGGTCAACGGAATCTCCATCGCCGATTTCGTGGCGCTGCCGGTTTCGCGGGCGCTCGAAACCGCCAAGAGCATCAAGCTCACCGGGCGTGAAGCTCTGATTGCCGCCCGCATCGTGCACGAAGTCGTCGAGCGACTGCAATTCCTCGATGCCGTGGGTCTCGGCTACATCTCGCTGGAGCGTTCGGCAGCCACTCTCTCCGGGGGCGAAGGTCAGCGCATCCGGCTGGCCACGCAGATTGGATCAAAATTGCGGGGCGTGCTGTATGTGCTGGACGAACCCTCCATTGGCCTGCATCACCGCGATAATGACCGGTTGCTCAAGGCGCTCGAAGAATTGCGCAATCTGGGGAACACCGTCCTCGTCGTGGAGCATGACGAGGAGACCATTCGCCGGGCCGACTATGTGATCGACCTCGGACCTGGCGCCGGCCGCCACGGAGGGAGCCTGGTGGCGTACGGTACTCCGCGGGAAATCATGCAATCGCCGCAGTCGTTGACCGGCGCTTATATCTCGGGCAGGACGCAGATTCAGATGCTGGCCCAGCGGCGCAGTCCCAACGGTCTCGGAATCAGCATTCTGGGTGCGCGGGAAAACAATCTGAAGAATCTGGACGTGACCTTCCCTCTCGGCGTGATGACTGTGGTCACCGGAGTTTCGGGCTCTGGCAAATCGACGGTCGTGAACGACATTCTTTACCGGGCCCTGGCACGCAAGCTCTACCGTTCGCGCGAAGAACCCGGCGAGCACAAAGCGATTGCCGGGGCCGAGAACATCGACAAGGTGATTCGCATCGACCAGTCGCCCATCGGTCGCACGCCCCGCTCCAACCCGGCCACCTACACCGGAGTGTTCACCCAGATTCGCGATCTCTATGCCATGCTGCCGGAGTCGCGAGAGCGTGGATACAAGCCCGGGCGTTTCTCCTTCAACGTTTCGGGAGGCAGGTGCGAGGCTTGCCAGGGAGAAGGACAGCGTCGGATCGAGATGAATTTTCTGCCGGATGTCTACGTGCTCTGCGAAGTCTGCGGCGGACGCCGTTACAACCACGAGACCCTGGCGGTCAAATACAACGGATTTTCCATCGCCGACCTTCTGGAAATGCCGGTTGCGGATGCGCTGCCGATCCTGGAAAACATTCCCCAGGTAAAGCAAAAGCTGCAGACCCTGGTAGACGTTGGCCTCGGCTACATTCACCTGGGCCAGTCGGCGCTGACGCTCTCCGGCGGCGAGGCGCAGCGAATCAAGCTGGCGCGCGAACTCAGCAAGCGGCAGACCGGGAAGACGCTGTACCTCCTGGACGAACCCACTACCGGCTTGCACTTCGATGACGTGAAGAAGCTGCTCGACGTGCTGCACCGGCTGACCGACCTCGGCAACACGATTGTGATCATCGAGCACAATCTCGACGTGATTCGCAATGCCGACTGGATCATCGACCTTGGCCCTGAGGGCGGAGAAGAAGGCGGCAGGCTGGTCGCGCAGGGAACCCCTGAGCAGGTGATGCGGGTGAAGAAGTCGTACACCGGGCAGGCGCTGGCCCAGTATTTCCGTGGTCTGCCCGCTCATCATGCTGCGTTGGAGCCGGAAGCCCAGTTATCGCCGCACGAGGTTGCGTAGGCAGTCCGCCGAGCTCCAACGAAGGACTCGTTTTTCGTGTAAATTCAGCTAAGGGCTCCCACGACCCAGACCGCTTGTCCTCGCCGCAAAATCCGAGCTTCGATCCCGAGCCACCGCAGCCGTCCGGCGACGCCCCGTCGATAGTCATTTCTCCGCCGCCTGTCCCGACTGGAGGCGAAAATCCGCCCTGGAGCGGCTGGGATGTACTCCAGATCGCCATCCTGACGGTCGTCTCGATTTTCCTGCTGCTGCTGGCGTGTACCTTTGCTGCGCACCGGTTTCTGTTTCCGCGCATCCCGGCCGTCGAGGTGGCGACCTATCCGCTGGTGACCGTGGCGGCGCAGTTGCTTTCTTATGTCGTGGTTCTTGCCTTCATGGTGCTGATCGTCAAGAGGCGGGCAAATCCGGGGTTCTGGCGCGCGATCCGCTGGAACTGGCCCAGCAACTGGGTTGGATATCTCATGGGCGGCATTGTCCTAGCGCTCAGCTTGCAGGGACTGGCGCATCTGCTGCCCATCCCCAAAGAGTTGCCGATGGATAAGTTCTTCCAGACCACACTGGAAGCCTGGATCATGTCGGTCTTCGGGATCACCTTTGCACCGCTGATGGAAGAGCTGTTCTTCCGCGGCTTTCTCTACCCCGTTCTCCAACGCCGCCTGGGAGTGGTGGTCGCCATCGTCCTCACCGGTCTCGCCTTCAGCCTCATCCATGCGCCGCAACTGGGGCGGGCGTGGGGGCCAGTACTGCTGATCCTGATTGTCGGGCTGGTGCTCACGACCGTGCGCGCGATCACCAAATCGGTTGCGGCCGGATTTCTGGTTCACATGGCCTACAACGGGGCCATCACCGTGCTGATATTCGTGGCGACCGACGGATTTCGCCACCTGGACAAACTCAACCGATAGGAGAAGAACCCGATGCCGGAAACACCGCAGCAATACATCTCGCGCATCCTGGGCAACGTTGAAGGCAAAGATCCCCTGAAGGTCCAATCGACCACGGCCGTGAAGCTGGCAGCGTTGGTGAAGAAGATGGACCGGAAGCGTCTGCGCAAGCGGCCGGCTCCGGATCGCTGGTCGGCGGCGGAGGTGCTGGCGCACCTGGCCGACGCCGAACTGGTGGCCGCGTGGCGCATGCGGCACATCCTGGGGCTGAGCGGCACCGATATCCAGGCATTTGACCAGAACGTCTGGGCCAAAATGTTCAATTACGGCAAGCAGGACCCGAAAGCTTCGCTCGAACTCTTTCGCGTAGTCAGGCAGAGCAATCTGGCGCTGCTGAAGTCTCTTCCCAAGGAAGCGTTGGAAAGCTATGGCATGCACCAGGAGCGCGGCAAGGAGACCATCGCGCATATCATCCGCATGTATGCGGGGCACGATCTGAATCACCTGAAGCAGGTTGAGAGAATCGCGAAAGGCGAGTAGGCGCTCCCTTCCAGCGCATTCATGCACTAAAGCGCGCAACTTGTGTGCGCCCGCTCTGTACCGGCTTGGATAGAAAAACAAGACCACAGGGGGACACAGGGGAGGTCGGCTCGCGTCAGGTCCGGGCGCTGATCCGGTCGGTTCCCAGATAGGGCCGCAGAGCCTCGGGAACCAAAATACTGCCATCTTTCTGCTGGTAGTTCTCCACGATCGCAACCCAGGTGCGGCCGACAGCCAACGCGCTGCCGTTGAGAGTGTGAACCAGTTCCGACTTGTTCTTGCCCTCCCGTCGGAAGCGGATATTCGCCCGGCGCGTCTGGAATGCCTCAAAGTTCGAACAGGAGGAGATCTCGCGGAAGAGTTGCTGGCCGGGCAGCCAGACCTCGAGGTCGTAGGTCTTCGCCGAGGCGAAACCCATATCGCCCGTGCAGAGCTGCACCACCCGATAGTGCAGTCCGAGCTTCTGCAAGACAGTCTCCGCGTGGTGCGTGAGCTTTTCCAGCTGATCGTACGAGTCTTCGGGCCGGGTGAACTTCACCAGCTCCACCTTCTGAAACTGATGCTGGCGGATGATGCCGCGGACATCTTTTCCGTAGGAGCCCGCCTCGCTGCGAAAGCACGGTGTGTAGGCGGTCAGCGAAATCGGAAGCCTGGCCTCTTCCAGCGTGTCGTTGCGGTAGAGGTTCGTCACCGGGACTTCGGCTGTGGGGATAAGCCAGAGATCTTTTTCGCCGTGCGGGACGCGGAACAGGTCGGACGCAAACTTGGGAAGCTGGCCGGTGCCATACAGCGAATCGGAATTCACCAGGTACGGAGGCAGAACCTCGGTGTAACCATGCTCACGGGTGTGGAGATCGAGCATGAAATTTGCCAGCGCGCGCTCCAGCTTTGCGCCGAGATCCCAATACACGGCGAATCGCGCGCCTGAAAGCTTGGCCGCCGACTCCAGGTCCAGAATTCCCAGTTGCTCTCCCAATTCCCAGTGAGGCTTGGGAGCGAAGTCGAATTGCGGCGGCGTGCCCCAGCGGCGAGCTTCCACGTTCTGTTCGGCGCTGCCGCCTACCGGCACAGTTTCGTTGGGGATGTTCGGAATGCCCGCGAGCAGGTCGTGCAGCTTCGACTCCAAATCGGTTGCGGCCTTTTCCCTGGCCTGAATCTGCTCGCGGAGATCCTTGGTCTCGGCGATCAGAGCGCTGGCGTCCTGGCCGCCCTTCTTCATCCTTGAGATTTCTTCAGAAGACCGGTTGCGGCGCGCCTTCATGGTCTCGGCTTCGGTGATGGCCTGGCGACGCTGGGTGTCGATGGCGTGAAAGTCCTTGAGGACTTCAGCCGGGTGCATGCCCCGCTGGCGAAGTTTTTCTTCCACGAGGGGAAGGTTGTCGCGAACGAAGGTCAGGTCAAGCATGGGAGTAATTAAATGTACCGGAAAAGGTATGGGAGGTGCATCCTGCACGGCACGGGTGAGGACACCCGTGGCTACGTGGGCGCGGGAGGTGCATGCTGCACGGGTGAGGACACCCGTGGCTACGTGGGTGTGGGAGGTGCCTGCCGCACAGGTGAGACACCTGTGCCTACATGGGCGCGGGGCACGGGTGAGGACACCCGTGGCTACGTGGACCTATACCCGCGGCTACATGGCGGTTTTGAGGTAGTCGAGGACTTCCTGGGAATGGCCTTCGGGCTTGACTTTGTTGAATATATGCAGAATCTTGCCATCGGGGCCGATGATGAAGGTGGTGCGCGCCACGCCCATGACTTTCTTCCCGTACATGTTCTTTTCTTTCATCACGCCGTAGGCGTTGGCCACTTTCTTGTCGGCGTCGCCGAGCAGGGTGAAGGGCAGGTCAAACTTCTCCTCGAATTTCTTTTGCGCTTTTGGGGTATCGGGCGAGATGCCAAGCAGCACTGCGCCCGTTTTCCGAATCTTTCCATATGAGTCCCGAAAATCGCAGGCCTCAATGGTGCAGCCCGGCGTGTCTGCCCGCGGATAGAAATACAGCACGACGTATTTGCCGCGGAGGTCCTTGAGCGATACGGTCTCCCCGTTCTGGTCGGGCAGGGCGAACTGCGGGGCTTTATCATTGACATCCATGGCAAATTCTCCTGGAGGAAGTTTATATCGTAAGCCGGGTCGGCTGTGGAGGCGCGCCGTTGTGATGGCAGCGCTTCTGGCTTTTGCCGCGCTGCTGGCCGCGCAGTCGAACCGACGACGCCCGGACAAGGGCCCGAGGGCACTAGGACTGCTGCAGGTGCTTTCCAACGGCAAGGCCAGGCTGACGCCGGTAGCTATCATGACTGGCGGCAATTTCTACGACGCCGGATCGTTTAAAGCCTCGCCGGTGCCCATGGCTCTCGAGCCCGGCGTGGTTTACGAAGGCCTGCGCACAGGCGTCTCGCAGGGATTGTTCACGATCGACGCGGCGCGGCCAACCGGCAATTCGTGGATTGGCGAGGGAACGTGGGTTCCGGCCGGCTCGGAACCGGTGAAAAAGAAGCAGGAAGGGCCGGCCAAGCCGCCGGATGAGGACATCAGCAGGCCGCCGGTTCTGCGGCGGCCGGATGCTGCGAAGGCGAAAGCTCCCGATGAGCCGCCGGCGGCCGCTCCTGCCGCGACTCCTCCCCAAACGTCAACGCCTCCGCCAGCGGCAGCGCCTCCCGCCCCGCCTGCGCCATCTCCGGCATCTACTGAGGCGGAGGATCCGAACCGGCCTGTTCTGCGAAGAGGGAAGGCCGAGCCTTCCCAGGCCGAGGAAGAATCGCCGCCACCAGCCGCGGCGGCTGCGGTTCATGGCAAGACACCGGTCAAGAGTGCAGGCGCCGCTTCGCCGACGAATGCGCCGATGATCGTGGCAATCTCCGATGCCAGCGGCCCCGATCCTCGTCCATATGACTACGAACTCAAGCCGGAGGAGGAGGCAACGTACCGGAAGAAGACGCTGGCCATGGCGTCGATGGAGCTTCGCAAGCGAATGCCCGCGGCGGAACCCGAGCCCGCGTCCCGCAAGAAGACGGCCCGCGCACCCAAGCCCGCGCAGCCTACGTTTGAAGATGTAAAGATGCGGGTGTTCGACCTTTCGAACAGCAACGAACCGGTCGTCGTGCTTACAGCCACGGCAACCATGCCGCACTCAGGCTCTACGGAAAGCGACCTCCACTACTACGTGACCCTGGTCGCAACCAGCGATCTCTACGGCGATCTGAACGATGCATTCAGCAAGGTGACCGACTCACGGCATCTGGATGGGCTGCCGCGGTTCGAGTTCATTGACGCGGTCGATGCCGATGGGGATGGGCGCGGCGAGCTGCTCTTCCGCGAAGTCTTCGACTCGGGGAAAGCCTTCGCGATTTATCGCGTGATTGGAAATCAGTTGTGGGCTTTGTACGAGGGAACGCCCTAGACGACGCCACGCAGGGCGTAAGTTGGACTAGGTTCTACTGCGCCTCATGGGCGCGGTCTCCAATTTTTCGATGAACTATGGCTCGCCTGAAGGCGCGTCCTGATACGAACCGAACGCGCCTGAATCCCATGCCCCGGCATCGCTTCGGCCACACCTGTTAGAGTCCGGGAATTTTCGCTATCCTTCCAGCTTTTTTGCCAGCAGTTCGTTCACAACCTGAGGATTTGCCTGCCCCTTGGAAGCCTTCATCACCTGGCCGACGAAAAAGCCGATGACGGTCTTCTTTCCAGCGCGGTACTGTTCGACCTGTTTGGGATTGGCGGTCATCAGTTCCTCGATGATCTTCTCCAGCGCGGAAGTGTCGCTTGACTGTTTTGGGCTGCCTTCTTCCTCGTATACAACCGGGAAGTCTTTGCCGCGCTCGAAGCTGAGGTCGTAGAGATCCTTCAGCATCTTGCCGGAGATCGTGCCGCTTTCGACAAGGTCGGCCGACTGCGCGACGCCTTTCATGGAGATCGGCGACCGCTCGATTTCGAGGCCCTTGGCCTTGAGGCGTCCCATCAATTCGCTCTGGACCAGGTTTGCCACGCGCTTGGGATTGCGGGCAGCCTTCGCAGCCGCTTCGAACTGGTCAGCCAGGGTTCGAGTGAGGGTCAGGACGTGAGCGTCCTGCTCGGTGATGCCGTATTCGGAAGCCATGCGGGCGCGCCGAGCCTCTGGCAATTCAGGCAGGGTGCTGCGAATCTCGCTCTGCCAGTTTTCGTCGACCACTAGGGGCAGCAAGTCGGGCTCCGGAAAGTAGCGATAGTCGTGGGCCTGCTCCTTCGAGCGCATCCCGTAGGTTTTGCCCTCGATGGAGTTGTAGAGACGTGTCTCCTGCGTGATCCGCCCGCCCGACTCGATCACGTCGATGTGGCGCTCGATCTCGTAGATCAAGGCCTCGCGGATGAAGCGGAACGAATTGACGTTCTTGACCTCGGTCTTGGTGCCGAATTCCTTCTGGCCGCGCGGGCGAACGCTGATGTTGGCATCGCAGCGCAGCGAACCTTCTTCCATGTTGCAGTCGCTCACGCCGGTGTAGAGGATGATCTCCTTGAGCCGGGTGAGATATTCGTAGGCTTCGTCCGGCGATGCAATATCGGGTTCGCTGACGATTTCGATCAGCGGCACGCCGCTGCGGTTGAGATCGACGGCCGTCTTGTCGCCGGCTTCGGCAAATCCTTCGTGCATGCTCTTGCCTGCGTCTTCTTCGAGATGCAGGCGAGTGATGCCGATTCTCTTCACCTTGCCGTTCACCTTGATTTCGATGAAGCCATGCTCGGCCAGCGGCTTGTCGAACTGCGAAATCTGGTATCCCTTGGGGAGATCGGGATAGAAGTAATTCTTGCGGGCGAAGATCGAAGTCTGATTGATGCGGCAATTCAGAGCCATGGCCGCCAGTGTCGCGAACTCCACCGCCTTGCGGTTCAGGACCGGCAGAGCGCCGGGCAGGCCGAGGCATACCGGGCAGACATTCGTATTCGGCGGATCGCCAAAGCGCGTGGCGCACGAGCAGAAAATTTTGCTCGCCGTCAAAAGCTGGACGTGCACCTCCAGGCCGATGACCGGCTCGTACTTTTCGCGGACCTGGGCCGAAGTTTCCGGCAGGGTAGCCATATGCAGCGATTATAAATGCTGACTCGGAGGTTCCGACCAGTCAGAAGCTATGGATTGACGGGCGTACCCACGTTCTTGTCGAGGGGAACTTCAAAGTACATCAGTTCGTGGCCGTCGCCGTCGCGCACGCCAGTCAGGTAGAAGTGAGCTCCTGCCAGCGGCTGCGAGATTTCCGAGATTTCGAAGAAGAGGAAGCCCGCCTGCGAAGTGTGGGGCTCGACGGCGCGGGCGCGGAAGCGGGAATTCTCGATTTCGTCCTGTGCTTCTTTCTTGACTCCGCCCTTTACCTTGCCGGTCGGAAATGGGAGCGGATAGGGAGACCCAGCGCTGCGCCTGGGGTGAGAGGCGCGCCGGTAGATGTCGTCTTCGCCAGCCGGCGAGAGCTTGCTGCGGTCCGCCGTCACCCACTGAGCTTTCATGCCGGTCAGCGAAATTGGCTTGTCGCCGTCGTTGGTGACGACCATGAACACCGGCAGATAGCCAATCTCGTTGTATTTGATGGTGAAAATGCTCGTTTTGTCGGCAGTGTCGTAGGGGTCGAGAGCGACGGTAACGAACTCTTCCGGATGCGAGTCGTGCGCGGGATAGCTTTTGGCGTCCCTGGCTGCGGGCATGACGAAGTTCTTGGCCGCCAGCGAGAGGAGCGGGAACAGAACTACGAGCCATAGGCAGGACTTGCGAAGGTTTGGCTGAATATTCGCGCCGCGATACATGAGCATTGATTATAGGATGCGCCGGACGTGTGGCAACGGTGCCTCGTGCGTCTCGAACATCCAGCCGTTAGAATGTGCTTCCCATGTACTTTGCGTACACCCTGCTGCTGGCAGCCGCGTTGCTGGTGAGCCTGCCCTATTGGCTGCTCCAGGCGGCTCTGCACGGCAAGTATCGCAAGGGCCTCGGCGAGCGATTGGGGATGGTTCCGGAGCGGCTCGGTGGAGAGAAACCATCTATCTGGGTCCACGCGGTTTCGGTGGGGGAGACGCTGGCGGTAGTGGGGCTTGTAGAGAAACTCAGGCGGCGGTTTCCGCAGTTTCACGTGGTGATCTCGACGACCACCGACACCGGCCAGGCCCTGGCGCGGAGCCGATTCGGGGAGGGAAATGTCTTCTATTTCCCGCTGGATTTCGCGTTCTGCATCCGTCCGTATCTTCGGAAGTTGCGGCCGGTGCTGGTTGTGATTGCAGAAACGGAGTTCTGGCCGAATTTCCTGCGCCTTTCCGGCGAGAGCGGCGCTCGCATCGCGGTGATCAACGCCAGGATTTCCGACCGGTCATGGCCGGGTTACCGGCGGTGGCGCGGTTTGCTGAGAGGAGTGCTGGGCCAGGTCGACTGTTTTCTGGCCCAATCCGTCGAGGACCAGCGCCGTCTCGCGGATATTGGAGCGCCGGCGGATCGAGTACACGTGAGCGGCAACCTGAAGTTCGACACGCGACAGCCGGAGCCGACAGCCATCGTTCAGAGCCTGCGGGCTGCGTTTCAGCAGGGCGAAGCGGGACCAGTTCTTGTGTGCGGAAGCACGGTCGAAGGCGAAGAAGAGCTGCTGTTAGGCGCTTTTGAAACACTTCGCACAAGCGAACCTGGGGCCGTGATGATCCTGGCGCCTCGTCATCCGCAACGTTTCGATGCAGTCGCAGAGCTTCTGGAGAGGAAGAAGCTCCCTTTCTGGCGCCGCTCCCAGTGGAATGGCGAAGCCTTGAGCTCCGGTGTTCTGCTGCTGGATAGCGTAGGAGAGCTTGCCTCTCTGTACGTCATGGCAGACATTGCGTTTGTCGGCGGCAGCCTGGTGCCAAGGGGAGGTCACAATATTCTCGAGCCCGCCCAGTTCGGGGTGCCAATCGTCGTTGGGCCGCACACGGAAAATTTTCGCGATATCGTAGGATTGTTCGAAAAGCGCGGCGCTGTGCGAGTGGTCGATCCGCAAGGTCTCGCTTCTGCGCTGCTGGATTTGGCCTCCGACAAAGAGCGGCGCACGCGGCTGGGGCGGCTCGGGGCCGAAGTCTTCCGGGAACAGGCCGGAGCGACCGCAAGAACCCTGCAGGCACTGGAAACGCTCCTGTCGCCCTCAGCCGAGCATGCGGCCGTTCAGACCCGAACACCTTGAGCAAAAATCTCCCACTTTCGGCTGCGACGAAATATGCCGGACTGGCTCTCTTGCAGCCTTTGTACAGCGCGGGAGTTCGAGTTAGAAACCGGCTCTATGATCGCAAGATTCTGCCAGCCCGGAGCTTGCGCGGGCCGGTAGTCAGCGTGGGAAATCTCTCGGTTGGCGGCTCGGGAAAAACACCCTTTGTTATTCAACTGGGAAAGCTGCTCCTGCAAAAGGGAGTAAAGTTCGACGTCCTCTCGCGAGGATACGGACGCCAGACGCGTGGGGTCGCCGTGGTTAATCCTTCAGGCTCGCCGCAGGACTTTGGAGACGAACCGTTGCTGATCGCGCGGCATCTGGGCGTCCCGGTACTGGTCGGAGAGGATCGCTACGAAGCGGGACTGGAGGCGGAACGCATCGCCGGGGCGCAACTGCACATTCTGGATGATGGATTCCAGCACCGTTCGCTGGCGCGCGATCTGGACATCGTGCTGCTGACGCCGGAGGATGCCGAAGGCAAGCTCCTGCCGCTCGGCCGGCAGAGAGAGCCTGCCAGTTCCTTGCACCGCGCCGATGTGGTGGTGATGGCGGCCGGCGAGAATTCCGATCGTCTGCCGGTGGAGGGCAAGCAGGTGTGGCATATCCGCCGGGGCATTGCGCCGCCCCCGCTTCCGTCGCAGCCGCTGGCTTTCTGTGGCATCGCCAAACCGCACAATTTCTTCCTGCAGCTGGGGCTGGCGGGAGCATGCCCCGTGGCGGAGGCGGTCTTTCGCGACCATCATGCATACCAGGAAAGAGATATCGAGGATCTGCTAAACATGTACCGCCAGAGTGGAGCGGACGGCTTTGTTACCACCGAAAAAGACGAGATCAACCTGGGGCCGCTGATACATCGCCTCCAGCCCCTATCGGTAGTTCCAGTCCGAATGCAACTGGTCGAAGCGGAAATGGCGGTGCAGACAATCCTGAACGTCATGGAGAAACGAAACCGTCCGGCGTGAGAGAATTTCACCTGCCCGAATGAAGCATCCTAAAGAAGCCGAACGCTTACGGAAAATCGTCGAGTCGTTCCCCAGGCTGACGATCACGGTCGCCGGCGACATGGTCGCCGACGAATTTGTCCTGGGAGAGATCTCCCGGGTGTCTCGCGAAGCTCCGGTTTTGATTCTCAAGCATCGCGAGCGCACCGTCGTGCCCGGGGGCGGCGCGAACGCCGTCAACAACCTTGCCGACCTCGGCGTGAATGTCCTGCCGGTCGGTTTGATCGGCAACGATGAATCCGGCCGCCTTCTGCTGAGAGCGTTTCGGCACAAGCACATCCCGGTCAGCGGCGTGCTGAAGGACAACGGGTACACAACCGTCACCAAAACCCGCATCGTGGCCGGAATGCCGCACACCTGGCGGCAGCAGGTGGTGCGCCTCGACCGCGAGCCTGACGCGGAGCCTAACCGGCACCTGAAGCGGGAATTGGTGCTGGCGGCGCGTCAGTATGCCCGCGTCTCCGATGCCTTGCTGATCTCCGATTACGGATACGGCGCCGCGACCCCGGCAATCCTGAACGCGATCCGCGACAAGGGCCGGCTCGATCGAATTCCTGTGGTGCTCGATTCGCGCCACCGGCTGTTGCAGTTCTCCGGCGCCACCGCCGCAACTCCCAACGAACCCGAAGTCGAGGAGGCTCTGGGAGTCAGGATCGGCCCGGAGTGGGGGAGCGTGCAGTCGGCAGGCGAGCAAATCATGTCGCGCCTGAAGCTGCAGTCTCTTCTGATCACCCGGGGAAGGGACGGCATGGTCGCCTTCAG
The DNA here is from genome assembly GCA_963803205.1 of Terriglobales bacterium. GTDB lineage: Bacteria > Acidobacteriota > Terriglobia > Terriglobales > Acidobacteriaceae > CAWDLG01. Next base: position 579,776 of record CAWDLG010000002.1, read on the forward strand.
CGGCCGCCACAAGCCAGTGGACATTCCCATCTTCGGGACCGATGAAGTGGCGGATGTGACCGGGGCGGGCGACACCGTGATCGCCACCTTCACCGCCAGCCTCGCCGCGGGAGCCAGCGCTGAAGAAGCCGCATATCTGGCAAATTATGCGGGCGGAATTGTGGTGATGAAACGGGGCACCGCCACGGTTTCGCCGCAGGAGTTACTGGCGGCGATCAGCCATTCTCCACCCGTCTCAAGGCCGCATTGACCAGCGAGAAGATTTTCGATCGCGACAAGCTCCGCGAGCAGGTGGCGCAATGGCGCAATGCCGGCGAGCGAGTCATCCTGGCCAACGGCTGTTTCGATTTCCTGCACGTCGGGCACGTGCGCTATCTGAATGCTGCCAAACAGCTTGGCGACCGTCTGGTGGTTGCCGTCAACTCCGACGATTCGGTGCGCGGCCTCAAGGGAGCGGGACGACCGCTCATGCCGGCGGCTGAACGCGCCGAGATTCTCGCCGCCCTGGCCGACGTGGACGCAGTAGTCGTCTTCGGCGAGCCTGACGTGCGCTCCCTGATCCGCGAAATTCGTCCCGATGTACAGGCCAAGGGCACGGACTATACTGCCGAAACCGTGCCCGAGGGGGACGCCATGCTCGAGTGTGGCGGCCGGGTTGAAATTGTGGGAGATCCCAAAAATCACTCGGCCACGGAGATGATCGCCCGGTTTCGGCCCTAGTGAGCATGTCATCGCAGTCCGAAAAATTTCCCGCACCGTCGCCCGACATCGAGCGCCTGCTGATTGTGCGTCTGGGGTCGATGGGCGACATCATTCACACCCTTCCCGCCGTGACCGCACTCCGCCAGACATTTCCCCACTCGACGATTGGTTGGGTCGTCGAAAGAAAGTGGATGGAACTGCTGTGTGCCGCTTCGGCGGCGCGGTCTGGTCCCAGATCGCCGCAGCGGCCTCTTGTAGACATTGTCCACGTTGTGGAGACGAGAAACTGGCGCTCCGCTCTTCTTTCGCGGCAAACCTGGCAGGAGATCAGCGACGCAATCAGCGAGTTGCGCGCAGAAAAATACCAGGTGGCGGCCGATTTTCAGGGCGCAGCCCGCTCCGCCCTGATTTCGCGCTGGTCGGCGGCGCCGATCATTCACGGCGTCGCCCAGCCCCGGGAAAATGTCGCCAGCATGTTCTACAGCCGGCAGATTGAGGCCAACGGCGCCCACATAGTGGAACAGAATCTCTCGCTCGCAGAAGCCATAGCCGGGCGCAGGCTCGAAGTGCCGAAAATCGAATTTCCCCACGACCAGGCGGCGGAACTCGAGAGCGAGCGCAAACTGAAAGAGCGAAACTTCGCCGAGTTCGTGATGATCAATCCCGGCGCTGGTTGGGGAGCGAAGCAGTGGCCTGCCGATCGCTACGGAGAGGTAGCACTGGAACTCGGACAGAGAGGATTGAGATCGCTAATCAATTTCGGCCCCGGAGAGGGAATTCTAGCGCATGCCGTGGAGACCAGCAGCCGCGGTGCGGCGGAGGCGATTTCGTGCTCTTTGCCGCAACTCATCGCTCTGACGCGCCGGGCCCGGCTTGCGATCGGTGGAGATACAGGTCCTCTGCATTTGGCCGCCGCGCTGAATGTGCCGGTAGTCGGCATATTTGGTCCCACCGATCCTGCTCGCAATGGACCCTTTGGGACGTGCAGCACTGTGCTGCGCAGCCCGTCGAGTCTCACATCCTATAGCCACCGCCAGACGACGGAAAATGGACTGCTGGAAATTACTGCGGACCAGGTTGTAGCCGCCGCCTGGTCCTTGCTGGAGAACGGTTGTGGCTGAGGGCTCCGGCTGGGGGAAGATTGCGCGCCGGATTCGCGTCCCTCTCGGTTTCCTCTTTGCCGTTGTTTACGTGTGGCTGGCGCATCCGAGCCTGGCGTCAATATTGCTGGGCAGCATGTTCATGATTGCCGGGCTGCTGCTGCGGGCGCTGGCCTCCGGACATGTACGGAAGAACGAAGAACTCACCATGAGCGGGCCGTATGCCTATAGCCGCAATCCTCTCTATCTGGGTTCGCTGATCATGGGTGTGGGTTTTGCGGTAGCGGCGCGGAGTTGGTGGATCGCAGCCCTGATTCTGTTGTTTTTCCTGGCCGTTTACTGGCCTGTCATCGCTTCGGAAGAAGCGTTTTTGAGAGAGCGGTTCACGGAGTTCGAAGACTATTCACGCAGAGTTCCGCGGCTGATCCCAACTTTCCGTTCAACAAGCTCGGAACGCACGGAGGCGCGCTTTTCAAGGCAACTGTATTTTCAGCACAGGGAATACAACGCCGCTTTGGGGGCGGCCGCAATGGTGGCGATCCTGGCCGGCAAGATCCTGCTTCACTTCTGACGGCAGGGATCTAATTCTTTGCCAGCAGCTGCCGCGCATGGGCGAGTTCGGGTCTCTGGGAGTTCGACCCCTCGCAGATCTTCAGCAGCTGAGAGTAGTAGGAACTCACTTCGTCATTGTCTCCGGCTAGTTCTGCCGCCCGCGCCGCGCCGTAGAGTCCATTGAAGCGGTTCGGACTGAACTTCAAATCTGTCTTGTATTCGGACAGGGCTTCCTGTGGCCGCTTCATTTCCATCAGGAGGTCTGCCAGCATCTCCCGCGCCGGCAGATCGCCGTTGGATTCGGCGGCGCCCGATTCCTGCTTCTCGGCGATGGTGCGCAAGGTCTGAATGGCCTCCTCGTCCTTGCCTTCGGCATGCGCAGCCCAGGCGGTGGCTTCCTGGATGTCCTGCTCAACCGCCTCAGCGTTCCCGTTCTTCTTCTGATGGAGCAGAAGCTTGTGGATGCGCTCCATTTCCGCAATGTCCGTGCGCGCCTGTGCGGGATGGCCGCTGCGCGCCGCGCCAATTGCCCGGGCCCAGAGAGTGACGGAATTCTCTCCGGGAGTGGCGTTGGGTACGAGCTGGAGAGAAGCCGCATCCTCCCAGTGGCGCAATTCGATGTCATACCTTGCGGGAAAAACCACGAGAGGATAGATTCGCGGATCGCTGCCTTCCCCGTACATGTCTCTCATCGGAGGCATGGCTTTCACTTCCTCGATGATTTTTTGCGCTTCGGATTCGCGCCCCACTTGAAGGTATGCGTAGACGAGATAGTCCATGGCGTGAAACTGGTGGCCTTCGCCTCCCATGTGCATCGCCGCTGTTTTGCGAGTTGCGGCTACCGACGCCAGGTTCGAATCGATGTCGTCCTGCCACAGCCCAAGCCGGGCGAAGATGTGGGAAGGCATGTGCAACGCGTGGGGGGCAGCAGGGGCGATCTGCGCGTAGCGACGTGCCGCTGGCACGCCGAGATGCGCCATTTGCGGCGTGTCATACGTGTGGATCAGATAGTGCGCTACCCCTGGATGGTTCGGTTCTACAGCAAACAGTTTTTCCAGGACCGCTGCGGCTTTCTTGCGGGCGTCCTGCACCCCCTCGCCCCACTCATCGGTGGCGAGAAGCGACAGCGCGTAAAAAGCCGAACCTTCCAAATCGTCTGGATAACGCTGGTAAATCTGCTCCATGGCCGTGGAGTAGGCCGTAACCCGGGCGGCGAAGTCGCTTTTGCCCGAGGGCTTGTAGAATGCGGCGACGGCCGCAATGTAGTCGCGTTCACGCGCAGTCGAGGGGCGTTGTTTCTGGGCCGCCTTTACTTCTGCACGGCCGCGCTTGATCGTTTCGTCATCCGGCTTGTTCCAAAGCTGGTGCCACAGGCTCATGGCGACGCCCCAGTGAGCCATCGCGCAATGCGGGTCCGCCTGGACAACCTGCTGGAACTGCTTCTCCGCCTCCTCGTACCAGAAAGAATGGAGCAAGGCTACGCCACGCTCGAGAGGTTTTTGCACGGACTGCTCGCAGGAAACCGGGAAATGCACCGCCCCCAATTGCTCGGCGGTGATCTCTTCATGATGGTGGCCTTCGTCGGCCAGGGCTGTGGCGAAAGACAAGGCAGAGACGAGAAGCAAAGCGGCCAGCCGTTTCATGGGACCTCGCTGCGAGCGAGTGTAGACCGGGGACCATGTGGGGTCAAACTACTGAAGGCGGAAGCGCTCGTTCATCAACCGCTGCAGGCGCGGCTTGTATAGGATGTCGAAAGCAAATTCCTTGTCGGGGAACATGGCCAGCGCGGCGCGCTTGGCCCCGGCGGCCAATTCGGATGCTTCTTCTATGGTGAGATTGGGATCCTGGCTGATGACCGACATCACCATGCCGATCATGATCTGAAGGCGTCGAATCTTGCGGCTTTCTTCCTGAGTCTCGTTGAGTTGTGGATTCTGCTCGGCCCCGCCCCGGCTCTCCATTCAAACCCGTCCCTGGAGTACTGTACTTACTTCCTGCAAGATTAGATGAGCACGCCCGCCTCGACGTTGCGCATCGGGATACAGCCCATTCTGCGCGGGTTGCGGGGATTGCGCCACTGCCGGTAGGCGGGAGACTTCAGTCACTCTGTTTCTGGCATTCCGGGGTTCTCTGTGTTCCCCTGTGTCCTCTGTGGTAAATAGGGTTTGCAGGTTACAATCGTGCACGGAGGGACCATGCCCAGTCATCCCGATTCGGCCCGGCGGCCGACTCCGAACAAGAAGTTGGTTCGCGTGTTTGATACCGACCAGGAATCGGAAGCCATGGTGGTCCGCGGGCTTCTGGAGTCTGTGGGGATTGACTTGGACGCAACCTCGCTCGAGGCTCCCCAGGACATTCTCCCCGGAGTCGGCGGCAACATCATCCTGGTGCGGGAGGAAGACGCCGAAAAAGCCAGGGGCATTATCGAAGAATACCGGCGCGCTCCCGGCAGTGACGACACTGCCGAGATCGACGTTATTGAAGAGTCGCCGGATGAGGGGTAACGCTGGTTCCGTCAAGATAGAAGCTGACAGCGCCATCTAGATCGGTGCGATACGTGGCCGCACCGGCCTTCATCAGCCTCTCCAGAACTTCCTTTCGTGGATGTCCGTAGCCATTCCCAAGCCCAACTGAAATGACCGCGAACCGCGGGTGAACGGCTGCGAGCAGTTCGGGAATTGTCGATGTGGCGCTGCCATGGTGAGCTACCTTGAGCAGGTCGGCCCGCGGTTCTTCGCCGGCAATCCGCCTTTCTGACGCGCGCTCCGCGTCGCCCTCCAGAAGCACAGACGTGCTGCCGTAGCTGACCTTCATCACCATGGATTCGTCGTTCTCCCGCCGGTTTGTCCTTACCTGTGAAGGAGGCGGCGCCAGAATCCGAAAGTTCGCGCCGCCAAAGTTAAAGCTCGATCCTGCTTCGCGGCGTATCACGGTTACGCCCAGTTGTTGCGCTTCACCGAGCAACTCCTGCAGTTGGGTTGCGGAGGCGCTGGAGGCAATCCACAGCTCACGCGGCCGGAAGTTCGCCAGCACGGCGGGCATTCCTCCAATGTGATCGGAATGCGGATGCGTGATGGCCACGGCGTCGAGGCGGCGGATCCCGCGAAACCACAGATAGGGAGACACAACGCTCTCTCCTATGTCGAATTGCGAGCGCGTCCAGTACGGCATTCCGCCGGCATCCACCAGAACAGTGCGGCCCGAGGGAGACACGACCAGGAGGGCGTCGCCCTGTCCAACGTCAATGGCGGTGAGTTCGAGGACCCCGGGTCGGACGCGCGGCGTGGGCGAAATCGCCGTCAGCCAAAGCGCGCTGATGGCGAGAATCGCCAGGCCCGTCGCGGCAAGCGCACGCCGGCGGCGCGCCAGCAACATCGCGGTAGCCAGTGCCCCCACGCTGATAAAGATGGCAGCCAGTCCCGGCGTGGGCACCCGCATGTCAGCCATTCGCAGGCCGCCGAGCCAACCCACGCTGCCCGCCATGAGTTGCACAAACGCTCCCGCAACCAAAGCCGGAGCGCGGGTCAACATGGGCGATATGTAATCCAGCGCCAGAGACAAGACAGTCACAGGCATCATCAGTCCGGCGAGGGGAACGACGAGCAGGTTGGCCGGCAAGCCGACCACCGTGGCGCGATGGAAGTAGTACGCCATGGGAAGAGCCAGGCCGAACTGCATGATGGCGGAGATCACCAGCACTTCGTACGCTCCGATCAGGAGTCGAACGAACGCTGCGAGCGCCGGAAGGGGAAAACGCCGGCCCAGCAGCCGCTCTATGCGGCCGGCAAGCATGCGCATGTCCAGCCTCAGCTGTGTAACTTTCGGAGGAAGCCGCAGATCGTAGTTCTGCGCGCGCAGGTGACGCAGACCGCGCGAGAACGGCTGCGACGTTCGCTCCAGAATGGGCACCCCGATGGCGGCGATCAGCAGCACGCTCAGGAAGGTAAGCTGGAAGCTGGCGCCGAAGAGCGCACGTGGATTCAGAGTCAGCAGAACAAGCGCGACTACTCCCAGCGTATTCATCATCGACCGCCCGCGGTACAGGAAGCGCGCCACCAGATAGATCGCCAGCATGAGTGTGGCGCGCCAGATCGGGGCTCCCACGTTGGTCAGCAGGGCATACATTACGGAAGCCAGGACCGCGGATGCGGCCGCCGCAACTTCACCGAGCCGCAGCCGTCGCAGAGTCCAGAAGATGACTACGGCCAGTATCCCGACATTCATCCCGGAGACGACAAGAACGTGGTAAGTGCCGGACCGCTGAAAATCGCGCCGGATGGCGGGCGTCAAAAATGCGTCCTCGCCGATGACCATTGCGTCGATCAGCGCAGCCCGCTGCGCCGGCCAGATGGAGTGAACCTTGCTGACGACGCTGCGATGAACGCGAGTCCGAAAAAGCTCCCAGCCGCTGCCGTAAAATCCCGGTAACCGCTCGACGCTGGCCGCCTTCGCCGAACCCACTGCGGCGATGCCCTGCTCCAGAAGGTAGGTGCGATAGTCGAATCCGCCCGGATTGCGAAAATTTCGCGGCGGATAGATCCTGGCGCGAAGTTTCAGGCGGTCTCCATAGTGCAGAACGGGCGCGGGTTCGTCCCGGCCTTCCCTCGAGTAGAAACTGATGCGGACTCCAGCCCGAATCCGCTGCTGAGCTACCTCTTCCGTTTCGAGTTCCGGCAATTGGCGCGGCGCAAAGGACTGATCCGCCTCCGGGCTTTCCTTTGTGATGTGCGCGACGAGTGGAACTTCGCGTCCATCGGCATAGGCAAGAATCGCTGCTCCCGGATCGGGAGGTGTTGCCGCCTGGATTGAAAGCGCGCCCACCAAAAACAGCATCCCGAGCGCGAGAATGCCTGCCGCCCGCGGACGGCGGCGCAGAAAATACGTGGATGCCGCCGCGAAAACAGCTCCTGCGAGGACCCACCACAGCGGGGGACGCCAGGCGTAGAAGCCGAACAGAATCCCTCCAGCATAGAAAAATGCCGCCCACAGCAAAGGCTGGCGGGCGGCTTTGGGCGCTTTCCCTGGGGAGGGCGTTTTGGTGGCTCGCTTCACAAGCAGCCGGAAGAACCGTCCTCTATCTCACCAGATGAAACACGCTCTCCATGTGGTAAGTCTGAGGGAACAGATCGATCAGGTGAGCCTGCTCGACTCGGTATCCCGAATGGAGCAGGCCCACCAGATCCCGGGGGAGGGTTGCAGGATCACATGACACATAGGTAACGCGTGGCGCTCCCAGCGCGCCGAGCAGCCGGATCACTCCGGCGCCCAGCCCTGTTCGCGGCGGATCCACGACCACGAGATCAGGCCGTCCCTTGAACTCTTTCTCAAGGTAACGATCCGCCGTCGTGCGGACAGCCGTCACGTTACTGGGAGAATTGTAGAGAAGGTCGGCGTGAGCTGTCTGTGACGATTCAACTGCGATCACCTGTGCAAAACTACCGGCCAGAACAGACGAAAACAGTCCCACTCCGGCATAGAGATCGCAAGCCAGCGAGCCGGCCTGGCCTTCGGTGACAAGCTTCACCAGTTCGTCGACCAGATGACGATTTACCTGGAAGAACGAGCCCGCGCTTACCCGGTAAGCACGCGGCCCGGTCACGTAGCGGACTTCGGGAACTCCAGCGGCCGCGAGCCGTTTCGCTTCGCCTTGGATACGACTTGCTTTGAAGGCAACACAGCCAACGGCTTGCGGTAATGCCTGCCGGATTTGTTCGGTCCATTGCCCTGCGGTAGGAGCAGTGGTCTTTTCGGAGCAATAGAGCTCAACCAGAAGGTGGCCGTCTTCGGCATCCGCCGCCAGTTCGATTTCCTGTATGCCCTCTGGAATCCGATTTGCCCGGCCTTCCTGCCACAATGCTGAAATCGCACGATTGATCAAGGGAGAACTGATAGGGCACTCCTCTACCGCCAGCAGATCGTGAGATCCGAACCGGTAATAGCCCATGACAAATTCCGGCGCCGTCTGAATTCTCAGGCGGGACCGGTTGCGGTAGTTCCACGGCGACGACGAGTGAATCTGAAGCTCCGTGTCGAGTTCGAGCTTGGCAATTCGTCGAAGATTTTCTTTGAGGATCGCTGCCTTCAGCTCCAACTGGTACTCATAGCCCGCATGCTGATAGTGGCAGCCGCCGCATTTCTGGAAGTATGGACAGCCCGGTTGGACTCGTTGGGGCGAAGGCTTAACGATCGCATCCAGCCGGGCGCGGGCAAACCCGGGCTTTTGTTCGATCAACGATGCTTCCGCCTCTTCGCCCGGCAGCACGAAGGGAAGGAACACAGCCTTGCCGCGCCCGTGCTCGTCAGCAGGCAATCGCGCCAGGCCGTCGCCTCCGTAAATCAGCTTTTCGACGATCAGATCCAAGTCTTTGATTTAACCACAGCGGGCACAGGGGTCGGACTTACATGTAGAACAAGCTCAACCGCGGCAGGCTGTACTTCTCGAGCAGGCGTTTCTGGACGAACTGTTTGAGCAATTGATCGATCTGGGCAGCCGGCATCTTTCTTCGGTAAGGGGCCAGTTCGCGCCCTGCTTCCGCGCGAACGCGAACGATTTCGTCGTCCGGTGTCGTGGCCAGCAGAACGGCGAACAGCTTTTCCTCGAGAACCGTCAGATGGCGCTCCATATCTTCCAGTCGAGGCAGCTTGTTTTCTGCGCCCCCGGCCAGGTTGCGCAGTGTTTGCGCAGTTTCCGCCGCAAGCGGCCGCAATGCGGGGCTCACCTTCAGCGAAGCAACCTCGATCTGCGCGGCGTTCCGGGTGAGAAAGCGGGCGATCTCCGCCGCTTCGAATCCTTTCGGCGGGTTGGCCGCCCGATTCTCAGGGGCGGCGCCTACCGCCGCTTCCTTCATGTCTGCGGCGGCGGCAAGCACTGCCTGCGAGCAATAGGCCAGGCTGTTTACCTTGCGGGTCTTTGACGGGCGGTTGTCGTAGTGGTCGAACGCCCCGTCGATCCCCTGCAATACCGCCTGGAGCGGAATACCCGCGTCTTTCCACGTTTCGATCAGAGCCCAGTCGAGCGCGGAGAGCAGGAGCGCTCCTCCGCGGCGGCGCTGGAAGTGTTCTTCGATTTCAGTGAAATAATTGAAGTAGTTTTCCACGGCAGATCACCGCGGAGACGAAGGCTTGGCCGCGGTGAGGCGATCCCCCTCGGAGTCCCGGGACTTGCCGCTCGCATTGCGCTCCCAGATGATGCGCAGGCCCTCGAGCGTCAGAAAGTCGTCCACGTGCTTGATGTATTTCGAGCCCGTGCTGAAAAGCGATGCCAGGCCGCCCGTCGCCACCACAGTCGTTTCTTTGCCCATCTCGCCGAGCAGCAGATCGAGAATGCCATCTACCATGCCGAGATATCCGTAATACAGACCGGATTGCAGGCTGCCGACGGTTGTGCTGCCAATGATTCTCGGCGGTTTGCGAATATCCACGCGCGGCAGGCGGGCCGTGCGCCCGAACAGGGCATCGGCTGAAATTCCAATCCCGGGGCAGATCACGCCGCCCTGGTATTCCCCCTTGGCGGAGACACAGTCGAACGTCGTGGCGGTGCCGAAGTCCACAACGACAGTGGGTCCCCCATATTTTTCGTAGGCTGCTACTCCATTCACGATCCGGTCCGCGCCCACCTCGGCGGGGTTCTCGTAAAGCACCGGCATTCCCGTTTTCACTCCCGGCTCTACGAACAGGGGCTTGCTGTTGAAGTAAACCTCACAGACCTGACGCAATGTGGAATCGAGCGGCGGTACGACCGAAGAGATCACGATGCCCCGGATCGCCTTTACCTCCAGCTTCGCCATCGCGAAAAGATTGCGGAACAGGACGCCGTATTCGTCGACCGTCTGGGTCGCAATGGTGCTAACTCGCCAGTTCGCCACCAGCACGTCATAGTGGGGGTCCGCGCCGGACTTTTTATCCGCACGGTCGAAAACTCCCAGGCCGGTATTGGTGTTGCCGACATCCAGAACTAACAGCACAAAGTCTTCCCCTGAAATCTATCGCAATCGTACGGATCCGCTGAGCACTATTCGCAGTCCCAACAGTGTCCGCACTTGCAGGAAACCGCGGGAATCCAGCCCGGCGGTGACTCCCTCGAAGCTGTGTCCTTCCTCCTCGATCCGCACCTTGCGGCCGCGAACGGAAGAAGACCGCTCCTGAAACCGCCGCAGGACCGAGTCGCGGGCGTCCGCCCGTCCCAGCAGACTGCGATATTCGCGATCGAGCGATTTTAACAAAGCTGCGCACAGGTCCACTCGCGACCATTCGGTGCCCGTTGCCAGTCGCAGGGAGGTTGCCTCGTCCAGGCTGGCGGGAAATTCCTCCTGGTTCACATTGATTCCGAATCCCATCACCAGATGGCGCACCCGCGTGGCTTCCGCGTTCATCTCGGTGAGAATGCCGCAGACTTTCTTGCCTTCGATCAGCAGATCATTTGGCCATTTCAGGTCGACCGTGATTTGCGGCCGAATGGACTGAATCGCCGACTGCGCTGCCAGTCCCCCGGCAAGCGACAGAATCAACGCCTCCGTTGGCGGCAGCGACGGGCGTAATACCACCGAGCAGTAGAGTCCGTCCGACTGCGGAGAATGCCACTGGTGAGCGCCGCGTCCGCGTCCCGCCGTCTGCTGTTCCGCCACGAATATCGTTCCCTGGGGTGCGCCGTCGGCAGCCGCCTGCATCGCGATCGTATTGGTGGATCCGGTTTTGAAGTAGTGCCGGATGCCCGAGCCGAAGATCGTGCCCCGCACCAGCGGCAGCAGAATGTCGGGCAGCAGCAGGTCCGGCACATTCTTCAGGCGATAGCCGGTTGCAGGATGGCCCGCGATCGCAACGCCGAAAGCCCGAAGCTGCTGCACGAGCCGCCAGACCTCCGAACGCGTGGTGTGAATCTCGTCCGCGATCTTGGTGCCGCTGACCACCACGGTCGCATAGTCCATCAGCAGCTTGATGATGCGTCCGAGACGGGCATCGGTCTGGGCCGGAACTTCGCGCGCCGCCCCGGCCGCTCTCCTCTTGCGAGTTGGAGGCGCCTTCGTGATCGGGGAATTATGCTTTACCGCGCGAAAAACCACAATTGGCAAGGCTTTTGGCGCGCGCGGTGCACTCATGTGGCGCGGGCGCCCTTGCCCGCGTAAAACAGTTCTTTAATTCGCGCACGCCTACTTTGCCGCGACCCCAAGCTGCCAGAACAGAAACGTCAGCTCGTCGGTCAGGTCGCCGATTGAGGCCGTGACCGAGCGCCCGGCAGAGTGGCCGGCCTTGAGTTCGTATCGCAGAAGAATCGGACGATCGGATCCTGTCGAAGCCTGGAGCAGCGCTGTCATTTTTCTCGCATGGAGTGGAGCGACGCGTGTATCGCCGTCTCCGGTCATGAAGAGCACCGCGGGATATTTCGTCCCCTCTTTGACGTGCTGGTAGGGAGAATATGCGTAGAGGTACTTGAACTGATCGGCATTGTCCGATGAGCCGTACTCGGAGACCCAGAATTGCGCTTCCATGAACTTCTGGTAGCGCAACATGTCGAGCAGGGGGTGCCAGCAGACGACCGCCTGGAATAGTTCCGGACGCTGCGTAAGAGCCGCCCCCACCAGCAGGCCGCCATTGCTGCCACCTACGATCGAAAGCCGCGAAGCCTCCGTATACCGCCTGGCGATGAGATCTTCGGCGGCGGCGATGAAGTCATCGAAGACGTTCTGCTTGTTTGCCAGCATGCCGGCCTGGTGCCATTTCTCGCCAAATTCGCCGCCTCCCCGGAGATTCACCTGGGCAACCACTCCGCCGTGCTCGGCGAAAATGATCGCTTCGGGAGAGAACTCGGGAGTTTCATTCACCGTGAAGCCGCCATAGCCGGTCAGAAGCGCCGGACTCGAGCCATCCCGCTTGAGGCCCTTGCGGTACACGAGGAACATGGGCACTCGGGTGCCGTCCTTTGAGTTGAACCACTCCTGGTCCACCTGGAACTTGTCGCTGTCTACCGGAACCGCCACCTTGGACCACACCGATTGCTTGCCGGTTTTTGTGTCGAATCTGAAGATGGTTCGCGGGATGGCGAAAGAGCTGAACTCAAGGAATGCGTCGTTTCCTTCCCAGCGGCCGATCGGCTGGCCGACGGCCCCGAGGGCCGGAAATTTAAGCTCCTGAGACGATTTTCCGTCGGCGCTGAAGACCTTGACCTGGGAACTGGCGTTCCGCACATAGCAGACGATAATCTTTCCGCCGGCATAACCTACGCTGTCGATCGCGACGTCGCTCTCTGGCACAACTTCGTGCCAGTGTTCAGGCTGCGGATCGTTGAAGTCAGCCGCCAGAATTCGCCCGTTGGGGGCCTTCCAGTTGGTGTTCAGGAAAAGCTGGTCGCCGCCGGGGAAGGCGTAGAAGCGCGCATCGATGCCGGCGGTGACCTGCCGGGGCGGGGTGCCTGCTTTCTGCAAGTCCTGAGACCAGATTTCGACTTTGTCGCCCGCCGATCCGTAAAAGACGTGAGTGACGAGATGCCGCCCATCCTCGGAAACGTCGGCAACGATAATCTTGTCCTTGGCGTAGCCCTCGCCGAATACTTCCGTATCCTTTGCCGTCTCGCTTCCGATCTTGTGGTAGCGCACTCGCGGGCCGCCGTCAGTCATCATCGAGTAATAAAACCCGCTGCGGTCGGGCAGGAATGACACCTCGAAATAGACCGCCGGAGGCAGATGGTCAGCCAGATCCTTGCGGGCGTCGACGTCGAACACGCGTACTTCCTCTTCGTCGGCGCCGCCCTGCCGCACCAGGTAGGCGAGAAGCTTCCCGTCCTTCGAAATGTCAATCAGATCCACGTTGGTGGAGTGATCCGGGCTCATGGGCAGCGGATCGATCAGCACCTCCGGTTTTCCTTTCAGGCCATCCTGCATGTAGATGAGATAGAGATCCTGGTCTGGAAGGCGCTTGCGGAAAAAGTATCGGCCGTTTCTTTCGAAGGGGGTTCGAATGCTCTCCACCCGCAAAAGTTCTGAAACCCGCTTATCCAGCCCAGAGCGTCCCGGCCACGCATCCAGCAAGGGGTGGGTGTAGGCGTTCTGGGCATCGATCCAGGCGCGGGTTTCCGGGCTGTTCTGATCCTCGAGCCATCGGTACGGATCGGCGATGGTGACTCCGTGCAGAACCTCCTGCACGTTGTCGCGACGCGTTGCCGGAGGCTTTGGCACTGCAGGCCGGGCCCAGACGGTCACAATCAGAACCACCAGGGAAAGAGCGAAGAAAGACACCCGTTTCATGAACACCTCGAATCGAAACTGGATTCTGCGGTTCCCGATCATGCAGTGTCAAGCGGCGGGCTATTGCAGGCGCGCGCGTCCCGTGCTTGCCGAAGCTACGGCAGGGTTTCGCCACATGGGCGAGGCGCCCGTGTCTGCATGTTCGTCGTTTATTCGCCCCCGGTTGTGATCCTACTGCTACAATGCCTTGCCTCAAACGGGGTTGCGAACTTTCGGGACCACAAAAACGTATCAACATTGTGGTGTCAACCCGGTTAAGCTTTGTGATGTGAATAGCCGGGGAAAACCAGGAGTTCCGGGGAGTGGCGGTTGGAAGACGCCCAGGTCGCTGCCATGCTTGTCCGTCGCTGTCTTGCTGGCGACGCCGGAGCCTGGGAGGAGATTGTGCGACGCTACCACCGGCGGATTTATAACATCTGCTATCGCTTTGCCGGATCGGCGGATGATGCCCAGGACCTGACGCAGGAGGTCTTCATCAAAATGTACCGCACACTTGGTTCCTACGATGTGGAGCGGGGCGCCCTGATGACCTGGGTAACTACCATTACACGGAACCTGCTGGTCGACCACTTTCGTAAAACCAAGCAGGACCGGGTCACCGATTCGCTGGACGCGACGCCCGTCGGGCACGAGGACGCTATCCCGCTGGGCGATCAGATTGCTGACAAATCGATAGCTCCCGACGCCCGGGTGCAGAGCCGCGAAACCGGCGAAACCGTGCACCAGGCGCTGCAAAAGCTGTCGCCCGATCTGCGGGAAGCAGTGATTCTACGAGACCTGCAGGATATGGATTACCGCGAAATCGCTACCGTCTTGAAGGTACCCGAGGGAACGGTCAAGTCCCGTATAAACCGCGGGCGCGCGGAACTTGCGCGCCTGCTTCAACGTACATATAGGCAGGTGATTTGATGGCAGGCGAAAACCAAGGCGGAATGCAGTGCGCGGAGTTTGATGCCCTGCTCAGCGACATCCTCGATGGCAGGCTGACCGGGCCGAAGCGGGAGAGCTTCCAGGCCCATGCCCGCGTTTGCGGAGTTTGCGGCCCCCTGCTGGCGGATGCCGAGGCTGGGCAGCAGTGGCTCAAGTCGCTGCAAGCGATCGAGCCCCCGGCCGAACTGGTCAACAACATTCTGATAGCCACTACGGGCCTCGCCAGCGCTCGGGCGCAAAAGCCGGCGAATGCGGTCACCTCATGGAAGGATGCCCTTGCGGGCTGGCTGCGGCCGGTGTTCGGCCCGATGTGGGCCATGGCTCGTCAGCCGCGTTTCGCGATGTCGTTTGGCATGGTCTTCTTCTCCCTGTCCGTAACCTTGAGCATGGCGGGAATCAAGATGCGCGATCTCAGCCGCGTCGACCTGCGCCCCAGTGCCATCAAGCGCACCTACTACGAGACCTCTGGCCGCGTGGTGAAGTATTACGAAAATATCCGTTTCGTGTACGAAGTCGAATCCCGGGTCAGGGAACTGAAGCGCGTCACCGCTCCCGTGCAGGAACCCGCTCCTGAGGAAAAACAAAAGAAGCAGAAGAACGACACCAGTGGTCGACCTGACCAGAAACAGGAACGCAACTACAGCCAAGAAGAAAACGGGCCCGTGCTGGCCGATTTCACCAACGATCCACCTGTAGTGCTGGGAACCACTTACAGGAGGCACTCATGAACTGCGCCAACCATCCCGACGCTCCGGCAGTCGCTTACTGCCGCACCTGCGGGAAAGCACTGTGCGGAAACTGTACCCGCACCGTGCACGGAGTGGTGTATTGCGAAGGTTGTCTGGCAGCGCGCCTTGAAGGCACGATGCCGCCCGGACCGCTTCCCGCCGGCATGGTCAATCCGCCAAGCACCGGTCCACACCCGGCGCTGGCGGGGATTCTCGCCGGATTCTTCCCCTTCGGCGTGGGCGCGGTGTACGGGGGCCAATACGCGAAGGGTCTGGCTCACCTGCTGATTTTCGTAGGCCTGATCTGGGGTCTCTCAACCGGACGCGGCGATGTGGAACCGCTGCTGGGCATCGCCCTGGGCTTTTTCTATGTTTACCAGATCATCGACGCCGTCCGCTCCGCCTGGGCGGTGCGGCTGGGACAGCCGCCCCCTGATCCATTCGGGCTGGGAAAGACTTTCTCGACCGGCGAGCGCGCCACCAGGAGCAATGTCCCGACCGGCGCCCTGGTGCTGATCGGGCTTGGAATCTTGTTCCTGCTTCACACCATGGATTTATGGTTCTTCAGATTCGACCGGTTCTGGCCACTGATCCTCGTCTTCATCGGCGGATGGCTCTTCGCCAAGCGCTGGGGCCTGATCGGCGAAGACCAGGCCGTGAGCTGTACCTGCGACCGCTGCCGGGCCCGGGGCTTGATGGGTCCGGCTGTACTGGTCACTCTTGGACTTTTGTTCCTGATCGATCAGATGATTTCTTTCGGGCGTACCTGGCCTGCCCTGCTCATTGTGATCGGCCTGATCAAGGTGTACCAGGGCAACGCCTCCGATTACGGACATGTTGCCGGCCCGCCCAATATTTCAGCCGGAACGCCTCCTCCGGCTGTTCCTTCGGCACGGGCCGACGAGGTTCAGCCTCCGCCGCCGAGTGAGGTGCGAAATGGCTAGTCCCGCGACAACTTCCCCGGTGAGCCAGCGACACATTCGCTCACTGGCCGGCCCTCTGGTGCTCATCATTCTGGGAATCACCTTCCTTCTTGGCACCCTGGGTGTGATCGACTGGAGGGGCCTGGCGGATGGCTTTGGCCGCTTCTGGCCCCTGCTTCTCATCCTCTGGGGAGTGGTCAAGTACAGCGAATATCGCCGGGCGGAGAAACTCGGGATACGGTCTCCGGGAATTGGTGTCGGCGGCGTTTTTCTCATGATCTTCATCATCGGGGTCGGTCTGGTGGCCACGCAGGCCTCCCGCGTTAACTGGACCGCGGTCCGGGACCAGTTGAACGTGAACGACGGAGACTTTCCCCTCTTCGGGCACACCTACAACTACGAGCAGACGATGGAGCAGGATTTTCCGGCGGGAGCGTCGCTGCGCGTGCTTGGCGAACGGGGCGCGGTCAGCATCAGCGTTTCAGAAGACAACAAGATTCACATCACCGCTCACAAGCGAATCAACGCCGAAAAGCAGGAAGTCGCCGACCACTGGAATGAGAGCACGCGGCCACTGCTCACAGTCAGCGACCACACCGTCAGCCTGAACGCGAACACGCAGGGAGCGGGCGATCATTGGATCGCAACCGATCTGGATATCTCGATGCCGCGCAATGCCCCGGTAATGGTCTCCACCCGCCGTGGTGACGTCAGCGTTCTGGGCCGGGTCGGCGACGTGCAGATTTCCAGCCAGAAAGGCGATGTCTCCGCCTCCGACATCAATGGCAAGCTCAGCCTGACGCTCGATCACAGCTCGGCGCGGATCTCGCAGGTGACGGGCGACGTTGCGATTGACGGCAAAGGAAATGTGAATGACGTCTCGCTCGCGGACGTGAAGGGCGCCGTTCGGCTGAACGGGGACTTCATGGAAAGCGTGAGCCTCTCGAAGATCGGCAAGTCGGTGAGCTTTAAGTCTCCGCGAACAGAGCTGGAACTGTCGAAGCTCGATGGCGACCTGGAGTTGGATTCCGGCGACCTTCAGGCCAGCAATCTGATCGGCCCTTTGCGGCTGATTACGCGCTCGAAGGACATACGCCTCGATGGCGTTTCAGGCGATGTTCGCCTTCAGAACGAGAACGGAGCGGTGGAACTGCGCCTGGTAAAACCCGGGAGCATGCAGGTGGAGAATCGCCGCGGCAACATAGAGATTTACCTTCCCGACAAATTCGGATTCCAGCTTGATGCCCGCGCCCGAAACGGCGAGGTGCAGTCGGATTTCACTGACGTAAAGGTCAGCAACACGGACGAGCAGGCCACGGCAACCGGCACAATCGGGGGCGGCGGGCCACACCTGGTGATCAACAACGACCAGGGCACGATCGAGATACGGAAACGGTCTTCTCTCGCAATGACGCCTCCCGAACCACCGCCGCCAGGGCGCAAAGCACCCATGCCGCCCCCACCCAGCGGGGTGGAACCAACCGAAAACTGAGCTGTGAAGGGGATTAATCTTGCGGCTGGTAGTCGCAAGCTTCGCGGCAAGCCGGGCAGTAATACAGGCCGTCGTGGCAGAGACGGATGCCGACTTCAGATTGGCAAAGGCAGCAATATTTTTCGCAATGGCAGCGCTCTTCGGTCAACTCGCACTGCATACAGCGGTACTTGGCCTTTGTCGGAGTCGCCATGGAACGAACTCTAGCGCGGAGGGCCCTGTGGGAAAAGTTCCGATGGTAACTGGTCGGGTTCGTAAATCGGCCAACGGCGCCGCCCGCCGCTCGGTTGAAGCCCCCGGCAGGCCATGTTAGGTTAATTAGTTCTTAGCGTCTCGAAAGCCCAATCCTGCTACTGACTGAGGTTCCTTTTGCCCGCTGTTGAGGCGACCACTCCCGCTGTCCGCAAGACCGCACTGAACGCCACTCACCGCCGGATGGGCGCCAAAATGGTGGAGTTCAACGGCTGGGACATGCCGGTAGAGTACCCCGCCGCAGGCGGCATCATTGCCGAGCACATGGCCGTCAGAAATGGCGTCGGCATCTTCGATGTTTCCCACATGGGGGACATCCGGCTCTCCGGGCCGGGGGCGCTCGACGCCGTCCAGCACATCTCGATGAACGACGCGTCGAAGCTCTCGATCGGACAGGCGCAATATTCGGCGCTGCTTTATCCGCAGGGAACGTTCGTGGATGACGTCATTGTGCATCGCCTGGGCAATGAGGAATATCTGCTGGTTATCAACGCCGGAACCCGCGAAAAGGATTTCAACTGGGTTCGGGACAACAGCCGGCAGTTCGACTGCAAGGTGGAAAATCTCTCCGACGACTTCACCCAGATCGCCATCCAGGGACCGAAAGCCGTCGACCTCCTGCAGAAGCTTACCGATGCCGACCTCACTGCCGTCAGGTTTTACTGGTTCACGCACGGCACGGTTTGCGGCCTGAAGAATATCCTCATTGCCCGCACCGGCTACACGGGAGAAGACGGCTTCGAGATCTACATTCCCTCCGACGAGGCTACGAGCACGCGGGTTTGGGACGAGGTGCTCGACACCGGCAAGAGCTTTGGCGCACTGCCCTGCGGCCTGGGCGCGCGCAATACCCTGCGCCTCGAGGCCAGGCTGCCGCTCTACGGGCACGAGATTTCCGATACGATCAACGTGTGGGAGGCCGGACTGGATCGCTTCTGTAAGATGGAAAAGCCTGCTTTCGTCGGCAAAGAAGCCCTCGAACAGATGAAGGACCGCCAGAAGCGCATGCTGATCGGACTTGAGATGACCGAGCGTGGCATCGCCCGCGACGAATATCGTGTCCTCGACGAAGCCGGGCGTGAGATCGGGGTTGTCACCAGCGGCTCCTACTCGCCGTTTCTGAAGAAGGCTATTGCGCTGGCTTATGTCCCCTGCGACTCCGGCAATCTAGGGTCGACACTCCAGGTGGAGATTCGCGGGCAGGGAGTGAAGGCTATGGTCGTCCCCACGCCCTTTTACAAGCGCCCGAAGAAAACCTCACAGAGTCCGAGGAGCTGAAATTCAGATGCCCTACCCGGCCGATTTCAAATATACGAAAGAGCACGAATGGATCAAGGCGGACGGAAAGACCGCGACCGTCGGGATTACGCATTACGCGCAGGAATCGCTTGGAGATATCGTCTTCGTGGATCTGCCGAAAGTCGGCGCCGAGATCACCAGGGGCAAGACATTCGGCTCGGTCGAATCCGTCAAGGCAGTTTCCGACCTTTACGCGCCAGCCTCCGGCAAGGTACTGGAAGTCAACGCCGACCTTGCCAACTCCCCCGAAAACATCAACAAAGACGCTCACTCAGCGTGGATGCTCAAGCTGGAAATCAAAGATCCCAGCGAACTTAATTCTCTGCTTTCAGCCGCCGACTACGAGAAGTTTGTAGCCGAAGAGGGCGGTCATTGAGAGCAAGCATCCCCTTCGGACGTGCCGGCTCCGACGCCACAATCGAAAGGACCCTTTCCAGCATCGAATTAAGGCTGCATGCGATATCTGCCTAAATCCAACGCCGATCGCGAGGCCATGTTGAAAGCGATTGGAGCCCGGTCCATGGACGACCTGTTCGCGCCCATTCCGGACGAATACCGTCTGAAGCGTGACCTCAAAGTCCCGCGCCAGTTTGCGGAGTCGGAGATCGTGGACTGGTTTCGCGAGCGCTCGCGGGAAAATGGAGACGGCTATGCGACATTTCTCGGGGCGGGGGCGTATTTTCACTATCGCCCGGTCATCATTGATTCCCTGATCTCCCGCGGCGAATTCCTGACAGCCTACACGCCCTACCAGGCGGAGATCTCGCAGGGGACTTTGCAGGCCATCTTCGAGTTTCAGACGATGATCTGCGAACTCACCGGGATGGAAGTCGCCAACGCCTCCATGTACGACGGATCCACCGCAGCCGCAGAGGCCGTGATGATGGCTGTGCGTCTCACCGGGAGAAGCTCGGTTGTCAGCGCTCGCAGCGTTCATCCTGAGTACCGCGAGGTTCTGGCCACTTACGCCCATCACCAGGGACTTCCCCTCAGCACCGTGGACTTCGGTGGTGACGGACGGGTTGATCTGGCAAAGCTGAAGGCGTCGGTGACCGATGAGACCGCTTGCGTGCTCATCCAGTCCCCCAATTTCTTTGGCACCATCGAAGATGTCGAAGCGGTTGCCGAAATCGCTCACCAGCAGGGCGCGATGCTGGTGGTCTCGATTGCCGAAGCCGTCTCGCTGGGCATCGTCGAGCCGCCCCGCCAGGCCGACGTTGTTGCCATGGAGGCGCAGTCTTTCGGCGTTCCCCTTGGTTTTGGCGGCCCTTACTGTGGCGTGATCGCAACCCATGATAGGCATGTACGCCAAATGCCGGGACGTCTCGCAGGGCAGACTACGGACCGAAACGGCAAGCGCGGCTTTGTCCTGACGCTGGCCACGCGCGAACAACACATCCGGCGAGAAAAAGCGACGTCGAACATTTGTACGAACCAGGCGCTTGTGGCATTGATGGCGAACATCTTCATGGCGGTGTACGGGAAAGTCGGCTTGAGAGAGCTGGCGAAGCAGAATCTGGCGAAGACTGCCTATGCGGCCGGGCAGTTTGCCAAGCATGCGCGGCTTCTGTTTGACGGGGCTCCGCGCTTCAACGAATTCGTTGTCCAGACCAGCGAAGATCCCTACGCCATCAACAGCCGGATTCTCGGCCATAAGATTGTCGGAGGACTTCCGCTCAGGAAGTTCTATCCGGAGTTGGGGAATGCCTCGCTGTGGTGCTGCACCGAGATGACTACGCGGAGCGATATCGACACGGCCGTCGGGCTCGCGGCCGAGAGCGAGCATTCTCTTGCTGCGGGGCGGGAAGAAGCCGAGGTTGAGGACGTGGCGCAATGAAGCACCAGACCCGCAAAGCAACCCGGAATGTCAGCCAGAACGAAGGGCTGATCTTTGAAAAATCATCCCCGGGGAAAGCCGCGTGGAAACTGCCGCCGCTGGATGTGCCCGAAGTTGACACCGCTAAACTGCTGCGACGATCCGAAAGGAAAGACCTCGGCAACATGCCCGAGGTCAGCGAAATCGAAATCATCCGCCACTTCACCCGCCTTTCTACCTGGAACTACGCCATCGATCTCGGAATGTATCCATTGGGGTCGTGCACAATGAAATACAACCCGCGGGTGAATGAAGTCGTCTCGCGGCTCGAGGGGATCGCCAATGGCCATCCTTACCAGCCGGAGCGGGTTTCACAGGGCGCCCTTCGCATCATGAAGACCCTGAGCGAATGTCTGATTGAAATCACCGGCATGGACCACATCACCCTCCAGCCGGCGGCGGGCGCACATGGTGAGCTGACGGGGTTGCTGATGGTCCGGGCCTATCACCAGTCCAAGGGTGCTCCCCGGAAGAAGGTCTTGATTCCCGACTCTGCTCATGGCACGAACCCTGCGACCGCGGCGATGGCGGGATATTCCGTGGAGAACCTGAAGTCGAACAGCCGTGGCATGGTCGACGTCGAAGCGCTCGCCGCGCAGATGAACGAAGACGTCGCCGCGCTCATGCTCACCAATCCCAACACGCTGGGCGTGTTCGAGCAGGAGATCCATAAGATCGCCGAGATCATGCACGCCAAGGGTGGGCTGCTCTACATGGACGGCGCCAATATGAACGCGCTGGTGGGGAAGGTGCGACCCGGGGACTTTGGCGTCGACGTCATGCACCTGAACCTGCACAAAACGTTCTCCACCCCCCATGGCGGAGGCGGTCCGGGATCGGGACCGGTGGCGGTGAAGCGGCCGCTCGAGCCGTTTCTTCCCAAGCCGGTGGTGATCACCAAGCCCGATGGCACCCTGGCGTTCGAATACGATCGCCCACAATCGGTTGGTCGCGTGCGGGCTTTCTACGGAAATTTCGGCATGTTCGTGCGCGCTCTGGCCTACATCCTGGCGAACGGGCCGGACGGCCTGCGGCAAACCACCGAGGACGCAGTCCTCAACGCGAACTACATCCGCAAGGGCCTGGAGGGAGCTTACGATCTGCCCTACTCCACGCCAAGCATGCATGAGGTCGTCTTCAGCGACCGCATCCAGGCGAAGAAGGGCGTGAAGACGATGGATATCGCCAAGCGCCTGATCGACTACGGCTTTCATCCTTACACCACGGCCTTTCCCTTGATTGTGCCGGGAGCGCTGATGATAGAGCCGACGGAGAGCGAATCGCGGGAAGAGATCGATCTCTTTATCGAGGCCATGCGCTCGATTGCGGCTGAAGTTGAGGAAGATCCCGAAGTAGTGCTCAACGCGCCGCATTCCACGCGGGTTTCTCGTCTGGACGAAACCGCCGCCGCGCGCAAGCCTGTATTGCGCTGGAAACCAGCCAGCTAGAAATCTTTTTGCTTGCGGACTTTCGAAGGACTACAATCTTCTGGTACGAAGATGTACAGGCTCTATCCGCCACAGGCGGAGGGGTACTGGAGGAAAAGTGAATCTCACCTTGCCGGGCGAATCCCGCCCGAAAGTCTCTGTTGCATCCCTGATCGAAAGAAAGCGGCAGCACCAGCGCATCACCTGCCTGACTGCGTATGACTATCCCAGCGCGCGGCTGGTCGATGAAGCCGGCGTCGATATCGTTCTGGTCGGCGATTCGTTGGCCATGACGATGCTGGGCTACGAAAACACGCTGTCTCTCACCATGGAAGAGATGCTCCATCACACCCGCGCCGCAAGGCGGGGCGTAAAGCGTGCCCTCCTGATCGCGGATATGCCCTACGGCTCCTACCATCTCAGCCCGGAGGACACGGTGCGGAACGCCTCCCGGTTTGTGAAAGAGGCGGGAGCGGAGGTCGTGAAGATGGAAGGCGGCGAGAAGCGTGCCGACCTGATTCGCCGCGTGATTGATGCGGAGATTCCGGTCGCCGGGCACATCGGCCTTACGCCTCAATCCGTCAACGTGATGGGCGGCTTCCGGGTGCAGGGAAAATCGCTCACTGCGGTGGAGCAGCTCTTGCGCGACGCGGTGGCTCTCGACCGCGCCGGAGTCGCCTGCATTTATCTCGAGGGAATTCCGCGCGAAGTTGCCGCGCTGATCGCGGCCGAGGTGGAAACGCCGACCATCGGCATCGGCGCCGGACCGGACTGCGATGGGCAAGTGCTTGTGTTCCATGACTTGCTGAACCTGAGTTTCGGCGAGCGGGCGAAGTTTGTGAGGCCATTTGGCGACGCCGCGGCGCTCATCTCGCAGGCAGTGCATAGCTTCTGCTCCGACGTGCAGTCGCGGCAATATCCGTCCGATGCGGAGTCTTATCACCTCCCAAAGGAGACTCAGCAGGCGCTTGAAACCGTGCTGGAGCGCAAACGGGCCATGCGGCGGTAAGCTAATCTGATGAGGGTCCTTACCGCGTGGGCAGTTCTTCTTTTGGCGATTCTTGCGGCGTGCAACCGTTCCGATACGACTCAGCAGGAGTCGGAGGCAACGGCTTCAGCTCGCATTCAGGCCATTCCGGAGGCTGATCCGGCGAAATATCGCGGTATCAGGGACATGAGCAAGTGGCAGAACCCTTACCTCATCATTCAGCCGAATGGAATCGGTCTTCTCGACCCTGAAAACAACGAGCAGCACATCCTGAAGCCGGATGAAGTTTTGCCGGCGCTGGCCGCGCTGCCCGCCTCGGCCTGGCCCTATGGCCGCGTTGTGGTAGTCGCCGAGCGAGCAGCGGGTGCTTCAGAAGAGGAGAAAGTGGCTGTGCGCCGCACTCGGGGCATCGTTGGCGGCACGCTCAAAAGCGCCAACGTAGTCGTCAACTGGGTTCCCTCCACCTGAAGCGTCCCCTATGCAGATCTGCCGAACTGCCGATGAAGTGCGGGAAGCTCGCCGCGCCCTGCGAAGCCGCGGACGCCTCGGTCTGGTGCCCACCATGGGCGCTCTTCATGAGGGACATCTTTCGCTGGTGCACTCCGCCCGGGCACAGTGCGGCGCGGTGGCCGCGACAATCTTCGTCAATCCCACTCAGTTCGGGCCAAACGAAGACTTTGCCAGGTACCCGCGCAGCTTCGACCGCGACTGCGAACTGCTGGCCAGGGAGAAGGTCGATCTCGTCTTCGCTCCACCTGTTGAAGAAATGTATCCGCCTGGTTCTCTCACGTGGGTTACGGTCGAGGGAATAAGCGACCGGCTGTGTGGAAAGTTTCGCCCCGGCCACTTTCGTGGAGTCACGACGATTGTTGCAAAATTGTTTCACGTGATTGAACCGGACGTCGCATTCTTTGGCCAGAAAGACGCGGCTCAGGTCGCGATCATCCGGCGGATGGTGCGGGATTTGAAACTCCCGGTAGAAATCGCTGTCTGCCCGATCGTGCGAGAGGCCGATGGTCTGGCCATGAGTTCGCGCAATGCCTACCTCTCTCCGACGCAGCGGCAAAACGCACTGGTCCTGTTCCGCTCACTGTCGGAAGCTAAGCGTGTGTTCGACTCGGGAGAGAGAAGCTCCGACAAGCTGATGGAGGCCGCTACGCGGCTTTTCTTGCAGACCCCGTCCGTGCAGCTTGAGTATTGCGAAATTGTCGATCCGGAGACCCTCGAATCCATTGAGGAGATTAAAGGGCCAGTCCTGGTGGCGGTCGCTGCCCGCGTAGGCTCAACCCGTCTGATTGACAACTTGATATTGCGCCCCTGAAGCAGGGGCCCCGGGAAAGCTCCCTGTGGCCTCTGTGGTGAAAAAAAAGATTTGACCACAGGGTACACAGGGGATCACAGAGGAATGCGCTCCCGGCTTCCGGCAGGAGCAGACGGTCGCATTAGAGGTTTACCCTGTGTTCCTCTGTGGCCTCTGCGGTAAAAAAAGATTGACCACAGGGTACACAGGGGGATCACAGAGGAATGCGCTCCCGGCTTCCGGCAGGCTGCAATCCAGCCCGCTTTAGCATCTATTGAGCGATTTTGGGCCGGAGACAAAAGCATTCTCCGCCAGGATGAATCGCAAAGGGCGGTCGACAGCCTTGTTGATCCCGATACGGACGGTGGTCAAGACCGCGGCCGGACCGAATCCGTCTTCGGAAACATAGAGATCCGAATCCGGGCTGGTGAGGTCTTTGTCGTTGTCGCGCTGCCGCGTGATGCCGAAGGCTTCGGCCAGACGGCCCGGGCCAGTCGTCAGGCTGCGGAGATCGCGGGGAGTACGAATCTCAACGTCTCGCATGCGCGCCATTTCCTCGATTCCCAGCAGCGGCTCGAGGGCACGGAAAAGAATTCCCCCCGGCGTTCCCTTCGGCAGACATGACACGTTGAGGCAATAGTGGTTGCCGTAAATGAAGTAGACATAGGCGTGACCCGGCGGGCCGAACAGGACCGCATTCCTGGGAGTCAGGCCCATCGAGGCATGTGCGGCCGGGTCATCTGGGCCGAGATAGGCTTCCACTTCCACGATCCGCGCCGCCAGCAGCTTTCTTCCAGTGCGCCGAACCAGGACTTTCCCCAGCAGGTGGGGGCCCACGACAGATGGGTCGCGGTTATAGAAGCTGGGCGGCAAGGGCTTTCGCGACGGTGCGCGCACTTTCATATTGAAGCCGGCGGAACACCAGAGCTTAACAAGATTTGGTGCCACGTTCACCGTCGCAGGCCATGCTTGCACGCCCACAGTTTTGCGGAGTACAGTTCTGCTTACCGTCGGGGGATTGCGCCCTTTTGTCCTTTACTCACTCTGCCAGCACTTCAGGAGGGTTTTATGTGGATCAGGATATTGAAAATTGCCCCGGTTGTGATGTTCGCTTCCGCGATGGTGGCCGCCACCATTCCCGCCGGCACTACCATCACCGTCCGCGTGAATTCGGCGATCAGTTCGGGGAGCGCCGAGGCCGGCCAGAGCTTTGACGGCACGCTCGCTCACAACCTCGTAGCTGGCGGCAAGACCATTGCGAAGTCCGGCGCTCGAGCCACCGGACGAATCACTCTGGCGAAATCCAGCGGAAGGCTGCACGCTCCCGGCCAACTCACCCTGCGGCTCACCTCGGTGGAAGTGAACGGAAAGATGGTGCCGGTTTCGACGGGGGCTTACCACGTCGAAGGCAAGAGCCACAAGAAGGGAAATATCGAAAAGATCGGCGGAGGCGCGGCTGCGGGCGCAATCATTGGCGCGCTTGCCGGCGGCGGCAAAGGCGCGGCCATCGGTTCGGCAGCCGGAGCCGGGGCCGGAACCGGAGTGGCGGCGGCGACGGGAAAAGAGGAAGCCGTAGTCCCCGCGGAGGCCTCGGTGTCTTTCCGCACCACGAAGGCCGCAACCGTGAGGTAGATCGCCGGAGGAATGCAGGCGCGCGCGTCCTCGCGCGTGCGGCATCCAGCACAAATTTGTAGTTCTGAGGAACCGCCGCCGTGCACGTGCGGGACGCACGCGCCTACATTCATGTGGAGGGACCTGGCGTTTGCTGTGGCGTGCATTCCCCCGTGTTCCTCTGTGCCCTCTGGTAAACGAACGACCACAAAGCCCAGATGCCAATTTGGTCGGCGCGGTTCTCAGGCTGTAAACTAGCCCGCAAATGAAATCCCTGCGACTGCGGTCAGTCCTGGTCCTGGCTGTTCTTTCCTGCCTGCCGGCATTCAGTTTTGCCTCAGCCTACAACGGACGCCCCAGGCTGGTAGTGGTGATTGTCATCGACCAGTTCCGGGGCGACTACCTGGAACGGTACAGCGACGAGTTCGGCGAAGGTGGGCTCCGGCTGTTTCTTGACCACGGCGCGAACTTCACCGACTGCAACTACAACTTCGCTACCACCCGTACCGGTCCGGCGCACGCCACCCTCTTCACCGGAGCCTATCCTAATGCCCACGGCATCATCTCCAACGAGTGGTGGGACCCGGCCAAGAAGCGCATGGTCACTTCGGTCGAGGATGATTCCACCCATCTGGTCGGTGTCTCCGGAAACGCCGTGGGGGCTTCGCCACACAACCTTCACAGCGACACTCTGGGCGACGAACTGAAGCTCGCCACCAAAGGCAAGTCCCGAGTGTTTGCAATTTCTCTCAAGGACCGCGCTGCCATACTTCCCGGAGGCTTCGCCGCCAACGGCGCCTACTGGGTCGATCACAAGACCGGCGCCTGGGTGACTTCAACCTACTACCGCGGCGAACTCCCGCGCTGGGCGCTGGCTTTCAACGAAGGCAAACACGCCGAGAAATATCTCAACCGGGATTGGACTGACAGCAACGGAAAAGTTCTGCGCTCGACGCGCCTCGATCCTGCAAAGCCCGAGGACTTCTCGGAACTGGTCGGCTCCACGCCTTTTGGCAACGACTACGAGCTCGATTTTGCCCGCGAGCTGATGACGGACGAAAAGCTGGGCTCCGGTCCCACCACTGATCTGCTGTTGCTCAGCCTGTCGGCGAACGACATTTTGGGTCATCAGGTCGGCCCCGACTCTCCCCTGATGGAATCCATGGCGGTCGCCCTGGACCACCAGCTTGCCGATTTCTTCTCGTTCCTCGGAAAGCAGATCGGACTGGCCAATGTATGGATTGCCCTTTCCGCCGACCACGGTGTTGCGCCCCTATATGACGTGGCGGCAAAGCTGCACCTTCCGGCCAGCTATCACGCCGCGGCCGAGGCGCGCGCATCACTCAACCGTTCGTTGTCCAGCCGGCTGTCGCCCGGTCACCCGTTGGAGTACGTCAAGGACTTCGACTTCTACTTCGCCTGGCTGAATCAGGACGCCTTCGGCGCGATCAAGATGAAGGAAGAAGATGCGGAAGCGGCTGTCGGGGAGGCGATGAAGTCCGTCGGCCTGCGCGCCTACTACACGCGCTCGCAACTCGCAGCCGGGAATGTCCCCAACACCGCGATTGGCTTGAAATACCTGCACAGCTATGCGCCACTACCCGCCTGGTATGTGATGGGCGTTCCACCGCCTTTTTTTCTGTCGAGTAAGGAAGGAACCGATCACGGTTCACCGTACACCTACGACACGCACGTGCCCCTGGTTTTCTACGGCCTTCCGTTCCAGGCTGGAACGTACCGCACGCACGCGGAACCCGTCGACCTCGCCACCACGCTGGCCTCTCTGCTTGGTATTAACGCTCCTACGCACGCGATCGGCCGGGTCCTGACAGAGGCGCTTGCGCCTCCGCATCGGGAGAATTCCGGCAATCCCTCCGGCGCTGCGCCGACCCCTGCGCCCTCGCCGCCCGAACCCTATCCCGCCGCGGCGATCGGACACGAGTGAGCATGCCTGCGCCTCCCACTGCTCCTCGCAAGACAGATTTCAATATTCAGTTCGCCGGAATTCGACTCAAGAATCCTGTCATCGCTGCCAGCGGAACTTTTGGGTACGGAGTCGAATTCGAGGATGTGGTCCACCTGGAGAGACTGGGCGGGTTCGTAGTCAAAGGCTTGTCCCCCGATCCCATGGCAGGAAATCCGCCGCCGCGCCTGTTCGAGACTGCCGCCGGCATGCTGAACTCGATTGGATTGCAGAACATCGGGGCCCGGGCGTTCATCGAAGAAAAGCTTCCGAAATTGCGCCGGATCAAAAATATCGTTGTTTTCGCCAACGTCTTTGGCTACCGGCGGGAAGATTACGAGAGAACCATCGAAATTCTGAATGAAGGCGAGGGTATCGCCGCCTACGAACTGAACGTCTCCTGCCCGAACACCGCTCACGGCGGCATTCAATTCGGTGCCGACCCGCGATCGCTCGAGGAGTTGGTCGCTGCCGCCAAGCGCGTGGCCCGTCGGCCCCTCATTGTGAAACTCTCTCCCAATGTCACCAACATCGGAAACATGGCGCGAATCGCCGAATACTACGGGGCAGACGCGATTTCCCTCGTCAACACTTTCGTAGCCATGGCGATCGACGCCGAGAGCCGCAAGCCCCATATCGCCAACGTCACCGCCGGGCTCTCCGGGCCCGCCATCAAGCCCATCGCGCTGCGCATGGTGTATGACGTCTTCCGCACGGTGAAGGTCCCAATCATCGGCATGGGTGGCATCTCGAGAGCCACGGACATCGTGGAGTTCATGCTCGCGGGTGCGACTGCGGTGCAGATCGGGACCGCCAGTTTCTGGGATCCCCGGGCCACGGAGAAAATTGTCGCCGAATTTGAGCAGTGGTGCATTCAGCACCACGTGCAGAAAGCAGCTGAATTGACCGGCGGATTGATCGCGGATTAGCCGCCACGGGAATCCGGCATGAGCGTCCTCCAGCAAAACTACTGGCTCACGACGATGACGATGCCCAACGTCGGCCGCTCCCGGCCCTTTCCGGAGAGGGTTGACCTGGCGGTCATCGGCGCCGGATATACCGGGCTTTCCGCGGCTCTCGCACTATCACGCCGCAGCGCCAGAGTTGCCGTGCTGGAAGCAAAAACTATCGGTTGGGGCGCCAGCTCTCGCAATGGCGGCATGGTTCTGACGGGACTGAAGCTCGGCGTCACCAAGCTGATTTCCCGGTATGGCCGCGAGCGCGCCCAGCGCATGTATGCCGCCTCTCTCGCCTCGATTGATTGCGTCGAGCATATCGTCCACGAAGAGGGCATTGAATGCGATCTCGATCGCTCTGGACACCTGGAGGTCGCCTGCAAGCCGCGCCATTTCGAAGACTTTGCCAAGCAGGCGGAAGTCGTGGCCAGCGAATTCAACCATCCGGTTCGAATTGTGCCCCCCGGGCAATTGCGCTCGGAGATCGGTTCAGACATCTATTTCGGCGGCCTGGTCGATGACTCCAGCGCGGGTCTCAATCCGGCAAAATATGTGGCGGGTTTGGCCCGTGCCGCCGCCGGAGCCGGCGCGGCGATTTATGAGAACGCGCCTGTGGAGCGAATCGAGCGGGCGGCACATCAGGGAAGCCAGGGATGGCAGCTCAGTACCTCCGGCGGCCAGGTCTGGGCGCGGGACGTGCTGGTCGCAACCAGCGGTTACACCGGCCCGGTAACCCCAGCGTTGCAAAGGCGGGTCATTCCCATCGGATCGTACATCATCGCCACCGAGGTGCTGTCCGAACCGATGGCCCGGGAACTGAGCCCGCGCAACCGGATGATCTACGACTCCAAGAATTATCTCTACTACTACCGCCTGACCCCCGATCGACGAATGCTCTTTGGCGGACGGGCGGCGTTCTTCCCCGAGTCTCCGGGATCGATCAGCGAGAGCGCCGAGATTCTTCGCGCCGGCATGACCCAGGTGTTTCCGCGACTGGCCACCATCAAAGTCGAATACGTCTGGGGCGGAACGCTCGATTTCGCCTTCGACATCATGCCTCACTCCGGGCGGCTGGGAGGTATTTACTTCGCGCTCGGATACGCTGGCCACGGGGTGGCCATGGCGACCTGGCAGGGACAGAAAATCGCAGAACTCGTTGCCGGCGGCAATCCTGACAATCCCTTTGCCGAGATTCCATTTCGTGGCCTGCCACTCTATAGCGGCAAACCGTGGTTTCTACCCCTGGCCGGCGCCTGGTACAAGTTCCTCGACTGGGTAAGCTGAGGTTGTTGCTTCAACAGCTTTGTCCTCCGGACGTTCTTTAATCCATCAAAAGCAGATCCCTCGACTGCGTCTGGACGTTCTGCGAACGTCCCTCCTCCGCTCGGGACGACAGTTTTGGAGAAATGAGGTTGCAATGAGCACGGGCCAATATCCATCTTTACTGTTTTGTCATCCCGACCGGAGCGGAGGGACCTGCTGTTCATTCACCGAGCAAGCCAGGGTGTCCGTGGTAAACGAAGACAACCCCGCAGAACACATAGGTAAAGGGGGCACGTGTAATCCAGCAAAAGCAGATCCCTCGACTGCGTCCGGACGTTCTGCGAACGTCCCTCCTCCGCTCGGGACGACAGTTTTGGAGAAATGAAGTTGCAATGAGCACCGTTCAATATCGCTCCCAGTTGTTCTGTCATCCCGACCTCCTCAGGTTTGTCATCCCGACCGGAGCGAGAGCTTCCGCTTGCGGAAGCTCATGCGGAGCGGAGGGACCTGCTGTTTCTTCACCGAGCAAGCCAATGTGTCCGTGGTAAACGAAGACAGCCCCGCAGAACACGTAGGTGTGGGCATGTGAAATCCATCAAAAGCAGATCCCTCGACTGCGTCCGGACGTTCTGCGAACGTCCCTCCTCCGCTCCGGACGACAGTTTTGGAGAGATGAAGTAGCGGTGAGCACGGGCCAATATCCATGCCAGTTACTTTGTCATCCCGAACGTCCCTGTTTTTGTCATCCCGACCGGAGCGCGAGCTTCCGCTTGCGGAAGCTCATGCGGAGCGGAGGGACCTGCTGTTCATTCACCGAGCAAGCCAGTGTGTCCGTGGTAAACGAAGACAGCCTCGCAGAACACATTGGAAACGGGGGCATGTGAAATCCAGCAAAAGCAGATCCCTCGACTGCGTCCGGACGTTCCTGCGAACGTCCCTCCTCCGCTCGGGACGACAGTTTTGGAGAAATGAAGTTGCAATGAGCACGGGCCATATCCATTCCAGTTACTTTGTCATCCCGGCCTTTCCTGTTTTTGTCATCCCGACCGGAGCGCGAGCTTCCGCTCGCGGAAGCTCAGCGAAGCGGAGGGACCTGCTGTTCATTCACCGAGCAAGCCAGTGTGTCCGTGGTAAACGAAGACAGCCCCACAGAACACATAGGTAAAGGGGCCGTATGTAATCCAGCAAAAGCAGATCCCTCGACTGCGTCCGGACGTTCCTGCGAACGTCCCTCCTCCGCTCGGGACGACAGTTTTGGAGAAATAGAAGTTGCACTGAGCACCGTTCAAGTTCCCTCCCAGTTGTTGTGTCATCGTTGTTGTGTCATCCCGACCTTTCCTGTTTTTGTCATCCCGACCGGAGCGCGAGCTTCCGCTTGCGGAAGCTCATGCGGAGCGGAGGGACCTGCTGTTCATCCACGGAACAAGCCCCTATTCCCTCCGTGGTAATCGAAAGACAGCCCCGCAGAACACATAGGTAAAGGGGGGCAAGTGTAATCCAGCAAAA
Source organism: Terriglobales bacterium (assembly GCA_963803205.1). GTDB lineage: Bacteria > Acidobacteriota > Terriglobia > Terriglobales > Acidobacteriaceae > CAWDLG01. The sequence goes on from CAWDLG010000002.1 coordinate 611,881, forward strand.
GCAGATCCCCTCGACTACGCTCGGGACGACAGTTTTGGAAAAATGGCAGTAAAGTAAGTCTTTGAGTGCATGGCCTTCCGAGTTACTTTTGGGCAAAAGGGCCTTTCCCTTTCCGCCTATAATGGGACAGCCGCTTCTCTTCCCAAATCCAGCGTGTATCCATGACGACCGGTTCCAAGCTCCTGATGGCGGACATACCTGCGCACGCAAGGCGTGGGCCTCGTCTGAAACTGCTCCTGGAACGGGAACCGGCATACGTTACTTTCTTTCACAACCTGGTTGACATCCTGCTGATGCGGCAGGTCCCGAAGGTTTCCATTACCTCGAAACCGGCGGTCTTCTGGCGGGACGTATTCGTCAGCTCTCACGTGGGCTGGCGGTCGATGCTGGAGTCCCTGGTCTGGCACATGACCCTGGTCGCCCTGATCCTGGCCACGAATTCCTTCTTGCCCAGATGGGAGCGGCGCGACATTTTGCGGGCCAACCAGAGCTGGCAGCAGTCCTCGGTCGTCTACTACCCCGCGGCGCGGTCTTTTTCCGCGCCCTCCGGCAAGAGCGCCAACGCAACCGCCCAGGTGGCAAAGAGCGGACAGGGCCGCCTGCCCGTGATCCGGGTGTCTCCCGGGCATCGGCCGGGCACTCCGGATGCCCCTGACGTCAAGATGGCGGCGGGCGGCAAACTAAATCTGCCGTCCTCGGACCCCATTCTGCCGCGGGTGGCAATGGCGGCAGCCGGGAGCGCGCGCCTTACGGTTCCTTCCGACCTCCGGGCCGCGGTCGGACCGCCTCCTCAGCTTCATCAGGCAAGGTCGGGAAGACTTGGTTCACTCGATGTAGCGGTTGCGGCGCCTTCTCCCGACGCATCCGGGGTTTCGTCCCGCCGGCCTTTTGGCGCGCTGACGGTGAGCAACGTAGTGGCTCCCGCGCCGGTGGTTCAAAGCTCGATGCGCACCATGGGGAACAGTGACATCACGATCGGCGCCTCGGAAGTGGTTGCACCCTCGCCACACCTGCCCATGCACGAGCAGATTGCCGCGTCGGGCTTCTCGGATGGGAACTGGCACGGCGGAGGAGGAAATGCCGTGGTGCCCCCTGCGCCCACCATGGGCGGAGCAGGAGTCCGCGGCGGCGGGATTAGCGGCAGTGGCCATGGCGGCTCGCTGGGAACCGGGAATGCGAATGTTGTAATGCCTGCCCCGTCGGCTCGCGGGATCGGCGGCACGATGGCAGGCGGACGCACGGGCACGCGTAATGGTTATGGCGTTCAGGCTGTTCCGCCCGCGCCCTCGGTCGGCGGCCTGGGAACAGGCCCTGGAACAGGGCTGGGAACAGGCATGGGGGGAGGCACCCAGATTGCCGCTCTCGGCGGTTCCGGCTCCGGAATTATCCCGCCTGCGCCTTCTTTGGAGGGCTTGGGCAATCGTGGCGGCGGCAATGGGGATGGAGGTGCGGGCTCGGGCGGTGGAGGTACCGGGTCCGGCAGCGGGATCGCAGGCATAGGCGGCGCTGGACGGGGCGGCTTCGGCGGAACCTCTTTGCAGGCCGTCGGTCCGGCTCCATCCGGGAATGGGCTTGGCGGAACCGGGCTGGGCCGGGGCGGCTCGGCTGCTATGCTGCGGCAGGGTCTCGCCGTTGCACCCAAGGCTACCCGCGCAGCCATTGACCCGTCGAGCCCGGCGATGGTTCGTTCCGCGGTTCCGAAGGAGATTCCGAAGCCCGAGATTCCTCGCGGGCCGTCGGTCCAGCTTCCGCTGCGCCTGATTGCCCTTGCGATGGCTCTGCCGGGATCGTCCTATTTCTCGAACTATGAGGTCTATGTCGCGGAACGGCGCCCCAAAAACGGCACCCCAGAGCTGATCAAGCTGGTTTACATCTTCCTCCCGTACCAGCGGAGGCTCTCCGAGTACACCCTGGACAACACGAGAATTTACCGGCTGAAGGTCAAAAGAGACCCAACCTGCGACGAGAGCCTGATGCAGATCACCTGGCCCGAAGCCAACAAGGAACAGGCTGCGAAGCAGGATCCGAACGCCGGAAAGAACAAGCTGCCCTGCTACCGCACTACCGCAGACGACTACCGCAAAGCGATCGAACACTCACAGTAGCTGCCGGGTGACCACGTGGCGCGGGCGCCCGAATCAATGTCAAACGCTTTTCGCCACGACTGAAAGTCGTGCCCTGCCCGCCGCAGGACCTATGAAGTCTTCGCCAATTCGCGGGGCAGAAACCAATACACAACTGGTCCAAGGGCCAACGCCAAAGGCCCCCACACTCTCCCGTAGGGATCGCTGCCCGCCAGTGCAATGGCCGCCATCACTAACGGCGCGGCCACTACGTAGACGAGCCCCATGCCTCCTCCGGGAATCCGGAAGGGGCGCGGCATTTCCGGCCGCTTGCGTCGCAATTTCCACGCCGCCAGCACGGTCAGGATGGTAGTCGCGACTCGCAGCCAGCTGTAGATCGTAATGATCTGGGTGATCGTCTGAACCGCCAGCAGGCCATAAACCGTGGCCGACACCACGATTGCGACCCACGGGGTTCCGTAGCGGGGATGCACCCTGGTGAGCGCCCGCGGAAGGTAGCCATCCTCGGCCATGGCGAAGGGCATGCGCGTCGCCGCCAGGACCGTTCCATTGAGAAGCGAGACATTGGTGACCACGGCGGCGACCGTCATCCAGGCACCAAGCCATGGGCCGCCAATAAGCTGCGCAGCCGTCGAGAAATAGCGTGTGTGCCAGTTCTCCCATTGCCCCAGCGCGGCCAGACAAATCAAGGTCGGCAGCAGATAGGTTGCAATCGACATCGGGACCATCACCGCCAGCGCCCGGGGATAGGTCCGCTGCGGATTCTCGACTTCTTCGGCGACCGTGGAAAGCTGCTCATATCCCGAATACAGCCAGAGCCCAAGCGCCAATCCCACACCAAAAACCTGGAACAATGGTCGATGCGGCGGCACGACCGGAACGAATGGATTGTGGTGCCACTGAAACAACCCGATCACGCACAGCACAGCCACTGGTAAAAGAATAAAAATGCCAAGCACGGTGGAGAACTTTCCCACCATTTCGATCCCGCGGAGGTTGACGTAAGTGACGACTATGACCACCGCCACAGACACCAGGTAGTGTTTCCATCCTGTCAATTGAGGGAAGTAGAAGCCGAGGTAGTCGGTGAATAACACCGCATATGCGCCGCCCAGGAGAAATGAGGCCGACCAGTTCCACCAGCCCGCGAGAAAACCCCAGAAATCGCCATACGCGGCCCGCACCCAGCGGTAGAAGCCGCCTTCCACCGGCATTGCCGTCGTCAGTTCAGCCGAGACCAGCGATACCGGCACGCACCAGAACAGCGGGAGCACCAGCAGATAGATCAGCGTCATTCCCGGACCGGAGGTGGTGACCATATCCTCGAGTCCGAATGGTCCTCCGGTGCAGTAGGAGTACATCACCCACACGAAGTAGAAGAGCCCTGCCTTGTGCAGAACTGCTTTGGAGGATTTCGTGGTTTGAGAGGTCACAAGAGCGGTGGTGTGCCGGCGGAGGCGCTCCATTCCGGCGCGGAGAGGATATCACCGCCGGACGCATTATGCAGGCGCGCGCGTGCAGGGCCTTTGAGATGGTTACGCACGGGCGAGACGCCCGCGCCTACAGACACAAGCAGACAAAAAAAAGCCCCCCGCATTCGCGGGAGGCTTCGGGGGAGGGCTCCGGGCGTAACGCCCGTCGTCCTGACTTAGTTCTGCGGCGTTGCGGGCGCAGGTGGCTGCTCCTGCGCGGGCGCGGTGGTGTTGTTCGAAGAAGAGGCCAATTGCTCCAGATCGTTCTTGAGCAAGCTGACTTCTACCCGTCCACCGCTGACGCGCTTGGCGCCCGGTTCGGTGTTAGCCGCGGGCGCGTTGCCCATGCCGACGACATAGATCCGGTATACCGGGATGTCATGGTTGAGCACGAGATAGCGCACCACTGAATCCGCCATCTTCTGCGAATTGGAAATCGCTGCCTGGCCGCGGCCGGAAGCGAAGCCCTGCACTTCGACGATGTAGCCGCGCTGATCCTTCAGCGGGGTGGCCATCTCATCGAGCGCCTCTTTCGCCTTTTGGCTCAGCGTGCTCTGGCCGGAGCGGAAGCGGATCTCGGTCTGAGTGCTGGCCTTGTACTGGTCGATATTGCTGACCACCTGTTCGACTGTCGTCAGCCGGGTGGTAGCCTGCGTCGCGGTCTGCTGCGCCATCTGGGCTTTATTGCCGGCTTCGATCGCGTGCTGGTCGGCCTCATTGGCCTTGGTCGATGCGAGCTGGACACCCTGCGTCGCGCGTTCGTCGACGTCCTTGATCATCTTGCTGTTGGAAGAGGTCAGCTCGTCCAGCTCGTTCACCCGGTCGCGGATGGGCTGAGTCTGGCGTTGCACGTACTTCTTGCGGGCAAAAGGATTGAGCTTGCCCCAGAAACCCTCATGAGTATCCGGCTGCAACGGCTGCTTGCCGCTGGCACCGACCGTCTGCGACGCCGGAGCAGTCTGATCCGTCTGGCTGGTGGCGGCCGGCTGGTCCTGCGTGCTCGAGCTCGTTTGTGCAAAGGCCGGAAGCGCTAGAACACCGGCCAGCAATAGCGCTACTAATACGCGGTTCTTCATGTTGACGTCCTCCGATTGGGGGGAGCTCATAGGCTCCACTCCGGCACGCAGTACGCGCGTGCTACGTTGTTGCGTCTAAACTGGGCAAAACCTTAGATGCATTGCCGGCCTCTGCTGACGCTACAGTGGCCCGAGAAACCTTGAGTGCCCGCAAGCCGCGCGGCCACACTAACGATTTCTATAACATGTGAGATGCCAAACTGAGGATGCACTAAGTCTTTGCTTTCCAATAACATTGTAGCGCCAAAGCACCCGTTTGCAGAGTAATTTTGCCCGCACCTGATATAAAAACTGCTGTATTTTCACCTCAGGAGCCCAATGCTGAAGAGTGCAAAAAAGTTGCCGTCCATCTTTCCGTTTCTCATCCTGATATTCGCTGTCTGCCCCGGAATCGCCCAAACCACGCCGAAAGCGGCACTTGCGTCAAGTCGCATCCCGGCCGGGCGCATGAACCAGTACGCCGATCTGGCGCTCAACTGGGAGCGAGAATACCTGAGAATTGACACTAGTAACCCCCCTGGTAACGAAAAGCTGACAGCCGAATTTTTCAAGAAAATCCTTGACGAGGAAGGGATCGAAAACAAGGTATTCGAATACGCGCCGGGCCGCGCCGACCTGTGGGCGCGGCTTTCTCATAGCGGTGCCGACGCAAAGCGGCCAATCATCCTGCTGAACCATATGGACGTCGTCACCAGCGACGCCGCGCACTGGAAAGTGCCGCCATTCAGCGCGGAGATCGTGGACGGCGCAATCTACGGCCGCGGCGCACAGGACATGAAAAGCGAGGGCCTGGCGCAGCTGATGACAATGGTGCTGTTGAAGCGTGAAAAGATCGCACTTAACCGGGACGTGATTTTTCTGGCCGTCAGCGACGAGGAAGCGTCGGGCAGCGGTACCGACTGGATGATCGCCAATCAACGGCCCCTGCTGGAAAATGCCGAATTCCTTATCAACGAGGGTGGAGAAAATCTCCGCGAGGACGGCAAGGTGAAGTACATCGGCGTGGACGTCGGCGAGAAGACCACCTTCTGGCTGCACGTGGTGGGGCATGGCCGTCCCGGCCACGGCTCGCGACCAAATCCGGAGTCGGCGCCCAACCGCCTGGTTCGCGCTTTGAATCGGATTATTGCCTATCACACGCCGCTGAAGGTGCTGCCCGTGGTCGACGAATTTCTGCGCACCATGGCGTCCACCCAGCCGCCGGAGCGGGCAAGCAAGTTCCGTGACATCAGGGCTGCGTTGAAGGACCCGAAGTTTCGGGAAGAAGTCGAGAACGATGAAAAGCTGAACTACCTGTTGCGAAACACCATCTCACTCACCATGCTCGGAGGCTCCGCGCAGACCAATGTCATACCGCCTGAGGCGTGGGCGAATCTCGATGTGCGCATTCTTCCGGGCGAAAATCCGCAGGAACTTCTGAAGGCAATCCGGCAGGTGGTGAACGATCCGAATGTAACCGTCGAACCCGAAAACTCCGAATTTCGGATTGCCAACTACTCTCCAACCGATACTGCGCTGTTCCAGGCAATTCGCCAGGTTGGAGCGGAGTATTTCCCTGGCGCTCCGGTAGCCCCGGTGATCACCAGCGGCTACACCGAGAATCAGCGCTACCGGCCGCTCGGAATCAACGCTTATGGGTTCTCTCCCTACACGGCTACAAGCGAGGAAAGCACCACCGAGCATGGCAATGACGAGCGCATCCGCGCGGAAGAAGTGCGGCATGGCTTTCGCGTGCTTTATGACGTGGTAACGACCGTGGCAGCCGAGAAGTAGCTGGTTCTCCGCGTTGAAGCCCAATATGGCAACCGCGACTCAGCGGTTTCGAATCGAAGGGCTGGTTTGGTCCGAGGTCGACTATGCGCCGTTCGCTGCTACTCCTGTTCCTCCTGGCGCTGCTCTCCTGCACGCGCGCCAGCAAATTCGATCTCAGCCGGCTGACCACCCAGCCCGGTTTCAAGATCGAAGTGTATGCAAAGGCGCCGCATGCGCGAATGATGACGTTTACGCCCGGGGGCGTGCTCCTGGTGACCGCGACAAACGATGGAAGTGTTTTCGCTTTCCCCGATCCGAAGCATCAGGGCCATTCCGACCGGACGGTGACGGTTCTCGAGGATCTGAACGCGCCGCACGGCATTGCGATCCATAACGGCAAGCTGTACATCGCGGAAACCAACGAGGTCAAGCGTTACGACTGGGATGAATCCCAGCTTAGCGCAACTAACGGCAAGAAGATCGCCGATCTTCCCGGCAGCGGCATGCACTTCACCCGGACGCTGCTCTTCGCCAACGGCAAGATGTATGTTTCGGTGGGCTCGGACTGCAACGCCTGCGAGGAAGAGGACCGGCGTCGAGCCGCCGTTCTCGAATTCAACGATGACGGAAGCGGCCAGCGCGTCTTTGCTTCCGGCCTGCGCAATTCCGTGGGGCTGGCACTTAATCCTAAGACTGGAACCATCTGGGCTACGGACAACGCGCGAGACTGGCTGGGCGACAATCGTCCGGCAGATGAAATCAATGATCTGGGGAAGAATGGCGGAAACTTCGGCTGGCCGTATTGTTACGCGAATCGCGTTGCGGATCTGAGCCAGCTCAAGCCGGGAGACAACCGCTGCAAGGATACGGTCGAGCCCGTGGTGCAGATTGAAGCGCACTCCGCGCCGCTGGGCCTGGCGTTTTACAACGGCACCATGTTCCCCGAGAAGTATCGCGGCGACCTGTTTGTTGCCCTGCACGGCTCCTGGAACCGCACCCGCCCCACCGGATACAAGGTGATTCGCGTGGTCATAGGCGATAAAGGCGCTGCGCAGCAGAAAGAGGATTTCATCACCGGATGGCTGCGACCCGGAGAGACCCGCAAGGGAGCCTGGATGGGCCGGCCGGTTGATGTCGAGGTCGGGCCTGAGGGCGCTCTTTACGTCAGCGACGATTCCGCTGGGGTTATTTACCGGGTGACCACTCAGTAGCCCATCCAATTGGACTACTCTGCCGAGGCAACGCCAACATACTTCGTGTATTGCTCGAGAATGTAGGTGTCAGTCATCCCTGCAATGTAGTCGCACACCACCCGCGCCAGCGGTTCCGCCTTAGCCTTTTCCTGATAGCTCGAGGGCAGATCGCTCGGATTTTCCATCCAGTAATCGAAGATCTGACGCACGATGCGCTCGGCTTCTTCCTTGTCGGCGTCCAAAGCCTCGCTCAGGTAGAGATGCTCGAAGAGAAACTGCTTGGTGGCATGCCGCTCGCGGTCCACTTCGTCGCCGAAAGCGACGATGCGACTGGGCAGCCTGCGCACGTCTTCCAGCGATTGCAGGCGGGCGGAGCGGATTGCCTCCGCCGTGTTGCAAATGAGGTCGCCCGCAAAACGGTCGAGCATCCGCCGCAGGGTCTCATTGAACCGCAATTTCTCCATAGCGCCGGGATAGAGGTCCAACACTTCGCGGTAAAAGCGATCAAACACCGGGAGGCCGGCGCAAATCTGCTCTAACGTAAGCAGATGAGCTTCGTAGCCGTCATCCAGGTCGGCAGTGTCGTAAGCGATCTCATCCGCCAGATCGATTAGCTGGGCCTCCAGCGGCGGACGCTGATCGAGCAAATACTCCGCCAGTTCCGGATTCTCGGCGGCGCTGTAGTCGTGAGAATGCTTGATGATGCCCTCCCGCACCTCGAATGTCAGGTTCAAGCCGCGGAATGCCGCATAGCGCAGCTCGAAATCCTCCACAATGCGCAGCGCGTGCAGGTTGTGATCGAACCGGTAGCCGTGCGCGCGCATGGCGGCATCCAGAGCCTTCTCGCCGGCGTGGCCGAAGGGCGGATGGCCAACATCATGGACCAGCGCCAGGGCTTCGACCAGATCTACGTTCAGGCCTAACTGGGCGCCGATGGTACGCGCGATCTGCGCGACTTCAAGAGTGTGCGTCAGGCGGTTGCGAAAGTGGTCGGAATACCGGCTGGTAAAGACCTGGGTCTTGGCCTCGAGGCGCCGGAACGCGCGCGCATGAATGACTCGGTCGCGGTCCCGCTGGAAGTCGTTGCGGTAGCGATGCTGGGCCTCAGGATAACGGCGGCCGCGGGACTGCTCCACCCGCACGGCGTAATCGGCCAACATGCGAAAAGTCTAACACCGGGACTTCGTCAAACTGGATTCGTATCAGGGCGCGGCTTCAGCCGCGCCAATAGCGCACGGGGGCAGCATTTCGCGCCCGAAGGGCGCAACGGAGATTCACTGCAACTCAATTGCGCCTCGTCGGCGCGATCTAGGATTTCCCGATCTACGACGGCATGCCTGAAGGCATGCCCTGATACGAATCTTTGCCGAATCGCCTGTCCAGTCGGTTCGTATCAGGGCGCGGCTTCAACCGCGCCAAAAGCGCACGAAGTCAGCATTTCGCGCCCGAAGGGCGCAACCGACATTCACTGCAACTCAATTGCGCCTCGTCGGCGCGGAATTCCAAATTTCCTATTCTCTCCGGCATGCCTGAAGGCATGCCCTGATGCGAATCTTTGCCAATCTCGCGCCCGCAAACCGGTTCGTATCAGGGCGCGGCTTCAGCCGCGCCAATAGCGCCTTCGTCCGATGCTAGACTGCCGTCATGCCGGATGGAGAAATGAGAATCCGAGACGCGACGGTCGCCGATCTCGATGAGATCCTGCGTCACCGGCGCGGCATGTACGAGGACATGGGATACGACGACGAACAGGTCCTGGCGTCTCTTGTTTCGACCTCGACGCCTTACTTCGCCAAAGCGCTGGCCGAGGGTTCCTTCCGGGCATGGCTGGTGGAGATCGAAGGGCGCGTGGTGGGCGGAGGCGGAGTGCTGATTTCGCCGTGGCCCAGCCATCCTTACGACCTGGAATGCCGCCGCGCCACCATTCTCAATGTCTACACGTATCCGGAATTCCGGCGCAAAGGTATCGCCCGGCGAGTCATGGCAGTGATTCTCGACTGGTTGAGAAAACAGGGTTATGCGGCCGTCTGGCTGCACGCCAGCGAGCATGGGCGTCCGCTTTATGAAGGGCTGGGATTTGAGCCGGGGAACGAAATGCGGCTCGTGCTTCGGTAGAGCATCGCGCAGGCGGGCAGAGGGCGCCCGTGCCACATACCTACTTGTTGCTGGAATCTTCCTTCGCCAGCTTGACCTTTGCCGATTCCAGTTTTTTCTGAACCTTGGCAAAGTCGTCCTGATCGACTTCGACGGCAACAGTCCGATTCCACTCGTTGATCGCGCGCTCCCAGTGCGTGGCGGCCAACTTCAGGCGTCCCGTTTTCTGGTAGAGGTCGCCGAGGTGGTCCTGGACGGTGGGGTCCGTGCCCATGTGCTGCGAGGCTTTGGTGAGATTTTCTTCCGCCTGTTCGTACTTGCCGAGGCGGAAGTACGCCCATCCCAGCGAGTCGAGGTAAGCGCCATTGGAGGGATCGAGGTCGACTGCCTTCTTGATCAGGCCGAGCGCTTCGTCTAGCTTGACGCCGCGATCGGCGAGCATGTAGCCCAGATAATTGAGGGCGGCAGCGTCGTCGGGGTCGCTCCCAAGCACCTTGCGGAACATCTCTTCCGCCTTGTCGTACTTCTTCTGGCGTTCGAAGGAAGAGCCGCGCAGAAACTCAACGGACCGCTTTTCTTCGGGCTTGGTGGAAAGCTCGTCCGCCTTGTCGAGCGCCGCTTCCGACTCCGGCCAGCGCTTCAGGCGAGCATACATCTGCGACAGGGTCAGATAAACATCCCGGTCTTCGGGGGTGCCTTTTAGCAGCGTCTTGACCTGCTGCAACGCGGGATCGACCTGGCCCATGTCCGCCAGCTGCGAGGCGTACAGCATCTTGATGCCGCGGTCGTTGGGCAGTTTCCCTGTCGCTTCCTTGGCCGCGTCTGTGGCCTGCTGCCACTGTTTGGCGTCGCGATAGGTCTCAACGATTTCCGAGTAGCCCCGGACGGCGTTTTCGTCGCCCATGGTCAGCATCTTGCGGAAGGTCTCAATCGCCTGGGCGTCGTTGTTGTTGTCGCGGTAGTTGGTGCCTATGCGCTCGAGGAATAAAGCCCGGTTGTTCTTGTCGGACTGGCTGTATTCTTTGCCCTCGGGCTTGTCCGTCTTCTTCAAAAGACCCTGGAGAATCTGGATGGCTTCGTCGTACCGCCCCTGTGCCTGGTAGATGACCGCGATGTTGTAGGGAACTTCAAGCGAATCTTCGGCAACCGATTCCGCCTTTTTCAGGTTATCCAGAGCGAGATCGAACTTGCCGGTCCGGCGATAAATCTCCGCGATGCGCTGATAAGTCTGGGCATCTTCAGGATTTGCGTCGGCAATAACTTTGTATTGCTCGAGGGCTGCGTCGGTCTGCCCGTCGTTCAGCAGGTTCTGAGCCAGCCCGCGGATGGCATCGAGATTGTTCTGATCGAGTTCGATCGCCTTGCGGTAGGCGTCAATGGCGTTCTTGTACTGTTTCTTCTGCTCGTAGGTGTAGCCGAGCGCAGAGTACAGCTTTGCCGACCGGCCGGAGTCGGGGATGGCGCTCAGGACCTGGGCTGCCCGCGCGGTGTCGCCCTCTTCGTTGTAGAGATAAGCGAGAGTCGTCACGGCCTCTTCGGACTCTGGATCCAGCTTCACCGCCTGCTTGAACTCACCCTCCGCCTTCTGGAGGTCGTTATTGAGCCGGTAGAGACGGCCCAACAGCAGGTGGTCATCCACGCTATCCGGGTCCAGCTTGACGATCTGTTCGTACTGATCGATCGCCAGCTTCAGGACATTTTGAGACCCCGTGCCAGCCTGAATGTCGCCAAGAGAACGCAAGTAAATGCGTCCGAGGAGCTTATGGGCTTCCAGGTTGTTCGGATCGCGTTTGAGGATGTCCTGGGCTTCGAGCACCGCGTCACGGATGCGGCCGGTGCGGGCGTAAAGCTCGGACAGCCCGGCGGTCAGGTATTCCGACGTCGGATCGGCCTCGATGGCCAGGCGGTATTCCTCAATGGCCTTGTTGGCGAGGTCGCTGCGGCCATAAACCGCCACCTGCTCCTCGTACATGTGCGCGAGGGTGTAGTGATAATAGGCCGCTGCCCGGTCGATTTTGCGGGGCGCAGTTGCGTTTGCGGTCGCAGGTTTGGCGTCCGCAGGCTTGGCGTCAGCAGGCGATACGGTTGACTGTGAAAACCCGGCAGTAGAGGCGGTTACGAGAACAAGAACTCTGAGAATGCTTTTCATCAAGAAACCTTCGGGCTCCCAGACCACTCCGATTGGATGCTGAACCGCAACTGGCGGGTGCTTCGAATATTGTAAACCTTGGTAAGACTAAAGAAGGCAAAAGGATAAGCCACGCATCCGCTGAGCCAGCGCCCGAAAGTACAGGTCCCGCAGAGTCAGTGCCGGAAGTGACGAACGCCGGTGAAAATCATGGCCAGGCCCAGACGGTCAGCCGCTTCAATCACTTCCTGATCCCGAACCGAGCCGCCCGGCTGGATAATCGCAGTCGAGCCCGCCTTGGCGAGCTGCTCGACCCCGTCGGGGAACGGGAAAAAAGCGTCTGATGCGGCGACGGTCCCCTTCAAGGGAAGGACGGCCTTCATGGCCCCGAGCCGGCAGGAATCTACGCGGCTCATCTGGCCGGCCCCTACTCCGACGGTCTGACCGTCGCGCGCGTACAGAATCGCGTTGGACTTTACGTGCTTGCAGACCTTCCAGGCAAACAACAGCGCGCGTCTTTCCTCGGCTGTAGGTGGCCGTTTTGTGACAACCTTCAGATCGTCTTCTGTCAGCGGCCGCACATCGGCGTCCTGCACCAGGATGCCGCCCGACACGTTCTTCAGCACCCACCTCTGCGGCGCGTGCGTGATCTCTACCAGGCGAAGGTTCTTCTTCGCGGCAAACTTCGCTTTGGCCGCTTCGTCAAACGCCGGAGCTGCGATCACTTCCAGAAACATTTTGGCCATCTCGTCGGCCGCATCGCCGTCGACCGGCCGGTTGACTCCGATGACGCCCCCGAAAGCCGACACGGGGTCACACTCCAAAGCCTTCTTGTAAGCCTCCACCAGTGTTTTGCCGGTCGCGGTTCCGCATGGGTTTGTGTGCTTGATGATGGCGCACACGGTTTCATCGAACTCCTGGGCTAAATCCCATGCCGCCTGCAAATCCACGATGTTGTTGTAGGAAAGCTCTTTGCCCTGAACCTGGCGCGCGTTGGCGACGCCCACCCCGGAGCCGTCGGAATACATTGCGGCTTTCTGGTGCGGATTCTCGCCATAGCGCAGATCCATGATCTTGTTGAAACTCATCCGCAGCGTATCGGGAAAGCCGGTGGTGGCGTGGAGTTCGAACCTTCCATTGGCGCTGACGCGCTCCAGCGTTGCCGCGATGGCCGAATCGTAGGCGGCGGTCGTGGCGAAGGCTTTCTGCGCCAGCCGCCACTTGGTCGCAGAAGCGAGCTGACCTCCCGCCTCCGACATCTCTTTCGCGATGGCGGTGTAATCCGACGGCGAGGTTACGACTGCCACATCCTGAAAATTCTTGGCGGCGGACCGAATCATCGACGGCCCGCCGATGTCGATGTTTTCGATCAGCTCGTCGAAGTGGACATCCGGCTTCGCCGCGGTCTTTTCGAATGCATACAGATTGACGACCACCATGTCGATGGGCTGAATCCCGTGCTCGGCCACTGCCGTGCGATGAGTGCTGTTCTCGCGCCGGTGCAGGATGCCGCCGTGCACCTTGGGATGGAGCGTCTTGACTCGGCCGTCCAGCATTTCGGGAAATCCGGTGAGCTCGGAGATGTCCTTCACGGCGATTCCCGAGTCGCGCAACATTTTCGCGGTGCCGCCCGTCGAGATCAGTTCCACGCCCATGCCGGCGAGCTGCCCGGCAAACTCCACCAATCCGGTCTTATCGGTGACGCTAAGAATGGCACGCTGAATCCTGGACATGGGACGACCTCGGAAAGCAGGTTTAGACGCCTGGCAGTGGCAGGGAAATTCTACCAGCGGGCAGGCATCGATGTGGCTCGGAAGCCGGTTTCTTTGTCAGGAAGTTGAGATGGTCGAAGGTGGGGATCGCTCAGTGCTTTGCTTTTGGGTGGCGCGGCGGTTTACCGCTGCGATAAAGGGTTCTCCCTCCGGGGGCAGCCCCGAGATTGCTCAACTATTCGACCACAGCAATCTTCAATTTCTTTCCAACCCGCAAATTCAGCCTCGCAGGTAGCGACGCAATCTCCAGTCGCGGATTTTCAGCGACTTTGTCCGCAACACGGACCGCCCCCTGTTTCAGCTTTCGCGCGGCATCGGTTGCCGAATCAGCCAGGCCGCACTTCACCAGCAGGCGGTCGAGCTTGATGCCCAACTCTTTGCCGCCGTCGCCGCCCGGCCAGGCGACTTCCGAATACGGCACGCGAATCTCCTCGACACTTTCCGGCACCTCGTCCTTCTGGAACTGCTTTGCCCAGTCTTCCCCAGCTTTGGACGCGGCCTCCGCGGAATGGAAATCCTGCACGATGGTCTGAGCCAGCGCCTTCTTGGCGTCCATGGGGTGCGATTCCCGCTTGAGCTTTTCAATCGCGGGCATGCTCAGGTCGGTGAGCAGTTCGTAGTACCGCCACATCATCGGGTCGGAAATCGACATCAGCTTGCCGTACATCTCCAGCGGCGGCTCCTGGATTCCGATGGCGTTGCCCAGCGACTTCGACATCTTCTGCACGCCGTCGAGCCCTTCGATGATCGGGGTGGTCAGCACCACCTGCGAGTCCTGGCCATAGCCGCGCTGCATCTCGCGCCCCACCAGCAGGTTGAATTTCTGATCGGTGCCGCCAAGCTCAACGTCGGCCTGCAACGCGACCGAGTCGTACCCTTGGGCGAGGGGATAGAGCAGTTCGTGCATCGCGATGGGCTTTTCTTCCTGAAAACGTTTGTGGAAGTCTTCGCGCTCGAGCATCTGGGAAACCGTGAACTTGGCCGTGATGCGAATCCAGTCGGCAGGCTTCAGCTTGTCGAACCACTCGCTGTTGAACCGGACTTCGGTGATCTTCGAGGACAGAATCTTGTACACCTGCGCCATGTAAGTCTTGGCGTTACGCATCATGTCTTCCGGACTCAGTGGCGGGCGCGTGACGGAACGGCCTGTCGGATCGCCAATCATGCCGGTAAAGTCGCCGATCAGGAAAATGACCGTGTGGCCCAGGTCCTGGAAGTGCTTCAGCTTCCGCAGGAGCACGGTGTGGCCGAGATGCAGGTCCGGCGCCGTGGGATCAAAGCCGGCCTTTACGCGTAGCGGTTTGCCGCTGGCACGCGACTTCTCCAGCTTGGACTGCAGTTCCGACTCGCGAATAATTTCCGCAGAACCCTTCTTGATGTAAGCCAGTTGCTCGTCAACCGGGGCGAAGTTGGGCATGGGGGAACAATTATAGAGGCAGGCGGCTGATTGTTATGCCCAACGGGCGCAAAAGCTCGGGCGAGGTCGTATGACGTCTCTCGATTAACCCTTGCTCGGCAAAGCTTCTGCGCGATTTCCACATCTTTGCCATCAAAGCGTTGGCCGCAACTTCAGCGCGGGACGCGGGTTTTGCGGCGCACGAAAACGAACATCACGGAAAAATGCAGGCGAGTTTGCACCAAAATTTGTCAGGGGCTTGTGGAGGCGCTGCACTCGCTTGTTTTCAAACAGGATAATCCGGGGCGTTTTTCTGTTGACGCAAAAAACTAAAGGAGTACAAACATAATCGTTCTTCGACACGTTCCAGAGTTTTCCCGGTTGGTGCAGCGTCCGGGACTCGAGCGAGGTCACTCTCAGCACCGCAAGGTGAAAAATGAGAGAGGGCCAGCAAGGGTCTATAGCTAAGCGCTGGTCGAGGCGAACAGGAGCCCATGTCGAAGGCAGGATAGAGTCCCGAGGCGTTGAACGGATTTGTCCGGTTGGCGGTAAGCCCGGAGCCCGAGCCTCGATCGTTCGCAACCTCCTGCAAGGGAAGTCGCGAAGTCAGGTCGGCAAGGGTCTAAAGCGAGCTACTGGCCGAGAGGAATGTGTTCAACATCACCTCGGGACTCTTATTTTTTGACCCCACCTTTTTGTTCTTGCGCAAAGCGAACCGCGCCGCCTCCACTTCTCACAGCGGTATGTTCCCGTGCTTCTTCGCCGGGTTCTTGTCGCGCTTGGTGGCAAGCATGGCGAGCGCCTGGATCAGCTTCTTCCGCGTCTCGCGCGGTTGGATGACCGCATCGACGTAGCCACGATCAGCGGCCACGTAGGGATTGGCAAACCTGTCTCGGAACTCCTCGATCTTCGCCTGGCGTAGCGCGTCGCGGTTGTCGGCCTTGTCCAGTTCCCGCTTGTAGACGATATCCACCGCGCCCTCCGGCCCCATCACCGCAATCTCCGCCGTCGGCCAGGCATAGTTCACGTCGGTCCGGATGTGTTTCGAGGCCATAACGCAGTAAGCTCCGCCGTAGGCTTTGCGCGTAATCACCGTGACCTTCGGAACCGTGGCTTCGGCAAAGGCAAAGAGCAGTTTGGCCCCGTGACGGATGATTCCGCCGTACTCCTGCGTGGTGCCAGGCAGAAAGCCGGGAACATCCTCAAAGGTGACCAGCGGAATGTTGAAGCAGTCGCAGAAGCGTACGAAGCGCGCTCCCTTGATGGACGCGTTGATGTCCAGGGTGCCTGCCAGGAATGCAGGCTGGTTGGCCACAATGCCCACTGGCTGGCCGTTCAGACGCGCAAAGCCAACCACGATGTTTTTTGCGTAATGCTCGTGCACTTCGAAGAAGTAGCCGTCATCGATCACGGTGTGAATCACGTCCTTGATGTCGTACGGCTGATTCGATTGGCTGGGAACGATCGAGTCCAGCTTCTCGTCGGCGCGATCGATGGGATCGGTGCAGGACCGGCGCGGCGGGTCGTCCAGGTTGTTGGACGGAATGAAACTGAGCAGCTCGCGGACCATGGAGAGACATTCGGCGTCGTCGTGAGCCACAAAGTGGGCCACGCCGGAGGTCTCGTTGTGTGTCATCGCCCCGCCGAGCTGGTCTTTGGTGACATCCTCGTGGGTGACGGTTTTGATCACGTCAGGGCCGGTGATGAACATGTATGACGTTTTGTCCACCATGAGAATGAAATCGGTGATCGCCGGCGAGTACACCGCGCCCCCGGCGCAGGGACCCATAACGGCGGAAATTTGGGGGATCACGCCGCTGTACAAGGTGTTGCGCAGGAAGATGTCGGCATAACCCCCGAGCGAAACCACCCCTTCCTGGATTCGAGCCCCGCCGGAGTCGTTCAACCCGATCAGCGGCGCCCCCATTTTGCCCGCCAGGTCCATGATCTTCACGATTTTGGCGGCGTTGGTTTCAGAAAGCGACCCTCCGAACACGGTGAAATCCTGGGCAAAGACGAACACCAGCCGTCCCTCGATGCGGCCATATCCGGTGACAAAACCGTCGCCGTAATACTTCTGCTCGGCCATTCCGAAATCGTTGGAGCGGTGAGTGACGAGCTTATCGGTCTCTTCGAAGGTGCCCTCGTCGAGCAGGAAGTCGATGCGCTCCCGCGCCGACATCTTGCCTTCTTTGTGCAGCCGTTCCTGGCGCACAGCTCCGCCACCTTCTTCTGCGAGCTGATTGCGGCGTTTCAGCTCGGCCAGTTTTTCTTCTAGATTCATGGCGGCGATTATAGCCGCTGCCCGACTGGGCTTCACGCAGCGACGGCGGGGGTGCTGGCTTCCTCGAGCATTTCCAGGGAAACTTCGTCCAGTTCGAGTTGAGTTCCCTTGATCAATTCGTCCAGTTGCTCGAGGCTGGTGGCGCTGGCGATTGGTGCGGTGACCGTGGGTCTTGTCATCAGCCACGCCAGGGCGATCCTGACAGGAGTTGCGTTAAGCCGCCGCGACACCTGGTCAAGAGCATTCAGAATGCGGGTACCGCGCGGGTTCAGGTAGGACTTCACGCCGCTGCCACGAGGGCTCTGCTTGAGATCGCTTTCCGACTTGTACTTGCCGGACAGAAATCCCTTGGCCAGCGAAAAATAGGTAAGCACTCCCAGGTTGTTGTCCCGGCACAGGGCCTCGTACTTGGTTTCATACTCGGCGCGGTCGTACATGTTGTACAAGGTCTGCACGACCTCATAGCGGGGCCAGCCGTTGTCCTCGCTGATCTTCAGGGCTTCGGCAATCTTGTCCGGGTTGTGATTGGAAACCCCGATCGCGCGGACCTTGCCGTCTTTTACCAGTTGGGCGAAGGCCTCGAGCGTTTCTTCCTGGGGCGTCGAAGGATCCTCGAAGTGGGACTGATACAGATCGATGTAGTCGGTGCGCAGGCGCTTCAGCGAATCTTCGGCCGCGCGCATGATGTACGCCTTGGAGAGGCCCTTCTCGCCCGGTCCCATCTCGCCGCCGACCTTGGTGGCAATCAGCACGCGCTCGCGATTGTTGTCCAGCTTCAACCACTTGCCGATGATGGTCTCCGATTCGCCACCCTTGTTGCCCGGCGCCCAGTGCGAATAAATGTCCGCCGTGTCGATCAGGTTGAACCCGGACGAAGCGAATGCGTCAAGCAGTTTGAAGGCTCTGGCCTCGTCGACTGTCCATCCGAATACATTGGCGCCGAACGCCAGCGGCGCCACTTCCATCCCCGTCTTCCCCAGCTTGCGTGTGTCCATTCGTCCCCTTCTCCCTTGAGCTTCGCCACAGAAAAAACATATAGATGTCCCTTTGCGATCCTGTGTCGCTAGCCTGCGGAAATTTCCTGGGAAAAAGTCTGGGGGAAAAGTTGATGAGGTCAAAATCGGAGGGCCGGGCGAGAGCTAATCCATGCTCGAGCCCATGGGCTGGTACTTGTACTTCTTCCCATCCCAGAAAATCGCGGAATTCTGCTGGCTCCCGCCGCCTTCCTCGGCATAGATCGCGAGGACGGGTTTCTTTTTTACCAGCAATTTCCTCAGGCTCACCTGACGGAAGGGCAGGTTGATAATGACGAACTTGGCCTTGGACTGTCCTCCCCGCCATGCCTCTGACCCGTCGCCGTGGATAACCAGGAGAACCATACCCCGGCTGCTGGGATCCTCGGAAGCGAACTGGCTGGTCACCTTGGGGTTGCCGTAGCCAAAGAAGGCGTTGTACGGGTCTACCACCTTGAAACTGTGCTCAGCCTCGTCGATCAGGGGATTGGTGCAGCGGGCGATGATGACAATATCCTCCACCCCGTCGCCATTCAGATCGCCGGTGGCCGAGCCGGAATCGCCCGTCAGGCTGCACGTCGCCCCAAATTCCTTTTGCACGAATTCTGTGTCGACGCCGGACTGAGTAGACGCCGATGCGGGTTGCTGGGAAAAACAAATAGAGCTGGCGAGGACGAGCAGAAAGGCAAGGCAACAGAACTTCATGCCTTTACTCTAATCCCCGCCAGCCCCCTCTCATAGAGACACAGCAGGTACCCGAAGGCTTGGTCCCAAATTGGACTACTGGGAGACACTGGACGCCGCCTGCTGATTCTCCAGTGCGAGCAGTGTCCGCTTCCGTCCAATTCCCCAGCGATATCCGCCCCCGTCGCCGTCGCCGCGGACGACCCGATGGCAGGGAATCGCCACCGCCACCGGGTTCGTCGCACACGCCCTGGCTACTGCCCGCGACGCCGTGGGTTGGCCAATCGCTCGCGCAACCTCGCCGTAAGACCGCGTGGCGCCGAATGGAATCGACTGGAGATATTTCCAGACTCGGCGCTGGAACGCGGTGGCCTGAATATCCAGCGGCAGCGACGGGCTCACTTTGCCATGCATTTGCTGAAGCAGGCCCGCCTTCCATGTGCCGAAAGCGGTGTCATCGCGGCGACGGATGGCGAACGGGAACTCGTGCCTCAGGCCCTGCTCCAGTTCGCCGTCGGTATCGGCGAACTGAATGGCGCAGATGCCCTTATCTGTCGCTGCAATGAGCATCCGCCCCAGCGGAGAGTCGCCGCAGGTGTAGCGGATCGGCGCGGCGATGGCTCCGCGGCGGTACTTATCCGGGGTCATCCCAAGCTGCGAGGCTGTCCGCTCATACAGGCGGCTGCTCGACCCATACCCCGCGTCGTACATTGCCCTCGTCACCGAGTGGCCTGCCTGGAGATTGCGTTTGAGCTGGGTCATGCGGCAGGAATCGGCGTAAGCCTTGGGCGAAACTCCGAGCGCAGCCTTGAAGGTCCGCTGCAGGTGAAACGGACTCTTGCCGAACGCCGCGCCCAGGTCGGCCAGGCTGGTCGGCTCATCCAGATGGCGCTCGATGTAGCGGCAGACCGCCTTCACCAGTTCGGCCTGCGCGCTGCCGCCTACGGCTTTCGGATGGCAGCGGAGACAGGCCCTGTAGCCGGCCTTTTCGGCGGTCATTGCATCGCGGAAAAATTCCACGTTCTCCCGCCGCGGCCGCCTCGCCGGGCACGAGGGCCGGCAATAAACGCCTGTGGAGGAAACGGCGAACACAAAGCGCCCATCGTGGTTGGTATCGCGGTCGACCACTGCCTGCCACTGCCGGGATTCGCTGCTCAAAGCCATTTCTGCTGCTTCTGCCTCGTTCAGTATCGCATTGGTTGTCATAATGGATGAGAGTCTAGGCCGGCATGATCCGGTGAGCTATCCGCATCTTGCGGTCAAACTGTGATTTCGGATTTGTGATAGCCTCCCGGCTGTGAACCGGGCCGTAAAATTGTTAGTTACCGTAATGTTTTCTTCATTTTCCATGATGAGCCAGACCCAGCCTCCGTGCCCCCAGACTAGCGACGTGGCTGTCGCCACCTATGTGAATCACGAAATTGCCCTCAACGCCGCCCATCCCGCACCGGAATGGAAGAAGGCGGCTCCCATCGATTTCTGCTCCGACTGGCAGGGGAAGAACGCCGATCCTGGGAGGCAAACCGAAGTGCGGCTGCTATGGTCGCCGGAAGCGCTGTATCTCCGGTTTGAGTCTCGCTACCGGGAGCTGTTTCTGTTTGAGGATTCCGATGCCGATGGCCGCCGCGATGGCCTGTGGGAGCGCGATGTAGCCGAGGCGTTCCTGCAACCCGATCCCTCGCGCGGGCGCTTCTACTACGAGATGGAGGTCAGCCCGAATGGGATGTGGATCGACCTGGACATCTTCCCCGGTGGTCGCTCCGAGCCGAAGAGTGGCCTGAAGCGCTCCGTCTTTCTGGATGAAAAAGCTCGAATGTGGGTGGCGGAAGTATCCGTTCCGATCAAGGCCGTGACCGCGAAATTCGATCCTGCCGCGACGTGGCGGGCCAACTTCTACCGCATTGAAGGGCAGCGTGAGCCTCGGACCTACTTGGCGTGGCAGCCGACTCATTCGCCGCAACCGAATTTCCATGTGCCCGAAGCCTTCGGCAAGCTTCGCTTTGCGCCGGAAAAATAGAAAGCTCGTGTAGACACGGGCGTCCTCGCCCGTGCCACATGCGGCATGCTGTCGCCCTCAGCTTGCCGCAATTGCGATCTGCTTGTAGAGTGGCAGCGACCCAGGAGACCAAACGATGAAGCTACGAATTCCCGCAATTGCTGTGGCGATATTGGTGTGCGTCTGTGCATCGGTCTTTGCCGCGGATGAGGCCAAGCCAGGCCTGTTGACCGCGCCGGAACTGCGCCATGTCGTCCCCGCCGCCTATTTCTTCCGGGGACAGTCGGCCACCGTGCAGCTCCGCAACTCGGGTGGTTTTCGCACGAAGGAAGGCAAGTTTGTGATGGCGGCTCTTGTCGATACCTCCGGCTACTCGCACGACGTAGCGGAGAAGTACCAGGGCCTTCTGATCTCCGAGGTAAAGCTTTCTGTCGGGGGCTCCGATCTTGCACCGGGCGAATACGGCTTCGGGTTTACCAAGGACGGGAAATTCATCGTGATGGACGTCGGGGCCAACGACCTTGTGAATGCCTCGGCTCAAACCGACGAGAATCTTCAGCGACCTGTTCCCTTGAAGATGGTAGACGACAAGGAAGGCGCGTTCCGCCTGTATGCCGGGCGGAACTGGGTCTCGATCCAGGAAAAGTAAAGCTTTAGTGCGACTTCGTTTGCAGGGAACCAAGAACGGACTTGATTCCTGCCCGATTTCGCATCTCGAGCAAGAGCGCCTGAGCGGCGTTCACGTAGGTCTTGCTGGGATCGGACGGATCCGACCAGACGGCGTCGTAAACCACCGAGGCGGCTTCCTTCAACTCGATGTGCAGGGCAGCTTCCATCAAGTCTAGCCGCGCCTGAACCTGGTCAAAGCAACCTTGGCAGACCGTCGCAGGTTCAAATCCACCCGGATGGTGTTCGCTGCGGCTGCACCGGAAACTCTCTACAGCGTTGATTTCCAGGCGCGATGCCTCAACCTGGGACTTGAAGTCGCGCAGGAAGCGCTCCCGCTCCTCCTCAACCTTCGCCGTGTCCGTGAATTCGATTTCGGGCGCCCCAAGGGCTTCCGCACTGGTGCCGGCGGTGGGCGAAACCCGTTCCGAGGTCTGGCACACGGGGCAGGCATTCAAGTCCGCGGAGTAGTAAGTCTTGCACTTGGCGCAAGGCAGGCCATAACCGGCTTGCCGCCGGGGCGTGATCACCGGCGCTGGGGCGGTTCCCGGCTGGTCGGCGAGATAGTCGAGCCCCGGCCCGCCCACCGGAGAGGGCAGGATCGCGTGCGCGATGCGCTTGGCATCTGCCTGTGCTGCTTCCCAAGTACTCATTACAGTTCTCCCTGCTGAGATTGGCCTGTGAGAAATTCCTGTGGGCGCGTTATTCATTGTAGGGATGAAGCGGTGGTCTGCCGACGGCACTTCGGTTCACCCGTGGCAGTGTCCGATGGTACTTAGCACTCGACGCGCCAAATCGCGGCGCTCAAAACAATTGGGTTAGCGGCGAAGGCATTTCCAATCTGGGACGACGAGCAGTACGCGGCTTTCAAAATGAGATGGGACGGCGCTTGGTTCGTTCTGATAGAACGAACTTCCCCCGCTCAAGCGGGCTTGAACGCGGCACCCTCGCTCGGGACAACCTCAGAACGCTTCCCTCAGAATGTCTTGTGATACTTCGCGTCGAAGGCGTAGCCCCCATATTGATTGCGCGAAGCCGTGACCGACCAGTGATTGTCGACCTGGTACTCGCCCTGGACCACCTGGCTCTCGGGATCGGTCACATCGGTACTGAAGGTGAAAATGAAGTTCTTGGTCACGCGCTGCTGGATGGCCACCCGCGCTGTGGGATTGGTCCCGTTCCCTCCCAGGGTGGGATCGATCTGCAAGCTGGAGAGTCCTGCCAGCTTCTGGATCCGTCCGCTTACCTGGCTCGCCAGTCCCTGGGCCAGCACTGAATTTGCGTTCAGGCTGGCTGGCGCCGCCTCCTCGGTGGTTTGCCCGCGAGCCAGCAGGTTGATGATGTCGACCGGGGGAAGCGGCGGCTCCGACGTGTAACTGGTTCGCAGGCGGTCCACCGGACCGATGAACGTCATGCTGAGCTTGTACTGGTTCACGGTTGTCGTAACCAGCACGTTGATCACGGGTTCCGTCTGGCTGGGATTGGTAAAGTTGATGATCCCGCGAACCAGCTCGTAGCGTTTGTTCATGAGGAAAATCTCGCCGCCGGTCAGGTCGGTCCGCCCCACGATAACCGGGTCCGCCGCAGTGCCCACAATCCTCAGATCGGCCTGTCCCTTCAGGCTGACGGTTGAACTCACGAGGTTCAGCCGCGAGGTGGTCTGCACCGAAATATTCAGCTTCATGTTCTGGGTAAAACCTTCTCCCGACGGAGGCGCCGATCCTCCGCCGGAAAATTGGCCGATGAAGTCGCCCAAATCGAAGTCCTGGGTGAAGGAAAGGTTATTGATCAGCACCCGGCCGGTCATGTTCGAGTCTTCGGAGGTTCCGGTGAGCGCCAATTGTGCGTCCACCAGGGTGCGCACCCCTTCCGGGTATCGCACGCGAATGTCACTTCCCTTGATCGCGACATTGAACACCAGCGACGGCCGGTACGTGATCGTGCCCCCGGCCGTAAGCTGCCCACCTCCCACCTGCGCCGTAATGTTGTTCAGCCGAACATCGTTATCCTGAATGTCGAAAACACCATTCAGCTTCTCCACCCCCATTGGCGAGGTGGTTGTGTTCAAGGCTACATCCTGAACCTGGACTTTCCCTTGAATGCCGAGGTTTGCCGAGGCGCTGCGCGTAGCATGCAGATCGAGAATGACCTGCCCGGAACTCTGCACATCCGAGCTCACGATCTTAAGCAGCTTCATGTCGACATTGCCGGCAACCGTCAGATGGGGCGGCGCTGATCCCTTCACCGGAATCTCGCCTGAAATCCGCAGCGATGTCTCGGTGCCTTTCAGTTCGCTGGGAGCGATCGTGATCACCGAATTGACGTAATCCGCCTTGATCGGCCCCGAATTGCCGATCTGCAACTGCTCGTAGGACGCATTGAAGGTCGGGATGACCAGATGGGCTTCCATGCGGGAGGGATCCTTGGCTGGTCCTTTGGCGGTGGCGTGCAGCTCGATCAATCCCTTCAGCTGATCCGGAACGGGCTTGTATAGCGCGATCAGCGGAGCCAGAGGAATTCCCTTGGTATCGAACGAGGCCTCGGTGTTGTATTCGCCGCTTAGATCGACCGTAGCGTGCGTCTGGATGAACGCGCTTGCGACTTCGGAGTCCAGATTCAATTTTGCGCGATGGTCGGCAAGGTCGATCTGGGCTCGCACCTGCCGTACCTGCGCCTGCCGTACATCGAGCGTCGGAATCGCTGCTGTGACTGAGACCTGCGGGTTGTCGAATGTCCCTTTGCCGTTCGCGGTGAGATTCAGCTTCCCGGTCAACGGAATGTTCTTGGCTTTGACCGCTTCAAGCTCGGCCAGATCGATGGCCGGGGCATTCAGCTTCAACTCATAGCTGTGAGCTTTCGGCTGGAGAATGATATTGGCGGTTGTGTTTCCCGCAGGAGTCTGGATTTCGAGCTTGGAATTTATCGTGTCATTGGCAGCCTCGAAATTGAGCGACACATTCTGGATCGGCTGTTCGTACACCACCGCCTGAGTGATGTGTACCGAGCCATTGCCGACTGGGCTCTGCTGTGAGCCGCGGAGAGACACGTCGACGGCAAGCGTGCCCGAAACCGGGTAATCCTTCCCGGCGAGTTGTACGAGAGAGTGTACCGGCATCTGCCGGACGGAAACATTAGCCGTAATGGGATTCGTCGGCGCGTATTGCCAGTCGTGCAGATCGGCTTTCATGCTGAACGACGCCTGCCCCTTCGGCTCGGCCTGGAGAGAGCCGTTGCTTACAACCACTTCCGAAGGGCTCGCTTCGGCATCGAATTGCACTGTGCGCCAGTGCCCCGACATGACTTGCAGGTTCTGAGTGCGCACCTGGGCAGTGATTCGAGGCTTTTGGACGGTTCCCTCCACTCGTGCCGAAACCGTCGCGGTGCCGCCGAGATTCAGCGGCGGAGAGGAGCTGTTCTTCACGTTGCGCAGGACATCGGCAAGCTGGCCGATCTCGTGCAGATCGTTTGCCCGGGCTTCGACGCGCAGGTTGGAGTGGTCGCCGACGGCTCCGTTTACGGCGACCGTCGTCTGCAAACTGCGGAAGAACGTGTCGGTGAGAGTAAGGATGTTATGCGGACCGTCGTACGCAAGGTGAATGGCCGCATTCAATGGCACGGAAGACGAGTTCCTGTCTTGCGCAACCGCCCCTTTCATCGAAACGTCCGAACGTATCTTCAGGTTCTTGACGTCGCCGGTCCAGCCGCCTTCGGCCGACCCGTCGATTGTGCCGGTCAGAGGCACCGTCCGGATCTGCGGAGACAGCGCCGACTCGCGGATCACTCGCAGAGAAATCCCTCGTACGTCGCCGTGAAACCGCGCCACTGGGGTGGTTTCCATATTCGCCAGGTTGAATTCGGCGGTCAGATGCCCGCCCAGCAGATCGGCGGCGAATCCCGTCGCCCTCACATTTCCGTTCACCAGTTCGTAGTCACTGCGAATGGCGCGCACCGGCAGGTGGGCTTGAGGTGTCACCACCTGAAGTTCGCGGCTTTCGAGCTTGCCATGCAGTACCGCCGTGCGCAGGAACGATTGTCCGGGGACATTCTGGTACTGCATCGATCCACTTAGCACGACATCCCCTGCCGCGCTGGAACTGCTCGAAAGCAGGGGCCGGAAATCCTGGGTGTGAATCAGCACCTGGTAATTGCCCGCGACGCGCGGGTTTCCGAAATCCGTCACTTTCGCGCTCAACTGCACCCGCGAAGACTGAACACTCAGCACGGCTGACGAAACATTTAGCTCAGACGGAGTCGCTGTGAAATTGACGTCAAGGTTGTGCGCGAAGAGAGCCCGGTTCGGTATCCGCAGTCTGCCGTTGCGATAGGAAATCGCTCCCGTGTATTGCGATCGCAAAAGCTGGTAGCTGACCTCGGCGCGCAGGTCGTGCAGATCGGCTTCCAGAGGGTTGCGCTCCTGGTTGTAGTACACCTCACCGTTCGAGAGGAGCACGTGGTTGATTCCCAGGTCAAACAAGTTGATCGGCTGCTTGTTCTCGTCCTTAGGTGTATCAGGTTGAGGAATATTGCTCTTTCCGTTCTTGTCGCTGATCAGGCGCACGACCGGATGTTCCACAATGATTTCGATCAGGTCCACTTTGTGGTGAATGAGCGAGACAAGTTTCAGATCGATGAAGATGTGGTCGATCTTCAGCAGGGGTTTTTCTTTATCGGGCTCGGTGCCGTGAATGATCAGGCCATAGACGTTTGCCGTCAGGTTTCTAAGCCGGAAATCGAAACCTCGAATCTCAACCCTCCCGCCGGTCGCCTCGTTGGCCTTCTGGATCACCTTAGAGAGGACGTACTGGTGGAAGCCCCGGCTTCGCAGCAGGAAGAACCCGCCCACCAGCACGAGGAGGATCAGAAAACCGATGCTCCCGAGGACCCAGCCGATAATTCGTTTCCGCGTCATAAATGTTACCTGCCGACGGTCGTCTCCTTAGAATGCCTGCCCCAGCGTCACGAAAAATTGTGTGGCCCGAAAACCGGTGATGGGGTTGAGATTTCGTCCAACATCGAAGCGCACCGGCCCGACCGGCGTGTTGTAACGGATACCAATCCCCACTGTATTGGTGAAATCGTCGACGAACTGCCGGAAATTGATGTTCTGGTAGATGTTGCCGCCATCGTAAAACACGACGGCCCCCAGATTCTTCATGAAGGGCAGCGGAAATCGTCCCTCGGAGTTGAAGATGAACAGCTGATTGCCCCCTACGGGAACCGTGACGTTGACGCAGGTCGTACTGTCAGCCGGATCGGTGCAGAAAGGCACCACTCGCTGTGGTCCGGCGCCGTTCACCGGAAAGCCCCGCAGTGTAGTTCCGCCACCCGCAAAAAAGCGCTCGCTGGTAGGAACAGTATCTCCTCCGTAAGCTTTAGCCAATCCCAGGCGGATGCTGCTCGCCCACACGATTCCGCCGCCCATTTCTTTGTAGTACGCGTTCTGTGTCAGGAATCGGGTGAAATCCGCCGACGCACCCAGAGGTCTCGGCGTCACGCCAAAGTCCGCGGTCTGGTAAAAGCCACGATGCGCATCCAGGGGCTTGTCGCGAGTGTCACGGATGAAGGTTCCGGAGAATGTCGACAAACGAACCGAGCGGTCCTGGGGAAGGACGAGTTCAGGTACCAGCAAATCGCTCAGATTGGTCTTGCCGAAGCTGTAGCGAACCTGCGCCGTCATCGTCTTGCGCTGATTCAACGCACGCTCAAACTGGTACGAAACATTCTCCAGGCGAGCGGCGAACAGGGGATTTTGGGTATCGCGCTCTGCCGAGAGGCTGAACAGCGTACTCCATGAGCTGCCACGGAATTGCGGATCGCCATAGGTCGCGATCGCCCGCTGGTCCAGGCGCGACACCAGCAGAGACACTGCCCCGGTTTCCCCCAGTCCGCGGATGTTTTTTCGTGTGAATTCGACCGAGCCCCGCGGACTAACAAAGGTTTCCTCGCTCGACTGAATCTGGGCATTCCCCAATCCCACCGTCGGCAGGCCGGGCACCGCCACCGTTCCAGTTGGAGTGTTGCCGCCCCGTCGCGACACCTCGATTCCGAAGCCGTAGGTGATGCTGTTCCGCCGCGACTCGTGCACCTTGACCACGGCTTCCTCTTTCGACTGGCCGGTGATCGGACGCCGCGGGCCTACGCTCGCCCAGTCGAAGACGCCCAGGTTATAGAGCTCACTTTCGGCACGCAGCAGCGACCCCTGACTCAGCGGCGCGTTCGGAGACAGGTTGGCCGTCTTCGAAATGAAGGAGGTCCGCGTCGTATTCTGGCCGATGATCGGCACGCTCTCGATCAGGATCTGGGGACCCTCTTTGATCTGATAATTGATGTCCACTTTCTGCTGGTCGTCCGGGTGCCGGTTCATCACTGTTTTGACTTCGGTGTTGAGGTAACCGTGGTCGAGGTATACGGCCAGAATCTGGCCGCGATCCTGCGCCATTTTGTGCGGCGAGAACGGCGCTCCGGCCTTCTCCATGAAGCCTGCATGGGGAGTAAGAGCCGCAACGTCGAATTTTGAGTTCCCTTTGAAGTTCACCGCTTCCACTGTGGTTTGCGGGCCTTCCGTGATGTCAAAGCTTACGCCGATCTTGTTTTCGTTATCGACCACGTGAGGCTCGACCGATACCTGTTCATACCCTTGATCGCGGTACACCGATTCCAGGTTGTTCACGCTCTTGCGCAACAGCTTGTCGCTGAACTTGCCGCGCGAGAAGAAATGGTGTTTCTCAACCGCCACGTGCTCCAGCAGTTCGTCGCCGGAGATATGGCGGTTGCCGTGAAAGGCGATGTCTTCGACCTTATGCCGTTTCCCCTTGTCGATGTCGTAAACCAATGAGATCTGGTCCGGCTGTTTCTGCATCGCCGTTTGGACCTGCACGTCGAAGTAGCCCTTGCTCTGAAAGAAGCTGATCAGGTTGCGCTTGCCTTCCTCGACCAGATCCTGGTCGAAGGTGCCTTCTTCGTAGAGGGGGATCAGTTTCTTCTGCTGCCGGCTGGAAAGGAATGGAATCCACGACAGCCGTGCGCCCTTGATCTTGATATCCACCAGCGGTCCCTCGTCGATATTGAAGGGCACGTCGACGCGGTCCGTGTCCGCGTGGTATTGCGGCGGACCGAACTGGATCTTGTTGGCCAGATGACGATGGCTGGTGAGGTACGACTTCAGGACGTCTTGCGCAGCCTCGATGCGTCGCGGTGTGTACGATTTCCCGGGCGCCAGGGAGGCGCCAATGGCCAGGGCATGCAGGGACCGGCTCGCCCGCAGAAGCCGGGCTGTTTCTTCCGGCGGTGGCCCCTCGATCGTCACGGCTCCAATTCTTGCCCGCTTGCCGAGGTGGCAGACGAAAATGACGTTTGCCAGTCCTTCCTTCTCGTAAAGTTCGAGCGAAGCGGAAACTTCCGCCCGAAAGTAGCCGTTCTTCCTGAAAAAGTCCTCGAGGGCTGCTTGTGCTTTTTCAACCTGGGAAGGCACATACGGGTCCTGGTCCGGCAGATTTGCGACCTGCAACAGCCGGACGTAGGAAAATCCTCTCGAACGGCGAAACGTGATCACTCCGTAGTAGTAAGCCGGCTCCAGCACCAGCAGGACATGAAGTCCCTCGGGTTCGGGGGTAATTTGCAGATCGACGTCCTTGAACTGCCCGGTTTTTCTCAGGGCCTCGATGCTGGCCTTGATCTTGTCGTTCGAATACGGCTCGCCCGCCTTCAACGTCACCAGCGGCCGGAACTGCTCGACATCGATGCTGGGCGAAGTCACCAGATCGATCGCTTGCACGGGCTGTCCTTCGTAAGACACTTCTCCCATTGCGGCCAAAGCGAAGAGCGAAATCAGCAAGGTGAGAAGGACGCGCATCGTTTTTCGTCTAGCCCGCGATTCTACTTCCGGCAGGTTTGCGACTAGAAGGAGAGCGCCGAAAACAACCATGGCGCGCATTCGATTTTGCAGGCGTCGATATGATGCCGCCGAAAAATCAGAAGATGTCTGGAATGTTTGACTTAATGTCCAATAGGCAACTCACGAACGTAAGCGCATGCGCCCGCACGTGCCAACCTGGAAGTCCTGGCCATTTTCGCACGCGCGAAGAAGTGCGGGCCCAGTAATCCGCCTATTTTGAAAGTCTGTGCCGCTGCTGCTACCATTTTTCGCCGCCCACTTCGGGACGATGACAGCTGGCACTTCCCCTCATGCTCGGATCTCTCCTTTCCACCGTTGCAGGCATCGGCGCCGTGGCCGCCGGCTACCAGTCGATGGCGCCGACGGGCCAATGGTACGGGCGCACGTTCATCGGCGGTCGGCCGGGATCGAAGAAATTGGCGCTGACCTATGACGACGGACCCAACGATCCCCACACTCTTCGTCTTCTGGAGGTTCTAGCCCGCCACAACGCGCGGGCGACGTTCTTCGTGATTGGCCGATTCGCTGCGCAACGACCGGATATCGTCCGCGAGGTGACAAAAGCCGGGCATGTGGTGGGCAATCATTCCTTCAGCCATCCCCTGCTCATTTTCCGCTCGCCGGATCAGATCAGACGCCAGCTTCAGCGGTGCCAGGACACTCTCACCGAGGCTGTGGGGGCGCATTCCAATCTGTTCCGACCGCCCTTCGGCGGACGGCGTCCCGCCGTGCTCAGCACCGCTCGCGAGCTTGGCTTCATCCCCGTGATGTGGAACGTCACCGGCTACGACTGGAACACGATCGATCCTTTTCGGGTGGAGAGGAAGGTGAGCGCGCAACTCCGGGGAGGCGACGTCATTCTCCTGCATGATGGCGGGCATCACCAGATGGGAGCGGATCGCGGCCACACGGTTGCGGCTACAGACCACCTCATCAGCCGGTACAAATCGGAAGGCTACGAATTTGTGACAGTGCCGGACCTGATGGCTTCGAGCGGCAGTCTCTAAACTCTCTGCACGCCGCCCAGCTTTTGCAGCGCGGTCACCACCTGGGCCGACCAGCCAGCTACTTCCTCTTCTCTCAGAGTCCGCTCCGCCGACTGGAAAGTGGCTCGCAACAGCAGGGAATACTTTCCCGCCGGCACCGAGCCGCCGCGGAAAATCTCCGCCGGGACAAAGCTCCGCAGCTCCTGAATGCCGAGCGGCCCGATTGCCCGGGAGATGGCCTCGAACGTGACTTCATTGTTGAAGATGAACGAAAAATCGCGCTCGACCGCAGGATAACGGGGAAGGGGGCGGTACCGGATGTCGCGAAGTCCGTGCTTGTACAGCACTTCGAGATCAACCTCGGCAAGGAAGACCTCGCCGCGCAGCTTGCGATTTTCCGCAACATCGGGAGCGACCTGGCCGAATTGCGCGACGGGCTTTCCATCCATCACTGCCCGCGCAGAGTGAGCCACGTGGTAATAGTCGGCCACCTCCGTGTCGAACGACAGCTTGTGGAAGTCAAAGCAACCCAGCAGCGCCTCGACGTCGCCTTTCAAGTCGAAGAACGCCAGCGGGCGGGACGATTGATTCGCTCCCGGCGCCAGCGCCGAGCCCGTCGCTCCCAGGCAGATTCTTCTCGGCTCCAGCGCGTTGCCGTTCGCGTGCTGGAAAACCCCGCCCATCTCGAAGAGCCGTGCCTTGTCGATGCCGCGATTCAGGTTGTACGCCAGCATGTTGAGCATGCCCGGAACCAGCGAAGTACGCATCACTGAAGCCTCCTCGCTTTGAGGGTTCGCCAATTCAAGGACGGGCAAACTGGAGAAGCGCTCCGCATCTTCGTGCGAAATAAAACTCATGGAAAGCGCTTCGTTATAACCGAGCGCCAAGAGGAGCGTCCGCAGCTTCTTGTGTTTCCCCGAGTCGGTGGGTTCTACGACCGAGCCCGCGAAGGCGGGAAGCGTATTGGGGAATTTGTCGTAGCCATAGAGGCGCGCCACTTCCTCGATCAGGTCGATCTCGCGTTCCACATCAAGCCGCCAGCTGGGAATTGTGACGGAGAACTCCGGTTCTTCCCCCGGCTCCGGCACTACCTCGAACCCCAGCCGCTTCAGAATCCGGAGAACCTCATGAGTGGCAGGCCCCTTCCCAAGGATGCGGTGAACCTCGGCGATCTTGAGCACGACCGGCGCCTGATCGAGTTTCCGTGCGACCGCATCCATTTCGCGGCCCTGGAGTTCGCCGCCGCCGGACTCGAGAATTCTCTGCGCCACTCGGGCACAGGCGACCGTCGTCGCCGCGAAATCCGCGCCCCGCTCGAAACGGTGCGAGGCATCGGTGTGAAGCCCGTGGCGCCGTGCGGTCTTGCGCACCACCGCCGGATCGAACCACGCCGACTCGATGAGCACGTTTTTGGTTTTGGCAGTAATCATCGTGTCGAAGCCGCCCATCACACCGGCCAGGGCTACGGGCTTCTTCGCATCGGCGATGATCACATCTTCTGGAACCAGCTTGCGATCTACGCCGTCGAGCGTCTTCAGTGTTTCTCCTGCGGCAGCGCGTCGCACGACGATCTTTCCACCTTCCAGCAGGTCGAGATCGAACGCGTGAGTGGGGTGCCCCATCTCCCAGAGCGTGTAATTGGAAGCATCGGCGATGTTGTTGATCGGCCGCTGATCCACTGCCATCAGGCGCCGCGCAACCAATTCCGAAGACGGCTTAATGCTGACGCCTCGCACGATTCGTGCCGTGTAGCGCGCGCAACCCTGACCATCGGCGATTTCGATTGCAAACCCGGAGTGGCTCTGGGCGAGCGGAAGCTGGAATTCAAGAGCCTTCAGGGGCAGGTTGTAGATGGCGGACGCTTCCCGCGCCACGCCATAGTGATTCATCGCGTCCGGGCGATTGGTGCCGATCTCCATCTCGAAGACGGTGGCGTCGCCTTCGCCCGCGATGCCTTCGACGGCGATGCCGGCGCCCGTCAGGTCTTCCGCCAGCTGGCGGTTATCGACCTTGGGATCGACAAAGTCACGCACCCATTGCGGCGATAGTTTCATGTTGTAGCTGTCCGAAACCGGACTTCAAAGCGCATGTCCGTCAGCGGAACTGCTCCAGAAATCTCACATCCCCATTGAAAAACAACTGAATATCGTCGACGCCATACTTCAGAATCGCGATGCGATCGGCCCCCATCCCGAAGGCGAAGCCCGAGACTTTGCGCGGATCGTAATCCACGAATCCGTACACATTCGGATCCACCATGCCGCAGCCCAGAATTTCGATCCAGCCCGTCTGTTTGCAGGGGCGGCAGGGTTCACTGCCGCGCTTCCCGCTGCCACCGCAGATGAAACAGCTGACCATCATTTCCGCGCTGGGCTCGGTAAAAGGAAAAAAGGACGGCCGGAAGCTGGTCTTCACGCTCGAACCGAACAGCGCCTTCATGGCGTGGTCGAGCGTGCCCTTCAGATCGCCGAACGTGATATTCGTATCGACCGCCAGTCCCTCGACCTGGTGGAACATGGGAGAGTGACTGGCATCCGGCGGATCGTTGCGGTGGACCTTGCCCGGGATCACGATGCGGATCGGCGGCTTCATCTTCTCCATGGTGCGAATCTGCACCGGGGAGGTGTGGGTGCGCAGCAGAAGCCGCTCCGCCTGCGGTTTCGACTCCTGTTTGGCGATGAATAGCGTGTCCTGGGTGTCGCGCGCCGGATGGTTGGGCGGGAAGTTCAGGGCCTCGAAGTTGTAGTAATCGGTCTCAATGATGGGCCCCTCTTCCACCGAGTAGCCGAGATTGCGGAAGACCCCTACGATCTCGCTCATCGTGCGGATGACGGGGTGCTCCGCCCCGATCGGACGGTGAACCCCCGGCAGCGTGATATCGATATAGTCGGCTGTCGCTGCGCCCTTCGGCCCTGCGCCTGAGACCCGATCCCGGGCCGCCTCGACCGCCTGCTCAACCCGCGCCTTCACCTGGTTCACGCGCTGGCCCACGTCCCGCTTGCTTTCTTTGGGGGCCGATTTCAGCCAGTCGTTTACCGACGTCAGCACGCCGCTCTTGCGCGACATCCAGCGGTCGCGAAATTCCTTCCATTCCGCCTCGTTGCTGACTGCCGCGGATTCCTTCTCCAGGGCGGAGAACAGCTTCTCCGCCGCCTTATCGAGGGCCGCTGCCGAGAAGTCCTTCAGTTTGGGGACGGTATATGCCACGCGACCGCCTTAAATGGGCTGGTGACCGCACCGCAACTTCGTCGTACCGGGGAGAATAGACGGCGACCATCGCCGGCGCTCCCACCCGAATGAATGACTGAGTGCTAGTTGAAGGCTGGTTTCATGCTGCCCCGCCGAGAGCGCCCTTCGCCTGCTCGGCAAGGCTCTTAAAGGCCCCCGGATCCTTGACCGCCAGGTCGGCGAGGATCTTGCGGTCCAGCTCGACTCCTGCGGTCTTCAGCCCGTGCACAAACTGGCTGTAACTCAGGCCGTTCAGTTTGGCTGCGGCGCCGATGCGCACAATCCACAGGGAGCGGAACTGCCGCTTCCGCTGCTTGCGGCCGGAGTAGGCAAACTTCAGTCCGCGGTCGACGGCTTCTTTGGCCGCGCGGTAAAGCTTGGACTTAGTGAGGAAATAACCGCTGGCGCGGTCTAATGCTTTCTTTCGCTTGGCGCGGCGTTTCGTTCCGCGTTTTACACGAGGCATGGTCGGGCTCCTTTTTTGTTTCCATTTACGGCGGCTGGAGGCAGGAGACTCTCGGTCTTTTCGGCCCCTTCACACGCCCGGGCCGCAGCTTTCGCCGCAACCCAGATACCGCTAGTACGGAATCATTCTCTTGATCTTCGGAGTATCGGCGGGGCTCACCAGCACTGACTGCGACAGCTTCCCCTTCCGCTTTTCGCTCTTGGAGGTCAGGATATGGCGCAGATGGGAGTGACCGCGCATCACTTTTCCGGTTCCTGTCTTCTTGAAGCGCTTGGCGGCGCCCTTGTGCGTCTTCAGTTTCGGCATATGTCCTCTGAAAATCCGGCTGGCTCTTGGGCGCGTCGGCTACGCCTGCCTCAGGCGGCCTTGCGCTGGCTGCGGAGCTTGTACCTTCTGCCCGCTATCCTTTTTGGGGGCAAGAATCGCGTGCAGGGTGTTGCCTTCCTGCCTCGGTCGGAACTCCACGATCGCCTTGTCTTCCACGTCCTTGATCAGGCGCTCCAGAATCTGCCTTCCCAGGCTGGTTCGGGTCATCTCCCGACCCCGAAAGAAGATTGTCGCCTTGACCTTGTCGCCCTCGTCGAGAAAACGCAGGACGTGATTCTTCTTGGTCTCGTAGTCGTGGTCGTCCACATTGATGCGGAACTTCACTTCCTTGACCACGATCACTTTCTGGTGCTTCTTGGCCTCCCGCTCTTTCTTCTCCTGCTGATAAAGGAACTTCCCGTAGTCCATAATGCGGCATACGGGAGGAGTTGCGTTGGGAGAGATTTCCACCAGGTCCAGGTTCTTGGCGCGGGCCATTTTCAGCGCTTCGAACGGCGGCAGGATTCCTACTTGGTTGCCCTCGTCATCGATCACCCGGATTTCCCGGGCTCGGATCCGATCGTTTGTGCGGATAAAACGCTTGTCGATAAATCCTCCGCTCGCTTAATAGTAGCGATTGAGATGCGGAATTATAGCATGTGGGTGCGGGTGAATCGGTCTGGCAGCGGGCATTGGCGCTCGTGAATTCTCCGGAAGGAAGTCATCGTGCTAAACATCGAGGGGTCGTATCAGGGCGCGCCTTCAGGCGCGCCGTCGAGCAGAGGAGACTCGGAAAACGCGCCGATCAGGCGCAATCGGGTGGTCCCAGGTATTCGGAACAGAGTGGAAATTTGCGCCCTGCGGGCGCGGAACGAAGAATTTGGATTCTAATGGCGTGGCTGAAAGCCACGCCCTGATACGAGGCCTTCCGCGCTCGTGGACCCCGAGGAGGCGGGGGCGTCTCGCCCGTGCGACAGGATCATCTCTTCGTGGCAAACAGCGAGGGTCGTATCAGGGCGCGCCTTCAGGCGCGCCGTCGAGCAGAGGAAACTCGGAAAGCGCGCCGATCAGGCGCAATTCGGTGGTCCCAGCTATTCAGAACAGAGTGGAGATTTGCGCCCCTGCGGGCGCGGAACGAAGAATTTGGATTCTAATGGCGTGGCTGAAAGCCACGCCCTGATACGAGGCCTTTCGCGCTCATGAACCCTCATCTCATCGTGGTAAGCAACAAGGGTCGTATCAGGGCGCGCCTTCAGGCGCAATCGGGTGGTCCCAGCTATTCAGAAACAGAGTGGAAATTTGCGCCCTGCGGGCGCGGAACGAAGACTTTGGATTCTAATGGCGTGGCTGAAAGCCACGCCCTGATACGAGGCCTTTCGCGCTCATGAACCCTCTTCTCAGGGCGCGCCTTCAGGCGCGCCAATGACCTCATATGTCAGCACTCTTACATGCCGGGTGCCGGTTGCATGCCCTTCTTCGACGCCACAGCCTCCCGCTGAAAGCGATACCGGCCCCGGCGCTCAATCGCAACCGCTTCTGCGACCTTCAGGAAGGCCCGGGCCGCGTGCGAGAGGCTGGCCGACTTGTGGTAAACAAGCCGCAACTTGCGGTGCAGGCGAACCTCCTTCACCACGATTCGCACCAGCTCTCCCCGGGCCAGCTCGTTTTCCACACTGATCTCGGGTATAAAGGCCACCCCGTTGCCCATCGCCACAAAGTTCTTGATCGCCTGCAAGGTGGGAAGCTCGATCGCCATGTGCAGCGGGGTCTTGTATTGCCGGAAGGCCTGGATGACCTTCTCGCGGTACGGCGACGAAACGATATGGGCCACGAACGACTCGGCTCCCAACTGGCGGATGCTGACTCCCTTCTCTCCAGCCAGCGGATGACTGGGCGGAACCACGAAAATTAACTCGTCCAGATACACCACAACAGAATGAAGCTGGGGCTCCTGCGGATCGTAGGTGAGGACACCCATTTCGCACTTGTGCCGCAGCACGTCATCCGGGATATGGCTTCCGAGCGAGCGCTGCACCCCGATCTTGATCATCGGATGCAGCTTGCGAAACTCGGCCAGCACCGGAAGCAGGTACAGCGCGGTGAACTCGTTGGCGGCAATGGTGAGCTTGCCCTTCTGCAGCTCTCTGAGCTCCAGAAGTGCTTCGCGCGCGCTGGAACGCAGGTTTACCAGCCTTTCGGCGTACTCCTGCAAGACCTTGCCGGCGTCGGTAAGAAGGCCGTCCCGCGAGGAGCGGTCAAACAGCGCCTCGCCGATATCCTCTTCCAGTTTCTGAATGGTCTGGCTGACGGCGGATTGTGTGCGGTGCAGCTTTTCCGCCGCCCGCGAAAACCGGCCCTCCCGCGCGACGGCTAAAAAGACTTCTAACTGGCTCAGCTCCATGGGACACCTGCGATGAAAACCGCAATTACATTAGCAAATCTGATTGTATAAGCTGAAACGATAGAAACCAAAGAATTATAAGCTTTGCTTCATTGCCGCCGGCTCGTACGATAGAAGGGAATTTATCAGGAGACCATCATGGAACGCGCCCACATTACCATATTCGATACCACCCTCCGCGACGGCGAGCAATCGCCCGGTTGCAGCATGAACGTCCAGGAAAAGATGCGCATGGCGCGGCAACTGGACCGGCTTGCGGTGGATGTCATCGAAGCGGGCTTTCCCATCGCCTCCGACGGGGATTTCACCGCGGTGAGGTCGATTGCCGCGGAAATCCGCCGTCCGGTCATCTGCGGACTGGCGCGGGCCTGCAAGGCCGACATTGAGCGGGCGGCTCAAGCCCTGGAGGGCGCAGCCCGTCCTCGCATTCACGTATTCCTGGCGACATCAGACATTCATCTTCAATACAAGCTGCGGATTTCCCGCCAGCAATGTCTTGAACAGGCGCGGGAGGCGGTTCGGCTCGCCAAGTCTTTCTGCGACGACGTCGAGTTCTCGCCCGAAGACGCGACCCGGACGGACGCGGAATTCCTCTGCCAGGTGCTGGAAGCAGTCATCGAGGCGGGCGCCACTACACTGAACATCCCCGACACCGTCGGCTATTCCGTTCCCGCGGACTTCGGTGCGTTGATCGCGATGCTGGGGAAACGAGTACGGGGCATCGACAAAACGGTGATCTCGGCCCACTGCCACAACGATCTTGGTGTGGCTGTGGCGAACACCCTCGCCGCGATCGCCGCCGGGGCCCGGCAGGTGGAATGCGCCCTCAATGGGATCGGCGAACGGGCGGGAAATGCTGCCCTTGAAGAGATTGTCATGGCGCTCCGCGTTCGTCCCGACCAGTATCCGTTTGAGACCGGTGTCGCGGCGGAACACCTTTTCCCCGCCAGCCAGATGCTGAGCGAGATCACTGGCGTGAACGTTCAGCCCAACAAGGCCATCATCGGACGCAACGCCTTCGCCCATGCCGCGGGCATTCATCAGGACGGCATGCTGAAGAATCCGCTAACCTACGAAATCATCACGCCGCAGACGGTTGGCGTGCCCGATTCAACGCTGGTCCTGGGAAAGCATTCTGGACGGCACGCGCTCGCGGTGCGATGCGAGAAGTTGGGATATCAGTTCGAGCGGCGAGAGCTCGATGAAGTCTACCGCCGTTTCGTAGTGCTGGCCGACCGTATCAAGAACGTGGAGGATCGCCACCTGCTGGAATTGGTCCGTCAGGCGCAGGAAGCCGGATTTCCGTCATCGGCGACTGCGGAAGCAGCCCGGGCCGCAGCAGCCGCGGTTCAAGGCGCCACTACTGAGAACTCTCAACGGCCGTTTCCGGTGCCGTTTCCGGTGCCGTTTCCCGAGCCGCAACCGGCCAGTGCTTCACGCGGGCGCGCGGCGGATCATCACAACGAGCAGGAAGACTATCTCTGGGGTGTTTAGGTCGGTGTTCTTTGTCTTTCCCGGACAGACACTGACCTAGAGTCAATTTAAACTTTCGCTAGTCCGCTGCTCCTGAGGTCATCTACATTGGGAGCAGATATCCGACGGGGACAGTCTTCCCCTCCTACGGTTTGTTGACACCGTATGAACAGCCACCCGAACCGCTGTTCCTGAACCAAATCAGATGCTGCTGAAAGTGGCGGTCCTGCCCGGTGACGGCATCGGGCCCGAAGTGACAGGCGAAGCAGTCGGCGTGCTTCATGTGGTTGCGAGTGTCTTTGGTCACGAAGTGACCGTAGATCAAAAGGACGTCGGCGGCGCAGCTCTTCTCAGCAGCAACGATCCTCTTCCCCAACAGACTTTGCAGGCGTGCCTTTCGGCCAAAGCCGTCTTGCTCGGGGCGGTCGGAGGACCGGCGTTCGACAAGTACCCCGCGCATCAGCGGCCGGAAAGAGGGCTCTTACGCCTTCGCAAGGAACTTGGAGTTTTTGCCAATCTCCGGCCCGCAACTCTCCTCCCACCCCTGGAAGCTTCGTCTCCCCTGCGTCCCGAGGTGGTCCGGGGGACGGACGTCCTGATCGTTCGGGAGTTGCTGGGCGGCATTTATTTTGGCGAGCCTCGGCTGATTCATGGGCCCGTCGGGGACCGCTCGGCGACCGACACTATGCGCTACAGCGAGCATGAAATTGACCGGATCGCACGCGTAGCCTTTGAACTGGCGCAATCCCGGCGCCGCAAAGTCGTTTCCGTCGACAAAGCCAACGTGCTGGATTGCTCACGCCTCTGGCGGGATGTAGTCACCACGGTAGCTAAAGACTTTCCCGACGTTTCGCTTTCGCACATGTATGTCGACTCAGCGGCTATGGCGCTGGTCTCCCGGCCAACCGACTTCGATGTCCTGCTCACCGAAAATATGTTTGGCGACATTCTCTCGGACCAGGCGGGCGCCATCGTTGGCTCGATTGGAATGCTAGCGTCGGCCAGCATCGGGGGGCCTGCCGCCCTTTACGAACCGGTGCATGGCTCAGCTCCCGATATCGCCGGAACCGGCGCCGCCAACCCACTGGGAGCAATTCTCTGCATAGCCATGATGCTCCGCCATTCTTTCCGGCTTGAAGCCGAGGCCAAAGCCGTGGAAGCGGCCGTCTCGCATGTGCTGGCAGCTGGATACCGAACCCGAGACCTCGTCTCACCCGGCCAATCTTCCGTCAGCACAAAGGAAATGGGAAGCGCCGTGGCTGAGGCCGTCCGGAAATCTGCAAAGTCCGCTGGGAGTTCCTGAATCAGAACCTGATCTCGTCGTCGGCGATATTCACAGAACTTGTGCACGACATCCAAGAGTAGACTGCAACCAAGCCGAAAGCGGCCTGGAATGCTTTCGAAGTGCGCCAACCCGCAATGTCCCGCCGTCTTTCTGTATTTGCGCAAGGGCAAGTTATTTCGTATAGAAATGGCACCGGACGATAAAGGGCGGCCTGACCCCAAAGTCAGGAAGCCTTCGGCTCGCGTGGAGTATTTCTGGCTCTGCGATGACTGCGCCTCGAGCATGACCCTGATGTACAAGAAGGGAGAAGGGGTGGCGGCTATTCCCCTGATGCGGGCGCGAGCGGCGAGCGGCTATTTAAACGATTGATCGGGGCTTCTGGTACGTACCGACCAGGCTGTTCCAGCGAATTCTCACTACATCCATAAACATTCGCATTCCGTCCCGCAGAGGGTTTAGCCTGGTTCCCTCGCGATGAGCCCATGCTACGGGTACCTCCTGCACCTTGAAACCAAACTTGCGCGCAAGGAAGAGGAGTTCCGGGTCGAACCCCCAGCGTTCAATCCTCTGCAAAGGAAAAATCGCCTGCGCGGCCTTTCGCGAGAAAGCCTTGAAGCCGCACTGCGTGTCCTTGAAGCGAAGCCCCAGAAATAATCGTTGCACCAGGTTGAAAATACGGCCCAGAATCTGCCGATAGAGTGGCTGCCGCCGGGTCTGTAACTCGGCATTCACCCAGCGCGATCCGATGGCGACATCCGCCCCAGCGGCCAGCGCACGGAACAGGTGCTGCGCCTCCTCGATGGGCGATGCCAGGTCCGCATCGCTGAACAGCAGGACCTCGCCGGATGCATGCAGCATGCCATTCCGTACGCTGTACCCCTTTCCGCGATTTCCAGGATTCTCCAGCAGCCTCACCATGCCGTACTTACCCATCACCTGCCGAACCATTTCTGCTGTGGCGTCGCGCGACCCGTCGTCCACCACGATCACTTCGGCGCGCCATTGCTTTTCCGCCACATAGGACACGATATTCTCGAGCGTCGCGGAGATGCGCGCGCTTTCGTTGTACGCAGGAATGACGATGCTGTAGGTGGGGAGTTCCACGCGTCTTGTCTACACGCCTTCGAACTCGGAGGAGAGTTTTTCGTGGCGGGCCCCTGCGGCTGCGACCAGAGCGCGGAAAATGGCCTGCGACGCAGGGTCGTGGTCCGCGGAGCGTTCGGGATGCCATTGCACTGCAAGCACAAAATGCCCGGGCGAAGTTCCTTCCAGGGCTTCAATCACCCCGTCTTCCGGGGCCCGTGCCACTACCCGCAGCCCGTCGCCGACAACATCGGCAGCCTGGTGATGACTGGAGTTCACCGGAATGGTCATCCGGTCAGCAGCCACCGTCGCGCGCGATTGGGATTTTGGCTGGGTGTTCATGACCTGCGAAGCGTCCGGCCGGGCGCTGTTGGCGAGGATCTCTGCCAGTTTGGACTCCGGTTCGACTTCGACCGAGTGAGCCACCGGAACCGCCCGTCCAGCCTCGTGATTAACCGGTGACTCCAGGTGCTGCAACAGCGTCCCGCTGCGATAGACGTTGAGAATCTGGAGGCCGTAACAGATTCCGAGAACCGGCTTTCGCATGTTGTAGGCATCTTGCAAAAGTAGTTCGTCAACTGTGTCCCGCCGGGGATCGGCATCGTTGGTCTTCGGATCGCGGACTGCGTCATACTTCGCCGGATCTATATCGGCTTTGCTCCCTGGCAGCAGGACGGCATCACAGCGCTCGATGCGCTTCATTACTTCGGCCGGTGAAAGATCGAGCGGGATGCGAACAGGTTCTCCCCCTGCCGCGCGGACGGCCTCCTCGTACTGAGGCAGCGCCCGGCCCGCATATTCGGCGTCCGAATGAGGAATGGGAATGGCAACGCGAGGAGCCATTTCTCTGAATTGTATCCCTAATCGTGCAAAGGCCCGGGAGGCGTGACGGCTTAGGGCCTTATTTCTGCGGGACCTGGCTGGCGCGCGCAATGGCGTCCAGAACCTTGGCCTCGCGGTGCTGGCGGATCTCGAAAGAGATCATCACAATCAGCGCGATCGCGCCCGCAGAGGCAGCCACGGGAAAGGCCACATCCCGGTAGGCAAGCGCCATGTTCGGATGCATGCCGCGAATCCTCGCATACAAAATGACTCCCAGGATCGCCAGGAACAGGCTGACGGCGAATGACAGAAGCGTTGCGAGAATGGTGAATGCGGCGACCCTGAAGGGGATCAACCACCTCCGGGTTGGGGTCCTCGCCATAGTGCCTACACTACATCATCCGGTAGCGCTGTTTGAGGGCGGACAAAGCGAATTCCTCTGTGCTCCCCTGTGACCCTGAGGTGAGGGTTGCAGAGCTTAGCGCGACGACGCTGCGCGCAGCGACCCGGGCCCCTGCTGATAGAATATTGGCAAACATGACGCCAACTTCAGTCATCACGCGCTCCCCGGCGGAGGTGGTTCGACAGAGCCCGGTTTCCCAGGCGCCAAACGGCATCTGTTATGCCGTGGCCGGAGATACCAGCATCTCCAACACCGACCTGGAGCGGATGATCGCAGCAGTTCCTAAATCAGCCGCCGCGGCCCTGACGCGCAAGGCCTACTACTTCGTTCCGCTGACGGTCAATCAGGGCGACGACACCGTCATTGCCGACCGCTATGACG
This sequence comes from Terriglobales bacterium, assembly GCA_963803205.1. Classification (GTDB taxonomy): domain Bacteria; phylum Acidobacteriota; class Terriglobia; order Terriglobales; family Acidobacteriaceae; genus CAWDLG01. The sequence goes on from CAWDLG010000002.1 coordinate 654,219, forward strand.
TAGCCCTTAGCGACGACGCGGTCTGCCATCGCAACCTGAACCTGGGCGGATCGCAGTGCGTGTTCATTTCCACTCGCCTGATGGACGACAAGTTTTCGGTGGCCTTTGAGTTCTACATCAATGTGGGACACGCGCTGGTCGAGAGCGCCGGAGTCTCAGAGGAGTTTTCGGAACTGGTGTGGAATCAGGCGGAAGCGGGAGTGCGTGGAGAGACCTCGCTCGATGCATGGGAGTCCAGAAAGCTCGCCGGTTCCGGCGGGGCCGACGCCGAAAAGCACAAGAACAACTTCCTCGCCGCGGCTTTTGCCGATGCCATCTCGGTGTACGTGCTTTCGTTGTTTCTCGATGTCGATTACTACGACCTGCGCGAGCGCGACTATCCTCTTCTGGCGCCCGCACAGATGGCCGAACGCCTTCGCAAAGTGGCCGAACTCTTTCCGCCGAATCCGGGATTTGAATTCGCTGTGTACTACAAGCGGCGCAGCTAGCGCCATGTAGGCACAGGCGTCCTCGCCTGTGCATGGGACTTCCTGCCTGCTCGCCTCCCTCAAATTTTGTCATCTCGAGGGGAGTGATGGCGCCAGCCGAAGGCAGTCGAGAGATCTGCTGTTGTAATCAAAAGCAGATCCCTCCACTCCGCCGAGCTTCCGCCAGCGGAAGCTCTCGCTCCGGTCGGGATGACAAAGCATGGGACTTCGTCCCTGCTTGCCTCCCTCAAATTTTGTCATCTCGAGCGGAGTGATGGCGCCAGCCGAAGGCAGTCGAGAGATCTGCTGTTGCGAGCAAAAGCAGGTCCCTCCACTACGCCGAGCTTCCGCCAGCGGAAGCTCTCGCTCCGGTCGGGATGACAAAGCATGGGACTTCCTTTCTGCTTGCCTCTCTCAAGTTTTGTCATCTCGAGCGGAGTGATGGCGCCAGCCGAACGCAGTCGAGAGATCTGCTGTTGTGAGCAAAAGCAGATCCCTCCACTACGCCGAGCTTCCGCCAGCGGAAGCTCTCGCTCCGGTCGGGATGACAAAGCATGGGACTTCCTTTCTGCTTGCCTCTCTCAAGTTTTGTCATCTCGAGCGGAGTGATGGCGCCAGCCGAACGCAGTCGAGAGATCTGCTGTTGTGAGCAAAAGCAGGTCCCTCCACTACGCCGAGCTTCCGCCAGCGGAAGCTCTCGCTCCGGTCGGGATGACAAAGCATGGGACTTCCTCCCTGCTTGCCTCCCTCAAATTTTGTCATCTCGAGGGGAGTGATGGCGCCAGCCGAACGCAGTCGAGAGACCTGCTGTTGTGAGCAAAAAGCAGATCCCTCCACTACGCCGAGCTTCCGCCAGCGGAAGCTCTCGCTCCGGTCGGGATGACAAAGCTCCTGCTTGCCTCCCTCAAGTTTTGTCATCTTGAGCGGAGTGATGGCGGCAGCCGAACGCAGTCGAGAGATCTGCTGTTGGGAGCAAAAGCAGGTCCCTCCACTACGCCGAGCTTCCGCTAGCGGAAGCTCTCGCTCCGGTCGGGATGACAAAGCGAACAGCGGCAGCTGGATAAAACCAGTCCATCCGATCGGTCCGAGCGTGAAAAGATCAACTAACTCGGTAATCTGACGCCGAAAACCTTACAATTCTCCGTCCCATGACTGTTACCCTGCGCTCCTTCTCCAAAATCAACCTCGGCCTGTTCATCGGACCGCGCCGACCGGATGGTTTTCACGATCTCCGCACGGTGTATCAGACCATCGCTCTGCATGATCGCGTGACGGTCACTGTCGGCAGCGGAGCGGGAATCGAAATTCGCAGCCGGGATCCCCGGGTGCCCACAGACGAGTCCAACACGTGTTACCGGATCGTCGAAGCCGCCCTGCGGACCCTCGGCCTTCGAAAGCGTGTCACCATCGAGATCGAGAAACGGCTACCGATACAGGGCGGATTGGGAGGCGCTTCGGCGAACGCCATTGCGGCCCTCCTGGCCCTCGAACGAGCGACAAAGAAGACCATCGCCGGACCAGACAAATTGCGCATTGCCGCCGAAGTCGGCTCGGACCTGCCGCTTTTTCTCGTCGGCGGAACGGTGCTTGGGGTCGGCCGGGGAGAAGAAGTTTACCCTCTGCCCGATCTGCCGCAGACTCCCTGCGTCATCGCCACTCCCGAAATTGCAGTCTCCACTCCACGAGCTTTTGCCGAGTGGGATCAACTGGCTACTTCGCCCGAGCGAGGCGAACCCAACTCCCGAACAACCGCCAAATTGACGCTCTCCCTGCCCTCCGATAGAATGAGTGAGTTCAGCCGAAGGTTTTGTGAGTGGCTGAGCGGCTCAGTTTCATCCGGTGCCTCCGCAAGGCGTGGGGGCCGGGCCGAGACCCTGCTTCTCGACCTCGTCCGTACCGGGATCGAAAACGACTTTGAACAAGTCGTCTTTCCCAAGCATCCCGAATTGCGCGAGGTCAAGAGTGTGCTCGTAAGGTCCGGGGCGATCTACGCCTCGCTTTCCGGTTCGGGCTCGGCGCTTTACGGCTTGTTCTCTTCGCGGGAAACAGCAAGGCGGACCGCGGCGCGGCTTGCGAAAGAGGGCGTGCCCGCAGTCGCGACCACGACCTTGAACCGGACGCAGTACTGGAAGAAGACTTTCGCCTGACGATTTGCGATTGCCGGCGGCTTGGCCTTAGGTACACTATTGGCGCGTCGTTCGCCAATCCACAACTGAAGGTCAATCACTGGGCCGTCGACTAATGGTAGGTCAAGTGCCTTTGGAGCACTTTGTCTAGGTTCGAATCCTAGCGGCCCAGCCAGAAATTCGGCTTTCAGCCAGATGCAGGGCGGGGAGCCGGCGGTTGAAAGCTGAGAGCGAAACCATGGCAACTCTTGCGACAGCGACGGAGAAAAAAGCTCCCATGAGCCCCGACGAGAAGCCGGAGCGCAAACTGCACCGTGGCCGCGTGGATGACAAGTTCAAGATCTTCAGCGGCACCGCGAATGAGCAACTGGCCGACGATGTCTGCGCGTTCCTGGGACTTACCCGTGGCCAGGCCGTGGTTACCCGCTTTAAAGATGGCGAGGCTTACGTTCAGATTCAGGAAAATGTACGCGGTGCTGACGTCTTCGTCATTCAGCCAACCTGCCATCCGGTCGATCAGCACCTGATGGAGCTGTTACTGATGATTGACGCGCTGAAACGGGCTTCGGCGCGCCGCATTACCGCGGTGATTCCCTACTACGGTTACGCCCGCCAGGATCGTAAGGACAAGCCGAGAGTGCCGATCTCCTCGAAGCTTGTCGCGGACCTTCTGACCACCGCCGGGGCGGACCGGGCACTGATCGTCGATTTGCATGCTCCGCAGTTGCAGGGCTTCTTCAACATTCCCGTGGACCATTTATTCGCGTCGCCGGTGCTGGTGGATCACTTCAAGAAGCTGGATCTTCCGAGCCTGACGGTGGTATCGCCCGACGCCGGCGGCGTGGAGCGCGCGCGGTTTTTCGCCAAGAAAATGGACTCCGCCCTCGCCATCATGGACAAGCGCCGCGTAGACATGAACGTGGCGGAAGTGATGCACGTCATCGGCGACGTCCGCGGCCGGACTTGCCTGGTGATTGACGATTTGATCGATACCGCGGGCACGCTCGTGAAGACGGCGTCCGCACTGCTGGAAAACGGGGCCAGTGCGGTTTATGCCTGCGCATCGCATCCGGTGCTGTCGGGGCCGGCGGTCGAGAATATTTCGCAGTCCGCTATCAAGGAAGTCGTGGTGACCGACACGATTCCGCTGAGTGAGACGGCTCGAAAGGAGCCCAAGATCACGGTTCGCACCGTTGCAGGGCTCATCGGGCGGGCGATCCAGTCGATTCACGAGGAAACCTCGGTCAGCAAGCTATTTCTATAACCAGGAATTTGGAGACTATGGCGACAGCAACTGAAGTTCACACACTGGAAGCGCAGAAGCGGACACCTGGCACCAAGAACGATGCCCGGCGCGTGCGCCGCGGCGGCAAGGTGCCGGGAGTGGTCTACGGTGCCGGCAAGAATTCCCGCTCCGTCAGCCTGGATCCCCGGCAGGTGACGCGGATTCTTCATTCCCAGACCGGCCACAACACCATCTTCGATCTCACGCTCGACGGCGAGAACACCAAGGCCATGATCGTCGACTGGCAGTACGAACCGGTCAAGGGCGCGCTTCTGCACATCGATTTGAAGCGCATCGCGATGGACCAGAAGCTGACGGTGAAGGTCCCGATCCTGCTCATTGGCACCGCGGCGGGCGTGAAGCAGCAGGGCGGCATTCTGGAGCAGGTGCTGCGCGAGGTGGAACTCGAATGCCTGCCGAGCGACATTCCCCGCTCCATCGAGGCCGATGTGACCGAACTCGTGTTCGGCAAGGTGCTTCGGGTTTCTGACCTGCCGCACAACGAGAAGCTGGAATTCATCACCGATGAGAACCAGCCCGTGGCGCACATTACTACGGTGAAAGAGGAAGAGGCGCCGACACCGGAAGCCGTGGCGGCGGAGGCGACAGCGGCCCCGGCCGAGCCGGAAGTCATCAAGAAGGGCAAGCAGGAGGCGGAGGAAGAGGAAGCTGCCTCCCCGGCCGAGAAGCCGGAGAAGAAGGAAAAGAAAGAGAAATAGAGTTCGCTGGGTCGGCATTTTGAATTGCCCAGGCAGGCAGCGGGGGAAATTGATTCGGCGTGAAATTGATCGTCGGGCTGGGAAACCCGGGCATCGAATACCAGTTCACCCCGCATAATCTGGGATTTCTCGCGATCGACCGCATCGCCGATGATAGCGGCGCCGAGGTAAGAAATCGCCAGGCCCACGCGCTCACCGCGCGGATCACGATCGGTTCAGAGCAGGTTCTCCTGGTTAAGCCGGAAACCTACATGAACCTGAGCGGCAAGTCGGTGCGGGAGCTGGTAGCAAAGCACGAGCTCAGCCCGGAGCAGGACCTGATCGTCATTTACGACGAGATGGATCTGCCACTGGGGGCCATCCGTATCCGCCAGCGCGGCAGCTCGGCGGGACACAACGGGATGGAGTCCATCATCGGGGCGCTGGGCACGCAGGAATTTCTGCGGATCAGAATTGGTGTCGCGCCCCTGAAAGATATTCTGCGGCCGTTCCGCAAGTCGCAGTTGAAGAAGGTGGACGCGGTGCTCGATGTAGTGGAAGAGGCGGTCAAGCTGATCCTGGCGGAAGGCCCGGCGGCCGCGATGAACCGCTTCAACCGGAAAGCAGAATCGGAAAAGTAGTCGCGGATTGGTGAATCAGCCCGATTCAAAATCAGGCTGCTTCGCGAGATTCCGCGGCACATGGAGAGCAGGCGAATGAATCGTACTTACGAACTGATGTTTATTGTCCGCCCGGATATGACGGAAGAGGATCAGGACAAGCTGGTCTCGACCCTCGAGTCCTCGATCACTTCCTCCGGCGGCGTGATGAAGAATTTCGAGCGCATGGGAAAGCGGCGTCTTGCCTATACAGTCCGCCGTTTTCATGACGGCATTTACCTGCTGCTCACCGTCGAAGGCGGCGGCGACCTGGTGCACGAGCTTGAGCGCCGTCTCCGAGTCACTGAACCGGTGATCAAGTTCCTCACCGTGCGCATCGACGAGGAGCAAAAGCGGCTGGATAAGATCAAGAAGATTCGCGATTCTCGCAAGAAAGCTGCGCCTGCCCCGCCAGCGGGCGGCGAGACTGCGGCAGTGACTGCCTAGTTTCACATTTGCGGCGAAATCGATTGAGCCAACTTTAAGGAGCATCATGCCTGAAGAAACCAGACACGCAGCAGCACACGAATCATCCGGCGCAGAACGGCCCTCCAGTGGACCTCCTTCGGGAGAGCGTGGGGACCGTGGAGAGCGCCGTCCGCCGCGCCCGGGCGGTCCCGGTGGCCGCGAAGGCGGCCGCAAGTATTTCCGCCGCAAGAAGGTCTGCAAGTTTTGCGTCGAGAAAATCGAATCGATCAACTACAAGGATGTGCGGATGCTCGCGCAGTTCGTGGCGGAGAGCGGAAAGATTGTGCCCCGCCGACTGACCGGCGTTTGCACTCCGCACCAGCGGCGGCTTTCGACCGCCATCAAGCAGGCGCGCAACATCGCCCTGCTGCCCTTCGCCGGCCGCGCAATGTAGTTGGGCCGAAGTTGACCGGTTCACAGACATTCAGACATCGGAACGGAGCGATCGCATGGAAGTCATTTTGAAAGAAGATGTGCCCCATCTCGGCTCGCGCGGAGATGTGGTCAAAGTTGCCGAAGGATTCGGCCGGAACTATCTCCTGCCGCGCAAGCTTGCCATTATGGCGAATGCAGGCAACAAGGCCGTCATCGAGCAAATGAAGGCGGCGGCGGTGCGGCGCTCGGCCAAAGAGAAGGCCGGCGCGGAGGAACTAGCCAAGCAGTTTGAGGGAGTCGCTGTCTCGTTCCAGCGGCGTTCCGGCGAGCACGATCAGCTTTTTGGTTCGGTCACCTCGGGTGACATCGCAGAAGCTCTCGAAAAGAAAGGCTTCAGCGTCGATCGCCGCAAGATCCAGGTGCACGAGCCGCTGAAGACCCTGGGCGAATTCACCGTGCCCGTGAAACTTCACAAAGACGTAACCACCCATTTGAAAGTTGTGATCGAGAAAGAGGCAGTGGAGTAGCGGGTCACGAGCCACCACAGAGCCCACAAGATCACAGGAAAAGCTGAGGGCCTTGCGGTCCCCTGTGCGCCTCTGTGTTCCCTGTGGTTTGATGTGCCCCGCCACCGGCAGTGACCTCGGTAAGGCGGTTCCCAGCCGCCCGGAAGTTCTTTGGCTCCTGCCAGATAGAGGGCTAAAATTCGCCTGACAACCCTATAATCCATGCTCACGGTTGCTTCCTTGGCACGTCCATAGCTATGCGACCGGGAGGAACGGCTAAGGCGCCCGGCGCATTTGAGGCAACGACAAACTCATGCCGGCCGACGTATTGGCGGTACCTTTAACGATTAGCGAACGTTCCCGGAGGACTTATCTTCCCAGGGAACGAGATAATGGATCCCAGGTCCCCGATACGCGGGGCTGCATGGCTGGGCAAAATCCCAGAATCGATGACACGGTGCTGGTGCGCGACGCGCAACGAGGCAATCGCGCCGCCTTCGAAGAATTGGTGCGCAATTACGATCAGGCGGTTCTGCGCCTTGCCGTCCACCTGACCGGATCCCAGCACGAAGCCCAGGATATTTATCAGGAAGCATTCCTGAAGGCTTACCGAAACATCGGCAAGTTTCGGTTCGAGTGTTCCTTCTACACCTGGATCTACCGCATCGTTACAAATTTGTGCCTCGACCATTTGCGCAAGCGGCAGGTGCGCAAAGAGGACGCTCCCGTCGCGGTCGATGCCGATGGGGAATCCTACGATGTGCTCGAACGGGTGCCGGATGGACGCGCAGGGTTCAATCCCGAGCACGATTTGATGAGCCGCGAACTGGCGACGCGAATCAACCGCGCGATGGAACGGCTGTCGCCGCGCGAGCGCATGGTCTTCGAGCTGAAGCATTACCACGGACTCAAGCTGCGCACGGTGGGCGAGATTCTGCAAACCACCGAAGACACGGCGAAGAACACTTTATTCCGCGCAACCCAGAAGCTGCGCGGAGCACTGGCGGACATGAGATGAATTGGACACGCAAGGAACTCCCTCGGATGGAGGGGCGGCAATGAAATGTGAATGGGTTCAGCAGAACATTGTGCTCTACGTCTACAACGAACTGGCGGATGACGCGCACTATGAACTGGAGCAGCACGTGGGCCGCTGCGCCGCTTGCGCCGCAGAACTGAATGCGACCCGCGAATTTCACTCCACACTTTCCCGGCTTCCCGTCGAGGAAGCATCGCCCAACCTCGTGGCAGCGTCCCGCATGCGGCTTCAGGAATCGCTCGAAACCACCGAGCAGGGCGGGTTCTGGCAGGGTCTGGTGTTCGATCCCGGCGCATGGCTCCATCAGATCGGATTCTCCCCGGCCCTGGCGGCAGCGATCTTCATCGTGGGGTTTGCCGGCGGCATCGGAACCACTTACAAGATGGTGAAAGACAACGCCGCTCAGGTGCGGCCGGCGGCGAACACGGCGCAACAGGCTCCGGCTGAGGCGTCGATCACCGGCATCCGCTCCGTACGCCAGGAGCCCGGCAGCGACCAGATCAGCGTTCGCTACGACACCGTCTCGACGCAGGAAGCGCAAGGCTCGCTGAACGACCAGCGCATCCAGCAGTTGCTGCTGTTCGCGGCGCGCAACAATTTCAACTCGGGCGTGCGAGTGGATTCGGTCGACCTGTTGACCCAGAAACCGGATGACGCACGCTTTCGCGAAGCTCTCATGTATGCCCTGCGCTACGACTCGAACCCTGGAGTCCGGCTCAAGGCCCTGGAAGGACTGGGGCCGTACGTGAAGGCAGACGTTCGCGTGCGCGACGCCGTCCTGGAAGCTCTGCTCCAGGATTCGAATCCTGGGCTACGAACCCAGGCTCTGCATCTGCTCGGCCCGGTGCGTGCTGATGGCAGCGTTCGCTCTGTGCTTCGCAAACTGGCTGAGTCGGACAGCAATACATACATCCGGTCGCAGGCCCGGACCGAACTGGCGCAATTGCCGGAGATTGACTGATAGAGGGTTGGCGCCGGAATGCGCCAGCGAAAGGAACAACTTGAAGAAGCTATCCAAATTTTGCGCGGTGCTGGTTCTGCTGGCGCCGCTGGCTCTGGCTCAACAGAGCCGCGTCTATAACGAGAACGGGAAGTGGACCCGCGAGGTCACAGGCACGCTTTCCGGGGCGAAGAATCTGCGCGTCAAGGTGGACTCGGGCTCGGTCAAGGTCGAAGGCGGGACGCAGCAGGACATCAACTATGTGATGCACAGCCGCACCTCCGGTTCGGAGGACAGCGCCCGCCGCGATCTCGAATCCTACAAACTGACCGCCACGGTGCGCGGCGATACTGCCTTTATTACTGCCGAATGGCAGGGCGGAAAGCCGCGCCGCTTTTCCGCGGATTTCGCCATCACGGTACCCCGCAACATTGACGCGGTCCACATGGAGACTGCCGGTGGCAGCATCGTGACTCGGGCGATTGGCGGCACGGTGGAGGCGCAGAGCGGTGGCGGCAGCATCAGTGTCGATGACATCGGCGGAGTCGTCCGGGCCGAAACCGGCGGCGGGAATATCGATGCCGGAAGCATGGGCGGCGATGTGACGCTCCGTACCGGAGGCGGCAGCATCAAGGTTACTTCGGCGAAGGGCAAAATTGTGGCCGAAACTGGCGGTGGCAGCGTGGTGGTAGTCTCCGGCCAGCAGGGAGCGGTGCTGGAAACCGGGGGTGGAAGCATCGCGGTCGAGAAATGCAATGGGGAACTGCGCGCCAGCACCGGCGGCGGCAGCATCGAGCTGGGCGATATCGGCGGACCGGCGACGCTCGAAACCGGGGGCGGCAGCATTCGGCTTAGCTCTGCCAAGGGCGTGGTGCACGCTGAAACCGGCGGGGGCAGCATTGAGCTGAACGGCGTTCCCTCGGCTCGAGCTGAGACTGGCGCGGGCGGCATCATCGCGAGATTCGTGGGCTCGGGGGATCGCGCCGATTCGGTTCTCGAAACTTCGGTTGGCGACATCACGGTCTATATCGCCTCGGATCTGGCGGTCAGCATCCGGGCTTCGATCGAAGCGGCGAACGGGCACAAGATCTCCACCGATTTCTCCGACATCAAGGTGACTACCGAGGGCGGAGAATGGGGTCCGCAGACCATCACCGCGGACGGTTCGCTGAACGGCGGCGGGCCGATGCTCAAGATTCGTACCACGACCGGAGACATTCGGATCCGGCGCGGGAACCACTAGAGACTTCTTTCGGGGAGGACGGGCATGCGTTATTCGATTCGGAAAGCGATCCTGGTTTTACCGTTCCTGCTGGCAACGGTCGGCGCCAATGCGTTCGCCTCGGCTCCGCCCAACGAGTCCTACGGGTTCTGGAGTGAAGACATGCTGGGCGGAGGTTCGTACCTGGGTGTCGACACGCGCGATATCTCAGCGGACCGCATAGAACCGCTTCACCTGAAGGAGGAGCGCGGCGTCGAAGTCACGATGGTGGATCAGGATGCGCCTGCCGGCAAAGCCGGAATCAAGGAGCATGACGTCATCCTTACCATCAACGGCAATCAGGTCGAAAGCGTCGAGCAGCTGCGGCGCATGATTCATGAAATTCCGGCGGGCCGGACCGTAGTCATCGGCATCAGCCGTAATGGACAGCCGATTACGCTCAAAGCGCAGCTTGCCGATCGCAAGCACGCCTTCAACGTCGCCCCCAACTTCAACCAAAATTTCAAATTCGAAATGCCTCCGATGCCCCCGATGCCGGATATCGATATTCCGGTCTCGGTAGTCGTGGTGCAGTCGTCTTCGCGGAGCGGCCTGATGGTGGAGAATCTCACCGCCCAACTGGGGGACTTCCTCGGCGCGAAGAATGGGCGAGGGGTACTGGTGCGCTCGGTCGAGAAGGGCAGCCGGGCGGAGAGGGCCGGATTCCGCGCCGGAGACGTGATCTTCAAGATCAATGGCAATGTCGTGAACGACACCGGCGATTTCTCGCACGCCCTGCGCTCCCTCAAGGAGAACTCAGCTTCAATAGGGATCATTCGCGATAAGAAGGAGCAGACGCTGACGCTCTCGCTTCCCGAGCGGAGATCGGGCTACTACGAAGAAACTTTCCAGATGCCGGAGATCGATGCGCAGACCGTTGATATGAGTGCGGTCCGGGCGGAGATCGCCCGTGTGCGGCCTCAAGTTGAGTTAGCCAAGCGAAACATGATGATGGCGAAGCCCATAATCGAGAAGGTCAACCGGGAAATGCAAAAACAGCAAGGCGAATTGCAGAAGCAGATGCGATTGCTCCAGCGCGATATCCAGAAGCAGCAGAACGAAATCCAGCGCCAGTTTCAGTTCAATCTCCGCAAGGGATTCTCGGGCGAGAAGGCCGATATTTAAGCATTTCCCCCGCCCCTGAAAAATTACTGTCTTCCCGAGCGGAGTGAGGCGTAGCCGAACGCAGTCGAGGGACCTGCTGTTTCTCTGAACGCAGGATAAAGAACTCGCCCCGCGCGGGCGAAGACGCCCGCGCCTACATTGATTCGAGGCAAACAGCAGCATTCTTCCATTCCATTCGAAACATCATTGTCTTCCCGAGCGGAGTGAGGCGAAGCCGAGCGCAGTCGAGGGATCTGCTGTTTCTCTGGAACGCAGGATACAGAACTCGCCCCGCGCGGGCGGGACGCCCGCGCCTACATTGATTCGAGGCAAACAGCAGCATTCTTCCATTCCATTCCAAACATCATTGTCTTCCCGAGCGGAGTGAGGCGAAGCCGAACGCAGTCGAGGGATCTGCTGTTTCTCTGAACGCAGGATACAGAACTCGCCCCGCACGGGCGGGACGCCCGTGCCTACATTAACTCGAAGCAAACAGCAGCATTCTTCTATTCCATTCCAAACATCATTGTCTTCCCGAGCGGAGTGAGGCGAAGCCGAACGTACTCGAGGGATCTGCTGTTTCTCTGGAACGCAGGATACCGAACTCGCCCCGCGCGGGCGGGACGCCCGCGCCTACATCAACTCTGAGTGCTGGTTTTCTTCCGCGTAAGAGGCGCGAGCAGGGCGCGATTTCGTCCCGCGAGTTTGGCTGCGTAGAGGCCGGCATCCGCCGCTTTCACGATTTCATCCCGCGTAGTTCCGTGGTCCGGATAACTGGCCGCGCCGGCGCTGATGGTCACCGGCTGGGGAACTCCCGGGAACTGCCAGGTCTCCACCATTCGCCGCAACTTCTCGGCCACACCCAGGGCATGTTGCGGGTTGGTCTGCGAGAGCAGGATCGCGAATTCCTCGCCGCCATACCGGCAGACCACATCAATCTTGCGCAACTGCTGATGAAAGAGCGACGATACCTGCCGCAATACCTCGTCGCCGAGCAGGTGCCCGAACTCGTCGTTCAGCCGCTTGAAGGAGTCGATGTCCACCATGATGACTCCCATACCCGTTCCGAACCGGCGAGCGCGCTCAATTTCCTCGGCAATCCTCAGTTCGAAGAACCGGCGGTTGAAGATTCCTGTCAGTCCATCCAGATACGCCAGTTGCTTTACGCGCTCGACGTAGTGCGCGTTCTGGATGGCAGTGGCGCAAATGTCGGCCACAGACTCCAAAGGCTGCACGTCGCTGGCGTCGAAGTCGCCGGTCTTGTTGCTGTCCAGAATCAGGGCGCCCAGGGTCTGACCGAAGGAAATCAGGGGGATGCACATCCGCGACCCGGTTTCGAGATAGAACCCTATGTACCCGGGCGCGGTCTTGATGTCGGCTTCGATCATGGTCTTGCTGGCAGCCAGGGCACGTCCCCAGAGGCCTGCGCCTGCGGGCAGCCGGCCCCCTTCCGGGATGCGCGGCGTCAACGTCCCATGATGCGCGCGAAGGACAAGGTCTTCTTCCTCTTTCAGCAGCACGGAAACATGCGAAACCTGGAATGCCTCCTGGATCAGCAGGCAAACCTTGTTCAGCAACTCCTTCAGGTCGAGCACCACGGTGGTTTGCTGCGCGATGGCGTTGATTGCCTGAAGTTGGAGGGCGCGGCTCCGTTCCAACGCGTGCAGCCGGGCATTTTGCAACGCCATGGAGGCCTGGGTGGAAAACAGCGTCAGCAGATCGATGGTTTCCGCCGAGAAGAAGTCGAGCTTTTCGCTTTGGCAGTCCAGGACGCCAACCACGGAATCGCGCACCATCAATGGAACGGCCAGTTCCGAGCGCGTCTGGTCCGCGGTAACAATGTAGCGGGAATCCTTGGCGACATCGGGAACATAGATCGGCCGCTGCTGGCGTGCCGCCTCCCCGATGATTCCTTGGCCAACGGCGACCTTGCCGGCGCCTTGCATACGGTCCCAGCCGACCTGGCAGCGCGGGGATAGCTCCGTCTTGGCATCGTCGAGCAGAAGAATCGCCACTTTCTCCAAGTGAAAGTAATCACGAGCGATAGTCAGGATTTGTTGCAGAACTTCGTCCTGATCGAAGGCGGACAACACCGCCTGACTGGCGTCGTAAAGGATCGCGATCTTTTGCATGCGGCTGGGGCGATTCTAGCGTGCCGGAGGGAGGTTACCGAAGTTCCTAAAGTAACCTGAGAAAAGGCAGTTATGGGCGGTGCTCCTGCTTGCTCCGCCCCCGGGAGGCGTTGCCGCCTGCCATCATCTTTACAAACACAAAAATCACTAGGCAAAAGACGAAATCCACTGCTATTCCGGTGTCTTCTCTCAGGGTACGGTGCTGTGCCCATGCCGGCAGATAAGGCATGGCGAGAAAATAGAGCGCGTTCCCGGCCATGACTGCAACCAGGGCGTGCAGAAAGTTGGTCATCGCCGGTTTAGACACCGGGCACTCCTTTCTCCGGTGGAATATTCGGCCTTGCGGCCGGACTCTTTCTCGCGGCGGCTCCTGCTAACATGCGAGCGGATGCTGGAATTGAACACCTCCGTGCAGTACGTCAGGGGCGTCGGCCCCCGTCTGGCCGAAGTCCTTGCTGGAAAGGGCATCCAGACGGTGGGCGATCTGCTCAACTACCTGCCCTTCCGCTACGAGGACCGGCTGAATCCCCGCGGCATCGCCGAGCTACGGCCCGGAGAAATGGCGACCGTAATAGCCGAGGTTCGCAATTCCGGGCTCTTCCGCACCCGCCGCATGCCCATCTTCCAGATGACCGCAGGGCAGGGGCGGGCACGCCTGCGATGCATCTGGTTCAATTCGCCGTATCTTCGCGACCGCTTCCAGCCCGGCCAACTCGTGGCCCTTTACGGCAAGGTGGAAGAGGAGAGCCATTCCGGGGAACTCCAGCTCGTTCAACCGCAATTCGAGTTGCTGGATGATCCCAGCCCCAACGATTCCTCCGATGCGGCGGAAAGGAAACTCGCTGCCTCTCTCGAGGTTGGCCGAATCGTGCCAATTTATGAATCAGCCGGGCAGGGAAGGCTGACATCGCGCTGGTTCCGGCGCGTGATCCATACGGCGCTGGAGAATCTTTCTCCCGAACTGCCCGATCCCATCCCCGCGGTTGTGCGCCAGCATTTGAGCCTGATCTCCCCGCGCGAAGCCCTGTGGAAGGTGCACTGGCCGGACGCCGGCGAAAGCCTGGAGAATCTGCAAACTGCGAGGACTCCGGCGCACGTGCGGCTCATCTTCGAAGAGCTGTTCTTCGTCGAACTGGGCCTGGAGATGAAGCGCCGCCAGCAGAAGGCGGAAACCGGCATCGCCTTTCAACTCGACGATCGCGTCCGCAACGCGATCAAGAAAATCCTGCCGTTTCATCCCACCGGCGCGCAAAAACGCAGCCTGAAGGAAATTGCTGCAGACATGGAACAGCCGTTCCCCATGCGAAGGCTGCTTCAGGGGGACGTAGGTTCGGGCAAGACGATCGTTGCCTTTGAAGCCGCCATCATTGCCATGGAAAACGGCTACCAGGTGGCCTTGATGGCGCCGACGGAGATTCTGGCGCAGCAGCACTACTTTTCCGCAAAGCAGATTCTCCAGGACGCGGGTTACCGGGTCGTGCTGCTTACCGGCTCGCTGGAGGAGGATCGCAAGCGTGACATCCGCCGCCACATCGCACAGGGCAACGCGCAGTTGGTTATCGGCACGCATGCGCTCATCGAGCAGAAGGTTGAGTTCGCGAAACTCGGTCTGGTCATCGTAGACGAACAGCATCGCTTCGGCGTCCTTCAGCGCTTCAAGCTGATGAAGAAAGACCGCCCGGGCGCTGAGCCTGCTCCTGAACCCGATGTCCTGGTGATGACCGCTACTCCCATTCCCCGGACGCTGGCTCTCACCCTCTACGGCGACCTGGATGTCAGCGTCCTCGACGAAATGCCGCCGGGGCGGACTCCCATCGTCACGCGGCGGGTCTCCGATGAGCGGTCGGAAGAAGTTTGGGCATTCGTGCGCAAGCAGGTCGCGGCCGGCCACCAGGTCTATGTCGTGTACCCGGTCATCGAGGAAAACGAGGAAACCGAACTGAAAGCGGCGATGAAAATGTATCGCGAGTTGGACAAGCGCATCTTCCCCGACCTCCGAGTCGCTGTTCTGCATGGCCGTCTCGAGTCGGACCTGAAAGAGCACGTGATGCGTCTGTTCCAGAAAGGCGAAATCGACATACTCGTTTCCACTACGGTGATCGAAGTCGGAGTCGACGTGGCCAATGCAACTGTCATGGTGATCGAGCACGCCGAGCGCTTCGGCCTGGCGCAGCTCCATCAGCTTCGCGGGCGGATTGGCCGGGGCGCGGCGAAGTCCTACT
Organism: Terriglobales bacterium; assembly: GCA_963803205.1. GTDB lineage: Bacteria > Acidobacteriota > Terriglobia > Terriglobales > Acidobacteriaceae > CAWDLG01. Next base: position 669,501 of record CAWDLG010000002.1, read on the forward strand.
GCGTGCTTATGACAGGACAGAAGATCTCCGAAGACGGCCAGCGCCGGCTCGATGCCATGGTCCGGACCAACGACGGCTTCAAGATCGCCGAACTGGACCTCGAACTTCGCGGCCCGGGCGAATTCTTCGGTACCCGGCAGGCGGGCATGCCGGGATTCCAGGTTGCAGATCTGCTGCGTGATCGACAGCTTCTCGAAGCTGCCAAACTCGAGGCGGCTGCCGTAGCCGCCGGCCCCGGCGCCGAAATTTCCAAAGAAGAAATCAGTCGCGCTGAGCGCCACATGCGGACCCGCTGGTCCAAAAGCTACGGCCTGGTGGAAGTGGCATAGATCGGGCTTCGATTACCGCATGTACGACCACTCCGTGTTCCTCTGTGTTCCGCTGTGTCCCCTGTGGTAAACAACTTAACCACAGAGGTCACAGGGAACACAGAGGGCGATCCAATACTTTCGCCCTTCATGGCGTAATCCTGCCGTGAATCCCGGTCCCCTGTGCTCCGCTGTGTCCCGTGTGGTAAAGATTTAAAAGCGTCAACTACAGAGAACGCAGGGAAACACAGAGAAAACTGCCGAGGGGTCCGCTGTGGTTCCGCTGTGTCCCCAGTGGTAAACAACTTAACCACAGAGGTCACCGGGAACACAGAGGGCAAGCCAATACTTTTGCCCTTCATGGCATAATCCTGCCGTGAATCCCAGCCCGCAGGCCGATCTGTACGCCCGGCTCCCTTCGGTGGACGAAGTCCTGCACTTCCCGCAACTGTCAGAGACGATCCGCCAGGAAGGAAAGACCGTCGTCACGTCGGCTGTCCGGGCGGTTCTCGAGCGCTTGCGGCAGGAAATCGCCGGCGGCAGCCTCACGGAAGAGGGAGTCGAACTTGCCCTGTCGGGCCTTGTCGACGCCGTCATCCGCCAGATTCAGCTATCCCTGTGCTACTCCCTGCGCAGTGTGATCAACGCCACCGGCGTCATCCTGCATACCAACCTGGGGCGTGCCCCGCTGGCACAAAACGCCTTGGATCACATGGCGGAAGTTGCCGGCGAGTATTCCAATCTGGAATACGATCTGGAGAGCGGCGAGCGAGGACGTCGCGACGTTCATGTGGATCGCCTGTTCCGCAAACTCTTGAATGAGGAATCTCCCGCCCGATCCCCAAAGTCCCCTGCAAAACGGACAGAGCCACAGGCCGACGTTTCGACGATCGTCGTCAACAACAACGCCGCCGCGGTCCTGCTCGCACTCAACACCCTGGCCGAAGGCGGCGAAGTTATCGTCTCCCGCGGTGAACTGGTCGAAATTGGCGGCTCCTTCCGCATCCCCGACGTGATGGCGAAGTCCAAGGCTGTCCTTCGCGAGGTCGGAACCACCAATCGCACCCGCATAGCCGACTATGCATCCGCCATCGGCCCGCAGACCCGTCTTCTCCTGCGCGTGCATCGCTCCAACTTCCGGATCACGGGGTTCACCGAGCAGCCATCCATCCGGGAACTGGCCTGTCTGGGGTGGTCACATAACATTCCTGTGATGGAAGACCTGGGCAGCGGCGCTCTGGTAGACCTGCACGCGTTCGGAATTACCGGAGAACCCGGCGTGCACGACAGCCTTCGTGCAGGAGTGGACGTGGTTACCTACAGCGGAGACAAGCTGCTGGGAGGGCCGCAGGCCGGCCTGATCAGCGGACGCCGCGATCTCGTCGCGCGCATGCGCGCCAATTCGCTGTTCCGGGCTCTTCGCGTCGACAAGATGACGTACGCCGCGCTCGAAGCCACTCTGATGGCGTACGTAAAAAATGACCACGACGCGATCCCCGCCCTGCGAATGATGCGCCTCTCGAAAGATGAGATCGGCGCCCGCGCCCAGGCGCTTGCCGAAAAGCTACAGTCTCCCAGGCTCGAGATTGAGTTGATTGACGGCGAGTCTGTGGTTGGCGGCGGCGCCGCCCCGGCAGCCACGCTCCCCACCTGCCTTCTCGCCGTTCGCTGCGCAGGTCTGACCGCCGACCAGCTTGCCCAGGCCCTTCGCAAGTCTGATCCCCCCGTCGTCGCCAGGGTCGAAGAAAATCGCCTATTGCTTGATCTCCGTAGTATATTTCCCCAGCGCGATGAGGCCCTCGGCAGGGCTTTGCTGCGCATCGCCGTTTCTAAATAAGTAAACCTTTACTCAAGGGGATCGACAGACGCATGACGAACCTCGCCGTGGCACTGTTCGCTACTCAAGCCACCTCCCACATCACCGGCATCGACTGGGTGGTGATTGCGATCTACTTCAGCATCCTGCTGGGCGTGGCCTGGTGGGTGGTCCGCAAGGGGAAAGACTCGGCCGCCGACTACTTCCTGGCGGGGCGCAACTTGAGCTGGTGGATCATCGGCGCTTCGATCTTTGCGTCGAATATCGGATCCGAACACGTGGTCGGCCTGGCCGGCGCGGGAGCGACCAGCGGCGTTGCCCTCGCCCACTATGAGCTGCACGCGTGGTGCCTCCTCGTGCTGGGCTGGGTATTCGTCCCCTTCTACATGCGGAGCATGGTTTTCACCATGCCGGAGTTCCTGGAGCGGCGCTTCAGCACCGGCTCGCGTTACGTGCTTTCCATCGTTTCGATCATCACATTCATTGTCTCCAAGATCGCCGTCGGCATCTTTGCCGGCGGAGTCGTCTTCGGCACACTGCTGCCGGAACTGCACATTACGATTGGTGGGGTCTTCATCGACAGCTTCTGGATCGGGTCCGTCCTGGTGATTGTCCTCACTGGTCTGTACACCTCGCTGGGCGGCATGCGGGCCGTGGCGTATAACGATGCGGTCCAGACTGTCATTCTGATCACCGGCTCGGCCTGCCTGACCTTCTATGGACTTGCCAAGTTGGGCGGCTGGCAAGAGCTGCGGCACTGGTGCGGTTCGGACATGTTTAACCTGTGGAAGCCGCTGATTCCCGCGGGAGTGCAGGGAACCTGGGCGCCGGTGATGGAGAGGAATTCCGGCGGCGAGATCGTGAAGCAGGCCTGGTATTTCAACGATAACTTCCCCTGGCTGGGAATGCTGTTTTGCGCGCCCATCATTGGCCTGTGGTACTGGTGTACCGATCAGTACATCGTGCAGCGCGCCCTGGGAGCGCCAAACGAGACGGTTGCCCGCCGCGGCAGCATCTTCGCCGCCTTTCTGAAGCTGTCTCCCGTCTACCTCTTCATCGTCCCCGGCCTGATCTGCTTTGCTCTGGCAAGGAGCGGCAAAATTCCCGAGCTGGCAACTATCATCGGGCCGAACGGCCAGGCTAACGCCGCCGCTGCCCAGGGCGCATTCCCCATGCTGGTGCAATACCTGCTGCCTCCGGGCTTGCGAGGAATCGTGGTGGCAGGATTGCTCTCGGCTCTGATGGGCTCGCTCGCCGGCGTATTCAACGCTTGCTCTACGCTGTTCACGGTCGATCTGTACGAGAAGTGGAAGCCCGGTTCGAGCCAACACCAGATCGTGCGCATTGGCCGCCTCGCCACCGCCGGCATGGTACTGGTGGCTTTGGCCTGGATTCCGGTGATCAAGAACGCACAGGGACTGTACGGGTATTTGCAGGCCGTGCAGGGCTACCTGGCGCCGCCTATTTTCGTCGTCTTCTTCTTCGGTGTCTTCTGGAAGCGGCTGAATGCGCAAGGCGCATTGTGGGCGATGATCGTGGGCTTCGTGCTTGGAATCTTCCGCATGCTGGTGGACACGCCGGTGACGCTCGGCATGGCCGGCTTCGAGCACGGATACCCCCAGGGCTCGTTCCTCTGGATCGTGAACAACATCTACTTCCAGTACTTCAGCGTGCTGATCACCGTGGTTTCGGCCATTGTCATGGTCGCAGTCAGTTATGTCACTTCCGAGCCCGACTATGCCCGGCTGACGAACCTCACGTTTGCCACCAAGACCCACGAGGATCGCAAAACCACCCGCGCCAGCTGGAATTGGCGCGACGTGGCCGCATCCGCCGGCGTGCTGCTGTGCATTTTGGGGTCGTACTTGTATTTCAGGGGCTAAGGCGTGGCCCCTGTGTGGTTTTCGGTCTACCACTGAGGGCATACAGTACACGGGAAGGTTACAACCCAGGTGACCTCCAACAGCAGGTCCCTCCACTTCGCATAGCTTCCGCAAGCGGAAGCTCCCGCTGCGGTCGGGAAGACAATGGGTTGGGAGATCACACAACGGGCGATGAGGGCAAGGCGTCTCCTCGCCCCGTGCTCTAAACTCCTTCCGGCATGACCCTGTACACCATCGGGCACTCCACTCGTTCGATTGAAGAATTGATCGAGGCGCTTCGCGCCCACTCCATTGCGGCCCTGGTTGATATCCGGGCGTTCCCCGTTTCCCGCAGGCTGCCGCACTTCAACCGCGAATCGCTGGAGAAAACGCTGCCCGAGGCAGGTATCGAATATCACTGGATGAAACAGCTAGGAGGCCGCCGTCCGAAGATTCTCGACGATTCCCCCAATATCGCGTTGCGCGACGCCAGCTTTCGCAACTATGCGGACTATATGCTGACCGAAGCGTTCCGGTCGGCGGCCGGGGAGCTCCTCGAACTCGCCGGACGCAAGCGCACGGCTTACATGTGCGCCGAGCGAGTCTATTTTCATTGCCACCGTATGCTCGTCTCCGATTGGCTGGTGGCGCACGGCCACGAGGTGCAGCACATTGATGGCGCAGGTCCGCCACAGTTACACCAGCTCATGCAGGAAGCCCGAATCGTGGATGGCCAACTGATCTACCGTGGCGATCGCCTGCTCTGACCCTGACACCGCAGTACAATTGCCTGACCGCAGTAGCTATTTCATTCGATGATCGTCGGCACCGGAATTGACATCGCGGAAGTTCCTCGGATTGCGCAGGCAGTCGAGCGCTACGGGCAGCGTTTCCTGCAGCGGGTATTTACCGACGCCGAAATCCGCTACTGCGACTCGAAAGCCAACCGGATCGAGCGCTACGCCGCCCGCTTTGCCGCCAAGGAAGCCGCCATGAAGGCTCTGGGAACGGGCTGGAATCACGGAGTTCGATTTCGCGATGTGGAGGTCTGCCGCTCGCCGGGCAGTCGCCCGACGATCGTCTTCCATGGCCGGGCTGCCGAGTTTGCCGCGCGCCTCGGGGCCGTCCACGCATCGCTGTCTCTCTCCCACACCTCGGCGCAGGCGATTGCGCAGGTAATCCTGGAGAATTAGCCCTCTGGTAGACTGGCCCCACCAGCAATGCCCGTGACTTCAACCGCTTCAGTCACCCGCACCGTCGCAACCGACCGGTCTCGCCAGCGGGCGTTGCTTCTGGTCGTCGGGCTCAGTAGTTTCTCTGCTCTCCTTCTGGAATTGGCGCTGACGCGCCTGTTCTCGGTAGTGCTCTTCTATCACTTTGCATTCCTGGCAATCTCGATCGCCTTATTGGGCCTCGGCGCCGGCGGGGTTTTCGCTCACCTGCGGAAGGAATGGCTTTCGCGCTTCGAAACCCGCGCCTTGGTGGCACGGATCACTGCCATCAACGCCCTGCTCATTCCGGTTGTGCTTGCGGTGGTCCTTCGCGTTCCCGTTCACCTGGAACTTTCCGGCCTCAACTTCTTGCGGCTGACCGCGATTTATCTGACGTCGGCTCTGTCGTTCTTTCTCACCGGCCTGGAGTTCTCCGTCATTTTTGCCCGCGAATCGGGGCACATCGCACGGCTTTACGGCGCAGATCTCGTAGGCGGCGCAACTGCTTGCCTGGCGGTTGTCCCCTTACTCAACTGGCTGGGCGGCCCGAATACGGTGATCTCGGCGGGTGTGGGGATGGCCATTGCCAGCGCCGTAATCGCGGCCGAACCGCGAGCCCGCAAGTCCGCGCTGGGCCGGATACTGTTTCTATGCGTGGCCATCGTCGCCAATCACTATGTCAAGGTTCTCGACGTTCTCTACGCCAAGGGCGGATGGCGCAATCCTGCCGGCGTGGAGTTCTCCGCCTGGAACGCGATCTCGCGCGTGGAGGTGGACCGCCAGGGCGGCGCCAAGCTGATCGTGATCGACGCCGACGCCAACAGCTTCATCATGAACGCGCGCCTCGACCAGTGGCATGGAACCGCCTGGGAGCGAAATCTCATGTCCTCCCCGCCCGCGGTTGCCAACATACTGCGGCCGCACGGCGAGTACGCCATCATCGGCCCCGGCGGCGGCGTGGATGTGCTGCGCGCCCTGGCAAACGGTAGCCCGAACGTCATCGGTATTGAAATCAATCCCATCATCGCGAACACCATCATGCGGGAGCGGTATGCGGACTACTCCTATCACTTGTACGAGCAGCCGCAAGTGCACATTCACGTCACCGATGGACGCTCCTTCATCCGCAGCGCGAAGCAGTCTTACGACGTCGTACAGATGACGCTGGTGGATACCTGGGCCTCCACCGCGGCCGGAGCCTTTGCCCTCAGCGAGAACAACCTGTATACCGTCGAGGCTTTCCGGGAGTATTTCGAGCACCTGAAGCCGGACGGATTGATCGCGGTCACGCGCTGGGAGTTCCGCCAGCCGCGCGAGGCCCTGCGCGTGGTCAGCGTGGCCATGGATGCGCTGCACGGCCTGGGCGTCGCCGACCCCGCTGCCAACTTCATTGTCATCTCGCAGGGAAAGCTGAATGAAGACGGAATGCCGGTCGCGGTTCTGGCCAAAAAGAGCGGATTCTCCCCGGAGGAGGAGCAGGCAGTTCAGGCGTACCTGAAACGCAACCCCTGGCTCGTCGCCCTCTACCTGCCTTCCCAGCCTGGAGACAATGCTTTTTCACACTTGATCGCCCGCAATGATCCCTACGCCTTTGCGCGCGACTACGTGTACAACGTTGCGCCGGTCAATGACAACTCGCCTTTCTTCTTCTTCACCCTCAAACTCGGCCAAACCTTGCGCCAGACGCACCAGGGAATCGACTGGAAGGTGAATCTCGGTGTGGCTGTTCTGGGCATGGTCCTGATCATCTCTCTGCTCGCAGTGGTTGCGTTCCTGATCGTCCCCTTGGCGGTGCGCGGCAGCACTCACAGTCACGTTGTCAGCCTGCTGTACTTTGTTGCCGTAGGCCTCGGCTACATCATGGTGGAGATTTCCTTCATCCAGCGCTTTGTTTTGTTCCTCGGTCATCCGACTTACGCTCTGACCGTGGTGGTATTCCTGCTCCTGCTCTCGAGCGGAGCCGGCAGTCTGGTCTCACGGAAGTGGCTGCCCGAAGTAACCATGGTCTGGGTTCCGCTCGCGGCAATCATCGCCGCCCTTGCGCTCTACGTTTTCTTCCTGCCGCATATCCTGAGTTCGCTGGTGGGGCTGCCGTTTCTGCTGAAGCTGGCGATCAGCGCCGGGCTGCTCATCCCCCTGGGATTTGCCATGGGAATGCCATTCCCCACCGGGTTGCGCGCTCTGGCTGACCTGATGGGTACGGCTGCGGACAGTGAGGGCGAACGCTCGACTTCGATCGAATGGGCCTGGGCGATGAATGCCGCGTCGAGTGTGCTGGGCTCTGTCCTGGCGGTGGTGATCGCGATCCAGTACGGGCTGGGCGTGACGCTGGCCTGCGGCGCCCTCGCCTACCTGCTGGCTCTCGCGCTGGCCCGCACGCTGTCGGGGCGCGCCGCCTAGGTGAAAGCGATTCGACGGTCTGCTATCATTCAGCACTACCGCACATAACAACGATGCAGGAGGATTGCCGGTTGCGGAACTTGCCGGGGACATCGCGTGCCTAGCAAAAAACAGCTGAAGTGGTCCCAATTGAAGGTCGGGCTGACCGTCATCATTGCCTGCGTTGTTCTGGGCGTTCTCATCTTCCTGATGAGCGGCACCGGCGGCCTTTTCAAACCGAAGATCATCATCAAATCCTATTTCGACAACGCCAGCGGCCTGCGCGAAGGCGCTGCTGTCCGGCTGAACGGCGTTGACATCGGCAACGTCAAGTCGATCCGCGTCGTCCCCGATCCCGACATGCGGCTTACTCCGGTCGAAGTGACCATGAAAGTCAGCAGCAAATTCAGGGCGAACCTGCGGAAGGACTCCCTCACCCTGCTCTCCACCGCCGGCGTGCTGGGAGAGACCTATATCGATATCGACAGCTCCCAGGCGGTCGGACCCGAGGCTCAGAATGGCGACGTCCTGCCCATCCGCGACCGTCCGGACCTGCAGGACATGGTCCGCTCCGGGCAGAGCACGTTGCAGAACATGGACGCGCTGCTCAAGCGCCTGGACCGCATCGTGGCCTTCGTGGAAAGCGGCAAGGGCTCGATCGGCAAGCTGATTTACGATCCCACCCTCTACAACCGGCTGGGGACGATCGTGACCGGCATGCAGGGTATCGTTGACGACGTCAGAGCGGGCAAAGGCACTCTCGGCAAGTTCGTCGCGGATGACGAGATGTACCGCAAGGTGAACGCGACTATCGACAAGATGAACGTTATCGTGGACGACCTGAATGCCGGCAAGGGTACGGCTGGAAAGTTGCTGAAAGATCCGTCGCTCTATGAGAACGCCAACCAGACCATTACCAACGCCCGCAAAATGACGGAAGACATCAACGCGGGAAAGGGAACGCTGGGCAAGCTGACCAAGGATGAAGAACTGGCCGCCAAGCTGAAGAACACCATCGCCAAGCTGTCGGATCTTGCCGATCGCATGGATGCCGGCGAGGGTACCATTGGCAAGCTGCTTCGCGACCCCGCGATATTCAACAACGCCGATCAGATGCTGATCGAGACTCGTGAACTGGTGAAGTCGATCCGGGAAAATCCCAAGCGGTATCTCACTATCCGCATGAGAATTTTCTGAGCCCTCGATGGAGTACGTGCTGACCTTTTGCATTTTGCTGAGTCCAAGGCGGCGGGACGGGCCTGCCTTCCGCAGGAACATTGGATTGCTTCAGCGCGTATCAGCAACATGAACCCGATTTTCGATTCGATCTCCGCTGCGTCCCCGGGAGGAATTCCATGCGGTTTCTGAAAGCTTGCATACTGCTCATCTTCGTCACAACTCTCGCCGCCCAGGAAACCGTGCCCACAGCCCGCACCGCGCCATCAAAAGTCGAGTTCAACGCCGACATGCTGGACAAGAACATCGACCCCTGCACCGACTTTTATGAATACGCTTGCAGCAAGTGGAAGGCGCAGAATCCCATTCCCGGCGATCATCCGGGATGGGGCCGCTTCAACGAACTGACCGAGCGCGGCGAATACATCGTGCGCGACATCCTCGACAAGTATTCGGCAAACGATTCCAAGCGAACCCCGGTCGAGCAGAAAATTGGCGATTACTACCAGGCCTGCATGGACGAGAGTGCGATCGAGCAGGCGGGAACCAAGCCGCTGCGGCCCGAACTGGACAGGATTGCAGGCTTAAAGTCCAAGAAGGACCTGGCCCGCGAGATCATTCATCTGCATCGCCAGGCGGTCAATGTGTTGTTCAGTTTCGGCTCCGACCAGGATTTCAAAGACGCCAAGCAGGTGATCGCCGAAGCTGACGAAGGCGGCATGGCCCTGCCGGATCGCGATTACTACCTGAAAGACGACGCCAAGTCCGTCGCACTCCGCAAGCAATACGTCGAACACGTGCAGAAGATGTTTGAACTCATGGGTGACTCGTCGGACAAGGCCGCGGCCGAAGCCAAGACCGTCATGGATATCGAAACCGGCCTGGCCAAAGGTGCGCTGGATCGCGTGTCCCGCCGCGATCCCGCCAAGGTCTACCACCGCATGACAGCCAAGGAACTCTCGGCCCTCAGCCCGGATTTCGGCTGGAACGTCTACCTCGACGGAATCGGAGCCCCCTCCTCAGCCGTACTCAACGTCACCGAACCTGACTTCTTCAAGCAGATGAACGGCGTGCTCGCGTCGGCCTCACTCGATGACTGGAAGACCTACCTCCGGTGGCACGTCCTGCACGGAAACTCCGCCCTTCTTCCTGCCCAGTTCGTGAATGAGAACTTTGAATTTTTCGAAAAGGATCTGCTTGGAACCAAGGAATTGAGTCCGCGCTGGAAGCGCTGCGTGCGTTACACCAGCGGCGACCTTGGCGAGGCCGTGGGGCAGAAGTACGTCGAGCAGACTTTTGGCGTCGAGGGCAAGGCCCGCACCTTAAAGATGGTGGAGGCCCTGGAGAAAGCTCTTGCCGAGGACATCAAGAGCCTTGACTGGATGGGTGCTGAAACCAAAAAAGAGGCCATGGTCAAGCTGGCCGCGATCAGCAACCGCATCGGCTATCCCGACAAGTGGCGCGACTACAGCAGCCTGAAGATCAATCGTGGCGACGCCATGGGCAACTCGCTTCGCTCCAACGAATTCGAGTTCCAGCGCCAGCTCAATAAGATTGGCAAGCCGGTAAATAAGAACGATTGGCCTTATCCTCCGGCGACCGTCAATGCGAGCTATAACCCGCAGTTGAATAACATCACTTTTCCCGCTGGAATCCTTCAGCCGCCCTTCTACGACAATAAGGCGGACGATGCCATGAACTTCGGCGGCATCGGTGCCGTCATCGGGCATGAACTCACCCACGGCTTCGACGACCAGGGAAGCCAGTTCGACCCGGAGGGCAACCTCCGCGACTGGTGGACAAAGGAAGACAAAAAGGAGTTTGACCAGCGCACCAAGTGCGTTGCCGATCAATATTCCGGCTACAACGCCGTCGACGATGTGAAAGTGAACGGCAAACTGACCCTGGGCGAGAATGTCGCCGATAACGGTGGTTTGCGCATCGCCTACATGGCGCTGATGGACACGCTGGCCGGCAAGGAACCACCGCCCATCGACGGCATGACCGCGCAGCAGCGCTTCTTCCTGGGCTGGACCAATGTGTGGTGCCAGAACCGCACCGATGAGTTCAGCCGCATGCTGGTGGCCATCGATCCTCACTCTCCGGGTAAGTGGCGGATCAACGGTTCCGTCTCGAACATGCCGGAGTTTCGCGAGGCGTTTCACTGCAAGGCCGACGCGCCCATGGTTCGAGGCGACAAGGCCTGCCACGTCTGGTAACGGGCCTCAGTATCCGATCAGGCTGTAGAGCAGGATCACCAGCACAATGCCGGTGAAGACCACATACATGCGGTCCTTCTCCGCCGCGAAGCCGAACATGGCGAAGCCGACTCTGGCTATTGGAGTGGCAATCAGGAGCAGCAAGCCAAGCTGAATGATTCCGCGTCCCTGCAGGCGAATGGTCGAGCGCAGGATGCCGCGCACGTGCCTCAGTTCGTTCGGCTCCCCGCGGAACACGCGATAATCGGCGGGCTGCATCCCGTGGTGGATGAGGTAGATCAGTCCCCCAATCGCTGCGACCGTGGCGGCCAGGATCACTCCGGCGCGCAGAAGGTTCCCGATCGTCTCTTCTAGTCTGCGGTCATCCCAGCGCTCGGCGATTGCCATCAGATCTGCCCCATGATGCCCTTGTAGAGCATTTCCGCTCCCAGCACCACGATCACGACGGCGAAGACCACGCGCAGGGAACTGGTTTTGGTGCGAGCGAGCATCCGCGATCCCAGCATCGATCCCGCCAGCACCCCGAGCATCACTGGCATCGACAACCCCGGATCGATGTAGCCGCGGCTAAGGTAAATCCCGGCGCTGGCCGCCGCCGTAACGCCGATCATGAAGTTGCTGGTAGTGGTGGAAACCTTGAACGGAATTCGCATTGCCTGGTCCATAGCCAGCACTTTGACTGCACCTGACCCGATGCCGAGCAGTCCGGAGAGCGCTCCGGCTCCCGCCATCAGGCTGAATCCGGCCGGCACGCGGCGAACGTAATAGGATCTCGGCCCCGTAAGCGAAGGATAGCTGCCATTCATCCGCAGCCGGGTTGCCAACGGATCGGGTTTGTCATCTTCCGGAACCGGCGGCTGTCCCCTGGCAGAAAGGTAGGCTGAGTAGAGCAACACGAGGCCAAAGATGATAGCGATTTCCGCGGTCGGCACCACGAGGGCTAGAAACGCCCCAAACAGTGCTCCCAGAGTCGTCGCAATTTCCAGGAACATGCCGATCCGGATGTTGGAAAAGCCTTCTTTCACGTAAGCGGCAGCCGCCCCGGAGGAGGTCGCAATAACGCCGACCAGCGATGCCCCGACGGCATACCGCAGGTCCACGTGAAAGAACAACGTCAGCAGAGGGACCAGCACCACCCCGCCGCCCAGGCCCGTCAGCGATCCCAGAAAGCCCGCCGCGAACGATCCTGCGCCCACCAGCAAGCTGAATTCAAGAATGCTCATGCGGAAAGAATGAAAGGTATCAACGTTCCCTGCGCACTGGCCGCGCAGCTACACCACATTGGCGGTGGAACCGGCCGCGACCTCGGCCTGTTCGTGAGCGTGATAACTGGAGCGCACCAGCGGCCCAGACTCTACGTGGCGGAATCCGAATCGCAGGGCTTCCTGCTTTAAATAAGCGAACTCTTCCGGGGTGTAAAACCGCGCGATGGGCAGATGATCCCGCGACGGCCGCAGGTACTGTCCGACGGTCAGCAGATCCACGCCACGTGCTCCCAGGTCTGAGAAAACCTCGATCAGCTCATCCGTCGTCTCGCCCAGCCCGACCATCACTCCCGACTTGGTCACCACCGTCGGGGAGAATTTTTTGGCATTCTCCAGCAGCCTTAAGGTGCGCTGGTAACGCGCCCCGGAACGCACAACCCGGTAGAGGCGGGGAACCGACTCAGTATTGTGATTGAGGACGTCGGGTCTTGCGTCCAGAACGATCTGTAGCGCCTCGTCGATGCCCTGGAAATCGGGAATCAGAACCTCAACCCGGCAGTCTGGCGTCAGCTCGCGAATCTGGCGGATGGTCTCGGCAAAAATCCGAGCCCCGCCCAGGTTGTCGTCGTCCCGGTTCACACTGGTGACGACGGCATGCTTCAGGCCCAGAGTTGCCACCGCCTCGGCCACTCGCGCGGGCTCACCCCAATCGATGGCGCCAGGCCTGCCCTTTGGGACCGCGCAGAACCCACAGCGCCGCGTACAGACGTCACCCAGCAGCATGAAGGTGGCAGTCCGTTGATTCCAGCACTCGCCGATATTCGGGCACTGCGCCGATTCGCAGACGGTGTGGAGGCCCAATCCTCGCGCCAGCTTCTTCAGATTGTGGAAATTTTCACCTGCCGGAGCCCTGGCACGCAGCCACGGAGGTTTGGGCTGGCGGACGGGAGGTCCCGCCTCGATCTGCACGAGCTGTGAGCTGCCTGCCATCTTATGTCATTGATTTTACATGCCCAGGCGCGACTCAAAAAGCTCCATTTCCAAGCACTTCAATCCATTGAATTCGTTCAATTCCTATATCATTGTTGCCACATCTTGCATCTGTACCGGGTATAGCTGCTTTTTGCGTCACGAAATACCGTCAGGTCCCGAGCCGTATTAGAGAATGCATTATTCCCTACGGAAAATCGCCTGGATTGCCTTTGTTCTGGCCATCATCCTGCTCATCCTCGCCGGCAACGGCGCATACCGCACTACCAACCGCTTGGTAGACAGCGAACGCCTGGTTGCCCACACCCACGAGGTGCAGACGGTCATGGAGGACCTGCGGTCCGATCTTTTCCGTTCCAGCATTGCCCGTCAGAGTTTCATCATCACCGCCAACCAGGATCACCTCCGCGAGTACACCGCCTCTGTGCAGGATGTTCCCATCGAAATGCAGCGTCTGCGTGAACTGGTAACGGATAACCCTTCCCGAAATGCGGAGGTCGATCAGTTAGAGACCCTGGTCAACCAGTACCTCCATCTGCTGCAAAGATCGGTCGACCTGAGGGTCGGCAATATGCACGATCAGGAACAGCAGGCCGCCCTGGGAGAACAGATTTCCGCCCTACGCCAGCAATGCGCCGACCGCATCCAAACCATGCGGCAGGATGAATCGCGGCTGCTTGACCTGCGCCGCAAAGCGTCGGAGCGCTTCCACGAACGCACGCGTCTGGTCCTCGGCGCCACATTGCTGATCGCGATCTGCCTTGTCATGGCGGAGTTCTACCTGCTCAATCTGGAATTCCGGCGTCACGAGCAGACCGACCGGATCATGCGGCACAACCGCGAACTGGTGAATGCGTTCTTTTCCTCATCGACTGTCGGATTCGGAATTCTGGACTCCGATCTCCGCTACCAGCGAATCAATGAAGTCCTGGCCAACATGGCTGGGCTTTCCAGCTCGGACCTGCTGGGCCGCAGCGTGATGGACGTCTTCGGCGAACACGCTCCTCAAGCCGAGGTCGTATTACGGAACGTGCAGCGTTCCGGCCAGCCTGTTCTGGGCCGTGAAGTAACCGGAACCCTGCCCGCGAATCCAAAAGAAATCCGCCACTGGCTCGTGAATTACTTTCCGATCCCCGACAGCAGCAACAATGTAATTCAGATCGGCGTAATCGCGCTGGACATGACCGACCGCAAAATGGCGGAGAAGGCCATCCGCGCCCTCAGCGTGCGCCTCATCAATCTTCAGGATCGGGAGCGGCGCCGCATTGCCCGCGAAATCCACGACAGCCTGGGTCAGTACCTGGCTGCGGTCAAGATCAATCTGCAAGTGCTCAGTGAAACCGGCGGAGAAACCATCAGCCCGCTTGCCACCGAATGCTCCGAGCTTCTCGACCGCTGCATCGGCGAAACGCGGACGCTTTCTCATCTTCTCCACCCGCCCCTTCTGGACGAAGCGGGACTCGCCTCTGCCGCCACCTGGTTTGTCACTGGATTCTCCCAGCGCAGCGGAATTCCCGTCAGTCTCGACCTGCCTCCCGACCTGCCTCGTCTATCCAACGATGCGGAGATCGCCCTGTTCCGCGTGATCCAGGAGGGCTTGACGAACGTGCATCGGCATTCCCGGAGCCAGTCAGCGGATATACGTCTGCAGGCCGCTGCCGGGAATGTCAGACTGCAGGTGCGCGACTACGGCCGGGGAATTCCCCGGGAAGTGCTCGACAAAATGCACCGGGACGGTACCTACCTCGGCGTCGGCCTGGCGGGAATGCGGGAACGCATTCGGGAACTGGATGGGGAGTTCGAAGTTCACTCAGATTCCAGCGGAACTACGGTCAGCGTTTCCATCCCCATCAATGCCGGGCATACGGAAAGTTCCCCTGCCGGGGATTTCACGTTGCTTTCGCAGAACCTGGACGTCAAATCCTGACCCGGCTCTATCCTTCCAGGTAGGCTTCGATCCACTCCTTGATCCGCAGGCGGCGCTCGTCGGCCGGGTCGAAACGCATGCCGAAGGTCTGCCCTGCGTTCTTGCGCCAGGTCACCCATCCTCGCACCCAGATGCGGGGCAACGTCAGCAGCGCAAACGAGATCTCCACCCCTTGCCCGGGCGAAAGCTGCTCTCGCGCCCGCAGCGACATGCCACCGCCGCTGATTTCCTGGCTGGTTGCGCTGAAGCGCCTGCCGTCGCTGGTGACCACTGCGACCTCGGTGATAACCGGAATGCGGACATAGCGGCGAAACTCATGCAGCACCAGCATCTGCGTCGCCCGCACCAGCTTCAGCGCGGCCGAGCGTTCCAGCGGTTCGTCGAAGACGACATTCACCCCATATTTGGAAAAACGCATGGCATCGTGAACATCGCCCCCCAGCCCATAAATCACCATTCGGGCGTTCGAAGGGGACATGCGAATAGCTTCCATGACCGGAGCGGCAGATGCCTCCATAGGAAGCACGCAGGCTTCGAACTTGTCCTTCTGCAGCTGTTGAATTGCGTTGTGGTTGAGTAAAAAGGTGTCGATCCCGAACTGCCGGAAACAGTCCGACAGAATGCTGTTTGCAGGCTCCTTGAGATTGATGAGAGCGGTTCGGGCGATCGTTTTCTTCGAGGCAGGGATGGCCGTTAGAAGACTCCCCAGGTTCGTATCCATAGACGTTGTGGCGGCTCTTTCTTGCTGCCGTATTGTCGGGGCGGCGGGAGGAGTGTGCAAAGCGCTAAAGGACAATACCGCACGAAAAAGGGAGTAGTACCCGCCAGCAGCGGGCAGTTACCTTCTATACGCTTCAATGAGTTATGAGATTTTCAGAACGGAAAGTAATCAATTTGTTGTTACTGATTCCATCGGCGGAAGAGCAGAGCGCCGTTGGTTCCGCCGAAGCCGAAGGAGTTGGACATGGCATATTCCAGTTCGGCTTTGCGGGCGTGATTCGGCACGTAGTCCAGATCGCAGTCCTGATCGGGGTTTTCGAGGTTGATGGTGGGCGGCAGAATTTGGTCGCGCAAAGCCAGCGCCGTCACCGCCGCTTCCAGGCCGCCGGCGCCCCCCAGCAGATGGCCGGTCATCGATTTCGTCGAACTCACTGCCAGCTTGTAGGCATGGTCACCGAATGCGCGCTTGATTGCCACGGTTTCCAGCTTGTCGCCGAGGTCGGTAGAGGTGCCGTGCGCGTTGATGTAGCCCACTTGTTCCGGCTGGATCTTGGCGTCGTTCAGCGTGTTCACCATTACCCGGTAGGCGCCATCGCCGTTTTCGGCCGGTTGGGTGATGTGGTAGGCGTCGCCGCTCATGCCATAACCGACCACCTCCGCCAGGATGGGCGCGCCGCGGCGGCGGGCGAATTCCAACTCCTCCAGCACCAGAATTCCCGCCCCTTCGCCAATGACAAATCCGTCCCGTGCCGAATCCCACGGCCGGCTGGCCTTTTCCGGGGCATCGTTGCGCGTGGAAAGCGCCCGCATCGCGGCAAATCCTCCCACACCCATGGGCGTGATGGCCGCCTCGGTGCCGCCCGCAATCATGGCGTCAGCGTCGCAGCGAGCGATGATTTTGAAAGCGTCCCCGACCGCGTGCGCGCTCGAAGTACAGGCCGTGCACGTCGCCTCGTTCGGGCCCTTTGCCTGGTACCGGATGCTGATGTGCCCGGCGGCGAGATTCACGATGGCTGCCGGAATGAAGAACGGAGAAATCTTCCGCGGGCCGCCGGCCAGCAGATTGGAATGTTCGCGCTCAATAACGTCAAACCCGCCGATTCCCGAACCGATGTGTACGCCGATACGCGGTGAAAATTCCGGCGTCACCTTCAGGGCTGAGCACCGCATCGCTTCATCCGCTGCCGCCAGGGCCAGGTGGATGAAGCGGCCCATTTTCTTCAGCTCTTTTTTTTCGATGAAATTGAGAGGATCGAAATTCTTGACTTCGGCGGCAATCTGGCAGGCAAAATTCGATACGTCAAACTGTGTGATTCGGGCCACGCCACTCTTCCCCGCGAGCAGGTTCTGCCACACCTCTTCCGTCCTGTTCCCCACCCCGCAGATCAGACCAATTCCAGTGACTACGACCCTGCGTCCCAAACCTACTTCCCGCCTTTCGCATTCTTCCCGATATAGTCAATGGCATCCTGCACGGTGCGGATTTTCTCCGCATCTTCATCGGGAATCTCGATCTCGAAGGCCTCCTCGAAGGCCATCACCAGTTCCACCGTGTCCAGCGAGTCGGCGCCCAAGTCGTCTACGAACGAGGCTGTGCCTGTGACTTCGCCCTCGTCGACTCCCAGCTGCTCGACGATAATCTGCTTCACTTTTTCATCAACGGCTGCCATGGTTCTCCTCGCTTGTTCTGAATGTAGGGCGGCGTCCCCGGGGGCATCGCCGTCGGCTGCTCGCGCAGTTTCCGCTTCGCGTCTCTTACTTGCTCACCTTCGCGTGTTTGTCGATGTAGTCGAATGCGTCCTGGACGGTGTGAATCTTCTCCGCATCGTCGTCTGGAATTTGCAGATCGAAAGCTTCTTCCAGGGCCATGACGAGTTCCACCTGGTCCAGCGAGTCCGCTCCCAGGTCGTCGACGAACGAGGCGCTCGATGTAATCTCGGCCTCGTCCACCCCCAGCTGTTCCGATATGATCTGCTTTACCTTTTCCTGCATCTTGCCTTCACCAGCCACAATGCCACCTCCACGGAAAAAGTTTCTAGAGGAAACGTGTAGTCTAATGGCCCGCGCGATTTGCTGTAAAGGAAGAGTCCGGGCTGTGCGGGCTCTGAGTTTTTGGATACCCCTCGAATCCTAATTGCTGCCACTTGCCAAGGTCAACGGGTGCAGGCTGATCCCCCAGGCATGCCGTCTGTTAACCAGTCGCTTGCGGGAGCTTTCCGCCGTGAGCCTTCGCTACTGCGGCCCGGAGTACTGATCGCGCAGCCGGGTCTGCCGGCTCACCATCGGTACCTCCCGGCCCTCGATGAACACCTGCTTCACGGCGGTCTTCACGTCGAGAGGATCCCCTGTCGCGACCACCACATTCGCAGTCTTCCCCACGTCCAGAGATCCCAGTTTGTCTCCCATGCCCCAGATATCTGCCGGATTCTGTGTAATGGCCTTGAGCGCCTCGTCGTGCGGCAGCCCAAACGCGGTGGCAAAGCCAGCCTGGTATGGCAAATTGCGGACGTCATGCGCGCTGAACGAGGCAAAGGCAATCTTCACCCCGCGCTTCTGGAGTTGCGCCGGCAGGCTGTAGACCGCATCGTAGCGCTCATCCGGCCTGGGATCCTCATAGATCGGTCCCACGATCACCGGGACCTTCAGGCTGGCCACATAGTCGAGAACCGGCTGCGAGTGGCTGATGTGATCCAGGACAAACTTCAAGTTGAACTCCTTTGCCAGGCCAACCGCAGTTTCCAGATCGCTGGGCCCCTCCGCCGCCAGCACGATCGTCTTGCTGCCATCGAGGTACGGCAACAGCGCCTCCAGTTTGAGGTCGTGCTTGGGCGCCGAAGGCGGGCTCTTCTTGTCTTTCTCGGCATCCGACTTCTTTCTGTCGTAGTCTGCCCACTCCTGCTTGTAGTGCTGGGCGTCCAGCAGGGCTTGCCGGAGCTGCGCCGCCATCCCCATGCGCGTCGAGGGAAACTTGCGCTTCTCCCAGCTTTCGTTGCGCCGCTGATCGCCGGTGAAATTCAGGGGCATCGCGATGTCCCGCGCCAGCAGCATGTCGGTCGCTGACCTGCCGTCGAGCTGGATGAACGAGTCCTGCCCGGGTAGCGTGTCGGTGCTGTCGGGAGCCACGATCGCGTTCGTGATGCCGTTCAGGCGCGCCACCGGAATCAGTTCCGATTCCGCATGGAAAGCGTCGTAGACATGCATGTGCGGCATGATCTCTTCGCTCGGCTCCAGTTTGTCATCCGTCATCTTTTCGGCGCTGATTTCAATCAGTCCCAGCGAAGTTTCGGAATCAATCAGCCCCGGATAGACCGTCATCCCTGTGACATCAATGACGCGGGCGCCCTTGGGGATGGCAGTCGAAGCCGGCCCAACCGCCGTGATCTTGCCATTCTCCATTACCAGGATGCCGTTTTCGATTTCGCCATGAGAGACCGTGAGTAGCTTGCCGCCCTTGAGAACCGTGACCGCTGCAGCGCCTGGCGCTTTCTCTTTTCCCGCCTGCGAACTGCGCTGAGCGCTCGCCAGCGACGTGCCCAACAGCAGACAACAAAGCGAAATACCGGTTCGGACAGTGCGCGCCATCATTGCCCCTCCCCGTAGTGCGGTATGCCGTAGCCTGGTAGCGCGCGGTCGAAGTAAACGTCCCCGTCGATGAGAACTTTGTTCGGCGTGCTGCTGCTGGAGA
The DNA here is from genome assembly GCA_963803205.1 of Terriglobales bacterium. Lineage (GTDB taxonomy): Bacteria > Acidobacteriota > Terriglobia > Terriglobales > Acidobacteriaceae > CAWDLG01. The sequence goes on from CAWDLG010000002.1 coordinate 688,999, forward strand.
GCGGATATCCATCCCAGATCACCAGGTCGGCATCTTTTCCCACATCGATCGAGCCTACCCGGTCATCCACGCCGATAATCCACGCCGCGTTGAGGGTGATCATCTTCAAAGCTTCTTCTTCGGTGGCCCCGCCGTAGTGCATGGTCTTGGCCGCTTCCTGGTTCAGTCGCCGGGCGAAATCTTCGGAGTCGCTTTTGATTGCCACCCGCACGCCCTTCCGCATGCACATCACCGCATTCCATGGGATCGCGTCCCAGGCTTCGTTCTTGTAGCCCCACCAGTCGGCGAAGGTCGCGATGCCCACATTCTCCGCCGCCAGCTTCTCCGGAACCTTGTAGGCCTCGAGTGCGTGGTGAAACGCCCGCACCTTGTATCCGAATTCCTTTGCCATCGCCATCTCGGTGATGAACTCGTCCGCCCGGTAGCAGTGAATCTGTACCAGCAGCTTTCCGCGCAGCACGTCCGCCAGCGCTTCCAGCTTCAAGTCGTGCTTCGGGACCTTTGCATCCTTGTCGCCGTTCTTGACCTTGGCGTTGTAGTCGTCCCAGTCGCGCATGTAGTCCTGCGCCTGCACCAGCGCCTCGCGCTGCACTGCGAAGTTCCCCATGCGGGTGGAGGGAAGCTGATCGCGCGAGCCGTAAACCCGCTTGGGATTTTCACCGCTGGCGAACTTGATCGACCGCGGAGCCCCGGGAAACAGCATGGCGTCGCGCCCGGAGCCATACTTGTGCTTGATGACCACGGCCTGCCCGCCGATCATATTGGCCGACCCATGCAACAGCAGCGACGTCGTCACCCCTCCGGCCAGCCCGCGGTAAATCGCCTTGTCCTGGTAGTCGAAGGCGTCGATCATCATCATCTGCGGCGTGATGGGGCTGGTGGCTTCGTTGACGTCGTCGTCGAGTGCGATGTGCGAGTGCGAGTCGATGATCCCGGGCGTGACGTACTTGCCGCCCGCGTCGATGACCGTGGCGCTCGCGGGCGCGTTGACGCTCTTGCCGACCGCCGCGATCTTGCCGTCCTTGATGTAAATGCTGCCGTTCGCGATGTTGCCGTGCGTCACCGTCAGGATCACGGCGTTCCTGATCACCACTTCGCCCGGTGTGCTTCCCGGCGCCTGTTGGGCGATGGCGCTGATCGTCAGCAGACATCCAAGCAGAACAAGCACTCTCGCAATGCGGTCCATGGTCGGCTCCAAGGGTAGGACAAGGGATTCTAGGAGTGAAGCAATCGTCCGTCAACCAACACGCGGGCCCGTGTAACGCAAACTGGATGTTTGTCATCCAAGAGCAGCGGACATAACAGGCAAGACGTCCGTTGTGAGGATGCAGATGCGATCTACGATCTGGATTACCCTCCCGCTCATTCTTCTTGCTTCGTTCCTGGTTGCGCAAAATCCGTCAGCGCCTGGGATCAAGCCTGCCGCTCCCGGCAGTTATTCGTTTGAGGTACAGGGAAAGCGCGCCTGGAACGATACCGGACTCGATCTTGTGCGAGGACAGTCGGTGCACGTCTACGGCGGAACCCTGGCTTGCAGCGGTCCGGTGCCCGATGAGAAGTACCGCCTCCCGCTGCAGTCGGCTCCAGGAGGCGCCCTCCTGGCGAAACTCCACCTCGATGACGATCCCGTCCTCGCCACGCCTGACGCGCAGTTGCCGGTCTTGAACAACAGCCATCTCTACTTGCGGGTGAACGGAGATAACTGCACTGGAAGCCTTACCGCCAGGATTCGCGTAGAAAATCCAAAATGAGTTGTGCAGATCGCTGGAAAACGGCAATCATAGTCGTCCATGCGAGCCGTGATTCAGCGCGTCACCCACGCCCAGGTTTCAGTCGATGGAGAGATCACGGGAAGCATCGGCGCAGGTTTGCTGGTGTTCCTGGGCGTCGAACGCGAGGACAGCGAAGCCGACGCCGATTACCTCGTCGAGAAGATCGCCGGCTTGCGTATCTTCGACGACGGCAATGGCAAGATGAACCTCTCCGTCAAGGATGTGGGCGGCGCAATTCTCGCGGGGTCGCAGTTCACACTGTACGGCGACGTCCGCCGCGGGAAACGCCCATCGTTCGACGCTGCCGCTCCTCCCGAGCACGCCAATCCGCTGTACGAGCATTTCGTTGCCGGAGTGCGTGCCGCCGGCGTTGCCTGCGAAACCGGGCGCTTCCAGGCGCACATGCAGGTCGAACTGGTCAACGACGGACCGGTGACCATCCTTCTCGATTCGAAGAAGTTGTTTTGAGGTTGATGTAGGCGCGTGCGTCTCGCACGTGCCAACTCGGAAGTCTTTGCCAATTTGGCACGCGCGGGACACGCACGCCTGCATCCATTCTGTCGTCCCACGCGGAGCGAGGCGCAGCCGAACGCAGTCGAGGCATCTAGCGCTACTTACCCCGCCGGTTCTGCCCGATGTACCTCTTGCTGTCGAACTTTCTCCCCGTGCTGGCGAGGGACATATACCGCACCTGCCCGAAGATCGGCCGTTCGAACCATGGCCGGTCAAACTTGCCGACAATCGACCATGCGATTCCGGCATAGCCGTTCGGATCCCGGCCGTCGATCTCGTATTTGTCGTTGAGATAAACCGCGATGCGGTAAGCCTCCGCCGGCGTGCGGCTCCACTCCAGAATCTTCTTGGCCCAATACATCCGCATGTAGTTATGCATCCATCCGCGGTCCACCATCTGGATCTGCGCCGCATTCCACAGTGGATCGTAAGTCTCGGCGTTCTCCAGTTGCCGCTCGCTGTAACGAACCGGACGCCGGTCTCTGGCGTGCTTCGCCAGCGTTCGGTGCGCCCACCCTTCCCCCGATTCGAAGTTGTCATAGTCAGGATTGAAGCGCACAAAGTTGACCGATAATTCTCGCCACGTGATCAACTGGTCAAGGAACGTTTCCTTCGCTGGCTTCGGAGCGTCAGAGTCCTGCACCGCCAAAGCCACCTCCAGCGCCGATATGTGCCCGAAATGCAGATAGGGAGAAAGGTGGCTGGTCCCGTTCACCTCGGGATGGTTCCGCTGCTTCGGATAATCTGCCAGCCGCCGCCGGATGAACTCCCGCAGAGTCTTCTCCGCCTGCCTGGATCCGCCCTTGATCCCAGCGATCGGCTCAACGGAACGGTCCAAACGCCAGCCCTTCGTGATGTCACTTGCAACGGCAAGGGAAGAGCCCCCCTTCGGCTTTCTCCAGGAATGCCGGGCACGGAGATCCTTCATCGGAACGAGGAATTGCGGCAAATGCGTATGCAGTCTTCGTCGCATGATGTGCGCCGCATACTGCTCTTTGAGCAGCAGCCGCGAAGGGACGATGACCTCCGCGTCGGCTGTCCACAATGGAACCCCAAGCTCTCGGGCCCCTTTCTGCCGCCACGACTCCGGCTCGCGCAGGGGATCTTCATCCCCCACTACCAGGCAGGGCCTCACTTCCTCGCAAAATCGGATCAGGCTGTGCTCGGGATACCGCCGCAGCACGAATCCGATATTGCGGCCCTTCAGATCGTCCGCGATATCCGGAATTCCCTGGTTCAGAAATGCGTAGTGCCGGAGGTTCGCCCCCGGATAAAACGGCACCGGCGCGAAAAATACAACGACAGGCTTGCCCAGCAGATTTGCCGCTAACACTGCGACGTTGAGAGCCGCATTCTGCCGCCCTCGCTGCGAGCGCTGCATCCAGTAAACGACACAGTCGCCGTCGGAATCGGCATTGCCTTTCCGGCGAACAGTCACGCGCGGATTGGCGGCGAGTTTTTCCAGGGGGTCCAAAAGATCTACACGACGACGTCGGCGATGCGGGCCGCGTCCACGCAGGCGCGCACTTCGTGGGTCCTGATGATGTGGGCTCCCTTCAGGATTGCAGCCGTCTCCGCCGCCAGCGTGCCGAAGAGCCTTTCCTCGATCGCGGCATCTTTTCCCCCGCGAGCCACCGCCCGCCCGACAAATGACTTGCGTGAAACTCCAACCATGAGGGGATAACGCAGGTCATGAAACTGCTCCATCCGCTTCAGCAGAGGATAGTTTTCCTCCATCTTCTTGCCGAAGCCGAACCCGGGATCGAGCACGATGGTGTCGCGCTTCACACCTGCGAGAACAGCCGCGTCCGCCCATTCCCGCAGCTCTCGCTTGACCAGGGTTACGATGTCGGGGGCCGGCGCTAATTTGCCCCACTCTTCCGGGCGTCCGCGCATGTGCATGATCACCACTCCGCACTTCAGTTCGGGCAGGAGCTTCTTCATCTTTGCGTCCCAGCGCAGGCCGCTTACGTCGTTCACGACCTGCGCTCCCGCCTCAACCGCTGCCCGCGCCACATTGGCCTTGTACGTATCGATTGAAATCAACGTCTCCGGCTTGCGCTCCTTGAGAGCGGCAATCACCGGAATCACACGGTCCAGTTCTTCTTTCTCACTGACCGCCGCCTTACCGGACTTCGACGCACCCGCCGTCCCGGGATCGGAAATCTTTGCCCCTGGGCGGGTCGATTCCCCTCCAATGTCAATGATGTCCGCGCCCTCTTCGAGCAATTTCAGTGCGTGCTCAACCGCCCGGTCCTTCTCAAAATGTTTGCCCGTGTCGGAAAAGGAATCCGGCGTGACATTGAGAATGCCCATCACCAGCGTGCGCTTCCCCAGTTGCAGGGTGCGCGAGCCTATGTTCCATTCGAAAACCGGGCGCATGTCTTGATTCTAAATGCAATATCCCGGATGTCTCGTGGCCTGCTGCGCATTTCGCGACCGTCGAACGGGTCATCGGCCGGTTTTCTCCGGTGCTACAATTATTGCCGCACATGCGCCGTACGCGGCTTTCGCTTTTCCTCGTTTGTCTGTTGCTGGCCCTCCAGGCTCAGGCCGCGAAACTCAAGCCGCTCGAAAAGCGCATCGCGGCGATTGTTTCCGCCTCAGACTTGGCGCGCGGATTCTGGGGCGTCGAAGTCGTCTCCCTCTCCAGCGGCAAGCTCCTGTATGCGCAGAATTCCGACAAGCTTTTCACCCCCGCCTCCAACACCAAGCTGTTCACGACGGCGGCTGCCCTTGAGCTGATCGGCCCCGACTACAGCTTCCGTACCACGGTCGAAACCAATGGCACGCTCGACAAGCACGGACGCCTGACCGGCGACCTGGTGCTCGTCGGCCGCGGCGATCCCAATCTCTCGGGCCGCGAGCTGCCGTACTCGGTCAAGACGCAGCGCAACGATCGTCCCATCCAGGTGCTGGAGCAACTGGCCGACGAGCTGGCCTCCAAGGGAGTGAAATACGTCGACGGCGACATCGTCGCCGACGACTCCTACTTCGCCTTCGAACGCTACGGTGAAGGCTGGAGCCAGGATGATCTCGTCTGGGCCGACGGCGCGCCCGTTTCTGCCCTCACGATCAACGACAACGTCATTTTCGTGAATATCCTTCCCGCCGACCGGGTGGGCGAGCGTGCCTTCGTCAGCATCACGCCGTTCGCCGACTATTACCGGGTCGACAATCGCATTCTCACCACGCCCATCGGAACCGGCCGCAAGATCTACATCAACCGTGAGCCCGGCTCGACCACGCTGACGCTTTGGGGCAACATGCCCCTCGACGACGCCGGAGCCAACGAGGCGCTCGCTCTCGAAGACCCCGCCGAATTCGCCGCCCACCTGTTCCGGCAGCTGCTCGAGTCGCGCGGTATCTCGATTTATGGGCGCCAGCGCACCCGCCACACCGAACTGGCAAGCCTTTCCACGTTTTCCATCACGGCGACGGCTCCTGCGCGCGGCGGCGATGACACCATCCGCTCCATGCAGAATCAATCCCTCGTGCTGGCGAGCTACCAGTCGAAGCCGCTGATTGAAGATGTCAGGGTGATCAACAAGGTCAGCCAGAACCTGCACGCGGAAATCCTGCTGCGTCTGCTGGGACGCGAGAAAGGGACCGCCGGAACCATCGAGGGCGGTCTGGAAGTTCTGCGAGGATTTCTGAACCGCGCCGCCGTACCCTCGGATCAGTACGTGTTCTATGACGGCTCCGGCCTCTCGCGGCAAAACCTGGTCACTCCCCATGCCGTCGTGCAGCTTCTCCGCTACGCTGCTTCACAACCCTGGGGAGCGAGCTTCCGCGAAACCCTGCCCGTGGCCGGCGTCGACGGCTCGCTCTCCGACCGCTTCAAAAATATCGATGTGCAGGGAAGGGTGCGGGCAAAAACCGGTTCTCTCGGCGGCGTGAAAGCACTCTCCGGCTACGCCACCACCGATAGCGGTGAGGAAGTGGCGTTCTCCATCCTCTCGAACAACTTCAACCTTCCCGCCCGCCGCGTCACCGACACTATCGACGACATCGTCGCCGCCATTCTGAGGGATGGAAAAAAATAAAAGCTTACCCTTGCTGTCCTCTGTGGGTTTCCCTGTGTTCCTCTGTGCCTTCTGTGGTTAATTTTCTCCGCGATGGGACATCGGAGCTTCCCGCCCTTACCGCGCCATCCGCCTTGACTGACGCATGGCAGCGGCTCCGGCAGGACCGGTCCCGGTAGGCGGCTTGCGCATTCCGTCGAGAAGATCCTTGAGTACGACCGCGTTATTGTGGGTTTCATCCCGAGAGGCAAACAGCAGGGTCAGCTTCTTGCGACCTTCTGCCAGCCGATGAAGCTCTTCCAGCGGATGAGCTGCGCTCGGACTGGCCAGCTCCTTCAGGTATCGCTTGCGGAACAACACCCAGCCTTCGGGGTGGGCGTGAAACCATTGCCGCAAAATGTCGGAGGGCGCCAGCTCACGCAGCCACGCATGCACCGCCGCAGACTGCTTGCGCACTCCCCGGGGCCACAGCCGGTCCACCAGCACCCGGGCGCCGTCCGCCTGCACCGGCTTCGCATAAACGCGTTTGACCGCGACCGGCATTCTCGCCTGTTATTGTAATTGCTGATTGTGCAACAGTGTTTAGGGGACCCGTACTTGTCTCTTTTGAGTCTCGGCTCGCGGATGATCGTGGTCTGTGGGTTGGTTTTTCTGTTGTTCTCAGGCTGTCACGTCGAGCGCCGCAAGAGCGACGCCGAACTCGGGCTCAATCCGCAGCAGGCCGCCGGACGCCGCATTTACGACCAGAACTGCGACCGCTGTCATGAACCTTATTCTTCCGGCGGCAAACAGGGTCCCAGCATGCGCCAGGTTTTCAGGAAGCCTTATCTCTCGCTCAGCGGCCTGCCCGCCAACGACACGCGCGTCGAGGAAATCATCCGCTACGGCCGCGAGAAAATGCCCGGCTTCTCCCAGAAACTCACCGACCAGCAGATTCAGGACGTGCTCGTCTACATGCACACCCTGTGAACGCAGTCGAGGGATCTGCCCTTCCTCACTCTATCCGGTGTGACTCTGACGACCCGTATCAGGGCGCGGCTTCAGCAGCTCCATAGCCCTGTCATCTCGAGCGAAGTGAGGCGCGCAGCCGAACGCAGTCGAGAGATCTGCTGTTCTTCACTCCAAATTAGAGCGTGAATCTGACGTTTCGTATCAGGGCGCGGCTTCAGCCGCGCCATTAGGCACGGGACTTAAGCAACGCGCCCGGAGGGCGCAACCGAGATTCACGCGACAGCTCCCTGGCGCCTCGTCGGCGCGAATCTCAAATCCATTCCTAATGGCATGCCTGAAGGCATGCCCTGATACGACCCGGAAGCGCCCCTGCAGGAATCAAAATCACGTTTCGTATCAGGGCGCGGCTTCAGCCGCGCCATTAGGTACGGGACTTAAGCAACGCGCCCGGAGGGCGCAACCGAGCCGCACCAGGTTTGACCCCTTCAGATTCGCTCCTCTAAACTCAAGACTCCGGCAAATATGTCAGAAAACATCCAGGTGAAGCTCCCCGACGGGAGCGTCAAAGAGATTGCCAAAGGCTCGACTCCGCTTGACGTCGCCCGCTCGATCAGCCCGCGCCTCGCGGACGCAGCCCTCGTCGCCAAGACCAACGGCGACCTCATCGACCTTACCCGCCCCTTGGAAAAAGACACCCCGCTTCGCATCCTGACTGAAAAAGATCCCGAGGCGCTCGAAGTCTTCCGCCATTCTTCCGCGCACCTGCTGGCCGCCGCAGTTCTCGAACTGTTTCCCGAAACCAAGCTCGGACATGGCCCGCCGACCGAAAACGGATTCTTTTACGACTTCTACCGTCCCACGCCCTTCACTCCGGAGGACCTCGAGAAGCTCGAAAAGAAAATGCAGGAACTGGTCCAGCAGAACATCCCTTATGCCCGCGATTTTCTGCCTCGCGAGCAGGGCCTCGAGGAATTCCGCAAGGACGGCGACTTCATGAAGTGCCACTTCATCGAGCACTTCACCAAACCCGACGAGAAGATTTCCATCTACCGCACCGGCAAGTTCACCGACTTCTGCCGCGGTCCCCACATTCCATCAACCGGAAAGATCAAAGCATTCAAGCTGCTCAACATCGCGGGCGCCTACTGGCTGGGCGACGAAAAGAATCAGCAGCTCCAGCGCATCTACGGCACTTCTTTTTATTCGAAGAAGGAACTCGACGAATTCCTCCATCGCCAGGAGGAAGCCAAGAAGCGCGATCACCGCGTGCTCGGCCAGCAGCTCGACTTGTTTTCGATCCAGGAACTTGCCGGACCGGGCCTCATCTTCTGGCATCCCAAGGGCGGAATCGTCCGCAAGGAAATGGAAGACTGGATGCGCTCGGAGTATCTCAAGCGCGGCTATTCGCTGGTGTACACGCCGCACGTCGTGCGCCGCCAGCTCTTCTACACCTCGGGCCACGAAGGCTATTACGCGCAGAACATGTTCGATTACATGGAGCTCGACGACGCCGAATATCGTCTGAAGCCCATGAACTGTCCGGGTCACATCCTTATCTACCGCGACTCGCTGAAGTCTTACCGTGACTTGCCCGTCCGCCTTGGCGAACTCGGCACTGTCTATCGTTACGAGCGCTCCGGCGTGATGCACGGCCTGTTGCGCGTCCGCGGCTTTACGCAGGATGATGCCCACATCTTCTGCACTCCGGAACAGATTGAAACCGAAATCGAAAACTGCCTCGAGTTCGCCCTCGACGTGCTCAAGGATTTCGGCTTCGACCAGTTTCAGACCGAGCTTTCCACCTGGAACCCGGATGACACGGCAAGCTTCGTGGGGAGCGCGGACCAGTGGAACCTTGCCACGACTTCGCTCGAAAACGTCCTCAAGCGCCGCAAGATCGACTACAAAACCATCCCCGGCGAAGCCGCCTTCTATGGCCCGAAGATCGACATCAAGCTCGTCGATGCCATCGGCCGCCTGTGGCAGCTTTCTACCGTGCAGTTTGACTTCAACCTGCCGCAGCGCTTCGGATTGGAGTACGTCGCCGAAGATGGATCGCGCAAGCAGCCCCTGATGGTCCACCGAGCCCTGTACGGATCAGTCGAGCGTTTCTTCGGCGTGCTGATCGAGCACTACGCCGGCGCATTTCCTGTGTGGCTAGCTCCAGTGCAGGCGGTGATGATTCCCATCGCCGAGCGCCACGCTGAATATGCCAGCAAGGTCGCGGCCGATCTTCGTGCCGCCGGAGTGCGCGTCGACGTCGACGCCCGCAACGAGAAAATGAACGCCAAGATTCGCGAGCACGCCTTGCAGAAAGTTCCCTTCCTGCTGATTGTCGGCGACAAGGAAGCCGAAGCCGGCAAAGTCAACGTCCGCACCCGCGGCAAGGAAAAGACCGAAGACATGCCTCTCTCCGATTTCATCACCCGCATCTCCACCCTGATTCGGCAAAAGTCCACGTAGGGGCAGGTGTCCCCACCTGCCCAGATTCCTTGACGTCTGCCCCCGTCGGGCAGGTGAGGACACCTGCCCCTACGCAAGACCAAGAATCCCAAATTGGACCCCTGCCCCCGATTCCCATTTTTTTTGCGTCCGCGTTGCCGCTGAAACACTAATATTTCCGTCGTGCTGCAATCTTTCTACCGGCGCAATCTCCCTCACCTTCAGCGCACGGGCAAACCGCATTTCCTGACCCTCTGCACTTATCAGCGTTGGGTGCTTCCCGATTGGGCGCGATCCATCGTTTTCGAGGTTTCCGTCCGCGCAAATCAATGGACGATCGACCTCTATGCCCTGGTGGTGATGCCAGATCATGTGCACATGATCTTTGTTCCACGTGTCGACATCGAGCGATCGGAGGTTTTCTCTCTGGCGAGAATCACCAAAGCAATCAAGGGAACGTCCTCTCACCTGATCAATCAAAGGCTCGGCCAGTCCGGTCGTGTGTGGCAGGAAGAATCGTTTGATCGGGTTGTTCGGTCATCGGAAAGTCTCGACGAGAAAATCCGGTATGTGTTGGACAATCCAGTGCGCCATGGCCTGGTCACACGGCCCGAAGAATATCGATGGTCTTGGGCGACGCCGGAGATGCGAGGCGTTGGATTGCCCTGGGAAGAACGCAGGTGAAATTCCCGTGTAGGGGCAGGTGTCCCCACCTGCCCGGATCTCCGATCCCCACGTAGGGGCAGGTGTCCCCACCTGCCCACCCTCACCTGCCCCTACACGGCCGATTCTGGTAAGCTTCCTCCCCATGATTCGAATGTTTCGTGTCTTGTCTGTCCTCGTTCTCCTTGCCACGTTCGCTTCAGCAGCCGAATCCTACGACGTGGTTGTGAAACGTGCAGTCGAAGTCAGCATGCGCGACGGCGTCCAACTCAAGGCCGATATCTACCGTCCGAAGGCCGAGGGTCGATTCCCCGTCCTGCTCCAGCGCACGCCGTACGACAAGCGCGGGGGAGTCGACTTCGGCTACAAGGCCGCTGCCCGCGGATATGTCGTCATCATTCAGGACGTGCGCGGCCGTTACACCTCCGAAGGCGAGTGGTATACCTTCAAGCACGAATCCGACGACGGCTACGACACCATCGAGTGGGCCGCCGCTCTGCCGTATTCGAATGGCAAGGTCGGAATGTGGGGCGGCTCCTACGTGGGAGCAACCCAGATGCTCGCCGCCATCGCTCACCCGCCCCATCTGGCCGGAATCTGTCCTGTCGTTACCTCCAGCAACTATCACGAGAGTTGGACCTACCAGGGCGGCGCTTTCGAGCAGTGGTTCAACGAATCCTGGACCTCCGGCCTGGCGCAGGACACATTCAATATTCTGGTCCACAAGGAGACCAACGCACGGCAGCTTGTCAGAAAGCTGCCCCTCGATAGCTATCCTCTTTTCAACTTGGCGCCGATTTCCGTCGATTCCACTCTGACCGCCTCACTGGCGCCTTACTTCCTCGACTGGCTCTCTCATCCCAACTACGACGAGTACTGGAAGCGCTGGTCGATCGAAGAACACTTCGGCGATATCAAGGTGCCCGCGCTTCATATGGCCGCCTGGTATGACATTTTCCTCGGCGGCTCGTTGCGCAATTATCTTGGCATCAAGGCGCACGGCGGCAGTGAAGCCGCCCGCAACGGCCAGCACCTGCTCGTCACCATCGGCGGCCACGCCGGCGACGGCCGCAAGATCGGCGATATCGACTTTGGCCCGGCGGCCGAAGAGTTCGAGCATGAGGACATCACGCTCGCCTGGTATGACTACCTGTTCAAGGGAGTGCAGAACGAGTTCGCCAAAAAGCCCGTCAAAATTTTCGTCATGGGAACGAACCAGTGGCGCCAGGAAGACGAATGGCCGCTGGCTCGCGCCCATGCCACCAAATATTTCCTGCATTCGACGGGCCAGGCCAACTCGCTGAACGGAAATGGCAGCCTCTCGACAACCGCGCCGAGTTCCGAGCCACAGGACCAGTACGTCTACGACCCTGCCAATCCTGTTCCCACTATCGGCGGACCACTCTGCTGCGATTCGGACCACCTGAAGCCAGGTCCCTTTGACCAGCGTTCCGCCGAGGCCCGCGACGACGTGCTGATCTACTCCACACCCGCATTCACCCAGGACACGGAGGTGACCGGACCGATCAGTCTCGAACTCTTTGCCAAGTCCTCGGCGGTTGACACCGACTTCACTGCCAAACTGGTCGACGTCGCCCCCGATGGCTACGCGCAAAACCTTACCGAGGGAATCATCCGGGCTCGCTATCGCGACTCCAGGGAGAAGCCGACGCTGATGAACCCCGGCGAGGTCTACAAGTTCACTATCGACCTGTGGGCGACAAGCAATGTTTTTCGCAAAGGCCACATTCTCCGGCTGGAAGTTTCCAGCAGCAACTTCCCGCGCTTTGACCGCAACCTGAATACCGGAGAAGACATCAAGTCGGCGCAAAAATTCGTGTCCGCCACGAACGCTATCTACCATGACAGTGAACACCCTTCGGAGTTGACGCTGCCGGTCGTGAACCCAAAATAGCGCCGGATATGTCGGCGCAAGCTAAACCGGGCCGAGTCATAGTGGGCGTAATCTCGGACACTCACGGCTTGTTGCGTCCGGAAGCTTTGGCCGCCCTGCGCGGCGCCCAATACGTCATCCATGCTGGTGACATTGGCGATCCGGAAATTCTTAAAAAACTGGCCGGCGTCGCGCCGGCTACGGCGGTCCGGGGGAATGTCGACACCGAGCCCTGGACCAAAGGAATCCCAATCACCAATGTGCTGCACGTCCAGGATGTGAGCATCTACGTCGTGCACAAGATCGCCGATCTGGACATCAAGCCGGAGAGTGCCGGCTTTGCCGCGGTTGTGTATGGCCACAGCCACGAGCCAAGCTCGAAGACACACAACGGCGTGCTCTACTTCAATCCCGGGAGCGCGGGACCCCGGCGCTTCAAGTTGCCTGTCAGCGTGGGACGGCTGACCATCCGAGATGGCCGGGTAACCGGCGAAATCATTCCGATCCTGTAGCTCTTCGCTGCCGTTCGCGATTGCTACAATCCTTGCGTGCCGGCCGCGTTCAAAATTGAATCCACCTCGGGATCGGCGCGCACGGGCCGGCTGACCACTCCTCACGGCGAAGTCGAGACTCCCGTCTTCATGCCGGTGGGAACGCTGGCCTCAGTCAAGGGAGTATCCCAGGACATTCTCGAAGAGCTGGGCGTTCAGATTCTCCTCGGCAACACTTACCATCTCTACCTTCGTCCGGGTACCCAACAGGTGCGAAAGCTCGGCGGCCTGCACCGTTTCATGGCTTGGCCGCGCGCGATTCTCACCGACTCCGGCGGCTACCAGGTCTTCAGCCTCAACGAATTGCGAAAAGTCAGCGAGGAAGGCGTCGCATTCCGCTCCCATCTCGACGGCTCTTCCCACTTCTTCACTCCTGAGAGCGCGATGCAGGCTCAGATCGACCTGGGCGCCGACATCATCATGGCCTTCGACGAGTGCACCGAGTTTCCCGCCGACGCCACCCGCGTGCGCCAGTCCCTGGAACTCACGCTTCGCTGGGCAGCCCGCAGCCGCCAGCACTTCGAAGCGCACAAACATGAAGTCCCATGGCAGCTTGATGGAAATTCAACTGATTCCGCAACTCAATTGCTCTTTGGAATTATCCAAGGGGGAATGGATCCAGCTCTCCGCCAGGAGTCAGCGGAGCGAACCATCGAGATCGGTTTTCCGGGATACGCGATCGGAGGATTGAGCGTAGGCGAACCGAGAGCTCTGACACGGGAAGTTGTGGAAGCCACCATCGAGCATCTGCCCGCCGACAAGCCTCGCTACCTCATGGGCGTCGGAACGCCCGAAGAAATTGTGGAGTACGCGCGCCTCGGGATCGACATGATGGATTGTGTTCTTCCTACTCGCGCCGCCCGCCACGGACTGCTTTTCACTTCCGAGGGCAAGATTTCCATCAAGCAGGCCCGATACGCCTCCGATCAGGACCCGCTCGATCCCAATTGTCCCTGTCGCGTCTGTGCGCGATATTCGCGCGCCTACCTGCGTCACCTCTACGCATCGAACGAAGTGCTGGCGCAGGTCCTGAACACTATCCACAACCTGAGCTACTACCTTGACACCATGCGGGCGGTGCGTCATTCTATTGCACTTGGGAAGGTGACCCGATTTCATTCTGAGGCTGACCCGCCCGGAATCCTTGGCGAAACATCCTCGGGTCATACCTGAAGCAGAACGAATATCCGGCCTAAATCACGAGAACTCCCGGAGTACATTGCACAGGGCGAGCCGGCCCCGGCTCTTGCGGGAGCGCAGGTTTCCAGGTCTTAAATGAGCATTCACTACTTGATGGCGTTGCAGGCGGGCGGAGGCATGGGGTCGTTCGGTCTCGCCCTGCCGCTCATCTTCATGTTCGCCATCTTCTACTTCCTGCTGATCATGCCCCAGCAGCGGAAGCAGAAGAAATGGCAGCAGATGTTGAACGACTTGAAAACCGGCGACAAAGTCATCACCAGTGGCGGCCTGCGCGGTACCATCGTGGCCCTCCGGGACGACTATGTCCACCTGCGCGTGCCTCCGGATAACCTCCGAGTGGAAGTAACCCGCGCCTCTGTGGTCACGCTGCTGGCAGGCGACGAGGCGACGAAATCGTAAGTGGCACTACACCCAACACATTCGAGCAGTCATAGATGAAAAAGAACCTCGGCTGGAAACTGATCCTTATCATCGGTACGCTGTTGATCTTCCTTGGCGGCATTTTTGGTATTCCGAAGAGCCTGTCGCCGAGCGGCCTGTTGGCCGGCATCACGGATCGCATTCACCTCGGCCTCGATCTCAAGGGTGGGACCCACCTGATCTTGCAGGTGCAGGTGAACGATGCCGTCAACGTCGACTCCGACAACGCCGTCGAACGCCTGAAAGAGGGGATGCGGAACCGCAAGATCAACTACATCGATATCACCAAGCCGGATCCCGCTAACAATCCTGACCGCATCGTGATCAAAGGCGTGCCGCCGGAGGCCAGTTCCGACCTTCGGTCGATCATCAGCGATCGCATTCCCGAGTACGAAGGCAATCCCGGCGGGGAAAACACCTGGACCGTTTCCATGCGGCCGCAGGCGCTGTCTGAGCTGAAGACCCGCGCGGTGCAGCAGGCGATTGAGACCATCCGCAACCGCATTGACCAGCTGGGCGTCACCGAACCCACCATCCAGGAACACGGGCTCGGCCAGTACCAGATTCTGGTGCAGCTTCCCGGAATCGACGATCCGGCGCGCGTGAAGGAAGTCATGCAGTCGACCGCCATGCTGCAGATCCGCCAGTCCTTCGGCGGTCCCTACTCCAGCGAGCAGGCCGCCTTGCAGGACCACAACGGCGTGCTGCCTCCCGACACTTTGCTGCTGCCCGGACGCGCCTCGAACGGCGAAGGCGGCGAGACCTGGTACATCATCTCGCGCGCTTCGGCGGTCACCGGCCGCGACCTGCGCAACGCCTCGGCATCGCAGGATGAGAATGGACAGCCCGCCGTCGGCTTCAACCTCACCGGCGAAGGCGGCCGCAAGTTCTTTGCCTTCACCTCGGCGCACGTAGGCGACAATCTCGCCGTGGTCCTCGACAACAAGGTCCAGAGCGTGGCCCGCATCGACGAGCCTATCCACGACTCCGGCATCATCAAGGGCCGTTTCACCCAGCAGGAAGTCAAGGATCAGTCCATGATCCTGCGTTCCGGCGCTCTGCCCGCGGGAATCAAGTACCTGGAAGAGCGGACCGTCGGTCCATCGCTCGGCGCGGATTCCATCCGCGCGGGCGTTCGCTCGGCCGTGATCGGCATGCTGGCCGTGCTGGTTTTCATGCTGGTGTACTATCGCGGCGCCGGCATCAATGCCGACGTGGCCCTGATTCTCAATTTGGTCATCCTGCTCGGGTTTCTGGGCTACAGCGGCGCGACCCTCACCCTTCCGGGCATCGCTGGGGTCATCCTTACGGTAGGTATGGGTGTCGACTCCAACGTCCTGATCTTCGAGCGCATCCGGGAAGAGGTGCGGAACGGCAAGACACCGCCCTCGGCCGTCGACCAGGGCTTCAGCCATGCCTGGGTCACGATCGTCGATACTCACGTCACGACTATCGTTTCAGCCTTTATTTTGTTCATTTTCGGTACCGGACCGGTGCGCGGCTTCGCAATCACCCTGACCTTCGGATTGCTGGCCAATCTGTTCACTGCGGTCTTCGTCTCACGCGTCATTTTTGACTGGGTGCTCGGCCGCAAGCAAAGAGGCGAGGCGTTGAGCATCTGAAGCAGGCGCGGGAAGGTTTTCCCGCGCATTTTGAAAGGCACCGGCGTCTGGCCGTGCGAGGGGCACTAGCAGCGTGGAACTTTTTCGCAATCCAAATATAGATTTTCTCGGGAAAAAGTGGTATTTTCTCGCCTTTTCCCTGGTGTTCAGTATCGCGGGAGTCTGCTCCATGCTGTTCTGGCATGGCATCCCAAAAGGTGTAGACTTCCGTGGCGGCACGCTGGTCTATGTTAAGTTTACGCACTCTCCCAACGACGGAGCCATTCGCTCCGCGTTGGAGAGAGCCGGTCTTAACCGGCCGCGGATTCAGACTTACGGACCGGCTGCCAACAACGAAGTCCTGATCGACCTGGACGTGCGCGAGACGAACGAGAAGGCGCTCGACCAGGGAAAGAACCTGATTATTCAGGCGCTGCAGACCAGTGGCCCGCCGGGCAAACAGGATCTGAACAACGCCAGCTCTTTGACATTGACGAACTATCTTCTGGAGCACGATCCGTTGCACGCGGGCAGCGATGCCCGCGACCGCTACGCGGCGGTTGCCCACACCATCGTGAATTATCGCGATACAGTGCGGGGGGGAGTCCTGAATTCGATCGACGACCTCAAAGGGACCGTCGACCCCGCGGTATTGGATTCGTTGCGCGAGGCATTCTATTTGTCGGATTTCGGCATCAGAAACGTTGAAATTGTGGGACCCCAGGTCGGGGAGCAATTACGCAACCAGGCTCTACTGGCAATCGGGTATTCGTTGCTTGGAATGCTGGTTTATCTGGCATTCCGCTTTGAGTGGATATATGGTGTTGCGGCGGTTGTAACGGTTTTTCACGATACCTTGATTACCGTGGGGGCGTTTTCCCTCACCAACAAGGAAATATCGCTCACCGTCATCGCCGCCATTCTGACACTGGTTGGGTATTCGAATAACGACACCATCGTCATTTTCGACCGCATCCGCGAGAACCTGAAGCTGCTGCGGCGCGAAAAATTGGCCGATGTGGTCAACAAGAGTATCAATCAGACCCTGAGCCGAACCATCCTGACGGCCGGGCTGACGTTTTTGACAGTGCTGTCCTTGTATCTGTTCGGCGGCGAGGTGCTGCGCGGTTTTTCCTTCGCCCTCGTGGTCGGAATTTTGATCGGCACCTATTCGTCGATCGCGATTGCGGCGCCGATTCTCGTTGCCTACCAGGATTGGCGGGCAAAGAATCGAATGCCGCCTCCGGCAGCGGGCGGAGGCAAGGAAGTAGGCCGTAAAGTGAAGGCCAAAGCCTGACGACGAGAGGCTTTGGAGATAGTTGATAACAAACAGCTTGCCGGAGAAGTAAAGGGGTGGACTTTCGGGGACGGCGTGGGAGCAAAGTCGAGTTGGGCGGTGTCTAAAGTACGTAGGGCCTGTGTAGGAGGAACCTTATGTTTGAAGACAGCCTTATCGAATCAGGCGGAAAGCTGAAGACCAAACGGGGCGTCACAACCATAGTCTCGTTTTCCCTTCAGGTCTTGCTGATCGGAGTGCTGGTGCTGATTCCGCTTCTGTTTACCGAAGCGCTCCCAAAAACGCAGTTAATGACGTTTCTCGTAGCACCCCCTCCGCCCCCTCCGCCCCCGCCCCCGCCTGCCGCGGCTCCCATCAAAATCGTGAAGCAGGTGCAGACCGATATCATCAACGGCCAATTGCGCACCCCGACCAAAATTCCTGAGAAAGTACAGATGATCAAGGAAGAGGACGCTCCTCCCCCCGTCATGGCTGCCAGTGGCGTAGTAGGTGGCGTTCCCGGAGGAGTCCCTGGCGGGCAGATGGGTGGTGTCATCGGCGGCATCATCAGTTCGGCTCCGATCTCGGTTCCCAAGGTGGCCACGCCCCAGCGGGTGCGGGTCTCTCAGGGTGTGACGCAAGGTCTGCTTGTGCGTCGCGTCCAACCCACGTATCCTCCCCTGGCGCGTCAGGCCAGGATTCAGGGCTCCGTTCTGTTGCAGGCCGAAATCAGCAAAGATGGCACAATTCAAAACCTTCGCCTGATCAGCGGGCATCCAATGCTCGCTCCGGCGGCCATCGACGCGGTGAAGCAGTGGAAATACAAGCCGTACTATCTGAACGGCGAACCGGTGGAAGTCGAGACGCAGATTACCGTCAACTTCTCGCTTTCCGGCGGTTAATCAGTAGGTGGCAGGCTGCGAACCAGCATTCCAGTGCCAGCGGGGAATAGACCGCACTTTTGAACCAGTTTTGAGGAGGAAAAGCAACTCATGCTCGTGACCAATTTAGCAACTCTAGCTCTGGTGCATGCTCACACGGCTGCCGTCTGGGTCTTCCAGGAGGGAACCGTCAACTGGGATCCGATCTCGCTTTGGAAGCAGATGGGAATCCTGGCCAAGGCCGTCGTCATCATCCTGTTCGTCATGTCAGGATGGTCGATCGGCGTCATGATCGACCGCTTCATGGCGTTCAGCGCGGCGCGCAAGCAATCGCGTGCCTTCGCTCCCGCCGTGGCCGGCGCCCTGCGCGATGGCCGCATCGATGAGGCCATCAAGGTAGCCGAGCGCAACAAGAAGAGCCACCTGGCCAAGGTCGTCACCGCCGGCCTCATGGAATTCCGCGCCCATCAGGAAAGCGGCGAAATTCCCGGCGATACCATCGAAGCCTCGAAGCGAGCCCTGGAGCGCACCGAAGCCATCGTGCACGCCGAGCTTAAGCGCGGCCTCGGCGGCCTCGCCACCATCGGTTCCACCGCCCCCTTCGTCGGGCTGTTCGGCACCGTGGTCGGCATTCTGAACGCGTTCCGCGGCATCTCGCAGGAGAAGGCCACCGGTCTGGCAGCCGTCGCCGGCGGTATCGCGGAAGCCCTCGTCACCACCGCCGTCGGCCTGTTCGTGGCCATCCCGGCCGTGATGATGTTCAACTACCTCACCGGCCGCGTGGAAGCGTTCGACGTGGAGATGGATAACTCCTCGAGCGAACTGATCGATTACTTCCTGAAGCGGCGCGGTGTTCGCCGGGCGTCGTAGTTTTTCCCGGCTGTAACCGGCTCGCGGTCACGAGTTGCTTGTCCCGGCGGTGGCACTTCCACCGCCGGGGATGAATTCAGGAAAAGCACAGGGCCTGCCGGAAAGGATCGAAGCGCGGCTCGCCGCGCGGGAGAAAACCATGTCGTTAGCAAAACGGAACGAAGGCGCCAAGGTCAACTCCGACATCAACGTCACCCCCATGGTCGACGTGATGCTGGTGTTGCTGATCATCTTCATGGTGGTCACGCCCATGCTTCAGAAAGGCGTAAGCGTGGACCTGGCGAAGGTCAACAATCCGCAGCAGATGCCGGATGCCGATAAAGAAGATGCCCTCATCGTGGCGGTCATGCGCGGCGGAGACGTGTTCTTCGGCAACGACAAGATTCCTGTCGACCAGTTGACCAACAAAATCAGAGACCGCATCGCCAACCGCGTGGAAAAGCGCGTCTACGTTCGCGCCGATGCCCGCGCCCGCTTTGGCTCGGTGGTGCAGGTCGTGGATAACGTCCGCGCCGCCGGCGTCGACCAGCTCGGCCTTCTGACGGAACAGAGAAAGCAGACACCCAATGCTCCGCCGCCAGTCGCTCCGGCGGGCGGGCAATAGGAGATCGCTATGGCAATGTCACTGGGCTCCGGAGGGGGCCAGAACGCGAATATCAACGTTACGCCGCTGATCGACGTTCTGCTCGTGCTGCTGATCATCTTCATGGTCATCACTCCGCTGACGCCGAAGGGCCTGGATGCGCTGGTGCCCCAGCCGCCGCCGCCCAATCAGCCCAAAACCACTACCCCGGACCGCACGATCGTGGTTCAGCTCATCGACCGCGGCGCCGGCCAGGGCCCCGGATTGAAGATCAATCAGGAAGACGTGACCTGGGAGAATCTCCAGAACCGCCTGACCGATATCTTCAAAACCCGCGCGGAAAAGGTCATGTTCGTCAAGGGCGATGACAACGTTCCATTCGCCGACGTAGCCAACGTCATCGACATCGCGCACGCTTCCGGCGTGGACAAAGTCGGATTGATCACCGCCAAGATCGAAGCCGGCGGTTAATCGCAGGGAATAAGCTTCCAAGGTTGCGCGGGGCCCGGGCCCCGCGTATCGTTGTGTGATTTCCAACGACTGATGGCAAGGGAGACGCTAAACCCAATGAACAGACGCGTGAAAGTGCTGACGCTGATGGCGGTTGGCCTGGCGCTGTTGTCGACAGCGGGCTGCAACAAGCTCCGGGCCCGCGACCAGTTGAATAAGGGCGTCCAGTCCTACAAGAATGCCAAGTACGAGGAAGCGATTGACCACTTCCAGCAGGCCGTGTCCATGGACCCGACCCTGCTGAACGCCCGCCTGTACCTCGCCACAGCCTACGCCCAGCAGTACATTCCGGGCGCCGACACCGAAGACAACAACCGCATGGGGCAGCAGGCCATCGATGAGTACAAGGCCGTTCTGGATCGCGACCCCAAAAACGTCAACAGCGTGAAGGGCATCGCCTATCTGTACTTGCAGATGAAGAAGTTCGACGACTCCAAGACCTACTACCGCAAAGCCCTCGATCTCGACCCCAACGATCCCGAGCCTTACTACTCGGTCGCTGTCATCGACTGGACGCAGAGCTACCAGCCGCGCATGGAAGAGCGCGCCAAGCTGGGCCTGAAGCCGGAAGAGTGGCTGATGAAGGACAAGTCCAACAAGAAGGTCTGTGAGACGCTTCGCGATAACAATAGCCAGTATGTCGACGATGGCATCGCCATGCTGCAAAAAGCGATCCAGCTTCGGCCGGACTATGACGACGCGATGGCGTACCTGAATCTGATGTACCGCGAAAAGGCGGATCTCGAGTGTGACGATCCCGCTGCCCACACCGCCGATATCAAAACCGCCGACGACTGGGTCGACAAGACCATGGCGGTCAAGAAGCAGAAGGCCACCCAGCAGCCAGGCGCGCAGGGCATCACCATGCAGCCCAGCCAGTAAGGTATCTGCTTCACTTGAAGCCTCTTCCCCCAACGGAAGAGGCTTTTATTTTGTAGGGCGGGCGCCCTCGCCCCCGCCAGTTATCTCCGGCTTTGGGTAGGGCGTGGCTTTTAGCCACGCCCAGCAAGCCGAAAAATTCGTGCTGGCGGAACGCCTCCAACTACTATAATATATAGCATATGTAGCGCTTATAGCGCTTGAATCTTGGCGAAGCCGCGGACACCAGCATTCCGGCAAGGAGGTCATCGAAATGGCTACTAACGACGTTGCTAAGGTTTCCACCTCAGAGAAGGGGCAGCGGGAAATAGGCCAAATCTATGCACAGCTTAGGGAAGCCGCGCCAAAACTCGTCGGACCCGACGGCAAAACCCAGGTGCTTCCCAACGACGCGTACTCATTTCTTTGCCGGCTTCTAGCTGACCTCAAAGCCGGTAGCTCAGTTACGATACTCGAGACCAACGCTCAACTCACCACGATCGAAGCGAGCAGGATGCTGGGAACATCTCGCCAGTTTTTCGTCAATCTGTTGGAGAAAGGCGAGATTCCTTACCATAAAGTTGGAACGCATCGCCGGGTTTACGCTCGTGACCTTCTGGCATACAAGGCGGTGCGCGAAATTGCGCGCCGCAAGGCACTCGACGAGCTAGTGCGCGCAGAATACGAAGAGGGGATCTACGATCGATCCACCAATGATTCTGACGCCAGACAACGAGTACAGCGTCGTACTTGATGCTTCAGTTCTGGTTCCGATGCCGCTCTGCGATCTTCTCTTGCGGCTCGCAGAGGAGCCAGCCTTCTACCGACCTCTTTGGAGTGAACCAATACTCCAGGAAGTCTGGAACGCCCTGGACAATCTTGGCTACTCGAAATTTCAGCGTGAACGTAGGCTTAAGTTCATGCGTATCCATTTCCCTGAGGCGATGGTCAGAGTTCCGGCGAAACTGATTACCGCTATTTCGTCTATCCCGGATCAAAATGACCGTCACGTAGTTGCTGCTGGCATCAGCGGGAAAGCCGATGCGATTCTCACTCTGAATTTGCGTGACTTCCCTCAGGAATACCTGAGCCAACACGAAGTGGTTGCTATATGCCCAGATGAGTTTCTGATGGACCAGTTTCACCTTTATCCAGAAGGGATGCTGGCCAAGATCGACGCTCAAGCTGCCGCCATCGCCAATAATCGTTCGCAAATCACTGCGCGTCTGAGAGATTGGCTGCAGGTCCTGGATTCGCAGCCTTGATAGATTCCTTAACAACCTAACCAAACATTCTGCCGCGGCGACAGCGGTCGCCCTCGCCCCCGCCAGTGCCGGCGTTAGAATACAAATCTGGCATGTTCAGAAAGATCCTTATAGCCAATCGCGGAGAAATCGCGGTTCGAGTGATCCGCGCCTGCCGCGAGATGGGCATCCCCTCGGTAGCCGTGTTCTCGGACGTCGACCGCGCCTCGCTTCACGTTCGCATGGCGGATGAAGCCTACCCCATCGGCCCCGCTCCGCCGGCCGAGTCCTACCTGAACATCCAGAACATCATCGACGCCGCCCGGGCTAGCAAAGCCGATGCCATCCATCCCGGCTACGGCTTCCTCTCCGAAAACGCAGCCTTCGCTGAAGCCTGTGCCGTGGCGGGCGTGAAGTTCGTTGGCCCTTCCGCGGCTTCGATGGAAATCATGGGTTCTAAAACGCGCGCGCGCCAGGCCATGGAGAAGGCCGGCGTTCCGTTCGTCCCCGGCACGTCTTGCGGATTCTCATCGATCGCGGAAGCTGAAGAAACTGCGGCCCGCATCGGGTATCCCGTCATGCTGAAGGCGGCAGCCGGAGGGGGCGGCAAAGGCATGCGCCTGGTTCATGGCCCCGAGGAACTTAGCTCCGCAGCCGAAGCTGCGCAGAGCGAAGCGCTGCGGGCGTTCGGCGATGGCGAAGTTTATATCGAGAAGGCCATCCTCAATCCGCGCCACATCGAAATCCAGGTTCTGGCCGACGAGCACGGCAACACGGTCCACCTGGGGGAGCGCGAATGCTCTCTTCAGCGAAGGCACCAGAAAGTTCTCGAAGAGTCGCCCTCACCCGTCGTCGACTCCGACCTGCGCCGTCGCATGGGAGAGGTCGCGGTTCGCGTCGCACAGGCCGCGGGCTACAGCAACGCCGGAACCGTCGAATTCCTTCTCGACCAGCAGAAGAATTTCTATTTTCTCGAGATGAATACGCGGCTCCAGGTCGAGCACCCGGTCACGGAACTCGTCACCGGCCTGGATCTTGTCCAGTTGCAGATTCGAATTGCCGCCGGCGAGAATCTGCCCTTCTCGCAGGATGCCGTCCAGCTTCGCGGCCACGCCATCGAGTGCCGCATCTACGCCGAAGATCCCGACAACAACTACTTCCCCAGTCCCGGCAGGATCACCTCGCTCGTCAATCCTTCCGGACCGGGCGTGCGCCTCGACAGCGGCGTCTATGAGGGCTGGAACGTGCCCGTCGACTACGATCCGCTGCTGGCGAAACTGGTTGGCTATGGAAGCAGCCGGACCCAGGCGATTGCCCGTCTCCGCCGTGCGCTTGGCGAGTATCACGTTGCGGGAATCCAGACCAACCTGTCGCTGTTTCGCAGGATTCTCGAGGACGAACCTTTTCAGCAGGGAGAGTTGGACACCGGTTATCTGGATCGCCTGCTGGCTTCGAGTTCCGGCAGCGGGGACCGCGACGGCGCGGAAATAGCGGCCATTGCCGCGGGTCTGTTTGCGGCCCTCGATCCTGGATTCGCCAACGGGAGCAGGAATGGCTCGGCAGGCCCGCTCCCGGAAGCATCCAACTGGAAGCTCGCCGCCCGAAAAGAATCTGTGGTCAGCGATCTCTGATCGATTCCCTGTGCTTTACACGATCACCATTGACGGCAAGGATTATCGCCTCGAGGTTAATCGCCGCGGCGGAATGTGGCAGTGTCTCCTCGACGGCCGTCAGCTTCGGGCGGATGCCATCCAGGTCGCGAACAATGTCCTCTCGCTTCTGATCGATGGCGTTTCCTACGAGGCCCGCTTGGAGCGTACGCCGTCGAACCTGTATCTGTGGCTGGGCGGCAAACGTTTTGCGGTGGAAGTTCGTGATCCGCGTTCGCTTCGCGGCCGCAAGTCCAAGTCAGACTCAGGCGATGGACCCAGAAAACTGGTGGCGGCCATGACGGGAAAAGTCGTGCGCGTGCTTGCGCGCGAAAGAGATGAGGTTCAGGCCGGACAGGGCGTGCTCGTCGTGGAAGCCATGAAGATGCAGAACGAAATCAAGTCTCCGAAAAAGGGCACTCTACAGAAGCTGCTGGTCAGCGCCGGCGCCAGTGTCAACACCGGCGACCTCCTCGCCATCATTGAGTAGCATCCCCATGTGGCGCGGGCGCCCTCGCCCGCGAACAATCCATGCACGGGCGAGGACGCCCGTGCCTACACAACTCCGTTGTCACTCCGAAGCGCAGCGAGGAATCTGCTTTTCCATCCCATTCTTTCGTCCGGTGAGCACGCGGTCCCTTTCGATCGGAACCGGTTCAGCCGCGAAGCGGCGGCATAGGAAAGCCCGGCACGTGAGTGCCGGGTAAACATATCCCACCCGATCGAGTCCCGCCAGGGACGACACTTGGCCAACGTCGGGCAAAATCCCGTTTGTGCCGCCCCTTCGGGGCTCCCTCATTACTCGGCGCCTTCCCGGGACTTACGTCCCGGGCTTTCACATTTCGTCCCTGCGGGACTGCCCAGTTGTCATTCCGAAGCGCAGCGAGGAATCTGCTTTTCCATTTGATTCATTCGTCCGGCGAGCACCCGCTCCCTTTCGATCGGAACGGTTCAGCCGCGAAGCGGCGGCATAGGAAAGCCCGGCACGTGAGTGCCGGGTAAACATATCCCACCCGATCGAGTCCCGCCAGGGACGACACCTGGCCAACGTCCCGGCGAAATCGCGTTTGTGCCGCCCCTTCGGGGCTCCCTCATTACTCGGCGCCTTCCCGGGACTTACGTCCCGGGCTTTCGCATTTCGTCCCTGCGGGACTGCCCAATTGTCATTCCGAAGCGTAGCGAGGAATCTGCTTTTCCATTTGATTCATTCGTCCGGTGAGCACTCGGTCCCTTTCGATCGGAACCGGTTCAGCCGCGCAGCGGCGGCATAGGAAAGCCCGGCACGTGAGTGCCGGGTAAACATCGCGGGACTGCCAGGCCTTTTTGCCTGCACCCTACTTCATCACGCCGTCGCTCTCCAACACCCGTTCGGCGTAATAATTCTCGATCTTCGACTGGTTGCGCAGAACTTCGTCATACGCGCTCTTGAGAATCTGCCCGCGCCGCTCCTGAAGCTGCCCGCGAATGGCCTGCTGGACGCGCGGGTCGCTGAGCTCCCGCTGCCCGGCCGGCTCCTTCGCAACCAGCTTCACGATGCGGAACCCGAAAAGCTGCTTTGTCACCGGATTCGAAACCGAAATGATCGGGCTGTATTGTCCAGGCTTCATTTTCACTACCGCTTCGCGCGTCAGCGGGTCGGTGTTGCGCAGCGACGACTCGGGAGTGAAGCCGAGATCGCCTCCGTTCCCCGAAGTCTCGCTGTCCTCGGAATAATTCATCGCCAGGGTGGAGAAGTCATCGCCGCTGTCCAGCCGGTTGGCGATCATCTGAATTTTCTTGCGGGCCTCGGTCTCGTTCTGTGCTTTATCGTTTTTTACGTTGCGTACCTGCGGATTGGGAGTGGTCGTGACCCAGATGTGGGCCAGGTGATATTGCGGCTCAATGAAATTGAATTCCGACTTGTGGCTGTTGTAGTACGCCGCGATGTCCTGATCGGTGATATTGATCTTGGAGGTGATCTCCTTGTTCAATACCTTGTCGACGGTGAGTGAGCGCCGGATGTCGCGCTTGAAATCATCGAGCGTGATCTTGCGTTCCTTTAGCTTGGCCTCGAACTCATCCTTGTTGTAAGGCGACCTGATTTCGCCGAGCTTCTTCTCGACGTCGTCCTCGGTGGCCAGCAGGCCCAGCTTCTCCGCCCGCCGCATGAGGATCTCGTTATCGATGAGCTGGCGCAGAATGCCCAGACGCAGGCTGGTGGCCTGCTCTCCGCTCGGCTTTTGCTCCGAGCCCGAGGTCTGGTTGGTGTAGTACTTTTCCACGTCGGCGCGATAGATCTTGTGGCCGTCGACGGAGGCCATCACGTCGTCGCCCTCCCGCCGGTGGCCGCATCCGGCAAGAACGATCAGTGCAGCCGCGAGTATCGCGCTCCGCTGAAACACGCAATTGGTTTTCAATCGATCCTCCAACTCGATCTCGACGGTTTTAGAGACCTACCGGGCTCGTAGCGGACTGATGGGCGCCGGGTCGGCGTTTACTTGCCGGGAGCGGCGGCTTGCCCTGCCGAGGCGGCGGGATGGGCGGGCGCCGGAACTCCCGCTTGTTGCAGGGCGCGGTCCAGGATCTGGCGCAGCTCGCTGGCCGGCAGCGCACCGTCGACCTTCTCTCCGTTGATGAACAGCGTCGGCGTCGCCTGCACGCCCAGGTCCTCGCCTTCCTTCATGGAAGCGCGGACACCATCGGTGTTCTGCGCCTTGATGCAGGACTGAAGCTTGCCTGCGTCCAGCTTATGCGCGTTGCCCTGCTGCATCGCGATGCGGTCCAGTGCGGCAAACTGGTTTTCCAGGCCCTTCTCCTGGTTCACTTCCTGGCGGTGAGCGTGAACGTAGTCGGCGAAGGTCCAGTACGCGTCCTCGTTCTGAGCCATCAGGCAATTGGCGTTGACTGCCGCGTGCGTCGCCCAGGGATGAATCTCCACCAGGGGATAATCCTTGTAGATAAAGGCCACGCGGTCGCCGTACTCCTTGAGCAGTTCGGGAAACAGCGTCTCGTGCATGTTCGAGCAGAAGGGGCACTGGAAATCGTCGAAGTTGACGGCCACGACTTTCGCCGAGGGATTGCCGCGCACCGGCCGCCCGCTCGTCTTGATCTTGCTCATCACATCCGCGTACGGATCCTTCGTCAGGTCGAAACGGTTCACCCGCAGCAGCGTCTTCGAATCTTTGGACAGCAGAAAGTCATATTGCTGCTTCTTCTCCGCTCCCTCGAAGGTGACCTTCAGCGAGTCGTAGCCCGCAATGTCGCTCGGCCCGGTCGGGCTCAGCATGATCTTCACGCTGGGAGGAATGTTGTAGTAGCTGCGGATTTGCCTTTCGATTCGCTGGGAAACGTCGGGGGACACGGACTGCGCCGAGCAGCCCAGGCATATGAGAACGAGTACAACGATGGAACGTCGGAAAAGCGCCACTAGAAACCGCCTATACATAAAGAGTAAACAGGATTATCTCACAGGAAAAGCGGCCACCCACGCTCATTGGCCGCGTGAAAGGTGCGCCACCGGCAGCAATGAATTCATCGATCCCGAGCGGAACCCTTCGAGATCAAGCGTCACGAACTTGAACCCCAGAGCTTTGAAGATGCGGGTGAACTCAGCGGCCATTTCCGGGCTGAGCGCGCGCTCCAGCTCTTCGCGCGCCACCTCGATGCGGACGATGTCGCCGTGATGACGCACGCGGAACTGGCGGAAGCCGAGAGCTCGCAGCGCATCCTCGCCCTGTTCGACCACACTGAGCGCCTCTCGCGTCACGGCGCGCCCGTACTCGATTCGTGATGAGAGGCAGGCCGAGGCGGGCTTGTCCCAGATGCGCAGCCCGGCGGCCCGCGCCAGGTCTCGAATTTCCTGCTTAGTCAAGCCTGCGTCGAGCAGAGGCGCAGCGACGCCGTGCTGCCGCGCAGCCGACTGGCCGGGACGGAAGTCGCCCTGATCGTCGACGTTCACGCCGTAAGCGATCGAATCGAATCCATGCGCCGCGCGGAATTCCTCCATGCGGGCGAACAATTCGTCCTTGCAGTGGAAGCACCGGGCGCCATCGTTGCGGGCGTACTCGGGGCGCTCCAGTTCGTCAGTCGTGATGACCTCAAGCGGTATCTTCTGCTCCTGGGCGAAGGCGACCGCGTCGGCAAGCTGTGAGCGGGCGAGGCTGGGAGAATCGGCAATGACCGCCAGGATATCGCTTCCCAGGGTCCGGCTGGCGGCCCAGGCCAGGTAAGCGGAGTCGACTCCGCCCGAGTAGGCCACAAGGGTCCGTCCCAGGGCGCGGAGGAGCTCTTCCAGCGCGGCCTGTTTGGCGGCCAGTCGGGGGTCAACCTGGGACATGCTTCCTATCTTAGCTCGTGGCGGCATCCGCAGGAAGTCTGGGCACCGGCGTCCCCGCCCGTGCGGCAGATGAGCCCATGTAGGCACGGGCGTCCCCGCCCGTGCGAAGTTAAAGGTCACCACAGAGAGCACAAGAGAGCACAGAGGAGTCTTTTGGGTCGGAGCGGATACGCAAAATGCGCGATGTGTTCCACGTGGAACATTCCCAAAACGGGAAACCATTGATTGCCAAGGGGTTAGCAGATTTCTGATCCTCCGAACTCAGAGTGCGCAGCGAAGAGTCTTGCTGTGTTCCTCTGTGCACTCTGTGGTGAGGATTTCTCCGCCGACAGTTAGAACAGGCGTTCGTGGCGGGCGAGGTTGCCGAAGGCGCCGATGTTGGCCAGCGCGAAGGTGAAGCGAAACTGGTTTTCGTTGCGGACGGTTCCCAGGTTGAAGCGGCGGTACTCGGCGCTGACGCCGCAGCAGTCCCAGTTATAGGTCGTCTGCACGGCGGCGTATTGCAGGAAATTTGCTTCGGCGTCGAAGCCCACGTTGGCTGCGCCGCTGAACCCACGCTTGTTGGGATAGCCATAGCCGATCAGGGCGCGGAACTGGTTGAAGCGCTGCGGTGGGGGCGCAACGTCAGAAGCGACAATTTCACCCGGCGTGCGCAGGTATGCGTCGCCGCCGCCGAGGGTGAACGCACCGACCCGGTAATTGACCAGCGCGGCGCTCGAGTTGATGCGCCCGGTTTTGAAGTCGTAATCCAGGTCCCACTCCACGTCGGAGCGATGGCTGGTCTGCACCCGCAGGCGCGACACCAGCGGTGACATCTGTCGCTGCTCGGTGAGGAAGGCGATTCCGGTAAGGTCGGCGGTCGTGGTGAAGACGTTCCGGCGGCCGGGAACCAGAGCTCCCCCAAAGCTCGGATCCATAAAATACTTTTGCGCCAGTTCCCACGTCACGACCTCCCGCACGTCCGGTTCGGGCGTGCAGGGAGCGGGTTGGGAATCCGTGTCCGTCCAGGGCACGCGGCCTTGCGGCGTCTCTGCGCCAAGGAGGATGGAAGAAGGCATCGCGCCCGTGCCGTCGCAATCGTCCCGCGCAGGAGCCGCGCGCTTCGAGTAGAGACGGTTCACGATCCGGTATTCGATCTCGTTGGTGTTGCTGAGGATGTCGCGGTCGTCGAATCGCAGGATGTGGTCGAAGTTGTTCACGCCGGTCACGTAGCGATAGGTGACCTCCGGCTCGATCACGTGCTTCCACTTGCGTCCGAGAAACTCGCCCGCAAAGACACGATCAAGCGCCGGCGGACGGAGTTCGAAAGCACCTTCAAACGCCCGCCGGTTGATGGAGTTGTCGGCCGCCACGCCGATCCCGTCCGAGGGCTCGAGTTCCTGGGTGTAAAAAGTGTCGCGCACGGCAACTTCGGGGCGAAACGACCACCCGCGATATACCAGGGGAAGAGAAATGGTCGGGGCGAGATCGAAGCGTCCCACGAGCTGCCCGGTGCGGAACGCAGGCTCGCTGCGCGAGAGGCCCCCGGCCGAGGCGTCGAAAGACCAGTAGAGCGGCAGGGAACCGATGCGGCGGTCCACGCTCGACATCGCGACTCCGGGCACGTGCAGGATAGTGACTACGTCGCCGGTGGTCGTGCTCTCAAAGTTCTGATAGCGCGCCGCCTGTGTGTTGTAGAAGAAGCCGTCTTTGGTCTTCGAAAGGAAGGCCTGCGACTTGACCTCCGAATAAACCGCCTGCGTGAAGACTTCGTTGAAGGCCAGCCGAAAGACGAACGAAGTCAGATAGTCGATATTGGTCACGGCGCGGATGTCGTGCGGCAGCATGGCCTCGGCATTCAGCCGCACGTTGGCGCCGCCCTGGTCGTCATGGTTGGGGCCGAATCCGCGATCAAGCACGGCGAGAAAGCTCAGATCCATAAACGAAGTTTCGCTGGGACGCGCGCGGAACCCGCCCTGCGGCGCCCAGCCTCGCATGGAGTAGTACTCGGCTCCGAGAGTGGCGTCCATGCTGCGGTTGATCGCCCAGTAGACCGACTGCCCCACAATCAGGCCTTTGCGGGAGGAAGTCCCCAGGTTCGGAATCAGGAATCCTGAGCGCCGCTGGGGCTGCACGGGATGGGTGGCGAAGGGCAGGTAAAACACAGGAATGCCCTCGACAAGAAATGTGGTGTTGTGAATCGTGGCGTCGCCGCTGACGTCGACCGCAACCTTCTGCGCGCGGAACTCCCATTTCGGATGGGGGACTTTGCACGTGGTCACGGTTCCGTCGTGTACCACGTAGTGATCCGGCCCGGTCTTTTCCACGGTCTTTCCGGTGAAGGTGAACGGATTGGTGGAGGTGAGGACAAACTGGGCGCCGCGAAGCTGAACTCCAATGGTGCCGGTTACGTCCTCAAATTTTCCGATTTCGGTGTGCAGGTTGTAGGTTCCGCGCGCGGCGTGCACTCGCTCGTCGTTCAGTCCGCCTTCGAGGACGAAGTGGCCCTCGGCGGTGATGTCGCCGGTTTCCGAGTTATAGGTGATCTGGTCGGCGCGAAGAATGTAGTTGAGGTAGTGAATCTCCACCTGGCCGCGCAATTTGAAGATGGGACCGTCCTTCTCCTGCTCGAGGGCGCTGATGGTTACGTTCTCGCCGCCTGCGGCGCTGGGCGGCTGCGCCGGCTTCGTCTCCGCCTGCTCTTTCGCAGAAAGCAACTGGCTGGTAACTAACCGGGGAGCGAGTAAGAGATGACAAACAAACGCCACCGTGATAAGGAATCGTAAGCGGGAACTCATCGGAGACGTGATGAAACCCGAGTCGGATGTTGACGCTGGGCTCTGCGTGACGTTAGCACGGCTCCGCCCCGAGTGGCAAAAACATCGCACCTCCTGACTATTGCACAGCAATTTTCGATTCCGGCTGCGCGTCCCAAAGACTGATCCATGTCCTGTGCGATTTACGGTGATGTCTGCCATCGTGAGCCGGAGGTTCTCGGGCCCTGATGCCTCGTGAAATGAAATCAAGATTCCGCCCCGATGCGGGCGCATCCGCGCAGAATTCTTCCGCCGACTGGATCGACCCTGATGGGTACGATGCCAGCGAACAGCAGTTTGCTGCCAGCCTGGAAGAGAGCGCGCCTCCCGCGGCCTCTCGTTTTGTTGTGGAACCAGACCAGAGCTCTCCGGACAGCCGGCCTGCGCCGCTTGCGGAGCCAAAGGCGGCCGAAGACCTGATCGCAAGGCAGGAGGACGAAGAGAAGGAAAGCGAAGCGCCCTCTTTCCTGGCAATCCTTCCGGAGGATGAAGCGGCTGCGCTCTCGGAGGAGGCCGGCATTCTCGCGGGCGCGACGAACGAACTGACCGAGCCGAGCGCCGAACAGACTGAACTGGAGTATGGCGACCTCGCGGAGTGGCGGAGACAGGTTTCCGCCAAGCTCAGCAGCTACCGCGCCCGGCGGCCTTCGCGCGCCCCGCGATATCCCTCGTTGCGTCTGAAGTTCGAACCGCCGGAGCCCTTGTGGCGGCCGCCAGATACCAATCCGCCGGTACTCACGCAGCAGGCGATCCCGCTAGAAAAAGAGAAAGAGAAAGAAAAAGAGAACCACGCGCCGTTGCCTGCGCCCGAGAGGAAACCCCCTTTTGGAGAGACTGCCCAGGAACTGGAAGCTTCCGGCAGGATCATCGAATTTCCCCGCTACTCCGTTCCGCCGCGCCCGCTCGATGAGTTGGCGGAGCCGGTACTGGAGCGCCCGCGAATTCTGGAGGCCCCGGAGCAGGTGGATGTAAACCCCACGCACGGGATCATGATCGAGCCCGCGGAGGAGCCTGCGAACGAAAAGCGCCCGGGATTCGAGATCCCCCTGTTCTTCGTGCCGACTTCGCAGCGCCTGATCGCTGCCCTCCTCGACGCGTTCCTGGTGGGACTGGCTCTGGCCCTGTTCGCCTACATTTTCTTCAAGATGACCGCCGTGGTTCCTCCCGCGCGGCAGGCCGTGGCAGTTCTGGCCGCTGTCGGAGGCATTTTCTGGGCGGGCTACCAGTATCTTTTCATCGTGTACTCGAGTACGACGCTGGGGCTACGAGCCGCCAGGCTCGAACTCAGCAAGTTCGATGGGACTCCAGCGCCGCGCCGCTTGCGGCGCTGGCGCGCCCTGGCTTCGATGTTGTCGGGATTGTCGCTGGGGTTGGGGTATGCGTGGTGCTTTCTCGACGAAGATGAGCTCTGCTGGCACGACCGCATCACCCGTACCTACCTGGCGCCGCGCACGGAGCTGCCGGACGCCTGATCCGAGGCTCGCGTAGACACGGGCGTCCTCGCCCGTGCATGGATCGTTTGCAGGCGGGATCGAAACGGATTAACCACAGGGGACACAGGGGTACACAAGGGAAATCGACCAACTCACCGGAAGCGATAACCGGCCTTCAGTTCACAGCGAAAGACGCGCGTCTGATCGCGATTCACCCGCACGTTGCACTCTGCCCAGCTCAGGTAGAGCCGTGGACCGAGCGGGAACACGATCGGGTCGCCGTTCATCTCCGCCTGAATGCTGACACCCTGGGCCGATGCCGGGAGGGTGAAGTTCAGCGCCTCGCCAAAGGTCACCGGGAACGACCGGCGAACGATGTCGCTGACCATGGGGTGAATGACCTCGGCTTCCAGCATGAACGTAGCTGTGTCCGACCAGTCACGCGCCGAGACGCTGATCTGCCGGCCACCGTGGGAAAAATTGTCGTTCTCGATGCGCGTGAATGGGCACGGTCCCGCGATGCAGGAAGCGCGGGCGTTGATGAACTCGTTGCCCTCGCCGGCGTCGAGTGATGCAGAGTCGATTGCCGCCTTCCATTTGCCGTCCGGCGAACAGGGATGCTGGCCATTGCAGGGCACATTGCCGCTGTTCTTGACCTGGAAAGCCTTCACCGCGCTGCCGATATTGCCGGTAGTGGTGGCCTTGATCGAGTAGCGTACCAAGACGTTGGCCACGGTTATTTCCGGATGATTCGGCTGCGGGCGCTCGTGCGGGATGGGCACCATGTGGGCGATATAGAGCTTGTCGCCGGCGATTTCATCCATTACCAGCGGCTGATAATCCTCGTGCTTGAAGCTGAGCTTCACCGCGCGCCCCCGGATCACGCCAGGGCGCATCTGCAGGATGAAGAAGCCGGAAGCATCCGACTTGCAGGGAGCGACGGCGAGGCCGTTTTCCGCGGTGATTTCGACATCGCCGATGGGGAGCTCTTTGTGCGGGTCGGTGTCCTGCCGGATGACGGCGCCGGTCAGGCGGAGCGGGTGCGCCCGGAAGCGAAGAATTACCACCGCCACGACGGCCCCTGCCAGGCCCAGCACCGCCGCCCACACCACAATCCTTTGCCGATGTTCCATGGACTTTAGACCATTATCTTACGATTTGCCTGGCCCGTAATTCCCTCGGCAGAGTCTCCAATAAGGAACCTTCGGGACTTTACTCTTCGTCTACGCGGATACTTCCGCCGTTCGTGCCGCGTTGGGATCATCTAGAATTCCCTCAGTGGATCGGGCACCTACCAGTCTATACAAACCTTCGCGCAGGCGACTGCTGAAGCAAATGCTGGCCGTCGGCCTCGTGCCCCCTCTGGCCGGGTGGCGGGCTTTCGCCCAGCAGCGGCACGTCCCAGCCCCCTCTCCGCCAAAAACCACGCTCACGCCCGAAGACGAACCCTTGCTGGAGGAGATGGAAGAGGCAAATTTCTGCTTCTTCTGGGAGCAGGGGAATCCCCAGACCGGCCTGGTCAAGGATCGCTGCAACGCGCGCACCCCAGCCTCCGACACCGGCGTAGTGGCGAGCATCGCAGCCACTGGTTTCGGCTTGACGGCTCTCTGCATCGGGGAAAAGCGCGGTTTCATTCCGACCGCGGAGGCGCAGGGCCGGGTAGTGTCGACGCTGCGCTCGCTTTGGAAGAAGCTGCCCAATCACCGCGGGTTCTTCTACCACTGGGCGAACATCAACACCGGCGAAAGGGTCTGGGACTCGGAGATCTCATCGGTCGATACGGCGATGTTGCTATGCGGCGTTCTGACCTGCCGGGAGCACTTCCGCCATTCCGAGATCACTCAGCTGGCAAACTTGATTTTCAACCGGGTTGACTGGACCTGGCTGTCCGAGGACACGGCGCTCCTGCCGCACGGCTGGCTGCCCGAGGTCGGATTCCTGCCCTATCGCTGGGACTATTACAGCGAGCTGATGATGATGTACCTGCTGGGCATGGGTTCGGGCTCGCATCCGCTGTCATCGCGGACCTGGAATGCCTGGAAGCGGACCCAGTTCGAATACGACGGCTTGCGTTATATCGGTTCGTTCGCCCCGCTGTTCGTTCACCAGTATTCGCAGGGATGGTTCGACTTCCGCAACAAACGCGACTCCCACGCCGATTACTTCGAGAATTCGGTGATTGCCACTGACGTGCACCGCCGCTTCTGTCTGGAGCTGAGCGAGCAGTTCAACGATTACAGCGACGACCTTTGGGGCATCACCGCCTCCGACTCGGACAAAGGATACGTGGTGTGGGGCGGCCCCCCGGCGATCGGACCGATCGATGGGACGGTCGTGCCGAGCGCCTCCGCCGGCTCGTTGCCCTTCCTGCCGCAGCCGGTGATGCGGGTTCTGCACAACATCCGCAACAACTATGGGGCCAGCTGGAGCAGCTACGGCTTCGTCAACGCCTTCAACCCGCTGAAGAACTGGTACGACACCGACGCGGTGGGCATCGACACCGGCATCAGCATGGTGATGGCGGAAAACGCCCGCACCGGCTTCGTGTGGGAGACCTTCATGAAGAGTGAAGAGGCCCAGCGCGGCATGGAGCGGGCCGGGTTTGAGAACCAGTAGCGCAGATTTTTTCACCACAGGGGGCACAGGGAGCACAGAGGAATTTAACCCTGTGGCCTCTGTGTAACCTGTGGTAAGGATTTTTTACCCGTCGATGGGCCCGGTCACTCAGACTGATGAGCTAAGGGCAAGTGGCTTTCAGGATTTGCGTTCGACCGGCTGGATGTCGGAGGCGCAATCGGAGGTCTTGGCCTCGTTGTATCGCTCGACGCGATTCCGACCCTTCCGCTTCGCCTCGTATAAGGCTGCATCGGCGGCGCGGAGGACTTCCTCGCAGGTCGACTCACCTGCTACACACGTCACTCCCATGCTCACCGTAATCGACACTTTGCCCGCGGGAGTGTTCTGCGCTTCCTCCGCGACCATCAGCCGGACCTGCTCCGCCCGCTCCCGGGTCATGCCGGCGTTGCACCCAGGAAGCAGAATCAGGAATTCTTCTCCGCCGTAGCGCCCGACTGAGTCGTAGACGCGCACGCATGCCTGCATTTTCTGGGCCGCGCCGCGCAGGACCGCGTCGCCGGCCACGTGGCCCATCGTGTCGTTGACATTCTTGAAGTGGTCGAGATCGGCCAGCACGACGCCGAGCGGGCGCTTTTCGCGGCGGCAGCGGGAAAGTTCGTTTCTAAGCTTCTCCACGATCGCGCCGCGATTGAACAACCCGGTGAGAGGGTCGTGCGTGGCCTGAAAGCTGAGAGTGCGGTTGGCGGAGACCAGTTGCTCTTGCAGGCTGAGGATACGGTCCGCGGTTTTCAGCCGAGCCTTCAGTTCCTGAGCGTCAAAGGGTTTGGTCAGGAAGTCGTCCGCTCCCGCCTCCAGCGCCTCAACCAGATCCTGCCTGCGATCCCTGGAGGTGAGCACCAGCAGGAAAATGTACTCGCGGCTGGTGTCCTTTCTCAGTTCGCGGCAGATGCGCAGTCCATCGATGCCGGGCATGACCCAGTCAAGGATTGCCATGTGGGGCGGGTTGGCTGCGGTCAGCACCGACCAGGCCTGCTGGCCGTCATTCACTACCTCGACGTCGTGCCCCCATCTTGTCAGGAGGCCGTCGAGCAGTTGGCGCTGGACCGGTTCGTCCTCTGCAATCAGAATTCGCATCTTGTCAGACCTATACCGTGCACCGCTGGACGATGTCGGCGAGCGCCACTTTCACCGCGCTGATCTCGTCCGTCAGGCGGGAGAACAACTCACTCGCCCCGCTGATTTCGCCATCGCGGCCCATGTTTTCCAGCGCCGCCGCTGTGTCACAGGCCGTCCGGGCGGAAAAGATTGCGATCGCGCCTTTGAGGGCGTGGGCGGCGTGTTCCAGCGCCCTGGGATCCTTGTCCGAAACCGCCTCGCGCAATTCGTTCACCAGTCGCGGCAGATCCTTCTGAAAAACTTCGATCAGCCCGCACAGCAGGGTCTCGTCGCTGTCGACGCGATCACGCAGGGACTGTTCATCGAGAACTGCCTTTGCGGGTTCGTCGTCCGGAACCGGCTGCGGTACCAGCTGGTCAATGACTTTGAAAAGCTCGCGGGCAGAGATGGGCTTGGTGATGTAGCCATCCATGCCGGCGGCGAGGCAGCGCTCGCGGTCTCCCTTCATGGCGTGCGCCGTGACGGCGATGATGGGCAGGTGGCGGTCTGTACCCTGCTCCTTCTGGCGGATGGCGGCGGTGGTTTGCAGGCCGTCCATGCCGGGCATTTGCACGTCCATGAGGACGACGTCGAAGTCATTCTTTTCGAGCGTGGCGAGGACTTCGCTCCCCGAGCGCGCCGTCTTGATGTCGCAGTTTCGGCGCGCCAGCAGACCGACGGCCAGCTTCTGGTTGACGGAATTGTCATCGACCACGAGCGCGCGGATGGCTTTGCCCGACGACTTGGCGGCGGGCAGTTCAAGAGTCTGGCGGGAAACGAATGCTTCGTGGGATCCGTCCATGGCGGTGACGATGGCGTTGAGCAGGGCGGACTGCTGCACCGGTTTGGTCAGATATGCGGCCACTCCCAGTTCGCGGCAGCGGCGGCTGTCTCCCTGGCGGCCGGAAGAACTCAGCATCATGACGGTCGCACCGGCCAGTTGCGGATTGCGGCGGATCTCCTCGACCACGGCGAAGCCGTCCATGCCGGGCATGTTGCGGTCGATGATGAGCAACGGGTACGTGTGTCCGGCGTCCTGGGCCTGGGCAAGCGCCTGGAGGGCGAGTTCCCCGCTGGGGCTGGCGCTGGGCTGCATGTGCCAGTGGACAAGCATCTCCTGAAGGATGTGCCGGTTGGTGGCGTTGTCGTCGACCACCAGGACGGGCAAGCCTTCCAGGCTGGCCAGAGTGCGCAAGAGTGGCCGGACGGCCGCACTGCGCGGGATTCCGAAGGGAATGACCACGTGGAAACTGCTGCCTTGTCCCGGCTCGCTCTCCACCCGGATTGTGCCGCGCATCATGGCCACCAGTTGCGCCGAGATCGCCAGACCAAGTCCGGTACCGCCGTAAACGCGGGTAATCGAACTGTCCGCCTGGCGGAACGCTTCAAAGATCGAGGTCTGCTTTTCTTTGGGTATGCCGACCCCGGTATCGGAAACCGTGAAGTGGACTACCACCTCGCTTTGGGTTTTCGACTCAGTGTCGATGCTGACCACGACCTCTCCCCGCTCGGTGAACTTGATGGCATTGCCCACCAGGTTGAGCAGAATTTGCCGGATGCGGGTGACGTCTCCCACCAGGTCGTCGGGAGTGTCGGGCGAGATGCGGCAGACCAGTTCGAGACCTTTCTGTTCGGCGCGCAGCGCAAGAGTCGCAACCGCCTCCCCGAGGCTGTTGCGGACGTTGAATTCAACCGGATCCAGTTGCAGCTTGCGCGCTTCGATCTTGGAAAAATCGAGGATGTCGTTGATGACCGCCATCAGGGCGTCGGCCGATACCTTGGCGCTCTGCAGGTAGTCGCGCTGCTCGGGGGCGAGATCGGTATCGAGCGCCAGTTCGACCATCCCGAGTACGCCATTCAGGGGAGTGCGGATTTCATGGCTCATGTTGGCGAGGAATTCGCTCTTGGCGCGGTTCGCCTCGTCGGCGGCTTCGCGGGCGACGCGCGATTCCTGCTCCAGGCGGATGCGTTCCGCGATTTCGCCCTTTAGCCGCTCGTTCGATTCGGCCAGCTCCGAGGTGCGCTGCAGCACACGATCTTCAAGCGTCAATTGCGCTTCGCGCGTCTGGGCCAGCGCCGTCTCCAGCCTGTCGGTAGCTTCATGGTTGAAGACTGCGAGCGCGCCGTGCACCCAGGCCGCGGCGGCGACTGCGCAGACAGCGCGGAAAAACTGCACCGGAAGGTCCGTCCAGCTTAGAAACGACTCATAGTTCAACCATGAAGCGGGGAAAAATGGAGCCGCCGGAACCACGCATCCGGCGAGGAACGCATAGACGACAAAGCTCACCGCCATGCCGATCATGCTCCGGCGCACTTTGCCGGAAGCCATGGTCTGGAGCTTCGAGGAGGTGCCCTGTTGCCAAAACCCGGCTGCCGTCAGCAGGGAAGCAGGCACGCACAACAGGTAGCGCATGAGGACATTGTTGTAGAGCGCCCAGGTCGCATCCATTTGGCTGAACCCGCCCCACACCGTGATGAGAACGACCAACGCCAGCGACAGGCTCCTGGTCGCGGTGCGAATCCACCTCAACTTCTCCTGCGTGCCGGAGATCGCGCCGACGCCGAAATCGAGAAGGAAAACAAACGAGGTCAGCGCCAGGTAAAAACCCACCGTGCGAATGATCCTTACGCCGGGATGAGTCCAGTAACCGTCTCCCAGGGTGAGGAACATGTCGGCCCATTCGCTGCTGCCGTGGAGAAATCCAAAAGCCGCCAGCAGCCATAGTGAGTTGCGCAATTCAAACGTGCTGCCGCGAGTGGGTTGTAAGCAGGCCGCCAGCCCCAGGGAGAAGAATGCCAACCCATACAAAAAAAAGACGGGAAGCATGTGGTTACCGATGGCGATGGCGAGGGAGGTCACGAGCGGATTCCCTTCACCGGATTCTCTGCCGCACGCGTGCGTTCTTCGTTGAGGAGGGCTGGACGGAGGGCGGTCACTGGTTACCTAATCCATGGTGGGCGCGTACCGGGACAGCCGCAATATTCCAGACGGCCATGACCGCCGGTTCAACGAACGTCATTCGGAGACATTGCCGTACTGATCTGGGCGGCGGCGCTGCGGCCCAAAGCAGCATCTCTTCAGGGAAAACTTCTTGAGGTCTAAGAGAGAGAGGTCTCTGTGGTGAAAAATCCTTACCACAGGTTACACAGAGGCCACAGGGTTAAATTCCTCTGTGCTCCCTGTGCCCCCTGTGGTGAAAAAATCGACGCTCTAGCGCTGCCATAAGTGCCTGCCCAAGGCAACATCTCTCCAGAGATAACTTCTTCAGGTTTAAGAGAGGGTCTCTATGGTGAAAAATCCTTACCACAGGTTACACAGAGGCCACAGGGTTAAATCCCTCTGTGCTCCCTGTGCCCCCTGTGGTGAAAAAATCGACGCTCTAGCGCTGCCATAAGTGCCTGCCCAAGGCACCACAGGGTACACGAGGCCACAGGGTTAAATTCCTCTGTGCTCCCTGTGCTCCCTGTGGTGAAAAAACCTTTACTACAGGGCGGTCTTTGGGTGGCGCAGTTTCCTGACAACCCACCCCATTCGACGAATTCCAGGTCCCCGGAAAAACCTACACACGGTTCATGGTTTGCGGCCGCCAACGAGAATCCCCCCCGATTCCAATTTGAGAACGACGTAACCGATTATGAATGAATAGTTTACGAGGGAGTCGACCGGTGTTTTCGAAATCCCCGATGGGGGCTCCACTGGGACGGGTGTATAAATGCAGTCCGCGAATATGGGCGGTACCAGGCCGTTTCCGTCGCGGTATCATAACTATATGTCCCAACAAACCTTAGGGGCAGTTCGTCGCATCTCTAGCTGACCATCCTGTGGGCGTGGGCTCCTACGGATTTGTTTTCTTGAAGGGCTTCAAAAGTCAGTCACTTAGCTATGGCGGAACAGGACAATTTCTGGGGCAACTGGCAGGAACGCCTCACCGCGCTGCGGAATATCCCCCCGGTTCTGAAGATCGTGTGGGAATCCGGGCGGTTGGTGGTCTCCCTGGGTCTGCTTTTCCGCGGTGTCGCCGCGCTGCTGCCGCTGGCTCTCCTCGCTGTAACCCGCCTGATCATCGATGGAATCTATCAGGCGATCGCCAATCACCAGCCTGTGCACCCGCAGTTCTGGTGGCTGCTGGCGGCGGAGTTCAGTCTGGCCGTGCTGGGCAGCATCCTCGCCCGCATCATCGACTATCTCGACGCCCTGCTCGCCGACAAGTACACCCGCCACGTCAGCATTCAGGTGATGAAACACGCCGCTGAACTGGATTTGCTGGCGTATGAGGATCCGGTCTTCTACGACCGCCTGGATCGCGCCCGCGTGCAGGCCACCGACCGTCTGGGGATGATTCAGTCGATTGGTCGGCTAGTGCAGCAGGTGATCACCACGATTTCATTGTCCATCGCGATCATGGTGTTCTCGCCGTGGTTGATGCTGCTGCTGGTCGCCGGCGTTCTTCCCGCGTTTCTGGGAGAGAGTCATTTCGCGTTTCTCGGCTACGCCAAGAATTTCCGCCAGACGCCGATCCGCCGCCAACTCGACTACCTGCGCATTCTGGGCGGAAGCCGGGAGGCAGCCAAGGAACTGAAGCTCTTCGGGCTGAGCCGATTCCTAACCCAACGCTTCACCGGACTATCCGACCAGATCTACGACGAGAATGTCGACCTGGCCCGGCGCCGCCTGGTTGCCGGGTCGCTGTTCTCGATCATCAGCACCATCGGCTACTACTCGGCCTACGTTTATGTGGTATGGCGGACAGTTCGGGGAGCCCTGAGCATCGGCGACCTCACCTTGCTGACTGGCGCCATCATGCAGGCGAGCAGCAATATTCAACAGATTTTTTCGACCGTCGCGAGCATCGCCGACCAGGCTCTGTTCCTCACCGATCTGCTGGCGTTTTTCGACATGCAGCCCACCATCCGCTCCAAGCCCAACGCGCTGCCCGCGCCCAGGCCCATCATGCGCGGCTTTGAGTTCCGCGGCGTTTCCTTCAGCTATCCCGGGAACCCGCGGCTGGTGCTGAATCGGCTGAACTTCACCCTTCGCCCGGGCGAGCGCGTGGCACTGATTGGGGAGAACGGACAGGGCAAGACCACGATCGTGAAGCTGATGACCCGGCTTTACGACCCGACTGAGGGCCAGATTCTGCTCGACGGCGTGGATCTGCGCGAATACGATCTCGACGATCTCTATCGCGAAATCGGCGTCATCTTTCAGGACTTCATGCGCTACGAGATGACGGCGCGGGAAAACATCGCCATCGGGCGTATCGACGAACTGAAGGCGCTCGACTCCATCAAACTGGCAGCGCGCAAAGGGATGGCCGACCAGGTGATTGAGAGGCTGCCGGGCACTTATGAGCAGCTTCTGGGCCGGCGCTTTGACGGGGGCGTGGATCTCTCAGGTGGAGAGTGGCAGAAGGTGGCGCTGGCGCGGGCCTATTTACGTGACGCTCAGGTGCTGATCCTGGACGAGCCGACCGCTGCCCTCGACGCCCGCAGCGAATTCGAGGTGTTCCAGCGCTTTGCCGAACTCACTGCCGGGAAGATGGCACTTTTTATCTCGCACCGCTTTTCAACCGTACGGATGGCGGACCGCATCATAGTGCTCGAAAACGGCAACATCGCCGAAGAGGGCAGTCACGACCAGCTCTCGGTTCGCGGTGGGCGGTACGCGGAAATGTTTGAAATGCAAGCTGCAAGCTACAGGT
This sequence comes from Terriglobales bacterium, assembly GCA_963803205.1. Classification (GTDB taxonomy): domain Bacteria; phylum Acidobacteriota; class Terriglobia; order Terriglobales; family Acidobacteriaceae; genus CAWDLG01. The sequence continues at coordinate 730,879 of CAWDLG010000002.1, forward strand.
AGCAAACGGATGCCCCAGAACACACATTTGGAACTGGCTGCGGCCGAGGCGAAGTGGCAGCCGGCCGCGCCCCAGGAAGCTGCCGCCGACCTTGCTCTCCTTCGCACCCACGCCGCCGATCTGGCGCGGAGTCTCGCGTGGCTGCCGAACACTCCCTCGTCTCACTATTTTCAGGAGCGCGGTGCCGCGCTCGCCATCGAACTGAGGCCGTTGATTGCCGCGCTCCGTCGCCCGCGGGAAGAAGGCCACGTTTCCGACGATTTTCGCTGGCTTCACGACAATGTCCGGCTGGTGAACTCCGAGCTTCAGGAGACCACCCAGACCCTGAAGCCGCTCCGGAAAACTCCGCACGTGCGCGATGCCAGCCACGCTGTTCTGCCGCGCGTGGCGGCGATCGCCGCCGGATACCTGGAAGCCGCCGGCTGGCAGTTCGCCGAAGAAACCTTCGCCGCCTACATGGAGGCGTTTCAGGAAATCACCGTCCTTAATCTGCGCGAATTATGGGGCCTGGTCCCGGCGATGAAACTCCGCCTGCTGGCGGAGATCAAGACCAGGGGCGCTCAACTTGCTGCCGACCACGAATTGGCAAACGGTGCCGGGGTCTGTGTCCGCAGCCTGCGGGATATCGGGCAGACCTCCTGGAAAGACCTGCTGGAGCCGCTGATCCTGTTCGATCGCGTCCTGCGCGAGGATCCGACCGGTACTTACGCGCGCATGGAGTACGACAGCCGCGACCTGTACCGCGACAAGATCGTCAAGATCGCCGAGCGCTCGGATATGACCGAGATGCAGGTGGCGGCGGAGGCTTTAGCGCTGGCAAAAGCGGCACAGGCTCAGCCCGATGCGGATCCCCGCATGGCAACCCGGCAGTCGCACATCGGCTACTACCTGATCGCAGAGGGTGCGCCGCAGCTTCACCAGAAGATCTCTTACAACCCGAAATTTCTCCACCGGGTGGCGATGCTTCTGCGCAAATATCCGGATGATTTCTTCATCCCCGGAATCGCCATCCTTACGCTCGTGATCATGTCGGTCACTCTGCTGATCGTGACCGATCCCTGGATCTCGTTGAGCTCGTTTCTCGTCGCCATGGTCGCGCTCGTGCTCTTGAGCTCTCAGAGTGCGGTTCAGATGATGGCGTACCTGGTGACTTCGTCACTGCGGCCTGAAATTCTTCCCAAGTTCGATTTCTCCAAGGGCGTGCCCACCGACTGCCTGAGCCTTGTAGCTGTGCCCAGCCTGCTTTTGAGCGACAAACAGGTCCGCCGCCTGGTCGACGACCTGGAAGTGCGGTTCCTGGGCAATCACGATCCCAACCTCTATTACGCCCTGCTTACCGATCTGGCAGACGCCCGCGAGCCTTCGCGCGAGGACGATCCTCTGGTAGAGCTTTGCTCGCAACTGGTGCGTGCCCTGAACAAGAAGCATGGAACCGAGGGCAAAGAGCCGTTCCTGGTTCTGCATCGCCACCGGGTTTACAACCCGCGCGAGAAAGTGTGGATGGGTTGGGAACGCAAGCGCGGCAAGCTGCTCGACCTCAACAAGCTCCTCAGGAAAGATCACGACAGCTTCCCGGTGAAGGTGGGCGACCTGTCCATCCTCCCGAAGGTGCGATTCGTTATCACCCTGGACGCCGATACGGAACTCCCGCGCGGCGCTGCCCAGCGCATGATCGGCGCTTTGGCGCATCCGCTGAATCAGGGGATTATCGATCCCAAAAAGAACATCGTCGTCGCCGGTTACGGAATCCTGCAGCCTCGCGTGGGAGTCAGCGTTCAGAGCGCCACGCGCTCGCGGCTGGCCAGCATCTTCTCCGGCGAAACTGGTTTCGACATCTACACTCGCGCGGTCTCGGATGTGTATCAGGACCTCTATGGCGAGGGCAGCTTCACCGGCAAGGGCATCTACGAAGTCGAAACCATCCACCGCGTGCTGGACCGGCGGTTTCCGCGCAATGCCCTGCTCAGCCACGATCTGATTGAGGGCGCGTATGCCCGAGCCGGACTGGCCAGCGACATCGAGGTCATCGAGGACTACCCGTCCCACTACAGCGCCTACAACAAGCGCAAGCACCGCTGGCTTCGCGGAGACTGGCAGATCGCGGGATGGCTCCTGCCCCAGGTGTCGGAAGAATCGGGTGACGTCACTCAAAATCCCATTTCGCTGCTTTCGCAGTGGAAGATTCTGGACAACCTGCGCCGCAGCCTGGTCGAACCCGCGACCTTTATGCTGTTCGTGCTCGGCTGGCTGGCCTTGCCCGGGCGCCCCCGGTCGTGGACGCTGGCTGCGCTGATCATTCTGATCGTTCCCACGTGGTTTCAGTTCCTGTTCAGCCTGGTCCGGGCCGCCGTGACCGGCAGCTCAGTTGTGGTTCGCGACGCGCTGAGCGCGCTGTTCGCCGCCACGGTGAACGTCTTCATGACGCTGACGTTCCTGGCGCACCAGACCCTAGTTTCAATCGACGCGGTGGTGCGCGCCCTTGTCCGCCGCATGCTCACGCGGCAGCGCCTGCTGGAATGGGAGACCGCGGCCGAGGCGGAACTGGGCACTACCAAGCGCTCGCCCGCCGATTCCTACCTGAACTGGGTTCCGGTGCTTTCCCTGCTCCTCGCCGTCATCGTTCTGCTGACGCGGCGTAGCGCTTTGCCGGCCGCCCTGCCGATCCTTGTGCTGTGGGCGAGCAGCAAGCCGCTGTCGGTGTGGCTGAACCGTCCGCCCAGGTCGCTTCGCTACCAGGCTTCGGAAAGGGACGAACTGTTCCTGCGCCGCTGCGCCCTGCGTACCTGGCGCTACTTTGCGGAATTCTGCACTGAGGAGCACAACTGGCTCATTCCGGACAATGTTCAGGAAGAGCCGGCAAATATCGCCGCGCGAATTTCTCCTACCAATCTCGGTTTCCTGCTAAACGCCCGGCAAGTGGCCTGTGAGTTTGGATATCTGACCGTGCCCGAGTTTGCGCGGCAGACTCACCGCACCCTCGAAACTGTCTCCCGCCTGTCAAGGTATCGCGGGCAGTTCTTCAACTGGTACGACACCCGCACCCTCGCCCCGCTCGGCAGCCCATTCGTTTCGTCGGTGGACAGCGGAAATTTAGTGGCTTCTCTGTGGACGCTGGAGCAGGGGTCCATGGAGCGCGTGCACCGTCCGCTGCTTGAATCAACCCTGGCGACCGGGTTCATCGATCATCTTCGGATTCTGGTCGACCTGGGCGCGCTGCCGAGAAAGGCCCTGGCCGAGATCGAACGTGAGATCCACGAAGAGAACTGGCTGCAGATGCTGCTGGGCACATCCGATTCCTTCCTCAACGACATTCATCAGAACGCCCAGGCCAAGCATCTCGAAGAGGCCAAGTGGTTTGCCGAGCAGGCGCTGGCGCGGCTGCACAACATAGAAGTCATAGTGCGGTCCTACGCGCCCTGGCTGATGCAGGAGTTCGCGCCCTTGTGGGACGATCCCGCGCTCAAGCTGGAATTCGCCTCGCACACACTCGGGCTGGAGCGGGTGCCGGGCTTCATCGACAAGCTTTCCTCTCACCTGAAATTTGTCGGCGGCTCCAGCGCTTCCGAGGAGCATAAAGAGCTGTGCCGCCGGTTGCTCAGCCTGCTTCCTGAAGCGCGCTCGAACGCCATGGCCCTGATCGGCGATCTCGAAGCCATCGCCGCCATCGCGCGAAAATTCAGCAAGGAGATGGAATTCGGCTTCCTGCTGAACCGTCGGCGCAAGCTGTTATCCGTGGGATACGACGTCGAGAGCAAGCAGCTCAGCACCGCGTGCTACGACTTGCTGGCCACCGAGTCTCGGACGGCGGTATTCGCCGCCATTGCCAAGGAAGATATCCCGCAGGAATGCTGGTTTATGCTGGGCCGCGCCCACACCATGGAGGGAGGCCGCCCGGTGCTGCTTTCCTGGACGGGTACCATGTTCGAATACCTCATGCCCGCATTGTGGATGCGGATGTACCCGAACACCTTGCTGGAGCGCTCACGGCTGGCCGCGGTTCGGCTTCAACAGGCGTACACCGCGAACAAGGGCATCCCGTGGGGGATTTCGGAGTCGGCATATTTCCAGACCGATGAAGCGGGGAACTACCAGTACTATGCCTTCGGGCTGCCACACCTTGCCATGCGCAAGCGCGAGCTGAACGCGCTCGTGATTTCTCCCTACTCGACCTTCCTGGCCTTGCACGTGGACGCCGCCGGCGCGGTGCGGAATTTGCGCAAGATGATGAAGAGCGGCTGGTTCGGCTCCTACGGCTTCTACGAAGCGGCCGACTACACGCCGTCCCGGCTGCGCTCGCGGCGCCATCGCTATGAGCTGGTTCGCTGCTGGATGGCACACCACCAGGGCATGATTCTGCTTTCGGTGGCGAACTTCCTTCAGGACAACATCGTGCAGTGCTGGTTCCACAACGATCCCCGCGTGCAGGCGACCGAACTTCTGCTGCACGAAAAGCCGGTCGGACATGTGCGGGTATCGGCCGAAGCCGGCTAGGTGTAGACGACTTTCTTTTCGCCCTTCACGATGCGGCCCACGGTATAACCTTTTTCGCCGGAGCGTTCCAGCACGCTCTGCGCCTTCTTGAATTTCTTTGAGGGAACGACCAGCAGCATGCCCAAACCCATGTTGAAGGTCCGCATCATCTCGTCCTGAGGCACGCTGCCCAGTTTCTGCAGGTGCTGAAAGATTGGCGGGACCTGCCAGCTTCCCATCTCGATCACGGCGGCGACCCCGCGGGGCAGGATGCGGGGAAGATTCTCGGTGATGCCGCCACCGGTGATGTGCGCCATGCCGGACACGCATTCGCTCGCAACCAGTTTGCGGATCACCGGCCAGTAGCTCTTGTGGGTTCGCATCAGCTCGTTGCCGACCTTGCCCTTGAGTTCGTTGACGTAAGTGTCGGGGGTGTAGTGGCCCACTTCGAACAGCAGTTTGCGGGCGAGGGAGTAACCGTTAGTGTGCAGTCCGCTCGAGGCCAGTCCCAGGATCACGTCGCCCGCCTCGATGCTTTTTCCCGTAATCACCCTCTCCCGCTCGACCACGCCCAGGATGAAGCCGGCGAGATCGTATTCTCCATCGGCGTAGAAACCCGGCATCTCCGCCGTTTCGCCGCCGATCAGCGCACAGCCGTTGTGCTTGCAGGCAGTGGAGAGTCCCTCGACGACCTGCTCCGCGATCGTCGGCTCCAGCTTGCCCACCGCCAGGTAATCCATGAAGAACAGCGGTGTGGCGCCCTGGACCGCAATGTCGTTGACGCAGTGGTTGACCAGGTCCGCGCCGATCGTGGAATGGACGTTCATGGCGAAGGCCACTTTGAGCTTGGTGCCGACTCCATCGACGCTCGAAACCAGGACCGGGTCGAGGTATTTCTCCTTGTCGATGGCGAAGAGAGCGCCGAAGCCCCCGATCTCGCTGAGCACGCCGCGCGTGAAAGTCTTGTGGGCCAGGTACTTGATGCGCTTCTTGGTGCGGTTCCCCTGCTCGATGTCCACGCCCGCGTCGGCGTACGTGATGGCGGCAGGTTTTGAATCGCGGGTCGACACGAAATCAATCCGTCTCTGAAATGTGGGGAATCCGCATGGTTTCGTCAGCGGAAGAACGTTTAGGCGCGGGTCATTGTAGCACGTTCAATGATGGACAAATGCCGGGGCGGACCGCCTGTCCGCCATGCGTACACGTATCGTTTCTGCGCCGTCAGGAGGGAGCGCCGTGCGCCGGCGGACGCAGGCGCCGGTCAGAAAACGCCGGCGCTAATGGGTGATGTAGGTCGAGAAGAAGTAAATCAGCACGCCGAACAGGGCGAGTCCGGTGATGCCGTAGCAAGTCAAAACCCATGCGCCGCGACCCTCGCGGTGCGATACATGCGGAGATTGTGCTGCTGGGGAACTGCCAGGGGCCCGATGCTCCATGAAAACCTCCCGAAGGACGGAAACATCGTGGCGCGGTTAGCGTCACGTTTGAAGCCTGCAAAAACCAAACCACGCGGATTTTACTACTCCCAGACAGCGAAGGAAAAAGAAAAATCTCAGGATTAATACCTATGGGTAGTGTGCATTCAGGTTGCAGGATTGTGCAGTTTTACCCCTGTTTCGCTGTGGTGAACCGCTTTCAACCACAGAGAGCACAGGGGCACACAGAGGGAAGCGCGATCACTCGTGATAACCGGATGGTTTTTCCCCTGTGTTCCTCTGTGTACTCTGTGGTTGGACAGTTTCAAACCACAGGGGCGCGCAGTAATTCGATCCCGTTTCGGGAAGTTTTCCTCCGTCCGACAAAATTCGCCTTTTCTTCGCCATCGTGAAAGTTGTATAATCCGCCTTCAAGTAACTTTTTGCCTCAGGAGCCGCACTCATATGGCTGATGAACGCAGCAAAGCAATTGATCTGGCTTTTGCGCAGATTGAAAAGCAGTTTGGCAAAGGCTCGATCATGCGCCTGGGATCGAAGGAAGCGATCGTGCCGATTGCGGTCATCTCCACCGGTTCAATCTCCTTTGACGCCGCCCTCGGAGTCGGCGGGTTCCCCCGGGGCCGGGTGGTAGAAGTGTTCGGTCCCGAATCTTCGGGAAAGACCACGATCACCCTGCAAGTCATTGCCGAGGCACAAAAAGCCGGCGGCATGGCCGCATTTATCGACGCCGAACACGCGCTCGACCCCGCCTATGCCAAGAAACTCGGCGTTGACGTCGACAACCTGCTCGTCTCCCAGCCCGACTACGGCGAGCAGGCACTGGAAATTGCCGAGGCGCTGGTGCGCTCCAATGCCATCGACGTCCTGGTCGTCGACTCGGTCGCCGCCCTGGTGCCCAAGGCCGAACTCGACGGCGAGATGGGCGACAGCCACATGGGGCTTCAGGCCCGCCTGATGTCACAGGCCTTGCGCAAGTTGACCGGCATTGTCTCCAAGTCCCGCACTTGCCTTATTTTCATCAACCAGATCCGGGAGAAGATCGGCGTGATGTTCGGCAATCCTGAAACCACGACTGGCGGCCGCGCCCTGAAGTTCTATTCGTCGGTACGCATCGATATCCGCCGTATCGCCGCCATTAAGGAGGGCGACCTGGTCGTGGGCTCGCGCACCAAGGTGAAGATCGTGAAGAACAAGGTTGCCGCGCCCTTCCGCGAATCTGAATTCGACATCATGTACGGCGAAGGCATCTCCCGCGAGGGTGACCTCCTTGACCTGGCGGTCACCCACAATATCGTCGAGAAATCCGGCGCCTGGTACAGCTACAAGAGCGAACGTATCGGGCAGGGCCGCGAAAATGCCCGCCAGTTCCTCAAGGACAACAAGGACGTCACCGCCAAAGTCGACACCGAAGTCCGCAAGGCGACGGGACTGATTGCCGCGCCGCCGCCGCCGGTAGCCGCGCAAGCCGCCGCTTCTGGCGGAGGCCGGGTCACCACCATGCCGTCGGTGCCGGAAGCGAAAGCCTCGGTGGGCCGCCGATAGGGCGCGGCCCTTTGTTGCTATCTCTGACACTCGCCGAATAGAATCTCTAGTTGGCTTGCCGCCTCCGCAGGGATAGTGTCCGCGACGAGCACCGAGGGGCCCATTGAAGAAGGTCATCGCCGTCTATCCCGGCTCATTCGATCCGCCGACCAACGGTCACCTCGATCTGATCGAACGGGGAAGCAAGATTTTCGATGAGCTGGTGGTGGCGATCCTGCGCAACCCGGAAAAGCGGCCGCTGTTTACTTTAGCGGAGCGCATCGCGATGCTGGAGTCGCTGACCTCGCAGTTCCGGAATGTGCGCGTCGACACTTTCGAAGGCCTGACCGTCGACTACGCCGGCAGGGTGAAGGCCAGAGCGGTGCTGCGCGGCATTCGCGCCATCAGCGATTACGAGTACGAATTGCAGATGGCGCTCATGAATCGCAAGCTGCGGCCCGACCTGGAGACGGTCTTCATGATGCCGGCGGGCAAGTACTCCTATTTGAGTTCTCGCCTGGTGCGTGAGATTGCCCACCTGGGAGGCTCGATCCGGGGCCTGGTGCCCGAGTTGGTGGAGCGCAGATTGAAAGGCAAGCTGGATTCCGGCGGCAAAGCCCAGAATCATAGAACCCAGAATCATAGAACCAGGAAAGCAGGACGCAGAGCATGACCCCAGTGACCGAAGCAGTTCCCGCGCTGAAGCTGAGCGAACGCATCAACCGCATTGAGCCCTCCGCCACCATGGCGGTCGTGGCTGAGGCCGACAAGCTCCGGCAGCAAGGCGTCGATGTGGTCGACTTCGGCGCCGGCGAGCCGCACTTTGCCACGCCTCAGCACATCAAGGACGCGGCCATTGCGGCTATCCAGAACAATTTCAGCAAGTACACGGCCGTGGGCGGGATCGCCGATCTGCGCGACGCCATCGTGAAGCGCCACGCGGCCGATTTCGGTTCGAACTACCGCCGCGAGGAGACCATGGCCTCGACCGGCGGCAAGCATGTCCTGTTCAACGCCATTCAGGTTCTGGTCGACCACGGCGACGAGGTCATTCTGCCCGTGCCCTACTGGGTCTCGTTCAAGGACATCGTCCGCTACGCCGGTGGTAACTGCGTGCTGCTCGAAACCGAGGAGAGCGAAGGCTTTCGCGTCACCGCGGAGATGGTCGAGCGGCTGGTGACGCCGCGGACCAAACTCATCATTCTCAACTCGCCGTCGAATCCTTCAGGCGCGGTGATGTCGCCGGAGGATCTTAAGTCGGTGATGGCGATGGCGGCGCAGCGCGGCATCTGGGTGATCTCCGATGAGTGCTATGTCTACCTGAACTACACGGGCCGGAACTTCTCCATGGGCTCGCTCCAGCAGTATCGCGACCGCATGGTGATTGTGGGGTCGCTGTCCAAGACCTACGCCATGACCGGCTGGCGCCTGGGATATGCCCTGTGCCCGGCGCCGGTGCTCAGCGCCATGCTAAAGCTCCAGAGCCAGTCGACCTCCAACCCCACCTCGATCGTGCAGAAGGCGGCTGTCGCCGCCCTGACCGGTCCTCAGGAATGCGTGGAGGAAATGAGACAGGACTACATCAAGCTCCGCGATCATATCGTCAACGGCTTGCGCGCCATTCCGGGGATTACCTGCACCCTGCCGGAAGGGGCCTTTTACGCCTATCCCAATGTTTCGCACTACTTTGGGCGGGGCGGCGTCCGGTCCGCGTCGGATGTGGCAGGCAAGTTACTTCGTGAGGCCCATGTGGCTGCGGTTCCCGGCGAGGGCTTCGGCACCCGCGAGCACATTCGCATCTCCTACGCCACGTCGACAAAGGAACTCGACCGCGGCCTGGAGCGCATGCGCAAGTTTTTTCCTTCCTTGTAGATAATGCATGGCAGGCAGCCTTGGTCTCCATTTAAGCTTCTAACGCACGGCGTCTGGGGCTTCAGACCGGGGCTGATCTCTGCAAAGCCTTCTCATGGACAACCTTTATCCACTGCTGATGGTTCCCGCGTTTGACCCCCGGCCCTGGGGCACGCTCGACCTTTCGCCCATCTATCCGAACTACCGCTGCACCGAGAAGATCGGCGAGACCTGGCTGACGGGGGACGCCTGCCAGGTGGCCAACGGACCGCTGGCGGGGAAGTCGCTTTCGGATTTGAGCGTGCAATTCGGCAGGAAACTGGTGGGCCAGACCGCCCCCGATGCAGACCGCTTTCCGCTGCTTTTGAAGTTCCTGTTTCCTCACGACAAGCTTTCCGTTCAGGTGCATCCCGATGACGAAATGGCGAAGCAAACTGGGCAGCCCTGCGGGAAGACCGAGTGCTGGTACGTCGCGCACGCCCGTCCGGGGTCGCAGATCGCGCTTGGCCTCAAGAAGGGCGTAACTCGTGGTGAGTTTCAGCAGTCGATCGATGAGAAGCGCGCCGAGGAGTTGCTCAACTGGATCGACATTCACGCCGGAGACATGATCTACGTGGCCGGAGGCACGGTGCACACTCTGGGCCCCGGGGCGGTGATCGTGGAGACGCAGCAGCAGTCCGACACTACCTATCGCCTGTATGATTACGGCCGCCCTCGCGAGCTTCATCTGGAGGACGGACTGGCGGCGCTGAAAGAGAAGGTTCCTTCGGGCAAGGTGATCAAGGCGGCGCCGGTCTCGATGAACGGCGCGGGAGACAGGCTCTCGCCACTGATCGCGACGTCTTACTTTGTGGTCGACAGGTTCGAATTGAAAGGGCCGCAGTCATTCTCCACGCGCGACAGTTCCGGCAAGACGGCCGCACATATTCTGGTCGTCACCGAAGGTTGTGGGCTGATTGAAGCGGACGGTATGGATCCGATCACTGCCGCCAAGGGCGATGGCGTCGTGATTCCGGCTTCGCTGCCAGAGTTTCGCGTGCGTCCGCAATGGCAGGTGGAATTTCTGAAAGCCAGAGTACCCGGCGGAAAGCTGCCGGATCCCGAGACGAAGCTGTGAGTTCTCAACTACGCGTGAGCGGCTGAAGAGTGGCGAAAACCAATTCCAATTTCTATCCGGTAATCCTGGCGGGAGGGCGCGGCACGCGCTTCTGGCCGCTGAGCCGCAAGCGCCGCGCCAAGCAGTTGCTCGCGCTCGATGGCAAGCAGACGATGATCCAGCAAACCGTGTCTCGTCTGCTTCCGCTCGCGCCGGCGAAGCGTTTCTGGATCATCACCAACCAGGACCTTCAAACCGAGATTCTGCGCCAGCTTCCACGCGTGCCCAAAGCGCAGGTGGTCCCCGAACCGCTGGGCCGCAACACCGCGCCGGCAATCGGTCTGGCGGCCTTCATCCTGATGCGCACCGATCCCGAAGCGGTGATCGGAATGTTTCCATCCGATCACGTGATCGAAGACCAGAAGCGTTACCAGAATTTGCTGAAGAAGGGAATTGAGCTGGCTGCGGCTGGAGAGAACATCGTGGTGCTGGGAATCCGCCCCACGCGAGCCGAGACCGGCTACGGCTACATCGAGGCGGGCGCCGCAACCGAGGGCGAAGCACGCCGCGTTCGCCGCTTCACCGAGAAGCCCGACGCGGATCGCGCCGCCGAGTTCCTCAAAGCCGGCAACTACTTCTGGAACAGCGGAATGTTCCTGTGGAGCGCCCGCACCTTGGCCAACGCTCTGCGCGAGCACCTCCCAGCAACTGCGTCTGTGCTGGAAAAGATTGCGGCTTCTTTCGGCACGCGGCAGTTTCCATCGGTGTTTCGCAAGCTGTATCCGAAGTGTGAAAACATCAGCGTCGACTACGCGGTGCTGGAGCCTCGATCCGACAAGGGCGAGCAAAGCTCGAACATCTTCTGCCTTCCTGCCGACTTCGGCTGGAACGATCTGGGATCGTGGACCGCGCTCCACGAGCACCACACCGCCCGCCGTAAGCCGCAGGACGGCAACCTGATTCTGAGCAAGGGCATGTTCACGCTCGATGCCGGCGGCAACTACGTCCATGCTCTCGACAGATTCGTGGCTGTTGTGGGCGTCAGCGATCTGGTGGTGGTCCAGACCGGTGACGCGTTGCTGATCACCAGTCGCGCGCGGGCGCAGGACGTGGGCAAGGTGGTATCGCACCTCGATCAGAAGAAGCTGCACAAGTTGGTCTGAGGGTCTCAGTCAATCATGGCTTCGGACATCAAATTCGGAACCGACGGCTGGCGCGCTGTCATTGCCGACGACTTTACCTTCGACAATGTGCGCCGCGTCGTGGCCGCCATCGCCGCCTACGTTCTCAAGCACGAAGACAGCCGGCGTGGCGTAGTGGTCGGTTACGACACCCGCTTCGCCTCGCAGCGTGCCGCCGGCATTGCCGCCCAGGTCCTTGCCGACGCCGGCATCCCGGTAAAGCTGGCCGCGGATTACTCGCCTACTCCCGCGATATCGTTCTTCGTCAAAAATACCGGCGCGGCCGGGGGCGTGGTGATCACCTCGAGCCACAATCCGTGGAACTGGAATGGGGTGAAGTTCAAGGCGAAGTTTGGGGGCTCGGCGACGCCCGCCATCATGAAGATCATCGAGGGGGAGTTGGCGGCCCCCGGCCAATCGAAGGCCGGTACTGCCGCGAAAGCCGCAATTGAACAGGTCGACCTGAAAAAGAGTTATCGCGAAGCCATCTGCGCTTTTGCCGATCTCGACCTGATTGCGAAGGCGAATTTCAGGTTTGCCGTGGATTCCATGTACGGCTCCGGCCGCGGCGTCCTCGCCCAGATTTTCGAGGAACGCGGCATCCCCCACGTGGCCATCCGGCAGGAACTGAATCCGCTATTTCCGGGAATCAATCCGGAACCGATCGAGCCTCATATCGCCGATCTGCAAAAAGTGGTTGTAAAGGAGAAGTGCCATGCCGGCTTCGCTACCGACGGCGACGCTGACCGCATCGGCGCGGTAGCCGAGGATGGCAGCTTTGTCGACTCGCACAAAATATTTTCCGTCCTGCTGCGCTGGCTGCTGGAGCGCAAACAATGGAAGGGAGAGGTAGTGCGGGCTTTCAATACTACCCGGATGCTCGACCGCATCGCCGCTCGCCATGGCCGCAAAGTGAACGAGTGCCCCATCGGCTTTAAATATATTGCCGACCTGATGATGGAACGCGAGATCGCCATCGGAGGCGAGGAGTCGGGCGGAATCGGGTATTCGCGGTACCTGCCCGAGCGCGATGGCATTCTGAACTCGTTGTTGCTGGCGAATGTGATGGCGCAGGAGCACAAGCCGCTGGGACAGCTTGTGGCCGATCTGCAGCGCGACTTCGGCCCGCACTATTACGGTCGCCGCGATCTGCATATCCCGGAAGAAGTGAAGCAATCGGCGATCAAGCGCGCGCGGGCCGAAAGCACGCGCCGACTGGGACGGTATCCGGTGCTGAAGAAGGAAGGCCTCGACGGCGTCAAATTCTTTCTCGAGACGCCGACGGACGGCAACGGAGCGGAAGCCTGGATTCTGTTTCGCGCCTCCGGAACCGAGCCTCTGCTGCGGGTTTACGCCGAAGCCTGCTCTCCCCAACTCGTCGAGGAGATGCTCGCCACCGGCCAGGAGTTCGTTGAAAAGGGATAGTCCGTACACCAAGCTCAGCAGCTGCTTCCCTTTGAAAGACAAGCCTGTTGCCGTTTTCGGCGTAACCGTTTCGTCGGTTACCCCGCTGTACATAGACTGCCGGCGCTTGTTTCGCGCTTTCCGGTCACTGTCCTTTTAGTTCTCGCAATTCTCGCAAGGCGATACGATAATTGTCCCAAGACGAATGAGCTTTGCAAGCGCCATGAACTCAAGCGTCGCCGATTCCCCGGAAGCCCGCAGCTACAACCGTATCCGCCGCCGGCTTGGAATCGCCGACTTTGCCCTCGGACTCACCGTTCTAGCGGTCTTACTGGCCACCGGATGGAATGCCCGCCTCCGCGATGTCGCCTTCGGCGTCGCCTTTCAGAACTACACCTTCGCAGTTTTTCTGTACGTACTGTTCCTGCTCCTGATCGCGAAGCTCCTTGGCTTCGGGCTCGACTACTATGGCTTCCGCCTGGAACATCGCTTCCATCTTTCCAACCAGGGAACTCGCGCCTGGCTGTGGGACGAAGGCAAGGGATTTCTGGTCGGCATGGTGCTGGCTGCTATCGTGACCGAACTGTTGTATTTCACCATCCGGGAGTTTCCCCAGTACTGGTGGCTCATCGCGTGGGCGGCATTTTTGGGACTGTTTGTCCTGATGGCGCAGCTTGCGCCCGTACTGCTGTTCCCCATCTTCTACAAGTTCGAGCCGCTGGAAAACGAAGAGCTCAAGTCGCGCCTCGTCAAGCTGGGCGAAAAAGCCGGCACCCGGGTGCGCGGCGTGTATCGCTGGAAACTTTCGGAGAAGAGTAAGAAGGCCAATGCTGCGCTGACCGGCCTTGGAAGCACGCGCAGAATTATTCTCGCTGACACGCTGCTGGACAATTACTCAAGCGATGAAATTGAGTCTGTGCTCGCGCATGAGCTTGGTCATCACGTTCACCGGCACATCCTGAAAAGCATCGTTCTCCAGGCGGCCATCACGTTCTTTGGATTCTGGGCGGCCAACTGGGTCCTTCACTATTCGATGGACCGTCTCCACGTATTTGACACTCTCTCAGACTTCGCCAACCTTCCGCTGCTCGTGCTGGTTTCAACCGTCCTCTCGTTTCTGCTGATGCCGGCGCTGAACGCCTTCTCGCGTTACAACGAGCGCCAGGCGGACCGCTATGCGTTCCAGTCGATTGCCAGCGTGGATCCGTTCATCTCCTCGATGAACAAACTTGCTGATCAGAACCTGGCGGAGCGTACGCCCTCCCGCTTTGTGGAGTGGTTCTTCCACTCCCACCCTGCGATCTCGCGGCGGCTGGAAGCGGCCCACGCCTGGTCGCGCCTTCGCCCTGCCAGTGCCTCTCAGGGATAAATTAAAACCGTGTAGGAACGTGGGCCTCGACAGCAGAACTGCCCGTGTCAGCACCGAACCTCTGTGCCCTCTGTGTCCCCTGTGGTAATGGTCTTGAGCACGCAGCGCGCGCGCCACACCAGCAGAACTGCCGGTGTCAGCACCGAACCTCTGTGCTCTCTGTGTCCCCTGTGGTAATGGTCTTGACCACGCAGCGCGCGCCACACCAGCAGAACTGCCGGTGTCAGCAACGGACCTCTGTGCCCTCTGTGTCCCCTGTGCTAATGGTCTTGACCACGCAGCGCGCGCACCACACCTACGGTGAGGACAATATCTTCTCCACGCGCCGCAGATCTTCTTCCGTATCCACCCCGACGGTGTCGAATTCCGTTTCGGCAACGTAGATCGCAATTCCATTTTCCAGAAAGCGCAGTTGCTCCAGCCTCTCGCTGCGCTCGAGGGATGACTCCGGAAGCGCCACAAAGCGGTCAAGCGCTGGCTTTCGATAAGCATAGAAGCCCAGATGCTTGAAATAGCGCGGCGATGCCCTATCGCGATCGTGCGGAATCGTAGCCCGCGAAAAGTACAGCGCCCGCCCTTCGTGATCCGTCACGACTTTGACCGCGCTGGAATTATTCACATCCACCGCCGCCGCGGGCGTCTTCAGCGTACCGACCTCAACCCTTGGCCCGCTCATGACCTTGAGCAACGCCTCGATGTGCTCCGGGCGCGTCATGGGCTCATCGCCTTGCACGTTGAGATAAACGTCGGCCGCCAGCGTTCCGGCAATCTCATGCACTCGTTCGGTACCGCTGCGGCATTCCGGGGACGTCATGCGCGCATTCCAGCCATGGGCCTTGCAAGTGTCCATGATTTCTACGGAGTCGGTGGCGATCACCACATCCTCAAGCAGCGGAGAAGCCTGAACCGCCTGGTAGACCCGCCCGATCAGCGGTTGGCCGGCGATCTCACGCAGCATTTTTCGCGGAAGCCGGGTGGATGCAAGCCGCGCTGGAATTACGGCGATTGCTTTCATGCGTGCTCAGTATCGCAGGAAGTCGTTGCAGCGTGCCCAAAAAGCGCGGCTGCCCTCGTTCCAGGCATGATTGACACTGTTTTGCCGCGCCTCTTAGAATCGTTAGACCACGAATCGTAGACCACGCGTGCGGACCGGGATTTCCGGTCCTGTTCCCCAAAATCGGCGGCGTAGCTCAGGTGGTTAGAGCGACGGTCTCATAATCCGTAGGTCAGTGGTTCGAGTCCACTCGCCGCCACCAGATTCAAATGACAGTAAACGGTCCGTTCCCGGTTGACGAGAGTTATTCGCCCGAATATGCGGGATCCACAAACAGCACGTCCGTCCAACTCAATAATCGGTTCTGATAATTCATGCCATAGAAGGACAGTACGCGAAAACCGTGACCAAACAGAAATCCGAAGAGTTCATCCACCGCCGGCAGCCCCTGGTACATCGCGGAGAAAATAATCTCGAGGTATATAAGGTGTATTCTTTTCTGTTCGAACATCCTGCTGGCACCGCGCAACACATCGAGCTCGAACCCTTGCGTACCTGATTTGAGAACGTCGATGTGTCGTACATGGGCCCGCTCACAGTACTCGTCAATCGTATCGAGTTTGAGGCAGAACCGCTGCTTCACCGAACCCCAACAATCCTTTCCTGGTTCGAGGAACGAGCTCATAACCGGGTTCTGATTCTCGACGAAGGTCTTGACTTGAGAATGGGCGCCCAAGCCGGCGTTTACTAGATGGAGCCCCGTGATTCCAATCGTCCGCTCCTGCAGTGTCTGAAACACTGATGGGCTGGGCTCGAAGGCATGGATGGTTGATTGTTTGAAGTGCTGGTGAAGGCTCTGGATCGTCTGCCCGATGTTTGCGCCAACATCAAAGAGAACCGGAGTGCTGGATGTCACAAAATGGGACATGTCTTTGAAAGGATCCCAGCCGACATTCGGAATCCTCCGGACCTCGTACCCGAGGCTGGAGAGCCCGTATTTTATGACTCTTTTGAGCATTGGACCGCCAACCTCCGAATTTCAGCCAGTGAATTCGAACTTTTGCGAAAGTCACAAAAGGATTCCCACAATTTTCACGCGACTCCCACCCCGCGTTCGCACCTCCCTCGACAATCACTCTGAAATAGACTGTAAAGCCGTTCTCACCAACCTGATTTCAAGGCGTCGACGAAGGACCGCTTCACGCCGCGTATGGTCATGGAAACTTCAAACTAAGGAAGGCCAACTCGCCCCATGTTCGGCGCGGCGCGATTCTAGCACGATCTGACGCACAAAAAGGTGTTCTGGAGTTTCCCCTTTACTCCCTTCCTTGTTCAGATTGCACGCTTCCGGCTATGACCGCCTGTCCCCCTTGGGACACTTGAACGAGAGGAAAATCAGGACCGTCGTTACAAACTGCGAAGATTGACAGCTGGTCCGTAGGTCAGTGGTTCGAGTCCACTCGCCGCCACCAGATTCCACTGTTAAATGTAGGCGCGCGTGTCCCCGCTGCAGCGCGTTTTCCAGCTCGTTTTTCGCACGGGGGAGACACCCGTACCTGCATGGCTTGATTTAAGCTAACGATAATAAAATCAGGCATTTAGTCGAGTAGCACGTTCGGGCCATTTACGCCTTTTTGGGGCATTGATACCTTGTCTGTGAGCAGACTTCGGGGGAGGGCTGTTCAGTGAGCGTCCCAAGGCTTAATAAGCCCTGGGACGTTTCGTTTGTGGCCTGAATTTCCGGCTGATCCGTTCTTTCGCCACTTTTACTGACCCGCCACCAGCGGCGACAGGCGGAATTTGTAGTCGTACTTTGCTGGCGGAAGCGTGAATTCGCGGTGGGGCAGCGCGCCCCAGCTGTTGTCTCCCGCCACTCCCATTTGCCGGTAATCGAGATTGATGGTCACATCCTTCGCGAAATTGATTTCGCTGGGATGCTTGGCCTGCTCCAGTTCACTCATGGGGAAGGGCCACGCGCTGAACGAGAGCAGTGGCAGCCCGGTCGCCTTCAGGCCGTTTCCTTGCTCATCGGTGAAAGTGACCCACCGGATTCCAGTGCGGTTGCCGGTCTCCTGCGGCTCGATGTAAGGGAACCACAGCTTGTCGACGGTGCTGGAATAAATTCCAACCGGCGATCCGAGGTGACGGTCCCAGTAATTCTCCTCGGGCCCGCGACCATACCATTTCACCGTGCGAAGCTCGCCAGGAACCGTGCCCTGCATGCCGAATCGCGGCAGGTCGGTCGTCTGCAAGTGGCCGGGCTCGTAAGCGCTCTCGACTTCCACCTCGCCATCGGCAAAGACTGTGTAGACGTTAGTCTGAGTGGAAACTCCCGCGGGCACCATGGATGTCGCCGTAATCTTCACCTCGGTAGGCGAGACTCGCTCCGTGGTGATCGTCCCCATGACCCGGTCGGCTGCGGCCTCGCGCCACATTTCTTGCCTCTCTGGCATGTGGTCTCCGCGGTCGTTGTCGGTTGGGGCGCGCCAGTAGTTCGGCAGGAGGCCGCTCAGCAGGTGTTTTCCCTTGAAGTCGTAAGCTTCGATCGCGCCCGTCTGCTTGCCGATTCGCACCATCACCTGATCGTTGCTCACCGTGATCGCCGTCCCCGAATCGTCCACTTTGAGTTCCGGTCCCGAGCCGGGAGCGAATGCGGCAGCTTCCGGAACCTGGAGCGGCACCGGCAGCTGGTCCCAGGCCAGCACATGCCCTTTCTTCGCCCATGGAGTGTCATTCGCCAGCGCAAAAGTTACGTTCAGGAAGTACTCGGCTCCGGGTTTTGGGCTCACCTGCGTGAGAGAAAGCGTCACTTCCTGATCCTGCCCGGGGCCGGTTGTAAGCGGAGGCAGCGACCCGCTCTGAATCTTCATGCCATTTTCGAGCAGTTCCCACGTGCCCGTAACCAAAGACAGATCCTGAAAGAGGTAAGTGTTCCGCACCCGGATTTTGCCGCTGGCAACGTCTACGGGCTCAACCTTGACGGACTGGTAAGAGTGCTTTACCTCGGTCAGCCCGGGATGCGGCGTCCGGTCCGGCAGCACCAAGCCGTTGGTGCAGAAATTGCCGTCGTTGGGCTTGTCTCCGTAATCCCCGCCATAAGCCCAGAACTCCTTGCCGTTCGCTCCCTTCTTGCGCAGGCCCTGATCGATCCAATCCCAGATGAACCCACCCTGGATGTGCGGGTTGGTGTTGAAAATATCCCAATACTCCTGGAAGTCGCCGGTGCTGTTCCCCATGGCATGCGCATACTCGACCATGAACATCGGCCGGCCGTGGCCATACTCCTTGTAGTACCAGGGAATGTCAGGCGCCGTGGTGTACATGGGGGTCAGAGAATCGCCGTGCACGCTGTGTCCCGGCTCGTAGTCGAGAATGAACTCTGGATGATGTTCCTTGACCCAGGCGCGAGCCCGTTCGAAATTCGCTCCCACTCCCGCTTCGTTCCCCATCGAGAAGATGAAAATCGATACATGATTCTTGTCGCGCTCGATCGTCCGCCGGATCCGGTCCAGATGTGCATCCGAGAAGTCTTCGCCAGTGGAGATACGCTGCGGTTCGTCTTTCCCATAGCCGTGCGACTCAATGTTGGCCTCATCCAACACGTAGAGCCCGAGTTCATCACACAGGTCATACCACTGGACCTCGTTGGGATAGTGGCTGGTGCGCACGGCGTTGATGTTGTTCTGCTTCATCAGCGTGATGTCCTGGATCATGTGCTCGCGGCTTACTCGCTGGCCGGTGTCGGAATCGAATTCGTGCCGATTGGTCCCCTTGATGCGCAGCACTTTGCCGTTAAACAGAATGGTCCCGTTCTTGATCTCCGATTGCCGGAATCCGATGCGCTGCGGAACGCTCTCAATGACCTTGCCGCCG
This sequence comes from Terriglobales bacterium, assembly GCA_963803205.1. Classification (GTDB taxonomy): domain Bacteria; phylum Acidobacteriota; class Terriglobia; order Terriglobales; family Acidobacteriaceae; genus CAWDLG01. The sequence continues at coordinate 750,074 of CAWDLG010000002.1, forward strand.
CCTTTGAGCGTAAGGATCAGCGTGTAGAGATTGGGAAATTCGGCCGACCACTTCTTCGGATTGCTGACCGCGCGTGACGCCTCCAGAGCGGCTTCGCCGCCAGCCGGGGCCGTTCCCTTGGCCTCCAGATTGCGGAAGACGGGTTTGCCGTCCGCATCGTAAAGATCGGCGGAAACCGATACCGCCTGACCCTGTCTTCCCAGATTGCGCACCGTGGCATTCAGCTTGAAGGTTGCATTCTCGTAGTTGGCGTCGAAGGGCGTCTGCACCTGATAGTCGAACAACGAAACCAGCGGGCGCGAAATCAGGCTCACGTCGCGGTAAATGCCGCTCATCCGCCACATGTCCTGATCTTCCATGTAGCTCCCATCCGACCAGCGGTAGACCTCGACCGCCAGTGTGTTCTCCCCCGGCTTCAGATAGCGGGTGACGTCAAACTCCGAGCGCATGCGGCTGTCTTTTGCGAACCCAACCTTCTCGCCGTTCAGCCACACGTAGTAGGCGGAGTAGACACCATCGAACGCCAGGTAGATTTCGCGTCCCTTCCACTCGGCGGGAACCGTGAACGTGCGGCGGTAGGATCCGACTGGATCGCGATCCTTATACGCCGTCCAGGTATGGTCCTCGGGTTCGTCGGTGACAACCGGTGCATTTCTTTTGAAGGGATAGATGATGTTGGTATAGATCGGCGTGCCGTAACCCTCCATCTCCCACTCGGAGGGAACGGGAATGTCCTTCCAGCCGCTTGCGTCATACTCCGGCTTGTAGAAATCAGCGGGTCGGCCGTCGGGATCCTTTGCCCAGTGAAATTTCCAGTTGCCGTTCAGCGAAACCGAATAGGGCGACGGAGCCGAGCGGAATTTCATGGCCGCGGCCGCGTTGGGATACGGCACGACCGTCGCGTGGCCGGGTTCCCGGTTAAAGCCGAGCATCCGCGGGTTCTCCCAGTCGGGAAGTTGAGACTCGGTCTGGGCGGGCGCAAGGCTGACGGCTCCAACGACCACAGTCAGTAATAGTGCCGGAATGAGTAGCCGCTTCATGAGGCTCCTTGGTGAGGCGGTGGCTTGCCCCGACTGGAGAGAACGGAGGTGGAATTCGCCGGGTATTCTGGCATACTGATGACTGTTCTGTAAACGCTTACATGTTCTGCGCTTTCGTCGAGCTTTCGGCCTCCCGCATTCACGTTGGCGCGCCGTGCCGCACGCACCGGGGAGCATCCTGCACGGCCTTTGCGCCCCATTTGTTACAATTGCCCCACTTCGCTGGGGCTCCGTTCCGCAACCTGCCATGAACATTAAAGAGGTAGCAAAACGGGCGCACGTCTCGACCGCCACTGTCTCGCGGACCATCAACGACTCCACCAAGGTCCGCCCTGACACGGCCGCCCGCGTACGCAAGGCCATCGAGGAACTGAATTTTTATCCTAACACCCACGCCCGCACGCTGGTTTCAGGCAGAAGCCGGATGCTGGGGCTGATCATTTCCGACATCACCAATCCGTTTTTCCCCGAAATTGTGAAGAGCTTTGAAGACGAGGCGGTGCAGCGTGGCCAGGAAGTCATCATCGGCAACACCGACTACAAGCCCAAGCGGATGGCCGGATGTATTCGCCGCATGGTGGAGAGAAAAGTCGACGGAGTGGCGATCCTTACCTCGGAGACCGACCGCGAACTCCTGGCCGAATTGACCCGTCGGAGTATTCCGATGGTGCTGATGGACGCGCGGCAGGCGAGCGCTCGTTGCGCCAACATCGTCATCGACTACGCGCAAGGCATCCAGGAGGCGCTGGAACATCTGTTCTCCGGCAATCACGAGAAGATTGCCTTCATCGCCGGCCCTCAGGACCTGCACTCGGCGCGCATCCGCAAGAAGGCCTTCATCGCCGGAATGAAGGCGCGGGGAATTCATCTGGGTCCCGGTTTAATTCAGGAGGGCGACCACCGCCTCGAGGGTGGACAGGCCGCCATGAACAACCTTCTGCACAATGGTTCGCGTCCTACCGCTGTGATCACGTCCAACGATCTGACGGCGATCGGCGCTATGAGCGCCATCAACGATGCCGGATTGCGAGTCCCGGGTGATATTTCTCTTGTAGGCTTTGACGACATCTCCTTCGCCCACCTGACGCAGCCGCGTCTCACCACCGTATCGCTTTCGCGCGCGGAAATTGCCAAGACTGCTTTCAACGCGCTGGAGAGACTGATCCGCAAAGAAAAGGATCATCTCGAGTACACCATTCCCACGCACCTCGTGATGAGAGCTTCCACGCGCACGATCTAAACTGAAGAGACTCTCCGGGCAGGCATGCCGGAAAATGAGCCAGGTTTTCTTTTGAGAATGAGGCCGAGGTCGAAGCACAATTCTCTGCTTTCGCGCCGCACTTTCCTGCAAGGGATGAGCCTGGCGCCTCTGGCCCTCCTGCCGGCGCCGCTGTCGGGGCTTTTCTTCGATTCGCCTTTTTCTCCTGCCGTTTCTGATCTGCGGTTGCACCCTCACTATCCGGCAAAGTCGCCACTCGACGACATCCTTCGTCAATTTGTCCCCGGCGGAGACGAATTTCCGACTGAAAAGTATGCGTGGGACATTTCAGCCCAGCTGGAAGATTGGGGAAAGGGTCTGACGCACGGCCGTCCGGCACTCGATACGCTGAGCAAGTTCCTTGACCCATCGATGCAGGGAGTGTCGCTGGTGCCAGCGGGCGAAGTTCCCGCCCGGCGCAGCGGGGTTGTTGAAGTGGTTCGCAGGAAGTTCGACACGCAGCCGATTCCTGGCCGCGAGCGGTTTCTGCAAAGCATGAAGGCGTACCTTGCACCGCTGGCCTCCATCGAGACCGCCGAATTCCAGATTCTGGCAATCGAGGAAGTAGCCGGCTCTCCGTCCGCCATCGATGCCAGAATCCGCTACGACCTCGTCGGCGTGCACAAGGACACTGCGCGCGAAGAACGCATCGGTCTCTGGAACATCAGGTGGCAACGCGACGCTGCCGGGGGTTGGTGGGTGGTGCGTTGGGAGGCCGGGGACGAAGTCCTGAGCCGCAACAAGGCAGGCGGCTTCGTCGATGTGTCGTCACAGGCGTTTGGTCACATCGATTCCTACCGGAGCCAGATGCTGCATGGCGTCGATTATTGGCGAACGGTGCTCGACGGCGCCTGTGGAATCGACGTCTACGGCAACAACGGGATCGCGGCCGGCGATTTCGACAATGACGGCTTCGACGACCTCTACATCTGCCAGCCCGCGGGACTGCCCAATCGCCTCTATCGCAATCGCGGCGACGGCACTTTCGAGGACGTCACCGCACAGGCCGGTGTCGATGTGCTGGATGCCACCGCCTGCGCGCTCTTTGCGGACTTCGAAAACAAGGGCCTTCAGGATCTGCTGGTAGTTTGCGCCGGCGGCCCCATGCTTTTCGTCAACCAGGGAAAAGGGAAATTCCAGCGCAAGCCCGACGCTTTCAAATTTGCCGAGTCGCCGCAAGGCACTTTCACCCACGCGGCAATCGCCGACTACGATCGCGACGGCCGCCTCGATATCTATCTGTGTTTGTACAGCTACTATCAGGGACTCGATCAGTATCGGTATCCGGCGCCGTATTACGATGCCCGCAACGGGCCGCCGAATTTTCTGATGCACAACGAAGGCGGACTGACTTTTCAGGATCGCACACGCGCTGCCGGCCTGAATGTCGGCAACGACCGCTACAGCTTCGCCTGTGCCTGGGGAGACAGCAACGGCAACGGCCTTCCCGACCTCTATGTGGCAAACGATTTTGGCCGCGGCAACTTTTATCGGAACCGCGGAGATGGAACCTTTACCTCGGCTTCCGCCGAATCGGGCGTAGAGGTCCCGGGCGCCGGCATGAGTGCCTGCTGGTCCGATTTCGATAACGACGGCAAGCAGGATATCTACGTTGCCAACATGTGGTCCGCCGCAGGCCTCCGAGTCTCCGCCCAGAAGCAATTCCGCGAGAAGGATCCCGAGGATATCCGGAATTCCTACCGCCAGCATGCCAACGGAAATTCACTCTACCGCAACCTCGGGGATGGAAAGTTCCGGAGCGTCGCCCAACAAGCCGGCGTCGAGATGGGCCGCTGGGCCTGGTCTTGCGATGCATGGGACTTCGACCACGACGGCTTTTCCGACCTTTACTGCGCGAATGGATACATTTCTGGCTCCGACCCGCGCGACCTATCGAGCTTTTTCTGGCGGCAGGTAGTAGCGAAGTCGCCGCAGGCCGCAACTTCTTCTCTGCCTTACGAGCAAGGATGGAACGCGATCAACGAGCTCGTCCGCTCGGACGCCTCTTGGAGCGGTCGCGAGCGAAACGTTCTCTACCAGAACAATCAGGATGGAACATTTTCGGAGATTTCCGGCATTCTTGGCCTCGACTTCCCGGACGACAGCCGTGCCTTCGCCTCGGCCGATCTCGATGGCGATGGGCGGCTTGAGATGGTGCTGAAAAACCGCAGCGCGCCGCAGCTACGGCTGTTGGGGAACGCCACGAGCGGAATCGGCAGCTGCATCAGCTTCCGCCTGCGCGGTACCCGGGGCAATCGCGACGCCATTGGGGCCGCAGTGACCGTCGAAGCTCCCGGTCTCCGCCAAACCAGATATCTGCAAGCCGGGTCGGGATTCCTGTCCCAGCACACCAAAGAGCTTTTCTTTGGCTTAGGAAATAACCAAGGCACGGTCCACGTCAGCATTCTCTGGCCGAGCGGCGGCACGCAGAGTTTTGATCAGGTCCCGGTAAACCAGCGGATCGAAATCGAGGAAGGCTCTTCCAATTTCTCCGCCAGGCCGTTCGCGAGCGAATCGCGCTTTGCGAAAAGCCAACCCTCCAGAATCAGCGAGGAACTGCCATCTGAAATCGAAACCTGGCTCCTGGAACCGCTTCCCGCTCCTGACTTCTCTCTGCCCGATCTGAACGGCAATCTTCAGAAGCTGCAATCGCTTCGCGGCGGCCACGCACTGATGATCTTCTGGTCGTACGCTTCTTCCTCTGCCGCCGAACCTCTGCGTGCCATCAAGCAGGCACAGCCAGCCTGGAAGGCCGCCGGCCTTCGCATCCTCGCCATCTGCGTAGACGAAACCCCGGACGCCTCCGGGATTAAATCCCTCGCTGCCACAGACAAACTCTCCTTTCCCATCGTGCTTGCCACCACCGAGATCGCCGGCATCTACAACATCGTCTATCGATATCTTTTCGACCGCCGCAGGGATATGGGAATTCCAACCTCCTTCCTGCTCGATAGAGATGGCCTTATCGTGAAGATCTACCAGGGGCGCCTGAATCCGGCGAGAGTGGTAGACGATGTGAAATCGGCTCCAAAGACCCCGGCTGAGCGAATGGCAAAGGCGCTTCCGCTGCGTGGAACTCTGTACCAGGGCAGCTTTGCGCGAAACGACTTCACCTACGGTGTCGCATTCTTTCAGCGCGGATACCTCGATCAGGCTGCCGCATCCTTCCAGCAGGTGATTCGCGCCAAGCCCGATTATCCTGAGGCCTACTACAATCTCGGCACTCTCGAGCTACAAAGAAAACATTTTGCCGACGCGCGAAGATATCTGGAGCAGACTGTAAAGCTTCGTTCCAACTACCCCGAGGCGTGGAATAACCTCGGCATGCTCGCCGCGCAGGAGGGCAATGAAGATGACGCCATTCGCAACTTCCGGGAGTCGCTGCAACTCCGCCCTAACTACACCGTTGCGCTGCTGAACCTGGGCAATCTGTACCGTCGCCAGGGACAGCTTGCCGATTCCGAGCAACTGCTCCAGCGGGCCATTAATGTTGCGCCTGACGACCCCGAAGCCAACTACGGCCTGGGAATGTTGTATGCGCGACAGGATCAGGTGCAGCAGGCGCTCGATCGCCTGCAGCGCGCCGTTAGCCTGCGCCCGGATTACGCCGAAGCTCGCAACAATCTCGGTGTTCTGCTGGTGCGCGAGCAGCGCTATGCCGAGGCGGAAGAGCAGTTCAAAACCTGCATTCGCGTGGCTCCTGATTTTGATCAGGCCTACCTGAACCTGGCCCGCTTGTACGTGCTCAACAAAGACAATGAGAGAGCCAAGGCAGTATTGCAGGATCTGCTGCGTTTGCAGCCCCGGCATCAGGTGGCTCGTCAGGCGTTGGAGATGCTACAGTGAACCTCTGCGGGGAAAGGCGCTCTTGGAGGAGTATCGGGGAAATGGCGACTGGCGCCTCATTTCAGCTTCTACGAAAGAGAAAACGCGCCCTTGCCGTCCTCCCCCTCCTGCTGCTGGTTCTCCCCTCATCTCTTTTCTCTCAGCAGCGTAGCGCGCCCGCTCGACACGCAGCTGCAAAAGCCGCTCCCGCCTCCTCTCCCTTCAGCGAAGTGGAAACCCTTCTCCAGCAAGGCGAGGTCGAGCAGGCTAAGGCGAAAGTGCAGGAGTTGCTCGGCGCACATCCGGAAAGCGTCGAAGGCTACAACCTTCTCGGCATCATCTACACCACCGAAAAGGAATATCCCAAAGCCCTCGAGGCGTTCGATCACGCCCTGAAGCTCGATCCCAGGTCCACCACAACCCATAACAATTTGGGCAATGCCTACTTCGCGCAGGAAAAGATCGATCAGGCGGAAGCGGAGTTCCGCAAAGCGCTGGCGCTTGATCCCGCCAATCGCGACGGAAACTACAATCTCGGCCTGATCCTGATGGCGAAGGGCTCGCCGGCTCAGGCAGTCACTCATTTCCTGCGCGTTCATCCAGCGAACATCGAAACACGATTCAATCTCACCCGTGCCTATCTTCGTTCCGGAAGCACCGCGGCGGGCTTAAAACTCGCCAATGAAATCTCCGCTGCGAACAAGGACGACGTCCGCTTGCACTACACCCTCGGCGTGCTGCTGGACTCGGAGAAGCAATACCATGCGGGCCGCCTGGAACTCGAGAAAGCAAACGCCCTGCGGCCCGAAACGCCGGAAATTCTGAACAGCCTCGGCCAGTCTTATCTGCACGACGGAGACCGTGCTAAGGCCGAGCTGGTATTGAACCGGGCACTCAAGCTCAAGCCCGACTCGCCCGACGTTCTCTATTCTCTCGCGCAGGTCTATGCCGATGAGTCAAAGCCGGTCGACGCTCTGAGCCTGCTGGTGCGGGCGCACAAGCTTGCCCCCGACAACACCGACATCATCTTCCTGCTGGCCCGCATCAGCATGAAGCAGAATTACTTCGAGGATGCCATCCCTCTGCTGCAATCCGGTCTGAAGATCGCTCCTCGGCGGGCCGACCTGCACGCCGCCCTGGGCGAGAGCTACTTCATGTCTGGCAAGTCGGAGAAGGCCATCGAGGAATTCACCGAACTCATAAAGCTCGATCCCACCGCGCGCTCCTATGCCTTCATGGGCCTCTCCTATCGCCATCTTGGAAGGTTCGACGAGGCCCGCAAGTATTTTGAAGACGGCCTGAAACAGGATCCCAGGAACGCCTCGTGCCTCTTCAATCTCGGCTACATCGAAGGTCGCCAGGGGAATTCCCGGCGTGCCGAAGAACTCTTTCAGCAGGCGCTGAAGGCAAATCCCAACTATTCAGAGGCGCTGCTGGAGCTGGCGAATCTGCGCATTGCCGCGAAAAAGTACGACGAGGCGGCGCTCCTGCTGCGCCGCTACGTCAAGGTCAGCCCCAATCCCGCAGCCGGTTATTACAAGCTTGCCATGGTCGAGCGCAATCTGCACCAGATGGAAGCTGCGCAGCGCGACCTCGACGTTTTTCAAACTCTCTCGAAAAATGCTTCTACCGGTCCCTATCCCTTCCAGAATCTGTTCGACTATGTCGACAATCGCTCCACGCTCGAGCCGAAGGCTCGCGCCGAGCTCGATCTGGCCCAGCTCGTCGAGCAGACGCTGAAGCACCCCGATCAGCCGCAGGATCTCTACATGCTGGCTGAAACCTATCTCAAGCTCGGCAAGGTTGAGGAAGCTCGCCAGGCCGTCGCTCAGCTCGATCAACTCAGCGCCAATGACTATCGCACCCAGACCGGGGTCGGAGTGCTTCTCGCCCGCCATCGTCTCTACGACGATGCCATCCCGCACTTCGAGAACGCGCTGCGGTCAAACCCTGACTCGGACGACGTGAAGTTCGATCTCGCCGACGCCTACTTCCGCAAAGGCCAGTATTCCGAAGCGCTGGAAACAGCGCAGAAAGTTTCCGAAGCCGGCCGTCAGGACGACGCCTATCTCGCCCTGCTCGGCGACATTTACGCTCATCTGGGGGAAGCTCAGCGCGCGGAAGAAATTTTCCGCGACGCCATCAGCCGCAACCCGGACAACGACCAGTACTATCTTTCCCTCACCCTGGTGCAGCTCCGTGAAAACGATGTCGCCGGCGCTCAGCAGACGCTACGGAAAGGTCTGGCTCGTATTCCGGGATCAGGCAAGATTCTTTGGGGGATGGGCCTCGTCTCGGTTCTCGAAGGCAACACTGCCGAGGCAGCCAAGCAGCTCGAGCGCGCCGTTGACCTCCTGCCCGAATGGCCGGGCAGCTATTCGACACTAGGCGTCTTCTACTACCAGACCGGCCAGATCGACAAGGCGCGCGAAGTGCTGAACCGCTTCAAGAATGCCCACAGCGGCGGCCTGGACGTAACCCGGATTGAAGAGGCCTTGGCCCGTGCGCCCGAGACCGCGGGCGCCTCCTCGAAGTCCATGCCGATGGCAGCGCGCAGGCAGTTGCTCCAGCTCGCCTTATCCCTGGCAGACAGAACCCTCTGAGTGAGATTTTCACCAAGAAACGATCGGCGCTGGATGTGGAACGCCATTACTGCAAGTTGGTTGCTGGCGCTGATTTCCATCCTTTTCTGCGCCTGTGCCCTCTATCTCAAGGCGCAATCCCGCGAATCTCCCACACCGCCTGTGCCCCCAATTAAAGTCCGCTACACCGATGTGCGCCAGGCGGCGAAGATTACTTTCCTTCAGGACTCCACTCAGACGGAGGAAAAGTACTATCTCGAAACCATGGGTACGGGAGTGGGCTGGCTCGACTACGACCAGGACGGCCTCATGGACCTGTTCTTCGTGCAGTCGGCCGCCACCGACATTTACAAGCCTCCGCATCCGTTGCACTGCGCTCTCTACCACAACAACGGGGACGGCACCTTCACCGATGTCACTGACAAAGCCGGTGTGGGCGGCGAAGGCCACTACGGCCAGGGAGTCGCTGTCGCCGATATCGAGAACGACGGTTACCCCGACCTCTACGTGACCGGCTACGGCAGCGCCATTCTCTACCACAACAACGGCAACGGTACTTTCACCGATGTGACCGCCAAGGCCGGTGTTGCCGACGAAGGAGGATGGTCGACCAGCGCCGGCTTCCTCGACTATGACAAAGACGGCTGGCTCGATCTCGTAGTTACGAACTACATCGACTGGTCCCCCAGGAACAATATCTGGTGCGGCGAGCGCAAACCCGGCTACCGCTCCTACTGTCATCCCGGGAACTACAAGGGCCAGAAGACGAAGCTCTACCACAACAATCACGACGGCACCTTCACGGATGTCAGCGACGCCTCCGGCGTGGGCAAGCCGGAGTCCAAAGGCATGGGCGTCGTGCTCGCCGACTTCAACAACGACGGCTGGACTGACATCGCCATCGCCAACGATTCCTGGCCAAACTTTCTCTTCCTCAACAAACACAACGGGACGTTCGACGATGTCTCCCTGGTTTCAGGCATGGCAGCGAGCGAAGACGGAAAATACGAAGCCGGCATGGGAATCGACGCCGCGGATGTCGACGGCGACGGCTGGCAGGATGTTTACATCACCCATCTCGACCTCGAACTGAACCGCCTCTATCACAACAATCACGACGGTACCTTTGAAGATGCGACATTCCGCTCGGGAATCGGCAACAAGGCCATCCTGCTAAGCGGCGTCTCCATGAAGTTTGTGGATTACGACAACGACGGCTGGACTGATATCCTTCAACTGAACGGGGCGATGCTGGATAACATCCACCTTTATCACGGAGAGGTGAGCTACAAAGAACCGCTGCTGATGTTTCGAAATTCAGGCCACGGCCAGTTCGAGAAAATCTCCGACTCGCTGGGTCCGGACTTTGTGCGTCCGGTCGCTGGCCGCGGCCTCGCGACCGCGGACTTCGACAATGATGGCGACGTGGATATCGCCGTCAACAACCGCGGCGACTATCCGGAGCTTTTGCGAAACGATGGCGGCAACGCCAACCACTGGCTCGAAGTCTTCCTGGTTGGAACCACCTCGAACCGCGACGGTCTTGGCGCTTCGCTCAAACTGACCTCCGGCAAATTCGTCCGGGTCGAACAGGCCAAGGGTGGAATGAGTTACATGTCGGCCAGCGATCCCCGAATTCACTTCGGCCTGGGCAAGCGCGATAAGATCGACTCGCTCGAGATTGCCTGGCCCAGCGGCAAGGTGGACAAGCTGAGCAACGTGCCCGTCGACCAGATCATCACTGTCAAAGAAGGCTCGGGAATCGTTCCCCGCAAATTCCCCAAGGTTGCCGCCACTCCATGAAGCCTCTCCGCATCTTGTGTGCCCGAACTTCTGCGCGAAGACGTTACCTGTCCGGCGGTCCGTCAGCATGATTCCTGGCCGGCGGCATTTCCTCGGGTCTTCGCTCATCGTTCTCGGCAGCACTCTGCTCGACGCGCTCACCACGCCCCTCTGGAGGTGGCACGGCCAGAGCGCTCTTCAGGCCGCCGTGGAGAAGCCGAAGCCCGCCTCTGCGGTTCAGTTTGTCGACGTGGCCCGCGAGGCCGGTCTCACCATGCCCAACGTCTGGGGCGGCGTTGACCGCAAGCGCTACATTATCGAGGCCAAGGGAAGTGGGCTGGCCTTCTTCGACTATGACCACGACGGCTGGCTCGACATTTACCTGACCAACGGAGATCGCCTCGACACCAAGTGGCCCAGGGGCGAAGCTCCGACTTCCCATCTCTACAAGAACAATCGCGACGGAACTTTTACCGACGTCACCGAAAAATCAGGCCTCGGCCGCACCGGGTGGCAGACCGGCGTCTGCATCGGCGACTACGACAACGATGGCTGGGACGATCTCTTCTGCTGCTTCTGGGGCCACAATATCCTGTTTCACAACAACGGCGACTGCACCTTCACCGACGTGACCCGAAAAGCCGGCGTCTACGACGACCAGATCCGCTGGGGAGCAGGCTGCACCTTTCTCGACTATGATCGCGACGGCCACCTCGATCTCTTCATCTGCAACTACATCAAGCTCGATCCCAAAAACGCCCCCGCTGAGGGATCCGCGCCCACCTGCCAGTGGAAGGGCATCCCTGTCATGTGCGGTCCGCGCGGACTCCCGGGTGACACCAACGTTCTCTACCACAACAATGGCGACGGCACCTTTACCGACATCTCCGAGAAGGCGGGCATTCTCAAGCCTGGTCCCCGCTACTCCATCACCGCCGTCTCCTATGACTTCGACAATGATGGATGGCCCGACATCTATGTCGCTGTTGATTCCATGCCGAGCATGCTGTTCCGTAACAATCGCAACGGCACATTCACCGACGCGGCGGTGATCGCCGGCTGTGCTTACAGCGACAATGGCCACGAGCAGGCAGGAATGGGCGTGGCTGTCGGCGACTACGACTGCGACGGCTGGTTCGACATTTTCAAAACCAACTTTGCCGACGACACCTGCAACCTGTATCACAACAACGGCGATGGCACCTTTACCGACGCCACTTTCGCCTCCGGCATCGGCATCAACAACCGCTACGTTGCCTGGGGATGCGGCTTTGTGGACTACGACAACGATGGCTGGGCCGACCTCATTCAGATCAACGGGCATGTCTACCCGGAGATAGAAGGCCACGACATCGGCCAGACGTTCAAGAACCCTCGCCTGGTCTATCGCAACCTCGGCAACGGCCGCTTTCAGGATGTCTCGGAGCAAATGGGTCCGGGGATCACCGAGCAGTTCTCGAGTCGCGGCGCCGCCTTCGGCGACTATGACAACGACGGCGATATCGACGCGCTTGTTCTCAATCTCAACGAAGCACCTTCGCTCCTCCGCAACGATGGCGGCAACAAGCAGAACTGGATCAAGATCAAGCTCATCGGGACCGCATGCAACCGCACTGCCATCGGCGCTCGCGTGCGCGTCGTCACCGGCAAGCATATGCAGATGGACGAAGTCCACAGCGGTTCTAGCGTGATGTCGCAATGCGATCTGCGTCTGCACTTCGGCCTGGGCAAGGCCGAAACCGTCGACCTGATCGAGGTGAAGTGGCCGACTACTCAGAAGCTCGAAAAGTTCACGAATGTCAAACCCAACCAGATTCTGACCATTCGCGAAGGCGGCGGAATTGTGAACCCGAGTAAAAAGTAAAAGCAGCGGCCCCGGATCGCGACCTCGTGAGGATCGATGCCGGGTCTCAAACTCCCTGTGATCCTCTGTGTCTCCTGTGGTTTGCTTTTTGAATTCTCACCACAGAAATCACAGAGGTGCACAGAGAAGAACAGAACTCTGTAATCCCGACTCGGGTTGTTCCCATGTGATCCTCTGTGCCCCCTGTGGTTTGCTTTTTGAATTCTCACCACAGAAATCACAGAGGTGCACAGAGAAGAACAGAACTCTGTAATCCCGACTCGGGTTGTTCCCCTGTGTTCCTCTGTGTCCCCTGTGGTTTGCTTTTGAATTCTCACCACAGAGATCACAGAGGTGCACAGAGAAAAACACAGCTCCGTCATCCCGACTCGGGTTGTTCCCCTGTGTTCCTCTGTGTCCGCTGTGGTTTGCTTTTTGAATTCTCACCACAGAGATCACAGAGGTGCACAGAGAAAAACACAACTCTGTCATCCCGACTCGGGTTGTTCCACTGTGCTCCTCTGTGTCCGCTGTAGTTTGCGGTTCCGAACCACGGAAGTCCCAGGGGACCACAGCGAGCTGTCGGTCGTTTAATATGATCCTGCCATGAGGAAACGAATAAGCGATCAGACCAGCGCGAATGCTTTAACCCGGCGCCGTTTCGGCGTCCTTGTTGCTGCCGGCGCGGCGTCTACAAGTTTATTTGCCCAGGAGATACAGCAACCGAAATCCGCCTCGACACGTCCGGCTCCAGGATCCTTCCAGCGACCGCTTGTGCCGGACACCCCGGCGTTCGAGGGGCCACTGGAGTTCACTCGTCGAGATGTTGCGCCACGAGTGCAGCCTTTCCCCATGAGCCAGGTTCGACTGCTGCCGAATAATGTGTTCGCCGATTCGCAGGAGTGGAACCGCGGCTATATAGGACGATTGGGGGCGGACCGCCTTCTGTACAACTTTCGCGCCAATGCCGGCCTGCCGGTAGGGTCGGCGAAGCCGCTCGGCGGCTGGGAGCAGCCGGAGAATGGTCAGCGATCGAGCGAACTGCGCGGTCACTTCACCGGCCACTTCCTTAGCGCCAGCGCGCAACTGGCGGCCATGGGGGACAAGGAAGCCAAAGCCAAGGGCGACTACATGGTCGCTGAGATGGCGAAGTGTCAGGAGAAGCTAGGAGGCAAGTATCTCAGCGCGTTTCCAACAACGTGGTTTGACCGGCTCGACAAAGGCGAGCGCGTCTGGGCCCCTTTCTATACGATTCACAAGCTCACAGCCGGAATGTTTGATATGTACCGCCTGGCCGGAAACAAACAGGCGCTGCAAGTGCTCGAAGGAATGGCGGCATGGGCGGACGAGTGGACGTCGTCAAAAACAGAAGAGCACATGCAACAGATACTCACCATCGAGTTTGGGGGCATCGCGGAGAGTTTCTATCAGCTCGCCGCGGAGACGAACAACGACCGGTGGGCAAAATTGGGAGACCGCTTCCAGAAAAAGAGCTTCATCAATCCGCTGGCAGCGCGGCGGGATGAGTTGCAGGGATTGCACGTCAACACGCATATCCCGCAGGTCATTGCGGCCGCGCGAAGATACGAGATCTCGGGCGACAGCCGCTTCCGCGACCTATCCGAGTACTTCTTCTATGAAGTCACGACGGCTCGTTCTTATGTCACGGGTGGGACGAGCAATGCGGAAACCTGGCTCGCTCCGCCGCAGCGTTTAGCGGCTGAGCTGAAGCAGAGCGTAAACACGGCCGAATGCTGCTGCGCGTACAACATGCTGAAGCTGACACGGCACGTTTATACCTGGAATCCGTCGCCGGCCTTGTTCGATTACTATGAGCGTTCCCTCCTCAATCACCGCATCGGCACCATCCGCCCCAAGGTTGGATACACGCAGTATTACCTCTCGTTGGCCCCAGGGGCATGGAAGACCTTCAATACCGAAGATCAGACCTTCTGGTGTTGCACGGGTACAGGAATTGAGGAGTATTCGAAGCTGAACGACAGCATCTACTGGCGGGATCACGAGGGACTTTATGTGAACCTCTTCGTTCCGTCGGAGCTGGATTGGGCGGAGAAAGGCTTCAGGCTTCGGCAAGAAACTCAGTACCCGGAGTCGCAGGACGTCACACTGATCGTGACAGCGGCCAGGCCAGAGAGCATGGCCTTGCGTCTGCGCATTCCCGGTTGGCTGCAATCCGCGCCGGCCGTGAAGTTGAACGGGCGGGCGCTCGATGCGTCGGCAGCTCCCGGCTCGTATCTGACTCTCAAGCGAGTATGGAAGACGGGAGACAAAGTGGAGATGCGGCTTCCCATGCATTTACATGTGGAAGTCATGCCGGACGATTCTCACACGCAGGCGTTTCTCTATGGGCCCCTGGTTCTGGCTGGGGACCTCGGCGCCGAGGGGCTGACCGAAGCTCACATCATTGGACCCAACTTGCGAGTGGGGGCGCCGATCCCCGAGCAGCACGGCTCGCCGCTGGGCCCGGTGAACAGCACTCCTCCTGTGCCTGATCTTGAGATTCCGACTTTCAACGCGTCAGGGTCCGAACCGAGTTCGTGGATCAAGGCGGCAGACAAGCCGCTGACGTTCCGCACGTCGGGGCAGCGCAAGGATGTCACACTGGTTCCGTTGAACAGCCTCTACGACAGGCGTTACTCGGTGTATTGGGAAGTCTCGTGACGTGCCGGCGCCCGGGTGCGGGCAATTGCCGGCAACTCGGAAACTGAAAGCAGACGGACAGGAATCCATGGAATACCTGGTCGGGATTGGACTAGCGGTGGTGGTGTGCGTCTTCGCGGCGCTGGTCGGATTTGATCGCGACCGCGTGTTCTATCCGACGCTGGTGATAGTGGTTGCCACCTATTACATTTTGTTTGCTGCCATGGGAAGTTCTACGTCGACCGTGGCCGTGGAGTCCCTGATGGCGTGCGTTTTTCTCGCGCTGGCCGTGGCGGGCTTCAAGAAGAACCTTTGGCTCATCGTCGCTGCCCTCGCCGGACATGGAGTGTTCGACTTCTTTCATCACTTGTTCATCCACAATCCCGGTGTCCCCGCGTGGTGGCCCGGCTTCTGCCTTTCGTTCGACGCTCCCGCCGGTGGCTTCCTGGCAATGTTGCTGATGCGGCGAACCGGGTTCGCTTCAAGGGTTTAGAAACACGTCAGCGGGTTATTTCGCAGGAAGTCCACTTGACAAACAAGTGAAACGGAGTAGTCTCTTTTTGGAGAGACCACTTGGATGTCTAATAAAGAAAAAGACTCAATCCAGCTCCTGCAGGGAACGCTTGATCTCATCGTCCTGCGGACGCTTGCGACGATGGGCCCACAGCACGCTTATCAGATTGCCACTCGTCTCCGGCAGATCTCCGATCGGCTGCTCAACCTCAACCAGGGCACTCTCTATCCCGCATTGATACGGCTGGAGCAGTACGGGTGGATCAAGGGAACCTGGGGGAGGACCGAGAGCAACCGGGAAGCCAAATATTACGAAATCACCAGGGCCGGACAGAAAGCCTTGGGGGAAGAGACAAAGACCTGGAGAAAAATGTCGGCCCTGGTGGAACGGCTCCTGCTTGAGGGGTTATAGCCATGAAGTACCTGAGACGCATCCTGCAGAAATTTCATCTGCTCTTCGCCAACTCCAGAGTGGAAGCGGATCTGGCAAGAGAAATTGACGCCCATCTGGCGTTGCTGGAGGATGAATATCTGCGCCAGGGCATGACCCCGGAAGATGCGCGACGGGCGGCCAGACTGGCCTACGGTGGTGTGGAGCAGGCGAAGCAACTGCATCGCGACGAGCGAGGGTTCCAAGGGCTGGACCAGACCCTGCAAGACATTCGATATACCTTCCGTCGGCTGCGTAAGTCTCCGGGATTTACCGTGACGGCGATCCTGATGCTGGCGCTGGGCATCGGGGCGACGACGGCGATTTTTTCCATCGTCGAGGGAGTGCTGCTGCGCCCTCTGCCGTTCCCCGACCCGGATCGTCTGGTCATCCTGGGAGATGTGCTGGAAGGCTCGCAGTGCGCCTCCTGCGCGCAATCCACCGTAACCGCTCCCGACATCCGCAACTACATGCGCGACACCCAAAGCTTCAGCCACCTGGGCGGCTATCGGGCAAGATTGTTTGAACTCTCCGGCACGGGTGAACCGGCGGCGGTGAATGCGACGCGAATGAGCGGCCAGGTCTTTGCCGCGCTGGGAGTTCCGCCGCTGCTGGGGCGCACGTTCACGCAACAGGAAGATGAAGATCAGCAGCAGGTGGCGGTTCTAAGCTATGGCATGTGGCAGAACCGCTTCCACGGCGATGCGAACGTACTGGGAAGCAAGATCTTTCTCTACCGCAAGCCTTACACCTTGATTGGCGTGATGCCGCGCGATTTCGAGTTCCCACTCAACCCTGGGCATGTGAACCGGAGCGAACTGTGGCTTCCGCTCAGCCTCCAGCCGAATGAATTTACGGCGGGAGGTGCGGCGTCGTGGAACTCCCGCATGGTGGGGCGCTTGAAGCCCGGCATCACTGCCGAGCAGGCGCAGGGCGATGCGGATCGGGTCGCCCGGGACACGATGCGCGACTATCCGGCCTACATGCACAGCCTTCGTATTCACGCAGTGGTGACGCCGCTGCAGGAAGACACGGTGGAGCAGGCCCGCCCCCTGGTGCGCACTCTGTTCTTTGCTGTGATCGTTGTCCTGCTGATCGCCTGCGCGAATCTGGCGGGGCTTCTGCTGGTGCGTGCCATCCGCCGACGAAAAGAGTTCGCTGTGCGGCTCGCCCTGGGTGCTCGCGCGCCGACATTACTCCGGCAGGCCATCGTGGAAAGCATGGTCCTGAGTATCGCCGGTGGCGCGATAGGGCTGGCACTGGCGGCTGCCGCTCTGCGGATAGGCGTAAGCCGCCTGCCGCAGACGCTACCTCGCATCAACCAGATCGGCCTGGACTGGCCGGTGGTGCTCTTTGCACTGGGGCTGGCGCTGCTGACCGGCTTCCTCTGCGGATTGGCCCCGGCATTTGCCGCAATCAGGACGAGCGTGAATGAGACGCTCAAAGAAGGCGGACGCCCCGGCATCTCGGGCAGCGGCCATGCCAGGCTACGCTCGGCGCTGGTGGTGGCGGAGATTGCCGTGGCGCTGACTCTGCTTACCGCCTCCGGCCTGCTGCTGCGCAGCTTCGAAAAGATGCGCGATGTGGAATTAGGCTTCCGCCCCGACAATACGTTGGCTGCGCTCTACGTTCTGCCCCATCAGCGCTATCGAACGCAATCCGCGATCGACGAATTCACGAAGACTCTCCGGAACGATCTCGAACAGTTGCCCGGCGCGGATGCTGTGGGCATCACTTCGTTTTTGCCGGTGGCCGGCAATAACTGGGGCACCGCTTTCACGATCGACGGCTATGTTCCTGCCAGGGGCGCGGGGTTGAACATGGCGGCGATTTCACTGGTTGAGGGCGACCCCTTCGCAGCTCTGGGTATTCGTGTGCTCCGCGGGCGCGTCTTTGCCGAATCGGATAGTTCCGGTTCACAGTTGGTGGCTGTCGTGAATCGCAAGATGGCCGAGCGTTACTGGCCAGGGCAGGACCCGGTCGGCAAACGGTTGCGCCGGGGCATGCCGGAGACCTCCACGCCATGGATGACGGTTGTGGGCGAGGTCGATAACGTCAAGCTGGGGCCGCGCGATACCGAGACCATGCCACAGCTGTACCAGCCCGTGGCACAGACGGTCGCCAGTGAAGGCGTTTTAGCCTCGGTCGAGGAGTTGAGCGCCGCCGACGGCTGGATCGTCCTGCGCAGCCGTATGGCTCCCGAGCTCATGGAAGATACCTTGCGAACAATGGTGCGGAAGGCCGACCCGCAGTTGCCGCTCTACCAGGTGCAGACGATGGAGCACGCCATCTCGAAGAGCGAAGCGCCGCGACGTTTCAATACCGTGCTGATCTCCTCCTTTGCCGCCGCTGCGGTGCTGCTCAGCGCTCTAGGGATCTATGGCGTGATTGCGTTCTCCGTGGCATTGCGCGAACAGGAAATGGCGGTGCGCATGGCGCTCGGCTGCCAACGCTCCGGAGTAATCCTGTTCATCCTGAGTTCCGGCGCCAGGCTTGCGGTTGTTGGCTGTGGCCTGGGTTTGCTTGGCGCCGTGGCCGCATCCCGTTTACTGCGTTCCTTTCTGTTTGAAGTAAGCCCGTTTGACCCGGTTGTGCTTGCACTTTCAGCCATCACGATGCTGCTGCTTGCGCTGGCCGCTTCTGCACTGCCGGCCAGACGCGCATCGAGTACGGATCCTATGCTGGCTTTGCGCGGCGAATAAGAAGATGCCCACGACATTCGGCATGCGCCCGGTGGCCCGTTCAAGCCCGATTTTGGCCTGAGTGGGGAAGTGAACCCATCCTGCTTGTCTCCCGAAGCGCAGCGGGGAATCCGCTTGCCCGCGGCCCGGCCGTCAAAAATTGGTACGCGCGATCAGGCAGGGGCGGCCATCTTTGACTATGATTCGTTCCAGATGAGGAACCGGACGCATGAATAAGGCGGATGGTCAGGACACGCGGGACCGCCTCTCGGCAATCGTATCGAGCTCGCTGGATACTCAGGCGAAAACGCAGGATCTGGCGCGCCAGGCGTACCAAAGCCGTACGCAGTTCCACCGGCTGTTCCGCATGGTGGTCGAAGAAACTCCGGCAGCCATGCGACGACGGCTTTTGTTGGAAAGAGCTGCATATCAACTGGCCGATAGCGAAATGTCGGTGACCGACGTCGCCCTCGACGCCAACTACGGTTCGCTGGAGGCCTTCACTCGCGCTTTCCGAAAGGCTTTCCGGGTTTCTCCCAGCCGCTACCGGCGCATGCGTGTTCGGCACTTTCATTTGCCCGCGTCCAACAGCATTCACTTTCTTGCACCTGGTTCCTTAACAAAAGGAGGAAAAGACATGGACTTATTCGATCGTTTTGCAGGCAACGACTCATGGCACACGCGCCGTTTGCTGGAATACGCGGGTACCTTGACAGAGAAACAACTGGATCAGCCGCTGCCCACGGTTGTAGAGATGCTCCCCTGGCGGGAGTCGAACAAGACTCTGCGGCAGCTGTTGGAAAACATTGTCTTCACCAAAGAAGTCTGGACCGCCGCGTTATCCGGAGCCAATATGGATATGAACGGCACTCCCCAGTCGCAGCGCTCCCCGCAGGCGATGCTGCAACGGCTCGAAAAGACCGATGTTGAACTGCATCGCATCTTGAGTGACGTCCGAAATCGCTCCGCTTGGGATGACACGTTCGTCGATGCTCTGTGCGAACCGGCTGAGACCTTCACCTTCGGCGGCGTCTTCGCCCATATCATGACATTCAACGCGCATCGCCGATTGATGGCCCTGGACGCTCTCCGCCAATTCGGCGTTCAGACCGAAGGCTTCGGCGATCCCATGGAGTACGAGGAAAGTGTGGCTCCCTGGAACCAGGTGGCTGTCAAAACGCCGTGAGAGAACGGCCGGCCAAGCGAACGGGATACCTGCGATTCAACGGGGCTGTCGAGCGGGATCCAGCCATCGATGGGTGGATGAAAGAGCATCCAGGAGCGCTGGGAACCATCGCACGCCAGTGGTTTGGGGCGATGCGAAGGTGCGGGGACGAAGTCCGAGAGCTTTTGCATGATGGGTGTCCAACTGCGTGTTTGGGAGACGCGCCCTTCGGCTACATCAATGTATTCACTTCCCACGTAAACGTGGGATTCTTTCACGGCGCAGCCCTGCCGGATCCGGCCCGCCTGTTGCAGGGCACCGGCAAGTTCATGCGCCATGTGAAGCTGAGGCCGGGGAGTGCCATAAATACTGTGGCACTAAGCAGGCTGATCGATGCGGCCTACTCGGACATCAAGGCCCGCGTCGAGCATGGCTAGCGCTCAGAAAAGACTTCCGCGGGCCGTTCGAGCAGCGTTTGCAGCTAGCGGTTCGTTTTCGTCACGCGGGTCACGCGGATGTCATCTCCGATTTCTATCGACATCAGGTCCTCGCCCATTTCCACTCGGCCAAAGTAGCCAGCGCGCGCCGTTTCGAGGATGCTCTGCGTGCCGGGCGAATGCGAAAAAACTGCGAGCCGCGGTTTGGTCCTGTTGAACACTTCTACTTAACCTCATTCGTCCTCCTCCAGAGTGCAAATACAATACCTTAGCGCTGAAACAATCGCTGAGGTTTCCCCCGCTTTTCTGATATTTGGCCGTGGCTTGGCTGAGGGACATCCGCGTAGGACCTCCAAATAAGAGCCATATTCCGTCTCCTTCAGTGCTAATGTCTGTTGAGCAGCGTTCGTCCGCTTGAGGGTAATGCACTCGTTCACGCCGGTCGGGGGAGGCCTCATGTCTGCAGTTTCAAGAAGAGAGTTTGTAAAGAGCGCTGCGGTCTGCACCGCTGCGGCCAGCCTTGTTTCCGCAGGCGCACTGAAACTCCGCGCCAATCCGCTCGGAATGCCCATCGGATGCCAGACCTGGCCGGTCAAGGAAATGATCGCCAAGGATTTTCCCGGGACGATCAAAGTGCTCGCCGATGCCGGATTCCAGACGATCGAGCTGTGCTCGCCGGTGGGTTACGCCAAATACGGATTCGGAGGCCTCGCTAAATACAAAGGCGCGGAACTCCGCAAGATTCTGGGCGACGCCGGTGTCACCTGTATCAGTTCTCACTTCGACATCGCGGAACTCCGGCAAAATCAGGAGCGTGCGATTGCCTGGGCGAAAGACGTCGGCCTGACTCAAATGCTTGTTCCAAGCCTCGGCGGCCCCAAGAAGCCGACCATGGACGACGTCAAGCGGGCGGCAGACGAATACAACAAAATGGGCGAACAATCTGCCAGGGCGGGCATCCAGCAGGGTCTTCACAACGAAGACTTTGAACTCACGACGGTCGACGGCAAGAGAACTTATGACCTGCTGTTCGGCCTCCTCGACCCCAATCTGGTCAAGTTCCAGTTCCAGGTTTCCACCATCAGCGACGGCTACGATGCGGCCGAGTACTTCATGAAGTACCCGGGCCGCTTCATTTCTATGCATGTGCAAGGCTGGTCGGCGAAAACCAGGAAGATCATGCCGGTAGGCCAGGGCACTCTGGATTGGAAGAAAATCTTTACGGCCGCGAAAACGGGCGGCATCAAGAACTACTACGTCGAAATGAACCTGAAGATGATGAAGGCGAGCGTCCCGTATCTTCGCCGCCTCGAGGTCTGACTCTTGCTAAACTGTTCGCCTCATGCCGCTGCCGCGCAGACAAACCCATGAAGTGCTGGTCATCGGCTCCGGCGCCAGTGGGGGATGGGTCGCCAAAGAGCTGACCGAGCGCGGACTGAGCGTAGTCATGCTGGAAGCCGGACCTGCGCGCGTCCCCGCACGCGACTTCACCGAACACATATGGCCCTACCAGCTGAAGTTCCGCGGCTTCGGCAACCAGCAGCGCCTGCTCGAGACGCAGCCCGTGCAACGCCTGTGTTACGCCTGCGACGAATACAGCCACCAGTTCTTCGTCAACGATCTGGAGCACCCCTACACCTTTCCCGCGGATAAACCCTTCATGTGGATTCGCGGCCGGCAGGTCGGCGGGAAGACGTTCTGCTGGGCACGCGAAAGCTATCGCTACAGCGACAACGAATTCAAAGCCGCCACTCGCGATGGCTTCGGCGAAGATTGGCCCATCGGCTACAAGGAACTCGAGCCCTACTACGACTTGGTGGAAAGGTACATCGGTGTCAGCGGATCGCGGGAAGGCCTGTCGCAGATGCCCGACGGACAATTTCTGCCGCCCATGAATCTTTCCTGCGGCGCGCTCCAGGCCAAAGACGTGATCGAACGCAAGTTTGGCTGGCGTGTCATGACCGACCGTGTAGCCAACCTGACGGTTCCGCATCATGGCCGCCCCGCCTGTCACTATTGCGACCAGTGCCAGCGTGGCTGTTTCACCGCTTCGTATTTCAACAGCCCGTCGGTAACTCTGCCCGCCGCGGCTCGCACGGGAAAATTCACCCTGGTGAGCGATGCCATTGTCAGCGACCTTCTGATCGACCGCAGCGGCCGCGCCCGGGGCGTTCACTACATCGACCGGGTCACGCGTGAGCATCGCGAGGCCTATGCCCAGGTTGTCGTGATGGCCGCCGGCGCGCTGGAATCGACGCGCATTCTGCTGAATTCACGATCCCCCGCCCATCCGCAGGGAGTCGGCAACGCGAACGGGGTCCTCGGGCATTACCTGATGGACCACTTCACGGTTGAGGGCGCCGGCGGTTTGATGCCAGGATTACAATCCTCCACGCGCGAAGCGGTCGGCCGCCCCTGCGGATTCCTGATCCCCAAGTATGTCAACACCGTCGGCAGCGCGGCAAAAGATCGCAACTCCAGGTTCCTGCGCGGCTACCGCTTCGATGGCGATGGCAGCCAGGAGCTTTACGGCCACGCCTTTCTCATGCCGGAGATGGGTGATGCATGGCGAAAACGCGTGCGGGAGGAGATTCCTTACTATTTCGGCATTGAAGCGCAGGGCGAGTGCTTGCCCCGCGCCGACAACTTCGTCCGGCTGGATTCCACCCGAAAAGATGCCTGGGGCATCCCCGTGCTGCACGTCAACGCGAGTTATGGAGAGAACGAGAAGGCGATGGCCACATCCATGCGCGAAAACATCAGCGCGATTCTCGACGCGATGAAGGTGACCGACGCGACCCCACCCAAGACCGGTCTCAGCGTCTTCGGTAAGAATATCCACGAATGTGGAACCGCCCGCATGGGCTCTGATCCGAAAAAGAGCGTGGTCGACTCCAACTGCAAAGTGCACGACGCCCCAAACATCTTTGTGACCGACGGAGCCGTTTTCACCACTCAGGGATGTTACGAGCCCACGCTGACGATCATGGCCATTTCGGCCCGCGCCGGAGAGCATATCGCGCGAGCGTTCCGCCGAGGGGAGCTATGAGCGACGAACAACAGCCGACCTGCACGGCATCGTCACAAGCCGACGACCCATCCCGCCGCCAGTGGCTGCTGCGCCTGGGCGAAATGATCATCCTCGCCGGCGTGAGCGGACTCGTTCCAGAATCCGCGGCAACTCTGCTGGCAGCGGGGCAAGACGCGTCCGCTGCCGCTCTGCCGCCCGGCCTCTATGACGCTTCGCCCGAACATCTGGCCCACGCGCTGAGCAGTGGCGGCACGAAGTGGTCTCCGCCACCAGGCAGTGAGACGGAGTACGCCCAGCGCAACTCGCTTTCGTTTCAGCCGCAGTTCTTTTCCGTGGAGGAGTTCCGCGTCGTCCCCCGACTCGTCGAGATCCTGCTAGGCAACGCGGACGCCACGGCGTTGTCCCAAGCTACGCAGTGGTGCGACCAGTGGTTGTATTCCGCAGCGGGAGTTCGCGCCGCCGCGGAGCACCTCGACCACTTGCATCGCCTGCTCGCCGTGGCCGTCAATGGAGAAGAATCGGTGCGCGATCTCGAAACCGCCGATCCCCAGTCTGTGGCCCGTGCCGGTCTCACCGCGCTGCACGATCTCGCTCTTCAGGCTCACGGCCAGGAATTCCTGCAACTCACGCCTTCCCAACAAATTGACCTGCTGACTTCCTCCGGTACCGGCCAGCCCGGCGACCCGATACGAAAGTTCTTCGAGATCACCCGTGCCCAAGCCGTCCGCGGCTACTACACCTCGGCCGCAGGCCTCCGGGAGCTTGAGTACAAAGGCAATGCCTACTACCCCGATTGCCCGGGCTGCGAACTGAAATCCTGAGCGCCCTCCGCGGATGCGACATAGTGAAAAATACTTGGACCTCGTCGAATGAGTTCTGTTTCATGTCTGTTCCCTGAAAACCGCTAGAGTAACCTGGGGAGAGTAGAAGATGCGGGGCTCCGAGCGCCATGCCACACCGAGGGACACGTCTTTATGCATCGTCGAACGTTCCTAAGCAACTCAATGAAAATGATGGGAGCCGTTGCTGCATCACAGATGGTGCCCGCCGCCGCGACGGATGACGCCAAGCGTGTCACGGTTCGGCTTGCAGAGGAAATTCCGGCCGCCGTTATTCCGGAGGACTTTTGTGGGTTTGGCTATGAGATGTCGTCTATCGCAACTCCCGGTCTTTTGTCGGTGAAGAACGCCCCGTATCTTCGGCTGGTGCGTAATCTTGGTTCTCGAGGAATGCTGAGGTTCGGCGGGATTGTCGCCGATTACACGCATTACGAACCAATGGGGGCTCGCCGGTCGGAACCACAAGACACTGTCATCACGAGGAGTGATGTCGAACAGGTCGCTGCATTCCTGCACGAAACCGGATGGACCGCTATCTGGAGCGTGAATTTTGGCAGAGGTACTCTCGACCAGGCCGTCGTTGAAGCCCGTGACGTCGCCGCAATTCTTCGAGATCGCCTTTTTGCCATAGAACTCGGCAACGAAGTTGAGAACTACGATCGCGGTGACAAGCCACGCCGGAAAGCTCCCTATTCTTTCGACTCATACCTTGCGGAATATCGATTGTGGCACGGCGCGATCTCAAAGGCAGCGAAGGGCGTACGCTTCGCCGCGCCGGATACTGCCGCCTCCGTGGACTGGGTCGAGCAAATGGCTCGAATCGATGCGAATCAGGTGCAATTGTTGACGACGCACTACTATCGAAATAACCAGCAGCACGCCAGTGCTCAGCAGTTACGGCTTCCCGATCCTATGCTTCAGACCAAGCTGCTCACCCTGAAATCAATTTCAGCTTCCAGCGGCATTCCATGGCGGATGTGTGAAACCAATTCGTTTTCAGGCGGCGGCAAACCAGGGTTAAGCAATTCATTGCTGGGAGCGCTTTGGACTCTGGACTATATGCTCCTGCTTGCCCGGTCTGGATGCGCAGGCGTCAATATCGAGACCGGGGTGAATCAGTTGGGCTTTATCAGTTCGTATTCGCCGATCCAGGACGATCTGAAGGGACTCAATTACGCCGGTGCGCCCTATTACGGCATGCTGGCCTTTGCCGTCGCCACGTCGAAGCTCCCCGAAATCTATCGACTGACGTTCGATACTCAGTTACCTGCCCTGACAGCTTATGCGCTTGGCAAGGCTAAGAGACCCCGGGCTCTCATCGTCATCAATCGCGATGAGAAGTCGGTTGCTGATGTCTCTTTCCGCGGTCTTGGGCTGGAACCGTCGACCGCAGCACGGCTTTCGGCACTTCCTTCAGGGGTTGGGAGCAAAGTGGGATTTGCCGGCGCCACCGTTGATTCTGCCGGGAACTGGAAGCCTGTTGTGATGGAGAACGTTTCAAACCATCGGCTCACAATTGAGCCAATGAGCGCGGTCGTCGTCCAGGCGACTCCGCCGCATCGCCAGGCATAAAGAGGGCAGCCGGAAGCCCCAGCGAATCTACTTCGTCTGTGGCAGCCTCCAGGCGAACAAAACTCCGTTAGCGGCAGTCAGCACATATTGATGGTGGTCGAGTTCATAAGTTGTGGGTGAAATTCCAATCTGGCCGCCGGTTCCGGCGTGCCAAAGTGTTTTACCGTCGCTGGTGTCGAGCGCTAGAACGTTGCCGTGATCGTCACCGGTGAAGGTCAGACCGGAATCGGTGGTCAGCACGCCAGCACCGCTGCCATCTCCAATGTCATGGCTCCAGCGAATCTTCCCGGTCTCATAATCAATCGCTTTGATCATGCCTTTTCCCCACACGCCGTAATCGGCGCCGGCCCAGCCATAGGCGCCGTCACTGGGTTTGGCAAAATAAATTGAGTAACTCTCGCGCGCCGAGACGATGAACAGGCCGGTCTTTGGGTCGAAGCTGGGCGAGCGGAAATTGGTCACGCCGCCCTCGTCGGGCGCGATCAGGCGTCCATCGGGCGCAGGTTCTTTCTCGGGATTCGGAATCGGCCGCCCTTCTTTATCCACGCCCAGTGTCCAGTTCACCTGGCCGAAGGGTACGGTAAGAAGGCTTTTGCCGTCGGTGCGGTCCAGCACAAAAAAGAAGCCGTTACGCGAAGCCTGCATCAGGAGCTTGCGAGGTTTACCCTGAAAGTCGGCATCGACTATCACCGGAACTTCAGTGGCGTCCCAATCGTGAGTGTCATGCGGAGAAACCTGAAAGGCCCAGGCGAGTTTGCCTGTGTCCGGATTCAAAGCCACGATGCTGCAGGTGTAGAGATTGTCCCCCGGGCGGGTCTTGCCGTTTAAGACCGGAGTGGGATTGCCGGTGCCGGTGTACATCAGATTCAGTGCGGGATCATAAGTGCCGCTCAGCCAGATCATGCCGCCGGTAGTCATGTTGGGGGTGCCCGCAGGCGGCGTGCTGTCCCATTGCCACTGAGTCTCGCCGGTCTCCGGATCAACCGCGCGCATGTATCCAGCGAGGTTATCCATGTCGCCGCCAACGCCGACGATGACGTGGTTGCGGATCACCACCGGAGCCATGGAAGTCCAGTAGCCCTTGCTGTTATCACCCACGACGACATCCCAGCGAACTTTGCCGTTGTGGGCGTCGAGGGACACCAGGTGAGCGTCCGGGGTGAGCGTAAAGATGGAGTCTTTGTACATGGCCACGCCGCGCTGGCCAAGATGCAGACCGTTGTTGGGGCGGTAAGTGTAGTGCCAGACCTCATGGCCGGTACGGGCATCTACGGCCCAAACATGGTCCGGCAAAGTGAAATACAAAATACCGTTCACCAGGAGTGGAGAGGCTTTGATGCTTGCGTTCTGCCCCGTCTGGAATGCCCACGCTAGACCCAGCGAGGCGACGTTCTGCGGGTTGATCTCATTCAGGTTGCTGTGCCGCCTGCCGGAATAGTCGCCGTGATAGCTCGGCCAGGAGTCGGCGGGGGGAGTCGCAATGGTGGCTGGATCCAGCCCCTGCGAGTACATCGTACTGGAGAACAGGGATACGAGCGCCAGACATATGGCAAGAGCGAACAACCACTTCGGAAAAAGGTTCATATTCCTCGTCAAGTCGCTTATCGCAGGGTTTGCAGATAAGCCATTAGATTATGAATGTCGCTGTCGGTGTATTTTTCGAACTGCTCCACATGCGCCTGCGCCGGATCGTCAATTTTGAACTTCACTTCATCGATGGGCCAGGATCTGTACCATCCCTCGGCGTCGGTCAGCGCAATATGAAACTCATCTTTGTAGGCGAGGATCCCTGAGAAGCTTTCACCGGAAGGTGTCGTGACCGTGGCCTTGGCCTTTGCGTCCGTGGGATAGAGCATTCGCTTCTCGAGTTCGAGCCCGATATAGCGGGTGGCGATGCCGGCGAGATCGCCGGTGGGAGAATGGCACGAGGAGCAGCCCCCTGGACCGTTGAAGTAGGCCTTGCCGGCCTCTGCGTTTCCGGTCTGAAGGTCCTCGACTTCTACGCCGCGGCGGCCGCCGGGCCTCGCCTTGGCCTCGAAAACCTGTTTGCGAATGAAGGCTATGAGATCGTTAACCTGCATGGGCTGCAGCCTGGAAAAAGGAGGCATGCCTTTTTCGGGGCGGCCATTTTGCACCACGCCGCGTATCTTGTTTCCGTCTACATCAGACATCACCAGGCGCGAGCGCGTTAGATCGGGACCTGTCTCCCCGCCGGCAGCATCCTGTCCGTGACAGGCGGAGCATTCCCTCGCAAACAGCGATTTCCCCCTTTCCGCTGCGGCCGATGAGGACGCCGCGGCTGGCTGCTTTCGGGTAGTAGGCGGCGCAACCTGAGCTGAACCAAAGGATGCGGTTAGCAGGAGGGCCAGAATGAACGGCAGGCTCGCTGGAAAACGAGACGCAAATGCACCCAACATCGGACGAACTCCCCCATACCAGAAATCTGTCATTCGGAATGCCAGGCTTGCGTTGGCAGTACATCTTAGCAAAGACTCCAGCCACGTTGAGATCTTAAGTGCTCCCCTCACATCTCTGATTTGCCGAACGACAAGTGTCGTCAATCGCCAATGTTGACCGCGAAACGTGGTTCTGGCAGAGCCGCCATGCGATACTTGCGCCGATGATTTGCCAGTTAATTCGAGGATACAAGCTATGACAGACTGGTTCGCGCGTCCCATCCTAAACGTGGCGGACGTTGAGGCATCGCTTCGCTTTTACATTGACCGGCTCGGCTTCACGAGCCCTTGGCGCTACGACGAGGATGGCAGAGCGAGTGTCGCACAGGTCGATCGACAGGGCTGCGCGCTTATTCTTGCCGACCATTGGCCGGAGAGAGTTGGCAAGGGCCTGATGTTTATTTCCTTAAACGGCGAGCGCGAGGCCCAGATCGCGGCGTTGGACATGCTGCGCGCAGAGCTCGAGGCCAAGGGTGTTTCGGTCACGGAGGGTTCATGGGGCTACCGGCTTTTGGTGGTGGATGATCCAGACGGTGATCAGCTCCTCTTCAACTACCCTGGCTCTTGAATCGCCGACCATCTGGCAAACTGACCGGAAACGGGCTTCTAGGAAAAAAAGTCCCATTCCCGATGTCACCCTGCGTGATGAACGTGACCTGAGCCGGTTCATGAGCTCTTTCAGTTCATGGATTCGGCGCAAATCATCGCGCGTAAGTTCGACCGATGCTGCTCCAAGGTTCTCTTCGAGACGATGCAGCTTCGTCTTTCCCGGGATCGGCACCATCAATTGGGCTATCCGCGAAGGTAGCGACGGAAAGCGGAAACTTTGTCGCTTTGGGCCAGACGAGGTCTCTGCCTTCGAGCAGCACCCCTAGCTGTCAGCGTTTGAAAAATCGCCTTTTCCCGATGCTTCGGGTGGCGATTATCCCCTGGTTTCCACCCGCACTGATCACTACAGTATCGATTTCCAAACCATCTTCCACTACGACGAAGTTTGCGGTGACAGGCGGCCGGCCGTCAGTAAAGTCGATTGTGAAGGTCCCGGTGCAATCGGAATTCACCTTGTAAGTACCGGTTGCCGGAGTGTGGGTGAAATCGGCGACGACCTCGCCGTTAACCGTGACAGTGTCGATCTGATTGAGCCGTCCTCTGCCATCGAACTCGGTCATCGCCACCCCCAGCTGTGGGCCCGTGGGTCCCTGCCCTCCCAACTTGTTGCCTTCGATGGTAAATCCATAGTTGCCAGCGATCAGCCTATCGTTGCAACCAGCGTGTTCACTCTGTGCATTCGCTGTTCCAAAACCCCAGAGCGTTAGCAGAATCAAGGTGGCTGCGTTTACGATCAGCTTCTTGCTCATAAATCCTCCTGGTTGATCTCGTGTTCTCCTCGGCGCACCGTTGTTTCGTAGCGGAGCAAACCGTCGAATTGTACGTACTCCTAATCCGTCGTCCGGACTTCGTCAATCGACCCGGGCTAAATCCTCTCTGATTCGCTAAGGCAAAGTTGTTGAAGGAGTTATCGACTTCCGTGAACTGAAGTCGTGGGGTTAGAATCAAGTTCCTGGAGTAGAGGCTAATGGAAACGCCCGCCACTTCCCGCCGCCGGGTTCGTACCGGACTCTTCGAAATTGACCTGGGCTCCTGCGAAGTGCACAAAGAAGGGCGAAAGGTGCAGCTGCAGGAGCAGCCTTTTCGAGTTCTGGCGTTCCTGCTGGAGTGTCCTGGAGAAGTGGTCACCCGCGAGCGGTTGCAGGAGCGCTTATGGTCTGCCCACACGTATGTGGGTTTCGATGAGGGGTTGAACACTGCCATCCGGAAACTGCGGGTTGCCTTCGGCGACTCTGCGGAGAACCCACGGTTCATCGAGACAGTTTCGCGCCGGGGGTATCGCTTCATAGCGCCGGTCGAGTCGGCACGGATGCCTTCTCCTGGTCCCCCAACAAGGACGGTTGCTGCCAAGTCGCGACCCGTTTCTCTCCGAAACCGCTGGATCGGTTTCGCCGTTGTTTTCTTCGCGGTCTGCGCACTGTTTCTTTTCTTACGATCCGCCAAGTACCGTGAAACACAGGCCGGTAAGATCATGCTGGTCGTTCTTCCTCTGGAGAACTTCACCGGCGATTCCCAACAGGACTACTTGGCGGACGGAATTACGGAGGAAATCATTGCCCAATTGGGAAGCCTTGACCCCCAACATCTCGGCGTGATCGCCCGGACGTCGGCCATGCACTATAAACACACGCAGAAGAGCGCTGCTCAAGTCTCTCGCGAGGTTGGTGCTGATTATTTGCTCGAAGGGAGCATCCGCCACTCTGGCGACCGGATCCGCGTAACTGCCCAGCTGATTCAGTCATCCGACCAATCGCACCTCTGGGCCGACAGCTACGACCGGGAACTCACTGACGTACTGAGGATCGAAAACGACATAGCCAGTTCGGTGGCGAGTGAAATCCGGCTTACGCTTTCCCAGCAGATCCATCAGCGCCTGGCTGTCGGGGGCCGAACGAATGTGGAGGCCCACGACGCATATCTGCGAGGGTTGCAAGGCTGGAATCTACGAACGCGGGATGGTTTCCAACAGGCAATCACGAATTTCACCCGCGCCACAGAATTAGATCCTGGCTATGCGCCTGCCTTTGCTGGCCTTGCGCGTGTCTATTCACTTGCCCCGATTTTCGCTGGTATGCCCGCCGGGGAGGCGGCCCCCAAAGCCCTGGAGGCTGCCAGTCGGGCCCTCGCCCTGGACGAAGGCCTTGCCGATGCTCACTGCGCTGTGGGATTTGTCAAAGCACATTACGAATACGATTGGCTGGCCGCGGAGCATGAGTTTCGCCGGGCGATCGAACTCGAACCGAACGATGCATATGCTTACCTCTTTTACTCCAACAGCTACCTGTCGCCGCTCGGCCACCACGAAGAGGCCATTGCGGAGATGAGAAAAGCAATGAAGTTGGATCCACTTTCCCCCCAAATCCAATCCTTTGCAGGAATAACCTTCAAGTGGGCGCGGCGCTACGACGATTCTCTCGCACAATTCCAAAAAGTGAACCAGATAGACCCCAATTTCCCGCTAAACCATGAGCGTTTGGCTCAGCTATGCGCCATTCTCGGAGATTACGACGAGGCCATCACTGAGGAAACGAAGGCGCGCCTCCTGGCCGGCGAGAAACCGCAAGATGTAGTTGCAAAAATGAAGACGCTGCAACGGGAACTGGCTGCGAAGGGCGAGCGCGCCTACTGGGAAATGCAACTCCAGTTTGCGCGGGACCGGCAAAATCCTCCCGAAGCTTATGTCCGTCCTTACGGTCTTGCCATCATTTATTCCCACCTAGGCAAAAAGGATAAGGCTTTTGAGAATCTGGAGAACGCCTTAGCGGAACGGGACACGCAGATATCCGAACTGGCCATTGAGCCGCAGTTCGACGCGCTCCGATCAGATGCTCGCTTTGCTGACTTGGAGCGTCGCATCGGCCTTCTTCGGTAGCGTATCCCTAAATGGAGATCGCCGAAGCCCGTCTCAATTCCTTCGCCGTCCGTGACAGGTGCCGATGACCTTGATCCAGGCACAAGACGGAGGCCTTCGCCAGTCCAATCAAGACGCAGATTCATGAGCCGCAGACAGGCGCCGGATGCCGCTGTCTCCCGCGCTTCCATCTTCCATCTTCCATCAACGGGTGTGGGGCCTTTAACCAGGGACAAATGTTCTGCACTCTATGTTGAGATCATGGTAGGTTGCAGCGCACGAGGTTTGTTTCTCTCACGTACCAGGAACGCCTGGAGGTTTCTTATGAATCTAAGAGTTTCGCGATCCCTGCTAACGGTGCCCCTAGGAAATCAGACCTTCAAATTGTCCGAGGATTGCTACAGTTTTACTACAGTCTGCAGAACCTGATGCCAATGAGGCACAGAAGATGACGGTCAAAATTGCCTTCTTCAAATTTTCGAAATTCGTGCGGAGTCATTGAGACCTCCTTAAGGCCTAGGTGAACTTTCATACTGTGTACTCGGGGGAAGTCCGACATCGCCTTGGCCCCCAGCTGTGATCGGTCGGCCAACGGCAACCAGTTCCCAGGTAAATCTGCGATTTTCAAAGTCAAATGCCATCTTCTCAAACCGAAATCCTCTAACTCCTAGAACGCCGTCAAAATCATCTCCTTCATCTTTCCGGTCATCCACCAGAAAAGCCGTTTGCGCGCCTACCGTCTGTTTTCCTATATGAAGTTCAGGAATCCGAATTTTCGTGCGCTGAAATGTTCCACCTGCATCGGCGACCGTATCTGTCCCCAGCGTTTGTAAGCCGATAAGCTCTGAGACCCGGCTTCGAAACAGCGTTAGATCGGGACCGCCCGAATCCACTACCATGCGCAATCGTCGATCTTGAAATCCCATCCGAACGGTGACGACGGGGGTGTCGGTCTCGAACGGGGCGGAGTAGGTCAGGCTCTCGGGGACTCCGAAGAGGATTTCCTTCGCTTTGTAGTTGATCATGAAGCTGCTTTTCCTTAGAACGTCCATTCCGACAATCGCATGCACCTTGAAGCCGAGGGCCTTCTGCAAGAACGAGAGGTCTTCAGCCAGGACAGGAATAGACTCAACGCGAACCGGGCCCAGGCTTAAAGAAGGCAGGACGACTTGCCGGGCCTGAACACTCTTGTTCCACAGGTTCACTCTTTTAAAGAGTTCCGCCAGCTTCAGGTCGTGGGCGAGTTCCTGGTCAACAACACTTGGGAAAGCACCCGTGTCCACCAGAAAATTTAGGGTGTGGACCTGGCCGATTGCTCCCTTCGCGATAACCAGGTACCCCCCGTAGAGGCGGACAGGGACTCTGACACGAACGGGCAGCTGCGTCCCTTGCGGCACAGAATCGACGGCAGTACCAGTCGCCTGCGTCCGGCTAAATTCCGTCAGAGACAGCGTGGCGACGAACAGCAGCGCGGCAAAAGACACCAGGCGGTTCATGGCGTTCACCCCTTTCGGCGACGCCAACGCTGAACTACCCGGGCAGGTACCTCAATGAACTGCTCCTATATTGTTTAACTATTTGTCCGCTACCGCCAAGCCATTGTCAGTAAGAGGGTTGGATGGACGCATAGACAGGCCGGAGTTGGAGAAGAAGACCAATAGTGTTAGAGTTTCGACCGACGCCGTGAGGTTCCTCTTGGGCGATGGCCATGATTCTGCGCAAATTGTTCGTTTCGGACTGTTCGAAGCAGACTTGCAGACCGGGGAACTGCGAAAAAGTGGAATCAGGGTGCCCCTGCAAGGCCAGCCCTTCCAGGTCTGTGCCATCCTTCTGTCACACTCTGGCAAACTAGTCACCCGGGAAGAGCTCCGCCAGCAAGTCTGGCCTGAAGACACGTTCGTCGATTTTGACCACGCGCTCAATACGGCGGTTAAAAAGATTCGACTCGCGCTTGGGGATGAAGCTGACAATCCAAGATTTGTAGAGACTCTCCCTCGCCGCGGATATCGCTTCATCGCCCCGGTGGAGAAGTCCAGCCCATTGCCACCTGCACCGGTTTCAAAGGGGCCTTTTGAGGGGCTAAAGGCGAAGAATAGCTGGCTAGTTGCCTCAACCACCTTTCTGGTACTCCTTGCCGGAATTGGAATCTGGCGGTCTGCGAAAAACCGTGGAGATGCGTTGCCAACCATTGCAGTGGCGCCCCTGGCCGGGCTGCCTGGCGTTCAGATCGAGCCGGCTTTTTCCCCCGACGGGAACCAAGTTGCCTTTGTCCTCAGGGGGACGAAAAATTGCGGAATTTACACGACGATGGTCGAGGGTGAGAAATCGCTGCGCTTGACCAGCAACTGCGATGACGCCTCGCCGACCTGGTCACCAGACGGACGACGGGTCGCGTTTTATCGTTATGGCAATGGCATGTCAATCTATGTGATTCCCGCCTTCGGAGGCAGCGAGCATAGGTTGTACGCGGCGCCCTATAACCCTTGGGCGCGTGGTTTGGGTTGGTCGCCGGATGGCAGGATGCTCGCCTTTTCGGGCGGGAAAGAAGACAAAAGCGGCACCTGGATTTCGCTGCTTTCGCTCGCCGATTCCACTACGCGACAACTTACCTCGCCTTCAGGCCAGGAGGGCGATTATTCTCCCGCCATCTCGCCCGACGGCTCGACCGTGGCTTTCGTCCGAGGAATTCTTGCGGGTGCAGTGGATGACCTCTATGTCGTGCCAACCGCTGGTGGAGTGCCCACGCGTCTGACCTTCGACAAGACGTGGATCAGAGGATCTCCCACATGGACTCCGGACGGCCGCGATATCGTTTTCTCTTCCGCACGCGGAGGTCTCGCCAGTCTGTGGCGCATCTCCGCTTCAGGAGGAACACCACGGCCAGTTACAGGTGTTGGTGTGATCGCTTCCAGCCCTTCCATTTCGCCTAAAGGTAATGAGCTGGTTTATATGCAGAGTTTCATCAAAGAGAACATTCTGCGGTTGAACCTAAAGGACGAAAAACATAGCCAAGGCCTGCCTGCAGTTCTCAACTTAGGGAAAGGACGCAATTGGCGGCCGAATTTTTCTCCCGACGGGAAAAGGTTTGTGTTCGAGTCGGTCCTGGGATACGCGGAGATTTGGAGCTGCGATAGCGACGGGTCCAATTGTGGGCAGCTGACTTCCCTGCAGGGTACGGCTGGAGCGCCACGCTGGTCGCCTGATGGCCACTATATCGCCTTCGAGTTTCGCCCAAAAGAACGCTCCGAAATATATCTACTTGAGGTCGCCGGTGGCATGCCGCGGCTGCTGCCGACTTTACCGGGGGCAAATAACGGGGGACCCAGCTGGTCGCGAGACGGAAAGTGGATCTATTTCTACTCGGACCAGGGAGGGCAACCCTTTCAATTATGGAAAATACCGGTCACGGGAGGGCCTCCAGAGCAAGTAACCAAGAGTGGCGGGGTATTTGCCGCCGAATCTGCGGACGGGCGCTTTCTCTATTACTCGAAGTATGAGTCACAAGGAATATGGAGAGTGCCCGTATCGGGCGGGGAAGCGAAACGCGTTTTGGATCAAGCCGGGGAGCACGCATGGTATAACTGGGCCCTCGCTCGGGATGGTGTCTACTTTCTCCAATATCATGAAAGCGGTGGTGTCTTGAACTTTTTTGAGTTTGCGACTGGCGAGACGACTACAGTTTTGACCTCGGACAAAACACCGGGGGTTGGATTAGCCGTATCAGCCGACGGCAAATCAATTCTCTATGCTGAAAATGAGCTGGAGGACGCGAGCATCATGCTGGTGAAGAACTTCCGTTAGCTCTCGCCAGCCGAAGGTTGGCATGGCAGGAAAATGTTTGCAGGTGTGAGGACTAAGCAATATTCGATGCAGGTAGTCTTAGCCCTTGCGCTATCGGTGGTGTGGCTCGCGCGCGGGCAACCATCCTGGGGGCAGGAAGTTACTGCCGTCATTACCGGCAGCGTTGTCGACCCGACAGGCGCCAGTATTGTCGGCGCCACCATCACAGCGAAAGATACAGAACGAAATACCGCCTACCCGGTGATGACCAATAGTGTTGGCGTCTTTCACATCCCGCGCTTGCCTGTCGGAACATATGAGGTAAAGGTTGGAGCGCCGGGGTTTCAGACAGCAGTCTACCGCTTAGTTACCCTGGTCCTTAATCAAACGGCACGCATCAATTTCCAGTTGCAGGTAGGACAGGCTACGGACACCGTCGACGTCACCTCGACCGCTCCGTTACTGCATACCGACACCACCCAACTGAGTACCGTTGTCGACTCGCATGCTAGTGCCAGTCTGCCCCTGCTCACCCGTAACTACATTCAGCTGGCCCTGCTTGCGCCCGGCAGTGTGAATCCCAATCCCCAAACGCTCACCAGCGGCGACGGTCCATTGGGCGCCGGGAGACCGTATATCAATGGGAACCGGGAGCAGGCAAATAATTTCCTGCTCGACGGCATGGATAACAATCAGGTGTCGGACAACTTGGTTGGGTTTACTCCGAGTGTGGATGCGATTCAGGAATTCAGCCTCATCACACAGAACGCTTCCGCGGAGTTCGGGGGTTTCCAGGGCGGGGTCCTCAGCGCCTCCATCAAGTCAGGCACCAACAGCTACCATGGCAACGTCTTCGAGTTCTTTCGGAACGATGTGCTGAACGCCAACAGCTGGGCGAACAGTTTTCAAGGCTTCCCGAAACCCGCGCTGCGCTGGAACATGTTTGGCGGCACGTTTGGCGGTCCCATCGCGAAGAACAAATTGTTCTTTTTTATGGACTATCAGGGACAGCGTTTCGACCACCCTTCCTCCAGTAGCGCCCTTACGCTCTTCACAGCGGCGGAACGACAAGGTGACTTCTCACGGTTGCTGACAGAGCAAGGCATCCAGCTGTACAACCCGTTCCAGCTTGATACGAACGGCAACCGGACATCCTTTCCGGACAATCAGATTCCCAACAGCATGATCGACAGCGTGGCCGAGAACCTGTTTTCTTCCGGCCTTTACCCTCTGCCGTTGAATGACAATCTGGTAAACAACTTCGTCAACAGCACTCGAACTTACAACAATGTAGACCAGGGAGACGTGAGGATCGACTACAAGGTCGCGCCCAACGACCAGTTGTCCGCTCGGATATCGGAAGGCTATCAAGATAATCCAACAATCAACTCCTTCCGGCTGCTTTTCGATACCTTCAACCAGGCGCGCTTGGAAAACGGCGTGATCCATTGGACCCACAACTTCAGTCCGAACGTGGTGAATGATGCGAGTGCAGGTGGGAACTATGTTCGGGTTAATCAGGGCGGGTTCGATAATGGCCTGGGGAACCTCGGCGAGCAACTTGGTATCGCTAACGCCAATGATCATGGTCCCGGTCTCTTGGCTCTCTACATCTATGGCGAGGGCGTTTTCGGCAACCAAAATGTTGGCACGGCGGAGCTGTTTGCGGACACGGTTTTCCAGTACAAAGAGGATGTCGTCATAACCCACGGGAGGCACTTGTTACATGCTGGTTTCCAGTATTGGAGACAGCGCATTAATACCTATGAAGCGGGTACGAACGGTCGAACCGGATTCATGACCTTCAGCGGACGCTTTACCGCGGGTCCCCGGCAACTGGCGGTACCGGGCGCTGGAACCGGTGCCGGAGAAGCTGATTTTTTTCTAGGCCTGCCTGACTCCTTTGGCAGGGGAATTAACAGTAGTGGACCTTGGGGGCAGCGCGCCAATGTGTTCGGCATTTATTTCCAGGACGACTGGCGTGCAACCGACACGCTCACCTTGAACCTGGGGCTCCGTTATGAGAATCA
This sequence comes from Terriglobales bacterium, assembly GCA_963803205.1. Lineage (GTDB taxonomy): Bacteria > Acidobacteriota > Terriglobia > Terriglobales > Acidobacteriaceae > CAWDLG01. The sequence goes on from CAWDLG010000002.1 coordinate 787,459, forward strand.
CAGCCCCTGGGTAGAGGTGCAAAACCGGCAGGTTAACTTTGCACCGGTCACCGGCCAAATTCAGTTTGCCGGGCAACCCTGCATCTACAGCAATTGTCGGGGTCTCTACAATTCATACAACGGGGGCTTGGACTTTCAGCCGCGAATCGGCCTGGCGTGGACTCCGTCGTTCCTGGATGGGAAAACAGTCTTGCGCGGAGCCTATGGGGTTTCGTCGTACCTGGAGGGTACCGGCAACAATCTCAGGCTCCCGGTGAACCCCCCCTTCACCAACCCTGAGTTTGAGACGAATTACTTTACCAGCAACTTGCCGGCTACCAGGACCGAACAAGGATTGCTGCCGCCGACGACGGATTTATTTCAAAATGCTGTGATTCGCTTGTGGGATCCAGATATACGACCCGCCGTTTCGCAGCAGTGGAATGTTGCGGTGGAGCACCAGTTCACCGATTCGACCACGATTCAGGTGGGCTATGTGGGCCAGCACGGCACTCACTTGATGGTCCCCATGCCCTACCTTCAGAAACAGCTGCACGCGGACGGGACTATTGCGGCTAGTCCCTTCCTGTCCGGAAACCCGGCTCTTCAGTCGGAGCTATCCGAGATCTCCGGGACCGCTTCCATCGGGACCATGCGCTACGATGCCCTCCAGTCAACCTTACAGAAGCGCTTCAGCAGTGGCTTGCAAGGACAGATCGTCTACACCTACTCGAAGTGCATGACGGATTCGATCGGCTATTTCGGCTCAGGGGGCCAGGCGGCGCCGGCCTCGCCATACTGGCAGAATCTCTACGATCGGCGCGCCGAATGGGGGCTCTGCTACTACGATGTTACGCATGTGCTCAGTGGCTCTGCGGTCTATGAAATTCCGGTTGGCCGCAATAAGCTATGGGGAAGAAACTTGCCTCCGCTCCTCAATGCAGTCATCGGGAACTGGCAAGTGAGCGGTATCGTTCAACTTCATGGTGGATTTCCCCTCACAATTTTTGCCGGGGACGCTTCCGGCACCAATTCGCGCGGGGCGCGCGCCAACTGCGTTGCACCGCCTCATGTGTTTGGCCGAAAACCGGCTTTCGGTGCACCAGGACAGTTCATTGGCTTCCAATGGTTCGATGCAGCCTCCTATGGTCCGGCCGATCCAGGTACGTTCGGATCTTGTGGCGTGGGTACGGTGCGGGGCCCCGGCTTGACCACCGCAGATCTGAGTATCCAGAAGCAATTCCCCGTCAGCGAGGGGAAACGGTTGGAATTAAGAGCTGAGCTCTTCAACGTTACAAATACTCCCGTGTTGAATTCTCCCAGCACGTGGCTTGACGCCAACCTCGGCCTGATCAACAGCTCGCAAGGCGAGCGCAACATCCAGTTCGCGTTGAAATTTTATTACTGAAACTTCGGGGTTCCACGCCGGCGTACGGGCGCAGTTCACCTGCGGTTTCACTATTTGCAATCCTTACTCCCGGGTATGCGCTGAGAGCCCGCCCTGAAAAGCGATTTCTCGCCACCTCTCTAGCCGAAGGGGAGAAGCCGCAGGCCTAAGAACGACGTGGCAGGACTAGCTGAAGAAAGGTGCGGCGATATTGACTTCGGCTGAGCTAAATGTCAAGGACAAACGCCCGCATTTTATAGACGACTGAAGTCTCGGCCCTGAATTCCCCAAAATCGCAGAGCCATTCTGCCCCTACCGATTCGCCGAATGCAGCACACTGAAGTGTACGGGCGGGGGGGAGTCGAATTCTGGGCCGGCGTAGTCGGAGTAACGGCGTATTCCGCTAAGTCCTGTCGAGGGAAAATCGAAGGATGCGCGACGTGTGCTGCCCATGACGCCGCGCGCTCACGCGCTGCTGCGCGCTCGCTACGAGGCAGCAGGAATGCTGGAGGACGGTTGGATTTTTCCAAAGGGTACAAACCCGGAGGAGCACATCACTGATAGCCTGACCAAAAACCAACACAAGAAAGCGCTGAAGGATTCGGGAGTCGCAGCTTTTGTCCCCTACACGATGCGTCACACCGCCCTAACACGATTCGGGGAAGCGGCGGACAACAACATGTTCGCCGTGGCTCAAATCGCGGGCCATGACAGCCTCACATCTGATCCGTTTGGAGCTGTCCCCCTCAGGTGGACCAGAAGTCATTTAGAATCGCCTTGGGAAGACTTCAATTCCGTTGGAACGTAGGATGAAAATATTCTCGTTTGCACTGCTGCTCCTGGCCACTGCCGCCGCTCCGCTTGCGGCCCAAAGCGTCGATCAACTTTTGGGGAAGAACGTATCGATTGCTCATACGAACTATAAAGGAAGGGATGCAATCCAGCTTGTGGCCGAGCCTGGGGCTGCCAACGCCACCTCGTACGCAGTAGTGAAGAACATGTCTTTTCGTGACGGCGTAATCGAAGTGGATTTGGCCGGTCAACCTGCCGCTGGTGCATTTGCCGGCGCCCGCGGGTTTATTGGCATTGCTTTTCGTGTCCAGAGCGACGGGCACTACGAATACATCTATCTCAGGCCCACGAACGGGCGAGCCGACGATCAAGTCAGGCGAAATCACTCCACTCAATACAGTTCGTATCCGGATTTCGATTTTGCTCGGTCACGACAAGAGGCTCCAGAAAAGTATGAGTCGTACGTCGATTTGCAGCCTGGCGTCTGGACCAAGTACAAGATCGAGGTGGAAGGCCGCAGAGCGCGACTGTACGTGCACGGAGGGGAGCAACCATGTTTGATCGTCAATGATCTCAAGCTTGACCGGCAGGCCGGAGGGATTGCATTGTGGGTCGGTCCCGGCACGGAGGGCTACTTTTCCAATCTGAAAATTTCGGCCAAGTAGCACAACACGCTTTGGTACGCGGTTAGCGGGTCGTCTGCAACCCGGACGCCGGAAAACTAACCTCGATTCTGTGCTGCGAACTGTGTGCGCGATTTCCTGGCGGGCTGAATGATCCGCGTCGAGTTCTCTGTGAGCGGTTGAATTTGATGCGAAAAGAAGGGGTCGATCTCATGCCTTTCGTAGTCGATGATTTGCCCGAAGCCATTCGTGCCGCGAAGAAGAAGCTGCGGGCGATGAACCCAAACTACGCCAAAACCTTCAAAGAGGTTGAGGTGGAAATGAAGCGCAAGGTCGCAGAGATCGTGAAGGAGCGTGAATCCGGAGCGGAGGTTATCCCGGTTGTTCATTATGAGGACATCGCTTCCGGAAAGGTGCCTGAGGCGCTCAGGACCAAAATCAGGGAGCGCGGAGCCTGTGTGATCCGGCGGGTTTTCGACCCCGAAAAGGCTACTCAGTGGGACAAAGATCTTGCCCAGTATGTCGAGGTCAATGGCCTCGACGCAAAGCTGGCTAATGCAGCGGAAGACAAGTACTTCAGCGGGCTCGCAGCTTCCAAGCCCCAGATCTACGGTGTGTACTGGTCCAGGCCGCAGGTGCTGGCTCGCGAGTCCGAGTCGCTCACCAATGCGCGCATATTTCTGAATAATCTCTGGAAATCAGAGAGCGAAGGCCGTCGCCACTTCGATCCAAACCAGGTACCGGTGTACGCGGATCGTATCCGTCGACGCCCTCCGGGTGCGTCCTCGCTCGGTCTTTCGCCTCACGTCGATGGCGGGTCGGTTGAGCGTTGGCTGGAAGGGAATTTCCAGAAGGTCTACCGGCACGTTTTTTCCGGGGACTGGCGCAGCTACGATCCCTGGGATGCGGCGTACCGCGTCGACGTGCAGGAGATCGATTCGCCTGCAGCCTGCTCCATGTTCCGCACCTTTCAGGGCTGGACAGCGCTCACGCGTCAAGGAAAGGGGGATGGAACGCTGCAATTGATTCCCATTGCGAATTCCTTGATCTACGTTATGCTCCGCGCTTTGCAGGACGACGTCGCGGAAGATGATCTATGCGGCGCCAAGCCTAGTCGTACCCTTTCGGTTCTTCCTGAATGGCACGTCACGCTGATGAATGCCGTTACCTCCATTCCGCTCATGCAGCCTGGCGACACCGTGTTCTGGCACTCCGACTGTGTTCACGCTGTAGAGAACGAGCATAAAGGCGAGGGCTGGAGCAACGTGATGTATATCGGCTCGACGGTCGGTTGCGACAAGAATTGGGCTTATGTTGAGCAGCAGAAGGCCAAGTTCCTCGAAGGCCGCACCCCGCCTAATTTTGCTCCTGACGACTTCGAAGTAGATTTCCTCGGTCGCGCCACCGTCGACGATCTCACACCCTTGGGCAAAAGCCAGCTGGGACTTCTACCTCACTGACCAATCTGTAATTTGGAACACTCAACCCGGGATTGGGCCCAGGCGGGCGGCCGAGGCGATAGCCAATGAAAACGCCCGGTGGTCAATATGGTTGAATACCTGCGCACGAACAACTCGCGGTTCCGTGACGGGACCGTGATGAGCGATCCGAAGCCATCTAACAGAGACACACACTTGAGTATGGGTGAGTATGCGCGTGACTGTGCCCAGATTCACTTCGTTGCGCGGGCGACGCTCAACGAAGATGGCCGTTTTCCTGACAGGCTATCTTTCGGGTTGTTCAAGTCTCTCCCCCAGACCCAGCGAACGGGCGTAGCTGGCGATTAATTTATGCACACTTCATGCACACCGAGGTATTTCACGGCAGGTCGGTGTAGGGGGGTGTTAATAAGTGCTTTGGAATCATGGTGCCGGGAGGGGGGGTCGAACCCCCATGACCCGAAGGTCGGCGGATTTTGAGTCCGCTGCGTCTGCCAGTTCCGCCATCCCGGCGCGAGACCGTCTAACTGCGCAAAATGCGCTCCTTATCATGAGCGCATAAGACTACCAACGCCGCGCGATCTAGTATCGCATAGCCGCGGAAGTATGCGACGTGCGCCGACTAAACCTGCGGGGCTTTCCATCGCCCCAACGCGCCTTCCAGTTCCCCAGCTACGGCCAGCACCAGTTCCTCTTCCCACGGACGCCCGACAATCTGCACTCCAATGGGTAAGCCTTCCGCGGATTCGCCCGCCGGTACCACGGCCGCTGGAACCCCGAGCAGGTTGAACCATTCGCAGTAACTCCAGGCGTCGAGATATTGCACGGTCTTTCCGTCAATCTCCCACGCGCGCTCGCCGTGCCGAAAAGCCGGAATCGCCGCCACCGGACAAAGCAAAACTGGATAACTCCGCATCTGCTCGAAAATCTTCATGCGGACCAGGTCCCGCCCGAGCCACGCATCGAGAAGGCTCTTCCCCGTGTGAGTCGGTTCCTTCGCCACCCTGCCCGAGAACTCCCTCAGGATCGGACTCAACTCGGACTCGTGTCCTTCGGTCATCGGGCCAAGCAGCATTCCTCCTGCGATGCCGAAGAACTGCCACCACAATTTCCGCGCTTCTTCCAGGCCATCGGGTCGGAACGGTTCCACCGCAAAGCCGGCGCTCGCGAGCGCCTTGGCCGCGCTCTGCACCGCCCGCGCTGTCTCGGGCGTCACAGGCGTTCGACCATCGTCCTCGAAATAGCCGATCTTCAATTCCTTCAGCGAGCTTTGCGTGATCTCGCGCAGCGGCACCGGCGCTGCCTGCGGATCGCCGTCGTCCGGTCCCTGCATCGCCTCAAACAAGAGCCTGAGATCTCCCGTTGTACGCCCCATCGGTCCCACTACACCGGTCAGAGCAAACGGCCCCGCTGACATGGGGAAGTGGCCCGTCGCTGGGACGCGACCCGGTGTTGGCTTCAGCCCGCAGATTCCGCAGAAGTGCGCCGGCACTCGGATGGAACCGCCACCGTCGCTGCCGACTCCGCCTGCGGAGCAACCGGAGGCGATCGCCGCCGCCTCGCCTCCACTTGAACCTCCCGCGGTGCGCGACAGGTCCCAGGGATTGTTCGTACGGCCATAAAGAAGATTGTCTGTTTCCCATGCCATCAGGAGTTCCGGGGCGTTGGTCACGCCCAGAATGACGGCGCCCGCCCCGCGCAATCGGCTGACCAGCGGCGCATCCTGCGAAGCGACGTATCCAGCCCGCAGCTTGCTCCCCGCCTCGATCCGGAATCCGGCGACGTCGATCGAACTTTTAATGCTGATCGGCACGCCATGCAGCGGGCCAAGATTGTCGCCGCGCATCACTGCCTGCTCAGCGGACTCAGCCTGGCGGCGCGCGCCTTCCGCATCAACCTGCACGAACGCATTCAGTTTTGGATTGAGCCGCTCGATCCGCGCGAGATGCGCTTCCACCAGTTCGACGGCAGACAATTTTTTGCTGCGGATCTTCTCAGCCATGACGCTGGCTGGAAGCAGGGTCAGGTCATCCATGCGGCAACTCGAAAAACCGGAAAATCGAGTCTAGCACGCAGCGGAGAGAGAAAATTCCCGCCGGATTCTACCTATGGAAGGGAGCGTGCGCCGGGCGGCGCGGCTTTTCGGGCGGCATCAGCACCCGGACGGCGTCCCGCTTGCGAACGCCATGGCGACTCAGCCAGTTCTTCAGATACTTTCTGGTCGCGGGTTTCATCTGCGCGAAGAAAACTCCGGCGCGCCCGCTCGGATCCGACCAGATCACCTCCGCCAGTGCTTCCAGCATGTGGCTGGTTCCCGGAAGCATGAAGCGCAACGGCACTTCGCGAACCGGTGGCAATGACTCGGGAGCTTGCAGGGACAGCCCCTGCTCACTGAGGTCCAGCATCATCGCGGGCATCGCGACCCTGTCAAACTGGAGATAGACGAGGGTAGCGATCTTATGACGGGACGTATGCCGCCGGTCCACTCCCATGAGGTCGCGTCCCGCGCGCAGCGAGCAGCGCACCTGCTCGAGTTCCAGCGGCTTGTACAACACTACGTTTGTGCCGGCTTGCGACGTGTCCCCCGAGACCGCCGATGGGCCGACCAGCGCGAACAGGACGGGTTGCCGCTGGTCTTTCATGCGGGCTACCTTGCCCACCTGCGCGGCTCCGGCCACATCGAAATCCAGAACTGCTCCGGAATAATGACCCTGCAACAGCCGTTGCAACGCCGCGTCGGAGGTGCTGCAACAGTCTTGCTCAATTCCCAGTTCCCGCAGGGCTGTGGTCAGGACCCGGAGGGATTGTTGATCCTTTGACATCACCAGGGCGGTCAGCGCCATACATCGAGATTAAGCGCCGGGAACCTGAAGGGTAAATATCACATTCGTAATCTTCCGAATGGTTACTCTAGTTGAATCAGTAACTTACGGGGATGGCTTACAGCGCGCCATGATTTTTGCCCGGTTTCATTCTGGTAATAACCATGGAACACACAGACGATCCCCGGGAAAATCACGCCCCGCAAAGTCCCCTGCGAAACTCGGGTTGCCGACGCCCGTCAGGCCGCCTTTCTGGGATGGGCCTTCCTCTCGGCAAACAGTGACAGCATCTCGCGGTTGAAAGCTGGAATGTCCGAGGGCTGGCGGCTGCTTACCCAGTTCTGGTCCCGCACCACCTTGTCGTCGACCCATTGGCCGCCCGCATTGCGAATGTCGTCCTGAATCGTGTGATAACTGGTCAGGGTATGGCCCTTCACCAGGCCTGCTGATACCAGCAGCCAGGGACCGTGGCAAATCACTGCGATTGGCTTGCGCCATTCTTCCGACCGCCGCACGAAATCCTGGGCGGATTTCTCCACTCGCAGCGCGTCCGCATTCAGCGCTCCGCCCGGCAGCAGAACCGCATCGAAATCGGTGGGGTTGACCTTGTCCAGGGTCATGTCGACCTCGAACTGGCTCGATTTGTCGTGATGCTTCATGGCCTGAATCTTGCCCTCCTTCAGCCCAATCAGCGTCGTCTCTGCCCCTGCGTCTTCAAGGGCCTTGCGCGGTTTTGTGAGTTCAGCTTCCTCCACTCCATCCGTTGCCAGAATTGCCACACGTATACCTTTCAAATTTTTGCTTTCCATGATGAACCTTCTTTCATCTGACCTGCTTTCCTCCAGTTTCGCGCCGCTGCTCAAGAAAGTGCATCGGGTGGATTCCGTAAGGAGTACCAAAACCCGCTGTAGCCAGATGTAGGCGCGCGCGTCTCGCGCGTGCGAGACGCCCGTGCCTACACGACCGCCTCGCGAGCTACAATCGAGGTAGTCAGGAGGATTCATGCCGCAACACCCCCCGCGTTTTCTCAAAATCGTCGACGACGCGCGCAGCCGCATCCGTGAAACCACGGTGGACCAGGTCAAGTCAAAGCTCGACAAGGGCGAAAAATTCACGCTGGTGGACGTTCGCGAGGAGAGCGAGTTCGCCAAGGACCACTTGCCCGGCGCGATCCACCTGGGCAAGGGCGTGATCGAAAGAGACGTCGAGAAGCAGGTCCCCGGTCTTGATACCCCGCTGGTCTTGTACTGCGGCGGCGGATTTCGATCCGCTCTTGCCGCCGACAACCTGCAGAAAATGGGCTACACCCACGTTCTCTCTATGGATGGCGGAATTCGCGAATGGAGAGAGAAGAATTTTCCTTTAACGCGGGATTAATCCTCGGCAAGTACCTTCGTACCGTCCCACCTTGGTAACTTGCTGGCTAAACTATAGACAGGCACGATGAGAAGAAAATAACTATCGCTCCTAATCGTCCAGGTGCGCTTTACAAAAAGGTTTCTCTGGTGAAATCCACGGTGCTTTTGATCGATGACAGCAGGTTCATGCGGAAAGCCAATGAACTGGCCCTGGCTAAGGCGGGCTTCGACGTGCTTACCGCGGCGGATGGGGAAGAAGGCTTGCAGATGGCGCGGGCCAAACTGCCTAACCTCATAGTTCTAGACATGTTGCTGCCCAAACTCTCGGGACCGCAACTGCTCCAGGAGCTGAAGAAGGAATCGGGCACGGCGAAGATTCCGGTTGTCGTGCTGAGCAGCCTCCCGCAGAAAAATGAGGAAAAGCTCAAGGGCGAGGGCGCCGCAGCTTATATCGAAAAATCGCACGCAGGAGCCGACGCCAGTGCCACGCTCCTGATCCAGACCATCGAGAACGTATTGCAGGCTTCAGGCGGCGCGGCGCCGAACAGGCGGAGCGCCACAACAACCTAGCGGGATTCGGACCATGACGAAGGGCAACGAAAAACTGGCAAGTGCGGCGGCCGCGGCGATGGCGCCGGCTCCGGACGGCCTGGGTCCGCGCTGGAAGGAAAACGCGACTCCCGACGAGGTGTGCCCGAAGCTGGCGAAGATCTTCAACCTTCGCGCCACCGAAATCGCCCTGCTCGTGCTCGATCACGATCTGTTGCGCTTTATTTTCCCGGACGAGTTGAAGACCTGCGGCTCGATTCCGGTCACCAGTTCGAACGCCGTCGCTGCCAACACCGCCACGACCAGGAAGACAGAGGTGTTCAACCAGTTCGCGCAGACCAAGCACGCCAGCATCTTTGAGACGGTGAAGCTCGAGTCTGTGAAAGGTTTCGATCCCGCAGAACACGCTCCCATTCAGAAACTGATCTCCGCTCCTGTACTCGACCGCCAGGGCGATGTGCTGGGCGTGATCCAGGTCAGCCGCAAAGGCCGTACCCTTGAAGCCGCGGGACCGGACTTCACCGAGGACGACGTGCAGCGCCTCGAGTCCCTCGCCAGCCTGCTGGCCGAGGCTCACTTCATGCACGACCTTTCGCAGTAGCCCCGCTCCGAGTCTGCCGCATCCCAAGATCCAGCCCCTTCTTCTCTTCGCCCGTCAGGAACCGTGAACTTCCTTTTTTCAGCTCACCCAGCTCCAGCGTTCCGACGGACACCCGCACCAGGCGCAGCACATCCACTCCCATTGCCGAAAGCAGCCTTCGGATCTGCCGATTCCTGCCTTCGTCGAGCGCCACTTCCAGCCAGGTGTTGCGCTTTCCTTCGCGCAGGACCGCGGCGGTTTTTACCCGTAGGATCTCGCCTTCGCTTCTTACGCCCTTGTGCATGGCGAGCAAAAGTTGTTCGTCAGCCTTCGCCGCGATCTGCACATGGTAGGTTTTGTCGAGATGCGTTTCCGGCGAAGTGATCCGCGCCGCCCACTCCGGATCGTTGGTCAGCAGCAACAGGCCCTCGCTCGCCTGATCCAGACGGCCGACCGGCCCAATCCAGGGGAGATTCTTATCCAGAAGATCGTAGACAGTCGCCCGCCCCTTCTCGTCCGACGCCGTCGTCAACACGCCGCGCGGTTTGTTCAGCATGAGATAAATCTTCTTTGTGGCCTCGAGAAGATTTCCGTCGACTTCAATTCGGTCGGCCTCCATCGCGACCGGACTTTCCGGATCGTGCCGGACAGTGCCGTTCAGCCGCACCCGCCCCGCACGAATCAGTTCGCCTGCTCTCGATCGCGAACAATACCCAAGCTTCGAAAGGGCTCTCGCCAGTCCGATTCGGCGGGATGTATGGCTGCGATCCACGGCACATATGCTAAATGCAGCAGGAAACAGACTCGGCGGACATACCGCGCCGATCGCGCGGGCGAGGGCGCACGCGCACACATGGGTGGGGCACAGCTTCAGCTGTGCCGTAAAAGCAGGTAAACGACGCTCCGCGCCCGAAGGGCGCAATTCGATTCCGACCCTTGTCTATAAACGTTTGTTATAGCATCCATAAATAATTTTGATTTCCGGCCAGCGACATACCTCGATAGAGTCATCCCGCCGTTCGGAAAATTCACCCAGGAGCCCACCCCGTCGTGGCGCGAAAGTCATTGATTCTCGGGATATTCCTGTCCCTTGCCGTCTTCTCCGTCCAGCTCCTTTTCGCTCAACCCACAACTGCCCCGGCGGCCTCTTCCACGGATCAGAGCCAGCGTCTCGCTCAGCTGGAACAGCAGGCCGCGGACGCAAAGGGCTCCGCCGACAACGCCTGGATGCTGACCAGTTCCGCCCTCGTACTGATGATGACCGGACCCGGGCTGGCGCTGTTTTACGGCGGGCTGGTGCGCAAGAAGAATGTCCTCTCCACCATGATGCAGAGCTTCGCCCTGATGGCGCTGATCACGGTGCTGTGGGCGGTGGTCGGTTACAGCCTCTGCTTCGGCTCGGGCAGCAGTTTCATCGGCGGCTTTCAGCACATCTTTCTTCGCGGCGTCGGTCTCGCGCCCGAGTCCGCCTACTCCTCGACCATTCCCCAGCAGACCTTCATGGTCTACCAGTTGATGTTTGCCATCATTACGCCCGCGCTGATCACCGGCGCTTTCGCCGAGCGCATGAAGTTCAGCGCCATGGTGGTTTTCATGACCTTGTGGGCGCTCATCGTTTACGCGCCCATGGCCCACATGGTCTGGGGGAAGGGCGGATTGCTGAACGCGGCTATGGGCGGCTACTTCCCCACGCTGGATTTCGCCGGCGGAACCGTCGTCCACGTGACCTCCGGAGTCTCCGCGCTGGTCTGTGCCCTCTATCTCGGGCGCCGCATCGGTTATCCCGCCGCCTCCATGCCGCCGCACAGCGTCGTGCTCAGCTTCATCGGCGCCTGCATGTTGTGGGTCGGATGGTTCGGGTTCAATGCTGGCAGCGCTCTTGGTGCCGGGACCCTTGCCACCAGCGCGTTTGTCGCAACCCACTTTGGAGCCGCCGCCGCCGTCGTGGGATGGACCGCCGCCGAGTGGCTGAGAAGCGGGAAGCCCAGCACGCTCGGGGGGATTTCCGGTGCAGTCGCCGGACTCGTCGCCATCACGCCCGCCGCCGGTTTCGTCACTCCCATGGCCGCGCTTGCCATTGGCCTGATTGCCGGCGCCTTCTGCTACTTCATGGTCGTAATCGTGAAAGCCCGCTTCGGTTACGACGATTCTCTTGACGCCTTCGGCGTGCACGGCGCAGGCGGTACGATTGGCGCGCTTCTCACCGGAATCTTCGCCGTCAGCTCAATCAACCCGATCTTCAAGGATTCGCAGGGCAACGCCATGCCTTCCGGCCTGCTCGAAGGCAATGCCGGCCAGATAGTCAACCAGTTGATCGGAGTCGCGATCGCATGGATCCTCGCCATCGCCGGCACCCTGATTATTCTCAAAGTCGTCGACTTGACCTTAGGCTTGCGCGTGGCGCAGGACCAGGAAGTCGTCGGCCTGGACCTCTCCCAGCACGGCGAGGAGGGCTACAATTGGGAAGTCCCGGCCTGATTTTTGCCGGCGCAATCTTAACTATCGAAGAAGCCAAAATGACCAAAGTTGAGGCAATCGTTCAAACATCAAAACTGGAAGCGGTAAAGAACGCTCTTCACGAAGTCGGTGTAGAAGGAATGACCGTTGTCGAGGCGCGAGGCCACGGCCGCCAGAAAGGCCACACCGAGGTCTATCGCGGCCGCGAATACACCGTCGATCTCATCCCCAAGATCAAGCTCGAAATGGTGCTGCCGGACAAAATGGTGGATAAAGCCGTGCAGGCCATCATGAACAATGCTCGTACCGGCCAGATCGGCGACGGGAAAATTTTCCTTTCCCGAGTGGACGAAGCCATCCGCATTCGCAACGATGAGCGCGGCGAAAGCGCGCTGTGAGCGCTCTCTCGCGCAAATCCAGCCTGTGGAATCACTTCCAGCGTGACCCTGTGGCTCTGATAACCAATCCGAATACTGCCGATAAATAGTTTTGATTTCCGTGTGCTCAGAGCTGAGACTACAGTGACAAGGCAGCCCACCACGATGTGGAAGCGTGGCCGCCAATCCGGCTCCCTCACAGTTTTTTCCCCGGCGCGCGCAGCCATCCGGCTGAACCTGCTATGACGATTGCATCTCCCATCAGCGCCGAACTACGGGACCTTTACGTCGAAGAAGCGGCCCGGATCCAGCGGGACTTCGCCTCATCCGGCGACGGGCGCGCCGCCGTGGTGCAGCGCACTCTTCTGGTAGAAAATATCGCCGTCCGCCTGTGGAAGGAAGTGATCTCGCCGGTTGAAGGCGGTCCGCAGAATCTTGCCCTGATCGCAACCGGCGGCTTCGGACGCGGCTGGCTCTTTCCCCATTCCGACGTCGACCTGCTCTTTCTCCACAACGACCGTTCCAGCGAGCAGGTCTTCAAAGACCGCATCCGCCTGTTCTGCCAGGAACTGTGGGACATGCGCCTCAAGCTCAGTCCCATCACCCGCACCATCGATGAGTGCGACCGCTTCGACGCCGGCAACGTCGAGTTCACTATCTCTTTGCTCGATTGCCACTTCCTCGCCGGTGATCGCGGCTTGTTTACCCGGCTCCACGAAAAGATCATTCCCCAGCTCGTCATGCGCGAATCGCAGTCGCTGGTACAGAGCCTGGCGGAAGTCACGCGTTCCCGTCACGCAAAGTACGGCGACACCGTCTTTCATCTGGAGCCCAATATCAAGGAAGCTCCCGGCGGGCTGCGCGACTACAACGTGGCCTACTGGCTCGCCCTGATCTCCGCCATCGACAAGCTTCGCCACTGGCCGGAGCCGGACACTTTGCTCAGCCCGCAGGTGCGGCGCCAGTTTGAGCCCGCCCTCGACTTCCTGTTTGCGGTGCGCTGCTTTCTGCACTTCCGCCACGGACGCGATGACAACACCCTCACCTGGGAAGCGCAGGATGAAGCCGCCGCCTCGAAGGTAGGCTCGTCCGGTCGCGACACCATCAAGGCTGCCGACTGGATGCGTCTGTATTTCGGACACGCGCGCGCCATCCATCGCGTTGCCGCTCGCCTGCTCGAGGAAATCCCTGCCGCGCGGTCTTCGCTCTACCGCCAGTTTCAGCACTGGCGCTCCCGTGTTTCCAACGCCGACTTTTCCGTGGTCGACGGCCTGGTCTTCGTGCAGCAGCCAGCTTCGCTGCAGGACCCGGACAAGCTTCTTCGCACTTTTCAGTTCATGGCCCACCATGGCTTGAAGCTGAGCACTACCACCGAGCACCGCATCGAGCAGGTGTTGCCCTCGCTCGCTGCCACGCCCCCTCAGGGCGCCGAGCTCTGGCGGTACCTCCGCGAGATCCTCAACGAGCCGCACGCCGCCGAGGCTCTGCGCGCCATGCATTCCGTGCGCCTGCTGACCATACTCATGCCGGAGATGAAGCTCATCGACTCCCTCGTGGTTAGGGACTTCTACCATCGCTTCACGGTCGACGAGCACTCTTTCCTTACCATCGAGAGCCTGCATCGCGCCCACGACTCTCAGTCCGAATGGGACCGCCGCTACGGTCAGATTCTCCAGGAACTCGAGCAGCCCGAACTGCTTTATCTCTCCTTGCTGCTGCATGATCTGGGCAAAGGAGTCCCGACCGACAACCATGTCATCGCCAGCCTGGAAATCGCCGAGCAGAGCCTGAACCGCCTCGATCTCAACCCGCAGGATCGCGAGATTGTGCGCTTTCTCATCGGCAGCCACCTGGAAATGTCCGCCACGCTGCGCCGCGACATCTTCGATCCTGAAACCGTCGCCGCCTTTGCCGAAAAGATGGGAACGCCTGAACGGCTAAAACTGCTGTGCCTGCTCACTTACGCCGACATCAAGGCCGTCAACCCCGAAGCTCTCACCCCATGGAAGGCGGAGACGGTCTGGCAGCTCTACATCGCTGCCGCGAACTATCTGAACCGTTCATTCGACCAGCGGCTCCACGTGGACGCCGGCAGCGAGATTCTTCCCAAACTTCGCGAACTTGCGCCCGCCGCCGGCAAGAACCTGGAGAGCTTCCTCGAGGGCCTGCCGACCCGTTATTTGCGCACTCACACGCCAGCCGAGATCGTTCATCATTTTGAAATGGAAGAAAAGCTGGCAGCCGATCCTGTGCAGATCGACCTGAAGCGCGGACGCCACTGGTACGAACTCACGCTGGTCACCGGCGACCGTCCGTTTCTCTTCGCCAACACCGCGGGCGCGCTCGCTGCCTGGGGCATGAACATCGTCAAGGCCAGCGTCTTTTCCAACCAGGCCGGCACAGTCGTTGACACCTTCCACTTCACCGATTCCTTCCGTACCCTCGAGCTCAACCAGACGGAATGGGAGCGTTTCAAGCGCAGTGTGGAGGATGCCCTCCTGGGAGAGGTCGATCTGGAGCGGATGCTGCAGGATCGTTTGCGCTCCTACAAGACCGGCATCGCAAAAGTAAAGGTCGAAACCAAGATCGAGTTCGACGACGAGTCCTCATCGCACTGCACGCTCGTGCAGGTGATCGCGCAGGACCAGCCAGGCCTGCTGCACCGCATCGGCTCCTGCTTCTCCGAGCAGAACTGCAACATCGAGATCGCTCTCATCGATACCGAGGGCCAGATGGCGATTGACGTCTTCTACCTCACCTCGGCCGGAGCAAAGCTCGCAGGGGAGCAGCAGGGGCAGTTGCGCCAGGCCCTCCTCGACGAATTGAAGCCGGCGTGAAAATCAACCAGGGTAGCCGCCTGTTCAACCTTCCTTTCCGCTGGTAAGCTCTGCCCGCCAGACAACCTGTCTTCTGTTCTTGCGAATCTGAGGTCGCAAGGGGCGTGTCAGATGCGCGTAACATGCGGCGCGGTCGTCCGTTCATTTCGGGCAGTCGTTCTTGGAGTCACGCTGGTTTTAGCCTGCGCCTGCTCCACCCACAACATCGCTCAATCGCCAACCGGGCGATTTGAAATCCATCCCGGATTCAACCAGTACACCCCGGAGCAGGACATCGAGATTGGCCGGGAAGCGATGACCGAAGTCAATCGCACCATGCCGGTGCTGCCCGAATCCAATCCGGTCAGCCGCTATGTGCAGGACATCGGCAAAAACCTGGCGTCACGAGCTCCCGGCGACACCAACTGGCCTTTCAGTTTCCACGTGGTGAATATCAAAGAGATCAACGCATTCGCCGTTCCCGGCGGACCGATATACGTCAACCTCGGTACGATTCAGGCCGCGGACGACGAAGCGGAACTCGCCGGAGTGATGGCGCACGAGATCTCTCACGTGGTCTTGCGCCATTCCACGCAGCAGGCCAGCAAGCAGTCGCTGGCCCAACTGCCGCTCGCCGTCCTCGGAGCCACCATTGGCCGCGGCGTGGCCGGGCAGCTGACCCAGCTCGGTGCCGCCTTCGGCGCCCAGTCGTTGTTTCTGAAGTACTCCCGCGACGCCGAGCGCGAGGCCGATCTCCTCGGCTCCCAGATCATGTACGACGCCGGCTACGATCCCTACAGCATGGTGGAATTTTTTGCCAAGCTGGAAAAGGAAGGCGGCCCCGGCGCGCCTGAGTTCCTGAGCGACCATCCCAACCCGGGCAACCGCGTGGAGACGGTACGCGAGGCCATCAGCAAATATCCCAGGAAGAACTATCGCAAGAACAGCCCGCAGTTCGAGCAGATCAAGTCGCAAGTCGCCAAAATGAAGCCGCTGACCTCGCAGCAGGTGGCGCAACAGCAACAACAGCAGCAGGGACAGGGACAAGGACAGATTGGCAACGTCAGCCGCGGCGACGTGATGCCCAGCGGCCAGTTCCGCAACTTCGATCACGCGGCCTTCCAGATTGCCTACCCGTCAAACTGGCAGGTCTTCGGCGATACCAGCGCGTCCGTCACCATCGCTCCCTCGGCGGGCGTGGCGCAGAACGCCATCGCCTACGGAGTTATCGTCAATGGATTCCGTCCGCAGAGTAATTCTCTTGACCAGGCCACCGGAGAACTTGTCGACTCCATTCGCCGGTCAAACCCCGGAGTGCGCGTCAGCGGCCAACTGGAACACATTCAGGTGAACGGAGCCCCAGCGGATTCTGTGTTCCTCACCGGCGAATCGCCGATTCAGGGACAGGCGGAGCGCGACTGGGTCGTCACCACCGGCCGCTCCGGCGACTCGATTCTGTATCTCGTATTCATCGCTCCCGACCGCGACTTCGACGCCCTCCGCCCGTCTTTCGAACAAATGCTCCGCAGTTTGCGGGTGAAATGATTATTTGCGGTGCCGAATCTGCCGTCCCTGCTGTTCCCGGCAGTGACGTCCCGGGCTTCTCGGTGCTCAGCCACGATGGGAGGTTCGTATCAGGGCAGGGCTTTCAGCCCTGCCGCGAGGTTGCTCGCATGGTTGCCGCGCCGGAACGGCGCTTATTTACGGTTGCGCCCTACGGGCGCGTTATCTGAAGCAGACGCCATTTCGGCGTGGCTGAAGCCACGCCCTGATACGAAGCGGTACCAATAATTCCCATGACTCTACCCTGTGTCCCCCGTGGTTAGGTTCTTCACCACAGCCTGATGCAACGATTCGTCAGCCGTGTGTTGGACCGAGTCCCGAAGGGACTGCACAAGCTCTCCTCACTTCAATCCCACCCCGTACAAATAATCGTAACTATTCCCCGATGCCCACGGCAGATCGGCACGAAACGAAGAGAAAAGCACCGCCCGGTCCATGAATGTCAAAAACACATCCTGCTGGGATGTCGCGGTGATCACCCGAAACGTAAAAACGCCGTAGCACGGATCCTGCAACTTGCCGCTGCCATTGAGGTAGAGAGCCTCGGCCACAGGCGTCAGCTCGGCCTGCAGCATCGGCCTGTCCCGCGAGTCCAGAATCGTCACCTCCCCCACCTGGTTGATCTCCATCGTGGCCGTGCCTAACACCGGCGCGCCCGCCTCCAGGTTGTCCATGCCGGTAGTGGCGCCAGTCTTGCCGTAGTAGATCGCCTTGTAGGTGCCGGCAAAGGATGGCAAAAAGTCGGCACTTGTCGCCTGCTCCAGCCCAAGGATTGCTCCGTTTGCCGTATCCACCGCGAACACGCCGTTCGCCGTTCCAAACACATAGTCCGACGTGCCGTTGTCATCCATCAACTTCAGAAAGCTTCCTGAAGGATCCGCCTGGAACATGCTGACGTCGAACGAGCCGGAATGGAACGCGCCCTCGCTCCCCAGGGCTCCATACGGCCAATACGAGGACACGGTGACGTTCCCGTGGGCGTCGACGTTCGCCGACCCAACCTCGATCCCGCCGGAACTGGTCCGGAACTGCATGTAGTTATATTTCCGCGCCGCCCACGTCGAGACCGAAATGCTGCCCTTCTGCACTGCCGTGATCAGCGCCGGAGCGTCATGATTCGGCCCTGTCTTGGCCGCCTGGATCAGCAGCGCATAGTCCGGCACCTCGTATGCCGCCAGCAGGTTGCCCTTCGGATCGTTCAACGTGTAGGTCCCGTCGCTGTTGACGGAAAACGGAACCGTGCCGCTGTCGCCGTTGGAAAGATTTGTGTAGATCAGGGTCTGCGTCGCCGGATCGAGCGTGATGGTTAGGAAATCACCCACCGACGCCGTGCCGTTGTAGGAACGCGGCTTACTCCCGCCCAGTTCGGAGCGTTTGGCGCCACAGCCAACCGTGGCCAGAATCGCGCCGGCAAGAAACAGAACTCGAAGCCGCATTGAGGACACCCCACCCGCAGCATCCTCATCGACTTTCTGCGGAAATACTTTAGTGTGAGGCGGGCGTCCTCGCCCGCCAACCTGAGTTGTGCCCTAGCCCGCCTACTTCTGCGCGATGGTCACCCAGGCCCCGGTCTTCCCCTGAAACAACCGCATCTCGCACTGCTTGGGTCCGACGTGTCCCAGGGAAACTTGTGACTGGCTCGGCGCATTGCTCATCTTGGCCGTTTCCATCGACGTGCGTACCAGGTCCTCCTTCTGATCGTACGGGCTGTCCGCCTTCACGTTGCGATTCACGATCAGAGTCCATTTGTCCTTGCCGGGAATTACATACATGCTGTACGCCCCGACCGGAACTTCCGTCTTGCCGATCGTCACCCCCGCCTGCGTGAACAGAAACATGGGCGTGTCTCCCGGCGACCACACCTTGCCGCCCGGCGGCTCTCGGTCTCCACGCGCGCTCTTGTAGCGCACGCTGACTTCGCTCTGATCGTCGAAGGTGCAAAATGTAACCGAGGAAGCAGGGTCGGGATTGGACTCCTGGGAAAACGCATACCCGCCGGCTAATCCCCCGAGCAGGGCGATACCCGCCAGAACCAGACGCATGTACGATCCTCCGCAGGGTTGCCGGCGACGAAGTGGTGCGCCAGGCAAGCATCAAAACCAGACCGCGAATTCTACCCTAACTTGCATTGAATCTAAACAGACGGGGTTTACTTGGAAGGGCGACTGCCTTCCTGCGGTTCGGACGTACCTCTCTGGTTATGCATCGCATTGGTTAACGGTGGGAAACTGCGGGGCAGTCGAGACTGTTTCCCACCGAAATACCACGTTTTCTCATGGGAAAGTGGGGTGATCGACCGCGATTGGGCTATATTCACGCAATGCACGACCGCCCGCATGCGCTCCTCGGGACTTCCAGGCCCGTTGGATTCGCGGCCATTGGAGCCTTCCTGTTCTTCGGCGCCACCATGGCAACTCTGGCGGCCACTACCTTGCTTTGGCCCGGTACCTTCCTGGACTTTGCCTGGCGCCTGAACCCCGATGCCTACGCCCAGCTCGCGCCCATAGGCGCCCCGGTCGGCGTACTGTTCCTGTTGCTCGGCCTCGCGCTGGTCGCTGCCGGCGTCGGCTGGTTTCGTCGTCGGCTCTGGGGATGGCGCCTCGCCGCCGGCATCATTGCGATCCAGGTCCTGGGCGACGTCGTGAACTGCATACGGGGCGACTGGCTCCGCGGCGGGACTGGCGTCCTCATCGCCGGAGCGCTTCTGTTCTTCCTCCTGCGGCCCTCCGTCAGAAACGCATTCGCCTGATCGCCGCTAACGGGAACCACGCGTGATAAGAACCCTCCTGAGAAACAGTGGGATGTCCCGCGCGCTTTCGCGTCGATTTCACCACAGGAACACGCATGACTCCACGGCCTTCGCCATAAAGTGGGAAGCCGAAGTAAAATGTCCTCGACCCGGGGAAAATCTCCTCCCATGACTGACAAAACACAAACCGGCCAAGAACCACAGATCTATGTCACCCTGAGCGGGCTCCCGCTCTCCTTCGACCTAAAATGGCCGTTCCATGGCTCCACTTCCGGGGCCGACTTCTCGGTCCTCCACGCCGACGTCCGGCTTGGGGGTTCGGCGGGGCTACACGCGCTTGTCGCTGTCAACCTCTCCGTCACCGTCCGCGACGTGCTTCCATCGCTCGATCCCAAAGACACCGAGGCCCCGGTCATCAACGCCCTGCGCAAGGAAGCCGACCGCCGCCAGCTTGAGTTCGTGAAGTCAGGCAAGCTCGTGCCGGTTCAGTTTTCCAGCCGCCACTACGACTTCAAGCGTAACAAGTGGGTATTCGGCAAGGCTGGCGATGAAGAGATCAGCCGGCTGGTTTCCCGAAAGGTTTACTGGCAGACGAAGCTCGTGGGCGGAACCGTATGGGTCGGCGATCCCACCGAAGCTCTGTACGTTGAAACTTCAGTGGAGCATGTCCTGGAAGTAGCCCGCACTCTCGCCCGTCAGGGTCTGATCACTCTTGAAGATGAGCTGGCCAGCGCCAACGCCGCTCTCATGGCTGACTCCGAGAAATTCGAGGCGGACATGCGCAAAGCTCTTGAGGAACTGGAGAAGAAGCACGCCTTCGAAAGAGGATAAGAGTCTCGAGGGTGCCCCGCTCTTGTCGTTCCGCAGTTTGGAACGACAGGGCGGGGATTTTGACTTTGCTGAGAAAACAAGAAATCCAACATCGCTGTCGCTCAGAACCCAAGCCTCAATCCTTCTTCATGGCGTCGATGGTCTGGAAGAGCTGGTTCTTGGGATCCTGAACCTCAATGAACGGTGGATGCCCCGAGCTTCTGCTGTTGCTCACGATGTAGATCGTCGGCGTGTGCTGGATCCCCACCCGACGGCCAAGGTCGCGGTCCGCGGTCACTTTGGCGGCAAATTCGCCCTTCGGGTCGACCACGAACGGTAAAACCGCCTTGTGGTCGGCGGCAAACTTCTCCGCGAAGCCACGCAGGTTTTGCGGCGTGATCTCCAACTGGTGCTCGAAGATGTAATCGCGGAACTCGTTGCCCAGTTGCTTGGAATGCCCGTCGAAAGACCGGGCAATCACCGCCGCGTCGAACGACCAGTTGTGGATTGGCAGCGGAAAGTCATAACGCACCAGCGGAATCTTGTAGGTCTTGGCCGCCTGCTCCACCAGCGGCGCCATCCTGCGGCACTGCGGACATTGCAGATCCTCGAAGACCACGATGGCCAGTTGCGACCCCTTGGGCGGCTTGAGGATTTGTGCCTGCTGGGCGGAGACGGTAAGGCTGAAACCCACCATCAGGCTTGCCAGAATTGCCAGCTTCTTCATCATGATGAATTGGATGCGCCCAGCTTACCCATTTTAGGCGGGGTGCCGGAATCAAAAGTGGGGAATGGGCGTTACTTTGGAGCCAGTTCCCGTTTCACGATGTCGCTGACCACCTTGCCGTCGACGCGGATGCCCGCGCCGGCAAACTGCGCCATCACCGCCTTCATCACCGATCCCATGTCCTTCATGGTCGGAGGCGACGACATCTCGGCAATGACCGCGCGTACGCCTGCGAGGACTTCACCCTCGCCCGCTGCCTTCGGAAGGTAGGTTTCGATCAGTTTGATTTCTGCGGCTTCCTTGTCAGCCAGTCCCTTCCGGCCGCCCTTCAGGAACTGCTCCACCGAATCTTTGCGCTGCTTGATCAGCGTGCTGAGAACCTGTTGCGCCTCGGACTCGTCGAGCGGAGCCATCTTCTCGACCTCGCGGTTCTTGAGGGCGCTCTTCACCATCCGCAGCGTCGAGAGGCGCGCTTCCTCCTGCGCCTTCATGGCGGCCACCATATCCTTCTGAATCTGCTCCGTAAGAGTCATCTCGAGGCCATTATAGCCGCTATCGCATTCATGAATAACTCCCAGTGGCGGAATCGATGAGCGCAGGCCCGCGCTTACGTTAAACTAGTCGGTTGGTCCACTCTAGGGGAACTCACTGGCATGCTTTTGAAGAACCGCCTTTTTACGCCGGGGCCCACCCCCCTGCTTCCGGCCGCACAAACCGCCATGGCCTCCTTCGCCATGCACCACCGGACCGCCGATTTTCGCGCCCTGTACACCGGTGTCCTGTCCGATATGAAGGAGTTCATCGGCACCAGGAATGACGTCCTCGTCCTGGCCTCTTCCGGGACCGGCGTCATGGAAGGCGCAGTCTCGAACCTCACATCGCCGGGCGACAAGGTCCTTGTCCTCACCGCCGGCAAATTCGGCGAGCGTTGGCGCGACCTGGCCAAAGCATTTGGATGCGCGGTGGAAGTCATCTCTGCCCCTTACGGGGAGACATTCTCGCTTCAGCAGATCCAGGAAAAGCTCTCTCCTGCTGTTCGCGCCGTCTATGTCCAGGCGACTGAAAGCTCCACTGGCGCCCGCCACGATATCAAGAGCATCGCGCAACTGGTGCGCAAAACGGGGGACGACACTCTGCTGGTCGTCGACGCCATCACCGGGCTAGGCACGACTCACTTCGATGTCGACGGTTGGGGAATTGATGTGATCATCGGTGGATCGCAGAAGGCTCTCATGATTCCGCCCGGGCTCGCCTACTGCGCCATCAGCGAGCGCGCGTGGAAGCGCATGGAGACCACAACCTCGCCGCGTTATTATTTCGACTTCCGCAAGGAGAGAAAAGCCGCCGCCAAGGGCGAGTCGGCCTATACGCCTGCGACCTCGCTCTTCGCAGCGCTCGCCGCCGCCTTGCAGTTCGTCCGGCAGATGGGTGGTGGCGATCTTGCCGAGGGACGCGCTGCCCTCGTCAACAATGCCGAACTCGCCGCCGAGATGACTCGCGCAGGCGCCAAGGCTCTTGGCCTGAAGCTGTTCGCGGCATCTGCGCCGGCCGCCGCGCTCACCGCCATCTATCCGCCCGATGGCGTCGACTCCAGCGCCCTCGTGAAGGAGTTCCGCCAGTCGTTCTCGGCGGTCGTGGCCAACGGGCAGGGCGAGATGAAGGGCAAGCTCTTTCGCGTGGCCCACATCGGCTACTACGATTACCTGGACACCATCGGAATTTTGGGCGCGCTGGAGCAGGTTCTCAGCAGCGTTACCGGGAAATCCGTGGAGTATGGCGCCGCGGTTCGTGCCGCTCAGCAGGTGTACGCCCGCGCCGCCCGCGAAGCCCCGGTCAGCGTGTAAGTTTTTCGATCCCGGACACGGAGAGACCATGGTCCGGGATAAATAGTGCACGGGCGGGGACGCCCGCGCCTGCATGGCATCAGCCGGAATTTCTTCATCCCGCCTTCCGGCTGAAAATTCGAGTCTCGAGAAGACTGGAGCATTTCGATTGGCTACCAAAGTCGTAATTGCCGAAAAGATGTCGTCGCGGGCAGTTGACCTGCTGCGAGAGCCGCGCTGGACCGTCATCACACCCGAGCAGCTCAACGGAGACCTTGCCACTCACCTCGAGTCAGCGGATGCCCTCCTGGTCCGTTCTGCGGTGCAGGTGGACGCAGCTCTCTTGGAGCATACAAAAAAGCTGCGTGTCATCGGGCGCGCCGGCGTCGGCGTCGACAACATCGATCTCGACGCTGCCACGCGCAAGGGGATCGCGGTTATGAACACCCCTGGCGCCAACGCCGTTGCGGTCGCCGAGCAGACGCTGGGAATGATGCTGGCGATGGCGCGTCACCTTTGCCGGGCCGATCTCCTGATGCACGCCGGCAAGTGGGAAAAGAAATCGCTCCAGGGAACCGAACTGCGCGGCAAGGTTCTGGGCATCGTCGGCCTCGGTCGCGTCGGGATGGAGGTCGCCCGCAGGGCCCGCGCTTTCGGCATGGAAATCATCGCGCATGACCCCTTCGTTTCTACCTCGATTGCCCGGGAACAGGCCATCCGCATGGCGACGCTGGAGGAGGTCTTGACCGGCGCCGATTACCTCACCCTGCACGTTGGTCTGACTCCGCAAACGACGAACATGATCAATGCCGAGTCCATCAAGAAAATGAAGAAAGGCGTCCGCATCGTGAACTGCGCCCGTGGCGAACTCATCGACGAAGCCGCCCTGGCTGATGCCGCCCGGCAGGGCCACGTAGCCGGCGCCGCGCTCGACGTCTTCGTGCAGGAGCCGCTCAAGAATTCTCCTCTTACCGCGCTGGACAATGTCATCCTCACGCCGCACACCGGCGGGTCCACTCACGAGGCCCAGGAAGCGGTCGGCTACCAGATCGCCCAGCAGGTGAAAGAATATTTGAAGGATGGCGTCATCCAGAACGCCGTCAACGTTCCCTCCGTTTCTCACGATGAATACGTCCTGCTTCAGCCCTACATCGTTCTGGCGGAAAGAATGGGAGCCTTCCTGGCGCAGATCAGCGAAGGCACGCGGGTGGAAATTTCCCTGCGCTATAGCGGCCTCATCACGGAGTGGAAGACCGATCTCATCCGCAACGCGGCGGTGAAAGGAATCCTCAACGAGGGCCTGGAGGAGAGGGCGAATCTCGTCAATGCGGCCGCCATGGCGTCGCAGCGCGGATTGCCCGTCCACGAGGCCCGCAAGCAGAAGACCTCAGGCAGCACCGAGAGTGTGATCTCGCTTCTGCTGAAAACCAGCAGCGAGGAGCACATCATCAAGGGCTCCGTCCTCCACAAGGACGTGCCCCGTCTCATGAATGTCGACGGCATCGATGTGGAAGCGCCGCTGGAACGTGACCTCATCTTCATGCGCAACCGTGACGTCCCCGGCGTGATCGGTCGCGTGGGAACGATCCTCGGCGAGCACCACATCAACATCGCCAACTTCTCCCTGGGACGGCGTTCCCGCGCCACGGAAGGAGGCGAGCCTCGCGAGGCTCTGGCGGTAGTTCACGTGGATGGCCGGGTGCCGGATGCGGTGCTTGACGAATTGCGCAAAGTCGCCGCTGTGCGCCAGGCGAAAGCGATTCGTCTCTTCTAGTTGGGCACCTCACTCGGGACACAAAGATTGTCATCCCGAGCGGAGTGAGGCGCAGCCGAGCGCAGTCGAGGGACCTGCTTGTCCCACCCCCAAAATTGTCATCCCGAGCGCAGTGCGGCGCAGCCGAACGCAGTCGAGGGACCTGCTTGTACCTACCCCCAAAATTGTCATCCCGAGCGCAGCAAGGCGCAGCCGAGCGCAGTCGAGGGACCTGCTTGTCCCCACCGCAAAATTGTCATCCCGAGCGCAGTGCGGCGCAGCCGAACGCAGTCGAGGGACCTGCTTGTCCCCACCCCAAAATTGTCATCCCGAGCGCAGTGCGGCGTAGCCGAGCGCAGTCGAGGGACCTGCTTGTCCCCACCGCAAAATTGTCATCCCGAGCGCAGTCGAGGGACCTGCTTGTCCCCACCCCAAAATTGTCATCCCGAGCGGAGTGCGGCGCAGCCGAGCGCAGTCGAGGGACCTGCTTTTCCCTACCCCCAAAATTGTCATCCCGAGCGCAGTCGAGGGACCTGCTTGTCCCCACCCCCAAAATTGTCATCCCGAGCGCAGTGCGGCGCAGCCGAACGCAGTCGAGGGACCTGCTTTGGAAGTTCGTCCGGCACGGGCGAGACGCCCGCGCCTACATTCACTCCCCCAAAATTGTCATCCCGAGCGCAGTGCGGCGCAGCCGAACGTAGTCGAGGGACCTGCTTTCATCCACGTTCGCACGGACGCCCGCGCCTGCATTCGATTCGGCAGCCAAAAAACTGCGTTTGATTACGAGTTGAGCGCGGCCTTCCGGAGCTTGCGGCTCTCCGCCAGTAGCGCCATGGAGTGCATCAGGTTTTGCAGGGTCACGATTCCCACCAGGTGCTGGTCCTCCACGATTGGAATGATGCTTAGGTTTCGCGAGGTCAGCTTGCGGAACGCCGAGGCCAGCGACTCCTTCTTCTGAGCCACCTCAAAAATCCGGTTCATCACCGACTGCACGTAGCCGTTGCCTTCGGACCGCAGCGCGTCCAGGATCTTCTGCTTCGAGATCACCCCCACCATGTCGGTTCCGCGGATCACCGGGAAGTCGTCCTGCAACGTGTGGACCGCCTTGTCCAGCGCGTCCTCCAGAGTGTCGGCGGGCGACAGCGTGGCGAAGTCGGTGAGCATCACGTCTTCCAGGTGGACTGTCTCCAGAACCGACTGAAACACCGCGGACCGCTCTTCCAGTTGCGCCGAAATAAATAGAAACACGCCAACCAGCGTCAGCCATGCGTTCGTGAGCATTCCCACCAGCATGAACAACAGGGCAAAGCTCTGTCCTATCGAGACCGCCCGTCGTGTGGCGGCGATCGGGTCCATATAGCGTGAGAAGACCGCCCGCAGCACCCGGCCCCCGTCCATGGGATAGGCGGGAAGCAGGTTTAACAGCCCGATCCAGACATTGCACCAGACCAGGCTGCGTGGGAGATTGCCCGGCATCAGGTAGGGACGTTGCCACAGATGAATTTCCGGCGCGACCGCCAGCAGAATGCTCCCCGTCACAAACGCGATCATCAGGTTGACCAGCGGCCCGGCCAGTGCGATCCGGATGTCGCGCTTCCAGGTAGGTGCTCCGGTTTGCTGTATTTGGCGTGACTCGTCGAGCAGCGTGACTCCGCCGATGGGCAAGAGAATAATGGCCTTCGCCGGAATGCTTGACTGGAATCCCGCCAGCGCATGCCCCAGCTCATGGAGCAGCACCGCCACGAAAATCATCCCCACCAGCGCCAGGCTGCGTGCGGCAAAGTCGGGTCGCGGGGACTGATATCCGGTAAAAACCACAAACACCAGCAGGACAAGGAACGTCCAGTGAATCCGGAGCTCCGCTCCGAATATCTTTCCTGCCGGGATCGACCAGTTCCTCATCATGCGGCGGCTTTCACTACCATTCTATATATTTAGACGCTGTCGCGTTTGCCTGCGATGCGATAGTGCTGCACAGGAGTTCTGGGGCTGCGGTGCGCTCCAGAATTGGAGTTCATTAATCCCGATCTCGGACAGGAACGCTTGCGAGTAATAGCCGGAAAATACCGCAGCCGCCTTCTGCGCCCCATCCGCGGGCTCGACATCCGCCCCACGGCGGACCGCCTGCGCGAGACGCTGTTCGACGTCCTCTGCGCCGGCGAGCCTGATGCCATGGAAGGGGCCGTCTGGCTCGACCTCTTCGCCGGAACCGGAGCCGTCGGCATCGAAGCCATCAGTCGCGGAGCGGGTGCCGTGTACTTCGTCGAATCGTCACCGGAGGCGACGGCCCTCATCCGGCAGAACTTGCAGGCTCTCGACATCAGGACCGGATTCGAGATCCTCCAGCAGGATGTCTTCCGGGCCGGCGAAAGCCTGGCACGACGCGGCATTCGCGCCGATGTCGTGTTCCTCGACCCTCCCTACCGGATGGAAAACGCCTACTCGGCCACTCTCGAGTTGATTTCCCGCTTGAGCTTGACGAAAAAGGAAGGGATCGTAGTCTCGGAACACCACAAGAAATTTGATCTGCCGGACCGTGTGGGAAGTCTCGCACGGTACAGGACGCTGAAGCAGGGCGACGCGGCCCTGAGTTTTTACAGGTCGGAAAATGTGAGTTGAAGCAGCGAACCGACTACATCACCAGCTCAGTGGCGCGGCGCACAATGGGATGCTGCATCTCCTGCAGGTCATTCTTGACCAGATTCAATCCGTAGACGCACTGCTCGAAATTCGCTGAGAGGTTGGCGAACAGCGGCGCCACCTTTGCATACTCGAAGTATTCGAACTTGGAGACAATGTAGTAGCTCTCCTTGCCGGCTTTCACCCAATCGATGAAATTTTCAACCCGGCTGTTCCTGAGACGGAAATGGTTGATACTCTCGGGAAACATCCCCGCAAAGAACAGCGTGTAATCGCCGATGTGCTTTCTCACCTGGCGTTCGCGGTCGAACGATGGCGCGGGACCGTAGATCGGGTTGGACTCGATCAGCATCTCGCCCACGTCGGAGAGCTCTTTGCCGGTTGCGTTGTGGATTTTCAGCAATTGCTCGACGTCGCAGAACTCAGCCAGCAGGTGGGCGACGTAGTTGACGATCTGGGGATCGCGCAGACCGATTTCTTCCGCGTAGTGGCGACCTACAAGCTCGATGAAAAGCTGTTGCAGCGGGTGCGATTCTGAAACCATGCCCTTGAGCCTCCTGAAAAACCAGCAGCAGCTGCTGGATTCCCACCCCCTGTCGCGATATTCATTCACCTGCCACGCTGGTGCAAGTCTCTTTCGAGCCACCGGGTAGCACCACCGTGCTACTTCATTAGAAGCCTTTTCTCACTCGCAGGTTTCTCCGCGAATTTGTTGGCAGACTCACCCTGTGGCTGCTAATGGCAACCGGCGTCTCTTACAATATCGGTACCTGGAGGAAGATAATGCAGCGTCAGAACATTTCCAGCGGTACACCCTGGGAACCGGTCGTCGGTTACTCCCGCGCAGTGAAAATTGGTGCACATGTGCACGTTGCCGGCACAACCGCCACCGGAGCGGATGGCAAGATCGTCGGGGCGGGAGATGCCTACGCGCAAGCCGTTCAGACTCTCCGCAACATCGAGTCCGCGCTGAAGAGAGCCGGGGCATCGCTCAAAGACGTTGTGCGCACGCGCATTTTCCTCGTCAACGTCGCCGACTGGGAAAAAGTCGGCCGGGCGCACGGAGAATTCTTCTCCGATATCCGACCCGCGTGCTCGATGATTGGAGTCGCCGGCCTGGTTTCGCCGGACATGCTTCTCGAAATCGAAGCCGACGCCATCATCGCCGACGCCCACGCGTAGTTACGGCCCCTTGCGCCGCCGCATTTCGCTGCTACAATTCCGTCCTTCGCGAAGAAGCCAAGAAGAAGAAGCAAAGAAGAAGAAGTAAAGAAGAGAAGTAACGAAGGAAGAGGAGCTATGAAACCGTTTTGCGTCGCCGTCGTCCTGCTGCTTTGCCCTCTGCTCTCCCCCGCTCAGGCCGGCAACTCCGCCATGCCGCCCGCAGTCACCGTAATTCGCGCCGGAACCCTGATCGACGGCAAGTCCGCCAGCCCGCGGCGCGATCAGCTCATCGTCATTCGCGGCAATCGCATCGAGAGCGTTTCCGATGCCGCCTCGGCCAAGATTCCTGCCGGCGCAGATGTCATCGACCTCTCGCACTCCACCGTTCTGCCCGGCCTCATCGACGCGCACACTCACGTTTTCCTGCAAGGCGAGGAGCCGTCCGAAGGCGGGTACGACGCCAACATCCTGAAATATCCGTTGGCCCTTCGCGCTGCGCGAGCCACGGTCGCGGCCCGGCGCGCTCTCGAGCAGGGCTTCACCACCTTGCGCGATCTCGAAACTGAAGGCGCCGGCTATGGCGATGTCGGCATCAAGGAGGCCATCGAAGGCGGGTTCATCCCCGGTCCTCGCATGTTCGTTGCGACTCGCGCTATCTCGACGACTGGCGGTTATCCGCTCGAAGGCTACGCGCCGGAGCTTGAAATGCCCAAGGGTGTGCAGATCGTTGACGGCCCCGTCGAAGCCCGCAAAGCCGCCCGCGAGCAACTTGACCACGGCGCCGACTGGATAAAGGTG
The DNA here is from genome assembly GCA_963803205.1 of Terriglobales bacterium. Taxonomy (GTDB): domain Bacteria; phylum Acidobacteriota; class Terriglobia; order Terriglobales; family Acidobacteriaceae; genus CAWDLG01. The sequence continues at coordinate 816,665 of CAWDLG010000002.1, forward strand.
TACATGACCCATCGCTCCTGGGTGGGCAAGAATGGCGAACTCGTCTCTCAGCCAACCCTCACGCTAGAAGAGCTGAAGGCCATCGTCGACGAAACCCACGGCTGGGGAAAAAAGGTCGCGTGCCATGCCTACGGAGGCATCGGCTTGCAACGCGCCCTCGACGGCGGCTGTGATTCCATCGAGCACGGCCTCGACATCACCGACGCGGAAATTGCCCAGATGCTCAAGCAAGGCACCTGGTACTGCCCCACCATCGCTGCGTACTACTTTGCCTGGTCGCCGGCCGATACTCCCGCCGGAAAGCGCGATCGTAAACGCGCCTCCGTCCACGAGGGCTCATTCCGCAAGGCCCTCAAAGCCGGCGTCAAGATCGCTTTCGGCACCGATATGGGCGGCATCCCCTGGACCGAGCCCGAGGCCCAGGAGTTCTCCCGCATGGTGGACCTCGGCATGTCTCCCATGGACGCCATCCTCAGCGCAACTTCCCGCGCCGCCACGTTGCTCGATATGGACGGCGAGATCGGCGTCGTTGCCCCCGGCGCCTATGCCGACATCGTGGCCCTCGACGGCGACCCGCTGCGCGACATCAAGACGCTGGAAAACATCCAGTTCGTTATGAAGGACGGAAAGGTCTTCAAGACCCGGTAGAACTTGCAGTTTCGATCACAGAACAGCGAGCAGACGCTCGCATTAGTGCTTTGACCTGTGTTTCTCTGTGGCCTCTGTGGTTAAAAAGACTGACCACAGGGTACACAGGGTATTTCTCTCTTGACACCGGCTCCGCGCGGCGCATAATGCCCGCATCGGTTCGACTGCTCGCCTGTCCGTGGGAGGTCCTTATGGGTGTTCTCGAGTTGTGCGATACCGAAGCGGCCAAGGTTCCGCTGGATGCGACCGCGGCCCAGGCCGTCCGGCTCATGCTGGACCGCCACGTGGGCGCTGTCGCGGTAGTTGACGCTGACCGCAAAATCGCCGGCATTTTTACCGAACGCGACGTACTGATTAAGCTCGCCCTCAGCGGCCGCGACCTCGAAACCACCCCGGTGCGCGATGTCATGACCACGCCGGTCGAGTTGGCGACCTCCGCCACCAGCCCGGGAGAAGCCCTGACCACGATGGTGGACCGCCACTTCCGCCATCTGCCCATCGTCGACTACGACGGCAGGCTTCTGGGAATGCTCTCCATTCGCGACGTTTTACAGTGGCGCATCGATGATCTCGGCCAGCAGCTCGACTCCCTGGAGCAGTACGTGGCGAATGACGGACCCGGCGGTTAGGAATCCCGGCTGCACCTTCCCGAAACCTCCGAAAGGTGCGAGAATCTCTGAGTTTGCGGCGTCCGTTTAAAGGTCCGACCGTCAATGTCAAGGTTCAGCCCTAGTCTTCCGAAGACTATTGCCGTAGTTCGCATCGTCGTAGCTCTTTTCTTTATCCTCTTCGGCCAGTACAAGCTTTTCGGCTCCGGCTTCGTGCATGGTGGCTTCCAGCAATATCTTCAAGGTTTCATCGAAAATGGCGCAGTCAGTTTTTATCAGCCGATCCTGGCGAACATCGTCCTGCCCAATGCCGTGTTTTTCGGATATGTCGTGGGCCTGGCGGAAATGTTCATCGGTATCTGCCTGCTGGTCGGTTTCTGGGTGCGGCCTGCCTCGGTTGTCGGGGTCCTGCACATGGTGAGTCTGACTCTGGCGACCTGGTGGGGTCCCGGGCCGGATGCCCCCATCTGGCGATACTTCACCGCGGAGCTCGTCCACCTGCCTCTTCTGCTGCTCTTCGTGATCTTCTTTGTCGCCGACGCCGGAATGGTCTGGGGTCTCGACGGCCGCCAGCGATAGCAATTAACGCAGTGTAGGCGCGCGTCCTCGCGCGTGCGCAAGCTTTCTGCCCGCCTCACGTTCGGGACGCACGCGGCTGGATCGCTTCGTTGTACACTTCCGTGCGAATCCTGAAAGGACCAACCCAGCGATGAAGAGATTCATTCGTCTTTCCTGCTTGCTGCACGTAGTCCTCTGTGCCTGCGCCTTCGCGCAAACGGCGTCCGCCCCGCCTGCGCGAAAAGTTATCCGGGCAGGTAAGCTGGTCGACGTCAAAGCCGGAAAGATTCTTTCCAACCAGGCGCTGATCATTCAGGGCGATAAGATCGTCAGCGTCGGCTATGCGGCGGACGTCAAAAGCCAGCCCGGCGATACCATCATCGACCTGCCGAACGCCACCGTCTTGCCCGGCCTGATCGATGTCCACACCCACCTGACCTTCGATCCTCGGTTCGGATACGAGAGCCTGGGCATTTCCATTCCGCGAGAAGCCCTGACCGGCGCCAAGAACGCGCGCATCACCCTGGAAGCCGGTTTCACCACGGTCCGCAACGTCGGCGCCGACGGATACAGCGACGTCGCGCTCCGCGACGCGATCAATGCCGGTGACGTCCCCGGTCCCCGCATGCTGGTGAGCGGACCGGCGCTCGGCATCACCGGCGGCCATTGCGACAACAACCTGCTGCCCTGGGAGTACCACGTCAGCGATCCCGGCGTTGCCGATGGAGTCCCGGCCGTGCAGCACAAGGTGCGCGAGGTCATCAAGTATGGCGCGGACGTCGTTAAGATCTGCGCCACCGGCGGAGTGCTGTCCAAGGGCGACGACCCGCAGGCTTCCCAATACACGCTGGAAGAAATGAAGGCGATCGTCGCCGATGCTCACCGCCTCGGACGCAAAGTCGCCGCCCATGCTCACGGTGCGCAGGGAATCATGTGGGCGTCACAGGCCGGCGTCGATTCCGTCGAACACTGTTCTTATATCGACGATGCGGCGATTGCCGAGGTGAAGAAGAACGGAACCTACGTTGTCCCGACTCTCTATTTGAGCGACTGGCTGACGGAGAACATGGACAAGGTCGGCCTGCCTGAGATGTTCGCTACGAAAGCTCGCCAGGTATTTGGCATTGTTCAGAACAACCTGCGGCATGCCTTCGCCAGCGGCGTGAAAGTCGCCTTTGGCACCGACGCGGCCGTCTATCCCCACGGCCTCAACGCCCATGAGTTTGCGGTGTATGTGAGGCTGGGAATGACGCCCGCCCAAGCCATCCGCACCGCCACCGTCAACGCCGCCGACCTTCTCGGATGGTCCGACCGCGTCGGCGCTCTCGAACCGCAAAAGTGGGCAGACCTCATCGCCGTCGACGGCGACCCCTTGCAGGACGTCACCACGCTCCAGCACGTCAAGTTCGTCATGAAAGGTGGTGACGTGGTGAAGAACGACTACGGAAAGTGAGACTTTTAACCTTCCTTGTCATTCCGAAGCGCAGCGAGGAATCTGCTGTTGGCGTAACCCTGTGCCCCTCTGTGACCCCTGTGGTTAAAAAGACTGACCACAGGGTACACAGAGGACCACAGAGGAATGCACTCCGGCTTTTCGGGAGGAGCAGCGAGCAGACGCTGGCATTTGTGTTTTACCCTGTGTTCCTCTGTGACCTCTGTGGTTAAAAAGACTGACCACAGGGTACACAGAGGACCGCAGAGGAATGCACTCCGGGCTTCCGACAGGAGCAGCGAGCAGACGCTCGCATTAGTGTTTTACCCACAGAGGAATGCACTCCGGCTTTTCGGCAGGAGCAGCGAGCAGACGCTCGCATTTGTGTTTTACCCTGTGTTCCTCTGTGACCTCTGTGGTAGACCGCCGGAAGCGGGAACTCTCATCCAAAGCAACAAGGCCGGCGCGCGGCCGGCCTTTCGCTACAAGAAACTCCAAACCTACTTCTTCGGCGCGATGGCATCCTTCGTCGCCTTGGCCACGCGGAACTTGACCACGGTCTTGGCCTTGATCTGAATCGGTTCGCCGGTCTGCGGATTGCGTCCCATGCGCGCCTTGCGGTGCGCCTTCACCAGACGGCCCAATCCGGGCACGACGAAAATCCCGTTCTTCTTGGTTTCCTTGATGGCGGTGTCGGTCAGGTTCTCCAGAAATGCCGCAACCGTCTTGTTGTTGGTTTCCAGCTTCTCGGCCAAATGGCGGACGAGTTGGGTCTTGGTCATGCCTGATGCCATGAATCCTCCTCTTGAAATTCAGTTCTGATTTGTCCAGCGGATGACAGCTATCTTATACTGGGTTCCTGTGGAAAAAATAGCGTTTGAGCCGCATTTTACGCGGCCTCCGTCAACCTCACTCCGGGAAGGCCACAAAAAACGCGCTTCCGGCCATCCCTGTGTTCCGAAATGGAGCAAACAAGCGGGTCCAAAGCACCGGCACGCCCCGACCGCCGGCTTGCTTTCCGCTCTGCCTCAGCGTGTCATAATGCCAGCGTGAGCTGCGCGATCTGCCAAACCCGCAAGGAGCGGCGCTTCTGCCCTGCGGTCCATGGAAAGATCTGCCCGCAATGCTGCGGTGAGCAGCGCGAGGTCACGCTCGATTGCCCCAGCGACTGCGTGTACCTGCGCCAGGCCCGTGAGCACGAGAAGCCGCGCTCCCTCGACGATTTCGACCAGGCCGCGCTCTTTCCCCACATCCAGATCGGGCAGCAGTTCCTCTACGAGCACGAGCACCTCATCCTCGGCCTGACCTTCGCCCTGGCGAAGAGCGCCCGCGCCGATCGTTCGCTGAACGATGCTGACTTCATCGCGGCGCTCACTGCTTTCGCGCGCACCACCGAAACTCTGGTGAATTCCGGGCTTCACTACGAATCGTCGCTGGCGGGAATTCGCCACCAGGCGGTCCTGGCAGAAATTCAGACCATGCTGAAGGAGTATCGCGAGACCGAACTGAAGCACCTGGGATACAGCCGCTTGCGGGACAGCGATGTGCTGAAGGCTGTGGTCTTCCTGCTGCGAATGGCGATCGCCAGAACTTCGGGCCGTCCTCGCTCCCGCGCCTTTATCGACTTTCTCTACGCCCAGTTCCCGGAAAAGAGTGGCGATCTCGCCGCCCCGGCCCCGAGCGGCATTATCACGCTGTGAAGTGAAGAAAGTCTGACGTCACCGGCTCACTGAACTGCCACTTTTTCGTACCGCCTGCCCGGGTGGAAGTGAATCTCGCATCTCCCGCACCGTCCGCTTGAAAACCGGGTGACGGGCATCGGGAGCGATTTCTGCCAGCGGCTCCAGCACAAACCGCCGTTCGTGCATCGAGACGTGCGGCACCGTCAACGCCTGCGTTTCAATCACCGAACTGCCAAAAAGCAGGATATCGATATCGATTGTGCGCGGGCCTTTGCTCTTTTCCTTCTGCCGACGGCGGCCCATCTCCCGCTCCAGTTCCAGGATTCCGGCCATCAGTTGCCTGGGCATCTTTTCCGTGTCCAGCTTCACCGCGCAGTTCAAAAACCACCCTTGCCCCGCCACGCCCACCGGCTCGGTCTCGTAAAAAGACGATACCGCCGCCACCTTCCCCAGTCCTTCGAGGCCGCGAATGGCATTTTGCAGGTTTGTGGCACGGTCCCCCAGGTTCGATCCCAGCGAGAGATAGACAAGTTTGTGCACCGGTTCCGTATCCGTTTCTGCTCACAGCTTCGCGCGAAAAAACGCGCTCGTAACAATTACCTTGGTCACTTTCTCCACTTAGAGGCGCAGTCTAACATGTTGCTAGCTATGAGTCTGGAATCTCTCCTTCTGAGCCGGGACCCTCAGGTGATCCGCGTTTTGAGGCAATCCCTGGAGAAACTCTCGATTGATCTCGAGGTCTGCCGGGGTGCGCGCTCGGGCAACGAAATCCTCTCCACAGAGAAGTTTGACGCGGTCATTGTCGACTGCGACGACCTTCAGGGCGGCCTCGAAGTGCTGGAGACTCTGCGCAAAACCCCGACTAACCGGACCGCGGTGACCTTCGCCCTGCTCAACGGCGTGACCACCACCCAGCGGGCTTTCGACCTGGGCGCCAACTTCGTCCTGCAAAAGCCCATCTCCCAGCTCAACGCCACCCGTTGCTTCAGCGCCGGCCTCGGCCTGATGGAGCGCGAGCGCCGTCGCTATTTCCGCTTTCCCATCGAGCTGGATGTGCAGATGTCGTTCAGCCAGGGCGCGGACATGACGGCAACCACCTCCAACATCAGCGAGGGTGGAATGGCGGTTCGTTACCGCGGCAACCTGCCCAAGAGTGGGCTCGCCAAGGTGATCTTCCAGATTCCCGGCCACGCCGAAGCCACCGAATCGAAGGGGGATCTCGCCTGGAGCGATGGCAGTGGCCGCGCCGGCGTGCGCTTCGTCGATATGCCCGTCAACGCCAAGCTCAAGCTCGAAGAATGGCTCGACGAACAGATGCAAAGACTTGAGCAGGAAAAAGGTCCCGACGACCAGTCCTCCAGCCGCCCTTCCTGATCCGCTCCGCCGGGTATCCAGCTTGAAACTTGTGGCCGCAGCGCCCTGCCTGCCACCCTTGGAACAACCTTTCTTCCAGGAGATGCGGCCCATGCTTTCCGTCGACGCCAGAATTGCGCGCACACAAAGGCTTCTTCACATGCTTGAGCAGGACGCGCCCTTGCTTGCGCATCGAGTCGCATACCTTGCCCCCGAGCACCAGCAGTCTGCCCGGACGTACGCGGCGCGGCTGACCGAGTGCGCCCGCGGCGAGCTGGAAAAATTGCTGAACGAGCGTTCGCGAGAAAGCTTCGTGGCCTCCGCGCCGGCCGCCGCCGACTAGCTTCCGATCTGAGTCGGTTCCTCCCAGTCCCGATCTTCGCCCTAGTTCGCTTTGGGGAGACGCATTTTTTCCATCCCTTGCGCCAGTTGACGCATCTCAATTCAGGCGCTTATCATTTGCGTTTGATTAAATCGCCATCGTGGCACAAGGAAGCGGCCTGCGGGCCGCAAAGTTCTTATCATGGACAAGAAGAAGTTGGAATACTTCCGCAAACGGCTGGAAACGCGGCAGCAGGAACTGCGCCGCATGGTGACCCGTACCGAACAGGACGGCCGCACTGTGGATGAGGGTTCGGCGCAGGACATTGCCGATCGGGCCGCCAGTTCCTACACCAAGGAGTTTCTGTTCCACCAGAGCAACAACGACCGCCAGATTCTTCAGATGGTAGAGGGCGCGCTGGTTCGTATGCGGGAAGGCAGCTTCGGCGAATGCATTGCCTGCGGCAGGGAAATCAACGCCAAGCGCCTGGAAGCCGTGCCCTGGACCCGCCACTGCATCGAGTGCCAGGAAAAACTGGAACAGGGTTTGCTCGAGGAAGCGCCGCGCTAACCCTCTCTCCGCCAGGAAGCTGTTCACTCCAGCCGCCGCCATCGGCGGTTTCCGTATTTTAAGGCGGTGCCTCGCTTGCACACAGCCGTTCTTTGACGCTGTCAATTTTGCCCTGTTAAACTGACTGTTTGCCAGCCAACTGTTAGCCCGGAAGGGAATTCGTGCGCGCTCAAACCCGCCATCAGCTTAAGCAGGACAAATTCAGCAGAGTCACTATCGGCGCCGCCGAGAAGACCTTCGAGTGGTCGGCCGAACATAAGACCAGGCTGATCGTGATGACGGTTGCTGTGGCCGTCGTAGCCGGAGTTGTACTCGGCGGGTGGTACTACCTCTCCCAGCAGGACCAGAAAGCCAGCGTCGCGCTGAGCCAGGCGGTGCGCACCCTCAACACCCCGATTCGGCCCGCGGGAATGCCGCCTCAGCCCGACTCGCCCAGCTTCGCCTCCGCCAAAGAGCGGGCCACCCAGGCGCACAAGGAGTTCGCGGCGATCGTGCAGAATTATCCGCACACCCGTTCCAGCGAATTCGCCCACTACTTTGTCGGCCTCACATCCGCCGACCTCGGCGACAACGCGGCTGCGGAGCGTGAACTGAAGTCCGTCGCCTCGAGCCATAACGACGATCTCGCCGCCCTCGCCAACATGGCACTCGCTTCGGTGTACCGCAGCACCAACCGCAACAAGGAAGCCATCGACATCTACAAGAAACTGATCGACAAGCCCACCCGGACCGTGGGCAAGACCACGGCGCAGATGGAGTTGGCCGCTACATATCAGTCCGCCCAGCAGCCTCAGGAAGCTAAAAAAATCTACGAGCAGATTCAGAAGGAAAACGCGACCGGTGAAGCCGGTCAGCTCGCCGCCCAGAAACTTCAGGCTCTGAAGTAAACCCCAGTCCTTTTCTCAGTGTTCCGTGAAAAGCTTCTTCCACTCATCCTCTGGAGTGGCAGGCACCATTGTTGGCCTCAGATTTGCCTCCACGTGCGCCTTCTGGCTCATTCCGATCAGGGAGCAGGCCAGTCCCGGGGTGGATCGCGAAAACTGAATCGCATTCTCCGCGTCGGTCTTCAGGCCTAGAACTTTGCGGACCACGGGCGGAAGCCCGTGCGTCAGGTTGCCCTGGTAAAGCGTGGCGCTCCCCATCACGGCAATGCCAAATCGTGCCGCAGCCGACAGCAGCGACATCTTTTCCTTGTGGTATCTCTGGTTGGCCAGCCCGTAGGCTTCCGGCATCGCCAGATTGAAGGGAAGCTGCACGAAGCGGAAGTGATGCCGCTCCCCGCCCGCCTCCTCCGCCAGGCTCGCCAGTTCAGCCAGGCTCAGATAATCGCGCGAACTGTCCGGCACGCGGAATCCGTTCCAGGTCGCGACTCCGTAGTAGCAGATTTTTCGCGCCTTCACCTGCTTCTCCAGCGCTGCGAACGCGTCTTTCAGCCGCCGCTGAAACAGATCTCGTGGCACGTCTCCCAACTGCGATTCCGGATTGTGAATGTAGAAGACGTCGATCGTCTCCACCCCCAGGTTGCCGCGCGATCGCCTGATCTGATCCTCCAGATACACCGGAGCCATGCAGTGCATGCCGCCCGCCAGTTCCTTCGGGTCGAGAATCCCCGGTTCGATGTATTCGCTGGTAAAGTAACTGCGCGCGTCGGACGGCTTAACACCGTCAAATGAGAGATAGCCCGCCTTGGTACACACCACCACTTCAGCGCGCTCGATCTCGCCGCCCTCCACCATTCGCGTCAGCGCCGTCCCCACATTCCGTTCCGAACGCTGGTGCCGGTAGTTGATAGCGGTATCCAGGACGTTGACCCCGGATCGCATCGCGCTGGTGATCGACTCCACGTACTTCTCGTCCGTCGCGGCATCCGGCTCGCCCAGGTAAGTCCCCAGTCCGATCGACGACATCCACAATTCGCCCGCTCCCGGTACATGCTGCGCGCGGGAGAAATGCCCCGCTTCCTTCTGGTGAGGAAACCGGTCGCGGTAGTGCATCGTGCCTTGAGATGTGGCGTTGCCGGGAAGCATTACCGACAGTTTAGCAGCGCCTCTTCCCGAAACCGGCGCACCGGCAAACCGCCGGCGTTCCCCTGTTTGCCATTTCTCTTTTGGCGGCTTTCCGCTACCATGTCCTTTCTTTTCAGTCGGAGGGAACCATGGCAGAGATTACCCTTCGTGTGAATGGCAGGGATCGCAAAGCGGAAGTCGCCGAGAGCACGCCTCTCCTCTGGGTTCTGCGCGACACTCTGCAGCTCACCGGCACTAAATTTGGTTGCGGCGCCGGCCTGTGCGGTGCGTGCACTGTCCACCTCGATGGCACCGCCGTGCGCTCCTGTTCCATTCGCGCGTCCCAGGCCGCCGGCAAGAGCATCACCACCATCGAAGGTCTCTCCGACAACAGCACCCACCCGCTCCAGCAGGCATGGATCGCGGAGGACGTCCCGCAGTGCGGCTACTGCCAGAGCGGGCAGATCATGGCTGCCGCGGCCCTGCTCGCCAAAACACCCAAACCCTCCGACGATCAGATCACGCAGTTCATGTCCGGCAACATCTGCCGTTGTGGCACCTACGACCGGATCCGCAAGGCGATCCAGCGGGCCGCCAACTCGGGAGGCGCACAATGAGCCCGCTCTCTCGCCGCGAATTTTTTGCAGCCGGAGCGGCCGGAGCCGCCGGCCTCGTGATCGGCTTCTATCTCCCTCACGGAAGCTCTATTGGCCGCAGCAACGAAGACTTCTCCCCCAACGCCTACCTGCGCATCTCCCCCGACGGAAAAATCACCATCGTCGTTGCGCGCTCCGAGATGGGACAGGGCGTGCGCACTTCACTCCCCATGATCCTTGCCGAAGAACTCGAAGCGGACTGGAAGCAGATCGGCATCGAGCAGGCCGGCGCCAGCACCCTTTTCGGAGATCAGACCACCGGCGGTTCCGCCAGTGTGAAGTCCTGCTGGGACCCCATGCGCCGCGCCGGCGCCGCCGCGCGCGAAATGCTGATTTCAGCGGCAGCGCTCGAATGGGGCGTTCCCAGATCGTCCTGCCGGGCAGCCAACGGCGCAGTGTCGCGCACCGGCAGCGACGCCGTCCTCACCTATGGCAAGCTCGTCGGCCGGGCCTCCACTCTTCCCATCCCCTCCGACCCGCCTCTCAAAGCGGCCAAAGACTACAAGCTCATCGGCCAGCGTATCCCTCGCCTGGAAGTGTCTTCCAAGGTGAACGGCACAGCGCAATACGGAATCGACTTCCGCCTGCCCGGGATGAAGTACGCGCTCCTGGCGCGCTCCCCGGTCATCGGTGGCAAAGTCGCGTCCGTTGACGACACTGAAGCACGAAAAGTTTCCGGCGTCAGCTACGTCGGCAAGATCGGCGATGGGAAGATCGGCGATGGGAAGATCGGCGATGGCAAGACCGGCGATTCGGCCGTGGCCGTTGTCGCCGACAGCGTCTGGGCAGCGATGGAAGGCCGGCGCGTGCTCAACATCAAATGGGATGACGGTCCGAACAAGGACCTCAACTCAACCGCCATTCTTGACTCCATGACGAAAGCGGCCGCCGGTAAGGCTGCGGTCCTCTACTCGACCGGTGACGCCGCCAGGGTCTCCGGCCGCCGCATTGCCGCCGACTACCACCTTCCCTTCATGGCTCACGCTCCCATGGAACCCGGCAACAGCACGGCCCACTACCGCGGATCGACTTGCGAAATCTGGTCGCCCACGCAGGTGCCGCAGTGGGTGCGGGACGAAGCCGCCAAAGCCGTCGGCCTCGACCCCGATCAGGTAAAAGTCAACGTCACCCTCATGGGCGGCGGCTTCGGACGGCGCCTCGAATTCGATTACGGCGTCGAGGCCGCCCAGGTTTCGAAAGCCATCAACGGACCGGTTCAGGTGCTGTGGACCCGCGAAGACGACATGCGAAACTCCACCTACCGCCCCGCCAGCTTCCATCGCCTGAGTGCCGTCCTCGACGGAAGTGGATGGCCGGTTGCCTTCAACCACCGCATCGTCATGCCGTCCATCAATATCCAGAAGGGATTTCCCGCCGACAATGGCATCGACAGCGAAATCAAGGACGAAGCGTCCTGCACCTATCCCTTCGCCAATCTGCTGATCGACCATGTCATGACGGAAACTCCCGTGCCCCTAGGCTGGATGCGCTCGGTCAATGCCTTGCAGGTTGCGTTTGCGGCGGAAAGCTTCCTGGACGAACTGGCCGTGGCGGGAAACAAAGATCCGCTCGACTTGCGCCTGCATCTGCTTTCCCAGGGAGAAACCGTCGGTCCCTGGAGCACCGCCCGCATGCGCGGCGTCCTGGAACTCGCCGCCCAGAAAGCCGGATGGGGAAAGCCGCTGCCCGCAGGTCGCTACCACGGCATCGCCTGCTATGCCTGCTTCAACTCTTACATGGCCGAGGTTGTGGAGATTTCGATGGATGGCGACCAGCCGCGCGTGCACCGAGTCGTCGGCGCAATCGACTGCGGCCAGGTCGTGAACCCGAACATTCTGGAGCAGCAGATTCAGGGCGGCGTCATCTTCGCGCTCTCGAATGCCCTGCACGCCGGAATCACAATTGAAAAGGGAAAAGTAGTGCAGGGGAACTTCGACGGCTATCGGCCGGTGCGAATGAACGAAGCGCCCGTCGTCGAAGCCTACTCCGTCTCGAGCTCCGAAGCTCCCACCGGCGCGGGAGAGCCTCCCGTGCCTCCGCTGGCGCCGGCGCTGTGCAACGCGGTGTTCGCCGCCAGCAAAAAGCGCATCCGCAGCCTGCCGCTTCTGACCTGACCCTTGCGCCAAGCGGCTCACCGCACCGCACATGGCCCTCACTCCGACGCTGACACTCCCTCCGTGTTCCTCTGTGTCCCCTGTGGTAAAAAAAGAGAACAAAAGCGCGGACGAGGGCGCCCAGCATCTGACATTGCGGGATTTCGAGAGCAAGCGAGGCAACCTGCAGAAATCGGTTCAGGCGGCCAGCGCATACATACTCCCTCCGTGTTCCTCTGTGTCCCCTGTGGTAAAAGAAGAAAACGGCTATGCCGGCCTCACCCCGCCATCGTGCAGCCGCCTTATCTCGGCGTCGACTCTCGCCGAGAGTTCTTCCATATCGCGCAGCGTCAGCCCGCTGGTCGAAACCGGCGTTCCTACCCGCATCTCCAGCGGCTGGCACTTCACGTGGTAGGTGTTCATCGGGAGCAAATCGAAAGTTCCCACCAGGGCTACCGGCACTACCTCCACCTGCGCTTTGATCGCGAGAAAAAAAGCTCCCGCCAGAAAGGGCCGGATCTCGCCGTCGGGCGTCCGTCCGCCTTCCGGAAAAACCACCAGCGGCATCCCTGCCTTCAGGCTTTTCAACGCCGAGCGGATACTTCCAACCGAGCGCGACGGATTCTGCTGGTCGATGCACACCTGCCCGGATCGCTTCAAATGCCAGCCCACAATCGGATACGACAACAGCTCTTTCTTGTGGATGATCCGGAACTGGAACGGCAGGTTGGCGTACAGCGCCGGAATATCGAGCGCCGATGCGTGGTTTACCGCATAAACATACGCTTTCGCAGTGTCGATCTCATCCAGGCCCGTTACTCGGAGCGGCGAAAAGATCATCTTCATGATGAAGACGGACCACAGCCGCGCCAGCTTATGCAGCCGGCGCCCGCCCGGATCAAAAAAGCCGGCGGGAATCGACACCATGCCCATCACCACCGTGGACAGCCAGATTGCCGGATCGATAAAAAAGTAGGAGCGAAGTCGGCTCAGGATGCCGTGCTTCCCGGCCGGAGTTCGTGCGAGGTTCCGCGGGTAGTCCGCGCCCTCCGCCGTCACATGCCTTTGCTCATCGGTCGATGTGTTCAATTCCGGAGACATCTTCAATGTCGAATCTTTGCTCAGGACGGCGCGCCCATTCCCAGCGCCTGCATCGCTTCGCCCACAATGTAAATGGAGCCGGTCACCACCACGACCTGGCCCTTCCTGCCTTCTGCTCGCGCGGTGTCGAGAGCAGCCGCAACATCGGGCGCCTCCACGATCTCCACCGAGACGCGCGACGCGGCCTGCCGGATCTCCTCGGGCAAAAACGAGCGAGGGTTCTGCGCGCGGGTGGCGATGACCCGATCCGCCAGCGGAAACAGGATCTCCGCGATCTCTGAAACAGCTTTGTCGCGCATCGCCCCAAAAACCATGGTCAGCGGCCGGTCCCCATAAACCGCGGAAAGTGTGGAACGCAACGCCCACGCCCCCGCCGGATTGTGAGCCACATCCAGCACATACTCTGGAGCCCCGTCTTTCGCCGGCAGGACCTGAAACCGGCCCGGCCAGTGCGTGTTGCGAATTCCTTCTTCGACCGCTCCGGCACTAATCGGGAAGTCCATCTTGCTCAGTTCTTCCGCCGCCGCAATGGCGAGCGCAACATTCCGCAGCTGATGCCGCCCGATCAGTGGTGTTTCCACCATGATCTGCTTTCCCATCACTTGCAAGGGGTACCGCGCCACGTGATCCCCACGCCCCAGGTAGTCTGGGCTCGCCGGAGACACCGGCGGAACGAACGGCACGGCGCTCACCCCGCGCGCTCCCAGGTCCATGATGGCGTTCCCGATCACGTCGTTGGCCTGGGGTTGCTGCGGCAGTGTCACCACAACTCCATTCGGCCGCATGATGCCGGCCTTCTCCCGCGCGATCTCCGCGACCGTATCGCCGAGAAATTTCTGGTGATCGAGCGAAATATCGGTGATGACGCTGAGCAGGGGATCCACCACGTTCGTCGCGTCGAGCCTGCCTCCCATGCCCACTTCGAGAACCGCAATCTCGACCTTGCGCCGCGAAAAATACTCGAACGCCATCGCCGTCAGCATCTCGAAGAAACTCGGATGCCACGGCAATTCCCCTTCTTCCACCAGCCGCGCCGCGGTTCGCTCCACCACCTCATGCACCAGCGTGAAGTCGTCGTTGCCAATTTCCTCCCCGTTGATCTGGATTCGCTCGTTGATACAGATCAGGTGCGGCGACGTGTACAATCCCGTGCGTTTTCCTGCCGCCTGGAGAATCGCCGCCAGGGTCGCGGCGGTCGAACCCTTGCCATTCGTCCCTGCAATCAACACTGCCGGAAATCCCCGCTCCGGATGCTCCAGTGCAGCCAGAATCACCCGCATGTGTGCGAGATCGAACTTGGCGGAAGGAAGTTGCGCCAGCTCGTGGCCGAGTGCATACATGCTGGCTATGGCAGTTTCGTAGGACATTGGGTTCCCGGCGTCAGAAGCCGCTCCGCTCGATTCTAAGGTATCACCGAGGGTGCCCCGTCCTTGTCGTTCCGCAGTTTGGAACGACAGGGCGGGGACTTTGACTCTGGCAGGATCGTCAATTCGCGGGCGACATGAAATCCAGGGCCCGCGAAATGTAGGACTTCAATTCCTTGCGATGGACAACGGCATCGAGCATTCCATGCTCCACCAAAAACTCGCTGCGCTGGAAGCCCTGCGGGAGCTTTTGCCGGATCGTCTGCTCGATCACCCGTGGCCCGGCGAAACCGATCAGCGCTCCCGGTTCGGCGATGTTCAGGTCCCCCAGCATCGCAAACGATGCCGTCACTCCGCCGGTCGTCGGGTCGGTCAGCACTGAAATATAAGGAACCTTCGCTTCATCCATGCGCGCCAGCGCTGCGGAAATCTTGGCCAGCTGCATCAGGCTGATCACGCCTTCCATCATGCGCGCCCCGCCGGAGGCGGAAACGATAACCAGCGGCGCCCGGCTCTCCGTGGCCTGTTCCACCGCGCGCGTAATGGCTTCGCCCACCACCGCTCCCATGCTCCCGCCAATAAACGTATATTCCATCGCGCTCACGGTGACCGGCCTGCCGTTGAGCTTGCCGCGGGCGTTGATCACCGCGTCGTTCAATCCGGTCTCCGCCTGCGCCTGCTTCAGGCGGGCTGCGTAGGCCTTCAGATCTACGAACTTCAATGGGTCGGTGGAAACCAGATCGGTATCGAAGACTTCGTATTCGTTGTCGTCAAGAAGCTGCGCCAGGCGGGTGCGGGCGTCGATGCGGAAGTGCTTCTCGCACTTCGGGCATACGTTCAGGTTTTCTTCCAGGTCCTTTTTCCAGATAATCTGCCGGCAGTTTTCACACTTCACCCACAGCCCTTCGGTGCGAACCTTCTTCTCGCCCGAGGTCTCCAGTTCACCGGATTGGCGCTTGAACCAGGCCATGTGCCCTCAGTACTCGATTCCTCTCTGTGCCATCACGCCCTTCTCGTAGGCGTGTTTGACCTGCCGCATCTCGGTCACGGTATCGGCCAGTTCGACAATTTTCGGATGGGCATTGCGCCCCGTCAAGATAACGTGCACCATTTCCGGTTTGTTCTTAAGGCTCTCCGCCACTTTTTCGGGATCGAGCATCCCGTAGCTGATGGCGTAATTAATCTCGTCGAGAATCACCAGGTCCCACTCTCCGGAGCGGATGGCCTGTTCGCTTTCCGCCCAGGCATCCTCCACCATCTTCACGTCTTCCGGATCCGGCTTCTCGGTGCCAACCTTGACGAAGCCGCGTCCCATCTGTTTCATCACAAACTTATCACCGAAAGCCTGCACCGCATCCAGTTCGCCGTAATGCCATGACCCCTTCAGGAATTGCAGCATGAGCACGCGCATGCCCTGCCCCACGGCTCGTAGGGCTGTTCCCATCGCGGCTGTGGTCTTGCCCTTGCCCGGACCGGTATTCACGATAATCAGGCCACGGCGAATGTCCGGCATAGCTCAATGCGTGACAGGGCACTATATCATCGCGCCCGCGGCCGGATGGCGCCCGCAGGAAGGTCGTCAGGTTACCTTGGCGCCGCGCTGGCTTCCACCAGCTTTTGAATTGCCGGAACAACCATCAGCAGCACCTGTGCCTTCGGTTTCTTCGCTTGCTCCAGCATTGTCAACTGCTCTGCCTTCCACGCGTCCGGAGCGCGCTCTCCGCGGTCCAGGTAATCCAGCGCCTGCAGCCCTGCCGCTCCCATCGCCGCCAGGTTCTGCGAGATAGGAACTGCCTCCTGCACCAGGAACGACTGTGCCCCGAGCGCCTGCAGCTTCACATTGTTGTCCTGCCATTTGCTGAGCAACTGGCGAATCCGTGCTTCGCTGCCCGGCTTGATGCGCCCTCCCACAAAGTCGTCCACCAACGCGCCGAATTCCCTCGCACTTATGCTCTCCGGCCGCGCCGCATCGATAAGCCGGTTCAGCGGGGTCGCGCTGGTTGCCTCTTCCGCGGCCAGGTCACTGCGTTCGTATCCCTTCACCGGTTCGACTACGTCAGCCAGACTTTTCAGGGCAGGGAAGTCCGGCGAGCCCGCCATGCGCTCCAGCATGGATTTGTAACTCGAATTGTGGGTCAGACCCAGCCAGTTCAGTTTCTCGCTGACTGCGGCCATGCGCCGGTACATCGACTCGACGTCGGTCACATTCTGTGGAGACCACAACCGCTCCGCAATCGCCGCCGTCCGCGGCCAGACGCGCGAATCGACATTCTCCGGCGAAACATATTCCGCCCACATGGCCGCCTCACCGCCCAATACCAGTTTCTTCTCGTCCGGGCTCAGGTCGCCGGTCTCGCCCCTCAACGGATCCACCGCATAGTGCTGCGACGCCGGGTAGTTCAGATCGAGGTAGTACCCCGCCGACAGAATGCCGCGATAGCCCTTCCGCGCCGCCTCCGCCAGCGATTTCTGCCCCCGCCACGATTGGATGACAATGCTGTTCGGCAAATCGGGCTGCAGAATTTCGTCCCACCCGATCATGATTTTTCCATGTTTGCTCACGATCTTCTGGATGTGCTGGTTGAAATACGCCTGCAGCGCCTCGTTATCCTTCAACTGGTGAGACTTCATGAACTCCTGGATCTTGGCGTTCGCATTCCACTGCTTGCCGTTGACTTCATCGCCTCCAACGTGGAAGAACTTGTCGGGAAACAGCTTCGCCATCTCGCCGATGAACGTGTCCAGGAACTTGTACGTTTTCTCTTCCGTCGGGTTCATGGCCGGATCGAACACGCCCCACTTGCGCTCGATCTGGTAAGGCCCCGGCCCGCTAGACAGTTCCGGATAGCCCACGAACCACGACGTGCTGTGCCCGGGCATGTCGAACTCGGGAATCACTCGAATGCCGCGGTCCGCGGCATATGCGATCACGTCGCGAATCTGCTCCTGCGTGTAGTACAGCCCGTCCGAGCCCATCTCCTGCAGCTTGGGGAACTTCTTGCTCTCCACCCGGAAGCCCTGATCTTCCGACAGGTGCCAGTGCAGCACATTCAGCTTCACCGCTTCCATCCCGTCCAGGTTGCGCTCCATCACGTCCAGCGGCATGAAATGCCTGCCCGAGTCGATCATCAATCCCCGCCACCCGAAGCGCGGCGCATCGTGAATCGTCACCGCCGGAACGGCGAATCCGGCGGACGCGTTTCCCACCAGTTGAAGGAATGTCTGTAGCCCGCGCAGAACTCCCAGGGTCGTGGGCGCGTTCAGCTTGGCGCCGGCCGAAGTCACCTCCAGCGAGTACGACTCATCCTCTCCCAGTTCCGGCACCGCTTTCGCGGCCTGATCCGCATGGATCGCCAGCCGCCCCGGCTCGCCGATCTTGAAGTCGAGAGGGAGCATTCCGGTCTGTCGGCGCAGCTGACCCAGAAACCGGTCTACTGCCCGTTGCAGCCGTGGATCGTTTGTGCCGTTGATTGCGACCGTGAAGGAAGGATCAATGATGAGCTGCCCGTCGCCAACCTGCACCTGCGACGGCATCGGCATCAGATGCAGCGATTCCTGGCCGGCGGCCAGCCTTCCCAGCGTGAGACAGATGACCAGCCCGGCGAGTATTCCCCGCATCGCGCATCCCCCAATTTGTAGTGGAAACCGAATTGGGCAGAATAGTACCCAGGGCATGCCTCCCGCAACTCAACCCTACTGTCATCCCGACCGAGCGCAGTGGAGGGACCTGGTGTTTGGAGCACCCGACTTCAGTGCCGAAGGCACGACATGTGAAAGCCCGGCACGTGAGTGCCGGGAAAGGATCGTCCTGTCGTTCCAAACTGCGGAACGACAAGGACGGGGCATCCTCTGGACGCAAGGTCGCCTCGACTGAGCCGAAGGTGACAGACTTCTCTGTGGTGAAATCCGGAACGGCTCGAGCCGCGAAGCGGCGTCACATGAAAGCCCGGCACGTGAGTGCCGGGAAAGGAAGGCTAGAAAGGCCGAGTCCCGTCAGGGACGGCACATCCGCCCTGTGACATTCGCCTTCTTGCGCAACCGAAGTCAAACTCCCTGCCCTGTCGTTCCAAACTGCGGAACGACAAGGACGGGGCATCCTCTGGACGCAAGGTCCCTCGACTGAGCCGAAGGTGACAGACTTCTCTGTGGTGAAATCCGGAACGGCTCGAGCCGCGAAGCGGCGTCACATGAAAGCCCGGCACGTGAGTGCCGGGAAAGGAAGGCTAGAACGGCCGAGTCCCGTCAGGGACGGCACATCCGCCCTGTGACATTCGCCTTCTTGCGCAACCAAAGTCAAACTCCCTGCCCTGTCGTTCCAAACTGCGGAACGACAAGGACGGGGCATCCTCTGTGGTGAAATCCGGAACGGCTCGAGCCGCGAAGCGGCGTCACATGAAAGCCCGGCACGTGAGTGCCGGGAAAGGAAGGCTAGAACGGCCGAGTCCCGTCAGGGACGGCACATCCGCCCTGTGACGTTCGCCTTCTTGCGCAACCAAAGTCAAACTCCCTGCCCTGTCGTTCCAAACTGCGGAACGACAAGGACGGGGCATCCTCTGTGGTGAAATCCGGAACGGCTCGAGCCGCGAAGCGGCGTCACGTGAAAGCCCGGCACGTGAGTGCCGGGAAAGGAAGGCTAGAACGGCCGAGTCCCGTCAGGGACGGCACATCCGCCCTGTGACGTTCGCCTTCTTGCGCAACCAAAGTCAAACTCCCTGCCCTGTCGTTCCAAACTGCGGAACGACAAGGACGGGGCATCCTCTGTGGTGAAATCCGGGACGGCTCGAGCCGCGAAGCGGCGTCACGTGAAAGCCCGGCACGTGAGTGCCGGGAAAGGAAGGCTAGAACGGCCGAGTCCCGTCAGGGACGGCACATCCGCAAAACCCCGCTACCCCTGACCCACCACCTGGCAACAATGATTCAGGTCCACGTCCCATATGCATGGCTCCGAGGGCAACTGCTGGACCCCGACTTCGCCTTCGCTCGGCGTGCCTGTCCTGCCCACCCAGATGACGCGGACCTGAGTCTTCTCCTGGCCATACTGCATTTCCAGGATTTCGCCAGATCGAACCCGACGGCTCATACCCTGCACCACCGCCCCACTGCCACTAATATTCTTCACCGTGACCAACTGGATGAACGGCAAACGATGCGCGTCCACGCCCCACACTCGGACAGGTAAAGCAGCAGCGACCCGCGGTTTCCGACGACGGTCCATAAATGGCGTCCTTTTTGAGAGAGGTGATTCAGGGAAGGTGAGGGCATCATAGGGGCATTTCCTGGGCTTGAAAACTTACGCCGGTTACACCGCGGTGGTTACCTGGATGAGACTTGTAACTCGCGCCAGGTTAGCGGGTTAGGAGCAAGCAGTTGGAGGGATTTTCGACCGCGTAGAGGGGAAAAATCTAGTCGGGCAGGGAGCAGGATCCAGGACCGCGCGGATCGCCGCAATTGCCGCATGGGCCAACCGAAGGACCAGAACTCGAGCTGCCCTTGGCCGAAACCGCAAACACTGAGAGTCGCGGCGCCAGCTTCTTGCTGCGGCACTTCGGGCACTCGGCTTTCTGATTTCCAAAAACCAGCGCCTCGAACTTGTGATCGCATTCTTTGCAGAGATACTCGAAAATTGGCATGGCAAACTCCCCACCTAGATTATCGCAGAGTCGGGTTAGTATTTAAGTACAAAGCGTGCCTTCGCAAACCAAAGCTGACATCCCAGCGTTTCGACCCCGGCGTGGTCTCAGGGGCGGCCACATTCAGACCATCGCCAGCCACCTGATTCGCAGGAACGTACAGTTGCCGCCGCCCGAGAGCCGCATGGTCGAGGTTGAGCCCGGCGTCAGCACTCTGTGCCAATGCCACTGGCAGGCGAATCGAAAGAACTCGCTCACCGTGCTAGCTATTCATGGCTTCGAAGGCTCCGCCGAATCCGAATACATGCACGGACTCGCCGAGAAGGGCCTCGCCGCCGGCATGAACGTGGTGCGCATGAACCAGCGCAACTGCGGCGGCACGGAGGGCCTGGCGCCCGTCCTCTATCACTCCGGGCTCTCGCAGGATGTCGCGGCCGTCGCTCGCAATCTGATCGAGCAGGACGGCATCTCCAGGCTTGCCCTCGTTGGCTATTCCATGGGCGGGAACCTCATGCTCAAGCTGGCGGGAGAGTGGGGAGAGCATGGCCCCTCGCAATTCCGCGCGGCTGCCGTCGTCTGCCCCGCCGTCGATCTGGCGGCATCCTCGGCGGCACTGCACCACTGGAGCAATCGCCTCTATGAGCGGCACTTTCTGGGCCGCGTCCGCCGCCGGATGGAAGACAAGGCGCGTTGCTTCCCTGGAGTCTTCGATCTGTCGCGAATGAAAGGAATCCGCAGCCTGGGAGATTTCGACGACAGGATCACCGCCTTCTACTGCGGGTTTGCCAGCGGCCAGGACTACTACGCCCGCGCCGCCGCGTCCAATGTCGTCGGCAAGATTGCTATTCCGACGCTGATTCTGCACGCCGCCAACGATCCGTTCATCCGCATCGTCCCGGAAACGCGTCGCAAAATTCTCGCCAATCCCAACATCACATTTGTCGAAACCCGAGACGGCGGCCACTGCTCCTTCATCGCCTCAGCCAATGGCTACGACGGTTACTGGGCTGAACAGCAGGCCATAAACTTCCTCGGGCAGTTCGAATAAGCTCGTGCTCCATGCAGGTCGACTTCTCCATCGAACTCGGTGCGGATGACGAGGTCCTGGAACTTCCCTGGGCTTTTCCTGACGGCGGCCCGCGATACTACGATCTCCGCAGCCAGCCCGAACTGCTTCTCGATGTAGAAGAGGCTCACCGCGTTCCCGAGCTTGGCGAGTTCCTCGCCGCCATCAACTCTCCCGCCAGCATCCTCCAGAGCGCGAAGTGCGATGTCTGGTTGACCCGGGAAATCAGTCCGGAAGAAGAAATCTTCGGCGCGGCCTGCAAGTATGGCTGCTATGTGGATCTGATCTTTGTCTCCGAAGCTTCGCGGATTTCTTTGCCGGACCACGAGCAGCTCGCGCAGTCTCTGACCCAGCTTCTTCAGCGGGTTCCTGAAATTCCGGCGGCCGCCGAATTCCTGATTCGCCGCTGCTACTACCACGGACAGGAGCGCGACGGCTTCTATTTCACCTTCTATTTGTTCGGTTACGCCGACGACGAAGCCCAGGCCCGCAGCTATTGGTCCATCGCTCTCAAGCTCGTGGAAAACGCAATACGGCAAGTCTCGGCCGCTGCTGCCCACCGCCACGGGTGAGGCAATGTGCCGTCCCCGGGACTGGGACAAGAGCCGCCTATTCGGGCAAATCATCCATTCTCTACTTTGCCCTCACACGGAGACGCCTGCACTCGGTTGAACTCGTTTTGTCATCGACGGCGATGTCGTGTCAATCGGCACGGTTCCAGCCGCGGAGCGGCGGCAGGTGAAAGCCCGGGACGTAAGTCCCGGGAAACGATGGAGCATAAGGACGGAGCCCCGAAGGGGCGGCACAAGGTTTCGTTCCGCGGTGTCCCTGGGCGGCTGGAAAGAGATCCGCCTCTTCAGGCGCTGCGTCCCTCCAATCCGCGATGCGTTCGACCGGCCGACACCGACGCTCCGGCGGGAACCGCGGACATAATGGACCTCGTCCCCCTTCGTCCCTTCCACCAGGTGCGCAACATCGAAAGCAGCACCATCGCCACAAAGATTGCCAGCAGCCCCAGCGAAGCCATCCCAATACTCTGAAGACGCTTGGGCAGGATGGACACTCGCCCGTACACAAACTCGATGTGAACCCAGTACACCAGCAGCGACGTCTTTCCCATTTGCGCCAGCGGGCTGAAGCCCCACTCTCCCGCCCCCCACCGGCACCACGCATAAACCAGCGCCAAAATGATGAGCAGCGCGCCCACGCGAATCCAGAAGAAGTTGGGGCTGGTGCGCCAGAAGTTGTAGACCGGATAAATCTTCCACGGCAGGGAGTCCAGCCACCAGCCTAGTGCGATGAGCCCCGCACCTGCCACCATCGCTGCTCCCGCGAGCTTTGCGCCAGTGAGCTTCATGCTGTCGCCGAAGAGCACGAACCCCATCGCGAACCCCGCGAAGGCAAATCCCGCCCAGGGGAAAATGGGGAAGAGCCACCGCTGCGGCACGCCCAGGTTGTGCACTCCGTTCAGATACGATTCGATCTCCCACGGCAGCCACCGCGGCCTGAACATGAAGACCAGCGGAGTCACAAGCGAAATCGCCAGTGCCACACCCACTGAGATAAAGGCCAGTGCCGCCGTTCCTCGGCCGCGAGCCAGCACGATCCAGGCCAGCAATGCCATCAGCAGCATCGACACCGCGATCGTATTCAGAATGTCGACGCGGAACAGGTCCGTCCACGGCGCCCACCGAAATGCCACCGCATACTGTTGCAGGCGAAATAACAGTGCGATTGCGAAAACCACCCCGCCGCGCTTCAGCGCTGCGCGTCCAATCTGGCCGGCAGACAGGCCTTTCGTGCGTAGCTTCGAGATCACGAGCGCCAGCGAAATTCCTGTCAGGAAGAGAAACAGCGGCGCCGGCAGGCCGCCGACGGCCTGCGACCAGCGGAAAAAGGAGGTGTTTCGCGCCGCCGGGCTCAGCCAGGAATCGTAGCAGTGCGTCTGGAACATCAGCAGGCAGGCAAGCCCGCGCATCCAGTCCAGATACAGTACGCGCGACGACCCGGAGGACGGCATCTCCGGCAGTATATCGTCGCGCTTAGAAGTGTTGAGAGATGGAGCTGTCCTGGGCTACTGCACGTTCACTACAACCGAGGCTTCAGTCCGTCCGAACTGGTTGGTTGCGTGGAGCGTGTAAGTTGTGGTCTGGGTTGGCGCTACGGTAGCGCTGCTTCCCCGAACCGCACCCATCGAGGAAACGATGACGTAGGAAGCGTCGTTGACCGTCCACGAAAGTGTGACCGTTCCGCCCGCCGAGACCGTCGAGGGATTAGCCGTAAAGCTGTTGATCGCCGGTGCGGCTCCCTGCGGCAGGTTCGACGCCGTGTAGATCGGATTCATCTGTACCACTTCAAACGATGACGCCGTGATCTGACCGAGAGTATGCAGCTCATCGTTGTCCCAGCGGCTGTCAGGCGCGCCGCTGATGTACATGGCGCTGCCGTTGTCCGCCATGATCAGGCCGTACTTCTTCATCGCCGTAAGCATCACTTTCACGCTGGCGGCGAATGGCGAGATGTCGAAACCGGCTTTCAGGCGAATGCGCATTCCCATGGGCGGCGCTGCCGGATTGCTCGAGTTCGACGCAAAGTGCGACGCCGGCGGCACCACCGCGGCCCGGCTCTGTGGCAGCGTGAAGCGGATAGCGTGTCGGATCTCTCCCGCCGCTACCTCGTCGTATCGCACCAGCCCCGGAAAAATCGGCAGCCCCGCCGCGTCGGCTGAAGTCCATGACCATGGCCGCTGCTCGTTCGACAGCAGGTCCCACACCGCCGCCGAGCCTGCGGTCCAGCTGCCGTCGCCATTTCGCGAAGCGCCGTACAGCTCGTAGAGAAAACAATTGCCGTTGTCGAGGACCAGCGCGTGCCGGTCTCCGCTTCCCGGGTTCGGATCCCCCTCGATCGCCGCGGTCGTCGGAATTGGCATCGGCCCGGGGTCACTCTCATCCCCGTAGGCGTTGAAATCTACATTCACCAGCGGCTGGGTCCCGCTGGCAATGATGTAGGGGATTCCGATGTTCGAGCCTTGATATTGTCCCGATCCGAAGTCCGCATGCATGGCGGCGCTCGAACCGATGAAGCTGATGATCGCGCTGGAATTCGAGTCGACCGGCGCCGCCGATATGTCCTGGTTCCACGGGCTGTCGCTCGGGAAGGGGAGAAAGCCATTCAGGCTGGCGCCCTGGCCCAAAGCCATCGTGCTGCAAGCTTGTGTGCTCTGCCCGCCGGCGTTCGTCCCGCCGCCCCCGCTGCCTGATCCACCACCACTGCCCGAGCCCCCGCCGTTGCCGGATCCCGAGCCTGCTCCCGAACTCTGCGACCCGGCGGATGCACCGCCTCCGCAGCTGACTGAAACCAATAGGAGAGCAAGCAGCCCGCAGGCAGTTAAGAGCTTTCTCATCCCAGCTATTGTGCCGGAGAAACCCCGCGTCCCGCGCGGCTATTCAGGCCACTCTCTTCACAAATCCGGCCATGTACTTTAGATGTAGCCAGGGGTGTCCCGCCCGTGCCGATGTAGGCACAGGTGTCCTCACCTGTGGAAAGCCGATCCCTGTAGGCACAGGTGTCCTCATCTGTGCGAATGTAGCCACGGGTGTCCTCACCCGTGGAGCCAGCGAACCCTACGTTATCTGCACCAGCGGGCTCTTTGCCGGAGGAGGCTCTTCCTTCCAACGCGTCAACCGCCCGGGATGATCGAAAACGCGGGCCACCTTTGCGCCAATCGCCATCGACCCGCGCACCAGATGATCGACCCGCAAGGGCCCGGCGACCTTGATGTCCTTCACCCAGTGCAGCGCCCCACTCATCGCGCAGCCGCATTGGCTGCAATCCGGAGTGCCGCCGAACACGCACGGTTCGACCCTGGTCTTGAAGTCGGCGGAGTAATTCACCGACATCTTGGCGAACAGGCACTGCTGAGGGGAACTCGGCGGCTCCACGAATGCCTTCGCCATCCCTTCGTTGAACAGGAACTTGGGGAAGCGCCGGTACAGCGCCGGCAACTCCTCAGCGAGCCGCAGCCGGTCTTCGGCCGTGAGCATCTCGGCGCTCTGCTCATCCACCTGCGGGCTGTAGTAGCTCACCCAGATATGCCCGACCTCCGGCCGCGCACTCCAGAACGCGACGTACTCCTCCAGGTATCCCGGCCGTTCCAGCATCGGCTTGGTGATGACCCAGTGGACGTTGACCCTCCGCCCTGCAATGTTCTTCAGGATGCGCTCATAGGTCGCCGGCTTGCGGCGCTCGTCGTGATGCTCAGGCAGTCCATCGACGGAAATCGCAACCGTCAGCCTTGGAATATCCTTCCAGTGCTGCGGAATCGGGATCACCGCGCTGGTCACCACCATCACATGCACTCCCATGTCGCTGAGCATGGGCAGCACGCGATCCAGTTCCTTCTGCCGCATCAGCGGCTCGCCGCCTACCAGTGAAACCTGCAGCGGCCGGTGCTGCCGCACCAGTCCCACAATGCCCTGCACCAGCGCCTCGCCCCGCAGGTCGTTAAGATCGCGCAGAGTCGCGCCGCCCCCCAGGTGAGTTTCTCCATAGGCATAGCAGCCCGGACAGCTCAATGGGCACTCGCGCGTTATCTCGATGGACAGGAGAGGAATGCGGCCCCTGAGGATTCGTCCCCAACCGTGGATCAAATCTCTGGGAGTGATGCTGGCGCGGGGACGGCTTGCATGCATGACTTGGTTCGATGCCCCAATGTGCAACGAAGTTTCCCTATTATCCGCCGCCGGGATGCAGGGGACTTCAAATCGGCACCCTTATGCAACAATGGAAGTGGCGGAGTGCGCGGACCGCTTTGTTTTGTTAATGTTTGCTGTCTCTGGGGGCGCGTAGCTCAAACGGATAGAGCATCGGATTTCTAATCCGACGGTTGCAGGTTCGATTCCTGCCGCGCCTACCATCCCTGAGTTTCTGGAAGCTATTCCTAAATACGATAATACGCTAGATCACTCGAGGATGCCCCGTCCGTGTCGTTCCGCAGTTTGGAACGACACGGCGGGGATTTGACTCTGTGCTCCTCTGTGTCCCCTGTGGTTCACGGCCGATTCTTGCGGTGCTCGCAGTCGCGCGTGTTCAAACACGAATCCGCCAACATCAACCGCTCCACCGGCCTTCCCCCAACAATGTGAGACTCAATAATCTCCTCGACGTCGTCCGCGGTCACCCGTCCATACCACACCGCATCGGGATACACCACGACGTTCGGTCCATGCTCGCACTGGTCCAGGCACCCCGCCTGGTTGGCACGGACCTTACCCTTCATCCCACGCTCCCCCAGCTTCTGCTTGAACAGCTTCTGCAACTCCGCTGTCCCGGCAGGATCGCAACACGGACGCGGGCTTCCCGCCGGACGCTGGTTGCCGCACACGAAGATGTGCTTTTCGAACTTCGGCATGACACTAATTTATAGGAAGGACGCGGGCAGAGGACTGCAAGAAGGGTCGGAGCAGGAAATTGGAAAATGACGGCGAGTCAATTTCCAATTTCTCTAGTCGCGAAGCGGAACCATAGTCTGTTCGGGGTCTTCGCCCGCCCGGCAGAACGTGGCTACCCGTTGCAGGCTGCCGTCGGTCTGCGTGACCATCATCACCGGGCCGTAGCAGTACACCGCGTGCCCGTTGTCGGCGAAATACCACTGCCCTTTGTGGGCTTGCTGTTTCGCCGTCTTATCTTTCGGCGTCGGGATCGGCTTCGCAAGTTGAGACCCCTGCAAAGCAAGAGACAACACTACTGCAGCTAGGATGTTCATACCTTTGAACCTGGGTTAAATCAAATGCGATAACGGCTTCTCCGCTCATCCATCGAATCAGACATGTCTTTCGGTGGCTTCAGCGGGGCCGATTTCTGTAACTTGCCTGCCTTACTGTTTTCCTTGCTCGTTTCTTTGCTTGGAGCGTTCGGTGGCGGAGTAACCTGGGACTTCGGAGCTTGCGCCTGGGGATTCTGCCGTTTGCGGCCGTTGGCCGCAGCGTGCTCTTTCTCCAGCGCTTTGCTTTTCAGGTCGGTCAGTTGCGCGCTGTCCTGAAACAGCTCCTGGATCAAAGATCGCTGGTTATCAATCGTCCTTCCCTGCTCCACGACCAGCAGGGTCAGGATGCCGTAGGAAACCACGAATAGCACCACCAGCAGCGGCAGCAGCGAGATCTTCGACCGCAATGGCACCGCCACTGCGTCACCCGGGATATTCAGCAACCGACACCCCACTTCGTGCCCCGTAAACGCCTGGGCACCACCTGGAAATGCAGCTTGGACGCCACCGGCAGCGCCCGAGTTACCCTGTTGAAGATAAATCGCTTAGATGGGAAGGGTGGGCCGCTTCCCCGGCCCGTGGCTGCAACTTACTGCACTTTTTGGGAATTGGGATGTAGTCACGGTGTCCTCCAGGTGTCCTCACCCGTGATCGGTTCATGTAGCCACGGGTGTCCTCACCCGTGCAGGTTCATGTAGCCACGGGTGTCCTCACCCGTGCAGGTTCACGTAGCCACGGGTGTCCTCACCCGTGCAGGTTCACGTAGCCACGGGTGTCCTCACCCGTGCAGGTTCATGTAGCCACGGGTGTCCTCACCCGTGCAGGTTCACGTAGCCACGGGTGTCCTCACCCGTGCAGGTTCACGTAGCCACGGGTGTCCTCACCCGTGCGCGAGGAATCTGCGCTTCACGATCCCAGGACCAGCTTGGCGATCGTCGCCAGCTGCATGTTGGACGTGCCCTCGTAAATCTTGCCAATCTTCGAATCGCGCCAGTACTTCTCCACCGGATAATCTTTCGTGAACCCGTACCCACCGTAAATTTCCACGCACAGCGACGTCACCCGCTCCGCCACTTGCGAGCAGAACAGCTTGGTCATGGCCGCTTCCTTAATAAACGGAACCCCGGCGTCCTTCAGGCGCGCCGCGTTGTAGACCATCAGCCGCGCCGCCTCGATCTCGGTCGCCATCTGCGCGATCTGGAACTGGATGCCCTGGAAATCGCTGAGCGACTTGCCGAACTGCTTCCGCTCCTGCGCATATCGGCTGGCGTACTCCCAGGCCCCGCGCGCCACCCCGAGCATCTGCGCGCCGATCCCGATCCGCCCTTCGTTCAGGGTCTCAATGGCGATCTTGTATCCCTTGCCGACCTCTCCCAGCACATTCGCTTTCGCTATACGGCAGTCTTCCAGGATCAACTCGCAGGTCGACGACGCCCGGATCCCCACCTTGTCCTCTTTCTTGCCCACCGTGAAGCCAGGAGAATTCTTCTCCACCAGGAATGCGGTGATGCCCTTATACCCGGCCGAGGGGTCGACCGTGGCGAACAGCACGAACAAGCCGGCTTCCTTGCCGTTCGTGATCCACAACTTTCGCCCGTTCAGGACATAGTCGCTGCCCTTGAGTTCAGCCCGCGTCTGCATGGCGAACGCATCCGACCCCGATGCCGCCTCACTCAGCGCGTAGGCGCCGCAGGTATCGGCCGCCATCTTCGGCAGGATCCGCTTCTTCTGCTCTTCGTTTCCCCACCGCAGCAGCGCATTGTTGACCAGCGTGTTCTGCACATCGACGACCACCCCGGCCGAGGCATCAACCCGCGAAAGTTCCTCTACCGCCAGGATCGCTTCAAAGAACTTCCCGCCGCCCCCGCCATACTGTTCCGGGATCTCAATCCCCATCAGCCCAAGCTGGAAAAATTGCTGAATCAGGCCCGCGTCGAACACGCCTTTCTCGTCCATTTCCTTGACCAGCGGCCGCAACTGCTCGTCGGCAAACTGCCGGACGTTATCGCGAAACAGGATTTCATCCTCGGTCAGCGTGGTGACCGGCGCAGGTGTGTTCTGCATGGTGGCTTCAGGCATGAGTACTCTCTCGGAAGGACGGGATAAACCTAGAGTTTAGCACCGCGTTCGGACAATCCTTTCGGGAAGACAAGCGGACTCTGAGGTGAAAAATTCTTACCACAGGGTACACAGAGGCCCCCGGGTGAAATTCCTCTGTGCTCCCTGTGTCCCCTGTGGTGAGAGAGACAACTTCTTGATTTCTAAGAGAGGGGACAGCGACAGAAGGATTTGAGGGCCTACGCCCCTTTGCCGCCCTGCACCAGCTTCAGCCCGTCGGCCTGAAGAATACGCTTCACCTGGTTGCGGGCATGGATCGCCCAGGGACCAACCGTATCCAGTTTGATGTAAGCGCGCCAGTGCCTCAGCGCCTTGCGCGGCTCCTTGATCTTCTCGAAGGCCAGGGCCAGGTTGTAGTGTGCGTCCGCATAAGTCGGCGCCAGTTGCAGCGCGGTCTGGTAGGTCTGGATCGCCTCTGCCACCCGCCCGGTCTCATCCAGCACATTCCCCAGGTCGAAGTACGCCAGGGCGTATCGGGGATCAATCTCAATGGCCCGCCGGTAGTGCCTCTCCGCCAGCCCGTGCTCCTGCCGGTTGTAGTGCAGCGTCCCCACATTGATGTGCGCCGCCGCGTGCTCGGGATCGATCTCCAGCACCTTCTCGTAGACTGCGATCGCCTCCATCTGGCGACTCGGCTCTTCTTCGAGCGCTATCCCCCGGGCAAACAACTGGGCTGCGTCGTTAGGCACCGGCTCCGGACGCGGTAAAGGTACCGGCGTGCTCGAAACCACTTTCTCGTGCCCCGAAAAGTCGAACATGAATTGCCCGGCGATCGGCTCCAGCACTCGTCCTTTATGTCGAAACGCGATCCGTCCACCCTCCACAACCGCACCTGCTTCCACCAGCGGATTCCCCATCCCCGCCGCCTGCTTCTGCATCGCCGTCAGCGATTCCCGGATCAGCGCCGGGCGCACTTTCCGGGCGCACAGATCCCGAACCTTCTTGACCTGGAGGAGGTCGAAAAAGGTGTAGCTTTCGGCCGACGCCACCAGCCCCGCCTTCTCCCAGCTCGCGAGTTGTCGGGCTGTAAGCCGAAGAATTCTCAGTAGATCGCTGCGATTGTATCGGTACACAGTTGTAATAAGAACTCTACGCATATTATCCAGAAGCTAACTGGCGAATGGCAAGCGGAAATTCGCCCGCGCGCGCATCTGTTCTGTCACTGCAGCGCAATTTGTGCAATTGCTTTTCTGTCGGCACAGAATTCAAAACAGTCCCTCCCGGACGCGTACCTTTGTAATCATCTTGTCACACATTTTTAACTTTCCCTTCACATCGCTGAAAAGGCATTGCCGCCTTTCGGCGTTATCATGGATGGACCACGGTCGCGAGCGAGCCATGAGACGCCGAGAGCCGGAAGAAAGAAATTCCACCCGCGAACTGACGCACCTGGTCGAGCAGGCCTGCCTCGTCGGCAAAGATGCCGCCACCAATCTGCGCGACTACATCGAAAGCTCTTCCAATATGGCTCTGCTCGCGGTCAAGGATTGCGAGCAGGAACTCGATCGCATCGAGCGCCAGATCGATCAGGAAATCACCAGCGCCATCACCGACGTCAGCGAAGACGAAGCCCGCCAGCTCCTCGCCTGCCTGAAGTTCATCATCGATCTCGAACGGATTGGCGACCTGTGCTGGTCGGTGACTCAGCGCTTGCAGAATCAGACGGAAGGTCTTGGCCGCGAGGATGGCCACGATCTCTCCGCGATGGCCGGTGTGCTGGTGAAAATGATGGAGCGGGTCTATTCCGGCTTTGTCCAGCGCGATCTCGACTCCGCCACCTGGTTGTTGCAGTCCGACGCCGAGATGAATCACGTCTGCCGCGGCGTCTTTCAGCGCCACCTCGAAAAGCCCGACCGCCGCGGCCGCGAGTACAGTACGAATCTTCTCTTCATGGCGCAGGCGCTGGAGCGCGCCGGCGACCACGTCACAAACTTGGGAGAAGAACTGTTCCACCTGGTCGAAGGCCGCAGCCTCCGCCATCACCGCAAGAAATCCCGCCGCGTCGCCTCATAAAAGAAGGCGCCCCGTCAACGAAGGTGCCCCGTCCTAGAAGGTGCCCCGTCCTTGTCGTTCCGCACTTTGGAACGACAGGGCGGGGGTTTTGACTTCAGAAGAAAGCAGAAATTCCACATGCCGCCGCTTCGCGGCTGAGATTGTTCCGCCGCTACGACCCTGTGCCCCCTGTGTCCCCCGTGGTTAGGTTCTTCACCACAGCCTGATGCAACGATTCGTCAGCCGTGTGTGGGCGGGAGTCCCGCAGGGACGTAATGTGAAAGCCCGGCACGTCAGTGCCGGGAGGCGGTCAGCGCAACCGACCGAGTCCCGCAGGGACAGCACCCGAATCCAGCGACAAATCCTCGTGCCGCCCCTTCGGGGCTCCGTCGTGATTCGGCACTCTCCCCGGGACTCACGTCCCGGGCTTATCCGTGCTCAGCCACGATGGGAGGTTCGTATCAGGGCAGGGCTTTCAGCCCTGCCGCGAGGTTGCTCGCATGGTTGCCGCGCCGGAACGGCGCAACCAGCAGTCCTGCTGGCAGTTGCGCCCTACGGGCGCGTTATCTGAAGCAGACGTCATTTCGGCGTGGCTGAAAGCCACGCCCTGATACGAAGCGTACCAATAATTCCCATGACTCTACCCTGTGTCCTCTGTGTCCCCCTTGGTTAGCCCTCTGGCGGGTGCATTTCGATCGCGTGGGCGAATTCGGCGCGGGCTGAAAGCCACGCCCTGATACGAAGCGGTACCAACAATTCCCATGACTCTGTGTGCCCTGTGTCCCCTGTGGTTAGGTTCTTCATCACAGCCTGATGCAACGATTCGTCAGCCGTGTGTGGGAGGGAGTCCCGCCCGGACGGCACCCCGCGAGCGAATGACAAAATGTTGGGGAAAAAATGGAAACTGCTACCGGCTCTTCTTCGCTGCTTTGGCTCCGGCTGCTTCCCACGGACGCTTGGCGCGTTCCGACTCCGGTTTGTCGCGGTCTACGATCCGGTCGTATTGGTAGGCATCGCTCACCGTTCCCAGGCTCTCGTTGTAGAGGCTGGGCAATCCCAATGCTTCTTTCAGCTCTTCACTGAATTGCTGCAGAGCCTTCAGATGATCGGCGGTGGCGGGAATTTCTGTCTTGGCGGTCTTGAGAAACTGCTGGTAGCCCTTGTTGACTAACTTGGAGATCTCACTGCCGACCAGGTAGCCGGGATAGGCGAAAATTTTGACCCCGTCGTCGCCGTTCTTCTGGATAGCCGCCGACACGTTGTACTTCCTCACGAATACGCGTGCCTGCGTGCCGGGCGCTTCGAGCACATCGAAGCCATGATCCCGCAGCCAGTTAACGGCTTCTTCGTAACTGCGCTCTTCTACCTTGGTCGTCATTGCCTTCCTCGGTCCATTCACTTAGATGCAGCTTTTGGAAAAAATGCTCAAGCCCGGGTTTCTCTGCATCGGGCAAGGCTCTTTTATAATCGAAGAAGAAGTCTCCAACGCCCTGTTTTGTCGGCAGGGTACATTACGATAGTACCGGCGGTCGACCCGTAAACATGCGGCGGATTTCCCCAAAACTCGCGCAAGTCCATGCCGCGTCGCCACATCCGGCTCCCTCGAGGGACAGCGGCCAAGTTGGGAATGATGCTCTCATCGGGCGCAAAAGTCTCTCGCTCGTAGGCAATACACCGCTGCTTCGACTGGAGCGCATCGTCTCCGATATGCCCGGCATTGAGTTGCTCGGCAAAGCTGAATGGTACAACCCCGGCGGATCGGTGAAAGATCGCGCCGCATCGCGCATCGTCTCCGAAGCGCGCTCTCAAGGGAAACTTCGCCCCGGCATTGCCTTGCTCGACTCCACCAGCGGAAACACCGGGATCGCTTACGCCATGATCGGCGCGGCTGAAGGTTTTCCCGTGACCTTGTGCATGCCGGAAAATGTTTCCGTCGAGCGCAAACGCATCCTGCATGCTTACGGCGCCCGGATCATTTATACCGATCCCGCCGAAGGCTCCGATGGAGCCATTCAAAAAGCGCGGGCGCTCTACGCGGAACAGCCCGAGCGCTACTTCTACGCGGACCAGTACTCGAACGACGCCAACTGGCAGGCCCATTACCATGGCACAGCCAATGAAATCTGGCAACAGACCGCCGGGCACATCACCCACTTCGTCGCCATGCTCGGCACCAGCGGAACCTTCGTCGGCACCAGCCGCCGCCTGAAAGAACTGAACCCGCGCATCCGCTGCATCTCTCTTCAGCCCGACTCGCCCTTCCACGGCATCGAAGGCGCGAAGCACATGGCCAGCGCCATCGTGCCCAAAATCTACGATCCATCGCTCGCCGACGAAGACCTGGGGATTTCAACCGAGGACGCGTACGCCATGGCCGTGCGCCTGGCGCGCGAGGAAGGCCTGCTGGTGGGAATTTCGGCAGGCGCCGGCGTCGCCGGATGCCGCCAGGTCGCCTCCCGCCTCCGCAAAGGCGAACCTGCCGTGTTTGTCACCATCCTCCCCGACTCCGGCGACAAATACCTCAGCGAGCGCTTCTGGGAAGAACAGTAAGAAGAACAATAAGAACAATAAGACCCGCAGGGACGTGATGTGAAAGCCCGGGACGTGAGTGCCGGGAAGCGGTCAGCCGCCGCTTCGCGGCTGAGACTGTTCCCCCGCCTACGACCCTGTGTCCCCCTTGGTTAGGTTCTTCACCACAGCCTGATGCAACGATTCGTCAGCGGTGTGTGGGCGGGAGTCCCGCAGGGACGTGATGTGAAAGCCCGGCACGTGAGTGCCGGGTGCGCTTGGCGTAACGGACCGAGTCCCGCAGGGACGGCACACCAGCGACAAATGCTCGTGCCGCCCCTTCGGGGCTCCGTCGTGATTCGGCACTTTTCCCGGAACTCACGTCCCGGGCTTTCACATGCCGCCGCTTCGCGGCTGAGACTGTTCCCCCGCCTACGACCCTGTGTCCCCCTGTGTCCTCTGTGGTTAATCTGTCCATCGCCGCAACCCGCCCTTCGGCATGACAACTGGGAGCGGAGTTTCGTAAAGTACATCATGCTCAAACTTCCCCGCAGTCTCTACGACTCCCTTCGCCGCCATGGCGAAGAGACCTACCCTCACGAATGCTGCGGCGTTCTCCTCGGACAAATGGAGGGCGACTCGCGCCAGGTCACCTCGGTGGCGCGTTGCGGCAACACCCGCACCGACTCGCCCCAGAACCGCTATAACATCGACCCCCGCGAACTGGTCCGCATCCAGCGCGAAGGGCGCGAGCGCAACGAAGACATCGTCGGCTTCTATCACTCCCACCCGGACCATCCCGCGCGCTGGTCGCTCACCGACTTTGCCGAAGCCCACTGGTACGGCTGCTCTTACGTCATCACCAGCGTGGAAAAGGGAAAGGCCGTCACCACCAACGCCTTCGAACTCACCGGGATGGACGAAGCCGACAAGAAGTTTCTCGACGAAAATATCGAAGTCTCGTCCTAACTCTCTCCCTGCCGCGCAAAAATCTCTTTCACTCTCTCGATCGTGTCAGCTTCTTCCGCGGACTTGTCCCGCCGCAGGCGAACGATTCGCGGAAACCGCAACGCGAAGCCGCCGTTATGTCGCTCCGATCGCATCATGTTGTTGAACGCCACCTCCAGCACGACCGCCGGTTCCACAACCAGCCGGAATCCCTGATCCTCGACCGTGTGCTCCAGAAACCACTTGCTCATCTCGGCGATTTCCACGTCCGTCAGCCCCGAATACGCCTTGCCGATGTTCACCAGGCTCTCGCCGTGCCACACTCCGAACGTGTAGTCGCTCAGCACCCCAATTCGCTTCCCGTGCCCGTACTCGACTGCCGTCACCACCACGTCGAGAGTCGCCAGTTCGCGCTTCAGCTTCAGCCACGCCTTGCCGCGCCTGCCCGGAGCATAGCTCGATTCCGGGTCCTTGATCATCAGACCTTCATTCCCGCGAGCCTGCGCTGCATCGAACAGCCGGTCGAGTTCCTCCGCCGAAGAGGCTCCAAAAACCGGCGCCCGAATCACGCTCGGTCCCGCGCTTTCCTCGACCGGTTCGAACTGAAGCCGTCCTTGTCCGGCTCGCAATCGTGACGGCATTGCCGTCTTCTCCGCCAGCAATCTTTCCAATACCACCGACCGCTCCTTCAGCGGACGTTCCATCAGCACCTCGCCTCCGGCATACAGCACATCGAACGCCAGGTATGCGACCGGCACCTCGCGGATCAGATCGTCGCTCACCTTCTTCCGGCCCAGCCTCTGCTGTAGCGCGCTGAACGGCATGGCGCGCGCCGGTTCCGACTTCGAGTCCCATGCCACGATCTCGCCGTCGAGAATCGCCTCCTGCGGCAGCCCGCTCAGGGCATCCGGCAGCTCCGGAAAAGATTCTGTGATGTCGTCCCGGGTGCGCGAGAAAATCCGCACCCTCTCGCCCGAACAGTGCGCCTGCGCCCGGATGCCGTCATACTTGTCCTCAACCAGCGCATTGGGAAAACCGGCCAGCGCCTCTTCCGCGTTCTGGGCCGGGCTTGCCAGCATGAATCCCAGCGGATGAAACAACCGCATCGACGCTTCGGATAAACGCTTTGCCGCCGCCAGCCGCAGAGTCTCGCCCAGATCGCCCAGCAGCATGTTGGCGCGCCGCACCTCCTTCAACGTGCTCCCGTAAGCTTTGGCGATTGCCTCCTCGACCAGGCTCTCTTTCAGCCCGATCCGCAAATCGCCCGTGATGATCTTCACCAGGTACTTCGCTTCGATCGGCCGCGCTTTCGCGAGCATCTCGCGAACCATCGCTCCCTTGGCCCCCGGGCCGCGTGCCGCTGCAATCTGGCGGAACTGCTCCGCCGCCTCGGCCACCGAAATCCCCGGCTGGCCCTGCTCTGGCAAAACTTCCCCCGCGACCGCGCCCAAATCTCCCTGCTTGCGATACGCCGCCGTAAGCTGCGCATCGTTTTTTCCCGAGAGCTCTTCCACCATCCGCCACAGCAGCGCCCCGCCCACCTGCAGCGTCGTCTCCTCCCATATCGCGAACGGTCGCCCCGACAGAAAAATCACCGAGATAGACGCCTCCTCCGCCGTGGCCGAATTCAGATACTCCGCCACGATGGCGACCTTCTCCAGCTTCTTCGTCGTGCCCGCAATCCGCTCGCAGGCTTCGGCTAAACGTCGCATATATAGGAGGTTACGGCCGGGGCTCCCGGCGCCTTAGCGTAATATGGAGGACCAAAAAACCGTCCAACCTGTGATACCCTAAGGCCGTTCGAGCCTTGCAGCCGGCAAGCATCATCTAACACTGAGAATGAGATTCCTGCGCACAATCTGGCGGTTCTTTGTGGCTGTCCAGCTCCTGCCCGCACTCGAAGGCGGCGAGGAAACCCTGGTCGGCGGCCAGGCCGTGCTCGAAGGCGTCATGATGCGTTCGCCTCACGCCTGGGCCATCGCCTGCCGCAAGCCTTCGGGAGAAATTACCGTCCACAGCGAGCCTCTCGAGCGCCTTTCCGAAAAACATAAATGGATGGGCTGGCCCGTGCTCCGTGGCGTAGCCACTCTGGGCCACGCCATGACCCTCGGCTTCCGCGCTCTGAAGTTTTCCGCCAACGTTGCGCTGGATGAACTGCAACCGACCGAGCCCGGCAAGAAGAAACTGGAAATCAGCGGCTGGCTCGCAGCGTTGAACATCGTTCTCTCCCTGGGCTTCTTTATTTTCATGTACAAGTATCTGCCTCTGCTGGCGGCAACCGAGCTGAAGAAGATCGATCCTTCGCTCGGCGGGCAGATCATGTTCAACCTGGTCGACGGCCTCATCCGGATCAGCCTGTTTCTCCTGTTCATCTGGGGAGTCTCGCTCTTCCGCGATATCCGCCGCGTCTACCAGTACCACGGCGCCGAGCACAAGACCGTGTTTGCCTTTGAGAACGGCGATCCGCTTGCGACTGCGTGGGTGCAGAAGTATCCCACTTTCCATCCCCGCTGCGGCACCAGCTTCCTGATGACCGTCATGATCCTCTCCATGCTGGTTTACATGGCGATCCCCGTGACCACGTTCTGGGCGCGCTTCGGCATCCGCATCGCCCTGCTTCCCGTCATCGCCGGCGTCTCCTACGAAATGATTCGCTTCGCGGCCCGCCATCGCGGCTCGCTCTTCGCCCTGCTCACGGCTCCCGGACTCTGGCTCCAGCGCGTCACCACTCAGCCTCCGTCGGACGAGCAGGCCGAGTGCGCCATCATCGCCCTCGAGAACGCCATGATTCTCGAAAAGCAGAACGGCGGCGAGCTGGTGATTGCCTAGCGGCCCCGCCGCGAAACTTCCTTCTTCTCCATCCTTCTGCTGGTTACAATCAATTACGGCGAAACCACGCCACCGGTTCGACGGAACATATGTTTGAACGCCTGGTACAACTCGAAGCCCGCTACGAAGAGCTGACCCAAGCCCTGGCCTCGCCCGAGATCATCGGCGACTCGTCCAAGTACCAGAAGGCGGCCAAGGCTCACAGCGAAATTGTGCCCGTGGTGGAAAAGTACCGGGAGTACAAAGATCTGACCAGCGGCATCGCCGAAAGCAAGGCCGTCCTGCTGGACGAAAAAGATCCCGAGATGCGGGCCTACGCCCAGGAGGAACTCGACAAACTCGAGTCCCGCGTCGGCGTCGTGGAAGAAGAACTCAAAGTCCTGCTCCTCCCCAAAGATCCCAACGACGACAAGGACATCATCCTCGAAATCCGCGCCGGCACCGGCGGCGACGAGGCCACGCTCTTTGCCGCCGAAATGTTTCGCATGTACACCCGCTACGCCGAGACCCAGGGCTGGAAAGTCGAAGTCCTCTCCACCTCCGAGTCCTCCGTCGGCGGCCTGAAGGAAGTCATCGCCATCATCGAGGGCAACCGCGTTTTCTCCCGCCTCAAGTACGAGAGCGGCGTTCACCGCGTGCAGCGCGTTCCCGCCACCGAGCAGCAGGGCCGCGTTCACACCTCCGCCGTCACCGTCGCCATTCTCCCCGAAGCCGAGGACGTCGACATCAAGATCGAAGCCAAAGACCTTCGCATCGACACCTTCTGCTCCTCCGGTCCCGGCGGACAGTCGGTCAACACCACCTATTCTGCCGTCCGCATCACCCACATCCCCACCAACACCGTCGTCAGCTGCCAGGACGAAAAGTCGCAGATCAAGAATCGGGAAAAAGGCATGCGCGTGCTGCGCTCCCGCCTCTACGAGATGGAGATGCAGAAGCAGCAGGCCGCCCTGGCCAAGGAACGCAAGGCTATGGTCGGCTCCGGCGACCGCAGCGAGAAGATCCGCACCTACAACTTCCCGCAGAATCGCGTCACCGACCACCGCATTGGCCTCACCATTCACCAGCTTCAGGAAGTCATGGACGGCAAACTCCAGCCCCTCGTCGAGGCCCTCAGCGCCCACTACGAGGCCGAAAAGTTGCGCCAGGAAACCGTCAGCGCCGTCTGACGTTCGTCTTGTGTTGAAATAGGGCCGTGTCCCTGCGCCAGGCTCTGACCTCCGCCATCGACAAGTTGACCGCCGCCCGCGTCGGCTCGCCCCGCATGAACGCCGAAATGCTGCTCATGTTCACGCTCGGCTGCGACCGCGCCTATCTCTACGCCCATCCCGAGCGAGTACTGACCGGCGAAGAACTCGCCCGCTACAATGACCTCCTCGCCCAGCGCGCCCAGGGGATGCCCGCCCAATATCTCACCGGCCATCAGGAATTCTGGGGTATGGACCTGATTGTCAGCCCCGCCGTTCTCATCCCCCGCCCGGAAACCGAGCACGTGATCGAGACTGTGCTCTCCCTTGCCCGCGCGAAGTCCGCCTCTGCTCTCCGCA
The DNA here is from genome assembly GCA_963803205.1 of Terriglobales bacterium. Lineage (GTDB taxonomy): Bacteria > Acidobacteriota > Terriglobia > Terriglobales > Acidobacteriaceae > CAWDLG01. Next base: position 855,460 of record CAWDLG010000002.1, read on the forward strand.
TCGTCGACGTCGGCACCGGTTCCGGCTGCATCGCCCTCGCCCTGGCTAAAGAACTGCTCTCCGCGATCATCGACGCCACCGACATCTCCGCCGAAGCCCTGGGGGTCGCGCGTGTCAACGCCGCCCTGCACCAGCTCGAATCCCGCATCCACTTTGCAGAAGCTGACCTCCTCGCCGCCCTCCCCGCCGTGGCCTTCGATTTCGTGGTCTCGAATCCCCCCTACGTGGGCAATTCCGAGGAAGACCAGGTTCAGTTGGAGGTGCGCAAGTTTGAGCCGCGCTCGGCTGTCTTCTCCGGTCCCACCGGAATGGAGGTGATCGAAAGGTTGATCCCCCAGGCTCACGCCGCCCTGAAGCCCGGAGGCTGGCTCGTGATGGAAATCAGTGCGTCGGTCGCCGATCGCGTGCGTCGTGATCTCGGCGAATGGAGCGATTTGCGAATCACCGGGGATTTGCAGGGCATTCCCCGAGTCGCATCCGCCCGCCGTCCGCAGTAATATTTTTTCGCCCCTGTTTTACGGCCGCTGCACAGTTCGCCCCTGTTTCTGTTCCGCCGGATTCGGTTTTTCCCACGACTTCTAGGGTTTTTTTGGGGCAACTTCCCCTATCCCCCCCTCATCTACGACTGCTGATATTCGTTCCCGGCTAAAGGCGTGGACCTCCGCTCACCCGCCAAGCGCGTGACATTCCAAATTCGGGAACTGTTACTCGCACCGAAGTATTAGCAGAGGACATGGGTAACTACACCAATTTCCGATGACTGGCTGGGAATTGACATGGGGGAATCTACTTTGTTACCGTGGGGCACGCTTTAGGCAGGACCCCCAGACTGTACTAAGTGCCGTATCTGGAGAGGATTGCAGTCGAAAAGACGCGATGGTTTCTGGAGTTGCGGGTTAAGGGTTGCACCACAAATAAGTCTCGCCCCCACGAAGTGGGAGTGCAGCCCGAATAAAGGGATAAACGCTCAACACCTCTTTACCACGAGCGGTCCCAAAATGAGTCAACGCTGATTACTGGCGGAAGGAATATTTTGCGAAAGCGCTTTTACATTTTATTTGTCAGTCGGGGTGAAGACGGCCAGCTCCGCAAGATCCCGATCCCGGTCCACTATCTCTACCTTTTTGTGGCCGGGGCGGTGATCGCCATCCTGAGCATGACAGGCATTGCCGGCTCCTATACGCGCATGGCGCTCAAAGTCGCCCGTTTCAACCAGTTGCGCCTGGAAAAAGAGGAGCTGAAGGACCGTTATTCCCGCCTGGAGCAGGTGGCCAAGGAGCGCGACATTCAGGTCGCCTCTCTCGGGTCACTGGCCAGCGAAGTTTCTTCGCTTTATGGATTGAAGTCGGACCCCATCTTGCAGGACGCCTCATCGAGTGAGCGCGCCGCACAGGTGCATTCGTCTCTCGATCAGCTTTATGCGCTCAGGAATTCGGCGCTCAGCGGCGCCGCGACCACCGGCATCTCGCTGGGCATGGTTCGCAACGTGACCACCGCCGACTGGCTGCGCGCCAATCAGGTTCCCAATCTTTGGCCCGTCGATGGCTACGTCACCGGCTCGTTCGGTGAGCGCGTCGACCCGTTCAACGGTGAAGGCGCATTCCATAGCGGCATCGATATCGCGAGCACCTATGGCCAGCCCGTGGTCGCCCCGGCCGACGGCGTTGTCGTCTTCGCCGACTACATGGGCGGATACGGCCGCGCCATCATCATCGATCACGGCCGCGGCATCTCCACCCGCTACGGCCACCTGGCGAGCTTTGGCGTCGCCATCGGCCAGGAAATTCACCGCGGCGAAACCATCGGATACGTCGGCCTCAGCGGCCGCTCCACCGGACCCCACCTTCACTACGAGGTCCGCATCAACGACACGCCCGTCAACCCGCACAAGTATCTGCGGGTGAATTTCGCCCGCTCCTTCGGCTCCCTCGCCGGCAGCTAACCCTGTCATCCCGAGCGGAGGAGGGACGTTCGCAGAACGTCCTGACGCAGTCGAGGGACCTGCTGTTGGCGGCCTCTGTGCTCCCCTGTGTTCTCTGTGCTCTAGCAACCCTGTCATCCCGAGCGCAGTCGAGGGACCTGCTGTTGGTGTCCTCTGTGCTCCCCTGTGTTCTCTGTGGTTTCAATCAAAAAGGTATCCGGGTGCCCCGTCCTTGTCGTTCCGCACTTTGGAACGACAGGGCGGGGACTTTGACTTCCAGACCTGCAATCCCTCTGTGGTTTCAGTCACCACGGCAGATCGCGAAAAAGAGCGCCGCGTAAAAATCCCCCACCCCAGTGCCGAAGGCACGGAATGTGAAAGCCCGGCACGTCAGTGCCGCGAAGAGGGACCAGAATTCGAACGAGTCCCCTTCAGGGGACGACACGACTGTGGTTTCAGTCACCACTGCAGATCGCGAAAAAGAGCGCCGCGTGAAAATCCCCACCCTAGTGCCGAAGGCACGGAATGTGAAAGCCCGGCATGTCAGTGCCGGGAAGAGGTACCAGGATTCGACCGAGTCCCCTTCAGGGGACGACACGACAGGGCGGGGACTTTGACTTCCAGGCTTGGACCCCTACTGCCGCAACCCCATCCACCGCTCCGACAAAACAATCGAATTTCCGGGATTCTGAGGATCGTATCGGACCGACGTCGGCAGCCCCAACCGGCACGAATGCAGGTTGATCAAGGGCCGCAGGTAGGTGACGTCCTGGGAGCATTCGTACGAAACCCCCGCCACGTCATATTGGTAGATCAGCAGGGTAGCGAACTTGTTGCCGGCGCCCTCCAGTTCCTGGACGTCGATCACGGTTCCGTCGGTGATCCGCCCTCCCTGCTCCAGCCACCCCCGCCGTTCGCGCTCGGCATCGGTTGCTGATTTTGGTTTCCGCCGCAGGAGAACATAGGCGCCGAAGAGCACACCCGTGCCCGCCAGCGCAAAGGTATAAATGCTAAACAGATTCATGACTTCGATGCCCGGATGAAGGCTTGGCCGACCGAATTAGTCTCACATCAAAGGACTGGAGAGGACAAGTTCTTAAGAGAGCAACCTGGGTTACGGCCGATCAATGCCTGCTCATGGCTCGTCGATCACGGAGTTTCGTAACGTGCCTATCTCGGGGACATGCACCTCCACGACATCGCCTGCCGCCATCGGTCCGACCCCCGAGGGGGTGCCTGTGGGTATGAGGTCGCCCGGCTTGAGCGTCATGACTTCCGCAATGTAGCGGATGACGACGTCGAGCGCGAAGATGAAATCGCTTGTGCTGCCGTGCTGCCGCGTCTCGCCGTTCTGCCGGGTCTCGACCGTCACTCCCGCCCACGGATCCAGTTCGTCGCTGACCACCGGACCCACGGGACAGAACGTATCGAAGCCCTTGGCGCGGGACCACTGCTGGTCTTTCTTTTGCAGATCTCTCGCGGTGACGTCGTTGACGCAGGTGTAGCCCAGGATATATGGCCGGACATCCTCGTCGGGTTTCAACTTGTGGCACGGGCGCCCGATCACCACTCCCAGTTCGCCCTCGAAATCGACCCGCTGCGCGAGTCTGGGGCGCACGATATTTTGCCCGGGTGCGAGGAGCGCCGACGCGGGCTTGAGAAAAATCAACGGCTCGCTGGGAACTTCATTGTTCAGTTCAGCCGCATGCTCCCGGTAATTTCGCCCGACGCACACAATTTTGGATGGCCGAACCGGAGCCAGCAGCGAAACCTCCTCCAGCGCAACCCGGTCTGTGCGCTTGGTGGCCAGGTCTTCCATGTCACCCGCCGTTTCCTCCGGCGGTGTTACCAGCAGCCGGGTGATTTCCTCTCTCCCCGCCACTCGCTCCACCAGGCCATAGTGGGCCGCTCCGTTGCGCTGAAATCTGCAGAATTTCATTTACCCGCCATCATATCAGCGCTCCTGAGGGTGACCGGTCCTTGTCGTTCCGTAGTTTGGAACGACAGGGCGGGGATTTTGACTCTGGAAGGAGCCCCCCGCTCTGTTGGCGTTCCTCTGTGTTCCTCTGTGTTCTCTGTGGTTTCAACAGATCATTACAGGGCGGGGATTTTGCCTTGCTTAAAGAAGAAGACCCCCCTACTTTCCCGTCTCCTCACTCGCCTCACCCGAACGCGCGCTCTCGTTTCCCCGCAAATCCACGGCGGACACGGAATACACATACCTCCGTCCCGGCTGCACGCTCTCATCCCGATACACTGGGGCCTTCACCACCTCGGCATTCAATTTCTCCGCACCCGGTCCCTCGCCCCGATACACGTTGTACCCCGCAAGATCGGAATCGGTATTCGGCGCCCACGTGAGATCGATGAACGGCTTCTGTCCAATGCCCGAGAAGACTGCCTGCAAGCCCGACGGCACCGACGGCGCAAAGGTGTCGTGAGCCACAACCGTGATCGGTGGCGTACTATCCCCTTCCACCTCGATTAAACCCTTGCCTGCTCCCGAGACCTGAGCCACAAACGCCGCCCGATACTGATAGGTCTTCTCCCATTCGATCAGATCGTCGAGCATTCCCGGTTCCTGCCCGGGCTGCATGGCAACATCTCCCACGCTGTTCTCGGCTCCCCCGTCCTCCGCCCGGCGGAAGATGCGCAGGTGGTAGCTGGTTTCCGCTTGCGCCGCAGGAAATTCCGGCCACTTCCACGCGAGCACGACGCCTTGGGCCGTGACTTGTCCCTGGAAATCCGGTGGAGGCGAGGGAATCGGAATCAGCGGAACTGTGACCGCATTGGAAAGCCCGGCGCTGCGCTCATGGTCGTTCAGAACTTCGACCGCATAGCTGGCAACCGCGCCCGGTTGCAGAAGCCCGGGAGTCAGCACATCGACGTAGGTAGCGGTTCTGCCGCCAGCTTTCTCATCGCCCTTGGATTTTTCCGCCTCGCCGATCGGTGTGCCGCAGGTGTGGATCGCCGTTCCCGCCGCCCGGCAAATTCGCGTGGGACCGGGATGGAGGATGGTCTGGTTATCCGTGGTTCTTACCGGCGGAGTCCATGTCAGGACGACTTCATTCCCCCTTCGCGAGGCCCGCAGGTCGCTCACCCGCCGGGGCAACTCCAGCGACGGCGGCACCGGGGGCCCTACCTGGGCGCACCCGGCGAGGAATGCCATCAGGGTTACCGCCACAGCCTTTGCCGAGAAGAGTCTCATCCTGACCAGTCGACGGATTTCCTCTCTGTTCCTCTGTCTTCCTTGTGGTTTCAAATCCCGTAACCACAGGCGGCCCGGAACTCACCCCACCAGTTCCTTCACCGCCTCCCGAAAAATCCGGCTGTGGTGATCCACGTCGCTGGCGTCTGTCTGGGGCGACATCAGGGCCATATTGTGGAAAGGCGTCAGCAGCACCCCGCGGTTCATGGCGTACAGATGCATGAATCGTTCGAGTTCGAAATCCATGGCCGCGTGAGCCTCGCTTCCGTTCGTCGGCGCCTTCGGCGAAAACATGTATTCCGCGCGGCATCCCAGTCGCGTCACGTGCCAGGGCAGGCTGAACTCCGCAATCGCCTTCTCCACGCCTTTTACCCATCGCTCCGCCATGCGCATCATGCGCTCGAACCCATCTTTGGTGAGAACTTTTGTCAGGCTTGCTCGCATCGCCGCCAGCGACAACGCATTCCCCGCCAGCGTTCCCCCGATTCCGGCCGTGTCGCAATCTTCCAGGTTCTGCGCTTTCTTCACCCGCTCCGCCACCTCCGCCGTCATGCCGTAGGCCGCGCCCGGAACCCCGCCCCCGATCGGCTTTCCGAACACCAGAACGTCAGGTTTCAACCCATCCGCCTGCGTCGATCCCCCCGGGCCTGCGCAGATGGTGTGGGTCTCATCGAGAATCAGCAGCGTTCCGTACTTCTGCGTCAGCTCCCGCAGCGCCTGATGAAATCCCGCCTGAGGAAGCACGATGCCCACGTTGGTGAGCGCCGGTTCCGCCAGCACGCACGCCACATCCCCCGGCGCCAGGGCCTGCTCCAGCGCCGGCAGATCGTTGAACTCCACCACCTTGGTCGTCAGCCCGGGATCGACCGGCGGACCGAGATTGCCGCGCCGCGCTGTGCTCGCCCCATTCTTTTGCAGCGTGATGAAAGTCTCATCGACCGTGCCGTGATAGCACCAGTTGAATACCAGTATCTTCTGACGCCCGGTAATGTGCCGCGCCAGCCGGATTGAAAAACGGTTCGCATCGGTCGCCGTCAGCGCGAACTGCCAGAACTGCAGCCCGAACCTCGCCTGCAGGTCCTCGGCCACCCACACCGCATCTTCACTCGGCAGCATCAGCGTCATGCCGCGCCGCGCCTGTTCTTCCACCGCCTTTACCACGGCGAACGGAGAATGGCCCGTCATCGCCCCGGTGTCGCCCAGGCAGAAGTCGACATATCGGTGTCCGTCGATATCGTAGAAATGCGCCGCCTGCGCCTCGCGCACAAATGGTGGGAACGCCCCCGCCCACTTCGCCATCCAGTTCATGGGCACGCCGCCCAGCAGGGACTTGCCGGCACGCTCGAACAGCGCCTTCGATTTCGGCCGGTCATTCGCGAAACGCTGCTGCTCTCTCTGCATCAGCGCCTGGATGCGGCCTCGCTCCGGAGTTTTCATGAAATGGTTAGATTAGCAGGCTCTTTTGGAGGGTGCCCCGTCCTTGTCGTTCTGCACTTTGGAACGACAGGGCGGGGGTTTTGACCTACTGGAGGAGCAACTCAACCTCTCACCGACCTTGCGCCATCAGCGCCCATACCTGCCTGAAACGCAATGTCCACGTAGGCACGGGTGTCTCACCCGTGCAGGGTATCCCCACCGTCACTTACAGAATGTACCTCGACAAATCCTGATCCTTCACAATGTCCGCCAACATCTTGTTCACATACGCCGAATCCACCCGGACCTGCTGTCCCTTCTTGTCGGGCGCATCAAAACTGATCTCATCAAGCACGCGCTCCATGATCGTGTGCAGACGCCGCGCCCCGATATTCTCCGTGCCTTCATTCACCCGGAACGCAAACCGCGCAATCTCCTCCAGCGAGTCCGGCGTGAACTCCAGCTTCACTCCCTCGGTGTCGAGCAGGGCGACGTACTGCTTCACCAGCGACGACTTCGGCTCGGTCAAAATTCTGATGAAATCCTCCATGGTCAACGACTGCAGCTCCACGCGAATCGGAAACCGGCCCTGTAGCTCCGGAATCAGATCGCTGGGCTTCGACACGTGGAACGCCCCTGCGGCAATGAACAGAATGTGATCCGTGCGCACCATGCCGTAGCGCGTGTTCACCGTGGTCCCTTCCACGATCGGCAGGATGTCCCGCTGCACGCCCTCGCGCGAGACGTCCGGCCCATGGCCGCCTTCACGCCCCGCAATCTTGTCGATCTCATCCAGAAAAATGATTCCCGAATTCTGCACCCGGTCAATCGCGATGCGCGTCACCTGGTCCATGTCGATGAGCCGCTGCTCTTCTTCCTGGATCAGATACTCGAAGGCCTCGTTGACCTTCATCTTCCGCTTCTTGGTCCGCTGCCCGAAGATGTTCGGCAACATGTCTTTGATGTTGACGTCCATCTCCTCCACCCCTTGATTGGAAATAATCTCGAATGCGGGGAAGGAACGCTCGCGGACGTCGATCTCCACCGTCCGGTCGTCGAGCTTGCCCTCACGCAGCTGCTGCCGCAGCTTCTCTCGCGTGCGGTTGTGCGAATCCCCCGAAGTGGTGGTCCCCTCGAGCAGATTTCCCTGTGCGCCCGAGTCCGAGCGCGGGGCTACCGGGGGCAGAAGGATGTCCAGCAGGCGCTCCTCGGCGTTGAGTTCCGCCTTGTCGGCAACATCCTCAAGCTTTTCCTCCCTCACCATCTCGATCGAGATTTCCACCAGGTCGCGGATCATCGACTCCACGTCTCGGCCCACGTATCCAACCTCGGTGAACTTCGAAGCCTCCACCTTGAGAAACGGAGAATTCGCCAGCTTCGCCAGCCGGCGCGCAATCTCGGTCTTTCCCACCCCGGTCGGGCCGATGAGAATAATGTTCTTCGGAATAACGTCGTCCGACAGCTCGGCCGAAAGCTTCTGCCGCCGCATGCGGTTGCGCAGGGCGATGGCCACTGCGCGTTTGGCGTCTTTCTGCCCGACCACGTACTTATCGAGCTCCGCCACGATTTCCCGCGGCGTGAGTTCGTCGAGCGATGTCTGGGGCTCTTCCGCGGTCGAGGGTAAATAGATAGCCATAAAAACCCACTTCCTCCACTGTCCGAAAAAATCAGGCCATGCCGGCCGGGATCATTCCGTGTTTGAACATCGAGAACCAGGTCGCGGTATCGGCTTCGTCGCCGGCAGCCCGTCGAAGACCAGTAAATATGCTTTCCGCTTCATGTGCCCGGCCTACAGCTCTTCGATCGTCACCTTATCGTTTGTATAGATGCACATTTTGCCGGCAATCTTCATGGCTTCTTCCGCAATCTGCCGCGCCGAAAGCTGAGTGTGGTCCGACAGCGCCTGCGCCGCCGCCTGCGCATAGGGCCCGCCGCTGCCAATCGCCGCAATGCCGCCGTCCGGCTCAATCACATCGCCCTGCCCGCTCAGCAGGAAAGTCTGGTCCTTGTCGGAAACCAGCAGCAGCGCTTCCAGATGCCGCAGAAACTTGTCGGTCCGCCAGTCTTTCGCCAGCTCGACCGCCGCCCGCCCCAGATTGCCGTGATACTGCTCGAGCTTCGATTCGAAGCGGCTGAAAAGGGAAAACGCGTCCGCCGTCGAGCCCGCGAATCCCGCCAGGATCTTGTCCTGGTAAAGGCGCCGGATCTTCCGCGCCGAGTGCTTGATGACGCCTTCGCCCAGTGTGACTTGACCGTCACCGGCCAGAACCACATTGCCGTCGCGGCGAACCGAAAGAACCGTGGTTGATCGAATCAGACGCTTGGTAGACATGAGGACAATCTTCGATTATATCTGCCCCTGCCCAGTCCCGCAGGGACGCAATGTGAAAGCCCGGCACGTCAGTGCCGGGAAAAGCATAGGTTAACGATCCGAGTCCCGTCAGGGACGACACCTCGCAACCCAAATGGAGATGCGACCGTCCCGCCCGTGCTCAAACCGTGACACGCCGCATTTAGGCGCGGGCGTCCCGCCCGTGCTCAAGCCGTCGAGGGACCTTTTGCTTTGTTGTTTGGAAAACGCCGCTCGCTCGCTTGCCACTCCAGTGCCGAAGGCACGCTATGTGAAAGCCCGGCACGTCAGTGCCGGGAACGCTCGGCGCAACCGACCGAGTCCCGCAGGGACGGCACGCCAGGGAACAAATCCTCCTGCCGCCCCTTCGGGGCTCCGTCGTGATTCGGCGCTTTCCCCGGGACTTACCTCCCGGGCTTTCACATGCCGCCGCTTCGCGGCTGAGACTGTTCCCCCGTTTACGACCCCTGTGCTCCTCTGTTTCCCCTGTGGTTAGGTTCTTCACCACAGCCTGGTGCAACGATTCTCAGCCGTGCGTGGGAGCCAGTCCCGCCATGGTCATGGATTCCGCTATCATGCTCTCCCCGGCCCATTCTTGCCGGACGAGGAACTTCGCCCATGAGTCAGTTCTCGAAAATGCCGCCCTTCTCCTTCGCCCGATTCGTCATTCTCTCCGCGGCCCTGCTTGCCGCCGCAATCCTGCCGGCCTCGCTGCACGCCGCCACTCCGGAGGAACAGGCGGTCATCGCCCCGCTCCAGGCCCTGTTCGACGGCATGGCCCACCATGACAGGGAAGCGGTCCGCGAACAGCTTGTGCCCGGCGGCATGGTCTCGCTGAAACGCGGCGAGCAGGTCATCCAGATGCACTTCGATGTCTTCGTCGAGCACATCGGTTCCGCCCACGATCCCATCGAAGAGCGCATTCACGATCCCCTGGTTCGCATCGACAATGACCTGGCCGTCATCTGGGCGCCATACGAGTTCTTGCTTGACGGCAAGGTGCAGCACTGCGGGACTGACATCGCCAATCTTGTCCGCCGCAATGGCCGCTGGCTGATCTCCGGCATCGCGGACAACAGCCGCGACACCTGCGGAAAATGAGCCGGAGCGCGGCATGCGGGAATTTCTGTCAAGCCCCTGATCGCTTGCAATTGTGCCTAACTCCCTCGCAGATGGGCAGATATATTTTCGCCGTGCATGTCCCATTTTCTGATAGAAAACTGGTATAATAGAAATATAGCTATAAGATTAGACCCGAGGCGCGGCCCTGGCGGCTGCGCCTTTTCTTTTGCAGCCAAGATTGGGCCGAATCCGGGAGCCGGGAATGCAGGATTGCAAGGTTTTCAGGAATTTCAAAGAGCGGGGCGAGTGGGTGGAGTTGCGTTTCATGGCCCGCGCCATGGAGCACGGATACAAGGTGGCAACGCCCTGGGGGGACAGCTCTCCTTACGACGTCGGAGTTTCGCACGGCTCCGGCGTTCTTCGAGTTCAGGTCAAGTCCACCACCGTCCGCACCGGTACGGGATACTTGTGCCAGTTCAGAACCAACTACACCAAGAAGCAGGACTACACGCTCGAGCAGATCGACCTCTTCGCTGCCTACCTGATTCCCGTCGATGTCTGGTATCTCATCCCCGCAGCACTCCTGCTCGGCCCGCAGCGCAAGACCGGACTCATGCTCTTCCCCATGGAGCCACTCAGGAAAGACCGCTACAAATACGAAGCCTACAAGGAGGCCTGGCCCATGCTTTCCAAAAGCCGCCGCGCCCTCACCGCCAAATATCGGGAGCTTGCACTGCCCACGTAGGGGCAGACGTCTCGTCTGCCCTGTCAGACGCCTTGGGCGGGGCGTCCTATGGTGATTGTTTAATGACCCGGGCCTGATTGGCACTTGGGACCGGAAAGAATCCAATGTTGTTAACTACTCTCGAGGGTGCCCCGTCCAAGCTCCGCTTGGGCGGGGATTTTTGCCCGAAGCTTTACACATCTTGACGGTTGGAAATATTCCTGTCGTTCCCGCTGCCGCACGGTCCACTGTGACTCGATTTCAACCGCACCATCTTCCCCGGTCAGATAGTGACGGAAACTGCTCCAGGGCCAATCCTCGGGGTGAGCCACCAATCCACGAGTGACCGGGTTGCGGTGAATGTAGCGAAGCTTCTCGACGAACTTGTGTTCACTCCAGGTGTTGAAGTCGTAGTAGCGGGCTTGCCAGAAGGGGTCTTGGTTTCGCAGAGCCAGTCTCCTTGCGACTCCTTGCTTCAGGGACTGCATGGCTTGGGCCAGCGTACCGCGCTCAGGTTCGCTCACGAGCAGATGGACATGTTCAGGCATTACTACGTAGCCATATACACACAGATCGTAATTGTGGCGGACTCGTTCTAAGGCGGAGATGAATGTTTCCCGGGATTGGATAGTTCGGAAGTTGGATCGGCGTTTGTAACAGCTGACGGTCAGGAAGTGGAGTTGGTGGGATTCGTGGAACCGTTTTAGTCCCCAGGGCATGGGACTAGCGTATTTCCACAAGCAGATGTTGTCTGTGACGGGTGAACATCAAAAACCCGCCCAAGCGGAGCTTGGACGGGGCACCCTATGGTGATTGTTTAATGACCCGGGCCTGATGGGCACTTTGATGTGGGATCGGAAAGAATCCAATGTTGTTAACTACCCTCGAGGGTGCCCCGTCCAAGCTCCGCTTGGGCGGGGATTTTTGCCCGAAGCTTTACACATCTTGACGGTTGGAAATATTCCTGCCGTTCCCGCTGCCGCACGGTCCACCGTGACTCGATTTCAACCGGAGGAACTTGAGCCGGGCGTCCTTTGGGTCAGCGGAAGTGCGGGGGCATATTCCGAGTCATCTCTTTTTTTCGAGCGCGAATCCCGAGGCGGACGGGGACGTCCGCCGCTACACGGGCAATGGCGGTCTTTTGACCCTCAGGCTTACCCCACGATGGAGACCACTCCATGCTGCTTGCGCGTAGGCCGGACCGTAATTTCGACATCTTGACCCAAAGCAGTCAGGAAGTCGATGAGTCGTTCGACGGAAAACGATCCCGCGCGGTTGCGCATCAGCGCCGAGACGTGCGGCTGTTTGATCCCGAGGGTCTTTCCGGCTTCGGTTTGCGTGACGCCACGCTGCTTGATGAGGCGATAAATCTGCAGCGTGAGTTGGGCTTTCAACAGTTCCTGTTCCGGATGGGGCAAGCCGAGGTCGGCAAAGACATTTCCGCTGCTTCTCTCCATGCGGAGGCGCTTTGCTGCCGTTTTCCTCAAACCATTGGACTTTTTTGTTTTTCGGACCACGTCAGTTTTGCCTCTCCCGATGCAGACGTTCTGCCTCGCTTAGCCGCTACCCACACGACAGCCCGCGGCGGTGGTTCCATTATACGTAAATATGTCTATTGATATAAGAGGTCAAGCTATATCCAAGGAATTATGAGGTTTATTCCCAACATGGGATCGAATAGCTGGAAGCGCGGGGGCATGTTCCGAGCCCGAAGGCAATGGCGATCTTTCGTTTGGTGATGTTGCCATCTCAACCGGAACACGTAGGGGCAGACGTCTCGTCTGCCCTGCCGTCTCAACCGGAACATGTAGGGGCAGACGTCTCGTCTGCCCTGTCATCTCAACTGGAACATGTAGGGGCAGACGTCTCGTCTGCCCTGTCAGACGTCAAAAACGGCGGACGGGGACGTCCGCCGCTACACCAGCAACTGCCGCAGCACGTACTGCAGAATCCCGCCGTTGGCGTAATAGAGCGCTTCCTGCGAAGCATCGATCCGGACGAGGGCCTGGAACTCGCGGCTGTCGGCCTTCACTGAGAGCCGTTGGCCGGCGGAGAATTTGTCGATCAGCGAGCGGATGCCTTTAATTTCGAAAACCTCGTTGCCAGTCAGCCCGAGGGACTGGACGTTCTCCCCCGGCAAGAATTGCAGCGGCAGAATTCCCATACCGACAAGATTTGAACGATGAATGCGCTCGTAGCTCTCTGCGATGACGGCGCGAACGCCGAGCAGAAGCGGACCTTTCGCCGCCCAGTCGCGCGATGAGCCGGAGCCGTACTCCTTGCCGGCGAGGATCACGAGCGGCACGCCTTCGGCAACGTACTTTTCTGACGCCTCAAAAATCGTAGTTTCCACCCCATCGGGGAGGTGTTTGGTGAATCCCCCTTCGACGTTCACCATTTTGTTGCGCAGTCGCACATTGGCAAACGTGCCGCGCACCATCACTTCGTGATTGCCCCGCCGCGAGCCGTAGGAGTTGAAGTCGGCGGGTTTGACGCCGTGCTCCTGCAAATACTTTCCCGCCGGACTGTCCTTCTTGATCGAGCCCGCGGGAGAAATGTGGTCGGTGGTGACGCTGTCGCCCAACACCGCCAGCACGCGCGCGTTGCCGATGTCCCCGACCGGCGCGGGTTTTACCGTCATGTCGTCGAAGTAGGGCGCGCGCCGGATGTAAGTGGAGCTGGAATCCCAGGCGTAAGTGTCGCCCTTTGGCACCGGCAGCCCGCGCCAACGGTCGTCGCCTTCGTACACCTCGCCATAGCTCTTGCGAAACATGCTGGAGGAAACCGATTGCTTCACCGCCTCGTCGACTTCGCGTTGCGACGGCCACACGTCGGCGAGGTAAACCGGCTTGCCGTCCTTGCCGCGGCCGAGGGGATCTTTATGAAGATCGAGATCGATTCGCCCGGCCAGTGCGAAGGCCACAACCAGCGGCGGCGACATCAGGTAGTTGGCGCGAACCTCGGAATTGATACGGCCCTCGAAATTGCGATTGCCGGAGAGCACCGCGGCGACCACCAGATCCTTTTCGTCGATGGCCTGCGAGACTTCGGTGGGCAGGGGGCCGGAGTTTCCGATGCAGGTCGTACAACCATAGCCGACCAGATGAAACTTGATGCTCTCAAGAGACTCGAGCAGATTGGCTTTCTCCAGATAGTCCCGCACCACTTTCGAGCCGGGAGCCAGCGACGTCTTCACCCAGGGCGGAACCGAAAGTCCTTTCTCGACGGCCTTCTTGGCGAGAAGCCCCGCGGCCATCATCACCGAGGGATTCGAGGTGTTGGTGCAGCTGGTGATGGCGGCGATCACCACGCTGCCATGTTGCAGGGCGCTCTTTACATCCGCCGGAACATGTTCTTCGACCCTGTGGTCCTCGATACCGACCGCCGCCGGATTGCCGCCCTCCTGCTCCCAGCTTCCCACCTGCCTGGCCGAGTTTCCGTTGGTGGGAGCCTGCGCGGAGCTCTTGGCCTTGGGCTTGATGAGGGAGGGAAGGGAAGTGCGAAACGATTCGCCGGCTTGTGCCAGCGGCACACGATCCTGCGGACGCTTCGGCCCCGCGAGGCTGGGCTCAACCCCGGCCAGATCGAGCACCAGCAGCTCGGAGTATTCGGCCTCCGGAGTTTTGGCGTCGTGAAAGAGTCCCTGCGCGCGGCAGTAGGCTTCGACCAGCGCGATCTGCTCTTCGCTGCGGCCGGTCAGGCGCAGGTAGTTGAGACTTTCCTGATCGACCGGAAAAATGCCGCAGGTGGCGCCATACTCCGGGCTCATATTGCCGATGGTGGCCCGATCCGCGAGCGCCAACTGGTGCAGCCCTGGCCCGAAGTACTCCACGAATTTGCCCACCACGCCGTGCTTGCGCAACATCTCGGTGATCGTCAGCACCAGGTCCGTGGCGGTTGCGCCTTCGCGCAACCGCCCCATGAGCTTCACTCCCACGACGCGCGGAATCAGCATCGACACCGGCTGCCCCAGCATCGCCGCTTCGGCTTCAATTCCTCCCACTCCCCACCCCAACACTCCCAACCCATTGACCATGGGTGTGTGACTGTCAGTGCCCACGAGGGTGTCGGGGTAGGCGGAGAGTTTGCCGTTGGCGGCGTGGACGAAGACCACGCGGGCAAGGTACTCGAGGTTGACCTGGTGGACGATGCCGGTGTCAGGTGGAACGATGGCGAGATTGCGGAAGGCGGTCTGTCCCCAGCGGAGGAAGGCGTAGCGTTCCTTGTTGCGAAGGAATTCGAGCTCGGCGTTGAGCTGGAAGGCCTGGGGGGTTCCGAATTCGTCGACCTGGACGGAGTGATCGATCACCAGTTCGGCGGGCTGGAGAGGATTGATGAGGTTGGGATCTCCGGAGAGGCGCTGCATGGCGTCGCGCATGGCGGCGAGGTCGACGACGGCCGGGACGCCAGTGAAATCCTGAAGGAGGACGCGGCTGGGTGTGAAGGCGATTTCTTTGTCGGGAGTAGAAGAGCCCCTCCAGCCGGCGAGAGCGCGAATTTCGGCGGCGGTGACGTTGCGGCCGTCTTCGGTGCGCAGCAGATTTTCCAGCAGGATTCGCAGCGAATAAGGAAGATGGCGGGTGGAAATGCCCTGCTGGTCGAGCGCATCCAGTCGGTAGATTTCGTATTGTCTATCGCCGACGGTGATGGTGGAACGGGTGTTGAAGCTGTTCATATGTAGTAGTTTAGTCGTTTCCGGGGGAGATTGCGCATGTGCCGTCCCTTCGGGACTCGCTCGAACCATCCTCCCCGGCACTCACGTGCCGGGCTTTCACATTGCGTCCCTGCGGGACTGGGGATGGGGATTTCACGCGCCGCTCTTTTTCGCGATCTGCAGTGGTCACTGAAACCCAGAGGGATTGCAGGTCTGGAAGTCAAAGTCCCCGCCCTGTCGCAAAGAACGCGACAAGGACGGGGCACCCAGATGCCTTTTTGATTGAAAGCACAGAGAACACAGAGAGCAGGGAAGCCGCCCACAGCAGGTCCCCCTCGACTGCGTCAGGACGTTCTGCGAACGTCCCTCCTCCGCTCGGTATGACAGGGTTGCTAGAGCAGACAGAACACAGGGGAGCAGCGAGGAATGTTGCCCCTGGTGGTATCATTCTAAGAGCCCGAATTGGGCTGATGTATGCGGTTGTTTTCGAAACGAGTCGCGTGGTTTTGCCTGCTGCTGACCTTCTGGTCGGCATTGGCAGTTACTGCGCACCACCACTCCAGCGCCACTGATGCTGCCAAGTGTACGGTCTGCGTCGCCGCTCATTCGACTGCTCCAAAAGCGGTCTCGGGGGTGGCCAAAGCGGTTTTTGAATTCGTATCCCTTCTTCAGATTGCGCCGGTTTCCGGCAAGCAATGCCTCACAACGTTCGCGCTCAGCGTACGTCCTCCTCCCGCAGCAGTTTAGGTCGCGAAAAATCTGATCGGCCTTAACTGAAATTATTCAATCCATATTTGCGGAGGAATCATGCTGGCTTCTTTCAGAAAGCCGCTGCGCGCGGCTTTGATGATGGTTATTTCTCTATTGTTTGCGGCGGGCGCGAGCGCCCAGTCCGGGAGCAGTTCGACGGTAACGGGCAAGGTGCTGGATCCGACGGGAGCGGTTGTGCCGAACGCCACGGTGGAGATCCGCAATGCCGTGAGCGGATTCGAGCGAAGTACCGCCACCGACAGCGCCGGAAGTTTCGCGATCGCAAACGTTCCTTTCAACCCTTATCACCTGACGGTCACGGAGAAGGGATTCGATCCCCACGTGGAAGACATCGAGGTGCGATCAGTCGTGCCGGTGAATCTCGACATCAGCCTCACGATCAAGGGAACGAGCGAGACCGTGACGGTGGAGGCGGCAAGCGACCTGCTAGAGAACGATTCGACGTTTCACACCGACGTCGACCGCGGGCTGTTTGACAAGATTCCTCTGGAAAGCACGTCCTCGTCGGTGAGTTCGCTGGTCACGCTGGCGACGCCGGGTATTGCGGCGGACTCAAACGGCCTTTTCCACGGGATGGGAGATCATGCAGAAAATTCGTTCTCGGTGGACGGCCAGCCGGTAACCGATCAGCAGAGCAAAGTTTTTTCGAACCAGATTCCGATCGATTCGATCCAGTCGATGGAGGTGATCTCCGGCGCACCTCCGGCGGAGTTCGGCGAGAAGACGAGTGTAGTCATCAATGTGACGACCCGCTCGGGGCAAGGGGAGACCACGCCCCATGGCGAAGTCACGGCCTCCTACGGCAGCTTTGGGACATCGGGCACGGGCTTCAACCTGGGCTACGGAGGCCGCAAGTGGGGCAATTTCTTCTCTGCCAACGGCCTGAACGGGGGCCGGTTTCTCGATCCTCCAGAATTCACTGTGCTGCACGACAAAGGGAACCAGGAGAACGCCTTTGACCGGTTTGACTGGCAGCTCTCGCAGGCCGACGCGATCCATCTGAATCTGGGATTCACCCGCTCATGGTTCCAGACGCCCAACTCGTTCGACATGCAGAATGCGACAGCATGGAATGGGCTGGTTGTGGACAACGCAGGCCTGGGGCCGGATGGCCTGCCGGTCGGGCCGGCAGATCAGCGTTCGCAGATCAAGACATTCAACATTGCTCCGTCATGGACGCGGACGGTGAGCAACAACGCTGTCTTCACTCTCGGCGGTTTCGTGCGGCGCGACCAGTACAACTACTATCCGAGCGGCAATCCTTTTGCGGATCTGTCGCCGGACCTGCAACAGGAGACCGTAAATCAGGACCGGGCGCTGACCAATGCGGGACTTCGCTCCGATCTCTCGTATGCGAAGGGGATTCACAACGTGAAGGCAGGAGTCACCTACCAGCAGACATTCCTGGACGAGCACACGCGATTCGGAGTAGTGGATCCGACGCTTCTCGGCTCGCTCACCGATGAAAATGGCGATACGTGCGTGGACGCCGCTGGGATGCCGGCAGCGGAGCCATGTACTACGTTGGCTCCGTATGACCTGACCCGAGGGGGCAGGCTGTTTCCCTTCAACGGGCACACCGACGTGAAGCTGTTGTCCCTCTACGTGCAGGATTCGATCACCAAGGGGCCATGGGCCATCAACGCCGGCGTGCGCGGAGATATCTACAACGGCCTGACTTCGCACAGCGAAGCCGAGCCTCGACTCGGCATTGCCTACAACATCAAAAGGACGAACACGATCCTGCGGGCTTCGTATGCGCGGGTTTTGGAAACTCCATTCAACGAAAACCTGGTGCTCTCGAGCACGGGGTGCGGGAGCGCCGTTCTAAATCCGCTGCTCGGTTGCTCGTCGCCGGGAGAGCTGACGCCCTTCAGCCCGGGATGGCGTAACGAATTCCACGTCGGCATGCAGCAGGCCTTCGGGCGGTACCTGGTTTTCTCGGGTGAATACGTGTGGAAGTACACGCACAATGCTTATGACTTCAGCGTGCTGGGGAGCACTCCAATCACGTTCCCGATCGAATGGCACAATTCGAAGATTCCAGGTTTCGCAGGGCGGGTGAGTGTGCCGGACCTGCACGGCTTCTCTGCATTGTGGGTGTTCTCGAGCGTAGTGGCCCGGTTCTTCAATCCGCTGATCGGAGGCGCAGGGGCGGTTCCGGCATCCGCCGGAACCAGCGGGTTCGTGCCCTTCCGCATCGACCATGACGAAAGGTTCAACCAGACGATGCACCTGCAATATCAGCCATGGAAGAACGGGCCGTGGGGCGGGTTCAACTGGCGCTACGACAGCGGACTGGTGGCCGGAGCGGTGCCGTTTGCCGAGGACGCGGACGGCGATGTGGATCTGGCGGCGACGGGACTTACTCCCGATCAGGAATTTCAGGCCGGGTTGATGTGCACTGGCGTGGCGGCGACACCGACCGCGGGTTTGCCCGATGTTTGCCCGGGCACGGGGTTTACGTCGACGCTGGTTTCGATTCCCAAGCCGGGGACTGAGGATGACGACAAGAACCCGCCAAGAGTCGCGCCGCGGCATCTGTTCGACGTCTCGGTCGGGGACGACAATCTGTTCCGCGGGGAAAAGTACAAGTGGAGTTTACAGTTGACGGCCATCAACCTGACCAACAAGGTTGCGTTGTACAACTTCCTGTCGACATTCAGCGGGACGCATTACGTGACGCCGCGGAGTTACACGGTGGAGCTGGGGTTTCATTTTTGATGGGTGGGGAGGGGCAGGTGAGGACACCTGAAGGCAGGGGAGGACACCTGCCTCTACACGATCGGGCAGGTGGGGGCACCTGAAGGCAGGTGAGGACACCTGCCTCTACACGATCGGGCAGGTGGGGGCACCTGAAGGCAGGTGAGGACACCTGCCTCTACACGATCGGGGAGGTGAGGACATCTGAAAGGCAGGTGAGGACACCTGCCTCTACACGATCGGGGAGGTGAGGACATCTGAAAGGCAGGTGAGGACACCTGCCTCTACACGATCGGGGAGGTGGGAACGGCTGAAGGCAGGTGAGGACACCTGCCTCTACACGATCGGGGAGGTGGGAACGCCTAAAGGCAGGTGAGGACACCTGCCTCTACACGATCGGGTAGGTGGGGACGCCTGCCGCTACGTGGTTATTTCAGCTTCACGGATTTGAGCATTTGTTCGAAGCTGGGGCGGAAGGAGGAGAAGTCTTTTTCGGGGGCGATGAAGACGAGATAGAGGAGCGAGCCGTCGCGGCGGCCGAAGGTGACGAGCCAGTCGCGTTCCTGGACGGCGCGGCCGCTGCTGTCTTTCAGCGGGGAGACGCCGATCAGGTCGATCGATTTTCCGGCGACGCCATTGACGCGAATGTTCTCGTCGTGGCCGATCTCGCGCATGTCGGGGTTGGACTGGCGAAGGGACGCGAGCAGGTCGTGAGTGGACTGGTCGAGGCTGCCGGAATTTTCGGGCTGAAAGCCGCTGATCATAACGCCGTAGGCGACGGCATTCTCGGAGACGCCGCTGCGGGGAGCGATGGTGACCGACGAGGTCTGATCTCCGAAGACCTGCCAGTTGTCGGGATAGGAAAGCTGGTAGCTGTTGTGACTGAAGGAGCGCAGGCTGGAGCTGGGCCGGACATCGCTGGTTGAAGCGGCGGACGCGTTCTGCGGCTGCTGCTGGTTGGCGATCTGCTGAGCGGTGAGAGGCTTCATTCCCGCCACGCGCTGCTTGACCTGGCGGAAGTCGGCGCTGTCGGCACGGTAGCTGCTCTTCCGCGGCAGGGTGGAGACCTCCTTCGATACGGCCTGCGCGCGGTTTCCTGGATTCGGGTGGTCGCTGAGGAACTGCGGCCCGCGAGCGCCGCCTTCTTCTTCCAACTTGGCAAAGAATACGGCCATGGCATGGGGATCGTAGCCGGTGTCGTACATGATGTCGGTGCCCAGCAGGTCGGCCTCGGATTCAGCCTGGCGCGAATTCTTCAGAAAGTACGATCCCACGCCGAATGAGATTCCGAGCTGCGCCATCTGCGACAAGGCGCCCCTACCCATGACGCCTCCGAGGATGGCGAGGGGAAGCTGCGCCGCCATCTGCTTGCTGGCCGCGCGGGTGCCGTGACGCTGCACCACGTGAGAGATTTCGTGGGCGATGACGCCGGCAAGCTGGCCTTCATTGTCGGCGGCCTGGATAGTACCGACGTTCACGAAGATGGGGCCGCCGGGCAAGGCAAAGGCGTTGATTTCCTTCTGATTGATGACGCGAAAAGTGTAGGGCCACTTCTCGCCTGGGGCATGGGAGGCGAGGTCGCTGCCGAGGCGCTGAATGTAGCGGCTGACGGGATCGGACTCGGGAAGAAGCGGGAGCTGCTTGGGGACTTCGGAGGCGGCCTGCTGGCCGGCCTGGATCTCCTCTTGCCGCGAAAACATGTCGAAGCCGCTCGAGGGTTGGACGCGAGCTTCCAGACTCGGGACAAGCAGACACAGCAGCAACAGATGAATGATCAGCAGACGAGCCTTCATAGTTCCTCCGCGAGGGGCCGGTTCCTGCATAAAGATAGATTCAAAACCGGCAGGTGTCGAATGTCTGGCAATGGAGATTTTCGCCGCACCGGCCGCGCCGACTTGCGATGCTGGCCAGCGGGCTTGTGCTGCATTTAAAATCCCTAGTCCCTCAAATTTGGATTGCGGACGCGAGGTGGGGAGCTTGATTGCACGCTACACACGGCCGGAGATGGGCCGCATCTGGAGTGACGAGAACCGCTTTCGCAAGTGGCTGGCGGTGGAGATTGCCGCCACGGAAACGCTTGCCGAGGCAGGCATGGTGCCGAAAGAGGCGGCCAAGGCGATTCGCGAGCGGGCCGACTTCAAGGTCGAGCGGATCCTGAAGATCGAGGCGGAGGTGAGGCACGATGTGATCGCCTTTACGACCGCAGTGGCAGAGAAGGTGGGGCCGGAGTCGCGCTGGTTTCACTACGGCCTGACCTCGAACGACGTGGTCGATACGGCGCAGGCCCTGCTGATCAAGGAGGCTTCGAAAATCATCGCCGCCGACCTGCGGCGCCTGGCCGAAGCGCTGAAGAAGCGGGCTTTCGAGTTCAAGAAGACGCCCATGATCGGGCGCACCCACGGCATACACGCGGAGCCAATCACATTCGGATTCAAGCTGGCGAACTGGTACTCCGAAGTGCAGCGCGATATCGCCCGGTTCGAGCGGGCAACGGAAGAGATGGGGGTTGGGAAATTTTCGGGGGCTGTGGGAACGTTTGCTCACCTGACCCCGGAACTGGAAGAGAAGATCTGCCAGCGGCTGGGGCTGAAGGCGGCGGCGGTTTCTTCGCAGGTGATCCAGCGCGACCGGCACGCGTACTACGTGGCTACGCTGGCGGTGATTGCGAGCACGCTGGACAAGATCGCGACAGAGATCCGGCACCTTCAGCGCACCGAGGTGCGGGAGGCGGAGGAATTCTTCAGCGAGAAGCAGAAGGGCTCCTCGGCGATGCCGCACAAACGCAATCCGATTACCGCGGAGCAGATCAGCGGGCTGTCGCGGGTGGTGCGGGCGAACGCGCAGGCGGCGTTCGAGAATGTGGCGCTGTGGCACGAGCGGGACATTTCGCATTCTTCCGCCGAGCGGGTGGTCTTGCCGGACTCCACGACGCTGGTGGATTACCTGTTGCAGAAGACGACAAATCTGATCGAGACGATGTTCGTGTATCCGGCGCGCATGAAGGCGAACCTGGAAAGCACGGGGGGACTGGTGTTCAGCGGGCAGCTTCTGCTTGACCTGGTGGAGAGCGGCATTTCGCGGGAGTCGGCCTATCGGATGGTGCAGAGCCATGCCATGCGGGCGTGGCGGAAGGGGTTGAATTTCCGCGAGCTGGTGTTGAAAGACAAGCGGATCACGAGCCGGGTGCCGAGGAAGCAGCTTGAGCGAGCATTCGATCTGAAGCGGCAGTTAAGGAACATCGACAAGATTTTTGTGCGGGTGTTTGGGGAGGGTGCGGCGAAGAAGTGAGGTTGCTGCTGACGCAGGTCAGGCGGGCAACAGCAGATTCCTCACCGCTGAAGCGGTTCGGAATGACAAGCAGATTCCTCACCGCTGAAGCGGTTCGGAATGACAAGGGGTTTGGGGCTGAAGCGGTTCGGAATGACAAGGGGTTTGGGGCTGAAGCGGTTCGGAATGACAAGCAGATTCCTCGCCGCTGAAGCGGTTCGGAATGACAAGGGGTTTGGGGCTGAAGGGCAGCCTGTAGCGATGACGTCAGGATTGGGAGTGGGGCCTGCGCGGAGGTTATGGGCTGAAAGACGCAAGGTCTCTCGACTGCGCTCGCGATGACAGAGAAGTTTTCCCGCCGATCGGGCAGGTGTGAGATGGGTTCATTCGTGTCTTCTTTATCTTTCTTTTCATTCTTTTCATTCCAAAAAATTGGGCGGGTGGTGGCGGTGTCGGTTGCCGTTTCCTGTGTGGCGGCGGGGGCGGCGGAGAAGGTTTCGCTCAAGCAGCAAGCGTGGGAGTTGCTGCGCACGGGAGTGATCGATGACAACACGGATCATCGGGCGGCGGCGGTGGGAGTGTTGGCGCTGCTGCCGAGCGAGCCGGAGGCGCGGAGGATGGCGCGCAAGGCGCTGACCGATGAGAAGCCGGAAGTGAGGGCGGCCGCGGCGTCGTCGCTGGGAGAGCTGCATGATGCGCGATCGATTCCGAAACTCAGAGAAGCGCTCGACGACAAGGACCTGCCGGTCGTACTGGCGGCGTCGCACGCGCTGATTGCGATGAAGGACAAGCGCGGGTACGAGGTTTACTACGCGATTTTGAGCGGGGAGCGGAAGGGGAATCGCGGACTGCTGGCCGGGCAGATGGAGACGCTGAAGGATCCGAAGAAGATGGCGGAGCTGGGATTTCGCCAGGGAGTGGGATTCGTGCCGTTCGGAAGCCTGGGATATCGGGCGATCATGATGCTGATGAAGGATGATGCGTTTCCGGTGCGGGCGGCGGCGGCGAAGGTGCTGGCGGACGATCCGGATCCGGAGTCGGATGACGTTCTGGTCGAGGCGGCGACGGCGGACAAGAATGTGGTGGTGAGGATGGCGGCGCTGGAGGCGATCGCGCGGAGGAATCGGCCGGCGCTGATTCCGAAGATCGCGCCGGCGATGGAGGACAACGACGACTCGGTGAAGTACACGGCCGCGGCGGCGGTGCTGCGGCTGAGCCGGACGAGGAGCGCCAAGCGGCCGTAAGGCGCAGGCCGGGCGGTCCCCCCCGCGCATGCAGTGGAGCGGCGCGACCGTCAGGCGCGTTTGGCGATCAGGTCGTCGACGGCGGCGGCTCCGGGTCCGGCCAGAGCAAGCGCGACGCAGGCGGCCAGCAGGGTGAGGGCGAACTCGTAGCCTCCGGTGTGGGCGAAGAATCCACGCTTGAGGTGGACCAGCAGGATGGCCACCAGCATGTCGATGGCGAGCAACAGCGCCGCCCAGCGGGTGACGACGCCGAGGATCAAGGCGATGCCGCCGAGGAACTCCACCGCCATGAGCACCACCGCGGCCACGGCGGGAGCGGGAATGCCGAGGCTGCCGAGAAAGCCGGCTACGCCGTTCATCCCCATGAAGAAGACCTTCTGTCCTCCGTGCACGGCAAAGACAATGCCAACGACGACGCGCAATACGGTGAGACCCCAGGCCCGGTTTGTCATACGTTCTCCTTTGAAGTAGTGGATGATGCGGATGTCTTATGGTCCGGCGGCAGGGCGGCGGGTCCGGAGCGGGCGGCGGCGAGAAGGCGCACGAGGATCCGGAGGCGGCTCTTGCCGAGGTGCCCGAGGACGCGCTTCTGAAGTTCGTCCACGGGGCGGTCGAGCGAATTGAGCAGATCGAGGCCGGGAGGCGTGATGCGGGCGACGATCACGCGGCGATCGCGCTGATCGCGGCTGCGGCGAACGAGGGCGCGGCGCTGAAGGCGATCCATGAGGCGCGTAATGTCGGGGTCGCGATTGATCATGCGCTCCGCAATCTCACTGCACGGCAGGCCCCGCTCGCCGGCGCCGCGAAGAATGCGCAGCGCATTGTACTGCGTGGGCGAGAGCCCATAGGGCTTCAGGGCCTGGGCAATGTGCCGCTGCATCACGTCGGCCGTCCGCAGCAAAGAGAGCAGGGCTTCCTGCTCAAGGCTGCGGAAGGGCTTCTTCTGCCTGATTTCCGAACGGATACCACCGGGCACGGCTGGACACGATATTCGTTGGAACGAATAAAGTCAAATGGAGCGGCAAGGGCGCTGGTGCCGAGGGAAAGAGGGAGGTACAATTTGCAGAGAGATTTGTTCATGCGAAAACTGGCTTTTCTGCTTCTTTTTCTTGTGGTCCCATCCCTTGTGCTTGCGGCCGACCAGGTGGTTGAGGACATTGTCGCCCGCGTCAACAACCAGATCATCACGCGAACCGAGTACCAGCGGACCAAGGACCAGCTGCATCAGGAAGTGGAGCAGCAGGATCCGACCCATGCCAAGGAGGTCATAGCCGAACGGGAGAAGGACGTGCTGCGCGACCTGATCGACCAGCAGCTTCTGCTGGAGAGGGGCAAGGACCTGGACATCAACGTGGACACGGAAGTGATCAAGCGGCTGGACCAGATGCGCAAGGAGATGAAGCTGGACAGCATGGAAGATCTGGAGAAGGCGGCACAGGCCCAGGGAGTGTCGTTCGAGGACTTCAAGCAGAACATCCGCAACCAGATCATGACCCAGCAGGTGATCGGGCGGGAGGTGGGATCGCACCTCTCGATCACCAAGGACGAGGAGCAGAAGTTCTACCAGGATCACAAGCAGGACATGGAGCGACAGGAGCAGATCCGGCTGAGCGAAATCCTCATTCCGGTAGCGAGCGACGGCTCGGCAGACGATGCGCAGATTGCCGCCGTTCAAGCCAAGGCCGAGGCGTTGCTGGCGGAGATTCGCAAGGGGACGGCGTTCGAGGACGCGGCCAAGAAGAACTCCGGCGGGCCCACGGCGCAGCAGGGAGGCGACCTGGGATTCTTCAAGCGCGGCACGCTGGCCAAGGAACTGGAAGACAAGACCTTCGCCATGAAGGCGGGCGACGTTTCCGACGTGATCCGCACGCGGCAGGGCTTCGTGATTCTGAAAGTGACCGAGCATCAGGCGGCGGGGATCCCGTCCTTCGACGAGATTGAACCGCGGGTGCAGGACGCGCTCTACATGCAGAGGCTGCAACCGGCGCTGCGCACCTTCCTGGCAAAACTGCGCGACGACGCGTACATCTACCTGAAGCCCGGATACGTCGATTCCGGATCCACCGGCAAGCAGAACAATCCCGTCGAAACCGACTCGAAAGCCGGGAAAACCAAGGAACTGAAGAAGAAGAAAAAGTTCCTCCTCTTTTAGTTTTGATTTAAGCTGAGTCTACTTCCGCCGGCCCGGGAGCCCGCTTTTCCGGCCCGGAAATCGCCTCATGAAGGACTTCTATATCTGCGATTGCGTTCAGTTTGAGAACAAGATCGTAGTCTCCAGTTTCGTCGTGGTTTCCAAGCAGGTGAAACCCAAGAAAACCGGCGAGCCCTACCTGGCCCTCACGCTGGGGGACCGCAGCGGGCACGTGGAAGCCAAGATGTGGGACAACGTCGAGGATGCCCTCGATGCCTTCGAGCAGGAAGACTTCGTCAAGATCAAGGGATTGCTGAACAAGTACAAGAACCGCTTCCAGATCACGGTTCACAAGCTGCGGCGGCTGGGCGATTCAGAGGTGGATTTCGCCGACTACCTGCCCAAGACCAGCAAGGACATCGGGGAGTTGTGGCGGACGCTGGAAGGATTCGTGGCGTCGTTCCAGAATGCCCATCTGAAGGCGCTGGTGGAGTTATTCATGGCCGATCCCGAGATCGCAGAAGCCTATCGCCTGGCTCCGGCGGCCAAGAGCCTGCACCATGCCTACATCGGCGGGCTGCTCGATCACGTGGTTTCGCTGTGCAACTCGGTGGACCTGGTCAGCCGGAACTATCCGCAGGTGAACCGGGACCTGCTGCTCACGGGAGTTTTCCTGCACGATATCGGCAAGATTCATGAGCTGACATACAACCGATCGTTTTCCTACACGACGCGCGGACAATTGCTCGGACACATGGTGATCGAGCTGGAGATGCTGCATTCGAAGATTGCGCAGGTTCCGGACTTTCCGGAAGAGCTGAAGATTCTGCTCGAGCACCTGATCATCAGTCATCACGGACAGTACGAGTTCGGATCTCCGAAGCTTCCCATGTTTCCGGAAGCGCTGATGCTGCATTACCTGGATGATCTCGACTCCAAGATGGAGAGCATGCGGGCGAACTTCGCGCGGGACAGCGGCGACGGGGCCTGGACGGGATATAACCCGTCGCTGGGACGGCCGCTGCTCAACACGGCGAAGTTTCTGGAGAAGAAGCCGGTGGTGGTTCCGGAGCCAGTTGCAAGCGAGGAGGCGGCTCCCGTTGGCCGGAATCTGACTCTGCCGGGGTTCGAAACGGCGGACGGACAAGCCGCCGCGGCATCGGCCGGCGAGTCAGCCGCGGAATCCGTTCTGCCGACCGGAAACGTGGCTCCGGAAGCGGACTGAAGGCCTTCCTTCTTATCAACCTTGTCTTTATCTACATCTACCAGCATCCTCCGAGCGCAAGAGGCAAATGTTTTCCGCGGTCCCGGGTTACTGTTGGTTCATTGCGAGTGCCCTTGGTTTCTGGTAAACCATCCCGCAAGGAGAAATTTATGCGTTGGGCACAACTCACCCTGTCTTTAATCCTGGCGTTCGGATTGCTCGCGTGCAGCAGCAAGCCCTCCGAAACGACTTCTGACGACGGCAAGTCCGACGCGTCGTCTTCCCCCATGGCCAAGCTGAAACAAGCAGTGGAGAAGCCGGCGGTGGTTCCGGCGGGCACAGTTCTGACCGTCCGGCTGGGCGAAACGCTGGGCTCCAAGGCCAGCTCGCCGGGGCAAGCGTTCACCGCCTCGGTGAGTCACGACATCGCAGTCGATGGCAAGACGGCGATTCCCGCCGGCTCGCAAGCGACGGGGACGGTGGTTGACGCGAAACCGCTGGGCCGATTCAAGGGCGGCGCAGTGCTGCAATTGAAACTGAACTCGGTGAACGTCAACGGAAACGAAATCGCACTCTCGACGGCTTCGCTCACGCGGACCGCCAAGGGCAAGGGAAAACGCACGGCGACGATGATCGGCGGAGGCGCCGGCCTGGGAGCGCTGATTGGCGGACTGGCGGGCGGCGGCAAGGGAGCGGCCATTGGGGCCGCGGCTGGCGCGGGCGCCGGAACTGCGGGCACAGCCTTTACGGGAAACAAAGACATCGTGCTGCCGGCCGAAACTGCGGTCAGCTTCCGTCTGGCGCAGCCGTTGGAAGTGAAGTAATCCTCTCCGGTCAGCTTTCAGCCGGGACGCTTTGTTAGTCTTTGAACCAGTCTGGGGCTGAAAGCTGACCATCATGCTCGACTTTTCCCGTTTCCAGGTTCTTACCTTCGATTGCTACGGCACTCTCATCGATTGGGAGACTGGCATCTTCGCGGCGCTGCGTCCGATCCTGGCGGCGCATAAGAAACAACTCTCCGACTCAGAACTGCTCGAGATGTATGGCGAACTGGAGGCGGCGGCCGAAGGTGGAGACTTTCGTCCTTACCGGGAAGTGCTGAAGTCGGTGGTGCGCGGATTGGGGCAGCGGCTCGACTTTACGCCGACGGAGTACGAGGTGCGGTCTTTGCCGGAATCGGTGGCGGAGTGGGGGCCGTTTTCCGATACGGTTGCGGCGCTGCGCAAGCTGCATGCGCGCTACAAGCTGGCGGTGATATCGAATATCGACGACGATCTGTTTGTGGCGTCGGCACGCAAGCTTCAGGTGACTTTCGACAGCGTGACGACAGCGCGGCAGGCGCGCTGCTACAAACCGAATGTGAAGATCTTCAACATGGCTCTGGAGCGGATTGGCGTCCCGCGGGAGCAAGTTCTGCACGCAGGACAGAGTATTTACCACGACGTGATTCCGGCCAAATCGCTGGGCCTGGCGACGGTGTGGGTGAACCGGCCATCGCCGAGGCCGGGATCGGGCGCCGCTAAAGCGGCCGCGGGGCAGCCTGATCTGGAGGTAGGGAACCTGGCTACGCTGGCGGCGAAGGCGGCCGGTTGACACCCCTCGGACCGGGCGTTATGGTTTGGGCGGTTTCAGGGAGTCCCAATGCCGAAGCTTCACGATCCCGCCGTGTGTGAGTCGATCAAGTCGCGTCTGAACGCGGTAACCGCGGACTCGGCGAGAAAATGGGGCAGCATGACGGCCGATCAGATGATGTGGCATCTGGGCAGGGGACTGGAGCAATGCATGGGAAGGCTGGACGCGAGGGACGAGAAGCCAGCGGTCGCCATGCCGAAACCGCTGCTGCGTTTCTTTGTGTTCAATATGCCGTGGCCGAAGAACGCACCTTCGATGCGCGTGCTGCTGGCGAACGGGCGGTATGATCTGGAGGAAGAGCGCGCACGGTGTCTGCGGTTGATTGACGAATTCACTTCGCGGCCACTGGAGAAGGCGTGGCCGGTGCATCCCACACTCGGGGACCTCAGCGGCGAGCAGTACAGCCGTTTGCAGGCGAAGCATCTGAATCATCATTTGAGACAGTTTGGGGTGTAGGGGACAAAGGGGCACCTGTCGCGTTCTGTGCGACGGGGTGGGGATTTCTCGTGACCCACCAAAGTCAAAAGCCCCGCCCTGTCGCAAAGAACGCGACAAGGACGGGGCACCCTCGGCGTTAGGGCGAGAGCTTTTTGCCGTTGACGTTGTAGACCTCGACGGGGCCGTACTTGGCGATTACGTCTTTGATTTCCTTTCCATTGCCGACGCAGACGACCTGAAGACGGTCGGAGGCGAGGTATTTCTTGGCGACGCGCTGCAACTCCTGCGGCGTGACCTTGGCGACCTCGGCGGGGTAGCGATCCCAGTAATCGACGGGGAGACCGTTGTGCTTCACCCGCATCCAGGCGCCGAGCAACTCGCGGTCGCTTTCAAGCGAGAGCGCGAAGCTGGCGACCATGCCGCGGCGAGACTCGTCGAGTTCGGTTTCAGGGACGGGTTCGGTGCTGAGGCGGCTGATTTCGCCGAGCAGCTCGTGCATTGAGCCGTCGGTGACTGCGGTGCGGACCTCGGTGTTGGCGAGCAGAGGACGCGGATAGTTGTCGCCGGGAATGTAGCTATAGGCGCCGTAGGTGTATCCCTTTTCCTCGCGCAGGTTCATGAAGAGACGTCCGGTGGCGCCGCCGCCGAGAACGTGGTTCATCACCTGGAGCGGAATGTAGTCGGGATTGTTGCGAGGGACGGTGAGCTCTCCGGCCAGGATGTTGGTCTGGACGGAATCGGGCCGGTCGACGAGATATACGCCGTGAGCCGCGGGGGCCGGGACTGGACCCACCAAGGAAGGCTTGAGCGCGCCGCCCTTCCAGGAACCGAAGTATTTTTCCAGCAGGGAGGCCATGGCCTTGGAGTCGAAGTCGCCGGCCACGCCGAGAAGCGCGTTGTTCGGCAGATAGTATTGCCTGTAGAACTGCTGGAGTTCGGTCGCGTTCAGGGCCTGAACCGACGCTGCGGTGGGCGCGATGATGGAAGCGGGATGGCTGCCGTAGAGCGCGCTGTATAGCCGCTCCTGGGCGAGGAAGTCGGGATCGGCTCGTTGCTCTTCCAGTTCGGCGAGCTGGCGCTTCTTGTATTTCTCAAGCTCATCGTTGGCGAAGGCGGGGTTCAGCACCATATCGCTCATGAGCGCGAGGACCTTTTCGCTGCTCTCGGCAAGTCCGGAGGCGGTGATGGCGGTGTAGCTCGAGCCGAAGTTGCTCTCGGCCTCCATGGTCGCGCCGAGAGAGTCAATCTCGGAGGCAAGCTGGGCGCTGCTGCGCTTCGCGGTGCCTTCACGCAACATCTCGGCGGTGAACTTGGCGAGTCCGGGCGCGTCCTTGGGATCGTAGAGGGAGCCGGCGTTGATCCAGAGAGCGAAGTTGACCGTCGGCAGCTTGTGGCGCTCGAGCAGGAGAACCTGCAAGCCGTTGCTGAGTTTCACTTCCGTCGGACGGGGCAGCTTGATCTGGAGAATGTCCTTATTCACGGGCGCGCGATTGAGGCGCTGCACGGATTTGGCGGAAGGCGCTTTGTCATTTTCCTGGGCGAGCGCAGGAACGGCGGCTGCCAAGGCGCAAAGGAGCACAAGGGATGCGGTGATGAAGCGCTTCATTATTGACCTCCTGCCTGCGGAGCCTGATCTCCTCCCGCGGGAACTGTGGTTACGGTGGCCCTCAGATTCGGGATCAGGAACTTGCCGGCGGCCTTCTTTATGTCGTCAGGCGTGACGGCGTTGTATTTGTCGATCGAGGTGTTGACGAGGTCGGGATCGTTGAAGTAGACGGCGCTGTTGCCCAGGCGGTTGGCGACCTGAAGGACAGATTCACGCTGCTGGATCTGACGGCGGCGGTTTTGCATGCGCGCCTTGTCGACCTCCTCGGCGGTGACGCCGTTCTTGACGACGGCGTCGACGGCTTCGTTGAGCAACTTCTCGGCTTCGGCGGGATTACCTCCGGGGCGAAGGCTGATGGAGAAATACATCAGGCTGGGGCCGCGGCGGGCGTCGGTCTGAATCTGAACGTCGGTGGCGATCTGCTTTTCCTTGACCATGCTCTGGTAGAGGCGCGAACTCTGGCCGGTGCCGAGGATGTCGCCAAGCACGCGCAGGGCGTAGTTCTCGGGAGTATTGCCGGCGGGGATCTGATAGGCGGTGAGGATCAGGGGAACTCGCGCCAGGGGATCCATAACGGTTTCGTCGCGCCCTCCGTAGCGGTCTTCCTCACAGGGCAGAGGGGCGGGCGGAGCGGGTTGGCGCGGGACGGCCCCGAAATATTTCTTGACCTTCTCCGCGGCCTCGGCGGGATCGAAGTCGCCGACGAGGGAGAGGATGGCGTTGTTGGGAGCGTAGTAGATGCGGAAGAACTCGGTGACGTCGTCGAGTCCGGCGGCGCTGAGATCGGCCATCGATCCGATTGTCGAGTGCTTGTATCCGAAGCAGTCGTAGGAAAGGCTGTCGATTTCGAGAAAGGACTTGCCGTAGGGCTGATTGTCGATGCCGAGACGGCGCTCTTCCTGCACGGCGTTTCTCTGGTTGTCGAGACTGACCTTGTTGACGGCGAGGCTGGCCATGCGGTCCGACTCGAGGAAGAGGAGCAAGTCGACCTGGTTTTTGGGGGCGATTTCGTAGTAGATGGTGCGGTCCTCGTTGGTGGTGCCGTTGAGCTCGCCGCCGTTGTTTTCGAGCAGGTAGAAGTGCTCTCCCTTGCCGACGTTTTTGGAGCCCTGGAACATCATGTGTTCGAAGAGGTGGGCGAAGCCGGTGCGGCCGGGGCGCTCGTTGCGCGATCCCACGTCGTAGGCGACGGAGATGGCGACGACCGGAGCGCTGTGGTCGGGGGCGAGGATGACGCGCAGGCCATTGTCGAGGCGGCTCTCGGTGAACTGGAGATGCGGCAGGCCCAGGGGATCTCCGGCCGCAAACGCCATGGTAGCGGCGAGAGTGGAGAGGGCAATATGCAACAGCAGATTCCTCACCGCTGAAGCGGTTCGGAATGACAAGTGGAGAGTGAACAGCAGGCGTTTCATAGACATGCCTCGTAGTTCGAAGTTATTGGGCACCGGGATGAGGAGCAGGGAATCAATAAAGCTAGTCTGCGAGATAAGCGTCCGTCAACTCAAGGCTGAAGCGGAGCACACCCCTGCGTCTTCATTGACGAGTTTTACGCGGATTGGTGAGCAAAAGTTCCGGCGGATGGGCTTCGGGCAGGCAAGTTGTGGCGAGGATGGGGCGGCCAGGGCGATACCGGGCCGGGGCGCAAGGTTTATAATTCAGCGTTTTGAGCACTTATTCCTAGCTTCCTGGAGCTGAACGATGGCCCAAGCGACGATGGCCGGGATTCCCGGACTGAAGGACACCTATATTCAACTGAAGACACGGATGGACAAAGCGGTGGAGGATTTTCGCCGCGAGATGACGGCGACCCGCACGGGCAGGGCGTCGGTACACATGATGGATTCGGTTTCGGTGGAATATTACGGATCGCAGATGCCGCTGAACCAGGTGGCGACCGTGCACGCGCCGGAGCCGCAACTGATCACCATTCAACCTTATGATCCGAGTTCGCTGGTGGCGATCGAGAAGGCGATCCGCACGGCGGACCTGGGACTGAACCCGATGAACGATGGGAAGATCATTCGCGTGCCGGTGCCGCCTTTGACCGAAGAGCGGCGGCGAGACATGGTCAAGCACCTGCACAGAGTGCTGGAGGAGCATCGCACGGCGGTGCGGAATATCCGGCGCGACGGGAACGATGCGATCAAGAAAGCGATGAAGGACAAGAAGGTCACGGAAGACGAGGAGAAGCGGGCGCTGGAGGAAATCCAGAAGCTCACCGACGACGAGATCAAGAAGATGGAAGACATGAGCAAGGGCAAAGAGAAAGAGGTCATGGAGATCAAGTAGGCCCGGGAGTTGGTTTCGTTCTGCCGCGCGCCCGCGCGGCTTTTTCTTTGGGCGGATTGCAAGCCGCAGGCGAAACGAACCTGGTGGTTGGCGGCATCATCCTGAAGGACAGCGCCAGCGGCAATCCGCAGTTGTGGGCGCACAGGGTACGAGTACAGCAGTAAATCTGATTCCCTCTACCGTTCATCAGGGCATCGCGCAATGGCGATGCCCTTTTTTCTGTTTGTGGGTCGCAACGCCCGCTTTCGGGACGTGTGGTAAAAACAGAGCAGGCATG
The DNA here is from genome assembly GCA_963803205.1 of Terriglobales bacterium. Taxonomy (GTDB): domain Bacteria; phylum Acidobacteriota; class Terriglobia; order Terriglobales; family Acidobacteriaceae; genus CAWDLG01. The sequence continues at coordinate 888,357 of CAWDLG010000002.1, forward strand.
ATCAAGTCCCTGCACATCGGGAGGTACGTGGCGCGGCCGGAAAATTCCCGCGCGATCACGAGCTTCCTGGAAGCGATCGGTTTCAGCCGCATCCCGGGAGAGGAAGACCGCTCCGTGGTGCTGACAGCGCCACTGGGCATGATCAGCATCAACCGGCCCAGGGAGAAGCATCCCCGTAAGGTTCTCGAGAGAGTGAAGGATGTCTCGAAGCTGATCGTCCTCGAAGTCACAAATCCCGACGATATTTTTGCGCTCGCGCAGAAGAGCAAGCTGAAGATTCTGGCGGACACTGCCTCGCCCAAGAGCGGCGAAAGGACCTTCTGGATCGAGCTTCCGGAAGGGATCGTGGTTACGGTCCACGGAATGCCGGAAGCGCCGGCGGCGGGAATGGAAGGCAGGCTGGACGCGACCGGGAAACGCTTCGCCGCCGTGGTTTCGCGATTCAATTCGTTCATCACCGAGCGCCTGCTGCAAGGCGCGCTCGATGGGTTACTGCGCTGCGGCGCGGCGAAGAAGGACATCGAGGTGGTGCGGGTGCCGGGCGCGTTCGAGATTCCGCTGACGGCGCGCACCCTGGCCTCGACCGGAAAATATGATGCGGTGATCTGCCTGGGGTGTCTGCTGCGTGGCGACACCGCGCACTACGACGTGATCGTCAACGAGGTGACTCGCGGCGTGGGGCAGTCGGCGCAGGAAACCGGGATCCCACACGCCTTCGGAGTGCTGACCTGCGACAACCTGGAGCAGGCAATCGACCGCGCCGGCCTGAAGATGGGCAACAAGGGCTTCGAGGCTGCGCTGGCCGCGGTGGAGATGGCCAATCTGAAAAAGGCGGTTGGCTCCTCGTCCAAAAGCAAGAAGAACCCGGTCCGCAAGAAGCGCAAGTAGGTGTTTGCCCTCCTGTAAACTCATATTTGAAAGCTCTGCTTCGAGTTTCCCCATGGGCACCCGCCGCAAATCCCGCGAACTGGCTCTACAGATGCTGTTTCAGGCGGATATGGGACGGCAGACCGCGGAGCAGGTTCATCAGGTTTTCTGGAATGAGCGCGATTCGGTCGAATCCGAGGTTCGCAGCTTCGCCGAGAACCTTTTCCGCGTTGCCACCGAACGGACCGATGAAATCGACGGGCTGATCAAGCGCCATGCCGAGCATTGGCGTATGGACCGCATGGCTGCGGTCGACCGGAACATTTTGCGATCGGCCGTCGCCGAAATGTTGAGTTTTCCGGACACACCTCGGGCCGTGGTGATCAATGAAGCCCTCGAAATTGCCCGCCGGTTTTCCAGTCCTGAATCCGTGCAGTTCATCAATGGTGTGCTTGACAGCGTGGGGAAAGAGTTGAGTAAGGGGGCGTAGGCGTGAGTGGATGTGTTGCTGCTTCGGGCATGGATCTTCGACTGTGCTCAGAAAGACAGTGGCGATTCGTATCAGGGCGTGGCTTTTAGCCACGCCAATATCCAGCAAACTGTGAGTTCCGCGCCCATCGGGCGCGTTTTCAATCTTTCCCGCCTGCTTCGGCAGGCCTGAGGCCTGCCCTGATACGAACCGGGATGGTGGTCGTGTTTCACGGCCTTGTACCCGGCACTGACGTGCCGGGCTTTCCCATCACGTCCCTGCGGGACTCCCTCACACACGACTGACGAATCGTTGCATCAGGCTGTGGTGAAGAACCTAACCACGGGGGACACAGGGGGCACAGGGTCGTGGCGGGGGAACGGTCTCAGCCGCGCAGCGGCGGCATGTGAAAGCCCGGGACGTGAGTCCCGGGAAAAGTGCCGAATCACGACGGAGCCCCGAAGGGGCGGCCCGAGGATTTGTCGCTGGATGAGGGTGCCGTCCCTTCGGGACTCGGTCGGTTACGCCAAGCGTACCCGGCACTGACGTGCCGGGCTTTCTCATCACGTCCCTGCGGGACTCCCTCCCACACACGGCTGACGAATCGTTGCATCAGGCTGTGGTGAAGCAACCTAACCACAGGGGACACAGAGGAGCACAGGGTCGTAGCGGCGGAACAAGTCTCAGCCGCGAAGCGGCGGCATGTGAAAGCCCGGGACGTGAGTCCCGGGAAGAGTGCCGAATCACGACGGAGCCCCGAAGGGGCGGCACGAGGATTTGTCGCTGAATTCGGGTGTCGTCCTCTGACGGGACTCGGTCGGTTGTGGCGCCTTGTTCCCGGCACTGACGTGCCGGGCTTTCTTATTGCGTGCCTTCGGCACTGGAGTGGCAAGCGAGCGAGCGGCGTTTCCACACAACAAAGCTGATACGACCCAGGATGGTGGTTGGTGGTTCACGGCTTGGAAAAGCAGATTCCTCACCGCTGAAGCGGTTCGGAATGACAAATGACAATGGTTCGGAATGACAATAAAAAATGACAATAATGACAATAAGGAAGGGGCTGCGGATGGTAACGCCCCCTTTCCTGTGTCGACTCCTGTGTCGTCTCCTGTGTCGTCTCCTGTGTCGTCCCGACAGGTATATCTACAAGGAAAAATCGCAGCGCTTACGGCCGCGCTTACGGCCGCACGGCGATGAGGTCGGGGCCGCAGGTGAGAGTCTTGCCGCTGATGGAGCGGCAGAGTCCGGTGGGGAAGGAAATCTGATGGATATCGACGGCGGCTCCGGTGTCGAGGACATGGACGGTGCCGTCGTTTGCGGCGACATACAAGCGAGTGCCTCCGGGCGTGAGCGAGGCGGAATTGGCGAGGGCGTTCCCGTCCAGGGGAATCGCTGAGGCGGTGTCGTTGGCGATGTCGTAGACGAGGATGCTGGGCAGGTTGCTGGTGACGATGTAGGCCTTGGTCCCGTCGAGAGAGACGAGGAGCTGCGTGGGAACGAAATTGCCCTGGCCGAGGTCGGTTGAGGCGGCGCTGGCATCGAGGCTGACGCTCAGGTCACCCGGGATGACCGGACTCGCGGTTCCGGGAACATAGGGGCGAGGGAAGGCGCATCCGGAGCCGCTGACCGCGGTCGAGACAGGCTTGATGCCCGGGGGAATCAGCGCCAACAGCTTCGAACCATCGCCGACGGTGCGCAGTTTGAGCGGAGTTCCGGGCAGAGTGGTCGAGACGAAAGCCGGGGCGGAGCGGTCGTTGCAGTTGGCAAGCGTCGCGAGGTTTGCCGATCCGGCGCCTGCGACGGTGGCAAAGTTGGCGTTCGGCAGGAAAACGAGATCGGTCACCGGGTTGGTATTGGCCAGAGGGATGGTCTGGAGAGCGTCCGACTGCGAGAAGACGTAGAGCGTGCTGGCACCGCCGCTGGTCGCCGCGATGAACGTCTTCAGATTATCCGGGGAAAAGGCGCCGGCAACGGCTCCGTTGATCAGAAGAGTGGTGCTGGCCGAGCTGTTGAGCGAGTCGACGATAAAAACTCGATTCGGCAGGTCTGCGGGATCGGTATAAGAAACGATCGCCTTGCTGCCGTCGGGCGAAACCGCCAGCACCTTGCCGGGGGCGCTGGCGAGGACGGTGACCGTGACCGGGCTGCCGGTAGGGTCGACGACCATCAATCCTTTGGTTCCCAGTAGTCCGCGATCGGTTCCCAGGAACAGCTTGCTGCCCTGCTGATTGAAGACCATGGAATCGGGCGTGCCGGGAAGCTCACCGGTAGCGCCCAGGCTGTTGTCGGAGACATTGATGGGGACAATTCTGGTTACACAGTCGGTATCGGTTCCGCAGGCGGTGGTTGTGACCCAGACGGCAGCGCTCGCGGCGGTACCAGTCACGGACGCGTGGATTGCCTTCTGTGGATAGATGGGAAGGCTTGGCTGAAATCCGATATTGCAGGTGGGCGGCGTGCAGGAGGCGATGATGTTGGCGCCGCCAGGGTTAGTTCCGCTGAGCACTCCCGCATTCACGGAAACGGCATTTGGATTCGAGGAGGTCCAGGTCAAAGGAGCATCGGTAATCGTGTTGCCCAGGCTATCGAGGACGGTGGCCGTGATGGTCCTGGTGGAGCCGCTTGCCATAGTGAAGGAGGTCGCGGAGTTATCGCTGACCGCGAGCGTGATCGACTGAACCGGGCAGGTGATGAAATCGAGCGGAACGCTGGTGACGCCGCCTATGCTGGCAAACAGCGTCGTTGTCCCGGGAGCCTTGCCGGTAGCCTGCACCTGACCGCTCGTCAACCCGCTGGCGGTGGTACTGAGGTCGACGACAGCCGGGGTGATGACGTTCCAGTTCATCTTTCCGACCGTCGGAGTAATGTCCACGCCCTGGCCGCTGAACGCCGTCGCCGTGTAGTTCCAGGTCGATCCTTTTGAGACGCAGGGATCGGTGGGAGCGGTCACCGGGGCGACGGAGAGATGATCGATGTGCTGGTGGACGTAGACATTGCTCGGGGGGCTGCTGACGCCGCCCGAGGACGCCGTGATCTGCGCGGTTCCGACCGGGCCGGCGGTGCAGATTTGCGGATTGCTGAGTGAGTTCCAGGTACCGGCGCAGGCCAAGCCGTTGGCCGCGATGGTGACCACCGAGGTATCGCTGGAGGAGTAGGTGACGGGGGCGGAGACGGTCGAACCCGATTCATTCTGCGGGGCTGCAGTGAAGGCTGCGATCTTCCCGATGTCCAACGAGACGTTATCAACCGGGGAAAGGGCGACCCTGGCGGGAACGGGAGTGGGGGTGGTCTTGCTGCTGCCGCCGCCGCAGCCTGCCAATGCCGCTAAGAACAGGGAAATAAATAAGACAGTGCCACGCCGAACCGACCTACCCATGCACCCTCCCCGCTCCAGGGTTGGTCCCTGGGGCGAGCACACTTTGCACCGGAAAATTTCCAGTGTAGAGTGTGCGAATCCTTTCAGCAAGTTGAGCGCGGTGCGGGCGTCGACGAGGGACTCCGCCCGGGTAACTCAACTTAAACTGAGATGCAGCATCAGGTTGTTGACGACGCGGAAGTCCTGTTGCTATAGTTGAGTGGTTCCGCGAGTTCAATCTGGCTTGCCTGTACGCGGTGTTTTTTTTTGCGCCTGGCGCGTGTGGAAACACCCCAGCAACGCGGCTAGGCTGTAACGAATACAGGTTTCCGGAGCAATCCGGAAACGCCCTCGCTGAAACGCCCTGCGCGCACCTTTTCACCCGTGTCTAAGGTTATGCGGGGCAGTGCGGACGAAACGGAGTGCCTACCGCTTGCGGGCCTGGCGCCACCGTCGTCAGCGTTAGTCGAGACGGGAAATTGAGACTTTCCTCCGGCCCGTGGGCGCCGGCAGGAAGCATGGTTGGCTGATCGCGCCATCCAGCCCCAATTCAGGGAACATGAAGCGGCGTTCTTTCGCGCCCGCCAGGCGTGGCGGGAGAGACGTGGCTTGAGGAGCGGCAAAAGAGTGCCTACTTTCAATCAGTTGGTGCGTGCGGGAAGACGGCGGCCGCCGTACAAGACGGCCAGCCCGGCGCTGCAAGGATGTCCGCAAAAGCAGGGGGTCTGCACCCGCGTTTATACGCAAACGCCCAAGAAGCCGAATTCTGCGCTGCGCAAAGTGGCCCGGGTGCGGCTGACCAATGGCATTGAAGTGACGACGTACATTCCGGGCGTCGGGCACAACCTGCAGGAGCACTCGATCGTGCTGATCCGCGGGGGCCGCGTGAAGGACCTGCCGGGTGTGCGCTATCACGTGATTCGCGGGACGCGAGACGCAGTGGGCGTCGCCAACCGCAAGCAGGGACGGTCGAAGTACGGGGCCAAGCGGCCGAAGTAGGGATGGGTTGGGGAAAGCGGATTCCTCACCGCTGAAGCGGTTCGGAATGACAAGGGATATGGCGGTTCGGAATGACAAAGGGTACGGCGGTTCGGAATGGCAAGGGGTACAGCGGTTCGGAATGACAAGGGGTAGGGCGGTTCGGAATGACAAGGGATATGGCGGTTTGGAATGACAAGGGGTAGGCCGGTTCGGAATGACAGGATTTTCGGAATGACAAAGCAATTTGGAGCCAGCAGCTAAATGCCTCGAAAAGGACACATTGCGAAGCGGACAGTAGAAAGCGATCCGGTGTATGGATCGGACCTGGTCACAAAATTTGTGAATTCGATGATGTGGCAGGGGAAGAAGAGCACGGCCGAGTCGATCTTCTATGAAGCGCTGAAGCGGCTGGAACAAAAGGGCGGGGGAGACGGCGCCCTGAAGCTGTTCTCGAAAGCGGTGGAGAACGCGAAGCCGCTGCTCGAAGTGAAGTCTCGCCGCGTGGGCGGCGCCAACTACCAGGTGCCGGTGGAAGTGAATCCGGACCGGCGCACGTCGCTCGCGATCCGCTGGCTGATCGCCTATTCGCGCGGCCGCGGCGAAAAAGGAATGGTCGACAAGCTGACCAACGAATTGCTGGACGCGGCCAACGGCAAGGGCGCCGCGATCAAGAAGAAAGAAGATGTGCACCGCATGGCGGAGGCGAACAAGGCCTTCGCGCATTACCGGTGGTAGGAAAAGCGCTGCTAGCTTCTGGCGATTAGCTAGGAGCTAGTAGCTAGAAGCTAGAAGCCAGTAGCTAGAAGCTTAGGTTTAGAGCCCAGAAAGTAGAAGAAGAGTCGTGCCCAGACAAGTCCCATTAGAGCGTTGCAGGAACATCGGCATCATGGCGCACATCGATGCCGGCAAGACCACTACGACGGAGCGCATCCTGTTCTATACAGGCCGCACGCACCGCATCGGAGAGGTCCATGAAGGCACTGCGACTATGGACTGGATGGAGCAGGAGCAGGAGCGCGGCATCACCATCACGTCGGCGGCGACCACCTGCACCTGGCGCGACATCCGCATCAACATCATCGATACGCCCGGCCACGTGGATTTCACCGCCGAGGTGGAGCGGTCTCTGCGCGTGCTTGACGGCGCGGTGGCGGTATTCGACGCGGTGCACGGGGTGCAGCCGCAGTCGGAGAAAGTCTGGCGGCAGGCCGACAAGTACGGGGTTCCGCGGATCTGTTTCATCAACAAGATCGACAAGATGGGCGCCGATTTCGAGCACGCCGTCGATACCCTCCGCAAGCGTCTCAACGCCAAGCCGGTAGCGATTCAGATCCCGATCGGACAGGAAGCCAAGTTCGTCGGCGTCGTAGACCTGCTGCAGATGAAAGCGATTATCTGGCAGGACGAGACCATCGGCGCGGAGTACGAGGTCGAAGAGATTCCGGAGAATCTCAAGAAGAAAGCGGAAGCTTTCCACGCGCAGCTGGTTGAGACCGTGGCGGAAAACGACGACGAGATGCTGCACAAGTTCCTGGAGGGCGAAACCATTACGCCGCAGGAACTGAAGAAGTCGCTGCGCAAATCGACCATCGATCTGAAGCTGTTCCCGGTGGTGGTGGGCACGGCGTTCAAGAACAAAGGTGTGCAACCACTGCTGGACGCGGTTGTCGATTATCTGCCCTCCCCCCTCGACACCCCCGGAACCACGGGCACCAATCCCGACGACGGCCAGGCGATCGCCCGCAAGGCGGACGACAAGGAGCCGTTCTCGGCGCTGGCGTTCAAGATCATGGCGGATCCGTTCGTCGGGCAGTTGACGTTTATCCGGGTGTATTCCGGCCAGCTCAAGTCCGGGGATTCGGTGCTGAACGCCCGCACCGGCAGGACGGAGCGCATCGGGCGGCTGCTGAAGATGCACGCCAACAAGCGCGAGGACATCAGCGAGATCCTGGCGGGGGATATCTGCGCCGCCGTGGGATTGAAGAACGTCGGAACCGGCGACACGATCTGCGAAGAGAAGCACCCCATTCTGCTGGAGTCGATCGAATTTGCGGTTCCGGTAATCTCGGTGGCGGTCGAGCCGAAGACCAAGGCCGACCAGGAAAAGATGGGCATGGCGCTCTCCAAGCTGGCCCAGGAAGACCCGACTTTCAAGGTTCACACCGATCCCGACAGCGGACAGACGATCATCAGCGGCATGGGCGAGCTGCACCTGGAGATCATCGTCGACCGCATGATGCGCGAGTACAAAGTCGAGGCCAACGTCGGCAAGCCGCAGGTGGCGTACCGGGAGACGATCCGCAGGCATGCCGAGGCCGATGGCAAGTACATCCGGCAGACCGGCGGCCGCGGCCAGTACGGTCACGCGAAGATCAAGCTCGACCCGCAACCGGCGGGGGTGGGCTACGAGTTCGTGAACGACATCGTGGGCGGTTCGGTGCCGAAGGAATACATCAAGCCGATCGACCAGGGCATTCAGGAGGCGATGGAAGGCGGAATTCTCGCCGGCTATCCCATGGTCGACGTGAAGGCGACGCTCTACGACGGCAGCTACCACGAAGTGGATTCGAACGAAATGGCGTTCAAGATCGCCGGGTCGATGGCGTTCAAGGAAGCCGCGCGCCGGGCGTCTCCGGTGCTGCTCGAGCCGGTGATGGCGGTGGAAGTGGTCACACCGGAGGATTTTGCGGGAACCATCATGGGCGACCTGAGTTCGCGCCGCGGGCGGATCGAAGGCATGGAGCACCGCGCGGGTTCGCAGGTGATCAAGGCGATTGTGCCTCTGGCCGAAATGTTCGGCTACGCGACGCACATGCGGTCGTCGACCCAGGGCCGCGCGGAGTACTCGATGCACTTTGCGCGCTACGAGGAGGCGCCGCGCTCGGTCGCAGAGGAAATCATCGCCAAGGTGCAGGGCGCGGCGAAGTGACGACAAGGGCTTAAGAATTTTACTGAAGGCTGACGGCTGAGAGCCGACAGCCAGTAGCTACAAGCTAGAGGCTAAACAATGGCGAAAGAGAAATTTGAGCGGAATAAGCCGCACGTGAACGTAGGCACGATCGGTCACATCGACCACGGCAAGACCACGCTGACGGCGGCCATCACCAAGGTGTTGTCCAAGCACAACCCCAAGATCCAGTTCCGGTCGTTCGACTCGATCGACAACGCGCCGGAAGAGAAAGCGCGCGGGATCACGATCGCGACGGCGCACGTGGAGTACGAGACGGCGAACCGGCACTATGCGCACGTCGACTGCCCGGGGCACGCCGACTACATCAAGAACATGATCACGGGCGCGGCGCAGATGGACGGCGCGATCTTAGTGGTGGCGGCAACCGACGGCCCGATGCCGCAGACGAGAGAGCACGTGCTGCTGGCGCGGCAGGTGGGAGTGCCTTATATCGTGGTGGCGCTGAACAAGTGCGATGCGGTCGATGATGCCGAGCTGCTCGACCTGGTCGAACTGGAAGTCCGCGAACTGCTGAAGACTTATCAGTTTCCGGGCGACGATGTGCCGGTGGTTCGCCTCTCGGCGCTGGGCGCGCTGAACGGGGAAGCGAAGTGGGAGAAGCAGATCGACGAGCTGATGGAGGCGGTCGACAAGAGCGTGCCGCAACCGCAGCGCGAGCTCGACAAGCCGTTCCTGATGCCGATTGAAGATATCTTCTCGATCTCGGGGCGCGGCACGGTGGTGACGGGAAGAATCGAGCGCGGCAAGGTGAAGGTGGGCGAAGAAGTCGAGATTGTGGGCTTCCGCGACACGCGCAAGACGGTCGTCACCGGCGTCGAGATGTTCAAGAAGCAGCTGGATGAAGGCATGGCGGGCGACAATGCCGGGCTGCTGCTGCGTGGCATCGCGAAAGAAGACGTGGAGCGCGGCATGGTGCTGGCCAAGGGTGGCTCGATCACACCGCACACCAAGTTCAAGGCCGAGGTCTACATTCTGACCAAGGAAGAGGGCGGGCGACATACGCCGTTCTTCAAGGGATACCGGCCGCAGTTTTACCTGCGGACGACGGACGTGACGGGAGTGGCGGAGCTGCCGGCGGGCACGGAGATGGTGATGCCGGGCGACAACGTGCAGCTGGTGATCGAGCTGATCACACCGGTGGCGATGGAGAAGGGCTTGCGGTTCGCGATCCGCGAAGGCGGCCACACGGTGGGCGCCGGAACGATCTCGGAGATTGTGCAGTAGGGTTTCGCGGGCGAGGGCGTCCGCGCCAGACGATTAAGTTGCATGAAGCGGCTTGCAGCCTGCCGCCAGATCTTTCCTCCCGGATAGGCCGGGAGAGTCAGGAAAAGAAAACGTGATAGGAAAAGAAAGAATTCGCATCCGGTTGAAGGCCTACGATTACCGCATCCTGGACCAGTCGACCGGGGAGATCGTGGAGACGGCGCGGCGCACGGGCGCGCAAATTGCGGGACCGATTCCCCTGCCCACGATGAAGAACAAGTACTGCGTGCTGCGGTCGCCGCACGTGGACAAGAAATCGCGGGAACAGTTCGAGATCCGCACCCACAAGCGGCTGCTCGACATTCTCGAGCCGACGCAGCAGACGGTGGACGCGCTGATGAAGCTCGATCTGCCGGCGGGCGTCGACGTCGAGATCAAGGCGTTCGGCAAAGAGCATAAGTAAGAGGCGACAGAGAAGCAGCCATGGCAAAAGTAGCGGGGATTCTCGGCAAGAAAGTCGGCATGACGCAGCTCTTCGACGACAAGGGCGACGTGCATCCGGCGACGGTGTTGCAGGCGGGGCCGTGCGTCATCACGCAACATAAGACGCAGAGCCGCGACGGCTACGATGCGGCGCAGATCGGCCTGGTGGAGTTCGTGAAGGAATCGCGGCTGACCAACCCGATGCGCGGGCACCTGGGCAAGCACAATCTTCCGCCGGTGAAGTTTTTGCGGGAAGTTCCCATTGAAGTCGAGAAGCCGTCGGAAGAAGCGGCGGCGCTGAAAACCGGTGACCGGATACTAGTCGATATTTTCGAGGGCGAGCGGTTCGTCGATATTGTGGGCGTGAGCAAGGGGCGCGGATTTGCGGGCGTGGTCCGCAGGCATCACTTCGCCGGCGGTCCCAAGTCGCACGGATCGATGTTCCAGATCACGGGCTCGATCGGCTCCTCGGCGTTCCCCTCGCGGGTGTTCAAGGGCATGCGGATGTCGGGGCACATGGGCGCGGCGCGAGTGACCACACGCAACCTGCGAATCCTGGGCGTCGACAAGGACGACAACCTGCTGGTGGTCGAAGGGGCAGTGCCGGGTCCGAACGGCGGATACCTGGTGATCTCGAAGGCCAAGAAGCCGCCGAGAGAGCGTCGCGGGTTTGCGGGAGCGGCTACGGTCGATCCGTTGAAAGCGGCCAAGAGGGCGGCGAAGAAGGGGTAGGAGAGCTAGGGGCAGGAGAGCTAAGGATCGCGGGCGGGGGCGCCCGCGCCACACGAGCACAAGAACTTTATGGCAACGGTTGAAATACAGAATCTGAGCGGCGGCAAGGTAGGCAGCCTGGAACTGGCCGACGAGATCTTCGGAGCGGTCAACGAAGATCTGCTTTGGGAGGCGGTGAAGCACTACCGGGCCTCGCAGCGCGCGGGCACGCACGCCACCAAGAACAAGAAGCTGGTATCGGGCGCGGGCAAGAAGCTGTGGAAGCAGAAGGGCACGGGCCGGGCGCGCGTGGGCTCGATCCGCTCTCCACTATGGCGCCACGGCGGCACGGTACACGGGCCGCAGCCGCGTTCGTATGACTATGCCTTTCCCCGTAAAAAGCTGCTGGGCGCGCTGCGCTCGGCGCTGGCGGCGAAGCTGGCGGACGGAAAACTGATCGTAGTGAACAAGCTTGAGGTGAAGGAGCCCAAGACCAAGCTGTTCCGGGAGGCGCTCGACAGGCTGAAGGTCGACAGCACGGTGCTGGTGGTGGAGACGGCGAACCACGGCAACCGCAACCTGGAACTCAGCTCGCGCAATCTGGACGGGCTGGAGCTGATCGCGAGCAACCGGGTGCATCCCTATCACCTGCTGCGCTACGACCGGGTGATTTTCTCGCAGCCGGCGATCGAGAAGATGCAGGTGTGGCTGAAGAGCTCAATGGCCAAGCGCAAGCGCAGTCCGCAGGAGGGCGAAGGAGACGCGGAGAAGAAGCCATCGAGTTCTCCCAAGCGGCGCACGCGCACGCGGCATGAGAAAGCGGCGGAGGTAGCCTGATGAAATCGCCTTACCAGATTATTCGCCGTCCGGTCATCACGGAAAAGGGACTGGGGATCAAGGAAACCCAGAACACCCTGGTGTTCCAGGTGGCGCCGGTGGCCACCAAGACCGAGATCAAGGAAGCGGTGCAAAGCATTTTCAAGGTCAAGGTGCACTCGGTGCGCACCGCGACCTATCCCGGCAAGGAGCGGCGGCGGGGCAAGTTCGCCGGCTACCGTCCGGACTGGAAGAAGGCGTACGTGCGGTTGAAGTCGGGCGAAAAGATGCCGGAGTACGCGCAGAATTTGTAGGCGGGGAAGAAGCAGATTCCTCACCGCTGAAGCGGTTCGGAATGACAACCGGTTTTTGCTAAGAGCTGATTTTTATGGCAATCAAGACCTATAGACCGACGACGCAGACGTTGCGCTACCGGACGACGCTGTCCAGTGAGGACATCACCACGCGGCATCCGCACAAGCCGCTGATTGAACCCAAGCAGCGCACCGGCGGGCGCCGGAATTCGGGCGATATCACCAGCTGGCATCGCGGAGGCGGGCACAAGCGCAAGCTGCGGATTATCGACTTCAAGCGCGACAAGGCCGGCATTCCGGCGACGGTGATTTCGATCGAGTACGATCCCAACCGCTCGGCGCGGATCGCGCTGCTGGCCTACGCGGACGGCGAGAAGCGCTACATCCTGCAGCCCGACGGGATGAAAGTGGGGCAGAAGATCGTGAGCGGCCCGGAAGCGGACATCCTGCTGGGCAACGCGCTGCCGCTCAGGAATATTCCTCCGGGCACGACCATCCACAACGTGGAACTGAAGCCGGGGAAGGGAGCGCAGATGGTGCGCTCGGCCGGCGGAGCGGCGCAACTGGTGGCGAAGGAAGGCGACTATGCGCTGGTGAAGCTGCCATCAGGCGAGACCCGCAAGGTGGCGCAGGATTGCATGGCGACCATCGGGCAGGTGGGAAATACCGACCACGAGAACATCACCATCGGCAAGGCCGGACGCATGCGGTGGCTGGGCCGGCGCCCGGTGAATCGCGGGGTTGTGATGAATCCGGTGGATCATCCGCACGGAGGCGGCGAGGGCAAAACTTCCGGCGGGCGGCATCCGGTGACCCCGTGGGGGAAACCGACGCGCGGCTACAAGACGCGCAACAACAAGCGAACGGACGCGTTCATCGTGAGCCGGAGAAGCAAGTAGGGAGCAGGTTTTATGGCACGTTCAACCAAAAAAGGGCCGTTCGTCGATGACTACCTGTCGGCGCGCATCGAGGCGATGAACTCGCGCAACGAGAAGAAGGTGCTGCGCACCTGGTCGCGGCGCTCCACCATCATTCCGGAGATGGTCGGGCACACCATCGCAGTGCACAACGGCAAGAAGTTCATTCCGGTTTACATCACCGAGAACATGGTCGGGCACAAGCTGGGGGAATTCAGCTTCACCCGCCAGTTCAAGGGACACTCGATGAAGGCGGCCACGGAAACGGCGGCCAGGCCGGCCGGGATTCCGGGAGGTCCGGGAGCGCCGGTGCCGTCAGCGCCGGCGGCAGCGCCCGCGGCGCCGCCGAAGGGGTAAGAGAAGCTGGCAGCTATCAGCTAAGAAGCTATCAGCTATCAGCTGTCAGCCGCTGAAAGCTGAAAGCTCAAAGCTAGAAGCTGAGGCTAAAGAAGACTATGGAATTTAGAGCTCAAGCCCGGTTCATGCGCGTTTCGCCGCAGAAGGCACGGCTGGTCCTGGACCTGATCAAGGGCCGGCGGGTCGAGGACGCGCTGAATACGCTGGCCTACACCAACAAGCGGGTGGCGGCCACGGTGGAAAAGCTGCTGCGCTCGGCGCTCGAGAACGCCAACTACCTGAGCGCGGAGAAGAATATCGACCTCGACGTGGACAATCTCTACGTCAAGCAGGCGGTGGCGAATGACGGGCCGCGCATGAAGCGCATCCGTCCCGCGCCGATGGGACGGGCTTTTCGCTATGTGCGCCGCATCTCGCACCTGGAGCTGGTTCTGGCGGAAAAAAGCCGGGGAGGCGAGGGCACGGCGACGGTGGTAGGCGGAGAGACGAGGAGAAAGACGCCGGCGAAAGCGAAAGCCAAAGGGAAAAAGAAAGCGGCAGCCGGCGGCAAGAAGAAGCTGGCGGCAAAGTAGAGCGGTTCCCGGCTTCGCCATGACGGTTCGAAGCTGAGAGTTCAGGAGCGACGATGGGACAGAAGGTTCATCCATACGGATTTCGGCTGGGCTACACCAAGCCGTGGAAGTCGCGCTGGTTCGTGGAGCGCGACTACGACAAGCTGCTGCTCGAAGACGTCAAGCTGAAGAACGAACTGAAGGACAAGCTGAAGTCGGCGGGCGTGAGTTCGATCGAGGTGGAGCGCCCGGGCAACAAGCTGCGGGTGATCATCAAGACGGCGCGGCCGGGGATCATCATCGGGCGCAAGGGCGCGGAGATCGACAAGCTCAAGCAGGAATTGCAGAAGCGCACTTCCCGCGAGATTTATATCGACATCCAGGAAGTGCACAAGCCGGAGCTGGATGCGCAGCTGGTGTCGGAATCGATCGCGCTGCAACTGGAGAAGCGGGTGGGCTTCCGGCGGGCGATGCGCAAGTCGGTGGATTCGGCGCTGCGCTTCGGCTGCAAGGGAATCAAGGTGCGGGTGAGCGGGCGGCTGAACGGAAACGAGATCGCGCGCTCGGAGTGGTACCTGCAAGGGCGGCTGCCTCTGCACACGCTGCGGGCCGACATTGACTACGGATTTTCCGAGGCCAAGACGACCTACGGGGTGATCGGAGTAAAGTGCTGGATTTATCGCGGCGAGATCCTGCCGCAGAAGAAGCGCGAAGCACAGACGGCAGGGGCGTTTTAGGCGAGCGAGTTGACTTATGTTGATGCCAAGCAAAGTGAAGTACCGCAAGCAGCAGCGCGGGCGCATGACGGGCAAGGCCTGGCGGGGCAGTGAGCTGGCCTTCGGCGATTACGGCCTGAAGGTGCTCGAGCCGGGCTGGATCACCGACCGGCAGATCGAAGCCAGCCGGGTGGCGATGACGCGGTTCGTCAAGCGGGGCGGCAAGATATGGATTCGCCTGTTCCCCGACAAGCCGGTCACCAAGAAGCCGGCTGAAACCCGCATGGGCAAGGGCAAAGGAGCGCCCGACCACTGGGTAGCGGTGGTGCGTCCGGGCAAGGTGCTGTTCGAGATGGAAGGCGTGTCGCCGCAGGATGCGGCCGAGGCCATGCGGCTGGCGTCACACAAGCTGCCGCTGCGCACGCGCATGGTGAAGCGCGAAGGCGTGCACTAGAGATTTCAGTCTTCCGCGACGGCGGAAGGCGAGTGGAAAGAGAGCGATTATGAAGGCAGAAAAGGTCCGCAACTTGACTGACGAGGAGCTTCGGCACCAGGAGCGGGAGCTGGCTGATCAGCTTTTCAAGCTGAAGTTTCAGCTCAACATGGGGCAGACGGAGAGCCTGAAGAAGATCCGCGGGCTGCGCAAGGACATCGCGCGGGTGAAAACCATCGCGCGGCAGCGTGAGCTGTCGGCCGCGGCGCAGGAGAGCAGGTAGCCATGGCGGAATCGGCGCAGCAGGTGCAGGGACGGCGCAAGGAAGTGGTGGGAGAAGTTGTCTCCAGCAAGATGGCGAAGACCATCGTGGTGCAGGTGGTGCGCAAGAGGGCGCATCCGTTTTACGGGCGGGTGGTCTCCAAGGCCAAGAAGTTCTACGCGCACGACGAGAAGAACGAGGCGCACGCCGGGGATGTGGTTCGCCTGGAAGAGTCGCGGCCGCTTTCCAAGCTGAAGCGCTGGCGGCTGAAGGAAGTGGTGCGGCGGGCGAAGCTGGCGCCGGAGACGGCTGTGGCGGCGGAGACGCACTAGGCGGCGAGGGGGAACTTATGGGCGTGATGATGAGAAGCATGCTCGAGGTCGCGGATAACTCCGGGGCCCGCAAGCTGCAGATGATTCTGCCGCTGGGCGGTTCGACCGGCCTGCGCGCCGACCTGGGCGACGTGATCACGGCAAGCGTGAAGGAAGCGTCGCCCGACGGACAGGTGAAGAAGGGCACGGTGGTCAAGGCGGTGATCGTGCGCACCCGCAAGGAGTACCGGCGGCGCGACGGAACCTACATCCGCTTCGATCAGAACGCAGCCGTGCTGATCAACGAAGCCGGAGAGCCGGTGGGAACGCGCGTATTCGGGCCGGTGGCCCGCGAGCTGCGCGAGCGGCGGTTTCTGAAGATCGTTTCCCTGGCGCCGGAAGTGCTGTAGGAAATTTGCAATTTGAGAATTGGCAATGGGTAATGTGAAACCGCTGTGGCGGCATAGAATTTTTGAAATTACAGATTTTCAAATTGCAAAATTGGAAATGGGTTCATAGATGGCAACGGTAAGCACAGTACATAAGCGGGTGGATATCCGGCGGAACGACACGGTCAAGGTCATCACCGGCCGTGACAAGGGCAAGGAAGGCCGGGTACTGCGGGTGATCCCCGATGAGGGGAAGGTGCTGATCGAGCACGTGATGGTGGTGAAGAAGCACGTGCGGCCGAATCCGCAGCGCAACGTGAAAGGCGGCATCGCGGAGCAGGAAAGCCCGATTTCGCTTTCGAATGTGCAGCTGGTCTGCGGAACCTGCGGGCCGGTGCGCATCGGGCACGAGGTGCGGGGCGAGCGCAAGGTGCGGATCTGCAAGAAGTGCGGGACGACGCTGGATAAATAGCGGTTCCCAAAAAAAGGATCTCACGAACCGGCAGAGTCCGAAACCGTGAGACAGGGTAAAGGGTCATGGCAAAAGACAAAAAAGGTTCCAAGCCGGCGGAGCAGGAGTCGAAGGCACCTGAGGTGGCAAGGCACAGCGCCAAGGAGACGCCGCGGCTGAAGAGCCGGTTTCTCAAGGAAATCGCGCCGGCGCTGATGAAGGAATTCGACTTCAAGAATCCCATGGCGGTGCCGCACGTGCACAAGATCGTCGTGAACATGGGCGTAGGCGAGGCGACGCAAAACGCCAAGGTGCTTGATCCGGCGGTCAACGAGCTCGGCCAAATCACCGGGCAGAAGCCGGTGGTGACGCGGGCCAAGAAGTCGATCGCGGCGTTCAAGGTGCGGGAAGGGCAGTCGATCGGCGCCATGGTGACGCTGCGCGGCGATCGCATGTACGAATTTCTCGACCGGCTGATGAACGTGGCCCTGCCGCGGGTGCGCGACTTCAAGGGAGTTTCAACCAAGTCGTTCGACGGGCGGGGAAACTACACCCTGGGGCTGCACGACCAGCTGATTTTTCCCGAGATCGACTATTCAAAGGTCGACAAGACGAAGGGCATGAACGTGACCATCGTGACTACGGCGGCGAGTGACGACCTGGCGCGAGCCTTGTTGAAGCACATGGGAATGCCTTTCCGGGCATAAGAGCGGGATCCGAGTTTCAGAAAGCAGGAGCGAATTTGGCGACGACAGCAAAACGGGTAAAGGACGCGAGAAAGCCCAAGTTTTCCACGCGCAAGCACAACCGCTGCAAGATCTGCGGGCGGCCGCGGGCGTTCCTCCGCAAGTTCGGCATCTGCCGCCTGTGTTTCCGCGGGCTGGCGCTGCGGGGGGAGATTCCCGGGGTTTCGAAGTCGTCCTGGTAGGGATTGAAAATTCCCGTCCCCGGTTCGCAGAAGGCGCGGATTGAGGATGGGCACCCACGAGAGCGTGGGCACGGAGAAGCAGACGATGAGGTTGACCGATCCGGTCGCAGACATGCTGGCGAGAATCCGCAACGCGATTCGCGCCCGGCACCAGAAGGTGGATGTTCCCGCTTCCAAGCTGAAGCTGGAGATTGCCCGCATTCTCAAGGAAGAGGGCTACATCTCCAACTACAAGGCGACGGAAGAGGAAGGGCACAAGGTAGTGCGCATTTACCTGAAGTATGGCAACCACAACGAGGCTGCCATTTCGAACGTGGAGCGGGTGTCGCGCCCCGGCTGCCGGGTATACGTGCGGCGGACGGAGATTCCACGGGTGCTGGGCGGGATGGGCATCAATATTCTCACCACGCCGCGAGGCGTGATGACCGGGCGCCAGGCGCGCAAGCAGGGCGTGGGCGGCGAAGTACTCTGCCTGGTCTGGTAATCACGAGCGGAAGGAACTGCCGTTAGCGCGTGGCGAAGCCGGGCGCAGCGAATCAGGAAACTTTATGTCACGAATTGGGAAAAAACCGATCCCGCTGCCCAAGGGAGTCACCTTCAAGATGGAAGGGAACGTGGTGGCGATCCAGGGGCCGAAGGGCAAGGTAGACACGGCGCTGCCCGGTGGGATCCGCATGGAGCAGCAGGATGGCCAGCTGGTGGCGATCCGGGAGAACGATTTGCAGGCGGCAGTACATGGCCTGGCCCGCGCCCTGGTGAACAACGCGGTCGAAGGCGTCACCAAGGGATGGACGCGCGAGCTGGAGATCGTCGGCATCGGCTATCGCGCCGAGATGAAGGGCAAAGGCACGGTGGTGTTCAGCCTGGGATATTCGCACCCCATCGAGTACCCGCTGCCTACGGGGATCGATGTGGCAGTCGACGCCAAGCAGACGCGGCTGACGGTAAGCGGCATTGACCGGCAGAAGGTGGGGCAGGTGGCGGCGGAGATGCGCGGCCTGCGCCCTCCGGACCCATACAAGAACAAAGGCGTGCGCTACATGGGCGAGCGCCTGAAGAAGAAGGTCGGCAAGACGGGAGCGAAGTAAAAGTCCCGGCGGCATGACCGGCGAGGAATTGCAATGCTGAAGCTTAGTTCCAAGAACGCCAACCGGCGGCACGTGCATGAGCGCATCCGCAAGAAGATTGTGGGCACGGCAGAGCGGCCGCGGCTGAACGTGTACCGCTCGCTGAACCATGTCTATGTGCAGCTGATCGACGACCACAAGGGGGTAACCCTGGTGGCGGCAAACTCAGCCGAGGGGAAGAAGGGCGAGAGGCGGATAGGCGGAAACGTGGCGGCGGCGAAGGCGCTGGGCAAGGCAATCGCCGATCGGGCCAAGGCAAAGGGAATCAGCAGGGTGGTGTTCGACCGGGGAGGCTATATCTATCACGGCCGGGTGAAGGCCCTGGCGGACGCCGCGCGGGAAGCCGGCCTGCAGTTCTAGCAAGGGGAAATTCGGCAAACGGGTCATTTGAAAATTCAAAACCTGTCGGGTTTCGAATTATCAAATTACGCGATTGCCAGATTGTGAAACGAGTTCAATGATGCCAACAGTAATCAAGAAGCTGGACGCTGGTTCTTACCAGCTTAAGGACCAGGTGGTCGCCATCAACCGCGTCACCAAAGTGGTGAAGGGGGGAAAGAACCTTTCCTTCGCCGCGCTGGTGGTGGTGGGAGATCCGGGCTCGGCGGTGGTCGGCTACGGCTCGGGCAAGGCCAAGGAAGTTCCGCAGGCGATCCGCAAAGGGATCGAATCGGCGAAGAAGAACCTGGTGCACGTGAACCTGACGCATACTTCCATCCCGCACACGGTGCTGGGGCGGTTCGGTTCGGGCATGGTGCTGCTGAAGCCGGCTCCCGAAGGCACCGGCGTGATCGCCGGCGGCGCGGTGCGGGCGGTGATGACTTCGGCGGGAATCCAGAACGTGCTGACCAAGTCGATCGGGACCACCAATCCGCATAACGTGGTGAAGGCGACCTTTGACGCGCTCAAGCGGCTCAAGAACAGAGCCGACGTCGCGGCCATGCGCGGCAAGCAGGTCGAGGACCTATAAAATGGCAAAGGCACCCGGCAAGGGGAGCACGATCCAGATTAAGTGGGTGAGGTCGTCGATCTGCGCCCCGGTGAAGCACAAGAAGGTGGTAAAGGGCCTGGGTTTTACCCGGCTCTACCAGGTGATCGAGCGTCCGGACAATGACGCCATCCGCGGCATGGTGAAGAAAGTGCCGCACCTGGTGGAAATCGTGAAGTAGACGCTGAAGGCTTTCCTATGAACCTTTCGAATATTCGGGCGCCGAAAAAGGCGTCGGAGAAGAAGAAGCGCGTGGGCCGCGGCATGGGCTCGGGCATGGGCAAGACATCCGCGCGAGGACACAAAGGTCAGCGGTCGCGCAGCGGTTCCCGCATGATGCGCGGGTTTGAAGGCGGCCAGATGCCGTTGCACCGGCGCATGCCCAAGCGGGGATTCACCAATATTTTTCGCCAGGAATTTGACGTCGTCAACCTGGAGCGGCTGAGCAGTCTGAGCGAGACGACCATCACGCCCGAGGTCCTGCGCAAGGCCGGAATGGTGCACGGACGGAAGCGGGTGAAAATTCTGGGTGACGGCGAGGTTTCGATGGCGCTCACGGTGCAAGCCCACAAGTTTTCCAAGTCGGCGGAGGAGAAGATCACCAAGGCCGGCGGCAAAATTGAGGTATTGCAGTAAATGCTGGAAAAGCTGGCGAACATCTTCCGGATTCCGGACCTCCGCAGGCGCATCCTGTTCACCCTGGCGCTGCTGGCGGTGTACCGGCTGGGCGGCCACATCCCCACCCCGGGCGTCAACGCCGACAAGCTGCAGCAGTTTTTCGAGCAGAACCGGGGATCGTTTCTCGGCTTCATCGACCTGTTTTCGGGCGGGCAGCTGCGCCGCCTGACCATCTTCGCCCTAGGCATCATGCCGTACATCACGGCGTCGATCATTCTGCAGTTGCTGACCGTGGTCTATGAGCCGCTGGCAAAGCTGCAGAAGGAAGGCGAGCTGGGGCGCAAGAAGATCACCCAGTGGACGCGGTACCTGACCCTGATCCTGAGCGCAATTCAGTCGATGGCGATCGCCGTCAGCCTGGGCAAGGGCGGGGACTTCGTGGTGCATCCGGGCCCTGGTTTCGTCCTGATGACCATGCTGACGCTGACGACAGGCAGCGTGTTCATCATGTGGCTGGGCGAGCAGATTACCGAGCGCGGCATCGGCAACGGCATGTCCCTGCTCATCTTTGCGGGTATCGTGGTCGGGCTGCCGCGGGGAGTAGCCGATCTCTATCAGAAGGTGCGTACCGACGCCTGGGGGGCGTTTACGGCTCCCGCCATGCTCATGCTGGTCGCAGTGATGATCCTGATCGTCGGCTTCATTGTGTACGTGGAGCGAAGTGAACGCCGCATCCCGGTGCAGTATGCCAAGAGAGTGGTGGGACGGAAGGTGATGGGCGGGCAATCGACGCACTTGCCGCTGCGGGTGAATGCGGGCGGCGTCATGCCGGTGATTTTCGCCTCCTCGATCCTGACCCTGCCGCAGACGGTGGGGTACCCGCTGCGAAATTACCCGTTTTTTGCGGACCTGTTCCGGCACCTGGGATGGGGAGAACCGCTCTATACGTTCCTGTACGCGGTGGGGATCATCTTCTTTGCGTACTTTTACGTTTCGATCGTCTTCAACCCCAACGAAGTGGCCGACAACATGCGGAAGTACGGGGGATTCATACCCGGAATCCGTCCCGGCAAGCGCACCGCTGACCACATTAACGAAATCCTGACCCGCATCACGCTGGTGGGGGCGCTGTACCTGATCATCATCTCGTTCATTCCGGAATGGATGATCGCAGGTATTCACCTGAACCACCTGCCGGGAGCGCTGGGTACATTCTTCGAGCGCCTGCCCACGTGGGTGACGAACGGCCTGGGGGTCACGTTCTATTTTGGCGGCACCTCGCTGCTGATCGTCGTGGGCGTGGCCATGGATACGGTCACGCAGATCGAGGCGCAGCTGATCATGCGCCACTACGACGGTTTCAGTCCGCGAAGCGGCCGAATTCGCGGGCGCCGCACCTGGTCCTGAGCGAAGCCGAGCATTGAAACTGACGGGAACAGGAGTGGACAGGAAAGGCTCGATGGCAGGGGAAGCCTCGCGCAACATCGGACCCATCATCCTGCTCGGCTCGCCGGGCGCCGGCAAGGGCACACAAGCCAAGCGAATCTCGGCCCGTTACGGGATCCCGCAGATCTCGACCGGGGACCTGCTGCGCGATCACGTGCGACGGGGCACCGAGATGGGGCTGATCGCCAAGGACATCATGGCCCGGGGCGAACTGGTGCCGGACCAGATGGTCAGCGAACTGGTCTCGCAGCGGCTACGCAACCAGGATTGCGAGCGGGGTTACATCCTGGACGGATTTCCCCGCACCCCGGTGCAGGCAGGCTGGCTGGACGCCTTCCTGGAACACGAGTTCTTTGATAACTCACACCGTGCCAAGTGTTTGCCGATTGTGATCCGGATTGACGTGGATTATAATCAGTTGTTGCTCCGGCTCACCGGACGTCGGACTTGTCCCACCTGCGGACGGATCTACAACGTCCTCCTCCAGCCTCCCCGTGTTGCGGAGACCTGCAACATCGATGGTTCAAGGCTGGTCATTCGTGATGACGATCGCGACGAAGTAATCAGGGAACGGTTGCAGGCCTACGAGCGCCAGACCCGGCCGGTCGCGGAATATTACGAGGGCAAAGGGCGGCTGGTTTCGGTCGACGGCGAATTGCCGGTGAACGAAGTCACGCGCCAGATATTCGAGGCAATCGAAGGGTTCGTGCGCGAGCGTTAGGCATGGCGATCGTGTGCAAGTCGGCAAGCGAGATCGAGAAGATGCGGCGCAGCGGCCGCGTGGTGCGCGAAGTGCTCGACCATGTCACCGGGCTGGTGACGCCCGGGGTCACCACGATGGACCTGGAGCGGGCGGCCGAGCAGAAGATGCGCGACCTCGGGGCCAAGCCGGCATTCAAGGGCTATTACGATTATCCCTGCGTGCTGTGCACATCGATCAACGACGAGATCGTGCACGGCATCCCGTCGGAGAAGCGGATGCTCAAGGCGGGGGACATCGTCTCGATCGATTGCGGAGTGGTGCTGGACGGGTACTACGGCGATGCGGCGGTGACGGTGGCAGTGGATGGCTCGCTCGATCCGGGACTGCGCAAGCTGCTGGAGGTAACCGAGGCGTCGCTCTATAAAGGGATCGAGCAGGCGCGCATAGGAAACGCGGTCGGGGACGTGGGCGCGGCGGTGCAGGAATATGTCGAGGCCAACGGCTTCAGCGTAGTCCGCGAGTTTGTAGGACATGGAATAGGCACGCGGCTGCACGAGGAACCGCAGGTGCCGAACTTCGGCAGCCGGGGCCATGGAGCGCGCCTACGCGACGGCATGGTGCTGGCGATCGAGCCGATGGTGAATTCCGGAAAGCCGGGAACGCGGGTCCTGGACGACAAATGGACGGCGGTGACGGCTGACGGCAGCTACAGCGCCCACTTTGAGCACTGCGTGGCAGTGACCAAAGACGGGCCGGTGATTTTGACGAGATGAAGCGGCAGACAGCTATTAGCTGTCAGCTATCAGCTACTAGCTAAGAGCTAAAAGCTAAAAGCTAAGAACTGAAGGCTGATAGCTGAGAGCTGAACGCTGAGAGCTGAACGCTGAGAGCTGAACGCTGAGAGCTGAAGCTGAGAGCTGAAAGCTGAGAGCTGAAAGCTGAAGCTGAGAGCTGAAAGCTGAAAGCTGATAGCTGAGACCTAAAAGCTGATAGCCAACAAAGAGGTGCATGAGCAAAGAAGACGCGATTGAAGTGATGGCAACGGTGGTGGAACCCCTGCCCAACGCCATGTTCCGGGTGGAACTGGAAAACAAACATCAGGTGCTGGCGCACGTTTCCGGCAAGATGCGCAAGAACTTCATCCGCATCCTGCCCGGGGACAAGGTCGCGGTGGAGCTATCGCCGTATGACCTGAATCGCGGACGGATCGTGTACCGGTACAAGTAACGGCGCGGGCTGACAAGAGCCGTCGCCGGGCAGGAAGAGGGATTATGAAAGTCAGAGCATCGGTCAAGAAAATTTGCGACAAGTGCAAGGTCATTCACCGCCGGGGCGTGGTGCGGGTGATCTGCACCAACTCGAAACACAAGCAGAGGCAGGGATAGCATGGCAAGAATTGCAGGCGTGGATCTTCCGCGCAACAAGCGCTCCTACATCGCGCTGACCTACATCTACGGGATCGGAGTGCCGCGGTCGGCCCGCATTCTCGACCAGGCCAAGGTCGATCCCATGAAGAAAGTGCAGGACCTGGGCGAGGATGAGGTGAACCGCATCCGCCAGGTCATCGAATCGGAAGGCCTGGTGGAAGGCGATCTGCGGAAGGAAGTTTCGATGAACATCAAGCGGCTCATCGAAATCGGCTCCTACCGTGGATACCGGCACCGCCGCAACCTTCCGGTGCGGGGACAGCGGACTCACACCAACGCCCGCACCCGCAAGGGTCCGCGCAAGGGCACGGTGGCGCAGAAGAAGAAGGCAACGGCCAAGACCTAAGGAAACCAGACTATGGCGA
Organism: Terriglobales bacterium; assembly: GCA_963803205.1. Lineage (GTDB taxonomy): Bacteria > Acidobacteriota > Terriglobia > Terriglobales > Acidobacteriaceae > CAWDLG01. The sequence goes on from CAWDLG010000002.1 coordinate 912,516, forward strand.
AACCAGCGGCAGCAGGCGGCGCAGCGGCGCCGGAGAAGAAGGGCAAAAAGAAGGTTTTCAAGAAGAAAGAGCGCAAGCACGTCCCGTTTGGGGTGGTGCACATTCAGGCCTCTTTCAACAACACCATCGTGACGATTTCCGACCCGTCGGGCAACGTGCTCTCGTGGAAAAGCTCCGGCTCGCTGGGCTTCCGGGGCTCGCGCAAGGGGACTCCGTTTGCGGCGCAGCAGGCCGCAATGAATGCCGCCAACATGGCGCGGGATCACGGGGTGCGAACGGTCGAGGTACGAGTGAGCGGTCCGGGTTCGGGGCGCGAGTCGGCGATCCGGGCACTGGCGGCGGCGGGAATCGAGGTGCGGAATATCCGCGATACGACCCCGATTCCACACAACGGCTGCCGTCCTCCGAAACGGAGACGAGTGTAGGTAAGTGGTTCTATTTCTTCCGGGAAGAAGGGTGAAGCCAAACCTGTAAACCGGAATCTAATCAAGGAGAAGAAAACTTGGCACGCTATACCGATGCAGTATGCCGCCTTTGCCGGCGGGAGGGCATGAAGCTGTTCCTCAAGGGCAGCAAGTGCTTCAGCGAGAAGTGTCCAATTGAAAAGCGCAACTTTGCTCCCGGCCAGCACGGCAAGGACCGGAAGGCGAAGATTGTAGGCTACGGCCTGCAACTGCGCGAGAAGCAGAAGGCGAAGCGGATTTACTTCACCCAGGAAGGCCAGTTCCGCAACTACTTTGAAAAGGCCGCCCGCACCAAGGGCGTGACCGGCGAACTGCTGCTGCAACAACTGGAGCGGCGGCTCGACAACGTAGTCTTCAGGCTGGGATTCGGGATATCGCGACGCCAGGCCCGGCAGCTTGTTCGCCACGGCCACGTGCAGGTCGATGGGCGGAAGGTGAACGTCCCGTCCTACCAGGTGAGCGTTGGCGAGGAAGTGGCCATCCGCGAAAACAGCCGCAAGCTGCCGATCCTGGAACAGGCCAAGGAATTCGCCAGCCACCAGGGCGCGCCGACCTGGTTGGAGATCGATCGCGATAGCTACAAGGGCAGGGTGCAGTCGCTGCCCAAGCGCGAAGATATTCAGCTGCCAGTGAACGAGCAGCTGATCGTCGAGTTGTACAGCAAGTAAGCTTAACGGACTTCGAATCCCGGGAACGGGATTCGAAACCCGGGTCCATATTTCGTGCCAGACCAGCCTTTGCCGGCGTTGACCTCAGTGGGACCGCTGAGTGAGCCGGCACTGAGCCATATGGCCGAAGGAGCAACAAATGCTTTGGAAGGGCTTTCAGAAACCCAAGCGTCTCGCCGTTGACACCTCAACCCTAACCGACAAGTACGGAATCTTCTGGGCGCAGCCGTTCGAGCGCGGCTTCGGCACCACGATCGGCAACGCTCTGCGGCGCGTGCTGCTGTCTTCGATTGAAGGCGCAGCGGTTACCGCGGTGAAGATCGAAGGCGTGCTGCACGAATTCCAGTCGATACCGGGCGTCGTGGAAGACGCAACCGACATCATCCTGAACCTGAAGCAGATTCCCTTCAAGCTGAGCGGGGATGCGCCGAAGGCCATTTATCTGCGCGCGGATCAGCCGGGCGTGGTGACGTCGGGGATGATCGAGGCCGACGCGGACGTCGAGGTGCTCGACAAGGACGTGTATGTCGCCACCGTCAGCGAAGGCGGCAAGCTCGACATGGAGATGCGGCTGAAGCGGGGACGCGGATACGTTTCGGCCGACAAGAACTTCGATGAGGACCTGGGGATCGGGTTCATTCCGATCGACTCGGTTCACTCGCCGGTGCGCAAGTGCAACTACACGGTGGAAGCGGCCCGCCTGGGCCAGATTACCGACTACGACAAGCTGACCCTGGAAGTGTGGACCAACGGCTCGATCATCCCGGCCGACTCCATCGGCCTGGCTGCGAAGCTGCTGAAAGACCACATGAACATCTTCATCAACTTCGAGGAAGACATCGAAACCTCGACGTCTTCCGAGGAGCGCAAGCCGGAGATCAAGAACGAGAACCTGAACCGGTCGGTGGAGGAGCTGGAACTTTCGGTTCGCAGCTATAACTGCCTGAAGAACGCGAACATTCAGAGCATCGGCGAGCTGGTGCAGAAGACCGAAGCCGAGATGCTGAAGACCAAGAACTTCGGGCGCAAGTCGCTGAACGAGATCAAGGAGATTCTTTCCTCCATGGGACTCAGCCTGGGGATGAAGATCGACGAGCACGGAAATGCGGTTCCGGGGCCGACTTCGAACCTGGTGCTGCCGGCGTCGGCATACGGCGACAGCGATCTGTAGAAGCGATTGTCCGGCAAGTAATGATCGGGAGTGGCTGGCCGGCGTTGGGGAAACCCGCCGGCCGGTTCCCCGATCCGCAGTAACAATCGAACTGCGATTTTCCGAGGATTCTCATGCGTCATAAAGTTGCAGGATGGAAACTGGGGCGGAACACGAGTCACAGGCGGTCGCTGCTGCGAAACCTGACGACCTCGCTCATTCTGGAAGAGCGGATCGAGACTACGATTCCCAAGGCCAAGGCGCTGCGCCCGCACGTGGAGAAGATGATCACCCTGGGCAAGCGCGGCGACCTGTCGGCGCGCCGCCAGGCGGGGGCATATCTCATGACCAGCGCCGCCGTCGACAAGCTGTTTGACACCATCGGGCCACGCTTTGGCGACCGGGAAGGCGGCTATCTGCGGATCGTCCGGATCGGCTGGCAGAAGGGCGACGGAGCGGAAAAGGCTTTCGTAGAGTTGCTGGGGAGCGAAAAGCTGCAGGAAGAAAAGCGGCAGAAACGGGCTGAAGTCCGCGCCAAGCGCACGGCGGAAACCAAGAAGGCGCTGGAAGAGGCCGAGTCGCAGGGCGGAGAAGAGCCTGAAGTAAACGAAAAGAAAGAGTAGATGGATTCCGGCGCGCGTCCCCAAGCGGGACGCGCGCTTCCTTCCTGACCCGCAATACCCATCCCAGATCCTGACCCCCCGGGGCGAAGTCACGAGCGTAACCTTGCCATCTCAAGGCGTGGGGCTACACTTGCTTGAGAATGGAGACTTCCCGCACACAGCTTGGAATCGCGGCAGGCGCCGGCGGCCTGTTGCTGCTGATCTTTCTGATCGGCCTGCTGTGGCTGAATAACCACGGCCCGGTGCTGTCGCGCTCACCCGACCGAGACCCACTTTCCGGCGTGCCTATCTCCATCACCCTCAATCCTTTGCGCGATCGCACCTCGGAGCGGGTTGCGGGCAACTTCATCCGCGGCATCCGCGACGGGGAGTGCCAGGCACAACTCGCGGACTGGGCGAAGGACTATCGCAAGAAGTATGCGGCGTTTATCTGCGACGCCGAGGCCCGCCATCCGCTGCTTTCCTGGCGGCTGGTGGAATGGGAAGATGCCCGCCCGCTGCGCATCCTGCAATACCGCGGCCGGCGGAGAAATTCCGAGGGCGACCAGGGAACGTACAAGGAAATCTTTTCAGTGACGCTCGAGAACAAAGGCGGGCAGTGGGTCGTCACCAAATACGACGCCATGTACTGAGCCTGCAATTCAGGCTGGTCCGAAGTTGGGCTCGCGGTCCGAGCGGGTGCGCCAGCGGAAAGCTGCCCAGAGCAGAAATTGCGCGGTCAGCGCCGCGAAACTATCCAGAATCACATCTCCGACATTGCCGGTCCTGCTGGCAAGGTAAGTCTGGTGCCATTCGTCCAGGCAAGCGACCAGAGTCGCCGAGAACCAGGCGATTCGCGCCCATTGCGGCGCCCAGATTATGGCGTCGCGCAGGGGCAGAGAAGCGCGCCAGGAGCGAAAGAGCAACCAGCTCAGCATCGAATAGCCGATGAAGTGGCCGCTTTTGCGCAGGTAGTGGTGCCAGACCAGGAAGTGGATCGGATCCACTCCAGTCAGGAAGTGCACCAGGCGATAGAGGATAGGCAGAGTATTTTCGGACGATCCCAGCGTGGTGGACTCAAGCGTAATGATCGCCAGCCATACCAGCGAAGGCAGCCAGGCCCGCCACAATGGAAGCCGGCGGCTAGGCAAGCGGACTGTCCGGGCGGAACGGCGCTGTGCGCGCCGCTAAATAAGGGAACCTATTCGACAGCATAGTTGGGAGCTTCGCGCGTAATGACGACATCGTGCACGTGGCTTTCGCGCAGGCCGGCCACGCTGATCCGGATGAAGCGGGTCTTCTGGAGAAGGTCGGCGATGGTCGCGCAGCCACAATATCCCATGCCGGACTTCAGCCCTCCGGTCATCTGGTTGACGATCATGGCGACGGAGCCGCGGTAGGGAACTCGGCCTTCGATGCCCTCGGGCACGAGCTTGGCCAGGCGGTTGGGTTGTTCGCCATTGTTACCCGGGATGGCGGTAGAGGCTTCGCCTTCCAGGCTCTGGAAGTAGCGCTCGCTGGAACCGGCGGCCATGGCGCCGATCGAACCCATACCGCGGTAGGACTTGAAGGTGCGGCCCTGATAAAGGATCAGCTCGCCCGGGCTTTCGTCGGTGCCGGCAAACATCGACCCGATCATGACGGCGCTGGCGCCGGCGGCGAGAGCCTTGGTGACATCGCCTGAATACTTGATGCCGCCGTCGGCGATGACCGGCACGCCCGCGTCTTTGGTGGCGCGGAAAGCTTCCGCAATGGCGGTGATCTGGGGAACGCCTGCGCCGGTGACCACGCGGGTAGTACAGATCGAGCCTGGACCGATGCCAACCTTTACTGCATCAGCTCCCACCCGCGTCAATTCGCAGGCGCCGTCGAATGTCCCTACATTGCCCGCAATCAAGTCGATTTCCGGCAGCTTGGACTTGACCGCCTTGATCGCATCCAGCACCCGCGTCGAGTGCCCGTGAGCGCTGTCGATGGCGAGAGCATCGACTTTGCACTTGGAGAGTTCCTGTGCCCGCTCAAGGAAGTCACCCGTGGCTCCGATGGCGGCGCCTACGCGCAGGCGGCCATGCGAGTCCTTGGCGGCATTGGGATATTTCAGTTTCTTCTGAATATCCTTTACGGTGATCAGCCCCTTCAGGTTGTACTGCTCGTCGACCACCAGCAGCTTTTCCACCCGGTGCTGGTGGAGGATCTTTTCGGCATCCTCGAGCGTGGTTCCCACCGGCACCGTAATCAGATTCTGCTTGGTCATGACTTTGTCGATGGGAATGTCAAAGCGGCTTTCGAAGCGCAGATCGCGGTTGGTGAGGATTCCGACCAGGCGGCCGTTCTTGGTGATGGGAACTCCGGAAATCTTGTATTTGCGCATTACATCGAGCGCATCGGAAACCTTGGCGTCCGGGGACATGGTGACGGGGTCGACGATCATTCCGCTTTCCGAGCGCTTCACCTTGTCGACTTCGTTGGCCTGCTGGTCGATTGTCAGGTTGCGATGAATGATCCCGAGTCCCCCCTGCTGCGCCATGGCAATCGCCATATGGGATTCGGTCACGGTATCCATGGCGGCGCTGATGATGGGAATGTTCAGGCGGATGTTGCGCGTGAGCTGGGTCTGGGTGTTGGCCTGGGCCGGGACCAGGTCGGAGCGGGCAGGCAGCAGCAACACGTCGTCGAAGGTGAGCGCCTCAGGAACAGGAAAATGAATCATAGGGCTTTTCCGCGGAACAGGCTAAACACCTATTCTAGAGGCGCTTAAGTGGTGACGCAAATCCCGTTGCGGGTTCATGTGGGGCGGGCGCCCCCGCCCGCCATTTATGCCGTCCACGGCGGGACTTGGGCTGAATTGGTTCGGGCCGGGCGCGAGCCGGGCGGCCAAGGATTAAGAGCACCTGCTTGTCATTCCGAAGTGCAGATTTACCGCGCGAGGAATCTGTTGTCATAGAGGAAGGGCTGCCTTTCTCGCGGAGGGGAAAGCGGATTCCTCACCGCTGAAGCGGTTCGGAATGACAATTTGTTTGGAGGATGGGTGGACTGCCCGCCAGGGGAAAGCGGATTCCTCACCGCTGAAGCGGTTCGGAATGACAATCTTTTTGGAGGATGGGTGGACCGCTCGCCAGGGGAAAGCGGATTCCTCACCGCCGAAGCGGTTCGGAATGACAATTTGTTGGGAAGACGGTGGACCGGTCGCCAGGAAAAAGCGGATTCCTCACCGCTGAAGCGGTTCGGAATGACAATCTTTTTGGAAGGCGAATGGACCGCCCGCGAGGGGAAAGCGGATTCCTCACCGCTGAAGCGGTTCGGAATGACAATCTTTGTTCTAGAGGCGCTTAAGTCGTGACGCAAATCCCGTTGCGGGACGAGTTTTCGCCCTACCGCGGAACCGGCCGCAATATCACGGTGTTGCGTTCATCGCCGGCGATGATGCGGTAGAACTTTTTAAGGTCCTCGGCCTTGCTGACCGGGACGTTCAGTTCCTTGACCTCGAACGTGCGCTCGTAGCGGATCACGTTTCCCTTCACTTCGGAGTGGGACTGATAGTTGGCGAAGCTGAACTCGGCGCTGACCGGAGGAGGAAGCTCTTCCACCTCATAGCCGTCGGGCAAGGTGATCTCGAAGATGTCCGAGTGGCGAAGCGGTCCATCGAATTCGATGTCGAACACTCTCGGCTCCCTGGTTTCCAGCAGGCCGCTGGTCTTGGTCCCCAGAACGCGCGGACGTACCAGCAGGAGGTTGCCGGCTGGCGTGATCAAAGACATGCTTCTCCGGGGCACTGAACAGACCTACGGGGAAGAGCGCCCGGCGGCCGCTGCCTGAAACCCAGCCGGGGACCTTGAAATTGAATTCTGCGACCAGCTCGTTCGATGCCGCCCAGTCGGGCTTGTTCACGAGTTCGACCTCGCAGGCCACGGGAACATACTGCTGAACCTCGTCCTCGAGGAATTTTTTCCGGCTGGCTTCGTCTTCATTCCTCTGTTCGACACGGCGGCTGGAGGCCTCGAGGCCGGAGAAGGTCAACGTCAGCTTCCCTTCGAGATCACCGGTGTCGGAGAGTTTCAGGTCAGCCTTGCGCGCAATGCGGGACTCGGAACTCTTGGGAAGCGAGCTAATGATCCAGCTTCCTCCGTCCTTATCGAGGCGACGCCCGGAAACACCGGTCTCCATCCAGGGCAACATGCCAAATGGGGTGAAGGCTGCGCCGGGATCGAAGTAGAGATCCTTTCCGTTCAGCTTCACCAGGACTACGTTGGCGTCAAGCTTCATCGAGTCCATCGCGGCCGGGTTGAAGAAGTAATTGCTGCGATCGGAAACCCACACTCCGTAGGCCTCCTGACCGGCTGCGCGAACCAGAGCCAGGTACAACCACGTGAGCTGCCAGCCATTGCCGTAGCCGCGTTTCCAGATGTCCTCGACGTTCTCAGCATCCTTCTGGTTGGAGCGTTTCTCCTCCTGGGCGGTCTTCTCCACTTCGTAGGATGTGTTGCGGATCTGCTGGACGCGCGTGTAAATCTTCTGCAGCTTGACTTCCGGCGAATCCTGAGGCGAGACGATCTGCGAGACGGCCTGCTCCATCGCCTTCTTCTTGCCGATAAAACTTTCAAGGCGATCATTGAGTCGCTTCCCCACCTTTTTCCAGAACTTCTCGAGGTCTGACTCGGGAATGTCGTCCTCGTAGATGAAATCCACTCGCGCCTTCAGTTCGTTCTCCGGGGGCATGTAGTCCTCGGTCTGAAAGGCGGGAATATTCGCGGCCGCCAGGCGGACGATGTGATCCGGGCCCTCCTTGGGCTGATCGGTTCCCGGCGGAAGTCCCTGCCAGACATAGCGCACGTGCATGTTGCTGTAGTCGCTGGTGCAGGGCCTCAGGGAGAACACGGCTTTTCGGGTGAACAGTTCGTCGCTGAGGATCCAGTGAGAATCGAACACATAGTATTCGGCGAAATTCCGCGTATAGGAGTACTCGATGATGCTTCCCACCTGGACATCGGGCAGAGTGAACGTCCTGGCCAGGTATTTCACGCCTTTGGCTTTGACGATCGTCTTATCGAAGACCTTGCCGTCGAAACCAGCGGAGCTTCCGTCGGGGCGGACCGACCTTGCCCTGACGCCGTGGATATCATCTTTCCCCTTGAAGAAAGGAATCTCCACGTCGGCGTATTTGCGGCTTCCTCGGTCAGAATCTTGATGCGGACGAAGTTGAACTCATGCGAGGTGCGACCGTTGTCGTCGCGGTCCAGTTGGCGGTACAGGATGATGGCGGGCGCTCCCGGAGCCTGGGGCTCGGAGTTCATTTTCAGCTCGTCCGGCGAAATGGGAGGGGGTTCGACGGCGGCCTTTGCCGAAGACACAAAGGCAATCGCAACCGCGAGTAGAAGCAGGGAGGCGAGGAACGGTCCCCGAGCGCGAAGAAGTGGCACCATGGTCTCCTTGGTAGCGGATCTTGGGGGGAAGGAGAACCGAGCCGCGTCGTGGCTGGAGACAATACAGCGGAGCGGGCGGGACGTCAAGAATCACGTTGGTACCGATTTGGGCCTGGCAAAGGTCACAGGAAGCGCTAATCGGCTCATGGCGGGCCGGTTAGGCGGTTTGTCTTTTGTTTCCCAGCGGCGTATATTGGTGTTTGGAAACTGCTGTGTAATACCAGCAAGTGGCGAAACACACCAGTGGGCGCAAGCCCACTTTTTAGTTTGGGGTAGCCCTTCGTCCACTTAAGTCATTCATTTCATGGCACTTGAGATAGAGCGCATTCGCGAAATCGCGGAACGCGTGGCGGCCTCAAGCGGGCTGGAACTGGTAGAGATCGAGTTTCGGGGCGGCGGCAAGAGCCGGATGCTTCGGGTTTTCATCGATAAGCCGGGAGGCGTGACCCACGAGGACTGCGCGAACCTGAGTCGCGAAGTGGGAACGATCCTGGATGTCGAGGACGCGATTCCGGGTTCATACCTGTTAGAGGTTTCGTCTCCGGGTCTGGACCGGAGTCTGGTGCGGCCAGCGGATTTCGAGCGATTTACGGGGAACCGGGTAAAACTGACGACGCGGCAGCCGGTGAACGGCAACCGCCACTTTCAGGGAAAGCTGGAGAGTTTCCGCGACGGAAGGCTGACTCTCGATATCAGCCCGGTGCGGAAGAAGCAGCAGGCAGCGGCCGAACCTGAGAGACTGGAGATCGACCTGGCGAATGTAGAGAAGGCAAATCTGGATCCGGAGTTCTAGGAGCCGGATGTGGAATTTTTATGGCAAGTGAGCTCTACAACACGATTGACGCCCTGAGCCGGGAAAAAGGCATTGATCCGCGGATTGTGGTCAGCGCGGTGGAAGACGCCATTGTTGTGGCCACGCGAAAGTACTACAAGACGCAGGAGAATCTGCGAGCGGAGCTGGACAAGGAGACGGGAAAGATCCGCGCTTTCGCGGTGCGATCGATTGTGGAGACACCCGAGCAGGTCGAGGATCCGCTGCTGCAAGTCACGCTGGAAGATGCGCGCAAGGTGGATCCGAACCTGGAGCTGGGAGGCGAACTTCAGATCCCCAAGCAAACCGAGGGAATTCTGGGGCGCATCGCGGCCCAGCTGGCGAAGCAGGTGATCTTTCAGAAGGTGCGCGAGGCGGAGCGCGACACGGTTTACAACGAGTACATCGGGCGCGTGGGAGAAATCGTCAACGCCACGGTGAAGCGGATTGAAGGCCCGGACGTGATTTTCGATCTGGGGAAGGCGGAGTCGCGCATGCCACGCAAGGAGCAGTCGCGGCTCGAGTCGTTCGCCATCGGCGAGCGCGTGCGGGTGGTTATCGCGCGGGTGGAACGAGCCTCGAAGGGGCCGGCGGTCGTGGTGTCGCGGGCGGCGCCGGAGCTGGTGCAGCACCTGTTCCAGACGGAAGTGCCGGAGATTTACGACGGTACGGTAGTGATCCGTGCGATTGCGCGCGAGGCGGGCGAGCGCACGAAGATTGCGGTGATGTCCAAGGACAAGGACGTGGACGCAGTGGGCGCCTGTGTGGGCATGAAGGGAATGCGCGTGCAGTCGATCATCCGCGAGCTGCGGGGCGAGAAGATTGACATCATCGAGTATCACGAAGATGCGGTGACTTTCGCGGAAAAGGCGCTGCAGCCGGCCAAGGTGAGCCGCGTCACCGTGGTGGATTCCGGGGAGAAGCATCTGGAAGTGGTGGTGGATGACAGCCAGCTGTCGCTTGCCATCGGCAAGAAGGGGCAGAATGTGCGGCTGGCGGCGAAGCTGCTGGGATGGAAGATCGATATCAAGAGCGAGGAAGAGAAGCGGCAGGAAGTGGAGCAGCAGATGTCGGCGCTGACCACGCCGGTTTCCACGCCGCTGGAGAATGTTCCCGGGCTGGGAGAGGGGCTTATCGACAAGCTGAGTTCTGCAGGCGTGAGCACGGTCGAGGCGCTCGCGGATATGACGCCGGAGCAACTCGAAGCCATTGAAGGAATCGGGCCGAAGACGGTGGAAAAGATCAGCCTGGCGGTGAATAATTACTTCCTCAGCTTAGAGGGTGCGGGCGAAGCGGCAGCCGCAGTGGAAGAAGCTCCGGTCGAGGAAGCGCCGGTGGAGGAAGCCCCGACCGAGGAAGCACCGGTGGAGGAAGCACTCGCGGAGGAGGCGGCGGCCGTGGAGGAGACCCCTGCGGAGGAGGCCCCAGCGGAAGAGGCCTCGGCGGAGAAGGCCCCGGCTGAAGCGGCTGGTGCCGACGATACGGCTGAGATCGAGCCGGTCGAGGCGCAGACGGAAGAAGCGGGGGAAGACAGCGAGCCCCGGAACGAGGAGTAGCCGCAGTCCGCGCAGGATTTAGTACTTGATTGCAAACTGAGACCGTGAGGTTGATATGAAGACTTAGCGGAACAGTACGGAGGAAATCAACGCCGGATGAGTAAGATTCGAATCAACGATCTAGCCAGAGAGCTGGAAGTGAAGAGCAAGGCAATTCTCGATTCACTTCCGGAAGTGGGGCTGACAGAAAAGAAAACCCATTCCAGTTCTCTTGAAGAACACGAAGCAGTCAAGGTACGAGCCTATTTCCGCGCCCAGAGCGAATCGCCGGCGCAGGGAAAGAGTGCGCGTCCCAGCCGGGCCGAATCCGACGAAATCAAGACCAAGATCGATCTTTCCCATATTTCCAAGCCCGGTGATGTGCTCAAGGCCATCATCAGCAAGCAGCATCCGGCGGCACCCGCCGAGCCGACCCGCTCGGTAACACCACCTCCTGTCGAGACCAGGCCAGCGGCACCGGTCGTAAAAGCGCCTGCAGCGCCCACTCCTGTGCCGAGCAGGCCAGCCGTGGCTCCGCCGAGAGTAGTGACCCCGGCCGCTCCGGCTCGTCCTTTCGTTACGCCGCCGGCAGCAACACCAGCGCACCCCACTGCGGCGGCTCCATCGGCTACGGCATCTGCGGCGCCGGTAGCGACGCCGCGTCCAGCAGCGCCGCCGGTGGTTTCGCACGAAGCGCATGCCGCACCTCCGCGAGCCACGGCGGCCCCCAGCAGTGTCGGGACTCCGCCGGCCCAGCGCCAGGCTCAGCCTTCATCGCCGCGCATGATTGTGCCGCAGACTGGTCCGCGGCCGGTGTACAAAGCTCCGCCGCGCCCGGCGGCGCCCACCGCGTCAGCGGTAGCGCCACCGCGTCCCGCGCCCGGACGGCCGGTTCCGGGGCAGCCCATTTTCCAGCGCCCACGGCCCACCACGCCGCAAAGCCGGCCTCCGTTGCGGCCCGGAGAGCGGCGTCCGATGCATCCCACGCGGCAATCGCCCAGCGGCACGCGGCCCCTGGGAGTCGGGCCAGCACTTCCGCCGCCTGGTCCGACACGGCCCGGCAGCCGTCCCGGCGCGCCTTCGCGGCGTCCCGGCCAAAGATACATTCCGCGTGGCGTGAAGGAAGGCCCGATGAAGGGCTACGTTCCGCCGCCGCGGCTGTCGCTCTCCAATGAGCCGCAGCCCATCACGCGGAGCATCACCATCACGGAAGGAATCAGCGTCAAGGATCTGGCGGAGAAGGTAGGAATCCGCGCCAAGGATCTGATCGCGCGGCTTCTGGTGCGGGGCGTCTTCGCCACCATCAACCAGACGCTGGACGCAGAACTGGCCAGCGAGATGGCGCGCTTCTTCGGGGCGGATACCAACGTGATCACCTTCGAAGAGCAGGCGGCGAAGGATATCTCCGAAGGGGCTTCCGGCGAAGAAGGCACCACGAGCGAAGCGAGTACGCGTCCGCCCGTGGTCACGATCATGGGTCACGTCGATCACGGCAAGACCACGCTGCTGGACTCGATTCGGTCGACCAGCGTGGCCGAAGGCGAGGCCGGGGGCATCACCCAGCATATCGGCGCCTATAAGGTCACGATTCAGGACAATCAGTCTCCGGCCTACGGGCGGCAGATCGTGTTTCTCGACACGCCGGGCCACGAGGCGTTCACTCGTATGCGTGCCCGCGGCGCGAAGGCGACGGACATCGTGGTGCTGGTGGTGGCGGCCGACGATGGAGTAATGCCGCAAACCGTCGAGGCAATCGACCACGCGCACGCCGCCGAAGTGCCGATCATCGTTGCCGTGAACAAGATCGACAAGCCCGACGCGATGCCCGACCGGGTGAAGAAACAGCTCGCCGACCGCGGCCTGATGCCTGAGGACTGGGGTGGAACCACGGTCTTCGTGGACGTTTCGGCGAAGCAGAAGACCAATCTCAACCTGCTGATGGAAATGATCTGCCTGGTGGCAGACCTCCAGGAATTGAAGGCGACTCCCGAGCGCGCCGCAAGCGGCGTGGTGCTGGAGGCCAAGCTGGATCGCGGCCGCGGACCCGTGGCTACGGTGCTGGTGCAGGACGGCACGTTGCGTACCGGAGGCAATTTCGTGGTCGGCAACGTGTACGGCAAAGTTCGCGCCATGTTCGACGACCGGGGAAATCAGCTTGAAGAGGCGCCGCCGTCGACGCCGGTCGAAATCCTGGGCATGGAAGGGCTGCCGCAGGCAGGCGACCAGTTTGTCGTGGTGGCGGACCGCGACAAGGCGCGGGGCATCTCCGAGTACCGCGAACAGAAGACGCGCGAAGCCGCGCTGGCAAAGAGTTCGCGCGTGTCGCTGGAAGGCCTGGCCGAGCAGATGAAGACTACGGGGATGAAAGAACTGAGCATCATCCTCAAGGGCGACGTGCACGGCTCGGTGGAAGTGCTGGGCGACCTGCTGACCAAGCTGTCGAATGAGAAGGTGCGGCTGAAGGTGCTGCGCAGCGGCGTGGGAGCGATTACGGAGAGCGACGTGCTGCTGGCGTCCGCTTCCAATGCCATCATCATCGGATTCAACGTGCGGCCGGAGCGCAAGGCGCAGGAACTGGCGGAGCAGGAGAAGGTCGACATCCGCCTGCACTCGATCATTTACGAGTTGCAGGATGAAATCAAGCGCGCCATGACCGGACTGCTCGAACCGGTGATCAAGGAGACCTACCAGGGCCGCGCCGACGTGCGCGAGACCTTCCGCATCCCCAAGGTGGGGACCGTCGCCGGCTGTTATATCTCCGACGGGCTCATCAAGCGCGACTCGGAAGTCCGCCTGCTGCGCGACAACGTGGTGGTCTTCAAGGGCAAGGTGGGCTCGCTGCGGCGATTCAAAGACGACGCGAGCGAGGTGCGCAACGGCATGGAGTGCGGAATCTCGATCTCCAACTATGGCGACATCAAGGTCGGCGACGTGATCGAAGCTTTCGTCACCGAAAGCGTGGCCGCGGAAGTGATCGCGTAGACTTTTCCGGGGCGGCGCGTAGGCCGCTCCTGTCATGATTGCCTTTCTTACGCTCGAACTCCACATCGAGGCAGCTCAATCGCTCAAGGATAAGCGGCAGGTAATGCGCAGCCTGAAGGACCGGCTGCGCGCTCACTTCAACGTTGCAGTGGCGGAACTGGATTCGAGTGGACTGTGGAATCGCGCCACCCTGGGCGTGGTCAGCGTTTCCGATTCGCGCGACTACCTGGAAGGATTGATGAGGAACGTGGAGCGCCAGGCGACGCGCATCGCCAACAACGGCGGCGCCGACGTTTCCGATTCGTTTGTGGAGTATCTCTAGACATAGCATTCCAAACATGGCATTCAAAACATAGCATTCAAATCTCGTGCCAGATATTTCCATCAGGCTCGCTCAGCTGGGAGATCGCGACGCTCTCGTAAAAATGCGTGAGGCGCTGTGGCCCAATGCTTCCGCCGAGGAACACGCCCGGGAAGTTAATGAGATTCTGGGCGGCAAGCTTCCTGTGACGATGCCGCTGATCATTCTGGTGGCAGAGGCAAGTGATGGTATGGTCGTTGGTTTCCTGGAGGTGGACTTGCGCTCCCACGCCGATGGCTGCGACCCGGCGCAGCCTGTGGGCTTTGTGGAGGGATGGTACGTGGCCGAAGGCTATCGTCGGCAGGGCATCGGAAGGAAGCTACTGGCAGCGGCCGAAAATTGGGCGCGCAGCCACAAATGCCTCGAGATGGCTTCGGATACCTGGATCGACAATAAGACATCGCAGCGCGTACACGAGTCGCTGGGCTATGACGTCGTGGACCGCTGTGTGCATTACCGGAAAAAGCTGTGAAACGAGTTCGGAGATGAAAGAAAAATCAAGACGACAGCTACTTCGTGCTCAATGGGACAAGTCGTCACCACCGTTACCTCCGGGCGAATCGAAGCACCCCGGTCGGATCGTTCGGGGGAAAGGGCGGACGAGGAGGGTCGGCGCCGCCCATCATGCGGCGGACACGTTCTTTGGTAAACCCGACATCGGCGATGTAACTTCGCGTCCCGGTAGTCGTCCAGCCATGGCGTTCGAGCACCGCGAGAATCTGCTCACCGTCAAGACAATCGGAAGCCCGCACGTGGCGGATGGACTGCATCGCATCGGCTCCGCCCATCGCCTGACTGAAAGTACTGGTCGTGATATCGCTGATCCAGTGGGCGATGCCGCTCTGATCCGAGCTTTCCGCGGCGAGAGCCTCGACCGTCGCAGCGGGCAGGTAGAGGAGCAATCCCTCTGTGATCATCAAAGCCGGCGAGGCGCCCGCTGCTTCGTAGATAGCGATTCTCTGTACCGGATCGTTTACGTCTACTGTAAGTCGTTCACGGCGACAGCGAGGCACTTCGCCGGCCATCAGCTTGTCTTTGTAGTCGAGCACGTCGGCGAAGTCGATTTCAATCCAGCGCAGGCCGGAGGGTAGGTCAAGCCTCCAGGGCCTGGTGTCCAGGCCGCATCCCACGCTCAGCACGGTTGCGATAGGGTGCGCTTCCAGTGCTTCCCGCAGCAACTGATCAACAAACAGGGTGCGAATGGCGAGTCCAATACGTAACACCGCAGCATGCGGCAAAGCGCTCAGGATGGCAGGACCGCGCTCCCCGGCAAGACGTGCCGCGAAGGGATCGCGCACGTACGCGTCATCCAAAGCGGTCTCATGGGCGCGACAGGCGGCCACCATCAGGGCGGTATCGCTGACGTGAGTGATTTCGCCGCCGGTGGGAGACATCGAGACATTATGCCAGAGCAGGGAAAATCGTGAACGCCGGCCTGCAAGCCTGCACAGGCGATGCAAAGTGCCATTTGCGGTTCGGTATTGCCTTGCACGTCATGCATTTACCCGACGGATGAAAAAGCTTGCACTGTCCCACCACAAGTGAACACACCGGCATCTTATTTTCTGGTATTCTCATTCGTTTTATTCGAGGTGTAACCGTGGAACGCCGCGGGCAGAAGTATCATAGGGGGCGCCTGGGAGAGGCCCTGCGCGAAGAGATAGAAACGCTGGTGGAAGGCGAGTTGGGCGATCCACGCATCGGCCTGGTTGGAGTGAGCGAGGTGAAACTGGCCGAGGACGCCCGTTCGGCGCGCATTTTCGTCACGGTGGAAGGCAATGACGAGGAAGCGCAGCGCAGCCTGGAAGGATTGACCGCGGCCTGCGGTTACATCCGGCGGGAAGTTGCCGACCGGCTTCACCTGCGGCGAGCACCGGAGTTGCTATTTCAACTGGACCGTTCGCACCAGTACAACGCCCGGATCGAAGAACTCCTGAAGCGCGCGGAGAAGAGAAAGCGGTAGCTTGAACAGCGGAGAAGCAGGACGGTATGTTGGGGGAGGTTCTAAAGCACATCGAGCAGCGGAAGCGGTTTCTGCTGACCTCGCACGCACGGCCCGACGGCGACGCCGTGGGGTCGGCCCTCGCCTGCTGCCAGATCCTGCGCAGCATGGGCAAGCATGCGGAAGTGGTGCTGCACGACGGCGTGCCCCGCATCTACCGGCCGCTGCCTTTTTCCGACAAAGTAGTACAGGCGGAGAGGGTCAACGGCAACTTTGAAGCCGCGATCATCCTGGAATGCGACAGCGTTCAGCGCACACGGCTTAAGGGCCTGGAAGATCATTTCCTTATCAGCATTGATCACCACCTGAGCGGCAGGCCGTTCGCCCACGTCAACTGGATCGATCCGAAAGCGGTGGCGACTGCCGAACTGGTGTACCGGCTGGCGCGCGAGGCGGGGGTGAAGATTTCTCCCGATGTTGCCACCTGCCTGTATACGGCGGTTCTGACCGATACCGGATCGTTCATGTTCGAGGGTACGAACGAACATACCTTCGAACTCGCGCGCGAACTGGTGCTGGCAGGAGCCGACCCGGCGCGGTGCGCCCGCAATATTTATTTCGGACATTCCACCGCCAAGATGCGGCTGCTGGGCGCGGCGCTCTCCAACCTGCACCGCGAAGGCGCGTTGGCCTGGATTACAGTGAGCTGCGAGCAAATGGAAAAGCTCCATGCCAAGGAAGAAGACTGCGAAGGCCTGGTGAACTACGCGCTCTCGATTCATGATGTACAGGTTGCCGTATTCTTCCGGGAACTTGCGGACGGCCGCTATCGCGTGAGCCTTCGAAGTAAGGGAGCCATGAACGTCGCCGAGGTTGCCAGCCGATTTGGCGGAGGAGGGCACCAGTGCGCCAGCGGGTGCTCGGTGGAAGGTCCTCTGGCGAATGCGGTGCAACTGGTGCTGGCGCAACTGCGGCTGGCGCCTTCCGTCCAATAACGAAAAATCCTAAATGCCACTGTCCCGCTCCCGCACCGACTGGCTGCTCCTGGTTGGCTTCTGCGGATTTCTTTTCTTTTTTGGCCTGGGGGCGTTCGGGCTGGTGGGAGCCGACGAACCGCGTTACGCGCAGGTTGCGCGCGAGATGCTGGAGCGGCGCGACTGGATCACGCCTACGCTGGGCGGCTTGCCATGGCTGGAGAAACCGGTCCTCTATTACTGGCAGGCGATGCTCGCGTACGCGGCGTTCGGCGTCAGCGATTGGGCGGCACGCCTGCCGTCGGCGGTGGACGCGACCGCCATGGTGTTTGCCGTATATCTTTTTCTCCGAAAATTCCGACCGGGAGTGCACCTGGATGGGGCGCTGATGGTAGCTTCCACGGCCGGGGTGGTGGGATTCTCGCGGGCGGCATCGGTGGATATGTCCCTTGCGTCCACTTTCACCATCGCACTGCTTGCCTGGTATAGCTGGCGAGAGAGCGGGAACAAAATCTACCTGGGGGCTGCGCAGTTTTTTCTTGGGTTGGCCACGCTGGCGAAAGGGCCGGTGGCATTGTTTCTGGCGTTTGTCATCGTGGCGTTCTTTTCGGCTGCGACATTCGACAGAAAGATTCTGTGGCGGTCTTTGTGGCCGCCGGGCGTTTTGCTGCTGCTCGCGACTGCCCTGCCCTGGTACATGGCTGTGCAGATGAAGAATCCGGAGTTCTTCCGCACTTTTATTCTGGAACACAATCTTGCGCGCTTCGGCACGAATTTGTATCACCACACGCAGCCGTTCTGGTACTACATCCCAATCGTTCTGGTGGCGCTGGTTCCGTGGACCGTGCTGGCGATGGCGCAATTTTCAGCGACACTGCGCGCCTGGTGGCAGGACCGGAAGGCGCCGGCAGAGGAAGACAGATTTCCGATTTTTCTTGTGATCTGGCTGGTCGTGCCGGTAGTGCTGTTCTCGATTTCACGCTCCAAACTTCCAGGATACATTTTGCCGGCGCTGCCGGCGGGAACCCTGCTGCTGGCGGAATACGTGCGGCGAAGCGGGGAGAACCAGCGGCGGCTGGGTATTTGGCTGATCATCCTGCATGCCGTGATCGCGTCGGCTCCAGTTGTTCCAGCCCTGATGATTCAGTACATCCTGTATCAACGACGGATGCCATGGGGAGCGGCGTTCGCGATCTCGGCGGGATTCGGGATCTTTCTGGCGGCCGCCATTGCGGTGACCCTGGCCAAGCAAAGCGATCTGCGCCTGCTGCGGTTTGTCACGCTGGTCCCGGTCGTTCTGGCAGTGGCGGCGATTCTGCGGATTGGCGCTCCGGCGCTGGACGCCACCTTGTCAGCCCGGCCGTTAGCGCGCGAGATCAAACGCATGGAAAGCGGCACACTGCCGATCGCGGTGATGGCGGTGCCGCGGGAGACCGAATTCGGGCTGCATTTCTACCGGAATCAGAAGGTATCGCGCTACGAGCTGGGCCAAATACCCCAGAGCGACCACGTACTGGTCATCCCACAGGGGTCCGAAAGACAGGTGCGCGAGGCAGTGCCCGACCGCCGCATTTCTTTTTTGGGAAGCTACGAACCGCAGCACCTGGAATACTTCTGGGTTTCACAACCCGGCGCGGGGAAGCATTGAGATCGGCATTTTGTGAGGGCTAAGGTGAAATCTGGCCGGCTTCGGGGCTAAGAAGCGCGGCTATTAGCTTCCGGTATGCGCCTGGTTTGCCTCCCGCGGTTCCTCCGAACTACACTCCATGTTCGCGCCAGCGAGCGGTTTGGGCCTGGCTGAAGGCATCCCGAAGCGTGGAAATCCTCGACCTGCGACACTTTTCCTCGGCCGATCTACGTCCTCTTCTGGAGGATGAAATTCGAGTGTGGGCGCGGCTGCTTTCCTGGGATTACGGCGGATCCGCCAGCATGATTTTGCGCTATGTCGACGCCAAAATTCTGCCCGGATATGCGGCTATCGAGAGGGGAAAGATATGCGGCTACGCTTTTTTCGTCTACGAGAGCAGCAAAGGGGTGATCGGGGACCTGTTCGTGGCAAACGGAGGCAGGCTGCCGGACCCTCGCCAGGTGGAGGAACGGCTGCTGGTGCACGTGATCGAGACCCTGCAACAGTCTCCAGGCATCCACCGGGTGGAGGCGCAACTCCTCCTTCATGAAACAGGAGCGGTGGCGAAGCCCTTTGCCGACCAGGGATTTCACCGCCACCGGCGGCTGTTCATGGCCCTGCCGCTTGCCGCAGGTGCGCGGTCGAGCGCGAAGATGCCCCCGGAGATCGAGATCCGGCGGTGGTCGGAGGAGGATTATCAGCCGGCGGCGGCGATCATCACGTCGGCATACCGCGGCCACGTGGACTCGGATATCAACGATCAATACCGTAGCCTGAGCGGGTCCTTGCGCTTCCTCAACAATATTGTGCGCTTTCCGGGATGCGGGACGTTCGATGGGGAAGGGTCGTTCGTAGCGGTGCACCGCCAGTCGCGCAGCCTGGTGGGACTCATCCTGTGCTCGCGGGTGCGCTATGACGTAGGCCACGTCACGCAGGTTTGCGTTCTTCCCGAGTTTCGGCTGCTGGGAATCGGCGAATCGCTGCTGGCCGCCAACACTGCGAATCTGCGACAGCGCAATTTTTCCATGCTGTCCCTTACTGTCACCGAGGCCAACAACCGTGCCGTGGAGCTGTACAAGCGCCTGGGCTTCGATACCAAGCGAATCTTCGACGCATTTGTATGGGAAGGGTGAGAGGAATTACCAATACTGAGCGGCAGTGAGGTGGAAGATGGCAAAGGTTACCGGAATCGGCGGTGCATTCCTTCGGTCCAAGAATCCGGAGGCTCTCTACGCCTGGTATGAGAAGCACCTGGGCCTCGAGCTGCGCGATGGATGCTTCGGGTTCGATGCTTCGCAGCAACGTATGCGAGCGGTCGTGGCGTTCTTTCCCGCGGATTCCGATTACTTTCCCCTTCGGCAGCCGGCGATGCTGAATTTTCAGGTCGACGAACTGGATACGCTGCTCGACGCTCTCATCGCGGCTGGAGCGGAAGTGGATGCGAAGCGCGAACGCTACGATTATGGCGACTTCGGATGGTTTACCGACCCTGAAGGAAACCGAGTCGAGTTGTGGCAGCCCAAGTGAGGAGACAGGTTCTAGTGCCGCAGAAGCCACATCACCCAGCCTGCCGCGAAAACGCCGCCCACAAACATGAAGAAGCAGTAGAGGCCGTACCGGATCTGCTCGCGCGCCTGGTTGCGCTGGGTGATGCCGAAGACCACAGAAGCAAACGTGGCGAACAACACGGCGGCGCTGAAGTGAGAGATCTCCAGGGTCATGATTTTTTCCCAATGGCTATGTGGTAGGCATCGGCCACGCTGATGAAGTTCAGCAGGCCGGCAACGATAATGAATTTCGTGCCATAGTCCGCCGTGGCATGACCGATCGCGCCGGGCCCCCAGTCCTGAATGCGGCTCACGATGTAGAGGCCGCCCACCCCCAGATCTCCAACGAAACCAAGAATGTCGAGGATGTCACCGCCGTTCGGGCGGTAGATGTGGCCCTGCATCAGCAGGCCGAGGACAAACATGGTGACGATAGAGGCGAACAGCAGGAGACCGCGAATCCAGCGCTTCTGGATGAGGTGCCCGGCGCCGGGGATGAGCCAGCCCAAGGCCGGAGCAATGACCGACATGGTCGTGATTGGCTGGGGAATCGGCGTGTCCGCAGCAGCGCTCTTTTTACCGTCGGCTGGGTTCGGCATTCAGATAGTCACTATCTCTTGTTGGATTCTACCAGTTACCTCCGCCGAGTTGCCGCTAACGATGACATTGACTTCGCTGCGCACGCCGAATTCCGGAAGGTAGATGCCGGGTTCGATGGAGAAGCAGGAATTGGGCAGAATCTGCCGCTCGTCGTGAATTTCAAGGTCATCCATGTTGGCGCCGTTGGCGTGAATCTCGGAGCCGATGGAGTGACCGGTACGGTGGATGAAAAACTCGCCAAAACCGGCCGATTTGATGGAATTGCGCGTGGCCCGGTCGACCTGCCAGCCGGGAATGGAGCGCTTCTCGGCGAAGGCGTCTTTAACCGTCTTGACGCCGATATCGCGCGCCTGCCGGACGACCTCGAATACTTCGCGCATCCGGTCAGAGGGCGACTTGCCGACAAAGCCCGTCCAGGTGATGTCGTAATAGACGGCACCCGGAGTGTTCTTCTTCCCCCAGACATCGAGAAGAACGAAGTCGCCCTCACGGATTGCCGCCGGATTGTCGCTGCGTGGTTCGTAGTGCGGATTCCCGCTGTTGGCGTTGACGGCGACGATCGGCGGGTCCTCGGTAACCAGGCTCTCCCGCCGGAACGCCTCGAGAAGCCATTGCTGAATCTGGTGCTCGGTGGCGCCGCCGTTCCGGACGCGGCGTCCGATCTCCTGAAAGGCGGCGGGCATGATGGCATCGATGGAATCGCGGGCGGCAAAGTGTGTCTTGATCTGCTCCTGGGTGAGGGTGGCCTCGAAGAGAGCTACGAGATCGCCTGAGCTGAGGATGTTCTTGCCCAGACCCCGAATCAGGTCAATGGTGCCGCCATCGACCAGGGAAATATAGAAGATGAGATTGTTGGGGGAGTACTGCATGGCGATGTCGCGGGCATTCGAGAGCATCGCCTTGATGTTGTCGAAGAGTTCCTGCCAGCCGGCGTAGACGCGCTTGCTGCCGGGGAGAGAGTCGAGGTGGCAGGCTTCGATCTTGTGCACCAGCTTGACGGGTTCTCCCTGAGCCGGAACCAGATAGAACCAGCGGCGGGTAACCATCATCTGCTGCGGCAAACCCAGAACCCGGTAAGCGATGGGATCGCGATGATGATGGTCGTAGAAGAGCCAGCCGTCGATATTGCGCTCGCGCAGTGCGGCCTGTATGGCGGAAAGGTCCATGGCAAACGTTCCATTCTAAACAAGCGACGGGGATTTCGGCGAATCGGGATGGCTTTATTTCGCGGTCGACGGCCCTTTCAGGGACCGGTCGTAAATCCAGAGCAGTGCGGCGGTCGCTACTCCAAGAGCGCTGACGGCCCACCAGATGCGCTCGGGCTGGTGGGTTACCTCGCCGAAATGATGGATGAGCTTGCCTCCGAACCAGCCGCCGATGAGCGATCCGATTCCGATGGGGAGAAACGCGAAGCCCATGTAAGTTCCCTGCTGTCCCGGCGGGGCGAGACGGGAAATGTATTCGTAGTAGCGGGGCGACTGAGTAATTTCGCCAAGGGCCAACACGATCAGGGCGATGACCGCTGATATTACCGTGGGATGTACGGTCAGCACCATCCAGGCCAGGCCGGTGATCAGCGTTCCGAGAGTGATGGCGCGAAGCGCGGGCATGCGCTTGGTGAGATAACTGACCACCATCTGAAGGGCGATGACGGTGAGGGGATCGGCAATGAGGATCAGTTCAGTGTCGGCATTGGGGTCAATGTAGTTGTGAACATAAAGAGGCAGAATGATGTACTGCTGCCAGAAAACCACCCAGTAGCCGGAGAAGATCAGCAGGAACAGCATGAAGCGCGGATTCGAGATAACGGTCAGGAAATTCCTGGCCGTCTGACCGAGCGAGGTCGCTTGCGCCTCTCCTGATTGCCGCGGTTCCTTGAAGAAGAACAAGACCGCAAAGAACATCAGAAAGACGCTCAGGGCGGCGACACGAAAGACGTTTTCCACGTGCATGCGCTGATGGACCCACGAAGCCACGTACGGTCCCGAGGCGCTGCCGACGTTGACCAGGGTGTAGTAGATCGAATAGCCGATGGAACGAACGTTCTCCCGCGATGCCCGCGCAGTGGTGCCGACAACGCATGGCTTGACGAGAGCGATGCCGAGGGCGGGCAACATGAGGATGACCGTCACCAGCACGGTTAGCGGGACGGCGTTGCGAACCGGCGCCAGCCAGGGAGCGGCGATGGAACCCAGCAGGAAGTAGGAGCAACTGAGAATCAGATAGGCGAGCGAGAGCGAGCGGCGGAAGCCCATGCGGTCGGCCAGGGCTCCTCCGAAGATCGCTAGAAACCACACCAGCCCACCGAAGAGGCCGGTCAGGCTGCTGGCCTTCTCTACACCGAAATTCAGACTTTCGTGAAGATACCGCGCGAGGGAAGCGAAGGCGGCGTAGTAGGAGAGCCGCTCGAAGAGTTCGCTGACATTAGCGACCCAGAACGGACGGTCGAAGCCGGTTCGAATCTCCTGCCAGCGGTCGGAAAGACTCAAGAATGGCTCCTGTACCCGGCGGGGGGCCCGTTGCCGGACGCTATGGTACTGGAAGAAGGCGACAGGTTCAAAGGCTGGCGGAAAGCGACGGTAAGTCAAAACCCCCGCCCTGTCGTTCCAAAGTGCGGAACGACAAGGACGGTAAGTCAAAACCCCCGCCCTGTCGTTCCAAAGTGCGGAACGACAAGGACGGGGCACCCTCAAGGGTTTTTCGCTTTCGCGACCGAGTTCATCTTCCACAATATCTGGCGGAGGATGCCCATCCAGACGCCGGCGTCGCGAGCCGGAAGATTGAGGCGGCGAACCAGGCGGCGCGCTTTTTCCTCGGCGGAGGCAGCACCGGGCTTGATGAAGCCACTGGTATCCATTGCTTCGAGCAGCATCTGGGTGATGCGCTCGACCTCGCGCGTTTTCGCGGGACCCTCCCGCTCGACTTTCCGGGCGACCGAAGGGTCGCGGATCAGCTCGTAAAGGCAGACCGCGACCGCCTGCCCGAGGTTCATGGAGATATTTTCCTCGCCGGTCGGAATGCGCATCAGCCAGTGGCAGTGGCTCAGGCTGTCGTTGGAAAGGCCGGTCTTTTCCGAGCCGAACAGGATCGCAACGTTGCCCGATGCCAGACGCTGGCGAATAGAGCGGGCGCCATGTTCGAGACGCCGCAGGGGATGGTTCAGCATGCGCGGTCCCACTGCGGTTGTCCCTACAACCAGCGTGCAGTCAGCCACAGCTTCTGCAATATTCTTGTATTCTTCTGCGCTTTCGAGAACTTTCGAGGCCCCAACCGCTGAGCGGGCGCGGCGAAAGGCGACCTTGTAGGGATTGACCAGGCGCAGGTGACGAAATCCGAAATTGCTCAGAGCGCGGGCGGCGGCGCCAATATTGAGAGGGTTTCGCGTGCCCACGAGCACCACGCGCAGGCGATCGAATTGAGGGCGAGGCGGCAAGAATGTCTATTCTAAGACAGAGACTGCTGCGGACCTCCGGGATGTGATTGCCATCCCTGGCCAAAAGCGGATGGTATGATGCCAGCTTCAGACGAGCGCCCAATGGCAGTTACAAATCTAAAGCCTGCTTCTTTCGAGACATCCGAACCCGCGCGGTCCTACCGCACTGCACTGGTGGTTGTGACATCGCTGTTTTTCATGTGGGGCTTCGTCACGGTGCTGAACGACGTTCTGGTCCCCCACCTGAAGTCGATCTTCGACCTCAACTACACCAGGGTGATGCTGATTCAGTTTGCATTCTTTTCAGCATACTTCATCTTTTCCATCCCGTCGGCCAAGCTGATCGACTCGATTGGATACAAGCGAACCATGGTGACCGGACTGTTCACCATGGCGGTGGGAGCATTGCTCTTCATTCCCGCGGCCAGCGTGCCTTCGTATCCGCTGTTCCTGGCGGCGCTGATGGTTCTGGCCGGCGGCATCACAGCATTGCAAGTGGCGGCCAACCCCTATGTTGCAGTTCTGGGGCCGTCCAAGACGGCGTCAAGCCGCCTGAATCTCGCGCAGGCGTTCAACTCGTTGGGAACGACGATTGGACCCTATCTCGGTGGCGCGCTCATCCTGAGCGCCGCTCCCCAGAGCATGGATGTGGTTCGCCGGATGTCCGCGGAGGCGCTTCAGCAGTACCGGATTCATGAAGCATCGTCGGTGAAGCTGCCGTATCTTGTCATTGGCCTTGCACTCTTTGCACTGGGAGTAGCGATTGCCTTCTTCAAGCTGCCTCCCATGCCCGGGGCAGAGCGCCACGGCGGCGCGCCCAAGCAAAGTCTTTGGAAATACCGGCACCTGGTGCTGGGGACGGTTGGTATTTTCGTCTATGTGGGGGCGGAAGTTTCGATCGGCAGTTTTCTCATCAACTACTTCAGCCAGGCGAACATCGGGAACATCTCCGAACTGGTAGCCGCGCGCTACGTTTCCTACTACTGGGGCGGCGCGATGGTGGGGAGGTTCATCGGCTCCGCCATTCTCCAGAAGATCAAGACTGGCACGGTGCTGGGAGTGGCGACGCTCTCCGCCTGCGCGCTGGTCTGCGTTTCCATGCTCACGTTGGGTCACGTGGCAATGTGGACCATCATCCTGGTGGGCTTCTTCAATTCCGTGATGTTCCCCAGCATTTTCACGCTGGGGATTGCAGAACTCGGCCCGCTGACCGGCGACGGCTCTGGACTACTGATCATGGCCATCGTGGGAGGAGCCATCATTCCTGTCGCTCAGGGCGCAATTGCGGACCAGGTGGGCATTCACCACGCATTCTTCCTTCCCGCAATCTGCTATCTGTACATCGCTTACTATGCGTTCCGAGGATCGAGACCTGTTGTTCCCGTATGACCGCCGCACAACAATCTTCTCCGCAATGGGCTGAAGGAGGCCTGGTTATCGGAGTCGACGTAGGCGGCACCAAGGTTGCCGCGGGGGCAGTGAACGGGAAGGGCGAGATCTTCCAGCAGGCGCGAATGCCGATGGTCTCGAATGGAGGCCCCGAGGCAGGGCTCGCGGCGGTGACTGCGGCGATTGGCGCGGTCTCGGCAAATGTGGCTTCGGCGGGCGCTACCCAGGGGTGGCTGCGTGGGATCGGAATCTGCGCGCCCGGGCCTCTGGAACCGAAGCGCGGAATCGTGCTCAATCCTCCCAACCTGCCCTGCTGGCGAAATTTCCCCCTCGCCGATGAAGTTTCGCAGACCTACAACGTCCCCGTCAGGGTCGACAACGATGCCAATGCGGCCGCGCTAGCCGAAGCGCTGTGGGGCGCCGGCCGCGGATACCGCCACGTGTTTTACGCCACGATCGGGACCGGGATTGGCAGCGGCATTGTGTTGGACGGGCAGATCTATGGCGGGCGGACGGGAGCTGCCGGCGAGGGCGGGCACGTGAGCATCGATTATCACGGGCCGCGCTGCGCCTGCGGCAAGCCGGGATGTATCGAGGTGTTCGCCGCCGGTCCAGCGATCGCGAAGCGAGCGCGGGCGAAGCTGGAAGCGAGGAAGAATCACGGGTCGTCGCTCCCGGAGATGGCGGGCGGAAGCATCAGCGCCGTCACGACGGAGATAGTCGGGCAGGCTTGCGCCGCGGGCGATCCCGTAGCGCAGGAGACGCTGCGCGAGACCGTGGAACTGCTGGCCCTATGGCTGAGCAACATGGTCGATCTGCTGGAGCCGGACGTGGTCATCATCGGAGGCGGAGTGAGCGCGATCCTGAAGCCGTTCTTCGAGCAGATGCAAAGTCTGACCGCCGGCTTCTGTGTCAATCCACGTGCCCACGAGATTCCGCTGGTTCGAGCCTTCTACGGCACCGAGGCCGGCATCGCCGGCGGCGCCGCGCTTTCTTCCGCTGAGCTGGCGGAGGCGCCCTCATCCTAGCGGCCCATTCACTCGCGGCCTTCAGTGGTGCGAAGGCTCTGCGTGCTCTGACTCGTTAGAGGGTTGCCCGTGTTCCGATTCGTGAGCCGGCTGCGCATGTTCGCCTTTCTCCTCCGCAGACGATGATTCCTCATCGCTTTCGTTTTTGGGGATGGAATGCACAATCACGGAGATGCGGCGGTTTGAGGGATCGAAGGGATGCTCTGGGTCGCGAAGCTGCTGATCGGCGAATCCGCGCACCTGCGAGACCTGGTCCGCCCTGAGGCCCGCCTCCTGCATGATGCGCCGGGTGGAATTGGCACGGTCGGCTGAGAGTTCCCAGTTCGAGTATCCACCCTTGCCGTTGTAAGGCTTCGAGTCGGTGTGTCCCTCAATGGTGATCTTGTTGGGCACTTTACCCAGTTCCTGTGCCACGGCGATCAGGAGCTCCTTTCCGCTCTTGTTGGGAGCAGACTTGCCGAGATCGAAAAAGGTTCCAGTCTCGGTCTCGAGCAGCTCGATGCGCAGGCCCTCGGGGGTTACAGTCATCTTGATCTGGTCTTTGATCTTGTCGAAGTCCGGGATGTGCTCGATTGCGCTTTGCAGGATGTCCTTGAGCTTGGAGACCTCGTCTTTGGAAACGGT
Source organism: Terriglobales bacterium (assembly GCA_963803205.1). Taxonomy (GTDB): domain Bacteria; phylum Acidobacteriota; class Terriglobia; order Terriglobales; family Acidobacteriaceae; genus CAWDLG01. Next base: position 939,673 of record CAWDLG010000002.1, read on the forward strand.
GACGCCTTCGCCTGTCCCGGTCTGGCTGCTGCCGCTCTTCTCGCCCGTACCGGAGGGATCCTGGAAGTAGCCGGCGATAGCCTCCTTCACCGGCTTGCTGGTGTTCATGAGCCACAGAACGATGAAGAGCGCCATCATGGCGGTGACGAAGTCGGCGTAGGCCACTTTCCAGGCGCCGCCGTGGTGGCCGCCGTGGCCTCCTTTCTTCTTGACGATGATGATAGGACGGGCTTTATCCATGGGTCTTTATGCCGATGCGGCGGCCGCTGCTCCGCCGCCACGGCAAGCTTCCTCGAGTTCCTTGAAGGAGGGGCGGACGTGGCCGGGGATCGCGCGCCGGGCCACCTCCACCGCCATGATGGGCGCGGTGCCTTTGAGGAAGGAAATCATGACTACGCGGAGCACATGCAGGTAGGCGCGCTCGTCGTCCGCAATCTTTGTCATGTTGCTGGCGATCGGCCCGATGAATCCGTAGCACAGCAGAATGCCGAGAAAGGTTCCCACCAGGGCCGCCGCCACTTTGTGGCCGATTTCCTCGGGCGGCCCGCCCAGCGCGCCCATGGTGATGACGACACCAAGCACGGCAGCGACGATCCCCAGGCCGGGCAGGGAATCGGCCATGGTGCTGAGTGACAGGATAGGCAAAGTGGCCTCGTGGTGGTGAACCTCCATGTCGAGTTCCAGTAGCTGGTCAAGGTCGAAGGCTTCGCTGCCACTGACCGCCATACGAAGGGTGTCGCAGACGTAATCGCGAATGTGGTGATCCTTGATGAAGTGGGGATTGGCGGAGAGGACATTGCTCTGCGACGGGTCCTCGACGTCGGACTCGAGGGCCATCAGGCCCTCCTTGCGGGCCTTGTTGAACAACTCGTACATCATTTTCAGGGTTTCGACGTAGCGCTTTTTGTTGAAGGGCGAGCCCTTGAAGACTCCGAGGATGCCCCCAATGATCTGCTTGAGGATATGCGGGGGATTAGCGATGAGTACTGTGCCGAGGGCCGCGCCCCCGATGATCACCAGCTCGGCCGGCTGCACCAGCACCATGAGATGGCCGTGCTCCATCAGGTATCCGCCGATTACCGCTCCGATGACAACCACGATGCCGATGATGGCGAACATAAGATCTCAGGAATGAGGTGGAACCTTGTGCTCGCCGGCCGCGGCGGCGAGGCGTCTGGGGGAGCTTTGCTTCAGGGAATGCCGGGACCGCTCCAGCATGGTTTCCATGCTGTCGCCACCTTCCGCCGCCGCATGCCCTACGGAAGTTGTTATGGGATGCTGATCGCCCCACCACAACAGGCTGGCAGAGGCGAGAAGGGCGCGGATGCGCTCGGTTCCTATTTCCAGCCCCGCGTAGGTGCAGTTCACCAGGATTCCCAGGAACTCACTTTCGGTCCAGCGGCCGAGAAAGTCCCTGGGGCGAAGATTGTTGCGAACGGTTTGCGCCACCACCCGCAGAGCGCCGTCGGCGGCTTCGCGGCCGTAAGTCGCGCCAAAATGGTCGAGGTCGTTGATCTGGATGGTAAGAATGCCGAATGGGAGGCGATACTCGGTAAAGCTGGCCAGGTTTTCGCGGAAATGAAACTCGGTGAAGCCGTGATTGGGAATGCCGGTGAGCTGGTCCAGGCAGCCGTAGATGGCGAGATGCTGATCGCGGCGTTCGCGCTCGGCAGCGAACTTCTGCTGGTCGAAGCTGATAATCAGTCCGATCACTGAGGAGCGATCGTCGCGGATGGCGACTACGCGTATACGCACCGGAGTGCGATAGCCATCCTTGTGCAGCAACTGCATACGGACCTCGCGCACCTTGCCGTCCCGCAGCGTGGCGGAAAACGGGCAGGTGGCGCCGCAGGCCGGGCAGCCGTTCTCGGCGCAGGAGGGGACGACATTGTCGCGGCTGAAGTGGCCGACGACTTCGTGGCGATGGTAGCCGGTAAGCGCTTCCGCGCCGTCGTTCCAGAAGAAGATCCGGCGCTCCCGGTCGACCAGCCAGATACCGATCCGCAGACTTTCCAGCACGTTCCGGTATAGATGTGGGTCGCGCTCAGGCATAGGCCGCCAGAATCCGCCGCAAAGTGGTGAGATCGGCAGAATGTCCGGGAGTCTTCAACCCCGGGAAGAGGACCGAAAGAGCAGTCACGGAAAAAATAACGGCCGCCGTAAGCCGAAGACGAAGGGCGACTCTGTTTCCTCGACAGGCGGCGGCCGTTTCTACACCTCACCGAGCCGGGCGTAGATTCCGGATTTAAACGAGCGCTCTAGGTGGCGCCGACAGTGCCCGGCCAAGCCGGGCTGAGAACGTTGCGAATGGTGTTCAACAATTCTAAGTTGTCGGCCGGCTTCTGAAAAAACGCGGTGGCCCCGGCTTGCAGGATCTTGTCCTGGGTCGATTGCGGGTCGCGCGCGGTCAACACGATCACGGGAATGCAGGAAAGCATCGCGTTTTGACGCAGACGCTCCAAAACCACGAAACCGTCGCCGGCCGGCAGGCCCACGTCGAGAATGATCAGATCCGGGCGCTCTTTCTGTGCCATCGCTATAGCGGAAAAGCCATCGCCCGCGTAAGAGGTTTCGTACTGGTTGGCGCGCAGGCGAACGTTCAGTGCGCGCCGCAAGTCAGGATCGTCATCAACAATTAGAATTTTCTGTTTGTCCATTGGCCTTTTCTCTCCCCAGCCGGCTGTCTGCCGGCGTCATCGAATGTGAATGGGTGGCTTTGCGATTCGAAGTTGCCATAACCGTTTCACTGATCCTATCGACGGCCTGGTCCAGGAGCTTTAGAACTGGCACGCCATTGGTAACCTGTAGTAACTCGATGGGGACGATGGAAATGGTAAATGTGGCCGCGGCCTGAAGCTGGGTGTTGCGTTCCAACTGCTGCCTGATCCGCCGGGAGAGGATCCCGCTGTCCTGTTTGTCGGCCGAGGCCACAATCAGGAAGGTCTCGCCGCTGCGGCCGGTGCCGAGCGGAGGGAGAACGATGTCTTTGTCGACAAAGATGCAGCGCCGAAGCACTTCGAGACACTGTTCCCGAATGTCGCGCCAATTGATGGCCAGCGGAACAAGACGAGGAGTCAGCTCGACGGTGAGCAAGGATGCGTGCTCCCGAAGCTTGCCGTTATGAATCAGTATGGGGGACAGGAGCTTGGTCATCGAAAACAGTGGGAGCGTAAAGCTGAAGACGCTGCCATGGCCCATGGCGCTTTCCACCCAGAGGCGGCCGCCGTGCAGGCGGATCAGTTCCTTGGCGATATACAAGCCGAGACCGAGGCCCTTCCGGCTGTTGTCGGTAGCGTTCGAGTCCTGGAAGAGTCTTTCGAAGATGAGGGGCTTGGCCTCCGGGCTGATTCCCTGGCCGGTGTCTTTCACCGAAACGTAAACGAAGTCGGGATCGGTATCGATTCGATAGGCGCGAACGGTGATGGATCCGTTTGCCGGCGTGAACTTGATCGCGTTGTGGATGAGGTTGGTCAGCACCTGGAGCACGCGGTCGGGATCGGCGAGAACCAGAGGGATGCTGCCTTCGACCGTTCCTTCCAGCGAGACGTTCTTGGCTTGCGCGCTGGCCTGCAACATGGAACTGGCCTGAGTAATAACGTCGCCGATGGCGATGCAACGCTGCTCGACGCGGGTTTTGCCCGACTCCGCCCGAGTAGCCTCCAGCAGATCGGCAATCATGGTGCGAAGCTGGTTGGCGCTTCGCAGAATGGTTTCCAGGTGTTCGCGCTGTTCGGGCCCAAGAGGTCCAGCCAGTTCGTCGAGAAGGATAGTAACGAACTGGTGAATGGAGGTCAGCGGGGTGCGTAGCTCATGGGAGACATGCGAAAGGAACTGGTCTTTGAACTGAAGTTGCTGTTTGCGGCTGATATCGAGCGAGGTTATCAGCGACTGCCGTTCCACCGCGTAGCGGATGGCGCGGGTGAGCTGTTTGCTGTCGAAACCTCCCTTCACCAGGTAGTCCTGCACTCCCTGATGGACGGCCTTGATGGCTAAGTCTTCGGCGTCCTGGCCGGAAAGCACAACCACGGGAACGCCGGGGGCCTGGGTAAGTACTCGGCGGAAGGTGTCGGCGCCGTGGCTGTCGGGCAGATTGAGGTCGAGGAGCACGACGGAGGGCGCATCCTGCTCCAGGGACCGGAGGCCCTCCGACAGGCGGGTAACGCAGCTGACGTCGACATTCGACTCGTTTTCGATCAGCCGCAGCTTTACCAGGTCAGCATCTCCCGGGTTGTCTTCGATCACCAGGACGTGATTCGGAGGGTGTTTCACTATTCCTCCAGTCGCGAGGGCAGGCGGGCGCACCCGAACCAGAACTCTCCCAGGCCGGCAATCGCTACGATGAAGTCGTCCAGCTTCCCGGGTTTCTGCACGTAGCTGTTGGCGCCGAGTTCGTAGCACTTGCTGACGTCGCGCTTTGCCTCCGAGGTGCTGAGAATGATGATGGGAGTGTGATTCAGCCGGGGATCCGATTTCACCTCCGAGAGAACCGCGCGGCCATCCTTGCGAGGCAGGTTCAGGTCGAGAATGACCAGATCCGGCGGGACCGCGCTCTTGTAAGCGCCGGTGCGGCGGAGGTAGGCGATCGCCTGCACGCCGTCGCACACGGTGTTCACGTGGTTAGGGAAGCGGATGCGCGAAAGCGCGTCGCTGGTAAGATCCAGATCGGCGGGATTGTCATCGACTAACAAGATCTCGACTCGTTTGCTCATGGGATTGGGGGTTGAACTTCTCCGGCGCTTCCTGCGCCGGCAGGGTGAACAGGAACGTGGTGCCTTGTCCGGGCTCTGATTCCACCCAGATTTTTCCGCCGTGGCGCTCGATGATCTTCTTGCAGATCGCGAGGCCAATTCCATTGCCGGGATATTCCTCGCGGGTGTGAAGGCGGCGGAAAACCACAAAAATATTCTGAATGTCGTCGGGCGCCATCCCGATCCCGTTGTCTTTTACGGAGAATCTCCAGGCCTCGCCGTCGGGCTCCGCCCCGATGTGGACCACGGGCGCCGCCTGGCCCCGAAACTTGATGGCGTTCCCGATGAGATTCTGGAATACCTGCCGCAACTGCGAGGCGATGGCGTTCACCGCGGGAAGGGGATCGCGATGAACTACTGCCTTGCTTTCCAGAATCAGCGCTTCGAGATTCGTCAGCGCCTCTGACAGGACAGCATCACACTCGGTCCGCTTCATATCTCCCTGGCGCCCGGCGCGGGAAAAGGCGAGGAGATCCTGAATCAGCGTCTGCATGCGCTGCGCGCCATCCACCGCGTAATGGATGTATTTGTCCGCCTGCTCGTCGAGCTTGCCCTTGTAACGCTCTCCCAGCAGTTGGGTATAAGCCGCGACCATGCGTAGCGGCTCCTGAAGGTCGTGCGACGCCACGTAAGCAAACTGTTCCAGATCGCGGTTAGAACGAGCCAGTTCCTCCACTCGTTTCGCCAATTCTTCCTGTGCCGCTTCCCGTTCTTCGCGGTTGCGCTTGTCTTCCAGAGCGCGGCGGATGGAAATAGGCAGGCGGGCCAGGGAGTCCTTCAGCACGTAATCGCTGGCGCCCTGCTTGATGCACTCCACCGCCGTTACATCGCCCAGCGCCCCGGACACTACGATTACGGGAATTTCCAGCCGTTCTTCGCGCAAGACCTGGAGCACGTCCATTCCCTGCCATTGCCCCAGGTTGTAGTCGGTGAGAATGATATCCGGACAATCGGTTCTTATTCGTCGGCGAAGGTCTTCCACGGTTTGCACGATCGGGTCTACAGTTTCAAGGCCAGCCCGCTGCAGTTCGTGCTTTACCAGCTCTCCGTCAACCGGGTTGTCCTCTACCACCAGCACACGGGTTCCCTTGACGCCTGCTTCGTCACGCCGAAGCGCGGTGGTTGGGCTGCTCATTACGAACCCTGCCCCGCCGCTTTGGAGGGAACCTTGCCAGGAAATTGATTCGTGACCAACCAGTAGAGACCGACGGCCTTCACAGTGTCGCGGAACTGCGTAAAATCGACCGGCTTCTGGATGTAACTGTTGACGCCGAGGGTGTAGCCGTTCACCAGGTCTCGCTCCTCCTTCGAGGAAGTCATGATGACGACGGGGACGGATTTCGTGCGGGGATCGGCCTTTATCTGCCGCAGTACTTCGACTCCGTCCACCTTTGGCAGCTTGAGATCAAGCAGAATGAGGCGGGGAAGTTCCGGCGGGCGGTCGGAAAATTGCCCGCGACAGAAGAGAAAATCCAGGGCTTCTTCTCCGTCGCGGACGACCTGGATATGGTTCGCAAGGTTTTCTCTGCGCAATGCGTGAAGCGCCAGTTCCACGTCTTCGGGGCTGTCGTCGACCAGCAGAATCTGCAATTCATTCGACATACACGGCTCCTATCGCGTGCGCCGGAGGCGGCTCACCGCAAAGGGAGCCAATCCGTGGAAAGAGGAAGCATGGCCAAGCTGTTGTGCTTCAGGCATCTGATGGATGCAATCGGCGGCCTCGCGAGCCGTCTTTAGCGATTTCGCCCATGCCGGGAATTTCAAGAGGACAGTTATGCAGGCGGCGGAAGGCTTCCCGAATCCTTCCGAATGGACCTGTACCTCGGGTTGCCAGATCGTGGCTGGTGGCACTAACTGGTTCGCGCCGTTTCAGCTGTGGCGGGTGCTTTGCGGCGGTCCCGTGGTTAAAGAGGCGGTGGATCAAGCCGATAGGCCATGTGGAAGTCCTTGTCTCTAAACCCGGCGCGATGCGAATGCTGAAAAAGATGTCGGTGGGACGCAAACTCACGCTGATCGTCATGCTGATCAGCTCGGCGACTCTGATCCTGGCTTGCCTGACGATCAATGTTTACGACCTGATCAGTCTGCGGCGCGCGATCGAAGGGCGGCTCATTACCAACGCCGCCATCCTGGGAACGAACAGCGTTACCGCGCTCAATTTCGGGGATTCCAAGACCGCCTCGGACGTTCTGGCCGCGCTGAGATCGGAGCCGCGAATCACGATTGCGTGCACCTACACGCGCGCCGGTATGCCGTTTGCGCGCTACGTCCGGGCCGATCTTGCCCAGAACCAGGAGCCGCCATTGCTGCAACCGGATGGCGTGTACCTTCTGCCCAAGAGAATGCGGTACTTCCACCGCATCTGGGACAGCGGGCAGGAGATCGGGGTGATTTTCGTCGAATCCGATCTGGTGGAACTGGATGAGCGACGGCTGCGGAATATCTCCGTTGTGGTGCTGCTGGTGATCGTTTCCTCAGGGATGGCGTACTTCCTGTCTTCGCGTCTCCAGCCCGTCATCACGAAGCCAATCGAAGATCTCGTTCAGACGGCGGAGCGGGTTTCCACAGAATGCGATTACACGATTCGCGCCGCCGCAGGCCCGCAGGATGAACTGGGTTCTCTGGTCACCGCCTTCAACGGCATGCTGGTCCAGATCCAGAGACGCGACCAGGAATTGGAACGTCAGCAGGCGGAGTTGCAGGCGGAGGTGGAAGCGCGAACGGGGATGAATCTTCAGCTTGAGTCCGCCAAGGAACTTGCCGAAGCGGCGAACCGCGCCAAAAGCGAATTCCTAGCCAACATGAGCCACGAGATCCGCACGCCCATCAACGGCGCGCTGGGAATGATGGAACTGGCTCTGGATACCGATCTCAATCCGGAGCAGAAGGAATACGTAACCCTGGCGAAAACCTCCGCCGAATCGTTGCTGGGAATCATTAATGACATTCTCGACTTCTCCAAGGTCGAGTCGGGAAAGCTCGAACTGGAGCGCATCGGCTTCAACCTGTACAACACCATTGGCGAAACGCTCAAAGGACTGGCACTGCGCGCACACCAGAAGGGCCTGGAACTGGTCTACGACGTTGCTCCGGACGTGCCGTCGGTGCTGCTCGGCGACCCGGGCCGCCTGCGGCAGATCCTGATCAACCTGGTGGGCAACGCAATCAAGTTTACGGAACAGGGGGAAGTGGTGGTGACGGCGGAGAAAGCTTCGCAGGAGGCCAACCAGGTGGAGTTGCACTTCAAAGTGCTGGATACGGGGATTGGAATTCCGCCGGAGAAGCACGGGACTTCTCTCAGGCGGACAGCAGCATGACCCGAAAATATGGGGGAACCGGGCTTGGCCTGGCTATTTCGGCCCGGCTCGTGGACCTGATGGGAGGGAGGATCTGGGTGGAGAGCAAGCCGGGAAAGGGAAGCACCTTTCAGTTCACGGCCTATTTTTCTCCGGCCACGGTGCAGGAGGATTCAATCTCGCCCGCGGCCGAGGCGGATCTGAAGGGAGTACGGGTGCTGGTGATCGACGGGAATGCGGCGAGCCGCCGCATCCTGGTTGCGCTCACGATGCGCTGGGGGATGAAGCCGACAGCGGTGGAAAACGGAATCGCTGCACTGCAAGCTCTGGATTCGGCCGACAGCGAGGCATCGCCGCACCAGGTCATCCTGCTCGACGGCCACCTGACGGGGATCGAGAGCTTCGAGTTGGCTGAGATGATTCGAGGGCGGCCCTCGAGCGCAAATTCTTCGATCCTGATGCTTACGTCGTCGGGTCAGCCGGGCGAAGGCACGCAGTGCCGACGAGCGGGCATTTCCGCGTACCTGTTGAAACCGGTTCTGCGCAACGATTTGCGCGATGCCATCCTGGCCGTGCTGGGATGGCGGCAGGCGAGCCACCCGCCGGCCGAGCCGGCGCTGATCACGCGGCATTCCCTGCGGGAGACCGCGCGCAAGCTGCGCATCCTCGTCGCCGAGGACAATCCCATCAACCAGACACTGGTGGTCCGTCTTCTGCAAAAGATGGGACACACCTCGGTGGTCGCACAGAACGGAGCCGAGGCGCTTTCGCTGGTCAGCAATCAGCAGTTCGATCTCATCCTGATGGACGTGCAGATGCCGGTGATGGACGGGCTGGCAGCAACGGCTGCGATTCGCAAGATGGAGCAAACCACGGGGGTGCACATCCCGATTTTTGCGGTTACGGCGCGCGCCATGAAAGGCGACAACGAGCTGTGTCTGCGGGCAGGGATGGACGGCTACATCGCCAAGCCGATTCGCTTCAGCGACATCGAAAAAGCGCTAGCTCTCGGAGGTAAGGCGGAGCCATCCCGAGAGGACGAGGCAGAGAAGGTCAGACTGACCGCACACTCGTGGGGGCGCGACCAGGCCCTGGACAGGGTGGGAGGCGATCCGGAATTGCTGCGCGAGCTATGCCAGATTTTCCTCGATGAATCTCCCAAACTGCTGGCCAAGATCAAGGAAGGGCTGGCGAACGGCGATCATGAGGAGGTGCAACGGACGGCGCATAGCCTGAAGGGTGGAGTCAGCTACCTGGCAGCAGAGAAACTGTACGAACTGGCGCGCAAAATGGAGAAGGAGGCAGCAGAGGAAAATCTCCCAGGCGTGGCGGAGATGGTGGAGTCCCTGCAGAAGGAAATGGAGAGCCTCCATGCGGTAATCCGCGAGGATGCGCGGGTGCTGCAGTGAGAACCTTTCCCGGCATCGAAGCCTGGCAAGAAAGCCAATTCCGCCGACAGCGGACACTGGACAGGATCATGATCGCGGAAGACGACCCCATCTTCCGGCACGTGCTCCGAAGCTGGCTTCAGAGGTGGAACTACCGGGTGCTGTCCATGGAAAATGGTATGGACGCCTGGAACGAGCTGCAAGGGAGAGACGCGCCGCGGATGGCCATTGTCGACTGGATGATGCCGGGCATGGATGGGGTTGAGCTTTGCACGAGAATCCGTGCCACCGCGAAAAGCCCGTACCCTTACCTGCTGATTCTGACAGCGAAGACTGAAAAGCAGGATATCGTCACCGGGCTGGACGCAGGGGCCGATGACTACATCACCAAACCCTTCAATGCGGACGAACTCCATGCCCGCATTCGGGCCGGCGACCGGATCCTGCAATTACAGGACGCCCTGCTGCAAGCCCATGGCGCGCTGCAGTTCGAGGCTGGGCACGACCGGCTGACCGGTATCTGGAACCGGGGCGCAATCATCGACCTGCTGCGGCGCGAGGCGCAGCGCGAGTCCCGAATCCGCAACGGGCTGGGGGTGATGATGGCGGATCTCGATCACTTCAAGCAGATCAATGACTCCCACGGACACCTGGTCGGCGATGCGGTGTTGCAGGAGGTCTGCAAGCGCATGAAGGAAGCCGTACGCTCTTATGACTACATCGGGCGTTACGGCGGGGAGGAATTCCTGGCGATCATACCCGCGTCGGAGGCTCACGAAGTCGTCACAGCCGCCGAAAGGATGCGACAAGCGGTCAGCGAGTCACCGGTCGGCACCTCGGCGGGCTCGCTGTGGTGCACCGTCAGCATTGGAGTGGTCTCGGTGCCGGCCGAGGGGACGGAGCCGGTGGACTACGAGCAGCTTCTACGCGCCTCAGACGCGGCGCTCTACCTGGCGAAGTGGAACGGAAGGAACCGGGTAGAAGTCGCTCCCGCCATCGGGCTGGTGGGGCAAGCCTCGGCGGCAGGATTGTCACGCTGAGCGGAGCGTGGCGAGAGTATGAAGCGTCTGTGGAAAAAGCCAGGACGGTCCGTCGCCTACCAGGTTAAGTCTTTTGTTTTCAGATTGATGTTGTGCGGTACTTAGGTGTAGTGCGCCGGCACGGGAGTGCCATTTTCGAAAATCACGAGTGGATTTACTTTCATGGACGAGCAGTTCTGGGGGAGGGCTGCCCGGGCGTCCTGGTGACTCGTTAAGAGTCAGGACGCTCTTTTTATTTGCGCAGGAGTTCTTTCACCCAACGGCTAGTACGTCGAGATGGTGAAATTGACGGTGATGCGCGCCTCAGTCTCCACCGCCCGCCCTTCCTGATAGTAAGGTTTGAAGCGCCACTGCCGTACCGCCTCCATGGCCGCGCTGGAAAGAATCGCCGGGCCGCTCAACACACGCAACTCGTCGATGTTTCCGCTCCTCGCGATCAGTGCCTCCAGCACGACCGCGCCCTGAACCTTCATCTGCTTAGCCAGCAGAGGATAGCTGGGCTCGACCGGACGGGAGACGGCCTGTGTGGTCTCTGCAGACATGTGGACGGTTGCGGCCGCCTCGCTGACCTTACCCGGCTCTTCGGTCGTGGCAAGCGCCGTCGTAGTAGTCTCCGCGACTGGCGGAGCGGTCTCGGAGCGCATGTCTACCTTGATGGCGTTGTTGTGCGGCTGCACCGGACGGTGCTTGCCGCCGGCAACCACCTCTACTTCGAGAGGAGGCAGAACGGTGCGTTGCGTGGCAGTGACCGTGGGCCCTGCTGTCGCAGCGTGTTCCTCTGAGCTCGGAACCGTGGCTGGCTGAGTACGCTGCTTGGGCTTCGGAGTCGCCTGAGCCGGTGCCGCATGCTGCCTGCCCTTGGTTACGTCTTCTGCCTTTGGACCGGGTGAAGCCGGCTCAACCGTTTCAACACTCGTGGTGGGAGAAGGGAACCAGAACTGCCGGTCTTTCACGAACACCAGGATCAACGCCACCAGCAGGATCCCCAGTGCGACCGCCATTTGGCGCCGCTGCCTGCGTCCGGCGCTCAGGTCAACCCGCGCAGGACTGTCTTTCAGGCGCTGTTGCTCGTCTAACATGGACATCTGCAAACCCTCCCCAAAGCCGAAAAAACCGGCCCGACCGACTGTTTAGTATGCCCCGAAAGACCCGCCGAGGCTAGCGGAAGCGAGGCCCGAGAGCACTTAGAAAGACATGTACCAGGGGGCCAGCACTTGTGGGGGAGGTGCCAGTGAATATTGGCGCAAAAGCCTGTTAACAAGCAAGCTGTTCGCGCGTGAGCCGGAGACCATTCAGGTTCCCCAGCACCGTAACGGCGATTGAATCGGTCCGGAAGAACTGTTCCGCCAGTTGCTTGATCTCTTCCGCGGTGACCTGCTCAATTTTCTCGATCAACTCGTCCATGCTGTAAAAGCGATCAAAGTACATTTCCTGACGCGCCAGATTCGACATGCGCGCCGTCGACGATTCCAGCGACAACATCAGGCTGCCCTTCAACTGATCCTTGGACCGGCGAAGCTCTTCCTCGGGCACGAGTTCTCTCTTGAGGTTGGCAAATTCAGAGATCACCGACTGCACGACCTTTCCCGCCGATTCCCGTGAGGTTCCCGCGTAGACCGAGAGGCAACCGGTGTCGCGGTAGGGATTCAGGTCGCTGTAGATGGCATAGGCCAAGCCCTGGCGCTCACGAATGTTCTGAAACAAACGCGAACTCATCCCGCCGCCCAGCAAAGTGTTCAGGATGTACGAGGCGTAGCGCTGCTCGTGGGCGATGGGGTGAGAGGGCACTCCCACGCAGATCTGCACCTGCTCCAGCGCCTTCTTATTGCGCATGATAATGCGGGGCACAATCTTCGGCAGAGAGCTGTGAAAACCGTTCTTCCGCGGTTTCAATTGCTCGAACTGCCTGGCAACAAGCTCCACAAACTGCGCATGCTTGAGGTTTCCCGCAGCGCTGACAATCAGGTTATTGGGGATGAAGCGCTCGCCGAAGAAGTCCTGCACCGGGTTGCGTTCGAAGGTCTTAACCGTATCCTTGGTTCCCAGAATCGGCTTGCCCAGCGGATGATCCTTCCAGAAGTTCTGAGTGAAGATCTCGTGCACCAGATAGTCCGGATTGTCTTCATCCATCTTGATTTCTTCGAGGATGACGCCGCGCTCGCGGCTGATGTCAGTTCCATCGAAGGTGGGATTCAACACAAGATCGCTAAGTACATCGATGGCAATTGGAAGGTGGTCGTCGAGGACCTTGATGTTAAAGCAGATACATTCCTTGGCAGTGAACGCGTCCATGTTCCCGCCGATGGAATCCACCTGGCGGGCAATGTCCTCCGCAGAACGATGCTTCGTTCCCTTGAAGACCATGTGCTCCACGAAATGCGAAATGCCGTTCCACTGGGGGTCTTCGTCCCGCGAACCCGCCTTGACCCAGATCCCGATGGAGATTGAACGGATGTGTTGCATCTCCTCGGTGATAACGGTCAACCCGTTCGGGAGGACTTCGCGGCGGATATTGCGGACTTCTTTCACCATGACGCTTGTGGCATTTAAGCGCGGAACGCGCCCAAGGGAGGTCGGCCACTTATTATTGTTACACAAGCCGGAGATTCGCAGTGAAGAACTTTGCCAATAGAATCAATAACTTAGAAGCATGCCCTCCCGATTCGTCCTTCCCCCTCCCGGGGGCTCGAATTCACTGGAGGGCGCGTACTTTACAATTGCGGAACAGCGCAGAACGCATTCCAAAGACATGACTCCCGCATCACCCGATCAACTTTTGGGCCTTACCCTTCAAGAGCTTACATCGCTCACGGAGAAGGCGGGACAGCCTTCCTACCGGGCCGCCCAACTCTTTGAAGCGCTCTATCGCCATCGGGTTCGCGAGATCGACGAGATTTCCCCATTGCCGCAGGATTTTCGGCGCGCTCTTGCATCCGAGTTTTCGGTCGGACTTCCGAAGATTGAGAAAAAGTTTGTTTCTTCCGATGGGACGGTCCGTTATCTCATGCAATTTCAGGACGGACAGACCGCGGAAACGGTCTGGATGCCCGAGGGCGACGACGGGGAAATGGGCGACGGCAGTGAAGCCGGCGAGGACACAATACGCTCTGAAGAAAATCCCCGGGGCCGGTCGACCATTTGCGTGTCAAGCCAGGTGGGCTGCGCCGTCGATTGCCAGTTTTGCCTGACCGCGCTATTGGGGTTGAGGCGCAACCTCTCGGCGGGAGAGATCGTCGGGCAGGTCTCCGCGGTGCTAAACGATCATGGAGTCTTCCCGCCGAAGGACCGCGTGAACATCGTTTTCATGGGCATGGGAGAGCCGCTGCTCAACTATGAACAATTCATCAAGGCGGTGCGCCTGCTGGTGCAGGGCGTCGGCATTCCCGAATCGCGGATGACGGTTTCCACCGCAGGGATTGTGCCGCGCATCTCCGATCTCGGTGCCGAAACGATCCGGCCGAAGCTGGCGATCTCACTGAATGCCCCCAACGACCAGCTTCGCACGCAGATCATGCCTCTCAACCGCAAATGGGATCTGGAGGAGCTCATGGCTGCGGCGCGCACCTTTCCGCTGCGGAAGAGGGAGAAGCTGACCTTCGAATACGTGCTACTCGACGGGGTGAACGATTCGCCGGAGCATGCGCGCGAGCTTGCGGCACTGGTCAGTCCTCTGCGCGCCAAGGTGAACCTGATCGCGCTGAACCCCGGAGCGGGAGTGCCGTTCCGGACGCCGAAAGAACGGACTGTGCTGGACTTCCAGAATATCTTGAAGAAGAACGGGGTGCCGGCGTTTATCCGGCGGCCTCGCGGCCGGGACATATACGCAGCATGTGGGCAATTGAAGGGGACGACGGAACTGTCGAAGAGTGCGTGATGGGTTGGGTGACTCGATGAATCTTACTGGGTACGTGACGGCCGGCATGCGGACTCAAGTTTCGCTTGCGCTGAAAATCTAAGATCAATAATATCCGTGTTTTACAGGTGCCCGGTTTGTCACGACTACTATCAGGGCTGAGGAGCCGGTCTCAGTGGAGGCTGCGTTCCCCTACCAGCCCGGATGAAATCCGAAGAATTGAGCGCTGGCTGGCAACGGCGCGTGTGCTGCTGGCAGTCGCCGCCCTGATCACCACTCTGATGGACCCGGTGGGGATCGGGTACTCCATCTGGGTGTCCGGTCTGCTGGCTTTCTATATCGGGCAGGGCGTCGCGATTATCCTTCTGCTGCGCCGCCGCCAGGAATCGACGTCTTCTTTCCGTTTGCTGGTGCACAGTGCCGACATCATCTGGCCGGCGCTGATTTCGACCTTCGCCGGCGGGCACGGCAATCAGTTCTTCCTGTTCTTTGTGTTTGTGCTGGCGGCCGCCGCATACCGCTGGGGACTATGGGAAACAGTCGGTACTGCTCTCATCGCGCTGATCATTCTGTGGGCGGAAAGTCTTGCCTTCCATCTCGGGCTGGTGGACTGGGCCGACGGTATCCTGCAGCGCTACGGACTTCCGTTACTGCAAGTGCAGTTCTCCGATTTCGAGCCCCGAAGCCTGTTTCTGCGCTCGATTTCCCTGATTGTTCTCGGTTTGCTGCTGGGCTACCTGGCGGAGCAACAGAAGCAACTGCGTGCCGAAAAGACTGTGATCGCCCGCCTGCTGTCCGAGGTGAGAGTGGAAGCCGGGCTCAGCGGGACCTTGCAGCAGATCATTGGCGATTTGATCACGATGTACGGGGCGCGCCACGCGCTGGTCGCGTCGCAGGAAACCAACAGCGAGCACGTTTTTGTGGGTGAGCTCAGTTCACGAGACGGAGCTCCGAGCGTGCTCCACTGGCTCGATCCCAATATCTCCGACCGCGACACATATCTTTACGAATCGCCAGCCGAGGCCAGCTACCTGGGCCGCAGCAACAAGGGGTTTACCTACATCGGCATCAATCGGAAAGGCCGCAAGATTGAAGGTTCGCCACCGGCTTTCGTCGATGGGCTGGCGCAACACCATACCTTCGACTGCCTGACCACGGTGTCCTTCCTGCTAGGGCAGGAGTGGTGGGGACGCATCATTTTGCTGGATCCCGTGCTGACCGGCAACATCGAGGAGGAATTGCGCTTCCTTCGGGAACTGGCCCGACAAGTGGGGCCGGCGGTCTACAACGTCTACCTGCTGCGGCGGTTGCGGCTGCGGGCGGGGGCGCTGGAGCGTGCCCGTTTTGCCCGTGAACTGCACGACGGCGCAGTGCAGTCGCTGATCGCGGTGGAGATGCAGCTTGACGTGCTGCGCCGGATTTCGCCAACCAGGCCGGAGTCGGTGGTGGACGAACTGGGACGCATCCAGGGGCTGCTGCGGGAAGAAGTTCTGAAGCTGCGGGAATTGATGCAGCAGATGAAGTCGCTCGACGTCGATTCGCGCAAGCTGGTGCCCTTCCTGAACGACACGGTGGAGCGGTTCCAGCGGGAGACGGGGATTTCCGCCCGCTTTGTCGCCGAGATCGAGGAGCTGGATATGCCCCAGCCCGTGTGCCGCGAACTGGCGCGCATCGTGCAGGAGGGGCTGGTGAACGTGCGCAAGCACAGCCGCGCCGAGCATGTTCTGGTTCGCCTGGGCGCCCACGATGGACGGTGGTGGGTAGTGATCGAGGACGATGGCTGCGGTTTTTCCTTCTCCGGGAGGCTCTCGCAGACCGAGCTTGAGGTGCAACGCAAGGGGCCATTGGTGATCAAGGAACGTGTTCGTTTGATTGACGGCGAACTCACGATAGAATCGAATCCCGGCCGCGGCGCGCGGCTGGAGATCAGCGTCCCACAAAAGCGGGAAGAAGTGAGCCATGGATAGCCGAAGAGCGCAGCCCATCAGCATCGTTATCGCGGACGACCATCCGATTTTTCGCGACGGCCTGCGCCGGCTGCTGGAATCGGAGTCGAATCTCAAGGTGATCGGCGAGGCCTGCGACGGCGCGGAGGCGGTACGGCTGGCGCGGCAACTGCATCCCGACATCCTGCTTCTCGACCTGGCGATGCCCCGCCATCCCGGCCTGGAAGCGTTGCGGGAGATGAGCACGGTTTCGGCTACGGGCCCTCACCCGGTGCGCGTGATTCTTCTCACAGCGGCAGCGGAAAAGAACCAGATCGTCGAGGCGCTTCAACTCGGAGCGCGGGGCGTCGTCCTGAAGGACTCCGCCACCCAATTGCTGCTCAAAGCCATTTACACGGTCATGGCGGGTGAGTACTGGGTTGGCAGGGAGAGCGTGTCCAACCTGGTGCAATACCTCCGTACCCTGATGCAGTCGACCGGGGAGGAGGCCCGGCAGAAGAAGTTCGGGCTGACGCCGCGGGAGCTGGAGATCGTCTCCGCGGTGGTTGCGGGCTACTCCAACAAGGAGATAGCGGAATATTTCAAGATCAGCGAAGACACGGTAAAGCACCATTTGAGCAATATTTTCGATAAGTTAGGGGTATCGACCCGGCTCGAACTTGCCCTTTTTGCGGTAAATCAGGGCCTCCCGCTGAAGACCATCGCCTGACGCCCGATATGGCACTTTGGTGCTACTCGGAAACACCTCCGGGCTATTGCCGCGCAAGAAATAGGGATTAATATGAAAAGCGTGTACGCATGTTTGGGAGAGCCCTAGGCGCATGCTTCCCTCAGACTTGTTCAGGTTCTGGTACACAGCAGGGAATGCGCCAGGAGGAAACAGTGGCAAGCTTATTGAAACAACTTTGGTCAGATGAGCGAGGCCAGGACATTGCCGAATATGCGGTGATGCTGGCAGTCATTCTGGTCATCGTCGTCGGGACCGTGCGGCTCATCGGCTCCAACGCTAACAACGTCTTTTCGTCGGTCGGCAGCGCTATCCACCCCTAGATTTCAAACGACCCTCGACCTCGCGTGAAGTTCGCTCCGGGTTCTGCCTGACAAACCATCCAACCAGATGGCTGTTCCGGGGCTGGTCCGCCTGAAAATCTACTCGCCGGCGCAGGAGCTGTTGCTCTGCGCAGGCTCTGCCGATAACTAAACCTGTCGGCCGAGAGCCTGCCATGAAGATCCTGGTGACTGACGATGACCCGATCTCCCGCCACCTGACGGCGAGAACTTTGACCCAGGCGGGTTGGGAAGTGGTGTGCGCGACCGACGGCGACGAAGCCTGGCGGTTGCTGTGTGCCCAGCTCGCGCCCCGAATGGCAATCCTCGACTGGATGATGCCCAGCCCGAACGGGCTGGAAGTCTGCCGGATGGTGCGAGCACGGTCTTCAGCGCAATACACGTATATCATTCTGCTCACCGCGCGAAATTCAGAATCGGACATCCAGACCGCCCGCGATGCCGGCGTGGACGATTACCTCACGAAGCCATTCCGCCAAAATGAATTAATCCTGCGCATCCAGAGCGGCGCGCGGGCTTTGAAGGAGCGGGGCTAGAAGTCATCTCCGTACCGGATCACGCCGAACAGCAATAGTTGACACGTCCTACCCAAAGGGAGCATACTCGCCACTTCCATAGTCAGTCTATGCAAAGATAAGCTGATGAAAGAACCCAGGACGAAGAGCAAGAACGAGCTGCTTCCGGGCACGCTCGAGATGTTAATTCTGAAAACGCTGTCGATCGAGCCGATGCACGGCTACGGCATCGCGCAGCACATCCAGATGCTGTCGGCGGAGGTGCTGACGATCGAAGAGGGATCGCTGTATCCGGCGCTGCAGCGGATGCTGGTCAAGGGATGGGTGCTGGCCGAGTGGAAGATTTCGGCGAACAACCGGCGGGCGCGCTTCTACACGCTCACGAACGCCGGGAAGAAGCAGCTCGGCGTCGAGAAATCGCGATTCTCCGAGATGTTCGGCGCCATCATGCGCGTGATGAAGACAGCGTAATGTCCTGATCCTCAGGAGGGTGCCGTGGGTTCTGTGCTCCGACGTCTGCTGTTCTTCTTCCAGCAGAATCGGTTCGATCGGGATATGGAAGAAGAGCTGCGCTTTCACGAGGAGATGAAGGCGCAAGCCCTCGCCGACGCGGATGGCATGAGCGGCGACGAGGCGCGGGCGGCCGCGCGGCGGAGGATTGGCAATTCGCTGCGGCTGCGCGAACAGTCTCGCGAACCCTGGACCTTTGCGACGTTCGAAACGTTCGCGCGGGACGCGCGTCACGCGCTGCGATTGATGCGGCGCGATCCGGCGTTCACCTTCACCGCCCTCGCCACGCTCGCCCTCGGCATCGGCCTCAACACCGCGATTTTCTCCGTCGCCTACGGCGTGCTGTGGCGGCCGCTGCCGTATCCCAATCCCGATCGCCTCGTCATCGTGTCGTCAGCGCAGCAGACCGAGACGGGCCCGAGGACGTTCTCGACCTGGGCGCCCGTGTCGTACGAGGCAATGCGCCCGCGCGTCACCCCGCTCGATCATCTCGCGGCCTATAACTCGATCGACCCGTCGCTTTCCGGACGCGTCGAGCCGCTACAGTTGCACGGGCTCGACGTAAGTCCGAATTTCTTCGCCACGCTGGGCGTCAATCCCGCGCTCGGCCGCGCGTTCCTCACCGGCGCAGCCGCGCCAGACGACGATCGCAGCGCAATCGTCAGCGACCGGCTGTGGCGCACGTCGCTCAAGGCCGATCCGGCGATCGTCGGACAGTCCATCACCATCGACGGCCTTCCCCGTACCGTCGTCGGCGTGCTGCCGGCGGACTTCACCTTCAGGCCGGTGATTCCACGCCTGGGCGCGCTGCCGGAATCGGACATCTTTCTACTCAATCGCTGGCCCGGCGACAGTGGGCAGAACGCGTTCCTGTTCCTGCTGGGCCGCATGAAGCTAGGCGTGACGCGGGAACGGGCAGAAGCGGAGTTGACGGCGCTGGTGAACGATCCGTCGATCGTGGCTGCCGGCGCACTCGCACCTGAGGGCGCGCTCGCAGCGAACGTCCGCGCGCTCGCGCACGTGGTCGGGTTGCAGGAGTACAGCACGGAGTCGGTGCGCACGCTGCTGCTGATCCTGCTCGGAGCGGTGTCGTTCGTGCTGCTGATCGCCTGCGTCAACGTCGCGAACCTGCAGATGGCGCGCCTCAGCGCGCGCCGTGGCGAACTGTCCGTGCGCATGGCCCTCGGGGCGGGACGGCGGCGGATCGTGCATCAGTTGCTGACGGAAGCGGTCGTGTTGTCACTGCTGGGCGCATTGCTCGGCGTGGTGCTCGCGCAGATCGCGATCGACGTCACGTTGCCGCTCGTGCCGCAATTCGCGCTTCCACGCCTAGGCGGCATCGTGATCGACGGGCGCGTGATGGCGTTCTGCTTCGGCCTGTCGCTGGTCTCGACTTTGCTGATCGGCCTGGTGCCGGCGCTGCGCTTCAGCGGGGTTGCGTTTGGCGAAGGCCTCGCGCTGCACGCCGGCGAAGAGCGCGCGACGGGCGACCGTCAGGGCGAGCGACTGCGGGCGCTGCTGGTCGCGGCGCAGATCGCGATGACACTCGTCCTCCTGATCGCCGCGGGCCTGCTGATTCACAGCTTCGTGCGTCTCACGTCGGTGTCGCCCGGCTTCGAATCGGGCGGGGCCGACGGCGTCGTGCAGACCGTCAAGGTGACGCTGCCCGAACGCCTCTCCGACGAACCGGAGCGCATCCATGCGTTCGCGCGCGGAGTGCTCGATCGCATCCAGTACCTGCCGGGCGTGAAGTCCGCCAGCCTGATCAACTCGGCGCCGTTCGGCATGATGTTCATCCGCGGCGACTTCTTCATCGAGGGTCAGCCGAAACCGGATCTCGATGCGGGCAAGCCGAAGATTGCCGCGGGCTATTTCAAGACAATGGGGATTCCGCTGCTGGCGGGACGCGAGTTCACCGCACGGGACACGGCGGAAGCGCCGAAAGTGGCGATCGTCAGCGAGCGCATCGCGCGCGAATACTTTCCGGGTGGTGCGGGCGAGGCACTCGGCCGGCGCGTGCGCCTGAGCGATCGCGGCGAGTGGCTCACGGTGGTGGGCGTGGTCTCGGACATCCGTCAGAGCGGCCTCGATCAGGAAGTGCAGCCAATGCTCTACGTGCCGTTCCAGCAGGAGCGCGAAATGGCCTTCGCACTGCGATTCGTGTCGTTCGTCGCCCGCACGGCCACACCCGCCAGCGTTGCCGAGGGCATCCGCACGGAAATTCGCCGTGCTGCGCCCGATCTGCCGATCGAGAGCACAGTTACGATGGACGAAGCGGTGGCGGCTTCGGTGGCGCCGCCGCGTTTCCGGATGTTGCTGCTGGTGCTGTTCGCGATAACCGCGACTCTGATCGCGACCTGCGGCATCTACGGATTGATGGCCTACGCGGTGACGCAGCGCCGCCGCGAGATCGGCGTGCGTATGGCGCTCGGCGCCGAACGCCGCGACGTGCTCCGCCTCGTGCTCTCGCGCGCGCTCCGCATCGTCATCGTCGGCCTGATCATCGGCCTCGCCGGGGCCGCCGGTGTGACTCGCGTGCTGCAGACGTTCCTGTTCGGGGTGACGCCGACCGATCCGATCGCGTTCGTGATGGTCACGCTGCTGCTGATGGCGGTGGGACTGATGGCGGCATGGCTGCCCGCGCGCCGCGCGACAAGGATCGACCCGTGCGCCGCGCTGCGCGCGGAATAGCCGTCATCCGCAATGCTTTAGCAGTGAACGATTTTGTCGTTCTTGATGCCCCGGGTGGCGTTGCGGGAATCCACTACCAACTGGGACTCGTTGACGATGCGGGCATAGTCGTAGTCGGAGTGATCGGTGACTATGAGCACACAATCGTACTGCCCGAGGTTCTCAACGGGAGTTGAATTCATCTGGAGGTCGTACTTCCGTCCCTTGCCAACAAAAGGGATGTAGGGGTCGTTGTAGCTGACCTGGGCGCCTTCTTTTTGCAGCAGCTCGATGATCGTGAGCGCAGGCGACTCGCGGAGGTCGTCGATGTCTTTCTTGTAGGCGACGCCGAGCATGAGAACCCGCGCGCCGTTCAGCGCCTTCTTACGCTTGTTCAGGGCCGTGGCCACCGATGCCAGCACGTGGTAGGGCATGGAGATGTTCACTTCGCCCGCGAGCTCAATGAAACGTGTGCGGAAGTCCCACTCCTTCGCCTTCCATGACAAATAGAAGGGATCGACGGGAATGCAGTGCCCGCCGAGTCCCGGACCCGGATAGAAGGGGTGGAAGCCAAAAGGCTTGGTGGACGCGGCATCGATGACTTCCCAGATATCCAGGCCCATGCGCAGGGAGAGAAGCTTGAGCTCGTTGACCAGCGCGATATTCACGCAGCGGTAGATGTTTTCGAGCAGCTTGGTCATCTCCGCCGCCGCGGGCGAGGAAACCTGCACCACGCGGTTAAAAATCGAGCCGTACAGGGCAGACGCGAGCTGCGAGGCCTGCTGCTCCAGCCCGCCGACCACCTTGGGAATGTCCCGCCGGGCGACGGTCTGGTTGCCGGGATCCTCGCGCTCCGGCGAAAAGGCAACGTAGAACTCCTGCTCATTGGCCCGGCCCGTACGCGCGGCTTTCAGTCCCAGCTTGTTGCCTTTCTCGAGGATCGGCAGCAATACCTCTTCGGTCGTGCCGGGATAGGTTGTGCTCTCGAGAACCACGAGCTGGCCAGCGCGGAGGTGCGGCGCAATGGCGTCAGCGGTTCGGGTGATGTAGCTGAGATCGGGTTCGTGGTATTCGTTCAGTGGCGTGGGGACGCAGATGAGAATTGCGTCCATGGTCGCCAGCAGGGAGAAGTCTGACGTGGCGTCGAAGCCGCGGGCGCGCGCATCCTGAATTTCGGTGACGGGAATGCGGTAGATGTAGCTGCCGCCTTCCTTGAGGGTTGCGACTTTGCGGCTGTCGATATCAAAGCCCGTAACGGGAAAATTCTGCTCGGAGTAAAGCAGGGCCAGGGGCAGTCCGACATAACCAAGACCGATGATGCCGACCCTGGCTTGGCGGCGTTCGATTCGGGTTTCCAACTCAGTAAACAGGCTGGTAGAGGCGATCTGATTGGTCATAAGCGTAGCGCGCAGTGCCACATGGGCTCCGCACAGTATGCCATATCACGCGCGGTGATTCTGCAGTAGGAAGTTCCGTCTCAAATTGACTTATTCGGAGTGCATTGCGGATTTCCATGTGGACGCAATGACTTACCCGGAGGCCCGAATTTCCCACTACGGGCCGATACAGCCGTTCGATGGTGGTCTCCAGGGGTGAAAATCGTTGACGGTCCAGAAATGTGCAGCCTAGCATGAAAGGGCATTCCTACCTGCAGGCGTGAAGGGCTAGGTCATGATCCGCTATCTTATTAGCTGTGTGCTGATTGCAGTGTTTCCCACCTCGCTCATAGCCGCCGATTCCGGAGCGGCCATGGTTTATGCGAACGGAACGGCCTACCTGAACGGAAGCACCGTTCCCAATTCCTCCGCGGTTTTCCCCGGCGACCTGCTGCAAACCAGAACCGGTTCGGTTGCGAATATCACCGCCTCGGGAAGCAGCGTTGCAGTCCTGAGCAATTCGCTGGTGAAGTTCAACGGCGACTCCGTTTCCATCAACCATGGTGGCGTAGCCGTTTCGACCTCGAATGCCATGGCTACGCGCGCCGGCGCGGTCACGGTTACCCCGGTCTCAAAAGCAAGGACGGACTTTGAGGTGACTGAAACCGGAGGAAAGGTGCAGATTGTTGCACACAGCGGCGGGCTGAGCATCAACGACCCTTCCGGCACGACGACCCTATCACCCGGCCAGCAGACGACGCGCTACGCCTCCTCTGCGGGCCGTGGCGGAGCAGTGCCGGCAGCCAGCGGAGGCATTCTGGATTCGCCCATCGTCGTTCTCGGCGGAATCGCGGCCGTAGCAGTGCTGGTGGGCTGGACACTGGCGCAAGGCAGCGACCCCGCAAGTCCCGCAGCCCCGTAAGAAGAGGAAGGTTTATCAGAATCCCCTGCTGTGGCGGGGGATTTTTTGTGTGCTTATCGGCGGCAAATCTAGGCAGGAATTCTGGAACGGCGCCGGCGTCCGATGTGAGTCCGGAAGCGCGGGGCGGCGAAACGGGGTTCCATGGCGGCAACCGTGCAGAGAACGTAGAAGAGAGCCGCGTTGGCCGGAATCTGAAGGTTGAAGTCGACGAAGCTGTGCAAGAGTATTCCCGTGCATCCCAGGAGGGCCATCAGTCCGGCGGTTCCATTGGAGTTGTAGCGCCAGCCTGCGAGCTTCCTGGCAGCCCGCGAATAAACAATCACGAGAAACCACAGCATGACCGCGAATCCGGCGGCTCCCATCTCGACCAGTAGCTGCAAGTAATCGTTGTGAGCCTCATTGACGAAAAGGTTGGTGTAAAAACTTCTGTACTCAGGATAGACAGTGGGGAAGACTCCCATCCCCCATCCGAGGAGAGGCCGGAGCGAGAACATCTTCAGGCCGTCTTTCACGATCTCCATCCGCATGCCGCTGGAGAGTTCGGTGCGGCCTTCGGTTTGAATTGTTGCCAGGCGATTGCTGAGTTCGCCGCCTCCCACCCAGGTCGCCAGTCCGATCATGACTACAAGGAAGATACCCAGCACAGCAGCAGTCCTGAAGCCTTTCTTCTGCCGGACCAGGAAAGCGATGAGAACTGACATCTGGAGGGCAAAAGCAAGCATGCCGCCACGCGATCCGGAAAGAAAAATGGTAGCCGCCATGATTGCGGCGGCGATTGCGGCAAAGGCTCTGCGGCGACGGCTTCCGAGGTGGGCGAGCGAAAGTACCAGCGGCACCGGCAAGAGAAGTTCCATCAGGCCGGCGTAGTGGTTGTGGTTCACATATGGGCCGTAGACCCAGCCGCCATGACGCGGAATGCGAAGCCAGTAAATTTTCCCGACGCCTGACAGACCCTGGAGCAGCGCAAAGGTGGCAACGGCGGATCCGTAGGCGCAGATGGTGACGGCAAGGAATCGAAGCTGGGCGCGGTGACGCAGAGTCTGCACAATCAAAAAGCAGAGCGCGCCATACGCACAATAGAGCCGGAGGGACTGTACGGTTTCGTAGCGATACGCGGTTCTTCCGATCGCCAACTGCAAAATCATCAGAGAAGTGAAAGCCAGCATGGGAGGGAAGAGCGGATGATTTGCGATCCTCAGTTCTCCCGATTGCGCCTGTCGAATCGCCCACAGCAACACCAGGACAGCGGCGCCCGCCTCAAGAACAAAAATCGCCCATGGCTCAACGGCACCGAAGGCGAGCGGACCGAACAGCAGAAGCCCGACCGTCCCGTAGAAAACTGTCGATTGCAACGCGGATGCCTGGGCGGGCTGAGCTTGTTGTTCGGCAGTTCCGATCTGGAGTGGAATTCTCACCGCAATCTATTCCCTGTGTCTGGCGGCCATGAGTCGAAAGTCGTCGATCCAGAGCTTGCCCCTTAGCGGTTTTCCCTCCGGCCAGCGCTGAACTCGAAGCACCACGGCCTGAGTGTCGGCGGCGGTAGTGAAGGTGCCCTGAGCCTGTTTCCAGAAGTCAACATCGATCAGGTCGTCGCTAGCGAAGAAACGGTTTTGCGCGTAGAGGTCCTGAATGACGAATCTCGGCCCGCCGACGCCTTCCATTTCCTCGGACCTGTCGCCGCCTCCGGTTCCGACAGAACACTCCGAATTCAGCGCCACTGCGGGCTAGTTCCTCGCAGAAAATTCCTTGCGAGCAAGGCTCTCAAAAAGAGTTTTGCACAGGCTGAACCTTCACTGCCACTTTCTGCCGTAACTCTATGCATTTACTCTTCACGTTCGCCGCTCGCCCCTAAGGAACCCCAGGATGGATTGGTTCGCCGCAGTACCTTCCAGCTTTCTTTCTCTGACCACCGCTGTGTTCTGCGTGCAATGCGAGTTGATCACGGAGAATACGACGGCCCATTGCCTTGCGTGCGGCAGCTCGGCATTGTTGAATCTGTCACGGACTCTGGGAGGTTCCCTGCGAGGGCAGCCGACTGCGCGCCTGATCGTCGACTCCGAACTGGATCAGCTTGTGCACGAACTGCTTCGGACCGTCCCGGCTCCGCGCATTCCGGGTCTGGCGAGGCCCACACAGCCGGGTGGTCTTGTGATGCCGACGAGGCACCACGCCCGTGCCATGCAGCCTCCGCCACATGGTGTTCATGCTGTGGAGTTCTCCAGCCAGATCGACCCCACGACCATCGATCTTCAGCCTGCCATCAGCGTCATCGCGGAGCGCGCGCAGGTCCTGACCGGGGCCACCGGGGCAGCGATTGCATTGCGGCGCGGCGATGACATCGTTTGCCGGGCCCGGGCCGGGCGGACGGCTCCGGACCTTGGCATCCGTATGCAGACGAGTACCGGTATTTCGGCGCAGTGCGTTCGGACGGGCGAAATCGTGCTCTGTAACGACGCCGACGCCAACCCCGAGGTCGACCTCGTCAGCTGCCAGCGGCTGGGAGTTCGCTCCATCCTGGCAGCGCCCATCCGTCACTTCCGCAGAACGCTGGGAATCTTCGAAGTTCTCTCTTCGGCGGTGAATGCTTTCGACGATTCCGACGTAGCCACCATGCAGTTGCTGTCCACGTTGCTGGTGGCGGCGATGACGCGGCTTTCCAAATTGGGATCTGCAAGCCCATCCTGGAACTCGTAACCCATCTGGTTCCTCGCTTCTTGTGCCAATCTGATTGAGGGAGAATAAGATTTATCTCAACCCCTTCCCCAATGCGATCGCTCGGGACGAACCTACTTCCGGCCCTGCGAGATCTGCGGCGATCGGCGCGCGAACGTCGCCGCCAGCCTCGGCAAAGGATCTTTCGGCCCGCGTTCGCCGGGCTGAACGCCAATTCCACGGGGTTCATGCTCGACCTTCACCAGATCCTGGACCTCAGCCAGGACGGCATGTGCTTCCGAGGGTCGTTCCAGGTCGGAATCGGGGAGAGCCTGAGCTTCTGCCTCGATCTCTCGCGGCCGAGTGCGTATTTGCAGGCGGTAGGACGGGTTGTCTGGTGCGATTCGTCAGGGTACACCGGCATTCGATTTCTGGAGATCCGCAGCGCGGACCTTGGGTCATTGAAGCAGTGGCTTTTGGCTGAAGAAATGACCGGTCTGCTGGAGGAAGAAACCACCATGGCAGCCACCACCTTCGCCGTTTCGCGCAGCAAGAAGCTATACGAGACGAGTACTTCCGGGTTTCCGGAATCCGCCGCGCCGGCAAAGCCGGGCGCCAACCCCAGCGTATACGCCTCGGCGCTGGCGGCGACCTCGGTGGTCAAACGCCAGTTGGAGAACATCGCGGCGGACCTCGATGAGGTCCTGAAGATCGCAGCTTCGCGGGCGCAGACACTCACCCGCGCACACGGCGCCGCAATCGCCCTTCTTGAGGGTGCGGTGGACAAGCGGGATATGTTGTGCCGCGCCAGCGCCGGATCCACTGCGCCGGCCGTGGGCGCGCACGTGCGGATCGGCGCCGGATTTTCCGGCGAGTGCATTCGCACCGGACGTCTGCTCTACTGCGAGGACTCGGAGACAGACCCGGGGGTGGATCGGGAAAGCTGCCGCAAGATTGGCGTGCGCTCCATGATCGCCGTGCCGGTTCGTTCGAGCGAGAGCATCATTGGGCTGCTGGAGGTGTTTTCGGGCGAGCCGTCGGCCTTCGGGGAAGGCGACAAGCTGATTCTTCAGCAGATGGCCGAGATCGTTTTGGGTTGCGTGTACCGGGCGATACAAAGAACCCACCTCGAGGCGGCGCCTTCTGCGAGAGTTGCTGAGCCCATCGTTCCGTCCGTTCCACCTGCCCCGGACCGAGGTATCGAAGCAATCGGCGAAAAGGCCGCCAAGTCCGAAAACCCGCGCAGCAATATCACTGGCGGGCTGACGCGACTAGTAGTCATTGCGGGAATTACGGTGTTGCTGGTTTCGTGCTGGTTCATCCTTTCGCCCGGGAATCCCGGAAGGGCAGGCAAGCAAATACCGGAAACAGTCCGGGCTGCCAATCCCGCCGTCCCCAAGCCTTCTCCTGCGAGCGCGATTCCCGCTGTCAGCTTCCAGGATTTGCAACGGCTCGCGCGCCAGGGAGATCCCGCGGCGCAGTTTGCCCTGGGTGTGCACTATGCCGTGGGTTCAGATGTCAGCCAGGACTACACCGAAGCTACGCGATGGTTTGCGTCCGCCGCCGAGCGGGGGCACGTGATGGCGCAGTCAACCCTCGGCGCGTATTACTGGGCGGGGCGCGGCGTTCCCCGGGACCTGAACAAAGCTTACTACTGGGCGTTGCTGGCCCAGGCCGGCGGCGATGAGGCCAGCAGAATTCGCGTTCCCTTCCTCGCCTCGCGAATCGAGCGCAACGAACTGATCGCGATTCAGGACCAGGCCAATCAGTGGCTGAAGGACCATCTCTCCGCAAACACCGCTCCCCAACCGTAGTTTGGGTCGCTGTTTCGTTCTAAAATGGAACCAGGGATTTGTCTGTGGCCACTCTGCGCGACATCGTGTATGAGCACGTGCGGGAAGGCGAGCTATACGAAAAGATCGACCGCAATCGCGTGCGCTGCTATGCCTGCGGCCACTGCTGCCCCATCCCGGAAGGGCAGCCGGGGGTCTGCAAAGTTCGCTACAACCGGGGCGGGACGCTCTACGTGCCCTGGGGCTATGTGGGCGGCGTGCAGTGCGACCCTATCGAGAAGAAGCCTTTCTTCCATGCCTATCCTGGAGCGCTAGCCTACAGTTTTGGAATGCTGGGCTGTGACCTGCACTGCGGGTACTGCCAGAACTGGGTCACGTCCCAGGCCCTGCGCGATCCTGATGCCGTATCGTCCCCGCTCGAGGCTTCGCCTTCCGCGCTGGTCAAGGATGCGCTAAGGCAGGGCGCCAAGGTACTGGTGAGCACTTACAACGAGCCACTGATCACGGCCGAGTGGGCAGTGGCGGTCTTCAAGGAGGCCAAGGCGGCCGGCCTGGTCACCGGCTTTGTCTCCAATGGCAACGGGACTCCGCAGGTGCTGGAGTATCTTCGGCCGTGGGTTGATCTCTACAAGGTCGATCTGAAGAGCTTTGATGACCGCCACTATCACGAGCTCGGAGGCAGAATCGGTCCCATCCTGGAAACGATCCGGGCACTTCATGGCATGGGACTCTGGGTCGAGATTGTTACCCTTCTGATTCCCGGTTTCAACGACTCCGACAAGGAACTCCGCGGGCTTACCGAATTCCTGGCCGGAGTTTCCCCGGATATCCCCTGGCACGTGACTGCTTTCCACAAGGACTACAAGATGTCGAGTCCCGACGACACCCGACCGGCAGACCTGCTGCGAGCCGCGAAGATCGGCCGGGAGGCCGGGCTGCGCTACATCTATGCGGGAAATCTGCCGGGAATGGTGGGCGCGCTCGAAGATACCCGTTGTCCGCAATGCAGTGAAGTTCTCATCAGGCGCTACAGCTACTTCATCGAGGACTACCGGCTGACTCCGGAAGGAAACTGCCCGTCCTGCGGCGCTGCCATACCCGGCCGGTGGGCGCGACGTTTTGAAGGACAGATCACGGATCATCCTTTCTTGCCGCAACGTGGCTCGCGTTTAGTTACAATCCTCAACTAGGCAATCCTCACCGTACATGCGGAAAGCAAATCTTCTTATTCTTGCGGGCCTGCTCCTGACCTGTGCCTGTTCGCCGAAACAGTATCTGACCCGCCGGCTGGCGGGAGAGCTGATCATCAGTTCCGATGCCTTCCGAACCACGCAGCGATTCTGGCTCCGCACCGGCGTCGTTTCCAATCGCGATTACACTTCCCCGGAATATCTGGTTTTGCAGCGCCATGGATGGATCACCGGTGCGAACGAGCCTTGTCCGGCGGATATCGGCCCCCCACCCTGCTGGGATGTCGCCCTGAGCCCGCTCGGCGTCGACACCTTCCGCGACCTGGTACAGGGCAAGACGGCGGAATCGAATTACTTCAGCATTCCTGTAGCCCGGCGGCAACTGGTAGATGTGAACGGCATCAGCAAAAACGATCCGGTTGCGCAGGTCGATTTCGCCTGGAAATGGGAACCAGTGAACGCAGTGGGTACTGCGTTATATGGCGGAGGCGTGCAGTACAACTCCAGCGTCGGGTTCCGGCATTACGACGACGGGTGGCGTCTGATCGAAGCCAGCGCACCTCGAACCTACCAGAGTCTTGACGACGCTTTGAAAGCCGCCCAGCCGGTGCAGTAGATCCTGTCCGAATTTTCTTTAGCGCTTCGCCGCTATTGTGCCCAGGCGAACGCAGCATGTATTCTCCTCTGTCTACTTGAAGCCCTATGACGAGACCCAAGGTCCTATCCATCCTTCTTGTTGTCATAACGATTTCTGGATTGTCCCACGCTGCCGAAAAGCCCAAGCTGACTCTGGATGAGTTCTTCAATGTCGTTTCGTTCTCGGCGGTCGAGGTTTCTCCCGACGGAAAAGCTGTGGTCATCGGAACCGAACGCGCGGACTGGGATCAGAGTATTTTTCGCGATGACCTGTGGCTGTACCGGGTGAACGGCCAGGGCGGATCGCTGACGCAACTCACGACCTCGGGTTTTGACAGCGAGCCGCAGTGGTCGCCGGACGGTAACTGGATCGCGTTCTTGTCGGAGCGCAAATCCCAAGCGACGCCGGCATCCGAAGGCGCGGACGACGAAATTTCCCAGCTCTACATCATTCCGGTCGCAGGCGGCGAAGCCATACCGGTCACCGAAGGTGAAGAGGAAGTCCACGCTTTTGCCTGGTCGGCCGACTCCAGCGCGCTCTATTTTGCGACTCGTCAACCCTGGACCAAGGAACAGAAGGACGCCTACAAAAAGGAGTGGAAAGATGTGTCGCAGTACCGGGAATCCGAGCGCGGGGACAGGATTTTCAAAATCGAACTGACCAAAGCAGTGAGTCACCACTCCCATTCGGGCACCGTCGCTTCAGAACATCCGGAGAGGCGGCCCGTTACGACTTCAGAAGCCCAGACTCTGACCGATGTTCCCGTACGCGTGGATGAAATGGTCACTTCGCCGGACGGGAAGAAACTCGCATTCGTGACCACGTCCATCTCGAAGCGCTGGGAAAACGTCGGCGAGTTCGAAATCTACGGAATGGATCTCGCGGCGGATCAGCACACGCCGCGCCAGATCACGCACAATGAAGGACTGGAACAGCATCTGCGCTGGGCCAACGACAACAAGCACGTTTTCTACCTGACGGTGGTCGGCTCGATGGAAGGAAAATACAAGGACACACAGCCCCATCTCTACTGGGTCGACTTCGATAGCGGAGAACTGCAGCGCCGGGCGCCGGGGTTCGGCGGTGACGTCACCCACTATGCGATTGGCCGCGACGGCAGTGTGCTGGCGACGGGCCGCCTGGGAACGGAAGTTCAGGTGTACACCGAGGCGAAACTTGGGTCGCCATTTACCGCGCAAAAAGGATGGGACGGAACCTACGAATGGGTGGCGACCTCTCCCCACGGTTCCTCCATCGCGTTCGTTCACTCGACGCTGGAAAAGCCTACCGAGGTCTACTTCGCCGAAAGCGTCGAGAAGCTGAAAGAGGCGCATCCAATAACGTCGTTCAACGAACTGATGAATGAGCGAGCCCAGCCGAGGGGCAAGCCATATCGCTGGACCGCCGCCGACGGTACGGCCGTCGAAGGAATGCTCGTCTACCCGCCGGGAAAATTCGAAGCCAAAAATCTGCCCACGTTCGTGCTGATTCACGGCGGCCCGGCCGACGCCGACGGGAATCACTTCGAAGCTGACTGGTATCAGTGGGACAGGCTGGCAGCGACGGCTGGATGGCTGGTGTTCGAGCCCAACTATCGGGGATCAAGCGGCTATGGGGATAAGTTTCTCGCGGAAATCGTTCCCCAGATCGTCTCACGTCCCGGCAAGGACATTCTCGAAGGAGTGGACGCGCTGGTGAAGGACGGCATCGCCGATCCCGACCACCTCGCCGTTGGGGGCTACAGTTACGGCGGCTACATGACCAATTGGCTGATCACGCAGACGACACGTTTTAAAGCAGCCGTCACGGGCGCCGGCGCAGTTGAGCACGTCGCCAACTGGGGCAACGACGACACCACGTTTGATGATGCCTATTTCCTGGGTGGGCTCCCCTGGGAAGCACAGCAGCGTTACCAGAGCGAGGCGGCCATCAATCAGATCGGCAAAGTCCGCACTCCCACGCATATGGTCGCGGGCGGAGCCGATATTCGCGTGGCAGTGCTGGAGAACTATCTGCTGGAACATGCACTGCGCAGTGTCGGTGTACCCTGCTCACTCCTGATCTTTCCGGGTGAAGGCCACAGCCTTGACAACAACCCCTGGCACGGCAAGATCAAAGTGCGGGAAGAGTTGAAGTGGCTTCAGAAATACGGTGGAGTGAATTGAAGAGGGATGAACCGCCTAGAAGCTTTGGGAAGATCTGCCGGCGGCGCTGGCGAGATTGACCCGCCGTGCATTTGGGTGATAGCCGGCAACGCCCTTGTACAAGGCTTCTGCGATCTGCTGGCGGTAGGCCGGGCTGCGCAGGTTCCGCTCATCTTCCGGGCTGCTGACGAATGAGACCTCGGCCAGGACCGCGGGCATAGTCGACCCAGTCAGCACTACGTAGGACGCTTTCTTCACACCCCGGTCGCGAATTCCGGCACTCTCCTGCGAGAGCTTGCGCACCAGGGCCCGCTGCACGCTGGCGGCGAAGCCGCGAGATTGCTGCGTTTTCACGCGAACATCCACATTGGACCAGTCGATAGTTTGCAGAGCAGGCGCGTCCGGGTCGGCGGCGTGGGTTCGGGAGTTCTCCGACGAGAAGGTATTGGTGTAGTAAGTTTCCACTCCCCTGGCTGACGCCAAATTGCTGTAATTCGCGTGCACCGAAAGAAACAGATCAGCCTGGGCAAGATTGGCGATCTCCGCGCGGCGCTCCAGGGGAACATAAACGTCATCCCGGCGCGTATAAACGACCTGGGCCCCCAGCCGATTCTTCAGAATCGAACCCAGGCGCGCCACGATATCGAGCACCAGATCTTTTTCCAGCAGGCCAGTGACTCCGACCGTTCCCAAATCCCAGCCGCCGTGACCTGCATCGAGCGCGATGCGCAACTTTGGAGCACGCGCGTGCAGAGACTGGTCGCCGCCGGGCGACTCCGGATTGATCGACGCCAAAGTGTCCGGTTTGGCCGGCGCGAACAGGTCGACTTTGGCCCTTGGCCGCGGAGGTGCGCCAATGCTGCGGAGTTCAACGACCAGGCGGTACGGGCTGGGGTCAAGGCTTACAGAGAAATTTGCCGGCCCCTTGGTCTCGAGAACAACGCGGGTCACGTCAGGAGTAGTAAGCGCCACGCGAACGCGCAGCAGGAGAGCATCGTCGACTTCGATACTGCGATCGACGCCGGGAGCGATCCGCGTCTGGTGCAGATCGAAGTAAATTCTGGGAGGATCGCTGAGGCGGTGCGCCTCGTATTGCACCTGGTCCCCCAAATCGATCACAACAGTGCTGGAATCATCGGAAGACCAGTGGCGGATTCCATTGATCAGGGTAGCGCCGGAAATATCCGCTGAAATCCCCTGGTTGTCTTCGACCGGAGCAGGCTTGCTGGCCTGCTGTGATGCGGAAGAGTTCGGGCTTGGCGGTGGCGTGTTTTCCGATCCCGGAGCGCCTCCCTGGCGCAACTTCCACCACACGCCAAGTCCAACGAGAACAGCCAGTAACACTACGATGGCAACGATGATCCATCCCCGTCGGGCGTGCTTCTTTTCCACGTAGTCGGAGAGAATGGTCGGGTTCTCGGCCGCTGCCTGATCCTCGCTGCCCGATTCGGCAGGGTGTTCCCGGAAGAAGGCCTGGATGTCTTCGAGGCTCGGCATGCGCGGTTCGGGATTAGCGCTCCCATCGTGCGCCGCCTTTTCCCCGGAAGCTGCAGCCGCGAGAGTCTCGTCTTTGGGTTGAAGCGCGGCCAGAATTAATTCGGAGAGCAGGTTGAGGCTGCGAACGTCGCCGTCGTTGAATCCGTTGTCTTTCTTGCAGAAGGCTTCGATCAGGCCGACGACGCGATGCTGCTCGCAAAGCGGCACGGCAACCATGGATCGCGTGCCAAGACGGCGGCAGACTTCGACGTCGACCCGGGAGTCCTGTTCGGCGTCATCGCAGCGGATGATCTGCCCGGTGCGAAAGCAGGCGCCTGAAAATCCGGAATCAGGGTTCAGCAACGTTCCCGGGGGCGGCGCGATCTCTCCCGCCGAAGCACGGCAGACAATGCGATTCCCGTCGGCCAGCGCGATGGCCGCGCCGTCCGCTCCGGTAATCGCCAACGCCCGTTCCGCTACCAGTCGCAGGACTTCGTCCAGAACGAATTTCTCCACGCCCCAGGATTCCGGCGCCTCCTCCTGGTAAGCATCTTCTGCCTTGCGCCGACGAATTTGCTCGTGCAGAGAGGAAAAAGCAAGCAGAGCCTGCAGGGCCTCGTGACCCCGGGCAGACCTCTCTTCGGGAGACATACCGGTCTCCAAGGTACCTGGATTGTTAACCTTATTGTTTGAACCCAGGTTCGGGTTGGACGGGTTTGCGCTCATGAAAGCGTCGAACCCCGGCCCCCAAAGGGGGTTAAGAGGCGCAGATTCGAACTATCTATAAGTTACCGCCCTTTTGTCACAATCGCAACGTTGCCTTCCTGCTAACCACCCGGATGGGGGGTATGTCCATTCGAATAGGATGTCCTTCCCAGAGGGCAAACCGCGGGGGCTGCATTGCATTGTCGGGGGATTAGGCATATTGTTAATTAATAAAGCAGTTACAGGTTCCGGGCAGGTTGAGTTCACAGTCGAAAAAGTCGTGGTGGAAGTGGTCGGCAGGGCTATTGGCGACCGGGGCGGCCGGGGCGGCGGTGGTGCTCTTCCGGGGCTGCTGGCACCGAAGGATGAGCTGGCCCATTCGAGCCCAGGAGTGTTCCTACCAGGTCTGCATGGGATGCGGCATCAAGCGCCTGTTCGATGAGAAGGTGTTCCAGGCCTACGGACCCTACAGCTATGACCTCAACGACCTGATTGCCTGGGATCGCGCTGAGAACCGCGCATTAGCCGTCGAGGAAGAGCCGGTTTCGCAGCGGCCGGCTTCGTAGACGGGTCACGCTCAGATGGTGACCGCGGGCGCCTCAAAGAATCGCTGTTCCAGCCAAAGCTGAAGATTTCTCTTAACCCGGTCTCCCACGCGGGCGAACCGTATTCCTGAATTTCCCTGTTTGTCACTCCACGCGATGGTGCCGTCGATGTCCAATGTGGCGTCGGTACCCGGAAGTGCGAATCGCAGGCCGACATTCTCGGCAAACGGCAGGGGTTTGCGCGATCGAATCTTGGTCCCACCCTGGCTCAGGTTCACGATCTGAGCGTGGGTTCGTTTTCCCGATGTGTAACTGATGACCACGGGCAGGCTCAGGTCCTGCCGGAAATAACGCAGCCTGCCATCGAGAATCATGTTTCGCGCCGCCGAGAGCGTGTGCACCGCCTTCTCGACTGAAACCGGCTTTTCCACCACGAAGGCAGCTCCCGTCATTTCGAGTTTCTTACGGCTCATGGAGCCGCTGGCGATGACTACCGGAACCGAATTGACGCTGTTGCTGAGCTTGCGGAACAGGCCGCCCGCTCCCTCCATGTCGCAGTCCACGATCAGCGCGTCGACTTTTGTCTTCACCAATTTTGTCCAGGCACGCTGCGAGTCCGCTTCGACATTTACGTCGATATGAAATCCGCTGAGAATGCACTCCAGCACGCTGACTTCCTGCCAATCGCCGGAAACAATCATCGATGAGAGGGTCATCCCGACACTCTATGTGCGGCGCGTAATGTTCCCAAAATAACCAAAGTAATTTGCCTTTGCCGCGGGTCGCTGGGGGGCGCCCGGAAGTTGATTCTGCGCTAAACCATGCGAGAAGGGCCGGCTAGGGACGGCCCGACTTCTGCGACCGGGCGCTTACCGGTTCGGCGTGGCCTGTGGCCCCGGACTTGTACCAGTCGATGGTCTGCCGCAGCCCGTCTTCAAAGTTCACCACCGGCTTGTAGCCGAGGTGCTTTTTTGCCAAAGCCAGATCGGCAACCGAGTGCTTCACGTCGCCGGCGCGTTCGGGACCATACTTGATGTCGCCCTTATAGCCGGTCAGTTTTTTCAGCACACGGAAGGTTTCATTCAGATCGACGCGCTCACCGATTGCGACGTTGAAGACTTTGCCGGCCACTTCGCTCGCGGGACGCTCGCAGGCCAGCAGGTTGGCCTTCACCACGTTGTCGATGTAAGTGAAGTCACGGCTCTGTTTCCCGTCGCCGAAAATTGTGGGCTGCTCGCCGTCGAGCATCTGTGTAATGAATTTGGCCAGCACGCCGGAATATTGCGAAGTGGGATCCTGGCGCGGACCGAAGATGTTGAAGTAACGCAACGAAACGGTCTCCAGACCGTAGCAGCGATAGAAGGACGCCAGGTAGTACTCGCTGGCCAGTTTGCCCACAGCATATGGGGAAATCGGCGTAGGAAACATTTCCTCGTGCTTTGGAAGTTCGGGGCTGTCGCCGTAGGCGGCGGAAGACGCGGCAAACACCAGGCGCTTGACCCTGGCGTCACGGGCTGCTATCAGCACGTTCACGGTGCCGTCAACGTTAGCGGCGTTATTGCCGGCCGGGTCGAGCACGGACTTCGGAACCGACGGGATGGCGGCCTCGTGCAGAACGTAATCGATGCCGCGGCAGGCGTCCTGCACGGCGTCCAGATCGAGAACGTCGGCCTCGCGGAAGTCGATCCGGTCGATGATCTCCTCGAGATTCTTGCGATTGCCGGACGAGAAGTTATCGATGCCGCGAACTTTATCTCCCTGTTTCAGGACTCCGCGGGCGAGAGAGGACCCGATAAATCCGGCGATTCCAGTGATCAAGTAGGTGGACATAGATGCAATTCATCATAGCGAATCGGCGGCGGAAGTCACCACCCGCGAGGGCACTAAAGTAACCGCTCATCTGGTAGCGTGGGCGGTAGTGGCTTCCCGGATTTCCCGCCACACCTCCTCGCGGCCGAAGCCGGTTCTGGCGGAGAAAGGGATGACCCGGGTAAGGGGAAGCTCTCCGGAGAGGGCATTTAGCGCGTTGCGCATCTGGTTGTTTGAAATTCGGTCGCTCTTGGTGCCGATCACGACGAATGGCCGGCCCATTGAGTGCAGAAACTCCAACAGATCCCGGTCGCTGGGTTGCGGCGGAATGCTGACGTCAACCAGGGCAAGGCACAGCGCCAGCGTGGGCCGGTCCCGCAGGTACGGGTCGATGAAGCCTGCCCACTGGTCGGAGATTTCGCGGGACACGCGCGCGTACCCATAGCCGGGAAGATCCGCAAAAATCAGTTCCGGCACGGGCTTTCCCGCCCATCGCACTTCGAAGAAGTTGATGGATCGAGTCCGCCCCGGGGTGGAACTGGTCCTCGCAGCCTTGGAGCCGAGCAGGGAATTGATGACGCTGGACTTGCCCACATTCGACCGGCCAAGGAACGCGACCTCCGGCAGGCTCGGAGGCGGGAATCGGCTGGGCTCGGTTGACGCCGCAAGAAATCGGCTGAGAACGCGCATACGTCAGTTTGCAGGCTCTACCGGTGCGGATGCAAGCGGGCACGCGGCGCGGGCGCCTACATCACTCCAGCCCCAGCGGCCGCTTGTTTTCGACCTTGTCTTCCGTAATGGGATTGAGTTTGTGCCAGAGATACAGGACGAGAGCGACTACGAGTCCAATGGCGACACTGATTAGGAAGAACCAGCGGTAGGCGGGCAGGGCAACAAGCAGAACCAGGATGACGACCAGCACGGCAAAAACGCTGCCGGTTCCACGCGGCAAGAACCTGCCGATGCGCGGCTCGGATCGCGATCCCACGAACGTATTTTAAACCGAAATCAGGACGCCTGGGTTCGGGCAGGGAATGATTCCCTGGCTCCTGATGCGGCTACTGATGCGCTGTGGGCCCTTCGGTCGCAGTCGGCGCGACATGCGCAATGGGCTGCGCTCCCGCTTCTTCCACTGAGGGCAAAGGCTGTTCCAGAGCCACGGCCAGCACCTGGTCCATGGTGTCGACAAAGTGCAGTTTCATGGCGCTACGGAGATTTTCGGGAACTTCAGCCAAGTCCTTCTCGTTGTCGCCGGGCAGAATAACTTCGAAGAGGCCGGCACGGTGCGCGGCCAGGAGCTTTTCCTTCAATCCGCCGATGGGCAATACCTTGCCCCGCAGCGTGATCTCGCCGGTCATGGCCAGATCGCGGCGGACCGCAATCTTGCTCAGGGCGCTGGCAATCGCGGTTGCAATCGTGATTCCGGCAGAGGGACCATCTTTAGGAATGGCGCCCTCGGGCACGTGCACGTGGATATCGAGGCTGCGATAGAAATCCTTGGTGAGGCCCAGACGATGGGCGCGCGAGCGAATGTACGACATCGCCGCCTGTCCCGACTCCTGCATTACGTCTCCGAGTTTGCCGGTCAGGATGAGCTTGCCCTTGCCGTCGACCACGGTGGCTTCCGTGCTGAGAATCGAGCCGCCGACTTCGGTCCACGCCAAGCCTGTGACGAGGCCGATCTCGCTCTTCTCGTGAGCCAGGGTGTCGCGGAACTTGATTACGCCGAGGAATTCCTTGACGTTGTCGCCGTTGATAACGACGTTATAGCCTTCGCCCTCTTTCACGACCTTGCGCGCCACCTTGCGGCCTACGTTGCCGATCTCGCGCTCCAGGTTGCGGACACCGGCTTCCCGTGTGTACGAGCGGATGAGGCTGGTGATGGCTTCATCCGTGAACTTGAGATTCTTTTCCGTCAGCCCGGCCTGCAACATTTGCTTTTTCACCAGGAACTGCTTGGCGATCTCGATCTTCTCGGGCTCGGTGTAGCCGTGCAGGCGAAGCACTTCCATCCGGTCCTGCAAGGCTGGAGGGATGGTGTGCATGACGTTGGCGGTAGCAATGAAGAAAACCTGCGAAAGGTCGTATTCGACGTCGAGGTAGTGATCCACGAACATGAAGTTCTGCTCGGGATCCAGCACTTCCAGCAGGGCGGCCGAGGGGTCGCCGCGGAAGTCCATTGACATCTTATCGACTTCATCCAGCATGAAAACCGGGTTTTTGGTTCCGGATTTCTTCATCATCTGGATGATCTGTCCCGGCAGGGCGCCGATGTAGGTGCGGCGGTGGCCGCGAATTTCGGCCTCGTCCCGCACTCCGCCCAGCGACATGCGGACGAACTTGCGCCCGGTAGCCTTGGCAATCGACATTCCCAGCGAGGTCTTGCCAACTCCCGGAGGCCCGACGAAGCACAGAATCGATCCCTTCGGGTTCTTCACTAACTGGCGGACAGCGAGAAACTCAAGGATTCTCTCCTTGATCTTCTCCAGCCCATAATGATCTTCGTTCAGGACCTTTTCGGCGCGGGAGATATTACGAATTTCCTTCGACCGCTTCTTCCACGGCACGGCCAGAAGCCAGTCCAGGTAGTTGCGTGAGACCGTCGACTCGGCCGACATGGGCGGCATGGCCTCAAGCTTCTTCAGTTCCTGCATCGCCTTGTCGCGGACTTCCTTCGGCATGCCGGCGCTGTCGATCTTCTTCTTCAGTTCGTCGAATTCACTCTTCTCGCCGCGGCCGAGTTCCTTCTGGATGGCCTTGATCTTCTCGTTGAGGTAGTACTCTTTCTGCGCCCGCTCCATCTGCCGCTTGACCCGCGACTGGATGGTGCGATCCATGTTGAGCTTTTCGATTTCGATATCAAGGACATCACCGATGCGGCTCAGGCGCTCGGCCGGGTCGAAGATCTCCAGCAGTTCCTGCTTTTCTTCGATAGAAAGCTGGAGGTTGGCGGCGATCGTGTCGGTCAGCTTGGCCGGGTCCTCCATGCGCACGGCGGCGATCATGGTCTCGTAATTCAGGGACTGGCATAGCTTGACGTACTGCTCGAACAGCGAAGTGACCCGCTGCATCCCGGCTTCGATCTGGGGGTTGGTTTCGGTGGCGTAACGGGCCACGCGAACCGAGACCTGCATGAAGCCTTCGTTTTCACTGATTTGAAGAATCTTGCCGCGCTCGATGCCCTCGACCAGGACCTTGATGTTGCCGTCGGGCAGCTTGAGGCTCTGTACGATGTTGACGATGGTTCCGACCTGATAGATTTCGTTGGGCTTAGGCTCGTCGACGCTGGCGTCGTGCTGGGTGGCAAGGAAGATCTTCTTGTCCGCCACCAGGGCATTT
This sequence comes from Terriglobales bacterium, assembly GCA_963803205.1. Taxonomy (GTDB): domain Bacteria; phylum Acidobacteriota; class Terriglobia; order Terriglobales; family Acidobacteriaceae; genus CAWDLG01. The sequence continues at coordinate 979,295 of CAWDLG010000002.1, forward strand.
TCCAAAGCCCGGACACTGGACTCGCGGCCCACGACGAACGGGGTCATCATGTACGGGAAGATGACCACGTCCCGGATGGGCATCATGGGCAGCTTCCTGGTTTCAAACTTTTCTTTGGATGTGGTCACTATGACTCCGAAATCGCCTTTGGCTGCCAGGGTTTAGCGGCCGGAGGCGGACCGCTGGGCCTATCCTGCTTTCTCCATCATCGCCAGTGAAACGTCGCGCTTTTCCACCATGCCGCCGGTGACTTCGAACTCCTTCACGCGCTTCTGGCTCGGGAGATGGTACATCAAATCGAGCATCAATTCTTCCAGAATCATGCGCAGTCCGCGCGCCCCCACTTTTCGGGCCATGGCTTGCCGCGAGATGGCCTTGAGGGCTTCGTCATTGAACTTAAGTCGCACATTCTCAAACTCAAACAGGCGCTGGTACTGCTTGACGATGGCGTTCTTGGGCCGCGTCAGAATCTCAATCAGGGCGAACTCGTCCAGGTCCTCCAGCACGCCCATCACGGGCAGGCGGCCGACGAACTCAGGAATGAGCCCGAATTTGATCAGATCCTCTGGCTGTACCTCGCTTAAGAGTTCAAAATTACGCTTGCGGTTGGTCGCGCCGTCCTCTTTTTCGGGGTCTTCTCCCGCTTTGAACCCGAGGGACTTCTTGCCTACCCGGCGACCCACGATCTTATCCAGGCCCACGAATGCCCCGCCGCAGATGAAGAGAATGTTGGTGGTGTCAACCGGGGTGAATTCCTGGTGAGGATGCTTGCGCCCGCCCTGAGGTGGGACGTTGGCGATGGTTCCTTCCAGAATCTTCAGCAGGGCCTGCTGCACACCTTCGCCCGAGACATCACGGGTAATCGATGGATTCTCGTCCTTGCGACCGATCTTATCGACCTCGTCGATGTAGATGATGCCAGTCTGGGTGCGTCCCACGTCTCCGTCGGCGGCCTGTAACAGCTTAAGGATGATGTTTTCGACATCCTCGCCAACGTATCCGGCTTCGGTGAGAGTGGTCGCATCGACAATCGCGAAGGGCACGTCCAGCATGCGAGCCAGGGTCTGCGCCAGCAGGGTCTTGCCGGTTCCTGTGGGGCCGATCAGCATGATGTTGGACTTGGTCAGCTCGACGCCGTCGCCGGTCTTCTGGCGGTTCATGTAAATGCGCTTGTAGTGGTTGTAGACGGCGACCGCGAGCTTCTTCTTGGTCTGCTCCTGGCCGATGACGTACTCGTCGAGGAAAGTTTTTACTTCCTGCGGCTTGGGAAGCTGATTGGGTGTAGCGGCTGGAGGAGTGGCGGAGCGGTCGTCCTCGAGAATCGAGTTGCAGACGGCTACGCACTCATCGCAGATGTAGGCGCGAGGATAATCGCTTGGGGAGGAAATCAGCTTTGCCACGGCGTCTTGCGACTTGTGGCAAAAGGAACAGCGCAACATCTCTTCGGTCCCGGACCTGTTTTTCACTCGGCCTTACTCCTCAAGCTCCGCCCCACGGTTTGCTCTCACCAGGCGCCTTGCCTGCCTTCCTCCGCCGGGGGCAATCCTCACTTCACAAAGTCGCGCCAAACAAGTCGATCGCACGGAAAGGCGATCATACTCTTATCTCGTCTGGTAAATGATATCGTCTATGATTCCGTACTCCTTCGACTGCTGCGCGTTCATGATGAAGTCGCGCTCCACATCTTTCTCAACTTTATCCAGCTTCTGCCCGGTGTGCTTGGAGAGCAACTGATTCGTGATCTCGCGCATGCGCAGGATTTCGCGGGCATGAATATCGATGTCGGTGGCCTGCCCGGAAAGCCCTCCCATAGAGGGCTGGTGAATCAGAATGCGGGAGTTGGGCAGCGCCAGCCGCTTCTTGGGTTCGCCGGCCGCAAGGAGCAGAGCTGCCATGCTGGCAGCCTGTCCGATGCAGATGGTGGTGACGTCATTCTTCACGTACTGCATGGTGTCGTAGATCGCCATGCCGGCGGTAATCGAACCGCCCGGTGAGTTGACGTAAAGCTGGATATCCTTTTCCGGATCTTCCTGCGCCAAAAACAGCATCTGCGCGATCACCAGGTTGGCAATGTTGTCGTCGATCGGCGTGCCGATGAAAATGATGTTATCCCGCAGGAGGCGGGAATAAATGTCGTAAGCCCGCTCTCCTCTTCCGGTCTGTTCAATCACCATCGGGACCAGCGCCATGTGCGATCCTTTCACGTTCGCCTTTCCACACTCTCGCCGAACAACATTTGCCTTCAGGGGAGGGGTTAAAGTGGTCCGTCTTACGCGGACTGATGGTACAAAAGTTCGAGGGTCTTCTCGTTGCGGAGTCTAGCTCGGATTCTATCCAGCGCTCCATCCTGTGTCAAACGAGCCCGCACCGCCTCGACCGTCTGTTTCGCCTGCCTCGCAAGGCTTTCCACTTCCCGCTCCAGTTCCTCGTCGCTGACTTCGAGTTTTTCTTCGTCAGCAATCCTGTCCAACAGAAGCGAAGCCTTCACTTCCTGCAACGCCTGGTCTCTCTGGCCCACACGCAGGCGCGCAAAATCCATTTTCTTCAGGTCCTCGGCCCGCATTCCCTGCGCCGCCAGCGCGCGCATTCCGCGCTCCAGCCGGAGATCGATCTGGCGCTCCACGAGCGACTCGGGTACCTCGAAGTCGTTGCGCTTGACCAGTTCCGCCATCAGTTTGTCCTTGGAGGCGTGCTCGGCGCTGTGCTTCCGCTCCTCCTCCATGCCTTCGCGAATCCGTTTGCGCACTTCCTCCAGATTTGCGAATTCGCCGAGTTCTTTGGCGAACTGGTCGTTCAACTCCGGCAGGTTCTTCTGCTTGATGCCCTGTACCTTTACCGTATAGCTAAAAGTCTTCCCCGCCAAGCGCTGGTCGGACGAGTCCTCCGGGTATGTAACATCGAAGGTACGCTCCTCCCCGGCGGTGACGTCCCGAAGATTCTGGTTGAATTCCGGCATGGTGTTCTTGCCGCCGATTTCCACCAGCACGTCGTCCATATGGACGGGTTTGCCATCGGAGTCCTTGGGCTGGCCGTGAAGAGACGCCTGGGCGAAATCGCCGTCCGCGAGGGAGCGTCCCTCGACCGATGTGAAGGTGGCATGCTGCTCCCGCAGGCTGTTGAGAGACTCGTCCACTTCGGCGTCAGTCACAGAGATTTCGGGTTTTTCGGCCCGGAGCTCACGGTAACCCTCAACCTTGATTTCGGGCATGACTTCGAAGCTGGCTTTGAAGCGCAGCGGCTCGTTTTCATGGACCTGGAGGTCGGTGACTTGCGGCTGGGATACCGGGCGCAAGCCCAACTTATCGGCCTCGCGGCGAAAATATTTGGGAACCAGGGCTTCCACTACGTCGCTTTTCAGATCCTCGGCAAAGCGCTGCCGGATGATCGAGGCCGGCACATGCCCGCGGCGAAACCCGGGAAGCCGCGCCAGCTTCTGATACTTCTGGATCAAAGTCTCAGTCTGGCGAGTGACTTCCTCGGCTGGTATTTCGATCTCGATCTGGCGTTTGGTGGAGCTGGTATCAGTGGGGCTCACGCTGCCATCTTCGCTTTCCCGGAGCAATCGTTCAGACGTTAATTTGAGTGTAAAGACATAGCAAAGCAGCCGTCAAACGTCGGAGCAAGTTTTTGTGTCCGTCTTGACACTTCTCCAAGTAACTTTAGTGTGTAGGGAACATGCGCTCTTCGTTGCAGGAAATCCCGAATGATCAAATTCGCTCCGGGAACCGCGATTTGCCTGCGTGGCTGAAGGTTCTCAACCGCGAAGTGGTGGATTGCACGCGATGTCCCCGGCTAGTGGAATATCGCGAACAGGTGGCCCGCGAAAAGCGCAAGGCGTATAGGGATTGCGAGTACTGGGGCCGCCCAGTGCCCGGTTTCGGCGATCCAGATGCCCGCGTGCTTGTGTTGGGCCTGGCTCCGGGGGCGCATGGCTCCAACCGGACCGGGCGTCCGTTTACCGGCGACGCCTCGGGCCGATTCATGTATCCGGTGTTGTATGAGACGGGATTCGCAAACCAGCCCGACGCCACCGATCGGAATGATGGCCTGCGCCTGAAGAACCTCTACATCACGGCGGCGGCACGCTGCGCACCACCGGACAACAAGCCTCTGCCGCAGGAGCTTGCCAATTGCGCACCCTTTCTCGATCGCGAGCTGGATGGATTGAAGCGGCTGAGTGTCGTGGTGGCGCTGGGTAAGATCGCATTTGACGCCTATCTCCGGCATCTGCGTGTGAGAAACCAGATAAAGAACCGCGGCGCCTACATCTTCAGCCACGGAGCGAAGTACGACATGCCCGATGGCCGGGTTCTACTGGCCTCCTATCATCCGTCGAACCAGAACACACAAACAGGAAAGCTGACCAGGAAAATGTTCGTGGACATTTTTAAAGAAGCGGCACGCCTGGCCGATATGTAAGACAGAGCGGTCGCCACTGGGGCCGGATTGCAAACCCACCCTTGCAGGGTCAAACAGCCAGCCGGGTCGCAAACCGGAGTGGCGCCCGCTCCTTTTGAAACCCTTGAGTTAACTCGCGGTTATGTGTTTTACTTAATCGTGGTTAACCTTAGCCTCAATCCTTGCGCGGTCTTTGCCCTGATCGTGGCGGCGCTTGGCGCGCAAGCGCAGCAAGCGCCCTCAGCCCCATCTCCCTCAACGCTGCCTCCGATCCAAGACAATAGCTTTCTTGTGGAGGAGGCCTACAACCAGAACTTCGGCGTGGTGCAGCATATTTCCAGCTTCACGCGCCTGTGGGACAGCAAGGACTGGGTCTACACCTTCACTCAAGAATGGCCGGCTCCCGGCGATGAACGCCACCAACTCAGCTATACGCTCGCGTTCTCCCATGCCGGGGATCTGCCGGGCTCCGGCGCGGGGATCGGCGATGTCCTGTTCAACTACCGCTATCAGCTTGTCGGCAGCGGAAACACGCGGATAGCTTTTGCGCCCAGGCTGAGCCTGATTTTTCCCACCGGCGATTCGTCGATAGGCAGGGGCGGCGGCGGATTCGGCGTGCAAACCAATCTGCCGCTGAGCGTGGTGCTGAAGCCGAAGCTGGTGAGCCACTGGAACGCGGGCGCGACTTTCGTCCCGAACGCCAAGAATGAAGTGGGCGACCGGGCATTCAGCGCCGGCTACAACCTCGGCCAGAGTTTTGTCTGGTTGGCGCATCCGCGTTTCAATGTTCTGCTTGAAACGGTGTTCTCGGATATGCAGTCGGTCTTGGCTCCGGGCCGTACAGAATGGTCGCGGTCATTGCAGATCAGCCCGGGCATCCGCTGGGCCTACAACTTCAAGAACGGCCTGCAGATCGTGCCCGGGATCGCGGTGCCGTTCGGCGCCGGGCCCAGCGCGGGAGAAAGAGGATTATTGCTGTATCTGAGTTTCGAGCATCCGTTCCGGAGGATTCCGGAAAAGTAGCTACTTCAGCTTCGTCAACGTTGCTTCCAGTTGGTATGTCCGCTTCGAGTTGGGATCGTCAACGCTCCCCATGACAATTGGCTTGTCCAGAACGGTGCCTCCGAGGTCGGTTAACGGCTCCACGCGGGCGAGGACGCCCGCGCCACATGGTGACATCAGAAGCCCACGAAAACGGGTTCGGGCTCCAAGCGGATGCCCCAGATGTGCACGACACGATGCTGAATGGTCTCTTTCAGCGCCAGAACATCCGCGGCCGTTGCTTCTCCGAGATTGACGATGGCGAGGGCATGTTTGCGCGAGAGTCCCACTTGCCCGCTGTGATAACCCCGGGTGAAGCCGGAGTGCTCCACCAGCCACGCGGCGGAAACTTTTCGTTGTGCCTCAAGCGCTGGGTAGCTGGGAATTTGCAGAGACCTGGCGGCCGCCTGTTGTTCCAGATCCGCATACTGCTCGGCCGAGAGAAGTGGATTCTTGAAAAACGACCCCGCGCTGCGGCAGTCCTCCTCGTCGGCAACGATCAGCATTCCCTTGCCGGCGCGAATCTGCCGTACCGCATGCCGGACGTCGGCCAGCCCGGGAGTTCCAGACCTGCCGGCAAAGTGCTTCTTCAGGTCGGCGTAATGAATTCTGGGTTCGCCACCCCTGGTCAGTGAATAGGTGACACGCAGAACGATGTAACGGCCCTTCTCCGAAGTGTTGAAGATACTGGTGCGGTAGCTGAACCCGCAGGCTTCGTTGCAAAGCTCGTGAATCTGGCCGTCTTTCAAATCGAAAACCTGAACCGAGTCGATGGTCTCCGCCACCTCCTGGCCGTAGGCGCCCACATTCTGAACCGGAGTACCGCCCACGCTTCCGGGAATCCCGCTCAGACACTCGACGCCGGAGCAATTGCGGCTCACCGCGAGGGCGACGAAGCGGTCCCACTCCTCGCCGGCGCCAACCGAAAAGACGATCTTTTCGCCGTCGTTGACTTCGTCAACCTCGGTGAGACCCACTTTGAGGACTAAGCCCGGCCACCCGGCGTCGGATATGAGCAGGTTACTGCCGCCGCCCAGCACGAATAGCGGCAGGTTGCGGGATCGCGAGAAGTCGATGCTCTCCGCGACTTCCGCAATGGTCTTTGCCTCGATGAGATAGCGTGCTGGTCCGCCGACCTTGAAGGTGGTTAGGGGGGCCAGGCTTACGTTTTCCTGAACCAGCATTGAGTTTGCATCAATATATAGCCTGGCTGCGTTCTGCGTCTGCCTGGCCGCAACCCGCATACGTCCAACCGGCCGCCAGGCGGGCCAAATCCCGCGTGACTATTCGCGGTCGGGCATTTACTATGCTCTGCGCTATAGTACAAAAGGAAACAACAACAAGGACCCTAAGGAGCTGAAATGTACCCGGATATTATGGTGCTTCCCATGCGCGAGGAGTTGACGCGACTGGGAGTCCAGGAACTGCGCACGCCGGCGGAAGTCGATGGTGCGCTTGCAGGTCAGACCGGCACTGCCATGGTGGTAGTGAATTCCATTTGCGGTTGCGCCGCCGGACGTATGCGCCCGGCAGTTCGCGCCGCCCTCCAGCACACATCGCGGCCGGAGAAAGTGTTCTCTGTATTCGCCGGGCAGGATGCCGAAGCCACCTCCCGCGCCCGCGAATATTTCACCGGCTACCCGCCGTCCTCTCCCTCCGTTGCCTTGCTGCGGGATGGCAAACTCGTGCACATGTTGCAGCGCAGCGATATCGAGCACCGCGAGTCGGCAGATATTGCCGCCGAACTGCGGCGCGTGTTCGACGAATATTGCTCGAGTCCTGCCGCAGCCAACCGATAGTTCCGGAAGGTGCTCTCAAATTTGAGCTGTAAAAGCTACGATCGGGGAGCGCCTCGCCTGGATTGACGCACAGTGCTGAAAAGGAAGTCCCGGGCATCGCTGCCGGTCTTTTTCTTCCAGGCGGCAAACATTTCGCCGTAGCTTTGCGTGATGTAGTTGCGCCGCGGAATCTCCAGCTGCCTGGCGGTGCGGTCGATCCAGCGGGATGGGCCCTCGATCTCGCCAATGTTGCCGATCGGCGTGTGGTCGACGACGACGTGTCCTTTTCCGTCGGTCCACTCAGCGCGGAATTTTTCGTAGCGAAACGTCGGCGAAAAACCCAGGGCGCGGAGAATAGCGTCCATCTGCTTTCCATCGTCGACGCGAGTTTCGCTCTCTGCGCGGCTTTTATGCCGCCCGGGTTTGCCCTTTGCTTTGTGGGTCAGCACCCAGCGGGAGCCGTATTCCCGCAGGCGAAGCAGCGCCCCCTGCTGCCGCAGCGGCTGTCCCCGCAGATCGTAGAGGGTATTGAACTCGTGCGTGCGAGGAGTTTCCTGGCGGAATCCCGCTTTCTTCAGACGCCGCACCAGCTGGGATGAATTCTCGATACGAAACTTGATTTCGACTTCCTGACCACGCGCCATGGAGCCAGTATAAGACTGGCGGAACAGGCGTTTGATTAGGAAAAGGTCGGCAGCTTCACAAGATCATCGCGCGGGACCGGTTCCACCGGCAGCCCCGACTTCCGCCATGCCGCCAGTCCTCCAACGATTACGAACGCGTTGAATCCGGCTTCCCGCAGCAGGTGCGCCACCCGGGCGCTTGTGGCCTGGCGCGCTCAAGTACAGTAGAGATAAATATTCTTCTCCTTCGGAAGGTTCTTCAATTCCTCGGAAAGATTGTTGGGCTCGAGGCGAAGCGAGCCGCTGATGCGCACGGCGCCGGAATCATAGTAGCCGTGGCTGCGGACGTCGACCAACAGAGTCTGGGCGTTTTCCTTCGATGCAAGTCTCTGCGCCAGTTCCTGAACCTGCACCTCGGGAACGATGCGATAGATTTTCTGTTTGTGATACAGCCAGCCGCGGTAAGCGACATAGGCTACAAACGCGATTGCCAGCACGATTTCCGCCACGCGCCCCGCCGTCGTGAAGCCCTGGAGAATCATGGAAAGGAAGTTGCGAAACACGTATCCCAAGCCAAAGTAGGCAGCGGCGTAGAGTGAAGCTCCAGCTATGTCAAAGCGCAGGAACTGAAGCGGCGGCATCTTCATGCTTCCGGCGAGTGGCGGGGCCATCGTGTTGACCCCTGGGATGAATTTCGCCAGTACCAGGGTCGTCTTGCCCCGCTTGTAGAACGATTCGGCGGAGCGCAGGATGCAGGTCTCCGGACTGACCGAAAGACGGCAAAGAATCCCCAGCAGCGCCCAGCCGGTATATTTCCCGAGAGTGAAAAGAATTGTGTCACCGAGAACAAGCGCCAGAATCGCGCCGCACAGGGCCACGGGAGCATTCAGGACGCCGGCGGAGGCGGCGGCCCCACCAGCAACCAGCGCCACGGCGGCAGGCGCCGGCAGGCCAATCGCTTCCGCGAAGATGATGCCGAACATCAGCGCGTAGCCGTGCCGCGACATCAGGGAAACGAAATCATTCATAAGCTGGCGACTCAGTATAAAGAAAAAGGACGGATGGAGTGTTGCCCGACGGAATTGGCCGTCTACTTCTCCCGGGCCACGACAAATTCCGGCGCCCACAATAGCGCGCGCTTGATTTCGCTGTCGGGGAAGGTGCAGATGGCGTTGCGGGCCATTTCGGCGAACTGGAGTGCGCGGGCGCTGGCGGCTTCCAAAGAGTGGTAACGATTCAGGATATCGAGTATCTCGCCATGAGTAACCTCATCAAACGCCCGGGTGCGCAACACGGTCTCGATCAGCTTGCGCTCGGCTGGCGTGCACCGGTCGAGTGCGTGAATGACGGCCATGGTGACTTTACCCTCGCGCAGATCGCTGGCGACAGGCTTTCCGAGAACGTTCTCCGAGGCTGTGAGGTCGAGCACATCGTCGACGATCTGGAAAGCCATGCCGAGGTCGCGCCCGTATTGCGCCAGGCTTTCTTCCTGGCGGGTAGTCGCTCCTCCCAGGATTGCGCCCATACGCATGCACACGGAGAAGAGACATGCAGTTTTGCGGAAGATGAGATCGCAGTATTCATCGAGAGAGACGAACTTGCCGAGCTTTTCCATCTGCAGCAGCTCGCCTTCGACCATCTGCTGCGTCAGTTCGATAAGCGTGTCGAGAATGCGGAAATTGCGCTCCTGGAGCGCAACTTTGAAGGCCTGCATGTAAAGCCAGTCACCCGCCAGCACGCATTTTGAATTGCCCCACTGCGTATTGGCCGCGGGCCGGCCGCGCCGGGTCTCGGCCTCATCGATGATGTCGTCGTGCACAAGCGTGGCGGTGTGGATGATTTCCACAACCGCGCCCAGGCGGATGGCCCCTCGACCCTGATAGTTGAACAGCCTCGAGGAAAGCAGAAGAAGCGCCGGGCGAATCCGTTTGCCACCACCGCCGCGCAGGTATTCGCCGATCTCGGTGATGGCCTCCACCCCCGACACCGTATCGCGGCCGAACTCGCGCTCGATGGCGGCGAGGTCGTCGCGCAGCATCTCGAAGATTTCTTTTCCGTTGATGGCAGTGTGAGTGCTCAATCCCTGCTTCTCTGCCTTTCGTCAGTTGCTGCGGTAATTCGTGAACTGCATGTCGATGCCGAAGTCCTGCTGCCGCAGCAGGGCGATGGTGTCCTGCAATGTGTCGCGGTCCTTGCCGCTGACGCGCACCAGGTCTCCCTGAATGGAAGCCTGCACCTTCTTCTTCGCATTCTTGATCACCTTGACGATCTCGCGCGCCTTTTCCACGGGAATGCCCTGTTGCAGGGTGATCCGTTGCTTGGCGGCTCCACCCAGGGCCGATTCGAGAGCGCCATAGGTCAAGCCTTTCAGCGGCACTCCGCGCTTTACCAGTTTCTGCTGCAGGACATCGTTGATCGCCTTCAGCTTGAACTCGTCAATGGAGTGCAGAACGATGGCCTCTTTTCCCTCGAGTTCGATGTTCGATTTCGAGTCCTTGAGGTCGAATCGCGTATGGATTTCCTTCAGCGACTGCTGGATAGCGTTGGAAACTTCCTGCAAGTCCACTCTGCTCACGATGTCGAAAGTATTCTCAGGCATTTTTTCGTTGCTCCGGACCGGCCAGCCGGTGCGGAATCTGGGTGTCAGGACACTAACAAGCTAAATGGAATTAAGCTTTTCGTGAAGTGAAAAGAAGCGATAGAAGTTTTCCGCGGTCTGCCGTCCTGCCTCTTCGGTCGAAAGACCGCGCAGTTCACCCATCTGCCGCGCCACTTCCTTTACAAACGCGGGTTCGTTTCGTTTGCCACGGTGCGGCACCGGAGCAAGATAGGGTGAGTCGGTTTCAATCAGCATGCGATCGAGCGGGACCTGGAGGGCTGCATCCCGAATCTGCTGCGCCTTGGGGAAGGTTAGATTCCCTGCGAAAGAGATCATGAAGCCGGTGTCCAAAGCGCGCCTGGCATGCGGCCAGTTCCCGGTAAAGCAGTGCAGGACGCCGCCCAGACCAGCCGGAGCCCAGTTCTGCTCGAGGATCGCCAGGCAGTCGTCCCAGGCATTGTCGCTGTTCTGGGAGGGCCGGCAATGGATCACGATGGGAAGCTTTGCTGCGCGCGCCAGATCCAGTTGCCTTAGGAAGACTTTCTTCTGAATCTCAGGCGGCGAGTGATCGTAGAAATAATCGAGGCCGATCTCACCCCAGGCAATGACCTTCGGTCGCTTTGCCAGTTGCGCGAGCAGGTCAAAGTCGGCGTCGCCCGCCAGCTTCGCCTCGTGGGGATGGATGCCGATAGTGGCATAAACGAAGTCATGCTCCTCGGCCAGCTTGACTCCGCAATCGAGCGTTCCCGGACCGTTTCCGGTGCCGATGGCAACTACATTTTCAATGCCAGCCTGTTTTGCCCGCTCCAGCATCTGGTCGCGGTCAGAGTCAAACTGCTCTGCCTCGAGATGAGCATGGGAGTCAACGAACACGCGCTATTTCAACCTTGTTCCTACCGGGACATCCTCGAGGAAGCTGCAAAGAACCGGCTTTCCGCCTTCGGCGGAAGCGGCAACGATCATGCCGTTCGATTCCAGTCCGCGAAGCTTGCGCGGGGCGAGGTTGGCCACAATCACGACTTTGCGCCCGATAAGAGTTTCGGGCGCGTAGGCCTCGGCGATTCCCGCGACCACCTGGCGCACTTCGCTTCCCAGGTCAACTTCCAGCCGCAGGAGTTTGTCCGCGCCCTTCACCTTTTCGGCGACCTTCACTTGTCCCACTCGCAATTCAACCTTGGCAAAGTCGTCGATTGTGATCTTGCCGTCCGATGTTGCGGCGGAAGCGCTCACGGCCGCGGCGGCGACTGGCGGCGCCGGAGCGGGTTGAGGCTCTACCGCCCCAGGGACGGCAGCTTGCTGATCTTCCATCTTCTGCATCCTTTCGATTGCGGATTTATCGGCGCGGGGAAAGACAGCCTCGATGTTTCCGAGCTTTGTGCCCAGAGTGAGCTGCCCCCACCGCAGATCCGACAGCTTGCACTTGCGGATTTCGCCCAGGCCCATCTGCGACCATATCTTTGTGGTCGCGTCAGGAATGACGGGGTGGGCGAGCGCCGTCACAATCCGCAGCGCTTCGGCGCTGGTGTAGAGAATCGTCGCCAGGCGGGCGCGGCTTTCCTTGTCCTGCGATTCGCCGAGTTCCCACGGCGCATTCTCGACGATGTACTTGTCGACGCTCGCCACCAGCGACCAGGCTGCCTCGAGCGCCCGCGAGAACTGAAACTGCTCGAAGTACCGGTTAAATTCCGAGATCGCGGTTGCCGCGGCGGTGGCGATCGCATCGTCGCCCGCCTTGCGCGCTACGGCCGAGGGATACGGAATCTCGCTGCCGAAATAGCGCGCGATCATGGTCAGTGTGCGGCTGGCGAGATTGCCCAGGCCATTTGCCAGGTCGGCGTTGTAACGCTGCACCAGAGCGTCGAACGAAAAAGATCCGTCCTGCCCGAACACGATTTCGCGCAGCAGGAAATAACGCAGCGCGTCCGCGCCCAGCACATCAAGAATGGTTTCGGCGCGCACAATATTTCCGCGCGACTTCGACATCTTGTTCTCTTCGAAAAGTAGCCAGCCGTGCGCCACGATCCCCCTGGGCAGGGGAAGGTCTGCCGCCATCAGGAGGGCGGGCCAGTATACGCAGTGAAAGCGCACGATTTCTTTGCCAATCATCTGCACGTCGGCGGGCCAGTATTTCTCGAACTTGCGGACGTCGTCCGATCCATAGCCGAGCGCGGTGATGTAATTCGCCAACGCATCCATCCAGACGTAGATCACATGTTTCGGATCGTCCGGGACAGGAACTCCCCAGGAAAGCGTGCTGCGGCTGATGGAAAGATCGCGCAGCCCCGAGCGCACGAATGACACCACTTCGTTGCGCCGGGTTTCGGGGCGGATAAATTCCGGCTGGTCGGTGTAAAGCTGGAGCAGGCGGTCGGCAAACGCCGACAATTTGAAGAAGTAGTTTTCCTCTTTTACGGTTTCCGTTGGCCGGCCGCACTCCGGGCACGGCGCCCCCGGCCCCGCGGCATCCACATAAAGTTCATCGAAGACGCAGTACTGTCCGGTGTAGTGCCCCTTGTAGATGTAGCCGTTGCTCTGAATCTTCTTCCACAGCGCCTGCACGCCCTGCTTATGGCGCTCGGAGGTCGTGCGGATGTAATCGTCGTAGGTCAGACCGAGGCGATCCCAGAGAGCGCGAAATTCCGCCGAAACCTGGTTGGTCAACTGCTGCGGCGTCTTGCCCGCAGCCTGCGCCGCCCGCTCGATCTTCTGCCCGTGCTCGTCGGTGCCGGTAAGGAAGTACGTATCGAAGCCCATCATGCGCTGTCGGCGGGCAACCGTGTCGCAGGCAATCGTCGTGTAGGCGTGGCCGATGTGGGGCCTCGCATTCACGTAGTAGATGGGCGTCGTGATGTAGAACTTATTGCTCATCGACAGTTATCAGGATTATAGGATGGTCCGTGTTTCCAGGCAGCTAATCATGCTCTCAGGAGGCGCGGCCGCTCAGGTAAGACTGCACCGCCTCCTGCATGACGCGCTTCAGCGGAACATGGTTGCGAGCCGCAATCTGCCGGCAGTCCTCGTATTCGGGAGCGCAGTGCGTCACGGTCCCGTTCATGCTGGCGAGTTTCAGTCGCACGTCTCCCCATGGCGTTGCGACGGTCACCATTTTCCGCGAAAGGATCGTTCGTTTCTCGTCTCTCCGGCGAACGCCCAGAGTCGTGGTCTCGCTGAAAACGATCTGCGTCATTCGCGATGCATCGTCCGGTTTGCAGAGAACGGTCAGCAACGTTCCGGGGCGGTTCTTCTTCATCTGTACGGCTAGGCCGAAGACGTCGAGCGCTCCCTCCTCCAGCAGCTTGTCCATGACGTAACCGAACACCTGTGGATTCAGATCGTCCAGATTCGCTTCCAGCACGCTGATCATTTCTTCGCTCGTTTTTGCGGCAAGATTGGGCTGCGATTCCCCAATTGTCAGTCGGACCACGTTCGGGCGGCCGGGCAGCTCGCGAGTGCCGGCGCCATAGCCGGATTTTTCGATTGTCATCTCCGGAAACGCGCCAAAGCGCTTCGCCAGCACCTTCACAATTGCCGCACCCGTCGGCGTGACCAGTTCCTTTTCAATGCCTGACGTGTAAACCGGCGCGCCTTTCAGCAACTCAACCGTCGCCGGCGCCGGCACGGGAAGCTCACCGTGTGCGCACTTGACGGTCCCGCCCCCGATGTTCAGTGGTGAGCACACAAATTCATCGACACCCAGCGCTTCCGCGCCAACCGCCGCGCACACGATGTCCACCATCGCGTCAGCCGCTCCGACCTCGTGGAAGTGAACTTTTTCGATGTCGCACAAATGAATTGCTGCCTCAGCCTGTCCCAGCGCCTCGAAAATCTGCAACGCCGTGGCTTTCGCCGACGGACGAATCGCAGCCCGGTTGATGATTTCGCGGATCTGCTTCAGACCGCGGCCATGATCGTGAGCGGGTTCGTGGTGATGCGAATGGCTATGCTCGCCTGTGTCAGCGTGGGGATGCTCGTGCTCATGCTGCTCAAAATACTGGTCCCGCGGCATGTCTTTCTGGCCGTGGACGTAGACGTCGACTTTCGTAGCTGCAATGCCGCTGCGCTGCACCCGCGAAATCTCGAGTCGTGCGCCGATATCAAGCGCCGCAACCGTCTTCTCCAGCAATTCCGGCGACACCCCGGCGTCCACCAGGGCGCCCATGAACATGTCGCCGCTCATGCCCGAGAAACAATCGAGGTACGCGATGCGCATAAACAAACTCATCATAGGGAAGGCGGTTCGGCCCGTCAAACCTCCCGCCAGGCCGCAGTTTGCTACAATCACTATTCTCTTCAATACTTTAGAGGGACTCTTGTACCGCCATCTGGAACAGCGCCTCAGCCGCCACGTCGCCGATTTCCTGAACCGGACGTACGGCCTCGAGCTGCCCAAAATCGTGGTCGAATTGCCCCCGAAGGTGGAGTTCGGGGAATATGCTCTGCCGCTTGCCTTCGAGCTGGCGAAGAGGCTGCGCAAGGCGCCGCGAAAGATTGCCGAAGAGGTGGTTGCCGGGATCGGCGCGATTGAAGGATTCGAAAGGCTGGAAGTTGCCGGCGCCGGGTACATCAATGTGCGGTTGAAGCGAGGTGAACTGGCCGCGGCCGTTGCTTCAGATGCAAAGCCCGCCGTTGACACGCCCGCGGGCAAGATTCTGGTCGAGCACTCCAGCATCAACCCCAACAAGGCTGCGCACGTCGGCCACCTGCGCAACGCAATCCTAGGGGACACATTCGTCCGCCTGCTGCGTTTCGCTGGCCGGAAGGTGGACGTCCAAAACTACATCGACAATACCGGCGCACAGGTCGCGGACGTCGTGGTGGGATTTCTGCGGCTGGAAAAGAAGTCGAACTCTGAGATCGAACAGCTTGCCCGGCAGCCGAAATTCGATTTCCTCTGCTGGGATGTCTACGCTCGAACGTCGCAGTGGTATGGGGAGGACAAGCAGAATCTTCAGGAGCGCCTTCAGACGTTGCACGCGATTGAAGAAGGCGGAAACGAAGTTGCTGCCGTTGCTGACCTGATATCCCTCGCCGTGCTGCGCCGCCACCTGGAAACCATGGATCGCCTCGGCATCGAGTACGACTTTCTGCCGCGCGAGAGCGAAATACTTCACCTGCACTTCTGGGATGCCGCTTTCACCAAGCTCAAGGAAACGGGAGTGCTGTCGTTTGAAAACGAAGGCAAGAACAAGGGCTGCTGGGTGATGAAACGCGCGGGTTCCTCTGCCGCTGGTACTGCGGATGAACTCGAAGAGGAAGACCAGAAAGTCATCGTGCGCTCGAACGGCACCGTGGGCTACGTCGGGAAGGACATCGCCTACCACATGTGGAAGTTTGGTCTCCTGGGAAAAGACTTCGGCTATCGCAAGTTCTATCGCTATCCCAACGGACAGGACTGCTGGATCTCGACCAGCGACGGTGAGAACGATCATCCGCACTTCGGCGGGGTCGCAGAAATCTACAACGTTATTGACGCGCGCCAGTCCGAGGCGCAAAACACGGTGATCGAAGCGCTGCGGGGGTTGGGACACGGCGACGCCGCCGATCACTACACCCACTTTTCCTACGAAATGGTCGCGCTTACTCCGCGCTGCGCAGCGGAACTGGGCTATGAACTAAGTGAAGAAGATAAAGGCAGGGCGTACGTCGAGGTCTCCGGGCGCAAGGGCTTTGGCGTCAAGGCGGACGATCTGATCGACCGCCTGACCGACTCGGCCAGGCAGGAGGTGGACTCGCGCCATCCTGAACTCGCTGAGGATGAACGACACACCATCGCCCGCCAGATCGCAGTCGGCGCGCTGCGATACTTCATGCTCAAGTTCACCAAGAATTCGGTGATCGCCTTCGATTTCAAGGAGGCGCTCAGCTTCGAAGGCGAGACCGGGCCCTATTGCCAGTATGCAGTCGTGCGCGCGAGCAGCATCTTCGCCAAAGGCGGTATCGATCCCAACAGTTTTCTCAAAGAATTCAAGTGCGGCGCCGAAGAGCTATCCGCCTACTTCGCGGGCGCGGACGGAAACGAGCTCTGGGAGTTGTGGCTGGCGGCGGCGCGAACCTCTCACGTCATCGATCAGTGCATCTCGACCACCGAGCCCGCTTATCTGGCCAAGCACGCCTTCCAGGTAGCCCAGCTTTTTAACTACTTCTATCACCGTCATCCCATCCTCGCGGAGGCGGACCCCGGGCGGAAGCAATTCCTGCTGGCAACGGCGGCGGTGGTGAGGAGAGAGCTGATCCAGGTGTTAGGCGTGATGGGAATTGAGGCGCCGCCGTTGATGTAGAGGCTGTTCAGGCGCGCTTACCGGCGATCATCATTCCCGCGCCGCCGAGGACCAGCACTACGCTGACGATCGGAGAAATCCGTTCATTATGCTCGGTTTGCACGCCGATCTTGGCGTCTCCAACCTTGATGCCGTGATTCTCCTGCTTCGGAAACGGAACAAAAAACGAGGCAATGCCGAGTACCAGAACCACCAGCCCCACTGCGAAAAGAATTTTCATACACCCTCCGGCTGACCCGAGCCAGCATCACTCAGATGCAGCCAACAGGCAGGGTGCTGCTCACATATAAGATTGATAGAGCGCTTCTTAGCCGCCGAAGTCCCGGACAAATTCGATCAGGGAGCGCACGGCGATGCCCGATGGCCCTTTGGCGATCCAGGGCTTGTTTTCTTCCATCCAGGCAGTACCTGCGATATCGAGGTGCAACCATGGCGTGTCCTCGGCGAATTCCTTGAGAAGCATGGCCGCCGTAATCGCTCCTCCCCACCGGCCGCCGGTATTGGTCATATCCGCGATGTTGGAGCGGATGTACTCCATGTACTCGTCATCGAGAGGGAGGCGCCACATCTTTTCTCCGGCTTTGGCCAGCGCCTTGGTGAAGCGGTCGTAAAAGGAGTCGTCATTGGCGAAGACTCCGGCATTGGCGTAACCAAGCGCCACGACCACCGCGCCCGTGAGTGTCGCAGCGTCGACCAGGTGCGTGCAGCCAAGCTGGCGCGCGTAGCACAGCCCGTCAGCCAGCACCAGACGGCCCTCGGCGTCGGTGTTGATGATCTCGATCGTCTTGCCCGACATCGCGGTCTGGACGTCGCCCGGCTTCTGCGCCTTCCCCGACGGCATATTCTCAGTGGCGCAAATTATGGCGATCACCTTGACCTTCGGCTTCAATAACGCGATGCCGCGCATGGTGCCGATCATGGTCGCGCCCCCCGCCATGTCGTACTTCATCTTCTCCATGCCATCGGCCGGCTTGATGGAGATTCCGCCCGTATCGAACGTGATGCCCTTGCCCACCAGGCCTAGCACCGGCTTTTCGGGAGCGCCGGCCGGTTCATACCTCAGCACGATCAGCGCCGGCGGTTCGTCGGATCCCTGCGCCACGCCCCAGAATGCTCCCATCTTCAATTCTTTGATCTTGTCCGCGCCGTACACGTCGCAGTGCAACCCGACCTCGGCAGCCATTTTCTTTGCGTGCTCTCCAAGGATGGTAGGCGTCATGCGATTCGAGGGCTCGTTTACCAGATCGCGGACGAAATTCTGCGATTCCCCGATCACCCGCGCCTGGTCGACAGCCTTCTGAAGAGACGCCTGGTCGCCGCGCGCGATGACGGTGAGCGAATCGATCTTCTGATCCTTGCGGTCGCTCTTGTAGAAATCAGCGTCGAAGTTGCCGACAAGCGCGCCTTCGACAATTGCCTTGACCGCTTCGTCCGCCTTGATCTCGGATTCCGGCGTGACAAAAGCCAGGCTGCGAATATTCCGCGACTTCATCGACCGGACGGCGGTTCCGGCAAGCTTGCGAAGATCTGCGAGCGCAAACTTTTTGGCCTTGCCTCCGCCGAGCAGCAGCAATCGCCGGGCTTTGAGCTTGGCGGGATTGTGCAGCAGGGTGATCTCCAGGCTTTTGCCCGAGGTTTCACCGCTGCTGATGACCGCAGCCGCGGCATCCTGCACAGCTTTGTCGGCGGTCGCTACGAAGGCTTCGGTTTTGTCCTTCTCACCGCGGTCCAGAACGACGGCGACCAGACATTCGGAATCGATTTCAGAGGGAGCTGTAACTGCCAGATTGGTTTTCATAAAGGAGAATGATCAGTATCCACGGCGGGAAGGTCGGAACGCAACTTTCGGAACCACGGCCGTGATGGATTTTGCCAATGTGGCTAATCTTCTGCTCACGCGCGCCGCAAGCCGGCAGAGAGAAATCGCTGTTCGACTCGCCATCGGCGCGGGCAAGGCCCATCAAAATCCACAGGAAAAGCCAACCTGCCGGGGCCTGTAATTCCCGAAGATCCCAGCCAAGCTCTGATCGTTAAGGAAGGCCCCTAGTATTTGCCGATCGCCCCGAAGTCCAATTCGATGATGGCCTCCTTTACCTCCTCATCTCGTTGGAAGACAATGAAACCTAAATCGGCAAGACGAGTCAACTCCCTATAAAATGTCCGTGGCGTGAACTGGCGATGTATTTTGATTCCCGTAGTTCGGAGAATAATACGCGCCTTGAGGGGTTCGCTGAGAATGGATCAGTTGGCTCGGTGGCGTCCAGCAAAAATTCCAAAAGATTGTATTCCCTCTGATTTATCACCCTCCGGCGGTCTCCAACTCTGGAGTTGAATGCGTTCACTAGCATCTGCCTGTAGACAATACGGTTCAACTTGGTTTTTATGAAATTGTTGATGCCCTTCAACTCTGCGGCAAATCCGGCGAGGCCAAACTCTACAAACGCGCTTACGTCAAATGGCTGAGATCTTCGGCACCGTTGAAGCAATGTCTTGTACGTAGCCTCGTTCCTATAGAAGTAATTTGAGAGGCCATAGAATCCGTGCACGTTGTACTTGTGTTGGAACAAGATGCCTGCCTCTACGAGCCGGGAAACTCGTCCGTTCCCGTCGCCAAATGGATGGATGGTTACAAGGAAAAAGTGGGCAAGGAGCGCATGGATGACGGGATTTGAGTCCCTGAACTTCCTATGGTTGATGAATTCAAGGTATTCATTCATTAGTCTTTCTACGTCTTTACCCGGTGCTCCACGATGAACGCCTCCCATGTCCTCGCTCCCGACTGTTACCTCCCACGCTCTCAACTGTCCGGGAATATTGTCTTTCGTGTCGGAGTCGGTGGTCAAAAGACGGTGCAAATGTAAGATATCTTTGAGTGACATTGGTGGATTTTCCGGCGAAAAACGAATTCGAGTCCAGTGCTGGGCGGTCCCGGAATTTCTGATTTGGGTCTGTTCCTTGGTGACTCGATCATGAGTATCTTTCTTAGGATCTTCCAATATGTCCAGTTGAACTGAGACCTCCGCTTCGGAGAGAGGGTTACCTTCGAGGGCGGTTGTTCCATAAACCGCACGGACGCGATTCAGCTTGTCTAGTTGCTGGCTCCACTGCGGTGGAAGAACAAGATTTAGGGCCGCTTCTTTGTACGCCTCAATCTGCACGATGTACCGGGAGAGTCCCTTTTCATCAACCCTGAACTTGAAGTCGAATTTGCTCCAGTCCATGACGCGATCCCTGACATTCTATTTGACAGTAATATTACTTTATGTAAACAAATAATAATAAATGACTTAAACTTAAAGTCAACAGGAGAACTACCCTCTACAAGACACGCTATTTGTCACACTATTTGGCAGGGGCGGTATGGCGTTCTGCCTTTTTCTTGACCGGTAAAATGCCAATCTTTTGGCACACTCCTCCGCCTGCACCGGATCAAGAGGTCTGAAAATCGTGGCGGGAAAAATTTAAGTTTGCGGCGGGCCGGTTTTCTGGTCCAGTAGCTCACGCAGGCGGCTGTAACCGGTGCGGCTTACGGGAAGCTGGGCTCCGCCGGTCAGAACGACGACGTGACTGTCCTTGCCATAAGGCTCTATTTTCGTGATCTTCTCGAGATTCACGATATACGAGCGGTGAATGCGGACAAAGCACGCGGGATCGAGGGCTTTCTCGAGGCTTGAAATCGTCTGCTGCTTCAGGTGCTTCTTGCCCTCGCTGCACAATGCGACGTAGTCGTCCTGCGCCTCCGCGTATTCGAGCTTAGACGCAGCGATGATCGAAACGCGGGTGCCGTCCTTCACCGCAATTCTCTCGAGGTAGCTTCCCGGGCCGCGGGCGCTGGCAGCGAGCTCCGCCGCCGGCGGGTGGACCGCCACTTCGGTCCCGCTCAGGCGCATTTTGGCCCGCTTTAGCGCGGTTTCGAAGCGCTCGGCCCCGAATGGCTTCAGCAGGTAGTCGACCGCGTGAATCTCGAAGGCTCGCAGGGCATATTCGTCGAATGCAGTTACAAAGATGGTTGCCGGTTCCGAGCCGATCAGTTCTAGCACCTCAAAGCCGTCCAGTTTCGGCATCTGGATATCGAGAAACAGCAGGTCGGGCTTGATTTCCGTTACCGTCTTCACGGCTTCAAAGCCATTCGCGCACTCGGCGGCGACCTCCACTTCGGGATGTCCGGCCAGCAATTCTCGCAGCATGCCGCGCGCCAGCTCTTCGTCGTCGACGATGACCGCGCGCAGGCGTCTTTCGGCGCTCATGTTGCAACTCCGTCGGCTTGTGCCGGCAAATGCAACTTCACACGAAACATGCAGCCATCGGCGCCGGTCTGGATGTTCGCCTTCTCGGCGTAGCGTGTCTTCAGGCGTTGGCGGATATTTTCCAGCCCGAGTCCGGTCTTGAGTCTCGCAGGCATCTCGGGATCAAAGCTATTTTCTACTTCCACCGACACGGATTCATCTTCGCAGTGCACAGCCAGGCGGATCACGCCGCCGTCGGGCAGGTTGGCGATGCCATGGCGGATGGCATTTTCCACCAAAGGCTGCAGTAACAAAGGGGGAATTGCCACTCCCGTGGCTGCCGGCTGGACATCCTCTTCCATGCGCAAGCGATCTCCGAAGCGCACTTTTTCGATCGCCAGGTATCCTCGAATCAGGGTCAATTCTTCCTCCAGGGTGATGCTTTCCTGCCCGCCCAGGCGAAGCGTGGCGCGCAGAAAGTCGGCGAGGAGGATGCTCATCTCGCGCGCCCGCGCGGGGTCGACGCTGGTGAGCGCGCTGACCGAATGCAGGCAGTTAAAAAGAAAGTGGGGGTTTACCTGCGCTCGCAAAGCGCGCAGCTCTGCGTCCCGAGCCAGTACCCGGGCTTCCAGCGCGCGCTCCTGGGCCTCGCGGGCGGCGCGCTCCGCCAGCAGCACATAGTGAAACGTAACCGACAGAATGTAGAGCAGAATTCCGGTTGTCCACAAAAGGGACAGGTTGTGCCCAAGCCGCTCATCCAGGCCGGCGAAGCCCCATTCGGTCAACACCAGCGCCAGGCCCCTGGCTACAACCACCCAGAAAGCGCATAGGAATATGGCTGCCAGCAAGTGGGTAGACGCCAGACGGGCAAATCCGGAGTCCTCCAGAGGGGTTACCCGGCACGGATACCACGCCGCCAGGCATACGAACGCATACACCAGGCACAGCGGGAAGCTGAGCGCCGCGGCTTCGCTCCAGGTCATTCCCGCGGAGGCTTTCAGCAGGTAGGCCAGGAGTCCGGCCAGGGGCACCCATGCCAGCAGGTAGAGACCGAGATTGCGAAAACGGGCCAGTAGGGGATGCATAGCTCAGTTCCTGACCTCGAATCCTCCCAGCATGGAAATCCCTTCCACGATCAGCGTCTTCTCGACCGGGCCTGTTTCCCGGATCTTCAGGCTGTTTCCTCCCATGACGCTGGAACCCCGCATCTGCACTCCCCAGGCTTCCGGGATGCGGATGACGCCCCCCCCGAGAAAAGCGTTAACTGTAATGAAGGCCGTGCTGCCCTCGATATCTGCGTTTCGCAAGTCGATGTCGAAGCCTCCCATGATGGCGGTGGCAGTCCCGCCTCGAAAATTCTTGGCGCTGATGCGATACTCTCCACCCCCCATGCAGCTCAGCAGGCTCAGATGAGGTGAGGTCGAAGCAGCGTTAGGATTAGGGCGCTCCAAGGCGTTTACCAGGACCGCGAGCCCAGCCGCAATGATGAAGACCGGCCACAACCGGGCCAGATGAAATTGAGGTCCCAAGGAGTTCAGCTCCAGAACAACACCCAGTCCGCACAGGAATACGCCCCAGACCCTGCCGCCCCAGGTTTGCGTCTGGATCAGCTGAAAAAGGCCCAGCAGGAACGCCGTTATAGCCCACAAGTTGAACCAGTGATTGGAGATCACCCCGTACTGGCCCAGGAGCAACAAGACCCCGATCAGGATGATCCCGCCGCCCATCACGAACGTCGAGCGCATCCGGCACGATGGATTCATATCCCCTCCCTGTCACGCCGCACTGCAGAGGCCCGGTTTGAGCCGTGAGAGCAGTGATCCGCCAGGACCAGCCCCACCGCCGCGACTGCCAGCATTGCAGGCGAGTACTGAACGGCCAAATGCCACGAGGCTTCCAGATTTGAGGCGGCATTCTGCCAGTTCCTGAGCACGAACAGCCAGCCTGCGGCCGCCATGATGACGCTCAGCGCCAGTGCCTGCCAACGTTTGGGCTGATTTCGTTTTGCCACTTCTGCCTCCTTGTCGCCGTGTTATGAGACGACACTAAACGCGCAAAATGAAGCTGTCGTGGCCTTTTCGGCGAACGGGGGTTGTTTACCGGCGAATGCAGGCGCGCGTCCCGCGCGGGCGGGCGGGCATGAATGTCCGCACGGGCGAGGACGCCCGCGTCTACACTTTGCGGCTGCGGGCGATCGCTTCGCGGGCCTCTTTGTCGGCACTCCGGCGGCGTTCCGTCTCCCGCTTGTCCCAGAGCTGCTTGCCCTTGGCCAGGGCCAGTTCAACTTTTACGCGTCCATTTTTGAAATAGAGGCGGGTAGGAATCAGCGTCAGCCCGCGCTGCTGGGTCTTGCCGACGAGCTTACGGATTTCTTCCTTATGCAGCAGCAGCTTACGGGTCCGCAGCGGGGCGTGATTGAAGATGTTGCCGTGGGAGTAGGGGCCGATGTGACAATTCAGCAGCCAGACCTCGCCATCCTTGACCAGGCCGTAGGAATCTTTCAGGTTTGCCAGCCCCGAGCGCACCGACTTTACCTCGGTTCCGGTCAGGGCGACCCCGGCTTCAAACTTTTCCAGAAAGAAGTAGTTGTGCGAGGCCGCCCGGTTCACCGCGGCGTCGCGCTGCCCGGCGGCGGTGGGATCGCGGCGGGGATTCTTTTCCGGATTGGGGCGGGTTTGATGGGCTTGCCGCGGCATCAGAAGAAGTAGGGTATCTCATTTTGTCTGTCCCGCCGGATTCCACGCTCGGAAAACAACTGCAAAAGGGAGAGCGGCGAGAGTATCTGCCTGGGTAACAGTGGTCACGAAGCAGGCCCAGTACGGAACAACACAGGGTCTAATACTAATGACTATAAATCCTGCATCAACAGTGAGATCGGAAGTTTGGTGCGATGTTATAATCGCTGCGTCTTAACCGACATTGCAACATTGATCCAGGGGCGTGGCCGGCCCCCGGGAACACCTCTGCGAGGAACCCAGTGATGAGACGTTTGAGCCGCCCGGCGGCTATTCTCCTGATCGTCGTGGCCTTCTTTCTTCCCGCCGCCGCCGACAAGGCCAAATCCTTCTACGACAAAGGCAAGGACGCTGAGGCCCGCCAGAACTACGAGCAGGCTTACGATTTCTACAAACAGGCCTACGACCTGAAGCCGAAAGACCTGCGTTTCCGTTCCGCCTACGAGCGCTCGCGGTTCCTGGCAGGCGCCTCCCACGTTCATCGCGGCCAGCTGTTGCGGGATGCGGGCAAGCTGGACGAGGCGCTGCTCGAGTTTCAGAAAGCCGCGGATATCGACCCCGCCAGCTTCATCGCCCAGCAGGAAGTCCGGCGAACGCGACAGATGATGGAAGCGCCCAAGCCCGCAGCGCCGCAGTCGGAGGGCTCTCCTCACGGAAGCCTGATGAAACGGCTGGAAAACGTCGGAGGGCCGGTCGAACTGGAGAGCATCTCCAACGTTCCCATCACTTTGAAGGCGACCGAAGACACCAAGCGGCTCTATGAGATCGTCGGCAAGTTGGCGAACCTGAATGTCCTTTTTGATCCGGACTACACGTCGCGCCGCATTGCCATTGAACTCAACGGAGTCAGCAAGGAAGAAGCGCTGCAAATTATTGCACTCGAATCAAAGACCTTCTGGCGTCCGGTTACGCCCAACACAATTTTCGTGGCTGCCGATAATCCGGCCAAGCGCAAGGAAGTCGAGCAGAGTGTCATAAAGACGTTCTATTTATCCAATCTTTCGCAGCCCACGGAATTGCAGGAAGTCGTAAACACCCTGCGCATGATCCTGGAGATTTCGAAGATTCAGCCGCTGCCCTCGCAGGGGGCTCTGGTAGTACGCGGCACTCCGGACCAGATCGCCCTGGCGGAGAAACTGGTTGGCGACCTCGACAAGTCCAAGCCGGAAGTGATTGTCGATGTTGCCATCATGCAGATCAACCGGGACAAGATCCGGAACCTCGGTATCAGCCCACCGACCAGCGCCACCGTTGCGTTGCAGAACAACATCAACAACACGACTACGAACAGCACCACGACGAATTCCACCACGGCTTCGGCCGGCGGCACTCCCAACCAGATCAATCTGAACCGGATAGGGAACCTGAACGCGACCGATTTCACGGTCACGATCCCGTCTGCTTCGGTGACGGCGCTGTTCAGCGACAGTGACACCAAACTGATCCAGAAACCGCAGATTCGCGCCGTGGATGGCCAGAAGGCGTCGCTCAAGATCGGCGACCGCGTTCCGGTGGCGACCGGATCATTCCAGCCCGGTATCGGCGGCGTCGGCATCAACCCGCTGGTCAATACCCAGTTCACCTATCTGGACGTCGGCGTGAACATCGACATTACCCCGCGCGTGCATGCCGGACGTGAAGTTACGTTGAAGGTCCTCATGGATATCTCCAATGTCTCCTCTCACGTCAATATCGGAGGTATCGACCAGCCGGTCATCGGGCAGCGCAAGATCGATCACGAAATCCGTCTGAAGGAAGGGGAAGTGAACCTTCTGGGCGGAATTCTGGAAGATCAGGACATCAAGTCTTTGAGTGGAATTCCGGGGCTTTCGCAGATTCCGCTGCTCAAGTATCTGTTCTCGCAGACCAACACCGAGCACCGGGAAAACGAAATTGTGTTTGTTCTGATTCCGCACATCGTTCGCGGTGTGGAGCTGAGCGACCTGAACCAGACCGCGCTGGCCGTGGGAACCAGCAACGCGATTCAGCTTTACCGCACTGCCCCGACTGTGAAACCGGTGGCTGCGACTACGCCGGCGGCGTCTCCGTCCCAGGCGCCGGCCACCCCGCCTGCGATGGCGCCCCAGTCTGCGCCGCAGTCCGCGCCTCAGGGTGGAGCTAGCTTCCGCTTCGATCCCCCGAGCATCACTCAAGCAAACGGCTCGACTTTCACGGTGAACGTGATGTTGAGCGGAGCGCAGAACGTCTATTCGGTGCCGGTGCAGATTACCTACGATCCCAAGAGCCTCCAGGTGGTGAATGTTTCAAATGGCTCACTGCTTTCGCAGGACGGCCAGGTCGTGGCGCTGGTGCATCGGGACGACGAAAGCACCGGGACTTTGCAGATTACGGCCACCCGTCCCCCCGGATCGGGTGGAGTTTCCGGACAGGGATCGGTCGCGACTCTGACCTTCATGGCGAAAGGAACCGGCCAGTCGACGCTGGTGATTTCGCAGGGTGGAGCGCGCGATCCCGGCATGCAGCCTCTGCCGGTGGCAGGAGCGACGGCCGCTGTCACAATTCAATAACCGGCTGACCCGCGCCTGACCCTGCGCCGCTCAGCTTGAAGTCAGCCGATGGCTGACGATTAGAATCCTTATATGGAGTCGGATGTGTCGCTTTTTACCCCTCGTAAGAAAACCGCCGGGTTCACGCTGATTGAACTCATCGTGGCTACCGGCATCCTGATCATCCTGACCGGTCTGGCGTTGCCCATGGCTCGGGTGGTCATAAAACGGGAACGGGAAAGGGAACTGCGCCACGACTTGTGGGAGATGCGTGACGCGATCGACCGCTACAAGGACGCCGCCGACCGCGGGGCATTTCAGATCAAAGTAGGGTCGGAGGGATATCCTCCCGAGCTGCAGACGCTGGTCGATGGCGTCGACGTGGGCGGCAAGAAGGTGCGCTTCCTGCGCCGGATTCCCGTAGACCCCATGACGGGCAGCACGGAGTGGGGAATGCGCTCGATACAGGACGACCCGAAGAGCGACTCATGGAGTGGAGACAACGTGTTCGACGTCTTCACCAAGTCGCAGGGCACGGGTCTCGACGGCACGTCGTATAGGGACTGGTAAATGCCAAGGCTCCGCACCAGGCAAAAGGGTTTCACCCTGATCGAGCTGATGATCGTGATCAGCATTATTCTGATCCTGGTCTCGATCGCGGTGCCTGCCTACCAGGCGTCCATTATCCACGCCCGCGAAGCGGTCCTGCGGCAGAATCTCTTCACTCTTCGATCGGTTATTTCTCAGTACACCCTGGACAAGCAGAAGGCTCCGCAGTCCCTCGAGGACCTGATACAGGCTTCCTATTTAAAGCAGATTCCGCCCGACCCGATGACCGGACGCAGCGATACCTGGGTGGTGAACCAGGAAGATACCGAGATGTCGATTGACCAGCAGGAAACCGGAATCAACGACGTGCACAGCGGCTCGGAAGCCATTTCCAGCGACGGAACCCCCTATAGTACGTGGTAGTAGAGCAGACTTACCCCACGGGTCTGAGTCCGCTGCGGTCCACAGTGCCGAAACTCTAGCCGGAATTCCCATCAAGCAATACCATTGAGCCATGCCAGTTGAAACCGAGATCACGTCCTCCACCTACGTTCCGGTCAAGGCGCCCCGCGGCACCGCCATCACTTGTAAAGGCTGGCAGCAGGAAGCCGCCATGCGCATGCTGATGAACAATCTCGACGAAGAAGTCGGGGAGCGTCCGAGGGATCTGGTGGTGTATGGAGGCACCGGCCGGGCGGCCAGGAGCTGGGAGGCATATCACACGATTGTGCGATCGCTGAAAGAACTGGCGGATGACGAAACCCTGTTAATACAGTCGGGCAAGCCGGTGGGGATTTTTAAGACGCACGATTACGCCCCACGCGTGCTGATTGCGAATTCGAACCTGGTCGGCCACTGGTCGAACTGGGAGAAGTTCAACGAGCTCGAGCGCGCCGGGCTGATGATGTACGGCCAGATGACCGCCGGGTCGTGGATTTACATCGGTTCACAGGGAATCGTGCAGGGGACGTTCGAAACCTTCGCCGCGGCAGGAGAAAAGCACTTCGGTGGAGATCTATCCGGCAAGCTGATCGTGAGCGGCGGCATGGGCGGAATGGGTGGAGCCCAGCCGCTGGCGGCTACCATGACTGGCGCGGCGTTCCTGGGAATTGACGTCGATCCCGAGCGCATTAAGAAGCGGCTGAAGTCCGGCTACTGCGACTTCATGGTGTCCACTTTGGACGAGGCCCTCAGGATTCTGAAGAACGCCGTTCGAAAAAAAGAAAACGTCTCTGTCGGACTGGTGGGAAATTGCGCGGACATCATCCCGGAGCTGGCGGAGCGGGGCGTAGTTCCCGATATCCTCACCGACCAGACCTCGGCCCACGACCCGCTGAATGGATACGTTCCGAACGGCATGACTTTGGAGCAGGCGCTGGAATTGCGGAAGCGTGATCCCAAGTCGTACGAAGAAAAGTCACTCGATTCCATCGCCCGTCACGTCGAAGGCATGCTGCGTCTGCAAACGATGGGAAGCGTGACGTTCGACTACGGCAATAACATCCGCACCTTCGCCTTCCAGCGCGGCGTCAAAAACGCCTATGACTTTCCCGGCTTTGTGCCCGCCTACATTCGTCCCCTGTTCTGCGAAGGACGAGGTCCGTTCCGCTGGGTGGCACTCTCGGGCGAGGCATCCGATATTCACACCACCGACGATTTAGTTCTTGAACTGTTTCCCGACAATCGGATTCTGCGCCGCTGGATTGAACTCGCCCGCAAGCGGATCAAGTTTCAGGGACTGCCCGCGCGCATCTGCTGGCTCGGCTATGGCGAGCGCGCCCAGTTCGGCCTGGCCATGAACGATCTGGTAAAAAAAGGGAAGCTCAAAGCCCCCATCGTAATCGGGCGCGACCATCTCGACTGTGGCTCCGTGGCCTCTCCCTTCCGAGAAACCGAATCGATGAAAGACGGCTCGGACGCCGTGGCCGACTGGCCCTTGCTGAACGCCCTCCTCAACACCGCCGCAGGAGCTTCGTGGGTATCGATTCACAACGGTGGAGGCGTAGGGATCGGCTACTCGCTCCACGCCGGGCAGGTCACCGTCGCCGACGGCACCGAAATGATGGCGCGCCGCATCGAGCGTGTCCTCACAACCGATCCCGGCATGGGCATCATCCGCCACGTCGATGCGGGGTATGAAGAAGCGAAGGAGTTCGCAGGCAAGACTGGCGTACGAATACCGATGAAGAACTCACCCTGAACTGGAAACGGGCGACTAATCGGCACAAATTGCGCGGGAGGGGACACCCGCGCCTACACCCTGAACTGGAAACGGGCGACTAATCGGCACAAATTGCGCGGGAGGGGACACCCGCGCCTATACACTAGATCGCTCGGAGAGATTCGACGGGGTCGGCGCTAGCCGCACGAGTCGCCGGCAAGGCGGACGCGAGGAGGGTCATCAGCAACATGATCAAAGCTCCCAGTGTGTAGATGAGCGGGTCGGTTGCGCTGACCTGAAACAGAAACGAACGGATGAACTGTGAGGCGGCGAAAGCGCCGACAATGCCAAGTGCGCAGCCGGCCAGAGCTAACTTTGCGGCAGAGGCGAGCACCAGGCGGACGATTTCGATACGCTGCGAGCCGAGCGCCATCCGGATAGCGATTTCCTGAGTGCGAAGCGAAACTGAGAACGCTACCACCGCATACATACCTACCATTGCAAGCAAAAGGGCGCCGAAAGCGAATGCGCTGATAAGGTCGGTATTGAAACGCCGCGGCGCTTCGATGTTGGTAATGGCCTCCGCCATCGGTCTTACTTCTTCCAACCCAAGGAGAGGGTCGATTTCGGCGACTGTCGAATGCAGTGTCCGAAGCATCTGTTCTGGAGGCAAAGCGGAGCGAACGGCAATGTATCCGCCTGCGGGGGAGGAGAGTTTCCCCGACGGATCGGAGAGGCCAAGGGTGGCAGGTTGTTCTTCCGGCATATACCACTGGTCTGCAGTGGGCTCATCGCGAGGTCCGAGCTTGATGTCCCTGACTATCCCGACGACTGTCAGCCACGGCAGCCCCTTCTTGGGATTCCCGACATGCATACGCTTGCCGATGGCCTGCTGACCCGGCCAGCAATGCCGAGCCATTGATTGGTTCACGATAATCACCAAAGGCGCTTTCGCATTATCGTGATCGGTGAAGTACCTGCCCTCGATCAGCGGGATACCCATCGCGCGGAAATAGTCGCCATCCGTAAGTGTGAACATGGAAAACTTCAGCTTCCAGTTCTCTATGGGTTCTCCCTCAAGCGTATAGGCGGCCCCTGCGAAAGCTCCGGAGGCGGGGAGAATGCTGGTGAAGCCGGCGGCGACAACACCTGGTTTGCTGGACAAGCGATCGAGCAGCGTGCGCCGGAAGGACGTGGCGGAAGCGCGAGTCGGATATTGATTCAAAGGCAACCGATAGTTTGCGGCGAGAACTGCATCTGGACGAAAGCCGGGATCGACGGCGCGCATTTTTTGAAAGCTGCGCAGGAATCCGCCTGCCGCTGTCAGGAGTACCAGAGCGACAGCAATCTCGGAGATGACCAGAGAGGAGCGCAACCAGGC
The DNA here is from genome assembly GCA_963803205.1 of Terriglobales bacterium. Classification (GTDB taxonomy): domain Bacteria; phylum Acidobacteriota; class Terriglobia; order Terriglobales; family Acidobacteriaceae; genus CAWDLG01. The sequence continues at coordinate 1,009,571 of CAWDLG010000002.1, forward strand.
CTGACTTGCAGCGCCCGCGGTCCGCGCTCCCTCCTTTAGGGTTTCCGTCAAATTGGTTCGCAAGGCGGCGAAGGCAGGCACGAAGCTGCAGAGCGTGCCTGTAAGGATGGAAACGACAATTGCAAAGCCAGCGACCGCCGCATCGATCGAGATGGCGTCTATGCGCGGCATGGATTCAGGCAGGAGGTGCAAGGTCGTACGAATCAGAATTGCGGCCAGTGCCAGTCCCAACAAGCCGCCGGTCACGCTGAGCAGCAGGCTTTCCAGAACAGACTCACGCATGATGACGCCAGGTCTTGCTCCGAGTGCGAGCCTGACGGCGTATTCGCGGCGTCCGCGGATCGCTCGAACCAGCAGCAGGCCTGCAACATTGACGCAAGCGATCAACAATACGATGGAGACCGCGAAAAGCAGCGTGCGCAGCAGAGGTCGAGTGTCCGCAACGAGCGATTCGCGCAAAGGTGTGACATCGCCCTGGATGCGCAGCGCTGACATGGATGGTGGAAACGACCGCATGATCTGTTTCGATACGCGATCTGCATCCTGCGCGCCTTGAGAAATAGTGACTCCATCTTTCAGGCGCGCCACCATGCGATAACCCCAGAACCCTTCTGCTGCCGGGGAGAGTTCCTCTGCCGATAAGCTCATTGGCACCCAGAGCTCCGACTTCTCCAGGCGGCCGGCCTGCAAAGGGAACTCGAAGTCGCGTGGCATAACGCCGATGATTGTGTATGGCTTTCGATCAAGGACTATGGAACCGCCGATCACGTGGGGATCGCGTTGATAGCGGTTCACCCACAGCGCATGACTGATTACGGCGAGGGGTTGATGCGCATCTTCTTCTTGTTGGGTGAAGATTCGGCCCAGAACGGGTCTAATGCCCAGCGTAGGAAATACACCCGCAGTAAAGCGGGCGGCCTGCACAGTTTCCGGCGTCGCCCCGCCCGAAACCTCATAGCTCTGTCCGGTGTACGCTCCGGTTGAAGAAAAAGCACTCGTGGCTGTTGAGTAAGTCGCGATCTCGCGGGCAGTGACGGGAGTGCCTGGCCCGTTCCCAAGGTGATCTCCCAATACGACGAGGCGCTCGGGGTCTCTGAATGGTAGTGGACGTAAGAGAATTCCTTCGACCAGCGAGAAGATGGCCGTCGTCACTCCAATACCGAGGGTCAGGGTGAGAACGACAGTAAACGTAAATCCAGGCGCTTTCCGTAACCGTCGAAACGCGAATCGGAGATTCTGCACGAGCGTATGCATCCTGCTACCCTCAACGGCGACATTCTTTCATAACCGCCCATATCGTGCGCCGTTATCCCCTTAGACCAGCGAACACGTAACTCTCCGTCCCGAAGATGTTCGGAGTATCCTTTTCCCCATGCCCGAGGTCACGCTCGACACCGTGCGCAAGATTGCACTCACCTTGCCCGGCGTGGAGGAGTGCATCACCTGGGGCGTGCCGACGTTCAAGGTGCACGGGAAATTGATGGCCTGTGTGCCAGCCAATCGCTCGGCTGAACCGAATTCGCTCGTGGTGCGCGTGGATTTCGATGATCGCGCCGCGCTGCTGTCTGAAGCTCCCGATGTGTACTACATAACGGACCACTACGCCGGCTACACTGGCGTGCTGGTGCGCCTGGCTCGTGTCAGCCCCGATGTTCTGCGCGATCTGCTGGCAATGGCGCACAAGTTCGTGAGCCGTCAGGCGAAGTCACGTTCTGGGGGACACAAGCGCGGAAAACGGCGCAGCTAGCCGTTGCCGGTCAGACAACTCAAGCAGTCAAAATGCACCATTCTGGTGTAAAGTGGTGTAGTGAAAACAAAGAAGCAAGTACGACGCAGTTTGACTCTGCCGGAGCCGACGGCAAGAAAAGTCGCCAGCATCGCCCGGCGAAGGCGGCTCAGCGAGAATCGTGTGCTGGTTGAACTGATTGAAGAGGGAATTGAAGCCCGTCAGAGAAAGGAGAAGGAGTTCTTCGATCTGGCGGAGCGATTCCGTTCCTCGCAAGACGCTGACGAAATAAAACGCCTGGGAGAATTGTTAGGGCGTTTTGTCTTTGGAGAATAGTGCCGCAGATTGAGTCCTGGTCGCGGCTGCCACAGGCGGTTCGTGATCACCTGATCAAGCGCCTGCATGATCGCAGGATTAGCTTGGAGGACCTGAACCGTCTTCGCCTCTGGATAGAATCCAGACCGAAAGCTCCTGAGGGCCCATGGTTCAAGGATTTTGGTACTTTCAAGTTGTGTGGCGAGGGCGGCTATCCCAAGATATTCCTTCTGCCCGGGCAGGTTGCCAAAGGGAAGAAGCTTTGGGCTCACATCTTCGAAGCATCGTGCCCTGCTAGACTTCCAGCGTGGTTTCACCCACCAAACCGTCGCCGTTGCTCCTGGCCAACATCGGCCAGCTCCTGACCTTGCGCTCCAGCCGGCCTGGCCCGCGTCGCGGACCTGAACTCAAAGAACTGGGCATTCTGGAAGATGCCGCCGTGCTCTGCCTCGGGGGCAAGATTGTTTCTGTTGGCAAGACCAGGGACGCGCTGCGCGACCGCTGGATCAGGAGGAATCGACGCAAGCTCACAGAAATCGACTGTGCGGGCAAGGTGGTGCTCCCCGGATTCGTGGATTCGCACACGCACCCGGCATTCATGAAACCCCGACTGGTCGATTTCGAAAAGCGAATTGCAGGCTCGACCTATGAGGAAATTGCGCGCGCGGGTGGCGGCATTCGCTCGAGTGTTGCCGCGGTTCGCGAGGCCACCCGGAAAAAGCTGGCGGACAAAGTGCTCGCGGCCTTAAGAGAGATGGCGGCTCTGGGCACCACCACCGTCGAGGCGAAATCCGGTTACGGGTTATCGGTCGAGTCGGAAGTGAAGTCACTGGAGGCGATCCGCGATGCTGCCCGTCAGTGGCCGGGAACCGTAGTATCGACGCTTCTGGGTGCCCATGTTGTCCCAAAGGAATTCGAGAACCACGCGGGAAAGTATGTCGACCTGATCTGCGAAGAGATGATTCCGCTCGCTGCCAGGCGGAAACTCGCGCAATTTGTGGATGTCTTCTGCGAAATGGGCGCTTTCAGTTCGCAGGATGCGAGCCGGATTTTCGCTGCGGCAAAGAAACACGGTCTGGGCGCGCGAGCGCATGTTTGCCAGCTTACTGAGACAGCGCTCACGCCGCTGCTCGAATTCGATCCGGCATCGCTCGACCACGTGGATCACGTTAATCCGCAGGATATTCCTCGTCTTGCGAAGACGTCCACCATCGCAACGCTGGTGCCAGGCGCGAATTATTTCCTGGGTTTGGAAAAGTTTCCCCCGGCTCGCGAACTGATCGATGCCGGCGTCGCGGTGGCTCTGGCGACCGACTACAATCCCGGCAGTTCCCCGACCGCCAGCATGCCGTTCGTGCTATCGCTGGCCTGCACGCATATGGAAATGACGCCGGCGGAGGCGATTGCTGCGGCCACAATCAACGGCGCATGGGCTCTCCGCCTGACGGATAATAAAGGCAGCGTCGAGACCGGGAAAGACGCGGACCTGGCTGTGTTCGACGTGTCCGATTACCGGGAGATCCCTTACTGGGTCGGGGGCAACCGGTGTTCGTTCGCTGTCCTGAATGGGCAGATCGATCCGCGAACAGATCCACACTGAAGGTGGTCATAAATGAAGCGATTGATTTTCACAGTGGCGATCGGGCTGATCGCCATGCCAGTCCTGGCGCAGCGTCTTCCGAAACTGGCGACTCCGGAAAGTTACACCCTGACTTTTCGCCCTGACTTCAGCAAGAACAATTTTGCCGGAAATGAAACCATCCGCATGCATGTGCTGAAGGCGACTCCGGAAATCGTTCTCAATTCAGCGGAGATTGAAATCCGCCAGGCCAGCATCAACAGTGGCGGCGTCACCCAAAAAGCGAAGGTCAACTTCGACAAAAAGAATCAGACAGCGACCCTGTCGGTCGCAAGACCGATTCCAGCCGGTCCAGCCGCGGTGCGCCTTGTTTATACAGGAATTCTCAACAATGACCTGCGCGGCTTCTACCTCGGCAAGGACGAGCAGAACCGCAAATACGCGGTGACCCAATTCGAGGCAACGGACGCGCGACGCGCCTTCCCCTGTTTCGACGAACCGGCATACAAAGCTACCTTCGATATCACTCTGGTGGCCGATAAGGGAATGACCGCCATCGCCAACACGCGAGCCGTTTCCGATGTCCCCGGCCCGGCCGGAAAGCATACGGTTCATTTCGCTACCACGCCGAAAATGTCTCCGTACCTGGTGGCCATGGTGGTGGGGCATTTTGAGTATATCGAGGGGTCAGAAGAGGGAATTCCGATCCGCATCATCTCTACTCCCGGCAAGCAGAAGCTGGCGCCGTTTGCCATGGACGTTACTCGTCAGACGCTGCGCTATCTGAATCGCTATTTCGGGCTCAAATATCCATACGACAAGCTGGATCTCATTGGCCTGCCCGATTTCGCCGCCGGTGCCATGGAGAACACTGGCCTTATCACCTTCCGCGATGCCTTGCTCTTGCTCGACGAAAAGCATGCCCCGGTCGATATGAAGAAACGGGTCGCCATCGTGATCGCCCACGAGATCGCGCACCAGTGGTTTGGCGATCTGGTCACCATGCAGTGGTGGGACGACGTCTGGCTGAACGAGGGCTTTGCCACGTGGATGGAAAGCAAGCCGCTCGAAGGCTGGAAGCCGGAATGGCATCTGCTGCTCGACAATGCCAGCGACACGATTGGCGTGCTGGATACGGATTCGCTGGCGCACAGCCGGCCGATTCATCAGTCGGCGGAGACGCCCGCCCAGATCAACGAATTGTTTGACGGCATCGCGTATCAGAAGGCGGCGGCTGTTTTGAAAATGACCGAGGCATACCTGGGCGAGGAGTCCTTTCGCTCCGGGGTGAACGCATACATTAAAGAGCACGCTTACGGCAACGCGACCGCCGCCGACTTCTGGCAGGCCCTGGCCCGCGCCTCCGACAAGCCGGTCGACAAGATTATGTCCGGTTTTGTGAACCAGCCCGGTGTCCCGATGATAAGCGTGAAAACAAGCTGCGCCGGGGATTCCACGAAGGTGGCGCTTGCACAACAGCGCTACCTCTATGACCGGTCACTTTTCAAAGCGGGTGGCGGCGAACTGTGGGCGGTTCCCGTGTGCGTGAAGGCGAAGTCCGGCGCGGAAGAGATGAAGGCGAATTGCGAGCTGCTGACCGGCAGGGAATCGACGTTCAGCATATCTGGATGCGCGCCCTGGGTGCTGGCGAATGCAGACGCCGTGGGCTATTACCGTTCCGGCTACCAACCGGAGACAGTCGTCTCCATGGCTGGAAATCTCGAGAGCGCTCTTTCTCCCGCTGAAAGAATCATGCTGCTCTCCGACGTGTGGGCTGGTGTGCGGGTCGAACAACAGACCATCGCAGACTACATGGCGCTCGCGGAAGGTTTGCAGGCTGACCGCACCAATGAAGTTCTGGAAGCGCTCATCCAGCGGCTGGAATACATCGATGAATACCTGGTGAATGACGCCGACCGCGAACCCTACCATCTGTGGATCCGGCGGTTGTTAATGCCGGTCGCCGCCGATCTCGGCTGGAAGGCGAAGCCGGGCGAAAGCAGCGAGCAGAAGGCCCTCCGCAGCAACTTGCTTTACTCGCTCGGATACACCGCGCGCGATCCGGGAGCAATTGCCGAGGGCCGGAAGATCGCGAGCCAGTTCACGAAAGATGCCACTTCGGTGGATCACGAACTCATCAGCACGGCGCTTCGCATCGCCGCCGCCAACGAAAATGCTGCGCTGTACGACGACATTCTGGAACGGGTGCGGAGCGGCAAGAGCACTCCTGAAGAGTATGACCTGTACCTGCGCACGCTTACCAGATTTGAGGATCCCAAGTTACTGCAGCGAACTCTCGCCCTCTCCCTTTCGACCGACGTGCGATCACAGGACAGCCTGCTCCAGATCGCGCGTGTGTTCCAGAATCCCGCGGGACGAGAAATTGCCTGGAAGTTTGTCGAGCAGCACTGGTCTGAGATCGACAAGGTTGGCGGCGGCGCCGTGAGTGGGGAAGTCGTGGATGCTGCCGGCGCGTTTTGCGACGCCGGGATGCGTCATCGGGTGCAGAATTTCTTCGAGCAGCATCCGTCGCCTTTTGCCGCCCGCACTCTCGAGCTGTCGCTCGAGCGCATCAACTATTGCGTCGACCTGAAATCGCAGCAGCAGGATCATCTCCAGGCGTGGCTGGCAGAGCACTCCTCAAGCGGCGCTACTGCCGGAGTCAACTGAAAAACCGAAAGCTGGAACCGCGCGGCGATATGGGCGGTGCCCAAAGATCGTAATTCGCGGTTCGCGTTTCTCCATTGCGACCGGACTGCATGAACTCAGGGCCTTCGGATGATGTTCATCGCTGCGCCCCCCTGGACATTCATGCGTCGGCGTTCGCCTACGTCGGCGTTCGCCTGCGTCGGCGGAATTGAGCGATTGCGGGGGCGTTGTTATAATCACTGCTGCTCGAAGAGCAGCAACTTCACTGCCCGCGTTTGCTCGATTTGCCCTTCTTGAGCGTGTCCTCCGCGACCGCACGCCCTCGGCAGGGAAGCATTGCGCCGCAATGTGGCCAGGTAGCTCAGGTGGTAGAGCGCAGCC
>CAWDLG010000003.1:0-188861 GCA_963803205.1 Terriglobales bacterium
TCGCTACTCTTTGCAAGCTAAGCTGTCCTGACCAAAAACATTCATCCGAGAACGAGCCATGACCAAAGACGACGCGTGCAACCTGGCCAATCATTGGGTTGCAGCCTGGAATGCGCATGATCTGGAGGCCATCATGAGCCACTATGATGACTCGGTTGAGCTGACATCGCCGGCGGCGGCCAGACTGCTGGGGAAGGTGGATGGCAAGGTGGTTGGCAAAGCAAACTTGCGGGCGTATTTTCAGCGCGGCCTTGAAGCTTTTCCCGAACTTCACTTTCATCTCGAGGACGTGCTCTGGGGTCTGAATAGCGTGGTGATCTACTTCACCAATCAGAAGGGCTCGCGTACGGCGGAGTTTATGGAACTATCTGCGGCGGGCAAAGTGCTCCGAGTCGTGGCCAACTACAACGCCTAGACGAATGGCGTCCTGGGTCCGTCCGGAATAAGCTGTAATGCATGAATCTTGGCCGCTTGTTGCCGAATCTGTTGGTGGGGCCGAGTCCAATCTACCTGGACGATTTCGAACAACTGCGATCCATGGAGATCACGGCGATCCTCAGCGTCCAGTCTGAAATCGACGTGAGCGAGGCCGACCTGGAGCTTCGCAAGGGGATGGCAAAAAAGCTGGGTCTGTCGTACGAGGTCTTCCCCATTACTGATTTTGACCGCGGCGACCTGCGACGAAGACTGCCGGCTTGTATCGATGTTCTCGACGGGTTAATCAAGGCAGGCAACGTCGTCTATCTCCACTGCACTGCGGGCGTCAACCGTTCGCCCACCATCGCGGCCGCGTTTCTTCACTGGAAACTGGGGTGGCCGCTTGATGACGCTCTCTATCACATTCGTCAGAGCCGAACCTGTTGTCCGGACTCCGACCTGTTGCGGGCGCTGGCGGGCGGCCGTCCGGAATAAAACCTTTATTCCTCTGCTCAACATTTGACTATACAATATGACTATGGTCTAATTTATAGACTATGAGAAGCGTGTCAATTTCTGAATTCAAGGCCAAGTGCCTATCCCTCTTAAATGAGGTGCAAAAAACGAAACGGCCGATTCGGGTTACGAAGTTCGGTAAGGTAGTGGCTGAGGTTACCCCGCCCTCCCCCGAACCCGCCTCCAGGGAATGGATCGGCTCCATGAAGGATCAGATCGAAATTTTGGGCGATATCGTCTCGCCAGCCAGCAAGCCTAGCGATTGGGAGGCTTTGCAGGATTGAAGCTTCTGCTCGATACACACATCTGGCTTTGGAGTCTTCAGGACCCCCAGCGGTTGGGTCGTCGCGTGCGAAAGGAGTTGCGCGATCCTCAGAATGAACTCTGGCTGTCTCCAATCAGCATCTGGGAAGCGTTAATACTGCATGGTAAAGGGAGGATTCACCTCCACGGGGATCTCACCGAGTGGGTCGCACGGGCGTCCGCACCGCTGCTGGAAGCTCCAATCACCCACGAGATCGCCGCAACAGCCTGCCGGTTGCAACTGCCACATCCAGATCCAGCAGACAGATTCATCGCCGCAAGCGCCAAGATTCTGCGTTTAACTCTGGTGACGGCTGACACCAAATTGCTCGGATTGGGAGAGATTTCGACCCTGGCTAATTTCTGAACCGCGCGCCCCGCTGATCCGGAATTTAGAATTTCGATTTCCGGGAAAGTACTGTCCGAGTTTGCTATGACGCTGCAGGAATTCCGCGACTCACTAAAGAAGAATGATCCACCTGGAGCGCTCGATCCCGCGCTCACCGGACTGTGGTGGGACGCAAAGGGTGACTGGGCAAAGGCGCACGACTCCGCCCAGCGGGACGAAGGTCCGGCTGGCTCGTGGGTTCACGCGTATCTGCATCGGAAAGAGGGGGATATCTCCAATGCAGGCTACTGGTACGGGCGCGCCCGCCGAACTCCCGCGAAGTCTTCCCTGGAAGATGAATGGACCGAAATCGCGACCTCCCTGCTCAGTTCCTCGTAGGCAGGTCCCAAACCTGTCCATTTTTCTTAATCGTATTCTTTCTCCTTGACAGCTTAGGAGAGCCTTGCTAATCTCCTAACCGGTTTAGGAGAGCGGATGACGGACCAGGCCCAACTTCTTCCCGGAACGCTCGACCTCCTTATTCTGAAGGCAGTTTCGCTCGGCCCGCTTCACGGCTACGGAATCCTGCTGCGCATCGGGCAGATTTCCCAACAGGCGCTGTTGATCGAACAGGGCGCGCTCTATCCTGCGTTGTTCCGCCTGGTTCGCCAGGGTCTTCTCAAAGCCAGCTGGGGCACGTCGGAAAACAATCGCCGCGCCAAGTTCTACGAGCTCACTGCGACCGGTCGCAAGCGCCTGCGCGAAGAGACGGCTGGCTGGAATCGCCTGGCGGAAGCGATTGCCTCGGCCCTCGCCGCCCGGCCGGAGGAAGTATGAGAGTCGTCGCCTATCTGCGGTCGGTCGCGGGCAGGCTTTTTCATCATTCCAATGTCGCGCAGGACATGGACGATGAGCTTGGCTCACACATCCAGCTTCGCGCCGACGATCTTGAGCGAACCGGCCTGAGCCGCGAGGAGGCGGAACGACGGGCTCGCATCGAGTTCGGCGGACAGGAGAAGTACAAAGAAGAATCCTATCGGGCGCTCGGCGGCAACTTCATTGAAACTTCAATCCAGGATGTCCGCGTCGGGCTGCGCATGTTGCGCAAGACACCGAGCTTCAGCACCGTGGCAATTGTCACCCTGGCACTGGCGATCGGCGCTAACGCTGTAGTTTTCGGCGTAATCGATGCACTGATCCTTCGCCCGCTGAATGTTCCTCAACCAGAAACTCTCTACGGTACTGTGTACGGCGCCGACACCGGCTTTCAGTCGTATCTCAATTACCTGGACCTGCGCGACCGTAATCGAAGCTTCGAGGACCTGGCAGCTTTCAATTTTGCTTTTGTCGGGCTCGACACCGGAAACAATCCATCCGCCGCCGCCGGCTTCGCCGCGACCGGGAATTACTTCGACGTTCTTGGAATCCAGCCCTACCTGGGCCGATTCTTCCACGCTTCCGAAGAGCATGGGCCCAACAGCGCTCCCTACCTGGTGCTGAGCTATGCCTATTGGCACAGCCATTTTCAGGATGATCGCGGCGTGATCGGTCGCACGGTTCAGATGAACAAGCACCCTTTCACCATTCTGGGTGTAGCGCCCCCGAACTTCCGTGGCACTCTGGTATTTATCTCTCCAGATTTTTTCATGCCAATCGTCAACCAGGAGCAGGTGGACGGACACAAAATTCTGAGTGACCGCGCAACCACTCATGGAATCTTCGAGTCGATTGGACATCTGAAACCGGGAGTGACTTCCGCGCAAGCGGTTACCGATCTGAACAGCGTGGGAGCATATCTGACAAAAACCTATCCCAGCGAGTTTGGACAGAAGACTGCCGTGGTTGCGCGCGCCGGTCTCACTGCTTTCGGTGGCGCGGTGCGGGCGTTCATGGTGGGCCTGATGCTGCTGGCTGGTTTGATTCTGTTGGCCGCATGCGCCAACCTTGGCGGCCTCTTCGCCGCGCGGGCCGCCGACCGGTCGCGGGAGGTGGCGCTGCGCCTCGCCCTGGGGTCCAGCCGAAAACGGATCCTGCGGCAACTGCTGACGGAGGCGGTGCTGATATCGCTGGCGGGAGGCGGCGTCGGACTGCTCGGAAGCATTTTGTTGCTTCGCCGGATGAGCACGTGGCAGCCCTTTCCCGGCGTTCCCATCCACGTGCCGATCAGCCCGGACGCAAAAATCTACGTTGTTGCCCTGGTGTTAGCCGTGTTCAGCGGGCTGCTCTTTGGGATCGTCCCGGTGCGCCAGGTTCTTCAGGCGAACCCCTACGAGGTCGTCAAAGCGGGATCGAGCGCTCGCGTCGGGCGGAAGATCACGCTCCGCGATGTCCTCGTGGTCGTTCAGATCGCAATGTGTGCCGTGCTGGTTACCGCATCGCTGGTCGCGGTGCGCGGACTGGCACGCTCACTGCACGCAGATTTCGGCTTTGAGCCGAATAGGGCGATGCTCGTCAATACAAATCTGACGATGGCCGGATACAGCGGAGAAGACTTGCCCGCGATGCAGAAGCGGATGATTGCCGCAGTGGAAACGATTCCCGGCGTTGAAGCGGTCGGGTTGGTAAACGGGTATCCACCGCTGATCTACGCCGCCGGAACCCGGACCAATATTTTTCGGGAAGACGCGCAGGATTTGACACCGGCCCATGTCGCGGTCCGGCCATACAAGTATGACGTCTCACCCAAGTACTTTCAGGCGGCGGGGACAACGCTTCTGGCAGGCCGCGATCTTACCTGGCACGACGATAAGGATGCACCGCCGGTCGCGCTGGTGAATCGGGATTTCGCGGGGAAGATGTTTGGATCGATCAGCAATGCCATTGGCAGGTACTACAAGCTACAGGATCGGAAGCGTGTCCAGGTCGTCGGAGTGGTTGAGAACGGCAAGTATGTGGGCGTCGGAGAAGAGCAGCAGACCGCGATCTTCATGCCATTTTTGCAATCGCCTGTAAGTCAAACCAACCTGGTGGTGCGCTCAAGCTGCGATCCGCAACAATTAGCGGCCGCTATCCGGAGCCAACTTCGCAAACTGGACTCAGGTTTGCCGGTCGATACGGCCACGTGGGCCAGCGAACTAAACGTGGTTCAGTTTCCAGCGCGGGTGGCCACCGTGTCGCTGGGCGTCCTTGGGATGATGGGCGCGCTGCTCTCGATCACGGGCATTTTTGGAATGGCAGCGTACTCGGTCACCAGGCGGCTGAAGGAGCTGGGGATTCGCCTCGCGCTCGGCGCGCAGAGGATGGAGGTCCTTCGAGCGGCATTGGGAAGGGCGGTCAAGCTGCTGGCTTGCGGCTCCGCCGCGGGACTGCTGTTGGGAATTCTGGCCAGCCGCGTACTGGCTTTCATCGTCTACCAGGCAACTCCACGCGACCCGGTTGTGCTGGCCGGAGTTGTCCTCGCCATGAGCCTGCTCGGGCTGGTCGCCACCTGGATTCCCGCGCAGCGGGCGCTTTCGATCGACCCGCTGGTCCTGTTGCGCGAGGACTGAGCGGGGCTGCCATTTTCGAATTCAGGCTGCAATCCACTCCTACCCGCGGCGCCGTGGAACGTACTTCAACTGCGGCATCGTCTCACCAAGAGATGCCCGGCGGCGCGCACTTTCCCTCTCGATAACTTGAGAGCTTCTCGAACCAATGCAGTTCCGTCGACCAAGCCAGCCAATTCCTGAGCCGTGCGCAACAGCTCATCGTCGAGCACGCCAAAATGCCAAATAAAGACTTGACATGCGTCATAGTGTTATAGTTAACTATAACAGTGATTGTGGCCAGATTAATCGGGCTAAGCCACATATCTCGCCCAAAGATGAGGAAGAGAAGGAGAGGACAGATGAAATCGATTCGCTTGTTTCTAATCGTTGCATTGGCGGCTGCAACTGCAGGATTTGCGCCCGCCACTGAGCAGAGTGCTCCGAAGTCTCCAGCACAACAATCTTTCGAAACCATGAAGAGTCTGGCAGGAAACTGGGAAGGGCAGATAAGTGTCGACCCACCGATGCACGACAGGTCTGGCAAAATTCCCGCCCACATCTCGATGCGCGTGACCTCGAGGGGAAACTCGCTGGTGCATGAAATGCAGGAAGCGGGAACGCCACTGGATGCGACGAAGTATGACCATCCTGTAACGATGTTTTACCTGGATGGCGATCACCTCAATCTGGTTCACTATTGCGATGCAGGGAATCGTCCCCACATGGTTGCCAGACCGTCGCCGGATGGCAAGAAAGTGGAATTCGATTTCGTGGACCTCTCGGGCGGCAATAGCCACGGACATATGGACCACGCCGTGTTTACCCTGGTCGATACCGACCACCATATCGAGGACTGGACGTATATGATGCCGGGAGACAAGCCGGCACACGCGCACTTCGAACTTCACCGGGTGCAGTAGTCGAAGACAATCTCCCGCAAGACCTGAGAGCACGATGGACCGTGAATGGAACGACAGTCAGCCGATCTACCGCCAACTGCGGGATCGCGTCGTCGCGATGATACTCGACGGCCTCCTGAAGGAAGGCGATCCGCTACCCTCGGTGCGCAATGTGGCGGCGGAGTATCGGGTCAATCCGCTCACGGTCCTGAAGGGCTATCAGGAACTCGTGGATGAGGAACTGGTCGAGAAGAGGCGCGGATTGGGAATGTTCATCAGGAACGGAGCACGCGACCTGCTGCTGCGGGACGAACGTCAGAAGTTTCTCGAGGAAGAGTGGCCGCGGGTGAAGGCGACCATTCATCGGCTGGGGCTCGAGCCGGAAGAACTGTTGAACGGCAGCGGCAAGCCGCGTTCAACGGCAAAGGCCGTCAAGCCCAAACCTCCGGGAGAGGAGTCGTGAGTTTATGACATGCATAGAAGCACGCGGTCTGCGCAAGGCGTTCGGAGCGACGGTGGCGCTCGACGGCGTCGATCTCCACGTCGAAGAGGGCCGAATTCTCGGGCTGATTGGGCCCAACGGCGCTGGTAAGACCACCGCCCTGAACACTATCCTCGGCCTCACTCCCTATCAGGGAGAGCTCAAGGTGCTGGGCCGAAATCCGTGGGCGGAACGAGATCACCTGATGCGGGATGTCTGCTTCATCGCCGATGTCGCCGTACTGCCGCGATGGGCGCGGGTTTCGCATTTGTTGGACTACGTTGTCGGAGTGCACCCGCGATTCGATCGGGTCAAGGCGGAGAGCCTTCTGGCGAAGACATCCGTCAGGCGCAACAGCAAGGTTCGGGAACTGTCGAAAGGCATGGTGACGCAACTGCACCTGGCTCTGGTGATGGCTATCGATGCCAGATTGCTGGTGCTGGATGAGCCCACGCTGGGCCTCGACATTTTGTTTCGCAAGCAATTCTACGATTCCCTGTTGAATGATTACTTCGATCGCCGCCGCACCATCGTCGTCACTACGCATCAGGTGGATGAGATTCAGGACGTTCTCACCGACGTAATGTTCATCGACCATGGACGAATCGTATTTTCCTCCAGCATGGAAGAGTTCGAATCCCGATATGCGGAATTGACCGTGAATCCGGAAAATCTCGCGGCTGCCCGGGCTGTGAGCCCTATTTACGAACGCCAGACTCTCGGCCGCAGCGTCCTGCTTTTTGATCGGGCGGATCGTGCCCGGCTTGCCGGCCTCGGCGACGTTCGCACGCCTTCCATTTCCGACCTGTTCGTGGCTGTCGTGGGCAATCGGTTGAACCTGGCACAAGGAGCGCGCACATGAGCACCCAATCGAACGCGATTTCGGAATCGTTCCAGGCGCAGGATGTGAGAGCCGTGGAGATCCCCGCAACTCGGGCCTTTTACTGGTCCGTGCGCCGCGAGCTTTGGGAGAACCGTTCGATCTATGTAGCGCCGCTGGCAGTCGGCGGGGTCGCCCTGGGCGCTTTCTTCATCGGCGCGACTCTCGGCGTCTGGGAACCGGCGCTTCGTGTCGATCCGGCGCAACCCTATGAGACAGTCGCTGGTCCCTACAACATCGCAGCTGGTCTCTTGATGCTCACCGGAATCATCGTGAGCGTTTTTTACTGCCTGGACGCGTTGCATGGCGAGCGCCGCGACCGAAGCATCCTTTTCTGGAAGTCGCTGCCAGTTTCCGACTTCACCACTGTGCTGGCGAAAGCCAGCATTCCACTGGTCCTTCTGCCGCTGTTTGTTTTTACGGTAACAGTCGCGGTTCAGTGGCTCATGCTGATGCTGAGCAGCGTAATCGTGATGGCCAGTGGACAGAGCGTGGCAGAGCTCTGGTCGAAGCTGTCGTTGTTCCGCATGTGGTGGCTGTTGCTTTACCATATTGTGACGGCCCATGCAATCTGGCCGGCGCCAGTCTATTGCTGGTTGCTTTTAGTGTCCGGCTGGGCGCGACGCACGACATTTCTATGGGCTGCGCTGCCGATCGTTGCGATCGCCGGCGTTGAAGGAATCGCCTTCCGCACGTCGCATTTCGCTGCGCTTGTGGGGAGCCGATTGATGGGCAGCACGCCGGCAATTGCCTATACGCAGGGTCGGATGTTCCCTACGGGCCCAATGACGCATATTACGCCGGGCGCATTCCTCAGCAGCCCAGGCTTTTGGCTGGGGTGGATGGTTTCCGCGATTTTCCTCCTGGCCGCAGTGTGGCTGCGCAAATATCGTGCCCCAATCTAGGTTTTATTGAGAATAATAGAGGAGACGATGGATCCTCTCGATAAACAAGCTAGGATCGCGGGGGCGCTCTATCTGGCTCTCGCGGCGACCGGGCCCTTCCACCTCCTCTATGTTCCACATGCTCTAATCGTGCCGGGGAATTCGTCGGCCACAGCCGCCAACATTGTCTCGCATGAAATGCTGTTTCGCCTGGGCATTGTTGCCGGCCTACTCGAACCGATTACCTTCATCTTCGTAGCGCTGGCTCTCTACAACCTGCTCACCAGAGTCAGCAAGCCCTACGCTTCAGTGATGGTGGCTCTGGTTATGGTCTCGGCCGCCGTCGGCTTTGCGAACGTATTGAACAACATCGCTGCTCTCGTCCTTGCGCGCGGCGACGATTTTCTATCGGCGATTGACAAGCCCCAGCGGGACGCACTGGCCATGCTGTTTCTCCGGCTTCACGGGCAGGGGAACGTCATCAACGAAATCTTCTGGGGACTCTGGCTCTTCCCGTTCGGAGTTCTGGTGATGCGATCAGGATTCCTTCCCAGGATTCTGGGCATTCTCCTGGTCATCAACAGCTTTGCGTATGTCGCTCAAAGCCTGACCTCGTTGCTTTTCCCCGGCTACGCAGATCTGGTTGCAACGTGGACCTTCCCGGCGCTCTTCGGGGAGTTATGGATCATGTTTTGGCTGCTGATTAAGGGTGCGAAGGTGAAATCACCGCTCCCTGTCGCCACATGACCAAGATTAAACCTGCGCCGGTCACTTCCAGATCGAGCGTAGTTCCCAGATATCGCCTTTAACGGCGACCGGTTTGCCGCTTCCCGAAAATACAGCGATTCTGTTGCTCGATGAAGATGGAAAGATGAGGTTCGTCATGGCAATCGTGCCGTTCTGCGCATACGCCTCGACGGATAAGCGATCGACGACCAGCGTGAGGTCATACGGACGATTTTCTGCCATCGGCGCCGCTGTCTTGACCGGAAAGCCCGGCGTCACCGCGATGCCCGCTCTTGTACGATCCACATAAAACTGATGATGCGAACGGTCAAAGCCGACTTCGGTCCAGTGCTGATCGTCGGTGTAGAGTCTTATGCCGAAAACCTGCTCGGTGGGACGGTCGAATCGTACTCGCAGCTCGAATGGCGACTGGTGCGAGCCCGGAAGCTTGCCATCCTGTGCCGACGAGACAGCCGTATGCTTCATTCGAAGAGCATCGACTACGGGCTCCTGCCGAATGGCCATCCCCGCTTCATCGCGAATGAGCGACAGCCGCCGGGGAAGGCTCATCTGGCCTCGCCAGGGAGAAGTCGGCAGCTTTGCTGCGTACTGCCAGTTGTTCATCCATCCAATCAGCACCGGCTTCTCGCGTGCGGGCAACCCGTTGAAGCTGATCGCGCAGTAATCGTCTTTGCCGTAGTTCGTCCATCCGTGGGAACCATGCGCATCGGAAGCCACGAAACGCTTTCCGTCAAAATTGCCAAGAAAGTACTGCTCGCCCGAGCCTCCCTGAAGCGCCCCGGGATTCAAGCCGACCTTTAATGCCCAGGCTCCCTCCGACCCGCCCTCGCCGGGAATGTGCAGCAGGTCGGGGCACTCCCAATCTCCATCGACAGCGCCGGCAGGTCCGAAGTCGCTCAGCGGCGTCCAGTGCTTCAGGTCGGCAGAAGCGTAGAAGCGAATCTTGCGCTCGCGCGGCAGGGATACTGCCATCGTCCACCGCTGATCCTTTTCATTCCACGAAACACTGGGATCACGAAAGTCGGACATATGAAGGTCGAGCACCGGGTTCTGCTCGTATCGCGTCCAGGTTCGGCCATCGTCCAGGCTGTAAGCAATGTTCTGCACCTGCCGTGTTTCTTTCGGTGAGGGTCGGTGACCGGTATAGATCGCAACCAGGCACTCCTTCCCCGCCCCACAGAAACCGCTTGTGTTCCGGCGGTCAACCACGACACTGCCGGTAAAAACCATCTCTCCATCTTTCTCCGGGATCGCGACGGGCAGTTCACGCCAGTGCAGCAGGTCCTTGCTGACGGCATGTCCCCAACTCATGTGGCCCCATTCATCGCCCTCCGGATTGAACTGGAAAAAGAGATGGTACTCACCGTGAAAGAACACCAGGCCATTGGGATCGTTCGTCCAGTTCCGGCCCGGGGAAAAATGCACCTGCGAACGATAAGGCTCGTCGTACAACTCCTGCGCGGCCAGAAGTGAGAGGGCAAGTAACAGAAGGCTTGCAAGCACAGATCGCTTCAGCGCGTGGCGACTTATGTCTTTGATGGAAGCTCTCCCGTCACTTCAGTTGGCAGGCTAGATAGCCAAAACCACGATGCCGGTAACGACCAGTGCTCCTGCCCACAGCCAGTCGAGATTGAACCAGGCGGTGCGGAGCAGTCGAAGTCCTAACTTCCAGTAGACAATCCAGGCCGCAAGCGCCATCACCACCAGATAGGCTGCCGTGTGCAGGGCGAGAGCCAAAGCGGCATTCGACGACGTACCGCCAGCCATCATGGCGGCGTGCATCGCGTGATTTCCGCTGGCAGCCGCGGCCATCTGGGGAGCAGACATCACAAATGGGAGCACCATGAATCCGGCACCGTGGGCCGAGGCCATCAGGAAAGACCACACTGTAAGGTCACGAAAACCTACCTGCATTCCTCCGAATCGCGGATGCCGGTGCCGCCACAGCCGGTAGAGACCAAGAATGATGAGCATCGAAGCAACGATGATCTTGAGAGTGCCGAGCGGCACGACCAGTTGCGCCAATCCAGCCGCCAGCAGAACTACTGCCACCGCTGCGGCGTGTCCCAGGGCAATCGGAGGCAGGGCGCCCCAGACGCCTCGCGCGCTTTCGCGCTGCAATCCCAGCGCGACCGCAAACAGCCATCCCATGCCGGGATTGATCCCGTGGTATGCGCCGAGGAAAAGAATGGCATCCCAGTTCATGGAGGGTTAACGAGAACGCGGGCCTTATTCAGCTCGCGTCCCCAATCCTGGCTTACGCAGGAAAGCAATCCTGAATTCCTGCACCGCTCAGGAAAAGCAGTACGAATCCGACGAGGCGTCGCCGCCCTCGAGGCGCACCTGGTGGGACCGCATGCCGTCTGATTCCAGGAAAAAGTTACGGTCCAGGTCCATCTTGCCGTCAGCGCCCACATTCACCTTGACCATCCAGCCACGCAAACCGTCGGGATAGAACTGCTCGTCCCACGGCGTGTAGAGGGCATTGGTGAAGTAAATGCGCTTCCCGTCGCGGCTGATTTCGACCATCTGTGGGCCGCCGTTGAGCGGCTGCTTGGGCTTGCCTGGATGCGGCGTCCGGCCGACGATTCCGCCGATCCGAAAGGAACCAGCCTTCTTCGGGTTGAACGGATCGCTCACGTCATACTGGATAAACTCACCCGTTCCCCAGCAGGATGCGTAGAGATAGCGGTCATCGACCGACAGATTGATATCCGTCAACAGGGGCGCGACCGCCTTAAAACCTTGCAGCAGAGGTGGGAGCTTCTCCGGGTCCGCCGGTTCGGCAGGAATTTCGATGACTTTCTTGACCGCCCATTTCCCCTTCGATCCATTGCCGTTACCGCCTGTTTCCCGATACCACACCCAGATGGAAGACGAGAGGTCCTTCAGCGAGATCACGACTCCCACGAAACCGTAATCACGCTTGGGATCGTGTGCAGGACGAAGTTCCAGAGCCATCTGCTGCTCGGCGCCGAGATCGAGTTCCTGTTGATGACGCCCGCGGCGCAGATCCCACACATGAAGCTTGTTGCCGTACTTCCCGCCCAGCAATAGCTCGGGATTCACCCCATCCTTCACCATGTTGGGCGTGCCCCATGTGCTGGTGACCATGGTATCCAGCCCAAGATGCCACCACACGTCGTAGGCGAGTTGCTGCGGTCCGCGATCGGTTTCCCACTGTCCGCGAATCTCGAAAGTCTCTGGATCCATGACGAAAATGCCGCCCGGACCGTTTCCATCCGGAGCACCGAGTGCGCTGACGTAGACTCCGTCGGGGCCGCAATGTACGGTGTGGGGCGACGCATACTTCGCGCGTTTCGCCACCGTGTCCGGCTCAATCACTTTCACAATCTTCGGCTGCCGGGGATCGGGTTTGGTGTCCAGGATGTGAATGCGTGAAGAGTTGATTCCCGGCACGATCAGGTAGCGCCGCTCCATGTGCGCGTGCGGAGCGTAGGGACACAGGCACGAGGAGCAGGCGTTCCACCCGAAGTGATGCAGTTCATCGCCCGCTCCTGGCATGTCGGTTTGGGAGATCAAACGGCCGTAGCTCTTGGAATTGGGATCAACGTCCACCACGCCGATCGCGTCGGATTTCCCGTCCTTCTTGGGATTGATCAGGGCCACGTAGGCAAGCTTTTCTGCCGGCGACTCCATCGCCATTTTTGGCGATGGATAAAAAGTCGGGTCTGGTTTCAGGCTGGGCATGTTTTCCTCCTTTGGCCACAGAACTTCTGTAGCCTATCTATTGCTCTGCGAAATAAGCGGGTGCCCGAGAATCGTTCACTGTCGCATTGAACCGGTCAAGCTCTGAACGTGTTCTTCACTCTCTTCAACACCGGCTGATACCTGCACAAATTGGTAAATGCGGATGAAATTGGACCCTCGGCATCATCGGACATATTGGCCACTAGCTGTACACGGCTTCAGAAGGCCGTTCTTTGAATGGCGAGAAACGGCAGTTACGGAATACCCGATACCGTCGGCCCGGCAGCGATGTCTGCCCGAGATTCCAGAGATATAACCCGAGAAATATACACTCTTTGCCAGGTATCCGCTGTGCACGATTTCGTGGAAGGCGGAGCTGCGGACAGGCTGAAAACTGTTGGATTAACGGAGCTGGGATCAGGGATGAACTATTTTCTCGAGAGCGGACCGGTTGCGGATGGTTAGCGCTGAGCCCTTGACTTGAAGCCACTCTTTTTTCCTGAACTCCGAGAACAAACGACTTACCGTCTCGCGCGTGGTACCGATCATCTCGCCGATTTCCTCATGGGTGAGAGGCAGCCGTATCGAAGCAGTACCGTCCGCCCGCGTCTTTCCGCGATCCCAGGAGAGCAGCAGCTTGGCCAGCTTTTCGGCGGGAGAACTTGCGAGCGCCAGCGTCCGTATCTCTTCAAAAGCCGTGTAATAGTTTCGACTGAGCTGTTCCGCCACCCGTAACGCGACCTCGCCGTGCTCCCGGAAAAACTGAAGCAGATGATCGCGGGTAATGAAGTTGGCCTGCCCGGGCTCAATCATCTCGGCCGTCACCTCATAGGGATGATTGGAAACGGCGGCGTTCAATCCCAGCACGTCGCCCGGTTCCGAGATCTTCGTTATTACAGTCTTTCCCTCACTCGAAGAGGTCGAGAGTTTCACCTTGCCTGAGCACAGCACGAATACACCGCGCGGCTGCTGCCCCTGGATAAACAGGATCGCCGATTTGGGGTAAACCGCGGTGGACTTGATCTCGTTCAGCCGGCGGACGGCATCCGGCTGGAGATTGCAGAACAGATGCTCTTCGCGGACGGGGCAGGTGACGCAATTGTCCAGGATGTTGAGTCCGTAGGGTGCACGCATAGGACTGGTTCCGCGCAGAGATTGTATCACCGGAATTGTGATTGAAATCACGAAACACGGTGATGGGCCGCACCGAAACCCCGCCCTCGCCAGGAGAAAATGACTGTGGAACAAACCCATAGAAAGGATCACGCAATGCTGGACTTGCACAAGTTTCATGTGATTGCCTGGTGGAGTTCCGGCAAGTCCGGCCTCGCCAAATCCGATTCAGCGCCGACAGTCATACACTTCACCGCACCGCCGGCGTTTGGTGGCATGCAGAGTCATTGGACACCGGAAGACCTGTTACTCAGCTCGATTGCCGGTTGCTATACGGCAACCTTCCGCGCCCTGGCCGAACATTCAAAGCTCAACTACTCCGACCTGGCGGTAGAAGTCGAGGGAACTGTTTCGAACGCGGGTCGTGGCTTCGAGTTCAGTGAAATCCGCCTGCGGCCAACTCTGACTATCAACGGCGAGGATGAACAGGTCCTGGCGTCGCGACTGCTGGAAAAGGCCAAGACCGTATGTCTGGTATCTCGGGCTCTCTCGGTGGATCTGAAATTTGAATCGCAAATCCGCTTTGCCGGGGAAAAGACCTCCGAAAACGAGGGTGAAAAAACGGGCACGCAAGGTGGAGCGAAAGAGCGGAGCGAATGGCATCCGGCGGGGCTGAGGTAAACATGGGCACAGTAGAACAAGACGCGGTGGCTCGCCGGTATCCACTCCGCTATGTCTCCTCATGGATGACGCTGGACGGGGAGCAGGTAACGATTCGGCCGATCCGTTCGGCGGATGAACCGTTGATGGTCAAGTTCCACCAATCGCTCTCCGACCGGACCGTATATCTCCGTTACTTCACTTCGATGAGTCTTGCCAGCCGCACCGACCATGCCAGGCTGGAGCGTATTTGCAGCAGCAATTATGAGCGCCAGATGGTCCTGGTGGCGCTGCATCGTGATTCCGGGACCGGGGAAATGTCAATCGTTGGAGTGGGGCGCCTGAACAAGCTGGAAATAAAAAATGAGGCGGAGACGGCGATTGTCGTGTGCGATCGGTTCCAGCAACGTGAGCTTGGGACTGCACTGTTGCGAACGCTCATCCGGTTTGCCTTGGACGAAAGGCTCCATCGCATCGTGGCCGAGGTGCTCCGCGACAATGTTGCTGTCCAATCCATGTTCAAGAGTCTCGGTTTCCGATTGCGATTGCTGGGGGATCCGTCCTCGGTACACGCCGTGCTCGATCTGTAAGTTCCAGGGTGAAATGGAGGTGATGTTATGGCCCACGGAAAGCCTGAGTTGCTCGACTTACTGAAACTGGAATTGACGTTTATTGAAGGCGGCGGTTACAGAAGTCTCTTCGCAACCACATGGCACGCGCCGAATCTATTTGAAGACTCGCCCACGTGCCTGAACTTCGACAAACATTCCAGACATCCGTGTTCCGCGTGCTCTCTTCTGGAGCTTGTGCCGGAACATCTTCGGACGGAGCCGTTTCCCTGCCGCTTCATTCCGTGCGGCCCGCAGGGAGAAACCGTCGACTACTACTACAGATATGCCACGCAGGAAGAATTGGAGGAAGCAGTGAAAACGTGGTTGCGAAGCGAGATCGTCCGGCTTCAGGCGGAGCGGGTCCCCACGAAACCCGCTCTGAAGCCGACTGCTTAAGTCGACATGCGGTCCAGATACTGTGATGGCTGGTGGAATTGTCTCAATTTGAAAATAGGATCGGAAATCCTGGGAGGGTTTTTCCTGCCATGGCCGAACGCCGGTACGATAATGCGGTTAAAGATCGGCAGCCCACACTGCTCCACGTCGAGGAGGCTGACCGACAGCGCCGTTTTCTGTGCGGAACGGCTTGGCGCCAAGCGGGTTCGTGCTGGGGCAGGAGCGGATGGAAGGTGGCACGCGAATCAAGCGGATGGCGAGTCTTTCTGCCTCTGATCCTCGTCTGTTTTCTGCTTCCGACAGCGGGCGTTGCGAAGAACAAGCGTGCTGAGGAAGCGCGGGAATCCTACACTCGCCCGACCGACCCATCTCTGTATGTAGGTTCCGAGACCTGCAAGACCTGCCACGAAGACGTTTTCAACGGTTTCGAGAAGACCCCTCACTGGAAGACCACTCTCACGAAGAAAGGTCCCGAATGGCAAGGTTGCGAGGCTTGCCATGGCCCGGGCAAGGCGCACGTCGAAGGGGGCGGCGACAAGAGCAAGATCTTCACGTTCGAGAAGAAGCCAGCAGATCAGATCAGCAAGCGGTGCCTCGGTTGCCACGAGTACGGCGAAGAGCATGCCAACTTCGAACGCTCCCAGCACAATACTAACGACGTAAGTTGCATTGCCTGCCACTCACCCCACCATGCACGTGAACCCCAGTTCCTGCTGGTGAAAAAGCAGCCCGAGTTGTGCTACGGCTGCCACACCGACGTCAAGCAGGACTTCAATCGTCCATTTCGCCATCGCGTGGAGCAGGGCCTGATCCAGTGCACGGACTGCCACAACCAGCATGGCGGATTCCTCACCAAGCAGCTCAGAGCTACCGCAGCGCAGGACCAGGTCTGCTTCGGCTGCCATACCGACAAGGCCGGCCCGTTCGTCTTTGAGCATGTTCCCATCAAGACGGAAGGCTGCGCCTCGTGCCATCAGCCGCACGGATCGACCAATCCGCGCCTGCTGAAGCGCGCGCAAACCAACCTGCTGTGCCTGGAGTGCCACACCCTTACGCAGGACTCCGCCGTACCGGGCCTGCCTTCCTTCCACAACCAGAGCCAGAAGTATCAGGCATGCACATCGTGCCACGTGCAGATCCACGGTTCCAATTTTGACGAGTTCTTCTTTAAGTAGAGGCTGAGATGCTGCCCCTGTTGCACTACCGAACGACCAGAAAGAGTAGCAGGCGCTCCGGCACGAGCGCGCCCGCCCGGATAAAGCGCTCTGTCCAGCGTCGCCTCCGGTTTCTGGCCGCCTTGATGCTTGCCACCGTGCCAACCCTCGCCCTTGGACAAGCACCCGAGACTGCACCCGAAGGAATTGACAGCGGGAACTACAACTACCAGGGATCGATGGAATTTGGCTACCGGTATGTGAATACCAACGGCAGCGAACCGGTATACGACACGTTCGTCGACGAAAAGCAGGGACCGCGTCTGCTCGATCAGACGCTGAGCATGCGGTCGCTCGATCACAACGGCATTCTTTTCGACAATCTCTTTCTGAGCACCTTTGGCTGGGGAGGGGATCCCGAAAACGTGGGGCGGCTTCGCATCTCCAAGAACAAGTGGTACAACTTCAACGCATTGTTCCGTCGCGATCACAATTTCTGGGATTACAATCTACTGGCCAACCCGCTGAATCCACCGAACCCCTTCATTCAAATTGAGAACTCGCCGCACGAAATGCTGACCACCCGGCGCATGTACGACTACAACCTCACCCTGTTGCCGCAGTCGCGGATCCGCTTCCGCCTTGGCTACACGCGGAACAACATGGAAGGGCCGGCGTTCAGCACAATTCACGGCGGGACCGACACCATCCTGTTTCAGAACACGCGAACGCTCCTCGATGGCTATCACGCGGGCATCGATTTCAAAGTGCTGCCTCGCACCAACATAAGTTTCGACCAGTTTCTACAGTACTACCGGAGCGACACTTCCTGGGACGACCGCAACCTGCAATTTCAGCTGGCAGATGCCTCCGGTGTGGATGCCGGCTCGATCTATAACGCTGCCGCCGGCCAGCCGTGCAGCAACACGCCGACGCCGATTTTCGATGCCGGCACTTCGCCTCCAACTCTGAGCGCCACGTGCAACGGATGGCAGAGCTACAACCGTTTCGGTCCGGTGCGCACCTCCTATCCGACCGAGCAGATTACGCTGCAATCGAACTACTTTCGCCGGCTGGATTTTTCGGCGCGCGGCTCCTATAGTTCCGCCGATACCAAAGCCGATGATTTCCTTGAACAGTTCCTCGGGTTGACCACGCGTACCGGAGAACGGGCATTCGAGGTGAGCGGCCCGGCCCGCGCCAGGCGCGTGGTGGCCAATGTCGACTTCGGCGTAACGGCGCATCTCACGGAAAGATTTCGCTTGATCGACAGCTTCCGGTTCTCAAATTTTCGGATTCCTGGATCCTGGAGCGAACTGGAGTTCAGCTTTTTCAACGGCAGCACCCCCGCGAGCCTGCTGAATCCGGTGGTCACTTTCGATCCAAGCGTCTGTCCGGCAAATCCGGCGGCCTGTCCGCTACACGGCAGCAGTTCTCCGGCCGACGTGAACAACACGACCTTTACGCGATTCCTGGGACAGGACTCGAAGTACAACACTTTTCAGGTTGAATACGATTTCTCGCGTCACTTTGGCGGCCGGGTTGGATACCGGTACGGCCACCGTACGATACCGGTGCGCCTGCTCACTACCACCTCAGAGCTGTTTTACCCTTCCAATCCCAATCGTGGAGATTGCAGTGGCGCTCCACTGAATTCTGACGGCTCGTGTTCTTTCGCCGGAGAGGTCGACAGCGCAGAAGACCGGGTTGAAGTTAATGAGCATTCGGCGCTATTCGGCGTTTGGGCCCATCCCAGCGATGCTCTTCGCGTCAATTTCGACATGGAGTTGCTGTCCGCCGACGATTCCCCCACCCGCACCACGCCACGAAACCTTCAGCGTTACAAGGCACGGGTCAACTACAGGCCCGTGCAGTGGGCAAATGTCTCGGGCACCGTCAATGTCCTGGAGAGCCGCAATAACGTCACCGATGTGTTGCATCGCGAGCATGACCGCAACTACGGCTTCTCCCTGGGCCTCGATCCGAATGCGAGGTTCTCCATCGAATTCGGTTACAACTACGACGACATCTTTTCAACCACCAACATCTGCTACGTGATCGGCCGCACTGTGCCCGCCGGTTCCGATGTGTGCAGCGCCGGCACTCCGTTCCTGTCTGGAATTTCTCTCTATGACAACAAGATCCACTTCGGCTATATGAACTTCATATTCAGACCCGTGAAACGGGTAACCGCCAACCTGGGTTACAACCTGACAAGCACGAGCGGAGATACCACGATCCTGAGCCCTACGCCGGACACGCTGGGCCCTCTGGGCCTGAATTTCCACCGGCCTACTGCGGGGATCGACGTACTACTGGTGCGCGGGTTGACGTGGCGAAGCGCATGGGGTTACTACGACTACAACGAAAAATCCGATCCCGGCGTCTTACCCCCCAGAGACTTTCAGAGCAACTCGGCGACATTCTCATTGCGATATGCGTTTTGACAGGTATCTTGATCAGAAAGCCAGGTAGATTCTATGAATATGCATCTGTCGGTAGAGAAGCGGTTATTGCTCGCGGTTGGAATCCTGATTGGCCTATGCAGTTTTCCGGTGCAGGCGCAGGACGGGCCTGCCATTTACAAGACTAAGTGCGCGGCCTGTCATGGGGCTGACGGCAAGGGCGAGTCGGCAATGGGCAAAAAACTCGGAGTGCATGACTTCGCGGCTCCGGAGGTGCAGTCGCAGAGCGATGATGACCTTACGGCGATCATCAACGATGGCAAGAACAAGATGCCGGGCTACAAGAAGAGTTTGAAACCGGATCAGGTCAAGGAGTTGGTGGCATTCATCCGCTCCCTGGCCAAGAAATAGAGAGCGATTCTACCCAGGCAATAAATCTCAGAATGCTTCCCACCTCCCTACTTCTGGCGGTGATCCTGCTCAGCGCAGCCCTGGTGGGGCTGCTGGTCTTTCGTCCCGGAATTACCGGCACGCGCGGCGGCAAGATGCTGGCCTTTCCGGTGCTGTTTCTTCTGCCGCTCCTGTGCATCGCCATGGGCGTGACCTCAGAGGTTGAGCGATCAAAGAGCACGAGCTTCTGCCTGTCCTGCCACATCATGCAACCGTACGGTCGCAGCCTCTATGTCGATGACCCGTCCTATCTCGCTGGGTCGCATTTCCAGAACCACCGCGTCCCTGCCGAGCAGGCTTGTTACACATGCCACACTAACTACGCGATGTTCGGCGGGATCCGCGCCAAGATTCACGGCCTGCAGCACGTGTATGTTCAGTACCTCGGCACCCCGAAACAGCCTCTCCATCTCTATGAGCCCTACAATAACCGTGAGTGCCTGCACTGCCACCTGGGCGCGCGATCCTTTGAAGAAGGCGCGGTTCACAACGCCGACCCCGACCTGCTGCCGGCGGTAAAGGCAAACAAGATGTCGTGCCTGTCGAGCGGTTGTCACGACGTAGTACACAACGTTTCCAGCCTGAGCAACGTCAAATTCTGGAGCCCTCCCAAATGATGATCGGCAATGCGCATCTCGAAAAGCGGCTGCGGATATCCGGCATTCTGCTGATGGTCGGGTTGCTGATTGAAGCAATCTGTCTCCTGTGGGCGCGGCCGATTGCTTTCATCGTAATGGTCTGTGCCGGTGGGCTGCTGTGCGCACTGGGAATCATCGTCTATCTTTTTTCGCTTGTCCCCCGGGGCGGGGACTAGAATCTCCACATGTCTGGCGCCTCGGAAGTGAGCCGCAGCGGTTTCTCCTGGATTGAAAATTTGTGGCGGGATGTCCGCTTCGCAGTGCGCTCGCTAGCCAAAAACCCCGGCTTTACAGCGGTGGCAGTGATCGTGATCGCCGTCGGCATCGGGGCGAACACGGCAGTGTTTTCCGTCATTGACACCGTACTGCTCAAGCCGCTCAGCTATCCCGAGCCGAAATCCCTGGTGCAACTGACGAATACCGGAGCTCAGGGTTCGTTTCCCATGGCAAGCGTCCCCAAGTTCAACATCTGGCGTCAGCAGACCAAGATTTTCCAGTACGTTGCAGGTTACGATCAGGGCGGGGCCGGCCTCAATCTCACTGGCGGCAATGATCCCGAGCAGGTGCAGGGCGTTCACGTCACCGCTGACTACTTCAGCCTTTTTGGCGCGCCCATGGTTGCAGGCCGCACCTTCACGTCCGAAGAGAACAGCCCCAACGGAGGACGCGTCGTCGTCCTGAGCTACGGTTTATGGAAGAGGCGATTCGGCGGCGATCCGAGTGTCGTGGGCAGGAACATTCAATTGGACGGTCAGCCCTTCCTGGTTGTTGGCGTGGTTGGACGGAGCTTTGTTACGGAAACGCCCAGCGATCTGTGGCTGCCTTATCAATTCGACCTCACTTCGCAGGACATGGCCCACTACTTTGTGGTTGCCGCGCGGCTCAAGCCCGGTGTGACGCCGCAGATGGCGGATGCAGGAATGAAACTGGCGGCCGACCAGTTCCGCCTGACATATCCCGGGGCGCTCGGCCCGCAGGATGGTTTCGGGGTAACGCCGTTGCAGCAATCGATTGTCGGCGACACCCGCTCATCGCTCCTGGTTCTTCTTGGAGCCGTAGGGCTGGTGCTGCTGATTGCCTGTGCCAATGTCGCCAATCTTCTGCTCATTCGGGCCAGCGCAAGAAAGCGTGAACTGGCTACACGCTCCGCCCTGGGCGCTGGCCGCTTGCATATCATTCGCCAACTGCTCGCGGAAAGCCTCGTGATCTCGCTCACCGGCGGCTTTTTAGGACTCATTCTCGGTTTCGTGGGTGTGCGCCTTCTGCTTGCGATCAATCCCGGAGGCATACCCCGGATCGGCGAAGACGGCTCCTCGGTATCGCTCGATCTCAACGTTTTGCTCTTCACCCTTGGAGTCTCGTTGCTCACTGGCATCCTCTTTGGATTGTTTCCTGCCGTAAGCATGTCTCGGCGCAACCTTGCAGCCGTCCTCAATGAAAGCGGGAGCAGGTCGAGTGTCAGCTTTCGCAGCGGCAAGGTTCGATCCCTGCTGGTAATCAGCGAGATGGCACTCGCCCTGATCCTCGTCATCGGTTCTTTCTTGTTGATCCGGACTTTCATGAAGCTCCAGGCCGTCGATCCGGGATTCAACACTCACAATGTCCTCACCATGGCGATGTCCCTGAGTGGAGAGCGCTTCCAGAAAACCGTCAATGTCGCGCAAGTCATTCGGGACGGAACGGAGCGTTTGAATGCAGTTCCCGGAGCCGAGTTCGCTGCGGCCGCTTGTTGTTTGCCTTTGCAGGGCGGTTTTGGGTTGCCGTTCGATATAGTCGGACGACCAAAGGGCAACAGTCCCTCGACCGGTGGAGGTGGCTACGACCCAATCTCCTGGGGATTTTTCGACGCCTTCAAAGTTCCCGTTCTACGCGGCCGTAACTTTACAGTTCACGATGATGGCGCGGCGCCGGGCGTTGTGATCATTAACGATGCAATGGCAAGGCAATTCTGGCCCAAAGGCGACCCGCTGCAGGATCGCCTTCTGATCGGGCCGAACATGGGGCCGAATTTCGTGGAGCCGCCACGTCAGATCATAGGCGTAGTGGGCGATATGCGGCTCGGAGGTCTGGACCGCGATCCCTTTCCGACGATGTACATCCCCATCGCGCAGATGCCGGACAAGGTGACGGCGCTGAACTCGCGTATCGCGCCGCTCTGGTGGATCGTTCGCACTCGGGTGGAACCGCATTCGATCATCGCTCCAGTCTCTGCCGCGTTGCGCGAAGCCAGCGGAGGTCTGCCTGTCGCACACATTCGGACGATGGACGAAATCGTCGTCCTCACCACATCGCGACAGCGCTTCAACATGCTCCTGCTGACCGTGTTCGGATCATCGGCCCTGTTGATGGCGGCGATTGGTATCTATGGCCTGATGGCCTACTCAGTTCAGCAGCGGACCCAGGAATTGGGAATCCGCATGGCCTTGGGGGCTCAGGCTGCGAACATACGGAATATGGTGATCCGGCAGGGCATGGTGCTCGCGGGGATCGGAGTCGTGATCGGCATTGGCGGAGCGTTCTGGCTTACGCGCTTCCTCGCCGGCTTCTTGTTTGGGGTGAAAGCGTGGGATCCCACTGCTTTCATTGCAACTCCTTTGGTCCTCAGCGTCGTGGCGCTGCTGGCAGTTTGGCTTCCGGCACGCCGCGCTACCCGCGTGAACCCGATGATTGCGCTCCGATTCGAGTGACCAACGCGATTCGGCGCCCGGCGCGTTTCTGGGCTATCTCGCAAATCCGGAAATTCGCCGGGACACATTTTCGATCTCGAATTACCGCCTGATGACCTGGATCCTTCGGATCCCGTTGCAGTCTCTTAGGCCCTGCTACGCCACCTTCTTAAGAAGATGGATACCGGACGACTTTTCGTCCTTTGCCAGGAGCGCGCACAACCCGCCCACGGCTAGCAGGACTGCGCCCGCAATCCACTTGGGGTGCGTCTCCGCCCAAAGCTCGAGACTATGCGGGCGGGAGCGGTTGTCGAACTGTCCATGGGCACCGTGGTCGCCGGGAAGCGGCTCCCAGAGATTGTTGGGACGATTGGGATCATTGGCGCCGTCAAATTGCTGCGACTCGTATCCGTTGCGCGCCAGATAGCGATCCGCGAATGAAGGAGCCAGTTTGTTTCCAAATATCGCGACCACCGCGGACCACGCGGCGTAGTATTCGCGGCGTTCGGGATGATGACCAGCGTAGTAGATCGCCCGCGCTGCAACCTCGGGCTGATAAATCGGTGGCACCGGCTGGGCCTTGCGGCTCAACCTGCTTTTGACCCACCCAAACTGTGGAGTGTTCAGCGCCGGCATCTGCACCATTACCGTATGCACATTGCTTTTGTCGTGGAGAAGCTCTGTCCGCAAGGAACTGTGGAATCCCAGGATTGCATGCTTTGCCGCGCAGTACGCCGACTGCAACGGAATGCTTCGGTAGGCGAGAGCTGATCCCACGTGGACGATTGTGCCGCGATCGCGCGGCAGCATTCTTTTCAGAGCGGCCAGCGTGCCGTAAACATATCCGAGATACGTAACCTCGGTGACGCGCTTGTACTCCGCCGCTGTCATTTCCTTGATGGGAGAAAAGACGGAGACCATGGCGTCGTTGACCCAGATGTCAATCGGGCCGAGTTCTCGTTCCACCCTCTCAGCCGCCGCATCAATCTGTTCGGCATCGGCCACGTCCAAGGGCAACACCAATGCCTTCCCTCCCGCGGCTTCGACTTCGCGGCGCGCTGCTTCCAGCCCATCATGGCCACGCGCGATTAATCCGATCGACGCTCCTCGGCTTGCAAATTCCCGGACGGTAGCGCGTCCGACGCCGGCCGACGCCCCGGTAATGACGACGACCTCAGGTTTAGGTTTTCCCGTTTCGCGACGACTGTGATTCAAGGAAAGTTCTCCGTTTTTTCTTCTTGTGTAGATGCATGCAGGCCACGTAGTGTTTGCTGTTTTCGTCTCCGGACAGCAACGGTGTGCAAGATTTGTCGAACTCAAGGGCTGCCTCATTGAATGGCTGCTTACAATCCCGCGCCAGCGGTCTGGCGCTGATGGTCCCGATTGCATTCCCGCTGATTGTCGCCATTCCGAACCGGGTTCCCATGTATTCTCTGTGGTTAACCCCTCTCACCACAGGGGACACAGAGGAGCACAGGGGAAGCGAATCGCCGAGTCGAATCCTGTGAGCCAATGACGATCCTGCTCATCTTCGCAATTACTTTGCTTCTCGCCGTACTGGTTTCCGAGATTGCGGAGAAAAGTGTCCTTTCGACAGCCGTGCTGTTCCTGGCGGCAGGACTGCTTGTCGGAATGGGCGTATTCGGCCCTCAGAAAGATCTCGATCCGCATGTGCTCCAACGGGTTTCAGAACTGGCTCTCTTCAGCATTCTGTTCACCGATGGAATCCGAACTGGCGGAATTCGGTCGGTGACCGAGGGGTGGCGTCTTCCGGGACGCGCGCTCTTGATCGGAATGCCTTTGACGATCCTGGGAATTGCAATACTTGCTCGCTATTTGGTTCAGGTGCCATGGGCGTCCGCTTTTCTGGTGGCTGCGGTGCTCAGTCCCACGGATCCCGTGTTTGTGGCATCGATATTTCGTTTTGAAGGCATTCCCCAACGTGTCAAGCGCCTCCTGAACATCGAAAGCGGACTCAATGACGGGCTCGCGCTGCCGCTGGTGATGATTCTGCTGGTTCAGGTAAGCCACAAGAACCAGCAGCTCTCCACTATTGGACTTCAGCTCGTGCTGGGAGTGCTGATCGGTGCAGTTGTTCCCTGGCTCAGCATCCGGCTGGAAAATATGCGCTTCTTTCATGCGGTTGGAATTTTTGAGCCGCTCAACGCGTTCGCAATTGGACTGCTGGTGCTGGCAATCTGCTATCGCACCGGAGCTAATCTGTTTCTCGGGGCATTCGGCGCGGGGATTGCGGTGGCCAGCTTCAGTTCCTCCGTCGCCAGTTCATTTCAGCGATTCGGGGAGTTGATTGCTGAACTCCTCAAGCTGTGCACCGTCCTGATCTTCGGTGCGCTCATCGCTCCGAACCTGTTTACCTATCTTTCAGGCCGGGACATTCTGTTTGTGATCCTGGCAACATTTGCGATCAGGCCCGCGGCGATTGCTCTTTCCATGATTCAATCTGAACTGAGCCGACGGGAAGTTCTCGCGGCAGGCTGGTTCGGCCCGAAAGGGTTTGCTTCCGTGGTCTACGGATTGCTGATTCTTCAGGCTGGAATGAATCACCTGGCGCACCTCGTGGGGCTCGCGGTAGCCGCATCGATCGTCGTGTACTCGTCGACTGACATCCTGGTTGGTCGCTGGTTTTCGCAGCCGGGAGAAAATGACGGGAGGGCGGAACCGGAAGCTGCTAGTTCGAAGATTGACCGATCCCAACCGTAAACACGGCGTATGGATTTGTTCACACAAAGTGCAGCCGAAGCTGCACTCTGGGTGAATCTCTGGTTGAATGTCCCTGCTATTTCGAACTGCAAGTTGCGGCGATCACGTCGATTCTATCGGCGCGAAACGTTTGCCCATTGTTCTGTGAATTCGACACGCTCTGCGAGTTTGACATCGAAGATGTGCTTGCCGATGTCATGTCGCTCGCCGAATTTGCGGAATTGCCCGAGGTCCATTCTCCAACCAGTCGAACCGAACGTCCGACCTGCTTGCCAAGTTCGTACGTCAGAGTTTCGGAAGGAGTAACCTGGATCGAATTGCCATTCTGTTGCAATACGTAAGAGTTTGCCGAGTTGCCGGGCTGCAGGCAGCCCGTCAGTGAATTCACCTGCGCTGTTCCGGTAATCGACGAGCCAGCCGAGGCAGACTGCAGGTTGCTATTCTCCATCGCATTCGCGTTGTTCTGCCCGCCCTGCTGGTTTTGCTCATATTGTGCACTGACTTCTTCCGGTTGCATCGACGAAGCCTGCGACTTTACGTTTTCGGGGATATTGAACTGCCATCCGCGAACCCGCCCCTGGATCCAGATCTTGTCCAGATAGTATTGATTGCCGACCTTTTGCAAAATGACTTTCGTCTGGCGTGGAACGTCATTCAGAGCCGCCGCGTTGCCCTCGATGCCCGGAATCGCCATCGCCGTCAATGAAATGTTGTGACCCTGCTGGTCCGAGACCATAAACACAGGTTCCGGCGTTTGATCGTCGATCTGCTGAAATACATAATGCCCTGGCTGCAAAACTGTCGGACCTATGTCGACCGAATGTTGGAAATCCACAATCACTCTGTCGCGCGGCTGAACCGCGAATGCCATCGTCACAGTAGCAATGGCAAGAATGAAGATCCCGACACCGTGCCTGAATATTCTCATTCAATTCCTCCTTTCTCTCTCGATAAATTCGCCTCTTCTAGTAGTGATGCGTTGCGCAAAGGTTATCGTTGGCCCATTCCCGCACAAATCGAATTTACGCGATGCAATGTCTTGCGACGACGATATCCGCACGGGTGAGGAAGTTCTGCACCAGCGCATCAGCGGGTAGAGTGCAACGTTCGCGAGCTTTACTCCGGGGAATGCTGTACGTGGCTGCGCAAATGGGGACGACAGACTGGAATTGGACAGCCGTGGTCAACTATCTCGCACTAAGCTTCAGCAGGCCGAATTTCTCCGGAGCATGAAAGGTGTTGCCCATCGGGGCCTGCCAGGTCCATTCGTGGTGATCGGATTCCGGACCTTCACTCAGAAAGAAATTGATCCTCAGAGTGTTCCCAGCTGCGGCCGGACGAGTGTCGACCGCCGAGATCGGGATTCGCATCGCGGCGTACCACAGATGCGAGGCGGAGTCGATCCTGGCCTTGGCTTCAAATCCCGAATTCCACTTCCATCCGTCTTCGTGGTGAGGAATATGCAAATTGATGTCGAGGTCGACCCATTCGCCTTGCGGAGACACTTCAAATTCCTTATACCGCTTGATGTCATTGAAGTCAGAGCCGACAAACACTTCCGCGACGTCCCATTTCCATAGCTCGTTGGTCTCTGCCTTCGAATTGGGTTCGGGCTTGAGATAAAGCTGGTCGTATGGGCACGTGAAAAGGAAGTACAGATTCTTCTCTGTCCACCGGACGCGCACCTCGCCGTGCCGGCCGGAGATGGTATTGCCGTGAATGTCCTTTTCTAGAAACGTCGGCCGGGCCTGGTGCCAGAATTTGGTTGACGGGTCGGTGGTGAGGGCGGTGTCATTTTTCACGTGGATCGCTTCGACCACCGGCTTCTCCGCAGCCATCGCCAGTCCGCACGCGAAAAGAGTTACGGCCAGAACTTTAACTAAGCCATTCATCGATGTGCTCCCGCACAAAATTGTCGTCCTGCAGGTGAGGATAAAGACGGCACACGCGATCAATTTCCTCCATCTGTCCCGGGGAAAGTTCTTCCGCGGGATCCAGGCACCATCTTCCCTCGAGAAATCCCTGCCGTCGCAGAATCTCGTGAATTCCTGGAATGCATCCGTGGAACTTATGCGCGGGATCGAAAAGCGCGGCGTTGGCGTCGGTGATTTGTTGCGCCAGCGTCAGAAGATGTCCCGGAACCGCGTCGGTCTGCCGCTTCGCCGTGGCCAGGTAAGATACCGCAGATTTCGTCCAGACCGCCCAGTGCCCGAGCAAGCCGCCAACAATCCGGATCGGCCCGGCGCCGAAGTCGAAGCGGGTAAGTAGATCGACCAGAATGTTGTCGTCATTCCCGGTATAGAGCGCGATGTCGTTCGCACGGCCTCCCTGGGAGACTGCCCGCACCACATCCAGAGTCTGGTAGCGGTTGAAAGGAGCAATCTTGATGGCAACGACGTTCTCGATATCGACGAACTGCTCCCAGAAATCGAAACTCAGAGCTCGGCCGCCGACCGAAGGCTGAAGATAGAACCCGATGATAGGAATCACCGCCGCCACCGCGCGCGCATGCTTGAGTAGATCGGCGACGTCTTCATCTCGAAGATCGCCCAGACTCAGTAGCGCCGCGTCATAGCCAAGCTCCGCAGCCAATTTCGCTTCCGCGAGAGCCTGGTTGAGCTTGCCGCACACTCCGGCAATCTTCACGACATCACTTCTGCCAGCGGCGTCTGCCGCGAGTTCTAATACAGGTTTCAGAAGGCCAATCTTTGGATCGCGGATGGCAAATTGTGTGGTGTGAACCCCAACGGCGATGCCGCCCGCGCCGGCGGCGAGATAGTAGCGCGTCAGCGCACGTTGCCTTCGTTCGTCCAGCTTCCGATTCGCATTCAGAGCGAGGGGATGCGCCGGAATCGCCAGACCCTCGCGCAGTTTCTCCCTCACGTTCATCAGAATGTTCCATCCCGCGATTGAAAATGTGTGGGCTTGTCCAGCACAGGAGCGCCCTGCTTGATCCAGTTCGCTGTCCATTCAATCAGTTCAGCGGGACTGACGGTCGGCTTTCCGAACAGGCTGGCGGCTTTGCCGGCGTCGTTGAGTAACGCCGTGCTGCCCTCCACTCCGTTGAAGTGCGGCTCAACTCCGAACTGTTTGCCGAATTCGTTTGCAATATCTCTCACGGAGAGTGTTTCTGGACCGGTAATGTTGAGAACGAATGGCGGCGACGCGCAATGGGCAAAAGAGCGAATACACCAGGAGTTCGCATCCCTCTGCCAGACTACGTTCACGAATGGCATGCGCAGATCGACGGGCCGTCGTTCGAAGACAGTTGTTCCGATATCGAGCAGAACTCCGTATCGCAGGTCGATGGCGTAGTTCAAGCGCAGGATCGTGACCGGTGTTCCCCACTTCTGCGATCCATATTCAAACATGCGCTCCCGCCCGAGCGCCGATTGCGCGTACTCGCCGACTGGACCCACTGGTGTCGTCTCTTTGGCACCGCCTTCCGCGACGGGACGCAGAGGGTAAACATTGCCCGTCGAAAAAGCGACGATGCGCGAGTTACGATACCGCTCGGCGACCAGGCCAGGGAGATAAGTATTCATCGCCCAGGTCAGAAACTCCGCGCCGGCCGTTCCGAATTTGCGGGCAGCCATGAAAATTACATTTGGCACATCGGGAAGCTTGGCCAGCGATCCCGGTTCCAGCAGGTCAGACGCAATGCACTCAATTCCCTGCCCGGTCAGTTGCTGTTGAATCTCTGGAGTGCTGAAGCGGGCAACGGCGATCACGCGCTTCTTTGTTCCGGCCTTGTCGGCTGCGCGGCGTGCCAGCATCGCCAGGCTCGGTCCCATTTTGCCGCCGACTCCAAGGATCAGCAGGTCGCCTTTCATCGCCGCCATCGCGGAAACATCGGCATCTTCCGGCGCCGACAGCCGTTCCTCCAATTCAGCGACAGTCTTGATAGCGATCATTATCCGAGTTTGAATCCAGCTATGTCGTAGACGCTATCTGAGACAGAACGCGCTCGGCGCTGCGTGGAAGAGATTGCTCTCACTTGTGAGGATTGGCTCAAGTGCAGCTGGCCCATGGAATTTTCAAGTCTACCATCGCCTGAATCCGCGCCGATTCTGTAGTTCGCTAGGCTTCTCTTTTCTACAGAGAACCAGTATAAGTGGAAGTTCTTCATCATCGAACCTGCATTGCGTCATCGAAATCGAACCGGGAGTCATTCTGAATGGTCGTGAAGCGATTCAAGGACAAAAACGAAATGGCCAAAGTGGCTGCCGAACAGGCGGCCTCCGAGTTACGACAGGCGCTTGCAGAGCGCGGACAAGCACGCATCATCGCCGCAACCGGCGCGGCGCAGTTCGAGTTTCTTGAGAATCTCACCAACCTGCCGGGTATTGCCTGGGAACAGGTAGAGATGTTCCATCTGGACGAATACATCGGCCTTCCGCCTTCCCATCCCGCGAGCTTCTGCCGTTTTCTGCGCGAGCGCCTGATCGAAAAAACAGGAATCACCAAGCACCATCTGATGAACGGAGAGCGAAACCCGGCGGAGGTGATTCGCACCACCGGCGCCGCCCTTCAAAGCGCGCCCATCGACCTGGCTTTTGTAGGCATTGGCGAGAACGGACATCTCGCCTTTAACGATCCGCCCGCCGATTTCGCAACGGAAGAACCGTACCTCATCGTTGAACTCGACGATGCCTGCCGGCGCCAGCAACTTGGCGAAGGATGGTTTCCAACCTTGAACGATGTGCCGCGGCGCGCCATTTCCATGAGCATTCGCCAGATCCTGAAAGCCAAGAAAATTATCTGCTTCGTCCCGGATGCCCGAAAAGCAAACGCGGTCAAAGCCTGTCTCGAAGGAGAGATCAGCCCGCTCGCACCGGCTTCAATCCTTCGAACACATCCCGACACAACTGTCTATCTGGATCAACACTCGGCTGCGCTGCTCGCAGCCTGATCGCTCCTCGGGGGAGTATGCAGTGCGTTGTGCCGGCACTTCATACTCCCTTTCGCCAGCCCGGATCGTTTTCGCCCTTGAGCTCGATCTCGATGGAACCGTCAGAGTGGATCGGCTGTTCGCATGCCCACGCTACCGGCTTCTTAACGCCGGGACGAATTTCAATCTGGGCTGACAAGTAAACCTTGCCCACATAGTTCTTAGGCAGCAGGAATGATGCCTGGCGAAGACCTCCGCCGACAGGCTGGCCCGCGTCCAGTGCTCCATCCATGCTCCATTTCCCGTCCGGACTCGTAACCCGCAGCCACAAAACTCCTGGCACTCCTGCTACTCCACGATTCGAAATGCAGACGATCAGCTCGAAAGTTTCATATCTTTTTCTCTGCCACACCCAGGAAGGACGCAGCCGATACCCCATGGAAGAGCGCAGTCGTTCAAATCCTCTCGGGAACCTCTCGTTATAGCGAGCCAGATTGTCTGCTTCCGTCCAAAGCGCCCAGTAGTTTGCTTTCAGGTCGAGGACGTGCAGCATGTAATTTTCCAGCACATTGATGCCGGCTTCATCGACCTTGAGCTTGTCGATGTCGTACTGGCGGAAGTAGCCGTCTTCCAGGATCGAAGCCAGCCAGGGCGGCCGGTCCGCCAGCTCTTCAATCTGAATGGGCTCCTCGACGATGATGCTGTCAGAGCGCAGCCACGCGCCGGCGCGCACTGCCATGTCCTGGATCGTTCGATTCCCCACATTGCTGATGTCAGGCTGGGTATTTACCGCAAGCGGCGTTTTCTTCCACGTCTCCAGCTGCAAGGCAGTCATGGCAACAAAAGTTCGTTCCGCTGTCGGGTAGTCGGGAAAAGGGTTGGGATAATTGCTGGTGTGTCCCTCGCCCCAGAAGCCGTACTGCATCAGGTCGACCCACTCGATCAGGGGGTTGCCTTCAAACTGGGCAGCCAACAAGTCATTCAGTTCGGCGAACGCTTTTTGAAACTCCGGATGGTCGTAGCGCGGTTCCCGGTATTCGCCTCCACCTTTGCCGGGTATCCGGCCGATCTTCACGAGCGGAACGCGGTCGCGTAAGAACTCCGGCAGCGCAACCTGCTCAGGCTGAAAGGAAGTATTGGATAGCTGCACGCGAAACGCGACTCGCAGGCCTTTGCGACGCGCCGCGTCCAGGGTCAACTGCCAGACCGGATCGAGATCGAGCCTGCCCGGACGGGATTGAACATTGCGCCAGTCGCAGCGGATATACAGCACGTCGACGAAGGGCAGGCTGGCCATCTTCTCCACATGCTGCTCGAGTGTCTCGCGGCCGGCCCGCGCTGCGAGCGAGGGTCCACTTTCCTCCCAGGTGTAACCCACGAGGCCCAGGCCGGGATTGCGAAGCGGCCGCTCCGACGGAGTGGTAGAGAGGATCGTCTGCCATCCCTGGTCCTGATCGATATCAAACGGCCCCTGGTTCAGTCGATCCCGGACAGTCGGCCCCGGACCGAACTCATAGCCCTGCCAGAGGTGCGCCGGAACATCGGCGGCCGACCCCAGGACGGCTGGTAGCAGAACGGCACTCTTCAGCAGGTCACGGCGGCGCATAGCAGTTTAGTCGGAGATCACCCGAAAGAAAGACAGTATACAAAAGAAAAAGAAAGCCGCAATCGGCCTCGACATCTATTTTCCGACACT
This sequence comes from Terriglobales bacterium, assembly GCA_963803205.1. Classification (GTDB taxonomy): domain Bacteria; phylum Acidobacteriota; class Terriglobia; order Terriglobales; family Acidobacteriaceae; genus CAWDLG01. Next base: position 32,035 of record CAWDLG010000003.1, read on the forward strand.
GGGGCAGCCGAGGCCAGGCTCGAAGCGAGGGAGAATCCTGATGCGGCTGGTGGTTGCGCGGTCTAAGCTTCACCCGCGTTATATCAGCACATTCTACTGTTTGGAACGCCGATCCGGAGGGCACACCGATTCCAAAAACGGGAGAGGTTGCGTTTTATTTCTCATAGGTTTTTATTTCCTGTTCTTTATTTACTTTTGGTTATTAGTTGTGATAAAAAACTGCCCAACGAGTACACCGCTTTCAGGAGAGCAGTCATGAAATTCGCAGGCTTCTTGGTTTTATTGCTGGCCCTGGTCCTTGGTATTGCGGGCACCCCGTTTGTTCTCGGACAAGGCACAGACCTCGGCACCATTCGCGGTCTTGTGACTGACTCCAGCGGTGCCTTAGTGCCAAATGCCAAGGTGACCGTCATCGATCTTGCTACCAGCACGCCACACGTCACTGCAACTAATGCCCAGGGCGAATATCGCGTCTTTGGTCTGAGCAGCGGCGCCTATAAGGTCACGGTGACTGCCCCGGGAATGAATACCGCCCAGGTCACTGGCATTCGGCTGAATGGCAGCGACACAGTCAGCGCGGATGCGGTATTGAAAATCGCGTCGACACAGGAAGCCGTGGATGTGATTGCCGAAGTGCCGTTGGTCAACACGGAAGACCAGACCATCAGCGACACCATCACCAGCCAGACGGTGATCGATCTTCCCCGCGATAGTCGCAACGTCTACTCGTTTCTCTATCTGAATCCCAACATCACCCAGTCGGGTACTGACGGATCTTTCAAGTTTCTGGGAGGACAGAGCTACGGCGCCAACTTTGCGCTCGACGGCCAGCGCTCGAACGGCGGAATTTTCGGCGAGCCTACCGGCAGCCAGCCCTCCCTCGAAGCAGTCGGCGATATCAACGTTCTTTCGAATGACTTCAGCGCCGAATATGCTGGCATTGCGAACATCCGCGTCACCACCAAACGCGGTGGTTCCGGCTACCACGGATCAGCGTTTTACAACAACAAGAACTCGGCGCTGGCGGCATGGACACTCCAGGACAAGCTCGGCAAAGCGGACTTTGCTCCCTCCCCCTTTCAGAGCAAGTATCCGAATCCGTTCTTCAACATTACCGATATCGGCGGTTCCATTGGAGGCCCGATTCCATTTCTGAAGAAGACGTGGTTCTTCGCGGCGTACGAGCGCGATTGGACCGTCTCTCCTGTGAATGTCCAGTCCAGCACTCTTCCGCATCCCACTTTGTGGCATGGAGACTTCTCGCAGGTCGACGATGAAATCAAGCCCACCGTCCCTGACGGTGTTGTTCTAACTCCCGACGAGATAGCCAATGACACAGTCGGCGGATTGGGGCAACAATTCATTACCATTCCGTCTCGCCTGCTAAACCCCACGGTTCAGCAGTTAATCGGCACGTACTTTCCAACTATCGGAGACTCGGCTCCGATCGTCTCCTCGACTGGCCGCGTTCCGGGATACCAGACTAACTTGCCGGGCCGCTCAGTGCAGGATCTGGGTACCCTCCGTGTCGACCACGACTTCAGCGACAAAGACCGCGTCTATGTCGCCTATAACGCCGCCGCACAGACAATCGCCAGCGCTCTGGTGCAGGCGCCCTATACCGGCCTCGGGTTGACGCAGAATGACCGCCGCAATGACACGGTTTCCGTTTCTTACACCCGGGTTTTCAGCAATAACGTTGTGAATGAGTTAAGAGGCGGGTTCAATCATCAGAAACTCCGCCGCCACAGTAACACTACTCTTGAGGGCTTCCTCTCGAGCATCGGTTTCGATCAGTCGGATATCGACGCCTACGGTGGAGTGGTCGGCAGCAATGAACTCAAGACCTTCGGGCACGCTGCCATCAACTTCAGCGGCGCCTTCGCGACGTTCCAGAATGGCGGGCGAAATACGGACCGCCCCCTCGACCAGGACCTTGCCACCTTCGGCGACACTCTGACCTGGGTCGTGGGCAAGCACAGTCTGAAGTTCGGCGGGGACTTCGTGCGTAATGCCGCTGTCGACGGATTTGCCGTGAACCGCGGGAATCCACGGGGTTCGATGACCTACACCGGCGATGGCACCGACCCATTCGCAAACTTTCTGCTGGGCCAGGCCCCAACCAGCGTGATTTACATCAACGCGCCTCGGCCTCCGATGGATGTCTACAACTGGGAGAAGGGATTTTTCGTTCAGGATGACTGGAAGATCACTCCGCGGCTCACCCTGAACCTTGGCCTGCGTTACGAGCTGATCACGCCCTTCATCGAAAACAACGATCTGCTGGCGAATTTCGACCCCGGTTTTGTCGACTCTACAACGGGGCAGAAGGGACGCTTCGTCATTCCGTCCGAAAAGACTCTCCAGTACCTCGATACGAGAGTCGTTAACCTCGGCGTGGTTACCGCAGCGCAGTCCGGACTCGGTATCGGCCGAGGCCTGGTAAAAATGGACACTAACAACTTCGCGCCTCGCGTGGGCGTGGCTTTTCGGCTGAACAACAAATCGGTACTGCGCGGCGGATACGGTCTGTACTATCCGACTTCAGCCGCCCAGGGAATTCGGGATCCCATCGCTACCAACCCGTTCAACCAGGGTTTGACCAAGCGGTCGACCGATCCGGCCACGCCCCTGCAGGGATGGCCGGGCTTCAGTCACGGCTTCAGCCCGTTGAGTGGCGGCACGGTCGCAACCGGTTTCGGCGGTTTGCCCGCAATTAATGCCGTACCCTTCGGCCTGCAACAGCCGCGCATTCAGCAATACAACGTCACTTATGAACGGGAACTCATTCGCGATATGTCGCTACGGTTGTCCTATCTCGGCAGCGCGCTGAGTGGACTGATCGCAGGAGTGGACCTGAACGAGATCCCTCCCAGCGACAATCCATTCGGAACCACCACCGGGAATGGCACCACGGCCTGCGATCCCATCGATGAGGGTAACTGCGACTACTCGCCTGCCGATCTCGCTCGTCAGCCCTTCCCCGGACTGGGAGACTTTCTGCTCAGCTACGGGAACTTTGGGCATGGGCGCTCCAACGCCTTCCAGGCGCAAGTCGAGCGGCGGTATACCCATGGCCTGATGCTGAACCTCTCCTATACCTATCTGGATCAGAAGTCTTCAGGCCTTGATACCGGCAACTCCAGCTTGGGTGGCATCGCTTACAACGCATTTGATCCCAACCAGGACTACGGGCAGGAGGCATTCGTTCCTCGCAATCGGTTCGTCGCCTACGGAGTTTTCGACTTGCCGGTGGGCAAGGGCAAGAAATTCGGCTCGTCGTTTTCCGGTTGGGAAGATGCAGTTCTGGGCGGCTGGCAAACCACCTTCAACATGTTTGCCAAGACGGGCACCGGCTTCACGCCTTTCTGGATTTGCGACAACTGCTTCCCGGTCACTCCCGGAAATGTGGGTGTAACCTCGATTGACGCGTACGGCGATTTCAACGCCGAGCCGTCGTTCCGTCCGCTGGTCACGGGAAGTTTCAATCAGAAGAGCGGCGACCAAATTTGGAATCCGGATGCGTTTTCGACGCCACCACTGGGCCCTGACGTGTTCAGCAACTCCAACATCGCCAAGCGCAACCTGCTGACGGGACCGGGCACCTGGGGAGTCAATCTCGGAGTGCACAAGACCTTCGCCCTCGGCGAGCGGGTCAATGCCACGCTGGGCGCGGACGTCAACAACGTGTTCAACCATCCGCTTTTCTCGCCGGATAGCGACTACGGCGGGGGCGGCGGGCCGTTTGCATTGCTGGGCGACTTCAATGTAGGAGTCGATCCGGCTACACTGAAGCCCTTCATCAACGACGTGGAACCAAACACGGATTTCGGACGCCTGATCAATACCTTCACCCAGGAAGGGATCGACAGCCGCCGGACAGTGCGTTTGCGCTTGCGCATCACGTTCTAAGCGAGTACCGCTTCGAGGAAAGCTGGCCGCGACAGCTGAAACAAGATGCTGCGCGGCCGCCTTTCCGTTTCGGCATATAGAAACCAAACGCTTCCGCCGCCTGCGTGAGGCGGCAAATCAGCCAGGAGCCTCATGAAACTCCAGATCCTTTGCGCTGCCGTGGTTTTGGTGTGCCTGACCAGCGCTGCAGCCGAGCGCCCAGGAGACTTCCGCGTGATCGGGCCCGGTGGTGGCGGCGCCATGTTCAATCCCACGATCAGCCCTCACGATGCCAACACCGTGCTGGTGTCCTGCGACATGACCGGCTCTTACATCAGCCACAACGGGGGGAAGACATGGCGCATGTTCAATCTCCGTGGCGTGGTGAACTTTTTTGTGTTCGATCCCAAGGATCCCAAGACCATATACGCCCATGCCACGGGCCTGTGGCGCAGCACCGATGACGGCAATCACTGGAGTCTGATCTACCCCAACCCCTCCGCCGTTAAGGGAGTGAAGATGGCCTCGGATCATGCGGACGAAGACATCCTGGCGGAACCGGATCCTCTCCACGACATTGCGGCCATGGCTATCGACCCCGATGATTCACGAGTGCTATACGTGGCCGCCGGGGCGAAGGAGAGTCCCGCACTGTTTGTCTCGCAGGACTATGGCAAGAGCTGGCAGAAGCAAGCGGACCTCCCGGACGCTCCGCGGCACATCTGGGTTGATCCGCATTCGGCAGCTGGATCGAGAACACTGTTCTTAGCCAGTGCTCACACGGTTGCCGTAGTCGGCAAAGCCGGAGTGCAGAAACTCGAACTTCCAGCTTCGGTCAGCGATATTTCGCTTGGATTTGGTTCTGATTCGCAGCCAACTCTGTATGCTACGTCCGACCAGGGCGCGTTCGTTTCGACCGATGGTGGCCGAACGTGGAATAAATCCGATCTGCCCGGCAGCGGCGCGAAAGCACGGGCAATCGCCACCAGCCTGCGCCATCCGGAAACGGCCTATGTTTCCTACAGCGACCTGACGCTCGATGGAACCAAGTGGATGGGCGTGGCGAAGACCACGAACTCTGGACGAGACTGGAAACTGGTCTGGAAAGAAGCCGACGCGGCTGCCAGGAATATTCACGACGCCTGGATCACGGATCGCTTTGGACCGGGATGGGGAGAAAATCCTCTCGATATGACGGTCGCCGAGCAGGATCCAAATCTTGCGTATGGCACCGACCTGGGTAGGACCATGAAAACCAGCGATGGCGGCGCTACCTGGACTGCGTCTTACTCCCGCAGAGTGAATGATGCGGGATGGACCACGGTGGGACTCGATGTCACCACCAGTTACGGCATTCACTTCGATCCCTTCGACAACCGGCGCCAGTTCATCACCTACACAGATATTGGTTTGTTCCGCAGCGAGGATGGCGGAGCGTCGTGGACCAGCTCAACCAAAGGCGTCCCCAGCGACTGGCTGAATACGACTTATTGGATTGTCTTCGATCCGAAGGTGCGCGGCCGGATGTGGAGCGTGAACAGCTACACGCATGACATCCCACGGCCCAAGATGTGGCGTCACAATTCTCCCGAGAACTACAAGGGCGGAGTTTGCCGCAGCGATGACGGTGGCCGCACCTGGACGAAATCGAACGATGGGATGATGGAGACGGCCGCGACCCACATACTTCTCGACCCTAGCAGCCCGGAGGATGCACGGGTGTTGTACGTCACGGGTTTTGGCCGGGGCGTTTACAAGAGCTCGGATGGCGGCCGCACTTGGACGTTAAAGAATGAGGGCATCACGCAAACCGAACCATTCGCATGGAGACTGGCGCGCGCTTCGGATGGTACGCTGTATGTAGTGGTAGCGCGTCGCTCAGAAGATGGAAGCATCGGGAACTCCGGGGATGGGGCGCTCTACCGGTCCACTGATGGGGCCGAGCACTGGCAGCCCGTGACTCTACCCGCGGGAACCAACGGTCCCAATGGCCTCGCGGTGGATCCCAAATCTCCCAACCGCTTGTATCTTGCCGCATGGGCCAAGGCGACTGGAGTTCATGGAGACGGCGGAGGAATCTTTCTTTCCGAGGACGGCGGTAAGAACTGGAAGCAGGTGTTGGAGAAGGACCGTCACGTCTACGACGTCACTATTGATTCCAAGGACCCCAACATACTTTATGCCACCGGGTTTGAATCCTCCGCATGGAGGTCGTCAGACCGTGGGCTGCACTGGGCCCGCGTTCCCGGTTTCAATTTCAAGTGGGGACAACGAGTGATTCCCGACCCGGCGGATCACAACAAGATTTACGTTACGACCTTCGGCGGAAGCGTGTGGCATGGATCGGTGAATGGGAAAGCGCAGCCGGTCGATATTGCCACGCCCGTGCTCGAACCGGGAAAATAGCAGGAGATTGGAGGAACAATTGATCAACCGTCGCCAGTGGCTTTATGGGATTGGTTTGATGGCGGGCGCCAGCACCCAGATCGGGAGCGCTACCGCCGCCGAGGCCGAAGACAAGCCTCACTCCGGCGGGTCGCTGGAACTTTCCCAGTACGAACCCAAGAGCATGCTTCAGGTGCACGAATCGCACGTCGCGCGTGCGAAGTTCCCCGTCATCGACTTCCACACCCACATTTCCTTCTCAGCAAAATCAGAAAAAGGAGTCGAACTGTCCCCGGAGCGGCAATATCTGGGAACTCCGCAGGAACTCCTTGCCGTCATGGACCGCAAGAATATCCGCTCCATGGTCAATCTCACCGGCGGATACGAATCCGGGTTAGTGGATGCGGTAACGAAGTACGATCGGCGATACCCCGGCCGCTTCTACACCTTTACGGAACCTTCCTATTCTCACTTTAAGGAGTCCAATTATCCAACCCTCCAGGGGCAGGCAATCGAGCAGGCTTATAAGAATGGAGCGCGGGGACTCAAGATTCTCAAGACCCTCGGTCTTTATCTTCGCGAGAACATCACCTCGGGGCCGCTGGTCAAGATTGACGATCCGCGTTTCGATCCCATGTGGGATGCCTGCGGGCAATTCAACATCCCAGTAGCGATTCATATCTCGGATCCGGTCGCCTTCTTTACTCCAACCGATCGCTTCAACGAACGCTACGAGGAACTCAACAACCACCCGGACTGGTCATTTTATGGAGGGGATTTTCCCAGCAATGCCGAACTGATTGCGGCGCGAAACCGCATGATGGCTCGCCATCCCAAGACTCAGTTCGTCACCCTTCACGTGGGGAATTTCTCCGAGAACCTGCAAAACGTCAGCGAAAACCTCGACCGCTTTCCCAATATGTCCGTCGATATCGCCGCCCGTATCGGCGAACTGGGGCGGCAGCCCGTAACAGCAAGAAAGTTCTTCGATAAGTACCAGGACCGCATTCTGTTTGCCACCGATGCCACGCCACACGGTGATGAGTTTCCGCAACAGGTCTTCAACGACCAGTTGTACGAAATCTACTACCGGTTTCTGGAAACGGACGACGAGTACTTCGATTACGCTCCGGCGAAGATTCCACCGCAAGGCCGCTGGCGCATTTACGGCATCAATTTGCCCGAAGGGATCCTGCGCAAGGTTTATCACGAGAACGCGGCCCGGCTGCTGCGGCTCTCCAGCTAAATGCGGACGCTCTGTCGATTTCTGGCGCTGGCACTGGCCGCCGCGTCCCTGGCGGCACACGCCGAGGTGCGGGTCTGGCAGGGCACCCTGACGCTGCCCACGTACGAAGAAGATCTTCCCGACCCCAATCCACCGTTCGACCAGTTCACCACCAACCGCTTCGACTACCCCTACACGCTGCGCACTAATATTACGAGCCGGCGGACGGATCACGCCTGGCGCGCGATTTACCTTGAGAACGAATACCTGAAATGTTCCGTCCTGCCGGATATCGGCGGTCACCTCTACACCTGCATCGACAAGATTTCGGGCAAGTCGATGTTCTATGCAAATCCGTCAATCAAGAAGGCTGCCATCTCTTATCGCGGGGCGTGGGCGGCGTTTGGCGTCGAGTTCAACTTCCCCGTGTCGCATAACTGGGTGACGATGTCGCCGGTGAACTTTGCCTTTGCAAAAAATAGCGATGGCAGCGCATCGGTCACCGTGGGAAATATCGACCGCGTCTACGGGATGGAATGGACGGTAGAACTGATCCTGCGCCCGCAATCGACGGTCCTTGAGCAAAAGGTGACGCTCAGCAATCGCAGCGACGTCCGGCACCGCTTCTACTGGTGGAACAACGCCGGCGTTGAAGCCTGGGATGACACTCGCATCGATTACCCCATGCGCTTCGCTGCCACCCACGGGTTCACCGAAATCCATCCCTGGCCGGTCGATCAGGACGGCGTCGACTACAGCATCGTTCGCAACCAGACCAAGGGTCCGGTCTCGATGTTCGTCCACGGCAGCCGCGAAGGCTTCATGGGAGTGTGGAGTCCTCACACGAACACAGGCACCGCGCACTATGCCGCGTACGAAGACTTGCCCGCTAAGAAGATCTGGTCGTGGGGCGTCGATGCGGACGGACTCGACTGGCGCAAGGCGCTCTCCGACAACAACAGCGCCTACCTCGAGGTGCAGGCTGGGCTGTTTCGCAATCAGGAGACTTACGCTTTCCTTCAGCCCCGGCAGGTGTTGCACTTCTCGGAATACTGGATGCCCGTCCGCGAAATTGGCGGGATTTCGCGGGCAAACCTGGCAGGCGTGGCCCATCTCAGCCGTGAAGGACGGGATTTCGTTGCCGGGTTCAACGCGAATCGGCCCTTCCCCCAGGCTTCGGTTTCAATCCGGCAAGGCAGCAAGGTCGTGTTTCACGAAAAGGCCGATCTTGTTCCTGAGCGCACGTGGACGCATGTGCTGGCAGGCGCCGATCAGAACGTGAAATATACGATTGAAATCGCGAACGCTAAAGGCGAGGTTCTGCTTCGCCAGACCGAAGGCGAATATGACTGGACGCCGAAATCTGAAATTCATGTCGGCCCGCAACCTTCTTATCGGATTCCTGATTCCGATAAACGCAGCTACGATGACTGGATCCAGCTTGGCAAAGAAAATGAACTGAATGGCGACAGTCTGAATGCTCTTGCGGCCTATCGCGACGCGCTCGCACGGTTTCCGGACGGCTTTGAGGCGGCGAAATCCGTCGGACGCCTGGTAGCCTCGCTGCTACGCTTCGATGAAGCACGGGAACTACTCGAACCGCTGCATCTCCGCGATACGTCCGATACAGAAATCTCCTACTACCTTGGACTCACGTATGACGGCCTTGGAGACACGCGCCACGCCCGCGAAGCCTACGAACGGGCGGAGAGACTGCCGTCCTTCGCGCCCGCGGCAGCTCTCCGCCTGGGCGAGTTACTGGCCCGCGAGGGCGATCTCGCCGGCGCGGAGCGGCATCTCGCAGAGGCAGTGCGTACCAGCCCGAACGATGATCGGCCGCGTGAGGAGCTGGTAGCGGTCAAGAACGCTCTGGGAAAATCTCAGGAAGCGCGGACAATGGCGCAGGAAGGATTGGCTCTCTTCCCCCTCAGCTACCTGCTCCGAGAGGAGCTTGGGACTCCTTCTCTGCCGCAGCTTTCGAACGATACCAACCGTCTGCTGAAGGTCGCCGGCCAATACATGCGGCTTGGGCTCTACCCGAACGCGCTCAACATTCTTTCGAGGCAATATCCCGCTCCAGTTCCCGATGAGAGCGAGCCTGGAACTGTTGCGCCCTCTGCGCATCCGCTGGTTGCCTACTTTCGCGGCTATTGCCGGGAGAAGCTGGGACAATCGGGCGCGGACGATTACCTTGCGGCCTCCAGGCTTTCGACCGCCTACGTCTTTCCCAGCACCGAAGAAGATCTGTCGGTTCTAAAGGCGGCATTGAAGACTCGCCCGGCTGATGCTACCGCCCACTATCTGCTGGGTACGCTCTATTTCTCTCGCGGCCTGACGGATCCTGCGCTGAGTGAGTGGTCCGAAGCGCGCAAGACCGGCGCTCGAATCCCCGTCCTGGGCGCAAGCATGGGGCTGGCGCTGCTCCAGATCAAGAACGATCCACAGCAGGCGCTCGATGTTTTTCGCGACGGCCTGCAAAGCGATCCCGACAATATCGCCATCTATCTCGGGATGGACCAGGCGCTCAGCCTGCTCGATCGGCCCGCTCGCGAGCGAGTGGAGGCGCTGCAGACGTATCCAAAGCTCGATTCAGCGCCGCCCGGTCTGATTTATGAACTGATCCTCAACCTGGCTGAGGCCGGCGACTTCGAGCGCGCAACAGGTCTCTTCCACAACCGCTTCTTTGCCCGTGAGGAAGGCGGGACCAACGTTCGCCAGGTCTGGATCGAAGTGCGATTGCAGCAGATTCTGGCATCGGCGAAGGCAGGCCGGTGCAGTGAGGCATTGGAACTCGCGGGACAGATCGGATCCGAGGTTCCCGGTCTTCCCTTCACTCGTGATGGTCTTGAGCCGATTCTGCAAACAGCCAGAGCCAGATATCTTCTGGGCTCAGCTTACGAAACCTGCGGCAAGCCTGACGAGGCCAGGGCCAGCTTTGAAATCGCCGCCAAAGCTTCATCCCCAGACCAAATTCACTGGGCATGGCTGGCTTCGCAGAAGTTGCGGGACGCCGATCGAGCGCAATGGCAGGAGCGGTTGCAGTCCGCTCTGCGGCAAGCAGACGATCGCACCGAGAACAGCGGATTTCCAAGCTGGTGGCTCTACACGGCTGGGTTGCTGGAAAAGGACCTGGGCAGGCGGGACGACGCAAAGGCTCGTTTTCGCAAAGCTCTGCTGCTGGGAGACCGCATGCTCTCCTACCACTTCACACGCCTGGCGCAGGCAGAGACTACGCCGTAATCACATCAATTTTTGCCTTGCGCAGGGCCTCGCAGAAGTCGGCGGGTGCACGCGTGTCGGTAATGACCCGGTGAACTCCCGAAAGTGGCCCAATCCTGGAAAGGCTTCTTCGTCCTAACTTGCTGAAATCGGCGACAACGTTAATCTCTCTCGAGATTCGCACCATCAGGCCGTTCAGTTGCGCCTCGAGCACGTCCGGAGTCGATGGGCCAATTTCCAGGTCGAGTCCGTCGGCCGCGAGAAAAAGACGGTCAGCGTTGAATTCCTTGAGCATGGTCTCTGCCTGCGGCCCCACGAACGAGCAGGACACGGGTCGCAGCAGCCCTCCGATCATGATTACGGAAATCCCCGCGGCATCCATTAGTTCGGAAGCAACGTTCAGCGCATGGGTGATGACGGTGACCGATTGAAGCCTGCGGGTACGCAGGTGGCGGGCAAGTTCCGCTGTCGTGGTTCCCGAGTCCAGAATGACCGTCTCGTTGTCCTCGATCAGCTCCGCCGCCGCCCGACCGATGCGAACTTTTTCGGCATGGTGCAGCGCTTTCTTCAGACGCAGCGGGTAATCCTGGCTCGCCTCCAGCGGACGGACGGCGCCGCCATGGGAACGGACGACGAGGCCCTCGCCCGAAAGTGCATCGAGGTCTCCGCGCGCGGTGACCGCTGAAATGGAAAACTTCTCCACCAGGTCGCGGACGGTCACCTGGCCCTTCTGCTCGATGAGGTCGAGAATCTTCCGCCGGCGCTGCTCCCCCAGAAGTCGAAAATGCCTGGCAACCGCCATCAGGTTGCCCTCCACAGGTGCCATTCCATCGGCTGCGACTGGCTTGAGCGCGAGAACATCAACCACTCCAAGAAAGCAAGAGAATAGCATATAAACGAAAGAAAGGGCAGGGTCTCCGGTATCCCTCAGTAAAATCAGCTTCTTGGACGATTGCACGCCGGTCTTACACCTTTAACTGCGCGAAACGCGGTTTCGTTTGTCTTCTTTTTATTGTCATAGTTTTCGCATAAAATAGCGGGCTGGAGTCTTTCCCAAGCGAATGAAAAGGCGCGATTTCATCACGGCCGTCGCGGCAGCAATGATGGCGCCCAAATGGCCCGCGGCAGCACAGGATACAAAGCGGCGGCCACGACTTCTGATCGCCGACGCCGATCCCTTCACCGGCCTGCATCTCCTGAGGTCGCGTTATGCGGCCGGGAAGCGACCGTCCGAGGACATGGAAGGCTGGGCCCTGTCATGGGTGCTGACCGGACAGGAAGCATTCGCCGAGCGTGCTCTCGCCGAAATGCGAAAGAAGAACATTTCCTCGGGCGGAAAGCCCTCGCGCTCCTGGGTCGATTATGCGCGCTGGTCTCTGGCCTTTGACTGGCTGCTTGAATATCGCGGCTTCGAACGCGGTTTGCAGAATCGAGTTGCCGACGAACTGAAAGAAGGCGCAGCCCGGATGCTCGCAACTCCGGATTTCGCCGATCCCAGGCAGTATTCCTACCACAACTATGCGGTGCGGTATCTCGCCTTGGCCGCGTTCTCGTCCGCTGCTATCGAAGGCTACTCGAACTGTGATGCCGCCTGCGCCGGTTGGCGAAAGCGCATTGCCGAATGTCTGACAAACGTTCTTGAAACCAGCGAGATGGTGACTCCCGACGGCAGCTACCACGAATCGATGGACTACATGCGGATCACGTGGGCGTCGCTGGTGCTGCTGGCGGAGTTGCAGCGAACGACAACCGGCGTCGATCCTGCCTTCCATTTTTCTGTGTTTCGCAACGTTGGAGCTACTTATCTCTACAAACTACTCCCCGACGGCACGCCTTCTCGCGAGGGGGACAATGAATATCCGGTTCTTGATTCGCGGGACACCGCGCTTCTCGGGTACGCCGTCAACCGCTTCAAGGATCCCTACAGCGCGTGGCTTCTCCGCGAAAGTGGTTTCGTCGGCAAGGAGTGGGTGCTGCCGGTTCTCGAGTTTCTGTGGGATGATCCCGAAGTGGCGCCGCGCAACCCCGCGCTAGCGGACGAAAACGAACTGCCGCGCCAGCGATATTTTTCTGGCGTGGGGCATCTCGTAATGCGCGACGGATGGACTCCGCAGTCCACGTGGATCGAGTTCAATTGCGGGCCCTATTTCGCAAAACATCAGCATCTCGATCAGAATCAGTTTTCTATCTACCATAACGGCTATCTCGCCATCGACAGCGGCGCAGACTATACCGACACGGAAAGTCCGCATTACCTGAATTATTACCGTCGCACCGTGGCGCACAATTCCCTGCTCGTCTATGACCCGTCGGAAAAATTCTTCTGGTCCGACAACCTTGTGGATGCCGCCAATGACGGAGGCCAGCGGATGGATTCCGCTCGTTATTGGAATACCATCCGCAGCCCCGAAGACTGGAACCGAACCCGCGACCTGTGGGACCTCGGCACCATGCGGGTCGTCGACTATGTGCCCCGCGAGTACCACTACGCCCTGGGAGATGCGAGCAATGCGTACTCCAGGAACAAGCTGCGGCGGTTCACGCGCGAACTGGCCTATCTGCCCCGCCACGGGGTCCTCTTCGTATTTGACCGGGTAGTAAGCGTCAATCCTTGTTTTCGAAAAGCCTGGCTCTTGCACGGAGTCAATCAGCCTGCGGTCGATCTAAATCTCGGGCCGGAGTCTGGTGTGCACGAGTTTCCCAACGCGAAGACCTTCAGCTTTGCGGAGGGATCAGGAGAACTGCGGGTGCATTCTCTCTTGCCGAAGGAGCGAATCGTGGCGCGCCGCGGAGGCGCAGGAAACGAGTTCTACACCCCCGGCGACGATCACGGGGGCGCGTGGGGCACGGGCCAGAACTGGCCGCTCGAACCGGCGCAGGGCGGACCGCTGCCGGACGATCCTAGGCTCCGCCGTATGTGGAAGCTTTTCTGGGGCGAGGACTTTGATCGAATTCTGAGTTCAAATCGCAAGAATGTCGTGCCGGGCGCGTGGCGAATTGAGGTGTCGCCAGCGCAACCGGCCGGGGAAGACCTCTTCCTCCACGTACTGGAAATAGGTGACAAAGGGTCTACCGGCAAACGTCGTACGGAGCTTCTGGACGGAGTCAACTTTCAGGGTGCGGCCGTCGAGCGCGGTCCCATGGTGGTATTCAGCACAGGGGAGGCCCCGGTCTCCAATGGCGAGGTTTCCCTGCCGGACATGGGTTGCGATTCACTGCTGATAACATCTCTGGCGCCAAATTCCGTTTACGAGCTCAATCTCGGAGGGCTGAATGTCTCAAGCTCGTCCTCTGCGGTACTCCCCGGCGTTTCTGCTGGTGCGATTCGAGCTCGCGCCAACGAAAAGGGCATTGTTCTCCTTAAGCATGCGGGGATGGGCAATCTGCGCCTGCGGATCGCAAAACTTTGAGTATGCAAAGCATGATGCGAAGTTCGCTTGTTCTCGAAACCATGAAGACTCTCTGCGCTGTTTTGTTGATTGGTAGCTGCGTCTTGACCGCAACTGCGGCCTCTGCGCCGCCTTCAGAGGCATTTACTGTCCTGCCCACACCAACTCAAGCACCTGCCATCACTCCTTACTTGAAGTATCAGACGGAGATGGCGTGGCGCGAAGATGAAATGCGCCGGCGGCGCTGGAGTTCCATCCACACCGAGGCGGAGCTGCTCAGCCTGCAGCGCGAGCTGCGCCAGAAATTACTCGCGATGATGGGCGGTTTGCCGTCGAAGAAGACACCGCTCAATCCTCGCATCACTGGCCGCATCCCCATGAATGGCTTCCACATCGAGAAGCTGATCTTCGAGAGTCTGCCGAAAATTTACGTAACCGCGCTCGTCTACGTTCCGGATGATGGCAGGAAGACGCACCCCGCCGTTCTGGTGCCGCCTGGGCACGCAACGAATGGAAAAGTCTATTACCAGGACCTCTGTCAGCGGCTAGTGCGACACGGGTATGTCGTGATCTGCTGGGACACTGTAGGTCAGGGAGAGCGTAGCCAGTTCTGGGACAGCAAGGCCGGAAAGAGCCGCTACAACCTGATTTGCGCTGAGCACGCCGTCCTCGGCAATCTCGCGTACCTTGCCGGGGCAAACCTGGCGCGCTGGGAGATATGGGACGGCATTCGCGCCCTCGACTACCTGCTCACCCGCGCAGACGTCGACCCCGATCGGATCAACATTACGGGCACCAGCGGCGGAGGATTTCAGGCGGCCCATATCGCCGCTCTCGATCCACGAATCAAGGTAGCGGCCCCCTCCTGCTACATCACTGCCCTGCCGATGCGCGTTTACAACCGCATCTTCAAAGATCCCGACAGCGATCCGGAACAGGATCTCTACGGCATGATTTCAGAAGGCGTCGACCATCCCGGCCTGATGCTCATGATGTATCCGCGGCCGGTTTTCGTGGCCGCGGCCGTCCTCGACTTCTTTCCTATCGAGGGAACACACAAGACGTTTCACGAGCTCGAAACACTCTACCGCCGCTTTGACCACGGCGAGCGCATTGCCATGACCGAGGGCTACCACGGGCATGAATTCTCGCCCGAAAATCAGGAAGCGGCTATCAAATTCCTCGACCACTTTAATCAGCTTCCGGAAAAACAGAACACGGACAAGCCGCAGGAGGTGGACGCCAAAAGCCTGCAGTGCACTCGCACTGGACAGGTCATGCTGGATTTTGCAGACGCAAGGTCGCTGATGGATGTGATCCGCGACTATTTCCGCGAGCACCGAGGCCAGGCTTCGGCTTCGCTCTCAGGCCTGTATTACGGAAAAGGCTATCCCGGCATCCGCAACTGGACGGTGCATTCGTATAACGGTCTTGCCCCTGGCGAAGGCGAGATCAGATGGGAAAAGCTCGGCAGCACGAGCTTCGAGGGAGTTGTGATCGATCGCTATCTCCTGCACCACAGCCGCTATCTCGAGATGCCGCTGCTGCACATTCACAAGCAGGCCCCGAGCAAGCGTACAGTTCTTTGGTTTGGAAACAACGGCAAGGCGACGGCGGCAGACTGGCCGGAGCTCGAGAAGCTGCTGAAGGAAGGTTCCGACATCGTCACC
This sequence comes from Terriglobales bacterium, assembly GCA_963803205.1. Taxonomy (GTDB): domain Bacteria; phylum Acidobacteriota; class Terriglobia; order Terriglobales; family Acidobacteriaceae; genus CAWDLG01. Next base: position 47,814 of record CAWDLG010000003.1, read on the forward strand.
TTTGACTTCCGTGGCCTGGGCGAGACCCGAATGCAATACCAGGCGGCTTCGCCGGACGATCCGTCGCTGGCGAAACTCGACTTTGATACTGCGTATGTCAGTCCGATTTCCGGAGTTCTCGGCGACTACGTGTACAACTCGCTGTTAACCCGCAGGCCCTATCTCCTTCAAACGATCGAGGACGCGGAGATCGCTGTTCGCTTTTCCCGCGCCGAACTTCACGCGTCTGACTTTTCAGTTACCGGCGACTCGGAGGGCAATACAGCGGCGGTCTTCGTGAGTGAAACACTTTCTGGTGTGAGGCTTCATTCTCCTGCGAATGCGCAGGGATTCAAATGGTCGGATCTTGTGGAGCAGGAGCAGGAACTCTGGCCGATTCAGTTCCTTCTGCCCGGAGGGGCCTACATTCACTGACGGTGTGGAGTGCTTCGTAGCGTCAATGCCTGGATCGCAGCGGTAAACCGCTGCGCCACCCAAGACAATCGCCGGAGAATCCAAAGTCCGACGCTACCGTCACTCAGTTATAGCGTGGCGCGGGGCTTTGCTGCGATGAGTTGGCACATTCACCCCGCCCACAAGTCTCGACCTTACAGGACGGCCTCGGCCGGTTCCGGCATACCGGACTCAAGCTCGTCCGCGTCGTCGGTAATCCGCGTGTGGGTCTTGGCCACGAGCATGTAGATTGACGGCACCACGAAGAGCGTGAAGGCCGTTCCGATGATCATTCCGCTGACCAGCATGATACCGATGCTGTTCCGCGCGCCGGCTCCCGGTCCGGTCGCGAAGACCAGTGGGAAATGGCCAAACACCGTGGCCGCCGTCGTCATGAGAATCGGCCGCAAACGGGTGCCGGAAGCTTCAATGATCGCCGCCAGTTTGTCCCGGCCTGTTTCCTGAAGGTGGTTGGCAAACTCCACCATCAGAATTCCATTTTTCGCCACCAGGCCTACCAGTGTTATGAGGCCGACCTGACTGTAAATATTCAGCGTCGTCAGACCGAGGAACGAAAACATCAGTGCGCCGGAAAGCGCCAGAGGCACGGAACCCGCCAGAACGATAAATGGATCACGGAAGCTCTCGAACTGAGCCGCCAGAACCAGGTAAATCAGGATTCCTGAGAGCAGGAACGTTCCCAGGAATTTGCTGCCCTCCACGCGCAACTGCCGCGACTCGCCCGCGTAGTCGACCGTGAAACCCTGCGGCAGGATCGTCTTGGCTTCGTCCTCCAGGAACGTCAGCGCCTTGTCGAGCGGCACCGGAGGCGGAATTACTCCCTGGATTCGCACAGCGTTGAGCTGCTGGAACTTGTTCAGCGATCGTGGCTCGGTGGTGGTGCGCAGGTGAGCGAACGTCGAGAGCGGCACCAGCTTGTTGTCCGATCCCTTGACGTAGATCTCGGAAAGTTGCTCGGGCGTCAGACGCTCCGACCGCTTTACCTGCGGAATCACCTTGTAGCTCCGCCCCTGGATGCTGAAGCGGTTTACGTAGTTTCCGCCCAGCAGCGTGGACAAGTCCTGTCCCGCCTGGCTCAAATCCACTCCCTGGGAGCGGAGCTTGTCGCGGTCGAAGACAACCTCCGCCTGCGGCTGGTCGAATTTCAGATCCGTATCAGCGAAGATGAACATGCCACTGGCCATAGCCTTCTGCACCAGTTGGTTGGCAAATTCGCTGAGCTGCTCCGGTTCCGCCGAGGACGCAATCACAAAATCGACCGGGAAATTCCCACCTCCCGGTAGTGGCGGGGGCGTCAAGGGGATCACCCGGATTCCAGGAATCTTCGATAAGGGTCCCGTCGATTCGACCAGAAGCTGCTGTGTGGTCTTCTTCCGCTGGCTCCAGGGTTTGGTGACCATTCCGCCGAAGCCTCCGCTGGGCGTGGTGATCTGGAACACGCTGCCACTCTCAGGGAAGGAACGGTACACGTCGTAGACTTCCTTGGTGAACAGGTTCGTCTGATCGATCGTGGAGTTGGCGGAACTTTGAATCACCCCGAAGACAACTCCCTGATCTTCTGTCGGCGCGAGTTCACGCTGAGAGAACATGTAGAACGGGATCATCAGCACCGCGACAATTGCCCACAGCGTGAGGACCACCGGCCTGAACCGCAGAGTGCCCGACAGAGCCCGGGTATAGCCGCTGCGAACGCTGTCAAACCGCCGATTGATCCAGCCGGCAAAGCCGCGCTCCGTATCTCCCTCGCGCAGAAGCTTTGAACCCATCATCGGCGACAGAGTTAGCGCCACGATGCCCGAAACGATGACCGCTCCTGCCAGCGTGAAGGCGAACTCCCGGAACAGCGCGCCAGTCAGGCCACCCTGAATGCCCACCGGCGCGTACACGGCCGCCAGCGTGATGGTCATGGCGATAATCGGACCGACCAACTCCCGCGCCGCGTCTTTCGCGGCATGGAACGGAGACTTGCCCAGGTGGATATGACGCTCGACGTTCTCCACCATCACGATGGCATCATCCACCACCAATCCGACCGACAAGACGATCGCCAGAAGGGTCAGCAGGTTAATCGTGAACCCGGCGGCCAGCATCAGGAAAACCGCGCCAATCAGCGAAATCGGAATGGCGATAACCGGGATGAGCACCGACCGGAATGAGCCGAGGAACAGGAAGATGACCACCACCACAATCAGCAGGGTTTCGGTCAGCGTCCTCAGCACTTCATTGATGGCGTCCTGAATGTATTCGGTCGAGTCGTACGGGATTCCGATCTTCATCCCCGCCGGCAACTGCGACCGGATTCCAGGGATGGTATCGCGGACGTTATGAATTACTTCCAGCGCGTTCGCCGTGGGAAGGACCCAGACGCCCATAAAGGTCGCCGTCTCCCCGTTGAAGCGCACATCCTGGTCGTAATTCTCGGCGCCGAGCACGACGTCGGCGATCTCGCCCAGCCGCACCACGACTCCGTTCTCCTGCTTCACGACCAGCTGTCGGAATTCCTCCGGCGTGCGCAGGTCGGTGTTGGCAACGAGGTTGACCGACACCATCGACCCTTTCGTCGCCCCCAGTGCCGACAGGTAGTTGTTCTTCGCCAGCGCGTCACGCACTGCCGAAGGCGAGACTCCGCGCGCCGCCATCTGGTCCGGCTTGAGCCAGATCCGCATGGCGAAGGTGCGGTTGCCGAGAATGTCGGCGCGCTGCACGCCACTGACGGCACTCAGCTTGGGCTGCACCACGCGCGTCAGGTAATCGGTAATCTGGTTCTGGTCGAGGTCGGCCGAGGAAAAGCCGATGTACATCGCCGCAAATTGCGTATCCGCGGTTTGCAGCTCGATGACCGGGGCTTCCGCCTCCGGGGGCAAGTCGTTGCGGACCTGCGCCACTTTTGCCTGTATCTGAGTCAGCGCCGCGTTGGTGTCGTAGTTCAGCTTCAGGTGCACGCTGATCGTGCTCATGCCCTGGGCGCTGGTTGACTCCATGTAGTCGATGCCGTCGGCGCTGGCGATCACGCGCTCCAGCGGCGTAGTAATGAATCCGCGCACCAGGTCGGCGTTCGCGCCGACGTAGATCGTTGACACCTGTACCACCGCGATGTCGCTGCGAGGATATTGGCGCACGCTCAGCGATCGGATTGACTGCAGTCCCGCGATCAGGATTACCAGGTTGACGACAATCGCCAGGACCGGCCGCTTTACAAACAGGTCCGTGAACTTCATTAGCTGTCCTCGGGCTTCGGGCTCGGATTATTCTCCGGTTTGATTTTGTTGTTGATCTGGACCGCGGCGCCGTTGCGCAGCTTGAACACTCCCGAGGTGACAACCACATCCCCAGGATTGATGCCGGAGACGATGGCGACCTGGTCGCCGCGCGAACCGTCGATCTTGACGAATTGCTGGCGCACGCCCTGGTACGACTTGCCGCTTGGATCCTTCAGGTCCGTGACCACGTAGACCGAGTCCCCGTAGGGCGCGTAGCTGATCGCCGAGGCGGGAATGGACATCACCGAGCGCGACGCCCCGGCATTGACCGCAACTTCAACAAACATGCCCGGGCGCAGCCTGCCGCCGGGATTGGCGAGCGTGGCCTGCACCTGAACGTTCCGCGTCGCCTCATCAACGACGGAATTGATGGCGGTAACCTTGCCCAGGAATTCCAGTCCCTTTAAGCCCTCACTCGTCACTCGCAACTTGCGCCCTGCGCCGACCTGCGCCGCCGTCTGCTGTGGCACGCCAAAATTCACGTAGATGGGATTCAGCGCCTGAAGGGGTACGATTGCATCCCCGGCCGCCAGGTACTGCCCCAGGTTGATCTGGCGCAGACCCAGTATCCCGGAGAACGGAGCACGGATGGTCTTGCGCTCGATCGTCGCGCGGATTTCCCCAACCTGGGCTTCGGTGGCCTTCTGCTGGGCGGTGGCGTTGTCGTACTCGGTACGGGCGATCACTCCCTGCTTCACCAACTGCTCCATGCGGGTGAAATTGATGCGCGCCAGGTCGCGTTGCGCCTCCGTCGCGGCCAATTGGGCACGCTCCTGCCGGGTGTCGAGCTCGACAAGCACCTCTCCAGCCTGAACGGCCCTTCCCGAGTCGAAATGAATCTTTTCCACCAAGCCGGGGAGGTCCGCACTCACCGTTACTCCCTGGATGGCAACAGCCGTGCCTATCACGTTCAGGGTCGATGGCCACGTCTCTTGCGTGGCCTCAATCGTGGTGACTGCCACCGGAGGTGGCTGGAAGCTGGCAGCCTGAGCGATTCCCGCCTTAATTTGCTTGAACTTAACAAAGCCTAGGCTTCCGATTACGAGCACCGTCACCGACAGCATCAGGATCATTCGTTTCGCCATGGAGACCTCGTTCTGGTATTGACCACTGCGGCAGGCCTGCACTTCCGCCTGCCCCCGCTGGGGCTGACATCGCCCCACGGACAATTGGACAGTGGAAGCAATTTAGATGTCAGGCTCCTGACGAAGGCTCCAAAAAGTGTGCGGATTCAGAAAACGTCGAGAAGGACAATCTTAAGAAGGCCAAAATGGGGCTGGGGCGGCTCAGGGACCTGCAATGTCTCAAAAGGTGAAAGATTTGCGCACTCAAAGACCAAGAAATTTTGCTTCAGACATAACACCAGAAATGAGTTTACATCCCGGAGTTTAGCCGGACGCCTGCTTCAACTTTGTCGCGCCTGTGCCCTCGCGATCAGGTCTTCTTTCCAGGCTTCCGGCAACGCGCTCACTCGCCTGGCTCACTGCAGAACCTCGAGATCCGGTACCTTACTAAAGTACAGGCGGCTGATATCGGCGACCGAAACTCGATTGGGATCCCGGCTCACGATTTCGATCTTGGATCCCGCACTCAGCTCGCCCTCCTGCGCAACGGAAAAGTAAAAGCCACTGCGCCGGCTCTTCAGAAAGCGCTTGATCATATCTTCACGCTGGAATCGTATGGTGAGTTTGTAGCACGGCAGGCGCGGCTGCGTGACGGTAAGAATGGCGGACCCCACTCTCAACTGGTCGCCGATGTGCAGTTCTTCTTCCGAGAGCCCCTCGGTCGTCAGATTTTCGCCGAACTTCCCCCAGTTGAATTCCACATCGGGGAGGTCTTGCCGCCAATACTCGTAGTGCTCCGAAGGATAGCCATAGACCGCCTTCTGCAACCCGCCGTGCACCGTCAGGTCCGACTGGCGGTCGCCGTCCAGGTTGAGCCTGCGCACTGCTACAACGCCCTCGATCGGGCTCTTGAAGATCCCGGTCTGCACGGTCATGCCGTTCCATGGAACGCTGCGCGGCATGCCAACATTGACAGAAATCACTTTCATCACGTTTCTCCAAGAACCTTCTGCGCAATCCAAGCCGGGCGTACGTACTATCTTTGTGCCGGCGCAAGCACTTGGGTGCCGGTTTGAACCGTCATTCGCCATGTAACCGCCGCGCTGGCTAGCGACAGTCCTGCGCAAAGCACCATGACGATGCGAAATCCAAAAATAAACGCCCAGCCGATCGCTTCCTTTGTTGCTTTCGTCGTAGGCGGATCGAGTCCAGCAGGTACCGGCATTCCGGCCAGCTTAACCTCGTCCGAGCGAATTTGCTGCCGGACGTCGGCAGGCAGAGACATTGAATCCAGACTTTGGTTCAGGCGAGAGCCGAACGCTGCCACCATCAAAATCCCTAGCACCGCCACGGCCAGTACGCCCGCAACCCGTGCTACCGCATTGTTGATTCCGGATGCCGCTCCCGCGCGTTCCTGATCCACCGAGCTCATGACCACGGTTGTAAGCGGGGCAACGGTAACCGCCATGCCAAAGCCCAGAACAAGGAGCGCGGGAAAGAAAGTCGTCCAGTAGCTGCCTGCCATCGATAGAAAGGAGAAAATGGCAAAACCCGCGGCAGCAATCACAGGACCTGCAGTCAGCGGTAGGCGGGCGCCGTACCGCGCCACCAGCCCGCCCGACCACCGGGAAAGCGAAAACATCAGGAAGATGACAGGAAGCATCGCCGCTCCCGCGGCCGTTGGGGAGTATCCCTGCACCTGAATGAGGTTTAGCGGCAAGATGAAGAAGAAAACGCCGAGGGCTGAATACAGAAACAGGGTAAGAAAGTTCGCGCCGGCGAAAGTCCGGGACTCGAACAGCTGGAGTGGAACCATCGGCGCTTGGGCACGTGTTTCGGCAAAATAAAGAGCACCCAGAAGGCAGCACCCACCGATCAGGCTTCCCCACACAAGCGGATGTCCCCAGCCCAGAGTGACGGACTCAATAAACCCGTACACCAGCCCACCCAGGCCAAGCGTTGCCAAGGTTGCCCCGAGCCAATCGATGTTACGCGTGCCCGAAGCTCGGCTTTCCGGAACTCGCAAATATGAGATCAGCACTACAGCGGCCCCCAGCGGGACATTCAGAAAGAATGCCCAGCGCCAGGAAGCATGTTCCACCAGCCACCCGCCAAGGACCGGGCCAATGGCCATGGTGATTGCCGTGAATCCAGACCAGAGGCCGATCGCGTGTCCCCGCTCCTTCTCGGCAAACGAAGCGCTGATAATTGACAGACTGCCGGGAACCAGAAGAGCAGCGCCTAATCCCTGCACACTTCTGGCGATGATCAACTGGGAAAGAGTCTGGGCAATTCCGCACCCGATTGAAGATGCGACGAAGATGACAACCCCCCAGACAAAAATTCGGCGGCGACCAAGCACGTCCCCGAGCGACCCACCGGCCAGAATCAGGGCGCCGAGAAACAGTCCATATGCTTCTACCACCCACTGCACACCAACAACGGAAGCATGAAAGCTGTTCTGAATTGCGGGAAGTGCGACATTCACCACCGTACTGTCGATGAAAGCCATGCTCGAACCGAGAATGGTTGCCGCCAGGATCCACGTTCCTGCTCCCTCGCGACAGGGATCTCCGCCTTCGCAGCATTGCATTACGGCTTCGTCGCAGGGCATTCTCACCGCAGCCATGGATGCCATCTCCGGCGCATTGGGTTCGTGAAGATCGAAAGGAAGCGGACAGCGATTCTTGCCGGTATCAGCGCACAACCAGATCGGAGTATTCGGGATGCTTGCTGAGGTAATCCAGCACCGAAGGACAAATCACGTCGACTTTATAGTGATTCTCCCGCGCAAAGTTAAGGGCCGTCTCCGCCAGGGACGATGCCAGGCCGTGTCGGCGCAACTCGGGCGGCACCTCGGTATGAGTCAACTCGAGCACGTTGCCGCCCAACGTGTACTCGAGATAGGCGACCTTCCCATCCCGCTCCATCTCAAAGCGCCCCGTAGTCACCTTCTGAGGCTCAGGCGCCTTCCGGCCCAAAATTTTCCAGGCGGACATGGGCATTCCTCCCAGTTTCTGTCTTGTATACCGATGCGACACTGCACGAGGACGGTTCTAAGATTTGTCCCGAACTGTCAGGCTACCTGAACGCGCGGCGAGCTTCCGGAGGCCCGCCGCAGCGAATCCGCCTCGATGAAAATTCGCCCGACTGTTGGTTCCTGCTGACGGATGCGCGCTTCGATCCGGTCAATGGCAGACTCCAGTTTCTGCACATCGAGGCCGCCGTGAAACTTGATGTCTACGTTCAGCAATACCTGTTCGGGGCCGAGTTGCATAGTCAGCAGGTCGCCGACATTTTCGACCGAGGGGTCGGAGCAGATCAACCTCCGAATTCTATCGATTCTCGCCCGGCTGGTTCTCTCGCCCACAATCAACGCTCCGCTCTCGCGCGCAAGAAGAAAAGCAACCCCCGTGAGCAGCAATCCGATCAGGATCGAGGCAGCCGGATCGAAGTAAGGATTGTGAAATACGGATCCGATCAGGATTCCGAGGAACGCCAGGAATGTGCCAATCAACGCCGCCGTGTCTTCCAGAAAAATCGTGAACACCGTGGGATCCTTGCTCCCGATGATTTCGTCCCATGTGCTCTCGTCCGGATCTTTTCTAGCCCGCAATTCGCGGTAAGACACTCGCCACGAGTAAGACTCGAAAACAAACGCCACGCCGAGCACGACGTAGTTCCAGCCGACGTGCGTAAAGTCTTCCGGGTGGCGAAAGTGCGAAATTCCCTCATAAATGGCCAACACTCCGCCCACTCCGAAGATATAGACAGCCACCAGCAGCGAGTAGAAGTAAAGCACCTTCCCGTGCCCAAAGGGATGCAGCGCATCGGGCGGGCGCGTGCTTCGCTTCATTCCCACCAGCAGCAATAATTCGTTTCCGGTGTCGGCTGTGGAGTGGAAAGCCTCAGCCAGCATAGCTGCGCTTCCAGTGAACGCCGCCGCTACGTACTTCGAGATTCCTATGACGACGTTGGTGAGGATCGCGACGTAAATGACTTTCCTGGAAGAGCCCGGATTCACGCCCTTCGGACGCCGAGGCAAGCGGAAAAGATGCCTGGGGTGGTCAATCTCGTGGTCCACGGACCGTCGAGATTTACGTCCACGGTCTGGAACGGGCCACTGAAATCCCTCGTACCTCGGGGTCCGAGTCGTGGGCGACTGCGCAATAGAAGTGGTAGAGGTCCCCCTTGTATTGAATTACCGAGGGCTTGTGAGCATACGCCGAATCGATTGACCCTTTCGGGCCAACGTCAATCAGGATGCGATCGCATTTCGTCGCATGGAACAGATCAGGGCTGGTGGCCGCCAGGTCCCGCGCAACACCCCGAGCGTCCAATCCGAAGTAGTATAGGACCCATTGCTTGTCGTCCTGCAGGACACAGGGATCGCTGGCGAATTTCTCATCCGGACTTCCGGGGCCGCCATTTCTGATCACGGGATTTCCCGAATAACGGGTCCAGTGTTTTAAGTCCTTCGACATCGCGACTCCGGTCTGCTCGTGCCAGGGCGGCTCGGTCTGGTTCTTGGCGTTATAGAAGATGTAGTAGGTCCCCTTGTGTTCCAGCAGGCAAGGCTTGTAGAGACCCCCGTGCTCCCACTCTGCGCCGTCCTGCGGCTTCAGGCTCGGAGGATCCACCGCCCAGTTCCTGAGATCCTTGCTTCGGCAGAGGCCGATGACGGCCGCGCCCTGCTCCAGGCCCTGATTGGGATACGCGTGATAGACGCCGAGAGACTGGCCATCAACCGGCTTCAGTTCTCCGGGTGAGTAGAGTCCGTTCTCGCGCATGATCCAGTTCATGGCCACGTTGTATTTCAGAATCGGCGAGGAAGGATCGCGCCGGAGAATGGATCCCTCATTTTTCCAGTTCACGAGATCATCAGACGACGCCAGGCCGGTCTGATAGCCGACTCCGTCGAAAGCCACGAACGTCATGAAAAAGCCGCCATTGTGGCGGAAGACGAAAGGGCAGTCCACGCTTACCCGGTCAAACGCACCCGTCTTCCCCGATGCGCTCAGGACGTATTTGCCAAGTTTGTAAGGGGTACCGATCCGATCCAGCGAGCAGACAGCGAGGGCTGGTGTCGCGAGTGCAGTCATCGAAGCAGCAAGGAAATCCCGCCGTGTCAAATTACTCATTCGAGCTCCGTCAGTCTATTTAACACCAGATCGAGTTCCCTCAGGGTTCAACTCCATGTACGATTTCCGGAATCATGTCGCAAGGCCTCATCGACGCCCACCATCACCTCTGGAAGTATTCTCCCGCCAAATATCCCTGGATAGTGGCTGGGATGGAAAGCATTCAGTACAACTTCCTTCTACCCGAACTCGAGGCAGCCGCCCGGGAAGCAGGCGTACGCGGCACAGTCGCGGTGCAGGCCATTCAGACGTTGAAAGAGACGGAATGGCTGCTGGACCTCGCTGAAAGCAGCCATCTCATTCGCGGCGTCGTCGGATGGGCGCCGCTGGTCGATCCAAACATCTCCGCGCAATTGAAGAGGCTGTCAGCAAGACCCAAGTTGAAGGGCATCCGCCACGTTTTACAGGATGAGCCCGACGATTCCTACATACTGAGAGATGACTTCAATCGCGGTGTTTCGGCTTTGAAGGATTTTGGGCTGACCTACGACATTCTCGTCTTTGAGCGCCATCTGCCGCAGACCATTCGCTTCGTGGATAGGCATCCCAACCAGATTTTTGTGCTGGATCACATCGGCAAGCCGCGGATCAAAGACCACATTCGCTCACCATGGGACACCAACCTGATCGAGTTGGCCCGCCGTCAGAGTGTCTATTGCAAGGTCTCCGGAATGGTGACCGAAGCCGACTGGAAGACCTGGAAGGAAGAAGATCTCCGCCCATATTTTGACGTGGTTTTACGCGCCTTCGGCCCCAATCGCCTGATGTTTGGTTCCGACTGGCCAGTGATGCTTCTCGCGACCTCGTACGAGCGGTGGGCAAAACTCGTTCGCTCCTGGATCGCAGACCTTTCTGCCAGCGAGCAACTCTCCGTATTGAGCCTCACGGCCGCGAAAGCGTACCGATTGTGATCGCGACGGATCCTCTGAAACTATGCAAAACCTTGCATTCCGGCGCTGAACGGTGCTGGCAAACAGCGACTTAGCTGGCACGGCTTTGGAACCCGGCTTGCACGCAGTACCTGTGGCGAACTGCCCGTGGACTCGCGTCCCGGGCAGATGGCCACTACTCTCAAGGTTCGCAGGCAACGCTCCCAGTGTTCGCCTGAGTTGGAGAAAATCTAATGAAACACGCATTACTCGTTCTCTGTCTTTTCTGTGGCACGGCCGCATTCGGTCAGGTTGCTTCTCCTATGAATAGCGAGGCACACCCAACCTACTTCTTCAGCCACGAGTCGCGAGCGACCCAGCTCGACATGGCGATGGAGCAGAACATTCTTTCAAACTCGACCCCGGCACACGCCACCGGCGTCCGTCCGCTGTGGGAAGTTGCACCGCCGCTACATGAAGTCTCCCTCGGCGATTTCGCACGCGAAGCCCGCAAAGAGCACGCCAACATGAAGAAAGCTGCCAAGGTTTGGGAAAACTAGAATCCTGAGCCCGGCGGAACGTCGGCCGCTGCAGTTCGGATGATCTGGCCGCCTCAATCGGCCTTCGTCCGCGTGCGGCTCAGCACCACTCCCCCGCCATCCTCCTAGCGCTCACGCTGTTTTTCTCGCCCGGCTTTTCGTCCATAATTGACCGGTTGTGATCTGGTCGGGGAAGAGTAAACTTGTCCGCGTCCGTGATCGGCGCTGCCGTGCGACGCTTTCCTGATCAGCCATACGAAAATCGGGGGTCCGCTTCAATGATTCTGCCCAAATCCCTTCCGGCCCTGTTCGTCTCGGCATTTCTCCTTCTTACCCTTGGAGTCTCCGCCCAGGATGCCGGCGCGCCCAGAGAAGTGACGTTCAACAAGGACGTCGCTCCCATCCTCTTCAAGAACTGCGTCATGTGCCACCGTCCCAACGACATTGCGCCCATGTCACTGATGACCTACAAGGATGCCCGCCCCTGGGCCCGGCAGATTCGCGACAACGTGGTAGCGCGCAAAATGCCACCCTGGCACGCGAGCCCCGAGGTCGGAGATTTCCTCAACGATCCACGCCTCTCGCAGGAAGACATTTCGACCATCGACATGTGGGTCAGAACCGGCGCGAGAGAAGGCAATCCCGCCGATCTGCCGCCCGCGCCGCAATTCGCCTCTGGCTGGCACATCAAACCCGACCTCATCCTCAGTATCCCCGAGTTCCTGGTGCATGGCGCTGTTATGGATGACTACGAATACATCTACGTCCCCACGAACTTTAAAGAAGACAGATGGGTGCAGGCCGCCGAGGTCATGCCGGGTGACCGTCGCGTGGTTCATCACGCTACGGTTTCGGTTGTACCCGGTGATTCCGTCGCAAAAAAGATCGAGGAGAACGCCAAATCCAACGCCGGAGAAGACAAGTGGCACTATCGCACTGGCAAAGTGCTCCACGTCCGGCCTGAAACGCCGGTGGTCGATGATGGCTGCTCCACGTCCGAAGGCGGCGGATTTCCCGGCGAAAGCTCCGGATATCTCAACATCGTTCCCGGGATTTACCTGCCCGGCCACCTCGCGGAAACCCGTCCTCCCGGCTATGCGCTGAGAGTTCCTGCCGGTTCATACCTTCAGTTCCAGGTCCACTACAGCAACCATAGCGGCGAGGACGTGAAAGATCGCACCAGCATCGGCCTGGTCTTCGCCCGTGAGCCGGTCAAGCATGAAATCGCGCAGTACGAAATCTGGAACAACATGTTCCTGATTCCGCCGAACGACAACAGTCACCGCGTGACGTCGTGCTTCACCCTGCCCAAAGACGTTACCGCCCTCGCCTATACCGCGCACATGCACTTCCGCGGCAAGAGCATGAAAACCGAAGCAATCTATCCCGACGGCAGGCGCGAAGTGATCCTCGACGTTCCTCACTACGACTTTCGCTGGCAGGAAATCTATTTCCTGAAGCATCAGTTCCTCATGCCGAAGGGAACGAAGCTCGTGACGACGGCGTACTTTGACAATTCCCTGGACAATGCCCAGAATCCCGATCCCTCCAAGGCTATTCGCTGGGGCGAACCCAGCAACGAAGAGATGATGGGGTTCTGGTTGCAATTCGCCGATCCGCAGCTTGTGGATCAGAAATCATCCGCCACGCAGGGCAAGTAGCCATCAATGCCCAGACATGAATAAGGAGTCGGAAAGCATGAACGTCACGCGACGCAATTTCATGATGTCGGCAGCCGCTGCAGTTGTTGCACCCACCATTCTGGGAGCCACAGACAAAGCCGGAACTAAGGCTCCCATCCTCGGTGAGAGCGACCACCGCTACGAGGCCATCCACGATTGGGGAGAACTGCCGCGCACCATCAAGTACGGCAACACTCACGGCGTCTGTGAGGATTCCCAGGGCCACATCTACATCCATCACACGGTCAATGCGAAGAGCGAAAGCACCGACACGATGGTTGTCTTCGATTCCAAAGGCAAATTCGTCAGATCATGGGGGCGGCAGTTCAAGGGCGGCGCGCATGGCCTGTCGATCCAGAAGGAAGGCTCCGACGAATTTCTCTACCTCTGCGACTACGAACATGGGATCGTCACCAAGCGAACCCTGAAGGGCGAAGAGGTCTTCACCCTTGGCTATCCCGCCGAGTCGGAATCCTACAAGCCCAAGGAAGACGGATCGGTCCTCGCCTACCGCCCGACCAACGTGGCCCTCGGTCCTAATGGCGACATTTATGTCGGAGACGGATACGGCTCCAGCTTTATCAACGTGTACACCAGGAACGCCGAGTTCATCCGAACGTTCGGGACCTACGGCAAGGGCCCGGATCAAATCGACTGCCCGCATGGCTTGTGGATCGACCGGCGCGGCGAAACTCCTATCCTGGTCGTCACCGACCGCGGCAACAGCCGCCTGCAGCGCTTCACCCTCGAAGGAAAGCACATCGATTCCGTGGTCGGCACTTCCAAAATGCCCTGCTACCTGCACGAGAGAAATGGCGAAGTGGTCATTGCCGATCTCATGAGCAAGGTCTCGATCATGAATCGCAAGAACGAAGTCGTTGCCACTCTAGGCGAGGGAGAATACTCAAAGACCGACTGGAGCACCGTTCGGAACCAGGGGCCGGGAACTTTCGCTCCCGGAAGATTCGTCTGCCCGCACGGAGCCTGCTTCGATCATGAAGGAAATATCTTTGTGGTGGAGTGGGTGGAATCGGGCCGCGTGACCAAGCTCCGCAAAGTTGCCTAGTATCCGTAATCCTGAAAGAAAAAAACCCACTGTCCGCGGCGGCTGCCGCGAACAGTGGGTAAGGCGAGAGTTGCTGAGCAGTTAGCCTTGCGTGGGATGCAGCACCCGGAAGGTGTTGCCGCCGTTCGACCAGATCAGCAAGAGCGTGTCCTGTCCTTTGGGGACATTCTTTAGGGCGCTCACCACATCGCTTGCCGACTGCATTGGCTTGCGATCCACCTGAACGATCACGTCGCCGCGTTGCAGGCTGGCATTGTCCGCCGGGCTACCCGGCTGCACGTTCTCAACCACGGCGCCATTCAGGTCTGCCGGAGCATCGATCTGCTGCCGCACCGAAGGCGTCAGGTCGCCCAGACCCACTCCCCAGCGAGGCTTTCCCTGCTCTGAGCTTGCGGACTCCGTCTCGTCGCGCTTTCCCATCGCCTCGAGCGTGACCGGGAGCGTCATGCTCTTGCCGTCGCGCATGATATTCAGCTTCACGGTCGTGCCCGGGCTGGTTTGCCCAACTTCGACCTGGAGCTGTCCGGCGTCCGCAACATCCTTGCCGTTGACCCCGGTGATCACGTCGCCAATCTTCAGTCCTGCCTTGGCGCCCGGAGAATCCGGTTCCACCTGACTGATGACCGCTCCGGAAGCGTTATCCACATGGAAGAACCGCGCATTATCCGGCGTGACGTCGGTGATGCCGATTCCCATGTATCCGTGACTCACCTTGCCGTCACGGATCAGGCTGGTCACCGTGGGCTTCACGATCTGAGTGGGGATCGCGAATCCCATGCCTGAGAACGTGCCTGAAGGCGAAATCAGGAAGGTGTTGATCCCGATCACCTCGCCGCGCACGTTCACCAGCGGACCTCCGGAGTTCCCCGGATTGATGGCCGCGTCGGTCTGGATGAACTCGCCCGGCTTCCTGCGGTCGTCGGTGGATGGATTCGGACGATTCAGCGCGCTGATAATCCCGCGCGTCACCGTGAAACGGAAGCCGAACGGATTGCCGAAAGCCAGAACCGTTTCTCCTGGATGCAGGCTCTCCGAATTCCCCAGCGGGACGTTCGGCAGGTTCGTGCCATCGATCTTGAGAACGGCAAGATCCGTCAGCGGATCGGCGCCTACCAGCTTCGCGGGCAGGATTCGTCGGTCACTCATCGTGACGCGAATGTCCACCGCGCCATCGACCACGTGGTCGTTGGTGACGATGTAGCCATCAGGTGAAATGATCACGCCGCTCCCCAGTCCGTGCTCGATGCGGGACTGCGGCTGGTTTGGCATATTGAAGCCGAACGGCGACGAGTTGCCGAAAGGCGAATCGGGGCCAAAGAACCGCTGCATGTCGGTGTTACCCGTCATCTGGTCCTTGGTCTTGGAAGTCACGGTCACGTTGACCACTGCCGGCGTTACGCGAGCCGCCAGAGTCTCCATGGCGTGATTCAGCGCCATCAGTGGCGCAACGGTTTCTTCATTCAACGGTGCCGCCGCCGGCGCTGCCGCCGCCTCGGCTTTCGTCGGTCTGGTCAGCTCATACGTACCCAGGGACAGCGCCATAACAGCCGCCATCACCGGAACAATCAGCCGCCGCTTGAATTTTGCGTTCCATACTTCTTTCCAACTTCCCATCTGCGTCTCCTTTTTAACAACTAAATATTTAGTTTTCCCGGGCAAAAAAAATTTTGCTACATCAACTTCACGATGATCTGCTCTTCCAGAACTTGCTGTCCTCTGGCGCGAACGATGCTCAGCCGCCACACCGAGAAGGTCACTCCCTGCGCATTCTGGCTGTCGATTCGCTCGCCGCGCATCATGACAAATTCAGGTGCAGGCGTCGGCGACTTCGCATCCGCCTTGGCCTGAAGCACCGAAGGCTGCCGCCGCTGCCTCAACTTCATGCGAACGGGCACTACGTTCCCTTGTTCGGTTCCCTGCCGTCGCGATGCCACCGCATTGTTCTTCACCATTGCCGAGGCGTGCGGCGTTTCTGCCCTCGTCTGCACAACTGAGGACTTCTTCATTGCCGCCAATGTGACACCCGGAGTCGTCCGCTTCGACACCATAAGCGGCGCGCCTTGCTCAAACCCGACGAACGTCGGCGCATAACTCACCATGCCGAGGCCCACGGTCGAAAACAGGCCGAGGATGACCACGGCCGGCTTCCACACCTTCGTAGAGGAAGGCCGGTTCACATCCATAATCTGCGCGATGCGGCGGGACGTGGCTCGCACGCGATCGACCGCAGCCTGCGCCAGGGCAAGCCCGCGGTGAATCGATCTCTTTTCCGCCAGCGAAATCAGGCACTCCGCGTAGCTTCTCGGATCGGCGGTTCGCGCCAGCACGGCGTCGTCACACGCCATCTCCCGCTCGAGCGAAAGCCGGTTCTCAATCCACCATACTGCGGGATGGAAAAAGAACACCGCACGCACAATCTTCTGTGCAAGGTTGGTCCAGTCGTCGCGTCGCCGCAGGTGGGCGAATTCATGCGCCAGGACCGCAGTCAGTTCTGACGCCGAAAGCTCTTCCCACGTCCAGGATGGAACGACGACCATCGGTTTTAGAAATCCGATCGCCGTTGGCATTCGCACATGATCGGACCTGCACACCGCAACAGCCCGTCCCTGGCCGAGTTCCCGGATCGTCATTTGCAACTGCGGATCCAGATCGGAGATTTGTACTGGAACACTCTTTCGCCGCAAGGCCCACACGTGCAGCAATCCCCAACCCACCCTGATGATCGCAAGGGCCGCGATCAACGCCCACGCCTCGAAAATGAACAGAGCCCACGATGCAGGGAACGTGAGCGGCGCATGCGTGATCTGCCCCATCGGCGCCGGCGGCCCGGAAGCCATGGCACCAACAAACGGAACACCGGCGATCGCTACCAGCGCCGCGAACCATACCGCAAACCTCGTGCCCGAATTCTGCTTCCCGATGATCGAAAGCAGTATCCACGCCAGCCCCGCAATCGCTAAACCCTCAGGAAGTGAGTTGAGAATCCGCTCCGCCACTACCGGGGCGAGGGTGTGGAGAGACATGCCGATCATTTCTCCCCCCTGCGTTCGAGCATCTGCCTTAACCGGCTCAATTCCTGCGCGTCCAGGCCCTCATCTTCCAAAATGTTCAGCACCAGTTGTTCCCGTGAGTTCTTGAAGAATCGGCTGGCAAGGTGGCCGATCTCTGACCTCGTCGCCTGTTCCCTTGCGATCAACGGAGCGTAGACGTGCGCCCGCCCATCTTTCAGATGCTTCAAATACCCCTTTTTTTCGAGAATGCGGATAGTGGTGAGAATCGAGTTGTATGCCAGGGCTGGCTCCGAAGGGAGGCCGTCGAGCACCTGCTGCACCGTACCGGACCCATTCTTCCACAGAACTTCCATGATTCGAAGTTCCGCTCCGGTAAGTGTAGGTGATTGACGTGGCGGCACTTAACAACCCTCCTACTTATTAGACGCGCCAGGCGCGAAAACGTAACTAATTATTTAGTTGCGGTCGGACATACCGATGGTTGCAAGGCGGGCAGGCTGACAGCACAAAAAGTTGCCACGACTCTGGAGCGTTCTGCCACGAGCGCGGCTGCTTGTACTTTGCAGTGGCGGACCAGGGTCAAGTCTGCCTCCGCACTGGCGTATTATCGAACCCGCCGCCGATCCTCATGGCAAAAATACTCTCGGGCTTCTGTAAATCCCTGCTGGCATTCTTCCTGATCTTCGGGCAATGCCATGAAGCCTTCGCTCAACAGAAAACGGACGATGCCTGGCTGCGCTACGAGCCGGTCCGCCGCACACCGGAGTTGCGCCAGTATCGCCAGGTCGTGGCGCTCGGGGGGTCCGAGGTGCTCGGCACTGCGAGGGCTGAGCTGCAGCGAGGATTCCATACCATGCTGCGGCAGAGACTGACCCCAACCGGTCACCTTTCTTCTGACGCGATAATCCTTGGAACAAGGTCTTCACTAGCACGCTTCGCTCCGGCGATTACGATTCCCCCTAACCTTGCCGAGGATGGCTTCTGGCTGAAGTCAACCAGTCTCAAAGGCAATCCGGTTCTTCTTGTCGTTGGAGGCAGCGACCGCGGCGCGCTCTACGGCGTGTTCGCGCTGCTGCGCCACATCGCTCTTCAAAAACCGCTGACCAAGCTCGACGAACTGGAGAATCCCGCCGCTCCCATACGCTGGACCAACGAATGGGACAACCTGAATGGCACGATTGAACGGGGATACGGGGGGCCATCGATTTTCTTCGAGGGCGGAAACGTAGTCTCCGATCTCAGCCGCGTGCGCGACTATGCTCGCCTGCAGGCCTCGGTCGGCATCAATGGTTGTTCCATCAATAACGTCAACGCCGACGCGCGAATTCTTACCGGCGAATTCCTGCCTCAGCTTGCGCGGCTGGCCGACGCACTTCGTCCGTGGGGGATCCGACTCTCCGTCGCCGTTGACTTCGCCAGCCCGAAAAAAATTGGCGGCCTCGACACCTTCGATCCCCTTGACCCGCGCGTTGCTGCCTGGTGGCGCGACAAAGCGGCCGAGGTGTACCGCGCCGTGCCGGATCTCGGCGGCTTTCTGTTGAAGGCGGACTCGGAAGGCCAGGCCGGTCCTTCGGCTTATCACCGGACGCACACCGACGCCGCTAACGCCATCGCCCGCGCCTTGAAACCGCACGGCGGCATTCTCATTTATCGCGCCTTCGTCTATAACCACCATCTCGACTACAACGATCTCAAGGCCGATCGCGCGCGAGCCGCCTACGACAACTTCGCGCCACTTGACGGCAGGTTTGATGACAACGTCGTGCTTCAGATCAAGCACGGCCCCATCGACTTCCAGGTGCGCGAACCGGTCTCCCCGCTGATCGGCGCTCTTCGCAACACCAGCCAGGCACTCGAACTCCAGATCACGCAGGAATACACCGGCCAGCAGCGCCACTTGTGTTTCCTCGTTCCCATGTGGAAGGAGATTCTGGATTTCGATTTGCACGTCGACGGAAGCACGCCCGTAAGACAAATTGTTGCGGGCAAAACCTTTCACCGTTCCGTTGGCGGATTGGTTGGCGTCGCGAACGTCGGCGCAGATAGCGACTGGCTCGGCTCCGACCTGGCGCAGGCAAATCTCTATGGGTTTGGCCGCCTCGCCTGGAATCCCCAGTTGTCGCCCCATGAGATTGCCGAAGAGTGGGCGCGGTTGGCCTTCGGCAGCGATCCACTTGTACTCAAGACATTGGCGGGAATGCTGATGCAGTCCTGGCCTGCCTACGAAAACTACACGGGCTCCCCCCTCGGCCTGCAAACCTTAACCAACATCGTCGGCCCTCACTATGGCCCCGGCCCCGACTCCGCCGACGGAAACGGCTGGGGACAATGGATTCGAGCCGATAAGCAGGGCGTCGGCATGGACCGCACCGTCACCACGGGAACCGGATTCATCGGTCAGTATTCTCCGCCGGTCGCAGCCATGTACGAGTCTTTAAAGATCTGCCCCGATAATCTGGTCCTCTTCTTTCACCACTTGCCCTACACCTACGTCCTGCACTCAGGCAAGACTGTGATCCAGACCATCTACGACTCTCACTATGAAGGAGCCGAAACCGTTGCTCGCTTCGTCCGATCATGGAAAGCTCTGCGAGGGCACGTCGACGAGCCGCGCTATCAGCAAATTCTTGCGAAGCTTGAATACCAGGCGGGACACGCCATCGTCTGGCGGGACGCAATCAACGACTGGTTCTTCACCTGGTCAGGAATTCCCGACGCACACGGGCGGGTAGGCAATCATCCCGGGCGAGTGGAAGCCGAATCCTTGACGCTGCAGGGCTACGCGATCCAAAAGAGCGACGTCATCGGCGTCTCGAATCATGAGTTGGTCACGTGTGCCGGTTCTTCGGCATGCGTTGCGGAGTTCCAGTTCGGCGGAGCAGCCGGAACCTACAACATCGCCGTCGAGTACTTCGATCAGAACAATGGCGTCTCGCATTTCCGCCTGAGGATCAACGGGAAACCCGTTGCCGACTGGGCCGCCGATCTCAAACTTCCCTCCCCCAAACCGGATGCCGACACTGCGGCACGCCGCACCACGTACAACGTCCGGCTGAGTTCAGGAGACAAGTTAGAGATTGAAGGTCACCCGGATGGCGCAGAACCTGCCCCGCTGGATTACGTGGAAGTTTCGCCGTCCCTCAATAAGTAGTTTCGTAGTGCACGAGACAACGACGAGCGGGTGCCCCGCCCTTGTCGCGTTCTTTGCGACAGGGTGGGGAGGTTGAGGTTCCTTCTCTCACAACATCAAAATCCCCGCCCCTTGTCGTTCCAAACTGAGGAACAACGACGAGCGGGTGCCCCGCCCTTGTCGCGTTCTTTGCGACAGGGTGGGGATGTTGAATTCCCTTCTCTCACAACGTCAAAATCCCCGCCCTGTCGTTCCAAACTGAGGAACGAAAAGGACGGGGCACTCTGGGATGTTTACTCATTCTCGCAGGTGACGTTGTTGTTCCAGTCGACGAACGCGCCCGAAGGATTTTCCCGCCACGCCCATACGTGAAGCTCGAAAAACGGGCTGGGAATGCCGTAGCGATTGGGTGTGCCGACAAGCTGGAAGGCTTGTCCCTCAAGCTGCGGGGGAACGCCGTCGTGAGTCGCGAGCCATGTGGGCGCGTCCACGATGTACTCCACACCCACCAAGCGCCGCCTGTGTCCGACTGGTTCATAAATCAGCGCCTCAGGATAGCGGGCGTCAATCATGCCGTCGCCCACCAGGGGGCTGTTGACATAGTGAATTCCCATGGCGCCGTGGTCAGGACCGCTGACGCACCCGAAAGCCGGAGCGTAGTCGGTCCCCTGGAGATTGTTGACGTTCAGGTACTGCGCGGTGGCTTCCTGAACAATTTGAACCAGCTTCGCCGGGGAGCCATGGTTGTGGCCAGACTGCGCCTGCGCAATCGGCGCCAGCAGGGTCAGAGTGCCCAGCAGAAGCAGGCTCGTGGTCAATCGCTGCACAACGTTCGTTACACGCGTAGTCATACTCTCTCCTCCTCAAAGTTTCGAAGTTCCCGTGGAAAAACTGCTGTGGCCTGCCGCTCTCCTCAGAGGGCGGCGGTGGTAGGGTCGATCACTGTTCCGACCTCGCTGATTTTCGAGGCCGGAAAACCGCTCTGCTCGGCGTGCGCCTTGATGATCTGCTCGTTCTTTGCCAGATAGACGCAGTACAGCCGGTTGGCAGTCACATACGACTCCTGCCACTGAATCTCCGGCCCGAGTTCGGCCAGCACTTCATTCGATCTGCACGCCGCCTGCTTCACCTGCTGCGGGTTCAGGTCCCCGACCCCCGGAATCTCCCGCTCGATCACGTATCGCTTCATAGGTCCTCCTTGTACTCGTGCTGCCGGACGACCTCAAAGTAACCGCAGGAGGGGCTTGCAACAAGATGGCAGATTTGCCATTCTAGATGGGTACTCAGGCCATCCCTCTGCGGGAGAGTGAGAAACAGGCATGATCGATGTTACGGTTCTGTTGCTCGACCAGACGTTTTCCTCCACGGCCATCGGCCCCATGGAAGTGTTCCGGCACTCCGGTTCACTCTGGAACCTGCTGACGGGAGTGCGGCGGTCTCCTCAGTTTCGGGTAACGACGGCCTCGGCCGGTGGGCGTCCCGTGCGCTGCGATGGAGGAATCAAAATTCAACCGAACGCGGCGCTGAAAGACATCCGCAAGACCGACCTAATCTTCATTCCAACGACCGGGCTGGGGATTTATGACGTGGTCGAACGCAATGCACCGGTGGTTCCCTGGCTTCATCGCTGGCACGAGCGCGGGGCGGCTATTGCGAGCGTATGTTCCGGGGTGGGCCTGGTGGCGGAAACGGGCATGCTCGATGGCCATCGCGCTACCACGCACTGGGCGCTGGCCGGGAAGTTTCGCGAGATGTATCCCAGGGTAAAGTGGATGCCGGAGCTGATGGTAACCGAAGATCACGAGTTCTACTGCGGCGGGGGCGTGCACGCGGCTCTCGACCTCACGCTGTACCTGGTGGAGAAATTTTGCGGCCACGAGATCGCGATGCAGACGGCCAAAGCGCTGCTCATCGAGACGCCACGCGCCTGGCAGTCGGGATTCGCCATCTTACCGCTAAAGACAGAACACACCGACGACGCCATCTCCAATGCGCAGGAGTGGCTGCACAAAAATTTTCATCGCACGTTCCCGTTGGAAGCGCCGGCCCAGCGCGTGGGCATGAGCCTGCGCAACTTTGTCCGCCGCTTCAAGCAGGCAACCGGCGACAGTCCCCTGATTTATCTTCAGAAATTGCGGATCGCGGCGGCCAAGCGCATGCTGGAGAGCGATCACAAATCGATGCAGGAGATCAGTGACGCGGTGGGGTATCAGGATGTCGTATTTTTCCGTGCATTGTTTCAGCGCCACACTGGGGTATCGCCGAGCGTGTACCGGGAGAGGTTCGGGATTTGAGATACTTCTTTACCACAGGGAAAACAGAGCAAAGCTACAGAACTTTTTGGAGGAATGAGTGGACCTGAGATCGATCCAGAAGCCGTTGAAGGAACAGTACCGGCGTGATCCAAAGAGCTCGCGGATCACGCTGACCGCCAAAGGATCCGAAACATCGACCCCGCTGGCCTGTTCGGTGGATATCGGGCGCGCTATGTATGCGGCAGAAGCTCATACGGGCGTGGGAGGCGCCGGTACGGCGGCCTGCTCCGGCGATCTGCTGTTGGGGGCGCTGGCCGCATGCGCTCAGCTCACATGCCAGCTGGTAGCGACAGCCATGGGCATCCCGACGAAGCGCGTTGAAGTTACGGTCGACGGCGACATGGATCTCTCGGGAACGCTCGGCATCTCCAAAGAAGTGCCGGTGGGCTTTGAGGCGATTCGCGTGAAATTTGATATCGATGCGCCGGACGCGACTGCCGAACAACTGCGCTCGCTCCAGGAAAAAACCGAACAGTACTGCGTAGTTTTCCAGACCCTCCACAAGCCACCGAAGATTCAGACGCAGTGGCCGTGAGGGTAACTCTTCAGGGTCCCCCCGTCCAAGCTTTGCTTGGCGGGGATTCTTGCTGGGAGGGAGTAACGACCCGCTCAAGCGGAGCCCCATGACATAGAAGAACCTATTTCCACAGAACTGGGATTGTCTGCGACGAATGAACATCCAGAAAGAAACCTGAGGGTGCCCCGTCCAAGCTTTGCTTGGGCGGGGATTCTTGCTGGGAGCGAGTAACGACCCGCTCAAGCGGAGCTTGAACGGGGCACCCGTAAGTCGCCCGCTGAGGTCTCAACCTCGGGGCGGACAAATCGTACTTACTTCGCCACCCGGTCGGCGTGCAGCTGCTGCAGCGCCTGCACATTCACTTCTCCACGTTGCAGTGCAGCGATCCCTTCGGCCGCGGCCCGGGCGGCGGAGAGGGTTGTGATGGTGGGAATGCGCGCGGTGACGGCGGCGCGACGGATGGCTTTCTCGTCGAAGAAGGGATCGGGGCCCTGCGGCGTGTTCACGATCAGATGGATGCGCTCGCCTTTGATCAGATCGACAACGTTGGGTCGGCCTTCCTTGACTTTGTAAACCCTCTCAACCGACATCCCGCCACTTTCGATCACGTCGGCGGTCCCCGCAGTAGCCACAATCTTGAATCCCATGTCCACAAATTTCCGGGCGAGGTCGGCGACGTGCGGTTTGTCATGGTCGGTCACGCTGATGAAGACCATGCCTTGTGTCGGCAGCTTCTGCCCGGCGGAAAGCTGGGCCTTGGCGAAGGCTTCGCCGAAATTGTCGGCCACGCCCATGACTTCGCCGGTTGACTTCATCTCGGGGCCGAGGACAGTGTCGACTCCGGGAAATTTGTTCCAGGGGAAGACCGGGGACTTCACGTAGTAGCAGGAGCCGGTGTCGAGATCCCTCTGCTGCTCGATGAACTCGGGGAGAAACTCCCGCAGCTTGCGTCCGGTCATCAGGCGCGAAGCGATTTTTGCCATGGGGACGCCCGTGGCCTTGGAGACATAAGGCACCGTGCGGGAGGCCCGAGGGTTCACTTCGATGACATAGACCTTGCCGTCGTCTCCCACCACGCCGGAGCGCGGAATCGCAAACTGTATATTCATCAACCCGATGACCTTTAGGGCACGCGCCAGCCTGAAGGTGTATTCGCGCATGCGGTCGAGAAGATGCTTTGGAATATCGACCGCGGGCAGTACACAGGAGGAATCTCCGGAGTGGATCCCCGCCTCCTCGATGTGCTGCATGATCCCGCCGATCACGACGTCTTCACCGTCGGAGATCGCATCCACATCGACTTCGATGGCGTCTTCGAGGAAGTGGTCGATCAGCACCGGGCGGTCCTGCGAGTACTCGACCGCTTCCTTCATGTAGCGGACCACGGTTTCCTCGTCGTAGGCGATGACCATGGCGCGACCGCCGAGCACATACGAAGGCCGCACCAGAACCGGGTAGCCAATCTGCCGCGCGCCTTCAACAGCTTCTTCCAGTGACGCAGCCATCGCTCCGGGCGCCTGCGGGATGTCAAGTTCTTCGAGGAGCTTGTTGAAGCGCTTGCGGTCTTCGGCAAGGTCGATCGATTCCGGCGAGGTTCCGATGATCTTCACTCCCGCCGCCTTCAGAGGCAGTGCCAGGTTCAGCGGCGTCTGGCCTCCGAACTGCACGATCACGCCAACTTCGGCGCCTCCCGAAGCTTCATGCTCGCACACGGCAAAGACATCTTCGATCGTGAGCGGCTCGAAGTAGAGGCGGTCGCTGGTGTCGTAATCGGTCGAAACCGTCTCCGGGTTGCAGTTGATCATGATGGTCTCGTAGCCGTCGTCGCGGAGGGCGAACGAGGCGTGGCAGCAGCAGTAGTCGAACTCGATTCCCTGCCCGATGCGGTTGGGTCCGCTGCCGAGAATGATGACCTTCTTCTTCGATGTCGGGGTGGCTTCGTCTTCGTCTTCGTAAGTGGAGTAGAGATACGGCGTGAAACTTTCGAATTCCGCCGCGCAGGTGTCCACCCGTTTGTAGACCGCCTTAATGCCGTGCTTCTTGCGTAGGTGCCGAACCTTCTCCTGGCCACCTTTTCCATTCAGGCGAAAAGCCCCGGCGAGCCGGCCATCGGAGAAGCCCATGCGCTTGACGTCGCGCAGCACTTCGGTGGGAATGGACTCCATCGGGTGCTTCTCGAGCTCCATCTGCATGTCATTGATCTCTTTCATCTGGTATAGGAACCAGGGATCAATGGAGGTCATCTTGGCGATGTGTTTCACTGGATGACCCTGACGAAGAGCATATTGAATGTAGGCGAGCCGCTCCGGATGCGGCGTCACCAGTCGCTGCGTGAGAATCTTCGGCTCGATCTTGTCCCCGCCGATACGCTTGCCGGTATCGAGGGCCCGCACACCCTTCAGCAGAGCTTCCTTGAAGGTGCGCCCGATGGCCATCACTTCACCAACTGATTTCATCTGCGGTCCAAGACTTTCGTCGGCGCCGGGAAACTTCTCGAACTGCCATTTCGGAATCTTGACGACCACGTAGTCGAGGGTGGGCTCGAAGCAGGCCGGCGTCTTGCGGGTAATGTCGTTGGGAATTTCGTCGAGGGTGTAGCCGACGGCCAGCTTGGCGGCGATTTTGGCGATGGGGAATCCCGTCGCTTTCGAAGCCAGCGCCGAGGACCGCGACACGCGCGGGTTCATCTCGATCACCACCATGCGGCCGGTGCCGGGATGGACTCCGAACTGGATGTTGGAGCCTCCGGTTTCGACTCCGATCTCGCGGATTACCGCGATGGCAGCGTCGCGCATTGCCTGGTATTCGCGGTCGGACAGCGTCTGGATTGGAGCCACGGTGATCGAATCGCCGGTGTGGACCCCCATGGGATCGAAGTTCTCGATGGAGCAGATGACGATCACGTTGTCGTTGAGATCGCGCATCACTTCCAGTTCGTATTCTTTCCATCCGAGGACGGATTCTTCGATCAGGGCTTCGTGTACGGGCGAGAAGTCGAGACCACGGGCCAGGACCTCGAGCAGTTCTTCGCGGTTGAAGGCAATGCCGCCGCCCGAGCCGCCAAGAGTAAAGCTGGGCCGAATGATGACGGGAAAGCCGATTTTTCCCGCAAACTCCAGGCCGTCTTTCAGATTGTTGACGAGCAGCGACTTGGGGACGTCGAGGCCGATCTTCTGCATCGCGTCCTTGAAGTAGAGGCGGTCTTCGGCTTTCTTTATGGCGTCGACATTGGCGCCGATCAGCTTGACGTTGAACTTCTCGAGAACGCCGCCGTCGGAGAGTTCGATCGCGAGATTGAGCGCCGTTTGTCCACCGACCGTGGGCAGAATGGCGAAACCCGCGCCGGGCGACAGTTCCCGCTCCACGCGAATGATCTCCTCCAGATATTCGCGGGTCAGCGGCTCGATATAGGTGCGGTCGGCGACCTCGGGATCGGTCATGATGGTCGCAGGATTCGAGTTGGCGAGCACAACCTCGAAGCCCTCCGACTTGAGCGCCTTGCAGGCCTGCGTGCCGGAATAATCGAACTCCGCCGACTGGCCAATGATGATCGGGCCAGAGCCGATGATCAGAATCTTGGAGATGTCAGTTCGCTTGGGCATTTATTTAATTTCTTTTCTGTCATCCCGACCGAGTCAGTTGGGCGGCGCAGCCGGTCAACTGGCGAGCGGAGGGACCCGCTTTTCCAGCATCAACTGCTCCTGTCGGAATGACAAGGGTTGGGGGGATCCCAATCATCAAGTCTTCGGCATTCTCCAGGCGTCTAAGCATTTAAGTTTCAACTTAACTAACTCTGTCATCCCGACCGAGTCAGTTGAGCGGCGAAGCCGATCAACTGGCGAGCGGAGGGACCTGCTTTCCCAGCATCAATCGCTCCGGTCGGGATGACAAGAGTTGGCGAGATCCCCATCATCAAGTCTTCGGCATTCTCCAGGCGTCTAAGCATTTAAGTTTCAACTTAACTAACTCTGTCATCCCGAGCGAGTCAGTTGAGCGGCGAAGCCGATCAACTGGCGAGCGGAGGGACCTGCTTTCCCAGCATTTCTATTGGCTGTCCCCAGTCTGCAGATAGATCCTCCCACGTCGGGTTCACGCGCTCGATCAGAAAAACTTTCTTGGCGCGGTTCCAGCGCTTGAGTTGCTTTTCGCGAGCTATGGCGTTCTGCACGCGATCGTACGATTCGTAGTACACCAGCCGATGGCACCGGTATTGCCCGAAGAAGCCTTCGATCAAATCGTGCTGGTGCTCATACACTCGCCGCTCCAGGTTGTTGGTCATGCCGATGTATATAACGCGGGACTTGGATGCCATGATGTACACCCGGTAGTTGTGCTCCCTAGCCAAGCAGGTCCCTCCACTCCGCCATTGATTCGCTTCGCGAATCAACTGCTCCGGTCGGGATGACAAGAGTTGGCGAGATCCCAATCATCAAGTCTTCGGCATTCTCCAGTCGTCTAAGCATTTAAGTTTCAACTTAAATAACTCTGTCATCCCGACCGAGTCAGTTGAGCGGCGCAGCCGATCAACTGGCGAGCGGAGGGACCTGCTTTTCCATTACCCTTTCCACTCCTCCATCATCGCCACAAAATCCTTGAACAGA
Source organism: Terriglobales bacterium (assembly GCA_963803205.1). Taxonomy (GTDB): domain Bacteria; phylum Acidobacteriota; class Terriglobia; order Terriglobales; family Acidobacteriaceae; genus CAWDLG01. Next base: position 75,462 of record CAWDLG010000003.1, read on the forward strand.
TAATGCGAGTCGTGCGGCCCGGGCGCGGCCTCCGGGTGGTACTGCACGCTGAAGAGCGGCAGATTCCGGTGGCGCAAGCCTTCGAGCGTCGAGTCGTTCAGGTCCATGTGCGTGAGCTCGACTTCGCTCATCGGCAAGGAATCCGGGTCGACGGCAAAATTGTGATTGTGTGCGGTAATCTCGATCTTGCCGGTGCGGAGTTGCTTCACCGGGTGATTGCCGCCATGGTGGCCGAACTTCAGCTTGAAGGTCTTTCCTCCCAGCGCGAGGCCGGTTAGCTGGTGCCCGAGGCAGATTCCGAAAATCGGCTGGCGGCCCATCAGTCGGCGGATGTTGTCCACCGCATACGTGCACGGCTCGGGATCGCCCGGGCCGTTCGAGAGGAAGACTCCGTCCGGCTTGAGCGCGAGCACGTCTTCGGCAGGCGTCTGCGCGGGAACAACGGTCACTTTGCAGGCTTCGCGGCGAAGCTTCCGCAGAATATTCTGCTTGATCCCGAAGTCATAGGCGACCACATGGAATCGCTCCGGTTCATCTTTTACGCCGACAATTTCAACCGGCTCGTGAGAGCGCTCGCCGAGTTCCCAGACATAGGGGCGGTTCGTGCTCACAACTTTTGCCAGGTCCATGCCGTCCATCTTGGGGATCGACCGGGCCTTGGCGATAAGCTTCTGTGTGTCGGTTTCGATGGTCGAGATCACGGCGCGCATGACGCCGTTGTCACGCAGATGGCGCACCAGCGACCGGGTGTCGATATCCGCGAGCACCGGGATCTTGAACTGCTCGAGGTACTCCTCTGCAACCTGCTGGGAGCGCCAGTTGGAACTGACCTTGGAGAATTCGCGGACGATCAGCCCTTCGATATAGGGACGCGTGGCTTCGTTGTCGTCTGCGTTGGTTCCATAATTTCCGATTTCCGGGTTGGTGAGAACGACAATCTGGCCGCAGTAGGAAGGGTCGGTGAAAATTTCCTGGTAGCCAGTAATGGAAGTATTAAAAACGACTTCGCCGTAACATTCGCCTTTGGCGCCGTAGCCTTTGCCGCGGAAGATCCTGCCATCTTCCAGCGCAAGAATGGCCTGCATTCGTGCTCCAGGGAGTGGATTTTGAAGATTGTAGCAGGGAAGATGAAAGCTGAGAAGGCGTGGAAGCGCGCTGCTAGCGCAGCCTTCCGAGCTTTTCCACCGGCCAGTAGCCGAACACTGCCTTTCCGAAGATGAAGCGCGCGTTCACCGGACCGAAATCCCGGCTGTCGTTCGACATGCTGCGATGGTCCCCCAGCACGAAATAGGAATGAGGGGGCACCACGATTTCCGAATAGGACCGCGAATCGGTGTAGGCATCAGCGACGTAATCCTCTTCGAGGGGTTGGTCGTTGACGTATACGCGGCCGCCGTCAATCCGGACCCGGTCCCCGGCCACCCCGATGATCCGCTTGATGAAACTCTTCGACAGGTCGCGCGGATACCGGAAGACGACGATGTCGCCCCGCTCGATCGGCTCCAGACGGTACACGAACTTGTTGACGAAGATGCGTTCCTGATCGTCGAGCGAAGGCATCATGCTGGTGCCCTCGACCTTCACCGGCTGATACAGGAAGATGATGATGAACGAGGAGATGGCGAGCGAAATCAGCAGGTCCCTCAACCAGACCGAAATCACGGGAACCGACCGCCAGCCAGACCGGATTTTCCGGACCGCTGGTGGAGCTGCTTCGGTCACCGGAGGAGAGCAGTCTTCCGCCATGAATTCCCGATTATATGAATCACGCCGGTTTGGGGACAGTTGCCCCGCCCTCGCGGCGACAGCCCTGATTCTACTCCCAAGGCTACAGTTTCCGGCGGCTTCCGGGTTACAATAAAGCACCGAGGTTTCAATGCTAAAGCGTGGATTATCGCTGGTTTGTCTGGTTTTGATCATCCTTATCGCGTCTGTGCCTCGAGCCTCCTCCCAGCAGGAGGGATCGGTACCGGCCTATAACGCCGGTCCGCCCGCCAAGGGGAAGAAGCTGCCTCCGATCCTGGGGAAGGAAGATCTGTGGGGCGACAACGCCCGCTACTCCTATCAGACCCACGCTTATGACCTGGCAGCCAAGGTCCCCGTGGTCCTGCACCAGCAGCCCTGTTACTGCTACTGCGACCGCATGGGCCACAACAGCCTTCATAGCTGTTTCGAGAGCACTCACGGGGCGCAATGCGCCACCTGTCTGAAAGAGCTGTACTATTCATATTCTGAGACGAAGAAAGGCAAAACCGCAGCTCAGGTTCGTAACGGCATCATTCACGGCGAATGGAAGAAAGTGGATTTGGAAACCGCAGCCTCAATCAATTAGGATTGGGGGCGCGAAAAGATCGTTGTCTGGCCGGTTCTCAAGAGAAGCTGCTCTAGTTGACGGGCTCGTCACCCCGCGTATACCCTTGCTCGCAAAACCGTCCTTTTCGGAGGATTTTTCCACAGGCGGTTTTCAGAGCTGATTTCCCGGCCACTGCGAGGGTGCCGAGGGATGAAGAGAAAACTGCGAGAGAACGTTAAGCTTTCTTCATCCAAGTCCAACAAAAGAGGTGCAGTTACGAAGGGTAGAGGAAGAGTTCTCCAGATGGCTCCCAAGATCACATCGAAGAAAACAGCGGTCGAAGATCCGCATTATGCACAGGCTGTGCAAAACTACGAGGCCGGATTGCGCGCCATGCAGGAGCACAAATTTGACAAGGCCCGCACTCACCTTCAGAAGGTAACTTCCGGCCCCAACAAGGAACTGGCGGACCGCGCCAACGTGCACATCAATATCTGCAACCAGCACGGGGAGCGCGCGACCACCCAGTTCAAGAGCCCGGAAGAGCACTACGATTATGCGATTTCCCTCATGAACGTCGGGGACTATGTGAGCGCACGCGAGCACCTGGAAAAGCTCGCCAAGCAGGTCCCCAACTCAGACTACGTACGCTACGGTCTGGCGGCGCTCGATTGCCTTACCGGGCACATTGAGGATTCCCTGCGGCACTTGGGTGAAGCCATAAAAATCGCTCCGGCGCTGCGTTTTCAAGCGCGTAATGACTCGGACTTCCAGAACCTGGCCGAAGATCCACGGTTTACCGAACTGCTGTATCCGGACCCGGGAGCGGAACTTCCGCCAGGACTCTCCGGCTCCGAAGAGGACAACTAGGCTGTAATTCATGACAAAACAGCAGAGCCCAGCGGCAATGCTGCGGGAAAAGCCCTCGGCCAAGCGAGGCTTGCACGTGGTTGCCATTGGCGGCGGCACGGGCCTTTCCACGCTGCTGAAAGGGCTCAAGCGCTATGTGGCGCCCTCCGCCGGCTCCTCCGGAAATGCCGCCCCATCGGCGAGCGGCGTGATCGCCGAGCTCTCCGCCGTGGTGACCGTCAGCGACGACGGCGGCTCCAGTGGCCGCCTGCGCAAAGAGCTGAACATGCTTCCCCCGGGAGATGTGCGCAATTGCATTGTGGCCCTCTCGGAGGACGAAGCCCTGCTGTCGCGCTTGTTCCAGCATCGCTTTGTGAAGGGATCAGGTCTGGAAGGCCACAGCTTCGGCAACCTGTTCCTCGCGGCACTCACTTCCGTTACCGGCGACTTCAGCGAGGCGGTGCGGTTGTCCTCGGAGATCCTGCTTACCCGCGGCCATATCTATCCTTCGACCACGGCTCACATCGACATCGAAGCGCTGATGGAGGATGGAAAGCGAGTGCGCGGCGAGAGCAAGATCACCTCGAGCAGCGGGCGAATCCGGGAGCTGTTTCTCATCCCGCCCGATGCCGAGCCGCTGTCGCAGACTCTGGAAGCGATCGCGCGGGCCGATTTGATCACCATGGGTCCGGGCTCGCTGTTCACCAGCCTGATCCCGAACCTCCTGGTTCGCGGAATTTCCCAGGCGATGGTGAATTCCGCCGCGGTGAAGGTGTATGTGTGCAACCTGATGACGCAGTCGAATGAAAGCCTGGGCCTCACCGCGGCCGACCACATACGCGCGCTCAATGGCCACGCCCAGGCGCAAATCTTCGATTACGCGCTCATCAACCGCACTGCAGTGGCTCCGGAGCTGAAGGCCAAATATGCGCTCGAAGGCGCGACCCAGATGGTCAGCGACCTCGAGGAGATTGAGGCAATGGGTGTGTGCCCCGTCCTCGGGGACTATCTCGACGAAGGTGACGTTGTTCGCCACGATACCGAGCGCCTCGCCCGCGATCTGATTGAGCTGGTCTCCCAGGCGCCGGGACTGGGACAGCGCCAGCCCGCCGCCAATACCAACAGTAACTAACTCCGTGCCGCAGGCTCGGGGTAATATTGGAGGCGATGCCGAAGCATTCCGATTCGCATTCCTCTCCGCGGACTGCCATCGCGATCATGGCCGCGGGCAAGGGAACGCGCCTCAAATCGAAGCATCCCAAAGTGCTCCATCAGGTGGGTGGCAAGCCTCTGCTCGCCCACGTCATTGCCGCCGCAAGCCGTGTTGTACCCGCCAAAGACGTCTTTGCCATCATCGGGCACGAGGCCGACCGCGTGCGCGAGGCGGTTGCAGCCAGCGGTGTCGGCTTCGTCCTTCAGCCGGAACAGCGCGGCACCGGCCACGCCCTCATGGTCGCCCGCGAGGCCTTGAAGAACTACGACCAGGTCCTCGTGCTCTCCGGTGATGCCCCACTGATCACGGTCGAAACTATCGAAAAGCTCCGCGACTTTCACAACGCGAAAAAAGCTGCGATGACGCTGCTCACGGCAAAGCTGGCCAACCCGACGGGCTATGGACGGGTCTTCCGCAAAGGGCCGGGCAGCGCGGACGTACGGGGGATCGTCGAGCAGAAAGCGCTGACCGCTGCACAGCAGAAGAATCCCGAAATCAATGCCGGCTTCTACGCCTTTTCGACCGAATCGCTGTTCCGCAATATCGACAAGCTCAAGACCGACAACGCCCACGGTGAGTTCTACATCACCGACATGGCCGCGGTACTGGGTAAGGCAAAAGAGCGCGTGGTCGCGGTCGAAGCCCCAGATCCTTACGAAGTTCTCGGTGGCAACACTCGCGCCGAACTGGCGGAGATCGACGAGAAAATGCGCGCCGCCAAGTGCCGCCAGCTTATGGCGGATGGCGTGACGATTTTCTATCCGCAAAGTTGCGTGATCGATACCGGCGTCGAAGTCGGCCCGGACACGGTCATCGAGCCTTTCGTTCAGCTTCTTGGCAATACGCGCGTCGGCAGCGAATGCCGCATCCGTTCTTATACGGTGATCAACAATTGCCAGATCGGAAACGGGGTCACATTCCTGCCTGGTTGCGTCCTGAATGAATCGCGCGTCGACGACCGCGCGACCCTCGGTCCCTATTCACACCTGCGGCCTGGCAGTGAGATCTGCGAAGGCGCGCACCTGGGGAACTTTGTCGAGACCAAGAAAATGCGCCTGGGCAAAGGCTCCAAGGCAAACCACCTTACCTACCTGGGTGATGCCGAAATCGGAGAAGGGGTCAACGTGGGCGCGGGGACCATTACCTGCAACTACGATGGAGCCAAGAAGCACAAGACCGTTATCGAAGATGGCGTTTTCGTCGGCAGCGACACTACATTGGTAGCGCCCATTCGCCTGGGACGCGGTTCTTACATCGGCGCAGCTTCCTGCATCACCGACGACGTCCCCGCAGACTCTCTCGCCGTCGCCCGCGGTCGCCAGATCGTGAAAGAGGGATGGGTCAAGCAGAAGAGAGAAGCAAAAAAAGCTGCTCACGGCGAAAGCTGAGTACGCCTTCCCGCTGCTATTCTACGGAACCATCCACGGGGCCCAGTAAGCCTGTGCCAGGGCTAGAAGCCCGAGGATGGCGGCCAGCAGGATGCTGTGCCAGAAGGTGACCCGCAGAATCCTGCCTTCCTGCCCGATCAGTCCAACGGTGGTCACTCCTACCGCGATGTTCTGCGGCGAAATCATTTTCCCGGTGACTGCGCCCGAAGAATTGGTGGCTGCCAGCAGTACCGGGCTGAGGTGCAACTGGTGGGCGGCGGCAACCTGGAGATTTCCGAACAGCAGATTGCTGGCAGTATCGCTGCCGCTCAGGAAGCAGGCTGCCCATCCCAGGTAGCTGCTCAGCAGGGGGAAAACCGGGCCAATGTGCGCCACGGCTGCGCCCAGAGTGAAAGCCATTCCGGAATAATTGTAGAGATAGGCCAATCCGACAATCAGGATAACCGTCAGCCCGGGCACGCGAAGCTGGCGGAATGTTTCCGCCCCCGCCTCGAAAAACGTTCGCCCCTTGATGCGGAAGCAGAGAGAAACGATCACCGCCGTAACCAGAACCGCCGTTCCTGGCCCCAGCGGCTGGAACGAATAGAGAGCTGCGTACGGCTTCTGATACAAGGTGATCAGAATTCCGTTGTGGAGGCTGGGAACCCGGACGGCAATCTGCCCCACACCCAAGAACTTCAGGTACGACCACAGCACCATTACCACGGATAGCATCGCCCACGGCAGCCACGCAGCGAAGGATTCATTCAGCGATAACCGCGGCCCGGCGGTCGCCGCGGCCGCGGGAGAAGCAGGCAGTGCGGCGGTTCGCGGCGTCCATAGGCGGAGAAAGCCCACCAGGGCTGCGATCGACACGGACGAAGCGACGATGTCGGTCGCATAAGGGCCCCAGAGATTCGAGACTAGAAACTGGCACAAGGCGAAGACGACGCCTGCGACCAGTGCGGCGGGCCAGGCGCGCTTCAGCCCCTTCGAACCGGCCACAACCCATGCCAAATATGCAGGAAGCAGGAGCGAGAGCAATGGAACCTGCCGTCCGGCCATGGAAGAAAGTTTGCCGAGGTCGAGCCCGGTGACTCCTGCCAGCGCAACGATCGGGATGCCGAGCGCTCCGAAAGCAACGGGGGCGGTGTTGGCAATCAGCGCAACAACAACCGCCTTGCCCGGCTCGAAGCCCAGTCCGACCAGCAGGCAGCCGGTCACCGCCACCGGGGCGCCGAATCCGGCGCTCCCCTCGAGCAGCGCCCCAAAGCAGAACGCGACGAGGATCGCCTGGATGCAGGGATCGCTCGAGACATGCTGCTCCATCCAGCGGCGAAGCAGTTCGAACTTTCCCGTATTCTTTGTGATGTTGTACAGCCACAAGGCCGCGAAGACGATCCACAGAATGGGCCAGACGGCGTACACAAAGCCATACACGACGCTCCACAACAAAAGAACCGCCGGCATCCGCCAGACCGAAAGCGCCAGCAATGCCGCTGCGCTCAACCCACAGGCCGAGGCAAAAAGCCCGCTCTTGCGCAGGCCTCCCATCAGAACCAGCACGACAACCAGCGGCAACGCGGCGACCAGCGCCGACAGCGCCAGGAAATCGAGGGGATCAAGTGGCTGCGGCCAGATGGGAGCCGGTGTGCTCATGGGCAGGCATTCCGCTGCTCAGGCGGATTCAAAGCTCACGCACTATACACCATGGTCGGGGATTCCCCGGTTCGCCGCCTCCTATCAGGGCATAGCTTCAGCTATGCCGAATCAGCGCGGCATGGGAATCACGCGTCGCCCTTCGGCAGGCCTGAAGGCCTGCCCTGATACGAATCTCACAGCGTTACCGCCTCGTATCGGGGCATAGCTTCAGCTATGCCCAATGTGCAGGGAATGAGAATCACGCGGCGTAGGCGGCAACGATAGTTGCGCCCGAGGGGCGCGTAATCTCCCAACGTCGCCCTTCGGCAGGCCTGAAGGCCTGCCCTGATACGAATCTCGCAGCGGTACCGCCTCGTATCAGGGCATAGCTTCAGCTATGCCGAATCAGCAGGGCATGGGAATCATGCGGCGGTACGCCGCAACTATCGTTGCCCCCGATAGGCGCGCAATTCAGCAGCGTCGCCCTTCGGCAGGCTTGAAGGCCTGCCCTGATACGAAACTCGCCGCGGTACCGCCTCGTATCAGGGCATAGCTTCAGCTATGCCGAGTCAGGGCGGCCTGGGAATCACGCGGCGGTACGCCGCAACTATAGTTGCGCCCGATGGGCGCGTAATAACCCAGCGTCGCCCTCGGCAGGCCTGAAGGCCTGCCCTGATACGAATCTCGCAGCGTTTGGAGGTCTATGCCGCCTCGTATCGGGGCATAGCTTCAAGCTATGCCGAATCAGCGGGGCATGAGAATCACGCGGCGGTACGCCGCAACTATAGCCCTTCGGCAGGCCTGAAGGCCTGCCATGATACGAATCTCACAGCCCGGTAAATGAAAATTTCTTAGTGCGAAACGGCGGCAAACAGGTCCGAGTGCAGCAGCGACTGGAACTGTTTGTCGTCGGTCTTGAAGTGGAATTGCAGATTCGAGCTGTCGGAGTTCACGCTCACGTTGTCGAGCGCCAGCTTTTCCGTCGGCGAAGCGCCCATCTTCCGGTAAAGCATGCCTGCCTTCACCAGAGAAGACAGCGTTCCCGCGGTGAACGAATCCGAGGTGACGACATCCAGATCGAATTTCACGCCGCTCGAGAAGTTCATGGTGTAGCGCGAGCCCAGCAGGCGCTTCTTCACGGTTTCATAATCCGCCAGCTTGGAGGCATCGCCCAGCGCCGAGCGCATCATGTTCTGGGTTCCCGCCTGGTCCAGCACGCTCCAGACCGTCCCGGAGTCCACGGAGCCGATCATGTCGGCTACCTGGCTGTTGGTGTCGAGCGACGAACTGTAGCCATCATGGGCATCCAGCGCGCCTTTCAGGGCTGAGCTGTCGCCGAACAGAAGCGCGCCATCGTCCAGGAACGTCATCTGCATGCCGCTGGTCATTGGATAGATGAGGGCGTTCCGGTACTTCACCGGCTTCACCTTGGCCAGGCGAATTTTCTTGAGCACAGTTGCCGGCGTGAACGAACCTTGCACTACTCCAACGATCCGCAGTCCCTGCTTGTTGCGGTAGGAAGCGAAGGTAAGCTGGTCGACATCCTGATCGGCATCGATTCCGACGTTCTTCAGGGCGACTTCAAAATCCTTCAGATTCTGCGGAAGAAGCTGCTCCTTCAAAGCCATTGCAGTCTCCGAGTTCTTCAGAGACCGGTAGTCCACCGAGATGATCTGCTGGACGTCTGCCGGGATGACGGTGCGCGCCGAGCTTCCCAGCGGCATTGCCCAGGCGGCAGTTGCCGCCAGAAAGAATAAACCTAGTGCGACCTTCCAAAGCTTCATAAATCCCTCTGAGGACATGAGTACTTAGATGCGAGCAGCCGGGAGCCGGTCAACTGCCTAAGCCATTGTAAGCGAAGGCTTGGAGCGGAGAACCGAAACCAAAGTCCATGGAGACTCGTTCGTAACTACTGACCGGCCACGAGACAACCCGGTTACCTGGTTGAGCAGTGTTAACGTCCGGCGGCCAAAGCCTGCACCCGGCGCCTGGTTTCGGCGGAGAAGGCTTCATCCTTCAAGGACGCCAGATTGATCTCGACATTCGCCACCGCGCCCTCGATGGCTGCACGAGCCAGGGCCAGCGCCGTCGTGAGATCTGACTTCATGTTGGGATTGGTAATCGGACTCAATTTTTCCGCAATTTCCATCACTTCCCTCGCCCGCTCGGCGACTGACAATGGCACATTCGTGGCCTGCTTGAGGGCGGCGTCGACGAGGCTGTCGGCATTTGCCGACTCCCTGGCGCTCTTGTAGGCCTTCATGACAGCGTTGTAAGACTCGGCGTCAGCGTCGATGGAGGCCTTCAATTCCTCCCGAACCGCAGCCAGCCGGGCAATCGCGCTGCTCAACTCGGCTTCGTATTGCAGATAGGCCTTCTTGCCACGGGACATCGACGCCACCATGTGTGCAAGTCCGGCAGCCATCGCGCCGCTTGCCGCCGCGGCACTGCCACCGCCGGGAGTCGCGGTCGGAGCCGCCAGTTGCTCGACGAATGGCTCGACTCCCGCCCGCAGGCCGCCCACTGCCATCTTGCCCGTGGTGACGGCCAGCAGCCGGTTCTCGAGAATCATGGAGGAATCGAAGTTCTCCACCTGGAGAAACCACTCGGCGGCCTGCTCCAGCGCCTTCTTCGGGATCAGCCCCACAATCTCGCTGCTGACGGGCATCACTCCGTAGCGTGCCGCTTCCTGTTTCACCAGCTCAAACACGCGGTGAATAGGAGTCTGCTCGAAATCCGTCAGGTTCATGGAAACCTGTGCCAGGCCTCGCACGAGGAAGCCCGCGCCCTTCACAAAGCGCAAGCCGCCACTCGAAAAGCGCACCGCCTTGGCGATGCTCTTGGCGATGGTGACATCCGGCGTGTTCAGGAAAACGTTATAGGCAATCAGCGGCTTGCGGGCGCCGACCACAGTCGCCCCTGCAGTCGGATGCACGCGAAGCTCGCCGAAATCCGGCTTGCGTGCAGGGACGGTGGCAATCTCCGCCCGGATGGCTTCGAATTGCCCGCGGCGAATGTTCTCGAGGTTCTGCCGCTCCGGCGAGGTCGCGGCCGCTTCATACAAGTAGACCGGAATCTGGTACCGCTTCCAGATCTCCTCGCCAACGTGCCGCGCCATGAGCACGCAGTCTTCGAGTGTCACACCTTCGATGGGAATGAACGGAATCACGTCGGCAGCACCCATGCGGGGGTGCGCACCCTGATGAACCGTCAAATCAATCAGTTCTGCGGCCTTGCCAACGCCTCGAATCGCGGCCTCCTGCAACGGCTCACGATCGCCGACCAGTGTGATTACGCAACGGTTATGGTCTGCGTCCATCTCGCGGTCGAGCAGGTAGACGCCCTCGACCTTCATCGCCTCAACAATAGCGTCAACTTTTGCTTTGTCCCGGCCTTCCGAGAAATTGGGGACACACTCCGCCAGTGTGGACATACGCCAGCAGAATATCCGGGCAGACCATGCGAGGCAACGCCTGCTGATACCGACGTGAATACCCCGCCCGGAGATTACAGGCATCACGAAAACGTCCTGGCGTGGTTTAGAATGCAGTTAACAGCCGACCGGCAAATCTGTCATCGCAGCCAGCCGCATCCTAGATTCTGTGACGCCTGCAAAGCTCGTATCCTTCGCGTTGATTCTTGCCCTTGCTGTCTGGGCTCCGCCCGCGGCGGCACAGGCAGGGTCCGCGCCGGATGTCCACAAGATCGCCAAAGCCGTTGACGACAAGTACAACCACCTTCGCAGCCTGCAGGCCGACTTCTCAGAGACCTACCACGGCCTCGGGATCGAGCGCACGGAAAGTGGTGTGTTGTGGCTGAAAAAACCGGGCAAGATGCGCTGGGAATATCGTTCTCCCACCGAGAAGCTGTTTATCAGCGACGGCAAGGACGCATGGTTTTATGTTCCGGCCGACCGGCAAGTGAGGAAGACATCGGTAAAAAAGCTCGAGGACCTGCGCTCTCCCCTGGCCTTCCTTCTGGGTAAGACACGTCTGGAGAAGGAATTGGACGGTTTGGCCCTGGCTCCGGACGTCAAGGCGGCAGACAACGACGTTGTCCTGCGCGGCGTTCCAAAGGCGATGGCCGACCGTGTGACCCAGGTCAAGCTCGAGATCGACGACAACTCGCTGATCCGGCGCATCATAGTGGAAGAAGTCGACGGGGCGGTAACCGAGTACCGCTTCAGCAATATGAAGGAGAACCTGCAGGTTCCCGACGACCGCTTCCGGTTCACTCCTCCAGCCGGCAGCGAGGTGATCGAGGGACAGTTCAGCCCCTAGCCTCGGCTGGTTTGAGCGGCTTAGTATTTCCTTATCTTGGACTTACGCCGATTGCAAGAAGCAGAATGCGGGCCCGCGTCAAGATTACTTGGGGAATGTCGAAAGCCATAACCAGAAGGGCAGATTGACACGGGGTTAATACTTTGAATGCTAGACTTGGGGTAACTGAGTAAGGGCACCAGATGGCGGAATTCGTTATAAAACTGGCGGATGAGCGGGGACATCTCCAGCAACAGGTGGAGCGAGGGATCTCGGAATCCGAGGTCCGCGACCGCTTTACGCAGCAGGGATATCTCGTTTATTGGGTCAAGCCGCGTGGATTGCTGGCAGGCGGAGGCCTGTCCACCGGCGGACGGCGCGGCATCAGGCAAGGCCAGTTTGTCATTTTCAACCAGCAGTTTCTTACCCTGATCAAGGCCGGACTGCCGATCCTCAACTCGCTGGATTTGTTGATCAAACGGCAGCGCGATGCCAACCTCCACGCGCTGCTCGAAAACGTCCGCGACCGAGTCAAAAGCGGGGAGTTGCTTTCCGACTCTTTCGAAGCACAGGGCGTGTTTCCCAAGCTTTACACCACGACCCTGCTGGCGGGAGAAAAAAGCGGCAACATCGAGGAAGTGCTCAGCCGCTACATCGCCTACCAGCGCATGGTATTGACATTCAAGAAGAAACTCGCGGTTTCGCTGGTTTATCCGGTTCTGCTGATCACTGTCGTGCTGATCATGCTGACCTTCCTGGTCACTTACGTCGTCCCACAGTTTGCCAAGCTGTTCGATAACCTGAACGCCAAGCTGCCGACGATAACGGTGATCATGCTGGAGCTTGGAAAGAACACGCAGAAATACGGGCCTTACGTGCTGATCCTCCTGGTAGTGGCCCTGTTCTTCCTGTGGCGCTGGAAACACACCGACCGGGGCGCAGAGGTCCTTGACCGCATTATGCTGCGCATGCCGCTGCTGGGACAAATCTGGCTGAAGTACCAGGTGTCGAATTTTTCCCGCACGCTCTCGACCCTGCTGACCGGAGGCTTGCCCCTGGTGCCCTCTCTCGAGACCGCCGGCGCGTCGATGAGCAGTCGCAACGTGCTGAACGGGATCTCGGAAGCGACCATTCGCGTGCGCGAAGGCCAGACCCTCGCAGGCAGCCTGGAACAGCAGAAAATCTTTCCCGAGTTGTCAGTCGAAATGATCGAGGTAGGGGAATCGACCGGCGCCTTGCCGGCAATGTTGAACTCAGTGGCCGAGTTCTATGAGGAAGACGTGCAGACCGCGCTGAGCGCTGCCATGTCCCTTATTGAACCCATCATTCTGATTATTATGGCCGTGTTCGTGGGGGGAATACTGATTTCGCTTTATATGCCGATCTTTACCCTGGGATCAGGCGGTGCTCTGCACTAAACAAGAGCAGCAAAGCGCAATCATACTATCGATACGAGGGGTTCAGTCGTGGTAACGAAATTGGGTATTGCTGACATGCCGGAACAGAAATCAACGGTGGTCAACGGCGGCGCGGAACAAACGCGCGTGCCCCCCACCGTGCCTGCCGGCGAATTGGAAAGAGCGCAGGACATTGCCCGGCGCTATCGTTGCGAGTTCGTCGACCTGCGAAATTTCCAGCTTCATCATGATCTTTTCAAGAAGGTTCCCGTCAAGCTGATGTACCGCTACAACTTCGTCCCGCTGGAGGAGCTGCCGGACGGAAGCCTCGCCATCGCCATCGCCGATCCCAGTCAGCTGATGATGATCGACGAGATCGGCCTGCTGCTGGACCGGCGGGTGGTCACGAAGGTCTCCACCTTCGCCCAGATCAGCGAGATTCTCAAGAAGACCGAGCAGTCCAAGCGCGTTCTGGAAGACGCCAGCGAAGGCTTCGCCCTGGACGTAGTCCGGGAAGACGAATCCGGCGACGAAACCATCTCCATCGACCGCCTGACCGCCGAAGGTGACAGCCCGATCATCCGGCTGGTGGACACCACGATCTTCACCGCGCTTCAGCGCCGGGCCAGCGACATTCACATCGAGACGCAGGACAGCTCGGTGGTGATCAAGTTCCGCATCGATGGCGTGCTGACCCAGGCCATGCCTCCCATCAGCCGGGAACATCACTCCACCATCATTTCGCGCATCAAGGTCATGAGCGAGCTGGACATTTCCGAGCGCCGCGTTCCGCAGGACGGCCGTTTCCGTGTCCGCTACGGCAGCCCGGAGCGGCCCATCGACTTCCGCGTCTCCATCATGCCCTCGATTCACGGCGAAGACGCCGTGCTGCGCGTTCTCGACAAGGAGTCGATGAGCGAGAAGTTTCACCAGCTGGTGCTGGACGTGGTGGGCTTCGACGAAGACGATCTCCGCCGCTTCCGCCGCTACATCAAGGAACCTTACGGGATGGTGCTGGTCACCGGGCCGACCGGCAGCGGCAAAACCACCACCTTGTACGCCGCCATCAACGAGATCAAGACGGACGAAGACAAGATCATCACGATTGAGGATCCGGTCGAGTACCAGATTCGCGGCATCACCCAGATTCCGGTGAACGAGAAAAAGGGGCTGACCTTTGCCCGTGGACTGCGCTCCATCCTGCGTCACGACCCTGACAAAATCATGGTGGGCGAAATCCGCGACGCGGAAACCGCCCAGATCGCCATCCAGTCCGCCCTCACCGGCCACCTCGTCTTCACCACGGTTCACGCCAACAACGTGGTCGACGTGATCGGGCGCTTCCTGAACATGGGAGTGGAGCCGTATAACTTTGTATCCGCACTCAACTGCATTTTGGCCCAGCGTCTGGTGCGGCTCATCTGCAACTCCTGCCGCGCGCGCGTCACCTACCCGGCGGACATTCTGGAAGCCAGCGGGCTGGACCCGGCGCAATGGGGACGGGTTCCCTTCTTTGAAGGACAGGGCTGCATCGAGTGCGCGGGAACGGGATTCCGTGGCCGCAGCGCCATCCACGAGCTGCTGGATTTGAGCGACCGTATTCGGGAGATGATCCTGGAAAAGAAGCCGACCTCGGAAATCCGCCGCGCCGCCCGCGAGGAGGGCATGCGATTCCTTCGCGAGTCAGCCCTGGACAAGGTAAGGATGGGTCTCACAACACTCAAAGAGATCAACAAGGTCACCTTCATCGAAAACATGCGGTAGGGCATTTGGAGGGTCAACCCCTGGATAGGGCGTAGACGGAGTAATTACACTAGGGCTTGACCCTTCGACTTCCGCCTCGCGCATGTAAGGGGCCTGTTGTTGCTATATATATTAGGAAATGGCGACTAAACAAAATTCGGGCGCCAGGCCGAGACTGGCCTGTGAAATTGCGGCGGACCGCATTCTGGCTGGCCGGGTTTCCGACCGCGGCATGGTCGAGTGCGCCTCCTACGAGTTGCGCTCCGGCTGCGTGGTTCCCGACCTGACCGAGTCGAACGTCCGTGACCGAACGACTCTGTTCCAAACCATTCGCGACACGCTCGACAGCATTGCCGGCCGCTCGCGCGATCTGATTGCCGTTTTGCCGGATGCGGCGGTGAGGGTTGTGCTTCTCGATTTCGAGGCTCTGCCGCCCCATCGTCATGAAGCCGAAGCCGTGGTTCGCTTCCGGCTGAAGAAGTCGCTGCCCTTTGATGTGGAGAAGGCCAAAATTTCCTATCACGCCCACCAGTCGAACGGAGGAGTGCGGGTGGTGGCGGCGGTTGCGCTGGCCAGTATCGTCGAAGAATATGAATCCGCAGTGCGGGAAGCAGGCTATGAGGCGGGCGTAGTGCTGCCCTCCATGCTCTCGGCACTGGGGGCGGCTGCCGCCCAACGTCCCACTCTGGTGGTCAAAGTGGATGAACATACCACCAGCATCGCTATCCTCGATCAGCAGCAGGTGCTGCTCTTCCGCACCCTGGAAAATACTCGTGGAGTCGCCATCACGGGTGAGAAACTTGCCGAGGACGTATATCCGTCGGTGGTGTTTTTCCAGGATACTTATCACCTGAACATTGAGCAGATTTTTGTTGCCGGCATGCCGGCAACCGCCGAGGCTGCGCCGGCCCTGCGTGCCCAGACCGGAGCGGAAGTCCGGGATCTGGTCGGCACCCTCCAGTTGGACGACAGCGTGGGCACCATCCCCAAGTGGCGCATGGCAGGAATCGTGGGGGCTCTGGCTTCCTGAAGTATGCGTTTGGATATCAATCTCGCGAGCCGTCCCTACCAGGATGCCAGCGGCTTCTGGATGCGCTGGGGTATCGGCCTGGCAGCGGCGATTCTGGTGACCCTGGGAGTCATCACGTACACGGCGAGTTCCTGGCTGGAGGCCAGCCGCGAGCGACAGGCTATCGAGAAAATTGAGGACAATATCGCCGCCCTGAACAATCAGGAGACACAGGCGAGAGCTTTTCTGAATCAGCCGAATCACCGCCGGACCAAGGATCGTTCCCAGTTTCTGAACGAGCTCTTCCATCGCAAAGCATTTTCCTGGACGAAAGTATTTGAGGATCTGGAGCAGGTAATGCCTCCACACCTGCATGTGGTCTCCATTCATCCTGAGCTGACGCCCGACAATCAGCTGCAAATCCGTCTGGTCGTCGCCGGAGAGTCCCACGACCGGGCCCTCGCGCTGGTGACCAAGATGGAGGACTCAAAGCGCTTTCACGACACGAAAATCAATGAGGAGAGGTTGCAATCAGGCCAGGGGGTTAACGAGGTTCAATTCGACATCAGCGCGCTGTACGTGCCCAGCGTCGAAACCCCCGCAATATCCGGAGGCGGAAAATGATGGCTGACCTCCAGCAAACCAAGAACCGGCTGAAGACCACCTTCATCGCGCTGGGGGTCCTGAATCTCGTTCTCCTCGGGGTGCTGTTTTCGCCCCTGGTCGGGTCGGTGCAGGGACGTTTGCAGCAACTCGATCAGTTGCGGGCGCAGTTGCTGATGAAGAAGCGGCAGGTGGAACCACTCTCCGGACTGGACAAAAAGGTCGAGGTCGCAGCCAAGCAGGTCGACCACTTCTACCAGGAGCGCATCCCGGCCAAGGATTCCGCAATCTCCGAGCGCCTGGGCAAAATTGCCAGTGACACGGGTGTACAGCTGGCGCAGGTGAAAAATACTTTTGGCGATCCGCAGCCGGTGGGGTTGAGTCCTGTGGTGGTGGAAGCGAATCTGTCCGGCGATTACCTCCAGCTCGTGCGCTTTATCAATTCGCTGGAACGCGAGCAATTGTTTTTTATCGTAGACAGCGTCGACCTGGGCGGGGAGCAGGGCGACACGGTAAAGCTGCGCATGAAGCTGCGCACATTTTTGAGATCGAGCTAACGTGAAACCGGGAACGGAAAATCGGAACAAGGTGATCGCGGCGTCGGCGCTCGGCGTGCTTGCCGTCGTGCTGCTGGGCCGGATGGTCTTCAGCTTTTCCGGTTCGGCGCCCGCAAATGCCGCGCCCCCCGCGGCCGTCGCAGAGGAGCCTCCCGCGGCGACGCCTCCGGTCCGCGGAGCCAAAAAGCCCGCCGCATTGATGAGTTCCATGGATCCGACGCTGCGTTTCGACTGGCTGCGAGCCAGTGAAGATACCAAGTATTTGGGCGCGGGAAGAAACATCTTCCGCGAGCAGGCGGACATTCCAAAGCCTGTTCAGCGGCCGGTAATGGCAAGAGCGCCGGTCGTGGCGCCGCAACCGACTGGACCGCCGCCACCGCCGCCGATCAATCTGCGCTTCTTCGGGTTCGCCAGCCAGCCCGGACAAACCAAGAAGATTTTTCTCTCCGAAGGCGACGATGTGTTCATCGCCCAGGAAGGCGAGATCATTGACCGACGCTACAAGGTCATCCGAATCTCTCCAATGAGTGTCGAAATCGAAGACGTTCTCAACAGCAACCGGCAGATCATTCCGCTCACCGCAGGTTAGTTCCATTGTATGGTGGCCATTTCTCCATTCCGCAGGCCCGCATCCAGGCGGGATGAAGGTTACATCCTGCTTACGCTGTTGCTGTTCGTGGCGCTGCTTGTAATCGGCGCGGCGGCCATCGCGCCGAGCTTGTCGTTCCAGGTAAAGCGCGACCGCGAGGAAGAGTTGATTCATCGCGGGGTTCAGTATTCGCGCGCCATTCGCCGCTACTTCAAGAAGTTCGGCCACTATCCCACAAAGATTGAGGATCTCGAGAACACGAACAACATCCGCTTCCTGCGCAAGCGCTACAAGGACCCCATCACCGGCAAGGATTTCAAGCTGCTGCACCTGGGCGAGGTCAGGCTGATGACTGGTCCGGGGATCGCAGGCGGCACGCCCGTTTCCGCAATGGGAGGCCTGGCGGGCGCGGCCGCTCAGGCAACGGCAACAGCCACCGCCGGCGCGCAGGGCGTGGGAGCGGCCGAAAAACAGACAAAGAAGACCGCCGGTTCCGGTTCTGCGGGAGATGCCGAGGACACCGACAGCGCCTCCGATTCGCCGGGAGGGTTCTCCTCCGGCGGTTCAGGCGGCAGCCCCCAGTCCCTGTCGTCGCCATCCGATCCACTGACCGGCAAGACCTTCGGCGGCGGACCGATTCTCGGCGTAGCCAGCACCAGCAACGACGAAACCGTGCGGGAATTCGACGACAAGAATCACTACAAGGACTGGCAATTCATCTACGATCCCTCGATGGACCGCGGCGGATTGCTGACCACGCCGATGCAGCGCAACCTGAAGTCATTCGGGCAAAACCAGCAGGTCGCCCCCGCGAACGGAACTTCAGGCTTCGGCGGTGCAACCACGGGGCCGTCGAATTTCGGCGGCGCGGGGCAGCCTATGGCTCAACCGCAGACGGCCGCGCCCGTTCAGCCGCAGCAGCAAAGCCCCCAGCAGTAAGCCATCCCCCAACCAAAGCCAATAAAAAGCCCCACCGCTCGGGTGGGGCCTGGAAAATCGGCTGACTAAATGCCTAGACGTTAAACGAAGAACCGCAGCCGCAGGTGCTCTTTACGTTGGGATTCTCAAATTTGAACCCCGCGCCTTCGAGAGTCTCGACGTAGTCGACTCTGCAGCCGTTCAGGTACATCGCAGAAGTCGCGTCGACATAGACTTTCAGGCCTTCCATATCGAAGACCTTGTCCATCATTCCGGCGCCGTTTTCGAACGACATGGAGTATGAGAAGCCGGAGCATCCGCCGCCGACAACTCCCACGCGCAGTCCCGCTGGTACGGGATTCTGCTGCGCCATAATCTCCTTCACCTTGGCTACAGCATTCGGGGTCAGGCTGACCGGGGCCGCCTTCGGCGTTACTTCCGGGGTCGTGGGTGTGGGTGTGGTCGTACTGGCCATTGGTATCTCCTTGAATTGCCTGATTTATTATAGCGAAACCCTACTTCAGGGTCACGGCAAAATGAACCTTATCTCTGTGCCATTCTGACCTGTCCTTTAGATGACACAGCCGGCTCCGGCGACTCTTCCCAAACAAAAGGCTTGCGGACGCGATTTCAGGACTATAATCGCGGCAGAGACCGTGCCCGGCGCCGCCGTCAGGCTGGTTTGCGATACCGCAATCCGCGGGAATGGTTCTCAACATCAGTGTTGAGGTGGCCCATGACTCCGTTAGTCTGGCTGCTGATCGTTTGGGGAGCTCTGACCGCTGTTCTGGTGGTCCTCCTGATCTACCGTAGCACCCTCACCATGCACGAAGATGACCAGCTTTTCCTGGGTGAGTCCGAATCTCACATGGAAAAAGAACAGGTAGAGCTGATGAAGAAAGTGGACAAGCTGAACCCGTTTGTCCACTGGCTGGGGGCTGCTTCGGGGCTGTTGATTCTGGTGATAGCGGGACTCGCTGTTTACCAGGGGCTGAACCAGGTCCAGTAGCTCGCGCTTCCTGGTCAGAGCGCTAAGCCGACTCCTGCGGCAGCGCAGCCATTGCGGCGCCCGATGGCCACGCTGTTGTCGAGGAGATGCTCGGCCTGCCTATTGAAAGCAGGTCGTGAACGGCTTTACCTGCCCGCCCACAACCCTGTTCATCACAGTCGAGTTGTCAGGCTTCGCATAGGTGCCATCCGCCTGCAGTTTCTGGTGCTGCCAGTAGACCAGCCCATAAGGCTTGGCCACGTGAAACTGCTCGCGGTCTTGGCAGTTCTCATAATTGGCATCACAGACGTACTGGTAGGAAACAACCAGGGTTTCCAGGTCGTCGGGCAGGTCGCCGCCGAGAGATTCCTTGTAGGGGCCCCAGAGCGTGTTCTTTACGTATCCCAGGTCCTTGGTTTCCGATTGGCTGCAGGAAGTGAAGATCTTGTAGGTCGATTCGGACTTCGGAACCTTGATTTCCGAGCCCGGAAATCCGGCTTCCGCAAACCGCGGGACCAGGGGCATGTTGAACTTGCCCGATTTCTCGCTTTCGAAGATCTTCGAGGTATCCGGGTTCAGCCAATCCAGTTCCGTAACCCATAGATAAATATAGTGCTTGTCGTACAGCTGCACGTCCCAGGGATAGCCTTTCCCGGTTTTCGTCCAGAAGAACTTGTCGTTCTCGACGGTGGTGTAGATGGGGTTCGCGCTGCCCGCAAGATGGCTGTGCACGCGCATGGACGTGTCCATGGTCATCCAGGCCAGCATGTCGAAGGTTTGGCTGTCATTACGCCTCTCCGTCCTGGGTGGACGAGCCGAGGGCAGCGGTACATTCAGCGAATTCTTGCTTGAGGGAGCGAATGTCATCCCGCCGCAGCCGACAAAGAACAGCGGGAGAAGGAGCGTCAGGACACGCTTCATCAGGAAAATCCCCAGTTTGGTTTGTTTACTAAGTTGATTCCTGTATGGCGAGTCCAAACTGGGCCAGTCGGCTGGAACTTGGCGTACAGGAAACCGTGTAGGCGGGATTGTCCGTCGAAGCTGGTTAACGGTCTAGTTACGAACTACGTAGATTTATGACACAAGAGTACACAGCCGTACCTTTGTAGTAAATTTCTGGCGAACAGGAGGCGAAACTACTCGACTGGCGAGGATAAGCCTGTCTTGAGGGAGCGCTGGAGGGGTTGGTGCCGGGAACAGGACTTGAACCTGCACGCCTTGCGGGCACAGCATCCTAAGTGCTGCGTGTCTGCCAGTTCCACCATCCCGGCACAAGGCGATTCTATGACGGAGGGAGGCAGTTTGGAAGCATTGCGTCATAGGGGGACTGGGATTGCGAGCCCTGGCTACTTGTCATTCCGAAGCGCGGGACTGCCGCGCGAGGAATCTGCTGTAGTCAATCGAGGATGCCTCGCTTTTCTCGCGGCCTTAAAAAGCAGATTCCTCGCTTCGCTTCGGAATGACAATGCTTCTGAAGGACAACGGTTCAAGGCTGAGCCAAGCCCAAGGTTGATCGTTTAGGGGACGTGCCGGGTGGCCCACGCAACGTGGTTTTCGTTGCGTGGGGATTTGTGATCTTTGTCCCTCTTTTCTTCCGGGTAATGATGTTCAACATCCCCACTCAAGCCAAAATCGGGCTTGAGCGGGCCACCGCCAAGTCTTACCGGGAATCCGCTTCAGCGCGCGCCTGGAAGGCCAGCACGGCCGACAGAATCGTGATCGTAAAGATCATGGCCAGAGACGTCAGGCACAGGATGCACCATACCGCCAGAACGAAACCTTCGATGTAAGTGAGATACAAAGCGAATGACAGCCCCGCAATCGAGGCCAGAAGAAGCAGCTTTGGCGTTTGGGGATTTCGTCGGACCAGCGTTGCCAGCGCCAGAAGTCCGACGTAACCAAGAATTCCGATCAGAGCGACCGGAATACCAAGAAATTTAGAGTAAATACTCTGGTTGACCAGGTCGCAGTTGAAGGTTTCGCTGAGGTTACAGAAAGAGTCGGCGGAGGTGCGGTAATGATGCTGCAATGACACAGAAGAAACCACGATGCCGGCGACGGCCGCAATCGCAATCGCCGGGATCAGCCACCGGCTGCCGGAAGTCATGGCAGGCTGCACCCGCTCTTTTCACTCAGAGCATGCAGCGTAAGCGTTCCCTCGACACGGGTTCCGTCGACGAATTGCCAGGTAGGAAAGTGCTGGATGCCGGCATCTTTGCAAACCGGCTGTTCGGCGCGGGAGCCCTCAATCCCGCACTCGACGTAGTTCACGTACTGGAAGGCGGAACCGAAGCTTTCCTTCTGCTCCTGGCAGTGAGGGCACCAGTAGGCGCCGTACATCTTGACCTTCTTGGAGGTCAGGCACTGGGCAAACGCATCATAGGGGCTGGTTTTTTTCCGCGTGGCCAGAAAGTAGCCTCCGAGTCCGATCGCGGCGAGGACGACAACGATGATGGCGATCTTGGCAGCAGAGCCGGACTTGCCCCGCTCTTCCTCCTGCTTCTTCTCTTGCCGTTTTCTGCGCTCTTCCGACATGTGCAGTTTTATACCACGACGTTCAGCGCTGACGGGAGGACATCGAGCTTGCGGCAGGCCAGCGTCAGCACTTCCCCGTCGATCATGCAATCGACCGGGGCGTCGAGTTCGAACCCGATCTGCCGCGCTGCGCGCCGCTCCGCCAGGGGGTGGTTGATGTGGGTGCCGTCATAGAGCGTCGGCAGATTGCGGATCAGACCCAGCCGCCCGATCGGGCCCCAGCGGACGTATTCGATAAGCCCGTCATTCACTTCAGCCTTGGGCGCGATCATCATGGTGCCGCCGGTAAACTTGCTGTTGCTGAAGGTCAGGAACAGGCAGGGGCGGCGATCGACCTCAGCGTCTCCATCAACCCGCAGCGGGAATGGCCGCCGCCGAAAGCGAGCCAGGCAGATGAAAATCGAGGACTGGTAGCCGAGCTCTCCCCAGCCGCTGAAGCGGCGGGCGCGCATCGTGGCGACGTCGGCGGAAAACCCCATGCTCAGCAGGTTGATGTAGAACAGCGTTCCCCCTTCGTGCTGCAACCGCAGGACATCACAGGGCTGGGATCGGTGCGCCAGTAACGCTTCCATGGCGTGCGCCACACCTTGATCGCTGAAATCGCGGAGGAAGGAGTTGCCGGTGCCGAGGGGAAGGAATGCCAACGTTGGGGGATCTCCGGACGTGGCCTGGGGAAACAGTCCGTTGACGATTTCGTAGGAGGTGCCGTCACCTCCAACCGCGATGAAACGTCGGTATCCGCGGCCGTAGGCGTCGCGCACGAGTTGGGTGGCGGTGCCCGGCCCCGTGGTCTCGAAGGACTCCAGCGCCACTCCGCCGGCCCGCAGGCGTTCGAGCGCGGGTCCTACCAGCTTTCGGCAGCGGCCCCCGCCGGCGGCGGGATTCACCACCGCCAGAAAGGTTTCGATCACAGTTCGACCACCGAGCTTCGGTGCAGGGTCTTGGAGATCTTCTCCCCCAGCTCAGGGCGCTTGATTTTCATCGAGGCGGTACGCGGGAAATCCCAGTTCCACAGAAGGTATCCGCCGACACGCTTGAAGTCGGGAAGGCGCCGGTTGCGGTTTTCGATTTCTTCTCTGAGCTCCGGGGTGAATTCCTGGTTCGGCTCCAGCCGGATCACCAGCACCAGCATTTCCTTGCCCAGTTGCTTGTCCGGCCAGATATAGTTCGCGGCAAAGATGCAGTATTCTTTGACGCCCAGGTCTTCGAAGGCATTCTCGATGTCCTCGGGATAAATATTCTTGCCGCCCTCGGTAACGATCATGTTTTTCTTGCGGCCGAAGAGCTGCAAGTGCCCCGAACTGTCGAACTTTCCCAGATCTCCGGTTATCAGCCAGCCGTCAACGATGGTCTGCGCAGTAAGCTCGGGTTCATCGAGATACTGAGACATGATGGTCTTACTATGGGCAGCCACCTCGCCAATTCCCTCGGAGTCCGGACTAAGAACGCGCAACTGCACGCCGGGCAGGGGCTTGCCCACCGTGTCGGCGCGAAATGGCTTGAGGTCGTTCGCGGTGAGCGCAGTGCCCGCTTCGGTCAACCCATATGCGTTCGCGACGGGAATGCCGAGATCGTAAAAAAACTGAAGCGTCGAAGGCTCCATAAATGCGCCGCCGGTGAACATCCCCAGAAGCTCGCCTCCGAATGCCTCGTGAACTTGCGGCAGCAGCCTGCGGCTCAGGCGTACCCTGGGCCGATCCCGCGTGACCAATTTGTTGATCGCAATCAGCCGGTCCAGGAGAAAGCGCTTGGCGGGCGGGATGTCCTGAAGTTTCGCCCTGAGGCCGCGCTCCAGATTCTTGAGGATCATCGGAACCAGGGTGACGTAATTGATTCTGTAGCGGACGAAGGCGTCGCGAACAAACTCGGGCCGCAAGGTGCGCAGATGCACGACGCAGGCGCCACAGACGAACGGTCCGATGAAACCGACCATGAAATCGATGGCGTGGTTTGTCGGCAGAATGCTCAGGTAGCGAACGCCCGGCCAGAATGGATACCAGGCGGTCAGGGCTTTGCACTGCTCGAGATAATTCTCGTGCGTGAGAACGCAGCCCTTGGGCTTGCCCCCGGTTCCGGAGGAATAGACGATGCAGGCAGTATCGCCGCGCTGGCGCGGGACGAACACGGGATCGCCTTTGCGGCGGAAGTCCTCACAGCGATAGGCGCCGGCCAAATCTGCGCCTGCGGGCGCTTCGGTAACAAGCACCATGTGCAGCTTTTGTTGCGCAAAATCTGGAGCCTGGGTGATCGCGCGCCAGAGGTGGTATTCGACGATCACAAACTTCGCCTTGCTGTGCGCCAGAAGTTGAAGGTGTTCCGCGGCTGTGAGTTTGTAGTCGAGCGGAACCAGCACGCCACCGCAGTAGAAGATCGCGTAAGCCGAGATTAGCCACTTGGGCTGGTTCGTCATGATAATGGCAGCCCGGTCGCCGGGTTTGAAGTCAGCGTCCTCGAGCGCGCGCGCCAGAGGCAGGGCGATTTCTTTGAAGTCGGAGTAAGTCAGCCGGGACTTCTCCCGGTCGCGATCGGCTTCGATCAGGCAGGTTTCCTGCGGCCAGCGATCGAGGGCATCGCGCAGTGCAGCGCCCAGGCTGGCGTATTGGTTGAGATCAAGCATGCAACGATGGGTTGAACCTTCGATTTTAGATTGGCCGCGGGAAGATTGTCGCGCGTTTCGGGCCTTCAGGTCTCCGTACAATCAACAGAGGTCGTTACAAACGGGACTGGATACGAGTCGCCAGCGTTCGAAAATCGGAAACACCCTGAAGCTCGTAGTCCGGTAACTCCACGTGGAAATGGTTCTCCAGCCGGGTGAGGAGATCGAGTGTCTGCAGGCTGTCAATCCCGAGCGTCTTGAAGAAATCGTCGTCGGGAGTCAGCTTTTCCCGGGGAACTTTGAAGTGGGCGGCAGCAAGGCTCAGAATTTCTTCCAGGGTCTGGTCGGCGGTTCGCATAGAAAATACTTGCTCCAAATCAGGCCAGATACGGCTGAGCGTCCGTGCTATCGACGAATTTCCGCAGCCCGGCTTCGACTGCGGGACGCGTGAACAGCTCACAAAAGAGATCGATTTCGCGCCTTAGTTCGTCGTGCGGAATGGGTTTGATGAATTCCTTTGCCGTCATTGCGGTATTCCGGTCAAATTTTCCCAGTTGAGCGGCAGTGGCCCGGGCGGCACGCAGAGCCTCTCCTTCGGATACAACCTGGCTGACAAGCCCGACCTGCTGGGCTTTGGCAGCGTTGAAGCTCCTCCCCGTCAGCAGCAGGTCCCGGACCACCGCATTGCCCAGATCGCGCTTCAGGCGCGGAATTCCTCCGAAACCGGGGATCAGCCCGAGCCGCAATTCCGGAAAGCAGAAGCGCGCCATTTTGTCGGCGATGATCAGATCGCAAACCAGCGCAAGCTCGAAACCACCGCCGAAGGTGACACCGTGCACGGCGGCAATCGTCGTGAGGGGCGCGGCGTCCAGCGTGTTCATCACCCGATGAATGCGCTCCAGGAAATCGCGGACTCCCCTGGCGGCTGCAGCCTTCTCCATCTCCTGCGAACGCCGGTACAACTCCCGCAGGTCGGCGCCCGCGCAGAATCCACACTTCAACGTGCTGTAAAAAATCAGCGCATGCGCTTCGGAGGGCTCGAAAACGTCCACGAAGTTTTCCAACTCCTGGAGCGCAATCGAGCCGATTTCGTTGCAGGGCTCGCGGTGCAGCGCGACCTCAACGACACCGTCCTTCATTTCCCAGGAAAGCGCCTGGCCTTGATGTGGTTTCATGCTTTTACGAAGCCTGCCGTACCTGGTACATCTCTTCGATCTGCGCCTTCAGGCTGGCGACGATAGCATCCCGTTTCAGCTTTCCGTTCACCGTCAGCAGGCCATTGTCGATTGTGAATGGCTGCTCCTGAATGTGGAATGCCCGTATCTGTTTGTAGTGAGGCAGGCTGGGATTTGCCGCATCCAGCGCCGCCTGCACCTGCTCACGGCTCAGGGGACCGGTCACGATCGCCGATAAATAACCCTTCCCGTTCCCCACCAGTACCACCTGTTGCGCCCCGGGAAGATTCTTCAGAACCTCGTCCTCGATCGGTTCCGGGGCGATGTTGTGACCGGAGCCGAGGATGATCAGGTTCTTGATTCGCCCCACAATCTTCCAGTTTCCGTCCTTATCCACTTCCCCCTGATCGCCAGAATGAAACCAGCCGTCGCGCAAGACGCGGGCGGTTTCCTCCGGCCGGTTCCAGTATCCGGGAAAGACATTGGGGCCCTGCACGATGATTTCTTCATTTTCTCCGAGCTTCATCTCAACCCCAGGAATGGCGGGGCCGACCCGGCCCGGCTTCACGCGCCGCGGATCGTCGAGCGTGCAGATTCCGGTAGTTTCGGTCAGCCCATATCCCTGGAGCACAGGGATACCAAGCATCATAAAGTAAAGCTGGGTTTCGGGATTCAGCGGAGCCGATCCGCAGATCAGGGCTTTCAGGTTCGACCCGATCATCTTGCGACGAATTGTGGGGAAGACCAGCGTCCGTGCCGTCGCCAGCCATATGGAATCCGCAAAGCGCGCCTTCCCTTCCTGGCAGCGTATCCACGCGGCCTTGGCACGCGCATAGATCGCGAGCACGATGCCTCCCGTCTTCCACAACTGCTCATCCACGGCTTTGCGCATGCGCTCGAGCAGCGCCGGGACGTTTAGGAAGTAGTCGGGGCCTACGGATCTCATCTCCCCGGAGATTTTGGTCAGATCAGTGTTCAGTGTGAAATGCGAGCGGCGCATCAGGCAGGTAAGAAGCATGATCCACGAAGCCGCGAAGTTGAGCGGCAGATAGTGGAACACGCGATCCTGACCGGGGCGTTTCTCCATGAGCAGATCGAGGCGGCCGGAGGTGCAACCGAGCATGTGGGTGACGTTTCCGGCGGTGAGAATCACTCCTTTCGCTTCTCCCGAGGTGCCCGAGGTGTAGACGATCGCGACCGGGTGCGAATCGGCCAGCTTCGGGCGGTTTGCCGCGCTGCCGCGAGTGTTGAAGATGTTTTCGAACAGAAATTGTGGAGGCGCCTCAGGCCAGATCGCGAGGATTCCGTCGCGGAGGGTTGCATCGCCGCAGAGCACCACGCTCGGCGAACAATCCTTCATCATGGCGACCAGTTCCTCGGGCGCCTGCCGCGCGTAAAGCGGCACGACCGTCAGTTCCTCCGCCATGATGGCGAGATCGAGAGCGACCCATTGAATGCTGTTCGCCGCCAGCAAAGCGACGCGGTCGCCCTTCTTCAACCCTTTCTGTCCGAGAAATGCGCGCGCCTTGCCGATCAGTTCCAACAATTGGCCGCCGTTCGCTGGAACCGTCTGGCCGTCACGGATTTCCTCCAGGACCACGGTCTCGCGGGCCGTGTCCAACCGAACGAAGATCTCTTCGAGGAAAGGCATGATTAATCTTGCCGCGCCAACTATGCCGAGTAGGCCTCCGCCAGAGTGTGCAGTGTCGGACTCATCGGCGGCAGGTAGTCCTCCCAGTTGGCCTCGCCCCGCCGCGTCGGAAAATCGGGATAGCGGCGTTGCACCTCTTCCTCAAAATAGACGCCCATGCGCGCCATGACTTTGAGATTTCGCACTACCGTGCGTCCGATGCCGGCGGCGATCGATTCTCCATCACGAGCCAGCTTTTCGAGGACGGCAAGCAGCTTGGGCTCAAGGTCGGCATCGTCCACGTTCATCAGCAGGTCCGGATGCTCGCGCTCCCGCATGAGATTGCGGATGCGTTCATCCATGGTAATGCCGGCCGAAGGCACCAGACCCGGCATGGAGGTCACGATTCCGTGATAGCGGGACGAGACCATCATGTGGCATGAGCGAAGAATGCTTACCAGTCCCCACATATTGTGGGCGTCGGAGGTGAAGATGGGTACGCCTCCCAGCTTCTCGGAGATGCGGCCCGCCGGGCGGGCATCCAGACGTTCCGTTGCCGCCAGCACCACGAAGACTTTGCGTTGCTTGCGAAATGCATTGACCGCGTTGGCGATCGCGGTGAGGTAGTGTTCGAGCGCGCGGTCCGATGCCGGACCCGCATTGTGGAAGTAAACGGAACGGTAGTGGCTGTCTTTGTATGCTCCAGACACTCCGTGCAATACATATTTCGCCACCGAAGCCTTCACCGGCCACTCGAAGGGATTGATTGGGCAGACGACCAGCACCGGCGTGGTTCCATCCCATCCGGCGTCTCGCAAGGCCTTTTGTCCATATTCCGCGGGGTGGGGCTCGAAAGTCCATGCGGTGTCAGTCCCCAGTTCGGTCAGCACTCCCAGATCCCGCAGGACGGTTCGCGACTCCTCGTTGCGCGTGATGACGAGAGTGTTCTTGCAATAGCGCGCGCACATCTTCCGCACAAGCGGATCCATGGCCCCGGCTTCGGAGCCATAGCCCACTGAGAGCTTGTTCTGCGCAGCGGCAATCCCCAGCGATCCGATCATCATCGCGGTGAGCGCGTTGGCAAACTTGCTCTTAAAGGCAGAGCCTTCGCAGGCGATTACGCCGTGATGCCGGGGAACTTCGTCGGCGAGAAACGGCGGAAAGATGTTCGGCAGCAGTACCTGTTCGCTCCCCTCAAAGTAGCCGCGGGAGAATTCCGGGTTGTGGGTCATCACGCTGAGGGTGACATTGTCGGCGCCCAGAACGTGACGAATCTGGCGCAACATCTCCTCAACGCGAACGTCCGATCCGGTGTTTCGCGTGCCGTTATATCCGGCAAACAACAGCTTGAGCTTTTCGCCCGGCGTCCAGGAGGCGCCCCCACCGAGCATCCACTTGACCTGGGCCATCTCGATGATGCTGCTCACCCAAGCCTCGAGAACGAAGTCCATCATGCGGAACTCCCCGCCGCAGAAGGCCAGTCCTGGTATTTGTAGGAAAAGTTGGCATCACGGCTGAAGCGCAGCAGCGGATAGCTGTACTGCGAGAACGGCACCGGCTTCCGGCCCAGCTCCGTGGTCACACGCGTATTGTCGAAGACCGTGTTCCAGGTGAGGTAGGGCAGAAAGACCTTCATCAGCGAACCGCCGTAGCCTAGCGCTCCCTTGCGGCGCGACAGCCAGTTCGTAAGGCCCGAGAAAGCTCCCTCCAGGCTGGGAACAAAGACCGGTGCGCGCTTGCGCTGAGCACCCGCGAGCGCCCGAGTCAACTCGCGAAAGGTCTGGGAGTCAGTGCCCGACGACAGGTGGTAGGTGTCGTAGTCGGTTTTTTCTTTCTGGTGCAGGGTCGCGATGGCATCGGCCACGAAGTCGACGTTCACAATGTCGACCTTGTCGTCGGGGCGGAACGGCAGGACAGGCAGTCTGGCCAGGAAGACGAAGGCCTTCACCATGTCGAACTGCGTGGTCTGCGCATAGCGGCTGTCGCCGAGTACGATGCTGGGCCGGAAGATCGTCTTCGGAGTTTCCGGCAGAAGCTGCCGGATCATGTGCTCGCAGAATTTCTTGGTGCGCGCATACGGGTCGTAATCCGACCGGCCCCAGTCGATGGATTGATCTTCCGTTACCACTTCGTTGGACCGCTGGCCCGCCACGGCGACCGTGCTTACGTGGCTAAAGCGGCGCAAACCGTGCTGATTGCGGGCGTGCATCGCCAACTGGAGGACTTCGAGCGTGCCTCTCAGGTTGACATTGAGGCAGCTCTTCTCGGATTTCCGGTTCAGCGAAGCGGCGACGTGAATCACGGAATCAGTAGTTTCGACCAAGCGACCGTAATCTTCGTCGTTCAGGCCGAACTGCGGGCCGGTCAGGTCGCCGCGAAAAACCCGAATACGCGAGTGCAGATAATTGTGAAAGCGGGGGAAATCCAGATGCAGCTGCAAAGCCCGCCAAAGACGTAACTCGGCCTCGTGGTCATCCTTGGCGCGGACCAGCAGGTTGAGCGGGTCCTTGTAGTGCTCCAGCAGATTGGCCGTGACGTGCGCGCCGATGTATCCGGTCGACCCGGTCAGGAATATCGCCACGTTGCTCCGTTTGTGCCGGTATTGACGGGTTCCCCGGCGGGTTGCTCCTGCCCGAGTTCCAGCTTGCGCGCCGGCCGCGCCTCCAGCGGGCGGCCTTCAATCAGCGGGTAGGTCCACTTGCGCAGGGCCGGAATGTGAATGTTGATCCAGTAATCCCACCAGTCGATGGCGACTGTCCGGTAGCCGAAGTCGGCGCGCTCTTCCGGGACCAGCGCCTTGGACAGCTTCTCGACATTGTCAGCCACGAAATCCTGCTCGTTGTGCAGGATGAAAGGCTCGAACAACCGGATGAGATTTTCCACGCGCTCCAGGCTGCGTTCCGCGCGCGCCAGTGGCTTCTTCAGCGGCAGGGGCGCCATGATCACCTGAATGGAGCGGATGATGGCCCGCTGGGCCGGAGCGGACATGCGCTTGTACCGCTCCTTGGAAACGGCGATGGCGTCGAACCGCAGCCGCAGCCAGTATTCCAGGCCTTCCTGAGCGCGGTAATGTTTGCGGTGCGCGAGCGACGTCAGCTCGATAGAACGGCCCATGTCGCAGGGATTCGTCACCGATGTCGCCAGCTGGTACAAAGGCTCGTTTCGCCGCTCAATGATAGCTGCGGCAATCAGCGTCATTCCCTGGCACACTGAGTCGACAGGAATGATGTCCAGGCGCTTGCGCTCGTTGGATGGGAGCTGGCGGAAGTAAGTGCCAAGCAGGTAGGAAAGTGAGGCGGAGGTGTTGATTCCCTCGTTCCATCCTCGAAAGGGCTTGTCGACGGATGTCTCGACGATCGCAGGACGCACCACCGCGATCGGTAAGCCGGCACCGTGGCGATGGATCAGGGATTCGGCCAGGCTCTTGGTCAGGGTATAAGTATTCGGCCAGCCAAGCTCGTTCGCCCGCCGGGTTCCAGCTTCGGTCATGTAGCTGCGCAACCAGCGAATCCGGTTCTTGCGAATCTGGTTATCGAGAGCCGTCCCACGAAGGTCTCTGGCTGCGTGTTCCTTCTGCATCGCCTGCTGCTTGAGATCGGCGACGACCTCGGGGCCTTCTGACTTCGCCTCCGCATCCTTCACCAGCCGGTGCAGCCCCTGCCACTCGCGTTCGGCGTCAAAGTCAGGAACGCCCTTCGGCGTGTAGTCGGGGTGCATCGTTTCGCTTACGCGTCCATCGCACTCTCCGGCGACGTAGCAGGTCGAAAGGTGCAACAACCCTGCGTGGTCGCAGGCACGGACAAACTCCACTACATTCACGGCGGCGTCAACGTTGGTTGCAAGCGCGTCTCTGAGATCGGGATTGAAGTCAGTCAGGCCGGAGCTGTTGATCACCAGATCCAGCTTCTGCCGCAGGGTTTCATTGGCCTGCGGCGCCAGGCCCAGGCCGGGCGCAGTGACGTCGCCCTCCACAACCTCCACCTTGGAGTTGATGAACTGGGCGAGCCCAGCCCCATAACGCTCATACAAGGGGTCAAAGACCGGCGACTCTTCCACCAGCTTTTCGAAGCGCTTAAGGGCAGGATTGGACTTCTGCTTCCGGATCAGGAGGTAGATGCGGCCGATCTCGGGCAAATCTATCAAGGTATTCGCCAGCCACACCTTGCCGATGAAGCCCGTGACCCCTATCAGCATCACGTGCTTGCCTGACAGCGCGCGCCTGACCGAAAAGGGCGAAGTATGCCGACGATTATCGAAGTGAACGATGGGACGTTCGAGAGCCGGGATCGGGCGTATGGCTGGAACAATCGCCGCCCCAAGCTCCGACTCGGTCGTCAAACCCAGATCGCGGATCAGGCGGTCCGTCTTTCGCCTGCCGTCCGGCCCGGCGCCGGTAAACCAGGCGAGAAGCCCGCGGGAGCGGATCACCGGGTCCAGCAGCCGGCCGGTGGCGATGCCGTCGCGAAACTCGAGCCGGTTAGCCATCAGCCATTTGACGCCCAGGTGTTTCGCCAGCGGGCGCATCACGTGCTCCAGCCCCTGGCTTACCAGCACCACGTCCGCTCCGGAGGCGATTACAGCGTTAATTTGTGCTACGCCGTCCGGCTTAAGAAAGGGCTGAAGCTTGTACTGGAAGTATTCCTCTCCCAGCAGGTCTAGCCGGTCCCGGCTGATTCCGCGCAGGACGGTGTGGGCCACCCGGCTGGCGAACTTGCGGTTTGCCAGGTACAGGAAGGGCCGCAGGACGGCCATCACCAGCACCGATCCACGGCGCAGCCAGCGTTCGAGGAAGGTTTGTGCGTTCCAGGTAAAGAAGGCCACCGGACGCACTGCCGTCAGCTCGAGAAGGCTCCCTTCAACCCGCCAAAAGACGGTCCGGCTGGCCTCTGGATTGTTGTTTGGCTGTTCCAAATCGTTTGCGTCCTGAGACTTAGCGCCCCATGGTACTCCCTGAACCGGGCGACGGAAGCTCTTTATTGTACCGAAATGGCGCGCGGGGACGTAAGCATCTATGCCCCTGCCCCTGACCGGCTGCCCCAAACTAACAACTCCCCATCACTTCGGCCGGTAGGACTTCGATTTTCCCGTTCTCGAATTGAAGACCGCGAACTTGGCATCCGGCTGAGCGGAAACCTTCAGATAGTTGCCATCCGAGCCGCCTTCAATGTTGGCGATCTGGACCTCATCGACATTATGGGATTTTCCCCCCGCCACCGCGTAGTGCAACTGCCACATAGCCTCGAGATTTGGGGAGTCGTGCACGATCTGCCAGGCCTCGGCATCCCCGCCCTTGCGCGCCCCGTTGTTCATGATCGCGACGCGCGGGCTCAGCGCGTGAACAAGGGCTTTGGGATTTGATGTGGCGCCGCCGTGGTGGGTGGTGAGGTAGAGGTCGACTGTGCCCAGCAAGTTATTTGGACAGGCGAGCTCAAGTTCTTTCTTTTTAGTCAGATCGCCGAGATCCAGAAAGCGGAACTTTCCATAGACGACGAGCACGCCAAGCGAGCGCGAATTCTCGCTTGGGTCATCCGGTGCCGCAGGCTCTGAGGCGCACAGCGAATTCCCCTCCCCTTTGCCGGGCAGGGGACCCGTGATCTGTTCTCCGGCTGCGGTCAAAACCCGCACGGTTATGCCCTCCATGGGAATTCCGTCGCCGGGCTTCAGGACCATGTGCTGGGCCTTGGAAAACACCTTTTCGTACTCGGCATAGTTCTGCCGGGAATTCTCGGAGTCCTCCTGGTTGGGCCCGTGGTCGGCGAAGATTCCGATCTTGATGGCCTTCGCAAGTTGCGGGACGCCCCCGACATGGTCCTGGTGGTAGTGCGTGACCAGGAGGTAGTCGATCTGCTTGATCTTGGCTGCGTGCGCGGCCTGGACGATCCGGTCGGCGTCCCGGCTGTTCTCGTCTGGCCAGCCTGCGTCAATCAGGACAGATTGGCCGGATGGGCTGACAATCAGCGTCGACTGCCCGCCCTCCACATCGATGAAGTAGATTTCCAGCGGCCTGGGCTTGGCGAATGCGCCGACCGCAAGGCAGAGACAAAGCAAACCCTGAGAAAGCGTTACGGTAAAAGTACGAAGCATCCCACGAATCCCCTTGGAGGAATCTCTCGAAGCAGGGAAGGTTATCACCTTTTCCAGGGAATTTTGGCGCGAGGGGTTCCAGGCGGTGAAGTGAACTCGAGGGGCGCCCCGCCCAAGCAAAGCTTGAACAGGGCACCCTCGAATAGAATGCCGCGATGCGATTGCCCCTCTGGCTGAAGATCGGCTGGACTTTGTGGGTCGCAGTATGGGCTCCGATCTATTGGACGCACTATGGTGCGCAGAACCTGCTGTTCTTCTGCGATCTGGGGAATTTTTTCGTTGCGGCAGCGCTGTGGCTGGAGAGCCCGTTTCTAATCTCGTGGCAGGCAACCGGCCTGCTGCTGTTTCAAACTCTGTTTGCCATCGATCTCGCAATGGCGCTATTCAGCGGCTGGCACGTGCTGGGCGCCACCACATTCATGTTCGATCCCAATCTGCCTCTGGCGCTTCGCCTCCTCAGCCTGTTTCACGTCGTCATGCCGCCGCTGCTGCTGTGGTGCATTCACCGCCTGGGGTATGACTCGCGAGGCTGGAAAGCGCAGACACTGCTGACCTGGATTCTGGTTCCCATCAATTACTTCTGGCGCCCGCAGTATGACGTAAATTGGGCGCGAGGACCCTTCTTTCAGGAACAGCACATTGTGCCCGGCTGGTTTTATTTACTGGCTTATTTGTTGATAGTGCCCGCGGCGGTTTATTGGCCTACTCACCGCCTGCTGGCATGGTGGACACAATCCCGCAGCACTCAAAACCAGTCGCTGCGGTAGGCCACCCACCAGCTCGCGAACGCGATAGGAATTGTCGCGATCAGCGCCCACCAGAGAGGCAGGAGAAAATCCGCAGTTAGACCGAGAACAGTGAACACGATCCAGAAGACCTTGCGCTCCACCCTTCTAT
This sequence comes from Terriglobales bacterium, assembly GCA_963803205.1. Taxonomy (GTDB): domain Bacteria; phylum Acidobacteriota; class Terriglobia; order Terriglobales; family Acidobacteriaceae; genus CAWDLG01. The sequence goes on from CAWDLG010000003.1 coordinate 109,805, forward strand.
TCTAGCCCTGCTTTCATTTCTCTCTGCAAACGTATAAAAAGATGCCATGCAGCGCACGCTCCAGGAAATTGCCGAATTCACCGGCGGACGCGTCGTTGGGGATGCGTCCCTGCAACTTGCGGGAATTGCGAGCATCGCTTCGGCCGGCGCCCGTGATCTGGTGTTCGTGGAAGATGAGAAAAATTTAAGGTCGGCCCTGCAGTCTCAGGCCGGGGCGATTATCGCCGGCGAATTTGCAGGGGAGAAAAACTCCAAGCCGCTCCTGATCTCGCCTCAACCACGCATGGCATTCGCCAAAGCGGCCCAGCTTCTGTGTGAACAGCCGGATGCCGAGCCCGGTATTCACCCCAGCGCGATCGTCCCCCGCTCGGTTCGGCTGGGAAAGGAGGTCACGGTTGAGGCGCGGGTGGTTCTGGGGGAAGGAGTTGCCCTTGGAAATGACACGCGCATTCGCTCCGGATGCGTCCTGGGAAGGAACGTGACTATCGGGGATGGCTGCGACTTGTATCCCAACGTGACGGTCTATCCGGGTGCGCGACTCGGGAACCGGGTCATCGTTCACTCCGGCGCCGTTCTCGGCAGCGACGGCTTCGGATACGTGCGCGACACTGCCACCGGGCGTTATCACAAGTTCCCCCAGGTGGGCGGGCTTGAGATCGAGGATGACGTCGAGATCGGCGCCAACACCACCATTGATCGCGGCGCTTTAGACGTGACCAGGATCTGCCGCGGCTCAAAAATCGACAACCTGGTTCACATCGGGCACAACTGCCAGATCGGGGAGGACGTTGTCATCGCCGCCCAGGCGGGATTTTCCGGCAGCATCGTGGTCGGGAACAAAGTGATTATGGGCGGGCAGGCAGGCATCGGCGAGCATGCCCGCATCGAAGAAGGCGTCATGCTGGGCGGGCAGGCCGGAGTTCTGCCGCATAAAGTTCTGCGCAATGCCGGCACCCCGTTGTGGGGGACGCCAGCGCGCCCGCTGCGCGAATATCTGAAAGAATTGGCCGTATTGGCGCGGCTGGCAAAGAGGGGTTGATGGCGATTGTCGTCGTAGGTGGGCACTCCCGGAACGTCGGGAAGACCAGTGTGGCAGCGGGCCTGATTGCCGCCCTGCCGCAATACCACTGGACAGCATTCAAGATCACCCAGTACGGCCACGGAATCTGTTCGGCCAGCGGCAAGCAATGCCATTGCGCGAGCGACGACCACACCTGGGCAATTTCAGAGGAAAAAGACCGCTCCGGCGACTCGGACACGTCCCGGTTTCTGGTGGCAGGGGCCGCGAAAGTGTGGTGGGTACGAACCGAACAGGGCCGCCTGGCTGAAGCCATGCCGGCGATTCATCAGCGGCTGCAAGGTTCCGAAAACGTAATTCTCGAGTCGAACAGCGTTCTTGGATTCATTAAACCCGACGTCTACCTCTCGGTTCTCGATCCCCAAAACCCCGACTTCAAGAACTCCGCCCGGGAATTTCTGGACCGAGCCGATGCAGTGATCGTTCACTCCGGGCCAGATCAATTTTCGCCGGATGGACCTAGACCCACCTTTTACATCCAGCCACCTCAGTACGTAACTCCTGAAATTGTGGCCTTTGTCCGGGATCGCCTGGGCGAGAACCGTCACCAGAACTTACTTTCCTAGGAATCCTGGCCGGACTTCTTTGGCGGCACTTTCGGCTGGGATCCGTCGCCGTGCTTTTCCGCAGACTTTCCATCCGGTTGGCGAGAGCCTGGACTCTCGGCGCTGCCGACTGGCCGGGTCGGTGCGCTCTGGCTCGGAAGCTTGCGCAGTTGTTTGAGGATCTCGTCCCGGTCCCGGCCGGAGTAGTCACGGGCAAAGCGGGTGAGGGCCTCGGTGAGGATGTCGTGATGATGAAGGTTGTCCAGGCCGGGCTCGCGGGTAATGTTCAGCCACAGGCGGTGCACCAGGTGGACATCCTCCGTCTTCATCGTGGGAGTATGCGGGCCTATCCGGAAGGTATCGACCTTCATATCCGGACGCACTACCTGGAGAACGAACTGCCGCTTGGGCTCGGCTGTGGCCTCCCAGGCCCGCCCGAGTTCGAAGGCCTGCGCCTGCGCGGTCATCTTGCTGGAAAGGCCCGCAACCACAGCCGATGATTCCAGGTTGATCGCGGTCTGCACAATCGCAGACCAGACATCGCGCGCCGGCACGACGAGGAGAGAAATGTGTTTCCCGAACTCCTCTGCAACCGAGACCGCGCGGGTGAACAGGCGCTGCTCGTAGTCGCTGAAAATCTGCTCCGAGGCAAGATCGTATGCCGCCGCGCCGAACTGGCTGACGCGCGCCGACATCACCACGATGTCCTGGTCCTTGACGTCGATATGGTCCAGAACCCATTTCAGGTGGACAAGCGTGTTGTAGTCCCGAACCGTAACCAGCACGTTGCCCGACCGGATACCCAGGCCGCTACGCTCGACCTTGTCGCTGTGCAGCAGTTGAAAGTGCTCTTTCATCTGCTGCTCGACAAGAGCGTGCTTCTTCTTGTTGACGCGCTCTGAAACCGTGAAGATCAGGAAGAAACTTCCGGCAAATGCGATCCCGGCCACGGTGGCAACCGACTTGGTAAAGAGATTGACGATGGCGGTTGAGAACAGCACCAGAAAGACCGAGGCCAGCCCGACGGGAATCTCGTATCCCCCTATGGTGAAATTCGGCGGCACCTTCCACCCGCGCTCCCCCTTGTACTTAAAGCGAAGCACCAGCATGGAGAGGCTATTGAAAGTGAAGCTCCAGATCACGCCGAACGCATATGCCTCGCCCAGCAGGTAGACGTTGCCGCCGGTGGCAAGAATCGTAAATATCTGAAGTCCAACGACGAGGTTGATGATCCGGTGGCTGGTGCCAAAGCGCTTGTGGGGATGCCGAAACCAGTCGGTCAGCACGCCGTCTTCGGAGATGCGGTTCAGAACACCATTCGAGCCGATAATCGCCGTGTTCACTGCGCCCGAGAGAATCAGGAAGCCGACCACGACGACGAAGGTCCGAAATGCCAGGCGAAGCAGCGTTGGCCCGACCAGGTACATCGCCAGGCCCGAGATCAGGTTGTCCTTGTAAACCGGAATCCGGACCGAATCCGGAATGATCATGACGAACAGCAGCGAGGTCAATCCGGTGAAGACGAAGCTGTAGATCGCAATGATGATGGCAGCCCGCTGAAGGTTCTTCAGCTTGGGGTGAGCGAGTTCGCGATTCACCTGGGCCAGCGATTCCTCGCCGCTCATGGCCAGCACGGAGTGCCCAAAGGCGATCAGAATGCCCAGGATGCCGAACTTTGTGGCGAGTCCCTGCGCCAGCGTGGAATCGTGCAGAAAGCCAAGCGATTCCTTTCCAAAGTGCAGGTTGCGGGGGAACGGCAGGGGAACCGTCTGATATCCCTGCTTGAGAAGGGTGATGACCGACCAGGCCAGCAGAATCACTACCATGACGGTGGTGATCTGCATCACCTGCAGAGCTTTTTCGCTCGACTCCTCAATTCCCTTGGTGTTTTGCCACCAGAAGTACAGCGTCACGGCGAGCGCGAAAACAACCGATGTCGCGTTGACATTCAGGTGCGGCGTGCCGCCGTGAAAGGCGGACGTCACTGCCTCGGGCAGCCAGCCATGGGTGTTGGCAACCAGGAACAAGTCGTTGAGCAGGCCGGCAATGTACTGTCCCGCGGATACTCCGGAAATCGGGCCGGTAAGGATGTAGTCGAACATCAACGCCGAGACGCTGATTTTCGCCAGAGTGCCGCCCAAGGCCTCCTTCACCACCCGGTAGACTCCGCCGCGCACGAACATGGAGCAGCTTTCCACGTAAACAGCCCGCACGGTGAAGGAAAACAGCATCACCCCGACGATGAACCAGGGAGCGGACTTCCCCACCGCCTGCTCGGCGATGCCGCCCGCGTAGAAAGCGGATGATCCCAGGTCGTTGAGCACGATCGCCGCGGCCCGCCAGAAGGAGATGAAGGTCAGCATCACCGAAGTGGCGACCACGATGCGTACTCGATTGGAGGACGGACCGACGGGTTGGAGGGGAGACGACATTCGGCCGGGGTCTATTGGCGGATTCTGGACTCGCTACACCCGGTTGGCGGTCTGAGATCGTTTATATTCTGAGCCGTAAAGAAGGGAAATGCACTTGGGCTGCACGTCACAAACACGCCTCCGGAGTTGTCAGGCTGTACGCTGCGCAGTTTTTTATTACGAACACAGACTGAGAAAGTCTAGGCTTGCGCGCTGATTTCGTGACCGCCCTCATCCGTCCCGTTGGGCTCGAAAAGCACCCGGAACAGTTTGAAAGCTACCATCGGGATCACGATTACGCACCCAACAGCGCCCACGACGAACAGATACGTCATGATGTGCGCCCAGACTGTTAGCACCGCATCCATGAGAGCGATTATATAAGAAAACGCCTTTTGGGCCTCCCCCGTAACCCCCGGGTCAGTCTCCGTGTTTTTGCTATGCTTGGCGGGTGCGCGAAATCAGCAAGAGCGCCTGGCTGCTGGTCCTGCTGTCGGCAGGCTTACAGACCCTGATTTTTCCGCTCCCTAACCTATATTTCCTCTGCTGGTTTGCCGTGGCGCCTCTTCTGATCGCGCTTTTGCGAACGCGTCCTCCGGGCGTGCTGCAACTTACCGAGGGCGTGAAGCTGGTTCCGGCACGACCTGCGCAGGGATTTCTCCTCGGTTATGTATGCGGCGTCATCTGGTACGGCTCAACCTGTTATTGGATTCTCCCCACCATGCGCCAGTTTGGGGGCCTGGGCGCATTTCCCGCACTAGGAATTCTGTTCCTGTTCTGCCTTTACCTCGCTCTCTATCACGGATTCTTCGGCTTGATCGTCAGTTTGCTGGCCGGTGGGGATCGCATCAGCCGGAAGGCGTTGCTGCTGGCGCCGGTCGTGTGGGTTGGAGTCGAACTCGCCCGAACCCGGATCACCGGCTTCCCCTGGGACCTTCTCGGGGTCACGCAGGTCGACAATGTTCCGCTCTGCCGCATCGCAACCGTCACCGGCGTCTACGGGCTTTCCTTTGAAATCATGATTGTGAATGCGGCCATGGCGGCGGCTTTTCTGGTCGTGCGCGAAAAGCGAAAAGCTCTTTTCCTGATGAGCCTAGGCGCTGCCTGTGTACTCCAGGCGGGCCGTCTGGTCACGCCCGCCGCCTTGCCGACAGATCACACCGCCGTCCTGGTGCAGCAGAACATTCCAATTCTCGAGGGGGCGGACTGGACACGGGAATACCTCGAAGGCACGCTGCGGGACCTGACATGGATCAGCGTCAGGGCCGCTGAGAAGGACCCGCGGCCGGACCTCATCGCGTGGCCGGAATCTCCCGCGCCCTTTTACGCATCCGATCCGACTTTCCGCGGCACGGTCAGCAACATCGCCAGGCAGACCAAGGCGTGGATGATCGCCGGCAGCCTCGGCACCGGCAGCGGTGGGCACGCCGGGGCACATGGTTCTCAAACCTACAACTCCGCAGCGCTGGTCAGCCCGCAGGGAGAATGGGTCGCTCAGTACAACAAGGTGCATCTCGTGCCATTCGGCGAGTATGTTCCCTTCAGGCGGCTGTTCTCTTTCGCCTCCGGGCTTACCGAGGCCGTCGGCGACTTCTCGATGGGCACTTCCCGCCAGCCGCTACCGGCGGGTAACACCAGCGTGGGTGTATTCATCTGCTACGAATCGATTTTCCCCGACGAGGTGCGCCGCTTTGCGCTCGATGGAGCCGAGGTGTTCGTCAACATTTCCAACGACGGCTGGTATGGCGACAGCGGAGCATATGCGCAGCATCTGAAACAGGCCCGCATGCGGGCGGTGGAAAATGGCCGCTGGCTGTTGCGCGGCACCAACACCGGCGTCACCGCGTCCATCGATCCCTACGGGCGGGTCGTTGCCACCGCTCCGCGCAAGCTGCGCATGGCGCTGCGGGCGCCTTATGCCCTGTCCAGCGCAACCACGTTCTACACACGCCACGGCGACTGGTTTGCTTATCTCTGTGCGATAATTTCTGTAGCAGGGCTGCTCACGCTTATTCCGCTTCCCGGAAGGAAATCACAAGAGCCATGAATGAACAGTTCGAACAGGAATATTCGACCCTGAAGGAAAAGGTCCGCGAACTCCGGGAGTATCTTTGACGCAGACAAACTGCGCACTCAGCTAGCCGACATCGACAAGCAGGCCGCCGAACCGAATCTGTGGTCGAATCCCCAGAAATCCCAGCAGGTGATGCGCGAAAAGAAGCGCCTCGAGCACATGCTGGCCACTGAAGCCGAGCTTGCCCGGCGCGGCGACGACATTGCCGCGTACTTTGAGCTGGCCGGTGAAGGCGAAGATGTGGACGCCGACCTGCGTCGCGAGATCGACGCCCTTCGCGCCCTGGTGGAGCGCCTGGAGACCGAGACGCTGCTGTCGGGCGAAAACGATGGCCGCAATGCCATCGTCACCATCCATCCCGGGGCCGGCGGAACCGAGTCCCAGGATTGGGCCGACATGCTGTTGCGAATGTATCTCCGCTGGGCTGAGCGCCAGGGCTTCCAGACCGTGCTCTACGACTACCAGTCGGGCGAAGAGGCGGGCCTGAAGTCTGCTACTTTCGCGGTTAACGGCGACAACGCCTACGGCCTCCTCGTCAGCGAGATTGGAGTTCACCGCCTGGTGAGGATTTCGCCCTTCGACCAGGCCAAGCGGCGGCACACCTCGTTCGCCAGCGTGTTCGTCTCGCCGGAAATCGACGACAGCATCGAAGTGGTGATCAAGCCCGAAGATCTGCGCGTCGACACCTACCGGTCGAGCGGCAAGGGCGGGCAGCACGTGAACACGACCGACTCGGCGGTGCGCATCACCCACCTCACCACTGGCCTGGTTGCCAGTTGCCAGAACGAGCGCTCGCAGCACAAGAACCGCGAACGCGCCATGAGCATGCTGCGCTCCAAGCTCTATGAACACGAGATGGAGAAAAAGCGCGAGGCCAGCCGCAAGATCGAAGACTCGAAACTGGACATCAACTTCGGCTCGCAGATTCGTTCCTACGTGCTCCAGCCCTACCGCCTGGTAAAGGACCACCGGACCAAACTGGAAATCGGAGACGTCGACCGGGTCATCGACGGCGACCTGCAACCGTTTATTCGCGCTTACCTGACGATGCGGCGGGACGAAAAGCCCGCATACCAGTGACCAACGTAACGTCGAAAGCCCGCTCCCAGCGCTACTAAGCAATGAAAATGTCGGCGGCTCCTGTCATGCTATAGGCGTGTCCAGGAGTGTGCATTCATGCCGCGGATGATCGACCAGATCCGCTCCTCTTCGGCACCGTCGCACGTGGTGCAGGCGGCGGCCCGAGGCGCTCTTCCCGTTCCGGCGGAAGAGATGATCGAGATTCTCGTCTTCCTGACAGAGAACCCGGTTTTTTCCGAGCGCGCGCGGATGACGCTGGCGGGCTGGGACGAAGAGTCTTCGCGGGCAGTCGCGTCGAACTCCGACAGCCCAAAAAAGGTCCTGGACTACCTGATTTCGCTGCAAAATCTACGCCCTGCGCTGCTTCCGAGCCTGCTGGCGAACCCTTCCGTCGATGACGATCTGATTGCGGACCTGGCTTCCAAGGCGGCTGCCGATGTGGTCGAAATCATGATCTCGAGCGAGCGGATCAACGAATCGCACCGGTTTCTGCGCGCACTCATCATGAATCCGGTCCTGACCGAACTTCAGACCGCGAATCTGAAAGAAAAGCTCGAGCCGCCGCAGGCGAAAGCCCCTGCCGTCGAGGACTCCGACGAGTCCGACCTGCTCAATTCCGATGAGGATGAAGTAGAAACAGACACCATCTTCGACGACGACCTCATTGCTTATCTTGACCAGCACGCCGACGAAATCTCCGCCGAAGGCGACAAACCGTTCCAGCCGATCGGCGGCTTCGACGACTATATTCCCGCCGTCGAGGGACCTGTCGCCGAACCGGCTACCGCATCGGCCGGCGGCGCGGCGGCCGCTGCCGCCCCGGCCAGGCAGAAAGCGAAGCATCCGCACCACAGCCCGGAGGCCGCGGGCAGCGTGCTGCAAAAGATTTCCAAGCTGGACATCAAGGGACGAATTCAGCTTGCGTTCAAGGGCAGTAAGGAAGAGCGTTCCATCCTGATCCGCGACGGCACCAAGCTCGTCGCATTATCCGTGCTGGATTCTCCCAAAGTTACCGACGGTGAAGTCGAAAGGTTCGCCAGCCAGAAGAACGTGCTGGAATCCGTGCTGCGCGGAATTTCCATGCGGCGTCGATTCATCAAGAATTACATTGTCATTCGCAACCTGGTATCCAATCCGCGCACGCCCCTCGACATCTCGCTGACCCTCATCAAACATTTGCTGCCCGTGGATCTGAAGAATCTCTCCGGCAACAAGGACGTCGCAGACACCATCAGGAAGCTGTCGGCAAAGATGTTGCGACAAAAGCTCACCGGCAAGCCTTCGATGTAGCACTGGCCTTCGCGCTGGCGGCATCGTTACAATGTGGTAGCCATGGCCTCACTGCCCCAGTCCGACCCGATTGCGGCTTTGCTGAAAAGGGCCAAGACCATCGCCGTGGTCGGGCTGTCCAACAGCCCACTGCGTCCCAGCCACGGGGTGGCCGCCTATCTTCAAACCCACGGCTATCGCGTTATCCCGGTAAATCCCTTCATCAAGGGATCCCTGGGAGAGAAAGCCTACCCCTCTCTGTTTGAAGTCCCCGAAAAGGTCGACATCGTGAATGTTTTCCGGCGCTCGGAGTTTGTGAGCGAAGTGGTCGATCAGGCAATTCAGCTCAAGATTCCCGCCATCTGGATGCAGGAATCAGTGGTCAATGAGGCCGCCGCCGAAAAGGCTCGCAAGGCGGGCATGTTTGTGATGATGGATTCCTGCATTCTCAAAGAACACAAAGCCAGGCTCCGCTAACTACTTCCCTTCGGGCTTCTTTCTTTCCTTCCCCAACGCCGGCCCCGCTTTGTCCCGCTGCCTGCGAATCTCCTGAATGCGCTCGGCAATCCGTTTCTCGATACCCTCGGCGGTGGGATGGTAGTACACACGGTCCCGCAGGTTGTCAGGCAGGCATTGCATGTCAGTTACCTTGCCCTCGACACTGTGGGCGTACTGATAGCCCTCGCCGTAGCCCAGCCCTTTCATCAAGCCGGTCGGAGCGTTTCGCAGATGGAGCGGCACAGGCTGGGCTGCCGTGCGCTCCACATCCTCGAGGACCGCGCCGTAGGCAGTGAGCAGGGCGTTGGACTTGGGCGCAACCGCGAGGTACACCACAGCCTGAGCGAGGGCCAGGTTTCCCTCCGGCATGCCAATGAAGTCGACGGCATCGCGAGCCGCCATGCACAGCGCCAGCGCGTTCGGCTCCGCAAGCCCGATGTCTTCGACCGCCATACGCACCACCCGTCGCGCAACGTAGAGGGGATCTTCGCCAGCTTCGAGCATGCGTGCCAGCCAGTAAAGCGAGGCATCGGGATCGCTGTTCCGCACGGATTTGTGCAGCGCGGAAATAAGGTTGTAGTGCTCCTCCCCGGCCTTGTCGTAGAGAAGAACGCGTTTCTGCAGCGCGTCCGTGACAATTTCCGTGGTGATCTCCGCCCCTTCCTGCTTGCTTTGCCGCTCCAGAGCCAGGCTGCTCGCGACCTCAAGCACGTTGTAGGCGCTGCGGGCATCGCCGCTGGAGTATGCGGCAATCCTGGCCATGGCCTCGTCTGAAGTCTGAAGCTTCAACGCCCCCAGCCCACGCTCCTGGTCGGCCAGGGCGCGTTTCAGCAAGGTGACAATCTGCTCTTCGCTGAGAGGCTTCAGCACGTACACCCGGCTTCGCGAGAGCAGTGCGGCAATGATCTCGAAAGAAGGATTTTCCGTGGTGGCGCCGATCAGGCGAATGTTTCCCTTCTCCACGTGCGGCAGGAACGCATCCTGTTGCGCCTTGTTGAAACGATGGATTTCGTCGATGAAGACGATCGTGCGCGTACCGTACTGCCGGGCGCGCTCCGCGTCGGCCATGACCTGCTTGATTTCCTTGATTCCGACCAGCACCGCCGAGAACTCGATGAACTCGGCCTTCGTCATGTTGGCGATGATTTGCGCCAGCGTGGTCTTGCCCGTTCCCGGCGGGCCCCAGAAGATCAGTGAACCCAGGTCGTCGCGCTCGATTTGCGCCCGCAGCGGTTTTCCCGGCGCGACCAGGTGCTCCTGGCCGATGAATTCATCGAGCGTTCGTGGCCGCATCCGGTCGGCAAGCGGCCGCGTACGGTCCGTGGAGGCATTGGGCTCGGGCGTGGTTTGGAATAGACCCATCAAAAATTTCCCGTCAGGAACGCCTTCTCTGTTTCGCCGCCTCGTAAAGCACAATGGCCGCGGCAACGCCGGCGTTCAGTGACTCCACCGTTTCGGCGTGGGGAATCGCCAGCACTTCATCCATCTGCGCGAGCAAGCTCTTCTCAAGGCCAGCTCCTTCCCCGCCAATGAAGATGGCCGCAGGCCCCGCCAGCTGGGCTTCATCGGAAGGCACGCCCTTGTGCGACGAGGTGGCCACGAGGCGAAGACCTTGGTCCTGCATGACGCTGAGGACGGACCCTATCCGGCACTGCGCCAGCGGAAGCCGGAAAATCGAGCCCGCCGATGCCCGCACCACCTTGGAATTGAAAGCGCTCACCGTGCCTTCGGCCAGGAGCACGCCGCCTGCCCCAAATGCCTCGGCCGAGCGCAGAATCGTCCCCAGATTGCCCGGATCCTGGAGGCCCACAATCACAAGGATTGGTCCGGCTGGGGCCCGGGCCAGCACATCCTCTGGCGTGAAATGCTTGCAGCGCACCAGGGCGGCGACCCCCTGAGGCGTTTCGCTCGGTACGACGCTGGCAAACAGCTTGTCGGGCAGAAGCACGGTTTGTACCTGTGCTCCCAGTTGCGGCAGCAGGCGGCTGGCGCGGGGTTCGGCCGAGTTGCTGAAGAAAACGGCGCGAAATCGCAGCCCGCTGCGGATCGCTTCTTCCAGGATGCGAAATCCCTCGATCGCGCACGACCCGTCTTCGCCCGCCTCGCCCCGCACAAAGGCCCGGCGCAGTTCCTTCACCAGGGGGTTGTGCTTGCCCCCAACGCTCCGCAGGCGCCCCTCGATGGCGCTTGAACCCGCTGATTTTGCTGTCGTTTTCACGCCCCTGGCCCGGGTCAAATCATACCTGTTTCTCTCGGCTCCCGGCGTTCCCTCGTGTTATGTTAGCTTTCTCCATTTCAAGAGCCGTTTGTAGGGAAGGAAACGTGTTGCGACCGGAAATTGTGAAAATCAGCTGCGACACTCCTGAGGCGTCGTTGATCCGCTACGCCGCCGATCAGGTCCGAAGCGGCGAAGTGCTGGGCATGCCAACAGATACGTTCTACGGCCTGGCGGCTGATCCTTTCAACTTGCGCGCGGTCGAGCGTGTTTACGAGATCAAGTCCCGCTCGCGCCACAAGCCTCTCTCCCTGCTGATTGAAAGCGTGGATCAGGCCGAGGAACTGGCGCAGCCGCTGCCGGAAGAGTTCTACGCGCTGGCGAGGCGTTTTTGGCCGGGTCCGCTGACAATCATCGTGCGCGCCTCTTCCTCCCTGCCCTTGAAGGTCACCGCCAACACCGGCAATGTGGCACTGCGAATTCCTAACGCCAAGATTCCGCTGGCGGTGATTCAAAAAGCGGCGATTCCCATCACCGCCACCTCCGCCAACCTGAGCGGGGAGTCAGAGTGCACGTCGGCGCAGGCCGTGCGCGAACAGCTTCAGGAGCGCATCTCTATCGTGATCGACGGTGGACCTTCCCCCCGCGAAGTGGCCTCCACCATTGTTGATCTCACCAACGAGGAAACCCGCTGGGAAGTCATGCGCGAAGGCGCCATTCCAACCCAGGAGATCTCCGAGTTTTTCGCGCAAGGATGAGTGCAGGAGCCGTCCATCGTCGCCGCCGGAAATCCTGGGCGCTATGGCTGCTGATCCTGCTGGTAGTGGCTTTCCTGGGATGGCTGGGATGGGCCTGCTCGGGTGTGGTCCACGAATCCTGGCAACAGCAGGTTCTCCCCGCTGACTCAATCATCGTGTTCGGAGCCGCACAATATGACGGGCGGCCCTCGCCTGTCTTCCGCGCCCGCCTCGATCATGCTTTCGATATATTCCAGCGAGGAGTGGCTCAGGTTGTGATTGTCACCGGCGGCGCCGCCGACGATCCGCATTACAGCGAAGGTGGCGTCGGGCACGACTACCTTTTACATCGCGGAATCCCGGACGCGGACCTGATCGCCGAGACCCAGGGATCGGATACGGCGGAATCGGCCGAGCGCGTGGCGGTCATCATGCGGACCAACCACATGCGCACCTGCATCGCGGTCAGCGACGAATACCACGTGTTCCGGATCCGCAAACTGCTGGAGCACCAGGGCATGCGGGTCTATGTGGCGCCGCGCCCCGATTCCCGTCCCAAGTCGGCCTGGTCCCGCGCCATGGCGGTAATCCGCGAAGCCGCCAGTTACATGTTCTGGCGCGTCCGGGTCGGCTGGTAAGGGCTACCAGCCCATTCTCTTCCGCAACTCGGTGATATGGGCTACGTGATGCTTCCCATGCCATGCGTACAACGCCAGATTCCTTTCCAGCGATACGGTGCCGAGCTCAGGATGTTTGAAGTTGCGTTTCCAGTCTGACGGGTTCATCGATCGCAGCAACCTCACCCAACGGTCGTGCAGCGGCTCCAGCAATGCCAGGGAGACCTCGATCGGAGTCGCCGAGACATCGGGTAGCTGCGCCCAGCGATCTTCCATGTACGGCTTCACCGTGGGCTCCTCTTCGGTCAGCGCCAGCTTAAAACGAACGTAGGCGTTCATGTGGCTTTCGGGCACATGATGCACGACCTGGCGAACCGTCCAGCCTCCGTCGCGATAGGGCGTTTCCAATTGCTGCGGCGAAAGCCCCTTCACCGCCGCCCGCATCGCCGCCGGAGTTTGCGCAATGTCGGCAATGAAGGCGTCTTTCTCCCGCTCGCTCGGCGGCCCATTAAAGGTAAATTTGCCGATGGGAAAACGTGGATCGCTCATAGTCGCCTCTCTGCCGATGTTTTACAGGATCAAACGCAAGTTGAGGATGAAATTCATTGAAGACGGCGTGGAAAAACATTCATGTGCCTGAATCGCAGCGGTAAACCGTTTGCGCCACCCAAAAACACCACAAGAAAATGCCAAACCGTACACTACAGAATCGCTCAGTCTTGGGGTGGCGAAGTCGCTTTAGCGCTGCGATTGATTTGGTACACTCGCGCCGGCTTCAGCCGCTAAGGTACCCAACCAGCCCCTCCAGCCATTTCTCGACCAGCTTAGGCCAGTCTGTTATCGGGAATTTTGTCCGGCGCAACCCAAATGCATGTCCTCCGTGCGCATACAAATGCATCTCCACAGGAACGCCGGCTTTCTTCAGCGCAGCGTAATATACGAGCGAGTTCTCTACCGCGTCCACCGGATCATCTTCAGCCTGCAACAGAAAAGTTGGCGGCGTCTGTTTCGTAACCGGAATATACGGATTCAACTGAGAGCTCTTCGAGGTATGTTCCAGCATGTGCCCCGGATAGAGAGCCACGGCAAAATCCGGGCGGCAGCTTTCTTTGTCGGCCGCATCGACAGGTGGATACAGACGTTTCACAAAATTCGTGCTGATAGCAGCCACAAGATGGCCGCCGGCCGAAAACCCAAGCACTCCGATCTTGTGAGGATCGATGTGCCACTCCGCCGCGTGAAAGCGGACCAGCCCTAACGTGCGCTGCGCATCCTCCAGCGCCATGGGTGAATCCGGATACGCTCCAGACTTCGGAAAGAGCGCTTCACCGGGCACGCGATACTTCAACAGGATGCATGTGATCCCTCTGGAGGTCAGCCAGTCACAGACTTCGGTGCCTTCAAGATCGATGGCCAGAATCCAGTAGCCTCCGCCGGGAAACACGACGACCGCCGCGCCCGTATTCTTTCCCGCGGGCGCATAGACCGTCATTGTGGGCCGGGAGACCTTGCCCACGTAAATCCACGGCTTACCGGCAACAAGCGAGTCCGTTGCCGTTCTCGTGTCGTTCTCCGGCTGGGCCACAGGCTGGGCATCGGGCGCTTTCCCCGGCCAGATTGGTAGCTGCGAATGACCAGGAGATGGTTCCCAGGCGGTCTGCAGCGCGCCCAGAGCGCTGGCAAGAGACACGACAAAGAGAGCTATGAGCAGGAGCTTCACGGCAGTCCTCACAGCCTATCGGTAGAAACAGTCCAGGCGAATTAAATCAGCGGGATACCGGCAGCACCAACGTGGCAGGAACCAGCAGAAAGGAAAGGGCTACTTCACCAGGGCGAGGATACGGACTGGTCCGCCCGACCCGCCTTCGAGCTTCATCGGGGCTACGACCACGATTGCTCCAGAAGCCGGCACTTTATCGAGGCTGGCGACATTTTCGAGCTGGTAGACGCTGTGGGCCAGCGCATATTGATGTACCGGGAAGTCCGGCGACCGCCCGTAATCGATGCTCAGAGTATCGATCCCCAGGGCAAGAACGGTCCGGCCTTCCACCAGGAATTTCGCGGCGTCCTCGGAAAATCCGGGGAAGTGCATCACACCCTTGCCGTCCGCATTTCGAAATTGCCTGGCTGAACTCCAGCGCGAACCCCAGCCGGTGCGAGCCATTACCACCGCCGCCGTAGGCATTGGTCCATTTGTCTTTTCCCACTGGGCAATATCGGCCACCGAGACCTGATAATCGGGATCGCCCTTCACCTTCGCGGTAACATCCAGCACAACCAGCGGCGCAATCAGGCGCTCGGGAGGGATCTGGTCCACGGTCCACAGGCCACGGGCAAAGTGCGCAGGAGCGTCAATATGGGTTCCATAGTGTTCCGGCATGGAGAAGTTGCGGGCAAAATACTTGTTCTTCTCGAAAGTGGCGACGGTTTCAACGTGATAAGCCGACTTTTCGGCTGGATCGAAAGTCGGGACGCTGGCATTGATCGAGTGCGTGAGGTCGACGACTGCATGGAATCCGGCCGGGGCTGGCTCGCGTTTTTGCGCAAACAGAAAGAGCGCGAGAGCTAGGGCGCACCCGACGACAAATGTACTGATCTTCATGACTGCTGAATCATCTTTCGCTGCGTTGCAAGATGTGTTCCCGGGAATTCTTCCAGGCTATGCCCAATACAGATGAGATGCGGCCTGGGAAACCGGAGGTGCTTTGCTGATTTTCCATGGCGACCCCCGTAAGCTCAATAAACGGTAGGACATGTACGCCCGGCGTCGAAGAAAATCATTTTGGAGGGATCGCGCTAAGTTAGTAGAAAGGCAATGGCTCCGGCGGTAAATGTACTCAGAAAGTTTACTAAGTCGTTATTGAGGATTCGGTGCCTCTCCAGCGAAGCGCCAAGAAAGCTGTCCATGATCGTGCCCGCGATGGCGGCCAACACTGCAAGCATCATGCTTCGCGGAGACAGAAGGCCCGTTCCCATGCATACCAGGCTCACGAGCAAAGCCGCCGTGATTCCGCCCACCGTCCCCGGCAGACTGACAGCTCCGTCCGTGCCGGCTGCAACGCGCTCCCAGGTAGTTACCAGCCTCGCCGTGCTGCTGCTCGCCTGCCCTAGCTCACTGGAGACGGTATCCGCGGCTGCTTCGGCAAGCGCCGCAGCCGCCGCCACGAGATACGCCGGGTGAGAACTCCACGCATACAGCAGCCCGCAGGCTGCCGAAACGCCCAGGTTCGCGAGCACCTGTGACGCCTTGCGCCCGTCGCGTTTCTCCGCGATGCCCAGTCTCGCCTTTCGCTGGTAGCCGATGCGGGTCGCCACCCAGGTCAGCACAAATACGGTCACAAGTGCGGCGAACGCGCCCGGGCCGCCACACATGTAGAGCAGAAAGCTGATCACGCCTCCCGCGACCGCGCCCGAAGAGGAAACGCCCCGCAGCAGTCGGGCCAGGATGGCAAATGCGGTCGTCACTACCAGGGCAGTCCAGACGCTATGGATTGGGTAGTTTTCTAACATGCCCTAGATATGGTGCTTTCGATTCGGCTACCTCGCCCGCTGTTCGCGCATCAAAATCAGTCGTTGTAGTCTAAACTCAAGTTGCTCAACGCGGTTCAGACGGTTTCGGTTTGACGGGGGAACTATGGCAGCCTCGGTTTGGTCCGGCTATCTCACCTTTGGCCTGATTTCATTGCCGGTTCGGCTTTTTTCTGGCGCGCGCAGCTCTGGAATTTCCTTCCACATGCTTCATCGTGACGACCTGACCCGCATCAAGCAGCAGCTTTACTGCCCCACGGATGATCGCGTCGTCGAGCGCAGCGAGATCGTCAAAGGATACGAGTATCGCAAGGGCGAGTACGTAATTGTTGAGCCGGAGGAGATCAAGAAGATCGAGCCGAAGACCGCCAAGACCATGGAAATCCTCGAGTTCGTCAAGGCCGCCGATGTCGACCCCGTCTACTTCGAATCGTCCTACTACATGATTCCGGAGGAAGCCGGACGCCGTCCTTACGCCCTGTTGACCAAGGCGCTCGAAGAGAGCGAGTACGTGGCTATTGCAAAGCTGACCATGCACAATCGCGAATACACCGTGTTCCTGCGCCCCCACGAGGGCGGCATGATGCTCCACACCATGTACTACGCGGAAGAGGTGCGCACCGTGGAGGGCTACGGGGCCCCCGATGTCGAATTGAAGGATGCCGAAGTCAAAGTCGCGCATCAGCTCATCGACGCTCTCGCCGCCGACTGGGACCCGGAGAAATACCACGACACTTTCCAGGACAACCTGAAAAATCTGATCGAAACCAAACTCGAAGGCGGCACGATCGCCGAGGTCGAGAAGCCCAAGAAACTGGCCCCGGTCGTCGACCTCATGTCAGCACTGAAGCAGAGCCTGGCGGAGATGGAAGGAAAGAAGAAGCCGGTAGCCAGCACGACCCGCGAAACTCCGAGCACCGGCAAGAAGTCCCGCCGGAAGGCGCAATAAATATTTTCCTGTTCCCGGGCTGCGATGCATCCTTAGTGGCGCTCGGTGTCATCCCCATTTAGAATAGACAATCTTTCAGGATCAGCCTGACACCCATGGACTGCATTTCGGGATATTGATGACTGCATTTCAGTTCGCCCGCCTGACGGCTGTTTTGCTGATCCTTGTGATTTGCGTCAGCTGCGGCGACGTGTTCCGCCCGGTGGCAATTCCGGTCACACCCATTCCTCCCGATCCGTCGAGCCTTCATTTTTCTTTGATCCTCAGCCGCAACGGATCTGACAATCCCGGCGCCAGCAGCCGCGTCGACGTCTCCGGCGACACGAATGTCGGCGTGGCACGAGTCGGCGTGGGACCGGTACACGCGGCAGTACTGCCCAACGGCGCCCGCGTTTTCGTAGCTAACAGTACCGAGGACTCCGTTTCCGTCTACTCCCCGAGCGATGCCACCACGGTCGCGACCGTGAGCCTGCCGCTCGGATCTGCACCGGCATACATTGCGACCACGCAGAACGACACGGTGTATGTCGCGAATCCCGGCAACGACACCGTTTCCGTCATCAGCGTCAACAACAACGTCGTGACCCGAACAATTCCGGTGGGAAGAAATCCGTTTTCGATGGCGGAAACTCCGGACGGCAAGAAGCTGTACGTGGCCAACCGCGGAGACGGCGTCACAGCCGGCTCGCTCACCAGCATCAACATTTCCGACAAGAGCACGAACGCCCCCGTCAATACGGGCAGCGCACCTGCGTGGGTAATTGCGCGTTCCGACAGCTCGCGTGTCTACGTCCTGGACGGCTCCAGCGGCACCATTTCGGTAGTCGACGTTCCCTCAGACGCGATCATTTCGCAATCTGTCGTCTTGCCGGGCGCCGATTTCATGTACTACGCCCGGACGCTGAATCGGCTCTACGTCACGATCCCCGGCAGCCGGACGGTAGCGGTGCTCGATGTGTCGGGCGACGTTCCCGTACCGCTCGCGACGATTGACCTTACGGTCGATCCCAATGGAGGAACGGACATTCCCTGCCCGGCGGGCTGCACTATCGCTTCCATCACCTCTCTGCCCGACGGCAGCCGCGTGTATATCGCCACCTATCAGCCGAATACTTCCTGTTCCGCCGGCGAGGTCGCGCCCTGTATCGCTACCCATGTCACGGTCGCGTCCTCCGCGAGCAATCGCGTTCTGAAGACCATCTCGGTGGGGGCGATGGGAGGCGTTTCCGAGGATACGAGCTGTGACGCCGTGCCCTTCCGCCGCCATGTCGCGGCCGCCGCCGATGGAACCCGCGTCTACGTCACGAATTGCGACGCCGGGAGCACCGCGATTGTTCGCACTTCTGATGACAGCTTCGTGCTCGATATTGTGGCTCCCATCAGTTCCCTTCCCCCGCCCACGAACCAGCCCACCTCGCGGCCTCCGCCGCAAAGCCCTCTGTTTGTTTTGTCCGGGCACTGAGACCTAAAAGCTGCGAAAAGGTGAGATTGACCTCTCGGTTTCCAGCATTCGCCAGATCGAAGATGCCTGGAATTGACCCGCACTTTTGTGGGTGATCTAATTCAGAACGACCTCCTTGGGGTGCGAAATGAAGCGCCTGCTTTTAACTTTGTTGACTTTCCTTCTGTTAGCGGTTCCTGCCGAAGTATGTGCAAAGGGTGTGACATCAAAGATCATAATCAAGGGCGGGAATCTGAAAATTCCGATTGAAATCACCGACCCGAAAACACTGGCAAACTTCGGTGTCTGGACGGGACCTGGGACGAGTTGTTCTGGGGCCGGTTGTCCTGAATCAACTTCGACACGGCCTGATAGCTTTATCGTTCAGTGGTCGCAGCCAGTTGCACAGCCGCCTGATGGACTCCAACGCTATGAGGTGTCTTTCTATGCAAAAATGCCGGGTGAGCGGCTGATTTATGTCGTGTTCTATGAGTATGATCCGGAGACAGCGCGGGGGTACATTTACTTACCCGGCAAGGATGAGGACTGGTACACGCTCAATGTGAGTACGATTCTCCACGGCGCAGAAGGAAAGTGGTTTCGCGCGCGGAATGCGTGGGAAAGCGTTACGAGGCCACTCATTGCAGGCACTGAACAAGCGCTGCGATGATCGGAGGACAGCGGAATTCCTATCTTCCCGCCCCCGCGGCGAACGCCCGTGGTTCCTTTTTCTTGGTGCTGTAGCGAAGCGCGATATTCATGAAGACATTTCCGAGTTCGGTTTCGAAGCACATGACCAGCGTCTCGGTGTCTTCGCTGCTCTGCGATCCTTCGTCGGCTGTGTGCACGACTGGCGGGTGCACTCGAAAACGGAATCCCTGATCATTCAACGTCGTAATCGCGTTTCCAATTATCTGGTTGGCCAGTTCGCAGACCGCTTCGCGCACCAGCGTGTCCGACTCCGGCAGTGGCGTGTCTGCCAGACGGCTGGCGATTTTCACCGCTGTTTGAGGATCCAGATCAAAGATGATGCGGCCTTCAATATCGCCGCTCAGCCACACCAGGGCTGCAATTCCCTTCCGGCGGTATGTGTCCTGTTCCATGCTGAGATTGCCGATCGACATGGGCGAGTTGAGGCCCTGTGACAGCACGGCATCGGCGGCATTGATGAACGGCTGAATCAGTTCCATTTTCATGACTAGACCCCCGCCCCCATGGCATTCGACACCGTGCCTTCCTCGCCGAGCACGTACTTGATAACCTCGTAGAGGACTTCGGGCTTGACCGGTTTTTGCACGAAATGCCGCGCCCCTCGTTGCAATGCCGCGACGATGTTTTCCTGGTAGCCGACTGAGGACACCATCACGATTCGCGCCGTGGGATGATTCTGCACGATTTTCTCCGCTGCCTCGATCCCCTCCATCTGCGGCATGGTGATGTCCATGAGAACGATGTCAGGGCGCGTGCGGTCGTATTCCGTGATCGCGGTCAGCCCGTCCGCCGCCTCTCCCGCCACCTGCCCGCCAAAGGTCTCCACGATGCGGGCCAGGTTCTTGCGCGCAAATATCGAGTCGTCAACCACCAGATACCGGATCGGCTGACCGTCTTTAGTTCTTCGAACTGGCGCGAACTGCTCCATGTTGCACTCTCCTCCAACCCCAGTACTGAAAGCCGGCACAAACGTGACGGCAAGAAATTCAACTTCGTTTGATCCCCACCGCAGCCCCGAATGCGCCTGGCTCCTGCCCGTTTTCCCCCTTGCGGTCCGGCGCACAATTCACGAAAAGCGTGTTGGCGAGCGCGTCGAGGCTGACCACCCGGGAGGCATACCCGCGCTCGATCCCCGCCCTCGGCATGCCAAAAACCACGCACGACTCCTCACTCTGCGCCACGGTCAGGCCGCCCGCTCGCTTCACTGCGCCCAAACCTTCGGCGCCGTCGTCTCCCATGCCGGTCATCAGGACGGCAATGCTCCGGTTTCCAAATTCCTCCGCAACGCTGCGAAAAAGCACGTCTGCCGACGGGCGGTGCCCATTGACCCGCGGATCCTCGCTCAGCAGGACCACATTTCCCAGCGGCAACCGCTTGACCTTGATGTGCTTGTTGCCGGGCGCAACCAGCACCCGTCCGGCCAGCAGCGCATCTCCAGATTGAGCTTCCTTCACAGCGATAGCGCAGGTCTCGTCCAGGCGCCTGGCAAACATTGAAGTGAAGCCCTCCGGCATGTGCTGTACAAGCAGAATCGAACCGGGGAAGTTTGCCGGCAACTGTGGCAGCAAATATTGCATGGCCTGCGGTCCGCCCGTCGAAATGCCGATCGCGACTATGCGGGTCGGGGTTGGGTTGAGTTCGGTTGAAATCTTGACGGCAGGCTGTACAGCGCCCACCGGCGAAGCCATTGTGATTCCCCGGCTATTCGCGGCCGCGCGAATCTTGGCGATCAGTTCCCGGGCAATTTCGGGCATGCGGGCCGAGACGTCCACCGGCTTGGCGACAAAGTCGAAGGCTCCGAGCGAAAGCGCCTTGAGCGTAATGGCGGCGCCTTCCGTGCTGTGCGAACTCACCACGATCACCGGCACGTGGTGGCGACGCACGATTTCCTTCAGCATGTCGATGCCGCCCATGCCCGGCATTTCGAGATCCACAGTGACGACCTGAGGCTTCAGCTCTTCAATCTTCTTCAGGCCGAAGATTCCGTCCATAGCGGTTCCCACCACCTGGATGGAACCATCGCTCTGCAAGATCTGCGGAATCAACTTGCGCATCAGCGCGGAATCGTCGACCACGAGCACGCGCACCGGTTCGTTCATGAGCGCCCTCCCGCAGTCTGCAAAGCCATTCGCGCCCGGTCAGCTTGTGTGAGCAGAAGACCAAAGGAAATGCCGTTCTCTCCTTCCGGTTTCTGCCCTGTGCGTTCGACAATTGCAGCCAGGTTGAGAATCAGGACGACCCGGCCATCTCCCAGGATGGAAGCGCCGCTCACCAGGTCGGTGGCAACCGTCTGATCGTCAAGCGCCTTAATGACGAGTTCTTCCTCTCCTTCCAGCGAATCGACGATGAGTCCCAGCTTCCGGTCGCCCACGGACATCACCAGCACAAACAGTTTCTTTGACGCGGACTGCTCGGCGTCCTCCGGCGGCCGTCCCAGGCGCACCATGGAAAGGGCCTTGTCCCGTAGCTGAAGAACCTCAAAGCGGTCCACCCGGTGCAGGTCGGATTCGCGGGCGCGGGTGATTTCCGCCACGCTGTTCAGCGGCACGGCATACAGGCGCTGCTCCACGCGGAAGAGCAAAGCTGTGATGATGGCCAGCGTGAGTGGCAACTTGATCTTGAATGTGGTTCCCTCGCCGGGCTGGGTTTCCATGCTCAGCGAACCCTTCAGGCGATGCACCACGCTTTGCACAACATCCAGACCCACGCCGCGTCCCGCAACTTCCGTGATCTGGTCGGCGGTGCTGAATCCCGGCCGGAAGATCAGGTCCAGCGTGCCCGACTCATTCAGCCGGCCGGCTTCTTCTTCGCTCAGGAGTCCTTTCTGAATGGCCTTGGCCCTGATCTTCGGAAGATCAATCCCGGCGCCGTCATCGCGGATTTCCACGATGACCTGGTTACCCTGATGGTAGGCATCGAGCCGTATGGTCCCGGCCGCAGGCTTTCCCCTAACGACACGTTCTTCTGCCGTCTCAATTCCATGGCTGATCGCATTGCGCACCAGGTGCGTCAGCGGCTCGGCAATCGCATCCAGCAGGCTCTTGTCGAGATCCGTATCCTGCCCATGGACCTTCAGTTCCACCTGCCGGCCGCACTGCCTGGCCACGTCGCGCACCAGTCGCGGGAAGCGCCGGAAAAGCTGCTCCACCGGAACCATGCGAATCTTCATCACCGAGCGCTGGAGATCCTGCAGAACGCGCGACTGGAAGGCCATGGTGTCGGAAAAGCGTCCGCGCAGGCCTTCCTTGGGGTACTTCCTGGCAAGTTCATTGAAAATCTGCTGCATCATCGACTTGCCGATAATGAGTTCGCCGACCAGATTGAGAACGTTGTCGATGCGCTCGGCATCGACTCGCAGGATGTTTTCGACCGCCGCTGCCGCAGTCTGGCCCGGCGTAGGCGCGCTCTCCTGCGCCACGGAGCGCGACACCGAATCGGACGCCTGGTTCGCCGGACGATCCCCGGCTGGCTCAAGCCTGGCAGGCGTTACGTTCTTGAGGATCGCATTCTCCGCGGGCGTGACCTGCACGTCCGCCACGACCGTAGGAATTCGGCACATCGACGCGATTGCCTCAGCTGCCCGCGCGCTGGCGAAGAGCAATTGCACGTGGTTCGCAGGGGAAACGGAGCTTGCTTCGGGACGGGTCCCCAGCACCTCACCGGCCCCGCTTAGCGCATTCAGAATGAGCTGCCGGGCTGCGATGGGCATGGCGCAGAGCGAATCAATCTGCGTGACAATGTGGTATACATTCCTGCCCCGTGCCGTTGCCGCATGGGCAGCGGAACGCTCCGCTTCACTCGGCACAAATCCCAGATCCGGTTGCGGACCGGGAACCAGCTTTTGCGGATTCTGGCGGCTCGCCAGCAAAGAATCCACCATCTTCCGCAGGGGCTCAGCGGAAGGCGGCTTCACATTCTGCTGATAGGAAGCGAGCATGGCCCCGAAAGTATCGGCCGCGGTAAATGCCAGTTCCGCCAGCGACGCTTCCGGCGACAGCGCCTCCGCTGCGAGAGCGTCCTCCAGGTGGTGAGCCGATTCGCTCAGCTCACGGAAGCCGCAAGCGGCAGCGTCCCCTTTCAGCGTGTGTACAATGCGGCGCATGCTGCGAACGACCTCCGCGTCTCCCGGTTCGCGTTCCAGCTTCAGCGCTTCGTCGTTGAGCGATTGCAGCAGTTCCTGCGCGCTCTCGAAGAAAATCTCCCGCAGTTCCGCTCCCCGTTCGCCGGAAAAGAAGTTCACGGAGCCACCTCCACCCGCTGGTAGGCGGTTCCGTTGTTGCGGTAAATCATTGAGAACTTTTCAGTCAGTCCCAGCAGGCTCTCGGCGTGCCCGACAAACAGATACCCGTGGGGCTTAAGACAGCGCGCGAACTTCTCGATCAGCCGCCTCTGCTCCGCGTCGTCGAAGTACATCATGACGTTCCGGCAGAAGATGAAGTCGTTGTGTTGCGGCAGGTAATCCGTCTTCAGATTGTGGAAGTCGAAGTGAACCAGATCCTTGACCGCCGTGCGAATGGCATACCGGTCGCCGATCTTGTCGAAGTAGCGCAGGCGATAGCTGTAATCGACCGAAGCCATCTGCGACTCGGTGTAGATGCCTTCCTGTCCGACCCGCAGCGCGGTGTAACTGATGTCGCTGGCCAGTATCTCCACCTTCCACGGCGAGGGGATCAGTGGCTTTGGCATGATCGGCGGCCCGCTGAGCGAGTAACGCAGGTCGAAGTAGCCCAGGGCGTCAGCGACCATCATGGCCAGCGTGTAAGGCTCCTGCCCTGTGGAACAGCCCGCGCTCCAGATTTTGAGCGAATACTTCTTTTGCGCGTGCCGCCGGAGCATCAGATCTTCCAGCAGATGCTTGTGAAACAGGTCGATCTGGGCGCGGTTGCGGAAGAAGCTGGTCTCGTTGATGGTGAGATCTTCGAGCAGCCTCGTCAGCTCTTCTTTTCCCTGATCGCTCGTCAGCAGCTTGTAGTACCCATAGAAGGAATCCAGATGGCACTCCTTCAGGCGGCGCTGCAGGCGGTCTTCCAGAAAATGGGTGCGGCGCTCGTCAAAGAACATTCCGCACTCCTCGTAGATGAGAGCGCGCAGGAGCTTAAGTTCGGATTTGTTGAGCTGGACTGCGACGCCGGCTGAGGTCATGATGGTTATCGGCTGCTGGCGCTGTTCGCCGCCGCGCCCGCTCCAATCTTCGGATTTTCAGTGCTCTCGCCGTCTGGCGCGGCCTGCCGCATGCCGCTGAATTCGAGCAGTTTCCCCGTATCCAGCAGCACGATCAGCCGCCCCTTATGTTTACCCAGGCCGGTAACAGCGTTCACCGTGCTCTCCTGGAAAACCGCCGCCGAAGGCTCGATATCGCTCGCCGGAATCTTGAGCACCTCGGAAGCCGAGTCCACGATCAGACCGCATAGCCGGCCCTTGTGCTCAATCACCAGAATGCGATTGCGCCGGCTTGGCGAAATCTTGCTCTGGCCAAAACGCTTGCGCAGATCGACTACGGAAACGATCTTGCCTCGCAGGTTGATAACTCCTTCCATGTACTCGGGCGCATCCGGAACCGCGGTGATTTCCGGCACCCGCACAATTTCGTGCAATGACGTGATGGGGACGCCGTAGGTCTCGCGCCCGATCCGGAAGCCGACAATGTGAAGGTCGCCGTTCACCAGAAGTCGCCGTTAGCTGCGTCCCGCCCGGGCAGCACGCCGCGAAGAATCCTTGGCGGAGCCCGATTCCTGCCAGAACCCGGTGTGCTCGACATGCTCGAGAGTGAACCGGTCCATGAATTCGAGCAGTTCGCTTGACATCTTCGACATCTGCTCGGAGGACGCGGCCAGCTCCGCCGATCCCGAAGTCGTCTGCTGAACCAGTTCCCGCATGCGCTCCATCGCCCGGACTACGGCCTGAGCTCCCGAAGCCTGCTCTTCCACCGCCGAGTTGATTTCGTGGGTAATTTCGTTGAGCCGCGTGGTGGCGCGCGCGATCTGCGATGAACCGTGCGACTGCTCGTTCGTCGCCGATCCGATTTCCTGCGCAAACTTGTAGACCTCGGTCACTACGTTGGAGATCTTGCCCAGCGCAAGGCGCAATGCGCCCCCCAGGTCCAGGCCCTCGTTCACGATGTTGGTGCTCTGGTCCATGTTCTCGACCGCCTTGCGCGCTTCCTTCTGAATGCTCTGGATGAGTTCCGAGATTTCCTTGGTGGATTGGGCAGATTTTTCCGCCAGCTTCCGCACCTCGTCGGCTACGACCGCAAATCCAAGACCGTGCTCTCCGGCCCGCGCCGCCTCGATGGCGGCATTGAGGGCGAGCAGATTGGTCTGCTCGGCGAGGTCATCGATCACCTCGATGATCTTGCCGATGTCGTCAGCCCTCTGGCCCAGCACGCCGATGATCTGTCCCGAAGAGCGGATGGTGACGTTGATTCTCGTCAGGCCATCGGTGGCCTTCTCCATCGTGGTAATCCCGCTCTGCACTTCCTCCCGCGAGCGGTTGGAGATATCGAGCAGGACTTTGGCTGTGTCGGCCACGCGTTGGATGGAAGCTACCATCTGGTCAATTGAGGCTGAGGTTTCGCTCACGCTGCTGGCCTGCGTCTGCGTGCTCTTGACCATGTTCTGAACGTTCACGCTCATTTCGTGCATGGTGCTGGTCACTTCATCGATGGCGGACGAAGTCTGAAGGCTGATCTTCGCCGATCCGTCCGAGGCGCCAGCCACCTGGGCCGAAGCGCTGGCCACCTGCGAGGCGGCATCTCGAACACTCCGCACCAGATTCCGAAGCCCTTGAATCATCCGGGAGAACGCGTTCCCGAGCGTGTCGTCTTTGGAACGCGGCACCACCTCTACCGTCAGATCGCCCCCCGCGATCGATTCCGAAAGCGACGCCATCTCTTTCAGGTAAGTCACCATTTTCGAGAACGTTCGCGAGAGTTCTCCAATTTCGTCTTTGCGGGCCACATCGATTTCGTGATTCAGATTGCCCGCATTGCCGATGCGGTCGGCCACACCGATCAGGCTTTCCAAGGGCCCGGAGATGGACTTTGACGACGTAAAGGCGATGATCGCGCCCACGGCCAATGCCAGCACGGTGCTCATCAGTGCGATCACGACCGTGCGTGTGGCGGCACTCTCGTCGGAACGTCGCCGCTCCTCAAGCACCCGGTGGCTTTCCTCATCAGCCTGATCTAACAAGTCACTCGCGGCTTTGACCCATGAGGAAGCGTCCTTCTGCAAATAGAAAATCTGCAACTCGGCGACGGTGGCGTTTCCGCTATCAACCTGGTGGCGCTTCTGCACCATGGGCTCGGCGAATTCCTGGGTCCAGCTTTCCTCGGTCACGCCCAGTTTGTTCAATGAGTCGCGCTGTCCCTCGGAGTTCGCCAGGTACCTGGCGGTCTGGAGTTGGTTCTTGAACGCCTGGATGCCCTCGCGCATGTGGTCCGCCATCCGCGTGTCCCCACTGAGCAGGTAGTTGCTCAGATACAGGCGGTTCTGCATCATCTGGAAGCGGACGTGGTCGGTGGCTTCTGCCAGTTCGAGGCTGCGGGCGGCTGCCGCCTTGGCGTGGTGCTCGCGCCGGACTGCCGACAGGTTCACCAGGAACAGCACCACGACCATCGCAAGCACGGCTCCGAAGCTTGCATAGAGTTTCTTGCTGATCGTCATACCGTTCCCTCCCGCAATTTCACCGGCGGCCTGATTGCGCCCGCGGTTCGCACACCCGTAGCTAGGGATATTCACTGAACGAAATGCACGGGGTCTGCCAGCCGGAGGACTCTCGAGAAACTGTAGTAAGCATTACTAAGTTGTTGATTCGCAGACCATTAACTCAATTGCGGTCAAGTCCGGTCGGACCAAGGAGTTAGCGGGTCGTCTCAGGGTCCTCGACTGCTCTCAATCTGAGACCGTCGACCCGATCGATACCCGGTTTTCAGGGAGTTGGTAACTGTAGACAGGTACCCTTATTCGCTTGACTCAAATTGAGATTGCCGGATACTTTCCTCGTATATTCAATTACTTGGATGGACGTACCAAGAGCCGGCAGCTTTCCCATGCAAGGCGGACAGATCAGAGTGTCGGACAGGGCCAAGATTCGAGCGGATGACACTTTTCAGCAACTGCTTTTGCAGGTTTCTGTCGCCGCCGCCGACGGCCCCTCAGCCGATCTTCTGATCCGGCTGTTCTGCCGCGCCACGCGCAAGTTCTTTCAAGTCGATGGCGCCTACTACTGGGAGTGCCGCGGGGACGAGCTGATCGGTTTGCAGGCGGACGGAATGCTGTCCGACCGCATTCCAGGCCTGCGGCTCAAGATTGCCGACAGCGCCACCATGCACGACGCAATTCGCGAGCATCGGACAGTTTTTGCCAATCGCCTGAGCATTTCCAAATCGGTACTGGTCCCCGAGTTCCGGATACGGGCCATCATGGCGTCTCCCGTGGTCGTGGCCAATGAAGTAGCCGGGGCCGCGCTGTTTGTGCACGCCTCCGCTCCCGATTTCTTCAACCATGAACTGGCAGCAAGAGCCACCATTCTGGCGGGACAGTTGGGCAGCCTGCTGGAGGCCACGCGCACCATTCAGAAGCCGCCCGACGGCAACCGGCGGGCGGAGATCCTGGCTCAGGTTGCCAATACTCTGCAAACCGCGCCCAATCCAACCGACCTGATGGCCGCATTGGCCGAGCATATCCGGGTGCTGTTGCGGGCCTCGCTGGTGGGAATTTTCCTGCGCGAGGGCTACGGTTTCCACCCCAAGGCGGTGGCAGGCGAGTCGCAGCAACTGGCGGAGTCGGGCCGCGCCGGGCTCGAAGGAAAGGGCTTGCAGTTCGCGCGTGACATGGCGACCAGGGCCAACGCCGCAGGCGAAACCATTGCCATCACCATCGAATCATCCGCCCACGGCCTGGGCGATCGAATTCCCGGCGGGATGGCCCTGGCCGTACCGTTCCGCGCTGCCCGCAGCCAGGGAGCTGTGCTGGTTTACCCTCGCCGCGACCGCGCCTTCACCCAGGAAGAGAAGGCTTTGGCGTCGTCCGTGGCGGGCCTGGTGGGCATGGCGCGTTCCACCAGCGATCTCTCTCCCGGCGGCCTTCTCCCCAGCCAGGAACCCCAGCAACTGCTGGAGATTACCGCCGAGTTGAGTTCCATGCCCGATCTTGACCGCTGCCTGCAGCAATTGTCCATTCGCGCCGCGGAGTTTTTGGGATTCAAGCGCGCATGCGTCGGCCTGCTCGAGAACGAAGCCTTTCACATCAAGTGGAAAACCGAAGACGGGCGCGCGGAGCAGATTTCTCTTGCGGTTCCCGATGGAGCCGCCACCCAGGCGCTCAAGAACGGCGAGGTTTTCTCCACCGACAGTCTGGGCACGATTCCGGATGCGAATCTTGACGTCATCGCAGCCTTCAAGGTCCGGCAACTCCTGGCAGTGCCTCTGCTCGATACGAGCGGCCAGATCATGGGCATGATGGGCGTGCTGGATCGGCTTGACCGCTCCGGCATTTCGCCGGAGGACATTCGCCGGGCCCGGCTGCTGGCCGCGCGCGCCGGCGTCATCCTCGAAAGGACGCGAAACCTCCAGGTTGCGCGGCTGAAACAGCAGCGCCTGGAGTCCCTCACCGACCTCGCACTGGCCGTGAACTCTGCGCCCGGACTGGAGGAGTTTGCCAACGTGGTTTTGCCCCGTATGGCGGATATGGCGGCAGTATCGTCGGCTCTGCTGGTTGCAAAGCGGGGCGCTGCCTGGGAGGCTCTGGCCTTCGAGGGCCATGCCGGATCTCCTGACACCATGCTGCCGCGCCGCTTCAGTCATGCCGTCGCCGACGTAGTGTCGCGGCATTCCGGCGCGGTCATCTCCTCAAGCGCAGCGGATTTGTTTGGCCCTGCCGCCGCATCGGTCCTGGGCTGGGACGATTGCATTCTCGTGCGTCTGTCCGTGGGTGAGGAACTGACGGGCGTGGTATGCCTGGCCAATCGCGGCACACCGCTCGGGGCCGAGGAAGAACAGCTACTCGCCGCGGCCGCAGTTCATGTGTCGGCAGCTCTCGAAAGTGCCCTCCGGTTCTCGCAACTGGAGCACTCGAACCGGCACTGGATTGAAACCTTCGATGCCATCAGCGACTTCATCGTGGTCCACGACGGCGCAGACAACGTTCTGCGCGTGAATCGGTCGCTGGCCAACTTTATCGGCGTCTCTCCGCAGTCCCTCATCGGCGTCAACATGTCGGCGCTGTTGGCGCTGGAAGTCACGCAGAAAGTGTCCTGCCCATTTTGCCGTGCTGCGGACGAAGTCGCGAGCGAGTACGTTCATCCCGTGCTCGATCGCACCTACCTGGTCTCCACTTCACGAGTAGACGTTGCCAGCGGCGAAACCTTGCAGACGATTCACGTTCTTAAAGACATTTCTGACCGGCGCGAGGTCGAACGCCGCTACCAGGAACTTTTCGGCAGCATCCAGGAGGGACTGTTCTTTGCCACTCCGGAGGGGCGCTTCGTCGAAGTCAACGACGCCCTGGTTCGCATGCTCGGCTACAGCAGCCGCGAGGAACTGCTTCAGACTGACATTCCGCATTCCATTTTTGCTTCCCCGGAGCGCTACCGGGAGTTTGCCGATCAGATGCAGCGCCACGGCGTACGCAATCACGAGGAAACTTTGCGCCACCGGACGGGCGCTCCGGTACATGTGCTGATGAACGCCTTTGCGGTCCGCGACTCCCACGAACGGATCCTCCAGTATCGCGGTCTCATGCTCGACATCAGCGGGCTGAGGTCCTACCAGTCAGAGCTTCAGCGGGAGCGGGATTTCTCCGGCAAGATCCTCAACAACACGCAAAGCCTGATTCTGGTCGCGGATAGCGCTGGAATGGTCAGCTACGCCAACCGTCGCTGGGCCGAAATGGGTTACCAGCAGAAACAGTTGCTCGATCTGCCCATGATCGAGCTGGTAGCGCCCAGAACCCAGGCCAGTTTCACGCAGGCGTTTCGCTCAACTCTGGCGGGCAATCAGGTGGACAATCTTGAGCTGCAGATTCTTCACGAGGATGGCCAGATCGGCCAGTTCTCGGTCAACCTGAGTCCGATGCGCGACGAGCAGGGGAATGTCTCCAGCCTCGTAGTGGTGATGTCCGACATAACCGATTCGGCCTCCCTTCATGCCAAGCTCATGCACGCCGAAAAGCTCGCGGCCGTGGGTCAACTCGTTTCCGGCGTAGCCCACGAGGTAAACAATCCGCTCACGGCCATTCTCGGATTCGCCGACCTGCTGATGGAAAATCCGGACATACCCGAGAGCGCACGCAAGGATTTGCGGGTCATACTCCAGGAAGCGCAGCGTACCAAGCAGATTGTCCAGAATCTTCTCAGCTTCGCCCGCCAGATGCCTCCGCAGCGCAAGCCCGTGCAGCTCAACTCCATTCTGCACCGCACCGTTCAGCTGCGGGCCTATGACTTCCACAGCCATGGAGTCGAAGTGAACGAATTGTTCGACCCGGCTCTGCCCGACGTGGTCGGGGACTCGCACCAGTTGCAGCAGGTGTTCCTGAACATTCTGAACAACGCTTACGACGCCGTGCGGGACCTCGGGCGGCCGGCGCGAATCGATATCGCCACCAGCCATAAGGGCAACCTGGTGCAGATTCTCTTTCGCGACAACGGTCACGGCATTGCGTTTCCCGACCACATTTTCGATCCCTTTTTCACCACGAAGGACGTGGGCAAGGGCACGGGCCTTGGCCTGAGCATCTGCTACGGAATCGTGCACGAGCATGGAGGAGAAATCCTCTGTCAGAACAACGCGGACTCGGAGGGCGCGACCTTCACCGTGCGCCTTCGCGCCGCATCAGAAATGGCCTCCCTGGGGGCCGTAGCTGGAGAGGGACAGCGATGACACAACCCGCGCTGAAGCAGGATGTTCTGCCGGTATTGCTGATCGAGGATGAGCCCGCCGTCATGGCCTACGTTCGCGCGGCCCTGGAGCGCAGTGGATACGAGGTAGTCTGCGCCGACTCCGGGGTTGAGGGCCTGCGGCTGCTTGAAACCGGAAGATTTCTGGGAGTGGTTTCCGATATGCGCACCCCCGGCGGCGTGGAGGGCGGCGATGTCCACGCCTGGATCTCCAGGTACCGGCCCGAACTGGCCTCCAGGCTGGTCTTTATCACCGGGGACATCGCGAACGAAGATACGGCGGCGACCCTGCGCAGGACCGGCGCCCCCTGCGTGGAAAAACCGTTTCGGGTTCAACAATTCATTTCAGTGGTCGAAAAGACCATGGGGAAGGCCCTGTGAGCGAAGATCTGCGTGTCCGCCTCCTGATTGTCGATGACGAGCAAAGCATTCGAAGACTGTGCATGACCGTCGGAGAATCCTTGGGGTTCGCCTGCCTGGAAGCCGAAAGCGGCGAAAGCGCGCTGTCCCTGCTGGAGGAGCAGCCTGCCCCGATGGTTCTCACCGACCTCGTGATGCCCCACATGTCCGGCCTGGAGTTTCTGGAGAAGGTTAAGAAGATGCTTCCCCGGACCGAGGTGGCGGTAATGACGGGCCACGGCTCCATCGAGACCGCCGTGCAGGCGATGAAGCTCGGCGCCTACGACTACATCACCAAGCCGTTTTCTCCCCTCGAGGAGTTGCGCCTGTTTCTTCGCCGCATGGCGGAAAAGATTCACCTGGTGGAAGAAAACCAGTTCCTGCGCGAGCGGGTGGATACGGAAACCGATCTCCACGGCATCGTCGGGGCGTCGGCAAACATTCAGGACGTGCTGCGCATGGTCTCGCGCCTGAAGGACACGCGAACGCCGGTCCTGATCGCCGGCGAGAGCGGCACCGGCAAGGAGCTGGTGGCGCGCGCGATTCACTTTAGAGGAGTTTTCGCCAACCGCCCGTTTGTTGCCGTCGATTGCGGTTCGCTTGTGCCCACGCTGATCGAAAGCGAACTTTTCGGATACGAGAAGGGGGCGTTTACCGGCGCCATCAAGTCCAAGACGGGCCTGTTTCAATCTGCCAATGGAGGCACGGTGTTCCTCGATGAAATTGGCGAACTGCCGCTCGAAATGCAGGCCAAACTGCTTCGCGTTTTGCAGGAAAAAGAAGTCCGGCCTGTCGGGAGCAATCAGAAAACGAAGGTCGATGTCCGCATCATTGCCGCGACCAACCGCGATCTCGAGGATGAATATCGCAGAGGCACTTTTCGCAAGGATCTGTATTTTCGGCTGAATGTCGTCACTGTCCATCTGCCCTGCCTTCGCGACCGCCGCTCCGACATCCCCATGCTGGTGCATTGGTTTCTCGACCGATATGCCAAGGGAGACTCCATCCAGGTGACCAGCGCCGCGATGAAGAGCCTGCTTCAGTACGATTGGCCGGGGAACGTACGGGAACTGGAGAATTGCATCGAACGCGCCGTGGCCCTGGGGGACCGGCGCCTCATCGATGTCAACGATCTGCCTCCCGGGATCGCTGTGGCGTCCCCTGCCACTATCCCGGGCGCGGATGGGGCTCCCGCGCTGGCCCTTTCCTCCACCGATCTTGAGGACATAGAGAGGGCAACGATCCAGCGGGTATTTGAACAAGTCAACGGCGATAAGGCGCGCGCCGGAAAGATGCTCGGCATCAGCCGCGCCACCCTCTACCGGAAGCTGAAGCGCTACAACATCGGCACACGGCAAGGATTGACCTCAACTACGGCCACCCTGCAATGAGTCCTGAGTCTGACTCCGACGTGAGACAGTGTTTCACTCTGAGACAAATCCGGCCCACTGATCTGGCGTCACTTCGACCCGCTGTTACTTGGGCCGTATTCTGAAGGGGTTAGGGGTAACGTCCGCAGATGGACTTTTGGCCCGCATCGTGCACCCTGAAATGCCGATGCGGTCTGGGCACTGCTCGAGACATGCTAACCGGCAGCCCGGGAGAGCCCCAGGCCGCATCGATTGTCTGAAGACTGGGGTAATCCCGTGCCGCAACAGGCGACAGCCAAGGCCCGCACCCTTCACGAGAGTTCCACCGCGAAGCTGGCAAAGTTTTTTCCCGAAGCCACGCCGGTGCGAATTCCAGTGCGGCTCACGCGGCTGGGGGGCGAAAGCAACGCCTTCAGCGAAAGCACGGTCATTGAATTCGGCACGCCCCGCGAAGTGCTGTTCGCTTCCGGACTTCCCCTGGAATTTGCCGACCGCCTGCGGCTTCAGAATTCGGATGGAACACTTGATACGGAGGTTTGCGTGGTGGCAGTGCAGTACAGCACCGGCCGCACTGCGGTAGCGGCGCGCTTCACCCGCGAGGTTCCGAACTGGATTGTGAAATCATGACATCTCTTGCTCAGGAAACCGATCCCGGCGCCGAATGGCGGAATCTCAAACAACTGCATTCGCTCTACACGGGGGTCGCTCGCGAATTTGCCCTTGAAGCCCCGGCGTGTACCGAACTTGAAGCCGAGGCCGCGCCCTCCGAGGAAGCTCTCAAGAATGCCAGGGCCTGGTTGCTCGATATGGATCAGCGCATCGGCGTCTTTCAGCTTCGCCAGTTTCTGCAGAACACGACGCTGGCGAGCAAGGAGGGCCTGGAAGCCCTGGTGAAGCACCATCTGAAAAAGACGTCGCGCGGGGAATCCGATCGCGACAAGATCGACTTTCTGCTCGTGCAGTTCTTTTCAACCTCGGTTCCCTCCCGTATCGAGAACCGGGAAATCACCCTCAAATACGTGGCGGAGACTCTCGAGCCGGTGCTTGGCGCGATAGAGGCGAAGTTGCCTGAGCCGCTCGAGGCTCTGGAAGAGCTGATCGACACGGCAAAGTCATGCAGTTCCCTGAATAAGCTCTTCAACAGCGGCGTCCTGGAAAAGGGACGGAAGGAGAAGTCATCCGCCGGAGACAAGTACTTCGAACCTTCCTGGCTGGTAGCCTTCACGCGCTTCAATTTCATGTTGCGGCGGGTGTTCTTCCGGCTCATGCACCAGGACCTGAACACTATCCTCGAAGGCCTGCGCGAACTGGAGCAGCGCGGCGTGACCACGCTCGACTGCCGCAAAGCGCAGTTCTCGGCGGAGGAACCCGTCGAGCGCCTGCGCATCATCTGCCAGTCGTGGAAGGTGATGTTTCAGGCCGAATACTCTTCCGGCCAGCCGCTTCGCATGCTGGTCGACTTGCGCGGCGCAGTGGATGCCGCACGCACTCCCGCCGCCAGCGGCAGCAGCAGTGGCGGTGGCGGAGGAAAGAAGAAGAAATCCCATTCCCGCTCCAAAGCTGCGGCCGCCGGCATCGCCGGCGGTTCGGATGTGCCTGAGTTCGAGGTCTCTGCGCCGAAAGATCAGCCGCCAGACGATCCCGCCAGCTAGCCGGACGGCTTCCGATGAAGCCACGTTCGTTGCTGCTGTCCGAAGTCCGATAGGAGAAACAGTCCTTGGATCAGCCCACAATCTTGATCGTCTCCGATGACGCGGCGTTTTCCGGCGCGATCACTGCCCGCTGGCAGGCGGGACGCACGCTCCCGGCTTTCACCATGGTGAGCGGCGACCTGTGTCACGGCCTGGATCCCGAAAGCTTTGTCCTTGCCATCGTCGGTGGTATGCGATCCGACGTCCTGAATTCGGTGATCAAGGTTCTGGGTTCTTTGAACAGGCCCGTCATATTTGTTTCCGATGGGGACGACCTCCCGCAAGGGCTTCGGCAGGGGCAACCACAAACTGCGGTCTTGCGCCAGCATGAAGGCTGGCTGGACACGCTGGTGCAACTGGCGACGGAGATCTTGCGCCGCTGTGAGGCAGTCACCCGCGCCGATCACGCGGAACAGGCGAGAATACTGGCCGAGCGGCAGGCGACACTGGGGCGTTATGTCCTCGAGATGCGCCACAACCTCAACAACGCTCTCACTTCGGTGCTAGGCAACTCGGAGTTGCTCCTGCAGGAGCCTGGATCGCTTTCCTCGGCGGCGCGCTCGCAGATCGAGACTATCCGCAACATGTCCCTGCGCATGCACGAAATCCTGCAGCGCTTTTCGTCCCTGGAAAAAGAACTCAGCGTCGCCGCCAGCCAGGCGGAAACCGAAAAGGCTCACGCCATGGCCGCCGGATACTAGCGCAGGCCTCACGTGAAATTCTGTGATTTGTGTGGTTCGTATCAGGGCGTGGCTTCAGCCACGCCGCATCAGATCTGCAGGGAAATCACGCGCCCGTAGGGCGCAACGGCCAACAAGTTATCTCTGGTTGCGCCGTTCCGGCGCGAAGACCGCGCTCTCGTCTGAACGGCAGGGCTAAAGCCCTGCCCTGATACGAGTCTCCGTTGGAACAAAGACGTGTCACGATCTCATCTGAAGGTTCGTATCAGGGCGTGGCTTCAGCCACGCCGCATCAGATCTGCAGGGAAATCACGCGCCCGTAGGGCGCAACGGCCAACAACTACATCTGCGCCGTTCCGGCGCGAAGACCGCGCTCTCGTCTGAACGGCAGGGCTTAAAGCCCTGCCCTGATACGAGTCTCCGTTGGAACAAAAACGTGTCACGATCTCATCTGAAGGTTCGTATCAGGGCGTGGCTTCAGCCACGCCGCATCAGATCTAACAGGGAAATCACGCGCCCGTAGGGCGCAACGGCCAACAACTACATCTGCGCCGTTCCGGCGCGAAGACCGAACGCGCTCACCTGAATGGCAGGGCTAAAGCCCTGCCCTGATACGAGTCTCCGTTGGAACAAAGACGTGTCACGATCTCATCTGAAGGTTCCGTATCAGGGCGTGGCTTCAGCCACGCCGCATCAGATCTGCAGGGAAATCACGCGCCCGTAGGGCGCAACGGCCAACAACTACGTCTGCGCCGTTCTGGCGCGAAGACCGAACGCGCTCGTCTGAATGGCAGGGCTAAAGCCCTGCCCTGATACGAGTCTTCGGTGGAACAAAGACGTGTCACGATCTCATCTGAAGATCCGCAGGTTCGTATCAGCGCGTGGCTTCAGCCACGCCGCAACAGATCTGCAGGGAAATCACGCGCCCGTAGGGCGCAACTACCCTGCCCTGATACGAGTCTTCTACTTTTGTGTGATTGTCAGCTTGTGAAGACCCACACGCGCGGCATCAATCCTGTCGGGAAGGCGAAAGCGCGAATCGAGACCTGCTTCCGGATACCTGGGCTGAATATATCGTTCGACAAAAAGCTGCAGCACGAATCGCGGAATTTCCACTCCATCGAGCGAGACGGAATCCACCTTCACCACGCCCTGGCCTCCTGCGCCATGGGCATGCGCTGCAACGACAATGTCGTGGACTCCATTGAAGATTTCCAACAACGGATTCGACGAATCCTGCCCCGCCTTGAACTGGTCAAAGTCAACACGAGATGTGGCGGTCACCACGCCGGGCTGCCCCTGAAATACAACTGAGCGCACACCCGAGGGCAGGTTAATCTTTCCGGAGGCGAAGTAGGCGTTCACTTCCTGTTCGGTCAACTCGGTGGGAGTGGAATCGGGAGGGGAGACTGACGCATTACTCTCGATGTGCTGCAGCTTCCGCTCCATGCTAGCCGCCGCGGCAGCGTTCGTGGCTGATTTGCTCTGTGGAATTGCCGCGGTCGAAACAAAAAGGACGAGGCCGAGAAGCGTGAGGATCCTCATGGTTTCAGCGCGGCCTGGGTTTCCGGTGTTGGAGCAACCTCAATGTGAGGTGCGCTCAGCGGGCCTGTTATGTCGAAGTGACGCGTGTCGCCGCGCGTCAGCTTGATATTCAGCGCGCTCGCCAGAGTAGCCGTACCGCTGATTTGAAAGATGCCGTCTGGACTCTCCAGTTTGCCTTCGGCAACCTCCAGCCTTCCACCACGCAAAAGCAACCGTCCAGCAAAGCGGTCCATGCGAAGCGGTGTGCTGGCTCTCACAAGCGAGATATGCGGCAGCATGCCGTCATTGCCTTCGAAGTGCATGGTGCCGTCGGCCGAGGCGAGCAGATCAGCCGCCGTCCACCCCGCAGCCTTCAGTTCATATGCACCCGATGCCGTTCCCGTGATCCAGCCATCGTGCATCGCCTCCGCCAAACGCACCAGGGAAACCCGGTCCACAATTCCGTTTCCGCTGTACTCGGGTGGATCAGCCTTGAAATTGATTTTCCAATCGCCCTGATGGATCCCGCCGAGAACATCAGCTCGCAGATCAAGAAGCTCGAGCGTTCCATCATCCAGCCGCACATCCGCGGAAACCCGCGATCCGCCGAGCTTGCGGACCAGGAGATGGTTGGCCGTCACTCTACCCTCCGCGTGCAGCGAGGCCAGAAAGGTGAGACCCGACTTCGGCGCGGAAGATAAAAAGCGGTACCACGGCCGCGGAGTGGAATCAGCCGCCCACAGCGGCACCAGCTTGTTTGTGTCGATGTCGTCGGCGGCGAGGTTGAACCTGACGGCGCACCTGGCGCATTCCCGGGGGACGCTGATCGAGCCGTGCCAACTGCTGCCCGCGAAAAGCGCCGACAGGCTGGTTGCCCGCACCTGGTCGGGAGAAACAACGAGGTTCGCGGCTGCGATATTGATCGGCGCGCTGACTCCCGGAATTTCTGCCCGCACCTCGTGCAATTGAATCTTGCCCGTAATCTCCGGCGCACCCACCCACGGGCCTGCGGCCCGCAAGTCGAGCCGCGCAACG
Source organism: Terriglobales bacterium (assembly GCA_963803205.1). Classification (GTDB taxonomy): domain Bacteria; phylum Acidobacteriota; class Terriglobia; order Terriglobales; family Acidobacteriaceae; genus CAWDLG01. Next base: position 147,552 of record CAWDLG010000003.1, read on the forward strand.
CCCTCGCCAGAAATCTTCGGCGCTGAAACACCAATCGTTTGCGCCGCCTGCAACAGCCGGCGCAATTGAGCGTCTCCCTGAATCGCGAATGTATAACCACTGCGCGAAAGACGCCCCTTGACCGCCACCGGCGCCGGACGTCCCAATGACAGGTTGAAGGGGCCAACGTCGACGATGGTTTCAGAAGGATGTCCGTCCCCCTCACCCCTCTGCCGCGCTACCGCGAAATGAAGCCGGTCGAAGATGAGATCGGTCTTCGTCTGTTTCGATTGCATGTGCAGGTCAAGGCCTTCGCCGCCTCCCTTCCACACGGGACCGGGCTCGGAGCGACCCTCCTGCGAAAAGGTGAAGGCGGCATCCACCTTCCCCGTCGCCGCGAGGTCGTTGGGAAGATCGCGCTTGACGCGGCGCGCGAGCGTGACCAGCGACTGAACCGGAATCTCCTTCGCACGAACGGAAATCTTGTAGGTGCTTGGATCCCCGATCACTCCCAGGTCTCCCTGCAATGTGACCAGTCCTTCTCCCGCAGGAGCTCGGCAGGAAACATCTGCCAGGGCGTGATTCACCGAGCTGTAAACGCCCCGGCATTGCGCCGCAAGCGTCGAACTGCTGCCCAGAATGTCATACCGCCGGAAGTCCCGCACCGATGCATCGGCCGTCACCCGAAGATTTCCCGGAGTACCGCGCAGCGTGGAAGTCAGCTCCACCTCGCCGCGCCACCCTTTGTCGTCTCCGTAAGCCAGCTTCGAGGCCTGACCCAGTTGTGCTCCTTCCCACTGCACCGTGAATTGCAGCGGAGTGGCTCGGAGGCTCTCGGCTCTCTGCCATGATCCTGTAACGTGAACAGTTCCGGTATCGCTGAGGTTGAAGTCGGTGCGCACCGGGCGCGCCTCGAGGCGCAGTCCCCAGGTATTTTCGGAATCCTGCCACAGCGCGAAATCGGCATCGGTAAGCGCGTAGGGTTTCTTTTCCGGCCCGAATTTGAAGTTGATTCTGGCGCTTCCCGCCTCGATGTAAGGGAACGCGGGCCGCGACTCGCTCTTGGCCTTGGCGGTAGGAGCAACCGGCACTTTGGCGGCGCGCTCCACGAGGCCTTCAAGGTTCCAGTGTCCTTCCGCGTTCTTTACCAGGTTCAGGCTGGGCTCGTTCAGGCTCAGCCGGGCAATCTCGATCCGCCCCCTCAACAGAGAACTCATGCGCACAACCGCCGTCACATCATGGGCGCGAATCATCGGTTCGGCCCCGAAGCTGGGATCGTCGCGCACGACAAAGTCTTCGAGATCAAAGCCGGGCTGCGGCAGCAGGCGCAAGTTGATATGGGAGACCTCGACCGGGCGCTGCAGGGCCAGGCTGATGGACAAAACGACCCGCGCGCGCAAACGGTTCGCCCCCGGGCGCACCAGGAACAGCGCCAGCAGAAGCAGCGCGCACAACAACGTTACTCCGCGCCTGGATCGAAAGAACGTCACCGTACCACCTTGAATGTACGCCGCCACCGGGTCAGATCGAAGAAATGAATGATGACGTGGGTCAGGAACTTCAATCGCTGACTCACTTCCTTCTGCAGGTACTGATTGGGCGGAGTCTCAAATGACCAGTAGATGAACATGGGCCGCCCAATGACATTCTCCCTGGGAATGAAACCCCAGTAGCGGCTGTCGTAGCTCACGTCCCGGTTGTCGCCCATGGCGAAATAACTGTCGGGCGGCACCACCAGGTCGTCCCCTTGGATGTGCTGGGGTAACAGTAGTTGCCAGTCGGGCGTCACATTGGTGAAGCTGGAGGGTGGGACCGCGGGGAAATTGTCGCGGTAGGGATTGTAGCCATCCTGTGACTGGTGAAGCACATAGGGCTCGTTCAACTTCTCACCGTTGCGGTACACCACGCCGTCGCGCAGGTGAATGTGATCCCCTGGGATGCCCATGATGCGCTTCACCACATAAAGCCCCGGTTCGGCGGGTGAAAGGAACACGACGATGTCTCCCCGCCGCACATCCCGGTAGGGCAGAATCGGTCCCATCCAGCGCGTGGGTGGAGAAAATTGCACGCGGTTGACGAACACGTGGTCGCCGATGAGAAGCGTGTCCTCCATGGAGCTGGAGGGAATCTCAAAGGCCTGCATAATGAAGGTGATGATGAACAGTCCGGTCACCAGGACAGCCGCCAGCGAGGCCAGGAATTCGACTGTGGTTTCGCGCGGCTTTTCCGGCTGCGTCTCTTCTTTTTTGGCCATTTAGCTCTTCCTGATGGCAGCGACAGCAGCCCCTCAGTTGACTACGCGAAACGTGCGGTCCCAGCGGGTGATCTGAAACAAGTGGGTCGCCGCATAGGCGAAGTGAAAGAGTTTATCACTTGGCGAGTCGGCCGCCGCCAGATCTTCGCCCGTACTGCGCACCGACCAGTAGATGATCAGGGGCCGGCCCACGATGTTCTCCCGCGGCACGAACCCCCAGTAGCGGCTGTCCTGGCTGTCGTCACGGTTGTCGCCCAGCACGAAGTAATTGCCTTCCGGCACGATGAGCTGGCCATCTTCCACCAGCTTGTGCATTTGCAGCCACCAGTTCCCTTCCAGTCCGGCCACCGGCAGATTCAGGCGCGGGAACTCGTCGCGGAACACATCATGCGCATGGTAGCTGTAGTGTACGTAGGGTTCGCGCAGCGGAACATTGTTGACGAAGACCTGGCGGTCGATCAGGTGCACACGGTCGCCCGGCACCGCGACCACTCGCTTGACGAAATGCTGCGAGGGATTGACCGGGTACTTGAAGACGATAATGTCGCCGCGCTTCACCGGACGATAGGGCATCAGGTAGTGCTTCTCTCCGCCCCCGCCGTAACGCAGCTTATCCACCAGCAGGTAGTCTCCGATGAGCAGGGTGTTTTCCATCGATTCCGATGGAATCTGAAACGCCTGAACTGTGAAGGTGATGACGTAAACCGCGATCACAACCGTGGCCAGCAGCGACTGCGTTGAACTTACCCAATCTGCGCGAGATTTAACCGGGATCACTTCCATACATCACACACGAACTTTGCCGGCGCGGAGGCCTCCATCCTTCGAGAGAGCATCGAGATGCTCCAGAACCTGGCGGGCCGCGTCCTGCTCGGCATTCTTCTTGGTGGAACCGTCGGCCTTGCCTACAAACTCAGTTTCTCCCGCTCCCGCCATGCGCAAACGCACTTCCACCGTAAAGATCTTCCGGTGCTCCGGCCCTTGTTGCTTCACCAGCACGTAGGAAGGCTGCGCCTGTCCGATGGCCTGGAGCCGCTCCTGCAAGGCAGATTTGTAATCGGTCACCGGCAGGCTGTTGCGGTTCCGCGAAAGGTTCGCCAGCTCCGGGATCACGATGAAATCGAGAATCGCGCGCCTCACTGTCTCTACCCCGCCATCCAGATAGAGGGCCGCGAGGATCGCCTCGAGGGCGTCTACCAGAAGAGTCGTCTTGGTCCGCCCGCCGCTCTTCTCTTCACCTCTTCCCAGCCGCAGATAGTCGCCCAGTTCCAGCCGCTGCGCCACCTGTATGAGATGCCGCTCGCTTACCAGGTGAGCACGCATTTTCGAGAGTTCGCCCTCGCGGAAGTGGGGAAAACGCTGGAATAACTCCTCGCCCGTGATAAACCCGAGAATCGCATCTCCTAAAAATTCAAGCTGCTCGTTATCCCCCACGGGACCGGAGGAGTTCGTCCTCGCCGCTTCGAGTTCCCGCGCCTGCGACGTGTGCGTCAGCGCCTGCTCCAGAAGCTCAGGCCTCAGAAAGCGATGTCCCAGAACTACTTCCAGCGCGGTAGTGTCCTTGGGCTTCATGATGTCGTGCGGAAGGCGAGAGATCGCTCCCCGGATCGCAACCTTCTTCGCCTGCTGCCGGCGCTACTTCTTCGGAGGAGCCGGATTCTGTGCCGTGGGCTGCGCCGGCGCTGGAATGGATCCGCCGGTCAACTGCACCAGGCGGTCGCGTTCCCGCCGCGCCAGGGTGCCGACCGTCGTGCTTTCCTGGGTCAGTTCCACCGCCCGGTTGGCTTCTTTCAGCGCATCCTGGTACTTCTCCTGTTTGTCCAGCGTAAGCGCCAGGCGCAACGTTACGACCGGATCGGGCTCCTGCGGATAAACGTCGATCGACTTCCGGAAGTAGTTCGCAGCCTGGTCGTAGTTTGCCGAGTTGAAGTACTGCGTGCCCAGCACCGCGAAGGCTCCCGACCGCATGAAATTCTTGTATGCGTCTACTTTTTCCTGCGGCGTGCCCGCGGGGATATCGACGGTTTCGATGGTTTCAAGCGCATGGTTCGCCATCTTGATGGCCTCTTCCATCCGCTGCGCCTTGTCGAGGTCGGTGTCGCGCGTGCGCTCGGTCAGCACCTCGGCGACGCCAATCAGCGCCTCGGGGTCGTCGGGATTGAGTTTCAGAATTTTGCGCCCGATGTCCAGCATCTTGTCGGCGTTATTAGCCGCCTGGTACGCATGCATGTCGTCGCGATAGAGCAGGACAGTCAATTCACTGTCAGGAAACTTTGCGGCGAAATCATCGGTAGCTTTTTCCAGCGCGGCCGGATCGTTGGCCAGCGCCTTGGCCGCGTTATACGCGGCAAATTCGGCGTCCGTCTTCGCCTGCGGGGGATGCTTCGCTGCGGGCTGGGCCGCCCCTGCCTGGCCGGCGCCGGGCTGCGATGCCGGCGGCGTTTGCGTCGAAGGCTGGTTTTGCGCCGGGGGCGTCGTGCCGGTAGCCGGCTGCTGCGCCCATCCCCACGTCGACATCACCATGATCAAGGCTGCCAATATTGCTCGCTTCATGCGTTCTCCTTGTGTGAATCCCGAACCACAACTGCCGTCCACTCCCCGCCTATTGCTGAGGACGGTTTGGCTCGTACGGTTGTTGCAAACCGTGCTCGGCCGCATCCTTCACGCCCGGCAGGGTCGAACCTGCGCTGAGCGCGGCCCGGTAGTGGCTCAAAGCGTCTTCGCGCTCTTCCTGCAAATCAGAAATTCTTCCCAGATAGATGTGCGACCACGCCACTACCTTGGGCTCGCTCGCCACTTCGAGTGCGCGCTGGAAGTAGCTGCGGGCGCCCGGCATATCGGCATTCAGGGTGGCGATTTCTGCCAGAATGAATAGCGCCCTGCCGGCATCGCCGGTCTTCTCATCGAGCGCCTGCTGGGCGAGCTTCTGCGCGCCACCCTTGTCGCCCGCGGACAGTTTCTGCTCCGCATTCACGAGCAGCTTGCTTTCCACCGGACGCGCCAGACGCAGCAGCTCCGGATCGGCATTCGAGGCAAAATCGATGAGTGACGCCCGCTTGTTCTCCTTGCCCACATCGATCTTCGAAAGCATGTCGCCGTAGACGGCGCGCAACCCCGCCTCGTCTTTCTCAAACGCGACCAGCGAATCGTAAAAATAGCGGGTGAGGATAAACCCTTGCTTCATGGCCGCTTCGACGGTCTCATCACGCTGCGCCTCGGGAGCCTTGCTCGGGCCCATGGTGCGCGCCTCCACGGCGCGGATGAAGCACTCGGTCACCAGTAGCGAAACGTCATTCTTGAAACTGTCCTCGAGCGGCGCGGTGCGAACCGCATCGAGCAGAGGCTCGAGGCGCTTCAGCGTCGTTGGATATTTGAGCACCATGGGATCGACGAGATAGTGCAGATAGCTGTGGCGAATCTGCTCCATCTTCACCGCCGAATCGGCGCCCGGCGAAACCACCACGAAATAATCTGCCCCGTAGTTGCGGGCGTTCGTCTGACCCGGCGCGCCCATCGGATCAAGATAAACCGTAAAGCTTCGTCCCAGATAGCCGGCCGAAGGCAGCCGCAGGTAAATCTCCGTGGAGAACAGCATCTTCGACATCGGCTCGTGGTACCGGTTTGCGAGCGCGGTGTATTCCTCCTGATGCTTTGCCCAGATGTCGTGAATCCCCGCGTCCTTGTAGAACTTCTGCAACGCCGGCACCATGCCCATTACTCCAACCGCATCCGGGGGAAGATCGGCTTCTTTGGCCTTCAGCGACAGATCCGGCGGAGGATTCAGATAAAGCGCCAGCGAAACGTATTGGGCCAGCGTCCGCGAACCATCCACTTGTTTGTGGTCCTCGTAAACCTGGCACATTGCATTTACGGTCTCTGTCAGATCGGGCGACGCCTGGATGGCCTTGGCAACCTCGCCGCGGATCTGCTCACGCAAGGGATGGGAAACGCTCAATTCGGTGTCATATCCGCAGGCATTGATGGCGGTCAGGACGGCGAACAGGGACTCGCTGGTGTCCATCGCCACCTGAGGCGTGCTCTGCGCAAGAGACACCTGCGCCAGCAACCCGATCAGGGCCACACAGAGTGAATTACGGAACCAATGGTGCAGGAAGCCTCCTGAAGGCTGGCGGGGCATGCAAATCGCGTTCCGTCTAAGTTTAAGGCGTTCCGGGGACGGGGGTCAATCAAAGGGGCCATGCTACTAACCGGTCTGAATTCTCAGAGTTAGCCCCCGGAAGCCGGGCTTGGGTAAGGTGTCCGATCTGCGCTTCCCAGGGCCGCCTGCGGCCACCCGTTGACCCAGGCAAGCGTGGAAATCTGGAGCGAGGGCTTCCCCGTCTGCCCGTCGTACGCGTGGAAGACGATTAGATTCCGATCTTTCTGCAGCAGCACCGATTCACCGCCCGGGCCGAGCCAGCGCGAGTTGCCGGCGAGGAGTTGCGTTCCGCCACCTTCGAGCATGGGAGTATCTTCGGCATCGACGTACGGTCCGGTCACTTCGCGGGAGCGTCCCACCATGGTCTTGTATGTGCTCTTCGTGCCGCGGCAGCAAAGGTCGAACGACACGAAGAGATAGAAATAATTCTCGTGATGCACGATGAACGGCGCTTCAATCGCCTGCCAGTTTCCCGGCAGTCCGGGAGGATTGGCCGGAGGATTCGGCGGACGCTTGCGGCTGGCCAGAGAATAAAGTTTCGTGTCCTCGCTCGAGAGTTTGCCGGTCTTTGCATCGATGCGGCGCATTTTGATGCCGCTCCAGAAACTACCGAAGCTCAGCCAGGCACGGCTTTTGCCATCTAGAATCAGATTCGGATCGATCGCGTTGAAGTCGTCTTCGACCCGCGAGCGCAACACCAATCCTTGATCGACCCAGTGAAACTTCGGGCTCGCGCGGTCGAGAGTCTTATTGGTAGCCAGGGCAATCCCGGAGGTGTTCTTTCCGAAAACCGAGAACGCATAGTACAGGTGATACTCGCCGTTGAAAAACGAGATGTCAGGCGCCCAAAGCTCTTTGGTCTGCGGGCTTTCCTGGCGGATCCACTCGGGAAGCTGATCGAAGACATATCCGCAGCGCGACCAGTGATGGAGATCGCTAGAGCAGCGGACCGGCAGCTCCCCATGGTCCACGCGGCGGTTGGTCGTGGCAAACAGATACCATGTGTCGCCTTCCTTGATGATCGAGGGATCATGCACGGACTGCACATCTCCTTCGACGGGAATGACCTGCGGCTCGGGGACATTCTGTTTCGCCGCGGCCGCAAGGGCCAGGGCCAAGCCTATCCAAAAAGCTACAGTCCGTCTGCGCATGGCCTTTTCTTCTACAGGCTGGTGCGATCGAAAGCAATCCCTTGTGTTCGCGGTGGCCGCTATGGTGGAAGAGCATTTACCACAGCGGACACGGAGGAACACAGAGCACAGCCTCCTGGCTCCGCCGTCATGGGGCGACAAAGCGACATTGACGACTGAGCCGGGTAGGGCGTGGCTTTCAGCCACGCCGACTGCGCCGGCTTCCGTGCCCTCCCCGTGCCGTCACGTTCCGTCCGTTTTCCACAGAAGCGGGGCATCAATCTTCTTGACTCGCCGCTGGAGCGGGCAGAGAATTCCTGTACTTCCCCACCAGCGCTTCTCCCTGGTCCCGTTGTTCCGAGCGAGCACTTACGTGCGTTCGTACCTTCGGCGCCTTACTTGAAAGACTGTAGCCCTCTGGAACCCAAAGCGGTCGCCAGTGACGTCCTGTGGTCAGGACCTCGCGACATCCGACACCATCGCAGCGCAGTTCGACGAAGAGACATGAGAGGCGACGGGCCAACTTCTACTCCTGTGGCCCACACCAGCATAACGGGAAGACCAGGCGCGAAGACCTCACCATCGATGTAACGAATTCCCCTCGGCGCCGGCCCGAAGTTCGCCTTTCCAGAATTGCCGTGTGGCCTTCATTCGCCGACTCGCTGCAGCCCGAAATCCGATCATTCAGCCGGAGGACATTTCCTCCAGAAATCAAGGAGAAGGATCATGGCAGCAGTCGTTCCAATGCCGCAGCCCCTGGTAGTCGAAGAGAAAGAAGTACGGATCTCTATTCCGAAACCGTTTCCGCGGTATGGCCTGGTAGAAATACCGCAAACCGGACAAATTATGGGTACGGGCTGGTTACCGGACGTGCCCGATCTGCGCGATTACACGGATGAACATCCCGAGATTGCGCCGATGGTGGAGCAACTGAAAATCACAAAAATGAAGAAGGGCAAGGCTGCGCTGGCGGCGAAAGTCGACCTGCGTCAATGGTGCTCACCCATCGAGGACCAGGGCGGACTCGGCTCCTGCACTGCCAATGCAGCGGTGGGCGTGGTCGAGTATTTCGAAAGGCGCGCTTTCACCCGGTACGTCGATGGCTCGCGCCTGTTCGTATACAAGACGACTCGTGACCTCATGGGCCTGGTGGGGGACACGGGAGCGTACCTGCGGACAACCATGGCGGCTCTTACGCTTTTCGGCCTTGCACCCGAAAACTATTGGCCGTACACGGACAGACAGCAACCGGGCATCACCGGCGAGCGCACCTTCGATGAAGAGCCTACAACCTTCATCTATGAGCTCGCTGATAACTACGAGGCAGTCAACTATTTCTGCCACGATCCCTATGGAGCCAGCACCACCCCGCCGGGCATCCTGAATAGCGTCAAGACCTATGTCGCCGCCGGGATTCCCTCGATGTTCGGCTTCTACGTGTTCCCTTCGTACACGCAGGGAGACGTCAAAGGCTCATTCCCCTTCCCGGGGCCCGGAGAAAGGGCATTTGCCGGTCACGCCCTGGTGGCCGTCGGATACGACGATGGCTTGAAGATCACGAACAAGGCATCGAACAAGACGACGACCGGCGCTTTGCTGATCCGCAACTCCTGGGGCACGGCCTGGGGAGATGCCGGCTATGGCTGGCTGCCCTATGACTACATCCTCTCTCAGTTTGCCGAGGACTTCTGGTCACTATTGAGCATGAGGTGGGTCAATGTTGGAGCGTTCGGACTTCCCTAGATCTGATCAGGCAGTATCCTCTCGGGGAGGGCGGCAAAAATCCGCCCTCCATTTTTCTTTTCTTCCGGAAATCGGGAAGATTTCGCCAGTGTGAAGCGTGGAAAAGGAAGGTTCTGAGGGCGGAGCGTCTCTTCCGCTGCAACCTGCATCCAAGCCGTTGGTCTCTTACAATGTCTTACGTTATGCGCTTCCGATTGGCCATTCTGGTGCTTGTGCCGACCTTGTTGCTGGGCGCGGTTCTCTGGCATCTGGAATCCAAGAACCGGGCGCCGGAGTCTGCAACTGCCCTGGCGAACTCGACCACTCCTTCCGTTGCTGCGGCCCCACTTCCAGACTCCGCTCCCACCGCTGTCTATGCACACAACCTGATGCTGAGGCGGGGTCCGGACTTTCGCGTCTATGTGCGATGGCTGCGCGGGCAGATGCTCCGCACCCACAGCGGCGTCAACCCATCTTTCGATGACCCCGAATCCTTTGTCATGAATATCAAGAGCGGGGTCATTCGCGCCAACATCGGGGATATCGGCAACTTCCTCAACTCAGGAGGGATTGCAAATTCTCCGCTGCGGAACATCACTCTCTTGGCCGATGGCGATCAGATCAAGCTGAAGGGCACGCTGCACAAGCTGATCCCCATGCCGGTGGAGCTGTTCGGCAGCGTCGCGGCGACTCCGGACAATCGAATCCAGTTTCACGTCAACAAATTGAGCGCTCTGAAGATTCCCTTGAAGGGCCTGCTTGGCGCATTCCACATCGACGTCTCCGACCTGTTCCATCCGAAGGAAATACCGGGAATCTCGGTTTCGGGCAATGACGTGTTTTTCGATACGCTGAAGCTGCTTCCTCCGCCACATATTCACGGGCAACTGACCAAAGTGCGGGTTGTCAGCCCCGACATCGAAGAGGTCTACGGCGAAGCGCAGGAAGCGGTCACGCGGGTGGAGCAGTGGCGGAATTTTCTCCGGCTGCGCGAAGGAACCATCGACTTCGGAAAGCTCACCATGCACCACGTGGATCTCATCATGGTCGATCTTTCCGACGACGCATGGTTTGACCTGGACCTGAACCACTACCAGAACCAACTGGTGAACGGCTACACGCGAATGACGCCCGATGCCGGACTTCAAATCTTCATGCCCGACCTGGACGACCTGCGCCACAACAGGAAAGCCACCCAGAACGTCAGCATGGAATGGCTGAAGCACCGCAATCTTCCGCCCCCGCCGGACGTGATCGCAAAGTAGCAGGCAGAGTTTTCGGAGAAGCGGGGAAATTTATCCCTTTACGCTGATCTTCGAGAAGGACAGCACCGCGCGTCCCGGCGTGGGACGGCCCATGAAGGTGGCGGGGCGGAAGGTGGTAAAGATCAGCATGTTCTTCACTTGCGGCAGCAGCTCCCGGGATTCCTTCGAATCGTAAAGAATGCGGTAGTCGTCGACGCGGCCGCTGGTGTTCACGTACGCTTCGATCACCAGCGAGCCTTCATGAACCGAGTCAAGAGTAGCGCCGAAAGCCGCCTGCTGAAGCTGTGGAGCAGTGTTCAGCATCAGCGGCACATCGGAGTCATTGGCCTGCAAAGGCAGGGCGAGGAAGCCCATGAGACAGCCGAAAATCATGATTGCGGTGACCAGGCCAGCCGTCAGCGGGACCATGAAGGCATGGACGGCGTTTTCCAGGCGAATCCGGACACCCTGCAGGCGCGGTTTTCTGCTTCGCGCCGCCTCGCGCGAAATCGCTACCCGCAGTTTGAGCGCAAGATCCTCCGGCGCCTTGCGCCGCCGCGATGAAGCCAGCAGCCTTTGCGTCTGACGCAGGGAGGAATACTCGAAGTTGCATGGGGCGCAGGTTTCCAGGTGCTTGCTGAGAGCCTGCATCTGGGCCCCCGTCACCACTCCATCGAGGTACGGGGAAAACATCGGCCTGGCCTGGATGCAGTTCACTGCGTCACCTCGAGTTGCAAGCCTTCGGGCGTCTGCAAATTCCTGTTGTCTTCCGGTTCGGGAATCTTCAATCCCAGCTCCGGTCCAACGCTTCGGACAAAGGGAGCGAGGCGATCGCGCAGAGCCTGCCGGCCGCGAGTCAGCCGCGACTTCACCGTGCCCAGCGACACCTGCGTGATTTCGGCAATCTCTTCGTAGGACATTTCTTCCAGATCCCGCAAAACTACCGACGTGCGGTACGGCTCGGGCACGCGCCGAAGCTCTTCTTCGACCTTGGCGCGGATTTCCTCGTGCGCTACGCAGTCGAATGGCGACTCGCTCTGGTCGACCAGCGCGTCCTTGAGCGCAAAACCCCGCTCCGGCGACGCGGGGTTTTCCATCGGCTCGATCGAACTTTCTTTAGCCTTGTGCCGGAACCACCAGCGCCGCCGGTTCGACGCTTCGTGAATCGCGATCCGGTAAATCCACGTCTTCAGGCTGGACTCGCCATGAAACTGCTTCATGCCGCGAAACACTTTCAGAAAAACTTCCTGCGTGGTGTCGGCGGCATCGGCAGGATCGCTGACGATGCGGTAGACCATGCTGTAAATCGGCTGATGGAAGGCTCCGATGAGCCAGGCATAAGCTTCTTCCGACCCCGCCTTCAGTTCGGCAACGATGGCGGCTTCCTGCGCCCGAATTCCTAATGCGCCTGCGAGATCACCCAAGGTGGTTGTCCCCGCCATAATTCTCATGGCGTTCACCCCCAATTATAGGTTCTTTCCGCGCCGCCGACGTAAATCAAAGGGACCTCGCCGCCGCGATTCGCTCCTATATGGAGATAGACCCCACTAGGGCAGGCAGAGTTCCTCAAAAGATAAACTTTTCTTTTTCAAAGGGTTACTGGGGTAATCCCGGCAGCCCCGTCACAGCTTGGGGGCGTTGGTCGTCGGAGGTTTAGGGACTGCCGCTTTCTTCTTGCTGGGGGGCTTCTTGGCGGGAGCCGTGTCGTCTACAACAACTTTCTTTGCAGGCGCGCTGGGGATGGACGCCTGCAAACTCCTCACCTGTGTGCGCAGGCGGTTCAATTCCGCGTCCTTGCTGGTGGACAGGCCGTCCATGCGGTCCGCGAGGGCGCGACGACTGGTTTCAAAAGTAGCGATATCGTTCTCCAGGGACTGAAATTCGTCCTTGTTCCCGAAGGCGCCGGCGGATTCGGTGACCGAGCGCAGCACGTCGTAAAGAATCTCAAGGTTGCGATAGAGCTTGAAGGTAGCCGAGAGATTTTCGGGGGAAGAACGCAGATCGTTGATGATTCCAGGAAGAGCCGCCTGCAGATTGCGCTGAATGGAGTCGACGTTCTGCAAAGTCTGGCGTTTGGTGTTGCCATCGGTCTTCCATTTGTCGACGCGCAATTTCGCCAGGTCAAGTTGCATCGCCTGCGATCCCTGTTCGAGGCGCGAGAGAACCGTATTCAACTGGCTGACCGACGCGTAGGAAACCGGTTCCTCCGGGGTCGGCTGGGTGATTGGAGTAACCTGGGCGGCGGCAGCAACGGCAAGCGCCAACAGGCCGGCTAGCAAAGATTGTGAGAATAGCTTCATAGGGGGCTCACGGCCAGCTTACGTTTCAGGATACTAACTTTTGCGGCTTTCGCAAAGAGATACCGGCAAGGAAGGGGCCGAATCCCTGAGCGCAACACATTCCGTCCTGGAGCGGGTTTTAACCTACATTTCCGGTGGCAAAGCCGTGGGTCACTTGGTAGCATCCTGACCCATGCTCAAACTCATTCTGCTGCTGCTGACCCTGGTGACGGCCATGTCAGCCGTCGACCTTCCCTCCCGCAAGTATCTCAACCTGGCCGCAATCAAGACCATGGTGGCCGCCGCTGAAGCGCAGGCGAAGAAGATGAACGTCGAGGTCACGCTCTGCGTCGTCGACGACAGCGGAAATCTGCTGTTCCTCGAGAAAGCGGATGGCGCCTCGCTCAACACCATAGAGTGGGCGCAGAGAAAAGCAAGACACGCTGCGTTCTACAAGAGTCCTTCGAAGGATGCCGCCGACACGGTGAAAAAAGGCAATGTCGAGGCACTGGCGTTTCCATCCTTTTTCCCCAACCAGGGAGGACTGCCGATCATCGTCGACGGGCAGATCATGGGCGGGATAGCGGCCAGCGGCGCACGATCGGATATCGATGAAGCCATCGCCCAGGCCGGGATCGACGCCCTGCTCAAGAAATGAGGCCGGGAGCGAAGTAATACATTCGGCCAGCCAACCATGATCCAGGGGGAAACCCAAAAAGAAGCACACGCGGGCAACGCGCATCCGAAACTGGCACGGCAGGTCGGGCTCTTTGACGCGACCATGCTGGTGATGGGCGGGATCGTCGGTGCGGGAATCTTCATGAACCCGGCGGTGGTTGCGCGGCAACTCACTTCCCCTCTGCTGACGCTTCTGGTCTGGGTTGCGGGCGGTGTGATCGCACTCCTGGGGGCTTTCATCTATGCGGAGCTCGCGGAAAGGCTTCCGGCGGTCGGCGGCCAATATGCTTACCTTCGCGACGCATACCATCCCGTGGTTGGTTTTCTCTATGGATGGGTTCTGCTGCTGGTAATCGAGACCGGTGGGATGGCGGCAGTCACCGTCACTTTCTCGCGTTATTTCCTGGAGCTTACGGGCAGCAATTTTTCCGAGCGCTGGTTGTCGGTGCTGACGCTGGCGCTGCTGACGGTGATGAATTGCCTGGGCGTAAAGCTTGGAAGCCGCGTCCAGTCGGTCCTCATGCTGCTAAAGATTGGAGCCATTGCCGCGCTGATCGGCGCGGGACTGTTCCTCATCCGCGCACCGTATCCGATCATTCACTCGGGCACCGGAGAGCCGTTTTCCCTCGACCTGATCACGGCATTCGGAGCGGGAATGATCCCGGTACTGTTCTCCTATGGCGGCTGGCAGACGAGCAACTTCCTGGCGGGAGAAATCAAAGATCCACGAAAGAATTTGCCGCGAGCGCTTCTGATCGGGGTGGCGGGGGTTGTGGTTCTCTACGTGGGCGTCAGCTACGTCTGTATACGGGCTCTGGGGCAGTCGGGGCTTGCGGCTACAACGGTTCCGGCATCGGCTGTGATGCGCCTTGCCCTCGGCGAGCGCGGCGCCTCGCTGATCGCGCTCGGGATTGCGCTGTCGACCGTCGGTTTTCTGAGCCAGTCGATCCTAACCGGGCCTCGCGTGTACTTTGCAATGGCAGAGGACGGCGTGTTCTTTCCCATTGTAGCGAGGGTAAATGAGAAGACACGGGTGCCAGTGATCGCGATTGTTCTGCAAAGCATCTGGACAGCGGTGATCGCGCTCGCCGGCCGCTACGAGCAGATTCTCAATTACGTGGTTTCGATGGACTTCATTTTCTTCGGGCTCAGTGCGACCTGCCTGTTCGTCTTCCGCGCGCGAGAGCGCAGGGCTCAGACACGAACTGCGCACGGATTCCGCGTTCCGGGACATCCGATCACGACCGCTCTCTTCGTGGCGGCCTGCTGGCTGGTGGTGATAAATACCTTTTTCAAATATCCGGCAAACAGCCTGCTCGGACTGTTCATCCTGCTGAGCGGATTTCCCGCCTATATGTTCTGGCGCAGGCGTTCCGCTGCGGGAGCGACTTCGGCATGACGGCCCATCGCAGCATGCAGTCGGAATACATGCAGTTTGCCAAACTGCGCACCGAAGCGCGCTTCAACCTGGCAACCAGCGGAATTCTGAACTGTCCGCTGGCGGAACTTCCTGTCAGTTTGCAAGACCTCGAAATCAATGGGCCGGATTCCTACGGGTTCGGTCCGTTGCTCGAAAGAATCGCGAAGCGGTATGGCGTAAAAGTGGAATCGGTAGTCACTTCGGCGGGAACCTCGATGGCGAATCATCTTGCCATGGCGGCAACGTTGCAACCAGGCGACGACGTGCTCATTGAGGAGCCTGCTTACGATCCGCTGCTCAACGTGGCTTCGTATCTGGGAGCGGAAATCCGGCGCTTTCCCCGGAGGTTCGAAAACGGATTTCGGATCGACCCCGACGACGTCAAGAAACACATCACCGATAAAACCCGTCTGGTGGTCATCACCAATCTGCATAACCCTTCCAGTTGCCTGACTGACGAAGCGACCTTACGTGAGGTCGGAGAGATTGCGGCGAACGCGGGAGCCCGCGTCCTGGTGGACGAGGTTTATCTGGAAATGCTGTTTGAGCGGCCGCAGCGGTCCGCCTTCCACCTGGGCGACCACTTTCTGATCACCAACAGCCTCACCAAGGCATACGGCCTCAGCGGGCTTCGATGCGGTTGGATTCTTTGCGAACCGAAACTGGCCGATCGAATCTGGAAGCTGAACGACCTGTTCAGCGCGACCCCGCCGTATCCGCCCGAAGTGATGGCGGTTGTGGCTTTCGACAATCTGCATCGGCTAATCACGCGCACGGTAGGTTTGCTGAGCCCCAACCGGAAAGCGCTGCAAGAGTTTCTTGATGCGGCCACAGGGGTCGAAGTGGTTCGGCCTGATTTCGGGACAACGGTGTTCCCCAAACTGAAGCGCGGCAATGTAGATGGATTCTGGGAGTTCCTGCGGACCAGGTTTGAAACCATGATCGTGCCCGGCCGGTTCTTCGAGATGCAGCAGCATTTCCGCATCGGCCTCGGCGGTTCGAAGGAAATGACGGCGGAAGGCCTGAAACGCCTGGGCCAGGCCCTCGCTGAATACGCTGGTTAAAGAGCCACCTCGAGCCGTCCGGCGGCGGAAATGCATCCTTCATGCCCGCGATATAATCGAATGATATTTCCTCGCTGGAATTCTTTTCTGCGGGCGTGGAACCATCCGAAGGCTGCCGGCCGTCTTATGGACTTCAAACTAGTCAGCGATTACAAACCCCGTGGCGATCAGGGGAGAGCCATCGAATCGCTCATGCGGGGTGTGTTCGATCGCGACCAGCACCAGGTTCTGCTGGGGGTCACGGGCTCGGGCAAGACTTACACCATGGCCAAGGTGATCGAGCAGCTGAACCGGCCCACGCTGGTGATGGCGCATAACAAGACGTTGGCGGCCCAGCTTTACCACGAGTTCAAAAGCTTCTTCCCGCACAACGCGGTGGAATACTTCGTCTCCTACTACGACTACTACCAGCCCGAAGCCTACGTTCCCGCCGCCGATCTCTACATCGAGAAGGAAGCGACGATCAACGATGAACTCGACAAGCTGCGCCTTTCGGCCACGCGATCGCTTTTCGAGCGGCGCGATTGCCTGATTGTCGCCTCCGTAAGCTGCATTTACGGTCTGGGATCGCCCGAAGCCTACTACGGCATGCTGCTGTTCCTCGAAAAAGGCCAGAAGATCAAGCGCGAGGACATTACCCGCAAGCTGGTCGAGATTCTCTATGAACGCACTGACGGGGACTTCCGGCGGGGCACGTTCCGCGTGCGCGGCGACGTCATCGAAATCTTCCCCACCTATGACGACATGGCTTACCGGGTTGAGCTGTGGGGAGACAATGTCGAAGCGCTCTCACAGATCGATCCGCTGTTTGGCACGGTCAAGCAAAAATACGCCCGGCTGCCGATTTATCCGAAGACGCACTACGTGATGAAGCCGGAGACGCGGTCGAAGGCGGTCCAGTCGATTCGCGAGGAACTGGCCTGGTGGGAAGCGGAACTGGAGAAGCAGGGACGGCTGGTCGAGTCGCAACGCGTTCACCAGCGCACCACGTACGACCTGGAAATGATCAAGGCCATGGGTTTCTGCCACGGGATCGAAAACTACTCGCGGCACTTCACCGGCCGGTTGCCGGGAGAGCCGCCTCCCACGCTTCTCGATTATTTCGCGCGCGACTACCTGATGTTCATCGACGAGTCGCACCAGACCGTGCCGCAGCTTCACGGCATGTATCACGGAGACCGGTCGCGCAAGGAAACCCTGGTGGAGTACGGCTTTCGTCTGCCTTCGGCGCTCGACAATCGTCCTCTGACGTTCGAAGAGTTCGAGCACCGTTTGAACCAGGCGATCTACGTTTCTGCGACGCCCGGGCCGTGGGAGTTAACGAAGTCCGCCGGCGTGGTGGTGGAGCAGATCATCCGGCCCACCGGCCTCGTCGATCCGCCGGTAGAGATTCGGCCCGTCAAAGGACAAATCGACGACCTGCTGCATGAAATCCGCGATCGTGTGGGGCGGAAGGAGCGTGTGCTGGTTACGACCCTGACCAAGCGGATGGCCGAGGACCTGGCGGAGTACTACGCGGAGGTGGGCGTAAAGTGCCGCTACCTGCACTCCGAAATCGAAACGCTCGAGCGGGTAAAAATTCTGCGCGATCTGAGGCGCGGCGAATTCGATGTGCTGATCGGCATCAACCTGCTGCGCGAAGGGCTCGACCTGCCGGAAGTCTCACTGGTGGCGATTCTCGACGCGGACAAGGAGGGCTTCTTGCGCTCCAGCGGATCGCTCATCCAGACGATCGGACGCTGCGCCCGCAATCTCAACGGGCGGGCCGTGCTTTACGCCGACCGCATGACAGATTCGATGAAGAATGCGATGGACGAGACCAGCCGCCGCCGCGCCATCCAGGAGGCCTACAACGCTGCCAACGGAATCACGCCGGAGTCGATTGTCCGCCCGCTGGAGATGTCACTGGCTCGCATCATCGAAGCAGACTATGCGGACCTGAGCAGCGGCGAGGAGGAAGGCATGCCCGAGTTCACGTCCCAGGAAGAGCTCGACGCCTATATCGCGAAGCTGGAGAACGATATGCGCGAGGCCGCCAAGCGATTCGAGTTCGAAAAAGCCGCCAAGCTGCGCGATGCGATCAAGGAACTGCGCACTAAGGAGTTTCTCTTCGCCTGAAGCATCTCTCCGTGGAAATGTAGGCGCGCGCGTCCTCGCGCGTGCAGCCTACACGAACTTCGTGTTACACTGATTTCGTGTCGATTAGAAACCGCCTGCGCAACGTCACTGTCACCCTTGAGGAAGATGTCGCTCGCTGGGCTCGCATTGAAGCGGCCCGCCTGGATACCAGTGTTTCCCGACTGCTGGGGGAGCTACTGAAAGAGCGAATGAATGAGGGCTCACCTGGTGAAAGCGCCGTGGCCGATGCCGTCGACCGGCTGGCTTCCTTCGGCAAGCGCCACAAACTATCTTTGCGTCCCCTGAAAATCAAGGATCTCGTGAACGAAGGCCGGCGTTGACATCCTTCGTGGTCGATGCCTCAGTCATTCTTTCCTGGTGTTTCCCTGATGAACACTCGGAAGTCGCCGAAAAAGTCGCCGGTATGTTTCGCGAGGGCGCGAGAGCAGTGGCGCCGTCGTTCTTTCCCCACGAGATAGTGAATGCCCTGCTGTTCGCGGAGAAGCGAAAACGGGTGTCCCGGCAGATGGTGCAAAGCTTTCTGGATGACGTCCGGATTCTGCCCGTGGACCTGCGTTCATTGGAACTGGGAGACGCCGTCCGCAAGATTCATTTGTGCGCTGTCGAGTACGGGCTGACAGCATACGATGCGGCGTATCTGACCATCGCCATCGACGAATCTCTGCCACTCGCCACGATCGACAACGGCCTGATTCGCGCATGCAAACAAGCCGGGGGCATGCTCCTGCAACCGTGATGTGGTGAGAAACCTGACCACAGAGAGCACAGGGGCACACAGAGGGAAGCCCGAACGCTCGGAATACCGATGGGCTTTACCCTGTGTTCCTCTGTGTACTCTGCGGTGAACTCGTTTCAAACCACAGAGGGCATAGGGGCGCGTCTACTACGATGCGCTCAAGCCTGCGCATCAATCCTTGAGGATGTCGTCTAATATCCTCTTTTTGAGACCGCGGGAAACTGCTTCCCCTCCTACCCGGTCGCAAAACCGGTCGAACTCCGCAACATTGAGGTCACGTATTCGCCGGTATTCCTCGGCGGAATGGATAACTTACGGGCCTGCCTTCACATACTTGGGCTCTTTCCCTGCCGCCCAGGGGTCGTATTCTTGTGAGAAGACCATGCGTCTCGCGGTGGTGGGGTGGTCCCAGGCCCACCATGCGTAGAAATCACTGATGTAAGGGTATTCCAGCCAGTTCTCACCCAGAATCTGGAAGGTTCGTGCGGCGTTCAGTTTCCAATCAGGCACCAGCCCGTGGGTTACTTCCAACCCGTAGATGTCGGCCTGGTGTTCAAGATAGCGGCTGAAGCCGTTCTCGATGGGATTTGCCACAAACGTAAAAATGCCCAGCAGCAAAACCAGCAGCGGCACCGACGCCCAATCGCCCAGGTCGCGAATCTGCCAGCCGATTCCCCAGCGCCGCAGGAGGCCGCCGATCATCCGGTACGCGAGGTAGAAGAAGAACAGAACAAGCAGCAGGGTCGCCGTCATGCCGATCACGATGTGCCCCAGGACGTAGTGTCCCATTTCGTGCCCGAAGACGAACATGATTTCCGAGCCGGTCATATGCTTCGCGGTTGTGTCCCACACAACGACACGCTTGCTGGCGCCGAAGCCACTGACGTAGGCGTTGTCGCCCGTCAGCTTGGTGCTGGCATCCATCAGGTACATACGGCTCCGCGGAATCTCAAGGCCTCCGCGCTTCACGACCCGCTCGATCTGGGCAACCAGCTCCGGGTTGGTCTGCTCGAGAGGAGTGAACTTGTAGAACATCGGCTCGAGCACAACCGGGGAAATGAAGAATACGAAGATGACTACCGGCACACATACCAGCCAGCCGTAAAACCACCAGCGCCGCTTTGAACGCCGGATCATGGCATACAGAAGCATCAGCAACGCCGTCTCGAACAGCACCGCGAGGAAAAGAGATTTCCCCCAGTCTCCCCACCAGGATGCCCATCCCTGGATTGAGATCCCATAGTCCCGCCGCACATGCTGGTGATAGATCTCGCTGGGGAGGGTAAGCACCGCCGTAGAGATCACGAAAAGCGGCAGCACGATGAGCCCTTGCAGCCAGCGCCGCGATGTGGCGCGCTCGGCAAGATCGCGATAGCGGGCAATCAGACCAAAATAGAGAAACCCGGCGAGGATAACGAAACCATAGATCGCATCGAAGATCTGAAATCGCACAGTCTGAATGTAGAGAGCGTGGGCCTTCTTCAGCTTGTCCGGAGGCAGCGTGTAGTGCATCAGGCCGCTGGACTGAGAACCTGCTGTCGCCTGATCGGGAGAGGATATGGACGGTGTCTGAGCGTGCGCGGGCACCAGCGCCAAACAAACCAGCAATGCGGCTGTCACGAGCTTTATCAATGTATGTACCCCGGTCCCCTCAATACTTTTCCTGAGAGCTTTCCAGTCATCTTTCCCTGATCGATTACGGGAACTCCATTTACCAGCACATATTCCATCCCTTGTGACAACTGGTTCGGATTCTCAAAGGTCGCCACGTCGTGAATCGTCGCCGGGTCAAATACCACAACGTCCGCCCACATTCCCTGCTTCAGAACTCCGCGGTCCGTGAGGCGCAGGCGCTGTGCCGGCAACGCCGAAAACTTGCGGATCGCGTCTGCCAGTGTCAGCTTCTTTTCTTCCCTCACATACTTGCGCAGGATTCGCGGAAAGGTGCCATAGGCTCGGGGATGCGGGTGCTCCTGGCCAAGGATCCCTTCCGGAGAAGTACCCGAGGAATCGTTATTGATCGAAACCCATGGCTGCTGGAGCGCCAGAACCACGTCGGGCTCCGACATGCCAAATACGGCGACGCCGGTGAAACCGTCGTCTTCAATCAGGAAGTCGAAGAGCGCGTCCATCGGGTCCTTGTTCCAGATTTTCGCGATCTCCGACAGGCGCTTGCCCTGCAGCGGCAGAAGCTTCGGGTTATGGACTACGCCGATCAGCACCGACTCCGGGCCGGGAATCTCTTCCCACTCGTTGTCCCAGTCGTTCGAAGGAGTCGTCATCTCCTTGCGCAGGCGGGCGCGTACTGCGGGATCTTTCAGGCGATCGACCATCTTGGCGGTGCCGCCGTCGTGCACCCACGGGGGAATGAACGCGGAGAAATCGTTGAACCACGCGGTGTACGCGTAAGTGTCGGCCGTAACGTCCACGCCGCTCGCGCGGGCTTCGTCGATCTTTTTCACCACCTCGGGCATGCGGCCCCAGTTATTCTTCCCCGCGACCTTGATATGCCAGATCTCCACCGGAATGTGGGCTTCCTTTCCG
Source organism: Terriglobales bacterium (assembly GCA_963803205.1). Classification (GTDB taxonomy): domain Bacteria; phylum Acidobacteriota; class Terriglobia; order Terriglobales; family Acidobacteriaceae; genus CAWDLG01. The sequence continues at coordinate 168,900 of CAWDLG010000003.1, forward strand.
ATGCGCAGGGCTTCGTCGATGGCGGAAAGGACCGCCGCGCTTTCGTTGCGCATGTGCGTGGCATAGATTCCGCCGAACTTGGACGCCTCTGCCGCGAGCGCAATCAGCTCTTCGGTCTTGGCGTAAGGCGCAGGTGCATACTCCAGCGAAGTGGAAACTCCCGCGGCGCCCTCGCGCATCGCCTGGCGAACGAGTTCCTTCATCTGCTCGAGCTGTGCCGGCGTGGGCTGTTTGTCCTCGTCTCCGAGAACCATGCGGCGAACCGATGTGGCGCCAACATACGTCGCCAGATTGATGCCCATGCCCTGCTTCTCAAGCCGCGCGAAGTATTGCGAGAACGTGCGCCAGTCTGGAGTAATGTGCAGGTGCTCGTAGCTGTTGTGGTCGGCCTTAATCATCGCATCGTTAAGCGGCGCGGCCGAGCCGCCTTCCCCAGTGATCTCGGTCGTGATCCCCTGATAAATTTTGGACGGAAGCCGGGGATCGACCAGGATCGTCATCTCCGACTGCCCGAGCATGTCGATGAAGCCGGGAGCGACCACCGAGCCATGGGCATCGATGGTGCGTGTGCGAGGCGCGATCGCGAGATTTCCGATGGCTGCGATTTTGCCGCCACGAATACCGACATCGCCGGAGTACCAGGGCGAGCCCGTGCCGTCGACGATGTGGCCGTTGGTGATTACGAGATCAAAAGGCTGCTTCTCGTCCGAGGCAGCGGGGGACTGCGCCGAGAGTAAGAGCTGAACACCCAGCAGAACGGAAAGGACAAAAAGAAACTTGAGTGACACGAGGAAGATACTTTTGATAGTCATCCGGTCTCGTTTCGCAAAGATATTCAGGTCGCCTTTCGTGCCCGCCATCGTAACACCGCCCCCATCGATAACCACACCGCCAGCGCCAGCCACTCGTAAAAGGTAAAGCTGCCGGGAACCCTCGGAACGATCTTCATGAGGATGAGAATCAGGCTCACGGTCATCCCCAAAACCGCGACAGCGCGGTGCCACCGCCTCGGGCGCATGAAGTAGTACGCGGCGCATGCCGCCAGCCAGCCCGCGGCCGATGCCACCGAGCCGACCTCCGTAACCGGCACCAGGATGGCGTCCCCCAGAAACATGAAGAGGCAGGTCGTCACTCCGATGCACAGAACCGCCACCGATGGCGTCCGGTTTTGTGGATGGACGCTGCCAATTCGGCGCTCGACCAACCCCGCGCGCCCCATCGCAAACAGCAAGCGGCTGGCGGCAAGCAGATTTCCGTTGAAGACCTTGAACAACGACAGAAGAGCAGCAAACAGAATGATGCTAACGATCCACCGCGCTCCCACAGCCCTTTGGAAAGCCACGGCGGTCATAAAGGTTTCGCCGGTGAGCTGCCGCCAGGGCGCGACATAGCCGACGGCGGCGACGATGACAGCGTAAAACAGAATTCCCACGACGATGGCCATCCAGATGGCTTTGTAAAAGCCGCCGGAGCGGAACTCTGGACCAGCCTCCTCCGCCGCTTTGCCGACTGACTCGTATCCCGTCATGAAATAGGGCACGATCTGAATCACCAGCAGCACGGATACCAGGCGGCCGTGAGTGAACAGTGGTGGGAAGTTGGCTGCGGACCCGCGGGTTACTCCGACCGCAACAAAGACAGCGAACAGCGCCAGGGTGCCGAATGCCGTCCAGTTCTGAAATGTCGCGCTGAGCCGGACGCCGCGGTAGTTCAGAAACGTGAGAGTGCCGGTGAGCGCCAGCCCGATCAGAACCCGGGGCAGGTACACCGCATAGCCGCCGATGCTGTAAAGAGGATAGGAGCTGAGGGCTGGAAAGATGTACGCAGCAATCTTTCCCACCGCCACCGCTTCCCATGGGCAGACGATGAAATAGGCCAACACCATCATCCAGCCTGTGAGGAAGCTTACTTGTTTGGGAAAAACTTTCGCGGTATAGGCGACTTCGCTGCCCGCTTCGGGAACTGCCGCCACCAACTGACCGTAGACATAGCCGATCGGAAGCAGCAGTGCGCCGCCGATCACAAAGCCCAGAACCGCGCCTAGCGATCCGCCGCGCAGCAGCCAGTCGTCCATTACGACCAGCCATCCCACCCCGACCATGGTTCCCCAGGCAAGAGTGAAGTAGTCGACCACGCGCAGTTTGCGGGCCAGATCGGTCACAAGATGAGGCGCGAATTATAAATCAGGTCCACCGGCGCCGGGTGGTTCACCTCGTTATGCTATGTTCTAGCTTTGTGCGCAATACACGAGGCAAACATGCCCCGATACGAATATCGCCCACTGCGGCCGACTCCCGAAGCAGAGAAATCATTTCTGGGATGGATCGATCAGCTTGACCGCGAATTTGCCGACCGCGATCCCGATCACCGCAGCGAAATCGTGCGTAACGCCCTGCACGAGCTTTATTTAGGGCGTCCCTATGCCTCGCCTTCGGCGAAAGCCGGCCTCGCCGAAAAGGCGCTGGTTCATTCTTTCGATCCGCGGAATACCACTCTCGAGCCCGAGTACTACGGCGATGTCGATGCCGCAAAGTATGCAGAGCGAAAGCCCCTGCTCTGGTTCTGGATGATGTACGACCGCTCGCCGGTCGGGCTGAATCACTGGCTGGGATTCCGAATGCGGGCCATGCTGGCTCGCCACGTGTTCAAGCATTGCGGAAAGAACGTAAAGATCTTTCACGGCGTGGAACTCTCCTTCGGCTATAACCTCACCGTCGAAGACAACTGCACCATCCATAAGTACGTTCTTCTCGATGACCGGGGCGAAATCGTCATTCATGAGGGCAGCTCCGTCTCCGACTACGCCAACGTCTACTCCCATGCCCACGATCTGAACGACGGCATGATCGTGAACAATCACAAGACGGAGCTTGGCCCGCGGGCGCGGGTGACCTATCACGCAACCGTGATGAGCGGCGTCAAGGTAGCCGAGCACGGGATGGTAGGGTCGATGGGTGTGGCGTCGAAGAACGTCGAGCCGTTCAATATCGTCGCCGGAATTCCAGCCAAGCCAATCAAGATAAAAACCATCGCTCCGGAGAACATAAAGGCCGGATTCGACAAGTCCTGACGGGCCTGGTCGAACCGCAGCCGCGCCCGCGATTTCGGCTTCCGACCGGCCCGGGAGCCGCATTCTGCGTGTTAGTATCGAAAAACAACTGAATGACCCTGCAACATGTAGACATTTTGTTCCAGTTGATCGTCTTCCTGTTTGCGATCAGCGTTCACGAATCGGCGCATGCCTGGATGGCAAACCTGCGGGGGGACCCGACCGCGCGCATGCTGGGCCGGATCACGCTCAATCCCATCAAGCATATCGATCCGTTCGGGACGGTCCTGCTGCCCCTGATCGCGGTCTTCATGCATATTCCGGTGCTGGGATGGGCCAAGCCCACGCCGGTCGATCCGCGCAACTTCAAGAACCCTGTACTGGATGACGTGCTTACAGCGGTTGCCGGTCCGGTCAGCAACTTCCTGGTTGCGAGCCTGGCGGTCTTCGTTCTGCTGGTGGTGAAGTTTGCTTCCCCTTTGGGCCGAGAGCTGGTTTTTGGAATCCCGAACGGGTGGATTCCTTCAAATACGAATTCGGTCCTTCTGCCTTTTTGCCTCCTGGTTTATGAGCTGATGGTCATCGATGTGGTGCTGGGCGTGTTTAACCTCATCCCCGTGCCGCCGCTGGACGGAAGCCACGTGTTGCGGCACTTTCTGTCAACCGAGGCTCTGCGCGTGTATGACGCCATAGGCTGGGTGGGACTGCTGGTGCTGATTTACTTCGGCGGCGGGCTGCTTTCGCGCTTGATCCGTCCGGTAGTCGGAGTGTTCGATTCCATTCTGACGAGAGCCTGATGCCATCACGCCCCAATCTGCGCAAACGCGTGCTTAGCGGTATGCGCTCCACCGGCAAACTGCACCTGGGAAACTATGTCGGCGCTCTCGACAACTGGGTGCGGATGCAGGACCAGTACGAATGCTTCTTCTTTGTAGCGGATTGGCACGCGCTTACCACGGATTACGCCGATACCTCGCAGATCAAGGCCAATTCCGTGGAAGTGCTGCTCGACTGGCTCGCCGCCGGTCTCGACCCCGATCGCTGCACCATGTTTATCCAGTCGCACGTGCCGCAGCACGCCGAGCTGCACCTTCTCTTTTCCATGATTACGCCGTTGGGCTGGCTGGAGCGGGTTCCTACATATAAGGAGCAGCGGGAAAATATCAGCGAAAAAGATCTGAACACCTATGGCTTCCTGGGCTACCCCCTGCTGCAAGCCGCCGACATTCTGATTTACAAGGGAGACTTCGTACCCGTCGGCGAGGACCAGGTTCCTCACGTCGAACTCACGCGTGAGGTGGCGCGCCGTTTCAATATGTTTTACCAGCGGCGAGGACTGCCGGTATTCCCCGAGCCGCAGCCGCTGTTGACTCCCGCCGCGAAGCTGCCGGGCACCGATGGCCGCAAGATGTCGAAGTCGTACGGGAATACCATCCTGCTCACTGACCCAGAGCCGCAGGTGCGGCAGAAGCTCAAGACCATGGTCACCGACCCGGCGCGGGTTCGCAGGTCTGATCCCGGCAATCCCGACGTCTGCCCCGTGGGAGACCTGCACAAGATTTTCAGCGACCATGGAACTATCGAAAAGGTAAACGAGGGTTGCCGCACCGCGGGAATCGGCTGCATCGAATGCAAAGGCTGGGCGGCGGACTCGCTGGTGAGCATTCTTCGTCCCATGCAGGAGCGGCGCAAGAAATATGAGGAAAATCCGCGCCTCGCCTGGGATATTCTGGAAGCGGGCTCGGCGCGGGCGGGAAAGGTCGCCGACGCAACCATGCAGGAAGTGCGCGAGGCCATGGGCATGTCGCCGAACTACGAAGGCGCACCGAATTCGGCAGGAACAAGAACGGTCAGGCAGTGATGACGATGGCTGAAGAAGTGAAAATCGCTTCGGGCAGCTCGGGTGAACCGGCGCCTGCACCCGCTTCATCTTCCGCCCGGGAGCAGAAGAAGCCGGAGAGCGATTTCCCGTTCTCCGTCAGCGTGGGCGACGTCTACGAGGGACCGCTGGACCTGTTGCTGGACCTGGTCCGCAAGCAGGACATCGATATCTACGATATCCCTATCGCCAGGATCACAGCCCAGTACCTTACTTACGTCGAAAGGCTCAAGGAGCTTGACGTGAACGTGGCGGCCGAATTCATCTACATGGCCGCGGTTCTGATTCACATCAAGTCGAAGATGCTTTTGCCCCGTGACCCGGATGCGCCGCCCGAGCAGGACGATCCGCGGGGAGAATTGGTCAACCGCCTGCTCGAGCACGAGAAGTTCAAGTCCGCCGCGCAGATGCTGTTGCAGAAACAGCAGATTGAGGATGCAGTCTGGTCAAATCCCGCGCTGAAAGAATTTAAGGATGCGGAGGGTACCGATCCAGAACTGGCCGCCGACGTCATCGACTTGGTCAAGACTTTCCAGCAGATTCTGGAGCGGGCGCGCTCCCGGCCTATGCTCCAGGTCGACGAAGAGACAGTGACGGTCGCACAGATGATCGAATATCTGAGACGCCGGCTATCTCTGGAGGACCGGCCGATCCGCCTGAAGCAGTTGCTGCGGAACGTGCAGTCCCAGCAGGCGCTGGTATGCATGTTTCTGGCACTGCTCGAGATGGTGCGTCTCCAGGCTATCCAGCTTCGGCAGGATCGGCTTTTCGGCGAGATCCTGCTACGCAAACACGACGGCTTCGAGGCGGTGCTTGCGGAGCAGACCGCGGTGCGCGATGACTGGAGATAAGTTCATTCGTAGAGAAAGAAACTTCCAGGAAGAAGTGAATTCCCGATGAGTATCAAAGCCCAGGTCGAAGCCATTATTTATGCCGCGGAATCGCCGGTCACGCTGGATCATATCCTTCAGCTCGTGAAGGAGCCTCTTCTCCAGGAAGGAGCAGCCAACGACGCTGAGGCGAAATCGAAGCTGCGCGCCGTTCTGGAGGAGCTTGTCTCCGAGTATGCGGCAGAGACTCACGGCATCGAAATTCGCCAGGTTGCCGGTGGCTATCGCATGTCGACCAAGCCAGAGCACCACGATGCGGTGCGCTTATTCGCCAAGAGCCTGAAGGCGCCGATCCGCCTATCGCTTCCCGCGCTTGAAACCCTTGCCGTCATCGCCTACAAGCAGCCGGTCACGGTTCCGGAGATCAGCGAAATTCGCGGCGTAGATTCGAGCGGCGTCATCGGTACCTTGCTCGACCGGAAACTGATCAACACCGCCGGCCGCAAGGCCGTCATCGGCCGGCCCATCCTCTATAAAACTACGAAGGAGTTTCTGCTCAGATTCGGGCTGAAGGACGTCAACGAGCTGCCGAGCATGGAAGAATTTGAAAAGCTGGTTGCAGAGTCTTTCGAGTCAGACCTTTTGCCGCTGGAAGAGGAAGCCTCTCCCACCCCAGAAGCCAGCACACACACTGCCGCGCCTGCCGAAGAGGAACAGGCGCATGTGGGAACATCGGCCGGAGCCTCCGGCGAGTGAACGGTATGCCCGCCGAACGGTTGCAAAAGATCATCGCCGCTGCCGGCGTCGCATCACGCCGTAAGGCGGAAGAATTGATCACCGGTGGTATGGTCTCGGTCAACGGGCAGGTGGTCACTGAGCTTGGCAGCAAAGCCGATCCGGATCACGACCACATCCGGGTGAACGGCAAGCTGCTGCACGGAGCGGAGCGCCAAGTCTACCTGCTCATGAACAAACCCAAAGGCTACATCAGCAGCGTGCGCGATCCCGAGGGCCGACCTACGGTGATGAGCCTGCTGCGGGGCGTCGGAGCCCGCGTGTATCCTGTGGGCCGCCTCGACTACGCCAGCGAGGGACTGCTCCTCCTCACAAACGACGGCAGCTTTGCCAACCACCTGATGAAAGCAGCCTCCCACGTGCCCAAGACTTACATGGTCAAGGTTGCGGGCAAGCCTTCTCCCGAAGCGCTCACCAAACTTCGGGCTGGTGTATTCATCGCCGGAGACCGCGGCCGAAGGGTAAAAACTGCGCCGGCAAAGATTCATCCCATCCGGGAAGCGGAAAACCCGTGGTACGAAGTCACCCTGGTCGAAGGCCGGAATCGCCAGATCCATCGCATGTTCGAGACGGTCGGCCATCACGTGGAAAAGATCAAGCGCGTGCGTTATGGTCCGTTGCAACTGGACGTGCCTCCTGGCAAGTTTCGCCGTTTATCTCCCCAAGAAGTGGATAAGCTAAAATCAGCAGCCAGGGCATAGAGCCGCGATGCCGCTGGTGATCCGGGAAGATTGAAGCAGGATGGCAAGGGTACTCGCGGATTTCGGGAAGTGCCTGCACAGAACCGGCAAGAGCATCTGCAGGGTCGAAATCAAGCATAGAGGAATGGAATGAGTCTGGCGGTTGCGGGAGTAGAAGTAACTCCAGCGGTGGTGGCGCCTCTTGATCCCGGCTTCCTGCCCGCCGCGCTGTTCACCCGCGCCTACCGCAAGATGGTGTCGGCTGACGGCGGAGTTCCCCTGCACATTGCTCTGGAGCGGTCGTCCGGCTCCATCTCCCGCTTTGACACCAGTGTGCTGGCGCCATCCTCCAGGAATCTCGATGCTACCCTTCTCTACGCGGAGAGGATCGTGAAGTTCCTCCTGTGGCAGCGCGGAGGATGGAAGCTTTACATTGGCGGGCCGCCGGAAATCGGCAAATCCATACGGGAGACATATTCTTCAACCGGAGCCCGAAAATTCGACGCCGCTTTTGTGTCGACAGTCTACGAGAAGCCCTTCGAAGTCGTGGTGACGACCCCGGACGCGGTCCCCGCTGCCCGGGAAACCAGCGTTCCACTAGGCCGCCATCTCGATGGTTGCCGGGTGGGATTTGACCTCGGCGCCAGCGATCGCAAGGCCAGCGCCGTCATCGACGGCGAAGCAGTTTTTTCCGAAGAAATTGTCTGGGATCCGAAAAACGCCACCGATCCTCGCTATCACTACGACGGGGTAATGGACTCGATCCGGCGAGCGGCTGCGCATCTCCCTCGCCTGGACGCCGTCGGAGGCAGCGCAGCGGGCGTGTACATTAATAATCGAGTGCGCGTCGGCTCCCTTTATCGCGGTGTTCCCGAATCCCAGTTTGCCGAAAAGATCGCGCCGCTGTTCCTGAAAATCCGCAGCGAACTGAAAGTTCCGATGGACGTTGTCAACGACGGCGAAGTGACTGCCCTTGCCGGCTCCATGTCGATTGGCGAAAACCCGGTCCTTGGCATCGCGCTCGGCTCAAGCCAGGCTGCCGGCTATGTGAACCGGGACGGCAACATCACCGACTGGCTCAACGAATTGGCTTTTGCTCCGGTGGACTACCGCGCCGATGGCCCGAAGGATGAGTGGTCCGGCGACTGCTGCGGCGCGCAATATTTCTCGCAGCAGGCCACGGATCGGGTTGCAACCAGCGCCGGCATGAGCTTCCCGAAGGAAATGGGACTGCCGGAGCGGCTCAAGGCCCTTCAGAAGAAGACGGAAGCCGGAGACGAGCTTGCGGCCAGGGTATTCGAGACCATCGGAACCTACGTCGGATACGGTGTGGCGCACTACAGCGATTTCTACGATCTTAGGCACGTGCTCATTCTTGGCCGGGTGACGAGCGGGCGCGGGGGAGAAATTATCCTGAACAAGAGCCTGGAGGTGTTGCGCCGGGATTTCCCCGAACTCTCCGGTAAGATTTCGATGGCCCTCCCCGACGAAAAGAACCGTCGCGTGGGCCAGTCGATTGCGGCGGCCAGCCTGCCGGCGCTCAAGGGAGACTCGAGATGAAATTGAGTGACGCAAAAGCGGAAATCTGGATTCCCGATGGCGCCGACGAGCAGGCGGCCCTCGCCCGCACCACGCACATGAGTATCGCCGCCCACCAGGACGACATCGAGATCATGGCGCTTGAAGGAATCCTTGCCGGTTTTGGCAGCAGCGACCGCTGGTTTACCGCCGTGGTCGTCACCAACGGCGCCGGCAGCCCGCGCGACGGCCTGTATGCCGATTACAGCGACGAGAAAATGCAGGTTGTGCGTCGGATGGAGCAGAAGAAGGCAGCGTTCGTCGGAGAGTATTCGGCGGTCGCGTTTCTGAATCACCCCAGCTCCGCGGTGAAAACTTCCACCAACCCTGCGCCGAAAAATGATTTGAAAGCTCTGATCGCGGCCTGCCGGCCGCAGATAATTTACACCCATAATCTGGCGGACAAGCACGACACCCACATCGGAGTCGCGCTTCGCACCGTCGCCGCAATCCGCGAACTGCCCAGGGACCAGCGCCCCAAAAAGCTTCATGGATGCGAAGTCTGGAGGGACCTTGATTGGCTTCCGGAAAGCGACAAGGTGATCTTCAAGCTGGACGAGCACGAAAATATCGCGGCTTCTCTGGTCGGGGTGTTCGATTCCCAGATTGCGGGGGGAAAGCGGTACGACCTTGCCACCATGGGACGGCGCAGGGCCAACGCGACGTACTTCCAGAGTCACTCAGTCGACGCCGCCCAGATGATCAACTTTGGAATCGACCTCACGCCGCTGATTGAAGACGACAAACTCGATCCGGTCCAGTTCACGACCGCGTTTGTTCAGCGCTTCGCCGATGACGTCAAGAACCGGATCTCCAAGTCTCTCTGAGCACGCCTTTCCGCTACTTCTGACAATTCGGGCAATAATGTGAGCTGCGTCCGGCGATAACCAATCGTTTGATTGGCGTCTTGCACACCAGGCAGGGTTCGCCTTCGCGGCCATAGACGCGGTGATGAAACTGGAAGAAACCCTCTTTGCCGTCGGCGTCCACGTAGTCGGAAACCGACGATCCGCCGGCGGCAATGGCCTCCTTCAACACTGTTTGAACCGCCAGATACAGCCTGCGGAGGTCTTCGCGCTTCAAAGATGACGCGCGGCGCCGCGGTCGCACTCCTGCTCGAAAGAGGGCTTCGTCGGCATAGATATTCCCCACGCCACTCAGCAGCTTTTGATTCAGCAGGGCGCTCTTGATGGGAGTCTTTCGCTCGCGGAACAGATCGACAAACCGCACGAGTTCGACTTCGAGCGGTTCCGAGCCGGCCGCCTGAAATCCATGGGCCACGCTCAACCTGCCGAAGCGCCTCGGGTCGACGAACCGCAGTTCCCTTCCCGAGGCCAGGGACACGATCGCGTGCGTGTGCTTTTCGACGTCCGCCCCGGGTTTGCAGACCAGCAATCGTCCAGTCATCCCGAGATGAACGATCCATTGCGAGTGATTTTCGTCGCCCGCGTCGGAAGTTCGCTGGCTTGAATGCTTCTTCTTTTTCCCAGCACCTTTGCGTTTTGATCGCGCTTTGCCGTGAACAGTGCCGTCCAGGTCGACGACAATGTGCTTGCCTACCCGACGCACGCCGGCAATTCGCTTCGACTCCAGCGTAGCGGCAATCTCCGCCGCGGGTGACTTTAGCGGCTCTGGCTTCGAGCCCAGCCAGACCGACTCAATGACGTCGCCGTTGACGCGCTGGTGCAGACCGCGGGCGATGGTTTCTACCTCCGGAAGTTCCGGCATAAAAGCAGTTTATAGGCAGGCGCCCGGCGCGGGGTAGCTGCGTAAAGCGGCACGGATTGCTCGTGCTACGCCCGGCGGGTTATCATTTTCAGTACACATCTCCTGCTTCTCCCTTAATCCTTTGTCTGCACCGCATCGCCGGCAAGAGTGTGTGCGACCCCGGGGGGCGGCCAGGGTGGCTGCTCAAATTCAATCAGGGCGTGTCAGGTTATGTGGCCCGCGTAAACGGACTGCATCGGCAGCAGCCTTATATCGTCGGAGCGGCTTTGAGAAAAGGCAGGACTGCGGTCATCGTCGGAGCCCAATGGGGTGATGAGGGCAAAGGGAAGATTGTCGATGTGCTCTCCGACAACTTCTCGGTTGTCGCGCGCTATGCGGGTGGCCACAATGCCGGACACACGGTCATCATCAATGGCAAGAAGTTCATCCTTCAGCTGATTCCCTGCGGGGTGTTGCGCTCCGGACGCCGCAGCGTGATCGGGAACGGCGTCGTGCTCGATCCGATGGCTTTTCTCCGTGAGGTCGCGGCGCTGCGGGAAAGCGGCGTGAACGTCGACGGAAGCCTGTTTGTCAGCAATCGGGCCCACGTCATCCTTCCGTATCACCGAATGATCGAACTGGCGTCCGAAAACGCGCCCGGGCGCGTCAAGATCGGGACCACCTCCCGCGGCATCGGCCCGGCGTACGAAGACAAGATGGGACGGCGCGGACTGCGCGTAGCGGACCTGCTGGACCTGCCCCTGCTCAAGACCCACATCGAAAACGCCTGCCACGAGAAGAACACGATCGCCCACGCCCTGTTCAACTCTGAGCCGCTCGACGCGGACAAAATGTACCAGGAGTATGCAGACGCGTCCCGGAAGCTCGCTCCGTTTGTCTGCGACACGGCCGCGTTGCTGAACAAGGCCCTGGCAGATGGCGAGTCCGTGCTGTTCGAGGGCGCGCAAGGCACGATGCTGGACATCGACCACGGGACTTATCCTTTTGTGACTTCGTCCAGTTCGACCTCAGGCGGGGCCGTAACCGGCACCGGCGTTGCGCCGACTGCGATCGATACCGTGATCGGCATCACCAAGGCATACTGCACGCGCGTCGGCGGCGGACCATTTCCGTCGGAGCTGCTGGATGCATCCGCGGACAGCCTGCGCGCCCGGGGAAACGAGTACGGCGCCGTCACCGGCAGACCTCGCCGTTGCGGCTGGCTTGACTTGCCGCTGTTGCGCTACTCAGCCATGATCAACGGCATCAGCTGGCTGGTGGTGACTAAGCTGGATGTGCTCGATGAACTGGCAGAGATTCCCGTGTGCGTGGGATACAAGATTGGTGGAAAGTCCATTGCCGAAATTCCGGCGCATGCCAGCGGCTACGATCCGATTGAGGCCGTCTACAAGACGCTGCCCGGCTGGAAGACCTCGACCGAGGGCATCACGGAGATGAAGAAGTTGCCCAAAGCAGCCCGCGACTACATGGACTTTCTCGAAAAGGAGAGCGGCGCCAAGATCGGTATGATCTCGACCGGACCGGGCCGCGAACAGACAATCGTTGTCGAGGCCTTCCGCGCGCAATTAAAATCATTGACCGAAGGCAAGACGAAGGCACAAACTGAGGCCTGATCAGCGGAGTGCGGAATGGTCGTTTTGGCAGTCACCTGGATGTCAAAAGCAGGAAACGAAACCGAGGTAAGCGCGCTGTTCAGCAAGCTCACCGAAGAATCCCGCAAGGAGGCCGGTTGCCTCGGCTTCCAGGTGCATCGTGACCGCACCGAGCCTCGGCGGTTCTTTATCTATGAGGAATACAAGGACGACGCGGCCCTGGAAGCTCACCGCGCTACACCTCACTTCCTTCAGTACGCCCGCAAGGACCTGCCTAAGATCGCGGAAAGGATTGAAGGGCGGGTCTACGATCCCATCGCCTGATTCGCTCTCCGCATGACCACTGGTCGCTGTCCGGATGTGCTCATTTCCATACCTCAATTTTCGGCTGCAATGTACTGATGCCAAAGTGTTTAACTGACATCGATTTCATGACTTCGGTAACTTTCCTCTCCTGATTCCTGGGGTGTAAGCTTCGGCCTGAATGGCGTACAACGGGCCCCCGAAGGATAACGCGTCTCGCAGTGTGCCGCCGGAACTGCAGCCGGGGGGCGCCTCAGCGGTTCCGCACGAATCTATGCATTCCATGACACCCCATCACTACGCGGACTTGCAAAGCGCGGTGCGCTTTCCCATCAAACTCCCCATCGCCGTGAAGTCGCAGATCGGGGATAGCGTCACCGAGACCCAGAATATTTCTGCCAATGGCGTGCTCTTCCAGTTGGATTCGGAGATGCCCGTCGGCTCGCCCGTCGATTTCACCATCTCGCTTCCCTCGGAAGTGCTGGGAGCCGGCTCTGACGTGCAGATTGACTGCCGCGGCCGGGTGGTGCGCAGCTTTGAGGATGATGGCCACCGCGGAGTGGGCGTGGTCATTGACGAGTACCGCTTTAAGCGCCCTTGAGCGCACGCTAGGAACGTGATGGCAACCCCTTCGAGCTTGGAGAACCTGGAGTCGCCGCAGCCGCTGGACAGTGGCGGCGATGATCGGCAATTCATCCGCGTAATCGTGGCGGATACGCAGGCCATTTTCCGTGCCGGCCTGCGCAAGATTTTTGCTGTGGAAGACGACATCCGGGTAGTGGGCCAGGCGGAGACGCTGGCCCAAACGGTAGCCGCCGCGAGCCGTTTTTCCGGCGAAGTGCTGCTGTTTGAGGCTTCGCTGGCGGAAACGCCCGTGGAGGCCGTCTCCGATCTCCTGCGGCAATGTTCCACTCTGCGCCTGGTAGTGATGACGGCCGAAGCCGACCAGGATCTGACTTTAGAACTGTTCCGTCGCGGAGCCCACGGCGTAATCTCCCGCGAAGTCGAGCCCGAGATGCTCCTGGATTGTATTCGCAAGGTTGCCAAAGGCGAGCCCTGGCTCGATTATCGCGGCATCCAGTGGGTGCTGGAAGCTTTCCGCACTCAAGGCACACGTGGCGCCACCTCACGATCCAAGGTGCAACTGACTCCCAAAGAGGCGCTCATCGTCTCCTGCGTCACCCAGGGAATGAAGAACAAGGAAATTGCCGCCAAGGTCGGCACTACCGAACAGGTGGTGAAAAACTACCTGCGGAAGGTGTACGACAAGCTGGGCGTGGCCGACCGCCTGGAACTCGCTCTGTATTGTCTGAACAATCGCGTCGTGGATGGCGTCGGCAAGGCTGCCGAAGCCCCCGCGCGCTCTTCCGGAAACGGAGCGGCAATGGCGGCTGCGGCCGGCGCCTCCAGTGGCTCTACCCCAAAGCCTTCTTAAACCCTGCAATCCCTCCTGCGTTCGGCTCTCGGATGCTATAGTTTTCTATCGGGCAATCTGCATCGAAGTTCGCTTGGGGCGGTCATAGCGCCTCATGCGCGAGTTTCGAGGGTGCCGGCGGCCTGACTCAGATCACACTCAAAGAGGCGAAACGTGAAAGGTGACCCAAAAGTCATTGCACTGCTCAACCAGGTGTTGAAGGCGGAGCTCACCGCGATCAACCAGTACTTCCTGCATGCCGAGATGTGCGAGAACTGGGGCTACTACAAGCTGGCCAAGCTGGCGAGGAAGGAATCGATCGAGGAGATGCAGCACGCGGAAAAGCTGATGGAGCGCATTCTCTACCTCGACGGCACGCCCAACATGTCCGACTACTTCAAGATCAACATCGGACAGAACGTGAAGGAGCAGCTCCAGAACGATCTGAACCTCGAGTACGATGCCGTGAAGCGCCTGAACGCAGGGGTCGAAACCTGCATCAAGGCCGGCGACAACGGGTCGCGCGAGCTGATCGTGAGCATCCTCACCGATGAGGAGCACCACATCGACTGGCTCGAAGGGCAACTGGGCGTAATCAAGGAAATTGGAATCGAGAACTACCTTACGCAGCAGATGGGCGAACAGGAAAAGGGAGAGTAGCGGGGGCGGAACTTAGCTCCGCAACGTGTGAAGCTTCTATCTCGGGCAATCGCGAGTCGGGAAGCCAGCGCTCAGTGCCGGACCATCGACAGAATCATCCAGAATAAGAAGGTGAATAGGAAAATAAACGTAACCGGCAACATGATTTTCTGCCGTCGGATCACCCACTGCTGATTGCTCACCGTCTGCTTGTAGAGGTCCAGGTGAGTCTTCTGCAGATCGCGTATCTCTTGCAGCAGAGATAGAGTCTCTTGGTCAGCCATGCCGATTATTCTCGGCCGTAATCGAATTCCTGGGAAGGTTACTTTCGCTTGTGCCTTTGCACACAGTTGAGTTCCCAGGGGAGCGGGGTATTTGTCAGGGTGCGTGTCCACGAATAGACTCAGAACAGCGCTGCCACTGTTTTTCGTGGGACGCTTTCTAGGAAGGCCGATGCAGTTCACGGAGAGATGGCCGAGTGGCTGAAGGCGCACGCTTGGAAAGCGTGTTTAGGGGAAACTCTAACGTGGGTTCGAATCCCACTCTCTCCGCCATGTTATTCAAAGTAAAAGAATTATTGGAATTCCACGACCCACTCTCAGGGCCTCTTTTCGTCTTTGGAATGAGTGACATTCAGTTCCGCCAGGCCCAGGTGCGTGCCGTTAAGGCTGAAACCGACTGATTGGAAATCAGTTTTCGAGCGGCAAAGAAAGAATTTTGCAGACCCACGTTGATGCGTCCGCTTGTGCATCGCCGGACAAGGGTAGAAAGCCAGATTAATTCACGCAATTCGCGTCGAGTCCAAGCTGCGGTTTATAATTCGCGAATTGCAGTCACGGGGTTCCGGCGCATCGCTCGATGTGCCGGAAAGTAGCATGCCAGCAAAGACATCGCTCCCAGGAGCATGACGACGGAAGCAACGGTGATGGGATCGTTGGCTCCGATTCCGTACAACAGCCGGGCGATGAAACGTGTCAGTCCCAACGCAAACGCCAGTCCCAGCGCCATCCCAATGCCTGTGAGCCACAATCCCTGCAACAGCACGAGTCTCAGCACGTCGACGCGCGAGGCGCCCAGAGCCATTCGTACTCCGATCTCGTGGGTCCGCATTTGAGTCCGATAGGCCACAACTCCGTAGATCCCGGTCACCGCAAGAACCAGCCCGATCAGCGCGAACATGCCCGCCAGGGCGCTCTGTACGACAGCGAAACTGCTCGCCATCTGGGTACTCTCTCGCATGGGACGCACATCGAAAACTGGCAGCCGTGTATCGATTTCGTGGATGGCGTTTTCCACCGCTGGCGCAAGGTCGACCGGATTTCCCTCGGTCTTCACCTGCACGATAGTCTCATACCCCACCTGGAAAAAGCTCATATACACGATGGGCTCCGGTGACTCATTCACGAATATATGTGTCGAATTTCTCGCGACGCCGACAACCGTGAAAAGGCCGCCCCATATCCTGAGTTTCTTTCCCAGCGGATCCTGTCCAGGCCAGTATCGCCTCGCCGCGGTCTGATCCACGATGAGTACCCGCGGGGCCTTTTCATCGTCATCCGGTGTAAACTCGCGTCCTTCCAGAATGGGTATATGAAGGGATTCGAAATACCGCGGGGCCACTTCGGCGTGGTACACCTGCAAAGATTCATGGGGGTGTGGCACATACCCTTCCGGATACGCATCGTCCCCCTTGTGGCCCAAGGTCATCGGAATCCAGTCCGTAAGAGACGCAACCTTCACGCCAGGCAATGCCGACACGCGATCAAGAATCTTGTGACGGATCACCTGTTCCTCGTCGTGGCTGTAGCCGGCAATATTCAGCCCCACGGACGCAGTGAGAATGTGGTCCTGTTCAAATCCGGGATTCGCGCCGGCGAGATTCCGCAGTGTTCGCAGAAATAGCCCGGAGCAGACCAGCAGAGGAAGTGAAAGCGCGATTTGCGCCACTACCAGCCCGCTGAGCAATTTCCGGTTGCGTGAGCCGCCGGAGATGCTTGCAGACTCTGCCTTCAGTACTTCAATGGCCGGCGCGTGGGCCGAACGCCAGGCGGGGAACGCGCCGCACAGCATGCCGGCCAACAGGGACGACACCGCAATCCCGATTACCACCTTATGGTCCATGCTCCCGTTGAGTATGAGGGGATTCGAGTTCGCCGGAAAGAACCATGCGAATGTCTTCGATGTCCACGATGTCAACACAAGGGCCACGGCTCCTGCGACGATGGAAAGCACCACGCCCTCCAGCACCATCTGCCGCACCAGTTGAATACGAGTCGCCCCGAGCGACTGCCGGATGGCAAGCTCGCGCCGCCGGGATACAAACCGCACCAGCGTGAGCGTAGCCACGTTCGCGCAGGTCAGCAACAGCACCACAGCGGCGAAGGCCAGCAGAATGGGCAGCGTCGCCGCCATGTATCCGTTGGCGCCGAATGGTGAGCGCCACATGGGATCCAGCGTGATCCGGTTATCGCCCAGATGATCGTCCGGAAACGCCGCGACAATATTGTGCATCACGGTGTCGAGGTCCTGGGCTGCCTGGCCACGGCTCACGCCGGGCCGCAATCTTCCTATTACATTCAGCCAGACCGCACTACCACTGCGATGCGTCATCCGCCACACATCCGTCCCGAGGGGATCGAGCGTTACCCACAGATCTTCACGGATCCCGGGCATTGCTCCGACAACCCCCTCCGGCGCCACGCCGATCACGGTTACAGGATGCCGGGCAATCTCGATCGACTTGCCCACAATTGCCGGGTCTGCGGCATAACGCGTCTTCCAGAGCGAATAACTCAGGACCACGCTGGGAATGGCTGGACGCGTCTCTTCTTCAGACAGAAAGAAACGCCCCAGCATCGGCTTGATGCCGAGCACATCGAAATAGTTCGTCGACACGTTCGCAATATAGGCACGCTCGGGCAGTGCGCCACCGGTCAGCGTAATCCAATCGTGATGATAGGCAAGTATTCCGGCGAAGGTGTGGTTCCGCTCGCGCAGATCGCGATAGTCGAGATACGAGAAGGGCGGAGTCGGAGAGAAGTTCCTTTCCCCCCGCTGCAGGCTCACAAGATCGCCCGTGTCCCGTGCGCCAGGAATCGGACGCAACATTGTGCCGTCGATCCAACTGAATACCGTACTGTTTGCGCAGATAGCTACGGCCAGCATCGCCGTCGCTGTGATCGTGAAGACGGGGCTCTTGCGCAGTTGCCGCAGCGCATAACGGACGTCCCGGCCTACTGTTCAAACCAGCCTCCGCCCCACATCTGGCGCGTCACATCCTGCACCAGAAGAATGTTTCCAAACTCCCGTACTGCCGCTTGTCGCGCTGCCTCTGCGGTCTCGCCTCGCGCCACCCGATCTGCAATCGCCATCTGCAGGTGGGCATCGATCTCTTCCTGCAATTCGCGGTTTCGCCGCTGAAAACCGAAGCTCGAAAACCACTTCACGACTCACTCTCCTCCGGCTTGACGTACATCACCGACCCAATCGCTTCGACAATCCGCTCCCATCGGCCCAGATCCGTGGCCAACTGCTTTTTCCCCTTGGCTGTGATTCGGTAGTATCGGGCTTTTTGCTTGCTCTCTGACTGCTTCCATTCAGACTGCACCCAGCTCTGACGTTCCAATCGATGGAGAGCCGGATACAGTGATCCGGTCTCCACCTGAAGCACATCTCCGGATTGCAAACGTAAAGCCTGGACAATCCCATATCCATGCTGCGGTCCCCATTGCAGCGTCTGAAGAATGAGCATGTCGAGTGTTCCCTGCAGCAGCTCAATCCGGTTTTTATACTGGTCTTTCTCTTTCATAGATGTAGACAGCCTACTCGCATGGCAGTAGATTGTCTACTCCAGCATCATGGTGGCGCGCCTCAATTCAAAGCCGTGCTTATAGCAACTCCTCAGATGAGATCGACTTTATTGACCAGACGCAACTCGGCCACTGTCCTGCAGCCCTGTCGGTGATCCTCGAATTGAGTGTCAATCGGGAATCTCGCACCCACATCAACGCAGGCCATCGTGATCCGTTTGTGATCCGTTTGCACTGCTTACCGGTGCCTTCCAGTGCTTTACGTTGCCCGCCGTGCGCTGTATGTGGTTGAAACTACGTTTTTGAGTGAAAACCGACTGATTGGGAACCAGGTTTTCGGTCGGCGAAGTAGGAATTTTGCTGACCCGCGCCGGTGGGTCCGCTTCTGAAGCGCCGAAGAAAAAGCCACGTCTTCCACTGCTACACTCCTCCGGTGGATAATGAGCAAGCACTTCTCGCGGCCTTCGTGAAGCGAAACAAACGCGACCGTTACCGGGAGATCTTGTCCAGTCCTCGCCTGCGGCACAAGTTTCACCGAGCATCTATCTCACTTTAGCGACTTCGATCCCAAGTACCGCTTGCCGATTCCGAGTAACAAACTATTCGTCGACAACATCGCCTTTGAGTTGCAGAAACGGCAGTCTCCCAGTGTAGTTTTCGCAATCTCTGAAGACCCTTCACTCGACCAGAAAGAACTGCCACTCATGGATGCTCTCAAGCAGATCGTGGGACGTGGCATGGGTACTGTCCTCTCCTGCATACCCGGGCGCCTCGCCTTCGTCGAGACAGAAGACGAACGCTTCATTCTCGAGCGTCACGATCCGCTCGAAAGGCGGGAATACATTCGATTCGTTATCGGCCGCAAAGACGATGACAGTCATGTTGAGCATGGAATCTTCCAGGCAGCAGCACAGGCTTTAGAATGGCACGACATAACCGGTCCTGACGCAGACGAACTGAATGATCTGCGATTTTGGTTCAGTAAGAATCTCGAAAGGTCCACCTCCTTTGGACGCGACAAACTCCGGCTCGGGATCTGTTGGTTCAAGACAGATGCCTCGGAGCATATCTCACGAATCTGGCAGATGGTGACGATTCTCGAACGAAATGGCATCTACGTGAAGAAAGTCAAGACTGACAAACCGGGTTATGTGATCTACGAAGATGAATGGCTACTTGTAGCCGAATCGTTCCGGAAAGGCACACTGCCGAGGAGATGAGGAATCCGCTGAATCTGCAGGCAGTTATTGCCGGAGATCCCGCATCCTGAATCATTCGAGCTCGTCTCTCGCTCCATTAAGCTCGATCGGGAAAAATATCCACCTGAGTTGGCTACGGTGGTTGCTTATCTTCGGCGCATACAAGGGTTTTGGCTATGGATGGAAACCCAAAAACTGGAATACGTAGAGAGACGTTCGGTCGATCCTCTTACCGCCACGTTCGATACGGTCGATTCTCGCGCAAGTTGTTCCGACATACTCGGGCGTATTGAGCAAAACAAGGAAAGGACGGAACGTGATCATGAAATGCTTTCTGAATGGTCGAATTGTGTCTGGCTCACGGAGTTGAAGGAAATCGGCCCCTATCCAAAAGCCGACTGGCAGCCGTTCCTCAACGCCTATGGGGTTCGTGACAATATTCTGAGCACCGAGCGCGAATGAGTTGA
>CAWDLG010000004.1:0-1441937 GCA_963803205.1 Terriglobales bacterium
TACGGCGCAACTTTACCGTCTCCAAACCAGTCGTATCGGCGAGGCTGTACGCGACCGCGCTCGGCGCCTACAAATTCCGCATCAACGGGAAGGCGGTGGGAGACCAGATTCTGGCGCCGGGCTGGATGGATTTTCGCCTGCACGTCCCCTATCAGGCTTACGACGTGACCTCACTTGTGCAATCCGGAGCGAATGCAATCGCCGCGTTGCTCGCTCCAAGCTGGTACTCAAGCCCGCTTACCTGGGTATATCAAGCGAATGCTTACGGGGCCACGCCTCCATCGCTGAAAGCGCAACTGCGTATCGAGCACAGCGATGGTTCGGTGGAGTGGGTCAACACCGATGGCAACTGGAAAGCGGATTTGTCGGCGATATCGGCTGCGACCATCTACGACGGGGAAACTTTCGACGCACGCCGGGTCCAGAAGGGATGGGACACGGCGGCGTTTCACGATGACGCATGGCACGCCGTCCAGCTTCCGCAAGTGCCCGACATCAAAATCGAATGGCAGTATTTCCAGCCCATCCGCGTGCAAAAGGAACTCACCGCGAAAAGTATCACGAGTCCTAAGCCGGGAACTTATGTTTTCGACTTTGGCCAGAATATGGCCGGCGTGGCCCGCCTGCGGGCCCAGGCCCCGGCTGGGACAGTGGTGACGCTGCGCTTTGCCGAGATCGTCAACTCCGATGGCACCCTTTACACCGATAATTTGCGCAACGCCCAAGTGACGGACCGCTTTACGCTTGCCGGAACCGGGGTTGAGGAGTTTGTGCCTGATTTCACCTTCCACGGCTATCGCTATGTGGAACTCACTGGCTTACTTGGCAAGCCGACGACAGACACCTTGAAGGCATTGGTCTTCCACACCGACGCGCCACTGACCGCCAATCTGAAAACCGGCAGCGCGATGATCAACCAATTGTGGAGCAACATCGTGTGGGGGCAGCGCTCCAACTTCGTCGGTGTGCCGACTGACTGCCCGCAACGCGACGAGCGTCTCGGCTGGACCGGTGACGCGCAGGTCTTCTGGCGCGCCGCGGTCTACAACATGGGCCTGGAAGCATTCTCCAGAAAATTTGCAGGTGACTTGCGCGGCACGCAGACCGCCGCCACTCCCATGTATGCGCACTTTGCTCCGGGTGTCTACGCGGAAAACGACGGCTATGCTCCGGGATGGGCCGACGCGGGCGTCATCATTCCCTGGACGGCGTGGGTGCAGTATGGCGACAAGCGCATGCTCGAACAAAACTGGGACGCGATGGCGAGATACCTGGGCGCCATCGAATCCGCCAACCCGGATTACCTGTGGAAGAACGCACTGGGCATACGCTACGGGGACTGGCTCTCTCCCGAAGGGATCACCGCTGAAGACCTACTGGCCACGGCTTACTGGGCTTACGATTCCTCGCTCATGGCGCAGATGGCCCACGCGCTTGGCCGCGCCGAGGACGAAAAGAAGTATCAGGACGACTTCGAAAAAATCAAGGCGGCTTTCATCAAGGCCTACGTGCATGACGATGGAACCGTGACCGCCAACGCCTCGTCGGTCGGCTCGATTCCGACCCCAGGCGATCCCGGACGGCAAATCTCGCCGGAGACGCAGACCGGTTACGTGCTGGCGCTGAACATGAACCTGCTGCCGCAGGATCTGCGCGCCCAGGCTGCCGGCCACTTGCTCGAGCGGCTCGAGGCCAACCACTGGCGTCTGGGCACCGGATTCCTTGGAACTCCCTACCTGCTGGCGGCGCTCACCCAGTCGGGCCACGCCGACGTCGCCTACCGTCTGCTGCTCACCAAAGAATATCCTTCCTGGGGCTATCTCGTAGAGCACGGCGCAACCACGATGTGGGAGCGGTGGAACGGCGACGAGAAGAAAAACGATCCCAGCATGAATTCGTACAACCACTACGCGTACGGAGCGGTCGCCGACTGGATCTACCGATACGCCGGTAGACACCAATTCGTTGGAACCTGGTTTCCAAACCATCCGGCTTCATCCTACGGTTAGTTCGCAACTTGGGAGTCTAGACTTCTCCTACGATTCGCCCTATGGACGCATTCATTCCGACTGGAGGGTCGAGGGTACCAGCGCAACCTGGCACCTGACGATTCCGGCTAATACGACCGGGGATTTGACGCTTTCAAAACAAGAAGCCGCCGGCTACGTTTTGGACGGGGAACCGCTCACGCAAAGCAAAAAGGTCCGGGTCGCTGGCGAGGTATATCAGATTCCGGCCGGCAGCTACACGTTCAATGTGTTTCTGCCGGGAGCATAATGGCCAAGCTTGGCGTGGCACACGGTGTCATTCGCACTTTTCCGGGGGGCAACACCTATCGGCTGGTGCGGGACACATGTCAGTGCTGGAATTTTCGGAGGAGAGAGTGAAGCGATTTATATTTGGGGTTCTGCTTGGAGTTGCAATTACCGTGGCTGCGATTGCGGTCGGTGTTTACATATACTTCGCGACCGGGATTGCGCCCGTGGCGACATCGGCGGCTCCAATGCCGTTCGAGACGCGGCTCGCTCGGATGACCCTGCATGCTCGCATGGAAAAGGAGAGTCCCAGGCAAGTACCAATTCCGGCTGATGAAGCCAACCTGCTGGCGGGCGCTCAGGTGTATATGGAGCAATGCGCGGTTTGTCATGGCGTGCCCAGGAAGGACCAGACCGCGATTGCGAAAGGTGAATTCCCGCGTCCGCCTCACCTTTTCAAAGGCAAAGGCGTGACTGACGATGAGCCCGGAGAGACCTACTGGAAGGTAGCTAACGGCATCCGTCTCACTGGCATGCCCGGCTTTGATCAACAGCTTTCTACGACGGAGATGTGGCAAGTTTCTTTGCTGTTGGCCAAAGCGGACAAGTTGCCTGACTCTGTGAGGGCCACTCTCTCGGATCAGCACGCCGCACCTCCCGCTCCGGAAGGTCCAGGAAAACGGGGAACCGCGGTGAAGTAGTAGGTGGGAATTTTCGACCGCACGCGAACTAGGTTCGCGCGAATCGTCGAACTGAGGAGGAATCTATGAGGAAACTTCACCGTTTGTCCGCAGCTCTGTTACTGGTCACCGCTGCTGCAATAGCGCAGTCTGCGTCTTACAAGCAAGTAGCCAGATTCGAAGTCGGGGGCGAGGGTGGATGGGACTACATCACCTACGATGCAAGCTCCAACCGGTTATTCATCGGCCACAGCATGGAAATTACCGTCGTCGATGCAGAAACCGGGAAGAAGGTGGGAGCGATCCCGGCGAACCGCGCGCACGGAACAGCAATTGTCGCCGATAAGAACCTTGGTTTCAGCACCAATGGCGGAGCCGGCACGGTGACTGTGTTCGATCTGAAAACCCTGCAACCCAAACAGGAGATCAAAGCAGGCGAAAACCCCGACGCCATAATGTACGACGAGTACTCGAAGAAAGTAGTCGTCATGAACGGCCGCAGCAAGGATGTCATGGTCATTGACCCCGGCTCGCTGAAGGTCATAGCGACCGTGCCGCTAGGTGGCAAGCTGGAGGCTGCGACGTCCGATCCCGGCCATATCTACGTGAATGTCGAAGACGCGGGCGAAATTGCTTCGATAGATTCAAAAACCTGGAAGGCTGACCACCGTTGGAAGTTGTCTGGCTGCGAGGAGCCATCGGGGATGGGGATCGACCAGAAGACGCACCGTCTCTTCAGCGTTTGCGGCAACAAGAAGATGGTGGTGGTGGATGCGGTCGACGGCAAGATCCTGGCCACTCTCGACACAGGCGAAGGAACGGATGGCGGCGGATTCGACCCGGGACTTGGCTACGCATTTGCCTCCAATGGACGCGACGGCACACTGACAGTCGTCAAGGAAAGCGGTGGACAGTATGCAGTTGCCGCCAACGTGCCCACGCAGCGCGGTGCCCGAACAATGACGGTCGATCCAAAATCCCACCGGATATTTCTTCCAACCGCTGAGTTGGGCCCACCGGCTGAAGGGCAGCGTTTTCCGAGCATCAAGTCGGGAACGTTCGTGATTCTGGTGTACGGACCCGCCACTTAGCTATTAGCAGAAGGTTCCGGGCGGAATCCCTTTGCTGATCCCAAGCGGTTGCCACATGGCCTGAATGGTGCGAAACGGACGCGGATCGCTCAGCGGGCGCCGGTCCAGCTTGTTCGCCACGTAGACAAATATAGTGCGGGCGTCCATATCAATGAATATTTACGAACCGCCGCCTCCCCAGTGAATTGTGTTGGGGTTTGGCAGTTTCCACTCCAGCAAAGGGCCGGGAAGCGCAAACCCCAGGCCAAATCGTGCCGGTGGCAGATGGGGCCATTATGAACGTCCGGGCCTTCGACCTGTTGTTCCAGGGCCTTGCGGCAGCCTGCTTCCGACATGAATCGCTTTCCCTTGTTCGACGCCGTCTTCCCCCACCTTCTGTTCTGTCCATAAAAATCGAGAGCATGTGTTGGTCAAATCAATGTTTTGGTGCGCGGAACCGACTATTTTTTTGATCCATTTATGATCCAAATACGGTTCCCAATCCGTACGGAAACCGCTTTTGGGAGCCATCCGCGTTGCATAGTTTCAGTAACTTACCGCATAGTGTTGTGCTTTCACGGCGGTAACACGGGTTCAAATCCCGTCGGGGACGCCAACAGGACCAAGAGTATCGAAAACCGTCCCAAGGTCATCAATCAAGAGGCCTTTACCTGTTTCAAAGACCCTGCGTTTTATCCACCACGTCAGTCCCTCGGGGAACAGCGCGTTCTGAAGGTCACGCTTACGATGAAGTCCACCTTCGCGTCATGCCTGTTCGAAGTTGATCACCTCGGCCTCGGCCTGTTGCATCAAGTCTCGGTAACTTGATTTCTCGGCGTCCAGAGACCTCATTGTTTCTTCGATTCGGGCCATTTCTTTAGCGATGCTTGTCTTCATGGTCCTGAAGTCCTCATCAGACAGGCGGTTGTCAATCTTAGATTTGATGGTTCGCAGATTCAGTGCTCGCTGCTCTTCCAGCCTGCGTGTCAACCCTTTGGCATATTCGGCAATCTGCTCTTTCCGGGTCCCCCACGTGCGTGCACCTATGGCAGGCAACTTCGCAAGCAGCTCCGCTGTGGGCTGGATCTGCGCCAGCAAGATGCAGAGCAGATCTTCTAATTGTTTTTGATGCAGCAGCTTTGCAACCCTTCCTCCAGCACCAATAACGTGCATAGCGCTGACCATTCCGGCTCCGCACCCAGCCCGCAGTCAAAGCCTTATCGCACCCAGCGCACCTAAGGAAGCCACGCAAAGGGAAGTCTTCATGTTCCTTCTGATGAGGCTGCCCACCGTCCAATTTGGTCTGTGCGGCCGCGAAGAGATCTTCAGAAATTAATGGGTCGTGCGTGCCCTTAACCGTACGTCCCCCGAGACAATCCAGCCGGCATAAAATTCGTTTCTAACCATTCTGGAAAAGGTTTGTTTAGGTATTGGCCTGCCGGTTGTGAGTCCCATGGAGGCCACAAGACTAGAAATCGTACTGCACGCTGCCGCGTCACTAATGAGGTGATGCGGCCTTCATTGGAACAAATCCCGGACTTATCGATCTGCCACGACCAACTGCATGGAGTTCATGGAAAAAATGTGGGGATCATGATGAGAAGCGAGGTAATGCTTTTCGCTGTGAGGGACTGGATGCTGTCCAAATTCGGCCGCAAATTCAAATGCCGTCTCTGCTGCAGGACATTCAAGACCGCTTCCGCATTGCGAATCCATCGCCAGGCCGCACATCCGCCACCTGTCGGTCGACGGAAGTCGGCCAAACCCAGATAACGGTTTGACGGCGCGGGTGTGGGTTGACTAAAGTTCTGCCGCACCTGCAAATCCGCAGTTCCGGATCGAGTTCAGCGAACCAGGTCGAATCGTTCGGTTGACGATCTCTCACACGCTCCCGGCGACCCGACATGTCCCCGCGCTGCTGGAGCTTGACTCCCGACGAAAATCGAACGTGCTCTGTCGAAAGGGTTTTCCTTCACGAGTTGGACGCGTGGGCTTGCACTCGTGCCGTCGACTGAAGAGCCTTGACTTAGACCCATCGGTTTGCTATACTTAAGTTATAGAAAACAAACCATATAGGGTCTTAGAAGCGGCGTCGCACCCCTGCCTTCGCCGGGAGAGAAGTGTCTTCATAACGGCCGTCATCTCGTCAGGGAGATTTGGAAAATCAATTGAAAATCACTCGCAATGTGCATATCCAACTGAAGGATGGGAAACAGAAAGAGTTCGTCCAGTTGTTCGAGTCGCAGATCCTGCCGGCTCTTCGGCAGCAGAAGGGCTTCCAGGATGAGCTGACCCTGGTGCACAACGACCGGGTAGTCGCGATCAGCTTCTGGGATGACCGCAAGAACGCCGAGATGTACCACGACACGGCGTTCCCGAAGCTGGTGGAGAAACTGAATTCGGTAATTCAGGGAGCTCCGAGAGTCGAGACCTATGACGTCGCTACGTCGACTCTGGCGGTGGCAGCTTAGTCCGTTCCCACCGACTGCAGCGCTGCAATGCAAAGTAAGGGGCCCCGCCCGGGGCCTTTTCCTTTGCCTCCCGGTTGACATAGCGCTGTCATTCCCGCACAGTATGGAACGGACGAGATAACAGTTGTGATCGCCCGGGGAAAGCCTGGGAGGGTCTCCTTCGCCTGCCGGGGGGACAACGCTTCAGTGACTCCGGAGCGTAACAGAGTGAGACTTGTCGCGTGGTTGGCGGCCGTCCCCGGAACTAGGGAACATACTGGGGATCAATTCCTCCCTTTCCGTCAGCGAATCGGACGTTTAAGCGGGGGATGTTGACCAATTCAAAAGTTGCGGAAGCGAGCCGAATCTTGTTATTGGATTTGTCCACCTCTTCCAGAATCCGGGTGAAAAGACGGTCTTTTACGAACCGCCGTTTCCGGTAGTCTACGATGTAGCGCGCCGTGAACTCGATCCAGTTATCATTGGCGGCGAGCGTGATCATCGGTTCAATGCGGGCTGGTTCGAGCCGGTACTTATTCACGGCGCGCTCCCAGGCTTCCCGCGATTCCACCGCGTAATCGCGGCAGACTTCATTGACGATGGCCTCCAGACGATTTCTCGTGTACTCCCAGTCGGATCCATACCGGACGGGCACTGTGATCTCGTCCCACAGGAACGGGAAGTCAGCCGAGTAATTAAACACGGGTTCCTTGAAGATGACACTGTTCGCAATGCGTACGATCCGGCCATTGTAGAGATCGCCGTTCACCCACTGACCTACCTCCATCAGGGTCGTGCGTAGCACGCCAATATCGATAACATCCCCGCGCACGCCACCCATTTGGACCCGATCTCCCGGGGAATAGAAGTTCCCAAAGGAGACGGCCACCCACCCGGCGACGCTGACAATGACTTCTTGCAGCGCAAATGCGACCCCGGCGCCGGCAACTCCAAACGCCACCGTGAGGCCACCCAGTCGATCGGAGAAGATCGTAGCCAACAGAGCGATGCTCAGCACATACGAAAGAAATGTGACGAACTTCCGTACCCGGTAGCGGGTGTCGGCGCCAGTGACGTGGCGGCTCAGTGAGCGCCGGGCCAGGCGACTGACCGCAAAGATGATGACCAAGCCCACAATCGCCGCCACCAGCCTTCCCACCGTGGGGTCAAACAGCCAGCGCTTGATTTGTTCCTGCATAAAGTCTCCTCAAGTTATGCTGCTCATGCTTGATCGCGCTAATCGTCCCCTGACCATCGTCGAGCCATGATTCTACCCTCGGGAACAAGCGTATGTGTGCAGACGGCACAACGGACCGTCGAACCATGCGGGAACCTGAAATGACTAATTTGCCACGGTGTATGATCCAGCGAATGCGAAATAATGAACGACAACCCCTGCCATGCCCACACCGCCTGAGGCGTTGTCGATTGGTGCTTTCTGGTTTCTCCATGCTGCCGAATGTGAACCGTGGGACGAAGCCCCGGAGGTGAACTCATATGCCAGGCTCTAGCTTTTTCGATAACGTCCAACTCTCGTTCGATCACGCCGCCAAATACACCAAACACTCCCCGGGACTCTTGGACCACATCAAAAGGTGCAACAGCGTTTACCGCTTCGAATTTCCGCTCAGGAAGGAAGGCGGCAGCATAGAGGTCATCTCTGCCTGGAGAGTGGAGCACAGCCACCATAAGCTTCCCGTGAAAGGGGGAATCCGTTACAGTCCCGCTGCCGACGAAGACGAGGTGATGGCGCTGGCTTCCCTCATGACTTACAAATGCGCCGTCGTGGACGTGCCGTTCGGAGGGGCCAAGGGAGCGATTCAGATCGATCCTCAGAAATACACAGTTGAGCAGCTTGAGAAAATTACTCGCCGATATACCCATGAACTAGTCAAAAGGAATCTCATCGGCCCCGGACTGGACGTGCCCGCGCCAGACTACGGAACGGGGGAACGGGAGATGGCATGGGTTGCCGACACCTACGCCGCGCTGAATCCCGGAGAGGTCGACTCCCTTGCCTGCGTCACCGGGAAACCAGTGACACAAGGAGGCATTCGGGGACGCCGCGAGGCAACCGGGCGGGGACTCTATTTTGCGTTACGTGAAGCCTGCTCACAAGAACAAGAAATGCAGAAGCTAGGGTTGACTCCGGGAATCGAAGGCAAGCGGTTGGTTGTCCAGGGCCTTGGCAACGTCGGCTACCATGTCGCGAAATTCTGCCGCGAGGGAGGAGCCACCCTCATCGCGATAGCTGAGAGGGAGGGCGCGATCCTAAATGGCAAAGGCTTGCACGAGGAAGAGGTCTTCCGGCATCGCAACGAGACCGGATCGATCCTGAATTTCCCTGGCGCTACCAACCTTCCCCAGACTGCCCAGGCGCTGGAGTTGGAATGCGATGTCTTGATTCCTGCGGCTCTGGAGAAGCAATTGACAGCCGAGAATGCTCCCCGGGTGCAAGCCAAGATCGTTCTTGAAGCCGCCAATGGTCCAACGACTGCCGAGGCGGAGAAAATCCTGGAGGGTAAGGGCGTTTTCATCATTCCGGATTTGTATGCGAACGCCGGAGGCGTGACCGTGTCTTATTTCGAGTGGCTCAAGAACCTCTCTCATGTCCGCTTCGGGCGGATGGGAAAGCGTTACGAGGAAAGTGTCGAGAATCGTCTTTTGGGAGCCATCGAGCTCGCGACAGGCAAGCGATTCTCCGCCCAGGACCGGCAGGCAGTAGTGAGGGGTGCCGACGAGTTCGATCTGGTAAATTCTGGGCTCGAAGAGACCATGATCACAGCCTATCGGGAGATTACAGAAACCCGGCGGCGCATGCCTGAGGTGCGGAACCTCCGCACCGCGGCCTTGGTGACGACGATCGACAAAATCACCAGGTCGTATCTGGAATTGGGAATCTTCCCTTAGCCAGATGATCCGAGAATGAAAACTCTTGCTCGTCTCGCCGTTCTGACCGGGCAAGCGTTTAGGTGTGTCTGCGGGTGGTGGATCGTCCGTCCCATGATTCGACCAGCAACACCGGACGTTCGGTGGTCTGGATCACCCGGTTGGCCACACTGCCAAGCGCGACTTGGCGCCGGGAACTGCCCCGCCCGTTCTTTGCCAGGATGATCAAGGCCGCGTCTTCCGACTCGCTGACGGCAACAATGGTCCGAGCAGGACCAGAGCCGGTAGCCATCGCTCTTGCCTTCAGGTTTCTGCCACGCAGCGCCTGCGCAACGTTCTCCAGATACTTAAGAAGCTGGGTTTCCTCAAAATCGGCCTCGGGCACTCCCAGGAGCAAAATCTCACTGCCAAAGGCTTCCGCGAATTTTCTCGCGTAAGGCAACACGCTTTCTGAACTTCTTGAGCCATCGAGCCCCACGAGCAACCGCTCGAACCGGGTACGCCGGCTGCGCCACTCCTCGGTTGGGCGAATCAGCAGAACGGGAGAGCGTGCCTTCCGAATCGTTCGTTCCGCAACATGGCTCACGAAAAACCGCTCCAGGCTCGAGTGTCCCTGTGTGGTCATTACGATGATGTCTGCCCCCACTTCATGCGCCACGGTGGTGATCACTTGGTCTGGCTCTCCCGGCTCAACGGCCAGGTCCACCTTCAACCCTGATTGCTCCAGGTGCCATGCCATTTGCTTGAGATAAGTCTCCTCCGGGTTCCCAATCCCGCGACTTCCGGAGGTTTCGGCCCTTCCCAGAGCGCTCACGGCAGAAATTAAGGTCAAATGACAGCCCATCGAGCGGCAGAGAATATCTGCGATCGGAAGCGCCGACTCAGCCATGGAAGAACCGTCCAATGGCACCACGACATCCTCCAGCGTCATTTCGTGCTCCGGTCTTCCTTCCCGTTGGTACGGCAACAAGTACTGCCCGGAATACAGGCGGCCTAGATGGTTGGACAACGCCACCGGGTCCCCCCGTCGAGACCGGACGTAGGTAAACCAAAAGTAGAGCAGCGGGATGAAGAGGAAATAAGCCCAGGCCCCCTGAGTGAAACGCTCCACGAAGATGATGACCGTGGCCCCGGAAGTGAGCAGAGCCGCGATAATCGTACCGGACAGACCCAATAAATTATGCCAGGAGGCCTGCCGCCGCTGGAGGCGGATCAGGCGCTTGGCTGCGGCCCAACTCGTCATGCTAAGGAGAACGAAGACTCCGATCGCATACAGCGAGAGATAGGTCTCCTCCTTGGTTCCCAAGCCGATGTAGCACGCGGAAACGATTGCGACTTGTACCCAAACGGGGGCGTCCGCCACATCAAACTGGTTGCGCTGACCGATCCGCGCCGGTATGTAGTGGCGGTAACGGAGACCCAAGGCCAGGTTCTGCAACCCCTGCGCACTAGCCGCGGCCGCCGATCCCAGCACCACAATCCCGATCAGCGTCCCCAGATATGGCAATGGGTGAGGCAGGAGCGCATCCATGGTTTGAGTGAATACTGAAACCTGCTGGTTGGTAGGATCGGAGAGTTTCAGGATGGCGGGTCCGACGACAAGCATGGTGACGCACGTGGTGCCCATCACGATTATCAGACTGCGGAAGGCTTTTCGGCTCCGCTGCTGCGGCGTACCCTCATACGCCGCCACCAGGTTGGCGAACACTTCGATTCCGGTCATGAGGGCGAGTAGCCGAGAATAGCCGCCCAGGGTCAGATTCAAGTATCTGGAAGAGAAGGCATTCAAGTTAAGGTCCGGTAAGTGAAAACCAAATTTCCAGATGGCGACGATAATCATCACCCACAGCAACAACAGTACTCCAAGGGTTGCCGGCCCGAAGGCCCGGGCTGCTGTCTTGGGGCCGCGATTCACCAGCCATCCGATTAAGGCGCTCATTAGCACCGCAAGGAGGGTTCGATACTTAAGTCCATGGAAGCCGTAGTCCAGGGGCGGATAACGATCCGCCAGCAGGGTCACGAGGGCGGCCACGCTGACCAGGAAAGTCAGTGTGTATTCGACGAAAGTGATTCCCGAGTTGACTTTGACCGCCCAGGCGCCAAATTCCTCTTCTGTTAACCCACTCCCTCCGGTTCCATCCGTGACCCAGCGGATCACCTGGCGATACATGGCGGAAACCACCGCAACCGTCAGCACGACCAACCAAACGCTTGCGCCAAACGTGATCTGCGCGACTCCGGCCACAACGATGAGTTGCAGAAAAGGCCCGAACACATACAACGGCGAAGTTGCCGGGTCGCCTCCGCCGGCGAGAGCTCCTTCAAACGAATTCGAGAGGCGGTGTGAGATATGAGCCATGTCCGACCTTTACGGGTCAATGCGATTGCTTAACTGCAAGTTGGGTAGCCGAAACCTTTTGGCGATTCAGTCCAAGCAGGTCTTCGGTAGAATACTACCCACGCGGCATCAAGCCCTGCTCACGCTGCGGCCAAAACACAGAGGATTGAATCGGGGATGTCTAGCAGTATAGACAGTGATTTGCTGGTGATTGGAGGCGATAAAGAAGTCCGCGATCTGTTGGCCGAGTCTCTTTCTTCTCCGGAATTGGATTAGCCCGGAGAACCGAGCAGACGGCGGAGGTTGCGCGCAGATTTCAGTGTGTCGACGTTTGGTCGGAATCAAGCCACCCGCTGCTCTCGTCGGCTAGAAACTGACACCCCAAGCCGATGCTTGGAATAGCTCAATGGCATTTCTCGAAGGGTCGTCTAAACCGGATTTTTGAACTTCCGGCAACAGTCCGCCGATCTGAGCCTCAGCCATGTCACATTCCGAGGCCCTATCCCGTCTCTCCGTAGGAGACTAGAGGAGCGAAATCCTGCGCGGGGATCTGGCGCGGCCTTCCCGTTTAGGGTTGCCGATCCCGTTCCTGCGGTTCCCGCCGATCCGCGCCGTGGTGGTGGCCGGGGTGTGGCGATCCTGCCACGGCCAAGGGTGAAGTTCTGGTCTTCGGAGCGGTTACTGTGCGGTATCGATCATCCAGAACAGGAAACGAAATATTGCAAGCTGAGGAGAACTCGTCGGACTGGTGCGCCGAGTAGATCGTGCATGAGCGGAACGTCAAAGGACTGCCGCAATGAAGCAACCTCGACTCAATATTGCGCTCGATCGAAATTACTAGGTGTTTCTCACGGTTCGCAAAGGGGGCCGGACGGATGAGCGTCCCGTAGCTTCAATGTTGAACCGAGATCGACCCCACACTGATTAAATGTGCCGACGCTGAGGCGAACATCGGCGCTGCTCACAGAGTGGTCACAATAAATCGGCCATCTTGACGAGTTAAGTTATTGATTGGAAAGGTGGTTTAGGTGCCAAGAATACAGCCCTGAAAAGGCTGGCGTCGGCGGTTCAACTCCGTCCCTGGCCACCACTTCTCCAACAACTTACAAATTGGCAGCCTAGAAACGAGGGTTCAAAAGGGTTCGTTAAGCGCAGCCCTTCGGAACCGCCACGGGAATGTGCAATTCAGGCGTCGGCGGGCGCAAGAGGTTCACGATCTTGCTCTGCGCTGTTCGCTTGGCCTGTGTGACAGCTTGGGCATAAAGATCCAGGGTCATCTTGCTGTTGGCATGCCGCATGAGTTCCTGCACGACCTTGATGTCGTTCCCGTGTTCGACAGGCAAAGTTGCGACGGTTCTCCGGAACGTGTGCCAGCCAATCTTGCCATGTACATTGGCCTTTTTCGCGGCAGGCCGCAGGTGCCATTTGATCAGCGCCCCTGGGTAGTAGGGTTTTTGTCCCTCCGCCCGTGGGCTGGCAAAAGATCCAATCGGCATCCTGGTTATAGGGCGTCTTTAGCCTCCAGTTCCACAGCATCTCGGCCAAGACCGGATCAAGAGGAACTGGATTCTTGGAAACCCTTGTTTTGCATCTGCCCACAACTCCGTACACTATCCCGCGCGAAACTCGTATCGTCAGTGCCTCGAAGTTCATGTCCATCCACTTCAAGGCCAGCAAACCGCTGATACGAAGTCCGGTTGAGGCGTCGAGAAAAGCCATGGTGTAGCAGGGCTCTCTCAAGTGAGACAACGGGTAGGTTTCCCGTGCGATCTATTCTCCCAATTCACGATACTAAGATTCGCCATCAGTTGTGTTGCGGGTTGGTGGCTAATGGAAATCGCCGAGCGGACGATAGACAATCACTAGAGAAAACTCCACCCCAAGGTATGAAAACATTGTTCCCCTTTGGGTGATCGATCCCTGACAAGAATCCTGGCAAGCAACAATCCCGGAAAATCATTTCCAAATTGGGAAGGACCAAGCCCGGTTCACTTTTGAACTCGCCGAGGCCACCGAAGAAATCTTCCGGCTGGTATCAACGATATTCGGACCCGGCACAGCTTCCGCACGTTCTCAAAACTGAAATCGTGCTCATTTTTGGACCGCCTTGCGGGCTGGTCTTGCCCTGCCAAGATTGCCTACTGAATGCCCCAATCACGTTTTCGCCCAGTAATCTACGCCAGCTGGCCTGAACCCAGTCGTTGGCCGTATCCCGAAGGAAATTGATGTTCAAGCTATCGGATTAGCTGCCGATATTTCAGACAGCGGCTCCCTGATCTACGGGTTTTATGGGGGCCACGTCAGCTTATGGCGGCAAATCTCCGCGAATGCTCCGGTGTGACGAGGGGAAGAATGCGAAGAGGAGAAGTGCGACTCGCGGCCTTTGTGGTCTGCATTGTTCTGCTACCGCAAGCGGCCAGGGCTACGTCCTCCTCCGGGACCATGGCAGTCACCGCCACCGTGGTTGGATCCATGAGCATGACGTTTTCGACTGACGCCAGCGGCATCACTCTGGGCGGCAGTGGTACCTCCGCGGCGACGATTGCGTTCGGCTCGGTACAGGCTTATGGCGGTTCCGTGCCTGCGGGCGTGACCAAAACCGTCACGCCTCCAAACTGGACCCTGAGCACGCCCTTTGATGTGGATGTCGAGATCGCCAATCTGGTCAGCGCAAATTACACGCTGACTGCGCAATTGCAGTCGGCGGACGCAACCAATACCTGGAAACTGGACGCGACGACCATCACGAATGCCGGCGCTGCGACGCTGACCTCAACCGGAAGTTATGGAGTCACGGTGTACACGTTCGGCCTGACGATTCCGTTTGGCGCAACGCCAGGCGCCATCAGCAACACGTTGAATTTTGTAGCCACGGCCAACTGAAGTGATTCTTGCATCCATTGGCGGAGCAAGTTGCGGGTTGAAAGGTACGCACGGAGCGAAAACTGGGGCAACTGAGATGAGTCTCACGAAATCTCGTTTATTAGCGGCTGCACTATTGATAATAGCGCTTCGTGCCCCGCGCGCCAACGCTCAACTTTCCATCGCAATCATTTTTAATTCCGATGTTACGGGCGTCATCTTGGGAGCAGGCGGGAGTCCAAACGCCACTTTCGCGTTGGGATCGGTGCAAGCCTATGGAGGGACCGTCCCTAGCGGAGTCACTAAAACTGTGAATGGCGTTAGCAGTTGGACACTCAGCACTCCCATAGATATCGAAGTGATCGGCACCGGGATCATCGTTCCCAGTTTCACTTTGACGGCCCAGGCGCAAAGCGCGGATCCGGTCAACACGTGGAAGGTTAATTCAGTGATTCTCAGCAGCGGCGCTCTGTTTACCCTGACGACCACCGGCACTTATAACGTGAATACCCCATACACATTTAGCTTAACCATTCCATTTTCAGAGCCGCCTGGGCCAATCAACAACACGGTCAACTTCACTGCGATCGGAAACTGAACTGGACCCATGATGTCGGACGAAGGACAAACGATGAAAGTGCGAGCTGTGGTCACAAACATTTTCGCCTTCTTGGGCTGCGCGCTACGGCCCTGGTGGCTGGCGCTCGTTAGCAGACAAGGATGCCGGCGCACGATGGCGGCTTTCACCGTTTGTTTAGTGTTTTCATCGCAAGGGCTGATCGGGGGCGACAGACCTTCTCCCAAACGCGCGAAATCAGGGCCTGTGAGTACGACCATTCCGCACATGCCTTGTATTTCTCTATCACCTGCCATCATCATGCTGCAAGCGAAGCCAGGACAGAGCACAACCCAGTCTCTAACGATTTCGAACCAGACAGCCGGGCAATTTGGATTTGCGCTAAAGGCATTCGACGTCGTCGTGCGCGAAGGAAAGCGCGTGTTTGTTCCGGCCGGCGAAACCGCCGGAGGCATCGCGCACACTGTCGTCTTTTCGCCACAAACCTTACTCCTCGCCCCCGGGGATTCGGGCACGGTTCGCATTACAGTCACCGTCCCGGAAGAACCCGCGGTGCGCGCGATTGTTGCCATGTTTGAAGCTCGGACCGTAGTTACCGTCAGAGGAGGGGTCGGTCTCACCGGATCTTTGGGAACGCTAATTACTTTCACGCTATCGGATCAATTCCAGGTTGACAGTCTGCCGCTCGCCATCGTGAACGCCAGCCCATCGGAAAATTTCTCGCTTTCGCAGAAATTGATCAATACCGGCTCCGAGCCTGTGATCCCCAAAGGCACGCTGGCAATTATCGGCGCATCGGGCACACTTCTGGGCAAGGTATCCATCGCGCCGCAACGCCTGCTGCCGGGAGAAGAACTGGATTTCAAAGTCGAATACCCTTCGCCGCTTAAGCCAGGAAAATACCATGCGCTGGTTTCTCTGAAGCATGAAGGCGGACTCCTTACCAAATCACTGGATTTTGTGATGCCATGATTCGCGCGGTGAGCGGCGTGATTCTGCTTCTCCTGCCAAGCATTGCGGGATCGCAAGATGGCCGGCCGACGGAAAATGAAGTGGAGAATGGGCCCTTTCCATCGCGGCCGGCGGTTCGCATCGAGAGAAAAACGGTTGCGCTGCAGGAGGTGCGAGTTCAACCACTGCTGGGGCCGGAAGCCGCAGTGGCGGAGGTCCTGGCCGGACGATCAACCCAGATCAGGGTCCCCGGTGCCACTGCGGCACTTGCGGTTGACTCCGACTTGTTGGACGCCTCTGCGGACCAAGGCGTCGTGAGCGTGTCGGGTCGGACACCGGGCCGGGCCGAAGTGTTAGTTGTTACACCCGAAGGGATCAAAAACATGTACGTGCTGGTCAGGTCTGCCCCGCCCGCTTATCCTCCAGGTTTCATGCCGATTGCGTCAGCCGTGGGAGACAGCAGCGGGAGCTATGAATTTCGTTTTGCCTCCGACCGCACGCAGATCCAAAACCGCTTCGATTTCACTTCCACGAAGACCGACCGTACTACACAGTTTCACCTCATCAATGTCGATTTTCTGGATGGAATCGACAATGCAGGACATGTGAACCTGCCTTCCGGTTTCTATCGGATCACGACACCACGCTGGAACTTCACACTGTTAGATCAAAACGTCACAAATTCACCGCTGACCGTCAACAATTCGATCGTCCGCGGAATTCATCTTGGAGTCGGTCACTGGACTGTGCACGCTGGATATTCTCCGCTGGCAACGTTTTATGACGTGCTAATCCCCACGGAGCGGGAGGCCGCGTTTGGATTGAGCCACAGCTTCAGGCTCAGCCCCAACTCGGAATTACAGCAAAATGCCTACTATTTCCCCACTCCATCGCAAAGCTTCACGGCTGGACGCCCCGGTACGATAGCTTCTTTGGAGTACCGGCTCCGCCGTCCACGCGGGCTGGAACTATCAGGTGAGGCAGCCTTCAGCCATGGATTAGGCCTGGCTGGCGAGATGCAATGGAGCGACCCGAAAAATTTCCTGCACGCCAGCTTTCGCCAGAAACCCAGAGACTTTGCCTCGTTGAGCATCGGCAATCTTCCGGGTTCACTGACCGAGCTATCCTGGAGCCGGACGCTTGCGCCCGCGCTAGTAAGCAACCTCAATGTTTCCGATAGCCGCATCCTCTTGCCGGGAGGGCAACAGACAAACCTTAACTCGACCCTTAACCTGCAATATAAGATCTCACGCCATTGGACTGTTTCCACAGGCGGGGCCCATGCGGATTTCTCACAATCTTTCGGGAATACGAAGTCATCGGTCAGTTCGCTCAGCTTGCCGGAGCAGATCAACTTCGACCGGAGACACTTCGGTGCCGGTTTCCAATATCAATTCGCGAAGACGTCTGGAAGTTTATCTCCCGGCCAGAATCTGCGTGGAACAGCCCGTTTTGGTTGGGGCGGATTGCATCTGAGCGGGTTCGTCGAGAGGCAGATGCAAGCCCTGACGGTGAATTCTCTCTACTCACAGATTCCATCGCTGCAAATTGAATTACAGCGCCTGGGATTGACCGCGATCGACCCGACGCAACTCGCGGCCCTGCTACAGGACAATGCATTTCTGCTTGCGCTCGGTCTTTCTCAGCAGGCAAAGTTGAATCTGGTTCCCATGCGTCTTCAAACCGGGGCCAGTTTGAATTGGACATCTCACGGCGCTAGGCCCCAACGGCTGAATCTCGACTTCATTCGGAACAACGACCATATGGTGCAAGGCAAGGCCAG
This sequence comes from Terriglobales bacterium, assembly GCA_963803205.1. Lineage (GTDB taxonomy): Bacteria > Acidobacteriota > Terriglobia > Terriglobales > Acidobacteriaceae > CAWDLG01. Next base: position 17,856 of record CAWDLG010000004.1, read on the forward strand.
CAACTGGATACAAAGCGGCAGCTACACCTTGCCCCTGACAGCTGCGAACGAGCTGTCGGTTTCCTATTCGTGGTTTCATTACTCGGCCCTCGGCCGTGCGCAATACTCCCCCCAAGTGGAGATCGGCCTTAGACATAACTTCTCTTCGCTGCCTGCATTTTTGGCCCCTGGAGGGCACGACAGCATAACCGGGGTAGTTTATGTCGATGAGAAAATGGGCGGCCTCTACGATCCTCATATGCGCACGCTGGCAGCCGTTGAGGTAACCCTCGATGGCTGGAACCGTACCTGGACCGATCAAAATGGATGCTACGTGTTCTCCCGTGTTGCGAAGGGATCACACACTGTAGAAGCGCATTTCCGTTCTCAGAAACCGTTTTGGTTCACGACACCCTCGGTGGTGAGAACACCGGTCAATCAATCCGTCGATTTTGGAATTACTTTTGCCGCCAGCACATTGGTTGGTTACGTCAGAAATGATGCGGGTCTTGGACTGCCAGATACTGAGATCGAGATCTCAGGCCCAGGCGGAAAGTTGGTCTCGCACTCTGATGCTGACGGGAGGTTTGCTGCTTCAGGCTTAAGTCCGGGTGAATATGAACTCATAGTAGATGCCAACAGTGTCCCTCCCGGTCACAAGTTGGACGAACTTCAGCCAATCAGGAGACGACTTGAAGCTGGCATTCCTGAAAGTGTGGAATTTCGTATTCATGCGATGCGAACTGTATTCGGACGGGTCAGCAACTACGACCCAGGGTCGGGCCAATATCGTCCATTGGCTGGAACGACGGTGGAGATTCCGGAACTCTCTCTCCAAGCGACCACAGACCGTCTGGGTAAATTCGTCTTCCGCGGATTACCTTCAGGCAGTTACACCCTCTCCGTATCGGGCTACATGCCTGCTCTAAGACGGCTAATCTCGATCCCGGCCGGGCCGATTGAATTGCAGGAAGACTTCAATACTGTACAGACGAGGAACCCGTAATATGTGTGTGCTGTGCTTTGCGCTCGAAGAGTTACCAACCAGGCCGAATAACCAAGCTAAACTCGACTTCCTGAATTGGGAAGCGTGCGAGTCTTTCGTGTACTGCAGGCGACTTACCGCCTTCCTGCCGGTCTCCAGATTGACTAATTTTGAACAAGCGCCTCTTCGTACAACTGTGCGCTCGAATTCCTGGCTGAAACCTGCAGCCAACCGGCGGATGAGCCGCGGGTATCCGCAGTCTCTGCTTCGTTCTGATGATTTTGTCCTCGGGAGTACCCATGACTGAATCGCAAGAAATCCGGGTTTTGTTGATCGAGGACAATCCCGGCGATTTGCATCTCTTGGAAGAATACTTTGCGGAACTATCCAATGTGAAATTCAAGTTGCAGCACGTGCAGCGCATGGTTGAGGCTCTCGACTTCCTAGGGAAGCAATCCTACGATGTCGTTCTTCTGGACCTAGGCCTTCCGGATTCCCAGGGAGTGGAAACCTTTGCCCGGGTACACGCTCGGTCACCCCAAGTTCCCATTTTAGTGCTCACCGGCCTGGACGACGAGGTGGCTGGGGGAGAAGCTTTGAAACATGGTGCGCAGGATTATTTGGTAAAGAAAGACGTCAAGCCCCAGTTGCTGGGAAAAGCCATCCGCTACGCTATCGAACGCCACCATGCCACTGCTGAATTGGAACGGCACGCTGCTGAGTTGCAAGCCAGTGAAGCGCGCGTACGTGCGCTGATCGAAGCAGACGCGGACGCGGTCTTCGTAGTGGATACAGAAGCCCGCGTGCGTTTTGTGAATCCCGCCGCCGAGCGCATGTTCTTCCGCAAGCCAAATGAACTCTTAGCAAATCCCTTTCCCTTTCCGATAGTCACCGAAGGCGCAACAGAGGTTGAAATCTTCGGCGGAGACGGACAGAAGCGCGTAGCCGAGATGCGAGTGACCGCCACGGAATGGGACGGTGAGCGCGTCCAGTTAGCGTGGTTGCGTGACATTAGCGACCGCAAGCAAATGGAACAAACCATGATGCGGGCCGAGAAAATGCAAGCGCTCGGTACTCTGGCGGGTGGCATTGCCCATGACTTCAACAATATTCTGCTGGCGGTATCGGGTAACGCCAAGCTGGCGCTGAACGAATTGCAGCAAGATCATCCTGCCCGCGTGAGCGTGCTGGAGATAGCCAAAGCTGGAAGCCGTGCCACCGCACTTACCAGGAAAATCCTGAGTTTTAGCCGGCAAGACGAAACCAAGCGGCTGGCGATTCACGTAGCGCCCGTGGTGGCAGAAGCACTTTCCCTGCTGCGCTCCACGCTGCCGGTTCGAATTGAAATCCGAGCACAATTGCCCAAGGATCTGCCACCGATCTGCGCGGACGCATCACAGATCCACCAGATTATCGTTAATCTGGCCACCAATGCCGCGGATGCCATCGGCGACCGGCCGGGAGTCCTGGAACTGTCGGCGTCTCCAATCCATATGAGCGGTGAGGGCTACGGCATGTCCTCAAAGCTGGCGCCCGGTCCCTACGTTAGGCTTTCCGTCAAGGACACTGGCCCAGGCATCGACAAGAAAAGTATGGCGCGCATATTTGAACCTTTTTTCACCACTAAACCACAGGGAAGAGGAACGGGCATGGGCCTCGCCATTGTCGAAGGCATCATGAAGAACCATCTCGGCGAGGTTACGGTTTATAGCGAAGGAGGTAAAGGGACGGTATTCCACCTTTATTTTCCAGTGGCCCAAGGTTCCCCGGCTGAGGTCCAAACTCCTGTCGCGGCGCCGCCGGGCCAAGGCCAGCACATACTCTACGTGGATGATGAAGAGCCACTCGTCATGCTCGTCACCCGTACCCTAAAAAGCCTGGGATATGAAGTCACGGGCTTTACCGATCCTATCGCAGCACTGAGAATTGTCCGGGAGCGCCCGTCGGACTTTGACGCGGTAGTTACCGATCTCTCCATGCCCACCATGTCTGGCACCGACCTGACGCGAGAACTACTGCGGATCCGCTCCGACCTGCCAGTAATCCTTACGACCGGCTACATCCGCTCACAAGATCAGGAGCTTGCTCGCCAGGCGGGTGTGCGCGAACTGATTCTCAAACCAGACACGGTTGAGGAGTTGGGGAATGCCTTGCATCGTCAGTTTCAGAAAGCTCAGAATCAGGCACTCGCAGCAGAGAGTGGAAAGTAAAAAGCTACCATTCGTAGATGGCCCTTCCGCGCACTCCTGCCCCAGCCTCAATATTTGTGGTGGTGCCAAAAAAGCGCACTGAAATCGCCACCAAGTTTTCGGAGGAAGTTGAGCTTTCCGCTTACTTTCCTGCGCCACTCCCGATGGATGCATTTTGGCAGGCAGTGTGCCAAAGGGGCTCTCTCTGTTCGAGACCGAGCTTTACGAAATGTGCCGCATCAAGGGCCGACTGGTCAGCCAGCCGGGAAGGGAGAATTTCGCTGTGATATACGCACGCTGCGTGGACAACCGTCAGGGGAGAGAACTGAGAAATACAGCCATCAGAAGGCCTTTGGTGCCAGGCTACGGCCTCGAGGATCGACGATGGCAAACCCCAGATGCCCAGCAGGTAAGCGCCAACTTCAGCGTGGCTGCATCCCAGAATTGTTCTCTCGGCGGCCGTGATGCCGATATTCTTTGCGGCAGAAATCTCCAGGACCTCCCGGTATTTTGCCTTTAGCGAAGAAGCCAGAATCAATTTGCCCACGTCATGCAACAAGCCGGCTGTGAACGAATCGTCTACGAAATCTTTCTCTGCTCCTTGCAGATCCGCAAGCCTTTTTGCCATGCCGCTAACGGCAAGGCTGTGGTCCCACAACCAACGGGTTTCATTTTCGCTGATATAGTCACAACGAAATTGAGAAAAAATATGACTCGATAGAACCAGCGCCTGGATTGCATCGTAACCGAGGACTTTCACGGCCACGCCGACACTCGACACCCTGGTGCGAATCCCCAAAAAGGCCGAATTGGCCAACTGAAGACACTTAGCTGTCATACCCATGTCCTCAGAGATCAGCCTGGCCACATTCTCAACATTGGCATCGGTGGATTGCAATTCCGCCAAGATCTCCTGATAGGATGCCGGCAAGCTGGGAATGGTCCTGAGCTGCGAGACGACTGCCTTGACGTCGGAGCTGCCGAGTAGGTCCCTGAGCGCCAAGGCCTGCTCGATTCTTGCCTTGAGCTGATCGTGATCGCAAGGCTTGGAAAGATACTGATGGATGGGCCCGACCGACCGCACTATAGTTTCCCGGTCACACTGCCCGGACAGCGCCATACGTACGGTTTGCGGAAATCTGCGGCTTACTTCGTCAAGGAACTCGGCGCCGCTCATCTTCGGCATCCGCAGGTCGGCGATAACCAGATCGTACGCTCCAGCATTCATGGCCTGGAGTGCCTGTTCTCCGTTCAAGGCAAATTCCATTGACCATACCTTCCGCATGGAATGAAAGCTTAGCCGAAGGCCTTCCAAAATCTGAGGCTCGTCATCCACGAACAGGATTCGATTCGGCATTTTCCATCTTCCTTTCGCTGGGATTCAACGGCAGACGGAGAAAGAAGGTTGTTCCTTTTCCCACTTCGCTCTCGAACCATATCTGGCCGCCATGTTTCTTAACGATGATCGAGTGCGCCAAAGCCAGGCCTTGTCCCGTTCCTTTCCCTGCTTCTTTCGTGGTGAAGAACATCTCAAATACCCTCGTTTTGTGATGGTCAGGTATGCCGCAGCCGCTGTCCTCGATTTGAATGACCGCGCAATCATCTTCTCGCTTGGTCTGTACGCGGATCTTGCCCATACCGTCATTCTTATTTTGTTTTTTATCGTCGATGGCGTGCGCTGCGTTGGTTAGCAAGTTGAGAATGACTTGGTTGACCTCTCCCGCAAAACAAGGGACCAGCGGCAAACTGGCGTCGAAGTCAGTTTCCACTTCGGCGATGTACTTCCACTCGCTGCGTGCAACCGTGAGAGTGGTCTCGATTGCATGATTGATGTCGATGGCTGTGTCATCCTCGCCGCCGGGGTGGGAGAACTCCTTCATCGCCTTGACAATTTTGGCGATGCGTTGCACGCCGTCCAACGTACTCGCCAGCGCCTTGGGGATGCGCGCAAGCAGAAATTCCAGGTCGGCGCGCCCCATGCTGTCGTCCAGCGCCGCGATTGTGTTTGCGCGAACCGGACCGCCTTTGGAATCCATCCAAATTGACTTTTCCAGGCGTAACAGTTCCTCAATCACTGTCCACGATTCCTTGACGAAGGTCACGTTGTCCCCCACATACTGAGTGGGGGTGTTGATTTCGTGCGCAATCCCCGCAGCTAATTGCCCGATTGCCTCCAGCTTCTGTGCTTGCCGTAACTGGCTCTCCAGGTGGAGACGCTCCGTGATGTCAGTGCCGGTAATGAGAAGGCCCCCGACCTTGTCATCGGCCAGCTGAAGATGGTTGACCGTGACGCCCAGATATCGGGTCGTTCCATCTTTTTCGAAACGTAGCTGTGGTGGCTTGTGAGGGAGAGTCTGTGAAAACCAAGAGTCAACCGCGGATTGCATGTCGGATTCGATCCATCGTACGCCGCAGTCGGCCAGGGTTTTGCCAGAAACCGAGGCTTCTGAAACGCCAAAAGCGTTTACTGCCCCATGATTCCAGCGAGAGATTCTTCCCGCTTGGTCGGTCCCTATTAGGATGGACGGTACAGAGTTGATAAAGAACTCTGATTCGATGCGGGCAGCGTCAATACGCCTGGATTGTTCCTGTATGGCCGCTGATTGCTTCCCCAGGGTCTCATTCGCCGACCGCAATTCCTCGGGACGCGGCAACGCCAGGGCGGCGGGTACGATGCGTACGAGTAACACAGCGGTACAGACAGACACCACAGCGGTTAGGGCTTTGATGACGCCTGAGGTCCAGTAATCGGCATACCACAAAGTCCAGATTTCCATCACGTGGGTCGCGCCGCACGCGATAATAAAGGAGCCGAAGAGCCAGAAAATCCAATGAAAAGGCACATCGCGGCGCTGTCTGACGAAGTAGAGAAGCGTTACCGGAATTGACAGGTAGGAGATGGCGATCAGGGCATCGGAGCACACATGAAGCAGGATCAGGCGCCAATTCCAAAGGTAACAGTATCCGTGGGGCGCGAAAGGACTCATGACGACCAAAAGAAACGATGGATGCATGCAGCCCTCCCTCCTGCTTAGTCGCTTTAGCGGGTAGTGTGCAGCCCCCTTGCGGGCCGAGAAAGTACACAGGCGCGATTTAGGCCAGGGCGCAATTCAATGGGTTCCATGGTTATTGGTCGCCATCGCTTCGGGGCGAACGACCTTCACTCGGATCTTGTCCGTGACCGGCATTTTCTGATTAAGATTTCGAATGCGCACGAGTAACGGATAACTGATCTTCTGGTCGCGCGCGGCCCACAACAGACCGCTTGGTGTTCTCAGGTCCTGGTCCAGGATCATACCTACGGACATCTCGCGGATGGAGATCGTCTGAATGACATACGGAAGGGTTTCGACAGGGACTTCCTCCAGCGCTGCCAGGATTAGCGGGTCATATTTACTTGGTTGGCTCTGCAATCTGGCGATGGCGTCAGTGCGGGGGACCCCAGAGAGGCAAAGTTGGTCGAATTCGATTGCCACGGCAATAATCTCTGCGCCTCTTCTGGCAGCGTTCGCATTGACGCCTTCACCGCAAACAGATTTCTTGTCGGATGTACCCATCTGCCAGTTGATCATCATGGATACGGTTTCCAGGCGCGGAATGTCTTTCAAGAATTCATGAGCGATCGAAGGGTGCATTTTGAATCGCTCCTGTTCCGCTGCCGGAAGGGCGGCTCCGCTGTATACGGCTTCTACTGTGTCCGTGTCGAGAGCCACGCATCCGATTTGAGAGAGCATGGCCGCGACTTCGTAGGGCCACGTCTCGCGAGGACTGAGCTGCTTGGCAATGCTTTGAACGGTCCGGTGAATGCGGGTGGCCCTGCTAAAGGCGGCGGGATTCACCAGCGCGAGAATCTCGCTGAACGCTTTCACGCTCCCATGAAGGGTTTTCTCCAGCAGTTCCCGTTCCGCGATTACAAGACGATATTGCCGAATCCCCGCCCTCAGCGCGCCCTTCAGGATCTCGGGTGGGCACGGTTTGGTCAGAAACCTAAACACCGACCCTTCGTTGACAGCATCAATGGCGGTCTGGATATCGGCATTGCCAGTTAACATCAGGCGTACCGAGTCGGGAACTCGCTCTCGAACGGTTCTAAGGAATTGGACTCCGTCCATCCCAGGCATTCGCATATCGGAAACAATCACTGCAAATGGTCCTGAAGTAGCCAGAAGCTGGAGTGCGGCTTCGGCGCCAACCGAAGTTTTGACTGCGAAATCCCTCCGAAGCAGACTCTGTAGTCCATCGAGAACATTTACTTCATCGTCGACGATTAGAACTCTCTCATTCATGTATCGTTCTCAAGTTGACGCTGGCTGGCAATTTCTGTTGAGATCCCCCGAGTTCTCACCAAAAAGTCGCCTCGTCATAGACAAGAGATTCGGTAATCGAGCGAGGACCCATCTTTCGATGGATGTTGATTCTATCGGCGAGACGGCAACGGGCTTTAGAAACGAAGGGTTCCGATCGACACCTCGGGATGCACGTTTGAGAGATCATCTGCAAACCGCAACCACTCGCGCATGCAAGGTTATTTGTTCTCCAGACAGCCCGGCCGGATAGCCGGAACCGTTGAGCCATTCGTGATGTTGGGCGACAAGTGGCAGAATTTCCCGAAAACAGGGGATTGGTTCGAGGATCCGAACCCCAGTATTCAGGCGGTCCCGCATGATCTGCATTTCCTCCGGCTCGAGTTTGCCGGGCTTGTCCAAAACTGTCGAGGGGGTGCCGACCTCACCGATGTCGTGCAACAATCCGCCGCGGTGCAATATCTGCAAGTCTCTGGCGGGCGATTCGGGCCAATTCTTCAGCGATGCTTGCCTTCACGGTGTTTCTGGTTTTGGGCCTCTTCCGATACCGGAGTCACCGCGTTCGGGGAGAGGTATCGGTTTCGGAAGTTTGGAAAATCCTATGGCCATTCGACATCGAGCGCGAAGATTTCCGAAGTGCTGATATCGCGGGCGAACAAAGGAGAGTCGTCGGGCGCAAGTCCAAACCAATCTATGATCGTCCCGGTGGTCAGGCGTCCCACGTCTTTAACATCAACAATGTTTTCAACCTTGCGGTCGCTCAACCGGAGTCTAGCGATGCGCTCGCCAGTGTGCTTCACCGGATCTTGCCAGTTCTGAAAGTAGATATACTTTCCGTCGTGCGACCAGCTCGGATAGCTCATCTGAGAGCCGAACACTAGCGTCCACTTCTTAGTGGAGAAGTCAAAAAGCATCAACTTGAACGCAGTTTCCTTAGTAATCGCGGCAATAAACCTTCCGTCCGGTGACCAGCGCGGCGAAAAGAGTCCGTCAGACTTGCTCTTTGTCGCCGCTGAGCGCATCTCTAGTTGGCGGAAGTTTTTGTGTGACCGTCACAGCTCCCGGTGGCGCGATTGCCACAACCCGTGGTAGCGGATGGTTATCCCTGACGTCGGATACCCATTCCACGGCGGTGATAAAGCGGTAGCCAATCCTGGGGAGAGTTTCTACAAACTTGGGATGTTCGGCGGAGTCTTCGAGTGCCTGCCGCAGTTTTTTCACCGCGGTGTTAACCGCATGCTCAAAGTCCACAAATGTGTCTTGCGGCCAGAGAGCAGCGCGCAATTGCTCGCGGGTGACAACTCTTCCTTCTGCCTCCAAAAGCAGCCGCAGCAACTCGAAACAACCCCATTTTAAAGATTCCATCCATCGCTAACTATCGCATTACATGGTAGTTGCAACAGTTCACCTTCAGTTCACCCCGATTCACCCGCCGTCCATTGTGCGGATCTGCGACCCATGCGATTGTGCATCCAGACGGGGGATCAAACCTCCAGTCAAGAGCATTCAAGGCTCGATCTCATCAACACAAATTCTCTGGAGGCAGCAAATGAAGTCCCGCATTTCGCTATTACTGCTCGTTCTCGCGCTGGCTGCATCGTCAACCTTGACGGCCCATGCCAGCGGCTGCACCAACATGACGATCAGGGGTGCTTGGGTCCAATCCCTGCAGGGCCTGATTTTCCTTCCGGATGGTACGAGTCTGGTTCTCACCGGCGTCACCAAGACGACCTATGACGGCTTGGGAAATCTCACGGCACTCGATGCGTCTGGCGTGAACGGGAACGTCCCAACGGGCTGGCGCACAGGGGCGGGTAGCTATACCGTGAACCCGGATTGCACGGGGACCGAGACGATCTCGTTTCCTGGCCAACCGGATATCCACGCACAATTTGTAGTGGCGCAGTCAGGAAACAAGCTACATTACGTTAACGTCGATGCGGGAATTTCTCTTTCCGGGGAGGTAGAGCGCTTCAACGCTCCCAAGGGTGAGGAGAGGCATTAAATTGGAGTAGATGCCATGGGCGCGGCGGAGCGGGTATAACCCGCTCCGCTTCACCCTCTCGTTTATCGGTGGATGATCGAGTCGCGTAACCAACACAACCTAGCTGGCGCATTCAGGCACAAGTTACTCCGTCTGTCTAGAACGATGCCGGAGTTCCATCCGATACGACGCCTATCCAGCCGCAAGTTGTAAGCGGAACTCCCAATCAGGAAAATCCCGGCGGCTTTCCTCCAAAACCATTCTGAAAAAGGGCGCCGATCGTCATACCTGCGGATCGCTGCCAATTTCCAAGGTTCGTCACGTTGAAGTGGTCGCATATTGGTTGTGCATCAATCTGGTCGGAGCGCAACGCGGTTCCGGCGCCGCTCATTCTGGCTGCGCCCAGTGTTGAGAAGTTGTGTGCGCCCGGCGTTTTTCTTCCTCACCGGCCTTCTGGAAATGTATGCTGGCGGGCAAATTACGCAATCAGAAGACAAGCGACAGGAGGCTGAGCTCATGAGTTTTAATCGAAGGGAGTTTCTGCAAGGTGGCGGCAGTATCGGTCTGGGGTTAGCCATGGGCGGCAGCGTGATCGCCGAGACAAGCGAAGCATCGGCCGAGAAATCCGGCAGCAAGAGTTTCCCGTCCAAATTCATGTGGGGAGCGGCGACAGCCGCGCACCAGGTCGAGGGCAACAACGTAAACTCTGATTTCTGGCTGCTCGAGCATGCAGCCAAGGGCATGTTCAAAGAGCCGTCAGGTGATGCCTGCGACCACTATCACCTCCACGAGCAGGACATCAATATGCTTGCCGATCTGGGATTCAACGCGTACCGCTTTTCCATTGAGTGGGCGCGCATTGAGCCGGAAAAGGGCGAGTTTTCGCGGGCGGAACTGGAACACTACCGCAGGACGCTCGAAATCTGCCACCGCCGCGGGCTGACGCCACTGGTGACGTACTGGCATTTCACCACTCCGCGCTGGTTTGCCATGCAGGGGGGATGGGAGAGCGCGGAGTCTTCGGATTTGTTTGCGCGATACTGCGAGAAAGCGACGGCCCACCTGGGCGATCTGATTTCCTACGCGGCAACTTTCAACGAACCAGATATTCCGCATCTGTTTCGCTGGGTCGAACTCCCTCCTCCCGCTGGCGGCCCGCCGGTTCAACTCTCGGCGTCGATGTCTGCGCAAAAAGCACAGGTTCAGGAGGGCCTCCACGCTCCGCTGTTCAGCAGCTTCTTTATAGGTGACGCAGAGAAGATGCGGGACAACATGATGGCCGGTCACACCAAGGGAAAATCGGCCATCAAGTCCGCCAGAAGTTCTCTTCCCGTGGGATTGACGCTGGCCATGGAGGACAACCAGGCCGTCGGGTCCAACAGCCGCGCTGCGGAAAAACAGGCTGACGTCTGCGGACCGTGGCTGAAACTTGCCAGGCAGGACGATTTCATCGGAGTACAGACCTATACACGGCAACGGATAGCAGAGAAGGGCTTGCCGCCGCCAGAGGGCGCTGAACTCACACAGATGGGATACGAGTTCTATCCCGAGGCGCTCGAAAATACCGTACGCCTTGCCAGCAAAGAAACGGGTGTGCCGGTGATCGTTACCGAGAATGGAGTTGCCACCGACAACGACGCGCGGCGCGTGGAATACATTCGGCGCGCCCTCGCCGGCGTGAAGCGATGCCTCGACGACGGGCTCGATGTGCGTGGCTACATTCACTGGTCACTGCTCGACAATTATGAGTGGATTTTCGGTTACGGGCCTAAATTTGGATTGGTTGCGGTCGACCGCCAAACCCAAAAGCGGACGCTCAAGCCCAGTGCTCACATGCTGGGAGACATCGCGAAGAGGAATTCGTTGTGAGATGAACTGTTGAGAGACTAACTCGTCCGAGGAGAAATTCCTGAATGAGTCTACTCACGCGCAGGAAGATGTTGAGGAACTCGGCTTTGCCGATCGCTGGGAGCTTTGCATTACCGTCTCTGGCGGCGGCGGTCCAGGATTCGAGCACGCCTTATCAACGTCCCAAGCTGAAGATAACGGATGTCCGCACGGCGCAGGTTCGCGTCCATGGATGGCAAACCCACGTCCGCGTTTACACCGATCAGGGACTCTACGGACATGGCGAATCGACCGACGCTGCTGTCGGGACCGCATCACTGGTGAATCAGTTTCGAAGACTGCTGGTGGGCCTGGATCCCCTGAATGTGGATGCCCTGGGGGAGAGAATCCGGGTCTCGGGAATCTTCGCGGGGGCGCAGGGCGGGCAATATGTCACCGCGCTGACCGGCGTTGAGATCGCCTTGTGGGATTTGGCGGGAAAGGCTCTGGGACTTCCGATCTATCAACTGCTGGGCGGAAAATTCCGCGACAAGATACGAATCTATTGCGACTCCGATATGGAGGATCCGTTGGGCCCGGAGTCTGACCGCAAGCTTCCATGGATCAAGGATCAGGGCTTCACGGCCATGAAGATTGATCTCGATGATGCTGCTGACCCAAATCGCTTCGATCGCGTCAACTGGACCGCGACCAACGCCGAGGTCGACCGGATGGTGAGCTGGGTCAAGCATGTGCGCGAGGCCATCCCTAAAGAGATGGAACTTTCTTGCGACATGCACGGCCGCTATGACGCCGGTACAGCCAAGCGGGTCGCGAAGGAACTCGAGCCATTTCGTTTGCTCTGGCTGGAAGAAGTGGTGCCGCCGGAGGACATTGATGCGATGGCCGACGTGCGCCATTCGACCTCGACTCCAATTGCCACCGGAGAAAATTTGTACATGCGCTGGGGGTATCGTGAGCTATTGGACAAGGGCGCGGTCGACATTATTCAGCCGGACCTGCAAAAGACCGGCGGACTCTCCGAGGGGCGCAAAATCGCCAACCTCGCACAGACCTACTACGTGCCGGTTGCGCCGCATTGTGTCGTGTCACCGATCGGCACGATGGCGACCGCACATGTTTGTGCGTCGATTCCCAACTTCCTGGTTTGCGAATGGCACTGGATCAACTTTCCCGATCTTTGGAAGAATTGGGTGAAAGAAGGCGAGATCATCCAGAGAGGTTACGTCACCGTGACCGACAAGCCGGGGATCGGAGTTGAGATGAACGAAGACGTCGCACGCAAATCGCAAATCCCGGGAACGACCTGGTTTGAAGCCAATAAGGCCTGACGAGAATATTGGAGTGACCGAGATCATGAAGAAACGACTGACTGGGATTGCCTGCGGACTGGTGCTTCTGGCGGTTATCGCGGCGCTTGTACCATGCGCGCGCGCACAGCAGGGATTCTTTACTGCTGAAGATGTCATCAAGTACACGCCGGAGTGGCATGGTGAGCGCTTTCCGGACGGTCGCCCCAAAGTTCCTGACGACATTCTGGATCGCATGAAGCGGGTGACGCTCGAAGAGGCCTGGGCGGTTCTCCAGCAAAACGATTTCATGCATCAGTACGAGGATGGCTGGATGACCATTCATCCCGACAAAGTATTAGTAGGGCGCGCACTGACGGCTACGTGGATGCCGGGCCGGCCTGACGTGCAAAAGCTGCTGGAAGAGGAAGGCGCGAAGATGCACCGGCTTGGTGGGATGAACGCCTGGCCGGTCGACATGCTGCAAAAGCGCGATGTCTACGCCTGCGATCACTTCGGGCTCAAAGTGGGTGGGCCTTCGATCGGCGACAACGTCGGAAACGCGATCTATGCCAAGTCGGGCAACGGCATTGTCTACGATGGCGCGGTCCGCGACATCAACGGTCTCGAGGAATTGCCGGAGTTCGTCGCTTTCGTGCGTTCTTACGACCCCTCGCACCATTACGGATCGCTGAAGACCGGAAAGCTTCTGAACTCCACCATGGTGAGCATTAATGCTCCGGCCCGCATCGGCCACGCGATGGTCATGCCCGGAGACGTGGTCCTGGGACGCAACGGCGGGGTCATCTTCATTCCCCCGCAACTGGCTGAGCAAGTCGTCAAATCCTCAGAGGAAACCCACCTGCGCGACGTATTTGGGCACCAGCGCCTGCAGGAAGGGAAGTACACTGCCGGCCAGATTGACGCCCGTTGGACTGACCCGATCGAACAGGATTACTACCAGTGGCTGAAGCAGAATGAAGACCATTTGCCGTTTCCCAAGGCCCGCATTGAAGAAATCCTCAGGGACCGGAAGTAGCCAAATGGGCGGAATGAGCCCTGGTGGCCTCCCGCCAGGTTGCAAGTCTGAAAACAAAGCGTTCCCGATTGAGAGGTGCATGTTGAGGTCTTTCATTCTTCCAGCGATGAGGAATGCGGTGGCAGTCCTGGCCGCGACGCTTGTTCCTGCGCTTGCTGCCCAAACGACGCACCCATTCGCCGACGGGCCCGCGATTGATGCGCAGGCGAGAAAGCTCATGAGTTCCACTCATGCCAAGGGCATGGCGGTAGCAGTGATTGATCACGGGAAAGTGATTTATGTGCAGGCTTATGGCATCAGAAACGCAAAAGCCGAGCCGCTGACCAGGGATACCGTGATGTACGGCGCGTCGCTGACCAAAACCCTCTTCGCTTATACGGTGATGCAACTGGTGGACAAAGCCAAACTCAAGCTGGACACGCCTCTGAAGGACTATCTTGACCGACCACTTCCAGAGTATGGAGCCGACCGCGCCACGCAGGACAAATATGGACCTTACAAAGACCTGTCCGGGGATTCACGGTGGGAGAAGATAACTCCCCGAATGTGTCTAACTCACTCGACCGGTCTGGCGAACTTTTGGTTCCTGGAACCCGACCGGAAATTGCACATTCACTTTGAACCCGGCACGCGATACAGCTATTCGGGCGAAGGGTTCGTCCTTTTGCAATTTGTGATTGAGCACGGCCGCAAGCAACAAGGACTGGGACTCAATGTCGGCGAATTAACGCAAGCGAATTTCAGCCGGCTGGGCATGTCTCGCACCAGCCTGATGTGGCGCGACGACTTCGCGGCGAACCTCGCCGACGGCTGGAATGATCAGGGCAAACCAGAGGAGCACGACAGCCGGAGCAAGGTAAGGGCCTCAGGCTCAATGGATACGACGATTTCTGACTTCGCGAAATTTACCGCGGCATTGGTGCGAGGGGACGGCTTGAGTTCCGCTTCCCGAGCTGAAATGACCAAGCCGCAGCTCCACATCACAAGCGCGCACCAGTTTCCAACGTTATTGCCAGATCTTCCGGTGACCGTGCAGCGCAAGGATTTGTATGCCGGGTTGGGTGTGGTCGTATTCGACGGGCCGCAAGGGCATGGTTTTTACAAAGGGGGACATGACAGCGGGACCGCGAACACCATGGTTTGCCTCGAGGACAGCCAGCGCTGCGTTGTGATCCTATCGAACGATGTTCGTGCCGAGGCTGGTTTCGCGGATCTGGTGAAGTTCATCCTTGGGGAGACCGGGGTGCCCTATGACTGGGAATACGGAGATTTCGCGGGCAAATCGTAGGTAAGAGCGCACGGATTCGCTCTGGTGCCTGTTCTATGATTCAAAAACCGCCCTGTCGCAAAACTGCGACAAGGGTGGGGACACGTCTGTTTCTACTTCTTCCGTTGCCGCTTCTTTCGTCCGCCTGCCTTGTGTTGCGACTTCAAACGCGGCGCTGCGTTCATCTTGTATTCGCTCTGCACCAGGCCGCCTTTGTAGGATCGCGTCGCTACATGCTTGAGGAAGATGTCGCCCGGCATAGGCCCAAACAGCGGAATTCCTTCCCCGATGAGTACCGGCACGCGTGTGATCACCAGCCGGCCGATGAGGCCTGCCGCCAGAAATCGGCGGATGGTGATCCCACCGTCGATATAAGCGTGCTTAAACCGGCGGGCCTTCAGTCGAGCCGCAATGCTGGCGGGTTCGCCCGACATTTGTTCGACAACCCCATCCTTGACCGATGAGAAATCCAGCGGACGCCTGCTCAGCACAACCACCGGCTTCTTTCCGTAGAACCATCCACCTAAGCCCAATACGACCTCAAAGGTCTTGCGTCCGATTACGACAACATCGACGCTGGCAAAGAACTCTTCGAACCCATGAGGCTCCGCCCCGCCGGCCTCGAGGAAATCAAACGAGTCGTTCGGCCTGGCGAGAAAACCATCGACGCTGACTCCGCAGAAGACTGAAAGCTTCATGGTGCGCTCCTGACCCGATGTCATGAATGCCGCTTGTACTCTACAACCCCCCGCCCAAGCTGAGCGCGGACGGGAACCTTCTGGGTAGCAAAGAACGACGTGTTCGACCGACCGGGTTACAATCCTACCGTGACAAGAGCGTACACAATTCCAACCATCGATGAATACCTGCGCGAGCGGTTGATGCCGGTGGAGGGTGCGATTCCGCACATTCCCGGCATCGAGATGTTTGGAAACTCAATCCCAGCGGGAACTGTCGGCGGGGATCTTTTCGAATACATCAACTTCCATCAGCGGTACGACATCGATGCCCGTATCCAGCGAGCGCTCCGACTGTCGCAGGAGTTTCTCCAGCCGCTGGCGCCCGGCGCTCCGGTGCGCAATTCGGTCGACGACCACGTGAAGTGGATGAAGGGAAGACCTGACTACCAGCCCGAGATGGAAGCGGAATACCGGTTCGCGAGGAGCTCGGAGCAGGTGCGAGTCTCACAGGACCTGCACGCCCTGTATTCGACGGCAGGTGTGCTGGTTGTAGATGCGCAAGGGCATGGAATCATTTCGGCGAAGATTGCGTCCACCGTTCATGACACCTTCCACGCGTTGATGCTGACCGAACTGGATCGATACGGAAAGACTACGCCGGAACTGATCGAAAATCTCAACTTGCGGCTGGCGCAGTCGGTGACTGCCCGCAACGCCCTGGGGATTACCGAGAGAGAAAACGCGAGGGAAATCGCGACGATGCTATATGGCGAAGTGCGCCCCGGCGGCCACTTTCGCTTCGTCAATTTCGGGCATCCGCCACCCCTGGTGTTTTCCGCGGAGTATCGCAAATTCGCCAGGATGGATGACGACCACATGGTGCAGTTCGTTGCGCTCGGTCTGCAAATTCCCGCGGATCACCCCGATAGCAAGCGGTACTACTCCATGACACAGCGGCAAAGGGAATTCACCTCTTCCGATCTCGCTGAGATCACGCTCATGAGCCCGGGAGACATTCTCGTTCTCTACACCGATGGAGTTTACGACGGCAGCGACGAGCAAGAGCGCGAGCACCTTGAAGGAGTCTTGCGCGATCACTATCACGAGCCGGCGAGGGATATCTGCAATGCTCTGCTCGATCACGCTGGAAGAGAAGATAATCGTCTGCGCTCGGATGGGCAAGAAGAACTGATCGACGACAAGACCGTGTTTATCATCAAGCGGACTGGATAGGTCAATCTTCCCAAATCAATGTCCTGCAATGGCCGGTGCGAATTCCTCTGTGTTCCCCAGTGCTCCCTGTGGTCAGAATCTTCACCACAGAGGCGCACAGAGCAAGGCGGATCTGTCCGTGGCCGCGATCGCTCAATCCTTGTCACTGTCTTGGGCGATTAGACCGCGGGCCTAGCCCGGCAGCCGATAGGAGCAGGTTGCTGCTGCCGGTCGTGAACCGCGTCATTGAATTTGTCAGATTGGCTTGCTATCCAGAAGTCTATGGAGAACGTCTAGGAGATCAAACCTGTCAGGAATTTGTCTGGATCGGGTCAGAAGGCGGTGGCGTTCCCGGACGCGAGGTAATAGGATAGCGGGCAACATACCCGAACCATACTTCGGGAGCCGCGCAATGCTCCCGGTTTTCGATTCTTCAAGTCCATTCCACATCAGGAGGAGATTATGCGCTTGAACAGTTCGCGCCTCGTAGTCGTTGCATTGGTGCTGACGGCCGCAAGCTGGACCGCCTGTACTCAAACTGAGAAGCCCGCCGCCGAGACGGCCAGCGCCAAGGTTCCCATTACTACGAAGTCGGAAGAAGCCCGGAAGGAATTCGTCACGGGCCGCGACCTTTCAGAAAAATTGCAGGCCCAGGATTCGCTCGCACACTTCGATAAGGCGACGTCGCTTGATCCGGATTTTGCGCAGGCGCACTGGCAGCGAGCTCTTGCCTCTCCGACCGCCAAGGAATTCTTTGAGCATCTGCACGCGGCGGTAGCCGTTGCCGACAAGGCATCCGACGGCGAACGCCTGCTGATCATGGCCACGCAGGAGGCCACGAACGGAGACACAGCGAAACAGAAAGACGACCTGGAAAAAGTGGTCGCTGCCTATCCCAACGATGAGCGGGCGCACGTGGCCCTGGGCGTCTTTTATTTCGGCCAGCAGGAATTTCCCCAGGCCATCGAGCAATTGAAGAAGGCCACGGAAATCGCACCAGACCATTCACCCGCTTACAACATGCTTGGCTACTCGTACCGGCAGGCAGGGGACTACAACAATGCCGAGCAGGCCTTCAAGAAATATGCGGAACTCATCCCCAACGATCCGAACCCGTACGACTCCTACGCCGAGTTGCTGCTGAAGATGGGGCGATTTGACGATGCCATTCAACAGTATCGCAAGGCGCTCTCGATTGATCCCAACTTCCTGGCTTCGCATTTCGGCATCACCGGCGCCCTGACCTATGAAGGCAAGCCGGCCGACGCAAAATCGGAGCTCCAGATAATCTCCGACAAAGCACGCAGCGACGGGGATCGGCGCCTGGCTCTTTTCGGTTTAACCGTGGTCGATACCGACGGCGGCAAACTTCAGCAGGCCCTGGGCGATCTGGACAAGCAATATGCGATTGGGGAGAAATCCGGCGACGCTGCCGGCATGGCTGGCGATCTGCAGAACAAGGGAACGATCCTGGTGGCGATGCAAAAGTACGACGATGCCGCCAAGGCGTTCGACGCATCGCTGAAGGCCATTACCGATTCCAATCTTTCCCAGCAGGTGAAGGACAACGCCGCGGTGATTCATCATTACGGTCTCGCGACTGTGGCGATTGGCAAGAAGGACTTCACTGCCGCCAAGATGCACGCCGACGAGTTCACAAAAGGAGCGGCCAAGAACCCCGTGCAGATGAAGCAATCCCATGAACTGGAGGGCATGATCGCGATGGCGCAGAAGGACTACGACAAAGCGATCAGCGAACTCGAACAGGCGAACCAGCAAAACCCGCAGAATCTGTATCGCCTGTGCCAGGCCTATGAGGGCAAGGGCGACAAGTCCAAAGCCCAGGACTACTGCGGGCAGGCCGCGAGCTTCAATTCGCTGCCGCAATTGAATTACGCCCTGGTGCGGGCCAAGGCGGAGAAGATGGCAGGGAAAAAGACGAGCTGAAGTCTTTGTTGATCGGATAAGGCGGGCATCCTGCCCGCCTTTGTTTTTGCGTTGAATCTTCACGGCAGTCAGTTCCGGGATCTATTGCATCTTAGGCAAGCGAAAAATGGCCAAAAAGTCCAAATCAAAATCGAAGTCCGAACCGACCTCCGGGCGGTTGCAGGGGTGGCAGGCCATCGCAGACTTCCTGGGACAGACGCCGGCAGTGGTTCAGCGCTGGCAGGAATCGGGGATGCCGGTAATTCGCGAGGGCAGGCGCGTCTATGCCAAGCCCGAGGACCTTGCTCGCTGGGTCGGCTCCGAAACCGGCAAGACCAAGCCGATTCACATCGCCGCGAACGATGAGAATCTGCTTGCGGATCTGAAAGAAGGGCTCGCCTTCGTGCAACATCACCCGCCCGCCAGGAAACAAAGCAAATAGAGCTCTGACGCGCGTTTCCTGCGCAATCCCGGCCGCCATTTGAATATTCGATTACCGATCCGGGAATCGTATCGGGCACCCCTGGGCAGCGTGATTCGCTTTCATCCAGCGGCTCAAACGCTAGAATGGCAAATGGGGGTGTTGCTCTGCAATGATTCAAGCGCTAGTAGTCGGATGTTGCGCCGAGACGCTCGTGGAAGTTGCTAGCAAAGCTCCGCCAAACCAGCAGGAGGGAAGGAGATGAATCTGTCGTTCGTGGTGGAAAACTGGAGGATCTGGCTATGGTCGACAGCCGCCCTCGTTGGGGCGATCCTTCTCGCCCTGGTGGCGCACTACCTGCTGTTTCTGGTAGTCAAGCGCTTCTCGAGGAAGACCACGAGCGTCATCGATGATTCGCTTGTCCGGCATAGCGAAGCACCGACGCGCTGGATATTCCCCCTGCTGGCGGTCCTTCTGGCCCTGCCGCTTCTACCGATCCGCCCGGAAATACTGGGTCCCCTTCAACACACGCTCGGATTAGGCCTGATCGCAACCGTTGCCTGGGTCATAGTCCTTCTGGTGGATGTCTTTGCGGACACGATTTCGGCGAGGTATGCCGTCGAGCAGGCGGACAATCTCGCGGCTCGAACCATCCGCACACAAACCCAGGTGCTGCGCCGCATCTTCGTGGTCGTGGTGGTGGTCGTCACCCTGGGCATCATGCTGATGACATTTCCCGCTATTCGCACTTTGGGAACGAGCCTTCTGGCCTCCGCCGGCCTGGCAGGGCTGGTGCTTGGCATGGCGATGCGGCCCACACTCGCGAGCGTTGTCGCCGGAATTCAGATCGCGCTGACGCAACCCATGCGCATTGAAGATGTCGTCATCGTAGAAGGCGAATGGGGTTGGATCGAAGAGATACGCACGACTTACGTAGTGGTTCGAATCTGGGATCTGCGGCGGCTGGTGGTTCCGTTGTCCTATTTCATTGAGAAGCCATTTCAGAACTGGACGCGAACCACATCGAACCTGCTGGGGACTGTCTTTCTCTATGTGGATTACACAGTGTCAGTCGAGGAAGTTCGCCAGGAGCTGCACCGCGTTCTCGAGGCTTCCGGCATGTGGGACGGCCAGGCTTGGGGCCTTCAGGTCACCAACGCCGGAGAACACACGCTCGAGTTGCGCGCTCTGATGAGCGCATCCAATGGCTCGAATGCGTGGAACCTGCGCTGCCATGTGCGGGAGAAAATGGTCCAGTATCTCCAGGAGCACCATCCCCAAGGCCTGCCGAGGACAAGGGCGGAAGTACTGATGGAGAAAAGGTTAGAACCGGCGGCCCAGGAAGGTCCGCCCTCCAAGGCTTGAAGCATCGAGCCCTCAGTCTTCGTCTCCGCCCGTGGATTTATCGGACGCCGGTTTCGGCTTGTGTCGGAGCCCGCCGAGGACTTCGTCCAGAATTCCAAGCCGGAAGGCCGGAGCGGTATAGCTTTTCGGCAAATGATCCTCCGGGATTGCTATGCGGTTCCCGTCCCGCACTGAGGAGTAGTGCGGCGACATGATCTCGACACCGGCAGCATTGAATTTGTCCTGGATATTGGCGTGCAGGTCGGAGTAGATCTGGGCCATCTCGCCGGGTTGATCGGTGTAAGCGTTCAATTCGTAGTGAACGTAGAAGTCGTCGAGGGCGGTTTGAAGGATGAAGGGATTCGGATCCTTGAGAATGCCCCGGGTCTCGATGGCTGCGTCGGTAAGGAGCTTGTGGACGGTCCTCCATGGCGCGTCATAGCCGATAGTAACGGCGGTATGCAGAATGAGTCCTTCCTGCTGGGCGCTGGCGCTGAAATTGATGATGTGGCTGCCCAGAACCATGGCATTTGCGATCGTGACCTCCACGTTCTTGATGGTGCGAACGCGAGTGACGAGCAGCGTCTTTTCGATAACGTCGCCTATGGTGTCGGCGATTTTCACCCGGTCGCCGATCTTGAAGGCTCGCATGTAAGTGAGAATCACCCCGGCCACTATGTTGGCGATAGCCGAGGTGGAACCCAGCGAAAACAGGACGCCCAGGAAGATAGAGATGCCCTGAAAAGCCGGGGACTTCGAACCGGGAAAGTAGGGAAATATAACGATCACGGTTAACGCAATGGCCATGAAGCGCACAATCTTGTAGGTAGGTTCGGCCCACTCCGGGTAAAAGTCGGGAAAGGTGATGGTGCCGCGACCGAGCTCGGTAAAAATCATCTTGATGAATTTGATCAGGTAAAAGGCGACGACGATGATCACCGCGATGAAAAACAGATTGGGCAGGTAAGCGACGACGGCGTCGGCGGTGGTTCGCAGGGGGGACAGGACGTACCCCACCAGAATCTGGGCGTAGCCGCGCGTCCAGGGAAAGAAACCGAGGACCAGCGACGCGTAGAAATAAAGAACGATGAGGCCAAGCACAAATCGAAGCAGTTTTGCGATTCCGATGGCAAAACCGGTGATGCGGTAGGCTGGCAGCAATTCGAACTTTTGAATCCGCAGGGAACGAATGCGGGTGCCGCGCCAGCCTTCGATCGTCCTGTAGATCTTGGGAAATATGCGGCGGAAAATGCCGAAGATTGCAATCATCCCCGCCGTGGCAATCAACGCATACAACGCGCCAAGTAGCAGGCTCTTCAGGCTGTATTCCCTGCGAAGGGCCGTCAGCGTGGCGCGGATCCGCTGCCCGTAATCATTGGCAAGGGCGGAGCGGTCCTGCCCGGCAAGGCTGGCGTCTTCCTCGGTGACGCTCATCACGATCAAATCGCCCGCCATGATGTCGGAGCTGTTTCCGCGATCGGCGACTGAAATCGAATCGGGATTAAAGAGGACCTGTTTGGACAGCTCATTGATTCGCGCGCTGATAGCGGCCGCCCGGGCACCGGCGGAAAAGGAAAGCACACCCGGCACGCTGAACAGGGTCTTGTCGCCCACCTTTACCTCGGCCTGGGGCACCGGGGCGGGTTCTTTTTCCTTTTCCTTGGGACGCGACTTGGACTGTGTGGCGCCGAAAGCGGCGGGCAGTAGCAGGAGCAGCAGCAGGGTAACGCCCTTGAGACGCGTAGCGTGAGTCATACCTCAAAGCCTCCCGGGTGCAGCGACGGCGCAATTCTATTGCAAATGCCATTTCCAGGACGCAGAATCGTAAGGTTCCGGACAGAGACTTTACCGGAACCACCATTTCGCATGCCAGGAACGAAAAGAAGGTATCGAAAAAGGCCGGATCAGTCTTCAATTGCTCCCCGTGAAGCTCAAATAGCTCATCAAAGTTTACGGGCGTCCAAAGACGCCTTGGGGAGCTGATCAGGCAATGAAGAATCTCGTCCGTGCCGCCGCTGTCGCCGTGGGGGTGGGGGTGCTGTTTGTGATCGCGTGGCGATCCGGCCTCTCCGAATGGGGCCCTCTGCTGCCGGTCAGGCGCGAAATCGACAGGGTTTTCAACCTTTCCTACTTCGAAATTGGCAAGCTTCAAGTCACGCCCCTCTTCCTGCTGAAGGCGATCGCCTTTCTGGTTGTTTTGGGAGTCAGTGCGCACCTCGCCCGCAAGATCATGCATGAGCGCGTCCTCTCGCGCACCTCGATCGATCCAGGACTGCAATATGCGCTTTCAGTCGGCAGCGGCTATGTCATTTTCTTTGTTGGGCTGACCATCGGCCTCCAATCCCTGGGGCTCGACCTGACCAGCGTCGCTTTTCTTGGCGGCGCAGTCGGTATTGGAGTCGGTGTCGGACTGCAGCCGGTTGTAAACAATTTTGTTTCCGGGCTGATTCTGCTGGTCGAGAGGCCGATCAAGGTAGGCGACCGGGTAGAAATCGAGAAGCTGGCGGGAGATGTGGTCAGGATCGCGGCGCGCAGCACGTGGGTGCGAACCAACGACAATGTCGTAATCATCGTTCCGAATTCGGAGTTCACCTCGCAGCGCGTAACCAACTGGACCGCCAATGATCGCCGGGTGCGAATCAGCTTGCCCGTCGGAACATCGTATTCCAGCGATCCCAAGCAAGTGAAACAGTTGCTGCTCAAGGTGGCGGGCGAACACTCGGATGTTCTGGCGGAGCCGGCTGCCGACGTGATCTTCACGGCTTTTGGAGACAGCTCGCTCAATTTCGAGCTGCGGGTCTGGACCATGACCCAGGTCCGCACGCCGCAGGTCCTCATCAGCGATCTTTATTTCGCGATTTTTGATCTGTTCAAGCAGGAAGGGGTGGAAATACCATTTCCGCAGCGCGATCTGCACCTGCGCTCGGTGTCGGTGCCCATCCGGGTGTCGCGGGAGAGCGCGGGCGGGTAGATGCTACGATTCGTGGCGGAACCGGCAGGGGCGGCCTTTCTGTGAGCGGTTGTACTGTAAAAATTCGATGGACTCGACAGAAATTAAGCGGCAGACTTGTTTGAAAGGAGATGCAATGCGTTGCTCGTCGATCTGTGCGGTGTTGTTTTGTACGTTAATCAGCGCCACTCCGGGGTTTACCCAGGAGCCTTCCCCAACCGACACGCGCGCCAATGCCACGTGTACTTTTGCGGACGGGAAGCAGATGAGTGTGCGGTATAACCGCTCCGCCGGCAATGGGAAAGAGAGGCTGCCCATGGGCCAGGTTTGGACTCCCGGCAATTCGCCAATGGACCTGTTTACCCAGGCAGAGCTGACCTTGGGAAAATCCGACATACCCGTCGGCGCCTACCGGATCTACATTATTCCCGACAAGAAGCAGTGGACGCTGATCCTGAGCAAGAACGTAACTCCCGGCGCCACCTACAACCAGCAGGATGATCTGCTCCGGGTGCAGATGGACACCGGACGCCTGAACACACAGGCATTTAAAGTCGCCTTCGGCCACGTTGCGCCAAAGCAGTGCAACATGCGGATTTACTACGGCAAGACCGGGGCCTGGACCGAATTCAAGGAAAAGTAGGCAGGTACAGCCAACAGGGAAGACGCACCAGCCGGGGATTGGGCATGCCAGTCGTATAGTGTAGTGGTATGGACCGAATCCGCGTTTCTGCCCTTCAATATTTCATCCGCCCGGTACAAACCTTCACGCAGTTTCGCGACCAGGTGGACGCGATGGTTGAAACTGCGGCGGACTATAACTGCCAGCTTCTGGTCTTCCCCGAGTACTTCACCGTTCAATTGCTCACGCTGGGCAATGTGAAGCGCCCCATTCGCGAGCAGATCGAGGACCTCGCCAAACAGGTTCCAGCTTACAAGGAACTGCTTGAGGGCCTCGCGCGCAAGCACCAGATCTATATCGTCGGCGGCAGCATTCCCGTGATGGAAGACTCGGGTGGCCTCATTTATAACGATTCGTTCTTCTTCAGTCCCACAGGCAATATTGGCGTTCAGGGGAAGCTGCACATGACGCGCTTCGAGAAGGAGGACTGGAAAATCTCGCCGCGCTCGCGGTTAAAGGTTTTCGAGACGGCGTTTGGCCGGGTGGCCATCGCCATCTGCTATGACGTCGAGTTTCCCGAAATCGCGCGGGCGGCGGCCCGGCAGGGAGCCCATGTCCTGATCGTTCCCAGTTGCACGGATGAGCGGCAGGGATTCCTGCGGGTGCGGTACTGCTCCCACGCTCGGGCCATCGAGAACCAGATTTACGTGATCCAGGCCCACACTGTGGGCTCGCTGCCGATGGTGCCGGCGGTATCGCTAAATTATGGGCAGGCGGCGATTCTGACCCCGAGCGACTTCGCCTTCTCCCGGGACGGAATTCTGGCGGAGGGAAATCCCAATCAGGAAATGATGGTAATTGGAGAGCTCAACCTGAAGACAATCGCGGAGGCGCGCGAGACCGGCACGGTGCTACCTTTGCTCGACAGCGCCCGCAGCGCGTCTGTGACCGCCGAGACGGAGATCGTTACTCTGTGAACGATGGACAAAGCGCGATCGTCGTACGCACCACAACGCGTGACGACTTTCCCGGAATCATCGGCATGTGCGAAGAGGTCTATCCCACCGGAGTGCCCTGGAGCCATGAGCAGCTGACGTCCCACCTGCGGGTTTTTCCCGAGGGCCAGCTTGTGGCTGTGGAAACCCCTTCCGAGCGGGTGGTGGGCATGGCAGCCAGCCTGAAAGTCTATTGGGACGACTACGACATGGAGTTGAGCTGGCGGGACTTCACCGACCATGGAATGTTCACCAACCACGATCCGGTTCATGGCCGCACGCTCTATGGGGCGGAGGTGATGGTGCGACCTTCGATGCAGGGCCGCGGGATCGGCTCGAAGCTCTATCGCGCGCGCCGGGAGTTGGTCGAACGTCTGGGCCTGCTGCGTATCCGCGCAGGAGCGCGCCTGCGCGGCTACCACGTCTACGCCGAAAAGATGAGCCCGGAAGACTATGTCATTCGGGTGATTCGCGGCGAACTGGTCGATCCCACGTTGTGCTTTCAACTGCGACACGGCTTTCACGTGATGGGAGTGGTATCCAACTACCTGCGGCACGACCCGGAAAGCCTCGGTTACGCGGCGGTTATAGAATGGATCAATCCAAAGGTAGCAACGCCCCAGGACTATGCCGGGCAGGATCCACGCTTCCAGGCCAACAAACCCGAATCGCAAGGAGAACGCTAATGCCGACCATTACTACGAAAGACGGGACTGAGATCTATTACAAGGACTGGGGAAAGGGACAGCCGGTAGTTTTCAGCCACGGCTGGCCGCTCAGTTCGGACGCCTGGGAAGACCAGATGCTGTTCCTGGCGGACCGGGGTTATCGCTGTATCGCTCACGACAGGAGGGGCCATGGCCGTTCCAGCCAGCCCTGGGAAGGCAACGAAATGAACACCTACGCGGACGACCTCGCCGAGTTGGTGGAAAAACTGGACATCAAGGACGCCATTCACGTCGGTCATTCGACCGGCGGCGGAGAGGTCGCGCGCTACATCGGGCGCCACGGCACCAAACGCGTGGCGAAAGCGGTGCTGGTTAGCGCCGTCCCGCCCCTGATGCTCAAGACAGCGGCCAATCCCGGTGGGCTTCCTATCGAAGTCTTTGATGAGATTCGTGAGAATGTCGTGAAGGATCGCGCGCAGTTTTTCAAGGATCTCAGCATGCCGTTTTACGGTTTCAACCGGCCTGGCGCGAAAGTCTCGCAGGGGTTGCGCGATTCCTTCTGGCTGCAAGGGATGCTGGCCGGACACAAGGCTGCTTTTGACTGCATCAAGGCGTTTTCGGAGACAGACTTCACCGAGGACCTGAAGAAGTTCGACGTGCCCACACTGATCCTGCACGGAGATGACGATCAGATCGTTCCAATCCGAGCTGCGGCGCTGCTTTCGTCGAAGCTCGTCAAGGGAGCGATATTGAAGGTCTATCCGGGCGCCCCGCACGGCATGTGCTCAACTTTGAAAGACCAGGTCAACGCGGAACTGCTGGCCTTCTTTAAGCAGGCGAAGCAGGCCGCGGCCTAGCGGTCTAACCCAGGCGCAGCCTTGTCTCCTTGAAAGAGGTGAGGCTGCCTACCATTCAACTCTTTGTGGCCAAAGGCGGTAAGAGGCTGTTGACTGCCGGTAATCCGGCCTACCGGCCAGGGCTATGGACTTCAAGTTAAGGTTTCAAGGTTTTTCACATTGGGTGAAAGGGAAAGGTCTATGACCATCGCCCGTCGCAGTCTTCTGCTTGCAGCTCTGGCCCTGGCTTTCAGTTCTGCATCTACCGTGCAAGCGCAACGAGTTTCGATTGAAGATCGCTTCGCCGAGGTAAACGGGATCAAGATGCACTACTTGGCGGCGGGAAAAGGCGAGCCGGTCATCCTGCTTCACGGCTATGCGGAAAACAGCCACATGTGGCGGCCGCTGATGGCTGAACTGGGGAAGACGCACACGGTTGTAGCTCCCGATCTGCGGGGCTTTGGTCAAACTTCCAAGCCGGAGTCGGGATATGACAAGAAGACCATGGCCCAGGATGTTCATGCGCTCGCATCATCGCTCGGCTACAAACAAACGCAGGTCGTCGGACATGACATTGGATTGATGGTGGCCTATGCCTATGCTGCCCAGTATCCAGCCGAAGTGCAGCGAATTGCGCTGATGGATGCGTTCCTCCCTGGCGTAGGCGATTGGAAGAGTGTCTGGCTTCTGCGCGACCTCTGGCATTTCCATTTCTATGGAGAGACTCCTCTCAAGCTGGTGCAAGGCCGCGAACGTATTTATTTTGAGCATTTCTGGAATGACTTCGCGGCGGATCCCAAGCATTCGGTGCCTGAGGCCGACCGCCGCTTCTATGCAAAGAGCTATGCTCAGCCGGGCGCGATGCGCGCCGGATTCGAAGTGTTCCACGCGTTTCCGCAGGATGCGGAAGATTTCGCCAGGTTCGCGCAAACAAAACTGACCATGCCCATGCTGGTGCTGACGGGTGAAAAGGCGTCCGGAGAGTTTCTCATCGAGCAGGCTCGGTTGGTGGACAATAAAGTAGAGGGCGTGGTCGTCAAAGGTTCCGGGCACTGGCTCATGGAAGAAGCGCCCGATCAGGTCATACCCAGGCTGCTGGCTTTCCTGAATCAGCAATAGAATTGGAACGATATGATCGAAGGGAGTTGTGAGCAATGAAAGCGGCAAGGATTCTCCAGTTTGGTCCGCCTAACGTGATCGTCAATACCGACGTTCCCCGGCCTGAACCTGCCGCGGGCGAGATTCTGGTGCGGGTGAAAGCTGCCGGTGTCGGTCCGTGGGACGCACTCATCCGCGAGGGAAAAAGCGGTCTCGATCAGCCTCTACCGCTGATTCTCGGCTCCGATCTCTCGGGAATTGTCGAGTCCGTGGGGCAGGGCGTTTCAAATTTCAAGCCCGGAGACGAGGTGTACGGGGCAACAAACCAGCAGTTCACGGGGGCGTATGCCGAGTACGCTTTGGCCTCGGCGGTGCTGATGGGACTCAAGCCGAAGTCTTTGAACTTTCTGGAAGCAGCGTCAGCTCCGGTGGTGGCCGTTACCGCGTGGCAGATGCTGTTTGACTACGCAAAGCTTTCAGCCGGGCAAACTGTGCTCATCCACGGAGGGGCAGGGAACGTGGGTGCCTATGCCGTGCAGCTCGCCAGGAATGCCGGAATTCAGGCGGTCGCGACGGCGGCCGGGCGGGACATAGCCTACGTTGAGCGCCTCGGAGCCGGACGCGTTCTCGACTACGAGACAACTCGCTTTGACGATGAATTAACCAATGTGGATGCCGTGCTGGACATGGTGGGTGGCGAGATTCGGGAGCGGTCTTTCCGCGTGCTGAAGCCAGGCGGCATTCTGGTTTCCGTTGCCTCTCCCATTCCCAAGGGATTGGCAGAGCGTTACGGCGCGAAGGCGGTGTTCTTTCTGGTTGAGGTGACCACGGCCCGGCTCAACGTGATTTCCGAGCTGTTCGACAGCGGAAAACTGTTCCCGCAGGTTGGCTCGGTGGTGCCTCTTGACCAGGCTCAGGTCGCCCATGAGATGCTCGCGGGCGCGCCGCACAAGCGCGGCAAGATCGTTCTCGAAGTTGCCGCCTGAGCATGCCGCGGAGGGTTTGCGATGTCCATTCGACCGGTAAAGCGCGTGATCCAATCGAAGCCCACTATGGAGGGCGCAGGCGTCCATCTGCGCCGGGCCTTCGGCTTCGGCAACACGAAGGATTTCGACCCATTCCTGCTGCTCGACGACTTTCGCAATGATGTACCCGAGGACTACCTCGCCGGCTTCCCCTGGCATCCGCATCGTGGAATCGAAACCATCACATATGTGCTTGCCGGAACCGTTGAGCACGGCGACAGCATGGGGAATCGGGGCGCCATCGCCGCCGGCGACGTGCAGTGGATGACGGCAGGGAGCGGGATCATTCATCAGGAAATGCCCAAAGGAGATCCCACCGGGCGGATGCATGGCTTTCAGTTGTGGGCCAACCTTCCCTCGGCCTTGAAGATGACGGCGCCTCGGTACCAGGAAGTCAAGGCGCTGGATATTCCCCAGGTGACCGATGACGACGCGACCCACGTAAGGGTGGTGTGCGGAAGCTTCTGGGGAAAGAAAGGCCCGGTGGACGGCATTGCCGCCGACCCCATCTACCTTGATGTGTCGGTCGCGCCGGGAAAGCGGAAGAGCTTGCCGGTCGAGACAACACGTCATGCCTTCGCCTACGTGTTTGCGGGATCGGGGAAGTTCTGCAACGCTTCCGGCCCGCTCACGGTTCCGACGGAAGCCATAAAGTGGCTGGACACAACGCCTCCGATCGAAGCCGATAACCGGTCGCTCATCTTATTTGATCGGGGAGATGAAGTGACGGTCCAGGCCGGAGACGATGGCATCCGGTTTCTTCTGGTTTCCGGCAAACCACTCGAAGAGCCGGTCGCCTGGTACGGACCCATCGTCATGAACACCCAGGAACAGTTGCGGCACGCCTTCACCGAATTGCAGGAAGGGACGTTTCTGAAGGACAAGGGCCGCTAGCCCGCTTCCGCCTGCAACCACAAGGAGGAATTGTTCACCTGAAAACATAAGTTTTTGGGCGGCGCAGTCGCTTTAGCCTCAGGGCGTTCCGTTGGAGAAATTTATGCAGAAATCCAGGTTTGTGATTCTCGGTGGTGGAATGGTCGCGGGCTACGCGGCCAAGCAGATGGTGGAATCGGGACTGAAGGCCGGAGAATTGACGATCCTCTCGGCCGACACGTCCATTCCTTACGAGCGGCCCCCGCTTTCGAAGGGTTTTCTTGCCGGCAAGGACAGCGAGGAGTCGATCCAGATCAATCCGCCCGACTTCTATAAGCAGCATGGAATTGATGTGAAGCTGGGATATGAAGTGTCTTCGCTTCATGCGCAGGGAAAAAAGTTAGTTTCCAAGACGGCAGAGGAATTCGGCTTCGAAACCCTCATCATTGCGACCGGGGCGCGCCCGCGTACGCTGAATGTTCCCGGTGGGAAACTCGAGGGACTGTTCTACCTTCGGTCATTGAGCGATTCGAAGGCGATTCGCGAAGCTGCCGAAAAGGCGAAGCGCGCGGTCGTGATCGGGGGCGGATTCATCGGCATGGAAGTAGCCGCCGTACTGGCGCAGAAGAAGATTGAAGTCACGATGGTCCTGAACGACGATCGCATAGGGAAGCGGCTGTTCACGCCCGAAATGTCGAACTTCTTCGAGAAGTACTATGCGGAGCGGGGCGTAAATATCGTGAAGTCGGAAACGGTGACCGAACTGAGAGGTGATGGGCGCGTCAAGTCCGTGCTGCTTGGCAAGGGCAGGGAAGTGCCATGCGACCTGGTCGTGGCGGGAATCGGAGTTCAGCCCATCACCGAAATGCTCAGCGGGCTCGATCTGAATGATGGCGTGGTCGTGAATGAATATCTGGAGACCGGTCAGCCGGGGATTTTTGCCGCTGGTGATGTCGCCAACTACCAGGACGTCCTCTTCGGCAAGCGCCGCCGTGTGGAGCACTGGGACAATGCCGTCTCCCAGGGGCAGCATTGTGCGCGAGTGGTGCTGGGAGAAAGAACTCCCTTCCGTCATGTCCCTTATTTCTTCTCGGATGTTTTCGACCTTTCGTACGAATACTGGGGGGATACGTCGGGTGCGGACCAGGTGGTCCACCGCGGAGATTTGTCCACCCGGAGTTTCAGCGTGTGGTGGCTGCGGCAGAAGAAGTTGGTCGCAGCATTCGTGATGAACCGTCCGGACGAAGAGCGCGAGTCGGCGCCGAAGTGGATTGAGGCGGGGAAAATGCTTTCCGGGACCAGACTGGGAGACGCCGCTCAGCCTCTCGCAGCGGCCGCATAGTAGATCCTGGCGCTGCGCTACAATATAGCCATGCCCAAGAGCCCCATGTTCCAGAACGTCGTGAAGGCCCTCGACCGCGAAAGGAACCGACTCGAATTCGAGCTTTCGCGTGTGACCGCCGCACTCACCGCATTCGGACGAGTCTACCGGGGAGGCGTTCCCGCGAAGGCGGCGCCGGTCAAAAAGAAGCGCACTATGTCCGCCGCCGGGCGGGCCAGAATTGCCAAAGCCCAAAGGGCAAGATGGGCGAAGGTGCGAGCCGCAGCCGCAGGGACCAAAAAGTCCAAGTAGCTGATTCGGCTGCTTTTTCCGAGAAGCATCCCTCACCATTTCCAACTATTGACGCCTTTTGCGAGTTGATGGTGTAGTACTCTGCTTGGAATTTCCAACCCTCCCACCATGGGCAAACGTTCTGTGATGTTTCAGCGCGCCTGCGGGCTGATTTTGATCGGGTCCGTGATGGCTCTGTTCGCGGGTTGCCACTCCCGCGCCAAGATGCCACAGAAGGGCTCCGAGGCCTACGATCAGGTGGTTTCCGCCTTTTATGTCGGCCTGGCCGCGCTTCAAGTTGGGCACGATGTTTACGCCGAGAACAAGCTTTCCGAAGTCACCCGGCTGGTTCCGGATGAGCCGGCGGGATGGGCGAACTGGGGAATTCTCGCTCTGCGCCAGCGGAACTACGACATGGCCGCGCAGCGATTCGAGCGGGCCCACAACCTCGCGCCGCGCAATGACCAAATCGACTACCTGCTGGGAATCCTGGACAGCAACCGAGGCAATATCCCCGAGGCGATTTCGAGCCTTCGCCAGGCGGTGGACCTCAACCCGCAGAATTTGCGCGCCGCCTACCAGCTTGCGCAGGAACTGGAGCGCCAGGGCGGAGAGAACAGCGAGAAGGAATTCGAGTCTCTCATCCAGAGGATTCTTGCGGCACAGCCCGACAATCTTGCGGCGCTGGTAGAACTAGGTCGAGTCGCTGCCAAACGCGGCGACGCCGACACGCTGAAGTCTGTGGTTGCCAGGATCGGAGCAAAGTCCAGTTCCTGGCCGCCCGAGGTCCAGCAGCAGGTGGCCGCTCTGCAAACCGCTGCCAGCAGCGGTGACTTGCGCGCCGCCGCCACACGAACCACCTTCCTTCGCAATGTACTGATGCGTGTGCCCGACTATCGTCAGAGCCTCGGAGAGATCAAGGCTCCTCCGGGCGAGGAGGCGCAGCCGTTCACCCATTTTCTGGCATTGGAGTCGCCGGAATTCAAGCCCGCGGCGGCGGATATGTCGACCACCTTCACGCCGGAGTCGATCGCAAGTCTGAATGGAAGCTGGAAGTGGATTGGAGGCATCTCGCTCGCGAGTGCCGGGCCTCCCGCCATCGCTGTCGCGGACGGCAAGGAAGTGCGCCTCTCCACCGGCGCGAAATTTGCATTTCCTGGTGGGACTTCCGCAGCGGCCCCTGGTCCTGAGGGCGTCACGGCCATCGACTTCACCTACGACTTCAAGACGGACATCGTGGTTGCCGGGGCTGGTGGCGTCCGCCTGATGCGACAGGACAGCCCCAATGCTTTTACCGACGTGACCGCCAAGACCAGTTTGCCGAAAGCGATTGTGAGCGGCAACTACACAGGCAGTTGGGCCGTTGATATCGAAGCCGACGGTGATCTGGATGTCGTGCTGGGTGCAAAAAGTGGCGAGCCGACTGTCCTCAGAAACAATGGAGACGATACCTTCACGGCGATTCACCCGTTCGCCGGAGTTTCAGGCCTCCAGCAACTGGCATGGGCGGATCTGGATGGCGATGGCGATCCCGACGCAGCCCTGATTGACGGCGCGGGGAAGCTTCACATCTTTGCCAACGAACGCACGGGGCAGTTCCGCGAACGGCCGCTCCCGGCGAATTTCCCCCCGGTCAAGGCCATCAGCGTGGCCGACGTCAATAACGACGGTGTGATCGATCTGCTGGCAGTGCAGGCCGACGGCGCGATCGTCCGTATTTCCGATAAGAACGAAAGGGATTGGGATGTAGGTGAAATGGCGCGGGTGGCAAATCCGGATGCCAATCTCGCCGGGGAAGTTCGCCTCAAGGTCGCCGATCTGGACAATAACGGCTCCCTCGATCTGATCCTTACTTCGTTCCCAACGACGCCGGGCGAGGGTCCCTCCACTCTGGTCTGGCTGAAGGACGATAAGGGCAACTTTGTGGCGATGGAGCATGCTCCGTCGCCGGCGCAAGTCTTCGGAGCTGCAGACGTAAACGGCGACGGCAGGCTGGATTTGCTGGCGCTTGGCAGCGATGGCAAGCCGGTGCAGGAAATCAACCACGGCACAAAGAATTATCACTGGCAGATCGTTCGTCCTCATGCGGTTCAGGCGGTCGGCGACCAGCGGATCAATCCATTTGGAGTCGGAGGCGAAATTGAGGTCCGAGCGGGCCTCCTCCTGCAGAAGCAGCCGATCACCGGGCCGCAACTTCATTTCGGTTTGGGCGAACAGACCAGCGCTGACGTGGTGCGCGTGGTCTGGCCTAACGGCACTGTCCGCGCCGAATTCGCCGTGAAGGCGGACCAGGATGTCGTCACCGAGCAGCGGTTGAAGGCTTCCTGCCCATTCCTGTTCGCGTTCAACGGCAAGCAGGTGGAATTCGTGAAAGACGCCGTTCCATGGGGCTCGGCCATCGGCCTGCGAATCAATACCCTCGGCTCTCCGCGAGTGGCGACAACGGTTGAGTGGTACAAGATCGGCCGCGAGGACCTTGTCCCGCATGACGGCTACTACGACATCCGCATCGGGGCGGAGCTGTGGGAAACCTACTACTACGACTACCTGGCGCTGATGGCAGTTGACCATCCCGCGGGCACGGAAATCTTTGTGGACGAGCGCTTTGTGATTCCCCCGCAAAAGGCGGAGTTCTTTGTCGTGGAAACTCCACACAGGATTGCTCGCGCCACGGACGACTACGGGAACGACGTTACCCAGGTTCTGACGGCGCTTGACGGCAACGCGCTGGAGAATTTCGGCCGCGGCCAGTACCAGGGCGTGACCCGCGACCACTATGTGGAGGTTGAGCTCGGCGAAGGAGTTCCAGACAAGGGGCCCCTCTACATGATCGCCCAGGGCTCAATCCACGATACGGAGTCGTCCATCAACATCGCCATCACACAAGGCAATCGCTGGCATGCCAAGGGCATGAGCCTCGAAGTGCCCGATGGCCACGGCGGATGGAAGACGGCGCAGTCGAACCTCGGATTTCCCGCCGGCCGCAAGAAGACGGTGGTTTTCAATCTGACTGGGATCTTTGGCCCTGGAATTCCGAAGCGTGTGCGCATCCGCACCAACCTGGAAATTTACTGGGACGCAATTTCCTGGGCGCGAGGCCTGCCGGACGCACCGGTCCGGACGGCGCGGATGGAATCGTCTTACGCGGACCTGCACTATCGCGGGTACTCCGTTATTCATCGCCCCGACAGCGGCGCGCCCGAAGTTCCGGATTACAATCGTCTGGAAGGTTCGAAGCAGCGCTGGCGCGATCTGATCGGGTACTACACGCGTTATGGCGACGTGAGGGAGCTTTTGAAGGGCGTCGACGATCGCTATGTGATCGTGAATTCCGGGGACGAACTGTCGTTGCGCTTTGCGGAGCAGCCCACGCCGCAAGCAGGCTGGCTGCGGGATTACGTGATCCAGGGTGACGGCTGGATCAAAGACGGGGATTTCAACTCCACGTTCTCGAAAACTGTGCTTCCGTTGCCCTACCACGCGAAAGACGTGTACAACACTCCTCCCGGCAGATTGGAAGATGAGTGGGCCTATCGCCATCACCCGGAGGATTGGCAGAACTATCACACCCGCTACGTAACACCGGAAGTATTTCGAAATTCTCTGAGAAGTGACGTGTATCGATGAGTCGGGGGCCGTTCGCGAGAATTCTTCTGGCCGTGTTCTTTGTCGGGCTGCTGGCTAGCCCGCTGGTCATCCGGTGGCGCGCACAGCGGCGCGAGCGAAGCGCCGTTAAGCTGGACACAACCGCTGCGCTGGCGCGCCAGGGATTTTACTTCCAGGAAGTTTCGCACTCTGCCGGGATCGACTTCGTCCACCAGGGCCCCACCCTTGACCACAAACTCGACCACATCATGCCCGAAGTGGCGTCGATGGGAGCGGCGGTTTCGATCGTCGACTTTGACCGCGACGGCTGGCCCGACATTTACGTAACAAACAGCGGGGAGGGAAGCAAGAATGCTCTTTACCGCAACCTGGGCGATGGCCACTTCAAGGACGTGGCCGCCGAGGTGGGAGTGGCGGACGTCAACCAGCCGGGCACGGGCGTTTCGATGGGAGCCGTCTGGGGTGACTACGACAACGACGGGTACGAAGATCTGTTTCTCTACAAGTGGGGCCTCCCTGAACTGTTTCACAACGACGCGGGAAAGGGCTTCACCCGCGTAAGCGAAACCGCCGGGCTTCCGCCATGGCTGAACGCCAATACTGCGATCTGGTTTGATTACGACAACGACGGGCGGCTGGATCTTTTCATCGGCGGCTACTATGCGGAAGACATCGACCTCTGGCATCTCAAAGACACCAAGATCATGCCGGAGAGTTTCGAATACGCCAGAAACGGCGGCCGCAAGTATCTCCTGCACAATCTCGGAAACGGAAAATTCGAAGACGTGACCGCGGCCGCCGGCATCAACAGCCGGCGCTGGGCCCTGGCTGCGGCAGCCGCGGACCTTCGCGGCACCGGACGTCCTGATCTCTTTATCGCCAACGACTACGGCGTGCCGGAACTCTATCTGAACGATGGAGGAAAGTTCCACGAAGTCGGCCAGCAAACAGGCGTCAGCTTTTCGCCGAAGAGCGGGATGAACGTCGCTTTCGGAGACATATTCAACCGGGGCGACTTCAGCGTCTACATCTCAAATATTTCGGAAGACGGCATTCTGATCCAGGGAAACAATCTGTGGGTTCCCAAAGAGGGCCTTCCTCACGGCAAGCTGGAGTATGAAAATCTTGCCCGCGACATGGGAGTCGAACTCGGAGGCTGGAGTTTCGGAGCCCAATTCGGCGACTTGAACAATGACGGAAATCTGGACCTTTACGTCACCAATGGCTACGTTTCCCTCGACCGGAATCGAAATTACTGGTACGACTTTTCGAAAGTCGCCGGCGGGAACTCGACGATCATCGGAGACGCCAGGAACTGGCCGCCCATGGACGGCCGCAGCCTCTCAGGCTTCCAGCAGAAAAAAGTGTGGATGAACGACGGGGCAGGGAAGTTTGTTGACGTTGCGCAGACCGTAGGCGTGAGCGACACCTACGACGGACGGTCGGTCGCGTTTGTCGATCTGTGGAAGCGCGGAGTCTTGGATATGGTGGTCGCAAACCAGCGGGGGCCGCTGCTCGTCTATCGGAATACCGTGACTCCCGAGAACAAGTGGATCGAGTTCGACCTGCAGGGAAGCGCCAGCAACCGCAGCGCAATTGGCGCGGAGGTGGCTGTCTATTGGAACGGACAGGAACAGGTGCAGGTGGTGTCAGGCGGCAACGGCTTTTGCTCGCAGAACCAGAGACTGCTGCACTTCGGCCTGGGCCGCGACCCTCAAATCGAAAAGGCTGTGATCCATTGGCCGTCCGGCAAAATCGAGACGATCGACAAGCCGAAGGCTGGCCAGGTTCTCAGGCTGAAGGAAGCCGCATGAGCCAGGTTGCTATGCCGGTCTCGGCCCCGCCGGGGATCGCGCCCAAAAAGCGCCTGCTGGGTCCCGAGAATCGTTATCTGGCGCCGGTTTTCATCACCTGCATCCTCCTGGCGGGACACCTCTCGTTCGGCATCCTCGAAAGCTACAAGAAGACCCTGCTGGCGATATTTACAGCCATCGCCGCCGAGCTGATTTTGGGCCGGACGTTCTTCCGCAAGTGGCTCCATCCTGCCAGCGCCTACATCACAGGAATCAGCGTGGGGATTCTGCTGCGTTCGCCGGCTTATTGGCCCTACGCTTTGTGCAGTCTGATCTCCATCACTTCGAAATATGTCTTGCGGGTCAAAAACCGGCATCTCTGGAACCCTTCGAACTTCGGGGTCTCGGCACTTCTGTTTCTTGCGCCGGAAGCCGTCGCCAGCCTGAGCATTCAGTGGGGAAATAACATCTGGCCTATGCTGGTGATCTGGGTGCTGGGCTCGGTCATCATCTGGCGGGTGCAGCGCTTTCACATCACGGCGACTTATGTGGTCTCGTTTATCGCATTCGCATTTTTGCGAAGCTGGATGGTCGGCCAGCCCTGGCAGGCGGAGATTTCACCCATCACCGGCCCCATGTACCAGCTCTTCATTTTCTTCATGATCACGGATCCCAAGACCACTGTCCGGTCGAAGAAGTGGCAGTGCATCGTGGTGTTTTGTGTCGCCCTGGTGGAAATGGTGATGCGGTTGTTCCAGATTGTGTATGCGCCTTTCTATGCGCTCTTCCTGGTCGGGCCATGCGCCCTGCTCATCGAGATGTGGCTCGAATCACGACGCGCCCGTATTCCGGTGGTTGCCGTCTAAAGGAAAACTACAGCTTGATATTTCGAAAATGGGCTTCCTGGAGTGTGCTGCTGGCGCTGGCATTGCTGGCAGGTTGCAAGAAGGAGTCATCGAACCCGGAACAGGAGAGTCGGCCGCAACCGGCAGCCGCGGCTCCGGCGCCATCGCCGGCGCCTGCAACCACCGCTGATCCTGCTCCTGTAGCGAAGCAAGATGCGCCCATCCCGCAGGGCGCTCCCGCAGCAGCCTCGCGCCCATCCGGACCGGTCCAGTTCACCGATGTCACTGCGAGGGCCGGAATTCACTTTACCCACAACGCCGGCGCCTATGGAAAGAAGTTTCTGCCCGAGACCATGGGGAACGGCGCCTGCTTTGTCGATTATGACAACGACGGTTGGCAGGACATTCTGGTCGTGAACTCCATGGACTGGCCCGATCACAAGATGGCAAAATCTTTGCCGGCCCTCTATCACAACAATAAAGATGGCACGTTCACCGATGTCACGCGGGCGGCCGGCCTGGCCGTCGAAACCTATGGGCTAGGCTGTGCGGCAGCCGACTATGACAACGACGGCTATCCGGACATCTACATCACGGCGGTCGGCGCCAACCACCTCTATCACAATCTGGGCAACGGCAAGTTTGCGGACGTGACGGCCAAAGCGGGCGTCGGCGATCCAGGATTTTCTACCAGCGCGGCCTGGTTTGACTACGACAACGACGGCAAACTGGACCTGTTTGTCGCGAATTATGTGGAATGGTCGATCGCCAAGGACCAGTACTGCTCGCTCGACGGAAAAAACAAATCCTATTGCACCCCGCAGGCCTACAAGGGGCAGAGTTCGACGCTCTACCACAACCGGGGCAATGGAACGTTCGAGAACGTTACACAGCGAGCAGGACTAAACGATCCCACGAGCAAGTCTTTAGGTATTGCCCTTGTGGACTTCGACAATGACGGTTGGCTTGATCTGTTCATCGCCAACGACACTGAGCCAAACAAGCTCTATCGCAATAATCACAATGGCACGTTTACAGACGTAGGCGTCACCGCCGGCGTGGCTTTCAGCGAGGCAGGCACTGCGCGCGCGGGAATGGGAACCGACGCTGCTGATTTCGAGGACACTGGACGGCAAGGCCTGGTCGTCGGCAACTTCACCAACGAGGGCATGGCGCTTTACCGCAATGAAGGGGACGGTCTGTTCACGGACGAGTCGCCCGCCTCAGGCATCAGCCGGACGTCCATGCAGTCGCTGACCTTCGGATGCTTCTTCTTCGACTACGACCTCGACGGGCTCCTCGATATTTTTGCCGTCAACGGGCACGTTTCAGACGATATTGCGATTGTTCAGCCTACTGTCAGGTACGCACAGCCGCCACACCTGTTTCGCAACCGCGGAGGCAACAAGTTTGAGGAAATCACGGCCAGGCTCGGCAAGGCATTGCAACAGTCGATTGTGGGACGCGGCGCCGCCTATGGGGACTTCGATAACGACGGCGACCTGGACCTGCTGATCACAGCGAATCACGGCCCCACCCGCCTGCTGCGGAATGACAATGCCAATCAGAATGACGTTCTGCGTGTAAGAACGGTGGGTACGAAGTCGAATCGTGACGGCATCGGAGCGCGAGTGACGGTCATCACGAAAAAGGGGCAGCGTCTTTCCCGCATGGTGAAGACGGGATCGAGCTATCTGTCGCAGAGCGAATTGCCACTGACGTTCGGACTCGGAAAGCCGGAAAGCGGCAATGTGACAGTCGAGATCGCCTGGCCCAGTGGGCGCAAAGATTCCATCCCGAACGTAAAACTCGATCAGTTCGTCACGGCGCAGGAAGGGAAAGGAATAGTCTCAGCAAGCGCGATTGCGTTTGCAGGGCCCGCGCAACGTGCGCACTAGAATGACCGCCTAGCCGCGGGCATCCCCACGGGTGAGGACACCCGTGCCTACATAGGCGTTTTCGGTTCATGTAGCCACGCGTGTCCTCACGCGTGGGAAGTATTGGAATCGCTGCGCACGGGCGAGACGCCCGCGCCTACATTAACGAATCCACTCCTAGTAGATTCTTACTATTGCCCGCCGAAGCGTCCGTCGTTAGGTTTCCAAACAATTCAGTCAGCCGCGCGACGTTCGTCTGTCGTCTTGTGTGCGCAAGATTCCGGGTCACTCCAGGAGTTTCTGATGAGACTGCGAGAGGGTGTTCTGTTTGTGGTGATAGCTCTGCTATGCGCGAGCGCGTATGCACAACCGGTGGCGGCTGGGACGCCGGCCAAACCACAAGCGGAAGGCGCAAAGGCAGGCCCGCCTGCCTGGTCGCCGCTCGATCCGCTCAACGAGCGGTTGCCCAAGTGGCTGCGCTTCAGCGGCCAGGCCCGGGCGCGCGCGGAAGGCTACAGCGGTGGTGGTTTTAACTCGGCAAATGAAGATGCCTACCTGCTGACCCGAGTCTGGCTGAATATGAAGATCCAGCCCAGTCCCTGGCTCAAGTTCTACTTTCAATCTCAGGATTCGCACGCGCCCTGGAAGAAAGCTGCGCCGCCGGGACCTCCATTCCGCGACACCATGGACCTACGCCAGGGCTACGTCGAGTTTGGCGACACGGAGAAGCAGAATCTGGGCTTGCGCTTCGGACGGCAGGAACTGGAGTTCGGCGAAGGCCGCCTGGTCGGAGCGTTGCCCTGGGCGAACACGGCCCGCACCTTCGATGGCTTCCGAGGATCATTCGTCGGAGACGGATATCGCCTGGATGCATTTGCGGCCGCCGTGGTCCGCATCAGCCAGGACAACTTCGACGAGAGCACTCCAGGAAATAACTTTTACGGTTTGTACTCCAGTTTTAAGAAACTGGTTCCGAAGGCGACCTTGGAGCCGTACTTCTTCTGGCGGCGGCAATCCGGCCTGCGAACCGAACTGGCTCAGCCCGGGATCATGAATTTCGGCACGTATGGCCTCCGCTGGGTCGGAAAGCTCCCCGGTAACTTTGATTACAACACCGATGTCGCAGGCCAGAAAGGCTCACTTGGGAGCGAATCGATCGGCGCGTGGGCCAGCCATCTGCTCCTCGGATACACAATTCCAAAAGCTCGTTTCACGCCACGGGCTTTTGTTGAATATAACCATGCCAGCGGCGATGAAAATCCTACCGACAACAAGCGTGGAACATTCGACCAGCTCTATCCGACCGGACACGACAAGTACGGCCTGACCGATCAGGTGGGTTGGCAAAACATGCACCACGTCAGAACCGGAGTGGAATTCAAATTCAACAAGAAGTGGTCTGCCACGGGAAGGCACAACGCCTACTGGCTGGCGAACGCGCGTGATGCCCTCTATAACGCCGGGGCAGGGGTGGCGATTGCTCGCGATCCCTCGGGAACATCAGGAACGTTTGTCGGACAGGGTTTCGACATCGTGTCGAGCTACGCAGTGAACTCGCGGCTGTCGATTTCAGGCGGCTTCGGGAAGATTTTTGCCGGAACCTTCCTGAAGGACACGACGCCCGGGGCTTCGTACAATTTCCCCTACGCCATGTCGGTCTACACTTTTTAGCTTTCTCGAGCTTTGTGCTACGTGCCGTATTTTGTGTAACTTACAGTCAACGAAGGAAGATCCGGTTCAGCAGACTTTCCAGGTTCATAGTAGGAATCTACTATTGACCGGCTTAGGGGACGGTGTGAAGCTACGGGCCGTCCTTCTTTTACGCAGCGCAATTCACATTCGGAGAGGGCGCAATGGCTTCAGTCGCGGGCGTGCAGGACGCTTGTGCGGTATCCGACAAAAACCCCAGTTTTTACGAGAAGATCAACACCTGCTGGCATAAGAGAGCTCTTCAGTTCTTTATGTTCATCGTGCTTGCGCATTGGGGCGAGCATCTCTTCCAGGCTTACCAGATTTATGTAATGGGCTGGCCACGTCCCAAGGCCCTGGGCCTGCTGGGGCTGTTTTATCCGTGGCTGATCAAGTCTGAGACCCTGCACTACGGGTACGCGCTGATCATGTTGATCGGAATCTGGGCACTGCGGAAAGGATTCACCGGAGTTTCGCACACCTGGTGGATGGTTTCTTTCTGGATCCAGTTCTGGCATCACATCGAGCATGGCCTGTTGCAGTATCAGGCGCTGGTGCACCACAATCTGTTCCACTCGCCGGTGCCGACCAGCATTTTGCAGCTGGTGATTCCGCGCGTCGAGCTGCACCTGTTCTACAACACCGTCGTATTCATTCCCATGGTGGTTGCCATGTACTACCACATGTTTCCGGCAGAGGGAGAATCACAAGCGCATTGCACCTGTGCATGGCATCCACAGGAGCTTGATGCACAGGCAGCAGCATAGGCCCCTTACGATCTAGGATTGATTTGTCGGAAATCGCCGCTGTAGCCATTACGCCGCGCCGTCCTGGCAGGGAAAGACCAGGATGGCGCGTGCTGTTTCCGGTGCTTTGCCTGCTACTGCTGGCGGAGTGCAGCAAGCAATCGTCTTCGCCCGTTACTTTCAACGAAGAAATATCTCCTCAGCCCGTACATGTCGGTCCCAACACTGTCGCCGTCAAGCTGACGGATTCTGATGGGGAAGCCTATAAGCGGCGCTCACGTCACATTCGAAGCGGACATGTCGCATGCGGGAATGGCGCCTGTCTTCGGAGAGGGGCGGGAGGTCGCTCCCGGGCACTACCAGGGCGATCTCCAGTTCAGTATGGGCGGCGACTGGGTGGTTCTCACGCATGCAACACTCGCCGACGGAAGGAAAGCTGAACACCAGATGACGGTCAACGGTGTTCGAGCAAACTAGGGAATTGTCCACCCCGTCCTCCAATTCGCTCCTGGTTCCTGCCGATCCCGAAACTTTCGATCTGCTCAGGGTGCCGGGCATAGGTCGCCTGCTGGGCTGGCGTCACGCACGCACGGTGCTGCAAATTCCATTGTTGATCCTCAGCGTGGTGATGATTCTGCACGGGTTGCTGGGGCCGTCGCTCGCGCCGAAGAATCTGGCCACCGTGCTGACGTGGGTTCATTTTCGCGGCGTTCTGGTGGTGGCGCTACTGGCGGTGGGGAACCTGTTCTGCCTGGCGTGTCCGTTTATGCTGGTGCGCAACGCGGCCCGAAAAGTGTTCAAACCGCGCTGGAACTGGCCGCGGGCCTTGCGGAACAAGTGGCTTTCGGTTGTGCTGTTCGTCGGCATTCTGTTTGTCTACGAACTCTATGATCTGTGGTCGTCTCCCTGGCTGACTGCCTGGCTGATCGTCGGATACTTCATCGCCGTGCTGGTGGTGGATGGATTCTTCAAGCATGCAGCCTTCTGCAAGTTCGTGTGTCCGATCGGGCAGTTTAACTTTGCGGCTTCGCTGGCATCACCGCTGGAAGTCGCGGTGCGAG
Source organism: Terriglobales bacterium (assembly GCA_963803205.1). Taxonomy (GTDB): domain Bacteria; phylum Acidobacteriota; class Terriglobia; order Terriglobales; family Acidobacteriaceae; genus CAWDLG01. The sequence goes on from CAWDLG010000004.1 coordinate 60,619, forward strand.
ACACCCAGGTCTGCACAAGCTGCACGACCAAGGACTGCATTCGCGGCCGGCGCGAGGCGGGCCCGGAGCTCGTGATCCTTCAGCGTGGCTGCGAGTTGGCGCTCTTTCAGCCCCTAAAAGTGGGAAACATGGACTGCACGTTCTGCCTGGATTGCGTGCACGCCTGTCCGCACGACAATGTGGGAATTCTGGCCAGAACTCCCGGGGAGGAGTTGGCGATCGATCCTGCGAGATCCGGCATCGGTTTCTTCTCAAGGCGCAAGGATATTTCTGCTCTCGTGCTGGTCTTTACTTTTGGTGCCTTGCTGAATGCATTCGGCATGGTAAGTCCGGTCTATGCGCTCGAGACCTGGATGGGCCAGGTGTTCCACGTCAACCATGAAGCACCGATTCTCGCCGCGATCTTCGGGATTTTTCTGATCCTCGAACCTTTCGTTCTCCTGGGGGGTGCGGCCTGGATCACGCAAAAGTGGGGGCAACAGGCGCGAAGACTGGTGCCGATCGCGGTGCGCTACAGCTACGGACTGGTACCGCTCGGCTTCGGGATGTGGCTGGCGCACTACGGATTTCACCTCTTCACAGGATTGCTGACGTTCATTCCAGTCACGCAGAATGCGGTTGCGGCTTTGGGCTGGCCGATCCTGGGAGATCCGCTGTGGACCTGGACTGGGCTACCCCTGCGCTTCGTGCGTCCTCTGGAGATGGCGTTTCTGGGATTGGGCCTTGCGCTGTCTCTGATGATGATGCATCGATTGGCGGAGGAGGATTCCGGGGAGCGCGCACTCCAGGTCTTCATTCCTTGGGCTGCTGTGGTCGTCATCATCTCGCTAGGCGCGCTCTGGTTGATGTACCAGCCCATGGATATGCGCGCGACCCTGCTCAGCTCATAGGGCGATCGAGAATTTGAAAAGTATGCGGATTGAGCGAAAGTCCAGAGCCTGGAGTCTTCTCCTGGTTTTTATCCTGGTCGGAGCGGCGGCTGTGCCTGCATGGGCCCACCAGGGGCCTCCGTTTCCCATCGTCGTCGATCAGAAAACTGGACCATGTGTGATTTCCATATGGACGGATCCCGACATCGGCGTGGGCACGTTCTTTGTCATTGTGGATCCGTTGCCGGGAAAGTCGGTTCCCAATGACCTGAAAGTCGACCTGAGTGTGCAGCCCGTGAGCGGGCGCCTTCCCGAAAAGGTATACGCGACGCAGCGCGACAGCAACCGCGGGCAGGTACAGTTCAATGCGTGGGTTGACTTCGATCGCCAGGAATTCTGGCGAGTTCGCGTGCGCCTGCAAAGTGTCGCCGGCACCGGCGAAGCCACCGCTCAGGTAGAAGCCACCCCGCCGGGCTTTGGGCGCTGGGACCTCCTGTTCTATCTGCTGCCCTTCATTGCAGTCGCAGCGCTGTGGTATCGCGGAATGAGAAAGAGGCGGAAACGGCCTCGCAAACCCGCCACAGCAAGCGTGAAGACGACCTGAGACGCTCCTTACAAACCGAACTGATATGCAAGCGTATGCGGTCCTGCTGCAATTCCTTTCAGTCTTGACAAAATCTGTCGCTTCTTTAGACTCAACAAACTGGCAGGAATGCCTCTGCCAGGCGCGGGCTTCCAGGCTTATCCGGCCACTTCCCCAGTGGCGAAGTTGGGTCTGATCTGTCCGCGCGTCCCTCCCCATTAAGAAGCTTCAAGCTGGGTTTTCAGTCCCGAAAGTTTTTCGGCCGTAGTCGTCCCGCTTGATGCAGCGATTTGGTTCGGCTCTATCTGAGCCGCTTCGGACTTTTGCGCTTCGAAGCAGCGTTCCGGGCATTCTGGGGAGGCAAATGGTTTCGGCTAGACACTGGGCAGGTCGGGCAGGTCAGTTCTCGCGGTTCACATTCCAGATCCTGACCGGGATCGCGGTTGTGGTAGGTACGTCTCCCTTGCCGGCACAGACCATCCTCACGCCGCCCATGTCTCCCAAGATTGCCGAGGGTGCCGGAATTGTGAAGAGCCAGCACTGGGCAATTGTGCTGGGCAAGGCCTTGTTCTGGGATCAACAGGCCGGTAGCGATGGGAACGCCTGTGCAAACTGCCACTACCATGCTGGAGCGGACACTCGCCTGCGAAATCAGCTCAACCCAGGCTTCAATGATGTGACAGGGGCAAACGGCGGCGATGCTGGCTTCGGCTCGCTCTTTACCCAGACCGGGAGCATCCAGCCAGGGCAGATGCCATCCGGGGACGCAGCGGGCTCCAACTACGAACTGAAGCAATCCGATTTTCCTCTCCATGTATTGCGGGACGAAACCCAGCGCGATTCCGCCATCGTTAGCACAACGAATGATCGCGTGGGCTCTCAAGGAAGCTTCAACAGTCCGTTCGAGGCGGTGAGGAGTTCCGGGAAGAAAGACCGCTGCGGCAGTGCCGATGCTACGATTTTCCACGCTGGGACCCTCGCTGCCCGGCAGGTTGAGCCCCGGAACACCCCCACCACGATCAATGCCGTTTTCAACAATCGGAATTTCTGGGACGGCCGCGCCAACAATCTTTTCAACGGTGTTGGGGTTTTCGGAATGCGAGACATCAAGGGCGATCCCAACAAGCGGCTGGTGGTTATCGACTCAAGTGGGAAAATGGCTCTGACATATCTGGAGATCGAAGACGCCAGCCTGGCTTCGCAGGCGCTGTCGCCCATCTTGAACTCGGTGGAGATGTCATGCGATGGCCGCACCTTCACCGACGTAGCCCACAAATTGCTCTGGTCAGGCAACGACGCGCGAGTCGCGCTGGATACGCAAAGTGTAGATTCCAGCGACAGCGTTCTAGGTCCCTACGCCAAGCCAGGTGACCGCACCGGGCTGAAGAATCGTTATACCTACGACACTTTGATCCAGAAGGCCTTTGATCCACGCTGGTGGAGCGCAGGCGGAAAATACCGGATCGTCGATGGTGCTTTGAAGAGGGACCGCACCGGCTATACCCAGATGGAATTGAACATGCCGATGTTCTGGGGCGTCGCGATCATGATGTACGAATCCACGCTGGTTTCGAACCAAAGTGAATTCGATACGCTGGTTGCGCAGAATCACATTCGCCTTCCCGGACCGTTCAATTGCATCAGTGACAGCACGGTTGATCCGCTGCTGGCGCGCGGTTGCGCCATGTTCTTCGGCCTCCAGGGAGCGCCGGTGTTTAATCCCGAGATCAATCCCAGTCCGAGTCATGGGTTAGGGTGCGCGCTTTGCCACGGCGGCGCAGACACGTTCAGTCAGGCCTCGGTCCAGGCCGGAACGCCGTTTCCTCCCTTTGTCACGGGCAGAGACGTGAATGGCAATCCTGATATGAGAGATCTGGGATTCGCCAATATCGGAGTCCAACCGGTGTTCAGCGATCAGATGCTCGGTCGGACCGACCCATACGGAAATCCCCTCTCGTATGGACGCCAGTATAAGAACTACATCGCAGGAGGTGCGGATCCAACTAACGCTCCACAGTTGCTCGATAAGGCTCTATTGCAAGCCGTACTTGCCGGACCTGAGGCAATGAGCCAGGGGGCGGGAGGCGCCTTTGATGGCACGGCGAAGCTTGAAGTCGATGGGGCCACCAAGATTCCGACCTTGCGCAATGCCGCGCTCACACCGCCATATTCCAGTTGGGGTGGATTCTCCAGCCTGCGGCAGATCCTGAAAGCCTACAACCGAGGCCTCAATCGCAGGCAGGTCAGCGACAGCCTCTACGATGCCCACGGCACGGCCTGTGTGTCGGGAGACGATTCAGGCACAGGGCCTGATGGAAATCGAACCCATACCGATCTGCAGAACCCAAAGTCCAGCTGCGGCACAAATGTGACCAGCCTGATTCAGTCGCTGGGAATGAGCGACTGCGACGCCAATGGTGGTCCGAACCAGGCCTGCCTCGATCAGGGAAGAAGCGTGAGTAACGACGATCTGGCGGCGCTGGTGCGGTTTATCGAATCTCTGAGCGATCCGCGGGTTCAGTGCGACGCTGCGCCGTTCGACCACCCCGCATTGAAAATCACCAACGGGCACTCGCAGCGCGATCGCAATCGAGACGGGAGGGCGGACGACATCGTGTTCCGCTTCCCGGCGGTCGGCGCCGCCGGATTCTCGCATGACTCGGGTTTCTGCATTCCGAATGCCGGGGACCTGTTCGCCCCGGGCATGCAGTCACGTTCCGGCGGAGAAAAGGCAAGCATCCCGTAGCCTCCTGGATGGCGCCGGAACTCTCTGGTTCGCGGTGGCCTTACGTCACTCTTTCACCAATCGTGAGTATCCAACCCTCGGGATCGCGAAAAGCGAACTCGCGCATTCCGTAGAATTGCGTCTTCAGGGGCATCACGATCTTGGCGCCGGCCTTCTCCACCGCGCTGAGCACCTCTTCGATGCCACTGACCTCAATAAACAGGGTCAGGGTTCCGCCCAGGGGTCTCGAAACCAACTCCGGATAGTCCTCTTCAACCGACTTCACTTCGTTAAAGAATATTTCAACGTCTCCGTTGACAACGGAGCCAAAGACGTAAGGCGGCTGTTCGGGCACCTTGATTCCGGGTCGAAAGCCCAGAACCGAGCAATAGAAATGCACGATCCCTGCGACATCGCGGACCACGAGATTGGGCGTGAGTTTCTGAAATTTCATTCTTGTCTCCGTCACCGATCCGACTTCTTACGGGTTGTGACTTCGAAATGGTAACAGGCGGCCAGCGAGTTCAGCTTTCAGTTGACCTCGTTGAGCGACGGCTGTTCGGGAGATTCTGACCTGAAGCTTTATTAAACTTAGGCAGGATCGAGCTAGAAAACGGGCACGAGGTTATGCTTCTTCTGGTACATCTTGCGATCGACAGCCCGTAGCACGTCCGCAAGGTCACTACCGGTGGCATACGAAGCGATCCCGTGGGTGAACGAGATCTCGTAGTCTTTCTTGCTGTTCAGATTCCAATTCTCCACCGAGCGCTGAAGGCGCTGCACCGGGAAGTCTGCCTGTTCCTCAGCCGTGTCGGGCATCACGATCAGGAATTCATCTCCGCCCTGGCGGAAGACAATATCGCCGCCGCGAAAAACCGTCTTCAGCATCTTGGCGAATTCGATGAGCACGGTATCGCCTTCCAGGTTGCCGAACTTGGAATTGATGTCGCGGAAGCCGTTCAGGTCAATGGTCATGAAGCTGAGACTGCTGCCGAGGCGATTCGCCCGTGCTACTTCTCTTGGAATCAGCTCGTTCATTGCGCGGCGGTTTAGCAGTTGGGTGAGGGGATCGACCAGCGAAAGGCTCTCCAGCCGCTCATTCAGCACCAGCTCGCGGATAAGTGCGCGACGGGTGGCGTTCAGGTTGAATTTCTGCCCGAGCAGGTAGATGTTGAACAGCAGGATCAGAGATATCAATCCGAAGAAAAGTTGTGGCAGATAGCCTTGTTCGACCCGCAGCACCCGCTGCGTCCACACCATGTTAGGCAGTACAAAGGCCACCAGGCCGCCGGTCAGGACCAGGATGACAAGGATGCCAATCGACCAGAGCTGGAGGTCCCGGCCTGAGATCTGATGGATCTGCTGCTGGATCTCCTCTGTTCGCAATACCATGGATGGTTGTGCCATCTCTTCGCCCCGGACTTGAGACATGCTTTCCTCCAGAAAGCGTAGATAGCTCTGCTCAGATACTGGTCCAAGGAAATTTGTACTGCATGGGTGGGAGGAGTATGGCAGGAATCGGCAGTCGAAGATTACGTTGGTAATGGGCGGCCGAGCCGCAAAGGCCTGAATTTACTTAGGAATAGGTGACATCCACCAGCACCTGCCGGTCCCGTTCCTTGCGGAACGATACCTCGACCCTGCGCCCCACCGGCAGCGCATTTCGCATGTCTCCTTCGAGCACCAGCATGCGGGCCGGAGTGGAATCGTTCGACAGCATCACGATTGACTTGTTGGGCTGTCCTACGTTGGATTCGTAGAACTGAACGCTTTCGACTAGTCCCTTCCGGACCAGCGCGCCAGCCGAGGAGGCGCCCGGCGAAAGCGGTTGCAAGGGTTCCTCTTCGCCTTTACCTGCCATTCGATTGCGAAGTTCATACAGCGCGGTGGTGCCGAAGACCCCCGAGATGGCGAGGAGGATCAGGGACATGAACAGCCCGTCCACGGTGAAGGGAGATCCCGTCAGAACGATCCAGGCAACGCCCAGCAGTGGGATCAATGCCAGAAGCAGGCCGATGGCGATGATCATAGATTCGTAGAAAAGTTACCCTAAAAATCGGACGTGGGCAAATGCGGGCGGGTTGGCAACAACGGTTCGGGAGTTCCGAATGCCCGAATTCAGGCGCATTCGCGCCAGTCACCAATTTCTTTCATACCCGCGGAGCGGGTGTGCTCGAACAAACGCACGCGATGGCGGGAGTGCTCAAATTCGTGGATATCGGCCCAGACTTCAGCCTGCAAGGGACGTTCATGCGTCGCCGATTCGCCACAAGTGGCGCAGCGTGTGTGAAGCGTGCGAGTAGTCTGCGGATCGGACGGGGCATGGCCGGAGAGTTCGATGAAGATGCTGCGCACTTCCTGAATTTCTTCGTCGTCGCCGATGAGGTGCTCATAGCGCAACAGGAAATCGAACCCGAGAGTCCGCGCCTCGGACTCCGCTTCTGCGCGGCTATGGAAGGGGCCATACTCGGCCCGGGACTGCTCGGTTGAATCACAGGTCATCCAGAATTGTTCTCTGCGCGGCATCTCAATCCTCAATGTTGCCCGGCCTCCAGTCTCACTTGCGGCCGGACACCCGGTGAAAGTGCAATTCGCATTCCGGGCGTGGTCGCATAAGCCATTGTCCATCAATAGGATAGCGACCAGGCCCGAGAGCGCTTCGCAATGCGGGTGAAAAACATTGCACACTTTATCCCCGTGACCCCTTCAATTAGGCGGCAGCTCGGTCGGCTCGAGCCTCGGGAGCGTCCGGATGGCAAATTGATCGTTCCATTTCTCACCGCCGTGGCTGGCGACATACAAGGCCAGCTCGAGGCGACTCCACACGCCAAGCTTGTCGAATGTATTCCGCAGGTAGTTCTTGACCACCTGCTCCGTTGTATTGAGGCGTTGCGCGATGTCGCGATTGGTGAGACCTTCCCAGACCATGAACGCGACCTGGGATTCTTTGCTTGTCAGTTGATCCCTGGGCGATTGCATAACTCTTTCTGCTCCTTTTGGTAGATTGCGGTTGCAAGCTTCACCCGCTTGCGTCCCTCCCGAATGCCTGCGCGCAAAAACAACGTGCGCAGGTGCTGTTTGACGGTGCGCGGACTGATCCTCAATTGGCTGGCGATTTCCTTGTTGCTGCATCCCTGAACCAGCAACCGCAGCACTTCCGCATCGCGGGGCGTAATCTTCACTTCACTCAGATCTCGCACGGTTTCCTCGTCGGCACGCCGCTCGATTTTTGCTACGCGGTGTGCAGTCGTGCGAAAAGCAAATCTTTCGCCAAACTTTCACCTGCAACTGTGTTTTGGCCATAGCCCTTTGAATCCCGGTGGTTGGAGACATTGGGGAGGAAACTAACGAGGCAAGATAATTGTCTTCTTAGCCCGTTTCGGAATTTCTGGGTTCCAGTTTGGTCGCAGCGGCGGGTTGAAACACTTCCACTCCCCGGTCACGGACTGCACTGTTTTGCACCTCCGCGGCCAGTTACGAACGACTACTGCCCAAGCGGGCACAGATCCTGGGCTGCATAAAAATTGGGCTGTAATTGCTGCGGCGGCAAGCAGTTGGGGAGAAGAGGCGACAGCGGCAGTGTTTTCCATCGGACGCGTAGAATCAATGGGTTGCGCGTTTTGCCCGCTGATTTGGATAAGCAATTGCATTACAATGGGTGGCGCTTGGGGAATTTGTGTCTGGAGAAGCCCTGTTCCGGTGAAAGATCACGGTCCCGAACATCCCGTGCTTGACGAGTCGGCTCTCCAACAGCTGCTCAATGCTGCCTACGTAGTGCAGGAACATAACGACCAGCTGCGCTCAGGCCAGAGCGAGAGCTCATCTGCCGACTATCTTTCCGAATTAACCGACCTCGAAGAGACCATTCGCAACCGCAACCTCGATTTTGAATCCGCCGCCCAGCTGATCGCCGAACGCGCGCAGAAAATCATCGCCGCCAACTCCGTCGTCATCGGCATGCTGGAAAAGGGAGAGATGGTGTATCGGGGATGCGCGGGCCAGGCTGCCGGCCAGGAGGGATCAAAAGCCCAGTTGGACTTCTCGCTGGCGGAATGTTTGCGCACCGGCATGGTAATCGCCGCGCGCGATGTCGAAAAGGATTCGCGGCTCGGTCGCGAATTCAGCCAGCGCAGCGGATCGAAAGCTCTGATCACAGTTCCGGTGCGGGTGGAGGGCAAAATTCGCGGCGCTCTCGAAGCGCGCTTCGATCGCATCAATTCGTTTGGCGAAGCAGAGGTTCAAGCCTGCGAAGCGCTAGCTGACGCAGTGGCCGCGGCGATGTCGGATAGCAACTCCCGGCAGCAGTCCTCCGCAGAACAGGCTGCCATCACGAGCGCGCTCGACCAGTTGCTGCCGCATCTTGACCGGCTGGTCGGCGAAGAGGAAACAGATTTCGTTCAGGCTGTGTCCAACCTCCTGACGAACGAAGCCGCGCCGAAAAAGCCGACAGCGACGAATGTGGTGAAAGAAGATGCGGCGACGGAGCCGTGCCGCAGCTGCGGTCACCCGCTGGCAAGAGAACAGTCGTTCTGCGGAATCTGCGGCTCGTCGCGATTCTTCGAAATCCCTGCCGATTCGGGACCGCCCAGCAAGTGGCCCATGCTTCATCAGTTGCAACTCGACGAGGACGGCGAAGCGGATGTATTCGATGGAGTGAAGGCGACGCAACACTTCGGTCCGGTAGCCGGAAATGAGTTCGAGGAAGCCAACGAACTGTATCCCGAGGAAGGCAAGCTCACGGCGACTCATTTTGCAGATTTGAACCCCGACATCATGGACGTTCCGGGGCTGGCTTCGCCGTACCAGGATGCACCCGCTTTCGAGGGACTCGAAGGGGAAGAGGTAGAGGCGGAGTGGGAGCCGGAAGAAAAGCGCAGGTGGCGCGATTCCCTCCCGCTTGAGCAGTGGAATGAAATCTGGAAAAAGCATTACGCCAGTTTCTACCTCGTGGCCGCGAGTATCCTGCTGGCGATCGTGCTGGCGGGATGGGCGATGCAGCCGCCTCCACCGGCCGAGGCCTCAAGCACCAATGCTGCCCGCCAGCAGCAAGCTGCTGTCAAACCCGACCTCACACTGTTCGAGGAATTGATGGTCAATCTCGGGTTGGCCGAGCCACCGGCGGCTCGTCCCGTTCGCACCGGCAATCCGGACGCGCGCGTGTGGGTCGACCTCAGAACCGGTCTCTATTACTGTCCCGGGTCGGAGCTGTACGGCAACACGCGAGGGGGCAAATTCGCCACTCAGCGCGACGCGCGGCAGGACCGCTTTGAGCCGGCCGCTCGAAAGCCCTGCGAATAGTTGAATCGCGCCTTCGATCCTCACTATCTCATCCCGCCGCAATAACCTTTCTGCCACTTCGCGAAGCTTCGACGCGCAACATTCGTCGTCGCTACGACATCAAACTCACGGCCAACTCACGCGCGCTTGGTGAAAGGAATTGCACTCTGCACCAAGTCTGGTTCAGTTTTGGCATGCACCTCCGAAACACGCGAATCTATTGGGCGTACAGGCGTTTTCTGGTTTGACAAGCGGAGAGGACTGGAGTGGAATGTTGCGGTCGTAGAAAATAGAAGCCCTTTCCCCGGAGAGAAAACGTGGCAGATCCTTTGAGGAAGCCGGACGCCGACGGGTATGACTCTGGAAGCGCGTCCGATTCCGGCATCGACAGTAAATTTAGCGCCTGGGAAGCTGATAACCCTCACCTCCAGACCGACCCTGCCCTCCTGGAGTTGCTTAAAAAGCTCGAAAAAGAAGAGGCCATGAACAAGCGTTCGGCCCTCGATCATCCGGTGCAGGAAGATGATTCCTCAAACGAACCAGAGATCGTCTGCTCCGCCTGCCGCTGGAGCAACCCGCCGAACCAGAGGTTCTGCGGATTCTGCGGCGGACTGCTTCAGGTAGAGCACCTCAACACGGAAGCCAGCCTGCCGTTCTCGCCGGGAGTCCCCGGTGTTCCGCGAAAGCCTCCGGCGAGCGTACAGCCCCCGGTGAGGCCCGCCGCTCCCGCTGTGCCGCCGCCTGCGGCCTTTGCAGCGCCACGCGGAGACGATCCCGAAGCGCCGTTGCAGTTCCTCCGCTACAAGACGTTTGCCGTGTCTGAGGAAGAAGAATCGATCAGTGGGCGGATGAAGTTCGCGATCGTGGTTCTGCTCCTTGTTTCCGCTGGAGTGCTCGGCTACCGGTGGTACACGCGCCGGGCCGAGATGAGAACCGCACAGCCGGCTGCCACTGAGCCGGCAGCTCCCCCTGCGCGGCCGGAAACGCCGCCCCAGACGCAGGCGCAAAGCACTTCGCAAACGGCTGCCCAAAGCGCCCCAGAGCAGACGGCGACCGCGAAGCCGGCTGAAACTCAGCCGCAGACTCAGCCACGGGTAAAAAGCACGCAAGCGGAGGGGCAAAAAGCCGCACCGCCGACACGGTCTGCCTCTCAAGAACGACTGCCAGAGGCGGCAAGCCTTACGTCGCGCGACAACCCCGCCGCGTACGGCTCGCAGGAATTGAACCAGGCAGTTCGCTACCTTTCAGGCGGAAATCGCAATACCGGCGCCGCGGCCCGCCTGCTGTGGAAGGCGGTAGCGAAAGAGAATGGCCGGGCTTCCGTACTGCTCGCTGACCTCTACGCGAGAGGCGATGGCGTGGAGAAGAACTGCGATCAGGCTCAACTGCTGCTCATGGCCGCGGCAAAGAAGGGTGTGCCGGACGCGGCTTCCAAGTTGCGCTTTCTGCGATCCACCGGCTGCAAATAGAACGACCTCCGTTGCTCAGCAACGGAGGTCTTCTGTCCTGCTATGAATGTTTGATTCCTGCTGCTTTCCTATTGTTCAACCGTAGCCCGGTTCTCGTTGTCGAGATCCATGATTCTATGCTCCCAGCTCTCCAGCACATCAGGCGTGTGCCGGCTGTCCGGTTCTGCGAGCTTCGTACCAGAGTGCCAGTTCGACTCGGTTCCAGAGTCCGAGCTTGTCGTAGATAACTCGTAGGTAATTTTTGACGACGTGCTCAGTGGTTCCGATAGCGTCTGCGACTTCTCGGTTCTTGAGTCCCTGGGCAACGAGTTCAATGACTCGCTGTTCACGTTCATTAGGGACGCGTTCTCCATACCGTTCGCCTGTAAGCATAGTTGCCTCCGATATAAAATTGTTGCGAGTTTTACCCGCTTGATTCCGCTTGTAATTCCGAAGCGCAGGAAGAGGCGGTTGAAGTGTGCCTTCACGGTGCGCCGCGCCATGTTCAACTGCTTGGCGATTTCCGTGTTATCGCAGCCCTGGAGCAGGAGCTCCGCGATCTGCTGTTCCCGTGGTCCGAGTCGAATCGACTTTTCCGGCATTCTTTTCTCCCCTTCAGATGATTACGCTTCCGGCCAGCTAGGCGATTCTTCTGAGAGTCTGAACTGGCAGCCCTACCCACAACGCCTTCAGCTGACCCTCTTTGCCGGTTCTCCTAAAATTCATAGCATTCGCAATGCCACGTCCGATGCCTGTTTTCAGGGAATCGCCAACAAAATTCCACAGGGAGAGGTGAGTTACGCCTGTTCCTAGTGCAAGCCATGTACCAACGTGTAAGTCATCGGGGAGGGAATTCCCCAGCTTCGGAGGGGCCTTCCTCGGGGCCAACTTTTGGGCTCCGGAATGTACAGAAAATAAAGTACGAAAGTAATCTGTGACTGGAGGTCAGAAGAGGTGTTAACTAACCAGTACCCTCGAAGCCTCGGCGAAAGGGGGATAGCGTCCCTGTTGGATTTACGTTTTAACCCCTTGGATTTATGCCACTTCCACTGTCGATTTCGCGGTAATTAAGGTAAAACTCCTATGACAAAATTCCCCCATTTTGGGAATACCCGGGAACTAATTACACTTTCGTAATACCGCTCCGCGGGTAGCCATTCTGCCCCGGGAGCACCCAGGTGGACTCAGATGACGCACTGAGAAGGCTCCCACCCACCCGGCCACATCCTGGGGCCGGGAGCCGGAAAGTGAAATCATTTGCAACATTTGTCCGGGATAGTGGAACTTGCCGCCGGGGGCGCGGAGACTGGGTTCGCCAGCCCTGAACCGCTGGAATCAAAGGTTGGCATACACTAGGGAACTGATTTTCCCACCTATGAAGATCTCGGTCGTGATGCCGGTTTATAACGAGGCTCCGACGCTCCAGAAGGCCCTGGAACGCGTTCTGGCGGTTCCCTTCGACCTGGAGCTGATTTGCGTCGATGACGGCTCTACAGACGGCTCTGGCGCGCTGCTGGAGCAGATGCAGGCACGGAACCCCCAGATCAAGCTGATGATCGAGGCAAAAAACCGGGGAAAAGGGGCGGCATTGCGGCTTGGAATCCAACAGGCTACGGGGGATTTCCTGATCATTCAGGATGCCGACCTGGAATACAACCCGGAAGACTACCCCGCGTTGCTCGATCCCCTGATCGAAAACCGGGCGGACGTCGTCTATGGCTCCCGCTTCATGGGCAGCCGCCCGCACCGTGTGCTCTACTTCTGGCATTCGGTGGGAAACCGGGTGCTGACGCTGCTCTCCAACTGCCTGACCAATATCAACCTCAGCGACATGGAGACCTGTTACAAGGCCTTCCGGCGGGAGGTGATCCAGTCGATCGCCATCGAAGAAGACCGCTTCGGGTTTGAGCCGGAAATCACCGTGAAGATCGCCAAGCGCCGTCTCCGGATCTACGAGGTCGGCATCAGCTACTCGGGCCGGACTTACGAGGAAGGGAAGAAGATCGGGTGGAAGGACGGAATTCGCGCGCTGTGGTGCCTTCTCAAATATTCGGTAAAGGAGCCGGCACGATTGGCCGCGCCAGCATCGGCCGCGCAGGCAGACCGTCGAGCTGAGAACGAGAGCGTTTCCGTCACTGACGGTCGCCGATCCTAGCGATTCTGTTGCCGCCGGCTGCTTTGCCGGTTATCCCGCTTCGTTTACAATGAAATCCCGATGAAATTCACGCGGCGATGTCAAACGCGATGTCACCTTTGCACCGGACCTGCGTTCCTTTCAGCGCGTGGCGCGTAGTGTCCAGCCGTTTTTTCCACTCAATTCAGCCGTTCTTAGATTGAAATTCAGTCGAGTGGAAATCTTCAGCAGTAACCAAGCATAGAGAATCTGAATCCAGACCAGGAGGTCATGGGATTGACTGTGTCGACAAGCCATCTTGTTGCACCCCACGGCGGGGAACTTGTGAACCTGATTGCGGCTCCGGAGAGAGTCCAGGAATTGAAAGCGAAGTCGCGCGAGTGGCCCTCGTGGGACCTGAGCGCGCGCCAGCTTTGCGATCTGGAATTGCTGCTGAGCGGCGGATTTTCGCCTCTGCGCGGCTTTATGACTCGCGCGGATTATGAGGGCGTCTGTCAGAACATGCGCCTGGCCAACGGAACTCTCTGGCCCGTGCCGATCACGCTCGATGTCAGCGAGGAACTTGCCAAGACTCTGAAGGCGGGCTCGAGCAAGCTGGCCTTGCGCGATCCCGAGGGCGTGATGCTGGGCGTCCTGCACGTGGAGGAAATCTGGCAGCCCGACCGCAAGGCTGAGGCGTCAGCCGTATTCCAGAGCACCAGTTCAGCCCATCCCGGTGCGGACTACGTGCTGAACAAGGGGAATTCCTGGTATGTAGGTGGCAAGGTCGAAGGAGTCCAGGAGCCTTCGCACTACGATTTTCGCGCGCTTCGGCTCACGCCCTCAGAGCTGCGCTCAGAGTTTGCGCGGCTGGGCTGGCGCCGCGTCGTCGCATTTCAGACACGCAACCCGATGCACCGGGCGCATCAGGAGCTGACCTTCCGCGCTGCAAAGACCGTGGAAGCCAATCTGCTGATTCATCCCTCGGTCGGAATGACCAAGCCGGGGGATGTTGATTACTTCACCCGGGTGCGGTGCTACCAACTGCTGCTTTCGAAATATCCGGCGGGAACGGTCAAGCTGTCGCTGTTGCCGCTGGCCATGCGCATGGGCGGACCGAGAGAAGCAATCTGGCATGCCCTGATACGCAAGAACCACGGGTGCACTCACTTCATTGTCGGCCGCGATCACGCCGGTCCCGGCAAAGATACGGATGGCAAGCCTTTTTACGGCCCCTACGAAGCGCAGGAGCTCTTCCGGAAGCACGCAGCCGACATTGGCGTCACCATGGTGCCTTTCAACATGATGGTCTATCTCGAGGATCACGACCATTACGTTCCGGACAACGAGGTTCCGAAAGATGCCCGAGTGCTGAATATTTCCGGCACCGAATTGCGGGATCGGTTGAACGAGGGGCGTGAAATTCCGGCATGGTTTACTTATCCCGAGGTGGTGAAGGAGCTGCGGCGCAGCTATCCGCCGCGTCACAAGCAGGGCGTAACGATTTTCTTCACCGGGCTTTCCGGTTCCGGCAAATCCACCATCGCCAATGTCCTGCTGACCAAGTTTCTGGAAGTCGGCGGACGGCCGGTCACGATTCTTGACGGAGATATCGTACGCAAGCACCTGTCGTCCGAACTCGGCTTCTCCAAGGAGCATCGCGACATTAACATTCGCCGGATCGGTTTTGTGGCTTCCGAGATCACCAAGAACGGCGGCATCGCGATCTGCGCTCCGATTGCGCCGTACGATGCGGTGCGCAAGCAGGTACGCGCCATGGTCGAGCCTTCGGGTGGCTTCATCCTCGTGCACATAGCGACTCCGCTCGAGGTGTGCGAGGGGCGGGACCGCAAGGGACTGTACGCGAAGGCGCGAGCCGGAATCGTGAAGGAATTCACTGGCATTTCGGACCCGTACGAGGAACCGAAGGACGCGGAGGTCACGATCAACACCGCCGATCTGACTCCGGAAGAAGCTGCCCAGGAGATCATTCTGCACCTGGAGCGGGAAGGTTACATTGGCGTGAACGGAGAGGCCTGATAGCCTTGCTGCAAATGACCACGCAGTCGGCGGGCGCACAAGCGGAGACGCTGGACCGAATCGAAAAGGCCCTGCTGGCGTCGCGGCAGGTGTTCAGCCGCTTCACAACTGGGGCAATTCGCACGGAGTACAAGGTGGGGCGCGATCCGGTCACGGCGGCTGATACCGAGGTCGATGCGCTGCTTCGCCGGGCATTGCTGCGTGAAGACGAGGGCTGGCTCTCGGAAGAAAGCCCCGATGATCTCGTCCGCCTGGAGAAAGACCGGGTGTGGGTGGTCGATCCGCTGGACGGCACGCAGGAATTTGTCGACGGCGTTCCTGAATTCTGCGTCTCCGTCGCAATGGTCGAGAAATGCCGGCCTGTGGCGGGAGGAATTTACAATCCTGCTACCGACGAGATGTTTCTTGGCTCCACCAGGACCGGAGTGACCTACAACGGGCGCACTGCGCAAGCCAGCCTGCGCCCGGGACTGGACGGGGCGGTCGTTCTCGCAAGCCGCAGTGAGTTTCGCCGCGGCGACTGGAAAATCTTTTCGAATGCGCCCTTTGAGATTCGTCCCAAGGGCTCAGTGGCCTACAAACTGGCTCTGGTAGCTGCAGGCCTGGCGGATGCGACGCTGACGCTTTTTCCCAAGAATGAGTGGGACGTGGCCGCTGGAATCGCACTGGTCGAGAGCGCCGGCGGAGTTGTGCGCGATCTGTCTGGCATGCGGCTTGGCTGCAATCAGCGGAAGCCAATGTTTTCCTCGCTGATTGCGAGCGGGCCGAAGCTGCATGCCGAATTGATGGAGTTCGTCCGCAGCAAACGGTCGAAATAAAGTGTAGGTTTGAGAAGAAACCCACTCCCAAAGTGGGCGCCTGCGTCCCATAGTGCTGTCCGCCAGCGGTCGGTTGGTCACGTCCTTCCTCGATAATTTTCCAGGCCGATTGTTTCACCGCCGGAGAGCCAATGAAGCGCCGCCTGATTCTGCTGGCAGGAGTGTGTGCCGTGTGCTTGTCGGGCTGCTGGCGCAGTCCGCAGTCGCGCAAGCACAAATACCTGGAAAGCGGGCGGCGCTACTTCATGGAGGAGCGGTATCGGGAAGCTGCCATCCAGTTTGCCAATGCCATTCAGATCGACCCGCGCGATGCGAACTCCTACTACCAGCGCGCCCAGGCGCTGATCAAGCTGCAGCAGTGGGGCAATGCATACCAGGAACTCAACCGCACGCTTGAGTTGCAGCCCGAGAATCACTCAGCCCGGCTGGATTTGCTCAATCTGTTGATCGCCGGCAAGGATTTCAAGCGGGCAGAGGAGGAGAGCGAGTTACTGCTCAGGGAGCGTCCGCAGGACGCGAAGGTCCACCTGGCGACGGCCAGCCTGCTGGCGGCGAAAGGGAAGCCGCTGGATGCAATTGTCGAGGTGCAGAAGGCGGCTGAGCTTTCGCCCAACGATGCCGATGCCTACCTGAGCTTGGGAATGTTCCAACTGCAGACCAAACAGACTGCTGCGGCGGGGAAGAACTTCATCAAGGCGGTCGAATTGGCGCCCCGGTCGGCCGCCGCACATGCTGCCCTCGGCAGCTATTACCAGGCTGCGAAGCAGTATGGAGATGCCGAACTCCAGTTGCGCCTGGCAGTCGAATTGGATCCGAGGAATCCTTCCGCGCGGGCTTCACTGGCGCGTCTTCTTCTGGCGGAGGGCGCGCCAGCCCTGGCAAAGGAGGTCCTGGAACGCGCGAAGCGCGATCTGCCGCAGGATCCGGAAGCCTATTGCATGCTCGGCGATTTCTACTTCGCGACCGGAGATCTGGATCATGCCGTGGCTGAGTACGGCCTGCTCTACCGCGATCATCCCGAAGTGCGGAAGGTCAAGAAGAATTACGTGCAGCTCCTGATTCTGAAAGGGCGCATCGCAGAAGCGAAGAGCCTGAACGACGAGATTCTGAAAGCCAACGGCGACGATGCCGAAGCGCTGGCTTATCGCGGGCAGATTCTGATTCACGAGAGGGATTCGGCGGCGGCCGTCGAAGTCCTTCAAGCTGCGATCAAAAGCGATCCGGACAGCGACGCTGCTCACTACCAGCTCGGTATAGCCTTGGACCGTGAAGGCGAGGCGATCCGGGCAGCAAATGAATGGAGAGAAGCGCTGCGTCTGAATCCGAAGATGACGGGCGCATATAGAGGGCTTGCCGCGGTTGCTGTGAAAGACAATGACATGCCGCTGGTTGAGGAGTAGGCGAGCCAGATCATAAGGCTGGAGCCTGCTTCGGCGGATGGTTACGCCCTACGCGGAATGGCTCTGGCGCGGCGACGCCAGTTTGCGACTGCGGAACGCGACATTCGAAAGGCCATTCAGATAGGCCCAGCAAGCGACTTGGGCTATGCGCAGATGGGCAACCTTCGACGAGAGCAGAAGAAGTTCGCAGAAGCAGAGAAAGCCTATCGACAAGCCCTCGAGCGCAATCCAATATCATCCGACGCACTGGCTGGGCTCGCGAACACATACCTGGACCGGGGGATGATCGACCGGGCAATTGCTGTGGTCCGGGAGCAAATCGAAAAGCAGCCGCAGAACAGCCGGTTTTACGACCTGCTTGGGACGTTGCTGTCGGATCGCCTGCGCGATCTGGAGGGAGCCAAACAGGCGTTGCGAAGGGCAGTCGAACTCGACGAATCGAACGCCGACGCCGTCCTAAAGCTCGGTCAGGTTCTGGCTACCCAAGGCGCGACGGAGCAGGCCATCGCGCTCTACCAACACTTTGTAGACAGGCATCCGCGCCGGGCTGGCTTTCAAATTCTTCTCGGGGAACTCTTCGAGGCCCGGCAGCAATGGGACCGGGCGAAGCAATCTTATGAAAAGGCACTCACACTTGAGTCTAAAAACGCAGTGGCGGCAAACAATCTGGCCGCTGTGATGCTCGAGTCCGGAGGAAACCCAGATTCAGCCCTGACACTCGCTGAGACGGCAAGGCGCGGAATGCCTGGCTCTTCGCACGCCGCCGATACCCTGGGCTGGGCATACTTCCACAAGGGAGCTTACAACTCGGCCGCGGATTTGTTTGAGGAGGCCTTGCGGCTGGCGGCAAAGGCAGGGAAATCTGATGATGCGACGATTCGCTACCATCTGGCCCTCGCATATCGGCAAACGGGAAAAGCGCGACAAGCGCGGCAGCAACTACAGAAGGCGCTGGCGGACGATCCGAACTTCCGGGAGGCCGCGGAGGTGAGGAATCTGCTGGCTGGGCTTCAATGACTCAACTGGCCCGCGCCAGTGCCACAGTCGCAGCCCGGTCCACAAACCAGAGCAGTTCGCCATCGTCCGGTTGAACCATCTTCGCCGGTACCGGGTCGCCATCCTGTTCAAGCACCTGGCGCAGGGCCGAGGCTTTGCTCTCCTCGACGACGAGATATAAATCGCAAGCGCTCTGATTGAGCACGGGGAAGGTAAAGGTGATTCTGTTCGCTTGAAATTTTTCCACCCAGTTCGCCACAACCAGGCGATCCCGTACTTTCAGCGCGGAGGTGCCGGGAAACAGGGACGCGGTGTGGCCGTCCGGGCCCATGCCCAGCAGCATCAAGTCGAAACGTGGAAGCTGCCCGGGCTTGAGGTGAAAGAATGACTGAAGAGTCTTCTCGTACATTTCAGCGGCGCGTTGTGGGTCCTTCTCTTCTGTCTGAACCCGGAAGATGTTTTCCCCCGGAATCGGAGCCTTCGAAAGCATGGATTCACGGGCCATGCGGTAATTGCTGTCCGGATGGTCCGGCGGCACAAACCGCTCATCGCTCCAGAAGAAGTAGCTCTTGTCCCACGGCAAGGAGCGGGATTTCTCAGCCAGCATCGAGTACAACGGCTTCGGCGTCGAACCTCCGGAGAGAGCCACCGTAAATCTGCCGTTCTTTTCGACCGCAGCCTGGGCTCGCGCGGCATACTCGGCTGCCGCCGCGGCATAGAGGCTGGCGGTATCGTCAAAAATCCGAAGTTGCGGGTGGAGAGCCATGGAACACCTTAGTCGGGCGATTTTGTCACGGCGCAGCGGGCGGCGCCGAGGAGGGCGAGGTTTTCATTGGTGACGACGTTTACGGGGATGCGTTTCAGCACCGGCGTCAGGCGGCCCTTGTCGGTAAACGCCTTAATGAAAGTGGGCTGCTTGAATTTGTGAAGCAGTTTGGGTGCTATGCCGCCAGCTACAAAAACACCGCCGGTTGCCAGGGTTTCAAGCGCGACGTTGCCGGCTTCGGCGCCGTACACGGAAATGAAGATGTCTAAAGCCTGATCGCACATCTCGCACTTGCCTTCGATCGCGGCGCGGGAAACAGCCGCTGCCGGGTCGGACTTCAGCATCTCGTCCACCAGCCACTGCGGCGGCTTGCCACGCCCGGTGTCGCGCAGAAAATCAAAAACATTCACCAGGCCCGGACCCGAAAGCACTCTTTCGTAGCTCACACGGCCGTAGCGGCCCATGAGATAGCGAAGAAGCTCGATCTCGAGTTCGTTACGCGCGGCGAAATCAGTGTGACCACCTTCCGAAGGGGAAATGCGATGGTGGGTTCCGTCCCAATACAGCGCCGCTTCTCCAAGGCCCGTTCCCGCCGCCACGATCGCCTGGGTTCCGTTGTGCACTGGAGGCACGTCGTTCAGCGACACCATGTCACCCGGCTCGAGCGTGGCCAGGCCCCAGGCGCTGGCTTCGAGGTCATTGATCAGGAGGGCTTCGCGAATGTGAAGCTCCGCCGCCAGACTCTTGGCCTCCACCACCCAGGGCAGATTGGAGGTCTGCACGCGGCCGTTGTTGACCGGCCCGGCTACGCCGAAGCAGGCCACATCGGTGTGGGCCTTGGTCTGCTGCACGAATCGGGCGACGATCTGCTCCAGGCCGGGATAGTCCCGGCTGGGAAAAACGGACGAGGAAACCAGACGAAAACGGCCATCCGAGAGATCGAAGAGAGCCAGGCGGGCGTGGGTGCCTCCAAGGTCTCCTGCGAGGATCATTTTTCGGAATTCCTCCAGTGGCGCCCGTCGCGCTCCAGCAGATCGTCGGCTTCCTTTGGACCCCAGGTCCCCGCCGCGTAGTTGGGGAAGTGCCGCGGCGGCAATGCCTTCCACACATCCAGAGCCGGGCTAACCACGCACCAGCCCGCTTCCACCATGTCAGCGCGCTGGAACAATGTCTGGTCGCCAATCATACAATCGTGCAGCAAACGTTCATAGCCCGTACTCGGCTGCTCGCCAAAATAGTCGGCGTAGGCGAAGTTCATGTCAACGCCGCCCAGCTGCATTGCCGGGCCAGGAACCTTGGCGGCGAAGCGCAGCGAAATTCCCTCCTCCGGCTGGATGTGCAGCACCAACTGGTTGGGCATCAGGTTGGCGACCGGTGTATCGCGGAAGAGAACGAACGGCGCCTGGCGGAACTGGATCATGATGTGGGTGTGCCGGCCGGGAAGCCGCTTTCCAGTCCGGATGTAGAAAGGTACGTCCGCCCAGCGCCAGTTGTCGATGCGCAGCTTCATCGCCACGAAGGTTTCGGTCTTCGAGTCAGGCGGCACGTCCTCTTCATTGCGGTAGCCGGGAACGTGCTCACCCTCCACGCGTCCGTCGCCGTACTGGCCGCGGACGGTCTCGCTGAGGACTTCCTCCGAGGAAAAGGGCTGGATGGCGTGGAGAATCTTTGCCTGCTCATCCCGCACGGCATCCGCGCGAAAGGAAATCGGCGGCTCCATGGAGGTCAGGCTGATGAGCTGCATCATGTGGTTGGGAACCATGTCCCTGAGTGCCCCAGCATGGTCGTAGTAGCTGCCGCGCGACTCGACTCCTACTGTTTCGGACACGGAAATCTGGACGTGATCGATGTAGCGCCGGTTCCAGATCGGCTCGAAGATGCCGTTAGCGAAGCGGAAGGCCAGAATGTTCTGGACGGTTTCTTTTCCAAGGTAGTGGTCGATGCGGTAGATCTGCTTTTCGCTGGCGACCTCCAGGAGCTGCTTGTTCAAGGCTCGCGCGGATTCGAGGTCGCGGCCGAATGGCTTCTCAATTACCGCCCGCCGCCAGTGCCCGGGACTCTCCTCCATCAGCCCGGCCGCCGCCAACTGCTCCACAACCATTCCGAAGAAATTCGGCCCGGTTGCCATGTAGAAGAGGAAATTGCCGTGGGTGGAGTGGTCCTTGTCGACCTTGTTCAAAAAATCGCGCAATTTCGGGTACAAAGCTTTGTCGTCGAACTCGCCGGCGAGGTAATACATGCGGCGCTGAAACCACTCCCACAGATCGGGATCGACCTGCTCGGTGGCGAACTCCTTCATCGACGCCGTGACCTTCTTGCGGAAGTCCTCGGTCGACATGTCGGAGTGGGCAACTCCGATCACCGCGAACTCGCGGGAGAGAAGCTGGTTCTTCGCCAGGTTGTAGAGCGCGGGGAAGAGCTTGCGCCGCGTCAGGTCTCCGGCGCCGCCGAAGATCACCATGATGCAGGGATCACTGGGGCGGCCGATGGGCTGCGGGGAGGTTTGGGTAATTTCTCTATGAGCCATGCGAAGTCTTACGCGGTCCTTTTGGCCGCCGCAGGTTCCCGGTGACCGCCGAACTGCTGCCGCATCGCGGAGAGCACCTTTTCGGCGAAGGTGTGTTCCTGGCGCGAACGGAAGCGCGTGAACAGCGCCGCTGAGAGGACATCCACCGGCACGGCTTCTTCAATCGCAGCCTGAATCGTCCAGCGTCCTTCGCCGGAATCCTGCACGAAACCGGTGTACTCGGCGAGGGCCGGACTTTCCACCAGAGCGATGGCCAGGAGGTCGAGCAGCCAGGAGCTGACCACGCTGCCGCGGCGCCATACCTCAGCGACGTCCGCGAGGTTAAGCTTGTAGCGGTGCTCTTCCGGCAGTTCCTTGCTGGTGGCGTTACGGAAAATGTCGAAGCCCTCGGCGTAAGCCTGCATGACGCCGTACTCGATCCCGTTGTGCACCATCTTCACGAAATGCCCGGCTCCCGACGGGCCACAGTAAATGTACCCGTCTTCGGCGGTTCCGGAAAGTTTTTCGCGGCCGGGAGTGCGAACAATGTCGCCGCGGCCGGGAGCGAGTGTCTTGAAAATGGGATCCAGTTGTTTCACCACCGCTTCGGGGCCCCCGATCATCATGCAGTAGCCCCGCTCGAGTCCCCAGACGCCGCCGCTGGTGCCCACGTCGACGTAATGGATGCCTTTTTCCTGGAGTTGGGTGGAGCGGCGGACGTCGTCCTTAAAGTAGGAGTTTCCGCCGTCGATCAGGATGTCGCCCGCCTGGAACTTGCTCGCGAGGGCCTGGACGGTCTTTTCAGTAGGATCCCCGGCCGGAACCATGAGCCATGCGATTCGGGGCTTGCCCAGCTTGGCTGCAAAGTCATCAAGGGAAGACGAGCCTACCGCGCCCTCACTGCCAATGCTCTTTACGTTTTCCGGATTGAGGTCCGTGACGACCACTTCATGACCACCGCGCATCAGGCGGCGGGTCATGTTCGCGCCCATGCGGCCCAGACCGACCATTCCCAGTCGCATCGTGTGCTCCTTGCCTGCGATTCGACAGCCCGGCATTCGCCGGGCTGCCTTGAAACCTAAGGAATACGGGGTGCCGGAATTCTAGCTCAACGCCTGTTTAAAGGCGGCGGCCAGGCTGGTCAACCCGGCTTTCAGGTCTTTGCCGAGGTGAACTCGCAGAGCACGCCGGCCGCGTTCGGCAAGCACCTGGAAGTCACCGCGCGCCTGAGCGGCTTTGACGATCCCGAACGTGTATTTCTGCCCGGGCACCGGCAGGTCGGCGGCGTCATCACAGGTAATTTGCAGGAAGACCCCGCTGTTCGGCCCGCCTTTGTAAGCCTGCCCGGTCGAGTGCAAAAAGCGTGGCCCGAATCCGAGGCAGGTTGCAACCCGTTTTTTGTCACGCAGGGCGTGCCGCAACTCCTGCACCTGCTTCTCGTGTTCCGGACCCATTTCGATATAAGCCAGGAGGGCGAAGTAATCGCCCGCGCCGATCCGGTCGAGATGCGCCTTCAGGTAGCCGGCAAGAGACTTGTCCTTGGCGGCACTGGCCAGCGCGTCCGCATTCTTGGGATCTGTGAACAGCTTGATGCCGTTCTCTTCGATTACCGGTGACTCGCCCGGCAGCGATCCGGTCTTTTCGTAGGCCGATGTAAGCTCGCGAGTTACGACTTTGCTGGCTTCCACGTCTGGCTGATTGAACGGGTTGATGCCGAGAACGGAACCGGCCACTGCGGTGGCGATCTCCCAGCGGAAGAATTCCTGGCCCAGGGTGTAGGTGTCGGGCAAGGTGATGCGCACGACCGGATGTCCGGCATTCTCCAGGGCCTTGACCTTGGCTTCCTGTTCGCTGTCGGAATCGGAATTGAGGCGCAGGTAGGCGAAGACGCGGTCTTTTCCGTAAACATCCGGGGCCGCTGCCTTTTCCCGGTCCACCGGGATGATGCCCTTGCCCTGCTTACCGGTCGATTCGGCAATCAGTTGTTCGAGCCACGCCCCCAGATCGGAGACCCCCGGCGAAGTAAGGATGGTGAGCTTGTCGCGGCCCGACTTGGCTGCGCTGCCGAGGATCAGTCCGAGAACGACTCCTGGATTCTGACCCACGGGAATTTGCGCCGCGCAGGCGTCCACCATCTGTTGTGTGGTCTTGAGGAACCTGCTGATGTCGAGGCCCATTGCCGCCGCGGGACCCATGCCGAAATTCGACAGAACCGAGTAGCGTCCGCCAATCGCCGCCACGCCCGGAAGGATGGCGCGGAAGTGATCAGCCTCGGCGGCCTGCTGCAGCTTTGAGCCGGGATCGGTGATGGCGATGAAGCGGCTGGCCGCCTTTTCGGCGCCCACTGCCTTTTTCACCTGCTCGAAGAAATATTGCTTGAAGATGTTGGGCTCGAGCGTGGTTCCGGACTTGCTGGAAACGATAAAGAGCGTCTTCGCGAGGTCCACCTTCTTCTCGAACGCCTTCACCTGCGCCGGATCGGTCGAATCGAGCACGTGCAGTTGCGGAAAGCCGGGTGTGCGTTTGAAGGTCTCTGCCAGCACCTCGGGGCCCAGACTCGAACCGCCCATACCCAGCAACAGGATGTCGCTGAATTTCTCTTTCTTCACATCCTCCGCCAGCCGCTGCAATTCCGCGCTGCGGGCAATCTGTTCCGCCGTAATTCCCATCCAGGCAATCCACTTCGGCTCGTCGCTTTCGGTCCACAGGCGGGAGTCGCCCTGCCACAGCGCGCGTACTCTGCCGGTTGCCCTCCAATCACCGATCGCGGACTTCACGGCCTTGTCGAGCGCCTCGGGCAATTTGTAGCTTTGAGGATTGACCGAGGAGGTGACGCTGTATTTCGTCTCGTTCTCGACCGCCTCCAGTAGCTTGTCGAAGGATTCGGCAAAGAGCCGAACGCCGTCCTCCGTAAGCTTGTCGGTTACTTCTTTCATGGAAATGCCGACTTCAGCCAGCGTGGCCATGACCGCCGTTGCAGCATCGATGCCCTCAGTGAGACTGGGACGCGGCCGACCATGATCGCGGAATGCCTCGAAGGTGTTCGGCGGAACTGTGTTCACGGTGTCCGGCCCGATCATTTCGTCGACGTAAAGCACGTCGCTGAACTTGGGATTCTTGGTGCTGGTGCTGGCCCACAGCACGCGCTGTGTCCGTGCCCCGCGGGTGGCGAGCTGTTTCCACCGCTCGCTGGAGAAAATCTGCTCGTAGCTCTGATAGGCAAGCTTCCCGTTGGCGATCGCGACCTTGCCCTCGATGCTCTCAAGCTTCTGCCGCGTGCTTTCGTCTTTTTCGCTCTTGAGCCACGCTTCTACCTGCTTGTCGACGGCTGAATCAATCCGGCTGATGAAGAAGCTGGCCACGCTGCCGATCTTGCTGACGTCCCCGCCGCGAGCTGCCAGTTGCTCGAGCCCGACAATGTAGGCTGCGGCGACTTCCTCGTAGACTTCCTGCGCGAACAGCAGGGTGACGTTGATGTTGATGCCCTCGCTGATGAGTTGCTGGAAGGCGGGAATGCCCTCCGCCGTGCCCGGAACTTTGATCATCACATTGGGACGGGACACGGTCTTCCACAAGCGCCGCGCTTCTTCGAGTGTGCCTTTGGTGTCGCGAGCAAGGTAGGGTGAAACCTCCAGGCTCACATATCCGTCCCGGCCCTTCGTGGTGTCGTAAACCGGACGCAGGATGTCGGCGGCGTCCTGGATATCGCGAATCGCCAGCGCCTCGTAGCGCGCCTTCGCGTCGAGGTCTTTGTTGGCCTCCAGCGATCGCAGCAGGTCGTCGTAGAAGTCGCCGCCGGAGATAGCCTTTTCGAAGATGGACGGGTTGGAGGTCATCCCCCGCAAGCCGTCCTGCTCGATCAGCCGCTTCAATTCACCGGTTGTAATCAGATCGCGACGAATGTAGTCCAGCCAGACGGACTGGCCAAACTTCAACAGATCCTTTAAGGGGTTGGTTGCTTTTGCGGTGTCGAGTACTCCAACCGGTTGCATAATCGTCTCCCTACTGGTTCATGATGCGTTTCACCCGGCCCCGGCTTCATTAGCTCTTTGCGGCTGCCATGGCCTCGCGCGCGGCTTCGATCACTTTGTCGGGGCTGAATCCAAACTTCTTCAGCAGCTCTTTCAGCGGCGCGGAGGCGCCGAAGGTGTGCATGCCGATCATCTTTCCCGCCGGTCCCACATACTGCGCCCAGCCGAAGGTCGAAGCCTGCTCGACGGAAACCCGCGCCTTCACTTCCGGCGGGAAGACCTGCTTCCGGTAGGCTTCATCCTGGTGCTCGAAAATGTCCCACGAAGGCATGCTGACCACCCGCGCCTTCACACCCTCTTTGGTAAGTTGTTCATAGGCGCTTACGCAGAGCGAAACTTCACTGCCCGTACCCATCAGAATCACTTCCGGTTTTCCGCCAGGAGCGTCGGCGAGAATATAGGCGCCGCGCGCCACGCCCGCAGCAGAGGCGTACTTTGTGCGGTCGAAGGTGGGTACCGCCTGCCGGGTCAGCACTAACGCCGCAGGCTCGTGGCGCAGTTTCATGATGACCTTCCACGCCTCAACGACTTCATTCGCATCCGCGGGGCGAAACAAAACAAGTCCGGGAATCGCCCGCAGCGAGGCCAGTTGCTCGACCGGTTGATGGGTAGGGCCGTCCTCGCCTAGTCCGATGGAATCGTGCGTGTAGATGTAGATGGTGGGAATTTCCATGATCGCGGCCAGGCGGATGGTGGGCCGCATGTAATCGCTGAAATTGAAGAAGGTCGCACCGAATGCACGTACCTTCGAAAGAGCCATCCCGCTGAGCGCCGATCCCATTCCGTGCTCGCGCACGCCGAAGTGAAAATTGCGGCCTGCGTAGGATCCCGCCTGGAAATCGCCAGCCCCTTCAAACTTCAGCGTCGTCTTGTTTGAGGTCGCAAGGTCGGCCGAACCGCCAATCAGCCAGGGAATGTTCTGGGCCAGCGCGTTCAGGACCTTGCCGGAACTCTCGCGCGTAGCCACGCCCTTGGCGTCGGCAGGGAAGAGGGGAAGGTTGCGGTCCCAACCGTCCGGCAATTCACGGCGCTGCATTCGATTAATCTGATCTGCGAGATCAGGGAACTTCTTCGCGTACTCCTCGAACAATTTCTTCCACTGCTGGTTCAGGTTTGGGCCGAGCTTTCCGATCCCATCGCGGAAGTTTTGCAGCACTCCATCCGGCACCAGGAATTTGGCATCTTCGGGCCAGCCGTAGAACTTTTTCGCCAGCTTGACTTCGTCTTCGCCCAGCGGCTCACCATGAGCGGCGTTCGTGTCCTGCTTGTGCGGCGCGCCGTAACCGATGTGGCTGTTGACGACGATCAGCGTCGGCCGATCCTTGGTTTGCAGGAAATGGTTGTAGGCTCCGGCGAGTTCCTCGAGATCATTGGCGTCGCGCACTGTGGTTACATCCCAGCCGTAAGCCGAAAAGCGCTTGCCCACATCCTCGCTGAACGAGGCATCGGCGGGACCATCGAGCGTGATCCGGTTGTTGTCGTATATCCAGCAGAGATTGGAAAGCTTCAGATGCCCGGCAAGGGAGGCAGCTTCGCTGGCCACGCCTTCCATCATGTCGCCGTCACTGCAGATCGCATAGATGTTGTAGTCAAAGACCGCGAAACCGGGACGGTTATAACGTGCTTCCAGCCACTTGGCCGCGATGGCCATTCCCACACTGTTTCCTGCGCCCTGACCGAGCGGGCCGGTGGTCGTCTCGATGCCGGACGTGAGCCGGTATTCCGGGTGCCCCGGCGTCTTGCTGTCGATCTGGCGGAATTTCTTAATGTCGTCGAGCGAAACCGCGGGCTGGTCGAGGCGTTCATACTTAGAGTTCACAGCTTTCACGCCGCTCAGATAGAGCAGGGAATAGAGCAGCATCGATGCATGTCCCGCTGAGAGGACGAAGCGATCACGATTCGGCCAGATCGGGTCGGCAGGATCAAACCGCAGAAACTGCTGCCACAGGCAATACGCAACCGGAGCCAGCGCCATGGGTGCGCCGGGATGGCCTGAATTCGCCTGCTGCACGGCATCCATCGAGAGAGTACGGATGGTGTTGATGCTTAAAGTTTCCAGCTGAGTGCCGGTTGCCAGCGTCTGCTCGCTCGTTGCCATACCTGGATCTCCAGCGATGGATTGCGGCGGCCCTCTCCGGTCTTAGACGGGAAGCTTGCGGGGGACCAAAGCCATTTCGAGTTCTACTCGTAGTCTATCAAGATATTTATGGCTTTGCTTTCAACAGGCAGAGCTAGGTAACCCCGGGCGTTCCCGCCCGGGGAAGGATTGGAATGGTCCCGCGTAGCCCCGGGCGTTCCCGCCCGGGGAGGGATTGGAATGGTCCCGCACGGGTGAGACACCCGTACGTACGTGAGAACCATGTAGCCCCGGGCGTTCCCGCCCGGGGAGGGATTGGGAATGGTCCCGCACGGGTGAGACACCCGTGCCTACGCGAGAACCATGTGGCCCCGGGCGTTTCCCGCCCGGGAAAGGATGGGAATGGTCCGCACGGGTGAGGACACCCGTGCCTACGTGAGAACCGCGTAGCGTTCCCGCCCCCGGGAAGGATTGGAATGGTTCTGCACGGGTGAGACACCCGTGCCTACGTGAGAATCATGTAGCCCCGGGCGTTCCCGCCCGGGGAAGGTTAGGAATGGTCCTGCACGGGTGAGGACAGCCGTGCCTACGTGAGAACCATGTAGCCGCGGGCGTTCCCGCCCGGGGAAGGATTGGAATGGTCCCGCACGGGTGAGAGACCCGTGCGTACGTGAGAACCATGTAGCCGCGGGCGTTCCCGCCCGGGGAAGGATTGGAATGGTTCTGCACGGGTGAGACACCCGTGCCTAAGTGAGAACCGCGTAGCCCCGGCGTTCCCGCCCGGGGAAGGATTGGAATGGTCCCGCACGGGTGAGGACACCCGTGCCTACGTGAGAACCGCGTAACCGCGGGCGTTCCCGCACGGGTGAGGCACCCGTGCCTACGTGAGCGAAGATCAGCCCTTGAGCTGGGCCAGGTATCCGTGTTCTTCGCGGTAGTTCTTGTTGGTGTTCTCGACGAATTTCAAAAACTCGCGCAGCACTTCGCGTTCGGGAGTCTCCATGGCGGCGAATTTCACGCGCAATCCAGAGCTGGGATTGCCGCCGGTCACCACACCATTCACGACCACGCCCTTGATCCAGATGGTTCCGTTCGCCACCCACAGGCCAATTTCAATTTTTGATCCGGGTTCGACCACCGCCGTGCTCTCCACCCGGCATCCGCCCAGACTCGTATCGGAGAGATTGCCCCACACCGGTTTTTCGGATCCTTGGGCACGAAGTTCCACCGCGACAAAGCATTTCATGCGTGGATAGTTGCGGCGGTCATTCCCCCACGAAGGAGTAAAGATATCGGGCTCGAACGGCGGCGCGGTTTCTGTCGCGGTCGAGTTGCTCGATTCATCGGTCGGCACTTCCGAGTGTGCGGCTTGCGCGGCGGGCGTTTCTCCGTCAGCTTTAGCCGGTTCCTGCTGCTTCTCCTTGATTTCGCGGATGGCTTCAAACAGCGCCTGCTCTCGCTTTTCTGGAGGAGCGTCCCGGCAAATCTGCAGCAGCTTGCCAAGATGGCTCAGCAGGACAGGATCCGACAAGAGGCGGGTCCAGTCCGCCCCCTTCGCCGGGCTTTTCGGAGTAGACATATTGGTTTCGACGCGGCACACCATGAGACACCTGTGACCATGGTGCAATGCGTCCGTAATAGAGTGAATCACGGACGAATTTGCAACAAGATGACTATGGTGACTGTCGGGAGTAATCCGACCCCAGGTTACCTAAACCGGAAGCCGTTTTCCGGGGCTTCAGCTTAGTGCTCCCCACCTGCGTGGTCCACCCACGGACGGTCTCGCAATCCAGCCTCAGATCTTGCTCATGGGCCTCCGCAATTTCAGGTCGGGAAATTTACAAGAAATTTGCACTGTTTTTGTTGCGTCCAGAAATGTCTTCGACTAATATGCCGCAACCCAAAAATTGCTGCAAAGTCTTTATATACAGCGAATTAC
Organism: Terriglobales bacterium; assembly: GCA_963803205.1. Classification (GTDB taxonomy): domain Bacteria; phylum Acidobacteriota; class Terriglobia; order Terriglobales; family Acidobacteriaceae; genus CAWDLG01. Next base: position 90,207 of record CAWDLG010000004.1, read on the forward strand.
TTAAACCTTTTGCTGAGTGTGCGGGCGTGCTTTCGTAATCTGCCGCCCGCGTCTCTCGCGTGACATATTCACTGTGATCCAAGCAATGATTACCCAATTCAAAATCACAGCAGGGCTGCTGCTTGCGGCTGCCATATTGGTATTGTGCGGCTGCGGCGGCGGCGCCATGACCTCGACTCATACGACTCCTCCCGGCGGACTCGGGGGAGATGGCGCGGCTCCGCCAAGCAACTCCGCGCCGCCCAGCGGAAACTCGGACATGTCGACCTTCACCAACCTGCATCAGCAGGACGGCTGGACCGGCTATGCGCTGCTTCCGTCCGCCTACGCCATCTGTTCCCATTGCGTTGCGAGCGGGCCCGAGGCTACCTGGTCGATGCTCCAGAACGTAACCTCTCCGGCGAAGAGTGGAAATGCCACGCGGTTTGACATCGGTGGCCAAACCAAGTTCGCCGACATTCTGTGGAACAACCATCTGATCGGGGATTTTTCATCCCAGGGAGTTCCTGACGGCGACCACAGCCTGATCCCCAAGCTTCACGACTTTGTTTACGATGTCTACTTCTACGGCACCGATCTGCCGCTCTCGCAGGCGGTCGAATTCGACATCAACCAGTTTTTCGACGGCAAGTCCTTCATCTGGGGCCATGAATGCCGCATTGCCAGCGGCCACGAGTGGGACGTCTGGGATAACAAGAATGAAGTCTGGATTCCGACTGGCATTCCCTGCAATCCGGTGAACAAGGCATGGAACCACGTGACCATCGAAGTGCAGCGCACATCCGATGATCGCCTGCTGTTCAAGTCCATCACACTGAACGGCGAAAAAGCCGACGTAAACCGCTACGACGACCACACCTCAGCCCCAGGCTGGCACGGGGTCACCATCAACTATCAGCAGGATGGAAATCGCAACCAGGACTCCTACTCCATCTGGCTTGACCAGCTCAATTTCAGCTACCGCTAACCAGAACGAAAGACCCGCCGCCGTTCACGAATCCACGCGCGTGCCCCCGGCAAATGCCTTGCAGGCCGCGGTGTTTGCCGGCAATGTTCCATGTACTTCCGATCCCATTTCGGGACCGGTTTTCCTAAACCCGCGGCGAGGCGGTTGCTAACGTCTGTCCCGAGCGTAAATCTTTCTCGCCCGTCGGCAATTCCTACTCGCCCAGGTCAAAGGATGCATTCCTGTTTTCAGCAATTTAGGGATGGCATGGTGTATGCAATAAGGAAGAACAGACGAAGTGGCGCGCAATGGGGCGCTCCAGAGAATAAACTTCGGCCAGAGGTTTTCTAGAGTGCCCCTTGCTTTTCCCTAAGAATTGAAGGCCCTCCCCCAGGGATTTTGACCGGAAGCCGCTCCTCCTGCCAGTTGTTCTCCTCAGCAATCCAAAAATCAGGCGAGAATCAGTCTTTCCGTCAGATCGATCCCCGCCCCCCGCAGCAGGCTGGCGACCGCTGGTTCCTTGAGGCGCGAGGCATCGAACTCCACGCGCAGCGTTCGCTCCTTTTCGTCCATGACAAGCTTCCGTATGCCGTAGACTTCGCGCATGTTATCCAGGGCCCGCATCGCCGCTTCCGTGGGTACGGCCCCGTATTTGTAAGCGACATCGAACTGCGTCATAGGCGCTCCTTCCAATCCCAAGATACAACAAGTTGCAAAGATCGGCCGGCTGCTGAAAGAATCTAATCAAGGTTCGCCGTGGGAGTTCCAAGACGTGATTCCCGGGCGAACGTGCAGAAATGACGGATGTGAAACCTCCAGCCGCGACGAGCGTGAAAGATCCCGTCTGCGGCATGACTGTCAATCCGGCGACTGCCAAGCACCGCACCGAGTACGCGGGAACGCAGTATTACTTCTGCTGTGCAGGCTGCCTCCAAAAATTCCAGGCTGATCCTGAAAAATACCTTTCCCGGAAGGCCCCCCCAGCCTCCTCGGGATTGGTGACCCTGGGCGCAGCGAGTCCGGCTCCGAAGCCCTCTCCTTCTCCAGCGGCGATCCCGAAGCCAGCCAGCACGGATTACGTGTGCCCTATGTGCCCCGAGGTTCGCCAGACCCATCCGGGCCCCTGTCCCAAGTGCGGTATGGCGCTGGAACCGGAGACGCCGCTGACCAGACGCGTGGAATACACCTGCCCGATGCACCCCGAGATTGTCCGGCCGGGGCCGGGAAGCTGCCCGATCTGCGGAATGGCCCTGGAACCCCGTACCGTCTCCGCGGCGGACGAACCCAACCCCGAACTGACCGATATGACGCGGCGGTTCTGGGTGAGCCTGGCCCTGACCCTACCACTGCTCGCAATCGCTATGGGAGACATGCTGCCGGGGATGCACCAGCGTCACGCCATTCCGTCTGACTGGCTGCCCTGGATCGAGCTGGTTCTGGCCTCCCCTGTTGTTCTATGGGGCGGCTGGCCATTCTTTGAGCGCGGCTGGACATCGGTGGTCAACCGCTCCACCAACATGTTCACGCTGATCGCGATGGGGACGGGCGTCGCATACCTTTTCAGCCTGATCGCGACGCTGGCGCCCTCAATTTTTCCAGCCTCGTTCCGCGATACGAACGGCGTGCCGCCAGTCTACTTCGAGGCGGCTGCTTCGATCGTCACGTTAGTGCTTCTCGGGCAGGTGCTGGAGTTGCGGGCGCGAAGCCGCACCAGTTCCGCCATTCGGGCCCTGCTCGATCTGACACCAAAAATGGCGCGCGTGGTACGCGATCACGGGGAAGAAGACATTCCCCTCGATTCAGTGCAGGCAGGAGACCGCCTGCGCGTGCGACCGGGTGAGAAAGTTCCGGTAGACGGCGTGATCCTGGAAGGAAACAGTGCGATCGACGAATCCGTGATCACCGGAGAATCCATGCCGGTTGAGAAGAAGGCCGGTAGCCGGGTGATCGGCGCGACGGTAAATGGGACCGGCTCATTTCTCATGCGAGCCGAGCATGTGGGCAGTGAGACGCTGCTGGCACAGATCGTGCGCATGGTCAGCCAGGCCCAGCGCAGCCGCGCACCCATTCAGCGGCTGGCCGACCGCGTCTCCGCCTGGTTCGTTCCCGCCGTGATCGCGATCGCGGTGGTGACATTCATTGCCTGGTCTCTTCTCGGCCCCGCGCCCCGCCTGGCGCACGCTCTGGTGAACGCCGTGGCAGTGCTGATCATCGCCTGCCCCTGCGCATTGGGACTGGCAACGCCCATGGCCATCATGGTGGGGACGGGCCGCGGCGCGACCGCCGGTGTTCTCATCCGCAACGCGGAAGCGCTCGAAGTCCTGGAGAAGGTGGACACGCTCGTCATCGACAAGACCGGGACCCTTACCGAAGGCAAGCCGCGAGTCGTGTCTGTCTTCGCTACCGGCATTGAGGAGGCAGAACTCGTGCGTCTGGTAGCCGGCCTGGAGCAGGGAAGCGAGCACCCACTCGGAGCCGCCATCGTCCGTTCGGCCCTTGAGCGCAGACTCACGCTGCCCGCTGCGACGAACATCCGGGCGACTGCCGGTTTGGGAATTCAGGGCACCGTCGCAGGCAAGGTCGTCACTGCCGGGAATGAGAAATTCTTTCACGATCTCGGCCATTCCCTCGATGTCCTTCCACATGCCGGAGAAGCATTACGTCTCCAGGGGCAGACTGTAATCTTCATTACCGTCGATGGTACCCCCGCAGGCCTGGTCGGGATTGCCGATCCGATCAAGGCCTCCACGCAGCAGGCTCTTGATGAACTGAAGGCCGAGGGACTGCGGATCGTCATGCTCACCGGTGACAGCCGCGCGACTGCCGAGGCGGTTGCCCGCAAGCTTCATCTCGAGGAATTCGAAGCCGAGGTGCTGCCCGACAAGAAGTCAGAAACAGTGGCCCGCTTGCAGCGTGAAGGCCGTGTGGTCGCCATGGCGGGCGACGGCATCAACGATGCCCCGGCATTGGCGCAAGCCAACATCGGCATTGCCATGGGAACTGGAACCGATGTCGCGATGGAGAGCGGCGGCGTGACCCTGGTGAAGGGAGACCTCACCGGGATCCTGCGCGCCCGCAAGCTCAGCCAGGCCACCATGCGGAACATCCGCCAGAATCTGTTCTTTGCTTTCGTATACAACTCGATCGGGGTTCCGATCGCCGCCGGCGTCCTGTATCCGGTGTTCGGATGGCTGCTGAGTCCTATCCTCGCAGCCGCTGCCATGAGCTTCAGTTCGGTGTCGGTGATCACCAATTCCCTGCGTCTGCGCGCGCTGAAGCTGTAACGGACAGAGCACGCTCTCAGCCCCAGAAGTCGACGATTGCCTCAATCAGGCCAGGCATGGTGTACTCGCGGGCTTCGATATCGACCGTCAGCCCCAGGCCGCCGATCGTGGACGAAGTGACGGGACCGATAGAAGCCAGGCGAATCCCGTCCAACAGACTTCGCTTACTTTGACGTCCGCGAACACCGACCAACGCGGCAAAGTTCTTCACGGTCGAGGAACTTGTGAATGTAATTACATCCGGACGCGCTTTTCCCCTTAGCAGCTTTTTCAATTTCGTGCCGGAAGACCGCGGCAGGACCGTCTCATAGGCTTCGACAACGTCCACTTCCGCTCCAGCTTTACGCAACTGCCGGGGGATGACGTCGCGCGCTACCCTGGCTCGCGCCAGCAGCACGCGCTTTCCGCGGACATGCCTGCGGAGGCTTGCGACAACCGATTCGGCTACATACTCTTCCGGTACCACGCTTACGTTCAGGTTTCTTTTCTCGATCTCCCGGCGGGTTGCAGGACCGATGGCCGCAATTCTGAGATGGCGCAGGTTCTTGCTTGAAAGACCCAGCTTGACCAGCCTTGCCCACACTGCCTCGACACCGTTCACGCTGGTGAAGATCAACCAGTGATACTCGCTGAGTCTTTTCAAGGCTGAATCCAGGGCGCGAAATGACCCGGGTTTTCGAATTTCGATGAAGGGTATCTCGACAACCTGCGCCCCGTGAGCGCGCAACCCCGCGGAGAGCGCACTGGCCTGCGACGCTGCCCGGCCAACCAGAACACGCACTCCTGCCAGCGACCGGGTCTTTTTCTTTTTCGTTCGATCCAATGTTGATTACCCCGCGCTCGCTACGGCTGCTGCGGCGCCACCACGGGATGGCCGTAGACTTCTTCAAGAATTGCCGCTGCGCCTTGCCCCAGGAGCTTTTCGGCGACCGATTCTCCGAGCGATGCAGGGTCGTCTCCGTCGCCGGATTCGCGAAGCACCAGCGAACCATCCGGTCGCGCCACTACCGCATCCAGATGCAAACCACTCCCTCTGGCTTTGGCCAGCGCTCCGATCGGAACCTGGCAGCCGCCACCCATTCGGTTGAGCAACGCCCGTTCACAGTCTGTCGCCGCGCGGCTGGCGGGATCATCAAGAAAGGCCAAATGATCCCGAACCTCGGCATCATTCTTCCGAATCTCGATCGCCAGCGCTCCCTGCCCGGCGGCGGGGCACATGACATCCGCGGCAAGCGGATGCTTCAGCCATGCGGTCTTTCCCAGGCGGCTGATGCCGGCGGCGGCCAGAATAATTGCCGCATACTCGCCCGCTTCCAGCTTCCGCAACCGGGTGTCGACGTTGCCCCTCAGGGGATGGATTTCAAGATCGGGGCGTATCGCCCTAAGCTGGGCCTGCCGGCGCAGACTGCTGGTGCCGATGCGCGATCCCAGGGGCAATTGGTCGAGCGTCTGGTGCCCCTGCGAACAGAAGACATCAAGAGGATCCTCGCGAGCGGGAATGGCAGCGATTTCGAATCCCGGCGGCAGTTCGGTGGGCAGATCTTTCAGGCTGTGCACCGCAAGATCGATTGAGCCGTTGGCCAGTGCCTCTTCAATCTCTTTGGTGAACATCCCTTTGACCCCGACCTTGGCCAAGGCCACTTCCGTGATTTTATCGCCGGTGGTGTGGATGATTTCGATTTCGATATGGTGGCCACGCTCGCGCAGCCTGCCTGCAATGTGGTTGGCCTGCCAGAGTGCGAGTTGTGATCCGCGCGAGCCGATGCGCAGGCGCGCCATCAACCGCGGTCCCCGCCGCTCCCGCTCTTCGCTGCTTTCCGGTCCCGGTCCTGGAGATTAAAAAGGCGCCGCACCAGATCGATGACCGTCGTTACTTCGGACTCGCGAGCCGCGGTCTTGAGCGTGCGGATCGGAGTGTGCATGATCTTGTTCACGATTCCGCGGGTCAGCGCGTCGATGGCCAGTTCCTGCTCGGGCGAGATCGGCCCCAGGCGTCCGCGCACCCGGTCGATTTCCGCCTGGCGGATGGTTTCGAGATGATCCTGGAGCGAGACGATGGTGGGCACGACTTCCATGGTTTGAAGGCGGCTCTGGAAGCGCTCGACTTCCGCCTCAATAATGGTTTCGGCCCGCTCCGCTTCCTGGCGCCGATCGGCAACGTGCGAGGCCACTGCCTGCTGCAAATCATCGATGTCGTAGACGAAGATGCCGTCGAGTTTGTTCATCTCCGGATCGACGTCGCGTGGAACCGCGATATCGATGAAAAACATGGGACGATTTCGCCGCTTGGCAAGAAAGCGCTCGCCATGCTCGGCGCGGAAAATCGTAACCGGCGCTCCGGTGGAAGTGATGACGATGTCGGCACGGTCGCAGGTTTCGTAAAGCTGGTCGAAGTGGATGGCCTGTCCGCTGAACTTTTCGGCCAGCTGGGTAGCGCGCTCGTAGGTGCGGTTTGCTACGAAGATCGTGGCGGCTCCGTGCGCCTGCAGGTGGCGCGCCGCCAGTTCGCTCATCTTTCCCGCGCCGACCAGATAGATGTGCTTGCCTTTGAGCGATCCAAAAATCTTCTTGGCGAGGTCAACCGCCACGGAAGCCACTGAGACCGCCGAAGACCCGACGGCGGTTTCCGTGCGAATGCGCTTCGCCACGGCGAAAGAACGGGTGAGAAGAAGATCAAGCTGTGAGCGCACCGCCCCGACGGCGCGAGCCGTCGCATATGCTTCCTTCACCTGGCCCAGGATCTGCGGCTCGCCCACGACCATCGAGTCGAGGCTCGCAGCCACTCGGAAGAGGTGCCGGATCGCATCCCGCTCCCGGTACTCGTACAGGTGAGGCTCGAACTCGGATGGCTTGAGGTCGAAGTATTCCCGCAAGAAAGCCCGCAGATCGACGCTGCCGTTTCTCGTCTGGGTGAGCAACTCGACTCGGTTGCAGGTCGAAAAGATGATCCCTTCCTCCACCCCGGGATGGCCGGTCAGCCGCCGTAAGGCGTCCGCCAGGCGGGATTCGGGAATAGCCAGGCGTTCGCGGACCTCAACCGGTGCGCTCTTGTGATTGACGCCGATGAGCTGCAGATTCATGAGCGGACAAACCTGTGAATCGTGCTGAAGTAATTCGCCGTCCAGGCTACAACTGCGGCAATAAAGGCTCCCGCCGCCAGGTAAGCCGCCCTGCGGCCGCGCCATCCCTGGTTCCAGCGCGTATACAGCATGACCAGATACACTGCCCACATCAGCACCGACAGCAAAATCTTGGGATCGAGAAGGTCGACCCTTCCGAAACTCGCCACCCATACAACCAGTCCGGCAATCAGCCCCAGGGTCATGAATGGAAAGCCCAGCAGCAGCGAGCGATAGCTGATTTCATCGATCACCTCAAGCGCCGGCATGCGGGAGAAAACTCCGCCGGCTTTCTTGGTTTTCAGTCCGCGCTCCTGAAGCAGGTAGAGAAGGCTGGCGCCGAAGCTGATGCACAGCGCTGCATAGCCCGCAAAAATCAGCGTGATGTGAGCAAACAGCCACCCATTGCGCACTCCGGTCGAGGTGATGACGAACGGCTGTTGTCCGGTCGCAGCCACAAAGGTGAGCAGAAAGACGAGCGGGAAAATGACGATGCCGTGAGAAGTCGTGCGGTAGACCAGATAGACAATGAAGAAGCCGGCCATGATCAGCAAGGCCAGCAGCGATTCGGCGTTGTGGACGGAGGCCAGCGTGAGCTGTCCGGAATGCATTACGGCTTCCGTGAAGGAGACAAAATGAAAGACCATGCCCAGGACGACCGCCGGCAGGGCAATGCGGTTCAGCGCGTAGCTGCGCCGCAGCAGGACCAACAGGGCGGAGAGCAGTCCTATGGCATAGAAGCCAAGCGCAACTCGTAGCCAAAGTATGGGCATTTCGGAAGTCCCAGGGAGGCGCGGCCCCGGCACACGATTATAAACTGCACCGGCCATTGGGCAGAGCGGAATTGCGCTGGCCTGAAAATCCGAAAGGACACCTTCCCCGCAGTCAGCCGAACGTAGTCGAGGACCTGTTGGGTCGTGTGCCTCTGTGTGCCTCTGTGACCCTGTGGTAAAGAAGTGGGGCCTACTCCACTCCCAGCGTCGTGAGTGCCGTACTGAGAGACGCTTCATCCATCTCCAGGCGGCGGCCGTCGGACATCATATTGCTCACATCGTCAAAGGCTTGAAAAAGACGCATCTTCACCGCGCCGTATTGTTCTGCGTCGTTGAGCTTGCGGCCGTGGTCTGCCGCCCATGATCGTAGAACTTGTTCGGAGAGAAAGACGCTGACCGCGAACGTGACCTTGCGGTCTGAAGTCACATCAAAGATGAATTCCGTTGCGGGCGGCTCGCCGCTCAGCGCCGGCCGCTTTCCCACGAAGTAATACTGGTAGACGTAACCCTGCCCGCCGGCATAGGTCTTCATCCGCCGCACTGTCATCGGGTGCTGTTTCCGGGTGAGATGACACGACCATACTCGCTGGCACGCGCCAGGCGATTGAACAGGCGGTACGTGATGGCCGAAATCTGTGTGATCGCCTCCTCGCCGTCGCGCTCCCGCTGGAGATACGTCGTCATCACGCAGATGATGTAAGGACGATTTACCAGGAAAACCACCCCCGAATCGTTCCGTACCCCTTCGAGTTCACCGGACTTGTTGGCAATTTTCAAATCTTCGGGAAGATCGCGCGGGATCGGGCTTGACTTGGGCGTACTCAGCATCTTGAAGAAGTCTTCCGTCATTTCCTTATTCAGGATCTTCCCGCGGTACAGGTCCTCCAGTAGCTTCATCATCTCTGTGGGCGTCGAGATGTTCTCCCTGCCCTCGGACGCCGCCTTCAGATCCATCATCTTGCGGCGCAGCCGCGTGTTGTGGAGGCCCTCGGAGTCGAGCATCGCATTCACATTTTCCATACCCACGCGGTCGATAAGCACGTTTGCGGCGCTGTTGTCGCTGACTTCGACCATCATCGTGGCCAGATCACGCAGCGTGATGCGCGTAACTCCCGGTGTCAGCCCACCCATGATGTTGCTGTCCGGCACCAGGTCGGCGGACTGCACGGTGTAGAGATCGGTCAGCTTCAGCTTTCCCGACTGCGCCTGCCGATAAAGCTCAGCCAGCACGCAAATCTTGATGGAACTGGCCTGCGGAAAAACATCATCGGCATGCAGCAGGAACTTGTGGCCGCTCGCCAGATCGAGAATCGCCACTCCGACCACGCCATCAAGATTCTTGTCGATCTGCTGAATCGAGGTCTCAAGCTTTTCCCACAGCACTTGCCGCTTGGCCTCTGCCGTATCCGTTCCCGCAGTCTGTGCCGAAGCCGTCAGGAGCGTGAGCAGCGCCACGCACAACCACATCCCGAATCTGTTGAAGAAATTCATGTTTATCCTGGGGATCGATTTACATGTCAATCTTAGCGTCCCGTAGCCGCTTCACCGCGGTTTCGGAGGACATAGGCGAGAAATAGACTTCCTTGAAGGTGTAGGACTTCGCTTTCGCCGACAGAATCGGCAGAATCTCGATGTGCCAGTGATAGTCCTCGTCGATCGTCTTCCAATAGCCCAGGCTGCCGGAAACGTGCTGACTGTTGGGCGAAGTATGAAGCACGAGATGAAAATCTTCAGTGACGGTGCGAATGCGCTGCAGTGTACGCCGCAACAGCGCGCCCAGATCGCGCAACGACTGCGACCGGTTCAGGCTGTAGCGCTCAAACGCCGCCTCATGTGTATGTGGCAGCAGCCACGTCTCGTAGGGGACCCGCGGCGCGTACGGGCATAGCGCCAGGAAATCGCCGCGTACCTCGAGCACGCGCTGGTTCTGCTGGACTTCCTGGGCGATGATGTCGCAGAAAACGCAGCGCTCCTTCTGCTGGAAATACTCGCGCCCGGCCCGCAACTCATACAGCACCCGCCGCGGCACGAAGGTGGTTGCCGTCAGAAGCGAGGTAGGATGTTTGAATTCCTGCCCGGCGGCCGCGCCATAGTTCTTGAACACGCTGACATACTTGAACCGGCCGTCCCGCTTCAGGTCCTGGATGCGCTGTGCGGTCAACAGTAGAAACTGCTCAATCTCGGCATCACTCGCATTCCAAAGCTGGCGGTCGTGCCGCGGATTTTCCACCAGCACCTCGTGCGCACCGACGGGGCGCATGCGGTCGTAAATTCCGTCGCCCCGCCGTGACGGCTCTCCTTCAACCCGGTACAGCGGCGCAGGATGCACCACCGCGCACGCCGACCACGGGCCGCCCTGAATGGCGGGCATGTTGGAGATGCACTGCAGAGAGCCTCCACTATCCGGACAAAAGCGGCAGGGGAATTCCGGCGCCGGAGCCGTCTCGGGCACGTCGTCGCCGGTGATCACCCACGAGCGGGTGATGGGATCTTTGCGCAGTTCCATAATTTTGGGAAAACCCAGGCGCGAGGCCTGCTCCGCCGATTTCCACGGCGGGAGTGTCCGCGTATGTTTGTTATAATCCGCCCACGCATCCGTCGCAAATGACTGAGCCGTCCACGCCGTTGATGCGGCAGTACGCCGCAATCAAAAAGGAACATCCCACCGCGCTGCTTTTCTTTCGCCTGGGCGATTTCTACGAGCTTTTCTTCGACGACGCCGTGCTCGCCGCCAAGGAACTGCAAATCACCCTGACCTCGCGCAACAAGGAAAAGGGCGTGGCGATCCCCATGTGCGGCGTTCCCTACCACGCCGCCGACGGCTACATTTCGCGGCTCATCCGCAAGGGATTCAAGGTTGCGATCTGCGACCAGATGGAGGACGCGCGCTTCGCCCGCAAGCTCGTCCGCCGCGAAGTGACCCGCGTGGTTACGCCAGGAACCGCCGCGGACTCCTCCCTCAGCTCGGAAGAGAATAACTTTCTCGCTGCGCTCGCCTCCCTTGGCGACCGCGTGGGCTTCGCCGCTCTCGACCTCTCGACCGGAGAATTCCGCGCCACAGAGTTTCAGGGAGAAACTGCCGGCCGCCGCATCCAGGAGGAACTCCAGCAGCTGCGCCCTCGCGAAGTTCTATACGCTTCGGCCGCTCCGCTGTTCGACACCAAAGAAACTTCGCGCGACGTCGGAGATGCTTCTGCCGCCTTTGCCTCCACGCCGCTCGAAGACTGGATCTTCTCCCTCGACCACGCAATTCCCCTGCTGGAGAACCATTTCGGCGTGCTTTCCCTTGAAGGCTTCGGACTGGCGGGCAAAGCTGCGGCAGCCTCGGCCGCCGGCGCCATTCTCTACTACGTGCGCTCCACTCAGCGCGGAAGCCTTGTGCACGTGGATCGCATCGGCTTCTACGAACGTCAGAATTGTCTGGTCCTCGATGCCGTCACCGTGCGAAACCTCGAACTCATCGAACCGATGTTCGCCGCCTCGGACGCCGCGGCAACCCTGTTCCGCTCCATCGACTCGACCGTCACTCCCATGGGGAAGCGCCTGCTCCGCTCCTGGATGCTTCGCCCTTCGATCGATTCGACAGAAATTGCCGCCCGGCTCGACGCCGTCGAGTCGCAAGTCAAAGAAACCGTAGCGCGCGAGGAATTGCGCAAAGCCCTTGACGGAATCCTCGATCTCGAACGCCTGCTGAGCCGCGTCACACTCGAGACAGCCAATCCCCGCGATCTGCTGGCCCTGTCGGCATCGCTAGGCCGAATTCCAGCCGTCCGAAGGGCACTCGCGCGAATTTCCGCCACGCGCCTGAACGCCCTGCGCGATTCCATCGACGATCTCGCCGATCTGCGCGAGCGCATCGAGAAAACCATCGTCGCCGAGCCGCCGATTTCCCTCAACGATGGCGGCGTCATTGGCAGCGGCATCGACAAAGAGCTCGACGAGTTGCGCGACCTCAGCCGCAACAGCAAGCAGCACCTTGCCCAGATCGAGCAACGGGAGCGGCAGCGCACCAACATCACGTCGCTCAAGGTAAAGTTCAACAACATCTTTGGCTACTACCTGGAGATCTCGAAGGCTAACCTCCACCTCGCGCCCACGGACTACGAACGCAAGCAGACCCTGGTCAATGCGGAACGCTTCACCACCGCCGAGTTGAAGGAATACGAATCCAGGATTCTCGATGCGCAGGAAAAGATCGTCGAGATCGAGCGGAGGCTGTTCGCCGAGTTGCGCAGCATCATCGCCGGTGAAGCCCGCCGTATTCGCCAGACTGCCCTGGCCCTGGCCGAAGTCGATGTTCTTGCCGCCCTCGCGCATATAGCCGCTCTTCGAAACTACTGCCGCCCGCGATTTGACGACAGCGGCGACATCGAGATCGTCGAAGGCCGCCACCCCGTAATCGAAAGTCAGGAGTGGGCCGGGGGCAACGCTCGCTTCGTCCCGAATGATCTGTTCCTCAACTCGACTACGCACACCGTCGTTGTGCTTACCGGCCCGAATATGGGAGGCAAGTCCACTTACCTGAGACAGGCGGCGCTGACCGTCATTCTGGCCCAGATGGGATCGTTCGTGCCGGCCCGCGCTGCGCGGCTCGGCATAGTCGACCGTGTCTTCACCCGCATCGGCGCAAGCGACAACCTCGCGCGCGGGCGCTCGACTTTCATGGTCGAGATGACCGAAACTGCTGCCATCCTGCACACCGCAACGCCGCGGTCACTCATTCTCCTGGACGAAGTTGGCCGCGGTACTTCGACCTACGATGGCCTGGCGATCGCGTGGGCCGCGGTCGAGTACATTCATGCCCGCACTCGCGCCAAGGCTTTGTTCGCCACGCACTACTTCGAACTCACTGATCTTGCCGAGCAGCTTTCCGGGGTGAAGAATTACCACGTCTCGGTGAAGGAAACCGGCGGCGGCATCGTCTTTCTGCGCAAGGTCGAGCCCGGCCCCGCCGATCGCAGCTACGGCATTGAAGTCGCCAAGCTCGCCGGGTTGCCCAACGAAGTGATCGACCGTGCCCGCGAAGTGCTGCTGGAACACGAAACCGCAGGAGAGCGTTTTGCCGCTCTGCTGGCAAACGACGGCACAGAGCCTCGCCCGGGCGCCCAACTTACGATCTTCACTCCACTTTCGCAACCCGTGCTCGACCGCCTGCGCGAGGTCGATCTGAACCGCCTGACCCCGCTCGAAGCGCTGAACCTGCTGGCGGAACTGAAGAAAGAAGTGCTCGCGGACAACTGAAGCCTCGCTCGCTCATGAACTCCAACCTCGGCCAGCTCCTGACCATTGGATTTGAAGCGGCAGAGATGTCGCCTCAACTTGCTGCGCTGCTCACCCGCATCCAGCCAGGAGGCGTGATTCTTTTCGCCCGCAACATTCAATCTGCCGATCAGACTTTCAACCTGCTCCGGCAGTGCCGTGACCGCGTTTCCACGCCCATTTTCACTGCCGTCGACATGGAGGGCGGCAGCGTCGACCGCTTTCGCAATATCTTCGGCAGGGCCCCGTCGGCGGCCGATGTTTTCGCTTCCGCCAAACGCCCGCTGTTTCGCAAACACGGACGGCTGATCGGCACCTGCTGCCGCGCCCTGGGTTTCAACACCGATTTCGCTCCCGTCGTCGACCTGGCTTTCGAGGTCTCCCGGAACGTAATGGCTTCTCGCGCGGTCTCGGCCGATCCCCGACAGGCCGTCATTTACGCCCGCGAGTTCCTGGGCGGGCTTCTTGCAGCAGGAGTTATTGGCGTCGGCAAGCACTTTCCCGGATTAGGCGAGGCGAACCTCGACACCCACCACGAACTGCCCAGCGTCCACAAACCGTTCCGCAAGCTGTGGGAGGAAGACATCTACCCCTACCGCGCCATGCGCCGTGAGTTCCCGATGATCCTGGTCGGACACGCCAACTATGCCCAGGTCACACGCGACACCAGGCCAGCTTCTCTCTCCAGGAAGTGGATCGCTGAAGTGCTTCGCAAGAAGATTGGCTACCGCGGTCTGATCGTCTCCGACGATATGGAAATGGGGGGCGTGCTCAAGGCGGCATCCATCGAAGAAGCCACCATCGAATTCATTCGCGCCGGAGGGGACCTGTGCCTGATCTGCCGGCAGGAGGAATTCGTCGCCCGCGCCTTTGAAGCTCTGGTGAAGGAAGCCGAGAAAGACCGCACATTCGCCCGCCGCGCGGCAGAGTCGGTGAAACGAATTCTGGCCTTCAAGAAGAAGTCCTCGGAGCTTCGCCGCACTTCCGCGCCTCCCGACCCGGCGAAGGTTCAACAACTCTCCGCCCAGTTGCAGGCGTTTACGGCGCAGGTGCAGCCCGCGACTTCCCGGGCGATTTCGAGAGCGCGGAGAGCACAATAAAGGCATGATCGTCGCCGGGGTGATGAGTGGAACATCAGCGGACGGCATCAACGTGGCGCTGGTGCGGATCAACGCCCGCGGCCAATCCATTTCGTTCAAGCTGCTTGGGCACTCCGAATTCCCCTACGCGAAGGATGTCCGTCGCGGAGTTCTGGCCGCGATGAACGCCGCCCGCACCAACGTCGCCGATCTCGCCTGCCTGAATTTTCTCCTCGGCGAACTCTATGCGGAGGCGGTCCTCAAAACCCGGAAGCGCTTTCGGTTGAAAATTGACCTCATTGGCTGCCACGGCCAGACTTTGTATCACCAGGGCGAGGCAAAACCCTTTCTCGGCCGGAATCTCGCAGTGACCTGGCAGACGGGCGAGGGATCGGTAATCGCGGCCCGCACCGGTGTCCCGGTAGTCTCCGATTTCCGGCCCGCCGACATGGCAGCCGGAGGCAAAGGCGCGCCTCTGGTTCCTTTCCTCGATTGCCTTCTCTACGGCGATAAACGATTCGGGCGGATCGTGCAGAACATTGGCGGCATCGC
Source organism: Terriglobales bacterium (assembly GCA_963803205.1). Lineage (GTDB taxonomy): Bacteria > Acidobacteriota > Terriglobia > Terriglobales > Acidobacteriaceae > CAWDLG01. The sequence continues at coordinate 105,219 of CAWDLG010000004.1, forward strand.
CAACCTGACGGCGATTCCCGCAGGCTCCTCTCCTGCCAGTGTCATTGCATTCGACACCGGCCCGGGAAATATGGTGATCGACGCGGTCGCGGAAAGGCTTTTCGACCAACCCTTCGATCGCGACGGCCGGATTGCGGCCTCGGGCGCGCCCGCGCAGGGAGTCGTGAGCCATCTCCTTCGTCAGCCCTATTTCCGCCGGAAGCCTCCAAAGACCGCCGGACGCGAAGAATTCGGCCGCGAGTTCGTCACCAGATTCCTTGGCCTCACCAGCAGGACAAAACCGCACGATGTCGTCGCCACGGCCACGGCGCTGACGGCTCAGTCGATCATCGACGCCGTCCGCCGCTTCGTGGTCAGGCCGCGCACCAACTTTCGCGAGTTTGTGGTTTCCGGCGGAGGCGCCAACAATCCCACGCTGCTCGCGATGCTCGCCAACGGTCTGCGCGAACTGGGACTGACGCTTCGTTCTTCCGATGAATTCGGCCTTCCGTCCGAGGCCAAAGAAGCAGCGGCTTTCGCATTGCTCGCCTTCCAGACCTGGAACGGCAGGCCCTCGAACATTCCCTCCGCCACCGGCGCGAAACGGCCCGCCATCCTGGGAAAAATCTCATATGTGTAAGGGAGGGATGAGACTGCTCGCCGTCTTCGCTTCGCTGGCGTGTCTCTGTGCCTGCTCGCCCAAGCCCGCTTCAGACACTCTGGTTATGATCATCGAGAGCAGTCCGTCCAATCTCGACCCGCGCGTTGGCGTGGACGCCTACTCCGAACGGATCGACTCGCTCATCTTTGATGACCTTCTGAGCCGCGGCAACAATCTGGATGTGCAGCCCGGCCTGGCCGAAAGCTGGGAGATCCCGGACCTGCTGACCTACGTCTTCCACCTGCACCAGGGAGTCCGCTTTCACGACGGCCGGCCGCTCACCTCGCGCGACGTCAAGTGGACCTTCGATTCACTCTTACAGGGAAAGATTCGCAGTCCCAAGCGCTCGGTGTACCGCTTCGTCGATCGGATCGAAACACCTGACGACTACACGGTAGTTTTCCATCTGAAAGAACCGTTTGTGACGTTGCTGTGGAACGTATCCGACGGCGCGATCGGCATCGTCCCCTATGGCAGCGGCGACGAGATCACCCGCCATCCCGTTGGCTCCGGCCCGTTTCGCTACGTGAGCGGGCAGCAGGACAAGGAGATCATCCTCGAAAGAAATCCCGACTATTGGGGCGAGAAGGCCCGCCTTGAGAGAGTGCGTCTCGCGGTTGTGCCGGACACAACTACGCGGGCACTCGAGTTGCGGAAAGGCGCCGCCGACATAGCGCTGAACGCCCTCACCTCGGACATGGTGCTGACCCTGGAACGAGAAAAGCAACTTCAGGTAAAGCGCACACCGGGAACTGTGCTCGCATACATTGCCTTCAACACTCGTGATCCCATTCTTCAGGATGCCCGCGTCCGCCAGGCGCTGGCTTATGCCATCGACCGCGGTCCATTGATTCACTATCTCTGGCGCGACTTTGCCCGCCCCGCCGCCAGCATTCTGCCTCCCGAAAGCTGGGCATACTTCGCGGGAGTTCCCGCGTACAACTACAACCCCGACGAAGCCCGCCGCTTGCTCGACGCCGCCGGCTATCCTGCCAGGAATGGCGTGCGCTTCCACATCACCATGAAGACCTCGACCGAGGAGAGCACTCGTTTGCTTGCGGCGGTGCTTCAGCAGCAGTTGCGCGCGGTGGGAATCGCTCTCGACATTCGCACTTTCGAATTCGCCACATTCTTCTCCGACGTCACGCGTGGCGCCTTCGAGATGTACTCCCTGCGCTGGGTTGGCGGCAACGAGGACCCTGACATCTTCGAGTATGTCTTCCACTCGTCCAAGTTTCCTCCCAATGGCGCCAATCGCGGCTACTACGCAAACCCGCGTCTCGACGCCCTCATCGACCAGGCGCGAAGCGAACTCGACCGTAAAACCCGGCAGCAGCTCTACGCCGAAATCCAGCTCATACTGGCGCAGGACATGCCCTACATTGACCTCTGGTACCAGGACAACGTCGCCGTCTACTCCAAACGCGTTCGCAACCTCACTTTGAATTCGCCCGGCAACTACGACTTCCTCAAGACGGTCGAACTCACCCACTAGCGTGCGTTTCGCAACGCGCCTCGAACCACTCGCCTGCGTGTTACCATCGAATTTTTGGATGGCTCCATGCGTATTCTCTTTATCGGCGACATTTTCGGCAGACCCGGCAGAACGCTGGTGAAGGACCACCTTGCCGAAGTCGTGCGCGAACATGCCATCGATCTGGTGATCGCGAACGGAGAGAATGCCGCCGCCGGATTTGGAATCACTCCTGCCCTCGCCGAAGACCTTTTCGAACTTGGCATCGACGTGATGACCACCGGCAACCACATCTGGGACAAGCGCGAGATCGTCGACTACTTTGAAGTCGCGGACGGCAACGCGCATGACCCTGCGCGCCGCCTCCTTCGTCCCGCAAACTATCCTGCCGACATGCCGGGTCACGGCTGGTACGAGGGACGCAAGAACGGCGTGCCCTATGCCGTCATCAACCTGCAGGGCCGGGTCTTCATGGCCTCGAATGACGACCCTTTCCGCACCGCCGACGAAATTCTCAAGCGGATCAAGGCTAAGGTCATTTTCGTGGATATCCATGCCGAGGCGACCTCGGAAAAAATCTCGCTTGGCTGGTATCTCGATGGGCGCGTAACGGCGGTGGTCGGGACCCATACCCACGTTCCCACTGCCGACGAGCGTGTGCTGCCCGGAGGCACCGCTTACATCACCGACGTCGGAATGACCGGCCCCTATGACAGCGTGATTGGCGTGCAGAAAGAGCTGGTGGTCGGAAAGTTCCTGAACAATATGCCTGTGCGCTTCGAGGCCGCGACCGGCGATCCGAGATTCTGCGGCGTGGTCGTCGACTGCGACGAAACCACTGGCCACGCCCGCAAGATCGAACGCATCATGGTGAAGTAGTGTAGGCACGGGTGTCCTCACCCGTGCGAATAGGTTGAAGTGTAGGCACAGGCGTCCTCGCCTGTGCGAATTCTTCCAATACCCCAGGGGCGGGACGCCCGCGCGACACGTTGTCAAAGATTGATGTAGGCACAGGCGTCCCCGCCTGTGCGAATTCTTGCAATACCCCACGCGGGCGGGACGCCCGCGCCTACACTCGTTTGCGGGCCTCCATCCTCAAGATTTCAGCTAGTTGCCGGCGGTTTCGTACCGGCAGACGCTCCAGAGCCGCACCCGCCAAAGCCCGATACACAGCCTGCGCCCTGGGCAATCCCTTCAATGCCGCAAGGTGCGCTCGCACCGTAGCAGTGTCCCCTCGCACCAGCGGACCGCTGAACGCCCGCGCCGGTCCGAGCGTTGCGTAGTTTGCAACGGTTTGTCGAATGATAGGCAGCATCCGCCTGCGCGCAACGCTGGCGGGTACCCCTGCTGTGCTCGCCACCTGCTCCGCTGTAGCCAGCGCCGCAACGAGAAGTGGACAGGCGAACGTCGCCCAGGCGTGGTACAGAGGCTTGTCTTTGGCGCGAATGGAAAATGACTCGCCACCAAGATCGCGCACGATCTTTCCCGCTACGCGCACCGCGGAGGCGTCGCCCTCGATCGCGAAGGGCACTCCGCGCAGCGCCGGCAAGGCGCCCGCGACGAACGTCATCAGCGGATGCACCGAAGCGACGGCTGCGCCTCTGCGCCGCAGCGATGCCAGTTCCTCGCTCGAGAGCGCGCCGCTCGAATGAAACACGATTTTCCGCTTCCAGTTTGTTCGCCCCTTCAAATCGCGCACGGCACGGGCTATCTCCTGATCGGGAACGCACAGCCAGATCACCCGTGCGTCGAACGCAGCTCTCTCCACAGGTCGTGCCTCTGCACCCAACAAGCGGGAGAGCCTGCGAGCTCTTCTCAGGGACGCTGGATTGTTCCTGGTGATCACCTCGCGGATTGCATAGCCTGCGTCATCAAGCGCGAGCGCCAGTGCACGCCCCAGTCTTCCCGGGCCCACGATCGCGATGCTCGGACTGGCTGCCATTGCGGGGCAGCATATCAGGTCGCGCAGAGCCGCTTCGCGAACTACACATCTGTCTGGTTCGCTTATATTGTCTTCATGGCCAAAAAATCGCGTTCCGCGCGCAAGGCGCGTGTGCTGTCGTCCCGCATTTCCTACAAGGGCCCGGCGTTCTGGGTCACAACCGATCACGTGGTCGAACCTTCCGGAGTGCGCACGCGGCGCGACATCGTCCATCACTCCGGGTCCGTGGTGATCCTTGCTGTGGAGCAGGGGCGTGGCGAGCCCCGTGTACTGCTCGAGCGTCAGTACCGGCACGCGGCTCAGCAGTATCTGTGGGAGCTTCCGGCAGGCCGCATCGATCGCGGAGAAAAGGCCCTGCCCGCTGCCAAGCGCGAACTCACGGAAGAAACCGGCTATGCGGCCGCCCGCTGGAAGGCAATCCTGAAGTTTTATGCCAGCCCGGGATTCCTGGCTGAGCCAATGACTGTGTTTCTGGCGACCGGGTTGAAGGCCGGGCAGGCGCAGCCGGAAGATGACGAGGTAATTTCCCAGCGAATGGTGCCGCTATCCCGGGCGGTGCGGATGGTCATGCGCAAGACAATTCGCGATGCGAAAACTATTGCATCTGTTCTCTGGCTGGCGCAAAGCCAAACCCGGCGAAACCCCCGCAAATGATGGCCATTCGCGTGTGATCAATCCTTGACACTGCCTTTCACGCAGCAGGACAATGAAAGTAATTTAGTAAGCACGAACCTGGCAGCGTAAGAGTACGTGCTCTAGGGGGCGTAGACGTGGAAAGACTGAAAGGAACTGTAAAGTGGTTTAACAACGCGAAAGGCTACGGCTTTATTGGACGGGATGATGGACCCGATGTTTTCGTGCACTACAGCGCGATCACGTCTGAAGGATACAAGAGCCTGCAGGAAGGCGATGCGGTGGAATTTGAAATCACCCAAGGCCAAAAGGGTCCACAGGCTGCAAATGTTACCAAGGCTTCTTAAAGTTTAGATTGAACAGTCGCCCCGCTTCGACTGGGACGCGGCCTCCGCGCCACTCCTGACTCCCTGACTCTAACGCAGCATTTCCCCCCCCGTGCTCGCTGGCCGACTCCGCTCATCTTGTTTATCTTTGACAGCGGAGTGGACAACAAGGCCATCGCCGGAATCCTGTACGAGACGGCCGATCTGCTTGAGATCGACGCCCAGGATTCTTTCCGCATTCGTTCCTACCGCAACGCGGCCGAGGCGATCGAGGCGCTTCCGCAGCAGATTGCTGATCTCATCAGTGAGCCGAAACAGGTGCTCGCCATTCCCGGGATCGGCAAAGGCATGCTGACAAATCTTCAGGAGATGTTCCGAGAGGGCCGCCTGACGCTGCACGCCGAACTGCTGACCAAATACCGGCCTTCCATGCTCGACCTTCTCAAGATTCAGGGTCTGGGTCCGAAGACGATTGCGCTGATCTGGAATGCGTACCAGGTGAGCGATGTGGAAGGAGTCGAGAAGCTGGCGCGCGAAGGCAAGATTCGCGAGCTGCCGCGCATGGGCGAGAAGCACGAGCAGAAGCTCCTGAAGGCCATCGAAGATTTCCGGCGCGTCGCCGGGCGCTACCTGCTGGATGCAGCCGAAACTCAAGCGCGAAAAATCGCCGAACATCTCGCCGCTTATCCCGGCGTTGAGAAGGTCACGCCGGCGGGGTCTCTGCGCCGCGGACGCGAAACAGTGGGTGATCTCGATGTGCTGGTCACGGGCAAGGCCTGTTGCGACGACGCCGAACGGCAGAAGCTGACCGAGCACATCATCAAGCTCCCGGGCCTCATGGAAATCATCGCTCGCGGCGACAACAAAATCAGCTTCCGCATGCGAGGAGGAATGCAGGTCGACGTGCGCCTGCTGCCCCCCGAGTCATTCGGCGCAGCCATGCAGTACTTCACCGGATCGAAGGCTCACAACGTGACGCTCCGCCAGCGCGCCCTGAAGATGGGCTACACGTTGAGCGAATACAGCCTGGCGCGGCTGGAAGATGAAAAAGCGGTTGCGGGAAAGGCGGAAGAGGAAATTTACGCAAAGCTGAAGCTCGACTACATCCCGCCGGAAATGCGTGAGAACAACGGAGAGATCGATGCGGCTGCGGCGCATACTTTGCCGGAACTGCTCACGCTCGCCGATCTCCAGGGCGACGTACACATGCACACGGTCGAGACCGACGGCCGCAACACGATTGAAGAAATGGCTGAAGCTGCGAGGGAACGCGGCTATAAATACATGGCCATCACCGATCACTCGAAGAATCTGGCGTTCGCCAACGGCCTTGACGACAAGCGCGCCGAGGAGCACATTCAGCGAATCCGGAAAGCGGACGAGCAGTTTTCCGGAATCAAGATTTTCGCCGGAATCGAGGTCGACATTCTGGCCGACGGCACGCTGGATTTATCTGATTCCGTGCTCTCCGGAATGGATGTGGTGATCGCCAGCGTGCACTCTCACTTCGCCCAGGAACCTGCGCAAATGACGGACCGGTTGCTCAAGGCGATCGAGAATCCCAATACGTCGTTCATCGGGCATCCCACCGGGCGGCTTCTTTTACGGCGCGATTCCTACCAGTACGACATGGACGCGGTGCTGAAGGCGGCGGCGAAGAAGAAAGTTGCCATGGAGTTGAATGCGTATCCCGACCGGCTGGACCTCTGCGATCGCCATTTGCGGCTGGCGAAACAACACGGCGTGAAGATCGTCATCAACACCGATTCCCACCATACCTCACACATGGAAAAGATCCGCTTCGGCATTTTGCAAGCTCGGCGCGCGTGGTTGACGAAAGAAGATGTGCTCAACACGCTACCGCTCCAGAAATTCGCCAAAGCCATGAAGCATTCCTGGTAAGCAATTGTGTGGCGCGGGCGGCCATGTGGACACGGGCATTCCCCGCCCGTGTTTGCACTCGCGGATGCACATGTGGGCACGGGCGTCCCGCCCGTGCAGGATCTTCTCAGCTTTCACACGCGCGAGACGTGCGCGCCTACGTGGGAACGCAATGTTAAACTCGCCTCGCCCCTGAATCGTCTCCGAGGGCGGAGGCTTGCATGGTCCGGTTCCTGGCGGTCACGCTGTTGCTTGCCCAAAGTCTGGCCGCAGTCGCGCAGTCGCAGAACCCATATGCTCCTGACACGGCTGTCGCCGGTTCGGTCGAAGCCATCGCCGCCGCAACAGGCGACAAGCAGTTTCTCTCTCCCTGGGTTGCGTATCTTCCGCAATCTGCCAATGTGCCGTCGCCTCTGGCCTTCTATCACCGCATCATGGGCGCCCCAGGAGAGTTCGTCGACTCCGCCAAAGCCTATGCCTACTGCCGCGCTCTGGCGGCGGCTTCGCCTCGCGTGCGGGTTTTCACCATTGGCCGCAGCGAGGAAGGGCGAGACATCGTGCTCCTGGCCATTTCCGACGAAGCCGGAATTCGCCAGCTAGACTCTTTCAAGGCAGCCACGCAGGCTCTTGCGGACCCACGCCGCACAGATTCCGCAGCGGCAGAGAAGCTGATCCAAAATTCGCGGCCCATCTACTACTTCAATGCCGCGCTGCACTCGGATGAAACCGGATCGACTGAAGCGGTTCTTGAACTCGCCTACCGGCTGGCGGTTTCCGAGCAACCGATGATCCGGGGCATTCGCGAAAAACTGGTGGTGTTGATCAACCCGGTCTCGAATCCCGACGGGCGCGACAAGGTCGTCGAGTGGTTCTACCGCTACCTGAAAGGCAAGACCGACTACGCCAACCTGCCGCGGCAATCGCCTCCTTATTGGTCGAAGTATGCCTTTGTCGACATCAACCGCGACACTCACCAGCAGACGCACGAGACCACGAAGGCCGTCCACCGCATGTTTCACGAGTGGCACCCGACCATCGTGCACGATCTGCACGAGGGCGTTCCCCTGCTGATGACGTGGAACGGGACAGGGCCCTACAACCCCAATATCGATCCCATTACCTATACGGAATTTCTGGAGCTGAGCTTCCATGAAGTCGAAGCCCTGACGGCGATGGGGATGCCTGGAGTTTCCACGTGGAATTTCGGGGAGGCGTTCGCCCATCTCTACCTCGACTCGGTTGCCATGAACCACAATGCCATCGGCCGCGGTTACGAGACTTTCGGCAACGGCACGGCGGAAACGGTAACAAGAAACATCAGCCCGGATGAAAGCAGCATGGAGTGGTACCGGCCTTCGCCGCCTCCGAAGGGCGATATCACCTGGTCGTCACGCGACAATCTGAATTACCAGGAGAGCGCAGCCCTGGCGGCGCTCGACTACAGCGCGCGCAACTCGAAGGAACTGCTGCGCAATTTTTACCGCAAAGGCTGGGACTCCTGGCAGAAGGGTTTGACACAACCTCCGTATGCATTCCTGATTCCGGCGGAACAGGGCGACCGCATGCGTGTGGCGCAGATGGTTGACCGCCTGCTCGGCCAGCACATTGAAGTAGGCCGGGCCCAGGGAACGATCACTGTGAAGGAAGGCAGCTTTCCCGCCGGAACTTATGTGGTGCGCCTTGATCAGCCCTATCGCAACTATGCGGTCGACCTGCTCACGCCGCAGCGCTATCCCAAGGATGGCAGCGAGCCCTATGACGACGTCTCATGGGAACTGCCCGCGCACTACCATCTCGATGCCGTTGCCACGGCCGATGCTTCTATCCGATCGGCCCCTGTGACCGACCTTACCCAAACTCCGCATCCGGCGGGCAATGTAGAGGGAACTGGCCCAGTGTTTCTATTGAAGGATACGGGGCAGGAGGAGCTGCTCGAAGCGCGCTACCGGCTGAGCAGTTTCGGCGTAGAAATCGCGGAACACGCCTTCAGTGTGGGTGGCCCCGAGTACCCCCAAGGGTCATGGATCCTGGCTGCGCAGAGCGGACTGGCCGAGGCAGTCCATTCCCTCGCCACTGATCTCGGTCTTGATTTCACAAGCGTGGCAGCGGTTCCGGATGTTCCACACCACGAAGCGAAGCCGCCACGCCTCGGAGTGTGGGTGCCGTGGGCGGATACCGATTCCATCGGATGGATTCGCTACTCTCTCGACCAGCGCAAGATTCCTTACACTTACGTGCGTGATGAAGACATTCGCGCGCGAAATCTGCGCGACCGGATCGACGTGCTGCTTTACGGACACGTCGACCTCGAACTGGCGGAGCAGATCGAGGGCCTGCCCGAGCGCTGGAGTCCGATGCCATTCAAGAAGACTCCACAGACTCCAAGCTTCGGGACACCGGCGGAGTCCGACGACATCACCGGCGGAATCGGCTTCGCAGGGCTGGCGCAGATCCAGCGCTTTATCGAAGACGGCGGCCTGATGGTGACGCTGGGCAGCGGGTCGATGCTTCCCCTGGAAGCCGGCTTGGTGCGCGGGGTGCGGCGGTCGTCGGGCGGAGTGCCGCGCAGCACGCAGGGCGGAGGCGCGGATTCGGCGGCGGCGGCGCAGCAGGCATCCACACGAACGCCTGGAGCACATGTGCGCGTGACCTTCGATCGACCAGACCATCCTCTGGCTTACGGCTATCCCGCGCGCACCTACGTCTTCCGGCAAAACTTCCCCCTGTATGACGTCCCGCGGCACTGGCTGAGGATGGCCTACTGCACTACCTGCCTCGACGGCCCGCCCGACCGCAGCGGCATCGTCATGGAGTGGGGAGACCGAAGCGGCGCACCGTTCGTGATCAGCGGACAGGCCTGGGGAGAAAGCCGCCTGATCGGCCGCCCTGCGATTCTCGACATGCCCGTGGGCCACGGGCACGTGGTGGCTTTCAATTTCAATCCCATGCATCGTGATCTGAACCGAGGCGACCAGCGTCTGTTGTGGAACGCCATCATCAACTGGCAGGCGATCGTCGCCGGAAAGTAAATATGTAGGCACGGGTGTCCTCGCCCGTGCAAAGGTTGCGATGACTCCGCACAGGCGTGGACGCCTGTGCCTACATGAACATGTCGCGTTTACGCCGACTTCGCACGCGTGAGGACACGCGTGAGTACATAACGCTATTTTGATTCCAACCGCAGGAAGCGTGCGGCATTGTTGTACAGGATGTCGCGTTTCTGTTGCGGCGTCAGGTAATCGGCGTTCTGAATGATGCTGATGGAATAGGCCATCAGCTTGGGCCAGATCAGCTGGTCGGTGCCGAACATCACGCGGTCTTCGAATCCGCCATCGACCAGGCGCTCGATGTAGCGGTTCACTTCCTTAAGCGGATAGCTCCAGATCAGACCCGCCACATCAACATAAACGTGAGAGTTCGCCTGCAGCAGGGTGAGCATGTTGTCGATCATGGGATAGCCGGCGTGCATCACCTGGACCCGCAGCTTGGGGTGCCGCGCCAACAGTTCCTCAAGCAGTAGCGGATTCCCCATGGAGCCACGGAATTTCGGCATGATGACGTTGGCCCGCCCGGAGCCGCCGGTGCCCATGTGGATGGCTATGGGGACGTCTAGTTCCTCGGCGAGCGCGAAGAAGGAATCGACCGACGGATCGCTGGGGGAAACTCCCTCGTATTGCAGGCCGATTTCCCCCATCACCTTGAAGCCGCCGGATGTGAAGTCCTTCCGTAGTTCATCGAGCGGAACGCGCTGGCCGGGCGTTAGCCCGTTGTTGAAAGACGTGCCAGGGATAACGCGAGCCGGCGCGGCATCTTTCCACTTCTGCACGCTCTTGGGATCGCCAAACACAACCGCGGTGACGTTGAGTCGCTCCATCTCGGCGAGGACGTCTTTCATGTACTCGCCCGGAGCCGCCGGGTAGAGAGCGGGAGTGCATCCTTCCGTGACCCAGCCGAACGGGGCTTCCTTCTCCTTGGGATCGGAAGCGGTGAACTTCGACGTGTTGGGACACATGGGGGCGATGCCGGGAAAATCCGCGTCGATGGCGTGGACGTGTACATCGAGCACCGGCGGCGCCTTGGGCGCGGCGTTTTGGGCGAGGGAGACTGTTGAGAGCAGCACAGTGAAAATCAGGAAACGCCCCAGGTGCAATGACATTCAGAACCTCCGGTGTGTGAATCGTGGAAGGTATATCACAGGAAGGGAGATATGTAGGCGCGGCGTCCTCGCCCGTGTCCCAGCCCTCTCTCCGTGAGATATGTTCCCGCGGGAACACATCGTCATGACGCTTGCGACTGTACGAAACTGAGATGACATGTAAGTCCAAGAAAGCGCAGTTCTGAACAGCAGGTCCCTCCGCTGCGCGCTCGCTTAGCCTTGCGCTCCGGTCGGGTTGACAGGGGCGCAAAGGATGACAAGGGTTCAAAGTCGGAGCTACCCAACCCAGGTCGCGCGAGTACAATGGCAGCCGTTCCGGTGGTCAAACGGAAATCCAGGAGGGTTTTCATGACTTCAATCTCTCGTTCGCTCTTTAGTGTCGCGCTGCTGGCGGCATTGTCCCTGCCTCTGGCCGCGCAACAGGCACCGGCGGGCTATCACACGGTGGGGTGCTTCAAAGTGAAGCCGGAGAAAGCCGCAGAATTCCGTAAGTGGGCTGCGGACGACGTCCACAAGCTGGAACAGTCCCTGGTAGATTCCGGAAGAATGTCAACCTGGCTGCTGTTGCGGTCGGTCATGCCGCAGGGGACTTCAGCTACGTGCGACTATGTGAGTATTTCGATCTTCCCGGCGGCCCCCCCGGCGCCGTTGGGCTTGAGCGATTTGGGCACGGCGGTCAAAAAGGCGGGGCTGACGGTGGGCGCCCAGGAATTTGTCGACCGTCGCAGTGCGCTCACCGAACTGGTCTCACTCGCCATGTTTCAAACTCGGATCACGGTGGGCTCGGAGAAAAAGGGCGATTACCTGATGGTGAATTTTATGAAGGTGCCGAATATTGACGATTGGCTGGCCTACGAAAAGAAAGTATGGCAGCCCATGGCGGAGACGCTGGTGAAAGACGGCGTGACCAGGGGTTGGTCGGCGAATACGCAGGTGTTGCCAGCGGGAAGTGACCTGAAGTTTCAGGCTGTGACCGTAGACGCCTATCCCAGCTGGGACGCCGTTTTCAAGGACTTCGGGTTTGCGGAGCACTTCAAGAAGGCGCACCCGGACATGGAAGTGGGCACCACGATGGAAAATTTTGACAAACTGCGGACGATCCTGGCGTCGGACCTGTATACAGTCGAAGATATGGTGACGCCGGCAAAGTAGGTTGGGATGGGGCAGGTGGGGACACCTGCCCCTACGCGTGCGTGCCCGGGTGATTCAGGTCGTTTTGGCATGGCTGAAGCCATGCCCTGCCAAGGCAGCTTAGCGCGGAAGAGCTTGCTTCTGTCTTCGGGAACCATGTAGGCACAGGCGTCCTCGCCTGTGCGGGGTCATCTCTTGGAGCACCGCTGCTGCTGGCAGCTCTAGGGCTGATCTCCTGCTATCTCCCTGCCCGACGCGCTCTGGGAATCGATCCGCAGACTACGCTGCGAAACGAGTAATCTCACTTTGCAGTGTTTTTGTACACTTCGCCGCCCTTCATCACGAAGACGACCTTTTCCATGACGGTGATGTCGGCGAGGGGGTCGCCGTCGACGGCGACGATATCGGCGAATTTGCCGGGTTCGAGGGAGCCGATGTCGTTGTCGCGCCCGGTGAGGACGGCGCCGTTGATGGTGGCGGCGCGGAGGGCATCGATGGGCGTCAGGCCGCCGCGAACCAGCGCGCCGAACTCGCGGGAGACGACGTCGGGATCGTCATCAACTCCGTAGGCAATTTTTATGTGATGGGCCAGGGCCCGATGAAAGGCGGGAGCCTGCTCCTTCAGGATCGCCACTCCTTTGGCGAAACTTTCCGCGTCGCGCCCCTGCGAGGTTCCTGTTTCCATGTCGTGCTGGAAGCAATACAGCGTGGGTATGAGCCAGGTTCCATGTTCTTCCATCAGCTTTGCGCCTTCCTCGTCTAGCACGGTCCCGTGTTCGATGGAGTCGACTCCGGCGCGGACGGCGGCTTTGATACCCTCGGCTCCCTCGGCGTGCGCCATAACCTTCTTTCCGGCACGGTGCGCCAGTTCGACGGCCTTCGCCATCTGGTCCTGGCCGAGCTCCTGTACGCGGTAGTCACTGATGGGATCCATCACGCCCCCGCTCGCCATCAATTTGATCCAGTCGGCGCCGTACTTGATGTCGCGGCGGACCACGTGGCTCATGTCGTCGACAGAGTCGGCGATGTTGTATTGCTGCGGAAATGGAAAGTCTGGGGCGAGCACGTTGCCGTCACCGTGGCCACCGGTTAGGGAAACACAGGTGCCGGCGGAAACCATGCGAGGGCCCTTGATCAGGCCTTTCTTGATGCTGTCGCGCAGCGCCAACTGGCCGTAGCCGGGATCATTCTCACAGGCATCGCGCAGTGCGGTGAAGCCGTGGTCGAGCCAGACCTGGAGGTTACGCACTCCCCAGATCGCTTTCTGCGCCGACGACATGCGCAGCCCTCCGGTGGAAGATTGATCCTTCGGATTGCCAAGGACGTGGGCGTGAGAATCGATGAGCCCGGGAACCACGGTGTATCTGGAGAGATCGATGACCGTGGCTCCGGCTGGAGCCGAGTCAGCGATGGCGGTGATGCGGTCCTTCGCCACGACGATGTAGGCATTGGTCGTGACTTTCCCGCTGCGCACATCGATCAGGCGCCCGGCATGAATGGCAAGGCTGGGCGCCGCCTGCTGCGCCAACGTGTGAGTCGAAGTGAACAGAAGAACTGCCAGAATCGTGAGTCGATGTGAATTTCTCGCGGCGCGCATCCGGTCCTCTCTTTCGATTGATATGCAAAAGCTAGCCAGCATACGAAGAGGGAGGCGGAAATAGCAACTGCCGCCCCCGGCACGGAGCGCGGAAACCGGATAGAATCTACGGCAGTCGAGAGGCTTTTATGCTGGAAGAGAATCCGTCTTCGCCACCGCAGGCGCCGAGCGCACCGGAACCTCCGGCGGCGGAACCGAAAAGCAAATTCGATATCGGCGAGGAATTCGGGACCGCGAAGAAGAATCTGCCGCCCCCTAAAATTATCGCGATCGGAATTGTCGCAATCGCGATTGTGACGGCGCTGCTCTATCTGACGCACCGTCCCCAGTCCTCGGCAACAGGGACCATCGACGACATGACCTTTGCGGAGATCCCCGATCAGAATTCGATCATGCTGGCGGTGAATGTGACGGTTCAGAACGGTAGCGCCAAGACCTTTCAGATTCACGCCATGAGCGCCGATCTCGACACGGGAGAGACTCACCACGACGATGCCGCGTCGCCGGTGGATTTTGATCGGTATTACCAGGCGCTGCCTTCTCTCCAGGCTCACGCCATCCCGCCGCTCGAGGCGGAGACAAAGATTCCGCCCGGAGGCACAGCACAGGGGAGAATTATTGTCAGCTTTCCCGTGACCGCCGCAGCCTTCAACGGCCGCAAATCTCTCAGGGTGAAAATCCTCGGATACGACGATCCGGTTCCCCTGACCCTGGAAAAGTAGACGCGCTTGATTCGTGCAGCGGACTCTTCCTCTGTGTGCCTCGGTGTGCTCTGTGGTAAATCGCTCTTTCACCACAGGGGACACGGAGGGTACAGGGGGACGACCCAGAGGACAACGCCGGGCTCTGCATCGGTGTCCTCTGTGTTAAATGACGTTAGTTTGACGACACGGGTACGGGCGCGTTCTTGGGCGTGCTGAGATAGCCCGTGGCCTGCTTCTTGTTTACCGTCCACACGACCAGTTCGTAGAGCAGGTGATCGCGGCCGGAATAGAACTGGATGGGCTCGGAGATGTTGCGATCTTTCTTCTCGATCGTCCGGTCATCCGAGGTCACATTGAGAGTGAACTTTCCTCGCTTCTCGTCGGTCTTTTTCAATTGCAGGCTGATGGTCGAAACCGGCTGTGGTTTTGCGCCCTTGGCGAGCGTGAACTCATAGTAGTTGCGGTCGCCCCTGTGTTTCAGAACTTCGAGGTCTTCGCGGGTGGTGGCAATCAGTCCGCTCTGTACGCCCAGATCGCCCACAGCGCTTTGCAGCTTGTTCTTGGTGGCTTCCAGGTCGGCTTTGGTCGAGGCCACGTCAGTCTTCACCCCGCCCACATCACTCTTGACTCCGGCCACCTCACCACTGACAGCGCTGATCTGCTCTTTCTGCTGCTCCGCCAGGCGTGCTTCCGCTGCGCGCTGCTGGCGCTGGAGGTCGGCGGCGCGCTGGGCCAGCTCCTTCTTGGTAATTCCAAGCTGGTGCGCGAGAGTCTCGTCGTCGGCTTCGGCGTTCTGCAGCCGCTTGTCGAGGCTGACGATCTTCGCGTCGTTTTCCTTGCCCAGCTTGTCGAGCCGGCTGCGCAAATCGAACATGAAATAAATCGACGCTGCGACATAGACCACAGCCAGCCCGAGCAGCAGCCACTTGCCTATATTGCTACCGTTTTCTGCTGGAACCACGTACGGCGTGCTTTCCTCTGCCATGGAACCCCCTCCTGAGTTGTCGGGCCGGTGACGTTATTGTTGAGGAGCGGGGCGGTAAGTGTCAATTACACCGTCGGTCACGATCTCCCGCGTCAAATCGCCGTTCCATCTCTCGGCAACCCCTGGAGCTCGGATTGACTCTCCTCCTCAGGGAAGAGCCAGGCTGGAACGGCATGAAGAACGACCGAGGACAGCAAGCCCAAGCCTATTCGGTCAGCGTGCAACTGCAATCGGCGGGAGGAACGTGAGCTTTCAGAAAGCTGGCGGCGCGATTGTAGGCGTCGATCTGGTTCTCGACCCGGGCGAAGCCGTGCCCTTCGTTGTCGTAAATCTTGTAGTCGGCCACTCCGCCCCGCTTCCTGATCGCCTCCACTACCTGAAGAGTCTCTGATTTCGGACAGCGTGGGTCGTTCCCTCCGGCCAGCAGATACAGGGGCGCTCTGATCTGATCGACAAAGAAAATCGGGGAGCGATCATGGAATAGCTCTTTGTTCTTCTCGGGGTCGCCCATGGTCGCTCGATCCATCTGTTGGAGAACCGGGTCTTCGTGCTCCATCTCGGTGAAGAAATTGACGAAGGGCACAATCGGCACCGCTGCCGCCCAGACGTCGGGAGCTTTCGTCACGCCCATCATCGTCATGTAGCCGCCATAGCTGCCGCCGACCAGGGCTATCTTTTTCGGATCGAGATATCCGGACTGCTTCACAAAGTCCACTGCCGCGAGAACATCCTGCAGATCGCCGCCGCCCATATCGAACAGATTCGCCTCCTGGAAGGCCTTGCCGTATCCCGTCGAACCACGATAGTTCGGTGCGATTACCATGTACCCCTGGTTCGCCAGGTACTGCACGAAACGGTTGAAGGAGTTCATGGTCTGCGAGGTGGGGCCGCCATGGACGTAGACCACGGCGGCGTTCTCCCCGTTCCGCGCCATGTTGTAGGGCACATAGACGAAGGCCGAGATGGTCCACTTGCCGTCGCGGCTGGGATAGTGAATCAGTTGCGGCTCGACCATCTCTTCCTGGCTAATGCCCGCCACCAGTGAATGCGTAACCTGCCGTGACTTTCCTGTGGCCCGGGTGTAGACCCAGAGATCGTTCGGCGCGTTGGCGCCATTGTGGTAGTAGAGAAGGCTCAGCCCGTCGCGCGAGAAAGCCGTGTCGGACCCGCCCAGTTGGTTCACGCCCTCAGCGAGAGGAAGGACGGTGCTCTTCCCGGTCGCGAGATCATAGGTGTAGATCGCGGTATTGCCGTCGACGTTCGCCGTCCACACGAGCGACTTGCCAGTGGGGGCAAAGCTGCCGCCTGAAACTTCCCACTTGTCGCTAGTGAGCCAGCGAATCTTCTTGCTTGCGATATCGAGCAACCCGGCGTTGTCATATCCGTTGCCGGCGTTGGAGGTAATAAGAAGTTTTTGGCCGTCGGGCGAATAGGCGTCGGCGGTATAGAGCGCTTCGCCTTCGTGGGGAGTCACGAGTGTCGCGTTGCCGCTGCTGAGTTCGGCCACGAACACGTTCGAATCGGTCCCTTTCGCCTCCTCCTGCGTGTAGGCGACCCACTTGCCATCTTTCGACCAGACTGGCTTGCCGTTCAGCTTGTCTGGCGGCGTGCTGCTGGTGAGATGTTTGGTCTGGCGGAGCACGGTGTCATAGACATCAATTTCGTACGACGACGCCGTCTTCGGCTTCACCATGTAGGCGAGAAAACGCCCATCGGGCGACCACGCGGGCTCGAGTTCGGCAGTTTCACGCGTGTTGGTGAGATTCACGACCTGCCCGGTCTTGGGCGAGACCATAAACAGATCCCACTGTTCGTCGCCATCGTAGTCGGACTGGTAGGCGATCCACTTGCCGTTGGGCGACCACGCCGGCGCCGCCTGCCGCTGGTCGCTTACGGTGAGCTGCGTAGGCCAACCACCGGCGGAGGGGACCAGCCAAAGGTTATTGCGGCCGCTGATGTTGCTGATGAAGGCGATGGTCTTGCCATCGGGAGACCAGGACGAGCCGCCGATCGCGCGCGTCATGTATAGCTTTTCGATGCTCAGACTTTTTTCCACCTGCGCGTTCGGCTTCGCGGCGATCCGCTTGGGGTCGGTAATGGCTTTCGGCGCGGTGAGGCCGGCGGCCATGGCAGTCGTCGTAATCGCTGTGACGACTGCAAGATGGGCGAAGAGGCGCACGAATCTTCGGGAGAGCGTTTTCGAATCCTGGGGCAGGGAAGTGCTCACGGCTTGGCGCTCTTGTGAATTTCGACGGTGGTCCATGTCTTGTCGGCGGCGTGGCAGATATTTTCCAGCGGGCAATCCGCGCACTTCGGGCGCCGCGCAATGCACAGCTTGCGGCCGTGCCAGATGACCTGATGGGAAAACTGCGTCCAATGGTCGCGCGGCACGACCGCCATCAGGTCCTGCTCAATTTTGCGGGGATCGATCTCCTTGGTCAGCTCCCACCGGCGGGTGATGCGAGTGACGTGGGTGTCGACGACAACGCCCTCTTCTTTTTTGAACCAGGTTCCGAGGACAACGTTGGCTGTCTTCCGCGCTACGCCGGGAACCTGCAGCAACTTGGCCATGTCGTCCGGAACTTCGCCGCCAAATTCCTCGACCAGCATCTTGGCAGCGCCCACGAGTGATTTCGATTTATTCCTGAAGAATCCCGTGGAGCGGATATCGGGCTCAAGCTGCTCCGGCTTCAATGCGGCGAAGTCATTCACCGTGGGATATTTCTTGAACAGAACCGGCGTCACCATGTTTACCCGCACGTCGGTGCATTGCGCGGAGAGGATGGTCGCGACCAGCAATTCCCAGGCGCTGTTGTGATGCAGCGCGCAGGTGACTCCGGGATAGGTCTGGTCGAGCCGCTTGAGGATTTCTGCAACCCGCTCGGGAGCAGTCGGATGGTATCCCTTGAGGCTTGGCCGGCGGCTGGGGCCTTTCTTTTGCCCGCGTCGAAGACCCGCCGCTGCTGGGCGGAGTCCTGCCGCAGGGCCGCGGCGACCGGGCCGTGCGCCTTCATGGCGTCCACTCTTGGCCGGCCGCCGGGGCATGATGCCTCGAGCCATCAGCGTGCTCCTGAAGAGGAATTTGGTCCCATGGTAGCAAATTGCGCGAACCACGCCCTGCAATTGACTGCGGCGGATGCGCTAGGTACTCTACCATTGCGAGGATGCCTTGGCAGTCAAGTCCGTCCAACTCGGCCAGGTCTGGCGCAAGGATGAGAGCAGCCAGGACTATCTGGTCACCCGGGTCTACAGCGAAGTGTTTACCCAATACGCGGTTTTGCGGCCCGCTGAAATCACCGCTCCGGATGCCCCGACCGTGAAGGTCAAAGTCGTCAAGGGCAAGGACGGAGTCACTATGCCCGGTTACACCTTCACCCAGGAAGGCAGTTTCTAGCCGCAGTTCTTCTCGGGTCCGCCGTTATGCCGCGCCCATGACCGAACGAATTCTCGGCCTTCTCTTTGTCTTCATCAAATCGGTCGTCGCAGCCACCGGGTATGGCGGCATCGTGTTCCTGATGGCGATTGAGTCTGCCTGCATTCCTCTGCCTTCTGAACTGATCATGCCCTTTGCCGGATATCTGGTCTATGACGGGACCATGAACCTGCTGGGCGTTGCGACCGCAGGCGCCATTGGCTGCAATGTGGGATCGCTGATCGCCTACGAAGTCGGCTACTTCGGAGGGCGGCCTCTGGTCGAACGGTATGGAAGCTGGATTCTAATGGGCCGTCGCGAACTCGACTGGGCGGACCGCTTCTTTGCGCGCTGGGGATATCTGGCAGTGTTCATTGGAAGACTGCTTCCGGTAATTCGCACGTTCATCGCTCTGCCCGCCGGTATCGCGCGCATGCCGCGGGGACGGTTTCACATTTACACTTTCCTGGGATCATGGCCGTGGTGTTTCGCGCTGGCGTGGCTGGGCATGAAGCTGGGGGAGAACTGGCGCGAGTTGGGCAAGTACTTTCACGAGTTCGATATCGTCATCGGCGTCGTTCTTCTCGTGGGGATCGTCTGGTTCGTCTGGTCGCATTGGCAGAATCGAATTCGAATCGTATCCTAGAAAAATTCTTGCAAGCGAACGACAGGGGTGAATTGTGGTCAAACGCATCTTGCTGTCATTGGCGGTTCTTGCGATCACGGTGGGAAGCTGCTTTGCGCAGAGCACGGCAACGGCCTCCGGGCAGCCTTTCGTTGTCGAGTACTACTACAAGGCGAAATGGGGACACGCGGACGAGTTCCTGAAGCTGTTCAAGAAGAACCACTACCCGCTGCTGAAGAAGCAGGTGGAAATGGGTCGATTCGTAAAGGTTTGGGCAGATCAGCCCCGCTATCACGCGACGGAAGACGGTCGCTGGGATTATCGGATCACCATTGTCTTCAAGAACTCGACCGTGGCCAACGAGCCTTTTGACGAGGAAGCTCTCAAGAAGCAGTTGTTTCCCGACCAGGAAACTTACGCTCGGGAAGAGCAGCGCCGCTTCGAAATTCTCGACGCACACTGGGATCTGCCGGTAAAAATTGTCGATCTCGAAGCGAAGTGATTCTTACGCGAGGTCTTTGCAGTCTCGCAGTTGCAAATCCCCCGGTGATACGAGAACATAACCGCTTGCCCGATACATCCCAGTTCTCATAAGGAAGCCTGCACAACGATGGCGACACGGCAGAAATCTGCAAAGAGCGAGGCGAAGCGCAACAACGGCGACGTTCAACCTGCGAAGGGCAAGCTCGGAGTGATGATTCCCGGCATGGGCGCCGTGGCTACGACCTTTGTCGCTGGCGTGGAGGCCGTGCGACGCGGTTTCTCAGCGCCCATCGGCTCACTAACCCAGATGGGAACCATCCGCCTGGGCCGGCGGACCGAGGGACGTTCGCCGAAGATTAAGGAGTTCGCTCCTCTCGCAAGCCTGAATGACCTCGTATTCACCGGCTGGGACATCTTTGAAGACGATATGCACGCCGCGGCCAGCAAGGCAGGCGTGCTCGACTCGCAGCTGCTGAGCAAGGTCAAACCGTTTCTCAGCTCGATCAAGCCGCGCAAAGCAGTGTTCGACCGCAACTACGTGAAGATGCTCGACGGTTCCAACGTCAAAAAGGGCAAGAACAAGATGGAACTGGCCGAGCAGGTGCGCGAGGACATCCGGCAGTTCCGCAAGTCTTCCGGCGCTTCTCGCCTGATCACGATCTGGTGCGGATCGACGGAAGTGTTCCTGCAACCGACGCCTGCCCACCAGTCGGTGAAGGCGTTTGAGAAGGCTCTGGCTCACAATGACGAATCTATCGCCCCGTCGATGATTTACGCGTACGCGTCGCTGATGGAAGGCGTGCCGTTCGCAAACGGCGCCCCGAACCTGACGGTCGACATTCCCGTGATGCTGGAGCTTTCCCGTCAGAACCGCGCCCCCATCTGCGGCAAGGACTTTAAGACCGGTCAGACGCTGATGAAGACCATTCTCGCCCCCGGCTTCAAGGCCCGTCTGTTGGGGCTGAACGGGTGGTTCTCCACCAACATCCTCGGCAATCGCGACGGGGAAGTGCTCGAAGACCCCGGCTCCTTCAAGACAAAGGAGGAATCCAAACTCTCGGTGCTGGAGCACATCCTCCAGCCGGACCTTTATCCCGAGCTGTACGGTAAGTTTACCCATAAGGTTCGCATTAACTATTACCCACCGCGTGGTGATAACAAAGAAGGTTGGGATAACATCGACATCTTCGGATGGCTGGGTTATCCCATGCAGATCAAGGTCGATTTCCTCTGCAGGGATTCGATCCTGGCGGCGCCGTTGGTTCTCGATCTGATTTTGTTTCTCGACCTGGCGCAGAGATGCGAGGCACTCAGGGGCATCGGAATCCAGGAGTGGCTGAGCTTCTACTTCAAATCGCCGATGACGGTTCCTGGCTTGTATCCCGAGCACGATCTCTTCATCCAACTGATGAAGCTCAAGAACACCCTGCGGCACCTGCGGGGCGAGGAGCTCATCACGCACCTGGGCCTGGAGTACTACGACTAGGCGCGGGAAATGACGACGGCAGCCAAGGTCGGCGGATTCCTGGTTCTTCTGTTGCTTTCCCTGCCTGCTCTGACAGCTGACACGGCCTCGTCGCACTCGATCGACACTGCTAGCTCAGTTCTTACAGTTCATGTGCTTAAGTCCGGCTTCTTCTCCGCCTTTGGCCACGAGCACCGTGTCAGCGCCCCAATCTCCAAGGGCTCACTTTCGACGGGGGAAGCCGCGGCCGTCGAACTGGCAGTGGATGCCAGAAAACTGCTGATAGTCGACAAAGATGTCTCCGACAAGGATCGAGCCGAGATCCAGAAGACCATGCGCGGGCCGGAGGTCCTGGACAGCGAGAAGTTCCCCGAAATTCGCTTTCGGTCGGAAAAGGTCAGCCGGGCGGGCGATGGATGGAGGATTTCAGGCAATCTGACCCTGCACGGGCAGACCCATCCTGTTGAGGTCTCCGTTAAGGAAAGCGGCGGCCACTACCAGGGCTCTGCCCAGGTGAAGCAGACCGACTTCGGCATCACCCCAGTTACCGTGGCCGGCGGGGCGGTAAAGGTAAAAAACGAGCTTAAGATCGAGTTTGACATTGTGGGCCAGTAAGGGGCCACGCGGGCGAGGGCGCTGCGCCACCCAAAAGTCCTCTGTGTCCTCTGTGTCCCCTGTGGTTAACAAGGTATCCGGGTATCCTTCCACCGAAATCCTGCGTCCAACCCTATAAAGCCCGGCCGAAGTGCGTTCGCGCAGTATAATCGTCAAGGACCTGAGCCAAAGGTCCACGGGGAGCGAAGTTATGAAGTTCCGGCCCTTAGTGGTTACGGCGGTATTGCTGGCGTTCAGCTACGCGACGCCATGGAGCTTTTCCCAGGATCCGGTTCCGCAGGACCAGGGCAGCAGCACATCCACAGACAAGGACTCAACCGACAAATCGGCGCAAAAAGACGAGCAGAAGCCACCCTCACCGGTGGTGCAGGCTGCCGACCCTGACAAGGTCAAACACACCGGGGGCAAGAATGACGTGGACGCCATCGGCAACCGCAAGATCGGCGGCCGAGGCCTGGGAAACTGGTATTCGATTGAAGGCGAGATCCGCATGGGCAAGCAGTACGCCCAGCAGGTCGAAGCCAGCGCCAAGCTGATCAGCGATCCGGTGATCAACGAATACGTGAACCGGGTGGGCCAAAACCTGGTGCGGAATTCGGACGCCCAGGTGCCCTTTACCATCAAGGTGATTGACGCTGACGAGATCAACGCCTTCGCGCTGCCGGGCGGCTTCTTTTACGTCAACAGCGGCCTGATCCTGGCGGCGGACGAGGAAGCGGAACTGGCCGGTGTGATGGCTCACGAGATCGCCCACGTGGCGGCGCGTCATGCCACGCGCCAGATGACCCGCGCCCAGTTCGCGAATATCGGTACCATCCCGCTGATTTTCGTGGGAGGCGGCCTGGGATACGCGGTGCGTTCGGCCGCTGGAATCGGGCTTCCGCTCACGTTCCTGACCTTCTCGCGCGGCTTCGAAAGCGAAGCCGATTATCTCGGCCTGCAATACATGTACAAGACGGGATACGATCCGCAGGCTTTCATCAGCTTCTTTGAAAAGGTTCAGGCGCAGGAGAAGAAGAAGCCCGGCAGTCTGGCGAAGGCCTTTTCCACCCATCCTCAGACTCCGGACCGCATCTCCAAGTCGCAGGAGGAGATTGCAACCATCCTCCCGGCCCGCGCGCAATACACCGTGACCACGTCGGAGTTCGACGAGGTCAAAGCCCGGCTGGCGGCTCTGGAAAACCGGCGCAAGCTTATTGACGACCGGGACAGCAAGAAGCCGAGCCTGCGGCGTGCATCTTCGACCGACAAGAACGGCAAGGATGACAAGGGAAGCGGCGACGACGATCGTCCGACCCTGAAGCGGCGCGAAAACTAGTCAGCCAGACACAGCAAAAGGCCGCGGTTTCCCGCGGCCTTTTTTATTTCCGCGGAACAATCACGCGGCTTGCTTGGTGGCCAGCGCGGCCACTGCGCTTCGGCCATTTGATTTCCCGCTCACCACTTTCATTTCCTTCCAGTCGTATGGCAGCTCCTTGCCGCAATCGAGGCAAACCACGTATGTGCCCGTTAAACTGGCGGCCCGGGTCCGTGGCAGATTCCGCGGAGCGGTCAGCGGAAAGCTGTAACGCGGATGCCAGCAGCCAAACAGCAGGTCAAACATCTTCGCTACCATATGCGCACCTCCACACCAGCGACCCCAGAACCGGCTGTCGCCAAACCGCCTGTCCCGCATGTTGGTCGTTCTCTTACTTAGATTCGAGCGGGATGCAAAAGGTTCTACAAGCCTCGGACACGGTTCCGGAATGGGAAGGAAAAGCATCACTTAAAGCCAAGTGGATGCAGAAGATATGAAAGGACCTGCTCTGCCAGAGGCTCAGGCGCTACCTGGGCCGGCTTTCTTCGCCTGGCATTTTGAAACGATGGCGCTGCGAAGCCGGTTGCGGAGGTCGTCGGGGAGTTCGTAAAGCTGGGAGTCGCGGTAAATTTCGATGGTTTTCTTGGTGGTGTCGCAGACAACGTAGCAGTTGTGGCACCAGGACAGATGGTCTTCGAGTTCTGACTTTGTCCGGTCGTCGATGACGCCGTCCAGATAATTTGTCAGCTCTTGCAGAAACTCAGCACATTTCACTGGTTACCATCTCCACGATTGCCGTCTCCATTCTCTCGTCTCTGGAAGTAGCGGTTGAGCCGCTCCCGCAGTTGCAGGCGCGCCCGCAACAACCGGGATTTTACCGCAGGAACGCTGAGTTCGAGCGCTTCAGCCGTTTCCTCGGTGGAGAGACCTTCCACATCCCTCAACACAAAAACCGTGCGGAAAGTTGCGGGCAATCCCTGAATAGTTCGCGTCAGAATATCGCGCAACTCCGCTTGCGTGTACTGCTGTTCCGGATTCGGGCTCCAGTCGGCTACTTCCCGGGGGAGCGAATCGTCCTCGGTCTTGACCTCTTCGTCCAGCGA
This sequence comes from Terriglobales bacterium, assembly GCA_963803205.1. Lineage (GTDB taxonomy): Bacteria > Acidobacteriota > Terriglobia > Terriglobales > Acidobacteriaceae > CAWDLG01. Next base: position 129,688 of record CAWDLG010000004.1, read on the forward strand.
AACCATACGCTCGGGCCGCCGGCGGCGCAATTTCATCAGCGCCTCGTTGACCGCGATGCGTACCAGCCAGGTGTAAAACTTTGACTGACCCTGGAACTGAGCCAGGTTGCTGTAGGCCTTCAGGAACGCGTCCTGCACCACGTCTTCCGCGTCTTCGCGGTTCTGCGTGATGTGCTGCGCAATGCGAAATACGTTCCGATCGTAACGCCGGACCAGTTCTTCAAACGCTCCGACATCGCCGGCCTTGGCCGCCTGAACCAGCGCCAGTTCGTCACTGACGGGCTCTTCTACTTTTGGTTGGATGGCGTTCATCATTCGTCCGATGCAACAATTTTCAGCCGTTTAGGCCGGAGTCGACTGTTATTTTACTTGGTAACCCGGCGCCGTGCCCACCGGTTTTCAGGTATTTGCAAACCTCGCCCTGGATTAGAGTCGGATTAGCGCGGCCTTGTGCGCAGGCCGCGGAGCGTTAGGGTCGGACGGCCCCGATCTCTGAATCAGGAGTGGTGACGAACGACAAGTGACTAAAGACTACCCGGAGCAGGCAGCAATGGGCCCGAAGTGCCATATAATCAGGGCCTAGAAGACGCCCAAAATCTCATTCTCGTAAGCGTCCGGACAGGTGTGATCAGGCACGAATGTCGCAAACCAGCGATGTAAAACAGATCGTCGAGAAGGTAGTTTCCCAGGTGCTGCAGAGCCATGTCTCGCAGCTGCGCGAGGAACTTGTCCGCCGCGTCCTCGATGAAGTCCAGCCGCAATTGGGGGGTGTTGCCGCCTCGTCCAACGGCTCGTCCGCCACGTTGCTCCGGGCAATTTCTGCCATCCACGCAGGGGGAAACCAACGCGAAATCCTTCGCTCCCTGCTGGACAGCACGGTTCATTTCAGCTCGCGGTCGGCGCTGTTCATTGTGAAAGCGGGCACGGGCACAGCCTGGCAGGCCCGCGGCTTCGCTAATAACGACGAAGTGAAAGATTTTTCGCTCGACCTGGGCACCGGGATGGCGGCGCGAACCATGCAGTCGCGCACCGCATCCTCAGGCAATGCGGGCGAGTTCGATTCCGGCTTCATAAGCCGGTTCCACGCACCCTCCGACAACCGCGTCCTTCTGCTTCCGCTGGTGTTGAAGGATAAAGTGGCCGCTTTGATTTATGCCGACGCAGGAAACCAGACAGGAGGCCATCTGGATGCCTCTTCGCTGGAGCTGCTTCTGCTGACAACGAGCACCTGGCTGGAAGTGGTTTCGGTTCGCAAGCAAACGTACAAAGATGCTCCTGAAGCGGTCGCGACGGAAGCTCACGAGGCCGCGCCCACTACAACGGCTGCTGCGCATTCCGATCCGTTTGCCGCTCATCCGCCGCTGGCGATGGCGGCAGCCGCGGGCGCAGATTCGAGCGTTCAGCCCGCTCCGATTCCTGCTGCAGTGACCGAAGCGCCGGCGGCAACGCATGGCGATCTCTCCGCTGAAGATGCGGACGTTCACAAGAAGGCCCAGCGCTTTGCCCGCCTGCTGGTCGACGAGATCAAGCTGTACAACCAGGCCAAGGTGACGGACGGCAGGAACCATAAAGATTTGTACGACCGCTTGAAGGACGATATCGAGAAGAGCCGGGCCACGTTTGGGAAGCGCTACGGCACCACGGTTGCAGCCGCAGCCAATTACTTCGACCAGGAACTGGTTCACAATCTGGCCGACGACGATCCCGCAGTGATGGGCGTCAATTTCCGCCGATAAGGCGATCACAGGTCATAGTGGTTTTGTTTTCTCGTAACTGGGTTCTCGTTCTGTGTCTCTGCTTCTTTGTCGGCACTGCGTATACCCTCGCCCCGCCGCAGTCCCGTACCACCACCCGCAAAACAGCCAAGAAATCCGCCGGCACGACCGCGAAGAAAAAGAAGAAAGCTCCATCCCCACGGGTGCGCCGGATGCACCAGGCCTTTGTGGCGTCGGCCAGCCTGAAGCCCATGGCCCGGCAGCTCTTGCAAGACCGCACTCCAGCCGCGTACGCCGGAGTTGAGGTTTACGCGCGACGTCACGCGCGCCAGGACGCCGGCGCCCTCGCCTGGCTCGTAGTGGGTTACGCTCACATTCTCGACAACGACTACGCCAAAGCCGTCGATCCCCTGAACCATGCGAAAGCACACGCCGGCGACCTGGGCGATTACGTTGCCTACTATCTGGGGAGCGCTTACGCGCAGACCGGCCAAAACCAGGACGTAATCGCCGCGCTTGCCGATTTCGACAAGGACTATCCCGATTCGCTGGTCCGGCGCGATGCTCACGTTCTCTATGCGAACGCACTGCTGAACAGCGCAAAGGCTCAGGAAGCGGCGGACGTGCTGGAGAAGGATCGTCAGCCAACGCGCTCCGATCTCGAATTGACGCTCGGTCGCGCCTATGCTGCCGCCGGACAGACCGCGAAGGCAGTGGCGATTTTTCGCAATCTCTACTTCACGATGCCGCTGAGCACCGAAGCCGATCTGGCCGATGGGGAACTGAAGAAGCTGCCCCTTGCGCAGATTCCGCCGCCATCGGTTGCCGACCAGAAGACTCGCGCCGACCTGCTGCTCAAGGGCGGTCACTTCAACGATGCAGCGAATGAATACCGGAGCCTGCTGAATTCCGTGAGCCCAGGTGAACGCCCGGCCATCCAGCTGGCTCTTGGAGTTTCACTGCGGAGGGCAGGGAAGAATAGCGACGCAAAACAGATTCTTGATTCGCTTTCCAACCTGACGCCTGAACAGAATGCCGAGCGTCTCTACAACCTGGGATGGGTTGCGCGTTCCACCAACGACGAAGATGGTGTGGTGAAAACGCTGGATCAGCTGCGCCAGAGCACGCCGAACAGTCCGTGGATGGAGCAGGCGCTGCTTTCGGTCGGCAACATGTATCTGTTGAAGCCCGACTACGACCGCGCCATCGACTTCTACCGCGAGCTTCAGCAGAGATTTCCCAACGGCAGCCGCGCCGCTTACGCGCACTGGAAGGTCGCCTGGCTGAGCCTGCGCAAAGGCAGAAATGTCGAGGCGCGGAAGGAATTCGAGCAGCACATCGCCCTGTATCCAAATTCCTCGGAAGTTTCCGCCGCCTTGTACTGGCGAGGGCGTCTGGCAGAGGAAGACAACGACCCAGCCATGGCGCAGGCGTATTACCAGAAGATTTCTGAACGCTTCCGCAATTACTACTACGGAAACCTGGCGCGGCTGCGGCTGGAAAAAATCAAAGTGCAGGACGATCCGCCGCACTACGCCCTTCTCGACCGCGTCCCGCCAATCGGCACGGCCAGCAAGGTGGTTGCGGACGATCCTCCCACAACCAACCTGAGGGTCCAAAAAGCGGAGCTGCTGGAAAATGGCGCGCTTATGGATTTCTCCATCCGCGAACTGCAAGCCGCGGCGGATGAGGAAAAAGGGAACTGGCTGGCACGGGAGACTGCCCGCCTTTACCAGGATCTGGGGCGCTATGACATGGCGCTTCGCGCCATGAAGCGAGCGGCGCCCAACTATTTCGCCGTCGATCTGCCCATTCTTCCGCGCGACTACTGGGAGGCGCTTTTCCCGCGGCCCTACTGGACGGACATCAAGAGATATTCCTCTCAGAACGCGCTCGATCCCTATCTCGTAGCGTCCCTGATCCGGCAGGAGTCGGAATTCAATCCGACGGCGGTGTCACGGGCGAAGGCCGTCGGATTAATGCAGTTGCTGCCGGCCACCGGCAAAAGTGTGGCCCGCGAGGAAAAGATCCGGCACTATTCCTCTGACAACCTGTTGACACCGGGGGTAAATGTTCAGCTCGGCACCCGATATTTTCGATCCATGGTCGATAAATTCGGGGCCTTTGAGTACGCGCTGGCCGCATACAACGCCGGCTCAGATCGGGTCGACACCTGGCTGGGTTATGGGCAATACCGCGACCCGCAGGAATTCGTGGAGTCGATTCCCTTTACCGAGACCCGCGAGTACGTACAGGCAATTCTGCGAAATGAGAGCGTCTACCGGCAGTTGTACGGGAAGCCGTAGGCAGGTTAGACCGGCTTCTCGGTTGCGGGCGCTTTGCTGAACAGAACCTCGACGACCAGCAGGCCCGCACCAACCACGATCGCGCTGTCCGCTACATTGAATGCCGGCCAGGGATAACTACCCAGATAGAACAGCAGAAAATCCACCACACGCCCCGTCATCAGCCGATCCCAGAGGTTTCCCAGAGCGCCACCGAGAATCAGGGCAAGCCCCACGCCGGTCGTGGTCATGGAGTGTCCGCTTCGCCACAGAAGCGCCAGCACAATCAAAAGCGCGACCACGGAAAACAGCACCAGCATTCCCATCTTCCACTGCGAGGGCGAGTCGGCGAAAAGGCTGAATGCGGCCCCGCGATTCTCGACGTGGGTGATGTAGAAAAATCCGTTAATCACCTTGACGCTGTCGTGCAGCGACACCTGCTGCGCGATATACCATTTGGTTGCCCTGTCGAGGACCAGCACGAGCGCTGCAATCAGGAAGTGAAAGCGGCGCATGGCGTATGGCGTCTTGATGAATCGCATCGGAACCGTGGAGAGATTCTGGGACTGGTCAGAACTCATTTCGCCGCCGCGCTCAGTTCGAGTTCCTTCAGCACAGCGCTGCACCGTTCGCAAACCGTGGGATATGCCGAATCCTCGCCCACATGGGTCGAGTAGTTCCAGCATCGCTCACACTTCTGACCGGAAGCCTTAGTAATCTGGACGCTCACTCCGCCGGTTCCGTTGCCCGAGGCCGCCTTCTCCAGGGTGACGGCAGAAACGATAAACAGGTATGGTAGCTGGTCCTGGTAGCGCGCCAGCACCGAGTAGACCGGGTCCGAGGCGGTCACCTTGACCTCCGCCTCGAGGTTGCCGCCAATCAGCTTGCTGTTGCGGGCTTCCTCCAGGCCTTTCAATGCCTGGTCCCGCACCGCGCGCAGCGTGCTCCAGTCCTCCGCCTGCGCCGGCTCCGGAACTGACCCGCCACCGAAAATGTCTTCCGCCGCGGGAAATCTGGCTACGTGAACGCTTTGCGGACGTCCCTTAGCTGCGGGAAGATAACCCCAGACCTCCTCGGCCGTGAAGCTCATGATGGGAGCCAACAGGCGTACCAGGGCTTCGCCGATGCGCCAGATCGCTGTCTGCGCCGCCCGCCGCGACGGCGAATTCGGAGCAAAGGTGTAAAGGCGATCCTTGAGTACGTCGAAATAAAACGCGCTCAACTCCACCACACAAAAGCGGTTCACACTCTGGTAGATCTTGTGAAACGCCAACTCCTCGTACCAGCGGATGGCTTCAGTCGTCATGGCGCTGGTTTCCGCCAGCATGTACCGGTCAATCGATTCCATCTTCGCGAAATCGACGCCATCCCTGGAGGGGTCGAAATCGTACAAATTACCCAGGATGTAACGCAGCGTGTTGCGGATTTTGCGGTAATTTTCCGCGATCCGCTGCATGAGCTGTTCCGAACCCACCACATCCTGGCGGAAGTCGACCGAGGCCACCCACAGCCGGACCACCTCGCCCCCCAGCCGGGTTGCGATGTCGGCGGGATCGACGTCATTGCCGCGCGATTTCGACATGGCGCTGCCGTGCTCGTCGAGCGTCCAGCCGTTGGTCGAAACCATGCGATAGGGCGCGCTGCCCTTCGTGCCCACGGCGCACAGCAGGGAAGAGTGAAACCACCCGCGGTACTGGTCGCCGCCCTCGAGATACAGATCGGACGGCCAGGGAAACCCCGGCTCGTTCGCGCGGACGGCGAAGTAACTCGATCCGGATTCAAACCACACGTCGAGAATGTCGGTCTCCCGCTTGAAAGCCGTGCCTCCGCATTTCGAGCACGTGGTTCCCGCAGGGAGCAAAGACTCTGCGGCGGGCGTGTACCAGGCGTCAGCTCCGGACTTCGCGAACAGCTCCACCACCTTGCGGTTGATGTCGCGATCATTCAAGAAAGTTCCGCAGCCCTGGCACAGGAAGACCGCGATCGGAACTCCCCAGATGCGCTGCCGCGAAATGCACCAATCGGGACGCGTGGCGATCATGTTGGCGATGCGCTCCTCGCCCCACGCCGGGTCCCATTTCACTTTCTTGATTTCCTCCAGCGTGCGGCTGCGCAATGTGCCGCCGGTCATCGGCGTCTCCATCGAGATGAACCACTGCTCGGTGGCGCGAAAGATGATCGGATTGTGGCAACGCCAGCAGTGGGGATACGAATGCTCCATCTTCTCCGAATGCAGCAGCACCCCCCGAGCCTTCAAGAGCTGGACAATCGGGTCGTTGGCGTCGAAAACCTTCTTGCCGTCGTACTCCGGCAATCCTTTGCGGATGAATCCCGCTTCGTCCACGTTGGTGGTGAGATCGAGCTTGTAGCGCACGCCGGTGGCGAAATCGTCAGCTCCATGCGACGGCGCGGTGTGCACCACTCCGGTGCCCTGGTCCATAGTGACGTAGTCGGCGATGACTCCAAGTACTTTTCGCTGCTCCCACGGAAGGAAGGGGTGATAAAACCATGCATACTCCATGGCCTTGCCAGGGAAACGGGCAACCGGCTTGGCATCCGGGAAGCCGCACTTCTCCGCCACACTCCGGCTGAGCTTTTCGGCGACGATGTAGATATCCTTCTCCGCCTCGAGCGCGACATATTCTTCCGTGGGATGAAACGCCACGGCCATCGAGGCCGGCAGCGTCCAGGGAGTCGTGGTCCAGATGATGGTCGATACCGGCTTTCCAGTTCGGATACGCGCTTCCCCTAGAGCGGGATCGATCGTTCGCGGATCGGACTGCAGCCCGTACTTCACCCAGATCGTCGGGCTGACGTGGTTTTCGTACTCGACTTCAGCTTCGGCGAGCGCCGTCTTGTCGTGAATGCACCAGTACGTTGACCGCAGACCCTTGTAGATGAAGTCCTTCTCGAGGAATGCGTAAAAAACCGAGAGCACCACGGACTCGTACTGCGGGGTCATGGTGGAGTAGGGATTGTCCCAGCGGCCAAACACGCCCATGCGCTTGAACTGCTCGCGCTGAAGATCGAGATACTTCTGGGCATACTTCCGGCATTCCAGCCGCACGTCGAGCGGCTTCATCTGCAACTTCTTCCCACCCAGCTGCTGGTCGACCTTGATCTCAATGGGCAGCCCGTGGCAATCCCATCCGGGGATATAGGGGGAGTCGAATCCCGCCATGGATCTGGACTTGACAATGAAATCCTTCAAACACTTGTTGAGGGCATGCCCCAGGTGGATCGGACCGTTGGCGTAGGGCGGACCGTCATGCAGGATGTACAGTGGCGCCCCTTTGCCGGCCTCCCGAATCCGTTCATAGATCCCCATCTGCTCCCAGCGCTCGAGGATTTTAGGCTCGTTCTGGGGCAGGTTGGCCTTCATGGGGAAGCCGGTTTTCGGCAGGTTAATGGTGGATTTCAGCTCCAGGGGCACTCGCGGATGTCTCCCAAATAGTTGATTTTTCTCATTATAGGGAGAGCGGAAACGAACGTCTATTGGCCCTGCGGCGGCCCCTTAATGACCCTTGGGACCGGCGCCCGCAAAAGCCCCTGCGAAAATAGGAAAAATGCGTGTACAATTTTCCTCACTTTTGTTTTCTCTTGGCATCTAATCAGGCGACGTAGCGTTACCGAAAAGTCCTTGAAATCGGAACTTTAGAGTATGGTTGCCAGGATAGGAACCGGCGGCAAAAGCAACTTGGCACCGCATCTGCTCATCAATTTGAGGGAAGGAGAAGACTTGTCAACCTTCCTTCCCGGTCCGGGAAGTGCTCGAGCCTAAATATGCCGACCATGATCGCACCTGAACAGGAAAGAGAGCCCGAGCTTAATTTGTTGCTTCCCAAGGGAAGCATCGACGGGCCGTTGTGGAAGTCACTGTTCCGCAACCTGAATGACTTCTTCTTCCCCAAAAAACTGCCGCCACTGGTTTTGTCTTCGCGGCCGGTTCCGGTGCGCGACATCTGGGGTTTCTACAATTACAAGAAAAACGGCGTGCTGGGTTCGACAGTGCTTCACGGAATCGCCCTGGCGCTGATCATCGGCCTGACGCTTCTCGGCCGCCAGATCGTCCAGGAAACCAAACCCAAGGAAGTGGTTACTCTCATCGCCCCGGCTGAGGATGTTCCTCCGCTCCCGCCCGCGAAGACGCAGGTCGGTGGCGGCGGCGGTGGCGGCGACCGCGACAAGTTCCAGGCTCCCAAGGGCCGCTTGCCCAAGACGTCGATGGAGCAGATCACTCCCCCGGCGATCGTGGTCAGAAATCAGAATCCCAAGCTGCCGGTTGAGCCGACGGTCGTAGTTCCGCCGCAGGTCAAGCTGGCGATGAACAGCCTGCCCAACCTGGGCGATCCCATGTCGCACCTGCCTTCCGGGCCGCCTTCGAACGGCACCGGTTCCGGCGGCGGCATCGGGTCAGGCACCGGCGGTGGCGTGGGCTCGGGCGAGGGACCAGGCGTTGGACCGGGCCGCGGCGGTGGTATTGGCGGCGGCGTGTTCCGCGTGGGCGGCGGAGTTTCGGCTCCCCGTGCGCTGTTCGCACCCGATCCGGAGTACTCAGAGGAAGCCCGCAAGGCGAAGTATCAGGGCACTTGCGTACTGTGGCTGGTGGTTGGTCCCGACGGTCATCCGCGTGACATTCGCGTCACTCGCAGCCTGGGACTTGGGCTCGACGAAAAGGCTATCGAAGCCGTGAAGCAGTGGAAGTTTGAGCCTGCCATGAAGGACGGAAAGCCTGTGGCGGTGCAGATCAACGTGGAAGTCAGCTTTCGGCTCTACTGAAAAATATCTGGAGAAGTGTCATGGCCGCGAACTCTCGCGGCCATTTTTCTTGCGCGCAGGTAACTGATTACTCCTTCAGGTCGACGTGCTCGACGCCGTCGATAGCTCGTCCCAGGAAGCGTTCTCCCAGCCGGCGAAACTTCTCGGTTGAATCCGTCACAAAGAACTTCAATTGTGAGGCAGCATCAGGGTTGGGTTGGCTTCCCAGTTTTGCCGCGACCACTTCCGCGGTTGATTCGGCGGAGTCGACAATCGACACCTCCGCAGGAAGGACCCTTCGCAGCAACGGTCTGAGCAGCGGGTAATGCGTGCAACCGAGAACCAGGGCATCCGCTGACTCAAACTCGCCCGCGAAGGCCTCTTGCATGTAGATGCGCGCGACCTGTTCGGTTACTGGATGTTCGCTCCAGCCTTCCTCTACCAGCGGCACCAGCAGCGGGCAAGCCTTTTCCGAGGCGCGCACCCCGCGCGCTTCCAGCGCTTTGCGATAAGCATGGCTGCTCACAGTCGCCTCCGTGCCCGCGACCACAACCTTTCCTGATCGGGTTGAGCGCGCCGCTCTCTCCGCTCCGGGCTCAACCACACCCACAACCGGTATCCTCACCGCATTCTCGATCGCGCCGAAAGCGAGAGCCGTCGCGGTGTTGCAGGCAACCACCAACATCCTGGCTCCATGGTCCTCGAGAAAATGTGCCGCTTCGACGGCGTACTTGGCTACCGTTTCGACGGATTTTGAGCCATAGGGCAGCCGGGCGGTGTCGCCAAAATAGAGATAGTCAGCGCCAGGGATGGCTTCAAGCAATGCTTTAAGAACGGTCAAGCCGCCGAAGCCGGAGTCGAAGACGCCAATCGTGGTTTTAGCGGACATTCAGCGCGAGATTTTAGCGTCGATGGGAATGGGAGCTTCCCTGAGCTCATCGGTGCCGCAGCACTCCCCCCGCGGAATGGGCGCCCCGTGCGGGCAGGTTCGGGGATGGCCCAGAAAGGTGCAGATCTTGTCGGTGGCTCCCGGCGAAAGAATGTGCTCGAACTTGCAGGCCTGCTGCTCGATTTCGGTTTCGCTGTCCATGGCGAGGCTGTCGGTGAACAGTCGCTCGGCAAGACGGTGCCGCCGGATGATATCCGCTGCCCGCCGCCGCCCGCGATCGGTGAGTTCGACGATCTGACTGCCGTCGCCGGTCGAAACGCCGTCGGGCTTCAGGGCGTCATGGCAGGGATTTACGAATGGTTTGTGATCGTGCGCTACGGGAGGATGGGGCCTTGTCGTCAGCAGCCCCAGATTCGTCATCGTTTCGACCGCGATGCTCACGGGCAGCGCGCCATGCACCTCCATGCGGCCAATCTCGGCGATCTGCCCGTGTTCTTCGAGAGCCCACAATTCCTCGAGAACTTCATCCAACTGTTCCTCATCGGCCATCGAGAACACTTCCTGCGCCGCGATCTTTCCGTGATGCAATTCGATGCGGCGGTCCGCCAGCCGCGCCACGACCGGATCATGCGTGACCATCACGATGGTGCGTCCCTGGCGGTGCAGTTCGCGCAGCAGGCGCAGAACGATCTCCTCGTTGACGGCGTCAAGATTGCCGGTAGGTTCGTCCGCCAGCAGGATCTTGGGATCATTGATCAGCGCCCGCGCGATGCATACCCGTTGCTGCTCGCCGCCCGACAGGCGGGAAGGGATGTGCCCGGCGCGATCCTTCAGTCCCACGCGGTCCAGCGCCTCAAGGGCTTCCTGCTCATCCGTCATGCTGTGGAAGTACTGCGCCAGCATGACGTTCTCCACCGCGTTGAGATACGGAATCAGATGGAACTGCTGGAAGACGAAACCAATCTTCTCGGCGCGCACGCGGTTCAGATCGCCGCTGGAAATATTGGCGACATTTTCGCCATCCAGCCAGATCTCGCCGGATGTCGGGCGGTCGAGGCAGCCGATGAGGTTGATAAGAGTAGATTTTCCTGATCCCGACGGTCCCATTACTGCCACCCATTCGCCGGGATCGACGGTGATGGAGAAATCATCCAGCGCCCGAATTGCAGGTCCAGCCGACCCGGACTGCGGCGGGTACATCCGGCTGACATTTTTGAGCTGGATCATCTACTCCCCTCTCAGGATGTTAGCAGGCTCCACGCGGCGAAGCAGCGAAATTGGCACGACTGCGGCAAGCATTGCCACCGCGACGCTCCCGACCAGCACCACCGGAAATACCTCGAAACGCGGCACCACCGGCGCATGGAAGTTTACCCGGCCGATCCAGGCGGCAAGGCCTGTTCCGAGCCCAAAACCGGCGGTCGCCCCCACCACGCCGAGGGCCGCTGCCTCCGCCGCAAAGAATGCCCCCAGCAGGCGCTGCGAGGCCCCCAGGGCCTTCATAATGGCGAAATCGCGCCTCCGGTCGTAGACCCACCCAATCAGCGTCGCCAGCAGGCACAGGGCCGCTGTCGCGATGATGAGGATCGACGACGCCAGCAGGGTTTTCCTCGTCTTGCCCAGCACCCGCGCCTCGGCGTCCGCGATCTGGCGGATGGGCCGAACCTCGGCAGCGGGAAGGGAAGCGCTCAGCTTCTCGACCGCCCCGCTCACTTCCGCGCCGGGAACGGCCACTTCAATTGTCGAGGGACGAACGCCGGTCCAGTTCTCGAACTCAGGCAGGGAAAGGTAGATACGGCTGTCCTCGGAGGCGCCGGTCTGGACGGTCCCGGCGGTTGAAAGATGGATTCGCCGATTCTGGAAAGTCAGGTCGAAATCCGCGTGTTGCAAATTCAGCGCGGCCGCCGCCCAGCTGCCAACTAGCGCCTGCTGGGCCTTTGTGGGCCACGCCGTGACTGACCACCAGCGATCCATAGCCCGAGCCGCGTCAAGGTCCGTCCCGGCAACGACAACCGGTTTTCCGCTGGCCGTCCTTGCCACAACAAATGCAAAGGGGACCGCCTGCGCCTGGCCGCCGAGGGCCGTCTTGACAGTCTCCAGGCTGCCTTCCGACAGTAGTTGCCCATTCTTTGCCACCACGACGATATTCGCGCCGTAGTTGCGGAATTCCTTTCCCAGCTTCGCCTGCACATCGACGTACAGATTCAGCATGGTGGTGACCGTAGCCGCCGCAACGATCATGGCCAGCAGAGCAGCCATTGCCCGCCCGCGGCGCAGGACTGCCGCTCGCACCAGCATGCGCAAAAGCATCGACGTGCGATGTCCCTTCCGAGCGCTAGGGCCTCGCCTGCTCACGTTTCCCCTCGCAAGGCATACACGGGATCAAATTGAACCGCGCGGCGGATCGCTGCGGCGCTCCCCGCGAAAGTCACGATGACGGCGATGAGCAAGACCACCGGAAGAAGAACCGGCTGTACCGCGATCTCTGCCGAGAAAATCGACCAACCGATCTGGCGCGCAAGCAGGACGCCCGCAACAAATCCCAGCGCTCCGCCACTGATCGCCAGCAGGGCAGCTTCAGCAAAGAAGATCGAGGCGACCATCAGGTTTTTGGCTCCTAGGGCTTTCATCAATCCGACTTCGGTGCGGCGCTCGAAAATTGCCGTTGCCATCGCGGCGGAGACTGCCAGCGCCGAGGCGAGCAGGGCGGCAAACGTGATCAGCAGCATCAGTCCTTGAATGCGCCGCAGGACTGTACCCTCGTTCTGCGCCACCTGCCGGATCTGCTCGGCATGGGAGTGAGGGATCGCCTCCTGTAACTGATAGGCGATCGACTGCGCGTAGGGCGAGCAATACCAGCGGTCGTACAGCTCGGGGCTCATCGTCTTGGGATCGCGGCGGGCGAAGGCGTCTTCCGGTTTCGTCACCGCACTGACGTAGACGCGCCGCACTTCCCCCGGCCGTCCCAGAATCTGCTGGGCTAGAGCGAGAGGGGCTACGATCTCATCATCCTCCGCCCCGCTGGAGGAGAGAATTCCGCTGATCCGGTGCGCTTGGCCGGAAATCCGAATTTCGTCTCCACCTTTCAGGCCCACGCGGTCTGCCAGGCGCTGCCCAAGCAGGACGTCGGAAGATGCGTCGTCCGGCCATGCGCCCTGCACGTTCCACCAGGGATAGGTGGTGCGAACGCCGGTTCTGAATGTCTCTTTCCCATAGGTGACTGGTTTCTGGAAGTACGTACCAAGCACGCGCACATTGCCGGCGTTCGGCAAATCAATTGTCGCCGTCAGCATGGGAGCGAATCCGACAATGTTGTTTCGCCAGAACATGCCCTTGATTTTGGGAAGGTCGGCCTCGTCGAGGTAGGCGCCATCGCTGGGCGGCTTCAGGTTCACGCCCCCGATTTCGAGATCCAGAGCATCGTCTTCTGGTGTGACAATCAGGTTGGCGCCGTAGCTCCGCAGCTCGCGGCTGATCTTGTCGCCGATGTCGGTGGCCACGGCGATCATCGAGGTTGCCACGCCAACCCCGAGCGTGATGGCAACGGCGGCCAGCAGTTTGCGCTGCTTCTGTCGCCGGAAGGACTCGTAAACCAGCCGCACAAACATGGATTATTGCTGGAAGAGGCGGTCACCGGCCGCCACATCCGCCTCCTGGATGACGACCGTATCGCCTTGGGTCACGGCTTTGAGAGGGACGGGATTGCATCCCCCGGTGGTGCCGATCGACTGGGCGTTGATGGGTGAAGCGCAGTTCTTGCAGATCACGCCATGAGGGCCTTTGTAGAACCCTACCGGCCCGCAGATCTCACATGCGTCGAACACCGTGACGATGTTGCCATCGGGCTTCTTGTAAAGCCAGAAACGCACCGTGGTTGAGTGGTCGCGCACCAGATAGCGATGCAGGTCGCCGTCGGAGACCTGCGCTACAGGGATTTTCACTTCGCCATTGACGAAGGCCACTTCGGTTGCGGGAGAGAGCGCACTTACACTCTTGGCATAGATGAACTCGGCCGTCACCAGCGCTATGAAGACGAACGAACTGGCGTAGACCGCAACCATCCAGAAGCGCTCACGGCGGGTGCTCCAGAGGGCCTTGCGCCGCTCTGCGGGCGATTGCGGCAGGGCAGTAGGCTGCCGTCTTTTCATGTCGAAGAGCACCATCAGCGCCGCCATCGCCACAATAGTCACGAAGAAAAACAGATCATTGCGGACAATCGGACCAATAATCGCCATCTCTTCTCGCGACGAGGGAAGCACGCCGCTCTCGGAAAGCTCATGCAGGCCGGTAATGACTAACTGGGCGGCTACGAAGAAGAGTATGACTGTGGTGACGCGGAAGAACTTCTGCAAATTGATCTTGACGCTGCCCTTGACGAACATCACGCCAAAGAAAATCGCGACCAGCACCCCCAGCAGCGTCCCCAGGAAATTGAGCATGGCGGATGTGTTGAGCGACACACCGGAGAGGATCAGAACCGTCTCCACGCCTTCGCGCAACACCATCAGGAACACAAACAGAAAAATCCCGAACGCCGAGCCCTTGTCGGCCAGCAGGCCAACCTTGCCTTCGATTTGCCCCTTGAGCTTCCGGCCCGTCTTCATCATGAAAATCACCATGGTGATGACAAAGAACGCGGAAGCCAGCATGATCCAGCCCTCGAACACATCCTGGTTCCATTCCAGGCGGGCGAACACGATCGCGACTAAAATGCTGGTGAGGAAGGCTGCTATCAGCCCGCCGAAGACGGTCTTGCGGAGGCCGGTCTGCCCGATTTTTTGCAGATAGGCGAGGGTAATTCCAACGATTAGTGCGGCCTCCACGCCTTCGCGCAGGGTCACGATAAAAGCATCAATCATTGCCGGTGGGGGCTCCGGTGATATTGAAAATGAATTTCAATTTCAACTCTTCACAGGATAATCTTCGCCTGCCGCACCGTCAACGCAATCCGGGTCGGACTGCGCATTATCGCCAGCGAACGGGCCTTGGCGGCTCACAGTTGCTTCAGGAAGGCCTTGGCGTCTTCCAGCCTGGGGAAGAGCCTCTCCTCCATCTGAAACTCGGAAGAGTGCACGCAGCGGCGGCTGCCACGCAGGCGCACCGGATGTTTGAGATGCAGCATCTCGTGGTAGACGATGTACTCCACCGCGTAACGCGGCACGCCAGGATGATCGAAGACCCGGCTGACTACGATTGCATTGTGCGCCGGATCGAAGTGTCCCAGGCTGTTCCGGGCCCGCTCCTTGCTCCACGTCATCTGCGGCCGGGCCAAAAGGCCATGGAAAAATTGGGCATTCAGGTCGTCAAAGACCGCGTCAAGATCGTAAGCATGCCCTTTGGGCGATCCGATCGTCTTGCGTCCTCGCATCTGGCGAAGAAGATGGGCCTTCCGGCTGATGTCGTGACTCGAGATATAACGGCGGTAGCGGGTGGTGTGCTCGCGTTCGATCGGCTTGCGGTACATCTTGGCGAGCAGAATGTGCGCAATCGCCCGTAGGACGCCGTTCGGTGCGCCCTCCAGCAGGTCAGAAACTCGAACCAGGAGCTTTCCCTGGCGAAGACGGATGGTGTTGTTGATGTTGGCGAAGGCGTAGAAGTCCGCCTTTAATTCAGGCATCGGCACTCGGGGTCGCAGTTCCCGGTAACTTTCCTGGAAAACCTGCAGCAGGCGGTCACTCACTTTATGCAGAGATTAGCACGGGCTTTGCGGCTGAGCGGAAGCTACTTCTTTTTCTTGTGCTTTGCGGCTTCTTCCTGCTCGGCCAGAAGATCGCGATGGTCGCGAACGCTGCTGTCCAAAGTCTCCAGCGCATTGCTGAGCACAAATTCGTAGCGCTTGGCTTCCTCCGGACTGGTGTCTCCCGAAGCTTTCAGCGCCCGGAGCTTCGCCTGAAACTCGGCGTCGGCGTCGATGATCAGTTTCAAGGGCTTGCGCAAGTCTTCATGACGGTCATCGAAGGTATCGATATTTCCGTTCAACTCGTCATAGACGGTCATAAAGTCTTCCAGGCCGTCGTGTGTCTGCTCGCCGCGATTGGTCACCTTGGGATCGGCACGCAGCTTCTCCACGGCGAGCAGCCGTTCGCGAGCGAATTGCACGTAGAGCTTAAGCCGTGCCAGCGGATCCTGGGCTGCATCGCGTAGCTGATCGATCTCCAACTGATTCAACGGGTCATGCTTGCGGGCCGGCAGGGCAAGAGGCATAAGCAAGGCAACGACACACGCAGCCAGGCGAACCGCCTTCATTTCTTCTCCTTGCTGAACATCTGCGAGAGCAGCCTGGTTCGGAAGGTTTCCAGGTGGTCGATTGTGTCCTGCACCGTCGCCTGATCGTCGAAGTTAAGTGTTCTTTTGATGTCCCGCAGCTTCTCCGCCATTTTGCGGACGTCGATCTCCGTGTTTTTCAGCCGCTTGCGCGACTTGCCCGCCGCCTCCGTAGCCTTGCCGGAATACGTGCTGATGTCCTTGACGGCGGCTGCCGCCTCCTCCGACTTTCCGGCATCGTAAAGGCTGTTGGCGTTCTTGAGCTGATGCTGGGCAGCTTTGATGTAGAGCTCGGGCTGCTTATCGACCGGCGCCGAATCGGCCTTGGCCACCAGTTCTGCGACGCTGTCTTCCGCATCGGCGAACGCCCAAAGCGTTGCCATCAAAATCATCAATACCAGCGCCCAAGGTCGCATGTTCCTGGCCATGATCATTTCTTCTTCGGTTCGATAGCGATCAGCCGGTGTCGCGCCTGCCATTCCTGGTCGGGATACTTTCCGTTCGCCACCTCGAGAAAACGGTGGTAGTTCTCCGAGGCGTGCTTGTAGTCCTGCAGGTGATCGTAGGAAGTCGCCCGGAGGAAGTAGGAAACCGGCAGCTCCGGCATCAGCTTCGCCCGCATATCCAGCGCGAGGATTGTCAGCTGATACTCCTTGTTTTCGCTCGCTGCGACCGCCAGGTCGCCGTATGCGGCTCCAAAATCAGGTTTGAGCTTGACCGCCTGCTTGAATTCTTCCTGCGCCTGCGGAAATTGATGCTGTTTTAGAAGCACGAGTCCCAGCGAATGGTGCAGCTCGGCGTCATTCGGCTTGGCAGCCACAAGAGCGCTATATTGAGCCTCCGCCTGATCAAGTTTTCCAGCGGCCAGATACAGATCGGCGAGATCGTGGTTGAGGTCGAAATCGTCCGGAATCACCTTTGCCGCGGATTCGAGCTCCGCGATGGCCTCGTCGTTCTTGCCCATGGCGGCCAGCATGCGGCCGAGTTGCATGCGAGCTGCACCATCCTGCGGGCGCAGCGCGACCAGTTTGCGCAGAATTTCCTCTGCCTCGGGAAAGCGGCGGCCATGCATGTACAGGTTCGCCAAACCCGTGAGCGCATCGGCCGAGTCGGGCTGGAGTGCGACGGCCTGTTTGTATTCCTTCTTCGCATCGGGCTGCATGTTGCGTTTTTCGAGCAGGACCGCGGCCGAGAGATGGGGCTCAACATCCTTGGGCTGAAGGGTCGCGGCCTGGCGGTACGCCTGGATGGCTTCTTCGGGTTTCGTGTCCTCAAGCAGGTGTGCAAGCGAAAGCCAGGCGCGGGCCTGTCCTTCCTCGACGTGGGCGGTCGGCTTCAGCCGGGTGGCAGCGCGCAAGAATTCTTCGGCGCCGGGCTGATGCGACTTCATCAGCATCAGGCCGAGATTGAGATTCGACTCGAACACATCAGGCTTGGCGGCGACAGACTTCCGGTAAGCCGCGATCGATCCTTCAGCGTCGCCCAGAGCGTTGTAGACGAAACCCAGGTCAAACCATGCCTGGTAGTTTCCCGCATCGGCGGCAACGATCTGTTTCAGCAGCGGCTGTGCGGTCGCATAGTCCTTCTTCTCAATTGCGGCTTCCGCCTTCGCAAGTTCTGCGGAAGAACCGCCCGATTCCACCGCGCGATGGTGGCGAACGGTCCGTCCTGTGTTCTGCGCCTGTGCAGCCATCCCTAGGCAGAACGCCAGCGCCAGCGCAACCGCGACTTGCCTACTTGTGACCATTGCCCGAAACTGCCGCCCCATTTTGTAAGATGCCAGCTAGAAACCGGCCGGTATGGGATTCGGCATTTTCCGCGATCGCCTCCGGCGGGCCCTCTCCCACCAGATAGCCGCCGCGATTGCCGCCTTCCGGCCCCAGGTCGATCACCCAGTCTGCCGTCTTGATGACCTCGAGATTGTGCTCAATAACGAGGATCGAGCCCCCTGCATCAATGAGACGGCGGAAGGCGGCAAGTAGTTTGCTGACGTCGTCGAAATGCAGCCCGGTCGTAGGCTCGTCGAAAATATAGAGAATCCGGCTTTTCAGCTTCTTGGCGCCGGCGGGTCGCCCCGAACCCTTGGAGGCAGGTTGCAGGTGGGCTGCCAGCTTCATGCGCTGCGCCTCGCCCCCCGACAGCGTAGTCGCCGACTGTCCGAGGCGCAGGTAGCCGAGACCCACCTCATCCAGCACGCGCAACTTCTCGACGATCTTGGGGGCATTCGCGAAGAAGGACAGGCCCTCCTTCACCGTGAGGTTCAGCACCTCGTGGATATTCTTGCCACGGTAGCGGACTTCAAGAACCTGCGGCTTGTAGCGCGTTCCCTTGCACTCCTCGCAAACCAGTTCGACGTCGGCGAGGAACTGCATCTCGACAGTCACAACGCCGTCGCCCTGGCAGACCTCGCACCGCCCACCGGGAACGTTGAAGGAAAAATGTCCTGCTGAGAGGCCGCGTTTCTTGGCTTCGGGCAGCGAGGCAAACAGGTCGCGAATGCTGTCAAAAGCTTTGATGTAGGTGACCGGATTCGAACGCGGAGTTCTTCCGATGGGAGACTGGTCCACCAGAATCACTTCGTCGATAAACTCGTCGCCTTCGAGTCCTGCCCAGCCGTTGCCGGGAAGCGGATCGCCGTTTGCGTGCTTTTTTGCCGCCGCAAGCCCGCGATAGAGCACGTCGTGCAGCAGCGTGGATTTCCCTGAGCCGGATACGCCAGTGATTGCCACGATCATGTTCAGGGGGATATTGATGTCGATGTTCTTCAGGTTGTGGGCGCGGGCGCCGCGAATCCGGATCAGTTGCCGTCCTGGTGTTCGCCTGGTGGCGGGCGCCTGGATGTGGAGGTCGTTCAGGAGGTACCGGCCGGTCAAAGAAGACGGTGTCTGGCGAATCTCGTCGTAGGTCCCGACGGCGATGACCTTGCCGCCGTTTTCCCCGGCTCCCGGGCCGAGGTCCAGAATTCGGTCGGAGGCGCGCATGACATCGGGATCGTGTTCGACCACCAGAATGGTGTTTCCCAGATCCCGCAGGCCATGCAGGATCTTCACCAGCCGATGGGTATCGCGGCTGTGCAAGCCGATGGACGGCTCATCCAGGACGTAGAGCGTACCGACCAGGCGGGAACCCAATGACGTTGCGAGCTGAATCCGTTGCGCTTCGCCGCCGGAAAGGGTCGATGAAAGCCGGTCGAGCGTCAGGTATTCCAGGCCCACTTCGTTCAGAAAGCGCAGGCGCTCGCGAATTTCGATCAGCAACTGGTCGGCAATGGCAGCCTGCTCCTCGCTCAACTGCACTCCGGCGAAGAACTCGGCGGCCTCTTCCACGGTCATGCAACAGACGTCGCAGATGTTCTTGCCGTCAATCTTCACCTGGCGGGCTTCCACCCTGAGGCGGGCTCCATTGCAGGTGGAACAGAGCGAATAACCGCGGTAGCGGCTGAGAAACACCCGCACGTGCAGCTTGTATTTCTTACGCTCGAGATAGGCAAAAAAGCCGCGCACCCCGGGAAATTTGGCCTCGCCCTCGATAATCCGTTGCTGGTCCTGGGGATCGAGTTCGGCCCACGGAGTGTCCATGGAAATCCCTGCTTGCTTCGCGAATCGCTTCATTTCTGCCGCGAGGGGCTTGTATTTCGGCTTGGTCCATGGCTCGATCGCGCCCCGTCCGAGCGACTTGGACTTGTCGGGGATGACCAGATCGAGATCGAAGTCGATGGTATTTCCAAACCCCTGGCACCGCGGACATGCCCCATAGGGATTATTAAACGAAAACAACCTGGGCTCCGGCTCTTCGTAGCGGATATCGCAACGCTTGCACTCAAACCGCTGCGAAAACCGCAGCACCTGGGGACTTTGCCCATCGCGTGGGGCGGTCTCGAAGATCACCTCGCCTGCTTCCCGGTAGCCGCTCTCGACCGCGTCGACGATCCGGGCTCGCGACTCGGCCGAAACCGCAATACGGTCGACCAGCAGGAAAACCGGTTCGCCGAAATTAATATTCAGAAGCGATTCCGGAGTAGAAAATTCGAAAATCTCCCCGTTCTGGTAAAGACGGTTGAACCCGCGCTTGCGCAGATCGAACAAGCGCGACTTCAGGGAGTCATCCAGGGCCGGCGTTTTTGCGGTTTCTTTCGCCCCGCGCTTGCCACGCACGCGGGCCAGCAACGAACCACGCTTCTTTGCTTTCGGCGTATCCGCAGCCGGGGCAGTCCGCGCGAGCAGAGGAAACAGAACGTTCAGCCGCGTGTCCTCGCCCAGCGCTAGCACCGTATCGGCCACTTCGTCGACCGTGTCCTTCTTCACCTCATTGCCGCATTGCAGACAGTATGTGCGCCCGACACGGGCGAAAAGCAGGCGTAGATAGTCGTAGATTTCGGTGGCGGTCGCCACAGTGGAGCGCGGGTTCCGCGTGCTGTTCTTCTGCCGGATGGCGACGGCCGGGGCGATTCCGTCGATGGTGTCGACGTCAGGCTTCTCGATCCGCTCCAGGAACTGTCGGGCGTAGGCGGAAAGCGACTCGACATACCGGCGCTGGCCCTCGGCGTACACCGTATCGAAGGCAAGGGAAGACTTGCCCGACCCGGAGACGCCGGTGACGACCGTCAGGGAATTGTGCGGGATTTCAAAATCGATGTTTTTGAGGTTATGGACCCGCGCCCCGCGAACAACAATGCTTTCCGTGGACATCAGTAAAGGAAGATCTGCACCCTTGCGGCTGGCCGGCCGGTCCTCTGGTGGCCTCCGGAGGGCTACAGAATCTTTCTATTATAAAGCAGGCGGAAGGACGCAGGGTGAGGAGAGGAACAGTCGGGGGAGAGAAAAATCCCTCTGGGAAAGACTGCTACTCGTCTTTTTCGTCTTCGCTGTTTCGCTCTTCGTCCCGCTTCTTACCATAGCGGACGGCGAGTCCCAGGCCGACGGTCATGAATCCCAGGGGAGGGGCCAGCAGCACCAGCACGGCGCGGCTCAAAGCGTCTTGTCCTTCGTGGGTGGATCCGCTGGCGCTGGTGTAGCACATGGCGCAGCCCTGGGCGAAGGCAGGCGCTGTCCAAAGCGCGAACAATATCACGGCTGTCGCCAGGCGCAGTTTCATCGCACTCCCAAGCGTACCACGCGGACAGCGTCGGGCAGGAAAATCATCATCAGGGAAAGGCAGACCACAAGAGAGCTCATGGTCAGCCACTTCATTTGCGAGATCTCGTACTTCAGATGCATGAAATAGGCGATGATCAGTCCCGCCTTGATGAGCGACAGGCCCATCAGGATCATCAGCATCCGGATCAGTTCCATGTTCTGGTAGGCGAGGTAGACCTCGACGCCGGTAAGAAGCAGAAGGCTCCCCCATACCCAGAAGAAGATGCTCTTGGGGTGGTGGCGATGCTGCTCCGCTACGCGTTCAGCCAGCGCTATCTGGGTCGCATCCATTCCGTAAGCTCCTAGACGATCCGAGTCGACATCAGGTACACGAGCGGGAAGATGAACATCCAAACCAGATCCACGAAGTGCCAGTACAGGCCGGCAACTTCCACATCGGAGGAGTCATAAATCTTCGGTTTCAGCCACAGGATCACTGAAATCACGATCGCGCCAACCAGCAGAACGTGCGCCCCGTAGTGAAATGGGCTATATGAAGGCGTGGCCAGCCACGCCACCAGCCAAAGTCCTAAGAGGATCGGAATAAACTTTCGCCGCAGGGCGATGACGCCGAGGTAAATCACGCCGATGGTCACGTGCAGCATGTGCATGCCCGTCAAACCGAAGAATGTCGCGGGAAACTGGGGCACGGATTTCGCAACTTCGGTGAACTCCGCGCTGGCATGCCCGGGAGCGGCGGGGAAGAAGGGAAGAGTCAGCCCTTCAGCGATCAGATTGCTCCACTCCTGTCCGTGAAGAATGACGAAGCCGATGCCACAAGCCATGGTTGCGAGCAGCCACCAGAGCTGTGCTTTGGCATTCTTGAATACCGCTGCCCGCACCGCGAACACCATCGTCAACGAGCTGGTAAGCAGGAACGCGGTCATCACCGTGGCGTTCCGGATGCTTTCCGAGTGAAACGGCGTAGGCCATGACGGCGTGGAAACTCGCCCGTAGGTATAAGCCCAAAGCAGCGCGCCGAAGGTCAGGGAATCAGATAGCAGGAACAGCCACATTCCGACTTTTTTGGAATAGGTGCCAAACAGCGATGGCTCGAATTCCTGCAGCGCCTCGTGATGCACCGCGACATCAGACATGTTGCGTTCTCCTCAGGGTTGAGCTAGCGCACAAACTCCAGCAGTCCGAAAATGTAGATCCACAGCAAAGCCATGAAATGCCAGTACCAGGCCGTCACGTCCACCACAATGCGCCGTGCCTCGATCGGGCGATTCGTGAGCGAACTGCCCGCGGCGTACAGCAAGACCAGCAAGCCTCCCGCCAGGTGAACGGCGTGAGTCGCCGTCAAAAGATAAACAAACGAACTGCTGGCGCTGGTGGCCAGGTAAAAGCCACGGTCTGCCAACTCGCGCCAAGCCATCCACTGACCGCCCAGGAATACGAAGCCTAGAACGACGGTCGCGCCCAGCCATGGAAACGCGTTCTCCTTTCCCAGCGAGACCCCGGGGATCGACTGCACCGGAGCCAGCGCCGCCTGCCGGGCAATCCTTCTTCGGGCGAACTCCATGGTGACACTGCTGAGCAGCAAAACCAGCGTGTTCACCAAGAGCAAGGCGGTCGGAAGATTGACCGTCAGCCAGTCGCGAACGTAGGTGTTGGTGTGGTCGTCGAGGGTTGGCAAACCCTTGCGGACGATGTAAGCGCTGGTGAAGGAAACGAAAAGCATCACCACCGGCACCAGCACAACCGCCACACCCAGGCGCGCGCGCCTCAGGCGATGCCCATAATCCGGATCGCCGTTTCCGTTGCCCCCATCGCCGCCCCCGCCCCCTGCCGGCGGGCGGGTACCGCCTCCGTGACCGATTCTGGGATCGTCTACCCTGGGGTCTTCTACCCTGGGATCGTGGATCGAGACTGGTGGACTCAAAGTTGCCATGGCCGAGTAGCGCGGGTGCCATCGCCCGCAGTTACGAGCTTAGTGGGCTGTGACCGTTGCCGGATCGGTCTGCATGACGTAATCCTTTGGCGCCCCCGGCACGCTGTACTCATAGGGACCATGGTAAACCACCGGGGTGTGACCGCCGAAGTTGTCATGGGGCGGCGGCGTAGCAGTCGTCCACTCGAGCGTCGTCGCCTCCCAGGGATTGTCCGAGGCCTTCGCGCCCTTCTTCATGCTCCAGAACAGATTGATCACGAAGATGAATTGCGCCCCGATGGTGATAAAGGCCGCATAGGTCATGAATGTCTGTACCGGAAGCAGGTTGTGCATGTACGGCACTTCGGTGAACTGGGAGTACCGCCGCGTCTGGCCGGCCATTCCCAGATAGTGCATCGGCATGAAGATGGCATACGTGCCCAGCAGGCTGAAGAAGAAATGGATTCTGCCCCACCTTTCATTCATCATGCGCCCGAACATCTTGGGGAACCAGTAGTAGGTTCCGGCGAACATACCGAAGATGGCCGCAACGCCCATGATCAGGTGAAAGTGGCCGACTACGAAGTAGGTGTCGTGCAGCGGAATATCCAGCACCGGCTGCGCCAGGAATGGACCGCTCAATCCGCCGGAGACAAACAGCGAAACGAAGCCGATGGCAAACAGCATCGGCGTGTGGAACCGGATGCGCGCGTGGTAAAGCGTGCCCAGCCAGTTGAAAGTCTTGATGGCAGAAGGCACGCCGATCGCCATCGTCATCACGGAGAAGGCGAAAGCGGTGTAGGGATTCATTCCGCTCATGAACATGTGGTGGCCCCACACCACAAATCCCATTATTCCGATTCCCATGATTGCGTACACCATGGCCTTGTATCCGAAAATCGGTTTGCGAGCGAAAGTGGAAAGCAGCTGCGACGCCACGCCCATGCCGGGCAGAATCGCGATGTAAACCTCCGGGTGCCCAAAGAACCAGAACAGGTGCTGCCACAGCAGCGGCGAGCCGCCCTTGTGCCCCATGAGCTGGCCGTTTACCACAACTGTCGGCACAAAGAAGCTGGTTCCCAGGTTGCGGTCCAGCAGCAGAAGAATGCCGGCAGAGAGGAGAACACCGAAGGCCAGCAGTCCGAGGATCGCAGTCACGAACCACGCCCAGACCGTCAGCGGCATGCGCATCAAGGTCATGCCCTTGGCACGCAGATCAAGGACAGTGGTGATGAAGTTCAGCGCGCCCATCAGTGACGCCAGGCAGAAGATGGCGATGCTCGTGATCCATAGGTCCGCGCCCAGGCCTTCGCCTGGCCCTGCGGAAGGCACTGCGCTCAGGGGCGCATAGCCGGTCCATCCATGCAGCGGTGCTCCGCCGGTTACGAAGAACGCGGCCAGCATCACAACGAAAGCCACAAACGTGGTCCAGAAGGAAAGCATATTCAGAACCGGAAACGCCATATCCGGCGCCCCGATCTGAATTGGCAGGAAATAGTTGCCGAAGCCGCTCTGGGGCGCGGTGGTGAGCACGAAGAACACCATGATGGTCCCGTGCATGGTGAGCAGGCTCAGGTAGGTTTCCGGCTTGATTTCTCCAATGAGCGGGATTGCCACCGCCGGCCAGACCAGATGGATGCGCATCAGCAGGGAAAGGAACATCCCTACAAAAACCGCCACCAGGGCCAGAAAGTAGTACTGGATCCCGATCACCTTGTGATCGAGGCTGAAGACGTATTTGCGGATGAATCCCTGCGGGGCCGAATGAGCGTGAGCGTCCTGGGCAACCATTATTGTTTTTCCGCCTCCCGGGCCTTCAGCCAGTCATCGAATTCCGCCTGGCTGACGACTTTCAGCGTGCCGTGCATCTTGTAGTGGCCGAGGCCGCAAAGCTCGGCGCACACAATGTCGTAATCTCCGGTCTCGGTAGGGGTGAAGTGCATGTGGATGGCGAGGCCGGGAACCGCGTCCTGCTTGAACCGCATGGAGGGAACAAAGAAGCTGTGAATCACATCGACGGCCTTGAGCGTCAGGTCGACCTGCCGGTTCACCGGCAGATACATCGTGCCGGTGACAACGTCATCCTTGGCGTCGGCGTCGCTGGTGTTCAATCCGACCGCTGCCTCGCTGCCGGCCGAGGGGTCCATCAGGCTGGCGCTGGTGGCGCCGTATTTGCCGTCCGGCCCGGGATAGCGGAAGTACCACGCGAACTGCATGCTGGTGACTTCGACGGGAACGGCATCGGCATTCGGTGGGGCAAACCGCTCCGCCGCCCAAACATGGCTCCCCATCAGGTTCAGCCCGATGAAGAGAATGGCGGTGAGCGCGGTCCAGATGATCTCGAGCTTCGTGTTCCCGTGGGAGTACTGCACCGGCTTGGCGGAGGGCCGGTCGCGGAACTTCCAGACCAGGTAGCCAAGCGACGCCTGCGCGGCCACGAAGATTATTCCCATCAATAAGTAGGTGAGGCCGAATTGATGGTCAATCCACGGAGCGGACGTGGAGGCCCCATGCGGGAGCCACCAGGTTTTCGCTACGAAGAAGTAAGTGCTGACAAAAGTGATCAACCAGATGATGGCAAGGAGAACGAGGCCCATCTACCAGACCTCCAGGGGTCGTGGATTCAAAACCATCGTGGAGTCAAAGCCACCGGCTAGAATTTTTAAAATGCCGCTGCGGCGGAAGTCTATCACAGCCAAGCGCACGCAAGGCAAGCGCTTGAGTTGGAAATCCTGATGATCCCGGTACTCCCCTAGTGCGCGAAGCGACGGAAGAAACTGTCCGGCTTCCATTGCGGCCGCGCGTCGGCGTTGGCCACCGAAATCAGTAGCCCGTGGACGATCTGCTCGTAAGTCGCCGCCGTTTCCAGATCGACCGGTTGATCGAGATCATCGGATGGAGCGTGATAGCGGTGCGTCAGCCAATCTTTAAAAATCTTCTGCTCCGGCGTGCCCGGGTCAAAGCCCACGTCCATGATGATGGAAGGAATTCCTTGCCGGATGAAGTTGTACTGATCGCTGCGGATGAAAAGATTTCGCAGTGGCTCCGGGTCAGGCTGCACCCGCACGCCATCGGCTGCGGCCACGTCGCGCGCTTTGTCGCCCAGGTCGGACTCCGCCAGGCCCTGCACCCGCAGCACCTTCAGCGGGACGATTGGCAGAAACATATCGACGTTGATGTCCGCGACAATCGCCTTTCGGTCGACCGTGGGATGGGAAGCGAAATACTTTGAGCCCAGCAGACCCTTCTCTTCGGCGGTGACAAACAGAAACAGAATCGACCGGCGAGTCTTCTCCGGATGGGATTTCATGTGTGCCGCAATATCGAGCAGCACCGCCGAGCCGGAACCGTCATCCATCGCGCCGTTATAAATTCGGTCTCCATTTACTGGTTCGCCGATTCCGACGTGATCGGTGTGGGCTGACAACACGACGTATTCGTCTTTCAGTTCGGGATCGCTGCCTGGAAGCCTGGCGACAAGGTTGGCCGACTCGACTGGATCGGTTTCGAGCCTGGCATGCGTCTTGATCGAAACCGACAGGGGAAAGTGGGGAAGCGGCTTGCGGTCTTTCCCAAGCTCGGCCACCTCCTGAAAGGTGTGTCCCGAGCCCGCGAACAGCTTCTCGGCCTGCGCCGGGTTGAAGGTCAGGGCCAGCTTTTCGCCCTTGGTTTCGTCGAATTCCGAATATGCGAGATCCATCTGCACGTGATTTCGATTGAGCGAAATCCGGCTCCAGGGAATATCCATGGAAGCGGGATTTGCAATCGTGATGATCCCTACCGCTCCCGCATCATGGAGAGGCCGCCACCGTTCCTTCGCGGTCTGCGCGTGAGAGGCCAGCGCCGTAGGAATTTCGGCGGGCGATCCGGCCAGCAGCACTACGACTTTACCCTTCAGGTCGAGGCCGGCAAAATCGTCGTAGTTCTTCTCCGGGATCTGGAGGCCATAACCGACAAATACCAAGGGTGCCTGCACATCCGGGGCAAGGTTCACCCGCGCGTTGAAGTAGGCGTCTTCGCCGAGAGAGAGCGGTTCCGGCTTCCCGTCGCGAAAGAGAGTTGCGCTCGAGTCCTTCTCCACGACCTTGCGGGCGGTGAACTTGACCGGTTGCCAGTAGCCTTTCGTTCCGGCCGGCTGAAGCCCATCTCTCTTCAATTGCTCGATGATGTATTCCTGCGCCTTGTGCAGCCCGGGGCTTCCGGTGTCCCGTCCTTCCATCTTGTCGTCGGCGAGAACCTGCACGTGCTGCCACCAGCTTTTGCCGTCAAATTCTTTGGGCGGCTGCGCCGCCACACTCGATGCCAGGATCAGACCCATCGCCAGGATGCCCGCTCTACGTTGCATTCCTCTCCTCCACTTGAAATACGCGCTAAGCATACTAATGCCACCGTGACCCCAGAGCCAGCGGCGCGTGCGCTTTCGTTACAATCTGCCCATGCCAAAAGCTACCAGCAAAGCCGCAGCCAGGAATTACTGTTTTGGCTGCGGGGTCGACAACCCCCAAAGCATGCGGCTGAAGTTTACCTACGATGCTGCCCGGGACCGCTTTATCTGCCGCTTCCGCCTCACTCGCCGATACAGCGGCCCGCCCGGCTACGCGCACGGCGGAATTATCGCGACCATTCTGGATGAGGCGATGGCCAAGATGAATCGCGCGAAGCAGATTCTGGCCGTGACCTCGCAGATGTCGGTCGACTATCTGAAGCCTGTCCCGCTGAACCAGCCTCTCATTGCCGAATCGCGTGAGACAAAAGTTAGCGGGCGTCGCCGATTCCGTGCCGCCGACATCACCAACCAAAGCGGGGTCGTCCTCGCCCACGCCACCGGTGTGTTCATCACCATCGACCCGAGAAGGAGCCTTGGGATCTCCGGCGACGCGTCGCGCCGACCCGGACAGCGGGTTAAGATAGGGGCCGGTTAACATTTCATGCGTTCCCTTACCCTTGCGCTCTCTTTCGTCGTCTACGCCACCTTGGCGGCAGCCCAGGCGGCCGACGCTCCCGAGTTTCCTCCTCTCGTAGATTGGGCGACCGCGCTGCAATCGCCCAACCCCGCTGCGCTCGGCAACCTGTATTCCAGCAGCCCGCCTGCTCGATCCGTCGACGATCAGAAGCAGGGACACGACATATCCGAAGAGATGACTTTCTGGGATAACCTGAAGAAAGCCGGGGCTAGGGACTTCCAGGTCGCTCAGAACCAATCCGGCGAGCAGCACGGGTTGCACCTGGTCTCTCTCACCGTCACTTACCGCTCGCCATCTCCCTCCGGCCTGCGGACCCTCTACGTGACTGAAGAACAAGCCTGGCAGCAGCAGGGAACCGGCTGGCGCATTGTGCTCGTCAAGCGCTCGGATGTCCTAAAGACACCGCAGCCGAGCAAGCTGAATCCCAATCTCTACCCGGCCAACGTGAATGCCCGCGCCGAGATCAAGACCGCTCTCGCTCGCGCGGCTCGCGCAGGCAAGCGCGTTCTACTGGTCTTCGGAGCCAACTGGTGTTACGACTGCCATGTGCTGGACTACGAGTTCCATCAGCCGTCGATGTCGAAACTCGTGGATGGCGGCTTCGTGGTCGTTCACGTAGACGTAGGTGAGTACATTCGCAACACCGATCTCGCCGCCCAGTACCAGGTGCCGCTGAAGCGCGGGGTTCCGGCGCTTGCCGTCCTCGACAGTTCCGGCAAGCTGCTCTACAGCGATCAGAACGGCGAGTTTGAGAAAGCCCGCTCCATGGATCCGGAAACGGTGATCGCGTTTCTGAACAAGTGGAAGCCTTAGCGACCTGCCTGGGGCCTCAAAGATTTTTTTTCGTTATTCCGCATCTTTCCAGAGCGGCTTTCCCCCGAGCGAGTGATAGAACCCCCAGGCCGCGATGGCCACAACGCTGAGCAGAATCAGGACCGAAGTGCCGAGGTACCATTTGGAGAAGTCCGCCGTGAACGGCACGTTCGCCACCAGGTCTACCGTGAAAATCGCCACCACCAGCGAAACCAATCCGTAGCGATACACGATCAGCATGGCAACGGCATAGACGACAGCAAATGCAGGGATTTCGACTGCCGGGTACGGACTACCGGAGTGCAGAACGAGAAACAAGCCAATGAACGCCGGGATTGCCAGCCAGTCCTTGCGCAGCAGCACCTTGAGACCCAGCAGGATGAAGAAGAACTCGAGCGCCCCCGTGATCGAGGACGGAATCTGGACCAGCCAGGCTCCGAAGGCTTCGCGTCCTCCCAGCAGAAATTCGGTGTTGTAGGTAGCAGGGACGGCGCCCTGCCGCATCATCAGGAGGTATCGAACCTGGAGGATCACAATCCAGAGCACTCCCAGAAGCACGCCAAATAACAGATCGCGTCCCACCAGCGGATCGCGAAACTTTCCCGCCAGCAGCCGGCTCCAGGTGATCATCGCTTCAGGCCAGGTCTTTCGCACCCATGGCTCGACCGCGAGATAGATAAGCCAGATCGCGCACGAAAGAAAGAGTCCTGTGCTGAGTGCCATCAAGAATGGAAATAGAATCTGCACCGACGGGACCATGTGTCCGCGAAACAGCCAGAGCGCCAGTTCCAGCGCCATCATGATCGTGGCCAGGCGAAGAGCCCCCTGGCGGTCGGCGCGGCCCAGCCGGTAGTTTCGCCGGGCAAGCGCCGCGGCCCCAAACAGGATCGAAAGCAACAGCGTTACGCCCACGACGTCCCGAATCTTGTCTCCCCGCGTGCGCTCATCCTTCCGGGAGCGGAATGGCTTTGTCCAGTCGCCGAAGAGCGCAAAGAACACGGGTTTGCCGCGCCAGGACGCCGCTTCGACCCTCAACGGCCGCGTCGTCCCCGGCCACGTTCCTTGCCACGCCTGCCTCGTGTCGCTGCTCGCCAGGATGTTCCAGATGGGGGCCGTGGGCTTCAGCTGCGACGGATCGAGCTCGGCCGCGGCAAACAATTTGCTCCAATCGGGAGCAGGGAAGCTGGCCGTATTGCCGGTCTCAAGTTCCGGGGGCATTGCGAGAAAGTAGACCAGACGCCCCTGCGGATCGAGTTCCACTTGAACCATCCCGGCAATGATCGCCGGCGGGTCGTAAGTGGTCACGATGTCGGGAGTCAGCGCGACATCTTTGAAGCTGTCCGCAACCAGGTATTGCGGACTTTGCCGGTACCAGAATTGCAGAACGGAAGATCGTCCAGCCAGGATCTGGTCCCAGTTGGTATGTGATTTTTCCGACTTCTGGAGGTATTCCACCACGTCGCCGTTGACGTACATGCCGAGCGCGGTGTCCGTAGGCTTCTTGTCATATCCGAGTTCTGCAACGAGGTCCCGCGCCTTCTGTGCGAGCACCTCCGGGGGACGGTCGAGTCCCATCTTTTCGAAGGCGCTGGAACGGATCGCCACGAAGACCGCCAGCCCCAATCCAACTAGAACGGCTGCCGCGCACAGGATCGCAATGTTGGGTCGCAATCCGGTCGTCTGACCTGCCGCTGCCACCATTTCTGGTGACGGAGTTTCTCCCGCGGCCAGCGCAGCCGCCAGCGGATCTCCGCCGGGCATTGCAGCAGCTAAGCCCAATACACTGGCCGGACGCGCTGCCGGATCTTCCTCCAGGCAGCGCAGAATGGCGCGCTCCACCGCCGGATCCAGATCCTTGACCACGCTCGAAGGGCGGCTCGGCGTCCAGTCCGCCTTGGTGCGCCGCCTGACCGCGAACTCATCCGCAAACGCGCGCCTTCCCGTGAACACTTCGTACAGCACCAGGCCCAGCGAGTAGATGTCGCTGCGCACGCTGACTTCTTTGCCCGCCAACTGCTCGGGCGCCATGTATGCCGGCGTGCCGCTGCGAACCTCGTTGCCTTGAATCTGATCCGCGACGCTGGCCAGCCCGAAGTCGGTGATGACCACCTGACCACGCCCGTCGAGCATGATGTTGGCGGGCTTCAGATCGCGATGCAGAACACCCTTGGAATGTGCAGCCGCCAGTCCGGCGCAGAGTTGGCGCGAGATGTCGAGCGCCTTGTCAGAGGGAAGCCGCCCGATACGGCGAAGCAGGGAAGCGAGGTCTTCACCGTCCACGTACTCCATGGTGAAGTACGACTGCCCCTCAATCTCGCCCACGTCATACACGCGGCACACATTGGGATGCGAAACCCGCCGCGCAATCCGTACCTCGCCGCGAAAACGTTCAAGTAGCGCTTCGTCCGCGGCGGCCTGGTCGGGGAGGAACTTCAGTGCCACAGGCTGGCCGAGCGTGAGATCGTCGGCGCGATAAACCTCTCCCATACCGCCTTTGCCCAGCAGCGCAATGACACGGTAGCGTCCGGCGACCAGCGAACCGGGCAGAAACCGTCCTTCACTCGAAAGCGCTGGCGACGAACTTGGAGGCCTGGAAGTAGACTTTGGGGTGCGCGGCGTCGACGGTCCAAAGTCGAGCGTAGCGCCATCATTGCTGGACGCCGGGCTTCCACAGGAAGAACAGAACCGGCTGGATGCGGGATTTTCGGCACCACACGACGCACAGGGAGGCATGGCTTCGCCGATACAGTCTATCGTGCCTTCTCATCATTGGTGCAACACCAGGCTCGACAGGGTCAAATCCGTGCTGATCGTCTATCCCGGGTGAAAGGTTTAGCCTTCTCCGATGTAAAATAGAGAGTTCTAAGGCGCGCCAGGCGCCCATTCTTCGCGCTAGCGATTAAGGGAAAACACAAGGGTACTCGCCATGTCAGAGAACAACGGCAACAACTCCACCAGCCTTCGCCTGAAAACCGGCCTCGCCGAAATGCTCAAAGGCGGCGTCATCATGGACGTTACCGACGCCAAGCAGGCCGAGATCGCCGAAAAGGCCGGGGCGGTGTCGGTCATGGCGCTGGAGCGCGTTCCCGCGCAAATCCGCGCCGAGGGCGGTGTGGCCCGGATGGCCTCGCCCAAGAAGATCCGAGAGATCATGGCGGCGGTCTCCATCCCGGTTATGGCCAAGTGCCGCATCGGGCACTTCGCCGAGGCGCAGATTTTGCAGGAACTGGGCGTCGACTACATCGATGAAAGTGAGGTCCTGACCCCGGCCGACGAAGCCCATCACGTCGACAAGCATGCCTTCACGGTTCCATTCGTCTGCGGCGCGCGCAACCTGGGAGAGGCCCTGCGCCGCATCGCCGAGGGTGCTGCCATGATCCGCACCAAAGGCGAGGCAGGTACCGGAGACGTGGTTCACGCTGTAAAGCACATCCGCCAGATCGTGCAGGAGATGAAAATTCTCACCGTGCTCGGCGAAGAGGAGCTCTATTCCAAGGCTAAAGAGCACCAGGCGCCGTATGAACTGGTAAAGATGGTGGCTCGGGAAGGGAAGCTTCCGGTGCCGAACTTCTCCGCCGGAGGCATCGCCACGCCGGCCGACGCGGCCCTCGTGATGCAGCTCGGAGCTGAGGCCGTGTTTGTCGGTTCCGGGATCTTCATGAACAACTCGACCACCTTTGCAGATCCAGCCGAGGCGGAAAAGCGCGCGCGGGCGATCGTCAAGGCTGCCGCCCACTACAACGATCCTAAAGTGTTACTTGAAGTTAGCGAAGACCTGATTGGCGCCATGAAGGGCTTAGCTATCGCAGCCTTGGATGAAGCCAGTATGCTGCAGACCAGGGGATGGTAGTTCCGTATCAAAATCCCCACCCTCGACGGTGCCCCGTCCTTGTCGCGTTTTTTGCGACAGGGCGGGGAGGTTGACCTCCAGACCTGACTAAAGCTTTGATATTCATCGTGGGCACAATCCCCATCCGTCGCCATTTTTTTGCGCGGTCCACTGAGATTCGATCTCCACTACACCTTCCACACCAGACAGATAATGACGAAAGCTGCTCCAGGCCCAATCCTCCGGACTCTCGACCAGCCCTCGCGCAACCGGATTTCGGTGCATATATCGCAGCTTCTCAATGCGTTTGGCTTCGCTCCGCACATTAAAGTCGTAGTAGCGTGGCAACCAAAACATGCTACCTTCCGGTCCTCCGAGCCGTTGCGCTACATTCTGCTTGAGCATTTGCAGGGCTATCGAGAGCTTTGCTCTTTCCGGTTCGCTGATTAGCAGATGAACGTGTTCGGGCATGAGGACATAACCCGCAACATAGAATCCATACCATTGGCGGGTCTGCTCCAGGGTGGGCTCAAAGATATCGCGCGCGAAAGATGTACCGAGGAAGGGTTCCCGGCCGTAACAACTGAACGTCAAAAAGTGTAGACAGCGGGCTTCCTGAAATCGCTTCAGGCCCCAAGGCATGCACGGATCGTACCGTTTTTGCCAGCAACTGAAGGCCAGGACCATCGACATATTTCTGTTTTATTCTGGATTGGGAAGATCAACTTCCCCACCCTGTCCCTGCAAACAGCGCAGGGACAAGGGTTGGGCACCCGATTTTCCTCAATGCACCTGGAGGTGTCCCGTCGCGTTTTTTGCGACAGGGCGGGGAGGTTGACCTTACGGATCTGACCAAGCTTTGACGTTCGGATTGGGAAGATCAACTTCCCCACCCTGTCCCTGCAAAGTGCTGCAGGGACAAGGGTAGGGCACCCGATTTGTGATTAGTTTTACTCGGTCCTCAAAGCCTGGACCGGGTTGATGGACGCCGCGCGTCTGGCTGGAATGATGCCTGCGATACAGGCGGCGACCGTCACAATGACGATCGCGCCGAACACAATCTTCGGATCGGCATTGGTGATCTCGTAAAGCTGCGACTTCACGAAGCGCACGCAGACCAGAGCCACCGGAATTCCGATGGCGAGTCCCAACCCAATTTGGATGAGCGCGCCGCGCATCACCATCGTTACGACGTTGACGCGCTCTGCACCGATTGCCATGCGGAGACCGATCTCCGGTGTCCGGCGCTGCACGGTGTAGGCGGTAACCCCGTACAGTCCTATCGTGGCCAGCAGCAGGGCCAGGACGCCGAACAGCATGGTCAATCGCGCGATCGTCCGCTCGTCGTTGAATCGGTCGGCGATCTGTTGCTCGAATGTCTGGAATCTCACAATCGGCAGATTGGGATTGATAGCGGCAAGCGTGGTCCTCACCAGCTTCTCCATGTCGTTCATGGGCCGCTCAGTTTGCAGGACGATGGCGCCGGCGTACATCGAATCGTCTTTTTCGATGGGGTCTTTCCAACTCGCCGGGTGCTGCGCCATCGGAACAAAATACATGCGGTGGTCTTTCCAGCGGACGCTGGTATAGGCGGTGTCCTCCACTACTCCAACAATCTCAAAATCCCCAGCCGAGGCAGGTCCGCGGGTGCCAAAGTGGTGCCCGATCGGGCTTTCTGCGCCGAAAAATTTCTTAACAAACGAGCGGTTGACTACGGCGACGGTCGGTGAGCTCGCAGTGTCCCTCTCGGCAATTCCCCGTCCCATTAGGACTCGCGTTCCCACCGAGTCAAAGTACTCTGCACTGGCCCTGATCCACGAAGCCTCGCCATTTAGATCCGGCTTGCCCTGGATCCAGACACCATCGCTCCAGTTGTTGTCTTCCATCGGCGTGTACAGGCTCAGGCCAACTTTCACGATGCCGGGGATCGCATGGAAGCGCTCCTGCATCGCCCGGTAGAGCGCCTCCAACTGCGGTTGCGAGTATCCCGCTGCCTGAGGGTTGATGTGGACGATGTATCGGTTCTGCGCATCCAGTTTCAGATCGGAGTGCTGCAGCTTGCTCAGGCTTTGGGAAAATAATCCTGCGCCCACGAGCAATACCAGGGAGAGGGCTGCCTGTAATACCACCAGCGAGCGCTGCAACCGCGACGCCCCCGCGGCGGTGGTCCGGCTTCCGCTTCGTAGTGCATCGACTGGCTGGGCCTGGGCCGCCATCCAGGCAGGCGCCACGCCGAAAACAACCCCAGTAAGCAGCGACAAAGCAAAAGCGAATCCAATCACGGCTACGGACGGAGTGGCGTGGATGGGCATACTTTGCGCAGCCGGAAATGTGAGATTCAACAGCATCATTGCCCCGGCGTAGGCAAAAGCCAGCCCGGCGATGCCACCCAGCAACGCCAGCAGCAGGCTCTCCGTCAACAGTTGCCGGACAATCCTTCCGCGCATGGCGCCCAATGCAGTGCGGATGGATAACTCGGTTCGCCTTGACATGCCGCGCACGAGCAGCAGGTTGGCAATATTCGCACACGCAATCAACAGAACAAGTCCGGCAATCCATGTCAGCAAATGCAACTGGGAGCCGTACTGCTCCTGCATTGCCTGAATACCCTCGCCTCCCGGAGTCAGCACCGCATGGACCCTTGGGAGCAGTTTCTTTCCCTCCTCGGATGAGTAGTCCGAGGTAGTCGAAAACGACTGCCGTACCAGTGCATTCACTTTTTCTTGCAGGGACGCGATGGCAACCCCTGGCTTCAAACGCCCCACTATGTAAAGCCATCTCGCGTCGCGATCGTATACATACGGAGCATTTGCCAGTACCGGCATTTCTTCAATCGGCAGATAGAAATCGGGCGGCGTGCTCGACATCCGGTCGCCATAGAAGCCTTCTGATGCGACGCCCACGACGCTTACCGGCCTGGTGTTCACCCAAAAGGTGCTTCCGATCACCAGAGGATCTCCGGCATAGTCGCGCTGCCATGTCTGGTAGCTCATGACGGCCGTCATGGCCGCGCCTTTGAGGTCATCACTGGCAGTAAGTAACCGTCCGGCGCGTGGTTGCAGTCCAAATGTCCGGAAGTAGTTGCCGGAGACGAATTCGCCCATTACCGACCGGGCCGCGGAGTGCGCTCCATCGCGCCGCACGGTGATCGGCCGGTATCCGAAGCCCGCCTGCATCGCCGCCAGCTCTTCAAATTCGGGCAGGTTCTTTTTCAGGTACTGGTAGGTTTCTGTGGCGAATAAGGAATACTTGCCATCATCCCTCGTTCCGCCACTCACGCAACAGTCACTCTCGTCGCCGAACCGGACCAATGTCTTCGGATCGGCAACAGGCAGATTCCGCAGCAGCATCGAGTTCACAAGAGTGAAAATGGCGGCGTTCGCGCCGATGCCGAGAGCTAAGGTCAGGAGTACCGTGATCGTGAAGCCCGGGGCCTTACGCAACTGGCGTAACGAATAGCGCACATCCTGGATGAGTGTCGTCAATGTTAATCCCTCCGCTTAGACTCGCATACGCGGATTGCGTGAGCAGGTTTGGTTGGAGACTCCTCGGTAGCCCGGCAAGGAGGGGATTGAACCCACAGGAAAATCCCACTCTAAAATTCGCCGAGCCGACAGGAGTTTTTCATCTGCACTGGACGATGTCAAACATGGTTCTCCGTTGGCTTCAGCTGCGACATTTTCAACTCCTACCAACCCATGCCAGGCGGCGGAGCAAAGTAGCAATTGCTGTTCCGGTTTTTCAGGACAATCCCTGGTTTTTGATTTTCAAGGTCAACGTCCCCACCCTGTCGCACAAAACGCGACCAGGGTTGGGCACCCAACAGCTTGGCTCACTGTCGCTGCGAGCGGCATAATCTCTTAGGGGGACCTTTCGAAAATGGAGACGCAAGTCGAGTATTTGCTGGCCTGAGAAGGTTCCACGTGGAACATTGTGTGCTGACAGATTTGTCTGTACAGGAGACACAGGTCTCAAGACGGTGGCTCCCGTCATCCCTGCAGGTTCCGCATCAGACGCCAGAGGAATAGAATAGCCCTATGTCACGGTTGGTATGGCTTTTAGCGGTGTTCTCGCTGCTTGCCTCTACAGCGTTGGCTCAGACGCAGGCAGAACAGGATACACAAGAGGACTCCCAGACGGAGGTCCAACAGCAGCCCGATAAGGCACCGGCCCATTCGTCCGCGCGCGACCGGGAGACCGCCGAGAGCTCCAGCAAGAACACCAAAATCGATCTCAGCCCTCCGAAGAACGATGCCAAGGATCATCCTTACAGCGGCGCTGCGGTTGTCGACGCCGCCGAAGACTCGGGCGACGTGAAGGAGTTTGGCCTGTGGGACCCGCACAAGGCGGCAAAGGATATGGAGGTAGCGGACTTCTATTTCAAGCGCAAGAACTACCCCGCCGCGCTCGACCGCTATCGCGAGGCCCTGATGTGGAAGCCGAACGATGCGCTGGCGAACCTGGGAATGGCAAAGAGCCTGGAACTGCTGGGCCGGCCCGACGAGGCGCGACCCCACTACGAGGAGTACCTGAAAATTCTTCCCAACGGCAAGTTCTCGGAGGAAGCCCGCAAGGGACTGGAGCGCCTCGACCAGGCCAGGGGCAAAGAGCAGGCATCCGGGACCCAGAAATCCCAGTAATTTGCCGAAAGTTATTTTTCTACCCTGATAAAGACCCCGCTCGAGGCGTTCACCGCGACTCGCAACTTGGCAATGTCGCGCGTCCCATAGGTTACGTGCCAGATCAGCTCGTTGGTGTTTCCGCTCCAGTCGAGCATGTAGGAGATCGGCGTGTCCGGAGTCTTTGCCAGGACCTTGTCCCCGCCGTGCTTCTGGGCTTCTTCGAAGGCGCGGTCGGAGTCTACCTTCAAGAAGGCAATATCGAAGACCTGGGTCGAAGAGTTCGTGGGGTTATACGTATCTTCAATCCCCGGGCTGATGCCACGGGATGGCGCGCCGGCCGCGTTGCTGCCCGACCAGGTGTACGGTTTGGTTCCGTGCTGCAGGCTGGAAGCAAAGGAGCCGCGCCAGATCGCCGAGGTCCCTTTCTCCCCTTTGGCCTCGTCGTTGGGCTGGGACTCCAGGCGGTAGGGCTGAGCATCACGGGCCCAGCCGCGCGCGGCAACGTACATTTTCTGGAACGCCACGCGCCCGGTGACCAATTCGGGTTCTTTGGGTTTGGGCTTCTCGGCCTGAGCAGGCTTGGCAGGTTCCGAAGTGCATCCCGCCAGCAGAACTAAAAGCGAGATCAACAGCAATTGCTTTCTCATATCCACCTGAGTGGCACAGGATTCGGCGCAAAATCTCGGCACTATTCTACAGGAAATGGCCGGCAGAACTGCGGCGTGAGGAGGTTTCCAAATCAGGCACAGGTCATTACCTTTGCCAGCTTTACTAAATTTGATTCACCGTTGAGAATGAATGCTCACGCACAATTGTTCACAACATGTACGCACAATCCATTTGCCCGATCAGGGGTAGCTAGGAGCAAGCATGGCAGCAACTGGAGAACTGATTCGACTCATGAATTACGTAGATGACATCACCACCACGGTGCGACGGATCAGCGCCTACGTGCCCTTGATGGAGCCGGATGAGCGCAAGCGCCTGGCCGAATACATGCGCGCCGCCAATGTCGGTTTCGTCGAACTGCTGGGTCGCCTGGAGAAGGGAGCCCAATAGTGCCTTCGATCCAGACGGTGGCGGTGATCGGAGCCGGCACCATGGGTCGAGGCATTGCGCACGCGGCTGCCGTCGGCGGCTACCGCACTATTCTGGAAGACTTGCTGCCGAATGCTCTCCGCAAGGCCGAGAGCGAAATCAAGGCCATTCAGGATAAGGCTGTGGAACTGGGCAAGGCCACCCCTGCGGACGCCGCAGCCGCCCTCGGGCGGCTGACTTATGCCGGCAGCGTGGAGGAAGCGGCGCGCGAAGCCGACCTGGTCATCGAAGCGGTTCCCGAGGAGATGGAATCGAAGATCGAGATCTTCACCCTGCTCGACAAGATCTGCCGTCCCCAAACCATTCTGGCTTCCAACACTTCTTCCCTAAGCATTACCGAGGTCGCCAGCGTGACCTATCGCGCTAAAAAATGCCTGGGAATGCACTTCTTCAATCCCGTGCACAAGATGAAGTTGCTGGAAGTGGTGCGGGCGCTCGAGACTGACGACGAAACCCTGGCGGCTGCAATTGAAGTTGGCCGTCGTATGGGGAAAGAAGTGGTGGTAATCCGGGAGTCGCCCGGCTTTGTCACCAGCCGGATCAACGCCATGATCGGCAACGAAGCGTTTTACATGCTCCAGGAAGGCATTGCGTCGGCAGAAGATATCGATAAAGCCTTAAAGCTTGGCTTGAATCATCCCATGGGGCCCTTCGAGCTGGTGGATCTGGTCGGCCTCGATACGCGCCTGCATATCCTTGAGTATCTGCACCGGACGCTGGGCGAGAAATTCCGGCCTGCACCACTTCTGGTGCAGTATGTCAAAGCCGGCAGATTGGGACGGAAGTCGGGCCGGGGCGTCTACGATTACCCGCAGAAGAACTGAAAAGTTCCCTAGAAGCCTTTGCGAATCATGTTTTCCAGGCTGATTGACGCAGCATCGGAGCCTCCGCCCATCATCTTCTCGACGTACTTGGCGATCATGTCGACTTCGAGGTTCAGGGGATCTCCCGGCCGGAGAGACTGGAGATTGGTCACCTCCGCGGTGTGGGGAATGATCGCCACGCCGACGCGAGTGCCCTCGATCTTCGCTACTGTGAGGCTGATGCCCTCAATGCACAAAGAGCCCTTGAAGATCACATAGTGGGCCAGTTCCTGGGGAATGTCGATTTCCATCCAATAGTCGTCCCCATCCGGACGGCGCCTCAACGAAACGAACTGCCCCGTCCCGTCGACATGGCCCTGCACAATATGACCACCAAAGCGTCCGGCAGGGGATAAGGGAAGCTCAAGGTTGACCTGAGCATTTTTCTTCAACCGCGCGAGGGAAGTTCGGTTCCAGGTTTCGGCAGCGAGATCGGCTGCGAAGGAAGAGGGCGTGATTGCGACCGCCGTCAGGCACACCCCACTGACGGCGATGCTGTCGCCCTGCTTTAACTCCTGAGGCAGGCGGGAAGCGGAAATCGTAATCCTGCGTTCGCCGTTCCGGTTGGATACGGCAGCGACTCGTCCGACCTCTTCAATGATTCCGGTAAACATGAGCAATGGGGATGGCGAATTGCAGAGCTATTCGTACGGGTCCCTCAAGTATCCCTCGACCGCCAAATCTTGTCCGAACTGCTGCAGCTTCACCGATTGCAGGCGAGGATAGCGACTCTCGGCGAAGCCAGTCCCTTCGGCGAAGGGAACAGACGATTCCCCAGCGAAAATCAGCGGCGCGTAATAGAGGAAAAGCTTATCCACAACGCCTGCGGCCAGTGCCGCCCGATTAATCTCCGC
Source organism: Terriglobales bacterium (assembly GCA_963803205.1). Lineage (GTDB taxonomy): Bacteria > Acidobacteriota > Terriglobia > Terriglobales > Acidobacteriaceae > CAWDLG01. The sequence goes on from CAWDLG010000004.1 coordinate 169,650, forward strand.
TCCGCCTTCGATCATCAGACTGGTGAGCTCCATCTCGCCGAGGCGCTGGAGCACCGCCCGGAGATCTGGTCGCTGCTTGTCCCCGGCTGCAATCTGCTCCACGCGAACGCCCATCTTTCGAAGCTGCTCCGTCTTCGCCTCTTCAGCAACAGAATACAGGACCAGAACATCCTCCGCCGCGCTGCGGACCAGCTTCGATTCCAATGGCAAGCGCAGATGGGAGTCGAGGATCACCCGCATGAGGGGCCGCCTTCGCGGGCGGCCGGACCGGTCGGTCAGCAGGGGGTCGTCACTGATCACCGTTCCCGCGCCCACCAGGATGGCGTCATGCTGGTGCCTTAATTCCTGGACATGTGCGCGAGCCGCCTCCCCCGTGATCCACTCGACGGCGGCGGTACGCCGCTCGCGGGCAGACGCAATCTTGCCATCGAGCGTCATCGCAGACTTCAGCGTGACCAGCGGTACGCGGTGGCGGATATAGCGGGCGAAGGCTTCGTTGAGTGTGTGGGCCTCGGGCTCCAGAATGCCGGTAGAGACCAGAATTCCAGCATTCCGCAGCTGCGCGAATCCTTGCCCGCTGACCACGGGATTCGGGTCCTGCATGCAGGCGACGACCCGGCCAATGCCGGCCTGCTTGATCGCCTCGACACACGGCCCGGTTCGTCCCTGGTGGGAACAGGGTTCGAGGTTGACGTAGAGGGTTGCTCCCCTTGCTCGCGCTCCCGCCTGTTCTATCGCCAATACCTCGGCGTGTTTGATCCCTGCATAGGTATGAGTGCCTGTACCAAGTATGGAGCCCTGGTTGTCGACGATCACCGCACCCACGCAGGGATTGGGCGAGGTCAGTCCGATACCTGCGCGGGCAAGGTCGAGGGTCCGGCGAAGAAAGCCTTCATCACGGGCACGGTCCGCCGCGGATTCACTGGAAGGGAAGTCCGGCATCCTTGGAACTGCATTGTAAAGATTCCCGCGGCAATGAGAAACGTGCGCGGTAGCGGCTTGGTCTAAAGCTTCCTTGGCGGAAAGAACCCGAACGCCTCTTCTTCCGGTTCGGCCACGGCCGCTCCGCTGCGGTTCTTAGGGCCACGCCTCACCGGCACCAACCGTTCCGCGTAAGGATCGAGAGGCGGCTTCCGGAGTCCAAGCCGTCGGAGGAAATCCTTCAAAATCTGCAGTAAAGAGCGGTTGGAACCTGGTTTTCGCATAATCTCTTCTCAGGCGAACAGAGACTCGACAAAATCCTTGGGATCAAACGGCAGGAGATCGCCCGCCTTTTCGCCTACCCCCACGTACCGGACGGGAACTCCCAGTTCGCGCGAAATCGCAACCACAACCCCGCCCTTGGCAGTGCCATCAAGCTTGCTGAGGACAATCCCAGTCACTGCCGCCGATTCTGTGAACAGACGAGCTTGCTGAAGGCCGTTCTGTCCGGTGGTCGCGTCCATCACCAGGAGGGTTTCGTGGGGCGCTCCCGGAATAATGCGCTGCGCCGTCCTGCGCATTTTTTCCAGCTCGGCCATCAAATTGGTTTTGGTGTGAAGTCGACCAGCGGTGTCCACGATGACGTAGTCGGTCTTGCGTGCGGTGGCGGCTTGCAGCGCGTCAAACAAAACCGCTGCGGGATCGCCTCCGGCTCCCGTGCGAATGACCTCGGTTCCGGTGCGTTCGCCCCAGATTTCCAATTGCTCGATAGCAGCGGCCCGGAAGGTGTCCGCGGCGCACAATAGGACGGTTTTGCCGTCGGACCGAAGGACCTGAGCGAGCTTGCCGATCGTAGTCGTCTTGCCGGTGCCGTTGACCCCCACTACCAGGATCACTTCCGGCATTCCGTCCGGACTCTCCACCGGCGGAGTGTTCGCCCTGTTCAGGATGGCCAGAAGCTCTTCTTTCAGCAGACGCTTCAGTTCCTCGACATTCCTGATCTGCTTGCGGTCCGCTTTGTCTCGAAGCTTCTGAAGGACTTCCTGCGTGGTGGCAGTCCCGAGGTCTGCGCCGATCAGGGTGGCTTCCAGATCGTCCAGCGTGTTCCGGTCGATTTCCTTGCCGATAGAAACAGCGTCTTCGATCCGTTCCGCAAGGTTCTCGCGCGTGCGCGAGACCGCGTCCTTCATTCGGTCAAGGAAGCCCGGTTTCTGTTCCAAACTGCCAAAGAGGGTCTGAATCATGAGAAGGACGGCCTTAGGAATCAATTATAGCGGCGGAATGGAACTGGAAAGGTGAGGACCGAAACTTCGAGCTCAGGGCGTGCTGGAAGCGATCGCGTAGGAAGGCTTCTCGTCTGTCTTTGCCGCTGCCTCAACGGTGGACTGCGGGGGAGCGGAAGTTGCCGGCGCAGGCGCCGAAGAGCGCTGAATGTGAATCTCACCGCGTTCGTAAATCGTGGTGAGCGCTGCAACCGCAACCGGGTCGAGTCGTTTGCCGGAGAGCGAATGAATGATCCGCAGAGCCTCAAGCGGATCGTGCGCCTGCTGGTACGGGCGGTTCGTAGTGAGCGCATCGAATGTGTCGGCGACGGCGATAATACGCGCCAGCAGGGGGATCTGGTCGTCCTTGATGCCGTGAGGGTATCCCCGGCCATCGAGCGCTTCATGATGCAGCTCGATTCCCGGAATCATCTCCTTCAACTGAGCAACCGGGCGAAGAATGTTGGCGCCCTTGATTGTATGAGTCTTCATGACGGCAAATTCATCGGCGGTGAGAGCGCCGGGTTTTTTCAGGATGCTGTCCTCGATTCCGATCTTGCCGACGTCGTGAAGCTGGGCGGAAACGCGCACGACCTCCAGGGACTCTTCGCTCAGCGCCATTTCCTTGGCAACCAAGACCGAGTAGCGGGTGACGCGATCGGAGTGGCCGCGGGTGTAAGGATCCTTTTCGTCGACCGCGCCGGCGAGCATCTGGATGGAGCCAAGGAACAGCTCGCGGTTCTCCGCGGCGGCCCGCTTGAGGTCGAGGACGAAGCGCTCCAGTTCCTCCGACATGGTATTGAACGTAGTCGCAAGCTCGCCGATCTCGGTGCGGCTTTGCAACTTGACCCGCTGGGAGAAGTCTCCTCGCGCAATGGCCCGGCTGGAAGCGGTCAGGACTTCGAGCGGGTGCGTGATCAGCCGCGCTGCGAAGATACTGATGCCCATGCTGAGAAGAACGGCCAGCAGCGCCAGGCGGCGGGCGGTGCTTTGCATTTCGTAGACGCCGCGGTATGCCTCGTCACGCGGCTTCTGCACGACTACAGCCCAATCCAGATTGAGCACCGGGCTGTAGGTGCCAAGCATTCTGACCTGGTTCTTGCCCTGTTTGAGGTCGAACTCCCGGGTGGCGGCAACAAACTGGGCACGGTTCCCCTGCTCGACGAAATTGTGGACGATCTCCAGGCTGCTCAGGTCTTGTCCGGTAACGTAATCGCCCGAAGCACCGGCGACCAGGCGGCCTTCGCTGTCGACCACGTAGGTTGTCAGGCCGTTCCGGCTGACCTCCCACAAACGGCGGATCAGGAATTGCAGGTCGACGACCGAGCCGATCATTCCGAGGAAGCGGCCACCATACATCACGGGAGCGCTGACCAGCATGACGGTGCGGGCGGCAGTGCCGCTACCGATTGTCAGGGCCTGGCCATTGTAGGCGCGGCCTTCGCGGGCGGCGGCGAAGGCGCGTTCCAGTTCCTTTTGCAGAAACGCATCGGGTGTGATGCGGCCGGCAGAGATTCCCCTGGCGTCGGAATTCAGGACAGTGGCGTACGCCAGGTCGTCTGAAGAGGAAACAAAATTTTCGAGCAGAGCCCGCAGTTCGGGCGCTTCAACGTGCTCCGTGGTAAGGTCTCCGCCGCTTGCGACTTGCAGAGCGGAGGAGAGGTTTGCCAGCATAAGCCGCAGCGACTCCTGGTGCTGGGCGACGTCATCCGCCAGCGAACGGGTGACTGTGTTCTGTAGCAGCTTTTCGTTGGTGATCAGGCGGTCGCGATTGATCTCTTCCACTTTCTGTGAGTAGAAGTACATGGGCACAACGCTGACCAGTACGAGCATCCCCAGGATGACGTAGAGAATGTGAATGCGGGATGGAAGAAGCGTCAGGGACAAGGTGGTCCTGTGAGACCGCCGGGGAAGCGGCCAGAAGTACAAGCCCCATTCATTTTATTGTCGGGTACGGGGGCGAGAGGCGAGTTCGAGGCGCTCTCGAGTTACGAAAGTACCCGCACAAACCTGGTCCGCTGAGGGAAGGCAGCCATGGCACTTCACAATGACGATTGGCTTAGCGTGATTCCGCGTGAGTCCTGTGTGCGCCAAGTCTAGAGTGCGACGGTGTGGATTTCGCTCTTGGCGCTGCGGGTCATGAGGTCATGGATGGCGTCGCGGGGCGGTTTTCCGTCGTTCAGGATGGCGTAGACCTGCTCGGTAATCGGCATCTCGACTCCCAGGCTTGCGGCCAGGCGCACGCCGGCGTTGGTGGTGAATATGCCCTCGGCAATCGCCCCATGCATTCCAGCGATGATCTCGGGCAATTTCCTTCCCCGGCCAAGTTCAACTCCCACGCTGCGGTTTCGGGACAGCCCACCGGTGCAGGTCAGCACCAGGTCTCCGAGGCCCGCCAAGCCGGCCAGGGTTTCCTGTCTTCCGCCACACGCGACTGCCAGGCGGGTGATCTCGGCCAGGCCACGGGTGATGAGTGCGGCAATACTGTTGTGGCCAAGGCCCAGTCCATCACAAATTCCAGCGGCAATGGCGATGACATTTTTCAGTGCGCCGGCGAGTTCCACGCCGACTGCGTCATCATTCGTGTAAAGCCGCAGGCCAGGGTCACTGAATTCGCGCTGGATTGTCTCGGCAAGTTCAGAGTCTTGCGACGCGATGGTGACGGCGGTCGGGTCGCCTCGCGCCACCTCGCCCGCGAAAGAGGGACCGCTGAGAACCCCGAGGCGTGGGGAAAATCCGTTCTCCGAGTGGAGAACCTCGGCGATCACCGCGGTCATCCGCATCAGGCTTTTTTCTTCCAGACCTTTTGTCGCGCTCACGAACAGCATCTCGCCGTTAAGCAAGGGTCGCATGCTGGTGAAGAGCCCCCGGCAATACTGCGAGGGCACGACGCTTACGACGATCTGAGCGCCGTCGAGAGCCTGTTGCAGATTTCCGGTGGCTGAGACGGTTTCCGGTACGGAATGTCCGGGCAGGAAGAGCAAGTTCTCCCGGCGGGACTGAATCGAGGCCACGACCTCTGGCTCACGCGCCCACAAGCGGACATGATGCGAGCCTTTACGGCCTAACACGATGGAGAGGGCCGTGCCCCACGCTCCTGCGCCGATGATGGCAATTCTGCTCATGTTCGCCAAAGTTGAAGCCGATTTTCAGAACCGCCCACGAGCCGCCGGATATTGTCACGATGTTTCGCGATGACCAGGACCGCAGCGGCGGCCATGCACACTATGACGGCCGCCGAAATTCTCCCTCCGCCCAGCAGCCACGCAGATATCGGCAACAGGATAAAGGCGACGATCGATCCCAGGGAAACATAACGAAAAGCCGCCACCAGAGCGACGAGCAGCGCGATGACAACCAGGACGGCTTTGGGCGCAATCAGCAGAAAGGCTCCCAAGCCCGTGGCCACACCTTTGCCGCCGTGGAACTTCAGCCACACGGGAAAGATGTGCCCGGCAACTGCCATCAACGCCGCTAGCGCTGCTAGGTCTTCCCGCGCCGGAAAAATCATTCGAGTCACAACAACTGCGGCCAGGCCTTTGAGAGCATCAAGCAGCAACGTGAGCACTCCGAGCGCGGGCGAGGTGCGCGAGACGTTCGTCGCTCCAATATTTCCGCTGCCGGTGTGGCGGACGTCCTGCCCGTGCAGGAGGCGCACGAGTATGTATCCGAAGGGAATCGATCCCACCAAATAGGCATATGCGGAGACGACGAGAAGAGTGGTCATGGGGCGAAAGGGAAGTCGGCGATTTTGGTATAACGCGCGCCACCGCGCAATATCTGGCTTTGGAACAGAAAGAACTGGCGGAAAGTGATGGTGCCAAATTCCGGAGCAGGCAGAGCGGCGAGCTTTTCCTGGAGTTTTGCAAACTGACGATTTGCCTGGTCGCTTTTCTGGCGGCTGGGCATGCCTGAGCCACGTCCGCCTCGCGCCAGTGTCAGGTGAGGGCTGAACGGCCGCTCTTCCGGTGGAATGTCGACCGTCGAGGTTGCGCGGTCTACCGCGGCAGCCAGGGCGGGAAGCGCCTCCCCAGCTTCAATGCCTACCCAGAACACCCGCGCCGACCTTGCAGTGGGGAAAAAACCGAAGCCGCGAAAGGTGAGGTCAAACGGCTCGCCCAGAACCGAAGAGAGCGCAGTTTTCAACTGGTCAAGAATTTCGGGCGGTTTTTCGCCGATGAACTTTAGCGTCACGTGAAGCGACTCCGGTCGAACCCACCGTGCGTCGGGGGCAAATCCAGCTACGCCTTCGATGAACCTGGCGATCCGCTCACGGACCGCGTCATTGAGATCGAGAGCAACGAACAGGCGCATGGCAGAGTCACAGGCGGCAAACTGCTCTTACATCACTTTCCTTCGCAACATGTCCAGGGCCTGCTGGCTGGCCAGCCAGCGGATCCGTCCGCGATCGCCGCTGAACCGGCGGTCGACAACCTGCGTCTCCTGCTCGCTCGCCAGTGCGTGAAAGACCAGTCCGACAGGCTTCTCCGGGGTGCCCCCGGTTGGTCCGGCCACGCCGGTAATACCAATCCCCAAACTTGCGCCACAGCGCTTGCGGATTCCCTCCGCCAGCGCTGATGCCACTTCCGCGCTGACAGCGCCGTGCTTTTTGATCAGCTCTGCAGGAACATCGGCCATGGAGGTTTTCAACCGGTTGGAGTAGACAACAGCGCCGCCTACGAAATAACGCGAGCTGCCGCCGATTGAAGTGATTCGTTCCGCCAGCAGGCCGCCTGTGCAGGATTCGGCCGCGGCGACCGTCGCATTCCGCATCTGGAGATAGTAGCCGACGATCTGCTCCAGCGAGTCTCCGTTGTCGGAAAAGACCAGGTCCCCCAGTTCCTCCTCAATCTCGTCGGCAAGTTGGTCGACGCGCTCCTGTGCCGCTCCCAGCGAGGCCGCCTGTGTCCTCAGGTGAAGTTGAATTTCGCCCGCGCCGGCCAGAATCGTGGTCTCGACATCCTCATAACGCTTGTAGATCGGTGCGACCCGGGCATCGCACAGCGATTCCGGCATCATGGCAATCTTCAACTGGCGGGTTGCGATGGCTTGTGCCGGCACCTTGGCCGCGAGCCGATCCATGCATTGTTCCTCGAACATCGCCTTCAGTTCATGCGGCGGACCGGGTAGCAACAGAATGATCCGGTCGTGCCCATCGTATTTGCCGCTGATCCACTGCCCGGGCGCCGAGCCACGAGCATTCGGCAACACTGTCGCCCCGGTAATCACATCTGCCTGCTTGGCGTTGTTGGAGGACATGTTCATCTTCAGCGCCGCAAATCGCTGTTCCAGGTTGGAAACGAGCAGTGGTTCGCGGCAGAGCTGAAGTCCGAGAGCGTCGGCAACCGCTTCGCGCGTCAGGTCGTCCTCAGTGGGACCGAGGCCGCCCATCAGAATTACGATATCTGCCCGCGACAATGCCAGAGAGACCGAAGCCGTCAGGTGCTCGCGATTGTCGCCGACGATCGTTTTGAAAGACACGCCAACGCCGAGTTCGTTGAGCTTTTCGGTCAGATAAAGTGAATTGGTGTCCTGGCGGAACGGAGTTAGCAGCTCCGAACCGATGGCAACGATTTCTGCGTTCACGGGAAAGAGTCTAAACGAAACGCCTGCCAGAAGCGGTAATAGGCAGTGCAATTGGGTCTTGGTTGAAATCAACTACTCCGCGCTGCCCCTGCAAACCACGCAGGGACAAGGACGCGGCAACCGAATCCGTTGAGAGGGTCAATAGGCCCAGCGCAAGAGCGTGGCGCCCATCGTGAATCCCGCGCCGACAGCAGCCAGCACAACCGTGCTGCCCTTCTTCAGCCTTCCATCCTGGCGGGCTGTATCCATGGCGAGGGGAATGGTGCCGGCGGTGGTGTTGCCAAAACGATCGATATTGATAACTACGCTCTCGGGGCGGAACCCGAGGCGCTCCGCCGAGGCCGTGATGATGCGCCGGTTCGCCTGATGGGGAATAAAAGCGTCAACGTCCGAAACCTTGAGGCCGTTCCGCTCCAGCAGCTTTGCCGAAAGCTCGGTCATCTTGCGCACCGCATATTTGAAGACAGCCTGCCCATCCTGATGGACGTAATGCATCTTCTGGTCGACGGTCTCGTGCGTGGCCGGGTTCAGGCTGCCGCCACCGGGCATGAATAGGGCGCAGGCTCCCGACCCATCGATCTCGTGAATGAAGTCAATGATGCCCAGGCCATCTTCGTCGGCAGGTTCCACGATCACCGCCCCGGCGCCGTCTCCAAACAGAATGCAGGTGGCGCGATCCGTGTAGTCGATGATCGAGGACATCACGTCCGCGCCAATCACCATCACTTTCTTGTGCGCGCCAGTGGCGATGAACTGCGCTCCCGCCTGTAAGGCGAAAACAAAAGCCGAGCATGCGGCCGAGAGATCGAATCCCCATGCGCCCTTCGCGCCCAGCTTGTGCTGCACCATGCAGGCGGTGGAAGGGAAGAGCATGTCGGGGGTGACAGTGGCCACAATGAACGCTTCGATGTCCGTCGCCGGCACGCCCCGTTCTGTGAGGGCCCTCTTCGCAGCGGCGACCGCCAGATCGCTGGTCGCTACGCCCTTATCCACGATGTGCCGCTCCCTGATTCCGACCCGATCGACGATCCAGTCGTTGGTGGTGTCCACCATTTTTTCCAGGTCAGAGTTGGTCAGCAGGCGAGGCGGGACGTAGGTTCCCAGGGCGCTAATTTTGGCGCGCAAAGTTTGGCTCACTCGTATGTACTCTCCCAAAGCAATGGAATGCGGATGACGAAGGCATATTTTGACGTACCCACTTCCCATTGTCCAATTTGCAGCCCAAGTCTATGTTTTGAAAACCTTTTGCGGCGCTTGCGGGCGCCAAACATGGAAACCCCGCGCAGCCGGCCGCGTTACGGGTGGACATGTACTGAGCAGCAAGCTGCGCCAGTTCCTCTTCGTCCAGAATCCGCTCTGGGCCTACCTTTCAGACGCCGGAGACACGCGCAGAGATGCAGTTCCATTTTGGGATCAGGTCAGTTCCGAAATGGAACCATAGATACCTGTACGGCAAATAGCCGCAAGACTACTCTCCCCTCAGCGCCCACTAGTTCCAATACCAAAAACTTTAGTTTGACGTAGCGCCGGAGAGCCCTCCCCCAATCCTTCTCCGGCGATCGGGAAGGGGTCGGGATCATGCGGACGGCGAAGAACGCCCCCCAGCGGTGCGTTTCCCTCACGCTCTTTGTCGTGCTGGTACTCGTATTCAGCACTGCCTGCAACATCACACCATCTCCTACGATTTCTCCTGCCGAAGTGAATGTTCGGGTGGGAGAGTCCGTCGGGTTTACCGCCAATCTGCCGGTCAGGGGCTCGGTCGCGGCCATGACCACGCCGATGCCGGCGATCGAGTGGTCGGTCGACAATATTCTTGGTGGCAACTCCACGGTCGGCACCGTGACCACCAGCGGGATGTACAAGGCGCCCGACCAGGTGCCCACCCCGAATCGTGTGATCATTCGGGCCAGGAGCAAGGTCGACAAATCCAGCTTTGTCGCCACGGTGGTCGGGATTCAGAATCCGATCCCCTCGGTCAACACCATCTCTCCGACCTCGCTGGCCATGGGAAGTTTCACCATCACGGTCACCGGCAAGAACTTCGTCAATGGAGCAGTGGTGCTCCTTGGCTCGCAGTTCCTGACTACGAAGTTCGTTTCCAGCAGCAAACTGACCGCGACCGGCATGGTGACCTCTGCGATGAAGGGTCCCTTTAAGATCACGGTGCAGAATCCGGATCCTGGATCCTCAGACTCCAATGAGCTGGCGCTAAATCTGGATCCGACTTCAAATCCCAATCCCCCGAGTGGGCCGAACCCTCCCCCGAATACTCCTCCTCCTCCGGGATCGCAGCCGGTCACCGCCGCGGTGGCCGCGCGCTTCCTGCAGCAATCCACCTGGGGGCCGACGCCTGAAAATATCGCCCATGTGCAACAGATTGGCTTACAGGCATCCCTGAACGAGCAGGCAAGCGCCCAGACATCGACCTACGCTGCGCCCGCAGATGGCGATGACATTTCCGTCGTGCAGAAGCGCTTCTTCACCAACGCCTTGTCCGGCCAGGACCAACTGCGCCAGCGGGTAGCGTTCGCCCTGTCACAGATCATGGTGGTCTCGGCGATCAAGGTGAACGATCCGAGTGCGTTCGTCTTGTGGCAGAACATGCTGCAAAAAGACGCTCTGGGGAACTACCTCACCCTGCTTAACGACGTAACGTTAAGCCCCGTGATGGGGAATTACCTGGACATGGTCAATAACGACAAGCCCAACCCCCAGAAGGGTACCGCCCCCAACGAAAACTATGCCCGCGAGGTGCTTCAGCTCTTCAGCATCGGACTGGCGCAGCTCAATCCGGATGGAACCCAGCAGCTCGACGGCTCGGGTAATCCGATACCGACCTACTCGCAGGACACGATTGAAGGCTTCGCGCACACGTTCACTGGCTGGACCTATCCCACCAAGGCGGGCGCCACGGCGAAATTCGGGAATCCGAGGTTCTTTGGCGGCCCGATGGTCGCGTTCGACAGCCACCACGATACCGATCCGAAGCTTCTACTGAATGGGGTGACGGTGCCTGCGGGCGGATCGGCAGCCCAGGATCTGACCGCCGCTTTGCAGAATATCTTCAACCATCCCAACGTCGGCCCGTTCATCTGTACGCGGCTGATTCAACACCTGGTCACCAGCAATCCCAGCCCGGCCTATGTGGAACGGGTCGCGCAGGTGTTCGCGAACAATGGCAGCGGCGTCCGGGGCGATCTGAAGGCCGTAGTGCAGGCGATTCTGCTCGATCAGGAAGCTCGCCGGGGCGACGACCCAGCCCAGGCACAGGCCAGCGACGGCCACCTCAAGGAGCCGGTGCTGTTCATCATGAACCTGCTCCGGGGGACCAATGCCGCTTCGGATGGAGCCAGCCTGGCGCAGTACGCCGACGACATGAAGCAGCAGCCGTTCTTCTCGCCGTCGGTCTTCAACTACTATCCGCCGGACTTTGTGCTCGCAGGCACGAACATGCTGGGGCCGGAGTTTGCCATCTTCAACACCAGCACCACGATCTCGCGCAGCAACTTCGTCAACAAGCTGATCTACAGCAACCTCAGCAATACGACCACCGCCAATATCTCCAATTACGTTGCCCTGGCGGGAACGCCCCCGCAACTGGTGGACGCGGTCGCTGCGGTGCTGCTGCACGGCAATATCTCCTCGAATATGCGCGATGCGATCACCAGCACGGTCACGTCGATTACCGATAACACGCGGCGTGCCAAGGCCGCCCTATACCTGGTGGGCAGCTCATCGCAATTCCAGGTTGAACACTAAACGGGAGAGAATCATGAGCTGGTCAAGAAGAGAGTTCCTCAAAAAGAGCTGCTGCACCGCCGCCATCGGATTCACCGCGGCGAGCTTCAATCGCTTTGGCCTGATCAACGCCATGGCGCAAAACCCATCGGACTACAAAGCGCTGGTGTGCGTCTTTCTGTTCGGCGGGAACGACAGCAACAACCTGGTAGTTCCGCTCAGCAACGCGGCTTATACGTCGTATCAGCAACAGCGCGCGGTTCTGGCGCTGCCCCAGGGAGGCCTGCTTCCCATCAATCCGCCGAGTGCGGGCGCGCAGTTCGGATTGCATTCCAAGCTGGTGGAGATGCAGACGCTATTCAACAGCAAGCAGCTGGCGCTGCTGACGAATGTAGGCACACTGGTGAAACCCACCACTCGAGCCCAGTTTCAGCAGCGGCAGGTGCAGCTCCCCAGGAACCTGTTCTCTCACGAGGATCAGCAGGCGCAGATGCAGACCGCAAGCCTGGTGGCCACCGCCGACACAGGCTGGGCAGGACGCACCGCCGACAAGATCCAGTCGATCTTCGGCGGCAATTTCCCCATCATCATCTCACTCGCCGGCAGCAACATCTTTTGCGAAGGACTTGCCGCCCGCGCCATTGAATCGAGCGGCGATCCCACTAAGCTGTTGGCTGGCTTCGGAAGTTCCACCGAATCCACCAACCGCTTTACGGCCTACCAGAACCTGCTGACCTTCGATACCGGTGTTTCGCTGATTCAGTCGGCCAGCAAGACCACGACGAATGCCCTGCAGGACAGCAAGACGCTGGCCGATGCCCTGGCGGCCAACACGCCGCTGGCAACGGCGTTTCCGACCACCGGGTTGGGAAATCAGCTCAAGCAGGTGGCGCAAATCATCCAGGCGCGTGCCGCGCTGGGGTTGCAGAGGCAGATCTTCTTCGTGTCACTCGGCGGATTCGATACCCACAGTGACCAGCTTCCCGCGCAGGATGGTCTGTACACCACGCTGAGCAAGGCTATGGCAGCGTTCTCGCAGGCGACGACTGAGCTGGGCGTAGGGCCGCAGGTCACAACCTTCACCCTGTCCGATTTCGGCCGGACCTTCCTGCCCGACAGCAACTCCGGCACTGACCATGCCTGGGGAAGCCATCACCTGATTATGGGAGGGGCGGTGAAGGGAGGCGACTTCTACGGAACCTTCCCGACCCTGGCGCCCGGCGGGCCGGACGATGCGGGCGATGAAGGCCGCTGGATTCCAACGACTTCACTGGATCAGTACGCGGCTACGTTGGCAAACTGGTTCGGGGTTCCGACCGGAGATTTGCCTTCGATCTTCCCGAACCTTGCGAACTTCTCGAGTCCGGTGCTGAACTTCTTCGGATAAGACTGTGTAGGCACGGGAAAATCAGATCATGTAGGAACGGGAAAATCGGATCATGTAGGCACGGGCGTTCTCGCCCGTGCGGGGGTCAGAATTGCTTCCGCGCGGGCGAGGACGCCCGCGCCTACATGAACAAAATTAAAGCCAGGCACCGGCGACCCACTGCACACGCAAGAGCCCGTTACCGTTGCTTCCTTCCGGACCTGGCGGGGTTGGCGGGAATGCGTCGCGCGGGACCGATACCTGACAGTTTCGATTCTAGCATTCGATCTGTCCGGCAAGGCTGACCGTACCGCCTGACAGGAAGCGGGTTTGTCGTGCCCCGGCCCGCCCCAACCCGCAGTACTCTTTACCTTTCCACCTGGAATCGCCAACAATAGGGCTGACGTCATGTCTGCCGCTCGCGACACTGCCGCGAACCCATCGCCGTTCGCCTCTTCCGTTCAGCGTTACCTGGAAGTGTCGCTCTTTTTGCTGGTCCTGTGCGCGTTCGCCACTCTGACTTCAACGGGCGGACTGGACCTGCCGGTCATTGTGCTGGTAGGAGCCGCGCTATGCGCTCGTGCATACTTGCTGGCGGTAAAGCGCTCAATCTTGATCCCCGAGAACTGGACCACCGTGTTGACTGTCGCCTATGTCGGCTTCTATCTGGCCGATCTCTTTCTGCTCGGTAACGGCTTCATCAATGCAACGGTGCACCTGGTCCTGTTCGTTATGGTCGTCCGCCTGTTTTCGGCTCACCGGGACCGCGACTATTACTTCCTTGCGCTGATTGCCTTCCTGATGGTTCTCGCGTCCGCGATCCTCACCGTGGACAGCCTGTTCCTGCTGGGCTTCGCCGGATTCATGCTGGCGAGCATCGCAGCCGTGATCCTGATGGAAATGAAGCACTCGTCTGCCGCAACGACAACGACTGCGCACGGAAGGTTCGATGCTCGGCCAGTCGTCCGCTCACTAGGCGCCCTGTCGCCAGTGCTGGGACTTTGCATTCTGGTGGTAGCGGCCGGCATTTTCTTCGTGTTGCCACGGGTTTCGACGGGTTATTTCAGCGCCTATGCCCGCAAGGGCGAATTAGTGACCGGTTTTAGCGACGACGTTCAACTCGGAGGAATCGGCGAGATTCAGCAATCCGACACCGTGGTGATGCACATTCAGATCGATGGCGACACCGGTGGCCACTCTGATTTCAAGTGGCGAGGTGTAACCCTCAGCACATTCAGCGGCAGGCGATGGTCCAATCCTCGTCCTGAGTTCGTGGTGCCGCGGTTGGCAGGTGGTGATTTCGCGGTGTGGCCGTCGGAAGCGAGATGGCAACCCCCTCGCACCAGGCAGGAGACTATCCATTACCGCGTGCTCATGGAGCCCATGGGCACCAACGTGTTCTTTCTGGCGCCCCTGTCCTATGCCCTGCGCGGCAACTATCGGCAATTGATATTCGCCCCGTCCGGAGCGGTGTTCGACATCGATCCGGAGCACCCGATAAGCCGCTACGAGGCTTGGGCGCGCTTGCCACTGCCGCGCGATGTCGTCCAGAAGCAGGCCGGCGGTGAGGACTCGCATCCGGCCGATTCCATCTATCTGCAGTACCCTCGGCTGGACCCGCGCATCCCGGAACTGGCGAGACAGATCAGCGCCAGCGCGGCGACAGATTACGAGAAAGCCGTCGCGATCGAATCCTATTTGCAAAACAACCTTGCCTATACATTGCAACTCCCCGAAGGTCCGCCCGCCGATCCTCTGGCAAATTTCCTGTTCGAGCGCAAACGGGGCCACTGCGAATACTTCGCCTCCGCGATGGCGGTTATGCTGCGAACCCTCGGCATCCCATCGCGGCTGGTAAACGGCTTTCGCACCGGGGAATTCAACGATGTGACCTCCCAGTACGTCATTCGCGGCAGCAATGCCCACTCCTGGGTCGAGGCCGACATTCGCGGCCAGGGCTGGGTCAGCTTCGACCCGACTCCCGCGACCTCGATTCCCAATCGCACCGGCTGGGGACGCGTGCTTCTGTATGTCGATGCCGCCAAGTCATTCTGGCGGGAGTGGATTATCAACTACGACGTCGGCCACCAGCAGGGGCTTGCGCGGGAAAGCGCGCGGAACAGTCAGAGATGGTTTCGAGGGCTGCGTCACTGGTCCAGAAGTCAGTACGGCGGACTTTTGGAGCGCATTCGCGGAGCGCGGGCAGGGTTTCTTGTTTCCCCGGTACGCTGGAGTCTACTGGCAGTTCTGACCGCGGCAATCACCCTGTTACTGATCAATTTGCGCCCGCTTCTGATGTTCCTGAGAAAACGCAGGGCAGCCGCCCATCCCGAGCGCTCTCCACGCCTGGCGGCAACCCTGTGGTATGAGCGAATGACAGGCGCCATGGCGCGCCGCGGCTGGCAGAAGCGACCGGCGCAAACCCCGCGCGAGTTTGTGAACCTCATCGACGATGCGGGAGTCCGCACGCTGGTCTCGGAGTTCAACCGCCATTACGAAGGCGCCCGCTTCAGTGATTCGATCGAAGATGCTCAGCGGCTGCCCGAGCTTTACGAGAAGGTCGAAACGGCCGCCCGGCGCTAGCCCGGATTGCCTCAGAAACTGAAGACCAGGCCTGCGCCCACAAAATAGTTGTGTATGTGATCCTGGGGATTGATGTTCAAACTGGGCTCCCCGGTGTAAAAATCACGGAACTCGCCGCGCAGCTTGAGGGGACCAACCAACCTGAAGTCCGCGCCTCCACCAAGCTGGAGCGCGCCGACGAATGTGCCTTGTTTACCGGGATTCGGACCGCCGAAGACCAGTTCGCTGCTCTCCCCAAAACGGGCGAAGCCTCCCCCGCCGCTGACCCATGGAGAGAATCCGTTGTGCGGAAACAGGTTCAGCCGAACAGAGGGCGTGACATAGATAGCGCTGAAGCTTCTTGGCACCGCGTTCACCCCGAAGTGCGTCCTGACCTCGGGGTCGTAAACGAAGGGAACTTCCACAGTCAACGACGCAATCGGCAGGTCGACAAACCTGCGAGCATAGGTTGCGGAGAAGCTCAGGTGAGTGCCAAAGTGAATATTGCTGTCGCTAAGAAATGTTTCCTCAACTCCCTGATCACTGATAAACACCCGCCCGATGCTGGCTGAGACGTCATTCTTCTGGGCGATGGCGCCAGTCGACAGCACCGCGATCGACAGGACTATTGTCACGGCGAAGCAATTTCGCGCCATCTCTCATCCCTCGGAAGCAATTCAGGTTAAAAGTTTCTAAGCTTAGTACCTGTTAGGTTGAGAACCGTCCTCCCGAAAACCCCGCACTGCTGATCGATGCCGCCCTCGAATCAGCAACATGCAAGCCACATTACTCGGTCGGCCGGATGCTAAGATGGTGAGGTTGCATGCCCACTGAAACTCTCATCGATCCAACCCAGCATTCGACCGAAGCAGGCCAAGGGCCGTCCGGGAAAAGGCCCACGATCGGTTTCGTAAGCCTGGGGTGTCCCAAGAACCTGGTCGACAGCGAGGTCATGATGGGAATGCTGGCGCAGGCAGGGGGGCGCCTTGTGGCGAAGGCGGAGGACGCCGACGTCATTGTGGTCAATACCTGCTCGTTCATAGAAAGCGCTCAGCAGGAGTCAGTCGACGCAATTCTGGATATGGTCCGGCACAAGGCCGAGGGGCGGGCCCGCAAACTGGTAGTTGCCGGGTGCCTGGTAGAGCGGTTTCGCGACGAGATCCGCAAGAACATCCCCGAAGTGGATGCCGTCGTCGGAACGGGAGAGTTAGATCAGATTCTTGCCGCTGTCGGTTTTGAGCCGGAGCCAGCGCCTGCTGGACCGTTCAGGATTTTGGGTTCGCGGCCAGAAGCCGATGCGAGGGCCGCTGCCGGGCGCTTCTCGCGCGAAAGCTGGGATGGGGCGATCGCCGATCTTCCCAACTATCTTTACGATGACGCAACGCCACGCGTTCTCGCCACCGCCCGCCACACCGCATATATCAAGATTGCCGAGGGCTGCGATCATCCGTGCACCTTCTGTATCATTCCCCAGCTGCGGGGCAAGTTCCGCTCGCGCCGCTTTGAATCCGTCATCGCCGAGGCTGAGCGTCTCGCGAAGTCTGGAGTCCGCGAAATCACTCTGATCGGGCAGGACACCACTTGTTACGGCGAGGACTTCGGGCTGAAGGATGGGCTGGCGTTGCTGCTCGAGAAGTTGGCCGGGATCGAGGAATTGCGCTGGGTCCGCTTCCTTTACGCCTACCCGAACAAGATTACCGGCCGGTTGCTCGAGACGATTGCCGCAAATGAACGCATTTGTTCCTACATCGACGTGCCTCTTCAGCACGCCTCCGCGGCGGTCCTGAAGCGCATGAAGCGCGGCGGTGGGTCGGAGGTTTTCCTCCGCTCGATCGAGAAGATGCGCAAAACGATTCCCGGGGTGACGTTGCGGACCTCCTTCATCGTCGGTTTCCCGGGCGAAACAGAAGCGGAATTCGAAGAACTCTGCGCCTTCGTGCGGGAAGCCCAATTCGACTGGATGGGCGCCTTCGCTTATTCCGACCAGGACGGCGCCGGCGCCTTTGCGATGGAAGGAAAGCTGCCGCACCGCGAGATTGAGAGCCGTCGCAAACGGTTGATGCAGATTCAGCGCCAGATCAGCCGGAAAAGGAAGAAGGCCATAATCGGGAAGGAATACGACCTGTTAATGGAGGGTGTCTCGGGCGAGACCGATCTTCTGCTCGAAGGCCGCACGCCCATGCACGCCCCGGAAATTGATGGCAAAGTGTTCATCAATGACGTCCCCGATGGACTCGATCTGCAACCCGGGTCGTTCTATCGTTGCCGGATTACCGAAGCCCACGACTATGATCTGGTGGCCCGGATCGTTTAGCGGTTCTTATGCGACGAAAGCGCTCGCTCAAGTTGAGCTGTCCCATCTGTAAAAAGCCGGTGCAGGCGGCAGGTCCCGATCTTCCTTTTTGCAGCGAGCGTTGCCGCCTGATTGACCTGGGAAAGTGGGCCAGCGGAGGTTACGTGATCTCATCTCCCGTAACCGACATCAGTGACGATGTTGACGATGTCGGGCCGGGGGACTCCAGCAGGAAATACTAGACGGGCTGGCAATCGGTCCGACTGCGCCACGCCGGTTAGCACGCCGCCTGTACGACTAGTGACAGACTCATCAGCCAAAGCCGCGCCGTTGTGGGCAACTTTGACCGCCACACTCCTTGGCGTGGGCCAAATTCGGCCCGGACCCGGCACCTGGGGTTCGGCCGTGACGGTCCTGTTTTGGTGGCTTTTGACCCGATGGTCTCCCCCCGAATTTTACACCTGGCTGGCGATTGGCCTCGCAATCCTCGCGGTTGCGGCGGGAATTCCTGCGGCGACGCAGGTAGCCCGGGCCGCCTCGCTCAAAGACCCGCAATTCGTCGTGATCGATGAATTTGCCGGGCAACTGATCAGCTTCGTCGCCATTCCTATCTCATGGAAATCTCTTCTCGTGGGCTTTATACTTTTTCGTGGGTTCGATACTTTGAAGCCGCCGCCGGCGCGACAACTCGAGTCGCTGCCGGAAGGTTCCGGGATCGTGCTCGACGATGTGGCCGCTGGTCTCTACGTTCTTGCTATCATGCACGCCCTGCTGCATTTTGGGCTGCTGCCACGTTAGCCCCGTTGGCCGCGGCTGAGGAAATAGAAGTTCATGGGAATCTCCGATCGCCTCCTGGGAAAGAAGAACGTAAACGGCATGCCACATATTGAGGGTGTGCAGCCAGGCGCCGCGCTGCCGGGAGGCGAGGTTCGCATTACCGGGAGGGCCCTGCGGCCCGCCGAACTGCGGCGTCCACGGGTGACCTTCGGCGACATCGAAGCGGCGGTGGTCATCAGCTCGGACGACTTCCTGGTAGCCCGGGTGCCGCCCGGCGCATCTTCCGGTCCCGTCGTCGTTTCTACCAACGGACACTCCAGCAACGCGCAGCAGGTCCGCGTGGCGGTTGCGATCGATGAAAACCTGCACCCGGTGACCAATCCGGCGGTCGATGCCGAAGGCAACATCTATGCCACCTTCTCAGGATCCCGTGGCCAGAAAGTTCCGGTGGCGATCTTTAAGATCGATACCAGCTACACCGTCAAACCCTTCGTTACAGAAATGATGAATCCCACCGCGATCGCATTCGACCGCAGCGGGCAGATGTACGTTTCGTCGCGCTTCGACGGGACGGTCTATCGGGTGGCGTCGAACGGAACCTTATCCTCGTTTGCCGAGGGGATGGGAGTTGCCACCGGCATCGCCTTCGACCAGGCGGAGAATCTTTACGTCGGCGACCGCAGCGGTACGATTTTCAAGATCGGGCGCGACCGCCAGATCTTCGTGTTTGCCACCCTTGAGCCGAGCGTGTCGGCCTACCATCTGGCAATCTCGTCCTCAGGGGACTTGTTTGTCACCGGCCCCACGCGTTCTAGTTTTGACAGCGTGTACAAGATCGATCGGCACGGAAGCGTTTCCACGTTTTTCCGCGGTCTGGGACGTCCACAGGGCTTGGCGTTCGATGTCGATGGGAACCTGTACTGCGCCGCCTCGCTGGCCGGCAAACGGGGAATCGTCAAGATCACGCCGCAAGGCAAGGCTTCTCTGGAAATCTCCGGAACCGGACTGGTCGGGTTGGCATTCGCCCCCGGGCGTTCCGTGATCCTGGCGACCACCAACGGGGTTCACCATCTCTCCTGGAATGTTCAGGGCTTGTCACTATGGCCGGAAATGCCGGTGTGAAACCGCGCGCCTAATCCTTTTTTGCCTGCTCAAACGGCTTCTGCAGATACCTTCGAGCTTCGTCCAGCGCGCCCTGTGTGTTGTCATTGGTCTGAAGGGCCTGCCTGTATTCGTTGGTGGCGCGTTCGCGCTGCCCGGTCAAATCGAAAATCTTTCCTAGCCCGATGTGGCTCCATACTTCGGTCCACCGCGGCTCGCCGTCTCCATTCAGCGACTCCCGGTAAGCGTTGGCTGCAGCCTGGAAGTTTCTTTGCAGGAAAAATACCTCGGCGACGCGGTAGTGGGCGAGGGAACTGTTCTTATCGGTTTCAAGCGACTTATTGAATTCAAGCAGCGCGCCGGCAAGGTCGCCCTGCTGCACCAGGGCCTGCCCGCGCTGGATGGAGGCCCTGAGTCTCACGTCGGAGGAATTCTTCAGGACACGGTCATCCGGATCAACCACAATCCGGCGGGGCCTGCCGAAGGTTTCCACGCTGAATGCCGAGTTGGTGCCCACCACGTCCACGCGCTTTTCTTCCGTCTTGCCGTCCGTATCGATCTTCAAGTCCACCGGCATGCGGAAGAGGTCGAGATCCTGTGAAATCTCTCCCACCACGCGAAATCCCTTGTTGTTTCCCAGCCGGTAAACCGTGTATTTGGTCTTGAATTCGGGAGCGCCCGTGGAATCGAACCATTGCGAGAAGAACCAGGTCAGTTTGTCGCCGTAATTCTGCTCGGCAATTCTGCGGAAGTCGTCGAGTGAAGCCGCCTTGCCTGCGTATTGCGTGGCGAAGGTCCGCATCGTGAGATCGTATTTCTGGTCGCCCAACACCCAGCGGAGCATGTGCAGGATCATCGCTCCCTTGTCGGTCACAAGGGACTGGAACTCGGGAGAAAACATGTCCAGCTTGCCGACGCTCGAAAGCGGCACGGTGTCATATGCCAACGCGCCAACCGACATGTCCTTCACCGACTCCTCAAGTCCGGCTTCGCCGGCTGCGCTTTCCACGTAGCGGGCTTCGGAATAACGCGCAAAGCCGGAGTTGAACCACCAGTCGTCGCGGGAATCCGGACTGACAGAGACTCCCCACCACTGGTGGGCGATTGTATCTGCCAGCAGCCGATAGTTCACCCGCTCAGTGATCGCACGGCTGGCTACGGCGGCAATCTCCGGGGCCCAGGCGTTGGGCACGGTGTCGTCGGGAATTTCGACGACGCGCAGCGTCGTTGAAGGCGCGGTGCCGTAAAGTGTTACGAAATAGGTGAACTCCTTGACTGCCGTTTCCGCATAAGTCTGTGCCAGGTTCTGGTGAAGCGGCTTGAAGAAAATGTGCAGGTTCAGTCCGGCCTCGTCGCTCTTGGTCTCCTGAAAGACGCCTGCCACAATCGTGCCCGGAAAACTGGGCTTGTCCCAGACGTAGGTGAACGTCTTGGTCGGCAGTGATCCCGCGGTTGCCTTCTTGGGCGCGGGATTGTCCACGACGGTTTCCTTCCCGCTGCCAATTACAAGCATGTGCGCCGGCACGGTGACGTTGATCGTGGCCCTGAATCGGTTAATGCCGTAGGCATTCACCGGAAACCATCGACCGGCATAGAGCAGGTAGCTGGTGTCGTCATCGATCGACGCCACCTTCAGGCCCTGGACCGGGCTGTCGTCGACGGAATCAAGCTGGCCTTCGTACTCAAACGTCAGGGTGGTGGCTTTGTCCTTGGTCAAACCGGCGGGGAGGGGCACGCGGACGGTCGAATCTTGAGTTACCCTCTCGGCGTTCAGTGGCTTGTTGGCAGCGTCGAGAACCTTGGTGACTCGCAGGCCGTTATGCAGCTCAAAAGTTGCTACGCTCAGGTCCTCCAGGGCCGTGAACTCGACTTTGGCGGTCGCCGAGATTTTATGGGTATGCGGGAACAGCTCCGCGTCAATCTGGTAGTTGTCGACCCGCAGGCGCATCCGCTCGGCCGCGACGGCGGGCAAGCAAGCCAGAATGACCAGTAAGAGGAAACAGGTGACCGGGGCCCGACGCAAACGCCGAGTAGGAAAAGGCATTAAATAGAGTCTCCTGAAGACCGCCACTGAACAGTATGATGAAGATTGTTACCCAAAAGATGCTGGGTGCACAACGCCCGCACCCGCCCTGGTATCGCCTTTTAAGAGGTCCACAATGGTCTGCGCAGCCCGTCCAGCGGCGGTGGTTGGACTGCCTCCAGGGCTGGCCAGCCTGGCTCGGACCTCCGCCAGACCCTCCGTCATACGTTGCCGAGCGGCGCCGTCCGGTAGAATTTCGCTGACCCGGGCCACTACGTTCTCCACCGTGAAATCGTCCTGCACGAGTTCCGGCACTATCTCTCGTCCGGCGATCAGGTTCACCATCGCGAAGTACGGGACTTTGACCCGGTGCCGCCCCAGGAAATAAGTCGAACGCGATACCCGGTACACCATCACAAAGGGAGTGCCCATCAGGGCTGCCTCAACCGTGGCGGTGCCGCTGGCAATGATGCCCGCGCGCGAGTGCGCCAGCGCCGGCAAGGCCTCTGCAACCAGGCGCACTGGAAGGCCTCCAAGTTGTGGCTCGAGGAAGGCGCGGTCCAGGGTTGGCGCAACCGGGAGCAGGAACTCGAAATCCGGTCCCAGGCGCGCCGCCGATTGCGCGATAACCGGAAGGTTCATCCGCACTTCCTTCACCCGGCTTCCCGGCATGAGCGTGATCCAGGGCTTTGAAACGCTCAGGCCGTACTGCGCGGCATATTCCTCGCGAGACACCGCCGGACGCGGCATGTCGACAAGCGGGTGCCCGACGAATGTCGCATCCACGCCGCGGTCACGGTAAAACTTCTCTTCGAACGGAAAAATCACCAGGGCCTTGTCGACATATCTCCGCAGGAAGCGGACCCGGCCCTGACGCCATGCCCAGAATTGCGGACAAACGTAGTACACGACCGAAATTCCGCGCTTGCGCATGGCACGGGCCACCCGCCAGTTAAACGCCGGCGAATCGATAACCACAGCAAGCCCAGGACGCCGCCGGTCTGCTTCTGCGATGAGATGCCCAAACAGAGTATAGATTTTGGGCAGGTGGCTGAGAATCTCCGAGATGCCGACTACGGCGAGGTCCCTGGCATCAACCACGGTTTCGCAACCCGCGGCACGCATCTTTTCGCCGCCTGCGCCGAAGAACTCGATCGACGAATCCCTCTGACGCAGCGCCTCGATCAGCTGCGCGCCATACATGTCCCCCGAGGCTTCGCCGGCCGAGATCAGGATAGGATTCAACAAGAACGTCCTGCCGGGTGATGTGACAGCGACTCGAGTGGCTGAGATTCCCGGCTCACGATGGCGGATGACACGCCACATTGTAGCCCGGCACGGCAGTGTGCCCGACTCACAGGGGTACGAGCGACCCAGGTTGCGAAATCAGCGCTTTACCAGAAAAGGATTGCTCTCCCGCTCATCGCCGATGGTGGTCAGCGGACCGTGGCCGGGGACAACCACCGTCTCGTCGGGCAGCGCCAGCACCTTTTCATGCAGCGACGCGATAATTTTCTCCAGCGAACCTCCGGGCAGGTCCGTCCGCCCGATGCTCCCCAGGAACAGAGTATCGCCGGCGATCAGCTTCTTCTCGGGCGAGAAATACAGGCAGATGCTGCCTTCGGTGTGTCCCGGAGTGTGCAGAACGCTGGCCGTGAGGCCACCCACCTTGACCAGGTCTCCCTGATTCACATCCTCGTCAATCTCGATTTTGCCGGGTGACTTCACTCCAATCCAGGCCGCCTGGACGTCCATCATCTTCAGCAGGGCATAGTCATTCTGATTCAGCAGGATGGGAGCGCCCGTGGCGGCGCGCAACTTCATCGCTCCGCCTACGTGATCAATGTGGGCGTGCGTGATGACGATCTGCTTTACCTGCAGGTGATGCTTCTCGACCAGCGCCAACACGCTTTCGATGTTGTCGCCGGGATCGATCACCATGGCTTCCAGGGTGGACTCATCGCCGATTATTGAGCAGTTGCACTGCAACGGCCCAACCGGAACGATTTCATGAATCATAGGAAGTCAGCCTTGCGAGGCGACGGCTACTTCTGGGGCGTCGGTTGCGCGGGCGTAGCTGGCGGTTTGGCCGGCTGTGTCTGCGTCGGTGCCGGCGTCGTGCCCTGCAAAACCGATCTGGAGGTGCTTCCTCCGCGCGAGGCGTAGATCGACAATGTGATTGAGGTCAGCATGAAGACCACCGCGGAAAAAGTCGTTGCCTTCGAGAGAGCGGTAGCAGCCCCACGTGGGCCGAAGGCCGTCTGGCTACCCATCCCGCCGAACGCAGCCGAAATATCGCCGCTTTTGCCACTCTGCAGCAGCACGACGATGATCAGAAACAGGGAAACGATGATGTGGATGATGGTGATGAGCGTAATAATCATTGCGTCAACTTGCCGGTGTCCGCCGGCTTTTATCTCCAGGAGAATAAGTGCTTTTGGTGCGGAAGGGGGGATTTGAACCCCCACGCCTTTCGGCGCCACCCCCTCAAGATGGTGTGTCTGCCAGTTCCACCACTTCCGCGGAATTCATTGAGCTGATTGATTATAGCAAAGCAATTCCGCAGGAATATCCGGGCAGCCGCTAATACTTCACGATCGTACTGAACGACTTCGGGTCGAGACTCGCGCCGCCGACAAGCGCGCCATCGATCTCCGACTCGGCCATCAGGGCCTTGGCATTTTCGGGCTTCACCGACCCGCCGTAGAGGATGCGTAGCTCCTCGGCAAATCCCTCACCGAAGGCTTTTGCCGCCTCGCCGCGGATCAGCACGTGCGCGTCCGATGCCATCTGGGGTGTTGCCGTCTTGCCGGTTCCGATAGCCCATACCGGTTCGTACGCGACCACGAGTTTTTCCGCCTTCTTGCCGGAAATTGCATGGAAGGCCCGCAGGCACTGGCGGCGCAGTACGTCTTCGGTGAGATTGGCTTCGCGCTCTTCCAGCACTTCGCCCACGCAGACGATCGGCGTGAGTCCCGCCTCCAGCGCCGTCTTCAGCTTCAGGTTCACCGTGTCGTCAGTCTCGCCAAAATACTGTCGGCGTTCGGAGTGGCCGATGATCACATGCGTACATCCCGCTGCCACCAGCATGCCGGCCGATACCTCTCCCGTGAACGCGCCTTCTTTTTCCCAGTGCAGGTTCTGCGCGCCGATCGCGACGTCTGAGTCCCTGGCGGCTTCGACCGCGGCGTGCACGCACACAAAAGGGGGAAAGACGGCAATTTCGTCTCGTTTGTGGTCTGACACAAGCGGTAAGAACTTCGTGAAGAATTCCCGCGTCTGGTCGGGAGTCTTGAACATCTTCCAGTTGGCAGCCATCAGCTTCTTGCGGGCCATTGCGATCCTTTCAGATTTGTTCTTGCGGACAGGTTTCGAAGACTACGATTCGTCTGCTGACAGCTGATAGCTGACAGCTGATAGCTATTACCTGATAGCTTAGCGCTTCTCACTCAACGCTTCGACCCCTGGCAGTTTCTTGCCCTCCAGGAATTCAAGAGAAGCGCCGCCACCCGTGGAGATGTGGGTAATCTTGTCGGCCACGCCTGCCTGTGTAACGGCAGAAACCGAATCGCCGCCGCCGACAATCGATACTGCCGCGCCATTGTCGGCGACTGCTTGCGCGATTTTGAACGTCCCCTTGGCAAAGGGTGCGACCTCAAAAACCCCCATAGGACCGTTCCACACGATGGTGCGCGCGCTGGAGATTTCGTCCGCAAAAGCCTCCACCGTCTTCGGCCCGATATCCAGGGCCATGAGGGTCGGAGGAATCTTTTCCACCGTCTGGATTGCCGCATTGGCGTCAATCTTGTCGGCGACCACGTGATCGATGGGCAGGAGGAACTTCAGCTTCCGATTTTTGGCTTCCTGAAGCAGTTGGCGCGCCAGGCCAATCTTGTCCTCTTCTACCAGGGATTTTCCGATCTCCTGTCCCTGCGCCTTCAGGAAGGTATATGCCATGCCCCCGCCGATGATAAAGACATCGACCTTGCCCAGCAGGTTCTGAATCACGCCGATCTTGTCGCTGACTTTCGCTCCCCCGAGGATGGCAACAAAGGGTTTCTCCGGATGCTGCAAAGCTCTGCCCAGATACTGGATTTCCTTCTCCATCAGTAGGCCGGCGGCGGATTTCTGCACGAACCTGGTGACGCCGGCGGTCGAGGCGTGCGCGCGGTGAGCGCTGCCGAAGGCGTCATTCACGTAGAAATCGGCGAGATTGGCGAGCTGCCGCGCGAATTTCTCGTCGTTGGCTTCTTCTTCCGGATGAAACCGCAGGTTTTCCAGCAGCAGTGTCTGGCCCTTTTCCAGCTTGGAGGCCATTTCCTCCGCCTCGGGGCCGACGCAATCCGGACAAAACCCGACATTCTCCCCGCGAGCCAGTTCCTTATCGAGTAGCATGCGCAACCGCTCGGCCACCGGCTTGAGGCTCATTTTCGGATTGACTTTGCCCTTCGGCCGTCCGAGATGCGAAGCCACAATCAGCCGCGCCCCGCGCCGCAGGGCATACTCGATCGTCGGCAGAGTCTCGCGAATGCGGGTATCGTCCATGACGCGGCCATCTTCGAGCGGAACGTTGAAGTCGACCCGCATTAACACGCGGTGATCGTTCACCGGCAGATCGCGGATTGATAGTTTGGACATGAGCGGCAAACCTCAGATGCCCAGGTGGGCAAAGGTTGAAGCGCCGGCTTCCTGCCCAGGTGCCCGCCGGGCGGCGGCCAGGAAACCGGCGACGCGAATTACAGGCCCTTGCTTGCGAGATAGTTGATCAGATCGCGGACCCGGCTCGAATAGCCCCATTCATTGTCGTACCAGGAAATCACTTTCACGCAATTTCCGCCTACGACCAGTGTCATGGGCGCATCCACGATCGAAGAGCGGCCGTCTCCCTTGAAATCGGAAGAAACCAGCTCACCCTCTTCATAGCCGAGATAGCCCTTCAGCGGCCCCGACTCGGACGCTTTTTTCAGTGCGGCGTTCACTTCCTCGCGCGTGGTCTTCTTCTCGACCAGCGCCACCAGGTCGACAACCGAAACGTTGGGAGTGGGCACGCGCATGGCGAAGCCGTCGAGCTTTCCCGCCAGGTCTGGAATCACCAGCTTCAGCGCCTTGGCCGCTCCGGTGGAGGTCGGGATCATGTTAATCGCGGCGGCGCGCGCGCGCCGCAGGTCCTTGTGCGGGAAGTCGAGGATGACCTGATCGTTGGTGTAGGAGTGGATCGTGGTCATGGTGCCGCTGACGATCTTGAACGAATCGTTGACCACTTTGGCGATCGGCGCCAGGCAGTTCGTCGTGCAGGAAGCATTCGAGATGATGTGATGCTTGGAGGGATCGTATACCCCTTCATTGACACCCAGAACCACAGTAACGTCTTCATTCTTTGCCGGGGCCGAAATGATGACCTTCTTTACCGGCCCGCGAAGGTGCTTCTTGGCGTCGTTCGCGTCGGTGAAGCGTCCCGTCGACTCGACGACCACCTGGGCTCCGACGCTCTCCCAGGGCAGCTTGGCGGGATCCTTTTCGGCGAAAACTTTGAAGCTCTTGTTGTCGATGCTGATGCTGTCGCTGCCGGCTGTAATCTTGTGTCCCAGGTTCCCCAGGATGGAATCGTATTTCAAAAGGTGGGCAAGAGTTTTGGGATCGGTGAGATCGTTGACTGCAACGAACTCAAGATTGGGATCGTTCAACGAGGCGCGCAGCACGTTGCGGCCGATGCGTCCGAACCCGTTAATGCCTACTTTAACCGCCATGTGACCTCCGCAGGAAATAGTGGAAACACAACGAAAGCGAACTCAAGAAGGAAGAAAAATGGTACCAGTAGTACAGATGAGTCGGCAAATGAAGGGGATTCGCGCATGCGGCAAAATTTCAGGAAAGGGAATCAGGAAATCCGTACCCAATCTGGCAAGCCGGCCTCCCTGTTTCGCCTGTTTTTCGGAGCGCTGGATTCGAGCGTTATCCTTCATAGCATTGCCCGCAAGCCCGTCCCTGTGTTAAACCCAAGAGACATGCGCAAGTGGATGCGTGATCGTCTGAAACGCGGCAAGAAAAAGGTGGAACCGGACAAGAGTGAGAATGCTCCCACTCCGCTGCAACCCGCATACTTCGATGCGGAGCCCGTAAAAGCGGAGTCTTCTGTCTCTCCCGAACCGCCTCGCAAGGAGGCGAAGGAAGCGGAAGTGGAATCCGAGCCACCGCGTTCTTCCCCTGGCGCAACCGAAGGGAAGGAAGCTCCAGCGCGCCGGCGGCGCCGCCGTGGCAGAGGCGGGCGCGGGCGTGGCGGCCGCTCCAGTAACGCGGCCGTCGCACCGCCTGCCGCAGAGGCTGCTCCTACCGAGGCTCCGGAAATTGCTCGCACTAAACCCGCGCCGGCGGAGTCAACGCCAAGCAAACCCAAGGGGGCGGTCGTACTGGCTATCGGCCTGCCAGGGTCCGGCAAGAGTTCCTGGTTCAAGCGCCACCAGATCACACCACTCTCGAGCGATTTTCTGCGCTCCATCCTTTTTGACGACGCTACCGAACAGCGTTTCCAGGATCTGGTCTTTTCGAACCTGCGCTCCATGCTGAAGGCCCGTCTGATCGCGCGTCGGCCCATGAGCTATGTGGACGCCACCAATCTCACTCCCCACGAGCGCCACAGCTGGATCAAGCTCGCGAAAGACTACGGATACGAGGTGCACGCCGTCTACTTCGACGTCCCGGTCGACGTATGCGTCGAGCGTAACCGCCATCGCGAGCGCGTAGTGGGCGAGGACATCGTGCGGCGTCTTGCCGCCAAGCTCAAGGCCCCGACGTTCGAAGAGGGATTTTCAAAAATTACCGTGGTGAAGGTGAAGAAGAAGCCCGGCGAGGCCGCCGAGGCTGTTGAGGCAAGCTGATCGGGAATCGCCTGGGGAGGTCGCCCCCGCTCTTTCCCCATTGTCATTCCGAGCGCAGCGAGGAATCTGCTTTTAATGCTCTTACCGCCGGTGACCTGAACGGCCGCCACCCCCGCCACCGAAAGATCGTCCTGATCCCCCGCCGCTCATCCCGCTTCCTCCGCCGAACGAGCGCGCCGACGATCCTCCCGACGGTGTGCCCCGATAGGATGAACCGGACGAACGATACGAGGGCGCTGCGCTGTACGATCTGTTGCCCGCGCGCGCCATTCCTTCACTGGCAAAGCTTCTTGAAGGAGCCGAGTACGACGGCGCAGACCTCATCGAGGGCTGAGAATTCGAGCGCTGCGAAGCGAAACCATAGACTTCGCGCGAATTCCCGGCATAACTGCGCTGCATCTGCGAATTACTGTTACCGCTCGAGCGGTAACTGGAACTCGCGGCCGGCATCACTCGCCCGGTCGGGCGGGGAACGCTGTTCATGGAGCGTCCCCCTTCGCCCGGCCGTGAGAAGCTGCGCGGAGAGCTGTTGGACCGGTTGCCGTTGCTGTTGCTGTTTGGATGCGGAGCCGAACGCTCGGCCGCCGGCCTTCCGCTTGATCCGCGATCGTTGTTCGGGGCTGCGGCCGGAGTCGATGTACGTCCGGCGTTGCCTCCGAAACGTGAATCGTTCGACGGTCTTGCGACCTGCGGCGTGGTGTGTTCCACCGTGCGTCCGGGGTTTGCCTGTGGCCGCGGAACGCTCTCCGCGACGCGCGGGTTACTGTTGCCGGCATCCGAACGCTCAGACCGGACGCCCGACCTCATCTCGGGTCGCTGCCGGTCGGCTCCGCGCGTCTGATTGCCCGGACGCGGAACCGAGCGGCTCGGCGTGGCTTCCGCTGCCCGCGTTGCCGTCTCCGTTCTGGCCGGCGGACGGGGCACATTCCGCATCGAGTTCTCCCGGCCATTCTCAGGCTGCCCAAAGCGGCCAGGCGTCTGAACGTGGTTGGGACCTGCCTCAGCGGCGTTGCTGCGTCCCGCGTTCGCGAATTCCGAGCGCGTGCGTGCGGGAGGTGCCATCTTCGAAACCACCGGCCGCGAGAACGATCTTTGCGGCGGAATGGCGGCATTGCGTCCGGCATTCACGCCCAGCCGGCTCTGCCGGTCGGGCGTCAGGTCCATCCTGCCGCCCAGGCGCGCGCGATCAAACTGCGACGCCGGGACATTCACCGCCGAACGGTAGACCGGCCGCGATCCGATGATAGTTTCCCGCGACACTGCGGTCACTCCACCCGGCGAACGCAGGTTGGCATAGCGGATGTCGTTGTGAAATCCGCGGGCGTTGTAATAGCGGTTCTCGATCACCGTAATATTGGTGATGCGGGTGTTGGTAATGTTCACGTTGCGGAAGTATCCGCGGCTGCCGCGATACCAGGGAATGAACGGCTCCCCGAAGCCCAGGGGGCACCAGCCATAACCATAGCCGCCGCTGAAGCCGAATGACGCTCCCCAGTTGCTGCCGCCGAACCATGCGACCAGCGCCGGAGCATAAATGTGCCGAGCCCGATAAGGGCCTGGCGCCCAGCCCCAATATCCGCCGGTGTAGACCCAGCGGCCGTAGTGGAATGGTGCGAATCCCCAGGCCGCGTCATCCACCCAGGTCCATCCCCATGGGCTGATCCACACCCAGTGACCGTAGCGATACGGAGCCCATCCAACCGCCACTCCTTGCGGAACCCAGATCGGGCCGTAGGTCGGAACTTCGCGCCAGGAGCCGTATTCGTCGAGATCTTCGTAGCCGATGACGTCGGGCGAGACGTAGCGCGCGGAAACCGACCCTTCGCGGCGATCACGTACGCGTCCCCAGTCGTCGAACCCGTCCGGCGTGCGCGCTGAAGCCACGTCGTGATTCATCGACGTTCCATTGCTGAAGCGTACCGTCTGGTGCTCCCGCACCCGCACCGCAGGTCCTTCGCCGGTGGCGTCACCTTCGCCCTTCCACACAGTGATCTCGCTGACGTCTCCGTTGGGATCGACGTCGAAGCGGTACTCGCCAGATTTCTGCACCGTGAAGGCGGCGTTGGGAGTATCGACCTCGTAGATCTCGCCGCCGTACAGTTTGCGAATCCGCAAACTGAGCGTGCCCTGGTGCAGTTGCACCTGCACCGCGTTGTCGCTGATGTTGGTGAGAGTCAGGCTGCTTTCGGAATCCATGCGCAGAACGCCGGTTCCCACGTTCAACTCGGCACGCGCGCCTTTATCCGTCCAGATATTGTCGGAATCGGTCAGGGGACGATTTAACGCGGCCTCGACCCAATCCTCGGTGCCTTGCGGCTGCACCGACACCGAGCCCGAAGTGTATTGAATGCGGGCGACGCGTCCGGGCGGATCATCGTCTGCCCAGAGTGCGGTGGCGGTGAATAAAGCTGCGAGAACGATTGCGAAAGTGAAGCGCCTGAGAAGCTTCATGGCTAGCTCTCCTTTGGAGACTGCTGCACTGTCTCTCAGGGTACTCACGTCGGGGGACGGCGCGGTTGGCCCGAAAATCTAATTGTCTGAACCCCATCCGAGCGTAAAAGTTGCGGTCCCAGGGTTGTCATTCCGCTGGAAGGCGTCCGGTGCAAGTTGCTGGTATTTATGGAGTTGTAGGCGTTGGCGTCCCGCCCGGGCTCGTTCTCCTCGTCCCCACCAGCACGCATACCAGACCACTCAACGCCAGTGTAGTCCCAACCACCAGCAATCCGCCACGAAACTCTCCCGTGCTGGTTCGCACCAACCCGATGATGTAGGGGCCAAAGAATCCGCCGAGATTTCCGACAGAGTTGATCAGGGCGATGGCGGTTGCGGCGGCGGTTCCGCTCAGGAAGGACGTCGGCATCGTCCAGAACGGCCCCACCATCGAGAACACGCCCAACACAGCGACGCTGATTGCGGCAATCGAAAATGTGATGGAAGAAGAGTAAGCGGCAAGGTACAAAGCCGCGGCTCCGGCGAAGGCGCATCCGGCGACGTGCCAGCGGCGCTCTCCGGTACGGTCAGAATGCGCCCCGATCAGCACCATGGCAACCGACGCCACGATGTATGGGATCGCCGACAGCACGCCGATAGTGAAATTGCTGATTCCCGAAAGGCTCTTGATCAGACTCGGCAACCAAAGCCCCAATCCGTAGGAAACTGTGTTCAGCCCGAAGTACACGAAGGCAAACAGCCAGATGCGCGGGCTGCGAAAGGCCACCAGCACGTGCGCCGCTCCGGCCTTTTCCAGGGAAGCGCGCTCCCGCTCGAGGGTTTCGATCAGCCAGGTACGCTGCTCTTCGGGCAGCCAGTGCGCTTCCTGCGGGCGGTTTGTGAGAAAGAAGACAACCACGACCCCCAGAACCACCGCCGGCAGGCCTTCAATCAGGAACAGCCATTGCCATCCGGCAAGACCGCCCAGACTGTGCAGGCTAAGCAGCGCCCCTGAGATCGGCCCTCCGACCACCCCCGAAAGCGTGGCCGCGGTCATGAACCATGCCACGGTCCGTGCTCGCGCGTCGGCCGGGAACCAGTTGCGCAGGTAATAGATCACTCCCGGGTAGAAGCCCGCCTCCGCTGCTCCCAGCAGAAAGCGCAGCCCGTAAAAGCTGCGCGGTCCCACCACAAAGATCATCGAAGAGGAAATGATGCCCCACAGCACCATGAGCCCGGCGATCCACCGGCTGGCTCCGACTCTCTCCAGCATCAGGTTGCTGGGCACCTGGAAGAAGAAATAGCCGGCGAAAAACATGCCCGCGCCAAGTCCGTAGACAGTGTCGGTGAATTTCAACTGCTCCTGCATCTGGAGTGCGGCAAAGCCCACGTTGATCCGATCCAGGTAGGCAACGATGTACAGCATGAACAGGAAGGGAACCAGGCGACGCGTGAGGCGAGAAACAACCACGGTCTCGAGGTTTTTGCTGGAAGGGGGCCTTGAAACTCCAATGTCCATGAGTCGCGCTCGGCCGTGCGGGGAGGATTCTACGCCAAGCCGAGCCGTCTGCGTATCTCAGAAACGATTTCTTCGGGAGAATTTGCGATGTCCACAACCATCGCGCCTTCAGGCTCTTCCAGGGCTACGAACTGGCTTGCCAGCAGGGACTCCGTGGCGTAGTGGCCGTGGCGGAATGTGAGGCGATGCGCAATCACGTCGTACGCGCCTTTGAGGTACACGAGTGTGACTGGAAGATCCGCGCAGAGTACGTGGCGATAGCTTTCCTTCAGCGCGGAGCAGGCCATCACGCCGCTTTGATTCCTGGCCTCCCAGGCAGCCATGGTCGCATGAATGGCTCGCAGCCAGGGTTCGCGGTCGGCATCGCTCAGGCCGATCCCCCGTCGCATTTTTTCGATATTCTCGGGGGAATGAAAATTGTCGGCGTCGGCGAACTTCCATCCCATTTGCCCCGCGAGCAGGCTTCCCACCACGGTTTTGCCCGCGCCCGTAACCCCCATGATCAGGACAATCATGCTTATTTGAGATATTGCAGCATTTCCCTGAAGGCGGGGGCGCCCGAGGAACGTAGCAATTCGTAGATGATCATCTCGGTCGAGGAGAGGACGGCGCCGGCGGCGCGCATGCGCTCCAGTCCGATCTTCCAGTTCCACTCGCTGCGCGAACTCACGGCATCGGTCGCCAGGTGCACCAGATAGCCTTCCCGCAAAGCGGCAAGCCCCGTCTGCGCGACGCAGATGTGACTCTCCATGCCGCAGAGCAGGGCTGTAGTGCGGTTTCCGGGCAGCCGCTTCAGAAGCGAGCAGAATGCTTCGCTGCCGAAGCAGGAGAACATCTGCTTGTCGATGGCGGTGGTATCAGGCAGAAGCGAGGCGATCTCCGGGACAGTGCTTCCCAGGCCCTTCGCGTACTGCGTTGTCATCAGCGTCGGCATGTTCAGGATTCCCGCCAGCCGGATCAGAAGCTGCGTGTTCCTGACGACACGCTCTTTTTCGAAGATGGGCGGCAGGAGTTTTTCCTGGATGTCGATCACAATCAGCGCGCATTGATCCGCTTCCAGCGGACGGCGGGCGATTTCTGCGTAGTCGGCGGCTTCGAGCCCGGCATGATTCAGGATGCTGCTCATGGATGACTCCTGATTCTCGATTCAGCGATTCTATCCCGAAGCCGCCCGAGCGGGCGGGCGCGATGAAATGGCCGAAGATTGCTCAAGTTAAGCGGGATCGATTTGCTCCGATTAGCATCTAAGAAATTTCTGCAAGTCGCGCAAGCTCTCTATGTCCTCGGTTTCACAAGCTCATCCCAACGCCGAGGCACCGCTGGGGGTCAATCCCTGGCTGGTGGCTATCGCCGTGATGTCGAGCACGTTCATGGAGGTGCTCGATACCACGGTCGTGAACGTGTCCCTTCCGCACATCGCAGGCAGCCTCTCCTCGACTACCGATGAAGCGACCTGGACCCTGACTTCCTATCTGGTAGCCAACGCGATCATTCTGCCCATGACTGGCTGGCTGGCGAATAACTTCGGACGGAAGCGTCTGCTGCTGGCATCCGTTACCGGCTTCACTGTGGCTTCGTTTTTCTGTGGACTCGCGCCCTCGCTGGGCTTTCTCATCGTTTTCCGCGTCATTCAGGGCGCCTGCGGAGGAGGGCTGCAGCCACTGTCGCAGGCGATTCTTCTCGAAGCCTTTCCGCCCGACAAACGTGGCCAGGCCATGGCGTTCTGGGCTCTGGGAATCGTGGTGGCGCCCATGCTCGGCCCCGTTGCCGGCGGATGGCTGACCGACAACTACAGTTGGCGCTGGGTTTTCTACATCAACATTCCGATCGGTCTGATCGCGCTCATCCTGACACAACTCTACGTGTTCGATCCCAGCTATCTGCGGCGCAAGGCGGCAGGCATCGACTACTGGGGAATCGGCCTGCTGGTGCTGGGAATGGGTTGCCTCCAGATCATGCTCGACAAAGGCCAGGAGGAAGACTGGTTTGATTCCCACTTCATCCTGGTGCTGGCGGTGCTGGCGGTCATCGGACTGGGAGGCCTGATTATCCGCGAGTTGAAGGCGGAGCATCCCGTCATCGACCTCTCGGTTTTCAAATACCGATCGTTCGCTGTGGGCACGTTCCTGATGACGGTGGTCGGCTTCGTTCTCTACGGCAGCACCGTTCTGCTGCCGCTCCAGATGCAGGTTCTGCTCGGCTACACCGCGACCCATGCCGGCGTGACCAACCTGCCGCGAGGACTGGCGTCATTTCTGGCCATGCCTTTGATCGGATATCTCACCTCGAAAGTCGATACCAGGAAACTGCTCGGTACGGGCGTGCTGCTGTCCGCTACAGCGATGTACGTTCTTTCCACGTTGAGTCTCGATGTCGGATTCTGGAACTTCTGGTGGCCGCTGATGCTGCAGGGCGCAGCCCTGGGATTGATTTTCGTTCCCCTGACGACAGTGACCAACGATCCCGTGCCCAACGAGCGACTGGGCAATGCCACCAGCATCTTCAACCTGATGCGCAACATCGGCGCCAGCGTGGGAATCTCGATGGTCGAAACCATGCAGTTCCGCCAGACCCAGCGCCACATTCACGATCTGGGCGGCAACATCACGTCGGGAAGCCTGCACAGCCGGGAGGTCTTCGAAGGGCTGCGGACATATTTCATGTCGCAGGGCGCGGATGCGGCCAAAGCTGCCCGGCAGGCGCAGGGGGCGATCTGGGGAATGGTGCAGCGCCAGGCCTCGATGATGGCCTACAACGATGTGTATCTTTTCCTGGCTATCATGTTCGTATTGATGTTCCCGCTGATCTTCCTGATGCGCCGCCCGAAGAAGCGCGGCCCGGCCATGGCGCATTAGTGTTAGCACGATGGGAATGCGCCGGTTCGCCTTGCGGTTGACCACCGTCAGGACTGCCCATAAAATTAATGCACGGCGCTCAGACAGGAGCGCCTTTAGCCAACCGACAGTTGCCCCCTCGTTCAACGGCAGGACAGCAGATTCTGGATCTGCTTATCGGGGTTCGAATCCCTGGGGGGCAACCAACTCTCGCGGCGTTATTCTGGTTGTAATCACTCACCCGCAGCGTTAGGATTCGCCGACCGTTTTCGCACCCGAGGCCGCGAACTTTCTCTCGAAAACTATAAGGGGACAGCATGAACCGGGAATCCTGGTGGGGTGGAGTTGTGGTTGTCGTTCTCTGCTTCGCGCTGGCCACGCCCGCGCGGGCGCAGTCCGGCGGAAAGATAGAAAGCAACGGAAAAATCGCGGGCCTGATCGTGGGGGCAGTAGCCGCCGTGGTGGTGCTGGCGTTCGTGGCCATTCACTATTCGAAAAAGCACGCCATCACCGGATGCGTCAGCCCGGCGGGGAACGGGATGACCATCGCTGACGAGAAAGACAGGCAACGCTATGCGCTCTCCGGCAACCTCGAGGGCATCAAGCCAGGCGATCGCATGAAGCTGCAGGGCAAGAAAATAGAGTCGAGGGGGGCCAGCCAGCCGCCGGTCTGGGAAGCCAAAGGAGTGTCGAGAGACCTGGGAGTCTGCCACCCTTAGGCGGTGGGGCGTGTGGACGGGTGGCCCACTCAAGCCTGGTTTCGGCTTGAATGGGGAAATCCCTCCACTTCACCGGTCGGGATGACATGGGGCGTGATTTGTAATTTGGGAATCGGGTAATTTCACGTCGCCTAACCCTGTCATCCCGACCGGAGCGCGAGGCGAAGCCGAGTGCGCAGCGGAGGGACCTGCTTTTTAACATGTCCCACTCAAGCCAAAATCGGGCTTGAATGGGGAAATCCCTCCACTCCACCGTCAGGATGACATGGGGCGTGATTTGTAATTTGGGAATCGGGTAATTTCACGTCGCCTAACCCTGTCATCCCGACCGGAGCGCGAGGCGAAGCCGAGTGCGCAGCGTAGGGACCTGCTTTTTAACATATCCCACTCAAGCCAAAATCAGGCTTGAGTGGGGAAATCCCTCCACTTCCCAGGTCATCGCCTTGCGATGACCTGTTCCCGTCGGGATGACATGGGGCGTGATTTGTAATTTGGGAATCGCGTAATTTCACGTCGCCTAACGCTGTCATCCCGACCGGAGCGCGAGGCCGAGTGCGCAGCGGAGGGACCTGCTTTTTAAACATATCCCACTCAAGCCAAAGTCGGGCTTGAGTGGGGAAATCCCTCCACTTCACAGGTCATCGCTTTGCGATGACCTGTTCCCGTGGGGATGACATGGGGCGTGATTTGTAATTTGGGAATCGCGTAATTTCACGTCGCCTAACGCTGTCATCCCGACCGGAGCGCGAGGCGAAGCCGAGTGCGCAGCGGAGGGACCTGCTTTTTAACATGTCCCACTCAAGCCAAAATCGGGCTTGAATGGGGAAATCCCTCACTTCACCGGTCGGGATGACAGCGTCAGGCGACGTGAACATATCCCACTCAAGCCAAAATCAGGCTTGAACGGGCCCCCAGCCTCTGTGCTCCCCTGTGCGCTCTGTGGTTCAAACAGAATTCTTCACCACAGGGGACACAGAGGAGCACAGAGTCAGCTTCGCCTCGTGCTTCGGACTTGTATCCCCACTCAAGCCAAAATCAGGCTTCAATGGGCCACCCGTCAAAACTATTTCGTCTTTGATTTCGGCAACGCGCGGGTTGCGCCGGTCGACATGCCTCCATCCACGAGGAGAGTCTGCCCGGTGATGTAGCGGCTGGATTCTGAGGCGAGAAAGACGACCGCTCCTTCCAGGTCGCGGGCGTCGCCTGGCCGCTTCACCGGAATGCGGTCGGAAAGATAGCTGACCCAGTCTTTGTCTTCGTAGAGAACCCGATTCTGGTCGGTGCAGAACCATCCCGGGGCGAGACAGTTCACGGTGATTCCGTGTTTCCCCCAGTCGTCGGCAAGGCTCATGGTCAGCTGGCGGATACCGCCGCGGCTCGCGCCGTAGGGGCCGAGTCCCGCCGAACCCGACACGCTGGTAAGCGATCCGATGTTGATGATCCGTCCATAATTGCGCCTGATCATTCCGGGGGCGATCGCCTGGGCGACGAAGAAGGCGCCGCGAAGATTGGTGTCGAGAATCAGGTTCCAGTCGTCCCAGGTCACATCGAGAGCGGGCTTGCGCACGTTGCAGCCGGCGTTGTTCACCAGAATGTCGATGTGCCCGAAGAACTCTTCGGCGGCTGCAGCCATTTTGCGGATGCTTTCGAGATTCCGCACGTCCAGTTCGAGAGCCAGAGTTCGGCGGCCGAGTTTCTGGATTTCGGATTCGAATGCCGCCAGGCTGCCGCGGGTGCGACTGGTCAGAACCAGATCGGCGCCAGACCGCGCGAGAGCACGCGCCATCTGCTGGCCCAGGCCGCGGCTGGTGCCGGTGACCAGGGCTACCTGTCCGGTCAAGTCGAAGAGAGAGTTGCTCATGCCGAGGGCGTGAGGACTACTTTCATCAGATTGGGCTCGCGCGCGTGCAGACGCTCGAACCAGCGCGGCCCTTCTTCGAGGGGCGCAACCGCGGTGATCAGCGGCGCAACATTGATCTTGCCGCTGATCATGAGCTGAATTGCGTCGGCATATTCTCCGGCCGATCCGCAGGAACCCTGCAAGCGAATCTGGCGCGTTACCACTTTTTGCAGGGGAAGCGTGGTCTCGGCGGTGACGTTTCCCACCAGGACAACCGTTCCTCCCTTGCGCACCGCGTCGACTGAAGCGCGAATCGTGGGATCGATGCCCACGCATTCGATGGCTACATCGACGCCCGCGCCGCCGGTGAGGCGCAGCACTTCGGATTGAAGCTTGTCGCCGGAAGCGAGCGTTGCGGTGGCGCCAACCGTTTCCGCGAGCTTCAGGCGCGTGGGGTCAAGATCGGTGATGAAAACCCGGGAGCAGCCCGCCGCGCGCAGAGCCTGGAGCGTCAGCAGGCCAATCATTCCCGCCCCCACAACCAGTGCGGTATCCCCCTTTGAAAGTCTGGCCAGCGACACGCCATGAATCGCTACGGCCGCGGCTTCGAGCATGGCTGCCTCGGAGAAGCCCAGCTGGTCCGGAAGTTTGTAAACGATCCGCTGGGGAACCACTACGTGCTCGGCAAATGCGCCTGCCCGGCGATAGTCGCCGCAGGAGACGCCGAGCACCTGGCGGCGGTCGCACAGGTTGATCTCGCCTCGACGGCAATAGCCGCATTCTCCGCAGAATACTGTCGAATCGACGGTGACGCGATCACCAACCGAAAGCCCCGATACGCCCGGGCCGAGAGCCGCGATGGTCCCGGAGGCTTCATGCCCCATCACGATGGGCGGAATGCGGCGTCCGGATGAGCCGTCGTAGCCGTGGACGTCGCTGCCGCAAATTCCGCATGCGGCGACGCGCAGGAGAACCTCGCCCTCGCCGGGAGAGGGGGTTGGAATATCCGCCACTTGCAATTGCTTGTACTGCGAGAGCAGAAGAGCCTTCATAAAAGTGCGAAATGCCGCTCAGAAATTTGGCTAAACCAATATACGCTTTCAGGACATCTGAGTAGGGCGCATGGCTTTATCGCGCCTTCGAAGCGTGGATGGCATCGGCGTGTTACATTTTTAACCCTCGTGATCGCGATGGACACTGTTCTCGGCTTCGCTCTTCCGGAAACTTCCGGCATCAGTCTGCTGGCAATTCTGTCGTTAGGTTTTTTCCTGGGAATGAGGCATGCCACGGACGCGGATCACGTGATCGCGGTTTCGACCATCGTCAGTCGCGAGCGCAGCGTCTGGCACTCCGCCGTGATCGGCGCCCTCTGGGGACTTGGCCACACATTGACGATCCTGGCGGTCGGC
Source organism: Terriglobales bacterium (assembly GCA_963803205.1). Classification (GTDB taxonomy): domain Bacteria; phylum Acidobacteriota; class Terriglobia; order Terriglobales; family Acidobacteriaceae; genus CAWDLG01. The sequence goes on from CAWDLG010000004.1 coordinate 208,905, forward strand.
GCTGCCATCATCCTGTTCAGCTTTGTGATTTCTCCCCGCGTCGGCCTCACCATGGAACTCTCTGTCGGGCTGATGCTGATCGTTCTGGGGATTTTCAATCTCGCCGGGTTCCGCCGAACGGTGAACGAGGTGATTCCCCAGGAGGCTGAAAAAGGGTCGTTGCTGCACTCCCACTATCACAGCCATGGGGACTACATCCACAACCATCCTCATGGACATGCGCCGGAAGCTCACCCGCACTCGGCGGAGCGGACGCCGGTTTCGCTGCTCGACCGGACCTTCGGGAAGCTGACGATTTACCAGATGTGCCGTCCGTTGATCGTGGGAATCGTGCACGGGCTGGCGGGGTCGGCCGCCATCGCCCTGCTGGTGTTGACCACGATTCAGAACTCGCGCTGGGCCGTCGCCTATTTGCTGATCTTTGGTGTGGGAACGATTGCGGGCATGATGCTGATCACCATGGCACTGGGGTCTGCCGTGGCGTATACGCAGGCCAGGTCGCTGTGGCTGGGGCGCCGGTTGGGGCTCGTCAGCGGGCTCATCAGCCTTGCCTTCGGATTGTTCATCACATACGAAATCGGAATTGTAAACGGCCTCTTTACACAGAATCCTCACTGGATTCCGAAATAGGAACTCGCAGTCCTCGAACCATCGGCATTACTACCCGATTTACCCTATGGAAAGACTCATTTGAGCGCCAGATAAGGCCCGCGCGGAAACAGGAGCACCAGAGTTGTGCGCCGAAAGTACCGAGCCTGAAAGCGCAATTGTGTGGAATCTTTGCTGCGAGATCATGCATCCTACTACAAATGAAAGAGACTGCGATCTTCGAGGAACGGTACCGGGTTATTGCCGTTGACGCCCAGAACCTGATTTTGCGAGGCGTGCGCAGCGGCGATGTGTTAACCATCACCAACGCGAATCCCGCAACTCCTCTTAGCCAGGACGATTATCCCCCGGGGAAGCTGATCGCGCTCAGTGATCCACGCGCTGTCTCGTTCGAGAATTGACCAGCGCCGGACCGTTTCGACACAATTCGACTTGGCACGGTCGCTCGAAGCCACCCGTCCGACTGGACGCTGGGCCCATTCAGCGCTAACTTATCTGGCGTCCCCCCGAGGGCTGTCCGGATCCGCAGTCTTCCATAGAAAGCGACTCGTATGCGCCACCACACTTTGCTTGCAGTTCTTTGTTGCCTGTTCCTGGCGACTGCTCTGGCCGACGATACCTCAACAACCAAGACCAACGTTCCGCAAGTCGACGGGGAGGCCGGTCCCTGCCAGGTGGGACTGATCACGACCGATATCGACGGAAAGGCGGTGGGCGGAGTAAAGATCCGCGCCCACATTGAGCACGGATTCCTAGGCCTGCGAACGCTGGATCTGGTTGTTACCAGCAACGACCAGGGCCGGGCCAATTTCGTGGGGCTTCCGGAGAATGTCGAGGAGCCCTTTTATTTTGAGGGGTCCAAGGGCGACGAGCAGGGAATGGCCTTCTACAGCCCCGATGAGAAGTGTGAATCCAGCCATTTTATGGTTCTGCACAAGCACCTTCTGGAAGCTATTGATTCCAGTGGTGACTCTGACAATTGACGATGTACGAACCTTGACATTGGGAAAGACGGCAAGCTAGAGTAATGGCTCCTAGTACATTCGGTTTGCCCAGATACGAGCGCATGCGCATTGGCCAAAATCTACGCCGCATTGAGATTAACGTCGTCGGTGTACGAGTATGCGTGCCTGCCTCGGTCTGGAGGGCATGAGTGAGCTGAAACATCGGCAATCGTAACCGGCTCCCGAAACCCACCTGCCAGAGGCAATGGCACGGTGGGTTTTCTATTTGGAGCTGAATGAGAGGTCGGTCATGGAAGACAAGATTACGCTGACGGGATCGCGGATTCTGTGGGAATGCCTCGAACGGGAAGGCGTGAAGCACGTCTTCGGCTACCCGGGAGGGGCAATTCTCCCGGCGTATGACGCGCTGAAACACAGCAATATTCACCACATCCTGGTGCGCCACGAGCAGGGCGCGACCCACATGGCCGACGGCTATGCGCGGGCCACTGGAGGAGTGGGGGTAGCGGTAGCCACGTCGGGGCCGGGCGCGACCAACATGGTGACGGGAATCGCCACGGCGATGATGGATTCCTCGCCTATTGTCTGCATCACCGGGCAGGTCGGCAGCAAACTGCTGGGCTCGGATGCCTTTCAGGAAACCGACATCACCGGGGTCACGCTGCCCATCACCAAGCACAACTATCTGGTGACGAGCGCCGACGAAGTTGCGGCCACCGTCCGCGAGGCGTTTTATGTTGCCCGTTCCGGCCGCCCCGGCCCGGTGCTGATCGACATCACCAAGGACGCGCAGCAGGGCTCGGCGGTATTCGACTGGGAGGCCGCAGCGCCGAAGATGCGCGGCTACCGGCCTGATCTTTCGCCTGCGAAGGGTGAGTACGAAAAGGCCCTGGAGCTGATTCGCAACTCGAAACGTCCGCTGATCCTGGCTGGGCACGGCGTGCTGGTTTCAGGAGCCGAGATGGAGTTGCAGATGTTCGCCGAGCAGGCGGGAGTGCCGGTTGCTCTCACCCTGCTGGGACTTGGCGCCCTGCCGGCTTCGCATGCTCTGAATCTGGGAATGATGGGCATGCACGGCGAAGCCTGGGTGAACACTGCCATCCAGGAAGCCGACCTCCTGCTGGCATTCGGCATGCGGTTTGACGACCGCGTGACCGGAAATCTCAAGACCTACGCTCCGAATTCCAAGAAGATTCACGTCGAGATCGATCCGGCGGAAATCAACAAGAACATCAAGGTGGACGTCGCACTGGTGGGAGATCTGCGTAAGATCCTCCAGGCGCTGCTGCCGCGGCTGGAATCGAGCGACCGGCGCGAGTGGCTGGGGCGGATCGACGGGTTAAAGGGAGATTCGGCGGTCCGGGATATTCAAAATCTGCCCGACAACGGACACCTCTACGCCGCGCACGTGATCAACGATCTATGGCGTGAAACCCGGCACGGCGACACCGTGATTGTCACGGATGTGGGCCAGCACCAGATGTGGGAGGCGCAGTACTACAAGCACGAGACCCCGCGATCGCTGATCACCTCAGGCGGCCTGGGCACCATGGGCTTCGCGCTTCCTGCGGGCATCGGCGCCAAGGTAGCGCGACCGGAAGCCGATGTTTGGGTGATCCCGGGCGATGGCGGTTTCCAGATGACCATGGCGGAGTTGGCGACGATCGTTCAGGAAAACCTTAAAGTGAACATTGCGATCATCAACAACGGCTACCTCGGCATGGTCCGGCAGTGGCAGGAGTTCTTCTACGACCGGAACTACGAAGCCACGCCGCTGCTCAGCCCCGACTTCGTAAAGTTGGGAGAGGCTTATGGCATCCGCAGCATCGCGGTAAAAAACCGCCGCGATGTCGTTCCCACGGTGCGCGAGGCGCGCAAGCACGAAGGCCCGGTGCTGATCGATTTCCAGGTGGAGAAGGAAGATTCCGTTTATCCGATGGTCGCGGCCGGAGCGTCATTGCACGAGATGATCCGCAGGCCCAACCCGCTGATGGAAACAGCGGAAGACGAATAGGGAAGAGCTGACACCATGCTGCACACATTTGTGGTTTACGTGGAAAACAAGCCCGGCGTGCTGACGCGGGTTTCGTCATTGTTCCGGCGGCGGGGCTTCAACATCGATTCGCTGACCGTCGGCCGGACGGAGAAGCCGGACGTCTCCCGCATGACGATTGTGGTCGACGCCAACGAAGACCAGTCCAGGCGCATTGTGGCTAATGTCTACAAGCTGGTAAATGTGCTGCTGGTCGATGACGTCACCGGGGAACCGGCGCTGGCGCGCGACCTGGCGCTGATCAAGGTCGGAGCCACGCATGAAGCGCGCTCTCACGTGCTGGAGCTGGCCAGCGTGTTTCGCGGCCGGGTGGTCGATGTTGCGCCGGAATCGCTGACCATTGAAATCACCGGCACGGAGGACAAGATTGATGGATTACTTGAAGTCCTTCGTCCGTATGGCTTGCTGGAAGTGGTCCGCACCGGGATCGTGGCTATGCGCCGCGGCGCCAAATCTTCGCCGGGTTCGGCGAAAGTAAACGGAACGGCTGTCGTGGCGGATGATGATAACGTGTCCTACTCGGTTTGACGGTCGCCCGAATATTTAGACAATTCCAGTCTTTGTAGAAGCGGCGCGTGTGCGGTTCTGCGGAATCGCGACAAGCGTCGCGGCGGCAAACTCTTTTTTGTTAAAGGAAAACTTTAAGGAGCTTTTCATGGCGAAGCTTTATCACGAAGCAGATGCGGATGTCGCGCTAATCCAGGGCAAGAAAGTGGCAATCATCGGATATGGATCGCAGGGGCATGCGCACGCCCTGAACCTGAAGGACAGCGGCGTAGATGTAAAGGTTGGCCTGCACGAGGGCAGCGCCTCCGCAGCCAAGGCGAAGGCCGCGGGGCTCTCCGTTACCAGCGTTTCCGACGCGGCCGCCTGGGGCGACGTGATCATGGTCCTGATTCCAGACACGACGCAGCCAGAGGTGTACAAGCGCGACATCGCGCCCCACTTGAAAGCGGGCAAGACGCTGATGTTCGCCCATGGATTCAACATCCGCTTCGGCACGATTACCCCGCCGAAGGAAGTCGATGTCACTATGGTCGCTCCCAAAGCTCCCGGCCACCGGGTGCGCGAAGTGTTCGTCGAGGGCGGAGGGACGCCGGCGCTGCTGGCGGTGCATCGGGATGCCTCGGGGAAGGCGAGTCAGCAGGCGCTGTCGTACGCGAAAGCTCTCGGCGCGACTCGGGCGGGAGTCATCGAAACCACATTTGCGGAAGAGACAGAAACCGATCTGTTTGGGGAACAAAGCGTCCTTTGCGGCGGCACGAGCGCGCTGGTGAAGGCGGCGTTCCAGACTCTCGTGGACGCGGGCTACCAGCCGGAAATCGCCTACTTCGAATGCCTGCACGAACTCAAGCTGATCGTCGACCTGATGTATCGCGGCGGGCTGAACTACATGCGGTATTCGGTCAGCGATACCGCAGAGTACGGCGATTACGTCGCCGGGCCGCGCATTGTGACCGATGAAACCCGCAATACGATGAAGCAGATGCTGAAGGAAATTCAGGACGGGACGTTTGCCAAGGACTGGATCAAGGAAAACCAGACCGGCCGGCCGAAATTCACCAAAACGCGGCAAGCGGAGCAGGGTCAGCTTCTCGAGAAAGTGGGCGCCGATCTCCGCGGCAGGATGCCCTTCCTGAATCCGGTCAACATCGTCCAGAAATAACTGTGGCAGGGCCGCCGCTCAGGCGGCCTTCCGTTCCTTCGGCTGCGATCCCTCGTATTGCGGCATCTTTTCCTTCCAGCCGCGCCGGATCAACCACAGGTTTGCCGGATATGCAGTGAAAATCCTACGATCATGCGCGCCGCACTGATATCTCGCTTCTTTACAGAACTTTACCTTCTTTGACCAAGTTTTTACCGGAACGCCAGTGCGCCGGTGTTTGAATGAAAGAATCCAATCAGGAGCTTTCCAATGCACAAGGCAGGAACCATCGCAACATTGCTTCTTTTCTCGGTTCTGGGATGGGCGCAGGAACCGGCCACTCCCGCACCGGACACACAAGCCCCGCAAGCCGGGCAGGGCCACTGGGGTGAGCATCGCGGTCCGGGCGTCGCGGGCACCATCACGGCTATCAGCGGGGACTCGATCACGCTGAAGACTCGCGACGGCCAGACCGCGCAGGTCAACGTCAGCGATAAGACTCAATTCCGCAAGGATCGTCAGAGCGCGCAGATTTCCGACTTCAAGGTGGGCGACGAGGTGTTCGTCCGCGGCGAGCAGGCTAGCGGAGTCTGGCAGGCGGAGATGATCGGAGCGCGTCCGCAGGGCGGCGGCGACATGCGGGCACGTATGCGTGAAGGCATGGGCAAGCAGTTTATCGCCGGTGAGATTACCGCGATCAACGGCACGCAATTGACCATCGCGAGGCCCGACGGTGTGAGCCAGACAATCAATGCTGACGAAAATACCTCCTTCCGCAAGGAGAACCAGAGCGTGACCCTTGGCGACCTGAAGGTGGGAGACCACGTCTTCGGCCGCGGAGAACTGAAGAACGATGCCTTCGTTCCCTCGGTCCTCAACGTGGGGCAGCCAGGGATGATGCGGCGGGGAGGCGGCGGCGCCCAGCAGCCTCCGCAATAAGCAGAGATCGCGCCACCCTCTGTCCTGGGAGGGGCGCGAATCCGAGGGCGTTTCGCCCAGCGAGCGCCCTCGGTGTTACTTACAGCGATGCCGATCCGGTCAGAAAATCAATACCAGCCCATGAGCTACGTGATTCCATCCTCGCAGGAGCGCGCCGATCGGAGAGTCGGCAAACTGGCTCGGCAGATTCTTGTGCTGTTGCTGCTTGCGCTACCCGGGATGTGCGCTGCTCAAACTGAAGTGGCTGGCGGATCAATCAGCGGCCTCGTGAAGTCTGGCAATATGCCGCTGCCGGGAGTCACTGTCACCGCTACTAACACTCTGACGGGGCAGAAGGTCACGACCTGGACCGACGTAACCGGCGCATATGTCTTGCAGGTTCCGGCCAACGGACGATACGTCGTCCGCACGCAGATGGCGGCATTCGCTCCGATGACAGGAGAGACGCTGATTAACGCCGATAATCGGAGCGCGCAGCTTAACCTGGAGATGATTCTTCTCTCGCGTGTGCAGCAGCAACAGCCAGAAGAACAGCCACGGCAGCAGGCATCAGCGCTCGGGGGAAGAGGCTTCCAGACGCTCTCGGTTTTTCAGGGTGAGGGCGGTGAGGTTGGCGCAACGGGGGCGGAACCGAACGGTGTGTCCATGCCCGGAGCTGAACTCGGAGCCACGGAATCGATTGCGGTTTCTGGCAACATCAATAATTCAGCGCTTGAAGGCATGAATCCGGACGAGTGGCGGCAGCGTGTCGAAGAGATGCGGCAGCAGTCGAACCTGGTGACGCCGGGGAGTGTCAGTACGCCGCAGAATCCGGGCGGTCCGCAGAACCTGGGTGGGCAAGGCATCCTCGGCGGGGGTGGAGGATTTTCTTCTGGAGGCGGATTTGGCGGCGGTGGTTTTGGGGGAGGCGGCTTCGGCGGAGGGCCCGGATTTGGTGGTCGCGGCGGCGGATCTGGCGGGCGCAGGGGGCGATTCGATATCAACCGGCCGCACGGCACTCTCTATTACAGCGTCGGCGATTCGGCGCTGGATGCCGCGCCCTACTCGCTGACAGGCGAGCCGGTGACCAAGCCGGGATACCTCCAGCAGCGGTTTGGCGGCGCGATCGGCGGGCCCCTGAGCATTCCGAAGCTCTACAAGAACAGCAAAACATTCTTTTTCCTGAACTACACCGGCACGCGCGGCGAAAATCCCTTCGACCAATATTCGACAGTCCCTACTCTGGCGGAACGCAGCGGAGATTTTTCAGGCGTGGGAAGCACGATCTTTGACCCGACGACCAATGCGGCGTTTCCCGGCAATGTCATTCCGGGTTTGCGGATCAATTCCGCGGCAGCGGGCCTGTTGGCCTACATTCCGCTGCCCAACGTTCCGGGAACCGACCGGCAGAACTTTCACTTCGTAACCTCGGCCGACAATCACAGCGATGATTTTAATTTCCGTCTGAACCGGAGTTTTGGCGCGGCTCCCGCCGGCCCGCGCAGGGGCGGCCGTTTCGGCGGCTCAGGCAACAACCTCAGCATCGGCGTTCGCTATCACTCCGCGGGGTCCAAGCTGACGGACGTCTTTCCGTCGATCGGCGGGACGACGAGCACCCGGAGTATGGACATTCCGCTCTCGTACAGCCGTCGCTTCGGGCGAATCAACAACATCCTGCGATTCGACTTCAACCGCAGCCGGATTCGCACCCAGAATCTGTACGCATTCACGCAGGACATTACGGGCGGCCTCGGCATCACCGGCGTTTCGACAAATCCTTTCGACTGGGGACTTCCGGGGCTGTCGTTTACGAACTTTGCGGGCCTTCAGGATGTGAATCCGCAGCTGCGGCGCAACCAGACGCTGACGTTCTCCGATTTCATGGTGTGGAACCGTGGCAGGCACACGTTGCGCTGGGGCGGCGACTTCCGCCGGATTCAGCTCAACACGGAAACCGACAGCAACGCCAGGGGATCATTCGTTTTCACGGGACTGAACACGGCGGAGATGGTGGGCGGAGCGCCGGTAGCTGACACTGGCTACGACTTTGCCGATTTTCTGCTGGGGCTTCCGCAGCAGACGGCCGCGCAATTTGGAGCGAACAACTATCACTTCCGCGCTAATTCCTGGGATCTGTTTGGCCAGGACGAGTGGCGCGTGCGCGGCAACCTGACTTTAAACCTCGGGGTGAGATATGAATACGTGTCGCCGTTCAGCGAGGTCGACAACCGCCTGGTGAATCTTGATGTATCTCCGGGCTTCACCGCGGCGGTTCCCGTGCTGGCAGGCGCGACCGGGCCCTACAGCGGCGTGTTCCCGATCACTCTGGTTAAACCGGACCGGAACAACTTTGCGCCACGCCTGGGACTTGCCTGGAAGGTGTTCTCGAGGACGGTATTTCGCGCGGGATACGGCATCAACTACAACACGTCAGCCTATTCGACGATTGTCCAGCAACTCGCCTTTCAGCCGCCGTTTTCCTTCACCCAGACGAACGTGCAGTCTGCGACTGGAGAGCTGACCCTGCAGAACGGTTTTCCGACGGCGCCCTCGAACGAGGTGACCAACAATTATGGCGTCGATCCGAACTACCGCCTGGGCTATGTCCAGATCTGGAACGCGGATATTCAGCAGGAGATTCGGCCGACCCTGATCGTGAACATCGACTACAGCGGCGCGAAGGGCACGCGGCTGGACGCGGTGGAAGCGCCGAACCGGACGGCGAGCGGACTTCGCATTCCGGGCGTACAGCCGTTCAATTTCCAGGAGTCTGTGGCGTCTTCGATTGCTCATGCAGGTTCGATCCGCGTACGCAAGCGGCTGCAGGCTGGGTTCTCGATTGGAGGCACATACACCTATTCGAAGTCGATCGACAATGCGTCATCGATCGGCGGTGGCGCGACGGTGGTGGCACAGGACGCCTTCGATCTCGACGCAGAGCGTGGCCTCTCGAGCTTTGACCAGCGCCACCGGTTTACGGCCGACTACATGGTCGAGTTGCCGTTTGGGCGTGATCGCCGCTGGCTGCGGGACAACGGGCTCCTACGCGCGATCTTTGGAGACTGGCTGTGGTCCGGCAACTGGACGCTGGCGTCCGGATTACCTTTCACGCCACGAGTCCTGGGGGACTTCACCGATGTGAGCCGCGGCACGAATGGGACGATCCGCGCGGATCTGACCGGCCAGCCGCTAGGTATTGCAGACCCATCGATCGCCGAATGGTTCAATACTGCAGCTTTTGTCGCGCCGCCGACCGGAGACTTTGGCAACGCCGGGCGCAACAGCATTGAGGGGCCGGGAAGCGCGCTGTTCAATATGGCCTTCACCAAGAGTGTGCCGCTGGGCGAGTCGCGAATCCTCGAGGTGCGGGCGCAGTTCTCGAATATCTTCAACACGCCGCAATACACCGCCATCGACACCATCGTGAATTCGCCGACGTTCGGGCGGGTTATCTCGGTCGGGCCCATGCGTTCGGTTCAGCTTTCGGCGAGGTTCAGGTTCTAGTCCATGAGGCGCTTCGAGCTAAACACGGTCTCGTCACTAGCGGTATGCCGGGTTGTTATCGGTCTGGTGGCCCTGTCGCTGGTCAGTGCACCTCTTCCAGCGCAGAACGATGATTACATTTTCCGCTCCAGGAGCGAGTTGGTGCTGGTGAATGTGACCGCCCGCGACAAGGAGGGAAACTTTGTGCGCGATCTGAAGCCGGAAGATTTCACGATCCTTGAAGAGAACAAGGCGCAGAAGGTGCTGTCGTTCGACATCGAGAACACCGATGCACTTCCATCCACGGATGTCGCGCAGGTGAAGGTGCTTGGACAGGGCATAGCGCAGCCCGCTTCTCAAGGCCAGCAACCGGCGGCAACCAGCCAGTTCAAGGATCGCCGGCTCGTGATTCTCTTCTTCGATCTTTCCGCTATGGAGCCGGATGAGATCGAACGCGCCGCGGCTTCGGCGCAGAAGTACGTCGAACAGCAGATGGCCCCGGCCGACCTGGTGGCGATTGTCTCGCTCGGCGACGACCTGGTCATCAACCAGGACTTTACGTCCGACCGGGCGGCGCTTCAGAAAGTGCTGGCGGGATTTAATTCCGGCAGCGGCCAGGGTTTCGAAGCAGGAGCAACTGGCGAGACGGAAGGCACGCCTGACACGGGCCAGTCATTTACGCCCGACGACACCGAGTTCAATATCTTCAACACCGACCGGCGGCTGGATGCCTTGCGCTCGATTGCGAAGCAACTTGCGCACATCGACCAGAAGAAGTCGCTGATCTACTTTTCAGGCGGCATGACGCGCACGGGAATCGAAAACCAGTCCGAGCTGCGAGCCGCGATCAACGCTGCCGTGCGCTCGAATCTCGCGATTTACACCATGGATATCGGCGGACTCCAAGCCATGGTGGCCGGCGGCGAGGCGCGACAGGCCAGCCTGCGCGGCACCGCGCCGTACTCCGGGAGGTCGATGCTCGACCAGTTCGACTCCAATTTTTCCAGCCAGGAAACACTGGTCACGCTGGCCGGCGACACCGGCGGGCGCGCCTACCTCGATTCCAACGATTTCAGCAAGGTGTTCAAGGGCGTGCAGGAAGACACCTCCAGCTACTACATGCTGGGATACCACAGCACAAATCCGGCGCGGGACGGACGATACCGGCACATCACGGTTAAGGTGAACCGGCCGGGACTCAAGCTGAACTACCGGCGTGGGTACTACGCGCCAGCCGACTTCCGCCACTCGAACGACGAAGATCGCGAGCGCCAGCTCGATGAAGAGCTGGCTTCCGAGTTGCCGACCACGGACCTGCACGTGTACCTCGCCGCCGGATATTTCCGGCTGGGCGAGGACAAATTTTCCGTCCCGATTTCTTTGCTGGTGCCGGGGTCGGAGATTCCGTTCGTGCAGAAGAGCGAGCAGGACAAAGCCACCCTCGACGTGATTGGCGTGGTCCTCGACGCCAACAAGCGGCCCGTGAGCGAGGTGCGAGATACGGTCAAACTGTCGGTCAGTACTTCTACCCAGGTGCGGCAGAAGAACGTTCAGTACAACAGCAACGTGATTCTGCCGTCGGGCAAGTATCACCTGAAGTTTGTGCTGCGCGAGAACCAGACCGGCCGTATGGGCTCGTTCGAAACCGATCTCCAGATCCCCAACCTCAAGGACCAGCCTTTGCGCATGAGTTCTGTGCTGCTCGCGAGCCAGGTGCAGCCCGTGGGAAAGGGCAAAAATAACGGCGATCCACTGGTGCGCGACGGGGCGGAAGTTATTCCCAGCGTCACCCACGTCTTTTCCAGCGGACAGCATCTTTATCTCTACTACGAGGTTTATGATCCCGCGCGGCTTGCGGGCGAGAAGCCGCAGGGTGGAAAGTCCGATATTCATGTGCTGACCAGCGTCGCTTTTTTCCAGGGCAAGGCCAAGGCCTACGAGACGCCTTTGGTCGAAGCGAAGCAACTGAATGCGCAGAACCGGCACGCGGCGGTGTTCCAGCTCGACGTTCCGCTTTCGCAATTGAAGCCGGGCTTCTATACCTGCCAGGTCAATGTCGTGGATGACGCCGCCGGGCGTTTTCTGTTTCCGCGCGTCGCCATGCTTGTGCGCCAGTAACTCTTCGCCGCGCACTTCGGGAACTGGCACGAATGTGCGACACTCGCGTATAGTTTCGCCTTTGGCGCCAATCCATGCCCGAAGCCAAAACCAAGTCCGGAATTATCATTCGCGATCTCCGCACCCTGGAAGAAATGAAGCAGATCGAGCGGGTGGAGCAAGAGGTGTGGGGTCTGGCGGATCTCGACGTGACCCCGCTGACTGTGGCGATCGCCCACAAGGAAGCCGGAAGCATGTGGATCGGGGCATTTGACGGGCCCATTCTCGTGGGATTTGCCTTTGGCTTTCCCGGCATTGAGGACGGTAAGCTCACGATTCACTCGCACATGCTCGCGGTGCGCGAGCCCTACCGCAATTCAGACGTCGGTTATCAGCTCAAGCTGGCGCAAAGGGAGCGCGCGCTGGCGATTCGGCTGGGAGAGGTGCGGGTCGCCGAAATGACCTGGACGTTCGATCCTCTGCAAAGCCGCAATGCTCACCTCAATTTCAGCAAGCTTGGAGTGGTTTCCGATACCTACAAGCCTGACTTCTACGGACCAGAAACCTCCAGCGCCCTGCATCGCAACAGCACCGACCGTTTGTGGGTCAAGTGGCCCATCAGCAGCCGCCGCGTGGAAGATCGGGTTCGCGGCAAAGAGACGCGCGCGGAGGTGCTGGACGCATTGTCCGTTCTGTCTCCGCTGGTTCGGTTTAACGGAGAAGGGAAGCCGGCCAAAGCCGATCTTGCGGCTGCTCTGGCGAGGCAAAGAATTGCCATCGAAATCCCCGGCGACATTAGCCTGGTCGAGCAGCAGGATGCCGAGCTCGCTCGTGCGTGGCGTGAGGCAACGCGCTGGGCTTTTACGGAAGCCCTGGAGGCGGGATTCTTTGTGGCCGAATTCTGCCGCACCCTGCGCGGCCAACAGGGTCCGAGCGCTTATCTTCTGGAGAAGGGAATCGTCGAAGAGTACGTCCCCGAGATGGCGCGGGGCAGCGGCCCCGGCCGGTGAGATGGGTTCCGACATCGGCCACGCGGTGATTCTTTACGACGGCGTGTGTGGGCTCTGCAACCGCCTGGTGCGGTTCATCCTCAAGCGTGATCCCATCGATCACTTCCGATTTGCTTCCCTGCAAAGTACGTTTGCCGCTGAAATCCTGCAGCGACATGGCCTGAGCCCCGGCGAGCTTCGCAGCGTTCTGGTTGTCGTCAATTTTGCGCAGCCGGGAGAGAGCCTGCTCGGCCGGTCGCAGGCGGCTTCATATGTCTTGCCGCGCCTCGGGGTGTTCTGGCGCGGAGTTGCTGTTTTGGCGCGGGTTTTGCCGTCCGGTGCGAGCGATTGGCTCTACCAGGCAATTGCGAAGAACCGCTATCGCGTTTTCGGAAAATACGAGACATGCCCGCTGCCCAGCCCAGCCGATCGTGGCAAGTTCCTGGACCAGTAAAGTTCAAGTCCCGGTAATGAGTGCATGTGAGGTAAAGACATGCGCGCCGTTGCCACGGTAAAATCTCCACGCACCGTTGAGAGGAACTGTACCGATGGCTGAGACCCAACTGTCCGGCACTAATATCGATTCCGTCCTTCAGGAACAGCGCAAATTTGAATGTCCCGATCACTTCCGCGACCAGGCTTACATCAAAAGCCTGGAGGATTACGAGCGTATCTACCAGGAATCGATCGAGGAGCCGGAGAAATTCTGGAGCCGCATCGCGCAGGAACTGCACTGGTTCAAGAAATGGGACAAGGTTCTCGAATGGAATTGTCCGTGGGCGAAGTGGTTCGTGGGCGGGGAAATCAATCTGTCCTACAACTGCCTCGATCGCCACGTCGAGACTTGGCGAAAAAACAAAGCCGCACTCATCTGGGAGAGCGAGAGCGGCGAGGTGCGGACGTTTACCTACCAGCAGCTTCACCGCGAGGTTCAGAAATTCGCCAATGTTTTGAAATCCCTGGGCGTGAAAAAGGGCGACCGGGTGGCGATCTACATGGGAATGACGCCGGAACTGCCCGTTGCCATGCTGGCGTGCGCCCGGATTGGAGCGCCTCATTCCGTGGTTTTTGGCGGCTTCTCGTCGCAGGCGCTGGTCGACCGCATTCACGATTCCCACGCCGCCGCCGTGATCACCCAGGACGGTGCCTTCCGGCGTGGCGCCGAGGTGAAGCTCTTTCCCGCTGTCGAGGAGGCACTGAAGTCTTGTCCGTCAGTGAAGAACGTCGTGGTTTACAAGCGCACGGGCTCGCCGATCAACATGAAGGAAGGCCGCGACCACTGGTGGGAAGATCTGATGGCAAAAGCTTCCGACGAGTGTCCCGCGGAGCCGCTCGACAGCGAGCACCCACTTTATATCCTCTACACCTCCGGAACCACGGGAAAGCCGAAAGGCGTGGTGCACACGACCGGCGGATATTCCGTCGGTACCTATCTCACCACCAAGTGGGTGTTCGATCTGAAGGATGAGGACACGTACTGGTGCACCGCTGACATTGGCTGGGTTACGGGCCATAGCTACATCGTCTACGGGCCCTTGCAAAACGGCGCTACGAGCCTGATGTACGAGGGCGCTCCCAACTTCCCGGAGCCCGACCGCTTCTGGAGCATCATCGACCGCCACAAAGTGAACGTCTTCTACACTGCGCCGACGGCGATCCGCACTTTCATCAAGTGGGGAGACGACTGGCCGAACAAGCACAAGATGGAGAGCCTCCGCCTGCTCGGCACCGTGGGCGAACCCATCAACCCGGAAGCCTGGATGTGGTATCGCGAGGTGATCGGGCACGACCGCTGCCCGATCGTGGATACCTGGTGGCAGACCGAAACCGGCCACATGATGATCACGCCGATTCCAGGAGCTGTTGCGGCCAAGCCGGGTTCCGCGACGCGTCCGTTTCCGGGCGTTGTAGCAGAGGTCGTCGACATAAACGGCAATCCTGTTCCCGACGGCTCCGGCGGATTTCTGGTAATCAGCAAACCCTGGCCTGGAATGCTGCGGACCATCTACGGCGATCCCGACCGCTACGTGAAGCAATACTGGTCGCAGATTCCCGGCAAGTACTTCACGGGCGATGGCGCCCGCAAGGACAAGGATGGCTACTTCTGGATCATGGGGCGCGTCGATGACGTCATCAACGTATCCGGTCACCGCCTTAGCACGATGGAAGTCGAGTCGGCGCTGGTGGCGCATGACGCAGTCGCAGAGGCGGCGGTCGTGGGCCGTCCCGATGAGGTCAAGGGGCAGGCGATCTCTGCCTTCGTGACGCTGGAAGGGGGAAGGAAGCCATCACCGGAACTGAAGGAAGAACTCAGAAAGTGGGTGGCCAAGGAGATTGGCTCTCTGGCCAAACCTGACGACATTCGCTTCACCGACATGCTACCCAAGACGCGCAGCGGAAAGATTATGCGCCGCTTGCTCCGCGAATTGGCGACCAGCGGCGACGTGGCGGGCGACACCACGACGCTGGAGGATCTCAGCGTCATTGCCAAGCTCAAAGAGAGCGAAGAGGCCTGAAAAACGTAACCTGACAACTGAATGCTCCGCTACATCTCTCTTCGCGTGCTGTACACGCTGCCCGTCGTGTGGCTGGTTGTCTCGCTGGTTTTCCTGTTGATTCACCTGGTCCCGGGAGATCCCATCCTGCAGATGATGGGGGAAGGCACGCCGCCGGCCGACCTGGAGGCCGTCCGCCACTCCTACGGCTTCGACGCGCCGCTCAGCGAGCAGTACATCCACTACTGGAAAGGCGTGCTGCATGGCGACCTGGGACTGTCGATCCGCTTCAACCAGAGCGTGACCAGCCTGATTGCACAACGCTATCCTTACACGCTGCAACTTACGGTGGCGGCCCTGGTGGTGGCGATCCTGCTCTCGATTCCGGCAGGAGTCCGCTCGTCGAGGCGGCGAAATCTGTGGGATGATCGTGTTCTGAGCGTGGTCAGCCTTTTCGGATTGTCGTTCCCGAATTTTGCTTTGGGACCAATCCTGATTCTGTTTTTCGCCGTCAAGCTGGGACTACTTCCGGTTTCCGGGTCAGGGACGTTCGGTCACCTCGTGCTGCCCGCAGTTACCATGGGCGGGGCGCTCGCCGCGATCCTGACCCGCATGGTGCGAACGTCCATGCTCGAGGAATTGGGACAGGACTACATTCGAACCGCCCGCGCGAAAGGCCTGCCGGAGCACACCGTGGTTTACAAGCATGCCTTGCGCAACGCAATGATTCCCGTGATCACGGTTCTGGGACTGCAGTTTGGCGCGCTGCTGGCCGGAGCCATCGTGACCGAAACCATTTTTTCCTGGCCGGGTATCGGCAGGCTCACGATCCAGGCCATCGGCAATCGCGATTACTACCTGGTGCAGGGCTGCATTCTCGCAATTGGGTTGACGTATGTCGCCGTAAATCTGTTCACGGACCTGCTGTACTCGGTAGCGAATCCTCGGATTCGCCAGTGACGTTTTAGAGAGCAATGTCGACTACAGCCATCTCGTTTCGGCGCGTCGCCCGTCACAATCCGCTGGCGGCGACGGGAGTCGTGCTGGTCGCGATCTTCGTTATCTTTGCCGTGTTTGCCCAGTGGATCGCGCCGCAGGATCCGGCGCTCATCGATCTGCCAAATCGGCTTTCGCCGCCTTCTTCCGCTCACTGGTGCGGCACGGACGAACTGGGGCGCGACATCCTCTCCCGCCTGATTTATGGATCGCGCATCTCGATGCTGGTCGGCAGCGCGGTGGTAGCAGGATCGCTCGGCCTTGGACTGATCATCGGATCGATTGCCGGATACTATGGCGGACGCATCGACCGCTTCGTGAACATCGTGGTCATGAATGCCTTCTTGTCATTTCCCGGCATTCTCCTGGCGATTGCTTTTGTGGCCTTTCGCGGTCCAGGTATTTTCAATCTGGTGCTCGCGCTTTCGTTGGGGGGATGGGTGGGCTACGCCCGACTGGTAAGGGCGCAAGTGCTGGCGGCGCGCGAGCGGGAATTTGTCGAAGCCGCCCGGGCGTTGGGCGCAGGAGACCTGCGCATTATCGTGCGCCACATTCTGCCCAACATCATTCAGCCCGTGATCGTGCAGGCGGCAATCGGCATGGCGGGAGCCATCCTGGCCGAAGCTACTATGAGCTTCCTCGGCCTCGGCGTGCCTCCGCCCACCGCCAGTTGGGGCGCCATGCTGAACGATGGCCGCGCACATTTGTTCGACGCTCCACATCTGGTGATCTTTCCTGCCCTTGCGGTGATGCTGGCGGTTCTGTCGTTCAACTTCATTGGCGACGCCCTGCGCGATTACCTCGACCCGCGTTCCCGGATTGAAGCGGGCTTGTAGCGTTATTTCTGGTTTGTACGAAAGCGACCAGGCTTCGCGCTGCACGGCGGCGGTAACAGGCTGCGCCACCCCAAAAATCCTCACCACAGGGGCCACAGAGGCACACAGGGAATGTCACACTTTGGTAACCACGCCGCTGCCAGGGAACGTTGTTCCCTGCATTCTTTCAGCGCAACATTTCTTTACAACCCGGGTTTCGATTGGTGGGCAGCCCAAGCGGCAACGAGGCTGGCGACTGAGGGGCACTCAATCGACGAGGAGATATCATGACAAAGTACGCAAAATATTTCTGTTTCGCAGCAGCTACTGCGGCGCTGATGTTACCGGCCGCGGCGCAGGAAGCGCCTGCCGCACAGCCTGCCACCATCAATCAACGCAAGGATAACCAGCAGGGCCGCATCGGCAACGGCGTTCAGAGCGGACAGCTTACCGCCGGGGAAGCCTCCCGCCTGGAACGGAAAGAGTCCACTCTCAACCAGGAAGAACGCGACATGCGCAAGCTCGACAAAGGACATCTCACAGCAGCCGATCGCGCCACGCTGCACCAGCAGCAGAACCAACTTTCGCGCAACATTTACCGCCAGAAGCACGACGCCCAGGTTCAGAACACGAATCCTAAAACCGAAATCGGCCAGCGCAAGGAAAACCAGCAGGACCGTATCGCTCAGGGAGTGAAGAGCGGTCAGCTTACCCCAGCCGAGACTGCCCGCCTGGATGGCCGGGAAGCTCACATCAATCGTGAGACCCGGCGCATGCGCGCCGCCAATGGCGGAACCCTGACTCCGGCTGAAAAAGCTAAGGTCAATCGCCAGCAGAACCACGTCTCGCGCAGCATCTATCGGCAGAAGCACGACGCGCAGCATCGCTAGGCAGCAACGTTATGCACCAATTCGCGAAATGCCCTCGCTCCGGTGAGGGCATTATTTTTGCAGACAAAGCCGAATCCGAGCGAAATCCCGCTCATCTGAAGTGTGGGAGATGACGCATGATCGCTCGCATCTGGCGTGGCTACACTCGAGAAGCAGACAAAGACAGATATATCGAGTACCTGGAGAAAACCGGCCTGAAGGAATATCGCGAAGTGCCCGGCAATCAAGGAGTGTGGGTTTTGAGGCGGGTGGCGGAAGGCAAGGCCGAGTTCACCCTGATCTCCCTGTGGGATTCATGGGACGCGATCAAAGCCTTTGCCGGCCCCGACTACGAGAAAGCGGTTTACTATCCGGAAGATGAAAAGTTTCTGCTGGAGAAAGAGGCGCAGGTCAAGCACTACGAGGTCCTAGCCAGGCCCTGACGCAGCGACTCCAGAGCAAACGACTCACGCGCTCGCCTTATCGATGAGCGGCAAAGTGTCGCCGCCGATACTCGTGCCCGTACCCTGATCCAGTTCCAATTGTTCCTGCCCGCTGAGTGCGGTCACGCGGCCCCGATAGGTCTTCAAGTGCCGCTGCGCGGTTTCGTAGGCCTCCTGCGCCTTGTTCAGGTTCTTGCCCACGTTTTCAAACTGGTTCTGGAAGTGGTCGAACGACTTTTGCGCCTTGGCCAGTTCCTGGCGACTCTCCTCGAAACGGCTGGCAACTTCATACCACTGGTGCACCAACGCGATCGTTTTCAGGGTCATCAGCAACGTATTCGGCGATACCGGGAAGACGTGCTGTACGTTCAGCCAGTCGGCTAATTCACGGTTGCGAACCGCTTCCATGTACAGAGTTTCGCTGGGCAGATACATGAGGGCGATATCGGTCGTCCCTTGCTCGGGCTGAATGTAGCACTTGATGCGTTTGGCTTCAGCCTTCATTACGCGCACGAATTGGTCGCGAGCCTCGTCGATGGCGGTTTCATCTCCGCCCTCGAACAGCGCCAGGACCTGCTCGCGTGGAAACTTGGCATCGATGGGCAGGCGACGGTCGGGGAATTGAATGACGGCGTCGGCGCGACCCCCGCCATTGAACGGGCTGCCCTGGATCTCGAACATGTGAGCGGGCAAAAAGTCCGACAGCAGGCGCTCCAGGCTGGCCTCGCCAAACGTCCCGCGCAGGTGCGGCAGCTTGAGGAGATTGTTCAAATCGTTGATGGAGTTCCCGATGGTGTGCACTTCCCGCAATTGCTCCTCGGCAGCCTTGAGATGCTGCTGCACTTTCTCAAACTGGGCAAAACCCTCTTTGATGTTCTGGTCGAGCTTCTGCTGCACCTGATCGGTGATCGAGAGCAGGCGACTGTCGACTCGCTCACGAATGGTTTCCAGGCCCTGGGCAGTTTTCTGATTCAGGCCTTCGAACTCCGTTTTCAGTTGAGCCGTGGTCAACGCCAGGGACCGCGCAAGTTCCCCGCGCGCCTCGGCAAGGCGCTCGGACTGCTCGCGCCGGCTGGCGGTCATCTGCTCGTCAACGGCGCCCCGGATGGTGCTGAATCCATCGCCCAGGCGGTCGGCAATCCTCTGCGCCAGGTCAGCCTTGGATTTCTCGATGCGGGCGGCCATGTCGGTATTGGCCGCCGACAGCTGGCCGCAGACAACCTGCTGAAGGGCCTCCACTCGGCGGGCGAGTTCGAGGACTTCCCGGGGGTTTGAACCCTCCTGGGAGCGCCGCAGGAGCATCATCAGGAGCAGCAAGCACCCCACGACCAGGAAAATAAGCAGCAATGTTCCCATGAGCTGGATTCTAGCGATCTCGAGGGCGAAAACAAAGCGAAAAGTGCCGAGCCAAGTCTTTGTCCGGCAGGCAGTCGGGTGCGGGTCTTTCGATAGAGATGCCGCGCAAGCGTCGCCCGTTAGAATGGGCTGTGATGTGGAATTTAAAGAGCAAGAGTAAGGTTCGAACTCCGTGGCTGGCTGTTCTATCGCTGGTCCTTACGGTAGTGGCGGCGCGGCCCCTGTTAGCGTTTCAGCCAATCCCATCCGAGGCCGAGTCGGGCGCCGAAAGCGAAC
This sequence comes from Terriglobales bacterium, assembly GCA_963803205.1. GTDB lineage: Bacteria > Acidobacteriota > Terriglobia > Terriglobales > Acidobacteriaceae > CAWDLG01. The sequence goes on from CAWDLG010000004.1 coordinate 228,914, forward strand.
TTCTGGCTCTCGCTGACCAGGCGCGCAAAAAGGCCGGCCTCGACCCCTTGCAGATGGATCCCGGCCTCACCCGCGCAGCCCGCAAGCACGCGGAACTGATGGCTGAGCGCCAGCAGCTTTCCCACCAGTTTTCCGGTGAGCCGACACTGGCTCAACGGCTCGCCGCTGCCAGCAACGTATTTTTCGACGAGGCGGGAGAGAACGTCGGCCTCGCCAACAGCGCCGGGCAATCGCATGAAGGCTTTATGCACTCAAAGCCGCACCGGGAGAATCTCCTTCATCCTTCCTACAACGTGGCCGGAATCGGCGTCGTGCGTCGCGGAAACACACTCTACGTGGTGGAGGACTTTGCTCATCGCCCGGCCAGTCATTCTGCCGGCGAAGTATCGGACCTCATCGGCAAGAGCATTGCGGAACTACGAAAGAAATGGAAATTACCAGCCCTGGCGCCTCGCGAAGGGACAACCGCAAAAGAGGCCGCCTGCGCTTTGGGAAAAAACGACTCGCTGCGGGCTGAGCCCTGGCCCCAAAGCTCCCCGCCGGCCCGCGCCATCTTGCGATACACCAGCCTGAACCCCGAGGTCTTGCCTGCAGGCGCCGACAAGATCGTCAAGGATTCCGCCGCCCACGCCTATGCCCTGGGCACCTGTTTTGAGCGAACGAAGTCCTACCCGAGCGGAGTCTACTGGATTGTGCTCGTGTTCTATTGATTCTGTCCGCGGTCCCGGGCGCCGGGCTTTTCTGCTACCCTCAGAAGCTTATGGTGGAGTCGCCGGAAATCCGCGTTGGCACGGCAGGATGGTCCTACAAGGACTGGGAAGGCATCTTCTACCCGCCGGGCATGGAGCGCCGCAGGCAGCATCCGCTGGAATTTCTCGCGCGCTGCTTCGATGTGGTCGAAATCAACACGTCGTTCTACGGGCACATCAAGCCGGAAATTGCCAAGCTCTGGGTTCGGAAGGCCGCTGCCGTCAACCGGGACTTCCTGTTTACTGCCAAACTCCATCGATCTTTCACGCACTCTCCGCTCGCAGTCATGGAGCCCACCTCGGCGGCAACGATTCGACCGAACGAGGATGATGCACGCCTCGCCCTGGAAGGGCTGGCTGCGCTGGGTTCCACAGGAAAACTGGGAGCGGTGCTGATCCAGTTCCCGGTTTCGTTCAAGAACACGCTGCTGAATCGCGAGTACATAGAGGAACTCTCGCATCAGTTACGGGATTTCCCCCGGGTGGTGGAGGTCCGCCACTCCAGCTGGGAGAACCCGGAAACCATGAAGGACTTCGCGGAAAAAGAAGTCGCCTTCTGCAACATCGACCAGCCGCAGCTCGGACGATCGTTGCAGCCGACCGAGCACGTAACTTCATCCGTTGGCTATGTGCGGCTGCACGGCCGCAACTACGACCAGTGGTTCGCCGCCGAGAAACCGCACGACCGTTACAACTATCTTTACACCGAAGCCGAAATTGCGGGTTGGAAGGAAAGAGTTGAGCGGATTGCGCGGAAGGCGAAAGTAACCTACGTCGTCGCCAACAATCATTTCGAAGCCAAAGGTGCAGTCAACGGACTTCAGCTAAAGAATATGCTGACAAGGCAGCGCCAACTGGCGCCAGAGGCCCTCCTGAAGCACTATCCGCAACTGAAACAAATCGCCGATCCACTCCCGGACGAATCCGCCGACTCGACTCTGCTCCTGCTGGCCTGATTCAGGCGAATTAAATGCAGGCGCGCGCGTCTCGCTGCCCACGTAGGCGCGCGCGTCCACGCCCGTGCGGGGTCATCGCAAAATTTTCGCGCGGGTGGGGACACCCGCGCCTACATGGTCACTGGTTGTTCTGATTTTGCGGCGTAGTGGGATTCGACGTATTCGTCGAGAATTCCGATGAACTCGGCGACGATCTTGTCGCCCTTGAGGGTGGTGAAAAGCCGCCCATCGACGTAGACGGGCGCCTTGGGTTCTTCGAAGGTGCCGGGAAGGGAAATGCCGAGGTTGGCGTGCTTCGATTCGCCGGGTCCGTTGACCACGCATCCCATCACGGCGACTTTCATTTCCTCTACCCCGGCGTAGCGGCCCTTCCAGACCGGCATCTGCTCGCGCAGGTAAGACTGGATCTGCTCCGCCATTTCCTGAAAGAAGGTGCTGGTAGTGCGGCCGCATCCCGGGCACGCCGTAACCTGCGGCGTGAAGCTGCGAATCCCGAGCGATTGCAGAATCTGCTGCGCTACCCGCACTTCTTCGCTGCGGTCGCCACCGGGGGCGGGCGTGAGCGATACGCGAATCGTGTCCCCGATCCCCTCCTGAAGGAGCACTCCGAGCGCGGCCGTCGATGCCACAACACCCTTGGTGCCCATGCCAGCTTCGGTAAGGCCGAGGTGAAGCGGATAGGTGCAGCGCGAGGCCAGCGCGCGGTAAACGTCGATCAAATCCTGTACGCCACTCACTTTCGCGCTCAGAATGATCTGGTCGGGCCGGAGACCGTATTTCTCGGCCAGCGCTGCCGAATTCAGGGCACTCATCACCATGGCTTCCATGGTGACGTCGCGGGCGTCGCGAGGCTCCGGGAGAAGGGAATTCTCATCCATCATGCGGGTCAGCAAGGCCTGATCCAGCGATCCCCAGTTCACGCCAATCCGCACCGGCTTCTGGTTCTCGACTGCGACTTCGATCATGGTTCGGAAATTACTGTCGTCTTTGCGCCCAATCCCGACGTTCCCGGGATTAATTCGGTACTTGGCAAGGCCACGGGCGCAATCCGGATACTTCTTCAGTAGGATGTGTCCGTTGTAGTGAAAGTCGCCGATGATCGGAACCCTGACTCCGCGGCGTTCCAGCTGTTCCACGATCGGTGCGACTGCGGCGGCGGCTTCTTCATTGTTGACCGTCACTCGGACAAGTTCCGAGCCAGCCTGGGCAAGCGCTGCCACCTGCTGCACCGTGGAGGGAATGTCTGCCGTGTCGGTGTTGGTCATCGACTGCACCACTAGTGGTGCATCGCTACCCACGCGAACGCTCCCGATCAGGCAGGTCACGGATTTGCGGCGGTGAATATCAGCCATGGAACCTTAAGTTTATCAAATTTCAGAGGTTAGGCGGGTGAGGCGCCCTGTACCCCATGAGATTCGCCTCGTATCAGGGCAGGGCTTCAGCCCTGCCATTCAAGCTGAAGCGTTTATAACGCGGCGGAACGGCGCGACTGCAGAAAGTTATAGATTGCGCCCGATGGGCGCGTTCTTCGCCGGTCAGGGCTTGTGCGGCGCGGCTGGAAGCCGCGCCCTGATACGAACCTCCGTCAGGGTGACGATCACAGCGTGCGCTACTCGAAATTGCGCACCCGACGCTTCGTATCAGGGCAGGGCTTCAGCCCTGCCATTCAAGCTGAAGCGTTTCTAATGGCGCGGCTGGAAGCCGCGCCCTGATACGAACCTCCGTCAGGGCGTCGATCACAGCGTGCGCTACTCGAAATTGCGCACCCGACGCTTCGTATCAGGGCAGGGCTTCAGCCCTGCCATTCAAGCTGAAGCGTTTCTAACGCGCCGGAACGGCGCAACCGCAGAAAGTTATAGATTGCGCCCGATGGGCGCGTTCTCCGCCAGTCAGGGCGTGTGCGGCGCGGCTGAAGCCGCGCCCTGATACGAATCTTCGCTGGCAGGAGATCTAATGACGATCTGGGGACGAAGGGTGACGATCACAGCGTGCGCTACTCGAAATTGCGCACCCGACGCTTCGTATCAGGGCAGGGCTTCAGCCCTGCCATTGCAAGCTGAAGCATGTTCAACGCGCCGGAACGGCGCGACTGCAGAGAGTTATAGATTGCGCCCGATGGGCGCGTTCTCCGCCAGTCAGGGCGTGTGCGGCGCGGCTGAAGCCGCGCCCTGATACGAACCTTTCATCAGCAAAGCCTTAACAAGCACCAGCCCCATCAGGGCAGACGCTGCATCACGCCCGGGAGGGTTTTGGCCAGGTCGTTGTAGATCACCATCACGGCGAACAGCACGAGGAACACGAAAGCCGCCTGGTAGATGCGCTCTTTGATCCGCAGGCTGATGTCGCGCCGAAGCATGCTCTCAACGAAGAGCAGCAGAATCACGCCGCCGTCGAGGATTGGGATCGGCAGCAAGTTGAAGATGCCGAGGTTCAGGCTGATCGCGGAACTCAGCTCCAGCAGGGGCATCCAGCCCTTCTCGCTCGCGGCTTGTCCGGCGGCACGGCCGATACCGATCGGCCCTTCCACCGCGCGCAGCGACATCTGGCCGCGCACCAGTTTCTCCACCAACTCGAGAATCATGAACGAGGTTTTCTTGTTCGCTTCGATGGACTTTTGGAAAGCCGCTACGAAGGGGAGATTGCGGACTTCCATCCGCGAAGACCCCTGAAAACCGATGCGATAACGCTTTTCGTTCACTTCTTCGGAGTCGGCAAGCACTGGAGCCAGGTGAAAGCTCAGCGTCTTGCCATCGCGCAGAACCGTGAGATCGACTGGTTGATCCTTGGTTTGTTGCAACTTTTCGATCATGGCATCGAGCGCCGGTAACGGCTCGCCATTGAGCGCAGTAATCTGGTCGCCTTCCTGGATGCCCGCCTTTGCCGCAGGCATAGTGGGTTCGAGGTCGCCCACAATGACCGATCGCTCCGGATCCCAGCCGGCAAAACCAACCTGTGACGGGCTGGTCGGCTCGGGAACGATTTTCTTCTGGATTACCTCATTGCCGCGGCGCACGGTGACGTCCAGCGGCAGATTCGGGCTCAGCATGACCCTGCCGAACACCTGCTCCCAGTTGGGGTTGTCGATACCGTCCAATCGAACGATCCGGTCCCCAGCCTGCAATCCGATGCGGGCGGCCGGCGAGCCCTGCTTTATCCAGGCGATGTCGGCCGGCTGATGAAGAAACACCGGATATTCATAGTGGACCATGTAAACGACGGTCAGAAGGCCAATCGCCAGCAGGATATTCATGGCGGGCCCGGCAATGGCAATCACGAAACGGTGCCACCGCGGATGGGACAGGAACTCTGCGGGGTCGCCCGTGCGCTCGTCCATGGGGTTTTCGCCGCTCATCTTCACGTAACCGCCCAGCGGAATCGCGCTGATGCGGTAATCGGTGTCCCCGCGGCGAAAGCCCAGAAGTCGCTTGCCAAAACCGATGGAAAAGGTCTCTACCCGAACGCCCAGCAATTTAGCCGCGGCGTAGTGTCCAAATTCATGAATCAGGACCATGAAACCCAGAACTACGCCCACCGACACAACCGCAATCAGAAATGCCGACATATTAAGTATTAGTCCCCTGGTGACACATAGGTGGGGCGCAGCGCAGCAGAACTGCTCCCGAGCTGTCCCACTCTTTGATGAGCGACGCGGCGCGCCTGGGCGTCCGCGTCGAGTACCTCTCTAATAGATTGTAGTTTCGCCGTTTTTGTTTCAGAAAGGACACCTTCGATTACCTTCGGTATCTGATCGAACCGAATCTGTCCTTCCAGAAATGCCGCCACAGCAACTTCATCGGCAGCGTTCAGCGCAACGGTTTGCGCCCCCCCGGTCATGGCTGTCCTGTAGGCCAGGCCGAGACAAGGGAATTTTTCCATATCCGGAGGGCGAAACTCCAGATGCCTTAAGTCCATGACAGAAAAGCGCATATCTGACTGGACCCTTTCGGGAAACGTCAGGGCATACAGGATCGGCAGGCGCATATCGGTCACCGAAAATTGCGCAAGTAGGCTACCGTCAACGAATTCCACCATGGAATGGATGGTCGACTGGGGGTGGACGATCACCTTCACCTGGCTGGGGGGCAGCCCGAACAGGCGGCAGGCTTCGATCACCTCAAAACCTTTGTTCATGAGCGTGGCTGAGTCGGTGGTAATGCGCTTTCCCATGCGCCAGGTGGGGTGATTCAGGGCCTGCTCAACCGTAATAGAAGGGAATTGGGCTGCCGGAGTATCCAGGAAGGGCCCGCCGGAAGCTGTCAGCCAGATGCTTTGGACCTCTTCCATACGGCCGCCCCGCAGGCACTGGTGTATGGCGTTATGCTCGCTGTCAATGGGCAGGAGAGGCTTTCCCTGGCGCCGCGCCTCGGCCGTGATCAACTCGCCGGCGGCAACCAGGCATTCCTTGTTGGCTAGTCCGACGGTTTTGCCGGAGCGTACGGCTTCGTAGGTAGCTTCCAGGCCGGCCACGCCCACGATCGCGCTGACCACAAAATCAGCATCCGGGTGGGTAGCCACGCGGACGGCTCCGGCCGCACCATCGACGACTTCGATTCCAGAGAGCCCTGCCTTCTTGAGTTGGCTCTGCAGGACCTCTGCATCAGCCTGCTCAGCGACCGAGATCAGGGCCGGTTTCCACTTTTGCGCTTGCTCAAGAGCCATCTCGATATTCCGGCCGGCGGCCAGCGCCACGACGCGAAAGCGCTCGGGATAGGACTCCACCACGCTGAGCGTGCTCCGCCCAATCGAGCCGGTAGAACCCAGGATGGAGATATGCCTCATGCAGATGGAATGAAGAGATTGTATCCGAGAGACGCCTGCCTGGGACTTCACGGTGATATCGAGTCGTGTGCAAAACCCCGGGCTCTTCTATACTCCGGAAAACAATGGAGGGGACCAACTGATGAGGATTTCTCCAATCTCGCGCCGCGGTTTTATTTACGGAAGCCTTGGCCTTGCGGCCAGTGGAGCGCTGCCCCAGGTTGTCAAAGGCCCGCTGAAAGCCAGCAATGTAATCGATCGCATCAAGGCCAATGTCGGTATTCCCTGGCGCGAGCAGACGGTCGATCGGATTATCGGCGGCAGCCCGGATACGCCCGTCAAAGGCATTGCCACCACCATGATGGCCACGCTGGAAGTCCTCCAGCATGCGGCCGCGGCAGGCAGGAACATGGTGATCACGCATGAGCCCACTTATTACTCGCACCAGGACACCACCGACGACCTGAAGGACGATCCGACCTTTCAGTTCAAAGCTGATTTCATCCAAAAAAACAACATGACCATTTTCCGGTTTCATGACCACTGGCATGCTCGCCATCCGGACGGAATCGCCTTCGGCATGACGAGAGAGTTGGGATGGGAGAAGTTCGTCGATCCTGAGAATCAGCGGCTGTTTACATTCCCCTCGCCGAAGCCACTGCGTGCGTTGGCGGAAGACATCAAGTCGCAACTGAAGACGCGAACCACCCGCGTGGTCGGAGATCCCCACCTGCCGATCAAACGCGTCATCGCCAGTTGGGGATACGTAAGCCAGATGCCGGGAATCGGTTTGCTTGCTCGCCCGGACATCGACGTGCTCGTAGGAGGCGAGGCCCGGGAGTGGGAGGTCGTCGAGTACGCTCAGGATCAGATCGCTTCCGGCAAGAAGAAAGCACTGATTCTGATCGGTCACGTCGCTTCCGAACAGGCCGGCATGAAGTACTGCGTGGAGTGGCTGAAGTCGTTTGTTCCGGAAGTCCCAATCGAGCTTGTGGCAAGCTCCGAGCCGATGTGGACGCCTTAGTCGAGACGTCCCTTGCTGTACATGCTTGCCGCTACTGCATCACTTGCCAGGCGGCGTAGAACCACAGCACGGGCGAGGCGAAGAGCAAAGCGTCGATGCGGTCCAGCATGCCGCCGTGCCCGGGAAGAATGGAGCCTGAATCTTTCACATCCGCCCCTCGCTTGATCAGCGACTCGGCCAGGTCGCCGAATTGCGATGCCACGTTAATTGCCGTTGAAAGCAGCAGGGTCGGCCAAAGTGCGGGCTTCTCCAGTGCAAAAAATCCGTCGCGGCGGGTGATCAGGTGGGCATTGAGCAAAGCCGTGCTGATGGGCAGCGCATATTTGTAGAGCAACATCCCAACGACAAGGCTGGCCAGCAGGGAGGCGAGGGCGCCTTCCCAGGTTTTTCTCGGGCTGATCCGCGGCGCCATCAAATGCCGCCCCAGCGAGCGTCCCACAAAATAGGCGAAGATGTCCCCAGCCCACACCAGCAGCAGCAAATACAGCAACAGAAACGCGCCCGACCACTGCTGGCGGATCTGCACCAGGAATCCCAGAGGCAGGGCGATATACACGAAGGCAAATACCGATACCAGCGCCGGAGCAAAGGCACGGTGCAGGTTGTCGCGCCACATTCCCACGATGAGGAATATGAATGGTGCTATAGCCGCCGCGAATCCCGCTGAGTAGATAAATACCGCAGTTGCCAGCAGCGGCTTTTCGCCACGAACGTCCAGAGCCAGAAATACGAAGAACAGGCCAACAAAAATGTAGGTCGCGGAACGGAAAGGCCGGATGGCATAAGCCTCGGAGAGATTGAGGAGTTCCTGGACCGCGAGGAGGGCCACCAGTGAGGCAACGACAGCCAATACAGGCACCGGCGCCCGCAATACCAGCAGCAATACGATTGGGATGAGAACAACCGCTGTGAGGACGCGTTTGACGAGGTGCAAGCCCGTCAGCTCCGGGCCTTGCCCGTGTGATGGGGCGGGTGGGAGTGATTGGTAGCCTCTCCGGAAAGACCGCCGTAACGCCGCTCCCGCTTCTGATATTCCGCAATTGCTTCCAGCAGGTTTGCGCCGCGGAACTCCGGCCAGAGCGTAGGCGTGACGTGGATCTCCGCGTACGCCAATTGCCAGAGGAGGAAATTGCTCAGACGCATCTCGCCGCTGGTGCGAATCACAAGGTCAGGGTCAGGCAGGTGGCGCGTGTAAAGATGCCGCGAGATGGAATCCTCGTCCACGTGCAGATGCTCCACACCCCCGTTGCGGGCCGCGGCATCGATCATGGAGCGGAAAGCGTCCACAAGTTCAGTTCGCGCGCTGTAGTTGAGCGCCAGCGTCAGCACCATTCCGGTGTTTTCCCGGGTCGCATCCCGCGCCCAGCCCATCTTCTCCTGCACCGCGGCAGGAAGCTCGTGCTGGCGGCCGATATATTCCAGCCGGATATTGTTCCTGTTGAGCGTGGGAACTTCCTGCTTCAGGTAGCGGCTTAGAAGGCCCATCAAGAAGTCGACCTCGCTGCGGGGTCGCTTCTTCCAGTTCTCCTCCGAGAAGGCGTAGAGGGTAAGGGAGGATATTCCGATGCGTGCGGCTGTCTCGACCGTAGAACGAACCGAGGTCACTCCGGCACGGTGCCCGGCCACGCGCGGCAGGTGACGCCGGCGGGCCCAGCGGCCGTTGCCGTCCATGATGATGGCGATGTGTTTTGGGAGCTGATGCGGATCAAGCCGCAGGTAAACTTCCGCTTCCTTGCGATCCAGCCCCGCGGGAATTGTCGCTTGCAAGCTAACCTCTTTTGCTTGTTGAGGCTAACACGGGTCGCAGGTGCTTGCAATAACCGGAAAGTGCCACACGTGCCCAGGGTTATTTGGGGGGGAGAGAGGGAGGGACGCCGGAAAAATTAAACCGCGTGTTCCGAAGGGCACCGTGCTGGCTGCGCTTTCGCGCGCCGCACAAAGCTTAAAACTCGGGCAAGCGCAGGCTGTCCGAAGACGCCTAAGGCCCGGGCAAGCTGAACGGGTAGCTCCCGAAGGAGTCCCAAACCCAGGAGGAACACGCGGACGGCGGCATTCTTCTCTCATTTGGTGATCACTGTCAACCTTTTTTTCATTCGTCCCCAAGACAAACTAAAGACGAAGCCATGGACGGGATCGCCGGGCCGGCTCATTCCGTACGATACAATCCACAGTTTGTCCAACTTAAGCCGGAGCCTCAAACCATGCCGACTGTGCAGAGATACTTTGTGCTGGTGATGCTGATAGGAGGAGCCGCGCTGTTTGCTGCCACAAATCCACTACAGGTGAAGACGTCCGCAGGCATTGTGGAAGGGAAGCAGGAGGGCGAGATTCGCGCCTTTCTCGGCATTCCGTACGCGGCGCCGCCGGCCGGCAAGGCGCGGTGGACAGCTCCGGCGCCCGCCCCCAAGTGGAAGGGAGTGCGCAAGGCTACGGAATTCGGGCCACGCTGCATGCAGTCGCCGGTCTACCCCGACATGGTCTTTCGCGATCCCGGGCAAAGCGAAGACTGCCTGTCGCTGAACGTCTGGACTCCTGCCGAGGCTGCAAACGCGAAGCTACCAGTTATGGTCTGGATTTACGGCGGCGGCTTCGTGGCGGGTGGCACATCGGAACCGCGCCAGGACGGCTCTACCCTGGCCCAGCAGGGCGTGGTGGTCGTTTCGATGAACTACCGGCTGGGAATTTTGGGATTCCTGGTTCACCCAGAGTTGACGGCCGAATCCGGACACAGCGCGTCGGGGAACTACGGCCTGATGGATCAAGTCGCCGCGCTGAAGTGGGTGCAGCAGAACATCGCTGCCTTCGGGGGAGATCCCGGCAACGTCACTATTTTTGGCGAGAGCGCGGGCTCGTTCTCCGTCAGCGCCCAGATGGCTTCTCCCCTGGCCAAAGGCCTATTTCACAAAGCCATCGGCGAGAGCGGCGGCGCGTTTTCCAGCAGCGCACTGCGATTTCAGCCGCGGAAGAAGCGGGAGGAAATGGACGTAGAGCAGCTGAAATCGAAGCTGGGAGCCCACAGCCTTGCGGAGTTGCGGGCAATGCCGGCAGAGAAAATGCTCGACGTATTTTTCAAGGCAAATACGGCGTTTGCCTTTGGTCCCGACACGGACGGTTATTTCCTGCCGAACACACCACCCGCCATCTTTGCCGCCGGAAAGCAAAACGACGTGCCGCTGCTGGCCGGTTGGAATCACGACGAAGGCAGCTTCGAAGTCGTTTTCTCTCCCAAAAAGCCAACCCTCGAAAGCGTGAAGGCTGATGCGCAGAAAGAATTCGGCGACAAGGCCCCGGAGTTCATGAAACTCTATGACGCGGAGAGCGATCCTATGCGCGCGGCGGAGGATCTGGCCAGCGACCGCTTTATCTCCTGGTCGGCGTGGCGCTGGATGGAAGCGCAATCCAAGACCGGCAAGCAGCCGATGTACCGCTATCGTTTCGATCTCGCGCCGCCGCACGACGCCAAAGAGCCGGACACAGGGGCTTATCACTCGGCCGAGATCGAGTATGTCTTCGGCCAACTCGACTCCAAGGCGGGTATGGCCTGGCGAGCTTCAGACCGGGAACTCAGTGCGCAGATGCAGAAATACTGGGCGAATTTCGCCCGGAGCGGCGATCCCAACGCGTCGGGATTGCCCGAATGGCCGAAATATAGTGCGGACACTGGATGGCAGGTCATGCACCTCAACCAGAAGTCCGAGGCGCGCAAGGATGCCCTCAGGGATCGTTACGTCTTCCTGTCAGAGTTCTGGGCGAAATAGCTACGCCGTTTTGTGCGGCGGAATTTCAGCGTATCCCGGTGCGACCTTGGTAAGGTTTTTCGCCGCGGAAGCCTTGGCATCGCCGATCGACCATCGAATCCCTCCACCGAGCAGATTCAGGAAGAAGTCGTCCGCCCAGTTTTCCGGGCGATCGCCCATTGCCATGTAGAACACCCGTCCCTTGCCGTGCATCCGCGTCCAGGTCACGGGATAGGGAGCGCGCTGGTAGGGCGCGCCCTTCATTCCCTTCGTATCGAGGGTGAGGATTACGTGCAGGTCAGGCACGAAGTCCTTCATGGAATACCACTCCTCATTGAAGCTCACGGGCGAGCTGACCCCTTCCAGGCCGGGGAACTTGGGGTCGTCCACGATGAGATTTGCAGTCTGCAATCGCGGTTCGCTGCCATGCGTGATGAACTCCGCCCCCAGCATACGGAGGTAAGGGTCTTCGTCCTTCCCGTGCGCGATGTAGCGGTTCGAATTGTCCTTTGGATCGGGCTTGGTGTGGAAGGTGTCGCTTGCGGCGTGAACTCCGACGAATCCCAGGCCCCCGTGAATTGCGTCCAGCAACGCCTGTTTTCCTGCCTCGCTCATTGGAGGCTTTCCGTCCGTGCCGGGCGTCGTCAGATCGCCGGTGGTGAAGAAGATCAGGGCGGAGTGCTTGCGGAAGTCCGGTGAGTCGAAGATGCCGCCATCCTTGGTAGCCGTAACCTCGAACCCGTACTTCTTGCCGAGCGCGGTGACCGCCTGGTCCATGATGCTGGGCTTTCCATCCACGGTTTTCACCACGTCGTGCTCCCATCCGGAAGACTTGGTGAAGACGATAACCGATTTGTTGGAGGCTCCGTCTAAGAGCTGTGGCAAGGAAAGGCCTGCTGCGGCAATGGCGCCGGCACGCAGGAACTGGCGACGATCGAAAGATCCCGGCATGACACCTCCCAGGCCCGAAAGAGAAATTCTGCGGGCATGCGTAGTGTACTCTTTCGAATTCGTTGGTGGCCAGCATGCCGCAGACAATGACTCGCTTGAGGAATCCACATGAAAATGCTACTTCTCGTCTTGACCGTCCTTCTGGCAGCGCAGGTCTTCGGAGATGATCAGAAGCCGACGACTCTGAAGGGAGTTCTTCTCGAACAGCTGCACACTACGCACGATGTGAAGGACTGGTTCGTGCCCGCGAATATCGCGGTAGAAGGGCTCACAGCGGAGCAGGCAAGCTGGACCGACGGGAAGGGAAATCACTCCGTCGGACAGCTCGCCTACCACATAGTGTTCTGGAACAAGGAGCAATTGGCGAAATTCAAAGGTGAGCCGCCGGTAAAATTCAGCGGCAACAATGACGAAACCTTCGACAAGTTCGACGCCAAGGCCTGGAATGACACAGTCCGGCAGCTTGACCAGGTGATGACCGACTGGGAAAAAGCGGTGGAATCGGCCGACGACCAAACGCTGCAAAAGTGGGCTTCAACCATTGCCCACATTGGCGCGCACAACGCTTATCACATTGGACAAATCATCTACGTCCGGAAGGGGCAGGGATCGTGGAATCCAGAGAAGGGCGTCAAGTAAAAATCGCCGGCGGGGCGGGCCGATTATCCGGACCGCCTCTCCCGCTCTATGCCTTGTGTTGGGACGATTTCTTCAATTTCCCCTTTGCATCATAGGTGCGCCATTCACCGACCTTCAGGTTCGCGACATACTTGCCCTCGTCGTACAACTTTCCGTTGGGCTGATAGCGTTTCCAGGCGCCAGTCCGTCTCTGCTGATCGTCGAAGGAACCGGTCTGCATCAGTTTTCCGTTCTCCCGGTACCACTGCCACGCGCCGATCATCTTTCCATCTGAAAACTTGCCAACCGCCTTCAGCTGTCCGTTGCGAAGGTAGTACTTCCACTGTCCGATTCGCTTGCCATCTCGATACCTGCCGGTAGATGACAAGGTACCGTCAGTGAAAAGCTCCCGAACGACGCCATTCTTCAACTTGCCGGTCTTGTCGTGCTTCGTCTTATCAGTTTTCATGAACGGACCTTGATCGTGCTGAAAAACAGGATGGTGTCCCGTACGCGCGAGACGCGCGCGCCTACATCTCTAACCCCTGTGATCCTCTGTGTCCCCTGTGGTTAAAAACGCCACAGGTCTCCGCCACCTGGAGGAAGGCAGCATGTAGATCTAACCCATCAATTCCTCACGCCCGCCACATTCAGCTTGATGCGATACAAGCTGGTGCTGGCAGTGATGTAGAGAGTCTTGCCATCCTTGTCGCCCCAAGCCACGTTGCTGACGTTTTCCGGAACTTTGATTGTTCCCAAATGCTTCCCGCTGGGAGCAATAATCCACACGCCGCCCGGCCCGGAACTGTAGATGTTCCCCTTCTTGTCCACACGAAGACCGTCGGGCGCGCCGACTGCCGTCTCCTTCGACGCATCGAGAAACAATTCTCCGTTGGTGACCGAGCCGTCAGGCTGCACCTGGTAACGCATCCAGATTTTCTTACCCGAGTCGGCGACATAGAGATATTTTTCGTCGGGTGAGAATACCAGTCCATTGGGCCGCGGCAAATCCTGGATGACAAGTTGGAGCTTGTCGCGGTCGGGAGGCGCCCCGGGTTTCTGCTTTCGCGCCCCGGGAACGCGGTAGACGCCATTGACCTTCAGTTCCTTCTGCGGATCGTCATCACCCTGGGTCTGCAAACCGTAGGGAGGATCGGTGAAATACAGCGACCCGTCAGAACGATAGACGACATCGTTCGGGCTATTCAATTTCTTGCCCTGGTAAGAATCGGCCAGCACGGTGATCTGGCCCTTGGGATCGAGTTTCTCCATCCGCCACACCGTCCGTCCGGCGTGCCCAGCTACTGTTACGCGACCATCCCGATCGAGCGTCATGCCGTTTGAACCCGGCTCAGGCCCTGTGAACGGCTCTGTGCCTTTATACCCGCTGGGATGCATGAAGACTGTCGCCTTCTCGCCCGGGGCCCAACGCAGAATATTGTTCGAAGGGATTTCCGCAAACAGCAGGCTGCCTTCGTGGGTCCAGACCGGACCTTCAGTCCACTTGTTGAAGCCGGTGGCGACTTGCTCGAGTTTGGCATTCGCGGGCACGAGTTGATCGAGCGAAGGATCCAATTTCTCAATCTCCTGTGAGAAGGCGGAAAGGCTGGCTGCAACAATCATAAGTGAAATGACCAGCGCGCGAGGTGGAGTTTTCATGCGGGGGATTGTACCGCAATCTGTTCTCCCGGCTGCGCAGGTGTTTTGCAGCCGTGCATTTGACTTTGTGTGGCGATAAACTAGTTAAGTAGCTGTTTATGCGTGCTACCAACATAATTCGGCAGGTCCTGCACTCCCTGAGAAGAAACTGGCTGCAAAGCGTGCTGTCGGTTCTGGGAATTGGTGTAGGCGTGGCCGCCTTCATCTGTGTGGTTGCGATTGGAAATGCCAGCACCAGCGCTGTCGAAGACCAGATGAAGAACCTTGGCGACAATTTCATCTGGATCGAGGCCGGGAGCCGCAACGTCAACGGACGCCGGATGGGAGCGCGAGGCACGCGGTCCCTCGTGCTGGAAGATGCGTACGCCATTATGGAGCAGGTGCCGCTGATCCGGCGCATCTCCCCCAATGTGGACGGCCCGATTCAGGTGGTCTACGGCAATCAGAACTGGATGACCTTCTATCGTGGCGTGGGCCCTGAGTTCATCAACGTGCGACGCTGGCGCCTGCAGAGCGGCGGCTTTTTTGACCAGCACGAAGTGGATTCGGCTGCCCCGGTCTGTGTGCTTGGTCACACCGTGGCTGAATATCTCTTTGAAGGCGAAAACCCGCTCGGAAAGACCGTGCGCGTCCGCAGCATGCCGTGCCGCGTGGTCGGCGTTCTACAGAAGAAGGGTTTTGCCTCCAACGGCCGCGACCAGGATGACTTTCTGGTCATGCCATTTACCACGGTGCAGAAGCGCATCACCGGGACGTTCTGGCTTGAAGACGTTTTTTGTTCGGCAGTGTCACAGGGCGCCATGCCGGCGGCACGCAGGCAAATCATTGCGTTGCTGCGCGAGCGGCATCACCTGAATCCGGGTGAGGATAACGACTTCAACATTCGCAGCCCCGAGGACGCTATTCATGCCCAGCTCGCCACGGCTCGCATCATGACGATTCTCATGGCGAGTATTGCGTCGCTTTCGCTGCTGGTCGGCGGCATCGGCATTATGAACATCATGCTGGTCGCGGTGACCCAGCGAACGCGGGAGATTGGTGTGCGCATGGCCGTGGGCGCAACCGAATGGGATGTCCAGGTTCAGTTTCTCGGGGAAGCGGTTCTCATCAGCGCATTTGGGGCCGGCTTGGGCATGCTGCTGGGAATCTTCGCCTCCGGCGGAGTAGAGCAGCTATTTCATTTCCCCACATTGCTGAGCACGAACACCTTCATCATCAGCGCCGGATTCGCGGCCCTGATTGGCGTGCTCTTCGGCTATTATCCTGCGCGCCGTGCCTCGCAACTGGACCCCATCGCCTCTCTGCGATGGGAATGAAGCCATGGACTACCCGTTCACCGCTGAACGTTCGATATACCTGGGAGAGTTATTTGCGAAATCCCTGCCATTCGCAGTGGGAGACCGATGAACCGCACGTGGACGATCATTGGCGTAGGCGATGTCCCGCGCAGCTTCAAATGGTACCAGGCGCTGTTCGGTCAACCGGTTACCCTTCCCGCCCATGACTACTTTGGACAAATCCTCGATTCAGATGGCACTGTCTTGCTCTGCCTCCACAAGTGGGGCGCCCACGAGCATCCCTCATTGATGAGTCCCGATCACGCAACACCCGGCAACGGCCTCCTGTTGTTCTTCCGTGTCGATGATTTCGACCTGGCGCTTCAAAGGGCACGGTCGCTCGGCAGTCGGCTCGAAGAGGAGCCGCACCTCAATTCGAACACTAGAACGAAGGAGTTCTCGCTCCGAGATCCAGATGGATATTACGTTACGATCAGTGCGATCTCCGAAACCTAAAATGCGAACAATCTGCAACGCCGACGGCAGCAGATCATCATATGAATTGGCCGACCGCTGAGACGAATCAGCCCGGAGACCAGTAGCGCTCACCCTGACAGAGCATAAGGAGCATAGAAACATGACGCCAAAGAACACGATCTGCCTGTGGTTCGACAAGGACGCGCTTGAGGCTGCGCGCTTCTACGCTGCCACCTTTCCGGATAGTAAAGTCACCGCTGTTCACAATGCGCCCGGTGACTATCCCAGCGGCAAGAAGGGCGATGTGCTGACGGTAGAGTTCACGGTTATTGGAATTCCTTGTCTCGGTCTAAACGGCGGCCCGGCGTTCAAGCACAGCGAGGCCTTCTCCTTTCAGATCGCGACGGAAAACCAGGAAGAGACCGACCGCTACTGGAATGCGATCGTCAGCAATGGCGGGGTGGAGAGCCAGTGCGGTTGGTGCAAAGACCGCTGGGGCCTTTCCTGGCAGATCACCCCACGCGCGCTGACCGAAGCCCTTGCTGCGGGTGGCGGTGAGGCAAAGCGCGCCTTCGAGGCGATGATGCCGATGAAGAAGATCGACGTCGCCACGATCGAGGCGGCGCGCCGAGGCTGACGGGAACACGGCGATACCTCTCCATCGGTGCCGAATCGTTCCCCGATCGCGGGATAACCGTAAATTGCGTGCGACGGCCGAAGCCGGCTATAAGCTATTTGTGAGTAAGTTCTAGGCACGTACCGCTGGGGCGGCGGCACGCTTAGGAAGGATTTCGCCGATTCGGCGAATCTGGGCGCCCACTCCGCGCAGCTTTTCTTCAATATGTTCGTAGCCGCGGTCGATGTGATAGACGCGGTCGATGATCGACTCGCCGTCCGCGACCAATGCTGCGAGCACGAGTGAGGCCGATGCCCTGAGATCGGAAGCCTGGACGGCCGCAGCGCTCAGGGGCGCCTTGCCGCGTACCATCGCGCGTCTACCCTCGATCTTGATATTCGCTCCCATGCGCACCATCTCCTGCGCATGCATGAACCGGTTCTCGAAGATATTCTCCGTGATCACCGACGTGCCTTCCGCCTGCGTGGCCAGCGCCATGTACTGGGCCTGCATGTCGGTGGGGAACCCGGGGTACTCCTCGGTGTTGACGTCGGCTGCCTTGAAGGGAGTGTCGCCAACTACCCTCACCGACTCCGCCGTGTGCGCTGTTTTCACGCCCACTTCACTCAGCTTCTGGAGTAATGCCCCGAGGTGACGGGGTTCGCAGCCGGACACGTTGAGGTCTCCACCGGTAAGCGCTCCGGCGATGATGAATGTTCCCGCCTCGATCCGGTCAGGAATAATGCGGTGTTTGGCGCCGTGAAGTTTTTCGACGCCTTTGACGCGGATTGTCGCCGTGCCTGCGCCTTCAATTCTCGCGCCCATCTTGTTCAGCAGATCGGCAAGATCGGCGACTTCGGGCTCGCGAGCGCAGTTTTGCATCACCGTCTCGCCATCAGCCAGCGTGGCGGCCATCAGAAGGTCTTCGGTCCCTGTAACTGTGATCTTGTCAAAAACGATCTCGCCACCGCGGAGCCTTTCGGCGCTGGCTTCAATGTAGCCGTGATCCTGCGTGATCTTCGCTCCCAGGCGCTCGAGGCCCTTGATGTGCAGATCCACCGGGCGCGCTCCAATGGCGCAACCTCCGGGAAGGGAAACACGGGCTGTGCCGCAGCGTGCCACCAGCGGCCCCAGGACCAGCGTGGACGCCCGCATGGTCTTGACCAGTTCGTACGAGGCTTCGGGCGAAACCAGATTGCGGCAGCACAAAGTAGTACGGTGCTGGGCCTTTCCGTAGCCCAGTTCCACCTCAGCGCCCATAGCGGCCAGCAGGTTGCGAGTCGTCTCAATGTCCCGCACCTGCGGAATGTTCTCAAGAATGACCGGCTCTTCCGTGAGCAGGGCAGCGGCCATCGCCGGCAGCGCCGCGTTCTTGGCCCCGCTGACGCGAATTGTCCCCAGCAGCGGGTTTCCGCCGCGAATTACGAGTTTATCCATACCGAAGAGGCTCTCCGACACACCCCACCCAGACCCCAGTTGACCCGACCACTGTGGTCATTTTAGCGGTACTCGTGATTCTGCGAGCGGGGAAAAAGGTAACCAAGAGTGCACGGCCTGTGGGAACGCAACGGGAGTGGCGGCGGGTCATCTTTTCCGCGCCGCGGCAATTGCCTTGCGCACGTTTCCGCCCTGCGACTGCAAGGCCCGGCGAGCCTGTGTCTGGCTGACGCCCGCTTCCAGCATGACCAGCGCCGTCGGCACATGATTGCCGGAGTTTCGCAGGGCCGTTCGCGCTGCTTCGTTCGTTGCTCCGGCCGCTTTCTGAAGAATGCCGACGCCGCGCTCCAGCAGCTTTTCATTCTTCAGGTGGACGTTCACCATCAGGTTGCCATACACATATCCCAGGCGCGTCATCGCTCCAGTAGAAAGCATGTTAAGCACCATTTTCTGAGCGCTACCTGCCTTCATTCTCGTCGAACCGGAGAGGACTTCGGGGTCTACCTCGACCACGATGGCAACCTGCGCGGCCTTCTCCAGCAGTGAATTGCGATTGCACACTACGGCGACGGTCTTTGCGCCCATCCGGCGGGCCTGCTCGACTGCCGCAATCGTGTAGGGAGTTCGTCCGCTGGCGGCGATCCCGACGACAACGTCATGCTTTCCGGGCTTTCTGGCTGCCATGTCCGCGCGCCCAAGTTCGAGGGAGTCCTCGCTGGCTTCGGAAGCCGCAGTCACCGCATCAATCCCGCCTGCAATCACGAACTGCACCGTTTTTGGATCTGTGTTGAAAGTAGGTGGACATTCCGACGCATCGAGCGCCGCGATACGTCCGCTGGTGCCTGCGCCGACATAGATCAACCGCCCGCCTCGCCCGAGCGCGGCAGCGATGAGGTCGATTGCGCGCGCGATTTCAGGCAAGGCGCGACGAACCGCCGGTGCGACCTTCGCGTCCTCCGCGTTGATGATTCCCGCGAGTTCCAGAGAAGACTTTCGGTCGAGGTCCGTGGAGGCTCGATTCTGCTTTTCCGTAACCAGGCCGCTCAATTCCGCGTCTTTCAATTTGCGTTTCAATCCGCCTCCAGCGCCTCGACCACCGCGTCGTGAACTCGGGGCCGCACTTCCTTGATTTTCTGATTGCTGCAGTCCGGCCACGTCCGGTTCGTGAGTAACGTGATGGAGAGCGCACGTTCAGGATCAATCCACAGGGAAGTGCCTGTATAACCCAGGTGGCCAAACGCGCGCTCTGACAAATATTTTCCCGACTGCGATGGGCGGGAGGGAGTATCCCAGCCCAGCGCACGCGACGACCCCGCAGGAGTGTTCTCCCTCCGCGTGAAAACCGCCAGAGTTTCGCGGCGGATGAGGCTCTCGCCGCGCAGCAGGGCATCGGCGAAAATAGCAATGTCCTCGGCGGTAGCGAAGACGCCTGCGTGGCCGGCAACGCCTCCGAGCATACTGGCGTTCTCGTCCTGCACCTCGCCCTGGATAATTCGCTTGCGGAAGGAGCGATCATCCTGCGTGGGAGCGGTCCCGGATTTCCAGGCTGCGGGCGGCGCGAAGGCGGTATGAGTCACGCCTAGGGGTCCGAAGATCTCCCGCTGGCAAAAATGGTCGAGCGAGTCTTCGGCCAGCCGTTCGAGGGCCACTGCCAGGGTGATAAAGCCCAAGTCGCTGTACTCGGCACGGCTGCCGGGATCAGCCGTCAGCGCTGCGGCAAAGACTGCTGCCATCAATTCCTCGCGATTCCGGGCTCTCAAGTACAGCTTTTCGTACGCAGGCAGCCCTGAGGAGTGCGACAGGAGCATGCGCAGAGTTATCTGTTGGCGCCGGGTGTCGGTTCCGGTGAACTCGGGAACGGCGGCCACGGCGGCGAGGTCGAGGTCCAGCAACCCTCGCTGGTAAAGCAGCATTGCCATGGAGGTGGTCGCGACTACCTTCGAAACCGAGGCCAGATCAAAAATGGTCGCGGGTGTGGCGGCGGGGGACTCGGGGTCGTAAGTAAAATTCCCGAAGGCTTTCGAGGCAACAAGTCGGTGTCGATGGGCGACCGCGAGGGAAGCGGCCGGAAAGGCCCTTTCGGCGACGGCGCTGGTCAGGATCTCAAAGGCGGCGGCAAACTGCGAGTCCTGGTCCTCGTGGACAGCAATGAGGGACCGTGCCCCCGAGGGCTCCTTTCGCTTCACTTGTGATGTTTTCTCGATGATCGGTTTATAGCAACCTTCACCCTCAAAAGACAACTGGGGCGTGGACGCCCGTGCCTACATGGATGTGCGTGGGGCTAAGGTTTTTACCACAGGGGACACAGAGGCACACAGGGCCTGGCCCGTGTGGCGCGCGCTCCCTCGCGCCAAGCGCCTTTTGAGAGGCTCCAACAGGAGCGGGGACGCCCATGCCTACATGGATGTGTGGCTCTTACTTGAGTGTCTTGAGGGATGGCCCTCGGGTTGTGTACATTCAATTATCTTCTCGACATTTTTCAACTCGACTCCCCAGCGCCGGTTTCTGTCGTTAGTTCTCCTCGTCGCCTGGATTTCAGCCGTTGCGAACGCGGCAGCCACTCATCCGGTTGGGCGGCTTGCAGGGCTCGATCAGATTGTCCAGAAATCGATTGAGAACAAGGAAATGCCGGGGGCCGTGCTGCTGGTGTGGCACAACGGCAACGTCATCTATTTCAAAGCCTTCGGCAATCGCGCGCTGGAACCGCGCCGCGAAGCCATGACGGTGGGAACGATCTTTGATCTCGCTTCTCTTACCAAGGCAGTGGCAACAACTACTGCCGTCATGCAGCTGATCGAGCAGGGTAAGGTACGGCTGAACGATCCGGTCGCCACCTACATTCCAGAATTTGCGCAGAACGGCAAACAGGACATCACGGTACGGCAGCTCTTCACACATTTTTCCGGTCTTGCGCCGGATCTCGACCTGACCACGGCCTGGCAGGGACATGACACCGCGCTCCAGATGGCCTTTGCGCAGAAGCCCGTCTATGCGCCAGGCTCACGGTTTGTCTATAGCGATATCAACTTCATCACGCTGGGAGCACTGGTGGAGCGGGTTTCCGGAATGTCGCTCGATGCCTACTGCACGAAGCATATTTTCCAGCCCCTGGGAATGATTCACACCCGCTTTCTGCCGCCCCCGGCGTGGGTGCCGAGGATCGCTCCCACCCAGTACGACGAGAAGGGAAAAATGCTGCGCGGAGTAGTGCACGACCCGACATCCCGCCGAATGGGAGGGGTCGCGGGGCACGCGGGCTTGTTTTCGACTGCCGAGGACTTGTCGAAGTTCATTCAGGGGTTGCTGGGCGGCCGCAGGCCGCTCTCTCATCTTTCTGTGCGCAAGATGAGCAGTCCGCAATCGCCCCCCACAGCAAGCGTGTTGCGCGGCCTCGGTTGGGACATCGACTCGCCGTTCGCCAGCAATCGCGGCGACCTGCTGCCCATAGGATCATTCGGGCACACGGGCTTTACCGGAACATCCCTTTGGATCGATCCTCTAACCCGCACGTTCGTCATTCTTCTCACCAATTCGGTGCACCCCCGCGGCGAGGGGACGGTGGTTTCGTTGCGTTCCAGGGTCGCAACCGCAGTTGCAGCGGCGCTTCCATTGAGCAAGGAAGAGGCTGACAAGCTGCGATGGGAAAGCATCACCGGATATAACGAGACACAGACGGCCGCCCGCCGCGTGGCAAATCGCAACGGCTCGGTCAGAACCGGTATTGATGTGCTTCAAGGCAGGAATTTCGACCTCATCGCAGGTTCCGCCGAAAAGAAGAAAGTCGGCGTATTGACCAATCAGACCGGGTTGGATTCCCAGGGCCGCCGCACCATTGACGTTCTGGCGCAGGCTCCGGGAGTGTCGCTTCAGGCGATTTTCAGCCCCGAACACGGCGTCACCGGATCGCTCGATACAACCGATATCGCCAATACGAAAGACGCAGCCACAGGGGTTCCGGTTTACAGCGTGTACGGAGCCACGGACGCGTCTCGTCGCCCGTCGCTCGACGTTCTGCGAAATCTCGATGCAGTGGTTATCGATCTTCAGGACGTCGGTGTGCGCTTCTACACCTACGAAACGACCCTTGGATATTTCCTGGAAGCCGCGGCGAAGGCCGGAACTCGGATCGTGGTTCTGGACCGGCCGAATCCGATAACTGGTTCGTTTGTACAGGGGCCCGTGCCGGACGCCGGCCGTGAAAGCTTCGTCAACTATTTCCAGTTGCCGGTACGCCACGGAATGACCATGGGGGAACTGGCGCGGATGTTCAATGCGGAGCGCAATATCAACGCGAAGCTGGAGGTTGTTCCCATCGAAGGGTGGATTCGTGGAGACTGGTTCGATTCCACGAACCTGGCCTGGGTTGATCCTTCTCCGAACATGCGCAGCCTCACCGAGGCTACGCTCTATGCCGGGGTCGGCCTCATTGAAGGCACCAATGTCTCGGTGGGCCGAGGCACGGATACTCCGTTCGAGCTTCTCGGCGCTCCCTGGGTCAATGCTCGCGAACTGGCGCAGTACCTGAACGCAAGGGATATCTCTGGAGTGCGCTTCGTTCCGGTCACCTTTACCCCGACTTCAAGCAACTACGCCGGGCAGAAGTGCCAGGGTGTCAATATCGTGCTGATCGAAAGAAACGCATTGGACGGCCCGCAGCTTGGAGTTGAGCTGGCGTCAGCGCTGCGCCGCCTTTACCCGCAGCAATACCGTATGGACCGGCTCATCGAGCTGCTGGTCAATCAGACGGTGTACGATGCCATCGCCTTCGGTCAGGATCCGCGCCGCATTGCAGTCGACTGGCAGGAGCGCCTCGATACCTTCCAGCAGATTCGGCAGAAATATCTGATCTACAAATAGAAGTTCCGGGTCGGGAACCAAACCTTTGGCGAGCCCCCCGGCATCCTACTTTCAGTGGCTGAGCCTTCGGCCCCGCCTATAATGTCCACAAATTCTGCTGGTTCGGAGGCCCGGACCAGACGAGGTTTCTCATGCGTATTCTGATTGCTCCGGTCCTGTTCCTGTCTTTCGCGGCGGCAGCGCAAAACGGTTCAACGGCTACTGCCGCGACTCCGAGCAAGCCCGAAAGCAAGGAACAGCTTGTCATCGCTGCCGGCACCAAAGTCCCTGTGGCACTGAAGCACGCCATCTCGACGAAGAGCGCGCGCGAGGGCGATGCCGTTTACGCCGAGACGACGTTTCCGGTGGTCGAGAATGATCGCGTTTTGATTCCTGCCAACACTTATGTTCAGGGAAGGATCAGCCAGGTCAAGCGCGCCGGTCGCGTTAAAGGCAGAGCGGAAGTTCTCATTCACTTCACCAGCCTGATCTATCCCAGCGGATACACCGTGCTTCTGCCCGGGTCCGTCGAGAATGTTCCCGGAGCCGAAAACACCGAGATGAAAGACGAAGAAGGCACGATCCGCGCCGAGGGCCAGAAGGCGAAGGATATCGGTCAGGCCGCCAGCACTGCTGGTACCGGAGCCGCCATAGGCGGCATCAGCGCCGGCGGAAAAGGCGCGCTCATCGGGGCTGGAGCCGGAGGGGCGCTGGGAACTGCGATTGCCCTGCTGACTCGCGGAAATGATGTGCGCCTCGAGCCCGGCACGACCCTGGAGATGGTGATCCAGCGGCCCATTTCGCTCGACGCCTCGCGTATTCCTGTCGCCAAATAGCCAGAGCCGCCACTGCCCGACCGGCGACTACTTGAGCTGAAACAGTGCGTTCACGTGGGCAGTCACGGTGATTAGCTGCGGCGTGAACTCTTCCGTAGGCGCGGGCGCAGCCTCCGCTTTCATCATCATCATCGCACGGGGCATGGGAGAAATTGGGCCCGGTTCGTTGCTGTCCACCGACGCATACGAGATTGGGCCAAGGGTTCGCCCCGCTGCGCCGGCCAGTGCCGCTGCCGATTCCCGAGCCCGGCGGAAGGCATCCTCCACTGCTTTCGACTTCGCTGCATCCATGTTGTCCAAGGTGTATTGCAGCGACTGACTGTCGCTCACGGCAGCCTCGGCGAACTGTTGCAGGATTGGCGAGATCTTGGCGAAATCCTTGAGCTTCACGGAAACACTCGCATTCACGCGGAATCCCACCAATTTGTTCTTGGGATTTCTGTAGTCGTACACGGGCTGAAGAGAGAACGAACTGATTTCAGCAGTCTTGGGCTCAATGCCGTTTGAACGCAGGATCTGGCGGACCTTTTCAGCCTGCTTCGACGCCTGCGCATAGGCGGCCTGCGACGTTTCCTCCTGCGGCGAAATATTG
Source organism: Terriglobales bacterium (assembly GCA_963803205.1). Classification (GTDB taxonomy): domain Bacteria; phylum Acidobacteriota; class Terriglobia; order Terriglobales; family Acidobacteriaceae; genus CAWDLG01. Next base: position 253,437 of record CAWDLG010000004.1, read on the forward strand.
AATTGAATCAAGGCGGTGTCGGGAGCCGCTTCGAACTTCCCATCGCCGCCCGCAAACACGGTATTTGGTTGTGCCGTGACCGACGGGCGTTCCTGGCACACTGCGGCCGTTGCCGCCAGAAGTAACACTACCGCCAATGCATTATTCATGATGACTCTCTCCAGAGAAAGATACCCAGTTATACACCGGGACCTTGATCGGTTGAGTGTGATCGCTTGATGTAGAACGGCCGCGGATACGGGAGCTATGCCTGGTGGGCGGCTACGCGAATCAGCGTGGGAAGGACATCGGCGAAAGGATTCTTCTCGGCCCCTCCAAACGCAAAATAGAGTTTGCTATACAAGGGGTAGAGGCAGTCATACGTCGCCTGCGCTGATGGCTCTGGCTCGTAGACCTTGTTGTCGGGACAGATCTTCTCCTGCGCTTCCTCCACCGTCTTGAAGATTCCAGCGGCCAGGAAGGCGAAGATGGCGGATCCCAGGCTGGTGATGGATTGGCTGGGAACGAGAACGGGCCGCCCGAGCACATTCGCGTAAACTTTGTTCAGAACGTCGTTCTTCTGGGGAATTCCGCCTGCGTTGATGACCCGCTTGATGTGCACGCCGTGGCTGCCCATGCGATCGAGAATGACGCGGGTGTGGAACGCAGTGCCTTCGATGGCCGCAAACAGTTCGTCCTGGGCCGTGCTTTGCAGGTTCCATCCCAGGGCGACGCCGCGAAGGTTCGGGTTTACGAGCACCGTGCGGTCGCCGTTGTCCCAGGTCATCCGCAACAGGCCGGTCTGCCCGGCGCGGTAGTTTTCCAGGCCCTGGCTCAGAGTCTTGACGTCGGTTCCAGCGCGAGTCGCGATGGCGCTGAAGATATCGCCCACGGCTGAGAGCCCCGCCTCGATTCCGGTCCGCTGCGGATGCACGCTGCCCTGTACGACGCCGCAGACGCCGGGAACCAGATTCACCGAAGGCGTAATGCCGATAATGCAGGTCGAAGTCCCGACGACGTTCACCATGTCATCGGTACGGCAGCCTGCGCCGATGGCGTCCCAGTGTGCGTCGAAGGCTCCCACGGGGATGGGAATGCCGGGGCTCAGCCCCAGTTGCTCCGCCCAATATTTCGAGAGCGTGCCCGCGATGTGATCCGAGGTGGCGTACTCTCCCTGCATCGCCTCGCGAACACCCGCCAACAGCGGATCGACTTTCACCAGGAATTCTTCCGGCGGCAGCCCGCCGAGTGAAGCATTCCACATCCACTTGTGGCCCATGGCGCAGACGCTGCGCTTTACTTTTTTGGAATCGGTGATGCCGCAGAGCGTAGCTGCCACCATGTCGCAGTGCTCGAATGCGGAAACAAACTGATCGCGTTGTGCCTTATTGTGACGAAGCCAGTGCAGCAGCTTGGAGAAGCCCCACTCCGAGGAATAGACTCCGCCGCACCACTTGATGGCTTCCAGTCCCTCGCGGTGGGCGGCTTCGGTGATCTCCGCCGCTTCGCCTTTGGCGCGATGGTCGCACCACAGGTAGTACTCGCCCAACGGCTTCAGGTCCTTGCCGACAGGAATTACCGATGAACCGGTCGTATCGAGCGCGATGGCCTTGACCTCAGATCCGGCGACGCCCGCTTTCTTCAGCACTTCACGGGTGGCTGCCGCCAGGGCGCGCATGTGGTCGTCGTGGGATTGGGTCGCGTATTCCGGATCTTCGCGCTTGCGGTGCAGAGGATATTCGGCGATGGCGGATTGCAGCAGGCCACGCTCACTATCGACCAGCGAGACGCGAACGCTCAAAGTGCCGAAATCGACTCCTGCCACAATTGCCATGAGATCTCAGGGCCTTTCGTGCCAGTACATGTCCCAACCGAGGTAGCGCGTGGTGGCTTCATGCACGGAGGACGCCACGGTGGAGAGGTTGGCGGCCACGTGGTGCTCAAATCCCCGTTCGCAGATGTAACGCAGAAGTTTCTGCATCTGGGGAATCTCGACTACGCCCGCGCCGCCGAAAGTGTTCAGCGGATCGTCCGTAAACCTTCCTTCGCCGACGTAGCCGCGCATCTTCCCCGCGGTGTCGTCGGTGGAGAAGCGGGCAAAGCTCATTTTCTCCGGCTTGATGAGGCCTACGCAGGTGCCAAAAGTGTTTTCCTTGCCGACGGTGCCGGCGATGATTTCCTGAAAGTCCATTTTCACCGAGCGGAAAAAATGCTTCGGCAGGTTTGAACAGTGGAAGCACACCGCCTTGTTGGGATCGGGGCCATAGTTGTTGTTCCAGTCGAGCAGGGCGGAGGGCGTTCCCGACGCCAGGCGAAGGGCATGCATGCCTAGAACGCCGCAGATGTCCACCTCGCAGGCGCTCGACAGCAGGGAATTGCTCATCATGCTCATGATGGTGCAGGGCACTACGCCCAGGTTTTCCTCGATCGATGTCCAGCACTGAACCGCGCTGATGACCACTTCGGTCGCCGCCATCCATTGATCCACGACCGCTCCCAGCTTGGCCATCTTCATCAAAGCCGGCGCGGGGACATTGCTCGAATCCACGTACTTCTTGATTTCGGCGAGCTTCGTCTGGGCCAGGTCGTCATTGTCCTTCATGCGCTCGATGCGACCCAGCACTTCGGAAAGGTCCAGCGTCTCGATGGAAATGCCCTGCGACTCCAGGATTTTCTCGCTGTAGCGAACGGTATTGAATTGCGTGGGCCGGGCGCCGATTGCACCCACCCGCAGATTGCGGAAGCCGTTCACCACCCGGCAGACGCCGGCAAACCATTCCAGGTCCCTGGCAAACTCGGGTGAATCCGGACTCTCGGTGTGGAGGGTCGTAATCGAATAGGGAATGCGGTACTGGCTGAGGTTGTTGCAGGCCGACATCTTGCCGCAGAAGCTGTCGCGGCGGTGGGCGATGGTCATTTTGCCGGTATCGTCCGGGGTAGCCTGGATCAGCACCGGGACGTGAAGGTCCGCCAGGCGGAGGGCGTCCGCAATAGCCCGTTCTTCGCCAAAATTGGGCAGGGTCACGATCACGCCGTCAATGCGGTCGCGATTGCGCTTGAAAAGGTCGGCGCAGCGGCGCGATTCCTCGCGAGTCTCAACCGCGCCGTACTTGCTTTCCTCTGGCGTGAGCGCCACGACATCCATGCCGGCCGCCTTCAGCACCCGCAGCATCTCTTCCCGGCCGCTCTTCGCCAGGTGATCGGGAAAAAAGCCACGGTTGCCTACGATCAGCCCCATGGTCATCGGTTTGGTCGCCATAACACTCCCTTTTTTATTCCTGGCAGGGGAACTTCCAGGAGCAAACACACCATGCTGGTCTCACTGCAGCGGTTGGAACCGGTTTCAGTTTGACCTGAAAACTGTCAATACTACTACCTTCCGGCACCACGGGGTGCGTCCCGGCTTTCCCGTCCTATTTCTCGGGCTTTGGCTGCCCGTAGTAAGCAGTTTTCCCATGCTTTCTCAGATAATGCTTATCGTGCAGTTCCCTGGCGGCAGGAGTGGCTTCTGGGTTGACGCCGAGCGTGACCCACGCCATGCGCGCGATTGACTCCAGGATTACAGCGTTGTGCGCTGCCGCAGCTGGATCCGGTCCCCAGGCGAACGGACCGTGGTTCGCCACCAGGACTGCAGGTATTTCGTCGTACCGGATGCCCTCAAAGGCCCGCACGATCGCGGTGCCAGTGTTCTTTTCATAGTCTTGTGCGATTTCATCATTGCTGAGGGTCTCCGTCACCGGAACGGGACCGTAGAAGTAGTCGGCGTGCGTGGTTCCAAAGCAGGGAATCGGCCGTCGCGCCTGCGCCCAGGCAGTCGCGTACTCCGAGTGTGTGTGAGCCACGCCTCCAATCCCGGAGAAGTCCTTGTAGAGCAGGAGATGGGTCGGCAAATCCGAGGAGGGGCGCAGCTTGCCCTCGACGATCTTTCCATCAAGGTCGGTGACCACCAGGTGTTCGGGCTTCATTTCTTCATAAGGGACACCGCTGGGCTTGATAACCACCAGTGAATCTTCGCGGGAGATACCGCTGGCGTTGCCGAAGGTGTAGAGGACCAGGCCCTTGCGCACCAGTTCGAGGTTCGCCTCCAGCACCGCTTCGCGCAAACTCGCCAGCAACATAGGTGATGTAAGCCTGGTGGATGAAGAAAAAGGGCAGTAAGCGTTTACCGACCAAACGTGAAAGTATTGGAAACACGCGACTTTGTCAACTGTCCCGCGGTTTTGTCGCACGGGGCGGGAATCAGCTGTAAGCGGGAGAACCGCAGATTCCCCGCGCGGCGTCCATGGTTAAGGAACCACGGTGGCTGCGGGCAGGCTGGGACCGCTGCGTCCGAACTCGACGTCGATGACATCTCCCGCCTTCAGTTTCGCCTCCCGGCCCTTCTGGAAGACAAGAAATACAGCCGCACCGGCCAGGCCATAGAACCTCGCTTTGTTGTCGTTCGCCGCGAGGGCCTCTTCCGAAATGTCGTCGGCCAGCTTGGCTGCCAGGGCGGCGCCTCCAAGCTGGATGGCCAGCCGTTTCTTGCTGACGGTGGGATGCAATGTGCCCTCACCACCAACTTTTACAGCCTGGCTGCTCGTCTGAATCAGCGCCAGGTTGACTGGACGGATTGTCCCATCTGGCAACTTGACCCGATCAAAGATAAGCCGCAGGGCTCCGGGACGCAGGCCAAACCGGGCATGCTTCGTTTCCAGGTGGCCCTCAAAGAGGCTGCCTTTCTCGAGCACGGGTTTGCCGCCCACCTGGAGAGGAGCGTCAAGCCTGGCCATGAACGAGGCGCCGTTGGGCGATTTGGAGCTGATTTCTGAAAGAATAGCCAATCTCGCGGTTTGTCCGTCGAGGGATGGAGCCGCCTGAGCCGAGGACGGAGCAGCATCTTTCGTCTGTGCGGAGCAGGAGAGGGTTAGTGCGAGCAGCAAAGCAGCCAGTGCGCGAATAGCAAGCATTCGGGGATCCCGGAATCAGTCCGCGACTTCCTCTTCGGAATGCCCGCTCGCCTGGGACTTATCGGATGTCGGGCCGACAACCGGTTTCTGCCCGAATTTGCGGCTCAATCCGAAAGCGGTGTTGACCAGGCCAACATGCGAGAAAGCCTGCGGAAAATTACCTACCAGCCTGCCGGCAACCGAATCGTATTCTTCCGAAAGCAGGCCGAGATCGGTGCGAATCGACAGCAGGCGCTCGAAGACACGCCGTGCATCGGATTCTCGACCTTGCAGAATATAGTTGTCAGCCAGCCAGAAGGTGCAGGGAAGAAAGCTTGCCTCGCCGTGTGGCAATCCGTCAACTTCGGGGTCGGTGGAATAGCGGGCCACAAACCCCTCGGCAGACATGAGCCTCGACTCAATCGCCTTTATGGTTCCACCGATCCGGGGGTCGTCAATAGGCAGGAATCCGACCAATGGCAGCATAAGCAGGGCCGCGTCAACATGCTTGGAACCATAGAATTGGACAAAACTATTCAAGTCGGGATCGAAGCCCTTTTCGCAGACCTCGCGGCGGATGTCTTCGCGGGTGGCCTTCCACCGCTCGACGTCACCTGAGAACCATCCCCGCTCTACGGACTGCACCGCACGATCCATCGCCACCCACGCCATGACCTTGGAATGAACAAAGTGACGGCGCGGGCCCCGCACCTCCCAGATGCCTTCGTCCGGCTGCTTCCAGCCCTGGTGCAGGAATTTGAGCAGCGACTGGCCGACTCCTCCTCCGTTCTTCTCCATGGACTCCATTCCCGCTTCACGGCACTGGAACAGGGTGTCCGCCACCTCGCCGAAGATGTCGAGCTGAAATTGCTTGTATGCGTCGTTGCCTGTACGCACTGGCGCGGAGTCCTCGTAGCCGGCGAGCCAGGGCAATTCCAGTTCTGTCAGGCGGCGCTCGCCGCGTACGCCGTAAAGAATGTTCAGCTCGGACGGGCTTCCCGCCACTGCGCGAAGCAGCCACTCCCGCCAGGCTCTGGCCTCATCGTAGTATCCGGCGTTGATGAGCGCGTACAGCGTGAGCGTCGCGTCGCGAACCCAGCAGAAGCGATAATCCCAGTTGCGCACGCCGCCCAGGCGCTCGGGAAGAGATGTGGTCGGCGCCGCCACGATCCCGCCGGTCGGAAGATAGGTCAAAGCCTTCAGGACGATCAGAGACTGCACGACTGCGTCGGACCAAGGGCCTTCGTACTTACACTGTTTCGACCACTTCTTCCACCACCGCTCGGTTTTCTTGATGTCCCTTTCGACATTGATGGTCTTAGGCTCGTGCCGGTTCGACGGGAACCACGTAAGGTCGAACGGAATTTTGTCGCCTTCGCTCACGGTAAAGTCGCCCACGGTGCGAAAGTTCTCGCCTCGCAAGTCCACCGGCGTACGCAGGCTGACCATGTCCGGCCCGGCAATGGCGGTGATACCGTGATCCGTGCGGCGCACCCATGGAATGACCGAACCGTAGTCGAAGCGGATCACTAACTTCATCTGCATGGGCACCTGGCCCTTCGTGCCAATAACCAGGCGCAGCAGGTCCGGAATATTGTCGGGAGGAGTCATGCAGTCGACCAGCACCACGGAGCCGGAGTCGGTTTCGAATTCCGTTTCCAGCACCAGCGTTCCTTCGCGATAGCGGTGAGTGACCTTTTTTGCAGGTTCGGCAGGCGATATCTGCCAATATCCGTTTTCCTTATTGCCGAGCAGCGAGGCGAAACAAGCCGGGGAATCGAAATCAGGGAGGCACAACCAATCTATGGATCCATAGCGCGACACCAGGGCGGCAGTGTGGCAATCGCCGATCATGGCGTAATCCTCAAGCGGCAGAGACAAGGCGCGTTCCTCCAAACACCTTTATCGGCGAAATTCGGACAACCATGCACAAAAAACGGTACAGACGGCCTCGCCCATTGGAAGCTAGGCCAGCGGTAGCATTTGCACGACCTACTTGAAGTAATAGTTTAGATCGATGGCCAGCCATGCGGGCTTTCAATGACTGCTCCAAGCTCGTTTTCACTGATGGAACTGGCCGCGCTGGAGAAAGCGTTGTTGGCGTTTGTGCCGATAAGACGCAGGGTCCCCACCACTAGAAACGGGATCACCGCCAGCACTACTGCATATTCAGCGATGTCCTGGCCCTGCTCATCCGACCAGAGTTTCCCGAGCACTTCCATTGTTGCCTCCAGGAAATTCCCGGTGAGAACCATGATGGAACCCTGTTCCGGGCTTTGTCAAACAGGAGAACCCAGTATTTATGCGGTTTTCAGCCATGAGTACCTTCCGCGGCCAACAATTCAGAGATTGACCGAGACCGCTTTCGAGTAAACTGGCTGTTTCACAAACGCGTCCGTCAGGGGCGATAGCTGTGCTGAAGTTCGCCTCCTACCGGCGGGCGGTTAGAATGAAGACTTGATGTCGCCAGCCCTGGAGTTTGATCAACTCACCAAGGAATACCGCAACTTCCCATCCCGGCGCAGGATCCGTGCGCTCGATAATTTCACCCTGCAGGTGGAGCGAAACGAAATTTTTGGATTTCTGGGGCCGAACGGCGCCGGAAAGAGCACGGCAATCCATCTGGCGATGGGTTTTATGCGTCCTACGAGCGGAACGGGCCGTCTGCTTGGCGAGCCCTTCGGCCACCCGAAAACACGCAGAAAAGTCGGATTTCTGGCGGAAAATGTCGCTCTTTATCACCGCCGGGCCGAACGTCTTTTGCGCTTTTACGGAGCACTCAACGGCATGGGAGGGGATCGGCTCATAAAGAGCGCTCGCGAGGTTCTCCTGGAAGTCGGGCTGGTCGACGTCGCGAACCGCAATGTCGGGAAATTTTCGCGCGGGATGTCGCAGCGCATCGGACTTGCGCAGGCGCTGGTAAACGATCCGGAATTGCTGGTCCTGGATGAGCCAACCTCGGCGCTTGATCCCGTGGCCCGGGTGGGTGTCCGCGAATTACTTCTTCGCGCCCGCGAGCAGGGCAAGACTATTTTTCTCAGTTCGCACCTGCTCTCGGAAGTCGAGCTTGTATGCGACCGGGTGGCCGTCCTGCACCGCGGCCGGCTGATGCGCCTGGGCAAGACCAGCGAACTTCTCCAGGTTGGACAGGAAATCGAAATCGTGGCTCGCGGCATCGATCCCAAGGTGTTTGCGGGGGCCACGGCACGAAACGGAACGGTGAAGGTTTCCGTGCCGGGAACGGCACAGCGGCTCACCCTGGAACGAATCTGGTCTGCCGGCGGGGAAGTCGTGAGCGTCAATCCAATTCGGCGAACGCTCGAGCAGATCTTCCTCGAAGTAACGTCCGATCGCACCTTGAACGGCATGGAGGCCGGCAGGTGAAACCCATCCTTCTGATTGCGGTGAATTTCGTGCGCGAGCAGCGCTGGCCTATCTTCGTGCTGCTGCTATGGGTTCTGTTGCTGGTATTTCTCGGCCTGGTGACCGACATCCCCCACGAGCGGGACGATCTGCTGTTTATCTTCAAGCAGGTGGCCGTCTACATTGTTCTGTTCAGCGTCTTCTTTGGGGGATCGGCGATCTATAACGAGCGGAAGTCGCGCCGCATCCTGGCGGTGCTTTCCAAGGGATTGTCCCGCCAGCAGTACATTTCCGGACTGATTCTGGGAGAAACCTTCGCCTGCTCCATCTATTGCTTTTCGCTCGGACTCACCGGAAGCTGGACGCTCGGCCAGGCGGGCTTCCCGGTTTCGCAGATCTGGTTTTTCATGGCTTGCCTGATCGCCGCCTGCATGCTGACCGGCACCGTAGCGCTGATGTTCTCGACTTTCCTGAATCCCTTCTTTGCGCCGGGCGCGACGGCGATCGTGCTGCTGGGACTGCCCACGCTGTTCAGCCACGCCGTCTCAGCGCAGTGGAGTTATTTCATCCCCGTCTACGGACTTACCGCCACTGTGATGACTTCTACCTTCAAGTCCCCGGGAACCCCCGTATGGTTTCCAGTGTGGCTCGCGCTCCTCGAAACCGTATTGTTCTGGATCTTCAGCGCCTGGATCTTCGCGCGGGTAGATGTCGCAGTAGCGGTGGAGTGATCAGTGAAGCAAGTCGGCGGCGGAGCGGGATGCATACTCCAGCGCCCTGCCCGGCAGAATACCCAGATAGATCGTGGCCAGCGCGCTGATCGCCAGCGCGGTTCCGAGCGCTGGCGGAATCGGGCTCACCGGAACCGGCTGCCGCGGCTCTCGCATGTACATCATAACGATGACGCGCAGGTAGTAGTAAGCCCCCACCGCGCTGTTCAGAACTCCGATGATGACCAATCCAACCAGATTCGCCTGCAAGGCCGCACTGAACACATAGAACTTGGCGAAGAATCCGCCGGTGATGGGAATGCCGATCAGCGACAGAAGAAAGATTGTCAGCGTAGCCGAGAGCAGGGGCGACCTACGCCCCAGCCCGGCGTAGTCCTCGAGCGTCACATAGCGCTCTCCCGCGCCGGCAAAGTGACTGATCACGGCGAAGGCGCCAACATTCATGGCCGCGTAGGTTGCCGTATAGAACATCGCAGATGGAATTCCGTTGGCCGGCAGCGAGGCAAAAGCCATGAGCAGATATCCGGCATGCGCGATGGAAGAGTAGGCGAGCAGGCGCTTGATGTTGTCCTGCACTAACGCCGCCACATTGCCAAGAGTCATCGACAGTGCCGCTGCCGCCCATATCAGCCAGAAAGTCCCGGGCGCGTGCGCCTGAAAGACGATCCGCAGAAGTACTGCGAAAACTGCGGCCTTCGGACCAGTCGACATGAAGCCAACCACCGGCGCGGGCGCTCCTTCGTAGACATCGGGCGTCCACACATGAAATGGCGCGGCCGCGACTTTGAAGCCAAGGCCTACGAACATGAGTGCAACCGCGACGAATACCATCACCGACGCAGGGTGGGTGCTCAAGAACGCGCTGATGTCGGGAATGCTGGTGGATCCGGTGGCTCCAAAGATCAGGGCCACGCCGTAGAGGAAAAATGCCGTAGCAAACGAACCCAGCAGGAAGTATTTGACCGAGGCTTCGCTGCTGATGGCGGCGCGGCGGCGGAAGCCGGCCAGAACGTAAGTCGAAATAGAGGAGATCTCCAGGGCGATGAAAATCAGCACCAGTTCCACCGCCGAGGACATCAGGCACATGCCCACGGCGCCGAACAGGACCAGGGCATAATATTCTCCTGCACGAATCTGCTGCACCGCCATGTATTCGTAAGAAGTGAGAATCACGACGATGGTCACGGCCGTGACCAGGACGTGAAAGAACACGCTGAAGGCGTCGACCTGGATCATTCCCCAGAAAGCCGTGCCGGGATTCTGGGCCTGCCACAGCGTGGACAACAGAGCCGCCACGGCGCCAACCAGCGCGATCTTGCCCAGTGTCTTCTCCGCGCCATCTTCCTTGAGCAGGGGATCGAGCAGCATGATGAGCATGCCGAATACGGCCAGCACGATCTCCGGCAGTATTCGTATGTACTCAATTCCATGGGGTATCTGTGCGAGGGAGGCGCTCACCGGCCCACCACCTTGCTGGCGAGTTCGGAAAGAGGCGCCAGAGCGGCCTGAACCGCGGGATCGATGGCGTTCAGCCACAGCAGCGGAGCGACGCCCATGACCAGCGCGACCGCGGCAACCGGCCAGAGTGCGGTTTTTTCACGCAGATCCAGGTCGGGCAGCCACTTGTTGGCATCATGGCTGACCTTCCCATAGAAGACGCGCTGGTACATCCAGAGCAGGTAGCCTGCGCTCCAGATCACGCCGGTTGCTCCCAACACGCCAAATACGGCACGAGCCTGAAACGCTCCTGCGAGCACCAGAAACTCGCCGACGAAGCCATTGAGCAGCGGAAGTCCGGCCGAAGCGAGGACCGTAAACAGGAAGAACGCGGCATAGGTGGGCATGGGCGTCGCGAGCCCGCCGAATTCAGAAATGTCGTACGTGTGCCGGCGCTCGTAGAGAATTCCCGCCAGCATGAACAATCCGCCAGTCGAAATGCCGTGGGCGAGCATAACGAAGGTCGCGCCATCGAGCCCAAACGGCGTGAAACTGAAGATTCCCAAAACTACGAAGCCCAGGTGACTGATCGACGAATAGGCAATCAGCTTCTTCATATTGGGCTGCACCATGGCGACCAGCGCGCCATAAATGATCCCGATTACGGCCAGCGTCATGACCCACCAGGCGTTATTGCGTGACTGTTCGGGGAAAAGCCCAAGGTTGAAGCGCAACATGCCGTATGTGCCCATCTTGAGGAGCACGCCGGCCAGCAAGACGGATCCGGCGGTCGGGGCTTCGACGTGAGCGTCCGGTAGCCAGGTGTGGAAGGGAAACAGAGGTACTTTGACGGCGAAGGCGATGAAAAATCCGAGGAAGAGCCACGGCGCTGCGGTCGCGAATCCTGGTACCTGGCCGCTATGCACGGCACTCTGGATGCCGGTGAAGTCGAATGTTCCGGTCTTGGCATAAAGCCAAAGAATCGCCGCCAGCATGAACACGGAGGCGACCATGGTGTAGAGGAAGAACTTGACTGCGGCGTATACCTTGCGCCCGTGGCCGTACATGCCGATCAATAGCGCCATGGGAATAAGCGTGGCTTCCCAGAAGAAGTAAAAGAGAAACAGATCGAGCGCCACGAAAACGCCGATCAGCGCGCTCTCCAGCACCAGCAACAGGATAAAGAATTCCTTCACCCGCTCGGTGATTGAACGCCAGGAAATGAGCACGCACAGCGGCGTGAGAAACGTGGTCAGCACCACCAGCCACATGGATATGCCATCCACTCCCATGTGATAGTGAATGTTCGGCGTAGGAATCCAGGCCTTGTCGATCTGAAATTGAAAGCCGGTCTGTCCGCGGTGAAAGTGGACCGGCATGTGCAGGGACAGCACAAACGTCAGCAGGGAAACGACCAGGGCAAAGACGCGGATGTCGCGGTGCCGCCGGGGGAACAGCAGGAGCAGGATCGCGCCCACCAGGGGAACGAACGTCACCAGCGTAAGAATGGCGCCGTGCAGTTGGCTCATCGCAGTCCCACCCACGCCATGTAGCAGATCACCACGGCAGCGCCGGCTGCGATCCATCCGGCATAGGAGCGGATATTGCCCGATTGCATACGGCGCACGGTGTCGGAGATCTCGCGGGCCCCGTGAGCGCTGTTATCGAGTGCGGCGTCGATCACGCCCTGATCGATTCTGCGCCACAGTACGCGGCTTGAAACATTGAGCAGAGGCTTCACGAACAGGGTCGCGTACAGTTCGTCGATGTAGTACTTGTTCAGCACTCCGGTATAGAGGCTTCCCAGCCACCCGGCGATCTTGTCCGGCAACTGCGGCCGACGGTGGTAAAGCAGCCACGCCAGGAACAAGCCGAACAGTCCGGCGGTGACGGAAATTCCGGTAAATACGAGTTCGGTGGTGTGACTGGTGGCAGGCTCCGGGCCTTCCGTTTGCTGTTCCGGCGGAGCCGTCTCTCCAGGGGCGACATGTTCGGCATTGGCCGCCGGGATGGTGCTGTGCAGAACCGGGCCGAGGAATTTGTCGAAGCGGTTCGACCCGCCCATCGAGCCGGGCACACCGACCCAGCCGCCGATCACGGAGAGCACAGCCAGGACAGCAAGGGGCACCAGCATGACGCGCGGGCTCTCATGAATGGCGTGGTGCTCATGTAGCGCATAAAGTTCCGGACGGGAGTGCACTCCGGCATGGCCGCTCGCGACTTCGCCGCGATACTCGCCGAAGAATGTCATGAACCACAACCGGAACATGTAGAACGAGGTCAGAAACGCGGTGAAGACGCCGATCAGCCAGTAGGCCCAACTGGCCTGGTAGGCGCGCCAGAGAATTTCGTCCTTGCTGAAGAAACCAGCGAGCGGAGGAATGCCCGCGATGGCAAACGTAGCGGCAGTCATCGTCCAGAAGGTCCACGGGATGTGGTATTTCAGCCCACCCATCTTCCGCATGTCCTGCTCCCCGCCGACAGCGTGAATGACCGAACCCGCCGCAAGAAAGAGCAAGCCCTTGAAGAAAGCATGGGTCATGAGGTGGAAGATGGCCGCTGAAAAGGCCGCCACCCCGCAGGCCATGAACATGTATCCCAGTTGGGACACGGTCGAATACGCCAGCACTTTCTTGATGTCCGTCTGCGCAATGCCGATGGTCGCCGCAAATAGCGCGGTCAGAGTCCCGATGATTGCCACCACCGTCAGCGCGGTCGGCGCTCGCTCGAAGATGGCGTGCGATCTCGCGACCATGTACACACCCGCCGTGACCATGGTGGCGGCGTGGATCAGCGCAGAAACCGGCGTTGGGCCTTCCATGGCGTCCGGGAGCCAGACGTAGAGCGGAATCTGCGCCGATTTGCCGCAAGCTCCAAGCATAAGCAGCAGCGCGACCGCCGTGAGCAAGCCTGCGCCGCCCGTCTCCGGACTGAATTGGGTCACGTGCTGGAAGACTTCGTCGAAATTGAGCGTGCCGAAATGCTTGATCAGCAGAAACAGGGCAATCAGGAACCCGAAGTCCCCGATCCGGTTTACGATGAATGCCTTCTTGCCCGCCGCTGCCGCCGAATCTTTCGTGAACCAGAATCCGATCAGCAGATACGACGCCAGCCCCACGCCCTCCCAGCCGATGAACATCAGCAGGTAGTTGTTGGCTAGGATGAGCGTGAGCATGAAGAACATGAACAGGTTCAGGTAACAGAAGAACCGGTAGAAGCCGGATTCCTCCCACATGTAGCCGACGGAATAGATGTGGATGAGAAAGCCGACGCCAGTGACGATCAGGAGCATCACTAGCGAGAGCTGATCGAGGTGAAACGCGAAGTCGGCCTGGAAACTTCCTATCCGGATCCATGGCGCCAGGGTTTCCCCGTGGGGCATGCCTACCGCGGAAACCTGCGTGACCACGTACAGGGCCATGGCAAAAGCCGCGCCGCAGAAGGTCAGAGCGATGACGCTGACAGCCTGCCGCGAGCGCGCCTTCCCGAAAAAGCCATTCAGGGCTGCGCCCACGAGAGGCAGAACCGGAATCAGCCAAAGATGTAGGCTGGGATTCATAGTTTGAGCAGGTTCACCCGATCGACATTCAACGTTTCACGCGTGCGGTAAACAGCGATGATGATCGCCAGCCCGACAGCTGCTTCTGCTGCAGCCACGACCATGACAAAGAATACGAACACCTGCCCGCTCAATGCATGCCAGTGCGCGGCGAATGCCACGAACGAGAGGTTCACCCCGTTGAGCATCAGTTCAATCGACATGAAGATGGTGATGATGTTGCGCTTGATAAGAAATCCGGTAACGCCGCAGGCGAACAGGATTCCGCTCAGCAACAGGTAGTACGACAGCGGTACCATCAACCCTCCTTCTTCGTCTGTTGCATCGCTTCCGGCCGGGCTGCCAGCACTACGGCCCCCAGAATGGCGATCAGCACCAGCACAGAAGTGACTTCAAACGGCAGCAGGAAATCATGAAAGAGCAGCTGCGCGATTTCTCGCGGAGGACCGGGCAGCGCTCCGGCCGAAACCGCCTCGGTCCCGGAGCGAACCAACAGCACCCACGCGATCAGGACGCTGGCGATCAGCATTCCCGGAACGCCAACCAGCAGGGCAACCTGGCTGCCTCGCGAACGCTCTTCCTCTCCGGCATTCAGCAGCATGATGACGAAAACAAACAGCACCATCACCGCCCCGGCGTAAACGATCACCTGCACGGCAGCTACGAACTCGGCGCCCAGCAGCAGGTACTCGACCGCCAGCGATGCCATCACCGCCACCAGCGACAGCGCGCTGTTGATGGGGTGACGCTGCACCAGCAGGTTTACCGCTCCCGCCACGCAGCCTACGCCGAAAACCAGAAACAAGGTCAGATGAAGCATGGTTCAAGCCCGAATCGCAACCACCAGCGCCGTGATGACCAGATTTGCAATCGCCAGCGGCAACAGAAACTTCCAGCCAAACGCCATAAGCTGGTCATAACGAAAGCGCGGCAACGTCCCGCGCACCCAGATATAGAGAAACAGGAATCCAAACACCCGCAGAAAAAACCAGAACACCGGCAGGAGGGACCGCAGCAATGGCGGTCCAAAAAGCGGCCCGTGCCATCCTCCCAGGAAGAGCAGGGTTGCGATGCACGCTACCGTGATCATGTTGGCGTACTCCGCCATGAAAAACATGGCGAACTTCATGGCACTGTACTCGGTGTGATACCCCGCCACCAGTTCGGTTTCCGCTTCCGGCAGGTCGAACGGAATGCGGTTGGTCTCGGCATAGGCCGACATCAGATAAATAAAGAAGGCCACAAACTGCCCGCCGTAAAAGATGTTCCACTTGGGAATGAAACCCCAGAAGGTTCCCGCCTGGGCGTTCACGATGTCGCGCAAGCTGAAGCTGCCGGAAAGGATGAGCACACCGATGAGCGACAGTCCGAGGGAAATTTCATAGCTGACCATCTGTGCGCTGGCCCGCAGTCCGCCAAGAAGCGAATACTTGCTGTTGGACGACCATCCAGCCAGGGCAACCCCGTAGACCCCAAGCGACGTAATGCCGAGTACGATCAGCAGGCCGATGTTCACATCGGTGATCTGCAACTGCGTGGTGATGCCGCCGATAGTGATGCTATCGCCGACTGGCACCAAAGCAATCGAGGTCAGGGCGAAGACCACTGCGATCATCGGGGCCGCGATATACAGGGGCTTGTAGACGTGCGGCGGCGTCAGGTCTTCCTTGAACAGAAACTTGACGCCATCGGCCAGGGGCTGCAGCAATCCGAATGGCCCAACCCGGGTGGGCCCCCAGCGGTTCTGCATATGGCCGACAACTTTCCGTTCCAGCCAGACAGTGTAGGCCACTGCTGTCAGCAGCATCAAGAGCGCCAACACGATTTTGATGACCGATACGAGAATGTAAGTGCCGATGCTCAACGAAATGGCTCTTTCTTAAAGTCTTTCCGCAATTTCCGCGCTCGGAACTTACACCTCACCGGACAAGACCGGGCGCGGTGCGAGCGGCAAAACCCAGTTATGACTCAGTCAGCGGCAACTTCCGCTTCCGCCGGCTGCCGGTGGTTCTCTATGACTGAATTCAGGGCCCTGGAGTACCGCCCCAGCGTTCCCGAGCTGAACAGGGCATCGTTTGCAGGAACGATCAGGTTCGGATCTTGCGCAACGGCGCTCACCCTCGCGGCGAACGACGTGTGCTCGTCGTTCCCCGCCAGCAGGTTTAGGCGGGAGACGCCGTATCCCGGCACCAGTCGCTGGATCTCGTCAAAGATCGCAACGGGATCGAACGGGCTCATCTTGGGCTCCAGACCCTGGGCTTCGAGCCACACGGAGTGGCGGTCCGCCTCGCCGGACTGCGCGCCGCGCGATTGGCCCATGTCCGCCCGGGTCCCGCGTCCCCCAAACGGCACCAGTTTGCGCACGTCGAATCCCATGGCGTCGGCAATCCGAACGATCATCTCGAAATCCGTCTTTGTCTCGCTCACTTCGCCGGCCTTCTTCACGATCTGCAGGTCGCCGCAGGTGTTGGTGAATGTCCCCGACTTTTCGTAAGCATTTGCGGCGGGAAGGACGACGTCTGCGATGACCGCCGTTTCCGTCAGGAACATATCCTGTACGACGACAAAGCTGCGGGAAAACGCGAAGGGGTCGATCCTAAATCGAGCGACCGGATTCGACCCCACGACGTAAACAGCCTTGAGCGCGCCTTCCTTAGCCTTATCCACCATCTGGAAAAGGTTGAGACCGGGAGTGGACGGCAACTCACCCCATTCTTCGTGAAACTTCGACTGGGCCGCGCTCTGATAGCCGGGCAGCAGGTCAGGATAAAGTCCCATGTCCGATGCGCCACGCGAATTGGCGTAGTCGCCGAGGCAGGCGAACTTTGTTCCCGGAATGCCGGAGCCGAATTTCACGAGCGCAGCAATGTCCCTGCCGCGAATCTCCGATCCAAAGATGATGACGAGGTTCGATTCGCCGCGAAGCTGGTCGCGCAATGACCGGGCGCCGTTCGCGTCGCCGAGCGCGTCTGCCGCCGACTCCTCGCCCGCGAGGAATCTGGCGAAGTTGCCTTCATTCCCGGCAGGGATCTGGAGGAAACTCGTGGCCTGCCTCCGCAGCTTGATGGACTCCGCATTCACCACAAACAGCTTGGCGCGGTGCAGGCGCACGTTGTTGCGAATCTGCCAGGCGAGGAGCGGATGCTGTTCGGTAGGATCGTTGCCGATCAGAAGAATGGCCGGCGCGTTGTAGACATCGCGCATGCTGGCAGTGGCGTTGGGTTTTCCCGCAAGCGCTGCCGCGAATGCTGGGAAATCGGCGGTGCGATGATGATCGATGTTGTTTGTGCCCAGAGTTACGCGAACGAACTTCTGTAGAAGGTAGTTCTCTTCATTTGTGGTTCGGTTCGATCCGATTACCCCGATCGCCTGTCCGCCTTCGCGGTCGCAAATCTCCCGGAACCGCCGTCCTATCAGCTCAAAAGCTTCTTCCCAGGTGGACGGAACCAGCCGTCCGTCCTTGCGGATGAGCGGTTGCGTGAGCCGATCCTCATGGTTGGCGAAATCGAAGGCGTAGCGCCCCTTGATACACAGGAAGTCGCCGTTGATGCCGCTCTTGTCACGGTTGTCGCCGCGCACGATTTCCATGCCGGTGTCGGAACGGCGGACCCCCAGCGTCGTCTTGCAGCCGTCAGCGCAGTGGGTGCAGGTCGTACCCACGTGCTTCATCTCCCAGGGACGGGTCTTGTAGCGGTACGCTCCCGAAGTGAGGGCGCCTACTGGGCAGATGTCGATGCACATGCCGCATTCTTCGCACTCGAGGTGGTCCTCGTGGTTGGGCGCGATAATCGAACTGACCCCGCGATTCTGCACTCCGAGCGCCCAGACATCCATGCCTTCTCCGCAAACCCGCACGCAGCGGTAGCAGAGAATGCAGCGAGGGCGGTCAAAAAAGACTACGGGCGACCACTGCTGTTCCTCGCGGTGGTTCTTGGGCTCGATGTACTTCGATTCCGCCGCCCCGTAGGAGAACGTCATGTCCTGTAGCTCGCACTCGCCGCCGGCATCGCACACCGGACAATCGAGCGGATGGTTGCCGAGCAACAGCTCCACCATTCCCTTGCGCGCCTGATGAATTTCCGGGCTGTCTGTGGTGACGACCATCCCTTCGGAAATGACCGTAGTACAGGCGGTCTGGAGCTTGGGGACCTTTTCCACCTTTACCAGGCACATTCGGCAGGCGCCCTGGAGCGACAGGTTCGGGTAATAGCAAAAAGAAGGCACCTCGATACCGACGTTCTTGCAGGCCTCAATCAGCAGGGTTCCGGGCGGAGCCGAGACCTTCTTGCCGTCGACCGTCAGATTGATCAGTGCAGGTGCGTCTGCCATAGAAATCAGCTTGCCTTCCGTTCGCTGGCCGCCCTGTAGGCGGCGCTGGCTTTCACTTCTTCGATCTGGAGGGCATGGCGCTCGGCGTGAGCGGCCATGAGAAGAAACAGCTGATGGCCATCCATCTCGGCGACCGCATGGATGACTTTTCTCTTGCGCAGATCGTCCGAGTAGTTCTCGACAAACCGGATTGTCTCCTGCCGTGCCAGCCGGAAGTGTTCCAGCGCGTCGTTCACGTTCGAAAATTTCCCGCTGGGAACAACTCTCTCGGGCGCGGAGCGCCTTTTGCTTCGGTCGTGGCCAATCTTTGTGATCGCCTGGTCGAAATCGAGGTTTGGCGGACCCGAAGCCGCTTCCGAGGCATGAAAGCGGCCCAGCAGGCCGCGCTCCGTCATGCCAACATGCTCGATGACCTGCAATACCGACCAGCAATTTGCCGCCGGGCATACGACTGCCAGTTCATCGGGAATCTCGGCTGCCCCGATGAAGGTCATTTCACTTTCACGCAGGCGATTCAGCAATGTCTGCTTGTCGCTCTCGACATTAACCACCATCACGGTTTGATCCATCTTCAGTTCCAGTGACATCTTTGCTACACCAGGGCCGGCTCGGGCTGGCTTTCAAACGGACAGGGCCGCCCCTCAAGGTGTTGCTCGAACTCGTCGCGAAACTTCTTTATGAATGCCATCGTGGGCATCGCGGCTGCGTCTCCCAGGGGGCAGAATGTCCTGCCCAGCATGTTTTCCGAGAGATAGTACATATTGTCGATGTCCTTCTTCAGCCCTCCGCCGGCGTGGAAGCGAATCAGGGTCTTCTTCAGCCAGTCAGTGCCTTCGCGGCAGGGAATGCACCATCCGCAGCTCTCGTGCTGATAAAACTTCATCGTGCGAAGGGCGAACTTCACGATACAGGTCGTGTCGTCTAAAACCACGACGCCGCCCGAGCCAAGCATCGAGCCTGCTTTCATCAGTGAGTCGAAATCCATTGGCACGTCAATTTCTTCAGCCAGAAGAATCGGCGTGCTCGATCCTCCGGGAACCACCCCTTTGAGCTTGCGTCCCCCGGGAATCCCGCCACCCACCTCGTAAATCATCTTCTTGAGGTTGTACCCCATCGGCAATTCGTAGACTCCCGGCTTCTCCAGATGTCCGCTCAGGCAGAAGAGCCGCGTGCCGCCATTCTTCGGCGTGCCCAGGTTCGCGTACCACTCCGCGCCGCCCAGCAAAATGTGAGGCACGCTGGCCAGCGTTTCCGCATTGTTAATGACGGTAGGACCTCCCCACAGCCCGACCACGGCAGGGAAGGGAGGCCGGATGCGGGGAATGCCGCGCTTGCCTTCGAGTGACTCCATCAGTGCCGATTCTTCCCCGACCTCGTACGCGCCCGCACCGCCGTGCCAGTAAACGTCGAAGTCACGGCCGCTGCCGAAGATGTTCTTGCCGAGGAATCCGCGGGCGTAGGCGTCGGCGATCGCCTTCTGCATGATCACCGACAGGTAGCGGTACTCGCCCCGAATGTAGATGTAGCCGATCTTCGAGCCCACGGCGAGGCCGGCGATCATCACACCTTCGATTACGGCATGAGGATCATGCTCAAAGATCAACCGGTCTTTGCAGGTGCCGGGCTCGCTCTCGTCGCCGTTGCACAGGATATATTTCGGTTTCGGTGCCTGTTTGGGCACAAAGGACCACTTCAGGCCGGTGCTGAATCCCGCACCTCCCCGGCCCCGCAGGCCGGAAGCCTTCACCAGGTTGATGATGTCGTCCGGCTGCACGGCGAGCGCCTTCTGCACAGCCTTGTAGCCATCGAGTTCGAGATAGCGATCGAGGCTGGTCGCGCCCTGCCCAAAGCGCCGGCTGACGACTTTCACTTCATCGGGATGGGAAACCAGGTAGGCCATGATTCCAATTTGTGATCTTGTAATCGGGTAATTCGGCGATCTCAGAACCCCATCGTGGGTTGGGGTTCAATTTACAAAATCACCCAATTACCAAATTACAAATCCTTTCCCTTGTAGCTCTCCAAAACCTCATCCATCTTCTCGGTGGTCAGATTCTCGTGAAAGTCGTAATTCACCTGTATCGCCGGGGCCCAGCTGCACGCGCCGATACATTCCACTTCTTCGAGCGAAAACAGGCCGTCCGCGGTTGTGCCCCTGTGGCCGATTCCCAGTTTGCTTTCGCAATGGTCCAGAAGTTCCTCGCCGCCGCGGAGCATGCAGGCGATATTGGTGCAGACCTGCACGTTGTATTTGCCGCGAGCCTTGGTGGTCAGCATGGAGTAGTAGCTGATCACATTGCGGACGTCGAGTTCGGTCAGCTCCAGGCGTGCAGCGATGTCAGCGATCACCTCACCGCTCAGGTAGCCGACTTCGTCCTGGGCATATAGAAGTGTCGGTACCAGCACCGAGCGCTTCGTCGGATAGTGCGCAACCATCTCCACGAAGCGCCGCTCGAACTCGTCTGAAAACTTCATTTGGTCCTTGGCCCCTGGGAACCTCTGTGTCCTCTGCGGTTTTGTTTTTTCACCACAGAGAACACCGAGGAGCACAGAGGATTACCGGTCTATCTCTCCTAGCACGATATCAATCGAACCGATAGCGGCGACCACATCCGCGATCAGGCGGCCCTCACACATCTTTGGCAGGGTCTGCATATTCGCCAGGCAGGCCGATCGCATATGCACGCGATACGGCTTCGCCGTGCCATCGCTGACTACGTAGTACCCCATCTCCCCGCGCGGCGACTCCACTGCCTGATAGACCTCACCCTCCGGCACCGCAAAACCTTCGGTAATAATCTTAAAGTGATAGATGAGGGCTTCCATCTGCGTCTTCATCTTCTCCCGGTCGGGAAGCACCACTTTTGGTGCATCTGCCTTAATGGGACCCGATGGCATTCCGTCGAGGGCCTGCTGGACAATTGAAATCGACTCCCGTAGCTCCTGCACTCGGCAGAGATAGCGGGCAAAGACGTCGCCCTCGGTTGCGACGGGCACCTTGAACTGAAAATTCTCGTAACCGGAATAAGGGGCGTCGCGGCGGAGGTCAATATCGACACCGCTGCCGCGAAGCGTCGGCCCGCTCGCCCCCAGCGCGATGGCATCCTCGGCAGAGATGGTCGCTACTCCCTTGGTGCGCATCCCCCAGATCGGATTTGCAGTCAACAGGTTTTCGTATTCGTCCACTTTGGAAGGGAAGCGACGGGCGAAATCCCGCACCCGGTCGAAGAATCCCAGTGGCGGCTCGAGGGCCACTCCGCCGACGCGGAAGTACGAAGTCATCATGCGCTGGCCGCTGACTGCCTCGAAGAGCCGCAGCACATCCTCCCGCTCGCGGAAGCAATACAGAAACACCGACATGGCGCCAATATCGAGGGCGTGCGTACCCAGCCAGACCAGGTGCGAGTTGATGCGGGTCAACTCGTTCATCATCACTCGCAGCCACTGCGCTTTCGGCGGAATCTCCAGCCCGAGCAGTTTCTCCACCGCCAGCACGTAGCAGAGGTTGTTGGTCATGGGGCAGAGATAATCGATCCGGTCAGTCAGGGGGACTACCTGCTGGTAAAACTTGGCCTCGCAGGTCTTCTCAATGCCGGTGTGCAGGTAGCCGATGTCCGGCATGATCCGCACCACGTTTTCCCCGTCAATTTCGAGGATGACGCGCAGCACGCCATGGGTTGACGGGTGCTGCGGACCCATGTTCAGGATCATGGTGCGATCCTGAGCGGCTTCCAACTCGGGCGTGGGCGTGAGATGTGCCATGGTCTAGCGGAACCCTTCGACGGGATAGTCCTTCCGCAGCGGATGACCTTCCCAGTCTTCGGGCATGAGCAGGCGCCGCAAATAGGGATGGCCACTGAAGCGGACGCCAAACAGGTCAAATACTTCCCGCTCGAAAAAGTCAGCAGCCGGCCAAATGGATGTCACCGACTCAAGCGAGGGATCGTCTGCCGTGAGACGGACTTTTACCCGCAAACGCTCCTTCTGCGGGATCGAGAACAGGTGATAAACCACTTCAAATCGCGGATTCGCCGGATACCAATCGACACAGGTCACGTCGGAGAGAAAGTTGAATGGGCACTTCGGGTTTTCTCGAAGCAGAGCACTGGCTTCCCGGATACTGGAGCGTTCGATCCAAACGGTCGTCTCGCCCCGGTCGAACTTGGCACCGGCGAGAGCCGCCGCATTCCACTCCAGCAGCCTGGAAATCGCAGGATGGTCCTTCAGTTCCTCGAGGTTGGTGATTGGGGAAGCCAGCGGCATCAGACCCGGCTCCTTTGACCTGACTCTCCCCAGTCCAAGACGCCCTTCTTCCAGATGTAGAAGAAGCCCACCAGCACGATGCCGATGTAAACCAGCATTTCCCAGAATCCGAACATTTTCAGATCCTTAAGAATCACCGCCCAGGGATAGAGAAATACTGCCTCGACATCGAAAAGAATGAAGAGCATGGCCACCAGGTAGAACTTCACCGAGAAACGCTGCCGGGCGTCGCCGACCGGGGTCATTCCGCACTCATAGGGAGACATCTTGGCCCGCGTGGGGCGGCGGTAGCCAATAATCCAGGAAAGCAGCACCACAGCCGTCGCGAACGCGCCCGCCAGCAGAAAATGGATCAGCAGAGGCAGGTAACGGGCGAAATAATTGTCGGGCATAGGGGAGCTATATATAATTCGCGACGTGTAGTGATGGAAACAGTCTAGATTAGATTTCGCAGTCGAGGGGTGTCAAGCGACGGCGCACCTGCACTTTAAGAACTCATTAACCTGGGGTTAACCTAGAGTTTTTGCCGGTCAATTCGCGGTCCATGGAGTCCCATGATCTTCGGGTTCAATACCGACATCAAACAAGGCGACGTCGTTTACCACGTGCAGAGCGAGGCCCGGGAGGCCGAATTGCTGCTCCAGACGCAGGTTTTTGTCCGCGGTCGCTGCATCGGCAAGCGGGCCGCGTCCTACGCCGAGCGTTCTTCGGAGAGTGACTTTACCGACCAGAAGAAGGAGTCCATCCTGCGCGATCAGCACCGGTTGGTGCTGGACGCCATCCGCGATGGCCGTGTGGACGAAGTGATTGACCGCCGCCTCACGGAGGCCCCCAAACCTCTGGACGTGCTCTGGCTCAACGCTGGCTCTATGCATCCCGACCGCGCCCTGATCATGCAGTTGCGGGTTACCGAAGGCGGCAGCGGGGTAGAAGGCGCCCGGCTGACCGTGCGTTTCGCCCGGCCGGATGCCACTCCGTTCTATACCCAGGTGATGACCGATTCCGGCGGCCACGCGCAGATGTCGGTCGAATGGGATGAGACGACCTTGCCCGATTCGTCGATCCTGGTTCAAGCGAACTACTCCGGGCGCAAGGCAACCAGGAAGTTCCAACTGCGGAAGGTTGAAGTCTAGGCGTGATCTCCCGCAAGTCCTCAGTTTCCGGAATCCTGCTGTGAGACTGACCATCAACGGGGAAGAGCGCGACTTTCCCGGGCCCCTCAACCTGGCGTCACTCATCAATCAGCTTCAGATGAAGCCGGACCGCGTGGCCGTGGAGCTGAATCGAAGCATCGCTCCGCGCCCGACCTGGGAGAGCACCGATCTTTCCGACGGCGATCGGCTGGAGATCGTGCAATTTGTTGGGGGCGGCACGACCTGAAGCCTCTCGGCCATTGCCAGTCTTGATTCTCGGGGAATTCCGGTAGTCACCTCCACCACCTAATCTTCCATTGACTCCCTCCACCCCCCGCCTAGAATGTTTCAAACATTTTCCTCGGCCGGCGTTTGAAACGTAATCTCGGGTTTCTGTTTAAAACATTTGCTTTCTCCTATGCGCGAGAGGTTCACATCCCGCGAGGTGATCGCTTTAACCGGGATTTCGCCACGCCAGCTCCAGTGGTGGGATGAGCGGCGAATCGTGACTCCGGCGAGGCAAGGCCACCGCCGCCTGTTCTCTGGGGAAGATCTGGCCGAAGTTGCGGTGATCTGCGAGCTGCGCCAGCGCGGATTTTCACTGCAGCGGGTTCGCAAGGTAATGCGCTTTTTGCAGCAGGAACTGGGAAAGCGGCTGTCGGAGACGGTGGGAGGCGCGTCGGATTACCACCTGCTCACCGACGGCAAGACGCTCTACCTGGAAACGTCGGCCCGGCAGATCGTCGACATTCTCAAGAACTCGCGCCAGCCCATGCTGACGATCTGCCTGAGTGATGCCGTGCGACGGGTGCGCGCGGTTTTGCGAGGCGGCAAGAAGCGCAACAACCCGGTTCGAGTCTCCCGTTCCAGGGGCAGTCAGGCCTCGTAACACATTTTTGCAACTCCGTGAGGAGGGAACGAAATGGTCGCAGAGCTGGAAGTCCTGAGCGAGTGGATTCCGGAGCAGATGCTTCCGGGAACCATTTTTGTCCTGGAAAACGCCGGCAGGGTAGGAGAGAAAGAAGATCCCTACTGGGCGGTGCTCTCGTGCCCCGACTGCGGGACTCTGGGACTGATCACTCGCAGACAGATTGCCGGGCTCCTGCCGGTTATTTGTGGGTCAGGACACTGCTCCGCACAGTTCTTTATTCACGACAACGACGTTGTTGCCCGCAAGCCGTTCTAGACCTCGGCCTCTCAGGACGGGTGCGTGACTACGACTGAAAATCACCCTCGCGCCAACCCATACTGACCTGGTCAAGAGCATTGCCGATCGAAGTCAACCGGACGATGTAGTGAAGATCGTCGATCCCTATTCCAAAGCTCTTTATCGATGCTGAACCGCCTTTCTAATTGGCCGGCGACGGTCTCTTGCGAAAGTCCTTGCGGGACAGATATCGTTAAAGGCGGCGCAGTTTCAGTTCAGTCAGAAAGTTCGAGTGCAGCCATGATTCGCGTCATTCTCCCATTCCATCTCCGCACTCTGGCGCACGCCGACGCGGAGGTCGTGCTCGAAGTCGAAGGCACTGTCACGCAGCGCTCCGTGCTCGATGCCCTGGAGGCCCGCTATCCCATGCTGCGGGGGGCGATCCGCGATCATGACACCCGGGAGCGTCGCCCCTTTCTCCGCTTCTTTGCCTGCGAAGAGGATATTTCCCACACCCCGCCCGACGCCCCCCTCCCTGAGCCCGTCGCCTCCGGGAAAGAACCGTTCATTGTGATTGGAGCCATCGCGGGCGGATAAGACTGTGTAGAGGCGGACGTCCTCGTCCGCCGTGAGGGGTAGGGCATCACTTCAACTGAACTGTTCGTCTCGTATCAGGGCAGGGTTTTAACCCCGCCGTTAGTTGGCCTGCAAGCCACTCGCGCCGATACGGCGCAACTACCGCGGCGTTGACTGCGCCAAATGGCGCGTTCCCTCCAAGATGGAAACAGATCATGCGCGGCTGAAAGCCGCGCATGATACGAACCATCGCGAAGAGACAGGCAAGGATGCAAGTCCCGTGTAGACGGGCAAATGACCGAGTTTCGAAAGGAGCCCGGACGATCCGCTCCCCACGACAACACCTTCCATGCCCGACGCATCGTAATTAAATGTGAGAGTTTTGATTTCTGGCGCGGGGATTGCCGGCCCCACACTCGCCTACTGGCTTGCCCATTACGGGATCGAACCCACGATCGTCGAGAAGGCGCCCGCGCTCAGAACCGGCGGCTACGCGATCGACTTCTGGGGTGCGGGCTTCGACATCGCCGAGCGTATGGGCCTGCTGCCAGAGATCTGCCGTAAAGGATTTCGGGTGCGCGAAGTAAGGGTCGTAAACCAGGACGGTAAAAGAATATCCGGCTTTCCCGTCTCGGCTTTCGCCAGCGTCACCCGAGGGCGCTATATCACCCTTCCGCGCGGCGACCTGGGCGCGACAATCTTCAGCAGGATCGCCGGAGATGTGGAGACGATCTTCGGCGACAGCGTTGTCGGCATCGAGCAGACCAGCAATTCTGTTCTCGTCTCGTTTGAACGCGCTTCTCCACGCGAATTCGATCTCGTGGTGGGCGCCGACGGGCTGCATTCGCGAGTGCGCGAACTTGTCTTTGGACCCGAAGATCGCTTTGAAAAGTACCTCGGCTGCAAAGTCGCCGCCTTCCAGGCTGATGGCTACGAGTCCAAAGACGAGCTCATTTACGTTCTGTACACGGAAGTCGGCCAGCAGGTAGGGCGCATCACTATGCCAGACGGCCGGACCCTGTTCCTCTTCACTTTTGCGGATCAGGAAATAGAGGACGACACCAGCGTCTCATCCCCAAAGGCTCTCCTCAGAAAGAGATTTGGAAACAGTGGGTGGGAGTGTCCGCGAATTCTTGACGCGCTTGAACACAGCCATGATTTCTATTTCGATCGCGTCAGTCAGATCCGAATGCATCCTCAACAAGGACTCTGGACCCGCGGCCGTGTGACCTTACTCGGCGACGCCGCCTCGTGCGTGTCGCTGCTCGGCGGGCAGGGTTCGGCGCTGGCCATGGTCGGGGCATACATCCTCGCTGGGGAACTTCATCGCGCGCAGGGTGATTATGCCGCGGCATTCGCTCGCTACCAGGACCGATTCGGTCCCTTTGTACTGAAGAAGCAGCAGGCGGCGGTCGGCTCCGCCGGCTGGTTCGCTCCGAAGTCGCAGTTCTCGATGTTTCTCCGCAATCAGGTTATGAAACTGCTGACGATTTCATGGGTGGCAGATTTTGTGTTCGGGCGCGGTCTCACAGACAAGATCACACTTCCCGAATACGAAACGGGGCACGCTGCGACGGTCTGAATCGAACCTTAAACGGTGACGTCCTGGACTGAAACGTTGACTCCCTCTGGGGACTGAATGTAGCTTGGGCTGTGATTCTCAAGCAGTTTTATCTGCAGTGCCTGGCGCATGCCTCCTATCTGATCGGAGACGAGGGAACTCGCACCGCGGCGGTGGTCGACCCGCAGCGCGACACCGATCAGTACATCGCCTTCGCCGCTGAGCATTCGCTTCAGATCAAGCACGTATTCCTCACCCATCTGCATGCCGACTTCGTCGCTGGCCACCTGGAGCTGCACGACCGCGTCGGCGCGACCATCTATCTCGGAGCCGCTGCCAAAGCGAAATACAAATTTACGCCCATGCACGACGGCGACACTCTCGAATTCGGCCGCGTCCGTCTCAAAATATTGGAAACGCCGGGCCATACTCCGGAGTCGATCTCCATCGTCGTTTACGATCTCGATCGCAGTGACACGCAGCCTCATGCCGTGCTCACCGGGGATACGCTGTTCATCGGCGATGTCGGGCGACCTGACCTGCGGGCAGCTTTGGGCTGGTCAGCCACGGAACTTGGCGGGATGCTCTACGACTCGCTGCACACCAAGCTTCTGGCGCTGCCCGACCAGAGCCTGGTATACCCGGCACATGGCGCGGGATCCCTCTGCGGCAAGGCGCTGAGCAAGGAAACGGTGTCGACTCTCGGGGAACAGCGTCGCCTGAACTACGCGCTCCAGCCCATGAGCAAGGAAGCGTTTCTGGGCGTGGTGACGGCCGATCAACCGGAGGCTCCGGCATACTTCACCTACGATGCCGTGCTCAACAGCCAAGAGCGGCCTACGCTCGAGCAGACGCTCGAGCACGTGAACCCGATGACTCTCGACCAGGTGCTCGCCTTGCAGAATACAGGCGCGCAGATTCTCGATACCCGCGATTCCGGCGAGTTCGCCTCGGCGCACCTCGCGGGCAGCATCAATATAGGCCTGGGCGGCCAGTACGCCACCTGGGCGGGGACGTTGCTTGACCGAAGTCACCCTATCGTGATCATTGCGGACCCTGGCCGGGAGACCGAATCCGCAACTCGCCTCGGCCGTATCGGCTTCGATCACATTGCCGGATATCTGAAAGATGGTCTGGCCAGCCTGAAATCACGGCCTGATCTGACCGCCACGACCGAGCGCGTCAGCGCGCAGTTTGCAACCGAGATGCTTTCGTCCAAGCAACCGCCGCTTGCCGTTGATGTCCGCACGGCACGCGAGCGCGAACAAAGGCTCATTGCCGGTAGCGTCCACCTGCCGCTGAATCATCTTCCGGAAGAAATGAAGAAACTGCCGGCGAACCGTCCGCTGCTGGTCTATTGCGCCGGCGGCTACCGCTCTTCCATTGCCGCCAGTCTGCTGCAAGGCGGCGGCTTCAGCCATGTGAGCGAAATTGCCGGCGGCATCGCCGCCTGGGAAACCGCGAATCTTCCGGTTCAGACCGGCCAGCCGGGGTCGTAGGTGCCAGATTTATTCGTGTTTAGACAGGTGGGTCGAAAGAGATCGGCGCCTTGTTTATAGTCGTTGCTTCCAGTAACCCGGTGCCCATGTGCAATCGCAAGTATCCGAATAATGGATTCTTCCTGCCGATAGACGACCGCAAACGGAAAACGGCGCAAAGGAAATTTGCGTGTCCCATGCTCTCCCGCAGGCCAGGCCTGGGGTGATTCGACGATCAACTCTACAGCTCGGTTGATTTCGCGGGTGAATTGGATAGCCGCAGGCTGGCTGCGTTCCAAATACCAACTGACCGCCGACTTCAGTTCAGAAAGCGCCGAAGGATGAATTTCCAGTGATTTACCGACCATGGAGGATAGCTGAAACTTGCCGCCGAGCCTCGTCCCATGCGATCGGCTTAACTTTTCCTGAATCTAGTTCCTCGATCCGGCGCGCGATTTCGCGGTTCCAGGTCCTCCTCGACCGATCCGTCGACCTTATCGTCTAAGCTATCCAGGAGTGAGCCTGCGAGTGCAGCACGCGCCTCAACTGGGAGCGCCAGGGCCTTTTTCAAAAGTTCAAACACCTCTTCGGTCATACTGTCATTTTACTCCCGCCCGCAAAGTGTCCTGAACTGCGCAGCATGACTCAGGTAAAACTTGTTTTTCGGAAGAGATGCTGAAAGCCCTGTCCAGATACGAAGCTCTGTTCGTCGGTGAATCAAAACGTCAATCCAAACCGTTGCCGCGATAGACCCCTGTCCGCGTCGCCCAGGGCAGCCGCGATATTCGTATCAGGGCATGACTTGAGTCGTGCCGATATATGCCCGACTTGATTCTCGCGGCGGTACGGCGCAACTATCTCACAGTGGGCGAAGGTTGTTGCGCGACATCACGATGAGGCGTCCTGATACGAAGGTCTCGTTGTCGGTAAATCAAAACCTCAATCCAACCATTGCCGCGATAGACCCCTGCAATCGCCCCCCCCCGCCGCGTTTATTCTGATCCAGGAGTCAAAGCATGTTTTCGGAGGGAGACAGAGTCCGAATCCAGCAGGAGTACAAAGTCGAGTATCCCGATCCCCTCTGTGTCGCTGCCGGCGAAAGAGTCATGGTCGGAAGGGAAGACAATGAATTTTCCGGATGGCGCTGGCGCCGCGCTCAAGATGGTCGCGAGGGCTGGGTTCCGATCGAACTCTTGTCAACCCAGGGAGCGGAGACCATCGTGATAGAGAACTACTCGGCGCGGGAACTTGCAGTGCAGCCCGGGGAGGAAGTCACTATTCAACAAGCCCGTCACAATTGGCTTTTAGTGAGCAACACGCAGGGAGAGCGGGGCTGGATTCCCGCTCCGCAATGTGAGTGCGGATGACCGCTGACCCGCATTGCTCTTAACTTTGTCGATCGACCGTTCGATCCGATCCTCCGATACCGAATCCGTGGCCGCGTTATACTCTCGGCGCAAATCTCGAATAAAGGTCGGGACGTCGTTTTCTGCCGCTACGGTAGCGCATGCAACGTCGTGTTGAAGAGATAGGGATCGTGAAATTCCGTGCGGTCGCCCGGCTTCTTGCCGGGTACCGGCTGTAACCGCGCCGACAGGGGCTTGTTCCATTTCACGGCGAGCGATGCCACATCCGCAAACATGCGCTCCAGTTGCTCGCTGCTGACATCTCCGGGAAGAGGCACCGTATCCAGGCCCGTGCCGCAGACCGCCGAGTATGCGAGCAGGGAATCGATATTGAACGTTGATTCCTCCCAGCGCTGCGCTAGAACCTTGTCTTCCATGACCGGCACCATCAGCCCAGAGTAGCCAGTCTGTTTCTGCGGCACCGCCTTGACCGCGGCGGTGATGATCCGGGCGGCCGCCAGCGTACCACTCGAGCCGAATTTCGCTCCGGTAAAGGCCTCAATCGCGGCCCCGATCGAGACGTCGCCCAGCGGCGCAGGTGTGGGATCGACTCCTAAATAAGTCCAGCCGGTGGCGCCTGCGACCTTCTTGCCTATGCCTTCGGCCACCGCCGCATGCTTGGTGAGCGCGGCGGTCAAGTCTGCGATCGCGGCATCTGCGTTGCCCTTGTCCTTGGCAAAGACCTCCTGCACCACGCCCGCCCCCTCAAAGCCGATGGCAAATTGCCGGCCCTGTCCAGTGTGATAGGAGCCCGGAAAAAATGGTCCCAGCGGCTTCAGCATCGCCGTCGCGGTGAAGTTGAACGTCCCAGCGCTCTGGGGGCTATGTTCAGCGACATACTTCACGAGCTCTGCGGTTCGACGGATCGTCTTCCAGTGGATTCCCGATTCGTCCGCAATGATGGCACTGGATTCGATGTTCGGCAGCGTGGACAGTGCGATTTCAAGGATATGCATTGTCGTGGGATCGTCGTTGTCGTGCATCATGCCCGGTCCGACATTCAGCAAAAACGCTTCCTTTGCGGAAAGCTGGTCAAGGAGTTTCAAAAATGCCAACGCCTGCTCCTCAGATAAACCGTGTACCAGTTCTGCCAGCGGTTGAGTGGTGATCCGAATTGTTTGCACCTCATATCCGGACGACTCGAATTCCGCCTTCGCTTTTCTCAGCACTGCAAGCGATTCGCCAATCTGCTTTTCGTACGAAGCCCGATCGAGCCTCACGAACGCGGTGATGGCTCTCACCTTCGGATTGGACGAAGCGTTCGGTGCCGCATGAGCCGCCGCTTGCAGAGAGATACACACAACAGCAACAAGCAATCGCTTTACCACGTTCCCTCCCATGTGAAGCGTGCAGGTCTACCGATTGTCGACAATTATCCCCGCAGCTGCATCGAGTTCATGATTTTAGCGGTTTCTCCGTAGGCCTCGGCGACCCACTCGGAGATGCGCGCCGGATCGGGCGAATACTCCAGCTCGATGCTGATCGTCCCGTTATAGCCCGTCTTCTTCAGCTCGGCTAGATAAGGCGGGAAGTCTACGACTCCCCGTCCGGGCGGCAGGTCCCCATGCTTTTTGCCGTCGCAGTCGGAAAGATGCACGTGCGCAATTCGTCCCTTGAGTTGAGCGATGTCGGCGGCCTTCTGCTGCATCAGCGTCAGGTGGGAGACGTCGAGATTCGCGCGCACCGCGGGCCGATCAACGTCATCCAGAAACTGCGCCATCTTCTGGATGGTATTGATGATCGAAAGCTGAAACGGCTCCAGCTCAAGCGCGATCTCCAGCCCCAGCCCCGAGGCATAGTCTCCCAGCTCGCGGACGGCCTCCACCGCCCAGTTCCACTGATCTCGCGGAGGGATCACTTCCTGCTGCCAGATATATTCTCCGACCACGAGCAGAAGATTTTGCGCTTCCAGTTCGTATCCCAGATCAAGGGTCTGTTTGGCTCGCGCCACGTGAAACCGCCGGACCGCCGCATTGAAGTCGCCGATGCCCAGCGCCACGCAGATTACCGATACCACCGGAAGGCCTGCGGCTCGGCACGTGTCCTTGATGAGGCGCCGCTCCTGGATGTCTGTGTCCATCGGGTCGGCATAGATGTCGATCGTCTCAAAGCCGATTTCCTTCGTCTTGCGGATCCCTTCCGCAGTTCCGATCTGCGAGCCGAACCAGGCAGTATTGATCAGACCCAGCTTCATCGTCCTGTCTCCCGAATTTCACACCCCGGCGTGCGCGCCCCGTCTGCGACACCGAGCGGGACGCTTTTCAGTGTCATCGGCAACGGGTGCCCCAATCCTAACGGAGCGTTCTTTGCGACGTTAGGGTGGGGGTTTTGATCCAGTTCGAAAATCTGAAACCGTTCCCTCGTATCAGGGCAGGGTTTCAACCCTGCCGTTAGACGCCGCCTCACTCAAACGCGCCGGAACGGCGCAACTGATGTTCCTTTCACCTTTCGCGTTTCCTCAAAGCTGGAGCAACCTTGCTCTATACGTCCATCTACGCGACCCAACCCTTCACTCACTCCCCGTTTCCAACCCAAAATACTCCCGGGCGTTCGCGTAACAGATGCGCCGGATCATTCCGCCCAGTAGCTGCTCATCCCGGGGCAGTTCGCCGCTTTCCATCTCCCGCCCCACCAGATCGCACAGGATCCGACGGAAGTATTCATGCCGGGGAAACGACATAAAAGACCGCGAGTCGGTCAGCATGCCCACAAACCGCGACAGCAGACCGGTATTCGAGAGGGCGTTGAGCTGCCACTCAATGCCTTCCTTTTGATCGAGAAACCACCAGCCACTGCCGAACTGAATCTTGCCCGCGACGCTGCCGTCCTGAAAATTTCCGATCGCGGTGGTGATCGCATAATTTTCCGAAGGATTGACGTTGTAAACGACCACTTTGGGCAGGCTGTTTCTCTGCTCCAGTCGGTCGAGATAGGCGCAGAGCGCCTCCGCCTGTTGGAACTCTCCTATGGAGTCAAAACCCGTATTCGAGCCCAGTTCCTGCCAGCGCCGCGAATTGGCGTCGCGCAGCGCCCCAAGATGAAGCTGCTTCGTCCATCCCCGGGCAAAATCCAACTCCCCGAAGAACAGCATCATGAAGGAAGCGAATTTGTCATGTTCGTCCGGTGATGCCCCCTTCCCGACGCGCGCCCGATCAAAAATGCCTGCTGCCTCCATTTCTGCGCAGGGCGATGCGTAGCAACGCGCCAGGCCGTGATCCGAGAGTCTTCCCCCGGTGGCATGAAATGCGTCGTGCCTGCGCTTCAACGCCTCCCGAAAGCTCCTGAAGTCATTGATTTCGACGTTGGCGGCCGCCGACAGTTGCTGCACCCACCCGTTGAATACTTCCGGCGATTGCACCATGAGGGCGCGATCCGGCCGGAACGTGGGATAGACGTGGCACCCCTTGCCAGCCTTGGCGATTCGCTCGTGATGAGCCAAATCATCACTGGGATCGTCCGTCGTACACAGAGCACGCACATCGAACCTTTTGAGAATTGCACGCACGCTGAACGACGGTTCCTGTAGAACGGCATTCGCTTGGTTCCATACCGCACACGCAGTCTCCTCGTTCAGCAGATCGTCGATCGCGAAATATCGTTTGAGTTCGAGATGAGTCCAGTGGTAGAGGGGATTGCGCAGGGTGTAGGGGACGGTCCTGGCCCACGCCAGGAACTTCTCGTAAGGAGACGCATCGCCGGTGCAGAATTTTTCCGCGACCCCGTTGGCTCGCATCGCCCGCCACTTGTAGTGATCGCCTTCCAGCCAGATCTCAGTCAAGTTTGCGAAGCGCCGGTCTTCCGCTATTTCCCTGGCGGAAAGATGCGAGTGGTAGTCCAGAATCGGTTCGTTGGCCGCAAATTGATGAAATAGTCGCCGGGAAGTGTCCGAATGCAGCAGGAAGTCATCCTGGATATACGCCACCGCAGACCTCGCTCTTCACCGATGTTTCTCCAGCACGTCCGATCAGCATTGTCGGATTCTATAACAGCGCTTCCGTCAGTTAACGCGGGCACCAGACGATTGAGCAAACATTTTCGCCGCTCCCACAATGCGTGGTACACGCCGCCTCCGGTATGATGTCAGGTCGTCCAATGATGCCTCGTCCAAGCTTCAATCCCGCTCAAGGTGAAAGATGGCGCTGACGATCAAATCGAAGGCCGAGTGCCGCTGGGACATGGTGGCGCTCGGCGAGATCATGCTGAGGCTGGATCCAGGTGACCGCCGCATCTGGACCACGCGCAGTTTTGAAGTGTGCGAAGGAGGCGGGGAATACAACGTGGCCCGCGGCCTTCGCCGCTGTTTCGGGCTGGATACTGCCGTCGTCACTGCCTTCGCCGACAATCCTGTCGGACGCCTTCTCCAAGACCTTATATATCAAGGCGGAGTCGACCAATCTCTCATCCAGTGGGTGAAGTACGACGGTGTCGGCCGCAACGTGCGCAACGGCCTGAATTTTACCGAGCGTGGCTTCGGCGTTCGGGCGGCGCTGGGGTGTTCCGATCGCGGCCACTCCGCGGCGTCTCAGCTTAAGCCGGGCCAGATCGACTGGGATTCCATCTTCGCGTCCGGACAGGGCAAGGGAGCCCGCTGGTTTCATACGGGAGGAATTTTTTGCGCTTTATCGGCCACCACACCCGAAGTCGCGCTGGAAGCCGTTCAGTCGGCGCGTCGCCACGGGGTCATAGTCTCTTATGATTTGAATTACCGCGAGTCGTTGTGGGCGTTGTTCGGCGGCAAGCAGCAGGCGCAAAAGGTGAATCGGATGCTGGCGCCCTTCGTCGACGTCATGCTGGGGAACGAAGAGGACTTTTCAGCCGCGCTGGGATACGAAATTCCCGGGACCAGCGGCGACCTCAGCGACTTCCAGGTGCAGGGTTTCAAGCAGATGATCGAAGCCGTGGTGAAAGACTTTCCTTTCAAGGTGGTGGCCACGACTCTCAGGAAAGCGAAGACAGCGACTCGCAACGACTGGGGCGCAATCTGCTATGCGGACGGGAAATTCTACGAAGCCAAAGAACGGCCGGACCTCGAAATCTATGATCGGGTCGGCGGCGGAGACTCATTCGCGGCTGGCCTGATTTACGGTTTCCTGGAAGGGAAGGGTCCGCAGTGGGCGGTGGACTGCGGCGCAGCCCACGGAGCCCTGGCGATGACGACGCCCGGCGACACCACGATGGCGACTCTCAAGGAAGTACTCGCCGTCATGCAGGGCGGCGGAGCGCGGATCGCGCGCTAGTTGAGGGTACAAAGGATGGACGATGACGAAGGAACAGGTCAAAAAGCGAATTCTTGATGTGGGGATTGTACCCGTGGTACGGGCCGAGTCCGCAGCTCAGGCGATGCGCGCCGCAGAGGCAGTTCGCAGCGGTGGCATTCCGATCGTCGAAATCACCATGACCGTCCCGGGTGCGGTCGAGCTGATTGGAGAACTGGTGAAAAGTATGGGAGGCGAGGTCTTGATCGGGGCGGGCACCGTGCTGAACGCCGAAACGGCGCAGCGCTGTATCGATGCCGGCGCGGAATTCCTGGTCAGTCCCGGCTTCGACCTCGGAACCGTTTCCCTCGCAAAGAAGCAGGGCAAGCTGATGCTCGCCGGAGCGCTGACTCCAACGGAAGTAATCACCGCGTGGAATGCGGGCTCCGACCTGGTCAAGATCTTTCCCTGCGGGAACGTGGGCGGCGCAAAGTACATCAAGGCGCTGAAGGCGCCCCTGCCACAGATTCCAATGGTTCCCACCGGGGGAGTGAATCTCGCGACTGCCGCAGAGTTCATCGCCGCAGGGGCATCGGCACTGGGGATCGGCGGAGAACTGGTTTCGGCGTCGGCCCTGAAATCCGGCAATACCACCTCCATCACTGAGGCGGCCAAGCAATATGTCTCGATCGTGCGCGAGGCACGAAACCAGCAATCGGTTCCGGTATAACCAATACATATGGCCTACAAGGGGTTGGACCTTACAGCAAAGACTGCGGTCGTGATCGGAGGAACTTCCGGCATCGGCCGCGCGATCAGTCTGGGGCTCGCCGAAGCGGGTGCGGATGTCGTGCCCACTGCGCGCCGAGCCGAGCAAGTGGAAAAAACTGCCGCCGAAGTAAAGAAACGTGGCCGCCGCTCGCTCTCCCTGACTTCCGACGTGAGTGATGTCACTTCCCTCGATAAGCTTCTCCAGGGAGCGCTGAAGGAATTCGGCAAGGTTGACATCCTGGTGAATTCCGCGGGCCGCACCAAGCGTGGCCCCACGCTCGATTTCAGCGAAGAAGAGTGGCAGCAGATCATGGATACCAACCTTACCGGGACGCTGCGCGCCTGCCGGGTCTTCGGCCGCCACATGGTCGAGCGGCGCTATGGGCGGATCATCAACATCGCTTCGCTCGCTTCCTTCGTCAGCCTGTACGAGGTCGCCGCCTACAGCGCCAGCAAGGCGGCCGTCGCCGCCTTGACCAAGTCGTTGGCCGGCGAATGGGCTCCGCATGGGGTTTGCGTGAACGCAATCGCACCTGGAGTGTTTCGAACCGACCTGAACAAGGCTTTGCTCGACGGAACTGCACGCGGGCAGGAGTTCCTGCTGCGAACTCCTATGAAGCGCTTTGGCAAGCTCGAGGAGTTGGCGGGCGCCGCCGTTTTCCTGGCATCGGACAGTGCCAGCTACGTGACCGGAGCCGTCCTCCCGGTCGATGGCGGCTTTCTTGCCACAGGCGTGAACCAGTGATTTTGACGAGATGAAACTCGTTACCACAGAGGAGCACAGGAAAAACCTCTGGGTTCCCTGTGCCCTCTGTGGTAAGAGTCCTGAGACTAGGGCGTGGCAGCCTTTTGCAAATCGTCGGCGGCCCGGTCGATAGCTGCGGCCACGTTCTCGAGTACTTTGCCGACACCCGGAACCTGTCCCTCAGCTTCCTTCCATTTTCTCTGATCCATGTATTCGCGAACAGCCGCAATCGGCTTGGCCCCATATCCCGTATAGGCCCCCGGCGCATAAACCTGGTGCTTGAACCACGGCCGCTCCGGGAGGCCACGCTCGGTCAGAAACGTTCGCTGAATCTGCATCAGGTCGCGGTTCAGTGTGTTGAGCGCTTCCGGCGGGAGGGCCGGAGAACCTGCTTCCTGCCACTTCTTCAACGCGTCGCCGTAGCGCTCGGCACTTCTCCGGATTGCCTCCTGTCCGTTCTTGAGCGGTGCGAAATTCATAAAGGGTGGGACGGCTTCGGCGGGTGGCGGAAGCATCGGCTTGCGTGGATCAGATGTCGCCGTATACACCCCCTCCTTCAGTTCCAGATTGCGCTCGACAATCTCCTCTCGCTTGTCCTTCAACTGTTTTTCGAGTTCCTCGATGTACTTCCCAATCGCCTGCGCGGTGGCGTTGTAGTCGAAGGGAATCAGCTCCGCATTTGCCAGCCGCATCACGGCAGTTCCACCCGCCTGCGCCAATGCCTTTCCGTAGGAGAAGTCAGTGTCGCTGAAATGCGTGTACCAGTAGAAGTCGTCGTAGATCGAGTGGTAGGCATCCCCGTCTCCTTCGTCGCCAAAGCCAATGTCGAGAGAGGAAATGCCGGCGTGATCCTGAAATGACGTGTAGTCGGAGCCGTCGCCCAGGGCGTGGACCCGGAGATCCTGCCGGCTGCGGATATCCTTCCGATCGTCCGGCGTGTCCGCTTTTGCGATTGCATCGAGCCGGGCGCGCTTCTGAATCGAAATGTTCTTTTCCGGATCGTTGATCTCGCGGGCCACATCATTGATCAATCTCTCCAGGTCGTGAGTACCGCCCACTTGCCAGAATCCTCGCCCAGTGCTGTCGGAATTGATATAGGCAACCGCATGCTGCTGAAGGTCGGCGAGGTGGGTTTCCACCCACTCGGTGGAACCAAGCAGACCGGGCTCCTCGCCATCCCATGCGCAGTAAATGATGGTTCGGCGGGGGTTCCAGCCCTGCTTGTGGAGTTCGCCGAGCATGCGCGCTTCTTCGAGCACCGCTACCATGCCTGAGGTCGGATCGTCGGCTCCATTCACCCAGGCGTCGTGATGGTTGCCGCGAATCACCCACTGGTCGGGATCCTGCGATCCGCGCATGGTGGCGATGACGTCGTTGACCGGCTTGAGATCCCAGTTCGACAGAACCTTGAGATGAACTTTGGCGGGGCCGGGTCCGACGTGGTACGTGAGTGGCAGAGCCCCGCGCCAGCTCTCCGGCGCCACGGGACCCCCAAGCGCTGACAACAGAGGCAGCGCGTCTCCATAGGAAATGGGCAAAACCGGAATCTTGGTGATGGTTTTTGCCTCTTGGCGTGAAAGCCTCTTGGCATCGGTGGTCGCGCCAACCCCAGGTGTCAGCGGATCGCCCGGGTGATCCGTGTCCATCACGCTGCCACGCTGAACGCCTTCTTTTGGACGCCAGCCTCCCGTCGGGTAATCATCTCCTTTGAAGTAGCCGTCGTCTCTCGGATCGCTGTAGATGATGCACCCAACTGCCCCGCGCTCCGCCGCCACCTTGGGCTTGATTCCCCGCCACGACTCTCCATAGCGCGCAATCACGATCGCTCCCTTCACCGAGATTCCCAGGCGGTCCAGTTGCTCGTAGTCCTCGCGGCTTCCGTAATTCACGTACACCAGAGAACCGGTTACGTCGCCGTCGGCGGAGTAGGCGTTGTAGGTTGGAAGCTGTTCCGCAGTCTGGCTCGAAGTTGGATCCACGGGCACGGCCGGCTCCTGAAGTTTGGCGCGGAACTGCGTCGGAGCGATGAGCTCAACCACACGCTCTTTCGGAGTAGGGAACAGCACGCTGAAGGTTTCGATATGCGCGCCGAATCCCCACTCCTTGAATTTGGAGAGGATCCATTCGGCGTTCTCCTTGTCATAGGGCGAGCCGACGTGATGGGGACGAGCAGAAAGGCGATGCATGTTCTCGCGCAGGTTGTCCCGACTGATGCCATCCTGAAGCTTCTTCTCCCACTCTCGCTCCGTGGCCACGGACTTGGAAGTGAAGCCGTCCAGGGCGGCAGTTTCGGAAGGAGCGGAAGCTTGTCCGGAGATCAGTTGAACGGAAGCAAGAAAAATCAGGCCGAGCAGAATCGAGCGCAGTGGCTTCAAGGAACCTCCCAGGGGTTGGTCGTAAACGTGATTGAGCAGAGACGACTAAGAATTATAAGGGCTGGGATTTGATCCGCGCGGAAGCATGACTCTAAAAACGAGCACTCAGTTTTCCTCTGGGGGTGCCCCACCTTTCGTGATTTTCGAAAGGTGGGACCACTCTCGAAGAACAAATCTTTCCCTTACGGTTTAGAGAACTTCATACTTGTGCCTCACTTCTGTCACCTTGACCGCGGCGCGACGCGGGGCACCCGGCGCCTGGCCGAGTCATCAAGTTCCCAGGTCAGGTATCATTTCTAGCGGCTTCAGACCAGGAGGAGAAAGATGAGCGGCTCGACCGACCCAATGAATCGCAGAAAATTCCTGACCACATCCGCTGCCGTGGTTGCCGGAGGCGTGGGGCTTGCACGCACCGCCCTTTCCTACGACCGGACTCTGGGCGCCAACGACCGCATTTCTTTGGCCCACATTGGAATTGGCAGTCGAGGGACGGAACTGGACTGGATTGCAGCGCAATTGAAGACCAGCCACAACGCGGAGATGACTGCAGTCTGCGATCTCTGGAACAGGAACCGCGAGAAAGCAGCCGCCGCCAACCAAAAATACTATGGCCGAGCCCCACGCTCATTCCAGTACCTGGAAGATGTGCTGACGCTAAAAGACGTCGACGGCGTTCTGATTTCTACGCCGGAACATTCGCACTCCCCGATTCTCAAGATGGCTGTGGAAGCTGGGAAGGACGTCTACGTCGAGAAGCCCATGGGCAACGTGTTGGAAGAGGCGAAGGCCGCCCGCGATGCCACCATGCAGCACAAGCGAATCGTTCAGGTAGGAACGCAGCATCGCAGCGAACCGCACCCGCGGGCGGCGCACGACCTGGTGCAGACCGGAGTGTTGGGGGAGGTCAGCAAGGTCGAGATCGTTTGGAACTACCACGGGCCGCGCTGGCGCGGGCGTCCGGAGAGCAAAGAGGTTCGCGAACAGGACACGGACTGGCGCAAGTGGCTGCTCACCAAGCCGTATCGACCTTTCGATCCGCGGGTCTACTGCGAGTTCCGTCTTTACCGGGAATTTTCCAGCGGCATCCCCGACCAGTGGATGAGCCACGGCATCGACCTGGTTCACTGGTTCATGAAGGACAGTTATCCGCGATCGGTGGTCGCGCACGGCGGAATTTTCGCGTGGCAGGACGGGCGGGAGAATCCCGACACCTTCCAGGCGCTACTGGAATACCCCAAAGGGTTTCTGGTCAGCTACTCCACGAGTTTCGGGAACGACTCGCCCAGCTTCACGCGCTACATGGGAAAGAAAGCCTCGCTGTTCAACATCGGGGGCGAGGGAAGCCCGCGCTACGAACTGGTCCAGGAGAAGGGAAATCACGAAGACAATTCCGACATCGACAAGCAGCGGGCCGCAAAGAATATTCTTCTGCCGGGCGAGAGCAGTATACCGCCGATGGGAATCGATGATCGATCCCTGGAACACATGGGCAACTGGTTCGAGTGCATGCGCTCCCGCCAGCAACCCCATTGCACGGTTGAGAACGGCTTTGCGCATTCGGTGGCCTGCACGATGGCGGCAACCGCCTACTGGTCGGGCAAGAAGCAGTACTGGGACGCGCGCAGGGAAGTGATCGTCGACCAGCCGCCTGCTGCCTAACCGGCGATTCCAAGCGGCGAAAGCAGGGCCAGGAATTCAGGTTCGAGAGCGCCGAAGTAATGGGCGACGATGCAACTTCGTCCTTCCGCCAGTACGTCGAGGCACTCCGCTCCCTGCGGAACATGGCCTGATGAAAATCTTCCCAGGGAAAGCTGCGGAGAAAGTCCGAGTGCCAGCCAGATCGCGATCTGATCGAAAATCCAGCTATTTTTTGACGGATAGGGAAGTATCCGCGACCGATCCTGTGCGGTCATCGCGCCAAGCGTTGCCTCGGGAATCCTTGGATGGTGTTCGTGGTACGTGCCTCCGGAGAGGATGCGGCCGGACAGCAGGCGCCACGCCAGATCCAGGAATGTGAAACGGAACTGCTCAAACCGTTTCCAGGCGCGATTATTGAGCAGGAACACGCCGAAATTGAGGGGCGCGATTGCGCGCGCACCTTCCCGCTCCGCAATGGCAGCGAGCATATCTTCGTCGATGCAGGCGGGATCGTAACCGAAGTGGCAGAGGCGTGAATTCGGTTCTTCGCGCGCGTATAAGTCGGCTTCGGAATAGGTCTCAAAGAGCCGCTC
This sequence comes from Terriglobales bacterium, assembly GCA_963803205.1. Taxonomy (GTDB): domain Bacteria; phylum Acidobacteriota; class Terriglobia; order Terriglobales; family Acidobacteriaceae; genus CAWDLG01. The sequence goes on from CAWDLG010000004.1 coordinate 294,644, forward strand.
GACGTCGTCAAAGAAGACCGTGTCGCAATCCAGGTACAACAATTGGGCTGCATTGGGAATGCTCACCTCGGCAGGCGTAAGGAACTTGTGCAGCGTGGGGTAGTAGGCCAGCACCCAGCCGCGAGGATGCAGTCGCGCCAGATATTCCCGGTAGTCACCGAGGTGGTGCACTGTTACTCGGCAGCGGTCGGCCTGTTCGAGCAGACTCTCGGATCCGCCGCCGAAGAGAAACAGGCTCACGGGGATCGAAGGACTGTGGCGTCGCAGGCTGAGAATACTGCGTATCCACAGCCGTTCGTACCTTGGACCGGGAACCAGAGAGTAGTACGCCATTCTCATATTGAGTTCTCCAACCTCGGCGCCCTTCAGGGCCATCAAAGTATCAGATTTCGACACCGTGGAGGAGCTATGAAACTGAGAATCTGGATGCCACTAATCTTGGTCGCAACCTGGGCAGGCCTGGCGGCCGCTGCGACGCCCGGGCCGGCTCCTGATGTTCCCAGCAAGGACTATGCCGGCCGCCCGGTCGGCGACATTTCGGTGCCCGCGATGTCGCCCCGCGGAGCGGGGGCCGAGGTCCTGCAAAATCTGTCCGATATTCGCTTCGACTTCGACAGTGCCGAGCTTCGCTCGGATCAGCGGCATACGCTGGCGCAAAACGCGGAATGGCTGAAAGCGCACCCTGACGTGCACGTGACGATCGAAGGCGATGGCGACGAACGCGGCGACATCGTTTACAACGTGACTCTCTCGGACCACCGCGCCATTGCCACCCGCGATGCGCTGGTCGAGCTTGGCGTGCCGCAGGATCAGATCGTGTTTGCAACCGGATGGGGCAAGCTATATCCGGTCTGCAACGATTCCGATGAATCCTGCTGGAGCCAGAATCGCCGGGCACATTTTGTGCGCTGGTAATCAGGAATTGCAGCCATAACGGTAAGGGACCACAGCCTCAACTGGAGGATGTGTCGGTGATCCCCCGGACCCTCAGTGGTTTGCGATTTCAACTACAGAGGCAACGGTCTGTTCGTTTTTCTACGTTCCATTCAAAAAGAGGGCGGGAGTATCCCGTTCGCGCTATCATGGCGGGCGTCATTCGGCGCCCACGCCGCCTTTTCCGATAAAGCCATCCCCAGCAGGATGTGCCAAGCGGCAGGGCGCGGAGGAATGCTATGGCCGACGTTCCGTCGCGCAGCGCTCCACTCTCCACCGACCGATGGCCCACAACGTTTGCCTCGCTGATCGTAGGGGCGGCGTTCTTTGCGCTGTGGTTTTGGCTGCTTCCTCCCTGGCTCGGATTTCGCGTGGAAACGGCGGGGGCTGCCAGGTTGCGCTGGCTGGCGGCGATACCGTCCGTGCTGGGATTTGCCGTAGCCCTTCGGTGCATCTGGGACTTTGGCTGGACGGGCCGCGGCACACCGGCGCCGATGATCCCGCCGCAACGCCTGGTGGTGGTGGGCTTCTATCGCTACGTGCGCAATCCCATGTATGTTGGCTTCGCGGTGGGATGGATCGGGCTCTGGATTGTATTTGGGCGGGCAACTCTGGCTGCGATCATTGGTGTGGTGGCAGTCGCCGCGGCCGTGGACCTGTTTGTGCATTTCTACGAAGAGCCCACGCTGCGCCGGAAATTTGGCCCCGATTACGAGGAGTACTGCGACAACGTGCGGCGCTGGCGGCCGCGCCTGCGCCCATGGAACAAGCGCTAGTGGGGCGCGCGTCCCGCTCGTGCAGACGTTGCCAAACGGTTTCGCAGTGGCGAGACCCCTCCGCTGCATGATTCCTCTGAAACCATCGTTCGGACTGATTTTCTGCCTTGCGCTGGCGCACTATGCCCTTGGCGCACCCAGCACGCCGGAATGGTGCCGCTCCCTTCCACATACGGAGAACAAGAGTCTGGAACGGGTTGCCGTCTCCGATTCGTGGTTTGAGGTCTATAAGGTCGCACCAGGTGTCTTCGCAATTTACGAACCGCACCAGTTCGAAGAGACCATCAGCTATCTCATCGTCGGAAGCAGGCAGGCGGCGCTTTTCGACACCGGGATGGGGATCGGCAATCTCAGGAAGGTCACCGACGCTCTGACGCCGCTGCCGGTCATCGTCTTGAACTCGCACACTCACAACGATCATGTCGGTGACAACTGGCAGTTCGACACGGTCTACGCCATGGACACGGACTTCACGCGCAAGAACGCGGCCGGATCCCGCGAGGATGCGCAGGCAGAACTCGCCGAGGGAGAAATCTGCGGCGAGCTGCCGGTTGGGTTTGATGCGAAAGCCTATGAAACCCGCCCCTGGAAGATTTCCCGGTACATGCATGACGGCAGCCGGATCGATCTTGGCGGGCGCACTCTGGAGGTAATCGCCACTCCCGGGCACACGCCCGATGCCATCGCGCTCTTCGATCGGCGCAACGGGTTGCTCTTCACCGGGGACACTTACTATCCGGCGCCGATCTGGCTCTATCGGCCGGAGACGGATCTGCGCGCCTACGATCACTCCATCCGCCGACTGGCGGAGCTGAAGGCGCGCGTCAGAATGGTGCTGGGAGCGCACAACGTGCCGGTGGCGCCTCCGGAAATTCTGCCGCGGCTGGTGAAGGCTTTTGAAGCGGTTCGTAATGGGAAGGTTCGCGGGAAGCCCATCCCGCCGGATAAGGCGTTGTACAGCGTGGATGGGATCTCATTTCTGATGGGTAGGGACAAAGCGGTTTCGCATGGGCGAGACGCCCGCGCTTACACGGACCGGCTAAAAGCCAGTGCGTCGGATTAGCAGTCCCGGCGTGCGGAGGCTTCCAATGGTCTTCGGGCGCGACGTCCGTGCCTGCATGGGCCGGCTAAGAGCCGGTGCGTCGGAGCAACAGAATCCCTCCGATCAGGGACAAGATTCCCACGATGACGGCAAGGGCCATGCCTGCCCACATCACGGGGCCAGTTACGCCCATGTGGGTAAAGTGATGGATTCCGTGTCCCAGATGCAGCGTGACGATCAGCACAGCAATACCGCAAATAATGTTCAGAGCTCGCATCGTCGTCCCCTTTCAAAGAATCGTTCTAATGATAGAGGGTACAGGGGGCACAGAAGGGAAGCTGACCCTCCGTGCGGCGCTGTGTCCTCTGTGCTGATGCCGACAACCCGCTCAAGCACTCCTGCCTCTAACTTGCGGGAGATAAATGATATGCCAGGGAAACGTTCGAGATCACGCAGTGGAAGGAAGTACGGCAAATCCGCCTCCAAGAGAGTCGCCAGCGCAATGCGACGGAAGAAGCGCGGCACCCTGCGTTCGGGAAAAGGGGGCAAGGGCGGCAAGGTCAAGAGCCGCAAGCAGGCGATCGCGATCGGCCTTTCGGAAGCGCGCAAGAAAGGTGCAAAGGTTCCCCGCAAGAAGTCGCGCTAGCACAATAGCGAAGAGGACGGAGAGGCCAAGCGCGACTCGTGCTAGCATCGAGATGATTGGCTGATCCGTCCTCTTCAAGCTTTCGTGAGTGGAATTCTACCGCGTACCATCGGCTCTCCGGGCCACAGGTAAGCTGGGGCAAGAAAGTTCTGTCACGGCTTTCCCTGCGCGGGGACGAGACCCTGCTGGACGCAGGCTGCGGCACCGGCCGCCTGACCGCCGATCTGCTGCAAGCCCTGCCTAACGGCCAAGTCGTCGCCATCGACATCTCGCAGAACATGCTGGCCACAGCGCAGCAGGAATTGCGGCCGGCGTGGGGAAACAAGGTCAGCTTTGTCGCCGCCGATTTCCGGAGCCTGCCGTTCCGCCACGCCTTCGACGGAATTTTCAGCACAGCGTCATTTCACTGGGTAAAGGATCACGACCTGCTGTTCCGCAATCTGCACCAGGCGCTGAAGTCAGGCGGGTGGTTGCGAGCGCAATGCGGGGGCGGACCGAATATCGCGAGTTTGCTGGAACGCGTGCATGCCCTTGCGGAAACGCCGGCATACGCGCCGTTCCTGCGCGGTTACCAGGACCCGTGGGAATTTGCGGATGCCAAAACTACTGCCCAAAGGCTGGAGCGCGCCGGTTTTACCGACATCGAAACTTCTATCGAGGCAGCGCCCGTGTTGCTGAGCGGCGCGCAGGAATACTGCGACTTTGTGCAGACGATGATTCTGCGGCTTCACCTGCCACGGCTTCCCGAGGAGCGGCTGCGCAGAGAATTGCTGAAAAAGCTGGCGGAGCAGGCTGCGGCTGACGATCCGCCGTTTTCGATCGACTATTGGCGCCTGAACCTGAGCGGACGAGTGGCGTAGAGTCTATCCGACAGATTCAGTGATCCAGTCCAGATAAGCGGCGCTACCGTCCTCTATGGCGAGAGAGATGCACTCCGGCAAGTCATAGGAGTGCAGTTCCTGGATGGCCTCGCGCAGGTCGTCAAATACGGCGGCCGTGGTTTTGATCAGCAGAAGGCACTCCTGGGATTCCTCCATTTTGCCGGCCCATTGGTAGATCGAGGCCACCCGCGGAATAATGTTCACACAGGCCGCCAGTCGGCGGTCCACCAGGGCGCCGGCGATCTTGCGGGCCTCTTCCTCAGAAGCGACGGTTGTCAGGACGAGCTTCTTGTCAGTCATATAAAATCAGCTTTCAGCTCTCGCGCTCAGTCGTCAGATCGTAGCAAAAGCTTACAAAGGTTGACACTCCCTGCGGAAAGGTTCCTGCTATGGCGGTTCAGATCAAGTTCGGCACCTCAGGATGGCGCGCGGTGGTGGCGGAGGAGTTTACGCATGCAAACATCCGGCGTGCGGTGACCGGCATTGCGAAGTATGTGGTGGCGCAACGGCCGTCAGGAGCGAGGGTGATCGTAGGGCGCGATCCGCGGTTTATGGGAGAAACGTTTTGTGCGATCGCGGCGGAGGTGCTGTCGGCGCATGGAATTACTCCGTTGGTGATTGCGGAAGCTGCGCCGACTCCGGCGATCGCTTATGCCGTGATCCAGGGGAAGACCGACGGGGCTATCAACTTTACGGCTTCGCACAATCCGCCGGAGTACAACGGGATCAAGTTCTCCACATCCGACGGAGCGCCGGCTCTGCCAGAGGTCACCAAGCAGATTGAAGCGGAGATTGCGGCGGTGGATCTCTCAGGATCGGGAAACGGGGCGGAGAAGGCGTCCTCGCAGGAGCTTGATCCGCGGGGAATGTATCTGGCGAGGCTGCGCGAGATCGTGAACTTCGAAGCCATCCAGAAAGCCGGGCTGCGGGTCGTGTACGACCCGCTGTGGGGAGCCGCGCGCGGATATCCGGATGCGCTTCTGAAGGAAGCGGGAGTGCAGGTGTCGTCGGTGCACGACTATCGCGACGTCCTTTTTGGAGGGCATGCTCCGGAGCCCGACGATCACCTGCTGGAAGAGATGCGCGGCAAGATGCGGGAGATAAAGGCCCACATCGGCATCGCTACCGACGGAGATGCGGATCGGTTCGGGATTGTCGATGAGGATGGGACATTCCTCCAGCCGAATTACATTATCGCCCTACTGTTCGACTACCTGGTCGAGTCGCGCGGGTGGAAGAATGGAGTCGCGAAGTCGGTCGCGACTACGAACCTGGTCAACGCGCTGGCCAGACATCACGACATCGAGCTGCACGAGACGCCGGTGGGATTCAAGTACATCGGCGAGCTGATCAAGCAGGACAAGATCGTCATCGGCGGCGAGGAGAGCGCGGGACTTTCGATTCGCTATCACGTCCCGGAGAAAGACGGTGTGCTGGCAGGATTGCTGTGCTGCGAGATGGTGGCGAGCCGGGGAAAATCTCTGGGCGAGCAACTCAAGCAGTTATTTGTCAAAGTTGGTTCCTTTTATCCGCGGCGCGAGAACTTTCGCTTGACCCCGGAAGTCAAGACGAAGTTCACTGAGAAAATAGCAGTCGAACCCAAAAACTTTTTTGGCCGGAAGATCAGCGAAGTGGTCCACACCGATGGACTGAAGTTGATCTTCGAAGATGGCTCATGGGTGTGCTACCGGATTTCGGGCACGGAACCGGTGGTGCGTGTGTACTCGGAAGCCATCACCGAGCCGGGTCTCGACGAGCTGAGCGCGGCGGCGAAAAAATGGATATTCGAGTAGACCGATACGCCAAGATCCTTCTTACCCAACCCCCTGAAACCGGACTTCGCATGCTGGCGGCGCATGCGCCCCAGGCTGAGGCGCTGGCGGACCGGATGGTAGACCGCATGCGGCCCCTGCTCGGATTCATGTACCGGGCGCGGCGGCGGATTGGCACGGCGGCGGTGGGGATCCTGGCGGTGTGGCTTTTCCTCCACGTGATGTTCGGCGCCAACGGCATGGTGATCTACCGGCAAAAACGCGCCGAACACCGGTCATTGCAACAGGAGATCAAGGGCCTGCAGAAGGAAAATGACCGCTACAACCGGCAGATCCACGCGTTGGAAACCGATCCTGCCATGATTGAGAAGGAAGCGCGCGAGCAACTGCACTATGCGCGCCCCGGAGAGGTCGTCTACGTCGCGCCGGAACCCCCGCCCGCGGCGCTTGCCGCACGCGGGTCCGCCCGCCGGTAGGCCTTAACAACTTCAGCGCCGGGCTGTGCTATAGTTCCCCTCATCTGGGCGTGCCACGAGTTTGTGTGATGAATAAACCGCGGTTTGACCGCAGAAAGAATTGAGAGTGCCGCTATGAAAAAGCTACTGTGCGCGAGTATGGTTCTCTGTCTGGTCTTCCTCATTGTAGGAACAGTCTGGGCCTACGATGACATGGGCAAGGAAGAAACCGTGAATGGCTGGGTCGCCGACTCAAAATGCGGCGCGAAAGGTACTGCCGCCGAGCATGCAGCCTGCGCCAAGAAGTGCCTGGAGCACGGTGCCAAGATGGTGGTGGTGACCGATGAGGACAAGAAGGTCCTGACCGTGGACAACCCGGATGCGCTGAAGGGACATGAAGGACACCATGTCGCCGTGACCGGCCACGTGAAAGCCGATTCCATTCACGTTGAAAACGCGACGATGCTTTAATCGTCCGGCAGAAAGACTAGCAAGATTGGGCGGCCGCTGGCCGCCCTTGTTTTTTGCAGAAAGCGCTTTCAGTTCTAGCGGACTACGCCCTCCAGCGGGGAACTGGCGGTGGCATACAGTTTCCTGGTCATCCGCCCGGCCAGGTAGGCCTGCCTTCCGGCGATCACGGCGTGTTTCATAGCCTCTGCCATCAGGACCGGGTCCTGTGCATTGGCGATGCCCGTGTTCATCAGGACGGCATCGGCGCCCAGTTCCATCGCAACCGTGGCATCGGAGGCGGTGCCAACCCCAGCATCCAGGATCAAGGGAACGCCGGTGATCACTTCCCGCAGAATCCGGATGTTCGCTGCGTTCTGAATGCCCAAGCCGCTGCCGATCGGGGCTCCCAGGGGCATTACGGCGCTTGCGCCGGCATCCAGCAGCCGTTTGGCAAACACCACGTCGTCCGAGGTATAGGGAAGCACCGTGAAGCCCTCTTTCACCAGCGTCCGCGTGGCTTCGAGGGTCGCCTGAACGTCCGGATAAAGAGTTGCCTGGTCGCCGATCACCTCCAGCTTCACCCAGTCGGAGAGGCCTACCTCCCGTCCCAAACGCGCCGCCCGAATGGCTTCGTCAGCGGTGTAGCAACCGGCGGTATTCGGCAAGAGGAAGTATTTCTGTGGGTCGATGTAGTCGAGCAGAGACTCCTTGCTGCGGTCCAGATTCACACGGCGGACGGCCACAGTAACCATTTCCGCGCCGCTGGTTTCCAGGGCACGTGCGGTTTCCTGCGGAGACTTGTACTTCCCCGTGCCGACGATCAGGCGGGAGTTGAAAGTACGGCCGGCGATGATCAATGGATCGGACATAAGCTCATTGTAATCGCGGAAAGGAGGGCGCGTGCGTCCCGCACATGCACCCCGGAATTTACTGGTCTGCACGCGCGAGGGCGCGCACACCCACGCTTGGAAGAAGACACATTCTGTCTGTTCCGTTTTCGTAACGAAATCCAGCCTACAGATTCCCCCTGATTAAAGTAAAAGGTTAAGGTTTAAGGCTTCTTCGTATTTTATTGTGGGGCAGTAAATAACTAGACAAGGCAACCTGTTAATCGAGCCTAGTTTCGGCGGGGTTTTCCACGGTGAAAAAACGGAATGACGATTGCGGACGCCACCGGCCCTATAATCCGCGGCGTGAAGGTTCCGCTCCCAGGGACCTGCACGAGGAGAATAGAACCCATGAAACGCGCAGTCAGGATGTTAATCCTGATGGTGGGTTTGGTAGGAGCATATTCGGCGCTGGCAACTCCGTTGATCACAGTGCAAGACGGCGGGCCGATTCCGATGTGCAACCCGAAAAACCCCAATTGTTGGAAGTGGTAGGTTTTTTAAGTCTGCAGTCTTTTGGAGTTTCGGGCTGACATGGTTGCCTAGAAGCAGTGTCAGCCTCTTTTTATGCCGTTTTTCGGAGCGCCGGGCGAAGCAGGCGGTCCAAGTCGCCAGGATCCACGACCGGCGGCTGACAGGTAAATTCCGAGCAGACTACGGCGACTGTTTTTCCACCCATCACAGCCGGAATCTGGGGGATGCTCGCCGCTAGCGCGGGTGGCAGATTCTCAGCCACCGCACTTCCCTCCGCCAGGCAGAGCACCGACTTTCCCAAGATGTACGGCATAGCAGCAGCACGGCACAAACGCTGCGCCAGATCGTCCTTTCCGACCACCACAACCTGCATATGCGGCTGGGAATAGTGAACAGCCGCGATGCCGTAGGTAGCCGCGAAAATTCCGTACTGGCCTGCCACTCCGGCCAATATCTCGAGCGTCTGGCGCGCTTTCTCGCGGTAATCGGGATTGTTTGTGTAGGCATACAGCCGCAGCAAGCCGATGGTGGCGGCCGAGTTTCCCGCCGGAGTTGGCGAATCCTGGAACGGCTTCCGGCGCGTGCCCAGAACTCCCAGGACTCCGTCCCCTGCCTTGGACGAATTCTCGGTGTCGAAGAATCCGCCCGCAGGGTCGAAGAAGCGCTGGATCATGGCAGCGGCGATGCGCTCCGCGAAATGGAAGTAGCTGATGTCCGCCGTGGCTTCGTAGGCGTCAAGGCAGGCGATCACAGTGAAGGCGTAGTCATCGAGCAGGCCCGGAATCCGGCGGGTTTCTGCCGCAGGGTCGGAGTAAGCAATCACGTGGCTCAGTCCGGCCTCAGGATTCCACCCCTGTGCCAGCCCTCGATCAAGCGACCGCAAGGCAAAGCGATGCACCTGCTCCAGATTGAGCGCCCGGTCGGCTTCGAGATAGGCAGAAATGCAAAGTGCGTTCCACCCGGTGTAGACGCTTTTATCCACATACGGCGTGGGCCGCAAAAGCCGGGCGGCATACATCTTCTTGCGCGCCGAGTCGAGAGTCTGGCGCACCGCGCCGGCATCGAGCTTCAGGCGTAATGCAATTTCCTCCACCGAAGCCCGGACGTACAGCACGTTCTTGGCGGAATTGTGGTGCATTTCGCCAATCTCGTTGATGTCGTAGTAAAGGGAAGCCACGGCTGCTTCCTCTTCGGAAAGCACCGCTTTTGCCTCGTCATCAGTCCAGGTGAAATAGTCGCCGTCGTCGTCCATCGAGTAGTCGGCGTCTTGCGAAGCGTAAAACCCGCCATGCTGGCGGTCACTAAGCCATTCATCCATCCAGCGGATGATGTCGCGTGCCACATCGGCGAAGAATTCCGAGCCGGTTGCCTGCCAGGCGTGTACATAGTTCTTGAGCAGCTCGGAGTTGTCGTAGGACATCTTCTCGAAGTGCGGGACGATCCAGCGCTCGTCGACCGAATAGCGATGAAATCCGCCCGCAAGCTGGTCGTAGACTCCGCCCAGCGCCATCTTCTCCAGAGTCGTGGTGAACACGTCTCGAAGCCGCTCGTCGCCGGTCCGCACGTATTGGTCGATCAGCAGGTCGATCGCCGCAGAGTGTGGGAACTTGGGAGAGCTGCCGAAACCGCCGTGAGCCGGATCGAACATCTTCACCGCCGATTGCACGATGCCGGTAATCACAGAGTCGGAAAAATCGCCGCTGCGGCCGCTGAACGATTCCGCCTGAGCGAGGGCCTTTTCGACCAGGCGCGCCTGTTCGACTACGTCGCCATTCTTCTCCTGGTAGGCTTCCGCAATCGACAGCAGGACGCGCTTGAAGCTCGGCCGCCCGTACCCGTCCACGGGTGGGAAGTAGGTTCCGCCGTAAAAAGGCTTGCCGTCCGGCGTGAGAAACGCAGTCAGGGGCCAGCCTCCCTGGCCGCTCACTGCTTGCACGGCGGCCTGGTAGCGGCTGTCGATGTCAGGCCGCTCATCGCGATCAACTTTGACAGCTACGAACCGCTCGTTGACGATCGCCGCAACCTCCGGATCGTCGTAGGACTCGCGATCCATGACGTGGCACCAGTGGCACCAGACGGCGCCTATGTCGAGCAGGATCGGCTTATTCTCCTTGCGGGCAGTGGCAAACGCCTCTTCGCCCCATTCGTGCCATCGGATTGGCTGGTGCATGGCCGATCGCAGGTAGGCGGAGGAGGCATTGGAAAGCGAGTTGAGCGTCTCGGAAGGCATCCCTCCTAGTGTATTCCCCTTTGCTGGGGAGAGCTCCGGCGGAAGGACGTACAACTCAGGCCAAGAGCCGTTTAGCGATAGAACGATAGATCTCCACCGCTTCAAACAGCTGGCGCTTTTCCACGTATTCCCCGGTGGTATGGGCGACGTGGATGGAGCCCGGGCCGACCAGCAGCGGCTCTCCCCAGGCGCTCAGCGCAGGGATGTCCGTAGTGAAAGCCGCGACCATCGTGGGCATGCCTTCGAGGGAGCGCAGACGGACGAAAGGAATTTCGAGCGTGAAGTCGACTATCGCCAAGTCGCCGACTGCTTCGACGATCTGTTTGCGCAACCCGTCTGACGGCCCCACCAGCCGGTACAGCAAGAGAGCCCGCGCTGCATCGGACACCACGTTCGGAGCCCGGCCGCCTTCGATCGATCCGATGTTCATCGTGGAGTGCCCGATTCCGTCCTGAGAGGGCAGCGGGATCGAGCGCAACCGCTGCAAGGCATCGAGAAGCTTGTCGATCGCCGATTCGCCCAGCTCCGGATAGGCCGAGTGTGCCATGCGCCCCCGAGCCGTTATCTCGACACGCAACGCGCCTTTCGAAGCCACTGCCACATGATTCTCGGTGGGCTCGCCATTGACCAGGAATTTGGTTCCGCGCGGTTGCTGGTTAGCGACTTTCGCGCCCAGGCTGTCTCTTTCCTCCCCGACGAGAAACAACAGCCCGACATCAATTCCTTCCGAATGCAATCGTTCCGCCGCACCCACCTGGGCGGCGATGATTCCCTTGGCGTCGCAGGAGCCGCGGCCGAAGATGCGCTCGGCGTCTTCGGAGGAAGGGATGAACGGAGGCACTGTATCCATATGCGTGGAAAATACGACGGCCGGCGGCTGTGATGCGCGGGTTGCGTAAACATTCGCTCGCTGGTTCTCCACCGGAATGCGCGACGCCGTGTAGCCCATTCCGGAGAGCGCCTGCTGGAGGAAATCGCCCACAGGGCCTTCGTTTCCGGTGATCGACTCGATATCGACCAGCTGTCGGGTGAAGGAGACGACGTCCATAGGTGAGTAAGGATACCAGCTTGAAATGGCCGTCCCGCAACGGAACGCCATCGGCTTGCTATGCTATTTCGCGGGGTGCTGATGACAACGGGTGCCGGCGCAATCCGCTCACTGTTTCTCGATGGTCCCGCCGGGCGGCTGGAGGGCCTCCTCAACCAGGGGAGCGACAAGGCCACACATGCGGCCCTGGTTTGCCATCCTCATCCGCTCTACGGCGGCACCCTGCATAACAAAGTGGTTTTTCATGCCATGAAGGCGCTCAACAGCTTTGGCTTTCCGGTGTTGCGCCTGAATTTTCGCGGGGCCGGCCTTAGCCAGGGCGAGCATGATTATGGCCTGGGCGAGGTCGACGATGTCCGCACCGGCCTGGACTGGCTGGAGCGCGAATTTCACCTGCCTCTAATCTTCGCGGGATTTTCCTTTGGCGCAGCCGTGGGACTGGCGGCCGCCTGCCCGGATGCCCGAGTACAAGCCGTAATCGGATTGGGTTTACCGCTCACTCCTGTTGACGAACGCCACTACGACTTCCAGTTTCTCAGCACTTGCAATAAGCCGAAGTTGTTCGTGAGCGGATCGCGCGACCAGTACGGCCCCGTGGAGAAATTGAAAAAACTGGTCGAGCCGCTTCCAGAGCCGAAGAAGCTGGTGATCGTTGACGCAGCCGATCACTTCTTCGAGGGCCGGTTGCGCGAGATGCGCAATGCGATCGAAAGCTGGCTCCGGGAGTTGGTCGAGGCCGGTCAGGGGACTACGGCTTTGGCCTGATTCGAGAATCCGCTTTCTTTGCCATCCTTCAGCGCGGTCACCACGTAGTAAAACGTCTTGCCGCTCGAAACTGCCATGTCCACGTAGGAAGTGGTCTTGGAGGTGGCTATCCGGGTGAAGGGGCCGCCGTCGGCATCGCCTCGATACACATTGTAGGAATCGGCTCCGGCCGAGGGCTTCCAGTCCAAGGTGACGGAGTGGGGCTTCTGAGGGCCGCTATCGCGGGCCGCATGGTACGCGAACAGCGCAATGGCGACGAGGAAGATGCCAACAGCGACCATCCAGGCGACAATTTTTGCGAGTCGCATACGGTTTCCGATCCGATTCTAAACGGCCGCGCAAGTTGCGACCGACTCTTATAATCCATTCATGTCTTCTGTCGGTCCAGATCCTTCCCGACTCGCCGCCGAGATGCGCATCGTGACCCGCACCATCTTTGACCGCGCCCTGGCCGAAGCGAGTATCGAGAAGGCATTCGAGCGCACCCTGGATTGCGAGCGGGGTGTTTTGCGCGTGCGCGACGACCTGTACGAGCTGAGCTCGTATTCACGGGTGTTTGTCGTCTCCTTCGGAAAGGCGGCACACACACTGCTCGACGCCCTCCAGGCGCGGGCGGGAAGCCGGTTTGAAGGAATCGTGGCCAGTTCCGTCGATCCTCCCTCCCAGGTGCGGGGCTTCCGATACTTCAAGGGCGGTCACCCCACGCCGAACCAGGACTCGGTTCGCGCCGCCGAGGCGATGCTGAAGTCGCTGAGTCTCCAGGATGCGTCATCGTTAGTTATTTTTTTGATCAGTGGCGGCGGCTCCGCCATTGTCGAAAAGGCGATCGATGAAGAAATTCTGCTGGACGACATAATAGCGACCTACCGCGAGCTGGTGCGCTCCAGCGCTCCGATTGGGGAGATCAACACCATCCGCAAGCATCTTTCGGCGGTGAAGGGGGGCAGGCTGGCTGTGGCAGCGGCGCCGGCGCAGAAACTCTCGATCCTGATCTCGGACGTTCCCGAAGATACTCCGAACGCCCTGGCCTCGGGGCCTACGATGCCTGATTCCACGACGGTGCAGGACTGTTATGACATCGTGGAGCGTCACCGCTTGCTGTCACAGTTTCCCGAGCCGGTACGGGAGCTTTTCGAGCGCCATGCGCTCGAGGAAACGCCGAAGTCGGACGATCCAGCCTTCCTGCATTCGCGATGGTGGACCCTGCTCTCCAACCGGGACCTGGTAGAAGCGGCGCGCTCAGCGGCCGGGCAGGTTGGGTTGCACTGTGAGATCGACAACAGCTGTGACGACTGGGATTTTGCGCGCGCGGCCGATTATCTGCTGGGCCGAGTAAGGGAATTACGCAAGCAGTATCCGTACGTCTGCCTGCTCTCGGGCGGCGAGATCACGGTAAAAGCCACCGGCAACGGGACAGGCGGACGCAATCTGCATTTCGCCCTGGCCTGCGCGGCAAAGATTTCCGGAGAAAACATCACGGTACTCAGCGCCGGAAGCGACGGGATCGACGGCAACAGCACGGCCACGGGAGCAATAGTCGACGGAACGACCGTGTCACGCGCGGAATTTCACGGCCTGAAAGTCGAGGATCACCTGGCTCGATTCGATTCTTTTCCGTTATTCGATAGACTGGGCGACGCGATTACGACCGGGCCGACCGGCAACAACATCCGCGACCTGAGAATTTTGATTGCGTATTGAGCCGACAGTTGAATCCTTTACCGGGGGAACCAGTAAACAAGCAAGCCATAACCGACCCCGGCAGGATCGGTGTTTCGAGCCGTCTGGAAGGCCATGAAGCGCCCGTCGGTCGAGATCACCGGATTTGACGCCTTGCCACCCTCGTAGTCGTTAAAGTGTGTCAGGCGTGTGAAGTCCTTACCCGTGCCGTCAAGTTTGAGCTTCCAGATGTCAATATTGCCCGCGCCGCGGGTTCCGCCTAGGTCTTCGCACTGGCGATCGGACTCGACCGCCGTGTACACGCCGTCCGGGAATATACTCTCTACTTCGTTGTAGCTCCCCGGCGCCTTGGAAAAATTTGTCACCTCCTTCGACGTCAGATCGATCCCCATGACTGAGGCTTTTCCCTCCGGTTCGTAGCAGGTGAAGGTCAGTTTGCGGTCGTCGTCGTAGAAATCCTGGGCCTCCAGCGTGCAGTTGCGGTCCTTGCTTTCATAGATGGTTTTCTTGTTGAGCAGGCGAGGTGTCTTGTCGCCCAGGTCCACGTCCGCGACAATCAGGCGGGAGGCGCCCTCGGCCAGGTCCGGGGCCTGCTGCGAGGTTTGTGAAAAGGAGATTTTCATCGAGTGTTTGGAAATCGCGGCTCCCTCATTCATCTTCTGTCCCAGTTTGACCGGCTTGGACCCCGGCTCTTTGCTCAGAAACCACAGTTCGTTGTCACGAGAGCGGCTGATATGGATATCCTCAAAGTGATCCGGGCCGATGAGAAGATAGTCGCCGGTGCTCAGGTGCATCACCCGCAGGAAAACTGCGGCCGGCACATTGCAGGTCAGGCAGCGGATGTCCCGTGTTTTCAGGTCGATGACCATGGCGTCACCGAAGCTTTTTGCCATGAAGGCGACGCGCTGGTTGTCGGGCGAGATATCGGCCCGCTCGCCGAAGTGGGTCAGGACCTCGATGTTGCTCGGCAGGTGCTCGAGCGGGTTGCCGGGCATCCTTCCCGCCGGGAGAAAAAGAATTAGCAGGGCAGCGAGAAATCGCATGGCGGCCATGCTATCAAAGGTTTGTACCGAGGGAGGAATTGACGCTTTCGCGGCAGTCATTTCTAATTCTCGGAAGTCATAGGAGAGGTGGAATGCGAATCGCATTTTTAGGTTTGGGAATCATGGGCCGGCCAATGGCCACGAATCTGGTCAAGGCAGGCCACGAAGTAACGGTTTGGAACCGAACCCCGGGCAAGGAAGTGGAAGGGGCAAAAACCGCCTCATCCCCCGCGGAGGCGGCCCGGGGCGTCGAAGTCGTGTGGATGTGCGTATCCGACACGGAGGCCGTGGAAAGCGTGCTGTTCGGCGAACAGGGCGTGGAATCGTCTCTCGAGCAGGGAATGATCGTGGTGGATTCAAGCACCATCTCGCCCATGGCTACCCAGAAATTTGCGGCGCGGGTGCAGAAGCGCGGCGCTCAATATGTCGACGCGCCCGTCACCGGATCGAAGGTGGGCGCGGAAGCCGGGACTCTGATTTTCATCGTGGGCGGCGAAGAAGCCGCCATAGAACGGCTCAAGCCGATGTTTGCCGCCATGGGCAAGCTGGTTTTCCGCATGGGGGGAATCAGCATGGGCCACGCCGCCAAGCTGGCGATGAACCTGCAGATCGCCCTTATTTACGAAGGATTTGCCGAAGGATTGACGCTGGCCGCCAAGCTGGGCGTCGACGCCGAGAAACTGATGCCGCTCGTGAACAAGTCGATGGTTCACTCCGGCGTCGTCGAGTACAAGGCGCCGTTTGTCCTCAAGCGGGATTTCACCCCGAATTTTCCACTGCGCCTGATGCATAAAGACATCCGCCTCATGCTGGAGGCCGCCAAGGAAGCCCGTGTCAAGCTGCCGGCGCTCGAGGTCGTCGAGGAAATCTACGACGTGGCCTCCGAAGACGGGAACCAGGACCTCGACTACGCTGCCACCATCATCCTGCTGGAAAAGTGGGCAGGCGTTGAGGTGAAGGGAGCGTCGGCGGCGGACTGAGCCTGACGATCCCAGTCGCTACATCTTCGAAACCCCGGGTCAGCTTTCCGGACCCGTCCGTAGCGCGATTGCTGCGCTCCGTGTCTCATTCCGCTCTCATTGTGGAACTTTCTCCATTACCCCGGTAACGGCCCCTATTACACAACTATTACATGCCTCCCGGTCTGGGGCTGATAAGTTGGAAATAGGGTAATAGACCGAGCAATGGAGAAGCGATGAACCTCGAGGTTTTGGAACGCAAGCAGGCAGCCGACAACGAAATCAACTGGGTAACAGCATCCTTCATGGCGTTTTTCCATGTCGGGGCGATAGTGGCGCTCTTTTTCTTTACCTGGCCCGCTTTCTTTGTGGCTTTGTTCCTGTGGTGGGTTTCGGGAAGCCTCGGTATCGGAATGGGTTATCACCGGCTGCTCACTCATCGCGGCTACAAAACGCCGACATGGGTGGAATATTTCCTCACCGTTTGCGCCACCCTTGCCCTTGAGGGCGGACCGATCTTCTGGGTGGCCACCCATCGCATTCACCACCAGTACTCCGATGAGGAAGGCGACCCGCATACGCCGCTGGACGGCAAGTGGTGGGCGCACATGGGCTGGATCCTGATGGGCAAGTCGATGCACCACGACACGACCACCCTGGCGCACTATGCTCCGGACCTTGCCAAGAGCAGGTTCCATGTGTGGATCACGAAATACCACTACGTGCCCCTCATCATTCTCGCCGCCATCCTCCTGGCGCTGGGCGGTCTGCCGTTCCTCATGTGGGGGATTTTTGTGAGAACCGTGATCGGCCTGCACTTCACATGGTTGGTCAACTCCGTCACCCATACCTGGGGCAACCGTCGCTTCGCAACTCGGGACCAATCCACCAATAACTGGTGGGTCGCGCTGCTCAGTTTCGGCGAAGGCTGGCACAACAATCACCACGCGCACCCGGTTTCGGCACGCCACGGACTTACCTGGTACGAATTCGATATGAACTGGTACGGGATCTGGGCACTTAAAAAGCTCGGATTGGCGCGCCACATCTACCGTGTGAAGCTGGACCAACTGCCGAGCACGCCCTCCCTGACACGTGAGCCGGAAGCAGTCACGCTGGCTGCATCAACCTCGGCGACTTCAGGCGATTGAACCGTTATCCATCGTTGCGGTGCCAGATGGGAAGGCCGACGTGTGTCGGATTGCTCCCGCTGGCGTTAGAATCCACCCATGCGATTCGCCAGCCGTAACAGGGCGATTTTCATCTTCCTCTCGGTGGGTGTGGGCCTCGCGGCGGTCGCCGTTGCGGTGGGCAGCGGCTGGATCATTCTCAACTGGCGTGAAGGAATTAAGGTTGTTCTGGGCGTCATTTTCTTCGGCGCCATCGCCACCGGCCTGATTCTGAATACGATCTTCCTGGTGCGGGAAATCCGCCGCAACGAACAGCACGACAGTTTTATCAACGCCGTAACCCACGAGCTGAAGACACCCATCACATCCATCCGGCTGTACGTTCAAACCCTGCAACGCCGCGATGTGGACGAGACGCAGCGTGGCGAGTTTTACCGCTCGATGCTCGAAGACACCGACCGCCTGATGGGCACAGTGGACCAGGTACTGAAGGCCGGCGAAAGCCGCCACAAGCGCGCGATCCGGCAGGTCGAAATCGACTTTGGGAGCTTGGTGCGGGAGTGCGTCGATGTGACCCGTGCCCGCTACCATCTCGGCACCGAAGCTCTGCGCTACGAACCCGCGTACAACGGCGCCAAGGCAAGTGTTCGCGGTGATTCCGAAGATCTCCGGACTGCGGTCACCAATCTGCTGGATAACGCAGTGAAGTACTCGCCGAATGGGGTGGACATCTTCGTCCGTGTAGATGTGCCGGATGAAAAGCACCTGCTGTTGAGCGTGCGAGACAGCGGCGTCGGTATTCCGACGGCAGAACTGAAGCGTATTTTTCGGCGTTTCTACCGCGTGCAGGCGCGAAGCCTCAGCGGGGTGAAGGGAACCGGCCTTGGATTGTTCATCGTGCGCGCCATCGCGGAGAAACACGGGGGCAGGGCTTTTGCCGAGAGTGCCGGAGAGGGCCAGGGTACGACGGTGTTTTTGGAACTGCCCAGGAGCCTCGCGTGAGCCGGGTGCTGATCGTGGAGGATGAGGCGCACCTGGCGACGGGCCTGCGCTTCAACCTGGAGGCCGAGGGCCACTCGGTGCAAGTGGTGGGCGATGGGGAGCACGCGCTTGATCTTCTGCTGTCCCGGCGCGAATCGTTCGATGCAGTAGTGCTTGACGTCATGCTGCCCGGCAAGGATGGGTTTGCAGTTACTTCCGAACTACGGAACGCACAGCAGTTTGTGCCCGTCTTAATGCTTACGGCGCGGGGGCGGCCCGAAGACGTTCTCAAGGGATTCGCCGCTGGGGCCGACGATTACCTCCCCAAGCCGTTCGAACTCGCAATACTCCTTGCTCGGCTGCAAGGACTCTTGCGCCGGCGTGATTGGCTCCAGCAGTCTCAATCTGCAACATCTACCTCCGGCAACGGAGAGAGTGAAGCGGGATCCTTTTCCTTCAACGGCCGGACCATCGATTTCGACAAGCTGGAGCTCAGGGTCGGGCGCGACACCGTCCAACTGACCATGATGGAGGCCCAACTTCTCCGCTATCTTGTGCGTAATGAAGGACGGGTGGTCTCCCGCAAGGCTATCCTCGAAAACGTTTGGGATCTGCACGAGGATACCGACACACGCGCCATTGACAATTTCATGGTCCGGCTGCGCCGGTACATCGAGGACGATTCAGCAAAGCCGGTCCATCTCCTCACTGTCCGTGGAGTCGGCTATCGTTTCGTCGCCGAGCCGAAATAAACACTGGTTCTGTGTCTCGACGTCCACCCGTTTGTTCTACAGGAATTCCTGTAGCGAAGATTTCGACGCCCTCCATGAATTAATTTCGGCCTCTGAGGCAAAAATTCTCTAATTTCCGCCCGCCACGGTCCCTGTTTTCAATCAATTCGAGCTTTGGCACGAAATCTGCAAAAGCTTACATCGAAGGAAAGGTTGAATGCTCTACCACGCATATTCCCGTCACTTCGAAGGAGTCAGAATGGGTGAAACTACGTGGAAAGAACTGTGCCAGGCCATCATGCATGAAACCGATCCAGTGAGGATGTTTGCCCTGGCGAATGAACTCGCGCGCGCTCTCGACGAAGAGCATGGCGGATCGCAAGCTTCGTCACTGCAGCAATTTAGTGAAGCTAGTAACGCTTTACCCTGCTGAACCCGCGGAACCCAACGCGGATGGATACTGATTACAACCAACCTTTGTTGCGGGCTATCCGAGCCGCTTCCACGCGGTTTGCCGCGCCGAGTTTGCTGATTGCTTCAGAAAGATAGTTGCGGACAGTTCCCTCGGAAAGCCGCAGTTCCTCGGCGATGACGCCACTGGCTTTACCATCGCCAGCCAGACGCAGTACCTGGCGCTCGCGGTCGGTAAGGGGATCGGGTTCCGTCCAGGCTTCCGTGGCCAACTCGGGATCTATAACGCGAAGGCCCCGTTGAACCCTGCGGACTGCTTCTGCAAGTTCTTCGGCGCGTGCGTCTTTGAGCAGGTAGCCTGAGGCGCCGGCTTCGAGGGCGCGTCGCAAATAGCCAGCCCGTGCAAATGTCGTGACGATGATGACCCGCGCTCCAGAGCGTTGCCGCTTCAGTTCGGCGGCAACTTCCAGTCCGGTCATCTCGGGCATTTCGATGTCTGTGATGAAAACGTCGGGCTTCTGAGCGAGAACGGCATCCAGAGCCTCCTGGCCGGAACGTGCCCGGGCCACCACGCGAATGTCCCCTTCGATCTCCAGCAAGGCAGCCAGGGCGCCGAGCACCAGGCCCTGATCCTCGGCAATCACCACCCTGATGGCTTTTCTGCTGTCCTTGGGCTGGGGATTCAATGGGCACCATTCGGATGGGCCAGCGGGAACTGGATGGTCAGCTTTGTGCCGGCCTCGGTTTGCCGATCGATCGTTCCGCCGAGGGCCTCGATCCGCTCCCGCATCCCGCGGAGGCCATTGCCTTCGATCTGCACTCCACCCAGGCCGTCGTCAGCAATTTCGAGCACGCAGTCCCCATTCAGCGGAATCAGGCGCAGCGAGCAATTCCGTGCCTTTGCGTGTCGCACAACATTGGTGACGGCCTCGCGAACCACCAGCGCGACCACACTTTCCTGGGCAGGACTCAGCTTGATTTCTTTTGTCTCCGATTTGACCGACACGCCGGAACTTTCCAGAGTTGCGAGCGCGCTGTTCAGTTCCTCGTCGAGGCTGTGAGCGCGATAGCCACGAATCGTGTGGCGTACCTCGGTCAATGCTTCCCGCGCCGTCCGGTGGATGTCCTGGATATCTTTTCGGGCCTGCTCGGGCTGGGTCTGCATGGTCTTTTCCGCCAGCTCGGACTTCACGATGATCGCCGTAAGGGTATGGCCCAGGACATCATGCAGGTCGCGTGCGATTCGTTCCCGCTCCGCCACTTTGGCCAAGTGTTCGATTTCCTCGTGCGCCATGCGCAGCTTCTCGTTTGCACGATTGCGCTGGGCAAAAAACATATTTCCAACGCTTAAAACCGTGGCAAAGCCACCGGCGTAAAAAAGGAACCATCCCGAAAGGTGCAGCATCCAGGTGGTCAGGGCCGCGATTGCCACAATGAAAACGAGAACTTTCACCGCGGCGGTTTCACTCTTTGCCAGGAATGGAGTAAACGCAGCGGCGTAGATGAAGAAGGTTGCCGAACCGTGGTTGACGGGCGCAAACAGAATTCCCATTGCCACCAGCGCGCCCACGCAGAACCATTGCTTCCATCCCTTCGACCAGAACATTCCGAAGAAGGCAAACAGAAACAGGATGGTTCCGATCCCTGTCCACATCCACACGCGAGCGGGAGCATGATCCGCGACCGGGCTCAGAATGAAAAAGGCGACGTACGGCAGCCATATCATCGGGATCCACCTGCGTTCCCGATGGTGGGGGCATGCCTTTGCCGAAAAAGAGTGCGTGTGCTGCTGCACGAAGCTCATTTTAAGCCCTTTGGGGTCGCGTGCAGCCTTCGGCCGCATGCCAGGAACAACAGAGCCAGCACCAATGCGACAGGTGCCAGCAGTGCGGAGAGATCGGCTCTCCCCGCGACCATCAGCAGGATGAATCCCACCAGCACCAGTGTCCATCCGAGTCTTGCACAATTCCAATTCATAATTTCACCTGCAATTCTCTTTCCGAGGACAATCATGCCTTTTCGTGCGATGCCCCGCCAGTGGACAACATCACCGGGTTGACGTGACAAATGTCATTGCTGCCGGGTTCGACTGGGGAGGCCCCGAACCCTCAGGGCCACACAAAGATAGAGGTCGGTTATATAATCCCAGTTCGCTTTGGTTTGGCAGGGGACCTTTCTGCTCGGGACGTCTGGGGAAGTCTGCGCCCGAAAGAAAGAATTCACATCCAATTACGTGAGGTGTCATGCGGGTACGGCCCGGAGTCGAAGTCGCCGGCATGAGCGACGTTGGCTGCCAGCGCGAGAACAATGAAGACCTGTTCTCCTACTGGGAGCCTAAAGGCGAAGCCGAGTTCCGCCGCAAGGGCCGGCTGGTGATTGTGGCGGACGGTATGGGAGGTTACGAGGGCGGCCAGGAAGCAAGCCGGATTGCGGTGGAAACCGTGGTCAAGACCTACTCGGCCAGCCGCGACGGCGATCCGCGCTCTCTGCTGATCGCCGGATTTCAGGCGGCTCACCGGCGAATCCAGGAGCATGCCGGAGAACATCCGGTCCTCCAGGGAATGGGCACGACCTGCACTGCTGCTGTCCTGTTGGACCACTCGCTGTATTACGCGCATATCGGAGACAGCCGCCTTTATCTGGCACGCGAGTCGAAGATTCACCGCATCAGCCGGGATCAGTCTTATGTGGGGCGCTTGCTCGAGCAGGGAATCATCAGCCCGGAAGAAGCAGGCTCCCATCCCCAGAGACACATCCTGACCTCGGCCCTCGGCGCGGGCAACGATGTCTTGCCGGAAAGCCCCGAAGAGCCCATGGAACTGGAAAAAGATGATGTGCTGATCCTTTGCACGGATGGCCTTTGGGGCCAGGTCAGCGAGGACGAGATTCTCGAAGCCGTGACCGCCAAGAAGCCGGCGGAGGCCTGTAGAGCGCTGATCGAAACGGCGAAAGAGCACGGCGGTCCGGACAACATCACCCTCCAGGTGGTGAAGGTGAAATAGGCGAAGGCGTTTCGGTTCAGCCTGGCGAAATCAATTCTTCATGAAGATTTCTCAAAAAGGACTGTACGCATTGCAGGCCATGATGATGCTGGCCCGTCACTACGATCAGGGAGCGATCCGCATCCGCGACATTGCGTACGAAGAAGGCCTTCCGGAGAAGTTTCTGGAGCTGATCCTCCTGGAGCTTAAGAACGCGCGCATGCTGGAGAGCGTTCGCGGCGCCAAGGGCGGATACCGGCTGCGCCGCCCGCCCTCCCAGATTCATCTGAGCGAGATCATTCGGCTGATCGACGGTCCGCTTGCTCCGTTTGGCGATGCCGAACAGTTGCGCTCGCTGATCGACCGCGACGTCGAGCATCGCGCGCTGTACCAGGTTTTTCTCGATGTGCGCGACGCTGCCGCCCGCATCCTGGAGAACACGTCTCTGGCGGATATCATTTCAGGAGCCGGGGCGGCGAAGGCCGTCAAAGGGCGGCGAAAGCGGAAAACGCTCTCGGCGGTGCTGCCGATGGTCATGCACGGCGCTTCAAGGGAATAGGGAAGTCACTGAGGTAGTCCGAGTCATCATACGGCTCTGAAAGAGGGGTTATTTTGGCTATTCTCGTCGTAGGCGGCGCAGGATATATCGGGAGCCACACTGCCTACGCTCTCCGGCGCAAGGGCTACGAGGCGATCATTTATGACAATTTTTCCACCGGATTTGCGCCACTCGCAGACGGATTTGAGCTGATCGAAGGCGATATGGCGGACACCGCCAAACTCGCCACCGTGCTTCGGAGAGTGGATGCAGTCATGCATTTTGCCGCTCACGCCTACGTCGGGGAATCGGGCTCCAATCCTCGTAAATACTTTCAGAACAATGTCCAGTCAGCGCTGGTTCTGCTGAACGCCGTTCTCGACTCCAAGGTGCGGACTTTCATCTTCTCGTCTACCTGTGCGGTTTATGGCATGCCGTCCCAGGTACCCATTACAGAGGACACCCTGCGCCAGCCGGTCAATCCCTATGGCGCAACCAAGATGGCGTTTGAGTACGCGCTCGAGGCCTACGGACGCGCCTACGGCTTGCGTTACGTCAGCTTCCGGTACTTCAATGCGGCCGGCGCCGACGAGAGCGGCAAGATCGGCGAGATGCACGATCCCGAGACCCACCTCATCCCCGCCGCCTTCGAGGCCATCCGCGGGGACCGCAAGGCACTGGAAATCTTTGGAACCGACTACCCCACGCCGGACGGAACCTGCATCCGCGACTACATTCACGTGACCGATCTGGCGGAAGCTCACGTCCTTGGGGTGGAGTATCTGGCGAAAGGAAAATCCGCCGCTCTCAACCTGGGAACCGGGCGAGGTTACTCGGTGAAGGAAGTTGTCTCGACCATCGAACGCATCTCCGGGCGCAAGGTGCCCGTCAGCATGGGACCGCGCCGCGCGGGAGATCCGCCCAGGTTGATTGCCGATCCTTCGCGCGCGGAAAAGGCTCTGAACTGGAAGGCAACACGATCTCTCGATGACATTGTGAGCACGGCCTGGAAATGGGCTGAGACTGTCAGGAAGCGACTGGGAACCGCGCCGTCCGCCGATGTGCGAAGCAGGTAGGTTGCCGAGATCGATTCTGTCAGAAACAGCAAAGCGCTGCCGACCCAACGTCCCAGGAGGCTTTCGGGATGTTACGGCAGCGCTGCTCTATCTCGGCCTAAACTAGTGTGAGTCTAGTACTGCTGTCCTCGCGCTCCTACAGCATTCATGCCTGGCGGATTAACCGTTGTGGTTCCCGAAAATAGCAAGACTAGCCCCAGGAGCCTATTTTTCTTCGGAATTGTCCGCTGCGCTTGCCTTCTCAGGCCGCAACAGCGGAAACAGAATTACATCGCGAATGGTGTGCGAGTCCGTCAGCAGCATGCACAGGCGGTCGACACCGACACCGACGCCACCCGCAGGAGGCATGCCGTATGAGAGGGCGCGAATGTAGTCTTCATCCATCTGGTGAGCTTCTTCGTCGCCCCGCTGCCGCTCCCGCAATTGCTGCTCGAAGCGTCGGCGCTGGTCTTCGGGATCGTTCAACTCGCTGAAGCCGTTGGCGATTTCCATCTTGCCCGCAAAGATTTCCCAACGCTCGGTCCATTCGGGCTCATCGGGCTTCTGCTTCGAAAGCGGCGAAACCGCGGTAGGGAACTCGTAGATGATCGTCGGCTGCACCAGATGCTCTTCGGCCGCAGCCTCGAACAGGTTGGCAATCGTCTTGCCCGCAGGCTCGTTGGGATCGTATGCCACGTGCGCATGCCCTGCGTTGAATCGCTGTAAGAGAGCTTTGACAGACTCCTGCGGGGCGAAATCTGCCATCTCCGGTTTCGCGCCCGCGCGCTCAGGCCAATAGTGAATGATGGCTTCCCGCATCGTCATGCGACGCCAGTTTCCCGCGGCGAAGTCAATTTCTTCCTCACCCCACTTCGCCTTGCTGGTGCCATTCACGTCGATGGCAGCTTGCTCGATCAACTGCTGGGTCAGGTCCATGACCCCGCGGTAATCCGTATAGGCCTGGTAGAACTCGAGCATGGTGAATTCGGGATTCCAGCGCCATCCCAGACCTTCATTGCGAAAATTGCGGTTGATCTCGTAGACGCGGTCCAGTCCGCCCACCGTCAGCCGCTTGAGATAGAGCTCCGGGGCGATGCGCAGGTAAAGGTCCATGTCGAGCGTGTTGTGATGGGTAATAAACGGCCGCGCTACCGCTCCACCCGGCACCGGCTGCATCATGGGAGTTTCCACTTCAATGAACCCTTGCCCATCGAGGAACCGGCGCATCGACTGCACCAGCTTGCTTCGCTTGAGGAACACCTCGCGAACTTCGGGGTTCATGATGAGATCGACGTAACGCTGCCGGTAGCGCAGCTCCACGTCGGTCAACCCGTGCCACTTCTCCGGCAAAGGCAGCAGGTCCTTGGAGAGGAACGTGATTTCCTCCACATGAACGGACAGCTCGCCGGTGCGAGTGCGGAAAAGGTAGCCCTTGACGCCGATGAAATCTCCCAGGTCCAGCAACTTGTAGAGCTCGAATCCCCCTTCGCCGACCGCGTCCTTCTTGACATAGATTTGCAGGCGCGCCCCATCCTGCTGGAGGTGGGCAAATCCGGCCTTGCCCATGAGCCGGATGGCCATGATTCTGCCGGCAATTCGCACTTCGATCCGTGACCGTTCCAACTCCTCCCCGGTTGTGCCGGAGTGCTGGGCGACGACCTCTGCGAGCTTGTGAGTCTGCTCGAATTTGCTGGGATAGAGCTGCTGCCCGAGGGCTTCGATCTGTTTCAGCTTCTGGCGGCGCAGCTCATGGATTTTTTCGTCGAGTGCCAAGATGGGCCTTTTTTGGGTTGAGGATGAAACGGCGATTATAACCAAGCCCGCCTAAGTGATTCGTCATGTCCAGGCGATCCGAGTTTGGCATGAGCTATCGTGTGTGATTGCAATAAGTTACAAATGACCACCAATTTTACCTTCCTCAATCCAATCGAAGGTAATACGCGAACAACTGGATGGTTCATGTGAAGGTTTTAATCCATTATGGAACTGCATGACAGTTGGGAGTTTCAGTATGAAATCGATATTGGTGGTAGATGACAACAGCAGCGTTCGCCGCACCTTGCGCCACATGCTCGAACAGCACGAGGACTGGAAGGTATGCGGCGAAGCCGTAAACGGGCGCGACGCAATCGACAAGGAGGAGCGCCTGCGGCCCGACCTGGTCGTGCTCGATTTCTCTATGCCGGTGATGAACGGCCTCGAAGCCGTGCGCGCCCTCAAGCGCATTCGGCCCGGAACGCCGGTCGTGATATTCACCGTTTTCAAAGACCGGTTCCTGGAGCAGGAGGCTTACGCCGCCGGCGCCAGCGCAGTGGTCTCGAAGGAAGAGGGCTTGTCGGCTCTTTCCGGCTTTGCCCAGGTCCTGCTTAAAGCATCATCGATGGGTTCTGCTCAAGATAGCTAGCACCGAATTGCCCTCCCCGCTCCCCCGTCCAGCAAGAGCAGCAAAGGGCCAAAGGCCTGGCGCCGGGAACGGCGCGTCTTCTATTTTTTCAGCAGTCCCTTCCAGCGCTTCCAGGCCTCGTTGCGCGCGTTGCGATTGGCTTCGTTAGCGTCGGGGGCCTCTCCCGCCCGCATGAAGCCGTGGCCCGCTCCCGGATAGATCACTGCTTCATAGGTCTTGCCGGCAGCCTTCATCTGCTCCTTCGTATCCGGAATGGTGGCGTCAATGCGCGCGTCATTTTCGGCATAGAAGCCGTACACCGGCGCCTTGATTCGGGCCATTGCGTCCTTGTCGGGTGGGGAACCGTAGAATACGAATGCAGCCTTGAGGTCGGAGCGGTTGGTCGCGAAACGAAAACTCTGCCCTCCGCCCCAGCAGTATCCGGTAACAAACAGCTTTCCGTTTGAAGCTGGCAGCTTGAGACCGTAGTCGGCGACTGCGTTCAGATCTGCCGTGACCTCATCCGCGTTAAGGTCACGAACCGCCTCGATCGCCTTCCCTTCGGCGAAATCGGAGGTGCGGCCGCCGTTCGGAGCCTTCCCGGAGAGAAGGTCGGGCGCCACCGCGATATAACCGGCCTCAGCCAATTGGTCGGCCAGGTCTTCCACCCAGTCGGTCAGGCCAAAGATTTCGTGGATGACCAGAACGACGGGAGTCTTCTTTTTCGACTCGGGATACACCACAAAAGTCTGAACCGAGCGGTCGCCGTGCTTCACGGTAACCCACTCCCGGTGACGGGGCGATTTTTCGACGCGCGCCTTGGCCCAGTCCTGGGCCGCTGCCGCTTGGACGACAAGCAGGATCAAGATCCAACTCACGTGCTTCATATCAGTCCTCCAATGAGTTCACTCAAGATGCTTCCGCACCACTGACTGCGAGTGGGCGGGAAACCTGTCCCTTCCACTGTGTTTCCTTCAGCGGGCCGATAACGAAGACCCAGGAAAACGATCCCAGCACGGCCACTACCCCGGTGATCGCGAACGCCCAGAAAAATTCTCCCGTGCGCTCCACCACGATTCCCGCAATAGCGGGAGCCGCAACTCCCGCCAGATTGCCCATGAAATTCTGCACGCCGGTCCACTTGCCTGAAGCGTCCGGGCCGGCCAAGGTCTGAGTAATCGCCCAGGTATTCGACGAGCAAACACCATAAGATGCCGCCGCCAGCAGCAGGCACACGACAGCGAACCTGGGGCCTGAAACCACACAGACCGCCAAAAACACTCCGGCTGTGACCTGTCCCGCGCCCATGATGGTCTTTCGCACCAGCGTTGGAGTCGCGCCCGAGATGATCCAGCGGTCTGAAATCCAGCCCGCAAGCGGCGACGCAATCGCCGCCATGACATAAGCAACGCCGATGGTCTTCGCCATGTTGTCCATCGAAAAGTGCCGCTCATGTACGAGGTAATACGGAAGCCAGGTAATCATGAAATACGACAGATAATTCAGGCAGAACAGGCCGCCGATCGATCCCCAGGCCGAGCGCTGCTTGAGGATTTCCAGAATCGTCGGAACGAAAATCTGTTTTCTGGCTTCAGTTGTGAGGTTCTCGCGGGGCATCCACCGGAGCCAGGGAACCAGCCACAACAGCGTGATCAGGCCAAGCACCACGAAGAACGGCCGCCAGCCGAATCTGGCCATGAGCATTCCGCCGGCAAAAGTTCCAAAGGCGGGACCCAGCCCCAGTCCGATCGAGATCACCGAATTCGCCATCCCGCGCTTGTGCTCGGGAAAAAACCGGGACAGGATTCGCGAGTAAGAGGGATAGGCCGTCGACTCGCCCATTCCAAGGATCAGCCGCACGATCAGCAGCGTGATGAATCCGCTCACCAGGCCGGTCACCAGGGTCGCAGCAGACCAGAGAAAGAAGCCGCCCGCCAAAACCCACTTCACGTCAAACCGGTCGACCAGCCAGCCCGAGAGCACCAGAAAAGAAGCATAGGTCCAGAAGAAGGCGGAGAACAGAATTCCCAGGTGTGATGGAGAAAGGCCAAACTCTTCCTTGATAAGAGGAGCCGCGATGGAAAGATTCCCGCGGTCGATGTAGTTGATAAAAAGAGACAAGGCCAGCAGGATGAGCACGCGCCACGAACCACCCGTTAAGTCCCGCTGCTTTTTTGCCAAGGTCCCGCCCTGATCGGCGCCGGTTGCAGGAATGTGCGCCATTTTCGCGGCGGCCTCATTATGCCACTCGACGCCACGGGAGCGAGGAACAATTGCTGAGCCTTGAAGATGAATCGGACTTGGCGATACTATTAGCGGCGCGGCCGGTTCGCGCGGGCTGAACACTCAATGCCTCAAAACTACGTTCCGATCTTTATCTTCATCGTATTGATCGCCATCGCGATCCCCTTGCCCTTGCTGCTGGCTAAGCTGGTCCGTCCCGAAAATCCAACCAAAGAGAAGCTGATGCCTTACGAGTGCGGCATCGATCCCGTCGACGACGCTCGCGGACGCTACACCGTTCGTTTCTATATTGTTGCCATTCTGTTCGTGGTCTTCGATGTAGAGACGATCTTTCTGTTTCCCTGGGCGGTGAAGTTCAAGGCACTGGGCCTGTTCGGCCTCATCGAGATGCTGGTATTTCTCTTCATCCTGGTCGTCGGGTACATCTGGATCTGGAAGAAGGGCGCTCTGGAGTGGGTGTGAAGTCTGCCCTGTATTCCTGCGTCGCCTGATCATGACTGCGCCCAGTTCCGATATTGCGGTGTTCGTTGCCAGCCGCTGGACCAAGGGTAATCTCTTCTTTCCAACCCGCATCGTAATCACGCCACAGCGCGTCTCTCGAGTCAAGCCTCGCCTGTTTGGCAGCAACGAAGAAAGCATCGGCATGACCCAGGTAGCTTCGGTTCATATTTCAACGGGCCCGATCTGGTCTGACATCCGGATCGAGTCGGCGGGCGGCACCGATCCCATCACCAGCCATGGTCACCGCAAGGCGGACGCGATGCCAATTCGCGATCTCATCGAAACGTATCAAAGCTCTGCCCACTGAGGGTTTACAAGCGAATACCGGCCCTGTGGCGTCGTTGACAGAGACATACCAAGCTGTTAGAAGTTAACGTTCTTCTGAGAGCGCTGCATCGCCGGAGGTTTGTTCCCTCGTAGCAATGCCGGACGAACCCAAGTCGCCCCCGCCTCCGCCCACCGGCGAACCAAAAGCGCCGGCCGGAGCGCCAGTTCCCCCCAGTGTCGAACCCGTACCGGCGCAAAAACCCGGAGACACAGGCGCAACTCCCAATCCCGCAGCGCCGGCCGCACCACCCAAGGCAGCCGCTCATACTCCGCCGCCAAAGCCCGCGGGCCCTGCTGCCGAACCCTGGAATTCGGAGATGGTCTCACGCTTGAGGCAGAGGCACGGTTCAGGGATCGGTGAAGCCAGCACGTATCTCGGGCAAAACTACTTCGTGGTCGATTCTTCGCTGATTCCTGATTTTCTTTCGGTGCTGCGCAGCCAGGAACAGTTCAACTTTTGCGTGGATATCACCGCGGTTCACTACCCCGAGCGAGAGAAGCAGTTTGAGGTGCTGTGGATTTTGTATTCCTTCGAACGGAACGAGCGCATCCGTGTGAAGTCGCAGTTTGCGGACGGCCAGGCCGTGCCCAGTGCCGTTCCGATCTGGCCGACAGCCAACTGGCTGGAGCGCGAGGTGTTCGATATGTTCGGAATCCGCTTCGAAGGCCACCCCGGCCTGAAGCGCATTCTGTTGCCCGAAGAATGGAAGGGTCATCCTCTGCGAAAGGATTACGGAATCATCCAGCAGGACCAGGAGTGGGTACAGATCAATCTGGGGATCGAGAGCGGCCAATGACCGACCGGACTTCCCACCTGGAATTGCACGATCAAGAGAGAACCTTCCTCGATTCCAACGAACTCATCATCAACATGGGTCCGCAGCATCCCGCCACGCACGGTGTGCTCCGGGTGATCCTGAAACTCGACGGCGAAAAGGTTCTGGGCACGGAGTGCGTGATCGGCTACCTGCATCGCGGAGTGGAGAAGATTGCGGAGCACCGCACCTATGCCATGTTCAATCCGTATGTCGACCGAATGGATTATGTGGCGGCGGTTTCCAACGGGTTAGGCTACTGCGAGGCGGTTGAGAAGCTGCTGAATGTCGAAGCACCGCCGCGGGCGCGGTATATCAGGGTTATTCTCACGGAATTGAACCGGATGGCCAGCCACATGCTCTGGCTCGGCACCCACGCCCTCGATATCGGCGCCATTACGCCGTTGTTCTATACGTTTCGCGATCGGGAAGAGATTCTCAAGATTTTCGAAAAATACTGCGGGGCGCGCTTGACCACGCACGCCTTTCGCATCGGCGGATGTCTCTACGAGACCTATGACGGCTTCGAGAATGACGTAAAGAATTTTTCCAAGTTCGTCGCGCCAAAAATCGACGAATACGAAGGACTACTCACCACCAACCGCATCTGGGTCGAACGGACCAGGGGAGTGGGGAAAATCACAGCCGAGCAGTGCATTGGGCTTGGTGTGACCGGTCCCGTCCTGCGGGCGAGCGGTGTGAAATGGGATTTGCGAAAAGCCCAGCCCTATGCGGCATACGCCGACTTCGATTTTGACATTCCAGTCGGGCAAAGCGGAGACACCTTCGACCGGTACATGGTGCGGATGCAGGAGATGCGCCAGTCGCTGCGCATCATCGACCAGGCCGTGGCAAAGATTCCCGAAGGGCCACTCATGGCAAAGGTCCCCAAGGTGATCAAGCCCGCTGTCGGCGAAATCTACCATTCGATCGAAGCACCGAAGGGGGAGCTTGGATATTTCATCGTCAGCGACGGCTCCACCCAGCCCTACCGGGTGCGTGTCCGCCCGCCATCGTTCGTGAACCTGCAGGCTCTCGACATGATGGTGCAGGGGCAAATGGTCGCGGATGTCGTCGCCGTCATCGGCACGCTCGACATCGTGCTCGGCGAGGTGGACCGCTGATGCTCGACTACGTCACCTCCTACCTGAGCATGAATACCACTCCCGGACAGGCCGGGAACCTGGTCTGGGCGCTGATTTACATCCTCTTGATCTTTCTCGGGCTCTCCATCGCTGTCATCGCGATGAACTGGCTGGAACGCAAGATCCTTGCTCACATGCAGGTGCGTCTCGGACCCATGCGCGTAGGGCCGCATGGTTTGCTGCAGCCGATCGCCGACGCCCTCAAACTGCTGATCAAGGAAGATCTCATGCCGGCGGCAGCCGACCGGTGGGTCTTCTGGATGGCCCCGCTGACCGTCGTCATCACGGCTTTCGTCGTATTTGTTGTGGTCCCGTTCGGTCCGACCCATGCTGTGACGGACATGAATATCGGCATCCTGTTCATGCTGGGAGTTTCCTCGCTTAGTGTCCTCGGAGTGGTGATGGCGGGATGGGCTTCCAACTCGCACTATCCGCTGATGGGCGCACTGCGCTCCAGCGCCCAGATGGTCTCCTACGAAATAGCGATGGGATTGGCCGTGATTTCCGCCGTTCTGATGACCAGCCTCGGGACGGAGACGAGCGGTACGCTGAGCATGATCGGCATCGTGCAGGCCCAGCAGGCGCAGCAGGTCTGGTTCGTTTTCAAATTTTTCCCTCTGGGACTGATCGCATTCGTCATCTTTGCGATTGCCATGGTGGCGGAGACGAATCGCGCTCCCTTCGATTTGCCGGAAGCCGAATCCGAACTCACTGCCGGGTTCCACACCGAATACAGCGGCTTTCGCTGGTCGCTGTTCTTCCTGGCAGAATATTCGGCGATGATCGCAGTCTCTTCGATCGCCGTCACCTTATGGCTGGGCGGATGGCTGCGGCCGTTTCCCAACGCTTTGGGCGGCGAAACCTGGGACATGGTTTTTTCCTGGTTCCCCGGGTTGACCTTCCTTGGCCTGGCCGCGATTTCGATCGCCAGCACCGCCCGCATGCCGCAGCATCCTTACTTCAAGGTCCAGAAGATCGGCCTGGCGGGGTTCAGTTTGGTGCTGCTCGCGATCGGAGTGGCTCTCTTTCTTCCTCCGGTTCGGGACCGGGTGCAGGATATCTTCTGGTTCACCACAAAAGTTGCGGTGTTTATGTACCTGTACATCTGGTATCGCGGTACCTTCCCGCGTTATCGCTTTGACCAGCTCATGAGAGTGGGATGGAAGGTCTTGCTGCCGTTGGGGATCGGTGTTCTCATTCTCACGGCCGTGGCGGGAATCATCTTTTGATATGGAACCGGTAGCCACAACATTTTTCTTTTACCTGCTTTCGGGGCTGGCGATCCTTGGCGGGATCCTGGTGATCACCCGCAAAAACCCGGTTCATTCTGCCCTGGCGCTGATCCTCACGCTGCTCGCGGTAGCGGGGCTGTATCTGATGCTTTACGCGCCCTTCGTGGCAGGCGTGCAGATCATTCTCTACGCCGGCGGGATCATGGTGCTGTTTCTGTTCGTCATCATGCTGGTCAACATCGACAAGTCGGCGAAGGAAGAACAGTACAACAAGATCTGGCTGCTGGGACTGGCAGTGGCGATTGCTCTGGGTGGACTGTTTGTAGGCGTTTTCGTGAAGGGCCGGTCGTCGTTTTCCGCCCAGCTGGCGCCTCTTCCGGAGCAGTCGAACACGCAGCAGATTGGGCAGTTGCTGTACGGAAATTATGTGTTCGCCTTCGAGATCGCTTCATTGCTGTTGCTGGTGGCGATCATCGGAGCGGTTGTGATGGCGAAGAAGCGGATTTAGTTTCAGAAGCTAAAGTTATTGACGATGACTCCCATAACCACATTGCACTACCTGGTTGTCGCCGCTGTGCTGTTCGTTCTGGGTGTGATTGGTGTGCTCACCCGGCGCAACGTTGTGATCGTACTGATGTCGATCGAACTGATCCTGAATGCGGTCAATCTCAACCTGGTGGCATTTTCCCGGATTTGGGGGCTGCATGGTCAGGTGTTTTCGATTTTTGTGACGACCGACGCGGCGGCGGAGGCCGCGGTCGGGTTGGGAATTCTGATCGCTTTCTTCCGCAACAAGGAAACGGTCAACGTGGACGAAATCGATTTGCTGAAGTGGTGACGCCCGGTTCAACTCATGTTCTTTCTTGATTACATCTGGCTGATTCCGCTGCTGCCCGCCACCGGCGCGGTCATCATGTTCTTCTTCGGCCGCAAGCTGCGAAAGCAGTCGGTCAGCGCGGTGTGCGTGGGCTCGGTGGTCCTGGCGTTTCTGTTCTCCTGCGCCGCCGTCTGGCAATACACCCAGTGGGCGGCAGCGCACCATCATCTGCCTTACGAAAAAATCCTGTACACCTGGCTCGGTACAGACTCCGGCCAGTTGACCTACGTCACGCACGACGGTGCTCCGGTTCCATTCCGTGCCGATGGCGGTTTCCTGCTTGACCAGCTTTCCAGCATCTGGCTGCTGTTCGTTACCGGCGTCGGCATGCTGATCCATATTTATTCCACCGGCTATATGGCGCATGAAGGAGGGTACTACCGGTTTTTTGGATACCTCAACCTCTTCATGTTCTCCATGCTCACGCTGATCCTGGGGAATAACTATGCCGTGATGTTCGTTGGCTGGGAGGGCGTGGGTCTGTGCTCGTACCTGCTGATCGGTTTCTACTTCCACCGCAAGTCGGCCAGCGACGCCGCGAACAAGGCGTTTATCGTCAACCGCATTGGGGATGCGGGATTTCTGCTGGGAATGTTCGGCATCGCCTGGTATTTCGGCTCGCTGCGCTTCACCGAAGTGACCCAGATGGCGCGAAGCGGAAATTTCCACCTCGGTGATCCCGTCATCACTGCTGCTACGTTGCTGCTCTTTGTAGGCGCGTGCGGCAAGTCGGCCCAGATTCCCCTTTATGTCTGGCTGCCGGACGCTATGGAGGGTCCGACTCCGGTTTCAGCTCTGATTCATGCTGCCACCATGGTGACCGCGGGCGTGTACATGGTGGCGCGCTCGAACGCGTTGTTCGTCCTGGCGCCGACTTCGATGAAAGTTGTGGCCATCATCGGCGCGCTGACGGCGCTCTTTGCCGCATCGATCGGCCTGGTACAGAACGACATCAAGCGAGTTCTGGCGTACTCAACCGTCTCGCAGTTGGGCTACATGTTCCTCGCGCTGGGCGTTGGCGCGTTTTCCGCTGCGGTGTTTCACGTCTTTACCCATGCCTTCTTCAAAGCGCTGTTGTTCCTGGGAGCGGGATCGGTGATCCACGCCATGAGCAACGAGCAGGACATGCGCAACATGGGCGACCTGCACGGGCGGATCAAGATCACGCACAGGACCATGTTCATTGCCACCCTGGCGATTGCAGGAATCTTCCCCTTCGCGGGCTTCTTTTCTAAAGACGAAATTCTGTGGCAGACGTGGGCGGCGGAAGGCGGAGCTTACCGCCTGTTGTGGCTTATCGGCTACGGAACAGCGCTGATGACGGCCTTTTACATGTTCCGGCTGATGTATCTCACGTTTCACGGCCGCCCGCGCATGAGCCACGAAGTCGAACATCACATTCACGAGTCGCCCAAGTCGATGACCGTGCCGCTGGTCATTCTGGCGTTCTTTTCCCTGTTTGCCGGATTCCTGGGCTGGCCGCAGAGCCTGGGCGGATCGAACCGGTTCGAAGCGTTTCTTGAGCCGGTGTTCGCCAGGGAGTCCCAGGTACTGGTTGCGGAAGGGGAAGCGCAACAACTGGCCGCGGGGCGCCACGAGGAAGCTCACACCAGCCCGACGGAGTACCTGCTGATGCTATTTTCCCTCGCCGCCGCGGCGGTGGGCTGGGGCATGGCCTGGAATTCCTACCGCCATGCGGATAAGGGCTACATCGAACCGATGGCCAACAAGGTGCCCGGGCTGTACAACACGCTGCTGAACAAGTACTACGTGGACGAGGCGTATGACTACGCATTCACCGGGCGGCGAACCATCGGGGACGTCCGCCTCGGCGTCCTGGGGCTGGGAGAATCGGCCAGCATCTTCGACTCACGCTTCATCGATGGTGCGGTGAATGGCGCAGGCTGGCTGACGCGAGCTATTGCCTCCATCTCCAAGTGGTGGGACACCTGGATTATCGACGGTCTGGTCGTAAATGGTCCCGCAATTCTGGCGCGGATCCTTTCTTACCCGGTTCGCCTGCTGCAATGGGGACTGGTACAGTGGTACGCCCTTGTGATGGTTATCGGGCTTCTGGGGTTCGTTTTCTATTACGCGGTGCGATGACGTTGTGGCGCGGGGTGGTTGACCGCGTTTTGGACTGAACAATGCAAAGCCACATTCTCTCAATCATCCTGTTCACGCCGCTGGTGGGCGCTCTGCTCATCCTCTTTGTGCCCAAGGAAAAGAAGGACGCGATCCGCTGGATCGCCAACATCTTCGCCCTGGCCGGCCTGCTGGTTTCGCTCCCCCTGGTGCCCATGTTCTGGGCGCAGCGCGCGGAAGTCACTCCCACTCACTTCAAATTTATTGAGGGCGGACTCAATAACTGGATCCCGTCGATCGGCGCCGGCTACTACCTCGGCATTGACGGCATTTCCTTTCTATTGATCATGCTGACGACACTGCTCGGGTGGATTTCCATCCTTTCCTCATGGACCGCGATTGAAGACCGGGTAAAGGAGTACTACGCCTGGTTCCTGGTTTTGCAGACTGGCATGCTGGGCGTCTTCATGGCCCTGGATTTCTTCCTGTTTTTCGTTTTCTGGGAAGCGATGCTCGTGCCCATGTATCTGTTGATCGGCATCTGGGGCGGGCCGCGCAAGCTCTACGCCGCCATAAAGTTCTTCCTCTACACGCTGGCCGGTTCCGTCCTGATGTTGCTCGGCATCCTGTTCCTGTACTTCAACCATCATCAGGTGACGGGCATTTACACCTTCAGCATCCCGGCCCTTTACCAGACCGCCCTGCACATCAAGTTTGAATACGCGATCTGGCTCTTCCTGGCATTTTTCGTGGGATTCGCCATCAAGGTCCCGATGTTCCCCTTCCACACCTGGCTGCCCGATGCCCACGTAGAGGCGCCCACCGCCGGCTCGGTGATCCTGGCGGGCGTTCTCTTGAAGATGGGGACTTACGGATTCCTCCGCTTCTCGCTGCCATTCTTTCCCGATGTGGTGACCAATGCGCGCGTCAGGGGATGGATGATCGGGCTTTCGATCATTGGGATCATTTATGGGGCGCTGGTTTCGCTGATGCAGAAGGACATGAAGAAGCTGGTGGCCTATTCCTCGGTCAGCCACCTGGGCTTCTGTACCCTGGGGATCTTCATGCTGAATCCGGTCGCGATCAGCGGTTCGGTTCTCCAGCAGATCAACCATGGAATTTCGACCGGAGCGCTCTTCTTGATTGTGGGTGTGTTGTATGAGCGGCGGCACACGCGCGAGATCGCTGAGTACGGCGGCATCTCGAACGTCATGCCGGTTTACGCGACTATCACCATGATCATGTTCTTGTCCTCCATGGGCCTGCCGTTGCTGAACGGGTTTGTCGGTGAGTTCACCATTCTGCAGGGCACATTCATGGAAAGCTGGAAGTGGGCCGCCTGGGCGATCCCGGGCGTCGTACTGGCTGCGGCGTACCTTCTCTGGCTTTACCAGCGGGTGTTTTTCGGGCCGGTCACCAATCCGAAAAACGAGAAGCTGCATGACCTCTCGCCCCGCGAACTGCTGACCTTCGCGCCACTCATCATTCTCGCGTTCTGGATCGGGCTTTATCCCAAGCCCTTCTTCGAAATCCTGGAGCAGCCGGTCAACCAGCTTGTTCTGGATGTCCGGCCTGACTACCGCGGTTTTTCCGGCCCGGTGCGAGCCGCCGACCAGCCGCCTGCACAGGAAAACTCGAGTGAACCGGTGGT
This sequence comes from Terriglobales bacterium, assembly GCA_963803205.1. Classification (GTDB taxonomy): domain Bacteria; phylum Acidobacteriota; class Terriglobia; order Terriglobales; family Acidobacteriaceae; genus CAWDLG01. Next base: position 331,772 of record CAWDLG010000004.1, read on the forward strand.
TCCGGCATCTGTCCAAACCCCGGAAGGAACTCGATAAATGCCGGGCAACATGTCACCGTTCTTTACATTGAGCGACCTCGTGGTGTCGATGCCCATGATCCTGCTGAGCCTGTTCGCTCTGGGCATTCTGCTGATAGATCTCGGGATTCCACCAGCCCTGAAGTGGGTTAATGCCTTAATTGCCGGCGTCGGCCTGGCATGCTCGGCCTTTCAAGTGTTTCGAATTCAGCGAATGCTTGAAGTCAGCGGCGCCAACTTCCGCCCTGCCGTCTCGAATGCGATGGTGATCGACCATTTCGCCATCTATTTCTTCTATCTCTTCCTGGGCGCGGCGGCCGTAGCCATCCTGATGTCGGTGCACTACCTGGAAGTGGAGCATGAGCACCACGGCGAATACTATTCCCTGATTCTTTTCTCGGTTGTCGGCATGATGTGCATGGCAGCGGGCTATGACATCGTGCTCATCTTCATCGGTCTCGAGCTGATGGCCATTTGTACGTACGTTCTTGTGGGCTTCCTGCGCAGGGATCGCCGCTCCAACGAGGCTGCGCTGAAATATCTTCTCCTGGGTGCGTTCTCCTCAGGGGTTTTCGCATACGGTCTCTCGCTGCTCTATGGCCTCAGCGGGAGCACGAATCTGGCGGTAATCGGCACCAAGCTCCGCGGCCATGCCCATGATCCGATAGCGATCCTGGCGCTTCTGACTACGGCGACCGGTTTGCTCTTCAAGATTGCGGCCGTGCCTTTTCACCAGTGGGCGCCGGACGCCTATGAAGGAGCGCCGACCTGCATTACCGGCTTCATGTCCGTGGCGGTAAAGGCAGCAGCCTGGGCGATGCTGCTGCGCATTCTGTTGTGGGGCCTTTACCCGATGCGCCCGGTCTACGTTCCTTTGCTGGTCTTTGTCTCAGTCGCCACCATGACGGGAGCGAACCTGGCGGCGCTGACGCAGAACAATCTCAAACGCCTGCTGGCCTATTCCTCCATCGCACACGTCGGCTACATGCTGCTCGGCCTGGTCGCGGGAAATCCCAATTACGCGAGCGCCACCGGCATCAAGGGGATTCTGATTTACCTCCTGGTCTACACCTTCATGAATCTCGGCGCATTCGCCGTGCTCACCTCGCTGCGCCATCGGAATGTGGTTGGGGATGAAATCGACGACATCGCAGGCCTGTTCTTCCGGGCTCCGACCGAAGCGGTTCTGATGTTGATCTTCCTCCTCTCGCTTGCGGGTATACCGCCGCTGGCGGGCTTCTACGGCAAGTACTTCATCTTCCTCAGCCTGATCGAGACGGGGCATTACGTTCTGGCAACGCTCGGTGTGGCGTATTCGGTTTTTGGGCTCTACTACTACCTGAGGATCGCCAACGCGATGTTCATGCGAGAGGCCCTCGAGAAGGAGCCCCTGCCGATCAGCCTGGCCATGCGGGGAGCCCTCGGCATCACGGCCCTGGCCACCGTGGTGATCGGAGTCTTCCCGGAGCATTTCATTCGCGCGGTGAACTGGTCACTGGGTCTGGGATAGAATCCAGCCAGGCCAATTGCTTATGCCCGGCGCCGAGCCGCCTACCAACAACGAACCTTCCCCCCAAAAGACTAATTTCTGGGTTCAGGCAGGACGCATCAGCCAGCTTGCCTTTGTCATGCCTGCCGCCACGGTAATTGGCTGGCTGATTGGCGGAGCGCTCGATCACTGGCTGCATACCACTTGGCTGAATGTTCTGGGATTGATTGTCGGTGCAGCGGCGGGCCTTGTGGATCTGGTCCGCACCGCCATCACAAGCTCCAAATAGCTTCGGTCTGCGATCGTAGTATCCTGCCCTCGTAATGGATTCGAGCAGCCATCTCGGCACTCCCGGCTGCGCCGCCGAGTTGCGCCGGGAACTCAGCCTCCGCAGCCGGAAGTATGCCCAGCGGCTGAACCTGGATTGTCGCGAGAGTTATGGCGATTCCCCGGTCATCTGCTTCGTTCCTGGCTCGGAAGGCGCGTCACATGGGAACTTTCTGCCAGCCGCCTACCGTGCCATTACGAGCCGGAAAGCCTGGGCCAAGCGGCTTGAAAAGGTGCACACCAGCGCCCGGACCACGTTGCCCCGGGAAGATCGGCGGTGGCGAGAGCTGGATTCCTGCAACAGCTCGGACGCCCTGCTGATGAACATCTTCTGCTATCCGGGAACACTCAGGAATCGCCATGTGCTGGATCTGCTGGGCGTCAACGACGGCTGCACTCCGGAATTCGGTTTTCGGGCGCGGGTGCCCTTGGCCGATGGCAGAAGCGACAGAACGGAGATTGATCTTCGGCTGGGAAATCTGCTGGTGGAAGCAAAACTCACTGAATCCGATTTCCAGAGCGCCGAAGCGGCACTGGTCGAGAGCTATGCCGGTCTCGGCGAGGTATTCGAAAGCAACGCTTTGCCACGGATGCGCGGGCGGTATGTCTCGTATCAGCTGATCCGCAATGTGCTCGCCGCTCATCACAACGACTGCTCCTTCTGCGTGATGCTTGACGCCCGGCGTCCCGACCTGCGGGAAGCGTGGTTTGCGGTTATGAGCTGTGTACAGATCCTCGACTTGCGACTGCGCTGCAAGGTGCTGACCTGGCAGGAACTCTCTCAGGTCCTCCCGGCAGCGCTGAGGCGATTTCTGAACGAGAAGTATGGAATCGTCGGGGAACATGACGCCGCGATCCCTCTCATCGATTCGGCCGAAAGCCAATGGACAAATCCCTGGACATAGACCCCGCGACCGAAGCTTTCTATGGCGGCGCGCTCAGCCGCATTCAACGGGCGATGGCAGTGATTGGCTGCGTCGGGGCAGCAGCCGCTTTACTGCTTTACGGCTGGCGAATTGCGCTGGGCTTTGCGTTCGGCGCGGTAGTCGCCTGGATCAATTTCGCGTGGCTGAAGCAGGTAGTTTTTGACTTTGCCGGCCGCGTTACTCAGGAGGGAACGCAGCAATCGGGGCGGGGAATTGTGTTGCGTTTCCTGCTTCGCTACTTTTTGATGGGCCTCGGAGCCTATGTTATATTCAGTGTTTCTCCCGCGAGCCTCAAAGGGCTTTTTGCCGGCCTGTTTCTGCCCGTAGGGGCCATCGCGTGTGAAGCCGCCTACGAAGCCTATTCGGCTGTAGCGCGCGGCACCTGATTCCATCTCAATTTCGCAGGAGCGTAGCGGGACGCTTCATCATGCCGGAACAACTCTGGTTTACAGCAATCCTTAACCAGCTCTTTGCCGGGCCCGTGACCGCGCTCCTGGTCGCGCTGCATATTCACGTTAAGCATCCTCAGGCCCCCATCAGCAACGCGGTGGCCATGCAGGTGTTGGTCCTGATTTTCCTGGTGGCGTCGTTTCTTTTAGTCCGGTCCCGCTTTTCTGTGGAGAGTCCGGGCGGAGTACAACACGCCTTTGAGTTTATTCACGAGTTTGTGGAAGGCCAAAGCCGGGAGATTATCGGCCCTCACAGCGAGGGATTCACGCCCTTCCTCGTGGCCTTGGTCTTTTTTATCCTGATCTCGAATCTGCTCGGTGTGATCCCCGGGTTCGAATCGCCGACAGCAACTCCAGAAGTGCCGCTCGGGTGTGCTCTTTGCGCCTTCGTTTACTACCAGACACAGGGATTCAAACACCACGGCATCGCATACCTGAAGCACTTCATGGGCCCGATGTGGTGGCTTGCCATCCTGATGGTGCCCATTGAAATCATCAGCCACCTGGCCCGGGTTTTGTCGCTGACCGTTCGTCTGTTTGCCAACATGTTCGCCGGCGATATGGTGACAATGGTTTTCTTTTCCCTTATTCCCATCGGTGTCCCGATTGTTTTCCTGGGTCTCCACATCGGGGTTTCGCTGCTACAGACTTACATTTTCGTGCTGCTGACGATGGTGTATCTGGCGGGCGCGGTTGCCGAAGAGCACTAGGGCAACGGGCTGACCTCAAGTTTGGGTGTTGTTGTAAATGCCGTCCAGTGTGAGGGCGTCTGTACGAGGATGACGTCAACCACCGCCTGCGGCAATTCATGTCAGGAGAGAAGAAGAATGAAAAAGCTGAGCAATGTTTTTATGGCGATGTCGTTCCTGTGCTTTGCCGTCCCTGCCTTTGCGCAGGGAGGTGGGGCGTCGGCACCCGTCAATTGGGTTGCAATCACTTCCGGCTTCTCCATGGCCATCGCTTCGGCCGTTTGCGGCCTGGCGCAGGCCAAGGCGACAGCGGCCGCGGCCGAGGGTCTGGCCCGCAATCCTGCTGCCCGGCCCGGCATCCAGTTGGCACTGATTCTGGGTCTGGCGCTGATCGAGTCCCTGGCGCTCTACACGCTGGTGATCATCTTCGCCAAAGTAGCGTAGATTGTTTGCAGGAAAATCAAAAGCCTCTGCCGCCGGCAGAGGCTTTTTTATGGCAACAAGAGAGAACTTAGACTTGTCTCTGGCCGGCCCACTCCGTCGGCTTGATATCCCGCCCGCGGTCGAGTGCTTCCATGAGAATTCGGCGCAGGCGATGGCGGCTCTCGAGATCGGTCTGCACAATTTCAAAGCCGACTTCATTCACTCGGGCGCGCCGCAGCAACACTTGCGCACGGATACGCCGCACGCCCACGGCAATATCCAGATTCGCGTCTGAACCAACGCGAAGATTGTCTTCCTTCACGCCCATGCCGCCGCCCAGGCTGAGTTCGCGCACCTGAATGCTGGACTTGCCCCACGAACTGCTCAGCGTGGCGGAAACTGGCTTGGGAAGCGTAACCCGCTCGTACCGGCGCTGCCGCACCCAGGGGCAGGCAGGCGCGGAATCCAGCGGAATAATCGCCAGTTCTCCCGGCTCCAGTCCGCTGGTCGAAAGGATCTCGCTGCCATTGCGGGGATCGATCTTGATCAATGATTGCGCCGCGGCAATCCGCAATTCCCGCGCATTGATGAACTTCCACATCTTCTTGGATTCCAGCAGGCTGCGGAGGAGGGCCACCGACTCAGGCTCGCGCAGTCGGCCCAGGGATTCGACGGCCTTGAGTTGAAGCAGCGGAGGACGTCCCAGCGCTTCGCCGGCCTCTGCAATCACCATCAGAGGTGCGGCAGCGCTATGATCGCCGCTCATTCCGATCTCATCGATCGCCTGCGGCAGTACCGCGATGTCGAGGATTTCCAGCAGCTCGAGCAGCGTGCGTCCGCGATCGGGCGCCGCGCCGTAGGCGATCTGCCGGACCACAATGTCGTGATAAAAACGGTTCCACTCGGGCAAGCGAACTGGCAGCAACTCAAGGAGCGTTGGCACGTCCAGGCGGCTGAGCAGGCCCACCGCCGCGGCTGCCTGCCGGGGCTGGCCGGTCCGGAGTGCTTCCCGGAGGTGATGCATCGCAGAAGAGCCCAGCTCTTTGACCACGTCCACCATGCGGTCGCACTCTTCGCGCCGCATGCAGCGGAAGAAGCGATCAGCCAGATGTTCGGCTGCGGCCTGCGACGTCCGGCGCAGTACTTCGAGCAGATCTTTCGGGACTTCGCCGAGTTGCAAGGCGTCTTCAATGAACTCCGGCAGACGATTCTCGATTCCGATTCGCGGCCTCAGCTCCTCGGCGTACACCGGGTGTTCTTTGGCAACGCGCTGGAGGGCGGAGCAGACCTCTGCGACCGCCTGGTACTGCTTGCGCGAGCTGGCCTCTGAGCTCATGCGGACAAAGGCTGCGCTCAGCAGGCTCTGAAGTTCGGGATCCTGTTCTTTGGAGAGGACCTCTCCCACCTTGGCCAGCGACTGTGCCAGGAGCTCTCCACCAACGGCGCCGAAAAGATCCGCCAGCTGCCCCAAACCAATCGCTGTCTTACGCCGCGGCTCGACGTCCTTCGCGCCCAGGCAGTTGACGTAATTCTTGAGAATGGATCCGGCTGCCTCTTTGTCAACGCGCTCGAGCAGAACTTCCACAAACTGGCGGATATTGCGCGGGGGGACGCAAGGCGCCTCACTCGAGAGCAGCACGCTCTTCTTTCCGGCTTCCGGGACCTCGGCCCAGAACATCCGGTCGAGGATGTCGGCATGAGATTCAACCAGAATCCCCGCCTTGCCCATCTTGTCTTCCTGGATCTTGAGGATCTGGCGAAGCGTATCCATCTGCCGGCTCATGTGCTCCAGCATCTGATGGACGGCGTTGACCTTTACTTCGCCCTTCTGGAAACGCTCCAGGGCGAAGCGGATTGCCATGTGCTCCGCCGCCTTCATCAGCAGCGGCGTTTCCGCCTGTTCGGCGGCGGTTGCATTGGCCGCCAGACTGCCCAACAACTGTTGCAGGTTCAGCTTTGTATTCGGATCGGTGGCGTTGAGCTCTCCGGCGATTTCCTGCTGTACCAGTTCCGGAGTTGCGCCGGGACCGCTGCCCGCCTCACCAAACCGGGTCAGCAGCCGGATGGCCTGGATCACTTCCTCTTCCTGAAGTGGTACGGTGCCGCCGGTCCAGCTTCCCACCTGAACCGGATCGATTTCCCCGACTCTGACATTCGGGATGCTGCCAACCGGAACCATCTCCGCAGCACCACCACCGGTTCCGGGGCCGCCGGTGCCGCTGCCACCCGTTCCTCCAGGACCGCCCGGCCCACTGTGGGCGCCTTCGGCGGCTGCAATCAGCTGCAGCAGTTTGTGCGGCTCGTTCAGCCACTGCTTGAATTCCGGGCCGAGCGTCTGTGCCGCGATCTGCGCCGCGATGCTGACATCGCCGCTGGCGGGATCGGTGGCTATGAACTTGACTTCGTTAATCCTGATCGTGGACGAGGCATCCGGGAAAGTCGCCCGGATCTGCTTCACCACGTCCTGCGCCTTCGAGCCGCCGACGGTGAAGGCCTGTACCAGACGGATGAAATCCTCCCTCGTAACGCTATTCGAGAAGTGAATGCTCGCCAGGCCGGCGGTGGTTAGCAACTGCGCAAAGCTGCGCTCGGCCTGCCCGGTCTCGAGGGGCACGCCGTCCAGCAGAAGTTTGTTCTCGGAGACACCCAGCAGAAAGCCGCCATCGCCGCCCGATGGCAGCCCCAGCTGCAATTCACTCCAGGTGGTGTCGAATTGCCCTTCGGTGCGTTTGTGTTCGAAGCCGTAGAGGCGGACGTATTTGACCAGGATGTTGAGGCTGTGCACAAAAGCACGTGCCGACGCGACCCTGCCCTCTTTCGTCCTTGTCGCTGCCGTGAGAATATGCGGCTCCTGATATTGCCGGGGTACCGCGTAAGCGTAATGCGAAACGGTAAGTTAGCGCACATTACGGAGGTAATAATACCCTCGCCAATCGCGGCTATCTACGCGGGTCCCAGGCGATTTTCCCGGTCGAGATGGTGCCTCCTAAGGCCCTTTTGTGACAGCCGGAAAACGGACACCTTGCCGCACGTCCGACCGGCGAGGTTCGATCAGTCGGATACCAGGTTACCGTGACGTCTAGTCTTTGGTTACCCCCATTGCCCGCGAGCGCGGCCAACCCTGTAGACACGGGTGTCTCACCCGTGTATCCCCACCGCTCACGTAGACACGGGAGTCTCACCCGTGCACACCCAACTGCTCACGTAGGCACGGGTGTCTCACCCGTGCACCCTGCCCGGGCACTGGAAATACTTTTGAATACCCGTTAGAAATAGACCAGAGGCCCATTGGCGGAGAATCCCCCAACTCGATTGAAACCAGTTCAAAAAGCCGGTCTCGCATACTGGATGGAGCGCGTTCTGGAAGAGTGCGAGCGCGCCGACGGCGGTTTGACCGCCGATCCGGTCCACGACCTGCGAGTCGCTTTGCGCCGTTGCCGGTCCATGGCTGACGGCGTCCGGGCACTGGATCCCGATCCCGGCTGGAAGAAGATGCGCAAGGCGGGGAAGCAGCTTTTCAGCAGCCTCGGCGATCTGCGGGACGTGCAGGTGATGGAAGAGTGGGTTCATAAGCTCGACAGCCCGGGCGACCCGGTCAGCGGCAAGCTCCTGGGATTCCTCGCGACTCGGGAAGCGAAGCTGAAAGAGGAAGCCTCAGTAGTGCTCAAGAACTTCGACCGTCGGCAATGGAAGAAGTGGTGCGAGCTCCTGCCCCGGCGAGCCGCGCGCTTTCGGCCTGGCAGTCCATTGTTTATGCACATGGCTTTGGAGCACTGGGTCCGCGCCTATGAACTCCACAAGCGAGCCCTGCGCAGCCGTTCGCAGGTCGCATTTCATGCGCTTCGCATAGGCCTGAAGCGCTTCCGCTACATCGTGGAAAACTTCCTTCCCGAGCTGCACAAAGAATGGGGCGACGACCTGAAAGAACTCCAGGATCTTCTCGGCGAAGTCCATGATCTCGACGTTCTATGGACCACGGCCCAGAGCATCAAGGCATTTCCCGATCGCGACAGCCGTGATCTCTGGCATCGCCGTCTGCTGGACGAACGCAACCGCCGCCTTGAAGCCTACCGGAAGAAAATGGTGGGCCCCGACTCCCTCTGGCCTGTCTGGCGCGCCAAGCTGCCTCAGGGAAAGCAGGTCGAAAGACTTGCAATGCGCAGATTCCGCCTGTGGGCGGCCACTCTGGACCCCGATTTCCAGCACTCGGGCCACGTGGCGCAACTGGCGTCGCAGATCTTCAGAGGCCTCGAATCATCGAATGGCGTGAAGACGAACGGCTCGCGCGATGCCGCCATTCTCCAGTTAGCGGGGCTGTTTCGGGATATCGGCCGCTCCAAAAAGGAAAAGGGGCATCACAAGGCCAGCGCACGGATGATCGACAAAATGGAAACCCCGCTCGGCGTAAGCCATTCTGACCTGCATCTCGCGGCAGTTGTGGCACGCTACCACCGCGGGGCACTGCCCAAGGCCGGACAGAAGTCGCTGCAGGGGCTGTCCGTTTCGCAACGGCATCAGGCAGAGAGGCTGGCCGGAATCCTCCGCTTGGCCAGTGCCTTCGATCGCAGCCGGAATGGCCACATCCAGCGCCTTGAGGTCCAGCAACAGAACGGCGCACTGCTCATCGCCGCTCAGAACTACTCCGCGCGGGACAGGCAAGCCGAAGCTATCGCCGGAGCCCGCCACCTTCTCGAGATCGTCTACCGGAAGCCGGTCATCGTGAAGCCTCTGCGCGTGGCCCGCGGCTAGCCGAGCCCGAAGCTTACCAGTCACTTCCGCCGTGGGCGGCAACCCGTCAAGCTACCGCCATGACTCATGCCCAACTGGTTGAAAGGGCCGTGCAGTGGCTGCGCGGCTATGGATGTGGCGTCATTCTCTCCGAGCAGGCCTGCGTAAGCGGAGAGATGCCCGACGCGATCGGATGGAAGCGGGCCAGCCACTCCGTTATGGTCGAATGCAAGATTTCACGCGCTGACTTCCTCGCCGACAGGATAAAGCCATTCCGGCTGAAACCCCATCTCGGCTTGGGTTGCGAGCGTTTTTACCTGGTACCGCCGGGAATGGTGCAGGTTGATGAACTCCCGTCCGGGTGGGGACTGCTTGAGCCCCGTAACCGCAAAGTCGAAGTGGTGTCTGCATCAGCCAGGGACCTGCGCAGCCCAAGAGGATTTCGCTATGAGATGAACCTGCTGCTAGCCAGCCTGCGCCGGGTGGAAGTGCGGATTGAACCGCAAACGATCACCGGATTCCTGAAGTGGAAGAACCGCATGGCGGAGTACAACGGCGGAGCTATGCCGCGCGGAGTCGTTCCTGCCGATAGGGAAACCAACTGTTTTCTGGACGCCGACACCTCGGCAACCACTAATTGACCAAAAAGTAAAAACCGGGCTGGTTGGCCCGGTTTTTATGGCGTCGGGTTGGATGCGGTTACATCGCAGCGCGGCGCGAGCTGACGCTGAGTATGTGCTTTGGCCCAATTGTTGCCAATGTAAGCTGCATTTCCTCGCGTCAGCCTGAAAACCCACAATGGAGACGAGGAGTGATGCGCTGTCCCAGGAGGTGCAAACCGCGCTCCAGAGTTGGATTTTAGGTATGAGTTGAGGAAAGTAAAGATAAACAACTGAAACTATTATAGTTAGATATTATAGTTAGCGCTGATTTGAGGGCGGGCTCGCACCCGGATGGTGAAAACTTTTGCGCACAAATGCCCCGATACTGTGTGACGCTACAATTCGCGCCGGCCTTCCATGGCTTTCAGCATGGTGATTTCGTCGGCGTATTCGATATCGCTCCCAACGGGGATTCCCATGGCAATGCGCGTCACCTTCAACCCATTGTGTCGCAGGATCCCGGACAGATAAACGGCCGTGGCCTCGCCTTCGACCGTTGGGTTGGTGGCGATGATGACCTCATCGAAACGGCCCTCCTCGACGCGGCGGGCCAGATTTCCGATGCGCAACTGCTCCGGCCCTACGCCATGAAGAGGGGAAATAGTTCCGTGCAGCACATGGTAGACGCCGTTGAAGTGCTTGGTCTTCTCGATGGCGGCGATATTGGTCGGTTCCTCGACAACACAGACCATGCGCTGGTTGCGCGTGGGGCTGGAACAGTAGACACAGGGATCGACGTCGGTGATGTTGTTGCACTGCGAGCACAGTCGCAGGCTGGCTTTGACGTCGCGCACCGCGCTGGCCAGGGCCTCCGCGTCGTCGTCGCTTGCGCGCAGGATGTGGAACGCGAGCCTCTGCGCGTTCTTGCTGCCAATTCCCGGCAGCTTCTTCAGTTCCCCGATCAGCCGGGACATCGGCTCCGCAAAACGATTCATAGGATCACAGATTATTCTTCAGGAAGAAGCGCCTTTCGCGCCGGGAATGGAACCTACAGCCCGGGAATCCCCAGTCCTCCGAGCATTCCCCCCACGCTGGCCTGCATCGATTCATCCACCTTATGTGCAGCCCCATTTACGGCCGCCGTTATCAAATCCTGAAGCATCTCGATATCTCCCCCCTTAACCGTCTCGGGATCGATCTTGATGCTCAAAACCTGCTTGCGGCCGTCCATCCTGACGGTCACACTTCCACCACCGGAGGAGGACTCGACGACCGTTTCCTCCATCTTCTTCTGCAGCACCTCGTACTGCTTTTTGGCCTGCGACATCAATTCCTGAATATTGAATCCGCCCATGGTTTCATCCGTAGTTCAAGGAATAGTGAATCAGATGCGCAACGCGGCCGCTGGAATGCCTTATTTCTTGCCGTTGTAATCGATGATGGTACGTATCTCGGCTCCGAACTTCTCCCGCATGCGCTGCACGATCGGGTCACGCTCCGCCCGGCTGCGACCTCCTCCATTTGAGGCCGGCCGGCTTGCCCCTGAGGCCTGGGTTACGGCCCCCGGCACAACCCGCAGTTTCACCGGACGCCCCAAAACTCCGCTCGCGGTTGCGCCAATCAGCCGCTTGGCGTCCGCCCCTAATGACATATCGATGACGGTGGCGGAGGAATCGACTTTGATTATCAGTTCATTTCCTTGAACCTGCCACTCGCCGGCCTGAAGCATTGAGCTGAGCATGCGATGGCCGGCGTCATCTACCGCGGCAAGAACCGCTGCCCTTAGTCGATCGGCTTCGGAATCGCGTGCTTCCGGGGCTGGGTCGGGCTCAGGAGTAGGATCTGCGACTGCCACGGCTGCCCCCATGACCACAGGCTGCCGGGCTGCAGAAGCCGCGGTTCTCATCTCGCCGACCGCGCCATCCTCGTCAAGAAGCTGAGGCTTGGAGCCACTTTTGCGCGCGGAATCAGCGGCAAAGGGCGAAACGGCGGCGGGACGGCCCGGCTGCGATTCCGCCTTGCGACTATCGGGAACAAGCGCCGGCTTCCGCGGCGCCGGGACAACACCGGAGGCGGGCATTCCCGCTTCACTCAGCAATTGCTCAAGGGGAAGCAAGCGCTGCGCATGCGCCATCTTGAGCAGCCCGAGTTCGAGGTGAAACCGCTGCTCCTGCCTGTAGCTAAGCTCGTTGTGCGTTCGCAGCATGATCTGCAGGTGACGGGCGAGGTCCTCCTCGCTGAAAAGCTGAGCCACCCGGGCTACCCGCTGACGCTCGTCTCCAGAGATTTGCAGCAGGGAGGAGTCGGCTCCTGCAATTCTGGCCACGGTTGCATTGCGCAGAAAGCGCACCAACTGGCGCGCGAAGTGAACCGGACTATGACCATCGCTCAACAGCTTGTCGACCAGCCGCAAGACCTCCTCACTGGCGCTGCGGGAAACCGCCTCCATCACTTGCTCGAGCACGCCCGATGGGGCCGTTCCGACAAGCTGCCGCACGGTATCGGCGCTTAGACGACCGCCGCACGAGGCGATGGCCTGGTCGAGGATGGAGAGCGCATCGCGCATCGATCCATCCCCCGCCTCGGCAAGCAAAGCGAGTGCATCTTCCTCGGTTTCAATGCCTTCCAGCGCCGCGAGATTCTTGAGCTGTTCCAGAATCTCCTCGAATCGCACCGCCCGGAAGCTGAAATGCTGGCATCGCGATCGGATGGTCTGGGGAATATCCTCGGGCTGGGTTGTAGCCAGCATAAAGACAACGTGGCTTGGCGGCTCCTCCAGAGTCTTCAGGAGCGCATTGAAAGCCGCGTCGGTGATCTGGTGAGCCTCGTCGAGGATGTAGATCTTGAAGCGGTCCCGGGCCGGGCGGTAGCGGGACGCCTCCCGGAGTTCCCGAATCTCGTCGATTCCGCGGTTGGTGGCCGCGTCGATCTCGATCACATCGACCGCGTTGCCGGCCCGGATCTCGGTGCAGGATTCGCAAATCCCGCAGGGTTCAGATACCGGACGGTCGGAGGACCGGCAATTCAATGCCATTGCCAGGATCCGCGCTACCGTCGTTTTCCCGATCCCCCGGTGGCCGCTGAAGATGTAGCCGTGGGCCGTCCGGCTCTGTTCAATGGCGTTCTTCAGGGTGCGGGTGACGTGCTCCTGCCCGATGACTTCGGCAAATTTTTGGGGACGGTATTTGCGGGCGAGAACCTGATAGCTCATGACGGGGAATGTCTGAATTATACGTGATGGCAGCACTCGCCGAGACTGCTCAAAAGCTCGACGAAGCCCTTGCGGAGACGGCGTTCGCAGGATAGGCTCTATGCTCTGCCGGGCACTCCCTGGCGAAGGAGACTCCCTTGCAACTACGACTGCATACACGGACGGTGGACGGCATCCTGGTCATCGACGCTTCGGGCCGCATCATCTTTGGGGAAGAGTCCAGTTTATTGCGGGACACGGTGAAGAATCTAATCCAGGACAACAAGCAGATTGTAATCAATTTGTCCGGCACCAATTACATCGACAGCGGCGGGTTGGGCACTCTGGTTTCTCTGTACACCTCGGCTCGGACAGCTGACTCTTCGATCAAGCTGGCCAACCTTACCCAGCGTATCGGCGACCTGCTGCAGGTCACCAAGCTTCTGACCGTTTTCGACGTCTACGATACCGAGGAAAAGGCGCTGGATTCCTTCCGCAAGGGCGCTGCCGCGTAACGGGTGAAGAAGTGCCGTCACCTGCCGCAGACCGCATGCGGGAGAAAATTCGCGCCGCCATCAGGAAAATTCCCTCCGGCAAGGCTTCTTCCTATGGCGCTGTCGCCCGCGCCGCCGGCTATCCCGGCGCCGCCCGCCAGGTGGTCGCAGCGTTGCGTGGATCCTACGGGTTGCCCTGGCATCGAGTTCTGGGTGCCGGCGGCGAAATCAAACTGCGCGGTGACTCAGCCTTCGAACAGCGGATGCGGCTTCAGGCAGAAGGCGTTAGCTTTCGAGGACGGCGCGTGGACATGAAGATCCACGAATTCAAGTTTGCGTCAGCAAGGAAGCGGAAGAAAGCTGGGAAGAAGAAGCGGCAAAGCTGAGCTAAATCTTCAACTATCGCTTGAACTGCTCGTCGATCTCCACCTGGTATCCGGCTACCAGCCGATTGGTCTCGTTAGCCATACCGACTACAGCCATCAACTCTTTGAACATGGCGTCGGTCATCCCTTTTTTCTGCGCCGAAACGGTATGTGAGGCGATGCAGTAATCGCACTGGTTGCTGACGCTCACTGCCACGTAGATCATCTCCTTGACCAGCGGATCGAGAGCCCCGGGCGCCATGATCTGCTTGATGTCTTCCCATGTGCGCTTGAGGGTGACTGGATCGTGTGCGATGGCTTTCCAGAAATTATTCACCCAGTCAGTCTTCCGCGTGGCCATGATGTCGTCGTAGACGGCACGCACTTCGGGACTGGCGTCCTTATATTCGATCAAGCCCAGGGTTGCCATTTCCTCGCAGCCACTCCTTCTCGCTATTGCGCTAACCCATCAGCAGTCCGCGCAGATCGGCGGCTTTGCATCGAACGCCAACGTAGAAAGTGCCAAACAGTGCATAAACTGCGCTGACTTCGTCGAACCGCATTTCGTAAATCAGCTTCTTGAACACCAGAGGCTCGTCGGCAAACAGGTCTACGCCCCACTCCCAGTCGTCGAAGCCGATGGATCCTGTAATGATCTGTTTCACTTCTCCTGCGTATCGGCGTCCTACCATGCCATGTTCATTCATCTGGCGGGCGCGCTCTTCGATGGGCAGGGTGTACCAGTTCTTGTCTTCGCCCCGGCGGCGGTCCATCGGGTAGAAGCACAGATATTTGTGCGGGGGCATTTCGGGAAAGAGCCGGGGACGCATTGCTTCCTTCTGGCGGGCGACCGTCTCGCCGATCTCGCGGTTCCACTCTTCCGTGTGCGGCTCGATGCCGCGCTCGGCCAGGCCCTTGTAGGCCTTGATCGTGGACTCGTAGAGTCCCAGTTCAATCACCGAAAGATAGGAACTGACCGGCTCCAGATAGTCGCTCAGACGAAGCTTCGAGAGCTGCAGTTCCGCGCGGTTCAGCAACTCGAAGGAGTCGCGAAAATGCACGAACATCAGGTCGCCCTTGTGGCCAAGGAGGGAAAACATCGCGGAGGGCGCCTTCGAATCACTCTCCATGGCCGTGAGCACACCGGCCGCCTCATTCAGAATTTCGCCGGCCTGCGATTGGCTGAGCGTACGCCATGCCGCCCGCCGGAAGCGCATCATCTGATGCAGGACGCTGTAACCCTCGACCGTCAAGGGGACGGGCGGAATCTCGGTCGAAATAGCTTCCGTGCGGACGCTGCGAGTGGCAGTCATAGGAGCGATGCTGGTTCCAGGCACCCAATTGTACCAAGTGATCGGAAGGCGCTACTTGTTCGACTGATAGACCGATTGCAGGTATTTCAGAATGTCCTTGATTTCCTGATCGCTGAGCCGCCCCTGCCAGCGGGGCATGCCCGACGACAGTCCCAAAGCCGGGCCGCCCGCGCGGATGATGAATTCCTTGGCCTCGGCACCTTTTGTGCTGTGTGTCAGGTCCGCCGGTCGAGGCTGGAGCTGGTCCGAAACATAGCCTTTGCCGTCGGCGTGAATCCCGTGACAGCGGGCACAGTTCACGACGAAGGTCGCTTGGCCCCGCTGGACCGGATCGCCCAACACGGCGAGATATGCTGCCGTATCGACAACTTGCTCATGGGACAATTCATCCCGCCAGGGCGGCATGAAAGGTGAGTTTCCCAGTTCCTCGCTCCCGTGATGAATGATGCTGGCGTAGTAGTCAGCCGATTGCGGCTTGATCGCGAGCTTGTCGTCCCCGTAGAGTCTGGCGGCGCGCGTGATTCCATCTCCGGAATGCCCATGACAGCGCTCACAATAGATGCGGTACACGATGCTGCCCTGGACGAGCGGTCTGGAAATGGCTTGCAGCAGGTCCTCGCGCTTGTCCTGGGCCGCAGAAACCGCGCAAAGACTGGAGAGGGCAAGCAGCGTCTGGAAAACACGAACCACTACTTCACCTCGACAACCATGTGCATTTGCGGATGGATGGCGCACTCAATGTCGACTCGTCCCCGCTGGTCGAAGGTTACGGACCTTGATTGGCCTTGCGGAAACGAGCCCAGGTCGAACATCTTGATGTCGGAGAGCGAAAAGATGTTATGGAAGAAGGGATCCAGGTTCTTGAATTCGACTGTGTCTCCGACCTTCACTTTCAGGACCTCGACTTTTTCTCCCTTGTAGATGAAGGTCTTGTCCTTCTGCCCCACGACATATTTGTCTGCCGCCGCCGCGCTGGAAGCCAGCACCACTGCAAGAACCACCCCGGCAGCGCCTGTTTTAATCATCTGCTCTGTCCTCTCTCTATTGCGGTAGCCTGGGCAGCGTCAGCATCACCGGATGCCCGGTCAGGCTTTTCATGAATTGCACCAGGTCTACTTTTTCCTGTTCGGAGAGTCCCAGCGGCTTGATGTTGGGATCGAGATTCTCCTTGTCGTCTCCCCCGCGGTCGTAGTGATCCACCACCTCTTCCAGCGTCTGGTAACTCCCGTTGTGCATGTAAGGCGCCGTGTAAGCCACATCGCGGAGAGTCGGAGTCTTGAAAGCTCCTTTTAGGATCTTGATCGGAAGCAAGGCGTAACGCCCCGGATCCGTATTTCCACTCAGGCCGATATTGTGAAAGCCATCATCGGTGAAGTTGAACCCCTGGTGGCAGGCGACGCAATTCGCCTTTCCCGTAAACAGGTAAAAGCCGCGCTTCGCGGAGGCGCTGATGGCCTTGTCGTTTCCGTCGACCCAGTGGTCAAACGGCGAATTCCTGGAAATAATCGTGCGCTCGAAGGCAGAAACGGCCTTTGCCACGCTGTGGGGCGTGAGTTCCTCCCCCGGATAGGCTTTCGCGAACGCTCGAACGTAGGCTGGGATATCCCGCAGGGTTTCAACCAGCAATTCGTCGGAATTGTGCATTTCCGCGGCAGTCTCAATCGGACTCATCACCTGGTCCTCGAGGTTTCTGAAACGGCCGTCCCACATGAGCAGGGGCTCGAATGCAACGTTGATGATCGTCGGGGTAGACCGGGTCAACGGCGCCGTCCCGTCGCCCTGGGCAAGACTCAGGCCGTCCGACCAGCCCAGGGCGGGATTGTGGCAGGAGGCGCAGCTGATATTGCCCGATCCAGAAAGCCGGGGATCGAAGAACAGCATTTTCCCCAGCTCAACCCGGGCGGTCGTGATCTGGTTCCCTCTAGGCACCGGAATGTGATCTGGAAACCGGAAGGCGGATTTCTGAACCTGCGGCTCGTGCTTCGCTCCGGCAAACAGGCCGATGGCCAGCAGGGCAAAGAGTATCGTTCGGGTGAGTGCGGGATTTCTCCTCCGCACTGCGCCGGCGTCGAGATGGCGCTTCAACTTGCAAATCTGAGCCGTCCGAGTGTGTTCGCTGCTCTTGCCGATTGCGTTCAACCTGTCCTCAAGCTTCAGAAACCGCGAGGAATTCCCCATCCGTAATATCGGCGGCGCGTGACGGCGCATTAGGCAGGCAGGATGACGTCGGTGAAATCACTAAACTGGGCGCGTTATCAGCCGATTACAGGTTGACGGGGTGTTGGTTGTTTCGCATGTCGCTACGGAGCCACGGTGGGTCATGAAATGAGCTGGTCGGGCAAGCTTGTGGCCGCGTCCACAATCTCAGTCATCGGACTGCTCGCGGTTGGAATCCTCGGCGGCTACACCATTTACAGCCAGAATGCGCAGACCCGGGAAGCGTTGAATACCTCCCAGGAACGGGCCGATGCGGCGGCCAAGGCCCAGGCCGCAATCCTCGTCATGGGCAAGGCGGAAGCCCAACTGGTGATTGCGCAAACCCCCGCTCAGAAGCGCGGCACCGCCATTCTTGCCATCAAGGCGGCGTCAATCCTTGACGAGAGCACTCAACGCCTGAATCAGGCCCTGGCGGGCAGCGCGAAGGTCGAAGAGCTTTCCCGGCTATTGCAGGAGATCGGACCAACGAAAATGGCCGTCATCAGAGCAGTCAGCGAGGGAAGAAGCCGGGATGCCATGGCAGCCCTTCAGGACTTGCAGGAGCCAATGGCCCGCATCGAGGAACTTTCCGGCGATGTGGTCCGCGAGGAGAGCGGCAGGCTCGCTCTTGAAGTCCATCGCCAGGGAAGGGAGGCAGGCATTACCCTGCGGGTATTGGGGATCCTCGTCACTTGCTGCATCATCCTCAGTTTGATCGCGGCGTGGCAACTGCAGGTGCAGGCATCCGCTCTGGCGCTGGCAAAAAATGAGTCCGAGCTGCTGATCACTTGCGTTCCCTCCATTCTGATTGGAACGGATATGCAGGGGTGCATCACGCGCTGGAATGCCACTGCAGCGCGCACATTCGCACTCTTTGAAGCCGAAGTCCGCGGCAAACCGGTTGGGGACTGCGGAATCAAATGGCTGAATTTCGATCTCGACAGCGAGTTGCAGTCATGGCCGCGAATCGACCGCATGCGATGCTACGAGGACGTTGTCTTCGAGAAGGCAGGACAACGGAGATTCTTAAGCCTGCAAGTCAACCCGGTGTACTTTGCGAGCCAACGGATGATCGGCTTTCTCATCACTGGCGCCGAGATTACCGAGCACCGGGCGCTCGAAGAGGAATTGCGACAGGTCCACAAATTGGAAGCCATCGGTCAACTGGCTGCCGGAGTTGCGCATGAAATCAACACGCCGGTGCAATACGTCATGCACAACGTCAAATTCGTGAAGGAGTCTTCCATTTCTATCGGTGAACTCCTTTCGCTTTCGAGTCAGGTGCAAAAGGAGCTGAGCGCCGGGCGTATGCCTGAGCATGATGCGCAACGTTTTCTCCTGCGCAGCGAAGAACTGGACGCTGAGTATTTGCTGAAGGAAGTCCCGTCCGCGATCGAGGAAGCCCTGCATGGCCTGGACCGCATCGCCGACATTGTGCGCGCCATGAAGGAGTTCTCCCATCCCGGATCGAAAGAGAAGAATCCCATCGACATCAACCATGCCATCCAGACCACGATCACGGTGGCGCGCAGCGAGTGGAAATATGTGGCGGAGATCACGACCGACTTCGATTCCAGCCTGCCGCTGGTTCCGTGCTTTGCCGGGGAATTCAACCAGGTAATTCTCAATCTCATTATCAATGCAGCCCATGCCGTAGCCGCCAATGGTGGCGACCCGGAGAGCAAGGGCACAATCGACCTGCGGACCCGGTGCGACGGGTCCTGGGCTGAGATTCAGGTGCGCGATACCGGCACCGGAATTCCATCGGAGATTGGAAACCGTGTCTTTGAGCCCTTCTTCACCACCAAGGAAGTGGGCAAAGGCACGGGACAGGGATTGGCTCTGGCCCACTCCGTGATCGTGAAGAAGCACGGCGGTAAAATCTGGTTCGACAGCAAGCCCGGCAACGGAACTACTTTTTTCCTGCGCTTGCCCTTGGGCGAGGTTCCCCAACCTGTGCACTAAGCCCAAGGAGGATGCCCGTCCTTGTCACGTACTCTGCAACAGGGCGGGGATTTTGACTTCCCATTCCGTCTAGCTTCTCCCGCCGCAGTTGGGTATTCTCATCACGATGGCGACGATGGCGCTTACCGA
Organism: Terriglobales bacterium; assembly: GCA_963803205.1. Taxonomy (GTDB): domain Bacteria; phylum Acidobacteriota; class Terriglobia; order Terriglobales; family Acidobacteriaceae; genus CAWDLG01. The sequence goes on from CAWDLG010000004.1 coordinate 351,075, forward strand.
ATTACTGGGGACCCCGGTGTTTGACACTCGGGGGATCCAGTGTGGGCGTGTGCGGGAACTCGCCCTCACTCCCCAGGAAGATCGGGTCCACATTTCCATGCTCATCGTCCGGACCAAGGGCGGCGACCGGGTTCTCCCCTTCACTTCGATTGGTTCGATCAATGGAGGCGTCTACGCCACCAGCGCGGCCGCCAGCTGGCCGGCTGCCGATGCCTCCGAGGGCCTTTTCCTGCTGGAGCGCGATCTCCTGGACCAGCAGATCATCGACGTGCACGGGCGCAAGGTCGTGCGCGTCAATGATGTCGATCTCCAGCCCGAAACCACCAACAATCGCCCGTCTTTGCGCGTGAATGCTGTCGACGTCGGCATCCGGGGCGCAATTCGGCGCCTGCTGAAGGGTGTAGTGCCCATGGTGGCGCTGCGCACCCTGCTGGTACGAATTCCACCACGCAATATTCCCTGGGAATTCGTCGATCTGATCGAAACCGATCCGGCGCGGCGGGTAAAACTGAAGATCTCCCACAGCCGACTCGCCAAGCTCCACCCTGCCGACATCGCCGACATCATTGAAGAACTGGCCCCCGACGAACGCGAGGCGGTGTTCGAAACCCTTGACGAGGACGTGGCGGCCGGCGCACTGGAAGAGGTGGAACCAAAGGTTCAGAAGGCAATCGTCGAATCGCTCGACTCCGAGCGCGCCGCCGAGATTGTCGAGGAGATGAACCCCGACGCCGCTGCCGACCTGCTGGCCGATCTGCCGGAAGAGAGGACCGAGCAGATCCTGCAGGAGATGGAACCTCAGGAGCGCAGGGAGATGGTCGAGCTCCTCGAGTTTGGGGAGAACACCGCCGCCGGGCACATGAACACCGAGTACCTGGCGCTGGACTTCAATGGGACGGCCCACGATGCGGTGGAAGCCCTGCGGCAGTTCCAGGGCGGACTGGAGTCGGTCGCCACCATCTACCTGATCAATTCGCGCGGTACGCTGGTGGGAGCGGTGCCGCTGGCCAGGCTGGTTCTAGCATCGCCGGAGCACGCGCTGCTCACGCTCACTCAAGAGCCGCTGATTTCCTGCGACGCCGGCGCCGGCGAGAAGGAAGTTTCCGAACTATTCGACAAATACAACCTGGTGACACTTCCGGTGGTCGATGAGAACAAGAAGCTGACCGGCGTCATCACTTCCGATGACGTGATAAGCCTGTTGCGCGCCAAGCTTTAAACTCCATCTCAGCTCTCCTCTGTGATCCCCTGTGTCCTTCGTGGTCGTGCTTTTTCTAACCACAGGGGGCACAGAGGAGCACAGGGGAAACCGAGTCCTAGCGTGCTCTAAACTCCATCTCAGCTCTCCTCTGTGATCCCCTGTGTTCTCTGTGGTCATGCTTTTGTTACCCACAGAGGGGACACAGAGGTGCACAGGGGAAACCGAGGCCTACCGTGCTCCAAACTCCATCTCAGTTTCCCTCTGTGATCCCCTGTGTTCTCTGTGGTCATGCTTTTGTTAGTAACAGGGGACACAGAGGTGCACAGGGGAAACCGAGTCCTAGCGTGCTCTAAACTCCATCTCAGCTCTCCTCTGTGATCCCCTGTGTTCTCTGTGGTCATGCTTTTGTTACCCACAGAGGGGACACAGAGAACACAGGGGAAACCGAGGCCTACCGTGCTCCAAACTTCATCTCAGTTTCCCTCTGTGATCCCCTGTGTTCTCTGTGGTCATGCTTTTGTTAGCCACAGAGAGGACACCAGAGGTGCACGGAAACCGAGGCCTAGCGTCCTCTAGACTCCATCTCAGCTCTCCTCTGTGATCCCCTGTGTTCTCTGTGGTCGTGCTTTTGTTAGCCACAGAGGGGAAACTAGAGGTGCACAGGGGAAACCGAGGCCTACCGTGCTCCAAACTCCATCTCAGCTCTCCTCTGTGATCCCCTGTGTTCTCTGTGGTCATGCTTTTTTTACCCACAGAGGGGGCACAGAGGTGCACGGGGAACCGAGGCCGACCGCTCTCTAAACCCATCTCAGCTCTCCTCGGTGATCCCCTGTGTTCTCTGTGGTCATGCTTTTGTTAGCCACAGAGGGGAAACTAGAGGTGCACAGGGGAAACCGAGGCCTACCGTTCCTTTAAACTCCATCTCAGCTCTCCTCTGTGATCCCCTGTGTTCTCTGTGGTCATGCTTTTCTTGACCACAGGGGACACAGAGGTGACCGTGTCCCGCCAGAATCCGCCTTCCATCTATCCAGCCTTGACAAGTGCATTTATGCTGTTGCGGCGTTGCGCCAGCATTGGTGCGCACTGAAGCGCTTCTATGAGCTTCCTGAAGACATGGAAAGGCCGGATTCTCCTGTTTTTTGCCGTCGTCGGCCCAGGCTTCATCACGGCGAATGTCGACAACGACGCCAACGGCATCTGGACCTATTCGGCCGCAGGAGCGCAATTTGGCTACGGTCTTCTATGGACCATTCTTCCCACCATGATCGCCCTGATCGTGATTCAGGAGATGTCGGCGCGCATGGGAGCGGTGACCGGCAAAGGCCTCAGCGACCTCATCCGCGAAGAATTTGGCCTGCGTATCACCTTCTTCATCATGCTGGGCCTTGTCATCACCAACTTCGGCAACGTGGTCGGGGAATTTGCGGGTATCGCCGGCGGCCTGGAACTCTTCGGCGTTTCGAAGTACAAGTCTGTACCGATTGGCGCCCTCATCGCCTGGCTTATCGTCGTGCGGGGACAATACAAGTCGGTCGAGAAGGTTTTCCTGGTGGCCTCGTTCTTCTACGTGACCTATCTGGTCGCGGGATTTCTCGCCCACCCAGCCTGGATGGTCGCCGCCAAGGCGACCGTTATTCCCCCTCGCCCGTCGCTATTTGCCCGCTCGGACTATCTCTACATGGTCATCGGGCTGGTGGGCACGACCATAGCTCCGTGGATGCAGTTTTATCTTCAGGCTTCCATCGTGGAGAAGGGCGTTACCCGCAAGCAGTACCGCGCTTCGCGGCTGGACGTTATCACCGGGTGCATTTTCGCCGTGATCGTCGCGTGGTTCATCGTGGTGGCCTGCTCGGCAACCCTGCACCTGCATGGGCACTACGAGGTGCGCGACGCTGCCGACGCCGCCCAGGCACTGCGGCCTCTGGCCGGCCAGTATGCCTACATTTTGTTCGCCATGGGACTGTTGAACGCGTCTCTCTTCGCCGCGGCAATCCTGCCGCTGTCCACGGCCTACGCGGTCTGTGAGGGTCTGGGCCTGGAATCCGGGCTGGAGCGCAAGTTTCGCGACGCCCCAGCCTTTTACTGGCTTTACACCCTGCTGGTGGGACTTGGCGGGGCTGTGATCCTGATTCCGAACCTGCCTCTGGTCAAAATCTCCATTTTCTCGCAGGTCGTGAACGGCATGGTTCTGCCCTTTGTGCTCGTGCTGATGCTGCTGCTGATTAACCGTAAAGAACTGATGGGCAGGTACGTAAACACCCCCACCTTCAACATTATCGCCTGGGGCACCTCGGCGGTGATGATCGGCCTGACCCTGGCATGGTTCTGGACGCTGAGGTCTACCACCGGAATTGCATATCTCCGGCATTAGAACCGGCATTAGAATTAGAAATGGTTAAACAAGTGAAGGAGCGCGAGATAACTCTTTTCGCGGTTTCCCCTTCTAACTATTTGGACCCTCCAGTGCGGCAGTCATCGCCATTTCGTAAATTCTTCGCGTTTTTGGGGTTGTTTCTCCTGTTTGGAGCCCTTTCCTGGGCCGAGCCCAATCCGTCGAATCCCAAGGAAAAGCAGGTCAAGACCTACGACGATGGCAGCATTCGGGATATCGACGCCATCGGCAACCGGAACGTAGGCTGTGGCCGCGGGCTGGGGAACTGGTACAGCATCGAAGGCCAGATTCGCATGGGCAAACAGTTTGCCCAGCAGGTTGAGTCCACCAGCAAGCTGGTCACTGACCCCGTCATCACCGAGTACATCAACCGTGTTGGCCAGAATCTGGTTCGCAATTCCGACGCCCAGGTGCCGTTTACGATCAAAGTCGTCGACTCTGACGACATCAATGCCTTTGCCCTGCCGGGTGGTTTTTTCTACGTCGACTCTGGGCTGATTCTGGCGGCGGATAACGAAGCCGAACTGGCCGGCGTCATGGCCCATGAAATCGGGCACGTGGCAGCGTGTCATGCGGCTCGCCAGAACACTCGAGGCCAGCTGCTGAATCTGGCCTCGATTCCCCTGATTTTTGTTGGTGGCGGCATCGGCTATGCGGTGCAGAATGCTGCCGGGTTGGCCTTACCGCTGACATTTCTGAAGTTTAGTCGTGGATTCGAAGCCGAGGCTGACTACCTGGGCGTCCAGTACATGTACAAGGCGGGTTATGACCCGCAGGCCTTTACCGCATTTTTCGAGAAGGTGAGGGCGCTCGAGAAGAAGAAGCCCGGGACGTTGGCGAAGGCTTTCGAGACTCACCCGCAAACCCCGGATCGCATCGAGAAGTCGCAGAAGGAAATCAGCACCCTGCTGCCTCCGCGCGACGAGTACAAGGTTGATACGTCTGAATTTGAAGATGTGAAGGGGCGCCTGGCGCAATTGGACAAGGGCCACAAGATCATTGAAGACAGGAGCAACAAGCCCACTCTGAGAAGACGGACCGGATCGAGCAACGACGGCAAGGGTAAGACCGATGACGATGACCGTCCGACGCTAAAGCGCCGTCCGGAGAATTAAGCGTTCCCAATCTTTCCTTCCGCAAGCTTTTTCACCAGTTCAAGGTCTGCCTCCAGGAAGTCGTACGATAGCAATTCTTCACGAGCGGCCCACTGCATGTCCTTGAAAATCCTGTTTTCCAGTTCTCCCGAGTATTCCTGCACCCGGTAAAAGCGCAATTCGACCGCGCCACCGCCGGGGTATTCATGCCGGATGCGCGCAACTTCCTCCCCGATCTGCGCCTTGATGCCCAGCTCCTCTTCGAGTTCGCGTCGAAGCGCATCGCGCGGCTGCTCGCCATCTTCGATCTTGCCGCCGGGGAATTCCCACTTCAGCGGCATCGTCTGGTAGCGCGTTCGCTGGCACACCAGGACCTTTTCACCTCTGAAAATCAGAGCCGCGACTACATGCTTGATGGTAGGCACTTGACGAGATATTAGCTTACTGCGAGCCACACGCCGGTTACAGGCCGCTTAATTTACGAAATTGATCTCAAGCCGTCGGTACGCGGAAACTGGTCCGGTGAAATAGCCGCCGCCAGTGCGTGAAGTCCGCGGATCAGCGTGGGCGCCGGCGTGTTCAGGAATTCGTCCCGAATGCAGAATACCCGACCAAACCTGGCCGCCCGCATCTCCTGCCAACCGCGGTCCCTAACGATTTTTTCCAGCGGAACTCGGTCTCCCGCGCCGCACCAGGCCGCTACGAAGACTTCAGGATTCAACGCAAGAACGTCTTCCGAGGTAGTCTGGGCGCCAGGAGTGCCGACCGGCTCTCCACCGGCGGCGGCTGCCAATTCCGCCACCCACGGCTGGGACGCGATGATCGGCTTGCCCCATTCTTCACAGAAGACCGTCGGCCGTTTCTCCGGCTTCGGGCGGGCCCGAACTGCTTCGATCTGGTTATCCATCTCCGTGATCACGGCTTGTCCGGATTCCGGAACACCCATAATCCCGGCGATTGCCGCGATGTCGAGGTAAACATCAGCCAGCGTTCTCGGGGCCAACCCGAGGAAGCGCGCTCCGGATTTCAGAATCGCGCTCACTGCCTTCTCCTGGTAGGGAACTGCGGCAATGACCAGGTCGGGCTTGACGGCTTCGATCTGGGCGGCTTCCGCCGTCCAGGAATCGGAGACAATCGTACAGCCCAGATCTCGCACCTCCGGGCAAATGTCGACGCAATATTTGGTGCAGGCGACCACCCGATCCAACCGCCCAATGGATGCCAGGATCGCCGTAGCACTCGGCTGCAGACAAGCCACTCGTTGCGGCGTGGGACCGATCGCCATCCTCGTACTGTAGCAGCCGACGAGATACACGGGTGAGACACCCGTGCCTACGTGGGCCGTTGGCTGCGCACGGGTGAGACACTCGTGTCTACGTGAGCCGTTGGGTGTGCACGGGTGGGACACCTGGGTCTACATGAGTCGTTGGCTGCGCACGGGTGAGACCCGTGTCTACATGAGCCGTTGGCTGCGCACGGGTGAGACACCCGTGCCTACGTGAGCAGTTGGGAGGCTGTGGTTTCCAACAGTGTGAGCTCAATCTACAATCGACCCATGTATTCGGCCGAGCTTCTCGATCATTTCCAGAATCCGCGGAACGCGGGCGATGTCACCGATCCTGACGTCTCAGCCCAGCTCGAGAACCCGGCCTGTGGTGACATCCTGAAGCTCACCGCCAAAATTGCTGCCGGCCGAATCGCCACCATTGGCTTCCGCGCCAAGGGATGCGTGCCAGCCATGGCCTGCGCATCTCTGCTGACCGAACTCGTTCGCGGTAAGAATGTCGAGGAGGCCCGGAGCCTGGGAAGGGAAGAGCTGGCTCGGGCGATCGGAGGACTTCCGCCTGCCTCCCAGCATGCAAGCCATCTGGCGATCGATACGCTTATTCTTCTTCTTAAGCAGGCCTAGCAGGCTGGAAGAATCACGACGATTTCGACGTCAGAGAAGAGTCGGTTCTCGAGTTCATCGGTGGTAGCCTGCTGCCGCCGTATCCTCGGCGGCATAATCGAACTGTGCCAGGAATGGAAAGTCCGGTGGGTTGTCCCGCTCCCACTGGATTGTCTGTCGGATCGCTTCCTCAATCGCTATTGGCTCCTGGTATCCCAGCTCGTGTCGGATGCGCGCCGAACTCGCCGTCCAATGCTGTGCGGCGTTGCCGGGCTTTAGCAGGTGAGGTGGCGTTCTCTCCACTCGTCGCGCCTCGGTGAAAAACCGCAAACGCATGTCCTTGCCGCTTCAGTGCGGCCAAGGCAAACCGCCCGATGAAGCCAGTCCCGCCGATTAGAAGAACGCGCATGGGACACCCACAGAGTCGCAAGAAAAACATTCCTGGTATTCATCGTCGGACGGAATCGGGGAAATAGATCTTCCATCCTCGCTGCTGCGCTGTATCTTCCAGGTCCGGATTGGGGTTTACCGCATAGGCGTTTTTCGCCAGTTCCAGCATTGCCGCATCCCAGCGGGAATTCCCGAAGGCAACATCCGGAACTCTTCCCACGACGTCGCGGATGGCTCGAGGCTTGCCGTCGCCCGATGGAATACGAATCACACGGTCCGTCACCCAGCCGTCTTCGATCTCGACCTTGGCGGCCAGGATCCGGTCATGAGGAATGCCAAAGTGATTCATCGCCGCCTGGATCACCCACTCATTCGTCGACGACACTGCCCAGATTTCGCAGCCCGTTTCCTGGAGCCGGCTTACCAGTTCGCGTATTTCAGGAAAGATCTGGTGCCCGAACTTCTCCTCAAAAAAGCGGACGGCAGCGCGCTTGATGTCTGCCTCTTTAAGCCCCCGGTTCAGCGTGACCATTTCAGCGCACATGTCGTCCTCGCTGACCCTTCCGGCGCGGTATTCCGCATAGCGGGCGCGCGAGGCGCGGATGACTTCATTGGAAACAAGTTTCTGTTCGAACTCCCAGCGGAAAAAGTTCTCTCCGGCATCTCCGGCCCAGAGCGTGCCATCGCAGTCGAAGGCGGCGAGCTTTGGTTGCAGCTTAAGGACGGAGTCGAGAAATTCAGCTCTGGACAGGCGAAGTTGGGGCGGCGGCGTTGAAGATTTCATATCCGAAAAACAGTTTATCCGCGCGAAGACAGGCCGGCATAGTCCTCAGGCGTATCCACGTTCAGTGTCACTGAGGGATCGTCGACCGGAAGGTATTCGATATGCTCCTGGTGCTGGTGTTCGACGTCTCGTGCGCTCGACTCCACGGGAGCTTTCAGAAAAGCTTCGATCATGTCCCGCCCGATCAGGATCGGGTGGCCATGCCTGCCGCCCAACTCCGGCACAACAGCCCATTTTCCCTGCGAAACCGCAGTGTCGAATTCAGAGAGCAACAGGGCGATCGTGGTCTCGCGCACCGGGGGCCGATCGACCAGAGTCACCATCGCGGCGTCGCGCCCGTGATTCAGCACCTCCTGGAGGCCCACCTGCAATGAGCTGAACTGTCCTCGTTCCGGCTGAAGGTTTTTCACCAGGGAAACGCCATTGGCATAAACAATTGGCGCAAGGCTTTGCTCGTTCTTTCCCGCCACAACGATAACCATGTCGCTGTATGGCCGCAGCGTCCGAATGGCCGCGGAGAGGAAGGTGTCGCTTCCGCCCCTTTCCGATGGAGGCCAGGGAAGCAGAGCCTTGTCCCGTCCCATGCGGGTGGATTCTCCGGCCGCCAGAATCACGGCGCAAATGCTGGTTGTTCGATTCATCTCTGGAAAATAGAAGATAGCAGATTGCGACAGCCCTGGAGAGCAGTGAAAAGAGCTTCAGTGTCCCTGCGGAGCCTTCTCGTCATCCGCCGCAGTCTCGGAATCGACCTTGTGAGAATGGAACCAGCTCATGTGGGGAAGTTCGCGCTCCGCATGACGCCGCACCGCGACCAACTCGGCGGTGATGGCAACCCCGATCTCCTCCGGAGTGACGGCTCCGATATCGAGGCCCACGGGAGCGTGCACGCGCTTGAACAACTCCGGCGAGATTCCCTCGGCGGTCAGTTCGCGATAAATCGTGATTGTTTTCCGCTTCGAACCAATCATCCCGATGTAACGCGCGGGCGTCTGCACGGCCCAGCGGAGAATGCGCATGTCATCCCGGTGCCCGCGGGTAATGATGACGATGTAAGCAGCTTCAGTCGGCGACAGCGACTTCATGGCCTCATGAAAGTCCTGAGCCAGGACCTGTTTTGCCTCCGGAAAGCGCTCGCGGTTTGCGTAGGTCTCGCGATCGTCGACGACGGTGATATCAAAGCCAGCGTTGTGGGCAGTCTTGTAAACGTTTAAGGCAACGTGGCCTGCGCCGAACAGGTAAAGCGTTGCTGGAGGCAGGATCGGCTCCAGAAAGATATCAAGTGTTCCGCCGCAAACCAGGCCGGTATCGTATTTCGGGTCTTGATTGAGATCGAAGCTGAGGGTTCTGGTCTTCTCGGTTTCCATCACCTCGCGAGCTGCCTGCCAGACCTCGGCCTCGACACAGCCCCCGCCGATGGTGCCGACGATCGATCCGTCATCGCGCACCAGCATTTTTGCAGTCTTGAACGACGGGACCGATCCGCGAACGCTGATAATGGTCGCAACCGTTCCCCGACGGCCCTGCTGGCGTAGCTTGACGATCTCCTCGTAGATATCCATTTCTGCACTGATTATTGGGCTTTCCAAGGGGCAAGTCAAACAAGGGGCAAGTCAAACAGGGAAGAAGCCCTGACACCCATTGCCTGGCTGCTATTTTTTCTCCACAACCGCGGACCGCCAATATGCCTGGTGACCCAGGTAGTCGTCGTCTTCCAGATTGGAGATGATCAGGCGCTTCAGTGCAAGGGCGTCAGCCGCGCCTTTGGTCTTGTACACAACCTCTCCGCCCGGACGAATCAGCAGCGTATAGGGTACAGCCGCATTCCAATTGGGGTCGAAAGCGGCCAGCATGGCGTAAATGTCGGTCGAGCCGAGGATGAGGTTTGTGCTGGTGGCGTGTTCGGCATTGAGCGCTTTCAGGACGCCCGGCTTCTCGTCCGGATAGTTGATGCTCACCGTAACCAGGTCGAAAGCACGATGGCCGTACATGCGGTACATGGTTTCAAAGTGCGGCATTTCTTCGCGGCAGGGTCCGCACCAGCTTGCCCAGAAGTCGACCAGAAGGAGTTTGCCAGTGGAGTTCTTGCTGAGTGCCTTCAGATCGTCGGCGCTCGCCAGCTTCAGGTTAACGGGCTTCTTCTCGATCTCGGCCATCTCCTCGTTGATGCTCGCCTCCTTGTAAAGCCACTTGGTGGAGCAGCCAACGGCGGGGGTTTTCGCGACTGCCACCGTTTTGCCCGCCAGCACCGCATCGATCGCAGTGCGGGCGTCGCGGGTGGTCACCAGCGATTCCCGGGTGTTGTTATCGATGCGGCCCTGGTAGCGCAGCTTCCGCTCGGAATCAAAGACAAAAACGTGCGGTGTAGCCGTTGGCCCATAGGACGTCGCAACCTTCTGATCTTCGCCGTCGTAAAGATAGGGGAAATTGAACTCGCGAAACTCGGCCCGGACCTTCATGTCCTCGAGGGAATCGCCGACGTCGGTGTAGCCCATTTCGTCGAGACGCACCGCTTTCGGGCTATTCGGTTCGATCGCCACCACGGCAACATTCTTGTCCTTGTAGTCTGCGGCGATCTGCTTCAAGCGGGTCTCGTAAAGCTGCGACGTCGGGCAGTGATTGCAGATGAACGCAATGACCAAAACCTTGCTGGCAGCGTATTCCTTCAGGCAGTGAGTCTGGTGGTTGAAGTCAGGCAGGCAGAAATCCGGAGCGGGCGATCCGATTGCCAGGGTTGGTGGTCCTCCCTCTTCGTCATCCGCCGTTGTGGGGAGGCTCCAAAGCATCAACCCAACGCAGCAGACCGACAGAATGACGACGACAACGGTAATCCGACGACGGATGAGACCCAGGCTCTTCATGAGTTGCCCCCTTGGCAGGATCGCATTTTACACCGCTGTCGCGAGCCCCGAGAAAGACGACGCCAAGCCTGTGTTAGCTTGATTTGCATCAGGAGGACGCCATGAAGGCTGTCCGCATACATGAGTTCGGCGGCCCGGAGGTGTTGCGGTACGAGGACGTGCCCGATCCCACACCGCGGAAGGATCAGGTTCTGGTTCGCGTGCGCGCCTGCGCCATGAACCACCTCGACATCTGGGTTCGCAAGGGACTTCCCGGCGTTCAACTGCCACACATCCCCGGCAGCGACGTAGCTGGCGAAATTGCCGAAGTTGGCGAATATGTCACCGGCTTCAAGACAGGCCAACGGGTGTTGCTCGCGCCAATGAGCTTCTGTCACCACTGCGCCAAATGCGTAGCAGGTTTGCAGAACCAGTGTCCTGAGTTCACGGTTCTGGGCAACCGGGCGGATGGCGGGGATTGCGAACTGATTGCCGTCCCTGCGGTGAATGTGATTCCAATTCCAGACACCCTCAGTTTCGACGAAGCCGCGAGCGTGCCGCTGGTATTCCTCACGGCGTGGCACATGCTCGTGGGCCGTGCCGGACTGCGGGTTGGCCAGACTGTGCTGATCCTCGGGGCAAATTCCGGTGTAGGGATTGCTGCAATTCAGGTTGCGCGGTTCTTCAACGCCACCGTGATCGCCACCGCCGGTGATGAAGAAAAAATGCAGAAGGCGCGAGAACTCGGCGCCCATCATGTAATCAATCACTATCAGCAGAAGATCTCTGAAGAAGTCCGGAAGATAACCGCCAAGGAAGGTGTCGATGTTGTATTCGAGCACGTTGGCGCAGCCACCTGGGAGGACAGCGTCAAGTGCCTGAAGCCGGCGGGAACGCTGGTCACCTGCGGTGCCACATCAGGGCCCTCGGTCGGCATCGACCTGCGCCTCGTCTTTTCTCGCCAACTGTCCATCCTCGGTTCGTACATGGGCACAATGGGAGAACTGCACGAGGTGCTGAAGCATGTCTTCAGCGGCCGCCTGAAGCCGGTGGTAGATCGAGCATTCCCGCTCCGCGAGGTGCGGCAGGCGCACGAATATATGGAAAAGAGCCGGATGTTCGGCAAGATCGTGCTCAATCCCTAGGACTTACCGGGCGAGACCCTTCCGGCGTGGCTCGGCAGCCCTGCCGGGTTTGAGTCTGGCGCGCCTGCGCGTAAAATAGATGCTGATGGCATCTGGACAGAATTACGGCAGCTACGTGGCCGTCGAAAACGGCAAGCGGGTCGTGAAGGATCTCACCTTTGGCAACCCCACCCCCGAAGGCGTGGTTCTGACGACGCTCGACAACGCCGTCAACTGGATGCGCAAGAATTCCATCTGGCCCATGACCTTCGGCCTGGCTTGCTGCGCCATCGAGATGATGTCGATGGGTGCTTCGCGCTTTGACATCGCCCGCTTCGGCGCGGAGGTCTTTCGTCCCTCGCCCCGGCAGTCTGATTTAATGATCATCGCGGGCCGCGTCTCCAACAAAATGGCGCCGGTCATCCGGCTACTGTGGGAACAAATGCCCGAACCGAAGTGGGTCATCTCGATGGGGGCCTGCGCGACTTCGGGAGGCGTATTCAACAACTACGCCCTGGTGCAGAGCGTAAATCAGGTCATCCCGGTCGACGTGTACGTTCCGGGATGTCCGCCCCGGCCTGAGCAGCTGATCTATGCCATCACGCTGCTTCAGGACAAGATTCAGAAGGAACGGGGCACGATAAAGCGGGCGCTGAATATTTCGTAAGCCGCTGGCGGCAAAGCCGCGAGCGTAAAGCGGTTGGAACCGGCCCGGAGCTTCTCATGATGTACCGCATTTCCCCGGTTGTTCTTCTTCTATCCGCCACACTGGCGTTGGGAAGCTCACAGGAACAAAACCCCAAGCCCGATCACAGCGACCGGGCTCCCAAAATGTCCAAGCAGACCCGCCTGGATCTGATTCGGGCCTTCAACGCTGAACTGGTGTACCTCCGCGCCACCTTTCCCATGGGAAAAAAGGGACTGACAGTGCATGACGGTGAGGTCACTCCGAATGGCGACGAATTGAAGCAACTGGTCGCCATGTGGGGGCCGGCGGCGAAGCCGGGGGACCAGGCGCGGATCTCCGATATCCGAATCAAGGACGACCGCATTCACTTCGAGATCAACGGCGGTCCCATCAAGAAAAAGAAGTGGTACCAGCGGATTGAGGTGGGGGGCATGGGTGGTACTGCACCCATCACTCCGAGCGATCCAAATGCGAATCCGAGGGGGTCGTCGGTTGATCTGGTTTTTGATCACTATGTCCCCGAACTGTCTCCGCAGGAACTGAAGGACCTTCTGCATCCGGTGTTCGACTTCAACGCGAGAACGCCCATCGAGGCCTTCCTCGATACGGTTCCGCCGAAGGTGAAGGATGCCATCAAGGCGCACCACGTACTGGTGGGCATGAATCGCGAGATGGTGATTTACGCCAAGGGACGGGCGCCCAAGAAAATCCGCGAGAAGCAGGACGAGGCCGAATACGAAGAGTGGATTTACGGCGAGCCGCCCCAGGACGTGGATTTCGTGCGCTTCATCGGCGATGAGGTGGTGCGGGTTGAAACCATGAAGGTGAATGGCGAGAAGACGCTGCGCACGGAAAAGGAAGTCGATATCGCGACGCCCGACAATACCGCCGCCAGCGCCGAGCCCGCGCCCCGGGCTCCGGGAGCGCCTACTTTACGTCGCCCCGGTGAGGCGCAGGAGACCGAACCCGGAAGGCCGAGTGATTCTGGCCCGCCGCCACGGCAGCGGCCTACGCCGCCCCCGACCTCGACGGATCCTTCGGCCGGACCACAACCACAGCTCATATCCGGGCACTTCGCTTCGCTCAACTAGTTTCGCGCCCAATCTCTGCAGTCAGCTGGTCAGGGGGGACGCCGCGACCGCTGCGGCATTTCCCTCTTTTGGGGCATCGGTCGACGGTGCCGGAGCTTTCGGCGCGGAAACCGACAGCGTGTCGCAATTGATTGCGCCCCGCTCGTGGAAATTTTGTAATTTCAGTATCAGCGGGAAGGTGACTTCCTGCCCCTTGGCCACGATTAGAAGCCCGGTGCGGGTTCGAACCTCCTCATTCAGGATCAATCCTGGGACCAATTGATCGATAGGGCAGTTTCGAACCGAGGTCTGGTTGGCCTCGACCTCCACTTCGCTCAACGCCTGAACGATCCGCGGATCAGCCCCGTGCCATTTCAGGCGAACTTCATCCAGCGCCTGCGACTTTTCTATTCCCTTGCACACGGCCTCATCGAAAGCGAGCGAAATCCGCAAGATTTCGGCTCCGAGCTTTGCTACCGGGCCCATTTCCCCGTCGGGTTTCGACTCGTCGCTCGACTCGACGGTGCGCTGGTGCGCAATCATCCACGCAATCGGCTCCATGCGGGGAATACTCGAAATCAGGTCCCTGCCCAGTTGTGGATGGGTCTCGAACCTGGCTTGTTCCTCCGGGGTGAGCTTCTGCCCCGCATAGACCGCGTCAATGGTTTCTGGATGCAACATCACGCAGCCCAGTTGCGACATCATCGCCGCGATCTCGAAACGCCAGGCGCCGGGCAGGCCTAGGCGGTTAACCACGTGGCTGATGTATCGATATAAGCGCTGCGCCCGGCTGAAGGCAGCGGGATTCACCAGGCTGAGCACCTCGGTGAGTACGTGAATGCTTCCGCTCAGGGTCTGCTCCAGCAGCTCTTTTTCCGCCGTGACCAGCCGGTGCTGCTCCAGGCCCGCCGTCAGCGTTCCCGCCAGCAGTTCCTTGGGGCAAGGCTTCACCAGAATGCGAAAGATATTGCCTTCATTGATGGCGGTCATCGCGGTTTCGATATCCGCGTTTCCCGTCAGCATGATTCGCGTGGTGTCGGGCGACTCCGCCTTGATTTTGCTCAGGAGCTGGATGCCGTTCATTCCCGGCATGCGCATGTCCGAGACGACGACGGCGTACGGCCCGTCCTTTGCCAGGATCGCCAGGGCTTCGGTGCCTCCGACGGCAATGTCTATCTTGAAGTCTCGATGCAGCAGGCGCCGGTAGCCCTGTAATATCGCTGGCTCGTCATCCACCAGAAGAATCTTTTCACTCATCTTTATCACGGCTGGCATGGGCCTGCGCACACACCTCGGTCCAGGCCGGCAAACGATCTGCTAACCCCAAATCGGCCAGATATTGGGAATCCGGACCATGTTCAGTTAAAGCAGCCCCGTTCCCCCGAGGCCGCAAGCGTTCCGCCACATGCACGGCAACCAGCGGGCAGAATCCCGTGGCCTTGGCGTGAGCCGGTTCATGATGCCAGGCAACAGCCTCGACGATGGAGTCAGGCAGGCCCCAGAGCCCAAGCAAATAGGCTCCCACCTGGGTGTGGGTACAGCCAAACGCCGCCATTTCGGCCTCGTCGGTGGAGAGGCTCTCCTCCTGTTTTCTTGCGAGTGCGGCACGATACTCCTCGCTGCACGCGCTGGCCAGCACCAGCTTGCCGACATCGCAGAGCAGGCCCGCGGTAAACGCGGCTTCAAGGACGGGTACGGGCGCGGATTCCGCCCGGGCAATGGCTTCGGCGCATCGCGCGGTGGCCAGGCTTTCCTTCCAGAGTTCATGCAGGTCGCCGAACTCGGGCTCTAATTCGAAAAACAATTCCATTGAAAGTGTCAACGCGCGCAGCGTATCGAGCCCGACGATTGCGGAAGCCTTGGTCGCGCTCCCGATCCTCGACGGAGTGCCCAGAAATGCCGAATTCACCAGTTGCAGTACCTTCGCCGTCATGCCGATGTCGCGGCTGATAATTTTTCCGGCGTCCGCGATGGATGCGTTCGGCGAATCGAGCAGTTCGCGAAGGGAACTGCGCAACGCCGGCAAGCTGGGCAGTGCTGCCAGCCGGGACACGGCCTCCTTCAGCGCGGCATTGTCCAGCAGGTCGCGTAAGGCCAGCGCGTGCCGAAGCTTCTGTTTCAGCTCCTCCACGTCACAGGGTTTTGAGAGGTATTGGTGGGTCGGCCCAATCGCCCGCAAAATCGTTGCCGGGTCCGATTGACCGGAGAGAACGATTCGGACCATCCGCGGAAATCGATTCTTTACTTCCTCGAGCAATTGCGCCCCATCCATGCCCGGCATGCGCATGTCGGTGATGACCACGTCGAACCGGCTCTTCGCCATCGCTTCCAGTGCCTCGGCGCCCCCGGGCACGAACTCCGTGGTCCACTCGTGCCGCATCGATCGCAGGCTGCGTTCAATACCCCGCAGAACCATGGGCTCATCGTCTACGAAGAGGATTCGGTTAGGCATGGCGTTTTGGAAGCCTCAAGGGGCAGCCGGATGAAGAAGGTCGTGCCCTCTCCGGCCACACTGTCGAACCAGATCTGCCCCTGGTGCCGGTTCACGATCACGGTTCGGGCCAGGGCCAACCCCTGCCCCGTGCCTTGTCCAACCGCCTTGGTGGTAAAGAACGGTTCGAAGACGCGCGAGCGGATTTCGACCGGAATACCGCAGCCGCTGTCCTGAATGGAAACTTCGGCCCAGCAGTCGTCGCGGCGCGTCGTGATGGTGATCTTCCCTTTGTTCTGGCTTTCCTTGACTACCCCACCAATAGCGTGGGCTGCGTTAATGATCAGATTCAGAAAAACCTGGTTCATCTCTCCCACCAGGCAGGGAACCAGGGGCAGGTTTTCGTCCAGGTGCAATTCAAGGTCGGCGATGTATTTCCATTCATTCTTCGCAACCGTGGCTGTGGTCTCGATTGCCCGGTTCAGATCGATGCCCTTCTTTTCTTCCGATCCGGGATGGGAGAATTCCTTGATGGCGCGCACGATCTTGGCTACGCGCTGTACGCCGTCCAGCGACTGGTCGATCGCGCGGGGAATCTCCGCTAGCTGATAGTCGAGATCGGAGCGCTCGCAGGCCGCGCTAAACTCCGCCAGAATCGGAGCCGGAATCGTGCCACTTTGTGCGTGCTGTCGCAGGGTAGCGCATAGCTGAAGCAAGTCAGCCATAACGTCCCAGGAGTCCTTGAGAAACCGAACGTTATCGCCCACGAACTGGGTAGGCGTATTGATTTCGTGAGCGATTCCCGCGGCAAGCTGGCCGATTGCCTCCAGTTTTTGTGCCTGTCGAAGATCCTCCTCCAGCACTTTGCGCTCGGTGATATCCGCCGCGCTGACTATGAAGGTGCGAGTCTCGCGTGTCCTCCCCGGAATTTCACGGGTCTTGAGACTGAGAAACCGCGGCCTGCCGTTCTGATCGAATGTCAGGTCCGTGCGCGAGAATGCTTTGGCTTGAAGCCAGGTGGCAATCTCTGATTCCATACCGTGATTCAGCCAGCGGATACCGCAGTCGGCGAGGTGACGTCCGTAGACCGCCTCTCCTTCGAGGCCGAAAGTTTCTGCCGCTACCGGATTCCACCGGTTGACCCGGCCTTCCGAGTCGAGGCCGATCAGGATCGACGGGATCGATTGCAGGAAGGCCTCGGTTTCTGCATACGCCCCCTGTAACTGTTCCTCCGCCCGAATCCGGTCATCGATCACCCGCGCGACGACCACAAAACCCTCCGGCGTACCTGTCGAATTGCGCAGCACCGAGCCGTTGGCCTCGACGTGCCGCCAGATCCCGGTCTTGTGTCGATAGCGAATGGTCACTGCTCTGGCCTTTCCGTCTCGCGCCACGGCGCCGGCAACATCCTTGACCAGGAGCAGATCGTCCGGATGGATAATTTCCCCAAAATTCAGATCGAGCATTTCGCTGGGCGTGTAACCGAGGTTCGGCAGAAAGGAAGAGCTGGAAAACAGGCATTTGAATTCGATATCGCAGACAAAGATCAGATCGACGGCATTGTCAGTGATGGCGTGAAGCAGGGCTTCGCTTCGACGCAGCGCCTCCTCCGTCTCCTTTCGCTCGGCAATATCCTGCAAGTGGAGGACAAACCCCGTGGTATGTCCACCCTCGTCAAGAATGCGCGAGACGGTAATCGCCGCCAGGATGGTCGATCCCTTGCGAGTCACGACTTTCCGTTCAAACTCGCCTGCCGCTTGCCCCGACGCCAGGAACTCATCGAGAAGCGTCTGACATCCCCCTTTCTCCGAGTGGCAAAGCGCCTGGAAGTTCACCGTTAGGAGTTCCTCGTCGGAGTACCCGAGAAGCGAGCAGAAAGCAGGGTTGACCTCGAGAAATTCACCGTTTGGCCCAAGAACGGCAGCCCCTATAGCAGCACCGAGAAATGCGTTTCTGAAACGATCCTCGCTCGTGCGCCGAGCCCGCTGTGCCACCGCCTGTCCGCCCAACTCGAGACGAATCCGTAACTCCCGGATGTCGACTGGCTTGTGGAGATATGCATCCGCGCCGGCTTCCAGGCCCGCGATGCGGTCATCCTGAGCGGGGCTGGTGAGGATCAGGTAGGGCTTTTGCCCGGATTCGGTCCGGCGCAGGCGCCGGCAAACCTCAACCCCGCTCAACCCCGGAAGGTCCAACTCGAGCACAGCCATGTTAGGAGCGTCTGGCGCCTCGAGAATCTGGGCAGCGTGCAGGCCGTCCTGCGCCATGACGACGTGGTATCCGATCTTGGTGACCAGCTGCTCGATGTGTGTCAGGCTCACCGGATCCCCTTCGGCCACGAGCACGCGGGAATGCCTGTTCGACGACATGTCCCCAGCCGGAGCACTCATAGTTGTCCGACTAAGAAATCGGCAAGGAAGGCAGTTTCTTTAACGTGCTGCTGCACAACTTCTTTTGGAGGCCGCAGGTTGACACCGCATCGATCTACAATGGTCAAGCTGCAGCAATGACTGATTTTATTAGTGATATCGATGCCGCTCTTCTGGCGGAGAATCTAATCCCTAGAGAGACGGTTGTTTCATGGATTGATTCCGCTGTGGATCTGCCAACCCTTGCCCGTCTGTACCGGCTTACTGGGGAGGGATACTTCCGAATTCAGCCTGATCTCGGCCAAGAGGTCACATGCGGCTTGATCCAGCGCTACCTCCTGGAGTGCATCCGGCAAGATCTGAAAGAAATTGACGAAGTTCAGGATCGCTGGCAGGCAGAAGTACTCTTCATGCATGGTTTTGTCAGCTTGCCGAGGCGGACGGCACATCTGGTGTCCTGACAAAGGCGGCGCAGGCTGTCACAGAGCTCTACCTGGCGGGCTCGGAAGAAGTCCGCTCGTGCATCGAGCAAGGTTTTCTGGAGCATGCGCTCGAAATGGCTGTTCTCCGCCCGTACTTTCGACACTGGTCATCCGACAGCCGCCTTCAATCCGCTGGAGTCGGGCTCTCGAGTGGGGCGAAGCGCATCCAAATTTCACCTGGGGACTACTTCAGGACCTTAGGAAAAGAACCGAGAAGTGACGCCCATATTTCGATTGGTGCGCATCAATCCAGATGCTCAAAGGACACAGAGGGTCGGATAAATTTCCTGTGCCCGCAGAGTTAACCTGCTAGCTTTTCACTGGCCTTGGATTTCCGGCGCGGCGGCTGCCCGAGTTGCTCATAAGTGCACTGACGCGGTTTCTTCTCGGGTCTCCAGCGCAGGAATTTGGTGCCGTGCCGGAATCTTCCGCCGGAAAAGTGATCGTAGCGCACCTCGCAAACCAGCTTCGATTCCAGCGGCAGCCACTCGGCGGAACGATCGGAACTCCAGCGGCTGGGACCTCCGGGAGCGTGCCCGGAAAAACCCGGCGGGCCAATCAGCGGTTCGACGATCTTCGCCAGCTCCCGCCGCTGTTCACGCTTGAAGCTGGAGCTGAAGCCGACGTGGTTGAGCAGCCCGCTCTCGTCATAGAGGCCGAGCAGCAGCGACCCGATGCCACCGCCTTTTTCGGCATAGCGGAAACCGCCAACCACGCAGTCGGCAGTGCGGATGCTTTTGACCTTGACCATCCCAGTTCTTTCGCCGGAACGATAGGGCTCATCGAGTCGCTTCGCGACGGTGCCGTCAAACCCGATCTTGCTAAGGTTCTTCATCCAGGCTTCCGCCTGGCTGCGTTTTGTCGACGCGGGCGACAGGTGGATCATCGCGTGCCTGCCGATGTCCTTGAAGAAGAGTTCAAGTTTGCTTCGGCGCTCTTCGAGAAGCAGGCCAGTCAGCAGGCGGCCCTTGCTGTCAACCAGGAGATCGAAACACAGGAAGGTGCAGGGAGTTTCCTCCGCCAGCTTGCGCACGCGCGACTCGGCCGGGTGAATGCGCATCAGGAGATCGTCAAACGACAGATGCTCTCCCGCGAAGATCACGATTTCCCCGTCCAGCACGAACTGCCTGGCTTTCAACTGCTTGAGCGACGCCACCAGCTCCGGAAAGTAGCGCCCGAGCGGCTGTCCGGCTTTCGATTGCAGCAGCACATCTTGGCCGCTGCGAAAAGCCAGACAACGGAATCCGTCCCACTTCGGCTCGTAAAGCCAGCCTTTGCCTTCGGGGATTTCGGCCACAGATTTCGCTTCAGCGGGAGCGTAGGGAGGCCGGATTGGTAATCGAATCGATGGAAAGCTCTTTCGCAGATCGTCCGCCGGAATGGCTCCGGACTTAACCCGGCCAGCCCCGCGGGCCTTCGAAGGTCTCGCCATTAGCCTTTCCTGTTACCGGGGCCAGATCATACGGCGTCTTCAAGATAACTGATCGTCTCGCTCCCCAGAGGAAGAACTGCGTCCACAACCGTTCCGTCGGGTCCAGAGTGGAGTTTGAGTCGTCCTCCCAGCTGCCGAACTCTTTCGCGCATCCCGCGAATGCCCACTCCGAGAAGCTCGCCCTCCGGGTTGTAGGCGAGAGGGGAGGGCTTTCGGTCCGGCCTGCCGTGATCCTTTACCTCGAGCCGAACCCTGCCATCACCGAGGGAAATTCGCACCTCGGCCGTGGAACTGCCAGAATGACGATGCACATTGGTCAGACTCTCCTGCAAGATGCGGAAAAGGGTCAGCTCCACCTCCTGGGATGGCCGGACCAGGTCGGAAGGAATGTCCAGTCTTACGTCGATTCTGGTGCGGCGCACGAAGCCATCCACAAACCACCGGGCCGCGGAAGAGAGGCCAACCTCGTCCAGCAGGGGAGGGTGCAGCAGATAGGACAAAGTCCGAATTTCGGACGAGATCTGCTCCGCCAGTTCACGGCACTCTCCCAGTGTTTTCTCCTGCGTCGGAAGAATCGGACTGATCTGCTGGCCCAGAAGATTCAACTCCAGGGTCAGGGCGACCAGCTTCTGCCCGGTCGAGTCGTGCAGGTCGCGGGCGACGCGCCGGCGCTCTTCGTCCTGGAGCCGCAACAACCGTCCCGACAAGCCGCGGAGAGATTCTGCGTTCCGAAGCAGGGCCTCCTCCGCTCTCTTCCTCTGCGCGATCTCCAATTGCAGAGCCTGGTTCATCTCCGCCAGTTCCTTTTCCTTCCGCTTCTGCTCGGTGAGGTCGGTCGCGATGAGACAGATGGCGTGGCTATTCCTGTTCTTCAGCGGGCTGAAAGAGAGGCAGATCGGGACATTGGAACCGTTGGCTACTCCCACATAGCACTCCACCTTGCAGTGGCAGCTTGCGGCCTGTTTAAGGAGGTCGATGATGTCGCACTCTCCGGATGAGTGGATCAGGCTTTCCAGACGGGAGCCGATAAGCCGTTCCAGAGGAACATCAATGATTTCGGCAAACCGCCGGTTGGCGTAGACAACGATGCCCTCGGCCGTGAGAGTAGCTGCTCCCTCATCCATGGACTCGACCAGTATGCGGTAATGATGTCCCGCGGGATCCATCTCCGATTGACTGAACTCTCCCGTTTCGGAAGACATTCTCTTTCTGGTCTCCTCAGTTCGCTTTCTTGCGCCTAAGTTTGCGCTCTGTCGTTCGAGGACCACTGGTTCCGAAAGTCTGTGCCTTCGATGCAGTCTTTTGAAAAGTAGGTGGTCTGTAATGTGATAATGGGTGATTACCAAGGTCGTATGTTCGCAACCCTACAGTTCTCTTCGAAACGGCGCGCCAGCAATCTATTCATTTCCCTGGCGGCACACATGCTGTTTCTATTCTGGATTTTGCAACCACCGAAGCCGATTTTCATCAAGCCTTCCTACGTCGCGCACGGCGAGAATGGCACTCGGCTGACGTTCTTGCCCAACCCAAAAGGGAACGGCAGCAGCGCCCGCGCACACTCACGCCTCGCCTGGAAGCCTCCGGCCAAGTCGAAACCGCAGCCCGCTCCAGAGGTCGAAATCGCAAAGGAAGAGGAAGAAGCCGCAGCGTCCGCAGAGTCGAGTCACGCTTCGCTTGCCGGTTCTCCTTACGGCAGCGTTTTCAGCGGACCGTTGAGCGGGGAAGAGGTGCGGCCGGCCTTGCGTATAGCTGGCTCTGAGCCGGTGGTGCCCGCCTCTGAACTCGCGGGACTGGAAGGGAACGTGATCGTGGAAATCACCATCGACGAGCGCGGGAACATCGTCGCCAAAGCCCTGGTGCAGAGCCTGGCTCCGCATATTGACAACAAGGTGCTGGCCGCGCTGGAAGATTGGCGCTTCCTGCCCGCTACCCGCGACGGCGTAGCCATTCCATCCAAAGAGGACGTCTACTACCACTTTCCAGTCCGCCGCTAGTCTTCCAACATAGAAGAAAGTTCTTGACATACCTCTATTCGTAACCGTACAGTTACGCATTATGCGTAGCCGTTCGGTTACATATTCATCCGGCCTCACCTTCCAGGCGCTCGGAGACCCGACCCGCCGCGCGGTCCTCGATCTGTTGCGAGCGGGAAGCCAGCCCGCGGGCCACATCGCCCAGGCATTTCCCGTTTCGCGCCCGGCGATCTCCAAACACTTGCGACTTCTGCGCCGCGCGCACCTGGTAACCGAGCGCCGCGAGGGAAGGCATCGCATGTACCAGCTAAACCCGGAACCGCTGAAGGCAGTCGACTCCTGGCTGGAGCAGTACCGGGTGTTCTGGCAGGCCAGTCTTACGAACTTGAAAGCCTTTGTAGAGGCGGAGTATGAGCAGGAAATCAAAGGAAAACATCGGTCGAAATGAACTGAACATCAAAAACAGGAGAAAGAAGCACATGAAATCCATCACGAAGTTCGCCGTTCTGTTGCTCACGGTCGCGGTTACCGCCCTGGCGGATCCCAGCGCGCAGCAATCCTTCGACAAATTGAAGTCTCTGGCCGGAACCTGGGAAGGGAAGTCGCCTACCGGCGAAATGGTAGAGGTCTCCTATCGAGTCATGGCAAACGGGTCGTCGGTGGTCAGCGAGATCAATGGTCACGAGAACATGATCTCCGTCTTCCACATGGACAAAGACCGGCTGCTCCTCACTCACTACTGTGGCGCCGGCAACCAGCCCCGCATGCAGGCTTCCGCAGCGCCCGACAGCAAATCGATCACCTTTGACTTCATCGACGGAACCAATATCCTGCGGAGCCAGATGGGCCATATGCGACGCCTGGTCATCAGCATGCCCGATGGCGACCATCACAGCGAACAGTGGACCTTCGCCTCGACCGACGGCAAGGAGATGACAGAGAATTTCGAATTACATCGCAGAAAATAGCTGGTGAAGAACGCTTTCCCCTGTGTTCCTCTGTGACCTCTGTGGTTGAAATTTCTATCGCCGAGGAACACGGGTACAGCGCAAAAATATTGAGGGGCCCATCCAGAAAGGGGAAAAGTCATGGCCACAGCCACCATCACTCCGGATCAGGAAGCTGTTCAGGCAGAAGTATTCATCGCCGCTCCGCCGGAACGAGTCTTCCAGGCAATCACAGACCCGTCCCAGGCTCTTAAGTGGTGGGGCCAGGTCGGTCTCTACCGCACAACAGAGTGGCACGCCGACCTGCGTCCGGGAGGGAAGTGGAAGTGCGTCGGCCTGTCGGCTGACGGCTCCTCCTATACCGTCGAAGGCGAATACCTGGAAGTCGACCCACCGCGGCTCCTGGTGCACACCTGGAACAAAAGCTGGAAATTCCAGTTCACCACGATTGTTCGCTGGGAACTTTACCCCCAGGAGGTGCACGGACTTCAAGCTGGTGGGTCGCGGAAAACAGGTACCGGAACCCTCCTGAGAGTTCACCACACCGGATTTGGCGGACATCCGAAGGAGGCCGCGGATCACGGCCAGGGCTGGAAGAAGGTTCTTGGCTGGGTGCAGGCCTATGCGGAAACAGGCGAAACCATCGATTCCCGGCCGCCTGTTTCAGCGGTCTAGAGACACGGGACGGGTTCCGCCCGTCCCGGCTTACCTGTGCTGCTCGGTCTCCCGGCTGAGCAATTAAGATTGCGGAATGAAGGAAAACCATGCGCTGCTGAGCTCAATCGCTGCGCAGTTGCTGAATGGGCCGGAAGTTGTCTTCGAGGGCCACAAGCTGCCTGTAAAGCGCGTGGGCAGAGGCCGACTGCGAACTGTGCGCGTCACCATCAATGGCCGGGAGATCCAGGCAATCGAGCAGAACCGGGAGAAGCCCAGCCGCTGGGGCCAGCTTGCGCGCAAAGGACACCAGGTGGTGCAGTTTCAGGATGTGCAGACGCGGAAGTATCTCGCCGTATCGGTCGATGGCGAGGTCATGCAGTACGGCCGCTAAAAATCTCCCCCTTAGCCGCTATTTCTTAGTGCTCCTTGAAGGCCGCGTCGAAGGCGACTCCGGAAGGCGTCAGGTCGAGGCGACGCACCATGGCAAGCGCCTCGGGCGCGCCCTGGTCGCGGTTCATTCCGTTGTCCTCCCACTCAATTGAAAGCGGGCCCTTGTAGCCAACCTGATTAAGCGCGCGGAAAATGGGCTCAAACGGAACCGAGCCGCGTCCGGGGGAAACGAAGTCCCATCCCCGGCGCGCGTCTCCGAAAAACAGGTGCGAGCCCAGAATTCCGTTGCGGCCGTCCAGCCGCCGCACGGACTCCTTCACGTGCATGTTGTAAATTCGGTCTCCGTATTGGTGAACGAAGGCTACCGGATCGACCATCTGCCAGTGCAGGTGGCTGGGATCGAAATTGATCCCGAAGGCGGGCCGCTTCCCGACCGCTTCCAGCGTGCGCTGCGTGCTCCAGAAGTCGTAGGCAATTTCTCCCGGATGCACCTCGAGCGCAAACTTCACCCCGCATTCGTCGAACACATCGAGGATCGGATTCCAGCGGTCGGCAAAGTCTTTGTACCCGTCCTCGATCATCTCCGGCGGGACCGGTGGAAACATCGCCAGCAGGTGCCAGATCTTCGAGCCGGTAAAGCCATTGACGACTTTCACCCCGAAACGGGCGGCAGCGCGCGCCGTATCCATGACCTTCTGCGCTGCCCGGCGGCGCACGCCTTCGGCCTGTCCGTCTCCCCAGACGTCGGCCGGCAATATCTGCTTGTGGCGCTCGTCGATTGCCAGATCGCAGACTGCCTGTCCCACCAGGTGGGTGGAGATCGCAAAGCACTTCAGCTTGTAACGGTCGAGAATTTCCCAGCGTGACTGGCAATAGCCGGTATCCGAAAGGGCCTTTTGTACGTCGAAGTGATCGCCCCAGCAGGCCAATTCGAGCCCATCGAACCCCCATTCGCCGGCTTTGGCGGCCAGGGTTGTCAGCGGCAGGTCTGCCCATTGGCCAGTGAAGAGACAAACGGGTCGTCCCATGAACTTTCTCCCATGGATGAGATCCTTACGAAAGCGTTCATTCTAGCGCAGCAGGCTGGTTGCTGTTTTGGTAAACCGACGTGGCACGAAGGTGACTGGGCTACCGAAACATACGGGCATCAAACGCAAATGCCTTCGGTTCCTCAAATTTGATTTTCGAATAATTCTTGTGGGCCGGGTTCAACAGGACATTCCACTCGCCTCGGATTGCGGCTGAGGGCACCAGCAAAGCGACCGTCTTTCCCGCCTTCACCCATTCATCGCCGAAGCGATGCAACGAGTCGTCCCGAGTCTTGTGCCAGTTGCCGGGCAAATCCTTGAGATCGAGCCTGGCAATCTCCAGGGAATCGGGAATTTCACCTTCGATGAACACGAGATCCGGCGGCCTCAGATTGGGTTCCAGATTAACGAATGTCTCAACCGCGGCCAGGGCCAGCGAGGACGACGCATAGACCATCTGCACGCCCCGGCTGTTCCAGCGTCCGCCATAGAGGCGCGCGCCCTCACCAGTAGCCACATCTTGGGCGTAGCGGCGACGGCAGATCCTCCAGAACCGCATCAGCTATAAACGCCGTATGCAATGCGGCCCAGAACGTCCTCGACGATGCGAGCGCCGACTTCGGTATCCAGGCGATCGAGGGGCTTTTCTCCTCCCAGCGCACGGTTGGGCGTCTGTAGCCATTCCGAAGCCTTGTCCTCGTCGCCAATCAGATCGACGGCGCCGGCGTAAACCCTTGCCAGCCGAACTGCGCGGTCCGACTCAGCGGACGTCAGCCGGGAATTGTGGCTCAGGCGGCGAGTAAGCGTCCGAATCGGTATTCCCAGCTTGCGGGACAGGAAGGTATTCCCCAGGTCGAGCCTTGATGCCAGGGCCGTAATGGCGGTCGCCGGCAGGCCTTCGCGGACGAGTTCGGCCAGATCGTCAGCCTTGCGGATGTTCCTCCGCAGCACCCTCTTACCGCCCAGGATCTCTGCGATGGCCTCGGATTTCATCTTGGCCTCCTGGCCTTATATAATACGCCATTTGGCCAAGATAATCCAACCCGACCGGAGCCTACGCGACCTCAGCCTCAATCACGGAGAACGGCGACTTGGTCGGAACGACGCGGGTCAGCCGGAACCCTGCACGGGCGAACAGGTCGCGAAATTCCGCTTCCGTGCGCTCCTTTCCGCCGGGGAAGAAGAGCATCTCAATATCGATGATCTTGGAGGGATGCGGTTCGTTTCCCGGTGGCACAACAAACTCGAGTAGCACCACCCTGCCGTTCTTCTTTCCAGCCAATGCGTTGCGGCAGTTACGGAGAATCGTGATTGCCTTCTCATCCTCCCAGTCGTGGATGATGTGCTTCATGAAGTAGGCATCGCCGCCCTCCGGCACCGATTGGAAGAAGTCGCCTCCCGCGGTCTGGCAGCGGCCATTCAGTCCTAGTTCATCGATTCTCGTTTTCGCCCCCGGAATGATGTCGGGCATATCGAAGAGGACGCCTTTTCCGCCGGGACACTTCTGGAGAATGGAACACAGGGCGGAACCGTGCCCGCCCCCGACGTCCACCACCGTTTTAAACTGCGAAAAATCGTAGGCCTCCAGCGCCGGCCTGATGGCCATCTCGCTCATGTTCGTCATGGCGCGGTGGAAGCGGTCAAATTCCACCTTGTCGGTGGCGAAATACTCGAATGCGGGCTTGCCGGTCACATGCTCAACCGTCGGCTGGCCGGTCCGCACCGAGTGCAGCAGGGAAGCCGCAATAGTGAAATGAAACGGGTCGGCGATCCAGATCGCCATGTCCCGAAACGACTCCGGGTGATCGGTGCGCAGGTATTCCGCCGGGGGCGTCAAGGCAAAGGTGCGCGGGGCGGTTTCGGTGAAAATTCCCACCATCGAGAGCAGGCGCAGGATGCGGTACAAAGCGTCTTCGTTGGTCTTGGTCTGCTTGGCGAGCTCGGCGACCGAACGCGCGCCGGATGCCAGCAGGTCGGCTACATTCAATTCCGCGGCAACCCAAAGCGCGGCACAGGGTATATAGGCGGTAGAAAACTGAAGCAGGTGCTGGAGCGGATCAGGTTTCTGGGACTGTTTTTTTTGGTGATCGGTGGCAACAACTTGGGATGGCATGAGAACTCCAGAATGGGATTTTCCTGCATCTTAGCTAACAGGGTCAGCCGCCGTAAAGTGCGGCAAAGACGGGAAGAACAAGGGGCTGTGGTGATCGTTTCGTCGGCATCGTTTGCCGATGCGAACCCAGACTTCAGCGGTTATACTGCGGATATATGGCGGAGAACGCCCAGAAAACGTTTTATCTCGAGACCTTCGGCTGCCAGATGAATGCGCATGACTCGGAAAAGGTCATCGGCACGCTCATGGCAGAAGGCTACCGCCAGGTATCGACAGTCGAAGAGGCCGGGCTGGTGCTCTACAACACCTGCTCCATCCGCGACAAGGCCGAGCAGAAGGTGTTCCACCGCCTGGCCGATTACAAGAAATTTCAGGCCCAGGGTAAGAAGTTCGGAGTGCTCGGATGTGTCGCCCAGCAGGAAGGCCACAAGATTTTCGAGCGCGCTCCTTACGTTTCCCTGGTTTGCGGTTCGGCGTCCTACCGTAATCTTCCCCAGATGCTGGTGCAGCTTGAGGCCGGCAACAGCCGCGTGACGGGACTTGACGACCGCGAAACCGACGAGTGTTTCGAGACCGAGTTCACCGCCCGCACCAATCCGCACCGCGGGTACATCACGATCATCGAAGGCTGTGACAAGTTCTGCGCCTATTGCGTGGTGCCATACACGCGCGGCAAGGAGCGCAGCCGCGCGTCCGAATTGGTTCTGGCCGAAGCCCGCCAGATGGCCAGCCTCGGTTATACGGAGATCCAGTTACTCGGACAGAACGTGAATTCGTACCGCGATCCGGCAGGGAAGCGCTCCTTTGCAGAATTGCTCGCGGCTGTGGCTGAGGTTCCCGGGATCCGGCGAGTCCGGTTTACCACCTCCCACCCTCGCGATTTCGGCAAGGACATCGTTGAGGTTATCGATGCCGTACCGACGCTCTGTGATCACGTGCATCTTCCGGTCCAAAGCGGGTCGGATCACGTTCTCGATGCCATGCAGCGTCTTTACACCCGCGAGGAATACCTGGAGCGAATTTCCTGGGTTAAGGCGGCGCGGCGGGACATCAGCCTGACCAGCGATATCATCGTAGGGTTTCCGGGCGAGTCCGACTCGGATTTCGAGCAAACTCTTTCTTTGCTGGAGGAAGTAGGCTTTGACGGAATCTTTGGGTTTAAGTATTCGCCGCGCCCGAATACACCGGCATTGCAATTGGAAGATGCCGTTTCCGAAGAGGCAAAGGCGCGGCGGCTGTCGATTTTGCAGGAGCGGCAGCGGGAAATTCAAAGAAAGGGCAATCTGAGACACTTAGGCCAGATTTTGGAGGTGATGGTTGAAGGCGAGAACCGAACCCGGGGTCAGTGGATAGGGCGCACCTCGCAGAACAAGGTGCTGAATTTCACTGTCCCGGAACTCATGGCGCCGCAGGTTGGCAGTTATGTTCCGGTTACCGCAACCACCACTTTTCCTAACAGCCTTTTAGGGCGATTGGTGGTATAAGCACGATTTTGCAAGCCTTCTCGGGGGTCACATGGAAGTGGAAATGAAAATTCGGGGATTGATGTTGGATCCGGTGACGAACATGCCCATCGTCATTCTCAAAGACGCCGACAGCGAGACCGTACTGCCCATATGGGTTGGCATGTACGAGGCTAACGCGATCGCGCTTGAGATCGAAAAGGTGAACACGCCGCGCCCAATGACCCACGACCTCATCAAGAACGTACTGGTGGGCCTGGAAACCTACGTCCACAAAGTCGTTGTCACTGAGCTGCGCGAAGACACGTTTTATGCTGTGATCTGGCTGGAAAGGGAAGGCCGCGCCATCAGTATCGATTCCCGTCCGTCCGACGCCCTGGCACTTGCCCTGCGCATGGATTGCCCTATCTTCGTCGAAGATGACGTCCTTAAGAACTCGAAACTTGCAGCCAACCTCTCGGACCGGGTTTCCAGCGACGAACTCCGCAAATGGCTCGAGGGCCTGAACGACGAGGACCTGGGCCGCTACAAGATGTAGATCCCAGCCTGAACTGATGCCGTATGCGGGACACGGCGTGTTATTTCCTGAGTTTTACATAATACCTGTTATCGGACACTGATAATCCAGCCTGGCGACTGACTCCTCGGCCGCTTTCCAGCTTTCACGCCGGTTCCCTCTACCAGTGCCGCCTTCTCAATGGCATATACTCGCCGCCAGGAGACGCACGAATGAAATATGACGCGATCATCCTGGGCAGCGGCCAGGCCGGGACTCCTTTGTCGCTTGCGCTGGCCGACCAGGGCTGGAACGTGGCGTTGGTTGAAAAAGCTCATTTGGGCGGCACCTGCATCAATACCGGCTGCACCCCGACTAAAACGATGGTCCATCGCGCCCAGGTCGCGTTTTACGCCCGCAATGCGGCCCGTTGGGGGGTCCGCGCCAGTGGGGTTGGGGTCGACCTGCCGGTCATCGTTTCGCAGAAGAATCAGGTGGTTCAGCACAGCCGGGATGGCCAGCAAAAGAATGTCGACAAGCGCAAGAACCTCCGCCTGTACCGGGGCGCGGCACAATTCACCGGTCCTCACCGCATCGCCGTGAACGGCGAATCATTCGACGGCGAACGGATTTTCATAAACACCGGCGCGAGACCTGGTATTCCCTCGATTCCGGGCCTCGACCAGGTTCAATATCTGACCAACGAAACCATCATGGAACTGACTTCCGTTCCGGAGCACCTGCTCATCCTCGGAGGTGGCTACATCGGGCTGGAATTCGGGCAGATGTTCCGGCGATTTGGCAGCCAGGTGACGGTCATCCACCAGAACCCGCAGATCATACCGCGAGAGGATCCCGAGGTCGCTGCCGAGCTCCACAAGGCGCTCGAGGGCGAAGACATCAAGCTCCTCTTGAAGGCGAAAACCACGCGGGTGGAGCAAAAGGACGGCAAGGTCTCAGCCTTCGTCGACCAGGAGGGAAAGTCAACCACCGTCACCGGCTCCCATCTGCTGGTCGCCACTGGCCGGCGTCCCAATACCAACGATCTCGGCCTGGATAAGGCAGGAGTCTCAACCAATGACAACGGCACGGTCAAGGTAAATGGCAAACTCGAGACCAACGTACCGGGAATCTGGGCGCTCGGCGACGTCAAGGGAGGACCCGCCTTCACCCACATTTCCTACAACGACTACCAGATCGTCTACGGGAACCTGATCGAGGGGAAGAACCTGAGCATCGACCACCGCATAGTTCCCTACTGCGTATTTACCGACCCGCAGTTAGGCGGTGTGGGCATGACCGAGCGAGAAGCCCGCGCCCAGGGATACAAACTGAAAATCGGCAAGGCGCCGATGTCTTATGTAGCGCGGGCGCGAGAGCGAGACGAGATGGCGGGGCTGATGAAAGTCATTGTCAACGCCGCCGACGACCGCATCCTGGGCGCGACGATCCTGTCAACCGACGGCGGCGAAACCGTACACATCCTCTACACGCTGATGCTCGCCGGCGCTCCTTACACGCTTCTCAAAGGCGGGGTTTTCATCCATCCCACATTGGCCGAGGGGCTCTTCTTTCTCCTTGACGACGTGAAGGCAGCATAGACTTCGGGATTTCAGTATCGCCACGAAGTCAGATCCGCGCCCTCAGGAGCGGTGTCTTTCATCCGCTGCAGAATCTTCGGCACGTACATTGTGTGATAGTGAAGTCGCGACAGGTAGTTGGGCAGGCTCGGGTCTCCATTCCAGCAATGCTCTGCCCGGTCTCCGTACTTGACCTCTCCTTCATACGCAGGATTCGTCGTGGACTTAAGGAAGTCCTCGAGGTAGTAGACCGCATCGTTGAGGAAGTAAGTATCGGCACTTCCAACGTAAATATGAAGCTTTCCGCGAAGTTTCGGACCGAGCGTAGCCCAGTCCCATTGCATGATCGCGCTGAGATCGTAGTGCTCCTTCCAGTAGGCAGCGACCGCCGGGTCAATGGCGCCGTTTTCCTTATCAAAAATAGGCTTGGGATAGCCATCTTCACCAACCGGCCCGAATACGGCCTGCCAGATGTCGAATTGCTCCCCTGAGCGCGCATGGCTCCCGAGAGCCAATTCATACTGATTCATGCCTCGAACCGTAGCAAAGGTTCGTCCCAGGTAATCCCGCATTGCGGGCTGTTCCACCCGGGTGTGAGGACCTTCCAGGTAAAAGGCGTTCTTGTCCTGGTAAAGATTGATGGTCGTGTAGGCCCGAAAGTCGACGGGATCGGGACAGGCAACAAATACTCCGTTGTAGTGGTCCGGATAAAAGACCTGGACGGCTAGCGACTCCCAGCCACCCGTCGACCCGCCGTAGGCGAACCGCGCCCAGCCCTGGCCAATTCCGCGGAACTGCTTCTCGATTTCCGGAATCAGTTCGGTCTCGATGGCATCGCCGTAAGGGCCCAAATTGGCGGAGTTCACCGCGTAGGAATCGTCGTAGTAGGGGTTGGCGTGGTTGATCTCGGCAATCAGCAGTCGGGGAAAATCGGGAGCGGTCCACTGCTGGTAGAACTTGTAGGCTTCCTCCTGCTGGATCCGGTTGTAGCCCGAAATGTGGAAGCGCTCGCTATAGTCCGGCTTCAGCTCGGAATCGGGAGGTTCAGTGCGAAAACCGGTGAAGTCCGCGTTGAAGTGGTCCTGCGAAATGATCAAAGGAAATCGTACGTTCGGATGAGAATCGAAGCCCTCGGGAACCAGCACATTGGCGCTCAGGTACATGGGGCGTCCCCAGAATTCGGAGAGCAAGCGGCTCTGAATCTTCAGATGGCGAATGTATTTCGTGTCCTGTGGCAGAGGAATCGGCGGAATGGTTTTGTCGAGCAACACTAAAATGACATTGCCCGAAGCTGAAAACGAAATCTTGGCAGGCGTGGAATAGAGGTTGCCGGGCGCCAGGTTCCAGTGCTGCCCCTCCCCCCGATCCATGGGGAGTTTGACGGTGTGACCGTCTGCGCGATGGAGAGTCTCGTAGCGATGCAGCACGAACTGGACAAAATATTCTCCCGCCGGAACGTCGCGAAGGCTACGAATCGGATAACCGGCGGCTGAATCGTCAATGGTGATCACCTGCCCCGGTCGCATCCCGTCCACATCGACACCGAACACCATCTGCGTCCGAGGCGAGTCGTTGATCTGCATTCGCGGCTCTTCGGCGGGATCGTTAGAGAGCAGCAGCAGAAGGCGCCCGTCAATGGGCGCTTCGCTCTGGGCGCTGCTGAAGGAAACCGAGAAACGGGGCCGGTTATCAGCCTTCGGGCTGCTGCTGAAGCCGAGTAGAACGAAGGCGGCGAGGACAACGAAAAGGATGCTGGCGTGAGAGCTTGCTGGCATTCAATCTCCTGAGATGTTTCTCGGTAACTTCATAGCGTGCTGTTCCCTGCTGACGCCATGCTGCAACTCGCTGATGATCAGCCGGGATTGTACCGCACGGGTCTATCGGTTCAGCAGCCGCACCGGCGCGTCGTGCGCTGTTGATACAATCCCGCCAGGGAGATTCAATCCATTGTCCAAAGTCCGCGGCAGCGCAATCCTGCTTCTAGCCCTCTGTTTTACGATTCCCGCCTGGCCGGCAGATGCCCACTTTCCCACCAACGAAGACATGCGGCACTACCGCGCGGTCAGCGATCCACGAGTCTCGCCCGATGGAAAGCAGGTCCTGGTGCGGATTTTTGACGACACCGCCTCAGGAGGCAGGCGGCATCTATGGCTGGTCGATGTTGAGAGCAACTCTTATCGGCAGCTTACCTACTCTCCCGCCAATCTCGCGAAAGACAGCAAGTACAGGGGAGAAGATTCGGGCGAGTGGATGCCGGATGGTCAGAGCATTCTCTTTCTCGCGCACCGAGGCGAACAGAACCAGATTTTTCGGCTCCCGCTT
This sequence comes from Terriglobales bacterium, assembly GCA_963803205.1. Taxonomy (GTDB): domain Bacteria; phylum Acidobacteriota; class Terriglobia; order Terriglobales; family Acidobacteriaceae; genus CAWDLG01. The sequence continues at coordinate 384,226 of CAWDLG010000004.1, forward strand.
CGCGGAGGAGAGGCGAGTGCCTTCGATCTGAAAGTAACTCCGCAAGTGGATGACTCCGCTCAGCCGGACGCTCTTCCGCCATCCGACGAGAAAAAACAGGACCCTGCCAAGAACCTTCCGATTGATGTCAGCGGCTTTCAGATTGCCCCCGACGGCAAGACAATCGCGCTGTGGGCCCAGGACCCGCAAACTCCGGGCGAAAAACATCAGAAGGATGAAAAAGTCGATGCCCTCTGGGTGGATCATGAGAGTCACGGAACCAGGCTGTATCTGCTCAACCCCGATACCTCCCAGTTGACGCTGGTGCCGGTTCCACCCCATGTACAGGCCGTTTCCTGGGGTCCAAATTCCGCCCGCCTCCTGGCGGAAGTCGACGCCCCCAATAATGCCGGCGACCTTGGTCCGGCAGGAAGCACGTGGCTGGTTTTGTCCGGCGATCTTCAGCATCCCGGCAAACTCGACTTACCACCCACAGCTCACTCTTTCGCCTGGACCACCGATGGAAAAGCTGCTCTCTATCTGGCGCAGGCAGCGGCAGACGCACCACCGGGGTACCAGGATCTTTACAAATTTTTGTTTGAAACAAAAACTTCACAGAATCTCAGCCGCGGTTACGCCGGCAGTCTGGGGCACGAAGGTCCGATTACGGAAAGCGATGGCAGCGCCGTTACCCTGGTAGAGAATGGAGTCCAGCTAGGTTTTGCTCGTTTCGGCGCAAAGCCATCGTCACCGCAACCACTTCCCTTCCCGGGCCCAGTCGTTCATGAACTCAACACCAACTCCGCGCGAAGCGCTTGGGCATATCTCGCCACCAGCAGCAGCAACCCCAATTCCCTTTATGTCACGTCGAGCCTGAGCAATCCCGGAAAGCCTTTGGCCCTCCCTTCCCTGACTCCACCAGAAGTGCAGAACGCCGAGTCTCAGCTCGTCACCTGGAAGAGCGAGGGAAAGACCATCGAGGGCTTGCTCTATCTCCCGCCGGACACCAAGAGCCACAAGGTACCCTTGGTCGTCGACGTTCACGGCGGTCCCACCGGAGCATGGCATGATACCTACGATCAGCTGATCAGTTTCTTCGCAGGCCAGGGATGGATGATCCTCCGACCGAATCCTCGCGGAAGCACGGGACACGGAGCTGAGTTTGCCGCAGCCAACAAAAACGACCTCGGAGGCGGCGACTACCGTGACATCATGGCGGGAGTCGATGCGGTACTGAAGAAGTTTCCTGCCGATCCCGACCGGCTGGCGCTGATCGGATACAGCTATGGAGGGGAGATGGCCGGCTTTGTCGAAGGCAAGACCACGATCTTCAAGGCCATCGTTTGCGGCGCACCGGTGATCAACCAGTTCAGCGAATACGGTACAGAGGGCGGCTCGTGGTACGACCGCTGGTTTTATGGCAAGCCATGGGACCACTTCGCCGATGCCTGGCGGCAAAGTCCGATCTCCCTGGTCCCCAATGCCCGAACCCCTTTCCTACTCCTTCAAGGGCAAGACGACAGCGTCGATCCGCCGGGCCAGTCCCGGGAGATGTACCGAGCCCTGCGGCAATACAGCGTTCCGGTCGAGCTCGTGGAGTACCCGCGCGTGAATCATGGACCGCTCGCCCAGGCGATCTATGGCCATCCCAGCCCGGAGCCCTGGCATGGATTCGACGCCCGGCGGCGAATCGTGGAATTTATCGGGAAGGCATTCGGTACAAAGAACTAGATCTCACTTGGAGACAGGACTAACTAGCAAGTAACCCATCCCAAGCTTGCCCTCCAGGACCTGACTCAGAGTCGATCGGCTTTCCCGATTTGATGATCCTGACTAAGTTCTTTGCGGGACACCTAATGACTGCTGGCTAAATCCGATAGCTTACGGGTATGATGGTTCCGGCAGTTTTTCAAACCACAATTGAGGGGGGAATACATGGCGGATTTCGCCAAAGTGGTGAAAAACCTACGGGAGCAACGCAGCCGAACGGCTGCGGAACTCACCAGGTTGGATCAAGCGATTATGGCGCTCAGCGGCCTTGGCGGTCACAATGGCAGAGTCGCATCCTTGGGAAAACCCAGGGCCAAGCGGCACATGTCGGTGGCGGCACGTCGCAGGATTGCGGCAGCTCAGAGAGCACGCTGGGCAGTCTGGAAAGCCAAACAAGCCAAGAAAGCCGCTTAACAAAGGCGAGAGCGGGAGTCTATCCCGCTCTTAACTTTTGTTTACCCGGAGCGACCATTCCCCGGACGCTTGGAGGCAAACAAAAGTTACAGGAATTGTGTCCCTACCGGCCTCGATTCAATGCACAAGTTCCGCAATCTGCACGTTGTAAGGCTGCAGGATGCTTCCGGTCGCGTGGTCCAGGCGGGCGAGAGCGATTCGCTGGTTCACTTGCGCCAGCAATAGATCGGACTCTGCCAGCGCTAGTTTGTTCTGCGCATCCAATACAAAAAACACCGTTACAGCTCCAAGCTCGTATTTCCGCTGCTCGGCTGACAGGGTCTTGCGCACCAGATCAAGAGCGGTCTTCCCTGCCGCCAGGCTGAGATTTGCTTCTTCGAGCTGATGGACTGCGTTATTGATATCCAGAGTAACCTGCTCGCGAACCTGGCGGCTCGAATAGAGATCGCGGTGGCGCGAAACGAGAGCGTTCCCCAGCGCGGACTGCGCGGCACTATCCCTGAAGGGTAAGTCAAGGGTCAGGGTTGCCCCGTAAGCGGGAAACCCAAAGCCAAAGACCTGCCCGAATGACGACCCCAGTCCCCCGCGGGAGAGCAATTCTCCTGTCGTCAGGCTGAACTCGTTCCCTCCCAGCCCACTGCTGCGGTAGAAGCCCATGAGAGAAAGATCCGGCTGAAGCTGATTGTGCGCCAGGCGGATACTGGTCTCATCATTTTCCAGGGCATAGCCGGCGGCTTCGAGTTCCGGGCGCTGCGCCAGGGCCAGCTGCAAGACGGTAGCCACGTCCGCGGTTGGAGCTGCTTGTTCGCTCTCCGGCAGTTCGGTCAAGTTCAGGTCCAGCGCGCTGAAGTATGGGTCCTGATAAGCCCCAAGCGTGAGGCGCAGAGCATCATCCGCCCGCTTGGCCGTATATTCGGCCTGAATCAACTGCACGCGGCGGGAGGCGACCTCCGATTCCGACCGGTAGATGTCGAGAGGCGGCAAGGCGCCGAGTTGAAGCGCGCGCTTGTCGCGCTGATAGCTGACATCGGCCGCCTCGAGCGACTTCCTCTGTACCTCGACGTCGCCATGGGCCTCAACCACCGCCCAGTACTGCGTCACAACTTGGAGTATGACATCGCTGACCAGAACCTTGAAGTTTGCGCGCGACTGCTGAAGGGTGCGCCTGGCAATGATCAGCGGAGTCAGGTTGGCAAACCTCCCGCGGTTTCGCAGCAGAGGCTGCGTGAACTGGAAATTCACCGCCGAACTGAAGTAGGGATTGAAGAAAAAGAAGGCGCTGTTATTGGATGTCTTGCTGCTGCCTACACCCGCCGTAATTCTGGTCCCGGTGTGAAAAGTCTGGCTGTAGCTGATCTGTGCCGTTTGCGTCAGAGTATTCGCGACCAGGCCGGCCCCAGTCCCAACACCCTGGAGCTCATTGGAGCTCTGGTACGAGGCGCGACTGACGTCGAAGAGGCCTTGAAGCCTGGGATCGAAGGGGCTGTGCGCGCCCAGCAGCGCGAACCCGCCCGACTCGACGCCGGTCTCCTGGACATGCACCATGCTGTTGTTCTCAAGCGCAAGGACAATTGCATCGTGCAGGCCGAGTCGCAGTTTACCGTCCGCCACATAGTCCTTGAGGTGCTGAGGCCCCGGGAGCTTGTTGGAAAGGTTCAGGTCGGCACTTAAGCCGCCGTAGCTTTCGGATTTTTGCGCAGCGGCGGGAAGAGCTACAAGCAGCAGGCAGAGACAGCAGAGAGCAAGCCGGAACAACCTCATTCTCGACCTCCAAAGTTAGGGTTTACCGGTGTCTATTCATAACGGATGGCCTCGACCGGGTCGAGAGCCGCAGCCTGGACGGCCGGGTAGATCCCGAAAAGCAGTCCAACGCTGATGGAGACGACCGTCGCCAGCAGAATCGAACTCAGCGTGACGATGGTCGACCATCCCGCGAGCCAGGCAATCATCCGCGACATGAGGAAACCGAAGACAATTCCGAAGGTCCCGCCGACGAAGGAGATGGTCACCGCTTCAATCACAAACTGCCGGATGATGTCCGACTTTCTCGCTCCCACGGCGCGCCGCAGGCCAATTTCTCGCGTGCGCTCGAGAATGCTGGCCAGCATGATGTTCATAATGCCGATGCCGCCGACCAGCAGCGAAATGGACGCGATCGCCACCATCACAATGGTGAAAAGGCGCTCGGTGCGCCGTTGCTCGGCCAGAAGTTCTGCCGGTACGATCACACTGTAGTCGTTGGCGCCGTGATGGGAAGAAGCGAGAATTGCGCGCACAACCTGGGCTACTCCCGGGATGTCCGCTCGGTCACCAAGGTTCAGGTAAATGCCGTCAATTTCGTCCCTGAACCCGCTGTAAGTGTTTTCCAGCCTCAGCACAGCCGAGCGCAGCGGAACATAAATGGTGTTGTTCAGGTCCGTCTGGGGCAGGCCCGCGATCTCAGTTTGTGAACTCAGTTGCGCTCCGGTTACTCCGATCACCCGGAACCATTGTTCATCCACCTTCACGTATTGGTCGAGAGGATTGGACCCGCCAAACAGGTTGGCTTTGGCTCCCGCCCCCAGAACGCACAAGGGCGCCGCCGCAATCTCCTCGTCGGAATCGAAGAAACGCCCTTCGGCAAGGCGAAGTCCGGCAATCCGTCTGTATGCTGGTTCCACTCCGAAGACCACCGGCACTTCCTGCTGTGCCTTCGGGATTGTCTTTGTGGGAACAAAACGCTTGCGCGGCGTAGCCACGGCAATGTCCTCAATGTCGTCGCGCATAACGCGGTAGTCCAGAAAACTGAGACCCGCAGAGGTCTGTCGGACTTTCTGATGAGCCTGCCACTCTGTGGTTTCGTGTGCCTCGATGATGAGGTTGTGCACACCCATCTGCTCGATCATGGCCATCACTTTTTGCCGTGCTCCCGCCCCGATTGAGAGCATGGAGACGACCGCCGCCACACCAAAGATCATCCCCAACATCGTCAACAACGTCCGCAGGCGGTGAAGGAGCAGGTTCTGCAGCGCCAAATGCAGGTCAGGAAGCCATCGCTGCACTTTGGCGACGGCATCGCGCCGCAAACTGAATGTGGCGGCCGATGTCACAATTTTCCTCCGGCAGTCGATGAGGCGGCGGCCGCCGCGGGGCTCGCGGGATCAAGCAGGGCGACCTTGTCGCCCAGGTTCAGCCCTTCCACGGCAGCGTGGCTTTCGTTCTCGCACAATACTTTCAGTTCCCGCCGCTCGAATCCATCTCCGTGCTTGACGAATACCACTCGCTTCCCTTCCCTCACCTGCAACGCCTGGGTGGGGATGTAAAGCACGTTGCTCTTCCGGTCTCCGAGAAAGTCGACTTCCGCGGTCAATCCGGGACGGAGACCGGCGCTCAGATCAACCAGACTGATGGACGTTTCAAACTTTCCCGCGGCCGTCATCTCCCAGAACGCAGGCCGCACCATTCCTCCGATATTCCTCACCGTTCCCCGAAAAGCATGGCCTGGCTGGGCGTTAAATTTCACCTCCACTGCCTCGCCGACCTGAACATTGCTGCGTTGGACTTCCGGAATTTTGGCAATGAGTTCTACCTGATGCAGATCGACTATCTGTGCAATCGTGCTGCCGGCTTGTACCTGGTCGCCCGCCCGATAGTCGGGCAAGGTCATGCCCCGGACTCCCAGTTCACCCATTGCGTTCTCGTTCTTTTCGATCGCGATCAAACCGTCCATGGGAGCGGTGATCCGCATCCGGGAGATATTTTCGGCGGCCTGCTTCATGCCCAGCCGTGCCTTGTTCTTCCTTTCGAGCGCCAGCGCGATCGACGCCTGCCCGGACGCCGTGTGCGACTGGATATCCTTTTCCAGTTTGGCGAGCGCCTTCTGCGCCTGTTGCAGGGCAAGCTCGTTCTTCCGGGCGTCGATCTGGCTGACCAGCTCTCCCTTCTGGACGTCAAGTTCCGCGCGGCGGACGTCAAAACCCGCCTTCAGCAAGGCGACCTTATCCTCAGCCGCCTGGACTACGTCGTCGGCTTTCGCTTTTATGATTTCCTGTTCCGCCTGGAGCAGTTCTGATCGGCTCTGTTCCATTTTGTAGAGCTGTTCGGCAGGATCGAATTCGACGACTACCTCGCCCTTCCTGACGGGGCTTCCGGTACGGGCGAGGCGCGTAATTTGCAACGCGCCACCGGAGACTGGGGGCGCGATAAGGACCATGGAACTGGTCGGGCGCAACTCCCCGGTTGTGTGAACCCGCAGATCGAGGTCGCCTCTTCGTACTTCCGCAACCGGAATGCCCCCATCTGTCGTTTGACCGGAGTGGGTTCGCATCGCAATCGCGACGGCAACCGCTGCCAGCACGATCAGGATTCCGAGCCCGGCGATGGTCGATCTCCGCTTCATCGTCAATCGCTATTCCTTCTCCGCAGGATCTCTCAATGCCACCCGATCTCCGGGATGGAGGCCGCTGGCCACCAGAATCCGGTCTCCGTTTCGGCGGCCGATCTCAATCGAACGCTCCTGGAATGCCGAGCCGTTCCAGACGTAAGCGACCGAATGCCCCGACTTCTGAAAGGTGGCTTGCGCGGGCACGGTAATAGCGTTGGGAACACGCTCAACGATTACTGTGACCTGGGCGGTCATTTCCGGTTTCAACCGAGGGTCGGACTGATCGATGCTGATCCCGAGATCAAACTTGCGGGGAAAGGGCCATCCGTCGTTCAGATCCATGGAGGTTAAGGTTCCGATAGATTCGAGTTTCCCTGTGAATTGCCGGTCTGCTACGGCGTCAAGATGCACGGTAACCGGTTGCTGCAAAGCCAGGCGGCCGCGTTCGGTTTCATCGGCACGGGCGAAAATCCGCAGGGTTGAAATGTCGGGAATTTCGGCGATCGGCGCTCCCGGCCAGGAATGGTCTCCAGGCTTGAACGTGGTCTCACCCTGCATCGACCAGGAGCGCGAAAGGCTGACCATTCCGCTCAGGGGCGCCTTGAGAGACATCTTGCTCAACCCCCGTTCCGTACGTTCCACGTCGTAGGCGGCTTTGCGGGCGGCATCGATCTTGCCCTGGACTGTGGCTGCGCTCGACCGCTGGTTCGCCTTCAGCTTCTGTTGGGCCTCGCGTAACTTCTGCTGGGCGTCCGCCAGCTTCAACTTCGCTTCGGCTCCCTCGATCTCGGAGACGATCTCTGCTTTGCTGGCGTCCAGCCTCGCCGATTCCACTTCGTAGCCGGCTTTGAGAACCGCGTTTGTGTCCTCTTCGGCGGTCAGTCGTGCCTGGGCCCGGCCCTGCTCGATTTCCGCCTGGGCTGCCTTCAGGGCCGAGCGGAACTGGACCAGATCCTGCCCGGCCCGGCTGCGGTCAAATTCGACGATAACGTCGCCTTGCTTTACCAGGCTGCCGTCCGTAGCCAATTTCAATATCTGTAAATCGGCCGTCTCCGCCGGCGCGCTGATCTCAACGGATTTCCGCGCTTTGACCCTTCCACGTAACTCGACCGAGTCCAGAAATTCTCCCCGGGAAACGGTCAGGACCGGAACCGAAGGCGTGTGCCCTGCCCAACCGCGATGCGCCCAGGACAATGGCACTTGCGCCGAGCAGCGCTGCCAGAATTGCCAGCTTCGTTCGTTTTCTCAGATGAGACAGCCATTCGATCATTTTGCGCTGCCTCCGTCCTTGCTCTCTGTGGCGTCCACGTCGACCGCAGCAGAGAGATCCGGCATCAGCCGGCGATCCTGGCCTTGTACCGAAAAAACCACCGTGAAGTAACGCATGGCGGAGGAAAAGTCTCCGGCTCTCGCAACCGGAGACATCTCCTCCAGCCTTCCCGGAAACACGAGATCGGGATAGGCATCAAGCCGGACGTCCGCCCTTTGCCCAATATGGAGCCGGAGGAAGTCCTGCTGATTTGCCATGACGCGCACTTCCATCAATGAAGGGTCCACTATCTGCATGAAGGCCGCTCCGGCATGCAACTGGTCGCCCTCCTGCACGGGCCCCACGCTTTCCTCCCTCCAGATGTTGTTCAGCACGACCACGCCGTCAAGCGGCGCTTTTATCTGGAGAAGGTCGGCGTCGGCCTGAGCGTGTTCCATGATCTGACGAGTGCGGTCGCGCTGAATTTCCAACCCGCGGATCCCGGCTAGTGCGGCTTTGCGCTTCAGTTCGAAGGTCTCACGAAGCTGTTGCAGTGTTGCCTTGGCCTCTGCGAGCGTCTCGCGGTTTTTCTCGGCATCGATGCGCGAGACGATCTCTTCCTTCTGTACCTCGAGCTGGGCCTTGCTGAGGGCGCTTTCCGCCTGCTGGATCGCGGTTTCGTCCTTTGCCTGTGCTGTATCTTCCTTGGCCTGCTCCTGAATCGCCTGGCTGGCGAGTTTGTTGTAGTCCGCCTGCTTGTCGATGAACTCCCGCACCTGGGACTGGCGGTCAAACTCCGCCAGGATGTCGCCCTTCTTCACCACGCTTCCCCCAGCGGCGAGATGCGTGATGGTCAAGGTGGCAACGTATTGGCCTGACAGGATAGGCGCGAGGATTACCCGCATGTGAACCGCTCCGGTAGTTCCTTTCAGCCGCAATTGTCCAGCCGAGGCTGCGAGGGAAGGTTGCAACTGCTGCGTAGCGGGAGGGTGAGATCTTCGCAAGAGAACAAGCGCGGCCGTCGCCATCAACAAAACCAGTGCGCCTGTGAGGATTAAAAACAGACGTCGCCTGGGACGCCCTGGCTCGTAAGGACCTCCGCCGGGAGGCATTCCTTGCTGCGGAGGGGTTTCGGGTTGAACCGCTACATCACTGACAGACGAATGCATGGAACTGCAATCCGGTTCAAGTGTATGCCGAAGTCTCCGCCTGGAAACTTCGCCCCCCGACTGGCGCCACCCCGGGGGGAAAGGGCTTTCCCGTCCCGGCCAGGACTGCCAGACATGCCAAATGGCGCGTCCATCTTGCACGGAAGCAGTTAAAAATTCAAGGTATGAACGGCTCGGAGGGACCAGAAAGCTTAGCCCTGGGCTCAGGGTGGAACAGGTATTTCATGCCGCCTCGGCCTTGAGGCACCAGGCCGATTCGACGAACGATGGTTGGACCAGAGTCGGACGAAGTGGCGCCCTTGATTTAGCTCGCTTTTGCCTCCGCTTCGCGCCTCCGGGCAGCGCCTTCAGGGTCGGTTATGATGTCGACCCATTTCGGATTAGGCGAGGGCTCAGCGTTGTAGTTGTCATGCCAGTTCCACCACTTATACGGCTCGGTCTGGGGGTAACCCTCTGGCGAATCCTCCCACGTCTCCTGGCGGCCGAGCGGCGTAATGTCGAGGTAGCTCCAGATAGTTCCCATTGCCTCATCGCCGCGGCCGTTGATGAGGTATGTGCGGAACACCTGGTCCCCGTCGCGGAAGAAGACATTATGGCCGTGCCACTCATTGACGCCGAAGTCCTTGTCGAAGCTGTCGGTGATGGTGTACCAGGGCATTTCCCACTCCATCCGTTTTTTCAGACGCGCGATCTCCGCCTGGGGAGCGCGTGAAGCATAGGCGAGCGTCGTGTCGCGGGCATTCAGATGGGACAGATGCGAAACCTGGTCGGCGCCGAGAGAGCAGCCTCGGCAGGCGTGATCGGGCCAGCCGAATACTCCGGGTTCAAAAAACGCGCGATAGACGATCAACTGTCTGCGGTCCTCGAACAGGTCAAGCAGGCTGACTTTGCCCTTCGGCCCGTCGAACTCGTACTCCTTTTCTACCGCCATCCACGGCATCCGGCGACGCTCGGCCGCCAGGGCATCACGGGAGCGGGTGAAGGCCTTTTCCTTTACAAGGAGCTTCTTGTGCGCAGCCTCCCACTCCTGCCCCGATACCACTGGAGGTGTCTTCATCGCCTTAATCCCGTTGCGCTCTTTGTTTCTGTCTTTGCCGTTTCCGTCTTTGCCTGTTGCCATATCTCTTTCCTTTTGTTTCATCGTTCTTATCTCCTGGTTTCGAATGATGAAGTGGCTGCTTTGAGATAGAGGTGAACCATTGATTCGCCATCAGTCTTTTGCGTTGCCACTCTGTCTTGCGAAGTGATCATCTGGATCTGTCTGACAAGGTCGCTCCGCCGTGGGGGCGTCCTTCTTTTTATCGATGTGACCAGACGATTGTCATAAGCTATGTCTGGTGCGGCGGTCGAAGGTGAGAGTGAGTACCGAAGTGCAGTGGAGTGACAGATAAGAAAGCGGAGACGCGAATATGGGGCCAGCAAGAGCGGGGAACATCGATAGCCATAAAAAGGACCTGTCACCCGAAAAGCGTGAAGAACTGCTCAGAGCCTTGAAAGCACGCTTTGAGAAAAACATGAACCGCCATAAAGGCCTGGAATGGGCTCACGCACAAGCAAAGCTCGAAGTGAATGCTGAGAAACTCTGGTCACTGAATGAAATGGAAAGAACGGGCGGCGAACCGGACGTGATTGGCCGTGACAACAAGACCGGCGAATATATTTTTTATGATTGTTCAGCGGAAAGCCCCAAGGGGCGCAGAAGTGTTTGCTACGACCGTGAAGCGCTGGAGTCGAGGAAAGAACACAAACCAGGAGGTAGCGCGATCGGTATGGCAGATACGATGGGCATTCAGCTTCTGACCGAGGAACAATATCGTGAGCTACAGAACATCGGACATTTTGATGAGAAAACATCGAGCTGGGTGAAAACGCCTTCCGATATCAGAAAACTCGGCGGCGCCCTCTTTTGTGATCGCCGCTTCAACACTGTTTTCCTGTACCACAACGGCGCGGAATCCTACTACGGGGGGAGGGGGTTCCGTGGCTCACTCAGGGTCTGAATCTGCCAGGCGCCTGCACCTCGCAGCAGTCGGCGATTTGCGGATAACATGGAACGGGGTCGTTTTCGATGACAAGTCACACCGCACGCTTTCCAGCGCCCTGGCGCTCATTCGCAGCGCGCGCTGTCGGTGTTTTGGTCATTTTGTGGCTGGGGATGGGAGAACCAGCGTTCGCTCAAAAAGGCTTCGGCGGCTGTTTACCTGCGAACCAGCGTAAAAGTGAAGTAGGGTGCTGGATTCTGGCGAGCGAGCCAGTTGGAGAACTTCCATCTCACGAAATGTTCTGGCACCTGGATAAATTCTCGACACCAGCCCTGGCCGAAAGGGCCAAGGAGTCGCGTGGAACGATCGTTCAAGCTCTGGGAAAAACATTGCTGCTCACGATCGCCGAAGCGGGATGGCGCCCGAAAGGTGGCGAGCGAGTGGCGCAGATCGGGCCCCTCGCAGTGAACCCGGAGACGAAGTACAGGGCCCAGTATATGGAAGCAATCATGCAACCTGGGATGGAAACGCGTGTCCATCGCCATCCGGGACCTGAGGCGTGGTACACCGAAGGAGGCGAGACGTGTCTGGAAACGCCGCAAGGTAAACAGGTTGGACGTAAAGGCACGGACGTAGTCGTGCCGGGCGGACAGCCAATGAGCCTTTCAGTGAGCGGTACGGAGCAGCGACGTTCACTCGTACTGGTTCTTCACGACGCCTCGAAACCATGGATGATCATGGCAACCGACTGGACCCCGCAAGGACTGTGCGGAAGATAGGGTCCTTCTCGTGACCTGGCCCGGTATCGCATGCAGTTCGTTGAGCTCGCTGCTGACGGGTCGCTGAAAAACCAGAAAGATTATCGGCGCATTCTACTAGCTATGTCAGCTTTCTCGATTCGCCGAGCCGACGTCTCGGAGCAAAAACAGCTTGAAGAACTGCAGCTGCGTGCATCCCTCACCAACGCTGGGGATCGTGACGCCTTACTGGCCCACCCTGATGCGATCGAGGTGCCTCTGGAGCAAATCTCTGGAGGTAGGGCATTCGTGGCGGAATGCAACGGCAGCATTGTCGGATTCGCAGCTCTGGAGCCAAGACCGGACGGAGAAACGGAGTTAGACGCTCTATTCGTCGACCCGGGCATGCGGCGCCGCGGAATCGGGCGATTGCTGATCCAATATTGCGCCGGGATCGCGCGCACACGGGGATCCGTGGCACTTTGTGTGATCGGCAATCCACACGCTGAGAAGTTCTACATCTCCTGCGGGTTCACTATGACTGGAACATCAGAGACCCGCTTCGGCCCCGGCTTGCTTATGCGTCTCATGGTTTGAGGTTTCATCCGCGGCAATCTTGATCCAATCCCTTCTGAACAACCCATCCCGGGACTATTATTCTGAACCATAGCGGAAATGGAGAACACGCATACCAGGTCCCCGGGGCGGAAGGGTTTCCTGCGCTCCACCCTTAAATGGCTCGCCCTCGGCCTGGTCCTTCTTTGGTCGCTGGCGGCGCTGATCCTTGTGGCAGCGCGGTGGATCAACCCGCCGACGACCGCGGTGCGCGTTCAGCGCCGCTTGCAGGCCTGGATTCACCACACATCGTATCGCGAGCGTTACAAGTTCATTCCGCTCGGTCAAATCTCTCCCGATCTCCAGCACGCGGTAATCGCCGCGGAGGACGCGCGCTTTTACCAGCACCATGGATTCGATTGGCACGAGATTCAGATCGTTGCCGCAGAGGACCTGGAGGCCGATCGCACTCGTGGGGCTTCCACCCTTACGCAGCAGCTGGTAAAGAACCTGTTCTTCGGAACGGGCCGCTCCGTCCTCCGCAAAGGCGCAGAAGCCTCGCTGGTACCGGTGGCGGAATTCGTTCTCGGCAAACGGCGCATTCTGGAGATCTACCTCAACGTGGTCGAATGGGGCCCGGGTATTTACGGCGCGGAGTCGGCCTGTCGCTATTACGACCAAACCGCCCCCCAGAATATCGGCCGGGAACAGGGGGCGCGGCTCGCTGCAATTCTGCCGGCTCCCCTGAGGCGACGCCCCGAGCGTATGAATAACTACAGCACGATTATCCTGGACCGGATGAGCCAATTGGGATGGTGAGGTGGTGGAGCTGGCCGGGATCGAACCGGCGGCCTCATCGTTGCGAACGATGCGCTCTCCCAGCTGAGCTACAGCCCCACGGGAAGGAAACCAGACCCGCCTCGCAATTTTACCAGCCTTCCGATTCCCCAGGCCACGATCCTCGCATAGTAAAGTGGTATCAGTACCATGGAAGGCCGCAACCGAAAGGAACCCACTTGAGCTCCGGAATCCGAAATATCGCCATCATTGCCCACGTCGATCACGGTAAGACAACGCTGGTCGACGCAATGCTGCGCCAGAGCGGCACCTTCCGCGCCAATGAGGCCGTGGTCGAGCGGGTGATGGACTCCAACGAACTCGAGCGCGAGCGCGGCATTACCATACTGGCGAAAAATACCGCCATCCTGTACGCCGGCATCAAGATCAACATCGTCGATACCCCGGGTCACAGCGATTTCGGCGGAGAGGTGGAACGCGCCCTCAAGATGGTGGACGGCGTGATGCTCCTGGTCGATGCCAGCGAGGGTCCGCTGCCGCAAACCAGATACGTCCTCGGCAAAGCGCTCGAGGCCAATCTGCCTCCCATTCTCGTGATTAACAAGATCGATCGGTCCGACGCCCGCGCGCAGGAGGTTCTGAACGAAGTCTATGATCTGTTCATTGATCTTGACGCCAAAGAAGATCAGCTCGACTTCCCTGTCCTCTACACCAATGCCAAGGCAGGAACCGCGACCAAAGAAATCTCGGCTCCCGGCGAGAACTTGCGGCCGTTGTTTGAATCTATTGTCGGAACCATTCCCGAGGCCGGGGGAGATGCCTCCAGTCCCCTGCAAATCCTGGTCGCAAATCTCGATTACAGCGATTATCTCGGACGCTTGGCCATAGCACGAGTATTCAACGGCACGTTGCGCACGGGCGAGGAAGTCGCCATCGCGAAACTCGACGGCAGCCTTCAAAAGACGAAAATCACCAAGCTGTTCTCGTTCTCCGGGCTGAAGCGAACCGACATCACGGAAACCACACTGGGCGACATCATCGCCGTCGCCGGTGTCGAGGGCATCACGATTGGCGAAACCATCACCAGTGCCGAGTCTCCCTCGCCGCTGCCTCCTATCACCATCGATGAACCCACCATCGCCATGCTGTTCACCATTAACACCTCGCCTTTTGCCGGCCGCGAGGGCAGCTATGTGACCTCGCGCAACCTGCGTGAGCGCCTGCAAAAAGAGCTGCTGACCAACGTGTCGCTGCGCGTGGAAGATACCGACACCAACGACTCGTTCAAAGTCATGGGCCGAGGCGAACTGCAGCTCTCTATCCTGCTGGAAATGATGCGCCGTGAGGGCTACGAGCTGATGGTGGGCAAGCCGGAAATCGTCACCAAGCGGGTCGGCGGCAAACTCATGGAACCGGTCGAGCGGCTGACCATCGACATTCCGGAGGAATTTGTCGGCGTGGTCATGGAGCAGCTTGGCACTCGCAAAAGCGAAGTCGTCAACATGCACAACCATGGCTATGGCCGGGTGCGGATCGAGTTCCGGGTTCCCAGCCGGGGCCTCATCGGCCTTCGCAGCCAGTTGCTCACTGACACCCGCGGGACCATCGTCATGAATTCTCTTTTCGACGGATACATGGAGTGGCAGGGCGAAATCCCGCACCGCCCCACTGGGGCCCTGATCTCGGACCGCGCCGGGGTCTCGACCGCTTATGCCCTCTGGAACCTCCAGGAGCGCGGGGAGCTGTTCGTGGGTCCGGGGGTCGACGTCTATGAGGGAATGGTCATTGGCGAGAACGCCAAGGACAATGACCTCGACGTCAACGTCGTCCGCGAGAAGAAACTCACCAATATGCGGGCTTCGACCGCCGATGAAGCGATCCGGCTGGTTCCCTTCCGCCAGCTCAACCTGGAGCAGGCGATTGAGTTCATTGCCGACGACGAGTTCGTGGAAGTCACCCCCAAATCCCTGCGCCTGCGGAAGAAAGTTTTACAGGCAAACCGTAGAAAGAAAAGCACCATGGTGGCAGTCGAAGAGTAGATTGTGGGGCGGGCGCCGCCTCCCGGCTCACAGGATGCTAGTTGATGGGCTTCAAGCCCAATGGCCCGATTTATACTCGCATCAGAGTGCGAAATGCCGGGACAGGAACCCAACCGACTCAGAATGTTTCTCGTGCCCTGCAGTTGCGGCACAACTTTCGCGGTGGCGGAGAACTACGACCGCCAGGGGACTTCCTGGAGCCGGTATCTCCAATGCCCGAATTGTGAGAAGCGCCATGATCCCAAGAATCGGCTGCTGCAGATGGGCTACCAGCCCGACGGCTATTGGAAGGTAGACGACTGCTGACTGATTCCCTGCAAAAAAACATGAATCAGAACACCAGATATGACTTCCCCGTCCGGGTGGCGGTCGTCGGCCTCGGCAACGTCGGAGCCAGCTTCGCCTATGCCCTTCTGCTGAGCGGGTTGGCGGCGGAGATCGTGCTGATCGACGCCAACCACGCCAAGGCCGAGGGCGAAGCCATGGACCTCAATCACGCTGTGCCCTTTACCTATCCCACCCGCGTATGGGCTGGCAGTTATCCCGATTGCGCCGGCGCCCTGGTGACGGTCCTTGCTGCCGGAGCCGGGCAGAAGCCCGGCGAAACGCGGCTGGACCTGATCCAGAAGAACGCTTCCATCTGGCGCGAAATCATCCCCGAGCTCGTCGAGCACAATCCCGACGGAATTCTCCTGATTGCTACTAACCCGGTCGACGTGCTGACTTACGCGGCGTGGAAGCTTTCCGGATTGCCAGTCGAGAGGGTAATCGGCTCCGGCACAATCCTCGACACAGCGCGCTTCCGCTACCTGCTCAGCCAACGCTTTCAGGTCGACGCGGGCAGCGTCCACGCGTATATCATTGGCGAACACGGGGATAGCGAGGTGCCAGTCTGGTCGCTCGCCAACATCGCGGGGATGCGCCTCCCCGAGTTTTGCCGGTCGCAGGCCATTGCGGACGATCCGGCCGCGATGGAAGGAGTGTTCAAGCAGACTCGCGATGCGGCCTATCACATCATCGCCCGCAAGGGAGCCACGTACTACGCCGTAGCGGCCGGGCTGATGCGGATCACGCAGGCTATCCTGCGCAACCAGAAAACCGTGCTGTCGGTATCGAGCCTGGTGCGCGACTACTACGGCATCAGCGACGTGTGCTTCAGTCTGCCAACCGTAGTCGACCGCGGCGGCATTGAGCGCGTGATAAGGCTCGAGCTCGCGGAGGATGAACTTGAGAAACTCCGCAAGTCCGCTCAGGTGCTGCAGAAGACCATCCGGTCCGTAGGGTTCGAATAGTCACCGAACTGCCCGGATTCCGCTTTCCCGGGCGAGGATCCAG
This sequence comes from Terriglobales bacterium, assembly GCA_963803205.1. Classification (GTDB taxonomy): domain Bacteria; phylum Acidobacteriota; class Terriglobia; order Terriglobales; family Acidobacteriaceae; genus CAWDLG01. Next base: position 400,616 of record CAWDLG010000004.1, read on the forward strand.
CTCTCTCCGTTATCAATCTGTTAACTCCCTTCCCATTGCCCTATTACCTGCTATACTTCGTCCCCGCGTTTGACTGTCTGTCAACTCCGGCTCTTTGCACGGACTGATTTGCCTTGCCCTCTGCCGAAGTCGCCACTCTCAAATAGCTCAACCCGAGGCTCTTTCCTTGAAAAACATCTTCGTCGGGAACCTCGATTTCAATACGTCAGAGGATGAACTGCGCCAGTTGTTCGAGGTCTACGGGCAAGTAGAGCGGGTCAGCATCATCACCGATCGCGATAGCGGACGTTCGCGCGGATTTGGCTTCGTCGAAATGGCCAATGCCGAGGAGGCCGAGAAGGCCATTTCGGCGCTGAACACCTCCCAACTCGGTGGCCGAACCCTGAACATTAATGAGGCCCGGGCCAAGAGTGACCGCCCGAGTGGGGGTGGTGGGCGGGAGCATGGCGGGCGCGGCCATCGCGGCGGTGGCGGCGGTGGCCGGGACCGCTGGTAAGGCGCGCCATCTCAGATCACTGCCGTTCACCAAGCCCTCACCTGCTCAACCCATGGCTCACTGCCTTCCCTTCGGCCTGCTCGGCCTGCTCCTGCGCGCAATTGCTGCTACGTCAGTGCGCATGTAAACTTGAAACACCGCGGGCGCCCGTAGCTCAGATGGATAGAGCGATTGCCTCCGGAGCAATAGGTCGGGAGTTCGAATCTCTCCGGGCGCACCAGCTTTACACGCGTTCATCCTCAGTTTGTAGCGGGAACTGTGGCCACTCTTTTCGGGACATAGCCCTTAGGATCGTGTCGTCGCCCAGGTGGACGTACCGCTTCGCAAAGCTGACATCTGACCAACCCATCACCCGGCACAACGCCCAAGTGTCGATCCCATTGTCCGCTAGTCTCGTTGCGAACGTATGCCGGAAGGAGTAGAGGAAAGGACCGGTAAATACTGGGATTCGCCTTACATTCGCCTTGACCCCAATCTAACCTAAGCGTTTAGGTTGTATGGTATACTTCACTCGACATGCCGACCATCGGAAGATGCGGTGGCCTGAGGGTGGCGATTTATTCAAACGATCATCGCCCGGCGCATGTACACGTGATGAGCTCCGATCAGGAGGCCGTTTTCGAACTAAATTGTCCGGCCGGACCAGTTGAACTAAGAGAGAACTACCGCTTCAATGTGGCGACTCTCGGCAGGATAAAAGATTGTTTGACCGTTCTGCTGGTAACCAGCTGTGCGGAGTGGAGGAGGATCCATGGTGACGAATATTGAGTTCAATTTGGCTAATCAGCAAGGTCGGGAAGCACGACAACGCAATCCCGTGGCAATCGCTGCTGAATATGATCTCCGCAGCAATCATATCGTCATCAAATTTAATCGAGGTGCGGAAATGCGCTTCCTTCCAACTGAAGTTCAAGGGCTGGAAAAAGCGAACTCGGCACAGTTGGAGAAGATCCAAATTTCGCCATCTGGGCTGGGGATTTATTTCCCAGACCTAGATGTAGATCTATATCTGCCTGCCTTGGCGGAGGGCTTTTTTGGATCAAAAGCATGGACGGCGGCCAAACTGGGTGCAATTGGAGGAAAATCTCGGAGCGTCAGAAAAACCGCGGCTTGCCGTGCGAATGGGAAACTTGGCGGACGACCCAAGCATAAGGGAAGCGCTGCCGGACGCTGAAACAATTCGTTCCCCCTTGGAGATTTCTTGGCTCCTTAGTTCGGAGTTTTTAGCAACCATACTGATGCAACTGGGCCTTGTCGCTCTAGCAATTGCCGAGAGACAGTGCGAGTTGGATTGCGCGGCTCAAGGAAGATAACTTTGTGCCGGCGACGTACAGCCGCGAGCAGGGTTCACAGATTGTCGGCTGGAAGCCCGTGGAGGTAAGACGGGGCCTGGAGTCACGCTCCATCGTTCAAGCTGACTTAACCTCACGACTTGTTCGAACTACGATTTAGCCGCCCGCTTTTTCTTAGCGCCATCAACCGTGCCGGCAGCTCTAATTCGGGCGATGTGCACGGCAGAAAACCGGCCAGAAGTGGTCTCGCAATCCTGCTCCGGTCCCGCCTTGCAAAAAGGGCATATCATCCGCATGGGGCTATTCGGCAGTACCGGCACCGTGGCTTTTGTCACCCGGCACTCTTGGTGTGATGGTCGAGCGGGTCCACTGGTGGATAGCCTAACCGGTCGCGCTGGATATCCCGCATCTGTTGGCGTGCGGCGTCCACCGCCAAACGCTCATCTTCACACTCGGTGCACCCTGCTAGCTCCTGCATTCGTGTGAAGAGAGCTGCTTCAAAAGCGGCGATGTGGCGTCTGAGGGACGGCTTGTCGGGGGCGCTCATGACGGCTTCAAATTCAGGCTGCCACTCAGGAAAGCGGAGAATACGGTGCTCGGCCGTTGTGGGCCTCCTGTACGCGGATTATCCCGGCACAAGGGACCGTCGCCGTGGGCACGGCGGAAGATGTGTCTTTACTACAACCCACGCTACGGTGTTCGGGAACGGGATGCAAGCGGGCTTCAACAGTTCTCTTTAGAGATACTTTGGCTCTATTAACGTTCCTAACAAAGTGTTGCTCCGACCTTCGCCTTTTGTTCTACCGTTAAAGAATGCCTTTCAATCCAGCAAACTTCGCACTGGTTTTAGGAAAATACCGGATCGCATTTGTAGAACAATAGCGCGACGATTAGCTTAGGGGGCGCGTATGCACAGAGACGAATTGCTTGGCGCAGACCTGCTGAGTGAGATAGTCCTTATCGTGACGGGTACAGTGCTTCTGATTGCTCTTCTGCTTGTCCTGGTCGCTGTCTCGACGGGTTCACTAATCTCGCTTGCCGGCTAATTGAAGAGGTGGATCGCTTCAGCGGTATGGATCAAAGGAGATTTTCACTTCCAGGACGCTGCGAGCGGGAGCAGGTGCATACTTCCACTTTTTAACCGCCGCCATCGCGGATTGGCCAAGGATAGGACTGCCTCCGAGCAGCGTCACCGCCTCAACCTGGCCTTTGGGTGCAACCGTAACTTCCAGTCGAACGATGCCGCCGATGTAGAGTCTCTTCAAGGTCTCGGGGTACTCCGGCTCGACACGCGTAACAACTTTTCTTTCCGGATCTTTGTCAGGGTCAGGCGCGGATGTCTTCGCTCCCTGGGCAAACGCCGCAACCAGGCACGAGAGGAGCGCAAGGATCCCTACAACTTTTCGGACCCACCTTTCGCGGCGCTCTATCGATTGCGAATCAAGCACAGGCAAATTAGTTCCCTAACCGGGCTACGGAAGGTCGGCATCCAGCCGGTAGACCTCCTGCGTACTCTTGTCTCGAACGAAAACCTGAGATCCATCGGCTGTCCTGCCGTTCCAAAGACCCAACGGCCCGGGATAGCGAACCAGGTTTCTGATAACAAATACAAGTTCAGACTTGTTCTGCCCAACTTTGATTCTGCGGATGGAGTCCTCTGCTGTGACCAGGTCTTCAAAGTACAGGTAGCGGCTGTCCGCCGACCAGCTCGGATAACTGACGGCACCCGCAGGCTCGACCAGCCACGGCGACCACTTCTGAGTCGCGAAATCAAAGAGCATCAGCCGGGTGAAATCGGTGGAGAGCGCGGCGATGTAACGCCCATCTGGCGACCAGCGCGGGCTGAACAATCTTTCCGAGCCGGGAATGCTTGTTACCTGCCGGCTTTGCAGGTCCAGAATCTGGATGGTTGGGTTAGCTGAACTCCACTCGTCTCCGAAGACTACTCTTTTGCTGTCCGGAGACCAATTTGCATCCACCTGATTCCGCTCTCCTTCCATCAATTGGTGTGAGCTGGAACCGTCCGACGACACCACATAGGTCTTCCAGGTCTTTCCACTCTCGACCGACATGTAAGCGACCTGCTTGCCATCCGGCGACCAGCGCGGCAGCGCCGCCTGCACGGACGGCGAAGGCGAACTCAATCGCACGCGGTCGCTCCCATCGAGTCGGCTGCGCCAAAGCGTGCCCTGCGGGATGGCAACGTATGCCACCCATTTTCCGTCCCGCGAGAAGTCCAGGTCCGTGCCGGACACACCGGGGAGAATCGATGCGAAGGCGCCGGATTTAGAGTTGTACGCCACAAATTCCCCGGATGGCTGTACACCCAAAGCCCATATGCGGCCCTTAACGCTGGGATCCGTTACAGCGCTGCCAAATGTTGTCAATCCTGCTGTCAATTGGACGGGCACGTCAATCGGTTTTCGACCCAAGCCCGCGACCGCCTCCCCCAACGCCCACAGATGCGTAACATTGGCCGGGCGGCTTTGGGTCACTTGAAAGATGTAGTAGTGCCCGTCTGCGGTCCAGCTCCCGCAACACTCGTTCGGAGGGTTGTGCCACCCCGCAAACAACCGGTGAAGAGCCGTTCCATCCGCTCGAATTTCCCAGATGGATGAAGTGGAGGAATTCTGTATCGTGTTGCCGACGCTGAAGCGGATGTGTTGCCCGTCGGGAGAAAATCGCGGAAAGAACACCGAACCGTCAATGGAGGTGAGCTCCCGGGCAGCGCTTCCGTCTGAATTGGCGAGATACAGCGACGAGCCGTTCGCGTAGACGATGTGTTTCCCGTCCGGAGCCCATGAAGCCGAGCGGCCGCCGGTTTGTAGGAGATTCAGCCGGCCATCGGCGGGTGAAACAGTTGCAAGCTGATCGGCAGTGCTTCCCGAGGCGCCCACCAGTATCGATGAACCGTCCGGCTTTATGTCGTAGGCACGCACATCTGGAACTGGAATCGGAAGAATGGACCCTTCGCGGCCATCGCTGGAAGACTTCCAGATAACCCGCTTTCCACCTGAACTTTCATTGACGTAAAGACCGCCGCCAGCAGAGAGGACGCCGCTCTTCGCCAACCCGTCATTGGTTATCTGAACTACCCGTTGTAACTTGGGAGCCGGCAGCGGCGAGCGAATCCAAGTAATGACTCCGGTTGCCGCTGCGATGAAGACGAGTGCCACTGCCAGCAGCCACTTCCGTGGTTGCCCGGAGTGTGTCGCACGAGCCGGCGCATAGGCCGCCCCTGAATTGCCAGCCATATCGCCATCGTAGCAATACTTTACGGATTGTCTTGAAACCAAAGTAACGATGAGAGGCGAACGTAATCGGGGAATCTTGTTTTGGAGTTCCGAGGGCTCGGGACGCGAGCTACTGCTGTTTCATTTCCCGGCGGCAGCGACGGCCTGCCGCTGAGAGGCGGGGGGTGCCAGCGTGAAGTAAAAGGTCGCGCCCTGATTCGGTTCGGCTTCGGCCCACATGCGTCCGCCATGCTTGTTGACAATGCGCGCGCTGGTCGCCAATCCGATTCCAATCCCCTCGAATTCCTCGCTCTTGTGCAGCCGCTGAAAGACTCCGAACAGCTTGTCCGCGTATTTCATATTGAAGCCAACCCCATTGTCGCGAACAAAGACCGCTGTCTCTCCCTTCTGCACGGTCTCCCCGATTTCGATTACCGCCTGCGCGCGCGTACGGGAATATTTCAGGGCATTTGAGATCAGATTCTGAAAAACCTGCCGCACCAGCACAGCATCGCACTCGAGGGGTGCCAGGCTGCTGATCTTCCATTCAATCTGCCGGCCTGCCGTCTCGGCCTGAAAGATAGCAATGACCTCGCTCACGATGGATTCGACGTTCACCATCCCACAGCTGAGGGATTGCCTTCCCAGGCGCGCGAGGTTCAGCAATGCGTCCACCAACTGACCCATGTTGCGCGCGCCATCCTCAATCCTGTGAAGGTGAGCGAGTGCCTCGGCTTCCATGGAGGCGCCATAGTCCTCCCGCAGAATTCTGGCGAAACCGGACATGTGCCGTAGAGGCGCTCTCAGGTCATGTGAGACCGAGTAGGTGAAGGCTTCCAGTTCCTTGTTCGCTGATTCCAGTTGCGCGGTTCGTTCGACTACCCTCTGCTCCAATTCAAGATTCAGTTGACGGATCTCCCGTTCCGCTACCTTCCGCTGGGTAATGTCGCGGAAAGCTACCACGGCTCCCGTCACCAGGCCATCTCCGTCGCGAATCGGTCTCGCTGCCGCCTCGATCCACTTGCCCTGCAAATTCCCCGGGTTACGGACGAACATTTCTGCGCCAGCCTCGGTTCCCTTAAGGGCATGAGCAAGTGGAAGCTCGTCCGCGGGAAACGGCGTCTCCTGGTCCGCAAGGTAGACACAATATTGGCTCGACCATTCCTCAAGCGGGATCGACTTTTTCGATTGACCGAGAATCCGGTCCGCGGCCGGGTTCCACAGCAAAAAGTTGCCTGCGGTATCGGCCGCAATCAGGCCGTCTCCGATGCTGTCGAGCACCGATCGCAGCATTTCGGTCTGTGCTGCCAGCGCGGCCTGGGAATTCTCCAGTTCTTCGGCTTGCCGGGCCAGTTCATCCGCCTGCAAGGCCAGTTGCTGCTCGGCCAGCTTGCGGGCGGTGACGTCGGTTCCCGCCTCTACCACGCGAAATGGCTGCCCCTGTTCATTACGGTGCAGTACCCAGATGCTGGCCAGAACCACCTGCTTGCCGTCGCGGTGGCGTATCGTCAATTCTCCTTCCCACCTTCCCTTAGTCCGCATGCTGGATTCGATCTGCTCAACCGGCAGCGGAAACTGCGTGTTCAGAAGGTGGTGGGCGATCTGTCCTATGGCCTGTTCGCGCGTGAATCCGTAAAGCGTGCTGGCTCCCGTAGTCCACAGGACTATATGGCCCTCGATGTCGCGCACCATAACGGGCGCCAGATCCAGCACCAGCCTCTGCTGGCGCAGAGCCTCGGCCGCGCGCTTCTTTTCCGTGATGTCGCGTGCGATCTTGGCTGCCCCTACCACCCTTCCGGCCGGATTCCTGATCGGCGAAATGGTGACCGCCACTTCCACCTCCGTACCGTCCTTTCGTATGCGAGCAGTTTCGAAGGGTTCGACCCGCTCGCCCCTTCGAATTTGCTCCATGATTCGTCGCTCCTCTCCCACGCGATCGAGAGGAATCAGCTTGGTGATGGACTGGCCGACTATTTCTTTCGCTAAGTAGCCGAATAACTGTTCCGCACCCTTATTCCAGCTTGTCACCACCCCGTTCAGATCCTTGCCCACAATGGCGTCGATTGAGCTCTCGACAATCGCCGCGAGCTTGAGGCTCGTGCGTTCGGCGAAGCGCCGCTTCTCGTCGATGCGGTTGGCCCAGAAGGCACTAACCCACAGTAGGACCACCAGGATGATGGTGTTGGTGAGGGCAAATAGTGCGGTGGCGAGACCGCTTTCGACGTGGCCACCTGCCTCTGCCTTCCATCGCACCCACCCAAGCAAGACGGGAAGAATCACCGTGATGGGTAGTAGCTGCCGAAGCTGCAGTCCCCCCAGATACTCACTGGTTAGCGTCTGCATCAGTCCCAACTGCGGGCGGGCAGCGATGGAAGCAGGCCCCAGGAGCACGAACAGAATCGCCGTGTGTATGGCCATCGATGAGTACGCCGCCGTTCCATAGAGCTGTTTCACGTCGTACAGGTAGCCGGTCACCGCGACCAGGCCGACCAGAGATACAGCGAGTGCACAGAATTGGGACAGGTAGCGCCCGTGACGGTGGCCCTCAATTGTAAGAAAGCTGCTTCCGAGGAGAAAAAAAGCCATGGCAGTGGCGGCGGACATGCGGCCGGGATGCGAGAGTCCGTCGGCGCTGATCAATTCACGGAAAAGAAGGCGATCTGTGCCGAAGTCCTGGTGCAGCAGGTATTCGGCGACTGTTGTCAGACCGACGATCGCCGCGGTTCCCCCCAGAAACTGCCCAACAAAGAGTGCCGGGCGCTGGCTGTGAACCTCACCGGGCTTAAGTCGCAACCACCACAGGGAAAATCCTGAGAGGATGAAACAGACCGCCGTGTTTGGCGTCATCGCGGCGAGACCGGGAGAGATTCTCGTCAAGCTGGTAAGGCGAAAAATCCACCCACCCAGCACCAGGACTCCCACGGCCATTGCCAGAATACTCGCTGCCGAGGAATACCACCGGCAGAGCGAGAGTTGGAATGCGGATGAGCCCTCGCTTCCCTCCCAACTGCGCGCGTCCGTGACTTCGGTCAGAAAGTCGTTGGGTTGCTGCAACGGATTCGCTGCCAAGTCGAGCGGTTGATCGCTCTCGGGCAATTCCGTGCCAGGTGGCTGGGTGAAATCTGGAGGCATGCCTGTGGATAGTTCTGTCGTGTGCGTTCAGAAGAGCTAATCGGAAGGTACCGGAAGGAAGACGGGCTCGAATCTCGCTCAAACCAGCGGCTGGTCACAAGTTTTTCCCAATTCAGGAAAGTGTTGCGGGACAGACCTTGGTCCCAGAGTCCGCTAAAACTGAAGCACAATGCCGGCAGCCGCCACGATATTGTGCTGCCCGCTGCCCGCCACGGGAACTCCGAATCGTGGATTAGTCACGGTGTAATAGTCGCGCAGTTCGCCACGGAGGCAGAGGGCAAAGGGTACCTTGACGCCAGTGCGCAGATCTATTCCGAGGCCGGCTTGTGCCGCTCCCGAGTAGAGGTTGCGCCGCGTGTTCTCGCTTCCATTGCCGAACAGCGCGCTGCTCTCATACCAGCCCATGCCGACGCCGCCGGAGAGCCAGGGCGAAATCATGGAGCCGCTGAAAAACTTCACCCGCAGCGACGGAGTGAAGAACAGGGTCGCCACATCCGTGATGAGGTTCGGGTCATCGGAACGGATGCGATGGTTGGGAGCGGCCGCCAACGGAAACTCCAGAAACAAAGTCGTGTCGTACCCTGCCCACTGCCGGGCGTAGTTGGCCGAATACGCGATACTGTTGCGGAAATGGATGGGGATGCCGGCAGTTGTGGTTCGCCGGGGCACAACTTCGGAGCCAAGGAGCAGTCCCAGTTCGTTTCTGCCGTACTGGGCGAACGCCAGGCTGGGTGCGAGAGCGACGGCGATGATCGCGACAGCTCTGAACATCGGGCCCATATCCAGTGTGATACCAGGAGAAACGAGCGGGTTCCGCGTGCCCCGTCCTTCCCGGCGGAAATTCGCAATATGTGCCGCGAGCAGATTCTAGCGCAGAGGATTGGGTCAGGATATGAAATTTCGGGCTGATGCCATTTTCCCGCTTTCACCTTTCCCGCTTTCGCTCATCGCATGACCGCGGGTATCGGCAGAATTAGTCTTCGATTGAAGGTTGCAACTGTCGTGAAAAGAACGTTCAAAAATCGCTAGGAATGGCGCGCCCTGAGAGATTCGAACTCCCGACCTTCTGGTTCGTAGCCAGACGCTCTATCCAACTGAGCTAAGGGCGCGGTGTGGGATGGCAGCGATTTCGATTATATCGAAACTCGCCGGATCGTGACTGCGGGCAATGACACGGGTTTGGATCCGGACGGTTCGATACCGCTGGTCCCTTGCACAGCGGTTTGCAGACGCCCGGTGCCTCGGGCCCAGTCCCGAAGGGACGAAACGTGAAAGCCCGGGACGTGAGTCCCGGGAAAGAAGGCGGATCAACGAAGGAGCCCCGAAGGGGCGGCACAAGGTTTTCGTTGCGCGGTTTCGTCCCTGGCGGGACTCGGTCGATTGCGAACCTATACCCGGGACTTACGTCCCGGGCTCTCCTATTCCGCCGCTCTGCGGCTGGAACGGTTTCGATTTACACGGGTCGGATGTCCTCGATGAGAACCGGAATTGACGGTGCGTACATACCGCCGATCCCCCTTCTGCCCAGTCCCGAAGGGACGACATGTGAAAGCCCGGGACGTGAGTCCCGGGGAGGATGCGGAATTCGACCCAGTCCCGCCAGGGACGAAATGGGAAAGCCCGGGACGTGAGTCCCGGGAAAGATGCGGGAATTCGACCGAGTCCCGCCAGGGACGACACCTCAAATCACGCGGGCGCGGGCGCCCACGCCATAATCCCTACCCCGGATACCACACGATTCGCGGATCGTCTGCCTTCCGCTCGTAGCGCCACGCCTCTTCGATCAGGCGCTCCAGATTGTAGGCCGGCCTCCAGCCCAGAAGAAATTTGGCTTTCGCGTTGTCGAGCCACGTCGAGAAATAGGGAGTCGTAATCTCAACCGAAGGCAGCCCGCGCGTCTTCCCGAGATATTCGGCGACGGTGCGGTAATCAACCGGCTCATCCATGCAGATATTGAAGGTTTGCTGATGGGCCCGCGGGTGGTCGAGCGCGAGCAGCATGGCATCGACCAGGTCGCTCACGTGGACAAAATTGCGTTTCACAGCCTTGCCTGTTGCATCCAGCATCACGGGCACCATTTCCGCTCTCATGTACTCATCGGCCCGTTCCCGCCCCACCAGATCCCGCCACCGAGGCCCGCCAAAGACATCCTCCCCGAACGAAACTGAATACCGGAAGTCGTCTTTCTCCATGATCCATGGTGCGCGCAGGCAACAACCGTTCAGGTTGTACTGGATGTAGTACTGCTCGAGCATCGCTTCCTCCAGCACCTTCGACAGCGCATAGCAGCCGGGATAGGCGGTCAGCTTCTGTGCTTCCGTCACGGGTGCTGGATGAGGATAGAAAAAATGGCCCACGCTGCAGTCCCCGCCCAGCAGAATGAACTGTTGGAACGTCGGACTCACGTTGCACTCCTCGAGCAGCCAGAACAGGCCCTTTACGGTGACGTCGATTACGTCGTCCGGCGTTTCTTTGCAGGTGGCGCAGTGGACGACATGCGTGATGCCATGCACTGCCCGGCGGACAACAGAACGGTCGGCAATGTTGCCTTTGACGATGTCAAGGCGCGGTCGCGGCGCTAATTCCCTGTGGTGGCAGAGCGCGCGCACTTTTACGTCTTCGTGGTCTGGCGATGCAAGCAGGCGATCGGCAAAATTCGTTCCAACCTTGCCGGCCGCGCCGGTCAGCAGAATGTGTCTCATAGGCCGGGATATTGTATGCCGGGAAGAGAAGCATCTTCAGCCGGACGAAGGCCAGAGAGAAGCTAACGCGGCTTACCGTCGCGAACCAGATCCAGGAAAGCGCGGTGAACTCGCGGATCGTCGGTCAGTTCCGGGTGGAAAGTTGCAGCCATGACTCTTCCCTGCCGCACCACCACTGGATCCTCGCCCTCGGTGGCGAGCACCTCCACGTCCTTGCCGACGCGCGAGATTTTGGGAGCGCGAATGAACACCATTTCGAGCGGCGCCCCCTGAAACTCTCCTTGCCGAATGGAACTATCGAGCTGCCGCCCATAAGCATTGCGCCGAACTCCAATGTCGACTGCGCCCAGGCCCTGCTGTTGCGGATTTTCCACCTCGCTCGCCAGCAGGATAGCTCCGGCGCAGGTGCCGAAAGTCGGCTTGACCCTCACGAACTGTTTTAGCTTTTCGAATCCCGCTTCGCCCAGCAGCTTCAGGAAGGTGCTCGATTCGCCACCGGGAATCACCAGGCCGTCGACTTCGTCGAGCTGCTCGGGCTTTTTCACAAGCAGGACTTCAGCTCCCAGCTCTTCGAGCCGGCGCCGGTGGGCGTCGAAATCGCCCTGCAATGCCAGGACTCCGATCTTCATCGATATTGATTTTACTGGAGAGCGGGGGAGAGCCACGGCCGCGTCTGCGCGCACCGCTGATCCTGGACGCGTCGTTCAGATGCCTGCGTACCAGGAGTAGCCAGCCGAAGGAGCGCTGGAGCCACGGCCGTCGCCAATGTCTTTGGCTGTGTCAGTCACAAGAATGCGAGTCAGAAACTTCAGGCTCTTGTATCCGAGCTGGCGCGCTACCTTCAGCCGCACCGGCGCCCCGTGAGTGTCCGGCAGCTCCTGCCCGTTCATGCCATACGCGAGGAAGGTCTGGGGATGGTACGCGTCGGCCATGTCAATGCTGTCCCACCATTCGTCGATGGTGAAGAAGAAAACATATTTCGCCTGCGGCGAGACGCCGACCGCTTGCAGCACGTCGGAAAGCCGCGCTCCGGTCCACTCGGCAATAAAGGACCAGCCTTCCTCGCAGGCCTGATGCGTGATCTGCGTATGCGACGGAAAGCGCTTCAGGTCGGCGACGGAAAACTTGGTGGGGCGCGCGACCAGACCCTCGATCGCCACCCTCCAGTCCGCGAAGCCGCCCGCCCCGGACCGCTGGTAGACATCAGATTCCGGTGGCTTCCCATTGACGGGAATGACTTTCGAGATCTGGCTGCGGTCAAACTCGCGGGCCAGCGAATGTCCGGAGGTCAGGATGCGATGCGCGGCATAAGTAATGGTCTCGCTCAAGCCGTAAATTCCGCTGTGGTTCGCCGGAATCAGGCCGTAACGGCTGGCAAGGCTGGCTGCAACCGCCAGCCCGGATGCGCCTGCCGCTGTGGCCAGGCCGGTGGTGATCAGCTTGCGGCGAGTCATCAGTGGGCTCATGACAGTTCACTCCTGGACGGGCCGCGCCGGGTAATCATGGCGCGCATGCGCATGGCGAAACCCGATACAAACACCATGAAAATGTGGACCACCACGAAAACGACCAGCAACAGGGATACGAAGAAGTGAATCGTCCGCGCCGATTGCTGGCCGCCGAACATTTCTACCACGATCGGAAAAACCGACGTGACCGCCGGTGACATGGCGAGACCCGTGAGAATCATCAGCGGAAAGAAGACGAACACGACGGCGAGATACGAAACGCGCTGAACGACGTTATATCGCAGCGCCTCTTCCCTGCCCGGCCGCCGCAGGCGAAGGTGCTGCGCAACACTCTGCCATTTGAGATCGCTCGCCGCCGGCCACAGATTGCGGAGAAAGTGTCGGCTGAACACTCCGTAGAGGACATAAAAGAGTCCGGTCAGGACCGCGATCCAGCCAAACAGGAAGTGGAGGTACCGTCCCGGCCCGCGGATTGGGACATCCAGCACGAACGGCAGCGGCAGGTCGATCAGCGACGGACCGCCCACGGCTCCGGTTTCGCCCCAATAGAGCCGCGGGTGAGCGAGCAGAATCGCGATTCCGCTGAGTAGCAGGACGAGAAAGCTGAGCGCGGTAATCCAGTGCGTGACGCGCACGACGGCCGAGTGCCGTGGCCGATCCACGATCTGCGACGCCGCACGGGTGAGTTCCCCAAGGCCTACCGATTCGGCCATACCTGTTGCGGCGGATATTAGCACAGCCACGGCGGGACCGGAAGGCACGGCTCGGGTGCCTCGGGCAACCTTCCCGCTAGGCAGCGCCCTATGCCGATGCTCACGAGATCCATTGCGGTCCACGGACGCGCGGGATGCGAAATGTGGGCAATTCTCCTGTGTTAAGATGAAAACGTATCGCGACAATGTGCTGCCGTGGATCCCCTTTCACGCGGTTTCACTGCTCCGATACTCACGGAAGTCTCGCCAGAGCCGCTGTCAGAGCGGCTTTTTGCTCGAGTCTGAGGCGTGGGGACGTAGTTCAGTTGGTTAGAACGCTGCCCTGTCACGGCAGAGGCCGCGGGTTCGAGTCCCGTCGTCCCCGCCATTCCTTCCAAAAGAGTTGCACTGATTTCGACGACACCAACGGGGGTGCAAAAGGACACGTTTCTGCACCCTTTTTGCACCCGTTTTCCTCAATTAAAGCCATTTTCACGTTTGCCCTTTGTAGGACTTGGCTGCGTCACGCTGGAGCGGTGGAATTCGTTCCGGAAGTGAACACGAGAGCGAGCACGGCTGCTTGGGCAGCGTGCTTCGCTGGCGTGATTGCCTGGGTGTACGCATCGAGGGTTGATCGCAGCGTTGAATGCCGGAGCAGTTCCTGCATCACTTTGAATTCTGTCCCGACGCTTCGCAGCAGAGTCGAGTAGGTGTGTCGGAACGTGTGCCATCCGAATCGTTTCTGAATTCCGGCGAGTGAAGCGGCGGGGCGAATATATCTGCGCAAGATCGCCTGACCCCAAAGCGGCTTCCGGCCTCGGTGCCGTCTGCTTGCAAAGACCCAATCGTCTGGTTTGTTGTAAGGGGAGATTTGTTTCCATTCGCCGATTGTCTCCAAGACGGTTGGGTGAACTGGCACAGGCTTCTGCGCCGATTCAGTCTTGCTGGATCCGACCACACCGCACACGATAGACCGCGTCACGTTCATCGTGTTTTGGGCAAAGTCTATATCGCCCCACTTCAGACCAAACAGCTCGCTCTGACGTAAGCCAGTGGAAGCCGCAAGGAGCACGAGAGCACGCTCACGCAGGCGCAGACCACTGAGCAATAGCTTGATTTCAACGGGCGTCAGCACGCTTGGAGTACTACGTCACTTTGCACCCTGGCGAACTAGACGGATCGGGTTACGGTCGAAGAATTCGTAACGGCAAGCATGGTTGAAAAGGACTGAGAGCAGTCCTCTGATTTTTGCACAACTGCTCTTGGCAAGCGGCAGGCGCCGAAGCCATGACTCGATTCCCATCGTTCTTACTTCGGAGAGAGGTGCGGTCCCCCAATGTGGAATGATCCAGCGTTTCAAGTACGCATTGTAGGCTCTCTTGGTGGAATAGCTGCGCCATGTATTGTCGTTCGCGAGTTCGCGCTGAACAAAGTGATCGCACAACTCCGATATGTGGTCATTGGCAAAGAACTTCGCTGCAGAGGATTTGGGCTAATTTCTCGGAGCAATCCCGCGACTGCTTTACGGGCACAATCCGCATCTGGGTACTGACAGATTGTACCGATGACGCGCTTGCGGTAGATGCGCTTCCCACAAAGCCCTCTGTCCGCCCAACGAAATTGCCAAACGTCCGGGCCGCGCTTTCGGCCACTCCTGATTAAACTCCCTTGTTGCATTCCTGCCTCCTGCATCGCAGTTGCGACGCAGAGGAATTCTTACGCAGTGAGGCGCAAAGTTTAGACTTTGACAGTCCGTGGAAGTGAATTGCTTTGCGACGGCAGTGATCTTCGCCCAATGAGCCCGCGAATAATGGATTTAGGGACTGTCACCAGTTCCTTCTTGCTACAATTCTGAGGCTCAACCGACTAGACCAATGGCTAAGTGCATTCACTGTGCGTCGCCGCTTGCGAAAGACGCCGCCTACTGTTCTTCGTGTGGTCAAGCGGCCTCATCGGAGTCACAACTCGCGACAATTGACTCAACTGACCAGCATGGGCCACCTCTAAAACGTTCACCGTCAGCAACACTCGGACGACCGTCTTCGACCTTGTCGGCTTCAGACCACGGTGGCTTTGTCCCTGGCACGATCTTGGCGAATCGCTTTCGGATCGTGAGCCTTGTGGGCCGAGGCGGTATGGGTGAAGTCTATCGCGCCGACGATCTGGAGCTGGGACAAGCCGTTGCGCTGAAGTTCATTGTGAAGGGAGCCCTGCTGGATCCAGGCGCGTTGGATCGATTTCGTGGCGAAGTGCGCAACGCACGCCAGATCACTCACCCCAATGTGTGCCGCGTCTACGACATCGGCGAACATGAAGACCGAACTTTCTTGTCGATGGAGTACGTCGATGGGGAGGATCTCGCGTCGCTGCTGCGGCGTATTGGCAGGTTGCCGGTGGCAAAAGCCAACGAGATAGCACAGCAAATTTGCGCCGGCCTTGCCGCGGCGCATTCGCGGCAAATCCTGCACCGCGACCTAAAGCCTTCCAACGTGCTCATCGACGGACGTGGGCACGCTCACGTTACAGACTTCGGCCTCGCCACCCGAGCAAATGAAGACACTGGCGAAGTGGCGGGGACGCCGGCATATATGGCGCCCGAACAATTTCGCGGCGAATTAGCCACTCCTAGCACAGATTTGTATGCACTGGGTCTAGTGTTGTACGAACTCTATACGGGGAAACGCCCGTTTGAAGGTACAAGTTTTGCGGAGTGCAAACAGCAACACTTGCAAGGTATTCCGCATCCTCTCGGTGAAACAGTTCGCGACCTCGATCCAGGGATCGAAAACACAATCCTGAGATGTCTAGAAAAAGATCCGGCGAAAAGACCGCTGACCGTCGCTGCGGTCTCGGCCGCTTTGCCCGGCGGAAACCCGCTGGCGGCGACGATTGCGGCTGGCGAAACACCTTCACCGGAAATGGTGGCGGCGTCCGGCGAAGACGGAGCATTGTCCAAAACCTCCGCCTTGCTGCTGTCCGCCGCAATGCTCCTGTGTATCGGGACGACGGTTTATTTTGCACGGTACGCGCACCTCGTCAATCTGTTTCCAGTCGACAAATCCCCCGAATATTTAACTGATCGCGCCCGTGATCTGGCTTCTAGCCTGGGAGATGTTCCTGCCCCCGCCGATTACGCCTGGTGGTTTGCCCAATCCAACGATGATGATCGTATGTTGAGCCGGACTCCTGCACCTCAACGGTATCGCGAAATATCATCCATCTACCCAAGTGTTCTGCAATTCCGCTACCGGCAGAGCCCGCGACCACTGCAAAGTACCTCGCACCGGAGAATCAGGCCACTCGACCCAGCGCCTTATTACTCGGGTGAGATCTCTCTTGCCCTTGACACGAAAGGCCGTCTCGTATCTTTCTCCGAAATCCCACCCGAAAAAAGCGATCCACCGTCGGGCGACCCAACCCCGGATTGGGGCTCGTTTTGGCAAGCCGCGTCGCTAAATCCTGAGCGCCTCACACCTATATCCGCTGTTTGGGCGCCTGATGTTGCAGCAGACCGCTCATTTGCATGGAAGGGTGAAGCGCAAGGATACAGGTTCGAAGTTCATGCGGCTTCGCGTCGAGGTAAGCCCATCTTTTTCCAACTCGTTCGGCCCGACCAGTCGCCGGCGCGAATGGTGGAGGTGTGGACGCCGGGTGGAAATCGATTTGCGGCAATAGTCTTCGGAATTCTTGGCGTGGCGACATTGTTGTTTTCACTATACTTTGCCTATCGCAACCTGCGTTCCGGGCGCGGTGACCGCCGTGGTGCCCTTCGATTCGCATGCAGTAGCTATGTGGTTAGTTTTATCTTTCTGATCCTCACCTCTCACCATTTATACGATGTCGGCTACGAATGGGAATGGCTCGAAGCCTCAATCGGGATGGCAGCCGGCGTCCCGTTAACCATGGCCATTTTTTACCTGGCCTTGGAACCCTATATTCGGCGCACCTGGCCAGAGTTGCTCGTGTCCTGGACACGAATATTGTCGGGTGAGTTTACTGATCCGCTCGTAGGCCGCGATTTATTTTTGGGAATTCTACTCGGCGCAGCACAAGTAAGCCTCTGGGTGAGTTTGGTTGCTGCGCCGTTCTTCTTACCCATTCGCGGCGAGACACCTTACTTCGAGCCAACCACATTGGAATCCACTTCTGCATTTCTGGGAGACACATTACAAAAGTTCAACGACAGTCTCACGAACAGTATCGGGGCTCTGTCGGTGATGTTTCTGATGGGCAAACTCACAAGGCGGAAATGGATCGCCGCGACCACCGCAGGTCTCTTCTGGACTGTGCTGAACGTCAGCGGCTACAACTATTCGTTGGAAGTACCAATCGCTTTGGTTTCTGGAGCCATCGCTGCCTATGCGATCGCGCGTCTTGGGCTGCTGGCTACATTCTCCATGTTCACTTCAATTTTCGTACTATGGAACGCGCCATTTTCTTTTGATTTTAGTCGCTGGTACGCAGCTCGCGGAGTCTTCGTGCTTCTCGCAGTTTTAGGACTGGCATTCTACGGAATGCGAATTTCCCTAGGCTCACAGCCATTTTTGAGTACAGAACGAGATTAGGCCCGGTTGAGCGCAAAAGTTGGAGTGTTTCTCGACAATTTGTTCGCATTCTTACAAGAAAGAAGAAACGTTCCGTAACATTCCCGTCAACGCCACGCGCGTCGGATTCTGTTCGGCTGATGGACAAATTGGACATTACTCGTCGGTGCGGCATGTTCGCGATACACATCGCGATACACAATAGCGTTGCCTATGATGTACTTCCAATGACTTGCGGTGCCGTCCGTGCTCTTCTATGTCGTTGAAAATACTTGTAACCCACTAACTGTCACGGCAGAGGCCGCGGGTTCGAGTCCCGTCGTCCCCGCCATTCCTTCCAAATCAGTTAGGAATGACTGGTACTGAGAACTTCAACTCACGACTCAACCCACAAAAACCAGCAGCTGCCACGAACCGTACGGGGCACGCGTGGATCATTTCGCGTCGCTTTAGCGTCGGAAGGGTCTTGATGGATCTTCCTGCCTTCTCATGAGCAACTCGCAAATCGTAAAGGCTTTGCAGATTCAGCCAAAACTCCGCACTCGTGCCAAAGAAGTGAGCCAGGCGTAGCGCGGTGTCGCCCGTGAGCGCACGTGTTCCGTTGATGATTTGTGGGATCCGATTTGTCGGCACGTCGAGCTGACGCGCGGGTTCGGCGGCGCTCATATCCAGCACTTTGAGTTCTTCAGCGAGGTGTTCACCCGGATGAATAGCAGGAATTGCCATTTCGATGCTCCTAGTGATAGTCAACAATTTCTACGTTGGACGGCCCGAGCGCTCCCTCGACCCATTCAAAACAGTCAATCAACGGTATTGAAGATCAAGTCTGTAGACTTCCTGCTTACTCTTGTTGAGCATGAGCAGCGGAGAATCATCGGGTAACAGACCTAACACGCCCGGCCAGTAACCTCCTAAAGTTACTCCTTTCAAGTCGAGCACGCGCTCGACCTTGCCGTCCGGCACGGAAATTCGGACCACCTCCAATTGGTCTCCATTTCCGCGGCACTGGTACACGGATTTGTTGTCATGAGACCAGACACTTTCAGCAAACCCTCGAACTCCCTCGCGAAAATCAGACCATCGCCCGGTTTGAAAATCATAAAGCTTGCGAGTGAAAAGCATGTAGTGGCCATCCCGCGAGACTACACCGCCACCCAGACCTTCCGTACCCGGAAGTTTGGAAACCTCTTGTGTTTTCAGATTCAGCTGGTAGGTGGTAGAGGGGTTCGTTCCCGATGTCATCACAAAAACAATCGAATTTCCATCTGGCTTCCAACAGCCTACTCCAACCTCAGTGTCAGGGAATTCGCCCCGGGGCATCACTTGTTGCGGACGACCACCATCGGCGGACACAATAAACAATCTGCGTGGCACATCCGTGAACACGATTTGTTTTCCGTCGAGTGACCAGCGAGGTTCGTGAGCGTTGATGGGCGCAAATGTCAACTGGAGGCGTTCGCTGCCGTCCAGCTTACTGCGCCAAAGATTGGAGTCGGGGTACGTGGTATATACCACCCACTGGCCGTCAGGTGAGACCTCGAGTTCTCCTGCTGAGATACCTCCCAGAAATGGCAGCAATCGCTTTGATTTGTGGTCATAGCTGACCAGCTCGATCCGACGATCGTCTCCGATCACAAATAACTGTTTTCCGTCCGCGCTGGGCGTTGCCGCACCAAATGTTATGGGACCTGTGGTCAGTTGTGCAGGCGCGCCCAATTCGACTCTGCCCCAAGGAGTTCGCCGTTCCGGAAGTACCCAAATATCACGACTGGTCTGGTAATAGTAGTATTTGCCGTCGGCTGACCATTTGCCACAGCATCCGTGAATCGGCAGGTAGTGGAGTCCGCTCCCATCCGCGGCCATTTCCATAAAGTCCCAGTCCTCGGGGCGTCCACTGAGGGTGAAGACGGTGAAACGCAGCCGGGTCCCATCCGGGGAAAACCGGACCCAGTAGGGAATGTCAGGTGCCACCGCGAGTTTGCGTATTTCGCTGCCGTCGGGATTGGCGACAAATATGTCTTTGTCATTGACGAAAACCACATGGTTCCCGTCCGGGCTCCAACTCGCGTCCAGAGCCAGAATATTGCCGACACGACGCAGCGGTCCCGCAGGGAGAGGCATGAGCCAAAGTTCACGCCGAAAAGGCGTGCCCGTTTTAGACATCGGTCCGCCCAGAAGGAGTTCCTGACGGGTGGGAGAGAGGTCAAAGGCCACGGATTCTGTGAGAGCGATTGGAATCTCTGCTGTTTCACCTCCTTCAGTGGACACCTGTACCAGAGCCGGCCGTTTGGCGAAAACTGGAGCTACGGTGGACTCTGGCCCTGCGTAGGCGCCCTCCTGAAAATAGAGCCGCATTCGATCGCTCAAGAGTCTCAGCGTGACGTCCTTGGTGCCACCATCCTTCGTAAGCTGAGCAGTATCGACAACCTTTGGGATGGGCGGTGAAGACCACGGCTTTATCCCGACAAAGATCCCGGCGAGAGCAAGAAGACCGAGAAACGAGGCCAGGAATGCCCATTTCTTCGCGCTAAATACGCGGGGGGCAGGTTCCGGGGTCGGAGGGAGGAGTTCAAATCTTTCTCCTATACCATTACGCCTTTCCACGGATGCAATAAATCGGTAACCGCGTCGCGGAAAAGTCTCGATGAATTTCGGCCGGTCGGCATCATCTCCGAGTGCTTCTCGCAGCCGTTTGACCGCCATATTCAGGCCGTTGTCAAAATCAACGAAAGTATCAGCCGACCACAGAGCGGCTTTCAGCTCTTCGCGGGTGACAATCTGGCCGGGCCTCTCCAGGAGTCTTAGCAGGATTTGGAAAGGTTGGTCCTGAATCCTCAGCCGGATCCCATCCTTGCGAAGTTCGCCAGAGTGAGGAACCGCTTCAAAAGTACTGAAGCGGTACGCGACCCGAGTCAGCGAGGGAGAAGACACATTAGCTTCCGTCGAAATTGCCCGCTAGCTTAGCAACTCTTTGATTCGCTGTCGACACAAATTGAGGACATATCCAGTCGCAAAGCGCTGAATCACAAGCTCTTGGCGTGTTATGAGGAAGTAACACTGGCTTTAGCCCCGCGCTATTGAGTGCGCCCGCTCAACTCGTCCACTGTTCCGCGACGAGGCGTTTCACAGTGCCGGGCATTCCATGAGGAAAATTACTACGCTACTGGTGTCTTTGCTGGCCTCTGCGTTACCTGTGCTTCTTAACGCCCAATCGGACTCCCACCTGAATGCCCTCAAGATCCGGTCCACTACGCCGGGCGCACAAGAATTTTTCTGTGTAGGCCCGTATTCCGTCCCGGAATGTGAGACACAAATTGCCCTCTTACAACCGGTGTTGCGAAAATACGATTCCGAGCGACTCGGCAAATGGAGTTGGATCCTGATTCGATCCGAGGATTGGAAGCAGTTCGCTTTCCAGCTCCATTTAGACCCGGCGAGCCCTGCTTTCAGCCATCTGGGAAATCGTCAGACCTTCTTCGATGAGGCGCTGCTGGTGTTCAAGCCCAAACGGGAGGTTGAGCTCATAACCAAATGGAATATTTCATTCGACCGGCTCCTGGACTTTGTGGTCAGTCACGAACTGGGACATGCGTTATGCCAGGAATCGGATGAGATCAAAGCGGAGCGCTTCGGTCAGCGCTTGCGAAAAGGTTTGGATGTGGTGTGCGACACCAAAAAGCGGCACAATCTTCTGGCCGAAGCTCACTAATCAGCTCCTTCATCTCCACAACCCAACCACAATTCGTGTTGCCTTGTGTGACTGGCGCTGCGTTTGGCAGTCCCCACGTGTGTTGTAAGTTGTTGCAAAACGTACGCCCGCTGCCGTCCTCCCGCCGAAATCCATTCTGACAATGCGCTCTGACCACAAGGCTACCCCCTATTTGCACGCGGATGCACGGCTCCTATTTGCAGGTAGCGAGAAGTATCAGTAGGTTGAGGCCCTCGTTGTTGAAGTGCCGTTCAGACCCGTTTCCGCTACGGCAATTTTCTGGCTCCTGGATGTCCAGACTGGACAAAAGGCTCTCCGGTTGCTTCGCTTCTACCTGTTCTGTACGCTTGCCGTGCGCGCTTCAACCCAGCACGGATTCATTTTCAACGGACATCAGAGAGCGGTCCCAGAATGAAAGAAATGCCACGTCGT
Source organism: Terriglobales bacterium (assembly GCA_963803205.1). Taxonomy (GTDB): domain Bacteria; phylum Acidobacteriota; class Terriglobia; order Terriglobales; family Acidobacteriaceae; genus CAWDLG01. The sequence goes on from CAWDLG010000004.1 coordinate 422,317, forward strand.
TCGTTTGTACAGCTCGCTCTTGCGGCATTTCCGTTGACCGCACTTGGGCAGACCGATGGAGTCGCTGCAATCGCAAAGCCCCCTCGTGTGCCCGCTGGTGTGGACCGTGAAGGAAAAAAGAGGGCGATCGGTCTTAGTTCCACCACGTACAAGTTTCTTACGCAGGACACAGGGGGCGCCCTCTTCGTCTTAGAACAATCGAATCAAAAGAAGGGCGGACCGCCGCGCCACCTGCATCACGATGTAGACGAACTCTTCTATTCGCTGGAAGGCGAATATATTGTTGAGGTCGGCTCTGAGCGCGTTCATCTTAAAGCGGGTGACTGTGTTCTGGGCCCACGTGAGATTCCTCACGCCTGGGCATTTGCCGGGACCTCGGCTGGAAGACTGCTCATTTCATTCGCGCCAGCGGGAAAAATGGAGGCCTTCTTCAATGATCGGGAAAGTCGTGGCATCGCGCCGGGCGCCTACACTACTGATGCTTTATACATGCGCGCCTTCGGAATGGAGTTAATCGGGCCGCCCTTAGTCGTGGAGTAAGGGAGTGTTCAGTTCTTTGGCTTTTCTTGCATGTCCTCATACTCGGCATGCCCTTCGTGCGCGCACGCTATGCGCTGCTCCGGAGTAATGGGGGTGGGCGTTTCACCGGCAGCCACCGAATTGCAGCGCATCGTATCCTCGAAGCCGGGGGCTGAGAAGATAAAAGTCAGACTGACAGGTTCGGTGCCAGTGTTCTTCAAACTCACCCATGTAAGGGACGGGATAAACACCAGTCCCCCGGCATGGACATCTCTCTCCTGATCGCCGAGCCAAACATGGGCAGTTCCGCTCTGGATCAGCAGAATTTCATCCTGGATCAAGTGCCTATGTTTGTGGATGGCTGCGCCTGGGGCAAGTTCCTCTGTTCCCAGCACGAGGTGCTGAGAGCCGTTGTTTTTTGGACTGACCTTCAGCATGAACTGAGAAGAGGCTGGGACACTGGCGTCAGTGTGGACGCGGCGAGTCCGCAGCTCGCCTTCGTTTCTTTCCAACAAAAGCGGCTTGGCGTCGGACTCTAATCCCGATGTCGGGCTGGATTGGGTTGATCGAGAAAAGGCAAAGAGACCAACCACCATCAGCGCAGCGGTCGCCAACGCACCACAGACTGCTTTAGAGTTCATCCCTCACCTCGGCAAGCAGTGTACGCTTGTCAGTCGAAGATTCTGGTCGATTGGTTGGTATCTCTCACGGTAGCGACAGGACCACCACCTTCATCATCCATTCGGGACACGGCTTCTTCGTCCAAGCGCCGCCGAGCGTCTGAAAGGATTCTGTCTTCGCCAAGAGATCCGCAGCAGTATGGCGCTCTCTTCCCGCGCTTCGACGTCGTGTAATACACCCGCAGCCCAGCACCAACAAATGGACGGTCGACAAGGTCACCTATCGATCGGCCAAATGGATACGCTGGCTTCCACTACGGCATAACGTACGATATGGTCCGTTTTCTGAAACGACCCCACTCAAGCCCTATTGGCCCCGCTGTAGGCTACGCCAAGCCTGAACACCGCCCACATCACTCCCGTCACTGCGCTCGCGACCATCGTCAGCGCCAGATCAGGTTGGAAGAGACGCAAAGTCCCTATCGATGCGCCAAAAAGCTTTGGGATACGGAAGAAGAAAAACCAGGCCATCACGAACGTCGTGAGCAGGGGAAACCACAGACTGAACAAGCCGAATGCGCCGGATTTGGCGCGCAGTGCATTGCGATGAAACCATGCCCAGATCATGCTGGATAAGAACACAAGGGGCAGGAGAGCTAATCCGACAAACACAGCCTTTTGTTGCCAGCGGCTCCCTTCGCCAGCGTAATCCAGGCCGAGTGCTCTGGCACTGATGCCGTTGCGGAGCTCCGTGGTTTCGCCAAACCCGACTCCACTCCCCGCATTGACCAGGACGACAACGCCCTTCTTCTCTGCCGGAACCATGGTCGCGAGCGTTTCGATTCCGGGGGTGGAGCCAGAGTGGAACACGGTCCCTTTTTCGGTGTCGACGAACCAGCCCAAGCCATAGAATGGCGACACCGCGCTGGCCCGGCGCATCATGGCGGCCTTTGCCCTTGCGCTGATGATGTCGTCCTTGCCATTCATCATGATTGCCAAATATCGAGCCAGGTCGCGGGCGCTTGCGATTACGCCGCCTTGCGGAGCAGTTGCACGATCGGTGATGCTCCCTTCGATGGGGCGCTTCGTGCCGAACCAGGGCCGATGCCCTGTCGCCATCCCGTCATGGCTTTTTCCGTCGGCGACGAAGCTGTGCTCCATGCCGATGGGTTCGAGAATCTCTGTCTCGATGTAGCTCGCATATTCCCGGCCGCTCACAGCCTCGATGAGGGCGCCGAGAATTTGGTAGTTTGCGTTTGAATACTCCCATTTGGTTCCGGGTTCGTAGGCAGGAGTCCATTGCGCAATCCGTTTCACCTGGCGCGATAGCGCGTCCTTGCTTTGGGTCAGGTCGGTCGGGGTTTGGTTGCCCTGCAGTGTTGAATAGCCGCTTGTGTGGCTCAGCAGTTGGCGGATTGTGATTACGCCGGACGGGCGGCCTGAAAACATATCCAGATAGTGCGAAATCCCGGTATCCAGGTCGACCTTGCCCGCCTCCACCAGTTGCATCACGGCCATTGCTGTGAAGCTCTTGGAGATTGAGCCCAGCACGAACGGACTATCTGGTGTTACCTTCCTGCCGCTTCCGATCAGCATCTCTCCACGTGCATCTGAATGAATCTCACCGTCTTCGACGACCGCATAGACGAGGCCCGGAGTTCCAGAGATCGGCATCTCGGTAGTGATGAAGTCGTCGATCGATCCGGAGGGCACGCTTGCCTGCAGTGCAGTGGCAATTCCCAAAGCAAGCAAAGCCAAGACAAACCGCATACCGCCACCTCCTTATCATGCGCCGCTGGCTGGCATGGATCGATGATCCCCAAATCAACGGCAGTCTTGCTATGGCTTGACATATCGTGATGCCCCGCAGGCGTTTTATCATAGCTTTGCTGCGAAAGGGTCCCCCACAATCCACAATTTGACACGTCTAGTATGACTAGCGGATTCCTTCGGCGGACGTTGCCGCCTGGTGCGGAACGAGTATCTCTTCAGCGGTTGTACGCAACCCCGGTACAAGCCATCGGAACAGAAACGTGGCGGCCAGCGTTCCTGAGATCTGTGCCACAAGGAAAAGTGGCACGTCGGTTGGCCGAATTCCAGCGAACGTGTCGGAGAGGGCCCGCGCCACGGTCACGGCCGGATTAGCGAACGAAGTGGAGGCGGTGAACCAGTACGCGGAAGTGATGTAGGCAGCTACGGCAAACGGCACCGCATTGGGCCTTGTTCGCGTGCATCCCCAGATCACGGACAACAAACCGAAGGTAGCGATGAATTCGCTCAGAGCGAGCGACCATCCGCTGCGCACGTGCGTCGAAATCGAATACCAGTGCAACCCGAACATCAGATGAGCCAGAGCTGCTCCCAGAATCCCACCCGAGAACTGCGCCGTGATGTAGGCAGGGACTCGCCGCCAGAGAATGCCGGATTCGATGGCATCGGCAAGGGTTACTGCCGGATTGAAATGCGCCCCTGAGATCGGCCCGAATGTCAGGATGAGGGTGACGAGCGCAGCTCCGGTGGCGATGGTGTTGGCCAGCAGAGCGATTGCAACGTTTCCGCCTGCCAGACGCTCGCCCATGATGCCGGAGCCGACGACGGCTGCTACAAGGAAAGCCGTGCCCACAAACTCGGATGTCAGACGGCGAGAAAGCGCCGGTGTCATTGCTGTCCGATCTTGTCGATTTCCTTCTTGATCGCGAGCCTGTCGAGGGCCTGCAATGGAAGGTCGAGAAAGAGGCTGATCCTGCGGTCGAGCATGAAGAATGCATCTCGGAACGCCTTCTCTACCTGTTCCCTGCTTCCTGTAACGGCGGCCGGGTCAGGCACGCCCCAATGCGCGGTCATCGGTTGACCAGGCCAGATGGGACAGACTTCCTTTGCGGCGTTATCACAGACAGTGAACACAAAATCGAGTTTGGGGGCTCCGGGCTTCGCAAATTCATCCCAACTCTTGCTTTTGAGACCAGTCGTGGGAACGTGAACAGCTTCCAGTTGCTTCAGCGCTTCCGGGCGCACTTTTTCCGCAGGAAAGCTACCTGCGCTGAACGCCGCAAAGTTCGCCTTTCCCTTATGGTTCATGATGGCCTCGGCCAGGATGGAGCGGGCCGAGTTTCCCGTGCACAGAAATAAAACGTTGTAGCGTTCCTGCATCGTCGTTTCCTTTAGTTGCAGCAGGTCGGACCGCAGCACGATTTCGCTTCGAGAGGTTTGACGGCCCGGACAAAGGCGCTCATGAACTTGCCGTCCACCTGCGGTGCGATGGCGTCCGCGTCGATGCCCTGGCCGGAAAGAAATTCACGGGCGTCTTCCACCCGATAGACGCGCGTTGGCTCCAGATCCACCTGCTCGAATCCCGCCGCCGTGAGCCTGTCGCGATACTCGTCCTGCTCCAGCGCTCCGGCGACACAGCCCACCCATGCAAGCACGCTCTGGCGAATCTCGGGCGGCACGTCTCCCCTGGTTACGACATCGGAGACGGCGAGACGTCCGCCGGGTTTGAGGACGCGGAAAGCTTCGGCGAACACGCGATCCTTGTCGGCCGAAAGATTGATTACGCAGTTGGAGATGATGACATCGACGGAATTGGCGGGCAGGGGAATGTGCTCGATCTCGCCTTTCAGGAATTCGATATTGTCGAGGCCCGATTTGCGCTTGTTCTCGTTGGCGAGCGCGAGCATTTCATCGGTCATATCAAGACCGTAGGCTTTGCCCCCAGGCCCCACACGCCGCGCGGAAAGCAATACGTCAATGCCGCCGCCGGAACCGAGATCGAGAACCGTGTCTCCGGGATTGAGTTTCGCAAGGGCGGTAGGATTCCCGCATCCGAGAGAAGCGAGCATGGCTTCCTGGGGAATCTCACCCGCCTGCGAGGCGTCGTAAAGATTGGCGGTGATCGGATCGGCGCAACCATTCGCGCTCACGGGAGCACCGCCGCAACAGGCGCTTCCTCCCGCGCCGGCACGCAGTGCCGCTTCTCCGTATTTCTCCCTGACGATTTCTTTGATGTTGTCGGTGCTCACGGTTCCTCCTATTTGCAGACCTGCATGATCGTTTCAGGCCTGAGTGCCTTGTTACGGGTGCAGCATTCGGCGTAGAGAAACTGCAAAAGCTCCTGCAGGGCTTCCGTATTCGCGGTGTAGTGCAGGAACGTGCTCTCGCGCCGCACGCGCACCAGATCTTCGACCTTGAGCTTGTCGAGATGGTGCGACAGCGTGGAGTTCGGGATGTCGAGTTCCTGCTGGATTTCGCTCACGACGAGACCGTCGGGATGGGCCGAGAGCAGGAGTTGCATGATACGCAGCCGCGCCTCGGTTCCGATGGCGGAGAACATGTCCGCGTACTTGACGACCTGTTCGGCGGATTTCTTGGCTATGGCAGGGCTCATTGTTCGATAATTGCAGAAATATGGTATCCATGTCAAGGGCTGGAAGATGGAAGACAAGCTCATTCCTGTGCGAAGCAAACTGCAGACTTTCGGAATTATTCGTTGGAAATGCTTGTAATCCGCTAGAAGGGGAGTCTGGCCGCCGCTCTTTGTGACTCAGTCGGCTTTCGACCACGCCAGGCCATCGGGTTCGCCAACCTCAATATGGCTGGTCACCTCGAAGGTCTTCAGATCCACGACCGCAATGTAGTTATCCGGAGTGCAGGCGATGAATGCACGCCCGCCCACAGGATCCATCAGAATGCCCGCGGCTCCGTGACCAATGTGCACGCGCTTGAATTCCTTTCGGGATGCGGCATCGTAGATGACGAGATCGCCGCCGCGGAGAGCCGAGATGAACACCAGCTTACCGTCAGGCGTGAATTTCAAACGATTTGCCCCGAACACTTTGGCATCGAGCGTTGCGGTTACTTTGCGCGTCGAAAGATCGATGATGGAAAGCGTGCCGTCCTGCGAGTTTGCAGTCCACAGCTCTCGGCTGTCGGGCGACACGTCGAAACCCTCGTCGCCCCTGCCCACGGGAATGACGGTTTGGTTCCAGTCCATTCGCGGAGGCCGGGCCGGCTGCGGAGGCGGAGGGGCCTGCGCTCCGGGCGGAGAGCCGCCTCCGGGTGGCGGCCCCATCGGTGGGAGCGCGACTTTTTCAAGGATGCTTACAGTTGCCGAACTGACGTTCGTCGTATAGACCTGCTTACCGTCAGGCGTCACGTAGATCATATGCGTCCGGTTCTGACCGGTGCCCATGATCCAATCGATTCGGGCACTTCCCGGATCGTAGCTGGCGACGGCTTTCGCGCCTTCTGCCGTGAACCACAACTTTCCTCCGACGAAGGCCAGGCCATGCGGGCCATTCAAGGCTCCGGTATCAATGTCGGATAACGCTTTCTGCGCGACAAGGTCGATCACAGAAATTGCATGATAGGCGCCCCCACCGTAGATCGAGACGTATGCCAGCTTTCCGTCGGAGGAAGCGATTACCTCGTGCGGATCGGGGCCAACCGCTGCACGAAAGACGACCTGCAAACTGGCGGGGCTGATGACGAGCAGAGTGTGATCTTTTTTCGAAAGGGCAAGCAGGGATCCGGGTGGGCTGGACTGCGCGGACATTGAGAGCGCAGAGCCGAGAAAGAGCGCAAGGATCGCCAGGAGAACCGGTAGATTCCTCGATTTGCGTTGCTTTGGATTCATGCTTCCCCCAAACGACACGGTGCGCCTTTACCTGAGAAAGATGGGGGCTTCGCCTGTGCTCATCCGCGAAGGAGAGGTAGATCTTGCCAGGCGCATTGAGCGCTGGGAACTCCGCGTAGTGGGACCTTTACTTCGGAGGCCCGGGCGGACGGACGATCAAGTTCTCTTTCTCCCGCAGGGCTTTCGATTCCCGCCCTTCCAATTCCGCTTGCCGCTGCTGAGTAGCCTCGATCGGGTCTGTTCCCGCTTTCAGATCGGTCTTCTCCACGAAGTAACGCCAACCCTCATGTCGATCTGAGGATCCTTGACCCTCCTCGAACTTCTTTAATTCTGATTCTGCGTTAGTTCTGCCCCTCACCACGGCAAGCACCCCGGCAGAGCGGTACGTCCGAATGTTGTGTCGGATGATGGCGTAGGCAGATGTGAGGTCGTCGCGTGTCAGAGAGAGTCCATTTTGTGGCTTAGCCAACTAAAGATCGAGGGGCAGTTGACGAGTGGCAATTCAAATCGCTTGGCGCCGATGGCCCTGCGCCCGGATCTTACTTTGGATCGCGCCGAAGCTTCAGACGCCCCTGAAGCATTTTAGCATCTTGGCGCAGAAATAGCGGTGTGGACTTCCATCATTCGTGTCATTTTGCCGAAGCCAGACCGAAAGCTCGCAATCCGCAACAGAAGCGGAATTGGCAAAGGGCGATTCCTGACAGATATCGCCTCTTCGCCAGAATCGCGCTCTCAGAGCGGCCGTACGTTTTCAGCTTGCCAGCCTTTGGGGCCCTTGGTGACGTCGAACTGCACCGTCTGACCCTCCTGCAGGCTCTTGAAGCCGCCCGCCTGGATCGCCGAGAAGTGCACAAAAACATCCTCGCCATTCTGACGGCTGATGAAGCCGTAGCCCTTTGCGTCGTTGAACCACTTTACTGTTCCTTGTTCTGCCATGTTGATACTGGTGTTCCTTTCAATTGATTTACGCTGGAGAGATTCGGAGGTACTGAAGGCAGGTGACTGGCTGTTGAGGGCGAGTGCTGCTCTACGACCGATTCGGTCTAACGCACACAAGAATGGTACGTTGCCGCAGGCCCGCGGTGCAAGTCAATTACCAACGATTGATTCGTGGCGGTTTCGACTCCACCATACGCGCCAATGCCGGACACTGGGCCACCGTATGGCTTCCTTCTGCCGACACGACCGCGGAAAAAAGCGTATACTCAAAGTACTTAACCTCGAAGACAGCCACCACATAACATTGCGCCTTCGTGATTGAGAGATGGGAGATCAAGAGGCGTGTTCGTATTCCACCGTTTTTTTCCCAAAATTCCACGCGGGCTCCATGGACGCCCAGCGCCAACAGGCTATTTTCCAGCCGATTTTGTCTCAATCGTGACCGTGAGTCTTCCATCTCGACGTCAGGAGTTCACCATGTGGGCAGGGAATGAAAATAGCGCAGGAGAGGCACTTAAACCAGCGGACACGCCAGTCTGCGCGCAGGCACGGTCGGTGTCGGCATGAACACTCCCCTGCTGGCGTTACCGCTTTCGCCCCCCATTCCCGGCGTAGTCAAAAAGAGGCGAGTGCTGCTGATCGACACTTCGCATGTGAAGCGCGATCTGCGCTCAGAAGTTCTGCGCAAGCTTGGAATAGACGTCGATAGCGCAGGAGACATTGCGGAAGCCCGCTCCTGGTGGAGACCGGCCCTGTACGATCTCGTGTTGATCAATATGCAAAAAGGAGGCGGCCAACGCGACAAGTTCTGCGATGACCTTCGCAGTGCGTCACCCCCCCAGCGGCTGGCATTCCTGGTTGGCCAGCCCGAATATCTCGCGGCTTCGCCTAATGCGGATCAAGAATCAGCGACGGAGGATGCGGACGAACAGGCCGCCCTCGATGGCATGAGAGGCGCCTTTCCCGTCGATCCAGGAGATACGACGCAACGCTGGGGCATTCTGCAGGCTTCGCAGCGAATTTCCGCGGTGCGCTCAGCGTCCGTCGCCCGCACCAAGGCGATCCGCACCCTGCCTCCTCCGCCACGAGATACAGAAGGACGGTCAGCGAAACCAACTGTGACACCCGGCAGCCTAGATGATTTACTGAAAGAGGAATTGTCATGAAGAACCTTTACGTAGGCAATCTGCCTCACAGCACAACTGAAGCGGAGCTGCGAAATATCTTCGAGGCGCACGGCGCGGTCGAAAAAATCACACTCGTGACCGATCGAGATACGGGCCGCTCCCGTGGTTTTGGTTTCGTGGAAATGACCGATGCCAGTGAAGCCGACAAGGCCATCGCGGCCCTCAATGGCACAGATCTGGGCGGACGAACCTTGACCATCAATGAGGCCAAACCCAAGGCGGACCGTCCCCGGGGTGGGGGTGGAGGCCATCGTTTTGGCGGTGGAGGCGGCGGCCGCGGGCGCGACGACTATCGCGGCCATCCACGGCAGCCGCGTGAACCGCGCTGGTAGGTTTCGCACGCAGAAATTGCATCCGGTCAGGCGCCGAATGCCTGTCACCATAAAATAAGGAGATGACAGGGGATACGCATGCCAAGAGGACGATCTACTTTTACGAAGCGGCAAAAAGAACACACGCGGCAGCAGAAACAACGGGACAAAGCCGAACGCAAAAGCCAGCGAAGGCAGGAGAAATCTGCCGAAAGCAGCGCGGATGAGATGGCCGAACTGCGCGAACATGCCGCAGAACAGGCGGCCCTGTTCAACATTGGTGTCGAGGAAAACTGACGCTGCGGAGGACTCCACGCCCGGGCCGCATCAGCGAGCCGCGCGTGACTGCAAGTCTGCCGGAGCCTGGTGGTGTGGGCAACCAAATTGTCGGCTAAAGAGATGTGCTTCGCGGTAACCTAGAGTAGGAGGGTGAGAGTGGCAGAAATTCGATTGCAAGAAGGCGAATCCCTGGAGAATGCGCTCCGTCGATTCAAGCGTAAGGTTCAGTCGGAAGACATCATTAAAGAGGTAAAGCGGCACTCGTACTACCTGAAGCCTGGCGAAAAGCGCCGTGTGAAACAGGCTTTGGCGCGGAAGCGCGCGCGGAAAAAGATTCGGAAGGAAGGTTCATTTGCCAAGGACGCGCGGCGGGAATAATGCGTAACGGCCGAGAGTAATCCAACTACACGCTGGCGCAGCCTCGCGTCCCGCGGGGAAGATTTGCGAGTCTATCCGAATATCTCCAGGAATCCGGGCGTCGAATCATCACTTTGCTTTTGTCGGAACCACCCCATTGAGCGCATCCCCGGCCTTCGGCGCCCAGGCCGCTGTTCGTTGACTGCAATATCCCGCATCCGTAAGATGAAACGACCGGAAAGCCAACCATCTTCTGATGATCGGCCAAACCATTTCACACTACCGCATCGTCGAAAGTCTCGGCGGGGGCGGCATGGGGGTTGTGTATAAGGCCGAAGACACCGAGCTTGGACGCTTCGTTGCCCTGAAGTTCCTCCCCGAAAATGTGGCCCAGGATCAGCAAGCTCTGGAACGTTTTCGCCGCGAAGCGCGCGCGGCCTCTGCTCTGAACCATCCGAACATCTGCACCATCTACGAAGTCGGCAAGCATGACGGTCATTCGTTCATCGCCATGGAGTATCTGGACGGGGTGACGCTGAAACATCGCATTGCCGGACGCCCCCTGGAAACGGACGCTTTTCTGTCCATAGCCACCGACATCGCCGATGCTCTCGACGCCGCCCATGCCAAGGGGATTGTTCATCGCGACATCAAGCCCGCGAACATTTTTATCACCAAGCGAGGGCACGCCAAGATTCTCGATTTCGGTCTGGCGAAAGTTGCCCCTGCGACCAGTTCTTCGAGCCAGGAATTGGCGCGAACCTCGACGGGAATTGACGATCAACTGACCAGCCCGGGAACGATGATGGGGACGGTGGCTTATATGTCCCCTGAGCAGATTCGTGCGAAGGAACTGGATGCCCGCAGCGACCTGTTCTCGTTCGGAGCGGTGCTGTATGAGATGGCGACAGGGGGCATCCCATTCGAGGGTTCCAGTTCAGGGGAAATCTGCGGTGCGATCCTCCACCAGAACCCGCGGCCGGCGGCGGATCTCAATCCGCAACTTCCGCCTCAGATCGAAGCAATCATCGACAAGGCCCTGGAGAAAGACCGGGATCTGCGTTATCAGAGCGCGTCGGAGATGCGAGCCGACCTGCAGCGGCTGAGGCGGGACACGAGCCTGGGACGATCCGCCTCGGCACTATCCGCGAGTAACGCTGAATTTTCCGGAGTCGCCGGTAGCGGTCGCCTGCGGCGTGAAGCGACCGTCGCCCAAGCCAGGCAGCCTAAACGACGGATTTGGATGTTCCCTGCTGGCGGATTGGCTCTTCTCATCCTGGCGGCTCTCATCTATATGGTGTCTCGCCCCCTTCCGCCGCCCAAGGTATCGGGCTACGCCCCGCTCACGCATGACGGTCATCGAAAGGCTTTGGCCGGTACGGATGGCGCACGGATCTTCTTTAATGAGTATCCCGCATCGGTTTCTCTCATCGCGCAGGTATCCAGCTCGGGGGGAGAAGTGGCGCACGTTTCGGTACCTTCACCGACCATGTCCTTGCTTGCCGTGTCTCCCGACGGAGCGAACTTGGCGGTGGCAGACGAAGTCGGCCAGACGGCGTTCCGTGGGCCACTGTGGGCAGTCCCGGTGCTGGGCGGCTCGCCTCGCAGGCTGGGAGACGCTACCGGGCAAGCCGCCGCGTGGTCTCCCGATGGGCAAAAAATCGTTTACTGCGACGGCCACGACTTATTCGTGGCCAAGAGCGATGGTTCCGAACCTCACAAGCTCGTGACCGCGCCAGATCAAGCGTACTATCCCGCATGGTCACCGGACGGCACGGTGATCCGGTTCAACACGGGAGCCGTTGGGGCTATAAACCCGACGGGTGCTCTTTACGAGCTTTCGGTCGACGGGACAAACCTGCATCGCTTGCTCCCCAACTGGCACAAGGGTCCCGAGGAGTGCTGCGGCCAATGGACTCCGGATGGAAGATATTTCGTCTTTCAGTCGCAAGGCAATATCTGGGCGCTTGCGGACAAGGGAAATTTGTTCGGAAAGACCAACGGCGAACCCATTCAGTTGACCTCCGGGCCCATGAGCTTCTCTTCCCCTTTGCCCAGCAAAGACGGCAGGAAGCTGTTTGTGGTAGGAGCGCTGGCGCGCGGCGAGTTGTCGCGCTACGACATCAAGTCAGCGCAGTTCATTCCATTTTTCGGCGGGCTTTCAGCGGACAGCGTCGGCTTTTCCAGAAATGGTCAATGGGTAGCTTATGTCACTTTCCCCGAGGAGGGGCTCTGGAGAAGCAAATCGGACGGAAGCCAGCGACTTCAGCTCACCTACCCGCCTCTCATCCCCGTGGGACCGCGTTGGTCGCCCGATGGAAAGCAGATCGCTTTCTATGCGTTGTCCGGCCCCAAGCCAAAGTTGTACGTGGTTGCGAACCAGGGAGGGACGCCGCGCGAATTGATACCCGGAGATCCTCAGGAAGAGTGGGACCCAACCTGGTCGCCCGACGGAACCAGAATTGCTTTTGCCAGTGGATCGACTGCTGCCGGCAGCGCCATCCTGATTCTTGATCTCAAAACAAATCAGACCTCGACGCTGCCCGGCTCGAAGGGTTTGTTCTCGCCCCGCTGGTCGCCCGACGGACGCTATCTCCTCGCTATGCCTTCCACATCCCATAGCCTTATGCTTTTCGATTTTTCCACCCAAAAGTGGGAGGAGATCGCAAATCTAAGCCTGGGTTTTCCCAACTGGTCGAACAGCAGCGACTATATTTACTTCCTGCATGGGGAAAACCAGCCGTCGGTGATGCGTATACAAATTCGCGATCGGAAACTCCAACAGGTGGCCGACCTGAAAACTTTCCGTCAGACCGGCTACTTTGACTTCTGGCTTGGTATCGCTCCCGACGATTCCCCGCTTCTGCTTCGTGATATCGGCACCAAGGAAATCTACGCCTTAGACTGGCAAGCGCAGTGAGTCACGGCGATCGACTCTCCGTCGCCGACAAGAACGCAGCGATCGGGGAAGTTTTGTTTCTTACCACCGCCGGTTGAGCCTAATAGAGGATCGACGGGAGATATGCGCCTGCGGGCTCCTTGTAGAAGCCGCTGGTCATGAGGGTCATCGGATGTACGACGCGAAGACCATTCTCCAGACACCAGCGAAATAAACCTGCGTTTCGCGTCGGGACAAGAATGCCCGGCCCAAGGAATGCATCGGCGTTTGCGATCAGGGACTGGACATCGGCGTTGCTCTCGCCGACCATGTGTCCGAAAAAACCGATCAGCGTGGCATAAGCTACGATGCGCCCCTGACGCTCAGCAACAACAGCCGAGCCTTGTCCGATTGCATCGCGAAGTTCCCCGCTGCGGTCGTTACCATGTACGCGCCCGCAAAGACGGTTGCATTCTTCTAAATCTGACACGCCGGCAGCTCGAATGCTGTACCCCGGAGTCGCAAGCTTGATCGGCGGGCCTTGCATCGTGGAGATCGGCTCGCGGGTATCAAACCCCAGCTTGGTGTAAAGGGATAGCGAACGGTTGTGAAAAGCTGCCTGTAAAAGGCGGGTACCTCGAAAGCCCCGTTCCGCGGAGCGGTTAAGAACCGCCTCCATCAGAGCGTGCCCCACGCCTTTATTCTGAACTGCAGGATCGATGGTAATCGGCCCAACTCCGGCAATCGCCGATCGTTCGTCCATGCAGTTGCTACCCAGTATCTGCCCGGCCGATTCGGCAACGACGCAGTAGAAACCGGGGTGAGTGAACATCATGGATAGAACGCCCACCGCCACGTCCACCGACGGAAAGTCGGGCGGAAAACCATGGTCGGTCGAAATCTTCGTAAAAGCCTCATAGCAGATCCGGCCACAGACAGTTGCGTCTTCCGGATTGACTTGGCGGATTGCCACCGGTGATTTGTCAGGAGAGGGTTGATGCGTTGACACGAAATTCCTGTAGTTCAGCCCGGATTCGGGAGTCTATCACATCAGACCGATGTTCCAGATGCGGGAGTCGGATGGCTGCGAGACTTTGGGTACGTTGTAGTCTCAGTCAAAGACTGCGGCCCTCTACAATTCCGTAGGCGTCAGCGGGCTTCTGCTAAAATCCGCGAGGCCGATGGCGGCCACGAACGTCGTAGCAGAAAGGCGGGATATGGCTTCCGTATTAATCACAGGAACGAGCAAAGGTATCGGACTCGAAGCCGCGCTGGCATTTGCCAGGAAAGGCCATCAGGTCTTCGCGACCATGCGAAATCCAGCGCGAGACACGAATTTGGCGCAGCGCGCCACGGCGGAGAAACTACCTATCGTAATTTCCGCCATGGACGTGGATTCAGATGATTCCGTGAAGTCCTGTTTTGCCGAAATTGCAAAGCGCGGCCAGCCCATCGATATTCTCGTGAACAATGCCGGAATCGAGCGCGCGGGATCGGTGGAAGAGTTGCCCCTGGCCGAATTTCGCGCCGTCATGGAAACGAATTACTTTGGCGTGATTCGCTGTATTCAGGCGGTCGCGGCACAAATGCGGGAACGCAGAGACGGCTGCATTATTAATGTGAGCTCAGTGGCGGGGAGGCTGTCGAGTCCCCCGCTGAGTTCCTACTGCGCTTCGAAATGGGCGCTCGAAGCCATGACGGAAGGACTGGCGGGCGAGATGAAGAGCTTCAATGTCCGCGTCCTGCTGGTCGAACCCGGAATCATCGACACCGCGATGGCCCGCCGCATCAGCGTGAATGAAAAAAGCTCTCCCTATCTACAAGGCCCACGATTCGCGGCGATGTTTCAAAATTCACTAAAGACACCAACTCATCCATCTCTGGTTGCGGACAAGATATTGGAGGTGGCGGAAAGCGGTACATGGATTCTGCGTCACCCTGTCGGCCCGGATTCGGTACCCTTTCTGCAGTGGCGAAGATCCATGACCGACGAAGAATGGGCCGCTCTAAACGGCGCAGACGACGAGACCTGGAACGCCAGAATGACCAGGGATTTTGGGGCTTAGAGAAATTCGGCGGAAGGCCCTTCTCAGATCACGATCTCCCAGGGAGGATTCTCTACTGAGCTTCTGCCGCAGCGTGGAGCAGAATGGTTAGCGGCGCAACGTGGTCGGGTTTCACGTACCGGTTTACCAGAAAACGCTTGCCATCCTTGGCGACGTCGTAAGAGAAGATGTCGGTGGAGGAAATCGGCGCGCGGCCATGCATCTGAAACAGCGGTGCAGGCTGTCCGGTAGTGAAAGTTGTCCCGCCGTTCACCGGCACTGCCATTAACATCCCGCTGGTGGAAATGTAGAAAATCTCTCCGCCGTCCGCACGCCAGCGTGGTTCGGTCCCGCCGCCGCGGGAGACTTGCCATTTTCCCGTGGCGCCGGGAAACGAGCTGACGTAAATCTCCCAGGCGCCCGATTCGTCTGTGGCATAGGCCACCCACTTTCCGTCGGAAGATATCTGTCCGTTGGTTTCGTTAGCCTTGCTGCCGGGGAAAAGAGGTTTGACCTCGCCACTTGAAGATACGCTCGCCAGGTAAGAACGCAACGGGGCCTGGCTGGAGTAGATCAGCTCTTTGCCATCCGGAGACCAGGAATTGGGAAGGTTATCATTCACCTTACCATTGGCATGGAGAAATGACTTTTCCTTTTCCAGGCCGGAAGCTGGTTTGAGGGAAATCTCGGTGGTTTCGGAGTTGATGGCGCGATACGCGACCGTGCTGCCGTCGTGCGACCAAATGGCGTTGGTTTCTTCGCTTGGATCGAATGTGAAACGGGTGTTATCCGAGCCGTTGGCATTTTCCAGCCAGATATCCACGTTGCTAGCCTTAAGGTCGGAGATGTCCACCGCCACCCGCGTGCCGTCCGGCGACAAGGTCGGGTTGGCGATGATCGCCGGCTGGCCGATGCGGCCCAGTTCATTGCCGGCGCGGTCCTCCCAGGTCAACACCGATAAAACAGCGCCAACGCCCGTGTTGTAGATCACCGTGCCGTTGAGAGAGACGGCAAGAGCGGTCCATATCGTAGAAGGCTGATAACCGACAGCGGCAGCGATGGGCTTGCTGTTTCCGGAAATCTGTCCGGTGTCGGGATCAAAATCCACACTGACCAGATCCTTCTGATCCCCCGCGTAATAGAGGTGTCCGGAGTCGTAGCCGAAACTGGAATGGCAGAGCACCACGAGCTTTTGTGATGAGTCATCAATCG
Source organism: Terriglobales bacterium (assembly GCA_963803205.1). Classification (GTDB taxonomy): domain Bacteria; phylum Acidobacteriota; class Terriglobia; order Terriglobales; family Acidobacteriaceae; genus CAWDLG01. The sequence goes on from CAWDLG010000004.1 coordinate 438,296, forward strand.
AGCCCAGATAGATACCGCTCACCTTGTCATCCCTGAGAAAGGAGAAATTGCCCGCCCAGTAGAGAAAGTGTTTGCCATCGGGAAGAAAGAGCGGCCAGCGGTGGGTTTGTTGCCCCTTGGTGGCGAGCATACGTTGCTCCGTCAGTGGCGCTGCTCGGCTGCCGTCGGCATTGATGCGCCATATACCGCTGCTGGGATCGGGAGCGTAGACAATGATGTCGCGCTTGCCCCAACTCGCGCCGCGCGCGGCCACCGTTCTGGCCAGGACCTGGGGCGCGCCGCCGGCGACTGCCAATTTCTGCAACTGTCCATTGGCGAAAAAGCCCACATACGTGCCGTCCGGCGACCAGAACGGGAAGCTGGCGCCCTGCGTACCGGGCAACACACGGGCGTTGGGCGAGGCAATGCGCTGCACATAAATGACGGGCAGCCCCGTCCTGTCCTCAGGCGACACGAATGCGAGCGTCGACCCGTCGGGCGAAAGCGCCATATGGCTGATGCTCATCTGATCGGATCCCGCAAGAGAAAATTGCATGCGAGTCCTTGGCTCGGCGGGGCGCGCAATAAACCATGTCGCAACCGCAACCGCCACCATTGCAAGCGCCACCCCAACCAGACGCAACAGGCTTTGCTGTGGGGGCGCAGCCGCAGCAACCGCTCGGGCTGCAGCGCTCGTGTCGCTTCCAGACAGCGCGCTTAACGCGAAGGAAAGATCACGCGCCGACTGAAAACGCTCCTCCGGGCGCTTCTCCAGGCAGCGCCGCACGATGCGGTCCAGAGTCGAAGATCCGGCGCGAAGCGGCCCTGACAACTCCGGCGGATCGTCCTTCAAGACCGCAGTCATGGTTTCGGCAGCGGTGTCGCGACGAAATGCCCGGACGCCGGCAAGCATTTCGTAGAGCACAGCGCCAAAGGCAAAGATATCGGTGCGCGCGTCGGCGGGTTCTCCCCGTACCTGCTCCGGCGCCATGTAACTCGCTGTCCCCACCACTACTCCCACCGCCGTGTGGGAACTGGCCAGGGTGACATCGGTCGTGGGTTGAGCTGAAACCTGGGCCAGCTTGGCCAGGCCGAAATCCAGAATCTTGGCGCGACCATCCTTTGTGACGAAGACATTCTCCGGCTTCAGGTCGCGGTGAACAATTCCCTTCTCGTGGGCCGCGGCCAGGCCCTGCGCGATCTGCACTCCGTACTCGATCGTCTTTCGCAGCGGCAGTGGTCCCTGATCGAGCACCTCTCGCAGGCTTTCGCCTTCCAGCAGCTCGGAGACAATATAAGGAGCGCCGTTGTGTTCCCCGATGTCGTGAATGGCGAGAATGTTGGGATGATTGAGCGCAGCAACCGCCCGCGCTTCCTGCTCAAAGCGACGCAGCCGGTCGCTGTCGCGGGTGAAGGATTCCAGCAGAATCTTTACAGCAACATCGCGGTCCAGCCGGGTGTCGCGGGCGCGATATACCTCGCCCATTCCGCCAGCCCCCAGCAGCGATTGAATTTCATATGGGCCCAGTTTGCTGCCTAAGGCGAGAGCCATGGGTAGGCGCAATTATACCTGTAACAAGACTAACCTCTACATCATCCCGACAGTCGAACACAGTGTGGCAGACGTTGCGGCAAACCGTTCCGACGATCTACCATGGGGCAGCTATCCCGGAATGAGACTCCGATCAAGGCTGACACGGCAAGAGCTTTGACCCTGGGGGCAGTCCAGGCTGAACATGTTCAGGAAGATCGAAGGGAGTTTTCTATGACCACAATCACCGTGAATGGAGCGCGGCGAGAGGTAAACGCCCCGGGCGATACGCCACTCCTCTACGTCTTGCGCAACGATCTGGAGCTATCCGGGCCGCAGTTCGGCTGCGGTCTCGCCCAGTGCGGAGCCTGTTCCGTCCTGATTGATGGCAAGGAGGCCCGCTCATGCGTGGTGCCGCTTTCCTCCGTCGGCGCCCGGGAAGTCACTACGCTCGAAGGCCTGCCCGCGCGTTGGGCAAAATTAAAGGGCCTCTCCGCCGAGGATGCGAAAAATACGCTTCATCCTGTGCAGCAAGCCTGGATCGAGGAACAGACTCCTCTGTGCGGCTTCTGCCAGAGCGGCATGATGATTGTCGCGACCCAGCTTCTGGAAAAGAATCCCCATCCTTCGGATGCTCAAATCAAAGCCGCCTTCACCACCGAAGGTCCGTCCCCTCATCTCTGCCGTTGCGGCAGCTATACCGCCATCGTGGACGCCGTGAAAAACGCCGCGACGTTGATGGCGAAAGGGAGGTAAGTCATGGCCAGCGCAATCACGAAGCAGGAAAAAGCATTCACTGCCACACTTACCCGCCGCCAATTCGTGAAGTCGGGCGGCGCCCTGGTTGTCGGCATCGCTTTCGTCGGCCCTTCCCTGCTTAAAGCCAGTCCCGCGAACCTAACGGGAGCGCCCTTCAAAAACACGCTCGATCCCACTCTGCCGAGTTCGTGGATCGAAATCCATCCGGACAACACCGTTTTAATTCGTACCGGAAAAAGCGATTTCGGCCAGGGCACGACCTTCACTGCCTATCGGCAGATCGTAGCGGACGAATTAGGCGTGTCTTTCGACGCAATCACCACGGTCGTCGCAGGAGACACCGACCGCACGCCCGACGGCAGCGGCGCGTTCGATTTCCTGGGGCGCGGTACTCCGAACATCCGCAAAGCTGCCGCCTATACCCATCAGGCTCTTCTCGATCTCGCCTCCGAGCGCCTCAGCGTCCCGAAGGACCAGCTCACGGTCAAAGAAGGCGTCGTTTCCGGCGGCGCTAAGAGCATCTCGTACGGCGAGCTTGTGAAAGATCAACAGCTCAAACTGACCATTCCTGTCAGCGGGGATCTCACCAGCATCTTTGGCTTGCGTGTTGAAGGCGATCCGCCCATGAAGCCGGTAAGCGAGTACACGGTCATCGGCAAGTCGCTGCCCAATTCGATCATCACGTCCAAAGTGACCACAAAAGAGACCTGGGCCACCGACATCCGTCTTCCGGGCATGTTGCATGGCCGCATGGTGCATCCGAAGACGCTGGGCTCGACGCTCGTATCGGCTGGCAAGCTCGACAAATCCAAGTTTCCGAATTCCCAGGTGGTTGTAAAAGGCAATCTCGTCGGTGTGGTCGCACCCACGGAATGGGAGGCCATTCAAGCTTCGAGGCAGGTCGCATCGACTACGACGTGGACTGACTGGAAGGGCCTGCCGGGCACCGCAAAACTCTACGACCATCTCCGGAGTGCTGACTGGACGACCGAGCCTGTCACGAAGAGCCGTGCCACAAAGGGCGATGCCGCTCCTGCGCTGGCTTCAGCCCACAAAAAACTTTCCGCCAGCTACCAGTTTCCCTACATGAAGCACGCCCCAATCGGGCCGACCATGGCCGTCGGCGATGTCCGGTCCGATGGAACTGTTCACGTCCACACCCACAACCAGAACCCCCAGGCGCTCCGCGGCGAAATTGCGATGATGCTCGGTGGCACGCCCGATCACATCGTCGTTCACACCTATCCCGGAGCGGGACACTACGGCCGATCCAACGGCGGTAACGCCGGCGCGGAAGATGACGCTGTGCTCTTGTCTCAAGCCGTCGGCAAGCCTGTTCGCGTTCAGTGGATGCGAGGCGAGGATTTGCAGTGGTCCACGCAATCTCCTGCTGCCATCGCCGACGTCGAGATCGCGCTCGACGAAAACGGCAAAATCGCCGGCTACCAGATCGACCACTACATGCCGGCATTCCAGGACGACCGTCCGATCGGCGCGATCCTCGCCGGGCTTCCCACTATGCCTGCTCCGGGAAACGCACCGGGATTTTTGTCGAATTCCAACTTCCTTTCCGACCCGTGGTCTTACGACCAGATACCCAATGTCATCGAACGCGGCCACGGCACTTTCCAGGTCGGGCAGAAGGCTTCGCCACTTGTTGTCGGTCTTCGCGATCACAGCATGAGGACTCCGGGACAGTTTCAGCAAAACTACCCACGTGAACTCGCCTTCAGCGAGGCCGCAGCGCTCGCCGGCGCGGACGCCATCCAGTTCCGCATCGACCACGCAAAGGAAGAGCGCCTCATCGACGTGTTAAAGCAAGTCCGCGACGCCTCCGGCTGGGATACGCGTCCCTCGCCTCGAAAGGGCGCTGTCGCTGGCGGATCGAGCCCGGTGCGCGGCCGCGGCGTCTCCGCGATGTTCCGCTCAGGCACCTATTGGGCTTGCGTTTGCGAGATTTCAGTCACCCCCGGCACGGGGGCGATCGTTGTCGAAAAATACACCATCGCCGTAGACCCGGGAATCGTTGTGAACCCGCTTCAACTGAAGCGGCAGGTCGAAGGCGGCGCCGTCATGGGCATCAGCCACGCCCTATATGAGGAATCGATGTTCGATGAAAGCGGTGTCACTTCGCGCGACTGGTACACCTACCCGGTCGCGAAGATGACGGACATTCCGGAAATCAAAGTCGTGCTTATCAATAATCCGAAGGTCGGCGCGTATGGCGGTGGCTCGGAAGCCGCCAATGCCCTCGCTGCCCCGGCCATTGCCGCCGCCCTTCATGACGCTACCGGTAAGGTCCTCCGGCGGCTTCCCATGAAACCCGCCTATGTGCAGGCGGTGTTAAAGGGCTAACGGCACGACCAGGTATGCTCTTCGCGAGGAAGCCCTCAACCCTTGAAACCTGTCCGGCAGCGCCTTCCCATTTGCAAGTATTGACAGCTTGCTGGCTATCTTGTTTGCGCCCGCTGTGCTGAAGGCAGCATCTTAGCTAGAATCCGGTCCCGACCACGATGAGTGACGACGTAATACCAGTTTTGATTGTGGGGGCAGGCCCGACAGGGCTGGCACTGGCATGCGATCTCGCGCGCCGGGGCGTACGCTTCCGAAACGTGGACAAGGCCGACGCCTGCCTTGTCGGATCGAAGGGCAAGGGACTGCAGCCGCGTAGCCTTGAGGTGATGGACGACTTCGGAATCGTTCAGGACGTGCTGAGCAATGGAAGGTTTCATATTCCGTTTCGCGCCTACGACGCGGGAAAGGTGGTTGGCGAGCGCGCCCCGCATGAAGGCAGAAATCCTACGCCCAGCACACCGTATGCGAGCCCGCTGGTTATTCCTCAGTGGCGGGTGGAGCAGGCGCTGCGAGGACTTCTGGAAAGGAGTGGCGACAAGGTTGAGCTCGCGACGGAACTGGTGTCGATTCAGCAAGACGAGAATTCGGTCACAGCAACATTGCGCCATCACGACACCGAAGAACCGATTCGTTGCCACTATCTTGTAGCCGCGGATGGTGGGAAGAGTTTTGTCCGAAAGTTTCTTGACGTTCCATTTGAGGGAGAAACCTGGAAGGAGGAGCGGATGTATGTGGGCGATGTACGCCTCCGCGGACTGGATCGCGATGCATGGCACTCGTGGCCGAATCATCCCGCAGGCTGGCTGGCCCTTTGTCCTTTGCCTTCCACCGATCAATTTCAGTTCCAGGCGCAGGTACCTCCCGGCGACGAGCGTGAGCCATCTCTCGAGCTGTATCAACAGTTGGTGAGGGAACGCACGCAGGGCATGGATGTCGAATTGACGGAGGCGACCTGGCTGTCTCTATATCGCCCGAACATCCGGATGGTGTCACGATATCGCGTTGGGCGCGTCTTTCTGGCTGGAGACGCCGCGCATGTGCACTCTCCCGCGGGAGGGCAAGGCATGAACACCGGCATCCAGGATGCCTACAACCTCGGGTGGAAACTGGACAGCGTTCTACGAGGGGCGCCGGACACGCTGTTGGATACTTACGAAGAGGAGCGGCTGCCGGTTGCGGCAAATGTGCTCGGCCTCAGCACGAAACTCTATCGACAGGTCACGACCGAAGGCGAGGAGAAGATCCGGCGCGATGCAGTGACTCTTCAGCTTGGCATTACCTACAAAGCGATGTCCCTGAGCCAGACTGTCGAAGGCGCCAAATTGCGAATTGCCTCGGGCGATAGGGCGCCGGACGCTCCAGGGTTAAATGCCAAGGGAGAAGCGGTACGGCTGTTCGACCTTTTCCGTGGTCCGCAGTTTACCTTGTTACGGTTATTCGGCGGCGGTCTTGAAGGGGCTGAGTTACGGGGCGTGAAGTTCGTCGATGTAAGGCATGCACCGTTTGAGAAAGTTTCCTCGGGGCAAATCTACGTTGACGCCTTCGGCCATGTTGCCGATGCCTATGGTGGAGGCGAGGGCGAGTACGTGCTGGTTCGTCCAGATGGCTATATCGGCTGGATCGGGTTTCGGGAAAACCTCGGCGAATTGAGGGAATATCTTGGCCGCGTACAGGGCAATGGTTAGCAAGCGCTTGTCCGGCGGGTTGCCGGTGCTGCGGGCAGGTTGGGAGTCGAACCGGTACGGCCAGCTTTGATGTCAGGACTGTGTTCTTGGTCTTTGCAAGGAAGACTATGCATGACGGGATGTCGACAGTCGAGCACCGCGAGAAGAACTGCACGCGACAATCCGCAGAGTAAGAATGGACGCGGCTATTTCACAATCCTTTCATCTCGCGTGGTGGGCGCACGGCATAAATGACCAGAGCGCCCAGCAGGCCGGCAACCAACATGATTCCCCATGCAAGGTCGTAGCTGTGATAGAGGTCGTAAATGTGCCCCGCGGCCCATGGAGCCACCCACTGTCCCACCGAATATCCTGAAATGATCAAGGCCAGCACTTTGCCCAGACTGGCCAGTCCGAAGCACTCCGCCGCCAGCAACGGAATCAGCATGTAATCCGCCCCAAGGGCAAAGCCGAAAATCAGAGCGAAGCTCCACACCGCCGCGGGTTGCGTCCGCAGGAATAGCAACGCAATCGCAACTGCCAGGAGCAGGTAGAACAGCGCCATTACGTTTTTCTTGCTCCGCCGGTCTGCCAGGTGGCCGACGAGCACACGGCCCGCGAGGCTTGCGGCAAGCATGGTGGCGAATACCCTCGTAGCCAATTTGAGAGAGTAGCCGGTATCGCGAAGGAGAAGAATAAGATGCTGCGTAACCGCTCCAATAGCGCCAATTGTTAAAGTACAACCTAATAGAATTAACCAGAAATTCCGCGAGCGAACTGCGGTACGGAGGTCCACACTCGAGCCGGTAGCCTGGTTCGCAGCAGCAGACTTCACTGCGTCGCTCTCGGAGGTCCCGTCCGGGACCAGTTGCAAGTCCGCAGGCTTCGACTCGGTGATCCATTGCGAGACGGGAAACAGGACCACGAGCATGAGAGCGCCAATGATGTGGAGGGCATGTCGCCATCCAAATGCCTGGATGAGCGGCTGGATCACGAGCGGCGAGACCGCGCCGCCGAGTCCCAGGCCAAGGTAGGCGTAACCCATCGCCCGGCCGCGCTTGATGCGGAACCAGTTGGCAATCAGGACCTGGTTGGAAATGGGTCCGCTGAGAACGTATCCCACGGCAGCCATGGTGCAGAGCAGGTAAAACTCCCACAGGCGGGTCATGCTTCCCATAAGAACGAGGGAAAGGCCAACCAGCCAGATGCCGACCGCAATGACCTTCTTCGGCCCCACTCTGTCGATGAGCACCCCGGCGGCAATTCCGACCGGTAGGGCTGCGCCGGTAAAGCCCAGCAGGAAGCCTGTTGTCAGTTGCGCTCGCGTGAAATGAAGCGATTCAACGAGGGAAGGATAGAAGACGGGTAGACCATAGAACAGAATTCCGACCGCAAAGAAGAGGTTGAGGAAAGCTGCCAGAACCACCCACCACCCATAGAAGGTCCGCAATCGTGTCCCCTTGTTGAGCGTTCGTCTCCATTTTGCCAACGCCGGATTTCCTGGCGTTGAAGCAGGAGGTAGTGTAATCCATTTCCCGCAACTGGCCAGTTATTCATCGAAGCTGAATTAGGCCCTCGGTTCATTTGATAGAATGGGTTCTTCTTGGTAGACCCCTCCTCTTCTGCTAAGCATGCCCACTGATGACACAATCGTGCGGTTGTTGAAGCCTGCGGACACCGGCGATGCCCTCCGCCTAACCCGTGCCGCCGGTTGGAACCAGGTCGAGAGCGACTGGTTGCGACTGATGACCCTGGATCCGGAAGGCTGCCTGGGCCTGGTCTCTCAGGGAACTTTGGCCTCGAGCACGACCGTTCTTTGCTACGGGCGGGAGCTGGCGTGGATTGGGATGGTCCTGACCGCGCCGGAATTTCGCCGTCGCGGCTTCGCGGAAAGGCTGATGGAAAGGGCCGTCGAGTACCTTGAACGTCGTCAGGTTGCGACAGCCAAACTCGATGCCACCGATTTTGGCGTGAAGCTCTATCGAAAATTTGGATTTGATGAGGAATGCATAGTGGAGCGGTGGCAACGTTCCCCGGCGCCGTTCGCGCCGGGTGAGCAGCTTTTTCCCTTTGACGAAACGGATGTTGCCTACGACTGCGAGAGATTTGGCGCCGATCGTTCCGTGCTCCTCGCCAGCCTCGAATCACTCGGTGCTGCAAGAGTGCCCACCGAGGGCTACGCGATGGGACGCCCGGGATTTGTGGCGGCATATTTCGGCCCCTGCGTGGCCAGGTCGGCCGACGCCGCATGCAAATTGGCCCGCTGGTTCGTAGCGGACCACGCCCACGAAAACATATTTTGGGATTTGTTTCCTGGCAACGCGGAAGCCGCGCGGATTGCTCACGACTTCGGCTTCGCACCTGTTCGCCGACTGACGCGCATGGTTCGGGCCCGCGCTTCTGCTCCAAGAATCGTGAACCATCCCGAGATTTATGCAATTGCCGGATTTGAACTCGGCTGATTGGGAGGTGACTGCACTATGGCCGCCCGAAACCACATTGATCTCACGGTAAAGACGATGCATGTCCTCGAGTCCTTAGCGGAAAAAGCTGAAGGCGCGAGCCTGAAGGACATCACTGCCAGCGTACGGCTCATCAAGAGCTCGGTGTTCCGAATTCTTTTCACTTTGAAGGAACTGGGATACGTGGAGCAGATAAGTGAGAGCGGGAGATACCGCCTCACCTTCAAAACCACGGGCCTGGTTCGCCGCTCGGTCGAGCACCTCACATTGAGCAAGCTGGCACGACCGCGGCTGGTCAATCTGCGCGATCGCCTTCAGGAGTCGGTCTGGCTCGCGGAGCATCGGCGCCACGGCATCGTGCTGGTGGATGTGGTGGAGGCAGCTCAGAGATTGAAGTTGTCTTTCGACGTTGGCGATCTCTGCCCGATCCACGCAACCGCGCTGGGTAAGGCAATTGCGGCACACCTCGATCCGGAACAGGTAAACGCATTGCTCCCCAAGGGAAAGCTTCCCAGGTTGACGGCACGTACGATTGTCCGCCGGGATGAGTTGAAGGAAGAATTGCATCGAGTACGGCAGCTGGGTTATGCGGTCAATGCCGAAGAAACGGTCGAGGGCGCGATTTTGATCGGGGCGCCGCTCTTCGACTCTCAGGAAACAGTTTTTGCCGGCATCAGCGTGAGTGTTCCCACTGCCCGCTGCCCTCCCGGCAAACGAAAAGAAATTGTCGAGCAGGTGGTAGCAACCAGCCGGGCGATCACCCAGGACCTGCACGACGCTGCATTCAAGGCGCCTGAACTTAATCTTTAATGAGCCGACTGAATGCCTCGCTAAAGATTGCCGCGCTTCATTTCGGCCATCAGGTGATCACAGGCGCGAACACACATGGCCATGATGGTGAGAGTCGGATTCTGGCAGGGATTCGAGGGAAAACCGGAGGCGTCGGTCACGAACAGGTTCTTGACCTCGTGGGCTTGCAGGAAGCGGTTGAGCACGGAAGTCTTCGGATCGTCTCCCATGCGCGCAATTCCGGCTTCGTGAACCGCCCAGCGACCGTTGGCCGGATCGGCGTAGGTCTTGATGTTCTTCGCTCCCGCAGCCTCCAGCATCTCTCCCGCTGATTCCGCCATATCCTGAACCATGGCCTTTTCGTTTGGGCCGTCCGCCATGGAAATACGCAGAACGGGAATGCCGTACCGGTCTTTCACACTACCGTCGATCTCCACAAAATTATCCCAGCGCGGCAGCACTTCTCCGAAGCCGGTTATGGAGAAAGACGCGACCGGATCCATCAGGGCTTTCTTGTAAGCTTCGCCAAATCCCGGCGCCCGCCAGTTGAAGCCCACATCACTTCCGCCTTCGTAGCCGTAGCCACGCAGAAACTTTTTAGAGGCAGGCCCCTTTTCAGTATTTCGAAAGCGCGCGATGTAGATGCCCGTCGGCCGGTTTGGACCGGCCAGTGTCGGTTTCTCTCCGAAGGCCGGGAATTCGCCGCTGCCCCCGCCGCTGCGAACATGCGCGGTCAGATAACGCCCGAGCACGCCGCTGGAATTCGCCAATCCCTTGGGATGGCGACGGTCGGCGGAATTGAGGAGAATCCTTACCGACTCCAGGGTCTGTGCACCGAGCACGACCACGCGGGCCCGAATCTCATGAGTCTTATGCGTGTTGCGATCTATATAAATCAGGCCACGGGCGCGACTTCCATCCGGTTCCATCAGAACCTGATAGACCATGGCATTCGAGATCAGCGTGCAGTGACCCGACCGCAACGCATCGGGCACGGTGGTGAAAGCCGCGTTGAAATAGGAATGGGTGATACAGCCGTGGTGGCACGGGCCGCAGTAATGACACTTCGCGCGGCCGTTGACCGCACGCGTCAGATTCGCAACGCGGGACGCAGTGGTCGTTCGTCCGAACTTCTCTTTCACGCGATCGCGGAACAATACCTCCTGGCAGGTCAGGGCCATGGGCGGCTGAAATTTCCCGTCAGGAATTTCGGCCAGGCCTTCCGCCATCCCGGAGATGCCGACGTATTCCTCGACCAGGTCATAGTACGGCGCGAGTTCGGAGTAGCTGAGCGGCCAGTCCTGCCCTTCACCGTCGTGGGAAGCCGACTTCAGGTCGAAGTCACTGTACCGCAGACTCAGGCGGCCCCATACATTGGTCCGTCCCCCCGTAACCCGCAGGCGGCCCAACCACTGGAAGGGCCGGTCCTTGGGCGTCGTGTAGGGTTCGTCGAGATCGTTGCAGAACCAGTGATAGTTGAATTCGTCGCAGCCCAGATGAATTTGCATGGGCCGCGTCTTCTTGACGAATTCAGGCGAAAGATCGCGGTACTTCAACTGGAACGCAGGCTTGTGCTCGGTGAACTGTTCGTCGGATTGCGGCTTTCCCGCTTCGAGCAGCGCAACCTTCAGGCCCGCTTCCGACAGGCGCTTGGCCGCCCATCCGCCGGAGGCGCCGGAACCTACAACGGCAACGTCAAATATCTGTGGCTTGGCCGGCATTGATCATCCTTGATCTGTGTGAGAAAACATTCGCGATGTTCTATTCAGGAGAATTGATTCTGTTCCCTTTTTTCCAGCATAGGTGTCGGCATTTAGTATTGTCAATTGAAGTAGCCCATCGCAACCCGTTCAGCTTGTGATAGCGTTAGCTGCAAGTAGTTCGGAAAGGCAGGAACTGTTGAGCAACAACAAACCGGTGAATGGATTGCGGCTGTCGCGCCGCGACATGATAAGGCGCTTGGCAAGTGGCGCAGGGTCTGGACTCTTGTTTGCCGGCGTCGCCAAGGCTCATCCCATCTACAAACACCTTGCGGACGGCACGCTGCTCGCCCAGGCGAACGTCGACACTGCAACCGGAACATGGACTCCACTCTATCTCAGCCGACAGCAGAACGAAACGCTCATCCCGCTCGCCGAATGCCTTGTGCCCAACTCGACCCAGGCACAGGTGAATCGATTCATCGACCTGCTGCTGAGCGTGGAAACAGCCAAGACGCGGAAAGAGTTCGACGAATCGCTCCATGCTATCGACCAGGAAGCCGTTCGCCGCTTCTCCCGGCCGTTCAGCTCCATCTCCGCTGCAGAGCGGGAAGAATTGCTGACAGCTTTATCGTCGGGACCGTCGCGCCATGGCGCAAGAGAGTCGGCCTTCTCCGAAGAGGATGCTGCTCCCCCAAAAGAGACCGAGAACATTCCCTACTCTCCGCGCGATCACTTTGACAATCTCAAGAGTTGGGTCAGCGGCGCCTATTATTCTTCGGAACAGGGAATGCGTGAATTAGGATGGACAGGAATGAATTTCTTTCAGGACTTCCCCGGTTGCCAGCATCCCGAAGGTCATTCGTAACGTCCATTCCCCTGCTTCTTCCGCTCTCACTTTGCCCGCAACAATAAAGCCCAGTCGTCTCGATTTGGCGCTTGCGGAGAAGTCCAGGTGGAGGAACTGACAGATGGCAACTCGATCGTCTCTCCCGTAAATGGATTGAACCACGACGCCTGATAAGTGCCCGGCTGAAGCTGAATGCTGACGTTTCCGCCGTGGGGCAGGTAGACAGCGTAGAGGCGGCCCGGCTCCGCCAGGCAGTAATTTCCATTATTCACCAGTTCGTCGTGGGGATTGGTCTTCCACCACTCGAAGCTCGTTATGAAGTCGACCATATGGCCGTAGCCGAGGAACATGGTCATTGTGTCGTCGCCGCGGCCGTTCATCCAGCCGCCGCCGGAATCGGGCCAGACATTCGTCCCGCGCCGCGCGGTCTCGCCTGCGGTCTGGTACCCTCCGGCCATTACGATCTCCCAGGCGGTGCGCCGCAGAATATCGGCCGACTCCGAGTTGGGCAGAGCCCACAGCGGGTAGTGATCCTCGTAGCCGTATTCCTCGTTGGTCTGTGGGATGATGCGGCCGGCCTGTTGCTGCACTTTCCGCGACTCGAGCATGAGCCGGTGCTGATCGCGCGACCACTCCTGATATGAGGTGAAGCCGAACCAATTCGAAGCGCGATCCTGGTGGACGATTTCAGTCGGATGGCTGGTGGCCAGATGCTTATAGGGGTCCCATTCCTCAATAAGAGTCCCGGTTTCGTGCGTCCATCGATCATCGCGGAAGAAGTTGAGGTCGTCCCCCAGGTCCCATGTGATGTTTGAGAACGCCCCGAGCCGGGACACGGCGTACTGCAGGAAGCGGCGTTCGTCGTCGCTGCCCGCCGCCGGATAGATTTTGCTGTCCCCCATCTGCATCACGACTGAAATGTTCATATCGCGCTCGCGGGCATACTTCAGCATGCGCTCGAACTTTTGCCAGTATGCAACGTCGAACCGCATGTAGTCGTCGCCCGGGTGAGTGAAGTCATCCGGGTGTTCGGCGACCCAGGGCGTAAGGAACATGACGCTCCAGTTCTGGTCCGACATCACCGGCTCGCCGTAATATTTGTTCGTCCTTCCGGACAGCGAGACGCGCAAGCGGTTGATCTTGAGGCGGTGTAGGCGATCAAGGCTGTAGTGGATGACGCGCTCGTCCTTCCAGGCTACGAGCCAGTATGCCGTCGTACCGTTGAAGAAAAAATGCTCGCCGGTGCCTTCCCAGATGAAGTGCCACGGATGTTGCGGATCGACGCGGAGCAGGCCACGGCGGTGAGCGTCAATCGCGTGGAAGGCGCCGCTGGTTGTCTTGTCGAACTGGCCCTGCCGGTAGGTGACGGAGTATTTGTAGTTGCCGGCCGAGGGCGGCATGAAACGGATGCGGAAGACGCTTCCATCGCTCGAATCGCAAAATCCCTTGACGTCCCAGCGGCGTGAGCCGGATTCGTCTTCCAGGCGACCCGTCAGGCTGGCGTCTACAAAGGGGTTGTGCGCGTCAGGCGAGGCAACCGAGACCGTGATTTCCGCAAAATCGTAAGCGTCCACTTGCGCCGGCGCCTTCGAGAAGGAAACCTCTTTGGGGTTTGCCAGCAGGCGTACGGGGAGAAACGCGGACAGAGTGCAGAGAAAGAGCGCCATCATCGAACGGCGAAGGATGCCATTGATCATTTTGGTTTTTCCGTTTCCAGGGTTTGTTCTACGAGCCGGGGAAGGTTGCTTGGGTGTTCCACCATCACGACAGTGAAGCCAGCGGCCCGCGCGCTCTCCATTCCAGCTTGCGAATCCTCAAAGGCGATGCCGGCTTCCCCAAGCTTGCTGGCGATCAGCAAATAGGGATCGGGAGCGGGCTTGGTTGCTATCACGTCCTCCCCGAAGACCCTGTCAGCAAATAATTCGTGGATCCCGGCGGCGTGCAGGATGGGCTCCACTTCCCTTCTGCATGAACTCGTCACCAGTCCCAGTGGATAGGCGCTCAATGCAGCGAGCATCTTGACGGTTTCCGGTGAGATAGGATTGCTTTCCATCGACCAGGTGCGGACGAGGTCCTTTCGCGCAAGGTTTCGTTCCAAAAGTTCCGCTGCCTTCAGACCTGAAACCCGACCTGCCATCACTTCGCAGATCCGGCGATCGTCCACTCCGCGCCCGAATTGGCAGTAGTCGTCCCAGCTGTAAATGAGACCGTACTTCGAGAGCAACTCCGCCCATGATTTCCAGTGGAGGCCCTCCGTATCTGCAATGACTCCGTCGTAGTCAAAGGCAAGCACTCGCATGATTGGGTTCGATGAATTTCAGCTACTGCAAGAGCTCGTGAATGTAATTGTCGTCCTGCGCGGCCGCCAGATCGGTGCTGTCGCCAAGTACATACCGATATTCGTACTGGCCGGAGAACTGGGCTACGCGTTGCATCCAGTTCGTCGGATCTGTCCACAACACCTTTCGTTCAGCCATTGCCTTTCTCAGGTCGTCCAGATCCCATTGCAGGATGAAGCCAGGAATCACGGCGTCCCACAAGCCGTCGGTCAGACGCAGCTCCAATGCTTCGCGCAAACTGGCTGGAGTGCGATCGAGCCAGATCTTGGAAATTCTGGAATCGGACGCCGCGGCCAACAGCAGCCAAATGCCGGGAACTCCGCGGGCAGCGCCGCGAATCGATCGCGAATCCACATCCGGACGAGCCGCCAGCAAATCGACACCGCGCAGAATGTCATGCGCCCGCAGCGCGGGCAAGTTCTGGCCGATCAGGTTCGCCTGCAGATTCGTAACCCATTGCCCAGTGTAGGGTCGCTCTTCGCCACTGACGCCTGACTTTCGCGGCTCCATCTCAAGCACCACCTGCCCCGACTTCATCATTTTTTCGGCGATCTCGGGCATCGGCATCAGCCCGAACATATTGCCGCCTTTCACCATCAGCACGGCCGCTTTTCGGCCAGGCCCAGCCGGAAGATACAACGTCCCGGACAACCAGATTCCCGGGTCGCTTTCGAACTCAATCTGTTGGCGCCGTCCATCGCCGAGACTTGATTCACTCACCACCCGCATGGCCGGAGCAGTTCCGCCAGTCGGGATTTGCAGCTTTTTCAACTCTGCCGCCAGCTCTTCAACCGCGCCTTGTGTTTTCTTCTCGTGAAAATCCGCCAGGACCAACTGGTGCAATCGGCGACTGTTCGGTTCGTCTTCCACATTTCCAGTGGGGGTTACTCGCAGTTCATCGTTCGTGAACATCTTCACCGGCTGCTCGTGAAAATTTCCCTGGCCATTGTTCAGGAAGCGAATCATCCACTTGTAGACCGCTTCCCGGCTCACCAGAGGCATGCCATGCGAACCGGGTCCTTCCAGCATGCCGATCTTGTCCGCAGCTCCGTAAATTGCGTACCAGCGGCGAGCTTCTTCGTAAACCATGCGCACGCCCTCGCGGGCAAAGTGGTACTCATCTTTTTCCGTGGTCTCAATGAGCCACGGCGTCGGCGCGGATAGCTCGACAAAGTCGGCGGTGTCGAGTCCGCTGGCCAGAAAATGCGGAATCACCATTTCTGCATCGGGCCCATCCGTGGGAAACAGGACCTTGAACGAAGTCGGATAACACGCTGGAATCACCACCTTGAGTCTTGGATCCAAGCCGCCCAGAAAAGTGGTCAGTGCGCCGCCGCCGGAACACCCGGCCGCGCCCATGCGGGATGCGTCTACGTCAGGCCGGCTCTCCAGATAGTCGAGCGACCGCATTGCGTCCCAGATGAAGTAACGCGCCAGGCCTTCGTTTATGAGCTGGGCTTGCGCTCCCATCTGAATGTGCTCGGGAACCGACCAGCCCGCCAGAGCCCCATCCAGGTCACGGCTGTAAGTTTGCTCCCGTTCCCCCTGGCCGATCGGGTCGAAACAGAGCACCACAAATCCCTTCATAGCCAGATTTGCCGCCATCCGCTGGTTTTCCGGCTTCCCTTCCTGCGTGTGTCCCGACTGAAGAAGCACAGCCGGATAGCGGCCAGGACGGGTGGGCCGGTACAGGTTTGCGGTGACGTAGAAGCCCGGCAGGCTCTGGTAGATCACTTTTTCGATGGTGTAGGAATCCGTGTGCAGCTCGCCGGTCACCTTGGCATGCAGGGCTTCCTTCCGGTCCGGCAAGCCGCCGAGGTCTTCCAGAAGCCTCTTCCGAACGAGTTTCTTTCTTTCCTCCGCCTGCGCGACGGTGTGAATCTGAGTCATCGCCTCTGTTCGCTCTCGCAAAAGCCGCTGTGCAATCTGATTCATCCAGCGAAGGGTGGAATCGGGCTTGGCTTGTTGCCCCCAGAGCGTGGGTCGAGCCAGAAGCATCACTCCTACAGCTATACAGGCAGCGGTCTTGGCTCGAAGGCGATGCATGCTTTCTCTCGCGAAGTCGAATCCTTGAGGCGCCCAATTCTGTCACACGCGCCTGACCGGAGCTTCCTCAAGAACCTCAGAGGTACCCCGAACCGGTGCGTGCGGGCCTCTCAGGGCCACGCCGTACATTTTTACAATATTACGTATAAGAAAAAAAGCATTGACAATAGAGCGGCTAATGATAGCATTCCTGCGATTTGAGATTTAAGGCCAGGCAATTTTTGTTCTAGACAGTAGAATCCCGGCTTTTTAGGCCGATTTTCGGACTCTGCAGGGGAGAGTCCCCGATCGACAAATGGAGCGGGGGATCTTGCTCTCCGTCATCGCGTTCGTTGGCTCAGGTTCGCAGTTGGCAGCAGCTAGGCACGGTCAAAATCCCGGATTGCATTCGTTGGAGGACAAGTTTATGCGAGTTGAGCGAGGTGATTCAGTTTGCTCAATGGCGGATGATTCTGTTCCAGAAAGCGCGACGCGGCCGAACGACACCGCTCGCCCTCATTCGCTTCCCCACTTCCCCAATCGTCTCGCCGCCGGATTGCAGTTTGTTCTGGCGCTCGCACTCATTGCGTTAGCACTTCCTGCTCTCGCCAAAGTTACAGGAAGCATTTCCGGCACTGCGCGAGATTCTCAAGGGGCCGTGATTACCGGGGCCGCGGTGCAGGTGCGCAACACCGAAACCAACATCGCGCAGGAAGGGCAGACCGACAGCGCCGGCTTCTACAACTTTCCAGCCCTCCCGGTCGGACACTACGAGATCACTTTCCGCAAGGACGGCTTCTCCGACTACAAGAAGACCGAGTTGGTGATCAACGTCGATACGGCGTTGCAGGTCGATGCGACACTGAGAGTGGGAGCGGCGTCGCAGGAGGTTTCCGTCGAGGCCTCGCCCGCACAGGTCGAAACCCGCAGCGTTGAGATGGGCGAGGTCATTTCCGGAAAAGAAATGGTTGACCTGCCGCTGAACGGCCGCGCCTACACCGATCTTCTGGCGCTCCAACCGGGAGTGGTTCCTATCAACGTCGCCACATACGGCAATTTGTCTCCCGCGAACAGCCTGAATAACGGACTGCTTTCGATGAGCGGCGCGCGCGACGTGAATAGCGGCTTCATGGTCAACGGTGCGAACACTGTCGAAGGATTCGGCGGGGGAACGTTCCTGGTGCCGAACCTGGATTCGATCGGCGAATTCAAGATCATCACCAGCAACGCCGGCGCGGAGTACGGCAACTACAGCGGCGGATTGGTGAACGTAGTTACCAAGTCCGGGACGAATTCGTTTCACGGCAGCGCTTTCGAGTTCCTTCGCAATACCAGCCTTGACGCGAAGAACTACTTTGCTCGTACGGAAGATCCGACTCCCGTCTACCACCAGAACCAGTTCGGCGGCACCTTCGGTGGGCCGATCGTCAAGAATAAGGTCTTCTTCTTCGTCGACTACCAGGGCACGCGGCAGACCATTGGCCAGGACACGGGTCTGATCCTGGTACCCAGTGATGCCGAGCGCATGGGAGACTTTTCCGAGATGGCAGACCAGTTTGAAGGAAAGACGGTAAACGGCGCTCATTGGGCATCAGTACTCTCTTCAAGACTCGGCTACGCTGTAACTGCCGCAGAGCCTTACTACACCGCTGGATGCACCAGCAGCGCCGATTGTGTTTTTCCCAACGCAGTGATTCCGCAGTCGGCCTGGTCGCCGGTCAGCCCCAATGTGATCCCGCTCATCCCCAACGCAAACTCAGGACAGTTCTTCACCACTTCGGCCAATCCTGAGACCCTGAACGACGACAAAGGTGGCGTACGAATTGACCTCAACACCCGGATCGGCCAGATCTCCGGCTACTACCACTACGATCCCTGGAAGAACGTTACGCCCTATAACCCGGGCTACGGTGGCAGCACGGTTCCAGGCTTCCCGAGCGCGGCGGTTGGAAAGGCCCAGCTCTTTACCTTCAATGTCACGACTTCCATCGGGCCGACGATGGTGAATCAATTCACGGCGAGCTATACCAGAAACAAGAACCTTCAGGGCACCTCGGCCAAAGGCAAGGGTCCGGATCTGGCCTCCCTGGGATTTGCCGCGCCCGAGGATGGGGGCATCTTTCAGCTATCGACCCAGTACCAGGACTGGCCGGAAATCCAGCTCAACAATTTCACATTAGGGGCTTTCAACTCGGTCATCAGCCAGTTCAACAACACGTATCAGCTGCAGGACGACTTCACCAAAGTTGTAGGAACGCATACCTTCAAGTTCGGTGGAGACTATCACTGGGATCAGATCTTTATCTCGCATCCCAACAACGGCAGCAACGGCGGCTTCGGGTTCTTCGGCAACGAAACCGGAATCGACTTCGCCGACATGCTGGTTGGCGCCGCCGACTACTTCTTCCAGGGCACTCCCGCCGGATTGAGTCTGCGAAGCTACTACGTCGGCGTCTACGGCGAGGATAGCTGGCGAGTGACTAACAACCTGACCTTCAACTACGGGGTGCGCTGGGAAGCAACTCCGTACTGGGCCGATGCCAACAATCACAATCCTGTGGTCTTGCAGGGTGTGCAGTCGGCGCTGTTTCCGACTGCTCCCCTTGGCTACGCCTTTCCCGGCGATCCCGGCGTTCCCAAGCACATGGCCAATACTCGCTGGAACAACTTCGGCCCGCGACTCGGACTGGCTTATAGTCCGAATTTCTCCAGCGGCATTCTCCACACGCTGTTTGGTGAGCACGGCCAGAGCAGCTTCCGGGCGGGTTTTGGCATGTACTACACAAATATTCAGGGATCCAACACTTTCAACTTCGCGGCCCCTCCGTACGCCTTGTTCTACTTCAGCTCGGCGCCTCCGATGTTCGAGACGCCGTTCATCACAAGAGCATCGGGCGATAACCTTGGACAGCGCTTCCCCATCCCCGAAATCACGCCCGGAGAAGACATCGACTTTGCGCAATTTGAGCCGATTAACGGAGACAGAAACCCGCTGCCGAGTTCTCCCACTCCCTACGCCGAACATATCAATTTCTCAATCGAGCGCCAGTTGACGCGCAACACGCTGCTGACCACGAGCTATGTTGGGACCTTCGGCCATCACCTGATTCTTAACGCCGACAGCAACCCCGGCAATCCGGCACTCTGCCTGAGCGTGAGCCAGCTCAGCCAGGTCACTGATGGCAACACCTGCGGACCCTTCGGTGAGAATGGGGTTTATCATCCGGCGGCCGGCGGTACCATCAATGGCACGCGGACCAATTTCGGACCCGAATTCGGCGGCAATGCCTATCAGCTGGACATCGGAAACTCGGACTACCACGCCTTTGAGACGACATTGCGCCATGTCAGCAACCGCATGTCCCTCCTGATGAGCTATACGCTCAGCAAGGCGATTGACGACGGCTCGACCTTCGGCGATCAGGTTCTGCTGGGTGGAGATGTCCATCAATTCAGCTCGCTTTCGATCTTTGACATCACCCACAACTTTGCCTTCAGCTACACCGTCGAGTTACCGTTCGATAAGCTGTTCGGACGGAGCAACATGCTGACTCGCGGGTGGAAGCTCTCAGGAATAACCCAATTCACCACCGGGCTTCCTGTGCACATCGCCGAAGGCGACGACCGGTCCCTGCTGGGAAGTGGCGGCAACAGCCCGACCGGCGGATCGCCCGACCAGCCGAACTACACGCCAGGAAAGATTTATGCCAACCGCGATCCGAGAGACCGCGAACCCTACTTCGACACGTCGCTGTTCAGTCTCGAGGATCTGGGTACTATCGGCAATGCGAGGCGCAGGTTCTTCCACGGGCCCGGCCTGAACAACTGGAACCTGTCGCTGTTGAAGGAAGTGAAGTTCACGGAGAGCAAGGCGCTTGAACTTCGCGCGGAATTCTTCAACGTGTTCAATCACGCGCAGTTTTATGGTCTGAATGTGGTGGATGGCAATATTAACGACGGCAGCTCCTTTGGCATGGTGACCCAGGCGGCCGCTCCCCGCATCGGCCAGCTGGGCATCAAGTTGTACTTCTAAAGTAGAGCTGCATCGTTGTGGGACGCTCATGGCTGCCGGGGTCCGCGGCCATGAGCCGTTCTTTGTCGGTTCGGCGTCCAAAGAACCGGCAGTCTCAGCCTCTTTCCTGTCTATACTTGTCGCTTGCACCAGGAGGAGCGATTGGCATTTCGCGCGGGCCGGGCACTGTGCGTCTGCATTTCGATCGGCCTTCTTGCACTCTGGCTCGGCGCCCACGACCAGACTGACTCCGCCAGCGAAGAATGGCGCCACTATGGCAACGACGCCGGCGGGATGCGCTTCTCTCCGCTGACGCAGATTGGCCGCAGCAACGTCGACCAGCTCCAGAGAGCCTGGACCTACCAGCTTCCTGCCTCGCCTGGCGAGAGCGTCGCGGCATTCGAGAGCACCCCTCTCATGGTGGACGATGTCTTGTACTTCGCCACTGCCACTGGACAGGCCATCGCACTCGACGCAGAAACCGGCAAACAACTTTGGATCTTCGATCCCTTCCGTGGCGTCTCCGGCAGCCAACGCCCGATCGTGAATCGCGGCGTCGCATTCTGGAAGGGAGTCTCAGCGCAGCCCTGCGGAAGGGCCGGCCGAGGAGAAGACCAAAGAATCTTCTACGCGACTCCGGATGCCCGGCTCTTCGCCCTGGACCCCGCCACCGGCAGTCCGTGCGAGGGGTTCGGGAAAGACGGCGCCATCGACCTTCGCGAGGGCATCGCCGACGCCTGGCCCAAAGCCGAGTACAGCCTGAGTTCTCCTCCGGTCACTTACAACAATTTGATCATCACCGGATCGCAGGTGCAGGAATCGCCCTCCCTCGGTCCGAGCGGCGCGATTCGAGCCTTTGATGTTCAGACCGGAAAGCTCGCCTGGAAGTTCAACACGATCCCGCAGCCCGGCGAGCCGGGTCACGACACATGGCATGACGAAGACTGGAAGGACCGTTCGGGGACAAATGCCTGGGGACCGCTCAGCGTTGACGTCGAAAATGGCCTGGTCTTCGTGCCCCTCGGTTCCTCGACCTACGACTTCTACGGCGCGGACCGCAAAGGCAAGAATCTGTACGCGAATTCGCTGGTAGCGTTGCGCGCAGAGACGGGCAAGCTGCTGTGGCACTACCAGGTCGTGCATCACGACATCTGGGATTACGATCTCCCGTCGCAGCCGGTTCTGATGACGATTCATCGCGACGGACACGAAATTCCGGCCGTCGCCGAGGTCACTAAAACGGGCTTTGTTTTCGTCTTCAATCGCCTTACAGGGGAATCGCTCTTCCCGATCGAAGAGCGGCCGGTTCCAAAAAGCAAGGTGCCCGGCGAGGAAACCTGGCCTACGCAGCCCTTCCCTCTCCAGCCGCCACCCCTGGCAAGGACCTCCGTTACGCGAGCAGACATCACCACGGTCTCGCCGGAGTCCCGCAAATATTGCCTTGAAACTTTCGGTTCCTCGTTGCCGTCGCACCTCTTCGACCCATGGGGTCCGAAGTTGAGCATCGGCATGCCGGGAACTCTGGGCGGGGCAAATTGGTCGGGGGCATCCTTCGATCCATCTTCCGGATATCTCTACGTCAATACGAGCAATCTCGGCGTTGTGGGGCAAATGAAACGCGAGGGCACAGGCGCACCTGAGGCTTTCACCTGGGGAAGCCCGTGGGGCACGTTCGCGCGTTTCTGGGATGAAAATCGATATCCCTGCCAGCAGCCTCCGTGGGGAACTTTGAATGCCGTGAACCTGAGCACGGGAGCGATCGCGTGGAAGGTTCCCCTGGGTGAGTTCGATGCTCTGAAAGCTAAAGGCATTCCGAAAACCGGGATCTACAACCTTGGCGGCTCCATCGTGACGGCTGGTGGTCTGGTCTTTATCGGGGCCACATCCGACCACCGTTTCCGTGCCTTCGATTCGGAAACCGGCAAAGAACTGTGGGCGACCCGGCTCGAGTATAACGGCCACGCCACTCCCATGACCTACCTCGGGGAGAAGAGCAATCGGCAGTTCGTGGTGATCGCGGTGGGCTCCGGAGGAAACATCGGCGACGATGTCGCAGGGCCCACTACCCTTGCTGCATACGCCCTGTTTCCCAAAGGGCAAACTTCGCCAGCAGAGACCAAGCTGCAGGCAGAGCTGGAGAAGACTCCCGTGGGGCCAGGACGCGAGCCTCCGGAGATCTCACCTCTCCCGACAGCCCCAGTGCAGCCCATTGCTTTCAGCCATCGGACGCACTCCACGGCGGGAATCGGGTGCGGAAACTGCCACCAGCCAGCGGCCGACGGCAAACAACTGCAAGTTCCAAATACTGCGGCGTGCATGACGTGCCACCGGGCCATAAAGACGGACAATCCGGAGATTCAGAAAGTTGCCGCGCTTCAGAAAGCAGGCGAGGACCTTTCCTGGGCCCGTGTCTACCAATTGCCCAACTTTGTATTCTTCAGCCACCAGAAACATCTGGATGCGAAGGTGGGCTGTGAAGTCTGCCACGGCCAGATTCAGGAACGTGACGCCCTTGCGCAAGAGAAAGAAATTTCCATGGTCGCCTGCTTCAACTGTCACAAGCTCCGCAAAGCGCCGACCGCCTGCGGAAAGTGTCACGACATCGGATACTGATCCATGCCTCTTGATCGCCGAACTGTTCTGAAGGGTTTCGTGGCCGGCGCCGTCGCGGCAGCAGTCATGCCAGATTCAGCCGGGGCTGCTGCGATCAACCATTCCTATAAGAGGTACCGAATCTGGGACGTCCACAGCCACCTTGAGGCCCTGGAGGGCGATACCCCGGAAGAGAAGATGCAAATTCTGGTCACGCACATGGACCGGCTCGGCGTCGAGCGCCTCATCCTTTCCCAGGGATACGGCGAGCACATGCCATACCCCACCCCGGAGCAGGTGCGCCAGGAAAATGATCGCGTGATGCGAGCCCTCGAACGCTTTCCCACCCGTGCCTATGGTTCGGTCTACCTGAATCCTCGGCACACTGAATTCAGCCTCGAAGAGTTCGACCGCTGCGTGAAGAACGGGCCGATGGTGATGATCGGAGAGCTGGAGACGGACATTCGTTGCAACTCGCCACTACTCGATCCGATCGTCGAACGAGCAATTTCGATGAACGTGCCCATTCTCCAACACACGTGGATCAAGACCGGATTCAGCGACAAGGATGAATCGACGCCCTTCGATGTAGTCGAGCTGGCACGGCGTCATCCAAAGGCCAACTTCGTCTGCGGGCACACGGGCGGAACCTGGGAGCTGGGGATTCGTGCTATTCGGGAAACGAAGAACGTATACGCCGGAATCGCCGGTTCCGACCCTGTCAACGGCTTCGTAGAAATGGCGGTGCGCGAGCTTGGGGCGGACCGCGTTATCTATGGCAGCGATGTCGGCGGCCGAACCTTCGCGTCACAGATGGCGAAGGTGATCGGCGCGGAAATTCCGGATACTTCCAAGGAACTGATTCTTGGGGGAAACCTGCGGCGTCTTCTGAAACCGGTTCTGCAAGCGAAGGGACTGCCTTCATGATTGACGGCAACGTCAGCCTTTTTCGCTGGCCGTTCCGGCGAGTGCCCGGCGACGAACCGGCCGAACTGGTCGCGCGTCTTCGCAAGAAAGGCGTCACCCAGGCGTGGGCGGGTAGTTTCGAGGCACTCCTGTGCCGGGATATGGCTGGCGTCAACGCGCGGCTGGCGGCCGCTTGCCGCCAGTACGGACCGAACTTCCTCGTGCCGTTCGGTTGTGTCCATCCGAAACTGCCCGACTGGGAAGAGGATTTGCGGCGTTGCCATGAAGTTCACCGCATGCCAGGCATCCGGCTCTATCCGAACTATCACAGCTACGAACTGAACGACCCCGCATTCGGCAAGCTTCTGAGTTTGGCCGCGGACCGCGGCCTCGTGGTGCAGGTCGCACTCTCGATGGAGGATACGCGCACACAATTCCCGCTGCTGCGGGTGCCGCCGGTTGATCCGGCGCCTCTAGCGGAAATCCTCCCGAAATTACCTCGTCTTCGCCTGATCCTGCTCAACGCAGGCTATTGGGCGGGAGCTAAGACTCCGGCCGTGACCTCGATCGCAAAGGCGGGGAATGCGTTCTTCGACATCGCGATGGACGAAGGAATCGGAGGCCTCGAGCGTCTGATCGCCGCGACCTCGCCGTCACGGGTCGTCTTCGGCTCGCACTACCCTTTCTATTATTTTGAGTCGGCGCTCTTAAAGGTCCGGTCGGCCGGCCTCTCCCGCGCGGATGAGAATGCCATCTATGAAGGCAATGCCCGCTCGCTTCTCGGGCATATGTAGGCGCGGACGTCCCGACCGTGCGCTCCAGCACGACGCATTGCTCGATCGTGGACCAGCGAGGCATCCCTGCCTACACGGTCTTGCTTTTGATCAGCTTCAACTGAGTGGCCGCTTCTGAAATCTTGTAAAACCGGTCGAGGGGATAACATCCAGAAACCAGGCCGTTGCGTGGAGCGGTCGTGCAGTCGCTGAAGGTCCGGCAGATGATCTTGTGATTCGGGCGATGGCCTGCGATCACATCGTGCAGCAGTTCCGGGTAAGCCAGAACCATCCTGCCCAGGCCGACAAAATCCACCCATCCCTCGCGAAGGACGGCTTGAGCCACGTAGGACAGGAAATCCTGAAGATAGGTATAGCCGGTGCCGACGAAAATCAGGTTAGGAAAACGCCGTTTGAGATCGCGCACTGTCTTCAGTTGCCATGCGACTTCAACCAGCGGATCGTGCGGCGGCTGGTATCCGTCCGAGGGAGGATAGGCGGCCGGCCTTTGCAGGTGCGGATTGTAGTAAGGGCTGCCGGCGGTGAGGTTCACCAGCGGGATGCTCAACTGCTCCAACAAGGAAAGGAATTGAATTGTTTCCCCGAGGTCTTCGCGCGTGGGATCCTGCGGGTCGACTCCGAATCCCCAGCGATAAGGCAGAGAGCCGTCGCACGATTCCGGAATTCCGGGCCCCAGTCTTCCCGGCTTGGAGAGCGCTGGATCGGGACGAAACGGAACAGTATCAAACGCCGAAAATCGTACCCCGATCTTCAGACCAGGAGCCACCGAACGGATTCCCTCCACGATCTCGCGCAAGAACCGTGTGCGATTCTCGAAGCTTCCGCCGTAGTCGCCTTCGCGGGTGTGGGCGCTGAGAAATTCGTGACCGAGATATCCGTGACAGTGCTTGAGGTCAACGAAGTCGAACCCGAGGTCCCACGCCATGCGCGCGGCGGAGATGTAGTGTTCGATAATCTTGCGGATCTCACCGTCGGTGAGTATCGGGTAGTCCGCTCCCAACTTCATCCGCCGGTCGAGAATGGGATGCCGGTAAAGAATGCGAGGCTCGGGCCGAGCGTTATCGTTGGGCTTGCAGAATCGTCCGGAATGGGTAAGCTGCAATCCGATGACAAGCCCGCGGTCGGAACCTGTCGCCCGGATATGCTCCTCGACTAGCGTGCTGCGCAGGCGAGCCAGACCCTTGCGTGTATGTTCCGCCGCGACTAATTGACGAGGATTCGCACGCCCTTCGTGGATGACGGCGACCGCCTCGCCGCCCCAGATCAGTTTTCCGCCGCTCGCTCCGAATCGCTGCCACCGCCGAAGGGTGTGATCGCTGGGATTGCCATCCGGTGTGCCGTCCCACCCCTCCATCGGCTGCACGGCAATCCGGTTCCCGAGTTTGTACCCGGCGCGTTCCAGCGGTTGCGCCAGGGGCGATTTCTCGCCTGCGAGCAATTCCGCGTCGCATGGAATTTCCAACCCCAGCGATTGAAGGTGCTCGTTAAAATGATGCACACTTCGCAAAGCGCCGAGGCGCATTATGGCCGGACTGCTCACTTCATGCCCCCGGATTCCACAATTCTCAGGAGATAAAACTGGCCTAGCAGCAGGCCTAAAATACCGTACATTTCTTCTTGCATGTAGGAATGCAATCCACTAAGCTGGCGTTCATTCTTGCTGGGCTTAGAAAATGCCATTTTGGCTAGGGAATGGTTCATCATAACAGGACGTTTTTCCGGAAATCTATAGTTTGCTGGATCGCGGCCCTGTCTCTCGCGGTCCTCGTCGTCAGTCTTGCGCCACTGTTCGGACAGAGCGCACGGGCGGCGTTCCAAAGCGAACTCGGCACAAAGCTTTTCTCCTCCCGCTGCGCCGTGTGTCATGGCGCGGACGCTCGTGGCGGCCAGTACGGACCGGCTCTCGCCGGCAACCCGGATCTGCGGGGGAAATCGATTTCGTGGTTCCGCACCGTCATTCGTAACGGTTTCCCATCCGCTGGGATGCCCGCATTCAACCTGCCCAGCCCCGAACTGGACGCGGTTGCCGGTCTGGTGCACTCGCTCAACTTGCCTGCCTCAGAAGCGACGCTGCCGGGAGACAGAGCAGCCGGTGTGGAATTCTTTTTTGGCAAGGGAAAATGCGCTTCATGCCACATGATATCCGGACGGGGAGCGCCTGCCGGCCCGGATTTATCCTCCGTCGCTCTCGAAATGTCCGTGGATCAGCTACGCAATTCCCTGCTGCAACCAGGCGCCAGCATCGCTCCCGGATACGAAACGGTCATAGTAACCCTGAAGAACGGGCAGAAGATTGACGGATTTGCGCGAAGCGAGGGCACCTTCGAACTCGCCTTGCAGGATATCAAGGGACGCTTTCATTTGCTACGGGCCGATGAAATCTCCTCGATCACTCACCCGAAAGAATCTGCGATGCCGCGCCTCGACGCAAGTCCCGAAGAACTCCAGAATTTGCTCGCCTACCTGGGCGGGCTTTCCGGGTTCAAGGCTGGAGGCACGCCGACGGCTGTCGCTACGGAGACCAAGGGCATTTCCTTCGCGGACATTCTTCACCCCGACACATCCAATTGGCTCACCTACAACGGCAACCTGAGCGGCAATCGTTACACCGAGCTCACGCAGATCAATGCCGACAACGTGGGCCAGCTCCAGCTCAAGTGGGTTTACACCGTTCCGCTGTGGAAGCAGTTCTACCCGGACACTTCGTACTTCCGCGAGAACCTGCAATATTTTGGGATTGAAACCGTTCCGCTGGTGGTAGACGGCATTCTCTACGCTACCGGGCCAAGGCAGGCCTTCGCGCTGGACGCCCGCAGCGGCCACCAGATCTGGTCCTACACGCAGCCGCGAAATCCCGCAATTGTCGGCGATGCAGGCCTGGGCTCAAACCGCGGCCTTGCCGTTCTCGGTGACAAGCTTTTCATGGTGACGCATGATGCTCACCTGATTGCCGTGAACCGCACCACCGGTCAGCCGGTGTGGGATGTCGCCATGCCGGAGAAGCCAATGCACTACGGCGGCACGGTCGCTCCCCTCGTAGTCAAAGATATGGTCATAGGCGGAGTCGCCGGAGGAGACTGGGGAATACGCGGGTTCATCGCGGCGTACCGGGCCTCCGACGGAAAGCTCGTCTGGCGGCGCTGGACAGTTCCCGCGAAGGGCGATCCGGAAGCTTCGAGCTGGGGCGGCAATCCCGCGGAAACCGGCGGTGGTGGCACCTGGATCACCGGTTCATACGATTCCGAAACCGATACGCTCTACTGGTCCACCGGGAATCCGTATCCCGACTCGGATGATCGCAATCGCCCCGGCGACAACCTTTACACCAATTGCATTCTAGCCATGGACGCGAACACAGGCCGGATCAAATGGTTCTACCAGGTGACGCCCCACGACGTGCACGATTGGGACGCGACAGCGCCGGTCGTTCTGGTAGACACAGACTTCAACGGCCAGCCCCGAAAACTATTGCTTCATGCCGACAAGAACGGCTTCTTCTATGCTCTTGATCGCACGAATGGAAAGCTTCTGCTGGCCAAACCGTTCGTGAAGACGACCTGGGCAACCGGAATCGGTACGGACGGGCGTCCCCAGCGCGTGCCGGAAAATGGGATGTATTGCCCCGAGGCCGGCACAAACTGGAATGGCACAGCCTTCAGCCCGCAGACTCATTACTACTATGTGATGGCAGTCGAGAAGTGCGATGCGGACTTTACAGCGGACTGGAAAAAGCGCAATCCGGAAGACGAGATCCCAAGGAAGTATCTGGAAGCTTTAAGCGTCGAGGATGGCAGCGTGGCGTGGAAAGTTCCCGAGGTCGGGCCCGCGGATGGAAAGCGGGACGCGGGAGTGCTGGCCACAGCATCTGGGCTGTTGTTCTACGGGAACCCCAGCGGCGACTTCGTTGCGGCCGATGCACGGACCGGAAAACCGCTGTGGCATTTTCCCACCAATGGAGAGAACAAGACCTCGCCAATGACCTACACAGTCGACGGAAAGCAGTTTATTGCTGTGGCAGTTGGACCGAATATCTTAAGTTTTGCATTGCCATAAGTCAGGAGGTCGAATGGGCAAGAGTTTTTCAAGGCGGAAGTTCCTGCAGGCATCTTCGGCAACCGCGGTCATGAGTGCCTCCGGCTTCCAAACGTGGGCCGGTGCGGCCGGTCTCCCGGCCACGGGCAGTGGAATGTTTCGTGGAACTCTATGCCTGTTCTCTAAAGCTGTTCCGCAACTTCCTTGGGCAGAGCTTGCCAAATCCGCCAAGCGCGCCGGGTTTGGCGGCATTGATTTAACAGTTCGCTCCGAAGGGCATGTATTACCGGAGCGAGCACCCGTCGATCTTCCCAAGGCGGTCGAAGCCATCCGGGGCGAGGGGCTCGAAGTCCCCATGATCACGACCGAGCTTCTAGGCGCGGACGATCCCACTGCGAAAGGCCTCATCGAAACCGCCGGCAAGCTTTCGATCCCATTTCTCAAGCCGGGCTACTATCACTACAAATTCGTGAATGTGCTGGATGAGTTTCACCAGGCCGCGCGACGATTTCGCACCCTGGTCGAGCTGGCCGCCAAAAACGGCATCCAGGTCGGATACCACAACCACCCGAACTACATCGGAGCCTCCATCTGGGATATGGCAAGCGTGATCGAGCCGCTGAAACCCAGCTCCTGTGGATACTACTTCGATCTTGGCCACCTCTGCGTGGATAGCGGCGAGACCGAGTGGAAGAGCGCGGCGAATCTCGTTATGCCGAGGCTGAAGATGATCGCGGTGAAGGATCTGACCTGGAAGGCAGGTGGGCCGCGCCGGTTCCACGCGGTGCCTTGTCCCATGGGGCAAGGCATGGCGCCATGGAAAGAGTTCCTGCAAATGCTTGCCAAGACCGACTTCCATGGGCCTCTCACCCTTCACGAGGAGTTCGAAATTCCGGGAGTGGCGGACAACCAGGGCATCGCCGTGTCGCGTGAGGCGGCGCCGAAGGTGATGGCTGCCGCGGAAGAGAACCTCAACTATCTGAAGTCGCTCATTCGTGAGGCGTATCCCGGGTCTTAGGCTTGCGGCCACCAACCTGAGAGAGGAATATTCTTGCTAACGCGCCACGCCACAACCCGGAGAAGATTTCTAAAGACGGCCTCCGCTGGCGTCTGTTCCCTTCCGCTTGCGTCCAGGCTCGTGTTCGCTGCGTCTAAACAGAAATCGACGAATGTGCGTATCAAAGAAATTTCCATCGACCATGAGGATTTTCCATATCGGACGGCCTACCATTTTGGCGGCCGCAGCGGAGACCGAGTAACCCTCCTGAATGTTCACTGCACCGTCGAAACCCTGAGCGGCCGCTCTGCTAAGGGTTTCGGGTCCATGCCACTGGGCAATCTCTGGTCGTTCCCCTCGAAGACGCTTTCCTACGACTCAACTCTTGAGGCGATGAAGCGCCTCTCGCAACGCATCCAGAAGATCACCGCCGCTTATGGTGACGCCGGCCATCCGATCGATCTGAATGTCGCGCTCGAGCCCGAATACCTGAAGGCCGCGGACGAAGTCACGCGGGAGTTGCATCTCGATCAGCCGATACCGAAGTTGTGCACGCTGGTGACGGCGAGTCCGTTTGATGCTGCCGTTCATGACGCCTTCGGCAAGGTTCATGGGCTCAACTGCTACCTTACCTACGGCGCCGACTTCATGGATCACGACCTCAGCCACTACCTGGGGCCGGAATTCAAGGGAAGGTTTCCCAGCGACTACCTGATGAAGGCGCCAAAACCATGGCTATGGTGCAACCACTCCGTCGGCGCGGCAGACGCGATTGAGCCTTCGGAGATCAAGCACAAATTGAATGACAATCTGCCCCAGGCGCTCAGCGACTGGATGGCAGCGGACCTTCTTACGCATCTGAAGATCAAACTGGACGGCAACAATCTGCAGAATGACGTCCGACGCGTATTGCACATTGATCTAGTGGCGGCTGAAACGGCGTCCGGCTTGGGAATTCGCCAATTGCACTATTCCCTGGACTTCAATGAGCAGTGCCCCGACGTCAATTACCTCTTGGATTTCATCCATCAGGTTCAGAAGGGCTCTCCTGCCACCTTTGAGAGAATTACCTTTATCGAACAGCCCACCAGCCGCGATCTGGCCGCGACGCCGGAGCAACTCCTGTTCCGCGCGGCCAAATTCAAGCCGGTCGTGATGGACGAATCGCTTACCGGCTTTGACGCTTTGAAGCGCGGCCGCGAAATCGGCTATACGGGGGTTGCGCTCAAGGCGTGCAAGGGGCAAAGCCAATCGATGCTGATGAACGCCGCGGCGCAACATTTCAAGATGTATCTGACGGTGCAGGATCTGACCTGCCCCGGAGCTTCCCTGATCCAATCGGCGGGAATTGCGGCGCACGTTGCGCAGATTGACACTATCGAGTCCAATTCGCGGGAGTATGTTCCAGCCGCCAACGAGGCATGGAAGGCCAACTTTCCTGGATTGTTCAAAGTGAACGACGGCAAGCTACAGACCGGAAACCTATCGGGGCCCGGACTGTCCGCGGTTTGACGCAGCCGCGGCGGGTGCATCGCTCGCCGAGAATGAACTGAATCCGTAATCGCTCTGGCCGCTCGTCGCTCCTTCTATGTAGAAGCCGATTCCCGGATTGCCGGTGGCGAATGTCTTGTCAGTCGCCTGTAGAGTCTGCGCCCCGTTTAGATAAACAGTAATCACGTCACCTCCGATGGTCGCTTTCACGACGTCGCCATCCTTGACTCCGTACTGAGCTCCCTGTGCATGTTTCAGGTACGTAAAGTCGCCGAGCGGACCGTTCCAGCGAACGATCTCGGAGTAGGCCTTCTCCGTCTTGGAACACCGGAAGTTGATTTCATATCCAGTCGCGCGGTGCGGCGACAGCGCGCTGCGCAGGCGAAGTTCTACTTCCTCGTATACATCAGTTCTCGGATTCGCGACGTGGACCGTCGCCTCTGCGGTCTGGTCCGGGCTCCATGCCCCTGTCAGCAGGGCGGTCGAGTCGTCGTACTTCACTGTTCCAGACTCGGCACCAAACGCCAGGCCCGGCGAGGTGCGGACGTCAGCCCAGTCTTTGGCATCGGCCCCGCCGTTGATCCAGTGGCCGTCCTCGGAGATCGGACTCTCGGCAACTGGAAATCGGGTGGCGTAAAAGTGGTGCGGAGTCTGGGCATTTTCTCCGCGAAGAGTCGACTGTGTGAGGGCGCATACTGCCAGCATCGCCACCGTTAGACAGCCGCGCATATTCGTACGTGGGCAAGCTTTGTTTCCGGCTGCTGAGGCTCTCAAGATGCAAACAATGCCTGGTGGACTTTTTCGAATGCTCGAATGATGTCGTTTTCGTCGCGTTCCGTCAGAGAGGACGGAATTGCAAGAATGATGCTCCGCTCGAAGAGGCTGTCGGCCACAGGGCATGTTCCCTTGGCATACTGCACTCGCAGTCCGGCGTTCTCCTTCAGTTCCCACGGAAAGCCGTGTGTATCGGCGCTGGTGCGCTGCACCAGGCTGGCGATGTTGTAGTAGAGGTGCAAGCCCCACTCGGTCATCACTACGTTCGAGATGCCCTGCGGAAAGGTAACAATTCCTTCGGCCCGTAACGCTTCGTTGAAGCGCCGCGCCGTCTGGGCATCGGCGTAAGTCGTGATCAGGAAGGGCCCGGTGTCGCCGTTCGGGTCCACAATCCGGCGCAGGTGAATTCGCGGCAGCTCCTCAAGCGCCTTCCGGATGCGGTACTTGCTGTGGCGCATCTTCGCGATGACCCGCGGCAGTTTCTTCAGTTGTGCGCGAAGCACGGCCCCGCGAATTTCATCGAGACGATAGCCGAGTCCCCAGAGACAGAGATCGGGATCGCTCAGGTTCAGCCGTCCCTGCTCGTCGCGCGCGTAGCCAAGATCGTGGCAGGCAAAGCTTCTGTGATACAGGCGAGAGTTGTTCGTCACAACGCAACCGCCCTCGCCGGATGTCATGTTCTTATTCATCTGGAAGCTGAAGGTGGCAATGTCGCCGAAGCTCCCAACCTTTTTCCCGCCGACGCTACCGCCGGCGCACTGCGCGCAATCTTCCAGCAGGAACAGGCTCTTTCTCTGTGCCAGCTCCGACATTGCTTGAATATCCGCAGGGGCACCGCTCATATGAACCACAATGATGCCGGTGGTTTTTTCGCTGACTCGTTTTTCAACCTCCCGCGGATCGAGTCCGAAAGTATCGTCAATATCGGCCAGCACCGGAATCGCCCCGCGCGTGACAACTGCTCCGGCCACCGCAACCCACATGTACGCCGGAACGATCACTTCCTGTCCCGGTCCAACACCAAGCGCCGAAAGCGCAACATTCAGAGCGCCCGTACCGCTGCTGACGGCAATCGCGTGCGAGACACCAATAAACTCGGCAAACTCCGCCTCGAAGCTCTCCACTTCCTTCTGAAGATCGACACCGTAATATCGAAAAAAGGATCTGTGCTTTATAACCCGATTGACCGCATCCAACTCCTCTTCCCCCATGTGGTGAACTCCGGGGAACTCCAGCGGCAAGGGCTCGGTACGAACCGGCTTGCCCCCGTCGATCGCCAGGCGGCCCTCGATGGCGCGCGCATCCTGAAGGGCCGTCTTCCCATCATCTGGCATTGCTGTACTCCTTGGATTTCGTCGTCGAGGTCATGCGGGGACGCTGCGATCCGTCTCCCGCGTTATCTCAAGTCTTTCCAGTCGGTTCTTGGACCATTCGGAAGACGTCCCAGCATTTTGAAAAGTTCAATGACGGAGTGGTTCAGCATTCGCTCCCCTGCGCCAAGCTCAACCCAGGTACTCGCGCTGGCTGCTCCATAGCCGCCCTCGGCTCCGGCCTCGATTGTTGGGAAGTAGCCGTTGTATCCATTCGTGTAGCCAAGGAAGAAACAGTCGTGCAAAGAGCAGCGCTCCCGCCAGCTCAACTGAAATTGGAGGAAGGGCTCTCCCGGCATCGTCATGAGGGCGATCTTGTGATTGATCAGGGCAGTTACTACTGGAAGGTCCATCTTGTCCTGGATCTTCGGTGAATACAGCTTGAAGGCCTCGGGGCTGATTTCGCGCAGGATCTCCTGCCGGAATTTCTCCGGGTCCCATCGCAGCCCGAAGGAGAGCACATCTTCACTGAAGTCAATGCTCGAATCGGCATCCGCCTGAGTCTGAATTCTCTTTGCCGTTTCGGCGGCCGCTGTTCCCAGTGTTTGTCCCGCCCAGTCACGCCTGCCGATCGCATCTTTGGTGATCGGAGTGGTTGCGTCGTAGACATTAATGTCGCCGGGAGCGCCCTGCACAAAGAACGCCAGGGGCTTCCCGCCGAAACTCTCTTCCACTACCTTGCACATGACGCCGGGGAAATCCGCCGAGAACCGCATCATGTCCGGCCCGAATGTGACTGGGTGGGTGGCGTAGTTCACCAGGATTGCCAGTGGCTGGCCGTCCACTGTATCGATCCGCAGAACCGCAACCGTGGGATCGACCGGCCAGGTGGGCATTCTCGACGGGTTCTCCCAGATCATGGTGACCGGGCCCGAGGGATTGACCTTCACCCGGTTGTAGCCGATGTACGCCTGTCCGTATCCGACTCCCATATGCACCGGTACCGCACGCTGAGCGGCTTCATGGATCGCCTGCCCAATCTTGTCGAGATCAGACGTCTCCCAGGCCGGCGGCCCTGAAGGGTATTCATCCAGGATGACTGGCCCGGCGTGAGTGTGAGTCGCCTGCACAATCAGATAGTCGATGCCTTGCTTCTGAGTCGCTTCCTTCAGGCGAGCCAGCGAAGCAGGCCCGAACGTCCGGCCGAAGTCGAGGTCCACGTAGGCCAGCCGTTTTCCGTCAGCCTCCAGAACGAGCACGCGAGCCATCAGAGGATCCAGTGTGCCTTCCGCTCCCTTGATGCGGTTGAAGTATCCCCACATCTGGGTTCCGGGCGGGGGAGTGACGTCCACCTTGGCCACTCCGGCCTTCATTTCAGCCGCGTCAGCTTGAACTCCGAACGCGAAAACCAGAAGAACGGCGAACACCGGAACGCTCAAACCATTCCGCCAACGCCTGTGCTGCGCGACCATTTCCAGAAAGAGCGATTTCATTCGTCCCTACTTCACCTCCAGAGTGCCTTTTAACTCGATATCCGCAGACGATTTCCCGACCATGATGTCGAAAGTTCCCGGCACCACCTCCCAGCGTTTTTGCTCATCCATCAACTGAAAATCTTCCGGGCCGATCTTGAAGGTGACGGTTTTCTTTTCGCCGGGATTGAGCGCAACACGCTCAAAGCCGCGAAGCTGCTTCACCGGGGTTGAGACTGGGGCGAAGAGTTCGTGAACGTAAAGCTGCGGAGTCTCGACTCCCGCAATCTTGCCGGTGTTTTCGACATCCACGCTGACACTGGTTTCTTCCTGCGGAGAGACCTGCGCTTTCTCGATGCGCAGGTTGCTGTACTTGAAATCCGTGTAGCTCAGCCCAAAGCCAAAGGGATAGAGAGGTGTACCGGGCATGTCCGCATATCCGCCGTGCTTCGTCCACGCCTCTTTGATCCAGTATGCCTTCGAGGGCTGGTAGTTGTAGTAGGTGGGCAATTGTCCCGAGCTTCGCGGGATGGTTATCGCAAGCCGGCCACTGGGGTTAGCATCGCCGAAAAGTACATCCGCCACCGCGGTGCCTCCAGCCTCACCGGGAAGCCATGCTTCGACGATCGCCGGAAGATGGGCTGCCTCCCAACGGACGGAAAGCGGCCTGCCGTTGACCAGCACCAGGATCACCGGCTTTCCAGTTGCGTGAATTGCCTGAACCAGCTTCTCCTGTACTCCTGTCAGGTCGAAGCTGGCAACGTCGTGGCCTTCGCCGTCGGTCGGCGGCTCAGCCTTGTTGCCCTCCGAGTCGGCTCTCTCCCCCATGACAAGAATGGCGACATCGGCGTTTTTAACCGCGGCAATCGCCGCCGCGAAGCCGCTCTCATTTTCGTCATTGACCTCGCAGCCCTTGGCGTAGGTCACGCGCGCAGAAGGAACTTTTGTCTTGATCGCCTGAAGGATCGAAGGAACCGGCCGCGGAATCACGTTCGGCGCATAGTCCCCGATCATGCTGGACGGCGTGTCGGCATTCGGTCCGATCACCGCGATGGACTTCACTTCCCGCTTGAGTGGCAGCAGATTGTTTTCATTCTTCAGTAGCACGATGCCTTCATGGGCGGTTTTTAAGGCGAGTTCCTGGTGTTCCTTCGAGTGGACTACCTTTTCGGCCTGCGCCGGATCGACGTAGGGATGTTCGAACAATCCCAGGCGGAACTTCACCTCCAGCACGCGGCGAAGGGCCCTGTCGATCAGCGACATGGGGACCTTGCCTTCCTGGACGTTCTCCATCAGAAGGCCCATGTATGCCGGCTCGTACGTGATGTTGAGATCGACTCCGGCTTTCAAAGCCAGGGCTCCCGCTTCCTTCTGCGTGGGAACAATGCCTTCGTAGATCAGCGAGCCGAAGCCGTAGCCTTCGCTGACTACGATTCCCTTAAATCCCATTTCATCGCGCAGGATTTTCGTGTTCCACTTCTCCGAGCCGTGTTCGGGAACACCATCGATCTCGGGATATCCCGCCATCACACCCAGGGAACCTGCGTTGAACGCCGCCGTCCAGGGCGGAAGAAAGTTCTGCCGTATGACGCGTTCGGAAACTTCGATCGCTCCGCGCTCCAGCCCGCTGGTCGGCTGGCTTTGCGTGGGGAAATCGGTCATCAGCGCGATCACTTTGTCAGGGGCATCGATATTCGATCCCTGTGCGCCGCGAACGATGCTCTCCGCAATCCGCGAATACAAGTACGGATCTTCGCCATAGCCTTCCTCGTTGCGGCCCATCCTCGGATCGCGGTTTACTTCCAAGACCAGCGTGGATAGAACGTGGATTCCGACCGCGCGAGCTTCCCGCGCGGCTGCCGCATAGATCGACTCGACCAGAGGCATGTCGAATGTGCTGGCAATTCCCAGACCCTCCGGGAAGACAGTCGCGCCCGGGAACATCGCGCCATGGGTGCCTTCTTCGTCTTCGAGCAGCGGGATTTTGAGGCGGGTTTTGGTAACGGCGATCCTCTGAAGCTGGTTGAAGTACTCGGCCTCTTCAGCGACCTTCTTGTTCGAAATTGTGTTCGTCAGGGTGAAGAAGCCCGCCCCGGGCCCAATCTCGTTTGTCTGCGTTCCCTCCGCGAAGCGTTTGCAGCCTTCAATCTTTTCCGGGATGGTTTTGCCGAGTTCGTCGACGTAGACACAAGGCAGATTCAGCTGCCCGAGCTTTTCTTTCAGTGTCATCCGGCCCATCAGGTCTTCGACTCGACGCTCGATGGGCTGCTTCGGATCGAGATAAATTGGGGCTTCGGAGGAGGTCTGTGCCGGGGATTCAATCAGAGAGGCCACGCAGACCAGCACGAAGACACCCGCCGTAATCGTCCGGCGGCAACGAACGCTGATTGGGGAGGGTCTGTTCAGCATGCTAAATCGTTGTAAATAAACAATATTATAGGTGCTCCGCGAATTTTGAGGGCGACTCTTCCGCCCGCCTGAAACAGGCCAAACTTATATAATGGTGCTCTTTCAGTGTCAATTAAATTTATTCTGTTGAGAAATAATAGGCCCTCGTTTGCCGCTGTGATGACTGTATTATTGTGCTAGCCAGAAGTAAACAGGGAGTGCCTCGCACTACCCCGATGGTCTGAAATTGTGACTTTGGGGAATTTTAAGTAGCCTGTTTCGTTCCCGTAGCACAGGGAGAATTTTCACACACATCGGAATCGGGTGTATTTCTCGTATACTGTGCGCTTTTTGGAGCTTTCTACCGAATGAACAAGGACGATTTACTGGGGGTTCTTGAGGCAATTTACAGCCAGGGGCAGGCTTCCCGCACCGGCCTGGCTGAAAAGACGGGCTTTGCTCCCAGCTACATCAGTTCGCTGGTCGGCGATCTGCGGCGGCGTGGCCTCGTTGAGGAGGGCGGCCGCTCTCCCTCCCGGGCAGGCCGGCGCCGGGTCTTGCTGAACGTCGTTCCAGACCTCTGCCACCTCGTAGGAATCCGCATCGGGCGGGCCAACACGCGCATTGTGGTCACCGATTTCCTGGGCAAAGTGCTGAGCCTCAAGAAAGTGCCAACGGAGATTTCGCTCGGGGAGCAGCACGTTTTCGACCTGATCGACCGTGAACTCGATGCCGCCATCAAAAGCGACAGCCTGGTAAAGGCGATCGGCGTAGCGATGTCCGGCGTGATCGATCGCAACTCCGGAACGCTGCTTTTCTGGCCGAAGGTTCCGGGGTGGAACGATGTTCCGCTCAAGAAGCGCATCCAGGCCAAGCACGGGCTTCCGGTGGTCCTCGAGGATACTGTGCGCACTATGGCGCTGGCAGAAGAGAAGTTCGGCGAAGCCAAGGGCCTGAAAGATTTCGTCTACGTGGTCGCCTCGATGGGAATCGGTGCAGCGATCTACATCAATCACCGGCTCTACCTGGGGGCCCGGGACCTTGCCGGCGAACTCGGCCATACCACGATTGACGAACGGGGAGAGCTCTGCTCCTGCGGCAACCGCGGATGTCTGGAGGTCTACGCCTCGGGCTGGGCCATCATTAACCGCATCAAGAGCGGTTTGCAGCAGGGCGTGCATTCGAGCCTCGCCAGCTTGGCTGAGCAACACCCGGACCGGATTTCCATTGAGGCTATCGTGAACGCAGCCAAAACCGGGGACCAGTTCGCTCGCACCGTGCTTTGGGAAGCCGGACTGCACCTGGGAACCGGTGTCGCCACGATTGTGAACCTTCTGAACCCGGAAGCGATTGTGCTAGGCGGAGAAGTTCCACGCGTGGCCAAGAGCTTCCTGCTGAAGCCCCTGTTTCATTCTTTCCGTGGGCGCACCTTCCATCGCTCGGTGGAAAATTTCAAAGTGATCGTCTCTCGCCTGGGGGGCGAAGCGGGAGCGGTCGGCGCCGCCATCGTGATGGCCGAAAAGCTGCTTCCCGGGCTCATCTGATCTTGTAGTGATTACATCCGTTGAACTGACATCCCGCCATCGACCATAAAGACAGATCCGGAAGAATAGGGGAAGTCTCCGCGGACCAGAGCCGCAACTGCCTTGCCAACGTCCTCGGGCATTCCCCAGCGCGACTGGATCGCAGCACCAGCACTGAACATCTGGTCGTACTTGGCCGCGACACCAGCCGTCAGGTCGGTACGGATGATGCCGGGCCTCACTTCGTATACCGGAATCTCAAATTCTCCCAGGCGCGCTGCCCACAGCTTTGTCGCCATTGCGATGCCCGCCTTCGAGATGCAGTACTCGCCGCGATTGACGCTGGCAATTTCCGCGGAGATCGACGAAATATTCACGACGCAGCCGCGGAATGAGGCGTCTTGGCTGCGCTGGTCGATCATCCAGCGCACGGCACTTTGAGTAAGAAAATAGGGCCCACGCAGATTGGTGGAAATCACCTCATCGAAACTCTCTTCCGTGGCGTCCAGAATGTCGGCGCGGACCCGGGGAGCGATACCGGCATTGTTTACCAGCACATGCAGGTGACCAAAACGGTTCTTCGCGGCTTCGAGCAGTTGGCGGCGCGAAGAGCCGTCTG
Source organism: Terriglobales bacterium (assembly GCA_963803205.1). Taxonomy (GTDB): domain Bacteria; phylum Acidobacteriota; class Terriglobia; order Terriglobales; family Acidobacteriaceae; genus CAWDLG01. The sequence continues at coordinate 477,659 of CAWDLG010000004.1, forward strand.
CAACATCCGCCTTTACATACAGAACCTCCGCGCCGGCTCCGCGCAATTGACCAATCGGCTCCTCGACTGCTTCGGGCGGCCGCATTCCGCAGATCACCAGATCGCAGCCCTCGCGGGCCAGCGCCTGCGAGATCCCGAGGCCGATTCCCCGCGCTCCACCGGTGACTAACGCAACTTTCTTCATTGAGGTTTTTCCCGCAACTGCCCGCCGCCCCAGAAAGTGAGGTAGGGCTGCTTTGCCGCCAGGCGCTGCACGTAGAGCGCAGCTTCGCGAGCATGGTAGTCGCCCCACATGCTGGATTCACCGCACGGCACTTTCCGTCCCGGCGGAATGTAGTCCCATCCGTTCGGCCGATGATAAACCGAATGCAGAATCAGCCCCTGATGGCGGGCATTTGTGCTCAGGTATGGCTCATCCAGAATCGTGTTGAGAACCGTCAGCCCCGCCTGCCGATAGCGGCTTCCCTTGGAACCAAGATATCGCCCCAGCCGCAAAAGCCCCTGCGCCGCAATCGCCGCCGCGGAACTGTCGACCGGTTCGAAGTCATTGAATGGATCGGCAGGCCTGGCCTGCCAGTCGCCGAGGCGTTGAAGCTGCGGGGCTCCGGTATCCCAGTAAGGGATTCCATCCGCCGCAGTGGCGTGGTCGATATAGAAATCGCAGGTGGCACGAGCCGCCTTGAGCAACGGGGGTGCCAGTTTGCGATCCCCGATCGCCTGCATGAACTCAAGTTGCTCGCTGAATCCGCACATGGCCCATGCCAGTCCGCGGGTCCAGGTGGTGAAGCCGGAATATCCCTGTTGCGAGTTTGGACAACGGAACTGTCCATCGTTTACGTTAAAAATCGCTTCGTGTGCCACGCGCCCGCGAACGTCGTACGTATCACGGCCCTCGCCGTAGTACACCGAATAGGTGGCGGTGGTGAGAGCATGCTCGCGCAGACGATCGAGCAGAGAAACTCTCCGATCACTTTCTTCGAGCAGAACGTGGCCGAGGAAGTGCGCAAGTGCAAGTGAGCGCAGCGAGCGGATCGTATCGACGAACAGAGAATGCGGTCCGTTAAACGAATAAATGAAGCCGCCGTTCGTCGTTCGCGTCCACCGGCAAGCCTGGACTGCCCCGCTCATCTTCAGCGCCAGCTCATAGAACGCGCGTTCCCAGCGATCCTCCGGGATCCGTCCTTCCCGCATCAGACGCCACAAGTTGCCGTACGTGCTTACATTGTTGAATCCATGGTCGTGTACTCCAAAATGGCTCACATGCGAAGCCATTCGCTGCAAGGTCGCCGTTCGGCCAAGCTCGAGAAACTTGTTGTCGCCGGTCGCGTCGAACTGAAGAATCGCTGAGCCGTACTGGAAGCCCTGGGTCCATTCCGTCCAGCCGCGGCTGGTGTACTTCCCTTTTACGGTGAAAACCGGCGAGCCGCGGGCGGGATCATAGCGCTTCTCGATGTCGAGGATCTTTTCGGCGGAAAGCTTCCAGAAGCGCCGTAGTTTCGCGCTCAGGTCGGCCGGTTGGATCTTCTGATTGATCTGCATGAGGCAGGAGTGCGTTCGCGATGCACCGATACGCGTGGAGCGAGATAAGCAATACCATATCGTTGCAGGATGCCGCAACGGTGCGTGTCCTTTACAATCATTTGCCTTTCTCGGTTTGTGAATCTCAGTCCGGAGGCCAGGGTTGAAGTCTGAAGAAGGTTGCGTGGCCAAGACGCTCAAGTCCTCCGGAGTTTCCTCCCCCGACACTCCGCGCCGCCAATTTCTGCGAGGTTGGGCGGCCACGCTGTGCTCGCTTGGCCTGGGACTTGTTCCTTCCAGTTTGGCAGGGGAAGACGTCTCGCAAGCGTTGCCCGGCACAGCGTATCTTCCGGCAAGTGATGCGCGCGCCGAGCAAATGGAGGACGTTATTCGCGAATTCCTCCGCAAGAAGACCGAAGAAGTATCTGCGCGGCGTGCTGGGCGGTGGGCCTTGCGTGCTTCTACCGAGGCCTGGCAGCAATCTCTTGCTACATATCGCGCGCGTCTTCGCAAGATCATCGGCGCTGTGGACGCGCGAGTTTCCCCTCGTGCGCCCGAGGTGATCGCGCCCGCACTCAGTTCGACGGAAATCGCGCATGGCGCCGGATACACCGTGTTCGCGATTCGCTGGGCTGTTTTCGATCCAGTCGACGAAGGCCTCTCCGGAATGCATGCAGAAGGTCTCCTGCTCCAGCCCGCGAAGCCTGAACTCGCCCGCATAGTTGCTATTCCCGACGCTGATTCGGCGCCGGAAATGATTTGCGGGCTCGCCGCCGGGGTACCGCCATCCGCGCAATTCGCCCGCCGCCTGGCCGAGAATGGCTGCCAGGTCCTGGTGCCGCTCCTGATTAATCGCGAAGACACTTTTTCCGGGAATCCTGAATTCAAGATGACCAATGAGCCCCACCGTGAGTGGATTTACCGCATGGCGTTCGTGGTGGGACGGCACATCATCGGATATGAGGTTCAGAAAGTCCTTGCGGCCGTCGACTGGCTCAGTCATAACCGGGACCACGCTCAGGTTCCCATCGGCGTCATGGGTTACGGCGAAGGAGGACTCATTGCGCTCTATTCCGCCGCGCTGGACACTCGCATCCACGCCACCGTGGTCAGCGGATATTTTCAGCAGCGTGAGAACCTCTGGAAAGAGCCGATCTATCGCAACGTGTGGGGACTTCTTGATGAGTTCGCTGACGCGGAGATCGCCGCACTGGTCGCTCCCCGCAGCCTCATCGTCGAAGCCTGTCGCGGCCCGGAGATAGATGCGCCACCCAAGGCAACTGGGCAGCGCGCCAACGTTGCTTGCCCAAACGGCGAGCTGACGACTCCGCCCCTCGAATCGGTCGAGCGCGAGATCCAGCGAGCACGCGCCTTCTACGCGAATCTCGACTCTGAATCCAAACTGGCGCTTGTAATTTCCGGCCGGGGAACCGGATTGCCCGGCTCAGACGATGCACTCATCGCACTGCTCGGCGCGCTCGGCATTTCGGGAGCCCTTCGGCCCGCCGCCGCTCAGCCTGAGCCGACTCGTCCTGGACCTGATCCGCACCTTCGCCTGAAGTCACAGCTGGACGAGATGACCGCTTTCACCCAGGGATTGGTGCAGAAGTCGTCCGAACGCCGCACAGAATTTTGGGCAAGAGCCGACGCCTCCTCGATCGCGACATGGACGCGCAGCAGTCAACCTCTGCGCGAATATGTCTGGGAAGAGATTATCGGACGGCTTCAGTCCCCCACCCTGCCTGCCAATCCGAGAACCCGGCTCATCTATGACACAAAGCATTTTCGCGGCTATGAGGTCATGCTCGATGTCTGGCCCGGAGTTGTGGCGTGCGGAATTCTGCTCGTTCCGCAAAATCTTCGTCCCGGAGAGAGACGCGCAACCGTGGTCTGCGAACATGGCCTGGAGGGTCACGCCCGGGAAGTTGCGGACCCGAAAATTGACAGCCGTTTCTATCACCATTTCGGCGCCAGTCTTGCCGAGCTTGGCTTTGTCACCTACGCGCCCCAGGATCCCTTTGTGGACGGCGAGCGATTCCGCCTGATTCAGCGCATGGCGCAACCGCTGAAGCTGTCGATCTATGCCTTCGTCCTCGGCCAGCACCAGCAGTTGCTGAAATGGCTCGGCGGCCTTCCATGCGTGGATTCGAAGCGCATCGCCCTGTACGGTATTTCCTATGGCGGCAAGACGACAATGCGCGTCGCGCCGCTGATCGAGGGTTATGCGGCGTGCATCTGTTCAGGCGACTTCACCGAAGGCGTGGACAAACTGACTAGTGTGACCTCAAAAGACAGTTTCATGGTCGACGACAGCTACGATCTCTACGAATTCGATTTTGCCAACTTTCTCGACTATGCCGAGCTGGCAAATATGTTTGCGCCTCGCCCGTTCATGGTTGAGCGCGGACGAAAGGACCCGGTCGCGACCGACGATTGGGTAGCTTTCGAATTCGCCAGGGTCCAGGACCTTTACAACAGACTCGGCGTTGCCGACCAGCTTGCAATTGAATACTTCGACGGCGGCCACACGATTCACGGCAAGGGGACGTTTGAGTTCTTAAGGAAGCACCTTGCACACGAGGTCAGGAACACATCTCATGACTGAGTCACGTCGGACATGTGCAACCTCATGTGATCAATCCATCCGCTTTACTTCGCCCGCCGCTCGGGACTAGACTCGTCGCGGTCTGAAAAGGCCGTCAAAGGAGGCAAGTATGGCCACCGCAAGAAGCATGCCGCAGCCGGCGCCTGATCCGGTGAGAGTTGACCCCAAGCACTATAAAGTCGAATTTGAGAATGATCGCGTTCGCGTGCTGCGCATCCGGTACGAACCGGGAGAGAAGTCTGTGATGCACAGCCACCCGGAGTCCATCAGCGTTTTCCTGACCGACGCAAACACGAAGTTTACGTATCCCGACGGGCGATCCGAGGACATCACTGGAAATGCCGGTAGCGTGATTCACATGGACGCCTTCGAGCATGATCCATCCAACACCAGCGATAAGCCCTTCGAAGTGATCCAGATCGAACTGAAGTAGCGGGTGTGCCCCGCCCTTGTCGCGTTCGGTGCGGTAGGCCAGCGTTGGGTTCGTATCAGGGCTGGGTTTCAGCCCAGCCACGGGAAGCACAAGTCTATTGACGCGCCGGGACGGCGCAACCGTCCCATGCGAGTTGCGCCCTGTGGGCGCGTTCATGCATTTCACGTGCAATCGGCACAGCTGAAGCTGTGCCCTGATACGACCCGAAGAACAATCGGAAATTCCCCGCTGCCGCGCCTCTTGCACAGAACATAAGGAGTGGGTTCGTATCAGGGCTGGGCTTTCAGCCCAGCCAATGGAGCCAGCAAGTCTGTTGACGCGCCGGGAACGGCGCAACCGTCCCATGCGAGTTGCGCCCTGTGGGCGCGTTCATGCATTTCACGTGCAATCGGCACAGCTGAAGCTGTGCCCTGATACGACTCGAAGAACAATCGGAAATTCCCGCTCCCGCGCCTCTTGCACAGAACATGACAGAGGTCTCACCTCGCCGTCTCGTGGAATGGATTCGTATCAGGGCTGGGCTTTCAGCCCAGCCACGAGAAGCACAAGTCTGTTGACGCGCCGGCACGGCGCAACCGTCCCAGCGAGTTGCGCCCTGTGGGCACGTTCATGAATCTCGCGTGCAATCGGCACAGCTGAAGCTGTGCCCTGATACGACCCGAAGAACAATCGGAAATTCCTGCCCCCGCGCCTCTTGCACAGAACATAGGGAGTGGGTTCGTATCAGGGCTGGGCTTTCAGCCCAGCCAATGGAGCCAGCAAGTCTGTTGACGCGCCGGCACGGCGCAACCGTCCCAGCGAGTTGCGCCCTGTGGGCACGTTCATGAATCTCGCGTGCAATCGGCACAGCTGAAGCTGTGCCCTGATACGACCCGAAGAACAATCGGAAATTCCTGCCCCCGCGCCTCTTGCACAGAACATAGGGAGTGGGTTCGTATCAGGGCTGGGCTTTCAGCCCAGCCAATGGAGCCAGCAAGTCTGTTGACGCGCCGGGAACGGCGCAACCGTCCCATGCGAGTTGCGCCCTGGGGGCGCGTTCATGAATCTCGCGTGCAATCGGCACAGCTGAAGCTGTGCCCTCATACGACCCGAAGAACAATCGGAAATTCCCGCCCCTGCGCTTCTTGCACAGAACGTGACAGGGGCTTTCAGCCCAGCCACGGGAAGCAAATCCGTTACGACAAGGACGGTGAGCGGCGAAGCCAGCGGACAATGCCGACAAGAAGGGCGATGATGGCGAGGACGAAAACGAAGTGAATGAAGGCGATCAGCACAATCTCCGGAGGATGGTGCTTGACCCACTCTTCCCACGTGAGGATCGCAGCGGCCACCACTGCAGCGAGGAGTTTCTAACCGCCCAGACAGTTCTCCAGGGCCGCCCGTGCGGCCCACCGCGCGTATCCCAGAAGAGGTTCCCAACAATCCAACGTCCGATTTTCCGAGCCATGGAATTTCCGCCGGCTAATGTAACACGAGAGCTGTCATATTCCTCTTCACCGCCGCTTCAGCATCTCCAATTCATCGAGCGTGCGTGGCCAATCGCTGCCCAGCAGGCGGGAGAGGCTGCGATCGGCAAGGAGCCTGCCGCCGGTCTGGCAACGCGGGCAGTAATTGGTTTCGTTGTCGGCGTAGCGGATCCGCTGGATCTTCTCGCCGCACCTTGGACAAGGCTCACCGTACCGGCCGTGGACTGACATTCCTTTTCTGAACGCCGTTACTTTTTTCGGGAAGCCAGTCTTCGCTTCGGACTTCAGCCGATCGATCCACAATGCCAGCGTCTCGCGCGTCGCAGCGAAAAGCTTTTCCCATTCGTCCGGTTTCAGCTTATGTGTCTGGGTGATCGGCGACAGCTGCGCAGCGTGCAGAATCTCATCGGAGTAGGCGTTGCCGATGCCGCTCACAATGCGCGGATCGGTCAGTGCCCTCTTAAGAGTGCGGTTTTCTGCCATCAGGGCGGTGCGGAATGAATCGAGGTCGGCCGCGAAGACATCGATTCCACCCGGATCGAGAGCCCGCAGGGACTCTTCACCGGCGACCACGCTCAGCGACGCGCGCCGCTTCGATCCGGCTTCGGTGAGAACAAGCGAACCGTTAGGAAAATCAAAGGCCGCAAGCTGATTACGACCGGTAACTTTTGCTCCGGCTGGCCGCCAGTGCAGGCGTCCGGCAATCATTAGGTGCAGCACCAACCACAAATCGCCCTCGACGCCGATTGCGATGCGCTTGCCTGCTCGCCGCAGCTCTCGCACCACGCGCCCATTCACGCTGTCCAGCGGCGGCTGGACAGTTCGCAGCAGGAACGGACTCGCAATCCGAACCTGCTGAAGCGGTCGGCCCACAATCCGGGATTCCAGCGCCTCGATATAGGCCGAGATGTCCGGCAGCTCCGGCATGTTCAGTTCGCAGAACCCAGATCCTTCGCTGACGGTAAGATAAATCATGGCCGGGGTACGAATAGACAAGTGGCTGTGGGCCGCCCGCTTCTTCAAGACGCGAAGCCTGGCAGCGCGTGCCTGCGAACTGGGCCGAATTGAGGTGAACCGGCAATCGGCCAAGCCCGCGCGCGAGGTGCGGGCGGGCGATCAGTTACAGATCAGAAATGACGGCGGAGATTTCCAGGTAGAAGTCTTGCAGTTGAGCGAAGTGCGAGGGCCCGCGACTGTTGCTCAAACCCTTTACCGCGAGAGCGAAGAGAGCCGCGCGCTCCGCCTGAAGGTAGCCGCGGAGCGCAAGGCAATGATGAATTTCACGCCGGCGCCGACAGGCCGGCCGTCGAAGCGGGACCGGCGCAAGATCTTCCAGTTCCGCGACGAACGCTAAGTGTAATGGCCGGCCTTAGTGTCGCGGGCCGCCGTGACCGCCACCGCTGCGTCCGTTGTGTCCGCGCTGACGCCGTCTTCCTCCGCCTCCACCACCGCCGCCCGGCCGTCCACCGCGTCCACCGCGGTCCGGGCGATCGGGGCGATCGGGGCGATCGGTGCGCTCGCCGGCGGTATCGCGATTGAAGTTCGGTTCCGGCTCGTCGGGATAGTCGCCGCCGCCCTCGATGGTCATAACGCCCGCGGGAACGCCGGCTTCCTCCTGATGGGCTTCCCCACCACCCTCGCCACCGCCGCCCATCTTGGCGCGCTGCTCCTTGAGAATGGCCTTGCGGGAAAGCCGGATTCGGTTCCCTTCGACCGCCAGTACCTTCACCAGGACCTGGTCGCCTTCCTTCAATTCGTCGCGGATGTCCTTGATCCGGTGCTCCGCCACTTCGCTGATGTGCAGCAGGCCGTCGGTGCCAGGAATGATTTCGACGAAGGCGCCGAACTCCGCCAGTCGCGTCACCTTTCCGAGGTAAGTCTTCCCTATTTCAGCTGTAGCCGTGAGATCGCGAATGATCTGTAAGGCCTTGTTCGCCGAGGCCTCATCGTTCGAGGCGACGTTCACCTTGCCGCTATCTTCGACGTCGATCTTCACGCCGGTCTGCTCGATGATGCTGCGAATCATCTTGCCACCGGGCCCAATCACGTCGCGAATCTTGTCCACGGGAATCTGCAGAGTGTAGATTCGCGGCGCATAGGACGAAACTTTTTCTCTCGGTGTCGAGATGGTTTCGTTCATCTTGTCAAGGATGTACAGGCGCCCGCGCTGAGCCTGGGCCAGCGCCTCCCGCATGATCTGCGCGGTAATGCCCCCGACCTTGATGTCCATCTGCAACGCGGTGATACCGTCTTTGGTGCCGGCGACTTTGAAATCCATGTCGCCGTAATGATCCTCAGCTCCGGCAATGTCGGTCAGGATGGCGTACTGCTCGTCTTCTTTGACCAGACCCATGGCGACGCCTGCAACTGCCGCTTTGAGCGGCACGCCTGCATCCATGAGCGACAGCGACGCGCCGCAGACGCTGGCCATCGAAGATGATCCATTCGACTCAAGAATGTCGGAAACGACGCGCATGGCATACGGCCAATCTGCCTCGCCGGGGAGCACAGCGCTGATGGCGCGCTCGGCCAGCGCTCCGTGACCGATTTCGCGGCGACCGGCGCCACGCAGGAACTGCACCTCTCCCACCGAGAACGGAGGGAAGTTGTAGTGCAGCATGAATCGCTTCTTGGCTTCGCCTTCGAAACTTTCCAGGCGCTGCATGTCGTCGCTGGTTCCCAGGGTGGTGGTCACCAGGGCCTGAGTCTCGCCGCGGGTAAAGATGGCGGATCCGTGGGTGCGGGGCAGAACGCCGACTTCCAGCCAGATGTCGCGAATCTGATCGAAGGCCCGCCCATCCGGACGGCGTTTCTTCTCGATCACTTCCCCGCGGAAAATCCTTTCCCGCAGGCTCTCGTAGTAGGTTTTCACCTTGGCCTGCGCCTCTTCATCCTCTTCGGGGATCGCGGCCAGCAGTTCCTTCTTCAATTCGCGCACCAGACGGTAGCTTTCGTTCTTGGGATGCTTCTGAGTGTCGAGGCTGTCGGAGAGCCGAGCCCCGATGCGGGAATTGAGGTTGTCGTAATAGGCCTGGTCGAACTCCGGAGGCGTCACTTCCCGCTTCGCCTTCCCGGCCTTGTCCCGCAGTTCATTGATCGCGGCGCAGATCTTCTTGATCTCGGCATGGCCGAACTCGATGGCGTCGACTACGGTTTCTTCTTTTACTTCCTTGGCCACTGACTCAATCATCACGATGCCTTCGGCAGTGCCGACGACCATGATGTTGAGCAGGCCTTCGCGCATCTCGCTGTAGGTCGGATTGACGAGGAATTGGCCATTAATCAGGCCGACGCGCACCGCGCCGATGGGCCCGAGGAACGGGATGTCAGACAGAGTCAGGGCGGCAGACGCGCCATTGATCGCCAATACGTCCGGATCATTTTCCGTATCCGCCGAGAGAACAAAGGCGATCACCTGGGTCTCGCACTTGAATCCTTCCGCGAAGAGCGGCCGTACCGGACGGTCGATCATGCGGCTGGTCAGGACTTCGTGCTCGCTCATCCGGCCTTCGCGCTTGATAAATCCGCCGGGAAATCGCCCGCCGGCATAGGTGTACTCGCGGTAGTCGACAGTGAGGGGAAAGAAATCGATGCCTTCGCGCGGATCGGGATTAGCGACGGCAGTCGCCAGCAGCACGCTGTCTCCGCTGCGGACTACCACAGAGCCATGGGCCTGCTTGGCCAGTCTGCCGGTTTCAAATGAAAGGCGTTTGCCGCCGGTGAGTTCAATACTTACTTCCTGCTTCATGATGGTTCCTTCTCGACGGGAGCGCACGCGGGTGCGCAACTATGGTGGGTTTCACGATGGATAAAGCCAGCGGGCGGAGCAATTGGCACCTTGGCCAGAAACGCACTCTTAACCACTACCTCGATTCGCCGCTTCTAAATGGACGGACGAATCCCGATTGCCTGGCAGACGACGATTCGTGAATCAGCGACCAACGGGCGGGCCATTATTTGCGCAAGCCGAGTCTCTGGACCACGGTCTTGTAGCGTTCGGAATCGTACTGCTTGAGGTAGTCGAGCAAGCGACGCCGCTTGCTTACCAGCATGAGGAGTCCACGGCGTGAGCCGTGGTCCTTCTGGTGCGTTTTGAAGTGCTCCGTCAATTGACCAATGCGCTCGCTCAGCAGAGCGATTTGGACTTCCGGGCTGCCCGTATCGGTGGGATGCGTGCGATGTTGGTCAATGAGGGCTTGCTTTTGCTCCCTGGCTAGCACTTACGTGATGCACTCCTGTCTCAATTTTCGATTGTTGTTTGTAACGCTTTCAAGATTAACAGATTGAGCGCGAGAGTGTAAAGGTTGGGTCGGCCAACCGATATCCGCCAACCGTAATCTTATCTAGGGGATTAGACTGAGTATATTGGCGTTATGCCGGTTCGTTGTCCAAATTGCGGGCAGGAGAATGACGCTTACTTCCGCTTCTGCGGAATGTGCGGAACGGCCCTGCGCACTGCGCCGGTTCCCGCCCAAGCGACAAAATCGGCGGCGGCAACACCCACCGGTCGGTTCGAACCTCCACCGATTCGGTTTGATCCTCCGCAGGTGCCTCCGCAACGGGAGCCTTCGAATCACGATCCGATTTCGGTGGCCGGACCTTCCTTCCTGGGTCTGACGGAAGAGCCCAGGCGCAGCGCTGACTACCTGCTGGAAGAAGATTCCTCGTCGGGCCACTGGCGGCTTTATCTGGCATTGTTCCTTCTGCTCTGCACCGCCGGAGCTTTGTACTGGCACTGGCAGCGCGACGGATTCCCCTGGGAGACGCAGCCCTGGCAGCGCCAGGTGACGGCTGAGCCTGAGCCCGCCCGGAGCCCGCCTCCGGACACGAACGCGAATGCGGCAAAAGACCAGCAGACTCCGCCGCAGGCATCGCAGCCGCAGCCAAATCAGCCCGCGGCAGTTCCTCAGAACGAGCAGAAGCCCCACGAGGATCCGGCAAGCGCTGAAGCCGCGGAGGACAAGAAACCGCCGGAGAGCAAGGACCCTCAGCAGGAAGACACCGCTGCAGCGGCGGCGAAAAATGCGCCAGCTAAGCCCGCGCCCAGGCAGGAGCAACCGGAAGAAGAAGATGGGGCTGCCGCTCAGAAAAAGAAGCCGGTAGAAGTGGCTAGTTCAGCGCCTCCAACGGCAACTCGTCCGGCCAGGCCGTCTCCTTCACGGCCAAAGGCGCTGGAAGGCGACAGCGCCGCGGCTTCTGGAGTCGATCCGACCGATGCCATCTTTGCCGACGGACAGCGCTACCTCTATGGCAACGGAGTGCCACAGGATTGCGGGCAGGCTCGCACCAAGATTCTCGCCGCCGCCTCAAAGGCCAACGTCAGGGCTCAGAGCACGATGGGCGCGATGTATGCCACGGGGCATTGCGTGAATCGTGATCTTCCCACTGCTTATCACTGGTTTGCCCAGGCTCTCCATAAAGATCCTTCGAACACCCGCGTTCAGCAGGACCTCGAAATGCTCTGGCGGCAGATGACCCCGCAGGAGCGCCAGGCCGCCACTCGCCCCACTCAGTAGCCAATTCCCGGTGTTACAATCCGCTCCCAGACTCGGGAGCACGGCCGTGGCGCACGACGTTTTCATCAGCTACTCATCCAAGGACAAGACCATTGCGGACGCGGTCTGCGCCCGCCTGGAGAGCCGTGGCATCCGCTGCTGGATTGCGCCCCGGGATGTGCATCCCGGATCCCCCTACGGCGAAGAGATCATCGACGGCATTCACAATTGCCGCCTGATGGTGCTGGTCCTCTCCGCCAATGCCAACGTCTCCACTCATATTCCCAAAGAGATTGAGCGCGCCGTAAGTCACGGAATACCGGTGATTCCGCTGCGGGTGGAAGAAGTAACCCCCGCAAAGTCGCTGGATTATTTCATCAGCTCGGTGCATTGGCTGGATGCCATCACACCTCCGCTTGAGCAGCACGTCGATAACCTGGCGAACACAATCCTTGCCGTGCTGTCTCAACGCGGCGGCGCGCCGGCCGCTTCTCCGCCGATTCTTCCGCCGAAGCCTTCTGCAGTCGCGCCTCCGGCCGCGGCAACTTCGACTCCAGCACCTGTCATACCGCCGAAATCGAACCGCAATCTTTTGCTGGCGATCGGCGGAGCACTCGTCCTGGCGGTTTTTGGCGCCTGGTTTTTTCTCGGCAGCGAGGCGGCCGGAGACCCGATTACAGGCTGCTGGCAGTGGTACAACAACACTCAGGTGAGAATTTCCCGCGATGGGAAGATGACGGCAGGTCCCTTCACGGCAAGCTGGCGCCTGGTCGACTCCACCCAGCGCATTTACAACTTCACCTGGCCACAAGCCGTCGATAATGCCCAACTTTCAGGCGACGGACGCACGCTCCATACCAGCAACCAGTACGGCATCAGCCTGGTTGCGACGCGCATCGCCTACGGACCGGGAATTGTCGGCTCCTGGCGCTGGCCGAACGGAGCCGTGATTCTGGTTCGTCCCGACGGAGGCTTCAATGCCGGCCCCCTTGCCGGTCACTGGCGCATGACCGGAAGCCGAACCTTTGCCCTGACCTGGCCCAACCCGGTCGACACCGTGACTCTTTCCGCCGATCACCAATCCCTTAGCGGCGGGAATCAGTTTGGATTTTCGACCTCCGGCACCAAGTCGGCTGGTTGCTCTGGAAACTAAAGGTTGGAGTTCTTCCGGGTTTCAGCCCAGCGGGCTGCGCTTGATGTAGGCGCGTGTGTCCCGCACTTGCCGCACGCGTGCGCCTATACCCGATCGTTCTTCCGGCTGAAATAGAGAAGGGTTCCCCACAGCACCGCGGTGAACACCAGGCTGCGCAGGATAGCTGAGATGAGCGACACCGATCCCAACACCGGGTCGGGTAGGGCTTTTGTCCCGAAGGAATGAAAGACCGATGTGATCACGGCGGTTAGAATTTCGGCGCTCATCACTCCCAGCCAGAGAGACAAAGGCAAAGGCTGAAGCCGGGGAACGATCCAGGAAAGGGCCGCGAGAAAGATGAAGTAATACACAAATGGCAATAAGAGAAACTGCTGAAACTGCTCGCGGTACAGCAAGTCAGTAAAAACGAATGTGGGCAGCATTCCAACGAAAACCAGGCCCAATATCGCGGTCACGGCCGACGAAAGAGCTGCCGCCGCCAAGGGATTGCGGATGAACCGAAATGCCGCCAGGGCCGCCGTGGTGAATAGAAATGCGCGGGAAAGCTCAACTGCCCAATACGCCGACGGCACCGGTTGCACAGTCGTCGCGCTGATGGAAAGAAGATAAGCGAGTCCCCCGGCAATGTTGGCGCACAGGAATCCGCAGGCGCGCCATGTGTCGACTTCTCTTCCCTCGACTCCCACCAGCGCGGCAAATCCCTGGCGGGCGAGGACCGCGGGCGCGAACGGGCGCCGGGCCAGGCGCATTTCAATCAATTTTGGCGACGTCTTTACCGCGTGGATCGCCGGGCGCGGAGGAACCACCGGCTGTTCCTGTGTCTGGGCATGCGGCATAGGAGGCGGCGCCGCCGACTGTTGGACGACGAGCCGGGGCGCAGCTTGCTGCGAAAGTGCCGACCCCGCAGGCGCAGGACGCGGTCGCAGTGTAGACCGAAGCCTCTGCAGACCTCCGCTGACGCGGCTTCGGATTTCCGCCCACTCGCGGGCGTTGACCGCATCCTGTTTATCCTGCGCTCGTCCTGAAGCCACCAGGTTCCGATAAGCCAGGGTGCCGCGCGTGGAGTTGATGAACGCAGTCACGCACGCAAGGGAAAGAATCAGAGAAAACCAGGCATAGTAGTAGAACGAATGAGGATCCTGGTAGGCATATTGGTAGCGGAATTGGACGGGAATCCGGGAATAGCTGTCGACCGCCGCGCCCCACGTGGAGAGCGCCTTCCAGTTGCCCAGCACGCCCGAGGAACAAAGTACAAGCCCGATGACCGCCGCCGGGCGTCCCATCTTTTGAATTCCAAACGCAAGCGGAACAAACACCAGCGCTACCACCAGAGGCTCATTCCACGCCAGGCCGAGAACCGCTATTCTTCCCAGAGTCGAAGTCAGAATCGAAGCGAGGAAGCTCGCGCCGACGATGAACGCGCAGGCCCACACTCCCTGCGCCGCAGCCTTGCGCGCCGTCTGGTCGTTATAGATACTCGGCCAGAGAACCTTCTTCCAGGTGGGCGCCGGAGCCGGCGGCATCTGGTGAACGGGCGCCACCCGCGGCAAAACCACGGGGGCCCGTCCCGATGCATCCTCCGGTTCGAGCTTCATTGCTTCGACTCGAGCAACCAGTTCATTGAATCGGGGATCGCTCCGCAGGCTCTCCAACGCAGGCTCGTTTTGCAGGCGCGCCAGTGCGCCGCTTCTCATCTCGCAGGCGCGATTCAGGCATTGAAAGGCGGCGTCGCGGTCCCCGGCATCGGCGCTGACCATGGCATTGGCGTAAGGGGACATGCGCACATCCAGGCGCATGAGAGATCGCAGCAAAGAGAGGAACTTGCTCTCCGGATCGCCCTCGAAGAGCTTGATATGTTGAATCCCGGCCAGCGGGTACTGCATGCTCTTGGGGATCCGCGCTTCCTCCAGATAGAGAGGCAGGAATTTCTTGCCGCTCTCCCAGGCCAGCGAAACTTCCTTGGCGATGTTCTCCGACTGTGCCGACGACTGCGACAGCATCAGCAGTACGGTTTTGCAGCCCTCGATGGCATTGACGATCTCTTCTCCCCAGCGCTGCGCGCCGTCGATACCGCCCTGGTCAATCCAGACAGCGACTCCGGCCGTGCGCAGTCGCTGTACGAGCTGGAGCACCTGCGCCCGGTCGCGGCTCGAATAACTCACCATGACCTCGGGGCTAAACGACTGGTTTAAGGCGCTGGCCTGCTGATCCATGTGCGTTGATCCCATTCTTGTCTCTACTCAGCTTGCGAAGGGAGGGCGGCTGGCGGCGTTTCGTAAAACTGGCCCGACGACGATGCGAACCCGAGAGACGGCTTCGGCGTCGGCTTGGAATTTTCGCTTTCGCCGGGCTGCGAGTCAAGCGGCGGAAGGGCCGAAGCCCACGCCGGGAGTGCCGGTTTCTATCCCCTTGCAGCGCCGATGCTTGCAGCCCTACCCGGTAACCGTTTCTCTGTTTTGCGGCCCCATCCCCTATCTGCCTCGTGCTCCTTAGGTAGCCCTTAGGTAGCCCTTCCCAAATCGGGACAGTGGATAGACAGGCCGAACCTGTGCTTTGGCCTAAGGCGGACTACCGGATAACCCTAACCCAATTGTCTACAAGGTTTTTCTGATTACCAAGGAATCCCGCTCGGTACTAGTCTTTGAGCTACGATAGAAGCATCCTAAGGAAAGCATCCTGTGCCAATAGGAGGTCGAAGTGTTTATTCGTAGATTATTGCTTCTGCTTACGGTCTGCTGCACTGCCATGGTCGGAGTGTTGCATGCCGAGAATCAAATTCTGGCCCAGGTGAAATTTGACGCCTCCGGCGGCGACGAGAAGAAAGCCGGAGTCTGGGTAGACGGACAGTATGTGGGCTTCGTAAAGGAGCTCAAGGGCGACAAGAAGCTGCTGCTCCTTCCCGGCAAGCACGAGATCAGTGTGCGTCAGGCCTGGTACCGCGACTTCAACCAACAGGTACTGCTGGAGCCCGGCGAGATCCGCAGAATTCGCCTGACCATGGTTAAGGAATCGGGCAAGCAGACTCCGGTGGGCGCGGCCGAACTGAAGATTGAGGCCGTTCCCGATCGGGCCGCGGTGTTCGTCGATGGCCAGTTCGCCGGCACGGTCGACGAATTCAACGGCGTAGGCCAGGGGCTGCTGCTGACGCCCGGGGCACACAATCTGCGCATCGCTCTTCCGGGCTATCAACCATTTGAGACCACGATGAGCCTGCGGCCGGATCAGAAGATGAAGATCAAGACCGCTCTCATGACCGGCAGCATCACCGAGGCCGGTGCGCTGGTCAACGAAAAGCGCGGTCACGGCTCGGAATAAATCTTCGTCCGAGCGTGCTGAAGTATTGAAGAGGCCAGGTTTTTCCTGGTCTCTTTTTTTGTTGCTCGTTTGACAATCGGCCCGGCGGCCACGTACTTTCAATTTCTACCTGCCGTGTCTCGGCAAGCCACCGTGGAGACCGCATGAAATTCCGCATTTTCAACGTCATCGCCTGCATTCTTCTCGTCACCACGCTGGCTGCGGCGCAGGATCTCGCTGCTTTTGAAAAGCACACCACGGTCAAGAAACTGGCCAACGGTTTGACGATTGTGATCTACGAGCGGCCCGAGGCCCCGGTGTTTTCCTTCTACACCCACGTCGATGCCGGCTCGGTGCAGGATCCCAAGGGTGAAACCGGCCTGGCCCACATGTTCGAGCACATGGCGTTCAAGGGCACGGACAAGATCGGAACCAAGAATTATCCGGCTGAAAAACTTGCGCTGGCGAAGGTCGAGAAAGCCTACGAGGCATACATCTACGAGCGGGACAAGCGGATTGACCGCGACGACGCCAAGGTGAAAACGCTCGAAGCGGAATGGCAAAAGGCCATCATCGAGGCCGACAAGTATGTGGTGCCCGGAGAATTCGGCGAAATCGTCGAGCGCAATGGCGGCGAGGGGCTCAACGCTTCCACCAGTGATGATGAGACCTCGTATCACTACTCCATGCCGCAGAACAGGTTCGAACTATGGGCCTACCTCGAGTCCGAACGCTTTCTGCATCCGGTCATGCGCGAGTTCTACAAGGAGCGCAACGTGGTCATCGAGGAACGGCGTATGCGCACCGACAGCCGGCCGATTGGACGCCTGGTGGAGCAATTTATAGGAACGGCGTTCCAGGCTCATCCCTATCATCGGCCTACCATCGGCTATATCCACGATCTCAATACCTTCTCCGCCACCGATGCCGAGCATTTCTTCAACGAGTACTACATTCCTTCCAATATGGTGGTTGCTGTGGTCGGCGATGTACAGGCAACCACGGCCATGCCCGTCATCGAGAAATATTTTTCGCGCATTCCCTCACACAAGCAGCCTGACGAAAATCCCACGACCGAGCCACCGCAGAATTCCACGCGGACGGTCGTACTGCATGAGCGGTCGCAGCCTCTCTATCTCGAGGGATACCATCGCCCCGACTATCTGGACAAGGACGATGCCGTGTACGACGCTATTGCCAGCCTGATGTCGCAGGGCCGGACCTCGCGGCTATACCGTTCTCTGGTGCGCGACAAGAAGATTGCCTCGTTCGCCTCCGGCTTTACCAGCTTTCCCGGCGTCAAGTATGCGCACCTGTTTGCTTTCTTCGCAGTGCCCATGCCGGGGCACAAGCCGCAGGAGATCGGAGACGCGATTCACAGCGAGATCGAGCGCCTGCAAAAGGAAGACATCAGCGACGAAGAGCTGAAGATGATCAAGACGCGCGCCAAGGCGGGCCTGCTGCGGGGTCTGGACGACAATGAGGGACTCGCCTTCCAGCTTGCTCTCTACCAGGCGCGCTATCACGACTGGCGCGAACTCTTCCGCACAGTGGACCGCATCAACGCCGTGAGTAAGGCGGATATCCGCCGCATCGCCAATCAGATCTTCCAGCCCGGC
This sequence comes from Terriglobales bacterium, assembly GCA_963803205.1. GTDB lineage: Bacteria > Acidobacteriota > Terriglobia > Terriglobales > Acidobacteriaceae > CAWDLG01. The sequence continues at coordinate 495,242 of CAWDLG010000004.1, forward strand.
AATCGAACGGTCGGCATCATAGAGACCGCTGCCGCCCCGTCCGCGGGGGGTGCACAATGAGCCGCCGCATCCTTCTCTTCGTGCTTTTCCTGTCGCTGGGAGCGACACCGCTGGCGGCGCAGGCGACATGGACGCAGATCCCCATTCCACCCCTGCACAAGTTCACTCCTCAGCAACCCAAACGGGTTGAACTTCCCAACGGCATGGTGCTGTTCCTCCAGGAAGACAAGGAACTGCCGCTGATCGATGCCGTGGCCCGCATTCGCGGCGGATCGCGTTCCGAGCCTGCCGACAAAACCGGCCTGATGGATCTCTACGGGGACGTGTGGCGCACCGGCGGGACCAAAAGCCAGACCGGCGACGAACTGGATGACTTCCTGGAGATTCGGGCCGCCAAGGTCGAGACGGCCGGACTCGAAGATTCGACGGTCATTTCACTCTCCTGCCTCAAGGCCGATTTCGACGACGTGTTCCGCATCTTTCAGGACCTTTTGCGCCAACCGGAATTTCGTGAGGACAAACTGGACCTGGCACAACGCCAGGAGTTCGATGGAATCTCCCGGCGCAACGACTCCAGTACCGCTATCGCCTCCCGCGAGGCGGTCATACTTGCCTATGGGAAGAACAACCCATATGCGAGCATTTCGGAATACGCAACCGTTGCCGCGGTTACCCGCGAGGATCTGATCGACTGGCACAAAGCACACGTGGCGCCGAATAACATCATTTTCGGCATTGTGGGCGATTTCGATTCCGCTGCTATGGAGGCGAAGCTCCGCCAGGCATTCGGCGACTGGCAGAAGGGTCAGGAGGTCAAGGCGCCGGAGATCGACTTCCATTCCGCCAAGCCCGGGTACTACCTGGTCGAGAAAGAGGACGTGAACCAGAGCGCGATCCGCATGGTCAGCCTGGGCACCACCCGCCGGAATCCGGACTATTACGCAATCGAGGTTTTCAACGAGGCCTTTGGCGGCGGTTTTTCATCGCGCCTGTTCCGCAGCATCCGCACCGCAAAGGGTCTGGCTTACTCGGTGGGAGGCGGCGTCGGCACCGCTTTTGATCACCCAGGCATCATCCGCCTGGCCGCAGGCACAAGGAGCGACGCGACGGTACAGTCCATCGAGGCGCTGGATGGGGAAATTGACCGGCTGACCAGGGAGCCGATTTCCGAAGCCGAAATCAAGCGCGCCAAGGACTCCATTCTTAACTCATTCGTCTTCAACTTCGACTCGCCGGACAAGGTCCTGCGCGAGCGAATGGCTTACGAGTTTTATGGATATCCGCCGGATTTTCTGGAGCAGTACCGCGCGGGAATCGAAAAGGTCCAGGCAGCCGGCGTATCCGAGGTCGCGAAGAAGTACCTGCACAAGGATCAACTCGCGGTGCTTGTTGTCGGCAATTCCAAACAGTTCGAAAAGCCCTTGTCTTCCCTGGGACCGGTAACGAACATCGATATTGCGATTCCTCCTCCGCCCGGCGAAGGCGGGGACGCTCTCCGGAAATAGCCGCGACGCTCATGTAGCCACAGGTGTCTCGCCTGTGGAACCAAGACTCATGTAGCCACAGGCGTTCTCGCCTGTGGAACCAAGGCTCATGTAGCCACGGGCGTCTCGCCTTGTGGAACCAAGGCTCATGTAGCCTGTGGAACCGGCTTGACAGCACCCGGCATCGGTCGTAGCATAGGCGAAGAAAAGGCGAAATATCATGGCCAGCCTCCCTTTGCTCCCCGAATCCCGTCCCAAGCTGGTTGGCATTGCCCGGCTTGCCGCCGATGGCGAATCCCTGCGACAAGGGCACGATGTCGAGTACTTCACCCTGCCGTCGCGTTCTCTCCTGAACCGGTGCAGCGGATCGCGTATGCCCTTTACCTGGACCATCAATCCGTACCGCGGCTGCGAATTCGCCTGCAAATATTGCTATGCCCGTTACACCCACGAGTTCATGGAGATGCGGGACGGCGTCGATTTTGAGCGCAAGATTTACGTGAAGCAGCACGCCGCCGAACTGCTGCGGCAGGAATTGCGTCAGGTGAAAACCGGCGAGGACATTGCCATTGGAACCGCAACCGACCCCTACCAGCCGGCCGAGCGCAAATTTGAGGTTACCAGGGCCATTCTGGAAGAAATGGCGCGTCACAGCGGTCTGGAGGTTGGAATCGTCTCCAAGTCCAGCCTGGTACTGCGCGACATCGATGTGCTTCGCGAGCTTTCCCGCCGGAACCGGCTTTTCGTGAACATCACGATCACGACCATGAACACGGACCTGGCAAGGATTCTCGAGCCACGCGCCCCGCGGCCGGATATCCGCATGCAAACGGTTCGCAGGCTGGTGGCCGAAGGGGTTCAAGCCGGGGTCATCTGCGCGCCCGTTTTACCGGGCATCACCGACGCACCCCGCGATCTGGAAGCACTGGTGCGGGCAACTGCTGAAGCGGGCGGCAAGTATATCTTCGCGAATCCGCTGTTCCTCAAGCCCTGCTCGGCAGCAGTCTTTCTTCCCTTTCTGGAGAAGGAGTTTCCCAGGCTGGTCGAGATCTACCGCAAGCGATTCCAGGACCGCGCCTTTCTTCCCCCCGCCTATGGCAAGCGGTTGTCGCAGCTGATGGCAAGGCTGCGGGACAAATACGGCATCCGCAACAGCTATGAACGCTATGATCGGCGCGAGCTCCCGGATCCTCCGCCCCGCCCTCAGCTCGCCTTATTCTGAGGTGATCGGAATATACCCTGTGATCCTCTGTGCACCCTGTGGTGAAAACCGCTCACCACAGGGGACACTGAGGGACACGGGGTAAACCACTAATGCGAGCGTCTGCTCGTTGCTCCTGCCGGAAACCCGGAGTGCACTCCCCTGTGTACTCTGTGCACTCTGTAGTAAGCGGTTTAACCACAGGGGACGCGGAGGGACACGGGGTAAACCACTAATGTGAATGCCTGCTCGCTGTTCCTGCCGGAAACCCGGAGTGTATTCCCCTGTGTACTCTGTGGTGAACGGTTTTAACCACATGGGACACAGAGGAACACACGGGGAAGCTGATTGCACCGATCCTGCTACAATTTCAGCATGGTTCAGCCTCCATTCACAGACGTCGCGACGGCTATCGAGGACGTCCGCAACGGCCGCATGATCGTGGTCGTCGATGATGAAGACCGCGAAAATGAGGGCGACCTCACGCTCGCCGCCGAGAAGGTCACGCCCGAAGCGATCAACTTCATGGCCAAATACGGCCGCGGCCTGGTCTGCCTCGCCATGACCGAGGAGCGCCTCGACCATCTGCGCATCGGGCCCATGACGACAGAGAACACCTCGAACTACGGCACCGCCTTCTGCGAGGCGATTGACGCCCGCGAAGGGGTCACGACCGGAATTTCGGCATTCGACCGCGCACGGACAATCAAAGTCGCCATTGACCCGGCGACGCGTCCTGCCGATCTGGCGCGCCCAGGCCATGTTTTCCCCCTGCGGGCGCGCAAGGGAGGGGTGCTGGTGCGCGCGGGCCAGACCGAGGCATCGGTCGATCTGGCGCGGCTGGCCGGACTCGTGCCCGCCGGAATCATCTGCGAAATCATGCGCGACGACGGCAGCATGGCGCGAATTCCGGACCTGACGGAATTTTGCCTTACCCACGACCTCAAGATGCTGACGGTCGCGGAACTAATCCGCTATCGCATGCAGCACGAACGCTATGTACACCGCGTTGGCGAGGCCCTGGTTAGCACGCGCCACGGGGAATTTCGCCTGATTGCCTACGAGAGTGAAGTAGAAGGCGGCGAATCGCACGTGGCTATGGTGCGTGGCGACGTGGAGCACGGCGACGAACCGGTGCTGGTCCGTATGCACTCGCACTGCCTGATGGGAGACGTGTTCGGTTCCACGGGATGCGATTGCCGAGCCACAGTCGAGGGCTCGATGCAGGCCATCGCCCGGGAAGGGCGGGGCGCGCTGATTTACCTCCATCAGACGTCGAAGGGCTTTTCGGTCGAACGCGTCGGGGACCGCACGGCACTGGCGTTTCATCGCGACCGCCGCAATCCCTCACTTCCGGAGACCGAGCGCAAGACTCAGCGGGCAATCGGCATTGGAGCCCAGATTCTTTCGGACCTGAATTTGCGACGCATCCGCTTGCTGACAAATCATCCGCGCAGGGTTGCGGCGCTGGAGGGATTTGGCATCGAGATCGTCGAGCAGGTTCCGGTGGCGCTGGGCGGAGTCCTCAGTTGAGATAGCGACTTGCGATATAGCGGAACTTTTCCTCCCCATGATCAGCTTGGTAGAGTTGAATTTTCCTTCTTGATGGTGACGTCCGTTGCGGCTTCCGGGGATCCAGAAGCAATATGACCGGGCTCCGAAACCGAAAGAGCTGATCATTCTCGAGGGCTCGGCGCATGCTCAGTATCTGTTCCAGACCAATCAAGCTGAGCGCGTGATGCGCGAGATCCTGCGTTTCCTTTCTGCAAAGTAGATTGGTTTACAGGGTGCGCAGGTGGGCGGCAGAATAGCAAATCACAGGCGGGCGGGCCGCCCGCCCATATCCCGCCCGGCTCCACGGTCCCCGCAAGATCCCCCATCTCACTCGATGGTCTGCACCTCGACGCTCAGCACCGCAGGAAGGTCTCGTACGATCGCGTTCCAGCTATCGCCGGCATCGGCGGAGACGTAGACCTGGCCGCCGGTTGTGCCGAAATAAACTCCGCACTTGTCTAACGAATCCACGGCCATGGCGTCGCGCAGGACGTTTACATAGCAGTCCTTTTGTGGCAGGCCTTTAGTCAGGGCTTCCCATTCGTTTCCGCCGGTTTTGCTGCGGTAGACGCGCAGCTTGCCTTCATGGACGTAGTGCTCGCCGTCACTTTTAATCGGGACGACGTAAATCGTCTCCGGCTCGTGCGAGTGAATATCAATCACGAACCCAAAATCCGTCGGCAGGTTGCCGCTGATTTTGGTCCACTGATCCCCTGCGTTGTCGGACCGCAGGACATCCCAGTGCTTCTGCATGAAGAGCGTGCCCGGCCGTTTGGGATTCATGGCGACGTGATGCACACAGTGGCCGATCTCGGCATTAGGATCCGGAATGTATTTGGAGTAGAGACCGCGGTTGATCGGCTTCCAGGACTCGCCGCCATCGTCCGTACGGAAGGCCCCGGCCGCGGAGATTGCAATCCATATTCTCTTCGGATCGCTGGGATCGAGAATGATCGTATGCAGGCACATGCCCCCCGCGCCCGGCTGCCACTGTGGGCCGGTGCCGTGTCCTCGCAGGCCGGGAAGCTCGCGCCAGTTCTTGGCGCCGTCGGTTGACTGGAAAAGCGCGGCGTCTTCCACACCGGCATACACCTTGTCCGGATCCGTGAGCGACGGCTCCAGATGCCAGACCCGCTTGAACTCCCACGGATGCGGTTTGCCATCGTAAAACTGGTGCGTAGTCATCGGCGCGGCAGCGGTGTCGTAGGCGAACTTGTTGCTCTCGCTCTTCGGCGGTCCGGGCTCGGCAACCTCTCCCTTGGGCGTGCCCGGCTGATGCCAGGTCTTTCCTCCGTCGTCGGATCGCTGGATGATCTGGCCGAACCAGCCGCTGCTCTGAGAGGCGTAGATGCGGTTGGGGTCAACGGGTGAACCCTTGAGGTGATAGATCTCCCATCCCGCAAAGTGCGGGCCGCCGATATCCCATTTATCACGCTTGCCGTCAGAAGTCAGGATGAATGCGCCCTTGCGCGTACCGACCAGAACACGGACAGTGGACATGACTCTCTCCTTAAGTTTGCCCCTTTCGGGCTGCCTCTTCTAGTTTTACCCAGACCTTACAATGTAATCACGCCATGACGACAGATCTCATGCGAATCGGCAAGTCGTGCGGCATTCGGATTCCCAAACCCTTGATTGAACCGTGCGGCCTCGGGGACGCCGTGGACCTGCGAGTTGAAAATGAACGTATCATTATTTCTCCAGAGCGCCAGCCTCGCGATGGCTGGAATGAGAGGTTTCGCAGGGCCGGCTCTTCGGCAGACGACGAACTGCTGCTCGACACGGGCCCCAACAAATTCGACCGCAAGGAATGGCGTTGGTGAGTTTTGTTCCGCGTCGAGATGAAGTCTGGCTTGTGTCCCTTAACCCTACTCGTGGTGCCGAAATCCGGAAGACCCGGCCGTGCCTGGTTGTTTCCCCGATGAGATAAATCAGAATCTGCAAACTGTTATTGTTGCGCCGATGACGACTGTTACACGTCCATATCCGACTCGTGTCTCGGTCAGGTTTCAGGGAAAGTCTGGCCAGGTTGCCCTCGACCAACTGCGCACGGTCGACAGGCAGCGACTCGTGCGAAAACTCGGGCGGGTTTCGCCGGCAACCGCTGAGCAGGCCTCGGCCGTGTTGATCGATATGTTCATGCGGTAGCCGTATTGCTCGCCGTGCCATCGTCCCCTCTACTCGACCTGTTCCTACTTCTTCTGCGCGTACTGCTCCGCCCCCAGGAAATGTAGCGACACATATGGCTCATCGCCCACGACCCAGCTGTCATGCCCGGGCGCGATGTAGAAAACATCTCCGGCTTTCATCTCAATGACCTGGCCGTCGTCCATGGCGGCAGTGGCTCGGCCGGAGACGACCATCCCCATGTGCTCGACGTTGCAGCTTTTTGCGCCGCCAGCCTTTCCCACGTGTTCGGACCATTTCCAGCCCGGCTGATACGTGGCGCGGCCAATCGTCATATCACCGATCTTGACCAATTCAAATTTTCCCTTCTCGAAGGTGCGGACCTCGTCCGGATGATCAAATCGCTTGAGAATGACTTCGTACATTCCGTGTTCTCCAGACCCGCGCTTATTGCCGGCCGCGACGGCTCTTCCCTGCTCCATTTCGCGTCGGCTTGGCCGCCCTGCGTGACTTCGGCACCTTACCGATTCGTTCGTCTCCTGCGACGATGAATTCGCACGCCCGCAACGCGGACTCCTCAAAGTCCGGCGCGTCGGCTGGCAGAATCTGCCATCCGGTCACATCTTTCCCCAGCACTCGGATCGAACGCATGCCTGGGAAATCCCGGCGCAGGCTCTCATGGTGCTCCACCGTCGTCGCCAGCCACATGCCGTCGTCGTCTGCGGTTTCGTCGCGCTTGTCGCGCAGGGCGCAGACGATCTTATCCCCGACATAAACCGCAAGGCACCCGAACATGGGGCGAGTCTCAGGAGACACCGCGGCAATCGCCTCCAGCACGAACTCGTGCGGGACGCGGCGGCGCCGAGCTGCGAAAGGGTCGCTCTGATCTCCGGGAATCGACTTGACCCGCCCTTGCTTCGCCATAGTCTTGCGATTCACACGACGCCTGATCGGCGTTATGTCTCGCCCCACTTCCCCTCCCGCCGATAAGCATCCGCAGATGCTTTCTTCATCTTGCCCATCGCGTCATTCCGCGCTTGGATTCCAAAGCGGAATCAGTGCGCGAATTCGGGTATCGCGTAGATAAAGCCCGGTCCACACTAATACGCCCAGTACAACTGTCACGACGTAAGAAGGGTCGCCGACCCGAAGGTTGGTGGCGGTCGCTCCACCCAGATACCCTGTCATGAGAATTGCCCCCAGCACGGCCGTTCGCGGAATCGCGTAGATAACAGTGCAGCCAATCTCCAGGATCGCAATCCCGAAAAGCAAAGACTCTGCGTAGCCATAGCGCGCAAACCCTTCCAGCACCGGAGCCGGGCGCGCCAACTTCATCCCGCCGCTGAAAAGCAGCATCAAAATCGGCAGAGCGCTCACGATGCGGCCTGTCCAAAGCATCTTCCTGGAGACGGCTTGACCCGAGTCTTGCATAATTTCGTTCCTCCCACGGGCGTTAGGCCATCTGGATGGCCGCCCTAAACTCATCACTCTACCTATGGTCGCAACAGATGCTCGGGAATCGACATGAGTTCAAAGAATTTTGTGAAAATCATGGGCGACCGTCCGGAATTCCCCTACTGCTCAGCGTGCGGGCTAGTCCTGGAAAACTTCAGTTTCCAGCCTCCCTGCTGCTTCTGGAAGACATCGGTGGCATCCTGCTGGACTACATTGTTGGTTTCCGTTGTCTTGTAGGCCTTCACATATGCGGCGATCGCCGTATCGCCCAGCAGGACGACCTTCATCGCCTCTGTCTCGGCGACATAGGCCGGGGCCTGGCCGGCGCGCCCGCGGTAGTGTTCCAAAACTCCTGCCTTGTTCGTTCCTTCCCCGGCGGGCGTAAGGTTGACCCAGTCGTCAGCCAGGATGCGGTCTATCACCGCAGGGTCGCTCGTCATCTCGGCTTTCAGCAAGTCGGCCTCCAGCTTCTGAATCGTCTTCTCCTCCCCCGCCGCGGCAGCCACGGCCGCCCCACCGGCGGTCTTTGGCCGCTGCCCTGCCGCTGCAAACGTCCCAACCGCAACCAACCCTGCTAGTAGAAGGAGGGACAACAATCGGGGCATAAGTCTTCTCCATTGAAAAGGATCGACAACTGGATCGACAACTGGATCGACAACTGATGATCGCGGAATGCTCAGATTATCCCGACAGCCGGCGTTTTCCAAATTTCCCAGGATGCCACTTCTTGACCGCTGCTGCTGGGCAGGTGTACCCTCGCGCGGACAATTCTGGGCCGACATCGCACTCGAAAGAGGTGGATATGGTCAGTCTCTCGACTTTGTGGCTGCCGATTCTGCTTTCGGCGGTAGCCGTTTTTGTTGCCAGCTCGATCATTCACATGGTGCTCCCCTATCACCGCAGCGACTACCGGCAACTTCCCGATGAAGAGAAGATTACCGCCGCCATCCGCGCCGCCGGGGTGGGTCGCGGCTTGTATCACTTCCCTTATTGCACCCACAAGGAGATGAAGTCACCCGCCATGATTGAGAAGTTCAAGCAGGGGCCTATCGGACTGATCACGATCTTTCCCGGCGGCCCGCCGGCTATGCCAAAGTTTCTGGGAATGTGGTTCGTCTTCTGCCTGATCGTCAGCATACTGGTTGCCTGCTTGACAGGGCGAGCGATGCCAATCGGCGCTGCTCACCTGGCGGTTTTCCGCATCGCGAGTGCTGCCGGATTTCTTGCCTACGGCGTCGGCAATCTCAGCCAAAGCATCTGGCGGGGTCAGCCGTGGAGTGTGACCATCAAGGAAGTGATCGACGGACTGATTTACGGGATGGTTACGGGCGGAATTCTTGCCTGGCTTTGGCCAATGTAAAGGGCGACTCAGCGCCGTCCCGAATTAGGCGACCAACCGGCCTATCGGCTGCCGGTAACTTGCCGCACGCCACATCCGTGCTATAAATCTCGCTGATGCTGCCGCGCGCCCACGAGGGATCGTTTCGCCTGTTCCGCGCCGCCGGGATCGACGTGTTCCTGCACTGGTCCTGGTTTGTGGTAGCGGTGTTTGAGATCAACGCCCGCGTGGGCCGCTATTCATCTATCACCTTCAACGTGCTGGAGTACCTGGCGCTCTTCCTCATCGTGACTCTTCACGAGTTCGGACACGCCCTGGCGTGCCGCCAGGTTGGCGGAACTGCCAACCAGATTGTGTTGTGGCCTCTCGGCGGCGTCGCCTACGTGGATCCGCCACCCCGGCCGGGCGCGACTCTGTGGAGCATTGCCGCTGGGCCTTTGGTGAACGTTGCGCTCATCCCCATTCTGCTGGGTCTCAATATTCTCAGCCAGATGATGGGATGGCCGGTGATCATGCCTAACGCGCACGCGCTGCTGCGCACAGTATGGCTGATCAACGCCAGCCTGCTGGCGTTCAACCTGCTGCCGATCTATCCGCTGGACGGCGGCCAGATTCTGCGCGCGCTGCTGTGGTTTGTGCTGGGACGGGCCCGCAGCCTGCTGGCAGCCACGGCGCTGGGATTTGTCGGTGTGATCGGGTTCGTTGGCCTGGCGATCTGGATGCAATCCATCTGGTTTGGCGTTCTTGCGGTCTTCATGCTGATGAATTGCTGGCGCGGCCTGCAGTCGGGGCGAGCGCTGGCACGGCTGGCGAAGCTACCGCGCCGCGAAGGCTATTCCTGCCCCCGCTGCCACACAGCGCCGCCTCTCGGAGATCTCTGGAAGTGCGCGCAGTGCGCTCAGCTCTTCGACACTTTCAGCACGCAGGCCGTGTGTCCCTATTGTGGCGCCCGCTATGCCACCACCGGTTGCCTCGATTGTGGAGCCCAGTTCCCGGTCAGGGAGTGGGTGGTTCCGGTGGCGAGCCCCGTCACTCTGGCGCCTGCGTCGACCGACCGTTGACCCGCGCTTGAACCACAAATCTCTTCCGCTTTGCTACTGGCGCCTGCGGCGCAATCTGTAACATAATCCCTGCCTGCCAAAATTCCTCAGGAGCGGACATGGTCCCCAGAATTCTTCGATGGGCCTCATTCATTCTTCTTTTCTCTGCTTTCTTATGGACAACGGACTCCCGTGGGGCCGCTGGTATCGTGCCGTCCTCCGATCGCCGCGTGAACTTCAATGATGACTGGCGGTTCTTTAAGGGAGAGGCGGAGGACGCGGAGAATCCCTCATTCGATGACTCCGGCTGGAGCAAACTTCGTCTGCCGCACGACTGGGCAATCGAAGGACCTTTTGATCCGAAACTGAATCCTCACACCGGCGCCCTGCCGATTTCCGGCACGGGATGGTATCGCAAATCCTTCACCATCCCAGGCGAGGCCAACGATCGATACTTCAGCATCGAGTTCGACGGGGCAATGTCCAACGCGCACGTCTGGGTAAACGGCCACTCGCTCGGCGAGAGGCCTTACGGCTACTCCAGCTTCGAATTCGACATGACGCCGTATCTCCAGTTTGACGGGAAACCGAACGTACTGGCCGTGCGCCTGACGCCACAAGAGAACTCCTCACGCTGGTACCCCGGAGCCGGAATCTACCGCAATGTATGGCTGGTCACGACCGGGCCGGTTCACGTTGCCCACTGGGGCACCTACGTTACAACTCCGAGCGTCAGTGACGCCCGCGCCACAGTCATGGTGAGGACCGACGTGCAGAACCGCCTCGACCACGCGATGCAGGTCGTTCTTCGGACCTCGATTCTTGACGCTGCCGGCAAGCAGGTGGCAAGCGTGACGGGTAAGGGAGTAGTGATAGCTCACACGGTTCAGAGCATTCCAGTGAGCCTCACCATTTCGCGTCCGCAGCGCTGGGATGTCGATCATCCCTACATGTACTCGGTGGTCAGCGAAATTCTCGATGGCAAGCGCGTGGCCGACCGCTACCAGACGCCTTTCGGGGTTCGCACCCTGGCCTTCGAAAAGGACAAGGGCTTTCTTCTGAATGGCCGCGTACTCAAGCTGCATGGCGTCTGCCTGCACCACGACCTGGGCGCGCTCGGAGCGGCAGTAAATCGCCGTGCCATCGAGAGGCAGTTGCAGATCATGCAGGCGGCCGGTGTGAACGCCATCCGCACCAGCCACAATCCGCCGGCGCCGGAACTGCTCGAGTTGTGCGACCGCCTGGGCCTTCTGGTGATGGACGAGGCCTTCGACATGTGGCGCATTCCCAAGGTCCCCAACGGCTACAGCCAGTACTATGACGAATGGTCGGAGCGCGATCTGCGGGATATGGTGCGCCGTGACCGCAACCATCCCAGCGTTTTCATGTGGAGTATCGGCAACGAAATTCCTGAACAGAAGGAACCCGACGGCTGGAAGGAGGCGCGGCGACTGGTGGGCTTTTTCCATCAGGAAGACCAGACCCGGCCGACCACGTCTGCCTTCAATCAGTGGGAGAACGCTATTCAACACCGTTTGACCGACCAGGTGGACACGCCCGGCTTTAACTACCAGCCGATGCACTACGAGGAGATCATGAACGATCACCCCAACTGGGTGATCTACGGATCGGAAACCGCTTCCTGCGTCAGTTCGCGCGGGGTCTATCACCTTCCGCTGGAAGACTACGAAAAGCCTCCTTCGCACCAGATCAGCAGCTATGACGTCGTCGCTCCTTTCTGGGCGTATTGTCCCGATGTGGAGTTCGCCTTTCAGGACAAACTTCCCACAGTGATGGGTGAGTTCGTCTGGACCGGTTTCGACTACATCGGCGAGCCCACGCCTTTCTTCGTAAAAGAAGACGACAAGGATGACTGGCCGGCCCGTAGCTCATATTTCGGCATGGTGGACCTGGCTGGCTTTCCCAAAGACCGCTACTACCTGTACCAGAGTGAATGGGCGAAAAAGCCCATGGTCCACGTGCTGCCCCACTGGAATTGGGAAGAGCGGGAAAACCAGCCGATCCCGGTATTCTGTTACTCGAATGCAGAGGAAGTCGAACTCTTCCTGAACGGCAAATCCCTCGGAAAAAAGAAAAGGTTTTCGCAGGAGATCGAAATTCCCGTCGGAAAGAATGTCAGCGAAAGCCGCAAATTCACCACGAAATATCGCCGCATGTGGGAGGTTCCGTTCCAGCCCGGAGTTATCAAGGCTGTGGCTTACCAGAACGGGAAGGAAGTTGCATCGGAAGAAGTTCACACTGCTGGAGCGCCTGCCCAGATCACTCTCACTCCGGATCGGGATCTCATTCAGGGGGACGGCGACGATCTTTCTTTCGTGACCGTGCGCATCGAGGACAAAGATGGCAACCTCTGCCCCATGGCCGACAACCTGGTTCATTTCAACGTGACCGGCGTGGGCGCGATCGCTGCGGTGGACAACGGCAATGCCTCTACTACGGAGCCATTTCAGGCCGACTATCGGAAGGCTTTCAACGGCCTGGCATTGCTGATTGTTCGTTCGCAACTAAGTCAGGATGGAAAGATTCAAATCGAGGCGACCAGCGATGGCCTCCGTCAGGCAAAAGTAGAACTAAGTACGGCCCCCGTTCTCTCGCGGCATTAAGAAGTAGAGTCCTCGCTACGCTCGGACTAACAGTAAGTCGTGTTCCGATTTCTGAACAAGTTGAATTTATCCTTGCATCTCGTCTTCAGATGTACTTAAATGACCCAGCTTCTAGACTAAGATCCGGAAACATAGCGATCAGGCCTGCTTTTTTCCCAGTTTGTAGAGGAGTCTTGTTAGGGGATAAGGATGCAGGCCGCGAAGGGTGTGCAACCCGAGTTCGGCGCCATCCTTGGAAGCAGCCCCGCCCTGCTTCAGATCTTGTCTCAGGCGAAAGCAGTCGCCAGCACTGACGCCCCTGTCCTCATTCTGGGCGAGACCGGCACGGGCAAGGAACTGATTGCCCGGGCAATTCACAGCCTGAGTCCTCGCGCGCAGTACTCCATCATCAAATTGAACTGCGCGGCCATTCCCTCCGGCCTGCTGGAGAGCGAACTGTTTGGCCACGAGAAGGGGGCCTTCACCGGCGCGCTCAGTCACAAGATCGGCCGATTGCAACTTGCCGACCGCGGCACCATGTTCCTCGATGAAATCGGCGACCTGCCCACTGAGTTGCAGCCCAAACTTCTGCGGGTACTTCAGGACGGCGATTTCGAGCGCCTGGGAAGTACCCAGACCCTCCACACCGACATTCGTCTCATCGCTGCCACCAACGTGGATTTGAAAGCGGCGGTGGCGCAGAACGAGTTTCGCAGCGATTTGTTTTATCGCCTGAGTGTGTTTCCTCTCCGCATGCCGCCCCTGCGCGCTCGCCCCGAGGATATTCCTTTACTGGCGGACTACTTTGTCCGGAAGTTCGGGACCGCCCTGGGAAAACAAATTACCGAGATATCCCCCCAGACGATAGACGCGATGCTTGCCTGGCAATGGCCGGGCAATGTCCGGGAACTGGAAAACTTCATTGAACGCTCTGTGCTGTTGACGCGCGGCTCCCGTTTGTCAGCGCCGATAAACGAGCTCGACAACCCGCAGCGCATCACTGGTCAAACCAGCCTGAAAGATTTCGATCGCGCTCAAATCATTCAGGTCCTGAAAAAGACACGGGGGGTTGTCGCAGGTCCTTCCGGAGCTGCTGCCATCCTGGGCCTGAAGCGCACCACTCTTCAGTCACAGTTGCGCAAGCTTGGCATCCGCCGCTCCGACTTCAAGTAATAATTTTCGCTGTGGTGTACGTCCACCGTCAGCCGAATCTCTCTGCCGCGCGGGCTTTGGCCTTGGCGGCTTCCTCCTCGCGATTCCTGGGCGGGGCGCCGGTTTCGAGTGAATGAAGCAGGCGGGCCGAGGCGCCCGCGATTTCCTCAATTGCGCTCTGGAAAGCCGCCTCATTCGCTTTCGATGGCTTATTGAAGCCGCTGATCTTTCTTACAAACTGAAGCGAGGCCGCGCGGATTTCCTCATCCGTAACCGGCGGATCGAAATTAAACAGAATCTTTATATTTCTGCACATAACATGGCCCTCATGACTCTTGGCGCATTCAGTTCATTCTAAACAAACCATCGCAAAACTTTTTGCAGCCGCCTGTCGATCTTTCCTCATCCAGTTCGACCATATGGTAGAAGCGACAAATTACTCAAACCTTGCAGAACAGGAGAGCAGCAATGCGATTCATAATGATGGTCAAGGCCAATAAGGAGTCGGAAGCCGGCAAACCTCCAAGCGAAGAACTTCTGACCGCGATGGGCAAGTACAACGAGGAACTGGTGAAGGCGGGAGTCCTGCTCGAGGCCGCCGGACTGCACCCCAGCTCCAGGGGAGCGCGCATCAAGTTTTCGGCAGGCAAGCGCACCATCGTCGACGGCCCCTTCGCCGAGACTAAGGAACTCATCGCCGGCTTCTGGATTATCCAGACAAAGTCCAGGGAAGAGGCCATGGAGTGGGCCCGGCGCGTCCCATCTCCTCACCCAGGTGGCGAGGGCGAGATCGAGGTCCGCCAATTCTTTGAACTCGAGGACTTCGCGCCCAGCCCGGCCATCGATGAGGCCCGCAAGCTCGAACAGAAATTCCGAGACCAACAAAAATAGCTCGGCAGGAGCGCCGCTAGTGCAGAACTTCGATCGTAAATCCGCCGGGAGACTTGAAGTAAAAGGTCCAGGAACCATGCAGCCGCGAAGGCTTGGGCACCTGGTATCCGTCCTGGCGGAGCCGATCGTTGATCTGGTTGACGCTGTCTTCGCTCTGCTGAATAAAACCGATATGAAAGCCCGGAGGATAGCTCGCCTCGGTGCCATTTTTTGCCAGGAACAGGGCCAGCACCATGCCCTCGTCATCGGAAAGGAAGCTCATCTTTTCCCCCGGATGCGTGCCGGTATAGCTCTTGAGGCCAAAGTACTTCTCAAGAAACCGATGCGTCTCTGGCACGTTGGAGACCGTAAGGTTGAGATGGTTCAGCTTCATGGCCGGGCCCTCCCAGAGCCGGGTATGCAGTCCTATGAGATTCTCGGGTTGACCGGAAGGTCGCAGTAGTTATGGTTGCGAAATTTCTGACCCCCACGGGTCAAATCAGGCGGGGCTCGATCATCGCTATTTTTACAATTCTTTAGCTTTTGCTCAGGCCCTGCATCGCTACAATGTCGGTTGGAGTTCATTCTCCAGCCACTCGCCAACATTCATAACCAAAGGAGATTGGAGATGCCCCCTGTAAAACCAATTCCACAAGGCTTTCACACAGTTACTCCCGCTTTGACCGTCCGCAATGCGGCCCAGGCGATCGAATTTTACAAAAAAGCTCTGGGCGCAACCGAGCGCTCGCGAATGGAGTCTCCGGACGGAAAGATTGCTCACGCCGAGATTCAGATTGGCGATTCAATCATCTTCCTAAGCGATGAGAACCCGAACATGGGACAGCAGTCCCCTCAGTCGCTGAATGGATCGACGAGCGCCCTGTTCCTGTACGTCGAAGACGTTGACAGCGCGTTCAAGCGCGCCATCGACGCCGGAGGAAAGGTCACCATGCCCGTCACTGACATGTTCTGGGGAGACCGCTACGGAAGATTCACGGATCCTTCCGGACACGCCTGGGGCCTGGGAACCCACAAGGAAGACGTGTCCCAGCAGGAAATGGAAAAACGCTCCGGGGAATTTTTCGCGCAGGCAGCCAAGCAAATGCCGCAGAAGAAAACTGCCTGACCCATTGCCAGACCTCTGACCGCCGGGATGAATATCCCGGCATTTTTTTGTCCGTCTGCAAACGACAAAGTAACGCCCGCCCGATCTCATCCTCACAACAACGACTCTACCTACAGGAAGTCAGTATTCGATCTACGCCGCGTACCGGATGGCGCTTACCGCGAAGATGAATTGTCATAGTTGAGTCGTTGGCCCGGGCTGTTGGGAGTTCCCACCTTTCGGAGTACAGCGGACTACATCCACATAAAGGATTTTCATGCGATCTGCCACTGCATTTCTCGTCTGCGCTATCTTCTTGTCTGCATTTGCCCTGTCGACGCCGGCCTTTGGTCAGCGCCTGGAACTTAACGGCGGCTACGCCCATGCCACGGGAGATCTGGGACTGGACGGATTTACCGGAGGCGCTGCCTGGTGGTTCACACCACGCGTTTCCATGGCAGGCAATTTCGATGGTCTCTGGGATACATCGCGCGTGGGAGTGTTCGAGTTGACCAGCACCGGTGAAGTCTCGGTCAAGAGCAACATGCAAAACTACCTCGTAGGCCCGCGCTTCTTCTTTCCGGGAGCCCTCAAAAAGGAGCCTAAGCTGGTTCCATTTGGCGAGCTGCAATTCGGCGCCACTCACCTCGAGACAAGAATTCAGGAGGTGAATCTTCCCGACCGCACTTCCGCGGACAGCGCTTTTACCTGGATGCTGGGAGGAGGAGCGGACTATCTGATCAGCCCACACTGGGCCGGACGAGTCAATCTAGACCTGTTGCGGACTCACTTGGCTGAGGCAGGACAGAGTCGGTTAAGGATGACCTTTGGACTGGTCTACACCTTCGGTGCGCGACGGCCGGCGCCGACGGCCCGCTGAAGGCAGCGCATCAGCAGGCGCGCGGTTGAGGATCCAGCGTCGGCGCCTGCTCTTGCGCATTCGCGGTCCCCTGCTTGCCCGCCGCCGAGCCATCAACTCTACCGGGCTTGGCGGCTGATTCATCCAGCGCCTGGTTCAGTTGCTGCACCAGTTCTGCAACCTTGTGCGGATCGGATTCGCGCACAATCTCTTGGCACAACTTCTGCCACTCGTTATCGAGCTTGCCTGCCATAAAGCTTCCTTTGCGCCAGAGGGCGTTCGTGTTCCTCTAGGACTGTCTTGCGTGGGGATTCATCGGTTGAAGAGATTTGGCCGTCGGCAACACCCGGCCGGGAATTGCGCCTTAGAATCTCTTCGACCACCTCGATCGGGACTTGTGGAAAATGAGTTATCGAGTGCCGCATCGCCTGTGTCCTTCCATCAACACGCTAGCAGGTGTCAATCGCTACGGGGAAAATCTTTAAGTTTAGGTCGGGCAATGTAAGCGGCTCATTTTGCAATACTTAATGCCATAGCTAAGGCGACGCCAGCAATGCGCCCCGAGCCTGTACGTTAGCGGTATCGGGCGGTTTGTTATACCCATTAAAATTTCTATTGCGCGTCTTTGCTACGTTAGGATACGATTACGCTACGTTATCTGGACGCTTACGTTGCGGAGGTTTCCGAATGACGCCTTTACGAAATACACCGAACTTCAGGACCGTATCGCAGATCGACGTTCCCCACAGCCGCGCCGGCAAACACAAAAAGATCGTCGCCCTCATCCTCAGCGACCTGGACCAGGTGCGCGACGGAGCCGCCGTCCGAGTCCCTCTGGCGGATCTCGGCGACTCGAAGGAAAACGTGCGCTCGGCGCTCAATCGCGCCACCCGAAACGGCGGGCGCAGTGTGGCCACCGCCAGTGATGATGAATTTCTTTACGTCTGGAACGTGAAGAAGAATTCGTGACCGGTTGAGGGAGACTGGCTGCTCAGGTCTGGGCCGGTCTCCTTATGCCGTCTCGCGACAGGCGGTTGATGGTCCGCGTCCAATCGCGCGGGACGTCTTCCCCTCAGACTGGCTTCCCTCCAAACCCAAGCGTAAAATGCGCATGCCTGATTCCCGCTGATTGAATCCGAGGGAATCGAAGGGGGACGTATGGCTTCCTTGAAGATCGCGGTTGTCATTGCTGCCGTCTGCGGGCTGGCGATCGTAGTCCAGGCCCAGCAGAGTGAGATGTCCGACTCCGAATACATCAAACAGGCGACTTCAGCCGCTCCCAAGGGAATAGCTGAAGGCGCAGCAGTGGTTCGCATGGACAAGGATGGGATGCACACGGTGCGAGCGGGCAACAATGGATTCACCTGCATGGTCGCGGGAACCGACAGGATGTGTAACGACGCCAACAGCATGGAATTCATCCATGCGGTGCTGACCCATAATTCTCCTCCCGAAAAGATGGGGATCTCCTACATGCTGGCCGGTGACGAAGGCGCCAGCAACACCGATCCGTATTCGGCCGCCAAGACCGCCGATAACCATTGGATCGTTACCGGTCCCCACATCATGGTTTTCGGTCCTGCCAGCAAAACGCTTGGCCTGACCAGAGACAAGGATCCTGATCCCTCGAAGCCTTACATGATGTGGGCGGGCACTCCCTACGAACACGCCATGATCCCCGTATCGAAGTAATGTAGGCGCGCTGCACGTGGGCACGGCTGCCTCACCCGTCCGGCAACATGTGGGCACGGGTGTCTCACCCGTGCGGGATCATGTGGGGCACGGCTGTCTCACCCGTGCGGGATTATGTGGGCACGGGCGTCTCACCCTTGCCTGCATCAGGCCTGACTCCTCACGTCAGAAGCCGTCGCCCACGTCCGCGCCTGGGCAATGCAGATCGCATGAATGATCACGAATAGCGGAACCAGAAAGGTTGGCACCAGGCTCAGCGGCAAGACCGTCAGCGGCAACATTGTAGGCCCGGCAGGGCTCAACAGGCGGGCAGTAGTGCCGAGACTGACGGCGACCAGCAAATCGGTGATTCCGAGAATCTGCCACACAATGAAGGCGCCGCGCCAGCGGGGCTCCGCCAGCTTCAGTGCCACAAGCGGGGCCGTGATACCGATGAAAATATCCCCATAGCCCGCCGGCAAGGCGAATACCGCCGGCAACTTGCCTGACGCCTCGAGCAGCACGAAGACGATTCCAATAATCCTCCAGGAATGCGCAAAGGTCAGGATGCGAGGATTCAGCCGCAAAGCAAATTCCCGGAAGCCTTTCGATACGGCAAACCACAGGAAGAAGACTACAAGAGGGATTGAGGCTGCGAATGCGACGGCCAGGCCGACGCGGTTGGAATCGTTCCGGAAAAACTGCATCGCCGATGCTGACAGGGCGAATACGAACCACACGGCGATGAGTGCGGAAGTGAGCTTTCCGTAGTTTTTCATATCAATCTCCTTGCGTAGCAGTACTGGTAATCTGGTGGCTGAGCAGAAAGAGGGCATTCCAGGTCGGCTCCCCTAGTTGGCCGCGCATGCGTGCCTGAACCCTCTCCCAGAAAGGCAATGCGCGGCGGAGCTGCGATTCCCCTGCCCGGGAGAGCCGCAGCCGGCGTTCCCGTCGGTCCGCGCCGCGGCGGTCTGTAATCCATCCCTCGCGAGACATGACTGCAAGGGTCCGCGTGAGTGTGGTGCTGTCGATGGCCAGAATTTCGCCCAGCCTTCCCTGGGAAACCTCTCCAGCCAGCGAGAGCGCCTGTAGGACGGTGAACTGAGTCGCCCGCAGCCCCGAGGGTCGAAGGGCCTCCTCATAGAGCTGGGTTAGCGCACGGGAGGCACGGCGCAGATTTCCGCACAGGCACGGCAAAGTCGGCAGTTGAGATTCGCTCATAGCCCAATAGATGTATATACATCTATTGGGACTCAGAATAATTAGTTGTGAAGATGGAAGATGGAAGATGGAAGATGGATGATGAATGTAGGCGCGCGTCCCCGCGCGTGCGAAGTCCGGGACTGCCTCCCGAATACGACTCCGTGCGTCTCTTTGTGCCTCATGAGACGCCCGCGCCTGCATCCACGTGTCTGGGGCGCCCATTTCAAGCTAAAGTAGTTACAGGAGGCGTGCTCAATGGCGCGGCGCAGTAAAGGCTTGATATCGCAGTACGAAGACGTCTGGCTGATTGAAGGCGCACGTACGCCTTTCGCCGACTACAACACCGTACTGGGACTGGTGTCGCCGATCGATCTCGGAATCAAGGTGGCGCGTGAGGTTTTTCGGAGGTCAGGGGTCTCGCCAAAGGATGTGGACACGGTCATCGCCGGAAACATGGCCCAGGCGTGTTTTGACACCTACATGCTCCCACGGCACATTGGCCTGTATTCCGGAGTGCCCATCGATGTTCCCTCGCACCTGGCGCAGCGCGTCTGCGGCACCGGCATCGAGGTGGTTCTACAGGCGGCTGATCTGATCAAGCTGAATAAGGCTGATCTGGTGCTGGGCGTGGGAACCGAGTCGATGTCGCGGAATCCGGTGGCGGCCTACACTCATCGCTCCGGATTTCGTATGGGACAGGTGGAGTTCAAGGACTTTCTCTGGGAGTCGCTCCTTGACACGAGCCCTGACGTGACCATGGGCGGCACCGCCGAGTGCCTGGCCAAGACTCACAACATCTCGCGCGAAGAAGTGGACCGCTTTGCCGCCGACAGTTTCGCGCGTGCGGTCGCCGCACAGAAAAACGGCTTCCTCGGGGGAGAGATTGTTCCCGTGGTGGACGAAAAGTTTGAATGCGACGGCTACAAGCCAAGAGGTATTCGCCTGCCCCGCGGGGTCGAGTCCTTCAGCGAGGACAGCCACGTGCGGCCATCGCCGATCGAAGTCCTGGCCAGGATCAAGCCCGCCTTCGGCGGAGTCCAGACAGGCGGAAACAGTTCGGCAGTAGTCGATGGCGCAGCAGCTACTCTGGTTGCGTCGGGCGGGATTGTGCGCGATCGGCAGAAGAGCACTCTGACGAGAGTTGTGGCGGGCGCGGTAGTGGGCGTTCCACCCGAGGTAATGGGGATCGGACCGGTTCCTGCCATTCGGGCACTGCTTGATGCAACGGGACTCGCGCGGGACCAGGTCGACCGCTTCGAGATCAACGAGGCCTTCGGGGCGCAGGTACTGGCTTGCGAGCGGGACCTGGGTCTCGATCACGCCAGGCTGAACGTAAATGGGGGCGCCATCGCGATCGGCCATCCTCTGGGCGCGACCGGATTGAGGCTGGCAATCACCCTGGCCCGCGAGTTGAAGCGTTCGAGCGGGCGTTACGGCGTCGCCTCGGCATGCATTGGTGGCGGGCAAGGAATCGCTCTGCTGATTGAGAACGGAGAAGCGTAGGCTACCGGGCCAGCACTCCACGCAGGAACGTGTCGCCGATTTGCCGGGCGATGCCGGCGGCGTCCGGGTCAACGCGCGGGTTATACCAGGTATAGAGCCAGTTCATCATTCCGAATAAACTGAGCACAGCGACGCGCGTGTTGAATTCCAGGTTTTTTTCGCGTTTCAACTCTTCCACCAGGTCCGAACAGCAGCGGTAGTACTGCCGTTTCAACACGGTGATCTCCTCCCCAAAAGCTCCTCTTAATACGTCGTCTTCGTGGGAGAGCACCTTCATGGCTTTGTGATTCTTGGCGAGAAAGTAGTCGAGGTGGTTGGCGATGAAGGCGCGCACCCGCTGCTCGGAATCGGAGATTCCCTGCAACTGCTCGCGAAGAAGTTCCACCACGGTGGTGAAATAGTGCTTCTGGATCAGGTACAGCAGCTTCTCTTTGGACTCGAAGTAGTAGTACAGGCCCGCCAGCGACAATCCCGTAGCGCGCGAAAGATCGCGCAGGGAAGCGCCTTCGTATCCCCGCTCGTAAAATACCTCGGTGGCGTGATCGAGGATCTTCGCCAGGCGCCGCTCGAAGCGGGTGTCTGCATTGCCCTTGGCGGTCTTCGATTTGGAGGCGGAAGAGCGCATTTATCGAACGTTCGTTTAGCGGCATATCTTAGTGGAGGCCCGCGCAGGATATCAAGGTTTAAGAGCAGCGAATTGAATGAAGCGGCACTGGGTAAGTTCGAGCACAGCCCGAAGCACGGGCTGCACAGGCCATACAGCAGAATCTCGCGCACGGCACGGCGGTGGAATGAAGAGGATTTGGTCGCGAGCGCCATCCGTCGCCATGATCCGAAAGCCTGAAATGCCTGGGGCTTGTCGGATTTGAACCTGAATCGGCAGCTTTACGGTAAAATCGCTGACAATGGGGCTTGGGAAAGCAAGAAAAACTCGCGGGTTCGATCCTTACGCATTCCTCGCGACCATCGGAGAAGGCAGAAAAATTCTCTCCTTTTCAAGGAAACAGGTCATCTTCGCGCAGGGCGATCCGGCGAACGCCGTTTTCTACATTCAGAAGGGCAAAGTACGACTCACCGTAGTTTCAAAGAGCGGCCGCGAGGCCACGATTGGCCTGCTTGCCGACGGCTTCTTTTTTGGCGAAGGCGCGCTCGCCGGACAGGCTCTTAGAATGGGGTCGGCGACCACAGTTACAGATTGCACCCTGCTGCGCATCGAAAAGAAATCCATGATGAAGGCGCTCCACCGGGAGCACGCGTTCTCCGACCTGTTCGTCGCCTATCTCCTGGCCCGCAATATCCGCTATGAAGAGGATCTGGTGGACCAGCTGTTTAATTCCAGCGAAAAAAGACTGGCCCGCGTGCTTCTGCTGCTGGCTCATTTTGGCAAGGACGGCGTGCCGGAGTTGGTGATCCCAAAGGTCAGCCAGGAGACCCTCGCGGAGATGGTGGGCACTACCCGCTCCCGAGTCAGTTTTTTCATGAACCGCTTCCGCAAACTGGGATTTGTGGACTATAACGGTGGGGGGTTGCAGGTCCACAGCTCCCTGCTCACTGTCGTGCTTCACGATTGTGCTTCTGCCGCGCAGTGGATGCAATAAGGCTACCTTCAAAAAGTGTGCACTTTTGACCAGACCCGAACCGGTCGTATACTCAAAAATGTACTTTGTGGTCTGTTCCTGCGCGCGGTTTCACGGCGAAGCTGCACGTCGCCTGTCAAAATTTGACAAGTCTTACCAACCGCCGTCCCAGAGATTAAAGACCCGCTTTTCCGTCTCTGAAAGGCCGCCCCTTTAAGGAGGACGAAACAGCGTGCACGTTCACCTGATCAACCCTAGCGAGGTTTCTTTCGGTACGGCTGTGATCACGCCGCGCTGGCTGTACGTGCTGGCGGCGGCAACCCCGGAGTCTTTCGGCGATCCCCTTCTGGTCGATGAAACCCTGGCGCCCGTCGATCCGGATACCATCCAGAGCGGCGATATTGTGGGAATCGGAATCCACACCGCGAACGCGCTCCGGGGGTACAAGCTTGGCAAAATGGCACGTGAGCGTGGGGCGCAGGTAGTTTTCGGCGGAATCCACGCCACACTATATCCAGAAGAGGCCCATGAGCTTGGCGGCGCTCACGCCGTGGTGAAGGGGGATGGCGATGTAGTGTGGAAGAAGGTGTTGCAGGACTGCGTCCGCCAGAATCCGCTTCCAGTGTACGAAGGAGGCCGGATTGAAGCCTCCGACTTCTTGCCGGCGCGCTGGGACCTGGTGCCGCGGCAAAGCTACATGTGGGCTTCGGTACAGACGGTGCGCGGCTGTCCCAAGCACTGTTCCTTCTGTTCGGTGTGGAGAACGGACGGCCAACGTCCTCGCCAGCGCACGTCAGATGTGGTGATTGAAGAAGTCGTTCAATTGCGCCGGATGGGATTTCGCTTCATTGCCCTCGCCGACGACAACTTCTATCCCGTGACTCTTACCGACCTTCGACTGGCCGAGGAGCAACACAACGCAGCCCGGGTCAACGAGTTGAAGAGGATCCGGGCAGAACGCTTTGAGCTTATGGCCCGCCTGGCGCAGCTGCCATCCGACATGATTTTCTTCACCCAGATCACCATGGAAGCGGCGGAAGATACCGATTTTCTCGATGCCATGAAGGCAGCCAATATCAAGGGCGCCCTGGTGGGAGTGGAATCGGTCACCCCGGAAGGCCTGAAAGACGTATACAAGGAATTCAACGCCGCCGGCGATGATCTGGTCGAACGGCTCAGAACATTTCGCCGCCATGGCGTGTACGTGCTGGGGTCATTCATTTTCGGCTTACCCAGTGACCGGCCGGAAACCTTCGACGCCACGGCTTTGGCTGCTGCCCAGGCGGAAGTCGCATTTGCCCAGTTTGTCACCTTGACTCCGTATCCCGGAACCGTGGACTTCATGCGCTGGGAAAAGACCATGGAGACTTCTCCCGTCATGATTGGAGGAGTCCCCATTACCCGGCGATGGCTCATCCCGCAGGAGCTGCGGCCCAAGCTCTATTGGCCCCATCCGACGATGTCGGGCGAGGAAATCCGGCAGCACACGCAGTCGGTCTGGGATACCTTTTACAGCCTGAGGTCGATCTGGACGCGCTCCAGCTTCATAAAATCCACGCGAGCGCGCCTCGCCTTCGTCCTGATTTCGAAGATTTACCGCCAGATGTACGCTGATACCGGAATCGCGACCGACAGCGCTCGCGTTTCACGGTCGGCGCGCTGGGCACGCTGGCTGGCCAAGCCATGCCAACGCCTGTTTGCCGCGCCTCCCATGCCCGGCCTTGAGGTGCCCGTAGCCTGGAAGCCGGTCAAGGTTGTTTCCCAGACCTCTTGTGAAATGGCCAGCAGTTGATGGTCAGGCGCAAGTGCCGCCACCATTCTTCACCTCATTTGAAACCTCACGGGACTTGCGGCGGCAAGACCCGGATGGTGTGCAGCCAGGTCTCGACGGTTTGTGGCCAGGTTGTGACCGGCAGCGCCGTGCGCCGCAGGCCGTATCCGTGGCCGCCTTCCGCATACAGGTGCATTTCTGCCGGTACCTTGGCGTTCTTGAGCGCAATAAAGTAGACGGTCGAATTCTCCACGTGAACGGGATCATCCTCGGTCTGCACCAGGATTGTCGGCGGAGTTTTCTCGGTCACGTGAATCTCAGCGTTCGGCGCAAAGTTCTGCTCTGAAAGTGCCAGATAACCTGGATAGATGATCACGGCAAAATCCGGGCGGCAGCTGAGCTTGTCGGCGGAGTCCACAG
The DNA here is from genome assembly GCA_963803205.1 of Terriglobales bacterium. Taxonomy (GTDB): domain Bacteria; phylum Acidobacteriota; class Terriglobia; order Terriglobales; family Acidobacteriaceae; genus CAWDLG01. The sequence continues at coordinate 520,176 of CAWDLG010000004.1, forward strand.
GATCGTAAAGACGCTGGTCGAAGTGAGTACTGAGGGCCGCCACCAGGTGCCCTCCCGCGGAAAACCCGAGCACCCCGATGCGATGCGGGTCGATATGCCATTCGTCGGCATGCGAGCGCACAATGCCGACCGCGCGCTGGGCATCCTGCAAAGCCGCCGGCGACTTTGGATAAGGGCCGGAGTCGGGCACACGGTATTTCAGCAGCACACAGGTGATTCCAGCGGAGTTGAGCCAGTCGCAGACTTCGGTGCCTTCGAGATCGATGGCCAGAATGCGGTAGGCCCCTCCGGGAAACACAACCACCGCGGCGCCTGAATTCTTGCCCGAGGGAGAATACAGCGTCAGGGTCGGCGTTGAGACATTGCCGAGACGCATGACCGGCTTGCCCGCAACGAGACCATCTTTCGCCGTGGTCTTGTCGACCTCCGGGCCGAGGTCGGCGCCTCCCCCTGGCGGCTTCTGCGGCCAGATGGGAATGCTGGTGTGGCCGGGCGCGGGATGCCATGCAGATTCCTGCGCGGCGAGAAGAGTGCAACTGCCGACAACCACAAGGGCCAAAATCAGGCGTCTCAGCATTTCTGGATGACCTCGCTCTGTGAAAGTGATGTCGCGCAGCGCCAAAACCTCCAGCGAACCTCCGCTATAATTTCGCAGGACAATCACGCCGCCACACGTGGTGCAACCGCAGATATTCTTTTGCCGCCTTGTTCCCTGTCAAGAGGAATGACGAGGCGCTCATCGCGAAAGCCCCTGAGGGACACATGCAAGGCACCATGATGAATTACCCGCTGACCCTGATTCATCTGCTGGAGCGAGCGGGAAAACTCTTTCCAGAAAGCGAAGTGGTCTCGCGTCTTCCCGACCGCTCCCTCCACCGCTGCACATACGCCGACATCTACCGGAGGGCGCGGGCTCTCGCGAAGGCGCTCCAGAAGGCAGGACTTGCCCGCGGTGACCGTGTGGCGACGCTGATGTGGAACCACCATGTCCACGTGGAGGCTTATTTCGGTATTCCCGCAGCAGGCGGAGTCACTCATACCCTGAACCTTCGGCTTGCCCCGAACGACATCGCATACATCGCCAACCACGCCGGGGCCCGGTTCCTGCTCGTCGACGACATCCTTCTTCCTGTCTACGACAGGATCAAAGCGGCGACCCGATTTGAGCGCGTGATTGTGGCGCCTCTTTCCGCCACCTCGGTTGCTCCTCCTTATCAGGACTACGAAGAGTTTCTGTCCACCGGCGAAGGCTCCTTCACCTACCCCGCCCTGAACGAGAATGAAGCTGCGTCGATCTGTTATACCTCGGGAACAACGGGAGTTCCCAAGGGTGTGGTCTACACGCACCGCTCGGTGGTGCTTCACACGTTTCTCGAATCCACAGTCGATAACTTTGCGATTGGCCATTGCGACGTACTGATGCCGGTGGTTTCGATGTTTCACGTCAACGGCTGGGGACTTCCCTTCACTGCAGCGATGACCGGATGCAAGCTGGTCCTGCCCGGCTGCCATCTCGATGGCGAGAGTCTTCTCGATCTGCTGCAATCTGAGTCGGTCACGGTTGCGGCCGGTGTTCCCACCGTCTGGTTTACGGTGCTGGACGCATTGGAAAAGCAGCCAGACCGCTGGAAACTACCGGCCATGCGAGTTCTCCTGGGAGGCGCTGCGCCGCCGCTTGCCTTGATCCGGAAACTGGCTGCCTACGGCATCGATCTGATTCAGGGATGGGGTCTGACGGAAAGCAGCCCCGAAGCGACGACGAACCAGCTTAAGGCGCACATGCGCGACTGGCCGAGTGAGAGGCGCTACCAGCAGAAGGCCAAGGCGGGTCTTCCCACGCCACTGGTCGAGATGAGAGTGGTCAGTGAGGATGGCCCCGTGCCCCGCGACGAACAAACCATGGGGGAGGTGCAGCTACGTGGACCCTGGATCGCCGGCAGCTATTACAACCTGCCGGACGAAAAGGACAAGTGGACCGAGGACGGGTGGTTTCGCACGGGAGATGTCGGGACTCTCGATGCAGAGGGCTATCTCAAGATCGTCGATCGCACCAAGGACTTGATCAAGTCGGGTGGAGAGTGGATCAGTTCGGTCGACCTGGAGAATGCGCTGGTGGGCCACCCTGACGTTCGCGAAGCCGCCGTTATTGCCGTGCCGCATCCCAAATGGCAGGAGCGCCCCGTCGCCGTGATAGTCAGTCGAAACGGCGCACAGATCTCCTCCGATGAACTCCGCGAATTTCTGCAGGACAGATTCGCCAAGTGGCAATTGCCCGACGCATTCATCTTTGTCGATGAATTGCCGCACACCTCGACCGGCAAGCTGCTGAAGACGGAGTTGCGAAAGCGGTACGAGAACTGGCAATGGAATCGCTGAGCGTCAGGCTCTCTTGCGTACCGATGAAGCCGGCTCGCTCCACACCTCGCGGGCAGTTTCTGCCACCAGGCGGAGTTTGGCCTCCTGATCCTCCGGGGTAATCAGATTTCCCTCGATCGTCGAGGCAAACCCGCATTGCGGGCTCAGCGCAAGCCGCTCCAGAGGAATGATGGCGGCGGCGGCCGCGATGCGCTCCTTCAACGCCTGCTTGCTCTCGAGCGCGGGCTTCTTCGAACTGACCAAGCCGAGCACAACCGTCCGGTCGTCCGGCACCTGGCGCAGCGGGTCGAAGCCCCCGGAACGCTGGTCGTCATATTCCAGCAGGAAACGTTGAAAATTCGTATTCCGGAACACCTTGGTGATGGGGCCGTAGTCGCCCTCGGCGTAGAACTTGCTCTGGTTATTCCCGCGGCAGAGGTGAAGGCCAAAAACAATTCCGGAATGTTTCCCAATTACCGCGTTATCCATTTCGATCGAAAGATCGAGCAGCCTGTCGGGATCGTTGCCGCGCTGCCGGTACCCTTCCCGCAATTGCGGATCGAGCAGCGCCGTGTACTGGGGTGAATCGACCTGAATATAGCTGCAACCCAGGCGGATCAGTTCCTCGACTTCGTCGCGCAGAATGTCAACCAGGTCCGCCAGGTAGTTTTCAATCTTCGGATACGCGGCCTGCGATTTGTCCTTGTCATAGTAGGCGGCAGCCTGTTGTGCGCTGATCAAGGTTGTCTTCGCTGGACCATCCGTCCGCGCGCGCAGGTAGGTGAATTCTTCCGCGCACATTGAGCGCTTGCGGTGCAGCTTGGAAACCACCACCGGCCGCGACAGCACCAGCTTTTCTCCCTTTTCATTCCGAAAAGGAATGGCCCATCCGCCGAGCTTGTCGAAGCCCTCGATCGCATCGATCAGATGGCCGAAAAATGCGTACCGGCGCATCTCTCCATCCGTGATCACATCGAGACCCGCGCCCACCTGGAGTGCCACGGCCTCGTCGACGGCACGGTCCTCGACTTTCTTGAACTCCAGGTCGCTGAGCTTGCCGGCTTCACGCCGTTCCCGGGCCTGCTTCAGGTAGTCCGGCCGCAGCAAACTTCCGACTACATCACCTCGGTACATCAGAACCTCCCGCCCACGTGGATGCCGACCTCCAGATCCCAAATGCGACCCGTAGTATAGGCCTCGAAATTCTGCGAGTCACGACCGATCACGCCTAGCTCTGCGTATTAGGCCGCCGCCGCCGATTTGGTGACAAAGCCTTCGAGGTCGGTTAACATTCGTTGTTGTATCGGGTGAGGGACTAAGAAGTTAAAGGATTGCTTGAAATGCCGCATCTGACGAATCAGCGTTCGCTCATCCCTTACCGGCGCCTTGATTCCCGGAGCCAGCCGCCTTCCCTGTATGAGGGATATCAATCGACGATCCGCCGCGCTCCCGCTCAGCCCCTGATTCTGCTGCCGCACACTTTGTCAGAAATTACCGGCCCGGTCTATGGTCACGGCGAGATTCGCGAGACGGACAACGATCTCACCCGCCAGCATGCGGGCGAGCCTTTGGGCGAGCGCATTATCGTGACCGGACGCGTGCTCGACAGCAACGGCCGCCCCGTCCCCAAGGCGCTGATCGAGATCTGGCAGGCAAACGCTGCGGGACGTTACATCCATATCGGGGACCAGCATCCCGCGCCGCTCGATCCCAACTTCAGCGGCACGGGCCGCACCATGACTGACGAGAATGGCGTGTATCGTTTCGTCACCATCAAACCCGGTCCGTATCCCTGGTTAAATCACTACAACGCGTGGCGCCCGGCTCACATTCATCTTTCAATTTTTGGGCGCTCGTTTCTCAGCCGCCTGGTAACGCAGATGTACTTCCCGGGGGATCCTCTGTTTCCCTACGATCCCATCTTCCAGTCAGTCCCCGATGAGAAGGCCCGCCAGCGCATGATCTCGAAGTTCGATCTGGAAACGACGCAGCCCCAGTGGGCAACAGGTTACAGGTTCGACATTGTGTTACGTGGGGCGGAGGCCACGCCTTTCGAGAAATGAAAGCCGATCTCGTTCCCACGCCATCGCAGACTGTCGGGCCATTTTTTCACTTCTGCCTGACCAGCGAAGAGTGTTCAGTTTCCCGTATTGCCGGGCCCGAGGCCGAAGGAGAGCGCGTCAAGCTCACCGTCTGTGTCACCGACGGGGACAGCCTTCTCCTCGACGACTCCATGATCGAGATCTGGCAAGCCGACGCAGCGGGAAAATACAACCATCCTGACGACAACCAGAACAAGGCTTGCGATCCGCGATTCCTGGGATTCGGACGGATGGGGACTGGTGACGATGGATGCTGCCAGTTTGAGACCATCCGACCAGGCACGGTTCCCGGCCCCGGCAACTCAGTGCAGGCGCCCCATCTGAACGTCGCGGTTTTCGCCCGTGGAATGCTGAAGCAACTCTACACGCGCATTTATTTCGCCGGCGATCCGGCCAATGAGCATGATCCGGTTCTGGCTCTCGTGCCGCCGGAGCGCCGCGAAACCCTCATGGCGCAGCCCGCCGCCCCCGCCGGAGCCTGGCGATTCAACGTGCGCCTGCAAGGCGATCAGGAAACCGTGTTCTTCGACGTCTGACTCCCCAACCGGATTACGGAGTGTTAATCTCTGGCAGTGTCCGGAGCGAGGGAAAGACCTGCATGCCTGCGCGATTGATCGAGAGTCTGGCAACCACCGACAGGCTCGCCGACCTGTTCTCCGACAACTCTGTCCTCCAGGCAATGCTGGACTTTGAAGTCGCCCTGGCAGCAGCCGAAGCGGCGGCTGCAATCATTCCCAGGGCCGCTTCGGAGGCCATCGCAAAAGCAGCCAGCGGCAATGCTTTCGATCACGCGGCTCTCGCGCGCGATACTCTTCGCGCTGGGACGCCGGGCATTCCTCTTGTGAAGGTTCTCACCGAGCGCGTCCGGAGTGCGGACTCAACGGCCGCCGGTTTCGTTCATTGGGGAGCGACAAGCCAGGACGTCGCAGACACTGCGCTGATATTGCTGCTCAAACGAGCACAGCCCATCATTGACGCCGACCTTTCCAGGCTCGAGCAGGCGCTGGAACGATTGTCCGGGCAGCACAAGAGCACGGTGATGCTGGGCCGCACACTTCTTCAACCCGCGCCGCCCATAACATTTGGACTCAAAGCGGCGGGATGGTTCGCTGCGGTCCATCGCGCGCACGAAAATCTCACACGGAGTTTCAGAGCCGCTCTAATCCTGCAATTTGGGGGCGCAAGCGGAACCCTTGCTTCCCTTGGCAGCAAAGGCATCGAAATCGGAAGCGATCTGGCGAAAAGGCTCGGCCTGGAATATCCTGACGCGCCCTGGCACACCTTCCGCGACCGCCTGGCGGCACTTGTCTCCGCCTGCGGTGTCCTGACCGCAGTCTTGGGGAAAATCGCCCGCGATGTGAGCCTGATGATGCAGTATGAAGTGGCGGAAGCGGCTGAAAAAGGAGGTGAAGGACGAGGCGGCTCTTCGACGATGCCGCACAAACGAAATCCCATCGGCTGCGCAGTGACCTTGGGGGCCGCTCAACGCCTGCCGGGCCTTGTCGCGACCTTCTTAGGGGAGACAATACAGGAGCAGGAACGGGGTGTCGGTGGCTGGCAGGCGGAGTGGCAGACCGTTTCATCGGTCGTGCAGTCTACGGGATTGGCGGCAGATTCGATGGCGGAAGTCGCAGAAGGACTGACCATCGATGCCGGCCGCATGCGGGCCAACATCGACTCAACCGGTGGCCTGATTTTCGCGGAACGGGCGATGATGCTGCTGGCGCCTAAGATTGGACGCGATAAGGCTCACAACCTGCTGGAGGAGGCGTCGCGCCGCAGCCTGGAACAGAAGCGACGCCTGTCCGAAGTGTTGCGCGAGATGCCCGAGGTGACGGCACAACTGGGGAGCGAGTTTCTGGATCGCCTTGACGCTCCGGAAGACTACCTGGGAAGCGCGGAAGCCTTCCGAACGCGGCTTCTGGCTTCATCGCGGCAGCGGATGCCCGCGGTCAGCAAGGATTAGAACTCATGCCCTTTGCCACTGTTGACAAGACGCGGCTGTTCTACCGGCGTGAAGGAACAGCCGACGGACCGGCGCTGATCTTCTCCCATTCGATCGGCACCGATCTCGGGATGTGGGCGCCGCAAGTTGAAGACCTTCTTCCTTACTTCGACATCGTGCGATATGACACGCGCGGTCATGGCGCCTCGGATGTGCCTTCCGGTGAATATTCGGTAGAACAGTTGGCGCGCGAGGCGCTCGGACTCGCGGATGTGCTGAAGATTTCCAGATTCGCCTTTTGCGGGCTCTCTCTGGGCGGGGCGATCGGACAATGGATCGCCATCAATGCTCCTGATCGCCTGAACGGACTGGTCCTTGCCAACACTTCGCCTCGCTTCGCCCCGGTCACCAACTGGAATGCGCGTATCAAATTGGTGATGGAGCAAGGCATGGCCGCCATTGCCGAAGTAGCGATGCAGCGCTTCTTTTCTACCGCTGCCGTGGATCGCGGAGACTCTTATCTTCACGGAGTGAAATCGGTTCTTGTCGGCACCAACCCGTCGGGTTATGCGGGATGTTGCGCCGCGCTGCGGGACGTTGATCACACTGCCAGCCTTGGAAGGATTCGCGTGCCGACTCTGGTCATTGTGGGCAATCTGGATGTATCCACTCCGTGGGCGGGACACGGTGAAATCCTCGCCCAAAATATTCCCGGAGGAAAAGTTGTCCGCCTTCCCGCCGCGCATCTGTCGAACCTCGAACGGCCTCGATCCTTCAACAGTGCGTTGCTGGAATTTTTGCGGCCGCCTGCGAACCCGGGTGATGCACTTGACGCGGGCTTCGCAGTTCGCCGCGAGGTGCTCGGGGAAGATTATGTCGACAACGCAACTGCATCGGCCACTGACTTCACTCGCGATTTTCAGACACTGCTCACGCGCTACGCCTGGGGCTCGGTCTGGACCCGCCCGGGCTTGAGCCGGCGGGTGCGGCGTCTGCTCGTGCTGGCGATGATGGCGGCAACCGGCCACTGGGACGAATTCAGCCTGCATGTGCGGACCGGATTGATGGCGGAGTTGGAACCATCTGATCTAAAGGAAGTGCTGTTGCAGACGGCGATTTACGCAGGCCTGCCGGCCGCCAATACCGGATTTCACCGCGCCAGCGAAGAAATCGAGAAACCAGGTCAACAGGGATGAGCAAGGATTTGCTGCAACGGACACGGCTGTTGATCTTCTTGTTTTCCCTGGCGGGTATCCCAGGACTGACGGCAGCGCAATCGGTTCCCCTGCGGGGTGAGGTTCGGGATTCGGCTGGCGCGGCGGTCGCCGGCGCAAGAGTCAGCCTGACTGCCGGTTCTTTCTCAGCTTCGCAAATTACAGATTCAAGCGGCGCCTTCTCATTTGACTCAGTTCCCGCCGGAGAGGGCAGGATCTCAGTCGAGGCGCGCGGGTTCGCTCTCTACCAGCAGTCCTTGAAAGCAACACCTGCTTCAACCCTGCAGATCGCGCTCTCGCCGATGACCGTGATGGAACGAATCGTGGTGACCGCGACCCGCACGGAAACACGATTGAGCGACGTCAGCGCCAGCGCCATCTCCCTCGACAATCAGGACCTCGACGCAACCCCCGCCCTGCTGGTCGACGACAAGCTGCGGCAGATTCCCGGCTTCACACTCTTCCGCCGGACTGGCAGCAGGACGGCGAACCCGACTTCGCAGGGCGTGTCGCTGAGCGGACTGGGAGCGAGCGGCGCCAGCCGCGCCCTGGTGCTTCAGGACGGCATTCCACTCAACGATCCGTTTGGCGGCTGGGTGTACTGGGGAAGAGTGCCTCAGGCCGAGTTGGATACGGTCGAGGTGGTCCGCAGCGGGATCTCCAGTCTGTATGGCAACAATGCCCTGGGAGGCGTCGTCCAGTTTCTCTCGCACACGCCGGAGGCGCCGGGAATTTCCCTGGAAACCTCCTACGGCAGCCAGCAAACACCTGACCTGTCGGTTTGGGCGGGCAAACGGGTGGGCCGATGGGACGGTGCGGTATCGACTGATCTCTTCCACACCGACGGCTACATTCTGGTTCCTTCATCCCAGCGCGGAAGCGTCGATACCGTCGCCAACGCCGAACACGCCGTCGTAGACCTCACATTGGGCCGCCAGGTTGGCGAAAACGGACGCATCTTCGGCCGGGGTTCGTTCTTTACCGAGGGCCGCCACAACGGCACTCCGCTGCAAATCAATGACACGCGCATCGGGCAGGCTTCTCTCGGGGCCGACGCTCCGTTAGGAGCTTTCGGTTCTGTCGCGCTGCGGATGTATGGCGACATTCAGGACTACAACCAGAGCTTCTCCTCGATTGCTGCCGACCGCAACAGCGAATCGCTCACCAACCTGCAACACGTTCCCGCTCAGCAACTGGGCGCCAGCGCATCCTGGTCCAAGCCTTTGACGAAAATTCAGACGCTCGTGGCCGGATTCGAGGCCGCGCAGGTGATGGGGTGGAGCGACGAAAGCATCTTCTCGTCGGGGACTCACCTGCGGGATACCGTTGCCGGGGGCCGCCAGCGCACGCTGGGTCTCTACGGAGAAGACATCCTGCGGCTTACACCCAAATGGATCGCCACGATCGGTGGCCGCTTCGATCACTGGCGCAACTTTGACGCCGAAAGCGTAAGGATGCCGGTAACGCCGCCTGGGCCGACCACAATCGCTCCCTTTGACGAACGTTCCGAGAACGCTTTCAGCCCCCGCGTTTCCATTCTCCATCCAGTGACGAGCAATATTTCGCTGAACGTCTCCGGCTATCGCTCGTTCCGTGCGCCAACCCTCAACGAACTGTACCGGGCGTTCCGGGTGGGAAACGTCCAGACCCTGGCGAACTCTGATCTCAGGGCGGAGAGGCTGACCGGGGCGGAAGCCGGAGCAAATGCATTCGCTTTCAACCGGCGCCTGAACCTGCGCGGGACATTCTTCTGGGACGACATCGTAAATCCAATTGCCAACGTCACTCTTAACGCGAATGCGAACCCGATTCTGAGACAGCGACAGAATCTCGGACGCACCCGCTCCCACGGAGTTGAACTGGATGCCTCGGTTCGGGTCAGCAGCACGATTGAACTTTCGGGCGGATATCAATTCGTCGATGCATCGGTCGCCAGCTTCCCTGCTCCCGGCACGTCCCTGGTAGGGCTCGATCTGCCTCAGGTGCCCCGCAATCAGTTCACGGTGCAGGCTCGATACTGGAATCCGCGTCGTTTCATGCTGAGCGTTCAGGGAAGGTATGTTGGCTCGCAGTTTGAAGACGATCAGAACCTCATGGTTCTCGATCGCTACTTCACCGTCGACCTGCTGGCGGGGCGATCGCTTGGTCATGGAATCGAAGCATTTGGAGCCTTCGAAAATCTCTTCAACGAACGCTACGTCGTAGGCCTCACGCCGGTTCCTACCCTGGGAGCGCCATTCTCGGCGCGCATCGGCCTGCGGCTCAAACTCCCTTCGCGCTACTAACCGGGCGCGCTCCCCGTTTAGGGCAATGGCGTGGTATCTTTCTGCGCGGAGCTTCTCCTGGGTATGCGGTCCCGTCGGAGTATCTTTCGGGCCAATCAAGGCCAGTCGCCGCGCGATACATTGAGAGCCGCGAATCCCAGAGAATGGAGTCTAAAATGTCGCCCAGTCGTCTGGTTCTCGTTCTCGTTCTTATGACCACCATGACATCGATCGGAGCCAACCCTGCCAGCCGCGATTCCCGCCAGGGCCTGCTGCTTGTCGCCAACAAGGGTGACCGGGCGATGAGCATCATCGATCCGCAAGCCGGGCGCGAGGTGGCGACCGTGGCCGAAGGAGGCACAACCGGCCACGAAGTAGTCGCGTCGCCCGACGGTCAGCGCGCATTCGTACCGATTTACGGCAACTCCGGCGTCGGACGCCCCGGGACCGACGGCAGCAACATGGTGGTAATCGACCTCGCCAGTCACAAGGTTACGAGCAACATCGATTTCGGCCATGGGGTGCGCCCTCACTGCGCGGTTTTTGGGCCGGACGGAATGCTTTACGTGACCACCGAGATCGACAAGACCGTCAGCATCATTGACCCGCACCAACTGAAAATCGTGGGCGCCGTTCCGACCGGTCAGCCGGAATCGCACATGCTCGCGATTACTCGCGACGGCAGCCGCGGTTATACCGCCAATGTCGGCCCCGGCACGGTTTCCGTACTCGATCTGAAGGCTCGGAAGACCCTCGAAGTAATTCATGTAGCGCCGGTCGTGCAGCGGATTTCGCTGTCGGTTGACGACAGCATGGCCTTCACCTCCGACCAGACCAAGCCCCAACTGGCTGTGATCGACACAGCCACCAACAAGGTGAAAACGTGGGTGCCTCTGCCTGCTCCCGGATACGGCAGCGCCGCCACACCGGACGGTCGCTGGCTGGTCATCGCTCTTCCCCAGGGCAACAAAGTAGGCGTCGTCGACCTGCATACTATGAAGGTTGCGCATGCCATCGATGTTCCCGCAGCCCCGCAGGAAATTCTGATTTCTCCCGACGGCCGCACCGCCTACGCCTCATGCGACTCCAGCCACAAGATTGCCGCTATCCGGACTTCGGATTGGGCCGTCGACAAGCTGATCGACGCAGGCGCCGGTGCTGACGGACTTGCCTGGGCCGCTGCCAAATAACCCGGCAGCAACAGGTATACTTCCGCCGGGCGGTTCGCTCAATGTCGGAGAAAGCCTTCGGACTCAGCGTCAACGAAATCATGGCCTATGCGGCCGTGGCCAACGTTCTTCTCGTGCTGGTCCTCACTTCCATCAACACCTACTACGCCTGGCATGCGAAACGGCAGGCGGACGCCAGCCGCGACCAGGTCAACACCTTCAACCGCCAGGCGGAAATTGCCGCCGCAACCCTCTCCATTCTCCGTAAGCAGATCGACCAGCAGCATCGCGCCGACATGGCAACCATCACTCTTCAGCTCAAGGTCGGCATCCACGTGATTGAGGACTGGCTGAAGCGCATCGCCTCTGACCGGAACCCGCAACTTCCCGACCAGATTGTGATCTTGCCCTCAGACTTCAGCAACGCGACCCAGCGGGCCAACGCTCTCGACCAGATCGTGGCCGAAAATATGGGGGCGGCCTCCCTCTATGTCACTGAGGCCGAAACCAATATCCGCATCCTGCGCGACAAGTATCACGCCCAGTCCGACGGCTGGAAGGAAGTGCAGGACCGGGCCCTGAACAATCTGAACATTGCCAAATACAAGCTCAATGTGGCCCGCACCCGCTGGGAAACGACCACCCAAGAACAGCGTTGACCGGCAAGAATCCGGCAGAGGATAATTGCCTGCCCGCGGGCGGTGCCGCTAAGCCCCAGGATTGAAACGGCAATCGCCAAAACCCCGCTGCAAGCCAGATTTGAAAGGCCGGCATCGGACTAACCGGACGGAACGGAGTCTCTCTATGAGCGAAGAAGTCAACAAGCGGATCGGCGATTACCAGATTCTGAACGAGTTGGGCAGCGGCGGCATGGGCCGTGTCTACCGGGTCCGCAACGTGATCTCCGATCGTGTCGAGGCCATGAAGGTCCTGCTCCCCGATCTGGCAGGCCGCCAGGAGTTGGCGGCGAGATTTCTCCGCGAGATCAAGGTTCTGGCCAGCCTGAACCATCCCAACATCGCCAGCCTCCGCACCGCCCTCACCGTCGACAACCAGCTCATCATGATCATGGAGTACGTGGAAGGCACGACAATCGCCGAGCGGCTCGAGCACGGTCCGATCTCCGTACCGGACGCCCTGAACTACATTGGGCAGGTCTTGAGCGCCTTGAGCTACGCCCATCAGCAGGGAGTCGTGCACCGCGATATCAAGCCGGCGAACATGATGCTCACCCCGGAAGGGGTAGTGAAACTGATGGACTTCGGAATCGCCCGCGCCAACGATGAGCGGTCCCTCACCATGACCGGAACGACGCTCGGCTCGCTGAGCTACATGTCTCCCGAACAGGTAAAGGGCGAGGGTACCGATGCCCGCTCCGACCTGTATTCGGTCGGGGTGTCCCTCTACGAAATGGTGACGGGTCAACGGCCCTTCCAGGCGACCAGCGACTACTCCATCATGGCTGCCCATGTGAAGGCGGCGCCTCGTCCGCCGCTCGAGCTTCAGCCCGGGTTGCCGTCGAGCCTGAACGACATCATTCTCATCGCCATCGCCAAGGATCCCGCCGAGCGGTTCCAGACCGCCGACGCCTTCCGCAACGCTCTAAGCAACGTGAAGGTAGATCCATCCGCGGTGATCGCCAGCGCATCGAGTTCGCCAACCGCGACCACTTTGGATACACTCACGCCCCCCACGCCTGTGCCGACTCCCGCTTCGGCCGCACCAACCCGGGAGCGTATACCGGCGCCCCCCGCTCCACCCACGGTTATGCCTTCCGTGCCCATGCCTCCGCCGGGGCCAGCGACCGGCCATCGCGGCCTGTACATGACTCTGGGAGCGCTCATTGTGCTGGCTGTACTTGTCGCCGCAGGAATCTATATTCCCCGCCACAGCAAGACCCAGGCGACCACAGCACCCGCGATCGCCCCCGAAACCCCCGCGGAGCCGGCGCCGGCGGTGTCGGGGGTCAATGGGAGTGCGCCGGCTGCACCGGTGGGGGCTGCCGGGAGTTCATCGTCTGCAAGCCCGGCCTCGCCCACGCAAGCCGGCACATCGGCAGAAGCCGGCGGCAATCTCCAGTCGTCACAGGTTCCATTGGCAGCCAGCCGCAGCGTCGAGCCTTCACCTTCCGCTGAGGAAAAAACAGCCCCGGCTCCCGCCAAGCCGGCGGTACGGGCACAGAAGATGTCCGCAAAGAACACCGCCCCGAGCGCGCCTGCCCCGCCCCAGGCAATGGAAGCAACGACTCCGCAGCCTCCCGCAGAGAACAACACTGCGCAACTGGATGAACTGGAGCACGAAGTCGATCAGCTTTCCAATCGCGCCGCCGCTGTCGACAGCAGCCTCGACAACCTGCAACGCCAGCAGAACGCAGCCGGCTATGGTCTGCGCAGCGACATGGCGGCGCGGCAGTCCAGCATGAAGAACAATCTTTCGAAAGCCCAGAGCGCGGTGGAACACGGAGACGTGGAGAGAGCGAAGAAGTTTATGGCCCTGGCGCAGAGTGACGTCGAGGTGCTCGAACACTTCCTCGGGCACTGACGCAAAGCAGCCGATCGATAGCGCTTGCAACGAGACGGGCAGTCACGCCTAGTCTCAGCTACACCCAGAGCTTCTTGTTGATCGGAATTCCCTGCTCCTTGCAGTAGCTCACGTAGTGGTTCACGAACCAGAACACGTCGAGAGTCTGAATCAGATTGTCGTTCTCATCCACGAAGTCTAGCGAACCGTTCAGAAAAAACATCGTCTTCATCCCGTTGGGATCGTCCGAAACCAGCGTGTGTACGGCACCCGGACTCTCCATCACGAAGCTGCCCGCTCGCGCCACCCAGTCATATTCAAGGTAGCGCCAGCTTCCCTCCATGGTGCAGGCGAAAATTCGGCCGCGGTGCCGGTGGCGTCCCAGCATTCCGTTCTTCTTGACCCACAGAACATTCACGTACAGGTTATTTCTGACATCGAAGGCGAGATGTCGAATGAAGACATTCTCGACGAACGGCACATATGGAGATTCATCTTCCGATACGCCGATATGGATATCCGGAAAGGCATATTCCCGAACGATCTCATCGAGCTTTTCTCTCGATGGCATGCTGCTGTTTTCTTGTATTACTGCCATGCTTTCTCCTCCAGCTTTTGGAAGCCCATTCCAAATTTCGGCAAACATCATACTCTTTGCCTCCGCCGGGCAGTTGATTTGGCGCGCTGGTTCGCATGCACTTCAAATTTTTTTGGGCAAGACATCTAAATCATCCGCTCCGCGAATCCAAGCGCAAAGTTCCACTCGGTAAAAAACCCCTTCGTCGGCCCCGATCCAGTTTTTCGCTGTCCATGAAAACAACCGTCACCGCTTTCGACGCTTAGGCCTCGGTAGCGCCGAGCCATCGGCGATCGCGACTCCAGGAGGAGAATTGTATGGAAAAGTGGATGCTGCAACTGCGAGCGACGCGGATAAAAGTATTCGTCGCTCTCTTCACTCTGTTGTGGAGCACAGCCGGACTTGCCCAGCACTACACCCGCACGGACTTGACCCAGGACGTGTCTTCGCCCGACGTACCCAATACCGATCCGAACCTTGTCAACGCCTGGGGACTCTCCCGTTCCTCTGGCAGCCCGTGGTGGGTTTCAGACAACGGGACCGGTCTCTCCACGCTGTACAACGCTGCCGGCGTAGCATTGCCCCTGGTGGTGACGATTCCGACTCCGGATGGCAATGGCACCTCTACGCCCACCGGAACCGTATTCAACTACACCACCGACTTTCAGGTCGCGCCCGACAAGCCGGCAGTCTTCCTGTTCGTAACCGAGGACGGCACCATCTCGGGCTGGAACCCAACGGCCAAGGCGACGGAAGCGATCATTAAGGTGAATCGCGCCGGCAAATCGGTCTACAAGGGTTGCGCGTTAGCCCAGGGCAAACACGGAACCTTCCTCTATGTGGCTGACTTCATGCACCGCCGGATCGAGATTTTCGATTCCAAGTTCAATAGAGTAAAGATGAACGACTGGGCATTCCGCGATCCCGCGGTGCCTCGCGGCTATGCGCCCTTCAACGTCCAGAATGTCGGCGGCAATCTCGTGGTCACCTTCGCCAAACTCGAGGCCGGGGGCGACGAAGAGGAGCACGGCGCTGGACTTGGATTTGTTTCGATCTTCAGCCGCCGCGGCCGCCTGCTTCAGCGCTTGCAGCATGGACCCTGGTTCAATGCTCCGTGGGGAGTCGCCGAGGCGCCTTCCGACTTCGGCGCCTTCAGCCATCGGCTTCTCATTGGCAACTTCGGCGACGGCGCAATCCATGCCTTCAACACTCTGACCGGCAGGATGGAAGGGGCGTTGCTCGATGTCAATGGCGCGCCCATTCTGGTCGATGGTCTCTGGGCTCTCAGCTTTGGCAACAACGCAACTGCCGGCTCGGCGGTTGAGCTCTATTTCACGGCTGGTCCCGGCGACGAAGAACACGGATTGCTCGGCAAGATCGTTCCATCAGCCGATCAGCGTGGCAACAGCGAATAAACAAAGCGGCGACTGGGATTTTGCACGGGCGAGACGCCAGGCTCATGTAGCCACAGGCGTCCTCGCCTGTGCATTGCCGGCTCATGTAGCCACAGGCGTCCTCGCCTGTGCGTTCCAGGTTCACGTAGCCACAAGCGTCCTCGCCTGTGGATTCCAGATTCACGTGACACGCCACAGGCGTCCTCGCCTGTGCATTCCAGGCTCACGTAGCCACAGGCGTCCTCGCCTGTGCATTCCAGGCTCACTGCAACGACAATTCCAGCTTCTTCTTGCGCTTATCGCACTTCACCAGCAGCACACCCTTGCTGCCAGACGTGAATCCCTGCGACAGGCTCTTCGACGCGTCGTAGTTCGCCTCGGCGGACTGCACATGAACTTCGATTTCGTGCCTTCCGGGCAACAGCGCGATATTCCCCGACTGGCGGCCTTCGGTGCGCCGGAAGAGCAGGGCCCGCCGCTTGTTCTCTCCGTGCAGGTCCTCGCTGTAAACCAGACGGTTATCGACGGCGATCGACGCATGTCCGTCCTCGAATCCATGCTCGATCGTGACCTCCAGATTTGCCAGGTCCACCCGGTGAACGGTGATCGAACTGCCGGGCTTGTCGGTCCCGGCTTCGCTGCGGGCGAGACTTCGCACAACGGATGGCCGAGACTTCGATTGCGGCTTCCGCTCGACCGTCCCAGCCCCACTTTTTGGCAATGCCCAGCCCGCCTCCTCCGCCGTTGGCCCGCCGGACTGTTGCTTCGCGGTTTCGATCTTGGGTACGGATGGCGCCGTCAGCAGAGCGATCTCGGTTTTGTCCCCAGGAACCGGCGGCGCCGGACGCCCATGCCATGCCCAGACAGACAAACCGACAATGGCCACGACCAAGCCGGCCGCAATCCCCATTCCCTTGAGAGAAGCTGGCTGCTGGCGTGGCCTCACGGGCAAGAGAGCTTTCGGTTTCGCAGGCGATGGCATGACCGTGACCTGCACAGGCGGACGCGTAGCCAGCGCCCGATTGACCATGGTGTGGAGCGACCCGCCCGGAGACTCTTCTCCATCGATCACCAGGTTCTGCCCACCCAGAGGCGGACGCGCGATGATCCGCATGATCTCCGCCAGCGGTTCGGGCGCCGATTCGAACTCCTCGCGAAAGCGCCGCAGGGCCTGCGCCATTTCCAATCCACTCTGAAATCGCCGGGCCGGATCCTTCGCCATGGCCCGTGCCAGCAACTGATCAAGCTCGGACGGTAAATCCAGATCCCAGGCCGATACCGGAAGCGGGTCGCGATTGGCCAGCTTGAAGCAGACCGTAGCCGTGCTGTTCCCCTGAAACGGCCGGTGCCCGGTTAGCGCCGTGTACAGCACCACCCCGAGCGAAAACAGATCGGAGCGCGCATCGGTCGGCTCGCCTTCGACCTGCTCGGGAGCCATGTATGCCGGACTGCCCATCACCCGGCCGGGAAGCGTCAGGTGGTGCTGATCGAAGCGGGCAATCCCGAAGTCCGCGATCTTGCCCTTCCCTTCCGGCGTCAGCAAAATGTTTGCCGGTTTGATGTCGCGGTGAATTACGCCTTCGCCATGGGCGTAGTGCAGGGCTTCGGCGATTTCCTGCACCAGTTGCAGAGCAGGTCCGAGCGGCAGCCGTCCCTGCCCCGCGGCGAGAAGCTTGCTGAGGGAGCTTCCGGCCACGTACTCCATCACCAGGTACGGAGCTCCGGTTTCGGGGTTCGTTCCTACGTCAAAGATTGTGACAATGCCGGGATGAGACAAGCGTCCCGCAGTCCGCGCCTCCAGGTAGAAGCGTTGCCGATATTCCTGGTCGTCGGCGGGATCCAGGTCAAACAGCGAAATCGTCTTTACGGCGACGACCCGATCGATGTTGGGATCGCGGGCCTTGTAGACAACGCCCATCGCGCCCCGTCCAATCTCGGCGAGGATCTCGTAGCGACCGATGGACCGGGCATTCTCTGTCATGGCGCGAGGGCGAAGCCCGTTCAGAATAAGGTCGCGCCGCAGAAATCATGGTATTGCAGCGAACTAGGTGGGGTTACGGATGTAATCAGGGGCCGCCGGGCGTTATCGGGCGGGTTATAAGCAGCTTCCCTGCTCAATCCACCACCCTTGCTCTCGCAATCTCACGGATTGACTGGTGGGCAACCCGCAGAGGCACGGAAACATGCACCGTATCGTCGTCGTCATTCACATCGACCACAACGGAGCCGCCGCGCTTGGCGACGCGAACGTGGTCGTGGCTGTCGATGACCTCGACGAGCAGACCGTCCGGGCAATCCTCAAGCGCGGGAATGGCGGCGTCAATGATCGGCAGGAATTCGCGCAGGTCTTTCGAAGCCTTGAAAAGATGTTCGTTCGGCACGAAGTTCAAAGTTACCGGCACCAGCGCCGCTGGAACGACGGCATTGATGTTTGTGCCACCGGGGTGTTTCTCATGGACTTCGACGTGAATGAAGCCTTCGCTGCACAGTGCGGCAGCGGCGACGGCCGCCGTCCCCAGCGCGCCGAGCCCAAGTTTGGCAAGAAGAAACATGGGAGATCCCCTTTCTTGAGACGAGATCGCTCTATTCGCTCGCGCTGCGCGAGTCCACCCAAACCCGGACACTCTGCTCGTGATCGGTCACCTTCACCAGGGTCATGTCGCCGACGTTCTGCAGCGCCTTGACCGCAGCTTCGATGTTTAGCTGCTCCTCGGCCGTCTCCGAAATCAGGGCCTGAGCCACGTCCCAGGGGATGGTGACGTCCACGTTCTGGTGCCCGTCCCTGTCGATCACGTGCACCACCATGAGCCCGTGCTCTTTGGCTACGCGAACGTCGTTGCCGGTATCCTGCACCGTCACGAATTCGCCTTCCGGAGCAGCCTTGAGCGCGTCCAGAATGGCCCGCAGGTTTACTTCATTGGCGTGGAAGTTACCGATCTGAACCTTGCCGTCGCGCAGCCGTCCGTGATTGATCGCCGGAATCACCTTTTCGGCGAGGATCAGCGGGACGTTGACGCGGACGAGTTCGTGATTGGCGGGGTTGCTGACACGGACGTGAATATATCGGGTGGTCGACTCTGCTATCGCGATTGTCGCCACGAGCAGTGTTACGAGTACCGCCAGAGCGGCGAAACCTTTGTTGAAAGTTTTCATGGGGTCCTTTCCAACGGATGCGACGACCATCCAACTTCGAGAGATGGTTCCGGGTCCTGGAAGAAATACGCAGCAGGTGGAAAGAAAGTTCCGGGCGGAATATTGATTGTTTATGGACCGATCAGAGATGTTTAATCATGGTGGGCAGTGCAGGACTCGAACCTGCGGCCTCCTGCTTGTAAGGCAGGCGCTCTAACCAGCTGAGCTAACCGCCCTGTTTTCATCGGTTTAACACTAGCCGTATTCTGTCCGAGTATAACGGGACGCAGCCCCTCGCGCAAGCGGATTTGAGAATTGAGAATGATTTGAGAATTGAGAAGGAAGATACCGCAATCGTCGCGAACCCTGCCCCGCGCGACTTGCTTCGTATCAGGATGGGGCTTCAGCCCCATCGCAAAAACAAACACACTCCGACGGGCTTCAGCCCCTGAGCGTCAATGTCAAAGCTTTGCCTGATTCGCTCCGGGAGTTTTTCGGGATCGATCTCAAAGTGAGCTGCCGCAGCGCCGGAACACAATCGTTCTTGGGAAGTCTTCGAAAGGGAACCAGAAATTGCTCCTGCCCCCCAGAGGCTACAATGATGTGCGCTTGCGCCGACTCATCATCAACGCCGACGACTTCGGACTCACCGCAGGAATCAATCGCGCCATTCTGGAAAGCCACGGCGCCGGAGTTGTCACCTCGGCGACTCTCATGGCAAATGGACGCGCGTTTCAGCCGGCCGTTGATGCCGCGAAAACCGCGCCCCACCTGGGAGTCGGCTGCCATGTAGTTCTGGTGGACGGCGCTCCGCTATTGCTGCCCGCAAAAGTCCCGACCTTGACCGTTCCCCGAGGCGAGTTCCGTCCTCAGTTCGGCCGCTTTGCTCTCGCTGCTATCTCAGGAAAGCTTGCTCCGGAAGAAATCGAGGCCGAAGCCAAGGCCCAGATTCGCAAACTGCAAGCCGCCGGAATCGCGGTCACACATCTGGACTCGCACAAGCATGTTCACATGTTTCCCCGGGTGCTCAGGCCGCTGCTGCAAGCGGCGAGGGCGTGCGGTGTCAAAGCGGTGCGGAATCCGTTCGAGCATGTTCGTCTCGTCTCGGTTGCCGGGCAACCCAGTCTTTGGAAGCGCGCCCTTCAGGTTCGGTCCCTGAGTCTGCTGGCCGCCCGCTTCCGCACCGAGGTGGAAAGAGCCGGTATGGCCGCACCCGATGGCACCCTGGGAATTGTGGCTACCGGGTCTCTGGATGAGAGGCTCCTGCACTCCCTGCTGCGGCAATGCCCTCCCGGAACCTGGGAGTTGGTTTGTCATCCCGGATACGATGACGCCGAACTGCAACAGGTGAAGACCGCGCTTCGGTCCTCGCGAGTCACCGAACTGCAGGCCCTCACTTCCGAAGCAACCAGGAGGGCGATAGCCGAGGCCGGAATCGAGCTGATCTCCTATCGCGACCTAAAGTAATGCAGTGGTAACCATGCGAACACGTCCTTTCGGGTGCCCGACGGCAACCAGCTTGGCAACAGGAAACGTGAACCGACAAGTTATGATTGTTCCAGGAAAGGCGCGTCAGGCACATGGAGAGCGGTCAGCAAACCGGGGTGGAAGATGTGGTGGTGCGCGTCCGCGGTATGGATGCTAACGGCAAAGCATTTTTCCAGAATGCCTATGCCCGCAATCTCACCGCCGAGACCGGGTTCCTCTCTGGAATCGAATCCCCCCTGCAGTCCGGCGACATCATTGGAATCCAGCTGAACGAGAAGAAAGCGCGCTTTCGCATTCTCACCGCAAAGGACGCGGGACTTCCCAACAAAATCCAGGCTGAAGTGCAGATTCTCAACGGGCAGCAATGCCCTTGGACCGAGTTTATCGGAAAGACTGGCGGGCCCAGCCCCGCGGCTGCATCCGCTTCCGTCGCCGGCAACAAGCGCCGCTTCGATCGCCACAGGGTGCCGTTCCCCATCGAAATTCGCGACGACCGCGGGGGTGGAGCGGTCATGCAGACAAGTTCTTCAGACATCAGCGGACGCGGCTGTTATGTCGAGTCGTTAGTCCCTCTTCCTCTGGGGACCCACGTGACCATCTCTTTGTGGCTCGGAGCCGATAAGATTCAGACGCCGGGCATCGTGCGAACCAGCGATCCGGGCGTCGGTATGGGCATCGAGTTCGCCGGCCTTTCCTCGGAGATCCAGCAGCGCCTGCAGGAAACCCTGGAAAAGCAGGACCCCGCCAAACACAGCCCTTCCCTGCTCCGTCACAACGTCTAGCTGTTTGTATTCCCTGCCGTTTCTCCCTGCAAAATCTGAATCCCCGCGCGCCCCCTGCCATCGAATGGTATGGTCTTAGGGCGAACACGGGACTGCATGCGGATCGGAATCACCTGTTACCCCACCTACGGCGGCAGCGGCGTCGTGGCCACCGAACTCGGGCTGGAACTGGCCCAGCGAGGCCATGAAATTCACTTCATCTCCTACGCCCCGCCGATCCGTCTGACCGGACCGCAGCCGAACATTCACTACCACGAGGTGGAAGTATCGCGATATCCGCTCTTCGACTATCCCCCGTATGACTTGGCCCTGGCCACGCGGATGGCAGAGGTGGCGGAGCTCTATGACCTGGATCTTCTGCACGTACACTACGCCATCCCTCATTCCGTGAGCGCCATGCTGGCGCGGCAGATGCTGGCAGCCGGGCGCAATCGCCGCAAGCTTCCCTACGTCACCACGCTCCACGGCACCGATATCACTCTGGTGGGGCAGGATCCCTCCTACCTCCCGATCACGCGTTTTTCCATCCAGCAGAGCGACGGCGTAACCGCGATCTCGCAATACTTGCGCACCACAACCCTGCGCGAGTTTGACATCAAGAACAACATCGAAGTGATTTACAACTTCGTCAATTGCCAGCTGTACTGCCGCGACGCCCGCTCCGCCGAGCGCCGCGCCGAATATGCTCCCAACGGGGAACGAATCCTCGTTCACCTTTCGAATTTTCGTCCCGTCAAGCGGCTCAACGACACCATCGAAATCTTCGACCGCGTCCGCCGTGCTGTCCCGGCCAAGCTGCTCCTGATCGGCGACGGCCCCGACCGCTCGCGGGCCGAGTGGCTGGCGGTTCAGAAAGGCATTCACGACGACGTGATCTTCCTCGGCAAGCAGGACCAGGTTCAGCAGAAACTTGGAGTGGCCGACATCATGCTCCTGCCCAGTGAACTGGAATCATTCGGCCTGGCCGCGCTGGAAGCCATGGCATGTGATGTGGTCCCGATCGCGACTCGTGTGGGGGGACTTCCCGAGGTGATCGATCACGGCGAAACCGGCTTTCTTGCCGATGTCGGCGACGTCGACACTATGGCCCGTTATGCGATCGATCTGCTGAATGACGAAAGCCGTCTTCGCAAGATGTCCGCTGCCGCCCGCGAGGTAGCCAACTCCCGCTTCGGCTCCAGCAAGATTATTCCTCAATACGAAGATTTCTACCGCCGCATATTGGAGCGGTCTTCATAGAAGGCCTCGGGAATAGCGCCCTCACTTTGCAGAATCGGCAACCGGATACGCACCACCGTTCCCGTTCCGTCGTGACTGTCGATGGACATGTGGGCGTTCTCGCCGTAAAGCACCTTTAACCGCTCCGCCACGTTGGCCATGCCGATCCCGGTGCCGCCAAGCCCGGTAGGCCGCTCCAGCAGGTTCGCCGCCCCCATCCCTACGCCGTCGTCTTCCACCTCAATGATGATCTGCGACCCGTTGAGCCTGCTGCGGAGATAGATGCTCCCTCCCTCGATCTTCGAGGACAGCCCGTGCTTGATCGAATTTTCGACCAGTGGTTGCAGCAGCATGCTGGGAACCATGACGTCGAGCGAGCCCACCTCCAGCTCCTTGATCACCCGCAGCTTGTCGCGCCCGAAGCGCACGACCTCGATATCGAGAAAGTTGTCGATGAACTCAACCTCGTCCCGCAGCGGGACGAACGCATCCGGGCTGTTCAGCAGGCGCCGCAGGATGTTCGCAAGCTTAATGATCATTTCCCGGGCGGTATCGGGATCGAACCGCACCAGCGAGGAGACGGAATTCAGAGTATTAAACAGGAAGTGCGGGTTGATCTGGTTTTGCAGGGCTTCCATTCGCGCATGCAGCAGCATCCGCTCCTGCTCTTCCAGTTTGATCTGGATGCGCACGCTGTTCCAGATCTTCAGCACCGTCCCCACAACCATGATCGAGGTTGCATAAATCAGGACGCTCACCCACAACGTCGGAGACTCGATGCTGAAAGTTGCGCGGGGCAGGTGGCGGGTAAGTTCGGTGTGCACAAACCGCAGTCCCACGATGGTGACGAAGAACATGATCTGCCAGTCGAACACCGGCTTGGGCAGGTTGCGGCGAATCCACCGGTAGATACTGAGATCGACAAACGGAGAGAAGGACCAGATGTCTTCGCGGTTCGGAGCCAGGTGGCGCAGTTGTCCCGCCATGAATCCCGACAGCAGGCAGAATGGCAATGTCGCCCACTCCCCGTGCAGCAGAGCCGGAAATGCGAGCAGCGTGCCCCCCAGCATGCCTGCAAAGCGTCCGGCGACAACCCCCAGCAGCAGCGTGGCCTCGAGCGAGAGATCGCCCGCGATAAAACTGCGCACGCTGAACCGGATCCAGACCCCCAGCGCCAGGGGAATGCCCACCCACAGCACGAGATAGACGGTCTGCTTTAGCGATCGGTCGTCGCGAAACAGGAGGGATTTGAATTCCACCGAGCGAACCAGCGCACTGGCCAGTGCGGCCGCTACGCCGAGCCTGATCAGCAGGTTAATGAGGATGAGGCGCTGATCCATGGGAATTTCGCTGAGGAGAATGTAGCACGCCTGGTCGGCTTTCCTGTGTGCTGGACCGGTTCCGGAGCCGGTTGCGCCACCTTCAATACGGCCCGATAATGCCGCCGATTTGCCGTGGCGCAGGCGGCCTCGTCGGCTGCTTTGATCCCGGAATCACGTCGAGATATTTCAGGCCCGAGCCGGTATTGAACAGCACTACCGTATCTTCGGCGGAAAAGTACCCGCTCGTCCGAAGCTGGCGATACGCGGCCAGCGACGCCGCTCCTTCCGGCGCGGCGAAGATGCCTTCGACACTCGCCCAATGGCGCAGTGAGTCCATGATTTCCTCGTCCGTGACCGCCACCGCTGCGCCCTGACTGCGGCGAAGAATATCCAGAATAAGGTAATCGCCATACGGCTTCGGGACCCGCAATCCGGCGGCGGTCGTAGCGGCATTCGACCACGGCTCGGTCTCTGGCGAAGCATCATGCCAGGCCTTTACCACCGGAGCACAACCTGTCGATTGCACGCACACCATTCTTGGCCGATCGCTGCCGATCCAGCCGAGCTTCTCCATTTCATCGAATGCCTTCCACATCCCGATGAGTCCCACGCCTCCCCCGGTGGGATAGATGATTCCCCCCGGCAGCTTGCCGCCAATCTGCTCCACCAGCTCGTAGCCCATCGTCTTCTTGCCTTCCACGCGAAATGGTTCCTTCAGCGTCGAGACATCGAACCATTTTTCCTGCGCCGCGCGTTCTGACACAAGTCGGGCGCAGTCACCGATGAGTCCGTCCACGAGCGTGACGTGAGCGCCATAGCTTTCGCACTCGATCCGGTTTGCCAGGGGAACATCCTTCGGCATGAAGATGAACGCCTCCAGGCCGGCGGCGGCGGCGTAGGCCGCAAGGGCGCTCCCCGCGTTGCCCGCCGAGGGCGCCGCCAGCTTTTTCAGGCCATTGGCCTTTGCCACCGTGACCGCGGCGGACATGCCGCGCGCCTTGAACGATCCGGTCGGGTTCAATCCTTCGTCTTTGATATAGACATTGGGGATTTCTTTGCTGGCCAGCAGTGGAGTGAAGCCCTCTCCCAGCGTCACGGGCGGGGCGTCGGGCAGCACTTCGGCATACCGCCACATATTTGCCGCCCGCCCTTTTAGCTCGGAAATCTTAAAGCTTTCCTTTAATCCAGCCAGGTTATATCGCGCAAACAGAATTCCCCCGTCTTTGGAGCAGACAGTCAGCGGCTCATGGGCGTCGAACGTTGCACCACATTTGGTGCATACGAAATATGCCGGGCGGCTCACGGAGGGGAGTTTAGCAGGAATCTCCGTCGGGCTAACTGCTACGCGGGCAGCCGGCTCAACAGGGTGTGCGCTTTACGGAACCAGGGCCGTTCCCGGCGGCGCAGGTAGCCGGGCATGTTGATTCTCTTGGAAAGAATCCGTCGCGCCCATTCCCGGGCCTCAGCGTTACGGTTTTGCGATGCGAGAAACAACGCGTAGTTGTAATAGGCCTCCGAAAGCGTCGAGATCTTCATCACCTCTTCGAACAGAGCGGCCGCCTTGTCCGGATGCCCGGTGCTGGCGTAGGCATGCGCCAGCAATCCTGGAGCACGGTAAAAATCGTATTTCGGGTCCTGAGACACCACGCGCTCCAGATCGGGCAGCGCGGCCTCAAAGTCCCCCATTTCCATCGCAGCGATTCCGCGCCGGTAAAACGGATCGGGCGAGTCGGTGCGGGAGGAAATCGACTCGTCGTAGCAGCGCCGCGCCCGGACAAAGTTCCTCTCCTCCAGATACAGATCGCCCAGTTCTTCATAATTTCCCGCGGAAGGATTGTCCACGATCGCCGATTCCAGCTCCCGAATCCGGCGGCGGCGGGGAAAGACCTTGAAAGATTGCCGCATCAGGCCGGCATCCGGAATGACCTCAACCACCACGTAAACCAGCGCCCCCAACCACCCGCCGATCAGGATGATCCAAAGCCAGAAGAAGTCCGGGCGCCGCCGGATGAAGTGAACAATCGCCACAATTTGCAGCAGTACACCCCACCAGGAAAACAAGTGGAAAAGGAGAAAACCCATTGTAATCGCGCAATATAGCACATGCCCTGGTGCGCCTTTCCCCGGCCGCCGCAATGTTAAAATCAGCAGGAGTGAAGCCTCCTATTCGCCTGCTGGCCGCCGACATTGACGGCACCGTGCTGAACCCAAATTTCCAGATTTCGCCCGCTGACCTCGAAGCGCTCCGCCGTGTGCACAACGAGGGAATCGAGGTGATCCTGGTTACGGGCCGCCGCCACACCTTCGCCTTGCCGATTGCCCGGCAGCTGGGCTTCGATCTATGGCTGGTCAGTTCCAACGGAGCCATCACGCGTTCTCTTTCCGGCGAGACATTCCACCGGGATCTTCTTCCCGCCGCAACCTGCCGCAAGCTTTGCGCCGCCATGCAGGAGTTTCGGGGAAATACGGTCATCACCTTCGATACCGAGGACAAAGGCGCCATTGTGCTCGAGCACATGGATGAGTTGGGCGAAAGCATCCAGAAGTGGCTGGAGAAAAACATCCAGTTCATCGACTTCGTAATTCCCGTCGAGAAATCTCTCGTCAGCGACCCGGTCCAGGCCATGTTCTGCGGACGAATTGAGCGCATGCGTGAGGCTCGGGCAGCTCTTGCCCAGGCGGGCCTGGAGAAAGAGATTACCGTCCTGCGCACCGAGTACCCGGTTCGGGACCTTTCCATTGTCGACATCCTGAACCAGGGCTGCTCGAAGGGTCATGCCCTGGAGCGCTGGGCCGCTTATCGTGGTATCGCACGCGAAGAGGTCATGGCCATTGGTGATAACTACAACGATATAGAAATGCTTGCCTTCGCCGGTCGTCCCTTTATTATGGGAAACGCGTCGGATGAATTGCGCGCCAACGGATGGGAAATCACCTCATCGAACGATCAGAATGGCGTAGCCACGGCCATCGAGAGGGTCTTCGGGCCGCCTCGGGTAACTGTTTAACAAATCGCCGCAATTCCGTCCCGTTCTTAGCAGGATTCACAATTGCCATCCTGGTTCTCGCCTCGGCCCTCCCCGTTTTGGCTGGCGAACTTGCCGTCCTGAACAACGGATTCTCCATCCGCTGCGATCACCGGGAGCAAATCGGTCTTATCACCCGGCTATACCTGGGTGCCGACAACCACGGCTACGTTGACGTCCTTACCAGCCAGATCGAGCATTTCGAAAAGGATCTGACGCCGCCTCCGGCGCCCGCACCCGAGGCTCAAGCGACACCGGCTGCCCCTCCTACGCTTGATCTGAAGCAGGTCATCGCGTCAAGCAGCGCCCTGCACCAGATCGATCCCGATCTGATTGCCAGCGTGATCCACGCGGAGAGCAATTTCAATCCGCATGCCGTTTCTCCGAAGGGCGCACGTGGCCTGATGCAACTCATGCCCCGGACAGCCGCCGGTCTTGGCATCGCCAACGCCTTCGACGCCCAGCAGAACGTCGAGGGCGGCACGCGTTATTTGCGGCATTTGCTTGAAATCTATAATTTCGACCTCCAGAGGGCTCTGGCGGCTTACAATGCCGGGCCCGAGCGCGTACAGCACTATCGTGGTGTCCCTCCATACCGCGAGACCCAGGCCTATGTGACGCGCATCATTCTCGACTACAACCGCAAGAAGCTGGCAGAGCGAAAGGCAGCGGCCACAGCCAGAAAGGTTCAGAAGAAGCCTCGCGCCGTAGAATCTGGCGTTAAACGGGCGGCGGCTGGCTCTGGACAACAGTAATCCTGCTGACGCCATCTCCTTTACCGCATGGACATCTCGCGTTGACCGCTGTCGCGGTCATCGTTTACTTTGGCAGCGGGTCGTGGGCTGCAGCACTTCGGTTACCTGATCGCCTCTGTACTTCATGAACAAGAAGCAGATTGTTTTTTACGGGGTGTTGCTCCTGATCCTGCTGGTACTCATGTACCTGCAGTTTCGCACCTGGCGGGACTTCGACTGGATCACCTTCTGGAACCAGACCGACCACGTCAACAAGCTCCACATCATCCACGGCATCTCGTTGATCTATCTCGGTTACGCGATGCGCGCGCTGCGCTGGAAGATATTCCTTGCCCCGGTCCGCAAGACTTCCGCGTGGAAACTGATTTCTCCCACCCTGATAGGCTTCACCGGCCTTGCCCTTCTCGGACGCCCCGGAGAAATGATCCGGCCTTACCTGATTGCGCGCCGGGAGAACCTCCCCTTTTCCTCACAGCTCGCCGTCTGGGCGGTGGAACGAATCTTCGATGTCGGCGCGTTCACGTTTCTCCTGGTGCTCGCGGTTTTCTTTGCCAAATCTCCCCGCGAACTGATGTATTACAGCCGCTTTCGTGACGCCGGCCTCATCCTGGCCGCAATTGTGGCGAGCCTTACCCTGGGAGCGTTCGCCGTGAGGCGTCGCGGCGAAGCCCTTGCCACCTGGACCGAGCGCCGGTTTTCGCACCGCGCACCCAGGCTCGGCCACAAGATCGCGCTTCGCATTCGTGAGTTCCGCAGCGGACTGAACACCGTGAATGGACCGTGGTCCCTGCTCCTGCTGATCGCTGTTTCGGTGGCGATGTGGGCCATGATTGCCGTCGCCTACAAGGAAGTGACTCACTCCTACGGCATGCCCCCGCTGGAGATCCCGCAGACGCAGGTGCTTTTGCTGATGGGATCAAGCATGGTCGGATCCATGATTCAGCTCCCGGGCGTCGGCGGCGGCTCGCAACTGGCCACCATCGCCGTGCTGCGGCACGTCTTCGACGTGCCCCCGGAACTGGCCGCAAGCTGCGGCATCATGCTCTGGCTGGTCACGTTCATCGCCGTCGTTCCTCTAGGCCTGGTGCTTGCCCACAACGAGCGGCTTTCCCTCCGCAAGCTCTCCGCAGAGAGCCACCAGCAGGAAGCAAGCGAGGCGCTTCCTTCTTCCAGCAGCCCCTAGCTTCGATCGTCAGGTTTCACGGTTACTTTCGAAGGTCGCGCGCTTCTCCGCGGCGCTTTCGCACCGGCATCGCCTGTTACAATTGCATCAGCAGCCTGTTCCTCAAACATGAAGTGCCCCTTCTGCGGACACGCAAATGACAAGGTGGTGGATTCGCGCGAAAGCAAGGAAGCGGAATCGATCCGCCGCCGTCGCGAATGCCTGAAGTGCAGCAAGCGCTTCACCACCTATGAGCGCATCGACGAAATCCCCTATATGGTGGTCAAAAAGGACGGCCGGCGGGAGAAGTTCGACCGGCAGAAAGTTCTGAACGGCCTGCTGCGCGCCTGCGAGAAGCGCCCCGTTCCCATCAGCAAGCTCGAGCAGATCGTCAACGAAGCCGAGGGATTCGTGATCGAATCCGCGGAGCGCGAGCGCAAGACCAGCGAAATCGGCGAGCTGATCATGAACCGCCTCCGCCGCCACGACAAGGTGGCCTACGTCCGCTTCGCCTCGGTCTATCTTGATTTCAAAGACGTGCAGGAATTCATGGCGGAATTGAAGGATCTCCTCAAGAGCAAGGAACCGGACGCCCGCATCCGGGGCGCGGCCAAGAACTAGCGGATGTCCGCGTCGGCAATGATTTGCTGCCGTCGTGCCGATAAACGATCAGGATTCTAATGACGCACAAAGTCACACTCATTCCCGGGGACGGCATTGGACCGGAAGTAACGCAGGCCACAGTTCGCATTCTCGAAGCTACCGGCGTGAAATTCGACTGGGAAACCTTCCAGGCCGGCGCCGAGGCATTCGAGAAATACCACGAATACATTCCCAAGGAGCTGACGGCATCCATCGAGCGCACCCACGTCGCCCTCAAGGGCCCGGTGACCACGCCGGTCGGAGGCGGTTTCGCCAGCATCAACGTGCAGTTGCGCAAGCAGTTCGAGCTCTACGCAAACTTCCGCCCGATCAGCAATCTGCCTCATATTCCCACGCGCTATCCCAACGTGGACCTGATCATCGTCCGCGAAAACACCGAGAGCCTGTATTCCGGAATCGAGCACGAAGTCGTGCCGGGGGTAGTCGAGAGCCTGAAGATCATCACGGAAAAGGCCTCCACCCGCATCGCGCGCTTCGCTTTTGAGTACGCCCGCAAGAACCACCGCAAGAAGATTCACGCCATCCACAAGGCCAACATCATGAAGCTCTCCGACGGCCTGTTCCTGCGCTGCTGCCGCAACGTGGCCAAGGAGTTTCCTGAGGTCACCTACGGCGAGCACATCGTCGACAACACCTGTATGCAGCTGGTGATGAATCCCTACCAGTACGACACGCTGGTGATGGAGAATCTCTACGGCGATATCATTTCCGACCTCTGTGCCGCCTTCGTCGGCGGACTGGGATTCGTCCCCGGCGCCAATATCGGCGACCATTGCGCCATCTTCGAAGCGGTTCACGGCTCGGCTCCCGATATTGCCGGAAAAAATCTGGCTAATCCGACGGCAGTTCTGCGCTCTGCCCTGCTGATGCTTCGCCATCTCGGCGAGCAGGATGCCGCCAACGATATCCAGCAAGCCCTCGAGAATGTCTACCGGACCCGCGAAAAGCGAACCCGCGACATCGGCGGCGAGTCGGGAACCTCGCAGTTCGCCGACTCCGTGATTCAGGAAATGCAGTCCGCGAATACTGCCGCCGCGCAATCTTCCCGCGGCTGAAATTTCTCTTCGCTTCGACGCGAATCCTTTCCTTCCTTCGAAAACCGCTCCAGTTCTGCCGTACGGGTTGTGAGTTCTTGTCCGCCCTTGTCGAAAACCTTCTCTCTCGTCATTGACGAATGTTGCTATATTGAGTAACATCCTTTTTCTTCAAGGGACTCGGGGGATGGTGAACACAACACGGCGTGTGGGCGTAGTGCTCTTCCAGCTCGGTGGCCCCGACACGCTGGAAGCGATCGAACCTTTCCTTTTTAATCTTTTTTCCGATCCCGACATCATCGACTTCCCCTTCGCTCGCATCGGCCGCAAGCCGCTGGCCAAGCTCATTTCCACCACCCGCGCCAGGAAAGTTCAGCATCATTACTCCGTCATCGGCGGGGGCTCTCCCATCCGCCGCTTTACCGAACAGCAGGCAAGAGCGCTACAATCTCATTTAAGGAACTCCGGTCTTGATGCCCACTGTTTTGTAGCCATGCGTTACTGGCATCCCTTTACCGCGGAAGCCATCGACCAGATGCGGGCCGCCCGTTGCGATGAGGTGGTGCTCCTGCCGCTCTATCCTCAGTATTCCTCTACAACCACCGGCAGCAGCCTCAACGAATGGGAGCGGCTTTACCAGGAAGATCTCCCGCTTCATTGCATCCAGAATTTCTACTCCCACGATCTCTATCTCGATGCTCTCGTGGAAAAGATCAAAGAGTCCCTCACGCGCTTTCCGGATCCCTTCTCGCCTGAGCTTGTCTTCAGCGCGCACAGTGTTCCGGTATCGGTAATCGAAGCCGGCGATCCCTACCAGCGGCAGATTGAACACACTGTCGATTTGGTGATGCGCCGCGGCGGATGGCCCAACCGCCATCGCATCTGCTACCAGAGCAAGGTCGGCGCCAGCAAGTGGCTGCGTCCCTCGCTCCATGCCACGCTTCGGGATCTTGCTGCCGGAGGGGCACGCGACGTATGTATTGTCCCCATCTCGTTTGTCTCCGACCACGTGGAAACGCTCGGTGAGATCGACCACGAGGCGCGGGGAGAAGCGGCGGGGCTGGGAATCGAAAGGTTTGAAATGACGGCGGGTCTGAACAACTCGCCGATTTTTATTGCCGCGCTCGCTGATCTGGTAATGTCGGCGATCCATGAAGGTCGCCCCGAAACCGTCAGTGCCGCAGATCTGGTCACCGCCGGCTAGCCTGCGGTGAAGCGCCAGGACAGAAGGGGAAGGACGGATGGCAGACGAGCCTAACAATGCAGGCAAAGGCGTCCGTGGACGCCTTCCGGCCTGGCCGCGGAACGCTCTGAACAACTCGGTGATCTCCGCCGAGCAGGCCTACCGCAAGCGGTCCGGGTTGCCGCTTCTCAGCGACGCCGACATCGAAGCCCTCAAGCTCGGCCAGCCCCTGTGGTGGGAAAGCGATGGCGGAACGCCACCTCCGGCGGCCGCACCTCCCTCGCCCGCCGCGGAAGCACCCACGACCGTGCCGGCACAACCGGTTGCCGCGGCGACTGCTCCTCCTGCTCCGGCGATAGCCAGCCAGCAGATCAGTCCCGAAGTCGAGAAGATGGTCGCAGCGGGAAAGAAGTGGAGTCGCTCTTCCATCGCCGCCGAGCAGGCCAAGCGCAAACGCAACAATTTGCCGCAACTGAACTACGCAGAAATGACTGCCCTGCTTGGCGAGCCCTTTGCTCCGGCTGCACCGGCGGCGGCAACTCCCGCCGCGGCAGCGCCAGTATCAGCCGCACGTCCGGCGGCGCCCGCTGCTGCAATTCCCACCGGAACCTCGGTTGCCCGAAGCGGCGAGTCAACCCGCTACGTGGGCACGCCTGCTGTGGGAACCTCGCGGGCTGCCGCGGCAGGCGGCATTGCTTCCACCGGCCCGGCGAACACCCGCATCAACCAGCAGCGGCGTCGCTTCACCTGGGCAGCGGTTGCCGCGTTCCTCACCGCGTGGTTCCTGGCTTTCTTCCGCTTCTTTCTTCCGCGGACGCTCTTCGAGCCCGCCACCAGCTTCAAAATCGGATACCCGTCCGATTACGGTCTCGGCGTCGACACCAAATGGCAGCAGAAATACCGCATCTGGGTGGACCGTACTCCCGACCGCCTGTTCGTCATCTACGCTCGCTGCACCCACCTCGGGTGCACGCCCGACTGGAAGCCCAGCGAAAACAAGTTCAAGTGCCCGTGCCACGGCAGCGGCTATGACAGCGAGGGCGTGAACTTCGAAGGCCCGGCGCCGCGCCCTATGGATCGCGCCCACGTCGAACTGTCGCCCGACGGCCAGATCCTCGTGGATGTCTCAAAGCTCTATCAGTGGCCGAAAGGTCAACCAACCCACTTCAACGATCCGGGAGCGTATCTGCCGGGTTAATCGACTTCACGAAAGCGTCTCGTCCGTTGAGCAGAACTTAAGAGGACACGATGGCTGACGAAGAAAAACGTAACGGCAAGAACGGCGGCGTGGGCTTGCTGGACCGGATCAGGAGCGGCTTCAGGGAGGACGTGCAGTCCCTGAAGGCTGACATGCCCACTAAGGCCAAGGAGCAGATCGAAGGCCTGAAAGATCCCACCAAGACCCAGGTCTTCACTTCGATCTTCCGCCACAAGCACGATGACACTCCGCGGAATCGTGCGCTCGGCGTGCTCTCGAATGTCTTCCTGCACCTGCACCCGGCCAAGATCAATCGCGATGCCGTACGCTACAGCTACACCTGGGGAATGGGCGGAATCACCTTCTATCTCTTTATTGTCCTTACCTTCACGGGTGTTCTGCTGATGTTCTACTACCACCCCAGCAAGGTGCAGGCGTTCCGCGACGTCCTTTATCTCGAGCACGACGTTCCCTTCGGAAAGATTCTCCGCAACATGCATCGCTGGGCGGCGCACTTGATGGTCATCGCCGTCTGGCTGCATATGTTCCGCGTCTTCCTTACCGGCTCCTATAAAAAGCCGCGGGAGTTCAACTGGAACGTCGGCGTCATTCTGTTGGTCCTGACCTTGCTCCTCTCCTTCACCGGCTACCTGCTGCCTGACGATCAGCTGGGCTTCTGGGCGGTGACGGTCGGAACCAATATGGCTCGTGCCACCCCGCTCCTGGGTCACGAGGGACCGTTCGGCCCCATGCTGCACATGACCCCATACAACGATGTCCGCTTCGGGCTTCTGGGTGGTTCGATCGTGGACGCCAACGCGCTGCTGCGGTCCTATATCTGGCACTGCATCGGCATCCCCATCGTGGCCTCGATTTTCATGATCGTTCACTTCTGGCGCGTGCGGAAGGATGGCGGTATCTCCGGACCCGCGCCCGTGATGCTCGAAGAGGAAGCCGACAAGCCCCGGCGCGCGCAGTAGGGCGCCGGCGAGTAAAGGACCGGCCGCACAAGGCAGGTCCACTGAGGATTCTGGAGCTTCGATATGGATTGGCGACAACTCTGGGAAATTGCATCCACACCCGACAACGTGCCGATCGTAGCCCTGATCCCGCTTCTCGCCTTCTATATCTACCTGGCGTGGAAGCAGGCGCACGCCAACGACCAGTTGATTGGCGAGCTTGAAACCAATCCTGCGATGGCCAAAACTCACCATCGCAAGACCTGGCCCTTCCGTCCGGGCTGGCAAAAGGAGATTCACGTCTGGCCGTTCCTGCTGCGGATCGAATTCCTGGCCGCCATTATCATCACCATCGTTCTCATGGTGTGGTCCATCACGCTGAGCGCTCCCCTCGAGGAACCCGCCAATCCCAATCTCACTATGAACCCGGCCAAAGCGCCCTGGTACTTCCTCGGCCTGCAGGAGATGCTGGTCTATTTCGATCCCTGGATCGCGGGTGTGGTGATGCCAACGTTGATCATCGTCGGCCTGATGGTGATTCCCTATATCGACACTAATCCACTGGGCAGCGGCTACTACACCTGGAAGCAGCGCAAGTTTTCTATCGGAACCTTTCTCTTCGGCTTCATCATTCTCTGGGTCTCGATGATCATCATCGGCACCTTCATCCGCGGCCCTGGCTGGCAGTGGTTCTGGCCGGGACAGACGTGGGATCACAACCGCCTGATCTACGAAGTGAACCGCGACCTTCCCGACATTTTCGGGATCACTTCGAACCTCGCCAAGGGAATTTTTGGCGCGATCGTCGTGGGAGGCTACTACCTGGTTGCCGGATTCCTGGCGCACGCTTTCTTCCGGCGCTACAACCCGAAAGATTACAAGCGCATGAGCTTGTTGCAGTACTCGATCCTGCTGGTTTTCCTGCTCACCATGGTGGGCCTGCCCATCAAAATGCTGTTACGCCTGGCGCTGAACATCAAGTACGTGTGGATCACGCCGTGGTTTAACGTTTGACGTTTTACTTGGAGGACTAGGTGCCCGAGCAGCCTATCCCGGACCGCGACCCGGTTGTAACCAAGTCGTACGCGCTGCATTACACCGTCGCCATTGCGCTTCTGATGGTGACGCTGTTCTGGGCGCTTTGGGACGAGGCCTATGGCCAGCGTCCCTGGAAGGCCTTCCAGCATGAGTGGCAGGATCGTTACTCCGCCTTCCTCAAGACGGCGCGCACCAGGTCCGACCAGTCCGAAAAGGCAATCCAGCAGGACTCCGAGTATCGCGAACTTCAGCAGGATGTGCAGCAGGCCGATCAGGCTTCCAAGGCCCGCCGCGAAGAGATCCAGAAACAGCTCAACGATCTCAACGCCCGCCTGCTGGCGGTGCAGAGCGTCTTCACCGACCGCCGCGCCTACGTCAACGCCATCACCTATCAGATCGAAACCGACACCAGCCCCTCCGGCAAGAAGAGCAAGCAGAAAAGCCTGGACAAATATAAGAGCCAGACCGCTACCGTCAAATATCCCGACGGCCACAATGAGGAATACACCTTCCCGCAACTGGAAGAGAAGTACAACGGGCTCCGCAATGAGCGAACCAAGGTCAGCGCCGAACTCGGAGAAGTCCTGAAGCCGGTGACCGAAGCCCGCACCAAGGCGGATCAATACATCTCCGACCACATGGTCGATCTCACCCCGGTTCAGATTGACGGTCTGCGCAAGAAGACTGAAGACCTCGATCCCTCCATCGTGCAGATCAACGTGGCCGAGGCGAACATCGTCGACCGTTGCGAATCCTGCCACATGGGCGCGCGCGAGCCATTGGTCATCACCGCCGCCTCCATGACCCCGAAGGGCCAGAAGAGGCCCGACGACTACGCTCAGGCTTTCGTCAGCCATCCCGAACCGGAGCTTCTGAAGATTCACGATCCCGAGAAGTTCGGCTGCTCCACCTGCCATCAGGGCAATGGTCGCGCTACTACCAGCATCGAGAAGGCGCACGGCGACTACGAACACTGGCTGTGGCCGCTCTTCCCCAAGCCCAATGTCGAGGCGGGATGTCAGAACTGCCACGCAGCCGACATGGTTCTGGTCACCGGGGATGACGTGGGTTCCGTAATCGGAGAAGGCAAGGACCTGTTCCGCCAGCGCGGGTGCATGGGCTGCCATCGCTACGAGGGCTACGACCGCGAGCCCGAGGACCTGAATAATCTCAGCCAGCAGATCAAGCAGGCGGAGCAGCAGAAGGTCGACGATCTGAAGCAGGCTTCTTATCTGATGAAGCAGGCCGACGCCGCTTCCAGCAACGAAGAAGCCAACCGGCTCAACCAGAAGGCGGTCGCGCTTCGCGTTGATAACAGCAAGCTCGACGGCCAGATCCAGCAGTACGACTTCCAGTCCCACAGCCTGATGCAGGACATGAAGAAAATCGGGCCGAATCTTAAAGATGTCCGGCTGAAGCTGAATCGGAACTGGATCCCGGTTTGGCTCCACAAGCCCACCGATTTCCGCCCCACTACCAAGATGCCGAACTTCCGGCTGAATGACGAGCAGATACGCTCGATCTCTGCCTACATCTGGCAGGAGGGCCTGGTGGACTCGCTGCCTCAACAAAAGCCTGGCAACGCTGACCACGGAAAGGAACTCTTCGAATCCCGGGGTTGCCTCGCCTGCCACTCCATCGGAGAGGGCAGCCAGATGCAGGGCGGGACCTTTGCAGCCAACCTCAGCCGCGTAGGCGAAAAAGCGAATTTCGACTACCTGGTCCGCTGGATTCACAACGCCCGCCAACGTACTCGTCCCTACTGTCCGTACGAGAAGAAGGACATTGGGCCGGAAGATTACGCCAGGAAGGGTCTTCCCTACGTCTTCGATCTGGAGCACAGCCGGTGCCCGAATGACGGGCACGAACTCCAGGTGCAGAACATGACGGTGATGCCGAGCCTTCGCCTGAGTCCCGACGATGCCCGCGACATCGCCAGCTACCTCATCACGCAGAAGAAGGAAGAGCCTTCCGCTTATGCCGACGCCTCCTACATGGAAGACCCCAAGCTCAAGGCCGAAGGCGAGAAGTGGATTCGCCACTTCGGCTGCGCGGGATGCCATGAGATTGCCGGTTTTGAGAGCGAAGGCCGCATCGGCACCGAACTGACGGCGGAAGGCAGCAAGCCCATCGAACGCCTTGACTTCGCTTTGTTCACCGAGCCCGCCAAGCGCGGCGGCAAGGGTTCCGAGCCGATCACAAATCCGGAAGACCTGGCGCGGCTGCCCGGCGGTCCAGCCAGGGATGCCTGGTACAACCACAAAGGATTTTTCGAGCACAAGCTGGCCGAGCCCGAGGTCTACGACAAGGGCAAGATGCACAGCACCGAAGAAGAAAAGCTGCGCATGCCCAATCTTCATCTCGACAAGGAGCAGATCCGGGCGCTGACCACCTTCCTTCTCGGAAGTGAGGAGACTTCCCTTCCCGTCACCTATCAGTACAAGCCCGGCGACTCGCGCCGCGACGTCCAGGAAGGCTGGTGGATCGTCAAGAAATACAACTGCATGGGCTGCCACCAGTTCATTCCCGGCCAGCCAACGATCCTGATGGGAATGAGCCAGTATCAGGAAGTGCAGGAACAACTACCCCCGAAGCTGTTGACGGAAGGCGCGAGAGTCGACCCCGAGTGGCTGCGCCGCTTCCTGTCAAATCCCGCGCTCGAGACCCGCGACACGAACCGCAACGGCGTCCGGCCTTATCTCAAGGTCCGCATGCCTACGTTCTCCTTCTCGGACAACGAACTTCGCAAGCTCGTGCGCTTCTTCCAGGCGCTGTCGCAGCAGCCCATGCCCTACATTCCCGAGCAGGTGCCGACCTTGACGGCGAAGGAAACCGATATGGCGCGCAGCTTGTTCTCCAGTACGGCTGCTCCCTGCCTGAAGTGCCACGCCACCGGCGATGCTCAGCACGACAAAATTGCTACCGCGCCCAACTTCCTGCTGGCTCGCGACCGTCTAAAGCCCGACTGGGTTGAGCGCTGGATTGTGGACCCGCAGGCCATGGCCCCGGGCACTTCCATGCCTTCAGGGCTGTTCCGGCGGGAAAACGACCACTGGGTCTTTTCCGGCCCCGTCCCGCCGTCGTTCAACGGCTTTACCGGGGACCACACCAAGCTCCTGGTCGACTACATCTTCCAGCTCACGCCGGAAGAGCAGCGCCGGGTATCGTCTGCTATGGGACGAACCCGGGCGGCGGTGCAATCCGGGACAAAGCACAAGCGGGCGGCCGTGGCTTCGCCCACACCGGCTGGCGGCGGTTCGCGGTAAAATGTTTGGTTCCACAAGGACAAGTTTCGTTTGGATGCCGTTCGGATACGGACCAAAAGTGGCCTGATTGGTTGCAGAATCCGCGGCGGCGACAATACTCAAGAAAGGGCGTAATCATGAACAGGAAGACCTGGGTAGCGATCTTCAGCCTTTGCCTTCTCAGTCTGTGGCTCCTTGCAGGATGCAGCAAAAAGGAGAACACGAACGAGGAGCAAACCACCTCCCCCACATCGGAAGCGCAGCCGGCCGCCGCTTCCACTCCGATTGATCCGGCCACCGCGGCCTCGGTCAGTGGCCAGGTAAAACTGGATGGCACTGCCCCTAAACCGGGCAGGATTGATATGAGCCAGGATGCGGCCTGCAAGGGCAACAATCAGGCCGAAACCATCGTGGCCGATGGCGGCAAGCTCGCCAATGTTTTCGTCTACGTAAAAGAGGGCCTGGGCAACCGCGGCTTTGACGTTCCCAAGGATCCCGTGACCATCGATCAGCAGGGATGCCGCTACCATCCGCACGTCCTGGGCGCAATGGCCGGACAAACGATCGAAATCAAGAACGACGATCCCACCACCCACAACATCCATCCCACTCCGAAAGACAATCGCGAGTGGAACGAGTCACAGCCGCCCAAGGCAGCTCCTCTCGAGAAGACCTTCGCGCGCGAGGAAATCATGCTGCCCGTGAAGTGCAACCAGCATCCCTGGATGAAGATGTACGTCAACGTGGTGAAGACCCCGTTCTACGCGGTGACCGGCGATGACGGCAAGTACGAGATCAAGGGCCTTCCTCCCGGCGACTACACCCTGGCGTTCGTGCAGGAGAAACTTGGCGAGCAGGATCAGAAAGTCACGCTCGCTCCCAAGGACAGCAAGACCGTAGACACCACCTTTAAGATGCAATAGTTCTAAAACTGTAGAGGGCGGAAAATTCCGCCCTCCACAGCCATCAATCCTCTGTGCACGCCCGTGCCCCCTGTGGTTAAGTTTTTAGCCGCGAGGGGCAGGGAAAAATGCAAAGGAACTTGCTCTGAAGGCCGCTTCGACACCCTATAACGCCGCGCACCACCGCTTCGCGGTATTCACGGCGTGCGCGACTTTCCTTCTCATCATTGCCGGGGCACTCGTCACCAGCAATGATGCCGGACTCTCCGTCCCCGACTGGCCCACTTCCTTCGGATCGTTCGTAAAAATGCCGCCCATGGTCGGCGGCATCAAGTACGAACATAGCCACCGCATGGTCGCCGAGTTCACCGGCCTGCTGACCATCGTCATCGCCGTCTGGACGTGGCTGGTCGACCGCCGCCGCTGGATCAAAGCTCTCGCCATCGCCGCCCTTGGCACCATCATCGTGCAGGGTATCCTCGGCGGCCTGACTGTCCTGCGATTTCTGCCGCCGGCTATCTCCACTGCCCACGCCGCCGTCGGCCAGACGTTCTTCTGCATCGCCGTGGCCATCGCCTTGTTCACCGGTCGCCGCTGGGTGGAGCAGGACGCTCCCGCCGAGGTCGACACCCGCCATCCACGCCTCCTCACTCTGACTCTGCTCTCCGTTTTTGTGCTCTACGTACAGCTCGTCCTCGGCGGAATGTTTCGCCATCACGGCATGAGTTGGCTGCCGCACGTGGTGAACGCAGCGGTCGTGGCGGTCGTGCTCAGTTGGACCTCGATTCGCGCCCTCACCCAGTTTCCGGGCCTTGCCGCCATTCGCCGTCCGGCGGTGATGATGCTGGCGCTCCTGATCACGCAGCTTTGCCTCGGCTTCGCGGCTTTCCTTACCCGTGTCGCCTGGGGACGCGACGCCGTCCAGCCCGAGTTGCCTATGGTAGTCTCAACCGTGGCCCATGTCGCCGTGGGAGCATTGCTGCTCGCAACCGCGGTGGTTTTGTCGATCCAGGCATGGCGGCACATCCCTGTTCCCTTAAAAGAACGCGCGACTCACAAGGAACGAAAGCCGGTCACGGCATGAGCACCGCAATCCAACCCCTCGCGGTTCCACGCAACGGCGCGCTCGCATTTGTGCGCGACTACGCCGAACTCATCAAGCTGCGGGTGACCACGCTGATCGTGATGACCGCATGGTGCGGTTACTACTTCGGGGCCATGAAATCCGGCGTCTCCTCAGTTTCCTGGGGACTGTTCCACGCGCTGGCGGGAATTGGCCTTGTCTCCGCCGGCACCGCAGCCCTCAACGAGGTCATGGAGTGGAAAGTCGACGCCCGCATGCGCCGCACCGCCATGCGCCCCATCCCTGCCGGACGAATGACCCCGCTGCACGCCACCGTCGTCGGCCTGGTCATGGCCGTCGGCGGAATTCTTTACCTCGGAATCGCTCTCAATCCTCTCACCGGCTGCCTGGCCCTCGCGACCAGCGCCGTCTATCTCGGCGCATATACTCCGCTGAAGAAGATTCACCCCATCTGCACCTTTGTGGGCGCCTTCCCCGGGGCCATGCCAGGCGTGCTCGGCTGGACCGCCGCCCGCGGACGCCTCGAGTGGGGCGCCCTTGTAATGTTCGCCATCGTCTTCTTCTGGCAGTTCCCTCACTTCTTCTCGATCGCGTGGCTCTATCGCGAAGACTACGAGGGCGGCGGCATCCGCATGCTTCCCGTCGTCGAAGCCGACGGCAAATCCACCTCCCGGCAGATTCTGCTCTATTCGATAGCCCTCGTCCCCATCAGCCTGCTGCCCACTTTCCTTGGGATGTCTGGCCGAATCTACCTTCTCGGCGCGCTGGGACTCAGCCTCGCGCTGCTCTACTTTGGGCTACGCCTCGCCTCTCTGAAGCTGGCGCCGACTTCCTCCCGCTCCAAGCGGAAAGCACGCCAACTGCTTCAGGCGACCGTGTTCTACCTTCCCCTTCTCTTTGCCCTCATGATGCTGAACACGGTCTCGTCGTAGAATAATCCGTGTCTTCCAACGCCCCCGTCTCTGTCGTTTCCGAGCCTCAAATCAGTGCCTCCCCGGCGATCTCGGTCCAGAACCTCCTGCACCGTTATGAGAACCGCACGGCTCTGAACGGGGTTTCCTTCGACGTGCGGCCCGCGGAATTGTTCGGCCTGCTTGGCCCGAACGGCAGCGGCAAGACCACTCTGTTTCGCATCCTCTCGACCCTGATGGTTCCCAGCGGCGGTCGGGCGCTGGTCCTCGGCTTCGACGGCGCCAGAGAACCCGACAGCCTGCGCCGCCGCATCGGCGTCGTCTTCCAGGCCCAAAGCATCGACCTCAAGCTGACCGCGTCCGAGAATCTCTGGCATCA
This sequence comes from Terriglobales bacterium, assembly GCA_963803205.1. GTDB lineage: Bacteria > Acidobacteriota > Terriglobia > Terriglobales > Acidobacteriaceae > CAWDLG01. The sequence goes on from CAWDLG010000004.1 coordinate 561,197, forward strand.
GGGCCACTTGTACGGCCTGCGCGGCCGCGCCCTTAAATCCCGCATGTCCGAAATGCTGCAGCGCGTCGGCTTGGCTGACCGCGCAAAAGAGAAGGCTGAGACCTTCTCCGGCGGAATGCAGCGCCGTCTCGAACTTGCCAAGGGCCTGCTGCACCGTCCGTCGGTTCTTCTGCTCGATGAGCCCACGACCGGTCTCGACCCCGGCGCGCGCCGCGACCTCTGGCAGTATCTGCGACTCCTGCGCGACGAGGAGCAGGTCACAATCCTGGTCACGACTCATCTGATGGAAGAAGCCGAACGCTGCGACCGCCTGGCCATCCTCAACGAGGGCAAGCTCGTCGCCCTCGGAACCCCCGCCGAACTCAAGCAGGAAATCGGCGGCGACGTCATCCTTCTCGACACCGAAGACCCCGACGGCCTGGCCGAGCGCATTCGCATCCGCTTCCGTGTGAATCCTCAGGTCCTCGACGGCCAGGTACGCCTCGAGCGCGAGCAGGGCCACCGCTTCGTCACCGATGTGGTCGAGGCCTTTCCCGGCCAGGTTCACGCCATCTCTATCAGCAAGCCCTCGCTGGAAGATGTTTTCGTCCGGCGCACCGGCCACAGATTCTGGACCGAAGGCCAGCAAGGCAGCACAACCGGAGGATCGTCCGAATGATGCTTGCGTTGTCTCTCATCTTTGCCCTCATTCCTCTCGGCGCCATCGCATGGATCGCGATAAACGGCAACATGTTTACCGTCGATGGCCTGTTCATGAACCTGATCATGCTTGCACTCTCGGGAATTCTGCTCTTCAATGTGTTCCTGGAGATTCGCCAACGCGGGGAGCCCGACAAACAGAAATGAACGCCGGTTCCCAGACCGCAACCTTCCCGGCGCAGGCTGCCGTTCAACCTGCGGGCGTGATCCTGCCCGCCTTCACCCTCTGGTGGCGGGAGATTGTCCGCTTCTACCGGCAACGGTCGCGCGTGGTCGGCGTAATCGCTTCGCCCTTGGTTTTCTGGCTTGTCATCGGATCGGGATTTGGAACATCATTCCGCTCCGGGCAGGCGCCCGGGCAGCAGCACTATCTCGACTACTTCTATCCCGGCGCGCTCATCATGATCGTGCTGTTCACATCGATCTTCACCATGATGTCAGTGATCGAGGACCGCAAGGAGGGCTTCCTCCTCTCGGTGCTGGTCGCTCCGGTGCCGCGCGCCGCTATCGTGCTGGGGAAAGTCCTCGGGGGCACGACCCTATCTGCCATTCAGGGACTCATCTTCCTGATCTTTGCGCCATTCGTTGGCGTCCACCTTACGCTCGTGCAATTCCTGCTGGTGGTCGTTACCGTCTTTCTCGTCTCGTTTGCGCTCACCGCGCTCGGCTTTGCCATCGCCTGGCCCCTGGATTCCAACCAGGCCTTCCACGCCATCATCAACCTGTTCCTGATCCCCCTTTGGCTGCTGTCGGGCGCTCTGTTTCCGCTGACCGGCGCCTCCGGCTGGATTCGTGCCCTGATGTGGATCAACCCTCTGACCTACGGAGTGGATGCTCTGCGCCTCCTGCTCTATCCGCAGAGTCCGGGAGTTTCGTCTCTCACCGTGTCCCTCGCTACTCTCCTGCTGTTCTCCCTCTTCATGTTCGGTCTGGCCCTGGTAATGGTGAACCGCCGGACCACGAAGCCCGCCGCATGACTGGCGTCCCGGAACAATACGCAATCTTTCCTGCCATCAACGCCACCCTGAACGGCGCCAGCGCCATTCTGCTGTGGGTTGGCCACGGCTACATTAGGCGCGGCAAGATGGCGGCCCACCGCGCCCTGATGATCGCGGCTCTCGTATCGTCGTCGCTCTTTCTCACGTCCTATCTCTACTACCACTATCACGTCGGCTCGGTACGCTTCCCCGGCCACGGCTGGGTGCGCCCCCTCTACTTCACCATCCTGATCTCACACACAACTCTTGCCGTCACCATCGTTCCGCTCGTCATCATCACCCTGGTCCGCGCTCTGCGCGAACGCTACGACCGGCACCGCGCCATCGCCCGCTGGACTTACCCTCTGTGGATGTACGTCTCAGTGACCGGCGTTGTCATCTATTTCATGCTCTACCACTGGTTCGCTTAGAATGATTTCTCTTCCAGAATGAATCACGTACGCCTCAAGATCGACGTCTCCGGCACGGTCGGCGAGGAAGCCTGGCGCAACCTGAAGCAATTCGACGAGATCAAGCGCGCATCCTTCGGGCCGCAGTTTGGATCGGGTGGGACCTGCCGCCACGATCCCGCCGCGCCGCACCCGAAGGGCGAATGGATCGGCGCCGAAATCGAGCTCCAGACGCCTCTTCTGGCCCAATACGCCGTCTCCCACTACCTCGAGCAGGACCGCGTCCTCGACGCCGACGTAATCGATTAGTTGTGCAAGGCCCACGTAGCCACGGGTGTCCTCACCCGTGCTGCGGTGACCCGAACCACTCTGTGTCCTCTGTGGTAAAAACCTTAACCGCCCACGTCGCCACAGGCGTCCATGTAGCCACGGGTGTCCTCACCCGTGGTCGGGCGACATGAACCACTCTGTGCCCCCTGTGTCCCCTGTGGTAAAAACCTTAACCGCCCACGTCGCCACAGGCGCCCACGTCGCCACAGGCGCCCACGTAGCCACGGGTGTCCTCACCCGTGGTGCGGTGACCCGAACCACTCTGTGCCCTCTGTGTCCCCAGTGCTAAAAACCTTAACCGCCCACGTAGCCACGGGTGTCCTCACCCGTGGTCCGGTGACAACAACCACCTCAACCGCCCTTCCTTCCACACCCCCTCCCTTGACACCCAGAAGGCCGCACACGTATGTTCGCGGAAAGACAGAGACGGCATTAATTTATCCATGGAGGATTTCATGTCCGCAAGTACCGCCCCAATGGTCGATCAGGCCAAGCTCCACGAATTCGTAATGAAAGCAGTCGGCGAAATGGGCGCCGCCATGAACGCCGCCCTTATCCTGGTCGGCGACAAGCTCGGCCTCTACAAGGCAATGGCCAGTTCCGAGCCCATAACCTCGGCCGAGCTCGCGAAGAAAACCGGAACCCACGAACGCTACGTCCGCGAATGGCTGGCCGCCCAGGCCGCCGGCGGATTCGTCACCTACGATTCTTCCACCGATCGCTACACTCTCCCCGCCGAGCAGGCCATGGCGATGGCCGACGAGAACAGCCCCGTCTTCCTGCCCGGGTTCTTTGACATCATCGAAGCCTGCGTCAAAGGCGTTCCCAAAATCACCGAAGCCTTCCGCACCGGCAAGGGCGTGGGCTGGCACGAGCAGGAGGCATGCCTCTTTTCCGGCACCGAGCGCTTCTTCCGCCCCAACTATCGCGCTCACTTGATCTCCGAGTGGATTCCCGCTCTCGGCGATACCGAGGCCAAGCTCAAGGCCGGCACCAAGGTTGCCGACGTCGGCTGCGGGCTGGGCACTTCCACCATCCTCATGGCCCAGGCCTACCCGAAATCCACCTTCGTCGGCTATGACTATCACCAGCGCTCCATCGAACTGGCGCGCGAAGCCGCGGCCCGCGCCGGCGTCTCCGACCGCGTCACGTTCGAAGTAGCCAAAGCCAAGGACTACCCCGGCAAGGGCTTCGAGTTTGTTGCCTTCTTCGACTGCCTCCACGACATGGGTGATCCCGAAGGCGCGGCTCGCCACGTTCTCCAATCGCTTTCTCCCACCGGCGTCTGGATGATCGTCGAGCCCTTTGCCAACGACAAGCTCCAGGACAACCTCAACCCCATTGGCCGCGTGATGTACGGCGCGTCCACCATGCTCTGCACTCCCGCGTCTCTCTCTCAGGAAGTTGGACTGGCGCTGGGAGCACAGGCCGGTGAAGGCCGCCTTGCGAAAATCATGAAGTCCGCGGGATTTTCCAAGGTCCGCCGGGCCGCAGAAACTCCCTTCAACATCGTCCTCGAAGCCAGACCCTGACTTCGCTCTCATTCCGTGCTGCCTGGAAATTCGGGCAGCACGGAATCAACTCCTGGTGGCCCAGCCGCTTTTAGCGCTGCTCACTGCGGCTGAGGCGCCGGAACTGGCAGCGTCCTCTTCGCCAGCCTCTCCGACCAGCGGATCCGCCCGGTTGCCTGCATGACCAGGAACAGGGTGATGATGCAAATTATGGTGATTGAAAGCCCGGTAAACCCCTTCCAGAAGAAAGCGTAGGAAAACATCACCAGATAAACCAGTTGCGCGCCTCCCGCTTCCACCGCGGCAAAGCGCATCCCCACCACCAGCCGCAGGTAGCTCACCACCAGAAAGATGGAGACCACCGACGAAATAGCCATGGCGGCGTGAATCGACATGTGGTCCACCAGGTAAGCAAGCAGCAGATGGAACGCAAAAAATGCTGTGGCGAGAAAAAAGTAGTTGATGGGATGCAGGTCGATGTTCCGCAGCGTGGTGATCACGTACATGAGGAAGAAGAAGAAAAACAGCGATACCGGGGCAAAGAAACTGATATCCCCTGCCAGCGGCCCCGGCTGCAGCTTCTCCGGCATGGTCATGCCGATCTGAAATCCTGAGACCAGATCGGAGTAGTGCCAGCTCAGCTCCCAGCCATTCGGACTCAGCCGTTCTGCCGTCGGCGATAGCGTATCGTCGGCAAAATCAATCTCGCGGAAATCCGTGTGCATGGTCAAAACGAAGTCACGAATCTGTGCCACGCCGTCTCCCAGTTTGTAGCTCCAGTCGTTCAGGCCGTTGGAGCGATAGGCCACGTGCAGCGCCCCTGTTTCGCCTGCCCCCAGAACGGCGTTACCCTGCACTCCTGAGGAGTCGGTGCTCACGGCCAGCGGCTGGCCGTTCACTGCCATCTTCAGACCGTCATACACCGCTTTTTCGGCGGGGAATTTCAAGCAGAACGTGACCTTCTGCGGACTATCACTATCATTCCGAAAGCTGTAGTCGCCGGCAAAATCCACAACATACGTGCTGTACCAGAGCAAGCCTTTTTGCCGGTAATCAAGATGAAGGCCTACGTTGATCCGGCTGGAGGAAACCGGTATCGGGACTGCCCGTGTGCCCTTGGACGTATGTTCGACCGTCTTCCCATTTTCCTGGGTCGTGTAGTGAGAGATTTCAACCACCTGGTATTGTGCCGCCGGCGGAGACTGCTCCTGCGACGTTCCCCAGGTTGACGCAACGTGACCTTGCAGTTGCTGGCTTCGCGATCCTGTGCGTTCGACGATAGTTCCTCCCAGGATTACCCATGCAACGGTTGTACAGAGGAAGATGAAGGTGAGAGCGGCGATTTGGCGGATCAATCGGTCCTCCTCAAGCTGTAGTCATTACTTGGAACGCACGAGGAATTCCGCTTGCACGCAAATTGAAAAGATTGAGGTTTGTGGCGGCTTGTGGAAGATGAGCGTGTCAATCCTGACACGTATGTGTCAAGCCGTACACAATCGACGCTAACTCTCTACTGCAATTGCTGCTTTAGCTCTCGTCGGAGGATCTTCCCGGAGGGCGTCCGAGGCATGGCGGTTACAAAGTGGACCTCGCGTGGCTGCTTGTAGGAGGTCAGGCGCTCGCCCACAAAGCAGCACAATTCCTCTCCCAGCTTCTTCGATTCCGCGAAGCCCTCGCGCAGCATGACGAATGCAATCGGCACCTCGCCGGCCTCGGAATCTGAGCGCCCGACCACCCCGCAATCACGCACCGCGGGGTGTTCCATCAGCAGTGCTTCCACCTCCGCCGGCGCGACCGGAAACCCTTTGAATTTAATCATTTCCTTCCGTCGGTCGAGGATGTAGTAGAAGTCCTGCTCGTCGCGCCTCGCAACGTCTCCCGACCAGTACCAGCCGTCGCGCAACACCGCGGCCGTGGCCTGCGGTTCCTTCCAGTACCCCATCATGAACTGTGGACCCCGCATGACCAGTTCCCCGGCCTCGCCCGCTGAGACCTCGTTTCCCTCGTCGCTCATCACCTTGCACTCAGTCAGGTACATCGGCTGTCCGATGGATTCCGGACGATAAAGCTCCGGCTCCAGATACCCGACGTGGGTTACCGGTGACGCCTCGGTCATGCCGTAACCCTGGCAAACCAGGATGCCGGTAGCCGCCGTGAAGCGACGCGGAAGGTCCGGGGGCAGCGGCGCCGCTCCCGACTTGACCCAGCGCAGCCGATGGTTCTTGGGAAACTGCCCCGCCTCCGCCACCTGGGTAAGCGCATTCAATGCGGGTGGTACCACGGGCATCGTGGTGGCGCCTTCGCTCATCAGCAAGCCGAGAAGCTGAGGGATCCCGAATCGCGGCATCAGAACCAGCGTCGCCCCCAGCGTCAGCGCCGGATTGAGAACCACGTTGAGCCCGTAGATGTGATACAGCGGCAGGAAGCCCAGCAGAACATCGTTCGGTACGAACCCTGATCCATGTGGCCCGGTGAGCTGGAAAATATTGGCCACGAGGTTGTAGTGGGAGAGCATCACTCCCTTGGGCAGTCCGGTGGTTCCGCTCGAATAAGGAAGCGCGGCGATGGTCTTCTCGGACGGCTGCCCGGGCTCCGGCAACGCCGCCGTGCTGGGTGCAAGCAGCCCGGAGAACGGCTCTGTACCGGCTCCTACCTCGCGAATCGCATACACGCGCCGGAGATTTGGCAAACCTCCCAAGTTGATGCCCTGGATATTGGGGCCATCGGTCACCAGCATCACCGCGCCCGAATTCTCAATCTGGTAGCGCACTTCCCTTTCGCGATAGCTGGGATTGAGCGGGGTGGGAATGGCTCCGGCGAGCGTGGCGCCATGGTAAGCGACGCAAAACTCCCAGCAGTTTGGCAGGTAGATCCCGATCACTTCCCCGGGCTTCAATCCGGCGGCAACCAAGCCCCGCGCGACGCTCTCGACCAGTTCTCCATACTCCCCATAAGAAATCCGGCGATTGCAGGACGAATCGATAATCGCTGTTTTCTGTGGCAGGCGGCGGCAGCTTTCCAGAACGACATCGTGGACAAACCGCCCGGTGGGATCGGCGTAGAGAGAGGTCCGGAGCATGCGGCTACCGATTGTAGAGCAGGCTCATGGAGTTGTCACAGGGGGAGGTCAGCTCACGAGTTTACGAAGGAACTCGCGCTCATCCATCCGGTACTTGAAGGCTTTGCGGCCGTCGATGAACACGACGGGAACTTCATCGGTAAATTGCCGGCGGAGCCCGTCGTCGCTGTCGACGTCGACTTCCTTCCAGATGAAGCCGCCGCGGCGCTCGAGCTTGGTGAGGGTCTCCTTCACGATTTCGCACAGATGGCAGCCCTTGCGGGAGTAGACGACGACCTGGCGCGGCTCGACCATCGGGCGGATTCTACCCTGTTTAGTTCGCAATTTTCCAGAACTTCGCCAGTGCCGCGCATCCCTCAATTCCCCGATGGAACGCCGGTTCCGTCACGCTACCCGGCTGCCCGGCGCTTCCGATCCGCATGCCCAAGGTACAATCCGAGCCATGCCCAGGTCGTCCAATCAGCCTCTGCGCGGCAAAGTGGTGTTCATCACCGGCGCGGCGCGCCGCCTGGGCCGGGCCGCCGCCCTGACGGTAGCCCAGGCGGGAGCCGACGTCGCGATTACCTTCCGGAATTCCGCCCGGGAGGCTGAGCAGACCGTCGCGGATTTGCGCCAACTCGGTGTGCGTGCCATAGCCCTTCCCTGCGATGTCACCGACGAAAACAGCGTCCGCAAGGCAGTCAAGGCGGCTATCGGCAAGTTGGGAGGAATTGACGTTCTGGTCAATAACGCCGCCAATTACGAATCGACAAAATTCGAGCGCCTGACGCTGAAGCAATGGGATGCCATGTTCGCGTCAAACACCCGGGGGCCTTTTCTGGTTTCGCGCGAAGCCCTGCCAACCCTGCGGCGGCGCAAAGGCAGGATCATTCATCTGGGGTCACTCGGCGGTTTGCGCCCCTGGCCCGACAATGCCCACTACTGCTCTTCCAAGGCAGCCCTGCACATGCTGACCCGGGTTATGGCGAAAGCTTTGGGGCCTGAGATCGCGGTAAATTGCGTCGCCCCCGGAATGATTGACATGGGCGAGCACACTGCATCCGGGCGCGCCTTTCTACGCAAAATGCAAAAGTTGACGCCCATGCGTCGCAACGGACGGGACCAGGACGTAGCCGCCGCGGTGCTGTTCTTCGCCACCGCCCCTCACTTCATCACCGGCCAGATCCTCGCCGTCGACGGCGGCCTCGGCCTATAGACCCACGTAGGCGCAGGTGTCCCTGCGTGTTTCGTACGTAGCCGCAGGTGTCCTCACCCGCGCGATTCGTATGTAGGCGCAGGTGTCCTCACCTGCGTGTTTCGTATGTAGGCGCAGGTGTCCTCACCTGCGCGATTCGTATCAGGATGGGGCTTCAGCCCCATCGCAACAGCATCACAAATGACGGGCTTTAGCCCCTGCGCGATCCCTCTCCCGCCCACGTAGCCACAGGTGTCCTCACCTGCGTGCTTCGTATCAGGATGGGGCTTCAGCCCCATCACACCAGCACCACAAATGACGGGCTTTAGCCCCTGCGTGATCCCTCTCCAGCCCACGTGGCGCAGGTGTCCTCACCTGCGTGATCCCTCCCCCGCCCACCCTTACTTCCCCTCCCCCACCAGAAACGGCGTCGATGTCGGTGCATTCGATCCGCCTTCCGGCTCGACCGTAATCGCAAAGGCTTTTGCCTCGACACCGACCGGCAACGGCGGATTCACGACGGTGGCGCTTCCTTTCGCATCCGGTTTAAACACACCCGCGGGAATCGGCGCCCCCTGCGTCGGAATCAGCCAAAGCTCATACGCCTTCTGGGACGGCACAGACGGCAGATTGCTCGCCAGGAAAATCAGGCTCGAACGGTCGCGCACATAGATTACTTTGCCTTGCGGCTGCGGATGCGACTTCGCCGGAACCAGCGTCACTCGCAGAGCATCCGTCGCCGTCAGAGTCGCCACCATGTTCCGCGCTCGCTCCAGTTCTTGCAGTTGCTGTGCCGCTTCGCCTTGCAGGCTCTGCACCTGGCGCTTCAGCCCCGCATTCTCTTGCCACAGCAACACAGTCACAAAAGCCAGCAGAACCGCCGCCAGCAGCGGTATCGGCACCCACCATGGCCGCCGCTTTGGGGCGGGATCACGCCGGGGCTCGCGTGCCGCCGCATCCAGCAGGCGCTTTCGCGCTCGCTGAGGAGAAGCCGCTCCTGCGGAAGACAACGCCAGCAGTGCGATATCACCTCTCAGCTCCTCCAGCTCGCGGCGGCATTGGACGCAGTCCTGCAAGTGCAGCTCGAGAGCGCGCAATTCATCGCCTTGCAACGATCCGAGCGCGTATAGCGCCAGGTCCTCCGCGAATTGTTGGTGTTCGCTCATTGGCTGAATGCCTTGCGCAGGCTCATCAGTCCGGTCCGTATCCGGGTCTTGACCGTACCCAGCGGCTCACCTGTCCTTTGCGAAATTTCCGTGTGCGTCAGGCCCTGGAAGTAGGCCATCTCCAGCGCGCTGCGCTGGCTCGAGGGCATTGAGGCAAGCAACGCAAGAATCTTCTGCATGGCGCGCGAACGCTCGGCTTGCCCGCTGACGTCGTGGTCAAGTGACACAATCACGCCTTCGATGTCAGCTTCACCCTGATGCTTGCGGAGTACGTCGATCGCGCGGTTCCGTCCGATTACCGCCAGCCACGCCCCCAGGTTTCCCCGCGCTTGGTCGTATACATTTGGCCTGCGCCATAGACGCATGAAGATGTCTTGCAAGACATCCTCAGCACGGCCGGTATCGCCCAGCACGCGCAGGGCGACCGAGTACACCAGCTGCGAATGCCGGTCGTACAGGATGGCCAGCGCCTGCGCGTCGCCCGCGCTCATGGCGGACATCAGGGCAGAGTCGGTCGAATTATCGTCGATGGCAGCGTGGGACAAACGCTATTTCTCTCTCTTAACAGTACGGGCCGGGCGGCAAACTGGATTCAGGCTACGGTCAGGAAAGCCGGCGCGGTCGCTTGCGCCGGCCCCCAACCTAGCATAGTGCTATTTGATGGTGCCGTTCAGGCCTTCAGGATAAAATCCGCCCGGGCCGGAGCCGCCACCATAAACAATCTTCAGCACCTGGCTTGTTGTGCGGGGCACTGACAGACCGTTGCTGTCCACATGGTAGGGATGGCTGTTGCTGGGAGGAATGTCGAGTGAGTCGACCGCAGGACTGTCTGCGCCGTACCAGATGCAGCCCAACCGGACAGACCCGGAGTGCTGCGCCTCGGTGGCGAGAATTTCAGCTGCGGTAAGCAGATACATTTTGTCCTGGATCGCAGGAGCTGCGCCCAGATAGGCGCTTACCCCGACATCTTCGAACTGGCGGCTCAGCTTGAAAAAGTCCTTGATGTTGCCGAAGCCGTAGCCAAGTGCGTCCAGATTGATCGTCGGCTTCTTGGCGGCCGCCGACCCCAGCGCCTTTCGCAACAGCTTGACGTGCGCGACTTCGTCGGTGCGGAGACCGCTGGCCGCGAACGCAAAGTTCACGCTGCGGAAATCAACCATCTTTCCGCCCGTGGTGGGACCGCTCACATCGCCCGGTTGCAGCACGCCCAATCCTTGCAAGGTGGTTCCCCAGGTCGACATCAGGTAAAACTCGGCTTCCAGGTACTCGAGGTTGAGTGCGAAATTCAGAATATCGGCATCGGTTACGGTCGCCGCTTCCAGCTTTGTAAGGCTTCCGTCCACCATGGCCAGTGCGGCCACGCCTAGTCCGGCACTGCCCGCCTGCTTGAAAAATTTCCTGCGGTCGAGCGAAGTCGCCGCCCGATCGAGTACGTCGTTTGTTGACATAGATTCTCCGGGGAAGAGAGCATAGCGCCGTCAGAGGGAATCCCTGCCCTCACTTTTCAGCCCAAAGCCTGGGGAGCACAAGCTGGCGGTCAGCTCGCAAGGATGGTAACAACCAGAGGGACAATCCACTGGCTCGCGTTTCAGTTGCGAGGCAGAATGCTCCAGTTGCTTTCAAAAAATAAATTGCGGAGTGCAATCCGATGCGGGTACCGCAATCGTAATCAGAGAGCAGTCGGCGGAGTTTCGGTCTGAGACCTTACCGTCTGCGGGAGACGGAGGCAAGGGACAAGCACGCTTCCAAAGCAGCGCGCTTGCCTCCGTCTCATTCTTAGTGTGACCATGTAGCGCAGGTGTCCTTACCTGCGTGATCCCTCTCCCGCCCACGTAGCGCAGGTGTCCTCCACTGCGCGATTCCTCTCCAGCCCATGTAGGCGCAGGTGTCCTCACCTGCGTGATTCGTATCAGGATGGGGCTTCAGCCCCATCGCAGCAGCACCACAAATGACGGGCTTCAGCCCCTGCGCATCACTCCCCGGTCAGAAATTTATACTGAGCCCCTGTCAGCGGCACCACGCTCAATCTTCCCTGCCGGACCAGCGGCGAATCCGAGAACGTCTTGCTCGCCTTGACTTCCGCCAGGCTCACCGTCTTTGCAAGACGCTTCCCGGCCTTGATATTTACCTGCGGGTGTTTCGGATCGGACGCCTCAACCGAAACCACGGTCGCGGTTCCCACTGCGCTCTTGTGATCGCCGGTCTCATAGATCACCAGCCGATCGCCTTTCTTCATGTTGCGCAGGTTCTTCAGCGCGACGGGATTCGAAACTCCATCCCAGATCGTGCTCTTGTCGCCTTGCAGATCGTCGAACGAATACTCGGAGGGTTCGGTCTTCAGCAGATAGTCCATGGAAGTTCCCGAAAGGAAATGTGCCAACTATTGAGGCTTGTCTTTGCTGTCCGGCTCGGCGGGCTTGGCTTCTTCTTTCTTCTCCCCGCCGGCCGCATCATCTTTTTTCTGTTCAGGATGATCTTCGTAAATCGAGTACTGCTTCTGCGGGCGCTTCATACGAACGGTGATCTCTTCCACTGGCTCGTCAATGTCATAGTCCTGCCCGAAGGTCTGAAATCCCGGCGCCAGCACCTGCACCCGCAGCTTGCCGTAAGGAACCCCATCGAAGCTCGCCCGCCCCTCAGCGTCAGCTTTCAATTCGAGGCCACCGCGGGACTGCCTCCCATCCTTCTCCACCGGATGCATCACCACGCTGGCATTGCGAATGGGCTTTCCGTTGTAGTCGCGGAGCACCACGAACTTGAGCTGCGCAAAGTCGTCCGCGGATAAGGCCGGCAGAAACATCAGGACGGCCGCCAGAATCAGCCATTGCTTCTTCATCAGATCCCCGGCCAACATTTTAAGCAGGAGCCCATTTCTTGTCATCCCCTCGGCATTGCATCTGGATACGAAGCCTTTCAGTTTTTTTGCGATCCTTGTAACCAATTAATAATAAGCATGTTATAAGATGCTCCCAACCCTGCCAGTTGACAGCCTTCCAGCATTCTCGTATGATTAGCACTCAACCCACCTGAGTGCTAACAAAGATGTTCAGGTGAAAACCTCTGCAAACTAGCCCAAAAACTCAACTGAATACGAGAGGAGCAGCAAGCATGGCCACGAAATTCACCCCCCTCCATGACCGCATCCTGGTGCGTCGCGTCGAGGAAGAAGGCACCACCCGCGGCGGGATCATCATTCCGGATTCGGCGAAGGACAAGCCGCAGGAAGGCGAAGTCATCTCCGTCGGCAAAGGCAAGAGCAACGAAGAAGGCAAGGTATTTCCCCTCGCAGTGAAGGACGGCGACCGCATCCTTTTCGGTAAGTACTCGGGAACCGAAATCAAGCTGGACGGCGAAGACTTCATCATCATGCGCGAAGAGGAAGTGCTGGGCGTCATCACCGGCGCCGCCAAGCGCGAAACGGTCGGCACCCGCAAGTAGCCCGCGCTGCCTGGTAAAAGCCGGCAGCCGGTAATCGACATTCCGCAGGCTTAAACGCCTGCAACTTCAACAGGAGATTGCAAGTATGGCAAAGCAAATTGTTCACGGAGAGGAGTCGCGGCAGGCGATTCTTCGCGGCGTAAACCTTTTGGCCGACGCGGTCAAAGTCACCCTCGGTCCCAAGGGCCGCAATGTTGTCATCGAGAAGAAGTTCGGTTCGCCGACCATCACCAAGGACGGCGTCACCGTAGCCAAGGAAATCGAGCTGCGCGATCCCCAGGAAAACATGGGCGCGCAGATGGTGCGTGAAGTCGCCTCCAAGACCTCGGACGTAGCCGGCGACGGCACCACCACCGCCACGGTTCTGGCCCAGGCCATCTACCGCGAAGGCGTAAAGACGGTTGCTGCCGGCGCCAATCCGATGGCCCTCAAGCGCGGGATCGAGAAGGCTGTCTCCACGGTCTGCGGCGCGATTGACGGCAAGTCGGGCGAGCGTGGCAAGGGCGAACTCGACAAGTTCTCCAAACCCGTAACCGGCGACATGATTGCCCAGGTGGGCACCATCAGCGCCAATAACGACGAGACCATCGGCCGCATCATTGCCGAAGCCATGAAGAAAGTCGGCAAGGACGGCGTGATCACCGTCGAAGAGTCGAAGACTCTTGAAACCCAGCTCGAAGTCGTGGAAGGCATGCAGTTCGACCGCGGCTATCTCTCACCCTATTTCGTCACCGATCCCGAGCGCATGGAAGTCAGCCTCGAGAACGCCTACATCCTCATCAACGAAAAGAAGATCAGCTCCATGAAGGACCTGCTCCCCTTGCTCGAACAGATCGCCAAGAGCGGCAAGCCCTTGCTGATCATCGCTGAAGACGTCGAAGGCGAGGCGCTGGCCACCCTGGTAGTAAACAAGCTGCGTGGCACGCTGCAAGTCGCGGCCGTCAAGGCTCCCGGCTTCGGCGATCGCCGCAAAGCCATGCTCCAGGACATTGCCACCCTCACCGGCGGCAAGGCCATCACCGAAGACCTGGGCATCAAGCTGGAGAACGTGCAGATCAGCGATCTCGGCCAGGTCAAGAAGATCACGGTGGACAAGGACAACACCACGCTTGTCGAAGGCAAGGGCAAGCACTCCGAGATCGAAGGCCGGGTGCGGGAAATCCGCAGCCAGGTCGAGAAGACTACCAGCGACTACGACCGCGAGAAGTTGCAGGAGCGGTTGGCGAAGCTGGTCGGCGGCGTTGCCGTAATCAAGGTTGGCGCGGCCACTGAAACCGAAATGAAGGAAAAGAAAGCCCGCGTCGAAGACGCCATGCACGCAACCCGCGCGGCCGTGGAAGAAGGCATTGTCCCCGGCGGCGGCGTAGCTCTGACCCGTTGCGTCAACGCCCTCGACAAGCTGAAGCTGGATGGCGATGAGCAGATCGGCGTCAACATTGTGCGCCGCGCCCTGCAGGAGCCTCTGCGCCAGATCGCCGAGAACGCCGGAGAGGAAGGCGCCATCGTCCTGGGCAAGATCAACGACTCCAAGGACAACAACTTCGGCTACAACGCCCTGACCGGCGACTACGAAGATCTGGTCAAGGCCGGCGTGCTCGACCCCACCAAGGTCGTGCGCACCGCGCTGCAGAATGCCGGATCGATCGCCTCGCTGATGCTGACCACCGAAGCCCTGGTTTCCGAGCTGCCGGAAGAGAAGAAGGCTGCTCCGATGCCCGGCGGCCACGGCGGCGGCATGGGCGACATGTACTAAGAAGTGAGTAATTAAGTAAGTAAGATGTGGCGCGGGCGCCTCGCCCGCGAAACTTCTAAACTCCAAGCCCCGCCTCTCCGGCGGGGCTTTTTTTATACCCGAACCACGTAGACACGGGTGCCTCAGGCCACGTGGGCACGGGTGTCCCCGCCCGTGCAAAAACCTCACGCTGTTTCGTATCGGGGCGTGCCTTCAGGCACGCCGAATCCGTGCCTGCATCGAACCATGCGCCCATCGGGCGCAACGGCCATCGTCTCCCCGAACCACGTAGGCGCGGGTGTCCTCACCCGTGCAAGAGCCTTACGCTGTTTCGTACCAGGGCGTGCCTTCAGGCACGCCGAATCTGCTCCCGCATCGAACCACGCGCCCACGGGCGCAACTGCCATCGTCTTGCTTGGGGTGCCCCATTTCTGGCCGGTTTTGCCAGAAGTGGGGCCATCCACCGTCTCAAGTGGATCGATGGGTAAGTTGAAAGTCAGGGAACCCCATCTCGCCCGATATTCGAGGTGTCCCGGCCAGTGTTTAAGCAGTGAGAGCATACTTGTCACGACGAAAGGACCAGCCTTCGAGCCGGGTCCCACCTTTCGAAAACCGCGAAAGGTGGGGCACCCCCAGAGGAAAATGAAGTGCTCCCGTCGAGGTTGTAATTCACTCGAAACGTGGGCCACGCGCCCCACGGTCCTCCTTCGTCGCTACCGCCGCGACGTGAGGTCCCCAATTCTAGCTGGTTGAGTTTTTCGAGGGCAGCTCAGTGGTGCGCATTTTTCCGCTGCCTGCTAAAGCATCGGCTTCCACGCGCCCTTCTCAAAGACTGCGAAAACGACTGGGGCAATGTACCCGCGCTGAAACGTAGCCGCCCCTCGCGAAAGCCGCGCGAATACAGGGCAAGGTCCTGCTCAAAGCGACCGTCTCCAAGGACGGTGATGTCACTGGCGTAAACGTTGTGAGCGGGCATCCCATGCTGGCTCCGTCCGCGATTGAAGCGGTCAAGAAGTGGAAATACAAACCATTCCTCGTTGATGGCCAGCCGATGACCGTAAAAGCGGAAATCGAGGTGCCGTTCTCACTGGGAATATCCGAAGCAGATTACAAGAAGGAACAGGAAGCCTCTAACGACTACTTCAAGCGAGAGGAAAGATGCAGAGCCCTGATAAAGGCACAGCAGTTTACAGAGGCGGAAGCCGCTTGTAAAACAGCCCTGGACTTAGCCGAGAAACTACCAGGTAGCCGTCAAATGGAGAGGCTTTCGGCGTACCGGAATACTGGGGTGGCACTCTTTTACCAGCGAAAGTTTAGTGATGCGCTGGGCTTCTATCAGCACGAGCTTTCGATCGCGCAGGCGACGCTTAAGCCGAACTGGGGTACGCCTACCACGATGTGGCGTTGGGGCTGCACGGTACTGGTGATCTGCAACAGGCGAGGTCGTACTATGAGCGAGCCGAAACTACGTTAGAGCAAGCGCGTGAGCACATCGATTCTGCCTTCCTAAAGAACCAGTACTCGGAATCGATCAAATCGGTGTTACTGGACTATGCCGTGCTCCTACGACAATCGGGTGACAGTTCCGGGGCATATGCGGCTGATCAGAAGGCAAAGACCATCGTGATTAGAACCGACCTTAAGGACAAATAGCTGGCGGCCCACCTTTTCCGGTTTCTCCCTCTTTCTCACCAACCGATGGTTGCCCCGCCCTTTGCAATTTTCAGAGGGTGGGTGCTGGTGTTGTCGCGGCTGACCCCATATTCATTCGCCACAGACTCATCTCTCCGCCCTTTGGTCCGCTAAAGGGGAGAGCCGGCCGGTCATAGCGAATGAGACACGTCGAGCTCAGCTGAAGAGAGTTCCGTGCTAGAGATAGCTCGACGCCTGAAAGATAGGTGGCGCCCCGGCTTAGGAAAGCGCCAGATTTAGATTGGTGATCGCCTCATCGATCTCCTGGGTGTTCTTGAAGCCGACCGTGGCGCAATCCACTTTCGCGTTCTGGAAAGCAAACCTCATTGCCTTGAGACGATCGTCATGACTCTGCTCGAACTGACCGCCACCGCAGAGCTTCATACCGATCACGCCCAGCCCTTCCTTCTTCAACTGGTGGATGTGATCGACCACTTCGTTCACGTTGTCTGGGTGGTTGGTGTCCTCATAGGTTGGTCCGTCCATGCGCGCGCCCTTGTGGTTGATGCGGATCAGCCCGACGTCGAGCCAGTTTGTGCCAGGCATCTGCCGTAGCGCCGGCAGCCCGTGCACAGAGGCGCCGTGTGTACGGATGATCGTCTTCCGCTGCGCCTCAAGGATGCCGTCCTGCCAGCGTTTCGTAGTCTCCGGCCAGTCGGCGGTGTGCTGCCAGTGCAACAGCATGATGTCAAAGTACTCAGTCTGGGAGGCGCGTCGTAGCTCGTCGAACTTGGCCTGCGGGTCGACATCCTTATGGAAGGTAGTCACTTTGCTCATAAGCTGATAGCTGTCGCGGGGCAAGCCTTTCAGGGCCACTCCCAGCATTCCGGGCGTCTGGTAGGCCTCAGCCGTCTCAAAGAAGCGGATGCCGCGATCGTAAGCATAGCGGACCAGTCGCGTGAACTCCTGCTGCCCCAGCGCGGCCTGCACTTCGCCACTGTTCGTCCCAGTTCCGAAAGCCAGCCGCGTCACCTCCATTTTTGAGCGGCCAAGGACGACGGTGTCGGTCGCAGTGCGCTTGGCGACAGCCAGCGGCACACCTCCGGCGGTCGCCATAACTCCAGCGGCAAGACCTGTTTTGAGGAAACCACGTCGCGTGATTGGACTCATGTTGACCTCCGCGCGGCTCCGCTGGAGCGCAAGCCGCATGAGTGGATGTTAGCACGCATGCTGCTTGTCACGACGAAAGGACCAGCCTTCGAGCCGGGTCCCACCTTTCGAAAATCACGAAAGGGTTGATTGGATAAGAGCGAAGGCTCGATCGACCCGGTAGTCTTGGTTTGAGGACTAAGGCTCCTGGGGAGGAAGGAGCCTTCGCACATGATGATTATAGGGTGTGATTTTCATCCCAGCTGGCAACAAGTGGCGTGGCTGGACACGGAAACGGGAGAGAGCGGGGAGCAGAAGCTGGGGCAGGCCGAGGGAGATGCGGAACGGTTTTACCGGCAAGTGCCGGCGCCGGCCCTGATCGGGATGGAAGCGACCGGGAACTGTCACTGGCTGGTGGATCTGCTGGCGGAACTGGGCCATGAGTTGTGGGTGGGGGATGCGGCCCAGATCCGGGCCAGCGCGGTGCGGCGACAGAAGACCGACCGCCGGGATGCGGCGCACATTCTGAAGCTGCTGGTGGAAGGGCGGTTTCCCCGCATCTGGATGCCGTCGAGTGGGGTGCGCGATCTGCGGCAACTGCTGCTGCACCGCTACAAGCTGGTGATCATTGGGGCGCGGGTGAAGAACGAACTGCAACATCTGTGCCTGAACCAGGGAGTGCAGCGGAAGCGCAAGCTGTGGAGTAAAGCCGGGCAGCAGGTGTTGCGAGAGCTGCCGCTGAAAGCCTGGGCCGGACGTCGCCGCGATGACTTGCTGCGGCTGCTGGCCATGCTCGATCAGCAGATCGGGCCGCTGGATGAGGCGGTGAAAGAAGAAGCTCAGCGAGACAAAATGGCGCTGCTGCTTCAGACCCAACCGGGAGTCGGACCGATCACGGCGCTGGCCTATGTGCTGACCATGGGAGACGTAAGCCGTTTTCCACGGGGCAAACAGGTGGCCAGCTATCTGGGGCTGATTCCGCGCGAGCACTCTTCTGGCGGGCGGCAGAAGTTAGGTGCGATTACCAAACAGGGCAATCGCATGCTGCGCATGTTGCTGGTGGAGTCGGCGCAAGCGGCGGTGCGTTACGATCCCCAGTTTCGCAAAGAGTATGTGCATCGCTGCCATCAGAAGCCGAAAGCGGTGGCCAAGGTGGCAGCGGCACGCAAGTTGGCCGTACGACTGTACTGGATGCTGCGCACCCAGCGACCGTATCCAGAAGTCGTTCGCATCGAGAGCAGCCCGCGGGTGCCCCTGGTCGGCGCGAGCTAGACCGTAGGAGTTGATTGGGCGCTCTCGCATCCCGTAGCGACGGGATGTTCGCATAGAAGAATCATGGCCGACGAGCAGGTCGAATCGATGGTTGGTGGAACGACAAGTTCTGCCGCAGAGTGATTCAAGCGTGAAATTTCCAGAGCCTTGGTCCTCAAACCTCTCTGGCAAAGCCAGCGGTGCTTACGCACCGCCCAGAATAACTATGTCTTGACAACGCCTTCGCTCTTATCGAGGGGCACCCCCAGATGAAAATGAAATGCTCCTGTCGAGCTTGTACTTAAAACCCTGGTCACCCGTCCCTTATTTCCACTCACTCTGATTCGTATCAGGGCGTGCCTTCAGGCACGCCGACTCCGCGCCCGCATCGAAACACGCGCCCACGGGCGCAACTGCGAACGGCCCCTGAGTTCCAAAGGGCGCATCGCTAGACATCAACCCACTTCTTTTTCAATAGCTTACGAACCATCCACTGCGGGATTTCGCCGCTAAACCCCGGTTTTTCCCCCTTCATTGTCTTCTTCTGTGCCTAGCCACTACTGCTCCAATAAGATAGCCATACACCAATACTGGGGCGGAAGCCTGTCCTGGGCCTGGTGGAAGTTCTGGATCTGCGGTCAGGTTCTGGAACCGTGGCAAAGGGTTAATTGCCCACGGCATCCCAAAGCAGCGGAAAGCGAGACTACATGCACAAGCCCGTAAAGTACTTGGAAAAGGCAGTCACCGTCGCGGCTCGCGGCGCGTGGATTGCGTTTGATGGGTTCAACCGCATCAAACAGAATCCTTCCCCTACTCCCAAGTGGTCCGATAAGCCCCTGCTGAAATCCTACGAAAAATCCAAGCCGCCGCTGGGATGGCCGCGGTCGACCGATTCGCTGTGCCCGAAGTGTGTGCCGGAAATCCGCCAGCAGATTCTGGACGGCAAACTCCCCTACGAAGTCCTGATGAACGAAAAAGTGGGCGAGATCAAGGCCACCATCGTGGAGCGCGACGGCAAGATTCTGATGGTGAAAGAGTGCCCCATCCACGGGCGCTTCGAAGATGTGATGTCGATTGACACGGAATTCTCTCGGCACCTCGAAGAAGTCTTCCCGGGCCGCGACATTCGCGCCCACAACGACGAAAAGCTGCACAAGCACGGCACCAGCACCGTCAAGTACGGCCGCGGATCGGTGCTCACCATCGATCTGACGAACCGCTGCAACATGATGTGCGATCCGTGTTTCATGGACGCCAACCAGGTCGGGTTCGTACACGAGTTGGGCTGGAATGACATCAAGACGATGCTCGACAACGCCATCACCATCAAGCCCCGGCGGCAGATGAGCGTGCAGTTCTCCGGCGGTGAGCCCACGCTGTCGCCGTATTTCCTTGACGCTGTTCGCTACGCCCGCCAGGTTGGTTACAACAGCGTGCAGGCGGCGACCAACGGCATTGAGTTCGCCAAGAGCTTCGAGTTCTGCGAGCAGGCGGTTGAGGCCGGTCTGCGCTACGCTTACCTGCAGTTCGACGGCATCGGAAACGCCGCCAATGCGCACCGCAAAGTCGGCAACCTGTTCGACGTAAAGCTGAAGGCCATCGACAACCTGCATCGCGCCGGAGTCGAGATCGTGCCGGTGGTGACGATCGTCAACGGTATCAACAACGAGCAGGTCGGCAGGATCATCAAGTTCGCGCTCGACAATCCCAAGAAGATCGGCTTCCTCAGCTTCCAGCCCGTCAGCTTCACGGGACGCGACGAGGCCGTAACCGACGATCGCCGCCACGCGCAGCGCTACACGCTTTCGCACCTGGCTCACGACGTCAAGAATCAGACCGGGCTGGGCGAGCCGGCTCGCGACTGGTTCCCCATCAGCTTCATGTCGACCTTCAGCGACTGGGCCGACCTGATGCACTCCAAAGACGCCGACAACAACTGGGGCCAACTCTCCTGCGGCTGCCATCCGAATTGCGGGACGGGGATGGCGGTGATGATCGACAAGGAGACGAAGGAAGCGGTTCCGGTCACGGCGTTTCTGCACGGCGACCAGCTGGCCAAGGACATCGCGAAGGTGAACGACGCGGCGCGCGGGAAATTCCTGAGCGGAGTCGGCATGGCGCTGTGCCTGATGAAGAATTACGATCCGTTCCAGTCGCCCACGCACTTCAAGCTGTACGACCTGCTGCTGAAGTTCGACAAGAACTACAACGTCACCGGGCGCAACTACGGAAAGGTCGGCCCGGACCGCTCTCTGGACGACGTGATGAAGCGGCGCAAGGACCGCTGGAACTTCCTGTTCATCGCCGGGATGTGGTTCCAGGATCTGTTCAACTACGACTTCCGGCGAACCGAGCAGTGCATCATTCCCTACGCCACGCAGGAGGGCGAGATTTCCTTCTGCGCCTATAACACCGGCGTGGGCTGGCGGAACATCATCGAGAAGATGCACATGACCGCGACGCTCACCAAGTGGTATGAGGAGCATGGGCGGCATGAGATCTTTGCCGGCGGCAAGAACGTGAAGATGGAAGACGTGAATCACGGACTGGTGCTGAAAGATGAGTTGGTGACTCTGGAAGAGCAGCAGGATCTCAACAAGCTGGGCATCGCCAAGAATGCCCGCGAGGAGAAAATGCGCGCCCGCGACGCCAAGCAGAAGGACGATCCGGCTTACAACGCCCGCATGGCGGCCCTCTACCGGGAAGTTGTGTTGAAGGAAAAACCGGTCGTTGCGGAAGGCGGCTTCATCCCACTGGGAGCGTTGACCCAACCTGCCAGCGGCAACGGAGCTGCTCAACCGGCCCAGCCTGCCAAGGAAGAGATGGCAGAACCAGTAGCGGGGGATTAGCCGCCGATCTACTGCCTTGGAAGTTCAGGCCGCCTGAAAAGGCGGCCTATTTTCTGCGTCGCTGTTATCATCGTGGCCCATCGGGAACTCCAAAATGTACATTCATCTCTTTGCTTTTCGCTGGAAGCCGGGTGTCACGGAAGAACAGAAAGATCGTGTGATCGTCGAGATACGCGCGTTGCAGGGCCAGATCCCCGGACTGCTCGAGACCTGGGTTGGCAAGAACATTTCGCCGCGCGGACAGGGATATGAACTGGGCGGAGCCATGAAGTTCTCCGACAAAGCCGCGCTCGACGCTTACGGGCCGCACCCGGTGCACCAAAAACTGGTCAGCTGGCTGATGCACCTGATCGATCCGATTGAAGTGGATTTCCCGGTTTAGATTGTTTAGCGCGGCGCTAAAAGCCCTAGCCTTCCGACTCGGTCGGCTTCTTGTTGATTTCCTTCAGCCGTTTTTCCTTGGCTTCCAGTAGCGACGTGATCTCATCGACCAGCCGCATCAGGCGCTGAGCATCGGTTTCCTTGGCGGCCTGCTCGCAAAGTTCCCGCCAGCGCTGCTCGTCGGGGCCCTTCATTTGGGGAGAAAAAGTAAAGTCAACTCCCGCAATTTATATCACCCAAGTTATATTGCTGGCAATGTCAAACTTGGCTTCCCTAGCGGGATCTAGCGCGACAGCATGCGGCGCACGTCCTTCAGGGTGATGCCGGCCATGTTCCAGAACAACCACCCGTCCGGGGGCCCTGCCTGTTTGCCGAGCGCAATCAGGCACGCCACCGGAGGCTTCAACAACCCACGCTCCCAGCGCGAGATCTGCATGGGGGAGCAGTTCAGCCGTTTGCCGAATTCAGCCTGGCTTAGCCCTGATTTCTGGCGGAAACTCTTGATCCGTTTCGACCAGGGGGGAAGAACGCGAGCGAAATGGATAGGGGTCTTGCCCATCTGTCCAGGAAAGGCTACCAAAAGTGTTCGATGTCGAACATAGGGCAGTTCCGGTATGGGGAGGCACGTTCCGGAGTCGCGGCAAAGCCTGAGAGGCAGCGAATCACCTGATGGCGGATTTGCCGGCGGTTCGGCAAAACATGGGCAGTTGCGCCCGGTGGGCGCGTCTCGAATACGGGTACGGGGGGGCGGCGTGGCTGAAGCCACGCCCTGATACGAAACGACGGGCGGCAAAACATGGCAGTTGCGCCCGGTGGGCGCGTTTCGAATACGGTTGTGGGGGGCGGCGTGGCTGAAGCCACGCCCTGATACGAAACGACGGGGGTCTTTTGCGCAGGCGGGGATGGCAGCGTCGGCATGGTACGGGGGTCGGCGTGGCTGAAAGCCACGCCCTGATACGAAACGAGGGGCGTCGTTTGCGCAGGTGGGGACGCCTGCGCCTACATGGGTCGGCGTTGCGCAGGCGGGGACGCCTGCGCCTACATGGTTCGGCGTTGCGCAGGCGGGGACGTCCGTGACTACATGGTTCGCCAAAACATGGAGTTGCGCCCGGTGGGCGCGTTGCGAATACGGATATGGGGGTCGGCGGTGGGGACGTCTGACAAGGCAGCCACGCCCTGATACGAAACGAGGGGCGTCTTTTGCGCAGGCGGGGATGGCAGTCGCTACATGGGTCGGCGGTTCGGCAAAACATGGCAGTTGCGCCCGGTGGGCGCGTCTCGAATACGGGTACGGGGGGTCGGCGTGGCTGAAGCCACGCCCTGATACGAAACGACGGGCGCCTTTTGCGCAGGCGGGGATGGCAGTCGCTACATGGTTCGGCCTCAAGGTCCTGAAAAGGCATATCGAACCTCGGCGGCTGAAGCCGGTCGGTCTGAGTGCCTGAAACGCAGCGGTAAACCGCTGCGCCACCCAAAAACCTCGGCATGGTTCAACGTTTTGCGCAGGCGGGGATAGCAGCATCGGCATGGTTCGGCCTTTTGCACGGACGAGGACGTCCGTGACTACATGAGCCCGCCGCGGTCGGCGATCAGGTGAAGCGCGGGCTTGCTCACGAAGATCTGGCGATGGAAGCGTTCGCCCCACGAAAGCGGGGTGACGTCGCGGTATTCGTGCAGGCCTGGATCGCCGTAGCCCGGGTGAAGTTCCTTTCGCAGGGAGATGCGGACGTTCGGATCAGCGCCGTGTTCGAGCAGCAATTCTGTGAACGGCGCTACCTGCGGCCGGTCTTTGAGATTCATCCAGAAATTCGGCATCGAGACCACGGTGGCAAAGAGCGCCGTGTGTCCTCCGAAGCCGTCTTTGTCCAGTGCGGCCGGGGCGTCGACGTTCATGCCGCGTTCGAGCAGCCAGCGGGCAATCTCCATTTCATCGTAGTCGACACACATGTGAAGCAGGGTCGCACCTTTCAGCGGAGTGCCATGAGTCGCCAGCACCTCATCGTGGCAACCAAGTTCCGGCGGATAGATTTCCTGGTGAGAGAACGTTCGGCTAAGCAGGTCGGGATCGCGGCGCAGGTGCGACTCAAGCAGATCGATTCGTCCGCGATGGACCGCCATAGGCGGGGTGTCGGGAAGTTCGACGCCATGCTCGACGTACATCTCAAGAATCTGATGCTTGGCTGAAGGATTGCGGCCGTCGGTCTCGAGCACCGTCTCGACCGGGGCGATGCGCTTGCCGGCGGCGTCGCGCACTTTCCCGCCCAGTTCGAAGATCAGCGCCGTACCCGGTGCGTTGAGGGTGTATGCCGCTCCGTCCAGAACGCCGTCGTGGGGCGGCGGAGAGCCCATCATGGCGTGCAGCTTACGGGCCGTGGGAATCCTGCCCTGGAGAGTAGCGCGTTCAAACGCCTTGCGGAGATCGGTGGCGCCGTGTGCGTGGAGCAAAGTGATAATTGCATCGCGGCCGAGGTTCGCGGCATAACTCATCGGCGGTCCCCAATTGCAGCTCTCCGTTCCACGCGCCATCTCGGTGATCAGCCGCGGATGCTTGAGCACCATCTGGCGGACCGCGTCGGCATCGTCTCGCCAGATGGCGTCGACCATGCGGCAGGCAAGCACCAGGCGCGGCCAGCTTGGAACGCCATAGCTGCGGGCAAGTACGAGTTGGGCGTCGGAGAGCTTGGCGCTCCCGCGGCCGACTTTGGCGGGGTGATAGTGGTTGAAGTCTTCCGCGGCAGAAGTGTCGCCATCGCGGAGTGCAGCGAGCAAGTCCTTGGCCTGATGTTTGAGTTGTTCAAGGTTGGGACGGACGGGAAGTTGACGGTCGGGCATTGACGAGCCTCCTTGGTATCGCCCGGGTCCGCGATGTCGGGCAGAAGGAGGTTCGTGAGAACCGGTTCCTTCGGGTGTTTCGGTCAGGTGGACTCAGTCCTGCCCGCGGACGGGAAGCGCCCTGCGCGCTCGGGTTGATGATAACGCAAGGTGGGCGGAAATTCACGGTGGATTAACCACAGGGGGCGGGACGAGAGCGCCTACAAAGGCATTTGAACCACAGGGGGCACAGGGGAACACAGAGGAGGGCTCAGGCGAGAGCACGCAGCGCCTACAAAGGCATTTGAACCACAGGGGGCGCAGAGGAACACAGAGGAAGGCTCAGGCGAGAGCACGCGGGCGAGGGCGCCGTTCCGGCGCGGCGATCATAAACAATCGGTATCGGCAGGGCTGAAGCCCTGCCCTGATACGAACCTTGCCCTTTGCAGTATCCCGGTCAGGAAGAAACCTATTGCGGGCTGTAGATCAGTTCGAGGGTGACGCCGCCGTAGGGTTCGGTATCGAGGTAGACGGCGCGGCCCTTGCCCGCCGAAGTTTTCCAGGCGGCAAGCTGGGAGGGGGGAGCGCCGCGATCGGTTATCAGTTTGATGGCCTCGTCCATATCCGTCACATTGACGCCGAGGTGATGGAAGCCCTCACGGTGTTTCTTCTGGTACTCGATGTAGACGTCGGGTCCGGTGATCTGCTGTACCCATTCGAAGGGGGCGTCGCCGGTGCGATCCCAGCCCAGCCACATCTCATAGGTGCCCGGCTTACCGCGGTAGACACGATCAAGGCTGATGTTGTGATCGATGGCAGAAAAGGGTTTGAAGCCGAGGCTGGTGTAGTAGGCATCCACCTTGTGGACATCCTTCACCACCCAGGCAAAATGGGTGATTCTGGTGAGAGGATAGTCGTTGCCGGAACCGGCGCGCGGAGTCTCGGTGCTGTCGATGAGCCCGATCGTGTGCCCGCCGCCTTGAGCGGCCGTGTCGAGGTAGGCGATGCGCCCGCGTCCGGCCGAACTCTCCCAGTGATCTTCGACAATCACGTTCACGCCTTTCGAGGCGAAGTATTTGATCTGGTCGTCAAACTCCTGAGGGGAGCGGGTGTTGTAGGCGAGAACGCGGATCCCATCGCCGCGTTTTTTGAGGCACTCGCGCCAGAACTTTCCTCCCTTGGAAGGCTGAATCCAGCGAATCTCAAGATTGGCAATTCGTGCGGTGATCTGCGTTGCAGTGGCGGGGTCGGGCTTGCCTTTGTAAGTGAGATTGGGGAACGAGACGACGCCGTCGCGCTGAATGTCGTGGACGCCGAGGCGCTGCCAGTACTCGGCCACGCGATTGACATCCTTCACTACCCAGATAATCTGCGCGACGTGATAGTAGACAGCCGGGTCGAGGGCAGGAGTATCGGAAGCCGGGGCGGTTACAAGCAGCGGGCCTAGCAGGATGAGCAGACCAAGGACTGACTTTGCGTTTCGCTTCAAAGGGCCTCCAGGTGACGGGGAGAAACGTTTTTACCACAGAGGGCACAGGGGAACACAGAGGATCATACTCAAAAATCTGCGGACGCTCGAGAAGTGGCCCTTTTTACCACAGAAGGGCACAAGGGAACACAGAGGATCATACTCAAAAATCTGCGGACGCTCGAGAAGTGGCCCTTTTTACCACAGAAGGGCACAGGGGAACACAGAGGAAGACAGGGAATCGTGATCAAAATCTGCGGACGCTCGAGAAGTGGACGTTTTTACCACGGAGGGCACAGGGGAACACAGAGGATCATAGTCAAAAATTCGGGGGACGCTCGTGCACAACATTGAAAGCCCGTTCCAGGGCCATTCCCGCGCGGCCCAGTGTTCCCTCTTCGAAGAGCCTGCCGATCAGAGTGACGCCGTGCGGAACGCGGCGCGGCGGAGAGAATTTGGGCAGCGGATTGTTGGGGTCCGGAGCCCAGTCGCTGCGGGCCTCTGCCACTTCGACGAAGCCCGCGCGCAAGGTGAGCGAGGGATGACCGGTAAAGTTCGTGATGGTTAGCATTTCGTCGCGCAGCGAAGGCACGAGCAGCAGGTCCACCTGGGAGAAAACTCGGGCCATCTCCTGGGCGACTTTGCGGCGAAGCCGGTCCGCCTGGACGAAATCCACTGCGGACAGGAACCGGGATTGACGGAAGATATTTGGCCACGCATCGGGGACTTGCGCCTTGAGCTCGTCGAGGCCATGGCTTAGCGTCAACTCCTCGAAGGCTGCTGCTCCCTCGGCAAACAGGATCAGAGCCAGCGATCCATATGACCAATCGGGAATCGAGACTTCCACAGGAACCATTCCAACTTTCCTGACAGTGTCGAGCGCGGCGCGGTCCACGTCGGTCGCGGGAGGCTCTTTCATCCAGTTGGGGAAGTATCCGACGCGCAGTCCTTTGGCGCTGGCAGCGGCGTCAAAGTCCAGGCGGCTGGGAACGCTGGCGACATCGCCTGCATCCGGGCCGCTGATCGCCCGCAAGACGAGCAATGTGTCCTCAACGTTGCGGGTCATGGGGCCGAGTTTATCGAGCGACCAGCAAAGTGTCATGGCGCCGGTGCGCGGCACGCGTCCGTAAGTGGGACGCAGCCCATTGATGCCGCAGCGCATGGCGGGTGCCACAATGCTGCCGCCGGTCTCGCTGCCAATGGAGAAGCCGACCAGGCCTGCCGCAGTCGCCGCCCCCGGTCCTGCACTCGAGCCGGAAGCGCCTTCCTCGAGCAGCCACGGATTCATGGTCTGGCCGCCGAACCAGATGTCGTTCAGGGCAAGCGCCCCGAGGCTGAGCTTGGCAATCAGGACGGCTCCGGCGTTGTGCAGGCGCTGCACTACGGCCGCGTCCGCCGCGGGAATGCGATTGCGAAAAGGCTCGGCGCCGTAGGTGGTGGGGATTCCCGCGGTATCGAGCAAATCCTTCCCTCCCCAGGGAATGCCGTGCAGAGGTCCGCGGTATTTTCCGGAGGCGATCTCCTGGTCGGCTTGCTTCGCCTGGGTTATTGCGAGGTCGCGAGTGAGCGTGATGATGCAGTGAAGCTTTGGGTCAAACTGCTCGATTCGTTTCAGGTAAATTTCGGTGAGGCGCTGAGAGGTAAGTTTGCGCTTTTCGATCCAGCGGGAAAGCTGAGTCACGGAGGCAAAGGCGATATCTTCGTCGCGGGCGGGGAGCGTTCCCGCGTCGTCGGCGCTGCGGATGAAGCGATCACGATCCGGGCCGGATTTCAGGCCGGGAAGAACCGGATTCCAGTGCGACGCGGGCGCGAGGGACGGCTCGAGGTCCACCTTGCGCGGGCCGGTTCTGCGCTCGTAGAGCGGCGCCATCATCCGGCTCCAGCTCCCGGCGGCCTGAGCGCGCTCGGGGGCGGTCATCTCTACCTGCACCAATTTTTCTGCCTCGGCGAAGGTCGAGGCGGAGACTTCGGGCCCAACGGGAGGAGCGGTACCGAATGCGGGCGGCGCTCCGGGTAGAGGTTCAGAACCGGTTTGAGCCTGAGTCTGATGCGAAAGAGCGACGCCTGCCAAGCCGAGGGATGTGAGGGCCACAAACTCTCTGCGAGATTTCGCCATTGGGTCTCCTGAATGAAGCCCCTATTCTACTCATAGCTTGGCACGCGAGGTTGTGAGAGGAGAAAGGCTGATGGGGTAGAAACTCAGACGCCCTTGGCGGCGGCGCTGTAGGCGACGCGATGACCCTTGGCGTCGATTTCCTTGCGCAGATAGTCCCAGAT
This sequence comes from Terriglobales bacterium, assembly GCA_963803205.1. Taxonomy (GTDB): domain Bacteria; phylum Acidobacteriota; class Terriglobia; order Terriglobales; family Acidobacteriaceae; genus CAWDLG01. The sequence continues at coordinate 589,531 of CAWDLG010000004.1, forward strand.
ATTCTCCGGCATGGCGAGGAATGTGCGGACTACTTCGGGGTCGAACTGGCGTCCGGACCAGCGCTGAATTTCTTCCTTGGCTGCGACCACGGTCTGCGCGGCCCGGTAGGGACGGTCGGAAGTGATGGCGTCGAGAGTGTCCGCAACCGCGAATATACGGGCGCCGAGGGGAATCTCCTCTCCCTTGAGGCCGCGTGGATAGCCGGTTCCGTCGTAGCGTTCCTGGTGGGAATAGACGATGTCGGAGGCTTCGCGGAGAAACGGGATCTTCCTCAGCATCTGGTAGCCACGGTAGCAATGCTCACGCATGATGGAAACTTCTTCGGGCGTGAGGGCGCCGGGCTTGCGGAGGATCGCGTCCGGAATGGCCATCTTGCCGATGTCATGCAGGAAGGCGCCGCGGGCAATCACGCGAATCTGGTCGTCGGTCAGTCCCATGGCGCGCGCCATGGCGATGGTGAAGGCGGTCACCCGCTTGGAGTGGCCTTCGGTTTCGGCGTCCTTCAGGTCGAGGGCATCGCCTAGCGCCTCGAGGGTGATGTCATAGGAGCGTTCGAGATTGGCGAGGGCGCTATCCAACTGCTTGGTGCGGGCCTGAATCTTGAGTTCCAGGTCGCTCTGGTAGGCGCGGTTTTCGATCTTCAGGCGGCGGTTTTCCAGGGCGCGGCGCACGGTCGCCAGAAGCTGTTCGCGCTCAAAGGGCTTGAGGAGGTAGTCGTAGGCTCCGTTGCGGAGGGCCGCCAGGGCCACGGAGATGTCGTGGACGGCGGTGACCATCACCACCGGCATGTCAGGCCAGCGCTCTTTGCTGCGCTCGAGCAGCCCGATGCCATCGAGCCCTGCCATCATCAGGTCGGAGAGCATGAGCTCGAACTCTTCGCCAGAACTCAGCAGGGCCAGGGCTTCTGACCCGGAGGCAGCCTGGGTACAGCGGTAGTTGGCGGTGGAAAGCATGGAGGTCACAATCTCGCGGATTGCTTCCTCATCATCCACAACCAGAATGCGTTCCGACGCCATGGGCTGGTCTAGTCTACGGCCAATTCTACAGCAGTTCCGAGGTTCCGAAAGTAACTGAAGGATAAGGGAAATCCCATTGGGAAACAGGTAGGGCGTGCTATCACAAGGCAAGAACCTTTCACGTTCGAAGCGACATGAATACCTCTGCCCTGTGCGCCTGGTACGGGACTGTGGACATTACTGTCCCCAGCATGACGGCAGAGGAGTCAGCGCTGCTCATCCTGCTGGCCGCAACGCTACTGGTATTCCGCACCTTCCGCGAACGCTACCTGCTGCTCTGGATCCTCGGATGGCTGACGTACTTCTCGTCCCGCTGGGCTATGCACGGGGAAACCACCCCGGCCCGTTATGAAATTGCCCTGTCCCAAGCCGAATTTATAGCCGCAATATGCCTGTTTTGTGCCGCTGTCTTCGTATATGCCCATAAGCGGAGGTGGATGTGGACGCTGGTGGCCTCGTCGACTGCGCTGATCGACTTCGCGGTGGCGCGGGTGTTGTGGTGGCCGGATTCGTCCCTATTGAGGATCGGGCTCGAAATCGGGTACCGGGTCCTGATTGCGGCCGCGGTGCTGCAGTTGATTCGCTTCCGGTGGGCGCGAGGCGAGATGGGGCCGTGGCTGCTGGGCGCCAGCATGCTAGCGCTTCACCTGCCCTGGGCTCCGCTGACGGAGCGACTGCCGGTGGGCTTCGAGGTCATGGCCGACGTGCTCCTGGGCGTGAGCATGCTGCTGGTAGTGTTTGATGACTCGCGGCTGCGAACCCGGCGCCTGGGAGTCATTAATGCCCTCACCTCGACGATCACGCGGGCGCAACAGCATGGGCCGATGATGGCAACGGCGCTGGAAGAACTCATGCGCCTGATGGACGCCAAGGCGGCGTGGTTCCGGATGGTGGAAGGCGACAAGATGGTGCTGACGCAACAGATCGGGCTCTCGGCAGACTTTGTCCGCGACCGCATGGCGGTTCCGCTGGACGACAAGTTCGAGGCGACCCTGAGCGACACCGCCCCCATCATGGTCGAGACTTCAGCTTCAGACGATGACGTCCGACGCCACCTGGCGAGTGAGCGCTTCCACCACTGCGTGATCGTGCCAGTGCGCGGCAAGAAAGCTGTCATTGGAACGCTGACGCTGGGCAGCAAGCGGCGGCTTCTCTATACGCCGGATGACATGAATTTTCTGGCAACCACCGCTCACCAGCTCGGGCTGGCGGTAGAGAACCTGCGGTTGCTGGATCAGATTCTGCGCTCGCACCGGCAATGGACCAACACGTTCGACTCGATTCAGGATGCCGTCCTCCTGCACGACGGTGAGTTCCGCATCATGAAAGCCAACCGCGCCCTGCTGCAGCGGGTTCACCGGGAACCCGCGGAGGTCATCGGCAAAAGGTGCGAGGAGGTGCTGCCCGGCAATCGCGAGCCCTGGAAGGATTGCCCATACTGCAACGTGGAGAGCGAGAACGGGCTGCACGAAGGCAAGGACCCATGTTTCGGCGGCTTCTCCATGATCTCGACGTCTTCTTACACCGACCAGGCCAGCCAGGAGGAAGGAACGATCCACGTGGTCCGCGACGTGACCGACCGCCACATCGCGGAGGAGAAATACCGGCTGCTGTTCGAGAGATTGCAGGAAGGCGTGTTTGTGGCGACTCCCGAGGGCAAGCTGCTGGACTGCAACGACGCCTTTGCCCAGATGCTGGGTCATGGCGGCCGCAATGAATTGATGGCGCTCAACCTGGAAACGGACCTGTACGCGTCGCCCGAACTGCGCGACATTTTCCGCCGGGAAGTGGAAGAGCACGAATACGTGCGCGACTTCGAAGTCATGCTGCGAAAAAAGGACGGCACGCTGCTCAACGCCATCGAGAGCAGCTTCGCCACCCGCAACGCGGATGGAAAAATAGAGCGCTACCAGGGATTTCTGCTGGACATCACGGAGAAGAAGCGGGCCGCCAACGAGATCCGGAGGCGCAACCGCGAGCTGAACGCCCTGAACACCATGGCGGTGATCGCCACGCAGTCCTTCGATCTGGATGAAATTCTGAACCTGACGCTGCGCCAGGTCTTGTCCCTCCTCTCCGCGGAGACCGGCGCCATCTACATGTGTGACGCGAAGGAAACGCTTTTCCGGCGCAGGGCCGAATGGGGCCAGAGGAGCGGCGACCGCCCGCGTCTCGCCGAGGTCAACCTGCCGACCGGTTTTGGTGAGCTGGTGACGGGCTCCCGCACGGAAGTGATCACACCGGAGTTTCTGCCGCACCTGCCTGCTCCCGTAGCGGAATTCATTCGCGGGGATGGCGAGGGATCGTGGATCTGGGTGCTGCTGTGGGGAAAAGACAGGCCGGTCGGGATGATGGGCATCAGCCGCGGCGAGAAGGGCGAATACTCCATCAACGACGAGAATCTGCTGGTAGCCGTGGGGCGGCAACTTGGCACCACGATCGAGAAGGTGGCGCTCTACGAAGAAACCTGCCGGGCCTACGAAGATCTGCGGCGCACACAAGAGCAGTTGCTGCAAAGCGAAAAGATGTCGGCGGTGGGACAGTTGATCGCCGGGGTAGCCCACGAACTGAACAATCCACTGACCGCGATCCTGGGATACGCCCAGTTGCTCGAAGGCGAAGGCCTGGGAGCGCGCGCCTCAGACTTTGTAGCCAAGCTGTTCAAACAGGCACAGCGCACCCATCGCGTGGTGCAGAACCTGCTTTCCTTTGCCCGCCAACGCAAGCCGCAGAAGCAGCCCGTAGACATCCGCAAAGTAATGGAAGAAACGCTGGCGCTGCGCGACTATGACCTGCGGGTCAACCGCATTCACGTCGAGCGCGAGATCGAAGAAAACATTCCTCCGGTGACAGCCGATCCGCATCAGCTCGAGCAGGTGTTCCTGAACATCATCAACAACGCGGTGGATGCCATCCTTGACTCGGGAAAGTCCGGCGAGCTGAAGGTCAAGCTATATGCGCGGGACGGGCACGTCCACGCCGAAGTGCACGACAGTGGCCCTGGCATCAAAGAGCCCAATCGAATCTTCGATCCTTTCTATACGACCAAGAGCGTGGGAAAAGGCACCGGACTCGGTTTGAGCATCTGCTACGGCATCATCAAGGAGCATGCCGGCGACATCTCGGCACACAATCATGCGGAAGGCGGAGCGGTGGTGAGCGTGCGCCTGCCGTCGGCCAAGACCGGCGTTCCGCTGCAGGCACTGGCTCCCGCGCCGCGCCGCGAGCTGGTAATCGAGGGCCGGGTTCTGCTGGCGGAGGACGAAGAGGCGGTGCTCGAGTTCGAACGGGACGTTCTGACCGGAGCCGGCGCCGAGGTCACTTCCCTCACCAGCGCCGAGGCCGTACTGAGCCTTCTGCAACGCGAGGCTTTCGACGCGCTGATCCTCAACGGCAGAATGCCCGGAGGGCTGAACGTCAAGGAGATGTATCGCTTCCTGGCAGAAAAATGTCCCGGGCTGGAGAACCGTGTGCTGTTCACCTTCTCGACGGTGCCCGAACCGGAAACCCGTACGTTCCTGCAGGAACGCAGCGTTCCGTCGCTGGTCAAGCCGTTCGAAGTGGCCGACCTGATCTCGCTGGCCCGCCGCCTGCTGCAAAAGAGCCACGCAGTCAGCGTGGGGTAGCTTCCCGTTAGAGAGCGTCCTTCAGCGTCCGCGCAAAGTCGCGCAGGGCGGACTCATTTCTGCGATACCACATCCACTGCCCCAGCTTTTTGGCCTCGACCAGCTCAGCCTTCGTCAGAATCGACATGTGATGCGAGATGGTGGGTTGTGAAAGCTGCACGCGCTGCTCGATGTCAGAGGCGCACAGTCCCACGTCCTTGCCGAGGGAGCAGCCTCCCCGTTCTTTCAGTGCCTGCAGGATGCGGCGGCGCGTGGGGTCGGCGATGGCATGCAGGCGGCGGTTCAGGGTTTGATCGGCGTTCGACACGGTCATGATACAAATAGACCTGAAATCGATCCCTGTCAATCTGCAAAGAGAACCGTGACCGCGTTATTTGAAGGAAGTGACCGGCGCGCACTCGAGCGCCAGATGAAAGAAGCCGGGCGGCTGCCTCCGGGGCAGTCGCTCACATTGAAGTGGCCGGTGCTGTACTACGGGTCGGTTCCGCAGTTTGATCCGGCTACCTGGAACTTTCGCGTATTCGGGCTGGTCGAAACGCCGCTGAAACTAAGCTGGAAAGAGTTCAATTCCCTGCCAAAGGTTCAGACCAAGAGTGACTTCCATTGTGTGACCCGCTGGAGCCGCTTCGACAACACATGGGATGGAGTTTCTTTCCGCGAGATCCTGCGCCGGGTGCAGCCAAAGCCCGAAGCAGCGTACGTCCTGGTTCATGCCGAGCAGGGTTACACCGCAAATATTCCTCTCGCCGACCTTGATCGCGATGAAGTGTTATTGGCAACCCACCATGACGGCGAACCGCTTTCTCCCGATCACGGCTACCCTCTGCGCCTGATCGTTCCTCATCTATATGCGTGGAAGTCGGTCAAGTGGCTTCGCGGGCTGGAATTTCGGGATCACGACCAGGCCGGATTCTGGGAGCAGAACGGGTACCACATGCGGGGAGATCCGTGGCAGGAGCAGAGGTACAGCGGGTAGTAGGGGCAAGGCTAACAAGCTGCTGAAAAACGAGCAGAAATGGTCGAAACTTGCTTTCTGTGGGCTGATCTTCTGTGCTAGCCATGCGTGGTCGGATAGCGAGAAGGCGCAATATCTCGAATCTGGGGTCTTACTCGGATCAAGTGTAGAGTGCTGGCGCCTATGACATCGGATGAAGCCCGTGACATGATTATCGAGGGCATCAACTACGCCGCCTACCGCGAGACTGACTCCTCACTCCACGACTCCGACAAAAATCGCCTCTTCGGCTCCGAGCACTATCAGTCGGGTCGCTTTATCGCCCAGCCTAGCCCATGGGCCGACGGCGCCTTCGAGGAGAGGATGGCTAAGCTACTCCGGTGGGCCAATGCGCTTAACCGTTCTGTCCCTACGTTTACAGAGGCACAGAAACTCCTCGAAGGTGAAGACTCAGTCATTGGGCGCGTCATCCGGCGAACCAAAGGGCTGGACTGAAATCTCGATTTCTCCAGATCAAGCCGAGTTTTTCCGCAACCTGCTAAACGACTCGAAGTAAGACAGATACCCAAACCCAGGTCTTAAATGGCCCGCTAGTCTTTTTTGGCTACGGCCATAAGGCTTAGCTGCGGTGCCGCGAATTAATCCGGCCTACTTCTTCAGGATGGGATTGTAGCCGTCGCCGATGAGTCTGGACCGCGAAGCTTCGGCTTCTTTGATATCGGCAAAAGGGCCGACCTGCACATGAAAGAGCCGGTCTGACGAGGCGGCGGTCAGGGCCGGGTACTGCTTCTTCTTCAAAGCATCAACCAGAGATTCCGCATCTTCCTGCTTGCTCACGGCCGCAACCTGCACGTAGTAGCCGCCGGAAGACGGCATGGCGGCCGGATCGGGCGGCGGGGCGGGGTTGTCGTCCTTCTGCGGAGGCTGGCTGGCAGGGGCTTCAACTGCGGGGGTATTGGTCTTCGCTGCCGAGGGACGCGCGCCGCCCGCAGATGCGGTGGAATGGCTGGAATCAACCGCGGCCGCGACCACCGATCCCTTTCCCAGCTTGAATCCCACGCCGAAAAACACGGCGCACAGCGCCACCAGGATAAAGAAGAGGGTCAGCATCTTGCCTGTACCCAGGGTAATTTCGGTATCTTCGGATCGGCTCATCGCTGATTACTCCGCAGGTTACGCTACCGGCCCGGCGACTGCTGGGCATTGGCTTTCCCGAGCAATGCGGTCAGCCCGGCAAACACATCGACGGGAACCGGGAAAACTACAGTGGTATTTTTCTCGACGCCGATCTCGGTAAGGGTTTGCAGGTAGCGCAACTGAACGCTGACCGGTTCGGTAGCGAGAAGGTGAGCGGCGTCCACCAGGCGCTGGGCGGCAGAATATTCGCCTTCGGCGTGAATGATCTTGGAGCGCTTTTCGCGTTCCGCTTCCGCCTGCTTGGCCATGGCGCGCAGCATGCTCTCGGGCATGTCCACCTGCTTGACCTCGACGTTCACCACTTTCACGCCCCAGGGCGCGGTGTGGGTATCGAGAATGCTCTGGAGCCTGAGGTTGATCTTGTCGCGATGGGCGAGGAGTTCGTCGAGCTCCACCTCGCCGAGCACCGAGCGGAGCGTGGTCTGGGCGAATTGTGAGGTCTGGTACACGTAGTTGGAAACCTCGACGACCGCCCGACGCGGTTCAATCACGCGCAGGAAGATCACCGCGTTGACTTTCAGGGTGACGTTGTCGCGGGTGATGATGTCCTGAGCCGGAACTTCCAGGGCTTCCTGCCGGAGCGAAATCCGCACCATCCGGTCGATGGGAGCGAATACCAGGATCAAGCCCGGGCCTTTGGCGTGCTCCAGCAGGCGGCCCAGGCGAAAGATGACTCCGCGCTCATATTCGGCGAGGATCTTGATTGAGTTCAGGAAGTACAAGCCGACTATGACGACAACAACGGTGGTGAATCCAAATGGCATCGGTGACTCCGCAGGCGTTTACCAGTAGGTCTGATGCGGATTGTATCGCAATTGGCGCCGGCTGAGCCGTTGCCTGAATCGCAGCGGTAAACCGTTGCGGGGTCAGGGATGGCAAATCTTTTACCACAGAGGGCACAGAGGAGCACAGAGGATCGAGCTTCCCCTGTGTTCCTCTGTGGCCCCTGTGGTTCAGAACCGCCCAGGTCAAAAAGTCCTGGCGGGAAGCTCCTCGGTACGAACCGGCGAGGAAACCGGGTCGACGTGGAGCTCGAATCCCTCGAGCCTGCGCACGATGATCGGCTGACCTTCCGGGACTATAGAAGAGGAAACCGCGTCCCACAATTCGCCGTGGACAAAGACTTTGCCGCGCGGCGAGAGCTGAGTTTTTGCTACTCCAATTTCGCCGACCAATCCCTGTTCGCCTGTCACCACCTTGTTGGCGCGCGCTTTCAGCACCATGCTCATCAGGAACACCGTGATCAGACCCAGTGGGATGCTGACCGCAAGCGCAGTCAACAAATGAACCCGCATCTCCGGAACCGGAGAGTCAATCAGCAGCAGCGCGCCCAGCACCATGGTCACGATCCCGCCGATGGCGAGTACGCCGTGGCTGGCAAACTTGGCTTCCAGCGCGAACAAGGCGAATGAGCCAAGAATCAGACCGACGCCGGCAAAACGGGTCGGCAGAATATTCAGCGCAAAGATCGCCAGCAGGATGAAGACAACGCCCACAGTTCCCGGAAGCACGGCGCCGGGATGATTGAATTCGACATAAATGGCCAACGCTCCGATCGCCAGCAGAATAAAGGCGACGTTGGGGTCCATGATGTAGGCGAGAATCCGCTGCTTGAGGGTCATGTCGAACATGCGAACGGGCTCGCCGGCCAGACGAAGGGTTACGGTCTGGCCGTTGAACCGCTTGATGGGCTTGGTTGCGATCTGCTTGAAGAGATCCTGCTCGCTCGCCGCCACGTAATCGACCAATTTTTGGGAAAGCGCCTCCTGGTCGGTGAAGGATTTGGACTCGCGAATTGCGGTTTCCGCAACCTCCACGTTCCGGCCGCGTTTCGAAACCACCGACCGCAGCCATGCTGCGGCGTCGTTTTCCACCTTGGCTTTCATCACGTCGTCCATCTTGCCGAACATGGGGACGGGATGCGCGGCGCCGGTGTTGGTGCCCGGGGCCATGGCTGCGACGTCGGCGCTCTCAAGAATGAAGAACCCTGCGGAGGCGGCGCGGCTGCCGCTGGGAGCGACGTAGATGATGACCGGAACCGGGGAGGCCAGAATCTTCTCAATGATGCTGCGTGTGGAACTGAGCAGGCCGCCGGGGGTGCTGAGTTCGATCAGCAGAGCCTGATCTTTGTTGCGGGCCGCCTCGTCGATGGCGCGGCCAATGTATTCATCGGCGATGGGGTGGATGGTGTCGTCGATGACAATTTTGAGCACCTCGCCGGAGGCTGAGGCGGAGAGAAAACAGAACAGGAACCCAGCGAGCAGGCCAGAGAGCGCACGAGACGGGCACTTCATCGTTTCCGCCTTTCGGCTCTATTGTCTCTCAAACCAGCGCTGCCCGGTAGCTAATGTGCGGGGCGATTGGCTTCCACGCCTTCCCTGTGCGACTCGCTCCACCCCGGCAGGCTGGAGTCGCCGGTGATCAGCCGGGCTCCCCGCTCGTAGGTGAAATAGGACCAAGCCCACTCGATGAGCACGATCAGCCGGTTGCGGAAGCCGATGAGGAAGAAAATGTGAACGAATAGCCAGGACAGCCATGCGAAGAAACCTGATATGTGGATCTTGCCGAAGTCGGCGACAGCCGCGGCACGCCCGATCGTCGCGAGGTTGCCCTTGTCGAAGTAATGGAAATCCTTGCGCGGTTTGCTCCGCAGGTCGCGGGCGATATTTTTGGCGACCCCCTTCCCTTCCTGCATAGCAGCCGGCGCGACTCCGGGCACTAACTTGTCGTGCGGACCCTTCAGGGATGCCAGATCGCCGATGACGAAAACTTCCGGATGTCCGGGAATGCTGAGGTCGGGATTGACCAGCACGCGCCCGGCCCGGTCGGTCGGCGCGCCGAGCTTCTTTCCCAAAGGCGAGGCAGCGACTCCCGCCGCCCAGAGCGTAACGGCCGAGGGAAGCCGGGTTTCGCCGACGTGAACCGCGCCCGGCTCGATTCCGGTGACCAGCGCCGAGGTGTGCACTTCCACGCCCAGGCGGTGGAGTTGGGCCTCGGCGCTGCGGGAAAGATCTTCGGGATAAGTGGCCAGAATTCGCGGACCGCCCTCGAGCAGTTGAATGCGGGTCAGCTTGGGATCGATCGAGCGAAACTCGTGAGCCATGACCTGCCGCGCGATCTCGGCCAGCGTACCGGCGAGTTCGACGCCGGTAGGGCCGCCGCCGACTACGACAAAATTCAGCGGCAAGGGCTCTTCTCCTCGCGCCGCCTGGCGCTCGGCGAGTTCAAAGGCCAGCAATACCCGGCGGCGAATCTCGAGAGCGTCCTCGATCGTCTTCAGGCCGGGGGCCAAGGGCTCCCAATCTTCGTGGCCGAAATAGGCATGGCTCGCGCCGGTCGCGACGATCAGGTAGTCGTAAGGCAAATCGACATCAACAAGTTTGACCAGGCGCTTTTGAAGGTCGAAATCGAGCACTTCCCCAAGCAGGACCTGTACATTCTGGCGTCCGCGGAGGATCCAGCGGATGGGAGCGGCGATCTCGCCGGGCGAAATTCCGGCCGTGGCCACCTGGTAAAGCAATGGTTGAAAGGTATGGTGGTTCTTGCGGTCGATTAAGGTGATCTGCACCGGCTGGTGGGCCAGGGTCCGGGCTGCCAGCAGGCCGCCGAATCCCGCTCCAATAACGACTACCCGTGGAGTCTCCCCGCTTCTCATAAAAGCCTCAATTTATAGATTCCGGCGAGGACGGAGGGGTTCGAAAGATTTGGGTGGAAATCTGGGGATTGTGAGCCCCGGGCAGGTGATCATCGCTTTCCTGCCCTGAGGCCTCTACGGCTTGTTTCAGTTGTGCTCGATCTCGACTTTCTTCAGTACAACGTCCTGCAAGGGCTTGTCCTGACGGCTGCGGGGGAGATTCACGATTTTCTCAACCACGTCCTGGCCTTCCACAATTTCGCCGAAAATCGTGTGGTTGCCGGTCAGCCACTGGGTGGGCGCAATGGTGATGAAAAACTGCGAGCCGTTGGTGTTGGGTCCGGAGTTCGCCATCGCCAGTTTGCCGGGCTTGTCGAATCCATGGGGCGAGCCCTTCGTTTCGTCCTCGAACTGGTAGCCAGGGCCGCCGAAGCCGGTTCCGGCCGGGTCCCCACCCTGGATCATGAAGTTGGGAATCACGCGGTGAAAAATTGTGCCATCGTAGAGCCGCTCTTTGCTTCGCTTGCGGCTGACGGGATGGGTCCACTCCCGCTTGCCTTCGGCAAGATCGGTGAAGTTCTGAACGGTCTTGGGCGCCTCCTTCTCAAAAAGACGGCACACAATTGAACCTTCGCTGGTATCGAATACGGCATAAGTTCCGGGTTGACGAGCCATGATGAGTCCTTTCCTGGAGATTGTGGCGCGGGATCGGTTGTCGGTACGTTACTTGGAAACGGTGATGTGGTTGATCTTCACCGGCCGGTAAGGACGATCGTTGGCGTCCTTTCCCATGCGGGCAATCTGCTTCACCAGAACCACGGAGGCATCAGTGCACTGGCCGAAGATCGTGTACTTGCCATTCAGGCTGGCATACGGGACTTCGGTGATGAAGAATTGCGATCCGTTGGTGTCGGGGCCGGAGTTGGCATAGGCCAGGCGGCCGGGGCGGTCGAATTTCAGGGTCGGTGAAACTTCGTTCTTGAACTCGTAGCCGGGATCACCCATGCCCGTGCCGGCCGGATCGCCTCCCTGAATCATGAATTCAGGAATGACGCGGTGGAAGATGGTTCCGTCGTAAAGCGGCACGCCGTGCTTTTTGGCGTGGCTGACCGGATTCTTCCAGTCTTTGGTTCCATTCGCCAGCCCGATGAAATTGGCAACGCCGATGGGCGCCTGTTTGGGAAAGAGGGTGCACCTTAGTTTGCCCACGGAGGTATCAATGACCGCGACGGGCCCGGCCGCAACGGCAGCGGTACCGGCCTTCGGCGGGGTGTGCGTCGTGGCGGGGTGTGTCGTCGTGGATCGTGGCGGAGTCTTCCGGGCGGGTGCGGCCTGGGACCACGCGGCCAGCGAAAAAAGGCATAGCATCGCAGCTATTGCAAACCATCTTTGCATCGGCTTTCTCCTGGAAGTGATAGGACAATTCTACGATATCGGCGGCCTTTGTCAGGCACGGCAGTACCACAGAGAACACAGAGATGCTCTGGATGGGTTTGCACGGGTGGGGATACCCGTGCCTACATGGATCGGATTTGCACGGGTGGGGACACCCGTGGCTACGTGGATTGGATCTGCACGGGTGGGGACACCCGTGGCTACATGGTGTGCATGGTGCGTATCTGGTGGCTGATTTTCTCGACCTGGCGGAAGACGCGCAGAGTGTTTTCACCCAGAATCTTGCGGATGTCTTCCGGCTTGTACCCGCGGTCCAGTAGTGCCTGGGTGATCTTCGGCAAATCGGCGGCGGAGTCGATTTCCTGCGGAAGGGCGCCGCTGACTCCATCGAAATCCGACCCCAAGCCGACGTGGTCTATGCCCGCAACCTTGGCTATGTGGTCAATGTGATCGATAAGTGACTTCAGCGGCGGCCGAGGGATTTTGGCCGCCCATTCCCGCTCGATCTTGTCCGAGTCCAGATAAGTGGGTGTCTTGCCTTCGGCCCGCAACTGGTCGAGACGGGCCTTTACGGCGGCGTCGCGCTGCTTGGCCTGCGCTGCTGCCGCCTTGCGGTAGTTCTCGTCGATGAACGCGGAATAGAAATTCACCTGCACCACGCCGCCATTCTTCGCGACCGCACGCAACATGTCATCGGTCATATTCCGCGGATGATTGGTGAGAGCCCGAGCCGAGGAATGGGAAGCGATCACCGGCGCCTTCGTGGTTGCGATCGCATCCCAGAAGGTCTTGTCGGCAACGTGGGAGATGTCGACCATCATTCCCAGGCGGTTCATCTCCAGAACAACCTGCTTGCCGAAATCAGTCAGACCGTTGTGATGGGCAACCTTGGGATCGTTGATGTCGCCGGAAGAATCCGCCCACTCGTTGGTGTTCGACCAGCTCAGCGTCATGTAGCGAACGCCGAGGCGATAGAAATCGCGAAGCAGGTGGATGTCGTTTTCAATGGAGTGGCCGCCCTCGATCCCCATCAGGGTAGCCAGCTTCTTTTCTTTGTGGGCCAGTTCGATGTCGGCGACGCTGAAAGCCATCATCATGCGGTCAGGATGCCGGTTGGCCTGCTGGTAAACGGAGTCGATCAGATCCAGGGTCTGGCGCGCGAAGTGGCCGCGGTTGGTCTCCGGCTCGACCCAGATGGAAAAGAACTCTGCGCCCAGATTGCCAGCCTTCGCCTTGTCCAGGCTGATGCTCCCGTAGTCGTTCGGATCGGTGCTGCCGATATCGAAGCCCTCCTCGAGAAACCGTTGCGGGGTATCGGCATGCGTGTCGATGACCAGCGCCGAGTCTTGCAAAGCTTTCGCGCGCGGGGAAACTTTGGTTTGGGCGTTGAGGTAGAGAGCAAACACCAGGCAGAAAATCAAGACTTTGATCATTTTGATCATGGGGGGACCGAGGATTATACGACGCGCGGAAGATGTGCCGCCGGAGCGACGAGCGCCCGGAAGCAGGGCATCAGTGTGCAATCCTTTGCGCAGGCCAACCGGCAGAACACATTGCAAGTGCATACATATCAGTAACTTACCAGACCATTTACTGGAAGGCCGATTGCGTTTTCCACACCATCCGAACCGCGGTGATCAGTCTTCGCCGCATTCGAGGTGGAGCAAGGAATGGCATTTGGAAAGTTGCTCGTTGTTGCCCTGCTGATTGGAATCCAACCGTGGGCTCTTGCCACGACGGGGAGCATCCTTGCGGGACCGGCGGCGGCTTCGCTAAGCGAGCGCGAACGCGTGATCTGGCTTGAAGCCAGCCATGTCTCCGAATTTGCCACGGCTCCACATGTTGGCGCTCGCCGTTTCTGCGAGGACACGGAAATCCCGGAAGCCCTTACCACTCCGAACCCGTTGCTTGATTTGGAAGACTCGGACCACAGGGTTACGGTTACCTTCATCGTCGGGACCGACGGCCGCGTGCACAGCCCTTTGATTCTGGAGAGTGCCGGAGCTATGCGCGACCACGCCGTTCTGAGGGCCGTGCGTTCGTGGCGTTATCGTCCAGCCATGTGTAACGGGGTTCCCACAGAAGCAGAGGCCAAGGTCCGGTTTTCCAGTCGCTAGAGGATGCGGCTCGATTTAGAATGCGGTTGGCGGTCAAAACTTTGGAACCTGACAGCAAATTAAAGCCACAGGCGAATTCCCCGGCAGATGCCCCGGGCGGAGATGCTCCGGATGTAATGGAGGAGTTCTTCAAAGGCCTGCAATCGAACATGCGGCGGCCTGACCTCAGTCAGGAGGCGATTACCGAGGCCTTTCAATCCATCCAGCGAATTGCCCTGGAAAATGACGTCGAACAAACGGCCGGCGCGACCGTGCCAGCCAGCCCTGCCCGAGGGGGCGGTGTGTGCTCGACGTGCGGCGCGGAGAACAGCGCGGCCAACCGATTCTGCGTAAGCTGTGGGGTGCCGCTGCTCATGGCAGCCCGGCATGCGCCAGAAGCCGGCGCCGCGACAGGCCCGCTGCCGCCCGGCCAGCATCACTACCACCATCATTACCATCACCACTACTTTTCAGGATCGGGCAGTCCGCCTGCGACGACCACGGCTGCTCCGACGGGGATTATGCCGGCGCGCACCGGAGCCGCGTTGCGGCCACTGGGCGCCGGGGCTACCTTAAGCCGCGCTGAGGCCGCCGTACGCAAAGTCACGCTGGACTGGGCCCTGGCCTGCAATACCAAGCACCTGGACGACCTGGTGGGTCTCTATTCGGCGGATGGGTTCCTGTTACGTCCGAATGTGCAGCCGGTACGGGGCGCCGCCGCCATCCGGGAATACTTCTTCGCGGTACTCGACGCCGGGCTCGGCGAAGTTGAGTTTGAGCCACTGCGCGTCGAGTTGTTCGGCGATGTCGCCTACGAGGCGGGACGATGCAAGATGCTGGTGCCTACTTCGACCGGCAAGCGCCGTGAAGAGCGCGGCAAATATCTGATGATGTTCCATCGCCAGGACGGCGAATGGAAGACTATCGTAGACTGCTGGTCCAGTGATCTGAGTCTGCCGATAGGTGTTGAGCAAAGTGCAACACTGCCCGCCGCCATCCATCCGACGCGGCCCCCGCGCAAGTAGTCAAACCTCCACTCCCAATTTCTGAAGGTCGCCCTTCAACTGGACGATATTTTCCATATGGACGGTGTGCATGCCCATCGCCTTCGCCGAATCCAGATTCAAAGGCCGGTCGTCGATGAAGCAGCATTGTGCCGGCGGGATCTGCCTGACATCAAGGGCAACGCGGTAAATTCCCTCCTCGGGCTTGCGCAGGCCGACAAAGCAGGAGCTCACAAACAGAGTGAATATTTCTCTCAGGGAAAATGTGTCGATGCGGTATTGGTTCAGTTCCTTCGATTCGTTATTGATCGTGGACATCAGGTACTTGCCCCTAGTCGCGAGCCCGTGGGCCAGTGCAAGGGCTTCCTCATTTGACTGAGAAAGCGAGAACATGAAGTTGCGGAAATCCTCCTCGCTGAATGAACGCGGGCTATAGAAGACGGTGCAAGAGAGGTATTCCTTGAGAGTGATCTTTCCGCGCTCGAAGGAAGACACCACCATTTCGTGCCGCTCCTGAAATTCGCTTTCGTTCAGGCCGAAGTGTTGCAGGGTGCGGCGGCGCTGGGAGCTATCCCAGGCGTTAGAGAGGAGAACTCCTCCCACATCCCAGAAGATGGCGCGGATTTCAGGCAAGCAGGTTTCCCGGGCCCATTATGCCACGGACTGCACCACGCAAAGTTCAGCAGCCAATCCTCGGGTACATTAGAACTTACACATCCCGCACACGAGGATTTGCGATGGCTCCCATATTTACCCCCGACATGAAGCGGGTCGTCAGCGAGCAACGGCTGGCATTCGTCGCCACAGTTTGCCCTGACGGAACGCCCAACCTCTCGCCCAAAGGCACCATCGCGGTCTGGAACGACGATCATCTAGTCTTTGCCGATGTCCGATCGCCAGGGACGGTCGCCAATCTCAAAGAAAATTCGGCGGTGGAGATCAACGTTGTCGATCCGTTTGTCCGGAAGGGCTACCGGTTCAAAGGTACGGGAGAGGTAATCGTGAATGGGGAGAAGTTTGACGAGATCATGCGCTTCTACCGGAGCCGCTGGGTCGATACCGCCAAGAGCAGCGTGGAGAGCCGGATCCGGGGGTTCGTGATGGTCAAAGTCGAAAGCGCTCTGCCGCTCATTTCGCCCGCCTATGACGACAAGTCGGCCGACGAGAATGCCATCCGCAAACAATGGGCGGCGCGCTATGCGGAGCTGAACAAGGGTTGACCGGGAGGGGTCTCTTCAGACCTAAGCTAACCACAGAGAACCCAGAGGATCACAGAGGTCAACAAACCTGGGGCGTCTGCGTCCTAAGACAACAGCAGATTCCTCGCGCGATGAATCGCTCTTCGGGATGACAAAGCAGCCGGAGATTCTTCGTCCCAACGGTGCAATCTTTCCTGCGGACGGATGTCGGGAGTGGGAGGTTAGGGCGGGGCGGACGGGAAGCGTCCGCCCCACAAGTCTCGTCAGACTCCAACAGCTACTGCGGCGTGAAGTCCTGGCGATAGCTCAGGTTCACGACGTCCTGGAACATCGGCGTACCGGGAGGCAGGTTCGCCGGGTTCAGGAACAGGGTGTCGAAGGAATAATCACGCGTCGGCGGACTGTAGACGATATTGCAGCACTTGAAAATTCCGGTCGCGTATTGCGAGTAGAACAGGCTCACGAGCGAACCCTGGTAGTGCAGGTTCCGTCCGCCCCAGTCCTCGATGTAGCGCAGGAAGTTGTGCACGCCGCCGTCGGTACCGAAGTCCTGGCCGGTGCCGGCGGGTTGCGGGAAGGTCTTGTTCTTCCCTGCCGCGATCGCCATGCGGTAGTAGGTGTCGTTGGCCGCGCGAGCTCCGCGATTGTTGGGATTGTTCAGATCGTTGAAATCGGTCCAATTGTTGGAGAGCAGGGTCACCGCGTCGGCGATGACGGCAGCCGCTGCGTGCGGATCACCGAACCCGCCACCGTTGCCGGCGTTGTAGTCGCCCTGCACGTAAACCGGATTCTCGGACGCCACGGTGAATCCGCCCTGATTGTTGTCCAGTCGGGTGGGCACGTTGCCCAGACCGCCGTCAACCAGCTTGAGCGCGCGGCGGGCGCCGGTTACCCGGTTGGCGCGGCCGACGGTCAGACAGTTCGTAGTGGCGGCGTACTGGTTGGCGACGGTGTTCACGTTCACCATGTCGCCGATGTTGGCGGCGCCCCAGTTGTCGAGCAGATTGTTATCGTCCACATCCTCAGGCGATCCGCTCGCTCCCGCTTCCAGGGTTGCGTTCGGCATGCCATTGGGAACGGCGGAGTTGACATCGTCTTCAAGCCCTGACGCTCCGGTCAGAACATTCGGAATGGGAGTGGCGTTGGGATCGACCCTCATTCCGCGCCGGTCGGAGAAGTAGAGCACGTAGCCGTTCTGGTTGTTGAAGTCGGCGTTGTTGCCGGCGCCGGCAAGAGTGCCCTTCAGCCAGCGGCGCAGGTTGCCGACGTTGATCTCAACGGCGCTCATCACGCCGTTGACCCGGCAGTTGGTTCCGGCCAGGCCGTTGTCGCGTGGCTCGCCTTCGCGGGGATCATAAAGGTTGATCGGGTAGTAATTCGTTGGGGTTGCGAGTCCGCCCGCTGTGATGTTATCTCCGATGCCGTCTGCGTTACGATCCGCCACCTGCTGGAAGTACAGGATCGCGTTGGGATAGAGTCCGGTGTTCGGGGCGGTCGGCACGTTTACGTTGCGCGCGAAGCCATATCCCAGCCACTGCCGGGTGACGCCGTTCCAGTTACCGGCGGCATCCCGGTATTCCACGCGCAGGAAGCCATTCACCAGCGCCCAGTCGTTGCCCGCTGGGCAGTCCGCTGCCGAGCAATTCACCGGCTTCGCCCAGTTTCCGTCGGTCGGACCATTGGCCCGCGCCAGCACGCCGTTCGCCGGGCCGAACACCGTACCGTTGATGGAGGCCTGGCTCAGGTTTACGTCGTCGGCATCGATTGCGCCGGCGCCCCGGTCCGGGTGCAGGTCGGCCAGGTTATCCGCCAACAGAACGCGGACCTGGGCCTTGGTATACAGCCGCGACTGGTTGAGTGTGGTGGCCGCGGCAGTGCTGGCTTTGCGAACGATCTCGATCGGCCCCACGTTCTTGCCCACGAAGGGCAGGGTCAGGGGCGAAACTCCCGTGGCGTGATTGGCAACAAAACCGCCAAACTTGTTGGTGGAAACGTTATTCCAGGTCGCGGTATTGGCCGCTCCGAAGTTAGGCGGAATTCCCCCGCCCCAGCTCGCATCCGGGACGTCAAAACTCTTGCAATCGGTATCAGGCTGCGAGGTATCGCAGCCACTGGCCGCATCCGGAATGAAGACGGTTCCGGTGTAGTTGACGGCGGTGGGCCAGCCGTTGGCCAGGCGGTCGCGCACGATTTCTCCGAAGGCCGTTACCTTAGAGAACAGCGCCAGGTTGCCGCCGCCGGCGAGATACAGATTGTTGTTGGTGTGAATTCGACCGGCAAAATTGAAATTCGGACCGGCGAAGTAGCTGAGGTCGCTGTCGGAGAAGACGCCGAACTGAAACACCGGAATCAGTGCGACTTCCACGTTCCGGGTCATGTTGACAGAGGAGTTGGAAATGCGGGTTGCATTGACCTGCAAGGTCAACGGCACTAATTCGGCGACCAATCCCTGGTTTGAGCCGGAACTGATCGTATTCCAGGTGCTGACGGGATTGCCGTTGGCGTCGGGCTGCCAGGTGATGCTTTCGTTGTAGGTCAGACCGGGAATCGCGGTGGGAGGGAAAGTCGTCAGGTTGTTGAGCGATGCCGGGCTGGGCGACATGCTGGTCTGGTAAAGGGCAGCCAGATCGGCGGTCAGCTTCTCCATGCCGGATTCCGCGCCGTAGTAGGCGACGTTGTCTTCCATGTCGTTGGCGCCGACCCGGGCCTCGTTGTTGGCCAGAAACATAAGGCCCACTGCAACTGCCGACAGCAGCACAAGAAGCAGCAGGACCGCAATCAGCGTGAATCCCCGCGAACGATCTGTCGCCTTACCCATGTTTATCTCCTGCACCATTGCCTTACTTGTAGCGTTCATGGAAGCTCAAACTCCGGGCGCTCACGCTGGTAGCCAACTCGATGTTCTGAGCTTTTCCATTGGCCCTGAGGCTCTGGCCCATAACCGCGATGTTGATCTTGCGAATCTGATTCGGATCAGCCGGGGTTTTCTGATTCACCGTGCCCGAACTGGTGACTTCGTCAAACGAGTCGTAACTGAACTGCACGTTGATGATGTTGTCGGCAACCGGTTCTGCATTGTGTCCGCTGACCTGACGCATCAGGCGGGGCAGGTTGCCGTTGGTCGGAATCTCCAGGAAGTAGGTAACGATAAGCAGGCGGTAAGCGACCGTGTTGGTTCCGGCCGTGATCAGCTTGACGTTGCCGATCTGCGCGCCCGACTGGTTCATGTTCAGCGCGTCCAGGTCAGCAAAGGTAATGCTGTTCGCGCTCATGTTGGTAGCTTCGGCGATCACCGTTCCGCGGTTGTTCGAGAGCAGGATCAGGTCTCCCGGCTTGATTCCGACGGCCGGATCGTTAACGGGGGGCAGCCCGGCAGCGGGAAGCACGGCGGGAGGATCCAACCTGATCGATCCCCCGTTGGGATCCGGGAAACTAACCGTGTAAAGGTTCAGCGGATAGCCGTAGTCAACGTAGGCGACGGTGATGCTGTCGGCCGTGCTATTGGTGGCGGGAGTGGGCACGCCATTTTCATTGCCGTTGGCGGCGCCGGAAATCACCGCGTAAAGAAAGTTGTTGGGCGTGTATTTGCAATTGACGAGGTAGCAACCCCCGCCTGTCTGGTTGCGGCCGTAAAACGACAGGGACGATCCAGCACCACCGGGCAGATGCAGGCCGCCAGTGGGCAGGCCGGCTCCGGCCATGCTGACGTCGCGGCTGATGAGATTCAGGGCGGCGCGAGCATTTTGCTGCATTTCAGCGCGCTCCGCCACCATGGCGCTGACATCCATTCCAGCCTTGAACAGCTCGGTCGCGGCCCCGACGACGATCAGCCCCACCACGAAGGCCACCAGCAACTCGATCATGGTGAAGCCGGACTCGAATTTTCTCTTTCCGTGTTTCATGGTTTGCTTTCTCATTTGTACGAAGAAATCAGTGTGGTCACGGAGTAGGCCTTGGGTTTAGGAGCGGTGTACTGGATCGTGACCGTGATCTGCCGCAGGTTGTCATTGATGGTGCCGTCGGGATTGAGAACGTCGGCAATGGCGATCTGCCGCTGATAGTTGCTCAGGGAGAGCGTCACATCGTCACTGTTTCCCAAAATTCCGTCCGCGCCCGGCAGAATGACGCACTCGATGCCGCTCGGGCAGCCGGGCACATTGGCGTCGTTTGCCGTTCCAACCAGTCCATCCGGTCCGGGAGCCTTCAGAGGCTGGAAACCGGAGAGGAAGATGCCGCCGTTGACGTCGTTCTTGATGTTGTCAAACGGGATCGACTGGGCGCGAGCGGTGAAGATGTTCTCTAGCGCCTCGCGTGCCTTCTGGCGCGCAATCTGGTCCTGCTGCGCCGACTGAGTGGACGCCATAGCCACGCCGAAGACCGCGACCATGGCCAGCAGGCCGACGGAAAGAATGGCAGCAGCGAAGACAGCCTCCAGCAAGGTGAAGCCTGCCTCGCGGCGGGCCTTAAGAGCGGTTTGTCGGGTATGCCTTGTCATTCTTCTATCCAGGTAGGGGTGTTCGCCCTGTCAACCAGGCGCCATCCCCGAATTCGGCCGGTGCTGCCAAACACGGTCACCGCCCGCGAGCTGTAGAGTTCGTTCGGGCGAGCGACGTATACGATGCCGCTGTTCAGATTTCCCTGCCGGTCGCGGGAGGACCCGTCAGGCATGAACATCACTTCGGTGGTATTGCCCGCGCCTACACCTTGATCGAAGTCGATCGCCGTTCCGCCGGTACCGAAGCCGTCCGGCACGCTCGCCGGACCGGTCGGCAGCCCGGCAACGGCGGTAAACTGCACATCGGTGGGCAGGTCGATGGAATTCAATAAGAGCGGGGCGGGCGAGACCGGTACGCCAACGTCCCATCTGTAAACCTGAATCGTTTGCGGGGGGACGAAGATGACGATGTACCGTTTGCGCTCGGAAATCGACCGCTGGCGCGCGGTCCGCAATTGCGTCAGTACCGTGCTGTAAGCGGCGTTGACATGGGAATCCTGAAGCGCCGGTTGCAGGGTCACGAACGTGATAGCGCAGGCGATAAGGATGATCGCTACGACAGCTACCATCTCGAGCAGCGAAAAGCCGCGCATTCTTCGTCGAGCAGCCATGGTTCCTTTCCTTGGGGAGGGACAACTGGAGGTCGTCGGCCAACTTGCTGTCATCCGGCTCTCCTCCGTCATCTCGGGGCGAGAATGACGCTTCGTTTGCAGATCGAAGGGAGATGCCGGCCCACTATCGGGATTACAGGCCAATCCGCTGAGGTTCATGGTAGGGACCCTCCCTTAGTGCGTCAAAACACCGACGTACAAGCATTCCTGTTGGACTCACGTAACGTAATCGAGCGCGATGACTTCGGTCATTTTGGCAATCGACGCTAGCCACGCGACCTGGCGGTCATCGACCTCGCGCCCTTGGCTGTTGCGCTGCGCGGGCTGGGAACGTAGTTGCAGGAGCGCATGTCATAGTGCCGCTCCAGACAGACGGGGCACAGATGCAGCTCGTGAACCTTGCACAAGATCACGGGAAGTTCGATCTGGCAGAGGTCACAACCGTTCTTCAGTCGCTTCTTGGCCTCTTCCTTGGGCGGTGGCGCTCCCGATTTCGCCGCTTTGGCTTTCAGGTAAACGCCCATGGCAACGGTAAGCAAACCGAGAGAAAAGAATGACAAGCCGGCTCCGAGGAGAGCTGTGTCCGGATGTTTTCCGAAGGCCGCAGGGAGGACGCACAGGCCAAGCAGCGCCATAACCGCGCCGATTGCAGTCATCGAATTCGCGGTGCGCGATGACATAAATTCAGTCCTTTTCCCGGAAAAACCCGGCTTAGGCAGAATATCGCCCGGGCAATTGCCGGTACTCTCTGAACATATCGGCTTAAGTGCGTCAACTCCAGATGACGGAAGTCATCTTCGCGGCGGAAATGACTACGGTAACTTGTGGACTGGAACCGGAGGGACCTAACATCCGCCTATTATGGCGCTCACGTCGCTCGTGGTGTGTGGGGACGCCAGCGCAGTCCAGGTGCTCAGCCGCGTCCTGCAAGACCTGAGCATTCGGGTGGAACTGTGCAGCGATCCGTCGGCAGCAGCTTCCCGGCTGGAGGCGAAGCGATTCGACGTCCTCCTGGTGGACTGTGAGGATCAGGCAAGGGCGACAAATCTGATTTCACTCGCCAGCACCAGAAAGTCCAAGGAACACACCGGCAAACCAATCCTCGTCATCGCCATCGCCAACGGTGATGACGACGTCAAAGCCATCTTCGCCAAAGGCGCAAATTTCGTTCTATACAAGCCGGTTTCAGCGGAACGAGCGGCAGAAAGCCTCCGCGCAGCCCGCGGTCTGATGCCCAGCGACCGCCGCCGAAAACCGCGCGTGCCCGCTGCGGCTCCGGCACAGATTGCGTACGCTAACGTCGAAAAGGCCACTGCAAATGTCATGAACCTGAGCGAGGACGGTATGGCCATTCGCGCCGAGGGCCAGGTTCCGCCCCGCTGCAAGATCTACTTTGAATTCACGCTACCAGAGCAGGTTTCCGTGGTTCGGCTGGCGGGAGACGTGGTGTGGCAGGACTATTCGGGTCGCGTCGGACTACGCTTTGACCGCGTTCCCAAGACTTCCCGCGACATTCTGGACCGGTGGTTGCGCGACAACTTACACCGCCGGGCGGAGTCCAAACCGGTACCGTCGTCGCCCGATCAAACCGCTTTCACTCCCGACATCAAGCCGGCGGGAGGACTTGGATTGCTTTCCGTCTCAGCGCCGGACCGTCGCGGTGAGTCGCGTCATGCCTGCCGACTGGGCGCGGATGTTTACGTACTGGGAAGCAGCACGCCTCAGCATTGCAGCCTCAGCGATATCAGCAGCGGCGGCTGCTACGTAGAGACGACCGAGCCCTTGCCGCCTGGCACCGCTATCGAGATTGTCTTACGCACCGAAAACGTGAAGTTGCGCGTGCAGGGAACCGTGCTGGTCAAACACCCAGCGTTCGGCATGGGGGTTGAGTTCGTGCTGAAGACGGAAGAGCAGCGGGAACAGGTCAAGCAACTGGCTGAGTGCCAGGTTGCCGAAGGCGAGATCTCTACCGGCCGAAGCTAAGTCTGAGAAGCAGTCTTTTCCTGTGCCACGCCATCCCTGAAGTACTCCAGAGAAAACCGCAGCCCGGTGACAAGGTCGATTTTCGGCTCCCATCCGAGCAGGGTGCGCGCCTTGGTGATGTCAGGCTGACGCTGCTTCGGGTCGTCCGTTGGAATCTCGCGGTATTCAATCCTGCTGTCCGACGCTGTAACTTCCAGAACGCGGCGGGCGCATTCCAGAATTGTGAACTCAACAGGGTTCCCGATGTTTACCGGCAGGTGCTCGGAAGACCGCGCCAGCCGCAGAAACCCGTCAATCTCGTCGCTGACGTAGCAAAAACTGCGCGTCTGGCTGCCATCGCCATAGACGGTCAGCGGCTCGCCCCGCAGTGCCTGCTTCATGAAGTTCGGAATAACCCGGCCGTCGTTGAGCTGCATGCGAGGGCCATAAGTATTGAAGATGCGGGCAATTCGCGTATCCACCTTATGGTAACGGTGGTAGGCCATCGTCACGGCCTCGGTGAAGCGTTTGGCTTCGTCGTAGACCGAACGCGGACCAATCGGGTTGACGTTGCCCCAGTAGGTTTCCTTTTGCGGATGCTCGTGGGGGTCGCCATAGCACTCCGAGGTCGAAGAGACGAGATATTTCGCGCCGTACTTGTGGGCCAGGTCGAGCGCATGAAACGTGCCGAGCGAGCCAACCTTCAGGGTCTCGATGCCGTGCGCGCTGTAGTCGACCGGACTGGCAGGACTGGCAAAGTGAAAGATGTAATCCACCTTGCCGAAGTCGAAGGGCTGGTTGATATCGGCCTCGCGAAACTCAAAATGGGTCTCGCGCTCAAAGTGCTCAAGGTTCGACATTCGCCCGGTCAGAAGATTATCGACCGCGACTACGGAATAGCCCTCGGCGAGTAGCGCATCACAGAGGTGGGAGCCCAGAAAGCCGGCGCCGCCGGTGACCAGCGCACGTGCGCGGCTCATGAAGGCTTCTGCGACAGGAGGTTGCCTGCGCTCACGGCCTGAGACTCCAGAGAAACCGCCGGACGACCAACGCTGTAATAGGCGAAGCCCCGCGCCGCCATGACGGCCGGATCGTACAGATTCCGTCCATCGATCACGATGGGATACTTCAGTTCGCTGAGAAGGCGGTCGAGATCGAGAGTGGCGAACTCCTCCCACTCAGTGAGAATCAGCAAGGCGTCGGCTCCCGCCGCAGCAGCGTACGGGCCGGCAACGAACTCCACCTGCGAATTGAGGATTTCCCTGGCGCGTTCCGCAGCCGCAGGATCGTAGGCTGCAATCCGGCATCCGCCCTGCAACAGATCCTTCACGATGGCAATCGCCGGCGATTCGCGAATGTCGTCAGTTCCACCCTTGAAGGCCAGTCCCAGCACTCCGAGGCGCTTTCCGCGGAGTGTCCACAGAGCGCCCTGCACCTTGCGCAGGAAGCGGTGGCGCTGGTCTTCGTTAATGCGCATGACTTCGTCCAGGAGGCCGAAGTCGTAACCGCATTCCCGGGCGACCGCGCGAAAAGCCATCAGGTCCTTTGGAAAACACGATCCGCCGTAACCAATCCCAGGATTGAGGAACTTTGCACCAATGCGGCTGTCGCTGCCGATTCCCTGGCAGACCTGCTGGACATTGGCTCCGACCGCTTCGCAGATTGAAGCCACGGCATTGATGAACGAGATCTTCATCGCGAGGAAAGCGTTCGAGGCATGCTTGATAAGTTCGGCGCTCTTGGCGCTGGTGACAATCAACTGCGGCGGAAACTTGGCGCGGTCGGGCTGCGGGATGGCATTGCTTCGGCGGTAGTACTCGCCGCTGGTCAGAGGAGCATAGACCTTACTCAGGATCGACGCACACCGTTCGCTGTCGGCCCCAATCACGATGCGGTCAGGATAAAGAAAATCGGTGACCGCCGTTCCCTCCCGCAAAAACTCGGGATTCGAGGCCACGTCGAAGCACTCCGGTTTGGTGCCGTTCCGCAAGAGCACCCGGCGTACCCAGTCACTGGTATAGACCGGGACCGTGCTCTTCTCTACGATTACTTTGTACTCTGAGATCGCACCTGAGATTCCGCGCGCAACCGATTCAATGTACGAGAGATCGGCCTCACCTTGTTCGGTCGGGGGCGTGCCTACCGCGATGAAAATCGCCTGGCTGACGCGAACTGCTTCTTGCAGATCGCCCGAAAAGGTCAACCTGCTGCCGCGGTAGCGCTCCAGCAACTCCGGCAGGAATTTTTCATGAATTGGAATCTGGCCGTTCTGGAGAGCGCGGAGTTTCTGCTCGTCATTATCGACGACGATGACATCGTGCCCCAGGTCTGCCAAGCAGGCCCCTGCGACCAGGCCCACATATCCAGATCCCACCACCGCTATTCGCATCGAGCCCTCCGAACCCGCAACCACTCGCCAAGGCAATACTTTAACAGCTTCGATCACCTCCGGAAAACGCGTCAAACGTCAAAATGAATCGATGGTGCAAAATGGAACTTCTGATTCTGCCGATTTATACACCGAACGCAAGCGTTCCAATTCTGTAACACTTGCGTTCTGTTTGGCTTGGAGGGCCCTGCCCATTTCATATTGACAAGCCGGGCATTTGAGAGGAAACTCCGCTAAATTGGTGCGGGGATAGTGTGCCTTTTTGGGGCCCGCCGCACGCTGTGGCAGGCGGTCAGCCACAACCATATGAGGCAGAGCCACTTCTTATGGCGCATCGACCCATGATGCCATCAGATTCCTGGGAGGACCGTCCACCGGACGAAAGTCCGAGTTTCGAGGACAATTCCTTTCACATCGCACCCATCGCGCTGGATCGTCTGGCAGTGCTGCTTCGGCACGGCGATCACGATCCCGACGATGCCCTGGCGCGCGATCTCGCTCTGAACGACATCGTTGAAGAAGCCTGTGCCGCCACGGGCGCGACTGGCGCAGCCGTGGCGCTCGTACGCGGCGATGAATTCATCTGCCGCGCGAGTACCGGAACCACCGCGCCGGAACTCGGGGCGCGCCTGGATACCCGGTACGGCCTGTCTGCAATCTGCATTCAGACACGAGAGCCCCAGCGCTGCGACGATTCGGAGATCGACCCGCGCGTCAACGCTTCCGCCTGCCGTCAGCTTGGAATTCGTTCGGTCCTCATTCTTCCTTTGCTTTACGGCGATTACTTAATCGGAATCTTTGAAGTTTTTTCTCCCCAGCCGCTGGCCTTCGGCGATCGCGATATCGAGACCCTGTACGGCCTGGCTCAGCGAATCCTGACCGCACTGGGAATCGCTGCGCGACTTCCGGAGAGCCGATCCGAAGTCGACCTCGATGACGACCTTCTCGAGAGCGATTCCGACGGGAAGCAGCCGTTACCGATTTCAGACATTCCCCCTGGCGCCGAGGATTCCCTCGCGCAGGAATCAATCTTCCCAGCTCCGGACAATAGCTTCCCTGAGCCTTCCCGTGCTGAGACATTACCTTCTGCTTGGCCGGAAGGTTTCGCGCCAATGGATACCGAGGAAGGACATCACCAGGCGCTGGTCGAAGCGGCGGCCGAAAGGATTGAATTCCCAGCCTACGAAGAAGACCCTCCGCAGTTTCACTATTCGCCCCGGCTCGAGCAGCCGACCGCGCGCGACTATACGTCCACGGTGCTGACCGTTCTGGTTATCGTCGTAGCCCTGCTGCTTGGCTGGATGCTGGGCAGAGTAGCCGTGCAGCGGAGCAGCGCCTCCCGCACACGCGCGAAGCAGCCGGTGGCAGCCGCGAAAACGGAGACCAACCTCCCGTCGGAACAACTCGACGATCCAGCGCCATTGCAGGACAGGCCCGGCGCGGAGAAGATCAGCGCGGACCGCCCTGCGGGCGCTACTCGAACTCCGTCAGCGACCGCACACGAGAAAGTACCGCCCGGCGGACTGGTGGTTTATCAGGACGGGAAGAAGGTGTTTGAACTCGGTCCGGCAAAGACAACCGCAGCGAACAAGATGCCGCCACCGGAAGTGGTCGATGCCTCGAATGCTCCGGTTACTCTTTCACCGGAGGCAGCCGGGGAACTCATTACCAGTAGAGTGGAGCCCGACTATCCGGAACGGGCGCGGGAACAGCGTGTCCAGGGCCCGGTCGTGTTGCAAGCTGTGGTGAACGAGCAGGGGCAGGTGCAGCACATGAAGGTAGTGACCGGCGATTCGCAGCTCGTAATCGCGGCCATCAACGCGGTTCGCCGTTGGCAGTTCAAGCCCTACGCGCCCAAAGGCCAGGCCGTGCCCTTCCAAACCGAGATCACGGTGAATTTCACCCTGCCGATCACCGGCGAAAACAAAGTCAAGAATTAGCCGTTGGCAAGTTCTTTGGCCCGCTGGGTTGCTTTCACGACTGCCTTGATGAGCGTGACGCGCAGCTTCCCTTCTTCCAATTCCATGATTCCATCGATCGTGCATCCCGCCGGGGTGGTGACCGCGTCTTTCAGCAGGGCCGGATGGTCGCCCGTTTCGAGGACGACCGATGCCGCGCCCAGTGTGGTTTGCGCCGCCAACAATGTCGCGACGTCGCGCGGCAGTCCAACCTTGACGCCCGCTTCGGCCAGCGATTCGAGAATGATGTAGATGTACGCGGGACCACTTGCGGAAAGCCCGGTCACCGCGTCCATGTGCTTCTCGTCGACGACGACGGTACGGCCCACAACGTTGAAGAGCGCACATGCGGTTTCGACGTGCCGGGCGTCGGCGGCCTTTCCCTTGCAGATCGCGGTCATTCCCTGGCCCAAAACACAGGGAGTATTGGGCATGGCGCGCACTACCGGCACGTCGCCGCCAAGCGCCTGCTCAATCTGTGCCGTAGACACCGAGGCTGCTACCGAGATAATGAGCTGGCTCTTCGAGACGTTCGGACGAATCTGCTGAATGACGTCGGCAACGACTTGCGGCTTGACGCATACGAACACGATGTCGGCACCGCGCACCGCCGCAGCGTTGTCGGTTCCAACCTGAACTCCAAGTTGACCGGTCAGGGCGCGGGCGCGTTCCTCATGCTGAACTGTCGCTACGGTCGTCTGCGGAGAGATCTGGCGCTTTTCCAGCAGGGCCTTGAGCAGAATTCCGCCCATCTTGCCGGCTCCCAGCACCGCCACCCGCTTCTTCGAAAGGTCTAATGCCATGCCTCGCCTCCGTCCTGGGCGTTACAGTGAATATGCAGGAAAACAAGGATTATCACACAGGCGTGGCGGGCGACGTGAAGTTCAGTAGCGGGCGCGATTCCCGATCGCGCGATAATTGCGCCGTTCCGGCGCGTTGCGCGGGTTTCCGTCCCTAATGGCAGGACTGAAGTCCTGCCCTGATACGAAGCTCCCTGTGAGCGGAGAGCAACACAGGCTGTTGGTCTTTTCAGATCGCCCCTTGGTTGACGGCGCGTTGCGCACAGGGTAACTTTGAGCTTTTGAAAATTTTTATCTTCTGGCGGTCAGGCATGCCTAAATTTGTCATAGAACGCGAAGTACCGAACGCGGGAAATCTTTCGGAAGACGAATTGCGCGCACTGTCGCAGCAGTCGGTCAAGGCTTTGCGCTCGATCGGGCCGGAGATTCAGTGGCTGCACAGCTACGTCACCGGCAACAAGATCTACTGCGTGTACCTTGCCCCGGACGAAAGCACGATCAAAGAACATGCAAGGCGGGGCGGATTCCCCGCGAACCGCATTTCCGCGGTGCGGCGCATGATCGATCCCAGCGCAGCGGAATAATCAGAATCAACGAATCTCTCTGCATCACTCGCAGGGAAGGGCCTCGTGGATCAGCCTGTCGGGAGAACTGGTCCAGCCTTCCATCCAGGCGGCAGCCGCTACGCTGGGAGGGACAGACCGGCGGGCGTGGTCCAGCATCTTTTCCAGGCGAGTCTGTTCGCTCGGTGTGAGGGGTGCGCCCAAAACCCGGCGCATGGCGGCAGCCGCGCCCGCCAGGCGCAGCGAGCATTCGTGGTCGGACCGCAGGGCCGCGCAACAAGCCAGGCAATCGAGAAGGCGGGCGATGCCGCGCT
The DNA here is from genome assembly GCA_963803205.1 of Terriglobales bacterium. Classification (GTDB taxonomy): domain Bacteria; phylum Acidobacteriota; class Terriglobia; order Terriglobales; family Acidobacteriaceae; genus CAWDLG01. The sequence goes on from CAWDLG010000004.1 coordinate 618,746, forward strand.
TCTGCCCGAGTTCGCGGAAAATACTCATGCTTTCGGTGTAGTAGGAATAACAGGACGCGTAGTGCTGCTGGTCGCACGCCAGGTTGCCGAGATCGATGAGACAGCCCGCGATGCCCCACTTCTCCCCCACTTCCCGGAAGATTGCGAGGCCCTGCTGATACAGGGCGTGGGCGGCCGCGTCGTCGCCCTGCTGGTGGGCCACATCGCCTTCATAGTTCAGCGACCAGGCCATGCCCGCACGGTCCCCAAGGTCGGCGAACATTGCCAGGCATTCCTTGTAAAGCGACCGTGCCAGGTCGAATTGGCCCTGGAGGCAAACCATGTTGGCCAAATTGCTGACCGAACGCGCCACCACCACCCCGTCCCCTAAACCGCGCCAGACCGCCAGGCTCTCTTCCAGCATCGCTCGGGCGCCTTCGAGGTCTCCGAGATTGCGCGAGTGCACAGCGAGCGCATTCAAGGCAATGCCCACGGCTCGCATATCGTCCAGTTCACGCGCGATTTCCAGGCTCTCTTTGCCGAGAGCCTGCGCACCGGGATAGTCGCCAAGTTCCCCTGCCAGCACGCCGGCCGCAAAAAGCGCGCGGGCGCGCGTGATCGACCTGGCCCCGCTGCCCTCCAGGCTGAGCAGTTTGACCAGCACGTCGCGGCCTTCACTGAGATGTTCCTTGGTCTCCCAGAACTGGAACAAAGCCGCTCCCAGGCGCAGCCCCCAGTCTACGTCGCCGGTTTTGGTCAGCCAGGCCAACGCAGCGCGAAAATTGTCATGTTCGAGCTCGAATACCTTGATCCAGTCGGTTTGGGTTGGATCTTGATTTTCCGACGCGTATTCTTCGGCGAGCACCAGGCAGTAAGCAGCATGGGCCCTCTTGGTCGCGTTCTCCTCTCCGCTGGCCGCCAGGCACTCCAGTCCGTACTCGCGGACTGTGTCCAACAGTACAAACCGCGGGTCCCCTTCCGGTTGATCGACCTGACGGGCCAGGCTGTTATCCACGAGCGACGCCATCCCATCGAAGACATCCACTTCCAAATCCTGCTGGGTGTTGCAGACTGCCTCGACTCCTTCCAGGGTGCATCCCCCAGCAAAAACCGACACCCTGCGGAGGAGCGCCTGGCCGGATTTGCTCAGCAGGTCATAGCTCCAATCGATTGCGCCGCGCAGTGTCTGCTGCCGCAGAGGCAGGTCCTTGGCGCCTCCGGTGAGGAGCTGAAGGCGGCTCTCCAGCCGCGCCTGCATCGCGGATGGCGACAACAGCTTGATGCGCGCGGCGGCCAATTCAATCGCGAGCGGCAAACCATCCAGCCGGGTGCAGATGGTTGCAACGGCAAGCGCATTGTCTTCCGTGAGCTCGAAGTTCGGCTTCACCGCGGCCGCGCGCTCTAAAAACAAGGTAATGGCGGGGTTTCGCGAGAGCTCAGTGACCGACCGCGTAGCCCGCAGGTCGGGCAGGTCCAGCGGTGGAACAGGAAACTCCCGCTCGCCGTAGATGTGGAGCGGCGCCCGGCTCGTGACCAGCAGAGTCAGCCTTGGTGTAACTGCCAACAGCTGCGAAACGCACGTCGCAGCCGAAATCACCTGCTCGAAGTTGTCCAGGATCACCAACAGGTCCAGGCGCAACTCCTGCAAATGTTCCTTGAGACGGTCCATCGCCTGACGTCCGGTTTCCCGGATCCCCAGAGTATTCGCAATGACGGAAGGAACCAGCGCCGGATCAGCCACCGACGCCAGCGGGACAAAATGCACTCCTCCAGGAAAGCTGTCGGCAACTTCGACGGCCACCTGAAGACTCAGGCGGCTTTTTCCAATGCCTCCGGGGCCGGTAAGCGTTACAAGGGGCACGCCGTCGCGAAACAGCAGATCCGTGATTGCCTCGACTTCCCTTTCGCGCCCGATAAGAACTGTGCGCTGCACTGGAATGTTGGCAGGCGGTCCCGGTAACGGATCCGAAGACGACTCCGAATACCGATCGCGTATGGTGGCGAGGTCCCGCGCCAGATCACGGGTCGACGGGTAGCGTTCGTTGGGATCCTTCGCCAGGCAGCGTTCGATCAGCCAGCACAGCGGCGCCGGTACTCGCGGGCACAGCGACCCTATCGGCAAAGGGTTGTCGCGGAGGATTGCCGCCACCGTCTCGGCATGGTTCCTCCCCTGAAAGCCGCGCCTGCCCGCCAGCATCTCGTAAAGAACCGAACCGAACGAGAACTGGTCGGAACGGAAGTCGAGCGGCAGTCCGCTTGCCTGTTCGGGAGACATATAGGCTACGGTCCCCATCACCATTCCCGGACGCGTCAGGTGGGTACGGACTGTGCTGTTGTTCTTTCCTTCTTCCGTATAAGTCAGCTTGGCGAGGCCAAAGTCCAGAATCTTCACGAACCTGTCGCGGGAGATCATCAGGTTCTCCGGCTTCAAGTCGCGGTGAACGATGCCTGCATCGTGTGCCTTCGCCAGCCCATCGGCGGTTTGCGCAGCGATCTGGATGGCTGTCTGGAGCGGAATCGGGCCCGCGTCGAGCATCTCGCGAAGCAGCTCACCCTCGACCAGCTCCATGGCGATGTAGTAGGTCGAATCGATCTTCCCCATCTCGAAGATGGTCACTATGTTGGGGTGGTTCAGGGCGGATGCCGAGCGGGCTTCCTGCTCGAATCGTTCCAGTTCCTGATCGTCGGCTGCAAGCTTTTGCGATAGAACCTTGATGGCCAGTTCGCGCCCAAGCTGGGTGTCCTGCGCGCGGTACACCTCACCCATCCCGCCGGCTCCAATCGGACCCAGAATGAGGTAGCGTCCAAACAGGGTGCCGGAAGGAAGGGTCGGCGATTCGGCCTGCGCCGAGCCGGACTCCTGCGGGATTGTGCGCTGGTCACGCATTCTGCTCACTTCGCGCCGGTTATCAGAAGATCCGGACCCGGTTGCAAGAATAGCAAAAAAGCGCCCAGCATCACGCGCGAGGATGCGCCTTTAGGCGCTGAGTTGATCTTGACTCAGCGACGCAGGGGCTGAAGCCCGTCGGATTGGTTGCTCGAAACGATAGGGCTAAAGCCCTATCCTGATACGAACCGGTATACGAACCGGTCGGTGCGAACTCTTTGTTGGGTACGCGTGATTGCTACGTGTCTTTTCGCCTATCGGCATCCTCCCGGAGGGCTTCGTATCAGGGCAGGCCTTCAGCGCAACGCAGGGGCTGAAGCCCGTCTAATCGGTTGCTCGAAACGATAGGGCTGAAGCCCTATCCTGATACGAACCGGTATACGAACCGGGCGATACGAACTCTTTCTTAGGTACGCCTCATTGCTTCGTGTCTTTTCGCCTGTCGGCATGCTCCCGAAGGGTTTCGCATCAGGGCAGGCCTTCAGCGCACCGCGGGGGCTGAAGCCCGCCGAATTGATTGCCTCAAACGATAGGGCTAAAGCCCTATCCTGATACGAACCGGTATACGAACCGGTCGATACGGGCCTCTTTTCTAGGTACGCGTTATTGCTACGTGTCTTCTAGCCGGTCGGCATCCGCCCGCAAGGCTTCGTATCAGGGCAGGCCTTCAGGCCTGCCGAAAGGGGCCACGGAGCGATGCGCCTTTAGGCGCTGAGTTGATCTTGACTCAGCAACGCAGGGGCTGAAGCCCTATCCTGATACGAATCTCGTTCCGCAGGTGCGCCGTTCTTCTGTTTCTGGCCCTCTCCCGTAGCGCGTATCAGGCCTTCAGTCCCTGAGGGCCGTTTTGGAATCTGCACAGGCGACTTGTGACATCCGTCACATACAATGCGCTAAGGGCCGTCCAGGATCTCTGGATGGCGATCCCGCCACGTCGATCCGCGGCGGTAAAGATCGCATCTACCGCCCGGACTTTTTTCGTGACCTCCTCGACATGGGATAAGCGCAATCTGCTGCAGTCCCAGCGCTCTGCCACGCTGTTTATCGACATCCTGTACCAATATCGTGCCCAAGGTAGGTTCAGGCTGCACGAGTTCGTGGTTATGCCCGACCACTTTCATCTGTTGCTGACAGTTGGAAGCGACATCTCCATCGAACGGGCAGTTCAGCTGATTAAGGGACGGTTTGCCTATGAAGCGGGAAAAGAATTTGGTATCAAAGCGCCATTGTGGCAGAAGGGGTTTTCGGAGGTGCCGGTCTTAGAGTCGCATCATTACACAAAGATAGTAGAGTACATTCGTTTCAACCCGGTCAGGCGACATCTTGTAACGCTACCGGAAGAATACCCGTACTCGTCGGCGCGAACGGAATTTCAGCTCGACCCAGCAACGCAGGGGCTGAAGCCCGTCGAATTGGTTGCCTCAAACGATAGGGCTGAAGCCCTATCCTGATACGAACCGGTATACGGACCGGTCGATACGAACTCTTTCTTGTGTGCGCGTCATTGCTTCGTGTCTTTTCGCCTATCGGCATCCTCCCGCAAGGCTTCGTATCAGGGCAGGCCTTCAGCGCACCGCAGGGGCTGAAGCCGTTCGGATTGGTTGCTCGAAACGATAGGGCTGAAGCCCTATCCTGATACGAACCGGTATACGAACCGGTCGATACGAACTCTTTTTCTCAGGTACGCGTTATTGCGACGTGTCTTTTAGCTCATCTTCTGCATGCTTCCGGAGGGCTTCGTATCAGGGGCCTTCAGCGCACCGCAGGGGCTGAAGCCCGTCGGATTGATTGCTCGAAACGATAGGGCTGAAGCCCTATCCTGATACGAACCGGTCGATACGAACCGGTATACGAACCGGTCGATGCGAACTTTTTTTTCATTATCCCGATACGAACCGGGCGCGAGAAGGGGCCGCAGGCGCGAGCCGTCACCACCGCCGCTGGCCAAAGTATTTCCGCACGCCGATCGTGTTGTATCGGCCCCACGGACCGTTGGGTCCGAGGTCTGCCGGTCCGAGGTCGGTGTCGCGGGCGCCCAGGCGCTTGAAGAGGAAATGCTGGGTCGCCCGCAGTTCGAATCCCTTGCCCATATAGATGCCGATGCCCCAGGAGCGCTCGATTCCAATGGCGTCGAAAGACCAGGTGTACAGCGTCTGCGGAACATTTCGCCCGAAGAGCATGCGCGGCTCGCCAAAAAGCATAAAGCGCCGGAAGATGCCGCGCCCGAAGGGCCGCACTTCGAGGTAGCCGGAGAGCATGTAGCGCGCGAAGTCGCTGCACGGCGCGTTCTTGCCGCCGAAGTCACCGGCGTTCGCGGAACAGAGATTGGGATCGATCTCATTGTGCGGGCCCGCGAGATCGAATTGCGCGTATCCCCAGAAGGTGTCGCGGGGGAAGAACATCCTGTCCTCCGGCTGCTGGTTCGCCTGTGATTGGGCCATCGCCGGTAGTGCCAGACATAGGAACATCCATAGCAGCCGCTTCATTGCGCCTCCGATGAAATCATTCTTTCTAACTGGGAAAAACGCCGGCCCGCAGCTGATGTCAGGTGCGCCGCCAGTTGAACCGGCAAAGTGGGGCATCATTGTACCCCGCAATGGGAAATTTCCAGCAAGTCTGTCGCGCGAATGACTTGCCCAGGGACGAAATTTGCGGGAAACAACTGAGGCGCAGTTGCGCGCTTTTGGGGCATTCACTACACTCACGTCAGCGGTTCAACCTGGCTGAAATGTCTGGAGGGGTAATGCGGACTGACCGGCTGCGCAACAAATTTCTCTCGCTGGGACTGGTGATCATCATGGCTGGATCGGCTTTTGCCGCCGCAAACGTTTACGACTTCACTCTGCCCTCCATCGACAACAAGCCCATGCCCCTGGCCGACTACAAGGGCAAGGTGCTGCTGATGGTCAACGTGGCCAGCCGGTGCGGCTACACCCCGCAGTACGCCGCTCTAGAAAGCCTCTACGAGAAGTACAAGGATCAGGGGCTGGTCATTCTGGGCTTTCCCGCCAATAACTTCGGCGCTCAGGAGCCGGGCACGAACGAGGAAATCAAGACCTTCTGCAGCCGCAAATACAATGTCACCTTCCCGATGTACTCCAAAGTCTCAGTCAAGGGTGAGGGATTGACGCCTTTGTACGAGTACCTCACTGAGAAGACCCAGCCCGGGATTTCGGGCGAGATCAAGTGGAACTTCACCAAGTTCCTGGTGGACCGCCAGGGGCATGTGGTGCAGCGCTTCGAGCCTGCCGTCACTCCCGATTCGGCTGAGGTCGTTTCCGCGGTCGAGAAGCTCCTGAAACAGTAGCAGTTGGGAGGTGTCTTCCATGCTACGGAAATTCATATGCCTGCCGCGAATTCCTATAACAACTTGGAACCAGCCGCCGCTAAGTAACGGTAACTCCTACCAGAATGTTTGGCCCCGATATTGCTGTGGTCAGGTTAAAGGCGGAGGATCAGGCATGGGACAAGAGGTTTCGGTGTCGTATCAAGCCGTGAAGAGCCGGGTCTATAGGCTGATTGACGCGCTGGTTGAAGGGGCCAAGACCGAAGAGGAAGTTCAGGAATCGATGCAGCGTTGGTGGAAGCTGGTCCATCCCGCGGACCGGCCCACGGCTCAGAAATACCTGAACCTGGTGCTCCAGAAGTCGAATGCAACGCTGGGCGCGATTTCCGACGGACTAGGCGGGTTCAAGGAATTTGCCGCCGCCGAGAAGCCGCCCAAGGATCACCACCTCAGCAATCAGGCTCAGGCTGCCAGCACGATGTAATCGTAGTCATCCCGTTTTCTTCTCAAACTTTCTTAAACCAACCGGCGATTCGCCGGTTTTTCTGTTTTCAGGTGCCTCTTGAGTTAACAACCCTGACCGTGTTTGGAAGGCAAACAAAGAGGCCCGGCGAGAGCCGGGCCTTTTTGGTGGAATAAGCTACCTCGACTAAATGTCGTAGTAGAGGGCGAACTCGTAGGGATGCGGGCGCAGCCGAATCGCGTCCACCTCCTTCGAACGCTTGTAATCGATGTAGGTGCTCAGTAACTCCTCGGTAAAGACGTCGCCCTTCAACAGGAAGGCGTGGTCTTTCTCCAGGGCGTCGAGCGCATCCTCCAGCGATCCCGGCATGGAAGGAACCTTGGCCAGCTCCTCCGGACCCAGATCGTAGATGTCCTTGTCCAGCGGTTGGCCGGGATCCATCTTGTTTTCCACGCCGTCCAGTCCGGCCATCAGCATGGCCGCAAAGGCGAGGTATGGGTTGCAGCTCGGGTCCGGCGGACGGAACTCGACGCGCTTCGCTTTCGGCGAGGCCGAGTACATCGGAATACGGCAGGCCGCCGAGCGGTTCCGCCGGGAATATGCGAGGTTGACCGGAGCCTCGAAGCCGGGCACCAGCCGCTTGTAGGAGTTGGTGGTGGGGGCGATGATCGCCGCCAATGCCGGTCCGTGCTTGATCAATCCGCCGATATACCACAGCGCCATCTGGGAGAGTCCGGCATAGCCATCACCTGCGAACAGCGGCTTGCCGCCCTTCCAGAGCGACTGGTGAGTATGCATGCCGCTGCCGTTGTCCTGGAAAATGGGCTTGGGCATGAAGGTGACCGTCTTGCCGTACTGGTTAGCCACGTTCTTGACGATGTACTTGTACAGCAGCATGCTGTCGGCAGACTTCACGAGAGAGTCGAATTTCAGATCGATCTCGGTCTGGCCACCGGTCGCCACTTCGTGATGGTGGCACTCCACCGTGAGGCCGGCGCTGATCATGGTCATGACCATCTCGCTGCGCAGGTCCTGGTAGTGATCCATGGGCGGGACGGGGAAATAGCCTTCCTTGTAGCGCGGCCGGTATCCCAGATTGTTGTTCTCACGGCCGGAGTTCCAGCGGCCCTCTTCCGCGTCGATGAAGTAGAAACCGTGCTGCTCGCGCTGGTCGAAGCGGATGTTGTCGAAGATGAAAAACTCGGCTTCGGCGCCGAAGTACGCGGTGTCGGCGAGACCGGTAGAGCCCAGGTACATTTCCGCCTTCTTGGCGATATAGCGGGGATCGCGGTCGTAGCGCTGCTTGGTCACCGGGTCGATTACGTCGCAGATCATCACCAGCGTCGGGGTTTCGGCGAAGGGATCGAGGGAATGAGTGTTGGGGTCGGGGATGAGCAGCATGTCGCTTTCGTTGATGGCTGCCCAGCCGCGGATGGACGATCCGTCCATGCCGAAGCCCTCTTCGAACGAGCTTTCACTCAGTTGATCGATGGGGTAGGAAACGTGCTGCCACAAGCCTGGCAAGTCCGTGAAGCGAAGGTCGAGCATCTTGGCTTCGTTTTTTTTGGCGAACTCCAGGACATTTTTTGGATCGGCCATGAATCGCTCCTTTGCGCGGGCACAGCCCGGAATTGACGCCAGGGGCTACCGTCCACAAACTGAGCCCGTAGCGCTCTAGAAGTCGTCACAGAGTTATAAGGGAGAATTGTGCTCCTGCTACAATAGCACGTTCCTGCAGCGACATAGCAGTGTAGAGTTTCACCCCGGGGTGTGGAAATCGAATGTTTTTATGGGACGCATAAGGGCCGATTATCCGGGCCCGGGGAAGTACTTAGAGATCAGCAGGCGCCAAGCCCTTTCCGCCGCTGGCGGCTCACGCAGGAGTTCCCGATTCCGAAAGTTACTGTAAAGTTGTTGCCAGCCGATCAAGTGAATCGGGGCGGCTGAGCGCCGAATGCTCCTCTATGGATTTTGATCAACTAGAAACTTTCCTGGAAGTCGCCCGGCTTTCCAGCTTCTCCCGCGCTGCCGAGAAGCGCTTCCGCACCCAACCTGCGATCTCCTCCCAGATCCGAGGCATGGAGGAAGAAGTCGGCGCGAAGCTGCTCGACCGCTCCGGCGGGAAGGTTTCGATTACCGCGTCGGGCAAACTTTTCCAGAAGTTTGCCGAAGAAACCCTGGCAGCGCGCAAGGCGGCCCTGACGGCCATTGCCGAAACCGAGCGTGTGCCCCGCGGCGAAATTGTCGTGGGCGCCAACGAGGGGACCTGCCTGCATATTCTCCCCGAGGTGTTCGCCGAGTTCAAAAAGCTGTATCCCGACGTCGCCGTCAATATCAACCGCTCGGACTACGCCAAGATTCTGGAATCCGTAATCGATAACTCGGTGGACTTCGGGGTAATTTCTCTGCCGGTCAACGACAACCGGTTGAGCGTCGTTCTGATTCACCGCGACGAACTCATTATCATCGCGCCGCCGCACCACCCGCTGGCAAAGATGAAGAGCGCCAGCATCGCCGACGTGGCACAGTACCCGCTGATCCTTCCCCGCGCGGGGCACACCCGGGATTCCCTGGAGCAGCTTTTTCACGAGCGCAAGCTCAAGCCGCGCTATGCCATGGAACTCGATTCCAGCGAACTGCTGAAGCGCTTCATCGCCGCCGACGCCGGAGTCGGCTTTATTTCCCGCTCCAATGTCGCGGAGGACATCCGCGCCAACGCCGTGGTAGCCATCCCGATTTCGGACGCCACCGTCCGCCGCGATCTTGCACTGGTTTTCCGCAAGGACAAAGCGCTCAGCCGGGCGGCGCTCGCCTTCATCGACATCGCGGTGAAAATCAAGGGCGCAGAGGCTTCCGCAGCTTTACTCAAGAGCTGACCGGCTGCGTATCAGATTTACTTCTTGAAGAGATTCTCGAAGGCTCTACGCGCGTCATTGGCCGTCACCGGTCCGGGCGTAGAGGTTTCTTTCTCCACCATCACTCGAATCGAATAGAAGGTGCAGTTGTTTGCCGCATCCTTTCGCGGAATCCGTTCGGGAATGGGCTGGGTGCACTCGAACCGGCTTGCGGGATCGAAGTAGGTGCACTGCTTGCAGGAATGGAGATCGAAGCCGCACTTGGGACACTTGCTTGCCGGATCCACCGCAGTTTGCAATACGGCGCCGCACTGTGAGCACCGGGAAAGGGTGCGTCGGCCGGGCATCTGCAGCGCCCGCGGTCCAAACGTGTCCTCTCTTTTGACCGGAGCGTTTCCCGATTTTCGGGCCGGTTCATCGCGGCGGTCCTGATATCCATGCTGGCGATACTTCCGGTCTGACAATGCTCTTCTCCGGGAGGTGAATTGGCTGGGGGGTGAACACCGACAGCAGGTGCGTAGAATTGTATTTCAATAGTGCGAGTGCTACCATCCCCATTGGATCAAACAGGGAGGTTTTCTTTATGGCAGATCAAGATGGCAGCGGGGTTCTCTGGTTTCTGGCGGGCCTGGGAATCGGCGCGGCGGTGGGCCTGCTTTACGCCCCCACTTCAGGAAAAGAGACCCGCGACGTGCTGCGCAGCAAGGCCGATGAAGGCCGCGAGTTTATGCGAAACCGCGCCCGGCAGGCCCGCGACCAGGCTTCCGATCTGGTAGATCGGGGACGCGACACCCTGAACCAGCAGAAGGAGCAGTTCCGTTCCGCCTATGACGCCGGCCGTCAGGCCTACCAGGAAGCCACCGCGAAAGGAACCGACGCCTCGGGCAAGAACCTCTGATCGGCCGGAGCCAAGCTCTATGGATCTCACAGTTTTTGTCGCGGTAACTGCGGCGGCAGTCGTCCTCCAGGCCGGTATTCTGGTGGCGATGTACGTCGCGGTTCGCAAGACCAGCGCGAAAGTGGAGATTCTTTCCGAAGAAGTTCGCACTCGCGTATTCCCCGCCGCTGAACAAGCGCATTCCATAATGGTGGAACTACGTCCCCAACTGCAGACCACCGTTGCTAACATCAGCGAGACCACGACTCTTGTGCGCGGCCAGATGGAGCGCATGGACGCGACCCTGAACGACGCTATTGACCGGACGCGGCTTCAGATCATCCGCGCCGATGAACTGGTCAACCGCACCATGGACCGGGTTGAGGATGCCACCGAAGTGGTCCACAAGACCGTGGTTTCGCCCGTGCGGCAAATCTCGGGGCTGGTTCAGGGACTTACAGCGGGCCTGGAATTTCTGGTGGGTGGCAAGCGCCGGCGCGATAACGGAGTGTCCGTCCCGCAGGACGAAATGTTCATTTAACCGAGCGGCTCCCTTCCCTTCTTACACAATCCATCCGCCGCCAACCACCAGATCGCCATCGTAGAAAACGGCTGCCTGGCCGGGTGTGATCGCCCTCTGCGGCTCCTCGAACCTTGCCAGGATTTCACCTTCAACCTGTTCAATTACCGCCGAAGCCGGCTCATGGCGGTGGCGGATCTTCACGGTCACCCGCATCGGCCCGGCAAGTTCGGCGACTGAGATCAGGTTGTTCTTCTTTGTGCGCAGCGTGCGCGAGTAGAGCGCTTCCTGTCCGCCTACAATCACCTGCTTCGCACTGCCGTTGATTTGCAGGACGTAAAGAGGCGAGCCGGTAGCCACGCCCAGCCCCTTGCGCTGGCCGACGGTGAAGTTGTGAATGCCTGCATGATCGCCGATCACTTCGCCGTTTGTGGTGACCAGTTCGCCGGCGGTGTCGGGTAACGCCTCTCCCTGCTCGGCAAGGTAGGCGTCGATGAAATTCTTGTAGTCGCCGCCGGGAACGAAGCAGATTTCCTGTGAGTCGGGCTTCTCAGCGATGACGAGCCCGTGCTTACGTGCCAGCTCCCGCACCTCGGGCTTTGTCATGTCTCCCAGGGGGAACAAAGTCCGGCTGAGCTGCTCCTGCGTCAGACCGAACAAGAAATATGTCTGATCCTTCGAGTGGTCCGCCGGACGCTTGAGCAGCCAGCGCCCGCGCTGCTCGTCGAAGTCCACTCGCGCGTAGTGTCCGGTTGCAACCTGGTCAGCCCCAATCTGCTGGGCAACTGTGAGCAACTGATCAAACTTCAGATGATTGTTGCAAAGAGAGCACGGGATCGGCGTGCGCCCGGAAAGGTACTCCTCGACAAACGGCCGCACCACGTCGCGCTCGAAGCGCTCCTCGTGGTTGACTACGTAGTATGGAATGCCGATGCTCTCAGCCACGCGGCGCGCGTCATAGACGTCGTCGAGCGAGCAGCAGCGCCCGGTTACCTGCTCGGGCATGCCCTCGCGTCCCGCCAGCCGCCGCTGGTTCCACAACTGCATGGTCAGGCCGATGACGTCGTGCCCCTCCGCCCGCAGCATGGCCGCGACCGTGGAGGAGTCCACCCCTCCGGACATGGCTACAGCGATGGTGCGGGAAGGCATGGGAACATTGTAAATGGGAAAAGTGTAGGGCGAGGCCCCTCGCCTGTGAACGCAGTGATTCCCATCTTGATGATTGTGGAATATACTGTGTAACGGAGTCCACATATGGAAGTTGTTCAGATCGTGCTCGACAAGAAGCTATTGCAGGCGACTGACCAGGCGGCCCGTCGGACTAAGCGAAACCGTTCAGCCCTCGTCCGCGACGCCCTGCGAGAACACCTTCGCCGCCTGGAAACACGCGCCACTGAAGAACAGGACCGTCGGGGCTACTTGCGGCATCCGCAAGCTGGCGCCGACGCTCCAGCCTGGGAGTCGGAGGCCTCGTGGCCGGAAGAATAGCCCGCGGCGAGATCCGCCTTTATGAGTTTGCGGCGCCCGATAAGAAAAGACCGGTGCTTGTACTTACCAGAAATAGCGCGATCGCGTACTTGACTACAGTCACGATTGCGCCCATCACTTCCACAATTCGTGGTGTGCCGTCGGAAGTCATTCTTAACGAAGAAGACGGCATGAAGACGCCTTGCGCGGTGAACCTGCACAATGCGGTAACCATCTCTCAACAGCGACTAGGCAAACGCATGGCGCAGCTGAGTCCCGCACGAATGAATGAAGTTTGCGTGGCCCTCCGTGTTTCTCTGGGGTGCGATTCGAATCAGTTGTAAAAATGAAATGCGTAGGGCGGGCGCCTCAGCCCGCCAACCCCTGCGGCTAAAAGCCGCACGGCTTAGCCTGATCGCATCGGTAAACTGCTGCGCCACCCCAAAGCGCGTCAAACCCAAATCACTCCCCACAAATTCACTCCTCAGCACCCAATTCTATGAGGCGCGGAAATGAGCCCTCGCATCTGAACCAGGTGCCAATGAATTTCCCTCCGGCTGAAATACGGGCCACGACCAAACCGCCGACGTTCCCTCGCTGGCTGCGCATCGGATTTTGGATCTGCACGGCGATTGCCGTGGCAGTCGTGCTTCGCCGACTCACGGCGTTTGGCTTTCCTCCAACCTCCGCACCTCCGCAATTGGCAGCTCTCGATGGGGCATTCGCCTCACACGCTGGCCTCACCCTGGCTCACATCCTGCCGTCGCTGGCTTTCGTGGCGGTGGCGCCGTTCGTTTTTATTCGTGGCGGTGCTTCGTGGGCGGAAAGGTTGTTATTCCCGCTGGGATTTGTAGTGGGCGTAACGGCCTATGCGATGAGCGCCTACTCGGTCGGCGGATGGGTGGAGCGTTCCGCCGTTCTCTTTTTCAATACTCTTTTTCTGTTCTCGCTCACCGTTGCCTGGCGTAAGCGCGACCATGCACTGAGGATGCGGTGGCTTACGCGGGCCATCGGCATTCTGCTCGGGATTGCCACAACCCGTCCGGTGATGGGAGTGTTCTTTGCGACCAGCCGGCTGACACACCTTCAGCCCAAAGATTTTTTCGGATATGCCTTCTGGATCGGGTTTTCGATCAACACCGTGATCGTGGAGCTTTGGTTGCGGAGGACCAGGGCGAGGCTGTAAATCTCCGCCCGCCCACACTCTGTGCCTGTTGAGCCGGAACACGCAGGTTACAATCAGTTCCTAAGTGGCCTCACAGCGAGAATCCTGATGAAACAGAATCTGCATGACACAATCTCCCTTCTGGCGCGAACTCCTGCTGCGCTCGATGCCCTGTTGCGAGACTTGCCGGAAAACTGGGTGTTTGGCACGGAAGGCGACGGCACATGGAGTCCCTTCGACATCGTCGGCCACCTGATTCACGGCGAGCGCGCCGACTGGATTCCTCGGGTAAAGATGATTCTGCAATCCGGCGAGGGCCAGACATTTGTTCCCTTCGACCGCACGGGACATGCCCGCGAGGTTCAGGGCAAGTCGCTGTCGCAGTTGCTGGACGAGTTCGCCCGCGCTCGCGGCAAAAATCTGGAAGAACTCCGCGCCTTGAATCTGCGGGGCGAAGACATGGAGCGCCGCGGACGGCATCCGTCACTCGGCGTGGTTGCGATGTCGGAGCTGCTGGCGACCTGGGCGGCGCATGATATGACGCATCTGCACCAGATCTCGCGCGCCATGGCTCACCAGTACAACGAGGCCGTCGGGCCCTGGAGCGCATATCTCGGGGTGCTTCACTGCAACGGTCACAGCTCGCCCTGATCACCACTGAGGGCACAGGGGAACACAGGGTCCGAGGATCCCTGTGAAACTCTGTGTTCTCTGTGGTTAAAATTCCAGTTCTCTAGCTGCGAACAGGTTCCTTGCTATAAAGCGGCGAGAGTTCCCGCAGGCGGGCGACAGTAGACGGAATCAGGTTGAGGGCGAATTCGACTTCGTCAGCCATATTCTGCTTGCCAAGGCTGAAGCGCAGGCTCGCGCGGGCGCGATCTGGAGGAAGGCCCATGGCCGTCAGCACATGAGACGGCTCAATGGCTCCAGAAGAACAGGCCGCGCCGGTGGAGACGGCGAGTCCCTTGAGGTCCAGCGCTATCACCAGGGCTTCTCCTTCGATGTAGTCGAAATGGATGTTGGTGGTGTTGGGGACGCGGGGAGTGCCTTCTCCGTTCACGCCTGTTGAGTCGACGGACTGAAGAATCGTGTTTTCGATCCGGTCGCGCAATGAGGCGAGCCTCGCCACGTCGCCATTGACGAGCCCCTGAGCGGCCAGTTCGGCCGCCTTTCCGAGCGCGACAATGCCGGGAACATTCTCCGTCCCGGCGCGCCGGGAGCGCTCATGGCTGCCACCGCGCAGCATGGCCTGGAGCAGGGTTCCCTTCCTCACGAATAAAGCGCCCACGCCCTGCGGGGCATGCATCTTGTGCCCGGAAATCGACAGCAGATCGCAACCGATGTTCTTGACGCTGAGGGGCACCTTCCCGGCGGCCTGAACGGCGTCGGCGTGGAAGTAGACATCAGCCTCGGCGGCGATCCGGCCAATTTCTTCGACCGGCTGCAGCACTCCAGTTTCGTTGTTGGCCATCATGATGGTGATAAGGCGTGTCTTTGGCCGCAGGGCGCGGCGGACGTCATCCGGATCGACCAGGCCGCGGCCATCTACCGGGACGTAGGTGACTTCGCAGCCAGATTCCTCGAGTCGCTTGCAGGAATTCAGCACGGCATGGTGCTCGATTGTCGAAGTAATTATGTGATCGCCCGGGCGGGCAAGGCCGAAGATCGCCAGGTTGTCGGCTTCCGTTCCGCCGCTGGTAAAGACAATTTCCGACGGCCGGGACCCCACAAGGTCAGCGACCGATTCGCGCGCACGCTCTACCGCGGCCCTCGTCTCCTGCCCATGGTGATGAATCGACGAGGCGTTGCCAAAGCGCTCCCCGAAATAGGGACGCATTGCCTCGAAGATCTCCGGCAAGACCGGCGTGGTGGCGTTGTTGTCGAGATAAACCCGGCGCATGACTGGCTTCCATTTTACGCCCTGCAGAGAGGATAGAGCCGCGACGGGTCGGGTCTTGAATCCAAGGTATGAATTCCCTCATCTAGCAGGTATGAATGCCGAGCCTGGAGTATTCCATCCGGTAATCGATGTTTCCGAACCCCTCGTACAGCCGTCCTCGTCTGCAATAGTGGATGACACTCCCCTGCTCGACGCCTATTCGAGAGCTGTGGTCGGTGCGGCGGAGAAAATCAGCCCTTCAGTCGTCAAGATTCAGGTGGCGCAGCAGGCCCGCAGCCACTCCGGGGAACAGCGCGAACGGCAGGGCGGGGGCTCGGGGTTTGTTTTCACGCCCGACGAACTGATCCTCACCAATAGCCACGTGGTGCATGACGCCTCGCGAATCGAGGTGGCTCTGGCCGATGGCAGGCACTTCCCTGCCCATACGGTGGGCGACGACCCAGCAACCGATCTCGCCGTACTCCGCCTGGATGTCTCGAATTCGGATGCTCCGAACCTGGTCGCGGCTCCGCTGGGTGATTCGCGAAAGCTTCGAGTCGGCCAGCTGGCCATTGCCATAGGCAATCCCTACGGGTTCCAGTACACCGTCACGGCCGGCGTGGTCAGCGCTCTGGGGCGCTCCCTGCGGTCCTATTCAGGGAGGTTGATCGACGACGTCATCCAGACCGACGCATCCCTCAATCCCGGGAACTCTGGAGGCCCGCTGGTGACGTCGGAAGGAAACGTGGTCGGTGTGAATACGGCAACGATCATGGGAGCACAAGGCCTGTGCTTTGCAATCGGGATCAACACCGCCAAGTTCGTTGCGGGGCGACTGCTGCGCGATGGACGAATCCGGCGAAGCTACATCGGCGTCGAGGCGCAAACGGCGCCACTGCATCGGCGGCTGGTGCGCTTCTACGAGTTGCCGAGCGAGAGCGGCGTGATCGTGCTGGGAATAACGGCAGGCAGTCCGGGGGCCCAGGCGGACCTGCGCGAAGGCGACGTCATCGTGGCTCTCGACGGGAAACCCGTCGCCGGCGTGGATGACCTGCATCGCCTGCTCACGGATGTCCGGGTTGGCGTCAGCTGCTCACTGACCGTTCTGCGCAGAACCGAGAAGCTGGAACTGCAAGTGGTACCGCAGGAATCGAATAGCGAGTAAGCAGCCCGAAAGACGACAAACCATTGTTTCCTCGACAGA
Source organism: Terriglobales bacterium (assembly GCA_963803205.1). Taxonomy (GTDB): domain Bacteria; phylum Acidobacteriota; class Terriglobia; order Terriglobales; family Acidobacteriaceae; genus CAWDLG01. The sequence goes on from CAWDLG010000004.1 coordinate 635,328, forward strand.
TAGGCCCTCAATCCCAGCTACCTGCGTCCCATGACCGGGCGGCCGGGGTGTGTAGGCTCCCCGGCACATCCAACCGTCTATAGATTTGTATGGCAGAGCTCCCGATCAACCTGATGACACTTTCGGCCAGCGCGGAACCATCGGAACTGGAGGATGTGGCCGGGCTGCTGCGGCAGTACAGGGCAAGAGTCCTGCGGTTCGTGGCTCTCTCGATCGCAGACCGCGACGCGGCGGATTCCATCACTCAGGATTGTTTTCTGAAGGCCTACAACTCGCGCAATCAGTTTCGCGGCGATTGTAGCGTCAGCACCTGGCTGATGCGCATTGCCTTCAACCTGATCCGCGACCATACCCGGACGCAGAAATTCCGCTTCTGGAAGGCGGCCACGGCGGTTGATATCGACGACCTGAGCCCGTATCTGGCAAGCGAGAACAGTTCCCCCGAGCAACAGTTGCTCGCAAAGGAACAGGTTTCGATGGTGGAAGCGGCTCTGAAGCAGCTTTCCACCCGGCAGCGCAGCGTTTTCCTGATGCGGTTTGTGGAGGATATGGACCTGCCGGAAATTGCGTCGGCAACCGGAATGCCGGTGCAAACCGTGAAGACTCATCTCTACCGGGCGGTGGGTGCGATTCGGTCGAGGTTCGGGACGAAGTCTGGAGCGAGTTTATGAGCGCGCATTTGACACACGAAGAGTTGACGGAAAGGCTCCTGGGAGCAAGTTCGATGACCGTGGAGGCGCATCTGCTCGACTGCGCCCAGTGCAGAGAAGAGTCGGAGCAGATCGCGAGCTCCATCGGCCAGTTCCGCCGGGCGGCCCACGAGTGGAGCGACGCCGCCTCACAGCAAGTTGTGCCTGCAACCGGCGCTGTCCGCCATCAATGGAGATTCGGCGTCGCCCTGGCGACAGCAGCGGCCTGCCTCATCGTTGTATTCGTGTGGATGCTTAATGTTCACAATCAGCAGGTCCGCAGCAATGCGGCGAGCGCAAACCCGACGCACCAGACCACCGCGGCGCCACAGACGCAACTCGAGCGGGATAACGAGTTGCTATCGCAGATCAACCGGGAAATTTCCGAGGGAGTGCCCTCGCCTATGCAGCCGCTGAGAGTTTCGCTGACGAACGAATCAGACAGTTCCAGCAACCAGACCCAGTAAGCAACAGAGGAGAAGCGATGCTTTCAAAGCGACAGAGTGCCTTTCTATCGGCGGCAGTTCTCATATTCGGATTGCTGACGGCCGCGAACTCCGCGGCGCAGCAGCCGGGAATGGAAGGCCCGGTAACCGTGGGGCCCATGGGCGGTCGCGAGCATCCGGCGCGGCTGCAATTGGGCCCTCCCGGGCGCTGGTGGGACGATCCTGATATGGCGCAGCGGCTGGGCATTACAAGCGACCAGCAAAAGAAGATGGACGATATTTTCAACTCCAACCGGCTGAAGCTCATCGACCTCTTTGCGGCAGTGCAGAAGCAGGAGGCAATCATGGAGCCCCTGGTCGAGGCAGATCCCCCGGATGAAAACAAAGTCCTGGCCCAGATCGACAGAGTGGCGCAGGCTCGAAGCGAGCTGGAAAAGGCCAACGCGCGGATGCTGCTGGAATTGCGGCGGCAGCTCAGCCACGAGCAATGGGTGAAATTGCAGGCGGAACGTCCTCCGATGCACCACGGGAGAATGCCAAAGCCGCCGGGCGAGCCCGGAAAACCAGCGGAGCCGATGTACGCGCCGGCAAAACCTCCCGAGGCGCCGCACGATCATCCCTAGAATTGCGAAAGGGTGTTAGTCACTCACAGGGCTTGCGAGAAGCGGGACTGAAGTGGTCGAGTTGGGCGTCGCGTTGCCTCGCAAGCCGGCCGCGGCTGGTCTTGCCATACGACTTATCACCGGGACAGTAGTACAGCGCAGTGTGGAGATCGATCCAGACCTGGGTATCGGGGTTCCCGTTCGTCCGAGCCGATGCCGGGGACGGCCCACCCAGATTCATCCTGATCCGGTCAATCACGCCGGACCGTTCAATCTGCCGCCCGAATAAGGTCCATGAAATCGCCGCTGCCGCAATGAGGAGGAGCACGGCAGCCAGCGTTTTCCTCGAGAAAAGAGCCGGCGTTCGCCGTCGACGCCGGGATGGCGGGTGCGAGAGATCCGTCGCGATCAGCCTGAGGATTTCGCGCTGCCGGTCGGTGAGCGGCGTAGTTTCCACCTGTGCACCGGTGGGGGCGGTCCGGAAATAAGCCTTGAGAATGAGGTCAGCCTGGCGCGGAGAGAAGAAGGTTCTTCCCTGCTGCAACGCCCAGATCGCAGACACCAGGTCTCGCGTGGCATTCGGCTTGAGTACCAGGCCGTGCGCTCCCGCCGCGAAGACCTCGCGCACCACCTCCTCGGATTCGGACGGGGTCAAGAAAATGATTTTCTTCTCGGGATAGCTGCCAACAATCTGGCGCGCCGCTTCCAGGCCGGTGATTTCCAGCAGAGCCAGATCGAGCAGGATGATATCGGGACTTAGCTGCGCCGTCTTTTCCACCGCCTGCCGGCCATCCGCAGCCTCCCCGCAGACCTCCCACTCAGGATGCTCGGCCAGCAGAGCTACGATGACGCAACGCACCACCTCAAGTTTGTCGGCAACAAGAATACGAAGAGAGGCCATAGAATGGTGGCGCGAAAAACCAGGCGAAAGTAATAGTCCTGTCAATCCAATGCCAGTGTCAAGACGCCGGAGCCTGAGCGGTCACTCCACCGCAACTCCCCTGATTTCCCGGCGAAATTTGTAGGAGCACGTCCCGCGCGTGCAGGGGCGAGACGCCCGCGCTTAGAGGGGCCTCGCCAGCCCCAAGGAATTACTATTCAGATATCCCCCAACTTCCCCTTGAGCATCCATCGGCGGTACAGTCTGAGGTCGGTCTTGTCGGAGGGCAATGATGACACGTCGTGACACGAAAGCCCGGATTTTCGGCGAGAACATCGAAAGCGATCTGACGGCACGGTTCCTGCGAGTGGTCGAGACAGCGGCCATCGCTTCCGCCCGTACCATGGGCAAGGGCGAACGGAAGTTTTCTGATCACGTCGCTACCGAGGCCATGCGGAAGACGATGGACAGCATCCCCATGCACGGCACCATCGTGATCGGCGAGGGTGAGCGCGATGAGGCGCCCATGCTCTACATCGGAGAGCAGGTGGGGGCGGAATTTCCCGATGGGACCGATGTACCCGAAGTCGACATCGCGGTCGACCCGCTGGAGGGAACCAACCTGTGCGCCACTGGAGCGCCGGGAGCCATTACGGTTCTGGCTGCCGCCGAACGCGGCGGTTTGCTGAACGCTCCCGACTGCTACATGGAGAAGATTGTGGTCGGCCCCTCCTGCAAAAAAGCCGTTGACCTTGATGCGCCGGTTGCGGAGAACCTGAAGAACCTTGCGCGGCGACTGAATCGCGATGTGGACGACCTGGTGATTATTGTGCTGGAGCGGCCGCGCCACCAGCAGCTCATCGCCGACATTCGCGCCACCGGAGCGCGCATCCGCCTGATTGGGGACGGCGACCTTTCCGCCGGGATCGCTGCCGCGGTGGAAGGAACCGGAGTGCACGCCGTCTACGGCTCCGGCGGAGCCCCGGAAGGAGTGATCACTGCGGCCGCGGTCCGCTGCGTCAATGGCTACATGCAGGGACGGCTGGTGATCGATAAGCCGGAACTGGAAGAGCGCATCGCGCGCATGGGCATATCGGACAAGAACAAGATTTACGAAGCCGAAGACCTGGCTCCGGGCAAGCAGTTGATCTTCGCTGCGACCGGAGTGACGGACGGGGCTCTATTGAAGGGCGTACGCTTTTTTGGTGAGGGCACGCGAACCCACTCCGTAGTCATGACCTTGCGCACAGCGAAGGTGCGCTTCGTGGATTCCATTCACCTGGAGAAGGGGCCGGACGTGAGAGTGAAGTTCTAGAAATGTGCTTTGTGGTAGATACGTACCACATATGTGGTAATATCCTACCACGATACTGGACCTTCGATCTGCGGCCCGCAGGCACCTCCTCACCTACTACTTCACGAATCCTACCGCCCGCCTTCATGTTCGTGATCTGGCGAAGAGGCTCGGCATCGACCCGTCGAATCTATCCAAGGAATTGGCGCGGCTGGAAGAGGAAGGACTGTTTCGGTCCGAAGTCAGTGGCCGGCAGAAGTATTTTCAGCTCGATCGGACCTATCCATTGTTTAATGAAGTGCGCCGGATCGTCGAGAAAACCATTGGCGCACCGGCGGCGATTCGAGAATCACTTGAGAAAATCAGTGGAATTGAGCAGGCGCACTTGTACGGCTCTTTTGCCAAGAACCAGCAGGATGCGGTTAGCGACATTGACCTTCTTATCATCGGCGCCCCTCGCGAGCAGATTCTGTCACAAACGATTCGAAAACTGGAAAGGCGGCTTGGCAGAGAAATCAACTACAGTGTGCTGCCTCCTGATGAATTTGCGGCGCGACGCGCGCGCAAGGACGCTTTCCTGGAGAGTGTGTGGGGGAGTAGGCGGATCCAGCTCATAAGTCGAAATGAAGAAGCTAAAGCCGCACGCCGCTGACTGGGCTCAGATTGAACGCTTTCTTGCCAGCGCCGAGAAGAAGTTGGCTTCGGCGTACCGGATTCTGGAGTTTGACGAAGAGGCCTGCCTTCAACAGGCGTACGAAGCCATGCTGAAGGCTTCTCTTGGTTTCATGTTCAACCATGGCTTCCGCGCCCGAAGCCAACCCGGACATCACATCGCGATTATCGATTTTGTACGCTCACGCCTCGACAAGAGACATTCCGGTCTGCTGGCCACCCTCGATCGTTTGCGGCGGAAGCGGAATCTCGCACTTTACGACGACATGGGATTTGTGTCACGCCACGATGGCAAACAGGCGCTCGAAGCAGCAGAAGACTATCTGAAGGTGATTCGAGCCGATATCGCCACGCGGAAACCGCGCCATACCTCTTCTCATTCCTAAGCGGCCCTCGCGGCGGGAGACCGCTTCAGATACTCGACCAGGGCGCGCTGCGAGTTGGTCTGGAAATGGTTCTTGAGGTAGACCAGCCCGATTCGCCGGTAGGATCGATCATCGCTCAGGCGTAGAAACTTGCAGCCCGGGCGCTTCTCAATCGCCATTTCGGGAACGATCGAGACTCCCATGCCGGCCGAGACCATCGCCAGGATGGTAGCGAAATGTCCGCTTTCGAAAACCACGTTGGGCCGCAGCCGGGCACGGCGGCAGGCCGCGACCGCTGTATCGCGGAAGCAGTGCCCGTCCTTGAGAAGAATGAAAGCCTCATTCTGAATCTCACGCAGAGCGATTGACTTGCTGCGGGACAGCGGGTGTTTCTCCGGTAACACCGCATACAGGGGCTCCCGTACCAATTCCGTGGAGATCAGCCCGTCGCCGGTGACGGGCAAAGCAATCAGAGCGATGTCGATTCTTCCCTCGTGCAGGCCGGCGAGCAGGACGGAGGTGATTTCCTCGACCACATTGACCTGGATGCGGGGATATTCTCTGGCGAATTCCGCCCAGCCGCGACGGAAGGAAGTAGGGGGCGATGGTAGGAATTGTGCCGACGATGAGGGTTCCCTTGTTGCCGCCCGCCAGTTCCTGAATTTCACTCTTCGCTTCGCTCAGGTCTTTCAATATGCGCTGCACGCGCAGGAAGAAGGCCTCGCCGAACTGGGTGAGCGTGGCCTTGCGGCCGAGGCGGTCGAAGAGCTTTGCCCCTAATTCGTCTTCGAGTTTAAGTATCTGCTGCGAAAGCGAGGGCTGGGCGACGTGCTCCCGCTCGGCCGCGCGGGTGAAATTCCCCGTTCGGGCGACGGCACAGAAGTAGCGCAACTGGTGCATTTCCATAATAGGTATTTCCTATCAGATTTTGGATTTTAATACGAGCCCCCTATGACTACCGGGACCCGCTTTGCCAAGGGGATGGCCTATGACTCCAATAGGAGATGAGTCTTGGACAGCAATGAGGTTCAGGATTAACTTGGCGGTCCTCCCCTGGAACATTCCATTAATCGACAGTGAGGAAGTGAAGTTTCCCGAGGCCTCTCGGGAAACTTCACATGTTTTCAGTGAAACCGGGAAGTGCAAATCGGCTTGGCCCGATTTAGCTACTGAGGGAGCGGCGCAGGGTGCCGCCCCACAACCCCGCACTGATTCAATCCGGGAAGTAACTTGGTTCCGGTGACCCGATGCGGTTGACAAAAATCTTCATCGCCAATTGTCTTCCGCATCACAGAAACCGTGCTTTATCAGCGACCACCCTGTGCAAGAAATTGGCCACCGGATTGCCGCGACGCTGAATCGACGACTTCGGCTGCTCCAGACAGAAAATTTTCGTGCGCTGAAGAAAACTGTAAGCCATCCAGGTTCTTCCCATTTTGTAGTTCTTAATTTCTCCCATTCACCTCGAATCCCTTGACCCCTGACTGTGGCAGCGAATGTAATTGGCTCACGCCAGCGCTTCCCATTGCGAGGTTGAATGCCCGAACAAGTTGTGCCTGCCGCAGGATCCGGTGGCCTGATCCACTTCTGCAACTCCTGTGGTCAACCCCTGGAAAGGCTGCCGATCAGCGAAGTGGGGTCCGAGTCCTCTCCTACGGTCGATCACTCGCTGGCGACGGCCAGGCCTTCAGCACCCAAGCCATTTCCCACCGGCACGGTGCTGGCTGAACGATATCGAATTGTGGCGCTTCTCGGATCGGGCGGCGCGGCAGAGGTGTACCGCGCCGATGACTTGACTCTTGACCAGCCGGTTTCCCTGAAGTTCTTCTCCAGCCCGCTACAGGGAGAGGAGCAGGCCCGCTTTCATCGCGAAGTCCGCCTGGGACGCCAGGTCAGCCATCCGAACATTTGCCGCGTTTTCGATCTCGGGGAGAGCGACGGCCGCGCCTTCATTACCATGGAATTTGTAAGCGGCGAAGACCTGCACTCTCTCCTGCGGCGAATCGGTCGGCTCCCGAGGGACAAGGCGCTCGACGTGGCGCGCCAGCTTTGCGCAGGGCTGGCTGCGGCGCACGAGGCCGGCGTTCTGCACCTGGACCTCAAGCCTGCCAACGTGATGCTCGATGCCGGCGGTAGAGTGCGAATCACGGATTTTGGCCTGGCATCGGCCGCCGGGGAGGCGGGCTGCGACCTGATTTCCGGGACGCCCGGCTATATGTCTCCCGAACAGCTTGCGGGAAAGGAAGCTACCGTTCAGAGCGATATCTACTCCCTGGGCCTGGTGTTGTACGAAATCTTCACCGGGCGGCGCGCTTTCGCATCGGGCACTTCACAGAAACGACAGAGGTACGACGCGCCACGTTTGAACATGAAGGAGGTTGCTGAGCCCGTCCGCCATTGCATTCTGCGCTGCCTCCATCCCCAGCCGAATTTGCGTCCTCCCACGGCCTTGCACGTCGCTGCCGAACTCACGAGGGATGGGGCTCTGGACAAGGTGGAGGAGACCGAGCATTCTCGGAACACAATTGAGAAACCTTACAAGCCTTCCAGGCAGCGCCTGGCGTGGACATTAGTAGCCGCGACTATGCTGGGCTGTGCGCTGATGCTGATATTGGCGCTGCGATCGTCTGGATTCTCGCCGCGCGGCCAAGCGGCGAACAGCAGCGTCGCTGTAGCGTTTACCTGGCTATGGTGCCTGTCCTTGCAATCGTTCCTGGCCATGCTGGCCATGGCCTACCTTCTGCACAGTTCTCGGCGAATCAAACCGCCGAGCCAGATCCGAACACTTTGAACCGCTGCTCATTTCGGGACCACTGGAGGTGGAGGAAATTCCTGCGACATCCCTTTGTACAAGGCCACGGTCTTTTCGGCCCGTTTTTCGCCGTCGTGAACGGCAATCTTGTGAAGCGAGTCGGGAGCATATCCTTCCCACAGGGAAACACCGGCATACTCGCCGTCCTTGCGGAGGATGTAGAAGGTCATGTCCATGAACCGCAAACGCTTCATGTCGCCGTCGTGGTTGCGAACAAGCCGCTTGAGGGCGTCCATCCCGGCTTCCCGAGGAGACATGCCATGGCGCATGTTTTCCACGATGGTGTGGGCGCCGGCGATCTTGATATTTTCTTCACCGCTGCCGGTTGCTCCGGCTGAGCCGACGTCCTGATCGGTAAAACAACCGGCCGCGATGATGGGCGAATCTCCCACCCTGCCCGGAAGCTTGAACGCAAGTCCGCTGGTGGTGGTGCATCCGGACATTTCGCCGCGATCGTTCAGCGCGGAGCAGTGAATGGTTCCGGTGGGCGGAAAGAGCACCTTGCGAACGGCGGCCTGCCGCGCCCCGGGATCGATGCCAATTGCCGCAGCCAATTCGTGCAGCCTGCGATTCCGCTCTTCCCAGACATCGCTTTGCGGGGGCATCTGCCATTTGGGATCGGAGAGACCCGGTCCCCACCAATCATCGCTGGAGTGAAATTCCTTCCACAGCGTCCAGACCTTGCGTGAATTCTCGGTCAGCAGGTTTTCGCGTGGAAAGCCCATCGCCACCGCGAATCGCTCCGCCCCCTCGCCCACCAGCATGACGTGGCCGGTGTGTTCCATGACCGCCTTGGCCACGAGCGAGGCATTCCTGATGTTGCGTATTCCTCCCACGGAGCCTGCCCTGCGGGTGGGACCGTGCATACAGCAGGCATCGAGTTCCACCACCCCGTCCTCGTTGGGCAAACCGCCGAATCCCACGCTCGAGTCCCTGGGGTCGTCTTCCGGCCCCTTCACGACTTTCAAAGCAGCATCGAGCGTGTCTCCGCCGCCTTTCAGGAAAGCGTAGGCATCGTCGAGGTAGGGAAAACCGTTCCCAGCGCAGATGATGATCGGACGCTTGCCACTGGAAGACTGCGGCTTCGATGTGTCCGCTGCGGTCTGGCTTAGTCCGAAAGACGAGAGGGAACCCAGAATCGAGGTGGCGACAAACTCTCTTCGCGAAATGGGCATGGGGGATCTTTCTGGTACGTTGTGTCTGTTACGAATACTCCGGCAAAAGCATACCAGCATCGGTAACACCAAGCCGATTCGTCTCGACGGAGCAATTGACTCACCGGGGAAATCCGCGCAGAATCTGGTCTACCTTGAACATCCCTGTGAACATGGAGCCGGGCCTGGTGTTACGCGTAGCTGTTCCCTCCTCTGTCCAAACAGCCACCTACCGGAGGCGCCGCGTCAGGCCGGCCTCTTTCCCGTGGTAGAGCGAGTCCTGTGGCTGCTGGCTGCGCTCTTCGCGGGAGCAGCAGGATGGTGGGACTGGCGCACTCGCCGTATTCCCAACTGGATTACGGTCTCCGGATTTGTCGCAGGCGTGGCGATTAATACCTATGGCTGGGGCTGGGCGGGATTGAGAAGTTCTCTCTCCGGCGCTGCGCTCGGCCTGGTTCTGTTGCTGCCTTTTGTTCTGCTGCGAAGCCTGGGCGCGGGCGACTGGAAGATGGCCGGCGCGGCCGGGGCCTTCGCCGGAGTTCAGCCGCTGCTTACTATCCTGCTGGTGACTATCCTGGTTGCCGGGGCGATGGCAGCGGTGACAATCATCCAAAAAAAAAGGGTTCGCGAGTCGATACGCAACATAGGACGCATCCTCGGCGCTTTGCTAACCCTACATCTGCCCGCCCCGGACTTGTCGCTCGACAACCCTTCCTCACTCAAAGTCCCATTCGGCGTGGCGATGGCGCTGGCTGTGATCCTATTCGCGGGTTCCCAGCTCTGGGCCACGCGCTAGATCGCAAATTATGAGAAACAGTTACTGCGGCGGATTGGGGTCGGCTGGAACCTCGCCTCCGCGGTGGCGCCGCGGCGCCATGTCGGGCTGCGTTGGCGAGCCCTCCATCGGTGGAGTGCCTTCCGAGGGAGTACCCTCAGGTGTCGTGCTGATCTCCGGAGAGTCCTCGGGGAGAGGGGGGACGTCCGGCTGCTGCATCATGTCGTCCGGATTCGCAGGCCGTTCGCCGATATCCATTCCCTGCTCCGGCGCAGAGTCGCCTGCCGATGGCTCGGGTGGGGGAACATTGGCGGGCATGCTGGGCGGGCCGCCAACGCGGGGCGTCAATGCCAGGCTTTGCAGCTGACCGGGATTCGTCTCCGAGCCCACCATTACGAAATTGAAACTGGATCCGTTCAACAGCCTCGCCAGCACCTGCTGGATCGGTCCCGGCCCCATGTGAGCGAACACGTATCCGCTTCCCGCCTCGGGCGGAATAATGATCTGCGCCCCTGTCTGACGCTGTACCTCGCCGAGAATCTCGGCCAAAGTGGCGCGATCGGACGAAATGGTCAGCTTGCCGTCGCGATACTGCACGGTCATTCGCGGTTTCGGAGGCGGGGGAGCGGGCGGAATATTCGTCGCGGAAGGCGAGACCGGCGAAGGCGAGGCCGAGGGCTTCGCCATCTCTCCGAGCTTCACGATCACATGATTCCCCGAGGGAAAGATCTGGTACTGCTCCATCGATGTCAAATCGAGAACCACGCGAGTGACAGGAGGATCTTTGGCAAACAGTCCGACGCGTACGCTCTTTAAATCGCCGCGATTGACCGGGACATTGCGCAGGGAAGAACCTGGCACGGCGTTGGCGAAGTCGATGACGAGGCGAGTGGGATCGTGAACGAGCTGGACCTGCGGATCGACCGGGCGGCTGGCGGAAATCTCCAGCTCAAGGTGATGCGGGTCAGGAAGCACGACGACTTTCTGGATAGTCGTGGCTGACTGGGCTGCCAGCGGCAGAACGCACAACCACCCAAACACCGCTGCGGTCGGCCCTTTCAACCAGGAATTGAATACCGAGGGAAACATCGTAGCAATCTTATTTTAGCAGTGTTGGAGGGATGAAGTCCGGGCGGCGTGATGCTGGTAGGACTTACTTCCTTCACTCCGGGAAACCCATTTTGGGACGGCCCCCGATGCTTTTAACCACAGGGGACACAGAGGTACACAGGGGAATTATTGGCATTCCTTCGTATCAGGGCGTGGCTTCAGCCACGCCGAAGTCGCCCACGCATCGAAACGCACCCGCCAGAAGTCTCTACCACAGGGGACACAGAGGTACACAGGGTAGAGTCATACGGAATTATTGGCATTGCTTCGTATCAGGGCGTGGCTTCAGCCACGCCGAAATGGCGTCCGCTTCGAAATGCACCCGTCAGAAGGCTGACCACAGGGGACACAGAGGTACACAGAGCGAATGTGAATTCTTTTGCGACTGGCTGGCGCTATTTCCAGCGAGATCGTTAGAAATCACTGCGTCTTGTAGAATGCCATCTTGTTGGAAGGCTCAACGCGAGAGCAAGACGGGCTTTCGGTAAGAGCGACCTCTCACATGCCCGGCCTTCGCAGAGCGTTCGCGCTCGTACTCACCATCTTCTGCTCTCACCTGATTGCCCAGATTCAAATCTCCAGTGTTCGCGTGGCGGTCAGCGATCCCTCCGGAGCCCTGGTGCGAAACGCCACGGTAAGACTCACGAATCCGATCAACCACTTCTCGGGAACAGCCGCAAGTGGTCCCGCCGGTGACTACGTCCTCGAGAATGTGCCGTTCGATCAGTACACCGTGGCGGTCGACGCCCCTGGTTTCCAGTCCGGCCAGAAGGAAGTCATCGTGCGCTCGAACCTGCCGGTTCGCGTCGAGATCCAGCTTCGCGTCTCCGGCGGGCACGAGGTCATGCAGGTCTCCGAGCCTGCCGGCCTGGTAGAGGCCGATTCGACCAGCACCGAAACCGACATCGCCCAGGACCAGATCGAACACGCCGGCTTGCTCGGCAGAAACCACGCCCTGCAGACCGTCGTTGCCACCGCACCCGGCTTTGTCAGCGAAAATGACGGCCTGATCCACGTCCGCGGCGCCGATGATGGCGTGCTCTATGTGATTGACGGAATCCCGATCCTGGACCGAGTCGACGCCCAGACCGGAATCTCGCCCGACCTGAACGCCATCCGCTCTCTCAACGTCATGACGGGCGGCATTCCCGCCGAGTTTGGCGGACGGACCGGCGCAGTGGTACAGGCAGACGGGAAGTCCGGCCTGGACTCCGCATGGATGGGCAATGTCAGCATCGAAGGAGGAAGCTCCGCCCCCGGGAACATAGCGTCCGCGGTCGGTGGCAGCGTGGGCCGAAATTTGGGCGTGTTCGTAGCCGATTCATTTTCCCGCTCCGAGCGCTTTCTCGACCCGCCGGATCCGGGAAACTTCAACAACAGAGGCGGTGACGCCAGGTTCTCGTCACGCCTGGATCTCAAGGTCGATGAGCGCGACCTGCTGCTGCTGCACGTCTTCGCGGCCGGCGCGGATTTTCATGTGCCCGACACCGAGGTGCAGGAGGCGGCGGGGCAGCGCCAGCGGGAAGAGTTCCGCAACGACGAAGAGGCTCTGAGCTGGAACCGGGTGTGGTCCGGGATCACGCAGTCGAGCCTTGCATATTACCGGCAGTCCTACAGCGCGAAGTTGTTCGGCAGCGAATTCGATATCCCCCTTTTCGCGGCCCAGGACCGGCATCATGCGCGGCAGGGCCTGATTGGCAGCCTGACCCATTCCTACAAAGGACATATCCTGAAGGGCGGTTTCGGCTACTCGCACATCGCCTCGCGTGAGTTCTTCACTTTTGGCGTAACTGATCAGGAAATTGCGGAGGATCAGGGTTTCAGCGACGAGGCGCTCACCTTTACTCCGGACAATCCATTCGTTTTCTCGGGCAGCGGAGCATTCGAGCAGGCATCAGGTTTTCTTCAGGACGATTTTTCACCGCTCAAGAACCTGACGGTCAGCGCGGGCCTGCGCTTCGATCACTCGAGCATGCTGGTTTCCGATCAGCAGTGGAGCCCGCGCCTGGGAGCCGTCTACTATGTGCCGTCCAGTCAGACCGCATTCCGGCTCTCATTCAATCGCCTGTTCATGCCGGCCCAGGTCGAGAACCTGTTGCTCTCAAGTTCGGAGCAGGCGCGCGACCTCTCGCCCTTTGTTTCCGAGATTGGGAGCGGCGGTTCGCCGGTTCATGCGGAGCACGTCTCCGCCTACGAACTGGGCATTTCCCAAGGCTTGCGCAAGGCGCTGCGGCTGGACCTCGTCTTGTGGGACCGGCACTTCAGAAATTTCGACGATCCCAATGTGCTCTTCAGCACGGCCATCATCTTCCCCAACACCGTGGCCAGCGGGTTCGCCCGCGGGATCGATGTCCGGCTGGATGTGCCGGAGCACCGCGGCTGGTCGGGCTATCTCAGCTACACCAACAGCCGTATCGAGCAAACCGGTCCCATCAATGGCGGTTTGTTTCTGGAGGATGAAGTCATCGAGATCGGCCCGGGAACCCACTTCATCCCCGATCACGACCAGCGCAACGTCGCGAACGGTGGAATCACCTACAGTCTTTCCCGCCGCGGAACCTGGGCCACGCTCTCGGCCCGCCACGAGAGCGGCGTACCATTGGAAGTCGACCCTGACGACGTAGAGGGCTTTCAGGAGCTTCCCGGCGCGGATCTGGTCGATTTTTCCCGCTTGAGGGTGCGACCCCGAACCGTTGTCGAGTTCAGTTTCGGGATTGATCTGCTGGAAACCCGGCACTTGCGGGTACGTTCCCAGGTCGAAGTTGAGAATGTTTTTAACAGGGCATTCGTATATAACTTTGGCAACCCGTTCTCGGGTACGCATTTCGGCTACCCGAGGCAGGTTGCGGGAAGGTTGCAATTTGAATTTCGTTAAGGGTCTTCGGTGGGATGACGAACAGTAAATATCTGTCAAGCGACCGGGTTACATCCAAAATAAAGGCTGAATTCGAAGGAGGCTTGGCGACCCTTTAACAGCCAGTTGTATCTAATCCAAAGTATCCATGCAGCGGCGACCCGAACTCGATGCCTTGCGCGGACTGATGCTGGTCTGGATGATGCTGACGCATCTCCCCACGATCGCCAGCGCCATTGCCAATCAACCGTTCGGGTTCTTTTCGGGGGCCGAGGGCTTCATTTTCCTCTCCGGGCTCTTTACCGGCCTGATCTACTACCGCATGAGCCAGCGGAAGGGCTACCCGAAGATGCGAAACCGGCTGTGGACGCGCGCTCTGCGGCTGTACGGATACCACGCCCTGCTTGTGGCCTTTGCTTTCGTATTCGCGGTGCGGTTTGCCACGCACGGCAGCTATCCGGCCCTGTACAACCTGCTGGACTTCTACTTCATCGCCGGGCCAAAGCAGGCAATCATCGATGCGGCATTGCTGATCTACCGGCCACCCCTGCTCGACATTCTGCCGATGTACATCATTTTCCTGTTCCTGACGCCGCTTCTTCTGCGAACGGCGCAGCGGGCAGGCTGGAAGATCGTGCTGGGCGCCAGTTTCGCGGTATGGGTGGGTGCGCAGCTGGGTCTGCGCCAGGCCAGCTATGACTTCCTGGCCCGGCATTTCGAAGTGCGCATCCCGCTCAGTGGGATGGGAGCCTTCGACATCTGGGGCTGGCAGTTCCTCTGGGTGATCGGCCTCTATTTTGGCGTGCGCTGGGCGCGTCAGGACATGCCAGTCGAAAAATGGGCCAGCCGGGTTGTCGTTCCAGCGGCGGTGATCGCCGTAGTGTTGATGGTGATGCGGCATGTAGTGGGCCGCGGAGTCGAGCTCGGCGACTTTGAGGTCCATTTCGACAAGTGGCATCTGGGAATCGTGCGGCTGATCGACTTCACCGCCGTGGCGGCGCTGATGATTCGTTTCCAGAATGTCCTCAAGCCGCTGGCCATCCGCCCGCTGGTGATGCTGGGGCAGGCTTCCCTGCAGGTGTTCTGCTCGCACATCCTTTTCTGCTTCCTGGGTCTGGCGCTGATGGGAGAAGCGGAGCGGGTAACGGGATGGCAACAGGCGGCGCTGCTGGTAGGCACATTGAGCGGATTGCTGCTGACAGCCAAGATTTTCGCCAGGAAGGACCTGGAGGATCGGGGACAACATCCTGCTCCGCCGCTCAGCGTGAGCGCCCAGATCGCCATGCGTTAGGTGCGGCCTACTTCGCCTTCACGCTGAAATGGCTGGCTGCGCACTGCCACTTCCCTCTTGCCGAAATCCAGGTATCGGTGAACCGCCCCTTCCGCTCCCACACTTTACCCTTTTCAATTCCCTTCTCGTAGTAGGCGCCGGTCACGATGGCGGTATTCCCATGAAAGTGGACCACCATGTCGCTCGATTGCAGCGCCAGGGGATGGTAGGACTTGTCCTTCACCGACGCAACCATCTGGGCCTTGTCGAACAAGACGCCCTCGGCCGTGGTCAGGATAAAGTCATCGGCCAGGAGCAACTCCACGGCTCCGGCGTCGTTGCTCAATTCGGCCTGATTCCACAGATTCTCCATCGCGATAATCTTCGATGACTCCTGCGCCGCGACGAGATGCGACAGCATGAGGCACAACATCAGTCCTGCGAATCTTCGCGTCATAGTGTAGCGGTCACCTTCCCGAGCCTGCATCGCCCCTGGACAGATCATAGGAACAAAATGAGTCCAGCGGAATAGAGACCCGGTAACCAGGGATGCCCCTGCCCCTCTTCTATTGGGGTGGCAGTCCTCAAGCCCTGCCCTGATTCGAACATGCGGTTTCGTATCAGGGCGCGACGATCAAAACGCAATTTCTATCGGCAGGGCTGAAGCCCTGCCCTGATACGAACCTCCCATCGTGGCTGAGCACGGAGAATTCCGACGTTAACAACGTTTCGTATCAGGGCGTGGCTTCAGCCACGCCAAAATTCGTCGTCGCATTGAAGGCGCGCCCGTAGGGCGCAACTGCCAACGTCCGCTTTATTGCGCCGTTCCGGCGCGGCGATCAATTCGCAATTTCTATCGGCAGGGCTGAAGCCCTGCCCTGATACGAACATGCACCCACGGACGAGCGCGCCTACAGCATCGGCTAAGTACCCTTAGGAGACCGCACAAAAAAAGGCAGGCCGTTCCTTTCGGAAACGGCCTGTGTTGGCGAAGTCCTCCGGGGAGGAGGGAAAACTCGCTTAGAGAGACGGTGGCGTCGGCTGGCCTGGTGTGGCCGTTGCTTCGCCGTTGTTAGTCATCAGGCGAACATCGACCCGACGATTCATTGCCCGTCCCTTGCTGTTCTTGTTGGTTTCCACCGGCTTGTCTTCACCCAGCCCGATCAAAAATATCTTGTGGGCGGGGATGTTGTGCTCGGAAGCCAGGTACTGGATGACCGAGTTCGCGCGACGCTGGCTCAGGTCGTAGTTGTAATTCTTGTCCCCAACTGAATCCGTACCGCCTTCGACCGTCACGATGTAGCCCTTGGTGTTGGGAACGTCGTTGGCCAGCTGATCGAGGGCCTCTTTCGCCTTCTTGGTCAGGTTGTCGCGATCAAATGCGAAGTGCACCGAGGTTTCGGTGACCACGTGGTAGTTGTCCAGGTTGGCGACGGTGTTCTGAAGCGTATCCACGCGCTGCACTGCGCTGTCGGCCACGGTCTGCGCCTGCTGCGCCTGCTGGGATGCGTTCTGCGCCTTCTGGTCAACTTCGGCAGCCTTGGCCTGGACCTGCTGGATACCGGCCGTGGCGCGGGCGTCAACGTCCTTGATCTCCCGGCTGTTCTTCGCGGTCAGATCGTCCAGTTCGTTGGTCTTGTTAATAAGGGGGGTGGTTTCCTGGCGCACGTATTTTTTGCTGGCACAACCAACCGTGGCCAGCATCCCCATCGCCAGTAAAACAATTAACGAAGTGCGATTCATGTTTGGAGGGCTCCTTCCTCTCAACTACTCTAAGCTTGCAACCGGATAGGATGCCGAATCCCGCCACTGCCTTTGCATCCCGCATTACACTCAAGCACGGGCTATGCCAGTCAGGTCCGACTCTGCTTATGATTGTATGTAATTAAAAATAAGACGGTTATAAGAGCTGAGATTCCAAAAATCGTATCCGACGGCCACGCCCTAGCGAGCAAACGACACTAGAACTGGGGAATTTTTATACGGTAGACGAATTCAAATTTTTGCACTTTCGGAACGAAAAGATCAATATGGCCACGAAATTTTATTCTTCGTCGCCGCCTTTCAGAGGCAGCATCACCCTGACAATCGTTCCCGGATTCCCGGACTCGAGCATCAGCGTGCCGCCCATGTCGTTGACGCGCTCTCTCATTCCCGCCAGCCCGACGCCCGAGGTCGCCGCGCTCGGTTGAAAGTGCTCCTGAACGTCCTGGGGAATCCCCCGGCCGAAGTCACGAATCGTCAGCATGACGGTTTCGCCTTCGGTCTTCAGATGAACATCCACACGCGTGCTCCCGGAGTGGCGATGCACATTCGTTAACCCTTCCTGCAGGACGCGAAACAGCGTGAGCTCAATTGCCGGCGCCAACCGCGGCATATCGTCGGGGATCATGGTATTGATGGCGATGCCGCTGCGCTGGGCGAACCCCTCGACGTACCACTGCGCGGCAGAAGCGAATCCCGCCTCATCCAGCAGCGGAGGATGCAGCAGGTACGAAATGGTTCGCGTTTCCGAAATGCACTGATCGACAGCCTCGTTGCAGTTTGCGATCGTCTCCTGGAGGCTCTCCTTCGGCAGGGGCTTGGCAAGAGCGGCCAAATACATTTTCAGGCTCACCAGGTACTGGCCCACGCTGTCATGAAGCTCGCGAGCGATGCGCCGGCGTTCGTCGTCCTGCGACCGGAAAAGATGGGCCGCCATGCGCCGCAGCGCGGAAGTGCGAGCCTTGATCTGGCTCTCCAGATGGTCACGGTTCCGCAGTAACTCTCCCTGGGCCTGCTCGCGCTCGGCGATTTCGGTTTGCGCCTCGCGAAGCGCCCGCCGCTCCACCTCCAGGAGCCTTGCCAGCCGCAGCGAGGAGCTGGTGAACTCGGCCAGAGTGGTCATGATGCGAACATCTTCGGCGTCAAATCTGTGCCTTTCATCGTGGGAGACTATCCAGATCGTTCCCAAAGGATCGGTAGCCAGCGGGACCAGCGGCACAACCAGTCCTTCCACGATTGGCGGTTCCACGCCCTGGAAATAGGTAAAGTGGCGGCCCGGGTAGGAGAAGAGTTGAGGAGCATTCCGGTCCAGGGTGACGCCGCAAGGGCTGAAGTTCCGCGGCGTGCAGCCGCCGACTGCCCCCTTGAGCGCTCCCGCCAGATTGGTCCAGCGAAAGACTTTTTCCCCCTCCGAGTCGTGTTCAAGAACACTCAATCCGGCCGTACCGGCACCGCATAAGTTCAGAGAGATTTCGAGCAGTGTGTCGAGCAATTGCCCGGGATCCACCGCCATGACTCGAGCCAGGGTGCGCAAGGCCGCACTCTCCGCCACCAGGTTCGGCTTGCGCCGTGGACGGGACGCGAGATCCTCGGTGATGAGAATGTCATCGAGACTCGCAGTCAGAAAAGGCGCGGGTGCCTGGACCTTGGACGAATGAACTTCCGGCATAATTCTTCTTCTGGACGTCGTTACTTGCACTCTAAGCGTAGCACACGCCCGTCGTGTTTCGGCGATTAGCTGACTGTCATTAAGCGCCATCTGCTGAATGTCTTACCGTGTGGGGAGCCCGATTGTCAGCCCAATCGACGGCGCCGCCTCGCGCATCAACTAAAATGAACTGCAATCTTTCTTACCCTGTGTTCCCCCGCGTCCTCTGTGGTCATAATTCAGCCATAGTGTGCCGGCGGACCCAGGCAGCGTTCTCGGCATGGATCTCCAGGAAAAAATCCGTACTTTACCGGCCTCTCCCGGGGTCTATCTCTACAAGAACGCCGAAGGATCGGTCATTTATGTCGGGAAGGCGAAGAACCTGCGGAGCCGGGTTTCGTCCTATTTCCGCGAGGGACGGATCGAAGATGCCAAGACCGACACCCTGGTGCGCGAGGCGGTGGACGTCGATTACATCGTCGTCGCCAACGTCAAAGAGGCGCTCGCCCTCGAAAACAACCTCATCAAGCAGCGCAAACCGCGCTTCAACATCCTTCTTCGCGATGACAAGACCTATCCCTACGTGAAGCTGACGCTCGGCGAGCGCTTCCCCCGAGTCTATGTCACGCGGCGTCTGAGGAAGGACGGCTCCGCCTACTATGGCCCCTACTTCCCTGCCAACCTGGCGTATCGAATCGTCGATTTGATCCACCGGCACTTCCTGGTACCTTCATGCAATGTGGATCTGACGCGCTATCATCTGCGACCCTGCCTGCAGTACTACATCAAGCGTTGCCTTGGGCCTTGCGTCGAGGCACTAACCACTCCGGAGATCTACCAGGAGGCCGTGCGCGACGTGAAGTTGTTTCTGGAGGGGCGCGCTATCGACCTGTCACGATCCCTGCGCCAACGCATGGAAAGAGCGGCTACCGACCAGGAGTATGAGCGGGCAGCGAGGTATCGCGATCTGATCTCCACCGTAGAGCAGCTGCAGGAGAAACAGCGCATCGCCGGAGTCGAGGGAGACGACGCGGACGTATTCGGCTATCACTACGAAAACGGTATGCTGGCCGTCAACCTGTTCCACATGCGCGGCGGCAGGATTCTGGACCGCAGAGAATTCTTCTGGGAAGACTTGCCGGAGTTCGAATCGGAAGAATCGCTTGCGACTCCAGGCAGCAATGGCTCAGGTCAGCTCGGAACTGGCGAAGCACGGCGAGTCGAGTTCCGGCCGTCCCAATTCTTTTCGGCGCTTCTGAAGCAGATCTATATTGGCCAGCCCTACGTGCCGCGAAACATCTACCTTCCGGTGGAGTTCGAGGATCGGGAGATGCTGGAAGAGTTGCTCTCCGAGCAGACCGCGGCCGATCACAGTCGCTCGCCGCGAATCCACATCCTTGTTCCCCAGCGCGGCGACAAACGGTCGCTGATCGATCTTGCCGGGAATAACGCCAAACAATCCTACGATCAGCGCTTCCGGATCATGAAGCCAAACGCCAGGGCGATTCAGGAAGCATTACAGGACGCGCTGGGGCTGCCGGAACTGCCGCGCCGGATCGAGTGCTTTGACATTTCCCACATCCAGGGGGCGGAGACGGTCGCCTCGATGGTGGTGTGGGAAGAAAGCCAGATGAAAAAAAGTGACTATCGCAAGTTCATTATCCGAGGCGTCGAAGGAGTCGACGACTTCGCCTCGATGCGCGAGGTCGTCACCCGTCGCTACAAGAGAATCCAGGAAGAGAAGAAAGCCATGCCCAGCCTCATCCTGGTCGATGGCGGCCTGGGACAACTGCACGCCGCAGCCGAGGCGCTGGAGGCGCTTGGCATCATCAACCAGCCCCTGGCTGCGATCGCCAAGCGGGAGGAGATCATTTACGTCTACGGGCAGGAAAATGAACCGGTAGCGCTGGACCATCATTCTCCTGTGCTTCACCTGGTCCAGATGGTGCGCGACGAGGCCCATCGCTTTGCCGTCACGTTTCACCGCAAGCGCCGCCAGATGCGCGACCGCTCCACCGAACTGCTGGAAATTCCTGGAGTCGGCCAGAACACGACCCGCCGGCTGCTGGAACATTTCGGCAGCGTGCGCGCGGTGCAGCAGGCCGACGCCGCCGCGCTTTCGGCGGTAGTAACCCGAAGTCAAGCGGAAGCAATTCTCGAACACTTTCGGAAGTAACTACTGCGTGCCGGAGTCTCCCCATATAATCGGTCTGACTTTCCAGACTCCGAGTCACGAATGCCCCCACTCGTGAAATCCCGCTGGCTCGTCCCCACGATCCTGATCGTGCTGGTGCTGCTAGCTGTCAACGGGCTGATTCTGACCCGCGACAACGGAGATAACGCCGCCAGCCGCCGCCAGGCCAAGTGGAACGCCCTCGTTAATCAGCGCCCTTTGCAGACTGCCCGCGCCCTGGCGGCATTGGCGACCGGCCGCGAAGAACAGCGATTTGCCCGCCAGGCCCTGCGTATTGCCGACCACGAAGTGGATTTGGCTTTTGCCTCGGCTCTCCGCGATGCCGTTGAGCAGCCCGTAGAAAAAACTCCGCAGGTGTCGCAGGCCTACGACCACGCGAACAAAGCGCAGGCCCAGGTCAAGAACGATCAGGCAGCGATCGAGAAGTTGAAGAAAGACGTCGCCGCAGCCAGCTCGCCTGCGGCCCAGGACAATCTCCAGCAGCAGCTGAGCCTGATGATGGCGCAATCCGAGCTGGACCAGGATGAACTGGCCGACGCGAAAGAAGAGCTCTCACGCGCCGGCGGGGACTCGCGCAGTCGGATTCAGCGTCTTTTCGAACGCCATCAGGCGGATGAACAACATCAGACCGAAGCAGCCGCCGCGCAGGCCAATGCCGCGAGGCAAGCTCCGGACGACGAGAACCAGCACCTCGCCGCCCAACTCGCCACCTGGAAAGATCTGTACACAAGGCAAGGTCTGCTGGAGCAGGCGCGAGATGAGGCTCAGCGCGCCGCCGATTCCCTTGGGGAGGATCATGACAAGCTGGCCCAGCAGGTCAATCAGGAAGACGTTGGCAAGCAGGCATTAAGCCAGCAGGCGGCGAGCCAGATCCATGCCGCGCAGGAAAAGTCGGAAGCCGCATCGAAGGACCTGACCAACGCGGCCATCGCCTCGCTGCGCCACCTCGCCAATGACCAGAAGGACCTGGTGGATCTCACACGCCGCATCCGGGATCATCAGGAACTGGTCGATACCTACACAAGCTGGAGCGCCACCGTGCAGACGCACCGGCGCGCCGCCCTGCACAGCATCCTTCGCTCCCTCTTCTGGATTTTCATCATCCTCCTGCTGGTTTATGAAACCGGAAAGCTGATCGACCGCCTGTTCGTCAATGTCACGCACGAACACAAGCGGCTTCGCACTCTTCGCGTTGTGGCCCGCTTTGCGGTGCAGGCAATCGGCGCCCTGGTCATCATCTTCATGGTTCTGGGAACGCCGGCCCAGATGCCGACAATCCTCGGCCTGGCCGGCGCCGGTCTGACCGTGGTGATGAAGGACTTCATCGTGGCGTTCTTCGGCTGGTTCGTGCTGGTCGGACGCAATGGAATTCACGTCGGCGACTGGGTGGAAATCAACGGTGTAGTCGGAGAGGTCGCCGAGATCACGCTGATGCGCACCGTCCTGCTGGAAACCGGAAACTGGAACGATATGGGCCATCCTACCGGGCGCAAAGTCGCTTTCATGAACAGCTATGCCATCGAAGGCCACTACTTCAATTTCTCCACGACGGGCCAATGGCTGTGGGATGAAATCCAGGTTCTGATTCCAACCGACCGTGATCCGTATCCCGTCATCGAAGCCATTCAGAAGCTGGTGAGCCAGGAAACAGAAGCCAGCACCAGAATGGCGGAGCAGGAGTGGCAGAGAGCCACCAGCCGTTACCGGACCCAGCCTGTTTCCGCGGCCCCGGCTATCAATCTTCGCCCCACGAGCGCAGGGGTTGAGGTGCATGTCCGCTACATCACTCCGGCGAGCCAAAGGTCGGAGACCCGTACCCGCCTCTATCAGGGCGTCGTCGAGTTGCTACATCGCAGAAACCTGCCACAGGCCATGGCTACTGCCCCTGCTGATTAGCCTTGCTTTTCAGCATTTGCATGCTTTCCAGCAAGTAAGACTTGATGTTTTCGGGCAGGCTGGACCGACCCAGCACTTCCCTCACCTGGGCCGCCGAAAGGCTGCTTGCAAACTCCAGGGCGCGGGCCAGCGGCGTCTTCTCGTTGGCCAGCAAGGCAAGCCGAATTTCGCTCCGCAGCGACCACTTCGGATGGTGTGCAACGGCGGCGGCGAGATTCTCGGGTGCTGCGTGCCGGTTGAGGGCTCGGATCACCTGGGTCTCGGTGAGCCGCGGATTCTCCAGCGCCGCCCTCATCACCCGCTCCTCGGCATCGAGCAACAGGGCCCCGGCCACGCGGTCGGAGGCACGATGCGCCAGTGAGAGCTTTTCCCCGGCAGAAACAGATTCCAACCGGTTGATGAGCGCTTCATCGGCTGCCATTTTGATATCTGCTGCGACAACCGGCGTGAGAGCCACCTGCATGAGATCGAAGGTGAAAAGCGTCCGCACCAGTGGAATGGAAATGTGGCGGGGCGACTTGGGATGGGCAATGAGAGACATCTTGACCTGGCGGCTCTTCATCGCTCCGGGATTCTTGCTGAGGCGCTCGATAGCCTGCGTGGGCAAATCGCCGCGCTTGAGCAATGCCAGGGCCAGTTCTTCCCCAAGCGCTGGGTCGCCCGCCGAGGCGATGAGCACCTCCAAGACTTCGCTGTGCACGGCCTCCGCCAGCGAGGACGGCGCTGGAAGATTTTCGTCGCTCGGCATAGTGGGGCGCCTATGGCGCGATAACGCCTGACTGAGCTGACTTTGGCTTTCCGCCCGCGCGGGCCAGTTGGAGAGCTCCCTCGACTGGCTGAGCCACATCTGGCAGTATCTCTACTTTGCTGTTCACGCCGCGCAAACTGCTGGAAAACGTGTCGCGTACCAGCGCGCTGTTGACGAAGACGCCGCCGCACATGGCCGTCCGAACTGCATCTTCGTTGCGGAAAAGCCGGCGGAGGATCGTGCTGCCGAGTGCGGCGAGTTCATTTCCTGCCCGGATCAGCACCTCACGCGCCAGCGCATCGCCTGATTCAGCAGCTCTGACAACTACCGGCATAAGACTGGAAAAGTCGGGAGGCGGAGTCGCGTTTCCCGCCAAAACAAGTTGATCCACTGTCTCGAGCTTCAGTGCTTTCAGAATTTCTGTAAGCAGGCCCGGATTCCCGCCGTCGTCGACGGCGCGGAGAGCCGAAGCCGTGGCGGTGCGGCCGATCCAGTGACCGGAGCCTTCGTCGGAAATTGCAAATCCGCGGCCGCCGGCCCGCGCGGTCTCACCGGCAGCGTTGCGCCCGTAAGCGATCGAACCCGTACCCGCAATCACGATCAGTCCGGGGCCTCTGCCGAAGGCGGCCTGCATGGCGATTTCCATATCGCCGACCACGTCGATCTCACAGGACAGGATCTCCGCCGCCAGTTTCTTCACCACGTCGCGGATTTCAGGACGCCCCGCCCCCGCGACGCCAATACAGGCTCGCTTCACATCCGTTGGGCTGGCCTTTGCCGCAGCACATGCCTCCTGAATAGCCGAGTGCAAGGCAGATCGGGCACGGTCTTCACCTACGCGAACCACATTGCTGCCTCCGGAGCTGGCCTGGGCGAGGACCGATATCCGGTCGCCCACGGCACAGCACGTCTTGGTTCCTCCGCCGTCGATTCCGAGAAAGATCTCCATCTCCACTATTTCAGCATACGGTCTGGTTCCCTTGCTGCACATTGATGCTCCGGGTACAAGTATGATCAGGACCTTCTAAGAAGAGGAATGTCCCGGTACTCTGAGCAGAAGCGCGGGAAGTTTTGCGTCCGCCGTCGCCCAAGGTTGACAAAGAATGGGTCTGAACCATTTCGACCTCGCCATCGTGGGAGTTTACCTGGCGGGAATTACCGCGTTTGGCCTTCGTTTCCGCAAGCGGCGCCGAACGCTACGCGACTATTTCCTCGCCGACCGCAATATTCCGTGGTGGGCTATCTCGCTGTCGATCGTGGCGGCCGAAACCAGCACGCTCACCATCATCAGCATTCCGGGGCTTGCCTACGACTCCAATCTCACCTTCCTCCAAGTGGTCCTCGGATATCTGGTCGGCCGGGTGATTATCAGCTTCGTGCTCTTGCCGCACTACTTTCGCGGCGAACTCTTCACCGCCTATGAACTGATCGAGCGGCGGTTCGGCCGACGCCTGCACTCCCTGACGGCGGGCCTGTTTCTGCTGACGCGCGCCGCCGCCGAAGGCGTGCGGGTCTACGCCGTTTCGATCGTCGTTGGCATCGCCCTGGGCACGGGCGAGGTGTGGTCCATTGCCATCATCACCGCTCTCACCCTGATCTACACATTTGAAGGCGGCCTTTCGGCGGTGATCTGGACGGACGTCGTGCAGACCGTCATCTACGTTGGCGGGACCCTGGTGGGCGTGGTCACCATTCTGCATCTCGTCCCCGGAGGATGGCCGGCAATTCACAGCCTGGCGGCGAGCGCCGGCAAGTTGCAGGTTTTCGACTTCAGGCCAGATTTCTGGCTGCCCTATACCTTCTGGGCCGGACTGATAGGCGGGGCTTTTCTGACTACCGCAAGTCACGGGACGGATCAGCTCATCGTGCAGCGCCTGCTGGCAGCACGAAACCAGCGACAGTCGGTGACGGCCTTGCTCAGCAGCGGCATTGCCATTTTCCTGCAGTTCGGACTATTTCTGCTGGTGGGGATCATGTTGTTCGCCTACTACCACGTCCCCTCCGCAAGCTTCGGACGGGCCGACCGCATCTTCCCCATGTTCATCGTGAGCCGTATGCCGCATGGTGTTTCGGGGCTTCTGATTGCAGCCATCCTCGCCGCCGCCATGTCGAACCTGAGCGCCGCCCTCAACTCCCTCTCCTCAAGTTCGATGATGGACTTCTACCTGCGCATGCGGCCGCAGATGGATGAGCGGAAGCAGATGCGGCTTTCGCGAGTATCGACCCTGCTGTGGGCGTTGCTGCTGTTCGGACTGGCTGTCCTGTCGCTGCACAAGATCGGGCGCGTCATCGAAGTGGGACTGCAGATCGCTTCGGTGGCCTACGGCGCACTTTTGGGCGTATTCCTGCTCGGCGTCCTTACCCGCCGGGCCAACCAGGCCGGGGCCTGCGTTGGGATGCTCTTTGGTTTTTCCACCGAGCTCTACTTATGGCTGGGCACCACGGTACCGTGGACCTGGTATGTCGCCATCGGAACGATTGTCACCTTCAGCACCGGTTACCTGGCGAGCATGATTCTGCAAAGCAAACAAACCTTAGGGAACTGATGTCGATCCATCAAGTTTTCTGTTTCCTTTCCGTGGCTGATTAAAAACTCTTTTCCTGCCGATGATTTCTCAGAACAAACAACCGAGAGGGGGCGGGTGGAAAACGACAAGAGCAACGTTCAGAATGCGGTCAGTGCCCTGCGCGAGCTGGCATCGCTCGAAACCCAGACGTTCGCGGCGGAGCTGAACGTATTCGGCCTGTTGCGAGACCGCATTTCGCCTGCCGCGCGGTATGGCGAGCGAATCATCGTCAAGTACCGCAGGCTCAACTACAAGACCGAACGCGAGATCGAAGACTCGGCTTACCTGCCGGAAGGCTTCCCCACTTCCGATACCGGAAAGCCGATTACCGCCCTGCTGGTTATCGATAACTACTCCACCCAGGACGTCGAAACCGCACCAGGCGAGAGCCATGTTGCAGCCGGCCATTTCGTCGGCGACAGGCTCTATCTGACGCGAGACCGAAAGTGGATTCTGGCCGAGAGGATTGGGGCGTTTTCCCAGGCCCCCGGCTCAGCCAGCGAATGGGAGGCTCGTTGCCGGGCGCTCCCCGACCGGGCGCTGCTGGAACGGCATCCGCTCGAAACCATCACCGAGGGGCTGTTCGCCGCCACCAATCGCCTTTGGGAGAGCCTTTCGCCACGAATGGACGCAATGAAGAAACGACATGAAAAGGTCAGCGAAATTTCTACGGTACTCGCTCGCTTGGGAGGAGGCCTTGCGGCGGAAGGACGGCCATCCACGCAGGCTCCGCGGCTGGAGGAAACTCGCGCCCCCAAAGTCACCCGGCGCTGAGAGCACGGCATGCGAGCCCCGGCAGACCACAGGTTTTTCGGTAAAGGATTTGCCTGTTTTTCCGATATTTAAGACGGATGCTGTGCCGCGCACGGCCGCATGTCGCGACAGTCAATACCACTTGCGATGAGCCTTGTCCAAAAGACGTTGGCGATTCTCTTCCTTACAATCACCGGACTGACCGGGGTCCTGTATTTTACCAGTCGCGCCTTTGTCGTCCGCAATGTGCTGGAGTTCGAGCAGGCAGAAATGGAAAGCGCCACCGAGCGCGCCGCCAATGTGTTGAGCAACGATATCGGGGAACTTGGGAAAACTGCAAACGACTACGGGGCGTGGGATCGCACCTACGCCTTCATGCAAAGCTACTCCCCGGACTATCTCAATGAATTCAAGGACGAAACTTTACAGGGACTGAACGTCAACTCCGTTCTTCTGCTGAGTGTTCAGGGGAAGGTCATCCTGTTCCGCCACTACCACCCGCGGCGGACAAGCGATCAAAATTTCAAAGGGGACGAGAAGACTCTTGCCACGGATCCGTGGGTGCTCGGCACGGCGCGGTCTCATGTCCCATCCTCGGGGTTGCGGGATCTTCCCGCTGGGCCGGCTCTGGTCGCCGCCTGCCCCATTCTCACTACGGAACGCAAGGGGCCCGCGCGTGGCGTGCTGGTCATGACCCGCGACCTGGACGAAAACCTGATCGCTCACATCAAAACTGCTACCCGCTCTCCCGTACTGGTGGTGCCGGTCAAACGGCGCTTAGTGCCCGCGGACATTCTGGCGCTGAAATCGGCGCTCGAGTCGGATCGCGCCGAGGTGACGGTTCGCCCCGTCGACGAAAGCACCGTGGCCGGCTACAAAATACTGGAGGATGTCGGCGGCCGGCCCATGATGATCCTGCGGGTGGAGATGCCGAGAACCATCTTTCAGTACAGCAAGGAAACCTTGCGCTATTTCCTGGTGGGCCAGGCGCTCATCGGCCTGGTCTTCGGAGGAGTGGTGCTATTGCTGATCCGGACGATGGTCCTGAGCCGGATGACCAGCCTGAGCGAGGAAGTGAGCCGCGTCGGGGAGCAACGGGATCTCTCGGAGAGGATAGAGATTTCGGGGTCTGATGAAATTGCCAACCTGGGAGAAGCCATCAACACGATGTTGGGCGCGCTGCAGAGTGGCGACGCGCAGTTTCACCAGATCGCTGCCAATATCCGGCAGGTGTTCTGGGTACGCGACGAGTGCACCCAACAGATATCCTACATAGGCCCTCCCTGGGCCAGTGATTTTGGCCTGACACGGGAGCAGCTGTATTCCACGTCGGAATCCTGGGCCCAAAGTGTCCACCCCGACGACCGCGGCATTGTCGAGGAGATGAACGAGAGGCAGCACAATGGTGAAAGGGGTGAGGCGGAGTTCCGGGTCGTTACCCCGGAAGGTGACTCCTGCTGGATCTGGTCCCGCTATTTCCCGGTGTTCTCCCCGGAAGGGCATTTCATCCAGACTTTCGGACTCTCGGAAGACATCAGCGACTACAAGCGGGCGAGCGAAACCATGGAACGCTCTCAGGAACAACTGTGGGAGGCGCTGGCCACCGCCGCCAAAATCGCCGCCCGCTAAAGGTTAGAGATTCTCTCTGCTGAAGCAATGTGACCACAGAGGCGTAGCAACGACAACCTGCGCTGCCACGCAACGTCGCGACCTGAAAGCAGTTATGAACGGCTCCAGGGGTCAACAACATCAATTCCGCAATCCCGAAAATCGTCCGCGTTTCGGGTTGCGAGTTTGGCCTTTCGCACCTGGGCTATCGCTGCGATCTGCGCGTCTGCATGGCTAATCGGCCTGCCAAGTGCGCGGCGTTGAGCGGCAATCCTCGAAAACATTCGTGCCGCATCGCTCTCAAAACTGAAGACGCGTCCAGCTAAGTCCTCGGTGAACATTGCTTCCGCTGCTTCCAACAATGAATTGCGACGTTTGCCTTTGGCAAGCAACTCTATTCCGTAAAAGATCTCCGCCTCCGTCACCACAGTGGTACAAAGTTCCGGTCCCGACTGCTCGGCAACCCACGCTACCACTGCGGGAGACGGTTTCGGCCTCATCAGTTCAGACAGCACATTGGTATCGAGAATGATCATTCTGAAAAGTGAGGCGCCTTACGTACCGCATCGCGCCGCGGCAGTTCCAACTCGAGTCCACCAAATACTGCGAACCGCCGCCGAATCGCCTCCGCCAGGTTGCCCTTTCCAGGCGGCGAGACTGTGAGGGTTGAGCGCAAGATCTCCCTCGCCTCTTCTTCCATGGAGCGGCCATGATGTGCGGCTCGAACCCTTAAGCGGCTTTTGGTTTTGTCGTCGAGTCGGCGGATAGTTAGCGTAGCCATGCTGTCAATGCTATCACTGCCAGCACCCACAAATCAATAAAAGCTTTGTCAATCCAAAGAGACCGCAAGTATTGTTTTCCCTCGTGTTGAGTCTGGACCACGGAAATCCCGCAACAGAACTCAGTTCCATTTCAACTTTGGGTATTTTCCTGGAAATTTGGGAACTCCTCCTCCAATTCATGCCAAAGGCAGAAGCTATGCCAATGATAGACACCAGGTCTTAGACCTTTCCGGCGGTCGCGCAGTAAACTGAATGAGAACAAGGAGGTCGTAATGCCGGACAAGAACGTCGTCAAGAGCGGCGATGTCAGCCAGCGGGTGGGAGTTGAGGTGATCCGCGCGCGCGGCGTCGACGTGGAAAAGCTGATCAAGATGCTGGTTGCGAACGCGGCAGCCGAGTTTGCCAGCACGTACTACTACTACACCATTCTCCGCATGCATCTGGCCGGTCACGAAGACTACAAGGAAATCTGCGAGGATGCCCGGCTCGAGGACCGGGCTCACTGGGAACTCATCGTACCCCGCATTTATGAACTGGGTGGAGAACTGCCGAACGATCTGCCTGCCTTCCATGATCAGGCGGGTTGCGTAGCGGCGAAACTGCCCAATCCCCCAACCGTGGTCAATATCCTCACTCTGCTTCTGGAATCCGAGCGCTGTGCCATCCGCAGCTGGAGCGAGGTTTGCGATGTCACATTCGGCAAGGATCCTCGCACCTACGACATGGCCGCCCGCATCCTGAACGAGGAAGTCGAGCATGAGGCCTGGTTCATCGAGCTGCTGGCCAAGGAGCGCGACGGCAAGTCGATTCCGTCTGGCCACTTCCGCCGCGGCGACCCGGGTCACGCGCCGTACAGCAAGAACGCGGGCTTCTACAACCCGTAAAATCAGAACCCATGGTGCCCGCCTGGCTGTGGAGTGGCCAGGCGGGTCGCCCGTGGGCTACTCCATGAGGCTTTCCCCCGGCGTCTTCGAAGTTCAACTCGTTCAGCCAGATCAAAAGACCCGCGTCATCCAGGTGAGCTCCGAACAGCACATCTGGGATGCCGCGCTCGCCCATGGTATTCCTCTACCCGCGCTCTGCCACCAGGGCCGTTGCCTGACCTGTGCCGGCCGTCTGCTGGAGGGGGGCGAGGTCGACCAGTCTGATTCAGTCAGCTATTTCCCGGAAGACCGCGAAGCCGGTTTCATACTTCTTTGCACCGGCAAGCCGCGCTCTTCCCTGCGGATTCTCACCCATCAGCAGGAAGAAATGCGGAAGTTCCGGCGGTTGAAAGGGCTGCCTTCGCCCTACTCCTGAGTCCGCAGATTTTTCCCCGCAAATCCGCGAGAATGGGTACATTACTGGCGGGCGCCGCCGGGGTTGGCCGCATCTCAGGTGAGCGCGTCACGTCGCTGCAATTTGCGCGAGAGCCGAAGCGAGGAGCTCCATGAGAAAAGTTCTTCTTCTGATCATCCTGATTCTGTTGATTATTGCCTACATGGGAGGCTACTGGCCGCAGCATCAGCAATTCATGGCCTCGCAGCAGAAAGTCAACGACGTCACTCAGCAGCTCTCGACCGCGCGCTCCGCGGTTCGCGTCTTTCGCCTGGAAAATGAGCTTTTGTCGCTGCTCGATCAGACACAGGCTCAGAATTACGGAGACGCCCAACAACTTTCCAATACTTTCTTTGAGGATCTTCGCCACGAACTGGATCGTCCCGAAAGCGCCCCTTACAGGCAGAGTCTGGAAACCATCTTGCAGCGGCGGGACTCCGTGACGGCTGGGCTGGCACGCGCCGATGCAACCACTGTTACGGTGCTGCGGCAGAGCCTGGATGAAATCCGAAAGCTGGCGAACAGCCTGGCAAACCAGGTGAACAGTTAAGACCACGAAATATTTGGCGCGAACCTAGTCTCTGTTTGGTCTGCGCCTCTTCGGCTCGAAGAAGTCTCAGCAATCTCATCTATAATCCGTCATTCATGCCGTCCCAAACCCAGCCTGGCGGAGCGTCGACGCGGCGCCGCACCGACATCGGCGTCCACATCGAGCAATTCTGGGCACGAATAACCGAGGGACTTGAACTCGGCCAGCTCTGGAAGCAGTTCCACGCCGACGCGAAGGCCAGCTACCGCCTCTACTCGCGTGATTTCAACCAGAACATGCCGCGGGAAACCCGCAAGCATCAGTTCTTTCATACTTTTCAGGAATTTTCCTGGGCCCTCCTGGAGAAGCTCACTCCGGCGCGGCGGGTGCTTCTGCTGCTTGCCCTTGTGCTGCTCATTCTCGGCGGAGGCGGTTACCGCTTCGCGGACAAGTCCGGTGCTGTCCATGGCTTCTCGATCGATCTGCATTTCTACGCAGGGATTCTCCTCTTTGTGCTGCTGATGCTGGAGATTGCCGACCGCGTCGTGATGAAGCGCGACCTTGAGATCGCCCGCGACATCCAGAGCTGGCTCCTGCCGGCCGCGCCTCCAGAAGTGCCCGGCCTGCAACTGGCTTTTGCCACCCGCCCCGCCAACACGGTAGCTGGAGATTTCTATGACGTATTCGCGCGCCCGACTGAAGCAACCGAAGAAGCTCGATTCCTGCTGGCAATCGCGGACGTAGCCGGCAAAAGCATTCCTGCAGCGCTGCTCATGGCTACGTTCCAGGCCAGTCTCAAAACTCTTTCTGCGACACGCTGTTCCCTGCTTGAGCTGGTGACCGGGATGAACCGGTACGCCTGCACCAACAGCCAGAATGGCCTGCGCTTTACGACTGCGTTTTTAGCGGAATTCGAGCCCTCAACGCGAACCCTGACCTACATCAATGCCGGTCACAATGCCCCGGTCTTGCGGCGCGCCTCTGGCCCCATCGAGAGACTTTCGGCGGGCGGCCTGCCGCTTGGCATTCAGGATAGCGGCAGTTATGAATCTGGATCCGTGACCCTGCAGTCCGGGGACTGGCTGGTGATTTTCACCGACGGACTGATCGAAGCTGAGAATGCAGCCCAGGAAGAATATGGAGAGCAGCGGCTGCTGAATATTCTTTCCAGCCGCAGCGCGCTGAGTCCCGCCGAACTGCTGGCCGCCCTCACGGCGGATATGGATGCCTTCGTCGCTGAAACTCCGCAGCACGACGACATCACTTGCATGCTGGTGAAAGTAAATTAGGTGGGGCCGCTTCCCAACTGCATTACATCGGCGTACATCCGGTGGAAGGCGTGGACGCCTTTCTCCTGCTTCACACTGTAGCGTCCTCGCCGATAGCTCCGCGAGTGCAAATTCCTCTGCACGGTCTCACAGATGGCCACGTCCTCGATCTGGATCTGATCGCTGAACTTTACCGAATCGTGCGCAGCCTGGCTGCCGAGGGATTTTTCCGGCAGGTACCACTCGAAGATGGCGAGGGTTCGCTCCATTTCCAGCGGAAGAATGATGTTCAGCGACACGTTGTCGGGATAACAGTTCAGCATCCAGTTTGGGAAAATCCAGAAGTAGTCAGTGGTCAGGTCCTCGCGGGCTTCCTGGTAGCGGCGCGGCGTCGCGTCCCCGGATTGCGCACCCCGGATCGGACTGAATTGCCGCACGTGCCGCGCATACGGCTCGACGATGTAGGCGCTGTAGTCCAGCTCGCGGTTCAGGCCAGGATGGACACTGGGCAGATGGTATCCCTCGAGGTAGTTATCGATGTAGGTCTTCCAGTTGCACTTCATGTCATAGGTGCGGCGCTCGAAGAGTTTCATGCCGCCGAAGCCGAAACGTTCAGCCTGCCGTGGCATCTCCCCGAGATCGTCAATGAGAGGTTTTGCCTCGGCATTCAGGTTCACAAAGATGAGGCTCGACCATTCCTCGGTTCGAACCGGCGCCAGCGCGAAGTCTTCCGGCCGGAAATCCTGTTGCCCATCAAACTCCGGGGCGCTGATCAGGGACCCGTCCAGGCCATAAGTCCATCCGTGATAGCCGCAACGGAACAGCTTGCGGGAGCCACATCCTTCCGCTGGCGGCCCGGCGCGATGGCGGCACACGTTGTAGAAGCCGCGAAGCTGGCCGTCCGCCCCGCGCACAATCAGCAGCGGCTCGCCCAGCAGATTCGTGGTGAGGTAGTCTCCGGGCCGAGCCACCTGGCTGTGATGGCCGACTACCTGCCAGGTGCGAGAGAAAATTCTCTCCTTCTCAGCAGTGAAGACTTCGGGATCTATATAGAGATGGGATTCGAGCGACCATGCCCTGGCGATTGCCGGATCAATGGTCGAGGAGATCAAGGGATGCGCCATGTCGGCCGATGAAAGACTGTCCCGTAGTCGACTGCCTGTTTTAAAATGACACAAATTGTCCAGTCCGAGACAAAAACTGACACAGGTCTGAGGCAGTTCCCACCCGGCAGTGCCCCAGCGGACGGTGACTAAAGATAGCAGATGCGTTGAAAACACGAGCCAAAACAGGCTCCACGCCCGTGTCTTGGTCGGGATCGGCTCTGGTTAGTAAAATGCGATCATCATCGCCAGATCGGTCTACTAAGACCTAAAATCGTAAACGGAGAAGAGGGAACAAATAGATGCGCAAACAGAAGGGTTTCTCACTGATCGAGTTGCTGATCGTGGTCGCGATCATCCTGATCATCGCCGCGATTGCTATTCCGAACTTGCTGCGTGCTCGCATGGCAGCCAATGAATCGTCCGCTGTATCGGGGATTCGTACCGTCAACACCGCCGAAGTGCAGTATCAGTCGGCCTATCCGACCGTGGGTTATGCTCTGACGCTTCGCGCTCTCGGCAGCGCCATCGGTGCCGCGTGCGCCACGCCTCCGCCCCAGACCGACGCCTGCTTGATCGATGCGGTCCTGGCAAACAACGGTAACCCGGCCAACTCCGGCAAGAGCGGCTACCACTTCGTGGCAGCCAATGCGGCGACCGGCAGCCAGTACTACGTTCAGGCTGATCCGATCACCATCGGCAACACCGGCAATCGCAGCTTCTGCTCATACGAGGATGCCGTCGTTCGCTTCCAGCCCACCGGCGCGACGATCGGTGCTCGTGCGACCTGCTTGACCCTTAACCCGTTGCCGTAATAGAGATTGGCCTCCTGCCTCGGGGGAGGGGCGAGAGCCATCTGGAGCAGAGGACATAAGTCCTCTGCTCTATTTTTTGGTCTGGAAACCTTCGTAATTATCTTAGTAACGTTATCAGTCGTGCTCCGTGGGCTGAAATTAGCCCCCGCTTGCATATAATTTTCATAGGCGTTCAGCCTCAGGGCCCTCTTGCCTATGACTGCCATTGAAATCCTAGGCCTCGGAAAAACCTATAGCGTGGGGTTTTGGCGAAAGAAACCAAAGCACGCGCTGCACCCGCTCAGCCTCCAGGTTGAGATGGGTGAGATTTTCGGCTTCCTCGGTCCTAACGGAGCCGGCAAAACCACCACGCTCAAACTTCTGATGGGGCTGGTTTATCCGACGTCGGGATCGGCACGCATTCTGGGCAAGGAACTCAACGATCCCGTCATGAAGAGCCAGATTGGCTTCCTCCCGGAGCAGCCTTACTTTTACGACCATCTCACCGCGCGGGAATTGCTTCACTACTACGGGCAGCTGTCCGGAGTGACGAATCACGACCGCGCGCGAAAAGTGGATGAGGTTCTTCAACGGGTTGGCCTCGCTGGCTCAGAGACCGTTCAGCTGCGCAAGTATTCCAAGGGCATGCTCCAGCGCGTCGGCATCGCGCAAGCGATTCTGCACGATCCCAAAGTCATTTTTCTCGATGAGCCAATGTCCGGTCTGGATCCCATGGGGCGGCGCGAGGTCCGCGACCTTATCGCCCAGCTTAAGCAGGAAGGCAAAACAGTCTTCTTTTCGACCCACATTCTCTCCGATGCCGAAGCGCTCTGCGACCGGGTCGCCATCATTCATCTTGGCGAACTTAAGGGCATCGGCAAAGTGGCTGATCTCACCCAGAGCGTGCATGGCAAAGTCGAAGTGGTCTGGCATGGAACGGCCGTCCCGCCTTCGATCCGGTCGATGGATCCCGTCCACCACATTACCGGCGACACGGTTCGCGCGGTCATTCCCGAGGAAAGTCTGGATTCCGCAATCGATACGCTGCGGCGCGAACGCCTCCGGCTGATCTCGGTTACACCGGTTCGGGCTTCCCTCGAGGACTACTTTATGGCTCAACTGAAACCATCTGAAAATGCAGCCGGGGGGGCGTCATGACCAGCCGCATTCTGAACATCGCGAGGAGCACCTTCCGGGAGGCGGTTCGCGACCGGGTGCTGTACAACCTGATTGTCTTCGCGCTGCTGATGTCGGGTGCGGCCGTTCTCGTGGGCCAGATCTCCATCGACATCGAGCGTCTCGTAGTGGTGAACCTGGGCCTTACCGCGGTCTCGCTCTTTGGGGTGATTATCGCCATTTTCATCGGCATCGGCCTGGTCTCCAAAGAAATCGAGAAAAGAACGCTGTACACGATGCTTTCCCGTCCGGTTCAGCGATGGGAGTTCATTGCCGGCAAGTTCTTCGGGCTTGCTAGCACGCTCGTAGTGAATACGTTCTTGATGGCGATCGGCGTTTTCGCGGCCCTTCTGTATGCCTCCCACCCCATGCAGCGAGGAGACGCGTGGATCCTGGTGGCGCTTTATTTCATCATTCTGCAATTTCTGATCCTGACATCGCTTGCGTTGCTGTTTTCCTCGTTCTCTTCCCCGCTCCTTTCGGCGGTATTTGCGTTTGCCCTGTTCGTCATCGGATGCTTCGCCGAGGATCTTCGCGGTTTTGCCGCACTGTCGAGCGGAGTTACACGCTGGCTCGCCACCGGAGCGGCTTACCTGGTACCCAATTTCTCCGCCTTGAACGTGATCAGCTCGGTCGCTCACCAGCAACCCGTCTCCTCATCGTTGATTCTGTACAACACCGCCTACGCGGTGGTTTACACAACCATGGTTTTGGGGGGCGCCATCCTGATCTTCGAACGCCGCGATTTGAAATGAGACCGTCGGGCAAAGTCACGGCGGTAGGAACGGCGCTGGTCGCCGGCTGCATGCTGGTCTCGGTCCTGTTGTTGCGCGGAGTCGATCAGGTGCGCACGGGAGCCACCCTGCAGGAAGTGCTTTACATCTCCTCGCCTAAGGTATTGAAGCGGCTTAGCCTCGGATACGACGGCCTTCTGGCGGATATCTACTGGACTCGCGCCGTGCAGTATTTCGGGCGCCGGGTCAGGGCCGAAGCGAAACCCGACTACTCGTTGCTGGGTCCGCTGCTCGAAATTACGACAACCCTGGATCCTCACCTGATCGTTGCCTATCAGTTCGGAGCCAATTTTCTGGCCCCCAAGCCGCCTCTCGGCGCGGACATGCCCGAGCAGGCTCTCAACCTCATTGACCACGGAATTCAGAACAATCCTTCGGAATGGCGGCTATACCGTGACAAGGGCCTGATCTACTACCTCGAGATGAAGGACTATGCTCGTGCCGCCACGGCCTTTGAGCAGGGCTCAGAGCTTCCTCACGCTCACCCGTTCCTGAAGCTCATGGCCGCCAAGATGGCCCAACATGCGGGAGAAGCCGACACGGCGCGCATGCTGTGGCTCAGCGTGTACCAGACGACAAACAAGGACATCAAGGCAAACGCCGTCGCCCATCTGCGCGCCATTCAGGTGGATGAAGATGTCCCGGTCCTTGAAGAGCTGGTAGCGAAGTATCGCAGCCAGAAGGGACGCCTGCCCTCGAGCTTCTTCGATCTCGTATCAGCAGGCATGTTGCGCAACATTCCAATCGATCCTGTTGGCCACCCCTATAAGCTCTTGCCGGATGGGAAGGTTGTGGTCGCGGCACCCGACGATCTCCCGTTCATCGAAAACGGCGCACCTCCGGGTTACGTTCCGCCCGCTAAACCGAAGTTTTTAACTTCGGAATGACGGAAGCATTGTGTTCCGCCTCCTACTTCCCTAAAAACTTTCCAAATCCTAGTCGGACCTGCACGGTATTCATTCCGGGATTAAGGTTCGCAAGGCCGGCGTTTGAGATGTGCATGTAGCGGACTTCCAGGCTCCAGGTGTGGCGGCTTCCCAGGAAATGCGTCCCCAGAGCCGCCCCCGAAGTGAAGTTGACGTTGGACGTGCCCGGCGGCACATCATGCGAGGTGAACAGCGTGCCTCCGCTCAGCTCAAAGTACGGAACGATGGCCCCCCTGGTGGCGAAATTCCACTTCAGATTCAGGGGATTGATTCCAGCCCCATAAGTGGTGTTGACCGGTTGGAAGACAATAAAAGCGGGCACGGCATCGACGGCGTACTCGAAGCGCCCCTTCAGAAATCCCGGACCGTGCGGGCGGCACAGAATCCATCCATATCGCAGGCCCAGGTTCCACACCCCACTGTCGCTGCGACCCCCTGGAACGGAATGGCCTCCGCCGGTCCAGACCTGAATCTCGCGGCCGCCGTCTTCCACCCTGGCCTGCGCCACGGCCAGGGATGCTGACAGCAGAACTGCGGCCACCACCAGAGCCTGTTTCATCCCTCTGAACTTACAACCTCCGGCAGCTCTGCCCTACAGAAAATCGTGACGCGTAACAGATCAATCAACCTTGTGCCCGGCGCGCGGATTCCCCGCGGACGGGCTAGAATACTATCGCAGCATCGATTCCCGCCGTTTCAAATTTGCAGAATGAGGACGCGACTATGCCGAAATATGTGATTGAGCGTGAACTTCCCGGCGCAGGCAAACTGACGCCCCAGGAGGTACAGGCGATTTCGCAGAAATCCTGCGAGGTCCTCCGCAATCTCGGTCCGGAAATCCAGTGGGTTGAGAGCTACGTCACGGATAACAAGATTTACTGCGTCTACATTGCACCGAACGAGGGAATCATCAAGGAACACGCCAAGCAAGGTGGCTTTCCCGCGAATAGCATCGCCGAAGTCAAAACTATCATCGACCCGACCACCGCAGAAGCCTGACTGCCGGTTTCCCCAAACTCTCTGAAACCACAGAGGCCACTGAGGGGCACAGAGGGCTGCAAAACCCCAGTGTTCCCCTGTCCCTCTGTGATAAAAGCCTTACCTTTTGTGATGCTCTGAAACTAATTGCCAACCCTTTCCACTCGTGAGGACACGCGTGGCTACATCCGCGGTGCATGTAGGCACGGGCGTCTCGCCCGTGCGGGGCCAAAGATCACAGGGGAGCACAGCTCTCACTTTTCCTGCAGATTTGGGTGACTTGTCCCCCAATTTTGCGTCCATAATGGAGGCTACTGCTGCCGGGCGGTGTCGATTTCTGACTCTCAGAGGGTTCCATGAACCGTAGAGACTTCATCATCGGGTCAACTTTAGGCGCGGGAGCGGTCTGGTTCGGTGCAAAGGCAATGACGCCGCGCGCCATCGCTCTTCCTCCGCTGCCGCAGAAGTTCACCGCCATGGACACGGTGACGATCGGCAAAACGGGAATCAAGACCAGCCGCCTTGCCATGGGAACTGGCACAGTCGGCGTGGGACACCACTCGCACCAGACCGATCTCGGCGTGAAGGCCTTATCCGAACTGCTGCTGAATGGCTACGACAACGGCCTGCGCTTCTTTGACGCCGCCGATTCCTACGGAAGCCATCCCCACGTCGCCGAGGCTCTCAAGCACGTGAGCCGCGACAAGGTCACCGTCCTCACCAAGACCTGGGCTCGCGATCCCCAGACTGCCCGCGCTGACCTTGAGCGCTTCCGCCGCGAGCTCGGAACCGACTACCTCGACATCTGCCTGATGCACTGCGTGACCGAAGGCGACTGGACGCAGCAATACCGCGGTGTGATGGACGTCCTTTCCGAAGCTAAGGAGAAAGGCGTCATTCGCGCGCATGGCTGTTCCTGTCACAGTATCGAGGCGCTGCGAGCGGCGGCGAAGTCTCCATGGGTTGAGGTCGACCTCGTTCGTATCAATCCCGTCGGGGCCCATATGGATTCCGATCCTGACACGGTGATCAGCGTCATTCGCGAGATGCGCGCCGCCGGCAAAGGCATCGTTGGGATGAAGATTCTCGGACAGGGCGCGATGCGGACCCGGCAGGATGAAGCCATCAAGTATGCGCTGTCGCTTGGCCTGCTCGACGCCTTCACCATCGGCGCCGAAAGCAAAGGCGAGCAGGAGGACCTGATCCACCGCATCGCGGCAGCGGCATAGAGCCTTTCAATTTTGCCAGTTCTTCAAGGGGCGGTCGGTTGTGCCACGGTCGCGGCGGTTCCCCGCCGCGTCCTCAATCGCGCCAGGCCGACTCCCGCCAATATGTAAAATACGATCGCAACCAGGATCAGCGCCCGCATCCCCAGCACGAGGGAGGCGTTCTCCAGCAGGCCTCCAGCGACTGCCCCGAGCATATTCGCCCCAAGTGCGGCGCTCGGCGACTCCGTGATCCGGAACTGGCGCGCGAACAGCAGTGCCGCAAAGAACACCGGCACCGCAAAAACCAGCGCCACGAGCACTCCCACTTCGCGAGTCGGCCAGGGAAAGCGGTGAAAAGGGATCAGGTATGCAGTGGCGAGGCTCGCCAGCAACGCAGCCAGAATCCAGCGGTCGATGCCTGGGTTGCGACTCATTCCCCATTTCTCCACCAGGAAATTAGCCACCAGGATGGTCGTCAGCATCGCTGCGATCACAATGCCGTTGACCTGCCACGTCGTGCCGAAGTACAAGGCCAGCCGGCTGATGGTCTGCGTTTCGAGCAGTAAAAATCCCGCGCCCATCCCGAAGAAAAACAGCGACGGCACGCGCGTTCGCGCCTCGGGAACCGACCAGTACATTCCGAAGGAAAGCAGCAGGACCAGCACCGCCACGCTGAAATACGCACCCGGAATTGAGTGCTTTTCCTGGTAGAGATATGGCCAGTCGTCGGTGGTGACCGCCGCCGGAGGCAGCGCCAAAAATGCCGGCCGGTTCGCCTGCACAAATCGCCCGAGGCGGGGATCGGCGCTGAGCTGCGACTCCACTCTCCCTGACTTCGAGATGGCATAGCAGGTGGCGCCGCCCGGATAGGTCGAGGAAGCCTCGAAAACCGCCGCCGGCTTACCGAAGGTCTGCTGCAGCATATCGGCGATTCGCTTCCCCAGCCACTCCCGGTTCACCTGAAACTTGATGAAGAGAACTCCATCGGGCTGCAGCAGGTCGCGGGCTTCGCGAAAGGATTCTTCGGTGTAGACGAAGTTGTCGATCCGCATGTTCGAGTAGTCCGAGAGCTGTGTGTGAGAGTCGAGCAGCCCGAACAGAACCAGGTCATAGCGCCGCTTGGTGCGCTTCATGAAGGCGCGCGCATCCGTCAGGTGAGCCGTCACCCGCGGAGAGGAATATGGTTGCTCCGGGTGTTCCCTCTTCCCCAGTTTGAGGATGTCCGGATCAATCTCGACCGCATCGACCATCTCGCTCCCATGACGCAATGACGCCGCCACATCATTGCCCGTCCCCGCACCTACGACCAGCACGCTCGGATTCTCAGGAGCAAAGCGGAAGGGCAAGTTGTACGGATTGTTATCCACCGCTTCAGCGACCAATCCAGGATGGCGTCCTAAAAATTCCGGCGATAAATCCGCAATGATCTGGTAGCCCGTGTGATTCACCCAGACCATCGTGCGGTAGAAATCGCCGCTTGGGAAAAATTCGCGCGTGACTTCGATCTGCTGATAGGGCGTCCACATGGTGCTGCGGATCGGGGTCGCTGGATCATAGAGCAACAGGAAAGCGGGGATCATCAGGCTGGCGAATAAGGCGCGGTGCTTCGGCGTCGGACGGAGTAACGCCAGCCCCGCAAACACCGCCGTCAGCCAGAGGACGGGGGGCAAGCTGGCCCATGCTGCGGCAAAAAACGCCAGTATGCCGGCCAGATTTCCCGCCAGGTTCCAGGAATAGGCGCTCAGGGAATTCTCAGCCAGGTCCATCTGCCGGCTGACGACCTGACCCAATGGAACGAAGATCGACGCGATCAGAAACAGCAGTGCGGCAGCCATCAGGCACGCCAGCACGAAATTGAACCAGTGGGTCGCGGTTCCCGCATTCCATATCTGAAGGTCGGCCGCGGCGCCCAATGCCTGTGACAGCCCCTCCAGCACACGCTGCCCATACCAGGGCCAGCGGATGAGAAGCAGCAGGCCAAGCATCGCCGTAATGGCATTCGCCCAGCGCACCTTGCTGCGGGCCAGGGCGCACCCCAGTCCAAATCCGAGAAAGCAAAGTAGCAGAGTGAGGTTCTTGATATAGGCGAAGACCCGGACCTCAACCGCGATCCAGCGGATCAGCGCCAGTTCCATGTAGATGGTGAGAAAGCTGGCTACCAGCAAATGAAAGAGGCTGGAGTGATCGGCAACAGACGCCGGAAAGAGGGGCTGATTGCGGCGCTGCTTTACGAAAACGAGATAATGCCAGGCGACGATGAAGCCGATGGCCGCGACGGCCATTAGCTGCCGAGGACTCATTAAGCGCCACTATAGCATCGCTTTAGTGCCACCCCTCCAGCGAACGCGGTTCGTATCAGGGCAGGACTTCAGTCCTGCCGCGGACGAGCGGCCAGGGGACGTCCGCGCCCGAAGGGCGCAATCATTTCGCAGTTGCGCCCCATGGGCGCGTCTTTACGCGGGCACGAATTTTCGGCGCGGCTGAAAGCCGCGCCCTGATACGAACCATATGAGTGGTGCGCGCCTACATTCCTTCTAAAAGAGGCAGGGTCCGTATCAGGGCAGGAATTCAGTCCTGCCGCTGGACGAGCGGCTAGGGCGTTCGCGCCCGGACGGCGCAATCATCTCGCGAGTGGGCGGCTTACTGGCAGTTGCGCCCTATGGCCGCGTCTTTAATGCGGACACGAATTTTCGGCGCGGCTGAAAGCCGCGCCCTGATACGTACCGTGTGAGTGGCGCACGCCCCCGCGCCTACATTCCTTCTAAAAGATGGAGCGGCAAGGTTCGTATCAGGGCAGGACTTCAGTCCTGCCGCTGGACGTGCGGCTAGGGTGTCCGCGCCCGAAGGGCGCAATCATCTCGCAGTTGCGCCCTATGGGCGCGTCCTTTTGCGGGCACGAATCTCGGCGCGGCTGAAAGCCGCGCCCTGATACGAAGCGTATGAGTGGCGCGCGCCCGCCGCGCCTGCCCGGAAATGAAGGGGTGCTCGCACGGGTGAGGACGCCCGCGCCTACATTCCTTTTAAAAGAGGCAAGGTTCGTATCAGGGCAGGACTTCAGTCCTGCCGATGGACGAGTGGCTAGGGGCGTCCGCGCCCTGTGGGCGCGTCTTTATGCGGGCACGAATTTTCGGCGCGGCTGAAAGCCGCGCCCTGATACGTACCGTGTGAGTGGCGCACGCCCCCCGCGCCTACATTCCTCCTAAAAAGAGGCAGACAAGGTTCGTATAGAGCGGTCATCTCCTCACAGAATCTCGCTTCCATGAGAAACTACTGTCAGGAGCCATACATGCACTTCGACCTGCTTTTCAGCTTGCCTGCCGCTGTCTTACTTTGCGCCACGTTGAGTGTGGCCGCAGCCGCTCAGGAGCGCGACCGCGCCAAAATCAGCGATCAGTACAAGTGGGATCTGACCTCGCTTTATCCCTCCGACGCCGCCTGGCGTACCGCGAAGGACAAACTCGTCGGCGCGATCCCGAAGATGAATGAATTTCAGGGCAAGCTTGGCTCTTCCGCTCAGACTCTGGCCGACGCGCTGGAAGCCCAGAGCGCTCTCGACAAGGATCTGAACCGCTTGTGGGTCTACGCCAATCTCCTCTCCGATGAGGACACGCGGATCAGCGCCCACCAGGCCATGAAGCAGGAGATGGTGCAACTGGGATCGACTTTTGGCGCCGAGACCGCATACATCGAGCCCGAAATCCTGAAGACTGACAAGGCGACCATCGAGCGCTTCATCAGCCAGGAACCGCGACTCAAGGTCTTCGAGCATTATCTCGAAGACATTCAGCGGCGCCGCGAACATACGCTCAGCGATGCCGAAGAAAAACTTCTCGCTGGCGCGACGACCATGGCCAGCGCTCCCAGCAGCATCTTCGGCGTCTTCGCCGATGCCGACTTTCCCTACCCGACCGTCACACTCAGTGACGGCAAACCGGTGAAGCTCGATAAGGCGGCATTTTCCCTCTACCGCGCTTCGCCGAATCGCGAGGACCGGCAGAAAGTCATGGCGGCATTCTTCGGGGCACTCGGCGACTACCACGGAACCTTCGGTTCCATGATGAATGCCAACGATCAGGCTTCGTTGTTCTACGCTAAATCGCGCAAGTATGACACCGTGCTCGACTCCGCCCTCGATGGCCCCAATATCCCGAAGTCGGTTTATATGCGCCTGGTCGAGGGAGTGAACCGCAATCTTCCCACCTTCCATCGCTATCTGAAGTTGCGCAAGCGCATGATGGGCTTGCAGGAGCTGCACTATTACGATCTCTACGCGCCGCTGGTCGGCTCAGTCGATCTGAAGTATTCGGTCGAGGATGCCGAGCGCAACATCCTCGCAGCACTTGCTCCTCTGGGCCCCGAGTATGCCGCCGGCGCCAAACGCGCCTTCACCGAGCACTGGATCGATTTCTACCCCAACACCGGAAAGACCTCCGGCGCCTACTCGGCGGGCGACGCCTACGACGTCCACCCCTACATGCTGCTCAACTACAATGGAAAGTACGAGGACATGAGCACGCTGGCCCATGAACTGGGCCACACCATGCACAGCTACTATTCCAACAAAACGCAGCCATACCCGCTGGCGTCATACCCCATTTTCGTGGCCGAAGTCGCATCCACCTTCAATGAGGCGCTGCTGATCGACCACATGCTCAAGACCATCAAGGATGACAAGACCCGCCTGTCGCTCTTGGGCAATTACCTCGAGGGCATCAAAGGCACCGTTTTCCGCCAGACTCAGTTTGCGGAATTCGAACTCCGCGCCCACGAGATGGTGGAAAAAGGCCAGCCCCTCACCGGCGAGTCCCTGGCGAAACTCTACGACAAAATCGTGAAGAAGTATTACGGCAACGACCAGAAAGTGTGCATTGTGGACGACTACGTGGCGAACGAGTGGTCATTCATCCCCCACTTCTATCGCGACTACTACGTCTTCCAGTACGCGACGTCGTTCACCGCCTCATCGGCGCTCTCCGAGAAAGTCTTGTCCGGCGATCCGGGCGCGACCAAGCGCTACCTGACGTTCATTTCGTCCGGGCGCTCGAAGTATCCCATCGACCTGCTCAAAGACGCGGGCGTGGACATGACTACGGATGAGCCTCTCGAATTGACGGTGAAGAAGATGAACCGGGTGATGGACGAGATGGAGAAGCTGCTCGACCACCAGGCTGGAAAATAGCTATCGCTGCTGTAGGAGGGCTCCGTCGGGGACGATCCCCGGCGCAGGCTTTCGTTTTTCAAACAGCACTTTCACGTCCTTGAATGTGATCAGCAGCAGGACAACGGCGGAACCGGTAACTCCTGCCAGGAATATGGCCTCGAGCACGTAGATCAAACCGGTGACGACTGGGTTCATCGGGCAGGACCTCCCAGGTCCCTCCGACTATTGAACCGTCCCACCCATCAGGATCGAGTAAGCAGACCATAAAGATTTTGTAAATTGACATAGTCACAGCGGCGCAGAGGCGAGGTTCGTATCGGGGCAGGACTTCAGTCCTGCCGCTGGACGAGCGGCTCGGGTGTCCGCACCCGAAGGGTGCAATCCATCCGCGAGTGTGCGGCGCATTGCCAGTTGCGCCCGGGGGCGCGTGATTCGAGGCGGGCGCGAATTCGGCGTGCCTGAAGGCACGCCCTGATACGAATCAGCGTGAGCCTTTTGCACGGGCGAGGACGCCCATGCCTACATTGTCCGTTGATATAGACTGTTGAGCACATGTCCGCCTTGCCCACGCCTGCTCCTGCCGGATCAGAGACCGCTTCCCCCAAACGCCACCACCTCATGTCGGCC
This sequence comes from Terriglobales bacterium, assembly GCA_963803205.1. GTDB lineage: Bacteria > Acidobacteriota > Terriglobia > Terriglobales > Acidobacteriaceae > CAWDLG01. The sequence continues at coordinate 680,092 of CAWDLG010000004.1, forward strand.
AACCAGCGCATCCTCTTCTTCCTGACTGCCTGGCTCATCGTCCTCATGCCGTTCTTGTTCTGGTGGAATACCTGGTTTGGCCGCCGCCTCTCCGACAAGCAGCTCATGGAATACCTGCACGACGACAAGAAGCCGCGCCACATCCAGCACGCGCTGGTGCAGATCGGTGAGCGCATGGCCCACCAGGACTCCGGCGTCGTCCGCTGGTATCCCGACCTGGTTCAGCTCGCTTCCTATCGCGTCGAGGAAGTCCGCAATACGGACGCGTGGGTGATGGGACAGGACACCTCAGGCCCCCGCTTTCATGAAGCCCTGCTCAAAATGTTGGCCGATCCCTCGCCCATGGTCCGCGGAAACGCCGCCTTGTCCCTGGTCCGGTTTGGCGATGCCACCGGTAGGCCGGAACTGGTCGCCCTGCTTCAGCCCGCGAAGGTCGCCGCCCCACAATCCGGCAAAGTGCTTGATGAAGCGGCGATGGGAACTTCCGTACATGAGAATGGCGTAATAGCCAAACTTCAGGCGGGGGATCAGACTCTGGAGGTGCGCTCGCCTATCGCCGGCAGGGTCACGACGCTGTTTGCCCAGAAAGACGCGAACGTCGATGCCGGCGGCAGGCTGGCGGTTCTTACACCCGCGACCGATCAGGTGTGGGAAGCGCTGCGGGCACTTTATTTGGTTGGTCGGCCGGAGGATTTATCCGCAGTTCTGCCATACGAACGCGGCCTCCCGGAGATCCCGGAGCACATCCGCCAGCAGGCAGTGCTAACCGCGCAGGCAATTCGGGAAAGAGGCGGACGCTAGATCGGCATGACGCCGACTTCCTTCTCGACGTCCACCGTGTCCACCATCGCGATCGCATCCCAGGGGCACCCGTCCAGGAAGCATCCGTCGGGGCCCTTGCTGATGCACTTCTTGCAGCCGATACACAGGATCGGATCCACCTGGATTCGGCCGAATGGCGGATGATCCTCATCCGGCACCCAGAACATGCAGTCTTCGACCGGGCAATACTCCACGCAGGCGGGCGACCCCGCGCACCCCGTGCAGCATTCCGTGATGACCGCTAACTCTTTTGGTTTCTTCTTGCGAGGAGTGGTCAAGCCCTTGGACCGGGGCTCAAATTTCAACTCGTCGGGAACCATCCCGGGGTTCATGTCAGACATTGGCGGCATTATACCGTGATGTAGGCCATGTAGGAACGGGTTAGCCATGTAGGCACGGGTGTCTCACCCGTGCACCGAGGGCGCGCGCCACATGGGCCACTCTCTGTTCCTCTGTTCCTCTGTGCCCCCTGTGGTGAAAAACTTGAACGCCACCAAGAACCTCCTGAATCGGAAAACTCATCGCCCAATGTAGACATGTGAAGAAAAGTTCTGCGCTCCATCTTCACGCCCTCCGGTCCAGAGGAGTATACGGTGCCAAATCCACGGAGAATTACCACAGGGGACACAGAGGCACACAGCGACTTGTTCCCGATGCGCTCTGTGGTGTAGTGCCACTTTTCCCACTTCGGGACCGCTTCTTGAAACCCTCGCCCTTCTGATATATTCAACTTCCAGCCCGATTATTCCCAGGCCAGCTTTCATCCCCGGGTATTTCCGCGCCCTGCGTTCATTTCCCGATGCCGGGCAGAAGGAGCAGCACTCATGGCAGGCAAAAGCGTCAACAAAGTTATTCTCGTCGGCAATCTTGGCAAGGACCCCGAAGTCAAGTACACCCCCAGCGGCACACCGGTGGCCAAGCTCACCGTAGCCACCAACGAACGTTACAAGGATAAGGGCGGCGAGTGGCAAGACCGCACCGAGTGGCACAATGTCGTGCTCTGGCAGCGCCTGGCGGAAATCGCCGGCGAATACCTGAAGAAAGGCGGCAAGGTCTACATCGAGGGACGGCTGCAAACCCGCTCCTGGGACGACAAGCAGACCGGCCAGAAGAAATACATGACCGAAATTGTGGCCAACGACCTGGTCCTGCTGGGCGGACGCTCCGAAGGAGGCGATCCAGCTCGCGCGGCGGCAACAACTTCGACCAGCGCACTCCCGAACCCGAACCAGCCACCGCCTCTCCCATCAGCGACGAAGACATTCCCTTCTAGGCGAATTCATGCGGCAGGCTTCTTCGGCCTGCCGCGATTTCACTCATTCCGAATCTGTCAGCCTCCCCGCCTCATCAACTCCTCATGGAATATCGACAGCTCGGTCACTCCGGCCTTAGGGTTTCCGTTCTCAGCTTTGGAGCAGCTACGTTTGGCGGCGCAACCGACTTCTTTCGCGCCTGGGGAGAAACCGACGTTCGCGAAGCTGCCCGCATGGTCGATCTCTGCCTCGAGGCGGGCGTCAATCTGTTCGACACTGCGGATGTTTATTCCCAGGGAGTCTCCGAGGAAATTCTGGGCAAAGCCGTCGCCGGGCGCCGCCACAACCTTCTCATTTCCACCAAGGCGTCTTTCAAAATGGGCGACGGTCCCAACGATCTTGGCTCCTCCCGCCATCATTTGGTAACAGCATGCGAAGCCAGCCTGCGCCGTCTCGGCACCGACTACATCGACATCTACCACATGCACGGCTTTGACGCGCTCACGCCGATCGACGAGGTTGTTGAAACTCTCGACACGCTGGTTCGCAGCGGTAAGGTGCGCTACATCGCATGCTCAAATTTCTCGGGATGGCACCTGATGAAGTCTCTCGCCGTCTCGGAGCGCTATGGCTGGGCCCGCTATGTCGCTCACCAGGTTTACTACTCGCTTGTCGGGCGCGAATATGAGTGGGAACTCATGCCTCTGGGCCTCGACCAGGGAGTCGCGGCCCTGGTGTGGAGTCCTCTGGGATGGGGCCGCCTTACCGGCAAGATCCGTCGCAACCAGCCGATTCCCAAGGTCAGCCGCCTGCACGAAACCGCCGAGAATGGCCCTCCCGTCCCTGATGAATTTCTCTACCGCGTCGTCGATGCCATCGACGAAGTTGCCAAACAAACCGGGAAGACGGTTCCGCAGATCGCTCTCAACTGGCTGCTCCAGCGGCCCACCGTCGCCAGCGTGATCATGGGCGCCCGCAACGAGGAACAACTGCGCCAGAACCTCGGCGCCGCCGGCTGGAGCCTGTCTTCGGAACAGATCTCGCTGCTCGATGCCGCCAGCGATCAGACGCCGGTTTACCCCTACTGGCATCAGCGTCAGTTCGCCGAGCGGAATCCGCCGCCGGTGGGGTTCAAGAAGGACTGAACGCTCTTAATCCCTTCACCTTCTATAGTTTCCCATTTGGGGAATGTTCCACGTAGAACTTCGTCGATTTGCAAAGCCCGGACCTATTCGGCACACTGATCCGAGGAGCTTTCTCATGCCGGAAACAGCACTCGCAGAAAAGCAATGTGTGCCCTGCAAGGGCGGCGTGCCTCCAATGAAGGGCCAGGAACTGCAGCGGATTCTTCGCCTGGTTCCCAACTGGCGCGCAGTCGACGAGCACCACATCATCCGTACCTTTACCTTTCCTGACTTCAAGAAGGCGCTGGACTTCGTCAATCGCGTCGGGGAGATCGCGGAAGAGCAGGGACATCACCCCGACATTCTGCTCACGTGGGGCAAGGCCGAGGTCACGTTGTGGACGCACAAGATCGATGGCCTTACCGAGAGCGACTTCATCATGGCGGCAAAGATCGACCGGGTGGCGTGACCTAGGCCTTCACCGCCAGGACTGGCGCCGGTTGCCATAGCCGTACTGCCCAGGCCCACAAAGCAGCAGGGATCAGCATCACCACACCGGTACCCATCGCCACCGCGTGCGGCGAGACGCCATGGTCGACCAACTGGCCGCACAGATAGGCCCCAACCGCGATGGTGAGCATGCAGAACGCCAGGTCGGCTGCGAAGACTCTCCCTCGGAAACGGTCGTCTGAGTGAATCTGCAACACCGTCGTCGAGAACGCCCACACCGTCGACCCGCCGCAATGCGCCAACCCTGCCCACAGGCAGGCGAGCCATAGCGAACTGGTACGGGCAAACGCGGCATAGCCTGCCGCCACGACCAGATATCCCAACAGGATTCCCAACTTCAAACGCTGCTCCGAGTTCCCTGCCCAGCGCGAGGCGGCCAAAGGGCCAAGCAGCGCTCCCAGTCCGCGCGAACCGAGAAGGAGGCTTGTGGCGAGCATTGCCGATCGCGCAGCGTTCACCCCCGACAGATGCAACGAGAAGTCCCTGCCTCCGCCTTGTCGCGGGATGATCTGGCAATTACTATCCTCTGCCATGCGCCGCGGCAATTATGGCTTCGATGCGCCTTACGCTCTTGCAGCGCTGGCCCTGCTGACGCTTGCCGCAGGAGCCGGTGCTGTCATCTTCCGGTCCCGTGGCCTCATCGGTGTGGCGCGTCCACTGATCGTCGATTTCGCGTTCTTCTTCGCATTCACCAGCAGTTTTCTCTACACGACGCGGCGCGGAAAGTTTATTGAGTGGGAGCGAATCCTGGACGGCCTTCATCTTCGCGGCGATGAAAACGTTCTCGACGTCGGTTGTGGCCGCGGCGCTGTTTCCACTGCGGTGGCTCGCAGGCTCACATCCGGCCGCGTAACCGGCGTCGGCATCTGGTCCACAGCCGATCAGTCCGGGAATGCTCGCGAAGTAACCCTGCGCAATGCAGCGCTTGAGGGGGTCGGCGATCGCATGCAGGTCGAGACGGCAGACATGCGTGTGCTGCCTTTTCCCGATGCAAGCTTCGATCTGGTGGTCTCGAGCCTTGCCATCCACAACATTTCGCCGAAGGAAGACCGCAGGCGTGCGGTCGCGGAAGCCTACCGTGTGCTGAAACCGGGAGGCCACATTGCCGTCGCTGACATTCGCACCACCGCGCTGTATGCGGAGGTTCTGGAGGGCTTGGGCGCGAAAAACGTACGGCGCCGCCTGCTCGGATGGCGCTTCTGGTGGGGAAATCCGCTGGCCGTAACCCGGCTGGTCACAGCCGAAAAAGCCTGACGCTATTCCGCTTGCGCCGTCCGCCCCAGCTTCTTCTTCAGGTCGGCGGCGATCTGGCGGCCATGGAAGCGGCCATTCTCGATGAAGATTTCGTTGGTGCGCGAGCCGGCGACGATCACTCCCGCCACATAGATTCCGGGCACGTTTGACTCGAGGGTCTCGGGATCACACACCGGGCGGCACTGCTCGGAGGAAAGTTCAATCCCCATGGCGCGGAGGAAGTCATAGTCGGGGTGATAGCCGATCAGGGCGAAGACGAAGTCGTTCTTCAGGCGAACCGGTCCGTCCGGCGTATCGAGTAATACCTCATCCGGTTCAATGGCCTGGACTGAGCTACTAAAGTAAGCCTTTATGTCGCCTGCCTTGATTCTATTTTCGATATCGGGAAGGATCCAGTACTTCACGTGATTGTGCATCCTGGGTCCGCGATGCACGAGCGTGACCCGCGCTCCGTGGCGCCAGAGATCGAGCGAGGAAATCGCGGCCGAGTTTTTTCCGCCTATGACGACGACATCCATGTCGAAGTAAGGGTGCGGCTCGCGATAGTAGTGGAACACCTTGGGCAAATCTTCGCCCGGAATTCCCAGCGGGTTTGAGAGGTCGTAGTAGCCGGTGGCAACGATCAGCTTGCGCGTCTGGTAGTCGAAAATTCTGCCGATCTTGTCCGAGGTTGTGACCCGGAAGTCGTTGTCGTGGCCGCCAACGGTTTCGACGCGCTGGTACTGTACGACCGGAACCCCGTAGTGCTCGGCCACCTTTCGGTAGTACTCGAGCGCCTCCTCGCGGGTGGGCTTCTGGTGCGCGGTGCTGAAGGGAATGTCGCCGATCTCCAGCAATTCCGGCGTCGTGAAGAAGGTCATCCCGGCGGGATAGTTGTACAGGGAGTTCACCAGGCATCCCTTGTCGACGATGATGACTTTTAGTCCGGCGCGCTGCGCTTCGATGCCGCAGGCGAGGCCAGTGGGCCCGGCGCCGATGACCAGGACGTCGGCCTGGCGCTCGGATGCGGGGTGCAGCTCGGCGCGGGGCAGTGTCTCGGGAATCAGCCTGGTAGCCACACTATCCGTGGGTGCAACGGAGGATCTTGGCGGACGAGACATTCGAACCAATTAAGGTAGCGATTTTAGCATGTGTGGCGCGCGCCCTCGCGCGCGGGGCGGCATCTCAGGAGACTCCCGAAGGGAGAGACGCCCGCACCTACATTCCGTGTCTACTCTGTGTTCCTCTGTGGCCTCTGTGGTGATGATTTTGAACCACAGGGGACACAGAGGCGCACAGGGGGGTGCCAATGTGGCGTGCGCCCTCGCGCGCCACGCATGATCGTATTGCTATACTTTTCTGCGGAGATTATTCATGGCTACGGCCAGCAAGCAAGCGACACGGCTGGAAAAAGACTCGATCGGTCCCAAGGAAATTCCGGCACACGTCTACTACGGAATCCAGACGGCACGCGCCGTTGAAAACTATCCAATCTCGGGGATGCGAGCACACCCTACCCTGATCCGCGCCTTCGGAATGGTCAAGCAGGCGGCGGCAGAAGCGAACCAGGAACTCGGCCTGGTCGACGAAAAGCTTGCCAACGCTATCGTCCAGGCCGCCCAGGAGGTCCAGCAGGGCAAGTGGAACAGCGAATTCGTGGTCGACGTATTCCAGGCCGGCGCCGGCGTCAGCTTTCACATGAATTCGAACGAGGTTATCGCCAACCGCGCGATCGAAATCCTCGGCGGCGTGCTCGGTGACTACACCATCGTTCATCCCAACGATCATGTGAACTATGGGCAGTCGACCAACGACGTTTTCCCCACGGGCATGCGCCTGGCGGCTTTGCTGGAGCTGGAGAATCTCTATCCTGTGGTCGACGGCCTGGCCGGCGCGCTGGAAAAGAAGGGCAAGGAATTTCATGACATTCTGAAGTCGGGACGCACGCACATGCAGGATGCGGTGCCGATGCGTCTGGGGCAGGAGTTCGCCGCGTACGCCGGAGCCATCCGGCGCGCGGGGCAGGCAATCCGCTCGGCGTCGGACTCGCTGCGCGAGCTGGGGCTGGGCGGGTCGGCGGTGGGCACGGGAATCAACACGCATCCGGATTACCGGGAGAAGGCGATCCGGAACCTGTCGCGAATTTCCGGGCAAAAACTCACGCCGGTCGATGACATGCGCTATGCCATGCAGTCGAACTTCGGGATGGCTGCGGTTTCCTCGGGCCTGCGAAACCTGGCGCTGGAAGTCATTCGCATCTCGAACGACCTGCGCCTGCTGGCCTCGGGACCGAATACCGGTTTTGCAGAGATCAACCTTCCCGCTTTGCAGCCGGGATCGTCAATCATGCCGGGCAAGATCAATCCGGTCATCCCCGAGCTTGCGGCGATGGTTTCCTTCCAGGTGGTGGGCAACGACGTGGCGGTGGCCATGGCGGTGCAGGCGGGGCAGCTCGAGCTGAACGTGATGATGCCGACCATGTCTTACAGCGTGATGCAGTCGATCACCATCCTGACGAACATGCTGCGGCAGCTCGACGAGAAGTGCGTGAGCGGATTGACGGCCAACAAGGCACGCTGCGACTTCTATGCGCAGGCGACGGTTTCTCTGGCCACCGCTCTGAATCCCTATATCGGCTATGCCAAGGCCGCGGAGATCGCCAAAGAAGCTGTGGCGACAGGGCGTTCGATCATCGAGATTGCTCGCGAGAAGAAGCTGCTCAGCGAGAAGGAAATCAACGAGATTCTCGATCCGGTGCGGATGACCGAGCCGGTGCGGCCGCTTGAGGCCGCCAAGAAGCGCGAAGAGGTCAAGGGGAAGTAGGACCCTCGCCGGCGAGGGAGCCCGCGCCACACACCACCCTGTGCTCCTCTGTGTTCTCTGTGGTTTAAAAAAAGCCCAACCCCAAAAGGCAGGGGGATCATAGAGGACTTACCTCACGCGCGCGAGGGCGCGCCCGCCACACTGTGCTCCTCTGTGTTCTCCGTGGTTTAAAAAAGCACAACCACAAAAGGCAGGGGGATCACGGAGGACTTAGCTCACGCGCGCGCGCGAGGGCGCGCGCGCCACACTCTTGATCATCGGCGGCTCTGGATCTTTCTTTTTCCCAGATTTCATGGTGGCCATGCTGATCACGCTCGCCAGCACCAGCAGAGTCCCCAGGATCGTGCGGGCTCCGAGCGATTCGCCTCCCACAAAATAGCCGAGAATCACTGCGACCACAGGGTTGACATAGGCGTAGGTCCCCACTTTGGTCGGTGATTCGTACTCGAGCAACCAGACGTACGCAGTGAAGCCGATGATCGATCCCGCCGTGATCAGGTAGAACAACGAAAACCATGCCTGCCAGGAAACGGCCTGGGCGTGGAAACCTGAGTATTCGCCTCTCAGAGCGGCAAAGATCGCGAGCTCGACTCCTCCGATAAACATCTGCGTCGAGGCGCTCATGGCCTTCGATTCAGGAAGAGGCAGCTTACGGGTGAGGATGGTCGCGACCGACCAACTGAGCGCCGCAAACAGCAACGCCGCCGCCCCGCGCGGATCGATGGGGGCTTCACCCAGGGAGAAGGAGTGGTTCATCAGCACTGCCACGCCACAGATTCCCACCACCAGCGCCACAGCCAGCCGCACCGTAAGACGCTGGGTCCGCAGGATGATAATTTCGAGCACCGTGATGAACACTGGAATGGTGGCCAGCACGACCGCCGTCAGTCCGGAGGGAATGATCTGTTCCGCCCAGAACAGGCATCCGTAATCAAACAGGAAGATGATGGTTCCGAGCACGAAGGCACTAAGCCACTGGCGTCGATTCGGGCTGGGGATGCCTTTCAGCCGCATCCAGGCATAGAGAACGGCGCCAGCGGTGAAGAAACGCATGGCTGCCAACAGAAACGGCGGCACCTCGTGGACGCCCACCCGAATCGCCAGGAAGGTCGATCCCCAGAGGAAGTAGATCATCGCGAAAGCGGTGAGGATCTTCCAGTTCGGTGGCCGAGTTCCAGATTTCATTCTTTTCCCCTACCGACATCATCCAGATGTCCGCATTCTTCGATGGGTACTATGAAAAATTTTAATCGCGCAGAAAAGGCAAGTTCATACCGTCCGGACGGCCTTGCCGAAGCTCAGTCCGCTCAGGCCGGCAACTTTTTCGGCCGGGACGCCCCGGGATGCGACGAGCACATGAAAGCTCTCACCCATGCCTTCCGGGGTAATGAGGTGCTTGAGTTGCAGGGCGACCTTGGCGCGCTCCTGGCGCACGCGGCACTCTTCGAAGGCGTCGGCAAACTGGTTCTCTTCCCCGATTCCCAGAAGGAATTGCGACTGCGTGACCAGAGGATGGGTACTCATCCCGCTGGCGTTCGCAGCGGCGGCCAGAGCCGTGAAGTTCACGTGCGCGGTAATGTCCTGCTCTCCGGGCGCTTCGTACGGGCTACCGCTGACCGAATGCTGGCGGAAGGATGTGACGGTTCCGCGGTGGCGGCCGGCAAGCTGCTCTTCGCGGACGTAACCGTAGTCGATCGCTATGAGAAAACCCCGGCTGAGGGTTCGGGACAGGCCGGAGATAACCCGTTGCGCCAGCAACGGAACTTCGACTCGCTCATCGGCCTTCGGCTTGACACCGTAATCATCGACAAATTTCAGCTCTTCCGCCGACGGTGGCGCCCAGGTCTCAACGAAGCGCCCGTTTTCGACGGAAAGCCGCAGCGCGCCCTTGGAGCTCAGGACTTCGACGGGAAGGGCGTCAAAAAACTCGTTGGCGAAGACGATGCGCGGGAGGGAGTCTTCCTGGTGAGTTTCTTCCGAAGAGAGAATCGACGCCTTCCCCGTGTCCAAATGTCGCTTGAGGTTCTGTTGCAGCCGTTCGCGCAAGGCGGACGAGCGCTCTCTCATGGAGTAGTGCAGAGCCTCGAAAAAGCGCGGGAACTTCTTTTCGGACCAGTCGAGAACGTCGCAGGCAAAGAGTCCACGTCCGGGACCCAGTTCCAGAATTTCGATGCGCTCCGGGGAATCAAGGAGCCGCCACATTTCCTCGAACTGGCGGGCGAGCAGGCGTCCAAAGACGGCGTGGACATCACTTGAAGTGTAGAAGTCCCCCGCTTTGCCGAATTGCTCGGCATTCCTGCTGTAGTAACCGAGCTGTGGATGGTAGAGGCACAGTTCCATATAGCGGGGAAACGGAATGGGGCCACGCTCACGGATTTCCTGCTCGATGATCTGCCTCAGGCTCACAGGCCTTCCCGCTGCCGTTCGGCACGGTTCTGGGGAGTGCGCACAAACATCTCGATCAGATAGTCGTGCAGGCAGTCGAAGAGCTGGCGCTGGAAGGTCCATTCGAACTGGGGATGGTCAAGGTCGCGAGGATGCAGTTCGAAGTAGTAGGTGTGGACGGGAACGCCGGGATTTTTGAAGTCGATGATGACTTCCACGGCTTCGCCCTTCTGGCGCGCACTGAAGTCGAGCAACGGATGTTCATAGAGGCGAAGCTGGGCGAGCACGCGATCGAGACGAGACTGGGAAACTTCCGGCACGTGCTGATTGTAAAGCAGGCCCCGGAGCTTCAGGCTTCGAGCTTGAGTTCGTCAAGTTCGAGGAACTCCTGCACGATGGGTTCCCGACAGCGTTCCATGTCGCGATAGGCGCCGAAGAACAGCACTTTCGCTTCGTGCAGGAATACCACCCGGTCGGCGAGTTTCTTCGCCAGCCGCATATCGTGAGTGACAACGACGCTGGTAAGACTGAGTTGAACTTTCAGCCGCTTGATCAAGTCGCCGAGAAGCTGCGCCATCAGCGGATCGACCATGGTGGTCGGCTCGTCGTAAAGTACGCAATCCGGCTCGGCGGCCAGGGCGCGGGCAATCGCCACTGAACGCTTCATTCCTGTGGAGAGGTCGCTGGGAAGCAGGTCGCGCATCTCCTTGACCCCCACCATTTCGAGCAGGCCATCGACGATCTGGAGAATCTGGTCCTCCTTGATGCCCGGGCGGTCGCGCAGGGGAAAGGCGACATTCTCACCCACGGTCAGGGAGTCAAACAGAGCTCCATTCTGGAAGACCATGGTGACCTTTTTTCGGATGCGCTCCAACTCGCTTTCGGGATAGTCTGTAATGTCTTCATGGGCGACAATCACGCGGCCGGAGTCCGGCTTGAGGAAACCCATGATGTGCTGGAGAGCGACTGACTTGCCGACGCCGCTTCGTCCCAGGATGCAGACCATTTCCCCACGCTTGACGTCGAAGTTCACATGGTCGAGGACGCAGTTGTCGCCGAACGATTTGGAAACGTCTTTGAACTCGATGTAGGGCCCACTCTGGTCGGGAGCGGGGCGCTGGGTGTCCTGGTCGTTGTCGAATAGCATAAGCAGGCTTCAGGCCCGGGATCGTGGTTCAGCTCTTTGTATTTTCGCGCGCTCGAGGTCGTCCGGGGTATTCAAATTGTGGAACATTTCCAGCGAAAATCCCATGCGCTCGATTTCCTCTTCCGTGATGACGCGAGTTTCGAATTCGTCGAATAGTGGATCGATCTTGTTTTTTCCCTTCTGCAGGGACGCTTCGGCAGCGGCGCAGAAATCGCGCCGGTAGACGGCGCACAGCGGCTGCCAGCCCCGGGCTGCCCGCGGCACCGTGACCAGAGCACTGACGCGGCTGGCCTGCGAGACGAGGTAGCGCAGAAATTCCAATTGCATGAACGGCAGGTCGACGGCGAGCATCAGGTTCAGCTCCGTCGCCGTCCCGGCGAGGGCCGCGTGAATTCCTCCCAATGGGCCCCGGTCCGGGTATAGATCTTCCACGACGGGTCCAAAGCGAAAATACTTTTCTCCTTCGCCCACAATGCGCGGGTCGGGGGCAAGAGCGGAGGCCAGATTCAGGGCGCGGGCAAGAAGTGTCTGGCCCTCGAATTCCAGGAGTGCTTTGTCCGTGGCCATGCGGCTGCTTTTGCCGCCGGCGAGCACGAAGGCAGTCAGGTCCCGCACTGGAAGATGATACACAGTGCCGTGCGGGCAGGGGCGCATGTGCCAGATGTGATGCTCACCGGATTCAGTCTTTGGGTAGCGCAGTCGCTTTAGCGCTGCGATAAAGTGGCTGCACTGAAAATGGCTTCAGTCGCTGGTGTGCCTTATAGCCGCTCCTGCCCGCGGAAATACTGGGTACAGCCGGTACTTCACACCTCAGCGCCTAAAGGCCGTCAGATTGAGAATCTGAATCGCAGCGGTAAACCGCTGCGCCACCCAAAAGCTGCCACAAAATACGGGGCAGAGTCTAGCTCCTTCGCAGGTGGGGACACCTGCGCTACGTTGGGCAGGGACAACCGCCGCGTGAGCAAGGCTTCGCAGGCGGGGACGCCTGCGCTACATCGTCAGGGTTGCCATTACCGCGACGAGACGAACGTAATCTACCCCAGGTACCGCGGTCCATACGATCATGTGTGGTCCGGGAATTGAGCCCGGTAGTAACCAAATGCCACCGTTACTGGACGTTCTTACCCTCGGGCGATGTTCGCACGAGTTCTCCTGGCCACGGCGCGCAGACGACGGCAATTACTATCAGGTTTGCCTCCTTTGCGCCGCCGAGTACAAATACGACTGGAAGACCATGCGGCGGGTAGAGCGCATGGAAATTCCGCTAGCGGAAGCCGTCCGGCAACCCCGGCGGCGTCATACCCAGAAACCGACCTGGGTTCCGCGCGCCCGCAGGCTCAAATTAGGGTCTCCGGTACGCTACCGCGCCAAGACACTGGCGGCCTGGTACCCGGGCGTGATTGACAATCTGAGCCAGTCCGGCGTGTTGTTCCGCGGCCCGCAAGGGCTGCCACGCAATACCATCGTGGAGATGCGGTTCCAGATGCCGGAGGAGATCTCGGGGCAGAAAGAGAGCATGGTTTTCTGCCAGGCCGAGATCACACGTTGCAAGGAAAAACAGGCTGAAAAGGAGGATGTGGTGCTGGCCGCAGCCATCCTCGACTACCAGTTCGTACACGAACACTGATCCCGACGTTAACTGTTCAGCCACTTGATTTCCAAAGGGTCGTGGGCTAAGTTGTTGACAATCTTAGGCCTGCCTGTCAGGTTGCCAGTTCCAAAGGCAATTTTTAGAGCAAGAAGCGCGCGCATTTCGCATCTAAACTACATATACCGGGTTTACATAACAGGAGTGTTCTTATGAAGACGAGAAAGTCTCTTCAGCTAAGTGCAGTTGTGCTCGCACTGGTGCTCAGCGTTGCCGTGGGCTGCAGCAAGGCTCCATCGGACGCCCAGATCACCAGCGATGTGCAAAGCAAACTGAGCGCTGACTCGGGACTGCAGGGCAAACAGATCGCCGTGCAGACGGCCGACGGAAACGTGACACTTTCCGGCAGCGTCGACAATGAGGGCCAGCGGGAAGCGGCGGCGCGTTATGCGTCATCCGCGGCGGGCGTCAAGCAGATAGTTAACAACCTGGCAGTCACGCCAGCTCCGACAGAGACTGCCGAGGCCACACCGGCCCCGGCTGCAGAGGAAAAGCCAGCGGCGAGGGCGAGTACCACAAGACGGCGCACCATGCCTTCCAGCTCCAAGCCGGCTCCAGTGCAGAACGTATCTCCGAGCACGGACACGTCTTCTACGACCGCGATGGCGCCGGCAGCCCCGGCTGCTCCTCCGGCCCCGCAGAAGGTGACCATCCCCTCGGGAACGACGGTTGCGATCCGGCTGGTCGACACCATCGATTCCGAAACCGCTCAGCAGGGCCAGACATTCCATGCGACGCTGGATTCACCCCTCTCGGCGGAGGGCGACGTTGCCATTCCCTCGGGTTATGACGTGGAAGGCCACGTCGTCGACGTGAAGAGCGCCGGCAAGTTCGCGGGAAAGTCCGAACTGAAGCTCCAGCTTGATCGGATTTCGGTTGGCGGCAAGTACTACAACCTCCAGACCGATCAGTTCTTCCGGGAAGGCTCCTCGCGCGGCAAGAATACTGCCGCTAAGGTGGGCACCGGAGCCGGTATTGGCGCGATCATCGGCGCAATCGCCGGAGGCGGCAAGGGAGCCGCAATCGGCGCGGCTGCCGGCGGCGGATTGGGCGGAGGCGTCCAGGCGGTCACCAAGGGCCAGCAGATCAAGCTGCCTTCGGAAACCGTCCTGAACTTCACCTTGCAGTCGTCCCTGACGGTTGTTCCGGCCAAGGGACCGAACGAGGGCCGTCGCAGAATCGAGTAGTTTTCGAAGCGGTTAAGGGGCGCGGTGATTGCCGCGCCCTTATCTTTCCCCGAATCCTCCCTCAACCCCCGGGTTTCCAGCGCTTACCCTGGTGCGCCAAGGTACTTTGGTACCCGCAGAAACCGCGTTTATTCGCCGTATAATCAACACTTAGAGTGAATTCCTGAACCATCGTGGAACCCGCGTTGGCACTGGCGATTTTTGTCTTCGGGCTGGCCTTCGGCAGCTTTCTGAACGTGTGTATCTATCGCCTGCCGCGAGACTTGTCGGTGGTACATCCGCGGTCTGCGTGCCCGCACTGTGAGCGGCCTATTTCTTCCTACGACAACATTCCGGTCGTGAGCTGGCTGATGCTCGGTGGCCGCTGCCGAAACTGCAAGGCATCGATCTCGCCGCGCTACCTGTTAATCGAGTTGCTCACGGGCATTCTGTTTCTTACCTGCTACTGGCAGTTCGGATTCACACTGGCGACGCTGAAATACTGCACGTTCGGGTTTCTGCTCCTGGGCCTGATCTTCACGGACGCAGAAACCTTCCTGCTTCCCGACAAGTTGACACTGACCGGCCTGGCCTTAGGGCTGGCGTTCAGTCTAATCGTTCCGGTAAACGATCTTGCTTCGCAGTTGCTCCCGGGCCTGGTTTCAATTCCGGTGAGTTCGGATGTTTCCTGGCACCTCTTCTCGCTTGTGGATTCCCTGCTGGGGGCGGCGGTGGGTGCGGCCTTCATCTATGGAGCTGGGGCGATTTATTTTCGCGCCCGCGGCGTCGAGGGTATGGGATTCGGCGACGTGAAGCTGATGGCCATGGTGGGAGCTTTCCTCGGCATCAAGCTAACGGTTTTCACGCTGTTTGCGTCCTCAATTGCGGGATCGATCTTTGGACTGTCGACGGTTTTTGTGGTCTGGGTAAAGCGTACCCGGCGGCGGATTGCACGCCATCATGAATCGGCACAGCTGGCTCGCCGTCGCGCCTGGGAGTCCGCCCGGATCGCGCTTCGCCGCCACCAGATGCCCTTTGGAGTCTTCCTGGGCGGCATGGCCATGGTTGCGCTGTTCTTCGGCAACAGCTTCCTGCGGTGGTACTGGAGGCTGCTGTGATGTCCCTGGACAACCCGGTGATGCTGCGCATGGTGCTCGTGCTCCTGGTAGGGGCGTTGGCATTTGCGCTGGGGACGATCCTGATCCGGCGCCTGCGCCGCAGCTTCACGCACACCAACTTTCAGTTCGACGATACGGAGATCGGAAGCCTGCCGCTGCCGACATACCACGCTGTGATCCAGGAGCTGAAGCAGCAGAAGCACGAACTGGAGAGCACGCAGCAGGTGGAGCGGCGCCGCGCCAAGACTTCGGAAAACATCAGCGCGGCGGTGCTTTCGCATCTCTCGAGCGGAGTGCTGTTCATCACCCCGAACGGGCTGGTGCGGCAGGCCAATTCTGCGGCCCGGCAGATTCTTGGATTCGCCTCGATTGTCGGAATGAATGCGACAGAAATCTTCCGCGACGCCGCGGCAGTACCAGCCTCGGACACCACATTGGCGGAAATGGTCGCGGCCAGCCTGCGCGACAAGTCCCCGTTCCGGCGATGGCACGCACGATATCTCACTCCGGGCGGTCAGCAGCGCGCTCTGGAGATCACCGTCACTTCTGTGCACTCGCCCTCGGGTGATGCGCTGGGAGCGGCATGTGTCGTGAATGATCACACCGAGCTGGCGTTAATCCGCGAAGAGCAGGATCTGCACGGAGAGATCTCGGCGGAAATGGCGCTCGAGCTGCGCAATTCCCTGGCGACGATTGCGGAGCGGGCGCGGCAACTCGCTACGGACTACGATTCGGAGAAGGCGCGCCAGGCGGCGTCCGATATTGCCGCCGAGGCGGCGCAGTTGCAGAGCACGATCGGGGGATTTCTGGCGGGAGCGAGAGCGACCGCTGCGGGAAATTGATTTCGAAAACAGTTCTCTCTGCCGGCACTGGCAAAGAGTAAAGGGAAAATGGAGCAACTTATGAAGCGCAATTTCTACATCGGTTTGGCAGGGCTGATCCTGAGCTGCATGCTGGCGGCAACGGCCGGGGCCCAGTCGGGATCGCTCGGCGACTACGCCCGTACGGTCCGCAAGGGCAAAGATCACAAGCCCGCGGCGGCGAAAACCTACGACAACGACAACATGCCTCGGGAAGAAGGTATCAGCGTCGTCGGCAACACGGGCCAGGAATCGGCGGAAAACGGCGCGCAGGCCCAGCCGGCGCAAAACGGCAACGCCGCGGAACAGAAAAAGGCCGAGGCCCCGGGCCAATCCGTCGAAGAGCAGCAGAAAAAGTTTGCCGTGTGGAAAACCAACATCGCGGCCCAGAGAGAACAAATCAACCTGCTTCAGCGGGAACTGGATGTGGCGCAGCGTGAATACCGTCTGCGCGCGGCCTCCTTCTACGCCGATGCCGGAAACCGGCTGCGCAACGCCGGCCAGTGGGACAAGGAAGACGCGCAATACAAGCAGCAGATCGCGCAGAAGCAGAAGGCTCTCGACGACGCCAAGCACAAGCTGGACGAGACCCAGGAACAGGCCCGCAAAGCAGGCGTGCCCTCTTCCATGCGCGAATAGTACCTTCGTTATGTCCGCCCGAACCCCGGGGGCTAACAGCTCCCGGGGCTTTGTTTTTCATCACTTAAGGCGCGCTTCCTGCCTCATTTATAGCCCGGATTCATGCTTTTAATTGGTCTTCCGTCGGGCTCCTGAATCTAATAGCCATATGATCCATAAGCCTTTAAAGCGGTACCTGTTTGCAAGCGATTTCGACCAGACACTTACCTTTAACGACTCAGGCTACGTCCTGAGCGAACTGGTCGGCATTCCCACGGAAGAGTTCGAGCGCAAAGCCACCGGGATGGCGAAACTTAACCTGGTGCAGCAGGGAGCCGAGCTGGCCTACCTGCTGTTGCATGACCCCGAATTCCGCGCCCGCGTGCGGCAGGAGCACCTGGTGGAGGTCGGAAAGCGGATCCGGCTGAAAGAGAACATCAACAAGCTCTACCAGATTCTTGCCAGCGGCATCGACGGTTACCACTTCGATTTCTACGTGCTCTCGGCGGCGCCAGTTGAGGTAATCAAGTCCGCGCTCGAGGGCATTGTCCCCGCCGATCACATCTTTGGCACCGAGTTCCGCTACACGCCGTCGGGAGAGATCGAAAGCATCGCCCGGGCTACGGCGGGCTATGGAAAGGTCGCGGTGCTCGATCAGCTTCAGGCGCAACTGAAGGTCGGCGCCGATCACATTCTCTATGTCGGCGACGGCAGCTCCGACGTGCACGTGATGCTGCACGTCAACATGCGGGAGGGCTTCACCATTGCGGTGTCCGAGGCCAAGCACGTCTCGCAGGTAGCGAAGCGGACGGTGCTCAGCAGCAACGCCCTGGCGATCTTCGCGCCCATTCTGGAAGACATCGTGGGCTGGGACCGGATCAGGATTCGGGGATTCTTCGAGGCCCAGGGTCTGCTCATTCAGGAGTGGGACCGGGTGCGCACCGACTGGCTCACCCTGGAGCCCGCCTCGGTCGAGGAGAGAGCGAAGGGCGCAGGCGTGGTTTAGATTTTCACTGAATCATGTACCCCTGTGTGCCTCTGTGTCCCCTCGGGATTTCACCACAGAGGGCACGGGGGAACACAGAGGAGTTCTCTGCGTGCCTCTGTGTCCCCGGGGATTTCACCACAAAGGCACGGGGGAACAGAGAGGAGTTCCCTGTGTGCCTCTGTGTCCCCTGTGGTAAGGATTTTCTTGGGTGGCACGGCGGTTTACTGCTGCGATTCAGGCCTCAGACCGCGCAGGGAGCCGGAATGAGGATAAGCCGGAACAGCGGAAATTTCTTTGAAGATTTCTCCGGTTTTGCCGGCGTTGGGTCGATGGTAAAGAAAGTTCCCCCACCCTTGATGGTCTCAATCGCAGGCACCAGGTCGCGCGCCGCATGTGATTTGATCACGTAACCGTCGACGCCCGCCGCCTGCACCGCGGCCGCCAGTTCCTTACTGTCGTGCATAGTAAGCACCAGAATTTTTGCCGGCGACTTGCGCGCCCGCAGTGCGTTGGTAACCTCCAGGCCGTCCTTGCCCGGCATGGTCATGTCGAGAACTACCAGATCAGGATTCAGACTGCGTTCTTTCGCCAGCGCATCCACACCATCTTCCGCCTCACCGCAAATTTCCCACTCCGGACGGCTTTTCAGAATCAGTCGTACACCTTGTCTCACCACATCGTGGTCGTCAACTACAAGGATACGGAATGGCATGCGGCAGTCCTCCCTTGAAGTGGAACAGATACCCGCAGGGTGGTTCCTCCGGAGTTCGAATCGATCTCGAACTCTCCGTTCAGCTCCCGGACCCGCTCCCGCATGCCGGCGATACCGACGCCTGCTTTGGAAGCCGGGTTCCCAAGATCGAATCCTTTGCCCTGGTCGCGGAGACTGAGAACCACGCTCTCGGAGTTGAATTCGAGCCGGATATTCGCCACGCTGCTTGCAGAATGGCGATGGATGTTCGTCAACCCTTCCTGCAGTACGCGAAATAATACCATCTCCACCGGTTCTGGAAGACGATCCCATTTCGCGGGCATGTTGAGCTCCACCTCAATGCCGCTTCGTTCCGTAAATCCTTCCACGTACCAGGGAATCGCCCCAGCCAGTCCCATCTCCTCGAGGAGTGGTGGATGAAGGAGGTGCGAGATGGTTCGAATCTCGCGGGTACACCGTTCGACCAGATTGCGGCAGTCTTTCAGGGCTCCGGTCGATACTTCGGGCCGGGTTTTCTCCGACAGAGCCACATCAAAGGACATCTTCATCGCTGCCAGGTACTGGCCCACGCCGTCGTGCAACTCCCGCGCGATCCGTCGGCGTTCACCGTCCTGTGCGCTGAGCAGGTGGATGGAGAGTTGCTGCAACTCATCATTCGCGCCCTCGAGTTGGCGCCGCCGTTCTTCCGAGAGATGCGCGGACTTGACCATGTTCTGAATCTGCGGAACCAGCGGCGGCAGCGCGATGGCCGTGACCACGGAAGCGAGAGCAGTTAGTAACTTGATATCGCCTGCCAGCCAGTAGAGCGGCCGCCAGAGCACGACCATCTCCATGAAGTGGGTGAAGCCGCAGGCGATGATAAAGGTGCCGAATGCGAGAAGCATCCAGCTGTAGGGGATTTCCCTTCGCGTGCGCCTTACCAGGTAGGCAAGCGTCAGAGCAATCGATACGTATGACAGCCAGATGACCGCATCGGAGCCAAGATGCAATGCGATCAGCTTCTTGTCGTATAGATAGCAATAGACATGGGGCAAAAATTTGGTTGAAAAGATGCTGGCAATCGAGGAGGGAATCAGCATCAGAGCGGAGACGGTCAGGAGCGCGGCAGTGATCGAGCTACCAACAATCAGTGCCCGGCCCCGTGGGGTCATCGATTCCATGTGGAAATCCTGACTTTACTTATGGATAGTCAAGAGTTTAGTTCAACTGACATTGGGGCGGAATAGAAGACTTACACCCCAAAGTAACGGGGAAACGCTGTCGTAACCGGCTCCAAGCCTGCGATTCCCGATGTTCCCCGGCGTTCGCCGTGTCGAAAAACGGCCGCAGAGTGTGTCACCTGGCTCGCCTGTATACCTCCGAGTAAACGTGTTCCGAAGTGTGCTAGTATGCGCCATCAGGGAGACCTGCTGCACCCGGTTATGGATATTCGTGAAATCGCCCGCCGCGCCAAGGTGTCGACCGCCACCGTCTCCCGAGCTATCAATCGCATCCCCACCGTGGACCCCCAATTAGCCAAGCGGGTCTGGAAGGTGGTAGAGGAGCTTGGCTACTATCCAAATACTCAGGCGCGGGCGCTGGTTTCGGGCCGCAGCCGCATCTTCGGGCTCATCGTCTCCGAGATTACGAACCCCTTTTTTCCGGAAATCGTTCAGTCATTCGAGGATATGGCCGTGCAGCATAACTACGAGCTGCTGCTGACCTCCACCATTCACGATCCCAAGCGCATGGCGCTGGCAGTGAGGCGAATGATTGAACGCCGGGTCGACGGGGTCGCTATTCTCACGTTCGGCATGGAAGAGTCCCTCATCGAAGACCTGCGCTTCCGCAAAGTGCCGTTGGTTTTCGTAGACGTAGGTCCGTCGGTCCCGCGGGTGGCGAATATCCGCATCAACTACCAGCACGGCATTCGGCAGGCGGTGCAGCACCTCGCGGCCCTCCGGCATTCGCGGATCGCCTTTGTAACCGGTCCTCTGCATCTGAAGTCGGCTCTGGCACGCAGGGACGCATTCGAAGAGTCGATGAAGGAGATCGGCCTGGCGGTGCCACCCGAGCTGATCGTGGTGGGAGACCACACCATGGAGGGCGGCATGCGCGCCCTGGTTCAGATCAACGATCTTCCGAACCGGCCGACCGCGGTGCTGTGCTCGAATGACATGATGGCCATCGGCGTGATGCGCGAAGCCTACGAGTATGGAATTACCATCCCGCAGGACCTTTCGTTGATCGGCTTTGACGACATCCGCATCTCGCAGTTCACGATTCCGCCCCTGACCACGGTGCAGATGTCCCAGGTGCTGCTCGCGAAGTATGCCTTCCAGGCGTTGATCAACGAAGTGGAGCGCGAATCGAAGTCGCCCACGGGCAGCGAGTATGAGCTGATCACCAACCTCGTTCTACGGAAGTCGACGGCCCTTGCCCCCTCTGGCGAGGCGATGGACGGCCGCCCCGTGAAGAATCACTCCTCGAAGAAGCCGCCGCGAAAAGACGTGGTCAATCTCGTCTGACCGTCCGGTTATTTGGCGGAAAATCTGAAAATCGTGGTCGAGTGGTAGTGCTCTCCCGGCTTAAGCTCGGTCGTCGGAAAGTCCGGATGATTGGGCGAATCGGGAAAGTGCTGCGTCTCCAGGCAGAAGGCGTAGCGATGCTTGTAAACTTTGCCATCCTTCCCGGTGACGGATCCGTCAAGGAAATTGCCGCTGTAGAACTGAATGCCCGGCTCGGTAGTCAGCACTTCGAGCACACGTCCCGACTCAGGATCGTAGGCCCTGGCTGCAAGAGAAAGGGAGTGCTTGGCCCCGGCGTCCAGCACCCAGTTGTGGTCGTAGCCCCTGCCGAACTTCAGTTGCTCGTTGTCGTCATTGATGCGGGCGCCGATCGCCGTGGCTTTGAGGAAATCGAACGGGGTTCCCTTCACGCTGCGCAGCTCACCGGTCGGAATCAGCGTCGCGTCGACAGGCGTAAATTTCGAAGCATTCAGCATCAGTTCATGCTTGAGGATGTCGCCATTCCCCTGCCCGGACAGGTTGAAGTAGGAGTGGTTGGTCAGGTTGAGCACCGTATCCTGGTCGGTGGTGGCGCTGTAATCAATTTTCACTTCATTCTTGTTTTCGGGGAGTGAATAGACCACCTTGACTGAGAGATTTCCCGGATAGCCCTCTTCACCGTCCTTGCTGAGGTAGGTGAGTTCGAGCGCTTCCACTCCCTTCGAGGAAACGTCCTTCGCGTTCCACAAGCGCTTGTTGAAGCCGGTGGTCCCTCCGTGCAGTGAGTTGTCTCCGTCGTTTTTGGGAACGTGGTAGGTCTTGCCGTCGAGCGTGAACTGGCCGTGGGCGATGCGGTTGCCGTAACGTCCGATGGTCGAGCCCAGATATGACTTGTTGTCTTTGTAGCCGTCAAGGCTGTCGTACCCGAGCACGATGTCCTGGAGATTGCCCTTGCGATCGGGAACCTTGAGGGAGACGAGGATCCCGCCAAAATTGGTGATCCTGGTTTCCATGCCGTTCTTGTTGGTGAGGGTGTAGAGATCGACCTGCCGGCCGTCGTCCGTGGTGCCGAATGCCTGCTTTCGCATTTTCGATTCTGCCTGTGCCTTTCCAGTGACCAGAGCAATGCATATCACAGAAAGGCCCAGCGCCGCAGCTATTGTTCCCCGTTGAGCCATCGCATCTCTCCTCGCAAGACGGATTACGATTCTATGCTCCCCATTGAATCACAGTGTAGGAACGCGGCGGAAGTTCGAGCTTCGTGCGTCCGTTGGAGGTAGAGGGCTTGTCCATGGCCTGGGGTACGACTCGCTGCGGCGCATCGAAGCCGTTCACCGCTTTGAGATCGTTGCCGGTCAATACCTGTGATGCGAGCACACGCGTCGGCGATTTGTCCTGCCAGTTGATCTCCACCGCGCGCGCCTTGTTCAAGTCACGATTCAGGAGGAACAGCGCTACCGAGCCGTCTGTATTGCTGGTTCCAACGACGTCGAGGTAGGGCACCGTTCCGATCTTCGGCACTTCGTAGGTTGGCGCCTCCACCAGCAGATCAAGGGCTGAGCCGCGCCCGTATTGCAGCGCCCAGGCGTACGGATAGTAAATGGGATGCCGGAAGAGTCCGGTGGCGTTGGTCGTGATCGGCGCGATCACGTTCACGAGCTGCGCCAGGCAGGCCAGCTTTACGCGATCGGCGTTGCGGATCAGCGTATTGAGCATTCCGCCCACCACCAGCGCATCTTCCAGGTTGTAAACCTCCTCCAGAAGGTGCGGCGCTTCCTGGCCGTGGCCATTCACCGCATCACCGCTGCGCGCGCGATACCACACGTTCCACTCGTCGAACGAGAGCCATAGCTGCTTCGGCGAGCGCTTGTGGCCGCGAACCTCGTCGCATACCGCGACCGTCTCGGCGATCTGCCGGTCCATGGTCAGATTGATGGCCATGTAATGCGAGCTGTCGTCGCCGGTTTCGTCTTTCGTATTGCCTACGTAGCGATGCAACGACAGGCCGTCGACATAGTCGTAGCACTGCTCGAGCACCTCGCGGTCCCACTCGAGATACGTCGGCATGAACGGCCCGCTCGAGCCGCAGGCGATGAGCTCCAGTGATCGATCGACGTAGCGCATCTGGCGGGCGGAGTCCTGTGCCTTCATCCCGTACTCGGTCGCCGTCATATGTCCGATCTGCCAGGGCCCATCCATTTCGTTGCCCAGGCACCACCGCTTCACTTTGTAGGGGTCGGCTATACCGTGCTTCCGCCGCAGCTCGCTCCACTTCGTCCCTTTGTCGATATTGCAGTATTCGACCAGCGCGGCGGCCTGCTCGGGAGTTCCTGTGCCAAGATTCAAACCCATGAGCGGCTCGGTGCCGACCAGCTTGCACCAGGCCATGAATTCGTTGGTGCCGAACTGATTGCTGTTCAGAGAATTCCATGCCTTGTCGAGCACGTGCGGCCGGCTGTCTTTGGGGCCAACGCCGTCCAGCCAGTCGTAGCCAGAAACAAAATTTCCACCCGGGTAGCGAATGATGGGCACTCCCAACTTGCGGATTTCATCCGCCACGTCTTTGCGGAATCCGTTCGCGTCCGACAGCTTCGAGTTGGGGTCGTAGATTCCTTCGTAAATGGCGCGGCCAAGATGCTCGAGAAACGAGCCGTAAAGATTGCGGTCGATTGCACCGGAGGTGCGGCGGGTATCGATATAAATTCGGGATAGATCGGTCGAATTCGGAGTCTGGGCGAACAGGGAGCGGCCGAGTACCAGTTGGGCCGAGCATGCGGCGCCGGCCACGGAAGCCTGGCGCAAGAAGTGTCTTCTGGAGTGGGAAAACATTGGCAATCTTCTCCTTTTTGCTGCCCGGTTGGCAGACCGCTGGCGCGGAAATTTCCCCCGTGAAAATCATGGCAACGCAGTCGCGCGCCGCCCTGGATTTGGAGGCCCTACGAAAACGATTACTGATGAGCGCGGAACACTATACGACGGCTTACAAACTGATTCAAGAGTTGTTCGAGTATGGAGCTAAGAAGCGAGTTCAGGAGGTAAAGAGCCTTGGGGCGTGCTGGAGTAAACGTTTTCCACAGCTCGCGTCTTTGGCTGGATCCTGGACCACTCTGCTCACAAGAGCCGGTTCGCTGCCATAGGGATCGGGTGGCAGGGAGAGTCGCAAAATCGGCGCCGCGGGTGAATGCAGAAACTGTCCCGACTGGCGTTTTGTTCGCGCCTCGGAGCGGGCTCTGATCCGCGTCCATTGCCGAGTTTGGGCCGGTCGTTCCAAGCTGCGTTTCCGGCAAAGATCGGCCGCAAAAAACGGCCTGAGGAAATGCAAAGGTTTGCACCAATGGACGTACTTGAGCGATGGTGGCCGGGCCTCGAAAGCCCTTGATGGAAGCGCACTTTCGCGCGACTGCCCTTTCCATTGTCGCTACCCGACTATCTACTTGACACCCGCCTTTCCACCTCTTATCTTTGAATCCCCTCCCCAAGGACGAGTTTCGTCGTGAAACTTGTTTCCCCCAACAGGCACATCCTGTGAAGTCTGCCGGCGAGCTTGAGGATCGTACGCATGGAGTGTCCTA
This sequence comes from Terriglobales bacterium, assembly GCA_963803205.1. GTDB lineage: Bacteria > Acidobacteriota > Terriglobia > Terriglobales > Acidobacteriaceae > CAWDLG01. The sequence goes on from CAWDLG010000004.1 coordinate 704,557, forward strand.
TTGCTGTCGCAGTCCCCACACCAAAAGTTTTCGAACAACGGACATTCCGGCGTTTCGCGCTCGTCGTGCCAGTTCTGTTTCGCTGGAGCGATGAGAAAGAACACTGTGAAGTCGGCGTCTGCCGCAGCGTGGGACTGGGCGGAATCTTTGTGCAGACGATGAAGCCGCCGGCTGTCGGCGCAGCGATCCGGCTGGAGATGGTGATGAAGGGGGCAGCACCGAATTTTGGCGAAGTCCTGCTGACCCTGGCGGGAAGAGTCGTTCGGGTTGAAAACGGAAATCGGCTCAGCGGATTTGCCGCGGCCGGCCACTTCGAAGACGAGATCAGTCGAAGCTCTTAAACGCAATCGGGTTCACTGCATCGCTGGCAGTACGAGTTGATTCTGCAGTCCAGGTTTTTCAGCAACTTAAGTTTTCCACATGGGACTCAAAGGGCGGAGCTACGAGTACGGTGACTAAATCTTTCGATGTCGTTTCGCAACAGACTCCAACTCAAACCGTTCCTGAAAATGGCAACCTTGCAACCCCTGGAGACCGCTGGTACGCAATTCTGAGCCGTTCGCGCCACGAGAAGATGGCGGCCGCGGCTCTGACCAACGCCGGAACCCGCGCCTTCCTTCCCCTGGTTTCGGAAGTGCACCGCTGGAGCGACCGCCGCAAGGTGGTCGATGTTCCGCTGTTTCCCGGCTACGTGTTCGTGCAGATTCCCAATTCCAGCGAAGCCCAGGCCCGCGTGCTTCGCACCGCCGGCGTCGTGCGGTTCATCGGCAACCAGCGCGGACCGGCACCCATCCCGGACAAGGAAATCGACGATGTAAGAGCGGTGCTCTCGAACAAGACCAGCTGCGCGCCTTATCCCTTCCTGGAAATCGGACAGCGCGTGCGAATCGTGGGCGGTTCGCTCGACGGGGTCGAAGGCGTGCTTCTCAAACGCGATACGGAAAACAAGCTGGTTATTTCAATCGGGTTGATTCAGCGTTCTCTGGCCATCAGTGTCTACAACTTTGACGTCGAACCGGTGACGAATTCCGTCAACGTCGCCGCCTGATTCTAACCAAAAGCCGATTCGATCGCGTCCCAGCCAGACGCGCAGCCAGCCTGCGTGATCGATCGGCAGCAGCCGCGCACACTTCAAATCAGGTTCGGGAAATGCCGCGCCGTTCCCGCCAACCTCTGGCAGTAACTGAAGGGAGAGCGAGCCGACCGCGACCGGCGGCGCTCTTCAGAAAACGCCGAGCCTGCAGCGATCGGCGGGTTTCATGAAAACCTCTATGATGAATAGCCCTCTCACCTATCGAAAGCTGTTGATCGTGTTCTCCCAGACCGTTCTGATTGCGCTGGTTTACTACACCACGTTCCTGCTGGTACAGAATTTCAAAGTGGAAGCTTCCCTGTGGGGCGTGTTCGTCGAGACGCTTCCCTTCATCGTCGTTACCAAACTGCTTCTTTTTTGGCGCTTCGGCCTGTTGCGGGGCTGGTGGCGCTACTCCGGCCTTTCGGATCTGCTCGACCTGACCTACGCCGCTGCCGTCAGTTCGCTGATCATGTACGCGGGCTTTGTGCTCATCCTGTCCTCGCAGTACATTCCCCGCTCGATCATCATCGTGGATTTCGCTTTCACGATTCTGGTGACCGGTGGCGTGCGCTTCGCCGTGCGCGCTTACACCGAAGCCGTCCAGGTCGTGACCGCCGGCAAGCGCACCCTGATTGTGGGCGTCAGCCAGGCGAGCCACAGCCTGGCGAGGGAACTGGGACAGAATCCCGAGCTCGACTTTCTGCCGGTTGGCTTTGTCGACGACGATCCCGAAAAGAAGGGCATCAAGATCAACGGCATCAAGGTGCTGGGCTCGATCGACGATCTACCCCGGCTGGTTTCCGCCTTCGACGTGGCCCGGGTGCTGATTGCGCTGCCTGCGGGGGAAGGCAAGCAGGTTGAGCGGGTGGTGAATACCTGCCGCGCTTGCAGGGTGGACTTCAAGATTCTGCCCACCATCGGCGAGCGCATCAATGGGAACAGCAATCACAACGGCAACCACAGCGGCAACCACATCCGCGAAGTCCGCAGCGTGCGGGTCGAGGACCTGCTCGGCCGCTCCCCGGTCAAGCTGGAGTTCGAGGCCATCAGCCGCGCCCTGCATGGCAAAGTGCTGTTCATCACCGGCGCCGGCGGCTCGATCGGATCCGAGCTCGCCCGCCAGGTCGCGAACTTCGGCCCGAAGAAAGTGATTCTCTACGAGCGTTCGGAGAACGACCTGTTCAACGTGTGGACGGACCTTTCGGCCCGCTTCCCTCACCTGCCGCTGGTTCCCGTGGTCGGCGACATTCTCGATGTGGCGATGCTGCGGGACACCTTCGCGACCTATCGTCCGCACAGCGTCTTTCACGCCGCCGCCTACAAGCACGTGCCACTGATGGAACGCAGCTGCTTCCAGGCGGTGACCAACAATATCTTCGGCACCTACAACGTCGCCCTGATCGCCAAGCAGTACCAGGTCGAGGACTTTGTTCTGATTTCCTCCGACAAGGCGGTCAACCCGACCAACATCATGGGCGTCACCAAGCGGGTGGCCGAACTGATCATCCTTGGCCTGCAAAATCAGCGGACCAAGTTCATGGCGGTGCGCTTCGGAAACGTGCTCGGCAGCAACGGCAGCGTGCTGCCCACCTTTGAGCGGCAGATCGCCGCCGGGGGGCCGATCACGGTCACCCACGCTGACGCCGAACGCTATTTCATGACCATCCCGGAAGCGGTGCAGCTGGTCTTGCAGGCTGCGACGATGGGGCACGGCGGCGAGATCTTCATCCTGGACATGGGCGAGCCGGTGCGGATCGTCGACCTGGCCAAGAACCTGATCCGCCTGTCGGGTCTCGAGGCCGACCGCGACATCAAGATCGTCTATACCGGCTTGCGCCCGGGAGAGAAGCTGTTTGAGGAGCTGTCTCTGGAGGGCGAGGACATCTGGCCGACTGGTCACGAGAAGATCCGGGTGCTGCGCAGCGCGTCGGTGAAATTCGATCAGGTGGGAGCCTGGCTCCACGAACTCTCCGCCCTGGTCGACTCCAAGAACGTGCACGGAATCATCACCCGCCTGAAGGAGATTGTGCCCGAGTACACCCCGAGCAAGGAGATGCTCTCGCTGTGCGAGCTGGATCGCCACGATATCGCGCTGACTTACAAGTCGAAGCAGGCCGACTTGTGGGTGGGCGTTCGCGGCGTGGCCTGAGCTTTCATTCGTCGAAGTATGTAATTCGTCCGCATCAACCTCCCCACCGCTGAGACCAGAAGCTGCACGGAGCCGGCCCCCGTCCGGCGCCTCTTCCTTCCTGCTCTCATTAAACTGCCGCAGCCAATGTTCCGGGACTGGAAAGGATCACTGTCTGCGGCGAAACCAGTTTCGCCGGCCGGGAACGCGGTGTACCCTTGGAGGGTTCCCGCCTTCCCTCAAGGCTGTCCTTTTAGGAGTTTGCCGTGAAAATCCACCAAATCATGAATGCTACCCGGCCAGGGCTGTTGCTTCTTGCCCTGGTCACCGCGCCAGTTGCATGGTCGCAGCAACGGGTTGAGGACATGCAGCCCACGCCGTCGGCGACGACGACCAGCGATCCTCTTCCGGCTGAAGCCGCGGCCCCGGCCGAGAAAATGGGCGTGGTGCCGAAGATCGACGCCGGCGACCTGGTGAAGATCAGCGTGTTTGGAGCGCCGGAGTCGGACCAGGAAGTACGAGTCGGTTCCGCCGGCGACGTGTCGCTGAACTTCATCGGAGCGGTTCACATCGCCGGGCTTAGTCCCGAACAGGCGCAGACGACCATCGCCAAGAAACTGACGGATGGCGGATTTTTCACTCATCCGCAGGTTTCGGTTTTCGTCAAGGAGTATGCCACGCAGGGCGTCTCGGTTCTCGGAGAGGTGCAGAAGCCGGGCGTCTACCCGATGCTGGGCTCGCGGCGGCTGTTCGATGTGATCTCGCTCGCCGGGGGAGCGACGCAGAGGGCCGGCAAGGTGATCACCATCACGCACCGGGACCGTCCCCAGAAAGCCGACCTGGTGACGCTGTCGAACGATCCTTCGAAAGCGGTTTCGAGCAACGTCGAGATCTTTCCCGGGGACACGATCGTGGTCTCGAAAGCGGGAGTGGTTTACGTGACCGGCGACGTGCACCGCCCGAGCGGCGTCATCATGGAGAATGGCACCGAGATGACGGTGCTGCAGGCGATTGCGGTGGCCGAAGGAACCAATTCCACGGCATCGCTGAACAACGCCAAGATCATCCGCCGGACACCAGACGGCCCGCAGGAGATCCCGCTCGAGCTCAAGAAGATTCTCGACTCGAAGGCTCCGGACGTGCGGCTGCAGGCCGAAGACATCATTTTTGTGCCCAGCAGCACGGCGAAAAGTGCCGGCCGCCGGACTCTGGACGCAGTCATCCAGGCGGCAACGGGCGTGGCGATTTACCGGCGGTAGAGCAAGGTGGACGGAACACAAGATCTGAGGCAGTCTGAGGGAGGAAACCGGTGAGTAAGAATTTCGAATTAATGCGTGGGGCAGGAAAAGGGATGGGAAGAACGCCCGTGGTATCGCCGGTCAGCTTTGAAGCACGTGAAATTGCTCCGCCCCGGTCTGTGACTGTTTCCGAGGCCGAAAACAATGCCTCGGACTGGGTGCGCGCGGCTTCCATACTGCAAAAGAATTGGAAATTGTCGGCCGGCTTTGCCGCGTTGGTGATGATCACCGTGGTTGTAGTTACGTTTTTCACAAAACCGGTGTATGAAGCTACAACGCGCATCGAGGTCGACCCGCCGGGAGAGATGTTTTCGCTAGAGGGCGGCGGCTCGGTCCCGAGCGACGCTGAATATCTGCAAACCCAGGCCCAGGTTCTGCAAAGTGACAGCCTGGCTGTGGCTGTGATCCGAAAGCTGCAACTGGACCAGAATCCGGAAATTGTTGGTCCGACCCCGGATAAGAGTTTTGGAAGAACAGCATCATCCGGCACTTCGGAGTTGGACCTGGCCCCCGAAGAGATTGCAGCGCTGCAGACCTTCAGCCGGGATCTCAAAGTCAAGCGAGACACTTCCAGCCGTCTCATCTCGGTTAGCTTTGCCAGCCATGATCCAAAACTGGCGGCTACCGTTACAAACGGGCTGGCAGAGCTCTTCATCGATCAGGGATATCAGACCCGGCACGACGCCATCATGAAGTCATCGGAATGGTTATCTCGCCAACTGGACGATCTGCGAGCGAAGATGGACGACTCAACGAAAGCTCTGGCGGAGTTCCAGCGGGCGGTTGGCGTTGCCGATGTCGAAGGTGATAAGAGCACCTTCTCCGAGCATATGGGCGAGCTGAGCCGACAGCTAACCCAAGCAGAAGCGGAAAGAATTCAATTGCAAGCCTTGCTTAAAAACGTGCAGGCAAGTAATCCAGATTCGCTTCCCGAAGTCCGCAATAATCCCGTGGTACAGCAGTTAAGTCAGAAATTGGCGGAACGTAAGGTGGAACTATCACAGGCGCTCGTCGTCTACGGCAAAAACCACCCGAATGTACAGAAACTGCAAACCGAAGCAACCGAACTGCAAGCACAGATTGACGCTCAGAAGACGGCCATCTTGAATTCCACCCGGGCCAGCTTTGCCGCAGCCAATGCGCGCGAACGCCTGATGGCTGAGGAAATGAAAGGCACTTCAAAAGAGATCAACCAGGTCGCTCGCTATAACACCTTGAAGAAGGAAGTGGAAGCCAACGTTGAGCTATACAACTCCTTGTACGCAAAGATCAAGGAAGCCGGGATATCGGCGGCCTCCAAGTCCGCCAACGTGCGCATCGTCGACCCGGCCCGGATTCCGGAAGAACCAGTTCGCCCCCGCCGCATATTGAATCTGGCCGTGGGATTGTTTGCCGCCCTCATTGGCGGGATTGTTCTGGCATTCGTCCGCGAAGAATTCGACAATAAAGTACGGTCACCCGAGGATGTGCGGAAATGGCTTGGTAGCTCTAACATTTCCATCATTCCTTTCATCGGAAAATCGGATCATCAGGATCGGATCTCTGGCCCGAAGACCGCGGCTGGCCTCGTGGCTGCGGCCAGCGGCGAGAACAGCCGCACAAACCGCTTTCTGCTTGACCGGCCGTACTCCCCGGAAGCCGAGGCGCTGCAGGCCCTCTGCGCGTCCATCATGCTGTCCTCCCCTGCGCATCCTCCACAGGTGCTACTGATGGTTTCACCGTTTCCTGGCGAGGGCAAAACCACTCTGGCCATGAACCTAGCGATTGCCCTGGCGAAACATGGCAGCACCTGCCTGGTGGATGCGGATATGCGAAAGGGCAGGATTGGCCGGGCCTTTGAACTGCGTTACGACAAAGGGCTCAGCGATGTGTTGACCAAGGCAGCCGATCTGGACGAGGTGCTGGTAGATGCCCCGGGAATGAACAACCTGTCGGTGATTCCGGCCGGAAAATCCAACGGAAACGCACCACAACTTACGTGCTCGGAGGATATGCAAGAGGTACTGCAGGCCCTGCGGCAGCGCTACCGGTTCGTGGTAGTTGATTCCTCTCCCATCCTGCCTTTTGTCGACGGAAGGGCGCTGTCCACTCTGGCGGATGCCGTGGTTCTGGTCGGACGATCCGGCATGACCACCCGGCAAGCGATGCAGCGCTGTGTGGAGTTGATCTCTGAGGTCAATGGTGCTCCCATCATGCAAGTCGTGTTGAACGCAGTTGATCTGAGTGCCATCGATTACAAGTACTACCGATACGGATACGACGACTACGAGATGCCGGTGGCAAAGTGATCTTTCTATGTTGGCCGCTATTGGCGTGAGGTGCCCCTAGCTTCCGTGTCCACCAAGGCCAAACCATCGTACCTCGCGCAGGACAGAATGCCTCTGCTCTTTCCCTTCCTTGACTTGGAAGCAGAGTTTGCTTCCATGTGGGACGAAGTGTTGGCTGCGGTCGAAGGCGTTTTTCGTCGCCAACAGTTCATAATGGGCCCGGAGGTTGCGGAACTCGAGAAGCAGATCGCAACTCTTGTCGGCTCTCAGTTTGCGATTGCCTGCGCCTCTGGAACGGATGCGCTCCAGCTGGCGTTGATGGCAAGCCATGTCGGCGCCGGGGATGAGGTCATCACGACACCCTTCACCTTCGTCGCGACCGCGAGCAGTATTGCGCGGCTACAGGCGAAACCGGTCTTTGTAGACATTGACCCAGACACCTACACCCTGGACTGGAGACAAATCGAAGCTGCTATCACCCCATACACAAAAGCGATCATTCCGGTGCATCTTTTCGGGCTTCCAGCCGATATGTCTCCCATCGTCGAAATTGCGCGTGACCATGGCCTGGCCGTGATTGAGGACGCCGCCCAGGCAATCGGCGCCCGCTACGGAGAGCGCCCGGTCGGCGGTATCGGCTCCTGCGGTTGTTTCAGCTTCTTCCCCTCGAAAAATCTCGGCGGCGCCGGGGATGGCGGAATGCTGACGACCAACGATCCCCACTTGGCGGAGCAAGCCTCGATTCTGCGGAACCATGGCAGCCGTACCCGCTACTCTTATGAACAACTCGGGATCAATAGCCGTCTCGACACTTTGCAGGCGGCCGTTCTGCTGGTCAAGCTGCGCTACCTCGACAAGTTCACGGCCGCTCGACGCCGGAACGCCGAGCGCTATCGCGAACTATTCCGCTGCGCTGGCCTGCAGAAATGGCTTCGCTGGCCCGAGGAAAACTCCACCAAGCTCCATGTGTATCACCAGTTTGTAATAGAGATCGAAGAGCGCGACCGCCTGCGCGATCACCTTCGCCGCAGCGGCATTCCCTCCGAGGTCTACTATCCCTTGCCGCTGCACCTGCAAGCGGCATTTTCTGATCTACGATATCTGCCGGCTGCATTCCCCCAAGCCGAAAGAGTTAGCAACCACGTCCTAGCCCTTCCTATCTCGCCCCGAATCACCGCGGAGCAGCAAGAACGGGTGGTCGAACACATTACCAGCTTCTTCGCTTCACACTCTGCTTCAAGCAGTAGCTAAAGCTGTGTCCAGCTACTTCCTAATAACCAACTTTCTCGCTGCGACGCGTCAGCCAAGGACTTAGTAATTTTGGGAGCTGGTCATGATTTCATGCCTCAGACGTTCAAAGTCATCGGCTTCTAATATCTAATATGTGTGCAATCTGCGGAATTTATAGTGCGGATCGAAAGGCAGTGGATCCGGCACGCGTCAAGCGGATGCGGGACGCCATGTCTTATCGTGGGCCCGACGGGGTTGGCCTGACGTATGGACCAGGTTACTCTCTCGGGCATCGGCGGCTTTCCATATTCGATCTTTCCGAAAACGGACTTCAGCCGATGGCCAATGAAGACGGCTCGGTGGAAGTCGTGTTCAATGGCGCTATCTACAATTTTGTCGAACTCAAGCACGAGCTAGTCGGTCACGGACATCTTTTTCGCTCGCGGACGGATACCGAGGTACTCCTTCACGGCTATGAACAATGGGGCTTAGAGAAGTTGCTGGCGCGGATTCGCGGCATGTATGCCTTCGCCATCTTCGATCACAGTCGCCATAGCATCCATTTGTCGCGCGATCCACTCGGGAAAAAACCTCTCTTCTTTCGTTGGAAGCAGGGGGAACTCGTCTTCGCATCCTCGGCCAGAGCCATCGTATTGGCACTCGATACAGCGCCGGAGATCAATGCCGTCGCCGTGGACCAACTTCTGTCTGACATGTACATTCCCGGCCCTGGCAGCATTTTCGAGGGCGTGGAGAAGCTTCTTCCCGGTCACGCCGCAAGTTTTGTGCAGGATGGAGAACGAAAGGATCTGGTCCACTGGACTCCAGATTTTCTCCATCCTGAAACAGGGGTGCGCGATGAAGAGTGGCTGGAGAGGATCGAGCACGCCCTGCGCAACGCGGTGCGGCGACGTCTGGTTGCCGATGTCCCCGTCGGCGTCTTACTTTCGGGTGGCGTCGATTCTAGTCTGGTCACCGTCACCGCCGCCAAAATTGCAGGACGCGTGCAAACATTCTCGGTGAAGACCGACGATCCCGCCATGGACGAGAGCCGGTTTGCTGCCGCTGTGGCGCGGCGATATGACACGGTCCATCACGAATTGACGGTGTCGAGTGACGTCCAAAAAAGCTTGACCAGTCTGGTCCAGGCCATGGGAGAACCGCTGGCAGACGCTTCGGCGGTGAATGTGCTGGCGATTGCCGAGCAGGCCCGAAAATTTGTGACTGTCATACTGACAGGAGACGGCGGCGACGAAGTCTTTGGCGGATACAGCCAGTATCTGGTCTACTATCGCGCGCAGCGACTGCGCCGGTTCCTTCCCGGGCCGCTGAGCACGCTGCTCGCTGGGCTCAGCGATCGCCTGCTCAGGTCGCGGGGGGTGCTGCACCGTGCCGGCACCCTGGCGCGCCTGACTGCACTTCCCGTAGAACAGACCTTGTTTTCGATCAATAGTGCGATGTCCCCTTCCATCCGCTCGAGCCTGTACTCGCCTGAATTTCGCGAGCGTCTGGCTGGCAACCGCCACAATCTGCATTACCTCAAGCTGCTTCCTCCGCCACTCGACGGCGCACAGGATGTCGACCGGGTGATGCAGGCACAACTTCTTAGCGTGCTGCCCGACGACTACCTGGCCAAGGTAGACGGCGGTACCATGGGAGCGAGTGTCGAGGCACGCAGCCCATTTCTCGATATTGACCTCATGGAATTAGCGATGCGAATCCCGGCCGATGTGCGCTTCCGCGACAATACGGCTAAATATCTGCTGCGTCGGCTGGCACTGCGTCACGTTCCCGCTGAATGCATCCAACGCCGCAAGCAGGGTTTTTCCGTCCCGATTGGAAAATGGCTTCGCTCGGAGTGGAACGATTTAGTAGAGGATTGGGTTCTCGGGCCTCAGGTTGAGCAACGAGGCTGGTTTGAGCGACGCACGCTCGAACGAGTCGTCCAGGAACAGCGGCGCGGAGTCAACCACGACTACCTCCTGTGGGCGTTATTGATTCTCGAGTTGTGGATTCGGCTGGCGTTGCCGAAGCCGGTTTCGGCGCACGAGCCTGCATTGAGCGTGGCGTAGCACAAACCTTGGCGCTTGATTCTTAATCATTGAACCTCGCTCAGCCACCCAATTTATGACAGGACGCCCTAGAAAGCAGCGTATTCGGCTTCTGGCGGTCATTGAAGGTACGACGGTTAACGGCCCCGCCAAAAATCTGCTGGAATTTTGCCGCATCACGAGAGATTGGGATGAGGATGTCATTATCGAGTCCTCGTTGGCCATTTTTGAACGCGTTGGGCACAATGCATCGGCTGCGGCAGGGGCCAATGAACTTGCTTCGCGGATACTTAGGGACCATATTCCACTCTACCGCATTCCCGAACGCTTTACGTTCGACCCGAAGGTAATTGGCCTGCTTAAACAGGTCGTTGATCGAGTCGATCCGGATATTCTTCAAACTCACATGTTCAAATCCCATTTCTTTGTGCGGGCCAGCGGCGCACATAAGAAACGACACTGGATTGCTTTTCATCATGGTTATACAAGAAGTACGGTGTTGCGTGCTCTATTAGCGCAATTGGACCGATGGTCGTTGCGCGCTCCCGACCGGATAATAACGGTCTGCAACGCATTTTCACGCCAACTTCAGGCGCGGGGTATCCCTCGTGCCCGCACCCTCGTCTTGCACAACTCCATAGATCCTCTGTGGACAGAGAACCCCAAACCGATTCTGCGGGCTGGCCCGGTTTCGAATCAGCGAGTCATAGTGGCCGTAGGGCGACTCTCGAAAGAGAAGGGATTCAAAGATCTGATCTTGGCTATCAGACACTTAAGGCAAACACGACCGGAACTGGAGCTGAGACTCTTTATCGTAGGCGAAGGTCGCGAACGACGCAGTATCGAGCAAGTGATCGTGCAAAATCGCTTGGAAAATGAAGTGGTCCTCACCGGGCATGTCAACGATGTACGATCCTACTTCCAATCGGCCGACCTTCTGGCTATTTCGTCATGGAGCGAAGGTTCTCCTAATGTATTGCTCGAAGCCATGGCTGCAGGTGTGCCGGTAGTCTCCACCTCCGTCGGAGGCATCCCTGACATGGTGCAGCACGGTAAGAACGCTCTGCTCGTGCCGCCGCGGAATTCCGAGGCCATGGCTGGGGCGATTGCGCGCATACTTGATGACACCGCTCTTGCCGCGAGCCTTGTCCGCGGAGCACGGAAACTGATCAAGGCCAACCATTCTCCAATGGAAAGGTCCCGAGCACTGGTTGCTACATATGAGAAGTTGTCTAAACGGTCGCATCTCAGTCTGGAAGAGTGGTCGGTTCGAGCCTCCAGTTGCCTTGCAACTGAAGGAACGAACACAGTTCAACCAGGGAGTTGATGTCCTTCTTGTTCTCCAAACTACAATCTGATCCCACGAAAAGTCGTGGACTGCTGGGCCAGCTCTCCTGTCCTCGTATGCTCGCTGCCTTTGCAGTTATCTGTGCCGCAGCGATGGGGATTGCCATCGGCGAGGGTTACTGGATTCTCGGGCTGGGAGCTCTCCTGCTCCCGTTTGCGCTGTTCTACCCCGTCCAAGTCGGCTTAGGGGCGTTTGCACTTCTGGTACCCTTCGACCCTTTGCTCGTCCTCGGCTCGGGCGATCGTGGGAGAACGTTAACATGGTTCGCAGGAGCAGCGGCGGCCACAATTCTCCTCGGGACCGGACTAATCAAAAGCCGACTGCGTCGGCCTCCTGCTGCAGCAATTTGGTGGCTGGTGTTCGCTTCCTGGTGTGTAATGACCACAGCCTGGGCCATCGAGCCAGAGGCTTCCATAGACGTCTTGCCCACGGTAGCTGCCACATTCGGTTTGTACCTGATCGCGAGTTGCTTTCGGTATACGAAAGCTGAAATTAGGCACATCCTTTTCTTGACCATGTTGGGGGGCTGTGCCGCTGGTATGTGGGCAGCGTACCTCTTCTTTACTGGGACCTTCTATCAGGAAGCGGCTAATAGCACTATGCGCGGCTCATTAGTTGCGGGCGGCAGGGTATACAACCCGGACTTGCTGGGGATAAGTCTTCTTCTGCCAATCGCTCTAGCCTTAACGGATTTCTTTTCGCATAGCGGCAAGGTTCGAAAGGCACTGCTTTTGGTAGCGGTCGCCGGCTCGAGTTTGGGTCTTTTTGTGACCATGTCCCGGGGAGCCGCAGTAGGCTTGATCGTTACATTGTCAGTATGCCTTTACCGCATCCGGCCCGGACGTCGCGTAATGCTTCCTTTGGCTGCGTTTGCAATTCTGATCGCCACTATGCCGCCCCTCTTTTTCACGCGTTTCCAGACAATGGGTGAGTATGGCGGTCGGGCCGAATGGATATTTGGAAAGTAGGCGTTACGGCTTTCGCTCACTATGGAATTATGGGGGCAGGATTGAGTAACTTTCCCAATGCGTATACGAAATACATGGGAGAGGCGCCGCATTTCAAGGGAGATTTTCGGGATGCACACAACATTTTCCTGGCCGTGGGGGTCGAAACCGGAGTATTGGGCCTCTTGCTTCTGATCGGTGCATTGGTCTCGCAATTACGAGCCGCGATCAGCTTCAAGCAGGTATATCGAATCCATACGTTTATGCCGGCAATGGAGGCTGCAATGTGGGGTCTAATCGTTTCGGGCCTGACCGCGAATATCCTGTGGTTTAAGGCCTTTTGGCTTCCAGTCATTTTACTCACCATCGCTACGAAGGCCGCGCAGGATCTCGCGGACGAGACTCCAAGCAAACTTTAGGCCGGGCATTGGCTCACAATTCTCGCTATCATGGTGATCCTTTAACGTCGGGTACACTCACCTTCGATCGGGTTTAATCGCATAGCAATGGAAATCCCACAATGAGCACCGCCAACCTAGTTAGCACCCGCCTCGCAATCGGGGGTGGAACGCCGATCCGTCTGCATCCTTTCGCTCCGTGGCCGTGGTTTGACCAGGAAGAGATGGGCGAGGCAATCGCCGTCCTGCAATCGGGCAAGGTAAATTATTGGACCGGACAACAAGGACGGCTCTTCGAGAAGGAATTCGCGGTTTCGACCGGCTGTCAGTACGCCGTGGCGGTGGCTAATGGCTCGGTAGCATTGGAGTTGGCACTCTATGCGCTGGGCATCGGGGCCGGGGACGAGTCGTGGTTCCCAGCCGTACTTTCCTAGCATCAGCTAGTTGCGTCTCTATGCGGGGTGCGACTCCGGTCTTCGCCGATGTCGACCGTATCAGTCAGAACATTACGGCAGAGAGCATTCGCCAGGTCTTGTCACCTCGCACCAAGGCGATCATCGTTGTCCACCTCGCAGGCTGGCCCTGCGACATGGATCGATCCTGGCCCTGGCGAGCGACCGCGGTCTTCGCGTGATTGAAGACTGCGCGCAGGCTCAAGGCGCGACTTACAAAAACCGCGCCGTGGGTTCGTTTGGGGATGTTGCCGCATTCTCATTCTGCCAGGACAAGATCATGACCACTTGCGGTGAAGGCGGCATGCTCACGACCGATGACCCGGAGTTGTGGGAACGCGCTTGGATATGAAAGACCACGGCAAGAACTATACCGCGATGTCCAGATCACACTCATCTCCAGTGTTTCGGTGGGTGCACGACACCGTCGGTACCAACTGGCGCATGACCGAGATGCAGTCAGCGGTGGGCCGGGTCCTCCTGCGTCGGGTTCCCGAAATGCTAGCAAAACGCCGCGGCTTCGCTGACATGCTCAACCGGCGTTTCTCGAAGATCCCCGCACTGCGCGTGACCATTCCGTCTCCGGAATTCGGACACGCCAACTACAAATACTACGTATTCCTCCGTCCCCAACGGCTACACGGGGAATGGACGCAAAGGAGCATATTGCAAGCCATTCAGGCCGAGGGCATACCCTGTTTTGCCGGCAGCTGTAGCGAGATCTACCTGGAAAAGGTCTTTGAGAGACTCCGGCCGGTGACCCGGCTCCCGGTGGCGCGGGAATTAGGCGAGACCAGCGTGATGCTCATGATCCATCCCACGCTATGCGAGCAGGACATACTGGATACCTGCGCGGCAGTGGAGAAGGTCATGGAAGTTGCCTCCAGGCTGTGAGTCTTGAGTAGACCAACGCGTATGCTCAATGTCTACATGATGGATCTGTGGTGCCAGATCCCCTACTATAACGCCTACCTTTGTCGAGCCCTGGAGTCAGAGGGTGTGGCTTGTACCTTGGGATCTACTCGCTTTCATCTTGAGCCCGACTACTTTCATGGACGCGGCATAACGAATGACCCGGGCTTGACAAGCATCGCGTCAGGTCTGGCTATCAAAAACAAGCGGCTCAGACGCTCACTTAGGTTTCTAGAGTTTTGCTGCAATCTTTCGGCGCTAGCCATCCGATTCCTTTTTCAGACCCCGGATATCATCCATTTGCAGTGGGCTGCCCTGGTTGAGGAAGGCATTCCGCTTGAAACGTGGTTTATCAAGCTCGTCCGCCGACGCGGAATCAAACTGGTCTACACCGTGCACAACGTTCTTCCTCATGATTCGAACGCAAAAGTCGAGAATAGTCTTGGCGAAGTCTACCACCTGATGGATGCACTCATTTGCCATACCCGGGAGACCAAAGATTACCTCGTCCACAACTTCGGACTGGATGCCGACAAAATCTGGCTAATTCCTCATGGACCATTGTTCTTTGACTATCCCCGGCTAGAGAAGGCGGAAGCGAAACGCCGTATAGGCTTGGAGCCCACGCTCTGCGTAGTTCTGTACCAGGGGCTCGTCCGGCCCTACAAGGGCTTGGATTTTCTCTTGGAGGCGTGGAAGGAGGTACAGGCTCGACAACCTGCTGCAAAATTGGTCATCGCAGGCAGAGGCGAACAGTGTCACATGGATGCTGTGAAATCCCAAATCAAGGAGAACGGATTAGCTGCTTCGGTGAAGCTTCATTTGCGTTATCTACGGTCTGAAGAAATCCCTCTTTATTATCAAGCTGCCGACATCGCCATTTATCCCTATCGCGAAATCACGCAGAGCGGCGCGCTGATGACCGGAATCGCTTTTGGCAAGCCGATTATTGCAACCGCCCTGCCAGGGTTTCGCGAAGCACTCGAGGACTACAAAGGCGCGATTTATGTGGAGTACGGGGACGTCTGGTCACTGTCTGGACATCTAAGCAGTCTCATCGCCAACCCTCAAGAACTGGAGCACACTGAGAGCAGATGCAAAGCGGACGTGGCACGAAGCTGGAGAAGAATCGCGCAAGAGACGAAACACTGCTATGAACAGGTTGTCAGCGGCTCTGGTAGGAATAGATCTTTGGCTCAGAGTGAAGCTCAATTGAAATCCGCAACCACTGCGCTCTAGTAACCCGGGTCACCTTTTGCTTGGCAAGCAGCTATGCCTGGTACTTTCTGGCGAAATATCTACCCGGCCACTGGAGCCACTGGCACCCCCCGGTTGCTCCCACAAAAACTGACGCCGGTTTCGACCCAGCACCCGATCGCCAATCTTTGCTCACGCCTCCCTTCCATACATCACAGGTGTCTCAGCTGTTGCCCGCGAATGGCGGTTTGAGCGCCTGGAATTTTTCGCGGGGTAAACGCATCTTTGATGCGTAGCTTCGGGCCTTGGCCTTTTGCTGGCATTTCCCGTGATGAGCGTGATTGCAATTGCAATCAAGAGTACCAGCGAGGGCCCGGTGCTTTTCCGGCAGCAAAGAATTGGGAAGGATGGGCATCCCTTTGAAATATTGAAGTTTAGAACTATGCGGGATCGCAGAGACCTTTCTGATCTGACGATAACCCGCGAGGGCGATTCGAGAATTACGCCTCTGGGCAAAGTTTTGCGAAAATCGAAACTGGATGAACTCCCCCAGCTCTTCAATGTAATGGTGGGAGACATGAGCCTGGTGGGCCCACGCCCAGATATCGCTGAATATTGTGAGACTCTGCCTGCGGAAACACGGTCGGTGCTTCAGCTGCGGCCCGGGCTAACTGGCTGGTCAACTCTCCAATATCGCAATGAAGAAAGACTTCTTGCCAAGGTACCCGAAGAGCATTTGGCACATTACTACGTAAATGTCGTTTTCCCCGAGAAGACGCGTTTGGCCCTCGAGTATGCACGGCACGCAACCTTCAGCCGCGACTTGAAGATTTTGTTGCGAACCCTGATTGGCACCTAGAAACCACGCGACTGCCACACAAGACGCCGTTAACAACATGCATCTGCCTTTAAATGTCGATTCCGTGCAGGATCGGACATTGCACTTCTCGCCTGCAGCGGCAAAGGGCGCGTCCCTGAGATCCAGCGGCATTATGGCCCGTTTCCTTGGCGCCATCGAAAACATTTATGAAACAGACTCCGGTCATTCCCGAATCGTGCCGATGGAGGGCCTGCGGGGATGGGCGGTATTATTAGTCTTTTTTGTCCATTCTCACACGGCACTCAGCGGATTTCTCAGTTCCACTTCACCCTGTCGGCGTCTCCCACTTTCTCGGCACAATTGGCAACGTGGGCGTGGATCTGTTTTTTGTGATCAGTGGATACCTCATTTATGGCGCGGTTCTGCGACCTCGATTCCGATATGCACGCTTTTGCTTCGGCGAGTCCAGCGAATTTATCCGGCATTCCTGGCTGTTATTTCAATCTATCTGTTCCTCGGATTTTTTTCGAGCAATGAGCACTTCAAGTTCTACGGAAGCCTTCCGCAAAAGGCGAGCTTCATTCTCCAAAACCTCCTGTTAATGCCCGGCAACTTCCCGTCCGGCCTATGCTGGCGGTGAGCTGGAGCTTGAGCTACGAAATATTCTTTTATCTTCTGCTGCCCTTAGTCGTGGCAGTGACAGCGATGCGTCACTGGGTCCGTTGGACCCGGATATCGTTTTTTGCGTTCCTGCTCACGGCGGGCCTGCTGCTCTCGCCTACACTTGACAACCCTCGTGTCCGTCTTGTCGGCTTCCTTTTCGGAATTCTGTTATTTGAAGTCGCCGACAGATTCCGGGGACGCTCCACGGCGCTTGTCGACCTGTCCATACTCGGAGCGTATCTTATTGCATTGGTATTCATTTACTTCATAGACAGTTACCGTCTCGTTCCAGAGCACAGCCTGCGCACCGTCATTACCGCCATCATTGGCGTCGGTTCCTTTGCCCTTTGTGGATTCTGCTTTCACGGGGGTGGGTTATTGGGCTCACTCCTAAGCTGGAGGCCACTCCGATATCTTGGCAATATGAGTTATTCCTTTTACCTGGTTCACGCTGTGACGTTGGGGCTCCTCAGACAAGCGGTCTGGCGAGCGGGCATCTCCGGCCAAGGTTGGTTTCTATTTGTCGTGCTCCTTTTGGCGGCGCTCGCCTTCAGTTGGATCGTTGCCACCTTGCTCTTTTTGCTGGTAGAAAGACCTTTTTCCATTGACGTAGGACGCGCCCGCGCCGGTGCGCCGGAGCCGGTGCACGCCGCTGTAGCTATGGATAGCGGACGTGGAATGCCGACTCCCTCGGTGTCTTGGACCATAGCGGACCCGGGAGCGGGAGCGCAAAAACGGTGGGAGTAGAAATGTTGTTTGAAGGCGGCTCTGCTTGATGCTGGATCGGTCGTCAAGGATAAATCTGAAAAGGGTCGGCTCCTAAATGGACAAAGTGAGTGTCGTTGTTCCCGTCCGAAACGAAGAACCATATTTGCGGAAGTCCCTGCTGTCGCTCTTGAACCAAAGATACCCCAGCAGTGATTATGAGGTCATTGTGGTCGACGGTCGCTCATCCGACCGATCACGGGAAATTGTCAAAGATCTAGGGCTGGAGTTCTCGAACCTTCTTCTCTTGGACAACCCGTCCGGAATCGCTCCGACCGCGATGAACATCGGGATTCGCAGATCTTGTGGCTCAGTCATAGTGCGGGCGGATGCGCACAACGAATATCCTTCCGACTACATTGCCAACTGCGTACTCTATTTACAACAAACTAAAGGCGGACAATGTGGGTGGCCCTTGGATCACTGCAGTGCCTGCTGATGATCTGAGCGGACAGCTTGTGGCCGCAGTTTTGACCAATCCATTTGGTGTCGGAAACGCGTGGTATCGAACTTCTCAGAAAGAGGGCATAGTGGATACAGTTCCATTCGGAGCGTTCCGGCGGGACCTGTTTGAGCGTGTCGGATTCTATAACGAAAAGCTCGTACGCAATCAAGACAGCGATCTAAATGCCCGCATCGGCGCGCGGGCGGGACCATTTACCTGACGCCGGCGCTGGCCACCAAGTACCATCCAGTAAAAACCTTCCCCCGTTTGCTGCGCTGAACCTTCCGGAACAACTTGAGACATCTCTTTACCCTGAAAGAGAATACTCATTCGTTGGAGTTGCGCCACCTTGCTCCGGCCATACTCGCCGGGGGGACTCTGCATTCCTATTCGTACTGGCACCCTTCAGTTTGCCCGCAGCTGTCGTCCTGCTTGGAGTGATCGGTTTGCACTTGGTGGTCGGTTCCTATTTTGCGATACGTTATTGTCAAGGACAGACAAAATCCTGTCGTGTCGATTTTGCCGCTGGCTATTCTCGCCTTCCACCTTGTGTATGGAATGGGGAGTTCTTGCAGGCGTGGTTTATCTCTTTAAGAAACCGCCGGTGCAGCCCATCCGGCCCGGGCTGCACATCACGGCGAACTGAGGAAGGGAGCGCTGGGCAGTTTCGCTCAGTGCCTTCTTCTAGTTGACTGTAACTATCAGTCCTGTGGGAGCGTCGGGCGCACCACCAGGTTGTAGCAGGTCGTAGGGGCCCACGGAAATCGACGCTGACCGACTTTGGCCGGCAAAATCGATCGATGGAGTACATGGACTGATTCCTCCCGACGTGCAGGCGGTAGTACCGCTTTTGAGGGCGATGCTCCCAGATTTTGGACGGTAGTCCCCGGAACCATCGGTCTTGGAGCTTAACAAAGAAGTCCTGACCCTGCCTGATGACTCCAGCTATTGGCAATATCGCAGGAGAACGGACCGGCTTTGTATTCTGTATCAAGACCATCGGAAACATTGTGACTGATGAGGTTTGGTGTGCTGGCAGTGCAGGCCGCCGCGTCGCCGACAGTAAAAATGTGCCAGCTTGTGTTCCCGACGTAATTGTTCACAATCGTGTTGTGACCGGGCACGCCGGCCGGGCAGCCGACCAGATCGGTATTTTCCAGGATCAGTCCAGCTTGGGCATTGATCATCACGTTGTTAGATATGACATTGCCACAGGGAGCTGTGGTCTGGATGGCCGAAGTCGGAGCACCGACCACAATGTTATTTTGTACAATTGCGTCCGGAGCGGAAGTGTAAATGCCATGCGCCTGATTGCACCCAGGGTGTGCCGCTCCACTGCCGTAGCGAAGTACCAGATTTCTTAGCACTTGTTGGTCGGTCATGGTGTGGCCATGCTGGTTTTGCATCTGGATGGCGCCCTGCGGCGGGCAGCCAACCCCGTTCGGCCCGCTCACATTGCCGGCCAGGTCGTGGATGTAATTTCCTGATCACGTGCGTGCTGTTGCCCCCGGTTGACGCAACTCCGGAACCCTGATTGACAGTAACAACGCCAATGTTCATGTTGGGATTGCCTCCAATGTCAAATCCCACGACATCGATATTGTTGCCGGTGATCATAATTCCTGTGCTCGATCCAGTGATTCTGCACTTTCCAATCGCCGCCGTGGCTGACGCGAGACCGGGGTCGCATTGAAGCACCAGGCGAGAGGATTTTGACGCGCCTCCGCGATTGATCGTTATGCCGCTCGCGTATGCCCCCGCCGTAACATGTATAACGGTTCCATTCGAATCGTTAGAAAAGGAATTCACAGCATGCTGGATAGTGGCCCACGGGCTGGCTTGGGAACCGACGTTCGAATCGTTGCCGGACGGAGACACATAGTAATCGTTCGCGAGGGCTGTCGCCGACAGCCAGAGAAGGAGAAGAGGAAAAACAACAAAACTGCGACGAATGCAGGGGCCGGGGAAAGCTTTCACGGGTCAAACCTCGATACTGCCGTGCGACTCGTGCACGGCGGGGGAATTATGAAGGGTACGAAATCAGTTAGAATGCCGCGCGCGCGGACATGCCTATCGATCAGTGGAACCCCTCGGGTATGGCTTGATTTTGCCAAAACATCGTACTCCCGTACTAGGTGCCGAAAGTGCAAGGTCATTGAACCAACGGCCAATGTCCGCGGGGTTGCGGGCTGAATCACGCCTCCTTTGCATTCGAACGCAAGTCTCCAAAATGTCGGGAAAATCCTAAAACAATGAAACTGGCTACTATTTCAGACGTCACGTTTCCCGCTTGGACATGCCCGTCCCACGGACATTTCCTTCACACCGAATCGGAAAGACTCGTTTGCCCCCTGAATCACGCATTCAAGATCACGGGCGGAATTCCGCGTTTCGTGGAATCCAGTTCGTACGCCACTCACTTTGGCCTGCAGTGGAAAACATTCCGGCACACCCAACTGGACTCGTACACGGGATTCCCGATCAGCCAGGACAGGTTGCACGAATGCCTAGGGGACAAAGTCTGGAGTTCGTTGAAGGGCAAGCGAGTGCTCGAATGTGGTTGCGGAGCCGGGCGCTTCACGGAAGTCCTACTGGATCGGGAGGCACTTGTTACGTCGGTGGATTTGAGTGACGCCGTTGAATCGGCCAGCGAAAACTGCGGAAACCGAGATTTTTCCTGCAGGTTCGCACAAGCTGACATTTTGAACTTGCCATTTGGCCCTCAGGGGTTTGATCTGGTCCTCTGTATCGGGGTAATACAACATACTCCTGACCCTGAATCCTCAATACGGCAGTTGTGGAACCAAGTAAAGCCTGGCGGCCATCTGGTCATCGACCATTACTCTTTCTCTCGCTGGCGCTACTACCTAACGACGACTCCGATATTCCGCGCAGTACTGAATCATATGTCGCGAGACAACGCTCTGCGCTGGACGAATAGAATGGTACGGTTAGGCTTTCCCATTCAGCGAGCCCTACGGAACATGCCTCTCCTGTCCAATGCGGTCTCTCGAATGCTTCCGATCTTAACGTACTTTCGTGCCTATCCCCAATTGAACGACCAGCTCCAACTCGAGTGGTCCTTGCTCGACACTCACGACGCCCTAACCGACGGCTTCAAGCATTCGAGAGACGTTCCAAACATACGTCGTCTCCTAACCGAAATTGGCGCTATCAATATTGAGGTTTGGAAGGGCGGGAACGGCGTTCAGGCAAGAGCACAACGGCCGGAGTCCCCTTAGCTAACTTTTTCTCAATTCACCTTCGAAATCAATTCCGGTCAAGTTCCTTTCTCACAACCCGATACCATGCGTCGTGTCTTGCTCATCACCTTCTGTTATCCACCCAATGAAATCATCGGGGCAGTGCGCCCGGCTGGGTTAGCCAAGTATCTGCCGAACTATGGTTGGACGCCTGTGATTCTGACCCCGCGTGTCCGCCAGGCTCGCCACGATCCCCAGGTGATTGAGACTGGATACCGAGACCTGGTGGCATCCTGGAAGGCGAGACTTGGGTTGGATAGCCATCGCTCCATGCATGAGCAGCTTGGCTTGGCCGTTGCTTCCCAAAAGAACTCCGGCCACCCGCACACTCGCGCACTGCAACTGGCTAAATATTTTCTGGCTTTTCCCGATGAGACCAAGGGATGGGTTCCCTTCGCGCAAGAGGCGATCGCGGAGCTCGGATCGAGAGCATCGAAGATTGACGCCATTATCTCGACGTCGCCGCCCATTTCTGCACATCTGGTGGCCCGCAGGGCGAAAGAAATCCTCGGCTGTCCGTGGATTGCCGATCTGCGTGATCTCTGGACGCAAAATCTGACGAATCGCTTCAGTCTCCTGCAGCCCCTGGATAGGATCCTGGAGAGCCGGACGCTGGGTCAAGCCGACGCTCTGGTGACCGTTTCCGATCAGTGGAACGAACGTTTGCGATCACGGTATAGCCACAAGCGAATCAGCACAATCTCAAACGGATTTGATCCAGACGAGTTCGAGCCGCGTCGCGTGCCTTTGACCCCGCACTTCTCCATTACGTACACAGGCATGCTTTACGAAGGGCGACGGGATCCAAGCCCGGTGATCGAGTCAATCCACCAATTAATTCATGAAGGGGCGATGTCCCGCAATCAGATCGCACTGCGATTCTTCGGACCGGCGGAACCATGGCTGGCGGCAGTGGTCGCCAGATACGGGCTTCAGGACATCACGGAATGCCCAGGTTCGCTGCCACGCCATCTCGCCCTGGAGCGCCAGCGAGAGTCGCAAATTCTCTTGCAGCTAGGGTGGGGAGATCCGCGGGAGAAGGGGCAGCATACCGGGAAGCTTTTCGAATACCTGGGGTCGCGGCGGCCGATACTGGCGGTGGGCGGAGTGCCCGGAGCACTCACCGATGTACTCACCGAGACAGGGGCCGGCATCCACGTGCAATCAAGGGAGGAGCTCCGGCAATACCTACTTTCCGCCTATCAGGAATTTCAGCAGCATGGATCGGTGCGGTATGGCGGAAATGAGACGGCCATTAGCCGCTACTCGCACCGGGAAATGGCGCGCAAATTTGCTTCGCTTCTCAACCAAGCTACCGGCCTCGATACGATCGAGACAACAAACCAGCAGGATTATACTCAAACCCCACTCTCGGTCTTTTAAAGAATATGGAGTTCATTCCTAAACTCGACAAGCCCCGGCTACGAATCGGGATTATGCTGGACTCCTGCCTCGTGGAGGCATGGCTGGCCAAGCTGCTCCAGGATCTTGCCCAGGCACCGTATCTGGAAATCGCCCTTGTCATTACAAATCGGGCAACCCGCATCGCAGCATCCTCCGCAAAGCGGCGGCGCAGCCTCAAAGCTATCTGGCCGACTCTTCTTTACCGAATCTATTCGCGCTTTGACCGAAAGCTGAACCAGAGTCGTCGAATTGACGCATTTGCGGCGGTGGACATCAGCCCGCTGCTTTCAAATACGCCTGCGCTAGAGGTCATGCCGATTCAGAAGAAGTTTGTCGATCGGTTCGAAGCTGGCGATATCGAAAAAATCAACGGCGCCCAGCTGGACGTCATGCTTCGCTTCGGATTCCGAGTGATCAAGGGAGAAATCCTTCGCTGCGCCCGTTACGGAGTTTGGTCATTTCACCACGATGACAGTCGAAGCTATCGGGGGGGACCACCCCTGTTCTGGGAGATTTACGAGCGCAACCCCGTGTCGGGAACGATCCTGCAGATACTCAGCGAAGACCTGGACGGGGGACGCATCCTGTATCGTTCTTTTTCTGCCACCAACTTCACTTCCTGGTATCAGAACAAGAACGCAATTTACTGGAAGACTGCAAACTTTGTTCTCCGGCGGCTGCGAGATCTCTATGTCAACGGCTGGGAGTGGATCCAGCAACTCGACACCTACCAGGAAAACATTCACTACAACAAGCCAATCTATCGCGCCCCCACGAATCGTCCAATGTTGCGTTTTCTTGCGGCGCAGGGGGCGCTCTTTTGCCAACGGAAAATGCGACTGCTAAAAAGGGATCAATGGTTTCTGGGGATTCACGACGTCCGGCATGCCGGCAACCATCTGAAAGACTCCCGGCTCGACACCATCTACCCCCCTCGCGACCACTTCTACGCGGATCCTTTCCTCTTCTCCCGAAACGGCCGTAGTTTCATTTTCTTCGAGGATTATTCGCACCGTACAAACAGGGGCAGCATCTCCTGTCTGGAACTCCATACAAAGGGAGAGTATTCCAAGCCGGTAACTGTCCTGGAACGCGACTATCACCTTTCATATCCGTTCCTGATTGAGTGGGAATCCGAGATCTACATGATTCCGGAAACCTACGACAATCGGACCGTCGAGTTGTATCGTGCGGTCGATTTCCCGACAAAGTGGGTGTTGCATAAGGTGCTATTGAATAATATCCGTGCGGTTGATCCTACCCTTTTACGTTACGGCGGGAGATTCTGGCTGTTTGTCAACATTGCCGCGAACGAGGGTTCCCCCGCGAATGATGAACTTTTTTTGTTCCATTCCGCGTCTCCCCTTGGTCCTTGGGTACCGCACCCGCAGAACCCGATTGTCTCCGACGTTCGCTGCGCTCGTCCGGCAGGGCGCATCCTCGAGCAAGATGGAATGCTGGTTCGGCCATCGCAGGACTGCTCCACGCGATATGGCCACAAGATCAACTTGAATCGGATCGACGTGCTCTCCGAGACCGAATATCGTGAAATGAAAATTGGTGAGATTACTCCCGATTGGATACCTGGAAATGTGGCGACCCACACTGTCTCTCGGGACAATAATTTCGTCGTACTGGATGGTTGTAGAACTGTCAGCCGGCTGGGGCCGGGATTCTCCTCGGCGCCGCGGTTTCTGATCGGCCGCTCTCCAATTGGGGTCTCACCCCTACAGTTCCAACTTGGAGTAGCACGAGAGGCCACCAAGTAGATGTTATTGATTCTATTTCACTTGACAGTGGAGCGCATACGGAATTCCCCAGCGCGAGCGCAATTTGTACTGCAGGGTTTGACTGCCGACCTCACGATTTCATAGGCTAACGCGTAGCGTTTCCTCCCGTGATCCGTGGCAATTATGCATCTTCTCCACGTCGTAGGCGCGCGTCCGAACTTTATGAAGGCGGCGCCCGTGCTGCGGGCGCTGGGCGGCCGGGAGGGCGTGCGCCAGACGCTGCTGCACAGCGGTCAGCACTATGACGCCAACATGTCGGACGTCTTCTTCGCCCAGCTGGGCATTCCCGCTCCCGACGTCAACCTGGCAGTCGGCTCGGGGAGCCATGCGCAGCAGACGGCGGAAATCATGTCGCGGCTGGAGCCGGCGCTGCTGGAACGGAAGCCCGATCTGGTCATCGTCTACGGAGACGTGAACTCGACGGCGGCGGCCGCCCTGGTTTGCAGCAAGCTGCTCATCCCCGTCGCCCATGTCGAAGCCGGCCTGCGATCGTTTGACCGCACCATGCCGGAAGAGATCAACCGCCTGGTCACCGATCAGCTCGCCGACCTGCTGTTTACGCCCTCGGCCGATGGAGACGAGAATCTGGCGCGCGAAGGCGTCGCGGCGGAAAAGATTCACCGCGTGGGCAACGTCATGATCGACACGTTGATACGCCTGCTGCCGCAGGTCGAGAGCTCGAACGGCGTGCCGCCGCGCTTTGCCCTGGTCACGCTGCACCGGCCTTCGAACGTCGACGACGGCGAGACCCTGGGACGGATCCTCGGGGCAATGAGCGAAGCCTGCGCCGAGCTGCCCATTATTTTCCCGGTGCATCCGCGCACCCGCCAGCGCATTGCCGATTTCGGCATCGAAGCCAGGGGCCTGATGCTGCGCGAGCCGGTCGGCTATCTGGAATTTCTCGGCATGCAGCGGCGCGCCACGGTCGTGATCACCGATTCCGGAGGCATCCAGGAGGAAACCACGTATCTTGGAATCCCCTGCCTCACGGTGCGGGAAAACACCGAGCGGCCGATTACCGTGACCATGGGCACGAACACGTTGGTCGGACGCGACATGGCCCGGCTGCAGGCAGAGCTTGAAAAAGTTCTCGCCGGGCAGGCCAAGCAGGGCGCCGTGCCGCCGCTCTGGGACGGGCGGGCCGGCGAGCGCATTGCGGACGTGATCGTCGCAAGCTAACGCGCACGATCCTTCCCAGAAAATCCGGTTTTACAAACTTTGCCTTCATGATCTTTCAAGAAACCCATCTCGCGGGCGCGTACGTCATCGAGCTCGAGCGGCGGGAGGACGCACGGGGCTTCTTTGCCCGCGCCTTCTGCCAGCGCGAGTTTGAAGCGCACGGACTCACCGCCGTCATCGCCCAGGCAAATCTCGCCGTCAGCCACCGCAAGGGTACGGTGCGGGGGATGCATTTCCAGTTTCCACCAAAGGCGGAGAGCAAGCTGGTGCGATGCCACCGCGGCGCCATTCTCGATATCATCGTCGACCTGCGTCCGGAAAGCCCCACTTACCTCGAGCACGTGGCGGTTGAGCTGAACCAGGACAACCTGCGCGCGCTCTATGTCCCGGAACGCTTCGCCCACGGGTACCAGACACTCGAAGACCGCAGCGAGGTGCTCTACCAGGCGGGCGAGTTCTACGCGCCCGAGTGCGAGGCCGGGCTGCCCTATGACGATCCGCCGGTTAGGGCTGCCGTGGCCGCTGCCGGTTTCGATCGTCTCGGAAAAAGACCAGAAGTTTAAGACTGTGGCAGAGCAGGCAGACGAGTTGCGCCGCCGGATGACGGTAGCTGCCTCGCCTGCGGATCCGGCGGCCAGCGAATGCGCCAGAATTTCCTGAGTAAGGATTTCCTGAGTAAGGATCTCCTCGGTAAGGATCTCTCAGGCCGGGTGGAACCCGGCCCGCAATGAATTCAGGAGGAAAGTTCGCGAATGATTGTTGTCGATAACGCACTGAAAGCCCGCGCCGCCGAGGGACGGCCTCTGCGTGTGGCCATGGCCGGAGCCGGCTACATGGCGCGCGGGATTGCCTTGCAGTTCATGATTCCCATTGAAGGAATGCGTCTGGTGGCTATCGCCGGACAATCGATTGGGCAGGCCGAAAGCGCCTATCGCGAAGCCGGAGTCGACGAGCTTCGGGCGGTTCGCACCGTCGCGGAACTCGAGGATGCCATCGAGCGCGGTCAGTACGCCATCACCGACGATCCCATGTTGCTGTGCGAGGCGGGCAACGTCGATATCCTCATCGAGGTCAGCGGAACCGTCGAGCATGGCGCGCATGTTGCCTTGAAGGCGATCGAACATGCCAAGCACCTGGTGCTGTTCAACGCCGAGCTCGACGCCACGGTCGGGCCCATGCTTAAGGTTTATGCCGACCGCAACGGCGTCGTCGTCACCAACACCGACGGCGACGAGCCGGGCGTGGCCATGAACCTCTACCGGTTCGTCAAGACCGCCGGCTTCCGTCCGCTGCTGGCGGGAAATTTCAAGGGCATGCTCGACCGCTACCGCACGCCAGACACCCAGAAAGCCTTTGCCGACAAGTACCGCCAGAAGGCGCGCATGGTGACTTCGTTTGCCGATGGCACGAAGTTATCGATGGAAGCGACCATCCTGGCCAACGCCACCGGCTTCCGCGTGGGACAGCGCGGCATGTACGGGCCGAAGTGCAACCACGTCAAGGACGCGCTCAAGCTGTACTCGCTCGACCAACTGCTCCAGGGCGGCCTGGTGGACTTTATCCTTGGTGCCGAGCCCCACACCGGGGCCTTTGTCCTCGGCTATGAAGACCATCCCGTTCGCCAGCAGTATCTGAACTACTTCAAGATGGGAGAGGGACCGCTGTACGCCTTCTACACTCCTTATCATTTACCCCATATCCAGGTGGTCACCACCGTCGCCCGTGCGGCCCTGCTTCACGATGCGACGGTCGCTCCGCTGGGCAAGCCGGTTTGCGAGGTTCTGACCGTGGCCAAACGCGACCTCAAGGCCGGGGAAGTGCTCGACGGGATCGGCGGATTCACCTGCTATGGAACCATCGACAACTCCGAGGTGGTGCAGCGCGAGAATCTGTTGCCCATGGGCCTGTCGCAGCACTGCCGGCTGCTGCGCGATATTCCCAAGGATCAAGCGATCGGCTATGCCGACGTCGAGTTGCCCGCGGGCCGCTTGAGCGACCGCCTGCGCGCCGAGCAGAATGCCTACTTCATGGAAGCCGTTCATGTCTGAGACCGCCACCCTACAAACCGCGCAGGATGTCATCCAGACCGACCTCGACTATCTTTGCCGGTCGCTGAGCGACGAGTTCCGCCAGATGGCAGGAAGCAATCTGCTGATCGTCGGCGGGGCGGGCTTCCTCGGCTACTACCTGGTGAAGTCGGTGGTGCACTGCAACGAAAACGCCGCGGCGCATGACCGCATCCACCTGACGGTTTACGACAACTTCATCCGCGGGGTGCCGGCGTGGCTCACCGAGATTGCCGATCGCGGCCAGGTCACACTGTCGAAACACGACGTGCTCGAGCCGATCGCCGCCGGCAGCCCGGACTTTCACTACATCGTGCACGCCGCCTCGATCGCTTCGCCCACCTTTTACCGGCGCTATCCCATCGAGACCATGGATGCGAACGTCAACGGCCTGCGCAACCTCCTCGAGTATTTCCGCGGCCAGAAGCAGCAGGGCAAGACCGTGGGAGGGCTGCTGTTCTATTCGAGCAGCGAGATTTACGGCGACCCGACGCCGGAGAACATTCCCACGCCCGAAACCTACCGCGGCAACGTCTCCTGCACCGGGCCGCGCGCCTGCTACGACGAAGCCAAGCGCTTCGGCGAGACCCTGTGCGTGAACTTCGCCGCCCAGCACGATCTTCCCATCAAGATGGCGCGGCCGTTCAACAACTACGGTCCGGGGCTGAAGATCTCCGACCGACGCGTGCTGCCGGACTTTGCCCGCGACATCTTCGCCGGGCGCGACATCGTCATGCTGTCCGACGGCGCCCCGAAACGAACCTTCTGCTATGTGGCCGACGCCGTCCAGGGCTATTACAAGATCCTGGTGCGAGGCCGCCAGGGCGAGCCCTACAACATCGGAGTCGAAGAGCCGGAAATTTCAGTGGCGGAAGTCGCCGATCTTTTCGTGCGCCTGGCGGGAGAGCTGTTCGGTTATCGCGGCAAGGTGCAGCGCAAGGCCAGCAACGACGCCCAGTACCTGGTGGACAATCCCGCGCGGCGCTGCCCGGTCATCACCAAGGCCCGGAACGAACTGGGATACCAGCCTTCGGTTTCGCTCGAAGAGGGTTTGCGGCGGACGCTGCTGTGGTATCAGGACAACCAGAAAGCGGAGGACCTGTAATGCGGGTTTCAATTATCGGAGCCGGACACGTCGGGCTGGTCACCGGCGCCTGTTTGGCGGAGAAAGGCCACTCGGCGGTTTGTGTCGATGTGGATGCCAGGAAAGTGGCCCGCATTGAGACGGGCGAGTGTCCCTTCTCTGAACGTGGACTGGATGAGCTGCTGCAGCGCAATATCGGACGCGGCCTGAGGGCTGCCCTCGACCTCGCCGGCGCCATCGCCAACACCGATCTCACCTTCATCGCCGTGGGCACTCCCTTCGACGGGAAGGAAATTGACCTGACCTACGTTCGCGAGGCGGCGCGCAACATCGGCGAAGCCCTGCGCGCCAAGAACTCCTACCACGTCGTGGTGGTGAAGAGCACGGTCGTTCCGGGAACAACCGATCAGGTTGTACTGCCGATTCTGGAGCGCGCTTCCGGCAAGCGGGCTGGCGTGGACTTTGGCGTGGGGATGAACCCCGAGTTCCTCACCGAGGGCGAGGCCATCGACGATTTCATGAGTCCCGACCGCATCGTGCTGGGGGGAATCGATGAGCGCACCATCGGGGTGATGGAAGAGCTCTACAGCAGTTTCGCCGGCGTCCCGGTCATCCGCACCAATACCCGCACGGCGGAGATGATCAAGTACGCCTCCAACTGCCTGCTGGCCACGCTGATCTCCTATTCGAACGAGATGGCGAATCTGGGTGCGGCGGTCGGCGGAATCGATACCGTCGACGTCATGCGCGGGGTGAAGGCGAGCAAGTATTTCACCATGACCATGCCCGACGGCAGCACTTCCCTGCCGCCGATTGCGAGCTTTCTCGATGCCGGCTGCGGGTTTGGGGGAAGCTGCCTGCCAAAAGACACGCAGGCCATGGTCGCGTATGGAGAGAAGCTCGGCGTACCCATGGCGATGCTGAAAGCCGTGGTTCAGGTCAATGCTTCGCAGCCGAAGCAGTTGCTCTTCCGCTTGCAGAGGGAATTCCCTTCGCTCGAAGGTGTCGAGGTGGCCGTGCTCGGCCTCGCCTTCCGCCCGGGAACCGACGATATGCGGGAATCGCCCGCGGTGCCCATCATTCGCGATCTTCTGGCGCAACGGGCCAAGGTGCGCGCCTATGATCCGGTGGCGAACGACGAAGCGCGGAAGATTTTCGTCAACGGCAACCCGCGTCTGTGCGACAAGCTGAGCGACGCCCTGGCCGGCGTCCAGGCCGTGGTTCTCGTCACCCGCTGGGACGAGTTTCACGAGCTCCCGCAGCACCTGGAGGCGAAAGACCCGCAACCGCTCGTGGTCGACGGCCGCAGGATGCTGGACCGCCGGAAGGTGCGACGCTATACCGGCATCGGTCTTTAGGCGCCAGGATTCAGAAACGTGGCTGTTTTGAGGCAGGAAGATCAATTATGAAAGTTGTGCTGTTCTGTGGAGGGCTGGGGACGCGCATCCGGGATTCGGAAAACATTCCCAAGCCCATGGTGCATATCGGCTACCGTCCCATCCTGTGGAACGTGATGAAGTACTACGCCCACTTCGGGCACAAGGACTTCCTGCTGTGCCTGGGCTATCGCGCCGACATCGTCAAGAACTACTTCCTCAACTACAACGAGTGCGCCTCGAATGACTTCATCCTCACCGGAGGAGGCAAGGGCCTGGAGCTGCTGAACAGCGACATTCACGACTGGCGCATTACCTTCGCCGACACCGGCATCAACTCGAATATCGGACAGCGCCTGAAGGCGGTGCAGAAGTATCTGGAGGACGACGAGGTTTTTCTCGCCAACTACAGCGACGGCCTCACCGATCTGCCGCTTCCCGCCCAGATCGAGCACTTCCGCAAACACGACAAGATCGCCAGCTTTGTCTGCGTGCGCCCCAACCACAGCTATCATCTGGTTTCGCTCCGCAACGGCAGCGGGCTGGTCAAGGGCATCGAGCAGATGAACAGCGGCAACGTGCGCATCAACGGCGGATACTTTGTCTTCAAGAACAGGATCTTTGACTACATCCGGGAGAAGGAAGAGCTGGTCAACGAGCCTTTCGCCCGCCTGATGGAGGAGCAACAGCTTATCGGATACAAGTACGACGGGTTCTGGGCGTCGATGGACACCTTCAAGGACAAGCAGCAACTCGACGATCTCTATGCCACGGGGAACGCGCCCTGGGAGATCTGGAAGACCAATGGAGGACGGTAGCAGCCGGGGTTTTCCCGTCGAATTCCCATGCTGAGCTTCCCTCTGCCGCGCCGCGGTGCGGCCACCCGGATCCTGGCTCTTGGCGCCCACTCCGACGACATCGAGATCGGCTGCGGGGGCACCATCCTGCGCTGGCTCGCCGAGCGGCCAGACCTGGAGTTCTGCTGGGTCGTCTTCAGTTCCGGCCGGGAGCGCGCCCGGGAAGCCCGCAGCAGCGCGCGGTTATTTCTGAAGAACTCGAAGCGCAGCGACATCCTCATCAAGAACTTCCGGACCAGCTATTTCCCTTACCAGGGGGCCCGGATCAAGGACTTTTTCGAGACCCTGAAAGCACGATTCGCACCCGACCTGATCTTTACGCATTATCGCGACGACCGGCATCAGGACCACCGGGTGATCTCCGACCTGACCTGGAATACCTGGCGCGATCACCTGATCCTCGAATACGAAATTCCCAAGTACGACGGCGACCTCGGCCAGCCCAACGTTTTCGTGCCGGTGCCGCCAAAGTTGCGCGCCCTGAAGACGCGCTACATCGTCGATGTCTTCCGCACCCAGAGCAACAAGGCCTGGCTGACGGAAGACACCTTTCGGGGCCTGATGCGCATGCGGGGCGTGGAGTGCGGTTCGCCCCAGCAGTATGCTGAGGCGTTTTACTGCCGCAAGCTCACGCTCGGAGAATAATCCACATGGCACAAGCACGGCAGTTCCGTCGTCCGGCTTTTCACCGGGATCTTGCCGTCGGCCCCGGGGTCCCCATTATGGAGAATACGCAGGTCAATCTCAGCATTGGAGTGCCGGTCCGCAATGGCGCGCGCTTCATCCGCAAGACTCTGGATTCCCTGCTGGCCCAGACCTACCGCGACTTCGAGCTCATCATTTCCGACAATGCCTCGACCGACGCCACCGAGGAAATCTGCCGCGAATACGCCACCCGCGATTCGCGCGTCCGCTACCTCCGGGCGGAAAAGGACCGCGGCCTGGCGGGAAACCATAACTTCCTGGTCGAGCAGGCGCGGGGAAAGTATTTCAAGTGGGCGGCGGGCGATGACATGCACAAACCGGAATACGTGGCGCGCTGCCTGGAAGTTTTAGAAAAAGACCCCACGGTGGTGATGGCCTACGCCCCGGCGCAGTTCATCGACGCCGAGGATAACTGTCTCTCCATTCACGATCCCGGCTTCAACCTGCAGGCCGACTCTGCCTGCGAGCGCCTGCGGCGCGTGATCTACTCAACCCACTGGGTGAACGCTATTTTCGGCGTCATGCGCATGGAGGCGGTGCGGCGCACGCGTCTCTTCCCTGCTTACCCCGGCGGCGACTACGCCTTTCTCGGCGAGCTCAGCCTGCACGGCAAGTTTATCGAGCTGCCGGAGAAGCTTTTCCTTCGCCGCCTGCATCCCGGGGCCTCCAGCCAGAACATCGGCAACCTGCCCTGGGAAGTGAGGCTGTGGACTGGCCGGGATGAGCGCAGCCGTCCCTTCTGGGCCTTGTGCTCGAGCCATCGGCAGACGATCTGCCAATCCAGCTTGCCGGTGGGACAGAAACTTTCGCTGCTGGGTTCGCTGGGACGCGCCATGATCTCGGGTCGCCAGCGTTTGATTCATGAGATTGCGCCGGTGCGGCAGCCCCGGAAATTAAACGAGCGCCACGCTGCCTGAGCCTATTTGGCGCCGCCGCTGCGCGCCGCCCGGATCCTGGTATAGAGGGCAATGAGGCGAGGCCGATGAAAGAGCCCGAGAGCCCCAACGTAGGACAGCGCTCCGGCGGCGACTTGCAGGATAAGGCGCACGACCGTCGGCCAGCCCTGCGGCAGAATCCGCTGCACCAGTAGCACGGTCAGCGTCATCAGCGCCACGCCGGTCAAGGCCGGGCGTAAGGCTCCCAGGTACTGCCCGGTTGTCACGTGCAGCTTGCGAAAGACCTTCCAGTAAGAAGGCAGATTCAGCAAGGGATCGACGACAATCCACGCCGTGGCGATGCCGAGCGTTCCCCAGTGGGCGCCGATGTAGAACGCCGTCGGATAGACGACCAGGCTGACCAACGAGACCTCCATGCCGAAGCGGGTTTCGCCGGTGACGGTCAGAACGTGAGAGAGGAACGGCGTGATCGAGCGTACCGAAGCGTAGGCGGCCAGGAGGTGCAGGGGCACAATCACCGCCTCCCACTTGGCGCCAAGGATGGTAAGCACGAAATCGTGCGCCACCAGCGCCAGGCCGATGGTCATGGGAAATGTGAGAAGCGACAGGCCTTCGGTGAGATTCAGAAAGTAGCGGCGAACCGTATCGTAATCGCTCTGAACCCGGGAGAGAAATGGCGTGGCGATGGCGCCGACCAGATTCGTGGTCTGCTGGATGGGAGTACTCGCCAGGGTCCAGCCCACGGTATAAGCCCCGAGAGGAATTTTCCCCAGCACGCGCCCGGCGACAACGAAGTCGGCGTTCGAGTAGGCATACCAGGACAGGCGGTTCACCAGGATGTGGCGGCTAATGGTGAGTGACTGGCGAAGCGAGGCCAGCCGCGGCCGGCGAAAGCCGCAACGCTGGGCTACCAGAACCAGCGCGGTGCTGATCGTGGTGCTGAGCACTGAGCCCAGCACCAGGGTCCAGTAACGGAATCCCGCGAACGCCAGCAGCACCGAGGACAGGGCCAGCGCCAGCGCCGAGAAGCCATCGATCACCGAAATCAGTTTGAAGCGCAACTCGCGTTGCAACAGCGCCAGCGGCACCGACTTGAAGGACGCGATGACGAACGACAGGCTCAGCACGAGAAGCACGGCGGGAAGCTGAGGCGTACGGAAGAACTCCCCCAACGGGACTGCGGCTGCTGCGCAAGCGCCCAGCACGGTCAGGCCGAGAACGATGGAGAGCGCGTTCAGCTGGGCTAACTGGTCGCGGCTAAGGTCGCGGATGGTGACGACGGCCGTGCCGATGCCGAACTCGCTCGCCAGGGTCAGGAAACCCACGTAGGCAGCGGCCATGCTGAAGATGCCGTAATCCGCAGGCGAGAGTATGCGGGCTACCACCAGCGTGGAAGCCCAACTCATTGCCTGCGCCGCCCATTTAACCCCTCCGGTCCAGGCGATGCCGTGCAGCAGAGAGTGATCCAGACGGTTGGTGCCGGGCCTGGTCTCCTCTGGGGGAGTCACAACAGGAAGTTCACTCATTGGGAATGACGTATCCTAAGCTGCGGCGTCGGTGGAAACTTCAACCTACTGAATCGTCAGATTGTTGTCCAGTCACAAACGTCCCGGGAGCGCGCCGTCGTCTCTCTTTCGTAACTGCTGAAATGCTCGACACCTCTGCCACTTCGATCGCTTCCCGTGGATCAGAGACATTGGAAGCGGGCGCTGCGTCGCGACCGGTCTCGGTCTGCCACATACTCTCGGGAGACCGCTGGGCCGGGCTCGAGGTGCAGGCCGTAACTCAGATAAGGGCTTTGGCCAGGCGGGATGACGTGCGGGTGAGCGCGATTGTCCTCAACCCGGGCCGGGTGGCGGAGGAGATTCGCGGTTCAGGAACCGAAGTCGTACTGATTCCGGAAAACGAAAACAGTTTCAGGCGAATCCTTCGCAAAGCGACGCGGGAGTTGAGCGGCGCGGGCCTCGACGTGCTGCATGCCCACCGCTACAAGGAAAATTTCCTTTCGGCCTGGCTGGCGCGGCGCTGCCGCATCCCGCATCTGGTGCGAACCCAGCATGGGCGTCCGGAAAAGTATTTCGGCGTGGACTGGGCGAAGTCGGCAGTGGCTCACTCGGTCGACCGGCTCACCAGCCGGTACGCGGCCGACTGCGTGATCGGCGTCAGCAGCGAGTTGCGAGCGTACCTCGAAACCTATCTTCCGGCGGGAAAGATCAGAATCATAACCAACGGATTGGATCTCGAGCCGGTTGTCTCCGGGCTAACGCCGGTTGAGGCCAAGACCAGGCTGGGGATCCCGGCAGGCTCTCCTGTTATTGGGAACGTGGGACGGGTTGACGCCATCAAACGTCCTGACCTGTTCGTCGACGCCGCCCGCGAGATTTTGGCATCGCTGCCCGAAGCGCACTTTGTCATGGCTGGGGAAGGAAAGCTGCTCGATGCGACCCGCCGCCAGATCGAACGCCTCGGATTGGGAGCGCGGATCCACTTGCTGGGTCTGCGCAGCGATCCATTCGACGTATTGACATCGTTCGACCTGATGCTGATCTCCTCCGACCAGGAGGGCCTTCCGATGGTTCTGCTCGAAGCGATGGCTCTGCGGGTACCTGTCGTGTCCCGCCGCGTGGGCGGCATCCCCGAGGTCGTTCAGCACGGAGTCCATGGCGTGCTGGTGGATGGGGATACGCCGCAGGCTCTGGCCCGGGCATGCGTGCTGGCGCTGGCGGACGCGCCCCGGTTGGCTGCCATGCGCAACGCGGCTTATGCCCGGGTGGCGCGGGAGTTTTCAGCGGAAAGCAATGCGGGGGCGATCGTCGCTGTGTATCGTTCCCTGCTTCGACAGTAGATCGAATCGGGCACACTTTTCCCATCGCAGATGAAAGCTGAAGCCAATCCGCTGGTGAGCGTGGTGGTTCTCACCTACAAGCGCCGCGCCGACCTGACGCGTACCTTGCAGTCGATCGCCGCGCAGGCCTATGCCCCGTTCGAAGTCGTGGTCGTCGACAACAACTCGGGCGATGGCACTCCCGAATTTCTGGCCGAGTCTTTTCCCGAGGTCCGGGTGGTGGCGCTGAAGGAAAACCTGGGATGCGGCGGGCGCAACCGCGGCGTCGAAGCGGCGCGAGGCGAACTGGTGGTGACCCTAGACAACGACGTCTGCTTCGACTCAGCCAATGAGCTCAGCGCGATTGTCGAGAGCTTCGCCGCCCGGCCGGAGGCGGCAGTCCTGATTTTCAAGGTGCTCGACGCCGAGCGTGGCCGCCTGCTGCTGCGGGATTGGTGCCATCCCCGCGACGCCCGCGTCTGGGCGGACAAGGAATTTGAGACCTGTTTCATCGCCGAAGGAGCCTGCGCTTTCCGGCGCGAAGCCTTCCTGCAGGTGGGAGGATATTTCGAGCCGTTCTACATCGGATGTGAAGGTTGGGACCTGGCCTTGCGCATGATCGATTCTGGAATGCAGATCGTCTACTGCCCCCACCTCGCCGTCCGTCACTGGATGGGCAGCGAGACCCGCAGCGGCCGCCGGCCGTATTACTACTACACCCGAAACAATATCTGGATCGCCTTCAAGAACTACTCGGGACTGCGCAAGTGGAATTTCCTCGGTTATTCGCTGGCAATGATGGTTTTCTATTGCCTGCGCTGGCCGCGAGGCACGGCCGAGGTCGTGCGGGGGATGCGCGACGGATTCCGCACCGCCTCCGGGCTGTCGTCGACGCGGGTTTCACGCCGCGCCTGGCGACAGGTTGACGAGATTCGCGCCCACCGCCCACAGTTATGGACGCGGGTGCTGGCTCACCTGGGAGACACGGATGTCTGATCCCCCGCGAACCACAACTATAGTTCCCCCTGAATGCAGTACAACTTTTAAGATTCTGTAAACCGGAGAGAAGCGGAATGCGAGTTTTAGTTTGGGGCCTCGGCTACGTAGGCACCGTATCGGCTGCCTGCCTGGCTCAGTTGGGACATGAGGTGGTTGGCATTGAGCCAAACCTGGCGAAGGTGGAAGCCATCAATGCGGGAAGCAGCGCGATCAAGGAGCCCAGCCTCGACGCCCTGGTGCGCGAGTCGGTTGCGTCCGGACGGCTGAGGGCGACACAGGAAGGCGCGAATGAGGTTCCAGCCGCCGACATCTCCCTGATTTGCGTTGGAACTCCCTCGGCGGCCGACGGCGGGCAGAACCTGACCTATCTGCGGAACGTGGCGGCTGAAATCGGCAAGGGATTGCGCCACGGCGGCAACTTTCACGTGGTCGTGGTGCGCAGCACGCTGTTTCCGGGCACCACCCGCGGCACCCTGCGCGAACTGCTGCAACAGCATTCCGGCCGCCAGGCGGGGACGGATTTCGGCCTGGCCGCCAACCCCGAGTTCATGCGAGAGACCAGCGCCATCAGCGATTTCTTCACCCCTCCCTATACCGTGATCGGGGAGTGGGATGACCGCTCCGGAAACCGGGTCGAAGAGCTGTACCGCGAGGTGAAGGCGCCGGTCTTCCGGGTGTCGCTCGAAGAGGCCGAAGTGCTGAAGCTGGCGAACAACTCCTTTCACGCCCTCAAGGTCGGCTTTGCCAACGAAATCGGCCGCGTCTGTTCGCGGCTGGGAATCGACAGCCATACCGTGATGCGGATGGTTTGCGCCGATACCAAGCTGAATATCTCGACCGCATATATGAAGCCTGGGTTCGCCATCGGCGGGTCGTGCCTCCCCAAGGACCTGCGCTCCCTGACCACGACAGCCAAGCGCCTGGGTGTCGAGCTTCCGATTCTTGAAGCCATTCTGCCGAGCAACCGGCTGCAGGTCGAAGAAGCGCGGATCCGCGTGCACGAACTGGAAGTGAAGCGTGTGGCCGTACTCGGCCTGAGCTTCAAGGCGGGCACCGACGATCTGCGCGAAAGCCCCATCGTCGATCTGATTCGCTCGCTGTGGCAGGACGGCATCGATACCCTGGTTTGCGACCCCGACATCGATCTGAACACCATGCACGGCAGCAACCGCGAATACCTGGAGCGGCAGTTGCCGCAGATTCGCGAAATCCTGCAGTCCGATCTGGCGAGCACCCTGGGGCGTTGCCAGGCCGTGGTCGTGAGCCAGAACCGGCCAGAGTTCAAGTCGGCGCTGCAACAACTGAATGGCAAGGTAACCGTCATCGACCTGGTGCGGTTGAGTGAGAACCGGTCGCTTCCCGGATCGTCGAAATATCGAGGGCTCTCATGGTAAGCACGGGCAGGAATCGCTGGCTGATTCTCAGCCAGTACTACCCGCCGGAAATCGGCGCCCCGCAGATCCGCCTGCGTTCGCTCGCGCGCGTGCTGGCACAGCAAGGCATCGAGGTCGAAGTGCTGACCGCGCTGCCCAACTACCCGGCCGGACGCATCTTTCCCGATTACCGGGGACGGTGGCGGGTAAACGAAGAAATCGACGGGATTCCGGTACGCCGGCGCTGGGTGTACGCGGCGACAGGCCGCTCCGCCCTCGCCCGCCTGGCCAATTACTTCAGCTTCACCGCGTCCGCTCTGGTTTCCGCGTTGTTCGGACCTCGGCCCGACGTCCTGTTTCTGGAGTCGCAGCCGCTGTCTCTCGGCATCGTCGGGATCCTCATGAAGTATCTGCGGGGCGTTCCCTACGTGTACAACGTTCCCGACCTGCAGATCGATGTCGCCAGGCAGATGGGCTTCATGAACAACCGCCTCTTCCTGCGGGTAGCGCTCGGCCTGGAGAACTTGTTTCTGAAACAGTCCTGGACGGTCTCTACCGTCACCGAGCGCTTCATCGAGCACTTTCACCAGCGCGGGGTGCCATTGCAGCAGATCAGCTTCCTGCCCAACGGAGCCGACAGCGACTTCCTGGCGCCGCAGGCCCCGGATATGGAACTGCTCGATCGCTGGGGACTGCGCGGCCGGAAAGTGTTCCTTTATGTAGGTACCCATGCCTACTATCACGGTCTCGACACCCTGATCGAGGCAGCGGCTTTGTTGCGCGATGAGCCGGAAATCGCCTTTCTGATGATCGGCGACGGGCCGGAGCGCGGCAAGGTGCAGGAGATGGCAAAAAGCCGCGGACTCGGCAACGTGATCTTCGGGCAATCTTCCTACGAAGAGATGGCGCGCCTCTATTCCATCGCTTACGCCTCGGTTGCCACGCTGAGGAAGATGAAGGTGGCCCGGAGCATGCGCCTTTCGAAGGTGTTTCCGTCGCTCAGTTGCGAAGTGCCGGTCGTCTACTCCGGAGATGGCGAGGCGGCCGAGATGCTGCGACAGGAGCGCTGCGGCGTCGCGGTGGCGCCCGAAGAGCCGACACAGCTGGCCGAGGCGATCCGCTCTCTGGCGGCGAACCCGGGCCTGCGCGCGCAAATGGGACGGGCCGGGCGCGCTTTGGTTCTGCGCGACTACAGCTGGTCGACGATTGTGAACCGGTGGCTGGAAGAAATCGGGATGGTTCAGGCCGAAGTGCAGGAAGAAGCCCTGGCATAGTATGCCAGGGCTTCTCGAGGTAATCGGGTTCGACGACCGCGTCCTAGTGGACGGTGGCGGTCAGCCCCAGCGGAACATCCGGGTGGTCGCTGTTGCCGCCAAAGGCAAACGCTCCCACGTCCATCGCAGTGCGGGTGGCTTTGTCGAAGTCAATCGCCGGAATACAAGGCTTCAGTCCGGAGGCGGCGCAATTCCCGCTGGTTCCGCTGCCGATGGCGACGGCCCCATCCTTCAGATGGTAATCGCCGGTCTTGGCGTTTCCGGTGTAATTGACGAACAGGGCGTTGAACTGCGCGCTGGTCAGGTTGATGTTGCCCGACTGGGCGCGCGACCCGTTCGAGAAGTTCATGTTGCCCGGCTGGTTGTTATAGAGAAGATTGTTGAAGTAAACATTGCTGCCGCCGGTCGGGCCGTAACGCTCCGAAATGCCGTACTCGGGCCCACCGTTGTTGGCGACGATATTGTTGCTGACCGTGGTGTTGTCGTCGGTGATCGATCCGTCCGAGCTCACCAGGATGCCCCCGCGGAGGTTATTGATGATGGTGTTATTGGTCACCACTTCCTGGTCGGTGTAGTGGTAGATGTGCACGCCCCAGCCGCAGGAGCGGGACACGATGTTGTTCTGCACCAGGTTGCCGGGGCTGGAAATGTAGATCCCGTGCACGGTGATGCAGAGAGAGCTGGCGCCGATGGCATCGATAATATTGCCCGAGATCAGGTTGCCATGGCCGACCGTCGAGGGCACGCCGTTGTTGCCGGTCGAGATGCCGTCGCCGCCCTGCCCGCCGCTGCCGCTGCAGCCGCCAGTGCCGCCCGGTCCGGGAGGCGCCGGAACATCATGGACCCAGTTGTTCACAATCCGGTTGAAGGCGGCGAAGGTGCGAATCCCGTCGCACATCATCACGCTCGAGCTGGATGCGGTTACCTGGAAACCGTCGATATCGATGTAGTCGCCGGTGCGCACCGAGCTTCCGTTGCCGTTAATCCAGCCGGTGGTTCCGTTGCAGGCAATCTTGGCCCCCCACTTGGTGTCCGACAGATAGACGATGCGCTGCGAATCGGACCCGCCGCTGCGGGTGGTCGAAACACAGCCGTAGGTTCCGGGGGCGACATGTACGACAGTGCCGCTAGAGCCAAGGCTGAGCGCGGATGCCGCGTGATCGATGGTCTTCCAGGGGCTGGACTGCGAACCGTTGTTCGAGTCACTGCCGCTGGCGGAGACGTAATAGTGCAGAGTGTCGGCTGCAACCGAGCTCGGCAGGGCAAGACTTGCGATTAGAAGAATTAAAGGAATCAGGACTTTAGTTGGGGTATTAACGTGCACGGCTTTCACAGCATACCTCGTAGTGCCGACCTGGCGGTGCGGCGGGGGGATACATCGCGACGGTTCAGCTGCCGCGATGGCGTAGGCCAATTGAGCTGTGTGTGGCTTTCCGCTGTGTTTTCATACTCCTATTAGATCCCTGCTCAGAGTAGATGCCAGAAGTACACGGCCCAATTCTTCCCTTTGGAAACCTGCCGGTGACTGACACCAAGATCGGGGATCATACTATCGCGCTTTGCGAAAGGGTCGGCAACGACGAGGCTGCGCGCATCCGCGAGGCATACACGCGCCGCAAGAGCAGCGTCCCCGGCGACCGCTATTCCTGCTTCAACGCCGGGAACCTGGTAATCGAGCAGGAGCTCGAACGCAAGCTGCTTTCCGCGATGACCCGGGCAGAAGCCGCGCCCCTAGCCGAAAAGCGGGTGCTTGAGGTGGGATGCGGACACGGCGCCCGGTTGCGCAATCTGATTCGTTGGGGAGCCTCTCCGCGAAATCTGTTTGGCGTCGATCTGCTGGAGGAAAGGATCGCAGACGCAAAGCGTTTGCTTCCCCAGGAGGTAACGCTAAGGCAGGCAGATGCCACTCGCCTGGAGTTTCCCGGCGAGAGCTTCGACCTGATCCTGCAGTTCACGGTCTTCAGTTCCATCCTCGAAGCAGGGACCAAGAAAAAGGTAGCCGACGAGATGCTGCGCCTGTTGCGACCGCAAGGCTCGATCGTCTGGTACGACTTTTTTTTGAATAACCCGCAGAACCCCGATGTGCGCGGCATTCGAAAGCAGGAGATCGAAAGCCTTTTCGCCGGGTGCCAGGTTCGCGCCCAGCGTCTTACGCTGGCGCCTCCCCTGGCGAGAAGGCTTGGTCCCTACTCGGTGAGCTTGTGTCAAATGCTGTCGGCCCTGAAGCTGTTTTCCACCCACTACCTGGCAGTCGTCCGCAAGCGTTCCGGCCCCCCGAACTCGCACCGAAACTCCGCCGATTAGATCCGCTTTCCGCTTGCTGCGTTTGATAAATGTGAAAAATGCTGCCTGCGGATTTGGACCGATTTGATACCTCAAGTGAAACATTGGTTAATAACTGTAACTTGTTTATTTATAACAATTTAATGTGTATTGATTCCATGACATTAGGGCGCCTACTCTTGGGGGAGTCCTTCGAGCGCAGGAAACCTATTGGCATCCCTCCCCATTCGGGTAATATGGGGCCCGCTTCTCTGTACAAATTCGAATAGTGAGCCTCTGAATGGGTCCAGCATCTGCACCAGCCGTAGGTGTTGAGGACAACTTCTTATCGGGATTAGTTCGGGACCGCCGCTTCGCCAGCGACGTTCTGAAGCTGACGTCAGGCACGGTGCTGGCGCAGGTTATCAGCATCCTTGCCGCTCCGCTGATGACGCGACTGTTTCTGCCGCAGGCCTTCGGTCTCGTCCTCCTGTTTACCTCCATCACCGGGGTCATGTCGGTGGTGGTTTGTCTTCGCTACGATCGCTCGATCATCGTGCCGGCCACGGACCGCGATGCGGCCGCATTGCTTGGCATAAGCACTTTGGCCGTGTTCCTGGTAACCGCGGTCTCGAGCCTGATTCTGGCTCCCCCGGTGAAAGCTCTCCTCCTGGCCAGACTGCGGGCGGACAATCTTGGACCCTATCTGTGGCTGTGTCCGGCTTATGTTTTCTTTTACGGCCTGTTGATCTCACTGAGCACATGGGCCACACGCAAGAAGCATTTCTCGACTATCACCTTCTCCAGCCTGGCGGGATCCCTGACCTATGTCGGGTTCTCGCTGACTGCCGGATTGATGGGTTACCGCGGTGGCGGCGCGCTGGTTCTAGGCACGTTTCTTGGCTTGCTCGTCTCGGTTCTGCCGCTGCTGGCGCGGACCTGGCGCGACTTCCGGCCGCAGCTCTTCCAGGCTTTAACAGTCGCGCACATGCGGGATATGCTGCACCGTTACCACCGGTTTCCCAAATACGGTACCGGTGCCGCGATCCTTTACTCGCTGTCGTGGGAACTGCCGGCTTTCTTTCTCTCCGGCTTTTTCTCCATGCAGGTCGTCGGGCAGTACGCCTTGGGCAATCGACTGATCCGCATGCCCATGACCTTTATCGGTCTGAACATCGCGCGGGTTTTCTCCCAGCGTGCGGCGGAAGCGCGCCATCACGGGACCCTGGCTCCCCTTGTCGATCGCACGTTCCAGTTGCTGGTCGTGATCGGCCTGTTCCCCTTCCTGTTGCTGACGCTGGTAGGACGCGACCTGTTCGGACTGGTGTTCGGAACTCCATGGGAGGAAGCGGGAGTTTATACGCAAATTCTCAGCCTGTGGGCATTCTTCTGGTTCATTTCGTTTCCCCTGGGCTCGGTTCTCGACATTCTCGACGAACAGGCGTTCGAGTTGCGGATGAATATCGTCATTCTAGGTTCGCGCGTTGCCGCTCTGGCCATCGGGTGCTATAGCGGCAGCCCCCGGGTGGCCCTGATCTGCTTTGCCGGCACGGGAGTTATAGTGTACGGATACTTCAGCTTAGCCATCCTGCGGAAGTGCGGACTGCCCTTCCGGCGGCCTTTGCGGACTCTGGCGCTGGAAACGGCAAAATTTTTCCCTTTTGCTGCGGCAGTAGTTGGAGCTAAAATAGCTTCAGTCCCCCCCATCGGAGTTCTGGCTTTATCCGTCTTCACCTTGATCGCCTATTACGCGTTCGTAGCCCGCAAGGCGTCAATGTTCCAGCCGCTGCTGTTGCGTTTGTTCGGTAAAGATGTATTGGTTGGTTTTTCCCCCGAGCGAAGCGGCAAGGTCCCAGAGTTCACCTACCGCGACGACTTGGCCTCGTGACCCAGGGCCGCCCATAGAATCTCGGCGATTTTGAGCTTCCGTGGTCTCCGGCATTGCTTTTTCCGGTTCGGTTGTACCCAGCCCTCCCCTTCTTCTGCATCTGGACCGGCGAACCGGGACTGACGGTTTTGACCGTCCATCCCGCCGCCCCAGTCCTCAAACTCCAGGAATTGGAAGTAGGCAGTGATGCGTTCTGTGAAGGGTATGCAGTGGCTTGAGAAGTGTCGTGTCATCTTTTGTGTGGCCTTGGGGTTGATTCTCTTCGCCGGTACGGCTTCCGGACAGGCGGATGTGCAGGGACAGTGGAGCACGCTGCCCTACCTGATGCCGATCAACCCAATCCATGTCATTCTTCTCTACAACGGCAAAATCCTGGTGGTGAACGGCTCGGGAAATTGCCCTGCATCTCAATCAGGATGCCCATCCGGCCCTCCCTTCGGCCCCAATAACTCGTCGGGCGCGCTGCTGCTCGACCTGAATGCCGGTCAGACCACTTCTCTCACCGTAAATTGGGACATGTTCTGCAACTCCATGATCGCGATGTCAGACGGCCGGGCTTTCATCAACGGCGGGAATCTGGCGTACGATCCTTTCCTGGGCAGCAAGAAATCCTCAATCTTCGATCCGGCCAACAATACCTTTACAGACGTTCAGGACATGGCTCACGGGCGGTGGTATCCCACTACCACGATGCTTCCCGACGGCCGAATCATGACCTATTCGGGATCCGACAATCTCACCGGAGCGACAAACAATACAGTCGAGTTCTACGCCCCGGGCCAGGGCTGGAGTCCGGAATACAACTCCGGATGGGTGCCGCCGCTGTATCCGCGCATGCATCTTCTGCCCAACGGCAACGTGTTCTATTCCGGCCCCTCCAACGCCTCATTCACATTCAATATCGCCAACCGCACCTGGACGCAGATGAGCGGCAAGAACTATGCGGGAACGCGGACTTACGGCGCATCGGTATTGTTGCCTTTGACTCCAGCGAACGGCTATCGGCCCAAGGTATTTGTGCTGGGCGGATCGAGTCCGGCGACGGCTACGACGGAACTAATCGATCTGGGGGCGTCCAATCCGGCATGGCAGTGGGGTCCGGATATGTCGCAGCCACGAATTGAGATGAATGCGGTATTGCTTCCTTCGGGGAAGGTGCTTGCTCTGGGCGGTTCCTACAACGACGAGGACGCAACCACCGCCAGCCTGAACGCGGATCTCTACGATCCGGCGTCCAACTCGTTCTCTTCCGCGGGCTCAA
The DNA here is from genome assembly GCA_963803205.1 of Terriglobales bacterium. Taxonomy (GTDB): domain Bacteria; phylum Acidobacteriota; class Terriglobia; order Terriglobales; family Acidobacteriaceae; genus CAWDLG01. The sequence continues at coordinate 749,054 of CAWDLG010000004.1, forward strand.
ACAGCTATCCGCGCCTCTACCACTCGGTGGCCCTGCTGCTCCCGGATGCGACCATCTGGATCGGCGGCGGCAACCCGCAACGCGGGCAGTATGAGCACCACATGGAAATCTACAAGCCCGCGTACCTGTTTACGCGCGATTCCAATAACAACGTGGTGGCGGCGGCGCGCCCCACCATAGCCAGCGCTCCCAGCGCGATCAACTGGGGTAATACTTTTAGCGTTGCGTCGCCAGACGCCGCGAACGTCGCCTCCATCTCGCTGATGCACCTGGGTGCAAGCACGCACTCCTTCGACATGGACCAACGTATGGTCGGGCTGTCGTTCAGCGCAGGCTCAGGCACACTTTCGGTCACGGCTCCTCCCAACAGCAACATCGCGCCTCCCGGGTATTACATGCTGTTCCTGATTAACAGCGGCGGTGTGCCCTCGGTTGCCAAAATAGTTCGGATGGGCGGGACCGCCGCCAATCCTGCACCCACGATGAGCTCGATTTCGCCAAACGCCGGAACCAGCGTGGGAGGCACGCCGGTTACGATCACAGGAACCGGTTTTCTCGCTGGAGCGACTGTCATGTTCGGAGGAACCACAGCCAGCGATGTGACTGTGGCAAGCGGGACAACGATCACAGCTACGACACCCGCTCACACCGCCGGATCGGTGAACGTTGTAGTCAGCAACAGCGATACCCAGAGCGGGACACTGGCGAACGGCTACACGTTTACGGGAAGCGCGGTGGGCGGCGGGCCTGTTTCCTTCATTCAGGTGAACTCGGCCGCGCCGGCCAACAACTCGGCATCGGTTTCAGCCGTCTTTCCAGTCGCGCAGACGGCCGGAAATCTCAACATTGTGGCGGTGGGATGGAGCGATGCTACTTCAACGGTCACTTCCGTCACCGATTCGCGGGGCAACTCCTATTCACTCGCAATCGGGCCCACATCGGGCACTTCCCTGCGCCAGTCGATCTACTACGCCAAGAATATCGCCGCAGGAAACGACACCATTACGGTGCAGTTCAGCCAGGCTGTGCCTTTCGCGGATTTGCGAATTCTCGAATACAGCGGGCTGGACCCGTCGAGTCCGCTCGACGTCACCTCGGGCGCTTCAGGCAACGACACTTCGGCCAGTAGTGGCTCAGCCACTACCACAACGCCTATCGACCTGATCTTTGCCGCCGGCACTACGTCGGGAAGTTTCGCTTCGGCGGGGACCGGATTTACTTCCCGCGTGATCACCGTACCTGACGCGAACATCGCGGAAGACGCACTGTCCACAACCACGAGCACATTCGGCGCCACTGCGAATCTTGGTTACTCCGCCGACTGGGTGATGCAGATGGCGACCTTCCGCGCGGCGGGTCAAGGTCCGCCGGTGAACCCCGCGCCCACGGTGACTTCCATTTCGCCTCTTTCCGGCACGACAGCCGGCGGGACCGCAGTGACAATCACGGGAACCGGGTTCTTAGCGGGCGCAAGTGTGACCATCGGAGGGTCAGGCGCAACCAACGTGAGCGTGGTCAGCAGCAATTCGATCACTGCCACGACGCCGGCTCATGCCGCAGGAGTCGTTGCGGTTAAGGTCACCAACACGGACGGGAAGAGTTCGACTCTGAACAACGGATTCACGTACACCGCGGCAAATCAGCCGCCCACCATCAGCGTGATCTCACCGACCAGCGGCAGCGCCGCAGGGGGTACCGCGGTGACCATCACGGGAGCGAATTTCAGTACCGGCGCAACCGTCACGTTCGACGGCGTTCCGGCAACCGATCCGAACGTGGTCTACAGCAGCGTAATCACCGCTGTCACCCCGGCGCACGCGGCGGGCACCGTCGATGTCGTGGTCCGCAACAGCAACGGGCAGACTGCCACTCTACCCCAGGGTTTCACATACACGACGGCCTCGGGCGTGGGACCGATCACCTTCGTCCAGGCGAACTCCGCGGTCCCGACCGATCCATCGACGGCAGTGACGGTCAGCTATCCGCTTCCGCAGACGGCGGGCAATCTGAACCTCGTGGCCGTGGGCTGGAATGACACGGCGTCCAGCGTGAGTTCCGTCAGCGACAGCCATGGCACGACCTACTCGCTGGCGATTGGCCCCACCAGCGGCGGAGGAATCCGGCAGTCGATTTATTACGCAAAGAACATCCCAGGGGGCGCGAATTCGGTTACTGTCCGATTCAACCAGGCAGCCCCCACGGTGGATGTCCGGGTGCTGGAGTACAGCGGACTGGACCAGACAAATCCTCTTGATGCAACCGCCGGCGGCGCCGGAGTCAGCGCAGTATCAAACAGCGGCAATGTGCAGACGACTTCGGCGAACGAACTCATCTTCGCCGCAGGGACTACTGTGGGAAGCTTCCTCTCCGCCGGAAACGGCTTCGCCAGCCGGATCATTACCTATCCGGACGCGGATATTGCCGAAGATGCAACTGCCTCGGCGGTAGGCACCTACAGTGCAACCGCCAACCTCGCGGCCCCGGTGGCGTGGGTCATGCAGGTTGCTACCTTCCGCGGGGTCGGCGAAACCGGACCTACCTACCCTGCACCAGTTGTGAGTTCGATCTCTCCCAACATCGGACCTACCACCGGAGGGTACCCGGTAGCTATATCGGGCGCGAACTTTAGATCCGGCGCACACGTTCTCATAGGCGGAACTGCTGCGACCGGCGTAACCGTCGTCAACAGCGGATCGATTTCGGCAATGTCACCGGCACACGCGACCGGGACAGTCAATGTAACTGTCAGCAACACCGACAATCAAAGCACGACCCTGGCGAGCGCCTACACGTACGTCGTCAATAACACCGTATCCGTTACGCCGATCTCCAAAGTGCCCGAACGGCGACTGCCTTCGATCTCGCTGGCGCCAGCCACCATTGGGGGTTCGGTGCGGCGAGCCGAGAGGTCCACGACCCTGGCAGGCAGCATCGCATATATCGGCGTCGCACCGGCAGTGACAACCATCTGGCCCAAAGCGGGAAAGCCGGAAGGAGGCACTGACCTGACGATCACCGGATCGGGCTTCGTCGATGGCCTCACGGTGATGGTAGGAAAGGAGCCTGCCACCAGTGTCGTGGTCGAAGACGCCGCCACGATTCACATGACAACGCCAGCCCACCAGGAAGGAACTGTGGACATCGTGATAACCAACGCCGATGGCCAGGAATCACGGGTTGAGCGCGGATTCACTTACCGGAAGAGCAAAGCAAAGATCACTGCGGAAAAACCAGAAAAGTCGGCTATGAAGCGGCAATAGGCTCCCATGCGGTCAAGTAATGACTCATGGTCAACCCTAGGACGGATTACCTAGCACAATCGTGCCATTCACAAAGCGTCTAGTGTTGCCATACCTTCGTCGTCAACGAAGTCATTTCCAGGTACTCGAAGGCCCAGGTATCCATTAGTCAAAGAGCGAATTTCCGGCGTCCTTCGCCACGAGTGCTGAAATTCTCAACATGCCTGCAAACCACAGCAGGTCATTTGCTCCCAGCGGAACTCTCGCACGCGGAGTCTTTCGCGGACCTTCGAAAGTTTTACCTATGAAACTTCACCTCCTCCTCCGCATCTCCATTTTCTTTCTCGTATTGGTCTCGGTCCTGACTCTGGCCCCCTCCGCCGCGGGACAGGCAGACAAGAACGGCCAGTGGTCAACGCTGCCGTACACGATGCCGATCAATCCTATTCACGTAATTCTGCTCTATAACGGCAAGATTCTGGTGGTTGCGGGCTCCGGCAATTGCCCGCCATCGCAGTCCGGCTGCCCCTCAGGCCCACCCTTTACCGGAACTAACGGCGGGGGCGCCGCGCTGCTCGATCTGGGTAGCAGCAGTATCACGAACCTTACGCTGAGTTGGGACATGTTTTGCAATTCGATGTCTCAACTGGCGGATGGACGGGTTTTTATTAACGGCGGCAATCTCGCCTACGATCCGTTTCGCGGAAGCAAGAAGTCTTCGACCTTCGATCCGGCGACCAATATTTTTACCGATGTTCAGGACATGGCGCACGGCCGCTGGTATCCGAGCACCGTCATGTTGTCGGACGGCCGCATCATGACATTTTCCGGTTCCAACGATCTCACGGGCGCTACCAATACGGCGGTCGAGATTTACACGCCCGGGTCCGGATGGAGCCAGGAGTATGCCTCCGGCTGGATTCCGCCCTTGTACCCCCGTCTCCACCTTCTTCCGAACGGCAACGTGTTTTATTCCGGGCCATCCAACGCGTCCTTCATGTTCAATCCGACCACTCAAGCCTGGACATTGATGGCGGGCAAAAACTATGCCAAGACCCGGACCTATGGCTCGTCAGTATTGCTGCCTCTTACGCCGGCCAATAACTACCGTCCGAAGGTGATGGTGCTGGGAGGCAATGCCGATTCCACGGGAGCCACGGCAACGACGGAAATTATCGATCTGGGAGCAAGTTCGCCATCGTGGGTGTATGGGCCAGACATGTCGCAGCCGCGAGTGGAGATGGACGCGGTGCTCTTGCCTAACGGCAAGGTGCTGGCAATGGGGGGATCAGCGACGGATGAACAGGCGGTGTCGGCCAGCCTCAATGCGGACCTCTACGATGGCAGCACGTTCACCTCGGCGAGCGCGAACGCGTTTCCCAGGCTGTACCACACTGTCGCTCTTCTGCTGCCGGATGCCACCGTGTGGCTGGCAGGTGGCAACCCGACCCGCGGGAACTTCGAACAGCGCATGGAGATTTACCGGCCCGCGTACCTCTACACACGCGACGCAAACAATACTGTTGTTGCGGCAACCCGGCCAACAATTTCGAGCGCGCCTGGTTCGATTGCCTGGGCCACTCCGTTTACGGTGAGCACTCCGAACGCTGCGAGCATTTCGTCGATCTCGCTCATGCGGCTTGGTTCTTCAACCCATGCCTTTGATATGGACCAGCGGATGGTGGGATTGTCTTTTACCGCGGGTTCGGGAAGTCTGACGGTTAGCGGGCCGCCGAACGCCAACATCGCTCCTCCCGGCTACTACATGCTGTTCATCCTGAACAGCCAGGGGAGTACCATCGGTCGCCAAAATTCTGCGGCTGGGCGGCACCAGCAATCCGGCACCAACGATCACCTCCATTCAGCCGACGTCCGGACCAGCGGCCGGGGGCACGCCCGTCAATATGAGCGGGACAGGCTTCCTGTCCGGAGCCGCGGTCTCCTTTGGCGGAACCTCCGCGACCGACGTGACGGTTGTAAGCAGCACATCCATAACAGCAACCGCCCCTGCCCACGCCGCAGGAGCTGCGAACGTGGTTGTCTCCAACACCGACGGGAAGACCGGGACTCTCTCCGGGGGTTACACGTACAACGCGGGTTCCGGTGGTAGCGGTCCGATCACGTTCATACAGGTAAATGCGGCCACACCGGCGAATCCGGTGACATCGGTCAGCGTTCCTTATCCGATTTCCCAGACAACCGGTGACCTAAACATCGTGGTGGTGGGCTGGAACAACACCACATCCACGGTAAGTTCACTGACCGATACTCGCGGCAACGCTTACTCGTTAGCGGTTGGTCCTACCAGTGGAACCGGACTGCGGCAGTCGATCTACTACGCCAGGAATATCGCCGGCGGCAGCAACACGGTGAACGTCACCATGAGCGCCTCGACGCCCTATGTCGACGTCCGGGTCCTTGAGTACAGCGGCCTCGATACCAACAACCCGCTTGACGTGACGGCTGCGGCGGCCGGTAGCGGTACGTCTGCCAATAGCGGCAACAGTACGACCAATTCCACAAGCGAGTTGATTTTCGGCGCAGGCACCACGGCCGGCAGCTTCAATGCCGCCGGCTCCGGATTTACTCTCCGCATCATCACTAATCCCGATGCTGACATCGCCGAGGACAAAGCATCGACCGCCGTCGGCAGCTTCAATGCCACAGCGCCTCTGAACTACAGCACGAACTGGGTCATGCAGATGGCGACCTTCCGGACAGCGGGGCAGGGATCGACGAATCCGGCGCCGACCGTGAGTTCGATCTCACCGCTCTCCGGTTCTCCGGCCGGAGGCACGTCCGTGACCATCACTGGCTCAGGATTCCTTTCTGGCGCGACAGTCAAGCTGGGCGGGACATCGGCTACAAACGTTACCGTATCGAACAGCACGACCGTCACCGCGACCACGCCGGCTCACGCTGCGGGAGTTGTTAATGTTGTCGTCACCAATAGCGACGGGCAGAGCGGGACCCTGTCCGGAGGCTACAATTACGCCAACCCGGCGCCTACCATCACTTCGATTTCTCCAACCTCGGGACCAACTTCCGGCGGTACTACAGTCACGATCAATGGGACGGGATTTCTCTCCGGAGCGTCGGTAACGTTCGGCACCACGGCGGCGACCGGAGTGACGGTGGTAAACAGCACGAAGATCACCGCCACGGCGCCGGCCCACGCCGCGGGAGCGGTGCAGATCACTGTGGCCAACACCGATGGGCAGAGCGCGACTACGCTGCCGGAAAACGGCTACACCTATGCAACAGGGAATCCGCCGGCCGTAACGTCGGTGTCGCCGAATTCAGGAAGCACGACGGGCGGACTTTCGGTAACGATCAGCGGCACCGGTTTCGCAAGCGGCGCCACAGTTGCGTTTGGCGGCACGGCGGCTACCGGCGTGACCGTCAACAGCAGCACCTCCATAACCGCCACTACACCGGCACACGCGGCAGGCGCCGTCAACGTGGTCGTTACCAATAGCGATCTACAAAGCGGCACCCTGACGGGCGGCTTCACGTTCTCCACGGGGTCGGGCGGTGGCGGGCCGATCACTTTCATCCAGGTGAATGCCGCCACGCCGCCGAACCCAGTGACATCGGTAAGTATTCCGTATCCGCTTTCGCAAGCTGCCGGTGACTTCAATATTGTGGTAGTGGGGTGGAATAACACCACTTCCACGGTAAGTTCCGTGACCGACACGCGTGGGAACGCCTACACCCTGGCGGCCGGACCCATTACAGGTACCGGCTTGCGGCAATCGATCTACTACGCCAGGAATATTGCCGGCGGCAGCAATACGGTGAATGTCACCATGAGCGCTTCGACTCCCTACGTCGATGTCCGAGTGCTTGAATACAGCGGCGTGGATACTAGTAACCCCCTCGACGTCTTTGCCGCCGCGGCGGGAGCGGGCGCTTCCGCGAGCAGCGGCTCGGTGACGACTAACTACGCCAACGAACTGGTATTTGGCGCCGGAACAACAGCGGGCAGCTTCAACGCCGCAGGCACAGGCTACACACTTCGCATCATCACGAACCCCGACTCCGATATCGCCGAGGACCGCGCCGCAACTGCGGTGGGCAGCTTCAATGCCACGGCGCCGCTTAACTACAGCACCAACTGGGTCATGCAGGTCGTGACATTCAAGGCTGCGGGACAGGGAACCTCGAATCCGGCGCCAACGGTGAGTGCGGTCTCGCCGAATTCGGGAAGCACAGCCGGCGGGCTTTCGGTAACGATCAGCGGCACCGGTTTCGCAAGCGGCGCCACAGTCACGTTTGGCGGCACTGCGGCTACCGGCGTGACTGTCAACAGCAGCACTTCCATAACCGCCACCACACCGGCACACGCCGCAGGCGCCGTCAATGTGGTCGTCACCAATAGCGATCTACAAAGCGGCACCCTGGCGGGCGGCTTCACATACTCCACGGGGTCGGGCGGTGGCGGACCGATCACGTTCATCCAGGTCAATGCGGCTACCCCGCCTGATCCGGTGACTTCGGTCGCGGTAGCTTATCCGCTGGGGCAAACGGCCGGTAATCTGAATATCGTGGTAGTGGGATGGAATAACACTACCTCCACCGTCAGTTCGGTCACGGACACGCGGGGGAATGGCTACACCTTGGCGGGCGGGCCCATCACGGGCAGTGGTTTGCGACAATCGGTCTACTATGCCAAGAACATCGTCGCGGGCAGCAACACCGTGAACGTCACCATGAGCGCCTCGACCCCCTACGTCGACGTTCGGGTTCTCGAATATAGCGGCCTCGACACCAGCAGCCCGCTGGACGTTACCGCAGGGGCGTCGGGAGCAGGCACTTCGGCAAGCAGCGGCGCTGTGACAACCAATTTTGCCAACGAATTGATCTTCGGGGCGGGCACGACGGCGGGCAGTTTCAACGCGCCGGGCACGGGATACACTCTCCGCATCATCACGAATCCAGATGCGGATATCGCCGAGGATCGCGCGGCCACGGCCGTGGGCAGCTTTAGCGCCACAGCTCCGCTCAACTACAGTACTAACTGGGTCATGCAAGTGGTGACCTTCCACTAAGGCGAAGACAAGAAATTCGAGTTGCCATTCGGTGAGGTTCAGGAACCGACCTACCTGACCTCTCCGAATGGACGCCCTGCACAAACTCCCTCTACGATAGATTCGCGTAACAGGCTCCGTAATCCCATGAATGTTGACACCGACGCGGCACTGACCGTGCCCAGCAGCAATATCAAGCCCCACAATCTGACGGGAGCGAAGACGGCCGCTAATTCTGCGCCATGGATTGTAGCGATCCTTTGCGCCGGAACGCTCCTGCGATTCGCGCTGATTTCCAAGGAAAGCCTCTGGGTCGATGAGATAGCGTCCTGGTGGTTTGCGACCGATATCGGCAGGGCGCTCGCCGGCGAACGGACCAACCCGCCGCTCTACTACGTTCTTCTTCACTACTGGATCGCATGTTTCGGCACCACCGAGGCGGCACTGCGCAGCTTATCGGTACTTCCGGGTATCGCCTCGATTGCGCTTGTGTATCAATTGGCGAAGCGATTGTTCTCGCCGGCTGTCGCCCTACTGGCAGCTTTCTATCAGTGCATCTCGTCCTTTCAGATCTATTACTCGCAGGAAGCACGGTGTTTCTCACTGCTGGTTTTCCTGCTGTTGTCGGCCGGGCTATGCCTCTGGCGAGGGTTGGAGGAGACCCAGAAAAGGATTCGCCTGCGGTGGCTTGGCGGATTCGTCATAGTGGCAACTCTGGCGCTCTATACCCATTTCATCGCAATTTTCTTCCTCGCCGGCTTCGGGGCTTTCGTGTTGCTGCGACGGCGAAAGAGCCTGGTTCCTTTTCTCGCCAGCGCCGGCATCGTCTTTGCATTGTTCCTTCCCTGGCTCATCACCATGCTGAAAGCGGCGGCCGGCACGGGCCAGCATCGCCGTCATCTGTTGCTTAAATTTCCGCAGGCTTACTGGAGCTTTCTGTTTGGGGACACCCTGCTCCCTCTGGATGGCACGGCCGTCACCCACATTCGTGCCACTCTGGCACACTATGCTCTGCCTCTGATACTGGGTATCTTCTGTGTGGCCGCCCTGCTGCCCTTTGTCTCTCGCGTGGCCAGGCGCTGGAAAGATGGTTTCTATTTCGCCTTTATGCTTGCCACGGCGCCGGTGGTGCTGGCATTTGCCGTTTCTTTCAAGGTAATGCTGTTTGATGAGCGCTACCTGATCGCTGCGTCCCCATTTCTGTACATGGTCATAGCGGCGGCATTTTGCGAGCTTTATGTCTGGCAGCAGGAAAACCGCGGCTGGCGGTGGGTAGCTGGCACACTGATCGTGGGCATTTATTTTGCACTGTTGCTGATCTCACTTCACAACTACTACTTTAATCCTCGGTTCGGCCGGGAAGAATGGCGGCAAGTGACGACGTATGTGGAATCGCCAACTCCCGGGAACGCTGTCATCATCTTCGATCCGCACTATCTTCGTTTTGGTTACGATTATTACCAGCGGCGCGCCCTTCCTTACCTATCCTTTGGCGATGACCCGCACGACCAATACCGCCCCTCCGCCGCAGAAATTGCGAAGGCTGTCAAAGGGTACGATCGAATCTGGCTGGTCCGTTCGCACACCGACAGCATTGCTGTAAGGGGAGCACTCGACACCCTATTCCCTAAAGAGTCAGTACGGATCTTTTCCAAAGGGGAAGGCATTGAAGTGTCACTGTACCGTGGAGAAAAGAAGTGAAAGACTCAGCAGAAGAGACTGATTTGTCAGCCATGAACAAGGACGCCCCTCTCGAACTGGCGATTGTGGTGCCGACCTTCAACGAGCGGGGAAATGTGCCCCTGCTGCTGCACTCCCTGAAACGGACGCTGGGCGACACCGCCTATGAGGTAATTTTCGTCGACGACGACTCACGGGATGGGACGGCGACCCTGGTGCGGGACATTGGGCGCTCGAATCCGCGCGTGCGCGTGCTTCAGCGGATCGGCCGCCGCGGGCTGGCCTCTGCATGCCTCGAGGGCATGATGGCGACTCCAGCGCCGTATATCGCGGTCATGGACGGCGACATGCAGCACGACGAGAGCGTTCTTCCCGCCATGCTAAGCAAGTTGCGAGAAGGCAAGCTTGACCTCGTTGTCGCGACCCGCAATGTCGAAGGCGGAGGCATGGGAGAGTTTGCCAAAGGGCGCGTCTGGTTGAGCCAGATGGGCCGGCGACTGAGCGACTGGCTGTCAAAAACCGGTCTGAGCGACCCCATGAGCGGGTTCTTTATGGTCGACCGGCGTTTTCTGGAAGAAGTGATACATTCCGCCTCCGGAATCGGGTTCAAGATTCTGCTCGACCTGGTTTCTTCGGCACAACGGCCAGTGCGATTCGCCGAGGTGCCGTACACCTTTCGCAAACGGGTCTATGGCACGAGCAAGCTGGATATTCTGGTCGGACTTGAGTACCTGCAATTGCTGCTCGACAAGGCCGTGGGCAGCCTGATTCCGCCCCGCTTCATTATCTTCAGCATGGTTGGAGCGGTAGGGCTGGTGTTGTCCGTGGGTTTGATGTACCTGCTGCTGAACGTGGGAGGCGTCCGATTCCTGCCGGCGCAGGCTATCACGACCGGTGTCGCGATGACCGCCAATTTCTTTCTGAATAACAGCATGACTTATCGCGATCGACGTCTGCGGGGCCGCGGGCTGATCCTTGGCCTGTTCACATTCTATGCAGCGTGCTTTGTCGGCGCACTGATCAACTTACGCATTGCCGAATTTGTTTTGGGTGCGGGCACGTCCCGGTACGTTGCAAGCGCGTGCGGTTTGGGAGTTGGAGCAGTCTGGAATTATGCGGCGACTTCCATTCTCACCTGGCGAAAGGTGCGAGAGTCACAGCTGGCGGCTTCGCGCAGCGCAGCCGCGACGATTGAAACCACAGTTCCCGCATTGCCCATGGGGGATCATGAGCGATCATAATTCGCAGACCGAAGTTTTGACCGTTCCTGAATCTTCACGCGAAGAATTGGGTGGTGTGCCCCAAGTCGGGTTCAAACCCGATTTGTTTTCGAATCTGGTGCGTCGCACCCGCCTTCCGGTTCGTTTCGTCAAGTTCATAGTTGTGGGCGGCTGCGGTGTCGTTGTAAACCTGTGTGTGATGGGCTTGATTCTGGCCATAACGGGATACAGGGACTGGCGGGCGTCGGCTACGGCAAGCGTGATCGCCGCCCTGCACAACTACTTCCTCAATAACCACTGGACATTTCGCGACCGGCGTCGCGAGGGATCGGCGCTTTTCAGCGGCGCCTTTCTGTACTTGCCGATGGCGGCCGCCGGTATCGCAGTCACCACAGTCGTGTACTCGTTCCTGACAGGGCTTCGGGTGCAGTCCGCGGCAGTGACGCCGGCGTTTTACCTGCTCGCCATCCAGCTGATCTCTATTCTTTGCGGCACGTTCCTGACATACAACCTGAACAAACTTTTCACCTGGCCGCGCGCGTCATCCGAAAATCACAAGCCTGTCCTGGGAAGGGAGTAATAAGGAAAGAGATGTCATTTGCTTCGCGCCGCGAATTTCTTCAGAACCTGGTTGTCGGCGCTGCCCTGGCGGCGGCGGGCGACGCCGGCGCATCCGACAACACGCTCAAGGCTCCCACGAAGGATTTGGTGCGTCTCAACGAGAATGTCAATCCATACGGGCCTTCTGCCAAGGTCATTGCGGCGATCCAGGCAGCAATTACCGGTTCCAGTCACTACCCCGGCGCCCAGCAACAGGATCTCGTCCAACAGATTGCGGCATCCCACAGTGTCAAACCCGAGCAGATCATCCTTGGCTGTGGTTCGACCGAGGTATTGCGAGTCGCTGCCATGGCCTTTCTCGGGCCGGGTAAGAAGCTCATTCAGGCTTCGCCTACCTACGAGGCGATGGAGAATTACGCTCGCTCCTGTGGAGCAGACGTGGTTTCAGTTCCGTTGAACAAGAAGCAGGGGCACGATCTCGGAGCCATGCTTTCTCATGTGGATGCCAACACGGGACTCATATACATCTGCAATCCCAACAACCCCACTGCATCGATCACGCCCGAAGACGACCTCAAAACGTTTCTCGGAAAGCTGCCTCACGGTTGCCATGTGCTGATTGACGAAGCCTACTACCACTACGCCAACCATGCGGCGATATACAGCTCGTTTCTCAACTCGCCCTGGACCAACGAAGACCTGATTGTCACCAGGACTTTTTCGGCGGTTTATGGGCTGGCGGGGTTGCGCATCGGATACGGGGTCGCCTCGCCGACCTCGGTTCGGCAAATGGAGAGCTATGCGAACCAGTCGGGAGTGAACAGCATCGCCCTCCAGGCGGCCTCCGCCGCCCTGCAAGATACTGCGGCTCTTGCACAAGCTGTGAGTCAAAATCGGGACGATCGGCAGGAGTTCTTGAATCGGGCGACTCTCCATCAGCTAAAACCGATCGATTCCCAGGCGAATTTTGTAATGATGGATACATACCGGCCGGCCCGGATGATCATCGACCACTTTCAAAGTCATGGGGTCCTTATTGGGCCAGCCTACCCAACAATGAACACTTTTGTACGTATTTCCCTAGGTAGTGCCCAAGATATGCAAGCTTTTTGGCATGCCTGGGAAGGCCTGCCCTTTTTCCGGATGCCATCGCACCATTAATCACAAGTTTTTGAAGAAACTTGATGCAATTCAACGGTTTTGCGATATGCTGAGTCAACCCCCAGAAGACTTGCCCGGCGGGCAAGTAAAGACTGCTAACCAGAAGATTGCATTTATGGACGCGAATTACCAGTCCGTAAAAAGCGTTGTGCCCCCTGAGCCCTTCCCAGTGCTCTTCTCCCCCAATCCCTGTTTAGGAGATTGCCTTGAATCGGATTTATTCCCTTCCTCTGGCCACTCGAGTCAGGAGACGCGTCTCGGGTCTGCGTCAGCGTTTAGGCATGTCGGCTGCGGCCCGCTCGGAGATGCAAAGGGAAAAAGTGCCTCAACCGTATCGCGACGTTCCGCTGGATCTAGCTATTCGTGAAGGCCTAGCCTGGTTAGGCAGGGCCCAGGATCATTCGGCTTCGGCCGACGGAGGGGTGGCACGCCACTTCTGTCTCGTCACAGGTTGGGGGGCATCGTATCCCGAGTGCACCGGCTACATCGTGCCCACTCTTATTCGTGAGGCGCACGCCGCATCAGACCAGAGTCTGTTGGAGCGGTCCCGGAGAATGCTGGATTGGCTGATCGCGATTCAGATGCCTTGCGGGGCCTTCCAGGGGGGCCTGATCACCGATGCTCCAGCAGTCCCCGTGACCTTCAATACCGGTCAGATTCTGCTGGGACTGGCCGCAGGCGCCACCGAGTTTGGCACACCTTACTGCGAGGCGATGACGGCCGCGGCCGACTGGATGGTGAAAACCCAGGACAGCGATGGCTGTTGGCGTCGGTATCCCACTCCATACGCCGAACCCGGCGAGAAAGTCTACGAGACCCACGCCGCCTGGGGCCTGTTCGAGGCGGCGCGGCTGAAGCCCAACTCCGGTTACGCGGAGGCTGCGGTTCGCAACGTTTACTGGGCGCTTCGGCACCAGCAGGAAAATGGCTGGTTCGACAGGAACTGCCTCACGACCCCTTCGGAGCCGTTGACTCACACGATTGGCTATGTCTTGCGGGGCCTGATCGAGGCATACCATTTCACCGGGGATCGCAACATCCTCAAGGCTGCGCTCAAAACGGCGACGGGCGTTCTTCAGGCGCTGGGGTCCAACGGTTTCCTGCCCGGACGACTGGACAGCCGGTGGTGCGGGACAGTTTCCTGGGCCTGCCTGACCGGGACGGCACAGATGGCGATCTGCTGGCTCATGCTGTACCGGGAGACGGGCGACAGCCGCTTCCGTCGCGCCGCGTTCGCCGCCAACCGTTTCGTTCGCCGCACGGTTTCTTTTGAAGGTGCTGACGAAGTCCGGGGAGCTGTGAAGGGAAGTTTCCCGGTGGCCGGGGAATATCTGAAGTTCCAGTACCCCAACTGGGCCTGCAAGTTCTTCATCGACGCAAACAGCCTGGAAAAAGCGGTGCGGGAGGAGGAAGGAGAGTCCTTGCTCCCCTTGAGCGCCGAGACGGCCGTTTTCGCCCACTAGCCGGCCCATTGGCCGCCCGCAGAAAGGCACTGGGCTCTGCCACTCTCGCTCCCCGACTGAAGTGCCTGCAGCGAGTCCCCCAGAGGAATCAGGAACGGCCCGGCGCTTTACGGCTCCGGGTCGCAGACGCGAATTTTGGAAAGTCATTGAGAAAACACATGAGTTCCGGATTCTTTTCCCTCCCACAACCTGGAGTGGAGCTCATCCAAGCTGTCGCGGCAGCGGACAGTAGAAATCCCTTTCTCACACCTGAGTATGCCGCGGCACGCCAGTCGCTGGGATCAATGACATACGCGATCGGATTGCGGAGCGGGGAAACTCTTCCTTCGGGTTGTCTTGCTTTCATCTCGCGACACCCATTGCGCAGGAGCCTCGAGATCACATCGGTTCCCGATCTGCTGGAGGTTGAGACATTCTGGGACGGCCTTGTGGAACTCTGCCGCAGGCTTGGAGTTTCGCGATTGCAGGTCGACAGCTATTGTTCGCGGACCGGACGAGTCCCGCGACTCCCCGGAGAACTAGGTCGGCACAGTCGATGCGAGCACATTCTTGACCTGACTGTGCAATCTCTTGCAAATGGATTGTGCACCCAGCACCGTCGAAATATTTCCCGCGCCGAGAAAGCAGGCTTGTCGGTCCGGCGTGCTCGCGAAGCAAGTGCCTTGCGGGGACACGTGGAACTTATGGATGCATCGATGGAACGGAGGGCTCAGCGTGGCGAGGACATCGAGCTTGGGTCCGGACCGCTTCCATCCGCACTATTGAAGTTTGGTTCGGGCGAGTTGTTTCAGGCGGTACAGGGGGAGCGTACGCTGTCTTCGATTCTAGTGCTTCGGGCAAAAGAGGGCGCTTATTACCAGTCCGCCGGGACCCTTCCTGACGGAATGAAGATAGGGGCGTCGCCTTTCCTGATCTGGCAAGTGGCTCAGATCCTGCGTCAAGAAGGTCTTCATGTTTTCAACCTCGGGGGCGCGACGATGGAGAATCCCGGGCTCTATCGCTTCAAGACCGGATTCGGCACGAGGCCGGTCGCGCTGGAATCGGCTTCCTTCCGTCTCCAGTCATCAGTACAGCACAGGCTCGAAACCGTGATGCGCTCTTGTTGGACCTCGGTGAGGAATCAGTACTTGAGTTTGCGGGACATGCGGTCTTACGGACCCATGGCACGCACAGACTGAAAAAGAGTGTTTGCGGCAGAATTGGAAGTTCTCGTTTTTCGCTATATGCAGGGTGGGGTCGGGGACAAATTGGTGTACGCGGGTTTTGCAGCATCGAATCTTCGGGCGGGGAAGATCCAAACAGAGGTCCTTCGTTAATCCAGGCTCACAACTATGTATGTAAAATTCTTTCATCTCCGGGAGCAGCCGTTTGGGGAGACGCCGGATCCGCGTTTCCTGTACCTGAGTGCGGCTCATCGCGAGGCATTTGCGTCGCTCTACTACGGGATCGAGGCGAACCGGGGATTCCTCGGGTTGATCGCCAGGCCGGGGATGGGCAAGACGACCATCCTCTTCCATTTGCTGGAAAAATTCCGCACCCTGGCCCACACTGCGTTCCTGTTCCAGACGCAGTGCAACTCGCGCGACTTCATGCGCTCCCTGCTGTCGGAAATCGGCTGTGAGGAGGACACGATGGACGTGTTCCGCCTGCAGCAGGTTTTCAACAACCGGCTGTTGCAGGTGGCACGCGCGGGACAGCGCCTGATTCTGGTAATCGACGAGGCGCAGAACCTGCAACCTGAAGTGCTCGAAACTATCCGCCTGCTTTCGAACTTCGAAACGCCGCAGTCGAAGCTGGTTCACATTATTCTGTCCGGACAGCCGACGCTGGCTGACAAGCTGGCGAGCCCGGCACTCGCCCAATTGAGGCAGAGAATTTCCATTGTGCACGGCCTCCAGCCGCTTCCTTCCTGGGAGATCAAGAATTACATCGAGCACCGGTTGCGGATTGCAGGCTACAAAGGCGATCCGCTGTTTACCGCAGAAGCCTATGAGGCCATCGCCAGGATTACGGAAGGAATTCCAAGAAACGTAAATAACTTCTGCTTCAACGCGTTGTCGCTGGCTTGCATCGTGAAGAAGAATTTAGTTGACCTGGAGGTGGTGAAAGAAGTCATCTCCGACATGGACATTTACCGCCTGAGGTCGGAAGCGCCTCTCGCGTACCTGGAATCGGCCCCACCGCCGGATGCGTTCGACACAGCGGCGCAGATGGGAACCGATCCGGCTTCCAAGAACGAGATTTCTGATCCAACTGAAGCCGCGGCGTTCATGCGCCAGTTCGCAATGAGGCTAAAGAATCGGCAACAGCCAGTCCGGCCGCCAGGCCCATTCCAACCCCTGGCACAAAGCCCGCGCGGATCTGCCGTGGAAGATTCCGAAGAGTCTTAACCACTCAGAAGCTAGGATCCTCCACCACCCATCCACCAAGATTCGGCACTTCCCTTCCCGCGCCTGAACCAGCTTTCGATCGCCGGTTCTGTATCTCCCGCCTAGGCGCCGGCTATAAGCGTTCCCCTGTAGTACTCCACTGTCCGGCGAAGTCCTTCCTTGAAGTCGACAGTTGGGGTGTATCCCAGGGCCTGGCGCGCCGCGCTGATGTCGGCGAGTGAGTGCTTGACGTCGCCCGAGCGCTCCTTGTCATGCTTCGGCGAGCCGGTGTATCCCGTGAGCTCTTGCAGGAGCTTGTAGGTCTCATTCAGGGAGACCCGCTGCCCGCAGGCAATATTGAAGACCCGGCCGGCGGCTGCGGCGGCAGGAGCTACGCACGCCTTGAGATTCGCCTGGACTACGTTTTCGATGTAGGTAAAATCGCGGCTCTGTTCGCCGTCTCCGTAAATCGTGGGCTGTTTGCTTTGCAGCATCAGCGTGATGAATTTCGCCAATACGGCGGAGTAGGGCGAGGTTGGGTCCTGGCCGGGGCCAAAAATGTTGAAGTAGCGCAGGCAAACTGTCTCCAGCCCGTAGCAGCGATAAAACGACTTCATATAAAGCTCTCCCGAAAGCTTGGCCACGGCGTAAGGCGAAATCGGGTCCGAAGACATGGCTTCGTGCTTCGGGAGCGTGGGCTGATCTCCGTAGGCGGAGGAGGAAGCGGCGTACACGACCCGCCTCACCTTGGCATCCCGGGCTGCGATCAGAAGGTTGACGGTTCCGTCGACGTTGGCGCGGTTGCTGCTCCAGGGGTCGGCAACGCTCTTAGGCACCGAGGGGATTGCCGCCTCGTGGAACACATAGTCGATATCCTTGCAGGCGGAGCCGAGGGCGTCGGCGTCGAGCAGATCCGCCTCGCGGAAATCCATCTGGCTTAGGAACGGCTCAATATTGGCCTTCTTCCCGGTAGCGAAGTTGTCGATGCCGCGGACGACTTGTCCCTGCTCCAGAAGACCGCGGGCAAGAGACGATCCGATGAAGCCGGCCACTCCGGTAATGAGGTATTTCGCCATATCGCTGACGCCCAGTTGGAATTACACCACGAAATACTTGGCTGAAGGATGATGTACCACAAGGGCTGAAGTTGATTGTTCGGGTTCGAGCAGAAAACCGGTGGTTAGGCGGACTCCGACGTTCTCCTCGGGATGCAGCAAGGCGAACAGCTTGGTCT
This sequence comes from Terriglobales bacterium, assembly GCA_963803205.1. Taxonomy (GTDB): domain Bacteria; phylum Acidobacteriota; class Terriglobia; order Terriglobales; family Acidobacteriaceae; genus CAWDLG01. The sequence continues at coordinate 767,011 of CAWDLG010000004.1, forward strand.
GGTCTTCCAGGTTGGGGCAAGCGGGATATCCGAACGAATAGCGCGATCCGCGATACTTCTGGTGGAAGAGATCGCGGATGTGCGGCGAGTCGTCCGCGTCAATCCCCAACTCCTGGCGCATGAGCTTGTGGTGGTATTCGGCGAGAGCCTCGGCGGTTTCCACGCTCAGCCCGTGAAGATACAGATACTTGGTGTATTCCCCGCCCTCGAAAAGCCGCTGCGTTTCGACGGACGCTCTCGAGCCGATGGTTACGAGCGACAGGCCGAGCACATCCATTTTGCCGGATGACTTTGGCGCAAAGAAATCAGAGATGCAGAGCTTCCGGCCCTCGCGCTGGCGGGGAAATGTAAAACGCAGAAGTTCGGGAGCAGGGCCTACAACGCCGCCGGCCTGAGGCGGCGGTTCGTACACCACCAGATCATTCCCCTCAGCCTGTGCGGGAAAATATCCCCACACTACTTTCGGGTCGAAAAGGTCACTCGCCAGAATCTCTTCGCCAAGCTGTTTCTTAATGGGACGGAACTTTTGCTCGACCAGGCGCAGGTAATCCTCCTGCGATGCTGTCTTCAACTGCCACTGATTCTTGAAGAGCGCAGTGTCGTTGATGTATTCGAAGAGGGTGCGGAGGTCGTAGTCCTTCTTGACGCGGACTCCCCAAAACGGCGGGGTGGGAATGTCCGGCGCATCACTGACGACGGCGCTGCGCTCAGCAAACACCGGCCCAGTCTCTTCATCTACCGCCAGGGCTTTCGCGTATTCCTTTACTTTGCGGCCTTCCTCCAGGCGCTGCTGCCTCTTGCCGTCTTCCGAAACCAGGTCTTGCATCACATGCAATCCCCCGAAGGCATCGTCGGCGTAGAAGACGGCGTTGGAATACTCCCGGCGCAGGTCATCCTCCACATATTTGCGGGTCAGGGCTGCGCCGCCGCAGATCACGGGAAACTCGAGCTTTTGCCGCTCCAGGTCCTGGATGACGTACTTCATCTCCAGCGTCGATTTGACCAGCAGCCCGCTCAAGCCGATGGCATCGGCCTTGTGCTCGAGGGCGGCGTTGATGATGGTATCGCCCGGTTGCTTGATGCCGAGATTGACGACCTTATAACCGTTGTTCGAGAGGATGATGTCGACGAGATTCTTGCCGATGTCGTGGACATCACCCTTCACCGTCGCCAGGACGATCGTTCCCTTCTGCGATCCGGCGGCCTTCTCCATCCTGGGCTCAAGGTAAGCCACGGCCTGCTTCATTACCCCGGCAGCATCAAGCACGGAAGGCAGCTGCATTTTTCTTGCGCCGAAGAGATCGCCGACCGTCTTCATTCCGTCGAGCAGCACCGTGTTGATGAGGTCGAGCGGAGAGTATTGCTGTAGCGCCTCCTCAAGCAGTTCCTCGAGTGATTTCTTCTGCGCCCCGTCGCCAACCGACTTTTCGCCGTTGATGATGGCGAACTTCAGCTTGTCCTCGACCGAAAGCGTCTCCACGTGCGCGGTCGTCGCGCCCTGAATCTTTCCCTTCGTGCCGGCGAAATGCCGCATGTAAACCTGCAGCGGATCGCCGGCCGATGCGTCCCGATAAATCAGCTTGCGGGCAAGATCAACTTCTTCCTGAGGAATCTTGTACAAAGGATAAATTTTGGTGTAGTTGACGATGGCCATGTCGAGACCATTCTCGACCGCCTCGTGCATGAAGACGCTGTTGAGGACACGGCGCGGGTAGGCATCGAGACCGAAGGAAATGTTACTGACGCCAAGGATCGTCTTCACCTGGGGCAGTTCCTGCTTGATTCGCTTGACCGCATTGATGGTCTCGATCCCGGCCGTACGGTAGTCCTCCTGGCCGGTTGAGATCGGCAGAGTGAGGGCATCGAATACCAGGTCCGTCGAGCGCAGGCCGTACTTTTTCGTAGCCAGATCGTGGATGCGGCGGGCAATGGCGACCTTTTTGTCTGCCGTAAGCGCCATTCCGTCTTCGTCGATGGTGAGCGCGATCACGGCTGCGCCGTAGCGCTTCGCCATGGGAAGGACTTTGGCGGTGCGTTTTTCGCCGTCTTCAAGATTGATGGAGTTGATGATGGCCCGGCCGGGGATGCGCTTGAGGGCCTCTTCAATGACATCGGCTTCGGTGGAATCCACCAGGATCGGCGCCGGCACACGGGTGGCAATCTTCTCAAGAATCGAGCTGATGTAGCCCTTCTCGTCTTCCCCGACGATGGCGCAGCACAGATCGAGCATGTGCGAGCCTTCATTGGCAAGCTTTTTGGCCAGCGCGAGGATGTCGTCGTATTTCTGCGCCCGCACCAGGTTGCGGAAGTGTTCCACTCGAGTGGTGGTGTTCATCTCCTCGGCAACGATCAGCGGCCTTGGCTCAAGATCGAGCGGCACACTGGTGTAGGCGCTGGAGGCGGCTCCGACCGGCTGGACTTCCCTTTTGGCGGGTTCAACTCCGGCCACGGAGTCGGTGACAGCCTTGAGATGCTCGGGCGTGGTTCCGCAACATCCGCCGACAATGCGAACCCCGTAATCCTGCACGAAGTGTTTGTGATAGCGGGCGAGGTCCTCGGGCTTGAGCTTGTAGACGGCGCGTCCGCCCTCGTTCTGCGGCAAGCCCGCATTGGGCTGGACGGAGATGAATTTCGGCGAGTTGTCGCCCAGATAACGGACGGCGTGGTTCATCTCCGCGGGACCGGTGGCACAGTTCAGGCCGATCACATCGATTTCATAGGGCTCGAGGGCCGTCAGCGCCGCCCCGATTTCCGTTCCGAGGAGCATGGTGCCGGTCGCTTCCAGAGTGATCTGCATCATGACCGGCAGCTTCTTCCCCGCCTGCTTCAGAGCGTCGAACACGCCCGCAATGGCGGCCTTGGCCTGGAGAAGATCCTGAGAAGTCTCAATCAGCAGCACGTCGACGCCCCCGTCGATCAGGGCCACGGCCTGCTCGGTGTAGCCTGCAGCCATGTCGTCGAATTTGATGTGTCCGAGAGATGGCAGCTTGGTGGTAGGGCCGATCGATCCGGCAACGAAACGTGGCTTGCCGCTCGAGGAGAATTGACCCGCAACTTCTTTTGCAAGTTTTGCCGCGGCGATGTTGATTTCGGCAACCTTGTCCTGCAAGTCGTACTCGGCGAGAACGATACGGGTGGCGCCGAAGGTGTTGGTCTCTACGATGTCTGATCCAACCTGAAAGAAACTGGCATGGATATCCTTGATGATGTCAGGCCGGCTGAGGACGAGGAGTTCGTTACATCCCTCCTTGCCCCAGAAGTCGTCCGCACTGGGGTTACGGAACTGGATGTTTGTCCCCATTGCGCCGTCGAAGACGACCACGCGTTCCTTCACGATATTTAAGAAGTCAGCCATTCCGAGGGCTCAGGTTCAAACCTCTCCCCACACACAAAAGCCGGCCCGCTGTGGGACCGGCGTCTTCGATACAGGCAACTTTATTGAACTTTAGCTCCCCTGCGCAGGTAACGAAGGCGCGCCGCCCCGGACTTCCGCCTGGTTGAACACGGCATTAGATCCCATGTGGGCGGGCATGGGGGCCAGCATCTGCTCCTTGCGATAGACCAGATTGCTGGCATTGAACGTCGCAATTTCGAATCCATGGCCGTGCGTAATGGCATCGGTCGGGCAGGCCTCAACGCAATAGCCGCAAAAAATGCAGCGGTTGTAATCGATGTTGTAGACCCTGGCATACCGCTCGGCACCGCTCACCCGGTTTTCCGCGGTGTTCTCGGCGGCTTCGATATAAATGCAGTTGGAAGGGCAAGCCGCAGCGCAGAGGAAGCAGGCTACGCACTTCTCCAGCCCGTTTTCATCGCGCTGTAACACATGGACGCCCCGGTATCGCTGCTCGAAGCGGGCCCCGCGGAGAGGGCCCGGGCCATCGGGGTAATTCTCCACGATGGTAGGCTCGAACATCTCGCGAAACGTGATGCTCATACCCTTGGCCACAGCCGCGATATTCTTCAGGATTGCCATCGTCATTAGTATATCGGAAGGGCCCTTTCGGGGCTAAGGGGGCGCATTGTGCTGTGCCTTTCGGCCCGCGAAATGTTGAGATCTCGGCTCAAACTGTGTCCTCATGCCTTGACCGTAAAGACCACATCTGGAGCGGGTTTGGGACACTCCAGCTAAGTTGTTTCCTTTGTGGGAATTGAGTTCTGCGCGGGGGGTTCCCGACTCCGCACACGAAAAAAGAGCTTATCCGTCCCACAAAAATTATGAATTGGACCAACCTCAGGGGAGGCAGGTAACTTGACGCATGGAAACCGGCAATCCTACCCCGCTGCACAGCCAGGGAATCACCGAGGATCAACTGGAAGCGCTTATCGCCCGGTATACCCTGGAATACCTTTATCAATGGACCAACGAATTTGATGCCGCCCAATTGGCGGAGTTGAAGAAGCTCCTGGAGACCGATCACGCAGGCAAGACGATTGTGAAGATGCTGAAGATCAGTCAATCCGAATTGCCGAGCTGACGCAGTTCCATCCTCTTCTTCCTCAGCCCGCGGAAGACGATTAGAGTGCGGTGCGAACGGCCACCCTTTGGATGCCGAACAGGGTTCCGTTCTTTTCGGCATTTCAGGACAAGACGAAGATGCGCAACAATGGCAATGCGCTCGAGTTGGGCTATCACCAGACCGTGCGAGCCCTTTGCCATCCGATTAAGAGCGCCTTCAGGCAAGGCGAACGTCCAGTCTGAAAGATGTCCAGTTCTGCGCATGGAACTACTACCGTTTTAGTACAGCCTCTCGGACTAAATGACGGTAACAACCCTTCGCGACTAACTAGAAGCATTCCTTCCGAGTACGCCGTAATTACCGGGAACTATCTTGAGGTGTAATAAACTGTTGGAAGTAGAGTCTGCATCTAGCGACTGCCCGTCGTTTGGCCGGACAAACCAAGACAAAGACGAGTCTTGGGCAGCAGCGAGTTTGAGCCTATAATTCCGATCTTGAAACACATACGCATTGGGATGTGCTTCCCAATGATGAGGGACTCGGCGCGTATCTCGTCCGCTGAACAGGACTCGCGGTGGAACAGGAACTTTGGCAGAAAGTCGAAGAGCTCTTCCACGCCGCGTTAGAGCGGACGCCGGATGCGCGGCAAACTTTTCTCGATGGGAATTGCGGTGTAGACACCGACCTACGACGTCAGGTCGAGCTGCTGCTGGCAACGGAAGCGCAGGCCGGGAGTTTTCTGGAAGTACGCACAATCGAGAACATGGCGGTCACGCTGACGGCCGCGGGCTCCGTGCTTGGTCGGCAATTCGGACCCTATCACATCGTGTCGCCGTTAGGTGCTGGCGGCATGGGCGAGGTATATCGGGCGCACGATAGTAATCTCGGCCGCGATGTCGCCATCAAGACATTGCCTCAAGAGTTCGCGCGTGACCCGGAGCGGCTCTCGCGCCTCCGCCGCGAAGCGCGGACGCTGGCTTCCCTGAACCACCCCAACATTGCCGCGATTTATGGACTGGAGGAGTCCGAGGAGGCGGATTGTCTGGTCATGGAACTGGTGGAGGGTGAAACGCTGCGTGGTTCTCTGCCGGTTCAAACCGCGCTCGACCGCGCATGCCAAGTGGCGGCGGCACTGGAAGCCGCGCATGACAAAGGAATTATTCACCGCGACCTGAAACCAGCCAATGTAAAGGTCACGCCCCAGGGCAGGGTGAAAGTATTGGATTTCGGTTTGGCGAAAGCGGTCTGGGGACCGGACAGGAACCAGGACCTCTCGCAGTTGGCAAACGCGACTAGCGTGGAGTCTGTCGCTGGGCAGATTGTCGGGACGCCTGGCTACATGAGTCCGGAGCAGGCGCGCGGAACAGACGTCGACAAACGGACTGACATCTGGGCCTTCGGATGTCTGTTGTTCGAGTTGCTCACGGGCAAGCGTGCCTTTCCCGGCGAGACTCTACAGGACACAATTACAGCCGTGCTGGAACGGGAGCCGAACTGGCAGGCTCTACCTGCGAAAACGCCCGCGCAAGTCAGGGAACTGTTGCGGCGGTGTCTTCAGAAGGATGCCGCCCGCCGGCTGCACAACATCTCGGATGCCCGCCGAACCATCGAGAAGGCTCAGCGTGGATGGAATCGCTGGCGCATCTCCGCCTTTGCCGCCGTGGCGCTAGCCACGCTTGCTATCGGGGTGGCGTTTTGGCCGCGCAACAGACTTGAGATTCCCAATCGCTCAGAATGGATCCCGCTCACCAAGCTGCCCGACCCGGTCAGCCAGCCGGCGCTTTCACCGGATGGTCGGATGCTGACGTTTGTTCGTGGCGCCTCCACGTTCTTGGGATTCGGCCAGGTGTATGTAAAGAGTCTTCCCGATGGTCAGCCGGTACAGTTGACACACGACAGCCTCGTAAAGATGAGTCCAGTGTTTTCACCGGACGGTGCACGCATCGCATATACCACGGTGGAGCGACCCTTTAATTGGGATACCTGGGTAGTCCCAATTCTCGGCGGCGAGCCGCAGCCCTGGCTGCGAAATGCCTCCGGACTCGTCTGGACCGGTCCACACCAGATACTGTTTTCGGAGGTGAGGAAGAGCCCTCACATGGGTATCGTGGCGGCCGAGGAGAGCCGAATCGGAGAGCGCGATGTTTACCTGCCCGCCGATGGACCTGGCATGGCGCACCGTTCTTACCCGTCACCCGATGGGAAATCGGTGATTCTAGTGGAAATGAATCATGACCACATTTGGGGACCTTGCCGCTTGGTTCCGATGGACGGCACTTCACTTGGCCGCCAGGTGGGACCGCCCACGGCTGCTTGCATGTCTGGGGCGTGGGCGCCCGATGGGAGATGGATGTATTTCTCCTCCGAAGCCGGAGGACTGTATCACATCTGGCGGCAGCGTTTTCCTGACGGCCAACCGGAGCAGATTACTTTCGGGCCAACTGAGGAGGAAGGTATCGCCATGGCGCCAGACGGCCGTTCATTTGTCACGGCCGTGACCTTGGAGAACTCTTCGGTATGGGTTCACGATGCGCGCGGCGAGCGGCAGATTTCGCTGGAAGGTAACGCCGCTGACCCTAAATTTACGCCGGATGGTAAAAAGCTGTGTTATCGCATCGTAACCAAGGCACCGAATGAATTTCAATTTAGCAGAGAGGCGGGGGAAGTATGGGTAGCGGACCTGGAATCCGGACGTTCCGCTCCACTGGTGCCGGGCTTCCAGGCTCTCGCCTATGACATCTCCGCGGACGGGCGGGAAGTCGTGATGGAGGCGGAGGATCATGAAGGCACGCCGCGGCTCTGGCTAACGCCGTTTGAACGGAAATCGCCACCCCGGCAGATTCCGAACGTGGAGGGCCGGCAGCCGAGTTTTGGATCCGGGGAGGTCTTCTTCCGCGGCACGGACCGGACCGACGGGTTTGCTTACCGTGTTCGGCTGGATGGTACGGGAATGCACAAGGCGGTCGAACAACCCATCCTCATGATGGGCGCTGTTTCGCCCGACGGCCAGTGGATCGTGGGATGGGCTCATCTTCCGGGCAACGAATCGCCAGCCACTTATGCCTTTCCCCTTGCAGGGGGGGCTCCGGTCCGCCTCAGCGAGAGGGTCTTCTTGCAGTGGTCGCGCGGTGGCGGCTTATCGTCCCTTTCCGATTTACCGTTTGCCGAAGGCCGCACCTATATCGTTCCGTTATCGCCAGGCGAGGCCCTACCTCCTATCCCGGCGGGCGGATTTAGTTCCGAGCAAGAAGTGGCCAGCCTGCCGAGAGCGCATAGGATCGATATCTTGAACGTGGTCCCCGGTCCGTCTCCAGACGTCTACGCTTTCTCTCGCGGCACGACCCAGCGTAATCTTTATCGGATCCCGGTCCCATGAATTCTCGCAGCTTATGCAATTGAACAATTCTTTCGACAGCTTGAGACGACCCGAGTGCTGGAGCATCCGCTACGGCGGTAAACTCGGCGCTCACCCAGTGGAACCTAAGCCAAAGCCCGTAAAACATTTGAAACCCCGCCCGGTGCAAAACCGAACGGGATTATTCCTGGGTGGCTTTAGCAGCTTGCCAGAGATTTAGTCCTCAGAACCTGCCCTAATCGTGAGGGTACCCTGGAAACACACGTCGCCGGCCGCGCCATTCTGGGCGTTAACTATGCCGCAAGGGCTGATCACCTGGTACTCCCCTCGCACTCGCGCGCCTTTCAGCGGTCCATCCGTGACCACCCCGTGGATTACGGCGGTGCCTTTCAGGTTGTTTTGAGTTATGAAGTTGTGCGCAGTAAACTTGAAGGCCCCGCCGTTGATGTGGTAAAGGGCCTCGAGCTTACTAGTGGTGGCTGTGTTTTCGGCGTTAAGAATTTCCCCGGCAAAGAGACCGCCACCGACATCTCCACTAACGATGCCCGCCATGTTTGGGAAGTCAGTTACCCATTTCGTGAAGATGACTTCGACGTGACCACGAAATTTGTCTTGTTTCTCCGCGGTTTCACGCGAGCCACCAGCCACGGCGGGTGAGACATTGAACAAGAGCAGCATCGCTATCACAAATGAGGCGAAGAGCGTCTGCGTACGAATAGTTTTCATAAATCTCCTTTACTCACGGTTGCGGCAGCACTGGGAGAATGGAAACTGCCTGAGTTTGGATCGGGCAACTGCCGAGCGTTGAAGCACCGTCGCGGCTCAGAAGTCGAGTAAGTTTCCCCTGACTTGTATTCCGTGAACCGACTAGAAAAAGGGTCATCCGAGCCAATGTTTTTTATGGTAAGTTCGGCACCGCCATGGGCGTCGAGCATCCGCCAGACATTAGCCGCTTGATTGCTGCCTGGAGCGAGGGCGACGAACAGGCCCTCGACCGTCTGATACCGCTGGTTTATCCCGAATTACGCCGGATCGCCAGGCGACACCTGGGACGATGCCGGGTCGGCCAGACCATGGAGTCGGCCGCCCTGGTTAACGAGGCCTACGTGAAACTGGTTCGAGCCGAAGGTTTGCACTGCGAAAACCGGGTGCACTTCCTTGCTCTGTGTTCGCAGGTCATCCGTCGAATTCTGGTGGATCATGCCCGTAACCGCGGGTATGCCAAGCGAGGAGGAGGCACCGTGCAGGTATCTTTGGATGAGGGAGTGGTTGCGGCTAAGACCCGTCAGGTGGACGTGCTTGCGTTGGATGAGGCGCTAGCCTCGTTGTCCAAGTTCGATCCCCGCAAAGGGCGGGTGGTGGAGTTGCGTTACTTCGGCGGATTGAGTGTTGAGGAAACCGCGGAGGTTCTGGGAATTTCACCGGAGACGGCCAAGCGCGATTGGAAGATGGCGAAGGCGTGGCTGTTCTCTGAACTGACTGGAAACAGAGACCGTACGAGTTTGTGATGGGTGGAGAGCCAGACTCAAGTATGAGGCGGGCCTTTCAAGTTTCTTTGGATTGTTTACGCTAGCGCTGGCTTGTGTGGGTCTGTACGGGATAATGAGACCAGTCTAGTCTCCGCGCCGGTTCTGTCTGCCCTTTCTTTCCTTCCTTCAGGTATACCCCTTTCTGCGATATACTGCCCGGCGCGCAAAATTGGAAGCTGCGGTTCCGTTCCATCCACACCTGAAGAAGGATTGAGTCCCATGTCTGGTATCAATCGCAGGGAGTTTTTGAAAGCAGCAAGCGCCGGCGCGGTAATCGTTTTCTCGCACAGCCAGAGCTGGAGTCAAACAGCGTCTGCCCGGATCGAGGTTCTAATCGACGAACCGATCGGAACCATCTCGCCCAACCTGCACGGACACTTCGCCGAAAATCTTGGCGGGGTGATTTACGACGGAATCTGGGTGGGCGAAGATTCCAAAATCCCCAACATGGGCGGCATGCGAACCGCGCTGGTGGAGCGCATGCGCCAGATCAAGGCTCCGGTGGTGCGCTGGCCCGGGGGATGCTTTGCCGACACCTACGACTGGAAGGATGGCATCGGCCCGCGCAAGGGGCGTCCCCGGCGGACAAATTTCTGGGTGGACGATCCGGACGCGAAGAAGCTGCCCGCGAACGCACCTCAGAAGGCGGATCCCAACACTTTCGGCACCAGCGAGTTTGCGAGATTTTGCCGGTTGATCGGGGCGCAGCCTTATATCGCGGCCAATCTCCGCAGCCTGCCGGCGTTGGATTTCTATCGCTGGCTGGAGTACTGCAACTCGCCCGCGGGCAGCACGACTCTCGCTGAGGCGCGCGCCGCCGCCGGCGACAAAGACCCCTATAACGTCGTCTTCTGGGGAGTGGGAAACGAAGCCTGGGGATGTGGGGGGAATTTTCTGCCGGAAGAGTACGCGGAGGAATTCCGTCGCTTTATCGCGGCGGTCCCTCGCTACGGGCTGGAACTGGCGCTGGTTGGCTCCGGCCCGAATGAAATGGATCTGAACTGGACCCGCGGTTTCTTCGAGAAGCTGGCGCAGAAGCGCGAATTGCACAATGTGTACGGTTGGGCACTGCACCATTACTCATGGAACGTCAGCGAGGGCCGCACCAACAACTGGTTTGAAGGCAAAGGAGACGCAATTCAGTTCACCGATTCGCAGTGGTACGAGCTCCTGAAGCAGGCGGACGAGACCGAACCGATGATCCACGCTCACTGGTCGCTGATGGGCGAGTTCGACCGCGAGCATCATGTAAAGTTGCTGGTCGACGAGTGGGGCGCGTGGCATCGTCCCGGGTCGCAACTCGACCCTTCCCACCTGCTGGGGCAGAATCCCACATTGAGAGATGCCGTGCTCAGTGGCCTCTCTCTGGACATCTTTCATCGCAATGCGGAGAAGCTGGCCATGTGCAACGTGGCTCAGCTCATCAACTGCCTGAATTGCCTGTTTGAGTCGCACGAGGATCACTTCATCGTCACTCCTGTATTTCACGTCTTCGACATGTACGCGGCCCACCAGGGTGGGCAGGCGGTGCGTGCGTTGTTCTCCTCCCCGCAGGTCCACTACACGCGACAAGGGGCTCCGGCGCAATTCTGGGGGCTGAATGGCTCGGCGTCGCTACACGAAAAGGAACTGATCCTGACGGTGGTAAACCCGAACATTCAGGATCCGAGGGAGACCGAGATCGTGGTTCCGGGGGCTGCGATCCAGTCTTGCAACATACGAACACTGACGAACAAGGACATTCACGCGCACAACACATTTGAATCGCCGAATGTGGTTCAGCCTGCAGATAGCACCGCTCAGCCGAGCGGCGGCAGGCTGGTCGTGACCTTTCCGCCGGCGTCGGTAAATCGCCTGCAGCTCAGACTGGCGTAGGGAAAACGACTTCCCGCCCATCGCTTCGCCCTGGGAGCGCTATACTTTGCGTGCAAAACTCTCGGAAAACCGATGGGAACAGAATCCCAGCCGAATGCCCTAGCTCCCCTGACCGCTAAAGCGTGGGAAGCAATCCAGGGCGCATACGACCTTCAGGTCCATGTCTCCCCGGACGTAATTCCGCGCCGCACCGACGACATCGAACTGGCGAAGGACTTTCTGGCGCACGGGCTGCGCGGGTTCGTCCTGAAATCCCACTACCTGCAGACGGGCGAGCGGGCCGCGGTTGTTTCGAAGGCAGTGCCTGGGATATCCGCGTTCGGTGCGATCACGCTCAACCACTCGGTTGGTGGACTGAACCCGGTGGCCGTCGAGATCGCGGGAAGATCCGGCTGCAAGATCGTCTGGATGCCCACGGTTGACGCAGAAAACGAGACGGCCGGCTTGCCCGGTGGCGGGGACAAGAAGTTGCCGTTCTGGGCGGAGATTCAGCGGGAAATGGCGGCAATGGGCATTGCTCCTCCACGGATCACGGTACTGGATTCCGGCGGCGGTATCTCGCAAGCTACTCGTACGTGCCTCGAGCTGATTGCACGCCACGATATGGTGCTGGCGACGGGGCACCTGGGGCGTCACGAAATCTTCCCCCTGGTGAGGGCCGCCAGAGAATTGAAGGTGCGCAAGGTTCTGATCACCCACGCCGAGTTTCCCTCGCAGGATCTGTCAGCGATGGAGCAGGCGGAGCTGGCAGGCATGGGGGCCATCATCGAACACTGCTTCACAACCATGCATACTGGCAAGGCTCCGTGGGACGCGGTGCTCGAAAGCATTCGAATCGTAGGAGCGGAACATTGCATCCTTTCAACCGATCTGGGCCAGCCGATCAATCCGCCGGTTGCCGAAGGATTCGCGATGTTTGCGCAGAAATTGCTCGACAACGGATTTTCCGTCGACGAAATCCGGCGGATGTCGGTTGTGAATCCCGCGACGTGGGTGGAATGAGTGCCTATGAGTGAGGCCGGCAAGAAATCTATCCTGGTTGTGAGCGCGCATGCCGCCGACTTCGTCTGGAGAGCGGGAGGCGCGATCGCGCTTTACGCCGAACGCGGCTATAACGTGCGCATCCTGTGCCTGTCATACGGCGAACGAGGCGAGTCGGAGCGGCTCTGGAAAGAACCGGGGATGACCCTCGAACGGGTGAAGGAGTCGCGGCGGGCGGAGTCACAGAAGGCGGCCGATGTTCTTGGCGCGCAGATCCGCTTCTTTGATTCGGGAGACTATCCGCTTCAGGCTTCGAAGGAAACAATTCAGGCTATGGTCGAAGAATTCCGCCAGTGGCAGCCGGAATTCGTGCTCACGCATTCGCCTTTCGATCCTTACAACCCGGATCACCCTGAGGCGTCGCAGTTGACGCTGCGCACGCGAGTGTACGCGCAGGCGGCGGGGTATCCTGCCGCAGGCAAAAAGCTGGGAGCGCCGCCGGTATTCATGTTCGAACCGCACCAGCCGGAGCAGTGTGATTTCAAGCCGCAGGTCTTGCTGGACATCACACCGGTTTTCGAGCGGAAGCGCAAGGCCATGGAATCGATGGAGGCACAGGAGCATCTCTGGCAGTACTACACGGACCTGGCACTCCGCCGCGGCACGCAGGCGGTCCGCAACTCCGGCCGACGTGAAATCAAGTATGCAGAGGCTTTTCAGCGCTACTATCCACAAGTCACCAGCGAGCTGAGCTGAAAATGAAACCCAGAATAGTCCGCCAAATCGAACGTCCTTCTGCCGATGTCGTAGCCCGCCTCGGCAAACTGGGAGTGGCGACCGTGCACGAGGGCCAGGGGCGAACCGGGCTGATGCGCCCGTATATGCGTCCTATCTTTCCGGCGGCGCGGCTGGCAGCTTCGGCAATTACGATCTTTTGCCATCCCAGCGACAACGTCATGATTCACGCCGCAATTGAGGTGTGCAAGCCGGGCGATGCTCTCGTCGTTGCCACCATGTCGGAATCGACAGACGGGATGTTTGGCGAACTGCTGGCTACGACGTGCGTGGCTCATGGAATTGTCGGGCTGGTGATCGACGCCGGAGTGCGTGACGTAAGCGACCTTACATCGATGAATTTCCCCGTGTGGAGCAAGGCGATTTCCGCCCAGGGCACGGTGAAGGCGACGGCAGGATGGGTCAACGTGGAGATCGTCTGCGCCGGCGCTGCGGTTCGGCCGGGAGACATTGTCATCGGCGACCAGGACGGAGTCGTTGTCGTACCCCGGGCTAATGCCGACGAGGTGCTCGGGCTATCGCAGGAGCGCCAGCAGAGAGAATCGGCCGCCCGCGAGCGGCTTCAGAAAGGCGAGTTGGGCATGGACATGTACGGCCTGCGCGCCAAGCTCAAGGAGCTAGGAGTCGAGTACGTGGACAAGGAAAGCGGGGAGAAGCAGAGCTAGGCCGCAGGCAAAGATCGTACAACTGCCGTACCGGCGCGGCCATCCAAGGGCGGCGAGGAGAACACTATGCACATCCTGTGGGCGTTCATCATCGGGCTCGTTGTTGGCGCAGTCGCGAAGCTTCTGATGCCCGGCAAGGATCCGGGCGGGTTCATCATTACCGCATTGCTCGGGATCGCCGGCTCCCTTGTGGCCACATTCATCGGGCAAGCTCTTGGCTGGTACCAGCAAGGTCAGGCAGCGGGCTTTATCATGTCAGTGCTGGGCGCGATCATTCTGCTGGCGCTCTATCGCATGATCCGCCCGAGGACTACGTAACTAATCCAGGCCAAGCTCTTTCCATTTCTTGTCGACGAGAGCCTTGGTTTTTTCGTCCATCAGAATCTCGTCGGGCCAGGGACGGCTGAAGCCCTCACTGGCCCATTTTCTTGTGGCGTCAATTCCCATCTTCGAGCCGTAGTTGGGCAATCGCGAGGCATGGTCGAGGGAGTCGACTGGTCCGAGCGTGAACTGGATGTCGCGCTCCGGGTCGATGTGGTTCAGCGCCTTCAGAGTGACCTCGGCGACGTCCTGCACGTTTACGTCTTCATCGACAACAATGATGCACTTGGTGAACATCGCCTGGCCCAGCGACCAGATGGCGTTCATAACTTTGCGCGCCTGACCCGGATAGGACTTCCGTATCGAGACGATCATCAGATTGTGAAAGATGCCTTCAACCGGCAGGTTGATATCGACGAGTTCGGGGATGGTCAGCTTCATCAGCGGCAAGAAAATGCGTTCCACGGCTTTGCCCATCCATCCGTCTTCCATGGGCGGCTTGCCTACGATCGTGGTCGCGTAGATCGGATTCTTACGATGGGTGATGCAGGAAATGTGAAAGACCGGGTAGAGATCCTCGAGCGAGTAAAACCCCGTGTGATCGCCGAAAGGTCCTTCCGTTCTCAACTCGTCGAGGTGGACGTGGCCCTCGAGAATGATCTCGGCAGACGCGGGCACTTCCAGGTCAACGGTCTCGCACTTGACCAGCTCGACAGGCTTCTGGCGGAGAAATCCGGCGATCAGATATTCCTCAACATCGGGCGGCGCAGGGACGATAGCGGAGAACGTCAGCGCCGGGTCGGTCCCGATCGCGACGGCGACTTCCATCTTCCCTGAGGGCTGATTGCCCTCGATCAGCACGGAGCCGCCTGAAGAGCGGGCCATGATGTCGACTGCGGAGCTTCGGTCGGATGGACGGGCGGGGGCGCCCGTCCCCACCTCGCGCGTTCCCGGGTCCACGGAGGCTCTTAACGCTTCGCGGTAATGTTCGGCGCCGATCTTCTGGCGTTGCCAATGCATGCCGGTGGTGTGCTCGTCGAAGACCTGCATACGGTACATGCCGACATTGCGCTTGCCGGTCCTGGGATCGCGGGTCACGACGCAGGGCAGCGTGATGAAGCGACCGGCGTCCTTCGGCCAGCATTGCAGGATAGGAAAGTAGTTCAGCGAGAAGTTGTCTTTGCGAATGACTTCCTTGCAGGGACCGGTGGCGACTGTCTTCGGAAAAAACTTCCCCATTTCCGCCAGCATGGGCAGCATTTTGACTTTGTCGAGGAAGCCCTGCGGCGATTTCACATCCATGAAGTGGCGGATGCGATCGGCAACCTCGTCCAGTCGGTCGACTTCCAGAGCCAGGTTCATTCTTCGAGCCGAGCCGAACTGATTGATAAGCACCTGGGCTCCGGGATGGCCTTTGACATTCTGAAACAGCAACGCGGGGCCGCCAGAGGCCGCGCCACCCCCCGGACGCGCCTTGCTCACGCGGTCGGCGATCTCGGCAATCTCCAGGATGGGATCGACTTCAGCCTGAATCTTCTTCAGCTCTCCGGCACGCTCAAGAGCGGCCAGCCATTGGCGCAAGTCGTCGTAGGGCAAGAGTCTCCTCTTTGGCGGTCCTTCAGCAGACATGGAGCTTCAGCGACCTGCAGGACCGGGAAGGCGATTATAATTTGAATCCGCATAATTGGGCTCGTTCATGTAGTCTGAGCCAGCGGGACGCACGCAAAATGGGGAGTTCAAGTTTCAATCGATGAAACGACGAGTGGTCATCACCGGGATGGGGGCGGTCAGCCCGAACGGCATCGGCAACGCCGCCTTCTCAGAAGGCATTCTGCAGGGCCGGAGCGGCGTCGGTAGGATTTCGCGCTTCGATCCTTCCGAGATCCAGGTTCAGATTGCCGGAGAGGTGCGGGATTTCGACGAACTCGCGTGGGTGGAGAAGCGCGAGCGCAAGCACGTCTCTCGTGTTCTGCCTCTGGCGCTGGCGGCGGCAACGGAAGCGCTTGGGAATGCCAGCATCGATTGCACTTCCCTGCCCCTGGATCAAAAGCAGCGCTTCGGCGTGATCCTCGGCTCGGGCGGCGGCTCACAGGAATTTACGGAAGAGCAGTACAGGCTGTTCTTTCATCAGCAGTACCGGTCGATGAGCCTTTTCTGCGTGCCGACAGGCGTGATGGGGACGCTCTCGAGCGAACTTAGCGTCCGTTTTGGACTGCGCGGGACCAGCCACATGATCACCACCGGCTGCACTTCGTCGACGGATGCCCTGGGCTATTCGGTGAGGCAGATTCAGTCCGGGCGTCTCGATATGGTGTTGAGCGGCGGCGCAGATGCGCCCATCGCTTTGGGAATCATAAAGGGCTTTATTCTGATGAAGATTCTGACCGACTCCTGGAACGAAGCCCCCAGCCGGGGCTCGCGGCCGTTCTCCGTGGACCGCGACGGCTTCGTGCTGGCCGAGGGAGCGTGGATGTTCGTCCTGGAAGAACTCGAGCATGCTCGAGCCCGAGGGGTCCCGATTCTTGGCGAAATTTGCGGATATGGATCGACTTGCGAGGCTTTCCACCGGGTGCGGCTTCAGGAGTGTGGCGAAGAGCCGGCCCGCGCTATTTCACTGGCGATGAAGGAAGCGGGGATTTCCCCGGGGGACGTTCATTACGTAAACCTGCACGGGACGTCCACGCAGCTCAACGACCGTATTGAGACCCGGGCGCTAAAGCTGGCGCTGGGAGCGGAGCGGGCGCCGGACGTGCCGATGTCGGCCCTGAAGTCGCAGATAGGCCATCCGCAGGGAGCCTGTGGAGCGGCGGGAGTGGCGGCAACGCTCGTCGCCATGAGGGAAGGCCAGATTCCGCCTACCATCAACCTGGAAACTCCCGACCCGGATTGTGACCTGGACTATGTGCCGGAGGCGGGCCGAAAAAAGGCGATCGAACACGCGGTGTGCAACTGCATCGCCTTTGGGTCGAAAAATTCCGCCCTGGTTCTGAGGAATTGCGCCTAGCGAAGAGTTCCCTTCAGGCTTTGAGTTTCAGCCGGGACTTGTTTTCCTCGAGGAATTCCCGCAGTTTCTCGGCGCTGTCGAGCAGGCGAAGCCACTGCTCGTAATACAGGGTCACGGGAAACCGCCCCAGCCCATAAACGCTGACCCCGCCCTTCTCCCCTACCTTGAACTCCAGGCTCCCGGCGCGGCGCGGGCCCTGCTGCTTCTCAAGTTCCGTCAGGCGAGCTTTCAGTTCTTCATAAGTTGGTTCAGACATGTAGGCCTCTCAGGACTCCATCATAGGGGCACTCGACAGGTGGCGTCGAGAGCCTAGAAAATGAAGCGATAAGGGCCCGGATCGCGTCAAAAGGGCAGATGAGTGCAGCCTCAGCTTCACCCGCCAAGCGCAAAATCACGCGCCAGACCTTGCGGGCGGTCCTTCCCGATTTGTGGGAACTGATCCGCCCTCGGCGGGGGCTGCTCGCCCTGGGCTTCGTGCTGATGGTCATCAACCGCGTCTCAGGGCTGGTCCTTCCCTACTCGACCCGTTTCCTGATCGATACGGTCATTGCAAAACACCACACGGAGCTTTTGAAGTCTCTGGTGCTGGTAGTGCTGCTGGCGACCGCAGTTCAGGGTGTAACGTCATTTTCCCTTACCCAGTTGCTCTCGAAGGCCGCCCAGCGCCTGATTGCCGAGCTTCGCCAGAGAGTGCAGGCGCACATCGGTCGGCTGTCGGTAGCCTTTTACGACTCGAACAAGACGGGGACGCTGGTCTCGCGGATCATGACGGACGTGGAGGGCGTCCGCAATCTGCTGGGCACGGGATTGGTCGATTTCGTCGGCGGGCTGCTGACATCGGGCATCGCGCTCGTCGTGCTGTTCCGAATCAGCCCCAAAATGACGCTGATGGCGTTCGGATTTCTGCTGTGCTTCGCGGTTGCCCTGAACAAGGCGTTCGCCACGATCCGCCCGATCTTTCGCGAACGGGGAAAAATCAACGCCGAAGTCACGGGACGGCTCACGGAATCGCTGGGCGGGGTGCGCGTGATTAAGGGCTACCACGCCGAGGAGCGCGAGCGTGGCGTCTTCGGGCGCGGCGTGCAACGCCTGCTGGACAATGTGATGCGCACGCTCACAGCCACTTCAGTCATGAGCCTTTCTTCCAGTCTCCTGATGGGAATAGTTGGAATCGTCGTCATGTACGTGGGCGCGCACCAGATTATGGCCGGGACGCTCACAGTCGGCGGATTCTTCACGTACACGCTGTTCTTGGGATTTCTGGTAGCGCCCATCATCCAGATTGTTTCCATCGGTACCCAGCTCACAGAGGCGATTGCAGGCCTCGAGCGCACGCACGAAATCCTTTCAGAGCTGCCCGAGGATCAGGATCCGCAGCGCACTCTGGAGCTGGGCGAAATCACGGGCGATGTGGATTTCGAGAACGTCAACTTCAGCTATGACGGAAGCCGGGCAGTCCTGCACGACGTCAGCTTCCACGCCGGGCATGGCACAGTAACGGCCCTGGTGGGGTCGTCGGGCTCCGGCAAGTCGACCATCATCGGCCTGATCACCGCCTTTCATAAGCCCGGCACAGGCAGGATCCTGATCGATGGAGTCGACCTGAGCGCGGTGCGCCTCGATTCTTATCGCACCAGGCTTGGCGTCGTGTTGCAGGAGTCGTTTCTCTTCGACGGAACCATCCGCGAGAACGTGGCCTTTTCGCGACCCCAAGCCAGCGAGGAAGAAATCATGCGGGCTTGCCGGATCGCGCGAGTCGACGAGTTCGCGGAAACTTTCGACGACAAATACGACACCATCGTGGGAGAACGAGGCGTGAAGCTCTCCGGAGGACAGCGCCAGCGCATCTCCATCGCGCGGGCGATTCTGGCGGACCCGCGCATTCTGATCCTCGACGAGGCTACCTCGAGCCTGGATTCGGAGTCGGAAGCGCTGATCCAGCAGGGATTGTCCTATCTGATGCAGGGCAGGACTACATTCGTGATTGCGCATCGCCTGTCGACGATCCGGCGTGCCGACCAGATTCTGGTGGTTGAGCGTGGCGAAATTGTCGAGCGCGGCACGCACGAACAACTCTACGAGATGCGCGGCCGCTATTACGACCTCTACACCAAGCAGCACGGCTTGGAGACGAACCTCTTCCTGGCTCCCGGCGAAGGGGACATGCCCGTCGAGACCTCGCAGACTGGCGCTGGCCGCAACGGAGATGACGCGAACCTGGCGGACGCGGTCAGGATTGTGCGGGGCGAGATTCGGTAAGGTTTAGGGGCGGGGGAAGGCGTTTACTACCCTTCGCCCACCAACTTTAACGGCTACGATCAGAGCAACATCATCTCCGCGTTGCACCCAAGACGCTAAAAACACAATATACTAGGTTATTTACTGGTAATCGCACGAATAACCTTGTATAGTGTGTCAAATGCCGCTATCTATAACAGTTATCGGTGAAGAGATCGCCAAAAAACGCAAAGCCTTAGGTTTCACGCAGCCTGCGCTCGCCAGGAAAGCCAGAGTCGGGCTTTCTACGCTCGATGCGCTGGAGAACGGCCGCCTGGGCGAACTTGGCTATTCCCGGATTACCAACATTCTCACGGCGCTCAGCCTTGAATTAAAGCTGCAGCAAGCAAGCGCGCGCCGGCCGACGCTCGAAGACCTCATAGACGAGGACCGCGATGATCAAGGTGTGGACCGAAGCGGTTGAAGCGGGGTTGCTGGATCGCAACGATGCCCACGGCAGCACGTTCGCCTATCAGCCCGGCGCGCCGCCTGTGCGCGCAGTGTCGGTGACGATGCCGGTGCGGCTGCAATCCTATAACGCGCCCTTTGGGCTTCTGCCGATCTTTGAGATGAACCTGCCTGAAGGTGTGCTTCGCGAACGGTTGCGCCTGGCTTTTGCAAAAGCTACCGGCACGTTCGATGAATTCGATCTGCTGGGCATCGTTGGACGTTCGCAGGTCGGCCGCATCCGCTATACCGGCCAGAAGGAACGGCTAGAGGAGGACGTGCCCTTCCAGTCCGTCGATGAGATCCTGGAGAAGAGACGCGGAGGAGAACTCTTCCGCTACCTGATCGACAAATTCGCCGCCTACTCGGGCATCAGCGGCGTGCAGCCCAAGATTCTGGTGCGCGACGAAGCAGCTTGGGTCCCCTTGAACAAGAAGAGCCACCGGCTCTCGCACAGTTACCGCGGTGCAACCCATATTGTTAAGTTCTGGGAACAGAATGAATTTCCGCAGCTTGCCGCGAATGAATATTTTTGCCTTAAGGTCGCCGAGAGATGTGGCCTTGATGTCCCGGCCTATCGGCTGGCGGAAGATGCGCTTGTACTGGTTATCGACCGCTTCGACTTGCGCCCGGACGGCACCTATCGCGGCTTTGAGGATTTTTGTGTACTGAACGCCAGGCGTACCGACGAAAAATATCGCGGCAGCTATGAGAGCTCAGTCATGAAACGCTTCGCCCAGTTTGCGAACTCATCACATGTCGGCGAAGACATGGAACGGCTGTTTACGCTGATCGTCGTCAACTGCGCTTTGCGGAACGGCGATGCCCATCTCAAGAATTTCGGCATCCTGTACGACGACGTGCAGGGCGAATCGAGGCTTGCTCCTGTCTATGATCTCGTGACCACATCTGTTTATCTGCCGAAGGATAGTATGGCATTAACTCTAAACGGCACGACAAAATGGCCGAGCGCGAAGGAAATGCAGCGCCTGGGCGAGACGCGTGTGGGAGCCTCACCCGCCCGTGTGCGGAAAATACTCGAACGGATCGCCGATGCGATTGCGGAGACGGCGAAAGACGTACGCGATTACATCAAGGGCCACCCGGAATTCGATGACATCGGAAATCGCATGCTGCAGCATTGGGAGCAAGGCGTTGAGACGGTGCTGAAAGCGCAGTGAGCCAAGGGAAGCGACACCGCAGGGTTATGAAGCGTTTGGTTTTTTCAGTCCAATCCGCGAGACACCAGCGGATCCATAAGACCGCCTGCAAGGCTAGGAATAGACCTGATTCGATTGGAGCGGGAGACGGGGATCGAACCCGCAACCACCGGCTTGGGAAGCCGATGCTCTACCATTGAGCTACTCCCGCCCACGCGGACGGAAGTATTCTAACGCTTTTCTGCCTCGGAATCTTTGGCAATGGGCTGGCTGGGCCTGCGGTTAATCTGCGCCGAAGGTGGAAAAGCCAGACAAAGCCGAGCGCCGCTCCGGAGAAATGGGCGCGGAGCGCCCGACCAGAGCCACACCCGGAGTCTTGCTGGGCTTTCCCCCGCCGACCGGGCTGTTCATGGTGGTTGGTTGCGGCGGGGCTCCAGCTGGCGGAACTCCCGCGAATGCGTCTAGGAACGAACGGGTCCAGCGGTGCACGTTGTGACTCTTCACGATCTCCCGCAGCAACCGCATACGGCTCCGCTTGTCCTCGGCGGTCATGCGGAAGGCGTGGTGAATCGCTTCGGCGACTCCGACGAAGTCATTGGGATTAACCAGCAGGGCGCCATGGCGCAACTCGGGACTGGCGCCGGCGAACTCGCTGAGCACCAGTACGCCGCGCTCGTCGACCTGGGCGGCACAGAACTCCTTGGCCACCAGGTTCATTCCGTCCTTGAGCGGCGTGATCAGCGCGATGTCAGCGGCCCGGTAATAAGCCAGCAGATCCTGCCTAGGGAAGCTGCGATACATGTAGTGAATAGGGACCCATCCGGGCTGTGTGAACTGCCCGTTGATCTCGCTCACCAACAGCTCCACCTGCTGGCGCAGGTCTTTGTACTGCTGGATGTCAGAGCGGCTGGGAACGACGATCTGCACCAGGGTGATCTGGCGGCGAACCTCCGGATACCGTTCCAGCAGAATGCGGAATGAGTGGAGGCGCTCCGGAATGCCCTTGGTGTAGTCCATGCGGTCGACGCCCAGCAACAGGGTGTTGTCCATCAATTCGCGACGGACGTTTTCCGCGCGGGCGGCGACTTCCGGTTCGGCCGCGGGCAGTGCGAATTCGTCAAAGTCGATGCTGATCGGAAAAGCGCCGACGACGATGCGCCGCTCGCCCAATTGAACCAGCACATGTTGCTGGTGGTGCCTGCCGCCGACCTTGGCGTCAGGAAGGAGACGGGCCAGGCAGCCCACGAAGTTTTCGCGATCGCGCGCCGTCTGGAAGCCAAGCACGTCGTATTGCAGCAGGGCGCGCAGGATGTCCAGCCGCCAAGGCATCTTCTCGAAGATGTCCGGAGGCGGAAATGGAATGTGCTGGAAGAAACCGAGGCGCGAGGTCACGCCCGCCTCGCGCATATAGTGCGCCACCATCATGAAGTGATAGTCGTGCACCCACACGAAGTCTTCCGGCTGCGCAGCTTCCGCCGCGACTTTGGCAAACTTCCGGTTGACCTGCTGGTACATCTGCCAGTATTCCGGCTTGAAGTTGCACTGGGACTGCAGATCATGGAACAGCGGCCACACGATCTCATTGGCAAAACCGATGTAAAACTTCGCGATCTCTTCCTCGTTCAGCGTTACGGCCTGGAGGTTGTAGGGCTCGTTCCGCGAGGCCTTTTCGAGCAGCGGATCCACATTGAGGCTGAATTTATTTCCCGGCCAGCCAATCCACAAACCATCGGTGTGCGAACTCCACACGGCGGAGAGAGCGGTGGCCAGACCGCCGGGGCTGGGCTCGACCCGCGCGCCGTTGCCCTGGCGCAGCACGGAGATGGGCAGCCGGTTGGAGACAATGATCAGGCGTCCGTTGTTTGATGTCATGCTTCACCTCCGCAAGCGTTCAGCCAACGCTGGAGGAACTCAACCAGCTCCTGCGGCGGCTTCAGCCAGAGATCGGCGACAGAAGGCCGGCTTTCAGGACGAACCAGAACGGTCAGGCCTCTGTCTTTCAGAGCACGGAAAGCATCCTCGTCCGTCAAATCGTCGCCCAGATAGGCGATCGCGGAGTCAGGATTGCTCTCCCCTAAGATGCTGTTTACAGCGTTGCCTTTGTTTACGTCGGGAACCCTAACTTCAAGCCCACCATCGAATTCCACGAGTTCCAGCAGGCCGGAACCGTTTCGGTCATTCCAGCGCCGCAGCAACCGCTGGCGAAGAGATTCAATTTCCGGGGAAGCCAAACCTCTCCAATGTACGGCAACTCCGCCGGGTTTCAGCTCAAGATTGGCTTCCAAACCATCCTTTCGTAACCCGTCCGCAATATCCAAAAGGCCTGTTTCTTGCTCGGAGGCCAGCTTTTGCATGGAGTAGGTTCCATCCGGCATAAGGCGCTCCAGCCCGTGACTGCCCCAGATTTCGGGATGCGGATACAAGCCGCTGAGCATGACCAGGTCCCGCGCCGGCCGGCCGCTGATCAAAATCACGCGGGTGTCCTTCCCCATAATCTGCTCGACCAAAGGCGGAACTTCCGGATACGGGAAAGCCCGGTTGCGATCCGTCGTAAAAGGCGCGAGCGTGCCGTCGTAGTCGAGCAGCAATACGCGCGATGACGCATTTTTGACCCGCTCCAGGAAGGAGCTGTAGGTGATCTGACCTTCGAGTACCTTCATTTCTCCCCCGCGTCTCGGTATATGAGTTCAACCCACACACTCCGCAAACACATTGGAGTGAGTCAGAACCTGAGTCGAAAGAACCGAAGCGACCCGCTCAACAGAGCAAGGCGCAGGTAAGAGCTGGCTGGCCAGAGAACGGCACCGGAGACGAACCTGCTTCCCATACAGACAGCATGGCTCCGCGGATGGACCGCGGACGCATCAGAATCCGGTGTGCCGCAAAGATGATCGACAGAAACACCAACACCGCCGCCCGTTGGGCATTGAGAGCCGTCGTGGGCAGGTCCACCGAAGGAGAGACAAATACCGCCAGCACAGCCAGAAGGCAGACTGCGATGAGGGCAAGGTTGGGGCTGAATTTCACCGTAACTATTATAACATCTAGAGTTTAGCGGCGGCAACGAAGAAACATCCAGTGGTCGGGAAAGCGCGCTGACTCAGTTCCAGCGGAACCAGCGCAAGGCCAGCACAAACGAGATCCCGCCCCACAATGCCAGGACCAGAATCCGCCCTGCCTGGGAAGCAAGTGGCGCCCCCTGAAGAATCGTATCCCGTAGAGCATCATTTAACGCTGTCAGCGGCAGCGCCCGGATGAACGGCTGCACCACCGCCGGGAACCGTTCGTACGAGAAAAACACCCCAGAGAAGATCCACATGGGCATCATCACGAGGTTGATGAGCCCGCTCACGCTTTCGATTTTTTGGGCGCGGCTGGCGACCAGCAGACCCAGCGCGCCGAATGCCATGGAGCCGAGACATCCGAGCAGGAGGATCGTCCACCACGATCCCAGCACGACCATTTGAAAGGTGACGACTCCGAACGCCAGCAGCAGGCCGACTTCCAGGACCATGAGAACCAGACGGCTGCTTGCCAAGGCCATGAGAAAGTCACCGCGCCGCATCGGAGTGGCGACAAAGCGCTTCAGCAACTTGCGCTGGCGCATATCGACGAGGGCAAAACCGACCCCCCACATGCCGGAGTTCATCAGGTTCATGCCTAGCAGGCCTGGAATCAGAAAGTCGATATACCGCGAGCCAGGTTCGCTCGAGGTCACGGACGTAGTCGCAAGTGGATCTTTGCGTCCGGCCGCCGATTGCAAGGCGTTGTCAATTTCCGTACGCGAAAGAACGCTCTCCGGCCGCGCCGGGTCGTAGTGGTAGCGAAACCCGCCCTTGTCGTCTGCCTCGATCACCATGTCGTATTTGCCCAGGCGAAAACCTTGCAGTGCCTGCTCGCGGGGCAGGACGTCGGCGCGAATCGATGCTTTCAGCGGGGAACGCTGGAGCATCTGCACGGTGTCCTGTGTCCCGGGTCCTGCAATGATCACGACGGAAGTGGTATCGGTGGCCTTGTTCCGGAAGGCGATGCCCAATCCCCCCGCCAGCAGGAGGGGAAAGACGAAGATCCAGAAGATGACTTCCGGCTCGCGGCGCAGTTCGGTCATGCGCGCGCCCAGCAGGTGCAGGAAGCCGGACCAGCGGCCATTTTGCCGTCGCGGCGGGGCGGTCGAGGGAATCGTCGGAGTTTGCTGGGCAACAGTCATTATGGTTTCTCTTATTCGTCCCGCAAATGGCGCCCAGTGAGGCGCACGAACACATCCTCGAGACTTGCCTGTCGAGTGGTCAAATGGAGCAGCTCAGCTCCCCGCTTGTCCACGGCCTCGAGCAGAGCCGGAATCGTGTGGTGCGGCTCCCGCACGCTCAGGCAAATCACTTCACCGTCATTGTGCACCGACTCAACGCCCGGGAGACCACTCCACGTCTTCGGGGCAGCGCCGTCGCCATTGGGGCTGACCATGAACTCGATGACGTGATGCCCTCCCAGGCGCTCGATCAGGTCCTCGGGCGCGCCTTCCGCGATAACTTCGCCGTGGTCGACGATCGCCAGGCGGTCGCAGAGACGTTCCGCCTCGTCCATGTAGTGCGTGGTCAGGAGCACGGTTCCCCCGTCGGACTGGAAGGCGCGAATAATGTCCCATAGCTGTCGCCGGCTCTGAGGATCAAGGCCGGTTGTCGGTTCGTCGAGAAACAGGACTCTTGGGTTTCCCACCAGCGCCGTCGCCACGGCCAGACGTTGCCGCTGTCCGCCGGAAAGCTTGCCGACCCATGAATTCGCCTTCTCCCCAAGCTGAAGAGCAGCCAGGACCTCGTCCGTGGGTTTGGGATGGGTGTAGAAACTGGAGAATAGTTCGACCGTTTCGCGCACAGTCAGTTTCTCGGACAGACGTGTCTCCTGCAACGAAATCCCCATGCGCTCGCGAAGCTCGCGGGAATTTTCCTTCCAGTTGTGGCCGAGGATTGTGACTTCTCCGGAGGTTGGCTCAAGTAATCCTTCAAGTATCTCGATGGTCGTGGTTTTCCCTGCTCCGTTCGGGCCCAGGAGGCCAAAACACTCCCCCACCTGGATTTCGAGATTCAGGCCGCACACCGCCTCGACCTTGCCGTCGTAGGTCTTGCGCAGGTTGCGGCACTGGATGACCGGAGGCATTCGGCGATTTTATCGGAGATTGCCGAGGGCTCGTCAGGTTTTCGGCGTCAGGTCTGGAAAGCCCGGTTGTCCTGTCAGTCGTCGTCGCGGGCGGAATTCTCCGGAAATATGGCATGCCGGGGCAGGGGCATCGGCACTTTGCCTTTCCGGTCATGCCACAGAATGCGGTTCAGCAGGGCCGTATTCACGGCGTCAGGACGCGTGAAGTTCATCTTTGCCGATTCGTCCGAACCGGGAGACTTTGGCGGGTTGACCTGGTAGATCAAGCCGTTCTCGCGATTGCTCAAGTCGGCAGTGTATGGCGGCTGATTTCCGGGTCCGGAAAGCATCGCAGCCATCACCGGCGCGTAAGCGTCATTCTGGTTCATTGGAGGCAGCCCGAGCAGTGACTCGATCGTGTGAATCATGTTGACGGTCGTGTAAAAGCGGCTGTCGATGAAGGGCTTGTCCGCGCTTCCGGGCGAGTACTTGCTGATCACGAAGGCGATAGAACGGTGCGCGTCCACATGATCGGCGCCGTCCTGGGCGTCGTCTTCGATGACAAAGATCGCCGTGTCATCCCAATAGGGACTGTGGGAGACGGCCTCGACCACGCGTCCCAGGGCAAGGTCGTTGTCGGCCACGGAAGCGGCGGGACGGGGCTTTCCCTTTTCTGTCCCGTGAGTGTGGTCGTTCGGCAGATAGAGAAGCACAAATGCCGCCAATTCGGTTCCGCTTCCCTGCTCCCGGGCGCGCACAAAGCCGGAAAATTCATTCAGAAATTGATCGGCACGAAGCTGGTCGGGATATTCGGTGTTGAAGTCGGGAAAAAGCGGATCGTAGTGATCGCGCAGGGCCGTCTTGGTTGGTCTCATTTCCTTGAGCACCGGAACGGGCCAAGGCCAGGGACTGGGCGATCCATGCGGGCTGCCCACGTTCGGGGGCAGCGCGTCGCCCTTGTTGACGAATGCGCGGGGACACTCTCCGCTGAATGGGGACGCGGTTCCCTCTTTCGGCGATGCGGAAGCCTTCCGCTGCGGCCGGCACCAGATGCCCTGCACGAACTCGCCGTAAATCCGGTAGCTCAGGTTGTGCGTGGCGATGTTGTCCCAGATGTAGCCGGTGGAAGGAGCATCGACGTCAGGTTCGCCTAGTTCAACCGGAAGCTCGTCCAGGTTTGTGCCCTGGTAGTCGTAGGTTCTCTCCTGGCCGCGATAAGTGATCTGCCAGGTCTTTTCGTTGTAGTCGCTGGTGATAGCCGCGGTGGACCACTCGTGGCCGTCGCCGGAAACTTCCCCGCTGTCGTAGAAGTTATCGAGCAGGCCAAACTGAAGAGCGAGCTTGTGCTCGTTGGGAGTGACATCCTTGCCGTAAAGGGTGAGCGATGGCTCGCCATTTCCCACCTTGAGGTCGCCCAGGATCTGATCGTAGGTGCGGTTTTCCTTAAGGACGTAGATCACGTGCCGAATAGGATTTTTTCCCTGCGCGAATTCGATTTTTCCGGGATCGCTCTGAAACCGGTTGTTGAATTCGACTTCGCGGGTGAAGTCTTCGAGTTTTATTTCAACGTCGGAGAGCGGAAGCTTAGCCAGCGACCCGTAAAGCAGGGTCACGATGTAGCGTCGATGATGGGGATCCTCTCCCGGAACGCCGTTCGGGCCGGTTCCCTGGCCCTTCGCCGTGGCGATCAGTAGATCTCCGTCGACTGCGGCAAGGGCGCTTGGGTACCAGTCGGTAGGAACGAAACCCATAGCTTTCGCCGGCTCGTCAGCCGCGGTGGAAGAATCGATCTTTGAAAGATCGAAAACTGCCACCGCATTGATGGCAGCATCCGCAACCAACAGACGCTTCGAATCGGCGGATTCCGCCAGCGCGCTGGGATACGTTCCGGCAAAGTTCTGGCCGGGGAAGGTCGTGTCCAGCATGCGAATCAGCTTGCCGTCCGCGGTGGAGACGGCTGCGACACGATCCGCATTGGACAAGGCTACGTAGAGGGTCTTCTCGTCATTGCTGAGCAAAAGCGCCGTGGGGTGGGAGCCCGGAGCCAGGGGATCTTTGGGCTCGGCCAGGGAAATCCTGCGCGTGACGCTGCCGGTCTCGAGATTCAACTCCGCAACGCGGGAGAGATTCCACAGGCTGCACCAGGCGCGCTTGCCGTCGCGTGAAGCGACAACCGTGTAAGGAAATGAAGCCGGAACCACTTTGTGGGTGGAAAGGTCAAAGCGCTTCAGGACCCTTCCGGACGAAGCGTCCAGAAGCAGAACATTGTCAGAGAGGTTATTGGCAACCAGCAGCAGGTCGCCGTCTTGCCCCGGTACTACTGCCAGACCGGCGGGAAAAGGAACTGCGGTTCCCGAAGGCACGGTGCGCAGGGCGGATGCGACTCGCTTTCCAGCAGAAAGCTTTTGCGGCGCGATTTTGATGAACCGCTCGGGAGTGACCTTTCCGTCATCGAAACGATAGACCGCGATCCCGTTTCCCGTGTTTCCGGACTTCTTCCCAGTGGGATCGGTAATCGAGCCCATGGAAGCGTAAAGATGCTTTCCATCGGAACTGAATGCCAGGCCGACGAAATAACTCTGTTGCGCGTCGCCCGGCAGGCGGCTGTCGGGAAAATCCTCGACCTGGCTTGTCTTGAGGTTCAGAACGCCGATGGATTGGTGGGCCTTACTCTTTTGCGTTCCATAGCCGTTGTTGAGCAGGGCGGCATATTGCTTGTCGGGGCTGAGGGCGATCGTGATGGGAAAGCTGTTCAGCGGACCGAGCCGGCCCGGAGCGGGCACGGTGAGGATCTTGCTGCTGGGAAGCTGCACCTGGCGCGGCTTCTCAGGTTTTTGTGCAAGGATCAGGCCCTGGAATGCGGCGAGCAGAACAATTGCTGAGACAAAGAGTCGCTTCACTCTCCCTCCCACGATACCGAACTACTTGTAACATCCCGGGAATGGAAAGGAAAGCGACTCCCAGTCGAAAAAAAGCTGTCGAGTTGGGTCTTTCCTAGTGCGTGTCGCTGGCCGTGGCCTGGGGCTGCGCCTGCTGCGGTTCTTCCGGAAGGATGTTGTGGCGAACGTCCGCGCCGCGCACCCAGAAGATGACGTCTTCCGCGATGTTGGTGGCGTGATCGGCCACTCGTTCCAGGTTGCGTGCGATCAACAGGGCATCCAGCGCCTGGCGGGTTACGTCGGGACGCTCATTCATGGATTTAACCAGCGTGATGAACGCCTCGTTCTTCATGCGGTCGACCACGTTGTCCATTTCGAGAACAGCCTGGGCAAGCTCGGCCTTGCCCTCGATGAACGATTCCAGCGAGCGCCGCACCATGGCCGAAACAGCGGTGGCCATGCGCGCAATGTCGACCGGGAGCTCGACTTTTGGCAGCTCGACCATGTCCATCACGCGCTCGGCGATGTTCACGGCCTGGTCGCCTACGCGCTCCAGATCCGAGTTGATCTTGGTGACGGCGAGAATGAAACGAAGATCCACGGCCATGGGTTGCTGCATGGCAAGCAGGTCGAACGCCATTTCGTCGATTTCGCGCTCGATGATGTTGATCTGGGTTTCGCCCTCCAGAACCATGTGGCAGCGCGCCAGATCACGCTCAATGTAGGCCTGGCAGGCACGCTCCACCGCCTGCTCGGCCAGCCCACCCATGCGAAGCAACCGCGCCCGCAGCTCATCCATACCCTGCAAGAATCGAGTGCGCATTATCCAAACCTGCCTGTGATGTAGTCTTCCGTCCGCTTGTCGGACGGGGTGGTAAATATCTTTTCCGTCTTGTCAAATTCGATCAGCTTGCCCAGCAGGAAGAACCCGGTAAACTCGGCGACGCGAGACGCCTGCTGCATGTTGTGCGTCACAATTACAATAGTAAACTTTTCCTTGAGCTGAAAGATCAACTCCTCGATCTTGCCGGTCGAAATCGGGTCCAGAGCGGAGCACGGTTCGTCCATCAGCAGAACTTCCGGCTCAACCGCCAGCGCGCGGGCTATGCAGAGCCGCTGCTGCTGACCGCCGGAAAGGCTTGCGCCCGATTTCTTTCGCAATGTGTCCTTCACCTCGTCCCAGAGGGCGGAAAGCTGCAAGGAGCGCTCCACAATCTCATCGAGTTGCCTGTGATTGCGGAAGCCGTTTAGCTTCAGCCCGGCGGCGACATTGTCGTAGATCGACATGGTCGGAAACGGATTGGGCTTCTGGAACACCATGCCGATACGGCGCCGAATCGAGACCGCCGAAGTGCCGTTGTATACGTCCAGGTCCCCCATGCGGACTCGGCCGGTGGCCCGCGCGTCGGGGATGGTTTCGTGCATGCGGTTGAGGCAGCGCACAAAGGTGGACTTGCCGCAGCCTGAAGGTCCGATGACCGCGGTAGCGTGACTGGCGGGAATCGTCATGTTGATCTCATGCAGGGCACGAGTCTTCCCGAACCACGCATTGAGATTTTCGACCTGGATGCCGACTGCCATAGTCAGTTCGCTCCCTTAAGCATTCCACGGCTCGCCGCGATGCGTACGGCACTTACTGACACCACAATGAGAATAATCAGGATCAGCGCACCCGCCCAGGCCTGCCTATGCCATTCATCAAACGGTGATATCGCGTAAGTGAAAATCTGAAGCGAGAGGGCCGCCGTGGGCTGGTTCACCTTCCAATTCCAGTATTGGTTTCCAAATGCAGTGAACAACAGCGGTGCGGTCTCCCCGGCGACACGGGCGAAGGCCAGCATCACGCCCGTGATCACGCCTGAGGTCGCAGTCCGGAGGGTAATCGAAAGCGTGGTCCGCCAGCGGGAGACTCCCAGGCCATAGGCGGCCTCACGCACCGTGTTGGGCACCAGCAGAAGCATTTCCTCTGTGGCCCGAGTAACGGTGGGAATCATCATGATGGCAAGGGCAACTCCGCCGGCCAAAGCTGAGAAATGTCCCTGGCTCAGGACCACCAGGCCGTAGGCCACAATGCCCACCACGATCGAGGGGACGCCGTTCAGGACGTCCGCGGTAAAGCGCACCAGATTGCCCACCCGCCTGCCACCATACTCGGCAAGGTAGATTCCCGCGCCAATACCAATCGGAACACCGATAGTGCTGGCAATCAGCAGAATGAGTGCTGTTCCGGCGATTGCGTTGGCCATACCGCCACCAGCTTCGCCGACTGGTTTTGGAGTTTGTGTCAGGAAGGCCCAGTTGACCGACCCAATGCCTTTGTAGACGAGATAGGCAAAAATCGCCCCCAGAGGCAGGAGCACGAGAACCACCGCACCGATGGCTGCGAAAGTTATGGCGTTATTCTTGGCGCGACGCCAGAGGCTGATGGGACTTGCGATTACATGGCCGACAGCCGTTGTCTCAGGCATGACTCCTCGCAGGGGTCCCACGAGTTACGGTCCAAACCAGGAACTGCGCCAGGATGTTGACGATGATGGTCACAATGAAGAGCGCCAGCCCGACTTCGATCAGCGCGCTCAGATACAAGTCGCCCGTCGCTTCGCTGAACTCGTTGGCGATCACGCTGGCCATCGTGTAGCCGGGTGCGAACAACGACCGGGCAATCTCCGGACGGTTTCCGATCACCATGGTGACGGCCATGGTCTCGCCCAGAGCGCGGCCAAGGCCGAGGATCACGCCGCCCATGATGCCCGCGCGAGCGTTGCGCAGGACGCCGGTGCGGATCATCTCCCAGCGCGTGGCGCCAAGAGCCAACACAGCTTCTCTCTGCTGTTGAGGAACCGCGGTCATCACTTCGCGAGTGATCGCGGAAATGATCGGCACAACCATGATGGCCAGAATGATCCCCGCTGCCAACATGCCAATCCCGTAAGGCGGGCCTTCAAACAAACCGGTCCAGCCGAAATAACGCGCCAGCCAGGGCTGGAGATATTGACGCAGGAGCGGCACCAGCACGAAGATCGCCCACAAGCCATAAATCACGCTGGGAATCGCCGCCAGAAGCTCGGTGGTGAAAGCCAAAGGCCCGCGCAACCACGCGGGAGACATTTCGGTAATGTAGACCGCGACGCCGACCGCGAGGGGTACTGCGATGATCAGCGAGAGAATGGAAGACACGATCGTGCCGTAGACAAACGGCAGTGCGCCGTAATGATCGTTGACTGGATCCCAGTCGCTCTGGAAGAAGAATTTGAGTCCGAAAGCGTGCCAGGAGAGAGCGGACTTGGTGACCAGCTCGTAGATGATCAGCCCGACCAGGGCCAGCACGCACATGGCGCAGGCCAGCATCGCATAGTAGAAAATGCGATCCGCCACCCGGCTGTCGCCGGCCGGAATCAGAGACCTGACCTGGGTCCGGCTATTGACTGCAAGTTCTGGTTTTGCAATCGGTTGCGGTCCTGGCAAGTTAGGAGTTCCTAACGCGTGGTTGGCCATCACGCGGAGGCTAGCAGACTGTTGTTACAACAGTGTTAAAATACACCACAATCTTTAGCGCAGGAAGCAACTACTTCCGACATTGTGGTACGGCCGGTTTCGCAAATTTGCGTTTCCCAGAATTCACTGTATTCTTTTGTCCCTTGTATGTCTGTGGACCCCGAAATTCGCGCGCATTTATTTTCCAAGCTTCAGCGACATCTGACCCGGCTGGCCACTAAGCCCGGTCCACAGAACGTTCATCGTTTCCGCACTTATTCCCGACGGGTAGAGACTTTGCTGGAAGATCTGGTGACGGACCAGAGCCGGAATCAGAAAAAGCTGGTGAAGCTGATGTCGCGACTTCGGCGCAAGGCGGGCAAGATCCGAGACCTCGACGCCCAAATCGCGGCATTGCAAACCCTCAAAGTTCCGCAGCAGCCGGTGCAGAAGTCGCAGGTCGCTCGGGCACTCGCCGAGAAGCGCATCCAGCGGGAGAAAAAAATACTTAAAGCATTTGATAAAGAAACGGTAGCCGAGCTTCGCAGCCGGATCAAGAAAGCAGCAAGGGAAACGGAAGTTCCAGATAGTGTTGATCCACTGGCAGTGGCTTTGCGGCGGTTCTCCGACCTCGGAAACGACCACGCACCTCTCACCGAGAAGAAGCTTCACCAGTACCGGATTGCCGGCAAGAAGATCCGTTACCTGGCCGAGTTTGCCGGGTCGAAGCCGGAAGCCCAGGAAGTGATCCGTCAGCTCAAGAGCATGCAAGATGTAATCGGCGACTGGCATGACTGGCTGTCACTCACCGCAAGAGCCGAAAAGATGTTCGGCGGGGTCCAGGATTCGCCTCTGGTTGCCATGCTAAGCAATGTGACCCGGGCAAAGTTCCGGCAAGCCCTGGACGCGGTCGCGAACACCCGCAACGCCCTGCTGGGCCGCAAGTCCAGCGACGTGGGTGCGTTGGCCCCCCGCAAGCCCGCAGCGCGGCAGAGAGCCCAGGCCGCGGTAGCGTAGAATCCCCCCAAACTGATGCTGTACCAATAGTTACACCTCCTTTTACAGTAAATACTGTATAGCCTGAAAGCGAGGTTTCCTCCGATCCTATGTAGAGTTCAGCCTTCCCCCGTTTGCTTAGCCGGCTCATAACATGCGGAAACGTCTGTCTTGCGGACGGCAGCTTTTGTTTCTGAACCCTGGAGACCCAAGAAGTTGAACGCTGCCCGCCCGCGAACACCGAGGCCCATTATTCGTCCTCGGCTGCCCCTCCTGACCATTCTGTTGCTGTGCCTGCCCGCCTTCGCAGCCTTTCAGGACAACTCCGGCAAGCCCGGTCGCCTGACGGAGCTCACGCTGGAGCAACTGGGAAAAATTGAAGTCACCTCGGCTTCAAAAGAGCCGGAACAGGTCTGGCACACACCTGCGGCAATCTACGTGATCACGCAGGAGGACATTCGCCGCTCCGGAGCGCGCAGCCTGCCCGACATTCTTCGCCTGGCTCCCGGCGTCGATGTGGCGCAGATCGACTCGGACAAGTGGTCGGTGGGAATTCGCGGCTTCAGCAGCCGGCTTTCCCGTTCCGTGCTGGTTCTGATCGACGGGCGCTCGGTTTACACTCCGCTCTTTGCGGGCGTGTACTGGGAGATGCAGGACACGCTCATCCAGGACATCGAGCGAATCGAGGTGATTCGCGGCCCGGGCGGCACCATCTGGGGCGCGAACGCCGTAAACGGCGTGATTAACATCATCACCAAGAACGCCCGGGACACGCATGGCGGCGTGGTGACAGTGGGTGGCGGTAGTGTCGACCAGGGCTTTATCAGCACCCGCTACGGCGCAGCCACCCAGGATTTCAGCTACCGCCTGTACGGAAAATTCTTCACCCGCGGCCCGCAGTTTCACCCGGATGACCGCAACTTCGACGACTGGAAAATGGGGCAGGTCGGATTTCGAACCGACTGGAACGTAAATTCCCGGGATTCGCTGACCATTCAGGGCGATACCTACAAGAACGTTTCAGGCCAGCGCCTGAATGTGAGCACGTACTCACCGCCCGCGCTGATCGCCATCGAGCGCAACATCAATCTGCTGGGAACCAACTTTGTGGGCCGCTGGAAGCGACAACTCAGCGAGTCCTCGGATTTGCAGCTACAGGCCTATTTCGACCGCACTCAGCGAGACGACATCAACTTTGAGGAAGTTCGCGAAACCATCGATTTCGACCTGGTTGCGCACACCCGGATGGGCCGGCATCAATTGATTGGCGGCGCGGGCGTGCGCGTCAGCCCGAGCCATTTCAGCCAGGTCGTGGAAACCGTCGATTTTGAGCCCCACGACCAGACTTACAATATCTTCAGCGGCTTTGTGCAGGATGAAATCGCGCTCCTGCCGCACCGGCTGTCGTTCACTGTTGGGACCAAGCTGGAGCACAATACTTTCAGCGGCTTTGAAGTCCAGCCCAGCGCCCGCATTCTCTGGACCCCGAGCGCTCACCAGTCGGTGTGGGCATCGGTGACCCGCGCCGTGCGCACTCCCTCGCGGATCGAAGACAACTTCCGGTTCACGGCTCTGATCGCGCCCAGCCTGCCGCTATATGTCCGGCTCATAGGCGACGGCGATTTCTCCGCCGAGCAGCTCGTAGGATACGAACTGGGCTATCGCAGCTTCTTCAAGCCCAACGTTTATGTCGATGTGGCCACCTTCTACAATCAGTATGACGACCTGCTGAGCGTGGAGAATATTCCGCCAATCGTCGAAACCACGCCCCCTCCTCCACACCTGCTGATTCCTCTCTTCCTTCGCAACGGCATCCAGGCCGACACCGCCGGGATCGAGATTTCTCCGGTGTGGGACCCCACGACGTGGTGGCGGCTGAAGGGCTCCTACTCGTACTTGCATCTGAACGCGCACGACAAGCCGACCAGCGACGACGCTTCCACCGCAGGCCAGCTTGAAGGTGACAGCCCGCAACACCGGGTCGTGGTTGAATCGTCGTGGAACCTCTCGAAGGCTTTTGAGCTGGATCTGATCTACCGCTACGTCAGCGCCCTGCCGGATCAGAATGTTCCGGCTTACTCGACCGGGGACGCCCGCTTCGGCTGGCACCTGAGCAAGGCATTCGAGCTTTCGCTTGTAGGACAAAATCTGTTCCAGCCGCATCATCCAGAATTCGGCGGCGACCCCGGCCCGCTGGTCGAAATCCGTCGCAGTGCCTACGCACGACTCACATGGACACGGTGACAACCCCACCCATGAATCCGGCTGGGAATCGCGCGAGACCAACGGGCCGGCTGGCGCTTCTTTTCCGCCGGCTGGAAACCCTGGCCCTGGCGTGTGCCGTCCTGGGCATCGCCGCCAGCGCGCAGGCCAATCCAGCGAAACCTACCGAGTACGAAGTCAAGGGCGCCTACCTCTACAACTTCGGCAAATTTGTGCAGTGGCCGCGCCAGGCCCGCTCTGCCAGTTCCAACTCATTTTTCATTTGTGTGCTAGGCCAGGACCCGTTCGGTCCGGCGATGGATGCGACACTGGCCGACGAGGCTCTCGATGGCAAGAACGTGGTCGTTCGGCGCATCTCCGACCCCAGGGGCGGCGCCGACTGCCACGTGGTGTTTGTGAGCGCATCGGAAGAGTCACGGCTGAAATCGATTCTGGATGTGCTCGATAAGCAGTCCGTGTTAACCGTAAGTGACATGCCTCAATTTCTGGCTCGCGGAGGGATGATCCAGTTTGTGCTTGCGGAAAATCGCGTTCGATTTGAGGTCAACCTTGATGCGGCCCAGCGTGCCGGCCTGAGTCTGAGCTCCCAACTGCTCAAGGTTGCTCTCACAGTAAGGAAAGGTTCGCACCGCCGGGATTAGCAAATGCAGAAGTCACGGGACTATTCGATTTCGAGAAAGCTGACCCGCATGAACATGCTGGTAAGCGCGGTTGCTCTGCTGCTGGCGTGCACAGCTTTCTTCGGATACGACTTGTTGACCTGGCGCGGAAACCGGGTGCGCGGCCTCTCGATTCAGGCGGATATCATCGGCTCGAACTCCGTCTCCGCGATGATGTTTAACGACGCGAAGTCGGCCGAGAACACACTCTCCGCGCTGCGGGCAGCCCCCAACATCACTTACGCGGGCATTTACACCGCGGACGGCCAGCCCTTTGCGGCTTACTGGAGGGACCGCGGGGCTGCGAGCATGCCGCCGCTGCCTGCCATCCCTCATGATTCCGTCGAGCAATACTGGTTTAAAGACGACGGGGTGGACCTTGCCCGCCGCATCAGCTTTCAGGGATCGCCGGAGGAAATCGTCTACATCCGTTCCGATCTCACTGCCATGTACGACCGCCTCCGCCGCTACGCGATCATCGTTCTTATCGTGCTGGGCACGTCACTGCTGGCAGCTCTGCTGATCTCGAGAATGTCGCAGCGAGTTGTTTCCGAACCGATTATCGGGCTGGCGGAGACCGCCAAGGTCGTCTCGCGGGAGAAGAACTATTCAGTGCGGGCGAGTCCCACCGGAAATCGCGACGAACTCAATACGCTCATCGAATCCTTCAATGAGATGCTGGAGCAGATTCAGCAGCGCGACAGCGCCCTGCAAAAGGCCCATGATGAACTCGAAGGACGGGTCAAAGAGCGCACAGCCGAACTGAAAGCGGCAGAGGAAGGTCTGCGCAAGCTCTCAAATCGCCTGTTACAAATCCAGGACGAGGAACGCCGCCATATTGCGCGAGAGTTGCACGACAGCTCGGGACAGGTGCTCGCAGCCCTGGGGATGAACCTGGCGACAATTCAATCGGAGTCCAACAAGCTAAGCCCGAACACGAGCGAGGTGGTAAAGGAAAGCATCAACCTGGTTGAGGCGACGCTGAAAGAGCTACGAACCATGTCGTATCTGCTGCATCCTCCGCTGCTCGATGAAGCCGGTCTCGGCATGGCCCTGCACTGGTTTGTAGAAGGCTTTTCCGAGCGAAGCAAGATTCCGGTGACCCTGGAAGTGGCGCCGAACCTGGGACGGCTGTCGCGGGAACTTGAGACCACCATCTTCCGGATCGTGCAGGAATCGCTGACGAATATTCACCGCCACTCGCAGAGTCCCACAGCGCGTATCCGCATCTCGCGCAACGACAAGAATGTCTGTCTCGAGGTGGAAGATCATGGCAAAGGCATGCCCCTGCCATTGCCCGGAATCGATCCCAAGGCTCCGCGCCTGGGGGTTGGAATCCAGGGCATGCAGGAACGCGCGCGCCAGCTCGGCGGGCAGCTGGAGATCCGGTCCGGCACGGGCGGGACGCTGATCACAGCGCTGCTTCCGATAAATAGCTAGTCTTCCGCATCCGGGCCTGGCACTGAGACATTTAATTTATCCCGCAAAGCTGAAGCGTTAAACTGTTTTTGCCGCCATGCCAACCTTTGCCGCCGTCGACATCGGCTCAAACTCCGTCCGGCTGAAGATCTCGCGCCTGA
Source organism: Terriglobales bacterium (assembly GCA_963803205.1). GTDB lineage: Bacteria > Acidobacteriota > Terriglobia > Terriglobales > Acidobacteriaceae > CAWDLG01. The sequence continues at coordinate 804,821 of CAWDLG010000004.1, forward strand.
ACGGCCGCCGGCTGGTGGAGATTCACGAGGATCGGGAAGTCACGCGCCTGGGGGAATCAGTCTTCCGCGAGGGGTTTCTTTCTCCCGAAGCCATGGCGAACACCCTCAAGGTGCTGCGGCGGTTCCACCGGGCCATTGAGAAGGCCGCAGCAGACTCGATACGGGTCGTCGCCACCAGCGCCCTGCGCGATGCGCGAAACTCGCGCGCCTTTCTGGAATGGGTTCGATCCTCGACCGGCTGGAGAGTAGAAATCATCTCAGGGTTGGAAGAAGCCCGCCTCATTCACCTGGGCCTGGTCTCAACTCTGCGGGTGAGCGCCTCGCATGTGCTGATGGTGGACCTGGGCGGAGGCAGTTGCGAGCTGACGCTTTCGAGCAAGGGGCGCATCCGCGAGACGGTGAGTTTGCCTCTAGGCGCCGTGCGGTTGACCAACGAGTTTTTGTTGCACGATCCCCCGCGCAAGCCCGAGTTGCGACGCCTGCGAGGCTTCGTGACCCGTGAAATCGGGCGGATTGCGGAGCGGATTATTCGCGCGAAGCCCAAGGTGGTAATCGCGACTTCCGGTACCGCCGCCTCGCTTGCGGCACTCTGCCAGGGACTCAGCAAAAACAAGAGAACAAAGACGCCGGTAGCCTCACGCGCGCAGGTGCGTCGCATGGTGAAAAAGCTGGAACGTCTTCCGCTGGAAGGTCGCAAGAAGCTTTCCGGTGTAGGCCCGCGGCGGGCGGAAATCATTATTGCCGGAGCCACGGTTTACGCGGAATTGCTCGACCGCTGCAATCTCTCTGGCTTCCGCTATTCCCCACTGGGTTTGCGGGACGGCATCCTGGCGCAGATGGCGGTGGAATACGATCGCGGGACGCGGTCCAGGAAGCAGATTGAGTCAGAGCGCTGGGACTCGGTGCTGGCCGCGGTCGAGCACTATCGGGTCGAACTGGAGCATGCCCGGCGCGTGCGGCAGTCGGCCATGCAACTGTTTGGCAGCTTGAAGTCAGTTCATCGCCTGCCGCTGGAATACCGCGAGTGGATCGCGGCCGCGGCGATGCTTTACGAGGTCGGCGACTACGTGAACCGCAACGGGCGGCATCGGCACGCCCATTACATCATTTCGCACTCGGAAATCCTCGGCTACACACCGGAACAGAGGCGGATCATCGCCGCGATCGCGCGCTACCTGGGCAAATCGCATCCCACGGACAGCGATGCTCCGCTCAAGGTGCTTCCCACGGTTGACCGGGAGCGAGTTCGGCGCGCATCGCTCCTGCTGCGTCTCGCCCGGGCGTTGAACCTTGGGCGAACGGGTGCTGTGGAGCGCGTGCGTGCCAAGGTACGAAACAGCGAAGTCATCCTGTCGCCTCAAGCCAAAGCAAGCGCCAGCATGGACCTGGAGTTGTGGGCGGTAGAAAAGGAAGAAACCTACTTCCGGGAGGTCTTTGGCCGCGAACTCTCAGTCGCGGCAGCGTAGAGAGTGCGTAGAATTTTTGGGGTGATGCACCACTGGAGAACCCCGGAGTTGCGCGTCATGTCGACTCGGGCAACCGCACCTTTCTTCAGCTCGATGCTGGCCTCGCAACCGTTCTCGCTGACGCAGCGCCCCAGAAATTCGCTGAGATTGGGATTGTGTCCCACTACCATGACGCTTTCGTGGCGCGCATATTTGGAAAGCATTCTGCGGAAATCGGCGAATCCGGCGGCGGGTCGTAGCGCGTCTTCCAACTGCAACTTGCCCTCGTAACCCATCTCATTGCCAACCAGCGACGCGGTCTGGACCGCCCGCTTCAAGGGGCTGGAGACGAGCAGGTCCACCTGCACCGCCAGGGCATTCAGGCAGCGGCCGACGTAGACGCACTGTTCGATTCCGCTCTTGTCGAGGGCCCGCTTCTCGTCTTTTTTGAGGTTCGCCATGTGCTCGCCGGCACTGGCGTGGCGAAGAAAGAAAATATTCATGGAGGGTTAACGTTCCCTTGCCGCCGTGATCTTGCGCTGTGGCGAAGCCGGACGCGCGAGCGGAATCGCGTCCAGACGCTGCTTCCCTTCCACCATGGCGATGAGAAACTCCTGCACATTGAAAAAGGCCTGTCCAGTCGGCGCTTTCCGCTTGCCCTGGGACTGCCAGGCGCGGATATACGTTCCGTCTTTCTGAAGGATGCGGCTCTTCGCGTTGTCCGCCAGGTACGAGTCCAGGATTTCGTTCTTTACTCGTTCGCGCAGCAGAACATCCTTCACGGGGAAAATGACTTCCACTCGTTCGTAGAGGTTGCGGGGCATCCAGTCCGCGCTTCCCAGGTAGAGGTCTTCGTGCCCACCGTTGGCGAAGTAGTAGATGCGGCTATGCTCGAGGAACCGGCCGACGATGCTGCGGACACGGATACGATCGCTGACCCCGCGAATGCCGGGGCGGAGCGCGCAAATCCCGCGGACGATCAGGTCGATTTGCACTCCCGCCTGCGAGGCTTTGTACAAGGCCGTGATGACGTTCTTGTCGAGGAGCGAATTCATCTTGGCAATGATGTGCGCGGGACGGCCGTGCCGGGCATGCTCGGTTTCCCGCGCGATCAGCGCCAGCGTATGCTCGGCCAGATTCAACGGCGCCACCATCAACGGATCGTAGTTGGCATGTTCGGCGTACGCGGTCAGGAAACTGAACACGTCGTGAATGGCGGAGGTGATCTCGGGATCGGCCGTCAGGAGACTCAGGTCCGTGTACGTCCTTGCCGTACTGGCGTTGTAGTTGCCGGTTCCGAGATGCGCGTAGCGGCGGATTACCCCATCCGCGTCACGCCGAACCAGCAGGGAGAGCTTGCAGTGGGTCTTGAGGCCCACCAGGCCGTGGAACACCTGTACTCCGGCATCCTCGAGGTCGCGCGACCAACGGATGTTGTGGTCCTCATCGAAGCGGGCTTTCAGCTCCACGACCGCTGTCACTTCCTTTTTCTCTGCTGCGGAAATCAGAGCCGGCACGATCATCGAGTGTTCGCTCGTGCGGTACAGAGTCTGTTTGATGGAAAGCACCCGGGGATCTTCCGCCGCGGCGCTGATGAATGACATCACCGCATCGTAAGAGTCAAAGGGATGGTGCAGAAGAACGTCATGCCGCCTCAATTCCTCGAAGAGGTCCTGTGACTTTGCCGTGAGGCGCAATTCCCGTGGAACGAAAGGCTTGAACTTCAGTTCCGGATGCGCAGTCTCTCCGTAAATGTTGAAGAGGCGAGAGAGATTGACGGGACCGTGAACGGGAAACACCTGCCAGGGGTCGAGTTCGAAGTTGTTGCGCAGGCGCTCGACGATGTCTGGGTCGGCGTCGGCCTCGATTTCCAGGCGGACGGCGTCGCCCTTACGCCGGTTGTGCAGTTCGGTGCGTACCGATTCGAGCAGGCTGCGAGCTTCTTCTTCCGCCAGATAGAGATTGCTGTTGCGTGTGACCCGAAAGGCCGCCGATGACACCACGTCGTAGCCGTGGTACATGCGGGAAGCGTGGTAGGCCACCAGGTCAGCAAGGAAGATGAAATCGTCTGTACCCTCGGAAGGCAACCGCACCAGGCGCGGCAGCACCCGTGGAACCGTGACGACGCCGATATAGGTGAGTGACGAACGCCGCCGGCGCCGCAGCAGAAACGCCACGCACAGCGCCTTGTTGATGACCCGAGGAAAGGGATGCGCCGGATCCACCGTCACCGGAGTCAGCAGCAGGTCCAGTTCTTTTTCGCAATAGTCGTCCACGAAGGCGCGAGCGGTGGAGTCGAGTTCGTGCAAACCAAGTACGCGAATGCCGCTCCGCGTCAGCGCCGGGCGCAAATTGTCGTTCCAGCACTCATATTGATCATCGACGAAGGCGTGCGTTTCGCGGGAAACGACATCCCGTTCTTCCAGCAGCGTCAGTCCGTCCGGTCCGGCCTCGGTATAGCCGTCTTCAATCTGCTGAACCAGGCCCGCGGCGCGGACTTCAAAGAATTCATCGAGATTGCTGGCAGTAATAGCAAGGAATTTGAGCCGCTCGAGCAGCGGGTTGTTTTCGTCTTGAGCTTCTTCGAGGACGCGCCGGTTAAAGGCCAACCATGAAGACTCGCGGTTGATGTAGTAGGCCGGATTATCAAGAGAGAGGCGAACCATGATCTTTTTGGCGGAGGCTGTCTGCTCAGAAGTGCTGCCGGATCCGGATACCGCGGGCTTTCGAGTGGAATTGCAGCCTGGCGAAGGATTCGGTTTCCCAGCAGAAATCTGTCAGATTAAAGTATAAGCCAACGGCGGCAAATTATGGATGCGGTCTCACCGCGCCTGACATACCGCTCATGGCGCGAAGATCACCATGGGACTGACAGAAAAAAGCTAAAGGGCCGGAGCAGGCTATTCCTTTCCGGCCCGAGTTGATTCAGCTTACTGGCCATAGGCTAGAAGCTGAAGATGGTGTCAAACTGCCAGCGCTGGAGCCAGCGCTCCAAATTTGGACTCTGCGCGGTCACGATTTGCCGTCCAATCAGACCAGTGGCCCCTACCTGCACATGGGGCATGATCTGATAATAGGCCTCTACGCGGTGCTCGATCACGTTGGTCGGCTGCCTCAAGTCGCTGAAGTCGAACGCGGAGAGAACCGCATCCCTCTCGATGCGAGCGAAGGTGTAACCGAGGATAAGGTCGCCTTTGTTCTTAGTCTGACCGACTTTGAACTCTCCCCAGTAGCCGTGCCGCTGGTGGGGATCGCATGCCGGGACCGCAACCCCTGCCGCAACGAAGGCGTCGATATTGCTGCACGCCTTTGTATTCTGGGCAAAGTCAAACAGGGCATAAATCGGCCACCGCTTGCTTCCGGTGTCGAAATCCAGTCGCGCAATTGCATCCACAATGCCGTATTGTGAAGCAAAGGCCCGTCTTCCGGTGGTGGTGTTGATCACTCCGAAGTTATTGCTCAGAGAGGAAGCGCTGAAGCCGAAATTGCCCCCGTCTGAGTTTGCAATACCCTGGGTGGCGAACCCATTGGACGGGTTCTGTGCCTGGTTCTGGGCGATGGTATCGGCGTTGTTGAAGTCATAGTACGCAACGTCGGCAATCAGCTTCATCCGAGACCCAAGATCCCATCCCGTCTGGACCTGCGCCCCGGTCATGTACGTGTCGGCTCCGCCGCCCACTTCGAAAATCGGGGTTTCGTAACCGACGACGGCAAAGTGATTGATGACATTGTTCTTCCAGTTCCAGGAAATCTGCTCGCTGGCACCTTCCGGGTTCAAGTCGTTGTCCCAGGTCAGCTCGGTGCGTAGCCAGGTGTAGCCGAACTTGCCTGCCGTCACGCTGAACGGCTTGAGGCCATGCGGAGTGTAAACCGCGAAAGCCTTGTCAATCGAAACCGGCTTGCGCGTGTAAAACCCGGTCATGGTCGAGTTGGTTGACACCGGGTCGCCAAGGTCGCCCGAAGCCAGCGACAACCCCACGGTAAAGTCGCTATCGACCTTGCTGGTCATATTGAAGCGCAGCCGATAGCGTTCGCGGTGCCGGTCGGCAGGAGCAGCTCCGCTGGCTGGGCCGCCCCCGAAGAACGGTTCATACCGCAGCCGCAGATCTCCGGTGAACTTGATGTGGCCCATCGCACTCTCCAGCGCGGCAAACTTCTTTTGATCGTCCTGGGTATTGAGCGCGCTGTTGGTCAGAGTCGTCCGGACGTCTGCCATGTCACTATTCAGTTTGTCGACGCTTTCTTTCTGGGCTGACGTAGTAGATTCCACCGAAGCGGCCTTCTGCTGGGCTTCCGTCGCGGCGGTCTGAGCTTGTTGCAACTGCTGCTGCGACTGCTGCCATGCCGCTTCCCTGCTTTGCATTTCCTGCCTCAGCTGTTCGATCTGCTGCTGCTGGGCGGCAACTGCGTCTCGTAAAGCCTGCACCTCGGCAGCCGAAGCCGCTGGTTCAGCAGTTCGTCGCTTTGGCTTAGCTGTTTGTGCCATCAGCGGAGTTGCCAATAGCAGGACTACACACCACCTGAGAGCGCACTTCATCTTTTCTCCTTTTGGTCGAAAGGTCGTGTAAGGGAAAACGGATATCCCTAGTTCTTTTTAGTGAACCTGTTTAATCGCGTCTTTTTCCTTGGCAACGACCGCGTCGGGCAGCGGTGCATAATGCAGCTCGGCGGTCATCTTTTGGCCGTCTTCAACCATCCAGTTGAGGAAGTCCTTGATGATGGTTCCATTGGCTGCATTCTTCGACTGCACCGGGATTAACAGCCAGGTGAAGCTTGAGATGGGATACGCCTCTTTCCCCGGGGCGTTGGTGATGGAGACCCGGAAGTCGGCCGGCATGGCCTTCATCGAAGCTGCCGCCGCGGTCACCGAGTCAAGGCTGGCCTTGACGAAGTCTCCGGCCGCATTCTTCACGCTGCCGTAGGGGATGCTGTTCTGCACGGCATAGATCAGTTCGATGTAGCCAATCGATCCCTCCAGTTGACGGATCTGCCCGGCGACGCCCTCGTTACCCTTGCCGCCCAATCCGACAGGCCACTTCACAGACGTGCCCTTTCCGACGCCGGATTCCCACTCAGGGCTGACCTTGGAGAGGTAATCGGTAAAGATGAAGGTGGTGCCGCTGCCATCGGAACGGTGAACGACGATGATCGGGGCGTTGGGAAGGTCGACCCCCGGATTGACGCTGGCGATCGCCTTGTCGTTCCAGGTCGTGATCTTGCCCAGAAAAATGCCCGCCAGTGCTGCCGGCGTGAATTTCAACTCCCCCTTAACTCCGGGAATGTTGTACGCCGGAACTACCGCGCCGAGCACGGTAGGCAGGTGAAGGATCTTGACCTTGGCCTGGGAGAGCTGCTCGTCACTCATCGGGCCGTCGCTGGCCCCGAAATCGACCGTACCTGCCAGAACCTGGCGGATTCCGCCACCGCTTCCAATCGACTGATAGTTGAACTGAATTTCCGAATGCGCCTTGTGGTATTCGCTAAACCACTTCGAATACATGGGATACGGGAAAGTAGCACCTGCTCCGTTGATGGTGGTCTGCGCGGCCGCGGGTAGCGACAGGGCGATCGATAAGGCTAAGCACAAGAATGCGATGCGGCGAGTCACTCGATGTTCCCTCCTTTGATTGATAACTGATGGTTCTACGTTTGGCGTGTTACAGAATTGTTACAACCGGGTGAATTTCTGGTGAATCGGGCAGCGGAAAAGGCATCTCGTTTCGCTGAAAATCAACAGATGAACGGGACGAGCTTCACGGCTGGCTGCTGGTGCCGTCGAGGCGGGCTATCTCAAGAGCAAACAAAGGGTTATTGGGAAATTGTGATTGCAGGCCCGCCAGCAGCTCGCGCGCGCGTGGAGTGTCCTTGTCGCGGACGTAAGCGATCGCCAAAAGGATGCGTGCGAAGGGAGCGAGATAACGTCCGCGCTGAGCGGTCAGCTGAAGTTCTTCAATCCCTGTTTTCTTGTCGCCGCTTACGCCGCCGATGCGGAGAATCCAGCGCAGTGGCGCCGCCATGCTGCCGATGATGTACTTGCTGACCCCGGTGGCGAGATAGGCGTCATAACAGCCGGGATCGGCGGCCAGCAATTGCTCCGCCCACTTGCTTGCCTGCTTGGTAAGTCCAAGAGAGGCCAGATTGCTCTTATCGATCAGGGCGGCATAGTCCGCTTTCAATCCCGCCGAGAGCGTCATGGCAAACAGGCCGTTGCGGTCATTGGGATTTTTGGCCAGCAGCGTCTGCGCCCTGCTCTCCGCCTGCGCAAGAGCATTGTTGAAGCGTTCCTTTAAGGCTGGATCGGGTGACAGTTTCTTCCGCCCTCCGAAGGCCTTGTCATCCACATAGAACTGCGCCTCAAGCACACCCAGGCGGTCAAATTCCGAGAACAGCAGTCCGGCGGCATCGCTGGCTGGACCCATGGGATCGGCGGGATGTTGCTGCTGCCAGGCGAGGAAGGTTTGGTGGGCGTGGACGAAGTCAAGGTCGTAGAGCAGGCGGAAGCCTTCGTCGAGTGATACTCGGGGCGGAATCGTTTCGGTCGCCTGGGCAGACAGACCGGAACAAACGAGCAGCAATAGCAGCGCTATGCTGCGCCCACCACCCCTGTTCAATTGCATCCGCGATCTTGATTCGGCTACCGATCCAAGCGGCAAACCGCGCAGTCCAAGCATTTGGCTTCCGTAGGCGGCTGCCGGGAAGTCGCAGCCTCTTCTTCGTGTTAGATGCGGCCAAGCCCCCACCCAGGGAAGACCGGCAGGTATTGTAGCAAAGAGGATTCAGCGAAAACGGAAGGTCGGAATACCTGGCGCAGTGTGAGGCAACAGAAGTCAAAAAAAAACTTGACCGGTCCCCCGACTGATGTATATAACCATATTGTTATGGAACTGACAGGTTATGAACAGCCGGAATGGGATCGAAGGCTGGATGCCACTTTTTCAGCTTTAGCGGATCCGACGCGCCGTGCCATCCTGGCGCGGTTGGCATCGGGCGAAGCGTCAGTCAACGAACTGGCTGAGCCATTCGAGATGAGCCAGCCGGCGATCTCCAAGCATTTGAAGATACTGGAGCGTGCGGGACTGGTTTCGCGTGGTCGCGACGCCCAGAGGCGCCCCCGGCGGCTCGAGGCCCAGCCGCTGGCCGACGCGACCGAGTGGCTGGAGAGCTATCGGCAGTTCTGGGAGCAGTCGTTCCAGCGCCTCGATTCCCTGCTGGATCAGTTAAAGGCACAGAAGGCGCCAGCCACAAATTTTGCCAGGAGTCCTGTCGATCGGACGACACCGCGGTCGACTAGAGGCAGAGGAAGAAGCAACAGACACAAGTGAACAGGAGCGCGGCTCCTGCCAAATCCAAAGGAGACTACCAATGAAGAATACCGGGACTTTGCAGGTTACAACCCCTACGGACCGCGAAATCGTATTGACCCGCAGCTTTGATGCGCCGCGCGCTCTGGTTTTTGACGCCTTCAGCAAGCCGGAACTGCTCAAGCAATGGTTCGGGCCGCGGGGCTTCTCGATGCCAGTCTGCGAGGTCGATCTCAGGGTTGGTGGAGGATTCCGCTTCGTGCTGCGTGGGCCAGACGGAAGAGATATGGGGATGCGCGGCGTGTATCGCGAGATCACCCCACCGGAACGGTCCGTGCACATGGAATCGTTCGACGATTTCCCCGGTGAGGCGCAGGTCACGTCGGTGTTCGTGGAAAAAGATGGGAAGACTACGCTTACGGCAACGATCCTCTATCCGTCCAAAGAAGTCCGCGATGCGGTCATTCAGTCCGGCATGGAGCATGGTGCGGCCGAGAGCTACGACAAACTTGCCGAACTGCTCACGCGGAATGGATCGCGGGACGCGGCTTAGATCTCGATTCGGACCAGCGGCCGAGTCGAATACCGTCATGGAGATGGAATCAATGCGAAACGATGGAACCGTGAAAGTTGAGGCTCGCGGCGAGCGCGAGATCGTAATCACCCGAGAGTTCAATGCCCCCGCGCAGATTGTTTTTGAAGCATGGACGAAGCCTGAGCACGTCCGCCACTGGCGGGGATGTTTCGGCTCGACGATGACCGTCTGCGAAATCGATCTCCGCATGGGAGGGGCGTGGCACCATATCCTGCGCATGCCGGATGGCAGCGAGCATCCGTTCCGGGGCGTCTATCGCGAGATCACGCCGCCCCAGCGCCTGGTGTATTCGGAGTGTTACGACATGCCCGGCATTGGAAGTCCGGAATGGCTCACGACAGTCACGTTCGAAGAACGGGATTGCCAGACGAAGCTCACGATGACCCTTCTCCACGGTTCAAAAGAAGCTCGGGATGGACACTTGCAAGCGGGTATGGAGCCCGGCATGGTTCAGACCCTGGGTCAACTGGCAGAGCGGGTGGGCCTGATTCAAGCGGAGCGCTTCGAGGCGCTTATTCAACACTTCTAGAAATTTTTCGCTGCCGCACTTGCAGCGGGCGCCCGGGGAACGGGCAGAGGGAAAACTATGCTCAGAAGATGCCTGACCATTACAACTGCTGCCGGAGTCATCCTGGCATCGGCCGTTTCGCTGGCGCAGTCCGGTGCAGCGCCCGCCGTCAAAACCGGATACGCGCCGGTGAATGGGCTCAAGATGTACTACGAGATTCATGGAGCCGGAACTCCGGTCATCCTGCTGCACGGGGGATTGGGTGCGACCGAGATGTTCAGCGACATCATGCCCCTGCTCTCCAAGTCCCACCAGGTCATCGCGGTCGACCTGCAAGCGCATGGGCGCACGGCGGACATCGACCGGCCGATAAGGTTCGACTTCCTGGCGGACGATGTCGCTGCAATGGCGAAGTACCTCAACATCGAGAAAGCTGATGTCATGGGCTACTCCCTCGGCGGCGGAGTCGCGCTCCGTGCGGCGGTCCGCCATCCCGAGCTGGTGCGAAAGCTGGTTTTGATTTCGGTGGCATTCAAACGCGATGGGTGGTATCCCGAGATCCTGGCGGGGATGTCACAAATGGGGCCTGCCGCCGCCGAGCAGATGAAACCGAGCCCGATGTACCAGCTGTACTCCCGGATTGCGCCGCGCCCCCAGGATTGGACGGTGCTCGTCACCAAGATCGGGGACCTGCTTCGCCAAGAGTACGACTGGACGAGCGATGTCACCTCCGTCAAGGCGCCTACAATGCTCGTCTTCGGAGATGCCGACGCGGTGCGCACTGCACACACGGTGGAATTCTTCGAACTTCTGGGCGGAGGGAAAAAAGATGGCGGATGGGACGGATCCGGAATATCGAATGCCCGGCTTGCTATTTTGCCCGGTCTCACGCATTACACGGTTTTTTCTTCCCCGACTATGATCTCGACCGTTGCGCCGTTTCTCGACGCACCAATGCCTGCGGGAAAGTGATGCGTTGGTCCATGTTCTGTGTGGTTCTTTGCAGGATGTGCCCACCATGGAGGCAGGGTCGTGGGTAAACGCGCCGGAGCGGCGCAAGCGGAATGCGTCGCGTGCAGTTGCGCCCTTCGGGCGCGTTTTTCGAATGTTCTCGCCGCTTCGGCGTGGCTGAAAGCCACGCCCTGATACGAACCACCGCGACGCTTGGACTCTTGCAGTTAACTCATGTAACTTCTGACCTATTCGTTAAGGGAAAAGCATGGATCCTTTCGCGCAATTCAAGCAGATGCAGAAAGAAGGCTGGGCGAACTTTGCGCCGCTGGAGGCGCTCACTACGCCTGCCGCCGCAAACCTTGTGCGTCACGCCGGCGTGAAACCGGGGATGAAGGTACTCGACGTCGGCTGTGGGACGGGTGTGGCGGCGATTACCGCCGCTCGCGCAGGGGCCCAGGTCAGCGGGATGGACCTGACGCCGCAACTTCTGGAGCGGGCGCGCGAGAATTCCCGCATCGCGGGAGTGGAAGTCGATTGGAAAGAGGGCGACGCGGAAGCATTGCCCTTTGGCGACCAGCAATTTGACGTGGTCCTGAGCCAGTTTGCCCACATCTTTGCCCCGCGTCCCGATGTGGCCATCGGCGAGATGCTTCGAGTCCTCAAGACAGGCGGGACTATCGCATTTTCCACCTGGCCTCCGGAACTTCTCGTCGGCCGGACCATGGCGATCACAGCGCGTTACATGCCGCCCCCGCCGCCGGGAGTCTCTCCGCCGTCTCAGTGGGGCGAGCCAAACATCGTCAGGGAACGTTTGGGCAACGCGGTCAGGGACATTGTCTTCGATCGCCAGCGAATGCTGGCGCCCGCGCTGAGCCCGCAGCACTACCGGGCAAACGTAGAACGCTCCGCCGGGCCGATTATCAAGCTTGTCCAGACTCTCTCAGCGTCGGATCCGGCTCGTTTACAGACATTCAGGCAGGAATTCGACACCGTGGTGAGTGAATATCTTCGCGATAACGTTGTGCACCAGGATTACCTCATCACCCGCGCGACCAAGGTTTAGGCAAACTTCTGGCGGTCTCACTCTGCGCGGCAGGTTTGACCTGCCCACACCCCTTTGTTAGCTTCTAGTGTTCCCACGCGTGCCCGGGTCGAGGCGAACAGAAAGAGATCAATTCATGGCGATCAAATTTCGAGGTGTGGATTTTGTCGAGTTCGACTCGCTGCTCAGCGAAGATGAGCGCCTGGTCCGGGACACTTGCCGGAAATTCATTGAAGACAACCTGATCCCGCTCATTGAAGAGTGCAACCGCGCGGGCCGATTCCCTCGCGAACTGGTGAAGCCCATGGCAGACCTGGGTTTTTACGGCGCCAGCCTGAAGGGCTACGGATGCGCGGGCATGTCGAACGTGGAATACGGCCTGGTGATGCAGGAACTGGAGCGCGGCGACTCCGGCGTGCGTTCCTTTGTGAGCGTGCAGTCGGCCCTGGTGATGTATCCCATTTACGCCTTCGGCAGCGACGAGCAGAAGGACACCTGGCTCCCTGCCCTGCAAAAAGGCGACAAGCTTGGTTGCTTTGGTCTTACTGAACCGGACTTTGGCTCCAATCCCGGGGGCATGCGCACGCGGGCCCGCAAGGTGGGCAAGGAATATGTGATCAACGGCGAGAAGATGTGGATCACCTCAGGTTCGATCGCGAATATTGCCGTCATCTGGGCCAAAGTGGAGAACGAAGACAACAAAGTTCGCGGCTTCCTGGTTGAGACCGACCGTCCCGGCTTCCGCGCCGAGGATATCCACGGCAAGTGGTCGTTGCGCGCCTCTGTGACTTCAAGCCTCTCTTTGCAGGACGTGCACGTGCCGGAATCCAGCCTGCTGCCCAAGAGCGACGGGCTGAAATCGCCGTTGATGTGTCTGAATCAGGCCCGCTACGGGATCGCCTGGGGAGCCGTCGGAGCGGCCATGGCCTGCTACGACTGCGCTCTGCAATACTCGCTGTTTCGCAAGCAGTTCCGCGATCAGCCCATCGCCTCTCACCAACTGGTGCAGGAGAAACTGGCCTGGATGATCAGCGAAATTACCAAGGGCCAGCTCCTGGTTCTGCAGGTCGGCCGGTTGAAGGATCGGGAACGAGTGCAGCACCAACACATCTCCATGGCAAAACGGAACAACGTGTGGATGGCGCTGGAGTGTGCCCGGCTCTCTCGCGACATTTTGGGAGCGAACGGAGTCGCCGACGAGTACCCCATTTTCCGCCACATGGCCAACCTTGAGTCGGTCAAGACTTACGAGGGAACGCACGACATCCATACGCTGGTCATCGGAGCAAGCATCACTGGAATTGACGCGTTCTGACGAGGACCCGAGCGAGTACCTGAGCGGAAGGCCTGCGGTATGATTCGCTCAGGATGAGCGTTCCCACGTTGCAAACCGAGCGTCTGATGCTGCGTCCATTTGCGGCCAGCGATGCGCGCGATTTGGTGCGGCTGGCGGGCGCGCGCGAGGTTGCGGCTACCACGCTGCGCATCCCCCATCCCTATTCTGAAGCCGATGCGCAAGCGTTCCTCTCCGCCGTGGAGCAGCGCGCAAGGGACGGGGCATCGATCGTCTTCGCGATCGTCGAGCGCGAGACAGTGGCCTTGGCCGGAGCCATGGGACTGGAACTCGATTCCCACAACAATCGCGCCGAGCTGGGATACTGGGTAGGCGTGCCGTATTGGGGGCGTGGGTTCGCTACAGAGGCAGCGCGTGAAGTGCTGCGTTATGGCTTTGAGAATCTCGGGCTGAACCGGATCTATGCCTCCCACTTCGGCGGGAATGCGGCTTCCGGTAAGGTACTGCGCAAAATCGGCATGCGGCACGAAGGCTGCCGCCGTGGGCACATCGTGAAGTGGGGACGGATTATCGACCTGGAACTGTATGGAGTATTGCGATCGGACGATTCCTGGAAACTGGCCAGCGCAGAATCGCAGCGCTCAGGAGCAGCCCGCTGAAGGCGGAACTGTTCAATCGGCACCGCCATGCCCCAGAGCATCGAAGGACGACTCAGTCCTTCAGCAGTTGGCGGGCAATCACCAGGCGCTGGACTTCGCTGGTTCCTTCGCCGATGGTGCACAACTTCACGTCGCGGTAAAACTTCTCGGCCGGATAGTCCTTGATGAACCCATAGCCGCCGTGGATCTGTACGCCCTCATTGGCGCAGCGCACGGCGACTTCGCTGGTATAGAGCTTTGCCATGGACGATTCCAGGGTGGTCTTGAACCCGGCGTCTTTCATGGCCGCAGCGCGCAGCGTCAGGAGTTTGGCCGCTTCAATTTCGGTTGCCATATCGGCGAGTTTCCATTGAATGGCCTGGAATTCGCTGATGGCCTTGCCGAACTGCCGCCGTTGCTTGGAGTATTTCAATGCCGCCTCATAAGCGCCTTCAGCCATCCCGAGCGCCAGGGCGGCGATGGAGATGCGGCCTCCATCGAGGACCATCATGGCGTCGATGAAGCCGTCGCCTTCCTTGCCGAGCAAATTCTCAGGCGGCAGGATACAGTCCTCGAAAATCAACTCGGCGGTATCGCTGGCGCGCAGGCCTAGTTTGTTTTCTTTCTTTCCAGGACGAAACCCCTTGGTTCCCTTCTCGACGATAAAGGCGGAAAGGCCGTGGGTGTGAGCGGCGCGATCGGTAACGGCAATGACTACCAGCACGTCGGCGTAGTGGCCATTGGTGCAGAAGGTTTTCGTTCCGTTGAGGACCCAGTTCTTCCCTTTTCGTACGGCACTCATGCGCGCGCTGCCGGCGTCGGAACCGGACGAAGGCTCAGTCAGACCCCAGGCGCCAATGAATTCGCCGGTGGCCAGCTTGCTGACATATTTTTTCTTCTGGTCTTCATTTCCCGCCAGAAAAATATGGTTCGAGCACAACGAAGTGTGGGCGGCTACGATGATGCCAACCGATCCGTCGACCCGTGACAGTTCCTCGATGGCGGTCACATATTCAACGTAGCCCATGCCCGCCCCGCCGTATTCCGGCGGGAAGATCGTTCCGAGGAGACCAAGCTGCCCGAGGTGCTTGATGGTCTCCAGGGGGAACTCGCCGGCTTCATCCCAGCGCATCACGTTGGGAGCGATTTCCCGCTCGGCAAATTCGCGGACACTCTTTTTCAGTTGGAGTTGTTCTTCGTTGAGTTGGAAGTCCACATTTTCCTCCGGCGTAGAGCTGAGCCGGGAACCTTCAATTTCATTAGACCATAGGGCATGATCTTGCAAGAAACGGGCTCGCCATCGAGCCCGGTACGAAAGTTATGCCGGTGCACAGAGGGGCCGAGTCAACACGTAGGCACGGATGTCCTCGTCCATGCGCGGCCGGTTCTCAAGTGGTTCAACCACAGGGGGCACAGAGGAGCACAGAGGGCCGAGTCAACACGTAGACACGGACGTCCTCGTCCGTGCGCGGCCTGTTCTCAATTGGTTCAACCACAGGGGGCACAGAGGAGCACAGAGGGGCCGAGTCAACATATAGGCACGGACGTCCTCGTCCGTGCGCGGCCTGTTCTCAATTGGTTCAACCACGGGGGGCACAGAGGAGCACAGAGGGCCGAGTCAACACGTAGGCACGGACGTCCTCGTCCGTGCGGTTTGTTCTCAACTAGCTCAACCACAGGGAGCACAGAGGTGCCGAGTCAACACGTAGACACGGACGTCCTCGTCCGTGCGCGGTTTGTTCCCAAGCTCAGGCATTCACGAGGAATTTTTCAAAGACCTCGTTTGAGAGCAACCGGCCGCGCGCGGTGAGTCGGATCGTGTCCTGACGTCGTTCGAGCAATTCTTCCTGTTCCAGCTCTGCGATCGTAGAGGCGAGTAGTGCGTCGGCGGTCTCCTGTCCGAATTCGGCAGTGATCGCCCTCAGGTCCAACCCACGGTTCAAGCGCAGCCCGAGAAAGAAGATTTCCTCGAGGGCCGCCCGCTGCGGAACAGCAGTAGTCGTTCCCGACTCTCCTGCCAAATACCGTTCCAGAGTATCGGGATTTGCGAAGCGCACGGCGGAAGGAGTATCTATGCCGTTTGTCTGCACCCGCAGCATCGAGTGGGCATCGACGCCAAATCCCAGATAGGGGCGGCGTGTCCAGTATTTCAAATTGTGCTGGGACTCGAAGCCGACTCGAGCGAAGTTGGAAATCTCATACTGCGCAAGCCCGGCATCGCTGAGGCGCTCACAGGCGGCCAGGTACAATTCAGCCGTCAGGTCTTCGTCCGGCACGAAGTGAGCGTGATATCGTGAGCCGCCGGCAATCAGCTCGCGGCCCAGGCGGGACTCGTCATCGACCTCGAGCATGTATACACTTGCATGGGGCACGCCGGTATCAATGAGGGCCGAGAGCGATTCGTTCCAGCTTTCCGTGGTCTGGTGCGGTAGTCCGGCAATCAGGTCGATGCTGAGGTTCGAGATGCCGGTCGAAGTCAGGCGAGCGACGTCCTCCAGTATAGTAGAGCGTTTGTGGAGACGGCCGACGGAAGCCGATTCCGCATCCACGAAAGACTGGACGCCGAGGCTGACGCGGTTTACGCCGCAGGACACCAGAGCATCCAGAACGCTGGGCGAAAGGGTTCCGGGCGCGCATTCCACAGTGATTTCAGCGTCGCCCAGCAGACGAAATTCCTGGCTGAGGCCGGAGAACAGGCGCTGCAACTGGGGCGCATCGAGCACGGTGGGAGTTCCGCCGCCCAGATAGACTGAATCGGCGTGGCGCTCGAAGAGTCCGCCCATGCGTTCGGCGGTCTCGGCCGCGTCAGCCATCTCCGCGCATAGACGATCGACGTAACGCTCAAACACGGCGCGGGAAAAGACGTCAGAAGCAAAGTTGCAATAGCTGCACTTGGAACGGCAGAACGGCACTGAAATGTAAACGCCCAGTGGCATTGACTGATTATGCCACTTGACGTGGATTGCTTCTTCGGCATCTGAATGAGCCTGTAAAAGGGGGTTACCACAAAGGATGGACACGCCTAGATGACGCCTCGCGTGGTAATTACGGGCATGGGAGTGGTCAGTCCGAACGGGATCGGTAAAGAGGCCTTTTGCCGGGCCATTCTGGACGGAAAATCCGGCGTAAAGCGAATTTCACGCTTCGATCCTTCGTGCCTGCCCGTTCACATCGCGGGAGAGATTCCCGAATTCAACGAACTCGCGTGGGTCGACGCCAAAGAGCGGAAGCATGTGTCGCGGGTGGTTCCGTTGGCGGTGGCGGCATCGAGCGAGGCCATTCAGGATGCGGGCCTCGACCCCGCCGCAATGTCGATGGACGAGAAGCGCGAGATCGGAGTCATTCTGGGCACCGGCGGCGGGGCGCAGGAGTTCTCCGAGGAGCAGTACAGGCTCTGGCACACGGGCCACGTGAAGCAGGTAAGCATTTTCTGCATCCCCAGCGGCACCATGGGAACGATTTCCAGCGAGATCAGCATGCGCTTTGGATTTCGTGGCTACAGTCACGTGGTGACGGCGGGCTGCACCTCTTCGACCGACGCGCTGGGATATGCGTACCAGCACATCCAGGCGGGTGTGCAGCCCATGTTTCTTGCCGGCGGCGTGGATGCTCCGATTACGCCCGGAATCATAAAAGGCTATACGCTTCTGCGGGCACTGACGCAGTCCTGGAACCACGAGCCGGAGCGTGCCTCGCGGCCATTCTCGGCGGACCGCGACGGCTTCGTGCTGGCGGAAGGATCCTGGATGTTCATTCTCGAAGACTATGAGCATGCGCGTGCCCGCGGCGCAAAAATCTATGCCGAGATTACCGGCTACGGGTCGACTTGCGAGGCCTTTCACCGGGTTCGCATGAGCGAGTCGCCGGAAGAACCGGCGCGGGCGATCACCCTCGCCCTCGATGAAGCAGGGCTTGCTCCCGAAGACATTCAGTACGTGAACCTGCACGGAACGTCGACCGAAATGAACGACCGGGTGGAAACGCGGGCGCTCAAACTGGCGCTGGGAGAGCATGCTGGAAAGATTCCGATGTCGGGGCTGAAATCCCAAATCGGCCACGCCCAGGGCGCCTGCGGCTCGGCCAGCCTCGCCGCAACCCTGATTTCCATGGAGCATGGCCGGATCGCACCGACAATCAATCTCGATGTGGCTGACCCGGAATGTGATCTCGATTACGTGCCGGATGCAGGGCGCAAGGGGTCGATCGAACACGCGATCTGCAATTGCGTGGGCTTTGGCTCCAAGAATTCCGCCCTGGTGCTCAGCAAGGCGGCGTGATCTTGGGGGTTCGTATCAGGGCGTGGCTTTCAGCCACTGCCCAAGGCGGGGAGCTATTCGATTGCGCCGTTCCGGCGCGTTTCCCCGATACGCATTCTTCCCCGGCAGGGCTGAAGCCCTGCCCCGATACGAATCTCTTAAACGGAACTGTCCGATGCGGGATGCCCCGGCACTTGAGAAGTCTGTCTCGGTTCGTATCAGGGCGTGGCTTTCAGCTACGCCGAATCGGTGAGGGCATTGAGAGACGCGCCCGAAGGGCGCAAGGGAATGATGTATTCGATTGCGCCGTTCCGGCGCGTTTCCCCGATACGCATTCTTCCCCGGCAGGGCTGAAGCCCTGCCCCGATACAAATCTCTTAGGCACCCGCCCAATGCCGGGCCCGCCCACGCGAGACGTCTGTCTCGGGTAGGTATCAGGGCGTGGCTTTCAGCCACGCCGAATCGGTGAGGTATTCGATTGCGCCGTCCGGCGCGTTTACCCAATATGCATTCTTCCCCGGCAGGGCTGAAGCCCTGCCGCGATACGAATCTCTTAAACGGAACTGTCCGATGCGGGATGCCCCGGCACTTGAGAAGGCTGTCTCGGTTCGTATCAGGGCGTGGCTTTCAGCCACGCCGAATCGGGGAGCACATTGAAAAGACGCGCCCTAGGGCGCAACTGCAAGCGATGCATTCGGTTGCGCCGTTCCGGCGCGTTTCCCCGCCATCATTCTTTCAGCGGCAGGGCTGAAGGCCCTGCCCCGATACGAATCCCCGATACGAATCTCTTAACCGGAACTATCCGATGCGGGATGCCTCGGCACTTGAGAGCTTTGCGTCGCTTTCAGCCACGCCGAATCGGCGAGAGCATCGGTACGGCAGGGCTGAAGCCCCGCCTGATACGAATCTCTGGAGAACAAGCTCGCCTGATATCCCCGAACCCTCAATCGTTTCCATCCTTCCTGCTATCCTCGTCATCTACTTGGGGTACTCTTTAGATAGCCAATGGCCCACGAAGAAGAGGTACTTGGAAAGGCCTACGACAGCCGGTTAATGAGGCGCATTCTCAGCTACCTGCACGCTTACAGGTGGCAGGTGGGAATCGCACTGGTGTCGATTCTGCTGAAGGCTGGGAGCGACGTTCTCGGCCCTTACCTCACCAAAGTCGCAGTTGACCGCTACCTGGACAAGGCTTCCAGCGCGCACTCGCCGTTCGACCGGTTTCTGAGCAGTAACCCTCTGACCGGAATTGCCCAGATTGCGGCGTTATACGTGGGGCTGCTAGCTTTCGGCTTTTTCCTCGATTTTCTTCAGACCTACTACATGCAGTGGACCGGGCAGAAGGTCATGTTCGACCTGCGCAGCCAGATCTTCCGCCATTTGCAGCGAATGCACATCGGCTTCTACGACAAGAATCCCGTTGGCCGGCTGGTCACGCGTGTCACCACCGATGTGGATGCCCTGAACGAGATGTTTACGTCCGGCGTGGTCTCGATTTTCGAGGACGTGTTCGTGCTGGCCGGAATTATAGCCATCATGACGTGGATCGACCCACTGCTGGCGCTGATTACGTTCGCGGTGCTGCCGCTGATCGGAATTGCCACCAAAATGTTTCGCGACAAAGTACGCGATTCATACCGGCGCATTCGCGTGGCAATCGCCCGCATCAATGCCTATTTGCAGGAGCATGTCAGCGGGATGATGGTGCTGCAACTGTTCAATCGGGAGGAAAGAGCATTTCAGCAATTCTCCAAGGTGAACAAAGTTCACATGGAGGCCTTCAAGGACGCCATCCTGGCGCACGCGATCTACTACCCGGTAGTCGAGTTGCTCTCCGCCATCGCCATCGCCAGCGTGATCTGGTTTGGCGGAGGTCAGGTTATTCGTAATACGGCGACGCCGGGAACCCTCATTGCGTTCATTCAATATGCGCTGCGATTCTTCCGGCCCATCCAGGACCTGAGCGAGAAGTACAACATTCTGCAATCGGCCATGGCTTCGAGCGAGCGCATTTTCAAGCTGCTGGACACGCCCGTCGATATCACTTCGCCGGCCGTCACCCGCAAGCCGGAAGGGCCGGGACGGATCGAGTTCGACCATGTATGGTTTGCCTACCGCGTGATCGAACCCGAAAGCGAGCGGGTTGCCGGTACCGCAGTCCTGGGTGCTGACCTGGCGATTGGGACGGCGGACTGGGTGCTACGGGACGTGAGCTTCAGCATCGAACCGGGCGAGAGCGTGGCCATCGTCGGGCACACGGGGGCGGGCAAGACCACCATCATCTCCCTGCTGATGCGCTTCTATGACGTGCAGAAGGGGGCGATCCGGATCGATGGCGTCGACATCAAGGAGATGGACCTGAACGACTTGCGCCGCCGTTTTGGAGTCGTGCTTCAGGATCCATTTCTGTTTTCGGGTACGGTCGAGGGCAACATACGTCTCGGCACCCGATGGATCGAAGACGAAGATGTGGAGAAAGCCGCAGAGGATGTGAACGTGGGCGACTTCATCCGCTCTCTGCCCATGGGCTTCAAGGAAGAGGTGAGAGAGCGGGGATCGACTCTCTCGACCGGGCAAAAGCAGTTGATCTCGTTCGCGCGCGCCCTGGCGCACAATCCCAAAATTCTGGTGCTGGATGAGGCGACGTCGAGCGTCGACACCGAGACCGAGTACCGCGTCCGCGACGCGCTCAGCCGGATGGTTGAAGGGCGGACGTCGGTGATTATCGCCCACCGGCTCTCAACTATTCAGCGTGCCGACAAGATCGTGGTAATGCACAAGGGACAGGTGCGGGAAATGGGAAATCACCAGGAACTGCTGGCCCAGCACGGAATCTACTACCGCCTTTACCAGCTTCAGTACAAGGATCAGGAAACCGACGCGGTCGGCCCCCAGATCACCGCCAATGCGGATGACTGAGAGGAGTGACAGAGAAGGTCGCAAGGTAAGCCAGGAATGACCGCAAAATATCGATCTGACATTCTGCTGTGGTTCACAATCGCGATCGCCGCGCTGCTCGCCTTCGTGCTGCGGCACGTCCTGATTGTGATTTACGTCAGCGTGCTTTTTGCGGTTGTGTTCACGCCCCTGGTCAGGCGGATCGAGCGTGTCCGCATATTCAAGAGGAACATCGGACGGGGCCCGGCCGTGATGCTGATCCTGTTTTCCGGAGCGGCGGTGGCAGTCATCTTCGCGACCTTCGCATTTCCGCCAATCTATCGCGACATTCAGCAGCTCACGAAAGACCTGCCTGAAAAGCTCTCTGCAGCCGAGGATCGCTTGCAGGATTTCCCCTGGATTGAAGCGATCAGCCGGGAATCGCTCCACGAGCATGCCGGTCAGATTGCCGGGTCGCTGGTTAGAGTTGTTCCCAACGTGGCCGGCCTTTTTGTGGGATTTTTCAGTTTCATCATCCTCACTGCGTATTTCATCCTGGATGGGGAACGAGCGTGGAAATGGGTGATCTCGCTGTTTCCTCCGGCGACCGGATTACGCCTGGAAACCACGATGGAGCGGGCCAGCGACCGGATTCGAAAGTGGCTTACCGGGCAGCTCGTACTCATGGTGATCCTGGGCGCGCTGAGCCTGTTCGTCTATGGTTTTCTGCACGTCCGGTACTTTACCGTGCTGGCAGTTTTCACCGGGCTGGCCAATATTGTTCCCATCATCGGACCCATTATCTCCATCGTTCTCGCGGTGATCATCGCTGCCTTCGATTCCTGGACCAAGGTGCTCTGGGTGGTGCTGTTCTATGCCGTGTACCAGCAGATTGAAAATGCATTCCTGACGCCGCGCATCATGAAGGCGACAGTCGGCTTACCGAGTCTGACGATTGTGGTGGCACTGGCGATAGGCGGAGAACTGGCGGGAATTGTGGGCGCGCTGGTGGCGGTTCCCTCCGCCGCAATCATCTCCGAGCTGACCGATGAGTATCTCATCAAGCCGCATACATCCAAATCCTGAGAATTGCTGTTGTAGAATTTCCACACTCTCTCCTGAAAACCTCGCGAGAGCCTTGAATCCATGGCCACGACGACGCCTTCCATGATCGTGATGAAGTTCGGCGGCACCTCCGTGCAGGACGCGGAGGCTATCGGCCGGGCGGCCGAGATCGTCAGAGGACGACTGCCGCAAAGGCCTGTGGTTGTAGTAAGCGCCATGGCGAAAGTCACCGACCAATTGCTGGCCATGGCCCGGGCAGCCGGCGCGGGTGATCGCAAGGGCGCACTGCGGTTATGTCGTGAAACTCAGGAGCGGCATTACAACACCGCCGGAGAATTGCTCGGAACCGGCCTGTTTACCAGCTTTCACAGCGATCTGGCAGCGCATTTTGAGGCGCTCGACGAGTTGCTGCGCGGGATCGCTGCCGTCGGCGAACTGACGCCGCGCACGAGCGACCTGATCGCCGCCTATGGCGAGCTTCTTTCCAGCCGGATCGTGGCGGAGGCATTTTCTGCTAAAGGCATCCCCGCCGTTCTGGTGGATTCGCGCGAGTGCATTGTGACTGACAGCGCTCACACCAAAGCTGCACCGCTCTTTGATGAGACCAACCAGCGTCTGCGGGCCAAGGTGGCGCCGCTGGTGGCAGCGGGACAAGTACCGGTGATGGGAGGATTCATCGCGGCCAGCAAAGCAGGAATCACCACTACGATTGGGCGAGGCGGTTCCGATTTCTCCGCCGCCATTGTGGGCGCCGGCCTGGATGCGGAGCGCATCGAAATCTGGACCGATGTCGACGGGATGATGACCACTGATCCGAACCTCTGCCCCGAAGCGAAGCGAATCAAAGTCATCAGCTTCGATGAGGCGGCGGAGCTCGCGTACTTCGGCGCCAAGGTGTTGCATCCGGCGACCGTTCTACCGGCGGTGCAGAAGAACATTCCGGTGTTCATCCTCAATTCGCTCAATCCCACTTGCCAGGGAACGCGAATCTCCGCCAGGGTTGCGCCATGCCGCAACTTCTTCAAAGCGATCGCCGCCAAGAAGCGAATCACGATCGTGGATGTGGCGGCGCCCCGGATGCTGCTGGCACATGGCTTCCTGAAATCCATCTTCGATGCGTTCGACCGGCACCGGATCCCCGTCGATGTGGTCTCAACTTCAGAAGTCAGCGTTTCGCTCACGGTGGATTCCAATGAATCGATCCCGGCGCTGGCGGCGGACCTGGCTAAGCTGGCGGATGTAAAGTACGAGGGGCGGAAGGCCATCGTTTGCCTGGTGGGTGAAAATCTTCGCGAGACTCCCGGAATTACGGCGCGGGTGTTCGCCGAATTGACCGATGTGAAGATTCGCATGATTTCCCAGGGAGCCTCGGAGATCAACCTGACGTTTGTCATCGAAGAGGACGCAGTGCCCGATGTCATCCGGCGCTTGCATAAGACTTTCTTTTCCGATCTCGACCCGGAAGTCTTTGCGTAACGCGAGGGACCTAGAAGGCGGAAGGACGCACAACAGATGAAAATTCTGATCCTGGGGCGCGGTAAAACAGGTTCGCTTACGGCGACTATCGCGGCCGAGCGCGGTCACAAAGTGAAAGTGTTGGGCGCCGCCGATAATCCGGATGCCTCTGCTCTGACTGCCGCGTTTCTGAAACCCTTCGACGTCGCGATTGATTTCACTACTCCCTCATCGGTCATGCAAAACATTGAAGCATGCATTCAGGCCCGCAAGAACCTCGTCGTAGGAACGACCGGCTGGTACAAGGAACTGCCAAGAATCCAACAAATGGTAGAGAAGAGTGGCACCGGCCTTCTCTACGGGTCGAATTTCTCGGTGGGCGTGAATCTGCTCTTCGACGTAGCTCGCACTGCGGCGGAGGGCCTTCGCCACGATTATCTCGGGCAAATTTTCGAACGGCATCACGCGCAAAAAAAGGATGCGCCTTCCGGCACGGCGGTGGTTCTTCGAAACACGATCCAGGAAGCCTGCGGAAAGGAATTGGAAGTCATATCTTTTCGCGAGGGGGATGTCGTTGGCATGCATGAACTGGTCCTCGATTCGCCCAATGACACAATCTACCTGTGCCATGACTCGAAATCGCGACGCGGATTTGCCGAGGGGGCGGTGCGAGGAGCGGAGTGGCTGGCCGGTAAGACGGGCTTCTTCGATTTTCGAGAGATCTGGCGGTCGCTGTAAACGATTTCATGCATCTTGCACTTGCATGTGCCCCCATTAGCGTTATCTTATTGGCATGCAATTGAGAGGGTGTGGGACAGCTCTGGTCACTCCCTTCCGCCAGGACGGCTCGATCGACGAGGCCGCTCTGCGGGATCTCGTCGCCTGGCAGGTGGAATCGGGAATCGACTTCCTCGTTCCCTGCGGCACGACCGGCGAAACGCCCACCCTCAGCCACGACGAATGGCTTCAGGTTATTGACATCACGGTCGAAGTAGCCGCCGGGCGCGTCCCCATAGTCGCAGGGGCAAGCTCGAACTCCACGAGTGACGCGGTTCAGAAGGTTCAGGAAGCGGCAGCGCGGCCGGGCGTAGACGCCATCCTGACTGCCTCGCCTTACTACAACAAGCCGACGCAGGAGGGGCAGGAGCGCCACTTTCGCGCGATCGCGCAGGCCATCGACAAGCCCATCATTCTTTACAACGTGCCCGGACGAACCGGAGCAAATCTGGAGCCTCCCACCATCGCGCGTCTGATGGAGGTGCCGAACATCGTAGGTGTGAAGGAGGCCAGCGGCAACATCGTGCAGATCGCAGAGATCTGCAATCTGGCGCGGCCCAATTTCACGGTTCTTTCGGGCGACGATGCGCTGACCTTGCCGATCATCGCGGTGGGCGGTGTCGGCGTGATTTCGGTTGTCTCGAATGAAATTCCGCACGAGATCGCTGAGATGACGCGAGCGGCGCTGAACAATGAGTGGGAGACGGCGCGACGGAGCTACCGCAAATATCTGCCTCTCATTCAAGCCAATTTCATCGAGTCGAATCCACTGCCGGTGAAGGCTGTTCTGGCGATGATGGGCCGGATCGAGGAAGTCTACCGGCTTCCCCTGCTTCCCATGCGGCGCGATACGCGGTCGAGGCTACTGAAGGTCGCAACGGAAGCCGGGCTGGTCACGAAAACGGCAGCCCCTGCTCCCGACGCGGTCGCATTCTACATTTACGAGAACTGGCTGGCCGGCCCTCACAAGATCGTGCTGCACCGTTCGTCCTGCGGGCAATGTAACCAGGGCAAAGGGCGTCCGGCGGGACATGACGCCAACCACGCCCGCTGGCATGGCCCCTACAGCACGCTGTCGCAGGCCCGTGAGTCCTCGCAGGCGATGGCGGGAGTGCTGATCCGGAGCGAGTGCAAGTGCATTTGAAATCCCACCCGAGTTCCGGTTTCCGATTGAACTCGACATCCATGCTTTCCCTTCAAACTTCCATCGAAGAACTGTGCAGGCAGGAAGCGATTCCCGACAAATCCGCCGCTCGGCGGATATTTCTGGAGTTGCGCGATGCGCTGACGGAGGGCAAGGTCCGCGCCGCCGAGAAAACTGGCGAACAATGGGTGGTCAACGCCTGGGTGAAGCAGGGCATTCTGCTGGGGTTCCGATTAGGCGAACTGAGCGAGATGGATGGCGGCGGGCTCTCATTCGTGGACAAAGACACATATCCGGCGCGGAAATTCTCGGCTGACGAGCGAGTGCGGGTGGTTCCAGGCGGATCGTCCGTGCGAACCGGGGCCTACGTTGCACCGTCGGTCATCTGCATGCCGCCGATGTATATCAACGTCGGCGCTTATGTCGATGAGGGAACGCTTGTCGACTCGCATGCTCTGGTGGGTTCCTGCGCGCAGGTTGGCAAGCGAGTTCATCTGAGTGCGGCGGCTCAGATCGGTGGCGTTCTGGAACCGGTGAACGCCTCCCCGGTGATCATCGAGGACGATGTGCTGGTCGGCGGCAACTGCGGCGTGTATGAAGGCACACTGGTACGGACTCGAGCCGTGCTCGGAGCAGGCACGATTTTGACGCGCTCCACGCCGCTCTACGATCTGGTGCGCGGTGAAGTTTATCGGGCCAGCGAATCACAGCCACTCACCGTGCCTGAGGGAGCCGTCGTGGTTCCGGGGTCACGCGCCGTCCAGAAGGGTGCCGGAGCTAAATGGAACCTGTCCCTCTACACCCCCGTCATCGTGAAGTACCGTGATGAGAAGACAGATAGGGCCGTTGAGCTGGAAGAGTGGCTGCGATGAATTAGCCTCTGTGTTCTCTGTGGTAAACACCAAACAAGTAAACCACAGGGGCCACAGAGGACACAGGGGAACACAGAGGAATTGACGTCGTCTTAACGCTGCTCGTCGACCAGCACCTTGCCGTTGTTCCACCGCACAGCCTGAAGCGATTGGACGATCGCATCGGCCTCACTGAGTTTTTCTGCCGGATAGGTGCTGGTGATGGCGATGACTTTCATGCCGCCGGCGTGGGCCGAGACAATCCCCGCCGGGGCGTCTTCGATCACCAGGCACTCCGCCGGGTTGACTCCCAAAGCCGTGGCCCCAGCGAGATAGGGCTGGGGATCGGGTTTGCCCTTCGAGACGTCGTCGGCCGCGACCAGCACCCTGGGCATGGGGAGTTTTGCCAGTTGTAAGCGGGCAGTGGCGAGATAACGCGTGCCCGATGTGACCACGCACCACTTTCCTGCCGGAATCGATTGCAATAATTCCGAAGCGCCCGGCATAACCGCCACGCCATCGTGGTCCTCGGCTTCCCTCTTCTCAATTTTCAGGACTTCCGCTTCGGCGTTGAGCTGGGGGGCAAACCCCCGCACCACTTCGATCGTGCGGACACCATGAGCAATCTGTGCGGTCTGCTCGGGATCGAGATTGTTCTCCCGCGCCCAGCGCTGCCACTGGCGGGTGACCGACCCGGTCGAGTCAACCAGGACACCATCGAGATCGAACAGAATGGCGGAGCAATTGAATTCGTTCATTCGTTGTTCTCAGGATGGAAGAGACTGAGTGTTGCTCGCTGCCGGCAGAATAGCGCGGCTGGCGTTTATTTGATTGCGAACTTCCAGATGCCGCTTACGGAAGTGCGATCTCGCCCGCTCTCCCCAGGCGCGAATGAAGTAGTAGTTCAACCCGGCGCCGATCACGGAACTGGCAATGGGAATGACCCGCGCTGACCACTTTTCCACGAACTCGGTGCTGGCCTTAGCGGCAATGCGCTGGATCACCTTGGGCACGAAACGGCTGACGACCTCTTTCTCCAGCAACTCCCGGCTGATATCGACCCCGGCGGCGCTGGCGGCAGCAATCCAGAGTTCCGCCGTCTCTTCCTCCGTGTTGTACTCGAACCCGTAAAGCAGGCTGAGCTTTTGCACCGTACGCAACGTGATTCCAGCGAGGATGCTGAGATCCGGCAGGATGGTGATCAGCCCGCCCAGACCGAAGCCGGCTCCTTCGGCGGCGGCAGTCTTCATTCCGGAGTGAATAACGCGGTGGGCAAGATTGTCGAGTGTCTCGATGTCAACCGAATAGACACCCTGGTAGGTCGAGATAGGCAGGCCATGGGCTGCCCGCAACTGGAGGAGAAATTTGTCGGGCTCCACGCGGATGGTTTCATAGGCCTTGTGAAAGCCCTTGACGAGAGATTTCTCGATTCGCGTGCGCAGCCACGACTTGTTCGCCTGTTGGGCCATCCTGTTTAGAAAGTTAACGTAGTGGCGGGGAAAAGGCCAGTCGCGGCGGCAGTTTCGAACCGGAAGCAGGCGTTCGTCAGCGCCGGATGCGGCTTGTGCTAGCATCAAGACATTCCTGATGCCAACCGGCAAACTTCACATTGTGCCTTTGGGCGGCCTGGGCGAGTTCGGCATGAACTGCATGGCCGTGCGCTGGGGCGACGACATCATTGTTATCGACGCGGGACTGATGTTCCCGGAATCCGAGCTGCTGGGAGTGGATATTGTCGTCCCGGACATCTCCTACCTGGTCGAAAACCGGCAGCGGGTGAAGGGCATTTTCCTAACCCACGGACATGAGGATCACATCGGCGCCCTGCCGTGGGTCCTGTCCGAGCTGAATGTGCCGGTCTGGGGCACGGAGTTCACGCTTGCATACGTCGAAGACAAGCTGGAGGAGCATGGGCTTCTTGAGAACGCCGATCTCCGGGAGTTGAAGCCGGGAGAGCGCGTAAAGATTGGACCGTTCACCGTCGATCCGATCCAGGTCACCCACAGTCTGGTCGACTGCGTTTCCCTGGCGGTGCATACGCCGCTCGGAGTGATTATTCACACGGGCGACTTTAAAGTTGATCCCACTCCCACCGACAACAAGCTCTTCGACCTGCACTCGTTCGCCGCATACGGGAAGGAGGGCGTGCTCGCGCTGTTCCAGGATTCAACCAACGTCGAACGCAAGTTGTACACGCCCAGCGAGCGCGCCGTGCGCCGGAAGTTCGAAGAGGTGTTTGTCCACTGCCGGAGAAGGCTGTTCATTTCCTGTTTCTCCTCCTCCATTCACCGCATCCGCCTGGCCGTCGATATGGCGTCGGAGCACGGAAGGAAAATTGCCTTCGTCGGGCGATCCATGAACAGCTCGGCGGAGATCGCCGAGGATCTGGGCTACATCGAAATTCCCGATGGGCTGCTGGTGCATCCGGGCGAGATCAAGAATTACGCCCCGGAGAAGGTTTGCGTGCTGATCAGCGGGACCCAGGGAGAGCCGATGTCGGCGTTGTCGCGGGCGGCGGTCGACAGCCACAAACACGCCAAGATCGAGAAAGACGATACCGTGGTACTTTCGTCGCGGATCATCCCCGGGAACGAAAAGGCCATCTATCGGATGATTGATCACCTGTTCCGCCGGCAGGCGCACGTAATCTACGACGACGGAACATCGCCGCCAGTGCACGTGAGCGGGCACGCCAGCCAGGAAGAGCTCAAGCTGATCATGAACCTGGTGAAACCGAAG
Organism: Terriglobales bacterium; assembly: GCA_963803205.1. Classification (GTDB taxonomy): domain Bacteria; phylum Acidobacteriota; class Terriglobia; order Terriglobales; family Acidobacteriaceae; genus CAWDLG01. The sequence goes on from CAWDLG010000004.1 coordinate 833,762, forward strand.
TATTTCATTCCGATTCACGGGGAATACCGGCAACTGAAGCTGCATGCTGAACTCGCCATGTCCATGCATGGCTCGGTGGGCAGTGTGATGCTCATCGAAAGCGGCGATATCCTCGAATTCGATGAACTGGGCGCGCGCAAGGCCGGGCAGGTCACGGTGGGCAGAGTCTGCATCGATTCGGGCTCGCGAACCGACGTGGTCGAGGACCTGGTGATCAAGGACCGGCGGCACCTGAGCGAGGACGGAATCGTGCTGCCGATTATCGCGATCAACAAGCTGACTGGCCGGGTTGAGGCGTCACCCGAAATCGTATCGCGCGGGTTCGCTCCGGCAGAGGACGGATTCATGGTGGGAGCGCGGCAGATCGTGATGCAGACGCTTGACCAGTCGAGTGAAGAAGAAAAAGCCGACTATGGTGTGATCAAGGAGAAGATTCGCGCTGACCTGAAGCGTTACATCTCCAAGCAGACGCAGAAGCGACCGTTGATCACCCCGGTGATTCTGGAAATTTGAGCGAATGCGACCAGGACTATCAATCAGGAGACTCCCCAATCGTCACAATCGATGACATTCGCCGGGCACGAGAGCGGTTGCGCGGCATCGCGGTGCGCACGGATCTGGTGAAGTACGCAGGTGAGTTTGGCGGAGCTGACTTGTACCTCAAGCTGGAGAGCCAGCAGCCGATCGGGGCCTTCAAGCTGCGAGGCGCATACAACAAGATCGCTTCCCTTTCCGCTGCTGAACGCGCAAGCGGGGTGATTACCTACTCGAGCGGCAATCATGCCCAGGGCGTCGCCTATGCAGCGCGCGAACTGGGAGTGAAGGCGGTCATCGTCATGCCCGGAAACGCCCCGCCGAACAAACGCGAGGCAACCGCCGCCCTGGGAGCCGAGATCATACTTGTAGGGCCGGGCAGCCTGGAGCGCCAGCTCAAAGCGGAAGAGCTGGCAGCTCAGCACGGCTACGCGATCATCCCTCCCTATAACGACGAGAAAATCATTGCCGGTCAGGGCACGATGGGGCTAGAGATTCTGGAAGACCTGCCTGGGGTGGAAATGGTGCTTGTGCCTCTCGGCGGAGGAGGCATGATCAGCGGGGTTGCGACGGCCGTGAAGCTGAGCAACCCGTCCGTAAAGGTAATCGGCGTGGAACCGGAGCTGGCGGCGGACGGCCAAAGCAGTTTGCGGGCAGGAAAGATCTGCGAATTTTCCGCCGAGCAGGCGACGCGCACAATCGCCGATGGCCTGCGGACTCAGAGCATTGGGGCAATCAACTTCGAGCACATTCGACGCTATGTCGACGATATCGTGACCGTCAGCGAAGAGGAAATCCGCGAAGGTACACGGAAGTTGGCCGAAGATCCGAAAACGACCGCCGAGCCCAGCGGCGCGGTTGCGGTGGCAGCTTTCCTGTTTCATCGCGGACAGTTGCCGAAGACGCGAATCAATGTGGCCGTGGTGAGCGGCGGGAACATCGATCCGAAGATGCTGGAAGAACTTCGCGCTTCGCAGGAGACCCAAACACTCGGTTGAGAATGAGATGAGTATTTTTAAGCTGCTTGGTTTTCTGGTTCTATCGGCGGTAGTCGCAATTGCGGCGGATCTCCAGCATGCCGCCATGGTGAGAGAGGCGCCGATCTACATCAGTCCCCACACTGACTCCGCCAAGCTGGGCGACGTAGCGCGTGGACGCGAGGTCATCATTATCGAAAACTCGCCGGGGTGGGTGCATGTCGAGGCCAACATGACGGAGGAGAAGACCGTCTCGGGGTGGATCGTGAACAAGGGGGTCATCAACTCCGCGACACCGGACGGCGACAAGATCTTGTACGGCGAGGGGGTTGATTCCGAGGACCAGGCCAGCCGCAGGCACGGCCGCAGGGGGGCGGCGCAGGATGCGATGCGGCTCTACTATCGCGTCTACGAGTTGTTTCCCGCCTCGCCCCTGGCAGCACAGTCGTTGTATCGGGCGGCGGATATCCGCTGGCAGATCGAGCGCGAAGACACCATGTCGCGGCCCGCAGCCAAGGAGCAGGAGGCCTTCCTGCGCGGCGAAATCGACGAGCGCTGGATGAAAGAGTTGATGAAGAAGTTTCCCGGAACCAAGTTTGCCGACCAGGCGGCGTTTCATCTGCTGGACAATAAGCTCTGCGGCGACTGGCAGGGCAAACCAAAATGTCCGGAGAAGGAAGCGGATCTGTACGAGAAGTATGCGCGCGAGCATCCGCAATCGCCGAATGCCGGCGAAGCCCTCTACGACGCCGCCTGGCGGTACTCGGCGTTGATTCAGATTTACAAGACCGAGGAGGATGCGAAAAAGTCCGAGGAAGCAAAGGGCAAGGCGGCATCGCTCGCTCAGCGCGTGGCCAGCGAGTTCGCGCAGAGCGACTGGGGCAACCGCGCCAAGCGGTTGCTCTACATGGTGCAGCAGGACATCCCAACCTACGGAAACACAACTGGTGACTAGCCGAACGTTGGCTACGCATCAGCCATCAACGACCGGTCACTAACGCTCCGGAGGGCGATTGAACGACTATCTGCTGTCCGTTGTGCTGGGCGTGGTTGAGGGTCTTACCGAGTTTATTCCAGTCAGTTCGACGGCGCATCTCCGCATTGCCGAGGCACTGCTCAACATCAGCCTCACCAGCGGCTACTGGAAGATGTACACGATTGTCATCCAGCTGGGTGCGATCCTGTGCCTGCCGGTGTATTTTCGCGGCCGCATTGCCAAGTTTCTTTCGACGTTCCCCCGAGGCGAGAGCGGCGACCGCACCGCATTGACTCACCCCTTGGGCCTTACGCTGCTTGCGTTCGTTGTAACCGCCATTCCTGCCTACCTGCTGACCAAAATCATTGGCAAGCACCTGGAAAATCTGTATATCATCGGCGCCTCCCTACTCATCGGCGGAATTGTGATGTGGGTGGTAGACGCTATGAACGCCCGTTCCGAGGCCGCAGGACCCGGCGCCTCCGGATCACGAATCCACACCTGGAAGATGGAAGCAATGAGCGTTGGCCAGGCAATCTGGATTGGCGCCTGCCAGATCCTGTCAGCGGTGTTCCCAGGAACGTCCCGTTCGATGTCAACGATTGCCGCCGGCCAGATTGCCGGCATGTCCCGTGCATCGGCGCTCGAATTTTCGTTCTTTCTCTCGATTCCGACTATGGCAGCAGCCACCGGCTATGACCTGCTGAAATCGCTGCGGGGAAAAGGCGACAACCCGATCGGGGTAGCGCAGATCGATTCGCACGGGTGGGTTGTTCTGGCGATCGGCTTTGTGGTGTCCTTCATTGTCGCTTACGGATCGGTGGCCTGGTTTATGGCCTGGGTACGCCGCCGCGGATTTGTTCCGTTCGCGGTGTACCGGATCATCGTGGGCATACTGGTGCTGTGGTTCGCCGCCAGCCTCGCGGCATAGCTCCTTCGCGGGCGCGGGCGCCCGCTCCACATAAGACTCTCCCCATCTGCTGGCGTGGCATTTGTCACTCACTCAACGCCTTGTGGCACAACTTCCAAGAGAAACGAAGTCGATAACGTTTCGGTCCAATCCTTCATTGTCGATGGGCACGGTTCTTGTAATAATCGTCTGGCTCTGGCGTAGCGCTGCTTCGCAACGGGTGTCGGCTTGCGAAGCCCCACTTACGCCTAATGAAATACATTTCCAGGGTATTTGCACCAACCGGCAACCGGCGGCTGAATGAGCTGATCGGGTTCCTGTTGTGTGTCTCCGCTCTCCTCCTTTTCCTCGCTCTCGCTTCCTATTCACCGCTCGACCCGTCATTTAACAGCGCGTCGGTAACGGACGCATCCCACGGGACCCGCAACTGGATAGGCATCGTCGGCGCGATCTTCTCCGACCTGATTCTGCAGTTCTTCGGCATCGGCGGTTTCCTGCTGCCGGCCTTCGCCGGGTTGCTGGGAATCCGCTGGTTCCGCTCGCGCAAGATTCTCTCTCCCCTGGCCAAAACGCTTGGTGGATTGTGGCTGCTGGTCTTTGTCCCGGCTCTGCTGGCGCTGCTGCCCGGACCGATCCGCTGGCAACACGTGATTCCGGTGGAGGGATTACAGGGGAGAATTGTGGGCGACGCCCTCATCCACTACTTCAACCTGGCGGGGGCTTACATTGTCTGTGCGACGGTTCTGGCGGTCGCGCTTTATCTTTCTACAGCGTTTTCCTTTTCTGCCCTGCAGCTGTGGCTGCCCACCCGCTTCGCCTTTGTGATCGCTCTGTGGAACCGATTTAAAGACTGGCGGGAAGCGCGCGCCAGAAGGCGGATGCAGAAGGAACTGGACAAGCGCCGGGCCGGGCGTCCCGTGCTGGCGCGTGCGAACGCGGCCGAACCCGAACTGGAGCACCGGATTGCGCACTTCCCGCATGCCGCTCGTGAAGCGGCTGCGCCTGTCCCCCGCCGCACCGGTATCGATCGCATGTTGGCCGAGGACGCCGAGCCCCAACCCGCGCAAGAACCGGCCGTGGTCGCTCCGGAAGTCACAGAGAGGGCCGACAGCGGCAGCAAACCAAAGACCACGATGCCCCGGATCGCCGGAGGCTTCAAGTTGCCTCCGAGCAGTCTGCTGCATCGTCCTGACGAGCAGCAGGTAATCGATGCCGATGAACTCAAGCTGCTTGCCCAGGTTCTGGTGGAGAAGTATGCCGAGTTCGACGTCCACGGCCAAGTCACGCAAATCAATCCCGGCCCGGTGGTCACGACCTTCGAGTACAAGCCGGAAGCTGGCATCAAATACAGCCGCATCACCAACCTGACCGATGATCTCTGCCTGGCGCTGAAGGCGGAGAGCATCCTGGTCGAGCGGATGGCGGGCAAATCGACGGTGGGTATTCAGGTCCCGAACCGTGAGCGGGAAATCATCTGGCTGCGCGAGAACATCGAATCGCAGGAGTTCATGGGAACGAAGTCGCGTCTGACTTTGGCCCTGGGCAAGGACATCAACGGGCGGATCGTCACTGCCGACCTGGCCGGGATGCCGCACCTGCTGATCGCCGGTTCGACCGGCGCCGGCAAGAGCGTGGCCATCAACGCCATGATCATGTCGATTCTCTACAAGGCCACGCCAGACCAAGTGCGATTGATCCTGGTCGATCCAAAGCGACTGGAACTGGGCAACTACGAAGGCGTGCCGCATCTGTTCACCCCCATCATCACGGAGCCCAAACTGGCTGCGAATGCCCTCCGCAACGCTGTGAGGGAGATGGAGCGCCGGCTCAAATTGCTGGCGGAAAAAGGCGTTCGCAACATCGACCAGTACAACAAGCTTTTCGGCGAGGACGGCACGCGAAGCCTGTTCGGGGACAATTCCGAGGACCAGCCGCTGCCTTATATCCTGATCATCATCGACGAGTTGGCGGACCTGATGATGCTCGATTCCGGCAACGTGGAAGAATCAGTGACGCGCCTGGCACAGATGGCGCGGGCAGTCGGCATCCACCTGGTGTTGGCCACCCAGCGTCCTTCCGTGGACGTCATCACTGGATTGATCAAGGCCAACTTCCCTGCGCGGATTTCCTTCCGCGTAGCGACCAAGGTGGATTCCAGAACCATTCTCGATGCCAACGGCGCCGAAGCGCTGCTGGGACGCGGCGACATGCTCTATTTGCCCTCCGGATCGGCCCGTGTGCACCGCTTGCATGCGCCATTCGTCACCGAGAAGGAAATCGCCGCCGTGGTCGAGTTCTGGCGGTCGCAGGGTACGGCCGAGTACCGGGAAGAATTTCTCAAGGCTCCGAAGGATGAGAAAGAGGCCGGCGAGGGATTGTCGTCCGGCGAAGAAGGAGAGGAGGAACATGATCCTCTCTACGAAGACGGAGTGCGCCTGGTCGTCGAGTTTGGCAAAGCCTCCACTTCCCTGCTGCAACGCCGCCTGCGCATCGGCTATGGGCGCGCTGCACACCTCATCGATCTGATGGAGCGCGACGGAATTGTCGGAGCCGCCGATGGCCCCAAGCCGCGCGAGGTTCTCAAACGTCCCGATTGGATCTCGGAAGTGGAAGGGTCTCTGCGGTAGTCCGCGCCGCTGCTTACGTGCTGATCGGCAAATTGATCTTCACCGTCGAAGTGTAGCCACTCGTCGTGTCCCCGGCCAGGGTCAACACGTTCTGTCCCTGCGTCTCCGATGCATACACATGGTCGCCGGCATTCGTGGTTGGATTCGAGCCGTGGGAACTGTAGGGCGAGATGGAAGTATTGACGGTATTGATGGTGTCCTGCGGGAAAAATAGCTGCGTTGTATTGGCGCCGCCGGTATCAGTGCTCCCGTAGCTGGAGCGAAGCCGCAGATGGATATGAGTGGTTCTTCCCTGATACCAGCCAGGGAATATCGTGGTGAAGGTCGCCAGCCCGTTCGAATCCGTCACCTGGTAGCCGCGCAGCCAAGTCTCGCCAACCGTCGATTCCACGTCTTCCGCCGAGTACACCCCGTCAGCACTGCAGTGCCAGATGTCGACCTGCACATTCGGCATGGCGGCACAGTCGTTCTTGCTGTCGTAAACATAGATTTGGAGCGTGAGAGGAATACCGACCTGAATGTTGCTTCCGTCCAGGTTGGAAAGGATGTTGCTGCGGTTGAAGCCGGAGGCGCTGTCGTCCACAAAATACGGGCCCTCCTCTCCCTCCAGGGTCGCCGTACAAGATGTGTTAGAGCTGCCCGTGCTACCGGTTCCTGAGGTCGTGGCCGAACTATTGGTGCTGCCGCCGCAGCTCGCTGCGAAAGTTGCGAGGGTAGCCACTCCCATCGCTTTCAGCGCAGCTCGGCGTGGCAGGGGAGTTGCGAAGCTTTCTTTGCTAACCGTATCGCTGACAACGGTATCGCTCGAGGGATGAGAATCAGACATCTTGCCTCCTGCCTGCTTAGACGAGGGTGAGGCGGCCGGAGCCTACAAAATTCGCGAATCGTTTTGCCTGCCACAGCAGGCTTGCAATGCAGCGGGTTCCGTGTAGAATCCCGCGATTGCCGATAATGGGGCGGATTATCGATGGATTATGTCATTCCGTTTCTGTTCGGGCTGTGCCTGGTTCTCTCGGTCCTTGTAGGTCCGTGGATTCTAGTCTGGCGCAGCAGCCGGCGACGGACCAAGGAGCGAACAGAAGATCGGGAGCGATGGGCTGATCTCACCAACCGCGTCTATCACCTGGAACGTACCCTTCAGTCTTTCAGAGACCTGAAACCACCTCAAGCTGAAGCCTCACGGCCAACGCCGACGACCGAGACGGTTGTCCGCGCGAGTGAACCGGTCGCTGAGCCAGTCTTACCCCCAGACTCGGAAATCCCGCGAGTGGAAGAACCACCGCAGGAATTCGTTCGGCAGGCACCGCCTCCGCCTCAGCCTCCGGTTCCGCCCGAAGAGATTCCTGCCCCGATGTTCGCGCAGTCTACAGAACCAGGTGCTCGCTTCAGGTCCGCCCACGAACTGGAAGAAGTTCTGGGAACAAATTGGCTGAACAAGCTGGGCATAGGGATTCTCGTTCTCGGCATTGCCTTCTTCCTTGCCTACCAGATCAAGAACCTGGGCCCTGCCGGCAAAGTGCTGGTGGGATATGCCGTCAGCGCCGCGATTCTTGGAGGAGGCGTCTGGCTCCAGCGCAGGGAGCGCTACAAGATTCTCGCCCGCGCAGCGATTGGCGGCGGCTGGGCCCTGCTGTTTTTCACGACTTACGCCATGTATCACGTGCCTGCGGCGCACGTTCTCGAATCGCAGGCTCTCGATCTGGCTCTGATGCTGCTGGTTGCGGGCGGGATGGTCTGGCACACGTTGCGCTACAACTCGCAAGTTGTCACCGGACTCGCATTCCTCCTCGCCTTTCTCACGGTGACAATTAGCCATTCGAATGTCTACAGCCTGTCGGCCGGGGTTGTGCTTGCCGGCGGCCTGGTCGTGATCGTCGGCCGAAAGCAATGGTTCGAGCTGGAACTGTTCGGAATTCTGGCGAGCTACCTGAATCACTACCTCTGGTTGCGGCCGATCATCGAGCCGATGCGCGGGCATCGGCATCCGTTTCCGGAGTTCACAGCCAGCGTCGCCATTCTAGTTTTGTACTGGGCCATCTTCCGACTCTCTTACATCTTCCGCATGCCGAAGGATGATCGCGCCGAGCGCGTATCTACCATCGCGGCGCTTCTCAACACCGTTCTGGTGCTGCTCGTATTGAAGTATCAATCGGTCCATCCGGAGTGGGCTTTCTGGGCATTGCTGGCCATCGGAGCAGCGGAGATTGCTCTCGCCCAACTGCCGGCCGCGCGGCGGCGGCGCACCGCGGTTATCGTGCTTTTGACCATCGGGATCGTGCAGCTCGTGGCGGCCTTTCCCTTCCGCTATTCAGGAATGCGGCTGTCGGTTTTCTGGCTGCTCGAAGCCGAGGCGATCCTGCTGCTGGGAGTGTGGACTCGCGAAATTGTCTTCCGGCGACTTGGAATGCTCTCCACGCTTCTCGTCGCCGGGCAAATGATCAGCGTGGATGCGGCGCGGATCTACGGCATCCGCATGGATGGAGCTGACGTCAGCAGCAAGCCCTCTGTCGCGATCCTCTTTGCGGTCGCGGCCATTGTCTTCTATCTCAATTCGTATTTGGGGCTTCATCAATGGAGCGAGCTTTTCACCACAACCTTCGACAGAACGGTCATGAAGCGGCTCGCTCATGCCGGAGCGATCATGACGTTCATCGGGGCCTGGATCATGTTCCCCGAGGCATGGACGGCAGTGGTGTGGTGCGCGCTTGGGCTGGTCCTGGCGCTGGCGGCACGCCGTTTCAGTGTTCCGGATTTTGGCTACCAGGCGAACGTGCTCGCCCTGGCGAGTGTAATCCGGGCGCTGGCGGTGAATCTGGGGACGGAAGACCGTTTTCACGGAGTGTCGCTTCGCCTTATCACTGTGGCTCTGGTTGCTGCGGCGTTGTACGCCACTGCGAGGTGGAGTTGGTCCGGAAGGCCTGAGGTCGGCCTGACGGTGCACGGCTATTTCTTTTTCGTTCATAGGCTGATCGAGGGAACCTACACCTGGGCGGCGTCCTTCCTCGTCGCGTTGCTAACCTGGTATGAACTTCAACCTGTAGGTGTGGCGCCCGCGTGGGCAGTGTTCGGGCTGGTCTTGCTGGAACTCGGAATTACTCGGCGAAATCTCGGGCTGCGTCTGCAAGGCTACGTGGCGTTTCTGGCAAGCTTCCTGCGGATTTTCTTCGTCAATTTGAATGCGGCCGGGACGCCTGGAAGCGTGAGCCCCCGTTTCTACACGACGATCCCTGTCGTCCTTGCCTTCTACTATGCATATTGGCGGTTGCGGGACGACGAAGGCCTGCGGGAGCGCGCATTTCGCGCGGCCGGCTTCTGCTGCTGGCTGGGCCTGATCAGCATGGCAGGACTGGTGCGCTTCGAACTTCCCGCCGACTGGGTTGCAGCCGGATGGGCAGGAATGGCGCTCGCTCTGCTGGGAATCGCCCGGCTAAGCAGCCAGCGAGTCTTTCTGCACCAGTCGATCCTGATGGTCGCGGGGGTCGTGTTTCGCACAACCTTGCACAACTTTTACGAGCGCAGTTATTTTCCCGCTCCGCCCTGGGAGAACCGGTTTATCTCGGTGGGCGCGGTGGTTGCTTTGCTGTTGGCGGCGCTCCCTCTCGCTTTTCGCATGAGAAACAAGGACCGTTCCGTAGGCGATTCGGGCATATTCCGCTGGTTGAGCCTGGCGACGAACCGGCCCGAGCAGGTTTTCTTCTTTGCCGCGGTGTTCCTCCTGACCGTCCTGCTCGCCGTAGAGATGAGACACGGCATGGTCACTCTCTCCTGGGGCCTGGAGGGCGTGGCGATATTCCTGTTTGCAATCCTAATGAGAGAGCGCAGCTTCCGGCTCGCAGGGCTGGGACTCTTGCTGCTTTGCGCCGCCAAAATACTCCTGGTCGATGTCTGGCGGCTACAGGGGAACGATCGCTACCTGACGCTGATTGTTCTGGGGGCGGCATTGCTTCTCGTGTCGTTCCTCTACACGCGTTACCGGGAAGGCATACGGCAGTACTTATGAAGCACTGGATTATTCTCGCGGGAATTGTCGTGCTGGGCGTGGCGAGCGTCGTGCTGAGCGAACGCCAGCACATCGATGTGCCTCCCGGGCCGGCGGCTGTTCTCTATCTGGTGGGCGACACCGAGCAGGAATTGACGAGAATGCCGGTTCGCTTCACGCGAATGTCGGATGACGAAGAGATCCGCGCGGGAGATGCAATTGCGAAAGCCTACAGCCTCGCGAACGAAGAAAAGAAATCAGCGGAGACGATTGAGATCGAGAACTACCTCGCCCGCGTGGGAAGAGGACTGGCCGCACACACTCACCGCAAACTTCCTTACCGTTTCCACTACGCTCCCGGAGCGTATTACATCAATGCATTCTCTCTTCCGGGCGGACATGTATATGTCGGCGAAGGACTGTTGTCATTGATGGACAGTGAAGATGAACTGGCAGCAGTTATGGCACACGAGATCGAGCATATCGACCACTACCACTGCGCCGAGCGGCTCCAGCAGCAACAGGCCCTGCGAAAAAGTCCCTTCGGCATACTCGCCGCATTACCGATCGAGCTTTTCGAGGTCGGATACAGCAAGGAGCAGGAATTGGAGGCCGACCGTGAGGGGACACGCCTGGCCGTGCAATCCGGATACTCGGCAAACGGCGCGATTCGCATGTTCGAGACTTTCCAGCGCCTGTATGAACAGTCACAGGCCCGGGCCCGGACTCCTCAGGAAGAGCTCTCCAGCGTCGCTCTACAGACTTTGAGTGGATATTTCCGCTCGCATCCACCCACGGCAGAACGGATCGCGCAGGTTCGCTCGATGATTGCCAGCGAGGGTTGGCCGCTGCGGCCGGAACGCGATCTCGAGATCGCCTACATCTTCTGGACCGCTCGGGCCGAGGAAGATTACAAAGCGCATGACTACGACCATGCGGAACAGATCGCGTTGCGCTCCCTCAAGGTGAAGCCCGACCAGGTGAAGGCCCTAGACGTACTGGCACGCTCGCAATACGCGAAAGCAGATTTTTCGGCCGCTGCGTCGTCTTATCAGAAGGCTTTGCAACTGGATCCCCGGAGCCTGGATCGTGCCCGATCCTTTGCCGATTCCCTGGCGGCCGCAGACAGCCAGACGGCTCTCTCCGAGTTCCAGCAGTGGCTGAAAACCGCGCCCGAGGAGATGCAGGTCAATCTGCGAGTGACGGTGGCGGGTCTCTCCCTGTTCACGCGAAATTCGGCCCCGGCGGAAGCTATTGTCGCGCTGCGTCAGACCACCTCGGCACTGGCCCCGGAATCATTCGGCGAGCTTGGCTGGTGGTACTACCGCGCTGGGGACTACACCAGAGCGTCCGCCCTCCTCGACGACGCGGTGCAGTTGAGACCGAGCGATCTCAACCTGTCTACCGAGCGGGTCTGGGTGCTGATTCAGAATCAGAGATTCGCGGATGCTCTCAATGGGTTTTCCACTTCGTATGCCCCCGCCGTCTCTTCCGACCGAGCGATGGCGCTGGCTGTCGCGCTATGGTTGGCCAAAGAACCGGACAATGCGCTCCAGGGTTTTGACCATGCCGCCGAAGAGCACCCTGAATGGAAGAATCCGCAATGGGTTAAGGCGCTTTATTCGCCGCTTGTTGCCGAGAGCGTCGAGCAAATGAAAGCGGAAGCTGTTCGACGCAAGAACCTTGCAGAAGCGCGGGCCGCAAGCAAGGCAGTGCCATGACGCCCGGTTTTCACAAGCGATAATATGGGGCATGAAATTTCATACTGAATACCTCAAGTTCCACACCAAAAAGCACCGGGAATACGTTCACCTGACGCCGCAGGTCGAGGCGATCGTGAAGAAAAGCGGAATCAAGGATGGGATGGTGCTGGTCTCTGCCATGCACATCACGGCCGGCGTCTATGTGAACGACAACGAGTCTGGCCTGATTGAAGACATCGACAAGTGGCTCGAACAGCTTGCCCCTTTCCGCAAGGACTACAAGCATCACGAAACCGGCGAAGACAATGGCGATTCGCACTTGAAGTCTATCCTGGTGCATCACGAGGTCATCGTGCCCATCACCGAAGGGAGGCTCGACCTGGGTACGTGGCAGCGGATCTTCTATGCGGAGTTCGATGGCCAGCGGGACAAGCGTGTCATCGTCAAGGTCATGGGCGAGTGACGCCCCGTCGGCACCATGTGACCGACTTTCGGCAGCAAGTGCTACAGTTCTGAAATCTGCTCTCTCGCACCTTCCCTGTTTTCATCCACTTGCCGAATCGGACCGGTTTGCCACAGGCGGCCAAGCGCGTGCATCAATCTCTGGCAACGCGCCACAAATTTGCACTGCTATCTGGCCTAATGCTCCATAAGTGTGCTAACCCGGCCTGTTCCAGTCCCTTCCGGCGATTGGAGGAGGGCAAGCTGTTCCAGGTTGAAACCGAATACCTGCTTCCCCGCCCCACGAGGCGCGCGCGCCGTCAGGATCGTCCTGTCCGGCGTGTGGACCGCTACTGGCTTTGCGACCGCTGTTCGTTGTTTCTCACTCTCAGCGTCGAGAAGGGCCGCGGTGTAGTTCCGATGCCGCTTGCGACTCTCCCCCAGGCAAGTGTGACGGCCTCGCCCATTACCGAATTTCAGTTCCCTGGACGCGATACTACGTTGGCCGCACTGGTGGATGGCCCAAGAAAGGTGGAATATGCACGACGCGAAAGCACTTCCCTGCACGGTCTGCGGGGATGAGCGCCGTAACTCGAACCGATGGTTTTTGCTGGTAGAAAACCGCCGCGAAGACAAGATCAAGATTCTTCACTGGAATGAGCGTCTGGCCGCGCAGGCCGGCATCCATCGCGCCTGCAGCGCGGCGCATGTGCAGGAACTGGTTGTGCACTGGATGACCACGGGCAGCCTCGACTATCCGTTCGCCGAAATAGCCTTTTCAAGACGCCCCCGCCGCCGTTGGAGCGACACTGCCCCTCCTGCTCAGAATGTCGAAGGCCCGGGCGCCCGTCCTGTGGGAGAACTGGCCGTACACCGCGAAAGCGTGAAGCGGGTGTTGCATGACAGCCCCCACTCTCTGAACACCATCCTGGAGGCGCTGCTGCGGGCTCTGGATCGCGAAAACACGACCGAACCAAAGCCTGACCCCAGCAACGAGGAACTCTCACTAGCCACCTGGAATTCGTAGTTCTGTAGGCGCGGGGCGTCCCGCCCGCGCAAATCGCACGGGGAGACACCCGTGCCTACAAGTACAGTGTGTCAGCTCTGACACACTGTTCCCCCAAGACACGAAACTTACCTCTCAGATTGCCATTAACTCGTTCGCTTTCAATGACTAGCAACATGGCCGAATGGCTGCATCTTGCCCATGCGACAAGGGGGACGGTATGGGCCGGGTGCAAGGCACGATTGAGTTGGCGAAGGTCGTAAAGGCGGCTGTGATGATCCTGCTGGTGGGCTTCGCGGCGGTAGCCAAGGGGCAGGACAGCAAGGCTGAGACGCCCGTGGAGCGCATAACCGTCCAACGCCAGGTTGTTGTCAGCATCCCCGATCGAAAGCTGGCGGTTCTCGAGAACGGAAAGGTCGTTCGCATCTTCCGCGTGGCCGTCGGCCGGCGGTCAAGTCCAAGCCCAACCGGCGAATTTCGAATCGCCAAGCGGCTTTCCAACCCTACGTACTACCACCCCGGCGTCGTGATTCCGCCGGGCGACGACAACCCGCTCGGTCCCCGCTGGGTGGGGCTGGACCAGAAGGGCTACGGGATTCACGGCACCAACGAGCCATGGTCCATCGGCAAAGCGGCGTCGCACGGCTGCATTCGCATGCGGAATGGGGATATCAAGCAGTTCTTTGCCCTGGTGAGTGTGGGCGACGCGGTACAGATTCGCGCCGAGCGCGATCAGCAAATCGCCGAGATTTTTGGCGGCGAAACTCAAACCATCGTCGCGCAAGCTGATGCGTCACAACTGGCCGGCGCAGGCGGGAGCCACTAGCGGCGCCCAGGGTTAGTACTGCAAGAGGCAACGAGCACAAAGAGGGGTTATGCAACTCGTAATGACAGCAATCGCGGTGATAGCAGGTCTGGTTTTCTCATTCGCAATTTCTTTACTGATTGAGGAATTTATCTTCGGCAAGGTGTTCCCGCTGGTGTTTGCCCGACAGGCAGTGCGGGTGGGTCCTGGCAGAAAGCGCCCGCTGTAAAGGAGAATCGTATGCTGGTTCTAAAGTATTTGCTCTTGGTTGGCGGCATCGGAATGATCGTGGCGGCGGGAGCGATCCTCGGCTACGACCTCTACCTCGAACTGCAATACAGAAAGGCTCTGGCCGTCGCCGGCGATCGGCCAATTCTGACGGTTCCCCACGTGCGCTGGCGGGGCGCAGTGGCCCTCGCGCTTCTGGCTTGGGGGCCCATCCTGGTGGCGCTCGGCATTGTCGTTGTTCCGAGCGGAATGGCAGGAGTGCGCGTCAGCCAGACCAGCGGTACGGTTCCGGGGACACTCTACCCGGGCGCGCACTTTGTGACCCCGCTGGCCGAAAGCGTGGCGTTGTTCGACACTCGGGATCAGCTTTTCACCACCGGATCGGTCGAGGGCAGCAGCAAGATGACCAGCGCGCAAAAACCTGAGCCGCTGCAAGTTCAGGCCAAGGAAGGCCTTACACTGGGCCTGGCAGTTACTGTGCGGTATCGGCTCGATCCCAAGCGACTGGACTATATCCAGAGCAACCTGCCGCAGCCGGTGGAAAAGGAAATCGTGCCGCCGGTGGTGGCCAGCGCGTGGCGCGAGTTGGCGCCCAGCTATACCGTGCGCGATGTTTTCGCCTCCAAGCGTGAAGAAGTGCGCAGACGTGCCGCGGACGTGATCACCCGGAAGCTGGCCGCTGACGGCATCATCGTGAAGGAAGTGATGCTGCGCGACATCCAGTTGCCGGCTGAGTACTCCAAGGGTCTGGAAACGCTTCTGCTCAAGGAGCAGGAAAATGACCGCATGGGCGTGCAGACTGAAATCCAGGAAAAGCAGGTGAGGATTGCCGAGCTGCAAGCCGAAGCCACGAAAGCTCAGCAGGTCAAGCAGGCCGAGGGGGAAGCGCGCGTACGCGTGCTTCAGGCTAAGTCTGAGGCCGATGCCATGCAATACACGCTACCCTTGAAGGAAAAACAGATTCAGCAGTCGCGCCTGGAAGCTGAGGCGCGCAAGGAAGCGACGGTGAAGAATGCCGAAGCCCTCGCCCAGGCCAAGGTCATCGACAGCAAAGCGGAGATGGAACGCCGCAAACTGCTGGCGGAAGCCGAAGCGGAACGCATTCGCGTGACTGCCGTCGCTGACGCCGAAAAGATGCGCAACGAGGGCGTGATCCTGAAGCAGAATCCGCTGCTGATCAACAAGATTGTCGCGGAGCGCTTGTCCGACAAACTCCAGATCATGATGGTTCCCGCTGACGGAAAGTTCTTCTTCGCCAACGATGTTCTGCGGAGCATGAGCCTCACCAACCACAGCAGCCAGGCGGAGCCTGACCCGGCGCCGCAAAACTAGCAGCCCACTTTCGGAGCGCGGGCGAAAGCCCGCGCTTCCAGGTCAATGCCATGTTCGCCGCGGTTTATAATTCGCGCATACGCAAATTGTCGAATTTCCGGCTGCGCCTCGTCTCTGCCATTCTCCTCTTCGGTCTGGCCACACCGGCATTTTTGATGGCCGGGACAGACAATCTGACCTCGCTCGAACAGCAATTGGCTGCCAAAATCGCGGGCGTCACGGGCCCGGGCGCGGTATCGGTGGAAGTGGTCAATCTTTCCTCCTTCTCCGGAAACGAAGTCGATCAGATTCGGCAGGGCCTGCTGACACAAATGGAGGCGCTCGGACTCCATGCAGTCGCCAGTGAACAGGCGGCGGCTTCGATCAAGATCTCTCTTTCGCAGGATCCGAACAGTTACGTCTGGGTAGCGGAAATCCGCCAGGGTACCAATGAACAATCGGTGACAATGGTGTCGATGCCGCGGTCCGGCGGGAGCGGCGTCGCGAGACAGACATCAGCGATTGCCCTTCGAAAGGCTCCCATCTGGTCGTCAGAGGACCGCATCCTGGATTTGATAACGATTAAGGGAACGCCAGCGCACATGGCGACTCTCTATCCTGAGCAAGTCACGCTCTATAGCTTTCGGGACGGCCGCTGGCAGCCCGAGGAATCGCTGGCAGTGAAGCATGACAATTTCTGGCCGCGCGATCTCAGGGGAAGGCTGGTACCGCGAAAGGATCATCTCTTCGACGCTTACCTGCCGGGTGTCTTCTGCCAGAGCACAGCGGTGGCGCCTCTGGCACTGAATTGCCGCAAAAGCGATGATCCCTGGCCGATCGGAACCGAACAGTTCAGCCTGAGCGCCTTCTTTGCGCCTTCACGAAATTTCTTTACCGGGGCTCTGTCGCCCGGCGTGGGGCAGCAGAGGTCGACGGCTGCTTTCTATTCCGCCGCTCCGGTTCAGCGGGACAACTACACGCTGTGGCTGTTCACCGGTCTGGATGGACAGGTCCACCTGCTCGACGGAGTTACCGATCTCGCGGCGAAGCTTGGCTGGGGCAGTGACATCGCCAGCGTCTGGAGCGCGTGTGGCACGGGACGGCAGATTCTCGCCACGGGCACCACAAGTGACGGTCACGACACGGTTCAGGCATTTGAACTTCCGGACCGCGAACCCGTTGCCGTGGGCTCGCCTGTGGAGTTCTCCGGCGGTGTCACTGGTTTGTGGACTGAAGCCGACGGCAGTGGAGCGGTGGCAGTATCGCAAGACGGACAAACAGGAAGATATGAAGCTTTCAGGCTTAGCATTGCTTGTGGCCAGTAGCCTGTGTGCGGGCCTGGCACAGGCATCAACACGGCCGCATTATGGAGGCAGTCTGCACGTTGCCGTCCGGGCTGAGCCCGTGTCTCTCGATCCTGCCGACACACGGCAGGGAGATTCAGCGGCCGTCACGAACATCTTCCGGCTGCTTTTCGACACGCTGGTGACCCTCGACGACCGCGGCAATCCGAGACCGGCCCTGGCGGAATCGTGGCAGGCCGATCCCGGAGGTCAGCACTGGCGCTTCGTATTGCGCCGCGGAATTACATTTCAGGACGGATCGCCGTTGAATCCCGAGGTCGTCGTCTCCACCCTCCGCGCGGCGAACCCTGGTTGGAAGGCCTTTCCCACCAGCGACGGCGTGGTCGTAGAACTTGATTCTCCCGAACCCAATCTGCTCGCAGAGCTCTCCGCTCCACGCCTCAGCATGGTTCGCCGCAACGGGGGCAAGTTAGCCGGCACCGGACCCTTCGTCGTCACCCGGTTTGATCCGGGAAAGAAGCTGGTCCTCGCCGCCCGCGACGACTATTGGAACGGCCGCGCCTTTCTGGATCTCGTCGAGATTGATCTCGGCCAGAACTCGCGGGATCAATTGATGGCCCTTGATCTGGGTAAGCTGCAAGTGGCCGAAATTCCCGCCGAGCTGGCACGCCGCGTCGCGACAGGAAACCGCAGTATTACGACTTCGGCGCCAATCGAACTTACGGCGCTGGTGTTCTCCAGCGTGCAGCAGGCACAGGCAGAGGCGGGGCTGCGCGACGCCCTATCGCTGAGCATCGATCGGACTCTGATCTGCAATGCTCTTTTGCAGGGCGGCGGCGAACCGGGTGGTGGGCTGCTACCCAATTGGATGACAGGCTACGGCTTTCTTTTTCCCAGAGAGCCCGATCTGTCGCGCGCGCGTCAGGTCGTCCGGGACGCCAATCTGAAAAACCCGCCGGCGTGGACCCTGGGCTATGACACGTCTGACCCCACGGCGCGGCTGATCGCCGAGAGAATCGCTTTGAATGCGCACGACGCCGGGTTAAATGTCCGCCTCTCGACTGATAGTTCTGCCGACGTCAGGCTGATGCGAATTCCGCTGGTTTCCGTGGATCCGCAAGTCGCGCTCACCAGCCTGGCAGCCGCTGTGGGCTTGCCTGCGCCGCAGTTCAGCGGAGACTCGGTCGAAGCCATGTACTCGGCCGAAAGAAGCCTGCTGCAATCCAGGAGGGTGATCCCACTGCTTCATTTGCGGCTTGCGTACGGAACCAGCCCGGCGGTGAAAGAGTGGACGGAGGGGCCGGACGGTATCTGGTCACTGCCGGACGTCTGGCTGGGCGCGGGGAAGCCATGAGTTTTCGCAGAAGGCTCTTTGTGGTCTTCTCGCTGACTATCGTCATAGCGGTGGTCGCGATCGCCTGGATTGTGTCCGTCGTCGCCAGGCGGGAGTTTGAGCGGTCGAACGACGAACGCACTTCTGCGCTGGTAGGGCAGTTTCAGCGGGAGTTCAATCGCCGCGGAGAAGAGATAGCGCGCCAAGTCGCGGCAATCGCGGCCAGCGACGAGATCACGCGCATGACGCTCGCCCTTGGACAGAATTCCGCCGAAAGCGGCGCTTACCTGAACGAAGCGAAGTCCATCGCCGAGAATCAGCGGCTCGATTTCCTTGAATTACTGGATAGCCGGGGAACGATCATTTCGTCTGCGCAGTGGCCGGCGAAATTCGGGTACAAGTCGAGTTACGTCCCCTCGGGCAGCTCATCGAAAGACGCCTTCCTCAAGCGCGAGGATCTCCCGGAAGGTGCGGCGCTCGGTCTTTTTGCCGTCAGCCGCGCGCAGGTTGGCGACAACACCTTGTACGTTCTCGGAGGCAGACGGCTCGACAAAGACTTTCTCGCCAGCCTGGAGCTGCCGGCCGGAATGCGAGCGATGTTCTACCAGAACCTGGGCAACGGTTTCTCGCCGCAGCTTTTGATTGACTCATCGGGATTGGTCAAGGAGCCCTACCGGGTGATGCCGCTGGTGCAGCAGGTCCAGCAGCAGCAGCAAGAGGCCACCGCGCTGATCCCATCTCCGGCCGACTCTGCGGATGACGAGACGGTGCATGCCATTCCCTTGTCCGGCCAGGATCACCAGCTGCTGGGGATTCTGCTGGTGGCAAATTCGCGACGCCCCTTTGTCGAGCTCAGCCGGCACATTCGAACGGCTGCCCTGCTCGCATTGGGATCGGGTGTTGTGCTCGCGATCCTGTTCAGCACATGGGCGTCGGCACGGGTCACGCGTCCGGTAGAGCAGCTCGCGGCGGCCGCGCGGGAAGTAGCAGGGGGAAACTGGAGCGCGCAGGCTCCCGTTACCTCGTCGGACGAGCTTGGCGAACTGGCCGAAGCGTTCAACCGGATGACTCGCGAACTCCTGGAGCAAAAGCAGCGGCTGGTGCAGGCAGAGAGAGTTGCGGCATGGCGTGAACTGGCGCGACGACTGGCTCACGAATTGAAGAATCCACTGTTTCCTCTTCAGCTCACAGTAGAGAACCTGGTGCGCGCCCGCCAGCAAAGCCCGGAGCAATTCGAGGAGATCCTTCAGGAAAGCTCCACAACCCTGCTAGCCGAGCTGGGAAATTTGAAAGCGATCATTGGCCGCTTCAGCGAATTCTCCAAAATGCCGCAGCCGCAGTGGCAGCCGGTCGACTTGAATGAAGTTGTGGGCAACGCGGCCCGGCTGTTCCAGGGCCAACTCTCCGCAGCCGACCGTGCTCCCATCGAATGTAAACTCGATCTTGTGACACCTATGAAGCCGATCGCCGGGGATCCGGAAATGCTGCATCGGGCGATTTCAAATCTCGTCCTGAATGGATTGGACGCGATGCCGCAGGGAGGAACGCTAAGCCTGCGCACGCGGCAGAATGGAGATCATTCAATAGTGGAGGTCGCCGACAGCGGTACGGGCCTGACACCGGAAGAATGCGAACGCATCTTCACCCCGTACTACACGAGCAAGACGCACGGGACGGGGCTGGGATTGGCGATTGTGCAGTCGGTGGTCAGCGATCATGGAGGAAGGATCAGCGTGCAGAGTTCGCCCGGCCGCGGAACAACATTTGTAATAGAACTGCCTGGCAATCGCGACAAACTGGCGGGACCAGAAGCGGTCAAGATCTGACAATTGGAGAAACGGTGCCACAGAAAGCACATTTGCTGATCGTCGATGATGAGGCCAATACGCTGGCGTCGCTGTCCCGCGCGTTCCGCCTGGCCGGGCACGAGGCGACAGTCTGTGACAACGCCGCCAAAGCGCTCGATCTTGCGAAGTCGCAGTCCTTCGACCTGATCCTCTCGGACGTTGTGATGCCCGGCAAGGATGGTCTGGCGCTGCTCGAAGATCTGAAAGCACAAGGCGTCGCCACTCCCGTGGTCATGATGTCGGGGCAGGCGCACATCGAGATGGCAGTAAAGGCAACCCGGCTGGGAGCGCTCGACTTCCTGGAGAAGCCGATCTCGACGGAAAAGCTTCTGCTCACCGTTGACAATGTGCTGAAGCTACAGCGACTGGAGACGGAAAACCGCCTGCTGCGACAGCGTCTGGGCAAGCACGAGATCGTGTGGAGCGGAGAGAAAATGCGCAAGCTCATGGCGCAGGTCGAACGCGTGGCCGCCAGCGAGACTCGGGTCTGCATCCTCGGCGAGACCGGAACCGGCAAGGAACTTGTCGCGCGGACGCTGCACGATCGCAGCCAGCGTGTGGGAGGTCCCTTTGTGACCCTGAACTGTGCGGCAGTGCCAGCCGAGTTGATCGAGTCGGAACTCTTCGGTCACGAAAAAGGGTCGTTCACCGGCGCAGCAGGACGGCACGTTGGAAAGTTCGAGCAGGCGCAGGGCGGCACCATCTTCCTCGATGAGATTGGCGACATGCCTTTGTCCATGCAGGCCAAGCTGCTGCGTGTTCTGGAAGAAGCCGAGGTGGAACGCATCGGGGGCGACAAGCCGATTCCGGTCGACGTTCGCGTAATCGTGGCAACTCACCGTAGTCTTGAAGCCCTGGTGCGCGAGGGCAAATTTCGCCAGGATCTATTTCACCGTGTGTATGTATTTCCCCTCGTCCTGCCGCCATTGCGGGAGCGCCGTGAAGATATTCCAGCACTGGTCGAACATTTCGCCCTGCAGGTCTGCGCGCAAAACAATTGGAAGCCGGTGCAGTTCACGAAGGAGGCAATCGAAACCCTGGAGGCGTACGCCTGGCCGGGAAACATTCGCGAGCTTCGCAACGTGGTGGAGCGCCTGATGCTGCTGGCTTCCGGCGATCAGGTCGACGAAAACACAGTTCTACTAGCCCTGCCGGCGGGCGTAAGCGTCAGCACCTCCACAATGTCCTCGGGCCCTCTGGCGGAGAGAGTTCAAAGCTACGAACGGGAGGTCATCCTGGCGGAATTGAAGCGGCACGCAAACCACATCACAAATACTGCGAAGGCTCTGGGGCTGGAGCGAAGTCACCTTTACAAAAAGGCAGATCAATTGGGGATCGACCTGCAATCGCTGAGACAAGGAAACAGCGGACAGTAAACAGGGAGTGTCATGTCAAAGACTGAGGAATCGATTCTCAAACAGGCGTACGCATCGTTCAACGCTCGCGATATCGACGGCGTGCTCAAACTGATGCATACGGATGCGGACTGGCCCAACGGATGGGAAGGAGGGCGGGTTCACGGACACGATGAGGTACGCGACTACTGGACGCGGCAGTGGGCTGTGCTGGATCCGCATGTCGAGCCCGTGGGATTTCAACCGGATGACTCAGGGCGAACCGTGGTCGATGTGCACACAGTGGTCCGCGATCAAAGCGGAAAAATCGTTGCGGATGAGCGTATAAAGCATGCTTACGTCATCGAAGATGGCTTGATCCTGAGCATGGAAATCGAGAAGGCGTGACTCGAGCACGCGCGCGGACGCGCGCGCCTGCATCTATAACACGCGTTCGTGGGCGTAGCCGGCAGCGCCGAGGGCGGATAGTAATTCCACGATGTGTTCCGGTCCGCGGGTTTCCATTGTGATATCGATGGCGGTGTCCCCCAGATTCACTCCGTAGTAGGCGCGGTCGTAGGTTGTTTCCACGATGTTGGCGCGATGCTGAGCCAGGATTCCAGTCAGCCGATTGAGGGCGCCGGGGTAGTCCGGCAAATGCACGCGCAGCCTCACTAGACGGCCGTCTTTCACCAGGCCGCGTTCGATGATGCGCGAGAGCAGGGTTACATCGATGTTGCCCCCGGAGACCAGCACGACCACTTTCTTTCCGGCCAGCGGAAACTTGTGATTGAGGACCGCGGCCACCGCAGCGGCGCCGGCGCCCTCCGCCAAAGTCTTTTCCCGTTCCAGCAGCAACAGAATTGCGTTGGCGATCTCTTCTTCGTCGACGGTAGCAATCTGATCGACGTATTTCTTGACCAGCGGCAAAGTGTGTTCTCCGGCTCGCCGGACTGCGATTCCGTCCGCAATAGTCGGAGCCGGACTTAACGTCACAGCCTTACCCTCAGCCAGAGCGACCTGCATGGAAGGCAGCCGCGCCGGTTGAACCCCGAGAATCTGCACCTTGGAGTTTGTCTCCTTCACCGCGCAGGCAATGCCGCCAATCAACCCTCCGCCGCCGATGGGCACGACGATGGCCTCAACGTCCGGAATCTGCTGAAGCATTTCGAGACCGAGTGTTCCCTGCCCCGCGATGACGGCGTCATCGTCGAAGGGATGGACGAATGTCAGGCGCTCTTTTTCGCTGCGGCAAAGAGCTTCTTCGCAGGCTTCGTCGTAGTTGGCGCCATGGAGGACCACGTCGGCGCCATATCCCTTGGTGGCCGAAACCTTCGTCAGAGGCGTGGTCAACGGCATGCAGATCAAAGCGCGAACGCCGCGCCGTCCCGCGTGATAGGCCAGGCCCTGCGCGTGGTTGCCAGCGGAGGCGGCAATAACTCCGCGCGCCCCCTCGCCGTCTTTGAGGGTCATCAGCTTATTGAGAGCACCGCGCTCCTTGAATGCTCCGGTTCGCTGAAGGTTGTCGAGTTTCAGGTAGACGGAGTTACCCGTCAGCTTGGAAAAATTCTCGGAACGGGCGCAGGGCGAGAGATAGATTGAGTCGCGAATGCGGCCGAGCGCCGCCTGGATGTCGGAAAGATTGATCATTGCGAATGAGGATGTATCTTAGCTGAAACGGAGGGCAAGCGGCATAGCCCGCGGCGCAGAGCGCTCACATGGCTGCTATCGGGCCCGGGGCTGATACGGCTACCGGTGGCTGAACTGCTGGCATCTGGCTGAGGTAGCGGTCCACGCAGGCGGCGGCCTTGCGTCCTTCCGAAATTGCCCAGACCACCAGCGACTGGCCGCGGCGCATGTCTCCAGCAGCAAAAATGCCGGGGACTGAAGTCATATATTGCGCATTGGCGGCGACGTTGCCGCGCGGATCAATCTCGACGCCGAACTGTTCAAGCATCCCGTTGCGCACCGGACCGAGGAAGCCCATAGCCAACAGCACCAGGTCGGCATTCATGGTGAATTCGCTCCCCGGGATGGGCTCAAATTTCGGTGGCGAGCCAACGCGCACGGCGTGGAGCTGGCGAACGTTACCCTCGCTGTCGCCGGTGAATTTTTGTGTGGCGATGCTCCAGTCGCGGATTCCGCCCTCTTCGTGCGCGCCTTCAATGCGAAGTTGCATCGGCCACAGCGGCCAGGGAGTCAGCGGAGATCGCTGCTCCGGCGGCATGGGCATGATTTCGAACTGGTGCACGGAAAGCGGCTTTTGCCGATGGGTCGTGCCCAGACAATCGGCGCCGGTGTCGCCGCCGCCGATTATGACCACATGCTTTCCGGCGGCTAGGATGTCGAGCTGCGACTCGAGAGTGTCGCCCAGGCAGCGCTTGTTCTGCTGCGGCAAGAACTCCATGGCGTAATGAATGCCCTTCAGCTCGCGCCCCGGAACTCTGAGATCTCGCGGCTGCTCGGCCCCGCCAGCCAGCACGATGGCGTCGAACTCGCGCTGGAGGTCCTCAACCGGAACTGACTTCCCTACATGCGCCTTGGTAACAAACTGCACGCCCTCGGCGGCCATCTGCTCCAGACGACGGTCGATAACCTGCTTTTCCAGCTTGAACTGAGGAATGCCGTATCGCAGCAGACCTCCGATGCGATCGGCCTTTTCGTACACCGTAACCCAATGGCCGGCGCGGCAAAGCTGCTGTGCAGCGGCAAGGCCCGCCGGGCCCGAGCCCACAACTGCCACTTTCTTGCCGGTGCGGAACTTCGGAGGCTCTGGGCGAATCCAGCCCTCTTTGAAGCCACGTTCAACAATGCTCTTCTCGATCTGCTTGATCGTGACCGCCGGCTCGTTGATGCCAAGCACGCAGGAGGCTTCGCACGGCGCCGGGCAAATGCGTCCGGTAAACTCCGGAAAGTTATTGGTGGCATGAAGCTGCCGGACCGCTTCCTTCCAGCGCCCGCGGTACACCAGGTCATTCCAGTCAGGAATAATGTTGTTCACCGGGCAGCCGGTGTGACAGAAGGGCACGCCGCAATCCATGCAACGGGCGCCCTGCGCGCGGAGCTTGTCCTCGGGAAAATCCTGATAGATCTCGAACCAGTCGTTCACCCGTTCGAGAACGGGCCTCCGCTGCGGCAACTCGCGGGTATATTCCATGAAGCCGTTAGCTTTACCCATGGGTCACCTGCATCACTTCATCCGCGACCAGCGGACTTTGTCCCGGAATGTAAGGCTGGCGAGTGCGGCTCACGCCGAGCACGCGCTTGAATTCGTGCGGGAAGACCTTGATGAACCGCGGCAGCATCTCCTGCCAGTTATCGAGAATCCACTTTGCCCGGCGGCTGCCAGTCAGCTCGTGGTGGCGCGTAATCAGGCTTTGCAGCAGGTTCACGTCCTGCGACTCAATCACAGGCTCGAGATCTACCGAAGCCAAATTGCACCGCTCCGCCGTGAACTCGCTTCGCTCGTCGAAAACGTAGGCAATGCCACCGCTCATACCGGCTGCGAAGTTGCGGCCACAACTGCCAAGCACGACCACGAGGCCTTTCGTCATGTATTCGCAGCCGTGGTCGCCGACGCCTTCGACCACCGCCGTCGCCCCGGAGTTGCGCACGGCAAACCGCTCGCCGGCCATGCCGTTGAAGAACGACTCGCCGCTCGTAGCACCGTACAGCACGACGTTGCCGACAATGATGTTTTCTTCCGGCGAAAATCCCGCCTGCTTCGGTGCATAAACAATCACGCGGCCACCGGAGAGACCTTTACCGACGTAGTCGTTGGCCTCGCCTTCCAGCGTAAGCGTCACACCCTTAGCCAGAAACGCTCCAAAACTCTGCCCTGCCGATCCATTCAGGTGGATCCGGATCGTGTCATCAGGCAAGCCCTCCGAGCCATACCGCCGCGCAATCTGGCCGCTCAGCATCGCACCCACCGTGCGGTGGACATTCCGAATCGGCAAAGTCATCTCGACCGGAGTCTTGGTCTCGAGCGCAGCGCTGGCGTTCGCAATCATCTGGTGATCAAGAGCCTGCTGCAAACCGTGATCCTGGGACTGTACGCAATGGCGCGCAACCCGACTGGGCACAGACGGGTCGTAGAGAATCGCCGAGAGATCGATACCTCGCGCCTTCCAGTGCTCGAGGGCGGGGCGGGTGTCCAGCATGTCGACTCGCCCGACCATCTCGTCCACCGTGCGGAAGCCCATCTGCGCCATGTATTGACGGACCTGCTCCGCAATGAAGAAGAAGAAATTGATCACGTGCTCGGGCTGCCCCTGGAACTTCTGGCGCAACTCGGGATCCTGGGTTGCAATGCCAACCGAACAGGTGTTCAAGTGACACTTACGAAGCATTATGCAACCTATTGTTATCAATGGTGTTGTAGCAAAGCCGAACTCTTCTGCCCCGAGCAGTGCTGCGATAACTACGTCACGTCCGGTTTGCAGTTTGCCATCCGTCTGGACCTTAATGCGGCTGCGCAGGTCATTGAGCAACAGAACCTGTTGCGTCTCCGCCAAGCCCAGTTCCCACGGGACGCCAGCGTGCTTGATCGAGCTCAGAGGAGAGGCTCCGGTACCGCCGGTGTCGCCGCTGATGAGCACCACATCGGCGTGCGCCTTGGAAACGCCCGCAGCAACCGTGCCGACGCCAACCTCCGACACGAGCTTTACCGCAATACGTGCTTGCGGGTTGACATTCTTCAGGTCGTAAATCAACTGCGCCAGATCTTCGATGGAATAGATGTCGTGGTGCGGCGGCGGTGAGATCAGGCCGACGCCAGGGATCGAGTGGCGCAGCCGCGCGATCACATCGTCAACCTTGTGTCCCGGGAGCTGTCCTCCTTCGCCGGGTTTGGCGCCTTGCGCCATCTTGATCTGCAACTCGTCGGCGTTGACCAGGTAGTTTGCGGTCACGCCGAACCGCGCAGAGGCCACCTGCTTCACTGCGCTGCGGCGCCAGTTTCCGTCGGGATCGGGTTTGTAGCGCTCTTCGTCTTCCCCACCTTCGCCCGTGTTCGACTTTCCTCCGATCCGGTTCATGGCGATGGCAAGGGTTTCGTGTGCTTCCTTGCTGATGGAGCCGAATGACATGGCGCCGGTCGTGAAGCGCTTCACGATTTCTTTCGCCGGCTCGACCTCATCGAGCGGAACGGGCTCCTCCGCCTGCTGAATCTTCATCAGGCTGCGAAGGGTGGCGAGATTGCGGCTCTGGTTATCGATCTCGTCGGTGTATTCCTCGAAGGTCTTGAAGTTGCCGTCCCGCACCGAGTGCTGGAGCTTGCTGATGGTGGTCGGATTCAGCAGGTGATACTCGCCATTGACGCGGAAGTGATAGCTGCCGCCGACTGCCAGTTCGGTGTCGAACTCCGTGATTGGCTGGAAAGCGTATTCGTGCTTCATCTGCGCTTCGCGCGCCAGCACGTCGAGGCCGACTCCTTCCAGGCGCGAAGTTGTGCCGGAGAAGTAAGTATCGATCAGCTCGCGGTTCAGTCCGATGGCTTCGAAGACCTGCGCTCCCCGGTAACTCTGGAGAGTGGAAATTCCCATCTTCGAGAAGGTCTTGAGCAGGCCCTTGTTGATCGCCTTGATGAATTTCTGCACCGCCTGCTCGGCGGTGATCCCGTCAGGCAGATAGCCGCGGGCCGCCAGATCTTCGAGGCTCTCCATTGCCAGATACGGATTGATCGCGCTCGCGCCATAGCCGATCAGCAGCGCAAAGTGCATCACTTCGCGCGGCTCGCCGGATTCGATGATCAGCGCAACCTGCGTCCGAGTCTCTTCCCGCACCAGAAGGTTGTGAACCGCCGCCAGGGTCAGCAGGCTGGGGATGGGAGCGTAGTCCTTGTCGACCCCCCGGTCGGAAAGGATCAGGAGTGTATAGCCCGACTTCACCGCGAGCGAGGCTTGCCGGCAGAGCTGATCCAGGGCGCGCTTCAGTCCAACTTCGCCTTCCGAAGCGCGGAACAACGCAGGTAGAGTAATCGCCAGCAGATCGCCGGTCGAGACGCGGCGGAGCTTCTCGAGGTCTCGGTTTGTCAGAATCGGATGGGGCAGCTTCAGCGTGTGGCAGTTAGCCGGAGTTTCCTCCAGGATGTTCCGCTCGGTCCCGATGTAGCTGATCAGCGACATCACCATCTCTTCGCGGATCGGGTCGATGGGCGGATTGGTGACCTGGGCAAAGAGCTGCTTGAAATAGTTGAACAGCGGCTGCGGCCGGTCAGAAAGACAGGCCAGCGGAGTATCGGTTCCCATGGAGCCAACGGGCTCCTCGCCCTTGGTAGCCATGGGTTCCAGAATCATGCGCAGATCTTCGTCGGTATACCCAAACGCCCGCTGGCGAGACAGAATCGTGGAGTGGTCGGAGCCGTGAACCCGCGAAGGTTCCGGCAGCTGATCCATCGTGATCTGGTTTTCCTTGAGCCAAAGCTCGTAGGGCTGCCGCGCGGCCAGCCGCTGCTTGATCTCCTTGTCGGAAATAATGCGTCCTGCAACCGTATCCACCAGGAACATCTTGCCCGGTTGCAGGCGACCCTTGGTCTTCACCCGCTCCGGCGCAACATCGAGAACGCCGGCTTCAGAGGCCATGACCACGAGGTCGTCATGGGTAACGACGTACCGTCCGGGGCGGAGCCCGTTCCGATCGAGCGTCGCGCCGATCACGCGACCATCGGTGAAGGTGATGGCCGCGGGGCCATCCCAGGGCTCCATCAGCGAACAGTGATACTCGTAGAAGGCAAGCTTTTCCCGCTTCATGTGCGGATTTCCCGCCCAGGCTTCGGGAATCAGCATGGCCATCACATGGGGCAGGGACCGGCCAGCCTGAAAGAGCAATTCCACTGCATTGTCGAAATTAGCGGAATCGCTGCCACCGGGCGCGATGATCGGAAACAGCTTTTTGATGTCATCGCCGAAAAGCGGCGACTCGAGAATCGACTGCCGGGCGTGCATCCACGCCACGTTGCCCTTCAGCGTGTTGATTTCGCCGTTGTGTGCGACGTAACGATAGGGATGCGCCAGCTGCCAGCTGGGGAAGGTGTTGGTGGAGAAACGCTGGTGCACCAGGCACAGAGCGCTCATCACATCCGGATCGGAGAGCTCACCGTAGAAGTTCGCGATTTGCGGTGCTAGCAGAAGCCCCTTGTAGACGATCGTCCTCGCCGAAAGGGACGGCACGTAGAACATGTGGCGGTCTTCGATATCGGATTCTGCAATCTCGAATTCCGCCAGCTTCCGAACGACGTAAAGCTTGCGCTCGAAGGCATCCTCGTCCATGCCTTTGCCACGTCCGACGAAAATCTGTTGGATGTAGGGCTGCGAACCTCTAGCCACGCGGCCGATCGCGTCGCCGTCCACCGGCGTGTCCCGCCAGCCCAGGACCTTGAGGCCTTCGTCGCGGATGATCCGTTCCAGAATGCCTTCGCACTGCAGCCGCTGGTGCTTCTCAACCGGGAGGAACGTCATCCCGACGCCGTACTCGCCAGGCTTGGGCAGTTTGAAGCCGAGCGTGGCGCACTCGCGGGCAAAGAACTTGTGTGGAATCTGGATCAGAACGCCGGCGCCGTCGCCGGTCTCCGGGTCGCAACCGCAGGCGCCACGGTGCGTCAGGTTGATCAGAACCTGAATGCCCTTCTCGATAATGTCGTGGCTCTTCTGGCCGCGGATGCTGGCTACAAATCCGATTCCGCAGGCATCATGCTCGTGGGCAGGACTATAGAGTCCCTGCGCGGGCGGCAGGCCGTTGGCGGACTTGGAGAGCATCATCCTGGATTTCTCCATAAAGCTGTATCGAATCCCCTACTTCCGGCGGACTGAGCCGGCAGGCTTTCGGACCACGGCTGGCCCAAACCGACACTGGTATCTATTGTTGGTAATTGGAAAGGTGTCCAAAAGTACAATTCAGAATTTCGATGGCAGTAATGGATATTTTCGAACCTCGGTAGTCGAGATCCTTGAGGTCGCTTGGGCTGGAGATCCAGAGACATTCGACCGATCTTTAAAGGGTTTTCACCGGTTCACGGAGGCCACCAGAGACTCGGTTCGTCGGCAATCTCCGTGCAGTTTTTCTGATTGGTACCATTCGAAACTCAAATATTGGCCTGGGCGGCGGGTCGCGGTATATTTGACTACAGCAATGAGACAGATCAGCCAGAAGACGAAAGAGACGATGGTGCGGCCGGTTATGACAGGCACACGAATTACCATCCTTCTGGCACGGGATCCGTTGAGCTAGGTCAGATTCGAAGGGCTCAAAAGCGACCCACCGCCAGGTAATTCAAGGCGAGTGGGTTTTTCATTTTTAGGAGCGTTTCCAGCGAAAACATGAAGCGGAGCCAGAAAAAGAGCAGCAGTTCCCTGGTCGTAATGAAGTTTGGGGGTACGTCCGTTGAGGATGCCCGCGCGATCGGACGGGTGGCGGAGATTGTCGAGAGCCGCGGAAGGCATCTTCGCGTGGTCGTGGTCAGCGCACTGGCGAAGGTCACCGACCAGCTGGTTCTCATGGGACAGAAAGCAGCGGCTGGAGACAATGCCGCCATCCGCGAGCTGGTGCAGGCTCTTCGGGAGCGCCACCACGAGACCGCCCGCCAACTGCTGGGGAAAGAGGTTGCGAAGGTAAGGTCAAAGATCGACGCGGCATTCAATCAGCTGGAGCATTTCCTCAACGGAGTGGCGGCGGTGCGGGAGCTTTCGCCCCGCAGCAGCGATTACCTGCTGTCATTTGGAGAGTTGGTTTCGAGCGAAATCGTGGCCGCAGCATTTCTCGCGCGCGGGCTGAATGCCATCTGGGTCGATTCGCGAAAGTGCGTGGTCACCGATGCGACCCACACCCGCGCCCTTCCGCTCCTCGACAAGACGCGCGAGTGCTCACAGGCCGTTTTGGGGCCGATCCTGACTAAGGGCCGGATTCCCGTGATGGGCGGCTTCATCGCCGCCACGAACGACGGCGTACCCACGACGCTAGGACGCGGGGGATCCGACTTTTCAGCAGCGATCCTCGGCGCTGCCATGAAGGCACGCCGCATCGAAATCTGGACTGACGTCGAGGGAATGATGACGACGGATCCCAGGCTTTGCCCGGACGCACGCACTATCCGTACTATTAGCTTCAACGAAGCCGCCGAACTGGCCTACTTTGGGGCGAAGGTGCTGCATCCGGCGACTCTGCTGCCGGCCATCCAGCAGAATATTCCCGTCTACGTTCTGAACTCGAAGAATCCGAAGAGCACAGGCACGGAAATCACGGAGCATGCGCCTCCTGACAACGGCATGTTCCGGGCGATCACGGCAAAGACGGGGACCAGCATCGTGAACGTGGCTGCTTCGCGCGGGATCATGGTTCATGGTTTCCTGCGGTCGGTCTTCGAAGCACTGGACCAGCACGGCGCCTCGGTCGACATTGTCGCCATCTCCGAGGTAAGCCTGTCATTCACCATGGAAACCCGGAGGCTGCCAAAAGCCCTGATCGCCGACCTGGAAAAGATCGCGGACGTGACCTGCGATGACAAGCAGGCGATTATCTGCCTGGTGGGAGAGGACATTCACGGGCGGCCGGGAATCGCTGCCAGCGTCTTCAATACCGTGGCGGAAGCGGGCGTGAACATCCGCATGATTTCTCAGGGCGCGTCGGAGATCAACATCAGCTTTGTGGTGAAGGAAAGTGACGTTCCGCGGGCGGTGCAGCATTTGCATGCGAGATTCTTTCCAAGGCACGCAGAACCAACCTTGAACGAAGGCGGAAACGAAAAAGCGCGCAGGGTGAACGGAAAAGGTGAGCGGAAGGGTGCCAAGCCTCGCCGTGTGCGGCAAGGCGGAAAGGTTTCCGGCTCGAAGCCAGTTGGGGTAACGGAGCAGGGACGAAGGGCTGCGGCGGGAAGCGCGTAATCGTTCAACATCTATGAAATCGAGACAGGAATCCGGGATCGCGGTAAAGACGGCGGAGGCAGCCGAGTTGGCGGCAAGCCCCGGCAAACGCCCGTGCAAGGTGGCAATTCTGGGATTTGGCACCGTGGGAAGTTCGGTGGCAAAAATCCTCGCGGAGAGGTCTCACGGAGACTTTCAGATCACCCACGTCTGCAATCGCAACGCAGCCGCCAAGCAAGTGGATTGGCTCGGGCCGGAGGTGAAGTGGACGGACAATGCCGAGCAGGTTTTTCGTTCGGACGCTGAAATTGTCGTCGAGTTGATTGGGGGCCTGAGTCCCGCCGGAGACTGGATTCGGGAAGCGCTGCGCTCTGGCAAATCGGTCGTAACCGCCAACAAGCAACTGATTGCGCGGTCGGGTCCTGAATTGCTGCGAATTGCTCAGGAGACGAAACAACACATTGCTTTTGGTGCGTCCGTCGCCGGCGGCGTGCCGGTGATTTCAGGTCTCCATGAGGGCCTGGCGGGCGACGAACTGTTCAAGATCTACGGAATTCTTAACGGGACCTGCAATTACATCCTGAGTCAGATTGAGAGCAGAGGTATTTCTTTCCCCGCCGCATTGGCGGAAGCGCAAAAGCTGGGCTTCGCCGAAGCCGACCCGACAGAAGACATCGACGGCCTGGATGCAGGCGCCAAGCTGGCGATCCTGGCTCGGGTGGGGTTGCACAGCAACGTTTCCCTCGACCAGATTCTGTGCCGCTCCATCTCGTCAGTCGAGGCGGTGGATTTCGAAGGGGCGAAGGAACTGGACTGCACCATTCGCCAGATTTCGTGGGCGGAACTCGAAGGAGACCGGCTCTTTGCCGCCGTGCAGCCCGCGCTCGTCAGCTTGTCGTCTCCGCTGGCACGTTTGCAGGGAAGCCAGAATATGGTGATGTCGACCGGCAAATTTGGCGGCGAAACTGTATTTGGCGGCCATGGCGCAGGTGGACATCCCACGGCTGTGGCGGTCGTTTCGGACATCATTGCCATCGCGCGGGCGAAAGCGAGCGGCGCCAACGGATACGCCGAGACTCCTGTCTTGACGCCCACCGTAAGCGCCGACTTCAACAGTCGGCATTACCTGCGATTCAAGGTTGTGGACCGGCCGGGAATCATTGCGGCACTTGCGGCGATACTCTCGAGTTGCGGCATCAACATCGATTCGGTGCTGCAAAAACCGGGATACCCGAAGGAGTGCCTGCCGTTTGTGATCACGCTTGAGGCGTGCCGCGCTTCGCTCGTCGAGGAGGCAATGAAGCAGATTGCGAAGCTGGACTTCCTGGTGGAGCCCTGCCTGAATCTTCCGATGCTTGATTAGGTCTTTCCCCCGGCGGCCTTCAGCAATTCTTCGACGTCCTTCTGAAGCAGCACGGTTCGCCTGTATTCATAACCTTCCACGCTGCCCATGGCGATTTTTTCGTTGCGGAATCGCATCGGGCTGGGAAAAGTGGAATCCAGCCCGGCGTGAATTTCGCGAACGCCGGTTTGTTCCACGATTTCCAGCACGTCGTTACGAGTGATTCCGCCTCCGGGAAGAATAACAATTCGATCTTTGGCGGCCTCAACCAGGCGTTTGATCACAGGCAAACCTTTCGTCACCGTTGCCTCTCCACCAGACGTCAGGACCCGATCGGCCCCTGTGCTGACGATGTCCTCGAGCGCGCGGAAAAGATCGGAGGCCATGTCGAATGCCCGGTGGTGTGTGACTTTCAGGGGCCGCGCAAGATCGACAAGCTGGCGGACGCGTTCAACATCTACCGTGCCATCTGCGTCGAGAATCCCGAAGACTACACCGTCGGCGCCGAGCCTCTTTGCGGTCAGAATGTCCTGCCGCATGACCTCGAATTCTTCGTTGGTGTAGCAGAAGTCTCCACCGCGAGGGCGGATCATCACCTGCAAACCGATCGACATCCTGCTCCGGACCGCTGAAATCAGGCCGGCGCTCGGCGTGATGCCACCCTCAAGCAGGTCGGAACATAACTCCACGCGATGCGCTCCGCCACGCTCCGCAGCGATGGCAGACTCGACTGAATCAAGGCATATCTCGAGGGTGATGGAGTTCTCTGTCGGCAAGGCGAATCAACCGGAATCTCTCAGCAGTTGTATAACACCGCTGAGGGGAATCGAAATCCAGGCGGGACGGTTGTTCATTTCGTAGGCTAGCTCGTACATTGCCTTGTCCAGGATGTAGACATCCAGCAATGCACCAAGTTCTTCGCGATCTTTCGGGATGAAAGCAGCATTGCCTGCTCTCTCCAGATAGGCCTGCAAGAAGGCGACTGAAACCCAATTCTTCCAGAGTTGTGCCCAGATCCCGAACCGCTGAAACTTCTGTTTAGTATCCCCCGGGACGGAAGACTCGGTGAACAGAGGCGCGTGCGCAGCATAGTCGAACGAGCGCAACATACCGGCCACGTCCTGCAACGGCGAGCGCTTCTTACGCCGTTCTTCCAGGGAACGGGCCGGCTCTCCTTCGAAGTCGATGATGACGAAGTCGCTGCCGGTGTAAAGGACCTGGCCGAGATGGTAGTCGCCATGTATCCGGGTTCGCATCGCCGAGAGCGTTGTGTGATCGAGAGCACGGAACCGTTGGATCAACGCGCTTTCTGCCGACAGCACCTGAGCCGAAACAGCTTGCGCATCCTGCGGAAGATCCCGCAGGTGAGACCGAAGCGTCGAGAGCGTGCCTGTCAATAGATCGACTGCCGACGCCACAAGTTCGTTTCGGCTGCGGTCATCAAACGGCTCAGGAACGAACGCTGCCTCCGTTCCGGACGCCAGAGCCAGATGTAGTTCCGCAGTGCGCGTTCCCAGCAGGCGGGCGGATTCAAGATATGGACCAATCGCCTTGCTCGCCGCATCAGGAATGTCGCGCCCTGCAAGAGCCAGCAGACTGCCGTGCGGAATTTCCGGCGCCGCCGCTTCCTTTTGGGCCTCCTCGTAGTAGCTCCCCAGGGCGCCAAGCGTGAACTGCCAGGCATCTCTCTGGTTGACTACGAAATCCTGAAGGATACCCAGGATGATCCGCGTACCGTCACCCTCCACATACTCCAGATACCCGCGCAATACAGGGACGTTGCGGAAGCTGGTCTTTTCGGTGAGGAACAGCCCGATTTCGACATCGGGATTCAGCCCGTGCTCGAGCCGCCGAAAAAGCTTGAAAATCAATTTTCTGCCATAAGCAACCGAAGTGTTGCTCTGTTCCGCCCGCAACAGCGAAGGAACCAGATCGGACGTCGAAGCCAACGAGACGGCTTTCAAGGCAGATGTTCCAACGGCCCGTAACTCTCCTCGGGATCCACGAATCGACAATCCCTGCTCGACGGCCGCTAGAAGAAATTGCTGAAAACGCCGGTCTGAAAGCGCGTCGTAGAGCGTGACCTCCCTGGAGTCGACTTGCAGCGGCAGCGATGCACTCTGCTCCGCGGTCTCCTGATTGGCAATCGCAAGGGGAAGACTGTAGTTCTCGTCGGGCCCGGTGACGTAGTGAACCTGAATCAGAACCAGAAAAGCTTGCAGGGATTCCGCGGTGACAGGAATTACTTCGAGAACTTCTGTGGCGCGAATCGGGCGCGATTTGCCCCCAAACCACCTGCGCTGCGTCAGGAACTGCGGAAGAACCGCGGGAAGATTCTGCCGCAGGCCGAATGCGAAGTTTTCCTTCAGGGTAGGTTCAGGCATTTTGATTTTGGCGATTCGGCGCTACATGAAGTAGTCGAAATCGCGCTCACTGCGAACGTGACGGCGAATCACAAAAATGTGCGCCGGCAACGTTTGCGGATTCAGTTCCACGTAGTTGTGCGATCCCTGCCAGAAGTACCTCACGTCGGTCAGCAAATCGTGCACCTGGTAGGGCTGATTGGGATCGAGATGAAAATCCTCCAGCGGCAAGTCGACCCAGCCCGACTGCCGGTATACGGGGTGGAGATTTACCACCACCAGAACGATGTTGAGCAGATCGTCGGTGGACTTGCTGTAAACGATGAGCTGGTCGTTATCGACGTTGTGAAAGCGCAGACTCCAATCGGATTGCAACGCCGGATTTTCGCGGCGGATGCGGTTGACGCGTCCGATCATATGCTTCAGGCTGTCAGGCCGCTCGCGGTCCCACGAGCGAAGCTGATACTTCTCCGAATCAAGGTATTCCTCGCTGCCCGGGCGTACCGGGCGGTTCTCCCCCAGTTCAAAGGCAGGACCATAGATTCCGTAGCTGGCGCCGAGAGTCGCGGCCAAGACGAGCCGAGCCATGAAGGCAGGGCGTCCGCCGTTTTGCAGATACTCATTCAGAATGTCGGGTGTATTCGGCCACAGATTAGGCCGAAAGAACTCGCGCACCTCGGTCTTGGTCAGCTCCGTGAAATATTCCGTGAGTTCCCACTTGGTGTTGCGCCACGCAAAGTAGGTATAGGACTGGGTGAACCCGATTTTGGCCAGCCGGTACATCACTTTGGGGCGAGTGAACGCCTCGGCCAGAAAAAGCACATCGGGATACTGGTCTTTGACGTCGCCGATCAGCAACTCCCAGAATTCGATCGGCTTGGTATGCGGGTTGTCCACGCGGAAGATGCGGATTCCCTGCTCGATCCAATAGAGCACAACGCTCTTCAGTTCCTCGCATAGTTCTTTCGCTGCCTTGCTTCCGAAATCGAGGGGATAGATATCCTGATATTTCTTCGGTGGATTTTCCGCGTATTGCACCGTGCCATCGGGACGCATGCGAAACCACTCGGGATGTTCCCTGACGTAGGGATGATCGGGAGTGCACTGGAAAGCGAGATCGAGCGCAAGCTCCAGTCCGAAACTCCTGGCCGTTTTCAGCAAGCTCTTGAAGTCTTCCAGGGTGCCCAGATCCGGGTGAATCGCCTTGTGCCCGCCCTCCTCTGCGCCGATCGCCCACGGACTGCCCACGTCATCGGGCTCGGCTTTCTCGGAATTGTTCTTTCCTTTGCGGTTGATTCGGCCGATGGGGTGGATCGGAGGGAAATAGAGAACGTCGAAGCCCATGTCTGCAACGTACGGCAGGCGCTTCTCGCAATCCTTGAACGTTCCGTGATGTCCCCATTGAAGAGAGCAGGAGCGGGGAAACATTTCATACCATGCGCTGAAGCGAGCACGCTCGCGATCCACTACAACTTTCAGTTCCTTCTGGTAAGTGGTAGCGCCGGACCGGTCGGCGTACTTCTCCATCAGAGCGGTTAGCACAGCGCCCTTCAGGATTTCGACAGCAGAGGGAATGTCGGCCTGCGCGCCGCGCAGATCCGCGCCCCACGAGGCCAGCAGATCGGCTTCCTCTCCTTTGCCTCGCTTCGCCGCCGCTTCAATCAGTTGTGCTCCGACCAGAAGGTCAACGGCGACATCCTGGCCGGCTTCGACCTTCTTCATGAAGCCGTGGAGCCAGGATTGGTAGGGATCTTCCCACGCCTGAATGGTGTAAAGATGAATTCCTTCGTCTGAGACGTCGAATTCCGCTGTCCAGCGGTCGTTGACGACAAACTTCATCACGACTTCATCCCAGCTTTTTCTGGATTCGGGACGATGCAGGAGGATGGCATAGAGAACATCGTGACCATCGGCAAAGATGTCGGCTGTGACGCTGACCCGCTCGCCGACGGTGCGCTTGATGGGGAAGCGCCCGCCATCGATTTCCGGATGCACGTTCTCGATCACGACGCGGGGAAGAAAGGGCAGCTTCCTGGTTCCCTTTCCGCCGCTTGCCATGATGGAAAATGCCTCCGAATTAACTCTGTGAATTGAACTCCGGATCAGCGCGGCAGCGAGGTTTCACGCGTGCCCGCGCGCACAACAGATGATGACAGTCTACTTTTTCAATCTAGCACATCCTGCACGGCTTTTCGGGAAATATGCGGACAAAATCGTTACGCGCGATTAGCCCGATGTTGCAGCGCGAAGCTTCGGCCTCGTGGCTGCTATAATTTCGCGCTTCCCGATGATGATTCGGAACGTAAGACCCGAAACGGAAATGGCGATTTCATGAATGCTAAGTGGCTTGCCGCCGTAGGCTTGCTTTTCCTGCTGGCGCTCGAATCTCCGTTGGGCGCCTGGCAGCAGAATACAATTCTCGGATTCACCACTGAGTCGGCCTCCCGCGAAATTCAAATCGAAGACAAGTTCAAGGCGATTCCCTCGCCAGACGAAGAGCGCCGGCAGCATCGCATATTTACCTCGGAGCCCCACATCGCCGGTTCGAAACGCAACAACGACCTGGCGCACTACATTGCGGATGAATGGCGGAAGCAGGGATTGGAAGATGTCGTAATCCGCGAGTATGACGTGTATACGACTTTCCCGCGGAGCGCGTCGCTCGAGATGGTCGCGCCCGTGCGTTACAAGGCGGGCTTGCGCGAGGCGGCGTACCCGGAGGATCCCGACAGCAGCAATCCACGCGTTACCTCGGCTTGGACCGGGATGTCGATCTCCGGCGAGGTCACCGCGCCGGTCGTCTATGCGCACAGTGGCAATCCGGAAGATTATGAAGTGCTGCGTAAGCACGGCATTGATGTGAAGGGAAAGATTGTTCTGGTGCGATACTCGAATCCCTACAGCTACCGTGGATTCAAAGCTCTCACTGCGGAACGCGAGGGCGCGGCCGCGATGCTCGTCTACAGCGATCCCGCGGAAGACGGCTTCAAAAAGGGCAAGGTATTTCCGGACGGGCCGTGGGGACCTGAAAGCCACATCCAGCGCGGCGCCATCACCTACGATTTCATGGTTCCGGGTGATCCGCTCACCCCCGGTTGGGCCTCGGTTCCGGGAGCGAAGCATATCGCGGTGAAAGATGCGGTTTCACTTCCAAAGATCATGGCCTTGCCGCTTTCCTGGCACGATGCGAAGCCGCTTCTCGAGAACATGGACGGCGCGACCGCGCCCGACGACTGGCAAGGCGGATTGCCGATCAAATACCGTCTCGGCGGAAATCGCGTGCGGGTGCATTTGAAGATCGACATGGATAACTCCGTCCGGCCCAACTACGTCGTCGAAGGCCGGATTCGCGGCTCGGAACTGCCCGATGAATGGGTAGTTCTGGGAAATCACCGCGATGCCTGGGTGTTCGGCGGCGTCGACCCCAGCAGCGGGACAGCCTCGATGATGGAAATGAGCCGCGCCCTTGGCCGGCTTGCGAAGGACGGATCGCGGCCGCGGCGAACCCTCGTCTTATGCAGTTGGGACGGTGAAGAAGTGGGACTCACAGGATCGACCGAATGGGGCGAGCAGTTTACTGCGGAACTACGGAAAAATGCTGTCGCCTATATCAACGTGGATTCGTCGACCTCGGGCCCGAATCTGCACGGCAGCGCGGTAGCTTCCCTTTCACCCATGCTGGTAGAGGTGAGCCGCAGTCTTCAGGATCCCTCAGGAAAATCTTTATATGAGGCGTGGAAGGAATCGGTCGCACGAGAGCGGCACGAAAGCGGGGAACACCGCGAGCTTACCGACGACAGCCTTGCAGATACACGCATCGGCAGCGGATCGGACCACACGGTCTTTCTGAACTTTGTGGGCCTTCCGGTCATGGAATTGCAATTCGATGGACCGTACGGCGTGTATCACTCGATGTATGACGACTTCTACTGGATGAACCACTTCGGCGATCCCGGATATCGCTATCACACGCTGATGTCGCAATTGTGGGGTGTGACCGCACTGCGGCTGGCGAATGCCGACCTTTTGCCGTTTGATTTTGCCAGTTACGCCCGCAACGTTCGCGATTTTGTGAACGATATGAGCGAAGGCAAGAACCTGTCTGCGCTCGATCTCAGGCCGGTGATGCAGGGGATCGACAACTTCGAAGCCGCGGGCGTCCGACTGGATCAGGCGCTTGCGAAGGCGTTGAAGTCTGGGAAACTCGACGGCAAGGTCGCAGACCGGGTCAACTACGGCATGATGCAGGTCGAGCGCAACTGGCTGAATCCCGATGGAATTCCGGGCCGGCCGTGGTTCAAGCACATTTTGTATGGCGCCCGGTATACGTACGCGCATCTTGAGTTGCCAGGTTTGACCGAAGCGGTGGAGAAAAAGGATTGGGCGACGGCGCGAACACAGGCCGAGATTCTCGAGAAGGCGCTCGCTACCAATACCAGGTTGCTGGATGAATTGAATACGGGTCTCGAACAGCCCGCGAACTGAACCCTCATCGCGGGTCGCGCGGCAGGTAAAGAAAGTAGTCCCCTCCTGAATCAGCGGGCACGTAATTCTTCTGCAATTCGTCGAGGAATGGGCCGCCGAAGTGATAGTTGGTGTAGGTATCGCGTCCCTCGGCGGATGTTGGGTCATCCAGCAGAACGATCGCGCTGAATTGGTGTTGCCGCATCTTGTCCCACAGCGGATTGGCGAAGCCAGGTTGCTTCTCCTGAATCACTCGCAGCATGAATGCATCGAGAACATAAGGCTGTTGCCCGGCGGCAACTGAAATCAGCGGATTGTCGGAGAGAACAGGCAGCCTGGCAGGGCCAATGGCACTGAGCACCGCAGCGACATTCTGTCGCACAGGCACAAAGTCCACGTCTCGATGTTCATTGACCAGCCCCAACCCGGCCACGATGCACGCTATCGCCAGCACACCAACCACACTGTCGGAAGCTGCCGCTTGCGCCGCCCACGTCACCAACAGGAGCACAGCAGCGACGTGAAGTTCGATCAGGTGATTTCCCGCCGTTCCCTCGGAACTGAAGATCACCAGGGTTACGACCAGCGTGCAAAGGAACAGAAGACCCGGCACGCGTAAAGCTCCGCGCGGCCACAGAAGCAAGGCTCCGCCTGCGAGCACCAGCAGAATGATTTCAGCCCAATATCCCTGGAGAGCTTCAGCCAGGGCAAGGGGACTCCGGAGCAGACTATTGGCCCCGGTTCCGGTGGCGAGAGTCATTCGCATGGCTTCGAACGCACGGCCGGCACTTCCCCATTCGATCCCGATGAGCACCGCGATGTACGCAGCAAGCACTGCCGCCAAAAACGGCCAGGCTTTTCGGATACCGCTGCTAAGGAGCAGGGACAGAAGCACTGCTGCAGCTCCACAGACCGAAGTCGGTTTCGTGGCAAAGGCCAACGCGAACAGCAATACAGAGAAGTAGAGCTTTCCCCGAGATTTTTCGGACCTCACGCATATCGCAATGCCCCAGAGGTTGAGGGCGGCGGCCATTCCGTCTTCGCGGATCGTGAGCAGAGAGTCCTGCACGCTTGATCCCGCCAGCACCGCCAGCACGCCAGCCATGGCTAGCCAGCGGCTGACTTCGAGCCGTCGCAAAAAGTAGAAAACAGCGGCAAGCAGCGAAACGACACTCAGGGCGGAGAGAAAGTATCCCGGAATGCGCCAGCCCCCGGCCAACTTTATTCCGAGAGCCTGCAGGCAGAAATAGAGAGGGAAGAACCTAGTTCCGCCGTAGCCCAGTGGTCCGAAGGGCGCTCGGTAGAAAGTGCCGTGCCGCAGATCGTTTGCCAGCGCAATCCATGCTCCTGAAACGTGCTCGATGTGGGAGTCAAGCCGCCAGCAGACAATGGCTCGATCGACAGTCAGTCCGAGCAGCAATATACCGGCAATCGCCAGAGCAGCACGCGGAGCTTTCAGCATCGCGAGTGCGCGCCTGCAACAGACATTTCAGGTCTCGCTCATCTCTCGCAGCCGGGCGGCCGCGGTTTCTGCCGTGATGTCACGCTGCGGCGTGCCGAGCATCTCATAGCCCACCATGAATTTGCGAATCGTGGCCGAGCGCAGCAGCGGCGGATAGAAGTGGGCGTGCATGTGCCATTCGGGATGCGGCTCGCCTCCGGTCGGCTGCTGATGAAATCCCATGGAGTACGGAAAAGAGACTTCGAAAAGGTGATCGTAGCGCGTGGTCAGCCGTTTGAGCGCGTCAGCGAGATTGTCCCGCTCTGAGGCACTCAGGTCGAGCATGCTGGCCACATGCCGTCGCGGAATCACCATCGTTTCGAACGGCCATGCCGCCCAGAAGGGCACGAGAACGGCAAAGTCGTCGTTCTCAAAAATCATTCTCTCGCCGCGGCTTCGCTCCAGCTTGAGATAGTCACAGAGCAGGCACGAGCGATGCGAATCCCGATAACTCACAAAAGCGGCCTGCTCCTTCGCCGGTTCATTGGGGATGCTGCCGCTGGCCCAGATCTGGCCGTGGGGGTGTGGATTGCTGGCGCCCATCATCGCGCCGCGGTTCTCGAAAATCTGAACGTAGTGAATGAAAGGCCGCGATCCCAGCTCGCGAAATTGCTCCGTCCAGACGTCGACTACGCGGCGCAGCTCGGGCAAGTTCATTTTCGAAACCGTGAGGTCGTGCCGCGGCGAAAAGCACACCACCCGACAGATGCCAGACTCGCTTTGGGCAACGATTAACCCGCCATCATCTTCTGCCGCGGCTTTCGTATCGGGCAGCAGCGCCGGATAGTCGTTGTCGAAGACGAACGTCTCGGTATAAGGAGGATTGCGAACACCGACCGCGCGGGTATTTCCGGGACACATATAGCAGGTAGGATCGTAGGAAGGCTGAGTCTCGGTAGCCGTTTTCTCGACCTGGCCCAGCCAGGGGCGTTGCGTGCGATGGGGCGAGACCAGAACCCATTCTCGAGTGAGCGCATTAAAACGGCGATGAGGCTGATTGCCGAGGTCGGATGGCGCCATGCTGGCCTATTCTTTGATTTCCGCCGCCCCGTCGGCAGCCGGAGATACGAATAGCTGGGGACGTAGGCCGGTGGCCTTCTCGTAGCTGTCGGCGACATTCCGGCGGAACTCGTCCACAGCTTCAACTTTCACCAGGTTGATGGTGCAACCGCCGAAACCGCCGCCGGTCATTCGCGCGCCAAACACCCCCTTCTGCTTGCCAGCCAGTTCCACCATCAGGTCAAGTTCGTCGCAGCTTACCTGGAAATCGTCGCGCAGGCTGCGGTGCGAATCCGCCATGAGCTTTCCGAACTCGTCGAGGTCGCCGCGGTCGAGGGCGACCGCCGCCGCTGTGACGCGGGCATTTTCGCTGACCACGTGGAGGCACCGCCGATAGACGGTCTCAGGAAGTTCCTTGCGATGGGCCGTGAGCTCTTCCAGGGTTACGTCGCGCAACGCGCGAATCCCGGGCAGAGATTTTGCCAGCAGGTGCACACCCTGCTCGCACTCGGACCGCCGCGTGTTGTACTCGCCGCTCGCCAATTCGTGTTTGACCATGGTGTTGCAGATCACCAGGCTGACGTGATTGGGCAGGGGTAACAATCTGTATTCGAGCGATCGGCAGTCAAGCATGAGCGCGTGTCCGGCGGCGCCGTTACACGAGACGAACTGGTCCATGATTCCGCAGCGCGCGCCCACAAATTCGTTCTCCGCACGCTGAGCGAGTCGCGCAAGATGAACGCGCTCCACCT
Organism: Terriglobales bacterium; assembly: GCA_963803205.1. GTDB lineage: Bacteria > Acidobacteriota > Terriglobia > Terriglobales > Acidobacteriaceae > CAWDLG01. The sequence goes on from CAWDLG010000004.1 coordinate 876,355, forward strand.
CGATCCCCGAATTTCTGAGCAGGGCGAACCCGGTACTTACCTCGATCGCAGCGGAGGAACTCAGGCCCGAGCCGATGGGAACATCTCCGCGAATCACCAGATTTGCACCTTTGAGATGTTTGCCCGAGCGCTCCAGCATGAGCGCCACTCCCTGCACGTAGTCACTCCAGTCCTTGTGCGGTTGTGGGGCTCGATCTTCCAGATCGATTTCAGCTTTTTTCCCGAAGTTAAGGGAATGAACCACCAGCCTTCGGTCGGGGCGTGGGGCGATGGCCACCCAGACGTAGTACTCGATGGCCGATGGCATGACGAACCCGTCGTTGTAGTCGGTGTGCTCGCCGATGAGATTGACTCGTCCGGGAGCACGATAGAGACTGGCTCGCGATCCGAAGCACTCGCGAAACTTATCGTTCAATTCCGAGGCAATCGACTTCACGGCGCTCTCCGGGCTTTGGATCATCGGCATGAGAGGACGATCATTTCTTTGAACTCCCGTGTTCTCCAACTGATGTACCGGTATTCTCGATCGTTCCGCGGCGGCCAAGAAATAGCATAACCAGGCCGAAAACCAGCATCACGATACCCCACTGCAGATTGACATCAATTCCCAACGAGCGGACGTACAGCTCAGGACTGCTGAACAGGCCGAATGCGGACAACATCAGCCCGAAGACAGTGAAAAGCAAGCCGATTGGCAAACGGATGTCGAGCCCCATGCTGCCTCCTTGTCTAGCGGAACACCAGGTTCAAGAGGACTGTACCCACAATAACCACGGCCGCCAGCGGGGCAGGCCGTTTGTACCACGGCAGATGTTCCTCGCTGGGCCGCTCAGTCAAAGAATAGACCAGCCCTACAAGTTCCTTGTCCGGCCGCGGACGGGTCACCAGGCTGATGGCAATCGTAAGCACAAAACACACACTCCACGCCCAGATCGCCGTCCAGAAGTTCTGCGCCATTTCGCTGGGGTAGGTGTGTAGAACCGCGCCAAGCCATGCCCCTTTCAAGCCGGGTATCGCACCAGTGGGAAGGGTCAGGCCGTGGTGCAGGGCGGCTGCCAGCGTTCCGCTGAGCAGGCCCGTGAAAGCGGCGTGGCCTGTAGTGCGCTTCCAGAACATTCCCAGAAGGAAGGTGGCAAACAGCGGGGCGTTCACGAAAGCAAAGACCAGCTGCAACATATCCATGATGTTGTTGAAGCGGGTCGCGGCGTATGCGGCAAGGATCGACAACGCAATTCCAAAAACTGTCGCGAACCTCCCCATGTTCAAGTAATGAGCGTCGCTCTCATTGGGCCGGATGTACGCCTGATAGATGTCATAAGTCCACACGGTATTGAAGGCGGTGACATTCCCAGCCATCCCGGACATGAAACTGGCAAGCAGAGCCGTAAGTCCCAGCCCCAGAATTCCGGTGGGAAAGTAATGCAGCAACATGTTGGGGATCGCGAGGTCATAATCCAGGACCGCCTTGCCGTTGTTGTCCAGCAGTGGCATGCCCGTCGACGCGTCGATCTTGGGAGGAATAAGACCCTCTCCAGCCATTCGTGCCTGGGTAGAGCCGGCCAAAGACGGGCTCTGGACGGCTTTTTGCATCGGCAGTCCAATGGCGATCAGGCCGGGCAGGATGACCAGAAATGGAAAGAGCATCTTGGGAACGGCAGCAATCAACGGGGTCCGGCGCGCAGCGCTCATGGAGTCGGCTGCCATGGCACGCTGCACCACCAGGAAGTCGGTACACCAGTATCCGAAGGAAAGAACAAAACCCAGGCCCATCACCAGGCCAAACCACTCCACACCCAGCGGATTCGTATTTGCGCTGCCCATCCCCACCCAGGAATGGGTAAAGGCCGTAGGAAGTTTCTGCGTCAGGCCCTGCCATCCGCCCACGTCTTTCAGTCCCAGCCAGACAAGTGGGAAGAACCCTGCCACGATCAGAAAGAACTGAATCACTTCGTTGTAAATCGCGCTGGAGAGACCGCCCAGCAGGATGTATCCCAAAACAATGAGCGCGGAAAAGATGATGCTCACATGCAGAATCGAACCCTGGGAAATGGCCATCCGCCGGAAAGGCGCGTCGAGAATGTGCAGAGTCTGAATCAGCCGCGCCATAGCGTAGAGAGAAATGCCCGACGAGAAAACGGTCATCACAGCAAAGGAGATCGCATTCAGGCCGCGGGTCTTCTCGTCGAAGCGCAGGCGCAAGTACTCCGGCACCGAGCGCGCCCGCGAGCCGTAATAGAACGGCATCATGAACAGGCCGACAAAAACCATGGCCGGGATGGCGCCGATCCAATAGAAGTGGCTGGTGGCGATGCCATACTTCGCGCCCGAGGCCGCCATGCCGATGACTTCCTGCGCGCCCAGATTGGCGGAGATGAACGCCAGTCCGCACACCCACGCTGGAATAGCCCGCCCCGCAAGGAAGAAGTCCGTGCTGGTCTTCACTCTGCGCTTGAGCACGAATCCGATGCCCAGCACAAACACGAAGTACACGAGCATGATGACCCAATCAATGCTAGTCAGGTTCACGGGCGACCCCTCGAGTTGGATTGGCAGGGCGCACTTGCGGCACAGCCCCTATTCTGTGCGTTCGTTATTACCGGACGTTCAACGTAATGACTGAAACTGAATGACTCGGAAACGGCACGGTAAAATCCGGTCCTGCTTCCAGCGAACTCTGCCGGATGGTCACGGCATCGGGCGTGCGAAAGCTGTTGGCCGCCTCCAGCGAACTTCCGTTTACGGTCTGCAGCGTGGCCTTCGGTTCTACACGGACCCCCGCGAGGTGAATAGACGTCTTGAGATCGCGTTGGGGATCGGTGTTTACAGCCTTGATGAAAATCTGCTTGCGATCCGAGGTGCGGCTGACCACTACGTCGAGATATGGAACGTTCTTGCCTTCCAGGGTGGTGTCGAACGTCGGGCTTTCAACTTGCGCCGTCAGACGCTCACTTCCCAGGTGCTGGCTGTAAAGCTGGTTGACGAGATAGGTAGGAGTCACAAACGTCCCCTGCCTGCTGGCCTGAATTACACCGCCCGACCATCCGTTCACCAGGTCGGAAACCGCGCTCATGCCCACAGAATCGGTCCGCTCGAAAACGTTCATCAATCGGGCCCCGTAAAGAGCCGACTCCATGGAATGCTGCCGTGGCAATGGCAAACTCGTGTTCCATTCATTAATGGCCAGCTTGATCTGCCGCGAGGGGGCCAACTCATGGATCATCTGCTCGACCTGCTTGTAGAAGCGTTCGTAGGCCAGCGGATGAGCCATGAGGTTAAGAGGATCGCCTTTCATGTCAGTCGCGCCATAGTAGTGATGAATGGCCAGATAGTCGACCTGCGAGCCGGCCGTGCTGAGAACTGTACGATCCCAGTTCAGGTCATTGTCGCCGACCGCGATCAGCCGGATTGATGGATCGACCGCTTTCATAGCGGAAGCGTACCGATTGTAATTGAGGGCGTAGGTTTGCGCGTCGCTGTGTCCTCGCACCCAGTCGCCCCAAATCTCGTTCCCTACCTCCCAATACTTCACCCGGAAGGGGTCGGAGTGGCCATTGGACGCTCTCAGCGCTCCGTACTTCGACCCAGCGGGTCCGTTGGCATACTCGATCCACGAGGCAGCCTCTTCCGCGGTGGCGCCACGGCCCTCGACATTTACTGTGAGGGAAGGCTCAGTGCCGGCGTTCTGGCACATGCGGACGAACTCATCGGTGCCGAAATCACTCGGCTCACGCTCGTTCGCCCATGAAAGGTTGATCCACGTTACGCGCTGATCGCGCGGACCCACGCCCCACGTCCAGTGGTAGTCCTGGGCTACGTTTCCTCCGGGCCAGCGGATGAAGGCCGGGCGCAGGTCCTTCACTTTCGCGAAGACGTCCGACCTCACGCCATCGACGGCATCTCCGGGCATCAGTGAGGCCTGATCGAGCCACAGCTTCCCAATGCCATAGAAAAGAATGACGAACTTGGCCAGCTTGTCGGTCTTTGCCGGCGTCAGGGTAAATTCATATTTCTTCCAGTCCCCGGCGATGTTGCGAATCTGCGTGGACGCGTAGGTCTCACCACCTGTCCAATCCGCCTCCAGCGCCACCTCGAGGTACCCGTCAAACTGGCTGGCATTCAGCCAGACATAGCCCTTGTAAGGCATTCCCTGCATCACTGGCAGATGACCTTGATGAATTCCCCGCCGCTGATTGTCTTTGGCGCCAAGCGTCACTAATAGCGAATGATCCGGAGGCGCGTCACTGGACTCGCGGGTTTTCGGGTAGTGGTCGGAAGCGTCCCAGGCGAAATGAAGATTGGGATCGTGATCGCGGTCGTCGGGGTCATGTTCCCAATCCCGAGGAAGACCGATCGAGTTTGGCGCTTGCTCAAAGCTGCGGTCCTTCAGCAGTTCGGCGTGCAATCCTCCCTTTACCCCTTCGAACATGAACTCGATGAACTGCCCGTAGAGCGTGGGGCTGATCGTGCCGTCGACTCGTCCTGCATCGATGCTGATGTGAGCGGTGGCGGAGCCAGTCGCCTGAGCAGCGCTTGAAGGTGATCCGGATGAGATTGCGATGGGAATGCAGCACAGGAAGCACAGGAGATATTTTCGAAATTTCGGCATCCGACCGGGGTCCTGGCTACGGCCCGGATAGCATACACTCGCCCGCTTCAAAATGGCGGACCAATCCAGAGGAAGTCGGAGCTCTATACCTGTCGGCGTGGCATTCATGACTCGTCGGACAAAGAAGCTGATCTCAGCGCGTGTCTCTGACCTCTGCGGAAAACCGACAGTCGAGAGCCTCCTCCCTCTGGCCCATCCCTTTTCGACGTCAACATGAACCGCATCGCTGGAGCGGGAATTTTCGATATCATCGCCGGGACGCAATTCCCCAAAACCGCAAGCCTTCCGACAACTCCGATAAGGTAGTTTACGAGGTGAGTGTTCACTTACCGCGACCGCTCTAAGTCAAAGCATTCGCGAAGGTTACGCGGCTTTTCTGCCTGGTAGAGCGCTTCTGAACGTAGTCGGCAGTTGACAACTTGATGCCGACATTCTAATTTCGTCAACGCTTACGAACCGGGTGGACAGTGACGACGTGCCGTTTTGTCTGACCTGTCGTGAGCGCGGCGCGAGCAGAACAACGGTTCATGATCCGAAAGACAAAACTCCTCGACATCGCTGACGCGCTGGGGATCTCCACTGGAACGGTTCACCGCGCGCTTCACGATCACCCCGGCGTCAGCCCCATCACCAAGACGCGCGTGCTGAAGATGGCCAAGACGTTAAGCTACCGTCCAAACCTGGCCGCCCGATATCTCTCTTCCAAGCGGAACCTGCGAATCTCGGTGAATACCTTGCAGGGCACCACCTCGTTCTGGGATGAGGTGCGGGCGGGGATCACGGATGAAGCCAAGTCGCTGGTCCTGGAGGATGTCGAGGTCGAATTTCGAACCTATCCCCGGCTCGGTGAAGGCGAGGAAGAAGCTTTCGAGGCGGCATTGAACGCCAAGGTGGACGGAATTATCACTTTTCCGAGTCACCCGCAGACGCTTCATTCCTGGATCAGGCGCGCCTCGCGCAACAGCATTCCCGTGGTTTGCGTCGCCACCGACGCGGCCAACACAGGCAGGTTAGCGGTCGTCTCTATTGACACCATGGCCAGCGGATCCCTGGCGGCGAACCTGATGGGAAGATTCCTGCGGGGAACAGGAAAAATCGGCGTTACGCTGAGCGAACTCGGGATCACCGAGCACTCGGAAAAATACAAGGCTTTTGAGAACACGCTTCGCGCCTTTTACCCCGGGATGGCCGTCGTCGATCCGATTGAAGACCACGACGTGGAACTGGAGGCCTACGAGAAGTCGCGGCGGCTATTCGAAACTCATCCCGACCTCGCCGGAGTCTACATTACGACGGAGGCTTCGATTCCGGTCCTCAACGCGGCGCGCGACGCCAACCTGCTGGGCAAAGTCACGTTCATCACAACGGATTTATTTCCCGCGTTGGTCGATGAAATCCGCTCGGACGCCGTGGCCGCAACCATCCACCAGCGGCCACACCGGCAGGGCAGGATGGCATTTCGGGTGCTTCACCAGTTCCTTGCCGAAGGCGAATGCCCGTCCTACCAGGTCACCCTCGCGCCGCACCTGGTGATGAGGGGCAATCTCGATTTCTTCCTGCAACAGCAATCTCAGGAACCGCACACGACAAGCGAAGCGAAGCCACACCCTGAGCCTCAACTGGCAAAGTACGCCGGCTAGCTTCTCCGAACAGAATAGGTAGGGGGCGCCATCAAATTCCTTGGAATCGACGTTGGCACCGGTGGCACGCGCGCGCTGGTCATCGATCAGAAGGGCAAAGTCCTCGGCTCCGGAACCGAAGAGCACGCGCAATTTGCCTCGCCTAAGGCCGGCTGGGCCGAACAGGATCCGCGGGACTGGTGGCGGGCATGCGGCCTCGCAGTGCAGAAGGCGCTAAAGAACTCTGGCGCGAAGGCAGATGACATCGCTTGCGTGGGCTTCTCCGGGCAGATGCACGGAGCCGTGCTGCTTGACGCCCAGGACGAAGTCATCCGGCCCGCGCTCATCTGGTGCGATCAGCGGACCGAGCAACAAGTCGAGGAACTGGCCGGTCTCTTTGGTACTTCAAAGCTGATTCAGCTTACGTGCAATCCTCCGCTCACAAATTTCACCCTGACCAAACTGCTCTGGGTTCGTGAAAATGAGCCGGCCAACTGGCAGCGACTTGCTCATTTCATGCTGCCCAAGGACTACGTTCGCTTCCAACTCACGGGCGAGCGCGTGATCGATATGGCTGATGCCTCCGGGACCCTTCTGCTGGATGTGGCCCGGCGCGCGTGGTCGCGGGAGGTGCTGGAGAAGACACAGATCGCGGACTCGCTCCTTCCCCGCTTGTGCGAGTCGCCGGAGGTCTGCGGAAAAATTTCTGCCCAGGGCGCGAGCGCCACCGGTTTGAAGCAAGGCACACCGGTCGTGGCAGGCGCCGGAGACCAGGCCGCCGGGGCTGTCGGAATGGGAGTCGTGCGTCCCGGAACCGTCAGCGCGACAATCGGGACCTCGGGAGTGGTCTTTGCCGCGACGGCTGAACCAGCCCTCGATCCTCAAGGCCGGCTTCATACATTCTGTCACGCCATTCCCGGACGCTGGCATGTGATGGGCGTGACCCAGGCTGCCGGCCTCTCCCTTCGCTGGTTCCGAGATCACTTCGGAGCGGGTCCGGACGATGGCCGCGATCCATATGAGCGCCTCGCGGATGAAGCCTCGGCAGTGCCGTCGGGATCCGAGGGCCTGCTGTGGGCTCCCTACCTGATGGGAGAGCGCACGCCTTATTGCGACCCCAATGCTCGCGCTGCCCTCGTCGGACTTTCCGCTTCCCACCAACGCGGGCACATTATTCGGGCAATTATGGAGGGGGTTGCATTCAGCCTGAAGGACAGCTTCAAGATTTTCTCTGAAATGCATGTTCCTGTTGACCGTATCCGCCTGGGCGGAGGCGGAGCTCGTTCTCCTCTGTGGCGACAGATCCAGGCCGATACCTACAACCACAAAGTTGAGATCGTCGAGGCCGAGGAAGGGGCCGCGTTCGGGGCTGCCATTCTAGCGGGCGTGGGCAGCAAAAACTGGTCTTCGGTTGATGAGGCTTGCGACGAGGTGGTCCGCACCGCCGAGGAGATCAAGCCGCAGTCCCAATCCGCCTCTTTGCTGGAACAGAGCTATTCCAATTACCGCAAAGTTTATCCGGCGCTGCACTCCATCTTCCCGACAAACTGATTTTTCACAGGGATGTAAGCCAATTGCTGCGAGTTGTTTCGGGAAACAAGTTTTTAGTTTTTGCCACAGTCCTCCTTTCACTGCGACGACGGGTTTATCATGGGGCGGTAAATTGCCGTGACACCCTCAACCACGAATTTCGGTTTGTTGTTGCCGCATTGGAGCCCCTATGACCGAAGCGGAATGGAACAGACGCAAATTCTTAAAGACAGCCGTTGCCACCGGCGCGGCAAGTGTCATCCCCTCGGCGGAGTTCATGAGTGCTACTGAAGTGATGCCCGATGTAAAGGATGCTCCCGTCATGCGCGCTGTCAAACTGCGCGTAAACGGCGAGGCGCGCTCGCTGAATGTCGACACCCGCGCAACCTTGCTCGATGCTCTGCGCGAGCAACTGGAACTGGCAGGAACCAAGAAAGGCTGCGACCATGGCCAGTGTGGCGCCTGCACCGTTCACGTGAACGGCAGGCGAATCAACTCCTGCCTGACCCTGGCCATCATGCACGAGGACGACGAAATTACCACCATCGAAGGCCTTGCCCACGGCGACCAGTTGCATCCCGTGCAGGCCGCATTTATCGAGCACGATGCGTTCCAGTGTGGCTATTGCACGCCGGGACAAATCATGTCGGCGGCTGCGCTGCTCAAGGAGCCCTGCGGCCCGAGTGACGATGACATTCGCGAGTGCATGAGTGGAAACATCTGCCGCTGCGGCGCCTACCCGAACATCGTTGCAGCCGTAAAGTCCGTGCGCGGATAGAGCCGGAGACGATCATGATCCCTTTCACCTTTTCGAAGGCCCAGAGCGAGAGCGAGGCGATGCAGCAGGCGCGGTCAAAGGGAAGCATCTTCATCGCGGGAGGCACCACGCTCATCGACCTGATGAAGCTGAATGTCCAGACTCCGGCGGCTCTGATCGACATCAATCGCCTGCCGCTCGACAAGATTGAGACCCTCCCCGACGGCGGACTGAAGATCGGCGCTATGGTTCGGAACAGCGACCTGGCGCATCACGAGGCGGTGAAGACCCGCTTTCCCGTGCTCTCCGAAGCGCTGCTTTCCGGCGCTTCGGCCCAGTTGCGCAACATGGCGACAACCGGCGGCAATCTGATGCAGCGCACGCGCTGCTACTACTTCCGCGACGTTCACTACGCCTGCAACAAGCGGGAACCCGGGAGCGGCTGCGCCGCAATCGACGGCTTCAATCGCATTCACGCAGTCCTTGGCGGAAGCGACCACTGCATCGCCACCCACCCGTCCGACATGGCCGTTGCCATGGTTGCGCTCGACGCTGTCGTCCACATTCGTGGCGACAAGGCGGAACGGAAGGTTCCGATTGGCGATTTTCATCTCCTTCCCGGAGAGACCCCGCATCTCGAAACGGCCGTTAAGCCGGGAGAACTGATCACGTACGTCAGTATTCCGAAAAGCCCGTTTGCGGCGAGATCGGCCTATGTGAAATTGCGTGATCGCGCATCGTATGAGTTTGCCTTGGCGTCAGCCGCTGCGGCTCTGGATTTGCAGGGCGGAAAGATCGCTTCCTCCCGCCTGGCACTTGGCGGTGTGGCTACCAAGCCGTGGCGATCGCATGAGGCGGAAAGCGTCCTGAACGGTGGTTCCGCAACGGATGAGACGTTCCGCGCAGCCGCCGCAGCGGCTATGAAGAACGCTGCGTCCCGTCGCTATAACGCCTACAAAATTGAATTGGCAAAGCGGGCAATCGTGCGGGCACTCGCTCTCGCTGCCCGGAAATCGGAGTCACAGGCATGAGTACCTCGGTTGGTTCCGCAGTCAGCCGCAAAGATGGATCGCTGAAAGTCACGGGCAAGGCCCGCTATGCTGCCGATCATCCCATCCAGCACGTTGCCCATGCCGTGGCCATCATGAGCCCGGTCGCGAAGGGCCGCATTGCCAAGATCGACAGCTCGGCCGCGGAAAAGGCGCCCGGATTTCTGACGATTATTCACCACGGGAATGCCCCCAAGCTCTACCAGCCGACCAACGACTTCATGTCGGCCAGCAAGCCAGGCGAAATCCGCGTAGTTTTTTCCGACGACAAGGTTTATTACGCCGGGCAGTACGTTGCGCTGGTAGTGGGTGAGACGTTGCAGCAGGCACAACATGCGGCCTCTCTGGTGAAAATCAGTTACGACACTGAGACCCCGGCTATCGAAACTGAGCAGGCGATGTCGACTGCCTTTGACCCGGCCGAATTCTTCGGCGAAAAACTCACGTTGAAGCGCGGCGATCCGTCGTCCGCGCTTCAAAGCGCCGCCGTGAAACATGAGGCGACGTACGTAACTCCTGCCGAGCACCACAACCCAATGGAGCCTTCGGCCTCGATCGCGGACTGGAGCGACGACGAAGTGAATCTCTACGAAACGACCCAGTGGGTGGTTGGCGCCCGCAATACCGTGGCGGAAACGCTCGGCGTCCCACAGGAAAAGATTCACATCATCTCCCCTTTCATCGGGGGAGGTTTCGGATGCAAGGGCTTCATCTGGCCTCACTCCGTCCTGAGCGCAATCGCGTCCCAAAAGCTGAAAAGGCCGGTAAAGCTGAATCTGACCAGAAAGCAGATGTTTAGCGCCTGCGGCCACCGCTCGGAAACGCGGCAGAAGGTCAGCCTTGGCGCAAGCAAAGAAGGAAAGCTGACGGCAATCCTTCACGACACGATGGTTCACACCTCGCCGGTCGACGAATTCACCGAGGCCTGCGGCGCTACCACGCGCTTTCTTTACAGCTGTCCGAATGTCGGGATTGCCCACCATTCCGTGCGCGTCAATATTGCTACCCCCACGCCAATGAGGGCGCCGGGTGAGAATCCCGGGCTGTTTGCGCTCGAATCCGCCATGGACGAGCTCGCCGAAAAGCTCAAGATGGACCCGGTGCAGCTTCGCATCGTGAACCATTCTGATACCAACGAGCACACGAAACAGCCCTGGTCGAGTAAGTACCTGAAGGAGTGCTATCAGGCAGCGGCGGAAAAATTCGGATGGGCCAAGCGCGATCCCAAACCCGGTTCGATGCGGGACGGCAACCTGCTCGTAGGATGGGGCATGGCGACTGCGACGTACCCGGGGATGCGCAGTCCGGGCGCCGCCAAGGTGAGAATTCTTCAGGACGGGTCTGCGGAGGTTCTCAGCGCGACCCAGGACATGGGTGGCGGCACTTACACCGTGATGGCCCAGGTCGTCTCCGATGCAACGGGAATTCCTGTGCAGAAGGTATCGTCCGCGCTCGGGGACAGCCACATGCCGCCGGCCCCGGTTTCCGGAGGCTCCATGACCGTGGCCAGTATCCTTCCCGCTGTCCGCCAGGCCTCGCAGGAAGCGCTAAAGAAACTTGTGCAAGTTGCGATCTCCGACGAGAAATCTCCCTTCCATGGCAAAAAAGACGACGAGGTTCAGGCCTCGGAAGGACGTGTGTATCTGAAAGGGTCATCGCCCTCTTCAGGCGTGCCTTATGGCAAAGTGCTGGCCGACCGAAATCAGGCGGCGGTCGAGGGTGAGGGATTTCAGGCGCCGGGAGAAGAGCGCAAGAAATACGCCTTCCAGTCATTCGGAGCGCAGTTCGTGGAAGTGAAAGTGGATCCAGAGATCGCCCGAGCGAGGGTTTCGCGTGTGGTCAGTGCCTTCGATATCGGCCGCGTGATCAACCCCAAGACTGCGCGCAGTCAGGCCTACAGCGGAATCATCATGGGAATCGGGATGGCTCTGATGGAGCACACCGTCTACGATCCGCGCGACGGCGGAATCGTCAACAGCAATCTCGCCGACTATGCGGTTCCGGTCAACGCCGACATTCCTGCCATTGACGTGCTGTTTATCGACAAGCCGGATCCGTATATCGATCAGGAGGGAATCGGCGCGAGAGGCACAGGCGAGATCACCGTTACCGGAGTGGCGCCGGCGGTTGCCAACGCCGTCTACCACGCGACAGGCAAGCGAATCCGCGAGCTTCCCATCACTCCCGATAAACTGCTCTAGCCTGTAGTCACGGGTTGTCCTCCCCGGCGTAGGCACGGGTGTCCTCACCCGTGCGCGCTGGTCAAACTATCTGCCTTCCTGTTACAACTTTTCCCATGAAACTTCTCTTCATCGGTGGTACCGGCATCATTAGCACTGCATGTGTGCGGCTAGCCGTCGAGCGCGGGATGGACGTCACGCTCGTGACGCGGGGGCAACATAAAGCCGACCTTCCGCAAGGGGTAAAGACAATCGTCGCCGACATGAAAGATGTCGCGGCCGCAAAGCGCGCACTGGGGGACGCCAAATTCGACGTAGTAGCAGATTTCATCTCCTTCGTGCCCGAAGACGTAAAGCTGAGTTTCGATCTCTTTCATGGCCGCACGCGCCAGTACGTCTTCATCAGTTCGGCGAGCTGCTATCAGAAGCCAGCGATGCACTACCTGATCACCGAGGGCACGCCGCTCGCGAACCCTTTCTGGGATTACTCGCGCGGGAAAATCGCCTGCGAAGAATTCCTGATGAATGCTTACCGGACGGAAGGATTTCCGGTCACGATTGTGCGCCCGTCCCTGACCTACGGCGACACTCAGATTCCGCTGGTCACGAACAGTTGGGAGAAGCCCTACACAATCGTCGATCGCATGCTCCGGCGGAAGAGAATCGTGGTGCCCGGCGACGGATCCTCACTCTGGGTGATCACACACAACAGCGATTTCGCCAAAGGTTTCGTCGGCCTGTTTGGACACGTGCAGGCCATCGGACAGGCTTTTCACATCACCTCGGAAGAGGTCATGACATGGGACCAGTATTACCGTGTCGTGGCTGAAGCCGTCGGAGTGGAGATTGAGATCGTTCACATCCCCTCCGACTTCATCATTGCCTGCGTGCCCGCAAAGCAAGGAACCCTGATCGGCGACAAAGCCGTCAGCGTAGTCTTCGACAACAGCAAGATCCGCAGATTCGTTCCCGGCTATTGCGCGACGACGAGTTTTGCGACTGGAATTCGCCAGACCCTCAAGGGGTTTCAGGCTGACAAGTCCCGCCAGCAGATTGACGCGGCCACGAATGAGATGTGGGACAAGCTCATCAGCGCCTACGAAGGCGGACTGAAGGCGGCCATTCAGGAATTTCGCTGAGGATCTAGACCACCGGTTCATCGGCCGAGGGCCCGTAGGTTGATGGTACCGGCACATCGTTCAATCGCAGATAAACGCCGAGTTGAGCGCGGTGATGCACCAGGTGGTTCACGAACATCTGCCGATACGCGAGAAAACGGGGACCTTCAAACAGCTTCTTCCCCTGAAAGCTCAGCTGCCACTTCTCTCGCCAGGCATCGTCGGAGAGTCCGACGAGCGCAGCGCGCACCTTGGCTGTCCCCTCGTCGAATACCTTCACCAGTTGCTCGGCAGACTCCATTTGGAGTCGCTGGATAGTTCCCTGGGAGAAGTCGAGTGCGGGAGTCGTAAGTACTATGTGGCCAAACCCGCCGAGCTGGGCGATATGAGGCGCTAGCGATTTCAAAGGCATCGACTTGGCGTGCGGTGAGAACTCTCCTTTGTCGGCAGGAACGCGCGCCAGCGCAGCCCGGGTCTTTTTCATTTCCTCATCGAATTCCGTGAGCAAGAATTCCGATATCGACATGGCTCCCTCCACCTTAGGTGTGAATTAACCTCTGCAGTTTCTCGGCGAAGGCGATCGCCCGGTCACGACTTCACGCCTTGCGCACAGTATCCTTCGTCAGTTCCCCGTCAATCATGCGCCAGATGTTCAGGGGATTGCTGTCGCGCAACTCCGCGGGCAGCGCCGCTTCCGGAAAGCCCTGGTAGCAGACCGGACGCGCGAAGCGAAAAATCGCCTCGCTGCCGACTGAGGTCGAGCGTCCGTCCGAAGTCGCAGGATAGGGGCCACCGTGCACCATGGCGTGACTGACTTCAACTCCCGTCGGAAAGCCATTGAAGATCAACCTGCCAACCTTGTTTCGCAGGATCGCCACCAGGTCGGCGAAATTCCTCAGATCTTCGTCGGTTCCATGGATGGTCGCGGTCAAATGCCCTTCCAGTCCGCGGGCGGCTTGCAGCAGCTCGTCCCGGCTCGAGTGCCGGACCAGCAGAGTTGCCGGACCGAAAATCTCATCGCTCAACTCCGGATTCTTGAGGAAAGACTTCGCGTCGGTGTCAAATATTGCGGCGCCCGCGGCAAACTCCTGGCCAGGGGGCTTCTCGGCCACCAGGGTGACGCTCTCGCGAGTCTTCCGTCGGTCGATCGCCGAGCAGTAGGTGGAACGGATGCCTGCGGTCAGCATGCTAAACGGCCCTGAATCCTTCACAAGTGTTTCCAGCTTACCCGTGAATGAGGCAGCATCCGCGCCTTCCGGCAGAAATACGAGTCCGGGCTTGGTGCAGAACTGGCCCGAGCCCAGTGTGAATGACGTGTGGAGACCCGACGAAATACTCTCGGCATTCTCGCGCAGAGCATTGGGCAGAATGAATAGGGGGTTGGTGCTGCTCATCTCGGCAAAGAATGGAATCGGCTCGGGACGCGCCGCCGCCAGATCCATCAGCGCCCTTCCTCCTTTTCGCGATCCCGTGAATCCTGCGGCCTTCACAAGTGGATGCTTCACTAACGCCACTCCCACCTCGACACCGCTGTCGAAGAGCATGGAGAAAACACCTTCCGGCAGTCCGCACTGACGGACGGCTTTCTGCACCGCCTTGCCGACCAGTTCACTTGTCCCGGGATGCGCGGGATGAGCCTTCACGACGACCGGATTCCCTGCCGCCAGGGCCGAGGCCGTATCGCCTCCTGCTACGGAAAATGCCAAAGGGAAATTGCTCGCTCCGAAAACTGCTACCGGGCCCAGGGGATGCAGCATAGAACGAATATCGGGCTTGGGAGCTGGCTTGCGGTCTTTGTCGGCGCGGTCGATTCGCGCCATCACCCACGACCCTTCTTCCACAACCTGCGCAAACAGGCGAAGCTGGCCGCATGTGCGGGCCGTCTCACCCTGCAGTCGCGGCTTTGGCAGGGCCGTCTCCTGTTCCGCACGCTCCACAAGCTGTTCGGTGATGGCTTCAATCTCGCCCGCAATCGTCCGCAGAAACGCTGCCCGGTCACGGCCCGACGCTTGCCCATAGGCTTCGAATGCCTGACTCGCCAGCGAGGCCGCGCGATCGATTTCTGCAGAACTCGCGGTAAAGAAATCCGGCGAGATCCGCTCTCCGGTTCGCGGGTTGATGGCCGTAAAGCTGCCATCACGTGCCACGCCTTGGCCCGACCCGATTATCGATTTGCCCGAAAACTCCACTCGTGCCTCCAGATCAGTTTGCGCCCGGAACCGTCGCCATCAGCGCCCGCGGACGAGTTCGCAGCGAATCCTTGATCAGTTTGATAGTGCTCGCCAATTCATCCCCACTGAGTTCCAGCCGGGGCGGGCGAACTCGCGGGTTGCCCATCCCAACTTCGGCCTGGACCAGCTTGATCAGTTGCACGAACTTTGGAACCGTGTCGAAGCGAAGCAACGGCAGAAACCAGCGATAGAGCTCGAACGCCTTCTCCCGATCGCCGCCGCTGGCGTAGTTGAAAAGCTCAACCGATTCACGCGGCAGCGCGTTGGCCAAACCCGCAATCCAGCCACTGGCGCCGACACCAACGCCTTCCACGATGAGGTCATCGACCCCGACAAATACTTCCAGGCGGTCGCCGTTCAGCGCGCGGATCGAGCTCACTCTGCGGGCATCTGTCGTCGATTCCTTCACTGCCTCGAAATTCTCGTATTCCGCCGCCAGTTCCTGAATCTGCTCAGGCAGAAAGTCAGTGCCGTAGGCAACCGGGTTGTTATACAGCATGCAGGAAAGAGGCGTGGCTTCGAAGACCGCACCCACGTGAGTTTTCATCTCCCGCCAGTCACCCTTGTAGACATAGGGAGGCAGCACCATCAGGGCATCGCAGCCGGCATCCGCGGCCATCTTCGCCAGAACTACAGCGTCCGCGGTGGATAGCGCCGAAATCGCGGCCACAACCGGCGCCGCTGCCGCTTTTGTGCACGTCTCCAGAATTTCCTTTTTCTCTTCAAGAGTCAGGGTCGCGCCTTCTCCCAGGGAACCGAGCGCAACAATGCCGGAACATCCGCCTGCGATCAACCAGCGACAGTGCTCCCCCATGAAGCCGTGGTCGACTTTGTAGTTGCGATCAAAAGGCGTTGTGATCGCCGGCATTACGCCTTTCCAGTTCATGAATTGCCTCCGGCCCTTTGCTGGGACCCGGCAACTGTTCCTGCATGCTCCGCCGTTCGCGACGGCAGGTAGGGTGCCGGATCAACCGGCGATTTCGTTCCGAGCAGGTGATGCGCCAGCAGCTGCGCCGTGGCCAGCGAGGTGGTAATACCCAGCCCTTCGTGGCCGGTCGCGAGAAAGACGCTCGGATCGTCTGGCATCGGCCCGATCAACGGCAACTTGTCCGGAGTCGCCGCGCGGAAACCGGTCCACTCCCGGACCTTGGCCATCCCCGCCAGGCCAGGCATGTATTCCTCCGCTCTTTGCATCATGCGGTCCACAATGTGACGATCTACCTCTGGGTTCTCAGCCCCAAATTGCCGTGAAGACCCAATCAGAATCTGGCCGTTGGCGCGCGGCTGCACATTGAAAGCAACCGAGTCCGTGGTCAGCGAGTGCGCGCTCTTCAAGTAGCCTAGCTCTACCAGTTGGTGTTCCACGAATCCGGGATGACAATCGGTGAGTACCAGGTGGCCCTTGCGTTTTTTGATTTCAATCCCAGACGTGACAGTAGTCGCGCCTACCCCTGCGGCGTTCACAATCAATCGCGCATGAAGCGTATCCCCGTTCGCAATGACTTCGCCCTGGCCATTCCACGAGGCGCTGACCCCAAAATACATCGTTGCGCCCTTGGACCTCGCTCTCTCGATCAGAAACCTCGCCGCGCACAGCGGATTGACCACCACATCCTCCGGAACAAACAGGCCGCCGCACAGGCCTTTGCGGAGATTTGGTTCCGCGTCTTCCAGAGCGCTGGGATCGAGAATCTCCGCCGGAACTCCCCTCTCCCGATAAAACGCCTCCTTGCGGCGAACCTCGGACATCTCCTGCTCGATGGCGGCCACCCAGATGGTCCCACGCTGTCTGTATTCCACTTCCTTCGGAAGTTCGGAACTGAGCGAATGCCAGAGTTGCTGGGAATAGCGCGTCAGAGCAAACTGTGCCTCCGAGTCGTCCATCACCACGACGTGGCCCATGGCGGCAGCGGTCGCGCCCCCACCCGCCACACCTCGATCCAGAACTGCAACCCGCATCCCGTGTTGCGCGCAAGCGTCGGCACAGGCCGCCCCGACAATTCCAGCGCCAATAACAATCACATCGTAGTCTGTTGTGCTCACGCCCGGATGCCCATGCAGAATGGATCGCGAGGATCCAGCACCAGTTCGGCTTCCGCATTGACGAATGCCGAACCTTTGATGCTGGGCAAAACCTTTCCGTCGCGAATCCGAATGCTGCCCTCAAAAATGCTGCCCACGATGCTCTCCTGCCGCCAGACTTGCCCTTCGCTGAATTTTCCGTCCGCGTAAAGGCAGGCCAGCTTCGCGCTTGTTCCGGTGCCGCAGGGAGAGCGATCGTATGCCTTGCCCGGACATAGGACGAAGCTTCTGCTGTTCACCCCGGGCGTCGGCGAAGGAGCCAGCAACTCGATGTGATCAATCTCCCTGCCGTCGTCGCCCGTGATCGCGGCGGCAACCAGCGCCTTGCGGACTGCCCAGGTAAAGCTCGTGAGCGATTCGACGTTCTTCAACTGCAATTCCAGCCCATGGTTCTCGATAAGGAAGAACCAATTGCCTCCCCATGCGACGTCGCCTTGAACCATCCCGAGTTCCGGCACCTCGACACTGACCCCTGCTGCTGCACGGTAGCTTGGGACATTGTTTACCGTGACCGTTCCGTCTGCTTCCAATAAGGCTGTCACGGTTCCCACCGGAGTTTCGATGCGATGCTCGCCTTCCCCGATTCGTCCCATGTGAGCGAGAGTCGCGATCAGGCCGATAGTGCCGTGTCCGCACATGCCGAGATAGCCGACGTTATTGAAAAAAATCACACCCGCGGCGCTCGCGGAATCTCTTGGCTCGCACAGCAGAGCGCCCACCATCACGTCTGATCCGCGTGGCTCATTCACTACCGCCGAGCGGAAGCAGTCATGGTCTCTTGAGAACCGCTTCAGTTGTTCGGCCAGGTCGCCCGAACCGAGGTCCGGGCCCCCTGATATGACCACGCGCGTCGGCTCTCCGCCGGTGTGCGAATCAATTACGCGAATCCTTCTGAAGACACTCATTTGCTTGTACAATACCGCATTCGTAAGACCGAGCCGTACCCGCACCTGTCTGGAGCCGTCAACATGATTTCGCGTTCTCTTCTTCTCGCCTGCTTTCCGGCCTGCGCCATAGCCGCTTGCCTGATTGTTCTATCGAGCGGCAAGGAGTTGCCCGCTCAACAATCGCCTGGGGCCAATAACAAGCGCGCGGCTTTGCTTTCCCTTTTCGACGAAGAGTGGCAGCACGAGCTTCGCACGAATCCGGAGATGGCGACCGTCCTCGGCGACAAGAGATACAACGATCGCCTCACCGACTACTCGCCCGCCGCCTACAAGGCAGACGTCGAGGAACGCCAAAAGTTTCTGGCACGGGCCGAGGCCATTGATCCCTCGGGTCTGCCGCCGCAGGATGCGCTCAGCCGGGAACTCTTCATTCGAAACCTCAACCTTGCCATCGAGGGAGCCCGATTCAAACCCTGGGAAATGTCCGTCAACCAGATGGACGGAATTCATCTTGGATTGCTGGAGCAGGTGAATCTGGCGCCGTTTAACGATGCTCGCGACTATGAAAACTATCTGTCGCGGCTGCATCAGGTTTCCCGCGCCTTCGATCAGGTCATAGCAAATTTGCGGCAGGGTATGCAGGATCGGCTCGTCCCTCCCCGCTATCTCCTCGAACAGGTTGCCAAACAGGCTTATGAAGTCTCGCAGGAATCCGGGGACCTGAGCCCGTTTGCCAAGCCGGTCAAACAGTTTCCAGTAGCAATCGCTCCGCCCGAGCAGAAACGAATCCGGGGTAGCGTTCTCGCGGCGATCGATCAGGAGATCGTCCCTGCATATCGGAAATTCGCCAAATTTGTACGCGACGAATATGCGCCCCACGGGCGCGCCGAGCCGGGCGTATGGTCCATTCCTGATGGCGGGGCGCGCTACCGCTTTCAGATTCGACAGATCACTACCACCGACCTGAGCCCGGATGAGATCCACGAGATCGGCCTCAAACAGGTTACGGCAACCGAAGCTCAGATGCTGGAACTGGCGAAGAAGCTGGGATTCAAAGATCTGGCCGTCCTGAATGAGCACATCAAGAACGACAGGAGCATGTACGCGACGTCCGGGCAGCAGGTGTTCGACCTCTACACCAGGTACACGCGCCAGATGGAGAAAGAACTTCCCCAGCTCTTTGGACGGCTGCCCAAAAACAAGCTGGAGTTAATTCCGATGGACTCCTTCCGCGCCAAGAATGCGGTACCCGCTGACTACATGCCGGGAGCGGCAGACGGTTCACGTCCCGGCCATATCAACGTCAACGAGTGGGATCCGGAACACCGCCTCACGCTGAATATCGAAGCCATCGCCTATCACGAGGGCGTTCCGGGGCATCACCTTCAGATTTCCATCGCGCAGGAATTGCCGGACCTGCCACCGTTCCGCAAGAATGCTGACTACACAGCGTTTGTCGAGGGCTGGGCGTTGTATTCCGAGCGACTCGGAAAAGATGTTGGCTTCTACCAGGATCCGTACAGCGACTATGGTCGACTAGAGAATGAGATGTGGCGGGCCATCCGGCTGGTGATCGACACCGGCGTCCATGAAAAGCATTGGTCCCGCGATCAGATGGTCGAATTTTTCCATCGCTACACAGCCATGGACGAACCCAACGTGCAAACCGAGGTGGACCGCTACATCGCGTGGCCCGGGCAAGCGCTGGCCTACAAACTGGGGCAGCTGGAAATTCTGAGATTGCGCGACGAAGCCAGATCCGGGCTTGGCGACAAGTTTGATATACGGGCTTTTCACGACGAGGTTCTAGGATCGGGTCCCCTTCCCCTTGGCGTATTGCACTCACAGGTCGAAGCCTGGATTGCGCAGCAACAGAAAACGCAGGCGGCGAAGTAAGAATTTGTAGGCGCGGGCGCCCGCGCGTGCACCGGCGAGACGCCCGCTTCCACATCCCAATTTTCCCGCAAGAAATCGTTTACTTGGCCCGGAAATTGTATAAAATTGTCCCTGTCATTTGGCCTCTCTCACTTCCTAAACGCGCGGACACGACGAATCGCACCAGCTCCTGAAGGAGGACTCCATGGGCTCTCTCGGCGATGTTTCAAGACGGCATTTCCTTTCCACAATGGCCTCTTCAGCAGCGCTCGCTTACATGACAAATCCAAATTTCTCCTTCGCGGCTGGCGCGAATGCTGACGCCCCCCTGTTGCCGTGGAAGGACCAGGGTGTGGTGAATGTGGTGAATTCTCCTTACGCAAAGCTGCACGGCGTGCCCGTCCGGGCAGTCACGATCGAGGAGGGATTCTGGTCCAAGCGCCGCACCACGAATGTGGAGCGCAGCATTCCGACCATGCGCCAGGAACTGGAAGATCACGGGCGCATGGATAACTTTCGCCGCCTTGTAGGAAAAAGTTCCGCGCCGCAGAAGGGCCCATACTTTTCCGATTCCGATATCTACAAATGGATCGACGGGGTGGGCTGGGCTCTGCAGTCGGGAGATCGTCCGGAGCTTCACAAAGCAACTGAGTCGATGATCCGGGAAGTCGTCGCCATACAGGAGCCCAGTGGATACCTGAACACCTACTATGTCGAGGACCGCGTGTCCCAGCGCATGCTGCCTCACAGCCAGGAGGTCGGACACGAGCTTTACTGTCTGGGACACATGTTGCAGGGCGCGATCGCGTACTATCGCGCGACCGGCGATGCAACCTTAATGAACGCCGGCGCCAAAATGGTCGACAACTTCCTGATTCCCAACTACGGGCCCGGCCCGAACCAGAAGCCAATCATCTCGGGCCATCCCGAAATAGAGATGGCGCTGATCGAGCTCTATCGCACCACGGGAAGACGCCAGTACGTCGACCTGGCAGGTTACATCCTGCATGGCGACGAGCGCGCCAAGATCGATCCGAGGCGTATCGTCTACATGTATTGCGGAATTCCTTTCACTTCCCGCACGAAGCTCGAGGGGCATGCTGTCCGCGCGATGTACGCATGCTGCGGCGCCACCGACTACTACCTCGAAACTGGCGATCCGGCGTACCTGAAGACATTAAACACACTTTGGGAAGACCTGACGCGGCGGCAGATGTACGTCACCGGTGGCGTCGGGGCGCGTAGCGAGTGGGAAGCCTTTGGCGACCCTTACGAATTGCCCAACGCGCAGGCCTACGGCGAGAGTTGTGCCGCGATCGGCAACATGATGTGGAACTGGCGCATGCTGGCCGCGAGCGGGGAGTCCAAGTTTGCCGATGTCATTGAGCGCGCACTGTATAACGGCATCAACTCCGGCATGTCGCTCGACGGCACCACCTATTGCTACCGCAATCCCCTCGCCTTTGATCCTTCGACGGGAGACAAGATTCGCAACCCGTGGTACGACGTTACCTGCTGCCCGCCAAACCTGGAGCGCACCTTCTCCTCCCTGCCCGGTTACTTCTACAGCACCAGCAAGGATGGCGTTTACGTCCATCTGTACGACAATTCCCTGCTGGACTGGCGGCTGGAAAATGGAACTGCGCTGAAGATCCGGCAGAAGACCCAATACCCATGGGATGGATCGATTCAGATGACCGTCACGCCGGCTCGGCCCAGCGATTTCACGCTACATGTTCGGGTGCCAGGCTGGGCCCAGGGGGCGAAAGTCGCAGTGAACGACAAACCAGTGGAAGGCGCAACTCCCGGACAGTACCTCGACATTCAACGTCAGTGGAAACCCGGCGACACCGTAACTCTGAACTTCCCAATGACGGTACAGGTCGTGGCGGCGAACCGCCAGGTGTCGGAAAACACGGGACGAGTCGCATTGCAGCGCGGCCCGGTGATTTTCTGCATGGAAGAGATGGACCAGCCTCAAGGCACAGCTCTGGCTGACTTTGCGGTCAACGTCGATCCCAGGCTCGGCAAAGACTTCCAGTCGGAATACAAATCCGGCTTGCTGGACGGCGTAGCGGTTCTGCACCACGAGGGCGCGGCCTACGAGGTCCCTTCCAGTCAGAGGGTACTCTATGGCCCTGTAACCGCAGAGCCGCCAAAGACCCAGGCGAAGAACCTGACGATGATTCCGTACTACGCGTGGGCGAACCGCCAGGACACCGCCATGCAGGTCTGGGTCCCGTACGTTCGCGAGTCATGAAGCTCGTCGAGTAACCCGCTCGGACTTATTCATATTGTCCCGAGTGAAATCATCACAATGTGGCCGGCGGCCGTTCCGCCGCGGGGAGCGCGAGTGCTGCGTTGGCGAATCGCTGTCGTAGTCAGTGCCGCAATCGCCATCAGTTATCTCGACCGCCAGACGCTGCCGGTTGCCATCAAGGCAATCGAACACGACATTCCGCTCTCGAACGAGCAGTTCTCGTATCTTCAGTCTGCGTTTCTGTTCTCGTACGCCTTCATGTACGCCGGCGGCGGAAAGCTGGCCGATGTCCTTGGCACCCGCCTCGGCTTCACCCTGATCATGCTGTTCTGGTCTGTGGCATGCCTCAGCCACAGTCTCGCCACTGGCTTTGTCATGCTCGCAGTGAGCCGCTTTCTGCTGGGCATGGGAGAGGGTGGCGGCTTCCCTGCCGCAACGCGAGCAGTAGCCGAGTGGTTCCCGGTCAAAGAGAGAGCGACAGCGATGGGTATCATCAATGCCGGGACCGCTATTGGCGCCGTTGCCGCACCACCGTTGATTGCACTGGTGCTGACGTTCTGGAGTTGGCGTTGGATTTTCGTGCTGACCGGTTCGATCGGAGTTGTGTGGACACTCTGGTGGAGAATGACTTACTTCCCGCCGGACCAACATCCCGCCCTCAACGACGCCGAAAGACAGAAGCTGGAGCCTGCTGCCGATTCTGCAGCCGCCGCCGTTTCCTGGCTCCGCTTGCTGCGAGTCCGCGAAGCCTGGGGACTGATCGGCGCCAAATTCCTGAGCGACGCCGCCTGGTACTTCTACCTGTTCTGGCTGCCCAAGTACTTGTACGATGCCCGCGGCTTTGATATCAAGGCTGTCGGCGCCCTGGCGTGGATTCCGTACGCCGCCGCAGGAGTCGGCTGCCTGGTAGGCGGCGGATTCTCGAGTTATTTGGTGCAGCGAAACTTCTCGGTGGGCACCGCTCGCAAGGTTGCGTTGGGGCTCAGTGCAGCTTTCATGCCGCTGGTGTTGCTGGTTCCCTATGTGCAGATTTCCTGGGCGCTGGCAATTTTCAGCCTCGCGTACTTCGGGCAGCAATCCTGGTCCACGCTGGTCATGGTGCTTCCGACGGATCTGTTCCCCAGGAATGTGGTCGGCGCCGTCGCCGGGCTGGTGGGATTCGGCGGCGCCATGGGAGGAATTGCCTTCGGGCAACTGGCGGGCTATCTGCTCGACCACGGTTTCGGGTACGGCATTGTCTTCACCATGGCCGGAAGCTTTCATGTGTTGGCATTGCTGCTGATCCTGATCACAATTCCTGTAGTTCGTCTTCTGCCACTGCAATCGAAACTCGTCTACGAGGAAGCGCTTTGAAGATCAAGGAAATCCGTACGCGCGTGGTTCAATGGCGCGGCAAAACCGTGCCGCTGCCTCCTCATTTCTGCACCAATCCCATGGACCTGCTGTCGCTCGATCCCGCTTCCATGTCGACGTTCACGTTTCATGGCTGGCTGATCGTTGAGATTTTCACCGACGACGGCCATGCAGGCATCGGAAACGCCGCGCTGGCGCCGCATCTGAGCAAGCAGGTCATCGATCTCTACCTGAAGCCACTTCTCATCGGCGCGGACCCGTGGGACATCGAATTTCTGTGGCAACACATGTACCGCAAGACCATGGCATTCGGGCGCAAGGGAATCGCCATGGCCGCAATTAGTGCGGTCGATATCGCCCTGTGGGACCTGCTCGGCAAGTCTGCCGGCCAGCCCGTTTACCGCTTGCTGGGTGGCAGAACTAAGCCGCGCATCCCTGTGTATGCCAGCCGCCTGTACAGCGTTGAACTGGGCAAGCTGGCCGAGGAAGCAAGCACCTACAAGCAACAGGGTTACAAAGCCATGAAGCTGCGCTTTGGATGGGGACCCGTCGATGGCGCGGCCGGCATGCAGCGCAACGTCGACCTGGTGCGGACAGTCCGTGAAGCTGTCGGCGACGAGATAGACGTAATGGCCGATGCCTACATGGGCTGGACCCTCGACTACGCAAAACGCATGCTGCCTCTGCTCGAGCCTTTTCACCTGCGCTGGCTGGAGGAGCCCGTGATCCCCGATGACATTCACGGATATGCCGAACTCAAGGCCTACGGACGAATTCCGATTGCCGGAGGCGAGCACGAGTTCACCCAGTACGGCTTTCGCGATTTGCTGCAGGCGAAAGCGGTTGACTACATCCAGTTCGACACAAACCGCGTCGGCGGAATTACCCAGGCGCGAAAGATCGCAGCGCTCGCCGAGTCGTACTCGGTTCCGGTCATTCCGCACGCCGGGCAGATGCACAACTATCACGTGGTGATGGCAAGCCTTAACTCTCCGATGGCCGAGTATTTCCCGGTTGTCGACGTGGAAGTTGGCAACGAGTTGTTCTGGTACATCTTCAACGGTGAACCGCAAGCAAAAGACGGCTTCATCGATCTGGATGAAAAGACTCCGGGCCTCGGCCTCAGCGTAAACGAGAAGGCGCTGGAACGGTTCGAAGTCGCCGAATGACCAGTGCCGTTTACCGCAACATGACCAGGCTTGTTCAACTACGAAAAGGCGACGAACGGCGTGTTGCGCTGGTCGAGGAACCGCACTTGCGTCTGCTCGATGGGGACGGGACCATTTTTAAGTTGGCAAGCAATGCTATCGCCGCCGGCCGGAAGCTTTCCGAGGCCGCCCTGGCCGGCGCTTCGCAGGAACTGCTGGAATATGAAGCGGTGTACAACGGAACTTCACCCTGGCAGGTAATGCCTCCGGTAGATCATCCGGAACCGGCGCGCTGTCTGGTCTCCGGGACCGGGCTCACGCACATGGGAAGCGCCAAGAACCGGCAAAGCATGCACGCCAGCCCTGAAGAACAGCTTACCGACAGCATGAGAATGTTCTGCTGGGGCCTGGAAGGAGGCCGTCCCGCTCCCGGCAGCATTGGAGCCGCGCCGGAGTGGTTCTACAAGGGAACGGGAACCACTCTGCGCGCTCACGGCGAGCCACTCGACGTGCCGGCTTACGCCGGAGATGGCGGCGAGGAAGCAGAGATCGCCGGCATCTACCTGATCGGGCCTGACGGCCTGCCCCACCGGCTCGGCTTTGCCGCCGGAAATGAGTTTTCCGATCATCGTTTTGAGAAGACAAACTATCTGAATCTTGCCGCCTCCAAACTTCGCACCTGCGCGATCGGTCCGGAACTGGTGGTAGACGCCCAGTTCCAGTCGATTGCAGTCGAAGTGCGAATAGAGCGCGGCGGCGATTTGATCTGGTCAAAGGTCTTTCGGTCCGGCGAGGCAGAGATGTGCCATAGTCTCCAGAACATTGAGCATCATCATTTTAAATTTGAAGCTCACCGCCGTCCTGGAGACATCCACGTTCACTTCTTCGGCACCGACGGCCTGAGTTTCAGCGACGGGATTCAACTGATCGATGGAGACGTCATGCAGGTCGCCTGCGAGGGTTTCGGGCGTCCGTTGCGCAATCCAGTGCGTCTGGCGAAATCGACGCAGCCGCTGATTCGTGTTATCCCAATGGAGTGAGGTTCTAATGGCAAAACCTGCTGTGGCATTGATCGGACTGGGCATCATGGGCACGGGCATGGCCGGACGTCTGCTGTCTGGAGGCTTCCCGCTGACGGTCTACAACCGGAATCGGGACAAGACCAAGCCGTTTGTAGAAAAGGGAGCAACCGCCGCGTCGTCGCCGAAGGAAGCCGCCTCGCGCGCCGAAATTGTGATCAGCATTGTCGCCGACGACGTCGCATCGCGCGAAGTCTGGTTGGGCGACAGCGGAGCGCTAGCAGGCGCGGCGCCGGGAACGGTGCTGATTGAGTCAAGCACATTGAGTGTCGAGTGGATCAATGAATTAGCCGCGTCCGCCGCCAAGCGTCAGTGCGAACTGCTCGACGCGCCGGTCACCGGAACTAAGCCTCATGCCGCCGCCGGAGAACTGAATTTCCTGGTAGGGGGTTCGGAGTCGGCACTGGAAAAGGCGCGCCCGGTATTTTTAGTGCTCGGCCGCCAGATCATTCATCTTGGACCCACCGGAAGCGGCGCCCTCATGAAGCTGATCAACAACTTCGTGTGCGGAGTGCAGGCGGCGTCGTTTGCCGAGGCCTCGTCCCTGATTGATGCCGGCGGACTCGATCATGCAAAAGCGGTTGCCGTCCTCACTCAGGGAGCTCCGGGAAGCGGAATCGTGCAAAGAACTGCCGAGCGCGCTGCTACGAATGACTTCACTCCCAACTTCATTCTGCGTTTGATGGCGAAGGACGTGGGCTATGCGATGGATGAAGCGAAGCGCAGGGGATTACCGCTGCAAACTGCTTCCTCGGCTCTGAATATCTTCAAACAAGCCATCGCCAAAGGATATGGCGAAGAAGACTTTTCCGCAGTAGTCAAATCCCTGCGCCAGAACTGACAAAGAATCTGATACCGCGACGCTCTTAGCGCTTGCCGACTGGCCCGGTTCCGGCGCCCAGCGCCTGCACCCGGCTGTGATGGCGGCTATAGGAGAAGTAAACCACCAGGCCGATGATGAGCCACACGATCAGGCGGGCCCAGTTGACCCAGCCAAGCTTGTACATCATGTATCCGTTGAAGAGGATTCCAAGAATCGGTACGACCGGAACCCATGGCGTGCGGAAGGGACGCGGCTGATCTGGATTGGTCTTGCGCAACATCATCACCGCGATGCATACGATGACGAACGCGAGCAGCGTGCCAATGTTCACCATCTTGCCGATATCGTCAATCGGTGTGAGGCTCCCGACAATCGCCGCGAGAATTCCCACCAGAATCGTATTTTTCCAGGGCGTCCGCCATTTGGGATGCACGTCCGCGAAAAATTTCTTCGGCAGCAGACCGTCGTTCGCCATGGAATACAGCACGCGTGTCTGCCCCAGCAGCATCACCAGCATGACGCTGGTAAGACCCGCGAGGGCGCCCAGGGTAATGACGTGCGAGGCGGTCGTGAGGCCGCGGTCCAGGAACGCACGCGCAATCGGAGCTTCGATATTGACTTCACGCCACGGCACCATTCCGGTGAGCACCGCCGCTACCAGGATGTACAAGACGGTACAA
Source organism: Terriglobales bacterium (assembly GCA_963803205.1). Classification (GTDB taxonomy): domain Bacteria; phylum Acidobacteriota; class Terriglobia; order Terriglobales; family Acidobacteriaceae; genus CAWDLG01. Next base: position 903,632 of record CAWDLG010000004.1, read on the forward strand.
ACTAGTAGCGAAGCGATAATGCCGATGGGCAAATCCCGTTGCGGGTTCTTGGCCTCCTGCGCAGTGGTGGAAACCGCGTCAAACCCGATGTAGGCGAAGAAAATGTACGCTGCGCCCGCCCCAATTCCGGAAAATCCGTACGGCGCGAAGCTGTGCCAGTTCGTCCCCCAACTGCCGGGGTCGATATACTTGATTCCCAGCCCAATCACGAACAGCACGACCGAAACCTTGATGACCACGATCGTGGAGTTGAAGCGCGCGCTCTCTTTAATTCCCACTACCAGAATTCCCGTAATCACGAGCGCGATGATGAAGGCGGGCAGATTGAAGCCGATCTCATGGCCAAAGATCTGCGGTGCTGCCAGCAGCTCGTGAGCCCGTTGCACCAACTCCGGAGACTTGGCCACCATGATGGCGGAAACCTTGGAAAGAAATGCCTGAGTCCCGGGGACCAGCGTGGAATCGGAAGCCACCGCCATCTGCCGCGCAATTACATTCTCCGCGGCGCGCAGACCAGTCCAGTGATCGTAAGCCAGCCACAGCGGCATTTTCACGTGGAAGATGTCCAGAAGTTCAATGAAGTGATTCGACCACCCGGAAGACACGGTGCTGGCGCCCATGGCGTACTCCAGCGTCAGATCCCAACCGATGATCCACGCGAAGATCTCGCCGAGAGTCGCGTAGGCGTAGGTATAGGCGCTTCCCGCCAGCGGGATCATGGCGGCGAACTCCGCATAGCAGAGAGCCGCAAAGGCACATCCCAGTCCGGACAGCACGAAGGACAGCATCAGCGCCGGCCCGGCATAGTGCGCGCCCAGCCCGGAAAGAACGAAAATGCCTGCGCCGATCACGGCTCCCACGCCCAGCGCCGTCAGCTGAAACGGACCGAGCGTGCGCTTGAGGCTGTGCTCGCCGGTTTCGCCGGCTTCCCTCAGAAGCAAATCCAGCGGTTTGCGTGCCAAAAGATCGGCCATCCGTGGTCTCCTTTAAGTCCTTATGATTCTCTTGCGAGTGCATCGGCCGCGCGCCGCGACCACAGGAAATAGACCGGGATCCCCAGCAGTACGATGATCAGGCCGGGCCACGTGTATTGCGGCTTGTAGCGTAACAGGACAACGTCAATGAACAAAGCCACGGCGATGTAGACGGCCGGCAGTACCGGGTATCCGACTGCCCGGTAGGGACGCTCGGCGGCGGGACGGGTCCGCCTCAATACGAAGAGGCCAACAATCGTCAGGATGTAGAACACAAGCACAGCGAAAATGATGTAATCGAGCAACTGCCCGTAGCTGCCTGAGATACAGAGGACGCAGGTCCACACCATCTGCACCATCAGGGAAACGGCCGGCGTCTTGTATTTGGGATGCAGCTTCGCCACGTTGCGGAAGAACAGGCCATCCTTTGCCATGGCGTAGTAGACGCGCGACCCGGCGAGGATCAACCCGTTGCAGCAGCCGAAAGTCGATAGCATGATGGCGATCGCCATCAGTGTGCCGCCGCTCGCGCCGAGCATTTGCGTCATGACCGCGGTCCCGACGCGGTCCTCTGTCGCATATTGGATTCCCCGCTCCAGAAGCGTCGCCCCCTGCGGCTGCCCGGCCAGGGGCAGTGTGCTCAGGTAGACAAAGTTGCAGCCGATATAGAGCGCGATCACGACGCCGGTGCCCATGGCGAGGGAAAGCGGCAAATTCCGGCTGGGGTTCTTCACCTCACCCGCGGTGAAGGTCACGTTGTTCCAGGCATCTGCGGAGAACAGCGATCCCACCTGCGCTACCGCCAGGACGGTAATGGTCCCCACCAGCACTCCCCCGCCGATATCGTGCTGCCCACCCCATCCCGCATTCCGCCAGAAGTTGCCCTGAAAGTTCGCCGCCAGAGCCTGAGCGTTGCGGCCCACAAAGATGCCCAACAGAACCAGTCCGAAAAGCGCCGAAGCCTTGGCGATGGTGAAAACGTTCTGGATGAGGGCGCCCGTTTTCAGGCCGAAGATGTTCACGATCGAGAGCAGCACGACCACCAGAATCGCGATCAGATTCTGCGTGTTCAGCCCCACGTCCATATTCCCCAGGGTCATAGGGCCCAGGTGAATGGGAGGAACTTTCCAGAAATGAAGGATCCAGTTCGAAGAGGAAATCGATGGAACGAATATTCCGAGGAACTTGCCGAAAGCCACGCCCACCGCGGCGATTGTCCCTGCCTGAATCACCAGGAACAGCGTCCAGCCGTACAAGAAGCCCCAGAGGGGCCCCAGAGATTCTCTGAGGTAGATGTATTGGCCGCCGGCGCGAGGCATCATGGCAGCCAGTTCGCCATACGTGACCGCGCCCACAATTGTCATGAAGCCGGTCAGAAGCCAGGCGCCAATCAGTAGGGCCGGTGAGTTGACCTCGCGGCTGATTTCCGCGGAGACGAGGAAGATGCCGGAACCGATCATCGATCCCATGACCAGCATGGTCGAACTGGTCAGTCCCAGACCTTTGACGAGTTCTTTGTCCTGGTGGGAGTGGATTTCCCAGTCGCTCACGGCCACCGGGCCAGGCTGCTTGATCTCTGGACTCACGGCCCTCCTAGCGGGATTTCGCCCTGACTTTACCTCAAGATACGGAAAAAATCCTCTGCTGATTTGCGGGGCTCCAGTAACAAGTCAGATATCACCGCCACGCCATCTGCCCCGGCTTCAACCACTGAGCGGGCGTTAGAGCGCGTAATGCCGCCGATTGCCACCAGTGGTTTGCCAGTGAGCCGCCGTGCGTCCCGGACCCCCTCCAGTCCCACTACCGGGTCGGGATTCTCCTTGCTTGAACTGGCAAATACGGGCCCAATGGCCAGATAGTCAGCAGGCGTCCGCTCGCCGGCGATGACCTGGTCAGGGTTATGGGTTGATAGTCCCAGCCACAGATCGCGGCCAATCACCTTTCTGGCGCTATCCACAGAAATGTCCTCCTGGCCAAGGTGAACACCGTTCAGGCCTGCCGCGAGACACAAATCAGCCCGGTCATTCATTAACAGCTTGACGGAATCCCCCAACCGCTTCCTGAGCTGCGTTGCATGCTCGAGCATGACACGCGCATCTCCCCGTTTGTTGCGGTACTGGAGTAGGGTGCATCCTGCGGTTGCAAGCTCACCTGCAAACTTGTACAGTGCCTCGGAATCGGGGAAGAACGCCGCGTCAACGATGGCATAGAGCCTGCAAACCTGGACCATGGAATGGACTGAACTCAGTGTCCGGTCTTCGCCTTCGTCTTCAGGAATCGCTCGATAAACGTCGTGTCCACCCGTCCAGCCCGGAAATCAGCGTCGGCGAGAATTCGCCGGTGCAGAGGGATGGTAGTAAAAACGCCTTCCACGATGAACATTTCCAGCGCCCGCGACATCCGGGAGATCGCTTCGCCCCGGTCCTTGCCGCGTACGATCAGCTTTGCGATCAGCGAATCGTAATAGGGAGGAATGGTCCCCTCCGCATAAGCGGCAGTATCGATTCGGACACCGGTCCCTCCCGGCGGATGAAATGAAGTGATTTTCCCCGCGGAAGGAGTGAATTTCTCCGGGTGTTCCGCGTTGATGCGGCACTCGATCGCGTGCCCGCGCGGCGTGACGGGACCGTGCAGGACATCCTCCAGTCGTTCGCCCGCTGCCAGCAGGATCTGACTCTTCACCAGGTCCACATCCGTGACCATTTCCGTGACCGGGTGCTCCACCTGGATGCGGGTATTCATTTCGATGAAGTAAAGGCGGCGGTCCTCGTCCATCAGAAATTCGACTGTTCCGGCGTTCACATAGCCGATTTCCGAGAGCGTCTGACAGAGCATGGCGCCGACCTTGTCCCGCAGCTCGGGCGTGACCTCGCTCGAAGGAGATTCCTCGAGCAATTTCTGGTGGCGGCGCTGAATGGAACACTCGCGCTCTCCCAGGCTCACCGTATTGCCATACTGATCAGCCAGAACCTGAAATTCGATGTGGCGCGGCCTCTCTACGAACTTTTCCATGTAGAGATCGCCATTCCCGAATGCCGCGGCCGCCTCGGACTGTGCCGCCTGGAAGAGGGCCGGAAGCTCATCTTCGTTGCGGACAATTCGCATGCCCCGTCCTCCGCCCCCGGCTGAGGCCTTGATGATGACCGGAAAACCTATCTGCCGCGCCCACTCCAGGGCCTCGCCTTCGGCCGTGAGTATGCCCTCCGATCCCGGCAGAATTGGAACTCCGGCGCGCTTCATGGCCGCCCGCGCCTTCTCCTTCTCTCCCATCAGACGGGTGATTTCCGGCGGCGGCCCGATGAACTTGATGTTGGAGGTTTCGCAGACCTCGGCGAAATTGGCGTTTTCCGCCAGTAACCCGTAGCCCGGGTGTATGGCATCGACGTTCGCGATTTCGGCGGCGCTGATCACGGCGGGAATATTCAGGTAGCTCTGGGAGAGCTGCGGCGGCCCAATGCAGATTGCCTCATCGGCGAAACGGACATGCAGGGAGTTGCGATCGGCCTCACTGTAGATGGCAACTGTCCTGATGCCAAGCTCCTTGCAGGCACAGATCACGCGCAGGGCAATCTCAGCGCGATTGGCAATCAGGATTTTCTTGAACATGAGCGCTTGTTCACACGAAGCGAAGAGCCACAGCCGGGCTAGGCGCGAGACCGGACAGCAAAAAGCTCCTGCCCGTACTCGATCGGTTGACCGTTAGAAACCAAGACCTTCACGACTTCACCGGCGACATCGGATTCAATCTCGTTCATTAGTTTCATGGCTTCAACAATGCACAGAATCTGTCCAGCCTCCACGTTGTCGCCGACTTTGACGAACGGCGGAGACCCGGGAGACGGAGACTCATAATACGTGCCGACGATAGGCGATCGAACCATGTGCAGGCCTTCGTCGGGGCTGGGCGCCGTCTCTTTTGTCTTTTCTGGAGGACCCGGAGCGCCGGGAGCGGCCGGGGCGGCTACTTCCACCAACGGCGGAGCAGTGCCCTGAGCCTGGATGTAACGGACTTCGTGGGTTGCTCCCCCAGGCTCAGCGGTGCGCTTGATGCGCACTTTGACGTCGCCACGTTCCAGTTCGAACTCAGCGATGTCCTTTTCGATTAAGAACTCTATGAGTTCCTTCAGCTCTTTTTGGTTCATCGGCTCCGCTGAGACCGGATTCAGATCGCCCTATACACGCCGGGGCACGGGATGGCCCGAATCCCCTGGCGACCCGGGCAATCCTAAATTGCTATCAGTTGCTTGCTGGTGGGGGTCAGGACTTCGCATGACCGTTCGTTCACCAGAATCATGTCTTCGATTCGCACGCCAAATTTACCTGGAATGTAAACTCCCGGTTCAATTGTAATCACCATGCCGGGTTCCAGAATCTGCGTCTGGCCGGAGGCAACTCGAGGCGCTTCATGAATTTCCAGGCCAACGCCGTGACCGGTTGAGTGCGTGAAGTAGCTCCCTAACTTACTTTTCTGCAACAGCTTACGGGCAGCCTCGTCGACTTTACCAACGGTGTTTCCGGGCTTTACCGCCTCGATTGCTGCCTGTTGAGCATCCCGCACGGCCTGGTAGGTTCGGCGGGCCTCCTTGGACGGACGGCCCACATACAAGGTACGGGTCATGTCCGAACAATAGCCAGCGAGTATAACACCGAAGTCGCAGACCACGAATCCGCCGCGGATGGGCTGATTCGAGGCTCGGCCGTGGGGCAGCCCGGAGCGCTTCCCCGACGCGATAATCGTGGGAAATGACATGCCCTCGGCCCCGGCACCATAGGCTGCATGCTCAAGCTCGGCTGCAACTTCCATTTCTCTTACACCCCGGTGAATAGACTTCACCAGCCCATGGAACAAGCCGGACCCGAGCAGAACTGCCGTTCTCAGGCTATTGATTTCGTCCCGGTCTTTTATCATCCGCATCTTTTCGACGGGGGACGACCCGGGCTGAAGCCGAAACGCGGTCGAAAGGCTCTTCGCCAGTCGACCGTAATCCGCGAGCGTAAGGTAGTCGGACTCAATCCCGACTCGCATCCGCGTGGGCGAGAGGCGCGACGTCATCCACTCCGCGGCTGTCGCCAATGGGCCCTTTTGCTTCACGACAATCCCTGCCCCCTCGACTTCCCTTCTGGCCTGCAAGGTGTAACGGCCATCCGTAAAAAAGATGCTTCTTCTCTCGGAGAGGAGTAGGGCGCCAGCACTCCCGGTAAAACCGCAAAGATACCGGACATTTGGAAGGTGCGTGATCAGCAGCAGATCAAGCCGAAGGGATGGGAGCGACTCCCTCAACCGGCGCTGGCGGCGCTTGTAATCCATAGAAGGAGTGTAGCAACCGGCCCGGCAACAGAAGGTGAATGTGAACCAAAAACGAAACCGCCGGCCCTGACAGGTTCTTCAGGAGTCCGGCGGTTTCCGACTGGTACGGACGAGCTAGGTCTGGATAATGCGCGGAGTGATGAAGAAGATCAGCTCCGAGTTGGAGGTGCTCACATTGCGGTGCTTGAACAGGTTTCCCAGGTAGGGGACGCTGCCCAGCAACGGCACCTGGCTGACGCTCACGTTGTTCTGCGTCTGGATGACGCCGCCAATCACCACGGTTCCGCCATCGGTGATCAGCACTTGCGTGGTCGCCTGCTGCGTGATCAGAGTCGGGTTGCCCTGAACTGCGTGCCCGAAGTCCGGGCTGGTGTTTTCCACGTCAACGTTGAGGAAGATCGTACCTTCCGACGTAATCTGTGGAATGACCGTCAGCCGCAGGAACGCGTCGACATAAGTGACTGTCGGTGGGCCGCCCAACTGAGCCTGCGTCACGATCGGCACACGCACGCCCTGCTTGACCAGAGCCTGAATATTGTTCTGGGTAACCACGCGCGGACGGGAAAGAATCTTCAGCAAGCCGCGCGACTCCGCCATCGTAAGAATGGCGTCAATGCGGATGTTGTTGCTGGCATTCAGGAAAGAAATGCCGCTATTCGGCTGCGTAACGCCCAGGTTCGAGAACAATGGAATTGTCACGCCCTGAGTTCCGGTTGGCAGCGAGTCTCCGATAATCGTATAAAGCGGGCTGCGTCCGAAAGTGAAGGTTGGTGAGGATCCCACGGAAGAGGCGCCTCCCACTGCCGTGCTGCCGTTACCCCATCCGAAGCCGAGCTGCGTTCCGATGTCGCGGGCAAAGCTGCGGGTCGCGGCAACCACGCGCGCCTCAATCTCCACTTCCTGGGTCTTGCGATCCAGTTGGGTCATGAGCCGGTCGATCGCCGGGATCACCGAAGGAATGTCCTGGATGATCAGAGCGTTGGTGCGGTCGTCGGAGATCACATCGCCCCGCTGGCTGAGGAACTGCTTCACCGTCGGAACCACGTCCTTGGAGTGAGCATAGCTCAGGAAACGGGTGATGGTGACCTTGTCAACCGCCAGAGCTTCAGCTTCCTGCTGGGCGCGGCGGGATTCGGCTTCCTTGCGGAGTGTTTCAACCGTCGCGATGCGCAGCACGTTGCCGTCGAGCTGCCGAGCCAGTTCGTTGTTCTTGAGGACGATGTCCAGGGCCTGATCCCACGGCACGTCGTCGAGCACGATGGTCAGCGAGCCCTTCACGTTCGGATCCAGCACGACGTTGAGGCCGCTGATTTCGTGGATGAGGCGAAAGAAGTCCTTCAGGTCAACATCCTTCAGATTCACCGAGATCGGTTCGCCGGTGTACTTCGGCCCGTTAGGCGAAGCCGGTTGCTGCATCTGAACCTTCTGCTCGGCCGCCATGTTGACGGCGGGCTGCGCTCCCTGCGGCTGCATCGAGGCACTGGCTCTGGGCAGCAGATCGCCAGCCGGCCGGTCCACAAACTTGGCCGCCGCTTCGACGGCGCGCGGCGCAGGAACGGCGACGGGAGCCGAATTCACTTCCGCCGCGGCGCCGTCTTTGGGCTTGTATGAGGGCTCCACGAAGACGAAGTCGTTGGCGGACGCGGATTGCGTCTCGGCCGCCTTCTTCCCGTTCTCTGCGGCGACGGAGGTTTCCGCCTTCGCGGTTGCCCCGTTACGCAGCTTCAGGACCACCTTGTCTCCTGCCGAGGCGAGCTCATGCTGGAACGGGTGCTGGAGGTCGATGACTACGCGGGTCATGGGAGGCGTCTGGCCGTCCATGCCGATGCGCACGCGGGACACGCCGTCGTTTGCCACGACGATGTTCTTGGCCGTGGCCGGGACGGTGTTGGGCAGATCCAGCACGATTCGCGCCGGAGACTCCAGTTCCGTTATCTTGGGCGTTACCTGTCCCCTCGTTGTGAGTTCGAGGTCGACCCCGTTTTGGGCAGGAAGCACGTTCACCTTCACCAGCGTGGCACGCTTCACCGATTCTGTGGCCTGAGTCTCAGCCGCTGCCACCATGGACAGGACCAGCAGCGGTAAGAAAACACTCAGCAGTTGCTTTCGCATTTCGCTCTCCCCAGGGGCTTGCGCTAAGCTCGCCCTTGATCTTTTCTAAGTTCTGTCCGTCGGCATGAAGCCGCGGTTGCGCCGGAAGTTATACCGCCGGCGTCGTAATCTTCTTGGTCACTTCCCGGGTAAACGGCTTGCCCAGATTGTCGTGCACCGTTTCCTTGAAAATGATGGAATCGCCCGTGATCCTGACCACGTATCCGTTGAAGATAGGATCGTTTTCACGCAGGAAATAGGCTTTATCGAGGGAATTCACTACGACGGCAATCCTGCCAGCGTCTGACTTGACCACGCCCTTGAGCGCGATCTGGTCCACGGCCAGGCAGCGCTTGCCCGTGCTGCAACCGGAGCCGCCGCCCGCCTGGCTGACAACCGGACTCACAAAAGGGTCCCGCCGGCCGGTCAGGGCAATCACCTTCGGCTTTTCGCTCGCCGCTGCGCTGGGTTCCGTGCTCTCCACCGCGACCTCTTCTTTCGGTCTTGCAGCTCGCGGCTTCGACTGAGCAGACTTGACTGATTTCGAGGAGAAAGGCGCGCGGGCGTGTGCCTTCGCACCCGTCGACGAACTGGTGGCGCTTGCGCTGCTCTGCTGCGCCGCGGCCACCTGAGCCCGGCTGGTGTGAATGGCATTCGGATTCTGCGCCGCGGCAGTCCCAGCGGTCATTCCGAGGGCAAGAATTGCCGTTGTTAGCTTCATAGGGCTCCCTTGTCTTTGGCCGGGGCGGGGGCGGTGCCAGCCGGGCTCAGATCGCGACTAAAAAATGTGCTCACGACACAAGTGGCGACAACACTTTCGTTCGCGTGATAGTTGTAAACGTGCTTGGTCTTAGCATCCGCCGGCTTCTTGGTGCTGGCCACCAGCAGTCCGGAGACATTGACGATACGTTCGAGCCTGCCGACGCGATCGAAGAAGTTCAGCATCGCGTAGTAGGGACCATCCAGCTCAATCTCGAACGGCACCTCGCTGTAGAACTCCTTGCTCACCACGGGCTGCGCGGTGTAGCGGCGAAGTTCGATTCCTGCTTTCGATGCCTCGGCGTTGAGCATGCGGATGAATCCATCCACTTCCTTCTCGTCGGGCACGATGCGGCGCTCAATATCCAGCTGCTGTTTCAGGTTGGCTAGCTGGCGCTCAATCTCCGCCAGCTTGGGCTTGTAAGCCTCGAGCTCGGCATTCTCGCGCTGCTTGGCTTCCAGCGTCTTCTGAGCAGCCTGGTTCGCTTCCTGCTGGCTCTTGAAGGTCGTGTAATACAGCGCTCCGGTGATTAACGCTGCCACTCCCAACAGGAGCAACCACTGCTTGACGGCCGACAATTCGCTGAAGTTCTCCATAAGATTCCCTATGACTTGCTCTTCTCGCACGTAAGCGTGAACTGGAATGCCTGCATTTCCTTGATGGTGTCGTCCTGGAACGTCTCCTTGATTTCGACGTTCCGGAAATGACCGCTCTTTTGCAGGTTGGTGATCAGGTTGGCGACGGCATCGGTGCTCAACGCCATCCCTTCGATGTCCACGTTGGCACCCTGATCCCGCATGGCGCTGAGCCAGACGGCTTCGGTGCCATTGACCGTGGTTCCGATGGTGTTCAGCAGATCCACCGGGCCCTGCTGGCCGGCGCGCAACTGGTCGATCACATCGACCCGGTGCTTGTACGCCTGCGCCTGCCGCTGCCGCTCCAGGTAACGCGCCTTCACGTCACCCAGTTCGCGGTTCTTCTGCTCGGCGAGCTGCATCTGGTCCGTGATGTCCCGCTTTTGCTTGTCCAACCGGTACCAGTATCCAAGGTTGAGCAGCGCCGCCAGAGCGAGCACGACAAGAACCTTCACTCTGGGCGTGCCGACATCGCCCACTTCCAGCATGCCTCCGCCGGTGTGCTTGCTCTTCTGTTTCGACGTTCCCAGCAGGTTGATTCGAATCATAGGTCTTCAAAACTCCTTAGGGCCAATCCCACCGCCACCGCTAACTGGCCGGCGTTCTGCTCAATCAAGTCCGACGCCGCGGCGTCCGCCGGGGGTGCGATCTTCTGAAACGGGTTGAAGATCTCTACCGGCAATGCAAACTCCTGTCGCAGCGCTTCCACCAGTCCGGGAACCTTGGAGGATCCCCCGGCCAGGTAGATCTTCTCGATGTGCTCTCCCGCCGAGCTGGCGCGGAAGAAGTCGAAGGTCTTCTGGATTTCCAGCACGATGATTTCTGTCACCTGCTGCAGGATGGGCGTCCTCGCGTCCTCGCTGACCGTTCCCACCTTCCTGCCCAGTTTCAGCGCCTCGGCGTCCTCGAAGCTGAGATCGAGTTCCTTCTGCAACGAATCCGTGTACTGATGCCCGCCCACGCTGACGTCGCGCGGGAATAGCGGCGTCGTGCCCTTCACGATGTTGATGTTCATTACGCTGGCGCCCAGGTTCAGCAGCGCCACCACCTGGTTCGGAGCCGGCTCGTAGTTGTACTCGTAGCAGTTCTGCAGAGCCAGCGCATCGATGTCTACAATAGCCGGGCTCTTGCCCGCCATCGAGAGTACGTTGGTGTAGTTGAGAATCTTGTCTTTCTTGACAGCTACCAGAAGCACATCCATTTGCGGATTCCCGACGTCTTCCGAAAGGATCTGGTAGTCGAGGTTGACATCGTCCAGGTCGAAGGGGATGTGCTGCGCCGCTTCTTTCTGGATGGTTTCGGCCAGTTCCTGGTCGCTCATCGAAGGAAGCGATATCTTCTTCACGATCACCGAGTGCCCGCTGACCGCGGTGGCCACGTTCTTGGTCTTGATCTGGTTCTCGCTGAACAGCTTTGAGATCGCGCTCGAGACCGTACCCGAGTCCACGATCATGGAGTCGACGACGATATCCGGAGCCAGAGGTTCCAGTCCAAGGCGCGCTACTTCCACCCCGCCACGGGTCCGCTTCAGTTCGACCGCCTTGATGCTCGAAGAGCCCACATCCAGACCAACAATTGATTTCGATCCGAATCCCAGCATGTGCCCGCCTTTAGAGTTGCCCGGCAGCTTTGACAGCTGCCTTTGGTTTTTTCCTGCCCTTCGCCTCCGTAAGGTTGGACTTCTCTTCCATCCACTGGTCCAGCTTCGATTTCTTGAAGCGCCAGCGGTTCCCCAGTTTGAAGGCGGGGATTTTCTGCTCGCCAACGTACTTGTAGAGCGTGTCCGGACTCACCCCCAGGTACTGCGACGCCTGGCGAATGTTCATTACTTCCCGCGAGTCGGCCATATGTTGTTTACCCCTTCCACAGAAACAGGCCCCGGTATCTCTCTTGTTGCCGAGTTTGCAGGGCGTACTTGGGAGAAAATTCCTCGCTGCAAATTTCGTTCGAGTGAATTTTGGTGTGCTGAGCATATATCAACCGGGAAAGACACGAGGTCAAGGCGGATTTCCGTGTTTCTTAGGGTTTTATGGGTGTTTTCTGGAAATTACTTTGGAAACATCTGCAAGGCGCTCCTATATGTTGGGGCCACAAGGAGCCGCTACGCAGGCGGCAGTGGTACTTATTCAGAGGGTGCTCGTTTTGCCCGACATCCATAACCAAAGTACCTTGCACGGTACGAAGGTTGTACGTCGGGCGGAAGGAGCCGTTGCATTCATTCCAGCCTGCAAACATGGAACGCTCTCGTGTTACCAGTGGGTGACCCTCTATCACTTCGTGCGGCAAGAGGCACGCTCGCACCGGCGCCCAATCTTGTCTTCGGGAATATTCGCAAGTGCTTGTCGTTCCATGACATGCGTAAACGATTTCGCAGCCGCCAAGAAAAAATTTTGGGTCTCATAAGGATTATCAATTGGACACCCGAAATGTCCCTCATTAACCTCTTAGAGTTTCCGGAACGGGCTGTTTGTTTTTACCGACGATGTAGGCGCGGGCGTCTCGCCCGTGCCGGAATCAGCAATGGTCCGCCCGCGCGGGGCGTGCGCCTACACAGAAGGCCAGCGCAGGTCGCCGGCCGCGAAAGGAGCAAAAACTGGCGGGCAGGCGAGCATTGAGCGAAAATGCCCCCGGCCGAAATGTGCCGCTGAGGCTTCCACCCGCGCCCGGAAGCGACTCCCGCATGACGATGGCCCCCACATCCACGGCTCTGTTCAAACCCCCTTTCCTGAACTACCAGTTTGACCAAGCCTACGATGAGATGTTTGAGTCGCCGAGAGTCCCCCGCCCTCACTACCAGGCGCTCTACCGTACGCTTCTCGACCTGCCGCCCGAGGAACTCCGGAAGAGCCAACAGGCCGCCGACCTGTCCTTCCTGCACCAGGGGATTACCTTCACCGTCTACGGCAACGAAGAGGGAACAGAGCGGATTTTCCCCAACGATTTGCTGCCGAGGATCATTCCCGCCGGCGAGTGGCAGACAGTGGAGCGAGGGCTCACCCAGCGGATCACCGCGCTGAATCTCTTCCTCAAGGACGTCTACCACGAGGGCCGGATTCTGTCGGAAGGCGTCGTCCCCCGCGAACTGGTTTACACTTGCCGCCACTTCCGCCGGGAGATGCGCGGATTGCGTGTCCCGCGCGACATTTACGTGAGCGTCTGCGGCAGCGACCTGGTGCGGCTTCCCGACGGCACCTTCGCCGTGCTCGAGGACAATCTGCGCGTGCCCAGCGGCGTCTCGTACATGCTGGCCAACCGCAACGTGCTCAAGCGAGTCTTCCCTGCCCTGTTCAGCGATTATGGCGTCTCGCCCATCGACCACTATGGGCAGTCCCTGCTGGCGACACTGCGCGCTCTCGCGCCCGCCAACGCGGCCGGCCGAAGCGAACCGAACACCGTCCTGCTGACCCCCGGGGTCTTCAATTCGGCCTACTTCGAGCACACCTTTCTGGCCCAACAAATGGGAATTGAGCTGGTGGAAGGCCGCGACCTTCTCGTCCACGAGAACATCGTGTTCATGCGGACCACGGCAGGCTTGCGCCGTGTCGATGTGATCTACCGCCGCGTGGACGATGACTTCGTCGATCCGCTCTGCTTCCGCCCTGACTCCAGCCTGGGAGTTCCCGGACTGTTCAATGCTTACCGCGCCGGAAATGTCACTCTGGCCAATGCCATCGGAACCGGAGTGGCCGATGACAAGGCAATGTACGCCTTCGTGCCGGCGATGATCCGCTTCTACCTGGGCGAGGATCCGATTCTGCCCAATGTCCAGACTTACCTGCTGACCGATGCCTCGCAGCAGAGCTACGTCCTCGAGCACCTGCATGAACTGGTGGTGAAGGCTGTGGGCGAATCTGGCGGCTACGGCATGCTCATAGGCCCGCACAGCACCGCCGAAGAACGCGCCGAATTCCGGCGGAAGATTCTGGCGCAGCCACGAAATTTCATTGCGCAGCCGACGCTCTCTCTGTCGCGGGCGCCGTGCTTTCTCGACGGTGAAGTGGCCGCCCGCCATGTCGATTTGCGGCCCTACATTCTGTACAGCGGCACGGTGACACTCGTGCCCGGCGGCCTGACCCGGGTGGCATTGAGGCAGGGTTCGCTGGTAGTGAATTCGTCCCAGGGCGGAGGCAGCAAAGACACGTGGGTGCTGCGGCATTGAACGAAGATACGAAACGCTTTTAGGAAAACCGATCATGCTATCGCGGGTTGCCGAAACCATGTACTGGATGAGCCGCTACCTGGAGCGGGCGGAGCATACTGCGCGGCTGATCGACGTCGACCTCCAGTTACGCCTTGACCAGACCCCCGAAACCAGCGTCGGGCGCTGGTTGCGCCTCATAGAGGCCCTTCAGATTCCAGCCTCGCTGGCGGGAGAGTCCGATATCGCCAGCCTGACGCACACCGTCACTTTGAATCGCGCCAATCCGTCCGCGATTGTTTCCTGCATTGTGGCAGCTCGGGAGAATCTGCGAAATGTGCGCGAGCAATGCAGCTCGGAAATGTGGGAGCAGATGAACCGGCTGTATCTCCAGGTTATGAGTAGCCCGCGAAAGGAACCGTGGATTCTCCAGTCTCACCTGTTCTTCCGCTCGGTGCAGGAGGGCGCACACTTGTTTCACGGCATCACCGACTCCACCATGTCGCATGGCGAAGGCTGGTACTACATCCAACTGGGGCGCTTTGTGGAGCGGATCGATACTCTCGCAGCTCTGATTGGCACCTACTTCAGCCGTATCCCCCACTTTGTCGATCCCTCGGCCGAGGATGCCGAGTACCTCGAATGGGTGGGACTTCTGAAGTGCTGCGCGGCCTTCGAATCCTATTGCAAGGCTTCATCCGGAGGGTTTCGGCCGCAGCGGGTCGCCGAGTTCCTGCTGCTCGATCCTGAGTTTCCGCACTCCGTTCGCTTTGCGGTGGAGAGCGTACACTCAGCTCTGCGCATGATCGGTGAACTTACGGGACGCAAGGTCAGCGTGCCGGCGCGCCTGGCCGGGCGACTGCGGGCCGCGCTCAGCTTCAGTCAGATTGAAGAAATCATGGCAGAAGGCGTGCACCTGTATCTGCAGAGGGTCAGGCTTCAGAGTTCGCAGGCACATACAGCCATCCGCTTCGCGTATTTCGACTACTCGATCGAGTCGACGCATGCGGCGTAAGAAATCCAGCCAGGAGGAACGGTGATGGCAGTTTATTCCGTTCGGCATGTCACGAACTTCAGCTACGATCCGGTTATCCGTGAGAGTGTCGTGGAAGTTCGCATGCAGCCCTTTTCCGACGCCAATCAACGGTGCCTGGCGTTCTCGCTGGACGTCACGCCAACCGCAAACCTGATGCTCTACCAGGATTTTCTCGGGAACACGGTCCATCACTTCGATATTCCCGGACGACACAACCGGCTCAAGATCACGGCCAACGCTCTGGTAGAACTGGAAGCGTCTCCCGTCCCGACCGTGTCTGATGTCGGCACCTGGGATGACCTGGACCGCCTGCTGAAAACGGAAGATCACTGGGAGATGCTGATGCCAAGCCATTTTGCCACTCCGACCCCGCTGCTGATGGAGCTGGCGGAAGAGCTGAAGCTGGCGCGAAGCGGCAATCCGCTGGAACTCCTGACAAGCCTTAACCAGGCGCTGTACGACGCCTTTGAGTACATGCCCAACAGCACCAAAGTGGATTCGCCCATCGACGATGCTCTGCGCAGCCGGCAGGGTGTTTGCCAGGATCTCGCTCACATCATGATCGTTCTCTGCCGGCAGATTCAAATTCCCGCCAGATACGTGAGCGGCTACCTCTTTCACGGAGAGAATGCCCGCGATCGCTCGCCGGAGAGCGCCACGCACGCCTGGATGGAAGCGTTCTTGCCGGGACCGGGATGGCTCGCATTCGATCCCACAAACAACCTGATCGGGGGCGCGCGTCACATCCGTGTGGCCATTGGGCGAGACTACGCCGACGTCCCGCCCACGCGAGGGGTCTACAAGGGCGACGTCTCGAGCGAGCTGAGTGTGGCCGTCACGGTCACGCCTGCTGAAGCGCCATTGCCAGAAGTAATGCCGCGGGCAACCGTGATCCGCTCCAAACCGCTGACCTGGAACACGCCGGAAAATCTGCAATACGAGCAGCAACAGCAATAACCATGTAGGCACGGGTGTCGAGCTGTAGGCACGGGTGTCCTCACCCGTGCGGTCCTATCCCAAATCTTTGCACGGGTGAGGACACCCGTGGCTACATGGCCTCCCTGGAATTACAATTCCACCGAAAGTGCCATTCCAACCGCTTGCACGGGTGAGACACGTGCCTACATGGCCTCCCTGGAATTACAATTCCACCGAAAGGACTGGAATGCACCATCTCGACCGGCTGCAACCCGTTGCACTGCTCGCCCTCCGGCTCATCCTCGGCGTGGTCATGATCGCTCACGGATATTCCAAGGTGTTCGGAGGCATGGCTCACCACATTGAATCGGTACACCGTCTTGGTTTTCCCGGATTTATGGCCTACCTGTCCGCCGGAGCCGAGTTTTTCGGCGGAATTCTCCTGATCCTCGGGCTCATCACCCGGATCGCAGCTCTTGCCATATTTATCAACATGCTGGTCGCCGTGCTCGGAGTTCATCTCAAGAATGGCCTGGTGGGCCGGAGCGGATACGAATTCGCCCTGACGCTTGCAACCATCGCGTTTGCCTTGATTTTTCTTGGCGGGGGGCCATTCGCCCTGGATGCGTTACGGGGTTGGAGACCGAAGGCTAAAAAGACGTGATTTCGCGGATGGCGCGCACCAGATCGTCAGGTTGTGGCAGGATTGCCTGCTCCACCAACGGCTGATACGCCACAAAAGTATCCTGCGCGGCCACACGGCGCACCGGCGCATCCAGGTGCTGGAAGAGTTGGTCGGCGATCCGCGCAGCGATTTCCGCCCCGTATCCCCAGCTCAGTGTGTCTTCGTAGGCAACGATGGCGCGACTGGTTTTCTGCACCGACGTGGCGATTGTTTCCCAATCGAACGGGTTCAGCGTGCGGAGATCGATCAGTTCCGCCTTGATTCCCTCTTCCCTTTCGACCCGCTGCACCGCCTGCAAAGCCCGCGGCACCACCGCGCCGTAGGTGATGATGGTGACGTCGGTTCCTTCCTGCACGACAGCAGCCTTCCCAAACGGAATCATGTAATCCGGGCCAGGATAGTGGCCGCGCCCGTAGGTCTCGCGGTACAGGCGCTTATGCTCGAGGAACATCACCGGATCGTCGCAGCGGATGGCAGTGCGCAGCAATCCCGCGGCATCGAGCGCACACGAGGGAAAGACTACTCGCATGCCCGGAGTGTGAGTGAACAGGCTTTCGCCACACTGAGAGTGATAGATGGCTCCGCCAGTGAGGTAGCCACCGATGGCCACCCGCACGACCAGCGGCGCTGAGAAGCCGTCATTCGAGCGCCAGCGTATGGTCGGTAACTCATTGCGCAACTGCATCATGGCGGGCCAGATGTAATCAAAGAATTGAATCTCCACCACGGGCTTCAGCCCGCGGATCGCCAGACCCGTCGCGCGGCCGATGATGCTGGCTTCCGCCAGCGGAGAATTGAATACCCGGTCCGAACCGAAATCGCACTGCAAACCCGCCGTCAGTTTGAAGACCCCGCCCTTGCCCTTGATCAGTTTCTGCTGGAGGTATTGTTCCCGGCTGCAATCCGCCACATCCTCGCCGAAGATGACGATTCGCTCGTCCCGCTTCATCTCGTCCCGCAGCGTGGCGTTGATCAGGTCCGCCATCGTTTTTGGCGCGGCCTTCTTTCCATCGTTCTCCGATTCGGCTTTGACTGAAGCTGCCTCGCTCTGGAACTGGGCAGAACCCGGATCGAGATTCGACGAATACAGGTAATGGGTCGCTGTATCCTGAGCCGGAGGCGCCGCGGCCAAGGCCTTGTCGGTCGCTTCCTGCAACTGCTCGTCGACTTCCTTCTCCAGTTGGTTGATGCCCTTTTCGTCCAGAATGCCCTGCCGAATCAGGAACATCTGCATGCGGGGTACGGGATCATGCGCCGAATCGCGCTGCCGTTCCTCCTCCGGACGATAAAGCCGTTCGTCGTCCGAAAGAGAGTGCGAGTAGGGACGGATCACGTGCGCATGCACGAAGGCCGGACCATGGCCTGCCCGGCAATGCGCTACCGACCGCACGAAAGCCCCGTAGCTGGCGACCGGGTCGGTTCCGTCCAGTTCTTCGAAGTGGAAATTAGGGAAGCTGGAGACCAGCCGCGAGATATTGCCGCCGGCGGTCTGCACCTCGACTGGCACCGAGATAGCGTATTCGTTGTCCTGCACCGCGAAGATCAGCGGCAGTTTGCGGTTGGCGGCGACGTTCATCGCCTCCCAGAATTCCCCTTCGCTGGTGGTGCCGTCGCCCAGGGAGACATAGGTGACCTCATCGCCATGAAAGCGGATTTCTTTGAACTGTCGGTAGTCTCCTGAAACCTGCTCGGTGGCCTTGGGATGGGCGGCATAGTAGCGGGCAGCTTCGGAACAGCCGACCGCGTGGAGGATCTGGGTGCCAGTGGCAGAGGATTGGGTAACGATATTAAGTCGCGGGTAGCTCCAGTGTGATGGCATCTGCCGTCCGCCGGAGCTGGGATCGTCTGCCGCCCCCACGCTTTGCAGGAGCATCTGGTAGGGGGTTGCTCCCAGCGCCAGGCATAGCGCCCGGTCGCGGTAGTAGGGGAAAAACCAGTCGTATCCGGGCCTCAGGGCCAGGGCGGCAGCAACGCCAATTGCTTCATGGCCGGCTCCAGAGATCTGGAAGAAAATTTTCTGTTGGCGTTTGAGCAGGATCTCCCGGTCGTCCACCCGCCGGGAGGTGTACATAATGCGGTAGCACTGGATAAGCTGCTGTTTTGTAAGGCCTTCGTAGATCTTTGCCTTGTGAGGACCTCGTTCTGCGACGGTGGACGGTTTAGGATCTGTTTTCGTGGTCGCCATCCAATACTCAATCCCGAGGACAGGATAACCGTTCGCAAGACATTGTAAATGTTTAGGGAAGCATGGGAAAGAAGAACCGGGGCCGGGCCGACCCACGGTTTTCAATTCCGCCCTGTTTTACAATCGGAAGTTAACCGTTCAGTCCTTACCCGGCCCATGATTCAGTTTCGCCAAAAATTCGCCCCCCAGGACATCGAACTTCTGATCTTCGATCTGGACGGAACCTTGATCGACTCCCGCCTCGACCTCGTACACTCGGTCAACGCCATGCTTCGGCATCTCAACCGGCCGGAGCTGCCCGAAGGCGTCATTGCCTCTTACGTAGGGGACGGCGCGCCAATGTTAGTTCGCCGTGCCCTGGGTGATCCCAAAGACGAGGCCTTCCTTCAGCAGGGGCTGGATTATTTCCTTTCCTACTACCGCGAGCACAAACTCGACCACACCCGGGTCTATGAGGGAATTCCCGAGGCGCTGCGGACGATTCGCGATTCGGCCAACGGACGCCCACGTACGATGGCCGTGCTGTCCAATAAACCGGTAAACCCCTCGCGGGCGATTGTCGAGGCCCTGGGGCTGGGGGAGTTCTTTGTCAGCGTCTACGGCGGCAACAGCTTTCCCACTAAGAAACCAGACCCTCAGGGAGTACTCACGATCCTGAAGGAAGCCAACTCGAAGCCAGAGCATGCGCTAATGGTAGGGGATTCCTCCATTGATGTCGCCACCGGGCGCAATGCCGGGCTGCGTACCTGCGGCGTGACCTACGGATTTGCTCCGCACACGCTGATTGAAGCTCCTCCCGACGTCGTGGTCGACCGGCCCGAGGAATTGGCGGAGATCTTTAACGAGTCACGATAGCCGGCTCACCACTCCCGGCTGAGCGAGCTTTCATTTACACTGCATCGCAATGTCCAACAGGAACGGTCTGCAAGGCTTCACCCCTGCCGAGTTGCGCAGGCTGCGCAGCATGAAAGATCCGCACGGGATCCAGTGCTTCCTCAACGATATGCCCTACCATCTGGCGGATACGGCATGGTCGCCGCGGCGGGTGCTGCGGGAAGAAACTTCTCACTGTTTCGAGGGCGCAATGCTGGCCGCGGCGGCCCTGCGAGTTAACGGCTATCCGCCGCTGGTATTCGATCTCGAAGCCGAACACGATACCGACCATGTGGTCGCCATCTTTCGCAGCCACGGGCGTTGGGGAGCTGTGGCCCAATCGAATTTCACGGGCTGCCGCTACCGCGAGCCGGTCTACCGCTCGCTACGCGAACTCGCCATGAGCTACTTCGACGTGTACTTCAACCTCAGACGCGAGCGATCGCTGCGGACCTTTTCAAACCCGGTCAATCTCTCACGTTTCGACCATCTTGACTGGATAACCACGAGCGAGCCGCTCTGGTTCGTGGCGGAATATCTGCTCACCATTCGCCACTTCAAGCTCCTGGATGCGGGAGCCGCCAAGCGCCTGCATCGGCTCGATGCCCGCTCTTTTCGCGCCGGCCTCCTGGGCCGCGCCACGTGAGGATTTGAGCCTTTACCATGCCCGCGATTTGCTCGAGAGCATAGAATGGTCCTATGAAATACCCGCGCGCTTCTGCTGCTCTTGGTCACGGGCGATGGCGCTCGCACAAGCGCCAGTGGACATCACCGCCGATCCGCACTTCCATTTACAGCTCCAGAACGACAGCGTGCGTGTGTTCTCCGTAGACTTGGCGCCCCAACAGCGCGCTTACGTGCGCCACGAGAACAACTATCTGCTGGTAACGCCTCGCGATAGCGAACTGGTGATATGGCCGGAAGGCGCGTCTGACATTACCGCCTTCCAGTTGCGCGCAGGAGATGTCCATTTCTTCTTTGGCAAAAAGGCCCAGGGTCTGAAAAATCAGACCAGCAGCACCTACGACGGGGTGGTCGTGGAATTCCTCGATCCCAAAGTGACCAGTTACGGCTACCAGGCAAATACTGGAACGTGGGACTTCGGCGCCAACGCTTTGCAACCTCCCGTCGATCCCCATGCCGCTTTTTCAAATTCGATGAACCTCGGGCCGGCCAAGGTGACCGAACTCCAGATTCTTCCCGGCGGCGACTGGGAAGCTCCCGAGAAACCTGTGCCGGAACTGGTAATTCCCATCACCGATCTCGATCTCAAGGCTTCCGAAAGCCATCGCATCCGAAAAGGAAGCGGCGAAGCTGTGTGGATGTCTGAAGGGCGCAAAGATAAGTACGCGAACGTCACCAACGATCCCGCGGGACTCGTCACAGTTGACTTCGGCCAAGAGGAAGAAAAAGCTGGGCAGCCCACCAGTCCAAAATGAGTCGCCGTTTCCTGCCGCTGACCGTCGTCGTGTTTCTCTGCCTCCTTTCGATACGGCAAACGCACTCTTTCGCCCAGAGCTCCGAACGCAAAGACCGGCTCAGCGACGAGCAAATCCGGCAGATGGTGCGCGAAGTCGCGCAAAAGGACCAGGAGAACGACAAGGCCCAACGCGATTACACCTACGTGCAGCGGGTGGAAGAGAAGCACCTTGACGGCAAAGGAACCACCAAGAACACCGAGGTCAGAACTTACGAAATTATGGTGCTGTACGACGAGCCGGTGCGCAAGCTGATTGCCCGGGACGACAAGCCGCTCCCCGCGAAGGAAGCCGCCAAGGAAGAGGAAAATATCCAGAAAATCATCGACAAGCGCAAGAACGAAAGCGACTCGGACCGCAAGAAACGCCTTGAGAAAGAGATCAAGGATCGCGAAGAGGCACGCATGTTCGTGACCGAGGTTGCCGATGCCTACAACTTTCGGCAGGTCGGCGAGGAAGACGTCGAGGGCCATCCCACCTACGTGATCGATGCCGACCCGAGGCCCGGCTTCAAGCCTCAGCGCAAGGAAGCCCGCATGCTGCCGAAGTTCCGCTTCCGCGCATGGGTCGAGAAGCAAAGCAAGCAGTGGCTGAAGCTCGACATCCAGTGTATTGATACAGTCTCGGTCGGTCTGTTTCTGTTGCGCCTGCACAAGGGATCGAACATCCAGATCGAGCAGACGCAGGTGAACGAGGAAGTCTGGCTGCCGAAGCACGTGGCGCTAAAGGTCGACGCGCGCATTGCGCTCTTCAAGGGATTGAACGTCGCCGAAGATGTGACCTACCGCGACTACCGCAAATTCCGCACGGGAACGAAGATCGTTCCGGCGGGAGAAGCGCCAGAGCAGCGCTGAACTCTACCAGCTCAACTCGAGCAGGGACAGACCCTGGCGTGGCAGGGGGAAATCCAGGACCACAGTGCCATTCTCCGTCTTGACCCACTCTGGTGAGTCGAGCAGTTGCAGTTGTCCTGCCGCCTGGAGGGTGGCAGATTGCTCCGCCGTCGGATTCTGGGGCGAACCCATGCCTTTCCAGACGGTATAGGCATTGCTGTGGTTCTGGTCGATGCGATAGTGGCGCAGCAGCGTGCGTGTCAGATTTTTCGACAGCCCGCTGATCTTGACCTTTACCGGGACATCCGGCGCGGGAACATCGTTGTCGTGGTAATTCCAGGCAAGCACAGTCACCTGATGCTCTCCGCGCGCGGCCATGACATCGATATCGGCCTTGTCACGTACGCCGGCTTGCAAAATGTTCTCCGCCTTTATGGCGCTACTGCTCTCCGCAAAAATTCTCTGGCCTTGCATCAAACCCAGCATGCGAAACAAGTTCAGCACCGGCTTGTCGACGCCATTGGTTGCCAGCGTTCGAAAGCCGTCAAAATAGGGCTGATCCTCAAACTCGAAGGCCCACGTGAGGAAACCTTCTAGGTTCGCCTTGTGCCGCTGGGCCAGATCCAGCATGTTTCGAATGGATGTCGCGGTATACGCCGGGTAGAGCGTGCCGTTGCGATATGCATTCTGCGGATAGCCGCGCGCCGAGCAGGCCGCACACCCTTCCGGATCCGACTCGCTCAGCACGATCGGCAATTTCGCGAACTGAGGATACGAGGCCACAATCGCGAAGCCCTCGTCGGCATCGCGAAGATTGTTCAGAAGTCCCATTTGCACCCGGCCTTCCACCACCTTGGGCGCTCCCTTCGCGTGGAAGCTGATGAAGTCGAGCGGCACTCCCTTCTTGCCGGTGGCGAAATTCGTACCGTTGGCACAGTGATCCAGGAATCCGCGCAGGTAGGTCGCCGCCTGCGCCCAGCCTGGACCAGTAGTCGCGGGCCCACCCACCCGCGCCCGAGGCAGCGCACGGCGCACGGCGTCGACGGCATAGTCGTACAGCTTGTTGTATTCCTCCGGCGTGCCGTGCCAGTAGCCGATATTGGGCTCGTTCCAGACCTCCCAGTACCACGATTCAGCTTCCGCCCTGGAGTAGCGTGAAATGCAGTGGAGCACCAGCTGATGGACTAACTCCGCCCACTTCTTGAAATCCTTCGGCGGATACGTCCAACCCACGTAAAGATCGCCCTTCGGCCAGTTGTGATGGTACGGCTCGGGGTGGGTCGAGAGCGCCTCAGGCATGAACCCGATCTCGACAAAAGGCTTGGCGCCGGCCTGCACGTAGGTATCGAAGATCTTGTCGACTATCGTCCAGTCGTAGACAGGATTCCCGAAAGCATCTTCGGTGTAGGCATTGGTCGATCCCCACTTCAGCGCGGGAGTGCCGTCGCCGGTCGTGAGCAGGTTATGAGCCCGAATGAAGACCGGACCTCTACTCAGCTCGCTCAACTCCGCGACCAGTTCTTTCCCGTGCTGCATGTAGGTGTAGTTCGGCTCGTCGTATCCGAAGTAGCTCCAGACGGGACGCCACGGCCCCGTGGATCGGAGCGCATCCACCTGAATGGTTACGGGTTCCTGAGAAAAAAGTGGTGAGCAGACGAGGAGCAGCGCCAGACTGAGAAGGAAACGACCGAATCCCTTGGAGTGAGGCAAGGTTTCCGCCTTACGGAAACAGGATCGTAAAGCTACTTCGTGGCCGCGACTTCCAGGCGAATCTCGGCTCTCTTCAGCGCATCTTCGGCATGGGTAAAGTCGGCCTCGGTCTGACCTGTCCGGAACTGCTCCTCCGCCCGCCGTTTGGCCTCCTGGGCACGGCTCACGTTAATGTCCTCGGGGCGTTCAGCGGTTTCCGCCAGTATGGTGACCTTGTTTGGCAAAACTTCGGCAAATCCCCAGGCTACTGACAGATGATGAACGAAACTGCCGTTGCGGTAAGTGATCTCGCCAACGGCGAGTTCCGTGATCAGCGGCGCATGGCCGGGGAGGATGCCGAGATATCCAGTCTTTCCAGGAATCTGCATCTCCTCGGCGACGTCGCGCACCACCATCTTCTCCGGCGTGACGATTTCGAGTTGGAACGTCTCTGCCATTGAGTTCGGAACTACCGCTCCTACGCAGAGACTTTCAGTTTCTCGGCGGCTTCCTTCACTTCCTCGATCGTGCCCTTCATGTAGAAGGCCTGCTCGGGGATATCGTCGTGCATGCCTTCGGCGATTTCCTTGAATCCTTTCACCGTGTCCGCGATCTTCACGTACCGGCCCGGAGCGCCGGTGAATTGCTCTGCCACGAAGAACGGCTGGGAGAGGAATTTCTGAATCTTGCGGGCACGCTGCACGGTCAACTTCTGGTCCTCGCTCAACTCGTCGATTCCGAGAATGGCGATGATGTCCTGAAGATCTTTGTAAGTCTGGAGAATCTTCTTGACCTGCTGCGCCACGTCATAGTGCTCCTGGCCTACAACGCGAGGATCGAGAATTCGCGAGTTCGACGCGAGCGGGTCGACCGCGGGATAAATTCCGATTTCTGTCAGGCCGCGGGACAGCACAGTGGTGGCGTCCAGGTGAGCAAAAGTCGTGGCCGGCGCCGGATCGGTCAGGTCGTCGGCAGGAACATAAATCGCCTGCACCGAGGTGACGGAGCCCTTCTTGGTAGAGGTGATCCGCTCCTGGAGTTCACCCATTTCGGTGGCCAGATTGGGCTGGTAGCCCACGGCGCTGGGCATGCGGCCGAGCAACGCCGAAACTTCCGAACCGGCCTGAGTGAAGCGGAAAATGTTATCGATAAACAGCAGCGTGTCCGCGCCTTCCTGATCGCGGAAATACTCCGCAACGGTGAGACCGGTCAGAGCGACTCGCAGACGCGCGCCCGGCGGCTCCGTCATCTGCCCATAGATCAGGGCAGCTTTCGAGTTAGCAGGATCGCCCGGCTTGATTACTCCCGACTCGGTCATTTCCAGCCACAGATCGTTTCCCTCGCGCGTACGCTCTCCCACACCGGCAAACACGGAGTATCCACCGTGCTGCTTGGCTACGTTGTTGATGAGTTCCATGATGATGACGGTCTTGCCGACGCCGGCGCCACCAAACAGGCCGATCTTGCCTCCCTTGAGGAATGGCTGAATCAGATCGATGACTTTCACGCCGGTCTCGAACATCTCGGAGGTCGTGGCCTGCTCATCGAACAACGGGGCAGGCCGATGGATGGGAAGGGTTTCGGTGTGCTCGATCGGTCCCAATTCGTCGACCGGTTCGCCGATCACGTTCATGACGCGCCCCAGCGTGCCGCGGCCCACGGGCACTGAAATCGGTCCTCCCTGATCGATTGCCTTCATGCCCCGCACCATGCCGTCGGTGGGCTGCATCGCGACGCAGCGAACCCGGCCTTCGCCGAGGTGCTGCTGTACCTCGAGAATAACTTCGATGGGAGCGGGCCCTTTGAAGCCGTCGCTCACTACTTTGAGCGCCTGATAAATGGGTGGGATGGCGGACTCGGTGAACTGCACGTCCACTGCAGGTCCGGCGACTTGAACTACGTGACCGACGTTTTGTGGCATAAGACCTCGCGCGAATCGCTGGGTGGCTGACGTCTATTACGACGCGGCTGCGCCACTCACGATCTCGATAATCTCCTTCGTGATCTTCGCCTGGCGGGCCCGGTTCATGGCCAGCGTCAGGGAGTCGATCATGTCGGTGGCGTTGTTGGTGGCGGCGTCCATGGCGGTCATGCGGGCGGCGTGCTCGGCCGCGACCGACTCCAGCAACCCGCGGAAAATCTGGATTCCCACATACTTCGGCAACAACGACCGGAATAGTTCGCCGGGCGGCTGCTCGTAAATGTAATCCACAGGCGCGGTGGCGAACTTGGCCGCCGCGGCGTCGACGTCGCGAGTATCGGGGCGCCGCATGCCGACTCCCGCTCCCTTCGCAGCCTCAAACGCCCGATGTTTTTCCTCTTCGGTCATCTCCTGGGCGTGGGCCACTTCGACGACGCCGATCTGCTCGATCGGCAACACCCGCTCGACCACGAGACGCTGCGCAATGACGGACTTGAACTCGTTGTACAGCATGTACACGGCGTCAATCTCTTCGCGGCTGTAGCGCTCGATCACCCGTTCAGCCACTTCCGAAGCGAAGGCGTATTCCACCTTGTTCAGCACACCGATCTGCTCGCCGACGATGGAAATCGGCGCTGAACTCTCAGTGTCAGTCTTGCGAGGCTCGGCCGCCGGGTAGCGCCGCCGGAGAAAGTCACGGCCCTTGCGGCCGATGGTTTCGATTTCAATATTGCTGCCTGCTTTCGACTCGAGAAACCGGGTCGATGCCTTCAGAATATTTGTGTTGAAGGCGCCGGCAAGGCCCTTGTCGCCCGTGACGACGATCAGCAGAATGTTGTGCTCCGGTCGCTGCGCCAGCAACGGGTGGCGCGGCTCGCCGGTTTCGGGATCGTAGATTTCGGCGCGCGAAACCAGAGACTTGAGAACGTTGGTCAACATCTGCGCATAGGGCCGGGCGGCCAGGGCGCGGTCCTGCGCCCGGCGCAGCTTTGCGGCCGACACCATCTTCATCGCCCGGGTGATCTGGCGTGTGTTGGTCACGCTGCGGATGCGGCGCCGGATGTCGAGAACGTTAGCCATGAGTCAAGTGAGAAAGTACCTTCTGCCAGCTGCTACTTCGCGACCTCCTGGCGGTCCGCCACGAACGCATCTTTCGCTTCCTTGATCACCTTGGTCATGTCGGCCTTCAGGGCGTCGTCAAGAATCTTTTTCTCCATGATGGTGCGCAGCAGACCGGGATTCGTGGTGTCGACATACCTGTACAACTCGGCTTCGAAGTCGCGTACCTGTTCGACCGGCAAATCGTCGAGAAAGCCGCCGGTTCCGGCAAAGATGATCAGAATCTGCTTCGAGAACGGCAACGGCGAGTATTGTCCCTGCTTCAGCAGTTCCACGAGACGCTGGCCGCGGCTGAGCTGCGCCTGGGTCGCCTTGTCCAGGTCGCTGCCAAACTGCGCGAATGCCGCCAGCTCGCGGTATTGCGCCAGCTCCAGTTTCATGCTGCCGGCGACCTGCCGCATGGCTTTGATCTGTGCGCTGCCGCCCACACGGCTGACCGAGATTCCTACGTTCACCGCCGGGCGCACGCCGCTGTTGAAGAGGTCCGTCTCAAGAAAGATCTGGCCGTCGGTGATGGAAATGACGTTCGTGGGAATGTACGCCGAGACGTCTCCGGCCTGGGTTTCGATGATCGGTAGAGCAGTCAGCGAGCCACCGCCATTTTTGTTGCTCAGCTTCGCCGAACGCTCCAGGAGCCGCGAATGCAGGTAGAAGACGTCTCCGGGATAGGCTTCGCGTCCAGGCGGGCGGCGCAGCAGGAGCGAGATCTCGCGGTACGACGCCGCGTGCTTGGAGAGATCGTCGTAGATGACCAGCGCATGCCGCTTGGTATCGCGGAAGTACTCGCCCATGGCGCAGGCGGCATAGGGAGCGATGTACTGCATAGGAGCCGGTTCGGAGGCTGAAGCAGCAACGATAATCGTGTAGTCCAGCGCGCCATAGTCGGCGAGAATCTTGACGACCTGGGCAATCGACGACCTTTTCTGCCCAATGGCGCAGTAGATACAAATCAGGTCGTTTCCCTTGTTGTTGATGATCGTGTCGAGAGCTACCGCGGTCTTCCCGGTCTGGCGATCGCCGATAATCAGCTCGCGCTGTCCCCGGCCGATGGGAATCATGCTGTCGATGGCCTTGATTCCCGTGGCCATGGGCTCGCGCACCGGCTGGCGGTCGATTACGCCGGGCGCGAGCCGCTCCAGTTCGATGAACTTGTCGCTGCTGATGGGACCCTTGTCGTCGATCGGTTCGCCCAGCGAGTTGACCACCCGTCCGATCATGCCATCGCCTACAGGCACGCTCATGATTCGCCCGGTGCGCTTGACTTCGTCGCCTTCTTTGATCTCGGTGTAATCGCCCAGCAGCACCACGCCGACCTGGTCTTCTTCCAGGTTCATTGCGAGGCCGGCCAGGCCGTGCGGAAACGAAAGCAGTTCCCCGGCCATCACCTTGTCGAGACCATGCACGCGGGCGATGCCATCGCCCAGAGTCAGGATGGTGCCTACCTCATCGACCGCGATCTTGGACTCATAGTTCTCAATCTGCTGCCGGATCAGTTGCGTGATCTCGTCTGCCTTGATTTGTGCCATAAGCCAGCCTTTAAGATTTCAGTTTCCGGATGATCTGCCGGGATTCTATGAAGCCTGTGAGGCGATTGCCACTTTCAGCCTCTCCAGTTGTCCCTTTACCGATCCATCGTAGATGGTGCTTCCGACCTTCACAACCACGCCGCCCAGGATCGCCTGGTCTTGCGAGTATCGGGCGCGCACCTTTTTGCCCGTTAGCTGTTGCACTTGCTCCTCCAGCGCCTTGCGCTCTCCCGCGCCGAGTTCCCGGATACTGGTGACTTCCGCTTCCGCAAATCCCAGACGCTGGTTCAATTCCTGCTCGAATTGCGCCACGATCGGCCCCAGCAGAGGAATGCGGCGATGGTCGATCAGCACCGCGACGAAGTTGCGCGTTTCCAGCGCGATCTTCATGCGGGAAGCGATCGCGTCCAGCAAATGACGCTTCTGCTCCGGCGGAATCGAGGGCGCCTCCCAGACTTCGCGAAGTTCCTTGCTGCCGGCAACCATCTCGGCGACCGACTGGGCCTCCTTGAGCACCTGCTCGGCGTCGAGGCGGCGGTCGAGAACCACGTCCGCAAAGGCGCGAACATAAGTGCCGGTGACAGAAGCCATGTCTTATCGACCGTCCTTCTGGCGCTCGCCATATCCGGTGAGTTGCCGGGAAAACCCGCGAACCAGAACCTGGTCCGTCTGAGGGTCCACCTTGATCCGGTTCTCGGCCAGCGAAACCGCCAGATCAGCGGCGTAGGCAGTAAGCTCCCGCCGCGCAGTTTTGGCGGCTGCCTCAATTTCCTGTTCGGCCTGCTGGAGAATCTTGCGGGCATCTTCGGCCGCGGCAGTCTTGTTTCGTTCCTCCTCAGCGGCAGTTTCGGCTTCCGCCGAAGTGCGCATGCCAGCGATCTCGGTATCCAGGCGTCCCAGCCGTGACTCGATGTCCGCCAATCGGCGGTTCGCCTCCTCGCTGGTCTTGCGCGCCTCCTCCATCGCTGTCTGGATCGACACGGTGCGGGCGCGAAAGGCTCCGGGAAGAAATTTTCGGCCGGCCCACCAGAGCCCGCCGGCGATCACAGCAAAGTTCAACAGGAGGCTGAGCCAGTAGGCCTGCGAAAGACTCAGTCCCAGAATCTTCGCGATCCATCTCACGGAGGCGGACTGCTTGAACTGCACCATCTCGTCGCTTTCGGCAGCTTCTTCCGATTCGCCGTGGGAGGACTTATGGCTTGCTGCCATTGAGCCAGTTCCCGCTGCCTGCGCCGAGGCCTCGGCGGCTTTATCGCTTTGAGCAGCCGCGCGGCAGGGCGAGTAGAGGGTGCCCATCGCCACCGCCAAAAACAGCACAACAAGCCGCCAGTGTCGGCCAACTTTGCGGATTGCCGGGGTTGTATTCATCGACCGTCCTCGGCCAGC
Source organism: Terriglobales bacterium (assembly GCA_963803205.1). Taxonomy (GTDB): domain Bacteria; phylum Acidobacteriota; class Terriglobia; order Terriglobales; family Acidobacteriaceae; genus CAWDLG01. Next base: position 933,187 of record CAWDLG010000004.1, read on the forward strand.
GCGGGACTCAAAACATTGCGAATGATCTCATCGGCCAGGCGACCGGCCTCCGATTGCAAGGCCGTCTGCGCCGTGGACTTTTCCCGTTCAATACTCGCCCGGGCCTCTTCCACCAGGGCATGGGCCCGGTTGCGGGCTTCTGACACAACCTCGGCCCGAGCCTGGGCGGCTTGCTGGCGGCGGCCCTCCTGGTGCTTGAAAATGGAGACTCTGGCTTCGCGCAACCGCTGCTCGTACTCTGCGGTCCGGGCGGCCGCGGCGGCGATGTCGGCCTGCGCCTTTTCAACGGCTCCCTGGGTCTTGCGATAGCGCTCCGCAAGCACCCGGGACAAGGGCTTATGCACGATCAAGTTGTAGAAAAAGTAGACCGCGCTCAGAAAAATTACCGTGGGAATCGACTCAAGCAGTAATTCGCCTAGCTGTTTGAGGATCTTTTCCATTGTCTGCTGAATGACCCGAGCGTAAGAGGGCTATGAAACCGATAACGCTAACACCTACGGGAATGGAGTGTCAACGTATGGCGCAAGGAAGTAACTCTTTGTTAACAAGGGTATGGACGAGATCGGGGCGTTCAGTTTTCGGAGGCCAATTCGCTTGATCCAAACCGGCGCAGGGAGGCCAAAACCATGCGTCACGCCACGATCAAGAAGACAATACGCGGATGCCGGCGCCGTTACGTTAATGCGCCCCGAATACACAACCGTGTAGCCGCTGCGCGTCTCACGTGCAGGGGAGGTTAAAAAGCCGCTTTGCACGGGCGAGGACGCCCGTGCCTACATGAGGCAATCTCTACTGCCAGGCCTGTAGGCCTGCCCTGATACGAACCTTGTCTACTGCGACTTCCGAGTGATCAAGAATCGTACGTCACTAGCCCCACGCCAATATTTCGCCGCGCCGTGGATGAACGGAGAACGAATTTTTACCAAACTGATGAAATAGCAAATCCATTCCCGGAATATTTCCATAGACAACAACTATCCTATTATCAATAGTTTGAGCCAAGAAGTGTCTAAGGGCGCAGCTCGCCTTTTCCGCGATGAAACCACGGAGGAACAGAAGTCATCGTGTTCCTGCTGTGCCAACGAAACAGTCCTTGACTTCTGTCCTGATGGGTCTAGCATAAAAGTATCACCTCCGATCCAATTCAGGGTCGAGTGGGCCGATAGCCAAGGAATGTCACCGCTTCTTGGTTGCCGGCCCATTTAATTGTTTGAGTGATTTTTTCGGCGTCAGCTATTCCACGACCCAATCCCGAACTTTGCGGATCACAGAAGCTGGCGCCTCCGTCTCCAGGTCCACAACCCCATCCAGATAATTGCGCGAATGGATGCGCGATCGCGCCTCCAGTAGAGCGAGCATCTTGCCCTCGCTTTGGGGAATGCGAAGATGCACGCGGCTTACGCGGTCATCACTCAGCATCTCGTCAATCCGGTCGAGCAGGACGTCGATGCCGAATCGCCGGATGGCTGAAACCTGAACCGTTGATGGATCGGCCCGGAGTGCCTCAGGCTCCGGCACAAGATCGATCTTGTTCAGGACTCGAAGGCGGGGCTTGCCGTCGGCCTCGAGTTCTTTCAGAACTCTCTCGACCTGCGCGTCCTGCTCTGCGGACAGAGGATTGCTTGCATCGGAGACATGCAAAATCAACGACGCCCGCTGCACTTCCTCCAAGGTGGCACGGAATGACGTTACTAGCGTATGCGGAAGATTGCGGATGAAGCCAACCGTATCGGAAAGAAGAACATTTCGTTTAGACGGCAAGGTTACGCTGCGAATTGTAGGGTCGAGAGTGGCAAACATTCTCGATGAGGCCAGCACACCGGCCTGAGTCATCGCATTGAACAATGTCGATTTTCCGGCATTCGTGTAGCCCACGAGCGCAACCGTCGCGACTGGGATTGATTCCCTTCTCTGCCGCTGCTGGGCGCGGATGCGCCGCACGTTCTCCAGTTGCTGCTTTACGTGGCGGATGCGGCGGTAGATTTTGCGGCGGTCTGTTTCAAGTTGCGTTTCGCCCGGACCGCGAGTCCCGATCCCGCCGCCCAACTGAGACATCTCGATGCCCCGCCCAGCCAGTCGCGGCAGCAGATATTCCAACTGGGCCAGTTCCACCTGCATCTGGCCTTCGCGGGTTCGGGCATGCCGGGCAAAGATGTCCAGAATCAGTTGCGTGCGGTCAATCACCCGCACGCCAACTACGGCCTCGATATTTCTCTGTTGCGATGCCGTGAGGTCGTGATCGAAGAGAAGCACATCAGCGGAGACCGATGCCGCCGCACCGGCGATCTCCTGGAGCTTGCCGCTTCCGATCAACGTCGCCGGATCAGGCCGGGCGCGCCGCTGCTGAAATTCACCTGCGACTTCTGCCCCGGCACTCTCGGCGAGACTGCGCAATTCGGCCAGGGACTCTTCGGCGCTGAACTGGGGGGCTGCAGGTTCTTTTAAAGAGGCTGGGGAGACAGCTACGCTGGCCCGGGCCATCTGCGCACTTTGCGGGATAGGATTTTGCGAGCCACGTGCATTCCCATCACGAGGACGCGGACGCGAGCTGTATTCCAGGCCGACCAGGAACGCGCGTTCCCGGCCCTTGTCGTCTCGAGTGTCTTTTAGTGCGCCCCGGGCCCTCGCCAAGCCCTTCGATCCGGGACTACGCAATTTTGAAATTTTCTATCCTTCTGTCCCCGAAGCGGCAGCCGCGGCATCGGCGGAAGGCAGCGAAGCAGCGCTCGGCTTCTCGGTGTGATGGGAGCCGCGCCCCATGGCGATGGTGGAGATAGCGTGCTTGAAAATGAGCTGTTCCTGATTGTTGGTCTCGAGAACCACAGAGTACTTGTCGAATGAGCGGATTCGCCCCGTCAGTTTCACTCCGCTGACAAGGTAAATGGTGATATTGCTTCGTTCTTTTCGGGCTGTGTTGAGAAATGTGTCCTGGATGTTCTGTGCCGGCTTATTTTCCATCGCCGATCTCCTTTTCGAGAGCAACACCGGTTTGACGTCACTAGACAAGTGCTCTACTCCACTGCGCAAGCGCACACCTTGGATGCTTGCCTCCGCCCAGGCACAGCATTAAGGGCTCATTTCGTACGATAAGGCCTTGCCGGACAAGTTTCAACCGCCACGATCTGAGAATCAGAGAATACGCCACCCGGACCTAACTGTGTCCTGAATTGACATAATTGGAACCAGGTGTAAACATTCCTGTCCCTTGCTGGGACGGAGGATCGATGACTCAGGTGCCGGTTTGCGCCATGACCAGTCTTGCCGTTTGGGCGATGCCTTCCCATACTTCAACCGAGATTCTGGCCATTTCACTCCGCTGGGTGCATCTGGTGGCCGGCATCACCTGGATTGGCCTGCTCTACTTTTTCAACCTGATGTACATGCCCTTCATGAAGAAGGGCGGCGTTTCCGACCAGGCGCATCTGCTCGAGCGCCTGACCCTGCCGGTCTTGAACTGGTTTCGCTGGAGTTCACTGCTGACCGTTTTTGTCGGGTTCTGGTACTGGTCGCAGGTCTACGTCGCCGCGGCGGCGCACGCTGCCGGCAAGAGCCCATGGCTGACGATCGGACTATTCGTCCTGGTCTGGTCGGGTGCCTTCCATATCTTCAAGGCGGTGCTGATCAAGCCGCCCTCTGCCTGGCTGCTGGGGGTGATTGTGGTCGTGCTGATCGGCGCCGCGGCATGGACGTTCGTGCGCTTCACTCCCGTCGGCGGCGACGACAATCACGTCCTGTCGATCGGCATTGGGGGCGGGATTGGATGGTTCATGGTCTCAAGCGTCTGGGGAATCGTGTGGCGGAATAACAGCAAGATCATCAAGGGCACGCTTGCGGGAGCGCCGCCAGCCAACGCCGCCCTGCTTTCACGACAGGTCTTCCTGACTGCCCGAACCGGATTCTACCTGTCGTTTCCCATGATCTTCTTCATGGCTGCCAGCTCCCACTTTCCAATCCTGGGAAAATAAGCAGGACGATTTGTCGCAAAGAAAAAGGGCCGGCTTGGAAAGCCGGCCCTGAGCTTCTCTTGCGTGCTTAGAAGGAGAACTTCAACAGGAAGCGCGCCGCCAGACCAGGATTGAAGTCCGAGGCCATACCGTAGCGTGTATCCAGGTCATTTCCAGCGGCCGCGACCAGTGCCTGATAATCAAAGCCCTGGCTGAGGTCCACTCCGCTCAGGTCCATGCCGTCGGCATCGGAGTGCTCTTCGCGAGTGTAGCGGTCGAAGGTAAATACGCTGGTCTTCTGGTTGAACAAGTTCAGGATGTTCATTTCCAGACGAAGTCTCTTGGTTTCACCCAAGCTGAATTCGTGGGCTACCATGAGGTCCGTCTGGCTGAACCTGGGAGTCCGACCGAGGTCGCCTCGACCATTCACGTAGATCGGGATCTGGTTGAGACTGTCCACCTGCGTCGTGACCGGCGTTCCACTCGAAGCCCGGAAGAAACCTCCAACCTCCGTGCCAAACTTGAATTGCTTGGCGCCGTAGAACTTGAAGACGTGCGGGCGATCGGTTGGCAGGCGCCCGAAGAGTCCCAGCACTCCATGGGAATCATAAAGGGCTTCGTCCAGGTCGAAATAGCGGTTCGCGTTGCCACCCGGGCGATAGGTCTGCGCGGCATATTGCTGGTTGCCGGAGAAACCATAGCCAAGGGTTGCCGGACGGATCTCGTCGGTGCTCTGCGTTCCGGAATAGTTTCCATAGAGACGGCTATAGGTGTAGCTGGCGTCGAACAGGTATCCACTGCTGAAACGCCGCCCTAACTCCAACTCCATGGCGTCGTAGGTGCGCCGAGCCCGTGGCATTGGCACTGCGCAGGCTCCACCCACCGTGATGGGGCAGCTTGCGCCGGATGCTGGTTCGGCTGTGTTCAGACCTTCTCCAGGGTTGCCGTAGCGATAGACCTCGTTGCCGGCAGCATCGAGAACACCCATGTCCTCGATGGTGCGGTTCAGGTCTGTGCGCACGTAACGGCCGGTGAAGACCAGCTTAGGAGCGATTTCCCACTCGACACCCGCGTTCAGAGCATCGGTGCTGGGCGCTTTAACAGCTGGGTCCAGATACTGGAAGCCGGGAACGCGCCGATCGCGGAACGCCGATCCAGCATGCCCCTCACTCCAGAGGTCCGTTCCGGGCAGATTGTTCAGGCTGAGGCTGTTGAGATAGTCTCCTTCACCCGAATCAAGCGTGCGATAGTAAATCTTCCAGACATCGGCGCCGAAAGTCCCCCGCGGCAAGTCGTACTTGATCCAATCAAAGTACCGGCCCCATCCGCCTGAGATTTTCACCTTTCCGTTGCCAAACAGATCGAGGCTCGCTCCCAAACGCGGAGCGATTTTGTCGCCGAAGCCCCACTGAAGCGCGTACCTCTGCACGTTGGGTTGGAATGACGGGATAGTCTCCTTCTCAAAGCGAACGCCAGCGTTGATCGTCAGGCGGCGGAACATATGGTACGAGTCCTGCACATACAGATGGGTGATGTTAGACCCGGCCGTGCCGATAGTGCCGAACAGATCCACAGAGTAGTAACCGAAGGATCCGGTCGTCGGCGTGGCACAAACCGTGCAGGTCTGGTCCCAGTACAGATTCACTCTGCCATCAGGAGCCAAGCTGTCATTCACGTTGTTGACGTTCTTCTGGGTCCCACCGCCCAATTTCAGGTTATGCTGGCCGGCAAAATGGAACGATTGCAGGAAGTCAGCCTGAACGTATGCGCGAGTGGTCACGTCGTGCACAGTCTGCGAGGCGCTCGCCGTAGCAGAACCGGCATCCGCCAGGAAAGCCGGATCAATACTTCCGCTGTTTGGCAGCCCGTTCGAAGTAAACGGCCAGTTGTACTGCTTGTTAGCTGCGACACCGACATCCTTGTAATCCAGGAAGTAGCGGCCACCCTTTACGCTCAAGACGGAGCTGTTGGTGAGGGTGAAATCCACTTGGCCGGTGACACTGTTTTCGGGTTGGTTGTAACCGCGCTGGCTCTCTGATTGAGCTGTGCCGAGGGTTCGCGTGCTGGCATTCGGACCATACCCGTCGTACCCGTAAAGAGCTCCGGTCTGGTACTCCGGAGTGTACAGGTATGTGAAGTTAGCGCGGATCCGGTTGGTCGCGTCCCAGGTCAACTTGCCGAACCAGTTTTCCTTGTGGAAGTGACGGGTCATCGCCCCCGCCTGGTCGGAGAAGTTGTAATTGTTCCTGCGATACTGCCACCGCGGAGAGCCAGCGACGAAAAACCAAAGCCTATCCTTAAGGATTGGACCACCCAGTGTGCCGCCGATCTCGTTATTGTCGTTGAGATACTTGCCATCCTGGAAATACGAAACCGGGTAAGGCCCAGGATTTACGGGATCGAGAGGACCGGATGAACTCGGATCGATCGCCAGTCGCTTGGTGGGATCGGTGTTGAGCTTGTTGCCATAGTAGTAGTAGTGAATGTCGCCGTGGTAGACGTTTCCGCCCGACCGGGTGATCGCACTTACCACTCCGCCCAGGGCCCCGCCGTATTCTGCATCGAGGCCGGTAGTCTTCACCTGAACTTCCTGGAGATAGTCGAAGGTCGCGCTTTGGCGAGCCGAACCATCAATCACGCTATTTGTTGGCACGCCGTCGATGTAGTACTGGTTCTCCGCCGAACTGGCGCCGTTGATCTGAAAGCCGCCTTCGATGTAGCCGGTATTCACCGACGGTGAAAAGATCGCCACACCCTGGAATGTCCTGGGTTTGGGAAGGCGATCCAATTCTTCCATGGTGACGTTCTGGGCGATCATCGTGCTGGTGGTGTCGATTGCCGCAGCCGCTCCGCTCACTTCTACAACTTCAGCGGTCGCGCCAATTTTCAGCGATGCGTCGATGTGCGCAGTTTTGCCGACCAGTACGAGCACGTCGGATGTGTCCTGACGTGAGAAACCGGTCTTTTCAAATGACACCGAGTATCTGCCCGCTTCGACGTCGGTGAAGCTGTAGCTGCCGTCGCCGCGCGTGGTTGTGGTCACAGCTCGATTGGTGACCCTATTTGTCGCGGTGACCTTTACACTCGGCACCACGGCCCCGCTGGCGTCGGTAGCGACTCCGCTGATGTTGCCGAAACGTTCCTGGGCTAACGCGGGTAGGGTCGCAATCATCGCCACGAGCGCCAAAAGCACAGCAAATATGCCCCAGCGGCTAATCGCCATCGCGGTGAGTCGTCTCCTCCCCGATGTTCTCTCCTGAGTCATAAAATGACTACCTCCTCCACAATTTTTGAACTGTCTGATCTTTGAAATGGTCGCCCTAGGGCAATCGGACTTTTGCAATCGCAGCCTCCACAACGTTTCAGCTCGACAGCGAAGGAAATCGCTGGTTCAGAACTGGCCCAAAACCACTGAGTGGAAAATCCGCGTTAAGACTTATACACAAACGTCTGCTTAGAACACAGTGTCTTTTTGCAAACCACTAACCAACACTGTGAAATCGTGGAAGACACTGTATATCAGTAGTTTTACATTTGCATGCGCAGCCAAACTACCGAATTTGGAATGCGTTCTGCTTAGAATGATATGGAATTTGGTATATTTAATCGCGCGGGAGTCCAGCCAAGCGGTGTGTCTTTGCCCTTCCTGTCTAGAAGGTGAACTTCGCTATCCAGGACAACGTTCGCGCATTGCTCGCGAAGACCTGTCTTGGATCGTTGAAATGTGGGGTCTCCGGCCGCTCGCGGAATAACAACGATGAGTACGCGACAGTAGCGAAAGGGATCTCCGAGGGCCACCTGGAAATCGTCGGGAGTCAATAGGTCGTAAGGAAATGGCGCGGCCTCGAAGCTGATCGAACCTCGAGGCCGCCTCGTATTCTCTAGAACTTCAACCGCATAGCCACCTGAATCTGGCGGGCTGAGGTGGTTCCGTCAGACCGGCTGACCGTATTGGTCGAAAAGCCGAATGTCTGGGCGTCCCCCAACAAATTGTCTGGCTGGTCGAACTGTGTGTGGTTGAACAGGTTATAGAACTCAAACCTCGTCTCCAGATTGAAGCGCTCGGTGAGAGTCGTGTTCTTGGCGACCACTACGTCCCAAGTCTGCGCCCCGGGTCCAAAGAAGGGGCTGCGACCGCTGTTGCCCGGCACCCCAAATGGAGGCGAGCAGCCGAGGTCCGAAACGCAGAATCCACTGCGCGAGGGCCCGGTCTGCGTCCGGTCGTGGTCGGCGGGGCGGGAGGTATCTCCAATGATGAAACCGCGCGCGGTCGACCCGGTGTGCTCCGAGTCCTGATCGCCCCGGTTCGCGGTGCCATAGAAGACGTCATAGGGCAGTCCCGTCTGCATTGTAGTGATTCCCGAGAGCCGCCAGCCTGAGAGTATGGTTCCCACCGTGCCGGAGTTCAGATGCGACCGCCCGCGGCCAAAGGGAAGTTCCCAAACGTAGTTGACCACCAGGCGATGGCGAATGTCGAAGCCGGAATTGCCCCGTTCGTTGCCAAGAGCCAGGGAATTGCGCGGGTAACTGCGGTTTCGCTCCGTGGCGTAGATGGGATCGGAAGCGTCGTCGATCGCGTGCGAGTAGGTATACGCTCCCTGCACCTGGAATCCATCCGAGAACCGCTTGGTCAGGTTTACCTGCAATCCGTGGTAGACGGATCCACCCACCGCCTGATTCATGTTGGCGGCGAAAAAGGCGTTGTTGTGCACGGGATCAAAGGGCAGGTTCAGAAATGGGTTTTCTGCGCCAAAGTACAGATTGCTGAACTGAAGGTCGGATGGCGCGAATCCCATATCGATGAGTTGCTGGACCAGCGCCTGGTCAGGCGGGTTGCCGTCGACGACACGCAGCTGATGCACGCCGTGCGCACCGACGTAGTTCAGATCAAGTGTCAGGTTCCGCGTAAGCTCCTGCTGGAAGCCAAAATTCCAGTTCTCGCTGTACGGCATGGGGAAATGCCGCGGGAAAAGCGTCGGCGTCAACCCGGCAAAGTCCTCGACCACCGGAGTAGTAGGCAGACTGTCAGGGAAAGGGGTGGTTTCCGGCGTTCCGCCCGACTCAAACAGCGGAATTCCGAAGAAGGCCTGCTGGAAGGGCGGATTGCCTCTCACATTTGCCGCCAGGTTGCCGAAAATCCGGTCGTGATAGATGCCGAAAGCGGCTCGTACCGAAGTCTTGCCCTGCTTGAACGGGTCCCAGGCAAATCCGATGCGCGGCTCAAAATCCTTGAAGTCGTTGTCGTAGAGTTGCCGCCCAGTGCCCGGCCCCACGAGCTCGAAAGTAAAAGGAGCCGGTCCAGACGGGTCAACGAACAGGTTCGATATGTTGTTGTTGGCCTCGTGAGGAACTCCATCGAACTGATAGCGCAGGCCGTAGTTCAGGGTGAAGTTCGGCAGAATCTTCCAGCTGTCCTGAACAAAGAAGTCGTATTCGCGCTGGCGGAATTTTCTCAGGTCGTCGCCCATTCGGTTGCCCGCATGATCGAAGTACTGATACTGGAATTCCGAATCCATGTAACCGAACATCATGTCGGACATATCCTGCAACAACGACGATCCGCACCCGTTCGTGGAAAAGTCGAAGTTGCCGGGGTCGCACGGATTGGAAGGATCGATGTTCACCCACGGAAAGCCATAGCTGCTGAAACCGTTGAAGGTCACAAAGTCGCGGGAGAAGAATGCAGAAACGGAATCTTCGAAAATGAACCGGACGTCGCCGCCAAACTTCATGTTGTGGCTTCCCTTGCTCCAGCTCAGGCTGTCGCCCAGGCTCCACGTTCCGGTGCGACGCCACTGGCTGTCGGTATCACTCAACGCCTGGCAGCCGAATCCCGAAAGCGCAGGAAGATTAAAGTCGCGGGCGCGCCCGAACTCATCAACCTCTCCGACGCTGTTCAGCACATCCAGGCCGCTGCACTGGAACGGAGCGTCCAGACGGTTGAAGCCAAAGCGCGCGTCATTCACCAATGTCGGGGTCAGGATCGAAGTGAGCGAGAGTCCTGCCACGTGCGCGTTCGCTTTAATGGCGTCCGAACCCAGGCCCGGCAGAAATTCGTCGTGGAATGGGTTGGGGTCCTGGACGGTCCGGTAGGCGTAGTGCAGCGACAGATTGTGATTATTGTTGATGTGATGATCCAGCTTCGTGATGAGGTCCCAGCTGTCCTCCTGAGACGTCGACGGATAGCGGTACAGGCCGCGCATGTCGTCAACTGCGCCGGCATTGGGATCGGGATAGAGGCTCAGTATCTGGCCGATGACCGGGCTCAAAGTCACACCCTGCGCGTTATTCGGCGAGGACGGATCGGTCAGATCGACGGGAAAGGTGTCGCCGTTGGGATCGGTGAAATCGAAAATTCCGCTCTTGAACGCGGCCGTGGGCACAACCGAAGTATTGGTAAGGGCTGTCCGGTAGCGGTGCCACTCGTTATTCACGAAGAAGAAGGTCTTGTCCTTGATGATCGGACCGCCGGCGGAAAAGCCGAACTGATTGCGCACGTAAGGATTCTGCGGCTCCATGTTGCCGTTTTCGTCGAGGTTGTGATTGAAGTAGTCGCGCGCGCCCAGGGCGTTGTAGCGGCCGAACCAATATGCAGCCCCGTGAAAGGCATTGCTGCCACTGCGGGTGACGACGTCAATAATGGCGCCATTGTTGCGGCCGAACTCCGGCATGAAGCTGTTGGTGATCACGCGGAATTCCTGCGTAGCATCCGGGTTAAGGGACGCCAGACCGAAACCCTGGCCGGGGACGGAGGTGTCATTGTTGTCGGAACCATCCAGCAGGAAGTTGTTATTCCGCTCGCGGGCTCCATTCACCGAGAATCCCCCCAGAATGCTGTTGCTTTGAATCGTCCCGGGAGACAGAAGCACAAGCTGGTAGGAATCGCGCGTGACCAGGGGCAGGTCCTGCATTCTCCGCTGGTCCACCAGGTTGCTGACCTGCGAAGTATCGAGGTCGATCGCAGGAACGAGGTCGGCTCTCACCTGCACTTCTTCGGAGACGGTGCCGGGCACGAATTCGATATCGACAGTCGCTGCCTGATCGACGGCGAGCTGCACATCGGGCAGGCGTGCCGTCTTGAAACCCGCTTTTTTGGCGATGACTTCATAGGTGGCGGCAGGAAGATTGGTTACCGAATAATTGCCCGTGCTGTTGCTGGGAACCATGCGGTAGGCATTGGTGGAAAGATTGTGGATCGTGATCTCCGCGCCCACCACGACTGCTCCGGCGCGGTCGGTGACGGTTCCTCCAAGCGAACCGGTTTGCGCGAAAGACAAGGTGGAAAAAATCAGGACCGCAGAACACGCTGAAGCTTTCAGAATTTGTGAAACCCATCCCTGCTGCATGGTCGCCCCCCCGAACAACGAACCGGCCGCAATGAAAAGAAAAATTACTGAACAGCGCTACGGTGGCACTTACGCAATTAGCTCGCGCCGAAATCAGCTTCCCGATAAGCTGGACTGCGTGGAAGCAGCTCTCCGGTTTCTCCGATCATACATAAGAAGTGCGCTGGTGCATCCCCGCTGTTACCAAAGTTTCGTTAACAAAAGCGTGACGTTATTTGTAGGAGCCTAAGAGTGAAATCGAGCACTTACTCGCGCGGCATTGAACTCTTCAATCACGGTGAGTTCTTCGACGCGCACGAAGTTCTGGAGGACATCTGGCGGGAATCCGCCGGTCCGGAAAAGAAGTTTCTTCAAGGTCTCATCCAGGTGGCTGTCGCTTTGCATCATCACTCCACCGGGAACCTGCGCGGGGCGCGCTCTTTGATGGATCGCGCCGGCCGAAACCTGGAACCTTATCCCGACCAGTTTTACGGCATTGAACTGGGACAATTGCGGATTGCGCTTGCAGCCTGGCAGGAAGCCATGGCTCTGGGAGCGGAGGTGCCTCCCCAGCCGCGCGTGAGATGTATTGACGACGAGAGTGCCGGCTAGCGGCGGCGCCGGCGGGGCTTGGCGGCCACTGGCGCCGGCGGTTGCTCGCCGGGTTCCAGGACGCGCCGCACCATGGGCGTGTTCAGCTTGTATTTCCGTTTCACTGGATTTCCGTTGTCGTCGGTGCCGGAAATTACGAAGACCGGCAAATTCCCTTCCTTATCGAAGTCCTCATGTCCGACAGTTACGGGCAGCATTCCGTTGATTTTCCTTTCACGGTAGGCGGTCTCGTAGCGGTGCCGCCTGACGTTCCAGGTGAAAACGCGAAACTGGTTAAAGTCGAAAGGCATGCCGTCTTTTGGTTCAGTCAGCAGGACCAGATACTGCGGAACCTTTTTGTCGCCGTCGCTCACCTGATCCAATACGAAATAAGCCACGATGCGCTGGCCCTCTGCATACTGCGCGATCTCGAGCGGGACGTCGACATCGACGAGGCGAGACAGGACCCATCCGGTGTGACCCTGCGAGTCCCGGATGAGCCACCAGTCTTCCATGGGCTTCGCGGCGGGAGTGCCCTCGGGCGCAGCCTTCGGGGCAGCTCCCGGCAGGCTTTTTTCGCTGGCGGCTCTCTTCAAAAGAGAAACTTTCTGTCCCTGCTGCAACTGATAGAGGTGTTCGGCGTCGCGCGCGGGATCGAGATGGATATTGCTTTCGTTGCGAGTAACTGCCGATCCCTGCACCGGCGCGTTCTGATACTGCTGGTCCAGTTTCTGGAAGCCGTCGTACACCTGCTGCGAGACCAGGTAGCGTTGCTCCATCCAACCTTCGAGGCCGGAGGCAGTACGAACCCGGGCGAAGCGGCGATCCCGCTCCAGAATTTCCACACGCTCGCCGTTCTTGACGATGCCCTGCTTGTTGTAGACCGCGGCAACCCGGTCGCGAAGGTTCACCTGCGGATTGGACACGTAAGCAGGCTCGCCGGAGCGCATGTGTCCGCGATTGCAGCCTGCAAGAAAAACGAGGGCGGCTAGCAAGACAACCGACTTGCTTAAATGAGAACTGCAGGGGGCCACAAAACACTATAGCGCAGTCAACCGTGGCGTGTGGCGGTCCGGTAAACGACACTGTGGTAACCTCGACCTTCGCTGAATCAAGGCGTCCCGCAAACCGGTTTTTTCCTGGAGGATTCATGACCCGTCAGCGGGTTGAGAAGTTTGCTGTGGTGCTGCTCCTGATGGTGAGCTGTGCCCCGGCTTGGGCCGGTGACGCGATTTCCAAGGCTGCGTGGAAGCGTCCGATTGGACAGCCGCTCGAGAAGGCAGGAGGCGCCAAGCCGGCTTTGCTGCCGGGAATGATTGATGACGGGTACTGGCAGGGAGCGCCGGTCGGCGGCTTCGGCGCGGGAACTTTTTCGAGAACTTATCGCGGAGACTTTGCCCGCTGGCACATGAAGGCCGGCGTCCACAAGTATCAGACAGTGTGGGCGAATCAGTTCGCCATGTACCAGAAGTCGGAAGGCGCATCGGAAGGAGTCGCCCAGGTGCTGACGTCGGGCCATCCCCATGGCAACGAACTTCATGCCTGGAAGTGGGATTATCCGGTCGGTGCAGGTAATTACTACTCTCTCTATCCCAAGTCGTGGTTTGACTACCGATGGGACAAATTCCCGGCGCATGTCACGCTGGAGCAGTTCTCGCCCATCCTGCCTGACAACTATAAGGAGAGCAGCTATCCGGTGGCGGTGTATCGCTGGCACGCAGAGAATCCCACTGACAAGGCGGTGACGGTCTCCGTTCTGCTTTCGTGGACCAACCTGCTGGGGCAGTTTCGGACGTTTGCACGCGACATGTCAGGAGCGCAGTACGCCGGAAACTTTAACCGCTTTATGAGCGGGGCTGGAGCGGGCGGGACGATGAAAGGAATTGTGTTTGATCGTCACCGGCCCAAGGGCGTGCCCGAGGAATGGGACGGCCAGTGGACCATCGCTTCCGTCGAGTCGCCGGGAGTGGAAATCAGTTACGAGGCGACCATGGCCCTCGGCTATACGGACGGCAGCGAAGTGTGGAAACCGTTCTCCGCGGACGGGCGCCTCCGCAACACAAACCTTGACTTCACCAGCAGTGACGAACCGATCGCAGGCGCGATTGCGGTGCGATTCACGCTCAAGCCCGGAGAAAAGCGGGTTGTTCCGATGGTGATTGCCTGGGACATGCCGCTGGTACAGTTCGGCTCGGGACGGAAGTGGTATCGCCACTACACCGATTTCTACGGAACGCAGGGCTCTAATTCCTGGCAGATCGCCCGCGACGCTCTGCAGAATGCCGAAAAGTGGAGCGATGCCATCGACGCCTGGCAGGCGAAGTACGTCAACGACGAGAGCAAGCCGCTCTGGTATCGCGGCATGCTTTTCAACGAGATGTACATCCTCGCCGATGGAGGATCTTTCTGGGGGCGGGAAGTGGGCGGGGATGCCAAGGGCCCGAGCACATTCTCCTTCATGGAGTGCTTTGACTATCCCTTTTACTCCACTCTCGACGTGCGCTTCTATGGCTCCATGCCTCTGGCAAAATTCTGGCCGGACATCGACAAGCAGGTGCTGCGACAGTTTGCCGACACGGTACCGCGGGAATGGCCGGGCAAGTACCTGTGGCTTTGGAAGTCGCAACAGACCAATGAGCTGAACTTCCGGATCCGCAAGGTGAAGGGCGCGGTTCCTCACGATCTGGGTGTGCCGCAGGAAGATCCGTTTATTGAGCCGAACCAGTTCAGTTGGCAGAACACCAGCGACTGGAAGGACTTGAACAGCAAATTTGTGCTGATGGTTTATCGCGATTACGTTTTCACTGGCCGCAAAGATGTCGCATTCCTTCGCACGACCTGGCCGGCCGTGCAGGAGGCCTTGCAGCACCTTCGCCAGTACGATCGCAACGGCGACGGCATTCCGGAAAACGACGGCTTTCCCGACCAGACTTATGACGTGTGGGTGGTGCGCGGCGAGAGCGCCTACTGCGGAAGCTTGTGGCTGGCGTCATTGCGGGCGGCGGAGGAGATCGCGCGGGTGCTCGGCGACTCAAAGGCTGTAGGCTCCTATCACGAACTGTTCACTCGCAGCCAGGCCAGCTATATCAAGAAGCTGTGGAACGGGGAATATTTCAGCTACGACACGATGAGCGAGTACCGCGACAACGTGCAGGCCGACCAGCTTGCCGGGCAGTGGTACGCCAACATGACGGGACTCGGAGATTTGGTTCCGCGCGACATGAGGCTGAAGGCGCTGAAGAAGATCTACGACTTCAACGTGATGAAGTTCGCCAACGGCGAGATGGGTGCTGTGAATGGGATGGCGGCGGACGGCACGATCATCAAAACTAACGAGCAGGTGCAGGAGGTCTGGACCGGGACCACGCTGGGGCTGGCGGGCTTCATGCTGAGCGAAGGCATGAAAGAAGAGGCTTTCCGCACGGCGTGGGGCATTTATCACACCACCTACGAAACCCAGGGCTACTGGTTCCGCACTCCTGAAGCATGGGAAGCTGACGGCCACTACCGGGCGTCTATGTATATGCGGCCAGCCGCCATCTGGGCTATGGAGATGACCGCCCCGCCAAAATAGGCCGAAACTTTTTCTGCCGCGGAGAATCTTCTTGGAATGGGTTGGCAGGGCTTGTTCTTGATGAAATTGTGTCTTGTGGGACTGCTACTGGCGCTCGCCGGAATGTATCCATCAAACGGCGCAGAAATGCCGAGCGCCGCCCCCGTCGTGGTCGAATTGTTCACATCGGAAGGCTGTTCGAGCTGCCCTCCGGCTGACGCTCTTCTGCGCCAGTTCGATCACGATCATGAAGCGGCTAACGCGCCGCTGATCGTGCTCAGTGAGCACGTGGACTACTGGAACCACATTGGGTGGAAGGATCCCTACTCGTCGGCCTTTTTCAGTGAGCGGCAGAATGGATATGCCGCCCGCCTGGGACTGGACAGCGTCTACACTCCCCAGATGGTCGTAGACGGCACCACTCAATTTGTCGGCAGCGACGCGCAAAGGGCTCGTGCCGCCATTGATCGCGCAAAGTCCCAGCCCAAGCTGGCGATTCAGATTTCGAGTGTCGCGCTGGAGAATCCCGGCTCTTTACGGCTGCACGTCGACGCCGGAACAGTTCCGCGCGCAGCCGATGTATACGTCGCGCTGGCGCTGAATCATGCCGAAAGCCAGGTTCTTCGAGGCGAGAACGAAGGCCGGAAGCTGAGTCACTCCGCCGTGGTCAAGAGCATCTCGAAGATCGGACGAATCGGCAATCAGCAGCCGTTTTCGCAGGATGTCCAGTTGAAGCTGGATCCTCATGCCGAGCCGTCAAATCTGCGGGTGATTGTCTTGGCGCAGGAGCCAGGCCAAGGCAAGATCGTCGGCGCCGCCGTGGCTCCGCTCGGGAAATAAAATTTACGCGGTCTGCTCCGGACTTGAGTGCTCGCCGCGTTCCCGCCATCCCTCAATGATCAGGTAAAGCACGGGA
Source organism: Terriglobales bacterium (assembly GCA_963803205.1). Lineage (GTDB taxonomy): Bacteria > Acidobacteriota > Terriglobia > Terriglobales > Acidobacteriaceae > CAWDLG01. The sequence goes on from CAWDLG010000004.1 coordinate 949,516, forward strand.
ATAAAGAACAGGTTCAGCACCGTGGACATGATCATCCCGCCGAAGACGGTTGTGCCTACCGAATGGCGTCCGGCCTGACCGGCGCCGCTTGCCAGCATCAGGGGTACGACGCCGAGAATGAACGCAAATGAGGTCATCAGGATTGGGCGCAGGCGGATTCGCGCGGCTTCGATCGTAGCGTCAACCAGGGGCAGGCCTCGCTGGCGGAGTTGCTCGGCGAACTCGACGATCAGAATCGCATTCTTGCTGGAGAGCCCGATCAGCATCACCAGGCCAATCTGGCAATAAACGTCGTTTTCCAGGCCGCGCAGCCACTGCGCTCCCAGCGCTCCCAGCAGCGCCATCGGCACGGCCAGCAGCACGATAAAGGGCAGGACGAAGCTTTCGTACTGGGCAGACAGCGTCAGATACACCACCAGAATGCCGAGTCCAAACAGAATCAGCGTAGTCTGTCCCGATCCCAGTTCTTCCAGCGATAGACCCGTCCACTCATAGCTGAATCCCTGCGGGAGTACTTTAGCCGCCAACTGTTGCATGGCATCGATCGCCTGTCCGGAGCTGAAGCCAGGCGCGGCTGAACCGTTAATACTCGCGGATCGAAAGAGATTGTAGTGGCTGATCACCTGGGGAGTTGTCGTTTGCGTGATGGTGATCAGATTGTCGAGGGGGATCATGGCGCCGCTATCGGAGCGAACGTAGAACTGCCGCATGTCCTGGGGCCTGTCGCGGAACTGCTTGTCCGCCTGGATATACACGCGGTAAGAGCGATTGTTGAAGTCGAAGTCGTTCACGTAAGCAGACCCCATGTAGACACCGAGGGTGTCCGTGATCTGCTGCAACGGAACGTGCAGACTCTTGGCTTTTTCGCGGTCAATCGTAACCAGGAACTGTGGATCGTTGGCGGTGTAACCGGAGAACAGTCCGGCCAGGTCCTTGCTCGAATTTCCCTGACGAATCAGGTTCTGAGTTACGTCGGCCAGTTCCTCCAGAGTGTGGCCGCCCTGGTCCTGCAACTCGAATTGAAAGCCGCCGAACTGGCCCAATCCCTGCACCGGAGGAGGCGGAAAAGCCAGCACAAGGGCTCCTGTGATCCCGAAGAGCTGACCGGAAGCCCGTTTCAGAACCGCGTCGGCTGAATGCTCCGCTCCTTCGCGCTGCGAATATGGCTTCAGGGGTACGAATACGAGGCCACGATTCGACGCGTTCCCGGCAAAGCTGAAACCGCTGATCGCAAAGACTCCCTGCACCTCCGGAACGTGGGAAAGAATGCTCTGAATCTGCTTGCCGATGTTTTCGGTGTACTGCAGCGAAGCTCCCGCAGGCGCCTGAATCTGGATGATGAAATATCCCTGATCTTCATTGGGAACGAAGCCGCGTGGCACACGCACAAAAATGAGGTAAGTACAGGCAAGCCCTACCAGGAAGAGAATGACTGCAACCAGGCGAAAACGGAGGAAACCCCGCAGCGAGCGACGGTACCCGTCCGTGATGCCGGCGATCACGCGATCGACGCGGCGGAAGAACCAGCCCTTCTCTCCGTGTTGACGGCCAAGGAGAATGGCCGACAAAGCCGGGGTCAGAGTCAGAGCATTAAACGCGGAGATAGAGATCGAAAACGCAATCGTCAGCGCGAACTGGCGGAACAGGATTCCGGTCGTACCTGGAAAGAAACCGACAGGAACGAAAACAGCGACCAGCACCAGTGAGGTGGCAATCACTGCCCCGGCGACTTCCTTCATCGCTACCGATGCCGCCTTGTGGGCATCGTGTTCCCCTTCCTGAATGTGCCGTTCGATGTTTTCAATCACGACGATGGCATCGTCCACTACCAGTCCAGTGGCCAGAGTGATGCCGAACAAAGTTAAAGTGTTAATTGAGAAGCCCAGAAGCTTGACGAAGGCGAAGGTCCCGATAAGTGAAACGGGAATCGTGACCGAAGGAATGATGGTGGTTCGCCAATCTTCGAGGAAAACGAAGATGACAAGAATTACAAGGACGATCGCCTCGACCAGCGTGCTGAGAACGTCGTAGATCGACTCGCCGACCGCCTCGGTCGTATCGAAAGCATTCTCGTACTTCATTCCCGGGGGAAAGCGCTTGGACAGGCGATCCAGTTCCGCAATCGCGAGGCGATCCACCTCCAGCGCGTTTGCGTTGGAGAGCTGGAGGATTCCGATACCGACGGCGTCGTGGCCGTTGTATCTCAGGCCCGATCCGTAATTTTCCGCTCCCAACTCGGCGCGGCCCACATCCTTGAGCCGCACCAGCGTCCCATCCGCGTTGGTTTTCAGGATGATGTTTTCGAACTGCGAGGGCTCGCTGAGGCGGCCAACGGCGCGCACGCTGATCTGGAATTCCTGCCCTTCCTTGATTGGCGGCTGCCCCACCTGCCCGGCCGCCACTTCCACGTTCTGTTCCTGGAGCGCATTCACGGCATCGGAGGCCGTCAGGCCGCGGCTGGCCATCAGAACCGGATCCAGCCACAACCGCATGGAATATTTCCGCTCGCCAAAAATGATCACATCAGCCACGCCGGGCACACGCTTGACTGCGTCCCGGACGTAGACGTCGAGGTAGTTGCTCATGAAGAGCGGGTCGTAGCGGCCGTTCTCGGAATACACGGCCGCGCCGAAGACGAAGTTATTCGAAGCCTTGGTGACGGTTATGCCGGTCGACTTTACGGAATTGGGTAAACGCCCCTGCGCCTGGTTGACGCGGTTCTGAATGTCGACCGCTGCCAGGTCCGGATCACGGTTCAGGTCAAACGTCGCGGTGATGGAGCTGATGCCGTCGTTCGTGCTGCTCGAACTCAGATACTTCATCCCTTCGGCGCCGTTAATCTGCTGCTCGAGCGGAATGGTCACGGCGGTCTCGACGGTTTGCGCACTGGCGCCGATGTATGCACTTTGGACGGACACCTGGGGCGGAGCAAGTGTGGGAAACTGCGCGATCGGCAGGGCGGGAATGACTACCGCGCCGGCCAGAATGATCAGCAGCGCGCAAACCGTTGCGAACACCGGCCGATGAATGAAGAAATCAACCATGGAAGCGACTGCCGGATTCTGCCGGCTGTGAGCTTGTTGCCGGCAGAACGTGGATGCGAAGGATGAAGGCTGAAACCGAAGACGCCACCGTCATCCCTCAGGCCTGACGGGCGCGCCGTCCACAAGAAATTGGGTGCCGGAAACGATGACCTTGTCGCCGGCCTGAATTCCGTCCAGAACGACGTAGTTGTTGTCGACGATCTGGCCGACCTTCAGAGCCTTCTGATGCGCCACCAGCTTGCCGTTCTGATCCTCGGCGACAAAGGCAAAGTACTGCCCGCCAATGCGGGACACTGCGAGGACCGGCACGACTGGCCCGTCGTGTGTGCCCCAAATCACCCGTGCCCGGATGAACTGCGCATTGCGCAGCCGGTCACGATTGTTCGTGAGCCGAGCCTTCACCAGGATCGTCTGGGTGGTGTTGTCGACCTGGGGCGAGATGAAAGTGATTTTGCTCTTTTCGGCTACGTTCTCTTCGCCGTCGAGAATTTCTACCGGCAGGCCCATTTTCAGTTGCGGGGCCTTCTCCAAGGGAACGTAGACGTAGGCTTCGAGGCTTCCCGGCTTGTCTACCGTCGTAAGCTGCGTGCTGGTGTTAACCCGGTCGCCGACGCGGACGGGGATGTCGCCAACAATGCCGCTCGTCGGGGCGGTTACGCGGTAATAGTGGAGTTGGACGGTTTCCTGGCGGACCTGGGCGCTCAGCGCCTGAAGCTGTGCCTGTGCCGAATCGAGCGCCGATTTGGCCTGATCGAGCGCCTGCTTGCTGACGACCCCGGCCTTGTACAAGCCGCTAGTGCGCTCGTATTCCTGTTTGGCGTATTCCACATCGGCTTGCTTGGCGGTGAGCGTGTCTTCCTGCGTTTTTACCGTAGCCTGCTGCCTGGCAGGATCGATCTGCATCAGCGGTTGGCCTGGCGACACGCGATCTCCGGAGTGCACATTGATTGCAGTGATTTGCCCCTCTACCTGGGGCATGATCACGGCTGAATCGCGCGACTTGAGCGTCGCCACATACTCGCTTGAGTCCTCCACCTTCACCGACTTGGCAACCTGAATCTTGACCCCGACCGCGCCTCCACCCGGCGCCTGTTGATTGGCCGCCTGCTCCTTGCCGCAGCCGCTGGTAAGGGAACAAAGACTGAGAGTGGCTGACAAAAGGATCGCGGAATAAAAGAGGGAACGGGATCGATGGATGGCACTACCGTCGAGATTCATCTTCAGGACGCAACGTGTCGCCCCATCCCGTTCAGAACCGGCCCAACTGGGATCTGAGGCGCACTCAATAAGACAAATAAACTGGCTACCGGGTTAGCTGAAAGCACGCAAAAGAAAATTCGTGCTTTATCCGCGCAAAAGCGCACGCTTGCCCTTCTGCTAAAGTGTCACTCCATGAGGCCGCCCCGCAGCTTCGCCAGTGACAACAATGCCGGTATCCATCCCAAAGTTCTGGAGGCCATTGCCGCTGCCAATCACGGCCACACCGTCGCCTACGGGGACGACCCTTATACCACTGCATTCCAGCAAAAACTAGAGAAGCATTTCGGCCGGGGCACGGAAGGCTTCATTGTCTTTAACGGCACAGCGGCAAATACCCTTAGCCTGGCGGGGCTGACCGAGCCCTACCAGGCGGTCATTTGTGGCGAGGCAGCCCATCTTTACGTCGATGAATGTGGCGCCCCCGAGCGGTTCACCGGCTGCAAGCTCATCCCGGTGCCGACGGTGAATGGCAAGCTCACCATTAAGGCGGTTCAGGCGGCCTATCACGGCATCGGCGACCAGCACCACGTGCAGCCGAAAGTGCTCTCAATAACTCAGTCGACCGAAGTGGGAACCGTCTATCAGACAGAAGAGGTAAAGACTCTGGCCCGGTTCGCCCATGAGCGGAACATGTTTCTGCATATGGACGGGGCGCGAATCGCGAACGCGGCGGCCAGCCTGGGGTTAAATCTCCGCCAGATTACGCGAGATGCAGGCGTCGACGTGCTGTCCTTCGGGGGGACAAAAAACGGAGCCATGGGAGCGGAAGCCGTAGTCTTCTTCGACAAGAAGCTGTGCCGGAACTTTCGCTTTCGCCGGAAACAAGGGATGCAACTCTCATCCAAAATGAGATTCGTCGCTGCCCAGTTCCTGGCGCTGCTGTCCGACGACTTGTGGCTGCGGAACGCGCAGCAGTCCAATCGCATGGCGCGGTCTTTGGCGGCCGCGGTAAGAAAAATTCCCGGAATCACGGTTGTCTATCCGGTCGATGCGAATGGAGTTTTCGCTCAGATTCCGCGCCCGGCAATCTCCCGAATCCAGAAGCGGTATTTCTTCTACGTCTGGAACGAGGAGGAATCCGTGGTTCGCTGGATGTGTTCCTTCGATACGACGGCGGATGATGTGCTGGAGTTTGCCCGGTTCGTTTCCGAAGTCGTCAGAAAGGTAAAAAGCTCTCGCCGTCGAAAATAGCGTCTGTGCGGATATCTCAACTGATGCGGTGTCGTATCAGGGCGTGGCTTTCAGCCACGCCGACATTCGTGCCCGCACTGAAGACGCGTCCGTAGGACGCAACTGCCAACGTCTGTTTGTTGCGCCGTTCCTGCGCGATGCACATACGCCAATCTTGATCGGCAGGGCTGAAGCCCTGCCCTGATACGAAGCGTCTTAGCCCGTGCTTTTACACTCCCACCACGCGAGTTTACACATCTCAACTGATGCGGTTTCGTATCAGGGCGTGGCTTTCAGCCACGCCGACATTCGTGCCCGCGCTGAAGACGCGTCCTTGGGACGCAACCGTCAATGTCTGCTTGTTGCGCCGTTCCGGCGCGATGCTCATACGCAATCTTGATTCGGCAGGGCTGAAGCCCTGCCCTGATACGAAGCGTCTTCGCCCTTGCCAAAGTGCCTTTTACACATCTCAACTCACGCGGTTCGTATCAGGGCGTGGCTTTCAGCCACGCCGACATTCGTGCCCGCACTGAAGACGCGTCCGTAGGACGCAACTGCCAACGTCTGCCTGTTGCGCCGTTCCGGCGCGATGCTCATACGCAATCTTGATCGGCAGGGCTGATTCCCTGCCCTGATACGAAGCGTCTTCGCCCGTGCAAACACAACGCGCGTTTTACACATCTCAACTCACGGGGTTCGTATCAGGGCGTGTCCTTCTGTGGGATGGCTGCTCACTCTTCGGTCAGCAGTTCTCCCAGTGTGGGCTTGTGCCTGGGACGAGTGCCGGCTTTTTTCTTGGGATCGGGAATGACTTTTTCTGACGGCGGAGCGCCCACCCGCTCGCGGGCCAGCGCCTTCACGGCGTCCACCGCGCGAAAGCGTTTCTTCTTCTTGCGTTTCCGGGCCACGAACCGTATCTTGCCATAGCCTCGCCGCTGCAAAACTGTAATAATTGCAATGGTGCCCCGCCAGTCATGCGGGCGACCAGCCATCATGGAAGAACGCGAGTTTTTCGACGAACGCCAGGAAAAGAAGCCAGCGAATCTCAATTGTCCCAGCTGCCACCAGTCCGCGGAATATGAAGTTACGTGGCTGGTGCGTACCAAAAAGAAACAACTTCCCGGAAGGGCCGACGAACGGGACCGCGCCCGCTTCGCCAAGGCCCGTTCCTATATGCTGCGGAAAGACGACGTGATGATGTGTAAAAACATGCGTTGTCGCAAACGCTTCGAAGTCTCGGGCGTGCAGTCGGTGGTGTTTACGGATTGAGGTTGGCACGGGCGCAACCGCCCGACCGCCGATTGTCACTGACTGATTCCCGCTTGCCAGGAGTGCAGGATTGAAGATTCTGGTCTGTCTCAAACAGGTGCCGCAGAAGGACGCGCCGCTCAAGCTAAACGAGCAAGGCACCTGGATTCGCGAAGACCTCTCCTATGAAGTGAATGAACCCGACGCCTACGCGCTGGAAGAGGCGCTACGCCAGAAGGAGAAGCACAAGGGCGAGGTGGTGGTCATAACCGCCGGCCCCCCTCGGTCCCAGCAGGTATTGCGCGAAGCTTTGGCCAAGGGAGCAGACCGGGCTATCCATCTCGAAGACAATGCCTTCGTCGGACTGGATGCTTACAATACTGCCCGCGCCTTCGCCGCCGCGGTGAAAGACGAGCAGTTCGACCTGATCTTCACCGGCTTGCAGTCGGATGACTACGGTTACGCTCAGACCGGCGTGATCCTGGCGGAACTTCTGGGATGGCCGCATGCGACCATCATCATGCAGATCGAAAAGACTGAGAGCGGAATTCACGTCAAGCGCGAACTGGAGGCCGGATATTTTCAGTTTGTCGACATGCCGCTGCCCGCCGTGCTGACGATTCAGTCGGGAATCAACAAGCTGCGTTACGCCACGCTGATCGGAATCAAGCAGGCCAAGAACAAGCCGCTTCGCAAGGTCGCCCTGGCTGAAGTGCAGAGCGCCATCGGGCCGAACCAGCAGAAGATCGAGCGCCTGTACATTCCCCAAAAAACAAAGAAAACCGAGTTTCTGGAAGGCGCACCGGCTGAGATTGCAAAAAAACTCGTGGATAAGCTGCGCAATGAGGTGAGAGTGCTGTAGCGAGCTGAGGCCAAGCGTCTTCGATTCTCCTGGCAGGCATCTAAAGTTCGCTATGCCAGGAAAGAAACTCATTCGACAGGAAGAAGTAAGCATGGTGCGGGGCCAGCGAACCGGCTCCGCCCTCATGATGGTGGGCAAGGTGCTGCTGTGGATGGATCTGCTGCTCCTCGCCTTTGTTTATGTCGGTCTGCGCGGGGGCTCCCGGATGTGGCTCTACTGGGTGCTTGGCCAGGCGCTGGTCGCGGTGGTTCTGCTCGTGATTGGCTTCCGAAGGCGCGGCAGCCTGAGCGGTCCAGAACGAGAATGACCCGGCTCGCAGAGGCGAGCGCTGCAAGACTGCGGTTGAGTGGAGCCTATGGCTGACACGATTCTGGTGGTTGCGGAGCAGAGAGAAGGAAAGCTGAATCGCGCCTCGTGGGAAACGCTTGTGGCGGGGCAGGCGATTGCCAGGGAGACGGGCTGGACGCTCGAGGCAGCGGTCGCCGGCAGCGGAACAGCGGCCCTCGCGGGAGAAATTGCCGGCAAGAAGCTTGCGAAGGTTTATGCCATCGAGTCCCCGGGTCTGGAACCATATACGCCGGACGCGTTTGCCTTCGCCCTGAAGGAATTCATCGGTTCGAAACAGCCGAAGCTTGTCCTCATGCCCCACACCTACCAGGTACGGGACTTCGTACCCAAGCTGGCGACTTCCATGCAGCGCGCCGTGATCAGCGATTGCATCGGCTTCAAGAAGGAAGGCGACCGGCTGCTGTTCACGCGCCAGATGTTTCAGGGAAAGTTCGCCGCTGACGTGAGCTTTACCGGCGATGCCCCCTGGTTTGTGACCTTCCAGAACGGCGCTTTTCGGGGAGACCAGGTCGAGGCTACATCGTCGCCCGCCGCGGTTGAGACGGTGAAAGTCGAGATTCCCGATGGGGTAGTTCGGAATCGTCCGCAGGAAGTGTTCAAGGAAGCCAAGCAGGCAGTCGATCTGACGCAGGCGCCGATCATCGTGGCCGTGGGACGAGGCATCAAGGAACAGAAGAACATCGACCTCGCTAAACAACTTGCAGAAGCCTTGGGCGGGGAGATTGCAGCCTCGCGCCCAATCTGCGATTCCGGATGGCTGCCGATGGATCGGCAGATAGGCTCATCGGGCCAGACGGTTGCGCCAAAGCTTTATCTTGCCCTAGGAATCAGCGGCGCGATCCAGCATATCGTTGGCATGAAGGGCGCCCGCACCATCGTGGCAGTCAACAAGGATTCCGAAGCGCCGATCTTCGAACTGGCGGACTACGCGGTCGTGGCAAATCTGTTTGATGTCGTGCCGCCGCTGATTGAGGAAGTGAAGAAGGCGAAGGCAGGAAGCTGATAGTCCCGAGATCGTGGACACCCAATGTCTTTCGTGGCCGACCGGTCGCGAGGTTTATCGCCTGAATGCTGACCTTCCGCAAACCGCCTGAAGACATCGAGCGTCCGCAAATGCCAGCCGACGTCGTGATCGTCGGGGGCGGCCCTGCCGGCATGGCCTGTGCGCTGCGCCTGTCGCAGCTCATTGACGAACACAACGGCAGGAATCCCGAAGCTCAGGTCAGCAAAGAGAATATTTACGTTCTCGAGAAGGCCCGGGAAATTGGACAGCACTGCCTTTCCGGCGCACTGCTCGATCCACGCTCCATGCGAGAGCTGTTGCCGGATTTCGAGAAAGAAGCGCCGCTCGATGCTGCGGTCGTGAAGGAAGCCGTCTATTTCCTCACCGAGACCGGCAAGTTCAAGCTCCCCATCACTCCGCCGCCGTTGCGCGACCATGGCAACTACGTCATCTCGCTGAACCGCTTTGTGAAGTGGCTGGGCGCCAAAGTGGAGGAAGCAGGCATCACTGTTTTCACCGGCTTCGCTGGGTCTCAACTGCTGTTTGACGGCGACCGGGTCATCGGTGTCCGCACCGACGACAAGGGCCTCGACAAGAACAATCAGCCGAAGTCGAATTTCGAGCCCGGGTATGACATCCACGCCAAGGTTGTGATTCTGGCGGAAGGTACTCGCGGGTCGCTCACCAAGCAGCTCATCAGCAAGTTCGACCTCAGCAAGAACAGCAATCCGCAAACCTTCGGTCAGGGCGTCAAGGAGCTCTGGGAAGTTCCGGCCGGCCGGATGGCGCCCGGCGAAGTGATCTACACCATGGGCTGGCCGCTGACCTCGCGGGAATATGGCGGGGCGTGGATCTATGGGGGCCGGGACAATATTGTCTCTCTCGGTTTTGTCACCGCTCTCGACTATCCCGACCCGCGGCTCGATCCGCAGCACGTATTGCAGACCTTCAAGAAGCATCCGCTGGTCACGAAACTGCTCGAAGGCGGAAAGATGGTCCGCTACGGCGCCAAATCTATGCCTTATGGCGGCTGGTGGGCCCTGCCTCCCTTAGCAGGAAACGGATGGATGCTGCTTGGTGATTCCGCGGGCCTCGTCAACTCGGCGCGATTGAAGGGGATTCATCTGGCGATCAAGAGCGGAATGCTGGCGGCCGAAACTGCTTTTGACGCACTGCTCAAAGACGATTCGTCCGCAGTGCAGCTTGGGAAGTTCCAGAGCCGAGTCGAGTCCAGCTGGATCAAGGACGAACTGTGGAAGGTGCGGAATTTTCACCAGGCATTCGAGCACGGCTTCTGGCGGGGAATGTTTCACGCGGGTTTGCAGCAGATCACTGCCGGCCGGGGCGTGCACAACCGGTACCCTTCGACTTCGGGCTACCAGCGCATGAAAAAGCTGGCCGACTTGCCAGCTGATGGAGGCGAGGAAGCTCCATTGCTTGGGCCTGCCAGGGGCGACGGAAAAGTAACTTTCGACAAGCTCACCGATCTCTACCACTCGGGAACGAGACACGAAGAGGACCAGCCCGCACACCTGGTGATCCACGACACAAATGTGTGTGAGCAGCGGTGCATCGTGGAATACGGCAGCCCGTGCCAGAATTTCTGCCCCGCGAATGTTTACGAAATGCTGGAAGACCCCGGGGCGCCGAACGGCAAGCGCATCAGTCTGAACCCATCCAATTGCGTGCACTGCAAGGCCTGCGACATCGAGGATCCCTACCAGATCATCACCTGGGTGCCGCCGGAGGGCGGCGGCGGCCCAAACTACGACGGTATGTGAGGCGTGCTTGCCGCGTCCAAGCTCCGGTTGCGCTATGCTATGTGCCGAAAACCTATGCGAAAAAATCCTCTCAGCGTTGCCGCCCTGCTGTCACTGATCACCTTTTCAGCTTCTTTCCTTCACGCCCAGCAACCTTCAATTCCTTCCACTGGCTTCCCGGGTCTCGATGAGTACCGCGCTTCGCGGATCGCGGTTTACACCGACGACTTCGGCCAGCTTGCCCGCTATCGTGAGGCCAATGCACAGTTGCCGCCGCCCGCGGCCGGGCAGAACCGCGTCGTCTTTTTTGGCGATTCCATCACCGATTCCTGGAAGCTCGAGGAAAGCTTTCCTGGCAAGCCCTACGTAAATCGCGGCATTGGCGGGCAGACTACTTCCCAGATGGTGGTGCGCTTTCGCCAGGACGTGATTGATCTCAAGCCCAAGGTCGTCGTCATTCTCGCCGGAACGAACGACATCGCGGGGAACAGCGGTCCAATTCGCAACGAGGATATCGAGGCCAACTATGCCGACTTTGCCCAGCTGGCCCGTTCCAACGGGATACGAGTTGTGTTCTCTTCGGTGTTGCCGGTGAGCAATTACGCGCCGAAGTCCCACGAGTTTTTCGCCTCCCGGCCTAGTGACAGGATTCTGGCGCTTAACACGTGGCTGAAGGACTACTGCGCGAAAAACCGGATCGTGTATCTGGACTATTTCAAAGACATGGTGGACGAGCAGGGCATGTTGAAGCGCGACCTGGCCGACGACGGACTGCACCCCAACGCTGCAGGCTTCAAGATCATGGCTCCGCTTGCAGAGGCGGCCATCCAGAAGGCTTCGAAGGGCAAGCCCTAGCAGCTCAGTGGGTGAACGAGATGTTCAGGCCCGTCGTCAGCAGAATGTCATTCTGCCGTGCGCCCCCTCCCTCCGGCGGATTCGTGACATAAATGTCACTGAAGGAATTCTGCCAGCCCAGCCATTTATTGATCTTTGTCACAGTGCCGAAGTTGAAGGTCGCGCGATACTGCCCCGGATCGTTGAAGTCGGGGTAGGCATACAGCTTTTCAGTCAGGACCGTGCTGTCTCCGATCTTGTGCATGAATTCCTCGCCGACGTTTCCTGCGGCCACATCGCGCATCAGGGTTGAATAATTTTCGCGGGTGTAGTTCGCGCCGCCCAGCAGGTCGAGCGTCGTGCGATCGCCTTTGATTACGTGCACGCCGAGACCGCCGCTGAAAACGGAACGCAACTCCAGATCCTGAAGATCGTCGGTCTGGAAGTCGGCGCCGGTAAAGGTAAACATCCTCGCGCCGAAGTCGTGGTCGTAACGGATTCCTCCCTGGCTTGCCTTGGCAGTGATGTTGGGAACCGCCTCCGGCGCATCGTTGGTGGCGAAGACTGAGTTGGCATAGAGCCCCAGGTGGTCATGCAGCGTCTTGCGGTCCCCAGTAAACGCCAGGGCGAGATTGCGGGTTTCGCTGTTGCCCCGCGTCAGGGCAAAGCTGGTATTGATCCCGCCTGACCAGTCCTGAAGCCAGGTGGGATGCTGCAACCGCTCGAATGCTGCCTCCTCCTCGTCATTGCGGATCTTCTTGATTGCTCCCTTGTTGATGACCACCGGTCCGGTGCTGGCGCTCTCCACCTGCATCGCGCCGTCGACGGTTTTGATCGGCCCGACGACGGTCGGCCCGCCCTTGATCTCCACGTGCAGGGGGTGATCGGAGTTGATCTGCTGAATCAGGGCCACTTTGACCGAAACTTCGCCCGCGTAATCGGTCTGGATGACCAGCTTGGTGTCATCCGATTTGATAATTGTGCCGGTCAGCCGGTCGCCATTCGTCATGATCAGTTCCCCGGCAAATACCGGCTTTGCAAACAGACCAAGCAGCAAGACTGCCCATAAAAGCTTGTATGAGTGCACTTTTCCTCCCGGATCGCGCGGCATGCTTTCCCCGCACTCTCATATTTCTAAACTGTGAGCCTGTGATTTGGGGAAGGGTGAACCCTGCCAGTTATGGGGTCCGGGGACTATAATGAAACTGAGTTTCTGACCCCGGCGGCCTTCGGGAATACCCTGGCCGGCGGGGCGAGGAGAGCGCACGCGGTTTGCGCCTTCCGAGGGTGCGAGGGGAAACGCTCGCGCCTCCCGGTTCCGAATAGGAACCATTGGAAAGGAAACGCCCGCAGGCAGTGTCTGTGCGTCCCTTTCCAATTTTGCATTCACGATCGTTCGGCAACCGCCACGCTTGTGCCGAACGGTTCGCCGCGTGAATTGCCGCTGCTGCAAATGGCCCTTATCGACAAATTCGGCCGCCCGATCACGGATCTTCGGATCGCAATCACCGACCGTTGCAACTACAAGTGCGTCTATTGCCGCACGGGGAACGATGGCGCGCTGTACGGCGATCTGCCATTTTCGGACTACCTGCGCATGGCGCGGGTACTGGTGGGGCTGGGCGTCACCAAGATTCGCATTACTGGCGGAGAGCCGTTGTTGCGGAACGGGGTCGTGGATTTCGTTCGCGAACTGAACAGGCTGCGGCCTCAGCGGCCAGGAACAGATGGTTTGCAGGACATCGCCATCACGACCAATGGACACCTTCTCGCCGAAATGGCGCTTCCCCTGAAAAACGCCGGGCTAGACCGGGCGACGGTGTCGATGGACGCCGTCGATGCGGACCGCTTCGCCCGCATCACTCGTGTACAGAATGGATACGAAAATGTGCTGGCGGGCATTCGGGAAGCGCGCCGTGTCGGCCTTTGGCCGGTCAAGGTCAATTGCGTGCTGATGCGCGGATTCAACGAAGACCAGATTGTAGCGTTTGGGAAGTTTGCCCGCGAAGAAGGAGTGATCGTCCGCTTCATCGAGTTCATGCCGCTCGAGGAAGATCGTGTCTGGTCCCCCGACACGGTGGTCGCACTGGATGAAATCTTGCAGCGCATGGCCGAGTACCGGCCTCTGGTGGAAATTCCTCATGGCCGCAGCGAAACCGCGCGCCGCTACCGCTTCGACGACGGCATGGGCGAAATCGGAATCATCGCACCCGTCTCACACCCCTTCTGCGGACATTGCAGCCGCATCCGCATTACCTCGGACGGAAAGATTCGGACCTGCCTGTTTTCTGTCTGGGATCACGATCTGCACGCCCTCATGCGGCGCGGCGCCTCGGACGAGGAATTGGCAGACTTCGTCAGGGGAGTAGTTCAAAGGAAGGAAGAACGCCACCACATCGGCGAACCGGACTTCATACCAGCCTCGCGAACCATGGTGCACATCGGCGGATAAAACGAAACGCGAACGACCCGCATGCAGTGAAGCACACGAAACGTTCGCGTCGTATTGCAGATCTGCACGGGGGAAGCGCCGCGCAAAGCTATTTCACGTGGATCGTCTTGCCATCCGGGTCAAGAGTTCCGTTTACACGTACCTTTTTGCCCTCGTACTTCGCAACGATCTCCTGATGATCGATGTCGTACTTGGTTCCGCTCATGTCCTGCAGGACGTACTTGTCGCCAGACTTCAGAATGGTACCCGCAAAAGTCTGACCAGTGGAAGGCTGCGCCTGGGCATCGGGTGACTGTTGTGAAGGCTGGCTGGCATCCGGAGTGGTTTGGCCCGTCGGCGACTGCCCCGGTTGCTGCGGCTGGCCGGCAGTAGGCTGGCTTGGCATCGATTGATCGGGCTGTTGGGGAGTCTGCTGCGCGTACATCGGCAACGCCAGCGCGACTGCCAGAGCAAAACCTGCGAACCATGGTGAGTAAGACCGCTTGTTCATGAAATCCTCCCGAGAGATTTTCCTTCTCGGCTTACTCAGCAAGTGCCCTGCCAAAAAACTCTGGCAATCCACGCCTTGTGGAAGATTTGACTGGGTTGTTTGGATTCCGTCTCTTAGGCGAACTACGCACAACTGACCGCGTGCGCGGGAACAGCGTCTGCGGGAATTTTCCTGAGAGGATTACAGGAAAAGCTGTAAGGAGTCTGGCCGGCAGGAAGGATCTGCACGGCGATCATCGAGCAAAAAATGCTCGGTCCTTCGGGGGAAGGCTGTTCGATTTCGACGATCGCCGTGCGTTAAACGATATGCCGGCAGCTAGATGGCGGAGCCATCCCGAGCTGCCAGGCGTCCTGTGCGCCGCATGGTCTCCCAATCGTAAGTGTAGGCGGCGCCGCAGAGCACGCAAACCTGATAGTCCTGTCCGTGCGACCCGGTATGCGGCCACGAAAAACTGTGGGAGCAGAGCATTTCCGAAATCCGGTTCAACAACTGCGCTCCCAGCCCGACTTTGGGCTTCGGGGCGGTGAATCCGAGGGGCGCGCTACCTTCTGCCATGAAGACCTCTGGAAACCGGCTTCTGATACGGCTTTTGCCGGTTCGTCGTTTGCAATCTCAGGTTAGCTTAAAAACTCCTTATCTGGCCTCACACCCAGGTTCATTCGCAACGCGCTGATGGCCAAGCCCGCGGCACTGTCCCTTTGCCGAAATGCGGGTTACCGATGGGCAGTGGTTTGCTGTGCAGTTGAACATCCGCAAGAGATACCTCCGGTCAGGCCAGATCATTAAATCTGCGTTAACTTACAGGGGCACGGCTAAGCCGTGTGCGGGCTACCCGCCCGTACCCGTCGCCACAGGGCAAACCTATGCAAATTGCCGATTCGTCCGACAAATTAAGGCGTAGTTCCAGAATTCCGATGAGCGTGCCCCTTCTCGTCACCAGCATGGAGCCCAATTCGGACTTCTCAGAACTCTGTGAAACCTTGGTGGTTAGCGCGCACGGCTGCGCTTTACAGTCCTCCACCCGGCTCGACGCTGGCGCCCCCGTTTACTTCCAGAGCAAACAGGGCCGCCGCACCCGGGCGCACATCGTCGATTGCCAGCCCCTGAACTCGGGAAAGCAGGGTTGGAAGCTGGCGGCCATGCTGGACCAGCCGCAGAATTTCTGGGGACTGGAGAAATGCCCGGACGACTGGGTCCGGTGGATCAGCTCGGTCTCCAGTGACCAGATGCCGCCCAGGCATGGAGCAGTACCGGACGACGACATTCGCAGCCTGATCGCCGAACTGGTTCAGCCGCTGCATGCCGAGGTGGCCGAACTTCAGCACAAGCTGGCGAACGGCCAGGCCAAACGCAGCCAGTTCGATATCTCCCTCTCCCACATTCCGCCCGAGGTGGAAGAGAAGCTGTGGATCCGCCTGCGGCAGGACTTGGGCGAACAGGCTCTCCGACAGACCCGCGAGCAGTCACAGAGAGTTCTCGAGGCAGCCGAAGAGGCAATCGAGGAAAAGATCAATAAGGCGCAGGACGAATTCCGCCAGAACATGATCCGCGAGCTGCAGAAGGTGGAGGAGAAAACCCGGTCGCTCTCGGATCAGATCGCCGCCACACTTCAGGAGCACCTCAATTCGCGGATTGCAAGATTTCAGCAACAGGTGGCGGAGGCGGGAGTTCATCTTGAACGCCACAACGAAGAACTTCTCCGCGGCGTGCAGCAGCGACTGGGCGACGAGCACGAGGTTTACCGCAAGGAGATGCAGGAAATCCAGGAAGGCGCGGCGGCAGATGCCTCCCGCCTCCACGGGGAAGTCGCCGAACTGGATACGCGCATTGGCAAACTCGATCAGACTGCCCTGCGGCTCGAGAACGATCTTGATACCCGCCTGACGCGCATGGCCAACGGCATCATTTCCGGCGCCAGGACCCAACTGGAAAGCGCTGTGGATATAGTTCTGAAGGAACTGGGCACGCGCAACGCCAAGGAACTGGATCGTCAGCTCGAAGCAGCCAGCGGCCGCCTGAAGACCACACAAAAGCAGATTGAAGTCTCGGTCTCCGACCTGATCAAGACGGAAGTGGCGGGATCGCTGTTGTCCTTTGGACAAACCATGGAAGAGCTCGCACAGGATTCGGTTGGACGCTGGCGCCTTGCCCTGGCAAAGGATCTGACTTCCGTCGCAAAGACCCTGGGCCAGGAATTCCGTACGGACCCGTTGCCTCAGGCACGCTCGAACGATTGAGGGGCGGGCTTGTGCCGCCCCTTCGGGGCTCCCCCGGCCGCGCGGGATCTTTCCCGGGTCTTACGACCCGGGCTTTCACATTCCGCCGCTCCGCGGCTGGAATTCCTATATTCCTGGAATTCCTATATTCAAAGAGATTCGTATCAGGATGGGGCTTCAGCCCCTGGGCTCACCTTACCCAACCCACGCGGGCGCCCGCGCCACACGGCCAAGTCCTCGGGCTCAGATCCCAAGAGATTCGTATCGGGATGGGGCTTCAGCCCCATCGCCACAGGAGCCCAATTTTGACGGGCTTCAGCCCCTGGTCTCACCTTGACCCAACGCACGCGGGCGCGGGCGCCCGCGCCACACAGTCAAGCTCTGCCCGCGCGCTCCAGCACGGCCGCGGCATCGGCCAAGACGCGTTCGCGAAGCGATGAAGGCCCAATCACGAAGGCTCGCGGGCCAAGACCCATGACAACAAAGCGAGCCTGCTCCTCGTCATCGAACTGAACCCGCATCGTGACCCAACCCGGGCCACCAGTTCCCTGCCCAGCTTCGACTGACGACGCAATGTGCCACATCTTCATTTCCGCCGCCGCATTCGGCTCGAGCGACAGCGTAACCTCGTAACGGCCCCAGCGATTCTGAAGTTCCTTTGTCGAAGCCGTCCACCACGCCGCCAGATCGAAATTCTTCGGCCGGTTGCAGGGCTGATCGAGCAACGTCGCAGCCTCGATCCGCGAAACGCGATAAGTCCGGAATCCTGCCCGCCGGTGGGCGACTAGATACCAGCTACTGCCTTTGGCAACCAGGCCGAGCGGGTCCAGGATTCGTTCCACCCGCTCGCGGCCCTTGCGGTACTGGATTCTGAGCTTGCGATCGCGCGAAACCGCATCCTGGACAATCGGGAGCATGGAAAGGTCTTCACTGGCGGCGCGCCAGGCAGTGGCGTCGACATAGAGGCGTTGGCGGATCGAGGCCGCCTGCTCCGCCATGGATTTTGGCAGAGACGCCATCAGTTTGGCGAACGCCCGCTCGGCTGCGGCAGCCAGCCGTGGATCGCCGAGAGCGCGGGGCTGGGTCATAAGAATTGCCCTCAGCTCGGCCTCGTCCAGTCCGGGCGCACGCATGCGCCAGCTTTCATCGAGCTGCCATCCCCCTTGGGACCCTCGCAGGGCAAAAACCGGGACTCCAGCGGCGCTCAGGGCTTCCATGTCGCGATGGACCGTGCGCTCAGAGATTTCAAAACGCTTTGCCACCTCGCGCCCGGTCAGGCGACCACGCGACTGAAGCAGCAGAATGATGGACAACAACCGGTCGGCCTTCATGTTCTGATTTTTTCCCGGCAATTATGACACGGAATGTCATATATGGCTGATAGCCTGTGCATCGAGTCTGAAATTCATCGGCAGTCAAGGAGAGAGACATGAAAATTGCTGAGCTGTTTTTGGGCGAACTGGATCGTGAAGCGGCATCGACGCGACGCACCCTGGAGCGGGTCCCGGAAGGAAAAAGCGACTGGAAGCCCCACGAAAAATCGATGGCGCTTGGCTATCTGGCGTCGCTGGTGGCCACCATCCTTGGTTGGATCGACTTCATGGTCAACCAGGACCAACTCGACCTGAATCCCCCTGGCGGCAACCCCTACAAGCAGCCGGAATTGCGCACTCGGAAAGAGCTCGTGGATGCACTAGAGGAGAGCGTGGCCAAGGCTCGGCTAGCCCTTGCCAACGCCACCGACGAGCACCTGGTGACTCCGTGGAGGTTCGTCGTGGCGGGTCACGTGGTCAGCGAGCAGCCGCGGCACATCATGATTCGCGATGCGGTCTTCAGCCACCTGGCGCATCATCGCGGGCAGCTGACGGTCTATTTGCGGCTGAACGAAAAGCCCGTTCCCGCAATCTATGGACCGTCAGCTGATGAAGCGATCCCTGCCGCGTAATTCTGTCGCGCCCTACGCGGCGCTTTGCTCGATCGGAATTCGGCTCTTGTTCCCTTCAAGCCATTGATCGAGAGTTTGAAGTTGCGGATTGAGCGAGCGGGTGAAGGCGAGGTCGCGGGCTCCGCAGAAATCGCTTTCGAAATCCCGCTTGAACTGGAACATGTTTCCCAGGTCATCGGCCCCGGGAAACCCGAAGCCACGATAAGCCTCCGGTGACACGCTGTTGTACCGCACTTCTTTTCCCAGTGCTTTACTGAATTTTTCTGCGATCTGGGCTCCGGTCAGATGCTCGCCCGCAATGCCGACTCTCTTGCCAATGAATTCGTGTCCCCGCTTGAAGATCCCATAGGCGACTTTTCCAATATCTTCAGCCACGATGCCGGGCAGCTTCTTGTCGCCCATGGGGAAAGTCACAGCCAGCTTGCCATCCGGACCCGGCTTCGGGCCCATGCCGAAGTTGATGAAGTTGTCCCAATAGAAGGAAGTCAGCAGGAATGTGGTGGGGACGCCGAGCTCGGTGAAGACCTTGTCGGACTCGCCCTTGCCGTCAAAGTGCGGGACTTTGTATTTGTTCTGCAGGGTAGGCATGCGATTGTCGTTGAGCGGTATCCACTTTCGCGTGTCCTCGAGCGTGGACCAGATGACGTGCTGAAGATTCGCGTGTTTCGCTGCTTCCGCGATCGCACGAATTTCAGCCATTTCCTTTTCCACCGACATGTGGTCCCAGAAGAAGGTCACGGCGAAGGCGCCGTAAGCGCCCTGGAAGGCCTTTCTCAGGCTCTCGGCATTGTCCACGTCGGCGGCGACCACCTCGGCTCCGGCCCGGGCGAGTTCCTTTGCCTTGTCGGATTTCACGTTGCGGGTGAGCGCACGGGCGGCGAACCCGCCCTGCGGGTCATTCAGGATGGCTCGAACCAGGCCTCCACCCTGGGATCCGGTCGCTCCCAGAACTGCGATTATCTTCTTTTCTGCCATGACAAATGCTCCGAAAAACAGAGATGTTTTCTCGCCAAGGGTACGCTGGCCTACGCCAAAACGCCAACTTCCCGGCCTGTGCAAAACTTCTGCCCGGCCAAAACGGCACCGGCGCGCCCGGTAATTCCATAGTTGCGCTCCTGCCCGCCGCAGTGCACAATATCGCAGGATATTTGGCGGTTTCTGGCTGCTGCGTAGGCAAAAAAGCCGACGCTTTTAGTGATCGCCAAGCATCCAAGTAAGTGAAGCGAGTGGCTTCAACATCCCCGCCGGCTGGGCGCTGAATCGCGCAGCGAGCCGACTGGAGCCGCTGGAGGCTTTCAACATCCCCGTTCCAGCTTGGGCTGCGTCGAGGCTGTAAGTGCTTGCCCGTGTCTGGAACTGAAAGCGTGAAGACATGGCCACTGCTGTACAAGCTTGCAGTCTGGAGAATTACCTCGTCCTGCCGGATCACAGCATGGACGAACGCATCGGCACAGCGCGGAGGATCCTGGACCGTGACTGCGTAATCCTCGGGCATCATTACCAAAGAGATGAAGTAATCCGCTTCGCCGACTTTCGTGGCGATTCCTACAAACTGTCCCAGCAGGCCGCCCACGCCGGCGGAAAATACATAATTTTCTGCGGCGTACACTTCATGGCGGAGAGCGCCGACATCCTCAGCCACCCTGGCCAGGCCACGATTTTGCCGGATCTCAACGCCGGCTGCTCCATGGCGGATATGGCCGAGATCGGCCAGGTTGAGGATTGCTGGGAACACCTGGTCCGAGCCGGGCTGACCACCGACGCCGGCGAAGGCATTACGCCAATCACATACATGAACTCGACCGCAGCCATCAAGGCCTTTTGCGGCGAGCGCGGCGGTGTTGTCTGCACATCTTCGAATGCTCCCGCGGCGTTCAAGTGGGCGTTTGCGAAAAACTCCAGGATCCTGTTTCTTCCCGACCAGCACCTCGGCCGCAACACCGGCTACCGGCTTGGAATCCCCTTAAATGAAATGGCGATTTGGGATCCCTACCTGATCAATGGCGGCCTTTCCCCGGAGCGCCTTCGTAGCGCGAAGGTCATTCTGTGGAAGGGGCACTGCTCCGTGCATCAGCGCTTCCTGCCCGAGCACGTGGACAAGGTTCGCGCCAGACATCCCGGCATTCGGGTGATTGTGCACCCCGAGTGCCGCTGGGAAGTTTGTCAGAAGGCGGACGGCATCGGCTCCACCGAGGGCCTGCTGGAAATGATCCGCGAAGCGCCTGCGGGCTCCATGTTCGCGGTCGGCACCGAGATTCACCTGGTGAACCGCATGGGCAAGGAGTTCGCGGCCGATGGCAAGAAGGTCATCACCCTCGACGACTCCGGCTGTCTTTGCACCACCATGTTCCGCATCTCGCCACAGCATCTTTGCTGGGCACTGGAAAATCTGGTGGAAGGCAACGTCGTGAACCAGATCAAGGTCAGGGACGACGTGAAGCATTGGGCGCGCGTGGCTCTCGACCGCATGCTGGAAATTTCCTGAGTTGGGGGATCGGCAGTCCGCGCCTGGATCTGCCGTTTGACCTCACATTTGCGCCCATGGATTACAATAGTCTTACTCAGTATGGCTGATCGAAGTTTTACTCTTGAAGAAGCTCAAGCTTTACTACCTGTCCTGGAGTCGCTCCTCCGCACCGCAATCGACGGAAAAAAGCTCATCGAAACGGTCGAAGGCGAGATGCAGGACATCGCCCATCGCGTATTCCTTTCGGGCGGCATGCATGTCAATATCGTTCCCCTCGCCAGACGGAAGGCGGAGCGGGAGAAGGCCATCCAGCATGTCAAAGACGCCCTCGCCGAGATTGACGCCACCGGCGTCCAGGTAAAAGATCTCGACATCGGACTGCTCGATTTTCCCTGTGAAGTCGAAGGCCGGACTGTCCTGCTCTGCTGGAAACTCGGAGAGAAAGGGATTACTCACTGGCATACCGTCAGCGAAGGTTTCGCCGGCCGCAAACCGATCGACGAGCGCATCAGCAAGGCAAAACGAACGAACTGAGCGCGGCTACGGCCTGCCTCCCTCATTCCACTGCGGTTTGAAGTCGGAATTGACCAGCCAGTTCAGCGGGCCCAGCAGCGAGCCAATCGCCGCGTCCATGTGCTTGAAGTCGATGTGCGCGAGATCGTCGCTCGGCTGGTGATATTGCTGGTGCAGGCCGTAGCTGGAAACGGTCTGCGCCACAACGCCCCGCCGGGCGAGCACATAGTTGTCGGAGCGGGCGAAGAAATCCTGCTCCGGATGCGGATCTTTCACCAGCAATGCGCCATGCTCCGCCAGGGCCGGGCCCAGGTTGGAGCGCTCCCATCCCGTCAGCCAAAGCGTGTCCGCCTTGACCGCCGCGTCGGACCGGCCGATCATCTCAAACTCGAGGTTGACGGCGATATCCTCCAACGGCACTGGGCTGTGTTCGCGGAAATAGGTCGATCCCAGGCCACCCCGCTCTTCGCTGCCGAACAGGGCAAAAAGCACCGTTCGTTTCGGCTTCGGCCCGGAGCCAAGCACGCGCGCCAGTTCCAGAACTGCCGCAACCCCCGAGGCATCGTCGTCTGCTCCGTTGTAAATGTTGTCCCCGTTCACCGGCGCGCCAATTCCCAAATGATCGAGGTGCGCTGAAAACAGAATCGCATCGTGGACCTGGGAGGGATCGCTTCCCACGATTTTGCCGACGGCGTTCCACGTGTCCGAGACCGCGGTGTTTACGGCTGCATCGAGCACGATCCTGCTTCCCTCTGGAACTCTCTCCAGCAGAGGAAGGTCCTTCGCGCGAACCGCGATAGCATTGGCGCTGCGGGAGAGCCCTCCCTCGCGTGCGCCGCGGACCTGCAAGGGAAGCTGCGGCAACGTTCCGGACTCACGGCTCCACATTTTCGCGAAGGAGGGATCATCCGGCACGATGATCGCAGCCGCGCCTGCGGCGACTGCCGCCGAGATAGCCCGGCGTACGTCCGGGCCCTGGACGGCAGCAAGAAACACCACGGATCCTGGCTGAATTTTCGCCCTCCCGGAAGGCGTTTCGATCTTTTGCAGAGGTCCGGAAACCTTTGGCTCTGACATGCGCAAGACCAGCATCTCTTTGCCATGCATCCAGATGATCCGCTGGGGTTCGTCGCCGGGAACGGTGAACTTCAACTCGGGCGCTTTCGTCACAACTCGCCTCACCACCTTGGCGTCCTGGATGTAGTCATCACCGCCGGGGGCAATTCCATACGCCTTCAACTTTGAGGCGACGAACCTTGCCGCCCTCAGCTCATCGGCCGTGCCGCTGCCCCGTCCGCGCAGGGCGTCCGAGGCCAGGAATTCCATGTTCTGGCGAATGCATTTTTCGCAAACCGCTGTGGTTTCTGAGGAAGCCTTTTCCGCTGCTCCCGGTGTCTGGGCAATCGCGGGATTCAGGATGGCCAGAAAAAGAGTGAGCAGGATGGTTGCTTTACGCAGGTGGCTCATGGATTGTCTGGGTCCTGAAGAATAACAAAAGATGAGGTTACTTTCAGTTCGATGCGGATTCCGGAACGCCAGACCTGAAGTTCTACAGTGGATTTTGTATCTGCACCGATGCGTCCGATTGACCTACTGTGCAACTTTCCTGCAACATCGGTCTGCTACAATTCCTTTCAGCCGCTTCCGGGACAGCGCGTGAAGGAGCGCGTCCACTGAGGCCTTTCATACATGCTTAATATCAGTCGAAAGCTTCACTATTTCTTCGCATTTGTGTCGATTATCGCGCTGGTGCTGTCGACCGGCTGCACCGGGTTCTTTGTCAATCCCAATCTCACTACCATTACGGTCGGTCCCAGCACTCCGTCGGTCCAGCAAGGCACCACCGTTACCCTGACTGCAACCGGCACCTATGACGACGGCAGCACGAAGAACGTCACCGGCAGCGCGACTTGGTCCAGTTCCGATGTCACTCTCGCCTCCGTGAGCGCCGCCGGGGTGGTCACCGGCGTGGCTCCCGGCAAAGCGACGATTACCGCGACCTCGGGCACAGTGAGTGGGTCGACATCGGTCACGGTGACCCTGGCGAACCTCATATCCATTACGGTGACGCCGAGCAGCACCAGCATTTCGTCGGGCGCGACCCAGCTGTTCACCGCCATGGGCACGGTGCAGGGGGGCGGGCAGATTGACATCTCGGACTCGGTGACCTGGCATTCCTCCAATGAGGATGCTGCGACTATCGATGCCACCGGCCTGGCCACGGCCAAGACGGTTGCAACCCAGCAGCAGACCAACATTACCGCGACCTCGGGAACCATCGTCAGCAGCCCTGCCGCTGTTCTGACGGTAAATCCGTAGAAGTACATCCGTACCCAGGCGTTAGTACGCCACTATGTCTGACATTCGCTGCATCGCTATCTCCACAGGGGGCGGCGACGCCCCAGGTCTTAATGCGGTCATCCGTGCTGCCGTAAAGTGCGCCATCCTCAAATACAAGTGGAAGGTCATCGGCATTCAGGATGGCTTTGACGGCCTGATCTGGCCGGAGAAGTCGCGCGAACTCACGCTGAAAGACGTAAGCGGAATCCTTCCCCGCGGCGGCACCATCCTCGGTACCACCAACCGCGGCAATCCATTCTGTTTCAAGAGGGTCGAAAACGGCGTCGAGACCGTCTGCGACATCACACCAGGCATTATCGAGAACGCCCGCAAGCTGGGAATCGACGCCATCATCACCATCGGAGGCGACGGCTCGCAGACCATCGCGCGGGATCTCGGGCTAAGAGGCATGAAGCTGGTAGGCGTGCCGAAGACCATCGATAACGACCTTTCGGCAACGGAAGTCACGTTCGGCTTTGATACAGCGCTGCATACCGCGACCGACGCTATCGACAAGATTCACACGACGGCCGAGGCGCATCACCGGATCATGGTGGTCGAGGTCATGGGGCGGGATGCGGGATGGATTGCGC
Organism: Terriglobales bacterium; assembly: GCA_963803205.1. Classification (GTDB taxonomy): domain Bacteria; phylum Acidobacteriota; class Terriglobia; order Terriglobales; family Acidobacteriaceae; genus CAWDLG01. Next base: position 974,061 of record CAWDLG010000004.1, read on the forward strand.
TGGAAGCGGGCATAGCTGGCGGCGCTCACGTGATCCTGATTCCCGAAATTCCGTTCTCGATCGATCACATCTGCGAATATGTGGCTGCCCGTGAAGGCTACGGCAAACACTTCACGATCATGGTGGTGGCGGAGGGCATTCAGCTTCCGCCGGAACTCCGGGAGAACCGCCGCGCCGGAACCGTGGGCAACCTTGTTGGCAACGCGGTGTCAATCAAGGCCAACAAGGAAGTGCGGGTCAGCGTGCTGGGGCACATTCAGCGCGGCGGGTCGCCCACACCCTTCGACCGTATTCTGGGCACTCGCTTTGGCGTGGCTGCCGTCGACCTCATCGCCGAGGGCGGATTCGGCCGGATGGTCTGCCTGCGCAACGAATGCATTGGCTCAGTCGACATCGCGGAAGCCATCGGCAAGCTGAAAATGGTGAATCCTGATGGAGAACTGGTGCGCGCCGCCCGGGCCATCGGCATCTCCTTCGGCGACTGATCCTGCTTCAAATTATCCCGACGAAAATCCACGTTCACCTTCCGGCACAAGTTGCTACAATGCTGCCGTAACGGTGTGAAGTAAACCCTGATTCTGAAGGGGGCGCACACCGGCTCTCACTGTCTGCGAGATTCGCGACCGGCCGGCTCCGTGGCCCCGGCAACTCTGGCCTGATAAGAAAAATGACGAAGCGGTGAGGCGCACTTCAGGGTCTACGAGCGCTCGGCGTTCAGATCTCGTGTTTTTGGCCTGGCCCATGCAGGCTGGCCCCCTCGTGGCCTGCCTCGGGTTGGGGATCAGGGGATAAGACTTGGCAGCCACTGGCATCCGGGACCTTGGGAAACCGCAGCACCTGTTAAGAGTTGCCGCAGTCTTCCTGATGTACTTCGCCGCTGGAAGGCTTGGCCTTGCGGTTCCCTTCACCAGCGGAAACGTCTCTCCCCTGTGGCCTGCGTCCGGCATCGCGCTGGGTGCGGTTCTTCTGTGGGGATATGGCGTCTGGCCGGGAATTCTGGTCGCCAGCTTCCTGGTGAATTTCACCACGCAAGTTCCCTTCTCCACCTCGGCGATGATTGCCGTGGGCAATACTTCCAGCGCGATCATCGGCGGATTTCTCCTCAAGCGCATCATCGGATTTCGGCCATCGCTTGTGCGCCTGCGAGACGTGCTGGGCCTGATGACTCTGGGCGCGGTCGTCAGCCCCATATCGGCTGCCACTATCGGCGTTACCGCACTCAACCTGGCCCAGATACAGACCTGGCCACGCTTTACCTCCGCATGGTTGGTGTGGTGGTGGGGCGATGCCATGGGCGTGCTGATTGCCGCGCCAATCTTTCTGGCCGCGTCAGAAATCCGCCGGCCCTTCCGCATCGCGCGCCGGTACGAACTGGCAGGCCTGCTCCTTAGCCTGACAACCATGTGCCTGCTGGTGTTCACGGACGTGCTCGGGCGCGGCTTCCGCGATGACGTCCTCATCTTTCTCCTGTTCCCGCTGGTGATTTGGGCGGCGATCCGTTTCCGCATGTCCGGCGCGGCCATGGCAAACGTCATCATCTCGGCCATCGCCGCGTGGGGGACAGGACATGGCTACGGTCCCTTTGTCGCCCACACCGCCTTGCATGACGTCACCCTGCTCCAGTTGTTTATCGCGGTGGCGGCGGCAACCGGGATCACTCTCGCAGCGGTGGTGCGCGAGCGCCAGCAGATCAGCGAAGCGTTTGAGACTAACCAGGAACTGCTGCGCGAACTGGAACACACAGAACGGTCGCTTGTCGAAAACCAGACCCGTCTGGCTCTGGCTCAACGTGCGGCGCGCATGGGAGTCTGGGACTGGGATCTTTCCTCCGACGAAGTCTGCTGGTCCATGGGTGCGCCTGCACTGTATGGGATCACAGAGAGCACTTTCCGCCTCACCTATCAGGAGTGGTTGAACTTTGTCCACCCCGAGGATCGTGAGGCAGTCTTCCGCTCGGTGGAGCAGGCGCTGAAGGGCTTGAAGGACCACGACCTGGAGTTCCGCACGGTTCCACCGGACGGCAGCCTGCGATGGCTTGCGGGACGGGGCAAAGTGTTCTACGACAACGAAGGCCGGCCGGTTCGCATGATCGGCATATGCGTCGACATCACGGACTTGAAACAGACGCAGTATGCGCTGCGGCAGGCCCACGACGACCTGGAAGCCCGCGTGAACACGCGAACCGCCGAACTGGCCGAGTCGAATCGCGCGCTGATGGCCGAAATCAAGGATCGCATCCGCGCCCAGGAGGCTCTGGAATTTCAGACCCGGCGGCTGCTCGAGCAGTCGCGGCTGCTGGACCTGGCGAACGACGCCATCGTGATCTGCACTCTCGATGGCTCCGTCTCCTACTGGAATGAGGGCGCCGAACGTCTGTACGGATGGCGCAGGAAAGAAGCCCTGATAAAACCTGTCGAGGAACTGCTGCATACCACCTTCCCGGCCACGATGGAAGAGATCAAGGAGACTCTCTTTCGCCAGAGCAGTTGGGAAGGCGAGCTCGTTCAGACGACGCAGAGCGGCGAGCGCATCACCGTAGCCAGCCGCTGGACACTCTGGAGAGATCAGGAAGGAACTCCTCGCGGGTGGCTCCAGATCAACAGCAACGTATCCCAGCGCAAGCAGGCGGAGGACGCTCTGCGTGAGCTGTCCGGCCGCCTGCTTCATCTTCAGGACGAAGAACGGCGCCGCCTGGCGCGCGAACTCCATGACAGCACCGGCCAGACACTAGCCGCGCTGCAGATGAATCTGTCAGTTGTTCAGCAACGCGGTGCTCTGAATCAGGAAACCTCCGGAACGCTCGGCGACAGCATGAAGCTGGTCGAGCAGGTAGTGAAGGAGGTGCGCACGCTTTCCTATTTATTGCATCCGCCTCTGCTCGACGAAACTGGCCTCGCCTCCGCCCTGCGCTGGTATGTGGACGGACTAGGGCAGCGCAGCAATCTGCAAATCGAACTGAACGTTTCACCGCAGGTCGGCCGGCTTCCCCAGGGCATGGAGATCGCCGTCTTCCGCATCGTGCAGGAGTGCCTCACCAACATCCACCGCCATTCCGGCAGCTCTACAGCCAGAATTCGAATCTGGGCCGAAGCAGAGGAACTCTTCTTGTCCGTCGAAGACGATGGAACGGGAATGCCCGAAGGCATCCTGGAGGCCAAAGACGGAGCGTCCGCTCATCTCGGCGTGGGAATTCGAGGCATGCAGGAACGGGTGCGCGACCTGGCAGGACAGATGAGAATTCGCGCCACAAATCCAGGCACCGCAGTAGAAGTGAGACTCCCCATGCCGAAACGCGAAGCGCCGCCTTCTGTACCGAAGTTCTCGCAACTGGCTGGTCTTCCGATGAAGTGACTTTAGTTTTGCTTGCGCGCAGCGCTCCTGCTTCCCGCCGGACCACTTGATCCAAATTTCCCGCATCTCAGGTCGCAAAAAAGCCTGCCCGGGCATGCCTCAAGGTAACCGGCACGGCACTTCCATCCCGTGGGTCAGTGTGGAAGTATCAAGCTGTTAGTGGTGCGGCTTTGTACCGCAGGAGACCAAATGAAGGAAGGAAGTATGAGAACTCATCTTATCGCCACTTGCGTGTTGTTGCTGGCGACGTGCGCGCTCGCTCAGGAAAACACGACCCCCGTAGAGCCCATGGACAAGACCCCCGTGTTCCGCGTTCAGGTTGTCTCGCGGAGCACCAAGGCAGTGAACTACCGCCATCGCGGCGGCTCTACCACCGTCGACCTCAAGGGAACCAGCCTCATGCCGGAAGCCACCGGCAAGGCAAAGGTGGAGGGAAAAGCAGGTCGCCTCGAGATTGATGCGGACCTCTCCCATATGGCCCCGGCGACGAAGTTCGGCGGCCAGTATCTGACCTATGTCTTCTGGGCGATCACTCCCGAAGGACGCGCCGTCAACCTCGGCGAAGTGGTGCCCAACGATTCCGGCAAGGTCAGCCTTACCGTGACCAGCGACCTTCAGGCTTTCGGCCTGATCGTGACCGCCGAGCCTTATTTCTCAGTGGTGCGGCCCAGCAATCTGGTGGTGGTGGAGAACATCATCCGCACCGAAACCAAAGGTTTCGAGGAGCCGATTGACGCCCGCTTCGACATGCTCGAAGGCAACCAGTACGTTATCGACGTGCCGGCGTCCAACTTGCCGTCGGCCACTGCTGGCCCGGACGTTCCGTTGACGCTGCTCGAGGCGCGCAATGCCGTCGCCATCGCCAAAGCTGCCGGCGCTGACCAGTACGCCGCCGACAGCCTGAAAAAAGCCCAGGACTTCCTGGATCGCGCCGAAGACTATCTCCAGCGCAAGCAGGGGCGCACGCCGATCGGCACCGCCGCTCGTGGCGCCACGCAGATGGCGGAGGACGCCCGCGTCTTGACCCTGCGACGCAAGGAGCAGGAACGAGTCGCGGCGGAAAAGCGGGCGATGGAAGAAAGCGAAGCCCGGGCAAAAGCAGAGGCTTCAGCCTCTGCCCAGCGCGCGGCCGAGGCGAATGCCCAGGCTGAAGAAGATGCCCGACGCCGGGCCCAAGCCGAGACTGACCGGGCAGCCGCGGAGAAGGCGCAAGCCGAAGCCGAGCGCGTCCAGGCACAGGCTGAGGCGGCTCGCTCCGCGGCCCAGGCGGACCAGCAGAGGGCTCAGGAGGCCGCCGAGAAATCGCGCCTGGCAGCCGAGGAAGCCATCCGCCAGAAGGAAGAAATGCGATCCCGTTTGCTGTCGCAGCTCAACCAGGTGCTGGAAACCAGAGACACCGCACGGGGCCTGATCGTAAGCATGCCGGACGTCCTGTTCGATACCGGCAAATACAATCTGAAGCCTGCGGCACGCGAACGCCTGGCCCGCATTTCCGGAATCGTTCTGGCTTATCCGGATTTGCGTCTGGAAATCGAGGGACACACGGACAGCACAGGCACCGAACAGTTCAACCAGGCGCTTTCTGAAAAGCGGGCAGCAACGGTTCGCGATTACCTGGTGAACTCCGGAGTTTCCATCAACAGCGTCATTGCCCGCGGCATGGGCGAAGGGGACCCGGTCGCTTCCAATGACACGGCTGCCGGCCGCAAGCAGAACCGGCGCGTAGAAATGATCGTCTCGGGAGATGTGATTGGCGGCTACAGCGTCACTCCCAATGCAACGGCGCCGCAGACACCGCCGCCTAACTTGACCCCGCAGTAAGGAGTCGCATTTTGATCGAACGGGAGGTCCGAAGGGCATGCCGGCACTAAAGCTATTGGTCGTCGAAGACGACATGGTAAGCCTCGAATTGATGTCCGAAGTGTTCAAGTCCCTGCGGGCGGAGGTTCGGCCAATCAATCACAGCGACGAAGCGGCCGAACTCATCGAACAGGAAAAGTTCGACGGCATTTTTCTCGATCTGGAAATGCCCAAGGTGCACGGATTCGACCTGGCTCGCCGCATTCGCGAATCCTCCTGCAATCGTTCCACTCCAATCATCGTGGTCACCGGCCGGGAAGACAGGCGAACCATGCAACAGGCCTTTGAAACCGGCGCAAACTTCTTCCTGCAAAAGCCGATTGACCGCCAGAAGCTGACCAAGCTGTTCCGCTCCGCGAGAGGAACGCTGGTCGAAAACCGCCGCAACTCCCTGCGCGTTCCGCTTCAGAGGGAGGTCACAATCGAACTCGCTACCCGCACCATGAAAGGCGTGACCTGGAACATAAGCCTGGGAGGAATGCAGTTGGAAGCCGATGGCCTGAAAATTGGGGACGCGGTTCGGCTCTCATTCGGACTGCCCGGAGCCGACGGTCCCATCGATGTCGAAGGAGCGGTCGTATGGATGAAGGATAATCGGCAAGGGATTAAGTTCGCCAAGGTCGCTCCGCAAAGCCATCAGGCCATCCTGAAGTTCGTGGCAGAGGCGGAACTGCAATCAATGGCCCGCGAAGAAAACTAAATTAGATCTGGAGCCAAAAGATCCGAGCGGCTAAACCGGACATTCGGCAGCATGCAGATGTTCAGACGTTTGCCGAGGCGCCCCGCGACTCGCCACCTGGACGGGCGAAGCGGGAAATCTCTTCCGACAGCAACGAAAAGTTGAGCGGCTTGGACAGGTAACCGTCAAAGCCGGACTCGAGGATCCGCTCGCGATCCCCTTGCATCGCATATGCGGTAACAGCCAGCACGGGCAGACCTGCGGTTCGTGAATCTTCCCGAATCCTGCGTACCACGCCAAAACCGTCCAGTCCTGGCATGCTCAAGTCGAGCAGCAGCACATCCGGGCTTTCTTGCTCGATCATTTTCAAGGCGTCTTCGCCGTTGCAGGCCTCGCGCACGGTGTGGCCCATCAGTTCGAGGAACTCACGCAATAGTTCCCGGTTTGTTGGATTATCTTCCGCAATAAGGACTCTGCTCATGACTTCCCCGCTGCCTTGGCACGCGTATTGTGCTTGACGATGCGTTTCACTTCCGACACCAGAGTCCGCTGCCACGAACCGCTCTTTTGCAGAAGCGCGTGCGTCTCCTGGTTAAGCAGATCCATTTCGTCCTGGGTGAGAGTTTTCGCCGTCATCACCAGAATCGGAATGTCTTTCCAGCGATTGTCATCACGGATCTGGCGGATTACCTGGAAGCCATCCATCTCCGGCATCAGCAGATCGAGCAACACCGTGCTCACATCCTGCGAAGACAGGAGCGCGAGGGCGCCCGTGCCGCTCTGCACCCCTCGAACTTTGTAACCCGCGGTTCTGAGAGTTTCGTCCAGCATCTCCAGCGTCGCGAGATCGTCATCGACCAGAAGAATCAACCCTGAATCCTTGCTCTGGCCGGGCACATGTTTGCGCACCGTCTCCAGCAGTTGCAGTTTGCGGATGGGCTTGACCAGGTAATCGTCGGCACCCAGCGCGAAGCCCACCTGCTTTTGATCGACGATCGAAACAATGATGATGGGAATGCCCGCGGTGGCCGGCTCTTTCCTGAGCGCGACCAGGGTTTCGAATCCGTTGCCTCCCGCCATCAGCACATCCAGCGTGATGGCCCCGGGACGCAGTTCCTTGGCTTGTGCGACCGCCTCGGCTCCCGACTCCGCCATCGCGATCTGATAGTCGGACTCGAGGTAGCTGGCCAGCAGTTCGCGCGCGGGCGCCTCGTCGTCAACTACAAGCACCAGCGGTTTGACGGCGCCCGGCTCGGCAGCCTGCGCAAGGCCCGATGTTTTCACCACCGCGGAGACTTCCACTTTCGTAGCTCCGGCGGGCAGCGTGAAGGCAAAGCGGCTGCCCTTGCCGACTTCGCTCTGCACAGCAATTTGGCCGCCCTGCTGCTCTACCAGGCGCTTCGCAATTGCCAGGCCCAGGCCGGTGCCTTCCTGCGGGCTGGCTGGGTCTCCCTCCGCCTGCCGGAATTCCTCGAAGATCAATTCCTGATCTTCCGGCCGAATCCCGATTCCCGTGTCCGTCACCGCGATCCTGACAAAACTGCCCTCGCCCGAGCAGTCAATGCGAATGTTCCCGTTCTTGGGCGTAAACTTCACCGCGTTGCTGACCAGGTTATAGATGATCTGCTTGAAGCGGATGCGGTCGGCATAGACCGTCAAATCTCCCTGCAAACTCTGCTCGACCTGAATGTTCTTTGCCATTGCCAGCGGACGAATCGTCGACAAGACCTCCGGCAGCGCCTCGGCCACTCCGAAGTCTTCGCAGCGAATGTCGAGTTGCCCGGCTTCGATCTTGGACAGATCCAGAATGTCGTTGATCAGTCGCAGCAGATGCGCCGATCCCTGCTTGATGTGATTGAGAAAGCGCTTCTGCTTGTCATTGAGTTCCCCCGGAGTGCCCTCAACCAGCAGGTCGGAAAAGCCCACGATCGCGTTCAGCGGAGTCCGTAGCTCGTGACTCATGTTCGCCAGGAATTTGCTTTTGAGCTTGGTGGCTCTCTCCACTTCGCGATTACGCAGCTCTAACTCCTGGTTTGCCGTGGCAAGGCTCTCGATAAATTTGCGCTTCTCCGCCTCATCCCGTTTCCTCTGGGTGACGTCGACGGCCACGACCACCTTTGCCGGCCGCCCGCCAAACTCAAGCGGATAGGAGGTAACTTCCACCTCCAGCAGACCGCCGCTTTTCCGCCGATGCCGCCAGGTTCGTCCGTTGTCGGTCTGCTGCTGGGACCTCGCCAAATCCTCCACCAGCAGCGGAATATCCTCCTCCGGACGAATATCTTTGATCGTCATCTCCCGGAATTCCCTCCGGGAGTAACCGTACTGCTCAATGGCAGCCGCATTCACCGCCAGGAACTTCAGCGTCTCGCGGTCGTACACCCAGGTCGGGTGGGGATTGTTATCGAACAACTTGCGGTGCCGCTCTTCACTCGCCCGCAACAGATCATCGGCTTGCTTGCGCTCGGTAACATCTCGAGCCACGGCGTAGATAATTCCCTGCTCCGGGGCCGAGACAGCATTCCACGAAAACCAGCGGTACGACCCGTCCTTGCAGAGATAGCGGTTCTCAAAGGCGACTACGTCTTCACCCTTCTGCAGGGGCTCGCCAGTTGCCGCGGTCGACTCCCGATCGTCAGGATGGACCAGATCCAGATAGGGCCTCGAGGTGAGTTCGCGCACGGTGAAGCCCAGCGTCTTTTGCCAGCTGGGATTCAGCCTCTTGAAGTGGCCATCGAATCCGGCCACGCAGAACATGTCCAGCGATAGATCGATGAACCGGTTGCCGGTCTCACTCTGCGAATAGAGAGAACCCATCAGCATGCTGAGCCCGACGCCTACACCCAGGAAAGCCAGTCCCAGAAGCCAGATCCGCCGCTCAATCGCGGAGGTTCCAGCCTGCAAGGCCGAGGCCGGCTGCTCTACCAGAATCCCCCAGCCATATTCCGGCAGCGGTTCGTAATGCTCAAAGAATGCCTCGCCGTCGCGAACAAAGACTCCGTTGCCTGAGTTCCCCGCCCGCACCCGCTTCACAGGCTCGTAACTTCCCAGGTCGATCGGCGCCGCATGAGGATCGATATGGGGATGCGCCGACAACTGCCCTCTCTGGTCGACCAGGGAGATAGTCCAGGTGCCCTCGAGCTTAGTCTCAACCAGCCGCCGGCTCATGATGTCAAGGGAGTAGGGCGCCATCAGGATCCCCACTGGTTTGCCTTTTGCGTCCTTGATCGGAACCACCATGGCCGCGACAAGCGCATTCGGCGAGACCGCGGTCTGGTAAACCTCAGAGATGTAGGGCTTCCACTCGCGGCTTACGCCCTTGTACCAGTCCCGGAAAGCGAAGTTCCGCCCCACTACTCGCCTTTCCGGCGGATACAGAGCGCGCATGTTGCCCTGCACGTCGTACACACTCACAAATGTGAAGTCCGGACGCAACGCCCTGGCCTGCTGGAGTTGAGCCTGGATACTTTCCATGTCCTGGTCTCTCCATGCCTCACGAAATGTCGGGCTGATAGCGAACGCTTCCAGGAACGCGGTGCTCTGGCGGAAGTGCTCTTCCACCAGCGTGGCGGAGACGCGTGCGATCTGCGCGCTCTCATTCGCCGCCTGCTTCTCGGTCTGATGTTTGAGAATCTGTCCGGCGGAATAGGCGAAGAAGACAATCGGCAGGAGCATGAGCAGCATGAAGAGCGAGTACAGCCGCCATCGGCTCTTCGAAATCCATCTGCCGAGTTCTAAAGGAATGGTCATGAAAACGCCCGCGGTTAGCCTCTTGCCCGCAAATTTGAACTTGTTTATCGCCCGGCTGAGGCGCTCAGCGCCGCCGGCTTAATAGCGCGGCACAGGACGAACTTCTCGAATTCGGCAAAAATCTTGGGATCCACCCATCCCTTTGCCACTTCCTGCCTGATGGTCTGTAGCGCCTCGTGGATAGGAAACGGCGGCTTGTAGGGCCGCTCGGTGGTCAGCGCGTCATAGACGTCAACAACCTGTAGAACCCGCGCTGTCACCGGTATCTGGTCTCCCTTCAGCCCGTCGGGATATCCGGACCCGTTATAGCGCTCGTGATGGTGGCGAATGATGGGAAGCACGGAGCGGAATGACTTCAGCGGAGAGCAAATCCGCTCCCCGACGATGGGGTGCTCCCGCATGATCGTCCATTCCGTGTCGGAGAGTCGCCCAGGTTTCAGCAGCACCGAGTCAGGCACCGCGACCTTGCCGACGTCATGCACCACGCCGGCGCGACGCAGGGCGACGATCATATCCTCGGAAAGCCCAAGCTGCTGGCCGAGACCCGACGAAAGCTCCGCCAGGCGCTCACAGTGACCCAGCGTGTACGGGTCTTTGCCTTCGATACTCCGGGCCAACGAAAACAGGACAGCCTCGGCGCGCTCCAGTTCATCCGTCCGCTGCTTGAGGCGCATCAGCGATCGCACCCTCGCCATCAGTTCCGTGCGGTCCACCGGCCGGGTCAGGAAGTCATCCGCGCCTACTTTGATCCCCTGGATGCGGTCTTCTTTCTCCGAGAGCGCCGTAATCAGGACGACTGGAGTCAGGTAAGTTTCCGGATTGCTCTTGATCTTCTCGCAGACCTCAAATCCGTTGAGGCACGGCATCATCACATCGAGCAGGACGATGTCCGGGTCGATGCGGGTGAATTCCTGGAAGGCGGACGCGCCATCCTCCGCCGTCACAACTGTGAAACCCTCATTGGTAAGGAATTCCTGGAGCAACTCGCGATTGGCTGGCTGATCGTCAGCCACCAGGACGGTGCCTGTAATCCGCTGATGGGGTTGGAGTAACATCCGTGGAGCGCTCCAAGTCCGAGCCCTTGAAGCGTGCCACGAAAGATGAGAACGGTCTAATTACCGAAGTTACAAATGGTAAGTACGAGCCGTGTGGCCCGCGCCCTCGCCCGTGTTGGTTGGGATTTTGGAGATATCTTCCTAGACCCCGCCCGCCGAGCCGTTGGATTCTCCTCAATTGCAAATCTATTGTCCCCTCGCATCGAGACGACCCTATAATCTAGCCGCTTGTCTCGACGCCCACAACCCGGCAATGTCGTTTCCTACACAGAAATGTGCCTATCGGTTGGTGCCAGTCTCCAGCGAGATATGAATTTTCGATTTCGTAATGGAGAGAGCGTCATCCTAATGAGCCGTCGCCTGGGAGCCCCCTATGCCGATCGGTACGAGGACGACGGATTAACGCTAATCTATGAGGGCCATGATGTTTCTCGAACTCCAAACGGCCCCAATCCTAAGGAGGTGGATCAGCCTTACCGCAATCCGGGTGGCTCATTAACTCAGAACGGACTCTTCGCCGAGGCTGCTCAAAAGTACAAAGCTGGTCTTGCCCCACCAGAAAGAGTCAGGGTCTACGAGAAAATTCGGCCTGGTATTTGGGTATACAACGGTGTTTCTCAGCTCATCGACATCTGGACAGAGCAGTCCAGCGATCGTGCGGTGTTCAAATTTAAGCTACACCTTGAAGACACAATTGGTGACGAGGCTGGGATCCCATCAGACACCATTGCCGAAAAAGATCGGCTGATTCCTAGTTGGGTAAAGTTGGAGGTCTGGAAGCGCGATCACGGTCGTTGCGTAACTTGCGGTGCCATTTCGGATTTACATTTCGACCACATTATTCCGTACTCGAAGGGCGGATCATCCAAGGATACTAAAAACATCCAAATCTTGTGCGGACGCCACAACCTTGCCAAAAGGGATCGGATCGAGTAATCGATACGAGACATGTGTGGCGGGGCGCCCCCGCCAGTGTTGGGGGTACACCCCGGGCCCTATCCCCCGAACACATTCCTGTTCAAAAACTCATTCCGAAACTTCCCCTTCGGATCGTACTTCCTGCACAACTCCACGAAATCTGGCAGCTTTGTGTAAATCGACTTCAGCGTTGCTGGGGAAATCGAAAACAACTTGCCCCAGTGCGGACGCCCCTTGAACGGCGCCAGTTCCCTTTCAATGACCGGCAACAGCTTGCTCACCGCGGGCCAGTCCTGCTTCCAGGTGAAGTGGATCGTCACACAGGGCTGCTTGTAGCAGGGACTCATCCAGAACTCATCGGCTGCGATGGCGCGAATTTCCGAGATCAGCAGGTGCGGCGTCACCTGGTCGCGCAGCTTTTCCACTGCCAGGATCGCATCGACCGCATTTTGTCGCGGCACGAAGTATTCCGACTGTAGTTCCTTCCCTGCGCTCGGTGTAAATCCCATGCGGAAGTGTGGCAGTCGCTCATACCATGGGCCCGGGACGCCCATCTGCTCCGTGCAGTTTTCCGCCGACAATTCTGCAATCGGATGCATATTCTTAGTCGCGGCCCTGGCCCCAAAGAATTCCGGCTTCGCCTCAAACTCCTGGCCCGCTTCCAGACGAGTCTTGATCCATACTTCGTTCAGCCGCTTGTTTTGCCAGTCGGTGAACAGGCTCACGCTGTAAGCGCTGGCTTCAATGTCGTCAAAATGCTCCTTGAGTTGGTCCAGGGGCAGATTCTCGTACACGTACTGCTTCATCATGTAGGTGGGCTGGATGTCGAGCGTCACCTTCGTGATCACACCCAGCGCACCCAGCCCAACAACAGCTCCACGAAATGTTTCGCCATCTGGCTGCCGCGAAAGCTTCACCAGATCGCCATTCGCCGTGACCAGTTCCAGGGCCGACACCGGGGTTGACAGGTTGCCGTTCTTCTCCCCCGATCCATGAGTAGCGGTACTGCACGCGCCGGCCACCGAAATGTGCGGCAACGACGCCAAATTGTGCAGCGCGAATCCCTTGCTCTGGAGATACGGGCAAAGCTGCCCATAGCTCATGCCGGCATCAATCGTGACCGTGCGCGCCTCAGGGTCGAGCGCGACCACCTGGTCCATCGGCTTCAGCGAGAGCAACTGATCCTTGCTGTCGGCAATGCGGTTGAAGCAGTGACGGGTGCCCACCACCTTCAGCTTGGGCTTCCGCTTGACGAACTCCTGCACCTGGCCGACCGATTCGGCGGTCTGCAACTGCTCTGTGCTGAACTCGAAGTTGCCTGCCCAGTTCTTCAGTTTGCCTTCCGATGCCCAGGCCAGCAGCGGCGACGCTACCGACCCGGCAATCATCGCCGAGGAGAGCTTGATAAAGGTTCTTTTGTCCATGTAATTTGGCTGCCGAAGTTAGTTGTTCTTGGTTGAGATGGACCGCCATTGTACACCTCGGTATCGCGCGTTTTGCAGTCAGGCAAGCGGGACTTGAATCGATGCTAGAATTTTCCTTCCGTTGGAGGCAGTGTGCAGGCTCGCCGCGCGGCCAGGTTCGCGAATTTTGAACTGGACCTCTCGTCCGGTGAGCTTCAGCAGGACGGCCAGAGCAGGTCTGCCTTCCCGAACAGCCCTTCCGCATTCTTAGCATTTTGCTCGAGCATCCGGGCGACGTAGTTTCGCGCGCAGAAATTCGCCGCCAACTGCGTCATCGCCCACGAAAATTGGGCATATGCTGCTCGGGCCCAACAGCCACTCCGTGGGAGGAATCATGCGAGCAGAATGGGACGGCGAACAGCTTCGCCAAATGATGATGGGAGCCCTGCTCTTCGCCTCCCAGCAGGCCACGCTGATGCAGGTCCAGGCGCGTAGGCGGACGGTGCTGCAGACCGAAGTCTTCGACGAGCCACATCTGGCCGCGATCGACGGCTCGGCCGAACCCACAATCCGGCCGCCAGTGCAATAGGTTCGTTTGCCAATGGTCGGGGCTACCTCTCGGTGGGACCGAAGCACTCAAACGAACTTCATTGATGACAAACTTTAATGCCATCTCCTGCCTAGTCGATTTGAAGGTTTTCAAGACCCACGGGAATTGCATTCCAGGCTGTGCCGCAAGGTGGCGGGGACGAGTACTCAAGATCGAAAACGACGTTATGATTTGAATCCAAACCAATCAGTCGTGCCTTTCTATTGCCGTCCGCGGTCGCGAAGTCAACCAAGTACGTCTTCCCCGCGGCCTCGTAGCTGCTACTACAGATTGGTGAATAGATTGTTTGCCCGTAGTCAAAGGTCCATTGCTCGTGGGCCGTCATGGTGGAAGTATCCACTGAATATGCAGACACTGCGCTATAGGTTCGCGTGAGACCGGGGGACTCGCCAGACGGTTGATTGATACTCCCTAGCCCATCGTTAAACACCATGATGTCGCCATCTGACGTAATCGAAACCGCATGTTGCCCGACAGGATAAAGCCCAGCGCCATCCAGGAGGAGTGCTTTGGCTCTGAGTGACGGAAAAGTGTACCAATATTTGGTAGGGTCACCGAAAATCCAAATAATATCGTTGGACGAATAGTCTAGCTTGATTAGAAAGCTCTCGCGACTAGAAAGTATAACGCTATTATCTGTCGAGTCATAAGTACTGGCATTCAAGTGGAACCAGTCGACGCCTGGGCGCACAAAATTAGTTGGGTCGTCTCCAGCACCAACCATGTAAGAGCTCAATATCGTTGCCATATTGAACGTATGAAAGGGAGGACCTTGAGAGAACGGTGCAATTTCTGCGAGTATGTCTTCGACGCTACTACCTAGACTATCCGTTCCAGTGAATTCAGCCAAAAGCCCGTGAGGGCCCGGATCGATATTGTGGTGAAACGCAGCCAAAAGAGGTTGTGGCAGGTTGGTCGGCACCGTTGCCTGCGTGCCGTCAAATTGAAGCGATTTGACCTGTGCAGGGTTACTCCCATATATAAACTGCCCGTCAGCAAAATAGATAGACGCGCCGGCTGCTACGGGAACTGTCCATCTCAATTGCCCATCGGTATCGGCAATCGAGGGCGCGCCAGCAGCGGACTTCATTAGGAAAAAGTTGAACCCTAAGGTGCTTCCTGGCGCCCTGGGCTGGAGGATCGTCGGAGTCAGGAAACCTGCGGCTGGATCATCATATGGCGCTGTAAGGACAGAGTATTGCAACTGCTGCACGGATCCGTCATTGAATGTGAGATCGAAGGTCACCAGATTCTGGTAACCCGCATAGAGGCCAAATACTGGGAAATTGATTGAGCCCTCATTTGCATAACCACGGCTAGCAAGGCAGCCATGCTCCAGGTAACGTTGAGCGGTTGAGAGACCGATGCGGGTTGAGGCGCGATTGTAAATGCTATGGAAACCAGGTCGGAAAGGTTATTTCCGACAAACCTGAAAGAGGAGATAAATGGGGTCATCCCCGGTTGAGTACTGGCTATGGAGATATCACTTGTTTGTGCCTGCGTAAAGACAGGAAGAGGTGAGCGTGCACCACATCCTCCAAAAACCAGAATCAGACTCACTGCCAGACTACCCTTAAAAACGTCTCCTTTGATATCCGTTTCATGGGGCCCCCCGATTCAAACGTGTTTTCGCCAAATAAAAAAGTGCGCTCCTCCGGGGCAGGATTTCCCATCCTGTCATCTCCGGTCGATCCGTCCGGACGATAATCGACTTCTTTCCCCGCGCGGAAGTTGATGACTTCAATTACGTTAAAGATCCGGGGACCGACAGAACGTTCCCGGTTGTAGAAAATGCGAAGCTGACCTCACGAGCGAGCTGTAACGTCACTCTGCGTTTGATACGGCCTTGCAAAGCGGGCTGTCTGGAAAGCCACTTCGCGATTCCCTGGGCGTAGAGCAGTTCCGAGTATTACTACGACCAAACGTAGTGGGGAAACTCGACCCTGCAACGCCGGTCACGCGTATTGTTCGAAAGAATACCAAACCTCCGACGGATTTGTGAACCCGAATGGACAGAGTTTGGCGGTCCGGAACTCCAGGATGAAGATCGGGAGGCCGCGGACGCTATTGAATTTACTGCGTTTGCGGTGATGGAAGCGACTGGCACCGCCCTTCGGACACTTATGGTCGTGCCCCGACTATGGTCGAGCCCCATTGCGCGCTTCACGTTCTCTGGATCTGTCACAGCAGTCAAAAACTGACTCAGGTACCGGACGCTGAGGCACTTTGCTGATCTTGCCTAGTATCGTGTTGCCAGGCCTCCAGTGCAGAGCACCGGGCGACGCTAATCGCTTAGAGCAACAGACGACTCCTCAGGTGCTGCCCCTTGTGGCCGCGGTGGTCAACTCCCAACCTCAAAGCTTATTGGACCTGAGGCCGCTCGGTTAAGTCCTGGCGGAAGCGAGTGGGAGTCGAACCCACCAGCGACGGGGTCACCCGCCGCCCCCCGGTTTTGAAGACCGGGAGAGTCACCGGACCCCATGCGCTTCCCAAAGATTTGCCGCCATGAAGTAGGAATATAGCTTTCAGCTATTTATTTCAACTGCGGGCGAACGTTCCCTGTGGAACATTTCTCCAAAATGCAGTCCGCCCGATTGTATACATGTAGGCTGCGTCGAAGAACCCCCATGCGAGGTCTTCTCATGTTCGCAGCAGACAAAGGCTTAGTCGTCTTGGCAGTGCTTCTCCTGTTGGCCATACCCGCGCTTGCCGGTCCGGCCGAGGATGAGGTGCCGAAAGACATCGCGGGCAGCGTGGCCGGATCGCTCGCGTGGAGCGAGGGACAGTTTCTCTCCGTGGCCGAAGCGATGCCGGAGGCGAAGTACTCCTTCATTCCCAGCGGAGGCAACTTCAAGGGCGTGCGCAGCTTTGCCGAGCAGGTCAAGCATGTGGCCTGCGCCAATTTTGGATTCTTCAACGAGATCGAGGGAAAGACTCCGCCCGAGCACTGCGAGAAGGGCGGGCCGTCGCCGGCGGCCACCAAGGCTGAGCTTCTCAAGTACCTTAGAGACTCGTTTGACTACGGGAACCGCGTGCTGAAGACCATCGACGCCGGCAATGCTCTCAAGCGGGTGGAAGGCCCGTACGCCGGACCGAACACGCGCCTGGGGATTGCAGTCGCAGCCGTGTGGCATATCGCCGATCACTACGGTCAGATTGTCGAATACCTGCGCATGAATGGAATCGTCCCTCCCTCGACCGAGAAGTACGGGTTGAAGGTGAGGTAGCTTCCCCGGTTATGCGATGGCCGAAGCATGCGTATGAGCAGTGAAGAAGCCAACAACGCGCCGCTCAAACTCCTCCCGGGCGATACTGATGGCGCCGCAATGGTCAGCCTTGGCGACCTCCCACAATTCAATCCCACTGTTGCGCTTCACGTCGCTTCGGGACTGGGCTGGAGCAGCCTACGAGTCCATTGTTGGCACATCCCTCGGCAGGCCTGAAAGGCCTGCCCGGATGCGAGTCCTTTATCCCCTTACTTCGGTTGGGCGACGATGCGGATGTAAGGCTTGGGCGTCTTCCAGCCTGCGGGATAGAGCTTCTGCGCCTCTTCGTTCGAAACGGCGCCGCCGATGATCACGTCCTCACCTGGCTTCCAATTCACCGGAGTCGAAACGCGGTGCTTGGCGGTGAGTTGGAGCGAGTCGAGCACGCGCAAAATCTCATCGAAGTTGCGGCCGGTGCTCATGGGATAGCTGAGCTGGAGCTTGATCTTCTTGTCCGGCCCGATCACGAACACGGTGCGCACAGTTGCGTTATCGTTCGCCGTACGGCCTTCACTGGTGGCGCCGCTCTCGGCGGGCAGCATATCGTACAGCTTGGCGATCTCGAGCTTGGGATCCCCGATCATGGGATAGTTCACTTTGTACCCCTGGGTCTCCTCGATATCGCCGGCCCACTTCTCGTGGCTGGTAACCGGGTCGACGCTCAGTCCGACCACTTTGGTATTCCGCTTGGCGAATTCCGGTTGCAACTTGGCCATGTAGCCGAGTTCAGTGGTGCAGACCGGGGTGAAGTCTTTCGGATGGGAGAACAAAATCGCCCAGCCGTTGCCGATCCAGTCATGGAAATTGATGGTTCCCTGGGTGCTCTCGGCGGTGAAATTTGGAGCGGTTTCATTGATACGCAGTGCCACGGGTCGTTTCCTCCACTCTTTGGATTCCCTGGATTCCGTTTGGACTCAGACTCAATCGGCGCCGGGTGGGTATAAAGGCCGACTGGCGCGCTAGCCGCACACCGGCGCCGGCGTACAACAGCCCAGAGCGCATGGTGTGCTGAATTGGCGCATAACGTGTTCAGGATACGCGCTGGCCGAAATTCCTGTCAAAACCGCCTCGGTAAAGGGTAACCGGTTACGGGTTTGGGTTTCCGCACGCCGGACAGGCCCTTTGGTAATCTCCTTTTCTTGAATTCCCGGGACCATACTGGGAACCGGCATATGACAGACCTCCCCCATAACGCTCAGCGGAGAGCTCCAAGAGTCCAGCTCAGCGACCTGACCCCCGCGGTCTTGAGACTGGCGGATGGTGACTGCAAGCAAGGCGAGCTACGCACCATCTCCCTCACCGGGGGCTTGCTGCACCAGGCGCAAATGCTGGACCAGGGGTCTTTCCTCAAACTGATGTTCCTGACCGCAACCGGGCCTGTGCTGGGTGTGGTGCAGATGCTCAACCCCGTCGGGACCGACTTGCAGCCATTTCGCTTCGTCTCGTTGCACCCCAGCGACCAGCGAAAACTGGCGGCTACGATCCAATCCTCCCTGGAGCGGAACAGCAGTGATGAAGAATGGATAGGGAAATACAGGGCGGCAATGGCCCGTGAAGGCATGTCGCGTCGCGGGCTGATCAGCGTCTGCCTGGGGGCGGCCACCCTGGTAACACTCTCCCTAGCCAGTATCTTCTACGTGCTCCACGTTTATCCGCTGAGATAAAGCCCAAAATAATCTGCACTGCGGGGCGGACGCCCGCAGTGCGCGTTCGGGATTGAATTCGGGGGATTCGCTTGGAAACCGCTGTTGGTCCGGCGCAGGATGCCGATAAGGAAAGTACGGAGATGGTGCAGGCGCTGCTGCGCCTGCTGCGCACCCGCTCGTACGAGGAGGTCCGCCAGCGCATGTACGACAGCCCTCCGGGCAGCGCGTGGTGGTCGGCCTGCAAGATCGAGCTGGATTTCCGGAACAGCGAGCAGATGTCAATCTCATCGCTCGACACGGCCCGCTGGCTGGAGAAGATGCGCTCCTCGACCGAGATGCTGCACACCAGCACGGCCAAGTTTCTCCAGGCGACCGACGACATGACCGAGTTGCTGAAAAGCACCCGGGCGTCGGGCCGAAGGATCGAAGTTGCGACCTACCTGGTGATCGCGGTTACAATACTGCAACTCTTCTACCTGATCTTTCAGTTTTTTGGAAAACGATGAAACAGAATCGCCCTCGCTGGCCCTTCCGCAGGTAAAATGAAATGTTGAGTTCTGTGAAAGAAGCGCGGGCAATGACGAAAGGCTCCTGGGAAAAGTGGGAAGGGCAAGTTGTCGATGATACCTTTCCCCTGCGCCGCTACCTGGGCGGCACCAGCCACAGCGCAGTCTTCCTGACCGAGTACGGTTCCCCGCAGACGCAGAACGTCGCCATCAAGCTGGTTCCCTCCGAACCCCCTATCGAAGAGTTCCAGTTTTCCCGCTGGCAGGAGGCCGCCAAGCTCGTACATCCGCGGCTGATCAAGCTGCTCGGCGTAGGCCGCTGCAAGCTTGGCGGCGCGGTATTCCTCTACCTGGTGATGGAGTACGCGGAGGAAAACCTTTCTCAACTGCTTCCTCAGCGATCCCTGACTCCGGGCGAAGCCAAGGAACTGCTCGACGCCACGGTCGAAGGCCTGGCCTACATTCACAGCAAGGGTTTCGTTCACGGCCACATCCGGCCCGCAAACATCCTCGCGGTCAATGACCAGCTCAAGCTCTCGATCGACGGCCTGTATGCGCGAGGCGAATCGCGCAACGGCAAATCCGAGCTTGACGTCTACGATCCGCCGGAAGCGGTGAACGGAGTTGTATTGCCGGCGGGAGACGTGTGGTCGCTTGGTGTGACTCTGGTACAGGGAATGACGCAGAACCTGCCGTCAGGCCACAGGAACCGCGATCCCGTGCTGCCCGTCCTCCCCGAGCCGTTCGCGGCCATCGCGGCGCACAGCCTGCGAAGAAGCGCCGAAAAGCGCTGGACGCTGTCTGAGATCGCGGCGCGGCTTCGGCCGACGGCTCTTGGTCCGGCCTCGCGCGTGCCCGTGCGCTCCCCGCAGCGGCGGCGCTCCGGGAACAAACTGATCATACCGGCGGTTTTCGCTGCCGCGGTGATCGCCGTCATGGTCGGCGCAGGCTTCTTCCGCCGGACGCCCAAGGGTGAGACACCGCCTCCGGTTGCCATGGAAAGGCCCGCGGATCAACCGCAAGCTTCAGTGGAGCCACCATCAGGGGCGAAGCAGAATCCGGCGCCGAAGGCGATGCATGTTCCAGCGGCACGGGCGGGTGTGGCGCCGCCGGATCAACCGGCGAGCATACGCACACCCATGCGCGACGATGTGGTTCGTCAGGTTGAGCCGCAGGTGGCGGCATCGGCCCGGCGCACGGTCCATGGGACGATCAAGGTGAATGTCAGGGCGCACGTCGATTCCGGAGGCAATGTCTCGCGGGCAACCTTCGATACACGCGGGCCCAGCAATTACTTCGCCCGGGTGGCAATGGAAGCGGCGCAGCAATGGAAATTCGCGCCTGCCGGAGGCGACGATTCCCGGGAATGGGTTCTGCGGTTCGAATTTTCAAGGTCCGGAGAACGCGTCCTTCCCGAACGGGTCACTCCGTAAACGGTACAATAAAGTATCCATGGTTGCTGAAGCGCGGCGGTTCCATTTCGTGCAGCTAGACGTATTTTCCTCGCAGCCCTTCGAGGGCAATCCCCTGGCGGTATTTTCCGACGCGCGAGGGCTGACCGATGAGCAGATGCAGTCTGTGGCACGGGAGATGAATCTCTCGGAAACCACTTTCATTTTTCCCCGTGACGCCGCCACCGAGCGCGAGCGGGGAGTGCGGGTGCGGATTTTCACGGTGAATGAGGAGTTGCCGTTTGCCGGGCATCCTTCGCTCGGCACGGCGTACGTTCTGCGCGGCGGCAACGGCGGCGGCACGGTGAATCTCGATCTCAACGCGGGCAAAATTCCGGTTCGCTTTGAAGTGATCTCTGGAAAGCCGACATTCGGGGAGATGACCCAGGGCGAGCCCAAGTTTGGGCCGAAGCATGACCGCGAGGCAGTCGTGCGGGCCGCGGGGCTTCAGGATGGAGACGTGGATCCTTCCCTTCCCATCGAAACCGTCTCGACCGGACTTCCCTTCACCATCGTTCCGCTGCGCGGGCTGGACGTGATGCGGCAATTACGCGTCGACGTCCGCAGTTCGGCGGAATATCTCAGGAAAACGGGCGGCGGCAAGTTTTTCTATTTCGTCACGCGGGAAACGGTGGATCCTTCCGCCCACCTGCACGCGCGCATGTTCTTCTACAACGGAGAAGATCCGGCAACCGGCTCTGCCGCTGGCTGCACGGCGGCGTGGATGGTCGCCTACAAAGTTGCGGAACCGGACAAGCAGGTACAGATCGAGCAGGGAGTGGAAATGCAGCGGCCCAGCCGGATTTTTGTGCGCGCTTCGCGCACTCATGACCGAGTGGTTAACGTGCGTGTCGGTGGAAATTGTGTCGAGATGGCGCGGGGCGAAGTTTTTTTCTAAAGCGCGAGGGGCGAAACCCCGCACAACATCCCCGCAAGCATAAGCCTGAAAGTTTTTCAATAGCGCAACTTTGCCATTAGCATTGGCGTCACTTTACATCGCTGTCGCATGCCATTACGATTCATGTCGCTGCGACAACTTCCGTCTGATTGAAAAACTTTTTTGGGAGATTCCCCGGGCGCCGCTGCGCATTTTAACTGGCCGCTACTTCGGAAACATATAATGAAACCAAAGAGGACTATTCTCTGCGTTGACGACAATGAGCAATCGCTTTCCATCCGCAAAGTCCTGCTGGAAACCCGCGGTTACCGGGTAGCCTCCTGCACCAACGGCGACGATGCCCTGGATCGCTTCAAGAAAGGCGGCGTGGACCTGGTGCTGAGCGACCTGGCCATGCCCGGCATGGACGGCAGCCAGCTGATCGAACAGATCAAGCAGCTTTCGCCGGAGACCCCGGCCATCCTGCTCGCGGGAAAAACCAGAACCTATCCGCGCGAGAGCCACGCCGACGTGTTTCTGGCCAAGGGAATGTACGCTCCCGCCGAGTTGCTCGAGCGCATCCGCGTGCTGCTGATCCGTAAGCGCGGCCCCAAGCGCGCCCAGTTAGCGGCGCGGGCGGGCGCAGCCTGATCGCCAATCCCGCCAAGTCCCTCTGATTCAGGGCATCATGTAATATCAGAAATGGATGCCTGCCTTCATTGAAGCAGTTGAACTGCGCAAGACCTACCACGTGGGCAAGATCGAAGTGCCGGCGCTGCGTGGGATTTCCCTCTCCGTCGAAAAAGGAGAGTTCGTCAGCGTGGTAGGACCTTCGGGCAGCGGAAAGTCCACGCTGTTCTATCTGCTGGGCGGGCTTACCCAGGCGGATTCGGGGCACGTGGTGATCGATGGAGATGACTTCGCCAAGCTTTCCGATGGGGAACGCACCCGGATGCGCCGGCGGAAGATCGGCTTCGTCTTTCAGAAATTCAACCTGCTGCCCACCCTGGACGCGCAGTCGAATATCGACATTGCTCGCGATATTGCCGGCAATAACGGAGATCGCGCGCATTTTGACCGGATCGTGAATCTGCTGGGACTGGAGAAGCGCCTGCCTCACCGGCCGTCGGAACTTTCAGGTGGCGAGCAACAGCGCGTGGCGCTGGCCCGGGCGCTGATCAACCGGCCGGCGATCGTGCTGGCCGACGAACCCACCGGCAACCTGGACACCAAGAATTCCGAGGCCGTGCTGAGCATGTTGCGGCAGTCGCAGAAGGAGTTGGGGCAAACTGTGCTGATGATCACTCACAATCCCGAGGCCGCGGCGTACGGCGACCGCATTGTGCACATGAAAGATGGCGAGATCGTTGCCCCGGAAGCCGACCCGCAGTGGGCTACGGGGCACTGAAGAGGCGTGGGGCAATGTTTGCGCGGGCCGCGACGGCGTTGCCGGGGCAATACTGCTTGTTTATAATCGTGGCTACCGAGCGGGAGTAACTCAGTGGTAGAGTGCGACCTTGCCAAGGTCGAAGTCGCGGGTTCAAATCCCGTCTCCCGCTCCAGTTTTTTCGAGGCCTGCGATCCGCGAGGCCCTTTTTTTGGGTCTGCGGGCGTGAGCGCATCCGGAAACGGCGCGGTACCCAAGTGGTAAGGGAGAGGTCTGCAAAACCTTTATACGTGAGTTCGATTCTCACCCGCGCCTCCAGTTTTCAATTCTGCGACGATCGTTACAGTCTGGTTCACGCAGAAAGACATAAGTCTGCCGGGATTGAGGTAAGCGCGGCCGATTACAAATCGGCCCGTCGGTTCGTCGCGACTCCAGGTTTTGTCTGTTGTATCTGAACAGCCAGTCGGGCACCTCAAGAGCTTCACCCGGGAGCGAGAAAGCTCTGCCCTTAAAACGCGAGTGATTGCAGGCTGGCGCTCGGTTTACGCAGCCACACTTTTCTTCCAGCCTTTCAGAATCTTCAAGAACTCTCGCATAAAGAATGGTAGGTCCATCCAGGTCCGCGACGTAACGAGATTCCCTTCCACCACCACGTCTGTATCCTTAAACTTTCCCCCGGCGCGTTCTACATCCGGCGCCAGGGCTTCGTAGGTGGCAATCGTGCATCCACGAATAGCATCAATGGCAGCAAGGATCAGCACGCCGTGACAGAGCGCTGCGATTGGTTTCTTGCATTCTACGAAATGCCTGACAATCGTCTGTAACCGTGGATCGTTACGGAGATATTCTGGAGCGCGACCGCCGCTCAGAATAACGCCATCGTAGTCTTCGGGATCGACGTCCGCGAACGCGATATCGGCAGGAATTTGATATCCGGGTTTCTCCACGTAGGTATCCCAGCCCGATTCGAAATCGTGCACCACCGATTTCAGGATTTTCTTCGATGGCGCGCCGATGTGTACCTCAATCCCTTCTTCCCGCAATCGAAGATACGGATACCACGTATCGAGAGATTCGGTGGCATCGCCGGCCACAAGCAGCACTCGTGTCATCCAGACCTCCATTGATCGACATGTATGGTACACCGAGATCTGCTAGCTGCTCGGCGAATAGGTGCAGAGCCTGAGCCATCGCCTGATTTCGACATGTGCTTTCCTCCCGGTTAGCTATACTGGAGCGGATGGACATTGAGCGCATTATTGGCGACATTGAGCAACTGGAGGAGATGTTCGAAGCTCCGGATATTCGGCCATTCGGCGCAAGCGACATCGTGGCTGCCAATCGAAGGCACGACGAGAGACTAGCCCATAGCCCGTGGTTTCGGCTGTGGCAACAGTACGGCATCTGCTGTCGATCTGAGAATCCAGTAGTTCGATTACCCGAATGAATTGGGATCATGACCAGTGGGACTTGCTTTGCAGTTTGAGCGCAAGGGCCTGCGTATGTTTCGGCATTCTTCTTCTGAGTGTGCTGCCGTCGGCCGCCGCCACAGTGAAGGACCAAGGTAGCAAGGCTCACATTCAGGGCAGCAATCTCCGAGTGGAGTTTGACGGGGAACTGCGCACCCGGATCATTGCCTTCTTCGACCAGAGGGAAACCGTGATGGGGCCATTCACGGCTTCTGAGACGGTGTCCGGTCCGGCCAAGACCTGGAACGAGTTCTTGCTGATCTCGCAAAAGCGGGAGCGCGCCAAAGACAGCATTGGCGAAGGGACCCGCCTCACGGTAGAAGGAAAGGCCGGAGCCCTGAGCAAGAAGATCACGGTCACCATCTACGATGAGTTTCCTGCCATGGCGTTCTTCGATGTCCAGTACACCAATACAGGCAAAACCAGCATCCCTTTGAAAAGTTGGACCAACAACTCCTATACGGTCAACGCGCATGCAGGAGGCAGCGCTCCGGCTTTCTGGTCCTATCAGGGCGGGTCCTATGAGAAGCGCCCCGACTGGGTCTTGCCGCTACATGTAAATTTTCAGCAGGAAAACTATCAAGGGATGAACGCCAGCGACTATGGCGGTGGCACGCCGGTGGTTGACATCTGGCGCCGTGATGTCGGCATTGCTGTCGGGCATGTCGAGCGGCGGCCGAGACTGGTTTCCCTGCCGGTGGCGATGCCGGATCGGGCGCAGGCGAAGATTGCGGTTCGCTATGACCACGATCTGTCTCTCGGCGCGGGCCAGAGCTTTCATACGTTTCGCACATTCGTCTCCGTCCACCAGGGAGACTACTTCCGCACCCTTGTAGCTTACCGGCGGTTCATGATGAAACAGGGGTTCCAGATGGCCACGGCCCCCGACGACGCCTTCGGTGCCATCTGGTGCGCCTGGGGATATGGCCGGACAGTCCAGCCTAAGCAGGTTTATGACACGCTGCCCACAGTGAAGCGCCTGGGATTTACGTGGGTCACACTCGACGACGGTTGGCAGAACAACGTGGGCGACTGGCAGCTCGATCCCAAGAAGTTCCCCAATGGCGATGCCGATATGAAAGCCCTGGTGGACCGGATTCACCAGGAAGGCTTCAAAGCCCAGCTCTGGTGGTCGCCTCTCAGCGCGGTGCCAGCCTCGCAACTGCTCCGTGACCATCCCGACTACGAACTGCTGAATCGAGACGGCAGCAGCCAAAAGGTCTCCTGGTGGAATTCCTATTACTTATGTCCCGCGGACAAGCGGGTTGTGGAGTATCACAAGGCTTTGGTGCGAAAAATCCTGGTGGACTGGGGTTTTGACGGACTCAAGCTCGACGGCCAGGACATGAACGGAGTTCCGCGATGCTACAACCCGGCGCACCATCATGCCCGGCCGGAGGAATCGGTCGAAGGTCTCCCCGATTTCTTCCAGGCAATTTACCAGACCGCACAGGAGGTAAAACCTGGAGCGCTGGTGGAGTTCTGCCCATGTGGCACGGCGTATTCCTTCTTTACCATGCCGCACTTCAATATGTCGGTTGCGTCGGACCCCAGAAGTTCCTTCCAGATCCGCTCCAAAGGAAAGACGTTAAAAGCTCTCATGGGAGATGACATCCCTTACTTCGGCGATCACGTCGAACTCAGCGATGGCGGCAACGACTTTGCATCCACGCTGGGAGTGGGAGGTGTGGTGGGAACGCAATTTGTCCTTCCCTCCCTGGTAACCAAGCATGGCAGGTCAGACCTGACTCCGGCACGAGAGCAGGAATTCGAGAAATGGCTCCACATCTATCGCGAAAAGATGTTGTCCCGGGGAGAGTATCTGGGGCAGCTCTATGACATCGGTTTCGACGCGCCCGAGACCCACGCCATCCGAAAGGGCCCGAAGATGTACTATGCTTTCTTTTCCAAACAGTGGAAGGGAGTGGTCGAACTGCGCGGGCTTGGGCCTCGCAAATATAACGTCGTGGACTACGTCGCGGGGAAGGACCTGGGAACCGTATCCGGCCCCACCGCCCAACTTCCGATCGAATTCAGCGGACATCTTCTTCTAGAACTCCAACCCGAGTGAGGCAGGAACATACGCCCGAAGGTTGGGGGTGGTGTTCCAACACTGTAATCTCTGTCTTCAAGAGCGGCTTCTGTGCGCTTACAAAATCTGCACCATTCCTCAATGGGGCAGTGAAAAACTGAACAGGTCACTTCCTGCGGCGACAGCAACGTACTGCACCCCATCCACCTCGTAAGTCATCGGCGATGCACGCATCATCTGGCCGGTATTGAAATGCCACAGGGCACGTCCCGTGTTGCCGTCCACCGCTTCGAAGGATTCGCTGTCATCACCGAAAAAAACCAGGCCTCCAGCGGTCGTCAAAGTGCCGCCCCAGGACCTTCCCGGCCCGACCTGAGGATAGCTCCAGACGATTTTTCCATCCCCGGGAGAAAGGGCCAGCAGAACCTTCTGCGATTTTTCCGTGGGAGAATGGTTGGTCCCGGTGTTGTAAAACGTCTCGCCGGGCACAAACTCTCTTGGCTTGGCAAGAAATGTACTGCAGCTCTCGAGAGCCACAACATAAAAGAGTCCCGTATCCGGATTAAAGGATGGCGAAAACCAATTGGTCGCTCCTTCGATTCCCGGGCAGATGGAGGTGCCTTCCGCCGTGGGCACTCTTCCGGAGAGAATCGGCCGCCCTGAAGCGTCGATCCCCTTCGCCCAATTCAGTTTTGTGACAAATGGTGTTGCGCGGAGGAACTTTCCATGCGTGCGATCGAGAAGGTAAAAAAAGCCATTTCGGTTGGCTTGCAGCAGTAGATGTTTGGTCGCGCCATTTTCTGACTTGTCTACCAGGACCGGCGTTTCCGTGGCATCGTAGTCATACAGATCGTGCGGGGTAAACTGGAAGTACCACTTGATCTCTCCGGTATCGGCGTCGAGCGCCAGGACGCAAGCGCTATAAAGGTCGTCGCCGGGACGGCTATCCCCAACAAAATCGGGAGCGGCATTGCTGGTAGTCCAATACAGAGTGTTAAGTTCCGGATCATAGGTTCCCGGCATCCACGCAGTAGCGCCTCCGTGGAGATAGGAGTCGCCCGGCCAGCTCTCGGAACCGAATTCTCCCGGCGCGGGAATCGTCCAGCGGTGCCACTTCTTCTTGCCGGTTGCCGCGTCGAAGGCCGCCAGAAATCCGCGCACACCAGAATCACCGCCGGAAGTCCCAACGACCACTTCGTCTTTCACCACCAGCGGGGCACTGGTTGCTCCGTAGTGTTTGGTTTTGTCCGCGTATTCTACGTCCCAGAGCAAGCTGCCGGAGCGAGCGTCGAGGGCGACCAGGTGAGCGTCATCGGTTTCGGCAAATACCGAATTTTGCCACAAGGCCACGCCGCGGTTTTTGTGCGCCGCGGCATCATCGAGCAGCCCGGGACTGACGGGCCGGGAGTAGCGCCACAGTTGCCGGCCGGTGCGCGCGTCCAGGGCGAAGACGTCATTGGCCGAGGTCATGAACATCACGCCTCTCACCACGATGGGCGTTGCTTCCAGGTTTTGCGAGGTTCCGGGCTGGAATACCCAGGCCGCGCGAAGTTGGATGACATTCGTAGTGTTGATTTCACGCAGAGCGCTGTAACGACGGCCGGTATAGTCGCCGTTGTAGGAGGTCCAATTCGCTCCGATTGGCGTAGCCAGGAGGTCGTCCGCGCTCACTCCGGTAGAAGTGGAACTCGACGATGTTTGCTGTCCCCACGTCGAAAGACCCAGCAGCGCGGCAATTACCGCGACCAGCACACTCCCTGGCACCTTCATTCAGCGGTTCTCCTCCGGCACAACCGCAATTTCCCCCAGGGCACCGCGGTCCAATCCGTTCTCGTCTTCAAGGTGCAACGACATTCGTGCCGCCTGGCCTTCAGGCGAAGTTTCCGCATTCAGCGATAAGAGATTCGCCGGACTGGCTTCCGCCAGCTGCAAGCTTCCAATACTTGACCCGCGCTCGTTGTAGTAATGCGCCACTACTTTTCCGGGGAAAAATACTCCGAACGAACCGGACACCTTCACCTTGCCATCCTGAAGACGCACTGCCCGCAGCGGCTCGGTCACGATGCCCGCTTCGGTGACCCCGATAAAGTCCACATCCGACCGCGTGGGGAACCAGTCAGTGTCGAGTTGGCAGGAGCCTCCCGGGCGCATGCGGCACATTGGGCTGTTGACCTCGGCTTCCATGTAGGAAGGGGACGGGCCATCGGAGCCCTCGGTCACTGACACCGTGCCATCGCTGCCGAACCTGAGGTGCGGACCGTTCGTCCAGAAAATGACCGAGGCCTTCCCTGGATAGGGCCTCTGGTCCTCATATTGAAACCGCTCAACCATTGCGTACCGGCTGCTTCCATCCACAACTGCAAGCCACCCGTCCGTCGAGTCGATCCAGAACTCAGCCGCCACGCGCGAGTAACGCAGGGAAAATAACCCGTCCCCTCGCACCGTCGCTGACGGGTTCTCCGCGGGTCCAGTGCGGACGTGATAGCGATTCAGATATCCACTGGATCGATTTGTCGCCGTAAATCCCCAGATGTTGCCATTGCTTTGTGAAGGATCGTCGGGATTGCCGGTGTCG
Organism: Terriglobales bacterium; assembly: GCA_963803205.1. GTDB lineage: Bacteria > Acidobacteriota > Terriglobia > Terriglobales > Acidobacteriaceae > CAWDLG01. The sequence goes on from CAWDLG010000004.1 coordinate 1,002,893, forward strand.
TACTGCGAAACCGATTGCATGGACCATTCGATCGTATGGCCAGTGATGTTTTTCATGGAGGCGCGGAAAGCGATATGGGGTGAATCTGAACCCAGACGGATGGTGCGGCTGATCTGGACGCCAGTGTGAGGATCGGGAGGCCCGGTAAGCTCTATTCCACAGCTGGATTCATCCGAAAGCTTTCGAAAGGCGAATTCGCCGCTGTCGATCATGTCCGAACCGCCGCGCCAGTGTTGCTCGTCCTCGTCTCCCTCAGGTAGCAGCCAGATCTTATCTCCGCCGTAGTTGAACCAATGGTTCCCGGTGGGCGGCATGCGCTTGCCTGCAAGCTTGGGGTTCACGAACAGGAAGTCGTGGCCATTGAAGGTCACCTGCATCAGCCGCCCGCCATTTTCCGGAACAATGACCAGTTGGATCCAGCGGTTTGAGATTTGCTGCGCCTTCCAGCCCCTATAATCCATGCTCTCAACGCGGCAGGCTGCATGAGCGGGTTGGTCCCCGGATGCGGGCTGTGCCACATTCGCGGGCGCTGCCATTAGAAATGGGAAAACTGCGGCCAGCAGAATTGTCCCGGCCATGTGCCGCGCCGAGATCGCCCGCCACCCCGTCGAATCCCCATGTACTCGGGTCGTGCGGCTCATATCCCCCTCTGCAACGCCCTGTCTGCCCATTTGACCACCCGGAGCTAAAGGAAACAGATCAATATAAAACGAAAGAAAAGATTGGCGACAGAAAATTTCTGTGTTAAACCCTTAGAAACCTGATTTTGTCACATGAGCTGCTTTGTCACGAGGGATTGATCATGCATGGAAATGGTTCCAGCCGGCGGTCTTTCTTCAAATTGCTGGCTGCCGCGCCCCTGTTGGGCCAGATCGCCGTCCGTAATCTCTACGCCCACGCCGGCGCGACTTTGGGCAAGAACACAAAGGCGAACATCTACTCCCGCCTCGGCGTAAAGACCATTATCAACTGCCGCGGAACCTGGACCTACCTCAGCGGGTCCCTTGAGTTCCCCGAAGTCCGTAAGGCTGCCTTGGAAGCGGCCGATTACTTTGTGAACGTAATTGACCTGCAGCGAGCGGTCGGACGTCGCCTGGCGGAATTGACGGGGGCCGAGTCCGGCATCGTAACCACCGGATCCGCAGGGGCCATGGCGGCGGCAACCGCCGCCTGTATGGCCGGGACCAACGACAAACTGATCTGGCAGCTTCCCGATACGACCGGCTTGAAGAATGAAGTGGTCATGGCCGGAGGGCGCAGCGCCTTCGACAGCGCCATCCGGCTGACCGGGGCCAAGCTGGTCCTCGCCTACTCACCGGAGGAAGTGGCCAATGCCATAAGCGCCAACACCGCCATGATCTACACCACCGATCTGGGCGAGAAGCTGGAACAGGAACTCAAGATCGCCAAGGACCACAAGGTGCCCATGCTCCTGGATGATGCCGCGGGCATTCCTCCTGCGGACAACGCCAGACTGTATGCCAGGATGGGCATTGACATGTATTGCTTCTCCGGCGGCAAAGGGCTGCGTGGGCCGCAGTGCAGCGGCCTGCTGCTGGGACGCAGGGACCTGATCGAGGCCGCGCTTATGAACAGCAATCCGCGTGAAGGGGCGGTTTGCCGCCCGATGAAAGTCGGCAAGGAAGAGATCATTGGCTGCCTGACGGCGCTCGAGACCTGGCTCGCGATCGACGAAAAAAAGCTTTACGCGGAATGGAATGGTCGGCTCGACCGCATACGCAAACTGGTGGAAACCGTCCCCGGCGTAACCACCACCACCTACATCCCCGAAGGCGGCAATCGCTATCCCACGCTGCGGGTGAAATGGGACCAGGCTGCCTGGGGCTTGTCTATTTCAGACCTCGCCACCGAACTGCGCGCCGGCGATCCTGTCATCGAAGTGTTGGGTGCTGACAATCCCAGCCTGGTGACCGCCGTGCGGGAAGGCATGCCGAATCGTAAGGAGCGAAAAGTGCCCGATCACATTGAGTTGGTATCTATGACAATCAAGCCGGGAGAAGACATCATCGTCGGACAAAGATTGCGGGCGGTTTTAAGCGCCGCGCAGAAAAAAGCGGCCTAGGAGCGGGAGGAGAGGTGGTGCAACGATCAACGCTGATTCGACGCCTGAGGTCCCTGCGGTTAGCCCTTTGCTTACTGCCTGCCATCGTCTCGGCGCAAGGGCAGGTGCGCGCCATCGCTCCGGCCCAGTTTAGCGGCAATCATTTTCTCTCGCCCGCTGTCGACACGGGTGACTACTTGTACGTGTCGGGCCAGGGGCCTCGCCGTGCCGACGGTTCCCTTCCCTCCGCCTTCGGCGACCAGTTCCGCCAGGCACTCGACAACCTCAAGATGGTTGTCAAAGCCGCGGGTTTGACTCTGGATAACGTCGTCTATGTCCAGGTCTATCTGACCGATATGGGCAACTACGCGGAGATGAATCGTGTGTTCGGCGAATACTTCGCCAAGAATCCGCCGGCACGGGCGGTTTTGGGGGTCCATGCCCTTCCCGATCCAGCCGTCGCCATCAACGCCGTGGCCGTCCGCAATCTGGAAGGGCGCAAGGCAGTTTACCCAGCCAGCTATTCCAAACAGGAAACAGCGCCGCCGGGCGTGCTCACCTATGATCGCCTTTTTATTTCCAGCATGGCTGGAGTTGATCCGGTAACCGGCAAGGTTCCGGACGATGCCGGCGCACAAGTAGATCTGGCGCTCGACCGTATGACGGCCGTGGTCGAAGCCGCCGGACTGAAAATGAGCCATGTGGTATTCGTCAATCCCTACCTCACCTCGGACATTCCCTCGCGTGTCATGAATGAGCGCTATGCCAAGCGGTTTGAATTTGGCAACACGCCGGGCCGCGCTACGATCCGGGTGTCCAGCCTGCCTGGAGGCGCGCACATCGAGTACACGGGTGTTGCGGTGCGCGATCTTCAACAGCGCAAAGCAATACGGCCGAAAAACATGCCTCCCAGCTTGACTGCCAGTCCGTGCGTTTTTGCCGGCGACACCCTTTATTGCTCGGCCAAGAGCGGCTTTATCCCGGGACCGCACGGCGGTCTCTATGCCACCACCACCTTGCACCAGCTACGGCAAACGATGCGCAACCTGCTGGACAACCTTGAAGAAGCAGGTATGGACTTCAGCCAGGTTGTAACAACGACAATCTATTTGGACAACCTCGCAGACGCACCCGCCTACAACGAAGTTTATGGCCAATACTTTGGGCCAATCATGCCGGCCAGTACCACGGTTCAGCAGATTGCTCCCGAAGAGCGGAAGGCTGACGAGAACGATCACTACACGGAGCTTGAACAAATTTCACTGATCGCTGTGCGTAAGAGTGATCATTGATAGAGCTTTTCGTCCAATTACGGGAGCAGGACGCGCTGGCAAACAAACGATCCGAGCCGCTACGCGCAGTATGGACTCTCGTTGCAGTGATCTGCGCTGTCGGACTCGGCTTGGCTCAAGCGCCACCTTCCAGTCAATCTGCGGGCCGAAGGACATTTGAAACCGCTTGCGCGTCTTGCCACGGTCTCAACGGAAGTGGCGGCGAACGCGGTCCGGATATCGCCTCCAAGCCTGAAATCGTGAGATTGTCCGACGATCAAACTCTCAGGATTCTGCGCGATGGGAAAGCGGGCATGCCGTCGTTTGGCCGGCTGGGACCGGAGAAACTGACTGAAGTTCTGAAATACTTGCGGCTTCTGCAAGGCAAGCAGTCTCCAGCCGCGGTGACAGCAAACGTCGGGAATGGCAAGGAATACTTCACCGGCAAGGCCGGTTGCGCGCAATGCCACATGATTCGCGGCGCGGGCGGATTTCTCGGGCCGGATCTGTCGGACTACGCGACCATGCATTCTGCCGATGAAATTCGCGGCGCCATTCTCAATGCAGACAAGCGGCCTGGAGCGCATAAAGCCATGGCTAAAGCAACCACTAAAGACGGCCGGGCGATTTCGGGACTTGTGCGCAATGAGGACAACTTTTCAATCCAATTGCAAGCCCTCGATGGGACTTTTCATTTGCTCGACAAGTCCCAGTTGTCGGAAATCGCATTTGAGCCGGAACCGGTGATGCCCGGCGATTACGGGTCAAAACTCAGCAAGCAAGAACTGGACCAGGTTGTGGCCTATCTGGTGAGCGTCGCCAATGAGAAATGAGAGCGGCTCAGTTGTCGCATTGGACGCCGAGCACCTGGAACGATGAAAGCCTCCTCGCCTCGGGCCGTAATAGTAAACCCTTTGGGGCTTACACCAGCGGCTGGTCCGGGTTGTAGTTGTGACGCAAGGTCAATGATCCGTCGGCATTCACCTTTTGCCGGCATGCCCAACGGACCGGATAGCGCACTCCTTTGACTTCAAGCTCCGCGTTCAGCCGCAGGCCTTTAGGTTCGGCGCCCACGGGCAAAACCAGCATTGCCTGATGAATGCCTGACGGCTTTGGGTATCCCGGATCAATGCAACCGGACACCTTTACCTTGTTGTCCTCGCTGAACACCGTCAGACGAAGCACGCCCGGGACCGGAGCGATTCCATCATTCGCCAGCCCGACAACCAAGCCTTTTGCGCCCTCGCGAGTGAACGTCCAGATAAACGATGGCCGAATGCGGTAGCCGATCTGCCGGGCCATCTGGTCAATCGGGCCGGGAAACTTGTCGTAATACGTCAAGATATTGGTGGCGTTTTGGCTGTGCCAGCTCCAGACCGATAAATAGTTGACGCCAACATCGGCGGCATGAGTCATGATTTGCTCGTTGTAGGTAATTCCGTCTTCGTCAATGCGAAGCTCTTTGGGATCGCCGGTGGTGAGCCCGACCTCGCAGATCGCAGCCGCCCAGGGCGGGCGGCCACTCAACGCTTCGATCTGCGTGTTCTCAATAAAAATCGTATCGGTGCGCAACCAGTTGCCGCTGCGCATGGTGCGGTCCAGGATCTCAGCATTGCCCACATTGCTGAAATCAGGTTGCGTGTTGGTGGCCAGCGGAGTTTTGTTCCAGCGCTGCGCTTGCAGTTCAAACATGGCGGCGCATGTCTGTTCGGCGACCAGATCGCTGGGGAACGGATTCCCCTCGAACGGCCAGGTGTGCCCCTCTCCCCAGAAACCATACATCATGGTATCCATGAACTCGACCTGCGGATGGCCGTTGAGTTCTGCCGCCAGCAGTTCGTTCAATTCGCGAAACGCCGCCTGATACGCCGGATGATCATAGCGAGGCACACGGTTGTCCTTGCGATAACGCATCTGCGCCGTATCGCCCTTCCATTCCCCTTTCAGTTTTACGTAAGGAACTTTATTAAGGAGAAAGTCCGGCATGCCGGGATCTGGAAAATCCGGGTTCTCGAGCATCACACGGAAGCCGATGCGCTTGTCGTAGCGGCGGGCAAGGTCGAATGTGATCTTCCACCATTCCGGGAAATCGAGACGGCCCGGTTGCTTCTGCACGTCCCGCCAGTTCGGCCGTACATAGACTTTTTGGGTAAACGGCAGTTTGATCAGGTCTTCGAGTGTGCGTTCGAGCGTCTGTCCCGGAACATGAAGCGGGCCGGTGTCGTCCGAAGCGTAGACCATCAAGCCCATACCGAAATTACTCACGATTTCCCTGGACGGGGAAGTGACCATCCAAACATCGCTTTCAGGAACGACCGCGCACGGTCCATATTGAGGAAACGGGCCCTGATAAAGACGGTCCGGTACAGTGGGACCCGAGCCCCAATCGTAGTTGTCCCAATTATGTTCGGGAATTGTGGCATGGGCGGCCTTGGCCATCCCGGCAGCCAGACCGGTGGCCGCGGTAGACTTCAGAAAGAGACGGCGGTTCATCGGAATCTCCCGAAAGAAGGTATGAGCCGAGCCGCAGCGCAAAATCGCGAAGGCAATAGTAACCCTCCGATTCGAAATAATACGGAATATTTAATAACATTTCACAAGTACGCAGCGCAATCTCTCCCCGGCAAAGCGGGTTTCATCTCATTCTCGCCTCACGAATACTTGTGATAAAAAGAATCGTTGCTGTGCAACAGCTTTCCAAACGCGGAGCCAAAATGCGCGCCGGCAAAGGGAAAAAACTGCTCAATGAGGAGCGCCGACGGACGATCCTTGAACTGCTGCAATCCGAAAAACGAGTCTTGGTCGCCGATCTCGCGCAACAATTCCAGACTTCGCCGGTCAGCATCCGGAAGGATCTTGAAGCGCTTCATGCGCAGGGCCTGATCCAGCGCACCCACGGCGGTGCCTTGCCCACGCGCTATGGGGCGTTGGAAGATCCCTCATTGCTGGAAAAAGGGCCTCTGCACCGGAAGACAAAGATACGCATCGCTGCAGTGGCCGCCCAGTTGGTGTCCGAAGGGCAAGTCGTGATCCTGGATTCCGGCACAACCACCACGGAAATCGCACGCGCGTTGCGCAACCAACGGAACCTGACGGTGATCACCAACGCCGTGAATATTGCCGCGGAACTGGCAAATTCTCCGGTTGAGGTCATTCTCACGGGTGGGGCGGTTCGCAAGAACTCGTTCTCTCTGGTTGGACCGATCGCGGAAGAAACCTTGCGCCGGCTCAATGCCGATATCCTGTTTCTCGGCGTAGACGGGTTCGATGCCCGGAACGGTCCCAGCACACCCAACCTGCTTGAGGCAAAAGTCAACTCCATCATGACCGAGATTGCGAGACGGACGATCGTCGTGTGTGATTCCAGCAAGTTCGGACGGCGAAGTCTGTCACACATCGCCCAGCTCTCTTCTATTCAACAGGTGATTACGGACAAAGGCATTCCGAAGGCGGACCTTCAGGCACTGACGAACCTTGGCATTGAGGTGACGATGGTTTAGCCAGACTCTGAGTTAGCCCTATTTCCGCTACGGTGTGTTCGGTGCGGGTGATCTTCTCCGCTTCGCGTCAGTTTTTCCATGGGCCTTCTTGCCGGTTGCCGACTACGAGCGATGGAATATCACATAGGTTACTTTCTCTTTCGCTTCACAGTCGCTGAAGCTCTGCGCCTGGAGATTCCGTTATATGCGGCACACGGCATGCTGTGGCATAAAAACCGCTATGTCTTTTATTGTCAGTATGGTAGAGTCGCATGCCGACGGCTTCGACAGATGAAATAAAACGATACAAAACGAAATATTTTTGCTACTCTCAAACATCGTTTGACTTCCGAGAGGCATACCACAAGTACTCCACAGGAGCCCTATGAAACGTCGTTCCTTTCTGAAATTCATCGGCACCACAATCGGAGCGACCCGAGTTTTACCCGCCTGGGCCATGCCGTACTTGTCAGATCAGCGGGCCGAAGACTCCAGCGCCTCTGATGCCGGGAAAGAAACCAGCGGGGAGGTCTCGCCTGAGAAAATACTGCTGAAGGACTACCGGCCAAAATCCATCCACAAAGTTCCTGCCACAGAGATTTCCAAAGCGAAGTTTCCCATCATTGATATGCACTCCCATGCATACGCCAAAACGCCGGAGGAAATCGCCAAGTGGGTCAGGAATATGGATGAGGTCGGCATCGAGAAGACCATCCTCCTGACGGAAACTTCGGGACAAGATTTTACCGAAGTGCAGAGGAAGTTTTCCGGGTATCCCGGCCGCTTCGAAATCTGGTGCGGTTTTGACTACATGGGCTATGACCAGCCTGGATTCGGCCCTGAAGCCATAAAAGCTCTGGAAAGATGCCACCAGGCAGGCGCGGGTGGAGTTGGTGAACTGCATGATAAGGGAAAGGGGCTTGTCAATAACAAAGTGAAAGCCCTCGGTATGCATCCAGACGACACGCGCATGGACCCGCTGTTTGAGCGATGCGGTCAGTTAAATATGCCGGTGAATCTTCACGTGGCGGACCCCATCTGGATGTACCAACCGATGGACAACACAAACGATGGGCTGATGAATGCGTACCATTGGCGACTCGACAACCAGCCCAACATCGTTGGGCTTTCCGGCATGATCGATATCCTGGAGCGCACACTCAAAAAGCACTCCAACACAACATTCATTGCCTGCCATTTTGCCAACCTTGATTATGATCTCGCGCGCTTAGGGCGGGTGCTTGAAAACCACCCCAACTTGTATGCTGATATTTCCGCGCGCTACGCGGAAACTGCGCCCATCCCACGTTTTGCAGCGACTTTTTATGCTCAGTATGCCGACCGCCTGGTCTACGGCACTGATATGGGGTTCGACAAGGAAATGTACCGTGTTACCTTCAGAATTCTTGAAACTTCGGACGAGCACTTCTACGAACACGACATGTTTGGCTACCACTGGAGCCTGAATGGTTTCGGACTGCCGGATGGAGTGTTGCAGAAGGTGTATCGCGCAAATGCGAGGAAGATTTTGAATTCCCGAAACACACGGGTCCAATAGGCCGGCGGGCAAATTCACGGCTCCAACGGCAAAGGACACCGAGCTCGACAGAGGAACACCACAGAGCCGAGATGCCCCGTATGGGAGTTGCCTTGAAAGTCTTAATGTTATTCACACTATTTGCGTGTGTCGCCAGCGCTCTTGCGCAGCCCAACACCTCTTACTATGTGGCGACAAACGGAAATGATTCGAATAACGGTTCAAAAACCGCCCCTTGGCGAACAGTCCAGTATGCCGCAAACACAATACACTCGGGCGCCACTGTTATTGTGCGAGGCGGGGTCTATGAAGAATTGGTGAGCATTAATGTCTCTGGCAATGCAAGCGATGGATTTATCACCTTCAAAAGCTATCCTGGCGAAACCGCAGTTCTCGATGCCACGCACTTCACACCTTCGGGTCGACAAGGCATTTTGACTATTCACAATCAGAGTTACGTGCGAATCGAGGGGTTCGAGATTCGCAACTTCTTTACCGCCGAACATCGGCTCAGCCCGCTGGGCATCAACGTCCTTGGATCAGGCTCGCACATCGAGCTCCTGAAAAATAACGTCCATCACATTCAGCAGACTTTTGAAGGACGTGACGCTCCAGGAAGAGGCGGCAACGGATTTGGGATCGCGGTTTACGGCACAGACGCGAATACTCCTATCACGGATCTGGTCATCGACGGCAATGAAGTGCACCACCTCAAGACTGGGTCAAGTGAGTCGCTGGTGGTTAACGGCAACGTGACCAATTTCCGTATCACGCGCAACGTTGTTCACGACAACAACAACATCGGGATCGACATCATCGGCTTCGAACGGACGGCTCCCGATCCCGCTGTTGACCAGGCCCGCGACGGGGTCGTCAGCCACAATCTCGTTTACAACATTACTTCGAAGGGCAATCCGGCTTATCGCAACGAGGAAAACTCCGATGGCATCTACGTGGACGGCGGCACACGGATCTTGATCGAGCAGAACGTCATGCACGATGTGGACTTCGGAATCGAACTGGCCAGCGAGCACAAGGACCGGGCGACCAGCTACATCATTGCGCGCAACAACCTCATTTATCACTCCCACACTGCGGGTGTCTCTATCGGCGGCTATGCGCCCGAGCGCGGACGTACAGAGCACGTGACGGTAATCAACAACACTCTCTACAACAACGACACGTCGGGAACCGGCACAGGCGAATTTCAGATGCAGTGGAACATGTCAGACAATATTTTCGCCAATAACATTGTCTACGCCGGGCCGCGGTGTCAGTTCTCAATCACAAAAGCACAGGTCGATAGAAACCAGCCTCCAGCGGCTATTGATCACAACCTCTACTTCTGCTCCTCGGGAGCGACGGCGAGTACGTGGGCTGCCGCGGCCGCGACGGTGACGGGATTCGATAAGTATGTTGAGGGCACAGGAAATGATCGCCATTCCCGTTTTCTCGATCCGCGCTTCGTCAATGTCTCCGCGCAGGAGTTCCAACTCCAAGCTGATTCTCCCGCGCTTGCAGCTGGAGCAATCGATGACCTGCCGGTAGGAGAACTCGATCTCGACGGCTCGTCCCGAGTCAGATCTGGAAGGATCGATATCGGCTGTTACCAAAAACAATAGGAGGACTTATGCAGAGACCGGACGTCAGTCGCCGTGAATTCATGAAGGTCAGCGCCGGGGCTGGCGCGGCGTTGGCCATGCCATCTCTGGGACAAGCTGCCGACTCACCTTCCTCCAAGATGATCGGCATTCAGCTTGGGGCAATCTCCTTTGTGGATGAGGGCACCGAGAAAGTTCTCGATATTCTTCAAGAGCGCGCCTGCGTCAATACCCTGTTCCTTGCGGTATTCACTTACGGGCGGGGCATTGCAGGAAGGCAGATTCCGGGATACCCGCTGCCTGACCATGGCAAGCAGGAGTACGACCTCAACTATCACGGCGGCAACTTCGCTACGCCACATCCACAGTATTACAAGAACACTGTCATCAAGCCGGAGCACGCGCCCGATCATGGCAACCTCGACATTCTTGAGGAAGTAGTCCCCGCTGCGAAAAGGCGCGGCATGAAGGTTATGTGCTGGATGGAAGACGTGTTCGGCCCCAAACTGCCGAACATCGAAAAGGTTCAGGAGCGCGATCTTTACGGGCGCAACATGGAAACGCTGTGCCTCAACAATCCAAACTACATCAATTTTTTTACCGGGCTGCTTGAGGATTTCGCTCGTTCTTATGATGTCGATGGAATCATGTGGGGCTCGGAACGGCAGGGCGCGCTTTGCGACAGCCTCGGAGCCACACATGACACGCCGCCGATCGATCCCGGCAACGTGACCTGCTTCTGCGAATATTGCATAAAAAAAGCCAAAGAGCGCGGCATCAATCCAGATCGCGCCAAGCAGGGATTTCTTGCACTGGAAAAGTTCGTGCGCGCGTCACGCAGCGGCAAGCGTCCCTCGGACGGTTACTTCGTCGAGTTCTGGCGGATTCTCTTGCGCTACCCTGAGCTGGCCGCATGGGAGATGTTCTTTACCGACAATCTGCGCGAAACCTATGCTGCTCTCTATAAAACCGTGAAGACCGCCAAGCCGACGATGCCGGTGGGCTGGCACATCTGGCACAACACGTCCTTCAATCCCATCTATCGCGCGGAGCAGGATTGGCAGGAACTCTCGAAGTATTCTGATTTCATCAAGGTCGTGATGTACGGCAACTGCGGTGGAGAGCGCATGGCCTTATACGTGGACAATATCGGCTCGACGCTCTATGGCGACCTCACGAAACAACAGCTGACCGAATTCACTTACGAAGTGATGGGATTTAAAGAACGAAGCTATGATGAGATTCCATATACGGGATTCTCCCCCGATTACGTCACTCAAGAAACCAAGCGGGCGCTGGCAGGGATCGCAGGTACCAAAACGCAGATCTGGGCAGGTCTTGATGTTGATATTCCCACGGAACCTCCCAATAGCAAACGCACGCGGCAAAGCGTCAAGGATGTTGTATCGGCAGCTTTCCGCGCGGGTGCACCTGGCGTGATTCTGTCGCGCAAGTACTCCGAAATGAAACTGACGAATCTTAGCGGCGCCGGAGATGCGGTGCGGGAGTTAAAGCTATCGTCCTGAGAGCGGCTTTCGCGTGAGGCGCCGTTTGCATTCGCGCTCAAAATGAAACAAATACGATATCTTCACGAAAATAGAATCGCCCAAATCCCAGATGCAGGAATCATTCCTTTTTTTATTTATTTGCCGCGAACGACAGCACCGCACCCCGTTCCAGAGGCAGTGCAAATTCGACCTTGTCCCCTCGCTTTACCCCACGCGCGACCTTGACTTCGCCGAGAAATGGGAGAACTGTGACGGAATCCCCCATTGACCCTGGAACCGTTACACGCATGGTGACAGGTGCAGGGACGACAACCTTGCCAGGGACCAATCCGCCGAAATTCACAACATAAATGTGAGGTGCACCGTCTACGATCGCGAAGTTCGCCGCCACCGTGGGGGGAGCGTCAAGTTGGATGTCTCTGTTTTTGCCCAGCAGATCCAATAAATCCTTGGGGGGATTGGCTGAATTCGCTGCGAAATCACTTTCCAGTGCGTTGAAGTATGCCTTGCCGGGATCGTTAGCCAGGACAACCTTATTTGAGGACTGCGGCAAGCCCGTAGCATCGACTCCCAAGACAACCAGCCGGCCGCCGCCATCCACAAAGGCCTTGAGACCCTTCCGTTCGGCCTCATTCAGCGTGCTCACACTGGGCAGAACCAGCGTCTCGCCGTGAAATTCTGCAAGGGTCCTGGGAGTGACGACCTGCAACGCCCTGTGCTGCTGGATGAGTAAGACCATGGTTCCGCGATAAGAAGGCAGGAAGTTTTTTGCCGTGTAATCGCGGCTCCTGGGGGAGAAGTACACACCCACGCCGCTAAGAGGTTTCCGGGGCGAATACAAGGACTTTTCATTCTGTTCGATCCACTGGAAAATCACTCTGCGGGTTGCTCGATCGTTGGAACCTCCCATCGAATGTCCCGGCGCGTCCCAGAAATTGCAACCGGTCATGACGATTGAATTAGCCAGGTTTTTCATCGGTTCCTGCGGCGCGACTTCTTTCTGGCCGTCCCACGAGTAATTCAGGATCCAGGAAGCCTTGCCCTGGGCAAAGGCCCGAAACGATAACATGCCGGCCTGATACAGGAACCAGTCCACCTGCGTGCGCATCGCCGCCATGTGACCACCATTGCCGAACTCGTACTCGTGGGCGATGACATCGATCACGTCATACATCTCATATACATCAGACCCAACGCGTGTGGCTTCTTCCTCAATTCCCGGATAGATTTCCGGGATCACCATAATGTTCGGATTCACAGAACGGGCGTTATCGCGAATCTCTTTGACGAAGTCCGTTAGCGTGTCGATGCGGAAGTCGAGCCACTTGCGAAAATTGGCGTCCTGGAAGTCGCCGAGCTTTAGATCCTTCCTGGCATCGAGGCCGGTCTTGTCCTTGAAAGCGGCAACGGTGTAGTCGTCGAAACTCGCCCAGCTGTTCTCCCAACCTTCGAAGTGAGTCATCCAGTAAGGAATGTCAACATAAATTCCATCGAGCCCTGTGGCCGCGATTTCGCGTACCCGCTGCATATAGATCTTCCGCCATTCTTTGGCGTAAGGAGTGATCCATACGTCTTCGTCGCCTTCCCGAATCCAGAATGCAGCACCCCCTGTAAACACGGCCGGATCGCCGTTACTTTTTCTCTGAAGCCAGTCGGGATGATCCTTCACCACCGAATGTGCAGCCTTATCGGCGTGAGCGGTGATGCACTCCGTACCTGCGATGTAGACATAGACCCTGTTGTTCGCCTTGTGAGCCAGTTCGGCCACTTTTCGCAGCGATTGCAGCTTGGCCGTGGGATCGAGAAAGCTCTCGTAGCGCCCGGGGATATCGTTGTCCACTTCAATGCCGAAAACATGATCTTCGGTCGCCCTGCCGACGATTTCTTCCGGAGTGACATTGTTGTGGCCCAAGCCATATGCACCGATGCGAACAATATGGGTCCAATTCTGCTGGTCTTGTTGAGCCGCTGTATTGACCGTCAGTCCGCTGATGACCGCGAGCGCACACAACAGCGATGACAGCTTCATATCGGGAGGTCTCCTAAGTTTGAACCAGGGGGAAAAATATGGGGGCGGCTGGCTATTCCCAGTCGCCCGGCCGGAGAATTTGAGACATCTAGAACTGGAAACGCGCCCCGAACTGCATATGACGCGGGCTGTTCGCGCTGCCGGTCACCCAGCCAAACTGCCCGTCGCCAAGTGCGGTTGTAGGCAACGCGAACCTGGGAGTGTTGGTGAAGTTGAAGAACTCTCCCCGGATCTGGAGCTTCATGTTCTCCCTGATGGAAATTTCTTTGCTCAGGGAGATGTCGGCATTGTGGATGCCATCGGTCCGGAGATTGGAGAAGTAGCGTGGCGCGTTACCCGGAACCTGGTCTTCAGGCTCTTCGAAACATGCATCGTTGAAAACCGACGGATTCCCGTTTCCGGTCAGGCCATTGAGGGCGGCCTGATGGTAGCTGACTCCTGAGGAGACTTGCGAACACACGACGTTAGGACGTTGGGCCCCGTCCGCCAGGTGGGGTGAGTTCAGTCCGATGTGGATAGGGGTGCCGGTTTGAAAGGTTAGAATCGTTGAAACTGACCATCCCCCGATGATCGTATCCAGGACTCGATTCATGTCGCGGCCGATCCACAGCCCGCGGCCTATGGGAAGGCTCGCGATTGTAGCCAGAACAAAGCGCTGCGTTGCGTCATTAGCGCTGATCGAACGTTCCGCTTTGAGGTTGTCCAGTTGCTGCGGCCTCCTGCCGTTGTTCAGCGCATCCGTAATGAACGAATTCGCCCCCGCCGATGAATCGTCTATGGCTTTGGCCCAGGTGTAATTGCCTTCAAAACTCACGTAATGGCTTGGACGCTTTTGAAAGCGCATCTGAAGTGAGTTATAGGATGCGCTGGCTGCCAGCAGCGTCAGCGAAGAGAAGCTGCCATCGAATTGCGGGAAGGGGCGCAAAAGGTTAATGAGCGGGATAGTCGGATCGTTGTAGATTGAGCTGGGCTCGTTGAACATTGCACCAGGCCCCTGAAAAAGCGGCTGGAACGGATTGGCGACCTGCGAGGCCAATGCTTCTGATGTAGAAACACAGTCATTGGATGGATCCGGGTCCGTAGCCAGGCAGTCGTTGTAATCCGCCACCATCTGGCTGCGGGTGGAGGAGGGTAGAAAGTTCTTGTTGCCTGTCCTCGAACCTGAGCTGAAGGGCAGATGCCTGCTCTGGCTTCCCGAGTAGTCCGCTCCGACGGTGATGCCTCCGGGGAAGAGGTGTTGCACCCCAAAGTTCCATTGATAGATTTCGGCATTGCGCGCTTCGGTCGTGCCCAGAGTGTTGCCATTGCCGTAGCCCCACATCGCCAGCTTCCCGTAAGTCTCGCCCTGTGGAGAAGCAAATCCGTCCGGAAATGGATCGGCTAAGGTGGCATGTCGGGTATTGAAATCATCTTTTGTGAATTGAATGCCGTTGGAACCGCCAAAAGCGGGCCCCGGGCTTTGATAGTTGGTGGCGACGTTCAAGCCATAGTAGAGTCCCGCCCCGCCCCGAACTACGGTGTTCGAACCTGCGGAGTATGCGAAACCAAACCGCGGGGCCCAGTTGTTCCGGTCAACGGGGATATTGCGATGCCCCGAACTGGGGAAATCTGTGGTACCGATAAGATTTCCCGAACGACTCAACAGGACAACACCGGGCGCATTGGGGTCGGTAACATCGATCGGCACCGCAATCCCGGTGTCGCCCGTATAGTCGCTGAACTGAATGTGGTTGAACCGCTCTGAGTAGGGCGTGCTCCACTCATAGCGCAGACCAAAATTCACTGTCAGCTTCGAGGTGACTTTCCAGTCGTCTTGGAAGTAGAAAGCCGTCTCTTTGGACTTGTTGGCCACGGCCCCGTTGGTATCGAGGAAAGAATCGCTCGGATCGCCATAACCCAGCAACAGGCCCGCGTATGAGCTGCCCTGGCTGTCATCGCCGTTGTCAATTAACTGCTCGGTCACGAATTGGCTGAAGTAAAACTGCCCGGTCGGGTTCCCCGGTTGGAAAAAGTTATTGAAGAACAGCCGTTGCTCGCCGCCAAACCTCCAGAGGTGGTGCCCTCTGGCCCAGGACAGCGCAGAACTGTAGGAATAAAGCGTGTGGGCAAATCCGGTGTCGGTGCAGCACTGATTGAACAGAGAGATGGCGTCCCCATCGGTCTGGATCGTTGGGAAACGGTCCAGATTATTCGCCTGGGCCAGCGGGGCGTCACCGGGCTGGTCGAAGACAGTACTAAGCTTCGGATAGTCTTCGTTCACGGGCGCCACAGCTCGGTCCAAAGCAAAGCGATTCGTCCACACCACGTTGGGAGAAATGACGAAGTCATGCTGCAGCGAGGCGTTGTGTACATCTGTCGTGCCGCTCAAGCCGTCGCCGCAGCAACCCCAGTCCCCGTCCCCAAATATGGTCGGAATGCTGTTATCGCTATGGAGATTGCTGTAGCGTCCGGAGAGGTGGGTCCGGTCGCTGAAATTGTGATCGATCTTGATATCAAACTGCCGCCCGGTGTTCTTGTTGAGGACCGCCTGGTGAAAATTATTGGTCCCCGGCTCTGCATTTGGATCGGTCGGCATGGGATACATGTTTATGATCTGTTGCCCGATGGGATCGATCAGTCCCGGGTCAATCACATTCGGAGTGCTGAATGGCGCCCGCATTCTAAAGCCATCGGCATCGGTGCCGATAATTGAAAATGGGTTAAAGATGGGCCTGGCGGACTGGCTGAAATCGCCGGCGCGCTCCAACGCTGTGGGGACGATCGCGTCAATGTTAAACGGGTCATTCTGGCGGACCGCTTCGAAATCAACGAAGAAAAATGTCTTGCTTTGCTTGATGGGCCCGCCGAGGGAAAATCCATACTGATCGCGAACGTGATCGGGCTTTTCGCCTCCGTTTGCCTTATTGAAAAACTCGTTCGCATCGAGCTCCGAGCGCTGTCCGAACCACCAGCCGCTCCCGTGGAACTTGTTCGTGCCCTGTTTCATCACGATATTGACGACCGTGCCGCCGTTGTTGCCATACTCCGCGGAGAAGCTATTGTTCTCAACCTTGAATTCCTGGACCGTCTCCACCGAAGGTTGGTAATAGACGTTGGTGGTGGCGCCCTCGCCCTGCTCCGGCGCGCTAGTTAACGCTCCGTCCAGGCGGATTTCCGCTGTGGCGTTGCGCTGGCCGTTAGAAACAAAATTTGTTCCCGAGGGGTAGGAATCATTCGTCCCTTGGCCGGCGGTCTCGGTTACACCTCCCGCCAGGAAAACCAGGCCGAACATGCTGCGATTCGCCAGCGGAATGTCGCGGACGTATTCGTTGGTGACGTCGGTGCCGAGAGAGGCGTTACCGGTATCCAGCAGCGGCGCTTGTTCGATAACCGTCACCGTCTCACTAGTGGCTTGCGGGGAGAGAGAGAAATCCAGGGTTGCGCTTTGACTTACCGCCAGGGTCAGGCCCTTCCGTTCCTGTGTAGCCATGCCGGAAAATTCAACCCGAATGGTGTACGTTCCCGGGCGCACGGCGGTAAACAGATATATCCCGCTGCCATTTGTCACGTTGGTTGCCGCGATGTTCGTGCCTTCGTCGGTTAATGTCACCTTGGCGCCAGGCACGACCGCTCCGCTTCGATCACTAACCACGCCGGAGAGCTGGGAGGTATACGTTGATTGCGCTGCCGTCTGATCCACCAAGCACACACCCAGCAGGAATAATGGCAAGCACAGGCGCGAGCACATCCGTAGACTTCGAAGTAGCGTTCTCATTCCCCCTCCCAAAGAATTGTCGGATGAACAGAAAACGGGTTTTCACACTGATACCTTGAGCCGACTTACGTTGTCAATCGAAATCTTTCGAAATACTTCGAAATATTGCTTTCGAAAGAGGCTCGCGGAAATCCATGGCTTGGAAAGTTGCCAGCAAAAGGGCTTGCCTGCTGGGGAACTGCGAGACGATGACTGACGGGAAAATGCCAGGGCACGGCACCGCTGGGAATACCGGGCAGGAATTGAAGGTCTATTCCATCTTGCCGGCTGCCGGACCTATGGCGATGGCCTGTTTGGTCTTGGGGTCAATGCCGATCAGCGCCACTCCCCCCACTCCCCCCCGGCCGACGGTAACCACGTGGCCGCGAGCCCTCAGTTCGGCCTGCACTCTTTCCGGCAGACTGTTGGGCACAGACAAGCTGCCCAAGCTGGCGCGCTCCTGGCTAAAGGAACTGATGAAATGCGCTGTGGAAAACCGCGGAGCTTTAAACGCCTCCTCGGGATTCATGCCAAATTCTATGTAGTTGAGGATGACCTGGATAGCAGCCTGATCCTGCTGGTCACCGCCGGCTACCGAGATTGCCATGACAGGATGGTCGTCGTGGAAAAGGAGCGTCGGGCTCAGCGTGATTCGTGGCCGCTTGCCGGGCTCAATCACATTGGGGGTTCCTGCAAACGTGTTGAGGCTACTGAGCCGGCTTCCATGAATGATGCCCGTACGTCCGGCCACGCCGGCGGTGCTCGACAGGCCGCTGGGAGTCGCGGCGATGACGTTCCCAAACTTGTCGCTCACACACATGACGGTGGTTCCGCCCTGCCAGGGGCCGGTGATCGTCGGCGGCCTGGTGGCTTTCATGTTGTACGGATCGCCGGGACGCAGGTGGAGAGATGCTTTTTTCGGATCGATGAGCTCGCGCCGCATTTTGGTGTACCGATCGGAGAGCAGCTGCCGCATCGGCACCTTCGTAAAGTTCGGATCGCCGTAGTACTCATCACGATCCGCCAGCGCCAGTTTCTCCGCTTCAATCACGGTGTGAATGTAATCCGCCGAATTGAAGCCCATCTTCTTCAGGTCGAAGGCTTCCAGCAGGCGCAGCGTCTGCGAGAGATAAGGCCCCTGCGTCAGCGGACCGGTCTTGTAGACCACGTAGCCCCGGTAAGTGGTTTTGAGCGGATCCACCACGGGAGTTTTGTGCGCAGCCAAATCCGACTTGCGCAGGAAACCGCCCTTCTCCATATACCAGGCTTCCAGGGCGTCGGCGATATCGCCACGATAGAAGCGGTCCGAGACGGCTTGCAGTTTCTGCTCCCGCGTGCCTTTCGTGGTCTTTTCGGACTCCACCAGCTTGCGAAAGGTAACCGCCAAGTCCGCCTGCCAGTTCACGCCGGTTTCAATCTTTTCGCCGCTGCCGGTGTCCCTATACCAACTTGGCCCGCCCTCGTCCAGAATGGCCAGCGTCGGCTGCGCGACTGCCTCGAAACTTTTAGTTCCGTAAAGCTTCAGGAGGGTGACGATTGCATCTATAGCGCCGGGCACTGCGGCTGCCTTCACATCACCGTCGGGTATTCCGTGTTGCATGTACCAGGCGATCGCTTTTGGATCGCGAGGGGCCTCGCCTTGCCCTTCCAGCAACTTCACGCTTTTCTGGTCAGCGCTGTAAATCAGAATGGGAATCTCTCCTCCCACGCAGTAGGCGCCTACGGAGGTTACGGACAGCGCCAGCAGAGTAGCGGCGCCTGCATCCGCGGCGTTTCCGCCTTGTTCCAAAATCTTGATGCCGGCCGCCGTGGCGGCAGACCTGCCTGAGACAACCACGCCCTGGCCGCCGACGGCGACACTCGGTCCGCGCGGGGTGGCTGGGATTTTGGTGACCTGCGGCCAAGCCAAGGTCGAGAGTAAGAGGAGGGAAACGATAGATATCGAAATGATCTTGCACATAGCAGTCGTATCCATCCTTTACCTTGAATGTGAGGTCATTGACGGATTTGCCCTCCAGCTGATGTTTAGCACATACCCAGCTAGATTGGAATTCTGGTCCAGAAGTCCCAGAGTGACCTCAGACGACATCTTCAGGCAGTCTGTCGGTTCGACTGCGGCTGACGCGTCAGCCATCCACAAGGGCGTCTAATTCCGCGAAGCCCGTTGTTCCCTCCATGGGGCCTTTGCGCGTTACCGCTATCGCACCACTAGCACAGGCGTAGCGCAATGAGCGCTCGAGCGGCTTGCCTTGCTCGCGGCAAACCGCATATGTAGCGCAGAAGCAATCGCCGGCACCGGTGGGGTCGACTTCGTTAACCGCGAACGCAGGCACGTCCAGGCGGCACGACCGATCATAGTAGGTGCACCCGGCGCTGCCCCGCTTGACCACGATCTCTCGAATTCCCAGGGCGAGTAGCAGTTCGATGGCATCGGGTTCGGCCCGTGCGTCCACGAGCAGCGTCACCTCATCGCCGCTCGGCATGAACACGTCAGTCTGTTCGAGGATTGATCGCAACGCTTCCCGCATGCCCTCGATCCTCAGTATCTCCTGGCGAATGTTTGGATCAAAAGAGATGACTCCACCTCGACCCTTCACCGTGCTGATCGCCTGGCGAACGGCTTCGGTGGTTCCCGCAGAGAACAGGGACGAACCCATGACGTGAAACCAGCTACATTCGGCGAGCAGGAGTCCGGTGATCGACGACGCGGAGAGGCGCGCGGAAGCGCTATTGACAATATTGAAGATAAACTGGCGGTCACCCGTTTCAGTGTAAGTAACAAAGGCGCTTCCGGTAACCGCGTCGGCGAGCACCGTGATGCCGCTGGTATCGACACCGTCCCGTTGCAGGCGATCGATGTTCAGCCAGCCGAAGTCATCGTCGCCGACGCAGCCGATGATACCGGCCGCGTGACCCAACCGTCCCACCTGGTCAATAAAAATTGCGGGAGCGCCACTTGGGAATGGACCGATTAGAGTGCCGGGCGCGCGGAAGCTCTGGCCGCGTTCGGCCGCCATAATCTCCACCAGAATTTCACCGATCGTCACGATCCGTCCCATTCAATCTACCTTTCAGGCGCGACCTTGGTGTGGAGGTCGATCGCGGCTGCGCAAAGAATAACAATCCCACACAGCGTGTCTGTTGCTCCGCAAGCGAGCCTCAGGTCGATAAGAGGACTACCGCGACCAATCCGCACACCACCCCTGCTGACTGCAGCAGGGTGACAGGTTCGTGCAACACTGCCGGAGACAGAAAGATTGTGACAATGGGGTATAAGGCGGTGAAAGGTACGACGATAGAAGCTTTACCGCCGTGCTGCATTGCCTTCAGCAGCGCCCAGGCGCCCAGGGCGTTTAGAAGCGCGCTCAGTAAAGAGAAAAAAAGAGCGCGTGTGGAGTACATCAATAGCGATTCTTCCGGGTAGAGCCATGGGTCGAGCAAGAAGAAGCCGATCACCAGACACACGGTGGCGGATTCCGCCGAGAGATAATTGGTCGCGAGCTTCTGGAACAGCCCGGCAAGTCCCCATGTTAGAAGGACGACGACGGCCATCCAAAACCAGATTGGGATGTGCATGCTATAAGGAGAAGAGCAAGAAAGCCGCAGCAGCAAAGACCAACCCCACAACGTGCAGCCAGGTCAATTTTTCCCGGAGGATCAATACAGCCAGCAATACACTGATCAGCGGATACATGCCGGTAGCAGCCGTGATGGCTGAAGTATTGCCGCCTGTGCGGTAGGCTGCAAAAAATGCCAGGCCACCAATTCCGCCGAGCACGCCGATTGCAACACCGTAAAAAATACCGCGCGGGCTCTTTTCAACCTTGAATCCCCGGGTCCAGAGACAGGCCACGGCTACCGGCACCCACCCGAAAGGGTACAAAAACTGCATTGTAGGCGCGGAGATCTCGGCCGAGGCAAGCTTGCTCAACAGCGTCCACCCACCCATCAAAAACACCGAGAGCAGCGAATACCAGAACCACTTCGCCTTTAGGACGTCCGGAATCGGCATGATTTCGATAAATTTCGTTTTGTATTCTGCTTCCCCAGAAGAGTTCCTTCTTGGCAAACCGTGCAAGTCAAATCATTTCAAAGTTCAGGACTTCGTGGATCGCCACTCTTGGAACGAGGACTTCTACTCCGCCGCCGGCAGCCCGCCGCACTGGTAAGTCTTCCCCGGCCACAATCGCCCTGGCAGTGGTGACTTTGAGCGGAAGATTGACGCGCACCGTTATATGTGAAAGCGGAATGGGGTCTTCACAGAAATCGGTATGCTTCCGCGTATGCCGCAAGGGCGAATAGTTCACGATGTGCACCAGATAGCGCTCTCTTCGCTGGACATCGGGCCTCGCCGCCTGGTGCATGAGGGCAAATTCGGCACTTTGCGGAGCATCGCTCTGGATGAGGGGCGAAGGGAGCAACTCTCCAAGAACCCTTTGGAACGCTTGGCGGTAAATCCAATATCCCTGATTGCAATAGCTCTGTCCCAGGGGGAAGGCAAACAAGGCTACTGATCCGCTGCGTGCCAAAGCGGCGTACTCAGTAACGTGATCAAAAGGAGTTTGCGCATGGCTCGTATAGTGCTTTGGGCTCCGCTGGAAGAGTGGTTCCCCCAGTAGGGCCAGGACCGTGGCTGGTGATTTTGCACGCCATTGAGACGCGCCCTCGTACAAGGCGTATTCAAAAGTTGGAATTTCACCTGTCATGTTCACTTGCGGTACGAAATAGGCAGGCTTGAACGGAGACATCTGCGAAAAATAAAACCCGTAACCTTCCAGCCAGCTTCGTTCAGTTCCGGCCAGCACACCCGCTTTGTGGGTTACCACCAAAGCACCGCCAGCATCGACAAACGCGCGCAGGCGCGATGCGGTGGGCTCATCCACTTTCAGTTCGTCGGGCAATATTAAAAGTGCGTAGCGCTCCCACTCGGTCGCAGGGCTGACAATATCAAACTGTATCCGGGACTCGGTCAGCATCTTTACCCAGCCGAAGTTGGTTTCCGTGTTAGGGCCCTCGAGGGAAGGTCCAGTGGTGAGGAGCGCGGCCTCGCTGACGGGTGCGGCTTGATCAAAGTAGGGCTCAAGCTTTTCGATGTGCGAATAGGCCTTTCCGATGACGTGATAGACCGCAGGGTCAAGCCGTGCATTGGGATGCATCTGATCGCCAATGTCGCAACGCACGCCACCCGCCACAATGGTGGCGACTTCTGTGAGAAGCTGGGGTGGAAGCTTCAAACCACCGAAGTCCCCCCAAAAAGTCTTGAAACGAGTGGTCAGACCATATGTGGTCACCCCGAAGCTGCGCACGTAACGATTCACGGTGGGACCGAAATAGTAGCCGTACCACGTTTTGTCAGTGAAGAGGCCCTCGAGGTCGCTCCAATCGACGAGCGAAGTGCGCTCCCCAAGACTATTCATCCATTCGTTCTGCGGTCCGAGCTTGCAGCCGGGGCGAGCTTCGTTTACGGCGTGACGAATGCGCCGCATAAAGGAAATGCCGAGCGCAACCTTGTGTTCATACTGTGCCTTCTCATCGAATGGGTCGGCACCCTTCTCACGCAGTTGGCGAAGGCATTCGTAGCAGTAACAAGCCCGAGGCGGATCGCTCCCATCGATCCACACTCCATCGAGTTCGTGGCGGGAGGCGACCTCCTTGATGTGAGCAAGTTCCCCGTTGACGAAGTCTTCGTGAGCCAGACACAGGGATGCAGCAATACAGTGTCCAGTCTCCTCGGAGCAGCCGAAGGTCTCGTCGAACTTGGGAAGGTCGGAAACCCGGTCGCGCCCGACGACTAACCATTCCGGATGCCGCTCACCAAGTTCGAGATTCCAGGTAGTCATGTAGTAGGCAAAGACAGCCACTTTGCGCTTTCGCAAAGCAGCTACCTGTGCTCCCAAAAGGTCAAAAGAAAGGCCGGGATGAATCGGACCGCAGCTGCTGGGGTAGTAGGAGTAACCGAACATATCCTTAGCGAAGATGACGGCCCCATTGACGTGCGCTTTGAGCAACTGGTCCCCGAATTCATCGGCGTTAAACCGCTCACCAATTTTCGGGACATATTTCGAGTTGTGAAACTCGATGTCAACCTTTCGCCATGGCATTGTGGTAGCTGCTGCCTGGCGAGGATCGACCCAGAATTTTGTGGCGAGTTTTCCTGGCCCAAGATCGGCAAATGTGGTCGCCGCGCATCGATCCTTCTTCCCCTTAACTGTCTCCGCGTTCAGACCCGCCGTCATACTTCCGACCGCAACGCCCTTCGCTAACTGGCCTAAAAAATGTCGTCGGCCCGATCTACCCATGGCATTCCCTTCTTTATCTGGCAATACTTCTTGACGCGCCGCTCGAAACAGAAAAAGTGACGGAATTTTCAGGACCGGAATCCCTCTGCGGCGAGCGATTTCTTCAACTCGCGCAGCAGGAAATCAACGTTTTCCTCCGTAGCCAATGGACCCATAATGCCAATGCGAAATACTTTGCCTGCCAGCGGCCCGAAGCCGCCCAGAATTTCGATCCCTTGATCATCAAGCAATCTTTTGCGAACCTTGGCGTCGTCTATTCCTGACGGCACGGAAACCGTGTTCAAGGTCCAGATGCGCTGACCTTCCGGAACGTGCATGTGGAGTCCCATGGATTCAATGCCTTTAACGAACAGTTCGTGGCACCCGCGATGACGCTCCCAACGTTTCTCGACACCCTCTTCGGCAATCACGAGCAGGGCCTCGCGCAGGGCGTAAAACATCGAAATTGGGGCAGTGTGGTGATAGCGGTGCGACACGCTGGCGTAATCGTGAATCAGCTTGATATCGAAGTACCAGCTATGAGGAGGCGACTGCCGCGTCCCCAGCCAGTCCATTGCTCTCTTCGAAATGGCCAAGGGGGATAACCCGGGCGGGCAGCTCAGCCCCTTCTGGGTACAGCTGTAAGCGACATCGATGCCGGTCTTGTCGACCTCAACCGGTAGCCCTCCAAGGGAGGTAACGCAATCTGCAATCACAATAGCGTTCGCCTCGTGAGCTGCCTGACAGATGGCGTGCCCATGCTGCAAAGCCCCAGTGGAAGTCTCCGCATGCACGTAAGCCACCACCTGAGGCTTCTCTGCGCGGATGAAGTCCACCGCTTCCTTATCAGTAAAGTTCTCACCCCAGGGTTTCTCGCGCCGAACAACGGTCCCACCCTGCCGCTTCGCCATCTCGCTGATTCGATCGCAGAAATAGCCGTTGGCGAAAACGGCGCACTTCGCGCCCGGCTCGACGAAGTTTGAGATTGCGGACTCCATTCCTCCGCTGCCAGTGGCCGAGATCGCCATGGTGACGGCATCGCGGGCACCGAAGACCGTCTTGAGCAGTTGCTGAATGTCCTGCATTACGCCAATGAAATAAGGATCCATATGCCCGACGATTGGCTTTGACAGAGCCTCGTAAACCCGCGGGTGCACCATGCTTGGCCCGGGGCCAAACAAATAGCGCTTCGGTGGCTTGAGTGAAGAGAATTCTTTAGTCATTTCCTGTTGCACGCTGTTAACCATGCTCAACCTACCCTTCGGTTACGACGTTGCGTTGCTCCGCAAAGCGGTCGTTCAACCATGCGATGAGATTCGAGTCGGCGACCTGCCCGCGCAGACACTTGTTGACTTCGATGCCAGCGGCCTCAAAGAATTGTACGAACCCGTTGAAACGGGGTCGCAGGTATGCGGATTGCAAGGTTTTGAGCGTTCCAGAGAAAAACCCACCGGCAGCTGCATCTATCGACGGATCTTGCCACGCCGCCAGGCTTGCGGGCTGTCCGCCTTCGCGGAAGTAGGTTCCGCCCTGGTGTTCCGAGCTCACCAGCCATTTGGCATACGCAATCGCTTCCTCCTGATGCGCGCTCTGGTAGCTGACAGCGACGCCGGCTCCTCCCAACATAGTCGCGGCGAGCTTATCCGGGGCCGCGGCGGGCGCATCGGTAAACTTCAGTGGCACCTTGAGATTGCGTGAGTAGTTGGTATAGCCGAATCCATAAGGACAATAGACGGCGTCGGAGTTGGCCACCATGTGGTCGTAGACTTGGATCGGGTTCCACTCCACCGACCTCGGATGAGCGACACAAACAAGAGCGTGCAACCGGTCCAGAACTTGCCTGGCGACCTCGTCGGGAAGGAATAGGGCTGCATCTTCAGCAACAGGATGTCCGAGGCTGGCACTGAGAGAAAACACGATACTGATGGCATCGGTGGGACAAGCCGGAACTATGATGAACTTTCCAGCACCCCGCGCTTTCTTCCCCAGATCTAGGACTTCGTCGAACGTTGCAGGAGCTGTCGCAACGAATTCTTGCAGCAAATCGGGACGATACGATGCCACCTGAGTGGCCGCGTCGATGGGCAATGCCCAAAGGCCGCCGTCATACCAATAGGACTCCCACGATCGACCAACGGAATCGGCGGCGAATCGCTCCCGCTCCTCAGGGCCGACAAAAGGGGCTAGATCGACCAGTACATCATGAGCAGAGGCATAGCCGACGAAGGGATGATCCACGATCAGCAGATCATAGCTATCGATGAGGGTTGCGATCGGAGCCTCCCCAAAGTCTCGTAAAGAGCGACGGTCCCACCGAATTGTTAGGCCGGGATGCGCCTTTTCGTATTCCGGCGCGCCTGCAACCAGCGGCGCAAAACCGCGCGGATGATCCCAGGTAAGGCCCTTGAGAACGGTATTCATTGCGGATATGCGAAACCCTCAACTCCTTGTGACCAGCGAGCCGGTTCCCTGCTCACTCTTCATATCTTGATAGAACTCGTACGCCTGTTTGGGCTCCAACAGTTCATGCACTACCCTTCCGACCGCCTGGATCATGGGGATCGGCGCCTCCGACTGAAAGATATTGCGACCCATATCGACGCCCGCGGCACCTTCGCTGACCGCTCGGTATGCCATGGTCAGGGCGTCAAGTTCCGGGAGTTTTTTGCCACCGGCCATCACTACGGGAACGGGGCACGAACTCGTGACGGTTTCGAAGTCCTGGTCACAGTAGTAGGTTTTGACAAAATGAGCTCCGAGTTCGGCGCAAATTCGGCACGCCAGCCGCAGGTACTTCGCGTCGCGTACAAGTTCTTTTCCGACGGCCGTCACTCCCAACACCGGAAGGCCGTGGCGGTTCCCCATATCCACCAGGCGCGTAAGGTTGTGGATAGACTGAGTCTCATACTGCCCACCCACAAAAACCTGTGTGCACATGGCGGCAACGTTCAACCGAAGCGCGTCGTCGACATCGACCGCGATGTTTTCATCGGAAAGCTCCTTCAAAATACTGGGCCCGCCGCTGCAACGCAGGACGATGCCTTTCTCATAAATAGAGGGGATTGTGCTGCGCAGCATCCCGCGAGTCAGCATGAGAGCGTTGGCGTAAGGCAGCAACGGCAGAATGGTTATATCCACCCGCTCCAACCCCGTGGTTGGACCCTGGAAATAGCCGTGGTCGATGGCCAACATTACCGTCCGATTCGTTCCGGGGCTAAAAATTCTGGCCAGCCGATTTTGCATTCCCCAGTCCAAAGAAACCGACCCCTTCAAGCCGTATGCATTGCTTCTGGCGGGAACGCCGAGATGAAATTCCTTCGACTCCTTCAGTGCATCCAGATCAGCCATGGGTCAGTTCCTTCCGATTGAGATCTCTTCAGGCCAGATAGCCACCATCTACGAACAAGAGAACCCCATTGACGTAGTCGGCATCCCGCGAGGCAAGAAACGTTGCCGGCCCGGCAACGTCTTCGGGCTCGCCCAGACGCCCTGCGGGAATGGTGGCCTCATACTTCTTCATGAATCGAGGATCTTTCAAGATCGGTTCCGCCATCCTGGTCTTGATCACACCCGGGCCAACTGCATTTGAGTTGATTCCGTGGTGGCCTAGCTCGCGCGCCAAAGTCTTGCACAGCAGATAGAGCCCGGACTTCGATGCGTTATAAGACGCCAGTTCGCCCTCTGCATCCCAGGCATTGGTCGACGACATAAATACCAGCTTGCCCCGCTTCTGGCGAATCATGTGGGGCACGACCGCTCGCGAGGCAAGAAAAGCGCCGCGCAGGTTGATGTTCAGCACGTCATCCCAATCCTTCTCACCTGTCTTTGCGAACGGCAACGCTTTTACCACGCCGGCTACGTACATCAGGATGTCAATCTTCCTGTGCCAGCGGAAAGCCTGCTCCACCATCCGTTTTACCTGCTGAGAGTGGCGCACGTCGCAACCCGCTGTGCGCACGCTGCCGCCGGCGCGACCGATTTCTGCTGCGGTACGCTTCATCATGACCGCATCGCGATCGCCAATGAATACGTGCGCCCCTTCCCAGGCAAGACGCGTCGCGATGGCCTTCCCGATTCCCTGGGCACCGCCAATGACCAGGGCCACTTGATTCAAGAATCTTTCGGCAAAATACTCGTTTTTGCTCATTGTTTTGTTGCCCGACTCATGGCAATTGAAAAATGCCGCTGAGCTTTTGGAAGTCTCCGCCTTCCAGCATTGGCTTGATCAATGCCTGCCATTGCAACTCCATCGGATTGTTATCCAACGAGGCGATGGCCGTTCCCAGGTTTTCACATTCCAGATAGAGAAACAGCCATTCGCCTTCCCGGAAAATAAGGAGGTTACTTATCCCAGCCTTTCGATAGGCTGCCACCAGGTCTCGCGGCATGTTGCCATGAGCCTCAATATAGGCATCTTCGAAACCGGGATTCAATCGAGCATAAAAGGCATGGCGTTCCATGAGTCTGCTCGGCAAGATCTACTTGCCGGTAAGAAATCCTGCATCTACCACCAGGTTGGCGCCAGTCACTGCCCTGGCGTCGTCACTGGCTAGAAATAAAATTGGCAGCGCAATATCCCTGGGTTCGATAAACATGCTTAGACATTGACGGCTAGAGATGATGGCTTCAAATTGTTCCTGAGTAAGATTTTCCTGTTCCAATTGCCTCTTCAACGACGGAGTATCCACAGCTCCCGGGCTGATGGCATTCACCCGAATATTCCAGGGTCCAAAATCAATGGCCAGTGACCGCGCGAGCATCAGCAGGGCCGCCTTGCTGGTGCTATAGGTCGCATAGTCGGGATCGGCGATCATGCCACTGATAGAGCTGACGATCACAATCGCTCCGCCGCCAGTTTCCTTCATCTGCTCCGCAGCATAACGAGAACAGAGCGCCGGGCCTGCGACGTTGACGGCAAAACTTTCACTCCAGTCTTCTTCCCGCGCATCCTTTCCACCCTTCATCAGGAATCGAGCGGCACAGTTCACCAGAATGTCGATTCGGCGGAAACTCTGAATCGCGGAAGACATCAGACTCCGGACCTGGGCGTCTTTCGATATGTCACAGGCAACATGGATCGCCTTCCCCCCACTTCGATTGATACTGTCGGCGACTCCGCCTGCCGCAGTGGAGTCGATGTCCGCGATCACCACGCTGGCGCCTTCGGCGGCAAAAAGCTGGGCGGTGGCCTTCCCGATGCCAGAAGCTGCACCGGTAACGACCGCGACTTTTCCTGCAAACCTGGCCATTGCCTCCTCACAAGCGATAGAGTCGCTCTGCATTTTCCGAAAAGAATGCCTGCCGGTTCGGTGGAGACTGATCTTCCGTCAGTGCGCCCATCACATCGACCCATTCTTGAGGGCAGGTGGAGAGGGTGCAGACAGGCCAGTCGCTACCAAACACCAATCGCTCCCAGCCAAAGCAGCGAACCACCCAGTCGACCCGCAGGCGGACGTCTTCCACCGACCAGTCATCGTGCCCGGAATAGCCAACCAGCCCTGAGATCTTGCAGGCGACGTTGGGGAAGCCGGCAATCTCCTCAATTCTGTCACTCCAGAGGTCGAAGCCCCTTCGCTTTGGTTGCGGGCACCCGCAGTGATCGAGAATGAAGCTGATGCCGGGACACTCTTTCACCAGTTCAATCGCGACCGGAAGCTGTCGGTCGAGCACGCAAAGATCAAAGGAGAGATCATACTTTTCCAGCCTTCGAATGTTTTCAGCAAAAAGCGCCGATTTCGCCAATTCATCCGGCTGTGTGTGCAGGACTCTCCGAATTCCTTTCAGCTTGCTGTGCCCGGAAACTCCTTCAAGGTACCTTGCAAAACCGCTGCCCTCGGGACGTCCGCCGGCAACAATCCCGGCTATCCGGGCATGGCGATCTGCCAGGGCCAGCAAGTATGCGGTTTCCGCGGCGATGTGAGGTTCGTCGACATCTGCTTCTACCAGGACGACAGTTGAAATTTCAAGCTGGCGAGTGGCCTCATCATATTCTTCAATCAAAAAGCTTCGGTTCAGCGCTGGCACGGCATTGGTCCAGGAGTAGGAATGCTTCGACAGATCCCATACATGCACGTGAGTGTCTGTAATGGTCATTGTGAAATACAGTCGCTATCCCTGCGGATTGATCTGGTAGAAATACTGCGCCAACGCCAGCACTACGATGGAGGCCATTAGCACGATAACGCCGTAAGCAATCTGCCGGGCCGCCAGGCCTTTCCATTGACCAAGCAGGGCGTCCCAGACCGTAGGAAATACGATCATCGCCGCTCCCGAAACGCCCCACGTAATGATGGCACCAAACGACCCCAGCAGGCCGACGGCATAGGCGTAGCTGATGGTGCCGACAAGGAACACCGCTGCCATGAAAATAGTCCAGAGCAGGCAACGGAACGACCCGGGAGCGAGGAACTTCGAGGTTGTGGCGTGTTTACGTAAGACATAAGCGCAATAAAAGATGTTCGTGAAAAAGCCGCCGACCATATAAGGAGCCAGAAAAACGGTTGCCGTCTCGAAGTCAGTGCTCCCAAAACGGTGGGCAACGTCAATAATCGGGTTGGGAAATGCCAGCACCACGTTCATTCCGGAGCTTATGGCGCCGGCAAAGATGTTGGCGGCTACGCATTGGGCAAACGTCAGCCTCACCTTCGGGAGCACCGCGGCTGCTTCGGCCGCAGCTTCCCTGTCACGAAGCGAGCCTCCCTTTCCGCAAAACCAGAGTCCCCCGATGGAGAGAACAACACCAACGATGGTGAACAGTCCACTGCGGTGCGCGATGGTCTGACTGTGCAGAATTACCAGCGGGAGCAACGAGATCGCCATGCTTCCCCCCGCA
This sequence comes from Terriglobales bacterium, assembly GCA_963803205.1. Lineage (GTDB taxonomy): Bacteria > Acidobacteriota > Terriglobia > Terriglobales > Acidobacteriaceae > CAWDLG01. The sequence goes on from CAWDLG010000004.1 coordinate 1,033,223, forward strand.
TTGAGTGCGGAAGCCAACCCGACCCCCACCACGGGGACCGTATAGCTGAACAGAAACCCCGCAGTGCCTGAAACCGCTCCTATAAGCGCAGTGAAGAATAGAACCTTTGGTCCAACCGACTGATTGATCTCAACAAAGTGCGGTACCGCGATCGCCGCGACCGCAACCGGTCCCAGCAACATCGCGAAGACCGTCCAGACAGCCCAGATGTTTTCCCACTCCCATGCCTTAAGCAGCCGCATGGGGGTGAGGAAGAGCCCCCAGCACAACCCGCAGGTCATGGCGAGCAACAACCCTGGAATCACGTTCCTCTCTTCTTGCCCTCGTGAGTTATTGCTCTATATGCTGCAGGACTGCGACAGAATACCTGAAGTGTGGCGCCAGTTCGCTAAAGTCGCTTCTCAGAGAGCCCAGCGGGCTCCAGGTACCAGCTTGGCGCACGCTTTGTGTGCTGCCTCATGCTAGAAATTCAACTTCAGCGCAAGCTGAATTACCCGAGGAGTATTTGCCTGGGCGAAAATGTGGCCGAAGGTATCAGGAGTATTCACGTCCGCAGCCGGACCGGCAAAGATCGTCCGGTTAAAGGCGTTGAACATCTCCGCGCGAAATTCGAGATTGGTTGACTCCCTCCAAAGGGAAAAGCTTTTGAAGATGGAAATATCTTCATTGTAGTTGGCCGGAGTGCGAACGTTGGGCAGCAGCGCAGGAGCGTTCCCAAACGTGAAGGGAGCCGGCTGGGCAAATGCATCGATATTCAGATACACATCGGTGGCGGGGTTGAAGTCGCCCATCGAAACGTTGCTGCGGACATTTTTTGATACCTGATCCGGGCGATTGCCTCCACCGAAGATGGAAAGGTTGCCGCCGCCGCCCACTCCGATCGGCGTTCCCGACTCGTAGGTCTGGATTGCATTGATCTGCCAGCCGCCAAGAATCTGGTTGAGCACGGGGTCGAGGTTGTTCAGGTAGTGCTTGCTGCGCCCGAACGGCAGTTCGTAGGTCCATGAAAAAATAAACACATGGGTCCGATCATTGCCAACCAGAGATTTTTCCGCTGCCTGGTTGAAGGTGTTCAGCGACATTTGCCCTGCCGCTCCGAACCAGCTGCCAAACGTGTTGCCCGGCTCGATTCCGATGTTCTTTGAAAGAGTGTAAGCGCCAAGAAAAGACAACCCGGTGGAGTACCGCTTCTGCGCTCTCACCTGCATTGAGTGGTAAACGTTGTATCCAGTCGGCTGGTAGAAGTCGTTGATGGTGGTGTACTGAGGGAAAGGCCGCAAGGCCTGGGCTACTGATCCTTCGAATCCAGGGTAGGGCGCGGTAATTCCTGCAGCAGCAGCCTCCGGCGAATTGATGTCGGCATCCAATGTCGATCCCAGGCTCAGGTATTGCGGGTTGACCTGATTGATGTTTTCGACGCCCGACCAGATTCCCGTCGCGTGCGACCCAACATAAGCAACATCCAGCATGACTGCCCATGGCAGGTTGCGTTGCACATCGAGCGTCCAGCTTTGCATGAAGGCCGGCCGGTTCGACCTGGGGTTGATGTATGTAACCGTTCCGCCATTGTTCTGCGACGGGTCGAAGTTGGGCAGGGTGATGTTCTGCGCAGGAAAGCCGGCGTCCAGGTTGAAAGCCGGAGTGATGCCCTGGTTGGTTGAGGAAGTTGAGAGCGTGGCGCCAAACCCTGGGGCGAACACCAGAGCGTTGGGGTTATTGAGGTCGCCGTAGTTCGGATACAAACGGAATATGCCATAGCCACTGCGAATCACGGTTTTGTCATTCAGCTGATAGGCCAAACTCAAGCGTGGTGAGAACGATTTGGCGTACGTGCCGAAGATGTTGTACGTGCCGGTGCGTCCGGTACCCTTACCCAGGAATTCCAGCGCACCTGGCAGATTGCCGGCGCCAGGGTTCGGGACTGCGGGATTGAACAACCCCATCTGGCCGTCATCCTCGACCGCGTAAACGGGAAATTCGTAGCGCAAACCAAGACTCAGCGACAGCTTGGGATTCAATTTGACCAGGTCCTGAATGTATGCCGCCAACATGCTGTCATGAAAATGCTGTTCTGGCAGCGGGACGGCACGAATGGCGCCGAAAACCTGTCCCAGCATCATGCTGGCGAACGAATTCCCGTTACTCCCGAAGTTTGGGCTGTCGGGTAGATCCGTGGAGTTGCTGTTGAAGGTAAGGCTTCCCGCGTCCAGAGTCTGATCGTGTGCGGCAATGGTACGGCGGCGGGCCTCGAAGCCGAACTCTATCTGATGGCGACCCTTCACCCAGCTGACGTCATCATTCGCAACCCAGTTCTTGAACAACTGGGGATCGTAGCCCTGGTTCGCGGAATTGCCGAGGAACGGGTAGTCTGCCCCGCCCTGCAGGACCGAGCCTGGACCGGTGCCGAAATGAAACTCGGTGAAACCATGAGAGTCATCCGGGATTCCCGGTATCTGCAAGGTTTGGTTCCCCATGCGTGGATCAAGAAAGAATGTCGCCCACGTCGGTATCACGTGGGTAACGCCGAATGCAGCATGGTTGACCATGTTTCCGCTTAAAGTCCAAACATGGTTCACACGCACTCCATACGAACTGGTGGGAGAAACCCGCAGTCCGGGATTTAATTCTCCGGCAACCGGACCATTGATGGTTGTTCTCGCGTTCACCCGCCAGAAAGCACCTGACAGATACTGCTTGGAGGTGAGCTGGTGGTCCACTTTGACGCTCCAATCGTTGTCCGAACTCGGAGAACTGGAACGGTCGACATAGTTAAAGAACGTGTCTGACGTATCGGGAGGGGGAAGCAAAGCGATGAGCCGTTGCGCGACACCGCTGATTCGATCCGCGGGAATGACGTTGTTCGGGAATGGGTCACGAATGAATCCGCCACTTCCGTCGGGACGGGTTGTGGCAGGGTCATAGATAGGAAGGGGGAAGTCAGAGAAATCACCATTTCGCTCGGCCATCGTGGGAAGGGTCAAAAGTCCGGCATGCGGCAGGCCGCCATGCAGTCTAAAGCCCGACCAGGCAAAGAAAAAGTGAGTTTTGTCCTTGCCGTTGTACCACGGTAAAAGCACCGGGCCACCGATCGTCCCGCCAAATTCGTTTTGACGAATGGCATTCTTGCCGGCGCTAAAGTATCCGCCGGCATCGAGCTTGTCGTTCCGGAAAAACTCAAACAGATCACCATGGAAGCCGTTCGTCCCCGACCGCATGGTGAAATTCATGACACCGTACCCCTGTCCGTACTGCGCCGGATACAAGGTATTCTGGACCTTGAATTCGGAAACCGATTCGTATGGAGGCGCTGATTCGGCAATAAAACCCGAGGCCCCGATGTTCTGCATGTCCACGCCGTCCATAATGACCTGCGCGCTCATGCCGGGAGCGCCGTTGATCGAGGTTCCCCACTGGTCTCCGGTAACTCCCGGGGTAAGGTAAATGAAGTTCTGAATCTGTCGGCGGCCGGAGGCCCCCGTAGTTGCCGCCCCACCGAGTGAGATCGGGAGATCGAGCAATTCCTTGCTCGGCATGACGGTGCCAATTTCCGCGGAACTGGTTTGCAACTGCGGGGCATCGGCGGCTACGGTGATCGATTCGGTAACCGCCCCGATAGCGAGCGAGAAATCGAGTTCGGCAACCGTGGCGGTACTAACCGTGAGGTTTTCCTGAGTGACGGTCTTAAACCCTGCCTTGGTCGCCGTTACACGGTACTTGCCGGGAACAAGGCTCGGCACAAGGTAGGTTCCATCCGCTGATGAGGCCGCAGACGAGGTTGCGCCGGTGTCCACATTCATAACGGTGATTGCGGCGCCGGAGACGGTTGCGCCGCCAGGATCCGTGATGTGTCCGGTGATGCCGCCAAAGCTTCCCTGAGCCCAGGCCATCGCGGCAAAAGCGGCAGTAGCCAAAAGCAGAACCAAAAGCTTCAAGCCCGAATGAACGGGCGCGCTATGATTTTTCACAAGTCCCCCTGCGACCGGCTACCTCAAAGTGCTAAAGCCCGGAGCATAACCGAGAGTGCGCTTCATCCCGCGAGAATGGATTCCCAGCGGCTCCATTAGTTAAATCTGCCCCCGCAACCATGTCTAGGAGGATCGTGCCGGATTTATTGCAAATGTGCGAACCGGGCGCCGCCGTTAACCGTCAATCCGGAAGAAATACTGGGCAAAACCAAGGGTCACCACCGCGACCATCAGCACACCCACTCCCAACGCCATTTCCCGCGCCGCGCGCCCGCTCCACTCCCGCTGCGAGACGTCCCAGAGACTTGAGGTGAGAATCATCGCTGCCACGGAAAGGCCCCAGGTGATAACGGCTCCAAACGAACCCAGCAGCGCAACCGCACCCGCGTAGCTGTACTCGCCGCATAGGAATATGACGGCCATGAAGATCGACAGCAGCAAGCACAGAAGTGAACCTTTTGCGAAGAAATGGTGAAAAGTGTTGTTTTTGTGCACCAGCCTGCCTGCATAAATCACATTGCCGACAAATGCTCCCAGCAGGTAGGGCGCGAGAAAAGCACAAGTGGCGCCGAAATCGCTGCTGCCGTACTTGTGGGCGACGGTAAAAATCGGGTTCGGAAACGCCAGGGCGATGTTCATCCCGGTGCCGATCGCACCCGAGGCAAGTGTCAGCAGCACACATTTCCAGAAGACACGATTTTTTTCTACCGATTGAGTCGCATCGCTGCGCGCGATGGTGGCTTTTTCCCGCCGCCTGCCGCTATCCCCACACAACGAGGTACCGATCACAGCAAGGGCAACGCCAAGCACGGTAAAGCCGCCACTCCGGTGCAGAAGTGTTTCGTGATGAAGCACGCCCAGGGGCAAGAGTGACATCGCCATGCTCGCGCCCGCGTTGAGCGAGGTCGCCAAACCCAAGCCGATTACAGGAACGCTGTAACTGTAGAGAAAACCCGCCGTGCCAGAGACGCCGCCTAGAAAGACGGTGAGGAGGAGCATGCGCCCCCCGACTTCCTGATTGACCTGAAGCAAATGAGGAACGCTCCAAAACGCGACCGACCACGGACCTACCACGGTGGCGAAGAAAGACCAGACAAGCCAGATGTTTTCCCACTTCCACAGCTTGATCACTCGCACCGGAGCGAGGAAGATCCCCCAGCACGCGCCACAGGTAGTAGCCAGTAGTAAACCGAGGATCACGGGCGGCTGAACTCTTTCAGCTTTTCAGGGTTGGGCTCGAAACCCATTCCCGGCTGAGAGGGTGCGATGGCATATCCGCTTTCAAAACGGAGTGGATTCTCAGGCAAATCGTTCCACCCGAGCTCAGAGTATTCGAGGCGCTCGAAGTATGGGAAAGCGACTGCGGCATGAACTCCAAGTTCGAAGGGGGAATTTCCATAGATGAGTGGAACGCCGAGATCAGCCGCCATATCAGCGCAGACGATCGCGAAGTCAATGTCGCCATTGACTCGCAGGCGACTGACGGCTTTCCTTTCCACCAGCCGTCGCAGGTCCTTAGGCTCGACAAGGTAGTCGTGGCCCACGACGTCAATGTCGATCGTCGCATTGAGCCGCACCAGGCCTTCGAGGTCATCTCGGTATAAGGGGTCTTCCACGTAGGAGAGCCGGACTCCTTCCTTTTGAAAGAAGCGGATCCGTTCGATGGCCTCATCGCAGTTCCAGGCCTCGTTAGCGTCGATAGCCATTTCCACGTCTTCGCCCACGGTCTCGCGGATCACTTGCAACCTGCGCAGATCACGTTGAGGATCAGGATGGCCAACCTTGACCTTGATCGCCTTGAAGCCTTGTTTGGCGAAGCTGCGGTAGACCGCAATGGCCTCCTCTTCCGAGAGAGGGAAATCCAGCCCGCTGCCGTAGGCCAAAATGCGGTTCTGCTCTGGTCTGCCTCCCAATAGCTGGTAGAGAGGCAGATCCATCTCCAGTGCCATCAGATCCCAGAGCGCGGTACGGACAGCTTGCTCGGTCGGCGTGTACTTGGGGAAAGAAGGTGGCTTGCGCATCATCACCGCGAAGGGATTTTTCCCTTGCAGGAGCGGCCAAAAGGTCTTGTCGAAGTCGGCGCGCATTTCGGCAAGGGGCGGCATCGGCACGATATACGGCGCCGGCCGGGTGAAATGCCCCTTCGAGATGGTTTGCCCGAAGCCCCAGCCGCGGTGGCCCTGGTTGCTCTCCAGGCAGACCGTGATGATATCGAGTTGGTCGCACCAGCAGGTGCAGTCGCCGAACTTGCGCCCGGATGGTACTTCGAGCCGGTAGATTTCAAAATTCTTGATCTGGATGGGCATGTGTTCTTTTTGAGGTGTTTACTCGCTCTTCCGCGGGCCGACACTGCTCAGGTCAATCGGCTTGAATCCGATCTTGAAGGCCGGAGACCCAGGCTTCATTGAGAAATCTCCATGTTCGGCATCGGCAAACTCGGGCGAACCGATCAACGAGTGAACGTCCTGGCCCGTTTTCTTCCACTCCGCGAATGACTTGTCAGCAAACTTGGGTTCTCCGCTCTCCAGGAAGTAGAGATTGTTGTCTAGCCTGAAGTGGCCGTCCTCATAACCTCCCACCAGGAGTTTCCCGGTCTTGCCGTAGAAAATGTTGTGCTCGGCGGTCATCGTGATGTGAGGTTCGTTGTGGTTGCGCTGGAAAGCCCCATTCTGGCCAAGGGCGAAAATGTTATTCCGGATCATATTTTCGCGGCCGTAGTTCTGCATGAACCCGCCGTCCTGGGTGTGGTAGGTGATGTTATTTTCCACGAGGATGTTGCTGCTGCCTTCATCCAGGTAAATTCCCCATGCTCCGTAACCGCGATCGTTGTGGGTGACGTCGTGGCACAAGTTGTTCCGGATAGTCGTGCCCGGCTGCACACCCTCGGTATAAACACACGCCATGTCGCTGAGCATGCCACGGCCAACATCGTGAATGTGGTTGAACTCAATGATGTTGTGGTGCGCCCAACTCGGCCCGTAACCCCAGGTCCATCCGACCGAGACCCCGATGTAGTATGTGTTGAAGATTTCGTTGTGGGCGACCGTATTTGCGGAGGCAAGTCCAACCCAGATTCCTGTCCCGGTAAGATAGACCTGCCCGATATCGTGGATCGTATTGTCGGAGACGACATTGTCCGTAGTACCCATCCAATCAAACGTCGGAGCCCGACTGTCACCGATCTTCACTCCACCGGCCCCAAGATCGAACATGGAATTCCTGCGTACGACGTTTTCCTTTGATCCCGCGTGGAAATCAACCGCATAGCCTCCGAGATGAGTAAAGGTGCAGTGGGAGATGGAAACCGCATGGGAACCCACGCCTTCGACCGCCGCTGAGACATCCGGCACCGACTGCTCGTCGACACGGCCATCCTCTGGCTTCGACCACTGCACGTAGCTGTGTACCCAGCCACGCGTGGAATAGTCCCAGTCGGTATAGGAAAAAGTCAGACCTTCAAACGAAATGTAGCGAACGCGCAGGAGTTCGCTTTCGCCCTCTGCGTCCCCTTCCAGCCGAACCAACTGCTCGATTGTCGGTGCGATCACCTCGGCCTTTGACATGTATTCATCGGGCATGGCGTGGTAGTAGACCACTCCGTTCAGGCGGTCAAGGTACCACTCACCCGGAGAATCGAGGGCTTGCGGAAAGTTCTCCAGCCAGTAGCGTGGGTTGTCCACCCATCCCCAGGCCTGCCGTTTGGCGGCGAGGATCGCGGTGTTGGTCGATGTGTCGACTTGCTTCAGGAACAAACGAAACCCCGCCCAGTTCGTGAGACCTACCATTTCGGTGATGCCGCCTACAATCCACGCGGGATCGATGTCGCCGGGATGAAAGCGGAACCAGGACGGGCCTTCCGTCGAGACTCTGCCATCTACGTTGAAGAATTTTCCGTTGGGAGTGCGGGCGCGTATGCGGCGCTGGCCATTGACGAACAGTTGATGAAAATTCCAGTAGCCCTCGCTGGCGCCGGGGACTTCGGCCATCCAAAGATTTTCCTGAAATGGCGGGGCGCCCAGACCATTCGCCGGGAAATCGGTCGCCGCCCCCACTCGCCGCCATCCACGAATCTGCCTGCCGGCGCTTATTACCGGGATTTCTTTGTTGTAGGCTTTGTAGATCCGAGGACTCTGCTGCGTCCCTGAATCGCGCGGTTCGAAGACCACGGGCTTTGACACAACATAGATGCCGCCTCGCAGGAATACCGTCACCGGCGCAGCCTGCGAATCCGGGCCTCCGAGTTTGCGGACGACATCTCGCGCAGCGGCGAGTGTCGCGAGCGGGCCATCTGTCGCGGCGGCGTTCGGCTCCGGCAAGGTTCCAGACCAGGCATCATTGCCATTAACGGCAACGTAGAATGTCTTTCCATCTTTAGCGAGCTGTTCTTGAGCGCTCACCGAGGACACGCTGCCAGTGGCTATGGACAAAATCAGCAAACTGAGCACTCGGGTGCGGATAACTGCATTTGCTGACATGGAGGCCTTCTCCCAGGACAATTCCCGTTGAATGGCAAGACAGCGCGCGATCATCACCAATTATTGGGATCAGCAAGACTTCGTCTATAACAATTGTGCCGGGTATGTCGTAGGAGTGTCGTTGGAGACTACTTGCCGCCGGTGATGGCCTTCAGTTTTTCTTCTGCCAGTTGCCCGATTGCGGGATCGCCGGCTGCTGCGGCCCGTTGCAGCATCTCGATCGCCTTCGTTCGATTTCCGGCGCTTTGGTAGAGCAATCCGAGACGGTAACAATGTGCCGGATTTGGAGATCGTTCCATACCCACAGCAGTTTCGAGTTCCCGAATGGCGGCGGCGCTCTCTCCCCGCTTGTACGCAATCAATCCCAGAGTAGCGTGTGCGGTCGAGGTCAGGTGAGTTCGAGTTTCCTCCCATTCCTGCGGAGAAACTTTCTTCGATATCACGATTGTCCGTGAAAGATCCAGCACTTGCCGGGCAAAAACTTCCGCGCGGGCCAGTTGTTGAGGCTCGGCCGTACTGTTTGCTATGGTATTTGCCAGATTCGTCAGCACTACCAGATTGTTGGGCGCTGCCTCAAGCGCCTTCTCTCCGGAAAGGATCGCATTCTTCGCGTCTCCCAGCGATGTATAGGCTTCGGACTGCAATTCCAGTATTTGCGCGTTCATTTCCGATTGCGGCCAGCGGCGCATGAAATCGGACGTAGCGGCAATAATCCTTTCGGGTTTAGTCTCTTTGGAAGCCAGCAGGTAAGCGTCGAACTCCTCCGGCGAATTGGCCTGGCCGCCAAATGTAACTTGAGCAAGGGCCGGAAACGCCGAGGCCGCGAGCAACATGCAAATCAGGGTAAATCCGCCGGCCAGGCTCACGGCATTTCGCCGTGGCTGGGCTCTTTCCGCTCTGTGTGGGCTGGTCATTCTAGTTTCGCATGCCGGACTGGGGCAGGAAGACACGCAGGAGTTGCTTCCCCCTGTCGCCGCGGATCACAGTTTATCAGTGGCCAAGATCAGAACTGCGATTGTCTCGAATGACTTCCAAACGGCGCAAGCTGCAGTTCGGGAGATGATCGAACTGGCGCCAAAGAGTTTTGAAGGCTATTTTTGGCGGGGAGTTTTGGAATTTCAACAGCGCGACTATACCGACGCGGTTCTTTCCCTCCGTCAGGCGCAAACGCGGGATAGCAATATCCACGTTCTCAAATTGCTGGGCCTTTCGTACTATTTTCTCGGACAGTTCCGGCTCTTCGTCAAGACCATGCAGGAAGCGATCGAGAACAACAGTCAGGACTTCGCTCCCTACTACTATCTCGGCCGCTACTACGCCTCTAACGACGCGACCGATTTCCCCAAGGCAACGGAGTATTTCCATTCTGCCTTGCAACGCAAACCGGACCACTATCCATCGCACTACTACCTTGGCTACTGCGAGGAGTCGGAACGAAAGCCAGCAGAGGCGGAGACAGAGTATTTCCGTTCCATCCAGCTTGCCGAAGCTGCCGGGCAGCAAGCCGCGCCGCCGCATCAAGGCATGGCACGGTTGAAGCTTCGCAGCATGAAACCTCTTGAAGCCCTTCCCTTTGCCAGCAAGGCTGTAACTCTGGACCCCAAAGATCCCGCAGGGCATGAAATTCTGGCACGCGTCTATACGGATCTCCACCGCCAGGATGAGGCCGCGAAAGAATGGGAACGTGCGTCAGAACTAGAGCCAAGCAATCCGATGCCGTTCTACCGTCTCTATCGGATCTATCTGAAAATGGGGAAGAAGAAGGACGCAGATCAGGCATTCGAGAGGTACCGGAGCCTGGCCGCCATATATGGGACCAACTGACTAGTGCTCGATTTCAAAGACCTGTTCCACGGTCCCATTCCTGACTCCGTACATGCGTTGATGCAGATGAACGGTGCCGTCGTGGTAGCGAGCCCAGATTTCCAACCTGTCTCCTACGTTCACATTGCATGAAGAATCCACCGTTTCAATCACCGCATGTTCCGCATTCAGTGCTTTGAGGTGGAGGCCGGTATTGTTCTTGACCGCTGGCAATCCTCGTTCTCCGCTTAACGCCTTGACCCCTGCATCAACCACGATCCGCTCTCCCGGCGTCTTACTGATCACCGTAGCCAGGACAGTCAGGGCCAGCTTGAAGTCCGGAGCAAAGGGTTGATACCAGGAATCCATTAGCATAAAGGAGCCGGCCTGATTCTCGGTGACCCCCGGAACTCGCCCGGCAACGCGGAAGTCGCCGGTTCCGCCACAGCTGACTGTCTCCACTGGAATCCCGGCTGCCTCGATCATGCACTTGGTCGCAACCAGCTGTTCGATTGCACTACACACTTCGCGATCTTTCTTCTCCCCGGGGGGAAGCGCTTGCAGATGGCCTTCATAACCCATCAACCCACGAAATTTGAGGCCTTGTCCCACAACGGTCTTTGCCAGGTCCAGCGCGGGCTCACCCGGCTTGACGCCACAGCGCTTCAAACCAAGATCCACATCGACGACTACATTGATCTCGGCGCGCTCGCGCTGTCCCCTTCGGGCAAGGTCGTTGACCACCTTGCTGTTGTCCACGGCAACGATCACTGGAGCCTCCCGCGCCAGCTCCACAAATCGCTTCACCATCCCCTCGCCAGCGATCTCATTCGCAATCAGAATGTTGGTGATCCCGTTGCGGACCAGAACTTCTGCCTCCCAGAGGCGGGCGCAGGTTATGCCGATGGCTCCGGACTCCATCTGTTTCTTCGCCAGGGCGATCACGCGATGATTTTTGAAATGGGGTCGCAGCTTGACCGGGCCGTCGAAGAATCGCGTCAAGGTCGCGAGATTCTGCTCCATGGCATCGAGATCAACCAGCAATGCAGGCGTCTCGAGATCGGCCAGACGTAAGCTCTTTGCGTCTTCCGCAATTGAGGACTGCGCGATTCCATTCATGCTCGACATCTTTGGCGAGAGGACTCGCGAAGAACACCTGGAGATTCCTCAGGGCTTCCGGCCACTTCAGGGAAGGACCTCTTTGTAAAGCGTGACCACCTGCGACTCCACCAGTCGCGGCGCAACATCAGCAAAGAATTTCTTTATGTACGGCATTTGACAATGGGAGTCGAAGGCTTCTCGGCTGGCGAATTTTTCCACGAACGTAATCTGGCGTGGGTTCTCTGTGCCCTGATTAAGTTCGTACCGGATGTAGCCCTTTTCCTTTTTTGTAGGGCTGATAAGGCTGTGCAGTTCTCCCAGCAATTCTTCTTCGCTTCCAGCTTTGGCCGTGAACTGAGCCACACAAACCAATTCTTTGTCAGCTCTCTGTAACATGGTTTCCCCTCTATTTATGTCTGGGCAGCATTTGATTTGGAAAGTCCTTCAAAAAATCCACGGAAAATCATTGCCATCGAGGTTGCACCGGCATCCTGATGCCCCAGCGAGCGCTCTGCGGAATGTTTTGCTTTACCGAACTTCGCGACTAAAGTCCTGGTGGTGCTCGCTCCCTGCTGCGCTGCGTCTGCAGCGCTCCGTAGCACCTCGGCAATGTCAAAACCCTTATCAGCGCCCGCCCGCAAACTCGCCACCGCCGGTGTAAGGGCGTCAATCATAGTTTTGTCGCCCACTCTTGCTTTGGTTTGTTTTTCCACCGCGTGCAAGCCCCCTTCAAACATCTCAGCCAGTCCCTGGGCGTCGAGCGATTCCTTTCCGTCCAACCCTTCTGACATCCCGAGAAACAATGTGCCGAGCAGGGGTCCCGTAGCCCCGCCATCCACCCCGTGCAAAGTCCAGCCGATGTCGTAAACCAGGGATTTAAGATCGGTCGTGCCCGACTTTCCTAATGTCTCATTCAGCCGGTTGACCGCCCGCAGCATGGTGATGCCGTGGTCACCATCCCCGCAGGCCGAGTCCAGTTCCGACAGGTACCGTTCGCCATCCTTGATCTTCTGAATAGCACCCGTCATCATGGCTACGAACTCGTTGACGCCGACCTGGCTATTCATGACGCTGCTTCTCATCTAGCGCACGACGTGATAGGGAGTGTCACAAGGTGCATCCCAAAGCCGGACAAGTTCACTGTCCATTCTCGCGATAAACATCTGGAAGCCCGCCTGTTCCTGCGCCGTGATGTACTCTCCCACCAGGCTGCGGACGATCTTGATCTTCTTGCCGTCCAGAATCTGTTTCATGCGGCGGAAGACAATGAACAGTTCCATGAGCGTGGTGGCACCCATGCCGTTCACGATCACCAGGAGTTCCTCGCCATTTTTTACTTCCAGATCCTCCAGCAACCGTCGCAGCATGATCTCGGCAGTTTCATCCGCACTCAACATCTTCATGCGGCCGGAACCAGTCTCACCATGTTGCCCTGCCCCAATCTCCATCTCGTCTTCGCCCAGTGGCGAAAGCTCGATTCCAGTGGAAGGGTGTATTGCCGTCCGGGCGGCTACGGAAAGAACCCGCATGTTTTCCGACATTCGCTCTGCGACCGCAACAATTGAATCCAAAGATTGCCCTTCTTCCGCCGCTGCTCCGGTCACTTTATAAACCGGCACGAACCCCACCAGACCGCGGCGCTCATCCATCTGATCTCTGGAGCCGGAGGCGATGTCTTCGTGGGTAAGCACCATCTTCACGTTCAGCTTCTGCTTCTTAACGAAATCCATCACTACCCCGGCAGCCAGGACGTCACCGGGATGATTAAGCACCACGAGGAGGACGCCCGCGCCACGGTCCGCGGTCTGCACGGCTTCCAAAACCCGGGGCACTCCCGGCGCAGCAAATATTTCGCCCGGTACACTGATATCCAACATCCCCATGCCGACGAAGCCGCTGAGGCCCGGTTCATGACCGCTGCCGCCGAGAGTAACAATGGCGACCTTTCCTTGATCCTTGGGGTTGGAGCGGACTACTAAGTTACTTCCAGCCAGCTTTACTTTGCTGGGATACGCCTGGGTAAATCCCTCGAGCAGCTCCTGTACGAGGTTTTCCGGCCTATTAATGAATTTCTTCATTTTCATGGTTGACCCGACACTCTACAGCCACAACGGCAAGCCGTCCACGCCTACATCGTAGATTTCCATCTGGCCGAACTCGCACTCGGTAACGAAGATTTTCTTTTGACCTGGCAGGCCAAAAGCCAGGTTGGTCGGCTCGCGGCCCTCGGTTTTTATTCGCTGAACAACGGAGCCGTCACTTCCAAGAACCACCACTTCCTGCTGCCCAAAAACCGCGATATAGAGGTTGCCGTCGGTGTCAAACGCCATTCCATCCGGCCCCTTCCACCCGGGCCAGGACGGATCCAGCACGTTGGCGAAAGTCTCCCTCGCGCCGATCTTTCCGTTGCCCTTCCACTCGTAACGGAAAATGGCGCCGGTTCGGGTCTCGGCGACGTACAGGCTGTTGTCTGGGCCAAACGCCAAGCCGTTCGCGCATTCGATACCGCCATCAAGCTTCTGAATACTGTGGTCCTTACGGTCCACCCGGTAAAGGCTGCCGTCCATCTCCAAATCCATATAGTCCGACCGAATCTTGCCTCCGGGAGCAAACTCCTCCATCAGAAAGCCGGAATCGGTCAGATACAAGGCGCCATCCGGACCGAAGCACAGATCGTTGGGGAACAGGAATGGCTCGCCCTCAAACTCGCTCGCGATCACCTCGATCTTGCCGTCCAGCGAGACACAAAGCAGCGACGGGGGATTTCGAAGCTCCGCTACCCAAATCAAGCCGTCTTTATCGACCGCCAGACCGTTCGGCTCTCCAGTGCGGGCGACGATGCGATTCGCGGCTCCATCCGGATTGATTTGCGTGACGCAACCGCGCCCGGCGCCGCCTTCGACTACCAGCCAGCTTCCATCCGGGAGGGCAACCGGCCCCTCGGGAACGCTGAGGCCTACGGTGAAAATACTTCGAGCGAGTGGCTTTGATGGACCAGTTAACTTCGTCGTCTTCACTCCAAATTTGGAATTCGTCGTTAATCGGCCAGCAAAACCGCCTTGTGAACTGCCCCGGGTCTTTCCGTGATGTCCGAAAACACCTTCGGGCCGTCCCACATGCTGTACTCGCTGGCGAACTGGGGATATGTAATCGCTCCCCGAGCCAGCAGACCGATGGATTCAGGGAAGCACTTCTCCGAGCCTCGAGAGCCGAGAATTGTCATTTCCTTGCGCGTGAAATTCAGGCCCGGCAGACTCACGCCAATGCCCTCTTTCACCAGGCCCACCACCACAATCCTGCCTCCCGACGCTACCAGATCAACCGCTTGCTCAATGGCCTGGGGATTGCCGGTCGCTTCAATGATTACCGGCGGCCCTTCTCCTCGGGTCTGGTCAAGAATTACCTGTCGGAATTTGTCATCGGCTCGAACCACTCTCGCTCCGACCTTTTCTGCGGCATCCAGGCGCGATTGCACCATGTCCAGCGCCGTCACTTCTGCACCCTGCGCCCGTGCCACTTCGATGATGGATAAGCCGATGGGACCACAACCCAGAACCACCACCGACTCACCTGCTTGCAACTGAGCCCGCCGACAGGCCTGCAGGCCGATGCCAATCGGCTCAACGAAAGACGCCAAGGTGAAGTTAAGCTTGTCGGGAAACTTGTGGACTTTGACCGCGGGCGCCACCATGTATTCCGCGTAACCGCCGGCCCGATGGACACCGATAATCTGGAGTGTGGCGCAACAGTTCGGCTTGCCGATCCGGCAAGGGTAGCAGGTTCCGCAGCCCACATAGGGTTCCACCACCACTCGGTCGCCGGCCTGTAACCCCTTGACTCCTTTGCCCGGCTCGGCCACTTCGCCCGCAATCTCGTGTCCGCAAACCTGCGGGTAACGCGCGTATGGATTCTTGCCCGTGTAAAAATACAGATCCCCCGCGCAAACCCCCGCCGCCTTTACCTTTATCAGAACCTCGCCCTCAGCCGGTTTGGGCATGTCCCAGTTGCCCACCTTCATTTTGTGGGGCGCCTCGATAATGGTCGCTTTCATGTGATTAGCTCCGAATTCAGAAACTTACAGTTTTGGCCGCATGTTGAGATCTGGGGCGGTGAGCTGTAAATCGTGTCAAAGCTTGATTGGAGTCCACGCCGTGAGCCGTTTGCGCGATTTCGACCGCATCCGAGGTTAAGAACTGACGCCAGCGTCGTCTATAACGATCGTGCGAAGGATGTCGTAAAGGTGTCACTCGGGGATAGGACGGTACGAGATTCTGGCATTGACAACCAGAGATCGCTTTTGATATCACCGGGTTGCTCGTTTACCCGGCTTTAGGGCGGTGTCGCCGCATGGGCACAAAGTTTACTTGGGAAGCTGCTGTCCCCTTTCTCGAGCCCCAGATCACAAGCCGGGGAATTCACGTCTGGCCGTTCAATCCTGGATTCCCCCTCGACGTCCGCTTCCTATTGCTCAACCGCAAGCAAGACGTCCCCATGCACCGTCCCGATCACCTGGAACTGATTTACATCGAATCGGGCGAGGTGGTTTACCAGCATCAGGAACGGCAGTTGCTGCTGAAGAAAGGCGATATCGTGCTGGTAGGCAACAATGCCTATCACCGCTGTCGTAAAACCAGCGACTCGCGCCCGCAAAGAAGCGCGGTGATTTCCTTCTTGCCTGAGGTCATCGATGCCGGGAATGCCAGCGGCGAAGAAATGAAGTATTTGCTGCCATTCGCTCTCGAACCGTCTCTCGTCCCGAACGTGCTGCGCGGACCGACGGAAGTCTCGACGCAGATTTTTGATTTAATTCAAAGAATTCACGCGGCGTTGCCGATCTCCTCGGAATGGACGCACCTGGCCATCAAAACCTATTTGAAGATGATCCTGGTTTTGTTGGGGAATTGTCTTCAGAACGAATGGCAGAGTCAGGAAGCCCATCTGGCGGCCCAATATTCCGCCAGACGCTTGAGGCCGGTGTTCGAACTCGTGGAACGCGAGTTTGCCGATTCCATTACGGTCGGGGACGCGGCCAGCATCACTGGCCTTAGCCGCTGGCACTTTATGCGGCTGTTTAAGCAGGTGACCGGCCAATCTTTCGTAGACTACGTCCGTCATTTCCGGATTGCGAAAGCCCAGGAGTTCCTGGTTTGTACCGACAAGAGCATCTCTGATGTAAGCCAACAAACCGGATTCTGTGACCAGAGCTACTTTGGAACCGTCTTTCGCGCCCTTGCCAAGATGACTCCCCTCACCTACAGGCGCCGTTTTGGCAATGTCCTGCCATCCAGTGGCGTAAGGCTTTGCTTGACCCAGCACTCAACGGACTCGCGTCTGTCACTTCCATCGGCTGGTCACGGCAGTATGGCCCCCCCGTTTGTTCCTCGGGTTCTTCATCCTGTAGCGGGGAGCCAAACCCTCAATGCAGGGATCGCAAAACGCCGGCAAAATTAAATTGCTGATTGTGCACCTGAAGCAACACTAGGGACACTCGGCAACAAACGCAGCTTCGATCAACATTCCTGATTGCAGGTTCACGCCATAGGCTCGCCGATTGGGTGGGTGCGAGCCGAAGTATTCCTTGTATACGTTGTTCACCTCCGCGATGTCCCGCAAAACGTCTTGTAGATAAAGACGAGCTGAAACAATCGCAGTCTTGTCGACACCGGCTGTAGCGAGAATGTGATCCAGCTGGCGGAAGATTTCCCGAAGTTCGGCGGTGGCGCCTCCTGCGACCGGAGATTTTTCTCCCGCGGGAATTCCAGTTAAAACGGTTTCGAGAGTTCTACCTGAATGAATAACTGCAGAGCTGAATGGAAAATTGGGATTCGTTCCGATGAATTTCATGGGTGGGAGTGTATCCACGACCAAATGTTGCCGTCAATCAAGGGAGACTAGGCTTACCACACCGCGAATGAAATTCAGAGAATTTGACCTGTAAGAATTGTGCTTGGTTTTGTCGTAGGAGTGTTCATGGCCGTAGAGCCTCACAACGTCGCGCATCGGCGAGGCACTGACTTACCTCCCAAATAAGTTAATCATCTTATCCCGCGACGAAATGATGTGTATTTCCATTGCGAGGCGAGCGTCTGCTGGCCGGTGGGCCTCAATTGCCTCAATGATTTCAGCATGTCCAATCCAGCCTGGGACGGTTTGGGTGCAGAGCGTGTCGAGGCGACTCACGTATCCCAAAGTCAAGTTAAGCTGGTTGACGACCCTCTGATTGCCGGCGAGTTCGGAAAGCTTGCGGTGAAATTCCGTGTTGGCGCGCAGAATATCGCCCAATTCAGCATCAGGCGAATTTTCCGGAGCAACGATCGAACGAAGCTTCTGGATGTGCTCCGGAGTGGCGATCTCGGCAACTTTCTCCGCGGCAAAACACTCCAGCAGCTTCCTGTAGTCGTACATGTCGATGATATCGCGCACGGAGATCGGCGCCACCATGAATCCCTTGCGGGGAATGCGTAGCAGCCATTTGTCCTGCATCAGGCGGGTGCAGGCTTCCCGGACTGGCGTGCGGCTGGTGCGGCACTGGACTGCGAGGTCCAGCTCGGAGAGAAATTGACCCGGCGCCAGTCTGGTGGTGATCAGCCATTGGTGCAGAATCTGGTAGACGCGCTCGACTTCACCCAGTTTCTGAACTCTCGCCTTGCTTGCCGTAGTCAATCGCATTGATTTGGGAAAAACGATTGCGCTGCCTCAATAATACCGTTAGTATACTGCGATAATACTTAAAACTCATGTGTGGAATTGTAGGTTTCTTCGATAAAACCCGGGGGAAAGAGGCAACGGCGGGTGCGACCGTGCTGCGCATGCTGGAAGCGCTTGCCTGTCGAGGACCCGATTCAGCGGGCGTCGCCCTGTTCGGCACTTTGCCTCCCCATCAATTCGTGGCTCAAGTCAAACTCGGGGAAACCGCAAATTTGGCCGAGCGGGCGCACCAGATCCAGGCAGCAACGAAAGAGTTTGGTGGCAAAGAGTTCTCGCAGACGGATGCCTATGCGCGTTTCGTTTTTCGGGAGACTTCCGATCTGCAGCCGTTTCTGTCCAGTATTGAATCCATCGGCCTGGACGTCGAGGTGGTAAGCGTCGGGCGCGGGTTGGAGATCGTAAAACAGGTTGGGTCGCCGACCGATCTGGAGAAGGCGTTCCATGTTTCGAAATTCCGTGGAAAATACGCGATCGGCCACACTCGCCTCTCAACTGAATCGATTGTCGACCTGAGCCATTCGCAGCCGTTTTGGGGGCACGGGTATCCCGATCTTGCCATTGTTCACAATGGCCACATCACGAATTACCATCAGCTCCGCCGGCGTTACGAGCAGCGTGGAGTTCGGTTCTACACCGAAAACGATTCGGAGATCGTGGCTACGTTTCTGACGGAAAAGTTGCGGCTGGGCAACGATCTCAAGAGCGCGCTGGATTCCATGCTCGTCGAACTGGACGGATCCTTCAGTTGTCTCGTCGCTACCGATAGAGCTTTTGGCTTTGTGAAGGATCCGTTTTCCTTCAAGCCGTTGCTTTTTGCGGAGACCGACCAGTTCGTGGCAGTGGCGACGGAAGAAGTTGCAATTCGTGGAGCCATTCCCGGCGACTATTCAGCGCGCGAGGCGCAGGCCAAGGAAGTGCGGGTATGGTTGACATAGACGCAACCGGAAGGAGCATTCGCGAGGTTAACCAGGAAATCCGGAGCTTGATTGCCGGGGGGGTAACGGTGCGCAACCCGGGAGCCCGGCACAACCTCGCGGTGGCCGTTCTTGAAAGCGGCAAGATTCATATTGCCGGCAGTGTGGGCTATTACTGTGGCGGTCTGGGTGACGGGGCTTCACTCGAGATTGAAGGCAGCGCAGGCTGGGGCCTGGCGGAATCCATGTTGAGCGGAACCGTTCGAGTGCACGGTAACGCTGGAAGCGGCGCGGCCGCGGCCCTTCGCGGCGGAACGGTCGTGATTCACGGTGATGCAGCGGCAAGGCTTGGCGTTTCCCTGAAGGGCGGACTGGTCATAGTGGGCGGCAACTGTGGCTACATGGCCGGATTCATGGCGCAGAAAGGAACAGTGATTGTGTGCGGCGACGCGGGTGAAGCCTTCGCCGACTCGATGTATGCGACAGTCTGCTATGTCGGCGGCAAAGTGGATAACCTCGGAACAGACGCTGTGTTGGGCACGATGGAGTCGGGTGAGGTCGAGCATCTGGAAGAACTCTTGAGCACCCACCTCCCAGCGAAATTGCGCGAGACGAAACCGCAGGCAGCGAACTTCAAAAAAGTGGTATCCGGCCGCAAGCTTTGGAATTTTGACAAGCGGGAATGGAAAACCTGGCAGGAGGCCCTCTAGGTGCCGGAATTGCAGGCAAGCGGAATCTTTGCGGCGAAGGTGATTGAGGACATTCAGTCCAAAGCAGAGTCTGGATTGTATGCCATCCGAGGGTTTGGGACGCTGCGCGAGCGCCGCTGGGCGACTTTTGACGATCTCACTTTCCTTCCCTGCTCGCTGACCCGCATTCCGTTGGAAGGGTATCGCGAGAAATGCTCCACAAAGACCGTCTTAGGCTCGCGGTTTGCGAAAAAACCCCTCGAACTCGACATTCCGGTAATGATCACCGGAATGAGCTGGGGAGCGTTGTCTTACAACGCAAAGGTTGCGCTGGCTAAGGGCGCCGCTGCGGCTGGCTCTTCGAATACCACCGGTGACGGTGGGATGTTGAAGGCCGAGCGCGAAAACAGCAAAACGCTTGTCTACGAAGTGCTGCCTTCGCGATATGGAATCAACATTCATCACATGAGAATGGCCGATGCGATCGAGTTGACCATCGGGCAGGGCGCCAAACCCGGCACTGGTGGCCTGCTTCTCGGGTCGAAGGTATCCGACCGCATCGCCGAGCAGCGTGATTTGCCGATCGGAGTCGATCAGCGCAGCGCGGCACGACATCCGGACTTTCTGGGGCCGGATGACATGATCATCAAGGTCGAAGAACTGCGGGAAGCAACCGATTGGCAGGTTCCGATCTTCATCAAGATGGGTGCAAGCCGCGTGTACGACGACGTCAAGCTGGCAGTGAAGGCCGGCGCGGACGTAGTCGTGGTTGACGGTATGGAAGGTGGCACGGGCGCGTCGCCTGCAATTTTTCAGGAGCACACTGGCATTCCCACTCTGGCGGCGGTTTGCGAAGCAAGGGCAGCCCTGCAGGACAGCAAGGTCTACGGCGAAGTGCAACTAATCATTGCGGGGGGCTTGCGTGACGGGGTGGATGCCGCCAAGGCAATGGCACTCGGCGCCGACGCCTGCTACATCGGTACGGCTGCTCTCATCGCTCTCAACTGCAACAAGCCGATCTATGAAGAAGACTATCGCGCCCTGGGTGCTGCGCCACATGCTTGCCATCATTGTCACACCGGACGCTGTCCAGTCGGTATCACCACCCAGGATCCGCAATTAATGGAGCGGCTTGACATAGAAGATGGCGCGGAAAGGGTCAAGAATTTTCTCCACGCGATGACGCTGGAGATCCAGATGCTGGCGCGGTCTTGCGGAAAATCCGACGTACACCACCTGGAGCCTGAGGACATGGCGGCGCTCACGCTGGAAGCCTCCGCCATCTGCAACCTGCCTTTAGCGGGTACTAGAAAGGTCTTTGGCCGGTAATGTCCTTCTTGTTGCCGTGTCCCAATTGCGGGAAGCGGTCGGTCTATGAGTTCCGGTTTGGCGGAGAGGTCAAGCAGCAGCCGCCTCCCGAGGCTCCTGAGTCCGTCTGGATGGATTATCGATTTAACCGCACCAACATCGCTGGCGTGCAAACCGAGTGGTGGTTTCATCGCTCCGGATGTGGGCAATGGATACAAGCGGTGCGTAACACGGTGTCAAACGAAGTCCTGGAGTCTTCCCTGCCCGACGGGAGGACTCAGTGAAGTTCTTTTTCCAGGGTAAGGCAGTCGAGGCCAAATCAGGCGACACGATCGCCGCCGCGCTTTACCGCACTGGCCAACGTATATTCACGCGCAGCTTCAAGTACCACCGTCCACGAGGCCTGCTGTGCGTTGCGGGCAATTGTCCCAACTGCCTTATGAACGTGGATGGCGTACCCAATGTTCGCACCTGCATCACGCCCGTCCGGGAGGAGATGCGGGTGAAGCCGCAAAACGCTTTCCCCTCACTGGAAACCGACTTCCTCTCGGTCACACAGCATTTCGACCGGCTGATGCCCGTGGGATGGTATTACAAGACCTTCACGCACCCGGCGATGTGGCACGCGGCCGAGCCGATTATTCGCAAAGCTGCGGGTTTGGGCGAGGTGCTGCGGACGGAGCGGACCGAGTATGAGCATGCATGGATGCATACCGATACCGCTGTCATTGGAGGAGGTTGGGCTGGAATTCACGCGGCATTGGCGGCAGCGACGCGCGGGGATGATGTCGTTCTCGTCGATGATCAGGTTGCGCTGGGCGGTCAACTTCGCTATCGGCCAAGGATGGGAAAAGTACCCGCGGAAGCTATCTCGAAATTGCAGAGCCATGCCAATGTGAGAGTGCTGCAGGACAGTTCCTGCTTCGGCATGTACGAGGGGAATCTTCTCGGCGTCCTGCAGCGCCATCCGCATTCCCATGCGGCCGAGCGCTTGTTGCATTTGCGTACCCAGCGTGTAGTGGTGGCGACCGGGGCGTACGAAACTCCGATTCTGTTTCGAAACAACGATCTTGTAGGCGTGATGCTGTCTACGGGCGTACAACGCCTTTTGCACTTTTACGGTGTCGTGCCGGGCAGGCGAGCAGTTGTCACAGGCAATCCTCAAGCTGCTGAAGAAGTAAGCGCGGACCTTCGTACAGCGGGTGCTCAAGTCGTTGCCATCGTAGAGGCAAGTCAAATAATAGGCGCTACTGGATCGAGGCAGGTTACAGGTATTCAGACGAAAGACGGGAATCTAGCCTGCGATCTTATTGTCGTATGCGGCCCGCGAGTGCCAAATGCTGGCTTGGTGTCGCAGGCCGGGGGCGGGCTTGAGTGGAACAACGAGCATGGAGCCTTTCTGCCATCGGATGTGCCTCCCAACGTTTCCGTTGTCGGCGATGTCGCAGGAGAGACGGTAGCGAACACTCCGCCGCCACTGTCCGGCGACAAGCGCGCCTTCGTGTGCCTGTGCAGCGATGTTTCGTGCAAGGATCTGTGTGACGGTATCGCGGAAGGGTTCGACCAAATTGAAACGCTGAAGCGCTATACCACGGCGACTATGGGGCCGTGCCAGGGCCGGATGTGCCAGCTTCCCGCAATAGGAGTCTGCGCAAACGAGGTCGGCAAGTCACTGGGCGAGACTGGTGTGACGACTTCGCGGCCGCCAAATCCTTCTGTGACGCTCGGTGCGCTCGCCGGACCCAGCCATCATCCCATTCGCCGGACACCGATCCACTACGCGCATGAAGAGTTGGGGGCTGTCTGGATGGATATGGGCGGATGGAAGCGTCCTCGCTATTACAAGCGGCACGGGAATGCCAGCGAGGCCGAGTCGGTGCTTCTCGAGCACAAGAGCGTACGCGAAGGTGTCGGACTGATTGATGTCAGCACCTTAGGCAAGCTGGATATTCGCGGCAAAGATGCCGCCAAGCTGCTCGATATCGTCTACACCCATCGTTTTTCTGACCTTCGAACCAACCAGGTTCGTTATGCCCTGATGTGCGATCAGGGTGGAGTCATTCTGGATGACGGCACGATTTCGCGGCTCGCGGAGGACCGGTATTTTGTCACCACGACGAGCGGCAACCTTGACTTTGTGCATCAATGGCTGCAGTGGCAACTCATTGGAACGAACTGGGACGTGCACATTTGCAATGTGACCGCCGGCTACGGCGCCATGAATCTGGCGGGGCCCAGCAGTAGAGACGTGCTGCGAAAACTTGCGGACTGCGACCTGACTTCAAGTGCATTTCCATACATGACCTGTCGCAGCGGGCGGCTTGGGCAAATTCCGGCGCTTCTACTACGCATTGGATTCGTGGGGGAGACAGGATGGGAAATTCATTGCCCGGCGGAGTCCGCTGAGGAGCTGTGGCGAGCGTTGCTGGATGCGGGAGCGGAATTTGGTATCCGGCCGTTTGGTGTCGAGGCCCAACGACTGTTGCGTCTGGAAAAGCGGCACGTAATTGTGGGCGTCGACACCGATGCGCTCACCAATCCATATGAGGCAGGGTTGGGGTGGGCTGTCAAACTCGACAAGAAAGATTTTGTGGGGAAGGCGCTGCTTTCTCATGCTGCCAAAAATCAGACTCGGGAAAAGCTGGTTGGCTTCGTTTTGAAGGAAGCCGGCCTGCCCCAAGATGGCGCTGCCGTGGTGCTGAATGGCCAGCCCGCAGGCCGGGTTACCAGTTCCCGTTTTTCGCCGCTCCACAAAACCGCGATTGGCTTGGCCTGGATGAAAGTGTCGGAAGCACACGAGGGCGCATCGATCGCCATTCGCGTCGACGGAAAACTTGCCTCGGCAAGTGTCACTATGCGTCCGTTCTATGATCCGGAGGGCCTGCGGCTTCGGCAATAACCACATGAAGCAATCCGCACTTTATTCTCTGCATCGACGCGCAGGCGCGACCTTTGCCGAATACTCCGGATGGGAGCTGCCGTCTTTCTTCGTTTCTCCAGACCAGGAAGCCGCACAAATTCGCAAAAGCGCAGCCCTCACCGACATGAGTCATCTCTCGAAATTTGATCTGCAATCGGTGCCGGAGCAGAAATCATGGCGCCTGGACGCGAAACACTGTTTGATCATGAGCGCTGCCACGGTCTCACCCCCGGCGGGCGCTATCGATGTGACGAGCGTGTACTCCGCTCTGAGGCTGAGCGGCCCCCGGAGCAGAGATGTGCTGGGCAAGTTGACATCTCTGAACATCAGCCAGATCGCCCTGCCAAACCTGCGTTGCGCCCAGGCCAGCCTGGCGCATGTTCCGGCAATTTTTCTGCGAGAGGATATCGGGTCCGTACCAGCCTTTTACCTTCTGGTCACTCGCGATTATGCCGAGTCGGTGTGGGAGGCGATCCTCCACGCAGGGCACGAATTTGAGCTTTGGCCGGGCGGATTGGAAGCCCTTCGTTTGTTGCAGAACTGAAATTGGCTGTTATGCAACTTTTCGACAAATCTCGGATGTGGCGTCGCCACGAATTAAAGGGGAGCTACGACGTTGTAATCATCGGCGCGGGAGTCCATGGACTGGCAGCCGCCTATTACCTTGGCAAAGAACACGGCGTGCGCAAGATCGCCCTCCTCGACAAGAGCTATTTGGGTGCCGGGGCAAGCGGGCGCAACACGGCTATCTTGCGCTCCAACTATCGGACACCTGAAGGGATTTCGTTTTATGATGCTTCGCTCAAGCTATACGAACAACTATCGCGGGAGCTCGACTGGAATCTGCTCTTCAGTCAATGCGGTCATCTTACGCTCGCCCACAACGATTCCTCTATAACGGGTCTTCGGGTGCGGGCGGAAAACAATCAACTGCTGGGCGTGAACAGCAGGATGGTTGATATCCAGGAGATCGGCAAAATTGTACCTTCGATCAATCTGAGCCCGCAGGCGCATTATCCAATTCTCGCGGCCCTCCATCATCCTCCTGGCGGCATCATCCGGCACGACGCTGTGGTGTGGGGCTATGCTCGCGCGTGTGATCGCATGGGAATTGAGATTCATCCATTCACGGAGGTTACGGACCTCAAGGTTGAGAGCAACAAAGCAACAACGGTGATCACAAGACGTGGTCCCGTCTCTGCCGGTACCGTTCTCAACGCCACTGCAGGCTGGGCTTCAAATATCGCGAACATGGCTGGGGTGAAGCTGCCGATTGTCACCCATCCTCTGCAGGCATGTGTCACCGAGCCCCTCAAGCCATTCCTGGATGTCGTGATCGTTTCCGCCTCGCTGCACGTGTATTTGAGCCAGACCGACAAGGGTGAACTGGTGATCGGAGCGGAAATCGATCCTTATCAGTCGTACTGCATGAAGGGTACACTTCCAACTCTGGAGCAGATGGCTACGTACACACTGGAACTGTTCCCCCAGCTTCACGGCGTGAGAGTGTTGCGCCAGTGGGCGGGCATTTGCGACATGACGCCGGACTTTGCCCCAATCATGGGCGTTTCGCACGAAGTCAGCAACTTTTATATGGATGTCGGATGGGGAACCTACGGATTCAAGGCCGCGCCAATCTCCGGAAGGTGCATGGCGGAACTCATCGCCACCGGAAAGACTCCCGCCTTGATCGAACCGTTCACGCCTGAGCGGTTTGCCACTGGACAGCTGGTCGGGGAAAAGGCTGCAGCCGCGGTATCGCACTGAGTAAAATCTCATCGCTGAGAAGAAAAATGACCGACAAGCTCAAGTCCGAATTGGAGAAGAAAGGCATTGAATATCTCTTTTGTTCCTTCGTGGAACTAACCGGTGCTCCCAAGGCGAAGCTGGTACCAATCTCCCACATTGAGGAGTTCGCGAAAGACGGAGCTGGTTTTGCGGGATTTGCCTGCGGAGACGTTGGACAAGGGCCCCACGATCCGGATATCTGCAGTGTTCCAGACTTCCGCTCTCTGACTATTCTTCCCTGGCGCAAAAACATCGCATGGGTCACAGGCAATCTGCACGTCAATGCTGAAGCGTGGGCACTCTGTCCGCGTACCGTCCTCACCCGGCAGCTGGAACTAGCGCGCAAACAGGGATACGGGGTGAACATCGGAATTGAACCTGAATTCATGCTGCTCAAAAGGAGCGATTCCGGTGAGTTCTCCACCTGGGATGCTCTCGACACCCTTAACAAGCCATGCTATGACCTGCGCGCCCTGCATCGCAATCTGGATATCATGACGACGCTGCTCAGCTACATGCAGGAGATGGGCTGGGATCCGTACGCCAACGATCACGAAGACGCCAACTGCCAGTTCGAAATCAACTGGACCTATTCCGATGCGCTAACGACGGCCGACCGCCACACCTTCTTCAAGTGGATGGTGCGTACGGTGGCCGAGCAGCACGGATTGTGGGCCACGTTCATGCCGAAGCCCTTCAATCATCTGACAGGAAACGGCGCCCACGTGCACATCAGTCTGGCGGATGAAAAAGGCGCAAATATCTTTCTCGATCCTAAACAAGAGCTGGGGTTGTCTCAGACCGGCCGCTGGTTTATGGGTGGAGTTCTAAAGCACGCTGCAGCTCTCTCGGCGTTGGTTGCTCCGACGGTGAACAGCTATAAACGCCTGGTACGAGGTGCGCCGCGCTCAGGGGCAACGTGGGCTCCGGTGTATATCACCTACGGAAGTTCGAATCGGACCCAAATGATTCGCATTCCCGCGCCCGGGCGTTTTGAAATTCGGGTGGTCGACGGCGCGGCCAACCCCTATCTTGCCTTTGCCGGGATCATCGCTGCGGGCCTCGATGGAATTGCACGGAAGATAGATCCCGGCCAGCTCAACCTCGACAACCTCTACGAGGTGCCGGAGGACGAATTGGCGGCACGCGGAGTGGATGTCTTACCGACCACATTAAACGAGGCTATCGATGCCATGGAGGAGGACCAGGTGATTCAGAGTGCCTTGGGTGCTCGGTACGCGGAAATGTACATGAAAGTTAAGCGAGACGAATGGTTACTCCATAACCGGGCAGTCACGGCGGCCGAACGGGACTATTACCTCGCGAGGTATTGAGCTCGCCGAGATTTTGCCCACGTTAATCGCCACCGAACAACTCGGTCAAAGTGTCGGAATGATCCTTGACCGAATTGTTCAACGATCCCTGGAACTTGCCAGTCATCCGGCGCAAACGTCAGAATTCGAATCTGGCTCCCAGCTGAATACGGCGTGGAGCACTCACATTTCCCTTCCAGACGCCGAAACCAGACAAGGTTTGTCCTGACGCACTTGTCAAGGGAGCAGCGCTTATGTCATTGGTGAAGGCGAAGTTTCCACCCACGTTAAAATTGCTGTCATCAACGAACATGTGGTAGTTGAAAGCGTTGTAGAACTCGGCGCGGATTTGCAAATTCAGGCGCTCGTTAAGGTGAGTGTTCTTGGTGATTGCGAAGTCCACGTTCTTGAAGTTTGGGCCTCTCAAATTCATGATACGAGGACCGGAGCCCGTATATCCGTATGTTCCCGTGCATGTTGGGCAAGCCCCGGACGGCAGGAATACGCCGGGATCTTCAAACGCCGCCGGATTAAGCAGCGACGCGCAGTTGGGAACGTCGTCCGGACAGCCACCCTTGTTGGGATTGAAGTTATTTGGATCCTGCAAGAACGGATCAACTCCCGATTTCAGACCTACCAGGCAACCCTGGGCGAACTGGGGCACGACCTGGCAAGTGCCGGAACGGACCCACATCAGAGTTCCAGTTGAATAGCGAATAATCGGGCTTACTTCCCATCCTCCTACCAGAAAGTTGAGCCCATGGCTGCCGTTGAGGTAGCTTCTGCCCTTGCCGAAGGGAAGCGAGTACACAAAGGCCGCCGATAGAGTCTGTGAAACATCATCCGGCGCAATAGAGCGATTCCGGCCTCTCTCGAAAGGCGAAATTACTCCTTGCGACGCGTTCCAGGTGCTGGCGGCACTCTGGGTATTGTCGGAAGCATCGGTCAGGAGCTTGGCGTTGGTGTAGGACACCAGCATGTACAAATCTCTCCTGTACCGTTTTTCGGCTTTCAACTGGAAGGAGTGATAGATCGAACCGCCGTGGCTCTCGTTGAGTCCCTGTAGCGTGCCACAGTACTGCGGGTAGGGCAGCAAGGCCTGAGCGACAGTGGGATCGCAGACCCCTCCGCTGCTCAAGTCCCCCACCCAGCCGGCGTATGGTGCCTGCACGCCGAATAAGGTTTGGGAATCGGAGGTGAATACAGCATTTAACTCGGGAACGTAGCTGCAGTTCACGTTGGGGAGCGGGCTAGTGGTCGCACAACTGGGATCAATGGCTGTGGTATTGGCCTCGAGCGCCTGAATTTGTGGATCAAAGGGATTCAGGATGTTAATGGGATCCAAGCTCGACGGGAGTCGAGTGCCCTTGTTCGCGACATAGGCCGCGCTCAGGAAAATATCTTTAGGGAGCTGACGTTCAATGGTCAGGTTCCACTGTTGAGAGTAGGGGCGCCGATTCGCGTCCAACGGCCGATAGAGTGGGTGGCCATCGGTGGCGGAGAGCCCGTTGTCGTACGACGACGAGATGAACGGCGGCATGGACGCGGGCGTCGGCACTCCCCTGTCCAGATAGAACGCAGGATCAGCCTGGCTGGTGGTTGGGTCCTGATGGGTCCCGAAGGTTTGCGTCAAATTAAAGCCATCGAGGGACATGCCCCCGCCCCATCCGGGATAAAAGGCTTGAGCGAAGAAGACGCCGTAGCCGGCACGAACAACGGTTTTTTGATCCACGGCATAGGCAAAGCTTAATCGCGGGGCAAAGCCCTTCTTCCAGGTTTCCTCGGGGTAGTCGCGACCAAAGCAGGCATCCCCACAGGAGGAACCGCTTCCGGCAAAGGCCAGGCGTCCGGGGATTCCCGCGGTACTATTTATCCCGTCGGGGTCGAAGAAAGAGAAATTGTTGTACTTTTCACGCGAGGGGGAGTAGTAGTCCCAGCGCATCCCGAAGTTCACCGTCAGCTTGGGGGTCATTCTCCAGGAATCATTGCCGTGCAACGCCCACACTACCTGACGAGGATACCAGTTGGGCACGGTTCGCCAATCCACACTGCCGCCGCTGACCGCCCCCAGGAGGTAACTGGCAACCGAGCTTCCGCTGGTAAGACTGGGCACAGCCGTCGGTGACCTATCGAAACTATAGGTGCCCGATTGATTACCGTTCTGGTGGATGTTCCCCTGCACCGATCGCCATTCACCGCCGAAGGTTAGGGTGTGGTGACCGATAACCTTGTTTACCGTGTCGTTCAAAACCCAGGTCGGGCGCGTGGTGACATTGCCTGCCGACGGCCCGGAGGTGTCGGAAAGCGCCTGGAACTGGTCATTAAACTCAAATCGGGGCAGGGCGTTGGTGCCGGCCGCCCCCGCAATTTGAGGCAGTTGGCCGATAAAGTCCAGGTTGACTGACCCGTAGCCTTCGTTCCGGTTGAGGTAACCGAAGGTGACGTGATTGGTCATCGTCGTGGAAAAGGTGTGTTCCCAGTTGAACCGCGCGATCGGTGAATTCTGCGGCTGGGTGGGTTCTTCCGTGGCTATGGCCCTGGGGAGTTGTGTTGCCGTGTTGAGGCCGGTGAATTGGCGCCACCAGAAGAAATAAAAATGATCCTTGTCGCCGTAGTAGTGATCAATGCGCGTCATGAATACGTTGCTATTTGCCACCAGGCTGTCTGGAACCGGCCGGGGCACGGTGTAGTTGTTCTGCGCCTGTGCATTCGTGGGCTGTGGCAACTGCTCCAGATAGGCGCTGGCGATGGGGCTGATGCAAGAGGTTGGAATGATATTGCCAGGAAACTGCTGGCCGGGCCCGAAGCCTGACGGCAGAGCGCTGGCACAGGCCGCAGACTGCGGTCCAACTGGTTGGCTACCATCAGAGCCAGGTGCAAAATCGCCAGGGGCGTAGATGGGCAGGCCCCAATCGGAGAAATTGCCTCCCCTTTCCAGCAGGGACGGAATCGAGAGAGTTGGAGTGCTCGAACCTCCAGCCTGATGAAATGCTTCCCAGTCGAAATAGAAGAAGCTGCGATGTTTTGAGGTCCCGTGATAAAGGAAAGGGATCTTTATGGGTCCACCGAAGTTCGCGCCGAAGTCGTGTTCGATATCGAACGGGCGGGCATCGCAGTTCGGGGTCGATGCATCGCAATGCGCGTTCCAGGGCTTGGCATTCAACCACCGGTTGCGGGTGTACTCAAAGGCTGCCCCGTGATATTCACTGCCGCCGGACTTACTCACCATGGTGATCTGGCCGGAGGTGGAAGAGCCGTACTCCGGGGCGTAGTCCGACGTCAGGACCTTGACCTCCTGCACCATATCCGGTGACATCTGGAAGTCGCCCTGAATGGAGACCATGCCGCTCTGGCTCATGAACCCTTCCTGCATGGTGGCGCCGTCTAACAGCGCTTCGTCGCCTGACTGGATGCCTCCGTTGATCCGGGCATTAAAAGCCTCGTTGCTGCTGCCGCTGGAGATACCCGGCAGCAAGATGGCAAAACTGGCGGAAGAGCGAGGCTTGCCCGAGACGATCAGCGGCAGGTCTTTGACGGTCTGCGGATCAATACCGCCCTGGACCGTTCCGTTGTCGTAATTGATCAAGGTGTTCTCACCCTGCACGGTCACGGTCTCGCTGACGGCGCCTGCCCGTAGCGTGACATCGGCACGACCCGATTGATTGATGGTCAGAACGATGTCGCTCTGCACGTAGTTCTCAAAGCCGTGCATACTGACGCTCAGGTCGTACGTACCGGGCGTCAGGTTGCGGAAGGTATATTCGCCGCGCTCGTCGGAAGTGAATCGCTGCACAAACTTCGTGGCCTTATTGGTGAGCGTCAACTGCGCGTTCACCACAGCCGCTCCCGATGAATCGTTTACGGTTCCGCTCAGGGTAGCGTTGCCGATCTGGGCAACGGCTGGAAAGGCCAGCACCAGGAGGAGGACGACCACAAAAAACGGCAGCAGAGATACCAGGTATCTGGAAGGTGCCACTCTAGCGGACATAGGCTTTCTCCCCGACTAGTTTCGTCACGCCCTAACAAAACTATTTAGGCCCATATCTTTATGAATGCAGTTGGCAACTCTTGTAGTCCCACGTTATGTTTCAAGTCAAGCGAAAAGTGTGGCGGGTATGGTGTTTCAAACTCTCGGGCAACATGCTCGACGTGGACGCCCATGGTGTTGCCGCCTATAATGCGCCGGAACAAAGCCAGAAAACGGAGTGGCCTATGGGAAGCGCGCGGGGACTCTGTGGGTTTGCACTCGTAATGATGATGTGCGGCGCCTCCGCCGCACCGGCAGCTCAATCAGCATCGGTCACAAGCGATGACTGGACGATAGTTGCTGATCCAGTCCAGAGCACGCTGACCATAAAGACAAGAGCCCTCGGGGTTGTGTTGCAAAACATACGGTTGCACGTTGGCCGATCAGACCGGCATCGCCAGTTGAAGCAATGGCAGGTCGACGCGAATGAGAAGGAATTGACGGTCCGTACCACCGACCCTGCGACCGCATGGTCGTTTCAACCACAGGGAACCAGCCTGAGGATATCCAGCACAGAATACGACGCCTTCCTGACGGCTGAGGCCCCGACAACCCCAAGTCGCATGGTGGCTCGCCTGATCGACTCCGAAGGCGCGCCCGTGGACTGGGTGGGCACGGGCGAAGTGGCCCACACCTACGGCGGGAGCTTTACTCATAACCGATCGTTTCTTCCACGCCGCAATCCCGATGTCATGTACTTCAGCCTGGGCCAGGCTCAGGGATCGCTTTTTCACAGCCTCTTCGACCGCGACACGGACATTGCCATTGACTTCGGCGAGGGCGTGACCATGGCCCGGGACAGCCAGAATGAGAATCTGCTGAGCCTGAACGTGCCTGTCCCCGGGAACCGATTGCTGCGATTCACTCCGGACTATTACACCAAGGTTTTGGGAGTCCCATTCTATTCGCGCTTCGACGATTCGTACTTCCGGGCCGCCCCCATGGTCTGGTCAAGCTGGACGAGCTATTACGAGGCGGTCACAGAACGGGACGTGACGCTCAATACCGATTGGATTGCAGCCCATCTGCTGCCCTATGGCTTCGAATACGTCGAACTTGATGATGGGTACGATCGCACTCCTGAAGGCCACTCCTGGATCGAGAACTGGGACAAGACAAAATTTCCCCATGGCCCTGAGTGGCTGACGAATTACATCCGGTTGAGAGGCCTGAGGGCGGGAATCTGGCTGGTCCCAAACGCGTATGCCGCGGGATTGCCTTCCCATCCTGATTGGTATGTCTACGACAAGCGGGGAAACGTCGTTCGCGACTATGACACCCCGGCTTTGGATTCGACGCATCCGGAAGCTCTGGCCGTTGTGACCCGAATCATCCGAACTCTCGACGAGTGGGGCTTCGACTACTTCAAGTTTGACGGGGAGCACGCCCTCCCCAAATACGCTCCGGTAGTGGACACGACCCGGCTAAAGAATGCGCGGGCCGATTTCATCGCAAACTACCGTGAACGGGTGGCAATGATCAGGCAAACGATGGGACCAAAGCGCTTCATCGAGGCCTGCCCGGCCGGAACGCCTCTAAATGCCATCGGTTACGCGAACTCGTATTTCAATGGCGATGATGTCTACAACAACTGGCAGGGCATGTATTCGCTGTTCAGTTCCATTTATGCCAATGGTTTCCTCAACCACCTCCTGGTCTATGTGATGCCCGGAGAAGGGCTGGAGCTGGGCGAGCCAATGACAGTCGAGGAGGCAGCCAGCAAACGTAAGCCAGTGGTGATCGAGACGGAACGAGATCGCGAGGAGCCGGTCACCGGCTTCGGCGTCACCGACGCCGAGGCCAGGACTTTGGTCAGTCACGTAGCCCTGACGGGAGTTGCGTACCCTTTGGCCAGTGTGATGCCAGAGTTGCCGGAGGCACGGGTGCGTCTGTTGCAGGCCACTATGCCCACCCTCCCCATAATTCCACTTGATCTGTTCAGCCGCGGTACAAAAACCTCGTGGGACAAGTTCAAGCACGTTCAACCCGACACTTACATCCATGATTACCCTGAAATCCTCGATTTGAAGGTCGACGCCCCAGCGGGGACATATGACGTCGCCGGCATAACCAACTGGCGCAGTGGAACGGCGTCGAGAAGCATTGATTTCTCTGAGAAGCTGGGATTGGATCGCGATTCGAAGTATGTCGTCTTTGATTTCTGGAATCAGAAGTTGCTTGGGGTGTTTAGCGGCCACGCGGACATTACAGTGGACTCGCATGATACGCGAGTGTTGCTGATTCATCCTCTTTTGAATCGTCCGCAACTCATCGGCCTGTCCCGACACATTTCCGGCGCCTACTCCATCCTCTCCCAGAGCTGGGATTCATCGCGGAGCAAGCTGGAGGGGCAGTCCGCCACCGTGCCGGGCGCGCCGTACTCTTTGTGGTTCTACGTTCCGGATGGACTGAGCGCGACTCAGTTCGCCGCAAGGAACGACCGCGGACAAACCCTGCCGGTGCAGAAGAACCTGGCGGGAAACGCCTTGCAGTTGACCTTCACGGGACAACAGAATCCGGTTGATTGGCAGATTCAGTTTGCGCGAAAGTGACCTGCCTCAGCCCTTCGTCGGCGCCCCATTATGGCAGCCAGCACTGAGCGTTCTAGTCTTCACATCTCCGGTCGCACGAACCGAAAGTGTCCAGCCACTCCAGCAGCGAAGCGATGCTACCTTGCGCCAGGGCAACGCAAGAATCAGCGGCCCCATAATAGAGGTTGAGGGTATCGCCATCGGGATCGATCGTATATCCACATGGGAAAACAGCGTCATCCACATCGCCATGGCGCTCGTACTCGGCCTCCGGTCCGAAGATCCATGAGTCACCACGCAATATGCATTTCTCCGGATTTTCAGGATCAAAGAGAGCTAAACCCAGACGGTAGATGTGACCAGAAGCGGTTCGACGGACTCCGTGGTAGAGCATCAACCAACCCCGAGAGGTCTCGATAAGCGGAGGAGATAAGCCAATCTTGTTTGCGTCCCACCATGCGCCGCGGCGGGCTTCCAGCATCATGCGATGGCGTCCCCAGTGACGTAGATCGGGGGAATACGAAATCCAGATGTGAGCTCCAAGCGGCGTCATGGGCCGGTGTATCAGTGCCCACGACCCGTTAATTCTTCGTGGAAAAAGGGCCGTGTCTTTGTCATCCGGCGGCATGATTACGCCGTATCTTTCGAACGTGCGGAAATCTTTGGTAAGCGCGAGCGAGACGCCAGGCCCCCCTCGCGAATACGAAGTGTAGCTCACCACGTATTGTTGCAGCTCTGGCACGAGTGTGATGCGCGGATCTTCTATACCCCATAACTCCTCGGGGTATTTCGCTGGGTCCGGCATCAATGTCGGCTCTTTGTCAATCTTCCATCCATCTACTCCGTTGGTTGAACGAGCAGCGCAAAGATGCGAGAGACCTCTTCGGTCTTCCACTCGGCACAGGAGTAACGTGGTCCCATCCGGCAGCCGCGTGGCTCCAGGATTGAAAACGCTGTTAATGGAATAAGGCCAGTCCTTGGCGCTGAGGATCGGATTGGCTGGGTGACGGCGTAGCAATGGAGCCGGCTGCCTGTGGGGATCATTCATAGGTTATTTCAAAGCCACTGCGGGAATTTCGTCGTGGTCTGGAGTGTCTTCCAGGGTGTGAATCTTAAAGCTAGACTCAGTGAACTCGCTTTTCTCCAGCAGGCGCATCTCGGACAATGCGGTCAGAAATGAAAGTGTAGATTCCGCTCCCTGGTTCTGGTTTACCCGGTCAGGATGCAAACCGTCGCGACAGCCGCCGGTGTTTGAATCGTAAAGAGACAGTTGCAGGTCATTGTCGCCCAAGAACCACTTGAAAACCGACCAGGCTTCGCGGCGCCAGCGATCGTCTCCGGTTACACGATGGGCTTGCAGACAAGCTGAGACCGCGCCCGCGGCTTCGACTGGTTGTTGATCGAAACGTGCCTTTTCGCCAGTCTGGCGATAGCAACCTGGTGATCCGATGGGAACAAAATGTCCTTTGCCTTCGCATCGCTGCACGTCCAGCAGCCATTCTAAAGATTCCAGACCAGATCGGACCATCCGCTCGTCAGAACTGCCAGCGAGCAGCAAAGCCTGAGGCAGCCTTGCGTTTGAATAAGCTACTACGTCTTCAAACCATTTCCAGGATGGCTTCTTAGTTGCCTCATACATTTCCAGCAACCGCATTCCCAATACTGAGCTGAGTTTTTTAGCGTCCCGGTCTCCTGCAAATGAACCCAGGTACTCCTGGATCCCGAGGATGGTAAATGCCCACGCTCGAGGACTGGTAAATGTCACCACTGCTGGAAGAGCAAACTCGAAGAGCCGCCCAGCAGATCCTTTCAAGCCTTGATTCTGAGACCGACCCAATACCGATCCCAGCGCCCACAGAGCGCGTCCGTGACTGTCTTCAGATCCCGCTTTCTCGGTCCAACGGCGATCGTAACTCAGGAAATTCTTGAATCTGCCAAGCTTCGGGTTAAACGCATGCTCTAGAAAGGCCAGGTAGCGGCACGATAGGCTTTCGGTCTCAGACGGAAAGCCCGCCCCAAGCTCTTCCAGTAGGACGGCAAGAATCAGCGCACGGGCATTATCGTCGGTGGTATAGCCCTCGCCATAGTTGGGAATGGAGAAGATCGCATGCTGAAGGATTCCGGTGTGATCGGTCAAGCGCGACAGGTGATCCAATTTCAGAGCCGGCAGCCTGTCCAGAGAATTGGTCGAAGCCTGCGCCGAAAACTCGACACGAGGCTTGCGGGTGCGTTCCGCACGGGCCCGCTCAAAGCTGCGCATGTAGCCCTGTGCAGCTTTCTTCCAGATCATCTCTCGACCATACAGATAAGCGCGCTTGCGCATGGCATGGCGAATCGCCGGAGCGTCCAGGAGTTCCAGCGTCTTCTGTGCAATGGCATCGGGATTTGCAAAAGGTACCAGCGCACCTCGACGATCGTCCAATAATTCGATCGCGTGCCAGTAAGGAGTAGAAATAATTGCCTTGCCTGCGCCCAATGCGTACGCCAATGTGCCGGATACAACCTGCGCTTCGTTGCGGTATGGGGTGATGTAAATATCCGCAACTCCGATGAACTCCACGAGTTCTTCAGGGCTGACGAAGCGGTTATGGAAGATCACCCGCGATTCCACTCCCAGTTCTTTTGCCAGAGTTTGCAGGGAGTTCCGATACCTCTCGCCCTGTTGGCGAAGAACATGCGGGTGGGTCGCCCCGGTCACGATGTAGACAACGTTTTTGTGCTCCGACAAAATCCGCGGGAGTGCCTGGATGACGTTTTCGATTCCTTTGTTCGGCGAAAGCAATCCGAAGGTGAGCAATACCGCTTTTCCTTCCACCCCAAAGCGATCCTTATGAAAGTTGGGATCCAAAAATGGAAGATCGGATACCCCATGCGGAACCAGGTCAATCTTTTCCTCTCGTACCTTATAGATTTCCTGCAAGAACTGGGACGAGAGGCGGCTCATGACGATCAGACGATCCGAAAGCGCAGCGATTTCTTCCATCACCATCTTTTGATCTGGGTTTGGCTCACGCAACACGGTATGCAGGGTCGTCACCGCTGGCATTTTCAGCCGCCGCAACAGATGCAAAATATGGCTGCCCGCCGGTCCGCCAAAGATTCCATATTCGTGTTGCAGGCAGACCATGTCGATGTTGTTGAAGTTCAAGAAGTCAGCTGCATCAAGGTACGACGGCAACTCATCTTGCGTCAGCGTCCAGCGCACACGCGCTGGGTAGTCGTATCCCGATGCCGTGTCGTTGACAGGCACCGCCAGGAACCGGGCAGTTCCATATTCGACAGAAAGTGCCTCGCACAAGTCTGTCGTGAATGTCGCGATGCCGCACTGGCGGGGAAGATGATTCCCGATTACCGCGATCCGGCTTGGCAGTGAGGGTTTAGTTTGCATAGGACAAAAGGTTGTTGTCTGGCTCCAAATCACGGGCGGGTCGCGCTCGTCGCGATAGTTGCGAGCCTAGGTGGCGGCAGCAAAGGCCGTCTGTTGATGCACTACTTCGAGCGTTTGCACTTCGTTGACGAACTTGAGCGCTCGTAATTTCTCGTCCTCGTTCGGCAGTCGAACCTGCACCATGCTGTCACGGTTCAATTCGCGACTGCGATCAAATACACCCTGGTGCTCAATCACAAACCTCAGGAAGTGAGCCAGTACGTCCGAACCATATCCATTGCTGAATAGAAGCCCGGGACTCGCCGCGGTCGAGGCAACGGGTGAATACTTGCACACCAGCAGCCACCGACCTCTGGTTTCGGAGGCCCATACTTGCAGGTCCGCGAGCGAGCGATTGTCCGCAAGACGATACTTGACGTGGACTAACCCAGGTGTTCGGGCATGGATCAGGTCATCCCATGCAGCGACTGCCACCGCTTCAAGTATCTGGTCGAGATTCTGATTTGGCCGCAACGTCACAGCGACTCGGTTCTTGGATTAGCTTCAGTGATGGAAGCGATGCTTAGCCTGGGACACGTTTTCAAGCCTTGCAGAGACACGGCGAACGCAGCCGCAGTCAGAATTTGCAATGCCACGATTGTTCCGGCAGAGAGTCCTACCGGGCGGATGGGATTGAAGAAGAAAGTTATTGCACCGAACACGGCCACCCACCAGTACTTGCGCAGGTTTACAGCCTGCACCAGCACAAATACCGCCCCGGCGGCGACGGCAAAGTCCAGATAAGTTCTCGCATTGGGCACGAACTTCCAGAACAAGCCTGCGAGCAATGTGACAATAGCGACGTACTTCATAATTGTGGTAAGCATTCATCCTCATTCCACGTCAAAACTCAACTGCCGACGACCGCTGTCAGTGGACCGGCGGGGCGCGTCTTCAGTGCGATTTGTCCTTGGCTTCATTAACGCGCAGCGCGCGGCCTTCCCATTCACGTCCGGTCAGGGCGAGACAAGCCTTGTCTGCCTCGCCGGCCTCGGTCATTTCGACAAACGCGAATCCCTTCGGACGGCCGGTCTGTTTGTCGGTAACAATGTTGACCCGTTCGACCTTACCGTGTGTTTCGAAGAGTGAGCGAAGCTGGGGCTCTGTGGTGCGATGCGGCAGATTGCCAACGTAAAGATTTTTCATGATTTCCTCAGTTTGAGTCGACAAACAACCTGCGTATATCTCCCGCCGGCTACACGACCCAACTTCACGCGGCGGTGCTTTCCGCGAGCTTGTGGAATGTCGAACTAATGATGTCTGCAATACGCAGCTTGGGGCTTCCATCCAGCAATGGCTCCAGACATTTCATCACTTGCGCGTAACTCCGGCTATGGTAGGACTCGGCGTCTTCCCTGGTTTCCCAGAGGCTGATCGCAGTGACATCAGTTCCCCCGACCAGAGCGAATGTGATGAGATCTTTAAATCCTGGCTGTTTATGTAAGAGAGGAATAATTTGGCCATCAAGAACGCGGTGGAACTCGTTCAAACTATTGGGCCGCAGACGCAGCGCGACGTTGCGAGCGAACATACCTAACCTCCGGCTGGACGCTTGATCTAAGAGGGACAAACTTCAGATGGGCTGACTTAGCTCAGAGGACCTGAATGAGGGAGGGAAAATCGCTCGCTCTAACTCAACCCTAGCCCTCACGCACTGAATTGTCAAACCACAAAAGACACACACCATATCCGCCACCGGCAAATCCTTGGCGGAGGTCAATGACTGCTGTCGTAGACCAGCACCCTATCCGATGAAGTTCAGGGCGACTGAACTGACGCGCGCTCAGTTGGAGAATCTATCGGTGGTTCGCGAGGGCGCTCCTTGAGTTGTCTGACGGAGTTGTCGAGGTAACCCGATAGTCCTTGTAGTCAATGGTCAACAAAGCGTGGCCTCCCAGGCGGGTGCTGCTGGCGCTTCGATTCGAGGCAGGCAGCCAAAAGTCAGCGACCTTCGCATACGTATGCTCGATGCTCGTATCTTTGATCCAAAAGGAAGGGCTTTTGGCTGGTTCTGCCTCAATACGCACCACCGCGAAATCAGTGGCATCAACCCATATCCGTCCACGGTAGAGAAGCTTGTCCTTGGTTCGCGGTTCAACTGCGAGAATGTAGAGTGAGCCACGCGGCGCATCCTCGCGCCCGACCAGCGTGAAATTATAGTTGTCATTGTTGAGGGCTACGCGGCTCTGGTTCTCTGCTGTTTGTGCTTCCATCTCGCTCTGCAAAAGTTTCTTCAACACCCTATCGATGAGCAACTTGGAACCGACAGCAGATTGGATGGTGAATTCCTTGCCTGCCGGTGACGTGTATTTGACGTCCACGACCATTTCTGCGCTTCTGGAACCGGGGAAGCCGTGGTACTCCAGACGATACATCCTGGTCCCTTGAAATGAAGCCAGCGCGTGATCGCGTTCAAGATTTCTTTGAACCATCTGAGCTACGACCTGCTCGCCGCTCAAGGCAATGTGAGGCTCATTTGGGGACGGAAGGCGCTGCTGGGCTGCCAGTTGCCCGATGCTGAGACACAACAGGCTCGGCAATAGCAAACCGGTGGCATGGATACGCGTCTTCATCACTATCTACGATAACGCTACCAGTTTTCGAAATAGTGTTCACTTTTGACCACACTCTGCCTGGCGTCAAGGGCAGAATTTACCCAGGACGCCATGCGTGCTCGTTCTGGCGTTGTCTGATCTCGAAAATCACAGCTCGCTCGCTGCCCATTTCTGCGCCAGCTTCGAGCTGGACGGATGCGACGGGTGCGCTTCCGGCATGCGCGGGTCGCGTCGCCGCATCTAACCAGCATGTCAAATGAACCAAGGGAGAACCACTATGCGTAAGCGCGTGATTGCTGATGGAATGGAACCCGCTACGACCATCGATCAGAACTGGCTGGATCTAAGCAGCACGGCATCAGTTGAGGTCACCTCGGAGGATGATAGCCATCCCATCGAGGCGGCATTGCTTCCGAATGACAGTCGGGGATGGAGGGCGGCTAGCCCTGGCAGGCAGACCGTCCGCCTGGTCTTCGACAAGCCCCAGGTTCTCAGGCGCATCTGGCTGGTGTTCGAGGAAACGAGGGTCAAGCGTACACAGGAATTCGTGCTTCGCTGGACTGGCGACGACGGGAATCAGAATCGGGAAATTCTGCGTCAACAATGGAACTTCAGTCCGCCGGACACGGTGCGAGAAACCGAAGATCACTCCGCGGAACTCTCAGGCGTTAAAACATTGGAACTCGTCATCATGCCGGACATAAGCGGCGGGGATGCTCATGCGTCTCTCTTGACGCTCCGTTTGGCTTGATTCGCCAACCCTGCTCGCATTCCAGGAAGCAGAGGCGCGCCTTCGCTTGCCAGGTGCGATAGAACCACGTCATAAGCAAACGGACCCGAATTGGGCACAGGGCTCGCGTTTATGCGCTGTTTCCAAAGCCTTTGTGCTATAATCCGTTTGACGCTATTGTACGGTTTGCTTGTTCTCGCGGTGGTTCCTGAGTTGAACCAGTTTCATTTCCGCCTTTCCTGCCTGCCGGTTTACCCAGCGCCAAATCTAGATTGAACGTGAGCGGCGTGAAAGCTCCGACGTATGTCTGAGTGTGTGACGACAGGCCCTCCAGAAAGAAAACAAATCGAATGACGACATTTGCAGAACTGCCTTTGTCTGCTGCGTTGCAGCAGGCTCTTGCGGCAGCTCAATTCAAAACTCTAACCCCGATCCAGGAACGGGCGATTCCTCCCGCGCTTGAGGGCAAAGACGTAATCGCAACGGCCCAGACCGGGACCGGCAAGACACTCGCCTTCCTGCTTCCCTTGATTGAAATGCTGCGGCGCGAGCCAGCCCGACAGGCCAGCGCCTTGATTTTGCTGCCGACACGCGAGTTGGCAATACAAGTCCACGATCAGTACGAACTGCTGCGCGGCAAGAACACGCCGAAAGCAGCGCTGGTGATTGGTGGGATGCCCGAGAAAGCACAGATACAGAGCCTCCGCAGTGGATGCGGCCTGATCATCGCGACCCCGGGACGCTTGCAGGACTTCATTGACTCCAGGCTGGTGGAGTTACATCAGATCAAAATGCTGGTGCTCGACGAAGCCGACCGCATGCTGGACATGGGTTTTCTGCCTGCCGTCCGGCGCATTGTGGCAACACTCCCAACCCGCCGCCAGACGTTGTGCTTCTCAGCGACCATGGAACAGTCCGTGGCCAGCCTGGTGCATGAATACATGCGCGAGCCGGTGCGAGTGGCCCACGGATCCGTGCTCAAGCCGGCCGAGAGCGTGCAGCTTAGCGCGTACGAAGTTCGTCCCGAAGGCAAAATGGACACACTGCGGCAGCTGCTCGATACGGAAACCGGTCAAACGCTGGTCTTCGCCCGCACGAAGCGAGGAGCAGAACGAATCGCCAAATCACTGGCACGTGACGGTTTCAATGCCGTCATGATCCACGGCGACCGCTCGCAGTCGCAACGAAACAAAGCGTTGAAAGGATTTCAGGAAGGGCAATATCAGGTGCTGGTGGCCACCGACATCGCTTCACGTGGCTTGCATGTGGACGATGTGGCCCATGTCATCAACTACGACCTGCCGAAGATGGCCGAGGATTTCATCCATCGCGTCGGCCGCACAGGGCGGGCCGGATCCCAGGGACGCGCTACCACGCTGGTCGCAGGCGCGGAATGGCTGGAGCTGCGGCAGATCGAACGCACGCTGAAGTTGCAGATCGAACGCAAGCAAACTGACACATTGGGAGATCCACCGAAACGGTTTGTTCAAAACACCCTCGCCTCGCGGACGCTGATCCCCCTGCCGGGCGAAGTATTTGTGTAGCCCGGGTCCGCTGCCTCCGGATCGATTTTTCGAGAGACATATCGTCGAGGCACTGTCTAATAAAGTCCGCATGAAATCAGGGTGCCAGATAAGAAGGTAACTGGGCCCAGCGGACTTTCTTCGCCGGCTGCTCCCGCTCGTCCCCGGCCAACCCCGTCCGAAAACGGACAACAATTCATGAAAGCGGACAGCACGCTGCCTCAGGTCCGGCGACATCGCGGCTTGGTCTTCTACGGCGACAAGCGATTGCAGGATTCGCAGCGGCCTCAAATTTGGACGGCCAAATGCATGTCG
The DNA here is from genome assembly GCA_963803205.1 of Terriglobales bacterium. Classification (GTDB taxonomy): domain Bacteria; phylum Acidobacteriota; class Terriglobia; order Terriglobales; family Acidobacteriaceae; genus CAWDLG01. The sequence goes on from CAWDLG010000004.1 coordinate 1,075,315, forward strand.
CCCCTGGGGAGAGCCTCGCCTTCATCTGAGACCCCAACACTTCAACCAAGCCAGGGAGGCCGTGATGGTACACTTTGAACGCATTCGCGACATTGTTTCGGGCCCGTTTGACTCCGAGGTCATCCGCCAGCGGACCGCCGCCGGATGGCAACTGGTGTCGCTCGAGTGGCGGCGCGAGTTGCCCGAATCGGAGTCTCCTACCCAGGGCGCATACAACGAAGACATTCCCTACGGGCTGCGCATCTCCGACGACTGCCAGCGCCTGGAGGTTGACCCCCTGGAGAACCGGACGCTCATGCTGATGATGGAGTTGCTGGTGCAGGACTTTCCCTACTCGAGCATCGTCAGCGACCTGAACGAAAAAGGTCTCCGTACGCGGGATGGCCGCCCGTGGACGCGGGTGGCAGTCTTCAACATGACCCCCCGCCTTATCGAAGTTGGACCGCGGCTGTTCGGAACTGATGAGTGGCAGAAGCTGCGAAAGCGCTTTTCAGTTGCGCGCGCGCCAGAGGATTTCTAGGCGAAGTTGTGGTCTTGCTGCGGGTACGGTTCAAAGTCCCCGGTTACTGGGGACGCGGGACGAAGTCTTTCGACAGTAAGCAACACCCATGCCGGCGCCCCCAGCCTCGAGGCCAGGATTGAGCGCTTCTCTCAGCTCAAAGCCTGAGCGACACTGCAAAAAAAGGCTCTTATAGGTCAGTTCGATTCTCACTCGGCCCTTTACGCTCCCGTTTTGGACCTGAGCGCACCGGTTTGGATCCCAATGCAGGCTAAGCGGGGACGCTTCGGGCTACCCGATTCCACTGATTGCCATCCTAATGGGGACAGCGCATGGTGGGGGAACGGTGTCCGAGCTTGGGTAAGAACATTCTCATCGTAGACGACAATGCTGTGATCCGGCGCAGCCTTACCAAACTCTTAGCCCGTGAGGGCTGGCAAATACGTGAGGCAGTGGACGGCAAAGACGCGATCTCGAAGGCACGCGAATCGCAGCCAGACCTGATCGTGCTGGATTACGCGATGCCTGACATGGACGGTCTGCAGGCCGCATTGCAATTGAGGCGGCTGGCTGAAGTGCCAATCATCTTATTTACTGCCTTCAGCGCCGAGCAACTGGAGGCTCTGGCCGCCGCAGCCGGAGTCAGCGCCGTGGTCTCGAAGGCCGACAATGTGCGGCAGCTGATCGACCATGCACGGTCGCTACTGGGCGAATGCGCCTGATCGCCTCAACCCCTATGCGGGGCAAGATTCCCCTCAGTTGAGTTGATTCGTGCATGGTGAAAATCAGGACGCGGACGCCGTATCGTCTCCGTTGCTCGCCTCGCCGCAGATCTGCCAATCACGCCCGACCTCGCGATCAGGGTGAGGATGCCCTCGCGCACAATCTCATGATCGTCGGCAATGAGAACCGCCAGGAATCAGGCGTCGGTTCTTTGAAACTGTCCTTCGGGATTGGATCGAAGAACTCACCTAGCCGCGGGCTTCGGAACTGTTGCCGGGCGGAGCGATCACTTGCTCAGCGGGAACCGTGGCCCGGACGGTGGTACCAATTTTGCCGGAAATGACTTCCAGCCCTCCGCCGATGCAGCGCATGCGCTCGTCCATACTGCGGATTCCCACGCCGGTTGCGTTCGGACTCTGCTTTCCATTCGGTTCCAGGGTCTCCTCCGGCAGGCCTTTTCCCTGATCCTGTATTTCGAGGACGCACATGCCTCCCTCGGTAAAGAGACGCACTTTGACAGTTGGGCTTCCGGAGTGGCGGTGGACATTGGTGACACTTTCCTGAAGCACCCGGAACATGGCCAGCTCTGAGTCGCGAGGCAGGCGGCCGCAGTTTTCGCCCACGTCGAATTGACTCCTGATGCCGCTGCGGGCGGAAAATCCGTCGAGATACCAGGGAATCGCTGATATCAGGCCCATCTCTTCGAGCATGGGCGGATAGAGGAGGTAGGAAACGGTCCGGACTTCCTTAATGCAGTCGTTGGCTAGGGAGACGCATTCTTCGAAATCCGCGGCGACGGACTCTTCGCTGCTTCCCACCGCCATAGACAGCGATTCGAGCTTCATCTTCAGCACCGCGAGGTATTGGCCCAGACTGTCGTGAAGGTCGCGCCCGATTCGACGCCTTTCTTCATCCTGTGTGCGGAGGAGATGCAGCGACAGCTGGCGCAGGGAGTTTGCCGAGGCCACCAGCAGCCGCTGTGCGTCGCGCTTTTCCGCAACTTCGGCCTCCAGGGCGCGCTGCACCTTCATTTTATCGGTCATGTCGCGCGTGACCTTGCCGTAGCCGATTAGCTTGCCGGTGGCGTCCCGGATGGCGGCGATGATGACATTTGCCCAGAACCGGGAGCCATCCTTGCGGATGCGCCAGCCTTCGTCTTCGAAGCGTCCTTCTTTGGCAGCGATGATCAGTTCCCATTGCGGCTTGCCGTTGAGGACGTCCTCCTCCGGGTAGAAGACGCCAAAATATTTGCCGAGAATTTCTTCCGCTTTGTAGCCCTTGATGCGTTCCGCTCCGATGTTCCAGCTGGCGATGCGGCCTTCGGTATCGAGCATGAAGATGGCGTAGTCGCGCACCGCTTCCACCAGCAGGCGGAAGCGTTCCTCGCTCTGCCGGAACGAGAGCTCCTGCTCCAGAGCATGAGCTTTCTGCTGGAGTTCAGCGATCCTGCGCAGGCGATCGGTCTCACTGCTCAGCCCCATGTAGTTCTCGCTGGGAACTACATCGGAGTGTTCGCGACAGATCTTCAAGAACGGTTCGATGTGCTGCTCGTTGCCGAATCCTGCCATCGGGTAGGCGCAGAGAAGGTTGAAGGAGTGCTTCTCCGACATCTTGTTCCACAACTGTTCGATGCGAATTGCCTCCTGGGCCTTCCCCTCCGCCCAGAGCAGCGCGACAAGTTCACCAAATACGGCGATACGGCAGTCCCCTTTGCCGAGGGCCATGGTCACCTGGCTCAGAATGCCGCCCACGGCGTCGTTGAATCGGTTCTCGTCCACGCCACCGTTGACCATGACGCGCAGGAGGGTCTCGCTGGCATCGAGCGAGATGTAACGGCCCTGGACGGCAGCCTTGACTGTTTCCAGGCCGCGTGCTGCCAAGCGCTTCTCGAGTTCGGCACGATGCGGGGCCGTGGCCAGAACAATGGCGCCATCTCCAGCCGCGAGCGCTGAGCCCACAAAACGGCTGAGCACGTCGATCAGGAAGCTATCCTCCGAATAAAGCTGGACGACATGGCCTTCCCGCTCATGGTCGCGAAGGTAGGCCATGGTTGGAGTCGGCTGAAAATCAGGGTTTGACATCTTCAAATACACCTTCGGTTGAGATGGGACAAAAAGACTAGTCGTAAATAATCAAGTCCCCGGGGCACCAGCGTCTATACGGCAAACACTGTACGAAACGGAGTGAGCATCGGTATTGCAATGACAAAATTGCGCCTGTCAGTACCTCGGCGGACGATCGCGGCGCATTGCCCGGTGGATCTGTTTCCACCTGCGTTTCTGCTCATGTGCGGCCTGCGGGTCGACCTTGCACTCGAGAAACCGCAATTCTGCTTGAAGTTTGCGGTGATTTTCCAGCCTTTCGGGCTCCAGGCGTGCTTCCGAGATTGCGGCTTCGACCGCGCAGCCTGGCTCACCGTGGTGGGCACAATCACGGAACCGGCAGTCCTCCGCCAGGGCCTGGATGTCTTCGAACGCTTGAGTGAGGCCCTGGCCGCTGTCCCAGAGCTGAAACTCACGCATACCTGGGGTGTCGATGACAATCCCGCCGCCGGGGAGGAAAACGGTCTGGCGCGAGGTGGTCGTATGGCGGCCGCGGTCGTCGGATGGGCGCACCGGCCCTACGGGAAGGCGGCCGTCTTCTGCAAGGGCATTGATGATGGTCGACTTCCCGACGCCGGATGAGCCAACGAAGGCGGCGGTCATTTCCGGTCCGAGATGTCGCCGCACGGCATCTACTCCGTTCCTCTCGAGTGCGCTGACCGGGCACACGGGCACCGCGATGGCAATGCTCTCAACCTCGGCCACTCGCTCGGCCACCTCGGTACAGAGGTCGGCTTTGTTCAACAGCACGACGGGCTGTGCGCCGCCTTCCCACACGGCAGCCAGATAACGTTCGATGCGCCGCAGATTGAACTCTCGATTCAACGAGCTGACGATGAAGACGACATCGAGATTCGTGGCGATGATCTGCTCACTTGAATTCCGGCCTGCGGCCTTGCGCGAAAGCTTAGTCCGGCGCGGCAGGATGGACTCGATCCGCGCCCGGCCATCGGATGCGCTGACTGCAACCCAATCGCCTACCGCAGGGAAGCCATCGCGACTCTGCGCAAGATACCGAAGCCTGCCGGCGATGCCGGCCAGAAACTCTCCTGACTCGGTACGCACGCGGTAAAGCGTCTTCAATTCCTCGACGACGCGCGCGGGCGACAGCGAAAGATCGTGCAATTCCCGAAAGTGATTCTCCAAAAACGAACTCCAACCCAACCCGGCAAGCTGAAACTGCTCCGGCATGTGAAAGCTCCGTCTCTCAGGCGCAAATGCGCCTGCGTGTAGGAAAACGGATAGAGACACCCATCAATAGGTGTGCAGAAAGGAGCGGATGTAAGAGAAGGTCAGCCGGAAAGGAAACGTCTAAAGCAACAATATGGAGGCAGACCTACCCTTCGGGTTGGAAACGGCAGTCATAGGCGCCTCCCGGGCGATGAGATTTGTCGATCCGCTAAAGATCGGACAAGTGGAACATAAACAGGGAAAGCGGGGCCGTCAAGAAGAATTCGCGAGCCGCAGAGCATGAAACCCGCGGCTAGCCGTTGCCGTTCTTGTCCTTCTTTTTCGGTTCTTCGTTTTTGCTTTTGTGTCCGAAATCGAGACCGAACGAGGGCTTGTCGCGTTTGCCGGTGATTTTGATCGGCAGGTCAGTTTTGCCGTTCTTGCTGAAAAACGGATCGAACACCTTGAGGATAAATGACTTCACGCCCGTGGTCGCCTGTGACGGTTTCACATCGAGCTTAAGTCTTCCGTGGAAGTCAAGTTCTTCGTTCTGCAAACCATAAGTTCCGCTGAGCTGCACCGCGGCCCCGGTAACGTTGAACGTGAGATTGCGGAAGTAAGCTGCGCCATCTTTCAGCCTGAAACTTCCGCGAAAGTCGGAGACTGAGTCGCCGACATCCTCGTCTTTGGGGTGACCTTGCCCGCGGCGGCTGAGGCCTTCGATCTTCTCGCGCACGTTCTTGTCCGAAAATTGCGCCCCGGCGATGCCGAATTTTCCATCCAGCAGGAGACGTTCGACCACGTCTTCCTTCCCCGGAGGCAGATCGAACTTGGTCTGAAGATCCAGTGTGCCCGTGAGCGGAGGTTTGTCGGACTTCACGGCAAGGCGGAGGAAGTCTTCCAGCCGGGCATTGTCGGCTGTGACGTCAAGAATCACTTCCTTCCCCGTCTTGTTGGGATCGCTCGGCTTCACCACACCGCCATTGCACACGAAAGTCGTGTTCAGCAGGTGCGCCACCACGGGATGCAGAAGCGTGTCGCCATTGGTGCCGTCGACGGTCGCCTGGAATTCGGTCTTCAACATCATGGGATGGCCGCCCGAACTCACCATGAAATCGGGTGTGGTGGTCTCGCCCTTGACCTCGATCTGTTCCAGAACCCCGCCGAATGTTCCCTCCGAAGACAGAATTCCCCCGATGCCTTTGAAGACGGAAAGATCGGCGTCTTTGAATGTGTAGGAAGCGTTAAGCGGAGTGGTGCGCGGCTCGTCGGCCTGCCAAGGACCGAAGTTTCCCTTCACGTGAATTTCGCCGGGAGGGGTGGCATTCGTGAGCTCCGCCTCGAAAGGAGCGCCGGAGCCGGGCCCGATGTCATGCATCTTGAGGTGATGGATCAGGAACTGATGCGGAGACTTCTCCGGCTTTCCGGGAAGGATGTCGAGTTCGGCGTTATCCGAGTCCAGTTCGTCGATCTTCACCTGGACATTTTTTCCCTTCCTCTTGGAAGACGAGGAGGAATCGATCAATTTGCCGCGCTGCTCCTTCGGCGGGATCTTGATGGTCAGCCCCTTCAGGGTGACTTTTTCGATGTGCCAGGGCTTGCCGAAGAATATGTTCCACAGATTCGTTCTGGCGGAGAATTGCTCGATGGCGATCAGCGGCGGGACATCGGTGCGGCCGTGATGGCGTAGTTCGATGCCGCCTCCGTTGAGGGCGAGCGTGGGGAAAATACTGATGTGGAAGTCGCGAATCTGAACGTCGCTGTGAAAGCGGCTGCTCAGCATGTCTTCCGATCGATCCCGGAGATAGGGCTCGGCGTAAATGGAGAGAAGGACGCCACCGGCCACGGCCAGTACCACCAGGACGCCGGCGACAATCAGCGCCCATTTGGGTAGCCACAGCCTCCGCATTCGCTGTTCTGCCATTCAATTGCTCCCGGGTATCGAGGAATACGTCCAGCTCGGGCGTGGTTGGTTGGCGCCGTGGCCCGAAAGAGGTGCCGGATCGAAACTAGGATGTGCGCTATCCCTTCGTAGTTGCTTTAGTTTGGAGCGGCCCGTTACGACGCCACTGTAACGCCACGCTCCGGAGCCTGAAGATGGCCCAGATGAAAGACCTGCCGCGTGACGCGCTCATAATTTTCCGCGACGCCGGCAGGCGCAATGGGAGCGCCTGGAAGAAGAAGTCCGAGATAGAGCTTTGCCAAAGCCTGGAAGGCAAAAATGCGTAGCTGCACGGCGCTTTCCACGAGATGCTGCCCCGCTTCGGCGACTGAGGCTTCCGGGCTGTGCTGCGCCGACTCGCCTACCTGAATCAGAATCGCGGCGTTTCTCGCGGCGCACCAGACATACGCGATGGCGGCGCGCAGGCGTTCGCGTTGAATCATGCGGAATTGTCCTGGCGGAAGTTGCGAGCGCAGAAATTCGTCTTCCTCCGGATCGGTCAGATTGCGGAAAGCATGGATATCGATGGGAAGCAGCCGCGAACGCAGATCGACGGCTTTGCCCTGATGGCGGCGGGCCTTGGCGAGACGGAGGAAGAAAACTGCGGCCAGAAGTGCAAGTGCGACGAGGACGAAGGTGACGATCATTGCCGTATCAAGCGCTGCAACTCCTGATTCCAGCTCTCCACGTCATGCTCCGGCACGCCCTTGACGGTGATCTGTGAAACTCGTTCCGGCGCCCAGACATAGAAGCCCCACAGCACGACGCAGGCGTGATAAACGCCCATACTGAAGTAGTCGAGATATCCCTGCCATGCGAAATTGACCTGTGAACGGATGGCCGCCGCCGCCAGCGAAGAGCTGGCCAGAATCCCGACCCCGAGGGCGATGCCAAATGCATGATGTCGCCACGAGAGGCCCAAGAGAATTCGCCAAAAAGAACAAGGCCGCAAGCAGACCGACCTGCAGAATGCTGGCCGCTCGGTCGAGCACATAAACGGAGTGGACCATGGGATCCGCGTTATTGCCTTGGGTATAGACAGCCAACAATAGCCCGGCCAGGAGCAAACCAACGGTGACCCACCGAAAAACAGGTTTACCGAACTGTTTCAAAATGGGATGTTTTCCCGACATGTGGGCGAGGATCTCGTGAATAATCCCAAAGCGGAACGCAGTACTCACGGCCAGACCAACGCTATAAGCCACCGCGTATTGGTTGGCCGTCGTTTCAGGCCGTCGCGTCATGGCGAAAAGCACAATGAATTGAAGGATTTCTTCAATCGATATAGGAAAGAAATATCGGGAAATTTCCTATAAAGCCTTCGGTAGAACAGACCTGTAATGACGACCAGCAACAGCAGATGAGGGGCAATCCACAGGTATCCGCGGAGCGAGAGGAGGTCGGTCATGGGTCACCGCGGGGCAACTATACCCCCTTTCCTGATGACCCACAACCATTTAAGAGCTTCTGTGTCCTAGCGAGGTACGCAGCGGCCAGTGGGGCAAACCGGTACCGGATTGCCGTCTGCCATAACCATCGTCGGGGCAGAAAGAGCGGCCAAAACAACAAAAACAGCGAGCCAACGGAGTGTATTTTTCACGGTGCGAAATCCTTTCAAAGTGGGATTGCACCGTGATAATGTGCTGAGGGAACCTAGGTCGCCAGATCACGTCGGTAATGTCGAATTTCCCGAATCTGTAAATAAAAAATGACGCTGAATTCAGCCCTCGAGGATCTGCGGAAAACCACGCTGGGAGCCATATTTGGCGGATTGCGGCGCCTGGAGTACCTGTCCGGGTTGCGCAATAGGACAGGGTCCTATGAGCACTGGGGATTAGCCCGGATTCATGGCGAAGGGGCAGCCAGCCGCGCGATCGCGGAGGAGCACCGCGCAGTGGTATCTCAATTGCTCGCCACCCCGCTCCGTAAGCTATTGGAAGATTTGGAGAAATCGAGCCGTCAGGCGGGGGTCTTGCCAACGGCGTATGTGAAGGATCTCTACCGGAGCCGCCGGGAACTGCTGCCATCAGCCGCGGGAACGGCTGCTGAACGCCATCTTAGTTCAGTGCTACGCGCTCTTTCGAGTTTGCAGGTGATTCAATCAGCGGGCGCCATTCGCCAAGCCTCATAGCCACCCCCACAACCTGACCAATCACTTCCGCTTCCTGAGGATAGCGCAGCACTTTTGCGGGCACCGGCGACAATGGGTGCGGCTGAAGAATGATTTCTTCCCGCGCCAGCGTGCACCAGCAACAGGTGTGCCCATTGCGGGTTTCGACGAAGTAAATAGGACGTTCGTATTCCGACCTCCAACCACCTTCGAGCACGCGCGACTTCGACTCGTCGACCTGCACGAAACTTCCCGGCGGCAGCAGCGGGAACATGGTGAGGTCTTCGCTTCCGATGTAGCCGTAGGTGTACTGGCAGTTTGCGAACTGAGTCAAATAAGCGAGGGGCACCAGCCCCCATTGCTCGACCAGGCGGCCAAAGTTGCAGCTGCGGCGGATGTCAAAACTCGGATCCAGGCGCACCGGGACCTGCACTGCCGAAACGCCCGATAAAGCCTCGGAAAAATGCGATTTCGGAGGCATGGAAAGTTCGAGATCGGCCGCCATGCAGTTCAAATCGACCCCATACCAGGACAGAAACTCGCGAATGTCGCGGCGGTAAATCACGGCCAGAGAATACAGGCGGTAGATGGACGGAATGACGCCTTTAGTTTCGACGTCCGAGAGACGGCTGGGAGGAATGGAGAACTCATCGTTGCCGTGCTTCTCGGCAACGCGCGCGCTGGCGCTCTCCACATCCCGCATCGTCAGGCCAAGCTGCTCACGCAGGGCTCGAAGATTCTGTCCACCTGAAAACATGTTTCCCCCAGGTCCCTCGGCCGAGATTTTTCTGCCCGTGCAGTTCGCGAAAGCCGGACTGCAAACCGATCGAATCAGCAGCTTGTTTCCGCAAGCCGTCGCGTCCTGTGTTCTGAATTCGTAACGAATCGTAGACTGCTTCCCTCTCCAAGTCCTGCCGGTCAGATGGAAGATGTCATCTACGATTTGAATGCGGCAGGAACTGGATTAGTCCTGCATAGTTTGCGACGAAACTCTGGGAAACCTGGCTGGGCAGAATGTTAAAACGTTAAGCGCCGCTCGCGCAATGCAAATAAGTGCGGAAATCCACTCAAAGAGGCAAAGAAAGACCCCGAAAACCAGCCTTGAACCGTTAAAACCGGGGGTTGAGAGTCGAAAACCGCGCCGGGCGCCGATCCAGGCGGTTTTCATCAGTCCGCCGTTGACCTCGCCCCCCAGGGGTGTGTTATAAAAGCGAGTTTTGTGCTGGCAAGGCCGTGGCTATCGTCTGCCGGTCCCAGGCCAACGCTGGCATGAACATCCGACGCGGCCAAGCTCAGCATTCCTGTTCAAGCCTTGTAGTGGAAGCGTGTTCGGAACTCCGGCAATGCGCTCCCAGGTGCTCTCGCAAAGAGCGCCTGTCGGTGCTTTGCGCCGGAAGATAGGGCTTAAATAAGACCGTCAATCTGACTCGAGCTCTCATCCCGGAGGATTCCTTATGCGCACCTGGCCTGCCAGAATTGTGTCCCGTGCTTGTCGTTTCACCGCGACCTTGACCGCGTCTTTCCTGGCGGCCGGTCTCGTTTGCCCTGCTGCTTTAGCACAGTCCTCGGGAGAAGCGGGAGGCGAAGCCAGCCTCAAGCTGCCGGACCTCGCGCAAGTCACCTTCCTGGGGATGGATGGCCACCGCCTTCTGCTGATTGGAATTCTGTTCTGCCTCTTCGGCCTGGGCTTCGGGCTGGTCATCTATACGAGGCTGCGGAATCTTCCGGTCCACCGCAGCATGCTCGAAATTTCCGAGCTGATTTATGAGACCTGCAAGACGTATCTCGTGACGCAGGGCAAGTTCCTGCTGATTCTGTGGCTCTTCATCGCCGTCATCATTGTGCTTTATTTCGGTGTTCTGTCCCCGGTTCCCGATAAGCCGATCGCGGTTACGCTTCCGATGATTGTGCTGTTCAGCATTGTGGGCATTGCGGGCAGTTACGGCGTGGCGTGGTTCGGCATTCGGGTCAATACCTTTGCGAACTCGCGCACCGCATTTGCCAGCCTTGGCGGCAAGCCCTTTCCGATTTTCCAGATTCCGCTCGAAGCAGGGATGAGCATCGGCATGATGCTGATCAGCGTGGAACTGCTGATCATGCTGCTGATTCTGCTGTTTATTCCCGGGGACTACGCCGGGCCATGTTTCATCGGCTTCGCGATTGGAGAGTCCCTGGGAGCGGCGGCCCTGAGAATCGCCGGCGGCATCTTCACCAAGATCGCCGACATCGGCTCCGATTTAATGAAGATCGTCTTCAAGATCAAGGAAGACGACGCTCGAAACCCGGGCGTGATCGCAGACTGCACCGGGGACAACGCGGGAGACTCGGTCGGCCCTTCCGCCGATGGCTTCGAGACCTACGGTGTCACCGGCGTTGCTCTGATTACGTTCATCCTGTTAGGCGTGCGGGACTCAACCGTTCAAGTGCAGTTGCTGGTGTGGATCTTCGTCATGCGCATCATGATGCTGGTAGCGAGCACGCTGGCCTATTTCCTCAACAGCCTCATAGCCAAGGCGCGATACAGCAACGCCAACGAGATGAACTTCGAGTCTCCTCTGACGTCGCTGGTGTGGATTACGTCGCTTGTCTCGATCGTCTTCACATACGTGATCTCGGCCCTGATTATCCCGGTTCTCGGGGGGGACTCGACGCTGTGGTGGAAGCTGTCGACCATCATTTCCTGCGGCACCCTCGCGGGAGCGGTGATCCCCGAACTCGTCAAGGCGTTCACCTCGACCGAATCGCGGCATGTGAGAGAAGTCGTGATCTCTGCGCAGGAAGGCGGGGCGTCACTCGGCATCCTCTCAGGATTTGTGGCCGGCAACTTTTCTGCCTATTACCTCGGAATTTCCATGGTAGTGCTGATGTCGGTGGGCTACTACTTCAGCACCATGGGTTTGAGCGCCGTGATGATTGCCGCGCCCGTCTTCGCTTTCGGGCTTGTCGCTTTCGGTTTCCTGGGGATGGGACCGGTAACCATCGCCGTAGATTCCTACGGCCCGGTAACCGACAACGCGCAATCGGTCTACGAGCTTTCGCTCATCGAAAACGTTCCGGCTGCGGAGATACAGAGAGACTTCAACATCACGGTGAATTTCGATCGCGCCAAAGATCTGCTGGAAGAAAACGATGGCGCGGGAAACACCTTCAAGGCAACGGCCAAGCCGGTGCTGATTGGCACGGCGGTAGTGGGCGCGACGACGATGATCTTTTCGATCATCATGGCGCTCACCGAGGGCCTCACCGCCAATGTGGGCAAGTTGTCGCTGCTGCACGCGCCGTTTATGTTGGGCCTGATCACCGGCGGCGCCATGATTTACTGGTTCACCGGCGCCTCGACGCAAGCAGTCACTACTGGCGCCTATCGCGCGGTGGAGTTCATCAAGGCGAACATCAAGCTGGAAGGCGTGGAGAGAGCTTCCGTCGCCGACAGCAAGCGCGTGGTCGAAATCTGCACCCAGTACGCGCAGAAGGGAATGTTCAATATTTTTCTGGCCGTATTTTTTGCCACCCTGGCCTTCGCCTTCGTGGAACCGTTCTTTTTCATTGGCTATCTGATCTCGATTGCTATCTCCGGCCTGTACCAGGCGATCTTCATGGCGAATGCGGGCGGAGCATGGGACAACGCCAAGAAAATCGTCGAGGTGGAGTTGAAACAGAAAGGTACGGCTTTACACGACGCCACAGTCATCGGCGATACCGTGGGAGATCCCTTCAAGGACACTTCTTCTGTCGCGCTCAACCCCGTCATCAAATTCACCACCCTCTTCGGATTGCTGGCCGTCGAACTGGCGGTCAAGCTGACGGGGCAAGCTGGCCCTGGAATCACCAACCTTCTCGCCGCTGTGTTTTTCCTCGCGTCTTTCTTCTTCGTCTACAAATCGTTTTACGGAATGCGAATCAAGACAGAAAAGGGAGCAGTAGAAGTCAGTGCTGCGGCAGACTGAGATTCCTCTATCCTGATGGAAGCCAAGCAAACTTGGCTGGGTCGAGTCCGGGGAGGAAATCAGGCCGTGAAGAGCTTATGCTGGTCCCTTGCAGTGCTGTTTGCATGCGTAGCGTTTGAATCAGGAAGCAGAGCCATCGATGCGGCGGGCGAGGAGACCAAACTCATCGCCCTGGAAAACGCCTGGAACCAGGCTCAGCTTCATCACGACTCCAAAGCCCTCGACAGCCTGGTCGGCTCGAGCTTCATTTACACGGACTACGACGGCACGGTAATGAACAAGGCCGAGTTCCTGGCCGACATCAAAGATCCCAACTACCATGCGACGATAGTTGCCAACGAAAACGTCAAAGTGCATTCGTACAAGAATGCGGCAGTCGTTTATGGCACCTACCACACCAAGGGAACTCTCAAGGGGGAGCCTTTCGAGCACTTCGGCCAGTTCACTGACACCTGGATCTACGAGAATGGCCTGTGGCAGTGCGTCGCCAGCCACACCACCCTTCTACCCAAAAAACCCTGAACCGGAAAAATTACTGCCGACGTCGCGCAACGTACAGGCTGGTTACCATGTTGCGGGTCACGCGGCCCTGGAACTCGTCACGGGCGATTCGACGCAACTCGGCAAGTATGGCTTCACGGTCGGGGCGGATATTGACGTTGGAATAGGTCGCGTAGAGGCCGACAGTTTGATCCGGATCGAGCACAAGCGACCACGCGCAGGTTCGGTGCTCAAGATTGTCGAACGCATTTGCCCGTTTTAGCGCCGCCAACCTGGCCTCGGCATCGAGGGCGAAAGGAATCTCGCCGTTCCCTGACGAAGGGCTCAAAGGACCGTTGAGGAGGGATTTGGTTGCTTCGTGAAAGGGATCGGGGCGATGTGAATCCCCGAACTCGTTCCATACCATCGCCCACCAACCGCCCGGACGGAGCAGTTTGGCCGCTTTTTCCAAGGCAAGGGCTTCGGCTAGCCAGTGGAACGCAGTGGCGCTGAGACCGAGATCAAAGCTGGCCTCTTGCAAGACGATGTCTTCGAAGGGAGCCACGACGACGCTCAATGCCTTGTCCGGAACCGTCTCTCGTAGGAAAGCAGCGAGGCGAGCATCTGGCTCTATAGCAAGTAACGGGTTAGCGCCCAATTCCAGCAGTCGACGAGTGGCCGTTCCGGTCCCGGCTCCAATTTCGAATGTAACTGTGTTGGGGGCGAGACCACAGCGCTCGCGCAGGAAATCAAATACCCACTCGGGATAGGCGGGTCGCGCGGCGTCATAGCCGCCAGGATCCTGGCCGAAGGCCTGGCGGCCGAACGTCCGGTCGATGAAAGATTCTCCCATTCTGAAGTGCTAAGCGGACTGTGGCGATGAAAACCCTCATTGAAAATACGCGATCCGTCACAGACTCGTCGAGACCGCGGGTGTCCCTTGGGCATCACTAGGGTGTATTAGCGGTAACCGAACAAGGGTGGGAACATGATAACCACCAGGGCCGCCCAAACGGAGTACACGGGCAGATAGGCGATCTGCCATCGCTCCAGGGCGGCAAACGAACCCCGGCGGCGCAGGAAGGAAGCGTAGAGCCACGCCGACCAAGCCAGGTTAACGAGCAGAATGAGATTCTCGCCCAGAGCCGCCACTCGGTTGGGAGTGAAGCCAAACTCGGAAATGCGGGCTGCGATCGCTGCGAGGGCCACCCCGTCGACCATGAGCGCGCTGACGACGAGTAAAAATTGCAGGCCATCGAAGAAGCCGGGCGGGGCTTGCGGATCGCGCGCAGAGGCGGCGTAGAGCACCAGCCCAATTACCAGCACCAGCAGCAGATCGAAGCCGATCAGTACCTGCCGCTCTACATTGATGGGCCTGCCTGTCCACCACATCGTGGCCAGAAAGACGAGTAGCAGAACCGTGAACAGCGGCGTGAACAACCGCGTAAGCACGGGTGCCATGTTCTCAATGACACTCTGCTTCGCCTCCACCAGCCAGGATCCGATGATGACCGCCCCCATGGCCCCGCACGGAACGATCCACTCTTGCGCCAGCCACGGAATTTTCATTCCGATGGCCCTGAACATCATCATGGTAAAGGCGGTGAGGACGCCCCCGCCGAGCGCGATCAACACGTAGTAAATGGCCAACTCGCCCGAGAACCGTACGAAGTCCATGCGCCCACCGTCGGCGAACCATCGGCCTCGGACGTATGCGAAGCCGATGACGAGCCAGAGGGCAATCGGCAGGTGCAGAACGGTGAGCGTCCCGGTGTCGCTGCCAGGGGGAAACGGATAGACATTGGCGAAGACAGCCCCGGCCGCGAATGGCAGTGCCAGCCACAGACTCCTCAGGGAATCCGATCCACGCTTCCACACGAAGTAGACGGTGAGCAGTGGCAAGACGAACAGGCTGGCGTTCCGGGAGTAAAACGCATCACCACCACCGGCAAACCGAACGCCGAAGAGCGCCGGCACCTTGATGGCAATCGCTGCGGCGACGGCAAGGCTCAGGGCGATGATCGTCTCGCTGTGTGCTGCCTTCGCCGACTCATCGGCAGGACCGGCGGCAATGACCAACTGCTTCCAGAGCCGCTCGGAGTGGGCATGTGCAAATTCGCGTGACAGAGCATCGAGGCTTCCCATGCGCTTGACCGCGACCAAGAAGGCTTCGTCCCCGGCCAGCCCGGCTTCCGTGAGCGCCGACACCTGGTCGCGCAGATGTTCCTCGAGTTCCTCGACATCGGCACTGTGAAGTGTTTGCCGGCGGCGCACGTACGCTCGCCACTGTGCGATTTGCTCTTCGAGCGGTTGATCCGCGAAGGTCGTCATCCCGTGCAAGTCCTCATCCAGATCCCGCGCAGCGTACCGTCCACAACCTGCCACTGCTGCCGCTGAGCTGCGAGCTGTGCCCTTCCTTCTTTGGTGATCCGGTAATACTTGCGCCTGCGGCCGTTCTCGGACACAGCCCACTTGGCGGCCACATGCCCCTGGCGCTCAAGCCGATGCAGGACGGGGTAGAGCATGCCGTCCGTCCAGTGCAGGTGCCCGCCCGACAACTCGCTCACTCGCTTGATGATGGCGTAGCCGTAACTTTCGCCTTCCGCCAGAATGGCGAGCACAAGCGGCGTGGCGGAAGCCGCAACCAGGTCCTTACCGAGATCCATACGTAGAAGACTTATACATTGTGGTTCTATGTATGTCAAGAATGGAGACTCAAGAAAAAGCCGCTCCGAAGGGAGCGGCTGATTTGAGTGTGTAGGAAAAAGTCGACTTAGTTGTTGCCGCCGGCGTTCATGGCCATAGCCGGAGTTTCCTGATGGAAGGTCGCCTTCCACTGCCCGCCTTCCTTCGTCCAGATGGAACTTGCCCAGACGGCATCGGGAACCTTGTGGCCACCACAGGTCGCGTCCTGAGTTCCCTTGTAGGTGAGCAGCGCTGTGTTCTTGTCCAGCCAGGTAACCTTGGTATCTGAGATGGAGTAGCTGGTGACCTGGCAGTCGGAACCAGCGATCATTTTGACGGCGTCTTCTTTCCCCATTACGCCTTCCGCCCCGACGTCGACGGAGTTAGCCGACATGTTGTTTTTGAACGGGTCTGCGTTGTGGGTCTTCCACGCTTCCCAGAGATCCTTCTCCATCTGCACAATCTTTTGTTCCGTGGCAGAGTTTTTTCCCATCTTCATGTCTCCCTGCGCCACGGCGGCAATCGTGAATAACCCAACAAACAACAGTACCCAAAAGCTTCGCTGCATACTTCCTCCTTGAACCAGGGGGATTATATGCTTAACCGGAGGAATCATGTTCATCGGACACTTCGGAGTCGCGCTGGCCTCGAAGAAACTGGCGCCGACGACATCTCTCGGGACCCTGGTCCTCGCTGCACAATGGCTTGATTTTCTCTGGCCGCTGTTTCTGCTGCTCGGGATCGAACATGTCCGGATTGCGCCTGGGATTACGACCGCCTCTCCCCTCGACTTCACTCATTATCCCTACTCGCACAGTCTGCTTATGGCGATGGTTTGGGGTGTTCTCTTTGGAGGAATTTATTTCGCCCTGCGGCGGGACTTTCGTGCCGCGTGCGTCCTGGCATTAGCGGTAGTGAGTCACTGGCTGCTCGATTTCCTGGTGCACCGCCCCGATCTTCCACTATGGCCGGGTGGCGAATATCGAGCTGGACTGGGTCTTTGGAACTCGTGGGCTGCCACAATATTTCCCGAACTTCTGTTCTTCGGCGCCGGGCTCTTCATCTATCTCCGGACTACGCGTCCGCGAGATAAGAAGGGTGTCTATATCCTCTGGTCGTTTGTTGGCTTTCTGGCGCTGGGCTGGGTTGGGTCGGTGCTTGCTGGTGCGCCGCCGAGCGTCAACTCACTGGCGTGGGGAGCGCTCTTGATGTGGCTGACCATCCCGTGGGCCTGGTGGGCAGACCGGCACAGAGAAGCGATTCAGTAGGAAGTCTTCATCTTCTCTTTCACATTGTGGGCCAGCTTTTCGATCTCTTCCGCCTTCTTGACGACATTGAGTGACAGAACGTCCTTGTTGCTCTTGTCGACGTATTCCTTCAACTCATTGGCCAGCTTCAGCAGCTTCTCGGTGTCGTTCTGAAGCTGACGTTGCCGTTCCTCGTTAGCCTTCTTCTCCATGTCCTTCTGAATGCGGATTCGAGCCTCGTCTTCGGGGGCGCCTCGACCGCGGCCAGACATGCGCGGGTTGCTGTTGGAGGCGTCAGGAAGCTGGGGGAACTGCGCCCCGGGCATCCGGAGGCAAAGCAAGGGAAGAAGGAGTAAAAGGGCAAGGAAGTGGATACGCACGAGAACCTCGTTCCATCAAGTTGCCTCGATTATAGCGTCAGGGCGCCGCCCGAGAGCCGGATCGCCGATTGCTATGATCGCGCCGGAAGCCATGAATTCCAGCCTGCAAAGTCTTACCCTGCCCAAGCAGAATTTTCCCGGCCTTCTCCATAGCTGGTGCGTCGACGCCTGACTTTCGGCGTCCAACGGTCATCGCAATTTTTGGAATTAATTCGGATGGATCGTTAAAACTGCTGAGCCGCACTCCGAATACCTATGGCGGCATCTGCGCGGGCGCAATCGTGCGCGCCGATCCTTCCGGACAATTCGTTTACAGCCTGGGATCGGCCACAGCAAGATGTGGCCCAGGTGCGGCAATTCTGGGATTTGGCATCAACCAGTCTGACGGGAGCCTGACCACGGTTCCGAGCGCGCCATTCCCGAACGACAACGTGTTTCCGTTCCAGGACGGTATTGCGGTAACACCTTAGGGAGAGGAGCGGCGGGCGAGGGCGTCCGCCCAACATCTACGTCGCTAGAGCGAGCTCATGTTGGCCAGGAATTCGCCGTTCGACTTGGTCTTGCTCAGCTTGTCGATGAGAAGCTCCATGGCCTCGACCGGCGATAGCGGATTCAACACCTTCCGCAGAACCCAGATTCGGGTCAGATCTTCCTTGGGGATCAGCAGCTCTTCCTTCCGGGTTCCGGACCTTTGAATATCGATCGCCGGGAAGGTCCGCTTGTCGACCAGCTTGCGGTCGAGAATGATTTCCATGTTGCCCGTGCCTTTGAACTCTTCAAAGATCACGTCATCCATGCGGGAGCCGGTGTCGATGAGGGCGGTGGCGATGATGGTCAGTGAGCCGCCTTCCTCGATGTTTCGCGCCGAGCCGAAGAAGCGTTTCGGGCGCTGAAGGGCGTTGGAGTCAACGCCGCCGGAGAGCACTTTGCCGCTGGGCGGAACGATCGTGTTATAGGCGCGCGCGAGGCGCGTGATCGAGTCGAGCAGAATCACCACATCACGCTTGTGCTCCACCAGCCGCTTGGCCTTCTCGATCACCATTTCCGCCACCTGCACGTGCCGGGCAGCCGGCTCGTCAAAAGTCGAGGAAATGACCTCGCCCTTGACCGAGCGCTGCATATCGGTGACTTCTTCCGGGCGCTCGTCGATGAGCAACACGATGAGCACGACTTCCGGATGGTTGGTGGTAATGGAATTGGCGACATTCTGAAGCAGCATGGTCTTGCCGGCACGGGGCGGCGAAACAATGAGGCCGCGCTGCCCTTTGCCGATCGGTGTCAGAAGGTCCATCACGCGGGCGCTGACGTTCTCCCGCACCGACTCCAGCTTGAGCCGCTCCTGTGGGTAGAGCGGAGTCAGGTTGTCGAACAGGATCTTGTTTCGCGCTTCTTCCGGCGATTCGAAGTTGACCGCCTCAATTTTGACCAGGGCGAAGTACTTCTCGCCCTCATGCGGGGGACGAACCTGGCCGCTGATGGTGTCGCCGGTCTTGAGGTCGAACTTCCGAATCTGCGACGGGGAAACATAGATATCGTCCGGGCCGGGCAGATAGTTGTAGTCCGGCGAGCGCAGGAATCCGTAGCCGTCAGGCAGGATTTCGAGTACGCCCTCGGCGAAAATGTGTCCTTCTTTCTCGCTCTGCGCCTGGAGGATCTTGAAGATAAGGTCTTGCTTGCGGAGCCCGCTGGCTCCGGGGAGGTCCAAGGATCGGGCGATCTTGGTCAGCTCCGTAATATTCTTTTCTTTGAGTTCTGCGATGGTCATCGGTTCACCTGCGAGGAGATTTTTAAAGGAGGGTCACTAAAGGAAAGACTTACCGCGCGGGCGGGACAGCGGGGCTGCTTTAAGCAGCCCGCCGTTGCGCCTCAGCAAAGTTTTCGGGCTCGGCCAGGACTTCCTGCCTGTCCGAACTGGCAATCCGTTCCAGGACTTCGTTCATGGTCTCCTGAATCCGGGTGTTGGGCTTATGAAATTTACGGGTAGCTTTGGACGCAAGCTGACAGAGCATGTAGCGGTTCCGCAACGTGTGCAAAGCGTCAAAGACCCGGTCTGAACGCTTCATGATGTATCTCCTAACCTAGAATTGCTGGCTGCATCCCATTTCTGCGGGCCGGCAGCTTCCCGCCCAGAGGTTTAACTTCTTGAATTCAAATGGGTTGTACGGGAAAGCTCTGGCTACTGGTATAGATGCTTCGCTAAGGCCGAAAGTTTCTTCGATTTCTGGAGATGATCCGGTTATCAGCGAAGGTACGGACGACCCCTTAACTACCGTCAAAGCCCTTGGAACTGCATAATCTAGCGGGAAAGCTCTTTCCGGTCAAGTGATTAGTTGAGAACCATGTTCCGGCTTTGCACGCCCAATTCCCAGCATTCTTGCCCTTCCCGGTAGCTGCTATGCCCAGAAGGTCCGGTCGAGGCTGCGGTATTGGATGGCCTCGGCGATGTGTTTGGGCTCAATCTGGGCCGAGCCCTCCAGGTCGGCCACGGTGCGGGCGACCTTAAGAATGCGGTCGTGGGCGCGCGCCGTCAGTCCTTGCTGCACCATGGCACGCTCCAGAAGGCGCTCTCCATCGGACGACAATTGGCAAAAGGCCCGAATATGACGAGACCCCATCTGGGCGTTGCAGTAGATCTTGTCCCGCGGGGTATTTGCCAACCTGCGCAGTTGCACATCGCGCGCCCGCACCACCCTCTCGCGTATCTGCGCCGAAGACTCGGGAACAATCCCGGAGCGCATCTCCTTGTAATTCACCGCCGGCACATCAATGTGGATATCGATGCGGTCCATCAAGGGCCCGGAAATCTTGGCCATGTAGCGCTGAATCATGGGCGGGGTGCAATGGCAGTCGCGGGTGCGATCGTTAAAGTATCCGCAGGGGCAGGGGTTCATCGCGGCTGCCAGCATGAACCGCGCCGGAAAAGTCAGGGACATCGAAGCGCGGGCAATGCACACCGTGCCATCCTCCAGTGGCTGGCGCATGACTTCGAGAACATTGCGGGGGAACTCGGGCAATTCATCCAGGAACAGAACTCCGTTGTGAGCCAGCGAGACTTCGCCCGGACGAGGAATGGCTCCGCCGCCGATCAGTCCGGCGTCGGAAATTGTGTGATGAGGCGAGCGGAATGGCCTGACGCCCA
Organism: Terriglobales bacterium; assembly: GCA_963803205.1. GTDB lineage: Bacteria > Acidobacteriota > Terriglobia > Terriglobales > Acidobacteriaceae > CAWDLG01. The sequence continues at coordinate 1,095,739 of CAWDLG010000004.1, forward strand.
CCAGCCCGGCTCCGGAATCGAGCACGCCCGCGACGCTGTGGATCTTCGTAGTCTCGAGCGCCTCCTCGAAGGTGAATGGAGGAAGAATGCTGGGCATGCGCTTGGCCAGCATGGTTTTGCCTGAGCCGGGAGGACCGATCGCGAGAATGTTGTGGCCTCCGGCGCAGGCGACCTCGAGCGCGCGCTTGGCGGTTTGCTGGCCACACACATCCTTGAAATCAAGGACGCAATGCTGCGATTCGTTGAGCAGGACGTTGCCGTCGACGCGCAACGGCATCACGCCATTTCCTGCGTTGACAAAGTGGATGACGTCGAGGAGAGAGCGCACCGGGAAAACTTCCACGCCGCTTACCATTGCCGCTTCCCGCGCGTTGAGCTCCGGAACAACCAGGCGAGCAATCTTCCGTCCGCGGGCTTCGATGGCGATGGGGAGGGCGCCGCGCACTCCCCTCAAGCCGCCATCGAGCGATAACTCGCCTACGAAGAGGCAGTCCAGCAGTTCCTTCTTGTTCAACCCGCCATAAGCGCCGACGATCCCCAGAGCCATCGGAAGGTCGAATCCGGAGCCTTCCTTGCGAATATCGGCCGGAGCGAGATTGACGGTGATTTGAGTGGGCGGGATGTCATAGCCGCAATTCCGCAGCGCCGAGCGGACGCGATCACGGCTTTCGCGCACCGCCGCATCGGGCAGGCCGACGGTATGGAAGTGGTCCTCAGCGGTCTTCATGCCGGAGACGTCCACTTCGACCTCGATGATATTGGCATCGATTCCATACACCGCCGCGCTGAGAGTCTTGTAGAGCATGGGTCGTATTGCTGGGACCGCCAGGCGGTCTGATCCCGCCGGGCAGACGCCGGAAATTCACAATACGGCGGCCTTCTCTGCTCAGGCCGTGACATACGTCACACGAACGGGTGACGGATGACCTCGACTGCCTGTGGACGCAGCAGTCAGGCACGAAGGTCGCTGTCCTCCGGTGAGGCGGCGAACCACACTTCCTACTACGGCCGGAATTGTTTGCATCCAAGGGGTGAACTAGGATTCCAACTGAAAGCGCCTCTCGAATTCTTACGGAAGTCCTTATGTTGTCAGAGGAAAGGCAGTCCGCGCCCTCGGCTGGCACTACCCGCCAACTGGAGAAGGAAGAGGCGAAGCTATGGCGCATCGCCATGCTCTTCGTCGTATTTCTGGCGGCCGGCCTGTCTGCTGCCATCTGGGACCGCCTCGAATCCCTTCCCTACCACCTGGGTTTTTTGCCGATCGCCGTTCTGTGCGTGGCCGTTTCGTTCGCGGCATTTTCCTACGGCCGCAGGAAGCGGGTGGCCGAACTGAAAGATCTGGTCCGGGGCATGCAGGAACGGTCCACCCCCACTGAGGAACAACTCGACCAATTGGGCCAGGTGATCGCCCGCTCGCAGCGCAGCTTTAAGGAACTGATCGATTCCTTCGACGACGTGGCCTTCGCCGCATCTCTGGACGGCACGCTGAGGACGGTAAACCGGCGCGCGACCGAACTCCTCGGCGTGGACTACGCCGAAGTGATCGACAGGAAATTCACGGACTTCCTGGACGAGCCGAAGAAGAGCGATATCGAAAGCGGCATTGGGCGATTTCTCGAGGAGCGCCGTTGGTCGGGCGTGGTGCGGGCGCGGCTGAAAAAGAACGGCCGCATAGTGATGTTTGACTGCGCCCTGAATGCCATCCTCAAAGGCAAGGAAGTCGTTGGCGTAAGCGCGCTCGCCCGTGACATCACCCAGGAAAGCGAGAAGGAAAGGCGGTTCACCGAGCTGTTTGAAACCCTCCAGGAGGGCGTTTATTTCAGCACCCCCGAGGGCAAGTTGTTGGACGCCAATCCGGCCCTGATCCGAATGCTGGGCTACGACAGCAAGAAGGAAGTACTCTCCCTGAATCCCGCGCAGTTGAATCTCGACCCCTCGTCGGTATCGGCGCTCAGCCGCTCCAGCGATTACGCCGGGGGCACGCGCGAAGTGGTGTTGCGGCGAAAAGACGGCTCGGCCGGCACCTTTCTGGACAGCGCCCGCGCAGTCAGCGATTCGGTAGGAAAGGTCATCCGTTACCAGGGCACCCTGGTGGACGTCACCGAGCAGCGGGTGATGGAAGGGGCTTTGCGCGGGCAGGAAGAGTTCCAACGCTATTTGCTGGAGTGCTTCCCCGATCTTATTCTCGTCATCGATCTCGGCGGCCACTACAGTTTCGTGAGCAGCCGCGTCCGCGACCTGTTGGGCTTCAAACCGGAAGACTTTCTGGGAAAACGGGTCGAGGAGGTCGAAGGACAGTCCGCCGAATTCAACACCCTCTGCCGCGACGTCACCACCGGCAGCCGGAAATTTGGTTTCTGTGAATTCAGCGCTATGCACCGCGACGGAACATGGCGCACGATGCGGGCAACCGCCAGCCCGCTCCTCGACGCCGGCAACCAGGTGAGCGGCGTCATCGTATCGGTGCGGGACATCACACACGAAAAGAAGCTTGAACAACAGATCATCCAGAGCGAACGCCTGGCTGCGATGGGGCAGATGATTGGCGGCTTCGCCCACGAACTCAACAACCCCCTGACCAGCATCCTGGGGATCTCGGAGCTGCTGCAGGACCAGAATGGCGAGAACGGCGGCGCATCCGAAAAGCAGCTTGCAATGCTGCAGCAACAGGCCCGCCGCGCGGTGGAAATCGTTCAGAACCTTATGTACTTCTCGCGTCCGCCCGCGCCCGGCAGAAGTGACACCGACGTCAACGAACTGGTGCAGCGCACGCTGCACCTGCACGCTTACTCACTGCGGAAGAACAATATCCAGGTAGATTTCCTGCCCGAGGCTTCCCTTCCCTTTGTGAGCGCCGATCCTCACCAGATCATGCAGGTGTTCCTGAACCTGGTGCTGAATGCCGAGCAGGCGATCCGCGAAGTGCGCGACCGCGGCACCTTACGGATTCGAATCGGAGCACAGGGCGATCGCGTGGCCGTCGCCTTCCAGGACGATGGGCCGGGAATTGCCGCCGAAATTCTGCCTAATATCTTCGACCCCTTCTACACCACCAAACGGCCGGGTCGCGGCACGGGACTTGGACTGAGCATCTGCAAGGCGATACTGAAGGAGCACGGCGGGAATATCGAAGTGATGTCGGGGCCAGTCGGCGGAGCGGTCTTTACTGTGACGCTGCCCATGGCCGCCGCAAAAAGCATGGCTCAGTCTGGCTGAAGTTATCTTTCCACTGCCATGGCGACAGCGTTGCCGCCACCCAGGCACAGCGCCGCGATGCCGCGGTGAACATCCCGGCGGATCATTTCATAGATCAAGGTCACCAGAACCCGGGCGCCACTTGCTCCAATCGGATGTCCGATCGCCACCGCGCCACCATTCACGTTCACCTTGTTGGGATCGAGTTTGAGCTCGCGCATGACGCCGAGAGCCTGCACCGCGAAGGCCTCGTTCAGCTCATAGAGATCGACGTCCTCGTTCTTCCAGCCGGTTTTCTCCCAGATCTTCCTCACCGCCCCCACAGGCGCCATCATCACCCATTTCGGATCGATTCCACTCGTGGCCTGAGCAACGATCCAGACCATAGGCTTCGCCCCGAGCTCCCGCGCGCGCGCGACGCTGGTAACCACCACGGCCGCGGCGCCGTCGTTCACTCCGGGAGCATTCCCGGCGGTGACGGTGCCATCTTTCTTGAAGGCCGGCTTAAGGGAGCGAAGAACTTCAATCGTTGTATCTTCCCGCGGGGATTCATCCCGGTCAAAAATCACCGGAGGCGCACCCTTCTTCTTGGCGGGGAGTTCAACCGGCACGATCTGTGATTTGAAGCGGCATTCCTTCATCGCGGCCACAGCCTTGCGATGGGAATTCAGGGCGAACTCATCCTGCTCTTCCCTGGTGATGCCGTACTTCTCGGCTACGTTCTCGCCCGTGATGCCCATGTGGTAATCGTTGAAGATATCCCACAGGCCGTCGTGAACCATGGAGTCGACGATCTTGGAATCGCCCAGGCGGTAGCCTTTGCGCGCCTGCGGTAGCAGGTACGGGGCGTTAGTCATGGACTCCATGCCCCCGGCCACCACTATGGAACTGTTGCCGGTTTGAATCGCCTGGGCGGCGAGGGCGACCGCCTTCAGTCCGGAACCGCACACTTTGTTGATGGTCATCGCACCGACTTCGGGCGCAAGGCCGCCGAAGATGGCCGCCTGGCGCGCAGGGTTCTGTCCCAAACCAGCGGTGACCACGTTCCCCATAATGCACTCGTCAACCTTTTGCGGGTCGATACTCGCGCGCGCGACCGCCTCGCGTACCGCCACCGCGCCCAGTTGGGTAGCGCTCAACTCGGAGAGACTTCCCTGAAATTTGCCGACGGCTGTCCGGCAACCGGAAATGATGACGACTTCGTCCACCGCAGCCATTTTGATTGCACTCCTTAACCGATTTTCCTGCCTTCAATTATAGATGCGAGGGGAACGGATGAAGATGAAATCGATCTCCATCGGGCGTGACGAAAGGTTCGAGCGCGTTCGCGGGAAGGGCGCGCTTGCGAGACGTCGGACTCAATTTTCTCTTCCGCGAAAATCCGATTTTCAAATTTCGCCGACGCAGAATTTGTTTTTTCGCTGTCGCTAGTGACTTTGGTGTATGGGTCGCTCGCTCCTCCATCATCATTTTTTTCTTGACATCACTTTTTATTGACTCTATACATTCAAACAGTTGCAACAATTCACCGTTGCATAGTCCATGAAGAATGGAAAGGGAGAATAGATAAATGGCAACCAAGAAGAAAGCCGCAAAGAAAAAGAAAAAGCACTAAGCACGTTCAGTACGCAGTAAACAGGGGCGCCTAAGGCGCCCCTAAATTTTTGGCTGAATCATTGCCTGGTAGCGGAATAAACGCGTCTCTCGGTAGCGGGACACAAGTTGCGGTAGGCGCAAAAGGCGCAATGGAAGCCGGGTCTGGCCCGAAACTGCCGGGCGGCGATTTTCTCCGCCACCTCCTGCAATTTTCCTTTGGCCTTTTCCAATTGGGCCTCGCTGCGGGTGGTTGCAACCGCGCTGTTTTCTTCCAGGTTGTAGAACTTGAGCTTGTCCGCCCGGTACCCCCACTTCTCGCGCGCCGCCAGCGCGTACACCGAAAGCTGAAGGCTGTCGTCGGCGTCTTCCTGAGTTCTCGGCTTTCCCGTTTTGTAATCGGTGATGACCACTCTTCCGTCACCCGCGTGATCAATACGATCAATTCGTCCCACGACGACGGTTTCGCCGAGACGGATCTCGAACCACTCCTCGGCATGAAGAACCTCGGGTGCCGGAGTGGAACGGCAGGCCGCCAGGAAATCCTGCAACTGCCCGATGCCCTGCTTCTCGTAAAGTTCGTGCTGATAGCGATCCTGGATTCCCGCCTGCGCGAGGTCAGCCCGGAAAAACTCCAGCACCGCCTCTTCCGACATCTCACGCCGGGCGATCACGGAATCGTAGTAGGCGCGCAAGACCCGGTGCATCGTCCCGCCGTACTGGAGGGCGCCCGAAGGCTCGGCGGGAATTCGCCATTCCTTTTCCAGCTTGAACTGCAACGGACAGGTCTGGTAGGTCTGGACCGCACTGGCGCTCAACTTTTCACTGAGGTCCAGCGCTGGAGGTAGCCCCAGCCACTCGGTGGTTCGCGAGAGCCCAGCCACCGGGGCCGGAGCTGCTTCACCGAACAGGTCCGTCTGCAAAGCCCGCGCCGGACGCTCGCACAGCCAACGCTTGAGGCGGGCGTCTTTGAGAAGGTCGCGCAGATATCCAGCCGGAGTCGGGTCGGCCCCTTTTCCCGCTCGGGCATAGATGGTCAGCGAATCCCGCGCGCGCGTCATGGCGACATAGAACAACCGGCGTTCCTCTTCCTGGTGCAGCTCCTTGCCCTCGTTCTCTCCCGCGGAATCGGCATCCCGCAACTCGGGAGGAAACTCCACCAGGTGCTCCTTGTACGAGGAAGGAAACGAATTTGAATTTGCCCGCAGGATGAAGACGTGATTCCACTCCAGCCCCTTGGCAGTGTGGACGGTCATAAGATGAACCGCATCCTCGTCCCGCGCCGGCAGGCAAATGGCGCCGCGAGCCTGGCGGAAATATTCCAGGTATTCCAGAAGCTCGATCAGTTCTCCAGTCTTGGTAAGAACCTTCTTTTCCCATTCTGCAACGAATTCGAGAACCGCCTTCACCGAGGGCGAGGGCGGCAGGAGAAAGCGCCGAAGAATAATTCTCAAGGCGTCGTGGGCCTTGGCTTTCGCATCGGCGATTTCCTGCCGCGTTTCCCGGATCGTCTGCAGAACGGCGGAACCACCCTCGATTTGTCCCAGCACGATTGCCATGCCAGCGCCCGTACAGTCCCTCGGCAGCGCCCTCATTCCGGCGCGCAGCTTCTGCGGATCGACAGAAAATTGCGGGAGGGCCGATATCCGGAACAGGCTGGCGCCGTCCTCGTCGGTCACGATCGCTCCCATGCAGGCCATCAGATCGCGGACCTCCGGGGTATCCATCACATCCATGTTCTCGATCGAGAATGGAATCCCCTCTTCCCCCAGCTCGGCAGCGAGTTGATCCCGGTGGCTGTGAATCCGGTAGAGGACGGCAAAATCGCTCCACGAGCAGCGTTCCTTGCGCTTACGATCCCGAATGGTTGTAACCAGGTCTGAGCACTCTACTTCCTTGGCTGTGAGGAGCACGGCTTCGGTCTTAACGCTGGAAATTGGCGACCCATCGCGCGTAGCCGCCTCTTCCCGGGCGGAAACCAGGGGCGAACGCTGATAGCGTTCCGTTCCATCGACCACGGAGACGTTTGGATTCTTGTTAATCAGAGCAAAGGCGCTCTGGAGGATGGGCGTCGTCGAGCGGCGGTTCTTCTCCAGCACGACGAGCCGTGCTCCGGGGAAGGCCCGCTGAAAGAGAGTGAAGGCGGCGCTGGAAGCGCCACGAAACTGGTAAATCGCCTGGTCGGGATCGCCCACCGCGAAGACGTTGCGCTCTTCTCCCGCCAGGTCCCGCAGAATCTTCACCTGCGCGAAATTCGCATCCTGGAACTCGTCAATCAGGATGAATCGGGTACGCCTGCATTCTTCCGACCGCAGTTCCGGGTCGCTCTGCAAAAGCTCATACGCGCGAGTGATCATGTGGCCGAACGTCCCCAGGTTCTGTTCCTTGAGCATGCGCTCAACGGTGGCAAAAACGCGGGCGATTTCGCCGCATCGATTGAGAACCTCTTCGTCAGGGAGCGCGTCCACGTCTTTTGAGCGGCACACGCGGGGGATGGGAAGGTCGCCCCGATGCAGGCGATCCACGTACTCGGCATACTTTTCGGGGCCGACGAGTTCATCCTGGCAACGGCGCATGAACTCGAGCAGGTCGTCGAGAAATTTGCTGACGTTGGCGGCGCGGATGAAATATTTGAGGTGCAGCTCGCGGATCCGCCGGCGCAGGAAGATCCAAAGGTCCTTGTCGTCCAGCACCTCGAAGCCCTGCCCGCGGCTCTTCAGCAGGCCGTCGCAGTACTTGTGGAAGGTAACTGTCCGCAGCCCGGAGAGATCGCTTCCACGAAGCTCACTCTGAACGCGCCGGTGCATCTCCATGGCGGCGTTCTTGGTGTAGGTGACGGCGAGAATTTCTTCCGGGCGGGCGGCGCCGGAACGGATCACGCGGGCTACGCGCTGGGTGAGGACGGAGGTCTTGCCGGTGCCGGCTCCAGCTACAACCAGCAGCGGCCCGTGAACATGTTCGATGGCTCGGCGCTGGTTCTCGTCAGGCTCGAACCGACTTTGAGCCGGAATGGGTTTTGCCACCGCCACCTAGGAGGAGCATATCAGAGAAGGATGAGGATATTCTGAGGGAAAGCCGGCCGTTTCACTGAGCGTTTCACCGTTTTTTCAGATCTCTTTCAGGTCTTCTTCAGAACTGCGAGACGGCAATGGCGAGGGCCGCGATCGCAGCCGTTTCGGCGCGGAGAACGGTCTCGCCGAGTGATGCGGCTTGCCAGCCGCTCGCGTGGAATCGTTCCAGCTCGGCTTCTGTCCATCCGCCTTCCGGGCCGAAGGCCAGCACAGTCTCGTTTCCGGGAAGAATCACGTCGCGCAGCATGATCTCGCGCTCTGCCTCCGATAGCACGATGCGGGTGTCGCCGGGAAGCGACAGTGCATCTTCGAGCTTTACGGGAGCGGCAATTTCAGGCGGAAGGCTGCGCCGTGACTGCTCTGAGGCCTGCTGGGCAAGCCGCCGCCAGCGTTCGACCCGCTTCATCGCTGCCGGGACAAGATGCTTCTCAGTCCGCTGGGCGATGACAGGAACGATCCGCGCCGCTCCCAGCTCGACGCACTTCTCAATCGCCCATTCCATACGGTCGAATTTGAAAATGGAGAGCGCCAGGGTGATCGGCGGAAGAATGGATGAGACCACCGGCTCGCCAAGCTCGAATTCGACCCGGCCTTCCTCGATGCTGGAGATCTTCCCGCGCCGAACGACGCCACTGGTAGAGACGTCGAACTCCTGGCCGACGCGCGCGCGAAGCACGCGGGCTAGATGATCGGCGTGCGCGCCGATCAGCGCCGCGCGGTCACCCGAGCTTTCATCGGCAATCCAGCGCCGGCGAGTCATGTCGGAGGGAACTGAGCTTAAAGGTCAGCCGTCAGCGTGAATCGCTAGCTGCCAAAGATGTCTTTCACCTTGCCCATCAATGTGCTGCGCTGAGGGCGGTTCTCGACGGGCGTCAGCTTGTCGAGTTCCTGTAGCAACTCCCGCTGGCGCTTGTTCAGCTTCGAGGGAGTTTGTACGCGAACCTCCACGAAAATGTCTCCCTTGCCACGCCCGTTCAGCACGGGCACGCCTTTCCCGCGAAGCCGGAACGTAGTTCCGGACTGCGTTCCTTCAGGGATCTTGAGCGTGTGCTCGTTTTCCAGGGTTGGGACAATGATCTCCGAGCCGAGGGTCGCCTGCGTAAATGAAATCGGGAAAATGCAATGCAGGTCGTTCCCCTGCCGGCTGAAAAACGAATGCTCCTTCACGTGCAGGACCACGTAAAGGTCGCCCGGTGGGCCACCGTGCACCCCGGCCTCGCCCAGGCCGGCGAATCGGACTCTCGTGCCGTCCTCGACGCCCGCAGGAATCTTGGCGTCAATGCTCTTTTCGCGCAGCACGCGACCCTCTCCTTTGCAGGAGGGGCAGGGATCGGTGATGACGCTGCCGGCTCCCTGGCAGGTGGGGCAAGTGCGGGCAATGCTGAAGAAACCCTGCTGGTAGCGGACCTGGCCACGGCCGTTGCAGGATTTGCAGGTAACCGCAGATTTTCCGGGCGCTGCGCCCGAGCCGCGACAGGGGTCGCAGGTCTCGTGCCGTCGCACGGTTACATCGGTCTCGATTCCGAAGACCGCTTCCTCAAACTCCAGGGTGATATCTTCGCGCAGATCTGCGCCACGCTGGCTGCGGCTGCGCTGGCGCGATCCCCCGCCAAGGATGTCTCCAAACCCGAAGAACTCGCCGAAGATGTCGCCCAGATCCTGAAATGCGGAGGAATCGAATCCAACTCCTCCCCCGGACACACCGGCGTGACCGAAGCGGTCGTACATCGCCCGCTTCTCGCCATCGGCCAGCACGGCATAAGCCTCGCTGGCTTCCTTGAATCGTTCTTCAGCCGCGGGATTGTCGGGGTTGCGATCGGGATGGTGCTGCATCGCGAGCTTGCGGTACGCACTCTTGATCTCCTGATCGGTCGCGGCTCGTCCCACGCCCAGAACTTCGTAGTAATCGCGTTTTCCGTTACCTGTCAGAATAGTGTTCCAAGTCCTTTCTAAAATCCCTTTTAGTGCTCGGGGTTGCGTGCCACTTTCACCATGGACGGCCGCAGCAGGCGGTCCTTCAGCTTGTAACCCCGCTGAAGTTCTTCGAGCACCTGTTGATCCTTCGATCCCGTGGTCTCCACCATTTCGATAGCTTCGTGAAAACGCGGATCGAACAATTCGCCCTTGGCCTCGATCGGCCGCACGCCGAGCTTCGCCAGCGCGTCCTGCAATTGCTTGTAAATCAGTTCCACGCCGCCGCGCAATTCGGATTTATCTCCCTTGCCGATGTGCAGCGCGCGCTCGAAGCTGTCCATGATCGGCAGGAGCACCTTGATGGCATCGGCCAGAGCATACTCGCGAAAATCCTGCTGCTCGCGAGCCGAACGCTTGCGCGCGTTCTCGAATTCCGCCTGGAGCCGCGCCAGGCGGTCCAATAGCTGGTCGCGCTCCGCGCGCAGCTTTGCTACGTCGCCGCCTGTTTCGGCGGTCGATTGCGACGGCCCGGTCGAAGCTGGAGTTTCCGCTTCGTCTTGGTCGGCCGCCGGCAACTCGTGATCGACGTCCAGCTGTTCCTGTTCTACTTCCGTTCTTCCGTTCCGTCTCACCATAATTCACTCGGTCTCGTTCAAAACCTTGTCAAAGAGTCGCGCAATGTAGGATACCGCCGTGATGGCGTGCTGATAGTCAATGCGCGTCGGCCCGATAATCGCCATCGAGCCCATGACTTCGCCGCCCACTCGCGCCGGAGCGCCGATGAGCACGAAGTTGCGCATGGACGGCTGTGCTTCATCCAGGCCGATCACCACCCGCACAGCTTCCTGCTTCACGTTGAGGTAAACACCCAGCAGGTCCACGACCTTCTGCTTTTCTTCCAGCGTCTGGAGCAATTCCTGCAGACGCTTGTGATCCTGTTCGCCCGCCAGCAGGTTGGCGGCGCCTTCCACGAATACCATCTGCGAGGATTCATCCGCCGAGAGTGCACCCTGCCGGTAGAGTTGCTCCACTGAGGCCATCAGGCGGTCGTACTCGCTGCGTTCTTTCTCGATGCGGCGAACGATTTCCTGGCGCATCGCCTCCATGGTCCAGCCGCGAAAATTCTCGTTGATAAAGCGAGCGGCAATGTCCAGATCCGCCTGCTTAAGGTCAAGACGCAGTACCCGGTCCCGCACCAGCCCCGATTTCGTTACCACGACCGCCAGAACTTTCTGATCCGTCAGGCGCGAGAAGTAGACGTGCTCGAGAGCGTTCTTCGATCCCCCAATCGCGACTGCGACTCCGACGTTGCGGGAGACCAGGGAAAGCACGTGCGAGGTCCGTTCCAGAAACTCCTGCACGTCGGAAATGCCGTTCAGCGACCCCTGAATGATGCTCTCATTCTCCGCAGAAAGGCGCGCTTGACCCGTAAGTTGCTCGACATAATAGCGATAGGCTTCCGGGCTTGGGATGCGTCCGGCCGAGGTATGGGGCTGCTCGAGGTAGCCGGCGTCGGCCAGATCCGCCATCACGTTACGAAGCGTGGCCGCGCTAAGACCTTCCCGGTTGGAGCGCGCCAGGGTGCGCGATCCCACAGGCTCGCCCGTGGCAATAAAGGTCTCGACTATTGCCGTCAGGACTTCCCGTTCCCGCTCGCCAATATTCCCGCCAGCCTGCATATGAATTGGGATTACCCCAAAGAACGGGGTACGTTATTTTACTATAACTGATTTATAACAAATCACTTACCAAAGTTTCGGGCGCACCATCGCTGCCGCGATTCTAGGAACGCCCCTCGTCCATGTCAAGGATTAGCACTCGTGACAAGGGAATGCCAAAAGAAAGCCGCCGGCAGGAACCCAGGCATTTACCACATCGACCTGCCTTTAATTAGATGTAGTTGGTACGGAACAGGATCTAAAGGAGGCCCTACTGGATCTGAATCACGGGTTCCGGCGCGTTCGCCTTGATCTCTTCCACCCGGCGCAGGACCTGGCGCGCAACTTCATAGAGAGATTTGGCTTGCGGGGACTCCTCACCTTTAAGCACCGCGGGCTTGCCCTGATCGCCGGCTTCGCGGATGCCGGGATCCAAAGGCACGCTGCCCAGAAAGTCGACGTTGAACTGGCTCGCGGTCTTCTCCGCTCCGCCGCGGGAGAAAATGTCGATCTCGTGGCTGCAATGCGGGCACACGAAGTAGCTCATATTTTCAACCATTCCAACCAGATCGACCTTCATCTGGCGGAACATTTCGATGGCCTTGCGGGCATCCTGAAGAGAAACATCGGAGGGCGTGGAAACGACGATTGCGCCCGTCAGCGGCACGGTCTGAATCAGAGAGAGCGCAACGTCGCCGGTTCCAGGAGGCAGATCGACGATGAGGTAATCCAGTTCTCCCCAGTCGACCGAGCCAAGAAATTGCCGGATGATCGAATGCAGCATCGGGCCTCGCCAGATGACAGGCTTGTCGCCGGGGTTCAGAAATCCGACTGAGATCACCTTCAGGCCGTGGGCCTGGAGCGGCTCGATCCGATTCTCGCCACTCGCCTTCGGCTGGCCGCTGACCCCGAGCATCAGGGGGACATTGGGGCCGTAGACGTCAGCATCCAGCAAGCCGACCTTGTGCCCCAGTCGCGAGAGTGCAATGGCCAGATTCACCGCCAGGGTCGTCTTCCCTACTCCGCCCTTGCCGGAGCCAACGGCAATGATTGCCCCAACGCCGGGCAAAGGCCGGGGAGCAGGCGGAGCTTGTCCGGGACGCGGCGGCGTGTGAGCACTCAAGGGATCACCTGAAGAGCAGAAGTTGGTTCGTTATTGATTATACAAGCTGCCAGGATGCGGAAACGGTTGGGACAGAGAGAACTCGCGCCAAAAGCTCACTGCCTTTTCTGCAATTCTTTAGGGGCTTCAGGTGTGGCTGCCGACGGTTCCGGCTTAGTGACCAGGGCGTTCGCCGGAGCATTCGGATTGACGCCGAAATCCCAAACATAGAGATTTACTCCATCCGCGCCCAGAAGTTCCACGAGAGCGTATTCTCCCGGCGCAAGAGGCTTGTCAGGAGTGACCTTTACCCAGCCGCCGGTAAGCTTTTGGGCGGTAGTTGGAACCAGTTTCTGTTCCTGGCTCACCTTGCCGTAAACCGCGATCTTGATGTTGCCGACGATGCGTTTGTCCTGCTTGGACTCGGCGCGCACAATGCGAAACCTGTCCCAGGGCTGCGCAGGCTGCATGGGCTGCTCTGGTTTCTGGGCGCTCTGCGCTGCGTCGCCCGAAGGCTGATCCTGCTGCGCGACATTGATGTATACGGCCGGGACTGTGGAATGCGCCTGTACCTTGGCGTGCTGTCCGGGAATCTCGATCGCCTGCTTGGCGCTGGCAATGGGATTGATGACACCGCGCAGGATGTTTCCCTTCATGTTGCGGTTGATATCACCGCCGGTTTGCTGAAGTTCAACCAACTGCGGTTCGCCCTGGAACGTATCGAGCAGGGCGACGCTGCCGTCATCCGAGAGGCGCAGGCCCGGAGCCACGTGAGGAGATTTCGCCTCGTCCGCACTTCGTTCGGCTTGCAGGTCCTTGTCGAGTTCCGCCGCTTCGGGCGTCGCCTCGCCGGCCTCGCGATTCTTCTGATATTTCTCGGTGGCGTCCCAATCGACCAGGGACTTGGGCATTTCCTCCCACTCATTGCGTTCCGCGCTCAGATAGCGGACGCGGTCGCCCTTGATTTCCCACTGGGTCGCAAGTTGATAGGTGCCGTCCTTCAAAATCAGGCGCTTCGAAAGATACTGGGCGAAAGCCGTCAGAGACAGGAGAAACAGCAAAAGCACGCCCCAACCGGCCAGTGCAGCACCGCTGAACAGCTTCCGATTTCTTATCCATTGGGCCAAGAAATCACCTGTTTGCTTAGATGCATTCTGCCACGGATTCCACATGCCCACATCGTGTCGCTAAGTACCCGACAGCAAATGGCTTTTGGTCGTTCCCTTTCGATTCCTCTTCTGGCATAATCAATCGTGCACCCAGCCTGCACAAAATTCCAAAGACAACTTAGGACGGAGAGGCAATGTCGGCAAAGTACATCTTTGTGACGGGCGGCGTAGTGTCTTCATTGGGCAAGGGGTTGGCGGCGGCTTCGATTGGGTGCCTTCTGGAGAGCCGGGGGCTGAAGGTCAACCTCATGAAGTTCGATCCCTACCTGAACGTCGATCCCGGCACCATGTCTCCGTTCCAGCACGGTGAGGTCTTCGTCACCGACGATGGCGCCGAAACCGATCTCGATCTCGGCCACTACGAGCGTTTTACCCACGCCAGGCTCTCCCGCGACAATAACTGGACCACCGGGCGCATTTATGAACAGATCATCGCCAAGGAGCGCCGCGGCGACTATCTGGGCAAGACCGTGCAGGTGATTCCGCACGTCACCAACGAGATCAAGTCTGCCATGAAGAAAGTGGCGCAAGATGTTGACGTTGCGATCGTAGAAATCGGCGGCACCGTCGGCGACATTGAGTCGCTGCCGTTTATCGAAGCCATCCGCCAGATGCGGCAGGAACTGGGACGCGAACACACGGTGTTCATGCACGTCACGCTTGTTCCCTTCATTGCGGCGGCGCAGGAACTCAAAACCAAGCCGACACAGCACTCCGTCAAAGAACTTCTCAGCGTCGGGATTCAGCCGGATATCCTGCTGTGCCGGACCGATCGCTTCCTCTCGAAGGAGATCAAATCGAAAATCGCTCTCTTCTGCAACGTGGAGGAAGAGGCCGTCATCACCGCCAAGGACGTGGCATGCGTCTACGAAGTGCCACTGGTTTTCTCGCGTGAGGGCGTCGACACGCTCGTGCTTCGCTATCTCCACCTCGAACCCAAGGAGCGGGACCTGGCGAAGTGGGAGGACATCGTCCACCGCGTCTACAACCCCAAGGCGGAAGTCACGATCGCCATCGTGGGCAAGTACGTTGAGTACGAAGACTCCTACAAGTCGCTGAAAGAAGCGCTGATCCACGGCGCCCTGGCTCACAACCTGAAACTCCACGTGAACTGGGTGGAAGCCGAGGGGCTGGAGGCCAGCGACCGGGTCTGTCGCGAACAACTTGAGGACTACGACGGAATCCTGGTTCCCGGAGGCTTCGGTAAGCGCGGAATCGAGGGAATGCTCAATGCCATCAAGTTTGCCCGCGAGCATAAAGTTCCCTACTTCGGAATCTGCCTGGGCATGCAGACGGCGTGCATCGAGTTTGCGCGTAACGTGTGCGGCCTCGCTGAGGCGAACTCGAGCGAATTCGATCCGGCGACGCCCCATCGCATCATCTACAAACTGCGCGAACTGACCGGCGTCGAGGAACTGGGCGGCACGATGCGTCTGGGAGCCTGGATCTGCAAGCTGGAGCCTGGGACCCTCGCTCACCGGATTTATGACAAGGTCGAAATCAGCGAGCGCCATCGCCACCGCTACGAGTTCAACCGCGAGTACGAGGAGACGCTGACGGCGGCGGGAATGCGGATTTCTGGGTCTACTCCAGACGGCACTTACGTCGAGATCGTCGAATTGCCGGACCATCCGCATTTCATCGGTTGCCAGTTCCATCCCGAGTTCAAGTCCAAGCCGTTCGAGCCGCATCCGCTGTTCAAGTCCTTTGTGGGAGCGGCCTATGAGAGCGGCCTGAAGCGGCGTGCCGAGAAGGCCGCAGCCGAAGTCGAGATGTTTCACCGCCCCGGCCGTGTGGCCCAGCGTTAAAGAGTTAGACCACAGGGGGCACAGAGGAGCACAGGGTAGAATGATGAACTCTGGAGGAAATGCTCAGTGATCCACTGTGCCCTCTGTGATTAATCCATGATCTCTTCCTTTCAGGTCGAAGGCGTCCGCATTGGCTCGGGCAATCTCTTTCTGATTGCCGGGCCCTGCGTCATCGAGAGCGAAGAGCACGCCCTCTTCATGGCGGAAGTCATCAAGGGCATCACCCGCTCGTTGAATGTCCCGTTCATCTTCAAAGCCTCGTACGACAAAGCCAATCGCACCTCGATCCGCAGTTTTCGGGGGCCGGGGCTGACCGAGGGGCTTCGCATTCTCAAGAAGGTGAAAGACGAAGTCCACGTGCCGGTGCTGACGGATGTTCACCAGGCGGCCGATGTCGCCCAGGTCGCCGAGGTCGTGGACGTTCTGCAAATCCCAGCCTTCCTCTGCCGCCAGACTGATCTTGTAGTCGCCGCCGCAATGACGGACCGCGCGGTCAACATCAAGAAGGGTCAGTTCGTATCCCCGTGGGACATGCGGCACGTCGTCGAAAAATGCAAGACGGCGGGAAATGAACGGATCTTCCTGACCGAACGCGGCTCCAGTTTCGGCTATAACAACCTGGTCGTCGACATGCGCTCGCTGGCCATCATGCGCAAATTTGCCCCCGTAGTTTTCGACGCCACTCACTCCGTTCAGCTGCCGTCGGCGAATCAGGAGGATGGCGAGCCTGCGGTGAGCGGCGGCCAGCCGGAGTTTATTCCCATCCTGGCGCGATCGGCGGTCGCCGCCGGAGTCGACGGCGTTTTTATGGAAGTTCACAACAATCCCAAAGAAGCGAAGTCGGACGGGGCGAATGCCCTTGATTCGACCAAGCTGCGTGGGATTCTCAAAGAACTGCTGGTGGTTCACAGCAGCCTGGAAGCCTCACATGCGACTCCCTGAAGAACGACTCTGTGGCATTCTCCCCTTTCGCTTCGCCGTTTTCGTTCTGCTTCCGCTTCTGATTTCCGCGGCGGCTGCGCAAAACGCCTCCGCGCCGCTGCGCGTGGGGATCGCCGGGCTGGTACATGGCCACGTCTCAGGATTTCTTGAGCATTCACTTCACCGGCCGGAAATTCAGCTCGTAGGAATCGCCGAGCCTGACTCGCAGCTTGCTGCGGCATACGCCGGCCGCTTCGGAGTGGACCGTTCCCTTCTGTTCACCAGCCTGGAGGAGATGCTCGAAAAGACGCATCCCCAGGCCGTATTGGCTTACACCAATACCTTCGACCACAGGAAAGTGGTGGAGGTCTGCGTGCGGCACGGCGTACACGTCATGATGGAGAAGCCGCTTGCCGTGAGCTTTGAAGACGCCCGCGCCATCCAGAAAGCCGCTCAGCAAGGTAAGATTCACGTTCTGGTCAACTACGAGACCACCTGGTATCGCAGCAACCGCGCTGCCTACGATCTTCTGCATCAGGGGGCGTTGGGAGATGCGCGGAAGGTAGTGGTACACGACGGACACCAGGGGCCCAAAGAGATTGGCGTCCAGCCAGAATTCCTGGCATGGCTCAACGATCCCAAGCTGAACGGAGGAGGCGCCCTGTTCGATTTTGGATGTTACGGCGCCGACTTGATGACCTGGCTGATGGATGGCAAACGTCCGCTCGCAGTGACAGCCGTGACCCAGCAGATCAAGCCGGATGAGTATCCACGCGTCGACGACGAAGCTACTATCATTCTGACCTATCCGAAAGCGCAGGCCATCCTGCAAGCATCCTGGAACTGGCCCTTCGACCGCAAGGACATGGAACTGTACGGCAGCACCGGCTACGTGGTCACTGTAAAGCGTGACGACGTGCGGGTCCGCCTGAAGGGCAAGGACGAGGAACAGAAAGCGGCGCCCACGGTCCCGCCTCCCTACGACGACTCACTGTCGCTCCTGCGGGCCGTTGTGCTGAATGGGGCTGACGCAGGCGCACCGTCGTCGCTCGAGACCAACATGGTGGTTACTGAAATTCTCGATGCTGCGCGGCGGTCCGCTGCTTCCGGCAAGACCATCGTCCTTCCGCCAAAGCCATAGATCGACGATCTGCTACCATCCTGCCGACATGCTGATCGTTTCGGCCATTCTCGGAATCGTCATTATTGTCGCCGTCCTGCTGGACTCGTTCGAAACCGTGGTCCTGCCGCGGCGAGTCTCGCGCAACTTTCGCCTGACGGCATGGTTTTACCGCCGCACCTGGACGCCCTTTCGCCGACTGGCGATTGGCATACAGGCGGCGGCGAGGCGGGAGTCTTTCCTGGGCTATTTCGGCCCCTTGTCGCTGATCATCCTGCTGATGTTCTGGGCCGCCGGCCTGATTTTTGGATTTGCGCTCCTGCAGTTCGGCGTCGGCAAGCATATCCACATCGGCAACGAGCCAGTCACGTTCTGGACCGTCCTCTACATGAGCGGGGAGACGTTCTTCACCCTGGGATATGGCGACGTCCTGCCGGAGCTGGGGCTTTCGCGAGGGCTTGCAGTACTCGAATCCGGCATGGGATTCGCCTTCCTGGGGATGGTGCTCGGCTACCTGCCCACGATTTATTCCTCTTTCTCGAAGCGCGAGATCGAGATTTCCCTCTTGGACGCGCGCGCCGGTTCTCCCCCCACCGCCGCCGAGTTCCTGGGGCGCTTTGGCAACTGCCCGAACAAGGACGTCCTCGATGACATTCTGCGCGACTGGGAGCGCTGGGCGGCTGAGGTGTTGGAGAGCCATCTTTCGTACCCGGTGCTGAGCCTTTTCCGGTCGCAGCACAACAACCAGTCTTGGCTGGGTGCGCTGACAATGATTCTCGATACCTCCTCGCTCCTGATCATGGGCGTGGACGATTCTCCAAGGGATCAGGCTCGAATTACGTTTGCCATCGCGCGGCACGCGGTTGTCGATATCGCCCAGGTGTTCAACGCCAGCTATGATCCGACCTTACCCGATCGCCTGCCGGCGGACAGCCTGGAATTGCTGCAGCAAACTCTGTTGCAGCGCAAGGTGGTCCTGCGAAGTGGACCGGAAGCGCAAAAGAAGCTCGGAGATTTGCGGCGTTTGTACGAACCCTATTCGCAGTCATTGGCGAAAACGCTTGCGATCACTCTCCCTCCCTGGATTCACTCGGATCACAGGAAGGACAACTGGCAGGCCGGCCCATGGGACAAAGCGATTGGCGCGGGTGGCGCGTTCGAGCGCCTGCCGGGGATGGACGATCACTTTTAGTTGTGTCCCGCGTGCTAACATCCTGCTTTCCATGAGCAAGCTTGGAGAAAATGTGGTGCGCATCGAGGCCGAAGCGCTTCGCGCTCTGGCCGACCGAATTGCGGGGCCCATGTCGCAGGCGTTTTCCCGCGCCGTCGATCTCATGTTCGACTGCACCGGGCGAGTGGTGGTGACCGGAATCGGCAAGAGCGGGTTGATTGCCCGCAAGGTCGCCGCCACGCTGAGTTCCACGGGATCGCCCGCTCTGTTTATGCATCCCGGCGAAGCGATTCATGGCGACCTCGGAATGGTCGTGCGTGGTGACCTGGTCCTTGCGCTTTCGGCCAGCGGCGAGACGGAGGAAATCCTGCGCCTGCTCGCAACCCTCAAACGCCTTCAGATTCCGCTCGTGGCCGTGACCTGCGACGACCTCTACCAGGGAAATCAAAGCCGGCTGTCGACGCTCTCTGTGGCTGCCGATGTCGCGCTTGACTGCTCGGTTGACAAAGAAGCTTGCTCGCTTGGGCTGGCGCCTACAGCCTCGACGACTTCGATGCTGGCTCTCGGTGATGCTCTGGCAGTGGCGCTCTCCGATAAACGTGGTTTCAAGGAAGAAGACTTCGCTGGGCTGCACCCCGGCGGCAAGCTGGGTAAGCGGTTGGCGCGGGTGGAATCGCTCATGCACAGCGGCGATGCGGTCCCTCGCGTAACGCCGCAAACCAGGATGCCGGACGTGATTTATGAAATGTCGCGAAAGAAACTGGGGGTCACCACGGTAGTCGAGGGCGAAACCCTCGTGGGTGTGATCAGCGACGGCGACCTGCGCCGCCTGCTGGAAAAGCGCGGCAAGGACGTGCTCGACCTGGCGGCGGCGGAGTGCATGTCGAAGCACCCTTTCACCATCTCGCCGCAGGCATTTGCCGCATCGGCCCTGGCCATGATGGAGGAAAAGAAAATCACCTCGCTGATAGTGGTAGACGGCGACAAACGGCTGCAAGGAATCGTTCATCTGCACGACTTGTGGGGGACAGAGCTGGTCTAGGTCCCAATGCCTCGACCGTATCGACGCTACACCGCGCCGGTTCGTTGGTTTCATCGTTTACAATAAAAAATTCCCTGACAGGTTCCTGGGATTCCTTTATGCACCGTTGGTCGCAACTCTTCATTCCTACGCTTCGTGAGGCCCCGGCGGATGCCGAGGTCGCAAGCCACAAGTTTCTAGTGCGTGCGGGTTACATACGGCAGCTCGCGGCTGGGATCTATTCCGATCTGTTTCTCGGGCAGCGCTCGCTCAACAAGATCAGGGCGATCGTGCGCCAGGAGATGGACACGATCGGCCAGGAGTTTTATCTACCGGCGCTGCATCCTCGCGAATTGTGGGAGGTGAGCGGACGCTGGGCGGTGATGGGCGACAACCTCTTCCGCCTGAAAGACCGCAGGGGCGCCGAACTGTGCCTGGCGATGACCCATGAAGAGAACATGACAGAGATCGCGCGCAAGGAACTGCGCAGCTACAAGCAGTTGCCGCAGATCTGGTATCAGATTCAAACCAAGTTTCGCGACGAACCGCGGCCGAAAGGGGGCTTGCTCCGGGTTCGACAGTTCGTCATGAAAGACTCGTACTCCTTCGACATCGATGCGGCGGGACTCGACGTCTCCTACCAGAAACACTACGACGTCTACTGCCGCATTTTCGATCGCTGCGGGCTGAAGTATTCGGTGGTCGAGGCGCATTCCGGGGCGATGGGAGGAACGCAATCGCACGAATTCATGGTCCGCACGCCGGCGGGAGAGGATCAGATCGTCACCTGTGAGAAATGTGACTATGCGGCGAACCTGGAGAAGGCCACGTCAAAGCTCGATGCCGTCGAGGATTTGAAGAGCGAAGGCGACGGCAAGCCGCTGGAGGTTCACACTCCCGGGCAGAAGACCATCGAGGACGTTGCCAGGTTCCTGGGTGTCTCGCCGAAAAACAAAATCAAGACACTCGCCCTGATGATCGACGAGGTTGCCTCCAAGGGTGGCAAGCCGCGCTCGCGGGCGGTCGTAGTTTTGTTGCGCGGCGATCATCAGCTCAACGAGGCGAAGCTGACTGGAATGGTCGGCTCCGGGACCCGTCCCATGGAGGAAGAGGAGATTCGGCGGCTATTCAGTTCACCTGCGGGCTTTCTCGGTCCGCTCGGGATCGACTTTGCAAGCGATGTAAAGGATGGAGACCGCCCGGTTTTGCTCGTGGATAAGGCTCTCGAAGGGCGCAAGAATCTGATTTCCGGTGCCAACAAGGAGGACTATCACGTCAAGAACATCACTCCGGGCGCGAACTTTCAGCCGACCGCTTACGCCGACCTGCGCAGCGTCGGCGCCGGGGAGGCGTGCGCGAATTGCGGCGAGCCTCTGCGCATCGATACTGCGGTAGAGATTGGTCATATCTTCAAACTCGGCTACAAATACTCCGAGTCCATGGGCGCCCGCGTCCTCGACAGGAATGGAAAGGAAGTCGCGCCGATCATGGGCAGTTATGGAATCGGAATCGAGCGCATTCTGACCGCGGCGGTGGAGCAAAGCAACGACGAGAACGGCTTCTGGCTCGCGGCTTCGATCGCGCCGTTCGAAATCGTCGTAACCCCGACAAATGTCGCGGACGCGGCCATCCGGTCGGCGGCGGAGAACATTGCCAGCCAGTTGGATAGCGCCGGTTTCGACGTGTTACTGGACGACAGGGACGAAAGGCCAGGGGTGAAATTCAAGGATGCCGACCTGGTGGGCATACCCTACAGGGTTACCGTCGGGAAGAAGGTTACCGAAGATACTGTGGAGGTGGTTCAGCGCTCGACACGCCAGATGCACGATGCTAGCATCGCCGCGATAAGGGAGTATTTTGTGAATTCCTTGCGTCCTGGCCGGCCTTGATCCGGCCCGTGGCGCGCGCTTGGAACCCGGTGCCTCATGAAACTAGTGTTCGGATTTTTCATTATCGGCTTTGCCCTGTATTTGTGCGTGATGCTCATTCCGCCCTACTACAAGAACTATGAATTTGAAGACGACCTGAAAACCGAGGCGCTGATGGGCACCAACAGCAACACGGTCACCGAAGACGGTATCCGCGAAGCCGTTTTCAAGAAGGCGCAGCAACTGGATATTCCCATTACCCGCGAGGGCATTCAGGTGCACCGGATCGGCAACGCCTACACGGGGTCGATCACCATCGACGCCCCCTATAGCGTTCACGTCGGCCTGATCGGCTACCCCCTCGACCTGAACTTTAACGCCTCCACTACCAACAAGGGTGCCTTCCACTAGGAAGATTGAGAATGGGCAAGGAGACATCTATACTGGTGTCTCATCCTCCTGTCCTCTTAAGTTGACTGATTTGTACAAATCCGGCGCCGCTAGGGTGACGGGATGGCAAACGTATGGGAGGGGCCAGTCATCTCATCTAGTTGAAAGGACATTTCCTCCGCTCTCCGGAGTTCCCGTGTGGTTAACGGGAGACAAAGAGGAACCTGTGATCCCTTGTGCTTCTTGTGGTTAGCTTCCCTGGAGCACCGATTTCCCTAATCCAAAGTGGCCATTAAACTCAGAATCCCGAAACGGTCAAAATATGGAGCTGATGGCCGGAGGACCTTTTTCCGGGACCCCTTGGTCCGCAGTGCGTTCCTGGTTTTTGCCGCCTTCACGGTAATTTTCGTCGCGGTCTTCTCCTACTATTACGTCAAATACGACCGCATCATCGAACGCCGGTTCAGTGAGCCGGTTTTCAGCAGTTCCGCCAAAATCTATGCCATAGCACAGCCGGTCCGGGTGGGTGAGTCGATCTCGGCAAAGGACATCGCCGCTGCCCTCAGGGACGCTGGGTATTCGGAGCGCGAGGGCGACTCGCCCCTGGGCAGCTTCCGGCTGATCAGCGGCGGAATTCAGATCAAGCCCGGCCCCCAGTCCTATCACAGCCCGGAAGCCGCCACTATTCGCTTTAAGGGCGGCAAAATTGACAGCATCACCGGCAGCGCCGGCGACCTCAGTGCCTACGAACTCGAGCCGGAGATGGTGACATCGCTGTTCGACGCCGAACAACGGTCGAAGCGGCAAATCGTTCACTACGACGGGATCCCCAAGAATCTGGTGGATGCGGTGTTGGCGATCGAGGACCGGCGCTTCTTCCAGCACGGTGGAGTGAATTTCATCCGCCTGGCGGAGGCCGCCTGGATTGACTTCACCCATCAACGCCACCAGCAGGGTGGCTCTACCATCACCATGCAGCTCTCGCGGGCGTTCTTCCTGACGCCGCAAAAGACAGTGAAGCGCAAGCTGGTCGAGATGCTGATTGCGGTCGAGATGGAGCAGAAGTTCAGCAAGCAGGAGATCTTCGAGTTCTATGCCAATCGGGTAGACCTGGGCCAGCGCGGATCTTTCACAATCAGCGGCTTTGCCGAAGCAGCCCGGGCATACTTCAACAAGGACATCAAGGAGCTTTCTCTGCCTGAGGCGGCATTGCTCGCCGGGCTGGTGCAGGCCCCCAGCTTCCTGTCTCCGTATCGCCATCCGGAGAGGGCGCTCGACCGCCGGAACCTGGTGCTTGATGCCATGGTGGAGACCCACGCCATCACCAAGGATGAAGCCGAGAAAGCCAAAGCGACGCCGCTGAAGTTGGCCCCGCCGAACGTGGAAGCCAGCGACGCACCCTACTTCGTCGACCTGGTGCGCGACACGCTCATCAGCAAGTTCAACGAGCGCGAGGTAAACGAGCAGAAATACCGTATTTACACCACTCTCGATCCCGACCTCCAGGAAGCCGCCGCGCATGCCGTGGATACCGGCATGAAGCTGGTCGATGAGCAATTGCTGAAGCGGCGCACCAAGCGGATCCGGATCGCAAAAGGCAAATACGAAACCAAGGTGGAACCCGGCCCCACGCCGCAGGTCGCCCTGGTTGCTCTGAACCCGCACACGGGAGAGGTATTGGCTCTGGTAGGCGGCCGCAACTATGCCTTCAGCCAGCTCAATCACGCGCAGGCCAGGCGGCCAACTGGATCGATTTTCAAGCCGTTTGTGTACGCGGCGGCGATCAACACGGCGCTGGACGGCAGCAACCCCGTCCTGACACCGGCCTCGATGGTGGATGATCAGCCAACGACCTTCGCCTACGGCGACCAGATTTACGAGCCCCGGAACTATCGCGAGGAATATCACGGGCCGGTTACAGCGCGTTATGCATTGGCCTTGTCCTTGAACAACGCGACCGTAAAGGTGGCTGAAGAAGTGGGTTACGACAAGGTGGCCGCGCTGGCGAAGGCGGCCGGCATCACTTCCGTGAAGCCTACGCCCGCTATGGCGCTTGGCGCCTACGACGCTACCCCGCTCGATATGGCGGCTGCGTACACGGTATTTGCTAATGGCGGCGTTCGCGTTTCTCCTGTTCTGGTGAACTCGGTGCGAAATGCGGAGGGCGACGTCATCACCGACTTCAAGCCGGATCGTCAGCCGGTGCTTGATCCGCGTATCGCCGCCGTGATGACCAACATGATGGAGGGCGTGCTGAATTTCGGGACCGCGTATCCCGTTCGGGCACGTGGCTTTAACGCCCCCGCTGCCGGCAAGACTGGAAGCTCCCATGACGGTTGGTTTGCTGGATACACGAGTAATCTGGTCTGCATCGTGTGGGTTGGCTTCGACGACTACAGCGACATTCGCCTCAGCGGAGCCCAGACTGCTGCCCCTATCTGGGCTGAATTCATGAAGAAGGCGGTTGCGCTGCCCCAATACTCCGACGCCAAGGCTTTCCCCCAACCCACCGGCGTGGTAGACGTGCAGCTTGATAAGCTCACCAATCGCTTGGCAACTCCTTCGTGTCCTGACACTTACACGGCGGAATTTGTGGCTGGAACGGAGCCGAACGAGACATGCGATCAAATCGGAGGAGTTCGCGGATTCTTCTCCCGCATGCTGGGTCTCGGAAATGAAAAGGTGCTTCCACCGCCCGCTCCCGGTACTCCCGCAGCGGCGGAGCAACCAAACAACGCGGGGCAGCAGGTTGAGGACAATGGCGAAAAGAAAAAAGGGATATTTGGCAAAATTGTAGGTATCTTTAAGACTGACAAGCCGTCTAACCCACCCAAACCGGAGCCTGAGGGCAACGGACCGCGTTAGACAGACTTGATCAGTCGCCCTTGTAAGAATGAGGCAGGCGCTTATGATCCGTAGCCTTCCCAGCTACATAGCGGCCTTCGTTCTACTGCTTGGGGCCAATTTGTGGGCCCAGTCACCCTCTTCCGAACAGATCCAGGTAAGTCCACCGCCGCGCCAGCGGGCAGAGCCGCCTTCCTCGTCCGCTTCCGCCAAAGAGTTGGAAACTCGCGGCGATCAGCTTCGGGCAGAGAAGAACTATATCGATGCCCTGGACTACTACCAATCCGCGCTTGCCAAGATGTCTAACACCGCCCCTCTGTATAACAAGGCGGGCATCACCAACCTGATGCTTCAACGCCTGAAGGAAGCGAAAAAGGATTTTGAGCGGGCGATCAAGATCGATCACAAGCTGGCCGACGCCTACAACAACCTGGGAGTGATCTACTACCTGGACAAGAACTACGGCAAGGCGATCAAGCAATACGAGAAGGCCATTCGTCTGGCCCCGGACACTGCCTCCTATTACAGCAACATGGGAGCCTCCTACTTCGCCAAGAAGGACTTCGATAAGGCTGCGATTGCCTATCAGCAGGCCCTTCAATACGATCCGGACGTGCTGGAGCGCACTTCCCGGTCCGGAGTGACGGCGCAGCTCCCCTCCCCGCAGGACAGGGCGCGTTACGACTACGTGATGGCTAAGCTCTACGCCAAGATGGGCTCGACCGACCGTTGCCTCGACCATCTGCGGAGGGCAATGGAGGAGGGCTATAAGGACATTGAGAACGTCTACAAGGACGCAGAGTTCGCCGAACTGCGCAACGATCCGCGCTTTACTCAACTGATGACCGATCGCCCCGCGGCTATCACCCAATAGGCACTGAGAACGCTGAAGTTAGGATTCTCAAAATATTTTTGGGGCAGGCCGCAACTTTCTTCGAACCCTCGTGTTTCTGGCTTGCAACAACTCCTGAAAGCAACAGGGTGAGTAAGGAGAACGGTAGCCCGCCGGTCGTTGACCCGAGCACGCCCCAAGCAGACGACCGGCAGGGCTTCTTTTTTTGTCTACTGGCTGTCGGAACTTCTCTCGCCGATGTATTGCTTCACCGCCTGCTTCCACTTCCCCTGCGCCCGAAGAATATATTCAACCGCGTCTCGCAGAGCGCCGTCTCCGCCGGAGTGCGGGGTCACGTAGTGGGCATCGGCTTTCACTTCGGCACGGGCGTTGGCTACAGCGATAGCGAGTCCGCAGTTCCACATCACCGGCAAATCGATGACATCGTCGCCCACGAAGGCGGCTTCACTCGCTTTAAGTCCTTCCTGCTCAAGGATTTTTCTGAATGTGCCGAGCTTGTCCTGAATTCCCTGGTGAACATGCTCGAGCTTCAAATCCCGGGCTCTTAAAGCTACCGTCTCGGAAATCCGCTTGGTAATCAGCCCACTCTTGATTCCGGCGAGGCGGGCGAGAGAAATCGCGGTACCGTCGTGGGCGTGAAACCCTTTTGCCTCGATGAGGTTCAGGCTGTGAAGGCCGAATCCCCCTTGTCCTCCGTGCTTTGCCGACTGCTCGAGCACGGTCTGCTGTGTCCCCGCCGGAGCGGGGAAGATAAACAGCTTGCCATCGGTCAGAACTCCGTCCACGTCGAACAGCAGCAGTTTGATCTTTTTCGCACGTAGCTTTGACATTTGCCGGGATTCTAGCACTGGGAGCTAGGGTGAGGTGATTAGGACAGGTGAAATTCGAAGGGCGCTTTTTACCACAGAGGAGCACAGGGGCGCAGGAGGAACACAGAGGAACATCTGTTCGAAACAGACAATTCCCATGAGCCGCCGAGGCGAATGTTTTGCGAAACTCGGGATTCCATTTAGAATACGATCCGATGTCCCTTCCGGCTTCCTCTCTTGGCTGGTGCAATCCCCTCGTCAGGGGCTGGTTCGTCCGGCGGTTCGGCACACCCACGGAGCCTCAGGAACAAGGCTGGCCTCACATCCTCGCGGGCAAAACCACGCTCATTTCTGCTCCCACCGGATCGGGCAAGACGCTGGCGGCGTTTCTGGCATGCATTGACCGGCTGGTATGCAAAGCCTTGAACGGCGATCTGCAGGACCGTATGGAAGTCCTCTACGTGTCGCCGCTGAAAGCCCTGGGCAACGACATCCAGAAGAATCTTGAAATTCCCCTTGGCGAGATTCTCCAGATGGCGGGTGAGCGCGGTCTGCTGATGCCCGAAATCCGCACCGCTGTGCGGACCGGCGACACGTTGATGCACGAACGCCGCGCGATGCTGAAGCGGCCTCCGCACATTCTCGTTACAACCCCGGAATCGCTCTACATCCTGCTGACTGCGGAAAAAAGCCGGGCGATCCTTCGCGATGTGGAAACGGTGATCGTGGACGAGATTCACGCAGTCGCCGACGACAAGCGCGGAGCTCACCTCGCTCTCTCGCTCGAAAGACTTGATGCGCTGACTGGGCGGCGTCCCACTCGTATTGGGCTCTCTGCCACGCAAAAGCCGATCGAAGAGATTGCGCATTTCCTGACCGGCAATGACCGTCCCGATCCAGTGATTGTCAACGTCGGCCACAAGCGCAAATTGGATCTCGCGGTCGAGGTTCCCGCAAGCCAGCTGGGGCCGATTGCCAGCAACGAAATGTGGGATGAGATCTACGCCCGGCTGGTTGAACTGGTGGAACAACACCGATCGACGCTGATCTTCGTCAACACGCGCCGGCTTGCGGAGCGCATTTCGTTTCATCTGGGCGAGCGCCTGGGAGAAGAGAACGTAGCCGCCCATCACGGCAGCCTGTCGCGGAAATTGCGGCTTGCGGCCGAAACCAAACTCAAGCTGGGGCAAATCAAGGTTCTGGTCGCCACAGCCTCTCTGGAACTGGGAATCGACATCGGCACCATCGACCTGGTGGCGCAGATCAGTTCGCCCCGGGCGATGGCTGTGGCCCTGCAACGGGTAGGACGATCCGGCCACTGGCGCGGTGCGATTCCAAAGGGCCGGATGTTCGTTACGACTCGCGACGAACTGGTGGAATGCGCGGCCCTGGTGCGGGCCATTCGCATGGGCGATCTCGACCGGATCATCATTCCCGACTCGCCGCTCGACATTCTGGCCCAGCAGATCGTCGCCACCTGCTCGACCGACGGCAGCGGAGGCAAAGACGCCGGTTGGGATGAGGACGAAGTATTCGCGATGGTCAAGCGGGCCTATCCGTATCGCAATCTGTCGCGCGAAACCTTCGATTCAGTGCTGGAGATGCTTTCGGAAGGCATTGCTGCCCGGCGCGGCCGCTACGGCGCATACATTCATCGAGATCGCGTGAACCGGAAGTTGCGGTCGCGGCGTGGCGCCCGGCTGGCAGCGATTACAAGTGGCGGCGCCATTCCGGAGACGGCGCTGTTCACGGTCGTGGCCGAGCCGGAAGGCATCGTCGTCGGCACGCTGGATGAGGACTTCGCAGTCGAGAGCAACGCCGGCGACATCATGCTGCTGGGCAATACCTCATGGCGGATTCGGAGAGTGGAGGGAAAATCGGGCCGCGTCCTGGTGGAGGACGCACATGGCGCGCCACCGAGCGTGCCTTTCTGGCGGGGCGAAGCTCCGGCGCGAACCCAGGAGTTGTCGGCGCACGTGGCAGATCTCAGGCAGCAAGTCAGCGACATGCTTCCCAATGTCTCGCCCGTCGGGGTTTCGCAGGCGCGGCCTGAAGTGGCGCAAACCGTGGCATGGCTCAAGGAGGAATGCGGCCTGGATGATTCCGGCGCGGAGCAGACCGTGGAATATGTCCTCCAGGGCCGGGCCGTGCTGGGGACGGTTCCTACGCAACAGACCGTCATTGCCGAGCGATTCTTCGACGAAGGCGGCGGCATGCAGCTTGTCATCCATGCGCCTTTCGGTGGGCGCATCAATAAAGCCTGGGGACTGGCGCTGCGCAAACGCTTCTGCCGAAGTTTCAACTTCGAATTGCAGGCCGCAGCCACCGATAACGGATTAAATATCGCTCTGGCGGAGCAGCACAGCTTTCCCCTGGCCGATGTCTTCCAGTTCCTGAACGCGGAGACGGTGCAGCCGGTGCTGGAACAGGCGGCATTGGCATCGCCGATTTTTGCCACCCGCTGGCGGTGGGACGCTAACCGGTCGCTGGCGTTATTGCGGTTTCAGGGCGGCAAGAAGGTGCCACCGCAAATCCAGAGGATACGTTCGGACGATCTGCTGGCCTCAGTCTTCCCCGACGTGGCCGCGTGCCAGGAGAATATCGAAGGCGACATCAAGATTCCCGATCACCCTTTGGTCAACGAGGTCATGAAGGATGTCCTTACGGAGGCAATGGATATCGATGGGCTGAGGGACCTGCTGCGCGGGATCGAAGACGGCAGAGTCCGGTGTGTGGCGGTTGACACGCCGGTGCCCTCGGCGTTCTCGCACGAAATCCTGAATGCCAATCCGTATGCCTTCCTCGATGATGCCCCGCTCGAAGAGAGGCGTGCCCGCGCCGTCGAAATGCGGCGCATCTTGCCTGAGTCGGTGCTCGAAGAAGTCGGGAAGCTTGACCCGGGCGCAATTGCGCAGGTGAGCGAGGAAGCATGGCCTGACGTCCGCGATGCCGATGAGTTGCACGACGTCCTGCATACATTGATTGCATTGCCGATCGATGCCGCGTCAAACAGTATGTACCAGGTAACTGCCGCGGTGGATTCGTGGCGCGGTCACTTCGAGCGTCTGGCGAACGAGGGTCGCGCGGTGACTGCGACGTCCGCGGATGGAAGACGATACTGGGTCAGTTCCGAGCGGGGCCAAGCCTTTTCGCAGGTTTTCCCGGGTGCGAGTTTCGAACCGACATTGCCGAAGCTGGAAATAGCGCCGGTCTCTCGCGAAGATGCACTCCTCTCAGCCGTCACCGGCTGGATGTCGCACCTGGGGCCCGTGACGGCAGGACAGCTCTCTTCCCTGCTCGGCCCATCCGCATCCGACATCGAAATTGCACTGCTCCGCATGGAGGCCGGTGGCGCTATCCTGCGAGGCAAGTTCACCGACCCCAAGGTAGCGGATACGGAGTGGTGCGAACGCCGGTTGCTGGCGCGCATTCACCGGCTCACGGTGGCGACACTGCGCAAGCAGATCGAACCGGTCACGGCGGCGCAATTCATGCGGTGGCTCCTGCGCTGGCAGCATGTCGCCCCAGGCTCCCAGGTGGCGGGAGAACGGGCAACGCTCGATGTCGTGCGGCAGCTTCAAGGCTTCGAAATTCCAGCCAACGCGTGGGAACGGCACATCCTTTCGCGGCGGATTGCCGACTACGATCCCACATGGATCGACCACCTGTGTCTCACCGGTGCAGTGGGTTGGGGACGCCTGTCTCCGCATCCCGCCACACTGGAAGACTCTGCGTCAGGCAAGCGGCGGGTGATCCCGACTAGCGTGGCCCCAATCACGTTCTTCGTTCGCGAGGAAGCCGACTGGATGTCTCCTCACAATCCCGCGGGAGATCAGCCGGTGTCACGCGGACTGAGCGAGGGGGCAAAGCTGGTTCTGGAATTTCTGCGGCATCGTGGCGCGTCGTTCTTTGCCGATATCGTTCGTGGTACCGGCAAGCTGAAGGCGGAAGTGGAAACCGCGCTGTGGGAACTGGTTGCCGGAGGAATCGTCACAGCGGACGGTTTCGACAACCTGCGATCTCTGATCGATCCAAAGAGGCGGGCAGGACAAGGCATCGGGCGGATGGCACGTCCTAGACACAGCTCCGGTCGCTGGTCGCTCCTCTACGCCGACCAGGCGGTCGAGCGCAACCGCGCCGTCGAGGCCACCTGCTGGATGCTGCTCAAGCGGTATGGCGTGGTGTTCCGGGACCTGCTGGCGCGTGAGACCAATCTTCCGAAATGGCGGGAGCTGCAGATTGCCTTCCGCAGGCTGGAAGATCGAGGCGAAATACGAGGCGGCCGCTTTGTCGACGGATTCCTGGGCGAACAGTTTGCCTTGCCGGTCGCTATTGAGTCGCTGCGGGCCACACGCAAGATGCCTTCCGCAGGCGAGACGATCGTTCTCTCGGCTGCCGATCCTTTGAATCTTGTAGGAATTCTTGTTCCGGGAGAAAGAGTACCCGCGATCTCCGGCAAAACCGTGGCATTCCGCGACGGCGTCGCGGTTTCTGACACTATTCCCTCCCCAGTGCCCTTTCCTGGAAAATCCGAAGGATATTCAGCCTCAGCAGACTAGCAAGGCGGGTTCTGGGAACTTGCAGTCGGGCCAAAATCAATCGGGGACCCGATGAGGGGGTCCCTCAGGTCCCCGATGATAGCTGCTTGGCAGGACTGCTGAAAGCGCTTCCCCCGTCGCTTTTGCCAAGCCAACGGTTCTCCTGGGTGCATTTCAGGGACCAGTGCCGGGGAGCCGGGACCCGGATAAAGTTATGCTTGTAAACAACTCATTTAACGTAAGTTACATGCTTTTACAGACAAGCCGAATTTATCGTGTGCTAGCCTCATTCTATCCAAACGGCTTGAATGCATATCTGATCGGATAGTCGATCCGGATATCAGAACGCCGGGTTGGATCATCCCAATGTGTCCGGAATTTGTGGTAAACCGTTTGGGTTCGAGGGGGGCGCGTGAGCGCACGACTGTTCGCTGTATCGGGACCTCTGAAGGACTCCACATTCGCATTGCCGGCCGACCAGGTCACGCTGGGGCGCGATCCCAGCAACGTTTTGTCGATTTCCGACCCGTCCCTTTCCCGCCGCCACTGCGTGATCACGCGGGAGGGCGACGACTACAAGATCCGGGACCTGAAGAGCCGCAACGGCACATTTGTGAACGCGGCTCCGATAGCCGAGGGAGTGCTGCAGCATGGAGACCAGATTTCGGTCGGCGATTCGGTCTTCCAGTTCCTGTTGAAAGACGAAGTTGAAGAGGCCCTCCCGGGAGACGTCGAGTTCGAGGACAGCCCAACCCGTGCGACCGCCCAATTCCTGCCTCAAGATGTGATGTATCTCCAGCCGGACCGGATCTTGCAGGAAATCCCAAGCGGCTCCCGCGTGGCGAGGAACCTGAACGTCCTCCTGAAAATCAGCCGGGTGGTGCACGCCATCCGCGATCTGGAACTTTTGCAGACGCAGATTCTGAACCTCATGTTTGAAGTCGTGCCCGCCGATCGCGGGGCCATTCTGCTGGACGGCAAGGGAGAAAAGTTTGCCTCCACGTTCAGCCGCCACCGCATCGCCGGCAGCAATCAGCCGGTCCGCGTAAGCCGTACCGTCGTGCGTCAGGTGCTGGAGCAGGGGCTTTCAATCCTTGGCACCAATGTCCAGGCCAGCGGGCTGGCCTCGGTCGATAGCCTCGTAACCTCGAATGTGCGCTCCGTGTTGTGTGTGCCGCTCACGGTTTTTCAGAAGGTGATTGGTTGCATTTATCTGGACACGACGAACCCGTCATCGCGCCTCAATCAGGATGATCTTCAACTGGTGGCGGCGATCGCCGGAATCTGCGCAGTGGCGCTGGACAATGCCCGGAATCTTCGGTGGCTGGAGCAGGAAAACCTGCGGCTGACGACGGAGATCAACCTCGAACACAACATGGTGGGCGACAGCTCGCGCATGAAGGAGGTCTACCAGTTCCTGGCGCGAGTGGCGCCGACCGACTCCTCGGTGCTGCTGCGGGGTGAAAGCGGTACCGGCAAGGAATTGGCTGCGCGTGCAATTCACCGCGCCAGTCCGCGGGCTCGCAAGCCGTTTATGGCAATCAACTGCGGCGCCATTCCCGAGGGACTGGTGGAATCCGAACTGTTCGGTCATGAAAGAGGTTCGTTTACCGGAGCACTGACGCAGAAGAAGGGCAAGCTGGAAGTAGCCGATGGCGGGGTTGTTTTTCTGGATGAGATTGGAGATTTATCGGCGGCGGTGCAGGTGAAACTGTTACGTGCGTTGCAGGAGTGGGAATTCGAGCGGGTGGGGGGCACGCGACCGATCTCGGTCGACATTCGCCTGGTCACGGCCACCAACAAAGATCTGGAGGCGGCGGTGAAGGCGGGCCAGTTTCGCCAGGACCTCTACTACCGGCTTAATGTCGTGTCTCTGGTTCTGCCTCCGCTACGGGAGCGACGGGACGACATTCAGATGCTGGCTGAATACTTTGTCGCCAAGTACAGCGAGCGTCCCACGCAGAAGCCAAAACCAATCTCGCCCTCAGCTATGGCCTGCCTGGTGAACTACGATTGGCCGGGAAATGTGCGCGAACTGGAAAACGCAATGGAGCGCGCCGTGGTTCTGAGCACGGCAGAAACGATTGGCATGGACGACCTGCCGGAGGCGGTGCTGGAACAGGATCCGCCGCCGGGAGTGGAAACCGCCAAGTACCACGCCGCGGTGAAAGAACTGAAGAAGCAACTGATCACGAATGCAGTGGCCGAAGCCAAAGGGAACTACACAGAAGCGGCGCGCCTGCTGGGCGTGCATCCCAACTACCTGCATCGCCTGATTCGGAATCTGAACCTGAAGGAGTCGCTGCGCACTCCCACGCGCACCACGATCAGGACCCTGGAGAGAAAATCGGGTTAACTGGCCGGAAGGCGCAACCTCAGCAGAGTGGCCGGATTCAAGTACTCACCCTGCCAGCGAACCGCGATATGAAGGTGTGGTCCGGTGGCACGACCGGTGCCGCCGACCAACCCGATCCGCTGCCCTCGCGTAACCTTCTCGCCTTCCTTCACGTCGAATTCAGAAAGATGCATATAGAGTGTCAGCAGGCCCTGCCCGTGATCGAGCACGATGCAATTTCCTTCGAAGAACAGGGGCCGTGCCAGCACGACAGTGCCGGAATTCAAAGCGTCGACGACTGCCCCGGCGGGTGCGCCGAAGTCCAGGCCCTCGTGCACGGCCTGCACTTCCCCGTTGAAGACTCGCTGGGTTCCGAATCCATCTGTGATCACGGCCTTCAATGGGGGCCGGAAGGCTCCGGACCACTCCCGCTCCTGCGTGACGTGGCCGAAGGTATCCTGCTTGAGCGTGCGATCTTCGCTGATCTTTTGCAGTTGCTGCTTGTCCGGTTCGGTATAGCGCTTGGGGACGTTGACCGAGATGCGGCGATACCTGGCCGCTGCAACCCGCAACTTGCGGTGAAATTCGACTGCATCCCCCTTCGGAGTGGTTCCCTTCAAGTCCAGAGTGTACGTTCCCGGCCGAACACTCAAAGCGATGCCGGCGATGGCGAACCATGACCCGGTACGAGCGTTGCGGTCAAATGAAAGATCATGCTTCAGCCACGAGCCCTCCAACGATTGCAACCGGACGGGCGCCTTGACGCGCAGTACGAGCGGAGACCCATTTACCAGCTTCACAGGCTGGGAGGTCACGGACCAGGTAGCTTCCGCGGCGCGGGATGCAGGAGCCGAAAATGCCAGCAATCCAGCCAGAATCAGGGCAAACTTCATATCTTCAGCCTAGCACTTGAGAGTGAGATTGGAAGCCACAATGCGGGGTGCGAACCTGATCGTCCACCTTGGACCAGGTGAGCGTAAATTTCCCGATCTGGAATTCATTCTCGGGCCGAAATCCGGAGAATTGGTACCGGAGGGAACAGAGTTGCAATTCTTTCCCGGAGCGGCTCAGACTATTACGCAGCCCGGTTTCCGAAGACAACATTCCATACCGGCATCGAATCGAAACAAAAGTGGCGACCTCAATGCTCAGCACGAAGGATCAGCTGAAGTCCATCTGGCACTTGGGTGGCCTGACTCCAAGCCAGCTGACCAAGCGGGTCTGGCATGAGATTGATGACGACGACCTGTTGGGCCGATCGTCAGAACTCGCCTACAACTTCATCCTGGCGTTGTTTCCGGCGCTGTTGTTCTTGATTGCTGTCTTTGGGCTGTCTGCTTCCAAGGGCTCCGATCTGCGAGGCCACCTGCTGTTTTATTTCTCCCAGATTCTGCCTCCGTCAGCTTTTGATCTGGTGGACCGGACTATTTCGGAGGTCTCCCGCAGCAGCGGCGGCGGCAAGTTGACCTTTGGAATCCTCGTCACCCTCTGGTTTGCCTCGCGAGGGACGAGTTCGATGATGTCCGCCCTCAACGTGGCATATGGCGTCCGAGAGAAGCGCTCGTGGATCAAGGCCCATTTGATTTCGGTGGGATTGACGGCCGGGATTTCAGTTTTGGTCACGTCTGCGCTGGTCATGATTCTGATTGGACCGAACGCGGCAGACACGGTGGGATCGTTCCTGCACCTGGGATCGGCCTTCATCCTTGCCTGGAAAGTTGCGCAATATCCTGCTGCTCTGTTTTTTGTCGTCCTCGCCTTTTCCCTCATCTATTACTTTGGGCCTGACCTGAAAGAGCAGCACTGGTATTGGATTACGCCCGGTTCGGTTGTCGGGGTCCTGCTGTGGCTGGCGGCCTCGTCCGCCTTCCGCCTCTATCTGCACTACTTCAATACCTACAGCAAGACATACGGCTCCCTCGGAGCTGTCATGATTCTTCTGGTCTGGTTCTACGTGACGGGCCTGGCTTTTCTCCTGGGAGCGGAGGTCAACTCCGAAATTGAACACGCTGCCGCCGACCGCGGTCATCCGGAGGCGAAGGCCGAGGGACAGAAGACCGCCGCCTGAATCTCGATAAGGCACTGTCATACAATCACTTCCATAGAAAATATAAACTTGTGATTTGCGCGGGCGGCCGAGAAGTAACTTGCCCCATAATCCCAGACCGTTCATTCTAGAATAGAACTGTCGGCGTGGACCCCTGCTCGCTGACTCGATCTCATGGCTACGCTTACGAAAGCGATCAACCCGGGGCGGCAACTCTGCCGCAATGAGCACCTGCTGCGCTGGGTGGAAAAGACCGCCCAGATGACAAAGCCGGCGGACATTCACTGGGTGGACGGTTCCCAAGAGGAATACGACCGCCTGTGCACCGAGATGGTGGAGAGCGGCACCCTCACCAGGCTGAATCAGGATTTGTGGCCAGGCTGCTTCCTGGCGCGCTCCGATCCCAGCGATGTCGCCCGCGTAGAGGATCGGACGTTCATCTGTTCCTATTCGAAGGACGATGCCGGGCCCACAAACAACTGGGAGAACCCGTACGTAATGCGGAAGAAGTTGAAGGAACTGTTTCACGGCGTCATGCAGGGCCGAACCATGTACGTGTTGCCCTTCAGCATGGGGCCGGTGGGTTCGTCGATGTCACAGATCGGCGTCCAGCTTACCGATTCACCCTACGTGGTCGCGAGCATGCGCATCATG
Source organism: Terriglobales bacterium (assembly GCA_963803205.1). GTDB lineage: Bacteria > Acidobacteriota > Terriglobia > Terriglobales > Acidobacteriaceae > CAWDLG01. The sequence continues at coordinate 1,131,820 of CAWDLG010000004.1, forward strand.
GCGCGAATCGGCGTGCCGGTGTTCAAAGAGATCGATAAGGATTACAAGCGCGTAGTTCCCTGCCTGCACAGCGTCGGGATGCCGCTCACTCGCGGCCAGAAGGATGTTCCCTGGCCCTGCAACAAGGAAAAGTACATCGTTCACTTTCCTGAAATCCGCGAGATCTGGTCTTACGGCTCCGGATACGGAGGGAATGCGCTGCTGGGAAAGAAGTGCTTCGCCCTTCGCATCGCGTCCATTATGGCGCGCGACGAAGGCTGGATGGCGGAGCACATGCTGGTCGTGGGCATCGAGGAGCCCAGCGGCAAGAAGACCTATGTGGCCGCCGCATTTCCGAGTTCCTGCGGCAAAACCAACTTCGCCATGATGATCCCGCCCAAGGGCTTCGAGGGCTGGAAGGTCTGGACGGTGGGCGACGACATTGCCTGGATCCGCCCAGACGAGAACGGGCGCCTGCGGGCGATCAATCCCGAGGCTGGATTCTTCGGGGTTGCGCCCGGGACCTCGAAGAAGACCAACCCCAATGCGATGGCGGCGCTTTCAAAGAACACGATTTTTACCAATGTAGCGCTGACACCGGAAGGTGGCGTCTGGTGGGAAGGCATGACCGACAAGCCGCCCGCCGAATTGGTGGACTGGCAGGGCAAGATATGGACGCCGCAAATCGCCAAGGAGACAGGCGCCAAGGCGGCGCATCCGAACGGCCGGTTTACCGCGCCGGCTTCCCAATGCCCCACCATTGATGAAGCCTGGGAAGACCCAAACGGCGTGCCCATCAGCGCCATTATCTTCGGCGGCCGCCGCGCCAGCACTATTCCGCTGATCTACCAGGCCTTCAACTGGAGCGCGGGAGTGTACGTCGGCGCGACGATGGGCTCTGAGATGACGGCTGCCGCCGCAGGCGAGTTAGGCAAGGTGCGGCGCGATCCCATGGCTATGCTCCCCTTCTGCGGATATCACATGGGGGACTACTTCCGGCATTGGATCAAGATGCAGCGCTCGCTGAGCGTGACCCCGCGCATTTTCCACGTGAACTGGTTCCGTAAGGATGAGAACGGAAAGTTTTTGTGGCCGGGCTTCAGCGAAAACATGCGCGTGCTGAAGTGGATCGTGGACCGCGTCCATGGCCGCGCCCAGGCGAAGGAGACTCCTATCGGCTGGACCCCGCACTACGACGATATCCTGTGGAAGGGACTGGAATTTTCCAAAGAGAAATTCGAGCAGCTACAAGCCGTGGACCGCGCCGCCTGGCGCCGCGAAGTAATTGACCACGAGGAACTGTTTATCCTCCTGCACGCTCACCTGCCGCCCGAAATGATCTATGAGCGCGAGTTGCTGATCTGCCGCCTGTAGATTAGCGGCTTGCCCGAGCCGAGGACGGTGTGCTCCGCACGACCTTCACCGGCCCCAGCAGCCCCGACGGCCAAAGAGGCGAGTCCGCCTTGTAGAACTTCGGCGAAGTGAACGTATATTCCTTTTTGGCATTGGGCTGGCGGTCGCCAATAATGCGATTTGCCCAGCCGTTGGTAACTTTTATCTGCAAGGTGTTGGAACCGGGCTTCAAGGCGTCCGTCGCGTCAACCCGGTAAGGCTTCTTCCAGACGAGCCCAAGCGGCTTGCCACTGACCGACACCTCCGCCAGATTCTTGACTTCGCCAAGGTCAATCCAGATGCGAGATCCGGATTTGAACCAGTCCTTGGGCGCGTCGACAGCTTTCTCGTACGTGGCAGTGCCGGAGAAATATTTCACGCCCTGATCCGAGCTTTCGCTCCAATCGCTCAGCTTTTCCATCGTGATCTTCGGCGGCGCCCCGCGGTCGGGTTGAAACGAGACTTCCCACGCGCCCTCGACCGAGGCGATGGCACTCTCCTCAACTTCAGGGAGCGTTCTCGACGGCGACTTCGAGGGCTGGCGAAAGACTACAAACACCGTGCCCCAAGGTTCTAGCCGCAGCGGGACCGTGGTCCGGCCGTCGGCAGACTTATAGGAGGCAGGCTCAATCTTGCCCGTGTCCGCATGCCAAAGTTCGGCTGCCTTGCCCTGCACGCGGAAAGTCGCGTCCAACGCCTCATCGCGGTCATTACGATTGTCGACGAAATAGAAGTCGCCATCGGCGGTCCGGCGGTGAACGAGGAGCAGATTCGTGTCTGACTGGGGTTTTGTGTATTCGAAGTCTGGTGGTACGCGCAATCCAGCCAGCACGGAAGCAAGGTCCTGGTCCCCGTAAGCTCTGCCCTTGCCCGTTGAAGCACCTTTGCCGTCGGCGCCCCAAAGCTGGTCGGCAAGACGCTGGAACTCCTTGGCATCGTCCTCGAGACTCGGGGTGTCGGTGGGTTTTGCTCCAACCACAACCGCACCCGCCTGAACCAGATCGTGAATCTTGCGCAGCACCGGCAGCGACATGTGTTTGCTGTAAGGATCGAGAGCCAGGACGCGGTATCTCATGCCGCTGGGCGCCGTAAGCTCTCCGTCCTTGACGCTGAGGAGGTGGATCAGAGCGTCGGCATTGATGTAGTCGAAGTTGTAACCTGCGGGAACATCAGGCGACTTGTTCGCAAACAGCGCCGTGAGATTGGAGTCCTCGCCATAAAAATAGGCAATATCGGCGAAGAAACGCCCCTGCTGAAGAAGATAGGAACTCCGCGCCAGGTACGTGACCCACGGTTTGGCAAGTTCCGCCCAGGTCTCATTGCGCGTAAACCACTGGCCAAAGGGACCGAGGGAGAGTCCCGGCTTGCGATCAACCAAAGGCTGGTGAACTGAGGTGTGAATCACAAAGCGATTCAGGCCCATCGCCATTTCTTTGTCCGCGGTCGGCTTCAGCGTCGCCGGGGACCACGCCCAGGCACCGGATGCGGCCGTCAAAGACTCCGCGGCGACCAGGTTTTGTCCGTAAAGATGGGCTACGGAAGCCGACTCTCGAATGTCGGCGTTATAACCGTATTGCTCTTCGTTGACGCCGGGCCTCTGCGTCCACATGGCGGACATCGGGACATCGCTGCTGCGCTTTACCTCCATGCCATCGCCGATGAAGGCCCGCCGCGATTCGTGCGACTCGACATAGTGGCCCATGCCGTGCGTCTTGATAATCTTTTCGATTTCGTCGTAGTGATACTCGGCGACTAGGTCGGCCAGGGTACGCCGGAAATCCCAGAGAAATCGATCGCTTGCAGTCGAACTTTCAACCACTCTGCCAGTAAGCACAGGCAGCCAGGGATGAGGATCGTATCCCCGGCGCTTGCTGAACTCTGCGAGCAGGTTGTCGGTCCAGTTTTGCGCCCCTGCTTCCCAGCTATCGTTGATCACATATTGCAAGCCGCGCTTCCCCATCAGCGGTCCGACGGCGCTCTTGTAGTTGTCAAGATACGTTTCCATGTAATCCTTGACGAACTGGGGATTCAGCTTGTCGACTTCGAGGCCGGTGCCTTCGGGCGAGGCGGGATGGTTTGTGATGCCACGCAGAGAGTAGCCCAAACGCAGTACGACCCAGCGGCCCTGGGGCGGAGTCCAGTCGAGCGTGCCGTCCGGATGCATCTTCGAGGTAAGGTCGACGACGTCGTTCTTCGAAATGACCTTCGCGTCGGCAAAGGAGGGAGTGGCAGACGGATACAAATCCAGGAGCGGCGCGAACGCGGCTTTTTCTTCGACGCGGTTCACTCGCGGATCGGCGTGAAGTGCCATCTCCGTGATGGAATATTCGTTGGCTGGCGGGAGGCCAAAGTTGAAGTCGGTATCAAACTGCCGGCGCGGCGGGGGCGGAGGCATCGTGGTAAAGCTCACGCGGAAAAAACGTGCCGTGGTCGCTGGGAAGGAAATGGTGTGGACCTGCGCCCCGTCGTTGGGAACATTGGCAATTTTGCGGAAGGAATTGCCGTCATCGCTCGCCTCAAAGTCCACGCCCGACGCCGAAGCGGCCGCAAAAGGACTGACGGTGGCGCTCAGAGAGAAGGTGAAGGCCCGCAGAGCCTGCGGCCTGTCGAACTCGAACTGAATCCATGACTGCTCGCCCACGGGAGCCTTGGGCAGCTTCACGGCATTTACGAAGTCGCCGTCGCTGAGGACCGCGGCATCGATGCTTCCGCTGCTCGATGTAACTTTTGGCTTCAAGTCAGCCACGTTGAGGTCGTCTTCTGGTACGCGGTAAGCGACAACAGCACTGTCGGCATAGAACTCAGGCACCTTCGGTTGCGGTTGGCCGGTCATGGCAGCGAGCATGTTGAAGAGCGGAATGTCCTGATACGGTCCGCTGACGGTGGGCGGTTTCGGCAGGGTTCCACTGAACCGCTTGCCGCCTTCCACTACGGTTTCGCTCCACACGAATTTCTTCATGGCTTGCGAAGGCTTGACCCACGGTCCGCCGGATTCGCTCCACCCGGGAGAGCCTGCGATGGCCTCCTCGAGCCCGAGTTGGTCGGCCAGCTCCGTCGCGTAGTGAAAGGCGTCCTTCCATTCCGGCGTCATGTAAACCAGGCGCTTGTCCACCAGCTTGGGAGTGTTCAACGCCGCGTCGAAATTCTGGAAGCCGCCGAGGCCGACGCGGTGCATCCACTCCAGGTCCAGCTTGATGCCCTCCTTCGTAATGTTCCCGTTCATCCAGTGCCACCAGACTCGCGGTCTGGCAGAGGCGGGAGGTTGTTTAAATCCTTGCTCGAGAGAGGAGGAACCCTGGGCCCGCGCCTGGGGAAGAAAAGCGGCTGAAACTGACAAGAGGAAAATTTGAAAGATTGCCTGGATGCGTACGCTCATTCGGAATCGACCTCGCAGACCTTTATCGAGTTGGGAGCGGAATCCACTTCGGAGCGGCGAAGATGCTTCAGAGAACTCGGCGGTCAATGCGCTCGCGGCACGCATCGTATGCTGCCGCAAACGCTGCCGCGAAAACTTTAGTCGCCGAGAAATTGCGTGTCAAGCATTTACAACTTGTTTGCGTATTGAAACTTTCGGAAAAGTTGGACGCTCGCGCGGATTTTCTGCGAAGTGGCTCTGTTAGACCTGGCCTCGCCATGCAGATCGAAAAGGCGGTGGTCCACAAATTCTGAAGAGAAACATCTAACGGCTTACACCGGCCTGTGCCACCGCTGCGGACCGGGCGCGAGTCAAAAGTTCCGGAGATTTCATTCGGCGGCAGTGCTCCTCGAACTCCGGGCGCGGACCGCGCCAGCGCAAGTCCTCAACCGTTTCAAAGACCGGCACATCCAATCGAAGGGTAGCGAGCGTGCGGAACAGGAGGGCGTCGTTCCATCCACTCAACAATACTTCGGACAGGGGCCGGGCCCTGCGAATGGATGGATGCCACTTCTGCCAGTCCTTGGGAATGTCTTCGAGGTGGTTGTACTGGGATAGCACGAGAGCTGCGGCCTTCGCGCCCCAGCCCGCAAGCCCGGGATAGCCGTCCGCGCTGTCGCCGACGACGGCCAGGTAGTCCGGAATCGAATCGGGCTTGACACCGAATTTGGCGATGACACCAGCTTCATCCCGCAAGGTGTTGCGCCTGCGGTCCAACTGCACAACGCGCGTACCAGCGACGGACTGGCTCAGGTCCTTGTCCGGCGTGCAAATGAAGACTTGCCCAACCAGAGCATCCTCCGCAGCTTTCGCCGCGGCAGACGCCAGCGCGTCGTCGGCCTCAAAGTAAACCATGGGCCACACCACGACTCCCATGGCCTGCAACGCCTCTTCCAGGATCGGAAATTGCGAAAGTAATTCCGGCGGGACTCCTTCACTCGTCTTGTATTCGGAATAAAGATCGTTGCGAAACGACTCCACGACGTGGTCGGTCGCCACGCCGAGGTGAGTAGCGCCCTGCTCGATCATGGAAAGAACTGATGCCACAACCCCGCGAACTGCGCCGATTTCCTGGCCGCTCGCATCGACTGAGGACGGTACGGCGTAGTAATGGCGGAAGAGTTCGTATGTCCCGTCGATCAGGTGAACGTCCATGCGCTAAGACCTTCCTGGCGCATGTTACACGATCATGGAGACGCGGCGGCGTCGCCCGTGCATCCCTCTGGATTCGGCGAGGGCAAGCGAATTCAACCGAACACTTGCGACTTGGCCTTTTCGGAAAACAACGACTCCCAGGACTCATCAAGCTCGGTCCAACGGGCCGGATCCACCCAGGAGACGTCGGTTTCCGTGAGATGCAGCAGGCCGTGCCCTTCGGGGCAGGCCAATTCGGTTCCCACCCAGCTCAAGAGCTGGCATCCCGAGCGGCCGATGCTGGCAGGCAGCACCAGTTTCCGCAGGCAGACGCGACAGCGACTCTGCTGGTCTGCCAGAGACCACCACAACAAGAAAAGCGAACCGATGGAGAACGCCCACAGCGACGCAGATTCTATGATGAACGTCGCCTCGCTCGAGGGAAACACGTAGGGCTCGGACGTAAGCTCGACCACCGCTGTAACAAGAATCGACAGAAGAAGCACGGATTTAACGACAAAAAAACTCCACCAGCGGAGCGCACTCAAGAAACTGGCGCGTTGCGGCCGCAACTTTAGGCGTCCGGAGCAGAGAAATGCCGTCATCACCAGGAAGGTCACGAACAAAGCGAGCATGTAAGACATCAGGGGTTGCCGGATTCGATCCTGGATCGGCCAGACCTGCAACGAAGAAACTGAAAACGACTCCCCCGTCTTGTTGTAGATGTCGCGCTCCAGCGCCGACTCGGTCCACCGCTCCGCATCATGATGCCGGAGCCGTACCACCACTCCCACCATCTTTCCAGCGAAGGATTGCTTCCCTTCCAGCCGCCAGAGCCCGATCTCCCTCGACGGGAACCAGAAGGCTTGCGGAAGAACACCGATAATCTCGGCGTCCCGCCCGTCCAGTTTCGCCTTCTTCCCAAGAATGGCGCGATCACTCGAGAATTCCCGCCGCCAGGTTTCGTAACTCAACAGCACACAGGGATGCGAGTGCTTCGCTTCACTTGGAAAAATCCTGCCCAGCAGCGGCTTGACCTGGAAGACCTGAAACAACGTATCTTCAACTCTCACCGACCCGACTTTCGCCTGCCGACGGTCAACCGCCAGAGCTGTCACCGTCGGCTTCCAGGTGTAGGCAGCAACTCCATAAATAGCCTGGCGATTCTCTCTCCAGATTTCGATCCATGAGTACGGGACCACCCATTCCGCCGAACTGATGACGCCCTTGCGCGAAACCGTAGCCATGAGTGCGGCATCGTCGTAACTTGGACTCAGAAGGATCGATCGCATCCGGGGCAAGCCGCCGCTGGCAAATGCCACGAGGCAAAGCGTCGCAGCGAGCAGCAGGACCAGCGTGACTGGCATTCGGGTCCAGCGCTCGCTGATCTGATTCAAAGCTGCGCGATTGCAGCGATGCCACCCTGCGTCGAGAAATGCGCCCCAGCATCGGCCGCGTAGCTCGCGCGCATCCGATGAGGCAGCCCGCCAGGCCACCTCCGCCTCCCATTCCTTGATCCAGTCAGCGCGCAACCGCCCGGGGACAAGGAAGCTGGCAGCCCGCAGGATCAACCGGCACTGACCAACGACCGTGAGCCACGGCTTCACGTTCCGCTCCTTAACGTCCCTTCGTCTTCGCTTCCGGCGTCAGCTTTTCCAATAAGGGGTACCGTTTCAACGCGCCAGAGAGGACCTCATTTCCCTGGCGGGTGACGCGATAGTACTTTCTTGGCGGACGATCCTGAACAAGGGCTTCGTTCTCCCACTTCGATTGGATCAGCTGTTCGCGTTCCAGCCGGCGCAGCGCCGGGTACACCGTACCGCTCGGCAGGCCGGTGACATCCATGATGTCGAAACCATAGCGGTATCCGTGGCGAACGGTTTGCAGAATCAGCGCGGAAGTGTGGGAGAGCTTGACCGGAGTGTCCATCGGTCGACCTATGAAGAATCCTACTGCAATCGGCATTGTAGCATGTTACAGTAGTTTTCTACATAGGTATGCATGGGAGGGCAAAAACGATGCGACGCGCGTGGCGGGTAATGTGGGTGCTTCTGGCGGCCGCAAGCGTGCTGGCTATGCCTGCGGTGGATGTGAGCGGCAACTGGGCCGGCGAGTTGCGGGGCGAGGATGGCGGCACAGGCAAAGTTCGGATCACGCTACTTCAGAATGGAGAGCAAATTTCCGGAACGGCTGGTCCGGTCGATCGGCAGGACCCGCCCCAGATTTACGACGCGAAATTGGAGGGAAATCACCTGACGTTTGCCGCCGATGACGCGGATGAGAATGCCGGGGCCACACTCACCTACAGCTTCGACCTTATCGTCGATGGCAACCGGATGCACGGAAAAGCCCACGGCCGTTCCGGCGGGAAGGCGTGGACGCTGGACATTTCCGTAACTCGCGAAAAATAGACCGCCGTTTCAGGCGTCGTAAGTTTCAGGAGGACGGGAGGACGGGTGCTTCAGGCAATCGAATTGACCAAAAGTTACACGTCGATTCCGGCAGTACAGAATGTCACCTTCGAGCTGAAGTCAGGAGAAATCCTGGGATGCCTCGGTCCGAACGGTTCAGGGAAGAGCACTACCGTCAAGATGCTCACGGGTCTGCTGGAACCCAGTCATGGCCGGGTCCTGTTCCGAGGTGAGGACATTCGTCAGGACCTGGTTGGCTATAGAAGGCACCTGGGATACGTGCCCGAGGAACCGAATCTCTATCCCTACCTCAGCGGACGGGAATACCTCGAGATGGTCGGGATTCTCCGTGAGATTCCTCCCCGTCAACTCGGCAAGAAAATTGATGACATGCTGTCCCTGCTATCGCTTTACGGCAGCCGCCATTCGGCCCTGGCGTCCTATTCCAAAGGCATGCGCCAGCGCGTGCTGCTGATCGCTTCCCTGCTTCACGATCCTGACATTCTCATTTTCGATGAACCGTTATCGGGCCTCGACGTTTCTTCCGCGCTCGTTCTCAAAAACCTGATCCGCGCTCTCGGCCAGCTGGGAAAGGCCATCTTCTACTGCTCCCACGTGCTGGAGGTCGTTGAGCGAGTGTGCTCCCACCTTCTGATACTGCAGAAAGGCGCCGTCATCGCCCACGGATCGATTGGCGATATTCAGAATCAGATCGGCTACCTGTCGCTGGAACGTACCTTTCACGACCTGGTGGAGGACGTCGATCCCGAAAAAGTCACGCGCGACATCGTTGACGTCATGAGAGCGGCATGACCAGCCAGCCGTCACTGGGAGCCAGGTGGGATGCGTACCTCCGGCGCCCCTTCCCTCTCCTGGTGCGCCTCTCCATGGACAGAATCTTCCATGGCAGCAATGCGGGTGAGGAAGAGCTGAGCGTAAGCATGGGGGTTCTGCTGTCCCTTCTCGCCGTGCCGGGCGGCTTCGTTTCTCTTTTCCTTTTCGACAAGTACGGATCGTTCCTGCAATGGCTGCGCGGTCAAAAAACATTCGATACGCTCGCCGCAGCTCTTCCGGACGAATATTTCTTCATCGTGCTTTCTATGGTGGTGACGGGTGGCGTTGCGGTGTGGTGGTGGGACAGCATTTTCCCCGACCGGCGCGACTTCGCTAACCTGGTGCCCCTTCCCCTCTCGACGTCGCGAATTTTTCTCGCCAACGCCGCGGCAATCGCCCTGCTCACTTGCCTGCTGGCCGCCGACGTGAACCTTGCATCATCCATTCTGTTCCCCGGGATTGTGTCCGCATCGCAGCAAAGCGTTGGATTCCTGCTCTGGTTTGGCGTCGTGCATGCCCTGACAGTCACGCTTGCGAGCATCTTCAGTTTTCTTGCGATCTTTGCTATGGCGGGTCTTCTCATGCTTCTGTTGCCGTACGGGATGTTCCGCCGGGTTTCTCTATACTTTCGCGCCCTGCTCATCACACTGCTGCTGGCCATCCTCAGCACCAGCTTTGCGGTTCCCGAAACCCTGAAACATTTGGCGGGCGGCAAGCATTCTGCGATCCGCTTCCTGCCGCCGGTCTGGTTCCTGGGAATCTGCCAGACGCTTCGGGGCAGGGCGGATGCTTCTCTCGTAGAGTTCGGGCACGTGGCCCTCATGGCTCTCGCCGCGGCATTTGTCCTCGCCGTGGCGACCTATATTCTTTGCTATCGCCGTTGCTTCATGCGTATTCCCGAACTGGCCGACATTCCTCAGGGTCGGCTGGGAGCACACAGTTCCCGGTTCTTCCGCATCCTCGATTTTCTGATCCTCCATACCAGGTTTCAACGGGCAGGATACCGCTTTGTCATAAAAACACTCCTCCGCAACGAGATGCATTCCCTGGCTCTGGGCGGATTCGCTGGATTGGGATTGGTTCTGGCGTCACGGACCCTGTTTTCGGCTATTGGGCAGGCGAATACTCCTTTCCCGTCCGCGTCCGCGCTTTCGATTCCGCTGGTTCTGAGTTATTTCCTGCTGGTCGGGATTCGCTTCGCCTTTGATGTGCCGGCGCAGATTCAGTCCAACTGGACCTTTCGCTTCCTGCTCGCCAACGACGCAAGGGATTGCCGGGCCTTGGTCCGCCGCATCATGGTCGCCTCTGTTTTCCTGCTGATTCTTCCCCTGGCGTTCCCCATCTATCTGCACTTCTGGGGATGGAAGGTCGCCCTTCTGCACACTGGCTTGGTGGTGCTCTGGATTGTGCTGCTCACGGAGGTTCTCGTAACCGGATTTCGCAAGCTTCCATTTACCTGCTCGTATCCGCCCTTCCATCACTCTGCCGTAGTGGTCGTAATCGCATTCGCCTTCGGGTACTACACATTCGCGGTCATGACCTCGGAACTTGAGGCTGACGCGTTCGAGAATCCCGCACTTGGAATCGTTCGCCTGCTCGTTTGCGTCGCCCTGTGGTACGGCATTTATCGCTTTCGAAAAACGCTCGTCGAGGGCCGCGAACACCTCATTTTTGAAGACGTTCCCGACGCTCCCTTCGAGCGTCTTTGCCTGACTGAAGGCAGCCGGTAAGTACTACAGAGAAGCCTATTGACACAGAGGACTCCGAGGATCACAGGAACAATCCCTACGATGCGGTCTTGTATCCCATCTCTGCTACGACATTCTTCATATACGCAATACTCTTTGTTACGCCGGGCATGGGATCGTCTTCGTGTATCTCGTATTCCAGATCGACGAATCCCTTGTATTTCGTCGAGATGAGCGCCTCGAAGATGTCACGCACCGGCATCTTGCCTTCCCCGACCGCGACCTGACTGTCCTTGTCGCGAAAATCTGCCAGGTCTTTCATGTGGATGTTGTACAGCCTGGGTCCAACGGCCTGGATAGCCTTGACCACATCAGTCCCAGCGCGCACGGTATGCCCAACATCAATGCAGCAACCGATCCGGGGATCCATATTCTTGATCTGCTTCAGCACGTCGAGAGGCGACGCCCACAGTTTGTCCTCGGGACCGTGATTGTGAATTGCGATGGGCATGTCGTACTGCTTCACGAATTTCTCGATTCGCGGCAAGGTCTCCGGCGTGGGATCGCCCGCAACGATCACCGGGACTCCCGCCCGCTTGCAATATTCAAACTTGCTGCGGATGTCGTCATCTTCATTCTTGGGAAAGTAGATCACGCCTGCCGCATGGATCTTGATTCCCGCGGCGGCATAGTCCGCGACCGCTTTCGCCTCCCCTTGCGGGTCCATGGGGAGGTGGTCCTCGACGTCTTTGGTATTGAGATCTTGCATGTTCAGCCGGCGCATGAAATCGATCAACTGAGCCCGCGAGAACTTCCGGAAGGTATAGCTGGCAATGCCAAGTCGGATGGGAGAGGCATCTCTGGTGGACCACATAAAAGCCGGGTTCGCAAACGAGGGAACAAAACCTGCTGCGGCGGCCATTGCAGTTGACCGGACGAAGTCGCGACGCGACAGTGTGGTTTCCTCGAAAATAGATCGATTCATTCGTTTTCACCTTCACCTCGTTGAGGGGACGTCTATAAGTGAGGCGCCCATCCCTTTTCATAATCGCGGCCCCACATCTTCATGGCTTGTGGGTCGTTCACGATGTGACCATTGCTCGAGTCGAGTTGAAGCTCGCGATTGACTTCCCATGCGATGTTCGAGATTTGCAGCATGGTGACGGCCACGTTGCCCGCCGAAACGGGGGCGTGAAGCTTCTCACCTTTCTTAATGCCGGCGATAAAGTTCGCGAAGTGTGCGTCCGTCATGGAATCGGCCCCGATCAGGTCAGAAGTAGAGGTTGGGGTTTCACCAACCTTGTACTCGTTGGTTTTCGTCCCCTTGAGGTCATAGACTTCGTAGCCGTCGCGATCCACGAGCACCGACCCGGTGGTTCCGATAATCACCGCGCCGCGATCGCGGTTATAACACTTCATCCCCGAGCAACTCTTCGACTCCCAGGAGAGCATCTTGTCGTCGTACTCGAAGCTCGTCATCAAGGTGTCGTAGAACTGCCAGTCGTCCTTGAATTGATATCTGCCTCCGGATGCAGTCACCCGCTTGGGAAAGTCCACCCCGAGCGCCCAGCGGCAGACATCGACCTCGTGCGTTCCGTTATTGAGCGTTTCGCCCGTCCCGTAGATTCGGAACCAGTGCCAGTTGTAGGGCTGCACATTGTCCCTGTACGGCTTTCGTGGAGCCGGGCCCTGCCAGAGATCCCAATCGAGTGTGGAAGGAACCGGTGCTTCCTTGCCGATGCCAATGGATTTTCTTGTATTCGAGTACCAGGCCTTCCCGAAGTACGCCCTTCCGATGAGGCCGTTGTGAATCTTGTCGACGATCTCGATGCTGTGCGGCGAAGAGCGCTGCTGGTTGCCCATCTGAACCAGCTTTCCATACTTTTTCTGCGCCTCGACCAGCAGTTCCCCTTCTGCGGGATTGTGGCTGCACGGCTTTTCGACGTACACATGCTTTCCTGCTTGCAATCCGGCGATCGCCATGGGAGTGTGCCAGTGATCGGGGGTGGCGATGGTGATTGCGTCGACCTCTTTGTCCGCCAGGATCTTGCGAAAATCCTTTTCCGCGGCAGGGGCATAGCCGAGTTCCTGTTGCGCGGTATCGGCAAACTTTTTGAGGATGTTGCTCTCGACGTCGCACACGTATGAAACGTGCGCCGTGTCCTTGTTCGCCTTAAGCGACGAGAGATGCGCATATCCGCGGCCGTTCAGCCCGATCACAGCGAAGTTAAGCCGATCGTTGGAACCGAGAATTTGCGCATAGCTTTTTGCGGTTGCACCGATGGCCAAACCTGCCGCTCCCACCGCCAGCGTGTCGAGAAACTCGCGTCGCGTAGTCATAAAAAGATCCTCCTCCACATCACATTTGACCCGACCCGACATTCTACGGCTTCCGGCAGCAACTCCGCGCTCTATGCCTGGAATCCTGGATCCGATGAAGCAAAAACGCGCGTAAAATGCGGCCCAGATGAGGCGAGCCCATTGAAGGATCGAAGACAATTTCTCAACTCCGCAGTCGGCATGGGAATGGCTGGTGTGCTCGGCAATCCCCTCGCCAGGTACGTAGAGGCGAGTCGGCAAAGCGTCGCCGCAAAGATTGATGATCGCTCCTATTGGCTCGCGGTAATGGAGAAAATCGCCAGGCCCGTGCTGGAGAATCTGGCGCAGCGGCGATTGAAAAAAACCATGCCGGTGGAAGCCGCGAACCCAGCGGACCGGGCCAAATACACGCATTTGGAGGCTTTCGGCCGTCTGCTGGCGGGAGTTGCGCCCTGGCTTGCCGCCCGCGGCCTCGATGGTTCGGAAGCGAGACTCCAGTCAGAGTTTGTGGAACTCGCCCGGCGATCGCTGGATGCGGCAACCGACCCGGCGTCACCGGACTTCATGAACTTCAATCAGGGCGACCAGCCTCTGGTCGACGCCGCATTCATGGCGCAAGGCATCCTTCGCGCGCCCGAGGTGCTGTGGCATGGCGTCAGCGCAAAAACGCAACGGCAGGCCATCGAGACGTTGAAATCATCGCGTCAGATCAAAACTCCGACCAGGAACAACTGGGTGCTTTTCGCCGCAATGGTTGAGAGCGCACTGCACGTCATGGGTGAAAGCACGATCGAAGAGCGGCTCGTCGGCTGCGTAAATCGCATGCTGGGATGGTACGAAGGAGACGGGCTTTACGGCGACGGGGAACTCTTCCACTTCGACTATTACAACAGCTTTGTCATTCATCCCATGCTGGTCGATGCTCTGGCGGTGGTGAAGCAACTCGACTCTAAATTTGACTCCGTGTACGCAACGGTGCTGCAGCGCGCCCGGCGCTATGCGGCAATTCAGGAACGGTTGATTGGTCCCGATGGGACGTTTCCATCCGTAGGCCGCTCGACGACGTACCGCTTTGGCGCGTTCCACGCGCTCGCCCAAATGTCCCTGATGCGAGAATTGCCCCAGGAAGTGAAGCCCGCGCAGGTCCGCTGCGCTATGACGACCGTCATCCGCAAGATGATGGAAGCGCCCGGAACTTTCGACGAAAACGGTTGGCTGCGGATCGGCTTCTGTGGTCATCAGCCGTCGCTCGCTGAAGGATATATTTCCACTGGCAGTCTCTATCTTTGCGCGACTGCCCTCCTACCGCTCGGATTGCCGCCGTCTGATCCCTTCTGGAATTCGCCAGCGGAGCCCTGGACGTCGCAAAAACTATGGTCTGGAGTTTCGCTGCCCGCTGATCATGCTCTGACGGAATCGAAGTAGCCCCGGCATCTCCCGTACTAGAGCCCATCTCATAAATGCAGCAGAATCAGAGAGGATCCACCCTCTCACTTCTGCGCGGAAGGGACGGGCGACGTCTTGTCTCCGGTCGGGCAAACCGGGAGTAATTCCGTGAACGGTCGCCGGCCTGGTCCCTGCTGCCGGAGTGCTAACGCTGATTGTGCGCTCGTGCCACAGCCGTGAGCGCACTGTGTGGCTATGGGACTGCTTCACCTTTCGGAACACCCGCGAAAGTGGTACCCGGGTTTCAACTGGGTACCGGATTGGCTGCTCATTTGACTAACAAGAGTAGAATTCTTACCACGTTAGGTTGAGCCCTCGCCTGTCCCACCTCACGGCTCACTTTTCGAACTCGGGCCCCTGATTGTAAAGGAGGACCGCCATGCGCCACGTCTCCACTTGTGCTGGAACGGCGTTCATCGCAGCTCTAAGTTTTCTCTTTGCCGCCACCGTGCTGGCGGAAGACAAGTACGCTAAGAGCAAGGACGCAGTTTTTCCTGACGTGCAACCGGACCACGCTCTGGTGTATTTCGCCCGCCCCGACTACATGCACGTGATTCACTCACCGACGTTTAAGGTGTTCGTCGATTCCACTCCTCTCGGTTGGTTGCCGCAGCGCTCCTATCTTGCGGAACAGGTCGCGCCCGGCAGCCATGTGGTCTGGGGTCCGATGAACGCCACTCACCGGTTCGATTTTCAGGCGGGCAAGATTTACTTTCTGGTCCTTGTAGTGCGGTATGGCAGAAACAATGTGCCCTCCGACGCTGCCTGGGAACCGGGTGATCCGACATATGTCCGTTCAGTGGTTGCCGAGAAGAAACTTGCCCATGTTAAGCCGGACGGCGAGGAATTGGCGAAGCTGCGCGAGGAGGGTGCCAAGAAAGGAATGAAGGCGGAACAGGCCGCTCCTGAGGTCCAC
Organism: Terriglobales bacterium; assembly: GCA_963803205.1. Lineage (GTDB taxonomy): Bacteria > Acidobacteriota > Terriglobia > Terriglobales > Acidobacteriaceae > CAWDLG01. The sequence goes on from CAWDLG010000004.1 coordinate 1,147,354, forward strand.
GCCGCTCCCCTGCCGGCAACGTTTGAAAACGTGTGGTATCGCGCCAGCAAGAAGATTGCCTGGAAGGGCTATGCAGCAGTCGGCACACTCACCGTAACCAGCGACGCTATCGAGTTCAAGAACGAGAAGGAGAACCTAACGATTGCTCTGAAAGATGTGCAATCGTTCTCCCTTGACCGCTTCACCGGCCTCGTCGGTTCCAGCGATGAATCTTCCTGGAACATGATCAACTTCAATCAGGGCGGCGCTTCGGCCTTTGCAGCTTTTCGCGACCGCCGTGAGCAGCCCGTCACCGAACAGATATTTCTCACCCTGCAGTCCGCGACGCGATCCTCCACCGCCGCCCCGCAGCATGCGGCATCCGCACAACCCGTGGCAGCCTCGGTCGAGCAAACCCCTCCCGGCCCCGAATCCGGATCCGCGCCATCCGCGTCGCCGGACCAGGCACAAGCACAGCCCGACGGATTTTTTTCTTATGAAGGATCGAAAGAGCAATTCACCATCGGCATTCCCAAAGGCTGGACGGTTTACGATCAAGGCCAGGTATTGAAGGCTTCCGGTATGGACCGCATGCCCACCCGTACCGCAGACATAGTCATCTTCTACCAGTCGAGTGATCCCACGGCCGAAGGGATGTTGTCTCCCGAGCTGATGCAGAAGGTCGATACGGGCGTGCTCCCGTCCTTCTTCCTCCAGAGGCAGCGGGCCGACAACGGCATGTCATGCAACGGGTTTTCCGACAAGGCAGGGAAAAGAGCGGTCGACCTGATCGGGAAGGACCCGGAATTCAGAGGTAAGAACGCGGTCGAAGCCGCGCACGCCGAATCCTTCGCGGTCGGCGGTTGCAAGGGTCTAAGGATTAGCGCAAAGGGACAGCGGGGGCAGGGCTTTCCCCTCATAGCCGAGGCTTACGTTGCCTCCGACGGCGAGACCATGTACGTGTTCAGCCTGCGCAACCCCGCCGAGAACTTTGACAAGAACGTCGACGTTTTCCACAAGGCGATTTCCACGTTGAAGCTCGCCGCCGTTAAATAGCAGGCTGGGTGGCAGACCGCAGCGTACGGGCCCAGCCAGTAGATTTATGAGATAGATTCTGGCCGGGCTCAACTACCAGCCTGAGAGACTCGCCTTCCCGCAACACCAACTCGCTCGCGAGCTTTGCCTGAACGGAGTTGGCCTGAGCTTTCACCGTGCATGGGATCGAAGTGTTTCCTGGTCCGGTTAGTGCAGCCTTCGGACTGGAGCCGTAGTTGACCTCGGTTCCGAGAGTCAGCATGCGAAGCGCAAGCTGGCCGTGGCGGCACTCCACTGCAGAACTAAGAGCCCTCCCATGACGCTCTTGCCTGAATTCTCCCCACGCTGAGCCAGCCGAATAGAAGCAGCGAAACTTGTCAGCCGCAAGCCGCGGGTTGAAACTCAAACTGCGCTCCACTGCCGAGTAACGAAAGCCAGTCAGGGCCAGAAATACCGAGAAGCTCGCCATCGCCCGGGAATAATGATTTCCCCACTCAATCTGATTCCAGGGATTTCTCCGCACCCCGTCGTAGCGTTCGCTCACAGCTTTCACAATCGACAAGCCTTCGTCCACTAGTCCCCGATAAATCAGATGTGCCGCCACCTGATATTCGACGCCCGTCCAGACCTCATCCGAATAGACGAACGGCAATGCCGGACGTCCGCCGTGGGGCCATGAACACAACAACAGCCCCTTCTCGTCGTTGATGGCATAGATCCGCTGCGTGTTCGCGTGCTCCCAGAAATCGTGCTTGAAGTTGTTGCGATAGATCGAGAGCAGAGTCTTACGGACCCGCTCGTCCGGCAGGCCGATGTCAAGACCCAGCACATCGGCGAACCACTGCCCCAGCATCTGATCCGACAAACAGCCGTCGCCGTACTGGTACTTGAGCTGGCCGTCCCGAACCACCCGCTCTTTCCAATCCTCTTTGTCATATGGAGGCATCGGACGGATGGCGTCAACCGGCGTTGTCTTCTGAATATAGAAGTCGCCATTCCACAACTCTTGGATTTTTTTCGCGCCTTTCTCCCGGATCTCACGATAGCTCGCCGCCGCTTCCGTGTCTCCCGCGCCCGAAGCCATCAGCTCTCCCGCCTTCAATGCGCCCAGATAAAGAGTGGTCATCATCGCGTTCGGGCCGAAGAACTCGATATCGTAAGTATTGTGCTGCTCGCCTTCCATCACTCCGTCTTTGTCGGTATCCCAGAATTTCCAGGCGAACTCGAGAGCACGCTTCGCATTCGGCCACATCTTGCGAAGAAATGCGTCGTCGCCTGAAATTTGCCATTCGCGGTACAGCTTCATGATGCAGCCCATCTGCCCATCGGCAGCGGGACGGAAATCCCACTGCTTGATGTCGAGCGGCACCATGGCACGGAACGCCATGCTGTCGTCGCTGCGCATCTCATGAAGAAAGTCGGTATCGCGCATGGAGCGTTCCAGCTCAGGGAATAAGAACGCGACGGCCTGTTCGTAGTTCCAGACATGCGAGCAGTTCATCCAGCCGTTGTGCTGGTCGTCACCGCATCCTTCGAAGCCGAAGAATCGTTTGCCCTCAAGCAGCATGCAGGTATTGGTCCGCATGATCGAGGCCTGGCTGGAAACCGCCTCCAACACGTATGGCGGCAGGCTGCTCGAGAAGAATGTTTCGGCGAAAGACCGGGTCTTGCGCTCAAGCTCATCCAGCCGGGATGCCGCATGGGAAGCCACATCCCAGGCGCTTTTGAAGCGCGTCCCGTAGTAGTTGGTCAGCCGCTTTCCTTTGAGTTGTTCGTCATCGGCGTGCCAGTAGTTCTCGCGCACGGGGAAATTCCAGGCCAGAATGAAAGTAACCGTTGTTGACCCACCGGGCGACAGGCGCGCAGACGGCGCCAAGGTCACGTACTGGGTTTTGCCGTCCGGCGACGGCTCCGAGGGCCTGGAGTCGCGGACCTTGCCACTCGCGGCAAATTCATCCACCCATTTTTGATAAGCATCCCACCAGGCCCCGGTTTCCCAACTGGTGCGCGCCGTGTAGGAAGGACTCGTTGTCAGCAACGCCATGGATCCGTTAAGAGGATCGCCGGCGGGATATTTCTCGCTACCTAGCTCAAGACCTGCGACCTTTGTGTCGCCAACCTGCTCCTGCCGCAATTTGTTCAGATTCTTCCCGAAGCCAGGATGCTCCTCGCTGTCGAGAAATGCCTTCCCATCGTAGCCAACCGGATTCAGCAACGAGAATGCCAGCGAAAGGTCGACGATCTTCTTGCTGCGGTTCGACAACTTGTATTTGAAGACGGCAACCGGCAGGCTTGAATCATCGACATTGAGCGGAATGAACGGGGTGAAGGCTTCGAGTGACACTGTGACCGGCAGTGCGTCATCCTCAAAGTCGACCCTCGCAATCGGGTATGTGCCGGTGAAATGGGTCCGCTGAAAATGCGGCAGCCCCTCCGCGGATTCGCGGCTATAGCCATTCCAGCCGCGAAACGGCGGCTGGGGTGGACCTTCCACAACACGCAGCGTGGCAGCGTCCCCCTCGGACCTGGTCCACAAAGCTACAAAGCTAAACGGCAGAATTCGTCTCTTTGCGGGGCGGTTAAAGATTTCCCAGTCGCGTAACTCACCTCGCCCGCCGAGAGAAATAGTCCCGGTGCCGATTCCCCCCAAGGGAAACGCGACCTCCCCGGCTTGCTCTCCGCTGTACTGGCGCTGCTCCCCTTCCAATGAGACCAGAGTTTTCCGATCGTAAGGAATGGGCGAGCCGGCCGCTGACTGAAATTTTGCTGGCTGAACCTCGGCAGACTGGGCCTGCCCCTTGAGCGCCGCCGCTCCCACCGCAGCCGCGGATGTCGAAACCAGAAACTGCCTGCGACTTACGCCGGATTCTTTCATGACAGCCTCTGTTGTTCTTCGTGCAGATTTACACGGGAGCGATTGGTAAAGGCTGGACAGATTACCACCACGCCATGGAGAATCCAACATCGGTGCGAAAAGCGAGCTTCAGTGTGCAACTCGGGCAAGAAGTGATTGCTCGTTCGGCTGGGACCCGGGCGGGTGGCCCACATCTCCGCGAGGAAGTATAGCCCTCAAGAGGAGTGCTCATTCTCATTCTTGGGGTGCCCCATGTTTGCCTGTTTTTGGCAAACGCGGGATCACGCTCGAAGGACAAATCCCTCCCTCAGGGTTAGGTTATTGTGATCCTGGCCGGGCTCACTTCTCGAAAAGCACGAGAAGTGGCTCATCCACCGTTGGAGCAGTTTTTGCGCTTCATCTCAGCTCGACGCGCCTCGTTCGCTATGACCTGTCCGCCCTCTTCTCGCTAGCGGACACAGCCTCATATCGCCTTCGTGGCTTAGAAAATGGGGTCAGTTCCGTCTGTCCCCGCCTACACCATTCAACTCCGAACATGCGGCAGGTATTGACGGGCTGAGCTAGAATGTTCGACGCATGCGCGGTTTCTCAACCAGGAATCGGATGATCTCGCGTATTTTTTTCTTCGGTATTATCCTGCTCACGCTGGCCCTCGCGTCTTCAGGCCGGGCGTACGCGCAATTCACAGACAATTTCGATGGTCCGTCCGTTCAGTTGGATCCGAGTGGAACCGCGGGTTGGTTGTTTCGCGCAGGGGATGGCACTGCAACCATGGACTTCCGTCAAGGTGGGCCGGGTTACGCCTCGATTTTGGTGGACGGAACAACGGACAAGCGCGGAATCTGGTGGGCACTGATCGAGCGAGACGTATCCGACAAAATGGACCTGCAGCTAATGCAACGGCCCGGCCATGAATTTCGTATTGAAGCACGGGTTCGATCCAGCCATGCGCCCCGCCGCATAAACCTGCAGATCCTGACGCAGCGGACCACTGACTATGATTCAAACCTGATGGAGTATGACATTCCCGACACCACGAACTGGCACACGTTCAGCATGACTACGCACAGCTTTGATGCCAAACCGGGAGACACAATTTTGGGCCATATGGCACTGATGGACTGGGGATTGGAAAAATATCGGCTGGATGTCGACTACATCAAGGTAGACATTGTTGATGCCACTACCGCCGGTCACGACCTGGGCGAGGCAGTTCCGTATCACCCGCCCATCGCCGATCCAAAAAGCTTCAGTCAGAAAATCAAAGTCGCGGCCGACAGCTCGATCGATATTGAGAACACTGACGTAAAGATGAACGACTGGTACGTTCAAAACGCAGGCGGCAATAGAATCAATCTGCTTACCGTTGACGGGACTCACTATGTGATATTGCGCTGGGATTTAGGAAAGTTTGCCGGGAAAAAAGTGGTCGGGAACGGATTGCTGGAGTTGACCACGTATTCAGTCCAGCAGAAAGCCGATCGCCTCAAGGATTTCGGACTCGCGCGAGTGGTGGAAATTCTGGGCGGAGATCCCAACTGGGACCAAACAACCGTGACTACCGACAGCTTCTGCCACTACGAACCTCTCAATCGGGTCCTCAATCCTCAAATGATTATCGATTGGCCGATCACCGAGGGAAACGGCGGCAAAACATATCTTACGATCGGACACCCGGTGTTGCAGCGCCTGGTCGATGGGAAGACGCTGGGTATTGCCATCAAGCCTTTGGGCGCTCTGAATGCCGCGCTCTACTCAATGGAGAACGAAAATGGCAGCACTAGCGCCCAGCTCTACTTCAATGTTGAAAAGTGAGTAGTTGTACAGACAAAACAACTCATGCCGCTCGGGGAGTTCTAATGAATACCTTGCACATAAAATGTTCGGCGATGCTCTTGACGGCTCTTGCCACAGTACCCTTCGGCCTCGGTCAGCAAACGGGAGCGAAGGAACCACCACCAGCACAACTGGCTCCGAGAACGGTCCCGGACCAAGTGCAGCTATTCATTCCCTACAAGCAATATTCCCGCGAGGACAACCAGCGCATTTTGAAGCTCTACGAACCGCTGCGTGTCTCCGATGTTTCGGACGGAATGGATGTCGTGGGCCTGCAGGATATCGGAATCGTCGACCCAGCCATCCAGCCGCTTTGGCGCGACACGCAAAATTTCACTCACCGCATCGTGGGGATTGCTGTGACCGCACGCTACGTCCCCACAAATAAACGCCTGGCCAAAACCACTCCCGAGGAGGTCGACAACTGGTACGCCAACATAACCGGCGAGCCCTTCATGGATGCCCTTTTCCCAGGCTGCGTGCTGGTGATTGATGCCGAGGGCGATGGCGACACCCGCAGCATTGGTTCGACCAATATCATGGACTGGCAAAAACTGGGAATGTTAGGGGTCATCACCAGCGGCGGTCTGGCGGACAGCGACGAGATCATCTTTCACAAGGTTCCCGCCTACAACAAGCGGAAAGGGCGCGGATTCCGTCCGGGCCGCAACGAAATTGAATCTGTCAACCGACCGATCAATCTGGGAGGCGTGCTGGTCCGCCCCGGGGATGTGGTAATGGCAGATGGCGACGGCGTGATTGTCGTGCCCCGCGAACACGCCGAAGAGGTAGCAAGAGCCGCCATGCAGTTTCTCGATAACGTGGGTCTCGAGCGGTATCAGAAAATGCAGAAGGGAGTGAAACCGTGAGATACAAATACTGGGCCGGCATACTCGCCTTCCCGCTGCTTCTCGCGACCGCACAAAACACACCGAACGCAACCCCGAGCGGCGTCGAACACTGGACCTCTGCTTCGATCATCCAGATGGCGAACTCATTGAGTGCCAAGAGTGCGAGCGATACACACCACGCCGCCTCTCAGGAACTCTCCGATTTCCCCAATGAATTGTTCATGGTCGCGCACCGCGAAGCCGATGGGCAGAGCGAGTGGCATGAAAACCAGACCGACGTGTTCATCGTGGAATCGGGCTCGGCGACACTTGTTGTCGGCGGCACGCTCGTCGATGAACAGATGACTGCCCCGCACGAGAAGCGCGGTACGTCAATTCAGGGAGGCGTTCGCGAGAAGCTTTCCGGGGGCGACATTGTCCGCATTCCCGCCAAGACGCCACACCAACTGCTGCTCGATGGCTCGCACGACTTCAACTACTTTGTGATCAAGATCAAGGGATATTAATTCCATGCCCCGCCAAAGAAGTGCAACGTTAAGATAAATGGCTAGACGACATGGCACTGAGAATCCCCAGTGAACTCGCGGCTAACTGTCGCAAAACCCCTGAGCGTGCGGAATGGCTCGACCACCTGCCGGATGTACTGCGAAAGCTGGAGCATGCATGGGCGTTGACGCCGGATGCCCCGCTCAATGGGGAAGAGCCAACTTGCTCGTACGTGTCGGGTGTGATGTCGGCAAACGGGACGCCCGCGGTACTGAAAATTCCCATGCCGCACATGGAGGCGGCACACGAAATCCACGGCCTGCGCTTCTGGTGCGGAGACCCGACCGTACGACTACTTAACGCCGATGATGACTCCGGCGCCATGCTGGTGGAGCGTTGCAAACCTGGGACGACGCTCCGCGTTATACAAGAGTCGGAGCAGGACGTAGTGATTTCCAGTTTGTTGCGTCGCATGTGGCGCTTGCCCCCGGCACCGCATCCGTTTCGTCCGTTGTCCGTCCTGACAGAGTATTGGAGCAACGAGACGCTGGCAGATATCGAGCGGTGGCCTGATGCGGGGTTGGTACGCGAGGGTCTCAGGCTGTTCAAAGAGCTGCCGCGCAACGCAACCAAGGAAGTCCTGCTGGTGACCGACTTGCACGCCGGCAACGTTCTTCGAGCGGAACGTGAGCCCTGGCTGGTCATCGACCCCAAGCCGTTCGTGGGCGATCCCGCCTACGACGCAACCCAGCACCTGTTCAATTGTTATGCGAGACTAAGATCAAATCCAGACAAAATCATCCGAAGGCTTGCCGACCTGCTCGGCGTTGATTATGAGCGCCTCCGACTCTGGACGTTCGCGCGCGCAGCCGCGGACCCGCGCGATGACTGGAGCAATTGCGATTGGTTAGAACTCGCTCGCGCAGTTGCTCCATAACCGTGGAACCACACTGCACGCGCTCCGCGCCCGGTCAATCGCCAAAACGTAGTTGGCTCTCTATGTGCGGTCAGGTGCTTCTTCACCGTAGAGGTTCCGCCTCAAGAGCCACACAAATCCATAGATGGTAAAGAACAGCACCAAGCCGAGCAAGATCGCTAGCTTTCCCTGTCCCCTGCTGAGTTTTCCGACGCTCTGTATCCAAGCATGGACAACGAGCGTATGAATCGCAGACGACAGTACTAACGACATCCAAAAACCTGTCTTTCGCCACCAAGAACGGCCAACGACAGCGATGAAAACCGACGCGAACATCACATGAACAGCCGGTTCCTGCCAGCCGGGTTTCATATGGTAACGATTGGGCAGCGCAGTATATGCGGACGAAATCAAAGCTATCGCTAACAATATCCAGAACACGTCAACCCACTTACTGCGGTCGCTGCGCCTGCCGAATATCTTTCGGCGTCGCCTCATTGCCTCGCGTCGTTCTTTACGTCTCACGAACTGCTGATGTTCGGTCTGGTCGGACTCGGTCAGATTCCGCCGCCGTAGTTCATCATCTAACGCAGCGGCAGCTTCATCTGTAAGAGAGGAACGGTCAGATGCGAACTGCAAAAGCTCGTCGTCGCTCCGCTCGGAATACTTGGCGAAGACGTTAAACCTATTCATTTTGCTGACCCTACGCTTGGCCCCATCCTAGCGCACATGAGTCCGTTGACGAAACCAGGCGTTATCACTAGTGTCGCCTTTTTTGCTCGTAATGGGCCCATGGGGGACCTCTATCGCCAGTGTGTCCGTAGCGGCAGCCGGGCTTCGTTGTCTCGGATATGGCTTGCCGTCCTATGCCGATTACCTCACCCAATTGCACTTACCTTGCTGCAGGGCTCTGCCTGAAGACCACTGCAAGAGGGTGCGAGTTGAAAGGGCTGCAATGGTGCGACGTGGACTGTTCAATCGCACTCTAACGATTCGCAAATCCAAGACCGCTGCGGGCCAAAGGACGGTTTCCCTCACGGACGTCTGCTCTTGCAAGATTGCGCCGGAGGGCAGAGGGCGTTGGCACGGTCAAACTGTCGCGCTACGTCTTCGCAGCTTCCGTGCCTAAATTCACTTTCAGCGGCAAGAGATCATTGGCTACGACGGGACGGAGTTTGACGCTACAAAGCCCGTCAAGGGCTGGAGGTCAGCCTGGAGGACCATGGCGAAGAAAGCAGGCTTGCCGGGTTTCAGGTTCCACGACCTCGGCATTGCGCCATTACCCAGCTTGCAGAGGGTGGAACATCCGATTCGACGATTGTGGCGATTGCTGGACACGTCAGCCGTCGCATGTTGGAGCGGTACAGCCATGTGCGGATGGAAGCGAAGCGCACAGCGATGGAAACCCTTGCTGCGAGCACCAAAACGGCAGGTTATGACACAACCCACCACACTAACGCCGTGGTTACGGTCGCATGGCCCCTCTAAGCTGTTGGAAGATTTGGTGGACCTGGTCGGGATCGAACCGACGACCTCTTCCATGCCATGGAAGCGCGCTCCCAGCTGCGCCACAGGCCCACGTCTTTGCTTTCAATTATTTAGGACAGGAATTGAACACTCCGTGATAAATCGTACCCAAATGATGCGCGCATGTAAAGGTACGGTCGCGTGACTTTCGCCACCATCTCCTGACTCTAAGCCAGCATTCCGAAACCGGATCTTCGCAGCGCAGAGACCACCGAGTCCCCCCACTAACCACCCTTTATTATTCCAGCCGCCCCTGTCCACTTTCGTACAGGTCCTCTTGCAAGTGAACACCATGGCACAGCCGCAGGAGAGGGCCGGGACACCACTACTCGACCTCGAATCAACAACTTGAAAACTCTAAGCCAGTTGGCGTCGAACTTGCACTCGTACAGTCGTGGAAATTCTAGCCATGCCGGATCGTCCATCTCAAAGCGCTTCAGCCCGTTTCCTGCTAGCCGACGATCAGCCGTACATTCTGGCCGCGCTGGAATTGCTGCTCGATGGAGAGGGCTATCAGACCTATTCCGTCTCCAATCCGGCGAGCGTGCTAAACGCGGTGCAAACACAAGCCTTCGACCTGGTTCTGATGGACCTTAACTACACCCGCGATACCACTGGCGGTTCTGAAGGCCTGGAGCTGGTATCGCGAATTCGCGCTATCGATTCCACGATTCCGCTGGTGGTCATAACCGCGTGGGGCAATGTAGAGACAGCAGTCGAGGCGATGCGCCGCGGCGCATCTGACTTCGTCCAGAAACCCTGGAATAACGGCGAACTGCTCGAAAAAGTAAAAGAGCTAGTGGTGCACTACCGACACCTGCGTAGTTCGCAGCTCCGGCAGGAAGAAGAAATTCTGGATGCAAGGCACATCCAGAAATGCCTGTTGCCGGGCGCACTGCCGGACGTTACCGGCTATGAGATGTCAGCAACGACCAGGTCTTTGAGCTTCTTAGGTGGCGACTATTATGACGTAACCAGGATCAGCGACACTCAAACAGCGATATGCATTGCTGACGTCGCAGGAAAAGGGCTGCCCGGGGCGCTCCTGATGTCGAACCTGCAGGCAGCGTTGAGGCCGCTTGTCCGCGCACAGGTGCAGCCGGGTGAGCTCTGCGACCGGCTGAATCGCATGCTCTGCGATATCATGCCGGTCAACAAGTTCATCTCTTTCTTTTATGCTGTACTCGACAGTCGCCAACATCGGCTCACCTATTGCAATGCCGGGCACAATCCCCCTCTGCTGATGCATTCGGATGGAACATGGCACGAACTGGAGTGCTCCGGCGCGATCCTGGGACGTTTTCCGACCTGGCACTACGAACAGGTCGATCTAGCCATCGATTTCGGCGACACCCTTCTTCTTTTCACCGACGGCCTGTCTGAGGCAGGCGACCACAAGAACCAGCCGTTTGGGGAAGAACGGCTCCTGTCGGTCAGCCGAGAATTTTCCCGCCGAGGTCCACAGCGATTGCGGGAAGCGCTACTGGAGGCCGCGACTGCTCATTGTGGCGGAACCCTCCAGGACGACGCCACGGTGATCGTCCTGCAACGGAATTCCAGTTAGAAATGTGAATCAGCGCTGACGAGGTCTTCCAGATGCGAGAAAGCGCTGCGAGGATCAGCCTAGGGTAGTTTGAAATCGACGGTAATGCGGGTGGCGATATCGACCGCATGGCCGTTCACTACATACGGCCTGTACTTCCATTTGCGTACCGCCTCAGTGGCGGCGTGAGCCAGCAGGTCATTGCCGCTTATGGCTTTTACGTCGCTGATGCTGCCGTCTATGCCGATGCGTGCCTCAAGCTGTACGGGACCCTCAAGTTTGAGCTTTTTGGCCTGTTCCGGATAGGCGGGGGGAACCTTGCTGATCAGGAGCCCTTCGGCGACGCTTTCAGAAAGCTTAAGAGGATGCCTGGCCGGTTGGGTGTTAGCCGTTTGCGAAGCTGCGGCGGTCTGGTCGGAAGCAACTGGCTTTGCGCTATTTGCGGGCGGGGCGGCGTCTTTCGAGGCGGAGTTCGTCCCGTCTGCCTGGGCTGGCGTACTGGCCTGCCCTGCGGCAGGAATGGCTGCGTCTTGACCGATGCCACTCTGGATGGCCAGAGCTTCAGGAGACGGCTTCGGCGCGGATGGAATCTTGATCTCAGATGCCGGTGGCGCGAGCTGTTCCTGCAAGAACGGCAACTTGATGTTCGGATGGAATCGCGCCCAACCGAAGTAACCGCCGACCGCGGCAATCAGAACGATGATGGCCGCAATGATGAAATTCTTGCGGCTGGTCGCCGGATCGAATGTTTCCTCTTCCTGCGTGACTCCCACGGACGAAAACCGCGGGGCAGCCGCAGCAGCCGCAGTCTCGAGGCTGTTCTTCCCGGACGCAGCAGGTTTTTCCGTCTTCTCTTCGGCCTTCGCCGAAGCGGCAGCTTTCGACTCTTCCTGTTTCTCTTGCTTGTGCTTGTCCTTACGCTTGTCTTTGTCCTTGTCCTTGCCCTTCGGTTCCGCAATCGCCGCCGCCGGCGGAGCCACTTCAGGAGCGTGCGCTTTGGATGCGGCCGGCGCAGCAGCCGAACTCGTCTGTGAGCTCGATTCGACAGCCTGCTTTTCCTTCTTTGACGGCCGCAGGATCGGATCGGGGATCGCTTCAATCACTCCGGCTTCAGCTGGACCAAGCTTAGGCGTTGGTTCCTGCTCCACTTCAAGGGTGGGTGCAGGCAACAGTGCCTTGGCCGGGGCTGGGGCGGCTGCCGCTGCAGATGCCGTCACCGATGAGGCAAGCGATGGTGCAGATTCTTGAACCTCAGGCTGGAGGGTTGAAGTCAATGATTCGGTTGGGGCAGGCGCCGACGCTGGGGCCGGCGTGGCCGCGCGGGTCGCTTCCGCTTTCCGCAGCAGACCGCGCGCTACGCGAAGAGTCCCTTTCGACTGCTCCACGTTGATCGGCTTGGTAAGGACCAGGTTCGCTCCGATGCGGAACGCCTTGGCAATACCGCCATGTCCATCGACCACTGCCACTGCCAGTGAGTTGGCATTCGCGGTCGAATTTTTCGCGCTTTTGTAGATCAGCGCGGCATTTTGTTCATTGTCGCAGTCCACCACCAGCAGGTCGAAGTGCTGAGCCATTAATGACTTGACCGCGACGAACGCCTCGCTGGCAGACTCCACGCTGAACTCCAGGTCCTTGAGCACCTGAGTCAGCAGGCGGGTAGTCTTCTCGTCCGCACAGAATAATAGAGACGCGTACCCCATACGTCGCAATCGTAGGTACAAGTAACATCCACAGCAAGTTACCGAGGTACTTCGGACGGTCGTGTAGGGAAAGACGGATTGGCCAATGTCGCGCTGGGCGCCCCGCGCGTCTCGTCCCCGCGTATCCGGCAAGCATGCGGCGCTCTCTGAAATGGTTGATTCCGTTGTAAAGAAAATAGCCGCCAAACAGAATCCTGCCGATCAGGAATGGAGCTTTCATCGCAAATTCTCCATCAACCAGTGGGTTTCGATTCTGCGCATCACACACAGTTGCACCGCCTGCGCCGCGAGGTCATTAGAGAGAAGGACCTGGTTCGCCTTGCGGTTGGGCGGTCTGTCTGAGCTTCCGGAGTTCATGCTCGCGTCGCAAAAGAATACGATTCAACTCATTCACAATTTCCAGTAGCTTGTCTGGATCCTCTTCCTTCGAAATTTCTTCGCAAAGTTTGTACCATTCAGCTTTTTCATCTTTTTCATCTGTCATGCAGAAACTGGGTGCAAGTCAACCGCCAACTCGCGCTGTTTTTGCGCGGATTTTCCACGCCTTAACACACTGAATCGCGGACAGTTAGGAACCGACTGTAGAGGTACGTAAGACAATCCCTTAGGAAAAATTCCTCGCTCGAGAAATTCACCCAGCCGCGACTGCCAAATATAATTTCCCCGGACAACCCGGGCAGCCACACCGAAAAAATCAGGACTGCAGCAAAACCTGATACTCCACATAAACAATTTTGATTGGCTTTCGTACCGCTCCGAACTCTAAAGTTTCCCAGTCAAAAGTACGCGGCGAGCCGCATCCGACGGTGAGCGGTAGCGGACAGGGAACAAAATCAGCTCTTCGCAAATGCAGCGGTTTGGGTGGATGAGCGGTCTCAGACCAGAGCCGAGCCCGCTTTGGGCGCTCGCGTACATCGGTCGTAACCTAGCCCGCACCGCGCCGTCTCTATAGAATAGAGAAATACCCGAGTATTACTTTTTAGGATCAAGATCTTGGACCGAACAGAAGAGGAAGTCGAACCCGTGAGCCAACCTGCTCCAGCACGCGACCTCGTTGAAGTTCTATCCATGGAAGACCTCGGCAACCTCGCCAAAGAGGGGGGGAAGCCGGCGGAAACGCTTTCTCGCATAGTCGATGTGATCGCCAAGCGCTTTCAGACCGACGTCTGTTCCGCCTACCTGCTGGAGCCCGATCGTGCGAACCTGGTTCTGGCCGCGACCGTCGGATTGCGGCCGCAGTGTGTGGGCACACTTCGTATGGCCCTGCAAGAGGGCCTCGCCGGACTGGTAGCCGAGCAGGTGCGCCCGGTGGCGGTCGAGCAGGTAAAGAATCATCCTCGCTTCAAATATTTCAGCGAGGCTGGAGAGGACGCCTACCAGTCGTTTCTGGGAGTGCCGCTGATTGACCGCGGGATCCTGCAGGGAGTTCTTGTCGTCCAGACGGTCGAGCCCAGGATTTTCCGGGAAGACGAGATCCGGATGTTGACCGAGGCCGCTGCCCAGGTTGCGCCGGTGGTGGCGGAAGCCCGGACGCTTGAACGCTTTATAGCTCCGGTTCAGGAGCGGCTGTGGTCCCTGGCCCGCAATCTGTGGTGGTGCTGGGATCACGACACCAGCGGCTTGTTTCGGGACCTCGATCCGATCCGTTGGCGACAGGTCAACCACAATCCGATTTCCCTTCTTTCTGAAATTCCGCTGTCCCTGGTCGAGCAGCGGGCCCGCGAACTGGTGCTGCACAGCCGGATCAACTACGCCTACCGCCGGCAGCAGGAGTACCTCAATGCGGACCGCACCTGGGGCGCCAGGCACGCCGGCATTCTGCGCCCTCACCCGGTCGCCTACTTTTCCGCTGAATTCGGCTTGCACGTTTCGATTCCGGAGTATTCCGGGGGCTTGGGCGTTTTGGCGGGAGATCACATAAAGAGCGCATCGGACCTGGGAATCCCGCTGGTTGGCGTTGGCTTGTTTTATGGCCAGGGGTATTTCCGGCAGCGCCTCGATCGAAACGGCTGGCAACAGGAAGAGTACATTGCGACGGACATAAATCAGCTGCCCATGGAACCGGCTATCGGCGCCAACGGCCAGCCCGTCACGGTCCAGATCGAAACTCGCGGCGGCATCATTCGCGCCAAGGTGTGGCGGATGGATGTGGGACGCTGCGACCTGCTGCTGCTCGACAGCAACATCGAAGGCAACCATCCCGAGGACCGCGAACTGACCTCGCGCCTTTACGGCGGGGACACACGGATTCGAATCCGGCAGGAACTGCTTCTGGGGGTCGGCGGTTTCCGCGCCCTGAAGGCAATGGGAATCGTGCCGGGCGTTCTTCACCTCAATGAAGGCCACAGCGGTTTCGCGGTGCTGGAAGCGATCCACGATCGCATGGACGACGAAGGAGTGGGCTTCGAGCAGGCGGCTTCCCGCGTCTCGCGGGAGGTGGTCTTCACAACCCACACGCCGGTTCCTGCGGGTCACGACCGATTCAACGCCGGCCTGATGGAGGAGCATCTTGGCCCGCTGCGGGATGTGCTCGGGCTCTCTCACGAAGCGTTGATGGCGCTAGGCAGAGAGAACCCGTCAAATCCTCACGAAGATTTCTGCCTGACAGTTTTGGGATTGAAGCTTTCCCGTCGTGCCAATGCCGTATCGGCTCTACACGGGGAAGTCTCGCGCGCCATGTGGACTGGACTTTATCCGGGCAAGCAGGAGGACGAAGTTCCCATCGGTCACATCACGAACGGAGTTCACGTTCCCTCGTGGCTGGCGCCACAGATGTTCCGCCTCTACGACCGGCATTTAGGAACGGGCTGGCACGAGCACAGCGGCGAGCCCAAGATCTGGGAAGGCATCGAGAACGTGGATGACGGCGAACTCTGGGAAACGCACCTGCATTTGAAATCACGTCTCATCGATTTCGTGCGCAACCGCGCCGTCGAGCAGGGCGAACGCCGCGAGGAGTCCCCCGAGATGGTCCAGCGGCTGGGCAAGGTGCTCAGCCCTGACGCGCTCACCATCGGCTTTGCGCGCCGTTTTGCGACCTACAAACGCGCCGACCTGATTCTGTCGGATATCGAACGGCTCACCTCCATGGTGAACGACCCCAAGTATCCGGTGCAGTTCATCTTCGCCGGCAAGGCTCATCCGCTGGATGAGCCCGGAAAACGCGTTCTTCAACACATCGCGAAGCTGATGCGCCATCTCGAATTTGCCGACAAGTTCGTCTTCGTTGAGGACTATGACATCAACGTTGGCCGCCATTTTGTACAGGGCGTGGACGTGTGGTTGAATAACCCGCGCCGTCCCCTGGAAGCCTCGGGAACCAGCGGTCAGAAGGTGGTGCTCAACGGCGGGCTGAATTTGTCCGTGCTGGACGGGTGGTGGGCCGAAGCCTACGACGGCCTGAACGGCTTCGCCATCGGGGCTGGAAAGACGCATTCCAATATGAGCGTTCACGATTCCCGTGACGGACAGGATTTATATCGGGTTCTGCGGGAAGAGGTGATTCCCCTCTACTACCAGCGCGACCGGGACGGCTTGCCTCGAGGCTGGATTAAAAGAATGAAGCGGACCATCCGCACCCTGGGATGGCGCTTCAACGCCGATCGCATGGTGATGGACTATACCCGCAACTGCTACGTTCCAGCCGCCGGAGGAACCTCAAGCGATATGCGATCCCTGTAACAACGGCCTTTTCGCATCTCCAGACAGTTCTACCCAACCGGGGCCGAGCCTGGCATCGGCCAAAAATCGATGAGCCGGGGACGCCGGTCCTCTAGTATCATGCCGCAATGGTTTCGACACTATCGCGGCGTTCCTTCGTTGCTCTCTCGGCGATGCTGCCATGGGCGCTGTATTCCCGGGCAGAAACCTCCATCCCAGTCGGACTGGAGCTCTACTCCGTCCGTGAAGAATTGAAGCGCGATCCTGAAGGAGTGGTCCGCGCGGTGGCGGGCATGGGATACAAGGGCGTGGAGTTTTACGCCCCGTACTTCGACTGGACCGAGGCCCAGACCAAGCAGATGAGAAAGCTGCTGGATGACCTCGGCATCCGCTGTTTTTCGACGCACAACAGCGCCGAATATCTCACCCCGGAAAACATCCAGCGCACCCGCGACATGAACCTGATTCTGGGAAGCAGCTACGTGGTGCAGGCAAGTTCGAAACCGATCATTGCTCTCCAGGGCTGGAAGGCGGTGGCCGACGGGTTGAACAGCGTGGCCGAACAGCTCGAGCCCGCAGGCCTGAAAGCCGGATACCACAATCACGAGACCGAATTCACCCCGCTTGAAGGCCAACGCCCGATCGAAGTGCTGGCGAAGAACACAAAGCCCTCCGTCATGCTGCAACTCGACGTCGGAACTTGCCTGAAAGCGGGCTCGGACCCCGTTCAGTGGATTCGTTCGAATCCGGGGCGCATCCGCTCCATGCACTGCAAGGACTGGTCGTCCGATCCGGCCAAGGAATATTCCGTCCTGTTCGGCGAGGGTGTGGCCGACTGGAAAGGTATTTTTAAGGCAGCGGAAGAAGTAGGCGGGATTGAATACTATCTGGTCGAGCAGGAGGGAAGCAGGTTTTCCGAGCTCGAAACCGCCAAGAAATGCCTTGAGGCATTCCGCACAACCCATTCAGCCTGAAGTAATTTGGCCCAGGAGAGCTCTTGAGTCCAAACGCCCTCGCACGTTTGTTAGCTGTAATGCTGGCCGTTGCCCCGGCAGCGCTGGCTCAGAGCAGTTCCACTCCGCAGGATTCGGCAACCTTCGACTCGGACGGCACCGCCCACATCACGCGTACCATTCCCATGCCATCCACGGTCAGCCCGGAATCACAGAAGTGGCTGGCCTCCCTGAACCAGAGAGAACCAAAGAAGCAGACGCTCGAAGAGAGGCGTGCGGCAACCGATGAATGGCGCAAGAAGGACTCCGCGGAGGCCAAGCGCCTCTACCCCGTGAACATCGAGGAAAAGACTATCGCGGGAGTGCGCACCGATATCATCACACCGCTGGACACACCGGCCGCCAATCGCAAACGCGTGCTCATCAACCTGCACGGGGGCGGATTTGTTTCCGACTCAGGTTCGCTGATTGAGGGAATCCCGATATCGAATCTGACGAAGACGAAAGTAGTTTCGGTCTATTACCGGCTTGCGCCCGAAAATCCCTTTCCTGCGGCCGTCGACGACGTGGTCGCTGTGTACAAGGAACTCCTCAAGCAGTACAAGCCGCACAGCATCGGCATCTTTGGCACATCCGCCGGTGCGATCCTCACCTGCGAGGTCGCGGTTAAGCTGAAGCAGATGGGCCTTCCGCTTCCCGCGGCGCTGGGGATTTTCTCGGTCCTGGCGGACTACAGCAGACCATCGGACTCGCGCCAGATGTTCACCCTCGACGGTTTCCCGGGAAATCTTGAGCCGAAGGATCCAAACCGTCCGCCTGAAGACATGTATCCCACGCCTCAGACTGACCGCCGGGATCCCGTGCTGTCCCCGCTGTTTGCCGATTTGAAGGGAATGCCTCCCAGCCTGCTGGTGACCAGTACCCGCGATCTGTTACTGAGCGATACGGCGATGCTTCACCGAGCCATGCTGGCCGCAGGGGACGACGCGCAACTGGTCGTCTTCGAAGCCCTGCCGCATGCTTTCTGGTATCACTTCCAACTGTCGGAAACCAAGGAAGCCCTTGGGCTGATGGCGAACTTCTTCGATCGGAAGGTGGGACGCTAGATTGGATTCGACCTCCAGGCGGTCCCTCCTGTTCTTCCTGCTCCTCGTCCTGTTGTTACTCCAGTTCGCCGATGCAAGCCCGTTCGCGACCGGGAACGCCAACCAGGACTGGCCCGTTTATGGCGGACCCGACAACACCCATTATTCAGACCTGTCGCAGATCAACCGTGACAATGTAGGCCACCTGAAAGTTGCCTGGACATACGACAGTGGGGACGCCTTTCCGAATTCGGAGGACGAGTGCAGCCCGATTATCGTGAACAGTGTGCTCTACTACACCACTCCCAAGGTGAACGTGGTTGCGTTGGACGCAGCCACCGGAAAGCTTCTGTGGCGCTTCGATCCAAACCAGAACATCCACGTCATGGGGAAGATGCGCAACCGCGGGCTCAACTACTGGTCAAACGGGAAGGATGAGCGCATCTTCGTTGCGGTTCGCCAGTATTTGTATTCGCTGAACGCGAAAACCGGGAAGCCGGACCCAGGGTTCGGCCAATCGGGCCACATCGATCTGCGCGACCACCTGGGCCGCGAGCCAAAGCAGTGGGCTTCCATGACGAGTCCCGGAGTCGTCTACAAGAACCTGCTCATCATCGGAAGCCTTCTGGCTGAGGCCCTGCCCACGCCACCCGGCGATATTCGGGCGTATGACGCCGCAACCGGCAAGCTGCGGTGGTCATTCCACACCATCCCGCACCCCGGCGAATTCGGTTATGAGACCTGGCCGAAGAATGCCTGGAAGTACAGCGGCGGAGCGAACGCCTGGTCCGGCCTCGCGTTGGACCGGGATCGTGGTCTGGTTTTCGCCTCGACCGGGTCGGCTGCCGACGATTTCTACGGAGGCAACCGCACCGGCGACAACCTGTTTGCCAACTCGATTATTGCGCTGAAGGCGGAAACCGGAGAGCGCGTCTGGCACTTCCAGGCCGTGCATCACGACATTTGGGATCGCGATTTCCCCACCCCGGCGGCGCTGGTCACCGTGAGTCACGACGGGAAATCAGTGGATGCCCTGGCACAACCCACAAAATCAGGTTACGTTCTGCTCTTTGATCGCGAAACCGGGAAATCGCTGTTCCCCATCGAGGAAAAGAGGTTTCCTCACTCCGACCTGGAAGGCGAGGTCACCGCCGAAACGCAGCCCCTGCCTCTCGAACCCGAACCGTTCGCCCGGCAGGAGCTTACAGCCGACATGATTACGGAGCGCACTCCGCAGGCTCATCAGCAGGCGCTGGAGCGCTTCCGAACCTTTCGCAGCGGCGGCCAGTTTGTCCCGCCCAGCCGCGAAGGAACCGTGATTTTCCCCGGCTTTGACGGCGGCGCGGAGTGGGGAGGCCCGGCCTACGATCCGCAGAGCCATCTGCTCTTCGTCAACTCGAATGAGATGGCGTGGATCCTGCGAATGCTGAAGCCAAAACCGAGCAAGGCCACGGCCAGCGGCAA
The DNA here is from genome assembly GCA_963803205.1 of Terriglobales bacterium. Classification (GTDB taxonomy): domain Bacteria; phylum Acidobacteriota; class Terriglobia; order Terriglobales; family Acidobacteriaceae; genus CAWDLG01. The sequence goes on from CAWDLG010000004.1 coordinate 1,167,243, forward strand.
AGGGTTGTATGTTCGCGAGTGTGCCGCCTGTCACGGCAAAGACATGCAGGGCTCGCCGCCGCAGTTTCCAACCCTGGTCGGCCTCAGCGATCGATATGCCGAAGACGACATTTTCAACATCCTCCACCAGGGCGCGGGCCGCATGCCAAGCTTCTCGCGTCTCGGCGAGGATCGGATTCGCGCCATCGTGGACTATGTCTACAGCGGCAAGGACAGCAGCGTGAAGGCCAAAGGCCCTTCTCCCTATGAAGCGAAGTACATCAGTGACGGCTACAACAAGTTTCTGGATGTGGATGGCTATCCCGCCGTCAAGCCGCCATGGGGAAATCTGACGGCCATCAACCTCGACACTGGAAAAATTGCCTGGAAGCATCCGTTTGGGGAGTATCCGGAGCTGGCCGCTCAAGGGTTGAAGGACACGGGAAGCGAAAACTATGGCGGCGCAGTGGTCACGGCCGGCGGCCTGCTTTTCATCGCGGCAACGAACTATGACAAAAAGTTCCACGTCTTCGACAAGGACACTGGAAAGCTGTTGTGGGAGACGACGCTGCCTGTGGCAGGCAATGCCACGCCAGCGACTTACGAAGTCAATAGCAGGCAGTACGTGGTGATCGTCGCTGGCGGTGGAAAGTCAAAGGATCCTCCAGGCAGTAGCATCGTGGCGTTTGCTCTGTCGGAATGAGCGGCAGGTCCCGTGTCGTTCCCCTGTGTTCCCAGTGACCTCGGTGGTTGCCGCTTTGAGCCGCAGGGGACACAGACGTGCCCAGAGGGCATGGTTCTTTCCTGAAGGTTCGTTTTGATCGATTTCGCTAATGGAGGTCTTCCAGGTGGCGCGAAAACATATCTTCTGGCTGTTGGTTATTGCCTTCGCATGTGTTGCCGGGATTCCGTCGCTGGCCGCGCCGCTCGGCCTGTTTGAGAGCCATGGCGATGTGGGCACCGTGCTGCACCCTGGCTCCGTCAAATACGACTCTGCGAAGCAGACCTACACCATCTCCGGCAGCGGCGAAAACATGTGGTTTTCGTCCGACGCCTTCCAGTTTGTCTGGAAAAAGCTATCCGGCGATGTAGCGCTGACTGCGGATATCTCCTTCATCGGCAAAGGTAAGAATCCCCATCGCAAGGCTGTTCTGATGGTTCGACAATCTCTCGATCCGGACTCTGTCTATGCCGATATCGCACTGCATGGCGTGGGGCTGACGGCGTTGCAGTATCGCGAAGAAAAAGGCGCCATTACCGGCGAGATCCAGTCCAATATTTCCGCGCCGAAACGGCTGCGGCTGGTCAAGCATGGGGATTACGTCTACATGTCCCTGGCAGAGAACGGCCAGGATCTCCACATGGCGGGCGGATGGCTGAAGATTCCTATCCACGGAGAGTTCTATGTGGGTCTCGGTGTGTGCTCCCACGAAAAGGATCTTGTCGAGAAAGCGGTCTTCTCAAACGTCGAGCTCACCACTTCGCTGCCCACCGGCTCGCCCACGCTTTACAGCACACTCGAAACCGTTCCTGTCTCCTCCGGAGACCGGCAGGTGGTTTACATTGCGACCGGCCGTTTCGAAGCCCCGAACTGGACGCCGGACGGGAAGTCGCTGCTGTTCAACAGCAATGGCCGTCTTGAACTGATTCCCGTGGCCGGCGGCAAGCCGGAGTTCCTCGATACCGGCTTCGCCGACCACTGCAACAACGATCACGGCATTTCCCCCGACGGGAAGAAGCTCGCTATCAGCGATCAATCGCAGCAAGGCCAGGGGTCCATGGTCTACACGCTCCCGTTTTCTGGGGGTACTCCGAAGCGCATCACGGAGAAATCGCCGTCATACTGGCATGGCTGGTCGCCGGACGGCAAGACGCTCGCCTTTGTCGGCCAGCGGAACGATGAGTTCGACATCTACACGATTCCTGTGGAGGGCGGAGAGGAAGTCCGGCTGACGACGGCCAAGGGCCTGGACGACGGCCCGGAATATGCGCCGGACGGACGCTACGTCTACTTCAACTCCGTGCGCACCGGGACAATGCAAATCTGGCGGATGCATCCCGACGGCAGCGCCCAGGAGCAGGTATTTTCCGACGAATACAACAACTGGTTCCCCCACATCTCTCCCGACGGCAAGTGGATGGTGTTTCTGACCTACGACAAGAGTGTCGAAGGCCACCCCGAAAACAAGGACGTTATGCTTCGGCTCATGTCGCTGAGCGACAAAAAAATCACCGTCCTCGCCCGACTATTCGGCGGCCAGGGGACGATCAATGTGCCCTCCTGGTCCCCGGACAGCAAGCAGATAGCGTTCGTCAGCTATCAGTTAGTGCCCGAGGGCCAGCAGTAGTCGGCTAAACCAAATACCTTCGTAAACGCAACTTCCGTCTGTGCCATGGGTTTAGTCCATACTGGCTGGACACCTCTACCTCCGAGACGGTATGTACCCCAAGCGCCGCCAATTCTGGCTGATTCTTGCTTCCCTTCTTGCATGCGTTTTCTTGACGCATCTGGCCTTGGGGAAAAAGGAGAAGCATGCCTTTGCTGGTCCCGAGGCCGACCCGCGAAAGGCCGCGCTGCACGCCTTGAACCGGCTCACGTTCGGCCCACGGCCCGGCGACGTGGATCGCGTTCTCGCTATGGGCCTGGATAAATGGATCGACCAGCAACTGCATCCCGAACAGATTAGCGACGGCGCCGTAGACAGGCGGTTGGAGCCGCTCCGCACGCTGAAGATGGATACCCGCGAGATGGTGGAAAACTTCCCGCCGCCACAGATGATCAAGGCCGTGGCTGAGGGACGGCAGCCGATGCCTCGCGGCTCGGCCAAGCAGGCCATCTATAAGGCACAGATTGAACGCTACGAGCAAAAGAAGGAAGCAAAACAGCAGGCCGCTGCCGATCCAAGTACGGCCAAGGACCCTCAGAAAAGCCCCACTCAAGCAGAGCTTGAACGGGGCACGCCTCCGGACGGAATGAGCGACCAGGAACGCCTGCGCCGACGGGATGAGCGGATTGCCGCGAGGAATAAGGCTCAGGAACTGATGGACCTGCCTCCGGATCAGCGCATGCGAAAAATCTTTGCCATGTCGCCCGCAGAGCAACAGATGCTGGCTCAGGTCCTGCGCGGGAACGACGGTGAAGAATTCATGCAGAACATGGATGCCAGGCAGCGCGAAACCATCCTGGCGCTGGGCAATCCGCAGCAGGTCGTTTCCAATGAGCTGATGCAGGGGAAACTCCTGCGTGCCGTGTATAGCGAACGCCAGTTGCAGGAGGTGATGACCGACTTCTGGTTCAATCACTTCAACGTGTTTGCCGGTAAAGGGGCGGACCGTTACCTGCTGACCAGCTATGAGCGGGATGTGATCCGGCCACGTGCGATGGGCAAGTTTGAGGACCTGCTGGTCGCCACGGCCGAGAGCCCCGCAATGCTTTTCTACCTCGACAACTGGCTCAGCGTTGGCCCGAATTCAGACTTTGCGCTGGGCGTTCCGAAACGCCCAGCGAATCTGCGCCGCAGGCAGCGTTTTCCGCGACCGAATCCCACGAAGCAGGCCAAGGGAAAGCGCGGGGGACTGAATGAAAACTACGGCCGCGAGTTGATGGAACTCCACACCTTGGGCGTCAACGGCGGCTATTCCCAGCAGGACGTCACGGAAGTGGCGCGCGTGTTCACGGGCTGGACGCTGAAGCAGCCTCGCCAGGGCGGCGGCTTTCAGTTCGACGAGCGCATGCACGAACCAGGGAACAAGCTCGTCCTCGGCCATCGCGTCAAGGACAAGGGTGAGAAGGAGGGTCGGGAAGTCCTGCACATTCTGGCCCATCATCCTGCGACGGCAAAATTTATCTGCACCAAACTGGCGACCCGGTTTGTTTCCGACAATCCTCCGCCTGCACTGGTCGACCGCATGGCACAAACCTTTCTCAAGAAGAACGGTGACATTCGTGAGGTGTTGAAAACCATGCTGCAGTCGCAGGAATTCTGGAGTCCCGAGGCGTATCGGGCGAAGGTCAAGACGCCGCTGGAATTCGTCGTCTCGGCAGTTCGCGCCACTGGGGCGGACGTCACGAATGCCACGCCGCTGATCCAGCAGCTTCAGACCATGGGAATGCCGCTATACGGAGCCCAGCCGCCAACGGGATATTCGATGAAGGCGGATGCTTGGGTGAACTCCTCGGCATTGCTCGGGCGGATGAATTTCGGGCTGGCGTTGGCCTCGGGGAAATTTAAAAGCCTGCAGATAGCTTCGGGCAGTTCCCAACCACCCTCGAGCGATCCACAGCAAACCCTCGCCATGCTCGAAAACACTCTGCTCGCCGGCGACATCTCGCGCCAGACGCACGAAACGATTCTGGCCCGCGTGCAGGACCCGAAATCGGGACAGCCTTCACAGAGCACTCGAAACGTCAGCCTGGCTGCCGGATTGTTGCTGGGTTCGCCGGAATTTCAGAGGAGGTAGCTCGCAGCTTATGTCCCTTACACGACGCGTTTTCCTCCGCAACAGTGCCCTGGCCGTGGTGGGAACGGCGAGCATTCCCAGTTTCCTGACGCGCGCCGCCTTCGGCGCGACGACTCCCGGGACGAACAAGAAGCGGCTGGTGGTAATTTTCCAGCGGGGAGCGGCGGATGGGCTGAACATCGTGGTGCCGCACGGCGAGACCGGATATTACTCGATGCGACCCTCGATCAACATTCCGCGGCGCGAGGTCATCGACCTGGACGGATTCTTCGGACTGCATCCCTCAATGGTGTCTTTCCAGCCGCTCTGGCAGCAGCGTCACCTGGCGATTGTGCATGCTTCTGGTTCGCCGGATCCCACACGCTCCCACTTCGACGCGCAGGATTTCATGGAGTCGGGCACTCCTGGACTAAAAGCAACAGAGGACGGCTGGCTGAATCGGGCCCTGCATGCTGCGCCGACTGCCGCCGCAGACAAATCCGCCTTCCGTGGAATCGCGCTGGGTCCTTCCCTGCCCAGAATTCTTTCCGGGCGCGAGCCCGCGGTTGCAATCAACAACATCAATGATTTTGGTGTCGGCGGCCGGAATGCCGGGAATCCCATCGCGAATACGTTTGAGGCCATGTATTCCCAGTCCGTGGATGCGGTGCTGCACGGCAGCGGCCAGGAAACCTTCGAGGCGGTGAAGATGCTGAAGGCCGCGGATCCCGCAAAGTATGCCTCGGCTCCGGGAGCAAATTATCCGCGCGGGCGCTTTGGCGACAGCCTGCGGCAGCTTGCCCAGCTCATCAAGGCCGATCTGGGCGTACAGGTGGCCTTTGCCGACATCAGCGGCTGGGATCACCATGTGAACGAGGGCAGCACGCAAGGCCAGTTGGCCAATGTCCTGCGTGAATTCTCCCAGTCCCTGGCGGCATTCTGGATCGACCTGGGAGACCTTGCTGACGATACGGTGGTCGTCACCATGTCGGAATTCGGCCGCACGGCCCAGGAAAACGGCAACCGCGGCACTGACCACGGCCACGCCAACGTCATGTTCGTAATGGGTGGCAAGGTAAAGGGCGGCAAAGTCTACGGTCCCTGGCCGGGACTAGATCCCAGCCAGCTTCACGAAGGCCGCGATCTGACCGTCACCACGGATTTCAGGCAGGTAGTGGGAGAAGCCGTGGACCGTCACCTTGGCAATCACTCCATTGCTGATGTCTTCCCCGGGTTCGACGGCCGGCACGGATATCTGGACTATCTCGGGTAAGACTGTTTCCCCTCAATTTCTCCCCTAGCCAAATCGAACGCCGAAGCATCTAAACTAGAAGCCATTAAACTCTGAGCATTGGAAATAGCGGCGCTGCGCGGGAGTTTGTCGAAACGCCTGCCTTGCTTCAGACGAATACTCCCATGCATAGCGGAGTCGGAGCGAACTGATGAAATCGAAACTGCAGGTTCTCCTGGTCGGGCTGATTCTCCTGGCGCACTTGCCGCTCGCCCGTCCACAGGAAACGGCCGCCAAGCCGGCTGCGAAATCGAGCCGTCCGACCAGCACTCCCTACACCGGCGACCTTTCGATCTTCGACTCACCGGGACGGGATGAGAGGCTGCAAGTCAATCGCGTAATGGACATTCTTGCTCTCACGCCGGGCAAAACCGTGGCAGATATCGGCGCAGGATCAGGTTGGTTTACCGTGCGAGCGGCGCGCCGTGTGGCTCCAGAAGGCAGCGTGTACGCCGTCGACATCAACCCCGAGGCCGTGCGCTACGTGGCGGAACGCGCCCGCCGGGAAGATCTGGGGAATGTCCATACCATCCTCAGCCATCCCGACGACCCCGGACTCGCCCCCGACAGCATTGATTCAGCATTGCTCTTGAAGACCTACCACGAGGTCGCCCATCCGGTCACTTTCCTGCAAAATCTGCGGCCTGCCCTCAAGGCGGATGCCAAGCTGGGCATCATCGATCGCAACGGAAACGGGGGAAACCACGGGGTTGACCGCAACGTTGTGGTGAAAGAACTCGCCCAGGCCGGATATCGACTGGTGAAAAAATACGACTTCGTGAAGGGCGACAACATGGACTACTTCCTGGTATTCACCCCGAAACGTTGACGCATCCCCACAAGCATCCTCCCAAAGCGTAGGATTGAAGGGTTGCGCGAAATTCAGATCGAGGAGTTTCCATGAGCAGTCTGGCGGTGGTGCAATCGCTGCACGAAAATCTCTCCCGGCAGGCCGGTGTGAAGATGGTGTTTGGTGAGCCCATCGTCGCCGGCGACAAGACGATCATTCCCGTGGCAAAAATCATGTACGGATTCGGCGCCGGAGGCGGCGCCGGCAGCAGGACTGAGGCGCAAAAAGGCGAGGGCGGTGGAGGCGGCGGTGGAGTCAGGGCGAAGCCTGTGGGTGTCTTCGTGGTGGATTCGCAGGAAAGTCGGTTTGTCGCCGTTCATGATCGTCGTCGCACGGCGGCGGTCTTGCTGGCGGGCGTGGGCCTGGGAATCATCGTCGCCCGGCGCAGCCTGACGGCCGGCCGTTTACCTCTCTGGCTGCGAGTGCTGACCCTGCCGTTCCGCGCCTGATCTTCAGCCGCCCGCATGAAGACACTCTACGTTCGCAATGCAGGCGAATGGCGCTCGTGGCTGGAGAAGCACGGCCAGAGCGCCAAGGAAATCTTTGTCATCTACTACAAGAAGGCTTCGGGGAAGCCGCGCATTCCCTACGAAGACGCGGTCGAACAAGCCCTGTGCTTCGGGTGGATCGATGGCCGAACCAATAAACTGGATGCCGACCGCTTTGTGCAGCGATTCACTCCGCGCCAGCCGAACAGCCGGTGGTCGGAGATTAATATCCGGCGCACCCGCAAACTGATCCGCGAGGGCAGAATGACGCCGGCGGGTCTGGCGGTTTTCCGTCCTGAGCGGAAGGTCGAACCGAAACCGAACGCTCTGCCTCCAGACCTGCTGAAGGAATTTCAGAAGAGTGGCAGGGCGTGGCGGAATTTTCTCGGGTTTCCACCGTATTACCAGCGCATGACGAGTGGCTGGATTGCAAGCGCCAAAAAACCCGAGACCCAGCGCAAGCGCTTTCGGCAACTCCTCGAGTTCAGCGCCGCCAACAAACGCATTCAATTCATGTAGGCATCTCAGGGCAGCGTCCGGCCATCCAACGCTCGGGTTTTGCTGCACTAAAACAAATTCAGATCCAAGGAGTCCTTTATGGCCGGCAAGAATACGGCAGCTTTCGGCATTTATCAGAGCCGGGAAGACGCGGAATACGCAGTGGACGTGCTGAAAGGAGAAGGATTTCGTAACACCGACATTTCCGTGCTCTTTGCCGACAACCGCGGCAGCAAGGATTTCGCGGTGGAAAAGAATACCAAGGCTCCCGAAGCTACAGTGACGGGTGCGACCTCAGGAGCAGTGATTGGTGGGGCGCTGGGCTGGCTGGTCGGAATCGGTGCCTTGGCCATTCCCGGGATTGGTCCTCTGATCGCAGCGGGCCCCGTTGTCGCGGCGTTAGCCGGTGTGGGCGCTGGGGCTGCGGTTGGCGGTATTGCCGGTGCCCTGGTCGGCATGGGTATTCCGGAATACGAAGCCAAGCGCTATGAGGGCCGCATCAAGGACGGAGGCATTCTTCTTTCCGTGCATTGCGACGATACGGCCTGGACCCGGAAAGCCAAGGAAATCCTGCAGCGGACCGGTGCACAGGATGTGGCTTCAACCGGCGAGGCTGCCGCCGACTGGCAGAAAACAGACAAGCCACTGCCGCGGGCAGGTTAAATCCCGCCTGCAGCGGCAAATTCTGCCGTGCCTCACGTGAATTCCGATTCGCGCGGTTCGTATCAGGGCATGGCTTCAGCCATGCCGATTGGCGGGCACTATCGGAACCGCGCGCCCGCAGGGCGCAGTGCCAACTCAGTACCCACGTTTCTTATCGACCACCGCAATCAGCGGCTGGCCTTTAAGGTATCGCCGAAGATTTTCAGAGATAAACGCATACTGCCGTTCCCACAGCTTTTCCGTGAGTCCGGCAGTGTGCGGAGTGATGAAAAGATTTTCCAGATCCCACAGTGGTGAGTCGGGCGGCAAAGGTTCTTCCACGAAGACATCCAAAGCCGCCCCGGCAATCTTCTTTTCCTTCAGGGCCCGGACGAACGCTTCCTCGTCGATCAGCGGACCGCGTCCCACATTGATCAGGTAAGCGTCGGGCTTCATCATGCCGATTCGTTCCGCATTCATCAGTCCCTTCGTCTGGGGTGTGACCGGAGTGGAAAGCACCACGTAGTCGGACTGCGCGAGCAGCTTTGGCAACTCCGGCGTCCCAAACACTATCTTGACTCCTTCCGGCTTGGGCTTGCCGGGGTCTTCCCGCACTGCAATGACCCGCATCCCGAGCGAAGCTGCATGCTTCGCCACGTTTCCACCGATGCTCCCCACGCCGATGAGGCCGACCGTCGCCTCGGCCACTTCTCTCGTACGCGGAAACGCCTCCCACATTGCCTGCTGTCCCCATGAGTGCTTCAGCTGATGCTGCATTGCCTGGGGAAACCGTTTGGCGAGGGCGAAGATGAGGGCCAGCACGTGTTCCGCAACAACCAGTCCATGCACGGGGCTGCCGTTGGTGACGATGATGTCGCTGTTGACGAGTTCCGGAAACATCAGTTGATGGACAGCGGCGGCGGGAGAGTGAATCCAGCGCAGCTTCTTCGCGATTTTGAGTTGTTCCGGACGGAGTGACCATCCAATCAGGATTTCGGCGTCGCGAAGATCATCCTCTGCGGCGTCATAAGACGGCGGAAAAGCGACCTTCAGTTGAGGGAAATCACGCTCCAGGCGCCCCGCTAACCACTCGGGGGCATGCCAGAGTTCGAAGCGGTGCTGCGTGAGGATGACAAGCTTCATACGATCAATTTGGCCGAAACCTCGGAGCTTACTCTTGGCTTTTCAGGAAGTGGCCTTCACCCTCAGATCCTGCCCCGTCATCTCCTTTGGTTCGGGCAGCCCCAACAGGCCGAGAATGGTGGGCGAGATGTCGCGCAGGGAGCCGTTCGCTCTGAGCGTGAACCGCTTGTCGTCCCCCGAGACGATAATGAAAGGCACCGGGTTCGTAGTGTGTGCGGTATGAGGCCCACCGGTGGCAGGATCGATCATCAACTCGGCATTTCCGTGATCGGCGGTAATCAGCATGGCCCCGCCCCGGGCGCGAACCGCAGGTTCGATCCTTCCCAGGCATGCATCGACGGTTTCAACGGCCTTGATCGTGGGCTCGATTTTTCCGGAATGCCCCACCATGTCGGCGTTTGCGAAGTTCACGATCATCACGTCGAAGGTGCCTTCCTCAACAGCCTTCACCACCGCGTCGGCGATCCCCGCTGCGCTCATTTCGGGTTTCAAATCATAGGTAGCAACCTTCGGCGACGGCACCAGCACGCGATCTTCCCCGGGAAACGGTTGTTCGACGCCCCCATTGAAGAAATACGTAACGTGAGCATATTTTTCAGTTTCCGCAACGCGAAGATTGCGCAGTTTTGCCTGGCCCATCACATTGGCCAGAATGTTTGCCATCGACTCCGGGGGAATGACCACCGGCAGCGAGAATTTCTTGTCATACTGTGTCATGCACACGTAGTTAAGATTTTTTGGAGCCTGATCGCGCGGAATCGTAGCATCCAGATCTTCCGCTCCGGGAAGGTCACGTCCGCCCTCGGCATTCAGGCCGCTGTTGCGCGCCAGGGCTCGAGTGATCTGACGAACACGATCGGCGCGAAAATTGAAACAGATGCAGGAATCGTCGTCGCGGATCGTAGTGATCGGCTCACCGCGGTTGTCGATGCACACGAAGGGCACGATGAACTCGTCCGTTACATCCTTGTTGTATGAGTCCTTTACTCCCTGCACCGGGTCAACGTACTTGCCGCCTTCGCCCGCGCTGGCAGTCATGGCAGTAAACGCTTTGGCGATGCGTTCCCACCGGCGGTCACGATCCATGGCGTAGTAGCGCCCGTTGACGGAGGCAATCTTGCCGGTGTTGTACTCGCGCATCTGCTTTTGCAGAAGCTCCAGATATCCTGCACCGCTGGTCGGCATCGTGTCGCGGCCGTCCATGAAGGCGTGAATGAATGTCCGGTCGACGCCATTTTCCTTTGCCATTTTTAGCAGCGCATGCAGGTGCGCCTGATAAGAGTGGACGCCGCCGTCAGACACCAGTCCGAAAAGATGCAGCCTGCGGCCGCCCGAGCGCGCGTTCTTCATGGCGGACAGCAACACGGGATGCGAAAAGAACTCGCCATTGTCGATCATCATGCCGATTCGCGTGCTGTCCATGTGCACGATGCGCCCAGCGCCTATGTTGAGGTGGCCGACCTCGCTATTGCCCATCTGCCCTTCGGGCAGGCCTACGGATTTCCCGCTGGTATGGATCAGCGTGTTGGGGAATTCGCGCAGCAGGCGGTCGTAGGTTGGTTTGCGCGCGAGTGCAATTGCGTTGGCTTTGGTTTCGGCGCGAAAGCCCCAGCCGTCGAGGATGATAAGCACCAGCGGTTTAGGACGGGTCATGTTCTGGCGTTAGTTTGTGGAGCCATTCCTGGATTTTGGTTTCGCTGCGGGCTCTTTCCCGGGGACCTTCTCGTTCTGCTTCATCTTCTTGTCCATCTGGTCGAGCATCGTTTCCATCTGCGCCTGCATGCGGGCGTAGGAAACCTGCATCGCTTCCTGTGTCATCTCCGGCATCTTGTCGATCAGCTTCTTGCCGGTCGGAGAGGAATAGAAAACGATCATTGCCTCGACATCGGCGCGGCTCAGGTACTTCTGGTAAACGGGAATGATGTCATCGATCAGGGCGTTGACGGGGTAATCCTTCATCGTATCGAGGTAGAGGCTGTCCAGGCGGTTCAGCTCGGCCTCCGTGATCCGGGGATAGCGGCCCTTCACCGTCTGCTCGACCGCGGTTCGCATCTGTTCCGTCATCGACTCGATCACTTTCGGCAATTGCTGGCGGAACTGCATGGCCTCGAAGAGCTTTTCCACCTCGTCGCGGGAGGCGGTGTCGGAAGTCGAATCAACTGGCACGACCTGCGCTGTGAGCAACGACCCAAAGAGCAGACAGAAGCACAATATGGCCGTTTTCATAACTCTCTCCATCGGTATCAGGCCTTAGAGTTCAGGGCGCTGATGCCCAGGAATCTGGCCGAACCACCCAATTCTTCCTCAATTCTCAGAAGCTGGTTGTACTTCGCGATACGGTCGGTGCGCGAGGCGGATCCCGTCTTGATCTGCCCGGCGCCGGTGGCCACCGCCAGGTCGGCGATGAATGTGTCCTCCGTCTCGCCAGACCGGTGGGAGATGATCGACGTGTAGCCGTTTCGCCGGGCAAGATCGATCGCGTCCAGAGTTTCGCTTACTGAGCCGATCTGGTTCACCTTGATCAGAATCGAATTGGCGACTCCACGGTCGATTCCCTGCTGCAGCCGCTCGGTGTTAGTGACAAAGAGGTCGTCACCGACAAGCTGTATCTTGTCTCCCACGCTCTCGGTGAGAGCGCGCCAGCCGTCCCAGTCGTCTTCTGCGAGCCCGTCCTCTAGCGAGACGATGGGATAGTCCTGGGACCACTTGGTCCAGTAAGCCACCATTTCTTTGGAGGTTTTGGTCGAGTTGTCGGATTTTTTGAAGACGTACTTGCCGTCCTTGAAAAACTCGCTGGCCGCAGGATCGAGCGCGATCGCGATCTGTTCTCCCGGCTTGTAGCCCGCCTGCTCGATGGCTTCGAGCACAACCTGGATTGCTTCCACGTTCGATTTCACTGAAGGCGCGAAGCCCCCCTCATCGCCTACTGCGGTGTTGTATCCGCGCTTCTTCAGCACACCTTTCAGAGTGTGGAAGACTTCCACGCCCCAGCGCAGCGCCTCAGAAAAGGACTTGGCGCCGACCGGCATCGCCATAAACTCCTGGAAGTCGACATTGTTGTCGGCATGCGCTCCGCCGTTCAGAATGTTCATCATCGGAACCGGCAGAACATTCGCCGCTGCCCCGCCGAGATAGCGGTAGAGCGGCAGGCCGTAACTCTGCGCCGCAGCCCGCGCTGCCGCCATGGAAACAGCCAGGATCGCATTGGCCCCCAGGCGGGCTTTATTCCTGGTGCCGTCGAGGTCGATCATCTTCTTGTCGAGTGCGCGCTGATCCGAAGCCTCGAAACCGTTCAATTCGCGGGCGATTTCCCGGTTCACGTTCTCGACTGCCTTGAGCACACCCTTGCCCACGTACCGCTTCTTGTCTCCATCGCGAAGTTCCACCGCCTCGTGCTCCCCGGTCGAGGCCCCGCTGGGGACGATTGCCCGCCCTTTCGACCCGTCGGCCAGCACCACTTCCGCTTCGACGGTTGGATTGCCTCGGGAATCGATGACTTCGCGGGCATGGATATCGACAATTGTGCTCATGCATCTCCTCTCCAGAAGGATGGACTCGCCCTATCGGCCGATGGACGGCGAACTCGCGCAGAACGCGATTGACGGGGAACCCACGATTATAACGGATGGGCCTTCGCGAAACGTGAGGCCACAGTTCACCGGGACGCCTTCTTTCCCCCCAATCGAATGCTAACGGGCGAAGAGAGGATTGATTTCTCCGCACTGGAGCCTTATCGGTTATTGTTCCGCATTCGGGGATGCCGTACATTCGCGGGAAAGTGACGTTCAGGAGGCGGAATGAAGAAAACGCTAATGCTGCTCGCGCTGGTCCTTTCGGCTGTACTCGCCGCAGGACAAACCAACCTTGCCCTTCCCGAGGGAACACCTCTCACGGCGACGCTGGATACTACGCTGTCCACCTTCACAAACAAGATGGGCGACGCCTTCTCTGCCAGAATCGCCGAACCCGTCATGCTGAATGGCCAGGTCATGATCCCGGCGGGCGCCATGCTCCAGGGGCGCGTGGGCAAGGTCAACGAGCCGCGGCGCATTTCCGGGCGTCCGACGATCGGAATCCACCCTGAGGCAGTTGTCATGCCCACGGGCGAGCGTTATCCGCTGACTGCCAGTTTGGTCGACACCAACCTCCGCCATGGCACTGATGTCGATGAAGAAGGCCGCTTCAAAGGGGCTGGACACGACGGCCACGATATCGCGGAGTTTGCCCTTGGCGGCGGTGGTGGAATGCTGGTTGGCGGTCTGATCGGAGCCAGCAGAGGGACGCTCATCGGCGGAGTAGTGGGGACCGGCCTCGCGGTCGGCCATTGGCTTTACCGCAGGAATTCGGCCGTGCTGCCTCGGGGGACAAAGCTGTTCTTTGAAATCAACCGCCCGGTCAACATGCCTGAGGCAAGGCCGGGGCAATAGCTGGTTGCGATCTAGTAGTACTCGATTTTTCTGCGAACGATGCTGATCGGGGACCACTTTTCCTTTGACTCAAGTCTTCCTTCTGTCGTCTGCTCGGTCCAATTGCCGAAACTGTCGTACTCGTAGTGATAGCGGGTCAGGTACTTGGGGCGAGGCGCCGACGCTGTGGATGGCTCCTGTCCGGGAATCTCGCCGGGCGTGGTCTCCTCTGAAGTCAGCAGATCGCCCTTCTCGTTATAGGTCTTTCTGGTCGTCTGCACGATTGCCAACCCCATTCGACTTTGCTTTTCGACAACCCGACCCTGGTCGTCGTATTTGTAACTCTGTCCAGTCCAGGTCTGGTCGGACCCCAAGAATCCTTTGAGATCCTTTTCCATTGCCGCCTTCAGGTCAGCATGTGAGGTCCCCGATTCGGCCTTGTACTTGTCGACCATGTCCCGAGGCATCAAGCTCATCGCGTCCTCGATGACGTATTTCTCCGAAGTCCGCCGTCGCTCGCCATCATACTCACAAACGACTCGACCAACGAGCGTACCGTCGCTATCCCGGATTTGCGCTTCCGTGGCGTCATCGTTTGAGTCGTAAACCGTAGTGACGCTACCACCCGGTGGCACGAGGCCTCCCGACTGCGCGATCAGCAAAGGCGAGCCTGCTATAGCTATGTTCGGATCTCGCTCGCGCTTGAAGGTGCGTACCTCGGTTTTCCGTCCGGCATTGTCATAGCTGATCTTTAGGTCTTCGTCCGGTCTCGCCGTGTTGGACATGCCCACAAGCCGCCCCTTTTCATCCATGGAATAGGAATAAATTGTTTCCTGGAGCGTCTGGCCCGAGATTCCCCAGGCATCCTTGCGCAATCGGCCATCGGCGTCGTACTCGTGGATCGAGACAAACTCCGACCCATCGGGGTTCGTGGAGCGTGACGAGACCTCTCTTCCCATGGTGTCGAATTCGACCGTTCGACGGGAAGTTCGCGATGCCACAGCCTGGTCGCCTGTATAGGTGCTTTCCTCCGTAAACGCGCTGACCGGTCCGCGCAAACCTGCCGAATTTCGTGTCGCCATATTCTGATTTCCGCTTTGTGAATTGGTTGAGTCGACTTCGGAAGACCCGCTGAACCCGTAGGCATTTGACGCGATAAGAAGAGCAAGCAGCCAGAGAATTACCCGACACGATTCCAGGCGCATAGGCGCTCCATGACGGGGGGCTTAATTGTAAACCGGACCAGGGACCTTAGAAACAGCAGAAACTCTCTACCTTGCAGCGAGTTCGCCTTGCTCGATGGGCTCGTACTCGACAATGTACCCGGCGACGGCGCTCGCCGCTACCGTCAGGGGACTGGCTAAATACATCTGGCCCGGGCCGCTGCGTCCGGGGAAGTTGCGGTTCTGGGCGCTAATCACGACCTGGTCAGGCCGGGTAGACACTCCGGGCCCGGCATTGATGCAGGCCCCGCAGCTTGGCTCGATGACGTGAGCCCCGGCCTTCTCAAAAATCTGGAGATAGCCCTTTCGCACGCAATAGTCCCGCGTCTCCTGCGATCCGAACTGGATGTAGAACTGCACTGAATCCGCCACTTTCTTGCCCTGTTTCAACGCGTCGGCGAGAACCGTGGCATACATGTCCATGTCTTCGTTCTTGCCCGCCGTACAGGTGCCGCCGTAAGCCAGTTCAACGGGAACGGGCGTGTTGAGGTCGCGAATGAACTTGCCGTTCCCTGGATCTCCTGGCGTGGCCACCATGGGCGTAATCTCGGCTGCGTCCAGTTCGATGACGTGGGCGTACTGCGCTGCCGGATCGCTGAATAGCCCTTCCACCGTTCCTTGGGCCTGCTTGCGATCCATTCCCCGGCGGGTCATCAGGAACTCGATGGTTTTTTCGTCGGGAGCAACGATTCCCGTGAATCCGCCAATTTCCGCGGCCATGTTGGTCATGGTGGCGCGCTCATCGACGCTCAATTCCTCGATCGCTTCGCCGCAATACTCCATGACCTTGGCCAGCGCTTTTCCCGACCGGATGTAGTCCATCGCCAGAAGGGCCAGAATGAAGTCCTTCGCAGTGACGTTAGCGCGCCGCTGCCCGCGCACAACTACCTTGACCGATTCGGGCACTCGCACGCGAACATCTTTGGTGATCCAGGAATTGAAGACGTCAGTCGTGCCGATGCCGAAAGCAACACATCCGACCGCACCGGAATGCGGCGTGTGGGAATCCGAGCCAACGATCAGTTGGCCGGGAAGCGCGTAGCTCTCGAGGACGACCGAGTGGCAAATTCCCTCCGATCCCTTGCGATCCGTCAACTCCCCATGCAGGCGGATGCCCCTCTGCTGGGCGAAGTCGACCTGCTTGAGCTTGAGCTGGGTCGCAAGATCCAGAAGACCCATCTTACGTTTCTGCTCGGAGATCACGTCGTCCAGAAAGGTCAGGTGATCGCGGAAGAAAATGACGGAACCGGGATCAGTCACCGGCGCGTCCCGCCCGACCAGTTGATCGAAGAAAATCGCCGCCATAGGCGTGACGTACTCGTGACTGAAGCGGAGATCGGTGCGCGCAAAGCCCGCGTCGCCCGGCTTGACCGCCTTCACCCCAACCTTGCTGGAAGCATCGATCATGTGCCGCGCAAAGATTTTCTCCGTCAGCGTCATCGGCCGAGACGCAGTCGAGATCGGCGGCAAAACTACTTTGCCTTGTAATCTCGCCACATTGAAGTTGAACAGCCCGCCGTGCTCGATGATCTGGCGGGTAATGTCGTCCTCGCCTTGCGTAAATTCGGAAAGCGGAATCTCTTCTCCGGCACGAATTTGGTCGATCAGCGAAAAGTTGGTCGAGGTGAGAACGCCCAGGTTCTGACAGTTTTGTTTGTAGATGCGCTCGATGTTTTCCGCGATCACGATGCGGATGCCGGCGCAAAGCTCGGCGTAGGGCGACTGTTCGCGGCTCGAACCCTTTCCCCGCCGTTTGCCGCTGACCGCGGCCACGAACCCGCCGCGCTTCACATCGCCGCGCTGGATGGGAAGCTCATTTCCGCACTTCAAGCCGGTATACGGAAACTCGCCAAGGGTCTCGTCAAAAAAGAAACAGATGTGCGCCGGCGTAATCTCATCCGTGGAAATGTCATCGCGCAGCTTCGGGTTATTTGCGGGATTTTGCGTGTCCCAGGGCAGGTCTTCGCCGGCCAGTTGCCGCTTGATAAGCTCGGGATCCTCGGTCAAAAACAGGATCCGCCCGGAAAGACGAACCCGGTCAGGGCGTTTCTCTACCTTGCGCTGCAACAGTGACGGAATCACGGAATCGCCTTCTCACTTCAATTGTAAACCTCTGGCTTGGGCGATTCAGCATCGTTGGTGCTGGCACTGGCGGATAGATCGCGGCTATCTGTGAGCCTTGTGGTCGTATTTCTGGCCCGCCGAAATGGCGATGGGAAGGCGATTTTCTTTCGGCGCCAGGGGGCAGGTAGCAAACGGCGTCACCGCACAGGGCGGACTGTATGCGCGATTGAAGTCCAGCACAACCGTTCCGTTCGCGACCGGTCCGGTTTTCAGGAAACGGCCTCCCGGGTAAGTATCGGCCTTGCTGGTGAGGTCGTTGAAGACAAAGAACAACCCCTCTTTTTCATCGCCACCCAGGTCGGAGAGTCGCAGATCGTGCCCGTTCAGCGTAAATGCTACTGTCCCGGCCACCGGCGTAGGGGTCACATCGCCAAGAACATTCGGAACCTCCACGGTCTGCTTTTCGCTGGCAGGCTCGAATCGGGCTGTAACTCGATAGTTGAGGTCAATCGGATAGAACACAGGACCGGTGTAACTCTGCGCCGCTGGGCTCTCCACTTCTTTCATCCGGACGCCTATTCTCTGTCCGCGCTTGATCACGTGCATCCGCAGCCGTCCCATGGCGAGGACGGTTGGCGTGCCGGAGATATCCGGCTGAAGTTTCTGGACGGTTACGCGTTTTCCGTCTGCCGTAGCCCGCACGCGCGGCAGGAACTTTGCTGTGACTTCACCATCATCCTTCAGTTCGAACGTCCCGGCCTTCGCCGGCGCCGTGCCCTTCGGCAGCACGATGGCGTTCGAAGCGGCCGATCCAAAGCTGTTCTCTCCAGGTTTAAGCCAGAACAGCCCCACCAATGGCAACCAGTTTTCCTTCAGGTCGTCGACCAGTTCGTATTTCCATTTGTCGAACGCTTCCTGGTATTTGGCGTCGGGGGGCTGCGGCGTTTCCGCGGCGAAGACACTAATGAGGATCGCCGCCAGGAAGGCGAGGACGATCGAACTTCGAACCGTGAAGCTCATTTTCTTGACAGGCGCGGATCGGGTATAGGCTCCAGGCCCCGGCCCGCGAAAATTTCCTTGAACTCGTGGAGCAAGGCATCGTGCACCAGTCCATTCGACGCCAGCGTCTCCCGGCTGTTGATCTGAAACGGGCCGCCCTGGTAGTCCGTCACTTTGCCGCCCGCCTCTTCCACGATCAGAACGCCGGCGGCGGTATCCCAGGGATTCAGATTGAACTCCCAGAAACCTTCCAGGCGCCCGCTGGCGACGTAGCACAAGTCGAGCGCAGCCGACCCCGCCCGTCGCACTCCGTGGGTGCGAAGCGTGATCTGGTGATAGAAGTAGATATTCGGGTTCTGGTGCCGCTTGTGACTTGGGAATCCGGTTCCCACCAGGCTTTCCGCGAGCCTTGCAATTTTGGAGACGTGAATCGCCTGCCCGTTCAGAAACGCTCCCTTGCCCGCTTCGGCGGTGAACATTTCCTCTCTTGTCGGATCGAAAACCGTAGCCGCTATTCTTTTCCCCTTGTATTCGAGCCCCAGTGAGACGCAAAACACGGGAAAGCTGTGGGCAAAGTTCGTCGTTCCATCGAGCGGGTCGACATACCAGCGGTAATCGCTTCCCGTGTCGACCAACCCTTGCTCTTCCCCCAGAATGTCGTGCGAGGGCCACAGCTTGCCGATTCTTTCCCGGATCAGGGCTTCGGAGGCGCGGTCCGCCTCGGTGACCAGATCGGCTTCGCCTTTGTAGTGGATCGCAACCCGGCGCCGGAAAAAGGGCATGAGCAGCTCGCCCGCTTCGCGCGCAATTCCCGTCATGGCTGGCAAAAATGAGTTGGAGTCAGCGTTGTGGGCTGCGGCGGCTTGGAGCGGAGAATTGGTTATGTTCATTGCAAGTCTTGTGGCTGGAATGGAAGAGAGCTATTTACGCCTTCCTGTCTCTTCGGAAATGTAAGCAATTTCGTGCTTGAAGATGAACAGATTCGGCGCTCCCTCGCGGGTCAGCCGCACCATATTCTGGTCATAGTACTCAATCCAGCCCTCGACAATCTCGCCGTCGGCGAGCTTGATACGAACCGGCTTCTGCTTTTCTCCCAGCGCCTTCAGATACGCGGCTTCTTCCTGCGTCTCCCCCGCCGGCGGAGTCCTTCCTTTGCGCGGACCCGGACCTCCCTGAGGGCGAAAGGGCATAAAGCATTCTACACGGTGCGGAACAGACACCTTGTGGGGTGGGAACCTACTGTGAGCCCGAGGTGTAATAGCCAGTGCGGTGGCGAACTTTCAGGGCGGGGCCGGAGTTGGTGTGAAGGGAAACCTGAAGCCGGCGGAATTCGGAATCACTCAGGCGCCGCGAGGGATAGTAGGCCAGAAGATATTGGGTGCGAAGCTCGTCGCTGATCTGGCGAAAGGCATCGTCAAGCTGCGGGACGGAAGTGGCGTAGAAGTAGCGGCCGCCGGTGTCGTCGGAAAGCTGAATCAGCGCATGTTCGCCGCCGGTATCACGGCCCGCGCTGGCCTCGATCGGAACCACGATAATGCTGTACAGGATTGCCTCCGCCTCCTGCGCGGTTCTCACCGCTTCCTTGTAGTTGACGCTGCTCACGGTATCGCCGCCATCGGTGATCATGACCATGACCTTCCTACCGTGGCGGCTTTCCAGGGCGTGCGCTCCAAGGTAGAGGGCATCGTAGAGCGCTGTCGCCGATCCCATGCGAATTCTGTCAATTCCCTGATCGATGGTTCTCAGATTCGATGTGAACCCAGTCATTTCCTGGACCGTTTCGCTGAATGCATAAACGGAAAGCGCATCAATCGGCCGAAGGATTGCATGGGCAAAGCGCCGGGCAGAGGCCAGTTCGAGCGGGAGGTCTTTGCGCGTGCTCAAACTGGTATCGAGCGCCAAAACAATGGACAACGGCAGGGCCGATTCCTTGTCGAAAACCGAAATCTTTTCCGGTACCCCGTCTTCCTGCAACTCGAAGTCGCCCCGGGTCAGGTTGGCAACCGGGGCGCCGTTCTGGTCGGTAACCGTTACAAAAACGTTGACCAGCTTTACGTCAACCTTGATGGTTGGCTCAGACTCCTGGGAAGGATTCGCGGGCTGATTTGTCGCAGCAGGTTTGGAAGGCGAGGAATCTGAAGCCCATGGTGGCTTGGGAACCTGGGCCTCGCACAGAAAGGCAGCCAAAAGGAGCAGCAAACCTCGAAATCTCATTGCAGGCTGCTTAATTTGGATGCGCCCAGTCAAGAATGGGTGCCTTTGGCCGAGGGAATTTCCTCGGGAAAGGGCTCCCCGTCTGCCCACACCGCGCCATCCTCGAAATACTCCTTTTTCCAGATAGGAACCGTGCGCTTGAGGGTGTCGATCAGCCAGCGGCAGGCCTCGAAGGCCGCGCCCCGATGGGCTGATGCCACGGTGATCAGGACGCTGGTTTCGCCGATCTCGAGGCGACCGAGACGGTGCACCAGGATGGCATCCCGGATCTCGAACCGGGAGATGGCCTGCTGGGCAAGCTCTTCCAGCTGCTTTAGCGCCATTTCTTCGTACGCTTCGTAGTCGAGATAAAGGGTGCGCCGCCCCTTGGTGTGATTGCGGACGATCCCTTCAAATACCGCCGCGGCCCCGTCCTCCGGCTGCTTGATGCTCTCGAGCACGCGCCGGGTATCAATCGGTTCGTAGACGATGGAAGCGTGGCGGGTGTCCAGACCGCCGCCGCTCACGGGAGGCAGCAGCCCGACCTCATCTCCCGGGCTGAGGCGTTTCTCCGGTCCTTCGTATTGCTGGTTTACGGACATGGCGATGGATCCGGCAAAACCTTTGAGCCGGGGGTAGGTGTCCCGGTAATGGCCCAGAACATCCGCCAGAACCGCGCCTTCGGGAAGGTCCAGTAAATCGGATTCCCGGCCGGCCAGGTCTTTAAGGGCTCCGAAGAAGAGAACGCGTACCTGCATGGAATTGCCGCGTTTTAGTGTAACTCTGGAGGGGTATGTAGGCGCGCGTCCTCGCGCGTGCTGAAGGTCTCAGACTCGGCCGCACGGGCTAGACGCCCGCGCCTGCGCCGATGGGGTTTCCCCGGTCTTAGCCTACGGGTTTGCGCTCAAAACCTTTTCGCGCTCTTCTTCGTCCTGCTTTTCCTCACGCGCCGAGGTGGGCATCGCAAGATCCAGCAACTCGCGAATCGTTTTCACATAGTGGATCTGAATATTGTCGAGCTGTTCGCTGGTAAGGTCCTCTTCCACGTTCATCTTGTTCTCCGCCGGCAATATGACGTCGTGAACGCCGGCGCGCTTGGCGGCAAGGACCTTCTCCTTGACTCCGCCGATGGGCAGCACATCTCCGCTGAGGGTAATCTCGCCCGTCATTGCGGTCAGTGGCCGCACTGGGTGCCCCGTCAGCAGTGAAACCAGCGCCGTCGCCATGGTAACGCCTGCTGAGGGACCATCCTTTGGGATGGCGCCAGCGGGCACGTGGATGTGAAGGTCGTGCTCGGCGAAGAAGTTCTCGGGAACACCGAGTTCGACGGCGTTCGAGCGGACCCACGTCAGAGCGGCTTGCATGGACTCCTGCATCACCTGGCCGATCTGACCGGTCATAGTGAAGCCGCCCTTGCCCTTCATGGTGTTGGCTTCCACAAAGAGGATGTCGCCACCGGACGGCGTCCAGGCCAGCCCGACGACCACTCCGGCGCGCTTGGTGCGCTCGGCAATCTCTCCTTCGCTGCGGATCTTGATGCCGCCGAGAAATTCCTGAACGATTTCCTGGGTTACCACCAGCTTTTCGTGTTTGCCTTCGGCCAGGCGGCGAGCCTGCTTGCGGCAGATGGTTCCGATATTCCGCTCCAGGTTCCGCACCCCGGCCTCGCGCGTATAGTGGCGGATCACGTATGCGACCGACGCCTCGGGGAACTCTATCTGGTCCACCGAGACTCCGTTTTCGTCGATCTGTCGCGGAATTAAGTACTGGAAGGCGATCCGGACCTTTTCCTCCTCGGTGTAGCCCTGGAGTTCGATGATCTCCATGCGATCCCGCAGCGGCTCCGCGATCGGATCCAGCATGTTTGCGGTGGTGATGAACAGTACCTTCGAGAGATCGAAAGTCACGTCGAGGTAGTTGTCCCGGAAAGTCGAGTTCTGCTCGGGGTCAAGCGCTTCCAGCAATGCCGAACCGGGATCGCCGCGGAAATCGCGACCGACCTTGTCAATTTCATCGAGCATGAAGACCGGATCGTTGGTCTCGGCGCGCCTGATGCCCTGAATGATCTGGCCCGGCAACGCCCCGATATAAGTCCGACGATGTCCCCGAATTTCCGCCTCGTCGTGCACGCCACCGAGGGACAGGCGCACGAACTTCCGGCCCAACGCTCTCGCAATCGACTTGCCCAGCGAAGTCTTGCCGACGCCCGGAGGGCCTACGAAGCAGAGAATCGGTCCCTTCATACCGGGCTTCAGACGACGGACTGACAGGTAGTCGAGAATGCGGTCCTTAACCTTCTTCAGGTCGTAGTGGTCGGCGTCGAGGATGTCCTTCGCCTTCGGGATGTCCACTTCCCCGCCGGAACTCTTGGCCCACGGCAACACTGCCAGCCATTCTATGTAGTTGCGGGTGACCGAGTAGTCGGCCGCCATGGGCGACATGCGCGAGAGCCGGCCCAATTCCTTCAGAGCCTCTTTCTTCACCTCGTCGGGCATGCCGGCCGATTCGATTTTCTGCCGCAGGTCTTCGGTATCGCGCTGTCCCTCGTCCTGCTCCCCCAGCTCCTTTTGAATCGCCTTCATCTGCTCGCGCAGGTAGTACTCGCGCTGGGTCTGCTGAACCCGGTCCTGCACTTCGGACTGGATCTTGTTGCGCAGTTGCTGGACCTCGAGTTCCCGCGCCAAGTGATGATTGATCTTTTCCAGCCGGATGCGGACATCCGTAGTCTCGAGCGTGTCCTGCTTGTCGGCTGTAGAAAGCGACGGCAGCGAGGAGGCGATGAAGTCCACCAGACGGCCGGGCTCATCGATGTTCATGGCCACGGTCGAAAGCTCATCCGAAAGTGTCGGCGAACCGGCGACGATCTGCTGGAAGAGCGTAAGTACATTGCGCTGCAGGGCTTCGAGCTCCGAGCTCTTGGGCGGAATCGACTCGGGAACGCTTTCCACGGTTCCCATCATGAAGGGATTCAACTGCCCGAACTCAACCAGCCGCACCCGCTCCAGGCCCTCGGCAAAAACGAAAAGGCTCTGGTTGGGCATCTTGACGACCTTGTGAACTATCGCCAGAGAGCCCACGGTGTAGAGGTCCGACGGCTGGGGCGCATCGATGCGAGCCTCGCGCTGCGCCACCACCACGATCGTCTTGTCTTCGCCCAGAGAGTTGATGAGCTGAACCGAGCTCTCCCTGCCTACGGTCAGCGGCAAGACTGCGTGGGGAAACAGGACTGTGTCCCTCACCGGGAGAATCGGAAGTTGCCTTTGTTCTTTACTTTGCACGACGTCGGATTGTGAAGACTGGGTCATGCCGTTCCCTTGAGTGTGTTCCGCTCAACTTATTGATGCGAGTCGGCTCCGGGAAGATGCAATTGGCACTGGAGCCGGGACGTCAGGATTCTAACGCCTGGAGCACCAGCTTTGCACCAAACGAAAGGTATGGTGGTTACCTATGTCAGATGTAACTCAAGCGGCCCTGAAAAACCTCCGAGCCGACCTCACGCGGCCGGATAAACGCCCAAAACCTTCACCAGATCGCTGATTTCTCCAAGATGGCGCAGGGCGTTGCGGGCGGGCGCGTCGTTCCCGCGGAGAAAATCGACGTAAAAAACATATTCCCAGGGCCGGCCGCGCAGCGGGCGAGATTCAATCTTGCTTAGGCTGATGTCGCGCAGCGCGAAAACGCTGAGGGCTTTGTACAGTGCCCCGGGCAGGTTCTTCACGCTGAAGGCGATCGACGTCTTGTCCGCCCCAGGCAGAATGGAACGACCCTTCCGCACCAGGAAAAATCGCGTGAAGTTCTTCTTATCGTCCTCAATTCCCGCCGCCAGGATTCGCCCTTTGTAAACCGGGGCAGCCTGTTTTCCCGCTATCCCGGCGCTGTCTCGCAGTCCATTCTCGACCACGTGCTTCACACTGCCCGCGGTGTCGTAAAACGGCACCGCTTCAATCTTGGGATTTCGTGTGAAGAAGTCCCGGCATTGTCCGAGCGCCACGGGATGCGAATACACGCGCCGAATGTCGGCAAACTTCACCCCCGGAGCGGCGATCAGGTTGTGAACGATGCGAAGCAGGAACTCCTTCTGTATGAAGAAATTGTGCACCAGCAGCAAATCGAAGTGCTCGCTGACGGACCCGGCCAGCGAGTTCTCGATGGGAATGACGGCCGCATCCGCCTTTCCTTTGCGAAGCCGTTCAAAAACGTCAGCCGAGCGGGCGCACGTCAGGATGGAGCAACCGCGCACCATGCGGCGCGCCGCCTCGTCGCTGAACGACCCGGCCTCCCCCTGGATTGCGACTTTCATGTCAGCAAGTTAGCTGGCCCGCGCTGCGGAAAGCAAATCCTTTTGCAGGACGAAGGCGTCCACCCCGTTCGCGTAGTAACGAGGCACGGTTTTGACGAGGAAGTACTGATGGCGCTTGTAGAACGCCAGGGCGGACTGATTGTCGACGGAAGTTTCCAGCACCACGAACTTGCACTTCGCCTGCCGCAGGCGCTCTTCGGCGGTGCCGATCAGCCTGGAACCCACTCCAAACCGGCGCGCATCGGGCAGGACGTCGATCGTGACGAGGTGTCCCCGACCGTAGCGGTTGGCGTGGGCTACGAGAAACCCAACAATCGCTCTGGCCGTGGCGCTCGCACCGTCGGCAGTTCCGTGGTCGGTGCTTTCCGCCACCAGAGTGAAGGCGCCGGGAGTCTCCATATATGCGGCAAGCTCCTCCCGGGTATAGGAGACGCCGGGGGCGAAGCAGACCTGGTCGATGTTCCAGACGGTCTCGAAGTCTTCTGCCCGGAAATCTCGCAGCTCCGGAATCACCGCCCCATTGTAAGCCCGAATCGCGTGGTCGTTTTCGATCGGCGTGGTATTTAAAGCGAATCCGCCAAACGTCGCCGGAAGGGCCCGGGACAATCCATTGAAAGTACGCAGGTTCGCGGGCCTTGAGCGCGGAAGGGCCAATGAGGGGCGAGGCGGATTCGCGTGGGGGGAGGCCGACAAAGCCGCCAGGCAATGAAAAAAAGAGGGAAAGGAGAGGTTGCCACTTACCACCCAAAGACGTACCATTCGCATCAGAGGGGACTGTGGGACGCCTGGCACTCATCGACGTCTTAAGCGCCGCGGTACTGCTAGCTTTTTGGTACATCTGTTTCACCCGCTACAACCGCCAGAAAGGCTCGATGGCCCTGCGCCGCGTGCAGGCCGCCTGCGCAGGCAGGGCGACCCTCAGCGAGGCGCGCTGGTTCGGCGGAAGCCGCCTTCAGGCCCATCTTCGCTTCGCCTCCCACTGGGTTGCCGACGCCCGCATCACCGTGAGCCTCTTGCCGCGGCAGATTCCCCTGCGATGGCTGGTCAGCCTTTGGCGGAAGCAAAAAGAGACGCTGACCTTTGAGGCCAACCTCGACGCCCCGCCCGGATTTCAGCTGGAAGTCTTCCGCCACCGCTGGCTAACCCAGAACAACCTCGATAGCGCCACTTCCAGGTCACGGAGGTGGTCCGTTTCACGGCCCGGCCCGGTCGTCCTGACCACTCGGACGCAGTGGGGACAGGAACTCACACCGCTGGTGAATACCCTCATGTCCTCACAGGGACACAAGCTATTGAGTGTTCGCTTTCGCGCCCAGTCGCCGCACCTGAGCGCCACCGTTGCGTTAGAGGATTTTTCCGACCAGGAGACCAGCGAAGGGCTGCTGGATGTCCTGCGCGAGCTAGCCGCCGACGCCTCAACCTCCCGCCAGTAAAAAATGACGTAGGCGTGCGCGTCCTCGCGCGTGCAGAGCCATTTCGCACGGGCGGGGACGCCCGCGCCTACACGACCCGTCAATCCCCCTGTGTTCCCCTGTGTCCCCTGTTGTGAAAAAACCAGTTACGAACAGCGGGCTGATTTTACGGTCGAGACAGGCATCAGCCACGTCCGCACGGGCGGGGACGCCCGTGCCTACACGACCCGTCAATCCCTCTGTGTTCCTCTGTGTCCCCTGTGGTGAAAAAACCGGTTACGAACAGCGGGCTGATTTTACGGTCGAGATAGGCATCAGCCACGTCCGCACGGGCGGGGACGCCCGCGCCTACACTGTCAGGAGCCGTTCGGACCGATATTCAAGATCTGACGCGCCCACTTGCCCACGACGGGATATTCCGCCCACTCGCCCCGACTCGCCTTGATTCCGTAAACAATCGCCAGCACCCAGATCGTGATCCCGATCCCAGCAAAACTGAGGAACATCAGAGGCACGAACAGAGCCGCCAGAGGCGGCGCGCCACCAGTCACAGAAGAGGTGACCGCGAAGAAGAACCCGCCCCCGAAAAACGCAAAAAAGGCAAACAGGATTAGTGCTATGTGAACAGCCTGCAGTAGCAAAGCCTGCAAGGCGTGGAAAGACACGAAGCGGGACTGACGCTTTACAAGGAAGATAATCAGTGGGCCGATCCACCATCCAACCAACTGGAGGATGTGCGCCAGCAGCGCCATGGTCCTCTCATCCTGCGTCGGAATTGCGGCCTCAGATTCGGTCATCAGTTCCCCGGAAGAATTGCTCTGCAGCGCTTCGAAATTCTCGCACGGGCGACACGCCCCGCGCCTGCATTCAGGATCATGCTAGCTTATGTACTGTTCAAGGAGTTTCTCAATGAGGAAACGCTGCCGTTCCCTTGCCGCGCTGTGCATGATCCTTCTGGCGGCGATTCACGCAACCGCCCAGGGAACTCCTTCCAAAATTGCCGGGTCGCCGGCACTGGCCCGGATCGAGGCGCTAACCAACCTCCCCTCCCCGGAATGGCGCATGCACGAAGGCGCCATTCTGGACGCAGAGGCCCCAAACTTCAATGACTCATCCTGGCGCATTGCGAAGCCAGGGGCACAGTGGACTTCGGGAACGGTATGGTTTCGAGCCACTGTCGAGGTGCCCGCAACACTCCAGGGTTATGATCTGACCGGAACAACGATCTATTTTCAATTTCAGGCCTCGGGCGAAACTGCGCCCGTCACCATCTACTTCAACGGATCGCGGGTTGCCATGGGCGAAGAGCTCGAGCCCGTGATCTTGTTCCGCAACGCCCGTCCCCGGCAGAAAATTGCGATTGCAGTCAAAGTTCCCTCGTATCCGAGATCGGAAGCCAGTTTCACCCGAGCCATCTTCCCTGTAAGGTTTGCGTCTAACCGTCCCGATCCCGGCATGTTGCGGCAGGAAATCATTGCGGACGAGGCCATCCTTCAGACCGTCCCGCAAAATCAGGCTGCAAACCTGGCACAAATTCAGTCTGCTGTTTCGGCCATCGATCTGGCGACTCTCGACCGGGGAAACCAGGCGGCATTCGACAGTTCGCTGAAGGCTGCGCAATCGAAGCTTGAACCGCTGCGCCCAGTCCTGAGCAAACTCACGATTCACGCCACCGGCAACTCGCACATCGACATGGCATGGTTGTGGCCTGCCACCGAAACCGTGGAAGTGGTGCGCAACACCTTCCGCACCTCGCTGCAACTGATGCACGAATACCCCGAATATACCTTCTCGCAATCGACCGCCCAGGCTTCGGAGTGGATGGAAGAGAAATACCCCGACCTGTTCGAACAGATCAAGAAGCGCGTGCAGGAAGGGCGATGGGAACTTGTCGGCGGAATGTGGGTGGAACCCGACTTGAACATGCCCGACGGCGAGTCGCTGGTGCGGCAGATATTGCTGGGCAAGCGCTACTTCCGCGAGAAGTTCGGCAAAGACGTCCGCATCGGCTGGAATCCTGACTCCTTCGGATATAGCTGGCAGCTACCCCAGATCTACAAAAAATCAGGCATCGACTATTTCGTAACCCAGAAGCTGGAGTGGAACGACACCAACAAACCCACGCGAAAGCTGTTCTGGTGGGAATCACCCGATGGGAGCCGCATTCTCACCTACTTTCCCCACGACTATGTGAACACGCTCGATCCGGTGCGAATGGGTACCGACCTCGCGGACGCGCGGCGAAAACTGCCCGGCCTCGACGAGATGATGCATCTCTATGGAATCGGAGATCATGGCGGCGGCCCGACTCGCTGGATGCTCAATGAGGGCCGGAAATGGACTGCGCCCTCAGTAGTCTATCCGCGTCTGGAATTTGGTACCGCGCAGGCGTTCTTCGACGATGCCGAGCGCAAGGCGCCCGGCTTGAATCTTCCCGTGTGGAACAGCGAAATGTATTTCGAATTTCACCGGGGTGTATTCACTTCTCAGGCCGAAACCAAGAAGCGCAACCGGGAGAGCGAAGAGCTGGTCTTAAACGCCGAGAAGTTCTCTGCTCTCGCGTACCTGGGAGGAAACCAGTATCCAGGCGAGGAACTGAACCAGGCCTGGAAGAATGTTCTGTTCAACCAGTTTCACGACATTGCCGCAGGGTCCGGCATTGCCGTCATCTACAAGGATGCTGCACGCGGTTACGAAGAGACCCGCCTGATTGCCATTGCGGCGATGAAACGCGCGCTCGCAACGCTCTCGACCCAAGTGGACACCTCCGGCAACGGCGCTCCCGTCATCGTTTTCAATCCCCTTTCCTGGCAGCGAACTGATGTCGCTGAGGCAACGGTACAGCTTGCCTCCCCAATGCCCGGGAAATCCGCGCAGATAACGGACGCCGAAGGACGCACCACGCCTGGAGAGATCGTTTCTGTGAAGCCGGAGACTGGATTGGTCACCGTTCGCTTCCTGGCGCGCGATGTGCCGTCCCTGGGGTTCAAGGTGTTTTACGTTGTGCCCGGTTCGGGAGCCGTCACATCGTCGGTGTCAGCAAATGGAACCGAATTGGAAAATGAATTTCTCCGCGTGAAGGTCGACCCGCAGTCGGGTTGCATTATAAGTCTGATCGACAAGCAGAGCCAGCAGGAAGCAATCGCTGCTGGCGGTTGCGGGAACCTGTTACAGGCGTTTCGCGATGTTCCCAAGGACTGGGATGCGTGGAACATCGATGCCGATTTCGAAAATCAGAAATGGGACCTTAACCACGCAAGCGAAGTCCGGCCACTGAGACAGACGCCGCTTGAAGCCGTAATTCGGGTGGTACGGAAGTTTCAGAATTCGACTTTCACACAGGACATCGTCGTCGCGGCCGGAATCCCGAGAGTGGACATCCGGACGGTGGCCGACTGGCAGGAAAAGCACATTCTGTTGAAAGCTGCCTTCCCGCTGAGCGCGCAGAACGAGAAAGCGACCTACGAGATTCCCTACGGCTCAATCGAGCGTCCTACGACGCGTCGGAATTCTTTCGAGAAGGCAATGTTCGAGGTCCCGGCTCTGCGCTGGGCGGACATTTCGGATGGCCGGCACGGATTCAGCCTGCTGAACGATTGCAAGTACGGCTATGACGGCAAGGATAACGTCCTGCGGCTTTCGCTGTTGCGCGCCCCAACCTGGCCTGACCCGCATGCCGACGAGGGCGTTCACGAGTTTACCTACTCTCTCTACCCGCACGCCGGCGATTGGCGACAGGCAAAAACCGTCCGCCAGGGCTACGAACTGAACCACAAACTGACTGCCATTCCCTCTGAAAAGCACTCGGGATCGCTGGGTTCGCAGCACTCCTACCTGGAAATCGAGCCGGAGAATGTGATCGTCACGGCCTGGAAGAAAGCCGAGGACAGCGTCGGGCTGATCTTGCGCTTTTACGAGTGGGAAGGCAGGGACGCTGACGTTCGGATCCGAGCTGGCGCGGACGTGAAGTCCGCGGCTGAGACCAACTTGATGGAGGTCCCGACGGCCGATCTGCCGGTAGCGGGGGGGGTCGTAACTTTACGGACAAAACCCTACGAGATCAAAAGCGTAAAGCTGACTTATGGGCGCTGATCCAGATCACTCTTCTTCACTTTCGGCAAACAGCTGGTACTTCTTCAGGACGTCTTCGCTCGAAATCACCCCTTCGAGTTGCCGGGGGTTGGCGCGGTGGACTACGGGCACAAGCGGCACGTGGTTGGTGTAGCGCAAGGCGGCCTCGAGGGGCAGGTCAGGATACAAAAGCGGCAGTTGCCGGATCGGAAGCGTGGAACCGAGGGTCATCTCGGACTTCCCTTCCCCGTGCAGTTTCTTGAGAGCCTCCCCCGAGATACTGCTCCAGCCGCTCGGGCTCATCCGTACCAGGAAAAAGTTCCAGGGCAGGCTTTCTACCCGTGCCAGCGCCTCTGCCACGGAGTCCTCAAAATTCAGCACGGGAGCGGCTGGAGGATGCATGGCATCTTCAACCCGCAGAATGGTTCGTTCGCGTTGCTCCTCAAGGGAGGGCAGGACCAGCCCGTCCTGGCGAGTGAGCAGATCGAAAATGGGAACCGGCTGAAGGCTGCGGGAGACGACATAGGCAATCGTATTCGCGACTATGACAGGCACGATGATCGAATAGTTCGCGCTCACCTCGAGCACCATGAATACGGAGGTCAATGGAGCACGCAAGAAACCTGCGAACAGAACTCCCATCCCGACGAGAGCGTAGGTACCGATAGAACCTGCCAGGTTGGGATAGAAATGGTGTTCAACCCCGCCCACCGCGCCGCCGAGCATCGCGCCCACAAACAGCGCGGGCGCAAACATCCCGCCCGGCGTGCCACTGGCGAAGGAGCAGGTCGTGGCAAAAATCTTCAGGCCGGCAAGAATCGCCAGCATCTGCCAGGTGAACTGGCCGTGCATGGCCTGGTCCATGTATTCGTAGCCTGCGCCCATCACCTGCGGAAACCCGACGAATCCGATCAGCCCGATGACGAGGCCCGCCAGCGCTGACTGAATGTATTGGGTCCGCTGCGGCAAGGCACGCAGCCTCGGACGCAGATAGGCGATGGCCTTGGCGAAGACCACAGCGGCAATTCCCCCCACGACTCCGAGCACGCTGTAAGCGATCAACTCGCTGGGGCGAGTGAAGCCGACTGCCGGAATCCTGAACAGAGGTTCGGAACCCAGGAACCAGCGGACAATCACGACGCTCGAAATCGCCGACAGAACCACCGATCCCAGAACGCCTGCGCTCCAGCGTCCGATGACTTCTTCGATCACGAACAGGACCGCCGAGATGGGCGCGTTGAACGCGGCGGCCAGACCCGCTGCCGCGCCAACCGGCGCGAGCAGGCGCAGCTTCTCGCGGGAAAGCTCCATCCTGCGACCGAGTGCCGAGGCCAGGCTGGCGCCGATCTGAAGGGAGGGATCCTCTGGTCCAAGGGAGTGGCCGGCGCCGATCGAGAGCGCGGCCGTGATGAACTTTCCGACTGCCGTCCGGAAAGGAATGTATCCGTTATAGATGTAAAGAGCGGCCTTGGTCTGGTTTACCCCGCTGCCGCGCACGCGGGGGAACACGTGGATTACGACCACCGAGACGAGAAGGCTGACCGCGACGGGCGCCACCAGCAAGCGCCAGTCATAAGGCTCCGGCACAGGTCCGAGCAGTGCAATGCGGCTCCAGTCGATTGCCAGACGGAAGCAGACGACCGCCAGGCCGGAAAAGATTCCGATAAAAACCGCCAGCATCAGGAAGAATCGCTCCTCCCGGAAACTGGTAGCGATAGCGAACCAGTGCGCCCAGCTTTCGCGGCTCAAGGGCCGAAGACCAGCGTCGGAGTGGTTCTCCGGCTCTTCCGCCGCTCCGCTCACGGTACGGGAAACGTCGCTCATGGCTCGTCTCCGGAGCGGTTCTGGGAGAGAAAGAAGAGAGCCTGATCCATGCCACTCGGAGGTCCACACTGGATGGCGGTCTGCTGTTCGATCTGAAAGACCAGATCCATGGCGGCTTCCGGCATCTCGGCGTGTCCCGCCCGCGCCCGGGCCACTTCATTCTTCATTGCATTCCAGCGGGTTCTGAGCGTCTGCAATTCGCCACCCGAGCCCGGGGAATTCAGGTCGATTCCCTTGGACTTGGCGCAGTCCTCCAGGCGCTTGCCGGAATCTTCGAATGCGCGGCTGATCCGCCGCCGACGTTCCCGTTCCGAAATTCGCCGGGCAAAGGGATCGGCCTGCAAGACCAGCTTTGCGGACTCGAGCGAGCTGGTCACAGCCTCATTCTTGGGCTCAAGCCGGCTGGCAGACTGCAAGTAGCCCTGCGCGCTCCGGTAGCGACCCAGCTGGAACGCAGCCTCGCCCGCTCCGACCAGTGCATCCGGATTCTGCCGCTGCACGCTCAACACGTGCTGGAATTCGTCGAGCGCGTGCTGATAGTCCTGAGACCGGGCAAATAGCTGGGCGACGCGAAGATGCAAATCCGGATCGGGCGGCAGCGTGGCCGCCATGCTGATCAGCTCTGCCTGCGCTTGAGACACGGCGTTGTGAGTAAGCAGGTATTCGATCAACTCGAACTGGGTATCCCGGCGCTTCTTGTCGCCATCGGCCGGCCACACTCCGTACATAGCATTGTGGTAATAGCGGAGAACGTCGTCGACCGAGCCACGGCGCGCCGCGAGCCGGCCCAGGGCAAGATTCACCGTGCTGTCCTGGGGGGCGCGCTCCCACAGGCTGATCAGGTAGGCCTGCGCTTCGTCGATGCGGTTCGTATCCCGCAGGGCTCGGGCAAGGCTGAGCTGGTACTGGAAGTTATCCCGACTGTAGCCCAGGGCGGCGCGGAAGTTTTCGATAGCCCGGTCCGGGCGGCCGGCGGACTCCTCTTCCTGCCCGCGCCGGTACATTCGCCGAGCCAGAGCCTTTTGCTGCTCACGAAACCTGACCACCAGGTGATTGACTCCCCAGAAGGCGAGGATCGCAATGATAAGCAAGCTGACAAGGATGACCGGCGGCCTGCGCGCAAATGCCTTTGTCCTGGCAAGATTCATGTTAAAGAGCAACCATCCATCCTAACCAATGGAAGATCAGTTTGTGAAATCAACGGAAAGAGTCAGCCAAACGTGCGCGAAGGAATGTGCCGGTTAGACGGCGGGACGGAGGGAAAGAAATTCCAAATGCTGCTTCACCAGCTCAGTGGTGCTTTCTTCGCGAGCCTGGTTGCGCTCCGGCTGAGACTCTGACAGTTCACGGTCCACGGCCTGAACTTCCTCAGGACCTAACTTCGACTTCAGCTCCTCCGCCAGCTCCAGGCAACGCTTTTGCAGGGCTGACGAGCTCTCTTGCGCAAGCCGCAGCCATCGGTAGGCGGCATGCGCGCTTCTTTCCACTCCAGTCCCGTTGAGATGGGCCAGCCCCACCACGGACTGGGCGGCCGCAAAGCCTTCCTTCGCCGCCTTGACATAATTCTCGATGGAACCGCTGATGCGAGCCGCGTGCAATCGGTCCGGGCTGGGGTTGCCATCGCGGGCGTTGTAAAGGAGGAACAGCAGCTCGAAGCGGTTCGATACTCCCAGTTTCTCGAACACCCGGAAGAGATAGTTCTTCACCGTATGTTCACTCAACTGAAGACGCTCGGCAATCTGTTTGTTGCTCTGCCCCTGCGCCGCGCATTCGGCAACCTGAAGTTCACGATTGGACAAGGCGCCCACTCGATCGCTGTCAATGCCGTCGCACGAAGGGCTACTGCGGACCGCCTCCAGCAGAAAGACGGTTTCCGCTTTTCCGGCCCAGATCTCACCGCTGCTCACTCGCTCGACGCAGGTCCGGAAATCAGATGCCGGCTCGGTCCGGCAATACACGCCCCTCGCCCCGCAGCGAAAGGAAGCAATCACCGAGTCACGCGTCCCGGTTTCGAGCAGCATGACCAGGTGAATCTCCGGCTGTCGGGCGTTGAGCGAGCGGGCGAGCTGAAATCCTTTTTTGTTTCCGGAATCGAAATCGGCACTGATGACCGCCAGGTGCGGCTTGCAATTCCACGCGGAGGAAATGACCTCCTCCGGCCCGGGAGTCGCCACAATCTCAAATTGAGGATTCCGCGCGAGCGACTCCGCCAGCAGTTGGCTGCTCATACGATTGCGGTCGGAAATCGACAGGCGCACTTTTGTGGACGATTTGTTAGACACGGAGCCTGTGGAAGTCGTCATAGAGGCGAACCCGCAGTGGAACTGATTTGCAGGGCCCGTCGCGCGCGCTTGGCCAGAGCGAAAAAAAACCTGTAGCCCGAGAAGGTAACCGCTGCCTGAATGAACAGCGATTCTCGCACACAGCTTTCGACGACACAAGCACAAAAGGGCCGATCTCGCCGGCACCAATTCGGAAGTCTCTCAAAACTCAACATCGTGTCGGGAATTCTGTAGACCGAAAGTCTCTGTTCACAACCCTGTCTGGCCCTAGCGCTGCTTGCACTCTTCTTCCGTAGTGCGGCGGGAAAGCTGTAGTGCAAGTACCGGTTGATCTGTAGGCAGGAACGCGGCGGGGCAGGGAGGTTCACCCGCTTGTGAAGCGCTGACCACATCGCTAGTTTCACTTTGTATCTAATTCCGGAAGGGAAGAGCGATTGGTTGCCTCCGAGCAGAGGGCTTTTCGCCGGTTCAGGCTGGTCGTGCCAGCGCTCTTTCGCTGGAAGGACGAGGCGGAGCATCACGAAGTCGGCTGCTGCACGAACATTTCGGCGGTGGGAGTTTTCATTGTGACTTCGCGCTGTCCGCCCGCGGGCAGCCGGGTAGAGATCGAAGTGGTGCTGCCGGCTTTTGATCCGGCGAGCAGCGAGACGAGATTGCACTGCGTCGGACAAGTGACGCGCGTGCAGTCCGCCGACGAACTCACCGGTTACGGATTCGCGGCCTGCGGCCATTTCTAGCGGTCCGGTTCGCGGTGCCGTTTTGGCATTCCACAGGTTCCGGCTTGGGACTGAGAGGGCGAAGCTGTCTTCGGCACTGCGAAAACGCCCAAAGAGGAAATCCCCATGACAATCAGAAAGTTCCCCAGGATCCCGGTATTTACTCTTTGGGTTCTCGCTGCCGTTATGGCGGGGATGGGTGCTGCCGCCGCCCAAAGTGAAACCCGGCAGGACTCCCCGCAGAGTTCCGCGCAGAATACGAAGCAGAACCTGATGGCGGCCTCGGCGGCGGCGGACGCCAGCGCCGCGGTCGAACAGGACCAGTCCGCGCGTCCCGCTTTGCAGGAGCGCCATCCCCGTTACCGCATCATGCGCCAGGATGTGCTCAGCCTGAGCTTCCCTCTTTCCCCGGAATTTAATCGGCAGGTGACCGTGCAGCCGGACGGATACATCAACCTGCAAAGCGCCGGCAGCCTGTACGTGCAGGGCATGACGGTTCCGGAAGTGGTTGCCGCTTTGAAACAGGCCTATGCCAAAGTGCTGCACGAACCGATCATCGATGTGGACCTGGTGGACTTCCAGAAGCCATTCTTCATTGCGGGCGGTCAGGTGGGAAAGCCCGGGCAGTACGAGTTGCGGCATGACACTACGGTCGCGCAGGCGGTGGCGATCTCGGGCGGATTGCTCTCCAGCGCCAAGACCCAGGTGTTTCTCTTTCACCGCGTCTCGAATGACATGGTCGAGGTGAAAAGGCTGGACCTGAAGGACATCTACCACGGGAAAAGCGCGAATGAAGATGCCGAGCTGCGGCCCGGCGACATGATCTATGTGCCGGAAAAATTTATCAGCAGCTTCCGCAAGTATGTGCCCTATTCCATCGGGTCGTATATCGATCCCCGCACCATCCTTGGCCGGTAACGCAAAGCGAGAGAGAGAACCATGACGCCAACGACTTCCAGTTCATTCCCAGTTGCGAACGATCCCACGCTGCGCGATCTGCTGGCGCCGCTGTTCCGCCACCAGCGGCTGCTCGCAGTCGTCTTCGGCGCGGTGCTGCTCTGTTCGGGCGTGGCCGCACTGCTTTTCTCCGGGCAGTACGAATCGCACATGCAGATCCTGGTAAACCGCGAGCGCCTCGATCCCGTGGTCTCGACCGAAGCCACCGAGACGCGGCTGACCAGTGCTCCGCCGCCTGTGACCGAAGAGGAAATCAACTCCGAAGTTGAGATCCTGCAAAGCCGCGACCTGCTCGAGAAGGTGGTGGTGGCGAACGGCCTCGAGAAGAAGGTGAAGAAGTCGCTGTGGGCGATGCTGCGGCCGAAGCAGGACGAAGCGACCTACATCTCGCGCGCCACCGAGCAGCTGGCGAAGCGGCTGAAGGTGAGCGCCATCACCAAAACCAATCTCGTGCAGGTAAGCTACAGCTCCTCCGATCCGAACCTTTCCTACGGCGTTCTCAACAGCCTGGCCAACGGGTACCTCGAAAAGCACATTGCCGTCCATCGCCCCAGCGGATCGTTCGATTTCTTCTCGAAGGAAGCCGACAAATACCATCAGGCGCTCGCCGACTCCGAGGCGCGGCTTGCCGATTTTGCCACCGAGCAGGGCGTGGTCGCGCCCGACGTCGAACGCACCATGCTCAGCCAGAAGCTGGTCGATGCGCTCGCCGCCCTGCAGGAGGCGCAGCAGGCCATTTCCGCCGACCAGCAGAGAATCCGCAATCTCGACGCGCAGATTGAGAAGACGCCGGCGCGCTCCTCGACCGAGGAGATTTCGAACTCCGCCGACGTGCTCCTGCAGCAGTTGCAGGCGTCGCTGCTTGCGGCGCAGGTCAAGCGCAGCCAGCTGCTCCTGAAGTATGAGCCGGGCTATCCCCTGGTGCAGGAGGCCGACCGGGAGATCAAGCAGACCGAGGACGCCATCGAGCAGGCCAAATCCACCCGCTACGTGAATCAGACGACCGATCGCGATCCCACCTACGAATTCCTGCGCCAGGACGTGGCCAAGACACAGGCGGATCTGGCTTCGCAGAAGGCGACGGCCGCGGCTCTTGGCGCAAGCATCAAGCAGCTTCGCCAGCAACTGGTCACCGTCGGACAAAATGCTCTGCAACACGGCGACCTGCTGCGCGAAAGCAAGGCCAACGAATCGAATTACCTGCTCTATCTTTCCAAGCGCGAACAGGAGCGCACCTCCGACGCGCTCGACCAGAAACGCATTGCCAACGTAGCCATCGCGGATGCGCCGGCCATTCCCGCGCTGCCGGCGCACAGCCCGTGGCTTTTCCTGGTGGCGGGAGTTTTTGCCGCCACCTTCCTGAGCGTGGCCGCGACCTACGTCGCCGACTACGTCGATCCTGCCTTCCGCACCCCGGCCGAGGTCATTGAAATTCTCAAAATCCCGGTGGTGGTGGGCGTGCCCCGGCAGAGAGCGGAGGCCAGCCGCTGATGTTTCTCGAATACTACGGGCTGCAAGAGCAGCCTTTTGGGGTTTCTCCCGACCCACGCTACCTGTTCATGAGCCCCACCCACCGCGAGGCCCTGGCCTCGCTGTTCTATGGAGTTACTGCGGGACGCGGCTTCATGACCGTGGTGGCCCGGCCGGGGATGGGCAAGACCACGCTGCTGTTTCAGTTGCTGCAACGGCTGCAGTCCTCGGCGCGGACGGTCTTCCTGTTTCAGACGCAGTCGAGCCCGCGCGATTTTCTGCGCAGCCTGATGGCCGATCTCGGAATCGAGGATGACAGCGGCGATCTGGTGCGGATTCACTCCCGCCTGAACGAGGCCCTGCTGCGGGAGTCGCATGCCGGACGGCAGTTCATCGTGATCGTCGATGAAGCCCAGAACCTCGACCCCTCGGTGCTGGAAGTCGTGCGCATGCTTTCGAACTTCGAGACCCCTTCGAAGAAGCTGATGCAGATCATTCTCGCCGGCCAGCCGCAGCTCGCCGGCAAGCTGGCCTCGCCGGAGCTTCTGCAACTGCGACAGCGGCTCTCGATCGTTGCCCGGCTCAAGCCCTTCAGCCTGGCCGAGACCAATCTCTATATCGATCACCGCCTGCGGGTAGCCGGCCACGACCTCGAGGTGCCGCTACTGACCGAGGCGGCGCGCGCCATGATCGCCAAGTACAGCGAGGGGATTCCCCGCAATATCAATAACATCTGCTTCAACGCGCTCACCCTGGGCTGCGCTCTTAAACAGAGGAACGTGGGGCCGCAGATCATCCGCGAGGTGGTCGAGGATCTGAACCTCAACGCGCTCGATGAGGGGGTGCCTCTGGTTTCTTCCGAAATCGATCGCGCTTCGATCGACGAGCGTCCCGTCATCGCCCAAGAACGCAAGAAATCATTTTTACGCAACCTGTTGCCGAAGTTTGCCCTGCCCGGGTTGCTGCTGCTCCTGGCCCTGATGGTAGCCATCGAAAATGGCGGTTCCAACGCCGTCGCCGCGGCGCTCGCGGCCGTACGGACGCGCCCGGACGCGCTCGCCCCGGCAACCGACACCAAACCAGAGAATCAAGTGCCGCCGCACGGTTCGGCGGCAAAGGGTGTGAGCGAGCGGAGAAGATCCCCCGACGCCGCCCGGCATTCTCGCAACGAGCGTGGCCGAAGAACCGCCGGTTCCGGCGCTCCCATTAGCGCCGCGGAGGCAAGACCATGAGCAAAAATTTTGAGCTGATGCAGAGCTCGGGCATCGATTTGCAGAGTCCTCCGGTGCGCCCGCCGCAGCCCGGACTGCGGCTTACCGAGGACCGCGAGGCCTACCGCATCGACCGCGGCTCGCCGCTCGACCGGCGGGCTCAGGAAGAATCCGCCAAGCTGGTGCAGCGGATTTTCCTGCAAGCCGACGATGGGCCGCGGGTGGTGGTATTTGCCGGCATCGATCATGGCAACGGATGCAGCCGCGTCTGCGCCCAGTCGGCGGAAATTCTGGCGCGGCACAGCCCGGGAACGGTCTGCATTGTCGAAGCCAACCTGCGCTCCCCTTCCCTGCCCGGCCTCTTTGGCGTCGCGAACCAGCGCGGGCTGACCGATGCGGTGCTCAAGGAAGGGCCGATCAAGGACTTTGCGCACCGGCTTCTGCCGCAGAACCTGTGGCTGCTTTCCTGCGGCTCGCTCACCCCGGATTTTGCCGACCTGCTCAGCTCGGAAAAGCTGAAGAGCCGGCTGTGCGAGCTGCGGCGGGAGTTCGACTACGTGCTGGTCGACGCGCCGCCGCTCAACCCCTACACCGACGCAACCACGCTCGGACGTTTGTGCGATGGCATGGTGCTGGTGCTCGAAGCCAGTTCTACGCGCCGCGAAGCTGCCCGCAAGGTAACCGAAAGCTTGCGCGCCGCCCAGATCGAGATTCTCGGCGCAGTGCTCAACAAGCGCGCCTTTCCCATTCCCGAGTCGCTCTACCGCAAGCTGTAGGCGGCTTAGCCTGGGATCGAAGACCACAAAGACCACAACCATGAATTTCATGACACAAGAAAGAATGGGGCAGGGGTGAGCGAAGTACGGCGAAGATTCCTGTTAAACGCTATGAAAGCGTTTGACCTGGCGGTGCTGGTCGTCTCGTTCACCCTGGCCAGCCTGCCGATTCTTCAGGCATCGAACCTTCCGCGGGCGGAGTTCTTTGCCATGCGCGTCAAGCTCTCGAACCTCGCCATCTTTCTGCTCCTGCTGCTGCTCTGGCACGTGGTCTTTTCCGTTTGCGGACTGTATGTCTCCCGCCGCCTCTCGACTCTGGGCGCGCAGGTTCTCGACCTGCTGCGCGCGACCACCGCCTCAATGATGTGCCTGGTGGCTGCGGCCCTGGTTTTCCATATCCGCATGGTGACCATCGGATCGATGATCCGGTTCTGGATCCTCAGTTCGGCTTTTTTGATCCTGAGCCGTCTGGCGCTGCGCTCCCTGCTCGGCGGACTGCGGCGGCGCGGGCGCAACCTGCGGCACATCCTGATTCTCGGCACCAACCCGCGGGCCGTCGATTTCGCCCGCAATCTCGAAGAGAGGCCCGAACTGGGCTATCGGCTGCTCGGATTCGTCGACGATCCCTGGGCCGGGTTGGACGAGTTTGAACGGGTTTATGGCCCGGTGTGCAGCGATTTTGAGGGGCTCTCGCAGTATCTGCGCCGCAACGTGGTCGATGAAGTCGCGATCTACCTGCCCATGCGCTCCTTCTACGAGCACACCTCGCACATCGCGGCCCTGTGCGAGCAGCACGGCATCATCCTGCGCTTTGATTCGGACTTGTTCAATCTGAAGATCGCCCGGGCGCGGGCCGAGATGTTTAACGGCCATCCCCTGATCACGGCTTACAGCGGCCATGGCGACGGCTGGCCGAGCGTGATCAAGCGGATTCTCGACTTCTCTCTGTCTGCCGCGCTTCTGATCCTGATCTCCCCGGTACTCGCCCTGGTAGCTCTCCTGGTCAAGGCCACCTCGCCCGGTCCGGTACTGTTTTTGCAGGAACGGATCGGGCTGAACAAGCGCAAGTTTTCGATCTACAAGTTCCGCACCATGGTTGCGGGAGCGGAAAAGATGATGCCGGAGCTGGAGAGGTTGAACGAAGTTTCCGGGCCGGTGTTCAAGATTCACAACGATCCGCGCATCACGCCTCTGGGAAAGCTGTTGCGGCGCACCAGCATCGACGAGCTGCCGCAGCTGTTCAATGTCCTAAGAGGCGATATGAGCTTGGTGGGGCCGCGCCCGCTGCCGTTGCGCGACTATGAGGGCTTCCGGGCGGACTGGCAGCGGCGGCGCTTCAGCGTACGCCCGGGCATCACTTGTCTCTGGCAGGTCAGCGGACGCAGCGCCATTGCCTTCGACCGCTGGATGGAGCTTGACCTCAAGTATCTCGATGAGTGGTCGTTGTGGCTCGACCTAAAGATCCTGGCGCGAACCATTCCCGCAGTAATGAAAGGTTCGGGCGCCGCCTGAGTGTGGCACGACGCTTCAGATCCCTGAAACAAATCAGCGGCGAGCCCAACGAACAATCATCAAACAAACGAACGACCAAACAACAAACGACCAAGCAAATATACGGATGACGATTCGAAGCATTGTACGGAAAGGACTGGGACCATGCGGCTGGCAGTGATTGGCAGTGGCTATGTAGGGCTGGTATCGGCGGCTTGCTTTGCGGAAATGGGTCATGAAGTGATTTCGGTGGACAACGATGTCGAGAAGATCGCGGCGCTCGAAGCCGGCGATGTGCCCATTCACGAACGCTTTCTACCCCAGTTGCTC
Source organism: Terriglobales bacterium (assembly GCA_963803205.1). Lineage (GTDB taxonomy): Bacteria > Acidobacteriota > Terriglobia > Terriglobales > Acidobacteriaceae > CAWDLG01. The sequence continues at coordinate 1,208,299 of CAWDLG010000004.1, forward strand.
GAGCGTCACCGGGGCAGCCGGCTGCGCTGGTCGACCTCGGTGCCGGATGCGGTTCAGCAGTCGGATGCCATCTTCATCACCGTGGGGACGCCGCAGTCGGAAAACGGCGAGTGCGACCTCTCGTATGTCGAAGCCGTCGCCCACGAGATTGCCTCGGCCATTCATGGCCGCAAGCTGGTCGTCGGCAAGAGCACGGTCCCGGTGCGGACCTGCGAATCACTGCGCCGGACCCTGGTGCTGAACGGCGCCCGCCCTGGCTGGTTTTCGGTTGCTTCGAACCCGGAATTCCTGCGCGAAGGCACGGCGGTGACCGATTTTCTCTATCCTGACCGGATCGTGATCGGGGCCGACGATGACTGGAGCGTCTCCCTGCTCGAGCAGATTTACCGCCCGCTCACCAGCGGCGCCTATTATCAGCGCAGCGACGCCATTGCCTGCGCCGGCTACCCACACGGCGCCGCGCCGCTGATTGTCACCAAGGCCAATAGCGCCGAGCTGATCAAGCACGCCTCGAACGCCTTCCTCGCCATGAAGATTTCCTTCATCAATGCCGTGGCCAATATTTCAGAAGCCGTCGGCGCCGATATCTCCGAGGTCTGTGCCGGAATCGGCTCCGATTCGCGCATCGGTCCGAAATTTCTTCAGGCGGGAATCGGCTATGGCGGCTCCTGTTTCCCCAAAGATGTGCAGGCTTTTCGCGCCGTCGCCGAGCAGAGCAACTACGATTTCGGGCTGCTCACCGAGGTGATCCGCATCAATGCCGAGCAGCGCGACCGGTTTCTGAAAAAGGTGCGCAACGCTCTGTGGACGCTGCGCGGCAAGCGCCTGGCCGCCCTCGGACTCGCCTTCAAGGGAGACACCGACGACATCCGCGAGTCTCCGGCGATCGCTATCATCGAGGCGCTGCTGCAGGGCGGAGCCAAGGTCTGCGCCTACGATCCGGTGGCGATGCCCAAAGCGAAAGAAGTGCTGCCGCGAGATCGCATGGAGTATGCCTCCGATCCCTATGCCGCCATGGCCGACTGCGATGCGGTGCTGATCCTGACCGAGTGGAAAGAGTTTGCCGCCCTGAACCTCACCCGGTTGCGCTCGCTGGCCAAGCACCCGATCGTGATCGATGGCCGGAACCTCTACTCGCCCCAGCAGATGGCCGAGGCCGGCATCATCTACCACAGCATCGGGCGGGCCACCGTGATGCCAGAGCAGCTGGGGCAGCCCGCGACCGATCATCTGCAAGGCTTCGATCCCGAGCGTACCCAACCGGCAGCCGCCGCTGCCATGTAACGGGTGGCTGGATCTGTTCCACGACGATCAAGGAAGGCGATCAGGGAAGACGATCAAGGAAGACGATCAAGCGAAGACGATCTGGGAAGACGATCAAGGAAGACGATCAAGCGAAGACGATCTGGGAAGACGATCTGGAAGACGATCAAGGAAGACGATCTGGAAGACGATCTGGAAGACGATCAAGGAAGACGATCAAGGAAGACGATCAGGAAAAGGAACAGAAAGAAGACAAGCCCTCCACGAAGTGAAAACAGTCAAGCAGCGAGAAACGCCACCCGTACCAATCCGCAATTGGATGAGCAGCCTTAAATCTCTGACCACAATCGAGAGTTCGCCCGCGCCGGCGATTCGCCGCCGTCCCGGCAGCCCCAAACGAGTGCTAAGCCTGTTCGGAACGCGGCCGGAGGTGATCAAGCTGGCGCCGGTCATCCGGGAGCTGGAACGCAGGAGTGAAGCCGTACACACCATCAATGTTTCCTCCGGGCAGCATTCGAGGCTGCTCGATCCCTTTATCGAAATGTTCCAGATCCGCGTCGACCGCGACCTGCGGCTGATGACCGACGACCAGAATCCGGGGTCTCTGTGCGCGCGCATCACGCGCGAGTTCGAAGCGGTTCTAGAGCAAGAAGACCCGGACCTGATTCTGGTGCAAGGCGACACAACCACAGCGATGGCCGGGGCCCTTGCCGGACACCGCTGCGGCATACCTGTGGGACACGTCGAAGCAGGCCTGCGGTCGGGCAATGTCATGAGCCCGTATCCCGAGGAACTGCACCGGAGAATGATCACCCGCCTGGCCAGCTATCACTTCGCCGCGACGGCGGCGAACCGGGATTTGCTGCTCTCCGAAGGCGTGGAGGAACAGAACGTCTTCCTGACCGGAAACCCGGTAGTCGATGCGCTCCAGATCGCGCTCAGCAGCACAAGAAGAGATGGCTGGCGCCGCCTTCAGCAGACGATCGCCGGACGAAAGTATCTGGTTGTGACCACCCATCGACGCGAATCCTTTGGCGGGGCGCTTGCGCAGAATCTACAGGCGCTTTGCCGCTTTGTCGATGAGCACGACGATCTGGTGCTGGTATTCCCGGTGCATCCCAACCCCAACGTGCGCCAGCATGCGAATGAAATCTGTGCGGGGCGTCCCCGCATCGTGTTGAGCGAGCCTCTCGATTACGCCGACTTCATCGCGCTGCTCTCGGGAAGCTGGCTGGTGGTTTCAGACTCTGGAGGCGTGCAGGAAGAGGCGCCCACCCTGGGTAAACCACTGCTCATCATCCGGGAAAACACTGAACGCGCCGAGTGTATCGACGCCGGCATCGCCCGCCTGGTCGGCGGCCGGCCCGAGTCCCTGACGGCTGAGCTCGAAGAAGCTTACCGGCCGCGCAGTTGGGTGGATTCGGTTTCGCGGGTGCCGAACCCGTTCGGACGGGGCGACAGTGGAGCACGCATCGTGGAGTCCCTGATCGATGTCCTGCGCGACGCCCCTTGCCGGGCGCCACAGCTGCTGTTTGCCAGCTGATGCGTGTTAGCGGAACCAGCCAAAGCAAAATGAATCTCTCTCTCATGTCTCTCTCTCATGAAAGATCAAAGCATTGACGGCTGACGAAGCGTCCAACTTGCCGGAATGCAGGTGCGCTGTCGAGGTGCCCGGCGCGACTCAGATCGCGCATGTGCAGCCGAGCGGCGACCTTCGGAGTTCCGGCGGCCGGATTGCCATAACGGTCGTCGTTCCCTGCTTCAACGAGGAGGCGGCACTTCCCTATCTGCGGGACCGGCTGCGCAGTCTGCGCGAGCGCCTCGAAGGGCGGTATGACATGGCGCTGATTCTGGTCGACGACGCCAGCACCGATCACACCGGGTCGATGATGCAGCAGCTGTTTAAGCAGGAACCTAACTGCCGCCGGCTCCGGCATTCGGCAAACCGGGGAGTCGCAGCGGCAATCCTGACCGGGATTCGGAGCGCGGAAACCGAGATTGTCTCGTCGCTTGACTGCGATTGCAGCTACGATCCGGCGCAGCTCGAGGGCCTGCTGCCGAGACTCGTTCCCGGCGTCGATCTGGTGACCGGCTCGCCTTACCATCCCCAGGCGTCAGTCGTGGATGTGCCGGGCTGGCGACTCACACTCTCGCGGGCGGCTTCATTTCTTTACCGCCGGATCCTGCGACACAAGCTCTACACCTATACCAGTTGCTTTCGGGTTTACCGGCGCAGCGCCATACTGGCGCTCGACCTCAAGGAAGACGGCTTCCTCGGGATCGCCGAACTGCTGGCCAGACTGGATCTTCAGGGATCCCTCATCGTCGAGCATCCGGCGCGCCTCGAGGTGCGGCGCCTGGGCACTTCCAAAATGAGCACTTCGAAGATGAAGACAGCGCGGGTGGCGGTCAGCCATCTGCGGCTGCTCGGAGAAATCGCAGCCACGCGCCTGGCACAGCGCCTGCGCCAGGAGACGGTGCCGGTTTCGCGGACCAGCGAAATCGGCTAAAGAGTTAAAGAGTGAAGTCAGTCCCTTAGCGGAGCTGGATAACAAATACCTGGGTAGCTAATACAAGGAGGATGACAACAACATTGGTTACGACGTGGACTAAACCGGTTGAGCTGCCTTCCGATCAGGAGGCCTCCGGGCGGAGCCTCGGCCGGGAGGAGTTGATGAGCCTCGCCGAAGTCATCGCCAGCGGAACTCTCACCAGCACCAAAGGCAGCGCGGTGAAGAGATTCGAGCGGGACTTTGCCGCGATGCTTGGAGTCAGGCACGTCTATGCCTGTTCTTCGGGAACCGCTGCCATCCACGCTGCCATCGCAGCGCTTGATCCTGAGCCTGGGGACGAATTCGTCACCAGCTCGATCACCGACATGGGCGCGCTGACTCCGATTCTTTATCAGGGAGCCTTACCGGCGTTTGCCGAGGTCGATCCCCTGACCTGGAACATCACCGCCGAAACCATCCGGCCGTGCCTGAGTGAGCGGACGCGGGGCATTATCGTCACTCATCTGTTCGGCAATCCCTGCGACATGGACGAAATCATGGCACTCGCCGGTGCGCATGGAATTCCCGTCATCGAAGACTGCGCGCAGTCGTTTCTCGCCCGCCATCAGGGACGTCTGGCCGGCACCTTCGGCGCGATCGCCTGCTTCAGCACCCAGCAGGGCAAGCACATCACGACCGGCGAAGGCGGACTGGTCGCGACCGACGACGATCGCCTGGCCCGGCGCATGAATCTGTTTATCAACAAGGGCTGGGGATATGGCGACGCCGAACCGGACCACCTGTTTCTCTCGCTGAACTACCGCGCGAGCGAGTTGCAAGGCGCGGTCGGATTGGCACAGCTTCCAAAACTCGAGTCATCGGTCGAGAACCGCATCGCCGCCGCCTGCCTGTTGGACAAGAAATTGACCGACATCGGCGGAGTCAATGCTCCCGAAGTCCACGCCGGAAACCTTCACACCTACTGGAAATATTGCCTGCGGGTCGACGACCAGATTGTGCCCGGCGGCGCGGCGACCCTCGGAGCCCGGCTGAAAGCACGGGAGATTGCCTGTGCTCCCCGCTACATCCAGAAACCGGCCTTCCGCTGCCGCATTTTCCAGGAGCAAAAGACCTTGGGGCGGAGCCGCTTCCCCTTTACCCTGGCCCGGCCGCAAGTGCTTGAGTACGACAATTTTCCGCGAACTCTCGCGGCTCTGCAGCACGCCCTGGTCCTGCCCTGGAATGAAAATTACCGCCAGGAGCACGTCGACTACATTGCCCAATCCATTGCGGAATCTCTTGAGGAGTTGACCTCTTAATCGATGCCCAGCAAAGTGAAATTCGGTCTGGTCGGAGCCGGCGCTGCCGGGCAATCCTACCTGCAGGCCTTCGAGCATTGCCAGGAGGCCGAAATTGTAGCCATTGTCGATTGCCAGCCGGAGGCGGCGGAGAAGGCGTCGCGACGCCTCGGAGGTTCGAGCCTCGGATGTTCGAGCTATGACCGCATCGAGCGCATGACCGCCGATTGCCCCGTCGATGCCGCCATCGTCTGCACTCCGCCCGTCACCCACCCGCAGATCTGCATTCACCTGGCGCAACAGGGAGTGCACGTGCTGTGCGAGAAGCCCTTCAGCATCGACGAGGCGGGAGCGCAACGCATGCTGGCGGCGGCCGAACGCTCAGGAACCCGGCTCACCATGGCATCGAAGTTCCGCTATGTCGAGGACGTGGTGCGCGCCCGCAGCATGGTGGCATCGGGGCTGCTGGGAGATCTGATTCTGTTTGAAAACACCTTTGCCGCTCGCGTCGATATGGCGGCGCGCTGGAATGCACAGCCTGAAATCAGCGGCGGCGGAGTGCTCATCGATAACGGCACGCATTCGGTTGACCTGATGCGCTATTTCCTCGGGCCGCTGGCGGAGGTTCATGCGCTGGAGGGCAAGCGCAGCCAGGGTCTGCGGGTCGAAGAGACCGTGGCCCTGTTTATCCGCAGCCGGAGTGGCGTCATCTGCAGCATCGATCTTTCCTGGAGCCTCAGCAAGCCGAGGGAGAGTTACCTCGATATTTACGGCGCGCGGGGGGCGATTTCGCTCGGCTGGAAGCAGTCGCGCTACCTGAACTTTGCCCGCAGCGAGTGGGTCAACTTCGGCACGGGATACGACAAGATCCAGGCTTTCCGCAGCCAGATCGACAACTTTGCCCGCGCAATCCGGGGGCAGGAGCCTCTCATGATTACCGGTGAGGATGCCATCGCCTCGGTGCGGATGATCGAGACCGCCTACCAGGCATTGCGCCAGAACCGCTGGACTCCAGTGGCGCCGCCGATCCCCTTCGAAGGCGTTGTCCCGGCGAACGAAACCCAGGCCTGAAAGAAATCGTGAAAACCTATACCCCTGAGAAGCAGGTGGCGAAAATCGCGACAGCCGATTCGGTACTCACGCCGCCGGGCGTCCGGGTGCATTCGACGGCGATCGTAGAGCGCGATGTGCGCATCGGCGCCGGGACAGCCATCTGGGACCACGTGCACATCCGACACTCGGCTCAGCTGGGAGAACAATGCATCGTGGGCGAAAAAACCTACATCGCCCAGCACGTGCAGATTGGCAACCGGGTCAAGATCAATGCTTTCGTCTTCCTCTGCTACGGAGTGACGATTGAAGACGGCGTGATGATCAGCGCCGGGGTGATCTTTACCAACGACCGTTTTCCTCGCGCTACCACACCCGACTTGGGGAACCTGCGCGGCTCGGATCCCGACGAGGGTACGCTGCCGACTTTCGTCCGTGAAGGCGCGACCATCGGCGCCGGCAGCCGGATTGGCTGCGACCTGGTCATTGGGCGGTTTGCCATGGTGGGCATGGGATCGGTGGTGACGCGGTCGGTGCCGGATTTTGCCCTGGTCATGGGCTCGCCCTCCCGCCTGGCTGGATATGTCTGCCGCTGCGGCCAGCCGCTCATTCGCTTTGGGGCGCAAACCCCAGCGCCCGAGTCGGCCGATTTGCCCTGCGAAGCCTGCGGCCGCCGATACCTTTTGCGGGAAGAATCTCTCGTCGAATCAGACTTGCGAGGCCCCCGAGACTGATGGTCGCGAAACGAAATTTTGTCCGGCCCGGCCGGCCGGAGCGCTGGGCGGTTGTCGGAGGCGGCTTCCTGGGTATGACCCTGGCCTTGCGTCTGGCGCAGCAGGGGAAAGCGGTTACGCTGTTCGAGGCAGCGCCAGCGCTCGGAGGCCTGGCGGCGGCGTGGCAACTGGGAGATATCGTCTGGGACCGGCACTACCACGTGATCCTTCAGTCGGATTCGTTCCTGCTCTCGCTGCTGCGGGAAATCGGAATCGAAGACGAACTGCGCTGGGCGACGACCCGTACCGGCTTTTATGCGGATTCGCGCCTGCATTCGCTTTCGAACAGCTGGGAGTTTCTTCAGTTTCCCCCGCTCAGCCTCGCCAGCAAGCTCCGCCTGGGAGCGACGATCTTCTACGCCTCCCGCATTCAGGACTGGAAGGCGCTCGAGAAAATTCCCGTGGAAGCATGGCTCGAACGCTGTTCCGGCCGGCCGGCAGTCGACAAGATCTGGAGACCGCTGCTGCGCGCCAAGCTTGGCGACAACTATCGCGAGACCTCGGCGGCGTTTATCTGGGCGACCATTGCCCGCATGTACGCCGCGCGGAGATCCGGGATGAAGCGGGAAATGTTCGGCTACGTGTCGGGGGGCTACGCTCGCATCGTCGAGCGGTTGGCCGGGCTGCTGCGCGCCGAGGGCGTGCGGTTCCACCTCGGAGAGCCGGTGCGCCGCATCTTCCGTTCGCGGCAAACCGGGTCCGGCGCGACCTCGATCCATGTCGAGCGGGAAGCGGGGGAAGGCGAGATGTTCGAGCAGGTAGTGGTCACGGCCGCCGCGCCTCTTGCCGCGAGGCTCTGTCCCCAACTCAGCCCCGGAGAGAAGGTTCGCCTGTCGGAAATCCGCCACCAGGGCATCGTCTGCGCATCGCTGCTGCTCAAGCGCCCGTTAAGCAATTTCTACATCACCAACATCACCGATCCCGGCGTTCCCTACACGGCGGTGATCGAGATGTCGGCGCTCGTCGACCGCGACGAGTTCTCCGGCCATTCGCTCGTCTATCTGCCGCGTTATGTGCCCTCCGACTCCGCCGACTTCCTGCTGACCGACGGCGACATCCAGGAGCGTTTTCTCGCAGGCCTGGAGCGGATGTATCCCGAATTCCGGCGTGACAACCTGCTCTCGTTCCAGGTTTCGCGGGTGAAATATCTGCTGCCCATCCCAACCATCGGCTACTCCGACCGCCTGCCTGCTATCTCGACCTCGGTCCCTGGACTGCACATTGTCAGCTCCGCCCACATCGTGAATGGAACCTTGAACGTGAATCAGACGGTGCAGCTGGCAGAGTCCACTGCCGGCGACTTTGCCGGTCTGCCTACCCACATAGACGGTGAACCACACCCTTTCGAATATGACATCCGCGAAACCGCTCGCCAGCCTGTCGCTTGATCTCGACAACCAGTGGTCGTACCTGAAGACTCACGGCGATCCCGGCTGGGAAAGCTTTCCGTCGTATCTCGGACTTCTGGTTCCGCGGGTGCTGGCATTGCTGGCCGAGCGGGATCTGAAGATCACCTTCTTTGTGGTCGGCCAGGACGCGGCCCTCGAACGCAACCAGCCGGCTCTGCACTCGGTCGCCGCTGCCGGACACGAAATCGGCAACCACTCGTTCGCGCACGAGCCCTGGCTGCATCTTTACAGCCGCGAACAGCTGGCGGCCGACATTGCCGCCGCCGAAGAACAGATCGTCAGCTTGACGGGACAGCGGCCCGTCGGATTCCGCGGGCCCGGTTTCAGCTTTTCCGAGGCGGCATTCGAGATCTTGCAGCAGCGAGGGTACCTGTACGACGCCTCCACCCTGCCTACCTATCTCGGACCTTTGGCGCGGCTGTACTGCTTTCTGAGTATGAACCTGGACGAGGAAGAGCGCAGGCGCCGCGCCCTGCTGTTCGGCACCATGAAGGATGGCCTGCGACCGCTGAAGCCCTATCGCTGGCATGCCGAACAGGGCCTGCTCGAAGTGCCGGTGACGACCATGCCCGTCGTCCGCACTCCGATCCACGTGAGCTATCTGCTCTATCTCAGCTCCTATTCGCCGACCGCCGCCATGGCCTATTTTCGCGCCGCCCTGAAGTTGTGCCGCCTGATGCGGATTGCTCCCTCCCTGCTGCTGCATCCGCTCGATTTTCTCGGGCAGGACGACAATGTTGGTCTCGATTTCTTTCCCGCCATGAAACTTCCGGCTGCCAGAAAGATTGATTTCGTGAGGAAAGTCCTCAAAACCTATGCCGCCGCATTCCGGGTGGTCAGCCTGCGGGAACACGCCCAGCACGTTTCCGGGCTGTCGCGGGTCAGAGTGATCCGCATGCCGGAGCTTTCTCCCTCTTTGCCAGCCACGGGTTTGTAGCCATCGAGAATCATGCAGGTCTACGCCGCCGAAGAAGAGCTGATCGAGGCCTGGCAGTGGCACTCGCCGCCCCTGCGGAATCTCGACAACCTGATCCTGTCGCTGCTGGGCGGTCTGTCCGGCAGAACCCTCGATCTTGGCTGTGGCAGCGGGCGGCTCGTCTCCCGGCTGGCGAGCCTCGGATCGGAAGTCGACGGGATCGACGCCGAGCCGAGAGCGATCGAGATCGGCAAGCGCCTGCTCATCGACCGGCGCAACGTGAGCCTCTACTGCGGCGATGCCTTCGATGATTCGCACCCGGTGAACTCGAGACTCTATGACACAGTGGTCTGTTCGGAGGTTCTCGAGCACGTCGGTCCGTGGGAGGAGTTGCTGGCTCGGGCCGGCCGGTTGCTCAAGCCCGGAGGGCATCTGCTGGTCACGGTTCCGCGGGATCCGGGGCAGTTTACCGAAATCGATGCCTACGGCGGCCACCTGCGCCGCTTCGAAGAGGAAGAATTGCTGGCCGCGCTGCGCCCGGACTACACCGACTTCACCGTGCGCTATCCCGGCTTTCCCTGCATGCGCTCAATCGTCTGGCTTTACACCCGATACATCCGATTTCGGGGTCGCAGCTATTCGAGCCAGGCGCCTCGGTTGTGGCAAAGGCCGGGGATCCTCGAAAAACTGGCAATGAAGCTCACCATGGTCTTGCTAGGCATCGACAACCTCTTCAGCCGCCTGCCGCTTGGAACGCACCTCGTGGTGCGGGCGCGGAAGGTTGGCGAGGCGCCGGTCGCGACGACGAAGCATCCGAGAGTCAGCACTCACAACCAGGTCCTGACAGCTAGATGACGGTTCAATCCAGATCATGACGCTAGAAGTCGCAGAACTCAGACCGAAAACGGCAAGAATTCCCCGAGTCTTCGTCCGGGAGAGGGCGCGGCTGTGGCCAAACCTGCTGTGGCTGCTGCCGCCGCTGGTGATGGCATTCGCCGTTACGAAGCAGAGTCTCTGGATCGACGAGGGTTATACCGCATGGTTCGCGGCGCACGGCAGTTTCCGCTCATTCGCGCAAAGCCTCATCGGAAAACCCGGAGCGCCCGGCGATTCCCTGATGCTGTTTTACGCCACCTATATGTGGGGATGGATCAAGGTCTTCGGCTATAGCGAACCGGCTCTGCGCGCCGCCAATCTTCCCTTCTTCCTGGTGATGACAGGGAGCGCGGCCTGGGCGTCGCGGCGGCTTCTGAACAATTCCCACCTTTGGGTTCTGTTCTGCCTGTCGCCATTCGTCTGGTTCTATCTCAACGAGGCGCGGCCTTACGCGGCGTTGCTTGCCTTTTCAACGGTGTCGCTGGTAGCGCTGATGGCATATCTCCTCAATCCCGAGCGATACCGGACCTCGGCCCCGTGGTGTTGCCTGATCGCGCTGTTCCTCGCCTTCGGCTCGCATGTGATGGCGGCCATCCTGATTCCGTCGCTGGCCGTAATCGTGTGGGACACCCTCCGCGGCGATTCGCGCCTCCGCAGCCGGTTCTGGCGGGACTGGCGGCGGCCGGCACTCTATAGCCTGCCGGCGTTTGTGATGTTGGCGGGGTTTTTTGCCTGGGCATCGTCCTATGGCCTCGGACAGATAGCGGGCAAGCCCGGCGGGCGAAACTTGCTGGTCGTTGCCTATGAGTTTCTGGGCTTCCAGGGGCTGGGTCCGCCGAGGAACGCCTTGCGAACCGGAATCGAGGCGAGTCTGTTTCGCGGGGATTGGCCCTGGCTAACCCTCGGACTGATTGCGGTCGGCGCCGTCGCTCTTGCTCTTTACCGGACGCGCCGTCCGCCGATGGTTCGCTCGCTATGCCTCGGCTTGGCGGCAGGACTCACGGCGGCCATGGCACTCTGCTGGCTCTCGAGCTTCAACTTCTGGGGACGTCATCTGGCCGTGCTGTTTCCGCTGGCGCTAATGACCACAATCGTCTGGATGACAGACGCTTCGCCTGCCCAACTTCGAAACCGGACCGTCACAGTTGGGATGTTGCTTCTCGCGCTGGTGTGGGGAGTCTCCGATGCGCGCCTGGTGCTCGTCCCGGCATATCAGAAAGACGACTATCGCGATGCCGCCTCCGTTGCCATGCAGCGAGCCGGCGCCGGCGTGGCTCAAATTCTGTGGGCAGCCGATCCCCACGCGGCACGCTATTACGGGATCGACGCGCGGAAAGCCGTCCATGCAACGGAGGAAGATGAATCTGAAGCCGCAGAACCGGGCAGGGAGGAACTCAGACTCCCGATTCGCCATGCCGCGACCGATGCTGGCAACTGGAGTTCTGATGAAATTGCCCGCTATTTCACGAAACACGCCGCACCCGCTGTTCTAGTGCTGAGCAAGACGGACCTCTACGATCGGCGGCAGGGCTGGCAAGCTTTTATCCGTGCACAGCAGCCGCGGCTCATCACGCAGCTCAATTCGTTCTCGATCTATCAACTGCAAGAGGATTCGTTTTCTGCCGCCCGTCCGGCCAACACGCCCCGTCCGCGCTGACGTTCGTAACATTCTGGAGAGCCGCGCGGAACTCTGATTGTCCCGACGCTTACCACCCATTGGAGGAACTTTGAGCATTGCTGTCATTACAGGTTCAGCCGGTCTCGTTGGTTCCGAGGCGGTGCGCTATTTCGCGTCGTTGGGAATAGACATCGTCGGCATCGACAACGGTATGCGCGCCCGGTTTTTCGGCGAGGAGGCGTCCACCCGGTGGGTTCGCGACGAGCTGGCGCGAACCGTTCCCAACTACCTGCACTTCGACGTCGACATTCGTGATCAGGACGGCATCGGCCGCATCTTCGCCAGATTCGGCCGGGACATCTCCCTGGTAATTCACACCGCCGCCCAGCCGTCTCATGACTGGGCCGCCTCGGATCCGTTCGTGGATTTTACGGTCAATGCCAACGGCACCTCCGTTCTGCTGGAGTCAACCAGAAAGCATTCAGCCGACGCCGTTTTCATTTTCATGTCCACAAATAAGGTGTACGGCGATACGCCGAATTTTCTGCCTCTCGAGGAGCAGGAGACGCGCTGGGAGATTGCCGCCGACCATCCTTATGCCGCCTGCGGGATTCCGGAAAGCATGTCGATCGACCACACCCAGCACAGCCTTTTCGGAGCGTCCAAAGTCGCGGCCGATGTGCTGGTGCAGGAGTATGGCCGCTACTTCGGAATGAAGACTGCCTGCTTCCGGGGCGGTTGCCTGACCGGACCGAACCACTCGGGCACACAGCTTCACGGCTTCCTCGCCTACCTGATGAAGTGTGCGGTGACACAAACCCGCTACACCATTTTTGGATACAAAAAGAAGCAGGTTCGGGACAACATCCACAGCGCCGATCTGATCCGCGCCTTTCACGAGTTCTACAAGCAGCCCCGCTCAGCCGAGGTCTATAACATCGGCGGCGGACGCTACAGCAACTGCTCGATGCTCGAGGCAATCGCCTTCTGCGAGCAGATCACCGGCCGACCGCTCGACTCACGCTACGTCGAGCCGAACCGGCGGGGCGACCACATCTGGTGGATCAGCGACCTCTCCCGCTTTCAGCAGCATTATCCGCAATGGGCGGTGCAATACGATATCCCGCAAATCCTCAGTGAAATCTATGAACTCAATCAGCATCGCTGGAGCGAATCGTGCGCAACCACGGAAAGCGTAACGTCCTTGGCATCCTGATGGATGCCGTCGATTACCAGGCGGCGTTGGATTTCATCTTCCAGGCGGCGCGCGAGCGGCGTGGCGCAGCCATTTCTGCCCTGGCTGTCCACGGGCTGATGACCGGCGCCACCGATCGCGAGCACAAGTTCCGCCTCAACAACTTTGATCTGCTGCTGCCCGACGGCCAGCCCGTACGCTGGGCGCTGAACCGCCTGCATAAGGCGCGGCTGCACGACCGCGTCTACGGTCCCAAGCTCACCGGCAAGGTCTGCGAGCGGGCGGCCGCGGAAGGGGTTCCGGTTTTCTTCTACGGAGCCACGCCGGAGACTCTCGAGGCGCTGCGCCGGAACCTGAATAAGAACTATCCCGGGCTCAGAATCGCCGGCATGGAGCCTTCGAAATTCCGCCGTCTCACCGGAGACGAGAAGCAGGAACTCGCCGAGCGTATCCGCGGCTCCGGCGCCGCCGTCACTTTTGTCGGCCTGGGATGCCCTCGCCAGGAAATCTTCGCCTACGAGTTCCGCGAAGCCCTTCACATGCCGATCCTGGCGGTGGGCGCGGCTTTTCCTTTCTTGGCCGGCAAGGTGCCGCAGGCCCCGCCCTGGATGCAGGACGCCGGCCTGGAGTGGGCCTTTCGCCTCGCCTCCGAACCGCGCCGCCTGTGGCGCCGCTATGTCTATCTCAATCCGGCTTATTTATTCCTGCTTTCTCTCCAGGCCCTCGGTCTCTCCCATTTCGCCACCGAAGGCCAGTGTCCCGTGGGCGAGGTTCTGTACGGGTAGGATCTCTTCGGAGATCCGCCATGAGCCTAAAGAAGGTTGTAAGACGTCTACCGATGCTGCGCTCGAACGTGCAGCTTGTCAGGAAAGCAACCGGCCCCATTCGTCGCTGCCTGACAGATTTTCGATCCTCAAAGTACTGGGATCGCCGCTATGCCAATGGAGGCGATTCCGGCGTTGGATCCTATGGCCAATTGGCGGAATTCAAGGCCCGGGTCCTGAATGATTTTGTTGCAGCACAGTCGATTCGATCGGTGATCGAGTTCGGCTGTGGCGATGGTCATCAGCTGTCACTTGCGCAGTACCCCTGCTATGTCGGCATTGACGTCTCCGAGCATGCCATCCGACGCTGCCAAAAGTTATTCGGTAACGATCGTTCGAAGAGATTTCTGGACCTGAGTGATCGACGCGCAAGTCTCGAGCATGCGGAGTTAGCCTTGTCACTGGACGTGATTTACCACCTGGTCGAGGATCGGGTCTATGACGTATACATGGACACTCTCTTCCGAGCTGCAACCCGGTTCGTCATCATTTACTCGGACGATTGGGAATCGTCTGACAGCGCGCTGCATGTGCGTCATCGGAAGTTTACTGACTGGATTGAGTTGAGAAAACCGGACTGGAAGCTGATAAAGCATCTCCCCAACCAGTTTCCCATCCAGTCGAATCCGGCGGCCGGGTCATGGTCGGATTTCTGGATCTACGCCCCCATAGGGAACAACCCGCAAGTTCACCCGCAACACGTCCCAGCAACAATTCGACGATCAAGATGTTGACATCGCTCACTGAACGAATCTCTCGCAGCACCTTGGCTCGAAACTCGGGCTGGATGTTCCTGGGATTCGGCCTGCGCATCATCGTACAGGCGGGATACTTCATTCTGATTGCTCGCGCCCTCGGTGCCGAGCAATATGGTGCTTTCGTGGGCGTGGCTGCGGTGGTGGCAATCGTCTCGCCCTTTGCCACCCTGGGTGCCGGCAATCTCCTGGTGAAAAACGTCTCCCGCGATCCCTCCGTATTTCCCGAGTACTGGGGAAACGCGCTGGCGATGACATTCGCTTCCGGCATTCCACTTCTCGGGCTCATCCTCGGCGTTTCCAGATTTGTTCTGCCGGCCTCGATTCCCTGGACGCTGATCCTGCTGGTCAGCGTCTCCGACCTTCTGTTCTTTCGTATCTGCGACGTGGCGGCCCAGGCCTTTCAGGCAACCGACCAGCTCCGCTACACGGCAAAGCTCAATCTTCTTCCCAGCGTTTTTCGCCTCATCGGCGCGGGAATCGTGCTTGCCGTCTGGCACCGCGCGAGCGCTGTTTGTTGGGGATGGTTCTACGCCGGCGGAACCCTGATTTGCGCCGTCGTGGCCGTAGCACTGACGAACTACAAATTAGGAAGACCCCGGCTGGCGCTGTGGCGGGTTCGGCGAGAACTGCTGGAAGGGTTCTATTTCGGCACCAGCCTGAGCGCGCAAACCGTCTACAACGACATCGACAAGGCCATGCTGGCGCGTCTCTCCACTCTCGACGCCACCGGCATTTACGCTGCCGCCTACCGCATCATTGATGTCGCATTTGCCCCGGTGCGTTCGGTGCTGTACGCCGGCTATGCTGACTTTTTTCGGCACGGCGAAAAAGGCATTGCCAATAGTTACGCGTACGCCAAGCGAATCCTGCCGAAGGTGATTGCCTACTCCGTATTCGCCTTTGTCGCCATCTACGTTGCCGCCCCGACCCTTCCTCGCATCATTGGTCCGGAGTTCAGGCGCACAGTCGAAGCCCTGCGGTGGCTGGCAGTACTGCCACTGCTCAAGACGATTCACTACTTCTTCGCGGAATCGTTGGCGGGTTCCGGGCATCAGGGCGTCAGAACGGCCTGTCAGTTGGGAGTGGCGGCAATCAACATCGCTTTGAACCTGTGGTTGATTCCTGTGTATTCCTGGAGGGGAGCTGCGTGGGCAAGCATCGCCTCCGACGCTCTCCTCGCAATTGCCCTCTTTGTTGTCGTATCTGCTCTTTGCAAAAAACCCCATAAGGATAGCCGCTCGATTGGCGGCGTGGTCGTGGTAAACCAGGCATGAGAGTTCCCCTCAAGCTTCTAGATAGTCTCTTCAGCATTTCCGTGCTCTTCCTATCCACTGGTGCCTTCTTGCCTTTGGTAATGGATATATCATCGCCTGCCAGGCTTACCAAGGGAACGCTGGTGATTCAAATCGCGTGGGCTGGCATTTATGCCATAACTTTAGTGCGCGCTATTCCTCACTATAGAGACATATGCGCTTTTGCTGCCTCCAACAAACTTTTGATTCTCCTGTTGCTGATGGCTGTGATGTCGACGATGTGGTCTGACGACCCTGGCCAGACGTTTCGGCGCAGCATTGCACTTGTGGGCACAATGTTGTTTGGGGTTGACTTTGCGTTACGCTACCCTCTCGAGCGCCAACTGAAGCTGATTTCCATTGCCCTCGGTCTTGCTGTGTTCTCCAGTCTGCTGGTCCAGCTTGTATGGCCAGGGTCAATCCCGACCGTCGACCCTGTTGCGGGAGATGGGTGGAATGGCGCTTTCGATCAAAAGAATGTCTTTGGCCGCGTTATCGTTTTAGCAATGCTGTCATCCATAGTTTACCTCTCAGATAGATCGGCGTTGATCTCCAAAGGACTCATTGTGTCGTCGGCATTCGCGCTTATCTTGGCGAGTCGATCCCGCGGAGCCCTCGTAGTCGGCACTCTGCTGCTTCTGCTGTTGACCGTCATACGCTTTCTACGGTCACTCAGCCATCCCCGGATCGCATATCTGGCGAGCTTTGGTCTCGGAGCACTCGGCATAGTTGCAAGCTATTTAACGTGGCTCAATTTTGACTACGTGACCGGCGTTCTGGGACGGGATGCCACTCTGACGGGACGGATTGATCTCTGGCGGCTGGCCTTCGCAAGCCTTCTCGAGCATCCATGGCTCGGATATGGCTATTCCGGATTCTGGAACGTTACCAGGGACGCACTTCGCATAAATGGCGCTTTAAACTGGACTGTTCCCCACGCCCACAACGGCTTGCTCGACCTGTCCTTGGAACTGGGAGTCATTGGCCTGGGTTTGTATCTGGCCTACTACGTCCTGTTGCTGCTCCGCACTTTCTGGTTCTTCCGAATTAGCAGTGCACAAAATGGGACCTGGGTCATCGCGTATCTCGCCTTCGCCTTAGTTTACAGTCTCACAGAAAGCTCTACGCTGGCGGGCAACTCGATCTTCGGCATACTGTATGCGAGTGTCGCTTGCTCGGTTAGCCCAGACCCAGTGCCGAAATCCCGGCCGGTTACAACGTTGCACCAACCTCAGACCCCATCGGACCGTATTGCCTGGCATGTTCAATTCTCGCACTACAACGGCTCCTCCGGGGCGTCCTCGTGAAAATCCTCAGCGTTCACAATCGCTATCTCTACCGTGGGGGCGAAGACGAATCCCGTGAGCTGGAAAACTCTCTCCTCTGCTCTCATGGCCACGAAGTCATCGACTACCTTGCAGACAACCATGATTTTGGCCGTCAAGGGACAATTGGCATCGGGTTGCGATCGGTATGGAACCGGGAAGCGTATCGGAATATCCGCGGGCTAATTCGTACACGCCAGATCGACCTCGTCAAAGTCGATAACTTTTTCCCTCAGATTTCGCCCGCAGTGTTCTATGCCGCCCAGGCGGAAAGGGTGCCCACGGTGCAGGCCTTGCGAAATTTTCGGTTGCTATGTCCGGGAGCGACCTTCTTTCGAGATGGCAGTGTTTGCGAAGAATGCCTTGGCAGAGCATTCCCGTGGCCTGGTATTTCACACGGATGCTACCGCCAGTCAAGAGTCTCGAGCATAGCTCCGGCCCTGATGGCTTCCGCCCATCGGTTGGCAGGAACCTGGGAGAAACGAGTCACCGCGTACGTTGCATTGAGCTCGTTCTCCAGGCAAAAGTTCGTCCAGGGCGGACTTCCGAGGGAGAAGATTTTCGTGAAGTCGAACTTCGTAAACGATACTGGCATTGGTCCGGGCGACAGCGATTTCGCACTGTTCGTAGGGAGACTTTCTCCGGAAAAGGGGATTGGCGTAATGCTCTCGGCCTGGCGCCAGATCGGAAATCGCTTGCGACTGAAGGTCGTCGGTACGGGGCCAATGGAAAATCACGTTCGAGAAGCCGCAACGACGAATAGCGCCATTGACTACCTTGGCCAGCAGTCCCTCCAGCAAGTCTACGATCTAATGGGAAAGGCGCGCGCACTGATCTTCCCTTCCGAGTGGTATGAGACCTTTGGGCGCACCGTTGCTGAGGCCTTTGCCAAGGGCACACCTGTGATCGCATCGAACCTGGGGACGATGCAGACCATGATCACGCACAGGAGAACAGGTCTCCATTTTGCATCCGGGGAAGCGGACGCTCTGGCTGGCGAAGTGGGCTGGATGCTCGAAAATCCCCTGAAGTGGCAGGAAATGCGCGCCGCGGCTCGTCGTGAATACGAATCTCAGTATAGTCCTGAACAGAACTACGAAACGATGTTGCAAATTTACCGCTGGGCACAGGAGCGCTCCCCTAAGAAACTAGAACGGAACTAAGGATCCATCCTGATCGAATGAGAATGCGGCATTTCAATCCTATTTGGACAGCCCTCCTCAGGCGGGATTCGAAGCTTTTTCGAATTAACGCCCGGCGGCTATCTCGTCGCAATGGAACTATCAAGACTCCAGTTGTGGCAAGCCAGGGACCCATAGTCTCGATGACGACGCATGGCAAGCGAGTGAACAACGTTCATCTTGCTCTGGAATCAATCGCGGAAGGTTCACAGCTTCCTTCAAGGCTGATCCTGTGGCTGGACGATGAAGATGCGTTCCGAAACAGGTCTGACCATCTTCGCCGACTCGAAGGTCGAGGCCTTGAAATCCTGGTAACTGAAAATTACGGCCCCCATACAAAATACTACCCCTACCTCCAGTCCGTAAGCGCCTTTCGACTTCCCCTGGTGATTGCTGACGATGATTGCCTCTATCCAAGACATTGGCTGAGGGGCTTGGTGAACGCGTTTGATAGAGATTCGACGGTGGTAGGTTGTTATCGAGCCCAAGTGCTTAGCCTCACTGAGCGAGCCATCGCCCCGTATCGCAGCTGGCGTGTTTGCAGGTCGTCCGAACCAAGTTTCCTTCACTTCGCCACAGCTTGCTCGGGCTGCATTTATCCTCCCAAACTGCTCTCCGCGATTAAGTCTGCCGGTAGGGAGTTCCAAAGCCGCTGCCCGAATGCTGACGACGTTTGGTTGCACGTCCAAGCCGTCAGGGCAGGTTTCAAGATCCGGCAAATCACTAGTTGGCCTCTTCGGTTCCCTATCGTGCCTGACAGCCAGGACTCCGGTTTGTTTCTCTCAAATGTGTACTCATCCCAGAACGATGTCCAAATCCAGGCAACCTATACGCCTGCCGATCTCGAAAAATTTTCTTCCCATCCGGTTCAAACATGATGTCCAGCGCTACCAAGTTGTGCTTCTCCCTTCTGACTTTCGTTCTTCTCGCCTCGTGTGGCAGCACTAATCGAAAGGTTGAGCGGCCAGACGAGGGTATTCCGCGTTCTTTCTTTGGGCTGCACGTTCATCGCGCCGCGGAGAAGAATCCCACCCCATGGCCAGAAGTCCCGGTTCCGACTTGGCGAGTGTGGGATGCTCACGTCAAGTGGGTTGACCTGGAACCTAGCAAGGGCCAGTGGCATTTTGAAACTCTGGACAAGTACATTTCGATCGCAGAGCAACACAACACGGAGATCTTATTGCCGTTGGCAACAACACCCCAATGGGCCTCCGCCCGGCCCAGTCTCCGCTCCGGCCCTCAGAGTCCGGGGGTAACCGCAGCCCCCAGGGACATGAACGACTGGCAAAACTATGTTCGAGAGGTGGCAAGCCGTTATAAGGGACGAATTATGGCCTACGAAATCTGGAATGAGCCGAATCTGGAGGGATATTGGGTTGGAAGCACCGAACAATTGGTGGCGATGACCAAGCAGGCGCATGACGTCATAAAGAGCGTCGACCCCCAGGCGCTGATAGTGTCCCCTTCCGCTACCTCCGGCGGTGCTGGCGTTACCTGGCTGACGGATTTCCTGCGAAAGGGTGGTGCGAAGTACGTTGACGTGATCGGCTTCCACTTTTATGTCAATCCGCACCCGCCCGAGGATTTGGTGCCGCTCATTGACAAGGTTAAGAAGGCAATGCAAGACAACGGCGCTGGCGACAAGCCAATTTGGGATACAGAGCTTGGCTGGCATGTACCAAGCCCTTTCCCCTCCGATGAGCTCGCCGCCGCCTATTTGGCGCGCTCGTTTATCCTCAGTTGGGCGGCGGGGATTCAGCGTGTCTATTGGTACGCATGGGACAATCGCAACTGGGTCTCGCTGGAGACTACCGCATCCGACAACAAAACAGTTAAACCTGCCGGACAGGCGTTTGGCACGATTCAGCAGTGGCTGGTAGGAGCGTCGATGGATAGCTGCAAGGAATCGGCGGACCAGGTCTGGACCTGTACGCTCCATCGCGACGGCAACACCGAGTGGATTCTTTGGACGGTCGCCGATGAAGACAAGACATTCTCCGTCCCCGACTCATGGCACGCACAGTCCGCGACCTCGCTCCTTGGAGAATCTGGCCCAGTAAGGGACTCAAAGATCCAACTCAGCCAGGTTCCCGTGCTCGTGACGACGCAGGAGCTATCCCAGGGAAATCGCAAAACTATCTCGACCAAAACCAATCACAGGTTCTGACCCCGTCGTCGGAAATTTGGGCCCTTGCAGGTGGTCTGACGGCCATCGTAGCTGAAGCCTGGTGTTGAAAACTCCCGTTGCTATCCTCGGCGCCGGAATGGCGGGCCTGACCGCGGCCGCATTCCTGCGGCAGCGCGGCGTTCCATTTGTCGTTTACGAAGCCGGCCCAAGAATCGCCGGCCTCGCCGCGAGCCATTGCGACGCCGAAGGATACTCGTACGACTTCGGCGCGCACTTCATCACCAACCGTCTCGCCGCCGCGATTGGCCTGGAGTCGAAGTGCCGGAACGTTCGCCACTACGGAGAATCCATCCTCCTCGACGGGCGGATCTTCAGCTACCCCTTCGGGCTGATGCGGGTGCCAAGGTTCCTGCGCACCGGCATCTCCTCCGCTCTGCGGCGCCGGCGGTTGGCGGCATCGGCCGAGGAACAATTTCGCATCGCCTACGGGCGCGCTCTTGCCGATGAAGTGGCGATTCCGCTGCTGGAAGCGTGGTCGGGAGCGCCCGCATCGGACCTGGCGCCTTCGGTGGCGGAAAAATTCCGCAACAGCATTGCTCAGATTGCTGTCCTGAAAGTGGCGAGTTGGCTGACCGGACGCGCCGTCGCCTGCGGCTACAGCCACGAAGTACCGGAGAACCCGCAGGTCTGGCATGTCTATCCTGAAGGCGGAGTGAGTTCGCTCTGCCAGCACCTGGCGGCAGGTATCTCCGATGCCATCCGCATGGAATCGCCGGTTGAGGCAATCCTGGTCGAAGGCGGCCAGGTGAGAGCTGTCCGTGTGGCGGGGCGCGACCAGCCGGTGTCCGCCGTGGTCAGCACGGCGCCGTGCAATGTGCTGCCGCGCCTTGTAAAAGGTTCGGATGCGCTGCACGGTCTGTCGCGCTTCCGCTACCGCGGCATGATCTTTGTTAATTTAAGACTGGAAGGCCGGGGCCTGATCCCGAATACGGTACTGTGGACGCCGGAGTCCCAGTACCCTTTTTTTCGCCTGACTGAAACTCCTCTTTCCATGCCGTGGCTTGCCCCGCCAGGCAAGACGCTCATCACCGTTGATATCGGGAGCCAGGTGGGCGACGAATTCTGGCTCATGGATGACGTCGCCATCGCCGAACTCTGCCTGGAGCATCTGCAATCCATCATTCCGGGCGTTCGGCGGCGATTCCGCGGCTGCAACGTTCTGCGTACACCGATCGCCTATCCCGTGTTTCTCCGCGAGTATGAAGACGATCGCCGGCGGCTGGAACAGTCGACTGGAATTGCCGGCTTGTACAGCGTGGGCCGCAACGGCGAATTCGCCCACATCCTGATGGAAGACGTGTACTGGCGCACGCAAAAGAAGATGCTTCAACTTGTGCGTCAGTTCGGCTGATAACGCGAAAATCCTGTATCTCTCCAATACAAAAGGCGCGCCCAAAGGCGCGCCTTTTTTCTTTTTGGGCTAGTTTTCTAAGCCGCAACGCCTGCGGCTTGGGCGTGGCCCAGTTGCGTGAGAAGCGTGTATTGGTCGTAGTAGCAGCCGCCTGACACAAGCTTGCCCTGCTTGTCGAAGCGGGCGATTTCACAGAATGGCAGCGAGAGTTTTTTGCCGGTCGGTTGCAGCGAGGCGAACGCGCCGTCGTTCGTGCCTTCGGCAGTGAACTGCGCGATTACTACATCGCCGCCATCCACGTACTCGGGGTTAACGATGCGTCCGTTGCTGAAGCCCTTGGCCCACTCCTCCGTCCACGCCTGGAACTTATCGCGTCCCTGGAGGGTTACGTTGCGAGCATGATCCAAGTACTCGAAGTTCTCCGTACAGTTCTTGATGATGGCATTGAAATCGCGCCGGTTCCAACCCTCGTGAGCGGCGCGCATCGTCTCGACGTTCTTTGCGCTCATGGTTTGTACCTCCTTTTCAGATTTGTGGGATTCGATATCGCCCAGTGCGTGAATTTCGATCAGAAGAACCTCTTTTCACCATATGCTTGTGCCGCAGTCGGGTCAAATGGGTCTGATGAGAGACCAACTTGTGGAAATCTCAACTCTCCGTTCCGCCTTCGAGCTATGGCATAGCCCAGTCGTGCCATTCCGGTGATGAATTTGCAGTGATAGGGTGGGTTTGAGCAGACTTCGGGGGAGGGCTGTTCTCTTAGCGTCCCATGGCTAACCGGCCATGGGACGCTTTGTTTTTGGCCACGAGCCGCAATTCGCTACAGCTTCACCGTCTTCCCTGACCGGGCAGCTTCGTAGATCGCCGTTATGATCTTCAAGTCCCGCAGGCCTTCTTCGCCAGGAGTAAGCGGCTCCTTATTATCCATTACGCACCCGGACATGTGATCCATCTCCGTGGCGAACTGATCCCGAACCGGCAGAAAACGCTCTTCATTTACGTTGTCACGATGCACGAACATGCGCTGCCCGGTGTACCAGATCGCTGGATCGAGTTCAAAGTATCCCTTTGTCGCGACGGCACGGTAGCGGCCCTGGGCTGAGTATCCGTAGCTGGAAGTGCAGTTCGCGAGAATGCCGCTGGGGAAGCGAAGCTGGAAATTGATGGTCTCTTCGACCTCCTTGAAGCGCGGGTCCCCCGGCGTGGTGTAGGTGGCCGCATTCAGTTCCGTGGGCTCCTCCCCAGAGATATACCGGGAGGCCTGGAGGGCGTAGATTCCGATGTCCATCAGACAGCCGCCTCCGGCCATCGATTTCTTAAGCCTCCACTGAGTCGGATCTCCAATGTTGAAGCCGGCATCGGCGATGATGACTTTGGTCGGCCCGAGCTCCTGCTCTCGCGCCATGCGGATGGCTTCGCGGTTGAATGGCTCATACTGGCAGCGATAGGCGACCATCAGCTTGCGGTTTGCCTTCTTGCCGGCATCGATCATCTGCTGGCAGTCCGCCGGGGTGTTCGCCATCGGCTTCTCCGACAAAACATGCTTCCCTGCCTGGAGTCCGCGGATGGTGTACTCGGCATGCATGCTGTTCGGCAGCACAATGTAGATCACATCGACTTCGGGATTGTCCTTGATGGAATCGTAGTGTTCGTAGTTGTAGATGTTCTTCGGATTCACACCGTAGCGTAGCGCCAGCTTGTTCGCCTTGTCCGGGTGGCCACTGACAAACGCCACTACTTTCGACTTTTCGCAGGAAGCAAAGGCCGGCAGGATCTGATTAATCGCCAGGCTGCCCAGGCCCACTATGGCCCACCCCAGTTTCTTGCCCGGCGGGTCCGGCACACGAAGCTGTGCCGCCGCCCGCGGCAGCATGGCCAGGGGAATGTTTGCCACGGCCAAGCCGGCGCCGACCCGGATCAGAAACTCGCGGCGTGTGCTCTCCTTGCCTCCTGCATTCGACATCGTCAAGCCTCCTTTGCGATCGGAATAGTTTGCTGCCCGAGCTCTAGCTCCACAGCCGGTCCCAGGAGCGTTCCTTATCCCACTGGGGAGTCGGTTCGAAGTATCCGGTTCCCGGCATCAGGTGCTGCCGCACCACATCCTCGTTGAGAGTCACTCCCAGACCCGGACGATCCGGCACGGCAATCCAACCGGATTCGACGATGGGCTTCTTGGCGCCCTCCTCGACCAGCGATGACCACCACGGCACATCCAGACTGTGGTGTTCCAGCGCGAGAAAATTCAGGGTCGCAGCAGCGCAGTGAACGTTGGCCATGCAGCAGATCGGCGTTCCCGCAAAATGGAGAGCCATGGGCACGCCGTGATCCCATGCCATGTCGCCGATCTTGTGCGTCTCCAGAATCCCGCCTGCCGAGGCCAGATCGGGCTGAATCTTGTCCACCGCGCCTTTCTCGCACAGCACCTCAAACGGCTCTTTGAGGTAAATGTCTTCTCCGGTGAGAATCGGCAGCGGGCTTTCGTCCGTGATCCGCTTCAGCAGGTCGGTGTACTGCCACGGGATCACGTCCTCGATCCACGCCAGGTTATATTTCTCGTAAGCCTTGGCCAGCCGGAGAATCGAATGAATTCCCACGTGCCCGAGATGGTCCATTGCAAGGGGAATCTCCATGCCAACGGCTTCCCGGATCGCGGCCACGTACTCTTCGAGCAGCGCGACGCCCTTGTCGGTCACTTCCACGCCAAGCAGCGTGTGCGGCACGCTCGTCATCTCCCATTCCGTCAGACCGGAAGCCTGGGTGATGGTTCCCGGTTTGTCGGCGACCATTTCGACGCCGAGGTCCATCTTCAGCCACGTTAGACCCATGACCTCCTTCCGCTCCTTCATTCTCTGGGCGTAGACCTTGGGATCCTTCGACTCGGTCGTGTCCGCATACAGTCTGATTTTGTCGCGATGTTTCCCTCCAAGCATCGCGTACACCGGCGCCCCATACACCTTACCCGCGATGTCCCACAGCGCCATTTCAATGGCACAGACTCCGCCGGCCTGGCGCGCAGGACCGCCAAACTGCTTGATCTTGCGGAATAGTTTGTCGATCTGGAGCGGATTCTCGCCGAGGATACGGCTCTTCAGGAATAGCGCGTACGTCGAACTCGCGCCGTCCCGCACCTCCCCCAGGCCGTACACGCCCTGGTTGGTATCGATCCGTATTAAAGGACAGGGGCTTGGCCCGGGCTTCACCACCGTGGCCACCCTCAAATCGGTAATCTTCAGCGCGGACGGGCTCGAATTTGTGTTCACCCCCATGGGGTAGGCTTCCAGCGGAGTAGTTTTCAGCAGCACGCTTCCGAGCGCGGCAGCGCACGTCTTGAGAACATTGCGGCGAGTTGCGAGAGGTCGGCCTTCTCCGCTCATAGCGGTCTATATCCTTGTGTTTGGGAGGTTTGGATCCCGGTGTCTTTTTCTGAACCGGGGAATTATACTCTGCGTTTCTTGCGTGCGAATAGAATAGTTGGCTTGTCAGCAGCGCCAGTTTCGTCCCATCCGCCGCGCCGCCGGTGAGCGCCTCACAGGAGGATTCGATTGCTCAACCCGGAGTTCTCTCGCCGCACTTTCCTTCGAGGTATGGGCGTCGCCGCCGTCTCAACTTCCGTTCCCGCGACGGTGGCAGTCGGAGACGTGGCTCTTCCCTCCTCCGATTCCGCGTTGCCCAAAATCGCTCTGGAACTCTCGCGGGAACCGTTTTTCGCCACGGGCGCGGTAGACGACGCCGGAATGCGGCGCTTGAAGCAACTCGGGGTCAACGACGTACTGATGGGTGGACCGGCCATTCCCTGGCAAGAAAATGATCTGCGCTCTCTTACCGCGCGGCTCAAGTCTGGTGGCCTGCGCCTGGGAAATTTGATGATCTATGGATTTCCCAAAACACTGTACGGCAAGCCGGGCCGGGACCAGGAGATCGAACAGGTGCAGCAATCGATTCGTGTCGCCGGCAGGGTCGGCCTCCCGGTTGTCGAATACAACTTTTACGCCCACCGCCTGGTCGAGGGCTACTACGCGGAGACAGGACGGGGTGGCGCCGGCTTGACCGCCTTTAACTATGATCGTGTCAAAGACTTGCCTCCCCTTGCCGATGAGGGCGCGCACACGCTGGAGGAAATGTGGAGCAACATCACGTACTTTCTGAAAGCGGTGATTCCGGTCGCCGAGGAATCCAACGTTCGCCTGGCCCTCCATCCAAATGATCCTCCCGCTCCGCTCAGCCGCGGTTCGGAGCAGATTATGGGCAGCGTCGAGGGTTGGAAGCGCCTGGTGGATATCGTTCCCAGCAAGAGCAACGGCATCACGTTCGACTGCGGCGTGACGCGTGAGATGGGTCACGATCCGGTCGAGGTGTGCCGCTACTTCGGCAGCCGGGATGTCATCAACCACGTCCACTACCGCAACGTGCTGGTAACCCGGCCGAACGAGAAATACACGGAAGTTTTCATCGATGAAGGCCTCAACGACATGTTTGCCGTCATGAAGGAACTGGTTCGGCAGAAGTATTCGCTGCAGATCTATCCCGAACACCCGCGGGCACTCGACTATGATCGCGAGCGTCCGGACTTCAAACCCTACTATCCCGGCGGCGGGGGTTATGCCGGCTACGCTTTCAACGTCGGATACACAAGAGCCATGTTGCAGGCGGCTCTGGCTTCGTAGTTTTACTTTTGAAAACGGAGGAATGATGAACTCTGGTTACTCGCGTCGACTGCTTCTCATCTCTGGAATCGTGGCGGCGATTTTTCTGCTCCAGGCGGCCGCTCCCGCACAGCTTTTCACCCTCTCGAAGCAGGAACTGATCGACGAGACTCCCCAGAATCCGTTTGAACGCCTTTCCGACGGCCGCCCGAAGGTGCCCGACGATCTGATCGAGCGCGCCCGCGGGCTTTCCGCAGAGGAAGTCTGGGGCGTCCTCACCGAGATGGGCTACAAGAATCAGTTTGCCGACGGTTTCCAGGTTCTTCATCCCGGCAAAACCCTTGTCGGGCGGGCCTTTACGGTGCAATTTATGCCGGAACGCGCCGACGTCGACGCCGTCAACCGCGCCAAGGCCAAGGCCAACGGAATTTCGCATCTTCACAATCAGGCCGCCATCGACATGCTCCAGCCCGGGGATGTGCTGGTCGTCGACTTGTTTGGAAAGAAGGTTGACGGAACCATCGTCGGCGACAACCTCTTCTACTATGTGCTGAAGGCCACCCACCAAGGCGGCTTGGTCGTCGACGGCAGCATCCGCGACTTGAACGGCATCGCCGAAATGGATATGCCCGCCTATTTCCGGTACACCGATCCCACTCCCATCGGAAACGTGATGCTTACCGGCATTAACATCCCAATCCGCATCGGCGGCGTTACCGTCATGCCGGGCGACCTGGTGGTGGGCGACCGGGAAGGCGTCTACTTCGTTCCTCCACAGGCGGTGAAGCAACTGCTCGATCGCGCCGACGAGGTCCATATTCACGACGAATGGACGCGCATGAAGTTCGATGAGGGGAAGTACAAGTCCGGCGAGATTTACGGCTCGCCTTCCGATCCCAAGCTGAAGCAGGAGTATCAGGAATATCTGAAGAAGCGACTGGAGGAGATTCGGAAGAAGCGCGGGTCTCAATAGGCCGCAGGAAATCCGCTACTGGGGCGGCTTGGCGCCTTCGGGGCGGCGCGTCCCTGACATCTTCGAGGCGATATCTTCCTCTGACTTCTGATGAAGCTGACGGAGAGTGGCAAACTCCTTTTGCGCCTTCTCCGTGTTTCCCATTGCCTGATAAAGCCGTCCCAGCCGGAGATGTGCATCCGGCTGCTCCGAGTCCAGCTTGATCGCGCGCTGGAGTGACTCGATCGCCTCGGGATAGCGCTTCTGGTCGGCGTAGATAACTCCCGTGTCCAGGTGAGCGATGCGAATATCACTTCGCAGGGCGATCGCCTTCTTCAAGAGCGGCAGTGCCTTATCGGGTTGGTTCTTTTTCAATTCCACATCGCCCAGGTAGGCCAGAGCCTGAGCGTTGTTCGGATCGATCTCCAGCTCCTTCTCGAAGGCGCTTTTCGCCTCGTCATATTGCCGCAGCTTCCACTGAAGATACCCGAGGCCAAAATGAACATGCGGCTCCTGAGGATTTGCCTTGGCGGCGGCTTGAAACTCGGCGACCGCCTCCGGTGTGCGGCTCATCCCATCCAGCGCCTCGCCGAGTAAGACGTGTGCTGCCACCGAATTGGGATTGATCGTCAGGATCTGCCGATAACGATCAAGAGCACAGGAGTACTTCTTCGTCGACAAACAACTCTGCGCCAGCACCTGAAGAAGCTCGATATTTTCGGGATCCGCCTTGGCGGCGGGCTCCAGGTAGTTGATAGCGGAGTCAAATTGTCCGGCGCCGTAGTAGCTCAGGCCAAGCAGGGTGCGCACCTGTGCGTTCTGCGGGTCCTGGCGCAGCGCCACTTTGAGCGGTGCGATGGCGGCCGGAAATTCTCCGCGCTTATACTCCGCCAAGCCCAGGTTCAGGTGAATTCCGGGAAGCTTGGGATTCAATGCAATTGCCCGACGGTAGGCGGCCGCCGCTTCCTGGTACTTCGTTTCTTTCGCCAGTGCGACGCCCAGGCTGGCAAATGCGGCAGCATCCCGCGGATTCTGCTTAGTGACCTCTCGCCAGGCGGCAATCGCCTCTGGCAGCTTCCCCTGCTGCTCGAGAGCCATCGCCTGGGCCGGGGTCGCGGTCTCGGCTCTCGCAGGAGAGAACGAGACAAACACGGCAGCCACCAGCACCGCTAGCCCGCTCTTTCCCAACGCGTTTATCACCGGCAGTTTTGCCAACACTGAAAAGCCAGAATAGCCACTCTGGAGCGGCGAAGCAATGTAGGCGCGTACGGGACGCGCGCCTGCATCAATAAAAAAGCCCCGCTCAAACAGATGAGCGGGGCAAGAACCGATGTGCGACTCGTTTAGAAGATCAGCTTCAATCCCAGCTGAATTTCTCTCGGGTCGTGAGCTGAAGTCACAGTCCCGAAGTTGCTGGAGGAGAGAGTGGTGCTGACATCCTTAAGCTGAGTGTGGTTGAAGGTGTTGAAACTCTCCGCACGCAGTTCCAGACGGCTGCCTCGCTCTTCGCTGAACAGGAAGCTCTTGAACAAAGCCAGGTTCCAGTTCTGACGTCCAGGCCCGTAGACGGAGTTGCGCGGCATATCGCCGAACGCTCCAGCCGCAGGCGCGGTGAAGGACGTAGGATCAAACCACGTGTTCACAGTGTGCGGAGTGCCAACGCTTCCGCTCACGTCCGGCCGGTTGTTCGAGTTCGGCAGCTTGCTGGCAATGTTGCCACTTACGCCGCCAGCAGTAATGTTCAGCGGATTGCCTGAAACCATGCTGACGATTCCCGACACCTGCCACCCGCCGACCGTAGATCTCAGCAGACGGCTTGAGGTGGTGCGGAAAATTGGCAGGTCATAAACGAAATTGACGAAGGCGATATGCCTGCGATCCAAGTTCGACGGCCCGTTGTCGTAAGTGTAGCTGTATGGGTTGGTGACGTTGTTCAGGTCCCCAACGTTGTTGCTGCCCGTCGCCGGGTCATACGCCTTGGAGAAGGTGTATGCCGCCTGGAAGGTCAGGTCGCGCCTCATCTGCGACCGGAACTCCGTCTGCAACGAGTTGTAGTGTCCGTTCTGCACTGTTTCCGACAGCCTGATGCCGTGGAATCCAGGGTATTTAACCAACGAGTTGTAGTTGCCCGCTGTGTCCGTGGCGATGGCCGGTAGCAGACTCGCATCGGGCAGGTTGATTTCCCGGTAATCGTTCTGATGCCGGCTCTGGTTTCCAACGTAGGAAACGGACAGGACCGATTTGGAGCCTAGACCCTGCTGCACGCCGACGCTGTACTGGTAGGTTGCAGGCAGTTTATAGGCGTTCGAATTGAGTCCAGTGATGTCCGGAACCGTGATCGGAGCCACCAGCGTGTTACCGCTCTGCAAGCTGGTGGTTGGACTTCCCAGCAGAACGCCGTTGTTGAACGTGACGGACGAACTGAAGGGAACGTTAGGACCGGCGTTGTACATGTCGTTGCCCTGAATGCGCTCGTACATGATGCCGTATCCACCGCGCAGGATGGTGCTGCCCTTTCCGGTCAGGTCATAGGCAAACCCGATCCGTGGCCCAAAAGCGGCCCAGTGGTTATTCACCAGTCCCTTTGGCACGCCGTTCTGTCCCGGGATGCCGATGCCGTTCAAGTAGAACTGATAACCGTCCAGAATGGGGTTGGGGCTTGTGCCCAAACCGGGGCTGGGACCTGTGCAAGGCGCGGCCGAAGTGGCGGAACAGATGTTGCCGTTCGCGTCCAGGGTCGCAGCCTGGCTTGGGTCATAGAGTGCAGGGTAGAAGTTACCCATGCGGTTGTTGGCTTCGTAGGTATGCGGCACTCCGTCCCAGCGCAACCCAAGGTTCAGCGTCAGGCGCTTGGTGGCGCGCCAGTTGTCCTGAACGTAGGCCGCCCATGAAACGTTGTTCCAGTAGCCGTTATCCTGGACTGCAAGTTCGTTGTACTGATCCGCGTAGCCCAAGAGGAAGTCGGCAAAGTCATTGCCAGTGTACTTATTGTTAAAGGTGAATCCGCCCTGGGTTTGACCGAACAGGTCCTGGATCTTCTTGTAAATTGCCCAACTGCCGCCCATTTTGAACTGGTGTGCTCCCTTGGTCCAGGAAACATCGTCGCGGATCTGATAATCGTCCGCCTTGTTATGCCATGGCCAACTGGCCGTCGTGTAATCGGCGCCAGTCGCACCACCCAGTTTGATTTCCGGGATGCGGGTCAGGTTATTGCCGGCAAACAGCTCCGGCGTGGTGAAACCGCTGGGCCGTTCAATCACGCCCTCGGGAACGATGTTGATGCGGTTCCCGTTGTAGTTGAACGCTACTTCGTTCAGCAACGTCGGGCTGATGGCGTAGGTGGTGTGGATAACGCCGCTGTACGAAGGATTGCCGAAGGTGTTGCTGGCCGTCGGCAGGTTGTCGCCGCTCCACATCGCGGTTCCGAAGCTCTGGTTAATCTGCTCCGCAACATAGTGTCCGAACACGGAAAACTTGTCGCTGAACTGGTGATCGATGCGCACCACCTCTTCACGAACGTGTGTGGGGACGTTATTGCCGCCGATGAATTGCCGGCCGCTGGTCGGCGCCGGGAAAATGCCCGCCTGCAGCAAGGACTGGGCGTTCGGATCGAGCAGGCTGGCCGGGATCGTGGGAAACGGAACGAAAGTCGGATTGCTGGCTGCGTTCTTGTCAAAGGCGCACGAGCCGCTAGCCGAAGGGGTGCTGAACGTGGTGATACCGGCGGAGTTAAAACGAGCCTGCTGGTCCGCCGAGATCTGGTTCGCGCAAGGCACGTGCAGGCCGGAGTTTGGATACGGATTGCCGCCGGCATCCAACTGGTCCGCCGGCAGGTTGCCGGCGAAATCACCACCGTACGTGGCAGTCAAAGGCACGGTCTGATTGAGGGTCTGACCCTGGATCAGGCTGCGCCACTCCATGTTGTAGAAGAAGAACGTCGGATGGCTCTTCCACACAGGAAGCTGTCCGCCGGCGTTGAAGCCATAGGTGTGGAACCGCAATTCAGCCACTGGGGCAGGGGCGCGGTTAAAGTAATTGCGAGCGTCGAAGGCATCGTTCCGGGTGAACTCCCAGGCCGACGCGTGGAACTGCTTCTGTCCGGAGCGGATCACTGCCGTCATGGTGGCAGCCGATGACAATCCGTATTCGGCGCTGTAGTTCGAGGTCAGCATGCGGAACTCAGCCAGTGAGTCCATCGAAGGCATGACGTCGGAACCTCCGCCACCCCCGCGGTCGCTGCTCTCGCTGCCATCGAGCATGTAGAGGTTATGGCTCATGCGCTGGCCATTAAAGCTCATTGCCGCGTCGCCACCCACTGGCGTCGGGCTGATGAAGTCAGCCTGGCCGCTCGACGCGCCCGGCGTCATGTTAGCCAGGGTATACATACTGCGGCCGTTAGTGGCCAACTGTTGCAACTGCTGGCCAGTAATTACCGAACTCACTTCGCCGGAATCCGATTGCACTCTCACGGCATCGGCTTCCACTGTGATGGTCTCGCTGGCGGCGCCTACCTTCAGGGCAAAGTCGATGCGGGCGCGATCGCCAACGTTCAGTACCACGTCGCTTCGCTGTGAGGCGCCGAATCCGGCAGCCTCAGCCTTGACGGTATAGTGGCCAATCGGAAGGTCAGGAAGGACATATTGACCGGCGTCGCTGGCCTTGATGCTTCGAACCGTCCCGGTCTCAGTGTGCGTCGCCGTGATGGTTACATTGGGGACGACGGATCCGGACGGATCGGTAATGGTTCCGACTACGGTTGCGTTCTGTGCAAACGCGTAGAAAGGAACTGCAAGGAAAAATAGGGTGAGAATTAGAAGGAGGCGCAGGCTAAATCGGCCTGCAGAAGGACTTTCTACAGACGAAAGGTTACGCATAGTGTCACTCTCCGGCATCGAGGCAGAATCTGAGTACACCGAACCCGAATCCTAGGCACGCTAGGCCCCTGGAACCTTCATCGTTAACGTTAACGATGGCAGGAGAGCTTGTAACTATTTCGCGATATCGTTGTCAAGCAAATTCCAAACATTTGCTGTTACAGCAGCCCTGTGATGTCGGCTGGAATAACAAATCGAGCCGTTTTATCCCTTTAGCTTGAGATGGATACACCAGGAGGTGAAAAAAGGTTACTTTGGGACTACGCTTAGACCGCCAGAGTAAGCAAATCCTTCTCCAGCTGTATGTTCGGCTGTCGCATCTCCCGGAACAGCCTGAGGTTGGAAGACATAACGACCCCCGGGCTCAGGTGGACAGTTTTTGGGGGCAAAGACTTTGTTGTGAAAATGTCGGCCATGAGCCGGACCGCGATCTGTCCCTGGCGGTACGGCTGCTGGTAGATCGAGGCCGTAATCGTTCCCTCATCGAAGTATTGGGCCATCTCGGCAAACAGGTCGGTGGCGATCAGCTTGACCTTCCCCGCCAGTCCACGTGCTCGTAGAGCGCGGCATACCGGCAGGCAGTTGACCGTGTTCACATAAATGCCAGCCAGGTCCGGCACCTGTCCCAGCAGGTTGAACGTCTTCTGAAAGCTCTCGTCCTCGTCCTCATGCCCTTCTACGACGGCAGTGACTTCGCCTCCGAGGCAATTTCGCGGGAAAGAATCGGAAAATCCCTCGGTCTTCTTGCGATGATCCTCGGCCTGTAGCATGCCTGCGACGACTGCAACCCGCGAGCCTGGGGGAACGAATTTGCCCATCAGCTCGCCCGCAAGACGACCGTTGAGATAGGGTTCCACGCACACAATGCAGGTGCGGCGACTCGCTGGCGCATCGGTAGAAACGCAGATCACGGGGATGCCCTTGGCTTCCGCTTCATCGATCAAAGGCGTGAGAGAGGATGGGTTTCCCGCCGTCAGAATCACGCCGTTCACACCGCTGGAGATCATTTCCGCCAGGACGTCGCAATCGCCGTCGGCCAGGTTCTGCACCGGGCGATTGGCAAATTCGAACCCCACGTGCGATACCCGGCGGCACTCATCCAGGATTCCGCCCCATAACTGGTCGTAGAAGAAGTGAATCTCGCGCGGGACGCAGACGCCAATGCGGGTTTCGGCCTTGGCAACAGCCAGAGCCCGCGCCGCAAGGTTCGGCGTGTACCCGATCTGCCGGGCGATCTGGAGAATTCGCTGCCGGGTGGATTCGTTGATGCCGTTGCGCCCGTGAAGAGCCCGGTCGACGGTTCCGATGGAAACCTTCGCCATGTCAGCGATGAGGTGGATTCCGCGTCGTTCTTTGCTCATGCCGACTCTCTCCCGGCGATCCCGTGAGCCGCTTTCCCCACGGTGAGGGACGCTGCACAAGATACCAGACGCGGCGGCGGCTGCAAACTTCGATTCGTGTACGTTAACGATGCTATACTGCCCGGCGCTCGACTGAGTGCACTCCGCAATTTCTGGTCACATTATTGATACGCGATACGGGTGGACCCTGTCGGCAGGTTCAAGAAGATTGGTTGCCCAAAGTACCCCGGGAGCACATACTCTGCGCGACGAAAAGGGCCGCCTAAATGAAGAAAGGCGAACTGACGTTTGAAGCTGGCTGAAAACAGGGGGCAACATGGAAACCATCCTGAAAGAGACCTACCAGCGTGAGACCCTGCATGATCGCTGGCAAGGTATTTATCAATCTTCCGGCTATGTCGATCGCGCCGACGATGATTTGTTCTCGAAGATATTGAAAATTCTGAATATGGCCCCGTCCTCCTTGTTTCTCGACGCTGGGTGTGGCAGAGGCCACCACATGGCACGGATCTGTCAGGCGGGATTTGGATACGTAGGAGTAGACATCTCCGATAGTTCCCTGGAGCGTGCCAGCCGGGCAGCCGCCAAGGGCGGGCTGTCAGCCACATTCGTTAACAGCCCACTGCAGCAGCTTCCGTTTCCAGACAACCACTTCGATTGCATTCACTGCCGGGGCGTGCTCATGCACATCCCGGATTGGGAGCGAAGCCTGCGAGAGCTCTGCCGCGTTCTCAGGCCTGGCGGAGGACTGATCTTAATGGAGAACAACAACCGGTCTGTTGCGCATCGACTGATCCGTTTTGCTCGCAGATGGCGATCGAACGTCTCCGACATGAAAAGAACCGAGGCCGGAGACGAATTCTGGGCTACCGTCGACGGGCTTCCATTTCTGGTGAGGGTTGCCAATCTGCGATGCTTCGCGACGGCACTCGAGGAATTCCGCGTCGAAGCATTTCTGCCTTCCGCTTTCGTCGGTCTAGGGAGAGTTCCGGGCATGCTGAGGCCTGTCGTTACTGCTTTCAACGGCGTTTATTTGAAATCCGGGATGCCATGGAAATGGAGCCAGGAGGTCGTGCTCGTGGCCGTCAAGTACGGGCAGCTTCAATCCGCCCAGGCATAGACACGAACGCTGGCACATTTTGCTGGCACATTTTGAAGAGGCTGGCGCCCGCCAGCCGGTCTAGCCATTTCACTTGCACAGGAGCCCTGGAAGATGAAGCCGCGCCTTTTTTACCGGATTACGACGTTTTTCATGCCCGCTCTTTTCCTGTGCGGCGCGCTCTCCTCGATGGCGCAAACGGCGGAGTCCTCCAGCAAACCAATTTATCTCGATCCCTCTCGTCCGATTGACGTCCGGGTCGACGACCTGGTCTCCCGCATGACTCTGGAGGAAAAGGCCTCTCAATTGGTGAATCAGGCCCGCGCCATTCCCCGGCTTCAGGTGCCGGAATACGACTGGTGGAGCGAGGCGCTGCATGGCGTCGCCCGTGCCGGAATAGCCACCGTCTTTCCTGAACCGGTCGGGCTGGCAGCCACCTTTGATACGCCGCTGATTCACGACATGGCGGTCGTCATCGGCACCGAAGCCCGCGCCAAGCACAACCAGGCCGTGCGCGAAGGACGCCGCGACATCATGGAAGGCCTTGATTTCTGGTCCCCCAACATCAACATCTTCCGCGACCCGCGCTGGGGCCGCGGTCAGGAGACTTACGGCGAAGATCCATTCCTCACCGCCCGCCTGGGCATCGCTTTCGTCACCGGCCTGCAGGGCAATGATCCCAAGTATTACCGCGTGATCGCGACGCCCAAGCACTTCGCCGTTCACAGCGGCCCGGAACCCACGCGCCACAGCATGGATGTCCCGGCCTCCAGGCATGATATGGAGGACACTTACCTGCCCGCCTTCCGCGCCACTGTTCTGGAAGGGCACGCCGGTTCCGTGATGTGCGCCTACAACCGGATCAACGGTCAGCCAGCCTGCGCCAACGATTTTCTGATGAACGACCAGCTTCGCGGCGCCTGGAGATTCGACGGCTACGTCGTCTCCGACTGCGGCGCCGTCACCGACATCATGGAAGGGCACCACTTCACCCAGACCATGGCGGAGGCCGCCGCGGTCGCGGTGCGCACCGGAATGGATAACGAGTGCGCCGACTTCTACACAAAGATGACCGACAATTCCGACTACGTTCGCTATATCGACGCCGTGAAGCAGGGCATGCTCAGCGAACGGGAGATCGATGTCGCGCTGCGGCGCCTGTTCACCGCGCGCTTTCGCCTCGGCATGTTTGACCCGCCAGAAATGGTGCCTTACGCCCAGACTCCCGATTCAGTCATCGACGCTGAGCCGCACCGCCAGCTTGCCCTGAAAGTTGCGAGCGAGTCGATGGTCCTGCTCAAAAATGATGGCGTTCTGCCGTTGAAGTCGGGTGCTCAAAAGATCGCCGTTGTCGGCCCGTTGGCCGAATCCGTCCGCGTTTTGTTGGGAAATTACAACGGCACTCCGTCGCATCCGGTGACGGCCCTCGACGGCCTGCGCAAGCAATTCTCTTCCGCGACCGTCACCTACACACCGGGAATGAATTTCCTGCGGCCGCTGATCACCATTCCCACCCAATACCTCTCCACTCCGGATCGCAAGCCGGGATTGAAGGGAGAGTACTTCGCTGATCCTCAGTTCACCGGCGAGCCGTTCCTCGTGCGCACGGATCCCTACGTTCAACTCCAACCCGTCCGCCCCGAGTCGACTGCGCTCGCGCCGCCGCCCGGGATTAAGAAGTTTTCTGTCCGCTGGACAGGATTCGTCACGCCGCCCGAGTCAGGCACCTATCAGCTGGGTGTAAACGGTTCCAAGAATCGGCTGTGGTTCGACGGCAGACTCGTGGTGGACGACTCCACCATGCACTCCGCCCGTCCCTCGACCGTGATGCTCGCTCTGAAAAAAGGTCATCGCTACCCGGTGAAGCTGGAATACACGCAGGACGGCGCCGCTGCTAAGCTTGTCTGGCAACCGGTTGCGGCCAATCCTGTGGCCGACGCCGTCGCCCTCGCGAATCAGTCCGACGTCGTCATCGCCGTCGTCGGCATCACTTCAGAACTCGAAGGCGAAGAGATGAAGGTCGACATTCCCGGCTTCAAAGGAGGCGATCGCACCAGCATCGACATGCCTCAGGAAGAGGACGAACTGCTCAAGGCCATGAAGCAGACCGGCAAGCCTCTGGTAGTCGTCCTGATGAATGGCAGCGCTCTCGCCGTCAACTGGGCAGAGGCCAATGCCAACGCCATCGTCGACGCCTGGTATTCGGGCGAGGAAGGCGGAACCGCGATCGCCCAGACTCTGGCCGGCGTCAATAATCCTGCGGGACGTCTTCCCGTCACGTTTTACACCGCCGTCGATCAGCTTCCGCCCTTCGAAGATTATTCGATGAAGAACCGGACCTACCGCTACTTCGAAGGAAAGCCTCTTTATCCCTTCGGCTATGGCCTTAGTTATTCCAGGTTTGAATACAGCAACCTCAAGCTTTCGACTGACTCGTTAAACGCCGGCGACGACCTGAAGGTGGAAGCCGATGTCAAAAACACAAGCGATCGAGACGGCGATGAAGTCGTGCAGGTCTATCTGACGTTCCCCAGGTCTCCCTTCTCGCCCATTCATGCCCTGCGCGCCCTCAAGCGCGTGCACGTCGGCGCAAGCGAGACGCAGCATGTAAGGTTCAAGCTCGAGCCTCGTGATTTGAGCTCCGTCAACGAAGCCGGCGATACCATGGTTGCCGCCGGAAGCTATAAACTGACCGTAGGTGGTGGACAGCCGGGAACCGGCGCTGCCGCAGCAGAATCCGCATTCAGCATCACCGGCGACAAAAAGTTGCCGGAGTAACGGAGTAATCTGAAATTCAGGCCCAGGCGAGTGATGAGAATTTCTGAGCCACGACCTCATGGCCTCGCCTTCCAATTTCTCTCGGCAGTGCTGAGCATCACTCTGCTGGCCTTTCCACCTTCAATCACCGCCCAGGAAAAACCTGCGGAAACTCCACCCTCTCAGGGAATGGGCGTCTCTACCGGAGTGGCACATCCCGCCATCAAAGACGCGCAATCGCGTCCCATCACCGCCGGCGGATTCTCCGACGCCGCCCCAGTGGTTTTCCGCGACGTCGCCAAAGAAGCCGGACTCGACAGCTTCCACTATCGCTCCGGCACGCCCGAGAAGCGCTCGATCATCGAAACTCCCGGCTCGGGCGTCGCCCTGCTCGACTACGACAACGATGGCTGGCTCGACATTTATCTCCTCAACGGCTCGACCATCGCCGCCGGCAAAGGCCAAGAGCCCGCACCACAGGCGAAGCTGTTCCACAACGATCACAATGGCACTTTCACCGACGTCACGCAAAAAGCAGGCGTCGCCAACGAACGCTGGGGATTCGGAGTTGCCGTGGGCGATTACGACAACGACGGATGGCCCGACCTCTACGTCGCCAACTTCGGCACGAACCGTCTCTACCACAACAACCACGACGGCACCTTCACGGATGTGGCGGAAAAAGCCGGCGTGACTCTGGGCGGCTGGTCCGCCGGTCCGACCTGGGGCGATTACGATCACGACGGACGCCTCGATCTCTTCGTTGCCGGATACATCAAGTTCGACATCGATCACCCGCCCATCGCCGGCCAGGGAAAAATTCCTCCCAACTTTTGCCAGTTCCGCGGAGTTCCGGTGATGTGCGGACCGCGCGGTTTGCGCGGAGAGAGCGACCACCTGTTTCACAACAATGGCGACGGCACCTTCACCGACGTAAGCGTGAAAGCCGGAGTCGCAGATCCGGACGGCTACTTTGGCCTCGCCGCGGTGTTCGTCGATGTCGATGACGACGGCTGGGTTGACCTCGCCGTCGCCAACGACTCCACTCCCAGCTTTCTTTACCGCAACCAGCACAACGGCACGTTTGAAGATGTGAGTTACGCTTCCGGCTTTGCTCTGAGCGAGGATGGACGCGAGCAGGCATCGATGGCCGTCGCGGTCGGCGACTACAACCGCGACGGCAGAGTCGATCTCTTCACCACCACCTTCTCCGACGACTACAAGACTCTCTACCGCAACGATGGCGGCGGAGGCTTCACCGATGTCACCTACCAGGCGGGCCTCGGCGATCCCACAATTCCTTTTCTTTCCTGGGGAGCGGGCTTTCTTGATTTCGACAACGACGGCTTAACCGACATCTTCATCGCCAACGGCCACGTCTATCCCGAAGTCGACAAGCAGGACTGGGGAACCACTTGGGCGGAGCGCCCGCAGCTTTTCCGCAATCTGAACGGCACGAAATTTCAGGAAGTGCCGCCTGCGACCGGGAGCGGATTGGCCGTCGTGATTCCCGCACGCGGCGCGGCATTCGGCGATCTCTTCAACGACGGCCACATCGACGTCGTGGTGAACAACATGGACTCGACGCCCAGTCTCCTGCGCAACGTGGTGAAGAATGACAACCACTGGCTGACTCTCCGACTCGTCGGCGGACTCCGCAGCCCGCGCGATGCGATTGGAGCCAAGGTCTTTCTCACTGCCGGCGGCGCCCGCCAGCGATGCGACGTATTCAGCGGCGGAAGCTACAGCTCGAGTTCCGATCCACGCGTACACTTCGGGCTCGGCTCGGCAACCAGCGTTGAGAAACTGGAAATCGACTGGCCCAGCGGCAACAAGGACATTGTCAAAGTCAAAGAAGTCGATCGCATTCTCACCGTGGAAGAAGGCAAGCAACCCGCCGCGACGAAATAGAAATCTCCGTCACATCCTGCCCACAATTTCCTTTGCGTGTACGTTAACGACTGCTATATTGCACTGACTCTCAACAACTCTCCTTCTGATTCCGGAGATCCAATGCATCGTTCGGCAATCCAGG
Organism: Terriglobales bacterium; assembly: GCA_963803205.1. Lineage (GTDB taxonomy): Bacteria > Acidobacteriota > Terriglobia > Terriglobales > Acidobacteriaceae > CAWDLG01. The sequence continues at coordinate 1,247,829 of CAWDLG010000004.1, forward strand.
TCGATTGGCGAAGTCTTGTCCTGCTGCCAGTTGTCGCTCTTCTGCTCGGCGTCTTCGTCCACGCTCAGGAAACAGCGCCTTACCTCGACGCGTCATTGCCGGTCGAGCAGCGAGTCGCCGACCTGCTCTCGCGCATGACTCTGGAAGAAAAAGTGGCGCAACTCCAGGGCAAATGGGAGAACTCGGCTTCCCGCGACGATCCCAGCGCCTGGTTCGTCGACAACAAAGGCAACTTCCTCCCCGACCGCGCCGCCGTCGTGCTCAAACAAGGAATGGGCCAGATTTCCCGCCCCAGCGAAAATCGCGGACCGCGCCAGATGGCCGAGTTCACCAACACCATTCAGAAGTGGGTAAAGGAGAACACTCGTCTCGGGATTCCCATTCTGTTTCACGATGAGTGCCTGCACGGCCACGTCGCTCCCGGCGGAACCTCATACCCGCAGCCGATCGCGCTTGCTGCCACCTGGGACCCGAATTTGGTTCGCGACGTCTTCACCGCCACCGCCGCCGAAGCGCGCGCGCGCGGCGCCCAGGAGTGCCTTGCTCCCGTCGTCGATCTGGCGCGCGATCCACGCTGGGGGCGTTTCGAAGAAACCTACGGTGAAGATCCCTACCTGGTCTCGCAGATCGGACTCGCCGCCGTGCGCGGCTTTCAGGGCACCGGCCCCGCCATCGACAACGCTCACGTCATGGCCACCCTCAAGCATTTCGCTGCCCATGGCCAGCCCGAGGGTGGAACCAACGTTGGCCCGGCCATGTATCCGGAACGTGTGCTGCGCGAAGATTTTCTTCGGCCCTTCGAGGTCTCCATCAAGGAGGGCCACGCTCGCAGCGTGATGCCTTCCTATAACGAAGTCGACGGCATCCCTAACCACAGCAACCGCCACTTCCTCATCGACATCCTGCGCCAGGAGTGGGGGTTTGATGGCCTCGTCGTCTCCGACTACTTCGCCATCGACGAGATGCGCACCATCCACCACATCGTGGCCAACAATCGCGATGGCGCCAGACTCGCCCTCGAGTCGGGCGTCGACGTCGAATTGCCCGCCGCGAACGCCTTCCGCAGTCTCGCCGACCAGGTAAAAGAAGGACGCATCACCCAGGCCGCAGTCGATCAGGCTGTGGCCCGGGTGCTGCGCGAGAAATTCCTCCTCGGCCTCTTCGATCATCCCTATGTCGATCCCGCGCAGGCCGAGAAAATCACTAACAGCCCCGAGCATCAGCAGCTCGCGCTCAAGGCTGCGCACGAAGCCATCACTCTGCTGAAGAATCAGAACGGGCTCCTGCCCCTCGACAAGTCGCGCTACAAACGCATCGCCGTCATCGGCCCCAACGCCGCCGAAATGCACCTCGGCGGCTACAGCAACGTTCCCGGACGCGGCGTCAGCATTCTCCAGGGAATCAAGGACAAGGTCGGCTCCTCCGCTGAAGTCCTCTACTCGCTCGGCTGCAAGATCACCGAGACCGATCCCGACTGGAATGCCGACAAAGTGGTGCTCGGCGACCCGGCTCTGAATGCGAAGCGAATTCAGGAGGCCGTCAAAGTCGCGCAGAAGGCGGACATCAGCATCCTCGTTCTCGGTGGCAACGAGCAGACATCGCGCGAAGCCTGGGCGGTGGAACATCCCGGCGATCGCGACAACCTTGACCTGCTGGGAAACCAGGACGATCTTGTAAAAGCAATTATCGCGCTGGGAAAACCAGTAGTGGTTTTCCTGATTCACGGCCGTCCGAATTCGATCAACTACATCGCGCAGAATGTTCCGGCAATTCTCGACGGATGGTATCTCGGCCAGGAAGGCGGAACTGCGGCCGCCGACGTGATCTTCGGCGACTACAATCCCGGAGGCAAGCTGGCAGTCACGGTACCCCGTTCGGTCGGTCAGTTGCCGGTTTACTACTACCAGAAGCCTTCCGCCAAGCGCGAATACCTCGGCAGCTCGACCCAGCCGCTGTTTCCCTTCGGCTGGGGACTGAGCTACTCAACTTTCAAATTCGCGAAGCTGCGCCTCGCACCGGAAACCATCGGCACCGCCGGAGAAACAAAAGTCTCGGTTGACGTCACCAACACCGGCAAAGTCGCGGGCAGCGAGGTGGTGCAGCTCTATATTCGCGACGAAGTCAGCTCAGTGACCCGGCCCGTCAAGGAACTGCGCGGATTTCGGCGCATCGAACTGAAACCGGGTGAAAGCAAAACCGTGGAACTGCCGCTCGGCTTCGATGAACTCGCGTTTTACAACCGCGAGATGCGACGCGTGGTCGAGCCGGGAACTTTCAAAATCATGGTCGGAGGTAATTCACAGGACCTGATCGAGACCACCCTGAACGTCGTCAACAAATGAACCCGGGGGTGCCCTACCCTTGTCGCGCTTTTTGCGACAGGGTGGGGACGTTGAATTCGTTGTCAGTCAAAACAATTCAAAATCCCCGTCGGAAGCAGTAGTTGGAGATAAGGCATCTATCATCCGGAAGTCAATCGCCGGGGTGCCCCACCCTTGTCGCGCTTTTTGCGACAGGGTGGGGAAGTTGAATTCGTTGTCAGTTACAGAGAATCAAAATCCCCGCCCTGTCGTTCCAAACTGCGGAACGACAAGGACGAAACATCCTGGAACTGGTAAAAAGGAACCGGACCATGTGGAAGTCATTCCTGTTGCTCCTGTGTCTGCTCACTCCCGCATTCGCACAACAACTTTCGGCGCCGCAACTGATCGATCTGGCGAAGTCCAACCCCGCGGCATTGCAAAAAGCCATCACTGAAACTTTCCCCGCGAAAGATTTGCAGGAAGGCACCGCCTGGGCCAGCAACGGACCCGACTTCTTCTTCGCCCTGCAGACCGCGTCTCAGCCCTCGCTGGTCATCGACGGCACCGCCGGCCCGCAGATGCGGCACATCTCTGGTTCCAATCTCTGGTATGCCGTCGCGCACATCGAGCCCGTCGCGCGCCTGCACTCATTTCACTATCTCGTTAATGGAGCAAAGTTCGGAGGCCGCCTTGACCTGCCCGCCTTCGGCCCACTCTCTTACCTTCAGCCGGGAACTCCTTCAGGCACGCTCTCCGAGAAAATTACCCACACCAGCAAGATTTACGACGGCATGAAGAGCGAGTACTGGATCTACGTGCCCGCGCAATACGACCCGAAAATTCCCGCGGCAGTAATGGTCTTTCAGGACGGCGGAGGCTACATCCATCGTGAGGGCAACAATCTCGCGCTCAACGTCATCGACAACCTCATCGCGCAGAAGAAAATCCCGGTGCTCATCTGCGTCTTTATCAATCCCGGGGACATCTCCGATTCTCCCGACACGCCCACCTACCGCTTCGTCAAGGCCTATTCCGACAAGTGGCACCGCACGCTGAAAGATTCCATGCGGAGCACGCTGTACGACACGGTCAGTGACCGCTACGTCCGCTACCTGCGCGACGAAATCCTCGCCGACGTAGGAGCCAAATACAACCTCCGCAAAGACGCCTACAGCCACGCCATCACCGGCCTCTCCTCGGGCGGCATCTGTTCCTTCAACGCCGCCTGGCAGATGCCCGACCAGTTCAGTCGCGTCCTCTCCTGGATCGGCAGCTTCACCAGCATCCAGTGGAAAGAAGATCCGCAAATTCCCGACGGCGGCCAGGACTACCCGGACAAGGTCTTGCGCGAGCCTCACCGCAATATCCGTGTCTGGCTCCAGGATGGTTCCGAGGACATGGAAAACGAACGCTACGGAAGCTGGCCGCTCGCCAACATTCGCCTGGCCAACGCGCTCAAGCTCAAGGAGTATGACTTTCACTTCTCCTTCGGCAAAGGCACTCACAACTCAGGCCACGGCGCCGCCGAATTTCCCGAAGAGATGATCTGGCTCTGGCGCGACTACGATCCCGCCAAAACCGAGCAGACCTACGAAATGGATGCGTCCGAAAAACCGAAGCCAATGTTCCGCGTCGAGATCACCAACCGCGATGCGCAGTAGCACCCGTGTGACGCGGGCCCCCGCCCGCGTCCACGCACCCACGTCCACTTGACATTGACCCTGAAATCGTTAATCGTTGCGGCCTGAACTAATCAGGTCAAGGCACGGTACCTGGGACGTCCGCCCTTTCGAAATCCGTGCCCTCCACGCAAAAAGTCTGAGAGGAGAAAGAGTAATGACCGCAAACAGTGGCCAGCCGATCAAGGTCGGCGTGATAACCGACATGACGGGCCCGCTTTCGTTCCTGGGCATCGCTAATGCGAACGTGGCCAAAATGGTAATCAACGACATCAACGCCAACGGTGGCCTGTTGGGGCGGCAGATTACTCTTTATCTGGAAGACAGCGCCACGACCGACAGCGTTGCCGAGGCCAAATCCAAAAAGCTCGTTCAGCAGGATAAGGTCGACGTAATCCTCGGCGGCATCTACAGCTCGACCCGCCAGGCGATCAAAGGACCCGCGGTCATCGACGGCAAAAAACTCTACATCTACCCCGAGCAATACGAGGGACAGGAATGTCACCCGCTCATCTTCTGCACCGGCCCGGTTCCCGCGCAGCAGGTCGAGTCACTGATCCCCTGGCTGATGCAGAAAACCGGAGCGAAGAAGTTCTACTGCCCGTCCGCGGACTACATCTGGCCGCACGTCATGAATAAAAAGCTGCGTGAAGTGGCGACGGCCCGGGGCGGCTCGATCGTTGGCGAGGAATACTTTCCCCTCGATCACACCGACTACAAGGCAACCGTCGAGAAAATTGTCTCCAGCGGCGCCGAGGTCGTGTTCAACACCACCGTCCCGCCGGGCCTCACGCCATTCCTCGACCAGCTTTACAACTCGGGCTTCGCCAAGCGCGGAGGGCACGTCGTCTGCACTTACTTCGAGGAGAACTTCGTGAACATGGCCCCCGCCGCGCAGGTGGAGGGTGTATATAGCTGTCTCGATTACTACCAGGGCGTCAGCGACTCATTCAGCCAGGATCTTCTCAAGCAGTACGACAGGCTCTATCCCGGCAGCGCCAAGTTCACCGCCGGCAGCGCCTCGACCGGCTTGTACCGCGGATTGAAGCTCTGGGAAGCTGCCGTGAAAGAGGCCGGCTCGCTGGATCAGAACGCTGTCATCAAGACGCTCGACCACGCCAAGATTGCGCAGGGTCCCGGCGGCCCGGCCGAGATGGTGCCGGGCCAGCACCACGTTCGCATGAACATGTACATCGCCCAGGTCAAGAACGCAAAGTTCGAGGTCCTCAAAGACCTTGGCGTGATCGATCCGAAGGAGTGCAGCCAGGGCCTGAAGTAGGGGGGCGCATGGAGGGTCACCATGAAGACTCACACTGTCACCGGCGGCGGAGGCGTCAAGCTTCACGTCGTGGAAACGGGAAACCCGAAAGGCCGGCCAATCCTCTTCGTTCACGGCATCTCGCAGTGCTGTCTCCAGTGGAATCGACAGTTGAACTCGAGCCTCGCCGATCGGTACCGGCTGGTTGCGCTCGATATCCGAGGTCACGGTCTCTCCGACAAACCGAAAGACGCCTATGGCGACGCAAAGCTCTGGGCGGATGATATCAACGCCGTCATCCAGTCGCTCAACCTCGATCACCCCGTGCTCTCCGGCTGGTCGTACGGCCCGCTGATCATGCTCGACTACGTCCGCCACTACGGAGAGGACCACATCGCCGGCATGCAGTTCGTGGGCGGCGTCACCAAGCTGGGAAGCGAGGCTGCCATGTCGGTCCTCACTCCGGAGTTTCTCGGCTTTGTTCCGCAATTTCTTTCGACCGATGGGGAAACCTGCACTCGTGGACTCGCAGGCCTGCTGCGAAACTGCTTCGCCAGCAAGCTCTCCGATGCAGACTTCTATTTCATGCTGGGATACGCCGTTACCACCCCGCCATACGTTCGCCAGGGAATGTTCTCGCGCGCTTTCGATAACGACGACCTTCTGCCGAAGATCCGCAAGCCTGTGCTCATCACCCACGGCGTCGCCGATGCGGTCGTCAAAGTCTCCGCCGCCGACCAGCACAAAGCCGCCCTGCCCCACGCGCAGATGCAGCTGATGCCGAACCTCGGCCACGGCCCCTTCTGGGACGACACACGCGCCTTCAACGACCGCCTCGACGCATTCTGCAAGCTTGTGTAGGCGCGGGTGTCTCACCCGCGCTCCCGAAAATCATCTGTCATCCCGACCGAAGCAGGGCTTCCGCTTTGCGGAAGCTCTTGCGCAGCGGAGGGACCTGCTTTTTCGACCCGTTCGGCGAATTGCCATTCGCCCTGCAAACAGCAGGTCCTTCGACTTCGCGCGACCATTCGCTGCGCGAATGCTCTCGCTCCGCTCAGGATGACAATACTTAAAAACGGAACCCTCGAACGAGATCCTGCTCGTTTAAGCGCGGGTGTCTCACCCGCGCTCTCGTAAAAATCTGTCATCCCGACCGAAGCAGAGCTTCCGCTTTGCGGAAGCTCGCGCAGCGGAGGGACCTGCTTTTTCGACCCTCTATCCCCTGTGGAAACCATATGGCCCGTTCGTGCCATTTTCAGTTTTTCCCACAATTGATAGGGTATCTGTGAGCAGACTTCGGGGGAGGGCTGTTCATCTCGCGCCTCAAGGCTGAAAAGCCCTGAGGCGCTTGTTTTGCGCCTGGAACCCACCTTTCATCGCCTGCGGCCAGCCGCCACCCCGGCAAACCCTTCACTACACTCTGGTTACTTGCCCGGTCCGGGACTTCGCGATGCAATGATCCAAGCGGAGGGTCTATGCGGGGCTTCGGGTTTATCGCTACGGTCGCCGTGCTGGCGGTCGGGATGTACATCTATTCGTCGCAGTTTCGCAGCGTGACTGCGATCGGCGGGACAGACTCGCCCACCGGGGCCGCCGTCATCACAGGGGTTAAGAACGACCTGATCAGCATCGCCAACGCCGAGCGGGGCTACCTCGCCTCGGAGGGAAAATACGCGACGTTCGATCAACTGGTCTCCGGGCATTACCTGACGGTCGAGCGCCAGCGGCCGCCCTACAGCTACGACATCGAGACCACCTCGACCGGCTTCCAGGCCGTCGCCCAGCGCAACGGGCCGGGGTCGCCTTCCCGGGTATGGATCGACGAGACCATGCGCGTGCAATCCTCAGAGTAGAAAGCGGTTAGAGTTCGCGATCCGCGAAAAGCCTTGCCGGGCAAGGCTTCTGGACCTGCGGTCGATGCAAATTCCTCACTGAAAACGGCTTACCGTTTCCACCTCAACCGCAGGAATATTCCACGTGGAACATATCTCCACTATGGCGTCGAGACCACCGGCAGCTCGATGAAGCTCGCCTGTCCAGCTGCGTGGTAGATCCGCTGCGTCGCCTTCTGATAGTCCCCGGGCTTCGCCCAGAAGATGCTCTTCACGAAGGTCTGCGGGTTGCGGTCATAGAGAGGAAACCAGCTCGACTGCACCTGCATCATGATGCGGTGGCCGGGCAGGAAAACATGGTTGGCTGTGGGTAAGGCGAAGCGATAGAGCAGCGGCTGGTTGGCGGCGATCGCCTTCGGGGTCTCGAAGCTCTCGCGATAGCGCCCGCGGAAGATGTCGGCTGAGACCATTAGCTGGTATCCCCCGAGCGATGGCTGGTCGGCGACTTCATCAGGGTAGACGTCGATCACCTTGACCACCCAGTCCGAGTCGGTGCCGCTGGTCGAGGCAATCAGGTTCGCCATCGGCTGCCCGCTGATCTTTACCGGCGAGGTCAGCACATCGGAGACGAAGACCGACACATCGGAACGCCCGGAAGCCTCGCGCTGATCATCGACCAGCCACTCCGGCCAGGTGTATCCGGTTCCGTAACCGACCGGCTGGATGGGACGCGCACGAAACGGCACCGGCTTCGCCGGATCGGAGACGTACTCGTCGAAGGCAGCGTCGCCGGCCTTCGGCGCGCTGAAGCTGAGCTTCAATCCCGCATTCAGGTAGAGCGGCGTCGGATGAGTGCTGCATCCGCTGGCGCATCCCGCGGGCCATGCGGGAAGGCGTTCCCAGTGGTTGGTTCCGGTCTCGTAGGCGTTGACGGTCGCCACATCGGACTTCGGAGTGTCCGTCTTGAGGTAGTGATCCAGAAACGGCCGCAGGATGTTCTGCTCGAAGTAGTAGGACGTATCGCTGCCGAAGTGGAGCGCTCCCAGGCTGCTGCCGTCATCGATCTCCTGCCCGTGGTGCCACGGCCCCATCACCAGGAAAACTTTGTCGTTGTTTGTGTCTTTCGGCTTGATGGCCTTGTAGACGGCGATGGCGCCATAGATGTCTTCCTGATCCCAGAGGCTGTGCACCAGCATGAGCGGAACCTTCAGCGGCTGTGCTGCCAGGATCTGATCCATCGCCTGCTCGCGCCAGAAGGCATCGTAAGTCGGATGGTCGAGAATCTTGCGCCAGAATCCCATCTGCTCCAGGCCGCGCTGTTTGCCGAGTTCGCCGGCCGAGACCGCCTGCATGAACATGTCGTAGTCGTCATAGTGGCTCGACCACCAGCGGACTTCGTTCTTGCGAGTTCCCTCCTGCTCGTAGATGTAGGGCATGTTCTGCTGGCGGAAGGCGCCATTGTGAAACCAGTCGTCGCCCATCCATCCGTCGACCATGGGATTCATGGGCACCGAGACTTTGAGCGCGGGATGCGGATTGATCACCGCCATCAGCGGCAGGAAACCGTCGTAGGAGATGCCAAGGACCCCGACCCTTCCGTTGCTTTCGGGAATGTTCTTCACCAGCCAGTCGATGGTGTCGTAGGTGTCGGTCGACTCGTCAACCGGCGTGGGATTCTGCGGGCCGTGGAGCGGCCGGGTCATGATGTAGTCGCCTTCCGAACCGTACTTGCCGCGAATGTCCTCCACCACGCGGATGTAGCCACCGTCGACGATCACCGGCAGGGCGTTGTCATAACCGTGCAGGTTCTGTCCGAAATGCGAACTGAGCGGCGCGCCCGTCCCTTCTCCGCCGCGGGGATCGTGCGTGGTCAGCTCCTGCGCGTTGTAAGGGGTGCGGGTAAACAAGATGGGAGCATCCTTCGCGCCTTTGGGAATCAAGATGACGGTGTAGAGTTTCACGCCATCGCGCATGGGAATCATGACTTCGCGCCTGATGTAGTTGAAACTGCTGGTCACCGGCTCGATCTTCGCGGGCGTCTCGCTGGGAAAGTAGGGATACTGCGGCGTCTGGGCGGCAGCGGCGACAGGTAAAAGCACAACAATTGCAAGCAGCAGACGGAAGGCGCGATGAATCATGTTTGCCTCGGGTTGTGGGGTGGACGGATGCAGCGGGTAAGTATATCCCGGGCAGCAATTTCGCGGGCGGGGGCGCCCGCGCCACGCGGTTACGGTTTTTCCCAGCGGCCAGATTCGCCGGAGCGGAAGACCGCTTCGATCACCGCCATGTTGCGTACAGCATCTTCGAGCGTAACTGGCACTTCTCCCCCTTCACGAATCGCGCGTGAGAACACGTCCCCCTGGACGGTGTACTGGTCGCAGGTTGGAATCTCTTCGACGCTGATGTCCTTGCCGAAGAGGTCGCCGCCATCATCCACGAAAATCTTGCAGGGCCGGTCGTTGGGCGCGTTGAAGGGAATCTCGATTTCGATCCGCCCCCGAGTACCGGCGAAGTGAATGCGCTGGTATGGCACAAGCTGTGTGCTGCAGGTGAAGACGGCGTGGCCGGAGGGGAAATCCAGAATCGCCGAAGTCAGGCGGTCGGTTTTCATTTCCGGATCACGCTCGACAAGGCCCAGCACCCTCGAGGGTTCTTCGCCGAACATGAAACGCGTGGTGTTGATGGGATAGCAGCCGATATCCATGAGCGCGCCGCCGCCGTACTCGGGAATGTTACGGATGTTTTTGGGATCGCGGTTGAAGTAGCTGAAGAAACACATAGCCGAGCGCAGCGGGCCGATGCGGCCGGAGCGCACCAGATCGCGGGCACGCAGCCATTGGGGGTGAGTGCGCACCATGAAGGCTTCTCCGATCTTCACGCCGGTGCGCCGCTGCGCATCGAGCAACTGGCGGGCTTCGGCCAGGGTCATGCTGAGCGGCTTCTCGCACAGGACGTGCTTCCCTGCTTCGGCAGCCTTGATGGACCACGGCACGTGGAGTTGGTTGGGCAGCGGGTTGTAGACGGCTTCGATGTCGGGATCGGCGAGAAGCTCGTCGTAGGAGCCGTAGGCGCGCGAGATTCCGAGAGTGCTAGCCGCATCGCGGGCCTTCGCCTGATCGCGAGAACAGATCGCGACCACGTCGCTCCACGAGCCCTTCTGCATTCCGGGAATAACTTTCTTAAGGCCGATGTCGGCGGTGCTCAAAATTCCCCAGCGGACTTTGTCGGGCATATCGCGACATGATAGATGATCGCGGGCGGTCGCGGGCGAGGGGATGTGGAGTTGTAGTAGCCTTTCGCAAGGAAAAGTCCAAGAGACTGGGAGGCCTGGATGGCAAGTCAAACGCAATATTCCATCAACCTTGATACGAAATTCGCTCCGCTGGAGTTGATTGACGTGCAGGCGCTGGCGCACGCCTGCAAGGAGCCGTGGGTCAACCAGACGCTCTGCCGTATCAACGATGGCGTGGTGCGCCTGGGCATCGTGAAAGGCGAATTTCACTGGCACAAGCACACAAATGAAGATGAATTCTTCTACGTGGTGGAGGGCAAGTTCATCATTGAGTTGGAGGGCCGCACGGTTGAACTTGGACCTCGCCAGGGATTCACGGTGCCGAGAGGAGTAATGCACTGCCCGCGCGCGCCCGAAAGAACGATCCTGCTCATGATGGAAGGCGCAGGCGTCATACCGACCGGCAGCTAGGGGAGTTCCAGTGTTGCGCACGGAGCCCGATTCGGAAGCAGACATTCGCGGACGAGCACGTGGTGAAGCTGATCCAGAGTTTCAGCAAAGCTATCGAGCAAGGCCGGCAGTTTTCCGCAAAGGAGTACATGGGATTGGCGAACGAGGCGGGGATGGCCCTGCTACTTAGAGATAATGCCGCGGCGAAACTGCTACCGGCTTAGTTTCGCCGGCAACTGGTCTCCGGTGGCGATCACGTAGATGGTGCCTTTGTCCAGTTTGAGCGTGTGGGTAGAGCTGATCGCCAGGTTCCCCTCGCCATCGCGCATCAACTCCACATCTTTCATCTGCACCGGATGGCTTGAAAGTCCGGTTGACGGCGCCTGAGGTAGATAGTCCGGCTCTCGGTCGCTCGTACCTCCCGGGAAGGGATGCGAAGCCGGGGAGTTCGGATCAGGATAGGTACCGGCGCCATTCCAGGTCCGCACGGGGCCTTCGGGCGGTCCATAGGACAGGTCCTGCGCCGGCAGGCCTTGACGCAGCGGGTAAGTCCACGCGGTCAAGTAAGCCTTGAGGGGGGTCGAGCCGTTTTTCCATTCAGCTGAGTCCATGCGAATGCCGAGCAGCGAGCCGGTCTTGTCCGACTTTGCGATGGACTCGGTCACCTGTCCGGAAAGGATGGCGTCCTTGGGAACCACCACGCCGTCCACCAGGGTTGCGGCGATGAGCTTTGCTTGCACTTTGGTTCCCACGAGAGTGGAGCCGGCAACTACCTTCTGGCGCATGGTAACTGGAAACTCGTAGATACGAGAGTTCTGGGGTGCGGTTTCGGTCTTCTGCTGGGCCGCCACGACAAGAGAGGAAAGTAAAATCGAGGAGAGCAGGAGCGACAGTCCGGTGAACTTCATGAGCATCCCCTTTGCGCGGTAAATCACGGCCGTGGCGCCGCGGCCGCGGGGTTCACGAGCCAAGTATACATCCGCTGGAATCGGTCAAATCGTACGAATCGATCAAATCGAAAGATCGGCGTCCGCAAGGGCCGCCGCCGGGATATGCTGCATGGGATGTCCTGTCTTCTCCCCCATCGGGATCGCGAGCTGGTCCAGATCGTGAACGCGGCTTTGGCGGACTCCGCCGCCAGGAGCGGCAAATGGCTGGCGTGCAGACCGGGATGTTCGCAATGCTGCGTGGGAGTGTTTGCCATCAATCAGCTCGACGCGGTCCGCCTGAGGAAAGGACTGGCGGAGCTGGAAGCGCGGGATCCGGATCGGGCGGAGCGCGTTCGCGCTCGGACCCGAGAGGCCGTCGAGCGGCTCAGCCCGGCTTACCCCGGGGATATCCACAGCGGAGTTCTGGACGAGTCCGCAGCGCCAGAACGGTGGGACGACTTCGCCAATGACGAAATCTGTCCGGCGCTCGATCCCGAGACCAAAACCTGCGATCTCTACGAGTTCCGCCCCGTGCTATGCCGGACTTTTGGCCCTCCGATCCTGTCCGAAGGCGAATTAGGGGTCTGCGAGCTGTGTTTTGACGGCGCGAGCGAGGAGGAAGTGGCCGCCTGCGAGATGCGCCCTCAATCGGATGAACTCGAGAAGTCGCTAGTGGAAGAACTGGAGCGGGAAAGCGGCCTGCGAGGCGAAACGATCGTGGCTTTCGCCCTGGCGGGATGAGGCCCTGATGGCGATTTCCGGGGCCAAAGACGGGTCTGCGGGAGTATTTGACTTTTACTGTTTCTCGGGCTAGTGTGCCACGTCAGAGCAGGAGGAAGTTGCAATGGCAAACAAGAAATCTGAAGACAGGGTAATCACCGATCACGATTACCGGGAGTTGACCTACGCCCTCAGAAAGCTTACCGAGGCGTCGTCCGACCTGGAGTGCGGTGTAAAGCTGATGCAAAACGCGATGGCAAAGTGTTGCCTTCACAAGGGCGGAGACGGGCTCAAGAAGGTCAGCGAAATGGGGAAGCGCGTTGGGTAAGCGCGTTTCCTGAGAATGGCTGTCAGGGCGCCTGCCCGGCGCATGGTACGCAGAGCAAGAAACCTTGTCTGTTACTGGGACGGTGCGCAGCTCGTGCTGTGCAACTACCGCACCCGAGCGGTGATGACCGCCAACCCCGTGGCGGTGCTGGTGCTTGGGTTTCTGGACCAGTGGTCTTCCCCGGCAAGGCTTTATCGCCTGCTTCCCGGCTTCAAACCACAGACTATTCTGCGCACAATTCGAACCTTGACGCGTCATGGCGCGTTGCTGCAGAAAGGCAGCGCGGCAGCGGCCGAGGACGAAGCGATCCACAGCGCGTGGGCATCGTGGTTTCCGCAGGCGGCGTTTTTTCACTTTGGCACCAAGGACGTGCCCTACGAGGCGCGGCCGGCGGCGCTCGCCCGGCTGGAGAAAAAGCTGCTGGAGGCTGGCCCGAACCCGGCGTTCTTCAAGTCTTACGCTGGGCGTAAAAGGATCGCCCTGCGGCGGCCTCAGCCGAAAGCTGAATTCGCTGATGTCCTGATGAAGCGGCGCACCCACCGGGAATTCTCGCCGGCGGCCTTGCCGTTTGAAACGCTGTGCCACCTTCTCTTCTATGCCTGGGGAGTGACGGCCTATCTCGACGTCAAGACTTTCGGCCGACTGCCGCTGAAGACGAGCCCTTCCTCGGGAGCGCGCCATCCGGTTGAAGCCTATGTGCTGGCCATGCGAGTAGAAGGACTGGCGCCAGGCCTGTATCACTACAATCCAAAAGCACACCTGCTGGAAAAGCTGAAGCTGGTTTCAGACGCGCCGAGGCGTGCCGTGGAATACTGCGCCGGGCAAAGCTGGGTGAAGGGCGCGGCCGCGGTTTTTCTGATGACGGCGGTATTTCCGCGATCGATGTGGAAGTATCCGACTGCGCGTGCATACCGAACGGTGCTGCTGGACGCCGGGCATGTGTGTCAGACATTTTGCCTGGTAGCGACATGGCTCGGCCTGGCTCCCTTCTGCACAATGGCAATGAAGGATTCCGTGATCGAAAAAGACCTGGGGATCGACGGGATCGCCGAATCGGCGCTTTACATTGCGGGCGTGGGCATGCCGACGCGCAAGTCTGCCGACTCGAGACGGCGGATGCGCGACTTCGCGTCGTTATAAATCTTTGATTTGCCTTCCGGATGAGACCACCAGGTCAGGAACTGCTGAAGGTGAGAACGCGCGGAGTTCTTGTCTCCGACCTCTTGATATAGAACGCCGAGCCGGTAATGGATCATGACCAGTTCATGGTAGGCGGGCGCATCGTAGCTGCGGCTTCTCTCGGCGCCGCGCTTCAACACCTCTTCATAAGATGAGATGGCATCCTGAGGGCGGGATGCGGCTTCCTCGGACGCGGCCAGAACCTGCAACGCGAGAGTTGACCTCTCGAACTGCACGGCGCGCTCGGCGGCTTTCACCGCGACCGAGGGATCGTGGTCGAGAAGGGCCGCGCGGGCGGAGAGAATCTCGCGAAACGACAAGAGAGTCGGCACGTCGTTGTTCCTGATCGCGGAGTCCAGGCGCCCGGAAATGGCTTGCACATCAGAGGGGGAGCCGGCGTCGGCGTACAGCAGCCCTGAAAGCAAAAGAAGCTGGGGATCGTTCCAGACCGCATCTTTGGCTAAATTCTCCACGGGAGAGGATAGAGAACCGGCCTCCAGCAGACTGGTTTTCAGGGAGAGCTCCTTTTTTCCGAGAGCGAACGAGTTGCCGAGACTGCGGTCGACCGCGATGCCCGATTCGAACTGGTGCGCCGCATCGTGGAATCTGCCGGAGGACCAGGCCATATCCGCCAGCGCCGAACGGCCGCGTGATTCGGCCTCGCCGCCCTGCTGCGCCATGCGCTCGAAGATGGCGCGCGCTTCCTTCTGCTGGTTGTCCAGCCAGTAAGCCCATCCCAGATTCTCCATTCCGCGCACGTTGCCGGGGTCTTTGGCGACGATGTCCTGCGCGGTAAGCAGGGCGTTGTGGACATCGCCCTTCAGCAGGTAAATCTCGGCGAGGTTGTTCAGCGGCCCAGCGGCGGGTTCCATGGCGAGGGCTACCTTGGTTTCAACCAGCGCGGCATCGTAGTCAAGTTTTCCGACGTAACACTGTGCCAGGTTGAGGGCGGGGGCGGAATCGCGTTCGCGAAGCTGCTTCAGCAGTTTGAAGTGAATAATGGCCTTGTCGAAGTCGCGGCGCAGGAAGTTGTAGTCGCCGAGAATCTTCTCCTTTTCCGGCTCGGTGACGTGGTCGATGAAGGCCAGGGTTTTTTGCAGCTCCTGTTCGGCGCGGACGGGGTCTCCCTGGTGGAGGTAGGCCAAGCCGAGGTACTCGTGCGCCATGGCGAAGGAGGGATCGAGCTCGACGGCGCGCTCGAAGTTGGCGCGGGCTTGAGGGATTTCTCCTGCGTAGAGCTGCTGCTTTCCGGCAGAGAAGCTGCGAATGGCCTGCACGGATGCGGACGTCACCTGGGCAAGCGGGACTGAGGTCTGTTCGATCTGGCGACTGGATTCGCCGAGAGCTTTGCGCAGCTCTTTCGAGATGCGGTCGAGGGAAGCCGGGAGTTCCCCAGGGTCGTGAATCTCATCGGCAGCGCTGGCAAGATTTTGGCCGTCGGCCCCGATAGCGCGAGCGGTAAGAACATACTGGCTTCCCAGCTTGGTGATAGAACCCAGGATGAAGGCGTTCAGTCCTTCGCGCTGGCAGATTTCCTGCCCGGTGGTTTCGTCGATGGGACCGGCGGGAGGACGTTTCATCAGCTTGAGGACGTCGGCGACCCGGCGGTATGGAAACAGGGAGATGTGGCCGGACTGCTCCAGGCTGATGGCCAGTAGCTCGGGAACGGCATTGTCGAAGACTCGTTCGTCGGTGCGGTTCTGGAAGTCGCCGATCAGGACGACCTGATGCTGCCGTGGTTGGGCGAGCCAACGCCAGGACAGCAATCCGACGACAACGAGGACGGCGAGGACTGCGGCCACGATCCAGATGCGCCGGCGCCAAAGGGCACGGGTCCGGGACGCGTCCAAGGCTGCAGCGGAAATCTGCCCTCCGAGGGTACTGGGATTGGACAATCGCCGAAGGTCGACTGCCAGTTCCCGCGCTGACTGAAATCGGTCCTCGGGGTCCTTCTCCAGGCACTTCATGACGACGTCCTGCAAGCGCGGGGAAATATTAGGGTTGAGGGCGGCAAGGGGCGAGGGGAGCTTGTTCAGGATGTCGTCGATGAGGGCGGGGGAGCTTTTCTGCTCGAAGGGGCGATGGGCGGTGAGCATCTCGTAGAGGACGGCGCCCGCCGAATAGATATCGCTGCGGGGGTCGGCCGCATCCCCGCGAAGTTGCTGCGGCGACATGTAGGGAACGGTTCCAGCGATTTTCTGGAACATGGAGACGGTCTCGGCGGTAGTGATGTCGCCGACCTGAAGGAGGCGGGCGA
The DNA here is from genome assembly GCA_963803205.1 of Terriglobales bacterium. GTDB lineage: Bacteria > Acidobacteriota > Terriglobia > Terriglobales > Acidobacteriaceae > CAWDLG01. The sequence goes on from CAWDLG010000004.1 coordinate 1,263,996, forward strand.
GGCCGAAGTCGAGCAGTTTCACCTGCTGATGGACGGCGATCATGATGTTCGCCGGCTTCAGATCGCAGTGGATGATGCCGTGGTCATGAGCGTCTTCGAGGGCGTTGGCAATCTGCGTCCCGATGGCCAGGGTCTCCTTCTCTGACATCGGCCCGCGGGCGAGGCGGTCCGCGAGGGTGATGCCCCGGACATACTCCATGACCAGGAAATCCATGGCGTCGGAGGTGCTGAAGTCGAAGATGGTGGCGATGTTGGGGTGGCTGAGCCGGGAGAGGGTCATCGCCTCGCGGCGGAAGCGGCGGCGGTCGCTTTCGTCCGCAAACCGGTCGGATGGAAGCAGTTTGATGGCGACGTCGCGGTCCAGGCGCTGGTCGTGGGCGCGAAACACCACCCCCATTCCACCCGCCCCTATCTTCTCGATCAGGTGGTAGTGGCCAAGGATTTCGCCGCTTTGAGGATGTGGCGCCGACACTGGCCAGAATGTTAGAACGGGGGTACAGGGCGGTCAATTGGCGATCACGGGGCGAAGCCCTGTTTTGTCATTTCGTCTCGTTTGCAGGCCGGGTCGGCTGAGCAAAAAGTATCCGGGCTGACGCGTCCCTCCACTTCGCCGGCCGAAAATCTAATATCGCCAGTCCCAATTTGCCGCGCCATATTTCGTCCCGAGGCCAGAGTAACCATGGCGGGGGTTCCCTTTCTGCGAGAGTCACTTGGCGACAGCGACCCGTTGGTTCTGGGAGAGACACAGCATGCAGCCCGCGCATGCCGGGAGAAATATCCACGGTTTCCTTTCCAGAAAGCGCTTGGATTCGCCAAAAGGATGATTTATCTTGGCGGACGCCGAAACTAAAGGTCCGGGGGACGATAGAGCAGGAAGTTCGGCTACAGGCGTGGAGTTCGGCGAGGGTAAGGCGGACTCGCTATTCTGGGGCTTGGTCATTCGCGCAGGCGATGACCCTTCTGTTGCTTGGCGTCGCCGAGGTTAGTTGGAAGTTGTCTCCAAGGTCGGAGGCCCCACCATGAAATCTCCGTTGTGCCTGCAAGCCCTTGTTATCGCCGTACTCTTTTGCGCCGTTTCCGCCCCCGCTGTTAAGGCTCAAGGCGCCCCTTCCTCCCACCCCTCTTCCAGTCCAGCGAATGCAAGCACTGTTGCGATTCCCGGACCTTTGCGTTCGTTCCTGCGCATGGCGGGAATCAGCCAGAAAGCGCTGCCGGAGGATGTCCTCCCGCTGCTGGCTCGCAACGTGTTTTCACATGGATACGAAGGCTCGCCAAGCGGCGGCCGGCAAACGGAGTTCCTTATCCTGCTGATCCGCTACGTCGATCAGTCGCGGCAACTGGCCGCCCTGGCCGGTCCGCAGGCGACCCTGCGCGTCACCAATTGCACTGATGTAGGGCCTCTGCTCGAGATCATCGGATATCGCGCCCGGGAAGACTGCGGCCAGCCTTCCACATTCCTGGAAACCGCCGATCCCCAGAAGGCGTTCATCACCATCGATTCCGGCTTTCCTCTTCCCGAGCTTGAGGATTCCCTGCGGCACAACAAGCCTTTTTCCTATCCCTACCCCACGACCCGTGTGCCGGCGCTGTTTACCGAGAACGACTGGGTCGCGGCGGAAAAAGGGCACGACAAGGACCTGGTCGAAACGATCCTGCACGACCGGGCCCTGGCCCGGCTCTACTGGGGGATGACCCGGATCGATGCCGAGACTCAGGTGGCGTTGCAACAGTCGCCCGGCATCAAGAGGCTGGCGCCTCTGGCAGCACCCCTGGCCTTCTACGGAAGCCATCTTCAGATTCGCTCCGGGCGCGTTCTGGTCCCGGGAGGAACTGACGCGGAGCCGACCTGGAAAGACCTGGTGGGCGTGAGCCCGGATAACACTGGAGAGTTCGTCGTGAAGCTGCTCTCCAAGGACAATGCCTGGCTGGCCGCTTATTACGACGCCCTGTCGCGGGTCAATGAGAGCCAGCGGGCGCACTTCGTTCAGCCCGAGCGTCTGCGCCGCAGCTACGAGGCGCTACGGGGGCAGGACTCCTCCCCCGATGCGGCGCGGCCGGTCTTCCGTCCCGATCCGGGACTTTTGCTTCTCCTTACCCGTTTGCAGTGGGACCCGAATGGCGGAGCCCACGTGCCGGGAAGCCTGGAAATCTGGAAAAAGGTGCTCTCCCAGAAGGGAGAAACCAAGATCAGCCGGGAGTGGAGTAAGCGGGCGGGGCGCATCATGCACAACGATCAGCTTGTGGATGCCCTGTTCGGCTTGTCGCGGGTTCAGACTGACTCAGGACCGCTGCAGGCATTCCTGATGCTCAGCGAACTGGACTCGAAACGGCCCGCAAATCACAAGCTGGCGCTTGAAACGGTCGCAGCCATGGCTGCGAAGTTCTCCGACCTGAGCAATCAGTACCTGATCTTCTCCGAGTTCCCCGAACTCAACGATGCCTCGATCATGGCCTTCCTGCGGGCGGCCAATGCGCTGACCGGGATTTCCAATCACATCTTGCGGGGCAACGCGCTGGGAACGTTCCAGGCCAATGTCGGCATGTGGCAGATCTTCGCGCGGCAAAGGCAGATTCCCGAGGAAAATCTCAACGCGAGCTTCCAGAAGATCATCAAGCCATTCGACAAGTTCAGCTCGCAGGCCCAGCTATTCGATTCCGGGCGCAACTCGCTGAAAGAGCTGATCCTGGCCGTGACCGGACGGCCGAGCGCAAGCGAGGGAGAGATCATCGAGCTGCTGGCTGGACCGAGGCAGCAGAACTCGGAAGCACAGCAGGTGCACGACGAACTGGTCAGCCGCATGCACGCCATCCTCGACGGACAGCGGCTGGTTTCCCTCGACACTCTGCTCGCGCTTGGCGATGGACTGCACAATGTGGCGGAGGTCACCGCCTCGACCAATACGTTGATGCCGCTCGCAGCGGAGTTGCGTGAATTCGAGCTACCCCGCCCCATCTTCAAGAACAGTGAGCGTGAAGAGTGGGCAGCCGGCATCTACAACAACCGCCACACCGAGCTGCAAATGAAGACGGACCTGACCAAGGTCATCAAGGCGCCTGGTTCCGCCGAACAACTGGCGGACGCGCGCGGCCAGCTCGCTCCATTCCTGCGGGATACCCTGGTAGGCCTGAACTACGCTTACTATGAGCCGCCCGGGGCACAGGTCCTGCATCACAATCCGCTGTTTGTGCGCTCTCACGACTTTTCGGGCGAGACGGTTACCGGCATGGAGCAAATCTGGCAGGCTCCGCGGCTGTTCGGCGCGGGCTCCCCGGCCGGCGGAGGCGCGCACCTGGTCGGCTCGCTGGCTGACCTGCCCTACGTGCTGGCGCAGGCGGAGCAGGACTTCATCACGCCGGAAAACGTCCAGGCCCTGATCTGGCAGGAAGTCGTTCCAGGGCTGCTTACGAGCGCAATTATTCCGCGCTGGTGGGACGTTAGCCGCAACGAGCTTCATGCGGTTGCTCTCTACCAGAAGATGGGAGAGGAACTGCTGAACGCATCGGCAGGAGACGAAAAGCTGCGAATGGAAGTAATGCGGATTCTCTCCGATCGCATGGTTCCGCAACGGTCGGAGAGAATCGAGGCTGCTCTGCGCGAGGGCAGAGTTGACGACATCTATCCGCGGCTTATGCCGGCGGACACGTTCTACCTGGCCGCGGAATACCGGGAGCGCTTCCCCGATCGGACCGATAGCTGGGGATCGGCGGCAAAGGAACTCGATGGCCTGATTCGCCACTATCCGAATGAAGTCGGGTGGAAACGGCTCTCGCACGACTTCGGTGTGCCCCACCCTGTCCTGGCACAGAGCTACGCGCGGGAGTTGCTGAACCTGGAGCCCTTCCCGGCCTTCACCGGCTATTCCAGCCGGCTGCTGGCGGAGACGTGGGACTCCAACAATCTCTACTGGGCGAGGCTGGCGGATGAGAAGGGCTACGCGCCGGCGCTGCTCACCCGGCTGGTACCGGAACTGACCCGGCGCATGGTGGAAAAGATTTTTGCCACGGACCTGGAAGACTGGCCGGCGCTGCTGCGCGCGACGCGGGAGACCGGCGACGAATTCCGGGAGGGCAAGCTGGCAAGCCTGTCGGACGATGGCAGGGTCGCGCCTTAGACAGCGGCAACAGCTGAAATGGACTAAAATTTGTTCCGCCCTCGACAGCTATTGGGCGGGACCCAACAATCAGCGATTGGGAAGAAAAATCATGGCAAAGCGATATCTCCTCGTTTCATCGGTCATCTTCAGCTTTCTAACCGGTATCGGCAGCCAGACGGTTGCCCAGGACGACGAAACCCGCTTTCACGTGGTCGTCGACATGGTGCAGCTCAACGTCGCGGTGACGGATAAAAAAGGAAACTACATCACCGGGCTCCACCCGTCCGACTTTGAGATCGTCGAGGACAACATTTCCGAGAAGATCGCTACTTTTGCCGAAGGCAACGAGCCCACCCGCCGGGTGATCGATGTCGCGGCGGAGGGAAAGACGGACGTGGTAACAGGCGACGCTCAGGGGCAGGCGGCGCAGAATGCGCAGGCTGACCCATCCCCTGAGAGCCTGAGTGCGATGGTGGCGGGCGCCAACGTGTTCATCCTGTTTGACACCAGCAACTACATGTACCGCGGATTCGTATTCGCCCAGGATGCGATCGCCGATTTCGTGCGCTCACTGGAGACTGCTGACAAGATCGCTTTCTATTCCTACAGCCGCGACCTGTCCCGCGCCGCCCCGCTCACTGCCGAGCGCGCGGCCGTGGTGCGTGGCGTTCGGACGACGGTGGCAGGCGACGACGCCGCGCTTTATAACGCGCTGCTGCTGACGGTGAAAGACGCCTCCCGCACCATGGGAAAGAAAGTCGTCGTGGTGTTTTCGAACGGCCCCGACAACGCCAGCATGGTTCCCCCGGAAGATGTGGCGGAGCTGGCGCAGTCGACCGGAACGGCCATCTACATGATCAGCACCCGCGAGGCACGGCTGGAACCGGTATCCACTGCGGTTTTTGAGCGCATGACGGCAGCCACCGGCGGCAAGGCATACTTCGCCAAGACCTGGCGCGACGAGAAGCAGGCATTCGCCTCCATCCGCGACGATCTCGCCCACCTGTATTCCCTGAGCTACTACCCCAAGCCCAATGCTAACGGGGGATGGCGCGCAATCACGGTCAAGCTGGTGGGAGAACGGTTAAAGAATTACCGGATCCGGACGCGAAACGGATATCGCCCACAGCCGAAACGCCTGACGCCGCAGACCGCATCAGCTGGCGTTTCACCCGCCTCAGAGTAGTTTTTCGGGAACCGGGGATTTTCCAACACCGAGCCTGAGGGCCCTTGAAGGGGCCGTCTAGTCTCCTGCCTTGCCGACTCGCGAGTGGTGGTCGCTCTCTACAGAATGTCCGGCTTTCGCGTCGTCTGTGTGGGAAAGGTTCGCCAGATACGAGATAAGGGATTGAACGGATTCGGACTTCGAGAAGACGGCCGACGCTCCGGCATCTCTGGCCAGTCCTTCCACATGGGGGTCGGCGAACATCGTGAACATCACGATGAGAGTGTAGGGCAGTAACCTGCTGAGCTTCGCGGATGCTTCTAGACCGTTCATGACCGGCATGGCAAAATCCAGGACGATCAGGTCTGGCCGGCATTCAGGAGCGTTCTCCACCGCCTCCAACCCGTTGGCCGCTTCGCCACAAATCTTCCATTCGCCCCGGGCTTCAAGCAGCGCGCGCAGCTGATGGCGAACCAGTTCATTGTCGTCCACGAGAAAGATGCGTTTCGCCATGTGTACGTCCAGCCAGCAAACCTGAACGGCTCGAGCGACCCAGCCCACTTTGGACGAGTGGCGAAAGACCTCATAGGGAACGACCTTGCAAATGAGCGTCGACCCGAGCCCCGATTCGCAGAAGCAAATCTAAATTCACGCTACATGTTTGCTGCCTGGGCTGCAATACAGTGCTTCTAGTACGGAGACGTGCGCAGAAGAATCACGAAGGACGCATCCCCTTTGAGTGCTACCTGCGTTCGTTGACACTCCTCACCTTCCAAAAGATACTCCGCAGCAGAGCGGGAAAAATGAAGTAATCGGCCATCACGTGGCCCGGCGCCAGGGTGCGTCGGGGACTACGCCGGATCAGCCAGCTGAAATTCCACCGGAGGAAGTGTCATGACGGTGCAACAGCCCGGGCGCCGCCTGGGCTCGCGGGTGTTCTGCGCTCTGGTGAGTTTGATCGTTCTGGCGTATCTGATCATCGCGCGAGACACGCCACCTCCCTCCCGCGTCAATGCGTCGCCAGGACCGATGGAGGCGCACGCACCTCACCGCAAAGCGAAGGGCCTTGCCGGCGCGTACGGCGCGCTGCCCGTCCACTTTGAAGTCAACCGGGGGCAGACCGACCGGACCGTGAAGTATCTGGCGCGGGGACGCGGCTACACACTTTTCCTGACCGACCGCGAGGCTGTTTTTGCCCTTGCCGGACCCAAAGACACAGCGGGGCGGACGGCTCAGCGGGCAGAACCACTCCCTGCGAGATCCCATTTCCTGAATCGAACCCGGCGAGGCAACGGTTCGGCTCTGCGATTGCAGCTGGCGGGAGCAAACCCGCGGCCAGAAATCACTGCCGGCGGAATTTCGGAGTCGGTCAGCAATTACTACCTGGGCAGCGATCCCCGGAATTGGCGCACCGGTGTGCCGCACTACGGGAGCGTGGAATATGCGCGGGTCTATCCAGGAGTGGATCTGGTCTTTCACGGAGAACGGCAGCAACTGGAGTTCGATTTCCATGTGGCGCCCGGCGCCGACCCCTCCCAGGTCGCCATGCAATTTTCCGGAGCGAAGAAGCGCGCGGTGGACGGCGCCGGCGACCTGATTGTTTCTTCGCAATCCGGAGATCTGCGGCTTCACAAGCCAGTCGCATACCAGGAGAGCCCCAGCGGCCGCCAGGCCGTGATGGCGCGGTTCGCTTTTGGAACTGACAACAGCATTCGTTTTGCGCTGGGGGGATACGACCGTACCCGCGAGCTGGTGATTGATCCGGCGGTCGCCTACTCGACCTTTCTCGGCGGGTCAGGCGAGGACGAGGCGCTGGCGGTTGCCGTGGACGCCACGGGCGACGCCTATGTCACGGGAACGACAGAGTCCCCGAATTTCCCCGGGAGCACGGGCCCGGCGTCCGGGTTCGATATTTTTGTCAGCAAGCTGAACCCCGATGGAACGGGTCTTATCTACACCACGCTGATCGGAGGCAGCGGGGACGACATCGGCAACTCGATTGCAGTTGACAGCGATGGCAACGCTTATGTCGCGGGCGACACCTCGTCGAGCGACTTTCCGCACAGCAGCGTGGTGCTGCAAACCGCATTGAAGGGAACTTTGGACGGCTTCGTCGCCAAGCTCAATGCCGGCGGGGCCGTTTTCTACGCCACTTACCTTGGCGGCAGTGACGGCGACGGCATTTCGAGTATTGCCGTCGATAGCAATGGCAACGCTTATGTTGCCGGGGAAACCTTGTCGACTGACTTTCCCGGGACGGAGTCGAGTACCATCCAGCCAACCAATTCCGACGCGCATGCCGGGTTCGTGGCCAAGCTGAATTCCATCGCCACCGAAGTGACGTTTGCCACTTACCTGGGCGGCACCAATGTGGACCTGGCCACGGGGGTGGCGGTGAACTCCGCCGGAAATGTGTACGTGACAGGGATCACTCTTTCCGAGAACTTTCCGGTGACTGGGGGTGTTGTGCAGGCCAAGTGCGGCTCCGATGGAACCTGCAATGGCGCTTTTGACGACGCCTTCGTGACCGCGATCAAGCCCGACGGAAGTGGACGAATCTACTCCACCTACCTTGGCGGCAGCGACACCGATGATGCGCTTTCTATCGCCGCCGACGCGGATGGAAACGCATACGTCACCGGTGGCACCAACTCGACCGACTTTCCGACTGCGAGTGCCTTCCAGGAGCAGGCCGGCGGCGATCGGGACGCATTTGTCACCAAGCTCAACGCCAGCGGCACGCAACTCCTGTTCTCCACCTACCTGGGCGGGGAAGGTGCCGACACGGCAACTCACATCACACTGGACGAGTTTGAGGACGTGTTCGTTACCGGAAGAACATTCTCATTCTCGTTTCCCACCGGATCCGGCTCACAGAGCACCAAGGCCGGAGGGGACGACACGGCAGACGCGTTTGTGACTGAAATCGGCAAGGGGGGCTCCCTGATCTATTCCAGCTATCTTGGCGGCAGCGGAAACGAAAACAGCTTTGGCGGCGATGGCTTTCTCAACGCTGTGGGCGGAGTAGCGGTTGACCCCGCGGGAAACGTATATCTGGCGGGAAATACCAGCAGTGACACGGACTTTCCCACCACGGCGCCGTTGCAATCGGCATACGGAGGCGGTCTGGCCGACGCGTTCGTAGCCAAGCTGGCCGCCAGCCCAAGCGAATTTTCGGTAACCGCGTCGTCGAACCGCGCTTCGATTCCAGCCGGCCAGGTCGCCAACTACAACATCACGGTAAGCTCAGTGAACAGTCCATTCGGAGGCTCTGTCACTCTGACCTGCACCGGATTGCCGATGTTCGCAAGCTACGGGTTCAGCCCTCCTGCTGTAACGCCGGGCGCGACGGCTGCAACCTCGATGCTCAGCGTTTCTACCGGACTGGCTGCGACACGTTCCACGCCTTCGGTTCCAGCGCGTCTTTTCTATGCGATCGCTCTACCCTTCGCGGGAGTCCTTATTTCAGGCATGGGCCGCTGGAAAGGACGCGACAGCCAAAGGCGGCGAAAGACCTTCCTGCTGGCGGGAGTAATGATTTTCGCGCTGGCGCTGCTGACATCCTGTGGATCGGGAAGCAGCGGCGCAAGCGGGGTCAAGGTTACGCCCGGCTCGTACGACTTTAACCTTGTTGGGACAAGCGGCGCCACCAGCCACATGATCACCCTCACCCTCGTCGTGCAGTAGCTCTGGCCGGCACATAAAAAAGGCAGCTCTTTGTGAGCTGCCTTTTTGTCTTTGCGCCTGAAGCTTCTCAGAATCGGATGTGTGGTCCGAAAGTCACTTTGATGTTGTTGCGCGCACCATCATCGAAGTAGATCTCGTCGCCTACATCAAGCCTGAGACCAAACGGCCCCCAAAATCCCTCGATGCCGGCCCCGGGATAGAGTGCAACGCGCGTATCCCCGGTCGTAACTCCGCCCAGGGCTCCCTGAAACCCCGATGCGGCATTCTGGTCGGAGACGCTGAAGTTCACGAAGCCGACTTTGCCTGTGACGAACAGGCGCACTGGCGCCGAGCGGCCGATCTGGAACTTGGGTCCAAAAAGAGCATGCAAGGGACGCAGGCGCGTATTCACGAGCTGCGTGGTGACGCCGTTGGTAAAAGTGCTGGTGAAGTTCCGCTTGAAGTCGTAGGCCATTTCCGCTTCCAGCGCGACGTTGGGGTGAACGTTGAAGGCAGCGCGCCCTCCCAGGCCTACAAAGTTGATTTCGGGAGAGGTGCGGCCAAGGCGGAAGTAATCCGCGAAAACACCGATCTCACCATGGTCGTACGTTTGCGCCGTCAACAGCGAGGGCATTGCAAGACAGAAGCCAACCAGCGCCAAGAGCAGACTGCGTTTCATAAGGTACCTTTTCTCCTTGAAATTGAGTGCCGGCCGCTTTCAGGATCGCGACCAGTACGCGTTCATGCAGAGCGGTTTCAAACAGCGCGTTTGGATGCTGGGGGTCTGTATCAGGTGGTACACCCCAGGCTGCGGGAAGACTGTAGATCGGCGCGTTTCGAATGTTACGAGGGATCGGAAAATACCGCAGCGCAGACAACTCGTGAAACCAGGAAGATCGCGAGTGACCTGATCACAACGAACAAATTTCGTTTGTTCTGTCTTGACTGATCCCGGCCTGCGGACTTTCGGCGAAACTGAAATTCTGGGCTTCTAATTCTCCACTCTGGCGCACTTGGGAAAACCGCTTAAATCCAGGAGGAACAACTGGTTACAGGAGATCGACATCCAATCGCGAGCCTCGGTTCAGGTACAATTGGGGCTTTCTAATTTCAGATCCTGGATCTCCAACTGTTCAGTGCCTCCATCTCGTTTCCGATTTTGGCAATCGCGGTGAGCCGCGGTCTGGGACAGTACATCCGCCAGCATTTTCTCGACACGACGTTCAAGGGACTTTATCAGGCCAACGCTTTTGACATGGCGTTGCTCGTGCCGTACTTCATCGTTCTCATTCTTCTGGCTTCCTACGGGCTTCACCGCTACGTGCTTGTTTATCTTTATTACAAGAACAGGAACAAGCGGACGACCGGCCCATCTGGTGTGTTTGAGAATCTCCCGCGGGTAACCATCCAGCTTCCGATCTACAACGAGCGCTTCGTTGTGGAGCGTCTGCTGGATGCCGTCTGCGCGATCGACTACCCTGCCGACAAACTGGAAATTCAGCTTCTGGACGATTCGACCGACGAAACTCAAAAAGTGGCGCGGGAAGCGGTCGAACATTACGCCAGCCGCGGTTGCCCGGTGACGTACCACCACCGCACGGATCGGGTTGGCTACAAGGCGGGCGCGCTGGCGGAAGGAATGCAAACCGCGAAAGGCGAATTCATTGCCATCTTCGACGCCGACTTTGTTCCCTCGCGCGACTTCCTGATGCGCACCATTCATTACTTCTCAGGCTCGAAGATTGGCATGGTGCAGACTCGCTGGACCCACATCAACCGAAACTACTCCTTCCTGACCGAAGTGGAGGCGATTCTGCTGGACGGCCATTTCGTACTGGAGCATTCGGGCCGGGCGCGCAGCAACGTGTTCTTCAATTTCAACGGAACTGCGGGCGTGTGGAGAAAGAAGACAATCGAGGAAGCCGGCGGATGGCAGCATGACACTCTCACCGAGGACACCGACCTCTCCTACCGGGCGCAGATGAAGGGATGGAAATTTATCTATCTCCAGGACGTGGAATGCCCCGCAGAATTGCCCGTAGAGATGACTGCCTTCAAGACGCAGCAGGCGCGCTGGGCCAAGGGGCTGATTCAGACGGCCAAAAAAGTTCTGCCGCAGGTTATGAAGAGCGATCAGCCTTATCACGTGAAGCTGGAGGCATGGTTTCACCTGACTGCGAATCTGAGTTACCCGCTGATGATCCTGCTTTCGGTGCTGCTGCTGCCGGCCATGATCATTCGCTTCTATCAGGGCTGGTTCCAGATGCTGTACATCGATCTGCCGCTGTTCATGGCATCGACTTTCTCGATCTCCAGCTTTTACATGGTCTCGCAGAAAGAGCTGTTTCCCAGAACCTGGTACCGGGCGCTCCTTTATCTGCCCTTCCTGATGGCGCTGGGCATCGGCCTCACGATCACCAATACGCGTGCCGTGCTGGAGGCGCTGCTGGGACGGCAAAGTCCATTTGCCCGCACTCCGAAGTATCGGGTGGAGTCGAAGAAGGATAAGGTCCGCGCAAACCAATACCGGCGGCGCCTGGGCCTGGTTCCCTGGATCGAGTTGCTGATCGGCGGATACTTTGCGTTGACGGTGTACTACGCGATCGCCAACGAAAACTACATTACCGTCCCGTTCCTGGTCCTGTTCGTTTTGGGATATTGGTATACAGGCCTGATGTCGCTGCTCCAGGGACGCTTCTCGGATCTGATGCTGACCACCGAGAGCCACACCAAACCGTTCCCGGTCGGGGTTTGAGCAAACGGTCCGAAGCACTCTTTCTTTTGTTCACTTGACCGCTGGGGTAGAATCCGTAAGTTCTCTACAGCCTACCAGCCACCAATCTCGTCCAGCGTCTCAAAGGAGGATGCGATGCGCGAACGTAAAGCACTTGTGGGCTTCATTTTTTCCCTTTCGCTTCTCCTCCCGATTTTCGGCTGCGGATCACCGCACGATGCCGACGAGCATTACTACCTGATCGCGGCGAATCTGCAGGTTCCATACTGGCAGACCGCCGGCGCGGGGTTCCTGAAGGAGGCGAGGCAGTGGAAAGTCCGTTCCGACTTTGTGGGACCCAACGAGTACGATCCCAAGGCGGAACAGGAGGAGTTGCGCAAAGCGATCGCCCAGAAGCCGACCGGGATTCTGATTTCGCCCGCCGATCCGGCGCTGATGAAAGACGATATTGACAGTGCGATCGCCGCAGGCATTCCGGTTATCACATTCGATTCCGACGCCCCCACCAGCAAACGGCTTTTCTTCATCGGAACCAACAACTATCAGGCCGGAATGACGGGCGGCCAGCGGCTGGTCAAAGAGCTGAAGGACGGCGGGAACGTGGTTGTCTTCACCATGCCCGAGCAGGCCAATCTGAAAGAGCGGCTGCGGGGCTACGAGACCGCGTTCGAAGGGCACCCCAACGTGAAGATCACTGAGACCATCGACATCAAGGGCGATCCGCGTGTCGCCTTCGACACCACCACGCAAATCCTCGGCAAGAAGGAGAAAGTGGCTGCCTTCGTATGCCTGGAGGCCCTGGCTGGAAAGGAAGTCGCGACGGTTCTGCATAACAATGGAATCAAGGATCGGGTGATCATTGCCATGGATACCGATCCTGACACGCTGAAGTGGATTCAGCAGGGAGTCATCGCGGCGACGATTTCACAGAAGCCCTACACCATGGCAAATGTCGGTTTGAGGATGCTCGACGATCTCTATCACCACAAGATCGGGGCCCTCGATCAGAACTGGGCCCAGGACAGTTTCGCTCCCATTCCGGTTTTCGTCGACACCGGATCTTCGCTCGTAGATAAGAGCAACGTGGATGGGTTCATAGCGGCAAACCAATCGGCGACCAGATAACAATGGCCTTCGGAATCCGCAGTCTCTCTCGCTTCGTTCTGGCAGTTCTGATTCTCACTGCAACCGGGCTGACGCTGGACCGTCAGGCTGGCGCCGACTACCACGCCCGGCGGGAAGCCCTTGCTGCCAAGACCAACGGCGGTGCGGTCCTTCTTTTTGCGCCTAACGAAGCCGAGGGTCCCAATGACCTTTACGGGTACCGCCCAGATAACAACTTCTACTATCTGACCGGATGGCCGGAGCCCGGGGCCGCGGTTCTGGTTGCTCCGGCGTCTCCGGTGGGAGAGTCGCCGGCGCACCCGTATACAGAAATCTTGTTTCTGCCGCCTCACAACTTTTCACAGGAAAAATGGACCGGTCCCAAACTCGGCCCTGATAGTCCCGACGCTGCAAAGATCACCGGCTTCGATAAGGTGGAGTCGCTGGGGAACCTCCGCGACGAACTTGTGCGCCTGCTGCCGTCGCCGCGCGCCACCGTCTACACCGACGTCCCCATTTACGGCGACACTTCAAACTCGACTTCGCCACTGTCGTGGCTAAGCAGGGGCAATGCTTTTCCGGTTGCAATCGGGTTCCTGGACAGCCGGCCGCTGCTGGCAGGCCTGCGGGTTCACAAGGATGCGGGCGAAATTGAATTGATCCGGAAGGCGACGGATGCCTCGATTGCCGCCCACCTTGCGGCGATGCACGCAATGAAGCCGGGCGTGACCGAACGGGAGATTTCCGCCTTGATGCAATATGAGTGGGGCAAGCGGGGATGCGAGCGGCCTTCCTACGCGCCGATCGTGGGCTCGGGATTCAACTCGACCGTGCTGCACTACTCCGCCGATTCGGGAACCATTCAGGCGGGCGATGTGGTGGTGATCGATGCGGCGGGAGAGTATTCGATGTATGCCTCCGACATTACCCGCACGCTGCCCGCGAGCGGCAAGTTCACCGCTCGCCAGCGCGAGATCTATGACATTGTCCTGGGCGCACAGAATGCCGCAATTCAGGCCTTTCAGTCGGGAAAGTCGACGCTGAAGCGGGAAGGCTCGAATTCCCTCTTTAAGGCAGCCTACGACTACATCAACTCCCACGGCAAGGATCTCCACGGCGACTCGCTGGGAAAGTACTTCATCCACGGGCTGGGACACTATGTCGGCCTGGGCGTCCACGATGATGGGGACTACGAGATACCCCTGGGCCCCGGATCGGTCTTCACCATCGAGCCTGGGATTTATATCCCGGAAGAAAAGCTGGGAGTTCGGATCGAAGATATTCTTTACGTCGACACAGAGGGCAAGCTGATCAACCTGACCGCGGCCCTGCCTCACACCGCGGACGACGTGCAACGCGAAATGGCGGGAAAGTAGCTGACTTCCGTCGAAACTCCGTGGCTGATCGGGTTTTGATATCCTAGTTCATCGTGCGATTGGTTTGGTGGTATGTCATCTTGGCCGTTGGCACGGGCACAGTGCTTTGGGTGGGGATCGCAGCTTACCTTCGCGTGCGCCGGCACCTGAAGCGAAGCGCTTCCGGCGATCACGCCAAGGAATAGCGGATAAAACCGGCGCCAGGCGGGAACTGAAACGAGAGAAGATTCATGGCGAAATCAGCAGCTCAGACGTTAGGCTCACAGGCGCATGTTCAGGAATGGATGCGGCAATGCGCCATTGTGATCGCGGCCAGCCTGTTTGTAGCCCTCTGCGCACAGATCACCCTACCGCTTCCTTTCACTCCGGTTCCGCTCACCATGCAGAATCTTGGGGTCCTGCTGGTCGGAATGGCGCTCGGAAGCAAACGCGGGTTCGCGGCGCTTGCCCTTTATCTGGTTGAAGGGGCCTCCGGAATGCCGGTTTTCAATCCCACGGGCCTCGGCGGATTGGCTCAATTGCTGGGTCCGACCGGGGGATTCCTGATGGCCTATCCACTGGTGGCGGGTCTGGCCGGCTGGATCATGGAACGCGGCGTAAAGAATTTTGCCCGTGGCCTCGTTGCCGCAACCGCGGCCGAGATCGTGCTTTTTGCCGGAGGCATCGGCTGGCTGGTGGTGTTCACTCATTCCTGGGCGCGCGCCGTGCAGTTCGGCTTCTACTGGTTCATTTTCGCCGAAATCATCAAAATCATGTTTGCGGCCGGTAGCGTGGCAGGATGGCGCCGCTTCCGTGAATTTTCAGAATGATCTGAACCGAATCTCTCCCCAGGATTTTACACAGCCACGATCGCCGGAGATGTGAAAGGCCCTATGAGCAGTACCTCTGTTCCCATCCGCGAAATCACCGTAGCTCACAGTCCCGATTCCGATGACGCCTTCATGTTCTATGGTCTGGCGACCAACAAGGTGCGAGTGCCTGGTCTGCGCTTCACCCACACGCTGTGCGACATCGAGACCCTGAATCGCAAGGCCATGCAGGGGGAAGGCGCCTATGACGTCACGGCCATCTCCTTCCATGCCTATCCTTACATTCAGGACCACTACGCGTTGATGCCGAGCGGAGGCAGCGTCGGGGATGGGTATGGCCCAATGATCATCGCCACGCGACCCTTCTCGGAGGATTCGATCAAACGACGTCGGATTGCAGTGCCCGGTAAGCTCACGACTGCCTATCTGGTTCTGAATCTGTTTGCGCCCGGCATCGAAACTGACGTAGTCCCCTTCGACCAGATCATTCCGCAAGTACTCCAGGGTCAGCATGAAGCAGGGCTCATCATTCATGAGGGACAGTTGACGTATTCGAAGTCCGGGTTGCAGCGGGTCGTCGACCTGGGGGTATGGTGGCAGAAGCAGACCGGCCTCCCACTGCCGCTGGGAGGAAATGCCATCCGCAGAAGCCTTGGAAAAGAACTGACGTCGGCCGTGTGCTTCGCTTTGAGGGAGAGCATTCAGTATGCGCTCGATCACCGTGAGGAGGCCCTGGCCTATGCGATGCAGTTTGCGCGCGACCTCGATTCCCAGTCAGCCGACAAGTTCGTGGGAATGTATGTGAACCAGCGCACGCTGGACTATGGCCAGGATGGCCGTGAAGCCGTGCGGCGGCTGCTCCAGATGGGCCATGAGGCGGGGATCATCCCCAACGAAGCCAGGGTTGAGTTCGTAGCCTGATTGTCAGTTGCACGCGGGACGCCCGAGACCTGCATCACTCGATATTTTCGGGGAACGCGAATACGGGATCGACGTCGACGGGAACTTTAGAAGCCGCTCGCAGGGTCGAGGCCAGGGCCGCAGGCATGACGTCATACTTCTTGAACCACTTCTCCGCGCGCGAGCGATCGCCCGTCGCTTCAATCTGAAGTAATTCCTTTGCCAGGTCCGCCAGGACAGCAGGCATGCGGGCGTAATCCACCAGGTATTTGCCGGAGGGCTGGCGTTTGATCGCGCCGCGCTCCAGGAGATAGTTGAATTCCATCATCTGGGCCTGGCCGTGCGCTTCGCCGGTTCCGAAGCGGACGGTGCGGAAAATCCCGGCGACGTACGACGCGTAGTACCCTTCGAGCTTGCTCTTCGGCAGCACTCCGTGGTTGACCAGCCATTTCAGCCCGAACATTCCAACGACATCCGCTTTCGATTCTTCGAGGCCGCTATAGATAGGCCCTATGGCCTCGCGGATACTCACCCTCCCTGTTTTCTGCCGCGCAAACGCGGGCCCAAGCCCGTGAGCCATCTCGTGCATGATGGTATCGACCAGATATGCCTCTCCGGATACTTTGGCGGCCTGCGCGGGGAGCATCAGGTATTTCGAGAGCGGCAGGATCACGTACTCGACTCGCGCATCCATAAAGTTCTTGAAGAAAATCTTTTTGCTGCCCTTTTGCTCATGAATCCGCGGGTCGTTGGGGAGATTGTCGGCGACCGCCTGGTATCCGTGCCGAAGATCGCCGGAGCGGTAGGGACTGTCCATCACCTCCATCGGAGTTTGAAGCCCGCGCTTGGAAGGACGATCCTCGGGAGCGAGGGGCAAAACGTCCTGAATGTCGGGAACATACTTCTGGAAAAGGTCGAGCTTACGGCTCTCTTCATCATTGCGAATCAAGACCGCGCCACCATAGGTGCCCTTGATGCCCAGCAGGTCATCCTCATAGGTCTCGTAGGGCGCAAGGATGA
Organism: Terriglobales bacterium; assembly: GCA_963803205.1. GTDB lineage: Bacteria > Acidobacteriota > Terriglobia > Terriglobales > Acidobacteriaceae > CAWDLG01. Next base: position 1,280,864 of record CAWDLG010000004.1, read on the forward strand.
TGTCGAACTTGGGATTTTTCAGGTCGACCCAGGCGAGATCGCTCTTGAAGTAGTCGTCGCTGAGAAGCGCATCGGCCCGCAGCCGGAGGAAGTTGGCGAAGGCAGGATCGTCACTGAGCTTGGCGGCCTGGCGCAAATCTTCGGCGGCCGGTTCGAGGAATGAGCGGTAAGCAACGTGATAGGGCACGGCCTGGAGCTGGTCGCCCTGCCGGCGGACGATGGTAGTGGAACTGTAGATGGCGTCCTTTTTGTCGGGATGCTTGGCGACGTACTGCTCGATCTGTTCGCGCGTGAGTCGGTGCGGGTAAAAGCCCCGGCCCGGAGGCATGGGCTCAGTTCCGACGAACGGCTTGTTTTCGTCGATCAGATCGTAGCGGGCTGCGTTGATCCATATGTAGTGCCGCAATTTCTGTTCCTGCGAATCTTTCGCGCCCGCCAGAGATTGATAGAGGGTCAGCGCTTCCGGATCTCTCTGCCGCCAATAGATGTCCTCTGCCTGCTTGCAGGCGTCGACCAGCTTATCGACCATCTGGCGCTCGCGCGGGCTCAGGGCAGCCGACTTGTAGGGAATCTGAATCTGGCGATACTTGGCCAGCCGCGCGTCCAGGTCGGGTGCGATCTTAAGATTGGCAGGCCTTTCTGATTTTTGAGCTAACGGCGAGAGAGGCATGAGAAAGCAGCAGCAGATCGAAAACCACAGCGCTCTTTTCATCGAATATTGATTTTAGCAAAGGCGGGCCTGCGCCGCGTCGCTCGCCAGCGATTTCGACCCGTTTATGATAGGCGAGTGACAAGTTCCGACAGCTTCCGGCCGCAGACGCTTCTTATCGATGCCGACGACACGCTCTGGGAGAACAACATTTATTTCGAGCGGGCGATAGCCAACTTCATATCATTTCTCAATCACCAGGAATACTCGCCACAGCAGATTCGCGAAGTGCTGAACGAAGTGGAGGCGGAGTGCATTCTCAGCCACGGTTACGGGTTGCACGTGTTCGCTCATGCGCTCGCTCAGACATTTGAGCGGCTGTCGGTCGAGCCACTCACCCCCGCCCTGCACGAAACCATTCTCGGAATCACGCATGTGATCGCCGAGCATCCGATTGAGATTCGCCCGGGAGTGAAGGAGACACTTCCCTACCTTGCGGAGCGGCATCGGCTGATTCTAATGACCAAGGGCGCGGTGGCGGAGCAATCCGGCAAAGTGGAGCGCTCGGGGTTGAAGGAATTCTTCACAAGGGTGGAAATTGTCTCAGAAAAGAATGTGTCGACGTACCAGGAGGTAATCTCCAGAAATTCCCTGCCCCATGGCTCGACCTGGATGGTCGGCAACAGTCCCAAGTCCGACATCAACCCAGCGCTGGCAGCAGGATTGAGCGCAGTTTTTCTTCCGCATGGAGACACCTGGATTCTGGAGCACGAAGAGCTTGCGCCGCCCCAGCCGCCAAGCAGATTACTGGTTGTGGAAACATTCGCTGGATTGCGGGATCACTTCTAGACGGGCCGCCGAACGCTTCCACTTGGCACCAAACTCACCAACAAACCGCGCGTCTTCCTCAATTGTCTGCGTGTTAATCTCATTTTGCTCTGGTCTCTGCCCACCAGAAAGTGGCAGTGCAGAAAAACAATCTTCGGCGTCTTCTGCGCACGGTTGAAGCGCTCTCCGACCTCGGTCCCGAATTGACCGCGGAGAACGCCTTCCCGCAGCGGGCGGCTGCCATGGTGTCCAACCTGCTGCAAGCAGCGGCGGCACGCGAAGGCGCGCTCTTCACTTTCAGTGACAAACCTTCAGTGCTGAGCTCGATCACATCCGAAGGCTTCGCTCTCATGCCTGAGCCGGCGGTGATCCCGCTGCTGCCGAAGCATGTCCACGCGCTGACCACGGCGCGCGCAGCGATCGTCCTCGACGACAACTCTTACGCAACCTACCTCAGTTCCAACGGCAACGTGGCGCCGGAACTTTTCAAATGCATTGCCCCGCTGAAGGTCGGCAGCACCCTGGTGGGCCTGGTGGCTCTCGGGCGGCGGCTCGATAACTCGCCGTACGACTCCGACGAACTCGATGCCTTGGACCTGCTGTGCCACTATGTCGCCCTCGCGGTCCACAACCACACTCTCAGTCAGACCCTGACTGCCCGGGTCTCGGAGAACCTCCGGCTGATGGCGTCGCTGCACGGCTTCTATGACAGCGCCCTGGAGGCATTTGCGACTGCCATCGATGTGAAGCACGTGAATATTCACGGGCATTCGCTGCGGGTGGGAAAGTATGCCGCGGCTATCGGGGAGGCCATGGGCGCCGATCCGAACGAGATCACCGCCCTGCGCGCCGCCGGGTATCTGCACGACATCGGCAAGGTGGCGGTCGACAAGCGGCTGTTCGGCAAACCCACGGCGCTCGACCCCGACGAATTCCGCGAAATGGCGGATCACACGATTGTGGGCCATCAGATCGTCACCGGAGTCCAGTTCCCCTGGCCGCACATTCCGGAAATCGTCCGCTGGCACCATGAACGAGGCGACGGTTCGGGGTATCCCGACGGGTTGGGCATGAACGATGTGTCACTGCACGTGCGCGTGGTCGGCCTGGCGGACACTTTCGATGCCATGACCAGCGAGCGCCCTTACCGCGAGCCGCTTCCCCTCGGCGGAACGCTGAGTGAAATCGTCCGCATGACCCCGCAGAAGTTCGACCCGAATGCCGTGCAGGCGCTGCTCATCCAGTTGCGGCGCGACGCCGTGGGGAATAACCGAACGCTCTTCATCGAACAAGGCGTGGCGGCCAATATCGCACCCTCTGACATCGATCATCTTGCTGCCTCTCTCCAGCACAAGATGACCAATTCGCGCCTGTATCTGACGTAACTCCTCGATCTGGATTTTCTCTTCCGAACACTTGCCATGGGTCCAATGAGTGGGCTATATTAGAACGAACGTTCGAACCATGGCGACCGTATCCGTAATCTCGTCTCACCTCTCCGTGCGACGCCGCCCCGGCGTGGCAGAATCGCGCTTCGACCGCAGGCTGGCGACGATCCTGTCGCATGCCACTGATGTCTTCTACGAAAAAGGCTACGAGGGGGCGTCGATGCGCGACCTCTCGCGGGCCAGCGGGATGTCACTCTCGGGCCTGTACCACTACTTCGAATCGAAGGAGCGCCTGCTCTATCTGATCCAGAAGGAGACCTTCGTCACGATCGTGGAGCGGCTTCGCGAGCGGCTGGACAATGTGGAAGGCGCCGAAAAGCGGATCCGTGTTTTCATCCTCAATCACCTGGAATATTTCCTGGGCAATCAGAAGGCGATGAAGGTCCTCTCGCATGAGGACGAGGCGCTGAAGAACGGATTCGGCGCGGAAATCGCAGCCATCAAGCGGGAGTACTATCGTACTTGTGTCGCCCTGCTCGAACAGTTCAAGCGGGAAAGAGGACTGGAGTTCAAAAGCCGGACAGCGGTGCTCAGCCTCTTTGGCATGATGAACTGGATTTACACCTGGTACAACGCCAGAATTGACGCCAATGCGGAGCAGCTGGCAACCGAAATGGGCGACCTCTTTCTGCACGGTTTGACGAGAACCAAGCGTTCGAACGGAAGGAAAAAGAGGGCCGGACGGCGAACGGAATCGAAACCGATCTAAATTCTTTAAGGAGCTGACATGGCAACGACTACAGCACCTACTGCCGGTGAAACCACCAGACAACTGATCAACTACCACAACGATGCCGGCGTTGCCGTGATTGAAATGAACGATCCCCCGGCGAATACATACACCTATGAGATGAACCGCCAGCTCGATGAGGCGATTCTCAAGGCACGGATGGACAACGACGCCCACGTGATCGTGCTGCGGGGCGCAGGCGACAAGTTTTTCTCGGCCGGCGCGAACATCAAGATGCTGGCCAGCGTCGATCCCACGTTCAAGTACTACTTCTGCCTGCACGCGAACGAAACCCTGCTCCGGTTCGAGCACACGCCCAAGCTCGTAATCGCGGCATTGAATGGCCACTGCGTGGGCGGAGGCCTGGAAATCGCAATGGCGGCCGACATCCGCATCGCCCGCAAAGATGCGGGCAAGATCGGACTGCCGGAGGTGAACCTTGGCGTTCTGCCCGGCACCGGAGGCACGCAGCGGCTTTCGCGCCTGGTCGGCAAGAGCAAAGCCATCGAACTGATGGTTACGGGGAACACGTTCTCCTTCGAAGAAGCCCTGGATTTCGGAATTGTGAATGACATTTTCGAGCGCGATGGCTTCATAGAAAACGTGATGGAGTACGCGCGGCAGTTCTGTCCGCCCAACAAGGCCGCCAAGGCGGTGGGAAGAATCAAGCGTGCCGTGCAGACCGGCTGGGAGATTCCCATGGAGTCGGCGCTGGCGGTCGAGCGTGAAAACCAGCAGCTTTTATTTCAGAGCGAAGATGCGAAAGAAGGCCTTGCCGCGTACGTCGAGAAGCGTCCTGCGGAATTCAAGGCAAAGTAAGGTTTCTCATCGACATTGCCGGAAGCCTGACGGCACTGAGGCTTCCGTGTTCTTACGAGGATTGAATCATGCCGGGTAAGGTCCCAAAGATCGGAACGTTCAGCGAATGGGTAGGAATGTTCAACGACTGGCGCAAGGAAATCGGTGTCGAACGCGACGAGATCGCGAGCTTTAAATTCGACACACTCTACGGCGCCATCGAGACAGAAGAAATTCAGTTCGGATCATTCAAGGGGCGCCGCAAGTGGGAGAACCTGCGGCAGGTGCCGACGCAGCAGATCCGCGACGCCATGCTGAATATGATCGTCTATCAGGGAGATACGGAGTTTGCCAGTTGCGAGCAGCAACGTCATCTTTTTGAAACTGCTCCGACCGACTGGGACCGCCAGGCCATCACCCGGGTGATGATCGAGGAAATGCGCCACGGCTGGCAGATGTGCGCTCTGCTGATGGATCACTTCGGCCATTCCGGGCGGGTGGAAGCACAGAAAATGCTGGAGCGCCGGGCGTTCGAAAACCAGCGGCTTCTGGGCGCATTCAACGTCGACGTCGACAACTGGATGGATTTCTTCACCTATACAGATTTCGTTGACCGCGACGGGAAGTTCCAGCTCCAGATGCTGAAGTACTCGGCCTTCGCGCCCCTCGGGCGGTCGATGTCCTACATGCTGCGCGAAGAGGCTTTTCACATGGGTACGGGCAATGACGGCCTGCGCCGGATCGTGCAGGCGGGCGTCATCCCGGCGTGGTTGATTCAGAAATACCTGAACAAATGGATCTCCAGCTCGTACGACTTATTTGGCACGGACAATTCTTCCTCCGCGCACTGGGCCTATGTTTGGGGAGTCAAGGGCCGCTACGATGAGCCCAAGAATGAGACCAAGGCCAAGCTGGACGAACTAAATGACTACAACCGGCAACTCTATCGCGACGAAGTTGCCGGACTCATCGAGCGCCTGAACAATGTTTTGAAGCCGGGGAATGAAAAGCTCTATGCGCCCGACATCAAGTTCAACCGCGCCATCGGGCGCTGGTCGGGACAGAAATTTCACGCGAAAACCGGCGAGCCACTCGACGACCGGTCTTATGAAGAGCATCTGGCCGAGTACATGCCAAGCGCGGCGGACAAGAAGCTGTTGCTCGACATCATCGAGACTGAACCGAAGTGGATCGTCCCCAAAGAAGGGGCGCGCGATCCGCTGGAGACGATTGGCGAGGTTCGGAAGTCAGCGATCAATCTCTGATTCCTCGTATTGAGCTGGGCGCTGGACGTCCGGATGAAATTAGACGGCCCATGAATACCAACGTCATTGCCCGGGCAGAGCGACTCCGCCCATCCGCCTACACCATGGGCGAGCTGATGGTGGCCGCGGCCGCGCGCGAGATTCAGGATGGCGAAGTCGTTTTTGTGGGGATGCGTCTGCCCCTCATCGCCTTTGTTGTCGCAAAGAAAACCCACGCGCCCAACGCGATCGGGCTTTTCGAGAACGGCGTGATCCGCTCTACGCCCGCTCCCGAGCTGATCTACACCATGGCCGACCCGCCGAACATTCTGGGCGCCACGCAATGTCTGGACATGCTCGGCGTCATGAGCCTGCTGCAATCCGGCCGGGTCCATTTGGGCTTTCTGGGCGCCGCGGAAGTCGACCGCTTCGGCAATCTCAATTCCTCCGAAGTGCGTGGGAAAGACGGCATGATCCGTTTGCCGGGTTCTGGCGGCGCCTGCGACATCGCATCTCTGGCCCACCGGTTCGTCGTGCTGCTGGAGCACAGCCGCCAGCGGCTTCCCGAGCGTGTCTCGTTCGTGACCAGCCCGGGGAACGGATCCGGGGCTGGCTGGCGCAAGAGTGTGGGCCTGCCGCGTGGCGGGCCTGCTGCTGTGATTACGACCAAAGCCATCCTCAGGTTCGACGAAAACGGCGAAGCTTACCTTGCTTCAGTGCATTCCGGGGTTACCGTAGAGGATGTCGTGGCCAATACCGGCTGGAATCTGAAGGTGGGCGACGTGCGTGAAACGACGGAACCCACGGCCAGCGAACTCGGCGCCATTCGCGAATACGACCGGGAAGGATTCTGGACGAAATAGCGTCTATAAAGACATGATGCGAACAGAATCAGCTACCGCATTAGCCCGCATCGGGCTCGAGATCGATCCGCCGGTGGCCCGGCTGGCATTGCGCAATCCTCCGCTCAACGTCATTGATATTTCGATGATGGAAGAGCTAGGCCAGGCGCTCTCCGAGATTGAAGGGAATCCCGAGATTTCCACCGTTGTCCTTTTTGGTGACGGCAAGGCCTTCTCGGCGGGAGTGGACGTTGCGGCCCACACACCCGACAAGATCGAAGGGATGCTGGCGAAGTTTCACGCGGTGGTACGCGCGCTCGTTGCCAGCAGGAAAGTTTCCATTGCCGCGGTGCATGGCCATTGCCTGGGGGGCGCTGCAGAACTGGCCATGGTCTGCGATCTCGTGTACACATCGGAAAGTGCCACCTGGGGATTCCCGGAGATCAAGCTGGCGTGCTATCCGCCGGTTGCCGTGACGGTGCTTGCGACTCTCATCGGGCAGAAGCAGGCCGCAGATCTGATCTTGACCGGCCGCAGCATCAGCGGCACCGAAGCCGCTCGCCTGGGACTAGCCAATCGCGCCGTCGCCGAGGAAAAGCTGTCAGTGGCCGTTGAGGAATCGTTGCAGCATTTGCGGCAGTTAAGCCCGGCTGCCCTCGCCCTCACGAAGAAAGCGATCTACGCGTGGGATTCGGTCCATTTCGATAAGGGCCTGGCGCGTGCCGAGAAGATTTATCTGGAAGAGTTGATGAAGACGGAAGACGTGCAGGAAGGCATTGAAGCCTTTCTCGAGAAGCGTCCGCCGCAGTGGAAGGGCAAGTGATCCACGGACAGAACATGTCCAAACTCTACACAATGTGCGATGCGATCGCCGATCTCGTTCCCGATGGCGCCTCGGTCGCTCTCGGCCTGCAAATGGAGCAGATGATTCCCTTCGCGGCGGGACACGAAATTGTTCGCCAGCGAAGACGTGGGCTCACTCTCATCGGCCCGATTTCCGACATTCTTTTCGACCAGATGATTGCCGGCGGCTGCGCTGAGAAGGTGATCGCCGCCTGGGTGGGAAATGTCATGATGGGTTCGGCTTACAACTTCCGCCGCGCGGTGGAAGAAGGCCGCCTGACCGTCTTCAACATGACCAACTTTACGGTAGCGCTGGCGTTGCAGGCCGGGGCGATGGGAGTTCCTTTTCTTCCTACACGGACTGCGCTTGGCAGCGACGTGACCAAAGGCAATCACTTCTTCTACCAGATCTTCTCGCCGTTCGAGCCGAAGGAATCTCTCTGGGCAGTGCGGGCCCTGCAGCCTGATGTCACCATCGTTCACGTACAGCGTGCCGATCGCGACGGCAACGCACACTGCTGGGGAAATTTCGGAGTCATGATCGAAGGCGTGCGTGCGGCGAAACGGGTGATCGTTGTCGCGGAAGAGATTGTCGAGCCGGAGGTCATCGCGAGCGATCCGAACCGCACGGGCATCCCCGGATTTTTGGTGAATGCCGTGGTGGAGTGTCCCTACGGCGCGCATCCCTCACCGGTGCAGGGATACTACAAGCGCGACGATGCTTTCTTCCGGCAGTATCACGAGCAGACAAAGGCTAAAGCCGACAGTGATGCCTGGCTGGCGCGCTGGGTATCGGGTATTCCTGATCGCACCGCCTATATGGAGCAGCTTGGAAGCTGCCGCATCGAGGAACTGGGAGTGAAGTGCCACGCCTATGCGGCGCAGGCAGATTTCGGATATTGACGGCGAACCATGAAGAAGGAGCTGGTCGAACTCGCGGTCAACGGACGTTCTTACGAGATCGCCATTGAGCCCAGCAAGCTGCTGCTCGAGACGCTTCGCCAGGATTTGCAGCTCACGGGGTCGAAGCGCGGCTGTGACGATTCATCCTGCGGCGCCTGCACCATTCTGCTCGACGGCGTCCCCGCGCTCTCCTGCACTCTGCTGGCGGCAAGCTGCGAAGGACAGCAGGTTACAACCATCGAAGGTGTAAGCGACCACGGCAGCCTGGCGGCGATTCAAAAGGCTTATGGCGACTGGGGCGGCGCGCAGTGCGGCTTCTGCACGCCCGGCTTCATCATGACGGTGAAACACCTGCTCCAGGAGAATCCCAACCCGACCGACGCCGAGGTTCGCAGCGCGCTGAGCGGAAATCTCTGCCGCTGCACCGGCTACAACCAGATGTATCAGGCGATCAAAGCGGCAATCGACGCGGAGACGAAGGGCCTGGCCGCTCAAAGGGAAACGAGACTGGCAGCAACGGATTAGGAATTCATGTCCGACACTTTTTCTATCATCGGGAAGCGGATTGCGATGGTCGACGCCGCCGGCAAGACCACCGGCGCGGGAAAGTACACGGACGACCTCAGTCTTCCGGGAATGCTGGTGGGCAAGATCCTGCATTCGCCTTACCCGCACGCGCGAATCAAGAAAATCGATATCACGCGCGCAGAGGCGCTCGACGGCGTGGTTGCGGTCGCCATCGGCAAAGAAGCTCCCAACACCTACGGCATTCTCCCGGTCGGCCACGATGAGTATCCGCTGGCGCTCGATAAAGTTCGCTACGTCGGGGATAACGTCGCCTGCGTGGTTGCCGTCGATGAAGACACGGCGGAGCGGGCGCTGGAGTTGATCGACGTCGACTACGAAGTTCTTCCGGCATATTTTGATCCCGAAAAGTCGATGCAGGCCGAGTCCGACCTCATCCATGAAAACAAGCCCCACAATCTTGAGAAGGACTACCACCACGTTTTTGGCGATCCCGAAAAAGGATTTCAGGAAGCGGATTGCACTGTCGAGGGGCGGTACATCGCCAACGAAGTGACGCACGCTGCCATGGAGCCACATTCGACGTTGGCTTCCTTCGAGATCGACTCGCAGACAGGAAAGCCGGGCCGCTTGACGGTCTGGTCGTCGACACAGGTTCCCTACTACCTCCAGCACAAGCTTTCACTCGTACTGGAAATGCCAATGGCGCAGATCAGGGTGATCAAACCGCTGGTGGGCGGCGGCTTTGGCGGCAAGAGCGAAGTGATCCCCCTCGAAATCATTGCCGCAGTGGCGGCACGCAAGGCTCGCGCGCCGGTCAAGATCACTTATACGAGAGAAGAGGTTTTCTGGGCGCACCGTGGGCGGCCACGAACCATCATCGATTTGAAGACCAGCGCTACCAAAGACGGCCGAATCACAGCCGTGAAGGCGCGGGTCATTCAGGACGGCGGAGCCTACTGCTCGTACGGAGTTGTCACGATCCTGTACTCCGGGGCGCTGCTGGGCGCGTTGTACGACATCCCCAATATTCAGTATGACGGTTACCGTGTGCTGACTAACAAGCCGGCCTGCGGAGCCATGCGCGGGCATGGCACGGTCAACGTGCGGTTCGCGTTCGAGTCGCAACTGAATGAAATTGCCGGGAAGCTGAACATTGATTCGGCAGAAATTCGCATGCGCAATCTGCTGAAGCCCCCTTGCATCACCATCAACGGATTGCGAGTGCAGAGCTACGGGCTGCCAGAGTGCATCGAGAAAACAGTTGACCGTTCCGGATGGAGGCAGCGCAAAGGCCGGTTGCCGAAAGGGCGAGGCCTTGGCATCGCATGCAGCCACTACGTCAGTGGCGCCGCCAATTCCATCATCCGTTCTGACATGCCGCATTCGACAGTCAATATCAAGATCGATCGCGACGGCGGAGTTGTGGTCTACACGGGCGCTTCTGAGATCGGACAGGGCTCCGACACTATGACTGCCCAGGTTGCGGCCGAGGTGCTGGGCTGCTCGCTCTCACGAGTGAAGGTAATTGCCGCCGACACCGACCTTACCCCGATTGACATTGGCTCCTACTCCAGCCGGGTGACTTTCATGGCGGGCAATGCGACGATGCGGGCGGCTGAGGAGGTTAAAAAGCAGATCGCGTCCGCCGCGGCCCGAAAGATGAATTGCTCCGTCGAGGACGTAGTCTTTCGCGGGGACGTAGTCGCCAGGAAAGACGCCGTGGATGCCGAGCGGGCTGATGCCTCCGTTTCAGGGCGAGTTGAAGGACAGATTTTGCGCGGATCGCTTCAGCAGAAACGGAAGGAGGAAGGACCCAAGAGCTCTCTCACATTCGAGGAAGCGGTCGTGGCGGCAATTGATTTTCATGGCGCCCTGACCGGAACCGGCTCCTATGCGCCGCCTCCCGAGGCGCGCGGAGGCAAACACAAAGGCGGTGGGGTGGGGCCTTCCCCCGCCTATTCCTACTCGGCGCAGGTCGCCGAAGTCAGCGTCGACGAAGAGACCGGCGAAGTTACGGTGCATAAGGTCTGGGCCGCGCACGACTGCGGGCGCGCGCTGAACCCGGTTTCAGTGGAAGGTCAGATCATCGGATCGGTCTGGATGGGAATGGGCCAGGCCCTGACAGAAGAAATGGTTTGGAAAGATGGCATGCTGATGAACCCGGGATTGCTCGAGTATCGCAGCCCGTCGTCGGTGGAATCGCCGGAGATCGAGCCGATTATTGTGGAGAGCATCGATCCCGAGGGTCCGTTCGGAGCCAAGGAATGCAGCGAAGGGTCGCTCGCGGCGACGATTCCCGCCATCGCCAATGCGATTGAAGATGCTGTGGGAATCCGGCTGCGGGAAGTTCCCTTTACGCCGGAGCGGGTGTTGGCAGCGCTGCGCGCCCGAAAGAATGCCAAAGCGCTCAACCTGACCGAAGGGGTTGATCCCACTTCGCCGCAGCAGATGCGCGAGCACGGCGGCGCGCTATGGTTCAAAGGCAAGGGACCGGAACGCCATCGCTTGGACCCTTCACGGCAGGAAACGGCGAGCCCGGCCGGGGGTGACGATTGAGCCTGCCGGCATTCAGGCTGCTCCGGCCACGGACGCTCGATGAGGCGATCACTTCGCTTGGCAAAGCGCGCGAGAGCGTGCGCGTGATCGCCGGCGGCACCGATTTGATCCCTTCCATGCGGCAAAAGCTGTTCGCGCCCGCGTGTGTCCTCGACATCCGCCACATTCCGGAGCTGCGAGGAATTCGAGAAACCGAAGACGGTGTGGTTATCGGAGCGCTGACGACGCTCTCCGAAATTGAGCATTCTCATGTTCTGCGGCAGCACTATCCGGTGCTGACCGAGGCGGCCGCGACTGTCGCGTCTCCCGTCCTGCGCAACATGGGCACAATTGGCGGGAATATTTGTCTCGATACCCGCTGCCTGTGGTACAACCAGTCACTGACATGGCGTAAAGGCTGCGGGTTTTGTATCAAGAAAGATGGAGATCTGTGTCACGTGGCTCCGGGTGGAACCAAGTGCTGGGCGACGTTCTCGGGAGATACGCCACCGGCCCTATTGTGTCTGAAGGCGGAAATCGAAATGGTGAGTCCGGCTGGACCTCGCCGAATTGCGCTCCAGGATTTCTACACCGGGGAAGGAGACGACTATCGCCGGCTCAAGTCGAGCGAGATCGTCACCCGGGTTTTTCTGCCGCGATCGTCGGCAGGATACCGCGGCGTGTACCGCAAGCTGCGGGTTCGAGGATCGATTGATTATCCGCTTGCCGGAGTGGCGGTCGCGATGAAGCGCTCGAACGGCCACATCGCCGATGCGCAGGTGGCGATCACGGCGGTAAACCCGGCACCGCAGCTGCTCAAAAACGTGGCAGAGATGCTTGTGGGAAGAATAATGGGCGAAGAGACAGCCGAGGCCGTGGCCGACCTTGCCGCCAGAACCGCGAAGCCGCTCACTACCTCAGCGCTGACACCGGAGTACCGGCGGGAAATGATCCGGGTTTTCACAAAACGGGCAGTGATGGCGGCAGCTTCCGACTGAACCATGATCACCGACTGCCACGTTCACATCCAACCGATGGAAATGTTCAAGCCGCACGCGCTGGAACTTATCAAGCACAAGCGCCCGAACTTTGAGGAGATCGCCGAGTTCTGCCGGTCTCCCAAGGCGTTTCTCAGCTATCTTGACCGCGCCGGAGTCGAGCGCGCTGTCCTTATCAACTACGTCGCGCCCGAAGTAATCGGCTTCACATCCGGCGTGAATCAGTTTATTGCCGACTACACTCGCGAGAATCCAGGGCGGCTGCTCTCCTGCGGGAGCCTGCACCCGCGGCACACTTCGAATGTGCTTGCCGATGTGGAGCAGCTTCTCCGGCTGGGCATTCGGATGATCAAGATTCACCCCCCGCACCAGTTGCTGTTCCCCAACGACTATCTGAACGGCGTGAAGGAACTGGAAATCATCTACCGCGCCGCGGAGGCAAACGGAATTCCCGTGATGTTCCATACGGGAACCTCGATATTTCCGGGGGCTCGCAACAAGTACGGCGATCCCATGTACATCGACGACGTCGCCATCGATTTTCCCAAGCTGCGGATACTGCTGGCGCACGGCGGGAGGCCGCTGTGGATGCAGACCGCGTTTTTCCTAATAAGGCGGCATCCCAACGTGTTTCTCGACATCAGCGGAATTCCGCCCAAGACCCTGCTGAAATATTTCCCACGACTGGGGGAGATCGCGCACAAGACGCTGTTCGGCACGGACTGGCCCGGCCCCGGCGTCCCGGACATCAAGAAGAATCTGGATGACTTCAACGCGCTGTCCTTGCCGGAAGAAATGAGGCAACAGATTCTGACGCGCACAGCGCTGGAAATCTGGCCCGCTTGATTGTGAGGAGTTCGGCTAGCGCGAAAACAGGTGGCCCAGTTTTTCCTTCTTGGTCTTGAGGTATTCTTCGGCGTGGCTGCTGGGAGTCACCTCGCAGGGAACGCGCTCGGTCACTTCGATTCCCGCCCGTTCAAGCGCCGCCACTTTTTCAGGATTGTTCGAGAGCAGGCGCAGGCGGCGAAGACCCAGTGCTTTTAACACCTCGGCGGGCATGCCAAATTCGCGGTGATCGGCCTTGAACCCGAGGCGCTCATTCGCTTCCACCGTATCCAGGCCTGAATCCTGCAACTCGTAGGCCTGCAGCTTGGCCATCAGCCCGATGCCGCGGCCTTCCTGCTGTTCGTAGAGGAGCACTCCCGCGCCCTCGGAAGCAATCATTTCCAGGGCCATCTCAAGCTGCTGGCGGCAATCGCAGCGCAGTGAGCCGAACACATCCCCGGTCAAACACTGGGAGTGAATCCGTACCAGGGGCGGCGCCGAGTGAATATCGCCCATCACCAGCGCGACAGCCGCTTCGGGCCGCTGGTCGGGGCCGGGCCCTCCCTCGAACCCGAAGATGCGAAATTGGCCCCAGCGGGTGGGAAAGTCCGCAGAAGCGATTTGTTTGACGGGGCCGGAAGTCACCTGAGCATTATAACGGTCGGATCGTCGGGCACTGTTACGGATGGCAGCTTACACACTTTCCAACTTCCCTGCTGCACGCATCCGCAGGCGATACCAGATCACGATAACGATCAGGGAAAACAAAAAGATGATGGTCGAAATGGCATTGATTTCAGGCGTGATTCCGCGGCGCAGGCGTCCCCAGATTTCGAGCGGCAGCGTATTCTCGCGGCCAATCAGAAAGAAACTGACTGCAATCTCGTCCATGGAGAGCGTAAATATCAGCAGCGCCGCGCCGATGATCGACAGCCGCAGGTTTGGCAGAGTCACGCGCCAGAATGTCTGCCAGTAGTTGGCACCAAGATCGAGCGAGGCTTCCTCCTGGGCGCGGTCGAGCTTCTGCAATCCGGCAAAGACCTCGGTAGTCGCTACTGAAATGAGCGCAGTTCCGTGTCCCAGGATGATTGTCAGCAGGCTCAGCTTGACGTCGGCCTGGCGGAACAGCATGAGCAGTGAGAGCCCGGTGATGATTCCTGGAAGGATGAGTGGCAGCAGCACCAGCCGCCGGAACACAGCTTTGCCGGGAAAATTGGCGCGGTCGAGCGCCAAGGCGGCGGGAATGCCAAAAAGCAGAGATATCGCCACGGCGGCCAAAGCCACGAGCAGGCTATTCAGCACCGAGGTCCAGATCGCGTCGTCGGAAAACAGCAGGCGGTACCAGTCGAGCGTGAGATTCCGCGGAGGAAACCCGCCCACTCCCGGGCCGTTGAAGGAATAGACGACCAGAGTGACGATCGGCAGATACAGGAATGCGAAGACCGCGAGCGCCTGCCATGCAAGCCAGTTGAATCGCGTTGGATTGCCGGCTTCTCTCAACGGAAGCTCCACTTCTGTTCGAGTTTCTCCGAGAGGAACAGAAGGCTAAGGACCAGGGCCAGCATGCAAAATGAGACTGCCGCGCCGAGCGGCCAGTTGTAGGCCGCGCCGAACAGGCTCACCACGATGTTCGAAATCATGATGCCACTGGGTCCGCCCAACAACAGTGGCGCAAGAAAGTCGCCCAGGCTGAGAACAAATGCAAATGTAGCGCCCGCCACGACCCCGGGAATGGAAAGGGGAAAGATCACACGCCAAAAGGTCTGCGACGGCGAGGCTCCAAGGTCGTTCGAGGCCTCGACCAGGTTGCGAGGAATGTGTTCGAGCGAAGCGTAGATCGGCAGCACCACAAACGGCGTGTAGATATGGGTAAGCGTGAGGACAACCGCAAATGGACTGTAAAGCAGGAAACTCAACGGCTCGTGCGTCACGTGCACATATTGCAGCAGAGTGTTGAGCACACCGTCGCTCCCGAGAATCGTCTTCCATGCGTATGCGCGCACCAGATAGCTGACCCACAGCGGAATGATTACGAGCTGATAGAACAGGTCTTTTCTCTTCCCTGCGCGGAAGGAGAGAAAGTAGGCGAGTGGATATCCCAGCAGCAGCGAGAGTAAAGTTACGCGCGCCGCAATCCACATCGAACGAAGAAGAGTCTGCAGATAAACGTTGACCTTGAACAGGTCGCGGTAGTTGTTGAAAGTCCAGGAATGAACAATGGTTTGCGCCGCGGAGACCGACCAGAAGCTGTAGCACAACAGCAGTCCGTATGGCACGAGGAGAAAAATGGTGATCCAGAGGAGAGGCGGAAGCGCGACTGCGGCTTTGTAGGCGCGGGAGAACACTCAGGATTCCCTGGAATCGCGAAGTGAAATGGCGTCCTCGGGCGAAAATTCCAGATCAAGTACGCCCTGCCAGTCGCCGCCGCCAGCGGCCCGCACGGAGAGGGAGAGGTCGTCCCCACATTCAACCTGCAACAACTCGGTGGCGCCCTGGAAAACCTGGTGCCTCACTTGCGCCTTGAGTTGAACGCCGGAGCCGCCCTGGCCGGCGGGACGAATATTCTCCGGGCGCAAAGAAAATAGAGCCGGGCCATCGGGAAGACTCGTGCGCCAGGAAAGGGAGTGGCACTGTGCGATGCCATCCTTCACCGTGGCCTGGAGCAGATTCGTATGTCCAATAAACTGTGCCGTGTAGGCGGTCGCCGGGCGGCTGTAGATTTCGCGTGGTGATGCAATCTGTTCAAGTTCTCCCTGGCGAAGCAGCGCGATCCGGTCCGACATCACCATCGCCTCTTCCTGGTCGTGAGTCACAAACACGAAGGCAATGCCGACCTCGCGTTGCAGTGACTTCAACTCAACCTGCATCTGGCGCCGCAGGTTCGCGTCGAGAGCCGACAGAGGTTCATCGAGCAACAAGAGGCGCGGGCGATTGATCAAGGCCCTGGCCAGCGCGATCCGCTGCTGCTGGCCGCCGCTGATTTTCGCGGGTTTGGAGCCGGCGAAGGCGCTCATCTTGACCATTTCCAGAGCTTCGGTTACGCGAGCGTCAATTTCGTCCTTGGGCCGACCAGCCACCGTCAGCCCGTAAGCGACATTCTGGGCGACGGTGAGGTGCGGAAAGAGAGCGTAATGCTGGAAAACCGTATTGACTCTACGGCGGTACGGCGGAAGGTTGTCGAGACGTTCTCCGGACATGATCAGCTCGCCCGAGTCGGCGTTCTCGAAACCTGCGATGATGCGCAGGAGCGTCGTTTTTCCGGACCCGCTCTCTCCCAGGATCGTCAGAAATTCGCCCACGGCTATGTCCAGGGAAATGTCTTTCAGCACAGGATTTCGGCCGAACGACTTCGCGATGTTACGAATGGAAAGCAGCGGTCCGCTTTGAGGAGTGGTTGAAGACATCGACGCTACGAGTGACCGGTTCTCGGATCTCCGCTTAGTTCACTGAGCCGCTTTCACTTCATTCCAGACTTCGTTGTACTTGGCGCGGCGCGGAACGTTCTGCCAGAAGTAAATGTGCTTCTGGTAGCCGTCCACATCATCGAGATGAAGATCTTTCACCTGCTCGGGAGTCATGGACTGGGCCGCGTGCGGGTTCGCCGGGGTATAGCCGGTCACATCCGTCACCTGCTTCTGGGTCTTCGCCTCGATCATGAACGCGAGAAACTTGTATGCCAGATCCTTGTTCTCGCGGCCCGAGGTGATCATCAAGTGGTCGATCCAGCCGGTGGTGTTTTCTTTCGGAATAGTTTCACCTACGGGAAAGTTGATCTTGCGAAGCTGGTTGGTCATCAGTGGCCATCCCATCGCCGCCACGACCTCGTGATTCTGAAACAGGTTGGTCAGCTCACCGCCGGTCGACCACAGCTTGCGGATGTTGGGCTTCAACTGCAGCAGCTTTTGCTTCACAGCATCAAGCTGCTGATCGCTGAGATTGTAAAGTTGGCCCGGATCGGGCTTGTCGTAGCCGAGCACCTGCGCGGCCATGTAGACGGTTGAGAGATCGTCCCACACGGAAATCTTGCCGCGATACTTGGCATCCCAGAGTACGTTCCAGCTGTCGGGCGGCTTCGGAAACACCGCGGTGTCGTAGATGAGAGGATCGGGGCCCCACATGAAGGGAACGCCGTATACCTGATTATTCACTCGAACGAGCGGAAGTGAAGTGAGCTGCGGCGAAAGTTCGCTGTAACCTGGCAGCCTGCTGAGATCGAGCGGCGAGGCAAGACCGCCGGCGGCGATCGAAGTGGCGACATCACTCGAGGGTGAAATAACGTCGTAGTTTCCTGCACTGCCACCACGAAGCTTGGCCACGAGTTCGTCACTCGATCCCATGTACGAAGCGGAAATCTTGCAGTGATTTTCCTGCTCGAAAGCCTGCACGTAGGATGGATCGGCGTAACCCTCCCAGACCAGTAGGTTCAGGGTGGGGGTCTTCTTTCCGCAGGAAGCCAACAGGAAGAGCGCGACCACAGAGAGAAACGCAATCGCAATCCGCCGGAGAGTCATTTTGCAGCCTCCGATGTTGCCGACGATTTGTCCGCCTCATAGACAACTTTCCCGCCAACCATAGTCAGAAGAACCTTCGTGTTGGCAATGCGGCTGGGATCAGTCTTGAACAGATCCTGGGAAACGATGATCAAGTCGGCGAGTTTTCCGGGCTCGAGCGAACCCTCGGTCTTCTCGCGCCGTCCGGCAAACGCAGCGTTCAGAGTGTAGGCCTTGATCGCGTCCGGGAGGCTGATGCGCTCCTGAGGAACGAACCCGCCCGGGGGCTTGCCGTCACGAGTCTTTCGGGTGAGCGCGTTCTGAATCCCCTTCCAGGGATCGAGCGTTACCACGGGCCAATCGCTGCCGAAAGCGAGGACGCCTCCGGTGCTCTCGATGCTGTGCCACACCCAGGCGCGGCTGGCACGGTCGGGGCCCGCATTGCGCGCCCAGATTTCCAGAGTGTCTTCGTCCGGGTAGGCGTGCAGAGGCTGAAAGCTCGCGATCACTCCCAGCTTCCCGAAGCGCGGAATATCCTGCGCGCTGATAGTTTCGATGTGTTCGATTCGCGGGCGGGCGTCGTGCGTGTGATTCGTTTCTTCCGCCTGCTGATAGGCGTCAAGGGCAAGGCGCACCGCCTTGTCACCGATGGCATGAGTGAAAATCTGCAAGCCCCGGCGGTCGAGTTCCTGAATGTCACGCTTGTAGCCGTCCGGATCCCAGAATAGTTTGCCGATCTGCGTGGGATCATCCGAATACGGCGTGAGCATGGCAGCGGTATGCGACTCGACAACGCCGTCCAGCATGGTTTTTACCGCGCCGCCTGAGATCCAGTCGTCGTGATAGACGCGGCGCGCCTCTTCGATTTTCTCCAGGGCCGATTGGTTGAGAGTTCCGGGATCGAGGAAGTAAGCGATGTAGAAGCGCAGAGTCAGTTCATTTTCCTGGCGGAGTTCCCGGTAAAGATCGAGATAAGGAAAGTCGCCGCCGGCGCTGTGCACTCTCACCAGGCCCGCCTTGTTGGCCGCACGCATGCCGAGGCGAAGGGCTTTGAGACGCTCGGCTTTGGTGGGCTCGGGAATCAATTTGGAGACAAGTTGCCCGGCTGCTTCTTTGAGCGCTCCAGTGGCTTCCCCGTTCTTGTCGCGCACGATCGCGCCGTTGGGCGGATCGGGAGTTTCCCGCGTAATTCCCGCCATCGCCAGCGCCTTGCTGTTGGCCCAGGAACTGTGACCGTCGAAGGCTTCCAGAAAGACCGGGCGGTCGGGCACCACTTCGTCGAGATATTTCTTGTCTGGCAGCGCGGCGGCGCCAAAAGTCGGATAGGTCCAGCCCATTCCGGTGATCCAGGGTTCGTTCGGATGCGATGCCGCGTACTCCTTCACCCGTTTCTGAATTTCGGCAACGCTACCCGCCTCGTTCAGATCCACGTGCTCGAGTCCAAGCGAGCCTTCCATGAAGTGAATGTGGCAATCGACGAAGCCGGGCAGAACCATTTGACCGTGTGCGTCGACGACCTTAGTGGAATGGCCCCGGTAAGCCGCGATTTGTTTAGCCGAGCCGACGGCGACGATCTTGTCCTCACGAATCGCCAGGGCCTCAGCCCAGGGCTGCGCAGAATTCACCGTGTAGATGCGCGCATTGACCAAAACCGTGTCCGCTGGATTCGGGGCCTGATTCTGCGCGGGGCAAATCCAAGAGAACGAGAGGATAGCCGTGAACAGCAGGAAGAACTTCGGGACCCTAAGCATGCACGCCCTTTCCGAATGGAGTGAGATTCTAATGCAATTGCTCCGCAATGCGCATGGTGCTGCGCAGGTTTTATTTCCCTGCGTCAAAAGGTCGGCGGAGTGTTGATCCAGAGAATCAAAGTTTCGCTGCGCCCGGGATTCTTCCAGCTGTGCGGCACACTGCTTTCGAAATAGAAACTGTCTCCTGCTTTGAGGGTGTACTCGTCACTTTCCAGAGAAATCTGGAGCTGGCCGCGAAGCACGTAAAGGAATTCCTCGCCCTCGTGGGTATACGACTCGCCGCTGCCGGCGCCTGAAGCCACGCGGAACAGATGCGGCTCCATCACCGTGTTGCCCCAGGCCAGCAATTCCATCCGAACCCCGGGCCCAGCTTCGAGAATCTTGCGCCTGGCGGGGGGCACAAGCCGGCTGTTCGATTCGGCGGGATCGAAAAAGTCCAGGATGTTCGTCTTGTAGAAGCGTGCCAGTTTGCGGAGAGTGCTCACCGACGCCGTCATGTGCGAGCGTTCGAGGGCGCTAAGAAATCCCGCGGAAATGCCGATCGAACCAGCAACCTGGGAAAGAGAGAGTTCCCGCTGGGTGCGGAGCTGGCGAAGATGCACTCCGATGCTGCCGCCGGCGCGCTGCGGCCGGGGCCGCACCAGGCCGTCGCGCTTGAGCATCTGCACGATCGCGGGAGCATTCATGCCGCGGACGCGGCGGAGAAAGCGGGCACGCTTCAGCAGCTTGACGTCGTCCATGGAGTACAACCGGTACCGGCTGGCGGTGCGCCGGGGACGGGCCAGCCCCAGGCTTTCCCAGGAGCGAATGACCGAAGGAGAGACTCCCACCAGGCGGGCCACGTCACCGATTTTCAGGTACGGTTTGGCGGGCGATTCCATGACTCGCGATCAGTTTCGAATAAGAATTTCTTCTAGGGATGAAAAGTATTTTTCCCTTGACAGTGCGGGAGGAGCTTCTCTAACCTTGCGCAATTATAGCAAGGTTCATCGCGCACGCAAGGCACTCATTCCAACGTTCCGAAAAATCAATTTTGTCACGCAGGATGGAGGTCAGCATGCCGCGCTTTCGACTTCGCTGGGCCACGTCAACCTGGTTGTGTCTTCTGTTGTTGGCTGCGACCGTCGCGGCCCAGAGCACCGGCGGTAGGGTGCTGGGCCGGATTTCGGACCCGAGCGGGGCGGTGCTGGCCAATGTAAAGATCAACCTCGCGAACGACGCCACTGGCCTGGTGCGCGACACCACCAGCAATGACAGCGGCGACTACGTCTTCGTCGAGGTCATTCCGGGGCGTTACACGGTTGAATTCGAGCATCCCGGATTCAAGAAGAATGTGCAGAAGGACGTAATCGTCGAAGTGAACCAGGTTGTGACCCTGAATCCTTCGCTGCAGATTGGTCAAACCGCGGAGACTGTGGAAGTCACTTCCGAAGCGCCTCTGGTTGAAACCACCAGCACGCAGATGGGCGCTGTGGTGAATTCACGAGCAATTTCCCAGCTTCCGCTCAATGCACGCGACACCTACCAATTGCTGCAACTTCAGCCGGGTGTTCAATCACAGACCGGTTCCGATCTTTTCTATGGAAGCAATAACGCTGGAGTCGTCTCGGTAAACGGCGGACGCGGGCGCTCGAACAATTTCAGCGTCAATGGCGGAGACGCCAATGACCAGTTTGCCAATCTGCCGGCAGTGCAGCCGACACCGGACTCGATCGAAGAATTCCGTGTTCTGACCAACACTTTTGACGCCGAGTATGGACGCAATTCGGGCGCGGTCGTGAACGTCATCACGAAGTCCGGCACCAACAATTTCCATGGCAACGTGTACGAGTTCTTCCGCAACAAGGTGCTGAACTCCAAGGGATACTTCGACAGCGAAAAGCCGGACTTCAAGCAGAATCAGTTTGGCGCGACCTTTGGCGGGCCGATCAAGAAGGACAGCACGTTCTTCTTCGCATCGTATGAAGGCCGGCGAATCCGCCAAGGAATCTCTTCCGATGCGATCGGCGTGCCCACCGAGGAGGAGCGCGCCGGGGACTACACCGGTGTGCCCTTCAACGGAACGCTGGCTGATCAGACGGTGGTTGATGCGCTGCTGGCGCGGCCCCGGTGCAGTACCGCGGTGGCGGCGCAAAACGGCTCCAGCATTACAGCCGGTTCCTTTTGGGGCTCACACCCGGACCCGGATGACCCTGATGCGGTCCTGCCTGGAATTTTCAGTAGTGGCGCCGGCGTGGACAACCTGATCCCGGCCGAGTGCATGGATGCCACAGCCGTTGATCTGATGAACCAGTATGTTCCGCTGGCAAACCGCGATGACGGCACGTTTCAAACGGTAGCGGGAATTCATCGTGATCGCACCGACCAGTTCACCTTCAAACTGGATCACCGGCTCACCGATAAGCAAAATCTGTCCGCCTACTACTATTTCAACGACAGCAATCTGTTCGATCCGTATTCGCGGTTTCAGGACGGGGGCGCAACCGTCCTGAACTTCGGAGCGGGAACGCTCGAGCGCTACCAGCAATTCAACCTTACCCACAACTGGACACTGACCAACAACCTTATCAATGAGGCTCATTTCACTTACTTCCGCGAGTCGCAGGGATCGTTTCTCCATCCGCAACATACGTCCGGTGTTCATGATGTCTGTACCACGGTCGACGCGGACCATTGCTTCAACGATCCGACCGATCCCGATCTCGGCATACACCCCGGTCTTGGCCCGGACCGCGAGGGAGTTCCCTTTGTCGATGTGTCGGGATTGTTTTCGTACGGCAACAACTTCGAAGGCGAAATTCCCCAGACCGGAAACACTTATCAGGTTTCCGACAGCTTGAGCTGGGTGAAGGGCAGCCACACCTTAAAGTTTGGCGGCGATATACGGAGGCAGTTGTTCGATCAGACTCTCTACTACAACGTGAACGGTTTCATCCAGCTTTATGGGGGCAACGCCGACGACGTCGCGAGCGACGATCTAATGCCCAACTACCTGCTGGGTCTTCCGGATTATTTCAGCCAGGGATCGGCGCAGGTGGAGAATGTGCGCAGCACCATCTTTGCCGTTTTCGCACAGGATAGCTGGAAGTTAAAAAAGAATCTGACCCTGAATTATGGACTGCGCTGGGAGTTATTCACGCCCCTCACCGATGTCAGCGGGCACGTGCAGAGCTTCCGACCGGGACAAACCAGCCAAACCTACCCCTGCACAGACACTGATCCTTCCATGTGCCCTGTCGGCCTCGTCGTCCCCGGTGACACCGGTGTGCCGGCGGGTCTGACGACAACGTACTACAAGACTTTTGCTCCCCGTCTCGGAATCGCCTGGAGTCCCGGAAGTTCCGGCAAAACCAGCATCCGCGCGGGTTGGGGAATGTTTTATAACCCCATGGAGCAACTGGTACTGGAGCAGTTCAGCGCCGAACCGCCGTTCGGAGGCAGCAACATCATTAACGCTCCTCTGTTCAACACGCCGTACATGACTCAGGACGGCAGCACGCTGCCCAATCCATTCGACGGAATCATCGATCCTCCCAGGGGGCAGGATCCCGACTGGGCTCGTTTCCGTCCCCTGCTCCTCTATGGGCAGTTTCAGCCTCATCTGCGGACGCAGTACTCAGTGCAATACAACCTGAATTTCCAGCAGGAACTTACTCGGGACCTGGTGCTGCAGGTGGGCTACGTCGGATCGCAGGGTCACCGCCTGCTGGCCAGCCACGATGTGAATTTCGGAAACGCGGGGACATGCCTCGCCCTGCATCAGATCTCGGTTGACAACGATAACGGCGACATCGATTGCGGACAGTTCTATGCGGACAGCGCCTTCTTCCTTCCAGAAGGCACGCAGGTTACCACCGATCTTCCGTTACCCTATGGCAGCACCGCAATGGTTCCGGCGGGCTCGACGGTTGGTCCCGACGGGATCACGTTGGTCGGACTTCGGCCATACTCTTCGCCGGCCTGCGAGCCTCTGACTGGCGAGAACTGCCCGGGCGATGATGTTCCGGTCTTTTCCAGCATCTTCGCCGAAGACACGATCGCAAACTCGAACTACCATTCGCTCCAGGTGTCCCTGGAGAAGCGCTTCTCGCATGGTTTGCAGGCGCAACTGGCCTATACGTTGAGCAAGTCATTTGACCAGGCTTCCAGTTTCGAGGGCGAACTGAATCCTTACGACTTTCACAGCACCTATTCCCTCTCGCAATTCGACTCTCGCCACCGTTTCGTGCTCAGCTACTTATGGCAGCTGCCGATTCCCAAATACAACGGGATCGCGGGCAAGGCCTTGAGTGGATGGGACCTCTCCGGCATTTACACCTATCAGACCGGATTCCCGATTCGCGTCACGTCTTCGGCCGACAATGAGCTGATGTATAGCGCCTTTTTCGAATACCCGGGGGAACCGGATCAGATTGCACCGTTCACAAAACAGGATCCCAAAGCGAACGGCGGCTATTGGTTCGACCCCAACAGCTTCACCGAGAATGCCTCGGACGACACCGAGCCTGCCTGCACGGAAGGGGCCGTGTTCAATTGCTATCAGCCGAGCCTGCTGGGCACGATCGGAAGCGCACGGCGCACAATCTGCTGCGGACCGCCAATCAACAATTTCGATTTCGCTCTCCACAAGGTGTTCTACATGGGCGGAAGCGACGTGCGCAGATTTGAGTTCCGCGCCGAGTTCTTCAATCTGTTTAACCACACGCAGTTCGGCCAGCCGGATGGCAACACGACGGATGGCTCTGACTTCGGGCGGATTCTGCGGGCGAAGGACCCGCGGGAAATTCAGTTAGCGCTCAAATTCTATTTCTGACGGTCGAACTGGTAAGCTGTCGTTATCTTGTTTTTTGGGGCGGCCTCGCCGCCCCAAACACTCTAATGGCCGCCGTAAGCGGGCCTGAGACTTCCTGGAGACCTGATGTATCCCGCACTTCAGAAGGAGCTCGACACATTCGAGCGCCGCACGCCGAAATCCGCCGAAGCCCACAAGAAGAACCTCAAGCGTATTCCGCTCGGGGTAGCCAGCAACTACCGTGCTTACGACCCCTATCCCATCTTCGTGAAGGAAGCCCAGGGCTCGCATTTTCGCGATCTCGACGGCAACGACTACCTGGACCACAATCTCTGCTTCGGAGCGCTGATGGCGGGACACTGCCATCCGGCGGTGATGAAGGCCGTGGAGAAGCGGCTTTCGACCGGAACCATGTTTGGTATGCCCCATGACATGGAGTGGGAGCTGGCGGAAGAGATCTGCGGCCGCTTTCCGATCGAGATGGTGCGTTTCGGCAACAGCGGCACCGAGGCCACGATGCATGCGGTTCGGCTGGCGCGGGCGGCCACCGGCCGCGATAAGGTGATCAAATTCGAGGGCGGCTATCACGGCCTGCACGATACCGCACTGGTCAGCGTGAAGCCGCATGCTCCGGAGTTCGGCGACGTGAAAAATCCCGTCTCGGTCCCCGGAGGGTTGGGAGTTACCAAGGCTGCTCTCGCCAATGTCCCCGTCGCAACGTTCAATGACCTAGCGACGGTGGAACTGCGATTCCGGGAAAACCCCGGTCAGATCGCGGCGGCGATTCTCGAGCCCATTCTCATGAATGTGGGCTTATGCATGCCGCAAGCCGGATTTCTGCAAGGGCTTCGCGATCTCTGCACCAAGAATGGCGCGCTGCTGATCTTTGACGAGGTCAAGACCGGCGCCAAACTTGGTTGGGGCGGGGCCTCGGAGTATTTCGGCGTGATTCCCGACATGATCTGCCTTGCCAAGTCGATCGGCGGCGGGCTCCCTTTGGCTGCGTTCGGCACGAGCAGGTCAGTAATGGACCTGATCTCGCAGCACAAGGTCTTCCACGGCGGCACCTACAACACCAATCCTGTATCGATGGCCGCAGGTCTCGCAACGTTCCGCCAGGTACTCACGCGGGAGAATTACGCGCAGGTCGACAAGCTGAGCAAGAAACTTACTGACGGCTATCGAAAGATCGTCAGCAAATCGGGCTTGCAGGCTTACGTGGCGAGTGCCGGTGTCAACGGCGCACTCATGCTCTACCCGCAGGAAATCCGCAACTACCGCGACTGGCTGACGATCGACATTGATCTGTGGCGGCTGTACTGGTTCGGCATGGTAAATCGCGGAGTGATGGCCCAGCCGTACTGGTGGGATGAGCAATGGACGATCTCGGTGCAGCACACGGAGAAGGATATTGACCTTCACCTCTCGGCTTTCGAGGATGTCGCTCCCGCGCTCGCGGCGGTGCAGCAGGAGCGAACGGCTGTGGTAACGCACTAGCACCAACCGAAAGCAGAGTCGCAGTCGCAGGAGCAATACAGGCACACTTGCCACTTCGGGGCAGTCTTGGCGGCTGACAAACAGGCAAACCATCCCGATCTCAAGCGGGTTCTGGGACGCTCGGACCTGGTATTGCTGTTTGTCGTCGCTATCTTCAACCTGAACGTGGTCCCAAGCATTGCCGCCAATGGCGGCGTCACCGTGTGGCTTTGGATCATCTCCCTGGTGATGTTTTTCTGGCCGCAGGGCATCGCGGTAATCGAACTTGCGCACCGCTACCCGGGAGAGGGCGGAGTTTACCTGTGGGCGAAGGAAGTCTTTGGCGACTTCCATGGGTTCCTCTCCGGCTGGTGCTACTGGACGAATAACATGCTGTACGTGCCCACGGTGATGCTCTACTTCGTGGGTGTGTCGGTATTCGTGCTGGGGCCGGGGCATCACGCTCTTGCGGACAACAAGATCTTCGCGCTGGTTGCCTCCCTTCTGCTGCTGACCGTGCTGGTGGTGCTCAACATTGTCGGGCTGGGAGTGGGAAAGTGGATCAATAACCTCGGCGGAATCGGCACAGGGTTTGCCGCGGCGGCATTGATCGGGCTGGGAATCGTTGTGTGGTTGCGATTTGGCTCGAACATTACCGCGGCCGATTTCAAGATTCCTGACAATCCGCGTTTCATCCTCAATTCTTTTGGCGTGATTTGTTTCGGGCTGGTGGGACTAGAACTGGCGTCGGTCATGGGAGATGAGATTCGGGACCCGGGGAAGACTCTGCCGGGAGCCGTGGCTTGGGGAGGCGTCCTTTCCGGTGTTCTCTACATCGGCACAACCCTTACCCTGCTGGTTGCCGTCAGCAAGGATGAAATCAGCGTTCTTCAGGGAATTGTGCAGGCCGTCGGACACATGGCGGAGCGAGTAGGAGTTTCCTGGATGATCGCGCCGTTCGCGCTGCTTCTGAGCTTGTCGATTGCCGGAATCGGCTCGGCGTGGCTTGGCGGATCGGCGCGAATCCCTTTTGTGGCGGGGCTCGATTCCTACATGCCGTCATGGATGGCCAAGGTTCACCCGCGCTACCGCACGCCCTATGCCGCGCTCATCGTCCACGCTGTGGTCTCGATGGTGCTCATCATCATGAATTTTGCGGCCGAGAGCGTGCAGGCAACGTTCCAGAAGATGCTTTCTCTTGCCGTGGTGCTTCAGCTTGTGCCATTTCTGTATATGTTTGCAGCGCTGCTGAAGCTGGCCTACGGACCTTCCGAGGATGCCTACTACAGCAAGACGACGCTGCTTCTGGCGGGAGCCAGCGGTCTGATAACCACGATTCTCGGTATCGTGCTGGTGTTTTTTCCGGCGCAGCAGATTACCTCGCTGTGGTCTTATGAAATCTGGATGTTCGGGGGAACGCTTGCCTTTGTGGGCTTGGCCGCGTTCTTCTTTTTTGTCTACGGACGGCGCAAGATAGCGCTAGAGATGGTCGAGCGCACTTCCGTTCGCTGACCGCTGTATGGAGGAGGATTCATGCCTGCGGGAATTACCACTGAGATCCGCACTTATCAGATGTATGTCAATGGCGAGTGGGTAAGTGGCCAGTCGGGGAAGACGTTTCCAGTCTATGACCCCGCCACCGAGGAAGTGATCGCCAATGTTCCTGACGGCAACGCAGATGACGTGAATCGGGCCGTAGCCGCCGCAAAGGAAGCCTTCGAAGACGGGCCCTGGTCTACGACAACGGCCCAGGATCGTGGCCGCGTCCTCTTTCGTCTCGCGGAGAAGATTCGCGCGAATGCCGCCGCACTGGCCGAACTCGAATGCCGCAATTCGGGGAAGCCTATCGTCGAGGCCGAGTACGACATCAATGATGTCGCGACCTGCTTTGAGTACTACGGCGGCCTGGCGACGAAGATTCTCGGGTACGTAAATCCTGTGCCCGACAACGCCATGAGCCTGACCCTGAAGGAACCTGTGGGAGTGGCCGGCCAGATCATTCCCTGGAACTATCCGCTATTGATGGCGGCGTGGAAGCTGGCGCCGGCGCTGGCTGCCGGCTGTACCTGCGTGTTGAAGCCGGCTGAACAAACACCGCTGACCGTGCTTGAAATGGCGAACTGGTTGTCCGAGGTGGGCTTGCCGCCGGGAGTCGTGAACATCATCACCGGCTTTGGGGAAAGCTGCGGCGCTCCCCTGGTGCAACATCCGGATGTGAACAAGATCGCATTCACTGGTAGCGCCGCGGTGGGCAAAACCATCGTTAAATTGGCTGCCGAAACTGTGAAGCGCGTGACGCTGGAGCTCGGAGGCAAGTCACCGAACATATTCTTTGCCGACGCAGACTTCGAGGCCGCTATCGACGGCGCGCTATTCGGAGTGTTTATCAATCAGGGCGAGGTCTGTTCCGCCGGCAGCCGCATCCTGGTGCAGAAGCCGATCTACAAGAAGTTTGTGGATGCCATGGCGGCGAAGGCGAAGACCATCAAACTGGGCCCGCCAATGGACCGCGAGACCAAAATGGGGGCGCTGGTCAGCAAGGAACAGTACGATCGCGTGCGTTCCTACCAGGAGGTTGGCAAGAAAGAAGCGAAGCTGGCGAGCGGCGGAGGACGAGCCCAGCAGTTTGCCAAGGGTTACTACGTCGAGCCAACGATCTTTTACGATGTCGAAAACTCGGCCCGCATCGCCCGGGAAGAGATTTTCGGCCCCGTCGCGGCGGTAATTCCCTTCGAAGACGAGAAGGATGCAGTGCGGATCGCCAACGACTCGCCCTACGGCCTCGCTGCGGCGGTGTGGACCCGCGACATCTTCAAGGCCTTCCGCGCGGTGAAGGCGCTGCGTGCCGGCATTGTCTGGGTCAACCACATGCAACCGACCTACGTGGAAGCGCCGTGGGGCGGGTACAAGCAGTCAGGGTTCGGGCGGGAGCTCGGCCCATGGGGGATCGAAGAGTATCTCGAGACCAAGCAGGTGCACATCAATCTTAACGAGCAGCCGATCGGGTGGTACTGATGGGAACGATTCAGATTCGCACGCCGATTCCCGGACCCAAGTCGAGGGCGCTGGCCGGGCGCCGCGACGGCGCTATTCCGCGAGGACTGTCCCATGCCACTCCGGTGTACGTCGCGCGGACCGAAGGCGCCGTACTCGAGGACGTAGACGGCAACCGCTATATCGATTTCGCAGGTGGAATCGGTTGCGTGAACACCGGACATCGCGCGCCCGGCGTGATGGCAGCGATTCGCGAGCAACTGGATAGCTTTCTTCATGTGAGCGTGCAGGTCACCGCCTACGAAAGCTACGTTCGCCTGGCAGAGCGATTGAATGAGGTAACCCCGGGAGCGTTCCCCAAGAAAACGTTGCTGCTGAACACCGGCGCCGAGGCGGTTGAGAACGCCGTCAAAATTGCCCGTGCCCACACGGGTAGGCCGGGAATCATTGCGTTTGAAGACGCCTTCCATGGGCGCACGATGATGACCCTGTCTCTTACCAGCAAGACGCATCCGTACAAGGCTGGATTTGCTCCCCTGCCCGGCGATGTTTATCGCATTCCCTACGGCTACTGCTATCGGTGCTCATACTCCCTGCAATATCCGACTTGTGACATGTTCTGCGCCCGCCATCTGGAGGACACTTTCAAGCGGGTGGTGGCGTCCGAGGATGTGGCCGCAGTGATCGCCGAACCGGTGCTGGGAGAAGGCGGATTTGTCGCACCTCCACCAGAGTTTTTTCCCATCCTGATCGACATCTGCCACAAGCACGGCGTGCTTTTCATAGCCGATGAAGTTCAATCTGGTTTTGGACGCACTGGCGCGTTGTTTGCCAGCCAGCGTTATGGGATCGAGCCCGATCTGCTGGTAACTGCCAAATCGCTGGGCGGCGGGATGCCACTGGCAGCAGTAACCGGCCGTGCCGAAATCATGGATGCCCCGGGTCCCGGAGGGTTAGGCGGAACCTTTACCGGAAATCCAGTTGCCTGCGTGGCAGCACTAGCCGTTCTGGAAAGCTTTGAAAAGGATGATTTATCTTCACGAGCCGACGAACTGGGCGCGGCCTTTCAGCGGCGTGCCCGGGACTGGCAAAAGCGCTGGCCGCTGATTGGGGACATACGGGGCCTCGGAGCGATGCAGGCCGTCGAACTGGTGCGCGACCGGACCTCGCGTGAACCTGCCGCGGATGAAACCCGGCAGATCACCCGGTACTGTTACGAGCACGGCGTGATCGTTCTTTCGGCCGGCTCGTACTCCAATGTGATCCGTATGCTGATGCCGCTGGTGATCAGCGACGAGCAGATGCGCGAAGGGCTCGATGTCCTCGAAGCTGCGCTGCAAAACGTTTGCGACGCCAAAGGCGCCGTCGCGCAACCGGTTTAGGAAACGACTGATTCATGAGTCTTGCAACCCCAATTCTTACCCGGCTCCCCAACTTTGTTGCGGGCAACTGGCTTGAGTCCACCACCGGGGACTGGCTGGAAGTCAATAATCCCGCGACCGGGGAGGCCATCGCCACGGTTCCGCTGTCGGGTGCGGACGAGGTCGATGCCGCGGTTCAGGCGGCCGCCGCCGCCTTTCCCGAGTGGCGCCGCACTCCGCCCGAGGATCGCATCCAGCCGCTGTTCAAGCTGAAACAGCTTCTTGAAGACCATCTCGACGAGATGGGGCGAATCATCACCCGGGAAAACGGCAAGACCCTGGCCGAAGCCAAAGCAGAGCTACGCCGTGCAATCGAGAACGTGGAAGTAGCCTGCGGCATTCCGACCATGATGCAGGGCTACAACCTTGAGGATGTTGCCCGCGGCATCGACGAGATGATGATTCGCCAGCCGCTCGGTGTGGTGGCGGCGATCACGCCGTTCAATTTTCCCGGGATGATTCCCTTCTGGTTTCTTCCCTACGCAATCGCCTGCGGGAACACCTTCATCCTGAAGCCGTCCGAACGCGTGCCCATGACCATGAAGTTCGCCTTCGAACTTCTGGAGCAAACCGGGCTTCCGAAGGGCATCGTGAGCCTGGTGAACGGCGGAAAAGCCGTCGTCAATGCCCTGCTGGATCACCCGCTGGTGCGAGCCATCAGCTTCGTCGGTTCGACGCCGGTGGCCCGGCACGTCTATGCGCGCGCCGGCACGAACGGGAAGCGCGCCCAGTGCCAGGGCGGAGCCAAGAATCACGTGATTGTGTTGCCGGACGCCGACATGGCGACAGCCACGCAGATCATCCGCGACAGTGCCTTCGGTTGCGCCGGGCAGCGCTGCCTGGCAGTTTCGGTGGCCGTCACCGTCGGAGAAGCGCAGCGTAGTTTTCGCGATGCAATCGCTGAAACGGCCTCCTCGCTGAAGGTCGGCAACGGCCTGGACGATGGCGTACAGATGGGCCCGGTGATAACTCCGCATAGCAGGTCTAGAATCGAATCCATGGTGGGGGAAGGCGCCGGCCAGGGAGCCAAAGTGGTGCTCGACGGGCGCAGCGCCAGAATTCCAAAGTATGAATCTGGCAACTTCGTTAAGCCAACGATCCTCGATGGCCTCCCCGCGGATAGCAATCTCGCCGACACTGAAATCTTCGGCCCCGTTCTGAGCCTGATTCATGCCAACGACATGGACGAAGCACTGGCCTTCCTGAACCGCAGCGCCTATGGGAACCAGGCGTCGCTGTTCACATCGAGCGGAGCGGCGGCCCGCCGGTTCCGCTACGAAGCTCCCGCCGGCAATATCGGTATCAATATCGGTGTCGCGGCTCCCATGGCATACTTCCCCTTCAGCGGGTGGAAGGACAGCTTCTTCGGAGTCCTGCATGGACAGGGACGCGATGCCGTCGAGTTCTATACCGAAAAGAAAGTTGTAGTTGAGCGCTGGGCCAAAGAGCATTCGCGGAAGTTTTAGGAAAGCGCGGCAGGCAAGACATGGCAGACACAATCCAGAAATACAAAGACTACGTGATGACCGGTTTCATGAAATCGGTCACCCCCATTGTCGTGGAGCGAGCGAGCGGGGCAATCGTAACGGACATCAATGGCCGCGAATACATCGACTGCTTCGCTGGGATCTCCGTCGTGAACGCCGGCCACAACAATCCCCATGTGATTGCGGCGGCAAAAGCCCAGATGGAAAAGCTGGTGCACTGCGCATCGTATATCTACCATGCGCAGCCCGTTGCCGATCTCGCCGAAAAGCTGGCACAGATCGGTCCCGGAAATCTAAGCAAGACGTTCTTCGGAAACGGCGGCGCCGAGGCCATTGAAGGCGCGATGAAGCTCGCCCGCCTCTACACCGGAAAACATGAGTTCGTGGCGCTGCACGGCAGCTTTCACGGCCGGAGTTGGGGAGCCCTCAGCGTAACCGGCAACGTGGGACGCAAGAAACGCGGCGGCCCGTACGCCCCAGGTGTAGCTTTCGTGCCCGCACCGTATGTCTACCGCTCTCACTGGCCGGACGATCCCCAGGAATGTGGCCGCCAATCCGCGAAGGCCCTGGAAGACGTGTTGCGCTTTGCCACGTCGGGCGATGTGGCAGCCTTCATTGCCGAACCCGTCATGGGAGAAGGCGGAATCATCGTTCCTCCCAAGAACTACTTCAAGGAAGTGAAGAAGATTCTCGACCAGCACGGAATTCTGTTTATCGCGGACGAAGTTCAGTCAGGCTTTGCGCGTACGGGAAAAATGTTTGCCATTGACCACTACGGAGTCGTGCCGGACATCCTGGTCACCGCCAAGGGAATTGCCGACGGCTTTCCTCTGAGCGCCTTCACCACCCGGCCGGAGATTGCCGACGCCTACAAACCGGGGGATCATCTGTCCACCTTTGGCGGGAACCCAGTCTCCTGCGCCGCGGCCCTTGCCAACATCGACTTCATGGAGAGTCAGAATCTTCCGGGTCGGGCGACAGAGACGGGCGCATACGTGATGGACAAACTTCGCGAGCTGCAAAAGCAGAATCCGCTCATTGGAGAAGTGCGTGGCCTCGGCCTGATGATAGGAGTGGAACTGGTCAAGGACGAAAAGCGGACCCCTGCCTCGGCCGAGGCGGAGGCAATTCGGGACTCGTTACTCCGCCAGGGTGTGCTGGTCGGGGTAGGCGGGGTTTACAGCAATGTGGTTCGCTTCCAGCCTCCGCTGGTGATCACACGCCCCCAGATCGATAAAGCGCTGTCGGCGTTCGCGACGGCCCTAAACGAAATCACCCAGCCAGCGTCCGTTTAGGATCCCGCTAGATCGTGTCTTCCTGATCTTCCTTCTGTGAATTGAAGTCTTTCACCGGAGGTTGATCCTTCGCGCTTCCGGAGCGGTGAATGTCAATCTGGCCGTTGACGTTCTTGAGATGGATCTGTGTGCCTCCGCCGCCAAGCTGGCCGTGCAGATCGTGGCCGACAAATCGGTGATTGTTCACTTGTAACCCAAAATCGTTGTGAATGCTGCCGATCACCGTATTGGCTTCGACTTCGGCCTTGGCGGTCGCCGGCAGAGTCAGCCGGACCCTGCCGTTCACCGATGACAGTTCGATGCTGGTTGCGTTCGGTTTTTCGAACTGCGCATCGACTTCGCTGTTCACCGTCGACAGGTGGGTGCGCCCAACCAGTCCGCGGGCCGTGATCTCCCCATTCACGCACGAGGCCTCGACCGTCCCGATCAAACCCTGAAGGCTGAGGCTGCCGTTGACCAGCTCGACTCGATCCACGCGGGCACTCTTCGGGACCATGACCGAGTACTCGACAGTGGCGGGATTGTCTTGATCACCGTCGTGGAAGTTCAGGTCGTGATCCGGATACTGGGTGTGAATTGAAACCGATGAACTTCCCTCTTCCACTACGATCTTGGCTTCGTCGAGGCGTTCCTTGCTGTTCGCCCACTTGATGGCATCGACCTTCACCTCATTGCGGTCCCATCCTTCAATTTTGACCGGGCCATTGATGTTTTTCACTTCCACGCGGCCGTCGGCCGGCAGGGCGTAGGTGTGGTGGAATTCTTCCTTGAACTGTCCAGCTTCGTGCTCCGAGGCAGCCTGCGCAGAAAGCGTCAGCCCCACATAAGCCAGGCAGAACAGAACCAGCGGCACAAGAACTCTGCGGCGAGGACTCATACTTGACCTCCCTAGACAGGGCCTTAGACGGGCCAAGTTAAAAATTGTGAGTCATTTATTTTCAACAGGTTAGGATCGGACCGATCGGGTACGACGTTACTCCGGTTATCTACAGCCCACTCTGTTGTCTGCGGGACAATACTGTTCTCGAAGTGGGAGTATCAGAGTGAAGTTCCTTTTTGGGATCAAATATCCAGCCATTTCACTTCTTGTTGTTTGCGCCTGCCTTGCCCCTGTCGCGCTTGCCCAGTCCGACTACTCGGAGCACCCGGTCCCGATTCTGACCGGAAACGCCGGCTACTTCACCAACGTGGAAGGCGGCGAAACTGAACTGGCTCCGCAGATTACGCCGGTTCTACTGTTGCCGATCGGCAATCGTTGGCTGGTGGAGGCCAGGGCAGGCTTTGAAGGCGAATTCGAGCGAAAGGACGAGGGCACGGGGCCCTATGGCGGGGTTGTCGAGAAAGAGCTCGACTACCTCCAGCTCGACTACATCGCCAACAAGTACGCCACAGTAACGGCAGGGCGGTTCTTGACGCCGTTTGGCATCTACAACGAGCGACTTTATCCGATCTGGATCCGCAGTCTTCAGCCGACGCCCCTGATCTATCCCCTGGGAACAGGATCGAGCGATGGCGTCATGGTGCGTGGCGGGTTCTCCATCAACCCCAAGGTCAACCTGAACTATGCCACCTATTTCTCGACCTTCAGCACCGTGAACAAGTTCGAATCGGACCGGCTGGCGGGAGGGAGGGTGGGATTCTTCCTGCCGCACCCGCGCATTGAGGCCGGCGTGTCATGGCAGAAGGAATTGCAGGAGGAACGAGCCAACGCCTTCGGATTCCACTTCGCGTGGCAGCCGTTGGCGCTGCCGCTCAACCTGCGGTCCGAGTACGCGCGCTCCCACGACGGCAGCGGCTACTGGATTGAAGGCGCATATCGCCTGAGCCAGCTTCCCTTCTGGCAGAAGGCTATGCGGCGAACGGAAGTAGTGCTACGGGCGCAGCAGTTCTTCGCCGGCGAAATTGAGGAAGAGGAAGCCGAAGAATACGGCTTGTTTGACGTCAACACCCGCCAGGGAGACTTCGGCCTCAACTACTACCTCATGGACGGCCTGAAAGCCTCCGCCAGCTTCGGGCGGCGGCTGAACTCGGATGGCAACGTGAATCTGTGGACAGTGGGCCTCGCCTACCGCTTCGCGATTCCTTTGGGCAAATCGGGGGCGCAGTGATGAGAGTGAGAATCATAGTTCTGACCGCTCTGTTGGCGCTGGCCTCGCTGGTGTGCGTCGCGCGCACGCCCCACAGCGGGGACTATACAGCGGCCGTAGTACAAGACAACGAAGACGCCGAGAATTTGAGGGTCGAGGGCGAACAGCGGTTCCGCGCCAACTGTAGCCGTTGCCACGCCGCGCCACACAAGTTTCCTCCCCGGATGATGGCAACAATCGTTCGCCACATGAGGGTCCGGGCAACCATCACAGACGAGGATATGCGCGCGATCCTGTTCTACATGACTCGGTAGGGAATCCTTGATCGGTAAGACTTTGCTTCGGTGTGGTCGTGGAATCGCAATCGCAGGATGCCTCCTCCTGGCCACTCGATTCGCCCGCGCCCAGGAGCACCTCATCGAAGTCACTGCCGACAAGGACAGCCGCTACAAGATTGCAGGCCAGAGCAAACCCGAGGTCGTCGTCAAGGCCGGCGAACCGATTCTGCTGCGGGTTACCGCAAACCGGGGTAAAAGCTGGAACCGGGACGGCTCCATCCATGGCTTCACGCTGCTGAGAGCGAAAGACCGGAGCAAGGTGCAAGGCTGGAATCTGTTACTGGTTCGCGGCGTGCAGGAGTTTCACCTGATCGCACCCACTGAACCCGGGGAATACGTGGTCGTCTGCACAGTCATTTGCAGTGAAGAGCACGAAGGCATGCACATGCGGTTCTTGGTGGAACCATGGTGAATGTAAAGCAGAGAAAATCGCGCCGATTGCCGAACTGGCTGGTGGCCTGCACGGTCCTGGCTGCATTGATGTCCTATGCCGAAGACAATCCGGTCCGTATCTTTCACGGGGAAATTGCGGACACGCAGTGCTCCATGAACGTTCATTCCCTGACCCGTTCGCATAAAGAGATGCTGAAGTCCAAGTCGATGGGCGGCACCTCGCGCTCCTGCACCCTGTACTGCATCCAGTACCTGGGCGGTGATTTTGTGCTCTCCTCGGAAAAGGACGTCTATCGGTTGGACAATCAGGAAATGCCCAAGAAGTTTGCCGGGCAGGAAGTGAAACTGTCAGGCTCATTGAGCGAGGACGGAAAGACGATTCACGTCGTCGATATCAGCCCCGCGGTTGACAAGAAGCCCCGGTAAACCTGCCTATCCCGAATGGTTTTCGTGCGGGAGCTTTTGCCGGAAGATCTCATAGTCCTCGACTCCAAATAATACAAAGCGGACCAGCCTGACCGAACTTTCCGGGTTCTTATTTCCAAATTCCTTTACTGCCGTAAACATTGCCTCGGCACATTCATCGACCGGAAAGGCTGCCACGCCGGTCGCCAGCGCGGGAAAGGCGACGCTTGCCAGGTTCAGTTCCTTAGCGCGCAGAAGGCTGTTGCGGGTCGCATCGGCGATGATGGCCGCGCTGGATAGCGAACCCGGCCGCTTGGGCACCTGGGCGTCCTCAACGCGATAACCCATCGCGGCTGCGTGAATGACGTACTTGTTGGGCAGGCGGCCCGCCGCCGTAGCCACCGCTTCCCCAAGTTTGATGGGGCCTTTCGCGCGTCCCTCGCGATCGATTTCATCTCCTCCACGCCGGCGGATTGCACCGGCAACCCAGGCGCCAAGCGCGAGATCAGTATTCGCGGCGTTGACGATAGCATCGACATCAGGCTGCTGCGTAATGTCTCCCTGCACGACCTCGATCTGGATGGAGGCTTTCGCCATGGTGCGGGAGGAGGATAACGCTCCCGAGACACCATCATCGCAGCAAAGCCCGCGTTTGCGAAAGCCGGTTGGCTAAGTCTTCTTTTTGCTCCAGCACTCTTTTCGCACTCGGGATCACGCCAGCAAGTTCCTGCGGCGCACTGTCAATTGCCTGGTCGAGCGCGGGTATCTTCGACTGGTTCTGAAGCGCGGCTACATAAAGAGAAACAATTCTGTCCAGGGCAGCAGAGGCCGGCAAATCCGCAGAATAATGTCCATGGAGAGCGTCCAGATCGCGCCGAGCTGCCATCTCCCAGTTAAGGCCTTCCCCCAGTCGGATGACAGCCTCCCGCAGTTGCGCCCGCTCGGCGCCCGAAATCTGGTCGGCGCGGGCTGCATCGTCGATGGCTCGAAGATGGCTGGTCAGCAGATCCTTGGCAATGAGCGTCGCAAACAGCGATCCGCCGTTACCCACATCGTGGGAAAATCGACAAACGAAGGGCCACGATTTGTCTACGGAGATGCGCTATTGCCGCCTAGAATACGGTAACTCCCTTACGATGAGCAGGTTATATCGATTCAGAGCCGGCGATTTTACTGCGCCGCCAGGGTCAGTTGAGGCCCCGGGGCATTCCAAGTGGAACATCTGAGGATGCGCGTTTTGAACGTCTTTGTCCGCAGCTACTCGACGCCACCGGATCTGGTATCTCCGAATCTGTATCCAGGCATGGATCACTGGCCATAAGCACAATATTGGCACTAAGTACCGCGTGTTGCCCCGAAGGTACGTTCCCTTCTTAGCTCTTGCGTTTTCCGTTCTAGCAGGATAAATACATCACTCCATGCGCCACGGCAGTAGATTTCACGTATCTAAGTTATTGTTTTTAACCTTTTTCCTTACGATAGCCGGCGACTTTACGGGGCTTTTCGCTCAATCTATCGAAGTGGGTGGCCATTCCCAGTCTGACTATCCTCAAGAAGGTTCCATCTACGAGTACGTCTCCACCAAGTTAAGGTTCGAAAATGACGGTACGTCGGTCCGAGAGCAAGATACAAGGGTCCGGATTCTGTCTGATGCCGGGGTTCAGAAATTCGGAGTTCTCATCTTCGCTTACGAGAGTCTTACGACGGATTTAGAACTGGAATTCGTTAGAGTCAGAAAGCCCGATGGTACAGTCGTCGTGACCCCTCGGGACAGTTATCAGAATATGCCCTCGGAGATTACCCGGCAGGCTCCTGTGTATAGTGATCTCCATGAAACACACGTTGCCGTGAAGGGGCTCAGCGCAGGAGACCTGTTGGAATACCACTGCCGATGGAAGCTGACCAAGCCAGTTACTCCTGGAAACTTCTGGGTGGATTACAGCTTTATAGCTGACGACATTGCCTTACAGGAGCTGCTGGAAATAAGTGTTCCAAAAGAAGGGACAATCAAGCTAAAAAGCACAAAACTGGAACCCAAACTTTCACAGAATGGTAACTATCGGGTGTATACCTGGGAATCTTCCAACCGCAAACGTAAGCCTGACGATGAGCAAGATCACACCTGGGAAAACGTGCGGGGAAGGCAGGCCCAACCAGACGTTCGCCTCAGCAGTTTCCAATCCTGGGACGAGGTAGGAGGCTGGTATGGAGACTTGCAAAAGGACCGCGTTCAACCGTCGCCTGAAATCCGAAAGAAGTCCGCTGAACTTACCCAGAATGCCCCGGATGAATTGGCCAAGATTCATGCGATATACGATTTCGTCGGAACACAGTTTCGCTATATTGCTGTGAGTCTGGGGATTGGCCGCTACCAGCCTCACTCCGCCGCGGAGGTACTTTCAAACCAGTATGGGGATTGCAAGGACAAGCACACGTTGTTGGCGTCACTTTTGGCCGCGGCCGGAATCAAGAGCTTCCCGGCTCTCATCAGCACCGCGCAGGAAATTGACCCGGACGTACCGTCACCGAGCCAATTCAATCACGTGATCAGCGTCATACCTCGTGGAACTGATCTACTCTGGCTCGACACGACACCGGAGGTGGCGCCATTTGGTTATCTCATCGTTCCTCTCCGCGAGAAGCACGCCCTGGTTATTCCGGACGACAAGCCGGTGCTATTGGCGGCTACGCCCGCGGGACTTCCTTATGCCGCTTCGCAATTACTTTCCGTCGAGGGCAAACTGAGCGATGCAGGCGTACTTGACGCAAAGTTTGAACGGACTGACCGCAGCGATAGCGAGTTCATCTTGCGGACAGTGTTCCGGCGCATCCCCGTAACCCAATGGAAAGACATCGTTCAGAGTATTTCATACGCGACCGGCTACGGGGGAACAGTCAGTGATGTCAATGCCAGTCGGGCCGACGCGACCGGTGATCCATTCCACTTCACATACTCCTACTCCCGCAAGAACTACTCTGACTGGGAGCACCACCAGATCACGCCACCCTTTCCTCCTCTGATGCTGCCTGAATTGAAAGATAAAGACAAAAAGCCGACGAACCCAATCTGGATCGGAGCTGCCGGGGAGATTCAATATCGCGCCAAGATCGAAATGCCGAAGGGATTCTTACCTACCCTTCCCGCGGCAGTCGACGAAAAGCGCGATTTCGCGGACTACCATGCTTCGTATGAGGCGAAGGAAGGCACTCTGATTGCTGAACGCAAACTTGTCACCAAGGTTGACCGCATCTCCCCTCAGCAATACGACGACTACAAAGCTTTCCGTAAACTCGTCAATGATGACGAGTCACGATTCATCGAGCTCTCATCCGGCAAAGAGTCCACGAATGCTGAGTCCTTCAGTGATCCTGAGGTTGCCGCCCCGGTCGGGTTGAACGACTTCACGAGAATGCCCGGATCGAACAATGCGGATGCCATGCGACTTGAAGGTGAAGCGGGAATGGCGATGATGCGCCAAGACATAAACCAGTGCCGCGAACTGCTCCAGCGTGCTGTGGAAGCGGACCCTGGCTTCTCGCGGGCGTGGATGCGACTGGCAGCTATGCATATTGGTACCGGGGACATTAAGAGTGGAATCGCCGCATTTCGCAAAGCGGTCGCAGCCACCCCAAATCTTCCAGGGCCCTACAAGGCCCTTGCGACGCTGCTGGTGCAAACGCAAAATGACGAGGAGGCTGTCCAAGTATGGCGAGATCTGATCAAGAATGTTCCCGGAGACCCGGACGGCCCTGAGCAACTTGCCCAGAGTCTGCTGCGTTTGAAGAAATATGATGAAGCAGGGACAACTTTCGAGTCGGCATTGAAGGTCACACCCAAGCGGCCATCTCTCCTTGTCGGACTCGGTTCCTCATACATTGGCAGAGGCAAGATCGACAAGGCGATGGACGCTTATCGGGAAGCCGTCAAGTTGGACTCCCGTTCCCCGGTTCTGAATCACATTGCCTACGACCTGGCGGACATGAATCAGAATCTACCCGAGGCGCTGCTATACGCCAGCCGCGCCATTCAGCAAGAGGAAGAGGAATCGGGGAAGATCGAGCTCGACAATCTGCAGTTCAGGGATTTAAGGTTTGCCAATACTCTTCCGATGTATTGGGATACTCTCGGCTGGATTTATTTCCGGATGGGAAATTTGCAGTCGGCCGAAATCTACCTACGCGCGGCATGGATTGAAATACACGACGCCATAGTTGCTGACCATTTAGCTCAGGTTTATGAAAAGGAGAACAGGAAAGTCGACGCTCTCCGTATGTACCGGCTGGCACTTGCCGCGAGCTCGATGACGCCTGCCGGTCCCCTTGATAAACCAAGACTTGAAGGGCGTGTCCGGGCGCTGGGTGGAAAAATCGCTCGCGGTCCAATGGGAATTTACGACGGGGGAGGCGAACTTAGCAACCTCGTCACGGTCAAGCTACCCCGCATCACACCCGATCAGGCCAGCGCCGAATATTTTGTTCTGCTCGCTCCTGGAAAGGTGCTGGAGACGAAATTTATCAGTGGATCGGAGAAACTGAGGACCGCTGACAAGGTCTTATCCAAGCTTAAGTTTCCCGTTGAGTTTCCGGCCGATGGCCCTGCAAGAGTTGCTCGGCGCGGGATCCCGGTTGCTACCCTTCATCCGGATGTTCATTCGTACTGCTGTTACCTCAAACCGTGCATTCCCTGAATTAACCCTCGCCTGCTCAACGGAAGGAACGTGGGTGCCTGTGGCTCAGGACTGACCGAATGAAGCTATCCACCTCCATTGACACCCCCGTTGCCCGCCCCTAGACTTGTGGGTTCCGCATGGTACGGATAAGGTACTTCTGAGGACCCTATGGCCTGGTTGCAGAACAAGTTCGAGAAGAACTTCCTGATCACTACCGTTGACTACGTTTTCAACTGGGCGCGGAAGTCGGCGGTCTGGCCCATGACCTTCGGTCTGGCCTGCTGCGCCATCGAGATGATCGCATCGTCAACGGCGCGCTTTGATATAGCGCGCTTCGGGTCTGAAGTTTTTCGCCCGAGCCCCCGGCAGAGTGACCTCATGATCGTGGCGGGCACCGTGACCCTGAAAATGGCGCCGGTGGTGAAGCGCATTTATGAGCAGATGCCTGACCCCAAGTGGGTGATCTCCATGGGCGCGTGCTCCTCGGTGGGCGGGCCATTCAATACTTACGCCGTCCTCCAGGGCGTGGACAAGATCGTGCCGACTGATGTTTATGTGATCGGATGCCCTCCGCGTCCGGAAAACCTCTTCTACGCGCTGCTGAAGTTGCAGGACAAGATCGATCAGATGTCGCTTGCCAAGCGCCCCACCGCGGTGCGGCTTGAAGAGAATATGGTAGAGAACTTCAAGCGGCAGGTCATGATCGCCCAGACACTGCAGCCGAAATAATCGGCCTCTCAGCCGCCGCACACTCGAAGGCTTCCATGCCCTTCACGAAACTCACCTCCGCAAATGAGCTTCCCGCACCGGGCCAGGCCAAAGAATTTCCCTGCGGGAGCAAACTCATCTGCGTCGCGAATGTCGACGGAAGCATTACAGCCATGGACAATATCTGCCTGCATCGGGGCGGGCCGCTGGGCCAGGGGGAAGTCGAGGACGGCAAGATCGTCTGCCCCTGGCACGGCTGGAAATGGGATCCGGCAACCGGCGCTGCGGCACACGATTCGAATACCCGGCTGCCTGTTTACCCGCTAAAGGCGGAAGGGAAGGACGTCCTGATCGAAATCTGATCCCGCTAATTGCGGATGTTGGCCATCATTTTCTCAACTTCCGATTTTTCGTCTGCGGTGAGAGGCAGCAGGGGCAGGCGGGACGTTCCTCCGTAGTAGCCGTTGAAGTCCATCGCGTACTTGAAGCCCGGAATTCCAAAATTGACCGCGAGGCGCATCGCAGCATCGCTGATTCTCTCCTGCTTCAGCCGCGCCAGCTCGGCATCGCCTTCCTTCCACGCGGCATAAATTTCATAGCAGGCGGTTGGGGCAGGATCGGCGAAGCCCAGAACGCCGCCCACGGCCCCGGTCTCGAGGCAAGAGTGAAATTTCTCTGCCGAGCCGACAAGAATCTGGAATCCGACTTCCTTCTGCCGCGTCTTGATGCCGGAAGCCACGCTGACGGCAGAGGAGGAAGGCGCCTTGGCCGAACCGGACAAGCTGGAAACCGGCACGAGCTGATTCTCCCCTCCATCTCCGGAGGCTGCCTTCAGCATGCGCGGAGTGACAGCCTCAAATGTTTCCGTAACCGTGACCCGCCGCTTGATGTGCTGTGTCCCTTCCATCATTTTCCGGAGCTTCGCCAGGTCGCCCATGGATTCTTTCATTCCGAGGATGTTCGGGTGTTCCGCCAATTCGAGAACTGCCTCGGCGGGCAGGTCGTACGCTGAGTACAGAGTCACGTTGTAAAGCAAAACCGGAATCGGAGAGCGGTCGGCGACCGTCCGGTAAAAGGCCAGAATATTCGCCAGCTTCATCTGTGGTCGATAGAAATGCGGTGTTCGCACCATAGCCACGTCGTATCCGACCTCGGCGGCAAAGTCGGTCAGCTTCAAAGTCTCATCGGCTGATTCCAGCCCGGTGCCGGCAATCAGAACTTTTGTGGCGGCCGCCGCGCTGTAGGCCGCTTTCAGCACATCCATGCGCTCCTGGTCGGAAAGCATGATCGACTCTCCCGTGGACCCCAAAACCACCAGACCGGCTACCGGCGTCTTCGAGTAGCGCTCGACGTTGTATTCGAGTTTTTTGAAATAGACGCGCCCGTCGGAATAGAACGGCGTCGTGATGGGAGGGAAAATGCCCTGGAGCAGCACGTTATGGCCTTTCGTTACGCCTTAGCTTACCAGCTTTGGAAAAGAACATTTGGCGAAGAGTCGAAGCGATACACTAGGAACTATCCGAAATTCCATGCGTTACCGTGGTCTTCCACTTCGCCTGACCATCGCGGCGGTCACCCTGTGTGCGCTCTTGCTGGCGGGTTCTGCCGCAGATGAGAAACAGGTTTCCATCTACTCCACCGTTGCCAACTATTCCCTGCCGGTGGTGGACCGGGAAGGTCACGAGTACGTGGGCCTGCTGGAAGTGCTGGACCCCCTTGGAAATGCCAGCTCCCAGTCACAGGGACAGCGCTGGACGATTCAGTACGACGGATCGATGACGGAGTTCACCGCAGGAAGTAAATCTGCGCGAATTCAAGGACACGACTTCGAGATGGCGTCGAAATTCCTCCTGGAAAACGGCCGCGGACTGGTACCCGTGGCGTCGCTCGGCGGATTGTTGCAGCGGATTCTGGGCGGGCCCGTCACCCTGCACGAAGATTCGCGCAGGGTCTTCATCGGGAGCGTGGCAATCCATTTCACGGCGCAGGCCATGAAAAGTGAACCGCCAAGCCTCGTTATGAACTTTTCCTCGCCGGTGAATCCCATGATCTCGACCGAACCGGGAAAGCTTCGCATGATCTTCAACCGCGATGCCCTGGTCGCCCCGGGATCGAAGTCGCTGACCTTTGACAGCAAGGTCATTCCCTCGTCCAACTTTGACGAGCAAAATGGGACGGCTGAGATCACCGTCAACTCCAGCGCGCCCCTCTTCGCCAGCTTCAGCAACGGACGCCGCACGATTACGATTTCCGCGGCGCAGGCGGCAGCGAGCGCGGCCACCGCTCCCCCTCCGACTGCGCAGCCCCAGGCCGCAGCGCCTGCAAGCTCTGCTCCTTCCGCTGGAGTCGGTCAGGCGCCTTCTGCCTCACGCCCCATTCAATATTTTGTCGTGGTCGATCCCAGCCATGGCGGCAGCGAACGCGGTGCAGCGCTGACCGACCAAATTTCCGAGAAGGATGTCAATCTTGCACTCGCCCGGCGCCTTCGGCTGGCCCTCGAGGGACATGGCCTGTCCACGCTGGTTTTGCGCGATGGCGACAACACCCTTACGCTGGACCAACGTGCCAGCCTCGCCAACCGGGCTCATCCCGCGATCTATCTGGCGATCCATAGCAGTTCGCAGGGCCGCGGCGTGCGAATCTATACCGCGATGGTCCCGCCCGGAGGTGAGAGCACCGGCCCGTTTATCAATTGGGAGACGGCGCAATCGCTTTTCGTCACGCGAAGTCAGGCTCTGGCCAACGGCCTCCTTTCAGAACTGGGGCGGCAGCGTTTCCCGGCGCGGACCTTGTCGGCGCACCTGCGTCCGCTGAATAGCATCATGGCGGTGGCGGTCGCGGTTGAGGTCTCGCCTCCTCCCGGAGGGATCGCCGATCTCAACTCGGTTGCCTACCAGGATCTGGTTGGGAAAGCCCTGGCCACGGCCGTCTCTTCCGCGCGTGGAAGTCTGGAGGCACGAAGATGATCCCGCGCCACTTGCTGGTGAGCGTCGTCCTCATGCTGATGCTGACCATCGGCATGGTCTTCTATGCCTGGAAGGTGCGCGATCGCAGCGTCGCAATCCAGGCTTCGGCGTTGGATGCCCGGCCGGTGGCGCCGCCGGTTTCGGGCGCCAGCATGCGCGTGAAGTTATTTGTCGCCCATG
Source organism: Terriglobales bacterium (assembly GCA_963803205.1). Taxonomy (GTDB): domain Bacteria; phylum Acidobacteriota; class Terriglobia; order Terriglobales; family Acidobacteriaceae; genus CAWDLG01. The sequence goes on from CAWDLG010000004.1 coordinate 1,325,488, forward strand.
ACGATTCCGGCACGCTCGCTGCCCAGGATGAGGATATTCCCTTGCCCGAAGGCAATCAGCAGCGCGCCGAACAACTGATTCGGGTACTCATCAACATCTATGTGGCGAAATCTTCCCCGCATCCGCTGGCCCCCGGCTCGGACATTCGAAGCGTCTATCTGGTCGATCCCGGCATGGCCGTCATCGACCTGAACGAAGATTTTGCTGACGGCCACCGCTCGGGGATTCTCACCGAGGAATTGACGGTCGCATCCCTGGTGGAAACGCTTGCCGCCAACGTGACCGGAATCGACCGGGTCAAAATCCTGGTAGGCGGACAAGTCCGTGAAACCCTGGCCGGCCATGCTGATTTGTCAAAATTCTACGAAGTGTCCAACATGGCCCAACTGGCCGAACAGCTCAAAGGCTCGCAATAACACAGCTTCTGCTTCCCGCTGTACCATCCCGTGCGGCGATTTCATTTACAATCGCGGCGTATGTACTTTCGTTCCGATAACCGTGCCCCCGACCAGTTGCGCCCGTTGAAAATCACGCCGGATTTCATCACCACAGCCGAGGGTTCGGTGCTCATCGAGATGGGAAATACGCGCGTCGTTTGCACTGCCTCGATTGAAGAAACCGTGCCGGCCTTCATGCGGAACCAGGGAAAGGGATGGATCTCGAGCGAATACGCCATGCTGCCGCGGGCGACCTTGACGCGCAGCCCGCGTGAGGTCAGCCGTGGCCGCCAGGGCGGCCGAACCCACGAGATTCAACGACTGATCGGGCGATCCCTTCGCGCAGCCACCGACCTTGTGCGGCTTGGCGAGCGGACAGTATGGATTGACTGCGACGTGATCCAGGCCGACGGGGGCACGCGCACCACAGCCATCACGGGCGCATTTGTTGCCCTCGGATTGGCCCTGGAGAAACTGGTGGAATCGGGAACCCTGTCTTCTTCGCCCTTAAGAGACTTTCTCGCCGCGGTGAGTGTCGGGATTGTGGATGGCGAGATTCTGCTCGATCTCTGCTATGAAGAGGACTCGCGCGCCGATGTCGATATGAACTTCGTCATGACGGCAGGAAAGAAGCTTGTTGAGGTTCAGGCAACGGCCGAGCACCAGGTCTTCGACGAACGGCAACTCGGCGAAATGATCGCCCTGGCGAGCCAGGGCGTGCAGTCCCTGATTGCCAAGCAGCAGGGCGTTCTGGGCACGCTCACTCTCCGGCAGTGAAGGCTCTTCTGTCTTGAACAGCGGATCGCGGGGCGAGTTGAGCCCATCCCAACCGCCATTTACAATGAATAGCGTCCCACCGAATCGAATGCAGAGAGCTGTGGACGCGTCTGTTCGTCATTCCAGCAATTTCATTGGAGGAATTTATGAAGCTTACCCCTGGGAAGCTAGCCGGACTCAAGAAGGTGTCCGTTGACCGCGGTGTGATCGCCGCCGCCGCAATGGATCAGCGCGGCTCGCTCCAGAAATCTCTCGCCAAGGAGAAGGGCGGAGAAATCAGCGACGCCATGATGGAGGAATTCAAGTCGCTGGTGACGGAAGTCCTGACTCCACATGCCAGCGCGATCCTGCTGGATCCCGAGTGGGGGTTGCCGGCCTCCAAGCGCCGCGCCAAGAATGCCGGATTGCTGCTCGCTTATGAAAAGACCGGATATGACAAGACTGGCCCCGGCCGGCTTCCCGACCTTCTCGATCACTGGTCGGCGAAGCGGCTGAAGGAAGCGGGCGCAGACTGCGTCAAGATTCTGCTCTACTACACGCCCGACGATCCCAAGGACGTCAACGACAGGAAGCACGCCTGGGTCGAGCGCATCGGCGATGAATGCCGCGCCAATGACATCCCCTTTTTCCTGGAATTTGTCGGATACGACGAGGGCGCGGACGAGAAGGGTCTGGAGTATGCCAGGAAAAAACCGCGCATCGTGACCGAGAGTATGCGCGAGTTCAGCAAGGACAAATATGGGGTCGACGTTCTCAAGGTGGAAGTGCCAGTGAACATGAAGTTCGTCGAGGGAACCAAGTCCTTTGCCGGGCAGAAGGCGTACAGCCAGAAGGAAGCTATCGACCTCTTCCACAAGGCCGCCTCGGTCGCGACCAAGCCGTTCATCTATCTCTCGGCTGGCGTGAGCAATGCCGAATTCTCGGAGACGCTCGAACTAGCGGGCGAGTCGGGCGTGAAATTCAATGGCGTTCTCTGCGGACGGGCGACATGGAAAGAAGGCATTCCGGTTTATGCCAAGCAGGGTGCGGATGCTTTCCGCAAATGGCTCGAAACCGAAGGTGTGAAGAACATCAAGAACGTGAACGATAAGCTGAAGACGGCCACGTCCTGGTATCCGATCTACCAGGCAGAGCCCGCGACGGTCGGCGCATAATCTTCTACTGACAAAGCAAACAGCCCGCCGCGAGGCGGGCTGTCGTATTTTACGGCTGTGATCAGGCGGCCTTGCGATCCCGCAACGCCTTGATCTGATCGTGCGACAGAAACACTGCCTGGGACTGCTGTGTCACGATGCTCAGGATTTCCTGGGGCAATCCTGGCTGCATCGCCTTCTGGTACTGCTCCTTTGCATAGTCCTCGCCCTGCTCGAGGGAATCGAGGATCGAGTGATCCCCCGCGCCGAGGTTCTCTTTCAGGCTGATCCAGGCACGGTGTACGGCCGCAGTGACGTGACCGTCCTGCTTCTTGCCGGATTCTCCAAAGCGGCTCAACTCGGTCTCGAGTTGATTGGCAAAGCGGCCGCGCTCGCTGCTGCGGTCCAGAAACAGAGCCTTCAGGTCCGCGGCTTTGGTGTGCTCGGCGGCCTCTTTAAAACCCTTTTCGCCGTCCCGGCAGGTGTCTGCCAACTCTCGAAGAGTATCCACGACTTTCGATTTCTCTGCCATTACCATCTCCTTTTCATGAGTGCATCTGGATTCTTGAACTGTCCACTTATCGATGCCCAATTGAGAGACAGAGATGGCTCAAGGTTCGACTTCGAATTCGCTATAGAATTGGTTCGTCAGAATTTGGTTCGTCTTCGACATTAACGACACAGGTCACATGAAGAAATATTCTGGGACTGCCCTCGTTACCGGAGCTTCAGGGGGAATTGGGCTCGAGCTTGCGAAACTGCTGGCGAAAGACAAGTTTGACCTTGTCTTGGTCGCCCGCAGTACGCAGAAACTCTCTGCGCTCGCGCAGGATTTGCAGAATCAGTTTGGCATCGTGGCTCGCCCGGTTGTGCTGGACCTCTCTATTCCATCCGCGCCTCAGACTCTGTTCGACCAGCTACAAAGCGAGGGAGTGGCTGTGGATATCGTGATCAACAACGCTGCCTACGGAATGTTCGGTCACTTTGCTAAAGTTCCGCTCGAAGATTCCCTCAGCCAGGTTCAACTCAACATTGCGGCGCTTACCGCGCTGACGCGCCTTTTTCTGCCGTCCATGATCGAGCGCCGACAGGGAAAGATCTTGAATGTGGCTTCGACCGCCGGATTCCAGGCCGGTCCGCTCATGGCTGTCTACTACGCCAGCAAGGCTTATGTGATTTCGTTTTCCGAAGGGATCGCCAGTGAACTGGCCGGTTCCGGGGTTACAGTGACCTGCCTTTGTCCGGGGCCGACCGATACCGGCTTTCAGGGCCGCGCGGGAGTTGCCCAATCGCGTCTGTTCAAACTGGCTAAGCCCATGGACGCCCAAACCGTGGCATTTTATGGTTATCGCGCAATGATGAAGGGCACGACGCTGACAATTTCAGGCTGGAGAAACAGGCTGGTGGCGGAGGCGGTTCGCATCTCGCCAAGAAAAATGGCGACGGCAGTCTCGCGGTGGCTGGCTGAACAGTCGCACTAGGGCTCTACTCGATCACTCCCACTCGATCGTACCCGGGGGCTTGGACGTCACGTCATAAACCACCCGGTTTACGCCTTTGACTTCATTCACGATCCGGCTGGAAATCGTCTTGAGGACTTCGTGGGGCAACGGCACCCAATCGGCGGTCATGCCGTCCTCGGAGTGCACAGCGCGGATCGCGCAGGTGTAGGCGTAGGTTCTCTGGTCGCCCATGACTCCGACCGACATTACCGGGAGCAGGACCGCGAACGACTGCCAAATTTTGCTGTAGAGGCCTGCGGCCTTGATTTCGGTAACCACAATGTCGTCGCATTCGCGCAGGATTGCCAGGCGGTCCGCCGTTACCTCTCCAACGATGCGTACGGCGAGGCCGGGGCCGGGAAAGGGCTGGCGTTGCAGAATTTCTTCCGGCATCCCGAGGTCGCGCCCAATTTGCCGGACTTCATCTTTAAATAGCTCTTTCAGCGGTTCGATCAGCTTCAGCTTCATTTTCTCCGGCAGGCCGCCCACATTGTGATGCGACTTGATGATCTGGGAAGGACCGCGCACCGAGCGCGATTCGATCACATCGGGATAAAGCGTGCCTTGAACCAGCCACTCGACTCTTCCCTTCTCCTTTTCGATGCGATGAGCTTCCTGATCGAAAATCTCAATGAATTCATTTCCGATGATCTTGCGCTTCTTTTCGGGATCGGTGACACCAGCGAGCTTTCCGAGAAACCGCACGCTGGCGTCCACGGCGACCACCTGCAGTCCCAAGCGTTCGCGCAATTTCTGCTGCACCTTCTCGAATTCGTTCTTGCGAAGCACACCGTTGTTGACGAAGACCGACGTAAGACGAGACGGCCCCGAACCATCTCGCAGGGCGCGGTCCACCAACGTGGCCGCCACCGCCGAGTCGACACCGCCGGAGAGGGCACAAATCGCGTGTCCGTCCCCGACCGTCTTGCGAACATCGGCGATCGTCGACTCGATGAAGTGCCGCGCCGTCCAGTCAGGCTTCATGTTGCAGATGTTGAACACGAAGTTGCGCAGCAGTTCGGCGCCGAATTTCGTGTGGCGCACTTCGGGGTGGAACTGCACCGCCCACATCTTGCGCTCAGGATTCTCGATCGCCGCGAGCGCGTTGGGCGATTTGGCAGTCAAGGTGAATCCCGCCGGCAGCTCAAGAGCCTCGTCACCGTGAGACATCCAGACCTGAAGTTCCCGCGGAATGCCACAGAAGAGCTTCGAATCGGATAGGACCTGTACCTGCGCGTGTCCGTATTCCCTTCGATCCGCCGCCCGTACCTTCCCCCCCAATGCGTGCACCATGAACTGCAGGCCATAGCAAATTCCCAGCACCGGAACTCCCAGTTCCAGCACTCGCTTATCGGCTGGCGGAGCATCGGAGTCGTACACCGAGCAGGGTCCGCCCGAGAGAACAATCCCTCCGGGAGAGCAGGCGCGAATTTCGTCGAGAGTTGAAGTGCAGGGGAGAACAACCGAATAAACGTTCAGTTCGCGGATGCGGCGGGCGATCAGCTGGGAATACTGCGCGCCAAAGTCGAGAATGACAACAGATGGGATTGCCACGGACGAGTTTCTCAGATCGGCGAGATCGTGTAAAGAGGAACGAAATAGTGGGAATCGTCCGGCCGTCGAGGAGAGAGATCGCTGAGGATCGACTCGGTCGGATCGACGCGATCTGAAGCCTGATAGTTCGGAGACTGCCCGCCTTCGGACGGCGCAATCACGGCTAAACGCACGTCAGGTTCGCCGACCAGACAGGTGTAGGCAGCGAGCCTCCCCATGTACAAGAGATCAGCGATTGCGAAGTAGGCGAGGGAAACGAACAGCACGCCTCCGAGCACGACGCCCACCGGCAACACGCCGGCAAAAGCCAATGGAAATGCGACCACGGAACTGGCGACGATAAAAGCAATCGTGTGCCCGAGGCCGAACCAGATACTGGGCGCGAGAACTGCTCCGAGCCGGTCACGGCAGAGACTCATTGTCGCCGCGATCGCGCCGAAAGTATCCGCGCCGTCCCTCACAACGAAAACCGAGGCCAGCGAAAGAAACCAGTTCACCGTCGACCAGGCCGACGTCAGGATCATCGCGGTCGTAAGGAAGATCAGCATTGCAGATCCAGGAGATGGGTCTTTGTCGCTGGAGGCCATCCCGCCGAGAATCAGGGCTCCAACGCATCCGATTCCGGCGGCAATGGTCGCTGCGGCGCGCAGGAAATTCAGGCCCGCGAGTCCGCCCCAGGTGCCCGCGGCGGGTTTCTCCGCGTCCCCGAAATAATTGACCAGAGCCTTCAGGGTCACACTGCGGCCTGCCGATGCCAGCAAGATCCAGCAAAAGGCGAGAAAAAAAGTCAGCAGGATTGCGGCCTCAACAACCCTGGGCGCGCTGCCGCGCAGAATGTGGGCAATCGCCCGCGAGACAAATAGCGGGTGGCGCATACGCAGGAGGAACAGATCGGTTTCCGAAACGGGCAGAGTATCCAGATATTCAAGGAACGCGAAGCCCAGCAGCGAGGCCGCCGCCGCTGCGAAAACCCAGCGCCAGGTGATCTCCGCCAGCCCCACCGATGGCAGGCGAAAAATAACTCGAAAACCTTCCAGCGTCGGGGAGCGTCGCTTCATCTTCGTCTTCGAAAACTCATGGTCACGGTCTTTGGCTGCGGTACCGGATCAACGCACCACTACATTTACCAACTTGCCCGGCACAATTATGACTTTCACCACCTGCCTGCCGTTGACCACGCTGCGCACCTTGTCCTCGGCCAGCGCCCGCTCACGGAGTAATGCGTCTTCCGCATCCGTAGGCACGACGATGCGGGCGCGCAACTTTCCGTTGATCTGGACCGGGACCTCGATTTCCTCCTCCTTGGCGAGCACCGGATCGTATTGCGGCCATGGCGCCTTTAGCAGGCTTTCCTTCTCTCCCAGCATTTCCCAGAGTTCGGAAGCCAGATACGGTGCGAAGGGCGCGAGCAGCAATACCAGGCGGCGCTGCGCATCCGCCAGGACTGGAACCGGCACAAGCTCGGCGGGACCAGCCTGGGTCATCTTCTCCTCGATGGCATAAAGCTCATTCACCAGCGTCATGACGGCCGAAATACAGGTGTTGAAATGCCACCGGCCTTTGAAGTCGTCAATGACGCGCTTGATCGTCTGGTGAAGCCTTCTTTGCAGCGCTCGGGCTTCTGGTGACAGCTGGGCTGGAGGGCTCTTGCGCCAGTCCGAATGCTCGGGTTGAGCATTCCGCACCACAAAACGGTAGGCCCGGCTCAGGAAGCGTTCAATGCCTGCTACTCCTTCATCCTGCCAGTCGAGTTCGCGGTCGGGAGATGTGGCGAACAGCGTATACATGCGCGTGCTATCCGCTCCAAAGCGTTCGACCATGTCGTCGGGGGAAACGACATTCCCCAGGCTCTTTGACATCTTCGCCCCGTTGTTGATGATCATGCCCTGGGTGAACAGGCGTTCGACGGGTTCGTCGTTCTTCACCAGGCCCATGTCGCGCATGAACTTGGTCCAGAAGCGCGAGTAGATCAGGTGAAGAATCGCGTGCTCAACCCCGCCGATGTACTGATCGATCGGAAACCAGTAGGCAGCAATCTTTGAATCGAATGGAGCACGGGTATTCTGCGCGTCCGTGTAGCGATAGAAATACCAGGACGAGTCAACAAACGTGTCCATGGTGTCGCTCTCACGCCGAGCCGGGCCACCACACTTGGGGCAGGTGGTGTTGGCAAATTCCGGAACGCGCTCCAGCGGCGATCCGCCAGTGAGCGTGATATCGACGTTCTCCGGCAACAGGACCGGCAGGTCCTTCTCCGGGACGGGAACAATGCCGTCCTTTTCGCAGTAAACGATCGGGATGGGTGTTCCCCAGTACCTCTGCCGGGAAATTCCCCAATCCTTCAACCGAAAAGTGACGGTCGCCTTGCCGAAACCATTTTTCTCGGCATGCGCCGACATCGCCGTGGATCGCTTCGTCACAAGCCATCCCCGTAAACGGCCCGGAGTTGACGAGCGTTCCAGCATGCGTGGTGAAAGGAAGTACACGAATCTGGGTGGCGCGGGAGCCCTCGCCCGCGTCGCTGGGAACAATCACTTCTTTGATCTCAATCCCATATTTCTTTGCAAACTCGAAATCTCGCTCGTCGTGGGCGGGGACGCTCATAATCGCGCCCGTGCCGTAGTCCATCACGATGTAATTGGCGACCCAAATGGGGACCTGCTCGCCGTTGTAGGGATTGTCCGCAAAGCGCCCGGTATTGACCCCATGCTTTTCTATGGCGCCAATATCACCCGCTTCCTTCGCTTTGCGCTGTTCCGCGATTAGCTGGCTGACCTTGCTCTTCAATTCGGGATCAGTCGCGGTCAGGTCCGCCACCAGCGGATGCTCCGGCGCAAGCTGGACCGAGGTCGCGCCATAGATCGTGTCTACCCGCGTAGTGAAAACGCTAATCCCAATCCCCGCCGGACCGGATGGGCCGGCCAGCTTGAAGTCCACCAGCGTGCCTTCGCTGCGCCCAATCCAGTTGCGCTGCATGACGCGGACTTTTTCTGGCCAGGCGCCCAGCTTATCCAGATCCCTGAGCAGTTCGTCCGCATACCTGGTGATTTTCAGGAACCACTGCTCAAGCTCGCGCTGCTCGACGACAGTGTCTTCATGGCGCCAGCAGCAACCGGCCACAACCTGCTCGTTGGCGAGCACGGTCGCACACTTCGGACACCAGTTCACCTTGCTCTTCCTGCGATACGCCAAGCCCTGCTCGTAGAGCTTCAGGAAAAACCACTGGTTCCAGCGGTAGTAATCGGGCAGGCAGGTGGTGACTTCCCGCGACCAGTCATAGGCGAACCCCAGGCGCTTCATCTGCGCCTTCATGTTGGCGATATTCCGGAGCGTCCACTCCCGTGGCGGGGTATGGTTCGAGATCGCCGCATTTTCAGCGGGGAGGCCGAACGAGTCCCACCCCATGGGATGGAGCACGTTGTAGCCGTTCATCCACATGTATCGCGCCAAGGCGTCGCCGATCGAGTAGTTGCGCACGTGCCCCATATGCAGCGCGCCGGAAGGATATGGCAGCATTTCGAGCACGTAGTACTTGGGCTTTGAAGAATCCGGTTCGGCCTGATACAGCCGTTCATCCGCCTGCCAGCGGGCAAACCACCTGGCCTCGATCTGCTGGGCGTCGTAACGGTCGTCGCGGATGTTGTGTTCCGTGGCCATGAAAGTAATTAGATTCTACAATGCCACTTTGCCCAACGCGTTTATGTGCCGGCAAAAGCTAGCGATACACATCCTTGCGATGTGCGACTCTTAGACCAGAACCACGACCTTTGCGTCCTGAATGTCGCAGATCAGGCGGTAGTCGCCGACGCGGTACCGCCACAGTCCGCCCTTATCCCCAGGAAGCGGCTTACCCCATTGTCTGGGGTTGTCGGCAGGCTGCACCCTTTGCCGCAAGAAACGAACAACGGCTTCCTGCCTGACGCGGTCCAGTTTCTTGATTTGTCTTTCGGCGGTTCGGGTAATCTCAACAGTCCAGGCCAAGCCGCCGCTCCAGTTCCTCGAGCGAGATCGTTGGCTCGCGGCGTTCGAGGGCTGCGATACCCTTTAAGTAGTCTTCACGGTCTTCCAGGTACTGGCGGATGGCCTCACGAGCGTAGTAGCTCTTGCTTCGTCCGGTTTCCCTGGCCAGGGATTCCAGTTTCTCTTCCAGTTCGGGTTCAAGGCGGATTCCAAGCATGTTAAACATGTTTAACATATCAGAAAATCGGTGGCTTTTCAACGCACATCTGATCTGGGAGGGTCGGCTTTCACCAGCGCTTTCAGTGCGTCCACGTTTCTGCGGTCGTCTCCCGGCTGGTCGATAGGCGTCTCGGCGATAAATGCCGCGTGAGAGAGCCTGGGATCGTTCAGCAGACGCCGGAACGCCGCCAGGCCGATGGTGCCTTTGCCGATATGCTGATGCCGGTCGAGCTTCGATCCGCGCTCGGCCTTGGCGTCGTTGCAATGCCAGACGCGCACATTTTTCAGCCCGATGGTTGCGTCGAGATTTGCCAGAGTTTGCCGCATGCCGGCTTCGCTGACAATGTCATAGCCCGCAACGTGTACGTGGCAGGTATCGATGCAGGCGGCGGCGGGAACCCGACCACGCAGGTGATCCAGAACCTCGGCAACCTGCTCGAATGTTGCGCCCAGGGAGAACTCTGCGCCGGCGGTGTTTTCGATCAGGACCGTAAGCCCGCCCTTTTCCAGGTCAAGGCCCTGGCTGGCGGCCGAGATGGCAGCCGCGGTCTGCACCAGTCCGCTTTCGCGGTTGGTTCCGCGGAAGGAACCGGGATGCAGTACCAGGTAATCGGCGCAGAGCGCCAGCGCCCGTTCCATTTCGCCCCGAAATGCCTGCACGGATTTCTGCAGGAACAACGGGGTAATGCTGGCGAGATTCACCAGGTAATTGGTGTGAATGACCAGCGGCTTCAGATCGTATTTCTCGCGAAGCCGGCTCATCTCCGCGCACTGCACGCGGTTTAGTTCGTACTGCGCCCATTGCCGGGGGCTCGAGGAAAATATCTGCAAGGTGTTGCAGCCCAAGCGCCAGGCGCGTTCGGCTGCGTTCTGCACTCCGCCGGCGCTCGAAGTATGAATTCCGATGCGCCGCGCGGTAAGCTTTGCCGGACGCTTCGGTACCGGCAGCTTGAGAATGTCCTGTTCCTTCGCGATTGAGCGAGGCACTCCGAGAGTATATAGAGCCGCATTCGCACTGTTTGCGGTGCAGGAGAATCGACGGTAAACTTGCAGTCCTAGAGGTGGGACCATGCTGGTAGTAATGCAGGCGCACGCCACGGAAGAGCAGATTCGCGCGGTCTGCGGCCGGGTCGAGTCGCTGGGCTATCGCGCTCACTCGATCCCCGGGGCGGAGCGGACAGCGATCGGGATTACCGGCAACAAAGGCGAAATCGAGGCGGGTGTTCTCGACGAGATGCCTGGCGTGCAGGAAGTGATCCGCGTAACCAAGCCTTACAAGCTGGTGAGCCGCGACATCAAGGCAGAGAACACCGTGGTCCGGTTTCCCGGCACCGACGCCTCCATTGGCGGCAAGGGGCTGGCAATCATGGCTGGACCGTGCGCCATCGAGAACCGCGAGCAGGCCTTCACGGTAGCCGAACGCGTCGCCCGGGCGGGGGCGCAGTTCTTTCGCGGAGGCGCGTATAAGCCCCGCACTTCTCCCTACTCGTTTCAGGGCCTGGAAGAGGAAGGCCTGCAGATCATGGCGGATATCCGCGAGAAGTTCGGGATGAAGATTGTGACGGAAGCCATTGATAACGAATCCCTTGCCCTGGTGGAGCAATATGCCGACATGATCCAGATCGGCGCGCGCAATATGCAGAATTTCTCGCTTCTCAAGCGCGCAGGGCGGTCCAAGAAGCCGGTATTGCTGAAGCGCGGCATGTCGGCAACCCTGGAAGAATTTCTGATGGCGGCGGAATACGTGATGAGCGAGGGCAATTACAACGTAGTCCTGTGCGAACGGGGCGTCCGGACGTTTGCCGACCATACCCGCAATACTCTCGACCTGAGCGTCGTCCCGGCCGTGCAGCGACTCAGCCACCTGCCGATCGTGGTCGACCCCAGCCACGGGACGGGAAAGCGTAACAAGGTGACTCCGCTCTCGCGTGCCGCCGTCGCGGTAGGGGCGGACGGCCTCATCATCGAGGTGCATCACCAGCCCGACATGGCGCTTTCGGACGGCATCCAGTCCCTTTATCCGGAACAGTTCGACGAACTGATGGCGCAGGTACGGCAGATTGCGCCGGTCGTGGGCCGAACCGTGCCGGGGATGGGGACGCATGTGATTGCCCCCGAGGCGCTCCGGAAGTCGGAAGTCGGGCCGTCTATCAGCCGGTTGACTTGAAAAAGTTCCTCCTCACAATAGCTATTCTCGCGGCCATCAGTGGCCTGGCGTGGTGGTATTTCCGGCCCGCCGACCTGCCCAATTACGGACCGGCATATCGCGAGTACGCCTACGTAACCAACACACGGAGCAACACGGTCACAGTTATCGACCTCACTCCCCATCCATTGCCGGGGTTCAACGTGGCGAAGATTGTGCCCGTAGGGCATGGGCCGACCGGGATCGCAGCCAACCGTAAGGTCAACGAGATCTATGTCGTCAATACGGGCTCGGACAACATCAGTGTCATCGACGCGGAACGCAATCAGGTAACGGCGACCATCGGAGTGCACGACAAGCCGTATCGCATCACGGTCTCGCCGGACGGAAAGCGGGCTTACGTTGCGAATTCGGGCTCAGCAAATGTCTCGGTGATCGATCTGCCAAACAGACAGGTCGTGGCAAATATCCGGGTGGGCGCCGCACCGGTTCTGGCGCGAGTCTCACCGGACGGCACAACCGTGGTTGTCAGCAACCGCGGCGATAATACGGTGTCTCTCATTGATGCTACCAAGCTGGCGGTGCGGGCGACTTTGCAGGTATGCACGCAGCCGGTAGAGAGTGCGATTCTGCCCGATGACAGCAAGGCCTTCGTTGCCTGCCCGGGCTCCGACCAGGTCGCGTCCATCGATCTCAAGACGGATAGGCTTCTGGCCCTCCTCGATGTAGGTAAAGTCCCAGTGCATCTGGCGCTGAAGCCGGACGGCGGTGAATTGGTGGTGTGCAATTCAGGGTCGGACAATATCTCGATCATCGAGACTACGACCAACGAGGTTGGCGGGAGTTACCTGATTGGAGATGCTCCGGTCAAGGGCGTGGTGTCGTCGGACAACTCGCGTTTTTACGCCAGCAACTTCGAGTCGAACACGGTTGCGGTCTATGACATCGACTCGGGGAGGGTGATCGCTTCCCTTCCCGCCGGCAGGCATCCCGGAGCGCTTGCTCTCTCGCAGAGCCAGAATTACCTGCTTGTGCTCAATTCGGAGAGCGGGGACATTGCGGTGATTCAGAAGCGTCGCCAGACAAAGCTCGATCGATCGGAGTATTCCCTGCTGACAATGATCCCTGCCGGCCTCCAGCCAGAGAGCATCGTGGTGAAGTCATTCTTCCTGGTCAAGCCGGAGTCGTAAACGGAATCAGGCTACCTGTTCCGGCGCAGCCACCCGGGATTCGTGCTGCTCGTAACCAGCCGACGCAAAGCAGATGGCTCGATCGAAGAACTGATCCAGCAGCCTCAACAATTCAAGCTGGCCGTAGATCTCGACGGCGTTGTGCAGAAATCCGCGTCTTTGCAGGAAATCCCACAGATGCTCTTTGGTAAGGACAATTGACCAGCAGAAGTCGGTCAGGGAAACTCCCTGCGCAGCGCGGCGGGCGCCCACTTCGATGTAGCGCCGCTCGATATCGACTTCTGTTTTGGTGAGCAGCCAGTCGCTGAGGTTGCGGAGGATCTCGTAAGCACGGTCACGAAGTTCGGTGGTCGGGACCTTCCGCAGGTCGGCTGTTCGAGAGGAACTTTGGAATTTCTGGATTAATCCTTCTGCCAACTCATCACAATGACTTTCAATCAAACGTACCAGTCGTAACGCTATCATCTGTCGCTTGCTCCCTACTAGTTAGGATGCTGAAAATGCCCATCGCGATGCAGGCAGATTGATCCCATAAAAGGACTAGGGATCTGCGTTATGAGCTAAAGAGCGGCATTCTGTGGCGGTAAAACTAAGGATTTTTACCACAGGGGACACAGAGGAGCACAGGGGGGCTGTGGTCGAAATATCTCTCAACTGCCGCAGCACTTCTTGTATTTCTTGCCGGAGCCGCAGGGACAGGGGTCATTGCGGCCAATCTTGGCGGTGGCCCGCACGACTTGCTGAACCGGCTGCTGATCACCCGCGCCGGCCATTCTCGCCTGCTCCAGTTCGCGACGCTTTTTGCGCTGGAAAGCCTCTTCGAGTTCGTCCACCGAAGTCGACACCGCACGCGGGCGGCGGCCGTTTCCATGGCTTGCCTCTGCGGCGGGGCGTCCGTCTCCTCCAGCCGCAGACACAGCCTCAGGGGCGCGCTCCAGAATCTGCATCAGGTACAGATACCGGACCGTTTCCTCCTGGAAGCGCTGCATCATTGCCTCGAACATCTCGAAGGACTCGCGCTTGTACTCCACCAGGGGATCGTGCTGCCCGTAGCCTCGGAGGCCGATGCCCTCTTTCAAGTGATCCATGCCGAGCAGATGATCTTTCCACTGGGCATCGAGCACGCTCAGCATGATCATCCGCTCGTGGTACCGCATAGCGTCGGGGCCGATCAGGCCTTCTTTGGCGTCGTAGCGTTCCTTGAGCTTCGCGAAGATGGCATCACCCAGCTCCTGGCGACTCAGGGTGGACGGCTGGAGCCCTTCCGCCAGAATGTCGACTCCAAAGCGGGTGAAGATCGAATCCTTCAGACCCTTGACGTCCCAGTCGTCGGGAAGAACCTTGGCGCCGCAGTACTTGTCGAGCAGATCGCTGAGGATGCCGGAAACGTAATCCTCCAGGATCAATTCCTTCTGATCGACGCCCTCGAGCAACTGGTGGCGCAAGCCATAGACGGCCTCGCGCTGCTTGTTCATCACGTCGTCGTATTCCAGCAGGTGTTTGCGGGCCTCGAAATTCTGCGCTTCCACCGCCTTCTGTGCTGCCTCGATCCGGCGCGTGATCAATTTCGATTCGATGGGAATTCCCTCTTCCATTCCCAGCCTCTGGAGCAGTTTTGACACCCACTCCTTGGCAAAAATCCTCATCAGATCGTCTTCGAGCGACAGGTAAAAGCGCGAAGAGCCGGGATCGCCCTGCCGGCCGGCGCGGCCACGGAGCTGGTTATCGATGCGCCGGGCTTCGTGCCTCTCGGTTCCGAAGATATGCAAGCCGCCGACTGCCACTACCTCGTCATGCTCTCTGTCGGTTTCCGTCTTGTACCGATTGAATATTTCAGTCCACTGGTCAGTCGGAATGATGTATTCCTTGCCGGCGTAGTACCACATCGTGGTCTTGCCGTCTTCCTGTGGACCCTCGATCTTGCCCTGGGCGGTCCGCAAGGGCTGGGCAATTCCCTTCTTCACGCATTCCTGCTTCGCCACGAACTCCGCATTCCCGCCGAGCAGGATGTCGGTACCGCGGCCCGCCATGTTGGTGGCTATGACCACCGTCCCTTTGCGCCCTGCCTGGGCCACAATTTCGGCTTCTCGCTCGTGCTGTTTGGCGTTCAAAACCCAATGCTTGACGCCCTTCTTTTTCAGAAGTTCGGACAAGCGCTCCGATTTCTCGATGGACGTGGTGCCGACCAGCACCGGCTGACTGCTGGCATGCAATTTCTGGATCTCGTCGGCAGCCGCATAATATTTTTCTTTCTCAGTCCGGTAGACGATGTCCGGATTCTCAACCCGAAGCAGTGGCTTGTTGGTCGGGATGACCATCACTTCCAGGCGATAGATCTTCTCGAACTCAGGCGCCTCCGTTTCCGCGGTTCCGGTCATTCCGGCAAGCTTCTTGTACATGCGGAAGTAATTCTGGAACGTGATCGTGGCCAGCGTCTGGTTCTCGCGCTCGATCTTTACGCCTTCCTTGGCCTCAACCGACTGGTGCAGCCCGTCCGACCACCGGCGCCCGGGCATCATACGGCCGGTGAACTCGTCAACGATGATGACTTCGCCGTCCTTCACCACGTACTCGACGTCTCGCCGGTACAGCGCATGTGCCTTGATGGCGACCTCGACGTGGTGCTTGAGATCCCAATTCTCGGGGTCGGCAATGTTGCCGATACCCAGTAATTGCTCGACCTTCTCCCAGCCTTCGTCGCTGACCGTGATGTTCTTGTGCTTCTCGTCCACTACGTAGTCGCCGGTAAGCTCCTTGGGTTCGCCGGGAGCGACATCGATTTCCTCGCCCTTCTCCAGCTTGGGGATAATGCGGTTAACCCGGGCGTACTTGTCGGTCGACTCTTCGCTCGCCCCAGAAATGATCAGCGGGGTGCGGGCCTCGTCAATCAGGATGGAGTCGACTTCATCGACGATCGCAAAGTTGTGCCGCCGTTGGACGCAATCCTTGAGATCGAACTTCATGTTGTCGCGCAGGTAGTCGAAACCGAATTCGTTGTTGGTTCCGTAGGTTACGTCGGCGGCGTAGGCTTCCCGTCGCTGGTCGTCATCGAGGTCGTGGACGATAACGCCAACCGTGAGCCCCAGAAAACGATAGAGCTTGCCCATCCATTCCGAGTCGCGCTTGGCGAGGTAGTCGTTGACCGTAACCACGTGCACGCCGCGGCCGCTCAAAGCGTTCAGGTAGACGGGGAGGGTCGCGACCAAAGTTTTGCCCTCGCCGGTCTTCATTTCCGCGATCTTTCCCTGGTGCAGCACCATGCCGCCGATCATCTGCACGTCAAAGTGACGCATCCCGAGTACGCGGCGGCCGGCCTCCCTCACCACGGCAAAGGCCTCGACCAGGGTTTCGTCGAGGGCTTCGTTCAGAACCTTGTTTCGTTCTTCGGCAACCTGCTTGGCCTGCGCCGGCTCGGCGTCAGGCTGATCCGGAATCGCGGACAGGCGCTCCTGGACGCGCTGGCGAAATTCCTCGGTTTTGGCACGCAGCTGGTCATCGGAGAGCTTCTGTGTCTCAGGCTCGAGCGCCGCGATCTCTACCACCCTGGGCGCCAGGCGCTTGAGTTCGCGCTCGTTTTTGGTGCCGAAAACCTTGCCGATCAGAGCATCAATCAAAAGACATCCTTACGCGCAGAAATTAAAGCAAGCCTACCATATTAGATGCAGCCCGAATGGGCGAGTAGCAAAGGGTCACAACAGCCGCCAATAGGCCTATCACAGCCCGGAATCACCACTTCCCGCCTGCCTCTAGTATATTCAAGCGCAAAATCATGCCCACCTTTTACGACCGCTTTCGGGACTGCGCCGAGCACTGGCCGGAAAACACAGCTCTCGAGATCCAACGGCGCGATGGCATGGAGAGCTATAGCTACTCCCAGGCGCGAAGCGGCGCTGAATCTGTCGGCCGGTGGCTGGTGGAGAACGGGTTCGAGCCCGGAACTCGCTGCGCGATTCTGGCGGAAAACCACCCCAGGTGGGTCATTGCTTATCTCGGAATCATCGCTGCCGGGTGCGTGGTGGTTCCCCTCGACACAGCGTTTCACCGCGACCAGGTGGAGAAACTGCTCAAGGACAGCGGCAGCAAACTGGTCTTTTGCGATGCCAAACACCAGGAAGTCTCTCAGGCCGCAGGAGGGTCCACTGGATCGAGGCTGTTACTTCTTGCGGCCGGCGGAGGGGATACATCGGCACCCGACCTCGACTCTATTTTTGCGGCGGGGCCAGGCAGGTTCGTGCCCATAGATCGCGCTCCCGATGACCTGGCTGGCCTGCTCTACACATCGGGGACGACGGCCGACCCCAAGGGTGTGATGCTGACGCATTCCAACCTGATCGGCGAGGCCGAGGCCGTCCTGGGATGGGCACACATAGGTCCCGACGACGCCGTGCTTGGAGTGCTGCCCCTGTTCCACGTCCTGTCGCAAATGGCAAACCTGCTCTTGCCGCTGGTGAGCGGATGCCGTGTGGTTTATCTGGAAACCCTGAATACGACCGAATTACTGCGTGCCTTGCGCGAGCGCAAAATCTCTGTTTTTGCCGTGGTGCCGCAGTTTTTCTATCTGATTCATGAGCGCATCACCAAGGAAGTCTCGTCTCGGGGCGCCTTGGCGCAAACTGCATTTCGCGTCTTAAAGCGAATCAACCTGGCCTTTCGCACTGTGGGTTTCAATGCGGGAAGGATACTTTTTCGCAAGGTCCATCAGACGCTTGGCGATCGGATGCGCTATCTCGTCACCGGGGGCTCCCGTTTCGATCCGCAGATTGGGCGCGATTTCTACGCCATGGGCATTGATGTCCTCCAGGCGTACGGACTGACTGAAACCACCGGTGGGGCGTTTGCCACGCTGCCCGGGAATAACGTCATCGGCTCAGTAGGCACGCCTTTGCCGGGAGTCGAGGCACGCATTCTGGCGCCGCAGGCTGGCAGTGACGATGGACAGCCCGTCGGAGAGATTGCCATTCGGGGGGCAATCGTCACCCGCGGCTACTGGAATCGTCCCGAAGCCACCGCTGAGGTTCTGAAAGACGGCTGGTTCCATACAGGCGACCTCGGCTACTTCGACGCCGAGGGCAACCTCTTCATCACCGGCCGGAAAAAGGAAGTCATCATCCTCAGCAACGGCAAGAATGTTTATCCGGAGGAGATTGAAGGCCATTATGTGAAATCCCCGTACATCAAGGAGATTTGCGTGCTCGGGCTGGAAGAGCGGCCCGGCGATCCGTCGTCCGAGCGCCTGTACGGCGTAGTGGTCCCGGATTTTCAGGTACTCAAAGAGCGCAAGGTCGTAAATGCCAGAGAGGTCATACGCTTCGATATCGAGGGCCTCTCAGCCCAGTTGGCCTCCACCAAGCGCCTCGGCAGCTACGAAATCTGGCAGGAGGATTTACCGCGCACGACGACGCGCAAACTGAAGCGGTTCGAAATCGAAAAGAGAGTTCGGCAGAATCGCGAGAGGGGAGTCTTATCCGGCAGCAGCTCCACCGAGTCGGCGATCAGTTCGGAAGATCAAGAGTGGCTGCAAGAGCCGGAGGTTGAGCGCGCGCTGAAGGTGATTCGCTTAGCCACACACTCCTCGTCGAGGCAGATCCTTCCCGGGGACAATCTGGAACTCGATCTTGGCCTGGATTCCATGCAGCGTATCGAGCTTCTAGTGGCGCTCGAACAGGAACTGGGCGGCGACGTCGAGGAATCCCGCCTGGCCGAAATCTATACCGTCGGCGATCTGGTGAATGCGGTCCGGGAGAGCGCATCTCGCGGAGACGCGTCTCCTCCGCAGGCCGCGGCCTGGGGTACGCTGCTGCAAGAAGAGCCTTCCGATCCCGAGGTACTCGGCCTGATTCGCCCTCGCCCTCTCGCCGAGGCATTCTGGTTCGGGTTCAGCCGCTTGCTCTGGCTCATCGCCCAGGACCGGTTTCAACTCCACGTCGACGGGCTGGAGAAGCTCCCCGCGGCCGGCCCCTACATCATCTCCTCCAACCACCAGAGCTACATCGATCCCGCCGTACTTGGAAGCCTGTTGCCGTGGCCTGTGTTCCGCAACACGTTTTCAGTGGGTACCAGCGAAATCTTTGGCAAAGGCTTCATGCGAAGCCTGGCGCGCCAACTCAGGGTTGTGGTCCTGGATCCCGATGCAAACCTGGTTCCGGCTATGCGCGCCGGGGCCTTCGGCTTGCGTCACGGCCTGGTCCTGATTCTGTATCCGGAAGGCGAGCGCAGCATCGACGGCTCCCCCAAAATTTTCAAGAAAGGCGCGGCGATTCTCTCCCTTCACTTGCAGGTTCCGATCGTGCCAGTCGCGATTGACGGATTTCACGATGCCTGGCCCCGTGGCAAATCGTTCCAGAAATTTGCCCAGCTCAGGATGCGGTTTGGCGATCCCATCTATCCGCCGCCAGAGCCGGAGGCGAACGAAAGAAGCTATGAGGAGCTCACGGCGAAGCTGAAGTCCGTGGTCAGCAGTATGTGGACGCAATTGAGCGATTGACCTGCGCCCAATTTGAGCTACTTTGCCCGCGGATGAGTCTGGTCGTACACCTGCAAGACGTGCTTCATGGAAAGTTGGGTGTAGCGCTGCGTGGTGGACAGCCGCTCATGACCGAGCATTTCCTGGATTGCGCGAAGGTCGGCGCCTTCTTCCAGCATGTGAGTTCCGAAAGCGTGTCGAAGTGTGTGGGGATGGACATCGGGCGGCAAGCCCCTGGCGACTGCGATTTTCTTGATGATGCGTCCCACGCTGCGCGTCGTCAGCCGACCGCCGCGATGATTGATCAATAGCGCCGGAGAATTCTTTCTGCTCGCTGTCAAAATCTGCTGGCGCACGGGCAGGTAGGCAGCCAGCGCGCGTCGCACGGAATCGCCGAAGGGGACGTATCGCTCCTTCTTGCCCTTGCCGCGAATCAGGAGCGCTTCCGAACTGGCGCGAATATCGCCAACATCGATGCCGACCAGTTCGGAGTTGCGGATTCCGCAACCATAGAGCAGCTCGAACATCAGGCGATCACGATCGGGGAACGCCGCCACCTCCGGCATTTGCGTATCCAGCATCGAGTTCATTTCTTCGACAGTGGGGACGCGCGGGAGCTTCTTCGGCAATTTGGGGGTCGAGACCAGGGCAGCAGGGTTCTGCTCGACGATTCCTTCCTGTGCCAGCCAGCGATACAACGAGCGGACCGCCGCCAGCGACCGTGCAACCGAGGTCTTGCCCAGGCCCTTGTCGTAAAGGTGAGAGAGAAAACCGCGAATGACAACGTGGTCAACGCTCTCCCAGTTGCGCGAGCCCACGTACGCGGCAAAGATGTTCAGATCGCCCGTGTAGGCCCTGATCGTATGGGCTGACGCATTCTGCTGGCGCAGCGAGGCGAGGAAACGGCCCGAAGCCTTTTGTACGGTCGTTGACGACATTCCGAGTTTCACCTGGCCTTTGCCCGGGGATGATGCTTCTGATAAACGGTCTTGAGCCGGTCTAGCGCCACGTGCGTGTAAACCTGGGTCGTCGCGATGTCGGCATGCCCAAGGATCGTCTGCACGGTTCGCAGGTCGGCGCCGTTTTCGACCATGTGCGTGGCGCAACTGTGGCGCAGCATGTGCGGGCTGGCCGCGCGTCCGGATCCGGCAGAGGCGGCACGCACCATCTGCCACACACGCTGGCGCGTAAGCTTCTTTCCGCCGCGGGCGGGAAAGAGCAGTGGCGATCCTTTGCCGCTGAGTAGTGCAGGCCGTGAATCCTTGATGAACTCGGTCAGAGCTTTCTGCGCCGCGCGGCCCAGTGGCACGATCCTTTCCTTGTCGCCCTTTCCGCGCACAAGCACGCAGCCGAGGTCCAGCTTCAAGTCTTCCAGCTTGAGCCCAATGATCTCCGAGACGCGAAGAGCGCCCGCGTAGAAGAGTTCGAGCATCGTGTAGTTTCGCGCCGAAACGGCTTCGTTTTCCCGGCCGGCCGCAGGCACCGTGCGGCGCTCGAGCAAGGCGTCCATCTCGTCGCGAGCAAGGGCTTTCGGCAGCACTTTCCATTGGCGCGGAGAATCGATGTTCAGCGTTGGATCGTGGTCAATCACCTTGTCGAGTAGGAGATATTTGTAGAGATGGCGGAACGTGGAAAGTTTTCTACCCACCGAGCGGCCGTCTACCGAATTCGAAAATAGCTGCTGGATGAAATCCCGAACGTCGCTGCGGCGGGCCGCGACTAAATCGCGCCGGCGCTTCTGCAGGAACTGGGAAAACTGGGAAATATCCGCCGAATAGGCCGAGATTGTGAGCGGCGCCAGGCCCTTCTCTACTCTCAGGTAGTCGAGAAACTTGTTGAGCACTTCCGAACTGGCTTGCGAAGACACAGGCTTATTATGCGCGTTATCGGACATTGGGAAAGTGGCGAGACAGGCACCGAGCGAAGTTCAGGGATTGGTCGACGGTTGCGACTGCGAAACTTCTTTTAGCAGATCGGTTGCGTATACCGCGCCCTGCGGCGTCTCTTCATGCTTGAAATATGCATAGACGTCGCGGCCCTGCGCCAGGTGCTCGCGAATTTTTGCCACCATTGCGCTCCGCTCCTCCGGGGTGTAGGCAGGTTTGCGAAAACGGTAGTAGCAGAAGGCCGCGGTGATGACGTCCGGCGTCACGCGTTCCTCGGTCTCGGCCACACAGAGGGCGCGATTGCACTTCTTCAGCAGATCGAAGATCTCATCGCTGAACCATGAGTCATGCCGGAATTCAAACGCTGACGGCACTCCCCTGGGCAGTATCTCCAGGAACGATCCCAGAAGCGACGCGTCTGCCTTCAGGTTGGGCGGCAATTGAAACAAAACGGGCCCCAGACGTCCCGCCTGCGCGATCGGTTGGAGTGTAGCGAGATATCGCGGGACAAAGTCCTCAGCGTTTTTCAGCCGCTTGATGTGGGTGATCACCTGGTGAGCTTTGGCGCTGAAGAGAAATCCTTCGGGCGATTGGGAAATCCACTTTTGAGCGGTCGTTTCCTTGATGAGCTGCCGGAAGGTGAAATTTACTTCCACCGTATTCAGCCGGCTGGCGTAGTAGGGCAGAAATTTTGCCTGGGCCAGCTTTGCGGGATAGAAATCGGGCTTCCATCCCGGATATGCCCATCCCGATGTTCCCGCATAAAGTTGAGCCATGGGCGGTAAGAAGGCGACAGCCGCCAGAAGCATGCGCAGCGGTCGAGGGCAGGATTATACCTTCCGACTTTTCTTTTTGCTCCCGCGGGCGGTCTTCGCTGTACGCACAGGCTTCGATGTCTTCGTAGACCGCTTGGCCTTCACCTCGGTTCGCGGTGCCGTTTCCAGCTTGCTCTTCACCGCCTCGGCCGAGCCTTGCCCGATGTCTGGGAACGATGGCAGCTTCTGTTTCAAAGTCAGCAACGGCTCAAACAGATCTCCCATTTTCTCCACCCGCTCGATCACCTTATTGGCCTCGAAAACCAGCAGATTGGCGTTCTTCTTCTTCAGGCAGGCTTCTACTTCCTCCCACGTGACCGGCGTAGAAACCGTCGGGCGGTCCCGCGCGCGAAGCGAATAAACCGCGATTGTGGTCTTGTGCTCGTCGTTCTGGCTCCAGTCCACCAGAACCTTCCCAACCCGCAGAGATTTCTTCATGTCCGAAACCACAAGTTCCCGGTGTTCGGTTTCGAGCAGCCGCGCCAGGGCATGCGCGAAGGGCTTGGTCTCGTCATAGCTGGTGCGCGTGTTCAAAGGGACGTACAACTGCAAACCCTTCGAACCTGAAGTCTTCGCGAAGCTCTGCAAGCCGAACTTTTCGAAAATCTCCCGCAGCCAGAGTCCCACCTGGCAACATTGCACGATGTTCGCCGGCGGGCCGGGATCCAGGTCGAAGACAATCATGGTCGGACACATGATCTGCTTGGCGAGCGAGAGCGAAGGATGCAGTTCAATCGCCGCCAGGTTCGCTACCCAGACGATCGTCGAGAGGTCATTCGCCAGAATGTAGTTCACATCCCGACTGTTGCCCTCGCTCCAGATGGGAGCCGTCTTCACCCAGTCGGGACGGTGCTTGGTGGCGTTCTTCTCGAAGAAAAACTGGCTGTCTACGCCATTGGGATATCGCTTCAGCGTCAAAGGTCGCCCCGCCAGGTGCGGAACCATCACGGGAGCGATGCGGGCGTAGTAGTCGATCACCTGGCCCTTGGTGAAGCCGGCGGCGGGATAAAGGACCTTGTCGAGGTTCGAAAGCTTAAGGTTCCGGCCCTGAATTTCAACGACGGGGGAATTGCTCACGCGATAGCCTCTGTTCGGACGCCTGGGAATTGTACTGCCTAGGGATGTGAGAGACGCTGATGCTGCTGCCCGGCGATACAGGATTGCCGCTGACCAACAGTTTCGATAGAGGGGATTATTTCGACGCGGGAATCGCGGGCGCAGGTTGTGCCTGGGTCATGCTCTTGGCTGGAGATGCAGCGGGCGTGCTCTGCTGGGGAGCGTATTTCGACGCACACTTCGCCTGGAGCTGTTTTGCGTGGAAGACTCCGTCACGTCCGAAGCTGCCCTCAGCCAGGGCCTGCGAGTCATCTTTGAAGGTGTCGGGGGGGGCCTCAGTGCCGCTGTAAACGACTGAGAGGCTCTGACCGTTCTCAATCAGAACAAATTCCACTTTGGTGCCGCTGCGCCGGATTGACCCGGGCTGAACATTTCCCGCCACCCGCAGCCGTTTGCTATACGCTCCATCCCCCAGATTTCGTAATTCCTGAATGGTTACGTAATAGCTCTTGCTTTCCTGCACCCCGGTGTACGCCAGGTAACCCAGAGCGATCAGGATGACGACCGTGGCTCCGCCGAATTTCAGGTAAGTATTGGTGCGGCCCGACATAAAGGTTAGGTGGGAAATACTGTCCTGACTGTATAGCTTGACCTCGCCTCGGTCAAGCCAAGTTCAACCCGCCATTCAGATTAGACAAGACACAGATTCGATGTCGCCGAAACCCGCGCCAATACAGGTTTTTATAGCGAAACGGCTTTACTACAGATTTCCGTACTCCGACGATTTGACGCCATCGTAAGTGATTGAAGAAGGCCTGTCTGCAAGTCAACCAAGTGGATCGACAGTTGCTTATCCCAAAGACACATCTGTCTGCGAAAGATGAGGTCTGGTCGGAGGAGTAAAGATGCGTAAGTCAGCGTTCCAAACAGTAATCATGTTGTGCTGTGTCTTGTTTGCCAGTATGGGCTTTGCCCAGTCTTCGCGCGGCACGATTGCGGGTACCGTTACCGATTCGACCGGCGCGGTCGTTGTCGGCGCCACAGTGACCGTACAGCGCTCCGAGGGCGGCGACGCCAGAACCGTTGCTACCGGCGAAAACGGCGAATACCGCATTGAGGCACTGACGCCCGGCGCCTACAACATTAAGGCCAGCGCGCCCAATTTTTCAGCCAGCGAGTTGGCGAACGTTACCGTGAGCCCGTCGGTGATCACTCCGGGAAACATTGCGCTTGCGGTCGGAAAGGCTTCTGACATCATCACGGTCGAAGCCTCGGGAGCAAAAATCCAGACGGAAAGCGGCGAATTGTCGGCCGTCATTCCTACCACGCAGATCAGAGACCTGCCCATTTTGAGCGGCAATCCCTATGACCTCGCGAAGACCCTTCCGGGCGTTTCGGAGCCCGATGCGCGAGGCAGCAGCTTCGTGAATGGCTCCGAGTTCTCCGTTGATGGCCTGCGCCCGCGCTCTAACAATTTTCTGATCGACGGATTCGATAACAACGACTATGGCATTGCGGGGCAGGCACTCCAGCCCACAAATCAGGAAGCGGTTGCCGACGTAACCGTCCTCAAAAACGGCTACGCCGCCGAATACGGCCGTGGCGGAGGTTCACTGTCGAACCTGACGTTCAAATCCGGCACCAACAGCATTCACGGGGCAGGCTGGTACCAGTACTCGGGTGGATCTCTCAACGCAGTAAAGCCGGAGGAGGCGGCCAGCGGCCTTATACGCCCTCCGCACCTCGTAAACAACCTGTTCGGCTTTCGCGTGGGAGGGCCGCTCATCAAGAACAAACTCTTCTATTTCGGAAGTTCGCAGTGGTTCCGCAGCTTCGGGGCACAACCGGCGGAGGTGCTGACTCTTCCCACCGATGCAGGAGTCGCCGCCCTCCAGTCGATTGGCACGAATGCGAACGTCGCGCTGCTGCTGGAGTCTCTGGGCACGACGCGCGGCAGCACAGCCGATCCAGCTCAGGTGAACCTGATTGATGCGGGAGACCGTGCCGGCTGCACGCCCTGCCTCGTCGAAGTGGGACCGCTGACCCGCACCGACGCCGCAAAAGGCTTGAGCCGGGAGTGGATGGTTCGGGCCGACTATGTCGCGACCGCCGCTGACAATGTTTACGTCCGTTACACCGATACCTACAGTTCCCTCACGCCGGACCTCTTTGCCAATCCGACCGCGTTGCCGAGTGCGGACACTCAGCAGGGCGGGCCTGCGAGGAACCTGGGCGTGATGTGGGCACACACGTTCAGCGCCAACGCCATCAACGAACTGCGCTTTTCCGGTCAGCAGATTCAGTTCGGATTCGATCCGACGGCTGCGAGCCTGGCCAGTTCCATTGCGCACGCTCCCGGCCTGAATCTTGCCAGCTCGTTTGGCAACACGTTTTGGGGCGGCTTTAGCCAGTCTACGTTCCCGAACGGCCGGTCGCACAAGACCTTCCAGATCCAGGACGCGGTATCGATCTCCAAAGGCTCGCACACGTTCAAGCTGGGCGCGGACGTCGCGGTAATTCTGGCGAAGGATATTATTCCCTTCAATTTTGACGGAACCATTACCTTCAACCCCGGCGGCGCTTGCACCTCCGGCGGCCTTGCTTCAACCTGCACCGACCTGGCGAACTACGTCGATGATTTCTCCGGCGCCAGCGGAATCATCGCAAAGCAGTTCGGCAACCCGAACATTAGCGTTCCCACCAACCAGCAGGCTTACTACATCGAAGACACCTGGAAAGTTCGTCCGAATTTCACCTTGACCTACGGGGTTCGCTACGAATATCAACCGCCGGACGCCAGCAATGTCCTGCCCTTTCCCTCGGTGAATCGCTCGACTGTACTCTCCGATCCTTTTGACACGGTCCACCAGGTTAAGGCGGACAGGAACAATTGGGGTCCGAGACTGGGCTTCTCCTATTCGCCGAGATTCTGGGCAGGATTATTCGGTGAGGACAAGACGGTGATCCGTGGCGGCGCCGGTGTCTTTTACGACTCGTTCTTCACCAACATCAGCGATAACACCGCCAGCGCGTCTCCGAATACGCAGGGTGGAACCATCACGGCGGATCCCGGCAGCGGACGCGGCACGCCGAGCGCGGTCGAAGCACTTGCCTCGATTACGCCTGAAACCAGCCCATTCAACACGGTGTCTTCGGTGGTGTCGAACCTGCGAAATCCCATGACTTACCAGTGGAACCTCAACGTGGAGCGGCAGCTTCCGGCGCGGTTCGTCGCCGAAGTAGCTTATGTCGGCACGCGGGGGGAGAGACTCTGGGTGAATGAACAGCTCAATCCCTTCGATCCGAACGCGGGCGACCGGCTGAATCCTGACCGCGGATCGATCGTCGCTCGCGGAAATCGGGGCGACTCCATCTATCATGGCCTGCAGACTCAGCTCACCCGTTCCTCGGGCAGGCTGAATCTGCGGGTTGCGTACACGTTCTCAAGGGCGATCGACAACGGATCGGAGGTCTTCGTCACCTCTGGAGGAGCCTCGCGCTGGCAGGATGTGATGGACCCGCGCAGCGACCGGGGCCCCTCAGTGTTTGATCGCAAGCACCGGGCCACCGTGACCTGGGTCTACGAACTACCCTCGCCACACATCCCGGTGCTGGGAGCCGTTCTCGGTGGTTGGAGTACCACGGGCGCCCTGGCATTCCAGACCGGAGCACCAGAGACGGTCTTCATGGGTGGATTCGACCAGAATGGCGACGGCGAAGCGTTCAATGATCGCCCGTCCTGGGGCAATCGTAAGGCGCCTCTCAACTTCTCCGACGCCTGCCTGAATGATCCCACCTGCATTACCGGCTTCGGCGAGGACACGGATGGAACCGGCAATGCCATCTTCGACGCCTTTACCGGGGCGCCGGGGACCATCGATGACTTCCGCTATATCGCCAACGATGTCGGGCGGAACGGCAACGTCACGAGAAACACCCTTTATCTGCCAGGCCAGCAGACCTGGGACCTGGGAGTCATCAAGCGGTTCAAAGTTCCGGTCCGCGAAAGCGAAGTGGAATTCCGCGCCGACTTCTTCGACGCTTTCAATCACCCGAACGAGGGCGTGAACAACGTGCTCGATATCGGCGATCTGCTCAACCCTGGAAATTTCGACAACGTCCGATCGACCCGCGGCGATGCTCGTCAGATCCAGCTCTGGCTGAAATACAGCTTCTAACGTCAATCGACTTGATTGCAGGGCCGGTCTCCTGACCGGCCTTTTTTTTCTCCGAATCTTCGTCTCCGGGCGGGTTCTGGCGTTTTCCCGTTACAATCGATTCGGTACTTTCGAGGCCCGGCATGATTCATCCCTGGCACGACGTCACTCCCGGCGACCGCTTGCCGCACGAGTTCCAGAGCGTGATCGAGATTCCCTTCGGTTCGAGCGTGAAGTATGAGCTCGACAAAGTAAGCGGGCTTATCAAGCTGGACCGCGTGCTGTATTCGGCCGTCTACTATCCGGCGAATTACGGATTCATCCCGCAAACGCTGGCGGAGGACGACGACCCTCTCGACGTCCTGGTTCTTTGTCAGGAAACTGTTGTTCCGCTCACCATCATTCATGCCCGCACCATCGGCCTGATGACCATGATCGATGCCGGGAAGAAAGACCATAAGATCATTGCCGTCGCCACCGAAGATCCCGAATTCAGCAGCTATCGCGAGGCGGGAGAAATGCCTCCCCATCGCCTGCTCATGCTGCGGAGATTTTTTCAGGACTACAAGCAATTGGAAGGCAAGGCGGTGGAAGTTGACGAGATTCTCCCCGCCGCCGAAGCTCACCCGATCATTCTGGATGCTCTCCACCGTTACAGTGAGCAGCGCCGAAAGGGCTTTCAGCACAAGGCATCGCGGCCTTAGAAGCCGTGCTGCGTTGCGTTCGTTAGCGGACGCGCGCGAAAGCCGTAACGCTCTGTCAGCGTATAATAAATTTCATACATTCCCGGCAAGGCAGGATGATGACTTCCTCGAACAACTCTCACGGTAATGGTAATGGCAATGGCGGTGGCAGTGTGCCTCTTGCGCGGGCCGAATGGATCGCGCGCCGCAAGGTTGAGAATCGCGACGGCAATTTCTCCCAGATGCACTACGCCCGCACGGGCTGTGTCACGGAAGAGATGGAATACATCGCCCGGAAAGAGAAGCTTTCGCCGGAGCTGGTACGCGACGAAGTTGCCCGCGGACGGATGATCATTCCCGCCAACATCAATCATCCCGAGCTGGAGCCGATGGCGATCGGTGTGGCCTCCTTGTGCAAGATTAACGCCAACATCGGAAATTCCGCGGTTACGTCCAACGTCGATGAAGAACTGAAGAAGCTGCACACTTCGGTGCACTACGGCGCCGACACCGTGATGGACCTTTCCACCGGCGGCGACATCCACAACATTCGCGAAGCCATTTTGCGCCATTCGCCCGTTCCCATCGGCACCGTGCCGATCTACGAGGCGATTTCGCGGGTGAAGCGGGTGGAGGACCTGAACGCCTCGGTGATGCTTGAAGTGATTGAAGAGCAGGCGGAGCAGGGCGTGGATTACATGACCATTCACGCCGGGGTCCTGATTCAGTATCTGCCCATGGTTTCGCGGCGCATTACCGGTATCGTGAGCCGGGGCGGCGCTATTCTCGCCCAGTGGATGGCTCATCATCACAAGCAGAATTTCCTGTATGAATGTTTCGAAGATATCTGCAGGATCTTCGCCAAGCACGACGTCTCGTTCTCTCTGGGCGACGGCCTGCGGCCCGGCTGCATTGCCGATGCCAGCGACGAAGCCCAATTCGCAGAACTCAAAACTTTGGGCGAGCTAACCAGGAAGGCATGGGACTACGACGTGCAGGTCATGATTGAGGGTCCCGGCCACATTCCTCTCGACCAGATCAAGGAACAGGTCGACAAGGAAAAGGAGCTCTGCTTCGAGGCTCCCTTCTACACCCTGGGGCCGCTGGTGACGGATATCGCTCCCGGCTACGATCACATCACCTCGGCCATTGGGGCGGCGATGATCGGCTGGCACGGGGCTGCGATGCTTTGTTACGTGACGCCGAAAGAGCACCTGGGCCTGCCCAACGACAAGGACGTCAAAGACGGCATCATTGCCTACAAGATTGCCGCCCATGCGGCCGACGTGGCGCGGCACCGTCCCGGCGCCCGCGACCGCGACGACGCGCTGAGCTATGCGCGGTACACATTCGATTGGGAAAAACAGTTTGCCCTGTCGCTCGACCCTGAAACCGCTCGATCCATGCACGACGAGACTCTGCCCGATGACTACTACAAGGAAGCGGCTTTCTGCTCCATGTGCGGGCCCAAGTTCTGCTCGATGAACTACTCCACAAAGGTGGATGAGTACAACAAGCAGGTGCACGGCCTGGAAAAGAAAGACTACTCTCAGCTTGTGGAAAAGCTGATTGCTCTAAAGTAGAGGCTCAGGCGGAATGCAGAGCCCGGATTCAACCGATCAGTCCAGATCGGAGTAGTGCTTAACCTGATATCTCTGCAACTTATCCTGCTTCGCTGAAGCCGCGCGGTTTCTAAAGCGCACGACCGTATCCTCGACAGTCGAATCGCCGTCCAGGTGGGTCCGGGTCGGGGTCGTGGACGCATCCCTCAACTTCAAGCCTGCCGAACTCACGGTTCCCCCCTCGTAGGCCGAAGTTGCGCTCGCCGGCACGGCATGAGCGGCTCGGGACCTGTCGGCGGCGTTGGCCGAGGTGCTTTCGGTTACGTGTTCCGTAACCGTACCGCTGGTTTTTGCATCCGCCCGCGACGAAACGTCGTGGTCCGCAAGCGAAATGAGAAAGAGGGCAAGCAGAGCCGCCAGCCCGGCGGGAGCTGCCACTCTCAGAAAGCGTCCATTGCGAAGAAAGCTCAAACTGGCGATTCGCTTCAGCCGCTCCGCCATGCTATCTGGGACAGTGGTTTCCTGCTGTGTCTCAGGTTCATCCGAATGTCCGGGAAACAGATTAAACAGGCTCGGCACCAGTTCGGGGTCGATGTCGTGGCCGCGGCGTTCGTGCGAGACAGTTGTTGTCGGGCTCACATCCTCCTCGTCTTCCTCGAATCCTTCTGGACGGCCGACGCTCACAACAGCATCGGTAAGACGCCGCGCCAAACGGCGAGTCTCCTGCGACACCTCGGTCAAAAAAGCCTGCGAGGAGAGCATCCCCGCTCTGAAAGCACGCTTTCCGGCGCGGCCTGCCGCCACGGCGGACTGCCGGCACTGCTGACTCAGGCTGGCAAGCGCGTTTGCGCCGCGTTGTCCCACCGCCACCGGCTCTTTATTCTCGGGCACCGCCCGCGGCTTCATCTCGTAAACCGGCGCGAGGCGAGGCCTGACGATAGCGGAAGAGATTTCAATGACCTGGGCAGCCGTGACCGACTTGGATCCGGACGTGGCGCGCGGCTTAAGTACCACCATGTCCACGGAATGAACTCTTCCGACCGCTTCCGAAGACACAAAGACGCACATATCGTGCTTGGCAGACATATCACCAGCCAGCCGGGCTGCATTTTCGGGGGAGCACTGTTCGACGCTGATTTCAAGGTCGGCCGGGTCCTGCGGAGTATCGCCTGGTTTGGTGGTATGAACGTCAAAACCGCGCGCGAGGAGTTCTTCAACCAGACGAATCGAATACTCGGGAACCTGAGTAAAAATCCTGGCAAGAGGCATAGGAAAGCCACCAGTGCGCTTGGATGCTGTGCGCGGAATTTGTGGTTTGCCGCGCCAGAAAAGGATTTCCACCGGATCGGTGGCCGCCCGACCTCATGCGCCTAATGACGCTCCAGCACCTTGGTGGCTCGCGTCAGAGCCTGGGCCAGAACGGCAATCTGCTGTTTGCAGAGCTCCGGGTCCCGCTTGTCGATGGCCTCATTAACTCCGGGGATAACGACCGCGGCGTAACCAGTGTATTGGCCCGGGGCGTAGATTGCATGCCGGTACCAGGGTCGGTTGGGTAATCCTTCTGGAATCAGCAATTCCCGCTCCGCCTGCCGCAGGTTGTCGTTGAGCCGGGTCGCGTCGCTGGGCGGGTTCTTCTGCCGGCTCAGCATCTTGCCGCCGGCCTGCTGGAAGCGGTGCACGGCGTTCACAGCCTCAGAGAAGCTCGGCGCCCGGGGTCCGAATTCCATTTCCGCTCTCTTTTTGGCCGCCTCTATGTAGACCGCGATCTCTTTGGCATAGGCCTCGTAGTCCAGGGGCAGAACGTCGACATCCGCCATACGAATGGCCTGCACACCGTAGATTCGTGCCATCTGCTGCTCGTAGGCGAAGCTCGGGTCCCCGAACTTCCTGAACCAGTTGAAGTTGTCGAAAGCTGAGTGATAGACGCCGTAGGCGCCGGTTGAGCCCATATCGGTTGAGGGCACGCCAAGATGTTGCAGGAACACCGTATAGTCGGAACCGCTGCCCAGATCGCCGACAGGGGCCTCCGACTGGGTCGATGCAGCGGGCGGCCGGTAGGTGCTGGTGCTGGTTTCCTGTGAATTTACCCGGTCTCCGCCGGACTGGCTGGTCTTGAGCCATACGTCGTAAACGTTGCCGCCCTTTGGGCTTGGGACCGCCATGGTGGCTTCCCGGACAAATTGCTTCAGGCTGGGCACGGAAGAGGCGCCGAATTTGTCGCCTGCCACGGCCACGTCCACATTGAAGTACGCAACCGCGTGGGCTAGCTCGGACTCGTGCTGCTCGGCCCATTCCGTCGAGCCGATCAGGCCCTCTTCTTCGGCGTCCCAGCTGGCAAACACGATAGTTCGCTTCGGCTTCCAGCCAGTTTTCAACAGGGCGCCTACTCCACGCACTGCCTCCAGCATGGCGGTAGTGCCGCTGTTGGGATCAACAGCGCCATAAACCCAGGCATCACGGTGATTGCCCGAGACGACCCATTCATCCGGCAATTCGCTTCCGGGTACTCGGCCGATGACATTCCAGATCGTGCGGTACTGGTAGTCCTGCTTGAGGCGCATTTTCACCTTCGCCGGTCCGGGACCGACGTGGTAGGTGAACGGCAGGGAGCCTTGCCACTCGCGTGGCGAGTCCGGGCCAGTCAGGTGCCCGAGGATGGGCCACGCGTCGGCGTAAGACAGCGGCGTGACTGGAATCTTCGGCAGCTGCGCAGAGTCTGCGGGCTGAGTTCGCTGCGAATCGGGAAGGGTCGGAACGGAAGCAATCCCTGGCGTTGTGGGATCGCCCGCGAACTGGAACATGTAGCCAACCGAACCGCGCTGGACGCCCGTATCCGGACGCCATGGGCCCTGAACATACTTGTCACCGCGCCGCCAGCCATCGTCATAAGGGTCCGAGTAGATCAGAACGCCGGCCGCGCCGTGTTCCTGTGCGATGAGGACCTTCACGCCGCGGAAATTCTGGCCATAGCGCACCAGCACGATCTTGCCCCGGACATCGATCTTCATCTGCTCGAGCTTCTTGAAATCCTCGGGTGTTCCGTAATTCGCATAGACAACTTCCGCTTCGGCATCCCCGGAAGGAGACATCCCGTTGAAGGGCATCACGATCCTGGGATCGCTCTGGAACGGATCGCCTTCGACGTGTTCGGGCGTCGGCCCGTGCATGCTGACGCCGGCCGGAGCGGTTATGTCGACGCTGATTTCCAAGGGATAATTCATCCAGACGCGATACTCGGCGATCTGCGTGTCGAGGCCGGCCTCACGGAATTTTTGCGCGACGAAGTCGGCAGTGGCCTTGTCCTCGGGCGTTCCGGCCATATGCGGAGCCTGCGTCAGGATGCGGAGGTTCTCCTCCGCCTGCTTAGGATCGGGGACGGCAAGAAACTGGGATTCGATTTTCTGTTGGGAAGTGAAGTCGCGAAAGCCAAAGATGGCGTTGCTGGAAGCAGCGGTTGGACTGGCGCCGGAAAGAGCGGCAAAAATGATAGCGACCGCCGCTACGGCCGCGGATAGAAGACCCTTGAGATTCATCGGCAAAGAAAATAAGTCTACACGATCAGGTGACCTCAAGGGTGGTGACCGGCGTTCAACACCATTCAGGTAAGAAGATGGGGTGCGATGACACTCAGGAACTCCCGTGAGGTTATGACTTTGGTGTTCTTCCAAAACCTGGGGAAATGGCGCAGGTTCCCCGTGACCAGATAGTCAGCTCGCGCAGCATCGGCACACTCAATGAAAATCTTGTCAGCTGGGTCGGAAGTAACCTCAGGCAAACGCGATGGCACAACGACTCGAGCCCGGTTCCCGATTAATTGCACGAATTGCTGTCGCAAGGTTTTTCGAACTTTCAGCTCGGGCCGGGCGAGAACGGTAGCGTATTCTGAAACAATTGGCTTGGAAACGTACCAGTGGATGGGTTTCGTCATCGCCAGCAAAACTACGGTACGCTGCAACCCGTCCGGCTGGAGTGCCGCAGATACGACTACGTTGGTATCGATGACCAATCGAAGAGAAATCATCTTCTCTTGGATTTGCGGGCGGTCCTGATAATATGATCGATCTGTCTCGTAGTTAGCCGGTTCGTGCCCTTCTGTTCGGATTCCTGGCCGAGGATCCGAAGCACTTCCGGTTCAGGAGCGGCCAGGCGCGCGTAATCCTTAATACTAAGCAAAACGGCACGCGGCCGCCCACGCTTCTCTATCACCAGGGATTTTCCTTCATCCTCGACGCGGCGGAGGAGTTTTCCGAAATTTGTGCGCGCGTCTAAAGCGGTCACTACGATGCCGGTTCCCATGAACTCTCCAGTTCAACTGCATAAACTGTATGGTTCGTCATGACTTCATGTCAACGCTATTTTGGGCCGACCCCATACCATCGGCCAACGTCTGATTTGCATGAACCTGCAATGGTTTACCACGGCAGCCCTACCGCACCTGCCCGGTTCCGACGATTTCATATTTCGTAGAGGTCAGCTCGGCCAGAGCAAAGGGGCCGCGACAGTGCAGCTTCTGAGTGCTGACGCCCATCTCCGCGCCGAAGCCAAATTCGCCGCCATCGGAGAACCGCGTGGAAGCGTTCCAATAAACCGCCGCCGAATCGACGGCCCGCAAAAACCTCCGGGCATTGGCCTCGTTGGAGCTGATGATCGCCTCTGAGTGCTTGGTGGAGTAGCGGTTGATGTGCGAGATAGCCTCGTCAACCCCGGCAACGACGCGAACGGCCATGCAAAGGCGCAGGTATTCTTCCGGCCAATCCTGGGGAACGGCGGGCGCCACCTTGAGGCCAGCGGCCAGCAGGCATGCGGCCTCGTCGCCACGAACTTCTACTCCATTTTCAATCAGCTTTTTCACGATGCGCGGCACGTACTCGGCGGCGATCGCCTCGTGCACCAGCAGTTTTTCCGCTGCGTTGCAGACGGACGGCCGTTGCGTTTTCGCATTAATGACGATGGCATCGGCCATTTCGAAGTCGGCCGATTCGTCGACGAAAATGTGGCAGTTCCCTGCCCCGGTTTCGATCACCGGGACAACCGAATTCTCGACCACGAACGTGATCAGGTCGGCGCCGCCGCGCGGGATGATGACATCGACCAGTCCTCGCGCTTCGA
Source organism: Terriglobales bacterium (assembly GCA_963803205.1). Lineage (GTDB taxonomy): Bacteria > Acidobacteriota > Terriglobia > Terriglobales > Acidobacteriaceae > CAWDLG01. The sequence goes on from CAWDLG010000004.1 coordinate 1,360,137, forward strand.
TCAGCTCGCGCACCGAATCGCGCGTGCTGGAGTCGAGCAATTCGATTGCGCCCGGAGGAACGCCCTGAATTCCAGACAGAATATCCACGAGGCACCGATTGCTGTGCGCCGCTTCCTTGCCGCCGCGCAGAACCATGGCATTGCTGGTCTTCATGGCAAGAGCAACCGTATCTGCCGTCACATTTGGCCGTGATTCATAAATGATGCCGACAACGCCCAGGGGAACGGTCAGTTTCTTGATGCGAATCCCGTTCGGACGCTGCCACTCTTCGATTGTTTCGTAGACAGGATCGGGCAGCTCGGCGATCTGCCGAACTCCTTCGGCCATGGCATGGATGCGGTCCGCGTTCAACAACAGCCGGTCCAGCAGAGCGCCCGTCAGACCCGAGCTTTCGAGATCCTGGCGGTTGGCCTGGAGAATTTTCTCCGCGTTGGCGTCGATCGCATCCGCCATCGACAAAAGAATCGAGTCCTTCTGGGCAGTAGAAAGCTGGGCCAGTTGCGTCGAGGCATCGCGGGCGCGGATCAGCTTATCGCGGGTTGAAAGCTGGGAACTGACGATAGTGGCCATTTCAGGATTTCCTGGTCTGCGGAGGGAAGTAAGTGCCGATCTTGCGCTCAAGCGCCCAGGGAATCGCATGCTCGTGGCGTCCATTCACGATGGCAACGTGCACCCCCGCTTCGCTGGCCATCTTTGCGGCTCGAAGTTTGGAGCGCATCCCGCCACGGCCCAGCTTGCCGTGCCCGTTGCCCAGGGCTTCCATCTCAGCGGTCAATTTGCTCACCTTACGCAGGAGTCTTGGCCGCCTGCCGTTCGGAACATAGAAGCCGTCTACGTCGGTCAGCAGGATGAGCCAGTCAGCCTTGACCGCGGTGGCGAGCAGGGCGCTGAGTTCGTCGTTGTCGCCGAAGGCTCCCTCGAGCTCACGCACGGAAACGCTGTCGTTCTCATTTACCACCGGGACTACGCCCAGCTTCAGCAGCTGGCCCAGGGTATTTTGCAGATTCTTGTAGCGTAAGGGCGAGGTGAAATCGTCGTTTGAAAGCAGCAGTTGCGCCACTACTTTCTTGCCGAAGAAAAGTTGCTCATAGGTGTGCATCAGCACACTTTGTCCCACGGCAGCACATGCCTGCATCAACGGAACACTCGTCGGCTTCTCCTCGAGACCCATGTTCAGCATGCCGGAGGCAATCGCGCCCGAGCTCACGATCAGATACTCGTTGCGCGAGAGGTCGAGTTGATCGACCAGCGCGCGCATGCGGACGGTGTCGATTCGTCCGGCAGGGGCGATCAGACTGGTCCCGACTTTGACTACCAGGCGCATGGATAGCTCTAATTTAGCAGCTTCGCAGGAGGTTCGGCAGCCCGACTCTGTGAGCGTTCCTCCTCGATTAAACTCTATTTATGCCTGTCACTGACCCGACCCAGCGCTTTTCCTCGCGTGTGGATCACTACGGACGATACCGGCCGGGATATCCGCCGGAGGTCCTGCAACTCCTCCGTGCCGACTGCGGTCTGACCCCCGCGAGCGTCATTGCCGATATTGCCTCGGGCACAGGAATTTTTACCCGCATTCTTCTGGAAAACGGCAACCAGGTTTTCGGGGTTGAGCCGAATGCGGAAATGCGCCAGTCGGGCGAAGTTTTTCTGACAGAGTTTTCCAAGTTCACCAGCGTCAACGGCACGGCGGAAGCCACTGGCCTTTCCTCACAAAGCGTGGACTTTGTTACCGCGGCCCAGGCGGCGCACTGGTTTGATCTGCCAAAGGCTCGCCAGGAATTTGGGCGGATTCTGAAGCCCAGAGGATGGGCGGTGCTGCTGTGGAATGAACGCCGCACAGATTCCACGTCCTTTCTCCGCGACTACGAACGGTTGCTGCTCGAATACGGCGTTGACTACCAGGATGTCCGCCACGAGCGCACAACAGCCCGAATTCACGAATTCTTCTCGCCTGCGCCTTTTCAGACACGTGTCTTCGAGGTCTGCCAGCAGTGCGACTATCAGGGTCTCGAAGGACGGCTGCTCTCATCCTCATACGTTCCGCAGGCAGAACACGCGAACTACAAGCCCATGCTCCAGGAGCTGCGCAGCCTATTCGACACGCACCAGCGCGGCGGCCGTGTGTCGCTTGATTACGATACCCGCGTGTACTATGGTCGATTGTCCTAGCCTCTGAGGTACTTCATGTCTACGAATCCCAGTTTCCACATGACGCCGGAAGAATTCCGGCGGAATGGCCACGCACTTATCGACTGGATCGCCGACTACCACTCGCGCGTCGAGTCGTTTCCGGTCTTGTCGCAGGTCCGGCCGGGAGATGTTCGGGCCTCGCTGCCGGGCGCGCCCCCGCAAACGGGAGAGTCGTTTGATGGCATTCTCTCGGATATCGAGAAGCTGATCCTTCCGGGAATCACGCACTGGCAGTCGCCGAACTTTTTTGCTTACTTTCCTTCGAACGCGTCGGGGCCATCGATTCTCGGCGATCTGCTGTCCTCCGGCCTTGGGGTACAAGGAATGTTGTGGGCCACCAGCCCCGCCTGCACAGAAGTGGAAACTCTCATGCTCGACTGGCTGGTGGAAATGCTTGGCCTGCCGGCCAAGTTCCTGTCCACCAGCAGCGGCGGGGGGGTAATACAGGACACCGCATCGAGTTCCAGCCTTTGCGCCCTACTCGCCGCCCGGGAGCGGGCCACAAATTTCGCCAGCAACCAGCGAGGATGCGACGGTAAGCTCGTTGCTTATACCTCGTCCCAGGCGCACTCTTCGATCGAGAAAGCGATTCGCATTGCCGGACTTGGAGCGCAGAATCTTCGGCTGATTGAAGTGGCGGAGAAGTTCGCCATGCGTCCCGAAAAGCTGGCGCAACAGATTCGGCACGATCAAGACCAGGGTCTCGTGCCGTGTTTCGTTACCGCGACGATTGGCACCACATCGTCGAATGCCATCGATCCTGTCGCCGAAATCGGTCGGATCTGCCGCGAGAACGGCGTCTGGTTTCACGTCGATGCCGCGATGTCCGGAACGGCGGCTCTGTGCCCGGAATTCCGCCACATAAACAATGGAGTGGAACTGGCCGACAGCTACTGCTTCAATCCGCACAAGTGGATGTTCACCAACCCGGACTGCAGCTGCTTCTACGTTGCCGACCGGAAATCGTTGATCCAGGCTCTGAGTGTGGTCCCCGAGTACCTGCGAAACCAGGCGAGTGAGTCAGGAGCGGTAATCGACTATCGCGACTGGCAAATTCCGCTGGGCCGCCGGTTCCGCGCTCTCAAGCTCTGGTTCATCATTCGCCATTACGGCATCGAAGGCTTGCAGTATCACATTCGCAGGCATGTGGAACTGGCCCAGCAGTTCGCAAACTGGGTCAAAGAAGACGACCGATTCGAACTCGCCGCTCCGGTCCCGCTGAACCTTGTGTGTTTCCGCCACAAAGCGGGCGATGCTCCCAATCAGGCCTTGATGGACCGCCTGAACCGCAGCGGAGACCTGTATCTCACACACACTCGCCTGAATGACCGAACTACCCTGCGAATGGCGATCGGCCAGACCCATACTGAATTTCGGCATGTGCAACGCGCCTGGCAGCGAATTCAGGAGGAGGCGGCCAAGTTCGAAGTCGAGGCTGGAATTAGCGCCGAAGCTAGAACCCCATGATGTTGTAGCCACAATCTACGTACAGAGTCTCTCCGGTAATGCCCGAGCTTGCATCGGACGCCAGGAATACGCCCGTCGCTCCAATTTCGCTCACATCCACGTTCCGTTGAAGCGGAGCGCGCTCGGCATGCGATTTCAGCATTTCTCCCAGGCCGGAAATGCCCCGAGCTGCCAGTGTCTTGATCGGACCAGCTGAAATAGCGTTGACGCGAATCTTTTTCTTGCCCAGGTCGTAAGCAAGGTACCGCACCGAGCACTCGAGCGCGGCCTTGGCCACTCCCATCACGTTGTAGCGCGGTACGACCTTCTCCGCTCCGTAGTAGGTCATGGTGAGAATGCTCCCGCCGTCCTCCATCAGCGGAGCAGCGGCTCGCGAGAGCGCAACCAGCGAATACACGCTTACATCGTGAGCAATCCGGAATCCTTCTCGGGAGGTATCGACGAACTCACCCTTCAATTCCTCGGGCGGGGCGAAGGCGACGGAGTGCACCAGGATGTGCAGTTTGCCATACCGCTGTTTCAGTTGAGCAAAGAGCTGCTCGATCGCGCTGTCGCTTGAGACGTCGCACATGAAGGCTTCGGCGCCCGGAAGGGAAAGAATCAGGTCCTTGGCTTCCTGCTCGAGCCGCTCATTCTGGTACGTGACCGCAAGCTTTGCCCCGGCGCTGTGCAATCCCTGGGCAATCGACCAGGCGATAGAGCGTTTGTTTGCGACTCCGAAAACCACCGCATTCCGACCCGACAGGTCGACTGGCATGATGTTCTCCTGATGAATTGGCAATTCTCAATAACCGGCGGCAAATTGGCAAATGGAAATGGCGGCCTGGGCCGTCGATCCTCAGGCTCCGAACTCACCTTCGATCAGACACTCCGCAACGGCCGTCACTCCGCTTCCGCCGTCACAGCTTTTGCGGTGCTCTGTCCCACAGGCACCACGGAAGTGATGAAGGCGGCTACGTAGACCAGGCCGATCACGGAGAAACCGGCTACCAGATTGGCCTGTGCCACCGCTCCCACCAGGAATGCGAGAAGGATCTGGAGTCCCGTTCCGGCGAAGTAAAAAGCATTCTGCACCCGTCCCATGAAGTGCTTGGGGACTTGCTCCATGATGCTGGTGTTCATCGCGATCCCGGTCAAGCCGCGCCCCGAGCCCATGATCCCGTAGATAATCACAGCAATCGCGAACACACGTGACAGTGGCACGGTCGTCATGCAGATGGCGAGGGCGCCCATGGAAATGCCGACAGTGCGCCGCGCTCCCATCCGAGCGATCATCTGCGGGGCGTAGAGGATGCTGAGGAACGCGCCCACACCCCAGCCTGCGTTCAGCCAGCCGTATCCCACCGCTCCGCGATGAAAGCCGCTGTCGCTGAGCGGCGCAGTTACCACAACTCCGGTCATCATCGCGCCGAGAAAAAGCGCCCAGCTGCAACCCATCAGAAGCAGGCCGCGGTTGCCGCGCAGGAACACAATTCCCTCGCGCATCTCTCGCACGAACCGCTGCACCGCGGTTTCCGCCTCCTGCAGTTCGGCGCGCAGCTCTGCCGGGCGCGGCACCACATGCCGGCCTTTCCTGACTGCGAAGTAGCAGAGAAACGAAACAATATAAGTGCCAAAATCGATCAGCAGCACGCCCCCGAGTCCGATGTGGTTGTAGACGAAGCCGACGATCGATCCCGCGATCAGCCAGCCTCCCTGCACTCCCGCCAGAAGGAACGTGTTCGCGTGTACAAATTCCTCTCCCGGGGTCAGTTCCTGGACCAGCGCTGTGATCGTCGGCCAGAACATCCAGAAGCCGGCCGCCACCAGGGTGTTCATCAAGTAGACCTCCCAGAGTTTTGCCTTGCCCAGGAAGGCAAGAATGGCAACGACCAGGATGATGGCTGCCCGCGCGAGGTCGAGCATCATCACCACGCGCCTCCGGTCCTCCCGGTCAATGATGACGCCGGTAAACGGCAGGAGCAGCATGGCAGGCAACGTTTGCAGCACCGCGAAGGTTCCAAGCGCGATTTCCGAATGCGTGAGCTGCAAAATGAACCAGGCGACGGCCGCCGCGTTCATGCCGCTGCCAAGCATCGAGACCACGTTGGCGGCGAACACATACTTCAGCGCCGGTTTTCGCAGGATCGAACGCATTGCTTCAATCTATAACGAGACTTGGTGGGAATCCGGGCGGTGGCACCAAAGGTGCAACAATTGACATTTTAAATAGTGAGCTTCGTATCAGGGCAGGCCTTCAACGCCTGCCGCGTCGATGCGACGTGGGAATCACGCGCCTATCGGGCGCAACTATTCTTGCGGCGTACCGCCGCGTCACTCGAAGGCAGCTTGATCGGCGTGGCTGAAAGCCACGCCCTACCCCAAAGCAAGATTCGTATCAGGGCAGGCCTTCAGGCCTGCCGCATCGATGCGACGTGGGAATCACGCGCCCGTAGGGCGCAACCATTCTTGCGGCGTACCGCCGCGTGAATCCCATGCTGTGCTGATTCGGCATAGCTGAAGCTATGCCCTGATACGAAGCTCTTAAACCTTCAACGCTACGGAGGCGAGGGGGCCCATTCGCCTGGCATCGTATCGAACGTATTTTGGAAATACCAAGCAAGGTTCGCATCAGGGCAGGCCTTCAGGCCTGCCGCGTCGATGCGACGTGGGAATCACGCGCCTATCGGGCGCAACTATTCTTGCGGCGTACCGCCGCGTCACTCGAAGGCAGCTGGACCGGCGTGGCTGAAAGCCACGCCCTACCCCAAAGCAAGATTCGTATCAGGGCAGGCCTTCAGGCCTGCCGCATCGATGCGACGTGGGAATCACGCGCCCATCGGGCGCAACCATTCTTGCGGTGTACCGCCGCGTTACTCGAAGGCAGCTTGATCGGCGTGGCTGAAAGCCACGCCCTACCCCAAAGCAAGATTCGTATCAGGGCAGGCCTTCAGGCCTGCCGCAAAGGGCGACGTGGGAATCACGCGCCCACAGGGCGCAAAGGGATGCGGCGCCATGTCAGGGGAATGCCTCGCGCTTCGTAGAACAGAAACACTATCAGCAAAATCATGATGGGTTCGATCACGTGCCGGTAGCGAGTAAAAGGACTCACCAGGTAATACGGCAGCGGATAAATGAGCAGAATGGTGCCGAGTAGCGCCCAACCGTATTTTTGTCGGCGATAGCTCAGCCACAATCCTGCCAGCGTGAAAGCCGTTGCAAGCAGAAACATCATGTGGCGGGCCACCACAAAATTGTACGAACCGACCAGCGAGGTCTGCGCGTTGCCCATCCAGAAATATCCCACGCGCTTCAGGCTGAAGCGGAAGAAATCAAACGGGTGGTCGGCAATGAATTGCTTTACTTCGGCGCGCTTTTCGTCCATGTAGCGCAGCTCTCCCAGTTGCTGGAAACGTTCCATCGCCTCGGGGCTATTGCCGGGATGTTCCCTGCGCGTCCACAAGGCGTCGGACTGGGGATTGTTGGCGACCTGTAACTCCAGGGGCATGTTGTCGCGAATGAAGATAAATCTGCCGAAGACTTCGTAGTTGCGAATCAGCCACGGGCTCACCAGGAGACCCGCGACAAACAGACAAATCGCGATGTCGGCCAGCGCGCGCTTTTGCGCGCGAAACCAATACCAGGCCAGGCAGACTGGCAGAACCGAGAGCATCGCCGTGTTGGTCAGAGCGATTACGCCCCAGAGCGCCCCGAAGCCCGCCCAGAAAGCCTTGCCCCGCGACTGGTCGGCCGCCTTGATCGTCATCAGCAACCCGAGGGTCAAGAGGAACGCGCTCAGGCTGGTCTCCCAGACCACGCGCACCGGGTAGTAGACGATGTATGGAAATACCGCCCACGTCCACGCCGCGGCTCGCGCCACAGACGTATCAAAGATCCGCTCTCCAATCCGGTACAGAGTCCAGCAGGTGAGCGCGGCAAAAATGCTGTTGATCGCCAGAATTACCCAGGCCGAGGCCGCCGTATAGATCCCGAACATCTTGAATACTCCGGCCAGCAGATAGGGGTAGACGGGCGGTGCCCAGGCGCTCGGGCCGGTCGGCAGATCCGTAGGCGAACTGAATCCGTGGCCGGCAGCGATCGAGCGTGCGATGCGCCCCATTTCCCATCCGAACTGGAAATGATCGCCGCGCGGCGTAATGCGGTAGGTGTGACCCAGCGTGATTACCAACAGCCTGACGGCAAGAGCTACGGCCACAATGACAGGCAGCGAATGGCTTAGTCCGCGGCCTTCTGGCAGCCTTTTTTCCGGAGCAGGATTCCGCGATTCCGGTCTGGTTGCGCTTGCGTGTGTCAGCATTCGGAGCTACGATGCGCCGACACCAAATTGAGAGGTGACTTATGAAGGAGCGCCATCAGTGGTTCCTGATTCTACTACTGCTCTTGTGGCTGCCGGCACGCGCTCAGATCGTGATCGCCGCCGGCACTCCGGAAGATCAGGCCCTGCAAGCCATCTCGAATGAGCAGGACCCGGCGAAGAAAATCACCATGTACGACGACTTCCTCCAGAAGTTCGCGTCCAATCCTGCCGCTGTGGCCTACGGTAACTGGCAGATGTCGCAGCAATATCTGACCGCCGGCGACATGCCCAAAGCGCTGGACCATGGCGAAAAAGCGCTGGCCGCGGCTCCCAATAACCTCGACATCCTGGTTTCCCTGGTAAACGTCGCCCAGCAGATGAAGGACAACGCTAAGGTTATCGATTACTCGGTGCGCGGCGGCGAGGCGTTCAACACGCTCGAAAAGGAAGGCAAGGGCGGTGAGGACGACAGCGTAGAGAAGAGTTCCCACGACTTCCTGGAAGCCGCCGCCTACAACGCGATCGTCGACACCAGCGACGCCAAGACGAGAATGGGCTACATCGAGCGCTTCACTCCCGCGTTTCCGAAGTCCCGATTCGAACAGGCCATCGCCTCCTACGCGATGATGTCGCTGGCGCAGTTGAATGACATGCCGCGCCTGGTTGCGTATGGAACAAAGACTTTGGAGAGCAGCCCGGACAATCTGCCTACACTTCTGTTGCTGGCCAATGCCTACTCGGAAGATCCCAAGGCAGGAAGCCTGCCCAAGGCCGCAACCTATGCGCAAAAGGCGATCGCAGTAGCCAAGGCGGACGCGCCGGATGCCGACAAATCGAGCAAGATGTCGGCTGGCGTCGCGCACTCGACGCTCGGATATGTGTACATGAAGCAGGACAAGACTGCTGCCGCCATTACTGAGCTCAAGGCGGCAACGGGCCTGCTCAAGGGGCAGGATGATCAGGCGTTCGCGATGGCCGCCTACCGGCTGGGATATGCCTATGCGAAGTTAGGCCGCACCACCGAGGCGAGGGATGCGCTCAACGAGTCGGTCAGGATCGCCGGCCCGGTTCAGAAGCCGGCTCAGGAATTGCTGGTGAAAGTGAATGCCGCGAGGGCGAAGGGGCGCTAGGGAGTAAATCTAAGAGCGCTCAGTGCTTCACCAGTTCTTCCGAAAGCAACTGCGCCTTGAGAGCCAGGTTCTTGGCGCGCACCACATCTCCGGTTTCCGCCGCCTCCCTGGCCTGCTCCACATACTTGCGCGCCTGCTTCAGCATGTCTTGCTGGTTGGAGTCCAGTTGCTTGCCGGAAATTTTCCTGAGGTTCTCGTCTGTCGTGCTGAGGAGCGAATTGGTGTTTTCAATCTGAGTGGAAGCCTGCTGCTCTGTCATGCTCGGGGTAAGCGTATCCGGAGGATCGGACGCTCCGCCATTGCGTACCACAACTTTGCCCGGTGCGGTTTCCTGTCCCGGAGTGACTTCCTGCTCGGGCGGATTCTTTTGCGCGCTTTGCTTCTGGCCCTTCTTCTTGGTTTTCTTTCCAGCTTGTGATTTCTCTGCGGCTTCTGATTTTTGTCCCGGCTCTGCCTGAACGGCCTTTGGCTCGGAAGACGATCCCGACTCGGAAGTTGTCGCCTGCGAGCCAGGGCTCGCCTCCTCCGCCTTCCCGGACGACGAAGAATCGGGCTTCGAAGTCTCTTCCGAGGATTTATTCTGGGAGGCTGACCCGGCCTGCGGCTCGTCCTTTGCCCCTTCTTCCTTCTCGGATTTTGTCCCTTCAGGCTTTTTTTCTTCGGCCTGGGAGGGCGCTGTTCCCCCGCCGGAAGTCTGCGCTTCCTGCCGCGCCACCTCGGACGCAAGCATGGCCTGGACACCGCTGAGACTGGGAGCCTGCACCGCCAGAGCGCTGCAGATGCCGAGGATGATGGCCAGAGACATGAGGGTCAATTAAATACCAGATCGCGCTCGCCTGCAAAGGTACTAATAGACACCATTCAACTATGTCTGGACGGCGGTTTCCTTCACCAGTTCGGTTCTTGTTTCTGCCAAAGGCAGGTGCAACCGGAAAATCGTGCCCTGCCCCTCCGAGGATTCAAAATCGACGGACCCATAGTGCCACTGCATGATCTGGTAAGTCTGGGCCAGGCCGATCCCGGTTCCCGTCTTCTTGGTGGTGAAGTACAGCTCAAAAATCTTCTCCTGGAGATCAGCCGGAATGCCCGTCCCCTGGTCCTGAACTTCGGTGACCACGGTGTCTTCGTTCCGTTTGACCGAAATACCCAGCGCGCCCCCACGGGGCATCGCCTGCACGCCGTTCAGGACAACATTCAGCAGCGCCTGCTTCATGAAATCCGTATCCACTCGCACCATAAGCGGCTCGGAAGGCAGATCGCGGGTAATCTCGACGCCATGCTGCGCCGCGTCCGGGCCGGCCAACATGGTCACATCTTCGAGCAGGCGCCGCAGATCGATTTCCTCCAGGTGCAAATCACGGGGACGGGTGAAGTCGACCAGAATCTGGACTACGCGGTCCAAACGGTGAATCTCACTACCAATGATGTCCATGTGCCGCTGCGTATCCGGGTCGATTTGTTGCAGCTTGTTTTGCAGCAGTTGCAAGTGCAAAACAATGGCGTTGATCGGATTCTTCACTTCGTGAGCGACCCCGCGGGTCAGGCGGCCACTGGCCGACAACCGCCGCGAGGTCTCAATCTCATCTTCAATGCGCCGCACCGACTCGGTATCGCGAATGGTGAGAAGCGCGCCGATCTGAGTGCCGCCTTCCTGGATGAAGTCGAGGGAAACCTGCACCCGCTTGCCGTTGTCGGCCTCGATTTCCGGCTGGGAAACCGGACGGTGAAACTGAAACGCGTCCAGGATCATTCCGCCCAGTGACGTGTTCGGAGAAAATATCTCCTTGGCGGTACGGCCCAGCAACTCCCGGCGCGGGCGCCCCAGGAATCGCTCCACCGAAGCGCTTACCAGGACAACGCGGGCATCGCGCGTGAACAACATCAGGCCGTCCTGGAGGTTGCCCATGATCTGATCCACATTGTCTTTCAGCGCGGAAAAGATTTCCTTGGTGTCGCGCATTTGCCGTCCGAGGTGGGCAATCTTGAGCGTGACCAGTCCGTACTCGTCGCGGCTGCCGGATTCGTCCTGCACCGGAGCAGCGGCATCGCCCGCTGTTACGTTGTCCAGGCTGCGGTTGATAGTTTCGAGAGGTCCTAAAGCCACGTGAGACAGGCCTGCGGCCAGAATCAATGAAAGCAGAATCGCTGCCCCCGAGAAGATCACCGCATGCTGAAGCCGGGGAGTGACCTCGCTCTTGAGGAAAACTGTCGAAACTCCTACCCGGATGCTGCCGAATGGAGCCCCGTTCAGTTGGAGCGGCATGCGCACGTCGTAGATCGTCGGCGGGTTGTACACCTGCCGCAATTGCTGCCGGAAGCGCGCGTTTTCCACCTGCGCAAAGTCGGGCCGGTCCGGCACCGGTTTGCCGATCAGGTCGGGATTCGTGTGCAGAATTGCCTTGCCATTTTCGTCGACGATGGCGGCGTCATAGATCGTAGGCCAGTTCCCAACCATCGACTCGAGCATCACATTCAGGTCGCGGTCGGTCCCCAGGTAGTAGGCAATGCTCTTGCGTACCGCTGAGGGATTAGCGGTATCCACCTTGGTGCTGCTCAGATCCGGGGCGGCATTTGTAACCAGGTACGCCAATTGCGAGGTCAACAGTCCGGCGGTTTCGTGCGCGGTCGTGATCCTCTGTCGCAGAAGCTGCGAAATGTAGATATAGGAAAACGCCGTCACCAGGGCCGTGGCCATGAAAGTGATCGCCAGCACGATCTTGGTTCTGCGGCGCATTCTGACAGAGCGAAAGGCCGTGCGGGTCCGGCCGTGACTTCGCTACTCCTCCTTCTCTACAAGGGCTTCCGGGGAATTGCTGCCATATTCCTTCAGCTTATTATGCAGCGTTTTCAGGCTGATTCCCAGAATCTCGGCGGCGCGGGTTTTGTTGTTGTTGGTGGCTTCCAGGGTCTTGAGGATGAGCTGTTTTTCGCCCTCTTCCACGGTTGTCCCCACGCCCAGATGGACGCTGTCGGAATCCTCCGCCGAAGCACGGATTGTCGTTTGCCCAAAGCCAGGGGTCAGGTGTTTAGTTTCGACGACGGCGGTGTCGCAAACTATGATTGCGCGCTCCAGGGTGTTGCGTAACTCACGCGCGTTGCCCGGCCAGGAATAGTTCTGGAAAAGATTCAGCACGGCTTCGCTCACCGTTGCCACCTTGCGCCCATGCTTCGCGCTCATCTCGGCAAGCAGATGTTGCACCAGTTCCGGAATGTCTTCTTTGTGCTCCCGCAGCAGAGGCATGTGGATATTGAAAACATTCAGCCTGTAGTAGAGGTCGGTGCGCAACTCGCCCCGGGCGACTGCCTCCTCGGGAACCTTATTTGTCGCAGCCAGCACCCGGACGTCAACTGTAGTCTCCACCTTGCTGCCCAGCCGCCGTAGTTTTCGGTCTTCCAGCACCCGAAGCAACTTGGCCTGCGTGGCGACCGGCATTTCTCCGATCTCGTCGAGCAGAAGCGTCCCGCCCTCTGCCAATTCAAAGCAGCCCGTGCGGCGTTCCAGGGCGCCGGTGAAAGCGCCCTTCTCGTGGCCGAAGATTTCGCTTTCAATCAGCGTCTCAGGAATGGCGGCGCAATTGATGGGAACAAAGGGCTTGCCCCGCCGCGGACTGAGTTCGTGAACGGTGCGCGCGACTAGTTCCTTGCCCGTGCCGCTGGCGCCCGTGATCAGAACAGAAGCGGTGCTCGGCGCTACCATTTCGATGAGGCGGAAGATCTCCTGCATCTTCTTCGACGCGCCTACCAGGCTTCCCAGAGAACCGGCGTCGCGCAGCTTGCGGCGGGTCACTTCCAGCTCAGCCCGGGTTCCCAGAAGAGAAGATGCGTTCTGAAGAATGCTGCGCAGACGGTTGGTATCAATGGGCTTAGTGATGTAGTCGTAAGCGCCCATGCGCATCGCCTGCACGGCGCTGTCGATAGTACCCTGGGCGGTGACGACAATCACTGCCATCGCGTTCGAATCAGTCGCGAGGCGGTCCAGCAATTCCAATCCGCCCATACGCGGCATCTTCAGGTCGGTGATGATGATCGATGGAGACCAGGAAGCGACCTTTTCCAGCCCTTCGGCGCCATCGTTGGCCGTTTCCGTCCGGTATCCCCATCCAGACAGAACTTCGGCGAGGCCGGTGCGTTCATTCTCTTCATCTTCGACGATGAGGACTTTTTCCTGGCTCATGGGAGATGCAAACCTGTCCCGCCATTATTGAGGCTTCTTTCTCCGGCTGCAAGCGCCTGCCGGACCGCGGGGCACCGAGGTACTGTACGGCGAATCACTCTATAGCGTATCAATCTGAGATCGCCCGCGTATCCAGTGGTTTATTCACATGCTGCCATGCCAGCTTGCGCATCTGACCAGTAAACAAGCGGACGTTCGTCGTTTTTCGCGCACCGCGAAAACCTTGGTAGGCTGTAACTCATCAGAGAGCGGCATCTTCAATCATGCCGGCGCTGATCGCTAGCGAGTCCTTGCTCTCGAGCAAGTTCGCACCGCTTTCCGGAGGATTCATGTTAAGTCGCAATCGTAATTTCGGCGGTTTTGCTTTTCCATTGGGTCTGGTCCTGCTGGCCCTGACTGCCGTTATGTCAGCCCAGGAGGAAGCTACTCCGAAGGTGGAGCTGTTCACTGGCTATCAATGGCTCAGCCCAGGAGGCGAGGTGCCGACGCCCGGTCTCTCGCCGCTGGCTCCGTTGCCGCTGAAGCTGCCCAGCATGCCTAAAGGATTCGGCGTCAGCGGGACCTATAACTTCTCGCGTGTCTTCGGCCTGGAGGCGGACTTTGGCCACAACTGGCACGATGTTGGTAAGGAGTCGACCATCGGCTTCGGTCCACGATTTACCTGGCGCCAGGAAGGAGTCAATCTGTTTGCCCACTCCCTGCTGAGCTACAACCGCCTGGACGTCAATGGACTGGATGTGAGCAACGGAATCGGAGTCATCGCCGGAGGCGGCATGGACCTGAAGGTCATGCGCGCTTTCAGCATCCGCCTGATCGAAGCCGACTACGTATGGGCTCGCCATAACTTCTCGGACTTTGCCGGTCCCGGTTTTCCTGGCTTGCGTCGTCCGGAACTGAACGGAGCGCGCTTACGCGGCGGCATCGTGTGGAATTTCGGCGGCGCCCCCCAGATTCCTCCCACTGCCAGCTGTTCAGTGCAGCCGGGCGAGGTGATGGTAGGCGAGCCGGTCACAGCGACGGTCAGCACCAGCAACTTCAACCCCAAGCACACTCTTGCTTACAACTGGAGCAGCACCGGCGGCAAAGTCACGGGCAAAGATACAACCGCAACCATCGATACTAACGGCGTGGCGGGAGGCAGCTACACCGTCACGGCCCGGGTTTCCGATCCGAAGATGAAGAAGGGCGGAGAAGCAAGCTGCACCGCGAGCTTCACCGTCAAGGAGCCGCCCAAGAATCCGCCTACCATGTCCTGCACGGCGAATCCGACATCGGTTCAGGTCGGCAGTCCGGTGAACCTCTCCTGCGAGTGCACCAGCCCCGACAACGTTCCGGTAACGGTCTCCGGTTGGAGCGCGACGGGAGGTACGGTCTCTGGAAATGGAGCCACCGCAACCCTGGATACCACTGGAGCCCCGGCGGGCGCGATCACGGCGAGCGCGACCTGTACCGATTCCCGCGGACTCTCAACCCCAGCCTCCACGCAGGTGACGGTAGAAGTTCCGCCTCCACCGCCGCCGCAGGCGAGCAAGCTGAGCGAATGCGACTTCCCGAACAAGGTGAAGCCGTGGCGCGTGGATAACACCTGCAAGGCCGTTCTCGACGACGTGGCGCTGCGCATGCAACGCGAACCGGAAGCCAAGCTGGTCGTCGTGGCCAACTCCGCTCCGGAAGAGAAACGCAAGAATCTGGCGGCAGAACGCGCCGTCGATTCAAAAGCCTATCTCTCGGGCGGCGAAGCCAAGCAGGGCATCGATCCGAGCCGCATCGAGGTGCGCACCGGAAGCGCCGGCACAACCACCGCTGAGTACTGGGTGGTACCGGCTGGCGCAACCTTCAGCGGCGAGGGCACGCAATCCGTGGACGAGTCCATGGTGAAGCCTGTCCCCGATCATCCCGCCAGGAGACGGTAGAGCATCAAAAAGTGTTCTTTGCAGGCCGGGTATCCACTACCCGGCCTTTTTTTCCCTCAATGTCCCCTATGCGGCAGGCCTGAAGGCCTGCCGTGATACGAATCTCGCAGACTCGTCGATACGACCTGCAGGCGAATGGGCACGCTCGCCTCCACGCGTTCCAGGTCTATGCCGCCTCGTATCAGGGCATAGCTTCAGCTATGCCGAATCAGCGCGACATGGGAGTAACGCGGCGGTACGCCGCAAAATGAAGTTGCGCCCGATGAACGCGTGACTCTCCATTGCGCCCATGCAAAACGCCCGCCCTGATACGAACCTCCCCTGCAATCCCCAAAATCCGTCCACACGAAGGGTCCTAAAGAAGACCAAGCTGGAATCCGACATGCTCTGTTCTCTGCAGAACGCCACAGAGGGAAACCTCAGAGACCGCCCCCTCCTGTCAGCGAACAATTGAAAAGTCCTGGCGCATTTGCAGGAATCGCTGCGCGCACCTCAGCCGCAAATTCAGAGCGTTGCGCATACGCCGTAGTGTGCTCGAGGCCAGGAACAGAGAGGGTCAAAATGAGGATCCAAAAAGTCTTCGGCCTGGCAGTGTCACTCGTGCTGGCTGTAATTCCGGGAACGCTTGTCGCCACGCACCAGGACTCCGGCGAGGAAGCGCCAACCGGATATGCCACTCCAACCTACAGCGAGAACGCCGGATCGCACAGCCAGAGCAACGGGTTTATTGGACCCGCGGGCGATACGTTTGTCTTCGATCAGGTGGCGTTTGAAGAATCGGAGGGCGTCAACGACGGGCTAGGCCCGATTTACAACGCCCGTTCCTGTGTGGACTGTCACCAGAATCCAGTGACCGGAGGAAGCAGCCAGATCTCAGAATTTCGCGCCGGCCATACCGGACGCCGGCGACGCTTCGAAGAACCCGATATTTCAATCGATAACGGCCACTACGTGATTTCGAATCGCTCGCTGGTCAACGACCGGGCGATCTGTCCCGAAGCACAGGAACAAATCGGGGATAGCGAGGACATCCGCACCTTTCGCATGTCGTTAAGTACACTGGGCGACGGATTTGTGGAGGCAATCGACGACAGCACCTTGCTCAGCCTCGCTCGGCAGCAGCGAATTCTGAGCGAAGGGCAGATCTCGGGTCAGGCGATTCAGGTGCCCGTTTTGGAGGCGCCGGCAACCACGCGCATCGGACGCTTCGGCTGGAAGGATCAGCACGCCAGTCTGCTCTCCTTCTCCGCCGACGCCTATTTGAACGAGCAGGGGATCACCAGCCGCCTCCAGCCTACCGACCTGACGACAGTCTGCAAGACCACGGAAGACCCGGAAGATGAAACTGACGAGTCCGGCCTCTCCGACATCGACCACTTCGCCGACTTCATGCGCGGGACGATGGCGCCGCCGGTCGATGCGGACCTGTCCGCAAGCCGCAAGGCCCAAAACGGGAAAGGAGTTTTTGAGGATATAGGATGCGCCATGTGCCACGTGCCCTCGATCACCACAGCGCCGGTTGGCACGGCCATGAATGGAGGCGCATTCACAGTGCCTGCGGCTCTTGGCGGAAAAGTCATCCACCCTTACGGCGACTTCCTGCTACACGACGTCGGTACGGGCGACGGAATCCAGCAGAATGGCCCGCCGGAGACCGCCGACAAGCTCCGTACTCCCCCTCTCTGGGGCCTGCGCACGCGCAATCGGCTGATGCACGACGGCCTTTCAATTACTGTAGAAAACGCCATTCTCCGGCACGATGGGGAGGCAAGCCGGGTGATTCGCTCCTTCCGTCGGCTCAGCCGCCGGGAGAAAGAGGACCTGATGACGTTTCTGAGCTCCTTATGAGTCTGTGCTTACCCGCAAGCCCGGTTCGTATCAGGGCATAGCTTCAGCTATGCCGAATCAGCGCGACATGGGATTAACGCGGCGGTACGCCGCAACAATAGTTGCGCCCGATAGGCGCGTAAATTGTCCACGTCGCCCTTTGCGGCAGGCCTGAAGGCCTGCCCTGATACGAACCTTGCTTGCGTTCCTCACATCCTTCGATACGACGGCAGGCGAATGGGCACACTCGCCTTCGCGCGTTGAGGTCTACGCCGCTTCGTATCAGGGCATAGCTTCAGCTATGCCGAACCAGCACAGCATGGGATTAACGCGGCGGTACGCCGCAAAATGAAGTTGCGCCCGATGGGCGCGTGATTCACCAACGTCGCCTCATGCGGCAGGCCTGAAGGCCTGCCCTGATACGAACCTTGCAGACTCGTTCGATACGACCTGCAGGCGAATGGGTACACTCGACGCCGCGCGTTGCCGCCTCGTATCAGGGCATAGCTTCAGCTATGCCGAATCAGCACAGCATGGGACCAACGCGGCGGTACGCCGCAACAATAGTTGCGCCCGATGGGCGCGTGATTCTCTCACGTCCCCTTTGCGGCAGGCCTGAAGGCCTGCCCTGATACGAACCTTGCAGGCTCGTTCGATACGACTGCAGGCGAATGGGCACAGTCGACTCCGCAGCAGGTCATCCCGCCTCGTATCAAGGCCCGGCTTCAGCCGGGCCGAATCGGCGCTCGTGCGAAGCCACGCGCCCACAAGGCGCAACTGCCCTTTCCCTGCATAACGCAAGCCGTACAGAAGGTAAACTCGATGCCGAAGGTGACTGTGCGGGAACTCAATACCTTCCCTCCTTCGGTAACTTGATGGGCGCGTGCTACGCTGTCAATCTGGCGCCGCAAAGACAAATCCTTGGGCCTAGGGGAACACAATCATATGGCTGGTCGAGTTACGAGGGTAGGGTTCGGTAAGTTATTCATCACATTGGCAATAGGGCTGTTGGCAATCCCCCTCTGTTCGGCTGGTCAATGGGCGGTCCTGGGGCCCGATGGCGGCGATGTTCGCAGCTTCGCCTATGACCCCAGCAATCCCGACCACATCTATCTCGGGACCAGTACCGGAACGCTATTCTCCTCGACCAATGGCGGACAGCGCTGGTCGCGCTTCGCGCACCTGGGCAACGATGACTTTGTGCTCGATCACATTGCCGTCGACCACCACGACCCGCAGAATATCTACGTGGCCGCCTGGAGCGTCGAAAATCAGCAGGCTGGGGACCTCTATCACACCCGCGACGGCGGCAAGATATGGGAAACCATCCCCGCGATGCACGGCAAATCGATCCGTGCCTTCTCCATCGCTGACTCCGACTCTCGCGTCCTGGTGGCCGGGGCGCTCGATGGGGTGTTTCGCAGCAAGGATGGCGGCGAAACCTGGGAGAGGATTTCGCCTGCGAGCCACAATGACATCAAGAATATTGAGTCGATAGCGATCGATCCCCAGAATCCCAACGTCATCTATGCCGGCACCTGGCACCTGGCCTGGAAAACCGACGATGGCGGAACCAACTGGCGGCACATCAACAAAGGGATGATCGACGACTCGGACGTCTTTTCAATCATCGTCGATTCCTCCAACCCCGCCGTTGTATTCGCCAGCGCCTGCTCGGGCATTTACCGCAGCCAGACCTCCGGCGACCTGTTTCAAAAGATTCAGGGAATCCCCTTCTCGGCGCGACGCACCAGGGTTCTTAAACAGGATCCGAAAAGTCCGGGCGTTGTGTACGCGGGAACGACCGAGGGCCTGTGGAAGACCTCGGACTCGGGCAAGACCTGGCGGCATGTCACTAACAACGAAGTCGTAGTGAACGATGTGTTCATCGATCCACGGGATTCGAACCGGGTACTGCTGGCGACGGACCGCGGCGGCGTGCTGGCCAGCAAAGATGGCGCCGAGACATTTACCTCGTCAAACCGCGGATATACCCATCGTTATGTGTCTTCGATCGTCGTCGACCGGAAGGACCCCGGCACGATCGTGGTAGGAGTTGTGAATGACCGCGAGTGGGGTGGCGTCTTCGCTTCCCATGATGGCGGCCTGCACTGGCAGCAGCAGAGCGCCGGCCTGGATGGCCGCGACGTATTCGCTCTCGAGCAGGCTCCGAACGGCCAACTAGTGGCGGGTACGAACCGCGGTATTTTCGTTCTGGATCACAACGCGTCCGCCTGGCGGCCAGCGAATACCATCGTGAACGAGAAGACAATTCTTCGCACGGTGAAAAAGGGTACGAAGCGCGTCTCAGTCGCTCGCAAGACGGTTTCGCGCTCGGTTCTGGCGTCGCGCGTGAGCGAAATTGAAATCACGCCGACTCACTGGCTGGCAGCGACGGCGGCCGGCCTCTATACCAGTACCGACCAGGGAAAGACCTGGAGCGGCGGTCCGGTGCTTGGCAAGAACGAACTGATCTCGGTGCAGGAGCGCGGCAACCTGCTGGTCACCGCTACGCGCATGCACGCTCTGGTTTCGAAAGACGGCGGGGCCACCTGGGTGGAGCGCAGCCCATCTTCTTACGTCACCAGCATTCGTGGGGTGACCATTTCCGGGAACGGGGAGATCCTCGTGGCATCGCGCGAAGGAGCCTTCCTGAGCCCCGACGGGGGAGCCACCTGGGACCATGTAGTCAACGGCTTGCCCGACAAGAACATCAGCTCGATCGTCTTCGACGAAGCCGGCAAGCGGCTTCTGGCAACCAGCCTCTCGACCGGCGTAGTGTTTGAGAGCATCGACGGCCGGGTGTGGCAGCGTGGTCCCGATTCGGGATACCCCTTGCGCCGAATCGGGCTGGTAGGCCGCCGTCTGGTCGCCGCAACCCCGTTCGACGGGGTGATCGCTCAGCCGGAAAACGACAATGAGACTTCGGCCGGTTTGGCCGGATCGTCTCACTAGCCTCAGGCCCGCCCGGCACAGACACCGGGCGGGCTCTTCTCAATCTCTTCTCTTACCTGATGCGGGCAGAAACTGCTCGCAGCTATCCAATCGGAAACCGTTAACTCTTTGATCTGCAAGCCCATGTGAATGGCATCCTTCTTGCGACTTGTGCGCTTGGCCGGCAGGGAGGAGTATTCGGGGTCGTGAAGTGCAATGCGAAAACTAGCCTCTGGCTGGCGGCCCTGGCAACCGTCCTGGTGGTCAGTTCAGGGTGCAACTGGCGTGGCACCTTTACTGAAGAGCAAACTGAGGAATCGGAAGAGCGCCAGTTGCCTTTCGAGAGGTCGTCCGATACCGCCGGTATCTCCCCGACAGCGTATTTCAGGCCTACTCAAATCCCGTCCGGCACTTTGCTTGTCATTCACTTAAAGGACTCTCTATCGAGCGCGAGCGCGCTTGCGGGCGACAGTTTCACCGGATCGCTGGTTCAGCCCATTTTGGTCCGTGGGGAGACACTGGCTCCGATCGGCTCGATGGTGACGGGCAAGGTATTGGCGGCAGGACCCGCGCAAGCGGACGAGCCGGGTTATCTCCGTTTGGCCCTTCAGAAGATTTCGATCGGCAAAGCTTCGCTCGACCTTCGGACTTCCAGCCTGTTTGCAAAGGCCGGATTTTCCGAAGTCGATGTCCCGGCGGTCGCGGCCACGCATGCCGTCCAGCCAGTCAAAGCTGCGGGCACACTGGTTGGAGCGTCACTCAGCAGCGGCGAAACCGTGCGAACCGAGCACGTCGGCGCCAATGTGAAACTCTCTCCCCAGCAGCGTCTCACGTTTCGCCTGACCGAAAGTCTCTCGCTCGTTCCGGCATCCTGAATTACCTCGCCTGATTCTGCCGCGGGTTCTTCCCATTTCGGAACCGCTTTTCCTGCACGCCCGCTTTGGGTCGCTCGTCACAGATTTCTGTGACGAGCAACCTTAGCACTCGCGCTCTTCCCGCCTACACTTCCCAAATGAGGAGCAAGTGCAGGTGAGCTATACGGGCGCAATATCTTCGAGGGCGTGCCGCCACAGCCGCGAGGCTGGCAGCTTCCCTTTGTGGGTCGTTGTTTTCGCGAAATCCGGCAAGCAGATGCCCGCGGTGGCGCGCCATCAATCGCCTGCCGGGAACGGTGTCGATTTGGAGTGGCAGGCATGAGCGCAGTTCCACTCGTGCCTCAACCCGGCCTGGGAGCGCAGGGAGCGGTGATCAGCGCCGCTTTTGAAGCCTGCGGCGAAAGTCTGGCAGTAATCGAAAACGGCCGCGTGCTGTATGCGAACCCGTCGTTCGCTCGCGCGTTCGGCTATTTTCGCGCGGCCGATGTGCTGGGCCGTCCGGCGGGCGAATTCATTCCGGGATTGGCGGAGCCAGGCACCGAATTCCGCCTGGTGAACAGCGGGAACCGCGACGGACACCGCATCAGCGTTCCGAGTTCGTGCGCCACCTTCGAGCTCAATCATCGCCATTTTCAGGTAGTCAGCGCTCGCCCCCGGACCCAGCGGACGGATGAAGCTTCCCCGCGTGACGCCGCGGCCATGGAGGCTCTGGGACGCCTGGTCGGAGGCGTGGCCCATGATTTCAACAATCTTCTGACCGGGATCCTGCTCTATTGCGACCTGCTGGTTACAGAACTCCGGCAGCACGAGCGGCTGCGCAAGCATGTCGAAGAGATGCGCGCCGCCGCCCAGCAGGGCGGAACACTGATCCGGCAGCTATTGGATGTCGCGCGCAAGAAAGCCGAACAGCCCCGCCTGCTCTGCTGGAACGAGGGCATCGGCGTACTTCAGCCGCTGCTGCAACGCCTTCTGCACGAAAACATTCGGCTGGTTACGGAGTTGGCCCCGGAACCGGGAATGGTGAGGCTCGATCCGGCGGGCATGCAGCAGATCATTCTGAACCTGGTCCTGAATGCGCGCGACGCCATGCCCGATGGCGGGACCCTGACCCTGATCACCCGGAGGAGCGGCTCTGAGGTGAAGCTCATCGTCGCCGATACCGGATGCGGCATGAACCGCGAAACCCGCAGCCGCCTGTTTGAGCCGTTTTTTACCACCAAGCAGCCGGGCCGTGGAACCGGCCTGGGCCTCGCCACCGTCCAGCGGCTGGTGCAGGAGCACGCCGGGACGATTCAAGTGGACAGCGAAACCAGAAAAGGCACGCGGGTGACCGTCCGCCTGCCCGAAGCAAGTGTTGTGAAGACAAGGAAAGGTGATACCAAATGAGCACTGCCATAGCCACTGCCACTTCGCTCCTGCCTCCGCAAATCGAGGGAGCGAACCTTCTGAACCTGATGATCATCGACGACGAGCGCGCCATCCGGGACGTCTGCCGCGAGGTGGCTCAAGGGCTCGGATTCAACACCAGCGTTGCCGACTCCGCCGAACACGCCCTTCGCACCATGGAAGCGCACGGCACCGACGTGGTCCTGCTGGATCTGAAGCTGCCGGGAGCGGGCGGCATCGAGGCCCTTCGGCACATCAAGGAGAGGCGGCCCGACGCGGCGGTGATCGTCATCACCGGATACGGCACGGTGCAATCGGCGGTGCAGGCGATGAAGAACGGCGCCTACGATTTCGTGACCAAGCCGTTCAGCATGGAAGAGCTGCGTCTGTTGCTGGAACGCGTGGCCAGCCATCTGAGGCTGAAATCCGAGAACCGAATCCTGCGCGAAAAGGTCAAGTCCAAGCAGGGATTTGGCGGGATCGTAGGCCGCGCTCCGGAGATGGAGAGGCTTTACCGCATCATCGCCAAGGCGGCGCACAGTACCCATCCGGTTCTCATCCTGGGAGAAAGCGGGACGGGAAAGGAAATGGTGGCGCGCTCGATCCACTTTTCGGGGCCGTATCGCGACAAGCCTTTCATCCCGGTTGACTGCGGATCCCTGGTGCCGACGCTGATCGAAAGCGAGCTCTTTGGGTACGCCAAGGGCGCCTTTACCGGCGCGGTGCAGTCCAAGGAAGGCCTGCTGGCGATCGCCGAAGGCGGCACGGTGTTTCTCGACGAGGTCGGGGAGCTGCCGGTGGATTTGCAGGCAAAGCTGCTGCGCTCCATCCAGGAGAAGGAAATCCGACCGGTCGGCAGCACCAAGCGCATACCCATCAACGTCCGCATCCTGGCCGCGACCAACCGCGATCTCGAACAGGCGGTCTCGCAGGGCGCCTTCCGGAGAGATCTTTACTTCCGCCTCAACGTGCTTAGCCTGAAGATTCCGCCTCTGCGGGAGCGGCGGCAGGACATTCCCCTGCTTGCCGGATATCTGCTGGAGCGTCAGTCGCGCACTTCCCGCAAGGATATCCAACTAAGCGATGAAGCCCTGAAGGCCATGATGACCTACGACTGGCCGGGAAATGTGCGAGAGCTGGAAAATTGTCTGGAACGCGCCACCGCCTTCAGCAGCGGGCCTCTGATCCACCTCACCGATCTGCCCACGCCGATTCACAGCGTGAACACCGAATCGCCCGAGCCGGGAAATGGATCGGCCAAGATCGTCCCCATTGCCGAACTGGAGAAGCAAACCATCCTGAGCACGATCGCGATGCTGAACGGGGACAAACTCCAGGCCGCGCGCATGCTGGGAATCGGCAAGACGACGCTCTACCGCAAGCTGAAGGAGTACAAGTCCCAGGAGTGAACGGATCGAATTCGGTAAATCCCGCTGCGGGAAGCGGGGCGGGGTCAATGCGTCCAACTGCACCGCTTTCAATGCCGGGATTTGGATCGAAACGTGCATTGGCACGTTGCATGATTCTTCTGATAACGCCCTCCGCCAAGGTCCGGGACGCCGCCAAGAGCCTGGAAGAGGCCCTGGCCGAACCCACGCAGGTCGCGCCCACGCTGCGCCAGGCGGCCAGCCAGTTGCGCAGCGAGGAATACACCGCGGTGGTGATGGACCAGTCTCTGCTCGAGTCCGAACCGGACGAGAGTGAAAGGGTGCTCCAGCACATCGGCACCGCCATGCCGGTGCACATTAATTTCGCCATCAGCGGGATCGAGCGCGTGGTGCGAGAGCTGCGCGCCGCTCTGCACCGCCGCAAGCGCGAGGTGATGGCGGCGCGGCAGACGGCCGAACAAACTCTACGCAACGAGTTGAAGGGTCCGCTCACTGCCCTGCTCCTCTCCTGCGAAATGGCATTGCAGGCCTCCGATCGGGAAGCGGCCGACAGCAAGATTCGCAAAGCCTGGGAGCTGGCCAAGGAGGTGCGCGCCAAGCTCGGCTCTGCTTGAAGGGCCGTTGAAGGCAATCAACACGGCAAGAAACTGGGCTGGAGGCCAGTCAAGCGTTCATTCCCGTCTCTTTTTCCGCCTAGTTTTGCGCGATTTATGCAAGCTTTTGCGCTTGCGCGACAAGCCTCCGAGAATTTTCAGCGGGAACCTGGAATTAGGCACTAAAATGGTGCGGCCCGGGGCAGTGTAGCGGTGTTGTGCCCCGGCCAGTCTCTCCCCAGGTCTCGCTTGTGCACGTTCTCGTTACGACCGATACGCTGAGCGGCGTGTGGACCTACACGCGCGAGTTGGTCACCGGATTGGTCGGCCATGGTGTCCGCGTCACTCTGGTCAGCCTCGGCGAAATTCCGCTGGCTCACCACATCGCCTGGACGGAGCACCTCGACGGCCTGGATTACCGCCCTACCGCCTTTCGACTGGACTGGATGCAGGACGGCCAGCATGACCTCCAGGACTCCTCCGCTTACCTCACGGAACTGATTGCGGAAATCAAGCCTGACCTGCTGCACCTGAATCATCTGGCCTTTGGCAGTCTGCCAGTCGATACTCCGCGGCTGCTGGTCGCGCACGGCGACTTGCTGAGCTGGTCGCGCGCCGTTCACGGGCAGGAGCCGAAACCGAGCCGCTGGCTCGACTGGTATCGCCAGACCATCACGCAGGGAGTTCTGCATGCCGACGCTGTTGTGGCTCCTACTGTGTGGATGCTGGAGAGCGTGCGAAGCTGTTACGCGCGCCCGCGGAGGGATGCGGTCATTTACAACGGCCGCAATCCGATTTATTTCAATCCCTACGTGAACAAGGAAGACTCGGTGCTCTCGATCGGGCGGCTCTGGGATGCAGGCAAACAGGTATTCCTGCTGACCCAGCACACTCATCCTCTCCCGGTTTGCATCGTGGGAGCAGAGGCGCCGGTAGAGGTACGCAAAGCTCCAATTCGCGCCGATGTGAGCGTCGCCGTCGACAATGTGCGCGTGGCCCTGAAGGGCCCCCAGAACGAAGCCCAGCTGCGCAGCCTGTACAGCCGCTCGGCGATCTACGCGGCAACCTCGCGCTACGAATCCTTCGGGATGTCCGCACTCGAAGCCGCTCTTTCCCGTTGCGCGATCGTCGCCAATGACATTCCTTCCTACCGCGAAGTATGGGGCGATGCCGCTCTCTACTTCCGCACCAATGACGCCCGCAGCCTCGCCGAACTGATTCACCGGCTGAGCAGCGACCGCGGCCTGCGCCAGGGATACGGCAACCGCGCATTCCAGCGGGCTCGCCAGTGTTTCACCGCCAAGCGCATGGTCGACGAGTACATGCTCCTCTACCAGGATCTTCTCGTATCAGAGCTGGCGGCGGCTTAAACCTGACCCAGAAGAAGTAAAGCCCCGGAGAGTGTGTCCCCTATCGCAGCGCTAACGTGCCTGCGCCACCCCAAAGCCCGCATTGTTCTGCAGCGTCAGATTGGCAATCTTCATTCCCTGCTGGTGGTTTTTGGCGGGCGCATCGGCCTATCAGAGCGATGGAGCGATAGCCCCCAAAACCGTGCAGCATTCCGCGTGTTATCTTTCAGTCTCAACTCAATAGCGCTGCACGGAGGACTTGTGGCCACTGTGAAGATTACCGTCAGAAGGAACGGACCATACCGGGTCGAGGCACCGGAAGGTTCCATCGAAATAGTAGACGCGGATGGGACCAAGTACGACCTGACAGGCAAGCCTGCTTTTTCTCTTTGCCGATGTGGAGGCAGCAAGAACAAGCCCTTCTGCGACGGACAGCACTCGGCCATCGGATTTATCGGGGCAGAGACCGCCGTGAAGATTGCCGACCAGAACAGCTGAGACCCTGTTCGCCGAAAGGATTCTGCTCCTCTGCGGCGTTTCTGACTTGCCGAACAAGTGACCCCAGGCCACATGGTAGCTGCTGCCCGCAGAATATAATTTCCTGCACCTGATTGAACTGACGGACTCAATTCCGAGTCTGAGACAGGATTTCCGTGCTCGACCCGAAAGATCGAGAGCTGGGGATGGGCCGCGCCATCACGCGGCGAGACTTTCTCAATGGAACGGCGCTGGCGATAGGCGCGGCGTTCCTGCCGGAAGGCAGCTTCGGATTTCCCGCTTTTGAAGCCAGTTCCCCCTCACAGGATTCGAAAGGCTACTATCCCCCGGCGCTGACCGGATTGCGCGGAAGCCATCCGGGCTCGTTCGAAGTCGCGCATAGCGTGCGCGACGGCACGTTCTGGAACCATGCCGGTAAACCGGAGGACACAGGCGAAGTTTATGACCTGGTGGTCGTCGGCGGAGGCATCAGCGGACTCTCCACAGCCCACTTCTTTCGCAAAGCGGCCGGCGCCAAGGTGCGAGTTCTGGTGCTCGAGAACCACGACGACTTCGGCGGCCACGCCAAGCGCAATGAGTTTCGCATCCGAGACCAGTTCCGCCTCGGGTTTGGCGGCACGTTTTCCATCGAGAGTCCGGCGCCTTACAGCACAGTGGCAAAAGGGCTGATTGAAGAACTGGGCATCGATGTCCCTGCCTATCCCCGCTATGTCTCTCACGGCTTGTATCGATCGTTTGGCATGGCGCCGAACGTCTTCTTTGACAAGGAAACCTTCGGCGCGGACAAACTGGTGGTCAATCCGGCGGTGACGGGTTTGACGGAGAGCGGGGACAAGCCACTCGCCGACCAAAGCCGCTGGAAAAAGTTCATGGCCGATGCGCCGCTCTCCGGAGCGGCCAAGAAGGACTTTGACCGGCTGTTCCACGATTCCAAAGACTACCTTCCCGGGCTGACGGCGGACGAGAAGAAATCGCGCCTCGCCCGCATGAGTTACGCAAAGTTCCTGACCGACCTAGTCCACGTGGACGAGTCGGTAGTTCGGCTGATGCAGGCAATGCCGCAACCGCTGTTTGGTGTAGGTATTGACGCGGTTCCTGCACAGGATGCCTGGGGCCTCGGCCTTCCCGGCTTCGATGGGATGAACCTTGGCTCCGCGCCCGGCAAGGGGATGAACTACGACGCGATTCCGAACGCCGAGGCGGAGAAATACTTCTTCCACTTTCCCGACGGCAACGCTTCGATCGCAAGAATGCTGGTGCGCAAGCTGGTGCCGGAGGCGATTCCGGGAAACTCGGCGGAAGATGTCGTCATGGCGCGAGCCGACTATTCCCGACTGGATCGTGATGGTTCCCCGGTCCGCATTCGCCTGAACAGCACGGCGGTTCGGGTCAAGCACGTGGGCGACGCAGGCAGCGCCAAGCAGGTGGAAATCACCTATGCGCGCCAGGGCAAGGTGCAGACGGTGAAGGCCGCGCACTGCGTCCTCGCATGCTGGCACGTTGTGATCCCCTACATCTGTGCTGAGCTTCCCGACCCCCAGAAGAAGGCGCTGCTCGATGCGGCCAAGGTTCCTCTGCTTTATACGAACGTTGCCATCCGCAACTGGACGGCGTTTCGGAAGCTTGGCGCCAGTTCGGTGTATGCCCCCGGCGGCTATCACACAGGCTTCACGCTTGATCTTCCGGTGAGTATCGGCGGATATCGCTGCGCCCGGAAGCCGGAAGAGCCTATCGTCATCCACATGATGCGAACTCCCTGCCGGCCGGGGCAATCGGCTCGCGACCAGCACCGCATGGGACGGCAGGAACTGTTTGCCACTCCCTTCGCAACGATGGAGCGCAAGATTCGTGAGCAACTGGCGCGCACACTCGCGGCCGGAGGATTCGATCCCGCCCGCGACATCAGCGCCATCACCGTCAACCGCTGGCCCCACGGCTACGCCTACCAGTACAACTCGTTGTGGGATCCATTCTGGGTCGAAGGTGGAGAGCTTCCCTGTGAAGTCGCCCGAAAGCCCTTCGGCCTCATCGGCATCGCGAATGCGGACGCAGGCGCCTATTCCTACACCGACGGCGCAATCGACCAGGCCTGGCGCGCGGTTGGAGAAATTACTCGTATCAGCGGATAGGGTCCGCTAATGGATCGTCTTCGTCTTTCTCGACATGTAATCCATCAGCAGGTATTGCCCAAGGGTGTATGGAGTCGTGAAGTAAGCCTTGCCGCGGCACATCTCGGTGACCTTTTGCACGAACTGCACCAGGCCATAATCGGAAGCCAGCATAAAAGTATTGATCAGCACGCCGGCGCGTTTGCACTTTGAAACCTCTTCCAGCGTCTGGCTGACCACCAGCGGATCGAGCCCGAAGGCGTTCTTATAAATCCGGCCATCCTCGAGGGTGAGCGCCGAAGGCTTGCCATCGGTAATCATCACAATCTGCTTCATGTCCTTGTGCTGGCGCTGCAGAACGCGCTGTGCCAGCCGCAGTCCTTCGCGGGTATTTGTGTAGTACGGCCCGACTTTGACGCGCGCAAGCTGCGAGAGCGGCACCTCTTCGGCGGAGTCGTGAAACAGAACCAGCGAGAGCGAATCGCCGGGATACTGCGTGCGGATGAGATGCGACAGCGCCATCGCGACTTTCTTGGCGGGGGTAAAGCGGTCCTCGCCGTAAAGGATCATCGAGTGCGAGCAATCCAGCATGAGCACCGTGGCACACGAGGACTGATACTCGCACTGGTGAACCTGAAGGTCGGAGTACTCGATGTTGAGCGGCAGGTTCAGACCTTCCCGCTGGATGGCGCTGGAGAGAGTTGCGGTGATGTCGAGATTCAGGGTGTCGCCGAATTCATATTGGCGCGACGCGCCGCTGGCTTCGATGCCGGTCGCCAGGTCGCGCGTATCGTGACGGCCGAAACTCGACTTGCCCAGCGATCCCATGAGATCGCGCAGCGTCTTGAATCCCAGAAAATCCAGGCTCTTGTCGGTGATTTCAAACTTGGCCTGCTGCTGTGCTTCCCCGATCTGGCCGCCGACTGATCCCTTCGCGGGATCGTGCGGCTGATCGATACTGATGTAATCTTCCTGTTCCATGCGCTCGATCAGGCGCTCGATCAGTTCGTCGAGTGTTCCGTCCACCTGCATCTGGTGCAGGCGCTCGCGCATTTCTTCGCTGAGCAGGTTGCCATCCATCATGGCCTGCTCGATCGCCCGCCGCAGATCGTCCAGTGTCTGCTCGCCCGGGGGCAGGTCGTAGAACATGTAGTTCTGAAATCCGCTCTGCAACAGATAATCCGAGAGCGCACTGAGCAGATCTTCCATGCTCATTTCGCCCGCCGGATCGGGAACGTATTTGCTGTAGCGGATGCGCTTCATGAGAAAAGCACGTAGTAGTCAGGGCCTAGTTGAATGGTCGCCGGCTGCGGTATGGAGATTCCTCGGGGTCGAAGGCCTTCTCGGTTCGCTTCGGAGGCTTCTCCCCGGCGGTGAAAACGCGCTCCTCATTGCGGCCGATCCGCTTGTGAGCATAGAGCCCTTCGAGAACGAATTCTGCGGCGGAGACCTGCCCCTCGGGAGGATCTTTAGGTCCGACTCCGAGCTTGGTGATCTTTTCCATCAGCCCCTGAATTGCGCGCAGCCCCTCGAGTGATTCCTGGGCGCTGGCCGAATCCATCATCTGGATTTCGCCTCCCAGGTCGAACCACTGCACGATCTGTTGCATGTTCACGCCGTTGAAATAGTCGTCGAAGCTCTTGGCGATGGCCAGGCGGATCAATTCCCGTCCCACGTGATCCGCACCCTTCATCTCGCCCTCATATTCCAGTTCGAGTTTGCCGGTGATCGCCGGCAATGCGGCGTAAACGTCGCCGAGTCGCGGCACGACCAGCTTCTCGTTGTGGCGGATGGTCCGGCGCTCGGCGTTCGAAATGACGTTCTCCAGGCAGGAAATCGGCAGGCGCTGGCTCACTCCGGAGCGTTTGTCGATCTTCTTGTCCTCGCGCGCAGCGAAGGCAATCCGTTCGACGACCTCGCGCACGTATTTGGGAACGTGCAGCTTGTATCCGTTGCGCTGAGACCACGCCTCCTGTGCGGTGATGGCAACCCCTTCCTCGACTGTCGCCGGGTAGTGGGTGCGAATCTCCGATCCAATGCGATCTTTCAGCGGCGTGATGATTTTGCCGCGTGCGGTGTAGTCTTCAGGATTGGCACTGAACACCAGCGCCACGTCCAGCGGCAGGCGGATGGGGTAGCCCTTAATCTGCACGTCCCCTTCCTGCATGATGTTGAACAGTCCCACCTGAATCTTTCCTGCCAGATCCGGAAGTTCATTGATCGCGAAGATGCAGCGATTGGCGCGGGGCAGCAAGCCGTAGTGCACGGTGAATTCGCTGCCCAGTTCATGGCCGCCGCGTGCTGCCTTGATGGGGTCGATATCACCGATGAGATCGGCGATGGTCACGTCCGGCGTCGCCAGTTTTTCCACGTACCGATCTGCGGATGCCAGGTATGCGATCGGAGTGTCATCACCCAAGGTGGCGACCTGCTCGCGGCAGCGGCGGCAGATCGGTTCGTACGGATTGTCGTGGATTTCGCATCCATCAATGTATGGGATTTCCGCGTCGAGCAGCGACGTGAGCGCGCGCAGGATCCGGCTCTTCGCCTGTCCGCGGAGTCCAAGCAGAATGAAATTATGCCGGGAAAGAATGGCATTTACGATCTGGGGCACCACCGTATCGTCGTAACCCACAATTCCGGAAAAAATCGGCTCACGGGTGCGGAGGCGGCAGATCAGGTTCTCCCGCAATTCATCCTTGACGTGGCGGCTGCGCAATCGTTCTTCGGAAAAAGGACTTTGGCGGAGTTCGCCGAGTGTCCGCGGGAAACTGATCATGAAAAAACCCCCAGCAAGCGGCTTGTGATTTCGATTATACGCCCGGCAATTTGCGGCGCTTGTCTGAGGAGTACACGTGAAATCAACGAACGTGTCCGTTGCCGCCTGCCTTCTGGCGCGCCTGAACGGCGAGACGGAGGTTCGGCAGAATACTTTCGAAGCACGCGACCACAGCTTGCATTCGTTCGGACTCGGAACTCATCGCGAGCAGAGTCTGCTTGAAATCGAGATCCAGAGGAAGCGATCCCACGAGATGAAATGACATTTTGCCGGGATCGACTTTTTCTACAGCAGGAGGCTTGCCACCGGCCAGCGCCACAATTTCTTCATGCAGCCGGGTCGCGTGCGCCACTTCCTCGGTTGTCGCCCCCAGCGGTTCGTCCTCGAGGAAGAGGACTTCAGCCCGCAAGAAAGGTCGCTCCTGATTCACTTCCATCACTTCGAAGCGCTTCCGGCCATGGGTCAGGATGTCCAGGCGGCCATCCGGATATTTCTTCATAACATCGGCGATTTCCGCGGTGCACCCCACGTCCGTGATTCCTTCTTCTTTGGCCCGCACCACACCGAAGACCAATTTCTGCTCCAGGCACTCGGCGATCATCTCTTTGTAGCGAGGCTCGAAAATGTGCAGCGGCAGCGGCACTCCCGGCAGCAGAACCAGTTCGAGGGGAAACAGGGGCAGAAGAGTACTCAACCAGCGCCTCCAGTGGCTGTGTGGCGCGAACGGCGCGCCGCTGCTGCGATTGTACGCCCTCGCTTGACTTGCATCGCCGGGCAGAATAAAAGCTCGGCATGGACCTTTCCGGCAAAATAGCGGTCATCACCGGCGCTTCGATGGGGATCGGCGAAGCCATCGCGAGGACATTCGTGGATCACGGCGCTAATGTTGTCCTTCTGTCGCGCGATCCAGGACGGGCTGAGGCCGCGCGTTCCCGCATCGGCAGCGCCGAGCGCACGCTTGCCCTTTCCTGCGACGTTCGCAACCGCGAGGAGATCGACCGCGTGATCGCTCTCACGATGCATCATTTCAACCGCATCGACATCTGGGTCAACAACGCCGGACACGGAATTCTGGATTCAATCGCGCAGGTGGATATGGCCGCATGCCGCGACACCTTTGACACCAATTTTTTTGGCGCGGTGGCATCCATGCAGGCGGTGCTTCCGGTGATGCGGCAGCAGGGCGCCGGCACGATCATCAACATCTCCAGCGTCGCCGGGCACATTCCTCTGCCCTACCACTCCATTTACAGCGCGACGAAATTTGCCATGAACGCCGTCGGCAAGGCGGCGCGAGTCGAACTAAAGAGCCTCGGCATTCACGTGATGACAGTGTGCCCGGGGTTCGTGCGCACAAATTTCCGGGCCAACGCTCTGCACGGGAAGGAAACGAAGGTGGTGAGGCCGGCCAGCGCGCGCGGGATTAGCGTTGAAAGAGTGGCGCAGGCGGTGCTCAAGGGATATCTAAACCGGAAACGCGAAGTCGTCGTGCCCTGGACGATGCATCCGGTGATCAAGATTTATCAGCTGTTCCCTGCCCTGGTGGAGTGGGCCATGATGAGAATGGCGCGGCCTGCCACGCCGTGAGCCGCTATCCCAGGTCAGCCAACATCGATTCCATCTCTCCCTGGGCGTGAGAATCTCCTGTTCGCCTGGCGGCAGAAATCCCATCCGCCAGCATTTGTTTAGCTTCCTCGCTGCGATCCGATTTGGCCAGAGTCTGCGCTGCCATGAAGTACCCGGCCGTGTAGTCGGGATTGTTCTCCAGTAGCAGCCGGAACTCCGTCAGGGCGCGTTCCAGGTCGCCGTTCTGGGAATAGGCCATTGCCAGGCCATATCGGGCGAACGCGTCCTTTGGATTCTGCGACAAAACCTCGGTCAACATTGCGATGCGATCCATAAATCGGCTATCAGATAACTCAGGATTGTCTTCCGCCGACAAGACTACTACACCGGGAACGCAAAAGAGCACTAGCGGCCCGCGAGAATTGGCAAGTACAATGGCGCTCATCCCCTGACAGGAGTTCGTTCTTTGGCTTGTCCGTATTTCACTCCGACCCAAAGACTAAATGGCGCCGCCTGGCTTCACCCATCACGGCTTCCTCTGGGAAGCGGTTGGAGCGGAGTTTGTTCCGCTCCTGGGCATGAGGGAACCCAACCTTCCGAAGATGCTTTACGCGAACTCTGCAACCTGGGTTACGCCGCTGGCTGCACCCGCCTGCCGAAAGATCGAGCCTTTGACGCGGTTCGCTTCGCGATCGCCCAGGAATCTGAATCGGAGCTGATCCTGTGGTTCGCATGCGAGATCGCTCATCGCCCCGCGGCCGTCGGCATGGTTCGCTATGATTTGCTTCACCGGCGTTGGTCATCCCCCCACAAGGACGCCGGCATCCAGAAGCTTGCCGAGTGTTATCTGGAATCCCACCTTGCCCGCAAGCGCACGGGAACGGACGATTCTCTCCCTTCACATGACTAAGGACGACTCGCTGTTGACGCCGCGGCCCGTACGGGATTCCCAATCGGAGATGAACGAGATCGTTCTTCCCAACGACACGAACCCCCTGGGCGCGTTGCTCGGCGGAAGGCTGATGCACTGGATCGACCTGGCGGGCGCGATGGCCGCGCATCGTCATTCCCGCAGCTATGCCGTCACCGCCTCCATCGATCACCTGGATTTCCTGGTGCCGGTCCACGTTGGGGACCTCGTGATCCTGCGATCATCGGTGAACCGCGTCTTTCATACGTCGATGGAAGTGGGAGTTAAGGTCTGGGTAGAGAACTACATTCACGATACCTGCGCCCACGTCAGTTCGGCTTACCTGACGTTTGTCGCCGTAGATGAAGCCGGACGTCACGTGCCGGTGGCGGCAGTGGTCCCGGAAAGCGACGAACAGAAGCGGCGATACGACGATGCCGGACGTCGCCGCGAAATCCGCCGCCAGGAATTTGACCGCCGGCGGCGCAAGACCAGCCGCTGAGGGCCTCGTCTTGCGGTAATTTGACCGCCAGATGGGGCGCAGTTAGACTAGCGACGCATAGAAACCCGCATAGGGGAAGCATAGCCCGTTGAAAACCTACCGTTCCGCGCCGCAACTGCTTGCCGATATCCGCAAGGTTCTAAGCTCGGCAAAACCCACTGCCCACGAGTCGCCGCTCGAAGAAGTGATTGAACTTCTTTTTCAGGGAAGGCACTACACATGGGTTGGCATCTACCTTGCCGTCGGAAGCAAAAAGCCCGGCCAGTTGCTCGGCGAGGGCAAGAACGCCCAGCCAGGCCATGTCACCCTGCCTGACACGCGTAGCAAGCTGCTGGTTTCGATGAAGATTGCCGCCCGCGAATTTGGCGTGCTCGGAGTCGAGACCGACCGCGAGACCGCTTTCGGCTTGGGTGACCGGATATTCCTGGAGAACGTTGCCTCGGCGCTCGCCCGTTTTCTCGCCGGTCCTGGCAAGTACATCGTGCGCAAGGCGCGCGGCCTCCGTGCGGAACCGGCAAAGAATTCCACGCCAGCGAAGGCGTCGACAGGAAAAAAGCAAGCGGCCACCCGGTAGCGTCAGCGGATCACCTGGATCAAGCGTTCGTTCTCGCCGGTTTGCTCTAGCGCGATTTCCACATCCCGCTCTTTCCTGAACCTTTCAAACTTCTCTCCCCATTCGATGAGCAGGATGCTGTCCTCGCCGAGGAGGTCATCCAACCCCAGAGTCTCGAGTTCGCGCTGCGTATCCACGCGATAGAGATCGATGTGATAGAGGTTGGCCCTGGCGCCGCGGTACTCGTGGATGAGGGTGAACGTCGGACTGGTCACGTCCTGCTCCGCGGCCGCTGCAAATCCCGCCGCGATGCCTTTCACCAGCGTGGTCTTCCCTGCTCCCAGGTCTCCGCGCAGCAGCACCAGTTTCGGGGGCGCAAT
Source organism: Terriglobales bacterium (assembly GCA_963803205.1). Taxonomy (GTDB): domain Bacteria; phylum Acidobacteriota; class Terriglobia; order Terriglobales; family Acidobacteriaceae; genus CAWDLG01. The sequence continues at coordinate 1,394,957 of CAWDLG010000004.1, forward strand.
CGATTCCGCCAGCCGACGGCCGAGCGCGACCGTATCCTCGGCAGAATGCGTGGTGAATTTCTCGGTCCCCATGCAGGGGCCAGTATATCGGGAACAGACCGGAAACTTTTCTTCCGTCCAAGCGACTCAGGCTCGCATGGTGGGGACGCGAAAGTTGAACTCTTTGCGGTCCATTGCGGAATCGACCATCATTCGCAGGCTGCGGTGATCGTCATCATCCATAGCAATAAACCGAAACGCCTGCATCGTCGATGCTCCACCGGTAAGCGGGTGCAGCATCTCGGCCATGCCGTGCACCTGCCCACGCTGGGTCTCAAAGGCCAGCTCGACGAAGTCTCCCTGGGCCAATGCCCGCGGAAGCGAGAGCAAGCCTCCGGTGACGGAGACAGTTTTGAGTTTGGCTTGGGCGCGCTTTCCGTCCTGCGACAGAACCAGGGCGGGAACCGAATCACCGAACTTGATGCGGGCGGCGCGCCGACGGGTGTCGGCTTGGGGGAAATGTGTCATGGCCAGAGACACCATGTTGCGCCTTCTGAAGCCTCTTTGGGACGTTACGGAAGCAGTTGACTGGGGCGTTATCGTGTTCCGTATCGGAACCAGGGATAATTCCTTGTTTTACAGTCAGATGAGCGTGTTAACGGCCAAGGCAACGGCCTGGAGGACATAGCGTTATCGAGTGATTTCCACAAACGGTCTCTCCGCGGATTCGCGGGTGCGGCGAAATGCCTCCGGCAAACCGGCCAGCAGGTCTGTCGCAATCAGAGATTGCTCTCCAGCTTTTTCACTGGCAACATCGCCCGCCAGGCCGTGAAGATGCACGGCGGCGATCACTCCCCGCAGCAGGTCGTTCTGGTTTTGTGCCATAAGTCCCGACGTCATTCCGGTCAGGATATCGCCGGTGCCGCCGGTCGCCATCCCAGGATTTCCGCTCGTATTTATCCATACCTGCCCGTCGGGCGCGGCGACCAGCGTGCGATGTCCCTTCAGCACAAGCACGACGCGGTGCTTCTGGGCGAACTCCCGGGCTATCGCGACACGGTCTTTCTGAACCGCCGCTGTGCTGGACCCCGTCAGGCGCGCCATCTCGCCTGGGTGTGGTGTGAGCACAAGGAAACGGTCGCTGCCATCCAACTCCTTCGACAGCCCTTCGAACGCATTCAGGCCGTCGGCATCGACAACCATCGGTAGCTTGAGTTTCTTGACGATCGTTCGGACGAACTCCGCGGTTTCCGGATGCCTCGAAATGCCCGGCCCGACGGCAACGACCGTTTTGCCCTTCACAAGTTCCTCGATGCGCCCATATCCCGGAGCGCGCATCGAGATGCTGCCGGTCTCGGTTTCATCCAGCGGTTCCGTCATCACTTCCGGATGAAACCCTGCAACACTCGGCAACGTCGATTTTGCCGTCGCCACCGTAGACAGCCCCGCTCCGGCGCGCAGAATGGCGATCCCCGCCATCGCCGCGGCGCCCGCCTTCCCTGTCGAACCGCCAAACACCAGCACATGCCCGAAACTTCCCTTGTGCGACTGCGGCGGCCGCGGCGCGATGGCGGAAGCAACGTCTTGAGGCGCGATCAGGTTCAATTGCAGCGACGACACAATCGCGTCGGCGGGCGAGCCGATGGGAAAAATCACGATTGGCCCCGGGCTAAGCCTCCCGAAAATATGCGCTGGACGTGGGGCGGTGAAGGTCACCACCGAATCCGCCCGCACGAAGGACCCTGCCTGTTCGCCCATCGCGTCGGCATCGGCCCCCGACGGAACATCGACAGCCACCACCCGCGCCGGGCTGGCATTGACTGCCGCGACCGCCTCGGCGTAGAGCCCGGTGATGGGAGGACGGAATCCGCTGCCGAGAATCGCATCCACCAGAACCTCGGATTGAAGGACGGCCTTGGCCTGATCGGACTCCAGTTCCGCACTGGCTCGGGCGAGAACCGGCGCGACCGGCAGCCTGCTGAAATTTTCCGCCGCGTCTCCTTTCAGCTCCGAAGAATCCCCCAGCAGCAGCACCTGCACTTCCTTGCCGGCCTCGTGAAGCTTGCGCGCTGCCACCAGCCCGTCGCCGCCATTGTTTCCCTTTCCGCAGATGATCCCGACCACCCGCGATGGAAACCGCGTGCTGACAAATTCCGCGACAGCGGAACCGGCGTTCTCCATCAACGTTAGAGAGGGAACTCCAAAATTCTGGCTGGTAATGCGGTCAATTTCCCGCATTTCGGAGGAAGAGACGATCTTCATGACTTGCCAGTTCGAATTCTAACAAAGCGAGGACAAGCCAGGATGCGCCCGGAACTGCTGAGACGAAGGGTTCTACCGTGGCGCGATCCCGCTGCGTCTTTCTACGCAATCGGCGCTGACCACGACGCCATCGCAGAGGAACTTGCCGTCCGGCCGGGCCGAACAGGGCCTGGTGAAGCCCTGCACTTCGATCCGCACGCAACGCGCAGGTATGACGATGTGTCCGAACCTTTCAGCGTGCATGCAACCGAACAATGGCAGGAGGCAGACCAGAACCGGGAGGCGGGCTCGCCACCTTCTCATCCAATTGGGCTGGGACATGCCTGACCTATCGGCTGTCCCCCAATTTGCTTTACTTCTCCCCCGAGGCGATCAACGACTCGCCCTTACGGCCTGTAGCCCGCAAATAGAGCATGTAGATGACGATGACCAGATTCACGCACAGGATCGCCACTCGAAAGAAGGTCACCCGGCGGAACAGTTCGTAGACTTCAAAGGGTAGATAAATCGTTCCGGAAATAGCCGCAAACCACTCCGCCCAGGCTCGCGCCCTCCACAGCCCGTAAGCTTCCACCAAGCGCACGGTGGAATACGCGACGCAACCGGCTGCCACCAGCCACAACTTTTCGTCCGTTACACCGTTCGCCAGCTTCAGGAAGATGTCGACGTAATGGTGGTGGCGGCCGATGTGCAACAGATGCAGCAGGCTGGAGGCAACATCCCAGGCGTCGCGGTGAACCAGGGAGAGCAGACCCACGGCCGCCAGCAGGACGACCACTCCCTTGGCAAATTCAAAGGAAGCAATGGCGCGCAGGGCGGCGAGCTGCTTCTCCCGCTTGGTGTGATGCCTGAGCAGCCGGGCGGAACCCCTGCGGATCACTTCTGTCATTTCTAGCCGGACTGTTCGCGGGTGGCGGCCCGAAGCTCTGTAACGATTTCCGCGGCGGCCTTGCGGGCTGCCTCCTGCTGCGTCACCTCGAAAGAAATTGCTCCCACGCGGGCGTGCCCGCCCCCTCCGTAGCGCTCGCATACCTTGGCCAGGTTCACCGTGGGCTCGCTCGGCGCCCAGGGGTTCGATCCGACCGAGACCTTCACCCGAAAGCTGCTCTTGCTGAGCCCCACACTGTAAATGGTCTCGGGAAACAGGTAGTAAGGCACGAACTTGTTGTAGCCCTCGAGGTTATGAGAGGTTACATCGAAGAAGATGGTCCCGTCTTTGAACTCCGTGCTCTCTTTCAGTATGGCAATTGACTGCTGGTGCCGTTCCAGCAGAGGAGGTAGAAGCGACGCCACGAACGGCTCTTCCAGAATTTTTGAGAGCGGCATCGACACCAGCAGCGGGATCAGGCGAGGCACGAATTTGTGATCCTGCGACGACTCGATCACCATGGTCAGCTTCATCGCCGGAGCTTTCATCTCGACCGCCGTGCGGGCATCGGGGTAAAGCGCCCCATCGATGATGTCCGTCCAGCGCACCAGGTCGTCCACCGGGGTCGGATCGAATCCGAAACGCTGCTTCGCAATCATGGCGATGAATCCGGTGCAGGATTTGAAATCCGGATCGTAGAACTTGCGGTTGCTTTGCTCCTGCTCGAAATGGGCCGCATCCTGCGGGGTCAGAAATGCGCTCTCATGATGATCGAACCACCAGGTGATTTTGGGAGAGCTGGAGTACTTGAAATCCACGATGGCGTTTTCGTCGCCGTCAAAGTGACTTTCATCAAACAGGGACCCGGCGCGATGCAGAAGCCCGGAAAAGACAAACTCCACGTCGCCGCGAATGCGCTCGCGGTAAAAGCGCGAAAACAAAGCGGCCGAGGAGGCGCCATCAAAACACTTGTCGTGATAGAAGACCCGGACTCTCAAACCGCTCCCTTGAGTTTCCCCCGGGCCTTCACAAACGGGCCAGAGGATGCGTTGGAAAAGTATCTAGGAATGACATCTTGAGGATGGTCTTGTCAAGCGGAGCGGCAGGGCGGTTCCCCGCATTACACTGCACGCGCGAGAACCGCCTGTCCGGGAAGATTCCAAAAATGACCAGCAGTAGCGATCGACGCTATGCCGCGTTGGCCTGCTTCTCCGCCATGTCGCCGATGACCGGCAGCTTGAACATCTGTCCCTGATTCGCTTTGAGCAGCAGGATGATCCACAGAATCAGGCCGCCAATCCCCAGCAGCGGCCAGATCAGAATCGTCATCCATCCCAGAACCGGCATCATGCCGACGAAGGTGAGTGCGATCCAGATGACCGTCCACGCCACGGCGAAGAAAATGCTCTGGAAGGAATGGAAGCGCACAAACCGGCTGCGGTTATAGGGCTCCATTACCAGAAAGATAATGGCCGGAACAATCGTCACGTAGGCCAGCATGCCCGCGACATTGTCCGTTAGCCCGCCGCTGGAGGCAGCCCGGGGTGGTGCCGTCTTCGCACTGCATGCGGCGCACATAGTCGTGCCGTCCGCTATTTGCGCTCCACATCCGCTGCAAAAGGCCATGGTTCCCCCTCTAATCCTGTCGCCGGTTGCGGCATGTGTATGCCCGCCAGGGACACAAGATGCCGGGCGGCAAGTTAACAGAATTGGAGGCACAAGGCAAACAGAATCATACGGGTTCGCCCGTCCAACTCGGGCCGTAAGGCATTCCAGCCTATCGACTTGACTGCGAGAGGAGCGGGGAGTACTGTGGCCAGCAATTTTTGCCACGCTGTGCCAGCGAGGTCCCAGTGTTCTGCAAGTATTGCGGAAGTTCCGTGGCGCAGGGAGCTTACTTCTGCGCCGCCTGCGGCAAGGATCTGACAGCGGCGTCCGCCCCGCCGGCGGCGGCCCTTGACCCGGGCGTCCCTCCGCATACCAGCGGCATGGCCCTCGCAAGCCTGATCTTTGGCCTGTTTCTGTTTTTCTTTCCCTTCTCCATCGCGGCGATCGTGCTCGGCCACGTGTCGCTGTCGCAGATTCGCAAAAGCGCCGGGCGGCTCAAGGGCGAGGGAATGGCGATCGCCGGCCTGGTCTTGGGCTACGCCGGCGTAGTCTTTATCCCGGTGATTCTCATCATCGCCGCGATCGCCATCCCGAATCTGATGCGTGCGCGTATCGCCGCCAACGAGGCTTCCGCCCTGCACTCGGTCCAGGAATTGCTCGGCGCCGAGACTGCCTATGCCCATGCCCATCCCGCTGAGGGCTTTTCCTGTGACCTCCCGGCGGTCGTTCGTGACGGCGGAGCGAGCCCGGGTCTGAGCACCGGACATCGCAGCGGCTACGTGTTCCTCCTGCAGAACTGCAGTGCCGAAAACCCGGGCGAGCTCGTAAGGCGTTTTCAGATCGTCGCATTTCCGGAGCGGAATGGCCAGACCGGGGGCCGCACCTTCTGTTCCGATGAAACTGGCACGTTGCACGCGATTGGGGAAGGCTCGCCGGACTCCTGCCTTGAGAGTGGTACAAACTTGTGAGCAGGAAATCCTGGCGGTAAAGGAGGCAGCTGAATGTATTGCAGCAACTGTGGAGCAAACAATCCCGATAACGCGACCGTCTGCTCGCAATGCGGCAGAAACTTAATGCAACAGGTTGTCGCGCCCGCAGTCCAGCAGCAGGTTCCCAACTACCTGGTCTTCGCCATTCTGAGCACCGTTCTGTGCTGCCTGCCTGCAGGCATTGTGGCGATCGTCTATGCGGCGCAGGTCAATGGAAAGTTGCAGGCCGGAGATGTCGCCGGTGCTCAGCTCGCGTCGAAGAACGCAAAAATGTGGACCTTGATTTCTGTAGGCGTCGGTCTCGCGGTCGGCGTTCTTTGGATGATCTTTGTCGGTCTGAATGCCATGCGCCATCACTACTGATGACAGCTCACAACAGGCGTGCCGCGGTTATGTTCGCGGGCTTCCTCGGGGCGGCCGGCGCCCTGGTCGCACTGCGCCTCTACGATCCCGCGACTTCACTCCTGTTTCCGCCGTGCCCCCTGTACAAGCTCACCGGCTGGTACTGCCCTGGTTGCGGCTCGTTGCGGGCGCTCCATCAGCTTCTGCACGGAAATCTGGCGGCAGCCTTCGCGATGAATCCCCTGGCTGTCTTGTCTCTGCCGTTCCTTCTGTATGGGATCGCGTCGTTTCTCGTGTTCCAGTTGCGAGGGCGGTTTCTGCCGCGGTATTTCATTCCCGCATCTTCGATTTGGGTGTTGGGAGCGCTGATTCTGGCCTTCGGAATAGCCCGAAATATTCCGGTTTATCCGCTGAACCTGCTGGCTCCGGGTGCAATGCTGAGATTTTGAGGATGGCTGGCTAAACCACTTCTCGGGAACCGTTCTTGTTGCGGCACTCTTCGCACAGCCCGTAGATCTGGAAGGTATGGCGGGTGGTGAAGTAGTGGTGCTTGCGTCCGATTTCCTCTTCCAGCTTGTCGACTTCGGGTGAGAAAAACTCCACCGAGCCGCCGCATTCGGTGCAAACCATGTGATGGTGGCTGCGGCGGTTGTACTGGTGCTCGTAACGCGCTATGCCGTCGTGAAAGGCCACTTCGCTCGCCAGCCCGCATTCCGCCAGCAGCTTCAGCGTGCGGTAGACGGTCGTGAAGCCGATCTTCGGATCTTTCTTCTTTACCAGCCGGGCCAATTCGTCGGTGGAGAGATGCTCGCGCGTCTCGAGAAATGTCCGCAGGATTGTGTCGCGCTGCTCGGTGTGCTTCAGTCCCACCCGCTTCAGGTGCCGGTGAAGGATCTCCTGCGCCTCGCGCATCATCTCGCGGGAAATGTTGGGTTGGTCGTCGATGCGCTTCTGCAGCATGAGACTTTCGGACAAACAGCGCCGTTCTCCGGCGCTCAATCAGAATAATACTCATCGCCGGGACGCCCTGCCAAGATTTTGCATGCATTTGTATTGCAACGGTGTCCGCCCTAAAATCGACCCGGCGCAATGACCACTTCCGTGTCACTTCCTGATTCCGTCGTTCAGCCGCGCCGAGCGGCGTGGCGCGTGGCTTTTGCCGTTCTGGGTGTGGTGCTCATAGCGCTCGCAGTGTCCACCGGCTGGTTTTATTTTGCCGCGCGGTCCGCCCTTCCCCAGCTCGACGGAACCTTGCACGTTCCCGGCCTGTTCGCCCGCGTTACCGTCATCCGAGACGCTCACGGAGTTCCAACCATCGAAGCCTCCAGCCTCCAGGATCTCTTCTTCGCTCAGGGATACGTCGCCGCTCAGGACCGGCTCTGGCAGATGGATACGCTTCGTCGTTTCGCCGCGGGAGACCTGGCGGAAATTCTTGGTGAGGACCTTCTCGGCCACGACAAAGAACAGCGAATCCTTGGCATGAGGCAGGCGGCCCGCAAGACACTGGAAGTTTCTTCCGCCACCGCGCGCTTCCATCTCGAAAGCTACGCAAAAGGTGTAAATGCCTACATCGCCTCCCGCCAAAACCGGCTGCCCCTGGAGTTCCGCCTGCTTCGATACAAACCCAGGCCGTGGACGCCTGAAGATTCGATGTTAATTGCCTCGCAGATGGTCAAGGACCTCAACCATGGAAGCTTCGAGCAGGCGCTCACTCGCGAAAAGATTCTCTCGAAACTCGGACCCGACCTCACCGAAGACTTGTACGTAAATTCATCTGCCTACGACCTGCCTCCTACCGCTGTGCACCCGGAGATCGAGCGTTTCCGTGATGACCGGGAAATCGACTTCGGCGGGGAAAAGTCGATTCGCCACGTCACGACGGCAATGCCGCTTGTTCCGACTGCCAACTCCGATGATCCCCCTGTCGTCGGTTCGAACAACTGGGTCGTAGCAGGCAACCACACGGTCTCCGGCAAGCCGCTGCTCTCGAACGATATGCACCTGGGCCACCAGATGCCCAATCTCTGGTATGAAGCGCACCTGCTGTGCGGAAGCTTTGACGTTGCCGGCGTCACCCTGCCCGGCATGCCTTACGTCATCGTCGGGCACAACCAGCGGATCGCCTGGGGATTCACCAACATTAACCCCACCGTCGAGGATGTCTACGTCGAGACCTTCAACGACCAGGGGCAATACCTCACACCCGGCGGGTGGAAGCAGCCTGAGCATCGCAGCGAGATCATCCGGATCAAAGGGCGGCCAGACGCCACGATCGATGTCGCGCTCACCCGCCACGGCCCTCTCATCAGCGAACTGGTCCCAGGAGAAAAGCGCAAGCTTGCACTGCGCTGGACGCTTTACGACGGGATACGCATTCCCTTCTTCGACCTCGACTCGGCGCACAACTGGGGAGAATTCCGGCAGGCGCTCTCCGAATTCGACGCGCCCGGACAAAACACCGTCTATGCCGATCTGGACGGCAACATCGGCTACCAGGCCACGGGCAAAGTGCCGATTCGAGCCACCGGCGACGGCAGCCTGCCCGAGGCAGGAAGTGACGATGACCACGAATGGACCCGCTACATTCCATTCGACAGCCTCCCCAGAATCTACAACCCGCCTGCGGGCATCATCGCCACGGCCAACAGCCGCATCACCCCTTCGATTTATCCCTACTCCATCAGCACCGGATGGGAAGCGCCCTGGCGCTCGGCGCGAATCTACCGGGTTTTGAGGTCTGGACGCCGCTTCTCCGCCGCCGACATGCTCACCCTTCAGCTCGATATCTACTCACAGCTCGATGTTCACGCGGCCGAGCAGTTCGTTCGCGCCATCGACCACGCCAAAAATCCCTCGGCGAAGGCCCGCCAGGCGGCAGACCTGCTTCGCGTATGGGATGGCAGAATGACTGCCGACTCGGCCGCTGCCGCAATCGAATTCCAGTCGAGGGCTGAACTTGTTCGGCTGCTGCTCGAACCGAGGCTGGGCCCGGCGCCCGAAGATCCCGACAAAGGCTTTAGCTGGAAAAGCTACCACTGGGGAATGCAGTCAGTCTGGCTGGAGAACGTCATCTATCAGCGGCCACAGCGTTGGCTGCCTTCGGCATATCCCAATTACGACGAACTGCTGACCGCCGCGGTGGAAGCGGCGCTGAACAAAGCCGGAAGTCCATCCGATCCCGCGGGATGGCGTTGGGGCCCCTCTCATCCAGTCGAAATCCAGCATCCGCTGTTCGGGAGGATCCCCATCCTCCGCCGCTGGAGCGGGCCAGGTCTTCAGCCGCAGTCAGGCAGCGGATTCTCCGTGAAGGCGGGCACCCGCACGCACGGACCCTCGGAGCGACTGACGGTGGACTTCGGCAACTTCGACCGCAGCACGCTGAACCTGGTTACGGGTGAGGCCGGGAACTTGTTGAGCCCGTACTACATGGATCAATGGAAGGCCTGGTATGAGGGGTTTACGTTTACTTTGCCCTTTTCCAAACAGGCGGTTGAGAGGCAGGCGCAGCATCGGCTCGCGCTCGATCCCGGATAGCTGGTCAGTAAACCAGCTTCACATCCTTCGCCTGGCCGATGATGTCGATCTGCCGGTCCTGCAATTTGTCGGTGGTGGTGTCGTAAATCCGAAGCTCGCCATCCTCCAGAACATAAACGACATTGCGGTTGGGGATTGGCTGGATGGCGGTGACATCGCCAGTGTCGGGAGGAAAGACTACTGCGCCCTTCGAGGTGTCGAAAATGGACAGGCAGCCCCGGATCTCGCCTGACTGATTGACACTCGTGCAATTCTTGGCTCCGACGAAGACCTGCCCGTTCGCTCCCACGGCGAGGTGGTCGTGGCGCCCATCCGTGATGGTCGCCGTTGCCGTAACCGCCGGAGTCTGCGTACTTAAGTCGATCACTGTCAGCGTGCCGCACGTTGTCGCCAGCGTTCCCGAACACGGCGTGCCCGGTGGGGTTCCGGCGACATATAGCGTGGGCTTGTCGAGGAAGCCCACTGTGGCGCCAGCCACGGGCAATGGCGTGCCTGCCTGAGGCGGATCGGTGCTGAAATCGATCGTGGTCACCCCAGCCGCAATCCCACCGCATTCCGGGCCACACTCCATCACATAAGCCTTGGCGCCGTCGAAGTTGAAAACACCCCATGCCGGGTGGTCAAAGCAGCAGAGCGTCGTCCGCGGGTCGGTCCCGCTTCCCAGATTGTCCGTGTTGATGACAGTCACGGTATTCGAGTTCTCATTCATCGCCAGGATTCGGGTTCCGGTGGGGTTGGCGACGATGAAGTTCACGCCTGGCACCGGAATCGTGGCGAATATCCTACCTCCAGCCAGATCAACCACTTCCACCGCTCCCGCGGGCTGACCGGTCACCGGCGCCGTACGCACCGCGGCATAGGCCTTCGTGTTGTCCTGTGAAATCAGGATGCTATCCGGCGCATCCGGGAGCGTAGTGGCAGCTCCCGCAGCTTGGGTGGTGTTGTTGATCAGAAGCACCGATTTGTCGGCCGCGCTGACCACTACGCTGATGCTGCGATCCTGGGAGACCGCCATCATTCCCGGATCGGTAACGACGGTAAGCAGACCGATCGTCGAAAAGGTAAGCCTATCTGTACCTGTATCAACGATATTCAAGACCGGAACGATGGCGGTCGTCGACGGCAGCAGCGGATTCGAGACAAACGCGCGAAACTCCACCTTGCTGCTGGGAGTCTGGGTCTGCTGCGGCGGAGTGTAATTTCCGCATGCAGAAAAAGTTACCAAGAACGCTACCAGCGCACCAAGACTTAGCGAGGCTCTGTTCAAACCTGGGACTCCGAAAACCTAGAGGGACAGAGATTTAGATGCAGAAAAAACGAGATTATAGCAGAGGGTTTTTCCGCGCTCGTTTGGTCCGGACCCGCGACCATCGGCGGATGCAAAAGCAGGCTTGATCTTGTATTCTCAGTCATCAATGGCGGGCAACTTTCTAGAACGGCTCAACCAGGCGCCCATCCTGTGCGATGGAGCGATGGGTACGTTGCTGTACGCCAAAGGGATATTCATCAACCGCTGCTATGACGAGCTGAGTATTTCTCAGCCCGATCTGATTCGCGGCGTGCACCATGAGTATCTCCAGGCGGGAGCTGAAGTCATTGAAACCAACAGCTTCGGCGGCAACGCGGTCCGTCTGTCTCGCCACGGGTTAGAAGACAAGGTCCGCGAGATCAACATGGCCGCCGCCCACCTCGCGCGGGAAGCCACCAAGAGCTTTGACGCCTGGGTTGGCGGAGCGGTCGGTCCGTTAGGAATCCGCATTGAGCCTCTCGGCAAGACGTCGTTCGCAGAAGCGCGAACCGCTTTTCGCGAGCAGATTGCAGCCCTGCTCGAAGGCGGCGTCGACCTGATCGTTCTGGAGACCTTCGGGTATCTGGAAGAGATTCATCAGGCGATACTTGCGGCTCGCGAGGTCGATCCCAGGGTTCCGCTCGTAGCCCAGGTCACAATCGACGAGGATGCAAACTGTCTCGACGGCGCCTCCCCCGAGATTTTCGCTCCCCGACTGGCGGAGTGGGGAGTGGACGTAATTGGCTGTAATTGCAGCGTCGGGCCAGTGGCTATGCTCGATGCCATGGAGCGAGTGCGCGCTGCGACGACCCTCCCACTCGCTGCGCAACCCAATGCCGGCATTCCGCGCTCGGTAGAAGGCCGGAACATCTACCTCTGTTCCCCGGAATACATGGCCAGCTATGCCCGCAAGTTCGTGGCGGCGGGGGTCAAGCTGATCGGCGGGTGCTGCGGTACGACTGCTGAACACATCCGCGAGATGAAATCGGCGCTGCGAGTGGGGCAGGCCCGGACCAAAGCTGTCGCTTCCGCCGCCAAAGGGAAGGCGACGCCCGTAGCCACGCCGGTCTTGCCCATGGAGAGCCGTTCTGCCCTCGGTGCGAAACTCGCTGCCGGTGAATTTGCCACCATGGTCGAGATCGTCCCCCCGAAGGGCATCGACATCCACAAAGAGGTTGAAGGCGCGCGCTTTCTGAAATCCGTCGGCGTCGACGGCATCAACATTCCTGACAGCCCCCGGGCTTCGGCGCGCATGAGCAATCAGGCGCTCTCCCTGCTGGTACAGCGCGAGGTCGGGATTGAGGCAATTCTGCATTACACCTGTCGCGACCGGAATGTGCTTTGTATTCAGTCGGATCTGCTGGGCGCGGCGGCCACGGGAATCCGCAACCTGATTTGCATCACCGGCGATCCCCCCAAGATGGGAGACTATCCGGACGCAACTGCGGTTTTTGACGTCGACGCCATCGGTCTGGTGAATATCGTCCACAACTTGAACAGGGGACTGGATATTGGCGGAAACCCGATTGGGGTGGGAACGTCCTTCGTGATCGGCGTCGGTGCCAATCCCGGCGTGCCCAACATCGACGAAGAGATTCGTCGTTTTGAGTACAAGGTCGAGGCGGGCGCCGAGTATGCGGTTACACAGCCGGTTTTCGACTTCCGTCTGCTGGAGAACTTTCTGCGTCGCATCGAGCACTGCCGGATTCCGGTGCTGGCGGGCATCTGGCCGCTGGTAAGCGCGCGCAATGCGGAATTCATGAAGAACGAGCTTCGGGTCTCGGTTCCTGACGCGATTCTGGAGCGCATGGTAAGCGCCAAGTCGCCGGAAGCCGCTCGCGCCGAAGGCATTGCCGTGGCCCGGGAAATGCTGCTGGCAGTGCGACAGATGGTGCAGGGCGCACAGATCAGCGCTCCTCAGGGCCGCTACAGTTCGGCAGTAGACGTGCTTGAGGTGCTGGGTTCGTCCGCAACATCGGTGGTACCCACCTAGACGGTTACCATTGTTGTGCGTTCCGACAGAAATTCCCGCGATCTACAAATTTCTACGGATGGAATTGGCCTCGAACGGAAGTAAAATAGTTGCGGAGTTTCCTTCCTTGCCAAAATTTGAAGAGTGCCTCCAGCGCCTGGAGAAGATTGTGGACGAGCTCGAAAAAGGCGAGGTGCCTTTGGAGAAATCGCTGACGCTCTTCGAGGAAGGCATGAAACTTTCCGCAGCCTGCCGAAAGGAACTGGAGGAAGCGGAAGGCAAGGTGGAAATTCTGCTGAAGCAGAATGGGAAGCTTCAGGCAGAAGCGTTCGAGTCTCTGGCCGAAAAGACGCTCAGTCGCAAGTGAGACGTCCCGACGGCTCTGCGTCGTTATGTTGTTTCTACAGCAATGCCTGCGATGACTTTACTGGCCGTAGAGCCAAAGCAGCCTCAGTAGCCGTCAACACGGTGTAATCTCAAGGAAAATCCAATGCAGTCCAGTGTAATTCTGCAACAGAGTGATCCCCAGATTGCCCAGTCGCTTACCAGTTCCTTGTCCGATTCGTTCAAGTTAGTTCAGGTAAACGGTTCTTTGGGAGAAGTACGGAGCAGCATCGCCCGCCATCGCGCCGGTGTTGCCGTTCTTGATATGGAAGAAACTTCTTTGTCCGACGTCGAAATCCTATCCCGGGAATTCCCCGGCATTCATATCGTCTGTACACACCGTCTGGCAGACGAAAAATTGTGGGCGGAGGCGCTCAACGCCGGCGCAGCTGATGTCTGCCCATCCAGTGACACGGCTGCGATCGTGGCAGCTACCAAGCGCACCATGGTGACTGAGGCCGAGCGCAACTCCGCCTGAGCCGCCATCGCGATTCCAGGGCGCCTGCGGGCGCCCTTTTCTTTTTCCGGATGTTCATGGAATCATTCAGTTTTTGGGGTGGCGCAGTCGCTTTAGCGCTGCGGTAGGAGTTGTACACACTCGCCTGGACCGCAGCGGTGAACCGCTGCGCCACCCAAAACCATTGCCAACTTCGCTTGTTATACTCACCGTTCATGCTCACCGAAATACTCGAGCAAGGCCGAAGTTTGGCCGATGCCGCGCTGGAGCGCCTTCTGCCGCCCGCCTCGCAGCATCCCGCGTCAATTCATCAGGCGATGCGCCACAGCGTCTTCGCCGGCGGCAAGCGGCTGCGTCCCATCCTCTGCATGGAGGGGGGAAAGATCGCCCTTGGAGAATTGCCGGAGGGCATTGAAGAGCTCGGGGCGGCGCTGGAGATGCTGCACACCTATTCCCTGATCCACGACGACCTGCCGGCGATCGATAACGACGATCTGCGTCGCGGGCGGCCTACATGCCACAAAGTTTTCGGCGAGGCGATTGCCATCCTGGCGGGAGACGCTTTGCAGACCCAGGCTTACGAAGTGCTCGCCAGACTGCGCTGCCCGGCGGAGGCCCGAGTACGAATCATCGAGGAAATCGCCCACGGCACCGGGACCGTGGACGGCATGATCGGAGGGCAGGTAGTCGACCTGGAAGCCGAGCACTCCCGCCCTGACGCGGCTCAACTCGAATACATCCACCGGTCGAAAACGGCGGCCCTGATCACGGCGAGCGTGGTCAGCGGGGGTCTCTATGGCGGGGCGAACGACGAGGCCGTGGCGCGCCTGCGATCGTTCGGGCAATCGATCGGCCTCGCATTCCAGATCGTCGATGACGTGCTTGACGTGACCCAGACCTCGGAGCAACTGGGCAAGACCGCCGGCAAAGACACGGCCGCGGAGAAAGCCACCTATCCGGCGCTGTTTGGGATTGAGAAATCGCGGGAGAAAGCAGATTCCCTGGTGAAGAACGCGCTCGCCTGCCTTGATCCTTTCGGATCGAAAGCTGACGCCTTGATGGCATTGGCGCGGTACCTGGTCGAAAGGAAGAAGTAGAGCGCGCTAGCTGCCGTTGGTACGGCTGCGGATAAGCGAAAGGAATTCTGTCCGCGTCTCCTGCTCCTGGCGAAAACAACCCAGCATGGAGGATGTGACCGCGGCGGAGTGCTGCTTCTCAACGCCGCGCATCATCATGCAGAGATGGCGAGCCTCGATCACCACTCCCACCCCCTGCGGTTGAATCGCTTTCTGGATGGTTTCGGCAATCTGCGTTGTCAGACGCTCCTGAATCTGTAGACGGCGGGAGAATATCTCCACCAGACGCGGAATCTTGCTCAGCCCGATCACCTTGCCGTTGGGAATGTAGGCCACGTGTGCCTTGCCGAAAAACGGCAGCATGTGATGTTCGCACAGGCTGAACATCTCGATGTCCTTCACGATCACCATCTCGTCGTAACTGACCGTGAACAGGGCTTCCTTCAGCATGACTTCCGGGTCCTGGCTGTAGCCCCGCGTCAGATACTCGTAGGCGCGGTGCATGCGCTCAGGGGTGCGAACCAGGCCTTCACGCTCGGGTTCCTCACCGAGGCGAATAATCATCTCTCGCGCCAGATCCTCGAAGCTGGCGCTGGTTAAGGTCTTGCTCTCCACGACAGTAGCCATATTCCTGCCTTCTGATGCCTAAAGATACGCCAGGTTACGCAAAAATGCCGTCTTAGCGGTAGGATTCGCCGCCCCCGGCGTATTCAAAGGAATTCATCATCGTCTCTTCCAGGCGCACCTTTTCTAGATGTGCCAAAGTGAAGCCCCGGCGCAAAATTTCATAGATCGCGGCGGACAGATTTTCCGTCGTCGGCACCGTCTCGGCGAAGTCCTTCAACACATTGAGGTTCTGAAGATCAAACCGGTCCAGCACTTCCCCGCGCACAAAATCGTCTAGGTCCACCAGGTTACAGACCATCCCCGTGGCATCATCCACCGGACCGCTGACCGTAACCTCGAGTGTGTAGTTATGGCCATGTCCGTAAGGATTGTTGCACTTGCCGTAGGTGCTGGAATTCTCCTCCAGCGATAGAAAATTGCTGTGCAGCCGGTGCGAAGCGGAAAAGCGGTAGCGGCGTGTAAGGTGCGCTTTCACGCCTCACCGTAGAAGTCGACGAACAAGTCGGGCGTCTCGTACACCCGCACCCGGTGAAGCCTCGCGGTTTTGAGCTTGGGCTGAAGTCGCTCCCAGATGGTGATGGCAATATTTTCTGTGGTGGGAATGCGGCTCAGGAATTCCGGCACTTCTTTGTTGAGGAATCGGTGGTCCATTGAGTCCAGTACTTCGCGGTTCAGCAATTCTTTCAATTGCTTCAGGTCCACCACGAAGCCGGACTTGGGATCCACCTCGCCTTTGACCGTGACCTCGAGCAGGTAATTGTGGCCGTGGCCATTGGGATTGTTGCATTTGCCGAAAACCCGCCGGTTCTCCTCCGCAGAAAACTGCGGGTTGTGATAGTAGTGCGAGGCGGCGAATTCGGCTTTGCGGGTGAGGTAAACCATGCGGTGTCCTTAGTTCCGGGTCGTCAACATGTTTCAGGGGGCGCTTGCTGGCACTTTCCCCAGCACGTTCAAAGATGCTTTCAGGGGTCCGAAAGCTGCTGCGCTCCTCCCTTTCTGTGATTGATCGGGCTGCCGAATCCGATATCATACCCTCTGTGAGAGGTCCCGTTGTTCTGCTGCTGCTCCTTGCCGGCCTGACCGGCTGCTACAGCAGCTCCCGTCCGCCCCATATCGGCAACGCCGCGCCGGACTTCACCGTCCAGGACTCCGACCAGAAGGTCAGCCTGCACGACCTGCGCGGCAAGGTCGTCGTGCTCAACTTCTGGGCCACGTGGTGCCAGCCGTGTATCGAGGAGATGCCTTCGCTCACGCAAATGCAGCAGCAACTGAAGTCCAAGGGAGTTACGGTGGTGGCCGTCAGCGTTGACCGCGACGGGGATGCCTACCGCAGCTTCCTTCGAAACCACAACGTGAATCTGCTCACTGTCCGCGACCCGCAACAGAACAGCAGCAATCTCTACGGAAGCTTCAAGTTTCCGGAAACCTACATCATCGACCGCCAGGGAATCATGCGCCGCAAGTTTATCGGCGCTGTGGACTGGGGCGAGCCCGAAGTCCGCAACTTCCTCAACCAGCTTTAGCGTCTTTCGCACGCCCGAGCCTGCCCTCTTTTACAATTCCAGTGTGCAGACCTGGGATGTGGTCATCATTGGAGGGGGCATCATTGGACTGTCTCTCTCCATCGCGTTGCGCAAGCGGGGCGCTCGTGTGCTGATCGTAGAGCGTGGAGAACCCGGGCGCGAGGCATCGCATGCGGCTGCTGGAATGCTTGCGCACAGCGCCGCCGAGAACCCTCCTGCCTTGCTACCACTTGCCCAGGCCAGCGCCCGCATGTATCCCGAGTTCGTACACGGGTTGCAGGACGAGTCCGGAATTGACGTTGACCTGCGGGATGAAGGCACGCTGGTGTTTCCCGCGCCCGGTGCGGATCCGCGACGGTCGCCGGTAATGCCGTTGCCCGCGCCGCTCCGTGAACTCGAACCCGCGCTGGCGAATGGTGACGTGAAGCCCCTCTATCTCAAAGAGCGGAGCGTCGATCCGCGCGCGCTTTCGGCGGCGGCCCTCAAGTCGGCGAAGCACCGCTCGGTTGACATTGCTTCCGGCACCGCCGTGGTGCAGGTTCTGATCACGGATGGACGCGCTTCGGGCGTGATCACCGACAAGACAACCTATCCTGCATCCGCCGTCGTCAACTGTGCCGGAGCATGGGCCGGCCACATTCCCCCGCATCCGTTTCCAACCCGCCCGCGGAAGGGGCAGATGCTCGCTCTGGTGGGACCGGGGAGCGTCGTGCGCCATGTGATTCGCGCGCCGGAGGTTTACCTGGTACCGCGAACGGATGGTCGCGTCATCATCGGCTCAACGGTTGAAGATGCCGGATATGACAAGCGCACCGACCCGGCGGTGATTCAGCGCCTGCAGCAGGCGGCGATTGCCCGGGTGCCCGCGCTCGCCGATTTGCGAATTCTGGAGGCATGGGCGGGGCTTCGACCAGGAACACAGGACGATCTGCCAATTCTAGGGGCCACCTCGACTCCCGGATATTTCGTAGCTACCGGGCACTTTCGCGACGGCATTCTGCTCGCCCCCATCACGGCGCATGTGATGGCGCAACTGATGACGGGGAGCAAAGTGGAATACGACCTGACGCCCTTCTGGTCGGGGCGCTTCAGCACTTAATCATGGCAACCGCAGCGCAGATTCGCGAGCACTACGATTCCCTCACACTGATCTACCGCACTTTCTGGGGCGACCATCTTCACCATGGCCTGTTTGAAACCGGCGCGGAATCGCCGGAGGCAGCGCAGGTGAAAATGCTCGACCACTGCATTCAGGGGCTCGACCTTCGCGGCGGCGAGCAGGTTCTCGACGCAGGATGCGGCCACGGCGGAACGCTGCTCTATCTCGCCGAAAAACTGAACTGCGAAGGCCTCGGGCTCACGTTGAGTCCCAAGCAGGCCCGGATCGCGCAGGAAAAGGCATCTCGCGGCGGTCGCAAGCTGACGTTTCTGGTGGAAGATGTGGAGCACTTCAAGTTTCCATCCGATCAGGTCGATCTTGTCTGGGCCATGGAATCTACCGAGCATTTCGCCGACAAGAAGAAGTTCTTCCGCAACGTGAACGCGGCGCTGCGGGAAGATGGTCAGTTGCTGGTCGCGGCCTGGACGGGCTCCATGACCAGCCCGCGCGTACGCGAGGTCGCTCGAGCCTTCCTGTGTCCTGAATTGTGGACCGCGGAGGAGTATCAGGCGGCTATCGAGTCGGCAGGAATGCAGGTGAGGTTCTGTGAAGATCTGACGGCCAAGGTGATCCGCACCTGGGAGATCTGCCTGCAACATGCGCGAAGCGCCGGACCGGTAGTGAAACTGATGCCGCGCGCCGTTCGGGAATTCATCGAAGGCATAGAAATCATTCTGGACGCCTACCGCTCCGGCGATCTGACCTACACAGTGCTGACGGCAGCCAAAGCCAATCAGGTTTAATTATGATTGGTCAGCTTTTGGGTGGCGCAGCGGTTTACCGCTGCGATAGAGGTAGTCAGAAGTAGGAGGCTTTAGCCTCTGACGGGGCGGGTACAAGGCACCTCAGCGGCTGAAAGCCGTCAGATTGTGCCACTTCATCGCAGCGCTAAAGCGACTGCGCCACCCAAACTCCCTGTGTCCCTCTGTGTCCTCAGTGGTGAAAAAGCAGGGGGTACAAGGCACCTCAGCGGCTGAAAGCCGTCAGATTGTGACACTCCATCGCAGCGCTAAAGCGGCTGCGCCACCCAAACTCCCTGTGTCCCTCTGTGTCCTCAGTGGTGAAAAAGCAGGGGTGCAAGGCACCTCAGCGGCTGAAAGCCGTGCCACTTCATCGCAGCGCTAAAGCGACTGCGCCACCCAAAAGCTGCGCTACCCTACCCCACCCTCTGGGATTGCAATGAATTTGAGAATGTATACTGAGCTTTTCGGCAGCCGCGCATTACCTCCACGTCAGCCTGCGAGCAAGGGGACTGAGTCATGGCTTCTCCGGCAATCAGCTATTCCCGCAACAATCAGCAGCGTTTCCTGAGCGAGTTGAAAAACCTGCTTCGCATCCCGAGCGTGAGCACCCTCGCCGAACACAAGCACGACGTCAAGCAGGCCGCCGAGTTTGTGGCCAACGACCTGCGCAGAATCGGCATGGAGAATGTCCAGGTCATTCCCACCAAGGGACACCCCCTGGTGTATGCCGACTGGCTTCGCGCCGCCGGCAAGCCGACGGTCCTGATGTATGCCCACTACGACGTGCAACCGCCGGACCCGCTCGACGAGTGGGTCTCTCCTCCCTTTGAGCCCACAGAGCGCAACAACAATCTCTACGCCCGCGGCGCCGTCGATGACAAAGGCCAGCTGTGGATGGAAGTGAAGGCCCTGGAAGCGCTGATGCAGGCGGGCAAAGGCGCTTTGCCGATCAACGTCAAGGTTCTGATCGAGGGGGAAGAGGAAGTTGGCGGGGAGTCGATCGCGGAATATGTCCGGAAGGAAAAGGCCAGGCTCAAAGCGGACTTTGCCCTGGTATGCGACACAGAGCTGTTTGCGCCGGATCTCCCGACGCTTTGTGTCGGGCTGCGCGGGCTGATCTACACCGAAATCGAAGCAGTCGGCGCGAAGACCGACTTGCACTCCGGAATGTACGGGGGCGCGGCGCCGAATCCGCTGTTCGCGCTGGTGGAAATCATCAGCAAGCTGAAGGATGCGGCCGGGAAAGTACTGATTCCCGGGTTCTACAAGGACGTCAAGGCGCCTACGAGGGCAGAACTTCAGGCCTGGAAGCGCCTTCCCTTCAACGAAGAACGCTACCGCAAGACCGAGGTCGGATCGTCGGCCCTCACCGGCGAAGCGGGCTATTCGGTGCTCTACCGCACCTGGGCGCGGCCCACACTGGAAGTCCATGGCATGCCCGGCGGATTCACCGCGCCCGGCGCAAAGACGGTCATTCCGGCGCGCGCCTCAGCAAAAGTCTCCATGCGCCTGGTGCCGAACCAGGATGCGGACGATGTTCTGAACCGGTACCAGAAGTACGTCAAGAAGCTGACGCCCAAGGGCATTCAGACGACCATCAAGGTCTGGAGCAAGGGTCCAGCCTGCGTCATCGGCACTGACAACCGCTTCATCAAGGCCGCGACCGCAGCGATGCACGATGTGTTCAAGAAGGACACCGTATTCATCCGTTCGGGCGGATCGATTCCGATCGTCACCGACTTCCAGGACGTGCTGAAGATCCCCAGCGTGATGATGGGCTTCGGCCTGCCGGACGACAACCTCCACGCGCCTAACGAGAAGTTCCACATCCCGAATTTTTACCGCGGCATCGAGTCGATTTGCCTGTTTTTCGAAAAGCTCGGCGGCCGGGAACACTAAGCGTCCGCATTAAACCGTTGCGCCCGGCTTGACGGTGCGCTAGGCTTGTGGCGCTCTCGGCGGTTCTCCCCTCCTTCTCTCGCTCACCCGTTTAAATGCCCGCGTGTTGCATTGTGTGTGCAGAATGGAGCGCACCCGCGTAAGGCCATACAAGATATAGTGTTTTCTTGCTTGACCCGAGCGTAATTTCGCCGTTACAGTAACTCTAATTTGTGCTTGCCGCTCCAGCCGGGGGCAGGTGTTCGGCCAGAATTACTGTGGAGGAACCCGGTTGGTAAACCCGGCAGTCGAAGCCCATCCTCTAACGCGAAGCCACTTGCAGCGCGCCATCTTACCCAGCGGCGGGAGTTTGCCGCACCGCCCGGCCGGGGCCTACTGGTCCCTGCAGCCGGCGCCACAAAGGAGTTTGCGTTGCTCAAACTGAAACGGCTCCAGATTCTCGGATTCAAGTCCTTTTGCGACCGCACCGAACTGAAGTTCCACGGTGACGGCATTGCCGCGATCATCGGCCCCAACGGTTGCGGGAAATCGAATATCGCCGACGCCATTTCCTGGGTCCTCGGTGAACAGTCCGCCAAGACCCTGCGCGGCTCGCGCATGGAGGATGTGATCTTTGCCGGGACGCGTGACCGTAAGCCTACCGGGATGGCGGAAGTCTCCCTGAGCCTGATCGATCCCGAGGTCTACGAAGGCGCGGACGTCACCGAACCAACCGAAGTCGATATCCGGGATGACATGCCCTCGGAAGACTGGGACGAGGCCACCCTGCGGGCTCAGGCTGCCCAGGAAGTCGAGGATCTGACCGAGGATGCCCAGCCAGGCAAGCGGGAGGAGGTTGAGGGCGCGGAGGCAGCCGCGCAGCCTGAAAATGGTAGTTCGGCCGCAGGCGCCGAACCTGAAGTGGCCCCGCCCCAGGTCATACTGAAGATCCGCCGCCGGAAGTTCGGGCAGAATCCCTTCCGGGCAGGGGAAATTGTGGTTACCCGGCGGCTGTTCCGGTCGGGAGACAGCGAGTATCTCCTGAATGGCAAGCTGTGCCGCCTGCGCGATATCCAGGAACTCTTCATGGGAACCGGCCTGGGACCGGAATCCTATGCGCTGATCGAGCAGGGCCGCATCGGGCAGATTCTGAGCAGCCGTCCGACAGACCGGCGCGCCATCATCGAGGAAGCGGCAGGCATCACCAAGTTCAAGACCAAGAAGCGTCTGGCGGAAGCGCGCCTGGAGGACGCCAAGCAGAACCTGGCGCGGATCAATGACATCTTCGAGGAAGTCACGCGCCAGATGAATTCGCTGAAGCGACAAGCCTCGAAAGCGGAGCGCTACGCCAGGCTTCGCGAGGAAATGCGGGCCAAGTTGCGCCTCGTGCTGGCCAGCAAGTTCTCCGGCCTGGACCAGGAGATTGGCGAAGTGGACCGCCAGGTCGCCGTCGTTTCCGACGAAATGGCGGAACAGGCGGAGATCATCCAGCAGCTTGAACTGGAGCACACGGAACGCACCCAGCGCGGATATGCAATCGAGTCGGAAATTCGCGAGAACCGGGAGCGCCTGAGCCAGATCAAGCTGGAGGCGGACCGCGCCCGCGCCCGCCGTCACCACAATCAGGAGCGCTGCACCGAACTGGTCGGCCGCGCCGCAACTTCGGAAAACGATTTGCTTCAGGCGCGGCTTCGCATGGCGGCTCTGGAAGCGGAACTTGAGAGCAACCGGAAGGTGCTGGCGTCAGCGGCTGACGATCTGGCCTCAGCCCAGCGTGAATTGACGCTTTGCCAGGAGCAGGTTTCGCAGGCAGACCTGGCGTTGACCGGCGTGGAGCATCAGCAGGAGGAGTCCAGAGGCGCGATCATGGAAGCAGTCGCCTCTGCCGCCAACCTGCGCAACCAGCTTACCCAGGCGGAGGAGCGGCTGGCGGCGATTGAGCGTGAGGTACAGCGCCTGCAACTGGAAATGTCCACGGCCGATTCCCAGGTCGAAATCTTCGGCGGCCAGCGCGGCCAGCTGGCGCTCGAATTCGAAGGGGTTTCGCAAAGGCTCTCCGCTCTCACCAGCGAGATCTCTCACAACCGCGGGCGGCTGGAGGAAACCCGCCGCACAGAAACGGAGAGCAAAGCGCGTCTCGACAGCCTCCGCGCCGAGTACGCCAGCGCGACCGGCCGGAAAAGCTCGATTGAAACGATGATCGCCGAGCATGGCTATTCGACCGAATCGGTGCGGCGTCTGTTCCAGTCGGGCGCATTGCAGGGCGGATTGGCCCCTGCCGGAGTGCTGGCTGACTTCCTGGAAGTAGAGCCGCGCTACGAGGGCGTCGTCGAGGACTTCCTGCGCGATGAGCTCAACTACATCGTGGTGAAATCGTGGGATGCAGCCGACGAGGGCCTGCGCTTGTTGCGCTCTGATGTCGATGGCCGCGCCACTTTCCTGGTACATCCCGAGGATTCGCAGGCCCGCTTCTCATTTTCCGTTGACGAAGCCGGCCGGGCGGCGTCGCCGAGCGGAGCAATCCTTCCCCTGAAGCAGGCGATCAAGGTGCTGAACGGCTTCGGGCGGTCTCTCGAAGTGATTCTGCCGAAGTTGCGCGATGGCTACATCGTGCCGGAACCTGCCCTGGCGCGGGAACTGGCGCTCGACAACCCTGACGCCTTCTTCCTCTCGCAGTCGGGAGAGTGCTTCCACAACGTGACCGTGACCGGCGGTACGCAGCGAGCCGAAGGTCCGCTCTCCATGAAGCGCGAATTGCGCGACCTGATGCGGCTGCTCGGGGATCTCGAAGCGGCTCTGCGCGACGAAGAACTTCGTGCTCTCACCGCCGGCCGCGAAATCAAGCAGATGGTTTCCCTGCTTGAGCGCCTGGAAGAGGACAAGCGGGACGCCGAAAAGCAGGCCATGACCTCCGGCCACCTTTTGCAGCAACTGGAAGGGGAAATGGCCCGTGCGGTCGAACGCGGCGACACATGCCGGCGCGAGTTGCAACGCCTGACCGCGGAAGGGGCGGAGCAACGCGCCCTGATTGTGGAGCGGCAGGGTCAGATTGCCGCCGCAGACGAAGGCCGCGCATCACTGGAGCGCACGGCAGCTAATGCCCAGCAGCAATTGGCCGGATTGCGCCAGCAGCGAGATGCGGCCGCGCGCGACGCGTCACAGCAGATGGCGCGAGTAGCGACGCTCGAAGAGCGGCATCGCTCCGCCGCGGAGGTCCTGGGCCGCATCGAGACCTCGGTCGCCGAGATGCAACAGCGGGCTGGCGCTCTGCGCTTGCAGATCGAGTCGTCCTTTGACGAGATGCTGCAGAGGGCCTACGACAACCAGGAATTGGCGGATCAACTGGTGAATCTCGAAGCCGAGCGCAACGCCAGCGAGGCGCGGGACGGCCTGCTTCAGCTCGAATCGGAACAGGTTCGCGCCCGGACGCTCGAGATCGACGAGCGCATGCACGTTTCGCGGCAGCTGCTCGAGCAGTCCCGAGACCGGCGCAGCGAGCTGGCGGCACGGGCGGCGAAGCTGCAGTCAGACGCGGGCTATATGGCGGAAACCTGCCTGAACGAGCTCGGCATCCCGCGCGAGGAGCTCACCGCGGATGACACAATCCAGATCGTGAGCGGCGACGAGCTGGCAATCGAGGATCAGGCATATCGCGACATGCGCTCCCGGCTGGAAGCGATGGGCCCGGTAAACATGATGGCGCTCGAGGAATACAAGGAGACCGCCGAGCGCCACGCAATGCTCGAAACGCAACGCAAAGATTTGCTCGAATCAATCGAAAATACGCAAGCCACCATCCGGGAGATCGACACCTTTTCCCGGCAGAAATTTGAGGAGGCGTTCCAGAAAATCAACGAGAACTTCCAGGCCACCTTCCGCAAGCTGTTCGGCGGCGGGCACGGCTTCATGCGGCTTACAGACGAAGAAAACAGCGCGGAAAGCGGTATCGACGTGGTGGCTTCGCCGCCGGGCAAGCGGCTGCAGAACGTGCTCCTGCTCTCGGGCGGAGAGAAAGCGCTCACCGCGCTGTCCCTGCTGGTAGGAATATTCCAGTATCAGCCCAGCCCATTCTGCATTCTCGACGAAGTCGACGCCCCGCTGGATGAGGCGAATATCGGGCGTTTCACCGATCTGGTCAGGGAGATGAGCGTGCAGACCCAGTTCGTTCTCATCACCCACAGCAAGAAGACCATGGGGATTGCGCCGGTTCTCTACGGTGTGACCATGCAGGAGCCGGGCGTTTCGAAGTTGATTTCGGTAAAGATGGGCGCGACCGCGTAGGCTCTCGCGCCCGGCATTTCACTCGGGGGGCAACCCGTGCGGAGTCCTGCTTTTCCTCCGTCCTCCTCAGCTTTTCCACACTCCCGCAGCCCGAAATTCCTGTAGAACCTATTGATGCGGTTTGTCAACTCTTTTACAGTCAAGCGCTCGGCTGCATTCCGAAGAATTTACCGCCGGGCCGTTGACAAAAATTTCTGGCACGTTAGAATACGCGACGTTTTTAACCTGTAAAATTCCTTCATGACTTCCCAACTTCTCGACTCCGTGCTTTTGCGCACCGATTTCCCGGAGCTCACATTACACGCCAGCGGCAAGGTTCGCGACGTATACCGCGTAGGAGAACGTCTTCTTTTCGTGGCCACCGACCGGATCTCCGCTTTCGACTATGTGCTCGCCACCGGTATCCCTCATAAAGGACGCGTTCTCACTCAGCTCTCCCTTTTCTGGTTTGATTTTCTGAAGGACATCGTTCCCAATCACCTGGTCACCGCCAATGTGAAAGAGTATCCCGCTGCCGTGCAGGCATATGCTGAACAGCTTCGCGGCCGATCCATGATGGTGATACGCGCGGACATGTTTCCCGTCGAGTGCGTGGTGCGCGGCTACATCTCTGGCTCTGCCTGGAAGGAGTACCGTGCGTCCGGCACAGTTTGCGGGATCGAACTTCCGAAGGGGCTGAAGGAATCCGACAAATTGCCGGAGCCGATCTTCACCCCGGCGACCAAGGCGACGACCGGGCACGACGAAAACATCTCGTTCGCGGACATGTCGCGTCTCGTCGGCCCGGATTTGAGCCGGCAGCTTCGCGACATCAGTCTGAACATCTACACGAAAGCGGCCGATTTTGCCCGTCAGAAGGGCATTATCATCGCCGACACCAAGTTTGAGTTTGGGCGCACCCCCGCCGGTATTACGCTGGCGGATGAGGTGCTGACCCCCGATTCGTCCCGCTTCTGGCCGGCCGACAAGTACCAGCCCGGGCAGGCCCAGGAATCGTTCGACAAGCAGTACGTACGAGACTATTTGGAGGAGATTCGCTGGAACAAGCAGCCGCCCGCACCTGCCCTTCCCCCTGAGGTGGCTGGCAAGACCAGTGAAAAGTATCTGGAAGCTTATCGCCAGATCACCGGACGCGAGTTGGATGTGCAGTAGCGGGCCCGCTGTCCGGAGTACACGATGACGGCTGTGGATTGGCTGATCCTCCTGGTGATCCTGGTGGCGGTGGTTCACGCCGCCAGCGAGGGCTTTTTTCACGAGGCTTTCGGGATCGCCGGGCTGGTAGTCGGCTACATCCTGGCCGCCTGGCAGTATCGCCGGCTTGCGGCGCGCTTTGCTCCTCATGTGAAGGCGGAGTGGCTGGCCGATATCGCCGGCTTTTTGATTATCTTTTTTGCCGTTCTGATCGTAGCTGGGATCGCGGGCAGAATCGCGCGATGGGCTGTTAAGGAAGTGGGCCTGAGTTTTGTGGATCGCGTGCTCGGCGGGGCCCTGGGGCTGGTGAAAGGCTGCCTGGTGGTAGCCGTGATGCTGATGGGCATGACGGCGTTCGCCCCGACCTCGCAGTGGCTGGTGAATTCGGCTTTCGCGCCTTACTTTCTCGTCGTGGGCCGGGCCGCGATCTGGGTGGCGCCGTCGGAGTTGCGAGGCCGTTTCTACCAGGGACTGGACCTGCTGCGGCGCGGAACTGAGCCGGCGTCGGCGAAGCCGGCGCTTGCCGGCAGTACGTAAAGACAGCCAACGAATTTCAGAGAATGCGGATTTTCAGGAAGAAAGAGAGATTCCGTGAGAGATCAGCTTGAAGCGCTCATCATGCAGATGTACAAGAGCAACATTCTGTACTCCGAGGCCGTGCGTGAGTTCAAAAAACGGTTCATCCTGACCGTCCTGCAGGAAAACAAGGGCAACCAGTGCCGCGCGGCGCGCGAACTGGGAATGCACCGCAATACCCTGAGTCGAACGATTTCAGAGCTCAAGATCGATGTGCGCCAGTTGCGCGATGGAACCAAGCGGCCGCCGCGCAGCGCCCGGCCGGCTGGGTACGAGAAAAAGGCCGTCCGCTAGCCATCCTCCCTCCAAAATAAAAAGGCAGCCTCGAACAGGCTGCCTTTCAACTTCGGCTTAAACTCTGTTTATCTGGTCTTGCCGCGGCGCGCCGGGGCTTTCCTGGCCGGCGCCGGTGTGCCCGGAGCCTTCAGCAACGCACCCTCTTCCATCACCATCACGAACGGTTTCGGTGTGTAGGAGAGCGGCGTTCCCTCGACCTGGGTCTCGGTTCCTTCCTTGGGCATGAGGCGCGGTGGAATCGTTGCCTTCATGCTCAGTTCGACATCCGTGCGCTTCTTGTCGATGTCGTCCACGCTGGCCGCCAGGCTGAGCTTGGTCGGCGTAGCGGTGATGACCTGAGCGGCAAACTGGAGCGACTTTCCCTTGATCGCGTTCCACACGACCTCGGCGTCTTCCGGCTTACCCTCGGAGAGGATCAGCTGCCACTCGGCGAAATCCATGTCCTGCGGCTTCTTGGACTGAACGAGAGCGGCGGCCTGTTCGGCGGGTGTCGGAGCCGGTTTGATGGTGA
Source organism: Terriglobales bacterium (assembly GCA_963803205.1). Classification (GTDB taxonomy): domain Bacteria; phylum Acidobacteriota; class Terriglobia; order Terriglobales; family Acidobacteriaceae; genus CAWDLG01. The sequence goes on from CAWDLG010000004.1 coordinate 1,422,502, forward strand.
AACCAGCTGGCGGTTCCGGCGAAGCCTTGGCCTGGGCCAGCACCGGCGGCCAACCCTCATCGCTGCCGTGATAGCGCACGTATTGCGACTTGGCGTACTTCTCAATCTGCTGCTGGTACTGGGGCGTGGGCGCTACGGTTGCAGCGCGGGAGGCGTACCAGATCCCATTGATCGGGTCCGGAGGATCTTTTTGCAGGTAAGCCAGCGCCAGAGGATACACCAGGCTGAAGTCGTTGGGGTTGTTTTCAACTGCGGCATGCAGCGCAGTGGTCGCCGTTGCGTAGTCCTTTTCCTGCAAGGCAGCAATGCCGACGGCGGAATTGAAAATGCCCGCCATCTGCATCTTCAGCTTGGCAAAATCGTCATCGGACATACCCTCGGGTTTGGCGAATGTCTGGATGGCCTGCAAACCCTTTTGCCCGTGCTCTTTCGCCTGGGCGAGATTCTGCTGAGGGTTCTGGCCTGCCTGGGCAGAGGTGCGCTCGGTATAGGCGAGCAGGGCGAGGGCGCGGACGTTGTTGGGATTGATGGTCAACAGCTTCTGGGCGGTTTCCGACATCTTGGCCTGGTTGCCAGACTGCTGATAGGACGCCATCAGCAATTCCAGAGCGTCTTCCTTCATGACGCTGTTGGGATACTGAACCAGGAATGCTTCCAGACCGCTGATCTTCGCGGCCGGATCGGTCTGCCGTACTGCCCCGACGTAAGCGTTGTACTCGGCCGGATCCTTAATCTCTTTCTTCTGCTGCGGCTGCTGCGCGCCGGCGGCGGGTTGCGCAGCAGGCTGGGTTGGGGCGGGAGGTGCAGTGGCAGGCTGCTGCCCGACAGCCAGTACAGCCATTCCAAGCACCATCCCCAATAGACTCGTCTTCATTCGTATGGCTCCTTAGCACTCTTGGGAAACAGCGACGGCGACATCCACTCAATGCAGGAACAACTTGCCTGGATCATCTTGGAGCGCGGGCCACTTGCCCCGCGTAGGGGATCCGGAAGACCGACAGCGACATCCGCGCACCCAGCGATCTGGTGTGCGGGATTATAAGTACGTGCCCTGCCGAAGGCAAGCATCCTTTGCACAGAACGCCCCAAGCTGCCTATCTTGTATGATGCGAAAAAGGGCGTTTCAGGATGGTCTCAAAACGCTCCTGTAGTTGCCGGGAGATAAACAACTTGCAGACACCACTTGAGGGCCAGGTCGCAGTCATCACCGGAGCCGGGTCAGGAATTGGCGCAGCCGTCGCTCGCCAGCTGGCCGCGATGGGCGCGACGGCGGTCCTGTGCGGCCGTACCCAAAAATCCCTGGACGCCACGGCCAAAGCGATTGGCGGAAAGGCCCGCGTACAACCCTGCGACGTTACCGACCTGCGATCGGTGGAAGCCGCCGCCAGGCAGGTGGAACAAACCCTGGGCAGGATCGATATCCTGGTCAACAACGCGGGAATCGGCGGGTTTGGCGGGCCTCTGCACCAGCTTGCGCCGGAAACCTGGGACCAGATCCTCAATACCAATTTGCGCGGCGTTTACTACTGCATCCGCAGCTTTGCTCCGGCGATGATTCGGGCAAAGAGCGGCCACATCATCAATGTGTCGTCGCTCGCGGGGAAGAATGCGCTTCCCAACGGGGCCGCCTATGCCGCTTCCAAGTGGGGACTGAACGGGTTGTCCTACTCGGTGGCGGAGGAACTGCGCGCGCATAATATCCGCGTCTCGGTGGTTTGTCCCGGCTCGACAAATACTGACCTGAGTCCCCATTCGGGAAAGGACCTCAGCCGCATGCTGCAACCCGATGATATTGCGCACGTTGTGGAGATGCTGGTCACGCAGGCGCCGCAGGCGTTCGTGAGCGAAGTCCTGCTGAGGCCCACACAGAAGCCCTAGATTCACCGAACGCCAGATTCGCTCAGGGTACCAATCGAGCTAGGTTAGAATTTCCGTCGTGACGGTCTGCCCGCGCTACTTCCTGTTTCTTTCCCGATTGATCCCATTCATTTTTCTCATGGGCTGTCTCGCCGGCGCCCAGAAAACCGTCGCCAGAGGTGCGGGCGCCAGCTATAAGCTGGTCGCCGTCCGGGCTGCCGGATCGCAGCGCTACACTCCGGCGGAAATCGTTGCCGCGAGCGGCCTTCAGGTGGGGCAGACGGTCAGCGAGGATGACTTCAAGAGCGCGAGTCAGCGGCTGGGCGAGTGCGGCGCGTTCAGCGACGTGAGCTACCGCTACGAATATTCCGGAGACGGAGCGACGCTGGACCTCCAGGTCGCCGACAGTACGGATTTCGTTCCCGTGCATTTCGAAAATTTCGTCTGGCTTTCCGATCAGGAACTCTACGACCACCTGCACGAGCGCGTCCCGCTGTTCCACGGAGACTTGCCTCTCGCCGGGGATCTGGCGGACCAGGTCTCGGACGCCTTACAGGCGCTGCTCATCGAGCGCCACATCGAGGGCAAAGCGGACTATCTTCGCGCCGGCAACACCGACGGCCCGGTCACGGCACTGGAGTTCAGCGTTACCGGTCCAAAAATTCAGATTCGCAAATTCGTTTTTGAAGGCGCGGGCGTCGCGGAGTTGCCGCTGTTGCAGGCGGCGTCACAAAAGCTGTCTTCGGGCGAGTACAACCGAACCTTTCTTCAGAAGCAGGTCGAAATGAATTTCCTGCCCATCTACCTGGAGCTGGGATATCTCAAAGCGGCGTTCCCCGCAGTCAGCTCCAGGGTGGTGCAGAGCAACGCCGACGGAACCCTCGTAGACGTCAACGTCAAAGTGGAGCCGGGACATTCCTACACGCTGGGCAGCGTGAAATGGTCCGGGAATACGGTCTTTCCCGCCGACAAGCTGAAGGACCTGATCCACCTTCAGCCCGGACAGCCCGCCAACCAGGTTGAACTTGCAAAAGACATCACAGAAGCGCGCGACCTGTACGGCACACGCGGCTACATGGCCGCATCAGTTCAGCCAGAGCCGGAAACGGATGATGAGAAGTTTACGGTGAACTACGCCATTCACGTGAACGAGGGCGACGTCTACCACATGGGAGAACTGGAAATCCGGGGCATCGACACCAACGCCACCAATCACCTGGTGGCGGCATGGACGCTACGTCAGGGCGATACCTACGATTCCAGCTATCCAAACAGATTTCTGGCGGACTCGGCCAACCCGATTCTGCACCTGGCAGACTGGAACACGGATGTTCACGCCGACCTCGACGAAAAGGACAAGACCGTGGATGTGACACTGCGTTTTGACCCCAAGCCGACGCGTTAGGGCCAGGAGGTACAACCCGGAGACTGGCTACGGCTTCTACAAAACCGATATCCTATGTACTAGGCGTTGCGAACAGATTCTGCCCCTCGGCAGGCGCGGTTCGCCCACGACATTCTTTCTCCGGAGGACCGAGTTTCATGACGTTTGATTTCCGCAAAATCAATGCAGTAGTGGCGGCGACTATCCTCTTCGCGACCGTGGCAGTTTTCCCTGCCCTGGCAGCCGACAAAGCGAAGTCCTTTACCGGCGAAGTGAGCGACGCCATGTGCGGCGCCAAACACGAAATGGGCGGGAGCGCCGCCGCCTGCACCCGCGAGTGCGTGAAGAACGGGTCAAAGTACGCCCTGGTCGTGGGCGACAAGGTCTACACGCTCGAAACCAGCGACAAGGAAGCGCTCGCCGAGCTCGACAAGCTCGCGGGGGAGAAGGCCAAGATCACTGGTGTCGAAAACGGCGCCACCATCCAGGTCAAGGCAGTAGCCCCGGGCGCCTAGCCGGAGGCGTGCCTTGCCGATATTTCTCCTGGAGCCAGCGGTGCGCCGGGAACCGGCTTCCTTACTCTATTCGCCAACTTTTAATGCGCGCCTGCGGAATCGCTATGTTAGATTAGCGCGAATTCACCAGATTTCTGTGGAGGCACGAATTGGGCAAGAACATGGTCCCCAAGCGGATCTTTTTTACTAAGGGGGTCGGTAAACACAAAGAGCGTCTCACATCGTTTGAGCTGGCGTTGCGGGACGCGGGCATTGCCGCACAGAATCTGGTTCGCGTCTCCTCCATCTTCCCGCCCCAGTGCAAGCTGCTTGCCCGATCCCAGGGATTGAAGTATCTCAGCCCGGGGGAAGTCGTTTTCGCCGTGGTGGCGGAAAACTCCACGCATGAACCTCACCGGCTTCTGGCCGCCAGTATTGGTGTAGCCATTCCCGCCGACCGCAATACTTACGGGTATCTCAGCGAACACCATTCTTTTGGGGAAACCGAAGATGCGGCGGGAGACTATGCCGAGGAGTTGGCGGCGGAAATGCTCGCCACCACGCTGAATGTGGAGTTCGATCCCGATCGGTCCTGGGACGAAAAGAAGGAAATCTACCGCATCTCCAATAAGATCGTCCGAACGGCGAACGTGACTCAGTCTGCGGTCGGCGACAAACGCGGGTTATGGACCACCGTCATCGCCTCGGCCGTTCTGATCTTTGATTAGCGACCAGGACTAGCAACCAGCCCTTCCCAAGAACTTGCTTACTTTCGCGCGCCGGCTCTTTCGGAGCTTCGGCTCCGCTCGGACGGCTTGCCTTTTCCCAGCCGCTCGAGAACGGCAGCCACAATCAGCGGCAGGCCCACGGTCGCATCGAGAAACACTTCCCCAAACCTGCCGCCTTCGGCCGGGGGCACGAATTTGCCCCAGGAGATAGCCTCACTGTATGGGCTGCCGGAGAGGCCGCCCCAGTAGACTGGTTCCGGACAGATGCGAACTCCGTAGTGATATCTCTTCAGCGGAAGGTTCTCGCCCATGCGCCGGTGGCGCAGTTCAATGAAAGGCCCGAACTGCTGCGACCAGTTGCGGGGAACGCCGCCGCCGATGGTAAAAATGCCCAGCCTTTTCTGCCTGAGAAGCGTGGCCGCGAAGTGCTCCAGATCCTCAAACGAGTCGAAGCGCAGCTTGTGGCGCCCGGCCGCCTCCCGGATGCGATTGGAGAGAGCCACGTCGAGTCCCAGCTCGGAGTCGGTAAAAGCCGGCACGAAAACCGGAACTCCATGCTCATAAGCTGATTTCAGAATTCCTCTCTGGTTCTTTGCGTTCTTCGCCAGGAACTCGCCGATCGCATGATTCAGCTTGTAGGAGCACAGCACTTCGCTCGGATCCCACTCCTCAAGAACCTGAAAGACCACTTTCTCGACGTCGTCCAGGTTCCGCTCGGGCTCGATCGTGTCATACACGCGGTTATATCCCTGAAGATAAAGCTGCTCGTCCTTGACTTCGGGATCGGCACGGAAGTGGGCGTGTCCGGTGGCCTCGACCAGGCCGTGCGCCATCAGGGCGCCAGTGGAAACAATGGCGTTGACGATGCCACGCTCAATCAGTTCCGCGATGATCAGGCCCTGCTTGGCGACGGTCATCGCGCCAGCCAGCGTCATGACTACAAAACAATCCTTGTCGCGCGCCATCGCCTCGAGAACGTCGGCGGCTTCACCCACCTGGCGTCCGGCGAACGCCGTTTTCGTCATGGCGCGCACCAGATCGTCCACGGTGCGCACCCGTCCGATGTCGAGCGGCTCCAGTGGAATCAGCCGGTCTTCAACCGGATCGTGCAGGTGGCGCTCGGTGCCGGCGCCATCATGATTGGTGTTTTTCAAAGTCGCACCTCCGCATCAGAGACTGAGATCTGGTTTTTAACTTTACGGAACGTGGCAAGCTAACTCTTAACGTTCCTTCCAGTCAATGGAAAGCAGAACAGGGTCATCCTTATCTTCGCACAAATTCTCCTGATTCACGATCTCCAAACCGCTATCAATCGGGCATTTTCGCCTCTGGTATGCTTGAAGTCTTCACACGGAGGATTGCGTTGCCGCCGGAAAAATTTCGCGTCGGACTCGTGCAGATGTCGGCCGCTCCCGAGCCGGAGAAGAACATGGAGCGCGCGATGGAGTTCGTCCGCCAGGCCGCCGGACGCGGCGCGCAGATTGTCTGCCTGCCGGAGCTTTTCCAGACGCAGTATTTCTGCCAGCGCGAAGATACGGAGTTGTTCGATCTCGCAGAGCCGATTCCCGGACCCGCGACCGAAAAGCTCTCGGCGCTCGCGCGGGAACTGGGAATCGTTTTGATCGCTTCCCTTTTTGAGAAACGAACCGCCGGCGTCTATCACAATACGGCGGCGCTCTTTGACGCCGATGGTTCTCTCGGCGGGCTGTATCGCAAGATGCACATTCCCGACGATCCTCTTTATTACGAAAAGTTCTATTTCACTCCGGGAGATCTGGGGTTTCGCGCGTTCAATACAAAGGTGGGACGCGTGGGAACTCTGGTTTGCTGGGACCAGTGGTATCCCGAGGGAGCGCGGCTGACAGCATTGCAGGGAGCGCATCTGCTGTTTTATCCCACCGCAATCGGATGGCATCCTTCCGAGAAGGAGGAGTTCGGCCCAGCCCAGCACGACGCCTGGCGGACGATCCAGCGGTCCCATGCCATCGCCAATGGGGTCTACGTCGCCGTGGTAAACCGCGTCGGCTTCGAGACGGGAAACATACGCGGCAACTCGGCTCCGGGCGCCGGACTGGAATTCTGGGGCGGGTCCTTTTTTTGCGATCCATTTGGGCGGGTGCTGGCTGAAGCGTCACACGATAAGGAAGAGATCCTTATCGGCGACGTCGATCTCAAGAGTCTGGAGGACATCCGCCGCAACTGGCCATTTCTTCGGGACCGCCGGATTGACAGCTATGCCCCCATCACCAGCCGCGTGATCGACTGAATCTACCCGATGACAGCGCGGCTCAAAAAGAAACCAACCGCCGACCCCAACGTCCACTCAGAATTTCGCATGCCCGCTGAGTGGGAGCCACACGAGGCGACCTGGCTGGCCTGGCCTCATTACGAGGGAGACTGGCCGGGAAAGTTCGCGCCCATCCCCTGGGTCTACGCGGAGATTATTCGCCATCTCGCCCGGCACGAGCGGGTGGACGTGATCGTTAACAACGCTTCGGCCGAGAAGGCAGCCCGGAAATGCCTTCAGCAGGCGAGCGCTCTGAATGGCAGGGTCCGTTTTCACCGCTGGCCGACGAATCGCGTCTGGACCCGCGACTCCGGATGCATCTTCGTCGAAGAGGCAGTCGACAAGAGGAGATTGCTCTCGGCCACGAAGTGGCGCTTCAACGCCTGGGCCAAATACAAGAACTGGCAACACGATGAAGTGATCGGATCAAGAATGGCGGGCGCCGCTGGCGTTCGCGAAGTCCGGCCGCTGCACCAGAGCAAGCGCGTTGTGCTGGAAGGCGGGTCGATCGATGTGAACGGCAAGGGCAGTCTGCTCACCACCAAAGAGTGTCTGCTGAGCAAGGTGCAGAGCCGCAATCCCGCAATGAAACGCAAGGACTACGACGCGATCTTCGCCGAATACCTTGGAGTCAGCAACGTGATATGGCTGAACTCGGGAATCGCCGGCGACGACACCCATGGCCACGTCGACGACCTGACGCGTTTTGTCGCGCCGGACACTGTAGTAACCGTGGTCGAGGGGAACCCGGCCGACGCTAACTACGCACCGCTTCGCGAAAATATGCGTCGCCTCCGCTCGGCGACGGATCAGGACGGAAAGCAGCTTGCGATCGTCGAATTGCCGATGCCGGCGCCGGTCTTCTTTCAAGGACAGCGGCTGCCCGCCAGTTATGCCAACTTTTATATCGCTAACGGCCTGGTTCTGGCGCCCGTATTCAATGATCCGAACGACCGATTTGCGCTGGATATTCTTGCGGACCTCTTCCCCGATCGCGAGATCGTCGGCATTTATTGCGGTGATCTGGTCTGGGGATTCGGCACCCTGCACTGCATGACGCAACAGCAACCCTCGCGCCCGCCGGCAGGGTAACTTCCCGCATCATTACCATCCTGGTCCGCTACGGTCTCGTGCGGACATGACCTACCATGCACCATTCTCGCATTGACATTAAGCCCTTTTTGGCACAGACTTTTGATAGTTTCCTCTCCCTTTTTCACTGTGGCAGGGACTCTAGATATTGAAGCGAGTCACTGACATGGCCTATCCCCCGGTTAGCATCCCACCCGCTGGTGGTGCGTCTAGACCTTATCTTTTTTTGTCACGCCACCGTAACGTCTCTACCCAGCCCATTTCTCAACACGCGCAGGCAGGATCCGTGCTGGCCGTTCTGCGGGAGCAGATCGCTTCCGGCAGCCATCAGGTCGACGTCATTCTCAACGCCATCGCGGTGGCAGCACAGAACCTGACCAGCGGCACCGGCGCCGCCATCGCCATGGGACACGACGGCGTGATCCTCTGCGTCGGCAGCAGTGGCGATGCTCCTGGACTCGGCGCCCGCGTGAGCGTGGATTCCGGCATTTCGGGCGAATGCCTGCGAAGCGGACAGATCCTGCGCTGTGACGATACCCAATTCGACGATCGTGTCGATGCCGCCGTCTGCGAGAGCCTGGGAATCCGCGCCATTGTGGCCGTTCCGCTGCATGGTGCGGCCGGGATGGTCGGTGTGCTGGAAGTTTTCTCCTGCTACGCATTCAGCTTCACGGATGCCCACATGGGCGTGCTGGCAAGTCTGGCAGAACTGGCGGAGAAGGCGCATGCCAGGGTTGCGGCCGCGGTGGAAGCGATCTCGCTCCCTGCGCCGGCGCCAGTTGCTGCGCCGCCGATGGCTGTGGCTCCGGTCGTTCGCGCTCCCATCGCCGCGCCGGTCGCCCGGCGAACCCGCCGCGTATTGCCTGCGCCGAAGGCGCTTTTGCAACGTGTGCTCGCGGAGGTGCGCCGCAGGTCGCCTCAGGAACTGAGGATTGCAGGCGCCGCCTTCGCAGCCGTGGTGCTGTTAACCGCGGTAGCCTTCATGGCGCATGAAAACTCCACCCCGAGCAGCCAGCCGGAACCCGAGTTCGCCACCTTGCAGGGGGACGAAGTGGAGTTGCCGCTGCCTGCCACCGTGCTGGATGAGAGCCTGGAAGCCAAGCCTTCGCCAAATCATCCGGCGCCTACGGGACGCGTAAAGGCCGCTGCGCAGTCGACTACCGAACCGGACGCCGAGGAGGTAGTAGTTCGCAATCTGAAATCGACAACCGATGATGCTTCCTCCGACACGGAGCAGGTGGTGGCCGCCCCAGCCAGGATCCCGACGACGACCACCCAGGATGACACGCCGATCGAGGCTCCGAAGGTTGTTGCGGTAAATTCCGAATCCACTTCGCTGGGAGCCCTTCTTCCTGCCACCACCACCTTGCCTGCAGCGCCGAAGATGGTTACATCCCAGGGCGTCAAGGGTGGGGTCCTGCAATACCGGGTGCAGCCGGAGTATCCCGTCCAGGCCCGTGCTCTTCGCCTTGAAGGCAAAGTAGCGCTGCTAGCCACGGTAAACGAGAGCGGCAACGTCGAGAACGTGAAACTCCTTCAGGGCAACTCCCTTCTCGGGCAGGCCGCGATCGATGCCGTGAAGCAGTGGCGCTACAAGCCGTTTCTGCTGAATGGAAAACCTGTGAAGGCGGAAACGAATGTGACGGTCGACTTCAAGCAGCCCTGAAGTCGTGCATTCTACCTAGCTGCGATACTGGGTGGGCTGCGGACCCTTCTCCAGCAGTTCGCGATTCCAGATTGCGCCTTCGCGCGTATAGCTCGCGAGTTCGAAGTCCTGCGTCAGCTCGAGCGCGTCAGTGGGACAAGCATCCTCACACAACCCACAGAACATGCAGCGGCTCAGGTCGTAGGTAAAGTTGGTCAGTTCCTTGCGGCGGGTCTTCTCATTGCGCTCGCTGGAAACGATGATCAGGTGCTCGGGGCAGGCGAGCGCGCAAAGGTCACAGGCGATGCAGAGCGTCTCGTCGGTATCAGGATTGACGTTCAGCCTTGGGGCTCCACGGTAACGCTCGGCTACTTGAGGCCGTTCCAGCGGATATTGCTCGGTGTAGATCTCCTTGGGCGCCTGATAGAGAAAGGTGATTTTCAGGCCCTGGAGCAGGTCGAGCAGTAAAGCCTTTCGCAAAAGCTTTGGGATCCCCATAGCGCGTTTAGGATAACACTAACTGCCTTGCCCTCAGAATACACCGGCGAGCGTCTTGCCGGACGCCGAACTTGGAGGCTGGATTGCCATTCCGGAGCTCATGAAGAACCGGTTTTGGGTGGCGCAGCGCTTTAGCGCTGCGATGAGGGAGCACTTTCGCAAGGGCTTCAGCCGCTGAGGTGCCTTCCCTACTGACCCCTAGCGGCTAAACGCTAACATCTGGAATGCCTGAATCGTGAACCGCTGCGAAGCCGCCGTATCCGTCTCAGGCCGCCTTCGCCAATGGCGTTGCAATCGCGATCTTTGACGGGCGCACGATCGCAGCCGCTGCGATCCCGACAATCACAAAACCCAGAATCTGATTAAGGATATACGCCGTCGTGTAGTAGGCGGGAAAGTGGTACCAGTTCCAGTACTGAATATTGGTGCTGATGCTGGCCAGAATTCCCAATACCACGACAAAGCTCGCCCGGGAAACGAAAGTTGTGAGGACCGTCGCCATCGAAAGCAACCACGCTGCGATCAGAGCCTGTACCACGTTCAACCCCAGCTCGGTAAGCAGTTGCCTGGCGGACATCGGCGGCGAGCCCGTGGGCTGATAAATCAGGATTCCGTTCGGGCCCTGGGTGTATCTCTGCTGATAGCGTTCCGTCGCCGCCTGCTTCTGTTGGGCGGTAGCGTTCGCGGGAACGCTCATGCCGGGAAAGAAGTAGAACCCAGGCTCATTAATGGAGACTTGCAGGGACTGGAGTACCATCTGCTCCTGCGGCAACTCCTTGATTCCGATCTCGCCAATCCCCAGGACCGTGTGCGACAGCGCACCCCAGCAGAACAGGGCGATGCCACCAAGAACGCCGGCTAACAGGATTTTCTTACCCATATTCACCTCCAACCAGGCCGCCTATTATGACGCAGAGGCGCGGCGTGGGAAAGCAGGATTAGGGCGGTTTGAATGGCTATTCCGCAGACGGGCATAGTGGGGCCGATACAATAGCCGTCAAATGGCTGAAAACCCAAACCCTGCCAACCCAACCGACGAAATCTGGATGGAGGAGGCCCTGCGCATCGCCCAGCGGGCTCTGCATGACGGAGAGGTCCCGGTCGGAGCCGTGGTCGTCCTGGACGGCAAAGCCGTGGGCTGGGGATGGAACCGGAATCTCGCCGACCGTGATCCCACGGCGCACGCCGAGGTGGTAGCTCTGCGACAGGCGGGCGCAGCGGTCGGGAATCACCGTCTGGGCGACTGCGAGTTGTTTGTTACAATCGAGCCCTGTGCAATGTGTGCCGGCGCTATGGTGCATGCGCGGCTGAAGCGCCTGGTTTATGGCGCCGACGACCCCAAGGCAGGCGCCGTCCGCTCGGCGCTCCAGGTCATCAATCACCCCCGGCTCAATCATCAGATGGAAGTGCGGGGAGGAGTGCTGCCGGGCCGCAGCGCGGACCTGCTCCAGGCGTTCTTCCGCACGCGGCGGAGGGAACAGAAAGAGGTCAGCTAGCCATTCCGAGATCAGCGGCGTCCGTCCGCTGAGCATTGTTTTGACGCGGAGAGGTGCGTGAGTGGTTGAAACGATCCGCCTCGAAAGCGGACATACCTTGACGGGTATCGGGGGTTCGAATCCCTCCCTCTCCGCCAGTTACCTTTGTTATCTGGTACTTGCAAGCTGGTGATACCTACACTGATTCCGAGTTCAGTTGGAGGTATCGCCCGTGCCAAACACCCAGAGCAGGCAAGTCAATCTCACCAAACGCGTCCTAACCAGCCGAGGGATGCGTTATTGCCAAGTCGTCTCTTCGTCCAACGGCCGGGTCAAGCCTGATCTGGTTCTCATCAACGGGCAGCCGGAACGACACCCAGAGGGTGCCTATTACCTCGAATGGCGGGAGAATGGTCGGCGGGTCCGCTTATCAGTCGGCAGGGACCCGCAGGACGCAGCCGCGCTACGGTTGCGGAAGCAGGCTGAGCTCAATGCTTTGAATCACGGCGTGGCAGTTCTGCCGGCGAACGGAAACGCCAGTCGCTCAATTGCTGCAGCCGTGGAGGGCTACCTGGAGGAAGTAAAACTCAGCAAGAAGCCGAAGACATCCGCGGCCTACAGCACAGCCCTGTCCTACTTTGTGGAATCGTGCCACAAAATGCACGTGGAGGAGATCGACCGCAAGGACCTGCTGAAGTTTTCAGCCTTTCTGCGGGACAACAAGGGACAATCCCCGCGTAGCGTCTACAACAAGTTTGAAAATGTGATGACATTCCTCAAAGCCGTGGGCATTCGCGGTCTAGTCGGCAAGAACGACTGGCCTCGCTACACCGAGGAAGAACCGGAGATTTACGAGCAGGAGGAATTGCATAGGCTCTTCAAGGTGTGCAACGAAGGCGAGCGTCTCTGGTTCGAGTTCTTCCTGATGACCGGGATGCGTGAGCAGGAAGTGATGTATGCATATTGGTCAGACCTCAATCTCCAGGCTCACACAGTTCGAGTCAGTCACAAGCCCGACCACAACTGGACCCCGAAAGCCTACAAGGAACGCGAAATTCCGATCCCTGAAAAACTGGCACGTAATCTCAAGGCCTGGAAAGCCACGTCAGACAAGACGTGTCGTCTCCTATTCCCAACTGCGGGGTGCAAGGCGAAATTGGATTTCCTCGATTGCCTGAAGGCCGTGGCAAAGCGGGCGAAGCTCGACCCCGATCGATTTTGGTTGCACAAGTTCCGAGCGACGTTCGCGACGCGTTGCTTATGGGCTGGAGTCGATCTGAGGACGGTTCAGCAGTGGTTGGGGCATCGGACATGGAATCGACGATGCGATATCTGAAGCCGTCGAGAATCAAGCCGTTAGGAACAAGGTCAATGAGATATTTCCATAGAAGGCGAAACATACACTCACAAGGGAACGATAAACCCGCGCCCGGGATGGCTAACATCGCATTCTAGCTCTAGAAGCACGGCAGTCTGTCCGCATTGTGAGCCTTAAGATTCTCTTGCCTCTCAGTCGCCACTGGCCTGGTTGCCCGAGGGCCTCCACCCACGTCAAAGTGGTACTCTTCTAGCCTGTCAGCGTACTACTTTCACACTTAGTAACACCCCCCCCCCACAAACACTCTCTCTTCTACTTACCACGGTAACATACACGTACGCAATTTACTTAGAGTTCTGTATAACCTCATGCCACGATGCTTTGCGATCGATCGTGGACGGCGTTGCCTTGGCCTCACGCTCATCTTCGCAAGATTCCTTGCCTGCTTCCCAAGGACGACAATATGAAGCTACTCACAGCGCTCGTCATTGTCCTCACCGCAACAGCGCTCTTTCCATATGCGACCGCTCAAAGCAATCCCGCAATCGGGCAGCCGGTGTTGTCAGTGATGACTTCAGACAACCCCTACGAGAGCGTCAGTCTTACGAACCTCAATATTCTCGTCAAGATTCCGATCCGAACAAAGATGGGCTCTGACTTGGCGTTTGCATTTTCGTTGGCAAAGAACTTTTCCCTTTCAACTCCTAATCCGCCGCCGGGGGGTGTCGCCGTGCCCTTCACGCGGGACTTTGGCAGCTTTCACGGAGCTGCGAACCTTCTCGATGGCACCCTGACATGGGATACGGACCCAGTGGCAAGGACCTGTCCCGTTGGCGGCCAGCAAACGTTCAAATACATTGGTTGGACCTTCACGGACCGCTGGAACACGCAACACACATTTTCGCGGATCGCTTTTGATTCTAGAGGATGCCTTACATCAACCCTTGGCGCGTCCGCAGACGATCAGTCAGGGTTGTATTTGAAGTTGGCGACGAACGGAGACACCACTACTTATAACGTTTTCGATGAGGCAGGGAACAGGGTCGCTCATTCTGGCCCGATCACGACTACGTATTCCGTCCAAAGCAGAAACCTGAACACAATATCCGTTGGCGGCGGGTTTCCCGTCGGAACCCCGATCACCTATACGGACACTCTTGGGCAACTGGCACTAACGTACTCCACCAGTAGTGGTATTGATACATATTCCTATACTGACGCAAATGGGAACACGCGTTCCTTTGTCGTGACAAATACCACCAAGTCGTGGAAACCGAGTTTCGGATGCCCAGCCGACGTCACCACGGCGGTGTCGCAAGCATTCCCGACTATGATCTCCTTCCCAGACGGCTCTACGATGTCGTTTATGTACGAGCCCACGGTCGGTTCACCAAGCTCCATCACTGGCCGGCTGGCTTCGGTAACTCTTCCAACCGGAGGATCGATCACGTATGCGTATTCCGGGGGCACAAATGGAATCAATTGTGCGGACGGCAGCACAGCGGTCATGACTCGAACCTTTGCCGGAAATTCGACGAAATTTACTCACGTGGCAAACCTAGGTGGCAATGTACACACCTCCACGACCGTTTTCGGGGACGCTTCCAGCCCTTCCAATGAGACGTTTTACAGTTTTTACGATGCACTCCCTACCGCGGTGATTCACTACACTGGTCCCACCGGCAACAACGTGTGGCTGGACAAGAACATTATCTGCTATAACAACACTTCGCAGCAGGCGGGTAACAATGTGACCTGCGCCGCCAATGCAGTAAAGTTCAATGTCACGCAAACAGACACTTGGCACATCCTGCCGTCGATGGCAACTCCGTCGCTGGTGACAACTATCAATAGTACAACGTCTCTTACTCCGAACGAGATCAAGGCCTATGACTTCGGAACTTCAGTTCCGACTTTGGTATCCGACCAAGTGCTTGAGTATGGTACGTACGTCAGCGGCAGTGACTCATGCGGGGCGGCGGCAATTACGAACCAGAAGCTGCCATGTCGGATCACTACCAAAGATGGCAGCGGCGCCACCATGGCGAAACGCCGGTTCACCCGGGATACGGCTGGCAATGTACTGAAAGTCGAGAATCTGGTCAGCGGAACGACCTATTTGACCGACCAATTCACCTATGATCCTAATGGGGCGGTCAAGACTCGTACAGACGTAAAGGGGACCCTCACCACATATACAAACACGTCTTGCAACAACCTCCTTCCGACCAGCCAGGTCACTGCTGGCCTAATGAGTTCGCAGCTGTGGAACTGCAATGGCGCCGTGGCAACGTCGACTACGGACCCGAACAGCAAGACTGTCAACTTTAGCTATAACGATCCATTTTGGCGACAGACATCACGCACTGATGAACTGAACAATACAACCAGCACGAGCTATACCCCCACTAGTACTGAAAGTGCATTGTTGTTTAACGGAGGTGCTTCTACCGTCGATATTCTCACCACGGTGGACACTTTTGGGCGCGTACGGTTCAAGCAGACTCGTCAAGCACCCGGTTCAAGCACCTTCGACACGATCGTCTATGGCTATGACACCAATGGCAGGCTTGCTAGCGTTGGCATTCCATGTCCCTCGACCGCTGGCGTTGCATGCCCATCAGCAGCGACCACGACGACATATGATGGGCTGGGACGGCCGCTGCTTGTAACAGATGGTGGAGGCGGTACCGTCGGCTATAGCTATGTTGGCAACGATGTCCTTCAAACGGTAGGACCGGCACCGGCAGGAGAAAACACGAAACGCAAGCAGTTTCAGTACGACGGGTTGGGGCGCTTAAAATCCGTATGCGAGCTCACGAGCGGCAGCGGATCGGTCTCGTGCACGCAGACGTCGCCGCAGACCGGATACTTCACCCAATATACTTACGACGCTTTGGGGAATCTGAAGACCGTCAGCCAGAGTGGTCAAACGCGCATGTACTACTACGACATGCTTAGTCGGCTAACGTCCGAAACGAATCCGGAGACCGGCACGGTCCAGTATTCTTATGATGTGAACACAACGACGCCGGGATATAACTGTCAGTCGGCGTCGGCGGGAGATCTCGTAAAGGCCTATGATGCTGCAGGCAACACCGAGTGCTACGCGTACGATCCTTTGCATCGACTGACTCAGGAATTTGACGTGGGGCCAATGAGTTCCGGCCAGTCGCGCTATTATGTTTACGATGCGGCCACCGTGAACGGCGTTACTATGGCGAATACCAAGGGACGGCTAGCACAGACGTATACGGCGACGTGTGTGAGTTGCACCAAAATTACCGATATCGGCCTGAACTATTCGGCAAGGGGGAAATAACTGAAATGTGGGAATCCACTCCACATTCTGGCGGCTACTACCACCCGACCGCTGACTACTGGGCAAACGGAGCTTTGAAGAATTTGTGGATTTCTCAAATTCCCAGCATCGGGTTCGGCGCCGACGGTGAAGGTCGAACATCAACGGTTTCCGCAACCTACGGGGCAGAACCCGGTTACAGGGACGTCATACAATCTCTCCAGTCAGGTCACTGCCGTCACATTTGGATCGCGGATCATGACAATTTTATTTACGATCCTAATACCGGACGGATGACGCAGTACAAATTTACTGTTGGTACAAGTGCAGAAACTGCAAATCTTACCTGGAATTCGAACACCACTCTCAAGACGTTGGCTGTCACCGACCCTTGGATCGCGTCTGACAATCAGACGTGCGCTTACGGTTACGATAATCTATCGCGCGTGACTTCGGCCAACTGCGGCTCGGCGTGGAGTCAGACCTTTGCTTACGACCCTCTTGGCAACGCAACAAAATCCGGGAGCTCTTCCTGGCTTCCCACGTATAATTCTAAAAACCAATATGCGTCGATACCGGGATTCACTCCGAGTTACGATAGCAATGGCAATATTCTGGCCGACAGTTTTCACAGCTACACATGGCAGGCAACCGGGCACGTCGCGTCGATTGATACGACCACGTTTACTTACGATGCACTGGGAAGGAACGTCGAGCAAAATCGCTCGGGGACATATTACCAAATCGTTTATGCTCCAACAGGCGGAAAGCTGGCGATAATGACTGGACAAAATCTGCAACAGGCGTTCATCCCCTTGCCGGGTCGAGCAGTTGCCGAATATCTGTCCTGGGGATTGAGTCACTATCGCCACCCTGACTGGTTGGGAAGTGATCGGTTGGCGTCAAGCAGTTCTGGCCACACCATCGTCTCGGGGGCAGCCTACGCCCCGTTCGGGGAACCCTACGCGCAGCCCAGTGGAGGGAATGGCGAGCTTTCGTTCACGGGCGCAAACAAGGATACGATATGGTTGCAATACGACTTTCCGGCAAGACAATATGATCCGCGTCAAAGCAGGTGGATGTCTCCGGATCCCGGCGGATTGATGGCTGTTGATCTGACAAGCCCACAGTCGTGGAATCGTTACGGTTATGTTGCCAACAGCCCGTTATCAACGATTGATCCATTAGGTTTTCGTGGTTGTGCCGTGGATGGGGTTGAAGCGCCTTGTAGTGTCGCCGATGGGCTCATAAATTTGGGTGCTGCAAGTCCATTGCCACCCGCAATAAAGCCTGAAGGATTCATGTCAAGCCAGAACGGCACGAATGTTCCCTATATCGTTACCAATACCTCTGAAGGGTTAGGATTTAAGTATTTTGGATGCAATGCGAAAGCTGTGGGGCTTAAATACTGTAACAATGAGGGTTTCGCCGAGGTACTGGGTCTGCCGACTTTTATTCCGAGCGAGACGTGGCTGTGGAATCACGAGAGGGATGGTGGCCCTCTGGCTGCTTATCTCCGCAGTCACGCAGGAGATTTCGTTGTAAACCACATAGGAGGACAAAAGACCGCGTATTCACAGAGTCGCAAGCGGTAAATTTGTGCTTGCTTGCAGTTCAAGCGCGAAACAATGGCCTCGGCCCTATCGCCATGCCCTCCGGAGATCCGCTTGTCAGCCTAGACCAAGGAACCTCACTATATGGTCACGGACATATCTTAAATCCATCCGGATCTACGGTGGGAACTGAGGTTCAAGCTGGAGCCAACTTGGCGACCGGGGCGCTGTCGAGACGGTCCGATTTTGTCGCATGTATGGATGCCTATTACCAGTCCGCGAAATAGTGACGTTGCTCTGAAATAAGGGTAGTGGTACGCTTTGCCGCCAATGACGAAGGCTGTGTACATTAGGTTTGGGCACCTGGCTTTGCACAGCGTCGCCGTCTACATATCAGCAACGACAATAACGCCTTGGGTAGCGGGACGAGCACACGATTGGATCCTTCCACTTTTCGGAAAGTGTGACGTAGGCCATATGCAATTCTTGTTCTCGCACATTCTTCTTTTCAGCGCCGGTCCGGCGGCAATTGCTGGAATGATGAATTTTAAGTATCATCACAAGAGTGCTCCATATGCGTGGATAGTTCCGACGATCGTTTTAGGATACTGTCTCTGGGAATTTCCCACAAATGTACTCGACGATCGGTTTGTAGCCATGTATCGTTACTTCTTCGCGGGACATTTCGCCATTCCCAAGTACACAACTTACCGAGAAATGTTTACTAATCCAAATATCGACTTGATACGTGGACTGGATCAGCTCCGATTTGTTGGCCCATTCTACGCTGGAGTGGCCTATAGCCTTTCTGCTTACCTCAGCTCGAGATGCGCCGTAGGGGCTACCGCTGAGCACACTCAAATATGATCGTCCAACGATACTTGCTGGCCGGCATTCATCCGGCACCTGTGGGGTGACTGAATATGAAAAACCAGGAAGAATGGCGACGAGACGTCGATTTCCGGCAGCGCAATATAGTTTTCCCAGATACTGCGGCGAACGAGGCGCGATTCTGGCAGAACATAATCGCAGGCAAGCAGAAGCTGACATTAGTCCAAATAGTAGGCGTCGCTCTCTTCATCTTCACGCTCATAGGAGTAATTGTCAGTTCAATCGCAATGAGAATTACTGAAGCGCATGTTCAAGGTTCGCTTGTGGAGAGAGTCATCGGGAGCGTTGGCGATTGGATTGTCCTGACCGCTATCGCGGTCGGGGTGTTGGTGATCGGTCATATAGTGAGCAATCGTACCAAGAGCAGATCGATGCCTCCTATACCGTGCAGGACTAACAATGAAATGAGATGCCCCCAATGCAATCGGGGAATACCGTTTGACCGGCGAGTCTACCGCAAGGACTTCTTCTGCGGACGATGCGGGGCTAGGTTGCTCGTATCAGAAGCGTACTCGGGGGAACGCCGGCGATAATCAGTATAGTGATTGGTTTCGCCTTGCCGTGGGTCGCCCATCTTCACAAACTGTTGATCCCGGCTCTTGGCCCGTTGTCTGGATTTATAGTAGTACTCGCCTCGGGTCTTCCCTGGGCGTTTGCTGTCTTGTTCTTGCTAGTGCGAGTCGTGCCACATTTGATGCCCCCTCCCCTGGTGCTTCGCCATAACGATCCGATCACCGCGTTGAATCTTATAGCCGAGCAGGGAGAACGTGGTTCTGACAGTCACCCGGACACGTGACGAGGGCCGTGACGTGGGCGTTTGGACGTTCCACCCCAGGTGGAGCAGCGCGATCTCACCCCGAACCAGTTGTTAGGCGGCCCGCAATCAGTTGCTGCATAACATTGAGTCCTGCCA
>CAWDLG010000005.1:0-547408 GCA_963803205.1 Terriglobales bacterium
GACAGCGCATTTGCGCTGCAAGAAGTCATTGTCAGCGTCGCCGGGTGGGTGGCCGTCTCCTTTGGGAACTTCTATTCCCCGGGAGATCGGGTCCAAATGGGTGGCGTGCGCGGGGATGTTATCGATATTGGCGTGCTACGCACGACCCTGATGGAGGTAGGTCAGTGGGTGAACGGCGATCTCTACAATGGCCGGATCGTACGCATTGCGAACAGTGTCATCTTCAAGGAACCCGTGTTTAATTACTCGGCTGACTTCCCGTTCCTGTGGGACGAGATCACAGTGCCCGTCCGGTATGGATCCGACTGGGAGTACACGAGAAATCGTCTGGAGGCCATCGTCAATGAAGTCTGCCGCGATTACGCGGTGGAATCGCGGGAAGCCTGGGAGCGCGCCGTGAATAAGTACCGGCTCGAACCAGCCCGCATTGAACCGATGATCACGCTCGCCGCCAATGATAACTGGATCGAGTTCACGGCGCGCTACATCGTAGACTACCGGAAACGGCGGTTCGTAAAAGACCGTCTTTTCACCCGGATTCTGGAAGAGGTGGACAAATCCAATAACAAGATTCGGCTCGCTTCCGCAACTTTTGAATTGGTCAACATCCCCCGCTTAAACGTCCGATTCGCTGACGGAAAGGGAGGAATTGATCCCCAGTATGTTCCCTAGTTCCGGGGACGGCCGCCAACCACGCGACAAGTCTCACTCTGTTACGCTCCGGAGTCACTGAAGCGTTGTCCCCCCGGCAGGCGAAGGAGACCCTCCCAGGCTTTCCCCGGGCGATCACAACTGTTATCTCGTCCGTTCCATACTGTGCGGGAATGACAGCGCTATGTCAACCGGGAGGCAAAGGAAAAGGCCCCGGGCGGGGCCCCTTACTTTGCATTGCAGCGCTGCAGTCGGTGGGAACGGACTAAGCTGCCACCGCCAGAGTCGACGTAGCGACGTCATAGGTCTCGACTCTCGGAGCTCCCTGAATTACCGAATTCAGTTTCTCCACCAGCTTCGGGAACGCCGTGTCGTGGTACATCTCGGCGTTCTTGCGGTCATCCCAGAAGCTGATCGCGACTACCCGGTCGTTGTGCACCAGGGTCAGCTCATCCTGGAAGCCCTTCTGCTGCCGAAGAGCCGGCAGGATCTGCGACTCGAACAACTGGACGAACTCTTTCTGTTTCCCATCCTTCAGTTGGATATGCACATTGCGAGTGATTTTCAATTGATTTTCCAAATCTCCCTGACGAGATGACGGCCGTTATGAAGACACTTCTCTCCCGGCGAAGGCAGGGGTGCGACGCCGCTTCTAAGACCCTATATGGTTTGTTTTCTATAACTTAAGTATAGCAAACCGATGGGTCTAAGTCAAGGCTCTTCAGTCGACGGCACGAGTGCAAGCCCACGCGTCCAACTCGTGAAGGAAAACCCTTTCGACAGAGCACGTTCGATTTTCGTCGGGAGTCAAGCTCCAGCAGCGCGGGGACATGTCGGGTCGCCGGGAGCGTGTGAGAGATCGTCAACCGAACGATTCGACCTGGTTCGCTGAACTCGATCCGGAACTGCGGATTTGCAGGTGCGGCAGAACTTTAGTCAACCCACACCCGCGCCGTCAAACCGTTATCTGGGTTTGGCCGACTTCCGTCGACCGACAGGTGGCGGATGTGCGGCCTGGCGATGGATTCGCAATGCGGAAGCGGTCTTGAATGTCCTGCAGCAGAGACGGCATTTGAATTTGCGGCCGAATTTGGACAGCATCCAGTCCCTCACAGCGAAAAGCATTACCTCGCTTCTCATCATGATCCCCACATTTTTTCCATGAACTCCATGCAGTTGGTCGTGGCAGATCGATAAGTCCGGGATTTGTTCCAATGAAGGCCGCATCACCTCATTAGTGACGCGGCAGCGTGCAGTACGATTTCTAGTCTTGTGGCCTCCATGGGACTCACAACCGGCAGGCCAATACCTAAACAAACCTTTTCCAGAATGGTTAGAAACGAATTTTATGCCGGCTGGATTGTCTCGGGGGACGTACGGTTAAGGGCACGCACGACCCATTAATTTCTGAAGATCTCTTCGCGGCCGCACAGACCAAATTGGACGGTGGGCAGCCTCATCAGAAGGAACATGAAGACTTCCCTTTGCGTGGCTTCCTTAGGTGCGCTGGGTGCGATAAGGCTTTGACTGCGGGCTGGGTGCGGAGCCGGAATGGTCAGCGCTATGCACGTTATTGGTGCTGGAGGAAGGGTTGCAAAGCTGCTGCATCAAAAACAATTAGAAGATCTGCTCTGCATCTTGCTGGCGCAGATCCAGCCCACAGCGGAGCTGCTTGCGAAGTTGCCTGCCATAGGTGCACGCACGTGGGGGACCCGGAAAGAGCAGATTGCCGAATATGCCAAAGGGTTGACACGCAGGCTGGAAGAGCAGCGAGCACTGAATCTGCGAACCATCAAATCTAAGATTGACAACCGCCTGTCTGATGAGGACTTCAGGACCATGAAGACAAGCATCGCTAAAGAAATGGCCCGAATCGAAGAAACAATGAGGTCTCTGGACGCCGAGAAATCAAGTTACCGAGACTTGATGCAACAGGCCGAGGCCGAGGTGATCAACTTCGAACAGGCATGACGCGAAGGTGGACTTCATCGTAAGCGTGACCTTCAGAACGCGCTGTTCCCCGAGGGACTGACGTGGTGGATAAAACGCAGGGTCTTTGAAACAGGTAAAGGCCTCTTGATTGATGACCTTGGGACGGTTTTCGATACTCTTGGTCCTGTTGGCGTCCCCGACGGGATTTGAACCCGTGTTACCGCCGTGAAAGGGCGATGTCCTAGGCCAGGCTAGACGACGGGGACTCTTGAGGAATCAGGCAGGTGTCATTCTATCATCCGCTGCCCGGCACGAGTTGAGGCACCGGTCCCGCGGGGCATGATGCCACGCTGCGCTTTCCGCTTCTAATCCAATGCAGCTGAATCGTACCTGTTGCCCGTCTCAATCAGGCGCAGCATTGGGACTTTTCTGCTCTCCCTCAGAAATATCGGCCCCAGCGCTTGCGAAACTAGCAAGCTAAGGATCATGCCAAATGCTCCTCTGGGAATTGCGATATCCTTTGGGTTCGTTTCCGAGCCAGCAAAGTCGCAAAAAGTCGCGGCAAGCAAATTCGCGGTTCGTTGCGGTGCATTGCTTCGTTCCAAAGACCAATGACTAATCGGTACAGTCGCCGGCAGGTACTCCAAGGAGCAGCAGCCTGCGCCGGACTTCTGTTAACCGACGCCCGGCCGGTCGCGGGGACCGACGCGGAGAGTCCGGAAGTTGAAATTCAGATCGCCTTCATCAGTGCGCACACGCTTCGAGTCAGCATTCTTCCGATAGAGAACGGCCGTACCCGTGACATTCCTCTCAACGGATCATTAATGCGGCCCTCGTGGGGGCAGCCCGCGGCCAAACTGCGAGGCGCAATAAGGGCCCAGACAGTTAAGTCCGACAACTTGCAGGTCGAGATTTCGGGAACGCCTCTAACTTTCGTGACCAAAGATCGGGGCGGCAAAACCATCCAGAAGCTGGTCTGGGATCCGGGAACAGGCGTAGTCACCTTCGACGCAAGTTCTTCCCCGCTCCTCGGGATGGGGGAAGGAGGGCCACAGTTTGATCGGCGTGGCTCGACTGACCGCATGGTCAGCGGCCAGGGAGGATACAGGCTCGCCACTCATGGCGGCCGGGTTCCGATTCCCTGGCTGATCAGCACGGCGGGATGGGCCATATTTTTCCACCAGCCATTCGGAACGTTTGATTTCACCGGAGAGCAACACAAATTTCAGCTCGCCGCGGGCGCCACCCTGCCTTTGGACCTCTTTGTCGTCGCGGCTCAGGAACCGGCCACGATCCTGGCCGAATACGCGCGCCTGACCGGGAATTGCGAAATGCCCCCGCTCTGGAGCCTGGGCTACCAGCAATCACATCGGACTCTGGCCAGCCGAGAGGAGGTTCTCGAGGAGGCGAAAACTTTTCGCGAGAAAAAATTGCCGTGCGATGCTCTGATCTATCTCGGCACGGGCTTTTGTCCATCCGGCTGGAATACGGCGAACGGATCGTTTGTCTGGAACTCGCATGTTTTTGCCGATCCGAAGAAAATGATCGCCGAGTTGCATGACGAACATTTTCGCGTTGTGCTGCATTCGGTCATTCTCTCGGACCGTTTGCGCGGCAGCGTGAGCGATCCGTGTACGCTCAGCCGGTTCGATGAATCCGACGCCAGTTGCTACTGGGATGCCCACCGCAAAGACTTCGCCATGGGAGTGGATGGGTGGTGGCCGGATGAAGGCGACCCGCTCGACATACCTTCAACCCTGACGCGCCACCGCATGTATTGGGAAGGCCCACAATCAGATCGTCCGAATGAACGCCCCTATGCACTGCACCGCAACGGTTATGCGGGCATGCAGCGATACGGGTCGTTCCTGTGGTCAGGAGATGTGTTTTCCACCTGGGAAACGCTGAAGGTCCAGGTGCCGATCGGGATCAACTCCGGGCTCACCGGGATTCCATACTGGGGAACCGACATCGGCGGCTTTGTTCCCACCAAGGAATTCACGGCGGAGTTGTACGTGCGGTGGTTTCAGTTCGGCTCTTTCTGCACTCTGTTCCGCAGCCATGGGCGCACATGGAAGTTGCGGCTTCCGTGGGGTTGGAACATGGGGGATCCGGGGCCGGTCGAGATCAACAACTACCAGGGCGCTGCCACCCCGGATCCCAGCGAACTTCACAACCCAGAAGTAGAAACCATCTGCCGCAAGTATCTCGAACTCCGCTACCGGCTGCTTCCTTATCTCTACAGCACGGTTCACGAGTGCACAAAGACCGGTATGCCTGTGATGCGAGCCCTGTGGCTGCACTATCCGGATGACCCCAAAGCCATCGCCTGCGGGAGTGAATACATGTGGGGTCCGAATCTTCTCGTTGCGCCCGTGGTAGAAAAAGGCGCCCGTACCCGAACGGTCTACCTTCCGAGAGGCGACTGGTATGACTTCTGGACTGGGGGGCGGTTCGAGGGCGGCCGCGAGGTCGAGCGGAATGTCGATCTTGCGACAATGCCGATTTACATTCGTGCCGGTTCGATCGTTCCGTTTGGACCGGTGAAGCAATACACAAATGAGAAGGTTGATGAGCCACTCTCGATATCAATCCACCCGGGCGGCAATTCCACCTTCCTGCTCTATGAGGATGACGGGAAATCGTTCAACTACCGAAAGGGCGAATGGATGGGCACGCAGTTAGCATGGGACGACAAATCGCGAACGCTGACTCTGAGCCTTGCTCAGGGTTCGCGCATGCTGCCTCCGAAGGAAAGACAAATTGAAATCAGTATCGACCAGACTGTGAAGCTTGTGTTGTTCTCGGGTTCTGCCACGACAGTGAAATTCTGAGTCTACCGAATATGCCCAGACGAATCGCGAAGGGATTGTCATGGATGCACGGACCCCGGTTCCTGATTTTCGCGGGACTGCTCGGCTGTGGCTTGTGTGTGGCGGGATTCGGCCAGACCAAGGAGCACCCACCGGCAACACCCGGACCTATGCTGGCTGGGGGCCTGATTGAACTCGATACTCCCGACTTCCACCTCAGCCTGGTGCGATCATCACAGACTGTCGCCGCCCTCAGGCCGAAGTCAGACCCCAACTTCGATTTCACGCCCGGCGACCTTCTCGTAGCACGCTCGCATGATGAATTCTTCCATCTTGGCGATCTCACGCTTCGACTTCGCA
This sequence comes from Terriglobales bacterium, assembly GCA_963803205.1. Lineage (GTDB taxonomy): Bacteria > Acidobacteriota > Terriglobia > Terriglobales > Acidobacteriaceae > CAWDLG01. Next base: position 5,757 of record CAWDLG010000005.1, read on the forward strand.
CGGCGGATTCACCGGAATGGAAGAACTATTCGACCGCAAGTGCTCGAGAACCCGTAGCCGCACAGGCTGCGTCAGGGAGCATTCTTGCAGCGGCAGATCTTAGCCCGACCCTCCCGGGGGATATTCCCCTGAAAATCACGCGCAGCTGGCTCATAGAAGATGGAAAACTGGTTCTGCAATTTGTCTTGAAGAACCGCTCTGCCGGGCGGATCGAGATCGGCGCTCTCGGCATTCCGATGATCTTCAATAACGTGCTGAACGACAGATCACTGGAAGAGGCGCACGCGAAGTGTTCGTTCTACGACCCATACATCGGCGAAGACGCAGGATATCTTCAGGTCACGCGACTGAACGGACACGGTCCGGCCCTGCTCGTGGTTCCCGAAGGCAAGACTCCATTCGAGGCTTACAACCCGATACTCGACAAGCCAAACTCGTTTGGCGCGAAGCCGGTATTCACCGATCAGACTCCGCGAGGCATCACGTTTGAGGGCTTTTATCAGTGGATGGTGCAGAGTGACGCATACGCCCAGAATGAATGGAAGAGTGCTCAGCCCTGGAATGCGCCGAGCTCGTTGACCCTCGCGCCCGGCGAGCGCCGGACGTATGCACTTAAATTCCTGATATCCGACTCAATTCGAAACATCGAGAAAACTCTTGTTGCGAATCGCAGGCCGGTCGCAGTCGGCATACCGGGATATGTCTTGCCTGGCGACATTGACGCACGACTCTTCGTGAAATATCCGAGTCCGATCAAGTCGATGGCGGTGGAACCCAACGGTGCACTCGTTATCAAGGGTGATCATCCGACTGCGAACGGCTGGAAAGCCTACACAGTGCGAGGAAAAGACTGGGGGCGCTCACGCTTGACTGTCACCTATCAGGATGGCACCGTCCAGACCATCCATTATTTTGTGACCAAGCCCGAGGCGGAAACGATGCGAGACATGGGCCGCTTTCTGACGACGAAGCAATGGTATGTGGACGAGGACGATCCGTTCCATCGCGGTCCGTCTGTCATGACCTATGACCGTGAGCTGAACCAGATCGTGCTCCAGGATAGCCGGGCATGGATTCCGGGCCTCGGCGACGAAGGCGGCGGGGGAGCCTGGATCTCTGCGGTCATGAAGCAACTCATCCAGCCTGATCCGGAAGAACTCGTGAAGATTCAGCAGTTCGTCGATTCGGTGCTCTGGGGACGCCTCCAGTATAAGGATGGCCCTCATCAGTACGGTGTCCGCAAGAGCCTGTTCTATTACCAGCCGGACCAGATGCCCGCGGGATACTACCGCTCCGATTTCGATTGGACAACCTGGACGAGCTGGAACAAGGAACATTCCGAGCGAGTGGACCGTTCCTATGACTACCCGCACGTTGCGGCGGCGTACTGGGTTCTCTATCGTCTCGCGCGTAATCATGAGGGACTGGTCACGAATCATCCCTGGAATTGGTATCTCGATCATGCCTACCGGACTTCGATCGCGATGACGGAATTCGCCCCTCAATACGCGGTGTTCGGACAAATGGAAGGCGATATATTTTTGCAGATTCTCTCCGACCTCAAGACTGAAGGCATGCAGCAGGAAGCGGCGGACCTGGAAGCGAAGATGCGCGTGCGCGCCGACCGGTGGCGAAAGGAAGCATATCCCTTCGGCAGTGAAATGCCCTGGGATTCCACGGGCCAGGAAGAAGTCTATGCCTGGACAAAATATTTCGGCGATCCGGACAAAACCAAAATTACGCTGGACGCCATTCTTGGCTATGACCCCGCGATTCCCCACTGGGGATATAACGGGAGCGCGCGCCGCTACTGGGATTTCATCTTCGCAGCGAAAGATCGCCGCCTCGAACGGCAACTGCATCACTACGGCTCAAGCCTGAATGCAATTCCGCTCCTGAGTGAATATCGGGACCATCCCGAAGATTTCTACCTCCTGCGTGTCGGATATGGCGGCACGATGGGAGCTCTCACCGACATCGATCAGGAAGGCTTTGCCTCAGCCGCGTTCCACGCGTTCCCCGACATGCTGAAGTCTGATCCGCTGTCCGGTGACTACGGCCCGAACTTCTTTGGTTTTGCCTGGAATACAGCTACGTACGTCGTCCATGATCCCGAATTTGCATGGCTGGCATTCGGCGGAAACGTGAAAGCTAAGAACGGCGTGATAAGAGTGACGCCTCTGGACGGATATCGGTCTCGAATCTATCTGGCCCCAATGGGACTCTGGCTGACGCTTGATGCGGGAACGTTTGAGGAAATCGAACTGGATACTCGGGAGAACAGGGTTCGCGTTGGGCTTTCGCCGGCAACGCAGTTCACGCAGACTGCTCGGCTGCATGTGGAACAGCCAGCGATTCATGGGGGCAAGAAATTTCTTCCGGTGCAACCCTTCAACCAAGAGCGCGGCGCTTTCGTCGTGCCTCTCATCAAAGAGACACAACAGATCGAGTTGAAAAGCTCAGAGCTGCCTTAGCCCACCACGTGGTACAGGCGATACTGTTCGTCGCCAATCGCAGCAAACGGCTTGAAGACCAGTGAGTGGCCGTCGGCCTGCACACTCCAGTCTTCGGAGGTCTGGGATGCTGCCGTCGCGCCCATCAATTGATCCCGCGTCAACTTCGCCGACGTATCGCCAATGGCGAACAGTGCCACCGGCCCTCGCACCAGCGCCACAATATTCGGGTTCTGATCGTCCACCGCCTGCAGTCGCACGGGCATTCCAATTTCGTACTCGATGCGATCCCCGCCTTTCCACGTGCGGTTGAGTGCGAAGAATTTCCCGGGCGCAACATCGCCTTCTACCTGTTTGCCATTGACGGAAACCCGAGTCTTGCCGTCCGCCCATGCCGGGACTCGCAGGTAGACGGTGAACTTCTCCGGTCGGGGCATCTCGAATTCGAGTTGCGTCGCATTGCCGGTGGGATAACTGGTGCGCTGCGTAAGCTTGGTGAGCGTTTGGCCTTGAGACCAGGAAAGCGTGGAGGGCAAAAACAGGTTTACATAAATGCCGTCCTTCGCCGGGTAGTACGTGCTGATGTGGTAGTCGGCCGTCAGTTGCGGGAAAGTGCCTGAGCAACACGGCCACTTGTCGCGGTGGTAGACCTTCTTGGCGTCGGCATTGTTGTAGTCGGAGTAGTAGTAACTGGTGCCGTCGGGAAGGATCGGCTTGGCGCCGGCGATGGTGTTGTAGAGAACCTGCTCCATGCTGTCGCCGTAGCGCGAGTCGCGAGTGAGCCGGAGCAGGTATCGCGTGATCTTGAACTGCCCATACACGCCGCAGGGAGTTTCGAAGCTGGCGTGAGTCTTGTTCAGGCTTTCCGCCAGCAGACCCTTGCCCGGGACAACGAACGCCTCGTTCGGACCCCAACCTCCGGTCGCGTAGCTTTGCTCCTGCACCATGCGCAAGCCGTTGGTTGCCGCGCGAAAATATTGCTTGTCTCCCAGCACAAGGTAGGACTGCATCGCAGAACTCAGCGTGTTCACGTGACTGTAGGCGTGCTTTCCCGGAAATGCGTTCTGGTTGGCAGCCAGCGAGTCGTAAAACTCGTGATAGATGAAGCGCTTCCCCAATTCCCGGTAACGCGGATCGCCGCTTCGCCGGTAGGCGAGAAAGAAATTCTCCGGCAACGTGTAGGTTTCATCCCACGTGTAGGCGATATCTTTATGAGGTTTGGCCTCCTGTTCCGCCCGGCTCTCAGCCTTCTGCGGGAGATGGGGCAACACCGCGTCCGTGCTGCGCTTCAAAACTTCGAGCGCGGCCGGGTCCTTCGCGAACTCGTGCGCGTCGATCAGTCCACAGCAGGTTTTGTCGAACGTGTAACCCGGGAGGTGATATCCGACATAGAACTTGCCCTTCGGTTCGACTGTCTCTCCATAGGCTTTCACCAGCCGGTTCACTTTCGCCTGGGTGGCCTTGTCCCCGGTCACCGCATAAGCGCGCGCCAGCCCGGAAAGATATTGGCCGAAGCTGTGTCCCGGGATGAACCCGTGAAAGCTTCCATCGGGAGGATTGAAGTCATCGCTGTTGTCGTACCAACCGCCCATATCTGGACCGGGCGCGGGCATTCCTTCGCGCTCACGAAAGGGCTTGAGCAGGCCGTCTTCATCCAGGGTCATGAACAGCTTGTGATTGTTGTCGAACTGTTGCCGGAATAGGCCCTCCGCCAATTGCACCTGGGAGTAATCAAAAACCGAGAGGGGCGGCGTTACCGCAATGTCGACCTTGGGAGCAGCGGCAGCCCAGGCCGGAACCGAACGGCTGGTCATCGCAACAGCAGTGGCAGCAGTCGCGGTTTGCAAGAATTGGCGTCTGGATGTGGTTTTCATCGCACTCCCCCTCAGGTAAGATGCAGACAGGCAAACAGCTGCTTGTGGCAAACGTTTTCTGGCAGTTCGACTCTATATCACGCAGGCAAGGTCGCGTCAAACGAGAACTGGCGGGTGAAGTTCAAACGGCCTCGGTGCGCATGCTGAAATTCGTAATTCCCGGGATCTTGAGATCGGCAGTTTTCGTGCGTGGCTTTTGCATCCTCGGAGCGATAGGCGCCGGCCTTTTGATCTACGTTCCAGGGACAGCGCAGACTCAGCCCCCACCGAAGGCCGACATCGCTCCGATTACCGCCGCACTTCGGGTCAAGGACTTCGACAAGGCGATCGATCTGAGCAAAACGGCTCTTCAGCGATCTCCATCGGATCCACAGCTTTGGGCTTTACTAGGGATCGCCTTGGCGAGCAAGGGAAACAGCAAGGAGGCACTGGCAGCTTTCGAGCAGTCGCTCAAGATTTCTCCCAATTACCCCGCGGCCCTGGCGGGAGCGGCCCAAATCCACTATCAACTGGGGAACAAAGAGGCGATTCCGCTGCTGAACCGCCTGTTGCAGCTGCGTCCGGACGATCCCACGAGTCACGCCATGCTCGCGGTGCTGGAATACCGGCAAGGCAACTGCGAGGCCGCTGTCCCTCACTTTGAGCGCGCAGGTTCGCTGCTGGAGTCGCAGATCGAAGCCCAGCACGCCTATGGCACCTGTCTGGTGAGACTGCACAAGCTGGACGCCGCTGCCAAAGTGTTTGAACACACGGCAGAGCTGAATCCTGACGACCGTCGCGAGCGGCTTCTGCTGGCATCAGTTCAGGTCATGGCCAAGAAGCCACACGATGCCGTCGCCACGCTCGAGCCGCTGCTTCAGGCAAATCCCGGGGCGGAAACGCTGGAGCTTGCCTCGACTGCCTACGAGGACTCCGGCGATACGCCCAACGCCGTCGCTACGTTGCAGAAGGCACTGCTGCTCGATCCACGGAACATCAATCTCTATCTGGATTTTGCGAGCATATCGATGGCGCACCAGTCTTTTCAGGTCGGCATCGACGTCATGACTGACGGAATCAAGCTCCAGCCGCAGGCTTCGCAACTGTACCTGGCTCGCGGCGTGCTCTACGTTCAACTGGCGCAGTATGACAAGGCGGAAGCCGACTTCACGCTCGCGCATGAGCTTGATCCCAGCCAATCTCTGAGTTCGGCAGCGCAGGGATTGGCGGCGGCACAGCAGAACGACCTCGATACGGCGCTGGCCGCGGTGCAGAAGAAGCTGGCGGCCAAGCCCAATGACGCCTATCTCCTGTATCTGCAGGCGGACTTCCTGAGTCAAAAGGCTTCCGATGCCGGCAGTCCGGAGTTTCAGACTGCTTTGCGATCCGGAAAGAAAGCTGTCGCCCTGCAGCCGTCCCTTGCCGCGGCCAGAGGCGTTCTCGCCAAGCTCTACATGCAGTCCGGGCAGTATCAGCAAGCCATCGTGGAATGCCGCAAGGCGATTGCCAGCGATCCAAAAGACCAGACCACCGTCTACCGCCTGATCCAGGCTCTGCGCAAAACCGGAAAGAAAGATGAGATTCCTCCGCTGTTGAAGCAACTGGCGAAGCTGCGGCAGGATGCTACCCGGGAAGAACGAGAGCGGAACCGCTACAAGCTGGTTGAGGGCGATGCGAAGGCCGAGAATTCCGGCCAGCCGTAGCGGACTGCCAAGGCAAGGCTTTTGCCGTGAGACCGCCGGAGCGGCGATAATCGAACTTCGCAGTCCGACTGCGACTGGGACCCTGTTCTGGAATGATCTTCACGCGCCGTGCTCTTCTGCAACTCTCGCTGGGATCGGCAATTTCTCTAGCATCCGAGCGCCTGTTCGCGCAGGGCGTTTCTACGCATACTGCCAAGCCGCTCGCACGGCCGGAGCCATCGGGCCGTCCTTTCCACGCCCACTTCGTCGATGTGGCTTCCGCGGCGGGATTGCGCGAACCAGCCATTTACGGCGGCGTCGATGGCAAGAAGTACATTCTCGAGGCTACCGGTTGTGGCTGCGCGTTCATTGACTACGACAATGACGGCTGGATGGATATCTTTCTTCTCTCCGGCACGCGGCTGGAGGATGTTCCCGCCGGAACCAGCAATCGCCTGTACAAAAACAACCGCGACGGGACCTTCACCGACGTTACGGAAAAGGCTGGTCTCACAGCTTTAGGCTGGGCTTCCGCCGTTTGCGTCGGAGACTACAACAACGACGGTTTCGACGATCTGTTCTGCACCTTCTTTGGCCAGAATCGCCTCTACCGGAACAATGGCGACGGAACCTTCACCGACGTCACGAAAGCGGCCGGGTTATGGAACGAGCAGGAGCGCTGGGGCGCCGGTTGCAGCTTTCTCGACTACAACCGCGATGGACATCTCGACCTGTTTGTCTCCAACTACGTGCGCTTTTCCTTCGAGCACGCGCCTGTTCCCGGCGCCAATTCCAACTGCAACTGGAAAGGCATTCCCGTTGAGTGCGGTCCGCGAGGATTGCCCACCGGCAGACATTCTCTCTACCGGAACAATGGCGATGGCACGTTCACGGATGTGAACGAACAGGCGGGCATTTCCAAGGCGACGGAATCCTACGGCATGACCGTAGTGGCGGCGGATTTCGACGAGGACGGCTGGCCCGACATTTACGTCGCCTGCGATTCGACGCCGAGCCTGCTGTTTATGAACAACCATGACGGCACCTTTCGGGAAGAAGGCATCGAGCGGGGCGTGGCGCTGAGCGATGACGGAGCCGAGCAGGCTGGCATGGGGGTGGGGATCGGCGACTATGACCTGGACGGGCACCTGGACCTTTTCAAGACTCACTTTGCGGATGACGCAAACGTTCTCTACCACGGCGACGGAACGGGAAATTTCGACGACGCGACGCGGTCCTCACGGCTTGGAGTGGAGACTCGGTACATATGCTGGGGAGCCGGAATCGTCGACCTTGACAACGACGGCTTTCCGGATCTGTTCATGGTAACCGGCAACGTCTATCCGTCGGTGGAGAAGAAACTGCCTCAGTACGCCAACAAGACACCGCGGGCGGTATTTCGCAACCTGGGCAACGGCACGTTCGAGGAATTGATAGAGCCGGCAGGTCCGGGCGTTGCGGAGGCGCATTGCAGCCGCGGATGTGCTTTAGGAGATTTCGACAATGACGGCGACGTGGACATCCTGATTGTCAATCTCAATGAGCCGCCGTCGTTGTTAAGGAATGACTTGTCGGGAAAGCAGAACTGGTTGAAGGTCAAGCTGGAAGGGGTGAAATCGAATCGCAGTGCCATCGGCGCCCGGGTCCTGGTGCATTATGGCGAGAAAACCCAGGCTCAGGCAGTGGTCAGTCAGTCCAGCTTCTACTCCAGCAACGATCCCCGACTGCATTTTGGCCTCGGCAGTGCGAGCGTAGCTGACATCGAGGTCTTTTGGCCCAATGGTGGGCATGAAATATTCAAGCGCATCCCGGCAAACAAGCTCGTAACCTTCAAGGAGGGCGTCGGAAACGTTTCCAACCGGGGATGGGAACGTTAAATTTAGACCTTAAGGCGCTGCAATCCAGAAATATCTTGACAGTCCTGTTCGATCCCGGATATAAAATCCACCCGGAACAGAAAACGTTTACCTGAAAACGTTTACTCAGGCCGATTCATCGGCGCCTCGAGGCGCCTGATGGGAGGAGTACGATGCGCTTCAAATCCTTCGCTTTCTGGTCTCGTCTTTTTCTCACGCTTCAATTTCTGACCCTGGTGAGCTGGGCCCAGTTCACCGGCAATATCGAGGGCACCGTACAGGATCCCAGTGGCGCCGCTGTGCCGCAGGCTAAGGTGGTCCTGGTGAATCAGGCCAACCAGATTTCCGCCACCACTACTTCGGATTCATCGGGCAACTACCGATTTCTCAGCCTGGCACCGGGCGTGTACAAGGTCACTGCGGAAGCCGCCGGATTTGGCAAATCAGAAGCAAACGCCATCCTGCAGACCAACCAGACGTTGAATGTCCCGATTGGCCTGAAGGTAGGAGCGGCAACTGAGGCGGTGACGGTAACGTCTGAGGCCCCGCTGGTAAACACCTCCGAGACGCGCAACCAGCTCACCCTGGGCAATCAATCCCTCTCTTCCCTGCCGCTGGCCGGCCGGAATTTCATTTCGCTTGTGACATTGGCTCCAGGCGTCAGCGGCCTTGGCACCATGGGCGGCGGCCAGCCTGGCGGGTCGGGCACTCCAGGCTCCGGCGTCGACAACTATTCCACGGAGACCGCAGTCGACGTGAGCGCCAACGGACAGGGTACCGTCTCCAACCAGTTCATCATTGACGGCTTGAACGTCACCAGCGGGATTCGCCAGGGAGTTCTGAACCTGACGCCCAATCCTGATGCCATTCAGGAAACCTCGATTCAGGTAAACACTTTCTCCTCCGAGTACGGCGGCGGCAGCTCGATCCAGATGACCAGCACGACCAAATCCGGCTCGGACACCTTCCACGGCCTCGCCAGCGACTACTTCACGTATCAGAACATGTACGCGAAGAGCGAGTTCATGGCGGCCGATGCGAAATACAATCCGTTCCACAGCAACAACATCTCCGCGGCGATCGGCGGCCCGATCATCCCGCACAAGCAGTTCTTCTTTTTCTTTGCGATCGAGCCACTGCGCTCTTCGGCTTCGACAGGAAATCAGCAGATCACATTCCAGGCCCCGGAGTTTGCCTCCTGGGCGCAGGATAACTATCCCAACACCTTCGGGACGAAAATCCTGAATACGTATGCGCCTTCGCGGGCAACGACAACCGGTGTCTCGAAAACCGCTCAAGATGTCTTTCCTGGCACCTGCGGCACGCCAGCGACAAACAACCTTCCGTGTGCCCTGCCCATGATTGACTCGGGCGTGTTCAACTCCAGTAGTTTCCGTAACGGCGATCAGTATTTCGCGCGTGTCGACAAATACTTCAAGAACGACCGCATTTACGGAAGTCTATTCCGCACCATCCTGCATTTCGGTGGACCGGCGGCGACGCCTCAATTCTCCACCACCAACCACACCACAGAACAGGCGTTCCAGGTCAACTACACTCACACGTTCAGCCCCTCGACGCTGAACGAGGCCATCTTTGCCCAGAACCGCATCGAAGGCGTCCAGGGCGAAACCGGCGATTTCACGATTCCCTCGATTGCTGTCACCGGGCAATCGCAGGGCTACGGCGTGGGATTTGCGCAGGGCGATTTCATCCAGCACAACTACCACTGGCGTGACGTTTTGACTCACGTTCGCGGCGCCCATGTGCTGAAGTTCGGTTATGAGGGCTGGTTCGGAGATGACGTCGAGCCCTTCCAGGGGCCGTGGTCGCAACCCAAGTTCAACTTCGATAACCTGCTCACCCTGGCCCAGGATGCACCGCACGATGAAAACGGTGTGATGTACAACCCGATTACCGGCGAGCAACAGCTATGGGATTGGAACGCGGCTTCCCGCACCTGGGGAATTTTCGCGCAGGATACGTGGAAAGCCCGCCGCAATCTGACCGTCACCCTCGGATTCCGCTTTGACGACCAGGGCAATCCGTACTCGCGCAGCGACACCACTGTATTTGGAAACTTCCACTTCGGAGACGGAAGCACGTTCCAGGACCAAGTCGCAAACGGCTTCGCTCAGCCCAGCAAACGCGCTCTGAACCGGTCGCCAAAAGTCTTCAATCCCAGGGTTGGAGTCGCCTGGGACGTGAACGGCAAAGGCGACTGGGTGGTTCGCGGAGGCTTTGGTATCTATGCCAACTGGCTTACGCAGGCCAACGTGCAGGAGGAATTCCGCGGCAATCCGCCGGGATTGATCCTCCCCACGTTCTTCGCGGGGACATCCACCCCGCCGGTGTTCGTGCAGGGCAGCAGCGACAAACCCCCATTCGGTTTCACCTTCCCGCCGCTTGCAGGTTCGCCTATCTGTCCCACAGCGCCCTGCCTCGACGACAGGGGCGGCATTGCCGGAGCGCAGTTCCCTATCGGTGGGATCAATCCGGACCTGGTCTCGCCTGAGGCGTACATTTTCGCCGCCACGTTGGAACGGAGGCTGGGCAATAACTTCGTCGCCAGCGTTCTCTACAGCGGATCTCACACGGCGGACCTGGTCGGCAATGGCAACCAGGCCGGCATCGTGAGTTACGGCGTAGACATTAACGCCTTGCCTGGCGACCTGCTGGTCAATCCGGCGCCCACCAGGCTCAACCCCAGCTTCGGTTCGATCGCCTATACCGACAACGATCGGGTCGCCAACTACAACGGGGTGACGTTCGACTTCCGCGGCCGCGGCAAACGGGCGTTTTTCGACGCGTCGTACACGCGATCCAATTCAAAGGATGACGCCGGAAACTACCCGACGGCAATCAATCCTCACCAGTTCTATGGTCCTTCTCCCTGGGACGTTCCAAACCGCTTCTCGCTCACCCTGAACTACCAGCTCCCGGGGCTGAATGGTGGGCATGGGGCAGCCGGTTACCTGACTGGCGGCTGGGGAATTAGCGGTACGAGCATTTATCAGTCCGGTTATCCGCTGACGGTCGTAAATCTGGCCTCGTTTACCGGCGGAGGAGACTATAACGCCGACGGTGACAACCGCGACTTCCCGGATGTCAGCAGCTACAACCAGGACCACTCGCGAAATGCGTACCTGGTGACAGGCAGCATCCTGCCGTCGCAGTTTACCGCTCCCACGCCGGGAACCAACGGCAACGAGAAGACCGGCCAGTTCCGGCAACCGGACTTTGCCGAGACCGATCTTACCGCCTACAAGGACAACAAGCTCACCGAGCGCTTCGGATTGCAGTTGCGGTTTGAATTCTTCAACGTGTTCAACCGGCCCAACCTTTACCTGGAGAACAACCTTGCCAGCGGGACCTTTGGCAAGGCCAGAAGCCAGCAGCTTCCGCGCTGGTGGCAGGTGGGCGCGAAGTTCACTTTCTAGACGCCAACACGGGACCACTGTCGGAGACTCGGCAGTGGTCCCACTCCTCTCCCATGAGTTCCGGCACCGATCGCGAACTCTTTAGCCGCGGTCACTGGCTGCTTCCCAGTGGCCTTCGCCGCCTTGCCCGACTCGGTGCCTTCCCTCCGAAGACCAGGTCGATTGCGGTTCGTGCAGGAGTACGTCCCGTGGCGAGGAGGCTCTCATGAACAGCGTTATCGATCTATCCTCGCTGGAGGCCTGGCTGGTCACCGGAAGCCAGCATCTGTACGGCCCCGAGGCCTTACAGGAGGTCGAGGAACACTCCAACACCATCGCCCGCGGACTGGGCGGGTCTCCGCAAATCCCCATCAAGATCGTGAGCAAGCCGGTGATGACCGGCAGTGAATCCATCCAAAAGCTCTGCCTTGAGGCGAACAGCGCGTCGAACTGTGTCGGCCTGATTACCTGGATGCATACCTTCTCTCCGGCCCGTATGTGGATTGCCGGGCTGAAATCTCTGGCTAAACCCCTGCTGCATCTGCACACGCAGTTCAACCAGGAATTGCCCTGGTCGACGATCGACATGGATTTCATGAACCTGAACCAGTCCGCGCACGGCGACCGCGAGTTCGGATTTATCGGCGCCCGCATGCGCCTGAAGCGCAAGATCGTAGTGGGTTTCTGGCAGGATCCCGAGGTTCACGAGGAGATCGGTGCCTGGAGTCGCGCCGCCTGCGCGTGGCACGACGCCCAGCAGCTCAGAGTGGCTCGCTTCGGCGACAACATGCGCAACGTGGCCGTGACGGAGGGAAACAAGGTTAACGCCGGCATCCAGCTCGGCTACACGGTGAACGGATACGGCGTGGGGGATCTCGTCGACACGGTGCGCCAAGTTGAAGACTCGCACGTGCAGCAACTGGTTGCCGAATACGACGATTCCTACGTCCTTGCCGCTCCGTTGCGAGCCGGTGGAGAGCAGCATCAGGCCCTTCGGGAAGCGGCAAGAGTTGAGCTGGGGCTGCGGAGTTTTTTGTGCGAGACCGGTTCTCAGGCCTTCACCGACACATTCGAGGACTTGCACGGCCTGGCGCAGCTTCCGGGCATCGCTGTACAACGCCTCATGGCCGATGGGTATGGTTTCGGCGCCGAAGGGGACTGGAAGACCGCGGCGCTGGTTCGCGCCATGAAGGTCATGAACCACGGCCTGCCCGGTGGAACATCATTCATGGAGGACTACACATATCACTTCCGGAACGGCGGCCAGGTGCTGGGTGCGCACATGCTGGAAGTGTGCCCGTCGCTGGCGGACAAAAAGCCTTCAGCCGAAATTCATCCCCTCTCGATTGGCGGAAAGCCGGATCCCGTCCGTCTGGTCTTCACAGCCGCCAGCGGAGCGGCTATCAACGCCTGCATAGTTGACCTTGGCAGCCGCTTTCGCCTGATTGCAAATCAAGTAAACGTCGTGCCGCCTGAGCACGCCTTGCCTAAGCTTCCCGTCGCCCGAGCCGTTTGGGTGCCAGAGCCGAACCTTAAGGTCGCCGCCACTGCCTGGATTTCAGCCGGTGGATCACATCACACAGTGCTAAGCCGGGCGTTGACCGCCGAACACCTGGAAAACTTCGCGGAGATGACGGATCTGGAATTTCTGCTGATCGACCGCACCACCCAAGTCGCCGCCTTCAACCGCCAGCTTCGTTGGAATGACATGTACTACCACTGGACCAGCCACTAGCTACTCCGCCCTGGGAAATAACCCAAAACCAGGAACTCCCCAACATCCCCCGATCCGGGATGTCAATGGCGTAGCAGCAGGTCTCCAGCAACGAAGAGAAGGAAAACGACGGAAATGACTCCGTTCATGGTGAAGAAGGCCGCGTTGAGTTTGCTGAGGTCATCGGCAGCGACGAGAGAGTGCTCGTAGGCCAGCAGAAGGGCAACTACGAGTACGCCGGCAAAAGCCAGCTTTCCCAGACCGAATATCACCACGACGCCAATCAGCAGAGCCAGCATGGCAATGTGGAAGAACCGAGCGATCCAGAGTGAAGCGCCAATTCCGCAGAAGCGTGGGATGGAGTGCAGGTTCGCTTGCTGGTCGAAAGCGTAATCCTGGCAGGCGTAGAGGACATCAAACCCTGCGACCCAGAACGTGACCGCGGCGGTGAGCAGCAGAATGCGCGGATCGAGCGAACCGCGCACCGCAATCCAGGCCGCCGCAGGAGCGATCCCCAAGGCAAAACCGAGCACCAGGTGGGACCAGCGAGTGAAGCGCTTGGTGTAGGAATAGAGCAACACAATCGCCAAGGCAACGGGGGACAACAGCAGCGTGATGCGATTGAGCTGCGAGGCAGCGATTACGAAAATCGCGCAGGCGGTCAGAACAAATATCGTTACGAATGACGGAGAGAGCGTTCCCGCCGGCAAAGCCCGCGAACGGGTTCGGGGATTGGCGGCGTCAAAAGCCACATCGGCGAGCCGGTTGAAGGCCATGGCGGCGGAGCGCGCGGCGACCATTGCAACCACGATCCATGCGAGCTGCCGCAGACTGGGCACGCCATTGGCGGCGAGCATTGCGCCACAAAGGGCGAATGGCAATGCGAAGACAGAGTGCTCCCACTTGATCATCTCCAGCGTGACACGCAGGCTCTGAATCACCGCCATCATTCGATTGTAAAGCAGGACTGACCGCGACTCCCTAATGCACGTTTTTCTGCGGGTCAAAAGATCTTCACTACAGAGGGCACGGAGAACACAGGGGAAACTGCGGAGTATCCCGGTGATCCTTTGTGGCCCATGTGGTGAAAAAGTGTTTTCAGAAAAGCGTCAACCACAGAGGGCAGTGGGGGACACAGAGGATCTCAATTTCCGTATCCCTTCGCGCCGATCAGCGGAACGAAACGGCAACTTTCGAGCGGGATTGTCACGGGCATTCCCTGCCGTTTTTGCACCAGTTGAAGAGTCTGAGATTCCCCGGGCCCAACGGGAATCACCATTCGACCGTTCTCCCGCAATTGCGCAAGCAGCGGTTCGGGGATGAGCGGAGCGGCGGCGGATACAGCAATGGCATCATACGGCGCAAACTCCGGCAGCCCTTCACTGCCATCCGCAACCACGAGCTTAACGTTGGCATAACCGAGGCGCGTGAGCGTCTGCTGTGCTTGCGCAGAAAGTCGTTCATGCCGTTCCAGGCTATAAACCCGCCAAGCCAGCGTGGCGAGCAGGGCGGTCTGGTAGCCGGAACCGGTTCCGATCTCGAGAACGATGTCGGTCTCCTTCAACGACAAGGCCTCCAGGGTGATCGCGACAATATAAGGTTGGGAGATGGTCTGCCCTTCTTTGATAGGAACGGGGTGATCCTCGTAGGCTTTGGGGCGGAATGCGGGTTCGACAAATTCATGGCGTGGAACCTGTCGCATGGCCTCGAGGACGCCCTCGTCCTTGATTCCCCGCGCACGCAGTTGTGCCTGCACCATGCGCTCGCGAGGAGCGGCGTAAGGGTCGGCCTGCGGATGGCTGTTCACAAAATCGCGGAAACCCGGGAGGCTACTTCTTCCGCTGCCGGATGCGGACGTCGAAGCTGACCACTCCGTTCTGGTCGCGCACCGCGACCACAGAGACGTTACGCGACAGATTGTATTGCACCTGAATAATCTGTTGCGAGGTCTGCGATACGTTGGTGCTGTAGGTCAGAGTGAGCTCATTGGTGACTTGCTGCTCGATGGTGACCTGGGGCCCGCGGGCCGGGTTGGTTTCCGTGCTCACGCCCTGAGGATCGATCTTGATCCGGCTTCCGCCGAATAGTCGCTGTACCCGGTTGCTGACCGTGGCATTGAGCGCCTCGCTCAGGATGGCATTCGACGCTTCCTGGCTGAACGCCGATTGTCCTGACTGCTGCAACTGGGCCGACTCTTCCCTGGTGCGTCCGAGGGCGAGCAGCGCGACAATATCGGCCTCCGGCAGGGGCGGTTCGGAGCGGTAGTTCAGGTTTAACTTGCTGAGATCGCCGTTCAGGCTGACGGTGATGTCGTAGTCTCGCACGCGGGTTGACATTTGCAGGTCGAGAAACGGCTTGATAGTCACCGGGCTCACAAAGGTGACATCGCCGCGCTCCAGGTGATACTTGGTCCCGTTGAAGTAGACCTCGCCTTCAATCACATCGGCGCGTCCCAGCAAAGCGGGCTTGGCCACCGTTCCCCGCAGGCGCAGGTCGGCGTCGCCCGAGAGCCGAACGATGGCAGTCTGCATTTGCAGCTCCGGCGTGGTCACAATGTGGAGGTCCAGGTGAATTCGATTCAGCAGGGGGTTCGTTTCGGGTAACGCGGAAGTCTGCGAGCTGCGCGCAAGGTAGGCTGCGAAGTCGAATCCGGGAGTAATAGAGAGTTTGTTGACGGTGACGTCGCCGGAGAGCGTCGAGCCTTCGGAAGTGCCCACCAGGCGAAGATCAGCGTCGGCGGTCGAGCTGACGCCGGGCGGATATCGCAGGCGCACCGAGTCGGCATGGACAGTGAGATCAAAGCTCAACAGTTGATTGTGGTACGTGGCAAAGCCGCCAAAGGTCACAGCCCCGCCGCCGCTGTAGGCTGTGAGATTCTCGATCTGCACGCGGTCCTGATTGAACGTCAGTGTGCCGTTCATCTGGCTCACGCCGCTGGGCAGGTCGATATAGGAGAGGGAGCCGTTGCTGATTTGCAACTGGCCGTGAGCGACCGGCCGACTGACACTTCCGTTGACGGCCATGTCAATATTGACCACGCCCGAGGAAGAAAAATCGTGGTTGAAGCTTTCAATAAGTCGCAGATTCACCCGGCCGTGCGCATGCAGGTCAATCAACCGCTCGCCTGCCAGTTGTACCGTTCCGCTTCCGGTCAGATCGGTGCGCTCCCCGGTGAGATGAAACTGCTCAAGCTTGAACAACTCGTCTGACACGCTGAAACGCACCGGGCCGTCATTGCGCAACTGCACATCCTGGACCGCCAGCGAAACCTCGCTGAGATTGCCGGTGATCGACATTTCCCGAGGGCGCCGTAATGGTCCCTGAAGTTGCATTTCTCCTGCGATCGAAGAGTGCCCCGATAGGCGGCCTTTCAGGTAAGCCTGGAGGAGGGAGTCCACATCAAGGTGATCGAATCGCGCCTTGATGGTGGAAGGCCAATCGCCGCGGAGGTGGACGATGCCGTCCAGTTCGAGCTGGGCTTCTTCGAACTGCGAGTGGCCGGTAAAGTGAAGATCGGCGCCCTGTGTGACGGCCTCAATCGTAAAGTCGCCGGCCAGTTCCTGGTTTAGCACGAGGCGCCGCAGGTGAACTGTTCCGTTGATCTGCGGCTCCTGGAGCGTACCCTGGCCTTGCAGAGCGAAATCCATCTGCCCCGCGATGGTGACGCGCTTGTTTTGCAGGCGGGGGATGGAAGCCAGGTCGAAATTTGTTCCCGTCAGGTTGAAACGAGAAATCTGCGAGGAAAAATTGTGCGCCGCTGAACCGGTGACCCGGGCTTCGCGATACGAAAGCGAGATATCGTTGAGCTGGCCCTCCTGCCCATCCAGACGGAGGTTGGCGGAAAACCGCTGCACCGGTTCGCCTTGGAAGCTTGCGTTGGTCAGCAGGATGCGGCCTTCGCCGTGGGGATCCGCGCGCGTGCCGGACGCTTCGAAGTGAAGATCCATGGTTCCGGTCAAGGGATAGCTGTAGCCGGCCAGGGCAAGGATCGCGGCCACATCGGCCCGGTCCATGTCAATCCGCCCGCCGAAGTTGCTAACGGGCGTGAATTCGTAGCGCTGCAGACTGGCCGTCAGTTCGAAGTTGATCCCGGTTGCATCGCGGCGCAGAGCCGCATTGTGCACAACAATGGAACGCGGCGAAAGTTGTAGCCCGGCAGTTAGAGAATCCCAGTGAATTTGCCGCTCCGGTGTTTCGGAAGTCGCGGGGATAAGTGAATCGAAGTTATCGACCTGAACCACTCCGGCCAGGGTTACATCGGGAAACCGGCCGGTGGCGGTGCCGTTGAACGTGGCGCG
Source organism: Terriglobales bacterium (assembly GCA_963803205.1). Lineage (GTDB taxonomy): Bacteria > Acidobacteriota > Terriglobia > Terriglobales > Acidobacteriaceae > CAWDLG01. Next base: position 23,032 of record CAWDLG010000005.1, read on the forward strand.
GCCCTGAAGAGTAATCGGTATCTGCACCGGCCCGCGGAAGGAGGACAGAATGCGCTGCCACTCGTTGAGGTCGGTGGTGCTTCCGGTAAGGCGCAAAGCGGTGTTCGACGAGAGCACGCCGGAAGCGCGAAGCTGGCTGGAATGCGTGCTGGCGTTGAACTCCGCGACTTCCAGTTCGCGGCGCGCGTGCCTGTAAGTGGCGCGGGCATGAGCATTCACTGCCAGCTGGCCGGCTAACCCGACCGATGGGGCCGCGATGTCGACAGCCATTGTCGCCTCGGTATTTTTCGGCGCTCCATTCCAGCGCGCATCCAGCGAACCTTCCGCGGTTCCCGCCAGCTTCAGTTTTGATAGCGGCAGTTCGGAGACCGAGAGAGCCCGCGCAACCTCGGCCACCGATATGCTCTTGAAGGCCAACCGAGCACTCCCCTTCTGCTCGATCTTGCTTTTGTGCGTTGTGTCCGCTTGCCAGTTCACAATTTCGACCGTGCCAGTGGCTGTTCCTCCCAGGAACTTCCCCTTGCCCTGGAAGAAGCTGATACGCACGGGATCCAGGGAGTACCCGCTGGCGAAGCTGGCGTTGAAGAGTTGAATATTGCTGTCCCGCCAGTCCAGGTCCGTGACACTCAACTTCCCTGCGGAGGTGTAAGTCTGCCGATTCCAGGAGGCATTGCCGCTCGCCTGAAGTACTCCCGAGCGCACTTCCGGCCGCCGGGCGATAGCAGCGGCCTCGGCCAGATCCACCGTGGCATCGTAACTACCCTGAATGTCCGGGCGATTGAAGTCCTGCAGCTTCCCCGCAGCGGACAGCCTCGATCGCCCCGAGGTCGCCTTGAACGACCGCACTTCGACCGTGTTGCGTCCCAGCCTGAAATGCGCCTCTGCCGTCCAGGAAAACGGCCGGCACCCTGAAAACTTCGTGTCAACCTTTCCCAGCAGGAGGTTGCCGTCGTAGCGGCTCTGCAGCAACGAGTACGTCATATCGGCAGCGAGGTCGTTGACGGCGAAATCAATCGGAATGACCTGATCGTTCCAAAGCAGGGTTCCATGACGAACTTCAAGCTGATTGATGGAGAGAGAAAAAAGCTGCTGGACCGGGTCGTTGGCCGAAGCTGAGGGCAACTGCGGTCCCGGCTGATTGGTTGTGCCATCGGGATAAACCAGAATGTGAACCGTTGGATGGTCGAACACTACGCGGTGGAAGCCAAACTGGGTTCGCAAGGTGGAGATGATTTTGACCTGCGCGATGAGCCGGTCGGCGTGGATGTAGGGGACTTCCTTGGGCCCCTCGCGCCCGTGAATCGTCAGGTCCGCGACCTCAACCCGAAAGCGAAGCGGGACTACATGGAAACGGCCGACCTCCGCCTTGCCCCCGGTGATCTGCTCCAGTTCGGCGATCAGGCGGCGGCGCACCATAGCCTGAAAGGAATCTGTGGTGATGTACCAGCTGAAGGCCCCGAGCATCAGGAGGAGAAGCACGACGCCTGCGGCCAGGTACTTGGCCAACCTGCGCCAGCGCGATCTCGCGCGCCCTTCCGTCATTGAGGCTGGCCTTGGACTCCGGGGGCGCCACCAGTGTGGATCTCGCTGCTGGAGCGCAGGTTCTGGAGCCAGGCTGTCAGGAGCTGATCGACCTTTTGCTGGGTGAGTAGTTCTTTGATTTTCGGAGTGACCTCGGCCAGAGGAACCTCTTTGGCGCCGGCTTCGCGAAGCTGCGGAAGCAGGGACTGCTGGTAGTAGCTTTCAATGCTCTTGTTATCGATTTCGACTGTGGGCCGCAGGCGCTCATCCACCAGGCGCATCAGGCTGATCTGCAAAGCGACGCGCCGCGTGAGATCGCCGGGAGTCACGTTGTATCGCGACAGGACCATTCTCCATGTGGCCTCATCCTGCGAGCCGGGATACTGAGCCCGAATTTCCTCGATCCTTTTGGCGACGACCTCATCCCCTTCGCGCACCTGCGAGTCTGAAGTTCGTACCTGCTCGTGCAGCAGTTCCTGGTCGATCAACCGGTCAAGAGCAGCTTTGCGCTGTTCGACGGTGACCCCGTCTAGAGACCTGCCGTCCATGAAAGCTTCGAATCGAATTTCATCATCCCAGTCGCTTTGCAGGATGACATGCCCATTCACAGTAGCCGCGATCCGGTCGATGATGTCTCCCGCAACACCGGCCTGGCAGGTCGCTGCGAGCACGGCGCACGCGAGGAGTAAGGTCCTGGGTCTCATCAGAATGTCTGTCCAATACTAAAGTAGACGTTGAAGCGGCGCGCGTGCTGAGGAGCAAAGGTACTGATCTGCTGCCCCGGATTATTCGGATCGTCGCTGATATGAGCGCTCGGAAATGCCGGTGGATTCAGATTGTATCCGAAGTCGAAGCGCACCGGCCCGATGGGAGTTCGATACCGGATACCCACCCCCACGGCGTGGGAAATATAGCTGTAGTCGCACTGCGAGGCCGTGCTCTCCTGCAGGCACAGTTCCGGGTTCTTCTGCCTCCAGCGCAGCAGGTTGTGCAGCATGTCATCCGAGTTGACAAAAACGTTTCCCGCATCGTGGAAAATGGCGAAACTCACATTGTCCTGAACGAATGGCAAGGTAAGCGGGGGAAACCGCAGTTCCAGGTTGTTCAGGAACAAGGCGCTTCCTCCAAGGGGGAATCCCGATTGAGCGTCGCGAGGCCCTGCCTGATTTAACCCGAAACCGCGGTGAGAGTTTCCGCCTCCTGAGAAGAACCGCTCCGGAAGGGGGATCACGGTTTGACCCACGGGAACTGACTGTCCCGGAGCGACATTGGTGGTTTGCCGAAACGGGCTCTCCACGCCGATGCGGGTCGACCGGGCAAAAACGAATTTCCGTTCCGCCGGCCGGTTCTTGCCAAAAGCATGGTAGGTGGCATTCTGAATCAGGATTCTGCCGAAGTCCGCTTCCGAGCCAAAGTATCCTGAGGCTACGCCGCCATCCACCGTGCTGTAGTTGCCTTTGGTGGGATCGAGGGCGTTGTCCCGTTTGTCGCGAATATAGCTGAAGCCGGGTATGCCTACGCGGACTGGCTGCGAGAGCAGCGGAATCTGGTCCGAGCTGATGGCCAGGTTCGTGGCCTGCACCCGCCGGTAAGTCATGCGGTAGGTCATGGTGCTGGCCTTGCTGACGATCTGCTCCACCTGCACCGATCCTTCCAGCCGCTCGGAGGTGAAGGTGGTGACGTCGAGAGTGTTGTCATAGAACGCCGTGATCGACAGGCGCAGGCTCCGGCTGTTGAACCAGCGCGGAGCGTCGTAGCTGACCAGGGCCCGTTGCTGCAGGCGTCCGACGTGAGTCTTGAATGAGAGAGTGTGATCCCGCCCGCGAAAATTGAGTCGCGTCACATCGAAGGAAACTCGTGGGCTGACTCCGGTGGCTCCCTGCGGCTGGACTCCTCCAACCGTCGGCTGGCCCGTCTGGAACTCAAGGCCCAAGCCGTAATTGAAGGTGTAGCGCTTGGCTTCCTGAAGTTCGACCAGCACGTTCTTTTCGGATTCCTTGCCTTCCGGGTTCTGCACCGCGGTATCGACCTGGCTGAAAATTCCCAGCTCGTAAAGCCGCTGCTGCGTGTTCAGCATTTCGATCTGGCTCAGGGGGTCGTGCGGCTTCACCTGCAACTCGCGCTGCACGATGAACGGCCGGGTGTAGTGCAGGCCCGAGACCAGGACATCATCCACGAAGACCTGCCTGCCTTCGTGGATGGTGTAGGTAACATCCATCCGGTTCGGGTCGTCGGGAAACGGTTTGGCGGATGCCTCGAAGGTGGCGTCGGGAAATCCGCGATTGAAGTAATAGTTAAGAATGATTTCCCGGTCCTGGCCAACATAGAAGTCGGAGAAGGGCTGCCCTTCCGCTGTATTGATGTAGGGAAGCTGATCCTCAGGAAATTTCTGCTCTCCGACGATGTGCAGCGCCGCCACTCGCGTCTGTGGCCCTTCGTTCACGTGCACGGTGATTGCCAGGTCATTTTCGCGGCCCTGGTAGTCGTCTTCGACGGTGCTCGTGATCTTCACGTCCCGGAATCCGTTCGCCCGGTACAGGCCCTCAAGCCCGCTGATGTCATCCTCGAGCAGCCGCGGGCTGTAACGGCCGGAAGAAAACAGATGGCTCGAGGGCAAGACCTCCATGTGAGAACGCAGAAGCTCGGTCGGGAAATATTGATTGCCTACCACTGACACTTTGACCAGCTTGTGCCTGGCGCCCGGGTCGATGGTGTAAACCACCCGCATCTCCCTGCCCTGGCTGGCGCGCCGCCTTCGGAGATCGACCTTCGCCTCAAAATATCCTTTCCCCTGGAGGTAGTTCAGCAGGTTGCGGCGGCCCTCATTTAAAAGATCGTCATCCAGCGCATTCTCTTGAAAGACGGGGATGATTCTCTTCATCTCTCCGCGGCTGATCTTGAAGCCTTCGGTGACGATTTCCACGCTCGGCCCGGGGTCGACTTGAATGGTGTAATCGACGACGTCAGCGTCCGGGCGGTAGGTGCGCTCGGAAATCGCCAGCTGGCTGAGCCAGCGGTTCTGCTTCTGATACTTCTTCTTGATGCGCTCCAGGCCGGCGGTCACCCGCTGCGATGAAACTGGGTCTCCGGGATGAAGGTGGGCGATGTCCTTGATTTGCCCTTCGGAGAACTCGGAGTTCCCTTTGACGCTCACGTTGCCCACCCGGGCATGCGGTCCGGGTGTCAGGTCCAGCAGGATATTGATTTGCTGGTTTTCCGGATTCCTGTGCTCCTCTTCTTTCAGGGTGTATCGGTAGTAGCCGTTTTCTTCCAGGAGCTGGCGGATGTTTTTCAGGCCGCGTGCCAGCTTGTCGTTGGTGAAGAGCTCACCGAGTTGCAACTTGAGAGCATTCGAGATTTGGCCTACAGTCGGCCGGTTCGGAGCGCCCTCCACGGTGATATCGCCGACAAAGTAATTCGGATCGGTCAGGAAATTCAGCCGGACGCCGCCGTCCGCACGATCGGCTTCGACGCGAATATCCGCGAACCGGCCGGTGGCATAGAGGGCCTGGATGCTCTGCCGGATCTTGTCGCGGTTCAGCGGCTCGCCGGGTCGCTGCGTCAGTAGCCTTTGAAAACGCTGCTGGTCATCGGGCTGCACGACATTGGGGAAGTTAATTTCGGCTATCCGCTGACCCTCGTAGGAGGATGCGCCATTGAGGCCTGGAACTGCGGACTTCGGCTCAGCCGTGTTCGGTGGCTGCTCCTGTCCGGACTTCGATTTCATGGAAGCCCCCATGGTCTGCACGGCAAGCAGGGCCGTGAGCGCAAGCGCGGCTGGGGTTTTGAGCAATAGTCCCCGTAAACGCAAACAGGCTCCCAACACGAATGAAGATGGCTTTATTTAGTTCGATGAAGCGCCGGATTCCATCGTTGTATTCTCCTGCGGAACCCTGCAGCCCTATAATACTTGTTTGCACGAGAGTAACTGGTGACGTCCTTGGAACACGCAGAACGATATTCGCGGCAGGTTCTGTTTCGCGGAATTGGGCCGGAAGGCCAGGAGAAGCTTCTGCTCTCGCGTGTAGCTGTCGTGGGTTGCGGGGCAACGGGATCGGCGATTGCCTCCCTGCTGGCCCGGGCGGGCGTGGGTACCCTGCGCATCATCGATCGCGACTACGTGGAGCCCAGCAATCTCCAGCGGCAGTCACTGTTTGACGAGGCGGACGCGGCCGAATCGATGCCCAAAGCAATAGCCGCCGCCCGCAAGATCGCCGCTTTCAATTCTCAGGTCGTTGTCGAACCGAAGATTGCCGACCTGATTCCCGCGAATATCGAGTCGCTGCTTGATGGAATTCAGCTCATTCTCGACGGAACTGACAATTTCGAGACCAGGTATCTGATCAATGATTTCGCCGTCAAGAACGCTGTTCCGTGGATTTACACGGCAGCCATCGGCAGCTATGCGGCCACGATGAATGTTCTCCCCGGGAAGACGGCCTGCCTTGCATGCCTGTTTCCCGGACCGCCCGGCGGCGTGCTCGAAACCTGCGAAACCGCGGGGATTTTGAACTCGGCGGTGCACCTGGCGGCGTCCATTGCTTCCTCTGAAGCCATAAAGTTACTGGTCGGCGCAGGGGACCAGATGCGCCGAACGCTGCTCAGCTTCGATGTCTGGGAAAACAGGCGGGCTGAGATTGCCGCCGGAACTCCACGTCCAGACTGTGCCTGCTGTGGGAGTCACGACTTCATTCATCTCGCCGGCGAAGCGCGGCCCCATATCACGCTCTGCGGCCGCAACTCCGTCCAGATTCATGAACACAGGCGCGAGGTGGATCTGGCGGAAATGAGCAACCGTCTGACCCCGCATGGCACCGTCCGCCACAACGATTTCGTCCTGAAGTTTTGGTGCAATCCGTACGAGATGACGCTGTTCCCGGACGGCCGGGCCATCATCAAGGGAACCACGGACATGGCTCTGGCTAGAAGCTTGTACGCCCGCTACGTGGGCAGCTAGGGCCGCTCACCGCTGGACGATCTGCTCGAGAGTCTCGTAGAACGCCGGATAGGAGATTACCGCGGCATCTGCGCGAAGAATTGAGGTCTCTTCCTCTGCCCGCAAGGCAGCCACGGCAAAGGCCATCGCGATACGGTGATCGCCAAACGAGTCGATCGTCGCTCCCCGTAGCTTTTGTCTACCAGGAATTTTGAGACCGTCCTCCCGCTCCTCCACCTCTGCCCCCATCGCGCGAAGATTGGCCGCGACGGCGGCGATACGGTCCGATTCCTTGACTCGTAGTTCCCGTGCATCCCTGATTTCAATTCCCTCTTCCGTGTAAGGCGCAATTGCGGCCAGCACTGGAATCTCATCGATCAAAGCGGCCGTGTCGGCTCCCTCTATGGTCGCTCCCTTCAGCTTGCGGCCTTTCACTTGCACCGTGCCCACAAGCTCCCCGTGCTGTTGCTCAAGTTGCGTGACCGAAATCGACACCCCCATCGTGATGAGTACGTCCAGGAGGCGCGAGCGGGTGGGATTCATCAGCAGTCCGGGAATCGAGAGCTGCGAATCCGGAAAAAGCGCAGCCGCACAGAGGAAGAATGCCGCGCTTGAAATGTCGCCGGGAACGACTACATCAATGCCCCGCAGGCTTTGGCCGCCACGAATCTGGATCGCACGCCCTTCCTGCTGCACCTCCGCGCCGAACGCGCGCAGCGCCACCTCTCCGTGATCCCGGGTCTGGATCGATTCCTCGACGCTGGTACGTCCCTCGGCGGAGAGTCCGGCGAAAAGGATGCAGGTCTTCACCTGCGCGCTGGGAACCGGCATCTTGTAGTCGATCGCCTTCAAGCGGCCGCCGGTAAGACGAAGTGGCGGGCGTCCACCGTCCGAGGCTGAAACACGCGCTCCCATGGCTTCGAGAGGCGCAATAATTCGCGCCATGGGACGCCCGGACAAGGATTCATCGCCGACCAGGTCTGCGCTGAACTCCTGTCCCGCGAGAATTCCGCTGAGCATTCGGATGGTCGATCCCGAGTTGCCGCAATCGAGCGGCGATTGCGGAGCCTGGAGCCGGGATCCGTGGCCATGAATCAAAATCGAGCTCTCTTTTCGCTCCCATTGAACTCCCAGCCCTCGCATGCACGCGAGCGTGCTGGCGCAGTCGGCGCCGGTTGAGTAGTTTTCCAGGCGTGTATCGCCCTCGGCGATCCCCCCGAGCATTGCATAGCGATGGGAAATCGACTTGTCTCCTGGAATCCGGACGGATCCCGCCAGGCTGCGGGCAGAACGCACGACAACTATGGATTCCTTTTCCATTTGACAATCCAATATAGCGGAATGCGTCTGACGGGGCTGGAAGCTGGTTGAGCGCTAGAGCAGAGCTTTGGCTTCGGCGGTGGCTTCGCTGAGAATGTCTGAAGGCACTTCCTTAATGCTGACGTGAAACTCGAACATGGGCGTCTCCGAACCGCGTCCCCAGCGATTGACCTCCCAATGAGCCCGCACCGACTGGATTTCCGGGCTGCCGGTCAGGTCGAGCAGCATGGGGTGTTCCGCCCGGTAGAATTTCTGCGGAAAACTCGCCAAAGGCTTCGTGCCCCACGTAGCTCCGTCTCCTGAGCCATAAATGCTGACGTCCAGCGATTCCTGCTCGACGATGTTGGTGATGTGCAGGGAAAGCAGAAAGACGCGCTGCGCTGCGGAGCGCACATCTACCGCCACGCCGTCCCCTTTGGCGGTGACGGTGGTTTTCTCAGGCACCAGATAGGTATCAATCATGAAGCGGAAATTGTAGCAGACGGCTACGCGCCGTGAACCGAGTCCAGGAACTGCCGCAGGATGCGGCCGACCTCCTCCGGTTGTTCCCAGGCCGCGTAGTGTCCTGCCCGCGAGATGACTTTTAGCTCGCTGCCAGAAATGCTCTGCCGCATCAGTTCGGCGTCGGCTACGGGCGTCAGCGTATCTTCATCTCCCCCCAGAACCAAGCAGGGAACGTTGATCGATTTGAGCGTGGGGACCGAATCCGGACGCTCCGCCATTCCCCGCTGCACCAGGCTGAGCGCTTGCGGCGTCATCTTCAGCATCATTTTTCGCGCAGCTTCGACCAGATCTGGCCGGGCTTCGCGCGCCGTCTTACCGATCAGTTTGGGCAGCAGGCCCGCGATGAACTGCTCGGTTCCCTTCTCCAACACTTCCGCGGCGGTTTGAAGGCGGCCGGCACGGCCCTCTGGTGTATCAGCCTGGGCCCGCGTGTTGCACAACACCAGCGCCGCTACGCGACCCCGGAATCGGCGCCAGAATTCGAAAAGGGCGTAACCACCGATGGAAATGCCGGCCAAAGGCGCGCGGCCGATCTCGGCGTCGTCCATGATCCGGCCGATGTCGGCGGCGTGCTTCTCCATGGTTGCCGGGCCTTCACCGACGCCTGATTCCCCATGACCTCGCAGATCCGGCAGGATCACCTGGTAGCGAGGCAGCAGCAATTGGCTCGCAGGCAACCAGAGCTGGTGATTGGCGGGAAAAGGATGCAGCAGGACGACGGGAGCGCCGGTCCCTATGACTTCGTAGGAAATCTCGGCGTCGCCACTGCGGACTCGAGGCATTGCCGAGATTTAACCACAGCGGAACGGAAAGCGAGAAGTTGAAACGGCTTCAGACCTGGACGGCCTGATTCACCGCCGGCGCCGGAAGCATCCTCGGCTCTTCCGGCATTACGATCCAGGCAATCGGATAAGAGAGAAATCCGACGCCGGTCATGACCGCAACCAGCAGCCAGACCAACCGTACAAGCGCGACATCCAGATCGAAGTACTCGGCGAAGCCGCCGCATACGCCTGCGATCTTCCGTCCCACTCGCGGACGCACCAGGCGCTTGCGGGCAAGCACGCCGCCGACGCGAATGCCGCAATATGCGCAGATGTTGGCGTCATCCTGGATAACTTTTCCACAGTAGTTGCAGTACATGGCCTGCCTCCCATTTGAGAATACGACGTGCAGCCCAAAAAGTTCCAGTTTTTACTTGCCGCAGGGTTCTTTCAGGCACCTGCGGGCGGCGTCGGCAAGCGGCGAGCCGGCGTTCAGGGCAACCACGGCCTGGTACTTCTGGAGCGCGAGGTCGCGCTTTTCAAGCAGATCGTACATTTCCCCGGCCCCGAGGTTAGCTTTTTGCAGTACATCTGGATCGGGATGCGGAGCTTTCCCGACGTCCTCGTAGGCTCGAGCCGCGCCGTCGTAGTCCTTCTGTTCACGCAGCAGGTCTCCGAGGCTCAATGTCGCCATCTCATAATGCAGGCCGTTGTAGTGGCCGTCGAGCCCTGCCTGCCACACCTTTCGGTAGGTAGCTATGGCCTCCGAAGGCTTGTCAGCCCCGCGCAGCAGATTCCCCTGCTCAAGAGCGAGAAGTAAATTCCGCGGATACGCTGCGACCAGCTCGCGATTCAGCTTCAGGGCTTCGTCGAACTGGCGCTCGCGGCGGAGAAACAGGATCAAAATCACCTTGGCGTCAACGCCAGTCTCCCCATTCCCGGCGGCCGCCTCCCTCAGATATTGGAGTCCCTTCTCCTTGCTGCCCCCCAGCCCCACTACCGTCACTGCCGCTTTGGCTGCCCAGGAGAGGCTTCCGATAACGTAGTTGTGCGTCCCCACAATCAGCTTGGCTCGTGTGTAGGTCGGATCGAGTTCGAGCACGCGCTCGTGATCGCGGCGGGCGCCTACTGCGTTCCTCAGGGCGGCAAACCACGAACGCTCGACCAGCGCGATGTAGGTAGAGTATTGTGCCCGCGTCACACCGCGAGCGTAGAGCGCGTCCACGTCGTCGGGATTCGAGTCCAGCGTTTTGGCTTCCAGCTTCAGGGCTTCGTCGACCAAGTCCTTGATGCGCTTCTGCGCCGCCGGATCGGGTGGTTTGCGAGGCGTATGGATGAAGCTGTCGTTGGCATAGTCGCCGGAGTTCAAGGCTCCGATCCGATCAATCTCTTTGAAGAGCACCGCCGTCAGGAGGTGGTTCACGGCGAACGGATCGCCCGGATGCCGGCTGACGATCTGGCTGAATTCCGCGATGGCGCGGTCATAATCCAGGTTATAGAAGTGATTGAAGGCGGCAGCATTGAGCGGATCGCTCGGCCGATAGCCGGAATGGGTGGGGTTCGACGCGGCCTTGAGGCTCAGGCTCCACGCCACCAGACAGACAAGGACAAAACAACCGCGGCGTGGGGAAGCCAAACTCAACCTCCAGGGGATATTCTGCTCTCAGTTTACCCGAAGGCCATGTCCGCTCGGGGAACCAAGAAAGTCACCTTCCCAAAACGGTAATCCCGGCAGAATCGCCCTATAATCGGGGCCACTTTCAAGAGAATCTTTGCCGGACGCCGGTAATTCTTGCTCATACCGAGGCTTGTCCGGCCGCGCCACGGAAATACAGCGGCATCGCTATCAACACTTTACCTGATTTAGGATTTGGTCACTGGCTTGCGACTAGTCACTCCATATAGGTGTAATCCCATGTCCGAAGCGGCACCGAGTACCCCTCGCGATTTCTGGCGTCCCCCATTGCAGCCGGCAAAGAGTCCCGTTCTTACCCCCGTGGGAGCGGAAGTCTGCGGCTGCGGGACCGAGTTCATGGTGGGCTCGCGCTTCTGCCACAACTGTGGCGGCGAGCGCCGCAGCGGCGCCACGGCACTTGGCTGGACACGCTATCTGGAGTTCCACCAGATCAAGCGCGGGCTCGGACTGGATACGATTTGCCTGATCGCTTTCCTGATCGGCGTCGGATGCTTGCTGGCGGCCTGCACCATTGGAGTGATTTACAGCGTGCAGAGCATGGCGGACTTTCAGGCAGTACAGCTCTGGCGGATGCAGTGGCTGCTGGCTGGAATCGCGGCCTTCCTGGCTGGAATGCTCCTGAAGCGCACCGGCGACTCCCACAAGTAAGCAGCAACCTGCAACAACTACGCCTGCTCTTTCCCGCGAGATTTCAACTCGTAAAGATGGTTCACGGGGCCTATACCCTTTCCCACCGGATAGGCCTGCCGGATTGCCGCGGTTACGTAGGCCTTCGCCTGCACCACGGCGTCTCGCAGAGACGACCCCAACGCTAACCGGCATGCGACGGCGGTAGCAAAGGCGCAGCCAGTGCCGTGGGTTGATTGGGACTGCAACCTCTCGTAGCTGAAGAACTCCTGCTGGTCGTCTCCGCCGCCGTCACTGCTCAACAGGTCCCTCGTTATCTCCAGATCGCCGCCGGTAATAGTTACGGCCTTCGCACCCATAGCGTGCAATTTTCGGGCTGCAGCCTTCATTTCGTCGGGCGTCGACACAGACATACCGGTGAGTACCGAAGCCTCATGCACATTGGGCGTGATCACGGTCGCTAAGCGGAATAGCTGGCCCGAGAGAACGCGTATCCCTTCCGGATCGATCAGGTCAGCTCCGGAAGTGGATTTGAGTACTGGATCCAGCACCACATTGGGCGGTTTCCGTTCTTTTAGAAAGCGGACAATCTCTTCAGCGATCGAGGCGGCGCCAATCATTCCTATGCGCACAGCGGCGACTTCGATATCGGAAGTAACCTCCTTTAGTGTTTCCGCCATCAGCTTTGGGCTGACCGGCTGGACGCGGCGAACTCCGCGTGTGGACTGCACCGTCAGCGCGGTGATGCAGGCGATTCCGTAACAGCCATGGGCGGCTGCCGCCTTGATGTCCGCCGTGACCCCCGCGCCGGAGGAAGGATCGAACCCGGCGATGGAGAGAATTACCGGGGGAGTGGGAGGCATAGCTGCAATCTACCAAACACCGATCTTCCGCGCTTCCCTGCACCGAAAATGGTTCCAGTTTGGGCTAAATCGAAGAAAAATTGAGGTTTTTCTAATCCTATGAAAACAAAGGCCAGGTAAAAATTTCCGTTGAGGGGACTCGCGATTATTTACCTGTTTATCAACAGCTAACTACATAAACTTACTGATATTCGCAGCAACGCTTCAAGCTGCACAGTAAGTTACGTAAGCAAATAGTTATGCCGACGTTACGTTTGTACAGCGTTGTGCTCATTGACAGGGTGAAAGTAGGCCTTTAGCATTCCACGAAGTCAAGGCGACCTGACTGTAGTTGTTCTGGGTGGGGAGGACGACTGAAGAGACGAGGTGACTGAATGCGAATACGTTTAGCTCATTGTCTGGCGATCGTACTTTCGGTCGTTAGCCTGGGAGCAGCGCAGAAGCCGACCGGCTCGGGGTCAGATCAAACCCAACGGATTGTGCAGGCGGAAGCAACGCTTCATCGGAAACTGGACCACTCCAAGCCATATCAGGTAGGAACTGCCTCCTGGTACGGGGAGTACTTCCAGGGCAAACCCACCGCGAGCGGGGAGCCCTACAACATGTACGATTTGACGGCAGCGCACCTGGAGTTACCTCTGGGTACGATTGTGCGGGTCACGAACCTGCGCAACGGCCATGCCGTCCTGGTCCGGATCAATGATCGCGGCCCGGTCGTCCCCAACCGAGTTATTGATGTGTCCTACAGCGCCGCCCGGGTGCTGGGCTTCCGTTCCCGCGGAATCCAGCGCGTCCGCATCGATGTGGTCCGTCCGCAGCTGATGGCTATGCTGCGGCAGCCGAGTCCATCCCCCGTAGCGAATTAGCAGAGAAAATCTTAAACTGAGAGGGATGCACGGCTTTCAGAGTCGGCTGATCGTCGCCCTTGATGTATCGTCCGCGGCTGCGGCACGGGAAATCGTCACAGCCGTGGGCGAAGCTGCCTCCACCTACAAAGTCGGCATGCAGCTCTATACCGCCGAAGGCCCGCGCGTAGTGCGGGATCTGGTGGCGTCCGGGCGGCAGGTGTTCCTCGACCTGAAGTACCACGATATTCCCAACACCGTCGCGTCCGCGGTTCGCGAGGCTGCAGCCCTTGGAGTGAGCATGCTGACTGTGCACACTTCGGGAGGCGGCGCAATGCTGCGAGCCGCGGTTCAGGCGGCGAGTGAAACCCGGCCCGATCTGAAGATTCTGGCGGTCACCGTCCTCACCAGTCTGGATGACAGCGACCTCGAGAAACTGGCCGTTCGCGGCAAGGTATCGGAGCAAGTTGTGCGACTGGCTGCACTGGCGCTGGCAGACGGCTGCCAGGGAATTGTGGCGTCGCCGCAGGAAGCAGCCGAGTTGCGCAGCAAGCTGGGGCAGGATTTCGTGATCGTGACGCCGGGCGTGCGCCCCGCCGGCAGCGGAAAGGCTGACCAGGTTCGCACCGCTACTCCAGCCCAAGCGATCGCCGCGGGCGCCAGCTACATTGTGGTGGGAAGGCCGATCACCGAGTCGAAAGACCCGGGCGCGGAAGCCCGGGCGATCGTGCAACAGATTGGATCGGCGCTGGTGCCGGCGTAGGCCGTCAGGCAGCCCCTCTACAATTTCTCGAAAAATTCGCAGCCGGAGCAGGAGATAAAGATCCCGCCGGGCACGCCCCGTTCGCGGTCCTTCACCCGTTTCACAATGCGGGTGGGCTTGCCGCATTTCGGGCAATCGGTGCTCTTCGATGTATCCATCACCTTCTTGCGGTCCGCAGTTTTCGCAATCTTGGCCATTTGAAAAATCTCCTGACAGAAATCTCCCGCGGGACGGCGCCCGGGGCTGTGGAACACTGGGAGTATGGCTGAGGATGGTCCCAGGCGCCCGGTTTTTCACCGGAACGGGACCGCTCTGGCGGCCGCGAGAACGCTTCTGCGGAGACGCCGGAAATCTACTCTCCGCGATGATTTTACACCAATGCCGCTGGCGGCGCAGGCTGGCGCGGATTGACAATCTCCTGCCCTCTCCCATAAAGTATTTGCGAAATGCAGATCAGCCGGCATCACCACCATCACCACCACGCGCATGGCGCGACGGCGGGGGTGTGAAGCTGAGCTAGACAGCAGAACACAGGATTTAAGCCCGCTGAAGCGCACATCGCTCAGCGGGCTTTTTTTGTTTTCCCCTGTGAACCCTGTGCCCTCTGTGGTGAGGTTGTTAAGAACTTTAACCACAGGGAACACAGAGGCACACAGAGGGGCAGAGGAAAAACAGTTTTGCTTTTCCCCTGTGAAACTCTGTGCCCTCTGTGGTGAAAGCTCTTGATGAAACCACAGAGGGACTGAGGCACACAGGAAAAACAGTTTTGCTTTTCCCCTGTGAACCCCTGTGCCCTCTGTGGTGAAAGCTCTTGATGAAAACCACAGGGGACACAGAGGCACACAGAGGAAAGACGCGAGGAAGCAGGATGGAACAGAAAATCGATTTCGACAAAATGCGCGGGCTGGCGCCGGCCATTGTGCAGGATGCGGCGAATGGGGAGGTCCTCATGCTGGGGTTCATGAACCAGGACGCCTACGAAAAAACGCTGAAGAGCGGGTACGTCACCTTTTACAGCCGCAGCCGTAACGAGCTTTGGACGAAGGGCGATACCTCCGGCAACCGCTTGAAAGTGATCTCGGCAAGCACGGATTGTGACCGCGATACCCTGCTCTTCCGCGTCGAAGTGGAAGGGGCCGGCGTGGTCTGCCATGAAGGCACGCGATCCTGCTTCACCAGGCCGATTCCCGTCGGCTCGGCCGCGGATGCTGCCATCGAGGCCGCGCGATGAAAGTGCGGATCGGAATCCCTAAAGGCAGCTTGCAGGAAGCTACCCTCGAACTGTTTGCCCGCGCCGGTCTTCAGGTGCACGTGAACTCCCGCTCCTACTTTGCCTCGACCGGCGACGCGGAAATTGAATGCATGCTGATTCGCGCCCAGGAAATGGCTCGCTACGTTGAGCACGGCGCGCTCGATGCTGGCCTGACCGGGCTCGACTGGGTCATCGAGAGCGGCCTGGAAGTTGTCACCGTTGGCGATCTGATCTATGCCAAGCAGAGCCGGGGCAAGGTCCGCTGGGTGCTCGCTGTGCCGGAATCCTCGCCCTGCCGCACTGCGGAAGACCTCGGCGGAAAGATCATCGCGACGGAGCTGGTCAACGTCACGAAAAACTATTTCCGCACCCGCGGCGTCGAGGTGCAGGTCGAGTTCTCCTGGGGAGCGACCGAGGTGAAGCCGCCGATGCTGGCCGACGCGATCGTCGAGGTAACCGAAACCGGCAGTTCCCTGCGGGCCAACCATCTCCGCATCATGGACACGGTGCTCGAGTCGAATACCCAGATCATCGCCAACAAATCCGCCTGGGCGGATTCTGCCAAACGCCGCAAGATCGAAAACCTGGCTCTCATGCTGAAGGGAGCGATGGAGGCCTACAACAAGGTCGGGCTGATGCTGAATGTGCGCCGCAACGATCTCGATGCGGTGCTCGCGGTGCTGCCCGCGCTGAAGCGCCCCACGATTTCGCCGCTGAGCGATCCCGAGTGGCTGGCGCTGAACACGGTCATCGAGGAGCACACAGCCTGGGAAGTGATTCCCCGGCTGAAGCAGGCCAATGCGCAAGGTATTGTCGAGTATCCCCTGAACAAGGTGGTGGTGTAGTGCGCGTTCTTTCCGGTAGCCGGGCTGCGGCCATGGTGCGGGCAATCGCCGCGCGAAGCTCGCGGCTTGATACCGTCGAACCTGAAGTGCGGCGCATCGTCGAAGATGTCCGACGCAACGGCGATCGTGCCCTTCGTCGCTGTGCGGCGAAATGGGACGGCCTGAAAAAGAATGATTCGCTTCGGGTAAGCGAATCGGAAGTCCGCGCGGCCTGGCGATCTGCGGCGCCCGAATTCCGTAAGGCATTGCGTCAGGCCGCGGCGCGTATCCGGCAATTTGCCGAGTGGCAAAGGCCCACGCCCTGGAAACGCAGTTCCGGAGGCATTTCCCTCGGCCAGATGATTCGCCCGCTTGAATCCGTCGGCTGCTACGTTCCGGGTGGGCGCTACCCGCTGGTTTCCACGCTGCTGATGACCGTGATTCCCGCACAGGTCGCGGGCGTCCGAAACATTCGTGTTGTCTCTCCGAATCCACGACCGGAAGTTCTTGCCGGAGCCGCCATGCTCGGAGTCAAAGAGTTCTACCGCATCGGCGGCGCGCAGGCCGTTGCCGCACTTGCCTACGGCACCGAGACCATTCCACGGGCCGACAAGATCGTAGGGCCGGGCAATTCATATGTGACCGCGGCCAAGAAACTGGTCTCCCACGATTGTGCAATCGACATGCTGGCCGGGCCGACGGAAGTTCTAATCCTCAGCCACGACGGCAAGGCGGAATTCATCGCCGCTGATCTGGTGGCCCAGGCGGAGCACGATCCCGACGCGCTGGCAGTATTCGTCACGACATCCAGGACTCTGGCAAAATCAGTCGCCCGAGAGGTGGAGAAGCTGGCAGCGGCAAATCCGACGGCGAAGGAGTCTCTCTCACGCCAGGGAGCAATTCTGCTGGCGAAGTCACGAGAGCAGGCGCTGGGGTGGGCGAACCAGGCGGCGCCGGAACACATTACGGTTTCCGCGCGCGACCTGCCGATGATCCGCAATGCCGGGTCGGTGTTTGTGGGCGATTATTCGGCGCAGGCGGCGGGAGACTACGCCTCCGGCCCGAACCATGTGCTGCCGACTGGAGGCGCGGCGCGCTTTCGCGGCGGCTTGAGCGTTCTGGATTTTGTGAAGGTGATCACGGTGCAGCAACTTTCCCGGAAAGGATTGCAAGGGATCGCTCCGGCTATTCAGGCACTGGCGGAAATCGAGGGCCTTCAGGCGCACGCTCTGTCGATTCGAGTTAGGGTGAGCCATGCTTAAGGCCCGCGATGCAGTACAAAACCTGAAGCTGTACCATCCGCCGCTCGGCAACCGCACCGGGTTGCGCCTCGACTTCAACGAGAACACCGTCGGATGTTCGCCGAAGGTGTTGGAGCGTGTCCGGACGCTCACCGGCGAAGACCTTGCACGCTATCCGCAGCGTGAACCGTCTGAGGCGCTGCTGGCCAGTCACCTTGGGATCGATCCTTCGGAAGTCGTGCTTACCAACGGTACCGACGAAGCCATCCATCTTGTCTGCGAGACGTATCTTCAGCCGGGCGATGAAGTGCTGATCGTCGTCCCAACCTTCGCCATGTACGAGATCTATGCAGGCTCAACCGGCGCACGCGTGATCGCCATTCCGGCGGGCAGAGATTTTTCGTTCCCCACAGACGAAGTCATGAAGCGACTGAATTCAGGCACTCGCCTCATCGCCGTGGCAAATCCAAATAACCCAACCGGGGCTATGGCGCCGATTGCTGACCTGCTGCGGATTGCGGAGGCTGCGCCACAAACCGCAATGCTGGTCGATGAGGCCTACTTTGAGTTCTGCGGAGAAACATTGATCCCGAGTTTTCGCGAGCTGCCAAACCTGTTCGTGTCTCGCACATTTTCCAAGGCATATGGACTGGCGGGGCTTCGCATTGGAGTGTTAACCGGCAATGCCGGGCAGATGCAGATGATCCGCCGCAACAGCTCTCCTTACAATCTCAACACGATTGCGCTGGCCTGCATGCCGGCTGCGCTCAGCGACAGCAATTACGTGAACAGCTATGTAAATGAGGCGCTCGAAGGCCGTGCCGCCCTCGAAGAAGAGCTGCGGGTCCGCGGGATTCGCTACTGGCCCAGCCGGGCCAACTTCGTCCTGATGTACATGGGCGAGCTCTGTAAGCCGTTCATCGCCGCCATGCGCTCCGATGGCATTCTCGTGCGAGATCGTTCAAGCGATCCGGGATGCAGGAATTGTGTCCGTATTACCGTCGGTTCGAGGGAACACAACCAGCGAATGATGGAGACGCTGCGGAAAATTCTCGCGCAGGAGCAGTTCAAGCCTCTTGGCTCTTTGGTGGAGCAACCGTGAGAAAAGCGACGATCCAGCGCACGACTAAGGAAACTGACATTCGCATCGTTCTCAACATTGACGGCCGGGGACGATACAAGGTTTCCACAGGGATCCGGTTCTTCGACCACATGCTGGAACTGTTCGCCCACCACGGCGGTTTTGATCTTGAACTCATCGCGCGCGGCGATCTGGATGTGGACCAGCACCACACCGTCGAGGATGTCGGCATTGTGCTGGGCGAGGCCTTTGCCAAAGCTCTAGGTGACAAACGCGGTATCCTGCGCGCGGGATACTTCCTGATGCCGATGGACGAAACGCTCGGCCTGGCTGCGGTAGATTTCTCCGGACGCACCGCCGCGGTGATCGATACCAAGGTGAAAACACGCCTGGTTGGCGACCTGCAATCTGAACTGGTGTTCGACTTCTTTGAAGGCTTCGCCCGCGGAGCGCACGCCAATGTACATCTGCGCATTCTCTACGGCCGCTCCAATCACCACAAGATTGAGTCTTTATTTAAGGCGTTTGCGCGGGCGATCCGCGCCGCCTGCTGGCGCGACCGCCGCATGGCGAAGCTTCTCCCCAGCACGAAGGGGCTGCTCTGATGATTGCCATCGTCGACTATCGCGCCGGCAATCCGGCTTCGGTGAAGAAGGCGCTTGATCGTGTCGGAGCGCAGGCTGAGGTGACTTCCGACCCGGAAGTGGTCGCACGGGCAGAGAAAATCGTGCTGCCCGGAGTCGGCCATTTTTCGGCGACCTGCGCCCTCAGCACGTCGCAACTCCGCCAGTCGATTGCGGAAGCGATTCAGCGCGGCGTGCCCTTTCTCGGAATTTGCGTCGGCATGCAGTGGATGCTCGCCTCCAGCCTGGAAGCGCCGGGCGTCAGCGGTCTGGGAATCTGGAACGAGGAGTGCGTTCGCTTCCCTTCCGGCGTGAAATCGCCGCACGTTGGCTGGAACCAGCTGGAAATCCGGAAAGGCGCTTCGCGCCTGCTGCGAGGCGTACCGTCCGGATCGTTTGTCTACTTCACCCACTCTTATAGGGTTCCACTGCTCGATTCCACAGTCGCTGAAACCGAATACGGCGGGAGATTTTCCGCAGTGGTGGAGCGCGACCACGTTTTCGGCGTGCAGTTCCACCCCGAGAAGTCAGGGGCCGTGGGATTGAAGCTGCTGGAGAATTTTTGCAGGCTATAGCTTGAGCGAATGCTGACCAAACGCATCATCGCGTGCCTCGACGTCGACGGCGGCAGGGTCGTAAAGGGAGTCCAGTTTCTGGACCTGCGCGACGCCGGCGATCCCGCCGAACTGGCCGCCGCTCACAGCGCGGCGGGCGCGGACGAGGTGGTCCTTCTCGATATCTCCGCCACCCACCAGAAGCGGGCAACGCTCGTCGACACGGTTCGCCGGACTGCGCGTGAGCTATTCATTCCTTTCACGGTCGGCGGCGGAATTCGTTCGCTCGAGGATGCGGCGGCGATCTTTGACGCCGGAGCGGACAAGGTCAGCATCAACTCAGCGGCTGTGGCCGATCCCACGCTAATCACCAGGATCGCCAGCCGCTTCGGATCTCAGGCGGCGATTGTCGCGATCGACGCGAAACGATTGAATGGGGCACAAAGATTCGAGGTCTACACTCACGGCGGCAGGAAGCCCACGGGCCGCGATGCGGTCGAATGGGCGAAAGAGGCGGAGAAGCGGGGCGCCGGCGAAATTCTGCTGACCTCCATGGACCGCGACGGCACCGGCGAAGGCTTCGACTGCGAGCTGACCCGCGAGGTCGGTGATGCGGTCCGTATTCCGGTCATCGCTTCCGGCGGTGCAGGCGGCGCGGAACACTTCATTCAGGTCTTCGGCGAAGGCCATGCTGATGCCGCACTCGCGGCCTCGATCTTCCACTTCGGCCTGAGCTCCATCACCGCGCTGAAAGAACAGCTACGTCACGAAGGCGTCCCCGTGAGGCTGCCATGCTGATTCCTTCCATCGACCTGATGGGTGGCAAGATTGTCCAGCTCGTTCAGGGGCAGAAGAAGGCGTTGGAGTTCGAGGACTTCGACGAGTGGGTCGACCGTTTCTCGAGTTTCCCGCTGGTGCAACTCATCGATCTCGATGCCGCCATTGGAAGCGGCGGCAATCACGGCCTGATCCAGGACTTCGTGCGGCGGCTTCCCTGCCAGGTCGGCGGTGGCATTCGCTCCATCGAAAGCGCTCAGCGAATTCTTGATCTGGGAGCGCGGCGCGTAATTCTCGGCTCTGCTTTGATTCGCGACGGCAGCGTCGATGAGGAGTTCGCGCGCAACATTGCCGCGGAAATCCCCTCAGAAAAGCTCATCTTTGCCGTGGACGCGAAGGCTGGCAAGGTTGCGATCCGCGGCTGGCGGGAGATTACGGCCATCACCGCGCTGGAGATGATTCAGATCTTGCAGCCCTGGTCCGGTGGATTTCTCTATACCCACATCGACTCCGAAGGACTGATGAAGGGCATCCCGCTCGATGTGGTTCGTTTGCTGCGGCAGGCGTCTTCCAGACAACTGATCGTCGCCGGCGGAATCTCAACCAACGAAGAGATCGATCAACTCGACGCCATGGGCGTGGACGCGGTGGTTGGAATGGCCCTGTATCTGGGCCGCCTCGACGTTTCTCGGTTGACGAAATAGCGCTAACGCGGGCCGACTGGTACTCCTCTTAGTGAACTCAAGCCCCTATCAATGAAGCATCGCGCTGGGAACTTGCGGTTCCGGCTCAGACGAGACTGTTTCCCATCCGCTGCGCGAAAGATTGGCGTACAGTGCCCACGCGGATGCCGCGCTAAGAACTAGCAGCAGCGCTCCCAGTCCAGATCTTTGGAGCAGCAGATACCCCGAACCAAACAGCGCGAGATACACCATTGCGCAACCCAGCGCCCAGGAGAGCAGGTTTCGGCCAATATCACGGGTCGGTACAATGTCGCCGGCCTCGCGGGCGATTTTGCCCCATCCGCGCGCATCCGGACGAACCTTGCGATAGAACTTCATCAGTATTTCGTGTGGCTCGGCGGGCGTCGCAAAGGTTACCAGCAGCCATACGAGAGTGGTCGCCGCCGCCGTGGTCAAGGCAGTTTTTGCAAAGATAACCGCGCTATTGCCGGTGAAGGGCGCCGCCCAGTGGAGGTACAGCGTCATCGCCAGGGCCGTTATCATCGCCGAGATCTCGCTCCACGCGTTGATGCGCCACCAGTACCAGCGCAGCAGATAAACGCCACCGGTTCCTGCGCCGACTTCGAGCACCACCTGCCAGCCGGAGCGGATATCGACCAGAATCCACGAGACGAACGCCGAGGCGATCACCAGAATCACAGTCGCCACCCGCGAGATCTGCACATAGTGCTGATCGGAAGCGTCAGTCTTTATAAAGCGGCGGTAGAAATCCGCCACCAGGTAAGACGCCCCCCAGTTGAGCTGCGTTGCGATCGTGGACATGAACGCCGCCATGAATCCGGCAATCACGATCCCACGGAGCGCCGGGGGCACGAAATGTCCCACGATCAGCATGTATCCCGTTTCAGGATGCTCGAGGTTGGGATAGAGGACGATCGCCGCCAGCGCAGTCAGGATCCAGGGCCAGGGCCGGATCGCGTAGTGCGCGACGTTGAACCACAGAACTGAGAGCAGTCCGTTGCGCTCATCCTTGGCGCTGAAGATGCGCTGCGCGATGTAGCCGCCGCCGCCGGGCTCGGCTCCCGGATACCACAGCGCCCACCATTGCACTCCGATGTTCACCACGAACGTGAGCACCGGCAAGACCCAGATTCCTTCACCGGAGAGCGGACGCGAAAAATCCGGAAAGAACGAAGTCGCATCACCCGCCTGTGGCCCGGCGGCAGCCCGCGCCTCAGCTAACCGGGACAACAGCGCGCTCATCCCGCCTGTTGCCGCCACTGCATACCACGCCACGCCGATGACAATCGCCATCTTCAGGGCAAACTGAAAGAGGTCCGTCCACAACACTCCCCACAGGCCACCCAGCGCCACATAGATGCCTGTAAATGGAATCAGGAAGAGCACGCAAATCAGCAATGCGTGGTAGTCATTCACACCCAGCGTGGAACTCACGATGCTGGTCATGGCCTTCGTCACCCAGCCCAGAATGAGGCAATTCATCAGCAGGCCGAGATAGATCGCGCGAAATCCGCGCAAAAATGCCGCCGGCTTTCCCGAGTAGCGCATCTCGGCGAACTGCACGTCGGTGAGCAGTCCGGAGCGCCGCCACAGGCGGGCGAACAGAAACACCGTCATCATCCCCGAGAGGAGAAAAGCCCACCACAGCCAGTTGCCGGCAACTCCCTGCGTGTACACGAGCCCGGTAACAACCAGCGGCGTATCGGCAGCGAACGTCGTCGCCACCATCGAAGTTCCCGCCAGCCACCACGACACATTCCTTCCCGACACGAAGTAGTCTTCCACGCTCTTGCCGGAACGGCCGCGGAAATACAGTCCGAGAAACAGAGTGATGCCGAGATAGCCGACGATTGCCGACCAGTCAAGCAGGGTGAAGTTCATAGCGCTGGGAAGGATAGCATTCGGCTTCTGCCGCCGAAGAAAAAAATGTTGGCAGCTATAGCACTTTGCGGAAAGTCTAGCCGGTGTAGCGCAATTCAACTACCGTGCAGTCGTCGTTCAGCGGGTTGCCCTCGCAGAAGGCGGAGACGGCGGAGAAAATATCATCCAGCGAACAGTTCTGCCTGACCGCCACTTTCTCCAGGCGGTCATTGTCGAAAAAATCCCCGGCGGCATTTTCTGCTTCAGTTACGCCGTCGGTGACCAGCACCAACCGGTCTCCCGGATGCAGATTGACCCGGTCGCTCTCGTAGGTGGCGTCGCCCAGCAAGCCGACGGGCAGGTTGCCGTGAGTTGGACGGATCACTTCGTTGTTGCAGACCAGCAGCGGCGGCACGTGCCCGCAATTTACGAATTCCAGTTCGCCGTCGCGGCGCACCCGCGCGATCACCAGCGTGGCGTACTTTTCGCCGATGTGCTTATGGGTGAAAAAGCGATTTACTCCCGCCACGATCTCGGTCAATCCCATTCCGGCGCTGAGCTGCGAGTAGATCATCCCCTGAAGAGTGGAGGCCAGCAGCGCCGCGGAAACTCCCTTGCCGCTGACGTCGGCCAACACGACGGCGAGGCCATCCGGAGTGTTTACCGCGTCGAAGAAGTCGCCGCCGATCTCTTTGCAGGAAAGGTTGCGGCCGCTCATCTGCGCGAAAGGAACCTCCGGAATGGTCACCGCCATGAGGCGCTGCTGGATCGAGGCCGCGATCGAAAGCTCCTGCTGGTAACGCCGCGCCTCCTCCTCCGCCTGCACCAGGCGGGCATTCTCGATCAGTGACGCGGCTTCTGTCGCGATGGCACGCAGAATGTCGTTGCTCACCGCCGAGATGTCGCGCGAGGCGAAACGCGAATCCACATAAAGCGCGCCCATCACTTCGTCCGGGGCCGCCTCGCCCGCGCTTCTCGTCGCCTGCACCTGCGGCTTGCGTAGGGGCATGCAGATCACAGTGCGCAGATCGAAAGCCACGACGCTCTTGCGTCCTGAAAGGTCCAGGGACTGGCTGGTATCGGTCAGCAGGAACTCCGAGTTCGATTTCAGGGCGTCGTCCAGGATGGAATGCGAGATGGTCTTGTCGTCGAGCAGCGGTTCGTTGCGCGAGTTTCTTCCGGCAGCGAGGCGGAGACTGCCGTCCTCGGCCTTCAGAAATACATACCCACGCTCGGCGCGAGTAAGTTTCAACGTCACTTCGACCAGCGTCACCAGAATTTCGTCGAGCACGCCGCTCGTATTGAGCCGGCGCGCCGCATCCAGGAAGAGGGTCAGCTTTTCCAGGTCGGTGGCTTCGGTAGAAATCTGGATTCCGGAAATCTGGCTTAGGAATTCCCGCGCCGTATTGGTGGAGGCCTGCTGCGGATCGAAAATGACGTAGGCGACGTCCCGAACCCCAAACTCAACGCGATCGTTGC
The DNA here is from genome assembly GCA_963803205.1 of Terriglobales bacterium. Taxonomy (GTDB): domain Bacteria; phylum Acidobacteriota; class Terriglobia; order Terriglobales; family Acidobacteriaceae; genus CAWDLG01. The sequence goes on from CAWDLG010000005.1 coordinate 47,266, forward strand.
GCGACAGCGTCTTGCGCTCTACCCGCTCGCCGTTGACGAAGGTCCCATGCTTGCTGCCCTGGTCGACCACGGTGAACGTACCGTTCTCCGAGAGGATCATGCCGTGGTCGCGCGACACGCGCGGATCGGCGATAACCAGGTCCTTGTCGATTCTCCTGCCGACCGTGAAAGGCGTGTGATTCAGACTGAGCGTGCGCTGCTCCCCTCCCTGCACGAAGACCAGGGTGGGGAATACTCCCGAGGTTTTTTCTGGTGGGGATACACTCGTGTTCTGTACTGCCATAGTGAGCCCTGCGGATCAGTCCTTAGTGGATCTCGATTACTCCGAAGTTCATGCGGATCAGGAGGCGCGAGGGAAGGCTGCGATTGCTTCCTTGTCCGTATCGTAGGCCTCAAAAACTGTCACCAGCTTGGTCACCTGTAGCACATCGCGAAGGCGCTGACCAAGCCCAGTGAGCTTGATGTCCGCGCCCGCCGAGCGCGCCGACGAATAAACGCCCACCAATGTACCCAGACCGCCGCTGTCGATATAACTTACCTCCGACAGATTCAGCACGATCTGCCGGCTGGAACTCAACAGCCGCTTGAGGTTCTCGCGCAGGGCCGCAGCGTCTTCCCCAAACGTAATTCGCCCGTGGCACGTCACCACCGTAACTCCGTTGACCTGTCGCGTCTCCATTTTGAGGGCCATTTTCGCCTCCAATGCGTCCCGAAAGCGTAGCGCGTGTGCTGGCCCAATGCAAGCCTGCCGGGACAATGACGCGGAATTTGTAGGCGCGAGGAATTGGCCCCTTCGCCCCTCCTTGGATACACTGCTGCGGACCGCAATCGGCCCATGCGCAACTGGATCAAAAACCTGTTGTTGCTGCTCGTAATTGTCGTTTTCGTGGGCTATTTTGCGCGCCACTTCAAGGTCATTCAGGAAGGCACCGACTTTCCCGCCTTCTATGCCGCCGCCAGAATGGTCCGCGATGGCCAGGGGGCCAGGCTGTACGACCCGGAACTTCAGGAGCAGTACCAGATGCGCTATGCCGGGCGCGTCGGCTCCTACTACATCCACCCGCCGTTCGAAACCCTTCTCTATCTCCCCCTCGCCTTCGTGCCGCTCACTCGCGCGTATCTACTGTGGTGTCTGGTCAATGCCGCCTTGCTTACTGGCGCGGTCCGTCTGCTGGCGCCCTTCGTTCTCATCCGCTGGGACTGGCGCATTTTCCTGCTGCTCTGCTTCACATTCGTGCCGATTTTGCTGACCTTCCTTCAGGGCCAGGACTCAATCCTGCTGCTGTTTCTGCTCGTGGCCGGACTTTCCCTTCTGAGAGGAGAACGCCCTGTCGCCGCGGGATGCGTCCTTGCCATCGGCTTGTTCAAGTTTCACTTACTGCTGCCGGTGCTGGCGGTAGTCCTGCTTCGCCGGCCGGCAAGAGTGGCGGCAGGCGCCGCCGCAATGGCCTTGGCTCTGTTGCTGATCTCGGTTCGGATCTCGGGATGGGACTTCGTCCCACTGTATCCGCAGTTCCTGTTTCACCTCAGTGACCTGCCGATGGCAGGCAACCACCCGGAAGGCATGGCGAACCTGCATGGCTTGCTGGCAGTATTCGTCCCCTGGTCCGCTACTGCAAGGATCGTCGCGCTGATCGGCGCTTCGTTGATTGTTTTCGTGCTGGCGGCGCGCGGCTTCCGCCGAGCCGAGAGTACAGAAGCATCAAACCTTGCCTTCGCCAACTGCGTCATCGCCGCTACCCTTGTCGGCTATCACCTGAGCCCGCACGACCAAACGATCCTGCTGCTGCCGATGGGCCTGATCTCGCACTACCTCTTCAACGCCAACAGGATTCTCAAATGGCGTCGCATCGCCCTGATCGCAACTCTGGCGGTTCTTTTTTTGCCTCCACTGCACCTCTTGCTTCTGCAGCGTGGCCTGCATGTGTTCGCGGCAGTGCCGGTGCTGGTCCTCTTCCTCCTTACACATTTCGAAGTAAGAAAATTGAACTTCGGTTAAGCCGTCGCCGTGCCGGGCAAGGATTCTCTTCGTCCGGCCCATGCCACATCGAACGCTGCCAGGGCAAAAACGAAGACGGGTAACAGAAAATTGCTGATGAAGGGCAGCTTCCATCCGGCTTGAACGGTCGCCGGGGGAAGAAAAATTGCAGAGATTGACAGACCGAGGGTGGCAATCCATGGCCAGAACAAAAGCAGTGCTGTAACAACCGTTACCAGGCGAACAGCGCGGCTTCCTTCCAACAGCCGATTCCAGTCACGCGCGAGCAACAGCACCGCGGGCAGCAGGAGAACCTGGTTATACGGCGCGATCATGGGAACCACGACTACCGTCAACGCCATCACCAGCGCGGCGCACCTGCCAAAATCAACGGCCGTGGTTTCCCGCCGCATGCGTGGCCAGCAAATGATTATGGTAAGCGCAATCAGAATGCAGGCCAGAATGTATCCGCCGAGCGGCGTAAACAGAAATCCCAGCACGGACATGTTCTGCGTGTACTGATGATAATTTTCCACCGCACTGCGGAATTCGCCGATCCACCCGGGCAGCAGGTACTCTGCGCCGCCTAAAAGCAAAAGCATCGTGACTGCAAAGGCCCAGACGAGCCGTTGGCGCCGTCGCCAGTCCCGCACTGCCCACACCAGCATCCATCCCACCGCCAGCCATGCCAGCTGTGGCTTGATGGTCGCGAGCGCGAGCAACAGCCCGGCTACGAGGAGATATCCACTCGCCACTGCGGCAGCGCACGCCGCCAGCATTCCCGCCACCAGCAGGCTGAGTTGCTGGAGCTTGATTCCCTGCACTGCGGGAATGCTTCCGACCGTCAGGATCGCGAAGACGGCTATGATGCCGCACCTCGGGCGCCAGCCCAGCGCTCGTAGCCAGAGCCACGCGCTGCCTGCCGTCAAAATCACCAGCAGAATATGGAAAGCCTTCTGCACCACCGGAAACGGCAGCGTCAAGGTTGGCGCGAGCAGGAAGGCCACGTACACGGGATAGGCGAATCCCTGCTGGTCCTTGGGATCGTTCGGCCGTTGCGGGTCGATGGCCCGCCCGTAATAGCCGACTTGAATCTCCTGCGTGACCTCGTCGCTGTACGGGTTGCGTCCGTGAACAAGCAGCTCCAGCGACCCCAGCCACCGCGGATAAAGATCTGAGAGATTGCCTCGAGGCCGCCCCGTCGCTGCCGCTTCCAGCTTCTGGTACGGGGCCAGAATGTATTGCATGTAGTACCAGCTACTGACCGCGAACAGCATCGCGAGTGCAATCGGAACTGCCGACCTTCTCAGCATGCCTTTAACTCTTCGGCCCTCCCGCTGGCCTGATACGCGGGAAGCGGCTGCCGCCTCCACACCTTCATGGCCGGCGGAAGGCTTGCGGCAAAAGCCATCACGGCAAAGGCCAGCCAGTAGAGCTCAGTGAGTCGCAGGATCATCACCCAGAACAGCGGGCTGAACAGCAGAACGCCTGCCGCTCCGTAGAACAGGCGCTTCGACCACAGCGGGATTTCAGGCGTCGTCAGGAAAAGATCCCCGAGCAGCATAATCGGCAGGGCCAGAAGCGTGAGGTCATAGCTGTAGGCGTAGTAGCTGCCGAGAATCGTCAGCACAATCGCGAGCGAGAATCCGGCGCTCATCAGGCGGCTATCGCGATCGTCAGACGGGCGCCAGGCCAGCGCCCCGAGCGCACTTCCCAGAATCATTACCGGAATAAGAAACCAGTTCATGTGTGCTGGCATGGCGATGCGCCCGAACAACAAGGTGGTCAGGCCGCGGACGTTCACCATCGTTTGTGGCGCAACTACCCCGGCATTGGATGCGCGGTTGAGATGCCACAGATATTCCGGATACGTCAGCAACGTATTCCATCCGACCGTCAGTCCGGAAACAATAGCGACTGCCACTGCCGCAACCGCAAATCCCCCCACCAGCCGAAGTTTTCGCCGCAAGAGAAAGATCAGGATGATGGGCAGCACCAGGTGAAACTTAAACAGTGCCGCCCCCAGCCACAAGCCCGCTGAAACCTCCGCTCCGCGTCGCAAAGCGATGAAAGCCAGAATGAAGATCAGGAAGAACAGGATGGCGTCTTGTCCATGAAGCAGATCGACCGCGACCGGCGCATAGGAGAGCAGCACGACTCCGGTCAGTAACGGCGGCAGAAGCGCCCGGCCCGGCAGATAGGGGTTCAGCAGAAACGGAATCGCAAACAGGATCAGAATCTTGACGGCCGTCCACACCAGGTACGCCGTCTTGTACTCCAGGTATGCGAACGGAACGAAGAAGAGGGCTTCGAACGGAGGCCGGATGTAAGGCAGCGGCCCTTGCCGGATGGTTACACTGGAGGCAAATTCCTGCTGGACGCGCCACTGAGCATCGCGATCGTAAAGATGAGATGCCTCGCCGCTTTGCGCCAGCTTCCCCGCGGTATAAAACGAGGCGAAGTCGCCATATCCCAGAAGCGCGAAATTGCGCTCCGACCAGAGTACGGCCACGTTGATCGCCGCCATCCCCAACAGAAACACGACGGTCAGGCGCTTCCATTTTGCGAAATTCATTGGCGGGATGGGAGCCGGAACAACGCGTGTATTCTACACTGCCGCGAAATCGGTTCAGGCCGTCCCTTCCCCGCTCATCCCCACAATTTCCTTTGCCCCGCGCTATGATGCAAACTCCATCGTGAACTCCCTGCTCACCACGCGGCGCGCCCTGGGCATGATTCTCGGATTTGGCGTATTCGCCATGGCGGCGCGCAACGCTCTCGACCCCGACATGTGGTGGCATCTGCGCACTGGGCAGTTGATTCTGCAAAATCACGCAGTGTTTCACGCAGACCCATATTCGTTCACGCGAGCGGGAGTTCTGTGGGTGAACCACGAGTGGCTTTCCGACATTCTGATGTTTGCCCTGTACCGCTTCACCGGGTGGACGGGCCTGATCGCGGCTTTTGCCGTAATCATCTCGGCAACGTTCGTACTGGTCTTCCGGCGATGCCAGGGCAGCGCATCCCTTGCTGCGCTGGTGACGGTCTGGGCCGCCTTTGCCACCTCTCCGGTTTGGGGCGTGCGCCCGCAAATGATTTCCTTGCTCCTTGCCAGCGTACTGCTGACGCTTCGCGAGACAGATCGGCGCCTCGCGTGGTGGATCGTGCCTCTTATGTGGCTATGGGCGAACCTTCACGCCGGTTTTGCACTGGGTATTGTGCTGTTGTTGCTGTTTTTCCTGGGCGACGCCATCGATGTGTTGTTGGGGGCACAGCCATGGCCGGAGGCTAAACCGCTGCTCGAAAGACTGGGAATGATTCTGGCGGCTTCGCTCGCCGTCATCCCGCTCAATCCATACGGCTTCCGCCTGTTTTCCTATCCCTTGGAGACTCTGCGATCTCCCGGCATGCAGAATTTCATCGTGGAGTGGTTTTCGCCGAACTTCCACGATCTGAACTACCTGCCGTTTCTCGCCTTTCTGCTGACCACAATTGTTGCTGTCGGAAGCGTTCCCAGACGCCTCAGTGCCAGCCAGTTGCTGCTGCTGGTGGTCACACTCTTCGCGGCCTTGCGCTCGGTGCGGAATATATCCATTTTTGTTCTGGTGGCAGCGCCGCTTCTCTTCGAAGGCCTCAGCGCCTGTCTCAGAAGAATGAGTTCAAACCCATCGCCGGCCCCGACTCGTCGCGGCCTCATTCTGAATGGAGCGATGGTGCTTGCCGTCGCGGTTTTTGCCCTCGTTCGTGTGCAAACTGTGGCCGTGCAGCAGTCCGAAGCGGAAGCAGCACAGTTCCCTGCTGCCGCGGTCGCCTACCTCGCCGCTAACCATCTGCCGCAGCCCATGCTCAATCACTACAACTGGGGCGGGTATCTTATCTGGAAGCTCTATCCCGACTATCGCGTGTTCATCGACGGCCGCGCTGACGTTTACGGGGACAGCCTCATGGAGGACTTCGCCTCGGTCTACTATCTCAACCGCAACTGGAAGAAACCGCTCGAACAATGGAAAATCCAAACCGTCATTCTGCCGCCGGAGGCGCCGCTTTTACAGGCGCTCGAAAGCACCGGCGGATGGCGCCAGGCCTACTCCGACGGTCAAGCCCGTATTTTCGTGAGAACACAGTAGGGCAACATCCCCGAGCGAACTATAAGGTAATGAAATTACTGTAGTTACTCCCATGCGGCCACCCCGGTGACAACGAAAAAGAGTTTCACCTAAGTGCATGGCCTGAGGTATCATAAGCAAACAAGTTGCGCTCTTTTCAGTCCTTGTGTCGAGCTATCTTCTTGACGGACAAAGCAAATCGTGACTATGGAGCCACCAGCGGGCGGATTGCAGCGTCGAATCCGCGCCGGCTCTGGCACGCAATAGCTTAACGGCGCACCGCCGGCGCTCGAAGGTTGCTGAAAAGCAAGTGCAAAGAACAGAGCCACTGTGCTCTGCTGTTTTGAGGGAGGGCGAAATGACAAGCATGCTCCACAAACTTTGGCGCGAGGAAGAAGGACAGGACATTGCGGAATACGCGGTCATGTTGGCTGTGATTCTGGTGATCGTTGTCGGCACTATTCGATTGATCGGTTCGAACGCCAACAACGTGTTCTCCTCCGTGGCGAGTTCAGTCAGTACGCCGTAATTTGCGAATGTCAGCGGACGGCAAGTGCGTTGCCTGACGCGTTCGCAGCCGGGAGGGACGGGTGTGGCTGCCCAGGGCGCCACTTTGCGCGATACTGACATTCAGCTATAGCAGCGCTCCGTTATCAGCCTTAAATGCAGCACCGGAGGGTGAGCTTCCGGCCTGATCGAAGCAGCGAGAGGGCGGGGTGCTCTTCCCCTGTTCCGTGTTTGTCGCGGATCGATTTCTAGGCGGTGATCTTCAAGGAGTAACGATGAACCGCAACCGGCTCTTATTGATCGGCCTGGTCGCCTTGGCGCTGGGCCTGTTTGTGAGCTACGCTGTCTATCAGAATCTGCAGAAAAAAAACACGACTGATGTCCCGCCCGGCGTCGATGTGGTGATCGCGGCCGATGACCTCCAGGTAGGAGAAAAAGTGGGGGTCAATGACGTCAAACTGGTTCACTTTCCGGAAGGCGACCTGCCGCCTAATGCCTTTCACGAAACCTCCAAGGTCATTGGTATTGGAGTCATACTCCCCATTTCCCGGGGAGAGTTCATCCTGCCCGGCAAGCTGGCCGGCGAAAACGCCGGTTCCGGACTGCCATCCCTGATTCCACGGGGCATGCGCGCAATTTCGGTCCGGGTCAATGACGTAGTATCCGTAGCCGGGTTCGTCGTGCCGGGAACGCGCGTCGACGTGCTGCTCACCGGCAATCCCGCCGGCAGCGGAGATCAACAGACCACCACAGTCCTGGAGAACATTGCGGTCCTGGCGACCGGCCAGAAGCTGGAGCGCAGTTCGGCGGGCGAGCCGCTTGCCACCCCGGTCATCACCCTCTTGGTCTCGCCCGACGATGCCCAGAAATTGACCCTGGCGAGCACCCAGGGCCGGATCCAGCTGGCGCTGCGCAACCCGACCGACACCAAGCAGGAAGATCTGGGAGCCGCCACCACCAACGGCCTCTACAAGCGGGTTTCCACTCCCGCACCCACGACTACCCCCGCGCCCCACACGAGAGTGATCCGTCAGCCCGTGGTAGCGCCGCCTCCGCCGGCCCCGTACACCATCGAAGTCATCAAGGGCAACAAGAAGGATGAAACAAAGTTCTGAAGCATAACGCAGCGTACACTTCGAGGTTCAATGAACATGTCGATTGGCTCCCGCAATGAGGTGGGACGAGAAGTGAAGATCCTGGCGCGCGTCACTCTGGTTTTCTTCCTGTCGTTCTATGCTTTCGCTGCGGCCCACTCACAGGACCAGCAAGCGCCTGCCTCCAACGCACCGTCGCCGGATATGAATCCCCCGTCCCAGGCGCCGCTCGCCTCCCCGCCCCAGGCCGAAGGTCAGGGCCCCGCGCCGCTGCGCGTGATGGTGGGCAAGTCTCTGCTGGTCAATGTCAACGGCCGGCTCAGCCGCGTGGCTGTGACCGATCCGACAGTGGCTGACTATGTCGTGATCGGGCCGTCGCAAATCCTGGTGAACGGCCTTGCTGCCGGCGAAGTCTCTTTGCTGATCTGGGATGAGCTGGGCCGCTCGCGCAGCTTTGATCTGCGGGTGGACGTGGATGTGACAGCCGCGGCCGAAGAAATGCAGCGGCTATTTCCACAGGAACGTATCACCGTGCGCCCCTCGCGCTCCGCCATTGTCCTCTCCGGCCACGTGTCGACCGAGGATACAGCCGACCGCGCCGGAAAGATCGCCCAGGCCTTCTCCAAGAACGTCGTGAATGTGCTCACGTTTGGTCCCGTGGGATCCCAGGAAGTCCTGCTGGAGGTGAAGTTCGCCGAGGTTGATCGCGCTGCCTTGACCCAGTTGGGGGTCAACATTCTTTCCACCGGCGCCGGCAATACAATCGGGACCATCGGCACGCAGCAATTCGGCGGTTTCAGCCAGCAGCAGATTACCGACCGCTTCGGGGTTCCGACTTCCCCGGCGCCCACGTCTCCCACCGCAGTCACGGGACCTTCGACGACGGCTTTCAGTTCTAATGAGACGATCGGCGATGTATTGAACCTGTTTCTGTTCAAGCCGGATATCCACCTCGGCGCCGTGATCAAGGCTTTGCAGACGCGGAACCTGCTCCAGATCCTCGCCGAGCCTACCTTGATCGCAGTCAACGGCAAGGAAGCCAGCTTCCTCGCGGGTGGCGAGTTCCCCTTCCCCGTGGTCCAACCGGGGCAGGGCTTTACCGCCGTAACTATTCAATTCAAGGAATTCGGAGTAAAGCTGAAGTTTACGCCGGTGATCATGCCGAACGGCTACATTCACCTGAAGGTCGTGCCCGAAGTGAGCACACTGGATTTTGCCAATGCGCTCACCATCCAGGGATTCACCATTCCGGCCTTCAGCACACGCCGGGCCGACACTGAGTTCGAGTTGCAGGACGGTCAGAGTTTTGTCATCGCGGGACTCATGGACAATCGCGTCACCAGCCTGACCAGCAAGATTCCGGGTCTGGGAGATATCCCGATTATCGGCAATCTGTTCAAGAGCAAGAGCCTTTCGAAGAGCAACGCGGAATTGATGGTGTTGTGCACGGTTCGCCTGGTATCGCCGTCGACTACGGCGCCGGCGGGACCGAAGAATCCGAAGCCGTTCCTGGATCAGGACCAGTTCGACGGCACGAAGGCGCCGGGCGGAACCAAGTAGAACGGTGTCTTTGACGGTAGTTGGAAGTGGCGACCAGAATCTGGTCGATTTTTGGGGACTTTTAGGGACATGCCCGAATTATCGGTGGTAGTAGTCGCAACGGATGCGGAGCAAAGGGCTGTCCTACAGGTCCTGGTTGACGGTACGAGTGTAGCCCGCACGGTTCATAGCTGCGCCTCTTTGCCGGCCACGGCAACGGATCCAGTGGTGCGGCGGATTCAAGCCGCCAATCCGGATGTCGTCCTGATCGATGTTCCGTCCGACAATCCTGTCCTGGCTCTCCGAACCATCGAACTGGTCCAGGAGGAAGTCAAAAGCGCGGCAGTCTTTGCGATCGGCAGCATGTCCCAACCCCAGGTGATCGTCAGCGCAATGCGGGCGGGCGCCAAGGAATTCATCGAACGGCCGACTACGACAACGGATCTGCTCGAGGCTTTTGTCCGGTTGACGACTGCACAGCGCAAGGTACAGCGCGAGGAAGTCCGGGGCAAGGTTTTTACCGTAGTCAACGCCAAGGGAGGCACGGGCGCCACCACGATTGCCGTAAACCTGGCCATGGCTTTGCAGGCGGCTCATGGCGGTGTTGCGCTGGTGGACGTCGCGCCTTTGGGCCATACAGCGTTGCATATGAATCTGAAGCCTCTGTTCAGCGTGGTGGACGCCATCCGAAACCTTCACCGCCTTGACAGTTCCCTGCTGGAGAGCTTCATGACCCGGCAGGAGGGTGGATTGCAGGTGCTGGCGGGACCGAGTTCCCCGGTGATTTCGGATCCTTCGACCGCGGAGTTCGCCCGCCTGTTCGATCTGCTGGTGGGCCACTTCCGCTATGTGGTGGTGGACGCTTCCAGTCGCATGGATGCCACTACCCGGCTGGTGTGCAATCTTTCGGAGATGGTGCTGCTGATTGCTCATACTGATGTGGCTTCCCTGTGGAGCGCAGCGCGGATCCAGCAGTATCTCGGCGAGACCGGCACACGGGAACGAATCCGGCTGGTGCTGAACCGTTTCCGCAAGATTACCGGCTTCAGCGAGGCTGACGTGGAGGCTGCGGCCGGCATAAAGCTGTTGTGGAAGATTCCGAACCACTACTTTGCCATCTCGACCGCCATCGACCGGGGTGTGCCGATGATGCACCAGAACCATACCGAAATCGCGCGGTCCTTCATTGGGCTGGCGGCGCGGCTTACTGAGAACGATGTCGACGTAAAGCGGGCGGCGTGGTCGTTGTTCAAAACGGTTTAGAAAAGAGTTCAGGCTGACACATGCCGAATTTGCAGACCTTCGAGAGAACCGAATACCAGCAGGTTAAGGCCGATCTGCACCGCAAGATTCTCGACCGCCTCGACCTGGAGAAACTGGGGCGGACGGGCGACGCAGCACGGGAAGAAGTGCTGCTGCTGATCCGCAACACCATCAACAGCGAGGCCGTCCCTCTCAGTTTTGCCGAGCGCGAGCGCCTGGCACGGGAAATTCTCGACGAAATCTTCGGCCTGGGACCGCTCGAGCCTCTGCTCAAGGATCCCGGCGTCTCCGATATTTTGATCAACCGCTTCGACCGGGTTTACGTGGAACGCGGAGGTAAGATCGAGCGTACGGTTTTGAGCTTCAAGGACGACACCCACCTGATGCAGATCATCGACCGCATCGTCTCCCGCGTGGGACGGCGCATCGACGAATCGTCTCCCATGGTGGACGCCCGCCTCGCCGACGGATCCCGTGTCAACGCCATCATTCCTCCGCTGGCCATCGACGGTCCTTGCCTGTCCATCCGCCGCTTTGCCCGCGACGCCGTCACCGCCCGCCACATGGTGGAAAACAAGTCGATGACGGAGGCCATGCTCGAGCTTCTTTCGGCCATGGTGAAAGGCAGACTGAATCTTCTGATATCCGGCGGAACCGGCGCCGGCAAGACCACGCTTCTGAATGTGCTTTCCGGGTACATTCCCAACACAGAACGTATCGTCACCATCGAGGATGCCGCCGAACTGCAACTGAAGCAGGAGCACGTGGTGCGACTGGAGACGCGGCCACCCAACATCGAAGGCAAGGGCGCGGTCCGCCAGAGACAACTGGTGATCAACAGCCTGCGTATGCGCCCCGACCGCATCGTGGTGGGCGAGGTCCGCGGCGAAGAAGCCTTCGACATGCTCCAGGCCATGAATACGGGCCACGAGGGTTCGCTGACCACCATCCACGCCAACTCCCAGCGCGATGCCTTGTCCCGCCTGGAGAGTATGTTCTCCATGGCCAATCTCAATATTCCCGAGCGCGCCATACGCCAGCAGATCACCTCGGCGATTCACGTTGTGGTGCAGATTGCCCGCCTGACCGATGGCTCGCGAAAGGTCATCGCCATTTCCGAAATCACCGGGGCAGAGGGCGAAATGACCACTATGCAGGATATTTTTCTGTTCGACCGCACCGGCATTGACGAAAGCGGCAAGGTCCGCGGGGTGTTCCGCGCCACCGGAATCCGGCCCAAGTTTGCCGAGCGGCTGGCAACGGCAGGCTGCCGTCTGCGGCCAGCCCTGTTCGAATCGAGGACGGAAATCTAAGCGCCATGGCACAGATTTTCATCGCGATCGCGGTCTTCCTGGTAGTGACGCTGGGCGTTTTTGCCATCTTCTCTTTGATGGACGAGCGCAGCGCGCGTGCCCGGCTGCTGCGCGATCGCCTGGCGGCGGTGCAGAAAGCGGCGGAACGCGCTCCCAGCCAGGAACTGGCGCTGCTGCGCGACGAGATGTTGAGCGAGATTCCGGCGCTCAACAACCTGCTGCGGAACTCGTCCAGTGTCTCCAACCTTCAGAACCTGCTGGCGCAAGCCGGCTTGAAAATGCGCGCCGGGAACATGCTGGTGCTGTGCCTGATCAGCGGCTTCGTCTTTGGAATCATCGGATTTCTGGTCAGCCGCTCGCTGATTTTCGGCTGGGCGGGCCTGATCATTGGGGCGTTCATGCCCTACTCCTACGCCTCTTACCGCCGCTCCCGCCGCTTCGAAAAATTCGAGGAGCTTTTCCCCGAGGCTATCGATACGCTGGCCCGCGCGGTGCGCGCCGGGCACGCCTTCACCACCGCTCTTGAAATGATCGCCAACGAAGTCGGCGAGCCGGTGGCATCGGAATTCCGCAAGCTGTTTGAGGAACAGAAATTCGGTCTGCCGGTGCGCGATGCCCTGGTCAATCTGACTGAGCGCGTGCCCCTTGTCGACATCAAGTTCTTTGTTACGGCGGTCATGTTACAGCGCGAAACCGGCGGTAACCTGGCGGAAATCCTTGATAATCTTTCCTACGTAATCCGCGAGCGCTTCAAGATCCTGCGCCAGGTGCGGGTGTTTACCGCCCAGGGGCGGCTCACGATGCTCCTGCTGATGGGCCTGCCGCCCATCATCGTCGTGTCCATGCTGATCATGAACCCGGGATTCATCGCGCCCCTGTTCACCGATCCCATCGGCCACAGCCTGATCGTGGGGGGAATTACCTTGCAGACGCTCGGCTATTTCGTGATTCGCAAGATTATCCAGATCCAGGTCTAGAACATGCTGCTTCTCGCCATCATCGTGTTCCTCACCGTGGTTCTGGTGGTGTTTGTCTTCGGCGCGGCGGTGTACGCGCCCTCCTCGGTCATTGGCTCCCGTCTGCGCGCCCTGGGCTGGCAGAAAGAGACCAAGGCAGAGAAGCCGCCTCTGAAGGAACGGCTGGAACAGGCGCTGGATCCCATCAGCAAGGCTCTTCCCCTCTCCCCCGGCGAGGTATCGCGCGCCCGCGGATGGCTGATCCAGGCAGGCTACCGCGAGCCGCACCACATCACCACCTACGTGGGACTGCGCATCCTGCTTGCGTTCGTGGGACTGCTCATGATGGTGGTGTTTTTCGGCTTCCAGAGCGTGCCTTTGCTGGTATGCGGCCTGGCGCTCGGATTCTTCCTCCCGAGATTTGCCCTGAAGCGAAAGATCAGGGCGCGGCAGCAGCGTATCAAGCTTGCCCTGCCCGATGCCCTGGACCTGACGGTCATCTGCGTCGAGGCCGGGCTGGCGCTTGACCAGGCCATCATGCGCGTGGGCGAGGACTTGCAGCACGCGCACCCCGACTTGAGCGACGAGTTGCACATAGTGAATCTGGAATTGCGGGCCGGCAAGCCGAGGATGGAGGCGTTGCACAACCTTGCCGACCGCACTGGCGTTGACGATATCCGTGCCCTGGTGGGAACATTGATACAAACCGATCGCTTTGGAACCAGCATCGCCCAGGCCTTGCGTGTGCACTCCGATTCGTTGCGCACCGAGCGCCGCCAAAGGGCGGAAGAAGCGGCTGCCAAAACTACGATCAAAATGGTCGTCCCCCTGGTTTTGTTTATCCTCCCTTCCCTGATGTTCGTCACCCTTGGACCGGCGGTGATCCAGTTGATTCGTACCTTGATGCCAGAAATGGGGCGGTAGGGCGTCCCACGCGAAAGGATCCAACTCAGGAGTTGTAATGCCGGTACCGGGGCCCACAGGAACTGCTTTCAATCGCACACGCCAGACCTATCTGGCGACGGCCTTGTCGATTGCCGGTACGCACTGGTCGCGCCTGCGCGGCCTGACGTTTACCCAACCGGGGAGTTTCCCCGCCGGGCGCGGGCTTTGGATTGTGCCCTCCCACGGGGTCCATACCTTCGCCATGCGCTTTCCTATTGACGTGGCCTACCTGGACGGGCAGAACATTGTGGTGTATATGGAGCAAAACCTGAAGCCCTGGCGGATGGCGCCCGTGCGGCTGCAAACCACGTCAGTGCTGGAATTGCCGCAGAATACCCTGTCGGAGACGGGCACCTGCCTCGGCGACCGGATTGAAATTGCGCGCGGAGCAACAGTGGAGGCGGTCACGGTTTGAACTACGACGGTCCCAATCTGCTGATCGAGTGGTCGTCGCCATGGGATGAGTTCCGGTCGGCCATTGGCCCGGCATTGCAGAAATCCGAGAAGCGGCTGGCGGGCGAGGCTCACGGAGGCCTGTTTCCTTACCAGGGAATGATGCTTTCCTGGATCCTCGAGGTTATGCTGCTGGTCGCGGTCATTGTGATCCCCCCCAGACTCGACAGCACTGCGCCAAATCTACAGGCGGCAAGGCCAAAGTACGACGTAATTTATTACTCGGGCGAGGAACTGCCGCGCACGGAAGATTATGGCGGCGCACCGAAGGGAGCCTCGGGGCGGGCCGGCGGGAAAGAAGCTTTCCATCCGACACAAACCATTCGCGTGGCGCGCGGCGAGTCGCTGGTCAGCCGCGTCGTGGACGCTCCTAATCTCAAGCTGCCGCATTCCAGCACCGAGGTGGCCAACCTGCTGGCCTTCGCGCCCGTGCTTGGTGCGCCGCCCGCAGAGGGCTTGAAGTCCGCGCGCTCCATGACACTGCCGCAAGCGGCGGCAGTCGCGCCGGCCCCTGAGGTGAGCCGCGACACATTGCAGGCAGCGCCCTCGCTCAACGCCAGAATCGTGGCTCCGACTCCGAGCGCGCCACAGCGCGACCTCAACGCCATGCAGCTTCCCGGATCCCATTCCATCCAGGTTGTGCCTCCAACGGTGTCGGCTCCCGAGCAGGTCTCCAGCACGCAGGCGCGGTTGACGCTTCCGGCGCCCACGGTGGTCGCTCCGGCGCCGACCATGCAGGTGCCGCGTGAAGTTGCAATGAACGGCCCGGGCTTCGGCCCCGGCGAGATGCGCAAGCAAGTGGTCCCGCCGCCGGTGCAGATCAGCGGAACGGCGCGCCAGGGGCAGGGCCAGGGATTTGCCACGGACGTGGCGGTGGTTCCGCCGCCGGTTCAGGTAAACGGCAGCGCGCGGCAGGGAGAAGGCCAGGGCCTGGGAAACAGCGTGGCGGTCGTTCCACCTCCCGTCCAATTGAGTGACGGCGCAATCGACCGGCATCCCGCCGGCGGGCTTGGTGGAGGAACCGTCGTCGGTCCGGCGCCGAACATGGGAGGCGGCGCCTCGGTTGGCGGTCTAGGGCGTGGCAATCGCGGCGGTGGGCGCGGCGGACCGATGGATATAGGCGATGTGGCAGCTCCACCTACCGCGGGGGGAAGCGGCGGGACTGCGGGAGTCGTGGTCTCGAACCGTCCCGGCTCCGATGTGGGCCTGCCCGGCAACGGCGGCGCGGGGGCGATTGCCATGTCCCCATCCGGAGGAAAGGAACCCGGTCTGGGAGGATCGGGCGGTGGAACGGGAATCGGGCGAGGCAGCGACCAGGGCAGCGGATTTTCCGGCCAGGGGCCGGGCGCGGGCAAGGAAGGCTCGGGGCGTGGTTCGGACCCCAATGCCCGCAGCGGAATTTCGCCTTATCCCGGACCGGGCGGCGCAGGCAGCGGCACCAATGGATCGCCGGCGATGCCCGGAGTCTCTGTCCACGGTGGAAGCAGCAACGTTGTAACGCTTCCCAGCTTCGGATCGGACCCCAATCATCCGGACGATCCGGTGCGCTCTTCCGTAGGGAAAGACGACGAAGGGCCGGCTATCACGATTGTGGCTTCGTCGCGCTCCGGCGGCGCGTTCAATTTCTACGGCGTTCTCAAGGGCGACAAGGTCTATACGATCTACATCGATACCGTGCTCGGGCCGGCGAGCATGCAGTTTGCCGATCCGACGTCGTCGCAGCATCCTTACGCCGAAGACTTGATTTCACCCCGGCCTGTCCGCGCCGACCTGCCCCCGGGCCTGCCACACTCGCGCCTCGTGGTAGCGTGCGTACTCGACCGCACCGGAGTTCTTCGCAACCTTCGAGTTCTCGAACCGGGCGGCGCTGTAATGACCAGCAAGATTCTTGCCTCGCTGCCGAGTTGGAAATTCCGTCCCGCTACCCGCGGCGGTCAGGCGATCGAAGTGAATGCCATCCTGGGCTTCAACATCGACGTCGCCGATCGCAACTAGGTTCACTCCTCAACTTTGCGCGCGCCGCTCGAAGACAGCGGCTTGCTTGTCGTCATAAACCAGTTCCCATTGCCTGGTTTCCTTGAGGATGTTCGCCAGCGGGGATTCGCTGGGAGTCAAAACCAGGTTCACGCGGTAGTGCTCGAGAAATCCGTCCCAGCCGGGATCGGCGTGAATTGTCTTGAGATATTCCTTCAGAAACGATTCGCCGTAGAGATCATGGCGGTCGTCAATGACCACGCGGCTCTGCGGGTAAAGCCGGTAGATGATGTAACCGCCCCAGTAGTCCGGACAGAAGACCGGGTCCTGGATGCCGCGCGCCGCCAGCGTGTCCACCGCGCGAACCGGAAATCGCTTGGCACTGAATTGCGCGTTCATGACCGCCTGGGCGCCAAGGTTCCCGCCATGCACGGAGATCCAGAATCCCAGGGCAAGCGCAGCGAGAGCCCACAGGTGACCGCGGAGGCGAAGTTCCATGGCGTCCATGCGCGAGGCAAAGGATCGGAAGCCGGCGAACAGCTTCCGTAATCCCGGCAAAACCGAAGGCGAATCGGCAGATTCGCCAAGGCCTCGTGAGAGCACCGGTGCGACGATCAGGGTCAAGAGGATCGAAGACACTGGCAGGTTCCGCGAGGCGTAAAGCCCGCTGTACACCGCGAAAACGAGCACCAGCAGGCGGGAGGGACGAAGCTTTTCCCGCTTTATCGCCAGCGCGAAGACTGCGATCAGAAGCAGAAGGGCGAAGCACTGCTGCGCGATCCCATGGAAATTGGGGGACTGGAATTCTTCGATCTGGTTCATCAGAAACCGGTTCGACAGATACTGGTACAAGTGGACATACAGTTTGTAGCCGTAGGGATTTACCAGGCCAGCCAGTACGGACAGCACCGCTACAATTTCCAGGTGCTTGAGGTGAGAGCGAGTCGCAGCGTCCTTCAGCTTGAGATATTCGACACCGGCCGCAACGAGATACAGCCCGAGCAACGCAAGACCAAGAAGAAATCCTCCGTGGAGATTGGCCCACAGCAGCGTGATCACGGGCAGCCAGTAGAGCCTGGCTTGTCCTCTCTGCGACTCGGCGGAGTCGAGGATGTGGAACCAGACCAGCGCCAGCAACCAGCTCACCACGTGGGGCCGAACGAAGATGTGGATCGTTGAGGCGCTAACTGCAAGCACCACCAGCACGACCGCGACCGGCAACGCGGCGCCACGGTCAATCGTCATCCGCAGAGTCAACGCAAACGTCGCAGCGATGAGCAGCGCGGTGAAAAAGACGATTCCATTCAGCCCCAGCCAGTGATGGACGGACGCAATGATGACGTCGTAAAGCCATTCCCAGGCAAACCAGGGATGCCCGCCCATGGTGGAGGAGAACGGATCCGTGCGGGTGATGGAATGATTTTGCAGAATCAGTTCGCCGTTGCGGATGTGCCAGCCGATTCCCGCGTCACCGAGCAGCCGCGGCGCCAGAACTCCGGCAGTAAGCGAAAAAAGCAGGACGATGAATAACAGGTCCGTAACCGACGGCAGGAGCAATCGCGACCAGCCACGGGAAGAAGGTTGTTCAGGTTTTTGCGCGGCGGCGGCGGCGGGCGGTGGATGGTTGTTCAAGGCGGTGCCAACGCCCATGGTACCCGAATCCGCAAATCAGGAGAGCAGGAGCCGTCCTGGTCGTTCCCCCTGTGCTTCTCTGTGACCCTGTGGTTAATTCCCGGACTTCGAACCACAGAGAACACAGGGGACACAGAGCCTTAGTCAGAAGTCTTCGGCAGCCGCGGGGTTTCCCCTGTGCTCCTCTGTGACCCCTGTGGTTAATTCTTAAACCTCAAACCACAGAGAACACAGGGGACACAGGGAAACACAAAGCGTCAATCAGAATCTTCGGCAGCCGGGGTTTCCTCTGTGCTCCTCTGTGATCCCTGTGGTTAATTCTTAATCTCGAACCACAGAGAACACAGGGGACACAGAGAAAATACAAAGCGTCAATCAGAATCTTCGGCAGCCGCGGTTTCCTCTGTGCTCCTCTGTGATCCCTGTGGTTAATTCTTAATCTCGAACCACAGAGAACACAGGGGACACAGAGCCCCAGCTACTTCGCTTTGCCGGCGAAGACAGGCTCGCGTTCCTGCTTGTACGCGGGCGCAAGCACGGGCTTCCGGCGCTTGAGGGACTTGACCCGGTTCTGGAATGAATCCATGTAGATGTAGAACACGGGCGTAATGTAGAGCGTCAGCAACTGCGAAAACAGCAGGCCGCCGACCACCGCCAATCCTAGCGGGCGGCGCGACTCCGCGCCTGCGCCGAAGCCAAGGGCGATCGGCAGAGTACCCATCAGGGCCGCCATCGTCGTCATCATGATGGGACGAAAACGCAGCAGTGCGCCCTGGTAAATCGCCTCCTCAGGCGTTTCGTTGGAGTCGCGCTGCTTCTCCAGCGCCACGTCGATCATCATGATGGCGTTCTTTTTCACAATCCCGACCAGCATGATGATTCCCACAAAAGCGTAGAGGTTGAGGTCGTAGTGGAACAGCATCAGCGTCACGAGCGCGCCGAAGCCGGCTGACGGCAACCCGGACAGAATGGTGACGGGGTGAATGAAGCTTTCGTACAGAATGCCGAGGACGAGGTAAATCACGAGCACTGCCATCAGCAGCAACAGGCCCAATCCGCTAATCGAGGATTCGAAAGCCTGGGCGGTTCCCTGGAAACTGGTGCTGACAGTGTCTGGCAGCATCTCCCGCGCCAGGCGGTTCACTGCCGTCACCGCATCGCCGAGAGAGACGCCAGGGCGCAGGTTAAATGAAATTGTGACTGCCGGCAGCTGTCCCAGGTGATTGATGGTCAGAGGCCCGACCGTGCGGGTCAGCTTGGCGACGGCATTCAGGGGAACGAGTTGTCCGCTGGAAGACCGCACGTACAGCATCGACAAGGCCGAGGGGTCAAGCTGGTACTGGTTTTCCAGCTCGGTAATCACCCGGTAGGTGTTGTTCGGTGCGTAGATCGTAGAAATTTGGCGCTGGCCATAGGCTGTGTAGAGGGCGTCCTCCACCTGCTGCGCTGTTACGCCCAGAGCCGACGACTTGTCGCGGTCGATCTCCACATTGACCTGCGGATTCTTGACCTGGAGGTCGCTGGTAACGTCCTGCAACAACCTCTGGTATTCGGGATCGCTGCGGAGTTTCTCCTCCAGCTTGGGCTCGTCCTGGTAAAGCTCGTCAGTATCGGGCGACTGCAGCGTGAACTGATACTGGCTCTTGGTGAGCTGTCCGCCGATACGAATCGGTGGCAGGACCTGCGGGAATGCGTTGATGCCCGGCACCGATGCCAGCTTGGGCCGCAGCTCCTGAATGATATCCATCGCAGATTTGCGGGTATCTCGCGGGGTCAGGCGTACAAACATGCGCCCCGAGTTCCCGCCGGCCGCCGTCGACATGAAGGAGTCCACCCAGGGCTGCTCCATTACCAGCTTGTTGAGGGCAAGCTGGTGGTCAACCATGTTGTCGAAGGAAATTCCTTGCGGCCCCTCGGTAAAGATGAAAATCTGACCCTGGTCCTCGTCCGGGAGAAAGCCCTTGGGAATGACATAGAACAGGTATCCGGTAGCGACCAGCACCGCTCCGGCCACGACCATGGTCGCGACCCGGTAGCGCAGCGTCACCTGGAGGGTACGGTCATAGACGTGAAGCATGCCGTCGAACATCGCTTCGAACAAGCGCCACAGGCGGCCGTGATGCGCTTCCTTTGAAGCGCGCAGGAAGCGGCTGCACAGCATGGGTGTGAGGCTCAGAGAGACAAACCCTGAGACCAGAATGGCTACTGCGATGGTGACGGCAAATTCGTGCAGCAGGCGGCCCAGAATTCCGCTCATGAAGAGAACTGGAATAAATACCGCCGCCAGCGACAAAGTCATGGAGACAATGGTGAAGCCAATTTCCCTTGCGCCCGTGAACGCCGCTTGCATTGGGGGTTCGCCGAGTTCGATGTGGCGCACGATGTTTTCCAGCATCACGATGGCGTCGTCCACGACGAAACCTACCGAGAGCGTCAGCGCCATCAGCGAGAGATTGTCCACCGAGTAGTCCAGCAGGTACATCACCGCGAAGGTTCCGATGATGGACATCGGCAGCGCCATGCTGGGAATGGCCGTGGCGGAGAGGTTGCGCAGGAAAAGGAAGATGACCAGGATGACGAGGATCAGCGCCAAAAAGAGCGTGAACTTTACGTCGTCGACCGAGGAACGGATCGAAACCGACCGGTCATACAGCGTATCGATGCGCACCGAGGGCGGCATCACGGCGCGGAAGCTGGGCAGCAGCGTCTTGATCGCGTCCACGATTTCCACAGTATTGGTTCCGGGCTGCCGCTGAATAGCCAGAATGATGCCCCGGCGGAGACCGCTTTCCCGGTCGTAGTACCAGCTCGCCGTCTTATCGTTCTCGACGCCGTCGACAATTTCCCCGAGATCCCGCAAGCGCACCGGCGCCCCATTGCGGTAAGCGACAATCAGCGGTCCGTAATCCACTGCCTTGTTCAACTGGCCATTGGCCTGCACTGTAAAGGCCTGGTGCGCGCCGTAAAGGGTTCCGGTTGGCAGGTTGACGTTGCCGCTCTGGATGGCGTTCGAAACTTCGTCAATTCCGATCTGGCGGCTGGCTAGCGCTTTGGGATCGAGCTTGGCGTGTACTGCGTACTTCTGTGCACCGTATACCGACACCTGGGCGACGCCGCTGATCATCGAGATGCGCTGCGCCATCAGCGTTTCGGCATACTCGTCCACGTCGGAAAGGCGCATCGTTTGCGAGTTCAGCGAGAGATACAGAATCGGCTGATCGGCGGGATTGACCTTCTGATACGAGGGCGGACTCGGCATGTTCTGCGGCAGATCGCGGGCAGTCTTGGCGATCATGGACTGCACGTCCTGCGCGGCCGCATCGAGATTCCGGCTGAGATTGAACTGCAACGTGATCTGTGTGGACCCCTGGCTACTGGTCGAGGTCATCGAGTCGACGCCGGCGATGGTAGAGAACTGCTTCTCCAGAGGCGTCGCCACCGAGGATGCCATGGTGTCGGGCGTCGCGCCGGGCAGACTGGCGGTCACCAGGATTGTTGGAAAGTCCACATTAGGGAGGTCGCTGACCGGGAGCAGGCGATATCCCATGATTCCGAACATGAGGATTGCCAGCATGACCAGAGTGGTCATGACGGGGCGCCGGATAAAAAGTTCCGCGACGTTCATTCCCTAGTCTCCCTTGCTGGGAGCAGTGGCCTGCAGCGACTCGGCCTGTTTGATTACAACTTTGGAGCTGCCTGGCACCAGGCGCAATTGCCCGTCGGTGACGACCTGCTCGCCCGGGGAAAGGCCTTTGCTGATCACCGCCAGGCCATTCAAGCTGCGGTCGAGGACGATGGGGCGGGCTTCTACCGACATATCCTGCTTGATGACGAAGACAAACTGGCCCTGCTGCCCGTTCTGAAGGGCTTGGGACGGCACCACGATAGCGTTCGGCTGGTTCGCCAGCGTAAGGATCACGTCCACGAACTGGCCGGGCCAGAGGCGCCGATCTGCGTTGAGAAACTGCGCCTTCAGCTTGATCGTGCCTGTGGCCTGGTCGACCGAGTTATCCAGAAAGCTCAGGCGGCCGACGGCGGGGCGGTTGTCGTTCGGAATCAAGGCCTTCGCTTCCAGCGTTTTGCCCTTCGCCTCGTACTTCTTGATGTCGGCCAGTGACTGCTCCGGCACGGTGAAAGTGGCATAGATCGGCTGAACCTGGTTGATGCTGACGAGGAAGGGCGTGTCGTTCGCCTTGATCATGTTTCCCTGATGAATCATCAGGTTGCCGGTGCGGCCGTTGATGGGCGAATAGATCGAGCAGTAGGCCAACTGCACGCGGGCATTCTCGATGGCGGCTTTGTCGGCGGCTACAGCGGCGTCCATGGCGTCGGAACTCGACTGGAATTGCTCGTTCTGCTCTCTCGAGATGACGCCGGCTTTGGCGAGATCCTGGTAGCGCTTGGCCTGGGCGCGAGCGTTCTCAGCCTGGGCTTTATCGCGGGCCAGGTTGGCTTCCGCTTGCTGCAAAGCAGCTTCGTAGGGGCGTTTGTCCAGGGTGAACAGCAACTGGCCTTTCTTTACGTCGTCCCCTTCCTTGAAAAAGACGCCGGTCAACTCGCCGGTGATCTGTGTCTTGATGGAAACGTTGGAATAGGCCTCGATGCTGCCGATCGCATGGACCTGCAACGGTACAGTCTTCTGCTCGACCTCGGCGGCAGTTACCGGCACTGCGGCCTGCTGAGGCGCGCTGGCCTTACTCCCGCTACATGCGCTCAGGATAGCCACCAGGCCAGCTGCCAGGACTGGCCAGGCACAACGACGAAGTGCTTTGATTGCTGCCATTTGCGGCGATTCTCTCCTGTTTTTCCTAAATACTGCGATGGTTTCCGGAATCCCCGGGAATGGGCGACTCCGCCTCCGGGTCCGCTTGCATCATGCCTCGCAGCCACACTTCCGCCAGAGTCGTACTCACTTCTTGGACGGAAAAATTCTGATATCGTTTGCCCCCGTAAAGCTCTTGAATCCACGAATGATAGATCACCATTCCAAGAAAGGCCCGCGCCGCCAGCAAGGGGTTCATGGGGCGAAATTTCCCCTCGTCGATCCTCTTCCGCACGAAGTCGGACAGGATCTCATAGCACTCGGAAATATGGCTGCGGAAGAAGCGATGAGACAGGCGGTGATTCTCGAGTGCGCTGTAAAGAAGAAGTCGGGAAAGAGTCTGATCCTTGGCGCGGCGCTCCAGAATTTCGGCTGCGACGCTGGACAGCACCTCCAGGTCGCTCCCCCCTTCCCGCAACTGCTGGCGGATGCGCTCGGGAGCGGCCGCCTTCCGGATCTTGCGTTCGATCACTTCCCAGTAGAGTTCTTCCTTGCTGGCGAAGTGGCGGAAAATCAGCGCTTCGGTGACGCGCGCCTTCTCGGCAATTTGGCGGGTTGTGGTGCCGTTGAACCCCTGCTGCGCAAACAGGGGGGTGGCCGCGTCGAGAATCATCTCCTTGCGGTCGGCGGCGGAAAAGCGAATTTGCGAGGTGGCCACGGCAACGTCCCGGCTAAGTTAGTAAACACTTACTTCTAAATGGCACCACCCATCCCTGTCAAGGGCATCGAAGCGGAGTTGGACCGCTGGTACGGGCCCGGAGCGCGCAGTACAATCCGTGCTACGGGCCGCGTACGACAAGATCCACTACAAGAGGTACTTATGAAGCAGCCGCACGAACTCTCCCCCACGCCCAATTCCGGATTCACCCGCCGGCAATTTCTGGAAACAGCGGTCGGAAGCGCCGTCGCGGGAACGGTGACATCGTCCTCCGCGTGGGCCGCCGAAGAACACAAGGGTGTTCCCTATCGCACATTGGGCCATACGGGAGAGAGGGTCTCCTGCATCGGACTCGGCGGTTTCCACATCGGTGAGCAATCGGACGAGCAGGAAAGCATTCGCATCATCCGCACCGCCCTCGACGAGGGCATCAATTTCCTCGACAACTGCTGGGACTACAACGACGGGGCCAGCGAGGTCCGAATGGGAAAGGCACTGCGCGATGGATATCGTAAAAAGGCCTTCCTGATGACCAAGATCGACTCCCGCAGCCGCAAGGGCGCGGAGCAACAGATCGACGAGTCACTGCGGCGCCTGCAAACGGACGTGATCGATCTACTGCAATTCCACGAAGTGATTCGCGAGAACGATCCGGAAAAGATCTTTGCCGAGGGCGGCGGAATGGAAGCCGCGATGGCGGCACGCAAGAAGGGCAAGATTCGCTACATCGGATTTACTGGGCACAAGAGTCCCGACATCCACCTGAAGATGCTGGAGACCGGATTCGCGCACAATTTCACGCCCGATTCCGTGCAGATGCCTCTCAATGTGATGGATGCGCACTTCGACAGCTTCGGGAAGAAAGTCCTGCCGGTGCTGGTGAAGCACAACATCGGCGTGCTGGGCATGAAGCCGATCGGCAGCGGCCAGATTCTCAAGAGCCATACCGTCTCGGCCGTCGAATGCCTGCAATACGCTCTCAGCCTGCCGACCAGCGTCGTGATCACGGGATGCGATTCGCTGGCGATCTTGAAGCAAGCTCTGGAGACGGCGCGCGATTTCCGCCCCCTAAGTGAGCAGCAGGTAGCGGCCCTGCTGGCCAAGACCGACAAGGCCGCTCAGGATGGAAATTTCGAAAAGTACAAGACGGCCCACAACTTCGACGGCACGTTTCACAACCCGCAGTGGCTGGATTGAAGCGAGCTAAACGCCAATTACGGCCACGAGTTCTTTGACCGCATCAGCGCTCTTCCCGAGCGCCGCCTTTTCTTCCGGTGTGAGCTTGATCTCGATCACCTGCTCGATTCCCTTGGAGCCGAGCTTGGCGGGCACTCCGACAAACAGACCCTTGAGTCCGTACTCGCCCTCGAGATAGACCGCGCAGGGCAGGATCTTCTTCTTGTCTTTCAGGATGGCTTCACACATCTCGGTCACGGCCGCGGAGGGCGCATAGTAAGCGCTCCCGGTCTTCAGGTACTTCACGATTTCGGCGCCGCCGTCGCGCGTGCGCTGCACCAGCCGGTCGAGCGTGGCTTTGTCCATCAACTCCGTGATGGGAATTCCCGCGACGGTGGAATAGCGCGCCAAGGGGACCATCGTGTCGCCATGGCCGCCGAGCACGAACGCCGTCACGTTTTCGACACTCACCTTCAGCTCATCGGCGATGAAGGCGCGGAAGCGGGCCGAGTCCAGCACTCCCGCCATGCCGATGACCCGTTCACGCGGAAAGCCCGACATCTTGAACGCGGCCTGCGCCATGGCATCCAGCGGGTTCGAGACGATGATCAGGATGCAGTTCGGCGAATATTGCACCGCCTTCGACACCACGTCCTTCATGATCTTGTGATTGGTATTGAGGAGGTCGTCTCGGCTCATGCCCGGCTTGCGTGGGATTCCAGCGGTGATGACCACAATATCCGAGTTGGCAGTGTCGGCGTAGTCGTTGGTGCCGATGATGTAAGAATCGCGCTTCTCGATCGGCATCGCCTCCAGCAGGTCGAGGGCTTTGCCCTGGGGCACACCTTCGATGATGTCGATCAGCACGACATCGGCCAGTTCCTTGGCCGCCATCCAGTGCGCCGCGGTTGCGCCCACATTTCCGGAACCCACAATCGTTACTTTCTTGCGCATGAAAATCCTTTCTGGAGAGGTGCCCTCTGTGGTTGAAACACTAACCACAGGGTACACGGAGAGTCACAGAGGAAACCGGGAGTAGCATTTTCTGCCAGCTTCTCCCTGTGTTCCTCAGTGCCCTCTGTGGTTGAAACACTAACCACAGGGTACACGGAGAATCACAGAGGAAACCGGGAGTAGCATTTTCTGCCAGCTTCTCCCTGTGTTCCTCAGTGCCCTCTGTGGTTAAAACACTAACCACAGGGCACACGTAGAGTCACAGAGGAAACCGGGAGTAGCATTTTCTGCCAGCTTCTCCTCGTGTTCCGCAATGAGAGTGAGGGCTTGCGGACCTCTCTAGGTACTGAGCGCTGACTGCCGCACCCCCACTTCATCCATGTTTCCGATCATATAATCGGCGAACTCGCTGGTTCGAACCTTGGTCGCGCCTTGCATGAGACGCTCGAAATCATAGGTGACTCTCTTCTGCTCGATGGTGCGTTCCATGCTCTGCTCGATCAGGTCTGCAGCCTCGTTCCAGCCCAGGAAGCGAAACATCATCACTCCCGACAAAATCACCGAGCCCGGATTAATGACGTCCTTGTCCGCGTACTTGGGCGCGGTTCCGTGGGTCGCCTCGAAGATTGCGTAACCATCGCCGATGTTCGCGCCGGGAGCGATCCCCAGTCCGCCGACCTGCGCGGCGCAGGCATCGGAGATGTAGTCACCGTTGAGATTCGGTGTAGCCAGCACCGAGTACTCGTTCGGCCGCGTGACTACCTGCTGGAAGATGGAATCGGCAATCCTGTCGTTTACCATCAGCTTTTTCTTCCACGCGCCCTTGCCGTGGCTGGCGTAGATGCCGTCGAGAACGCTTTTAACTTCCTTGTAAAGCGCCTGTCGGAACTCCTCAGGGGCAAATTCCATTCCGGGCTCGATCAGCGCGGCATTCTCTTCGACGGTCAGCTTGGGATTCTTGTCCTTGTTGTCCAGAATCCAGCTTTCCCGCTCCGTCACTACCTGATCGCGAAACTCCTGCGCGGCCAGCTCGTATCCCCACTTGCGGAAGGCGCCTTCCGTGAATTTCTGGATGTTGCCCTTGTGCACCAGCGTGACAGTTTTGCGGCCGCTTTCCAGGGCAGACTTGATCGCCATGCGCACCAGCCGCTTGGTTCCGGTGATGGAGATCGGCTTGATCCCGATGCCGGAGTCGAGTCGGATCTGCTTCTTGCCTCCCTTTAACATATCGTTGTTGAGGAATTCGATCAGCTTTGCCGCTTCGGGAGTTCCCTGCTCCCACTCCACACCGGCATAGACGTCTTCCGTGTTCTCGCGGAAGATCACAATGTCCATCAATTCGGGTTGCTTCACCGGCGAGGGCGTGCCGCGGTAGTACTTCACGGGACGAATGCAGCCGTACAAGTCGAGAATCTGCCGCAAGGCCACATTCAACGAGCGGATGCCGCCGCCGACGGGTGTTGTCAGCGGGCCTTTGATCGCGACTCGCAGGTCACGAATGGCGTTCACCGTTTCATCCGGCAGCCAGGTATCGAACTTCTCCTTCGATTTTTCGCCGGCGAACACTTCGTACCAGACCACACGCCGCTTGCCGCTGTAGGCCTTCTGTACCGCTGCGTCGAAAACACGGACGGAGGCCTTCCAGATATCGCGGCCCGTGCCATCGCCTTCGATGAACGGGATGATGGGATTGTCCGGCACCTGGTATTGCCCGCCGCTGTAGGTGATCCGTCCGCCCTCAGGCAACGGGACACCGTTGTAGGAAGCCGCCATTCGATTCCTCCGGGGAACTGGTGAAACCGACTATTATAAAGCCCCATTCCGGGTGCACCCGCATTTCCGGTTGCCGCCTGCGGTTCGCGCGAGGCTCGAGGTTTCCCTTCCTGCCGTTTGTTCCAGTTCCGAAGGTAACTCCGCGGCGACGCCAGGCGCGTCTAGAATGCAATGATGCGTCGCGGTTTCCCGCAATTTCTGGCAGTCCTGCTTTTCCTGGCAGTGGCCGCCGCGCCGACGGCAGCCCGGGCGCAGGAGATTCCGACCGAGAATCCGATCGACGAGTCCAAACAGCCGCCGCCCCCGCCGTCGAGCAGCCTGCCGAGGCCAATCTCCCCACCGGTTGAGGAAGCTGCACGGCATTCTTTCTGGGATCGCAAGAATCAGCTTCTGTTCTCCGGTGTGGCGGTCTTTCGCGCGCTCGACTACGCCTCAACCCGCAACATGCTGGCCCGCGGACGCGAAGAGGTACTGATCCCTGACGACGTGGTGAACAGCACCGCCGGCTTCCCCGCCCTCGAGGCCGCCGGAACGGCAACGTCGATCGGCATCTCCTACCTGCTGCATCGCACCGGACATCACAAGCTTGAACGCTGGCTCTCCATCGGCCACATCGGCGTGACCGGGTTTGGGGTGGTCCGCAACTACTCGATTCAAACCAAGCACGTCGAATTGGCGCCTCAGTAACAACCGCTTCGAACGATCATTCCCGCGCCCAGACGTAGTAACATCTACCGGGGTCCCGAGACCACACGCAGGAGTCGCCTATGCTGCGAGTTTTCTGCTCTCTGTTGTTATTTTGCCTCGTATCCTTCCTCCCGGGCCTCGCCCAGGATCGCGACCGTTTTCAAACCAATCGAGATATTCGGATCGAGGAGGGCGAGAGCGCCCGTGATCTGGGCTGCCTGAATTGCTCAATCTACGTTCGCGGCGAGGTCACCGGCGACATCGCGGCGCTGCACGGCAACGTCGTCCTGGCGGAGGGAGCGAAGGTCGGAGGCGATATCGCGTCGATGCTGGGTGACATTCGGATCGAGGAGAATGCCAGCGTCGGCGGAGACGTGGCTGCTCTCGGCGGCCAGGTAAAACGGGAGCCTCACTCCGAGGTGCATGGCGACGTAGCTTCCCTGGGCGGAGGCGGCTGGATCACCCTGATTTTCGTAATGCCTCTGATGGTCGTCGGCGGCATCATCGCGTTGATCGTATGGCTCGTTCAGCGAAGCCGGAGACCCACTCCCGCCACCGCTTAGCCGGCCGCTCCTGCGGCGTGCAGTACCCGCTGGTAAATAGCCCGCACCTCCCGGCAGGTTCGCTCCAGTTCCGCCTCAAGACCACCGGAAAAGTCCTGACGCAAAATCTCGCCCGTTAACCGTTCGGTCACGTGCTGTGCATGTTCGGTCGCCGGCAGCCAGCGGTGAGCCCGGCCCACCGCGAGGCGCACGACGTGTTCCACAGTGCGCAAAAGTTCGGCGGCATGGTCGAGGGGAGCGGCATCACTCTTGTCCAGCAGGCCCGCGTCCACGCAGCGCCACAACCGGTCGCGCAGAGTTCCCCCCTTCTCCCGCACTCCGTTTCTGATCAACAGGAACCCGGTTAAAAAGTCGATGTCGTAGACCGCTCCGACGGAAGTCTTGAATGTTCTGCCCGGCGCGTCCAGCATCTCCAGGCGAGTTCGCATGTCCCGCACCGCCTCGACAAAACCTGGATCAGACGTGGAACGCTCGAACAGCTTGTGCACCGCTGCCTCAGCACGCCGGGCCAATTCCCGGTCGCCGGCGATAAATCGCAACTTGGTGTAAGTGAGCGCCTCCCACGGCTGCGCTTCCTGTAGACAATAGGCCTCCAGTTGCGTAGGAGTTATCAGGAGCTCCCCTTCCCCTCCTCGCGGCCGCAAGCGCGCATCCACGGGAAACACCATCCCATCCCGGGTATATGCCGCGAGAGCCTGCACCATGGGCTCGACAGCCTTGGCCAGGGCAAAGCGGTCCTGATCCTCTCCGGAGACAAAGATCACATCGGCGTCGGAAAGCACGTCGAACTCGCCGCTTCCCAGGCGGCCGACGGCCAGCGTGGCCAGGCCGGGAGGCGAGCCTGCGATGGCGAATGCGGCCGCAAAGGCATCTTCGGCGGCAGCGGAGGTTGCAGAAAGCGACTGGTAGACATTTCGCAGCTCGTTGATGTCTCGCGCGCCGGCGGCGAAGATCCGGTGGCGATAATGCTGCCGCAACAGAGCCAGTTTCTCGCCATATGAGGCTGACGAGTTTGCAAGATAGGCCAGCACCGGGTCGACTGGGGCTCGCGGCGGATTCAAAGGGCTGTCGAAGAGGTAGGTGGCCCCGGGAAGCCGCGGAGGCGAGTCTTCCCATTCGGCTAAGGTGGCAATCTCTCTGGGATGACGAATCAGGATTTCCGACAGATACTCGCTGCACTCAAAAAGCGGCAAAGCGCGTTCGAGCGCCTCCGGATGCCGTACCACCGCCGCATACCGCTCCGAGCTGGTAAAAGCTGAAGTCAGGAAGCGAAAAAGATTCTTCCGCGCCTGCGCCCCGATCTGGGGGTTCACGGCAGTCTGGTAAATTTCTGGCGCGTCGGCTGCCAGCCTCTCCAGAATCTGCTGGTTGGACTGGTCGGCGCCCGCAGGTTCGATCGTGTTCTGCAACTGAAACTCTGCGCCGGGGATCTCAGGCCGCTGCCGCGACTGCTGGTGGTAAATGATGCGGCGGTAAATTTCCGCCAC
Source organism: Terriglobales bacterium (assembly GCA_963803205.1). GTDB lineage: Bacteria > Acidobacteriota > Terriglobia > Terriglobales > Acidobacteriaceae > CAWDLG01. The sequence continues at coordinate 77,146 of CAWDLG010000005.1, forward strand.
TGCTTCCATCCGCTTCGCTACCTGCGTGGTGAGATCGGCCGCGCTGTACACGCCCGGGGCATATCCTTCCATGCATCGCTGGAGAATTTGCAGCTCGGTGGGCGAGGTGGGCAAACGATGCGTCTGCTGTCCCTGGCGCAATTGCAGCCGGTGTTCCAGGTGGCGAAGAAATTCGTAGGCACTGGTCAGGTCATGGAACTCCCGGCCGCTGACGTGGCGCTTGTCGTGCAGTTTCTGTAGCGAGAAGAGGGTGCCGCCGGAGCGGAGCCACGGCTCCTCGCCCCCGTATACGCGCTGCAGGCACTGCACCAGAAATTCGATGTCACGGATTCCGCCCCGGCCGACCTTGACGTTCAGGGTGTCGCTGTGTGACTCCATCGTCTTCCGGTGATGCCGGCGGGCATGCATCTTTTCACGCGCGACCAGCGCGGTCTTGATGGCAGCGAAGTTGATTCCCGCGGTGTAGACATGAGGCTGGACGCCGCGGATGAAACGGCGTGCCAGGGGAAGATCCCCGGCTGAATTGCGTACTTTGATGAGCGCCTGCCGTTCCCAGTCGTGCGCGGTGACGGCGTAGTAGTGCAGGGCGTTGCTCAGGCTGATGGCGAGTTCGCCCTCATTCCCCTGCGGGCGCAGGCGCAGGTCAATACGAAACACTGATCCTTCCCGTGTGGCCCGCGAGAGAATTTCGGTGACTTGCTGCGCCAGCCGGATGAAGTACTCGCGATTGGAGAGCGGGGCTCCGGCGGGCTCCTGCCCATCACCGAAGATGTACAGAAGATCGACGTCCGAGCTGTAATTCAGTTCATTTCCGCCAAGCTTGCCGAGCGAAAGCACCGTGAAAGGCGTATTCACCAGCCTGCCTTCGGCGTCCGCGTGCTGGGGCAGTTCGTAGCGCTGCAACAATCGGCTCTCCGCCTCGCGCAGCGCGTCTTCGATCAACACATCCGAAAGGGCGGAGATTTCTTCGGTTGTCTCCGCGAGCGGGGCGATCTTCAGCACGTCGCGCAACATGATCCGCACATATTCCCGTTTCTTGAATCTCGCGAGGAGCAGCGAGATGTCGGTTTCGAAAGAGCGTGCACGGAATCGCGCCAGAGCTTCGTGAAACTCTTCGCGGGAAAAGCTGCGGTCCAGATTCTTGTCGCGAAGAAAAGACTGCAGGAGGTCGGTGTTCTGCAGCAGGGTTTCGCCCAGAAACCGGCTGTGGCCGAATACCACGATGGCGTAGTGCGCAAGCGAGTTGTGCCGGCTGATGAGGTGCGCAATTTCTGGGGAGCCGGTAGTCAGACGTTCCAGCAGCATCAGGGCCGAATCGGGATCGGGCGACTCGGAAAGCAGTGCGGGAAGGCTGGCCGCCAGCCCAGGGGAAATGCTCTCGGTTACGCGGGCAAAGTTCTGGCAGGCCAGGTCGAGATCGAGAAATGAAATCTTCGCCAGCAGGTCCCGCTCATGAGGGGCAACCGCCGCGGCCTTGGGCAGTTGGGAATGATCCGCAACAGGAGGACTTTCCCCCCAGGGCGAGCGGGTCGGATTGCTTGGCGGTTTGCTCTCGGACAAGGCACTCGACTCGCAAGCCAGAATAGCACGCGCTACGGACGCTGCTTGTCGCGTGTAGGCGCGGGCGTCTTCGCCCGTGCTGGCCAGTCCGTGTGGGCGCGGGTGTCTCACCCGCGCGCGCGAGACGCCGCTGGTCGTGCGTATCTTCCGTGATGCTATTCAGGCCTGGTTCGGCGTGCAAAGGCTGGATTCCACACGGTGTGCCCTGTGTGCCCTGTGGCCCCTGTGGTAAAGATCTTTTCACAACGGATGTACATGCGCGGCACGCGCATGTACGTTCTAGCGGCCTTGCTAGCGCTTCGTGATGGGGACGTAGGACTGAGGATAGGCGGGACCGACATAATCGGCGCGGGGGCGGATCAGCCGGTTATCGTCGTGCTGCTCGATGACGTGCGCGGCCCAGCCGCTGATGCGCGACACGGCGAAGATGGGGGTAAACAGGTCCACGTCGATTCCCAGCGTGTGATAAGTGGACGCAGAATAGAAATCCACGTTGGCGTTCAGTCCCTTCTCAGCTTTCACAAACTCCTCAATCTTGTGGGACATCTCGTACCACTTGCTCTGCCCGCTCGACTCACCGAGGTCGCGTGACATCTGCCGCAGGTGGGTCGCCCGGGGGTCTTCAGTGTGGTAGACGCGGTGCCCGAATCCTGAAATCTTCTGCTTCTTCGCCAGCATGTTGCGGACATACTCGACGGGATCCATTCGCTGCTTGTCGATATCCTGAAGAATATGGAAGACCGCTTCGTTTGCGCCGCCGTGCAGCGGGCCCTTCAACGCGCCGATGGCCGCGGTGATGGCAGAGTGCATATCCGAAAGAGTGGCCGCCGTGACCCGCGCCGCGAATGTCGAAGCGTTCAGTTCATGATCGGCATGGAGGATGAGCGCAATGTCCAGCGCGCGCTCGGCTGTCTTGGAAGGTTTCTCTCCATTCAGTTGCAGCAGGAAATTTGCCGCGTGGGAGAGCTGCGGATCGGGATCGACTACCTTCTTTCCTTTTCGAATGCGGTCGTACGAGGCCACGATCATGGCGATCTGCGAGGTCAGACGGATGGCTTTGTGGATGTTGGCTTCGTGATCGTTCTTCTTGTCCTCGGAGTCATAGCAGGAGAGAGCGGAGACGGCAGTCCGCAGCACTTCCATGGGCTGCGCCTGGCGAGGTGAAGCGCGCAACAGTTCGATGATCGCGGGGTCGAGCTTGCGTTCTTTTCCAAGCTGGGCCTGGAGTCCCTTCAGTTCAGTGGCGCTGGGTAGTTTGCCAAACCAGAGCAGGTAGCAGGTTTCTTCGAAGGTTGAGTCGTCGGCCAGTTCGTGAATGTCGATGCCGCGGTAGGCCAGGACGCCCTGTTCCCCATCGATGTAGCAGATGCTGGAGGTAGTAGCGACTACGCCTTCGAGCCCTCTGGGGGCATGCACGGTGCTCACGCTGGACATGGCCTCTCGTTTGCCTTGTGACTGCGGGGAACGACGCGCTGCGCCCGCGAATGCGCCTTCCACCTTTGATTTTATACGCCAAAAGCAAAGAGTTTCCAAACACACGACGGATAAACATTACGAAAGACTTTTCCATTCGAAAGACCCGGGAAAGCACGATTGTGGCGTGCCGAATTGGCGTCGGAGACCGATTCGAGTTCCCGAAGAGGAAGTGCCAGGGAATGAGCACAAAGGTGCACCCAACCTCTGGAATCGCTTGGCGAGATACGGTTCCCGGTTACAATCGGGGAAATGTTCCGGCCATGGTCTATCGCGGGGATCGCTTTGCTCGTGGTGTCCTGTTTTGCTGCCGACCAGACCACGTTTGTGCCGCTATTGCCCTGCTCCTCGGACGCAAAGGACGCGGCCGGTTGCAATCCCTCCAAGAAAGACCTCAAAGATGCGCAGGCGGCTTATTCCCGGGGCGCAAAGCTTCGGAGCAGCAAGCGGTTAGACGAGGCGTTCGTGGAATTCAAGGACGCCGCCCGGCTCTCGCCTCGCAACATCAATTATATGACCGCGCGCGAAATGACCCGGCAGCAACTGGTCTTCGACCACATCGAGCGCGGAAACTCCGCTCTGGTGAACCGGCGCCCGGTGGAGGCGATGGCGGAGTTCCGCAGCGCAGTGTCTCTCGATCCGCAAAACCAGTTCGCGCAGCAGCGCCTGCAGGATGCGATGGCGGAATGGTCGCCGAAGCAGAGCTCTTCTGTCCGGGTTCTGGAAGACAGCCCCGAGATCCACGTGGCGCCTTCAGCGGCGCGGGCTGAGTTTCACTATCGCGGAGATGCCCGCACCATGCTGAGCCAGGTCGCCTCGGCGTACGGAATCACCGCGACGTTCGACGATTCTGCCGTTTCGCGCCCGGTGACCTTCAATCTCGGATCGGCCGATTTCTATACGGCGATGACTGCGGCCTGCACCGTCAGCAAGACTTTCTGGGTTCCGCTCTCGGACAAGCAAATCCTGATTGCCGGCGACACAACCGAGAACCGCCGCAGCTTCGGGCGCATGTCGATGCGGAAGTTCTACATCCCCAGCGCCACATCTCCGCAGGAGATGAACGACGTCACAAACATGCTTCGAAATCTGTTCGATATCAGGCTGGTGACGCCGCAGGCGCAGGCCTCGACCCTGGTGGTCCGCGCTCCGCAGGACGTGCTCGACGCAGCGACGCGGTTGCTGGAAACCATGGAGGGATCGCGTCCGCAGGTAGTGCTCGACGTGCGCGTTTACCAGATCAGCCATAGCCTGATGCGGAACATGGGCCTGACCATCCCCAACAATTTTCAGCTTTTCAATATTCCCGCGGGAGCGCTGGTGGCGCTGGGCGGGCAGAACATTCAGGACCTCATCAACCAGCTGATTTCCGGCGGTGGCATCAACCAGGCGAACAACCAGGCAATTTCCGCTCTGCTCGCGCAGTTGCAGAACCAGCAGAATTCCATCTTCAGCCAGCCCCTGGCGACATTTGGAAACGGCCTTACGTTCTTTGGATTGAGCCTGGGAACTGCGGCCGCGCAGCTCTCTCTGAATGAGAACTGGGTGCGGACACTGGAGCATGCCACGTTCCGGGTGGCGCAAGGCAACGATGCCACTTTCCATATCGGCAGCCGCTATCCGGTTCTGAATGCCACGTTTGCTCCCATCTTCAACACGGCGGCGATTTCGCAGGTGCTGCAAAACAACAGCTTCCAGGCCCCGTTTCCGTCTTTCAATTATGAAGATATCGGGCTGAGCATGAAGGCCAAGCCCTCGATCAGCGGAAATACCGATGTCGGGCTCAACCTGGAAATGCAGTTGCGGACCCTTCAAGGGCAATCGATCAACGGCGTGCCCGTGATCTCGAACCGCGAATATAAGGGCAGCATCAATCTGAAAAACGGCGAGCCGGCGGTGGTGGCGGGGTCGGTCAGCCACTCCGAAACGCTCAGCATGAATGGAATTCCGGGTCTGGGCACGGTGCCCGCCCTCAACAAGGTCCTCGTCAATAACGCCAAAACGGAAACCGAAGACGAGTTGATGCTGGTGATCACGCCCATGGTGGTCAGCCGGGATACGCGGCAATCCACCGAAATCTACCTGCCGAGATAAGCCTACTTTCCATGTGGCCGCGGGTGTCCTCACCCGCGGGGTTTCTATTTTGCATACCCAGATTCGAGGGTCCCGAATACCGCCAGCAGCCCTATAATTGACACTGGCGGCATGCTGGAAAAGATCAAACTCTCGCGGGCCAGGCTGGGACTGGTCGCCGCAGCCCTGGTGACTGGCGGCGCGCTGGCGGCCTGGTCCGGTGTGTCGCGCTGGGGCTTCGAGGACAAGGTTCACTTCAGCCGCGACATTCGCCCCATCCTGAATCAGAATTGCCTTCCCTGTCACGGCGGCGTCCGGCAGAAGAATGGCGTGTCGTTTCTCTTCCGAGAGGAGGCGCTGGGCGTCGGCAAGTCTGGCAAGCGCACCATCGTCCCCGGTAAGCCGGACGCCTCGGAGCTGATCGCCCGCATCACTTCGAAGGATCCCGAAATCCGCATGCCCTACCACGCGGCACCCCTGCCTGCCGAGCAGATCGCACTGTTGCGGCAATGGGTTAAGGAAGGCGCGAAGTGGGAAGACCACTGGGCGTTTGTGCCTCCCAAACCGCAAGCGTTTCCGGAGGTAAAGCACGAGGGATGGGCGCGCCAACCGGTAGATCGGTTCATTCTCGCGCGGCTGGAAAAAGAAGGGCTAGAGCCCTCGCCCGAGGCCGACAAGCCGGCCTTGCTCCGGCGGGTCTCTCTCGATCTCACGGGACTGCCGCCGACGCCCGAGGAAGAGGCGGCATTCCTGGCCGACACATCAAAGAATGCATACGAGAAGCAGGTCGACAGGCTGCTGGCCTCGCCGCATTATGGGGAGCGCTGGGCTGCGATGTGGCTGGATCTGGCGCGATACGCGGACAGCAAGGGCTACGAAGCGGACAAGGGACGGCCCGGAGTTTGGCCGTATCGCGACTGGGTGATCAACGCCTTCAACCACAATGTTCCCTACGACAAGTTCGTTATCACTCAGCTCGCCGGCGACCTGTTGCCGAATCCTACTTTCGAAGATCTGATTGCCACATCTTTCCACCGGCAGACGCCCGTGAACGACGAGGGCGGCACGGATAACGAGGAATTTCGCCTGGTCGCTGTAATGGACCGTTCGGCGACAACTTGGTCGGTGCTGAATTCGTTGACCATGAATTGCGTGCAGTGCCACTCGCATCCCTACGATCCCATTCGCCACGCCGAGTACTACAAGTCGCTGGCGTTCTTCAACACCACCGAGGATGCCGATCTTCCCGAAGACATCCCGCTGCTGCACGTTCCCAAAGACCGGGCGCAGTACCCGGAGGCCGCACGCATTCAGCAGGACCTTCGCAAAATGGTGCGGGACGTCGTGACGCAGGGACGGCAAGCTGAATCGGCAACTCAATGGCAGCCCCTGACGGTTTCTACCGCGACCGCCAGCGAGGGGCTGGCAGTGCTCTGGGAGGCGAAGGAATTCGAGCGGCAACTTGCCCATCTGAAAGACGAGAAGCTCTCGGCGAAGGAGGAAGCGTCGAAGCGGAAATACTTTGTTGACTCCATCGCAGAGGCCCACAAAAAGGCTCGATCGACCAAGCCAGTCTCCCTCCAAATCAATGGGGAACAAGTGATCGCAGGTCCGAACGTTCCCGGCAAGGCGGTTTACGAATTAACGGCCAAGGCGGAGATCGCCTCGCTCACAGCTTTGCGAATTGCGGTCGATCCCGCGAATAAGGAAACCGCGCGTCACTCTCCCGAGCTTGGGTTCATCGTCGACCGAATCGATGCCTGGCTGGTACATCCGGGCGGGAAGAAAGAGAAGATCAACTTCCACTACTTCGTTCACGACTCCGAGATCGGCATGGACGCCGCCGTCCAGCAGGCGGTCAAGGCAAAACGCGAGCTGACTGACGATCCCGGAGCGAATGGGTTTGAAGCCAATCCGAATCTGTCGCGGGAGCACTGGATTGTGGCGGTTCCCGCCGCCCCGTTGAATTTGCCTGCCGGCAGCCGCCTGAAAGTCGACCTTACCCAAACCGAGAACGTCAGTGACAAGCCTGCCCTGGTGCGGCGCGTGCGATTGGCGGTAAGCACCGACCAGCGGTGGAGCAACCTTGCGGGTGATCCGGCGCTGGCGGAAAAAGTCAGGCAGCTCGGGGATTTGAGCCGTCAACTGGACAAAATTCCGACCGTCGAGCTGCCGGTAATGTCGGAAGAGGCCTCGTACGACCGACGCACTACGCTCGAATTCGAGCGCGGAAACTTCCTGACCAAGATCGGTCCGGCTCTTTCTCCGGATGTTCCCGGAATCTTTCCGCCGCTTCCCCAAGGCGCGCCGCGGAATCGCCTCACGCTGGCGAAATGGTTCTTTTCTCCCGGCCAGCCACTGACCGCCCGCACCGCCGTCAACCGTTACTGGGAACGGTTATTTGGCACCGGAATCGTAGAGACTCTGGAAAATTTTGGCAGCGTTGGCGAGGAACCGAGCCACCCGGAACTACTGGACTGGCTGGCGTTGCACTTTCAGAACGACCTCCACTGGGACATGAAGGCGCTGTTGCGGGAACTGGTCACCAGCGCTACTTATCGGCAGAGCGCCAGGGCGACGCCCGATCTGATTAAGAGAGATCCGCGAAACCGGCTGCTGGCCCGGGGACCGCAGCAGAGGCTCACCGCCGAAATGGTGCGCGACCAGGCGCTGATGGCGAGCGGCCTGTTGTGCAGCACCATGGGAGGGCCGCCCGTCATGCCACCGCAGCCTCCGGGCGTCTGGAACTCCGTTTACAACGACAGCAAGTGGGTCGATGCGACCGGACCCGACCGCTACCGCAGAGCCGTGTATACGTACATCAAGCGCACCAGCGGCTACCCTAGCTTTCTAACCTTCGATGCTTCCGATCACGACACCAGCCTTGCGCGGCGGATTCCAACTAACACGCCCTTGCAGGCGCTGGTGACACTGAACGATCCCGTCTACCAGGAAGCGTCCGAAGCTCTCGCCAAACGCATGATGACGAAGAAGGATGTTCTGGATGCGCGGCTGACCTACGGCGCACGCCTGGTCCTGTCGCGTGACCCGACGCCCCACGAGTTGCAGTCACTGCACGCATTCTTTGAGAAAGCATTGACCCTGTCCGGCACGGAGTCCGCGAAAAATAGCGATAAAAAGGAATTGTCTGCCATGACTGCCGTGGCGGGCGTTCTGCTCAATCTTGATGGAGCATTGACAAGGTAATTTCTATGTCAGATTTCGAAACCGATCCACGAAACGGCGAGGCTGAAGGCATCGAAGAATCGCAGCCGGAAGTGCAGTTGAGGCTTCTGCAAGCAGAATCCAGGCGGCTTTTTCTGAGAACTCTGGGAGGCGGTCTCGGCAGCCTGTTCCTGGGAACGATGGCGAGCAAATACGCCGACGCCGCAAAGAGCTCCGGCGTGCCAAACGAGATCAGCGGGCTCGATTTCACCCGTAACCCTTCCAGTCCGCAGGCGTCGCTGCCGCCCCAGTTTTCTTCCAAGGTTCGGCGCGTGATCTATCTCCACATGGCCGGGGCGCCCAGCCAGTTGGAGTTGTTTGAATACAAGCCAGATTTGAAGCGGCTGGATGGGCAGGATTGCCCGGCCTCGTTCCTGGCCGGGAAACGTTTCGCCTTCATCAGCGGGGTGCCCAAGCTTCTGGGCTCGCAATATCCTTTTCACCAGGTCGGAGAAAGCGGCCACTGGATCTCGGACCGCCTGCCTTATCTCGAAAAACATCTCGATGAGATGTGCTTCATCAAGTCGATGCGAACCGACCAGTTCAATCACGCGCCCGCGCAACTGCTGGTTCAGACGGGCAACGCGCGCCTGGGCTATCCGTCGCTGGGCTCATGGGTGCTGTATGGGCTAGGCAGCGACAATCAGAACCTGCCGGGATTCATCGTGCTTCTGTCCGGTGGGAAATCGCCCGACGGCGGCAAGCAACTCTGGAGTTCAGGCTTCCTGCCAAGCGTGTACCAGGGCGTGCAATGCCGCTCTCATGGGGAGCCCGTTCTCTACCTGGATAATCCCCCGGGCGTGAGCCGCCCGCTGCGCCGCAGCATGCTGGACGCGATCGACGACATCGATGCCCAGACGTATGCGACATTTGGAAATCCGGAAACTGTCACCCGCGTGGCCCAGTACGAGATGGCGTTTCGCATGCAAATGGAAGCCAGCGACGCAATGGACATCCTGAAAGAACCGGAAACGGTGCGCGCCAAATACGGAGCCAAGGCCGGCGAGGCCAGCTTTGCGAACAACTGCCTGCTGGCGCGAAGGCTGGCTGAGCGCGGCGTGCGTTTCATTCAGCTCTACCACTGGGGCTGGGACTCCCACGGAGCCGATCCCAAGGAAGCGCTCAACCTCGGCTTCGCCGATCGCTGCCGCGAAGTGGATCAGCCGACTGCTGCCCTGCTCTCAGACCTGAAGGAGCGCGGCATGCTCGAGGATTCGCTCGTCGTCTGGGGCGGCGAATTCGGCCGCACGCCCATGCGCGAGAATCGCAACGGACAGGAAATGAAATACGTCGGCCGCGATCACAATCCCGGCGCCTTCACCATCTGGATGGCCGGTGGCGGCGTCAAGGCGGGTTTCGCCCACGGTCAGACCGACGAAATGGGATACGAAATCGTCAAGGATCCGGTGGAAGTGCGCGATCTGCATGCCACGATGCTTTACCTGCTGGGCTTCGATCATCGCAAGCTGACGTATCCCTTCCAGGGCCTGGAGCAGAAGGTCACCAGCGTAAAGCCGGCGAGAGTTGTGGGAGAAGTTCTGGCATAAGGAATTCCTGTCGTCAGGTGAAGTTGTTTCACAGCTTGCGAACACGCAGGGGAGTGTACAATTACCGCCGTTCTGCAGGAGTGTTGACGTTGCGAATCGCGGTACGGAGCAGGAACATGCGAACCTTATACGTTGCTCTGGCAGGCGTCCTCGTACTTGCGCCGGTTCTGGCGGCGCAGCAAACTGCTCAACCTGCCGCTCCGGTACCCGCACAAATCGTCGGGGCGAAGACCGCATTCATTGCGAACGGCGGCCTCGATACGATCTCGCGTAAAGCTTTCAAGCTATCGGGTGACATCGATCAGCCCTACAATCAATTCTATTCAGCGATGAAAACATGGGGGCACTATCACCTGGTGGAAGCACCCGGCGAATCCGAACTGGTTCTTGAGATAAGCTTCGCCGCGCCGCTCACGGACTGTGGGAAAATGCCCACCTATGAACCCCACCTCAGCCTGGCGATTTTTGATGCAAAAACGCATTTTCTACTCTGGAAATTGTCGGAACCGGTTAATGGCGCATTTCGCAGAGTGACGTGGGAAAAGAACGTGAGCCAGGGGATGGAAAATCTGGTGGAAGACTTGAAGAGGCTGGCTTCTTCTTCGGGAACCGCTTCTGTCACCCCATAGCTCGCTGTCTTGCCTGATGGCCGTGTGTGAAAAAAGAGCGCAGCTAAACGGCGTGAGATACACCAGAAAGGAAAGACCCACCTTCCACATCTTTCGTTCTTCCGGTACTGATATCAATCCTCCACATGGCATCCTGGTCTAGCCTCATTCAAGCGCGGTCTCGTATCCGCCTTGTCACTCTGGCGATAGCCCTGATCCTTCTTCCGCTGGCACTGCTCCTGCCGCCCAACGGCAACGAGGGCGCTTCCTTGGCTCAATTCATAGGCCGGTTTCATCTCCTTTTAATCCATCTGCCGATCGCCCTGATTTTGCTGGTGCCGGTATTCGAACTGGCTGGGCTCAACGAACGCCTCTCGCACCTGCGCTCCTCGGCGTCTTTTGTGCTGGCGCTCGCCACAATCGCGGCCACTATCTCTGCCGTTCTTGGATGGATCCTCGGACGCAATGGCGGGTATTCAGGACCTCTGATAACCCAACACATGTGGGGAGGTGTCTTCCTCCCGATCGCGTGCTGGGTTTGCTGGACATTGCGCAGCCGGGACAGTCGTCCTGGGCTTCCTTACTGGGCCTGCCTGATTGCCGCGCTCGGTCTCGTTTCATGGACTGGCTATCGCGGAGGACAGGTCGCTCACGGGGAGAATCACCTGTTCGAGTACATGCCCGGCCCGCTGCGAAGTGTCTTGGGAATTCCTGCCGAAACCCAAGCCCCAGCGGACGTCGCCGGAAATACCTTCTATTACGTAAAGATCCGGCCCATCTTCGCCTCGCATTGCGTGACCTGTCACGGCCCGGACAAACAGAGATCGCGCTTGCGGCTGGACAGCTACGCATCCCTCATGCGCGGAGGCAAACACGGGGCTGTAATCAAGGCGGGCGATGCGAAGGGCAGCGAATTGCTTCGCCGCGTCACGCTCCCGCCGAGCGATGACGACTTCATGCCAAAGGAGGGCAAGCGCCCGCTCTCCGCGGACGAGGTAAAGCTGGTGGAGCTGTGGATTGCTGGCGGCGCCTCTGCGACAGCGGCAGTGGACTCGATTCAGGGCGCTCCCACCGGATCTGCGCCTGCTGCTGCCGAACCTGCGGAAGTTACCTTCCCGGAGATGGATCCAGCGGCCGTCGCGCAACAGCGCGCTCCCATTCAGGCCGCGGTAACCGAACTCCAGAAGCGGTTTCCGACCGCATTGAGTTATGAATCGAGGGGCTCCGCCGATCTGATATTCAACGCTTCCCTTCTTGGCCCGAAATTCACGGATAACGAACTGGAAGCCCTCGCCCCTGTTGCCACCCACATCGTGGAGGCGGACTTCTCCCGCAGCGCGATCACCGACCATGCGGCACCTGCAATCGCCGCCATGCGGCGTCTGCGAGTTCTACGACTGAACAATACCAAGGTCGGCGATGCCACTATCCAGGCTCTCGCCCCACTCGACCAACTGGAATCGCTGAGCGTCTTCGGGACGGGGGTCACACCGGCGATCTTGCCCGTGGTCGCGCGCCTTCCAAAACTGCGGCGTTTCTATGCGGGAGAGACCTCGATCTCCCGCGTCGCGACAATTCCTCCGAGCCTCAAAGAAAGGATCGTTTTCTGATTCAGCCAGTGATACAAAGAGCGGTGCTTATGGGCAATGACCTTCGCGCGACCAAGATCGACGTCATCGACGAAAGCGCTGCATCTGGCGATGTCGCCGAGGCCTACGACTACTGGCGGGCGCGCTCCGGCCAGCGCCAGGTTCCCGGTATCCTTAAGTCGCTCAGCGCGCGGCCGGACTTCCTGAAGCAGGCCGTGGACTTCTCCCGGACCATCCATTTCTCCGATGGCTACCTGACGCGCCGCGACAAGGAAATGATCGGAGCCTACGCGTCCTACCTCAACAATTGTCCATCTTGCATGAACAGTTACGCGCTTTCTCTGAAGGCTCAGGGCGAGAGTGATCAGACCCTCAACGCTCTGACCCAAGGCGATCTGGAAGGCGCTTCCCTCACCGAGGCCGAACGAGTTCTGATGAAGTACGTGGAGCAAGTGTCAGCCGCCGCCTATCGCACGACGCAGGAGGACGTCCAGAAACTGCGTAACGCCGGCTGGAAGGAAGAACAGATTGCGGAAACGGTCTACATCATCTCTTTGGTTGCCATGTTCAACCGCATCGCCAACGCCTTCGGCATTCCGACACAAAAAGACATCGGCCTGGGAGGAATTGCGCCATGAGTGACCAGAACGAACGTCCCGGAGGCGTGACCATGCCCGACTACATCCGGGATATCTCCAGGCTCGGCCAGAAAATTCGCATGGTCGAAGACGCCGAGGCCACGGGCGACACCGCGGCGGCCTATGACGAGTGGCGCGCCCACTCCGGCAGAAAGCAGATGCCGGGCATCCTCAAATGCTTTGGCCAGCGCCCCGACTTCCTGCGCCAGGTGATGCAATTTTCCAACACCGTTCATTTCTCCGAGGGCCATCTCACCCGCCGCCACAAAGAGATGATCGCCAGCTACGTTTCCTACCTGAATCGCTGTCCATATTGACTGGACTCTCACGCCTACTTCCTGCGGGTTCAGGGAGCCACTGATGAGAACATGATTGGCGTACTCGAGGGACGCCTGGACGCTGGCGGCCTGACCCCGGCGGAGCGCGCCCTGATGGACTACGTTCGCCTGATCACGGAAGAATCCCACCGTTCCACCGCGGAAGACGTTCAAAAGCTGCGGGACGCAGGATGGACAGAAAACCAGATTTCCGAAGCGGTTTACATTACTGCGATGTTTGCATTCTTCAACCGCGTGGCAGATGCATTCGGCATTCCACCCCAGAACTATCTGGTCTCGGGGAAGCTCACGCCGTAGTTCCCTTACCTTCGCGCTGCCGGTACTCCCAGCATCTTCCTCCCTCGTAAATCTTTTTGAGGGCGGGAAGCTCCCGCCGGAACGGCGGTCAGGTATAGCTTCCGAACATCAGCACGCCAGGCTGCGGTGCGACTCCGCATGACGTGCCTCCCTGGGCGCTAGTTAACCCCCGCCGCCTTGCCGCCAGAGTAAGTGATCCTCCAGATCGTGTTCGATGCATCGTCAGTGACAAGTAACGACCCGTCCGGAGCCACCGTCACACCGACAGGTCGCCCCCAGACGTGCCCGGGATCCACCACGAAGCCGGTCATGAAGTCCTGATACTCACCGGTTGCGTGGCCAGAGTCATCCAGCGGCACGTGGATCAACTCGTAACCCGCACGCGTGGCCTTATTCCACGATCCGTGCTCGGCAGCAAAAATATCTCCGTGGTACTCCGGCGGAAACTGCTTTCCCTCGTAGAAAGTAAGTTCCAGCGACGCATTGTGCGGCTGCAAAATGACATCCGGAGTGATGACCTTGTCTTTCAATTCCGGACGCTTCCCCTCGTGCCGCGGATCCTGGTGGCCGCCCATGTACCACCACGGCCAGCCGTAGAATCCTCCTTCCTGTACATGCGTAATGTAGTCGGGCACGAGGTTGTCGCCCAGGCCGTCGCGTTCGTTCACCGAGCACCACAGTTCCCCAGTTTTGGGACTTACCGCCAGCCCGACACAATTGCGTATGCCGTAGGCATAGACCTTCATGCCGGAGCCGTCTGGATTGAACTCGAGCACGTCGGCGCGATTCTTCTCCGCCGGCGTCGTATCGGGATCGTCGATATTCGACACCGACCCAACGGAAACAAACATCTTCTTGCCGTCGCGAGAAAACTGGATATCCCGCGTCCAGTGCCCTCCCTCTCCGGGCAAGTCGGCAAGATGCTCCGCCTTCCCTCGAGCCTTCAGATCTCCGTTCTGATAAGGAAATCGCACGACGCTGTCCGTGTTGCCGACATACACCCACTCCGGCTTTGGTCCCGCCGGATAGAAATTGATCCCGAAGGGCTTGTTGAGCCCGCTGGCGAACAAGGAAACCTGTTCGGCTTTCCCCTCACTGCTGATTCCGCGAAACACCTTGATGTTCCCGGCCTCGCTTTCGGCCACGAAAAAGTCTCCGTTTGGCGCAGCGCGGATCAGCCGCGGCTCGCTCAGGCCGGTGGCATACTCCTTGACCGTAAACCCGTCTGGTACCTGGGGCCACGCATCCTTCGGCCGGGGAACTACGTCGGGCCCGTTGCCGGCCGAGGGCGTCACATAGGGAGCCGGAAGATCGGCGAGGGTGATCTTTCGCTTCAACCCCGGTTTCTCGAAACGATAGTCAGTGAATGGATGCGGGGGCGGCTGCACGTTCGAAGTGCTTGCCGAGGGAGATTCGGCGGAAGGACTCGAAGGAGCCTCAGCCGGGGGCGCGGGACTCGCAGCCGGCCCGGGGTTTCCACTCCCCAGCGTCTTCAGGAAAGTAATGATCTGCCATCTCGATTGCTCGGGAAGGCTCTCCCAGGGGGGCATGCCATTGTTCAGGTCGCCCTTGGTGATGTACCAGAACAATTCGCCCGCGGACGCCGCCTGCGTCGGACCCTTCGCCAGCGACGGCACATTGCCCATGCCCTCCGCTTTTCTCCCGTGACACACCGAGCACTTGCCGATGAAAAGTGTCTGCCCTTCCCGCACCGCCTGCGCCTGCCCCGCCAGTGGATTCTTCATCTGATTGGCGCTGGCAGGGGCGTTGTGAAATGAGCTTTGGGCGGCGGCCACAAAAACCACCAGGAGAATAAGGCTAGGGACCGCGAGCAGCCGTGCAATCGTGCGCGAGACGTTCAAGATCGTCCTCCGTTGAAAGACCAACCTGCTGGCAACCAGCCTCCTACGCTTCTCTGATCACCCTTCACCTCAACTACAAAAGTAATTGAAATCCTTCGTGGCGTCGAGCGGCGGTCGTCCGCAACGAGAATACAAATGCGGCTCCAATATCGTGTGGTGCTTTGATAAAGTAGGCGTGGCTTCAGCTATGGATCCTGCCGCCAAATCCGGCGCTCTCCCCGAATCCGCGCGATCCCCCACAGTTCAGGACTCAGGCATCGCAGCCAAACTGGCCAAAGGCGTCGGCCATTTTCGCTGGGTGATCTGCACCCTTTTGCTCTTCGGCGTCACCAAAAATTACATGGATCGGCAGGTCCTCGGCGTTCTGAAGACCACGCTCCAACACGACCTGGGATGGAACGAAATCGACTACAGCAATCTGGTCTTCGTCTTTCAGGCCGCTTATGCCGTCGGCATGGTGCTCATGGGACGCCTGGTCGATCGCCTGGGAACGCGCCTGGGATATGCCATTGCCATGATTTTCTGGAGCCTGGCCTCGATGGCGCATGCAGCGGGCGGATCTTTCGGAAGCTTTGTGGCTGCACGGGCGGCGCTCGGATTCGGCGAGGCTGGTGTATTCCCCGCAAGCATCAAGACGGTGGCTGAGTGGTTCCCCAGAAAGGAACGCGCGCTCGCCACCGGCATTTTTAACGCCGGCACGAACATCGGTGCGATCATCACTCCACTGGTAGTTCCCTGGATCACCATTCACTGGGGCTGGCGTTGGGCCTTTATCATTACCGGCGCGATTGGCTTCGTCTGGCTGATCTTCTGGTTTCTTCTCTACCGCAAGCCGGAGGAGCACCCTCTGCTTTCGAAGGCCGAGTTGGATTACATCCGCAGCGACCCGCAGGATCCGTCCCGGAAGATCAAGTGGGCGAGCCTGCTTCCCTATCGCCAGACCTGGGCCTTCATCGCGGGAAAGTTCGCCATCGATCCCATCTGGTGGTTCCTGCTGTTCTGGATTCCCGATTTTCTCCAGCGGGACCACGGCCTCCGCCTGATGGAGATCGGCGTTCCCATCATGGTGATCTACCTGCTTGCCGATGTCGGCAGCGTCGCCGGCGGGTGGCTTTCCTCGTGGCTGATTCACCGCGGGCGGTCCGTCAACTTCTCCCGCAAAGTGGCGATGCTGACCTGCGCTCTCAGTGTGGTGCCGATCGTTTTCGCCTACCGCATCGAGAGCATGTGGGGCGCAGTGTTGTTGATTGGACTGGCCGCTGCCGCGCACCAGGGATTCTCCGCCAATCTCTTCACCCTGACCTCAGATCTATTTCCCTCGCAGGCGGTGGGTTCGGTAACCGGGATCGGCGGCATGGCCGGGGCCATCGGCGGGATGCTGATGGCAAAGATCGTCGGGTACGTGTTGCAGTGGACCGGCAGTTATATGATTCCGTTTCTGATCGCCGGAACGGCCTATCTGATCGCCCTGGCCCTCATTCACCTGCTGGCGCCGCGGATGGAGCCGGCCCGAATCGCGTAAGGGAAGCTGATAGGCGGTCTCAAAACAGTACAATTCGCTCCATGAACACTCGCGCCGTCGCCTCTCCACGGGTCGTAAGCATTGACGACTTGCGCTCCCTCGCGCGCCGGCGTGTTCCGAAAGCAGTATTCGAATACATCGACGGTGGCGCCGAAGCCGAATTCACGCTCCGGCAGAACCGCCGCGCCTTCGATTCCGTCACGTTTCGCCCGCGTCACGCCGTCGCCATCCCTCATTGCGATCTGCACTGTCGTGTTCTGGGCTGTGATCTGTCCATGCCGGTGCTGCTTGCTCCGGTCGGCTATTGCCGGGTGATGCATCCCGACGGTGAGGTCGCCGCTGCGCGGGCCGCAGGCGCAGCCGGAACCGCCTACATTCTGTCCACCGTCTCCGGCCATAGCCTGGAGGACGTCAAAGCAGCATCGCCGGGCCCGGTCTGGTACCAGCTTTACCTGACCGGCGGGCGCGAGGCTGCCGAGCAGGCCCTGCACAGAGCGCAAGCCGCGGGCTATTCCATCCTGGTGATCACCATCGATACGATGGTGATCGGAAAGCGTGAACGTGAGCAGCACGCCGGCATGGAAGAGTTGCTGCGCGGCAGCGCGCTGTCGAAGGTTCCTTTTCTTCCGGATATCCTTGCCCACCCGCGATGGCTGACGCGCTTTCTGCTGGACGGCGGTCTTCCCTCCATGCCGAACATTGTTACGCCTGACCGGGGCGTGTTACGGGTGAAGGAAGCGCACACCGCGCTCAAGCGAGCGGCCTTCTCATGGGAGGATTTCCGCTGGATTCGTGAATTTTGGCGAGGACCAATTGCTATCAAGGGCGTTATCTCGGCCATGGACGCAAAGCGCTCGGTAGATGCGGGGGCCCAGGCCATCATCGTCTCGAATCACGGCGGCCGCCAGCTTGACGGTGTTCCCGCCTCGCTTCGTGTTTTGCCGGAAGTCGTGGCCGCCGTGAACGGCCAGGCCGAGGTCTTGCTCGACAGCGGGATTCGCAGAGGCACCGATGTGGTGAAAGCCCTCTGTCTGGGAGCCCGCGCGGTGCTGTGCGGTCGCGCCTATGTCTACGGCCTGGCCGCTGCCGGAGAAGCGGGCGTAAAGCGGGCGCTCGAAATCCTGCGCGCCGACCTGGATCGCACTCTCAAGTTGCTGGGATGCCCTTCCGTAGCAGCGCTGGATCGCTCCTACGTAGAGGACCCCTTTCGGCGGACATGACCCAAGTCTTCTCAAGGAGCTCAACATGACTCGACGCGAACTCTGTCATCTGATTCCAGGCATTCTCTCGTTCGCTGCGGGAGCGCAAGCCGCCGCTTCCGACAACAGCCTGCCGTCCGCCACCTTCGCCTTCGACCAGCTTCCGGTGAACCAGAACAGCGCAAACCAGATGCGGCCGGTCCTCAAAGGTAAACTGGCGACCGGCGAGGCCATCGAAGTCCACGAAACCACTTTGCAGCCGGGCTCCGCGCCGCATCCGCCCCATCACCATGTTCATACGGAAATGTGGCTGATCCGCGAGGGAACCCTGAAGCTCACGATCAATGGCACGAGCCACGTCCTTGGTCCTGGCTCGCTGGGATTTGTGCATTCGAATGATGAGCATGGCATTCAGAATGTAGGATCCGGACCCGCAAACTATTTCGTCGTTGCCATGGGCCCGGGAGCGGACGCTTAAACTTCCGCTGGGGTCACAGCCTGCCGGCGGCGCGGTAAATTCGCTCCACCAGTTCGATGCTGCGCCTGCCCTCACGGCC
Organism: Terriglobales bacterium; assembly: GCA_963803205.1. GTDB lineage: Bacteria > Acidobacteriota > Terriglobia > Terriglobales > Acidobacteriaceae > CAWDLG01. The sequence goes on from CAWDLG010000005.1 coordinate 95,634, forward strand.
ATCGCACATCGGCGTGCCGTTTTCCCGAATCGCCCGGAAGAAATCTTCGAAGACCGTCTGGTGTGCCCGAGAATCGCTGACCACTGGAGAAGACGTCTCCTCCCGATCTATCGGCCCATTCTCAGCGCCCCCACCAGGCGGTGCGTTGCGCAGGTCGGCTGCGATGATGCGGTCCTGTTCCAGAATTACAGTGCCTTCCGAGCCCGTAATCTCTACCCGTCGCGGATATCCCGGATAGGCTGCCGTGGATGCCTGCAATGTACCCACAGCCCCGCGCGCAAATTCGAGAATCGCCATCGCCGTGTCTTCGGCTTCGATTGAGTGCATCACGGTTTTGATGCCCGCCCGAACCTCAACCACGTCGCCTACCAGCCACAGCAGAAGGTCGACGGTATGGATTGCCTGGTTGATCAACGCCCCGCCGCCGTCGAGCGCCAGCGTGCCACGCCAGCGCGAATTGCCGTAGTACTCCGGAGGCCGGTACCACTTGACGCTGGCATCAACCAGCAGAACCTTCCCCAACAGCCCGTTGTCGATCCACTCTTTCAGCCGCCGGATCTCCGGCTTGCCCCGATCCTGGAAGATCACTCCCAGCTTGACCCCCGCCTTCTGAGCCGCTGCAATCAGTTCGTCCGCCCTCGCCGTGTTGATGTCGATCGGCTTCTCCGTCAGCACGTGAAGTCCTTGCCGGGCGGCCACAATGCCTTGCCGGGCGTGCATTCCGGAGGGGCTGCCAAGAATCACGGCGTCCATGGGACGGTGCTTGAGGAACGCTTCGAACTCCGGGTAGGGCTTGCCCCCGTGCTGTTTGCAAAGCTCGGCAACCCGATTTGCGTTCGTTCCATGGATGGCGGCGATCTCCACCCCGTCAATGGCCCGCGCGGCCCGGGCATGCGTCTCGCTGATATTCCCCCCGCCGACCAGTCCAATGTGAATTGTCATCTAGATTCGCCAATGCTTCGGTACTGATGAAGCGCCGAATATACCATCCTCAGATTTCGGCAGATATTTCCTCTGTGGTCCTCTGTGCCCCTCTGTGTCCTCTGTGGTAAAGGCCTTTCCCCCCAATTAGCGCAGACGAAACCTAAGCAGATCCCACGACTCACCCCAAATCCTGCCACTCTTCTTTGATCATCGCCGAATGATGTGTTTACAATCCATACTTTGATTTTTTCGAGCACCGGAGATCATCCCATGTTCAGCAACGAGCAGACGCCACGGCGCCACTTTCTTCACCTCACCGGCTCAGCGCTCGCTGGCGCGGTCGGTGCCGGGGCCGTGGTTCCCGCGGCCGCCAAAAACATCCCCTCATCCGCCGCTCAATACAATGTGAAGGAGTTCGGCGCACTCGGCGATGGTCATACTGTCGACACGCCCGCCATCAACAAGGCCATCGACACAGCGTCGGCAGCCGGCGGTGGAACCGTCATCCTTCCTGCGGGAACGTATCCCTGCTACTCAATTCACCTCAAGAGCAATGTCTCTCTCTATCTGGCGCCCGGTTCCACGATTCTGGCGGCCGAGACACCCGCATCGGGCAACGGCGGTTACGATTCGCCCGAGCCCAATGCCTGGGACAAATTCCAGGACTTCGGCCACAGCCACTGGCACAACAGCGTGATCTGGGGGGAGGAAATCGAAAACTTCTCGATCACGGGCCCGGGCCGCATCTGGGGCAAAGGTCTGAGCCGCGGGGAAGGTGATACGGCGCTCGCCGCCGGGGTCGGCAATAAATCCATCAGTCTGAAAAATTGCCGCAACGCAATCCTTCGCGACTTCTCCGTTCTCCACGGAGGTCACTTTGCCATCCTCGCAACCGGCGTCGACAACTTCACCATCGACAACTTGATGATCGACACCAACCGGGACGCCATCGACGTCGACTGCTGCCGAAACGTTCGCATTTCCAATTGCAGCGTCAATTCACCCTGGGACGATGGCATCTGCCTGAAGAGTTCGTACGGCCTGGGCTTCGCCCGCGCCACGGACAATGTAACCGTGACCAACTGCTACGTCACCGGCGGCTACGAGGAGGGCACGTTGCTCGACGCCACCTTCAAGCGCTTCCCCGCCGACGCGAAAGTCCCGCGCAATGGCAGGATCAAGTTCGGTACCGAATCGAATGGCGGATTTCGTAACGTCACCATCTCCAACTGCGTGATCGAAGACTGCAAGGGCATCGCGCTGGAGTCGGTCGATGGCGGGCTGCTCGAGGACGTGACATTCAGCAACATTACGATGCGCGACATCGCCGACGTCCCCTTCTTCGTCCGCCTGGGGCGCCGCATGCGTGGGCCCGCGGGCGTACCAGTCGGGCAGGTTCGGCGCGTCAACCTCAGCGACATTGTCATCTCCAATTGCGCCTCGCGCCAGGCCGCGCTAATCGTGGGCATTCCCGGACATGCAATTGAAGACCTGAGATTCAGCAACATCCTGCTCCTGCACCAGGGAGGCGGCGCCAAAGACAATGCTTCTATCCAGCCGCCGGAAATGGAAACGGAGTACCCGGAGCCTGGCCGTTTTGGCCCCGTGCCTTCGCACGGCTTCTTCATCCGCCACGTGAAGCGAATCTCGATGCGCGACGTCGAGGTTCGATACATGAAGGAAGACCTGCGGCCAGCCATGGTTCTGGAAGATGTTCAAGGCGCAGAGTTCATGCATTTGAAAGCCGAGCACGCCGCGGGCGTGCCGACTTTCGTCCTGAAAAACGTTGAAGACTTCAACGTTGACCAGAGCCGCCCCTTGCCGGACACGCACCTGGACAAGGTCGAGAACTCGACGCTCTAGAACGCGCATTCCTGCAGAAGTGCATTAATGTTCCACGTGGAACATTTTCTGTATCCGTTTCTATTGGAATCAGTTAGTTACGACCATGTCTCGGACCTGTGCCCAGATCGAGGGCTCGACCGGAACCCCCTGCTCCAGGTTCTCCCGGCGAGTGCGGAGGACGTTTTCGCCAGGATAGCGGACGCTTTCTCCGGCAGCCTGAACGTGAGCTTGCAGGTTGTCGATTACCTCCGAGGCAATCCGCGTGGCTTCTCCCTGGGGTCCAAGGGTGCTCGGATCCATGGCGACGAAGACCTGCGACAGCCTGGTCTCGGTACCCGGCTCGGCGGGAATCTGGTGAGTGGTGGACCCGCCGGACAGAATTCCTGCCACCAGATCCAGCATCAGCGCCAGGCCCGATCCCTTCCAGTAGCCAATCGGTAGGGGACGCTTCGAGGCCTCGATGGCTTCAGGCGCACGGGTAAGCCGCCCTTCGTTGTCAAACCCGCCCTCTACCGGAAGCAACTCGCCGCGCCTTCGGTAGGAAGCCAGGGCTCCATAGGAGAATTGCGACATTGCCATATCGAGCACGATGTGGCCCTCAGGCCTTGGCACCGCGATCACCAGCGGATTGTTGCCGAGCAGAGGCTTACTCGATCCCCAGGGCGGAAGGTTGGGCAACGTGTTGGTCCAGCAAACACCGATCGCGCCCGCGGCGGCGGCCTGCCACCCGTAGCTACCGCCCCGCATCCAGTGATTGGTGTTGGCAAGGGCCACGCACCCCATGCCATGAGTCTGGGCCAATTCGATGGCTCTCTCCATCGACCGGTAACCGTTGACATTGCCTGGACCGACCCTGCCGTCCCAGCGTTCCAGCGGCCCCGAAGCGGAGACCAGTTGCGGCGTGGCGTGAATATCCACAATGCCGTTGCGAATCGTGGAAACAAACAGGGGAAAGCGATTCAGGCCGTGCGAATGGACGCCGTCACGGCTGGCTTCGGCAAACAGCCGGGCGCAGAGATTGCCTCGGTCCTCGTCGAATCCAAGCCTGAGAAGAATTTGAAGGAGAGTCTCGAAGAGCTCACGATATGGCACTCTCAGCATGCAGAGTTTCCTCGGTCCTTCATGTTACCTCGCACAGAGCGCCGTGCCGTTCGTGACAGGAAGCGCACAGTGCGCCCGTGGAAGTACACTACAGAGTGCGGCTGGGTTGCGCACCGGACACCTCGCCACACCAGGAGAAAAGGAAATGCCTTGCGGCCTTTCACGACGTGACTTCATCACCGGAGTCGGAACTCTCGCCATGACGACCAAGCTTTCGGCATCGCCAGCAGCCTTCGCATCGCAGGATTCGGGTGTATTGAAGTCGCCATTCCAGATTTCTGTCATCAACGACGAGGTCTCGCAGGACTTCGGTCACGCTTGCGAGGTGGCATCCCGGCAGTTCGGGATGGGATGGATCGAGGTCCGCAGCATGTGGGACAAGAACGTTGCCGCACTGGATTCGCGTGAGATCGCTGAAGCTGTGCGCCTGGTCAAGCAGAACAAACTGAAGGTGACGGACATTGCGAGTCCCTTGTTCAAGGTGGACTGGCCGGGTGCGCCAGTATCCAAATACAGCGACCAGGGCGATCAGTTCAAGGCGGGCTTCAAGTTTTCGCAGCAGAATGAGGTTCTGGAGCGCAGCATTGCGCTCGCCAAGGCATTCGGCACCAGCCGGGTGCGGTGCTTCGATTTCTGGCGGCTTGACGACGTATCGCCCTACCGCGAGGCGATGAACGAAACGCTTCAGAAGGCGGCGGAAAAGGCAGGCAAAAGCGGCATTACGCTGGTGCTGGAAAATGAGCACGAGTGCAACACCGGGACCGGCGCGGAAGCAGCCAAGACCCTGGCGGGCGTAAAGTCGCGCTTCTTCATGCTGAACTGGGATCCGGGAAACGCCGCGGCCCGGGGCGAGACGCCCTATCCAGACGGGTACAATCTGCTTCCGAACGACCGAATCGGGCACTGCCATTGCAAGGACCTGACCAGAAACGGAGACAAGTTTGAGTGGGCCGCCATGGGACAGGGCGTGATCGACTGGGTGGGTCAATTCCAGGCGCTCAAACGCGACGGCTACCGCCACGCGGTAAGTCTGGAGACTCACTGGCGGGGAGCTGGTACGCCCGAAGCTTCTACGATTCAGAGCTGGGCAGGAATGAAGGAGGAACTGAAGAAAGCAGGTGCGCTGTAAGCCTCGCTTGGCGGTATCATGGCCCTCCCATTGAAAGGAAGGCTTGAACCCATGAAGCGACGGTCCTTTCTGAAGTCACTGGCTGCCTCGGCCGCGGCCTCTGCAACTGTGGCCGCCACTCCCGCGTTCGCGGCGCAACCGAAGATGAAGGTCGCGCGGGTTCGGGTCTTCCTGCCGCCGAATCCAAATCCACTGTTCAACCAGAGCGATACCGTCGTCACCGTCGAAACAGATGCCGGGATCACCGGAATCGGCGAAGGCGGAACGAAGGATACTCTGTCCCAATCTGCTGGCAGGCTCATTGGGCGGGACCCGCAATACATCGAGCGCCTGTGGCAGGACATGAACCGGGCATTCTTCTATCCTGCGGGCCGCGAGAGGACGCACGCGATCGGCGCCCTAGACCTCGCGCTATGGGACATCCGAGGCAAGGTGCATAAAGTTCCCGTACACCAGTTGCTGGGCGGAATGGTTCGAAACTATTGCGAGTGCTACAACACCGCCGGCATCATTCCCGGGATTACGGAGAGCACGGGAATGCGGGAACGCGCGCGAGCCACGATCGAGGCGGGCTACCGCGCGTTTCGATTCGGCGCCATGGATGTTCCCGCGAATACTACTTTCAACACGCAGGAGCGGATCACACATCTGCGGGAGCAGTGCGCGGAAGCGCGAGAGGGCGTGGGCAAAGACGGAGACTGGGTGATCGACTTTCATCAGCGCTTCGATCTGGCGGATGCGATTCGCGGCTGCAACGAAATCGAATCTCTCGCTCCGTTCTTCGTGGAGGATCCGGTGCGGACCGAAGCCTTCCAGCAGGACCTGCCGATTCTGCGCCGCAAAGTGAATGTTCCCCTGGCTGCGGGAGAGGAATGGGGCAATCGCTGGGACTTCAATACTCTCGTCGAGAATCACGACATTGACTACGTTCGCGCTACTTTGCCGAACGTTGGCGGCATAACCGAGATGATGAAAATTGCCGCGATTTGCGAGACCCACTTTGTGGGGATCGTTCCGCACTTCACCGGGCCGATCGCGACGGCGGCGCTGGTCAACAGTCTCGGCACTTTCTCAGGGCCGATCCTGATGGAATACAACTACCAGGGGCGCGAGTTGCCGCACCTTCCCGTGTGTCTCGATTTCAAGAACGGCAAGCTGTATCCGAACGACCGTCCGGGGCTGGGCGTCGAGCTTGATTTCAAGCACCTCACCCAGATCGCCGAGATCACTGAGCCCGTCACGGCCCGCGCCCAGACTTACTTCCGGCCCGACGGCTCGATCACAAACTGGTAGGTCTGCTGACTGACCATAGAGGCCCTGTTGAAACCCTGTGTCCCCTGTGGTCAAAATCCGCTCCCAACATCATGAACGGATGTAGGCGCGGGCGTCTCGCCCGTGCACGCGCGGGACGCGCGCGCCTACCCCCCCCGACGGCTCGATCACAAACTGGTAGGTTTGCTGACTGACCATAGAGGCCCCTGTGAAACCCTGTGTCCCCTGTGGTCAAAATCCTCTCCCAACATCATGAACGGATGTAGGCGCGGCCGTCTCGCCCGTGCACGCGCGCCTACACCCCCCGACGGCTCGATCACAAACTGGTAGGTTTGCTGACTGACCATAGAGGGCCCTGTGAAACCTGTGTCCCCTGTGGTCAAAATCCGCTCCCAACATCATGGACGGATGTAGGCGCGGCCGTCTCGCCCGTGCACGCGCGCCTACAAACTCTTCGCTAAGTAGCGCTTAAACCCTTCCCGCAGGGCACCTGAGGGGAATATCATTCCAAGGGCTGCATATTGCCGGGGTTCTGCGCGAGGAATGGACACAGAAAAACGAGAAAAGCCGGAAGCCAGCAGGCGGTCCCTATGGATTGCGGCCATCGCCCTCCTCGCGATCCTGGCCGTGTGGTGGACGGTCCGGCGCTCGCCGGCGGCATTTGGCGGACAGAAACTCTCCTTCAACGAGACCATCCAGCCCATCCTTTCGGCAAATTGCTATGCCTGCCACGGTCCCGACCCCGGCGCCCGCAAAGCGGGACTGCGCCTGGATCGTGCAGAGTTCGCCTTCGTACGCCACGAGAAGTTCGGTCCGGCAATCGTCGCCGGAAAGCCGGATGACAGCCCGCTCGTCCGGCGAATCGAGTCGAAGAATCCGCAGGAGCGGATGCCGCCACCCGAAGCTCACCACCAACTGAATCAGGACCAGATCGCGCTGCTGCGGCGGTGGGTGAAGCAAGGCGCCGTCTATGAAGAACACTGGTCGTTCATCCCGCCGAAGCGCCCGCCTCTTCCTGCTCCGAAGAACGATCACTGGGCGCGGACCCCGATCGATAAGTTCATCCTTAGCCGTATTGAGAAGGAAGGCCTGACGCCTTCCGCGGAGGCCGACCGTGCAACGCTGATTCGCCGCGTCACCTACGACCTTACCGGCCTCGCTCCCACGCCACAGGAAGTCGACGCCTTCATGGCGGACAAGTCGAGCAACGCGTACGAGAAGGTGGTAGACCGCCTGCTCGCGAGCCCACGCTACGGCGAGCACCGCGCCCACTACTGGCTCGATGTCGCACGCTACGGCGACACTCACGGGATTCACCTGGACAACTTCCGCAGCATCTGGCCGTATCGCGATTACGTGATCAAGTCCTACAACCAGAGCGAGCCGTTCAATAAGTTCGTGAAGGAACAGATCGCGGGCGACCTGCTGCCGGAGAAGACCCTGGATACGCTGGTGGCCTCGGCGTTTCTGCGGGTGGGCATCAGCTCGGGCGAAGGCGGGACGCTGATCGAGGAACTTCGTGTCAACAACAAGCGCGAGCGGGCCGAAGCTTTTGGCGCAGCGTTTCTGGGGCTCACCACCGGCTGCGCCGTTTGTCACGATCACAAGTTCGATCCGATCACCCGTAAAGACTTTTACCGGCTCACCGCGTTCTTCAACAATCTGACGGAGAACCCGTCGAACGACGACCGGCCGGACTGGCCGCCATTCATCCGCGTGCCGAAAGCAAACAATCGTCCTGCATACGAGCAGGTTCTGGCCAAACGATCCGCCCTGGAGAACCAGATTCGCGAACGCCGCGCGCGTGCGCACGAGCTTGTGGCCTCCTGGTTAAAGGACGCCAAGTCGCCCGCCCAGCCGGTAGACCAGGTGGGCCTGCAGGCGCGTTTCCGCTTCGACGAGCAGAAAGGCGGAACGTTCACGAACTCCGCCCCGGGTCACAAGCCACAAACGGCTTCCGCAACCGAAAGTCCCGTGATCTGGGGCGAGGGCATCTGGCTGTGGCCTTACATGAGGATGGACACAGGCACGCGGCTGGATGTGCCTGATGCCGGCGACGTCGAGTCGAACCAGCCTTTCACGGTAACCTTCTGGCTCCGTCCGGACTTGCGGCCGCTCGAATCGAAAGACAACAAGAAGCCCGACGGAGTAATTCTGGCGCGGGCCGATGCGAAAGAAGACTCGCGCGGTTGGCATCTCCGTATCAAAGAGCGCAAACTCGCATTCACACTCGCGCACAAGGCGCCGGACAACGCGATCACCGTGGAAACCAAAGACACGGTTCTGATCGAGGGCCGCTGGAACCACATCGTGGCAACTTACTCCGGCTCCGGCAAGGCTGACGGCGTGACGCTCTACGTCGACGGACAGCCGCAGCAACTGAAGATCGTCAAGGACAGGCTCAACGGCAGCGTTCACACCTCGGCGCCTATGACATTCGGGCGCATATCGCCCGACGTCGATCCGCTCCGCCAATCCGCGTTTCAGGACTTCCGCTTCTACACCCGCTTGCTTGCGCCGGAAGAAGTGTCCCGGGTGCCGTTCGAAGACTACGTTTCCGCGATTGAACGAAAGCCTCTCTCATCGTGGTCCGACGACGAATTTAAGGCCGTCAGCGACTTCTACTTTGCCCAGCGTGACGAACCAACCCGTTCCCTGGCCGCCCAAGTGCCGGCCCTCAATGATCAGCTTGACGCGCTCTCGAAAGATGGTGACATCACCCTGGTCAGCGAGGAAAGCCACGGACTCGCCTATGCGGACATGTTGACCCGCGGCGTCTACAACGCTCGCACGGAGCGTGTCCGCCCCGGAGTTCCGCACTTTCTGCCGCCGCTCCCCGCCGGAGCGCCGCCGGATCGTCTGGGCCTGGCGGAGTGGACCGTGAGTCCGTCAAATCCTCTGACGGCACGCGTCACCGTCAACCGGATGTGGCAGGAAATATTCGGCACAGGAATTGTCGAGACCACGGAAGACTTTGGCGTGATGGGAGCGCTGCCGAGCCATCCCGAATTGCTCGACTGGCTGGCAGTCGATTTTGAGGAAAGCGGCTGGGACGTGAAGCGGTTTTACCGGCAACTGGTGCTGTCTTCGACCTACCGGCAATCGGCGCGGGTAACGCCGCTGCTGGCCGAGAAAGACCCCAAGAATCGCCTCCTCGCCCGGGGCCCGCGTTTCCGGATGGACAGCGAAATGTTGCGCGACACGGTTCTGGAAGCCAGCGGCCTGCTGGTGGAAAAGATGGGCGGCCCCAGCGTGAAACCGTATCAGCCGCCCGGCATCTGGGATGGAAGCCACGACGCCAGCAACACGCGCAAGTACGTGCAGGACCACGGCGACGCGCTGTACCGCCGAAGTCTTTATACATTCTGGAAGCGAATGGCAACCATGCCGGACATGGACGCGTTCGATTCTCCGATGCGCGACGCAGCCTGCACGCGCCGCCAGCGCACCGATACTCCCCTACAGGCGCTGGTAGCGATGAACGAGACGCTGCGCCTGGAAGCATCGCGCAAGCTGGCGGAGCGGCTGATTCACGAATCTTCGAATGCAGACGACCGGCTGGAGTATCTGGGAAAGATCCTGCTCGCGCGTGATTGGACGTCCAAAGAAAAATCCGTGCTCGAGGGCGAGCTTGCAAAGCTTCGAGCCACCTACAAGAAGGATCCGGGAGCAGCCGCGCGGCTGCTGAACGTTGGCGAAAGCAAGATTGACAGAGCAATTCCGGCGCCGGAACTGGCCGAGTGGATGCTGGTTTCCAGCACAGCCCTGAATCTCGATGCGGTGATGAATAAATGAATCCTGGAAAGCCATTGCCCGAACATGCTTGTTGCGATCACTACGGGGAAGGCCCCACAGTCTACGATCTGCCTGTCCCAAAGCCGCTGCGCGATGAGTGGCTGCGGCTTGCCAGCCGCCGGCATTTTCTCGGCCGCATGGGCAAAGCGCTGGGCTGGGCGGGCTTGTCGGTCCTCATCGGCGACCAGTTCATCCAGGGAGCGTCAGCGGCGCCCAAGTCGGCCATGCCGGGGCCGGAATTCCTCCGCTTGCCGAACTTCGCGCCTGCCGCGAAACGGTGCATTTACCTGTTCCAGTCCGGCGCTCCTCCGCAGATGGATATGTGGGATTACAAGCCCGGACTCAGCGCTCTTTACGACAAAGATCTGCCGGATTCTATCCGCGGAAATCAGGCTCTCACCGGCATGACTGCCGGGCAGGCGCGCTTCCCGATTGCGCCGTCCCACTGGGGATTCACCCAGCAGGGACAGACGGGGCGCTGGGTGGGCGATCTGCTTCCCTGGACCGGAAAGATGGTGGACGACCTTGCGCTCGTCTACTCGCTACAGACCGACGCCATCAACCACGAACCAGCAATCCTGCTGATGAATACCGGCAATATGGTTCCCGGCAAGCCGTCGATGGGCGCATGGCTGGCTTACGGCCTGGGCAGTATGAACGAGAACCTTCCCACTTTCGTGGTGCTCAATTCAGCTCTGATTCCCCACTCCAATCAGCAGCCGATCTCGCCCAAGCTGTGGAGCAGCGGATTCCTGTCGAACGAATACTCCGGCGTAATTTTTCGTTCGGAAGGCGCTCCGGTTCTTTACCTCGACAATCCGCAGGGGATGACCAGCGAGACCCGCCGGGCGCTGGTGGACAGCGTGAACGCCATCAACCAGCTCACCTACGAGGAACTGGGCGATCCGGAGACCCACACCCGCATTCAGGAATACGAGATGGCGTTTCGCATGCAGACGTCGGTGCCCGAACTGACCGATATGCGCGACGAACCTGCCAGCACCTGGACGCTCTATGGCGAAGATGCCAGAAAGCCAGGCACCTACGCTTACAACTGCCTGCTTGCCCGCCGCATGGCGGAGCGCGGCGTCCGCTTCACGCAGATCTACCAGCGGGGCTGGGACGTGCACGACAACGTGGTCGGCATGCTGCCGAAGTTGTGCTCTGCCACCGACCGCGGCACGTATGCGCTGGTCACGGACCTGAAACGCCGCGGCATGCTCGATGACACGCTCCTGGTCTGGGGCGGGGAATTCGGCCGCACCGTTTACAGCCAGGGCGGACTGTCGAGAAGCAACTACGGCCGTGATCACCATCCGCGATGCTTCACCGCATGGCTGGCCGGCGCTGGCGTCAAGACGGGAATCACTTACGGCGAGACCGACGAATACTGCTATAACGTGGTGCGAGATCCGGTACATGTTCGCGACTTCAACGCCACGCTGCTGCATCTGCTTGGCATTGACCATGAAAAGCTCACGTTCAAGTTCCAGGGACTGGATCAGAAGCTGACGGGCGTGGTGCCGGCGAAAGTAGTCACCGGTCTTTTGAGTTAGCCTCCTGCAACAGCGGTAAACAGAATCGCATGCCACCTCGGACTCGCGCGCTCATAGCTGGCATCGGAATTGCCGCGCTCCTTCCCCTCTTCATGCTGGCACTCTGGGCCCCGCCCAATGGCGGCGAGCGCGGCGAGTTTGTGCAGTTCGTGGGGCGGTTTCACCTTCTGGTCATTCATCTTCCTATCACCCTGTTGCTGCTGGTGCCGCTCCTGGAATGCGCCGCTTTCTTGCACAAGCAATGGCATCTGCGCCAGTCAGTGGGTTTCGTGCTGGGATTGGCGGCGGTTTCGGCGATCCTCTCGGCGTGGCTCGGCTGGCTGCTGGCGTGGAGTGGAGGATATGAGGGCCCCCTGGTGCGTCAACACATGTGGGGCGGCGTGCTGCTTGCACTCTCGGCTCTTGCCTGTTGGCTCCTGTACAGTTGGAAGCGCAGTCTCTATACCATAGCGTTGCTGCCGACCATTGCCTTGCTGGTCTGGACCGGCGACCAGGGCGGCAAATTGACTCATGGCGAAACCTTCCTCGCCGAGCATCTGCCCGCCCCGCTCGGCCGATGGATTGGTCGTCCTCAGCGGGTCGAGGTTGATCCGGCCAGCTTTTATGCCACGCGCGTACAGCCCATCTTCGAACAGAAGTGCGTCGTCTGCCACAACGCCGGAAAATTCAAGGGCAAGCTTCGGCTGGATTCCTACCAACATGTCATGCGCGGGGGCAAGGACGGGCCGGTGGTTCGCCCGGGCGATGCTACCGGGAGCGAACTCGTCCGCCGCATCACGCTGCCGCCTGAGAGCAAGGATTTCATGCCGGCCGAAGGAAAACCCGCTCTGAGTGCGGCGGAAATCAAGGTTCTGCAAGTGTGGATCGCGGGCGGAGCCACAACGAACATTTCGGAAGCGGCCCTTCGGCAGTTGCCGCCGTCTGCCGGCAAGGTGGCTTCGGCCCCGATGACGGCTGACTATCGTCCGAGATTAGCCATCATCACGCGGCTGGAGGGAACATTGGGAGTCCACCTTGTTCCGCGCTCACAGATCCCCACCGATGGACTTATCCTGCGGACCGCAAGCGGGCCCGGACGATGCAACGATGCGACGCTCCAGCAGCTTGCCCCCATCGCCGATCTCATTGTTGACGCCGAACTCGCCCGCACCAGCGTGACCGACAAAGGCCTGCGCACGATCGCGGGATTTTCCAACCTGAGATTCCTCGACCTCTCCCATACGCCGGTCACATCTGCGGGCGTGATGGAACTCATGAAGTTGGGCAAACTGGAGTCGTTGAATCTTACGGCGACGCAGATAAAGCAGGACGCCGCCACGAAGTTGCGGGCGAAGCCCGGTCTGAAGCGCTTATATATTTTTGAGACTTCCTGAATGGAGAGTCAGGTGAGGAGGACGGCCAACATTGTAGCCAGCCGCAATCTCCGCCAGCATGTCCTCAATGTCTCCAACTGGAAACTGATATTTGGAATAGCGCCGAATTACTTCGAGTTTCTTCCCGACACCGGCAGGCTCAAGCCGACGCGCCGCTTTGAGAGCCTCTCGCACCCACTCCGCAATCGACATCCCGCGAGAGCGTGCTGCGCGCTGAATTTCCCGGTATTCCGAATCTTCGACTATTACCTGCAACCTTTTGCTCACACAATTACTATGTATGCCTCATGTAGACGAGCCAAATTGATGCAAGAAGGGCGCCAATATACTTGACACACGCCGTGCAAAGTCGCTTTTTCTTACCGTGACACGGCTAATCGCGAAGGATCATTTTGGGGACCGTATAGCACGGTACCCATCCACCTCGGCTCCGATCGTGAAACCGACACTCCGTAATATTGTCTGCCTTCCCAAATACGTCAACCCAGCTCACCGATATGGCTACCGTAAATGGATTGTCGAGTCCAGTCGGTCCTTCCCAGTGCAACTCGGAGCAGAAATCCCTATGGGCTCCGGCTTCCAAAATATCCCCACCGAGGATTGGAGTTGGTTTCGGAGTTGGTTTGGGCGGAGACTCAGTTTCATTCTGTCCTCTTTTCGGAGGAGGAGCCTTGAGCTGTCGAACACTGATACCGAACGCCCGAGTCAAGCCGTAGTTCCTAGTTACACATCGCACCCGATACGCATCCGCCTCAATGTAGGGATCAAACCTATCGAAAATGAGGCGTGCTCTATTGTTCAACTGGGCGGTCTCGACGACTTGTTTAAATGCTTTTTCGGTATAGCTAGCGGTTTTTACAGCAGCATCAGAGCTCCGAACCATCTCGCACCATTGGTTGTGCGCATAGAAAACGGTTGCGCTGAGGAGCAGGATGGTAAAAAGGGAGAGAACGGAAGCCACCACAATCGGCCACCAAGCGGTCCTAGTTTCAGTGAAGAATCTGTGCTCCCGGTCAGTGCCAGCGCTTTTGCAATGGCATGGCTCTTGGATTTGTTGGGTGTGTGCCTGATCTATGTTTGTAGCCGGCGGAGTTCTTTCAGATGGAATAGGTTGCTCGTCGGAATTGCCTACGTCGTCGGTTGTATGATCATTCTCCATTCCGTCCCTCAATGTTCTGGATTTTGGTCACGCTCCCTTGTAATTGCCGTAAACCAAATTTTGTGTCAAAGCATATAATTGTGCGAACTTTCAAGGACGAGCCGATTTGAAATCTGAATACCAGGAAGGGCCGGAGACGAAAGAAAAGTTTGAGAAGACGATGGCAGCCTGTCTTTCGCCGGAAATCATATAGGGAAAAACCTGCCAAAGCCAAAAATAAAGCCTAAGTCCGCCGACAAGGACTAGAAGGGGACTTCCATTTCCCCCGCCCTCGTTGATTGCTGGCGCGGCGATTCCTCTTTGCCTGTTAACTGCGCCTCGCTGCGGTGCCGGTCTGGTCCGATGCGGCACATGGCTTTGGTGAACACTTGGACACTCACTGCGGAAGCCCGTTCACTCCCACATTCACTCGCAGATTTACGCTCCCGACTTTCTGGCCGGTGCTCTCCGCTTCCCAGCTCAGATTCTGCCAGGATCCCTGCTGCGAGGTGGGCGATGAGACAGTCAGTTGAACGGCATACTCGTCGTGGGGTCCGACTGTGTAGACAGTCGCATCCGGCCGCTGGCTCCATCCGGCCGGTACAACCGGACGCAGCGTGACCTGCCGGGTCGCGTCGGTATCGTTGCGGATGAGCAGCGGCACCCAGAGCGAGTCTCCCGCTGCAACCTGTGCCTCGGGCGCATACAGGCTTTCGAGGTGTTCGATGTTGTGGGCCTTCCAGAACAACCGATAAAAGGCCCACGGCCCACCAAGTTCCACGGTGACACCCGGAGGCGGCGCTTCGAACCCGCGGGCACGCGAGTACGCGATCGGCCCAGGTGAGACGCCTTCAAAGACATCCCCGTTGGTCGTTCCACCAACCAGGGACTTTCCCAAGATCAGCCGGACCGGCATCTCACTAAATTCCTTTAGCTGGGCGTCGGTGAAGTCGTTCTGAGTCTTGTAATACCGCCAGGATTCGGCGGCCACCTGCGCATACGACAGCTTCCGGGAGGGCGAAATGTCGCTGGTGGCATACTCCGGACCGTGCCCCTTGAAAAAGTCGAAGTGGGTCGCGTCCGAGTAGTAATAGATCTTCTTCGGCTGCCAGGGACGCAGGCCCTCGCCATAGTTGCTGATCGACAGGCGGTTGCGTGCCGCCTCGAGCTGCTCGGGAAATACCACGGGATTCCCCGCGAGATCGAAAGCCTCGGTGGCCAGCACCCCTGCCGCCTGATGGTCGTCATGATTCTCGCCGACCACATAATTGGGCATCCACGTGATGATGATTTCCGGGCGGGTCAATCGCACCAGCCGGACCACCGCCTCCAGGGTTTGTCCATGTCCCCATGTTTCCAGAGAGTGCAGGACATCGGCGCCCGGAGTATCGAATCCATGGAGAAACCAGGCGTTGGTGATTCCGTAGGAAGCCAGAGCGTGGCGCGCTTCCATTTCGCGAATGTCGGCGAGGGCTTTGGACTGTTCCGGTCCGGCGGCGTTGCCACCTGAATTTCCGCGCGTGCCATACACCACAGCCACGCGCTTGTGTTGTTCCTCGATCAACTTGGCGAAATAGGCCGCGGCCTGGATGTCGTCATCGGGGTGGCCGACGATTTCCAGAACGTCCACCTTGTAGCGGGCGTCCGGCTCCGGGTTGGGTGGGGCCTGTTGCGAATACGAAGCAGGAATTCCGGCAAACGCTACGGCGAGCACAACCAAAGAGCGAAAGAGTCTCATATATCCTTTTGAATTCGGGCCAGCCACTTGGCCTTCGCGGCATTTTGCTCCCCTGTGCTCTGCTGTGCCCTCTGTGGTAGGTCTTTTAGACCACAAGGCGTAGCGCCGCGAAAAACACGCCACACTTTACGATATGCCAGGGGGTCTCGCAAGAAGCGCCAGCGCGAAAACGTCTCAGCGGCTGATTATGATCAGTACCAGGGTATTGGGAGAGAGTTGCACATCCAGCTTGCCATCGCGGAGCGTCATCGGCGCCGGAGGTGGTAACGCTGTCTCACGATTTAGCTGCGCCACCTGGGCCGGTGTCGGATCAAGCGGGCTTCCCATCGCTGCGTATATCTTCAGCACGTTTCCGTGGTCGCTATCAACGCGCTGCGCCGTCACGCGAACTGACGGCGGTAGACCGTCAATCACGAAAGTCATCTCCCGTGATGCACCTTTCTCGCCGGGATCCACCAGGTTCCATGCAGCAATAGCGAGGTCGCCTGATGCACTCTTCGTCACGATCACATTGTTCGATGGGTTCGGCAGCCGCTCGGTGCCGAGTTGATGCAGAAGGCTGTACGCGTAGTAGCTCGGCTTGTTGATCCCACCCTTGGCGCGAAGTCCAAACATCCCGACGAACGGCTTGGGCACCGGCCCTCCCTCCTCGAACACGTCCGAAAATGTCCAGAACGACATCATCTCGACCATGCCGTCGCATTCCCGAATCGTGTTGGCCAACGCCGGTCCCACATAGATCGTGTCACGCACCTCCATCTTCCCGGGCACGTTCCATTCAGTCCAGAAGAGCGGCAGGCGCGGCATCGGCGACGCCTGAATCTGCTTTCTGACCTTCGCAATCGCCCGGCAGACGCGGTCGTCCTCAGGAATGACCTCGTTGGTCCCAAACAGGTTCTGCACTGTGTCATCCGCATACGCATGCGTGGAAACAAAATCCACCGGCGAGTGCTCCTCGGCCGCATGCTTCAGGAAGTCATCGACCCACGAGGCAGCAGCAGTCGCCGGACCTCCCACTTGGATTCGCTGGCTAACGCCTTTGAGGTCCCGAGCCGTGTGATCGTAGAGCTCAAAGTACGACTCCTGCCGCGGAATGCCACCCCAGAAATCGATATTCGGCTCATTCCATACCTCGAAATACCATTTCGCGACCTCGTCAAGGCCGTAGCGCTCGACCAGGTGCTGCGCGAGGTGGAGCATCAGATCGTCCCACCGCTCCCAGCTCTTCGGCGGCGACACATTCTGCTTGTACCAGAAGGGATGTAGCCAGTCGGGATTGAACGCCAATTTCCGGGGCATGAAACTGATTTCGACCACCGGCCGAATACCGTTGGCGAGCAGCCCGTCGTAAACCTGGTCGACGTAGGAAAAGTTATAGACCGGCTTGCCGTTCTCGTCTTCGTTGTAGACGCCGAGTTCATCGTGAAGAATGGCGTGGAACCGGACGTAGCGAAAGTCGGTCACCGCCTTCACGGCGCGAACGTCTTCACGGTAGCTTTCCCGCAACGAGAGAATCGCCCGGCCGGATCCAAACATCTGCTCCCAGAAATGCGGGAACGGACTTCCCTTCCCCTGGGCATCAATTTTCACGACTTCTGGGGAAGCCATTTGACAGAGCGCTGCCGGCACGCCGCCGGCCAGAGCGGCAATTGCGAGCACAAGAGATGTAGTCTTGATGATGGGCTTCACGTGTCTTCTCTTCCTCGTTACAAATCGGCTCGGACATTGAACAACGTCTGTGAATGAAATTCTAGTGCAACACCTGCGCCGGACCTACGACTCCGAGACCGGGCTGACCCTGGTCAACCTCGCGGCCTGAACTCCCGAGCGCACAGCAATGCTTCCGCCCGTTTGGGGCACGGATTGTGTTGAAAACCTGGCCCACTGCCCGCTCTGTTGCCCACTGTGTTTGACGGTGCCGGATGAGGTTGCTATCATAATTTCGCGGGGTGGAGCAGTCTGGTAGCTCGTTGGGCTCATAACCCAAAGGTCGGTGGTTCAAATCCACCCCCCGCAACCAACTCTAAACTCCACAAAACATTGATCTTCCTTCCTGGCTAAACAAAACTGAATGAAAACTGAATGAAAGATTGGCCGAAGCCGGCCGAAATTTCGCCCTTTTGACGCCCGAATCCGTCGTCTTTGGCGTGAATTTTTGCCTGATGCTAACGTCCGGCCGAGAAGTGGAAGCGTTCAGATGGAGTTTCAAGCCAGCGTGGAGTTTCCGGACCTCAAACTGGACACCTAGGCCCGCAGCAACTTCCCAGATAACCGTTTATGAGGACTCAACTCATGTCCTGTCGTTTGCCAAAACCCGATAGCGCGCTATTACACTCGTCGCTCTTTCACCACCTGTGGCGTTTCGTCTCTTCTTCGTCAGGTGGATTAACTTCGGCGAGGGAGTCTCTTGGCCGAGGCCTCGGATCCAGGTGGTTCACGGAACGCTTCCATGGAAATGCGCTCGTAACACACTTCCAGCACGGTCAGCTTTTCCGTACCGCCCGGCAATTGAAGGACTACGCTGTCACCCGCTGCCGACTTCATCAACGCGCGCCCCAGAGGTGACACCCAGCTGATGTGGTTGCGGTTGAGATCGATTTCGTCTGTGCCCACGATGCTCACCACTCGCTCCGCTCCCGCGGCATTGGCATAGCGCACGGTCGCTCCGAAGAATGCCCTCGTCGCCGCCTGCCCCGCTCTCGGAGCCTCCGGGTCCACCACTTCCGCGGCTTCGATTCGCTTGGTGAGAAAGCGAATCCGCCCATCGATCTGCCGCAGCCGCCGCTTGCCGTACTGATAGTCGGCGTTTTCACTGCGATCGCCGTTGCCGGCAGCCCACGCCACCACCTCCGTCACGGCCGGGCGCTCCCTGGTGAGCAGAAACCGGTGCTCATCTTTAAGGCGCTGCAGCCCGCTCGGCGTGATGTAGTTCTTCACTGGCGTCGCGGGCTCGTCTGCTTGTGGCCTTCTCGTAAATCCTTTTCGCATCTCGCAGTCTTTCCAGGGCGAATCCAGTGGGGTGCACAGATGCCATAGCTTACACTCAAACCATAGCCGCAGACCTTCCTAGCGTGCCGCGAATTTCTCCTCCAAAATGATCTCTTTCTCAAACATCAATAAGCAGTATGGCAAGCAGTTGCTCTTCGTGGACGCTTCGTTTCAGTTGAATCCCGGCGAAAAAGTCGGACTGGTCGGTCCCAACGGAGCGGGCAAGACAACGCTATTCCGTATGGTGGTCGGAGAGGAAACTCCCGACGAGGGCGCGGTCTCTGTCCCCAAGAAGTTGACGATCGGCTACTTTCGCCAGGACGTCGAGGAAATGCAGGGCCGTTCGGTCCTGGACGAAGCGATCGCAGGAAGCGGACGCGTCGGCGATCTACACCACGAACTCGAAGCCTTGCAGCGGGAAATGTCCGACCCCGACAAGGCTGATGACATGGACCGCATTCTGGAGCGCTTCGGTCACGTGCAGGAGGAGTACGAGCATTTAGGCGGTTACGCGCTCGAATCGCAAGCCCGTACAGTGCTCCACGGTCTGGGATTCAAAGACGATCAGATTGACGGCGACGTGCGCGCTCTCTCCGGCGGATGGAAAATGCGGGTTGCACTGGCACGAGTCCTGCTTGGAATGCCGGATGTATTGCTGATGGACGAACCGACGAACCATCTCGACATTGAATCCATCATCTGGCTCGAACAGTTCCTCAAGTCATTTCCTGGCGCGTTGCTGATGACTTCGCACGATCGCGAGTTCATGAATCGTCTGGTCTCAAAGATCGCGGAGATTGATGGCGGCGAAATCATCACCTATTCGGGCGACTACGACTTCTACGAGCGCGAAAGGGCGGTGCGAGAGAGCAATCAGCAGGCAGCATTTGCTCGGCAGCAGTCCATGCTTGCCAAGGAGCAGCGCTTCATCGATCGTTTCAGGACGCACGCGGCCAAAGCGGCCCAGGTGCAGAGCAGGATTAAGGCCTTGGATAAGATCGAGAAGATCGAACTGCCCAAAAAACGACAAGTCGTGAAATTCGACTTTCGTCTTCCCCCGCGATCCGGCGAACAGGTGGCCGTCCTTGAGAATCTGCACAAGAGTTACGGCCCGCGTGTGGTTTATGAAGGATTCAATCTCACCATCCGCCGCGGAGAACGCTGGGCCGTCATGGGGAGAAACGGTGCGGGCAAGACCACGCTGCTCAAGATGATTGCCGGGGCCAGTGCTCCAGATGCCGGTAGCGTGCGGCTCGGCGCCAGCCTGCATATGGGCTACTTCGCGCAACAATCGCTGGACGTGCTCATGCCCGACCTCACCGTCATCGAACAGTTGCAACAGGATTTCCCCCAGGACAGTCTTGGAGCGTTGAGGAACCTGGCGGGGGCATTCCAGTTCTCCGGCGAAGACGTGGATAAGAAGATCCGCGCACTCTCCGGCGGAGAAAAATCGCGGCTGGCCATAGCGCGCATGCTCTACAACCCGCCGAACTTCCTGGTGCTCGACGAACCCACCAATCACCTGGACCTTGCGACCAAGGAGATGCTGGTGGACGCCCTGAAGGATTTTGAAGGCACCATGATCTTCGTATCGCATGACCGCATGTTCCTTCGCGGTCTCGGCTCACGTGTACTGGAACTGGGCGGCGAGAGCGGCACGGAACGCCATCCTACTGTTTATCCCGGGTCGTACGTTGAGTATGTGCAGAAGCTTGGACATGAAGCGCCTGGGATCTATTCGTAGGGCTTGCACGTAGATGCAGGTGTCCTCACCTGCATCTCCACGAACCTTAAACAGGGACAGAAGGGGAACCCGCTGAAAGTCGCCACCTTCAACATTAACAACATCAATAAGCGGCTCGACAACCTCCTGGCTTGGTTAGCGAAGGCGGAGCCGGACGTGGTGAGTCTCCAAGAGCTCAAGGCAGAGCAGGAAGCTTTTCCCGTAAAGGCCCTTCGGACTCTCGGGTACGAAGCGGTCTGGCAAGGGGAGCGATCCTGGAACGGCGTGGCCATTCTCGCGCGAAACCACGTTCCCGTGCTGACTCGTACATGTTTGCCGGGAAATTCTGAAGGGCATAATTATGAAACTCGAAATCACAAAGACCAGCAGGCTCGCTACATTGAAGCGGCGGTACAGGGAGTTCTGATCACTTCCATCTACCTCCCCAATGGGAATCCGCAGCCTGGACCGAAATTCAATTACAAGCTGGCCTGGTTTGAGCGCCTCATTGCCCACGCCGCCGGACTCATGGCGAGCGGCGCACCCGTGGTGCTGGCCGGTGACTACAATGTCGTGCCGACTCCGCAGGACATCTATCCGACTCGATCGTTGGATAACAACGCATTAATCCAACCTGAGAGCCGACAGGCTTTTGCGCGTTTGCTGGCTCAAGGCTGGACTGACGCCATGCGGAAACTACATCCGGACGGACCGCTCTGGACGTTCTGGGACTACAAATTTGAACGGTGGCAGAAGGACAAAGGCATGCGACTCGATCACTTTCTGCTCTCGCCGAATTTGTCGGGCCGACTGGTGGACGGCGGCGTTGACCGATGGGCGCGTGGGGAGGAAAACGCGAGCGACCATGCCCCAGCATGGATCATGCTCGATCTCTAGACCAGAGTCGCGGTAGCCAGCCTTGAAGAGCCCGCTCTGCCATTTGGCGGCTAGGAATATGCGCCAGGGGATCTTTCAGGCTACTTCTTCTGAGGTTTTGCGAATTGAGTGGCCGTAGCCCTGGTGTGCCATGCGTTCGCCCATTTCACGATAGGCCGCTGGTTCCTTCGGCTGGAAGGTTCCCAGTCCGTCCACGTAGCGGTTATACATGCAGAAGGCGGCGGCGATCAGTACGGTGTCGTGAATCTCCTTGTCAGTAGCGCCGTGGGTGCGCGCTCGGGCCACGTCGTCGCTGGTTACGAGTTTCCCATCCTTCTGCACCTTGCCGGCAATGTTCAGCAAAGCCTTGAGCTTGTCCGAAATCACTGCCTTTTCGGGATCGATCTTGACCGAATCAACCAGCGCAAGATCTCCCCCAAGATGCGCAGCCGCAGCGGCGCTATGGGACAACTGGCAGAAATCGCACTCGTTCCGGAAAGAGACGTGAGCCGCAATCATCTCGCGTTCCGCTGAGGTCAGAGTATTGGGGCCGCGCAATAGTAGTTCCGCCAAGGCCAGCAGGGGTTGGGCGGTGTCAGGGCTGAAGGTCAGTGGCCCGACGATGCCCGGCAATCCTTCGGGAAGTTTTATGTGCGCCATAGGGTTCCTCCAAGACCGTTACAGATAAAAGAGGGCCGGTACGTATTGGGTCGGCCTTCATGTTTGCCTAAAACAAGAATTTCAGCGCCAATTGAAGTAGCCGCGGCGGCTCTGCTTTCAGTATCTGATTGAAGGTTGGCGAACTGATGTCGCTGTTAGGCAGGTGGAAGTTGGTATGGTTCAGCAGGTTGAAGAGCTCTGCACGGAATTGCAGGTCCTTGGACTCTGCTACGCGGAAATTCTTGGCGATCCCCAAGTCCCAATTGGAGTAGCGCGGCCCGAGCGCGATATTGCGGCTTGCGCTGCCGAATTGCTGCACCGGCGAGTTTATGTTGGGGATAACGCGCGAGAAGGCGCTAGCATTGAGCCATGCTCCCACGGTTCGAGGCCCGTCATTTGGATTCTGCCCGGAAACCAAGTTCGGCCGGTTGGATGAGAATCCTGATATCTCCGGCGCCGAACCTTGTACCGATGC
The DNA here is from genome assembly GCA_963803205.1 of Terriglobales bacterium. GTDB lineage: Bacteria > Acidobacteriota > Terriglobia > Terriglobales > Acidobacteriaceae > CAWDLG01. The sequence goes on from CAWDLG010000005.1 coordinate 118,227, forward strand.
ATCCCGGGAATCGAAGACGGTAAACGGTGTTCCGCTCATCGCGGTTACGATCCCGTTGAGCTGCCATCCGCCCAGTATGTGCTGATACCAGGTTTCCTGGTGTTGCCAGAAGGGCAGGCTCCACTGGTAGCTGAATACCAGGCGGTGACGGGTATCGAACAACGATGGGCCACGCTCGGCTGCCAGGTTTCTGGGATCCTGCGCCAGGTCGTTTTCGCCCGCGACTGGTATCGAACTTGAACCCGCGATATTGAATGAAGAGACGTCGTCAATCGCCTTCGAGTAGGTATAAGAAGCCAGGAACGAAAGCCCGCCGCTGAAGCGTTTCCGCAGGCTTGCCTCCAGGGCGTTGTAGGACGAGCCGGCAACGCCCGCAATCAGCCCACTTGACGCGTACTCGCAGGCGCTTTCCGGGTCACCCAGCGTGCAACCTGAATGCTCACGCCGCTGGTCCACATTGTCGGTGGTGGATTGGCCAGGAACATAAACAGTCGGATTCCCCTCGATCATCCGTGGCAACTTCGTTCCCTTTGTTCCGACGTACCCAATTTCCAAAAGGAGGTCCTGGCCCAACGATCTTTGAAGGGTGAGGTCCCAATCCTGGGCGTAGGGCAACGGAAGGTTCGGGGCCAGCGTCAGATTGGTCAAAGGAGTGGCGAAGGTTCCCGCCGGCGGCGGTGGGCCATTGTAGGGATCGTTAAAGATAAGAGGGGACGACGGCGTCAGAGAGATCTGTTCCGTCTGGAGGTAAGGAGGTGCGCTGATCGGCGACTGCAGCGGTCCACCCTGTCCGGTGTAGTAAGGCTCGTAGTAGATTCCGTATGCCGAGGTTATCAGCCACCTGGCGCTGCCGGTTGGATCCCACGCAATGCCCACTCGTGGAGCGAAGGCCTTCTTGAATGTCGGGATCAGACCCGCGGGTACGCCCTCGTCACCGGGATAGAGCAATGCGGCAGGCGCGTCAGGCATTACCGTCGATTGCCGTCCGGGAATCCAGAGAGTTTGCCGGTTCTTTCCTTCAGTGTAGGGGAACGGCAGATCGTACCGCAGACCCAGGTTTAGGGTCAGGCGTCGATTGGCTTTGAAAGTGTCCTGCACATACCCGTTCAGGGATTTCCCGCTGATGTTTCGGTTGAAGTCCCCGCGGCCCTGCAAGAAGAACACCGGCTGGCCAATCAGGAAACTGGCGAACGCATCGGTCATGGGAAATGGTACGACGACAAAGAACCCATTGGTGGCAATCCCCTGCAGGGCGTTCACATGCAGGTTCTGAAAGCCGCCGCCAAATTTCAGGTCGTGCCTTCCGTGAACCCAGCTTACCGAACCCGTGTAGTCATAGGCATTTTCATAGCTGTTTCGCGGACCGGTAATGGGGTCGCCGACGGTTGTGTAGCCGTTCACCTGGATAAACGGAGGCCCCATGGCAATGTCCAGGCTGGAGTCGTATTTAAAGCCGAGATCGGTGGGCGAAATATGGTTCGACCGCTGGCCGAACATGGCCTTGTTCCTGAGGAATGAAAACCTTGCGACAGCGATCAGAGTGGGCGAGAAAGTATGCGTCAACTGGGCCACAAAGTCCTGGGCCCGATGATCTTCTCCCACCGGGAACCCCGGCACGCTGGCTCCGGCCGGAGACAATGGGTCAAATCGCGTGCCATCATTAATCATGTAGCGGAAATTCAAGGTGTCGCTGGGGGTCAGGTAATGATCGACGCGCAACCCGGCCTGGTTAAAGTCATCGCGCTTGGTGACGGTGGAAGTGAATGTGAAGGGGCCGGCATTCGGTTCGGGGAACAGGGTCAGAAGACTCTGCGCGAATTCGCTGATGAACGGCGGGGGGAGCTGATTGAACGGAAACATGGTTGGCGGATCGGTCACGAGCAGACCGAGTTGGTGGTTTGGATTGCTGCAGAAGCCCGCGCCGTCGAATGACTCTCCCTGACTGGGATCACAGAGCTCGGAAAAGTCCCCCTGTCTCTCCTTCAAAGAAGGCACGGTGGAGCCCGCGGTCTCTCCCTGGCGATTGCGGTAACCCTCGTAAAAGGCAAAGAAAAATGTCTTGTCTTTGATGATTGGGCCGCCCAGCGTGGCCCCGAACTGGTTTTGTTTTAGCGGCTCGGTCGTATTCGCGAAGTAGTTGGTCGCGTCAAAAGCGTCATTGCGGAGAAATTCCCAGAGCGCTCCGTGGAATTGGTTGGTGCCGCCCCTGGTAATGATGTTGGTGGTTGAGCCAAGACTGTTCCCGAACTCGGCGTTGGAGTTGTGGGTCAGAATGCGGAACTCAGAGATTGCATCCACCGGCGGCTTGAGGACGAACCCCGCATCCACGCCGTTGAAATTGTTCGCGCCGTCAATCAGGAAGTTGTTGGACTCGGGACGCTGGCCGTTTACCGCATACCCCTGCCCCTCACGCAGTGAACCTCCTGCCTCCTTGAGGCCCGAGGTCAGGGGCACAACTCCGGGTTGCAGAGTTCCCAGTTGCGAGAAGTCGCGCCCGTTCAATGGAAGATCGAGGATCTCCCGCTCCTGAACCACCTTGCCCAGGCTGGTGACCGTGTCCTGAATCAGCTGGGCGTCGGCGCTGACCTCGACTCTTTGGGATTCCGCGCCAACCACCAGGCGGACGGGAATGGTCGCCGTCTCGTTTACGCTGAGCGTAATGCCCTCTTGAACGTATTTCTGGAAGCCTTTCGCCTCCGCAATGAGTTCGTAATGGCCGACCGGGAGTTCGAGAAGGATATACATGCCCGCGTGGTCTGTCGTCGTGCTCCTCACCAGACCAGTCTCGAACTGCCGCGCGGTCACCGCTGCATTCTCCACAGTGGCACCGCTCGGATCAACGACGGTTCCGCGAATATTGGCGGTGATCTGCTGCGCCATAACGTTGAGACTGGCCAGGATCAGTCCGGCCAGAAAGGCGGCTCTCACGAGGCTCATCACACTTGTTCCTTTCCCCACCTAACAGTTCAAATTTGACGAGACACACCCGGGCGCTTCGGGAAGTTGAAGCACTCACTCAAAATTGGAGGGATTATTTAGGGTTTGAAGTGGTGTAGCAATCGTATGAAAGTACTAGGATGTGCTGTGCGTTAGTTCAATCACGCGGTTTGCATGAGACAACTGGCAGAATCACGGCTTCGGAGTCGTCCGCAGCGTCGAACTGCTCGCCGGCCGGGCCACAGCGTACATCTCTTTTGCGATCCGTTCGAACAATCCTCCCTCATACAAATCAAAGTGGTTGCGTCCTTCTACGTAGGTGAAACTCGCCTTCCCTCCCAGGTCCTTTATGGTTTGCTCCAGGAGCAGCGCGGGTTCGTCCAGATGGAAGGTGTCTGCGGTCCCGACAGTGAGGTGTATCTTTCCCGTCAGCAGCGGCCCCACTGTTTTCCAGTTCGTGCGCAGCAGATTCGCAATGTCATAGTGTTTCTCCCAGTACTCGGCGACCTCCGGATCGATCACTCCGGTGTCTCGATCAAAAAGAGGCAGCGGACGTCCGTCCTTGCCACGAGGGCTGAAAACCCACTCGAAGGACGCCAGTTGTCCGCTATAGTCCCCCAGCACACGCTCCTGCTGAGCTAGATCCTCCAGAGATTGAGTATCTTTCCCTCCCATCCGAACGAACATCCGCAGACTGCCGTCGGGGTTGCGATAGAAGTTGGAAGGCGGATGAGCCGTAAGATCAGCTCCGACAGCGAAGTTGCGGAAGTCGCCAGGGTCGGGAGCCGTTGGCCAGGCGCCACCGAAAACTTCGGGGTGCGACACCTGGATCCACATCGCCGCCCAACCGCCTGACGAATGACCCGTAACAAAGCGTCCACCAGGTTTCGCATCCATTCGATACTTCTTCTCCAGATAAGGGATGAGCTCTGTGGTCAGGGCCTTTCCCCATGGTCCATTGTTTACTGAATCGGCAAATTCGTGGGTGCCGGTCGGCGAAGCCTGCAGCAACATTACCCAAATCATTTCCGGAATCTTCTTGTCTTCCATCAGCCTATTTGCGTTTGTCGCACTGCGCTGGAGTAGAGACTTCATGTCCGAGCCGAAGCCGTGCGTATGGTACGCAGTGGGATAGCGGACCTTGTTCTTGCTGTATCCGGGCGGCTGCACAACCGCACCACGCATGTAAATGGGGCGTCCCCAGAATTTGGACAGGCTCGGACTCACCAGGGCGAGCATTTCTGTATGCGGGGGCAACTGCAACGGTGGGTCAGTATTACGTTCTGTCAGTGTCACCAGGATTCGACCGCCGGTGGCAGGATCGAATGCCTGTTCTGAAATCGTGCCGATCAGATCTCCGTCGGAGGCATCGTCATAGTAAGCAAAATTGTGGTCTACATCCAGAACGGCCTTGATTTTGTAATTTCCAGCCGGAGCGTTACAGAATGCTGCTGGAAAAGCCAACTCGTCTGGATCGAGTTCAACTGGTGTCTTCGGAGTGAGACCATGGACTTCTTTTGCAGCGACCCATACCGCGCGAGCGTCGGGCCCATAGCTGGGCGCGAGTTTTTCTACGGGACCGGGCTGGCTGGACATCATGACAATCAGTCGTCCGGAAAGTGGCTGCCGGTTCCACTCGGGAGCGACGGCGACGCTGAACGTCGGGTGCTGTTCGGCCGGGCATGATTCTGCTTGAGAAAATTGAGCAAAAATAGCCAGGGGCAAGAGGAGCCAGAGGGCAACCGATTCGTGAACACTTCGCATAAACGAGAGCAATGCTCCTTTGAAACGAGTGCAAGATGGTACATGGTCCGCCCCGCGGACATCTAGTGCTTTTCAACTATTGTCGATATCAGTTGTTGGCAAGTAAGGTTTCCCGAACTCTGAAGCGTTAGACCCCTATTTCAAGAATCGGTATCGCGGTTCCCTTTGCCGCAACGAAAAGGAGGTCTGCGTGTACCCGTTCAAAATATCTTTGGTGGCTGTGGTCTTTAGAACGCCCACACCCGGTTAGATAAAGGCATCACGGACGCCACAATCGCAATCATGGAAAACAAAGCTGCCGCTGCATCCGAACTCAATGAATTCGACCTCGGCTATTACGGCTGGCGCGTAGTGCTGGCCGCATGCTTTGGCGTGATGGCGGGGTTCGGATCGCTCTTTGTGTATACATTCACGGTTTTTGTGAAGCCTCTGAGCGCACAATTCGGCTGGAACCGCGAATCCATTTCGGTCGGCTTCGCGATTGCTGCCATGACCGTGGGTCTGTCCTCCCCTCTTATTGGCCGCTTGATCGATCGGGTTGGCCCTCGCAGCGTCATCCTTCCCTGCATGAGCGTGTTTGGTTGTGGAATGGCTTCGCTGGCACTGCTGGGTTCTCATTTGTGGCAGTTTTACCTGACATGCTTTGTGATCGGCATCGTTGGAAATGGCGCAGGCCACCTGGCTTATGCCCGTTCAATTTCCACCTGGTTTCAAAAGCGGCTGGGAATGGCGTTGGCCTTCGTGATGGTCGGCGCAGGCCTGGGTGCGATGATTCTCCCGCTGATAGCGCAAGCCATTATGACCCGGTCGGGTTGGCGAACCGCCTACCTTTCGCTCGGCATTCTTTCTTTGTTGCTGGGACTGCCGCTGAGTTGGCGTTACATAGCCGAACGTGGGCCCGTACACAAGGGAGCCGCTCCCGTAGTTCATTCCGGGCTCAGGTGGCAGCAAGGCATGCGGTCTTTTGCATTTTGGATCATTGTCGCGGTGCTCTTCGTTGGCTCCATCAGCATGAATGGGGCCATCACCCACCTGTCGGCCTTGCTGACCGATCGCGGAGTTACCCCCGGAGATGCGGCTTTGTGCGCCGCTCTACTTGGCGGGTCAAGTGTGCTCGGCAGGATCGGAACGGGGTGGCTGCTCGACCGATTTTTTGGCGCACAGGTCGCCCTCGTGGTGACGCTGATTAGCGCGGGAGGGATACTTCTTCTCGCTTATGCAAATAGCCTGGGCGCAGGAGCCTTTGCCGCTGCCCTCATTGGGGTTGGAGCAGGTGGCGAAGCCGCGATCACGCCATACCTGCTGACTCGCTATTTCGGAGTACGCGCCTTTTCCACACTCTATGGCGTTACCTGGACCTTCTATGCCGCGGCAGGAGCCGCCGGCCCGGTGATTTTAGGCCGTGCATTTGATTCGACCGGCTCGTACGTCTTTCTGCTGACCGTCCTTGCAATAGCGCTCGCATTGGCGGCGGCCATGAACCTCCTGCTCCCCAGATATCCTGAGGCAGCCGAAATCGCTTTCGCATGAGCGAAGCTCTCTGATCCATAAGGCAATCGAGGGGCAAGGGTTTGGTGGCGTGCAGCCTCGTGTAATGGAGGAGGCACCTTGGTCAGCAAATGGAACACGGACCAAGCACCGGCCTCGACCTCGACCGAGGATTCATAAACGACGATGAACGCGAGGCGTTGCCGGCCTGCTTGCGAAAGGTGTAGCGGGAGCCATCCTGCAAATGTAGAATCACGTGCCTTTCCAGATTGATTAGCTGGGACTCTCAGAACGCTGGGGATTAAGCGAGGGAACTTTATGCGCGATCAGAATACTTTAGCCAGGTTGTTTGGAATGGCGTTGATGAGTTTCATAATCCTCACCGCATGCTGTGCTGCTCAGCAGCAGCCATCCACAGCTGTGCCAAGCAAGACACAGGTCGTTTTACTTGGGACCGGGAATCCCTTTCCCGACCCGGACAGATCTGGCCCAGCCACAGCGATTGTGGTCAACGGGAGCGCCTATCTGGTCGATTTTGGTCCTGGCGTGGTGCGGCGGGCGAAAGCGGCAATGTTCGAAAGAGGAATAAAGGCGCTGGAACCCACGAACCTGACTATAGCGTTTGCGACCCATCTGCACTCCGATCACACGGTCGGGTACCCTGACCTGATTCTTACACCATGGGTGATGGGTCGAAAGGTTCCGCTCGAAGTGTATGGGCCGAAGGGGATCAAGGCGATGACCGATCACATCCTGGAGGCTTGGCAAGTCGACATTGAAGAACGCATCTCGACGGAAACGTGGCAACCTCGCAATTACGGTGATACGTACAAAGTTAACGTTCATGAGATCAGGCCGGGAGTGATTTACAAAGATGCGAATGTCACCGTGACAGCCTTTCCCACTGAGCATGCTTTCCCGGAAACCTATGGCTATCGATTCGATACCGCCGACCGCAGCGTTGTAATCTCCGGGGATACTACCTATTCCCAGACTACTATCGATGCGTGCCATGGCTGCGACGTGCTCATTCACGAAGCTCAAACACTGGAATCGCTCGCGAAGCGGCCCGAGATCCAACCTTATATGGCGAAATACCACACCACCACAACGCAACTCGCGGAAATCGCCAGCAAGGCGAAGCCGCACTTGCTGATCATCTATCATGCCTCGATTGTCCTGCGGCCGGGGATGCGTCCTCAGGCGTCATCGCCGGAACAAGTTCTAAAAGAGGTGCTCTCCGGGTACAGTGGGGAAGTGGTTGTGGGGCGGGATCTCGACGTATATTGATCGGAACACACTTCTGTCCTGGCCTTGTCTCAGCCGCGCCAGCACTGTGGGAGTGGTGGAACCAGGACCAATGGAACGCTTCGTCTCCTTACGGTCCGATTGGCCCTTCCTCCTCCGAATATTCAGTTTCTCTAATCTGTGGGCCGCTTTTCCGCCGCTGATCGTTGAATCAGAACCACGAATCACTTGAAATCGAAATCCGCCCGGCATATACCTGGAATTTCGCTGATTCGCTACCGAAGCACAGCCCAATCAGCGCCATATTTTCAGAACGCGTTGTTGTTTGGAGATTAGCCATGGTTGCCACGATCGAACGTCCGGTGTCCATTTCCGCAGAACAACTGAAGAAAATGGATGCCTATTGGCGCGCTTGCAATTATCTCTCGGCTGGTATGATTTATCTCCGCGCAAATCCCCTGCTACGAGAGACGCTGAAACCTGAGCACATCAAGAACCGGCTGCTTGGCCATTGGGGATCCGATCCTGGGCAATCTTTCGTCTGGGTCCATTTGAACCGGCTCATCCGAAAATACGATTTGAACGTGATCTATATCTCCGGCCCCGGCCATGGCGCGCCGGCCACGCTCGCCAACAGCTATCTCGAAGGCCACTACTCCGAAATTTACCCGGACAAATCCCGCGACGAAGCAGGTTTGCTGAAATTCTTCCGCCAGTTTTCGTTCCCCGGGGGCATCGGTTCCCATTGCACGCCGGAGACTCCGGGCTCGATTCATGAAGGCGGAGAACTCGGATATTCCCTTTCGCATGGCTACGGCGCGGCATTTGATAATCCAGATCTCATCGTCACAGTCATGATTGGGGACGGCGAGGCGGAAACCGGCCCCCTCGCGACTTCCTGGCATTCGAACAAGTTTCTGAACCCCATCCGCGATGGGGCTGTCCTGCCGATCCTCCATCTCAATGGTTACAAGATCGCCAATCCGACGATCCTCGCGCGCATTCCGCATGAGGAATTGGAGGCCCTGCTCACGGGGTATGGGTATAGGCCGTATTTCGTCGAAGGTAACGATCCGATTGCCATGCATCAGAAAATGGCTTTAACCCTTGAGCAATGTGTCCTCGAGATCCGATCTCTTCAACAACGTGCACGTCAAAGCAAAGATGCGACGCGTCCGCGCTGGCCGATGATCGTGCTTCGCTCCCCGAAAGGATGGACTGGTCCCAAAGAAGTAGATGGACATAAAGTTGAGGATTTTTGGCGCGCACACCAGGTTCCCGTACTGGACCCGGTCACAAACAAGCGCAGCCTCAAAATCGTCGAAGAATGGATGCGCAGCTACAAGCCCGAAGAACTCTTTGACGCCAACGGAACGCTCATAAAAGAGCTGCAGGAACTTGCACCGGTCGGGGAGCGGCGGATTTCCGCCAACCCCCACGCGAATGGGGGCCTGTTACGAAAAGAGCTGGATCTGCCGGACTTTCAGAGTTTCGAATTCAAGGTGAAGGCGCCGGGAGCAACCTACGGTCTGCCGACCGATGTCCTTGCACACTTCCTCGCAGAAGTGATGCGGCGCAACATGACTTCGTTTCGGGTTTTCGGTCCGGACGAGACCGCCTCCAACAAGCTGACGGCGATTTATGCCGCGTCAAAAAAGACATGGCTTGCCGAATACAAGCCCGAGGATGCCGACGGCGGGGAACTCGACGTGTCCGGGCGTGTCATGGAGATGCTCAGCGAGCATACGCTGGAAGGCTGGTTCGAAGGCTATGTGCTGACGGGCCGCCACGGGTTCCTGTCGACATATGAAGCATTCGTTCACGTGATCGATTCGATGTTCAACCAGCATGCGAAATGGCTGGAGAAATCGAAGCAGGAACTGGACTGGCGCGCCCCGGTGCCCTCGATCAACATCCTGATCACTTCTCTTGTCTGGCGACAGGACCACAACGGCTTCACTCATCAGGACCCGGGGTTTCTTGATGTCGTGACCAACAAGAGTGCTGATGTGGTGCGCATCTATTTGCCGCCCGATGCCAACTGTTTGCTCAGCGTCGCCGACCATTGCCTCCGTTCACGCGATTACGTCAATGTGATCGTCGCGGACAAGCAGGAGCACCTGCAGTACTTGTCAATGGAAGATGCGGTGACACACTGTACAAAAGGCATCGGGATATGGGATTGGGCTTCTACAGACGATTGCCAGGAGCCAGATGTGGTACTGGCGTGCGCAGGCGATATCGCGACCATGGAGTCCCTCGCTGCGGCCGCAATTCTGAAGCAGCACTTCTCCGATTTGAAGATTCGCTTCGTCAATGTGGTCGATCTCTTCCGGCTCATGCCGGCCAGCGAACATCCCCACGGGCTTTCCGACCGGGATTTTGATTCACTTTTCACCACCGACAAGCCCGTCATCTTCAATTTCCACTCTTATGCGGCGCTCATCCATAAACTTACCTATCGCCGCAAGAACCACGACAACATTCACGTGCGCGGGTACAAGGAAAAAGGAAACATCAACACGCCGCTTGAACTTGCGATTCTCAACCAGGTCGACCGTTTTAACCTGGCGATCGATGCAATTGACCGTGTTCCCCGGCTGGCTCCAATCGGGGCGCATATCAAAGAATCACTAAAGAATCAGATCATCGAAAGCATCAATTACGCCCACACGGAAGGAATCGATAAGGAAGAGATTCGTAACTGGACGTGGCCGGGATAGGCATGGCACAAAATCTCACCGGAAACGACGATCTGATTCTGGTGCTCAACAGCGGTTCCTCTTCGCTCAAATTTGGCATCTACTCTCGAGGCGTGAGCGACGAAGAGCCGCTGCTGACGGGGAGCGCCGAAGGGATTGGAAATAGCAACGGCACCTTCCAAATCCATTCTTCGGATGGGGGGATGCTGGTCTCACGCGAGAGCATTCTCGAGTCGCAAGACGATGCGCTCTCCATGCTTGGTTCCGCAATCAAAGAGCATGTGCGCCGGGAGCCGTCGGCGATTGGTCATCGCATCGTGCATGGCGGACCGAATCTTCTCAACCATCAGAGAATAACCCCCCAGGTCCTCGACGAATTGCGGGCGGCGGTGCATTTTGCGCCGCTGCATATTCCCCCGGCATTGTCACTCGTCACTACTGCACAGTCGATCTTTCCCTCGGCGGCAAGTTTTGCCTGCTTTGACGACGCGTTTCACCGGACGCTTCCGGAGGTTGCATCGCATCTACCGCTGCCGCGGCGCTTTTTTGACCGAGGCATTCGGCGCTATGGTTTTCATGGCCTTTCCTACGAGTCGCTGGTGCATCATTTTGGGGAGAGCCTTCCCGAGCGAGCCATTTTTGCGCATCTGGGAAATGGCTCGAGCCTCTGCGCTCTTCGTAACGGACGTTCCGTCGATACTACGATGGGCCTTACTCCCACCGGCGGCATCCCTATGGGAACTCGGTCAGGGGATCTCGATCCAGGTGTCCTGCTGTATCTCATCCGCAACGAGAAACTCGGCGCTGATGAACTGGAGAACGTACTCAATCACCAGAGCGGCCTTTTCGCCCTGTCCTCTGGAACAAACGACGTGAAGGTGCTGGAAGAAAGAGCCAATGCTCAGGATCCAGCTGCACTTTTGGCACTCAATATATTTTCCACGTCAGTGCGCAAAGCAATTGGCGGATACATCGCTCTCCTGGGAGGAATTGACCTTCTCGTTTTTACCGGCGGAATCGGCGAGCATAGCCAATACGTTCGCTCACTGGCCACCGACGGGCTTGAAACGCTTGGACTCGCAGCAGACAAAATTCGGGTGGTGGGCACGCAGGAAGAAAAACAGATCGCTCGTCACTGCCGGAACATGATGAGGCCTTGACCGCTTTTTCGCGCCCGGCGTATTCCGAAGGGCTGCCGCATTCGATCCCGACGCTCTTGCTTCAGGCCGCTATCCTGCCTGCGCGGTAACCCTCACATCGTCAGCACGACTCGAAACTTTGCTTTTCCGCTGAGCATGCGAGCGTAACCCTCCTCGGCCTGGTCGAGAAGGTAGGTTTCGACCATGGGGCGCACGCCGGTCAACTCAGCGAAGTTCAGGGTGTCCTCGGAGTCGGCCGGGGTTCCCGCGGCCCATCCCTGGATCGTGTGGCTTCCAAAGATCAGCTGTGAAGGCGTGACCTGAATGGCGTCGGGAGATGCCCCGATCACCATCAGCTTGCCGTTCGGCGCCAGGCCGTCAATCAATTCGGTCATGGCCTTCGAACTCGGGGCTGTCGCCAGGATGACGCGCGCTCCGCCAAGCTGTTGCAACGCCTCGGCGGGTTTGCCCGACTGGCTGTCAATGTACAGGGTCGCTCCCAGTTGTTTTGCCAGCACACCGTGTTCCGCGCCGCGGCCGATGGCAGCGACTTTGTACCCGAACTTGTTCGCGAACTGAACCCCGAGGTGACCAAGACCACCGATGCCCTCTACGGCGACGAGGTCACCGGGCAACGCGCCACTATGCCGCAGCGCGTTGTAGGTAGTGATTCCGGCGCAAAGCAGCGGTGCCGCTTCAGTGTCGGTGAGACTCTTTGGAATCGCCACCAGGGCCTCAACCGGCGCAACCATGTATTGCTGGTATCCGCCGTCGTAGCTGATGCCGGCAACTTTCTGGTTCCGGCAGTTTCGGAAATCGCCACGCCGGCATTCCCTGCAGGTGTTGTCGTGGCCACCGTGCCAGCCGACACCGACGCGCTGTCCAGTCGTCCACGCAGAAACGCCGGCGCCCAGTTCGTCGACAACGCCCGCGACTTCATGCCCAGGGACACGCGGATACTGTAATCCCGGCCATAGACCATCTTTCACCAGCACATCGCTGTGGCAAATGCCGCAGGCCTGCACCTTGATTCGCACCTGCCCCGCGCCCGGATCAGGGATCGGGCGTTCGACGATCTCGAAGCTCCCTCCCGGCCTGGAAATCTGCGCGCTCTTCATCGTCGCCGGCTCGGGTTTCGCTGCCACTCTTAGCGTTGCCATAAATTCTCCTTCCTCAACGTTTCGGTTTGATCTTGGCCGTCAAAGCCTGCAATCGAATCTTCCCGTCCTGAATCACGAACGTATCGCTCGCCAGTTCGTATGAATTGTCTGCCGTTTCCGCAGTCCACACGATGAACGCATAGTCCCCTTCGACGAGTAGCTGCTTTAGCGCAAACGACACCCCCGGCTTCGCGAACTCTGGGAAGAGTTTCTCGAATATACCTTTGATTGCCTTCGTTCCACGGAGGGTTCCCTCCGGGCCAAAAAACACCGCGTCGTCCGAATAGTCGGCCATGATGCCATCGAGGTCGCGATCGGCGAAGCACTTGAGGTGATGATCGAGAACTTCGGCTGTTGTTGGCATGGTGATCTCCTGATCGGCAGTTATTTTCCTGCCGGCCTCGGCGTTACCGATATGGACCCAAATCAGGCAGCCGACTTCGCTACTCCTGACCTGAGTGATCGCAAGCCCACGCGAATCTCTTCTGAAAGAAGTTGCGGCTGCTCCCAGGCCGCAAAGTGCCCGCCCTTGGGGAGTCGGTTGTAATGGATCAGCTTGGGGTAGGCTTTCTGTGCCCAACTAAGCGGAGCAGGATAGAGTTCGTCGGGGAAGACGCTCACGGCAACCGGGATGAAAACGCCTTTGGCATTGAAATACCCTTTGCCCCAATACTCCCAATAGAGACGAGCGCCCGAAAGCGCCGTGTTCGTCAACCACGTGATCGTAACGTTGTCGAGGATGTCATCGCGGGTCAGTCCCTCGGCTTGACCTTGAAAAACGCGTGCGATCAGGTCATAGCTGCGCGCGTCGTGATCGAGGAAATACGCTGCCAGGCCGACGGGTGAGTCCGCGATTCCGTATAGTGTCTGCGGTCGCAGTCCCATCTGGTACCCGTAGGCGATTCCCTTTTGATATACGAACTGCAGACGCTCGTAGGCGATCTTCTCATCGGGTGAAAGACCCGCTGGCGCCGGGGCACCGGAAAAGGCGGCTGCATCAATATCGCCTGGAAAAATGCCTGGCATATTGGTGTGAATGCCGAGCAATTCCGGAGCCGCTTGCACCCCCATCAGATCGACAACGACAGCCCCCCAGTCGCCGCCTTGCGCGACAAATTTCGTATATCCAAGGCGCTTCATCAGCGTGACCCAGGCGCGGGCGACGCGATCGGGGCCCCAACCGGTAGCGGTGGGCTTGCCGGAAAATCCGTAGCCTGGCAAAGACGGAATCACCAGATGGAAAGCGTCCGCTGCGCTCGCTCCATGCGCGGTTGGATTGGTTAGTGGGTCGATGATCTTCAGCTGCTCGACGATCGAGCCGGGCCATCCGTGCGTGACGATCAGCGGTAAGGCATTCTCGTGTTTTGAACGAACGTGAATAAAATGAATGTGCAGTCCGTCGATTTCAGTGATGAACTGCGGCAGGGCGTTCAGTTTCGCTTCGATTTTGCGCCAGTCGTATTCCGATGCCCAGTAGTGCGCGAGGGCCTGAATCGTGTCGAACTGTATGCCTTGTGTTGCATCGGAGACCGTTTCTCGATCGGGCCACCTGGTTGCGTTGATGCGTCGGGTCAACTCGGTGAGTTCTGCTTCCGGAATACTCACATGAAACGGGCGAATCGCATTCTTGTCAGCTGGTGCAGCTGCGGTTTGGTTCATAGCTATCCTCTTTCCAAGTATCTTTAGTTTCTTTTGGACAGGACGAAAGCTGAGCTTTCTCCCGTGTAGTCATTGTCAGATCCTGGTTTACTTACTCATTGTGGCAAGGCTTCGCCTGACTGCTCGCGAACCATGTACTCGGCGTACCAGTCGGCCCAGTTCGCATCGTGCTGGCCGGTGCGCTTTTCATGCTCGCCGTGTGCCGCTTCCGCACGCCGCAGCGCGCCCGCCAAGTCGCTGGCCGAGGGATACGTGGTGTCGCCGGCGACCCGCCCGGGAAACCGCGTCGTGACCTCCTGCAGCAGCCAGCCGTTTCCGTCGGGGTCTTTGAAAGTGACGAAGGAAAAGTAGCTACGGTGATCGGGCTCCGGCCCGCTGGCGCGGCCGCTGCCGTCGGTCTGGAACTGAGCGCCCGGGCTCGCAGCGTGGAACACTTCGCTCACTTCGACGCCGCGGGCTGCGAGGTCCTTGCGTGCAGCCTCAACATCAGAAACGATCAGGTACATTCCCTGGGCCGACCCCGGAGCTGCCGTCGTCATCTTCGTGCCGAACTGGACCGAGCACCCTGAGCCTGGCGGCGTGAACTGCACTGCCCGAAACCCGTTGTCGAACGGGAAATCGGCATCCAGCCGCCATCCAAGTTTTGTATAGAACGCCTTTGCGCGGTCAACATCGGAGACCGGGATGACGACCACTTCAAACTTCATATCGACTTTGGTGGCGCTGGACCCGCCGACTGCTTCATTGCTGCTGATTGCACTGATAGTTGCCATTTCTTCCTCCTTGCTGTTCACAAAAATCGAAAGTTTGGGTGCGTCGTCACGCTGGCTTTTCAGCTAGGCGACGAACTGCTGCCCGCCGTCTCGAGCCCGATGCCAGCGCTACCGCCGATCACTACGACGGTTTGCCCAAGCAGTTCCGGTTCACGCTGGACAGGAGCGGCGGTAGTCGCGGTACTCATAATGGCTCCGATCGGCAGGTCAAGATTGTTCCTGCTTTGACAGGAAAACCTCCACTGGGGCTTGACGAGTCACGGCGCGCTCCGATCAGCAGCCGGTTGCGATCTGCGGCCAGAGGTCCGGCTGGTTAGCGAACCGGGGGGCAAAACTGGTGCCTGTTCCGATCACGCAGTATACGCTTTGGAAGCTTGTGAAATGTGAATAGGGGAAGAATATCCCTTGCGGGGGCGAAGGCTCACGAATCGTTAAGGATTTCGAAGCTCTCGCTTCGCGTGAATTTCAGGAAGGGTTGTCTCTACTGCAACGCGTACCCCTCTTCGCCCAGTAGGACGGCAGCTCAGTAGAAGTTCCGTAGGCCACCAGACCCAAGCCGGTCTGCGTAGCGCGCTTCTTCCCTACCGATGCTTGATGTCCGTCGGCTCAGGAGTGGGACTTTCGGGGCTTGAGAAAGCCTCGTCGCCGGGGTTGCGGGAAAGGGCGCGGTCCACGATGTTCTGGAACATGGGAATCAGGGAGTCGGCCGGCACCGGGTACTGAATATCGGAAAGACTCTGTTCCCAGCGCTGCGACATCAGCAGAGTAGCCTGCGATTCGCGTTCGCGCTTCTTGACCAAGATATAGGTGAGCCAGATCAGAATGCTCACGTTGTAGGCAGCCATGTTCGCCAGGCCGGAGGCGATCATCCCCAGGTGCTCGCTCGCACTTAGGGCGACTACCAGCAACTCCACGCTGGCAAAGCTGCCAAACCCCAGCGCAATGCCGAAAGTGTGGTGCCTCCAGGAGACGCCCAGATAGTTGGAGAAAACCAGCAGGAACAGGATCAGTCCGACCTGAATCACCCGCACGCAACGCTGCACAGTCAGCACGGCCTGCACCAGAGGCCCCTGCGAGGAAACCGGACTGGAGGCCGCAACCACGCACGCCACCAAGACCATCACCAGCCCGGCCCACTTGAACAGCATGGTTCCGAGGTCTTTCAGTGTGTGGTATGGACGGAAGACGTCGAGAAAAATTTCGTGGATCACCTTGAAGCAGAGGGAAAGGCTGATTGCCGCTGCGGTCCAGTAGGCGTAAAAGTACTGCGCGTACCCCCACTTGTAGCAGGAGAACACCACACCGAAGGTCACGACCTGCGAGACGATGTATATGAAGAAGATGGGAAATTTCTTGTGCAGCTTCCGCCAGATCATCGCGCCCGCAACCACAAGTTGCAGAATGGGATGGGCGAACCACAGGGCGAAGTAGGCGAATTCGACTTTGCCGGTCATGAGGCGGACAGGGTTCGGCTTCAGGCCAGGCGAAGACCCCGCCAAACCATTCTTTCATTGAAACGCGCACCACTGTGGGAGTTTGACCGATGACGATGGTAACTGAAGTAATGTGTTGTGAGGGAAATGGCGGCGGTTGTCACGAAAAAGGGATGCGGAGTTGCCGCATCCCTTGGATCGACCGACGCAGGCTCTTAAACCTCTCAATCCAAGTCGAATATGTCGAGGATCCGGTTGCTGCTGTTGATCAGCATCACATGCCCGGCATAGACCACTCGTTCATAGTTCCCGGGCAAATTATTGAGCTGGTTGACGCAAGCCAGCGGCAGCGGCTGGACCTTTTTTTCGATTTCCGCCGGCACGGTGCCGTCGCGGTGAAGCTCGCGCTCAGCCCCCGACGGAAGCTCCGCCAGCTGAGTGGTTCCTGGTGGCAACTGCGACGCGTGCTCGCTCAGGCAGGTGCGAATCACCCGGCGGTCGCGCAGGGTGAAGAGCAGAGAGTCATCCGAACCTGAGGTCGAAGAAGACGCCGAGGAAGACGACGAAGAGGCCGACGACGATTCCGGCGTGGAGGCAGCCGGCGTGGAGGCAGCCGACGTCGAAGATGCCGAATCACCATTCCCGCGCACTTCCGTCGGAGAGACGGTGACGAATGTTAAAACTGCCTCTGACTCAACCTGTGCTTCGCGCTTCCCTGTCGCAGCCGCGGCGCCGGTGCCAGCGGCGGCTCCCGCTCCCGCGCCCACCGCAGCCCCTTTCCCCCCGCCGACGATTCCACCAATGATGGCACCCAGGGCAGCGCCCCCGCCAATCTTCGTAGTGTTGCTCTTCCCGTGCGATTCTCCCTTAACCACCAGTGGCTGCACATGAAGCGAGGACATGCGGGCTCCGGAACTCACCGTACTCAGAATCAGGTCGAGTTCTCCCGGCTCACTCAGCCGACCTGAAGTGTGCACGTCGACCACGCGGCCGTCGACATCTGCGCCCTTGGGATAAACCTGCCTGCCGTCGACCGTGATCGCTTCGTCGAGCGTTCCGTGAAACGCGTCGCCGATTTTCGCGAGGTCGCTGCTCAGGTTGTCGATGATACGAACGCGGACGTTGGTTCCCGGTGGAATTTCCGGGGCCTTCTCGGCCAGAGCAAGAGCTGCCAGGACCAGCACACAGACCATCCCGATCGAAAAAGCGCTTTTGCGATTCATAGGTTCCTCACTCCTGAAGATGCAGCGGGCTATGAAGTGCGATGCCAATTCCGGCTCCGCGGCTGCCACGGGCGGCCACTTCCCTTGTCTGGCCCGGGTTTCAGGCTCTGTGTCCGACAGGGCTTCCGATAAAGATCACATGAGAACTGGCCCGCAGCCCAGCTGGAATTGTATCGCGAGGCCTCGAGGTAATAATAATGTTGTAGTCCTCGGAGGGCGGGAGGCCTTCGAGAACCGAAGGGCTGGAGTGCGGCTCGATCACCGCCAGGTAGGAAAGAAACTTGTAGATATCGCCGCCGCCGTCGTATCCCTGCGCCACGAATGAAAGCTCGGTGTTTTCAAGGGAAAAGTGCCAGCCCAGCGAGGCGGTGAGGGCGATCGCCTGCTCGTAGTGCTGGAAAGCAACGACATCCGGCTGGGGATTGTCGAACACAATCCGCAGCCTGCGCTCATCCTCGCGACTGAATTCCCTGACTTTGAGAGATCCGCTCTTCGCCGTCGCCTTCCAGTCGACGTGCCGCGCGGAATCGTCCGGAGCATATTCGCGGATGCGGTAGAGGTCGTCGCCACGCCCGCGAACGAAGGTCTCGAACTCTCCCGTGACCAGCGGCAGGATGTCATAGAACTGATCCGTCGGCTCAACCGACGGAAACACTGTGATGTCGCGCTGAAGAGGAACGCGCCGCGTCTTGCTGAGAAACGCAAAGGGGAAGCGCGTTGTCAGCCCGAACCCCCGCTGCTGATATCGGCCACGGCGATGGAAGCACATCGACAGATCCGCGATCTGGTCGGCCTTTGGGGGCAAATATGGAAAGTAGACCGGGTTCTGGATGATTTCTCCGCCGGCGGCGTCCGAGCCGATTCGGCGGATGCGCCAATCGGGAAACTGAAACCAGGCGCCGCCTGCGGTCCGGCTGGGTGGGAAGATGAAAGCGGTACGCTCCCACTGCCACTTCTTGAGATTTCCCTCCGCTTTCGCCGCCACCACGCTGATCGATAGAGACGGAACGCTGCTCCGCACGTTCCTTACCGCCAGCTTCGCCGTCAGTGGCCTTCCTGCAAATGCATACTCCGGGAACCGGATGTCGAGCTGCAGGTCACGTAAATTTGCCGCCGAGGCCAGACCCGATATGACGATCGCCGCCAGCATGGCGGCTACCACGATGTAGAGGAGATTGTTTCCAGTATTGAGCGCGGCGATGCCAATCACCAGCACAACCGCAACATAAACAGCGCCGACGCGGGTCACTTCAAAGTCGAGAGCGTCGCGGAGGCGGGCCGCCGCTACTCGACGCGCGAGATAAGGAACCGTCCCCACGCCGACGAAGACTGCGATGAACAGGGCCAGGGAGGCCGAAATCACGGTTGCGGGTAGATTGCCGGACTCACGTGCCACCGTCGAAAAAACAGCGGCAAAGAAAGCCAGACCCAGACCCACAATCGCGAGCAGAAAGCGAAGCCAGACTTCCGGCATGGAGAATGGCAGCATCGCGGACAGCCGCAGAAGGCCCGTCTGGCGCGGCATGCCGGGGATTTGTGCGGAATCCGCCATAGATCGTAGTTCGCCAGATTCGAGGCTAGCATTGTGCCCGAGCCGCATCAATGTGGTTCGCTCTGCCGGGAAAGCCGACGTAACCACGTCGCTGCCTTGGCGGAAGCGTCGTCCGCAACCCGCGCCAGCTTGGGGAATCGTTTGCGGAAGTACTCGACCAGCTTCCGCGCCCACACGTACTCGGAGGAAAGAATGATCAGGCCAATGAGAAGAAAGAGGACCCCCTGGAGGATGGGCAGGAACAGGCCAATGATGCCCAAAACGATGAAGAGCCATCCCACGACGAGGACAAGAACGCGCTTTGCCAGCGAACTCACGCTGCTGTGTTCTTCTCCTAAGTAGTTTGATGTTGCGGCGCCTGCATGGCGGAGGGAAGGGGGGCGGCGTCCATTTGGGAAAGCGGCTTCGAGACCAGAAATTCGATCACCGCGCGGCTGAATTCCTCCGGTACCTCTTCATATGGCAAATGCCCAACTCCCTTGAAGAGTATCGCACGGCAGTCCGCAAACTGCCGCTGAAGAGACTCGGCGGAGGCCGGATCCACGGCATTGTCCACGCTGCCCCAGAGCAACAGGGCCGGTATGTGACGAATTCTGGGCAGCACTGATTCGAGCTTCTGCAAGTCCGGCATCCAGGACTGCAAGACTGACAGTGCGTACTCAAAAGCGCCAGGAATGGAGAAAGGGGCTGCGTAACCTTCCAGCGTCCCGGGTCGAATCCGGGCGCAGTCCCCGTACAGTCGGCGCAACAGATAGCCATGCATGAACTTCAGCAACGGCGCCACTCGCGGAAGACTCCAGCGCGCAGCAGGGCGGCCGAGAAAGGCGGCCATGCGGCTCCCGTGCAGGGACCAGGGATTCACCGGTGCCACCAGAATCAGCCGCTTTACGCGTTCCGGCGCCAGGGCAGCAGCCATCATGGAGACAGCACCGCCGTACGAGGTCCCGAGCAGGTCGCAGGAAGGAATTCCGGCGATGTCGAGAAAGCGCAACAGCCGTTCAGCTCCGGCCTGGAGAGAACAATCGAGTCCCTGCGGACGATCCGAAAAACCCACTCCAAGCATATCCACGGCGTGCACAGTGGCATAGGGCGCAAGTGCCGGAATGGCATGACGCCAGGAGAACGAATATCCCAGCAGACCGTGCACCAGAAGCAGAGGCGGTCCAGTCCCGTCCCGCAGGAAGCGCATACGGGCTCCATCCAGGGTAATCCAGTGATCCTGGAGAGAGTAGGGAGCGGGCAGAGTCACGCGCGGGTCCGGGAGAGCGATGGTGGTTTCCTCAGAATCGGTACAACTAATTCGTTGCCGGGGCCTTCTATTTAAGTGATATCGCCTCTGTCGCTTTAAAGGGGAGCAGAATTTATGCTCCCCTCTTTTTTAAGCTTTGTGCGATAAGCCGTGCAAGTCTCATCGTTCTTTTAGACGGTTCGACGCGTGGTCCCGAATTAACCCTCCGCTTGGGCGCCATGCTCCGAAAAATTTGCGCCGCTTCGATGTGGGCGAGAAATCGGCTGCATATTTAAAGTGTTGATTCCATGGGGCTACACAATGCCACAGAATGCCTACCAAAAACTGTAGCAGGTCTTCCACACCCCTTTTATAATCTTGGAAGTAATTAGCTGGCAGGGAGTTAGTTGCGTCCTTCCGGCTCCAGCCATGGCAGCGAACGTGCAGAAGTCGCTTGGGGGTTGGTGCGGCGCAAGTCCACCGGCCAGGTTAGGGCTTGTGAAAAGCGACTTTCAAATCCGCTTTACCGCCGGTCTGCTGCTCCTGCTGACGGTTGCCACCTGCACTCTGGCCTGGATTAACTTCCAGAAACAGCGCGACTTCCAGATTCCCTCGGACGGCGCATGGTGGGTGGAGCGCTCCGGTAGCCTGGTAGCGGAGCGGATCGAAAGCCAGGGTCCGGCGGCCAAGGCCGGCATTCAGAAAGGCGACAAGCTCTCCGCCATCGACGATCACGAAATAAAGAACTCTGCCGGCCTCATGCGGCAGTTGTACCGGGTGGGAGCCTGGTCGAAGGCGCAATACTCGGTGGTCCGGGGCGCGATCCCGGTAAACATCACGGTCATCCTGGCGCCAGCCGACCAGTCACTCTACGGCTGGGAGCGTTTCATTGCCCTCATCTATCTGGGCATCGGACTTTATGTTCTGCTGCGGCGCTGGACTGCGCCCAGTTCCACGCACTTCTACATCTTCTGCCTGGTGTCGTTCGTCTTTTACGCCTTTCACTACACCGGCAAGCTCAACCAGTTCGACTGGACGATTTATTGGGGCAACGTAATCGCCTGGCTGCTCCAGCCGGCGTTATTTCTGCACTTTGTGCTGACGTTCCCGGAAAAGCACGACCTGGTGCGCAGGAATCGCTGGTCGGTTCCGCTGATCTACTTTCCCGCGCTTGTGCTGTTCGGAATCCAGGTGCTGGCGATCCAATTCCTCCAGGCCAGCGAGCGGCTGCGCTGGAACCTGGATCGCGCGCAAATGGCCTACCTGGCGGCGTATTTCATTATTGCCGCATGCGTGCTGTGGTTCAGCTATCGGCGCGCCAGCACGCCCATTCTGCGACAACAACTGAAACTCGTGACCCGCGGCACTACCATGGCGGTGCTGCCGTTCACGCTGTTTTACGTGATTCCGTACCTCTCGGGGACGCTCCCGACGGTAGCCATGAAAGGCTCGGTCCTGTTCCTGGCACTGCTGCCGCTGACGTTCGGATACGCCATCTTCCGCTACCGTCTGATGGACGTCGACCTGATTTTCAAGCGCGGCATGGTGTACACGCTCTCAGCCGCGGCGATTGTCGGCGCGTACTTCGCCGTAGTGGCCGGGGTAGCGGAACTGGTGCACACCCAGCTTCCCAGTTCCGGACCTGTGGGTCTCGTCATCGCGATTGTGGCGACTGCGCTGCTGTTCGAACCAGTCCGCAAGTGGATTCAGGAGCACATCGACCAGTTCTTTTACCGCACACGCTATGACTACCGTAAGACCCTGATCGAATTCGGGCGCGAACTGAGCGCGGAAACCGATCTGGACACCATGCTGGCGTCGGTTGAGAACCGCCTCTCCCGCACCCTGCTGGTCGACCGGATGGCGATTTTCCTCTCGATGGGCGGAGCCGAGCAGAAGTTTGTCCTCGGCAAAGCGTTCGGAATACCGCAGGCCGGCAATCTTGACCTCAGTTTCCTGAGTACACCTCGGCCTGAGATGGAAGCAAGCGGCCATCTGTTCTTCGACAACACGCACCAGGTGCCGCGGGAGACGCCTAGCGCCCAGGACGCGATCGCGCGCCTCGACCTGAATTACTACGTTCCCTGCCGCGCTCAGCAGCGCACCATCGCTTTTCTGGGACTTGGAAAGACGGCGCAGGGAGACTTCCTGACCAGCGAAGACATCGAGTTGCTGGAGACTCTTGGCGGCTATGTCGGGATCGCCATCCAGAATGCGCGGCTGTATGCCTCGCTGGAACAGAAGGTCGCCGAGTACGAGCGGCTGAAGGACTTCAACGAAAACATCGTCGAGTCGATCAACGTGGGCGTGCTGGCCGTCGACCTCGAAGACCGTATCGAGTCCTGGAACTCGCAGATGGAAGTCATGTACGCCCTGCCGCGCGGGCAGGCGCTGGCGCGCCCGCTGGGCGAAGTCTTTCCAACCGCGTTTCTGGAAGAGTTTTACCGGGTGCGGCAGAGCCCCGGCATTCACAACCTGTACAAGTTCCGTTTGGGTACGCCCGCCGGCGAAAGCCGGACGGTGAATGTCGCCATCGCGCCGCTGGTCACCAGGAAATTCAACGTGATCGGCCGGCTCATCATTATGGACGACATCACCGAGCGGGTGGAACTGGAATCGCAACTCTCCCAGGCGGACAAGCTGTCATCCATCGGGCTGCTCGCGGCCGGAGTAGCTCACGAAGTCAACACGCCCCTTGCCGTCATTTCGTCCTACGCACAGATGCTGTCCAAACAGTTGCAGGGTGATCCACAGAAGGGCGCCCTGATGGAAAAGATCACGCGGCAGACGTTCCGCGCCTCCGAAATCGTCAACAACCTGCTCAACTTCTCGCGCACCAGCGGAACCGAGTTCGCCGATGTCGATGTGAACAAGATCATTTTCGAGACTCTGGCCCTGCTCGAGCACCAGTTCAAAACGTCGAAGATCCGGGTTGAAGACGATTTGGGCCAGCACCTGCCGACAATCAGCGGCAATGCCGGCCGCCTGCAACAGGTATTCCTCAATCTGTTCCTCAATGCCAAGGACGCAATGCCGCAGGGTGGAACTCTGCGTGTGGCCTCCTCGAACGGCGACGCCATCAGCGTTTCCGTTTCCGACAGCGGCACCGGCATCGCACAGGAGCACATCCAGAGAATTTACGATCCCTTCTTCACAACCAAGTCCGGTCCGAGAGACGGGCAGCGGAAAGGCACGGGCCTGGGCTTGTCGGTGACATACGGAATTATCCAGGAGCATGCAGGCAAGATCCGGGTGGAAAGCCGTCCCGGCGAAGGCACAACTTTTCACCTCGAATTCCCCCTGACGAGGAAGACGGTCAATGTCTGAGGCCGCTGTAATCACGCATCGTAGCCCGAATGAAGTCTCGCCCGAACTTTCAGGCTCGGTGCTGATCATTGACGACGAAGCCGGCATTCGGGAATCCCTCCAGACATTACTGGAGATGGAAGGCTACGACGTGCAGACCGCGAGCACCGGCGAGTCCGGCCTGGTATGCAGCGGGGAACAGGCTTTCGACCTGGTGCTGCTCGACCTGGCGCTGCCGGACCGTAGCGGCCTTGAGATCCTGGCTGACCTGCACGAGCAGAATCCTGACCTGCCGGTGATTGTGATCACGGCTTATGGCACCGTAGAAAACGCCGTGAAGGCGACGCAGGCCGGGGCAAGCAACTTCATCCAGAAGCCCTGGGACAACGACAAACTGCTGGCGGATGTGCGGACGGCCGTAGCCCGGCACCGCGCCGAAGAAGAAAACATCCAGCTCAAGCGCGCCCTCAAGCAACGTTACAACTTTGAGAACATCGTCGGCAAAAGCGAAGCCATGCTGAAGACCTTCGACCTGGTGGCGCAGGTGGCGCCCAGCCGGTCGACGGTGCTTTTGCAGGGTGAAAGCGGTACCGGGAAAGAACTTATCGCCAAAGCGATTCACCTGAACTCGCCCCGGCGCGAGCGGCCGTTTGTTCCGGTGAACACCGGTTCCATGCCGCCGGACCTCCTGGAGTCGACGCTCTTCGGCCACGTCAAGGGAGCATTCACCAGCGCCATCGCCTCAAAGAAAGGCCTGTTCGAAGTAGCCGACCGCGGCACCCTCTTCCTGGACGAAATCGGCAGCATGAGCCTGGACACGCAGAGCAAGATCCTGCGGGTGCTCCAGGACAAGAAATTCATGCACCTCGGCGGCGTGAGCGAAATCCAGGTGGACGTGCGCATCATCGCAGCCACCAACGTGGATCTGAAGCAACTGGTGCGCGAAGGAAAGTTCCGCGAGGATCTCTACTATCGCCTGAACGTGATCATGGTGGACCTGCCGCCGCTGCGGCAACGCAAAGAAGACATCCCGCTGCTGGTGGAATATTTCCTGCAAAAGTACTCGGAGGAGAATGGCCGGACCAAGCGGCGCATCTCTCCGGAAGCCTTGCGGCCGCTGCTCTCGTACTCATGGCCCGGCAACGTTCGCGAACTGGAGAATGTCATCGAGCGGGCGGTCGTCCTTTCGTCGGGCCAGGACATTGGCATCGACTTGATCGTGGATCATATCGCCGGGCGCAGTTCCTCGTACCCATTGCTCGAGCACCCTCCTGATGCTTCCCTTTTCGACATCATGGAAGAGTGCGAGCGGCACATCATCATCGACATGCTGGAGAAGTGCGGCTGGAACCAGACCGAGGCCGCCGAGCGTTTCCGGGTTCCGCTGTCGACCCTCAACCAGAAAATCAAGCGCCTCAACATCGAGATCAAGAAGAAAGCGCGCGACTAGTCTTCTCCAGGCAAAGTTCCGCCGTTCCTTTTTGTCCCCTGCGGTGAAGAGTGTGTTCCGAAAAGCGTCAACCACGGAGAACACAGGGGAACACAGGGAAAACTGCCGAGTGGTCGCTGTGACCCTCTGTGTCCCCTGTGGTGAGGATTCAAAGCATCAACCACAGAGAACACAGGGGAACACAAGGGGAACACAGGGGGAAAAACTGTCCCGGCAATCCCTGTGTCCTCTGTGTCCCCTGTGGTAAAGATTTAAAAGCATCAACCACAGAGAATCCAGAGGAACAAAGAGGGCTGCTTCAAAAATCGAGGTACCCTGCTATAGTTTCGGTTTAGGCAAGGGGGCAATGCATCATGGCAGCCGGCGATTCGCTCATCGAAATCGAACTGATTTCTCCTTCGGAGTGGGCCAAGGAAAAAGTCAAGTCGGTACAAGACTACTTCTTGTTATCCATGCGCTCGCTGTCGAATCTCTGGAAGCGGCCGCTATACGTCGCCGACATGATTCAGCAGGCGGATATCATCGGGTTCGGTTCCCTTCCCATTGTGCTCGCAGCCTGCTTCTTCACGGGGGCCGCCCTCGCTCTCAACAGCGCCACAACTTTGAGCAGATTCGGCGCCCTGACCGTGATCGGGCAATTGGTTTCCATCGGAATCGTGCGGGAGCTTGGCCCGGTGCTCGGCGGCCTGGTGGTCGCGGGCCGCAATGCTTCCGGCATGGCCAGCGAACTGGGCTCGATGGTAGTCACCGAACAAATTGACGCCATGCGCGCGCTCGGCACCGACCCTGTCAAGAAACTGGTCACCCCTCGCGTCGCCTCGACCGTGTTCATGCTGTTCTTTCTTACTATCCTTGGCGACCTGTTGGGGCTGATCGGCGGAAGTTTTGTGGCCAGCATGATTCTTGGGCTCGACGCGCACGAGTACTGGAGCAACGCCTGGCAGACGCTGGTTTTCTCCGACGTTTTCATGGGGCTGGCGAAACCGATCGTGTTCGGATTCATCATCGCTACCATCGGCTGCTACTACGGATTGTCTGCCAAGGGTGGTACGCAGGGCGTGGGCCGCGCCACCACCGAGGCCGTGGTCGCCGCGATGATCCTGATCATCGCCGTCGATGTGTTCGTCACCCGGTTGCTGATGGTGCTGCTGGGCTCTTAGCCGAGCGGCAAAATGCCAGAACAGAGTTGGTCGCATAAATCAGATGCACGCTCCTCCTTTGTCTTTAGAGCGCCTGCGGCGCGAAAATCAGAAGCCGGATGCCGACGTCATCATCTTCAACGACGTCAAGCTGGCGTTTGACGAAAACCGCTTGCTCGATGGCGTTTCCTTCCGCCTGCCGCGCGGGGAAACGAAGGCAATCTTTGGAGTCGCCGGCTCGGGCAAGAGCACGATCCTGAAGCTGGCGCTCGGCCTGCTCAAACCCGACGAAGGCGAAATCATCGTTCTGGGTAACGACGTCACGCAGCTGAAGGAAGACGACCTGTTCGAACTGCGCCGCCAGGTCGGAATCGTCTTCCAGGAAAGCGCCCTTTTTGACTCGCTCAGCGTGCACGACAACGTCGCCTACCGCCTGATGGAAGAGCACGATATTTCCGAGGATGAAATCGAACGCAGGGTTCGCGAGGCCCTCAGCTTCGTGGAACTCGAGCATACGCTCGACAAATTTCCTTCCGAGCTTTCTGGTGGCATGCGGCGGCGGGTGGCGATCGCCCGCGCCATCATCACCCAGCCCGAAATCCTGCTTTACGATTCGCCGACCGGCGGACTGGATCCCGTCACGTCCACTAACATCGTCGACCTGATCGTAAAGCAGCGCGACGTTTACAAGACCAGTTCCCTGCTGGTCTCCCACCGGCTGCAGGATGCTTTTGTGATGGCTACTCACTACTTCGACAAGAAGGCGAACGAGATGAAAGCGCTGCCGCCGGGGTCGAAGATGGAAGTCCCCATGACCTTCCTGGTTCTGCGGAGTGGAAAGGTAATCTTCGACGGAGATGCGCACGAACTGGCGCACTCCAAGGACGAGTACATCAAGGAATATATTTCCTGAGCGGGCCGTCTAACCTGCCTTGGCAGCTTCTTTCCTGGCCTTCTTCCAGCCGTCAATACGCTTCGTCAGGCGCTGCAATCTCTCCTGTCCCTGGCTGGTGCGCAGCGCCAGCTTCTCAACCTGATGCAGAGTCTCTGGCGTCTGCCCCTTCTCGCGGTACTCCTTGAGATAAGGATGGACCTTGGCCAAAATGAACCAGAGCTCTCCGCCAGAGTCGAAGAAAAGCTCTTCGTTGAGCGCTCCGTGCAGAACGATTGACGCCACCATCTCCCAATAGCCGGAGACCTGCCGGAACCAGGTATTCTCCTGGCTGCCGAATGAGTTGGTGATGGCAAGAATATCGTCAGCGCTGTTTGGCCAGAAGGAACCAGCCCACCAGGAGCGGGCCTTCCGCATCTCAGCCTCGCGACGAAGCTCGTAGAGCTGCAGAATCAATTGGGCATCGGCGGCGTTCGCGTTATTTGCCATTCCAGCCTCCAGATTCGCGGAGTCTTATCCCGCCGGTGCGGCGGCCGCCTCGACCGGGCGTTCATAATCGCATTCTTTGTTGGGGCACGCGATTACCGGACCCGCCTTCAAATACTTTTCCACGAGATATTCATTCCCGCAGCTTGGGCACTTCTCGGGAATGGGTTTATTGGCAGCCGTGAACTTGCACTTGGGATAATTGGAGCAACCGTAAAACGTGTTTCCCTTGCGGGCGCGCTTTTCCACCAGCTCTCCGTCTTTGCAGAGCGGGCATTTTACCCCGATGAAATTCTGCTTCACGTACTTGCATTCGGGATACCCGCTGCAGGTGGTGAATTCCCCATAGCGGCCGTGGCGGATCATCAGGTTGCGGCTGCACTTCGGACAAAGCTCGTCGAGAGGAATGTCCGGCACCTTTTTCCCCTGGTCGAGCCGGCGCGTGGTCTTGCAGTCCGGATATCCGGTGCAAGCCATGAACTGGCCGAACCGTCCGCGCTTGAGCACCATCACCCGGCCGCAGTTCTCGCAATATTCTTCCTGGGTTGTCTCCTGGATATCGGCCGAATCCAGATCCGGCAGGTTGATGGGATTTTCCTTGGTGAAGTTGCAGCTGTTGGGATCTTCCTTGTCATACGAGCTGCACGCATAAAAGGACCCGTGCTTGCCCCATTTGATCACCAGCGGCGAGCCGCAGCGCTCACACTTCTCGTCTGTCGGCTTCTCCATCCGCTTGATGTTCTCCATATGCTTGGCGGCATACTTCAGATCTTTTTCGAACTTCTTGTAGAACTCGGCGAGGGCGTTGGTCCAGGTTTCCTTACCTTCTTCGATCTCGTCGAGTTCCTCCTCGAGCCGGGCGGTGTACTGAACGTCGAAAATGTCTCTGAAATTCTCGACCAGCAGATCGGTGACCACCAGTCCGATTTCTGTGGGAGTGAACTTCCCACCGCTCTTCTGCACGTACTGCCGCTCCTGGATCGTGCTCAGGATGGCGGAATACGTGGAGGGGCGGCCGATTCCGCGCTCCTCCAGTTCCTTGACCAGGGATGCTTCGTTGTAACGGGGCGGCGGCTCAGTGAAGTGCTGTTCGGGCTTCAGCTCCCGCATCGTCAGCTTCTGGCCGGCTTCGAGCGGCGGCAGCTTGTGCTTTAGCTCTTCCTCTTCTTCGTCCTTACCCTCTTTCGACTCTTCGTAGACCTTGAGGAAGCCGTCGAACTTCAGGACGGATCCGGTTACGCGGAACCAGAATGCCTCGGCGCCGGATTTGGCGTCGATGTCGACGTTGGTCTGGTCGAAGACGGCGGGCATGATCTGCGAGGCCACGAAGCGCTGCCAGATCAGCTTGTAAACTTTGAACTCGTCCTCTTTCAGGTACTGCTTGATCTCGTCGGGATGCCGCAGCGCCGAAGTGGGGCGAATCGCTTCGTGCGCCGCCTGGGCTTCCTTCTTTTCTTTATAGGCGTTGGGCTGTTCGGGAAGATAGGGAGCACCGTATTGCGACTTGATGTACTCGCGAACTTCGGTCAGCGCGTCGTTCGAAACCCTCGTCGAGTCGGTACGCATGTAGGTAATGAGACCGACGGAGCCTTCCTCGCCGAGTTCTACGCCCTCATACAGGCGCTGGGCGATCATCATCGTGCGCTTCACGCTGAAGCGGAGTCTGCGGGAAGAGTCCTGCTGAAGCTTGCTCGTGGTGAAGGGCGGGGTGGCATTGCGTCGCCGCTCTTTGCGCTCCACGTCGCGGACGATCCAGTCCGCTGTCTCCAGCGCGGCGCGAATCTTTTCCGCTTCCTCGCCGTTGTTGACCTCGATCTTTTCCTCGCCCTTACCGACAAAGCGGGCGTCAAAGGCCGGAGGCTTGGAAGCGGCCAGGTGCGCGTCGATAGTCCAATATTCCTGCTTCTGAAAGGCCTTGATTTCCCGCTCGCGCTCGACAATCAGGCGAAGGGCGACGGTTTGCACCCGGCCCGCGGAGAGACCGCGACGGACTTTGTCCCAGAGGAGCGGCGAAACCTGGTAACCCACCAGCCTGTCGAGGACGCGGCGAGCCTGCTGGGCGTCGACGAGATTGCGGTCGATGTCGCGGGGATGTTCGAACGCCTCCTGCACGGCGCGCTTGGTAATTTCATTGAAGGTAACGCGGCGGATGCGTTCGTTGTCCTGGTCCTTCTTTTTCTTCTTCTTTTTATTTTTACTGCCGTCGCCAAGTTCTTCCGCAAGGTGGGCCGCGATGGCTTCGCCTTCACGATCCGGGTCAGGGGCGAGAAAGATGGAATCAGCGGAGAGGGCCAGCTTCTTCAGCCGGGTGAGGACCTTTTCCTTGCCGGGAATAACGATGTACTCGGTGTCGAAATCGTTCTCGATATCGACCCCAAGATTGCTTTTAGGCAGGTCTTTCACGTGCCCGAGAGAAGCCTCGACGGTGTATCCCTTGCCTAAATACTTTTGTATGGTTTTCGCCTTTGCCGGCGATTCAACGATTACTAAGCCCTTGGCCAATGTGTCCTCAATGCTTGGTTTCTGCCTGTGAAGCTAGCACGAATGGGATAAACGGAACAAGTTTGTAGCTGAGCTATCAGCTCCCAGCTGTCAGCTTTCAGCGCCCAACCGTCAGCTCACGGCTGTCAGCTTTCAGCCTCCGAATGAGAGATACCAGCATGCGTTTCACCTCGGTCACCTCACCGGAAAGATGACTATAGTCTGCCGATGGCAATACTTTGAGGTCGTGAGAAAGCAGCAGGTGATACTCAAGTTCGCTCGCCGATCCCATTGCCATCTGCAAAAATCGGCCGAAGTCACCATCCCCTTTTCGGCAGGATCCCTCAGCAATATTTGCTGCAATTGATGCGGACGATCTCCGCATCTGGCTCGTCAATCCGTACAGCTCCTCCCGTGGAAATGCTTTGCTCGATTTGTACACGTCCAATGTGAGCAAGTGAGCCTTCTTCCAAACCTGCAGATTCCTGAAATCCTGCACCCTCGGGTCTCCTTTACTTCATAAGCTCCTAGCTGTCAGCTCCTGCACCTTTACCTCATAAGCTCCTAGCTGTCAGCTATCAGCTATCAGCTCTCAGCCTCTGAATAAAGATGCCAACCCTTGCTGTTCGCAAGCTGACAGCTGAAGGCTGACAGCTGACGGCTGACAGCTTTTTCCCTTGCTGTTTCGCAAGCTGACGGCTGACAGCTTAAGGCTGACAGCTTCTAAAAGCTCCTAACAAAATTCTTGCCGGGCAGCTGCTTCACTTTGCCGGCGAGCTCCAGCTCAAAGAGGGCAGCGAAAATTTCGGAGGACGAAAGAGCCGGTTCGAGCCGCTCAACAATCTCGTCGATGTGAACAGCTTCGTCGGCTTTGAGAAGCGAGAATATCTTCTTTTCGTGAGGCGGCAGCTCGGTTTCCTGGAATAATGATGCTGTCTGCCCACCGGAAGATTCATCGGCGGGCTGGGGCTCAAGCGACAGGCGAATCTGCCTCGGCAATTCCTCCCACACGTCCTCCCACGTGGCGACGAGCTTAGCGCCCTGTTTAATCAATGTGTTAGGACCCCATGAATTCTTGTTTGTCACGTTCCCCGGAACCGCAAATACCTCCCGGTTCTGCTCCAGCGCGCAACGCGAAGTGATACGCGTGCCGCTGTACTCCGCGGCCTCTACGACCAGCACGCCCGCTGAGATCCCGCTGATGATCCGGTTGCGGATAGGAAAGTTTTGGGGCGCCGCAAACGTGCCCATGGCAAACTCGGAGACCACCG
This sequence comes from Terriglobales bacterium, assembly GCA_963803205.1. Taxonomy (GTDB): domain Bacteria; phylum Acidobacteriota; class Terriglobia; order Terriglobales; family Acidobacteriaceae; genus CAWDLG01. The sequence goes on from CAWDLG010000005.1 coordinate 149,558, forward strand.
CGCCACCGAGCCCCAGTATCTGATCGACCAAACGCGAATTTTCCTTGGGATAGATGACATCGACACCCGTGCCAAAAACAGCGACGGTCTTTCCCTTCGCAGCGATTGCTCCCCGATGGCCCGCCGTATCTACACCCCGCGCAAGTCCGCTGAAAATAACCAGGCCGCGCGCCGCCAGATCATGCGACAGTTTCTCCGCCATTCCGGTTCCGTACGGGGTTGGGTGGCGGGTGCCGACGACGGCGATTCCCGGCTGCGAAAGCACTTCGAAGGCGCCGCGGACGTAGAGCACGATCGGCGGATCGTAAATCTGCTTCAGGGAAGGAGGGTAGGACGGATCGTCGAGTGGGATGACCCGCACACCGGCGGCGGTGACGCGTGCCAGTTCATCCTGCGCCAGTTCCTGGGAACGTCCGGTCGCCAGCGACTGCGCGGCCGCGGCCTGAATTCCGGTCGCTTCGAGTTCGGTCAGCGAAGCTTTGAATACCGCATCCACACTGCCCAGAAGCTCGGTCAGACGGCGCGCCCTGGTGGCGCCCAGACCGGGTGTCAGCGACAGAGCGAGCCAGTGCAGCGTCGACTCTTGAGCCAGACTGATGGCGGTTCCCTGAGCCACGGCGGGCCTCCGGTTGTGCCTTTATGGCGGACTCTATACACCTGGAAAATTGGCTGTCAAGGTCAGATGACACAATGCTTTGCTAAAATTATTGCGGGAAGCATGAGACCCCTACGCATTTCCGCAATTTCCTACCTTAATACTGCGCCTCTTATGTGGGATTTCGAGCACGGTCCCTCCGGTTCCCAGTTTGAGATTTCCTACACCATTCCTTCTCAGTGCGCCTCGGAACTGGAAGCCGGCAGCGCCGATATCGGCATCATTCCTTCAGCGGCCTACGCAACGATTCGAGGCTTGCTGGTTCTGCCGGGAGTGGCCATCGCGTCACGGCGGCCGGTTCGTTCGATTCTCCTGGTGAGCAAGGTCCCGGTGGAGAAGATTCACTCGGTGGCGCTCGACACTTCTTCGCTCACCTCGGCGGCGCTGACAAAAGTGCTCTTTGCCCGGCACTGGAGACGGACCGTCCACTTTGAGAGCATGGCTCCCGATGTCACGAAGATGTTCGAGCACCACGACGCTGGACTGCTGATCGGCGATCCGGCGTTGCGCATCGACCGTTCGCGCTACATAACCTACGACCTGGCAGAGGAGTGGCTTCGCCTAACCGGCAAGCCTTTTGTCTTCGCCTTCTGGGCGGTGCGAGAGAACGCGGCGATAGAGGCAGCATCAGGCGCCGACCTGGCAACCATCTTTCAAGAGTCGCGCGACCATGGCCTCGCGGCACCGGGTCTTCGCGAGATCGCCCGAAACTGGGCTCCCCGCACCGGTTTGAGCCAGGAGGATGTGATAGCTTACCTGACCGGCAACATTCACTACTTTCTGGATGATGCCTGTCTCGAGGGACTGGCGCTCTTTTACCGGTACGCGGAAGAATGCGGTGTTCTGCCGGCCGCCCCTGTGCTTCGCTTTCTTGACGTTGCGAAGGCTGTTGTCACCTAGTCACATCTGTTGGCCGTACCACTCGAGCGTGCAAAACTGCCTCTAAGGCGGATCAATGCCCGTACCTCTGACGCCGGCGATCTTGCTGTCCACCTGGAGCTGGCTGCGGCGCCTGGGAGGTCCGGGCCTCCTCGTCCTCGGACTCGCCGACAATTCGCTCGTTCCGCTTCCCGGCAGCATGGACGTTTTGACCATCTGGCTGGCCGCGCGCCACCGCGACTTGTGGCCTTATTACGCCGTGATGGCGACGCTGGGCTCGCTGATTGGCGGTTACATCACCTATGGGATCGCGAAGAAGGGCGGGAAGGGCGCGCTCGAGCGCAAGCTTTCGAAGAGACGGGCGGGCCGCGTTTTTAAAGAGTTTGAGCGCTGGGGTTTTTGGGCGGTTGCTGTCCCCGCAATGCTTCCCCCGCCAGTGCCAATCGTTCCCTTTCTGCTCGCTGCAGGCAGCCTGCAGTACTCTCGAAAGAAATTTCTCGGCGCCCTGGCCTTGGGACGCGGCATCCGGTTCACGATCGTGGCGTGGCTGGGATCGCACTATGGCGATCACATCGTGGCATTCTTTTCGCAGTACTATAAGCCGGCTCTGGCTATCCTCGTCGGACTGGCTCTGCTAGCTGGCGGATTCGTGCTAAAGAAGTATCTGGCCGCCAGGAAGAGCAAGAAGAACAACAATTCCAAGGCTCACCGGCCTGCCCGGCAGCGTGCGTAAGAGCGGACGATTGTTCTTACATCGGATAGAATTGATAAGGGTTCCGCCATGTCTCTGACAAAGGCTCAGGCAGTCGAGCTGTTTCAATCCGACGATCTGATCGGGATCGGCATGGAAGCCGACGCGGTGCGCCGCAAGCTTCATCCCGAAAGCGTGGTCACCTACATCATCGACCGCAATATCAATTACACCAACTTCTGCACAGAGTACTGCACTTTCTGCGCGTTTTACCGCCCGCTGAAGGGCCCCACGGCCAAAGAAGGCTACATCCTCGAGTTCGATACGATTTACGACAAGATCCGCGAAACCGTAGAGCTGGGCGGAACCGGCGTTCTGATGCAGGGCGGGCTGCATCCCGACCTGAAAATCGACTGGCATGAGCGCATGCTGCGCGGCATCAAGGAGCGCTTTCCGCGGATTCATCTCCATTGCTACTCGGCCTCTGAAGTCATTGCCATTGCCGAGTACAGCGGCCTGACCATCCGCGACACTATTGCACGGCTGCGGGACGCGGGGTTGGACTCGATCCCGGGCGGCGGCGCCGAAATTCTTGACGACCAGGTGCGCTACAAGATTGCACGGCTGAAGTGCCTCACCGACGACTGGCTCAACGTGCACCGCACCGCCCACCAGTTGGGGATGCGCACGACCGCAACCATGATGTTCGGTGTAGGCGAAAACTTCGAGAACCGCGTCAATCACTTCCAGCGGCTATATGAGCTCCAGGAGGAGACCGGAGGATTCACAGCTTTTATTCCCTGGAGCTTTCAGCCTCAGAACACCGCCCTCGGCGGACGCCATTGGGACGAGGCTACAGCAGTCGAGTATCTGAAGGTGCTGGCAATTTCGCGGCTTTACCTTTCGAACTTTCTGAACGTGCAGTCGAGCTGGGTGACCCAGGGACTCAAGGTATGCCAGATGGGGTTGCGGTTTGGAGGGAATGACGTAGGCTCCGTCATGCTGGAGGAAAACGTCGTTCGGGCCGCCGGGGTTACGAATTGCACCACGGAGGAAGAGCTGCGCCGGATCATCCGGGATGCGGGCTTCCGTCCGGCCCAGCGGGATACCCTGTACCGCACCTACTTCCTGAACTAGACCAGCCACCCCGAAGCCGGGATGATATGACTTTTGGGAGTTTTTTCAGTCTGGCCCAGGGAACTTTCTGCACGCTTTTTGGTCCAATTGTTGGCTTGGACAGGGGTCTGGAGTCGCTGGAAACCGCAAGTCTCGTAGTTGACGCCATTTGGCGACCCCGGTAGGCTTTCAGAAAGGTACCGAAGTCACGGGCAGCCCTCCGGGGGCAGCCCATCCTGGCATGCAAGCGCTTTCGTATCAGTCTGGAACGCTTTGCAACCCAGCCGGGAGTACCGCAAATGAGTACAACGAAACCAGGTTAGCGCCGCATCAGACTAGTAGCGGCCGAAAAGGCGAGTTGACGACCGCACGAAAAACACAAGGCAGCGAACTCAGTGAAGCTGAGGCGATTGAGCGGGCAAAACAGGGCGACGCGGAAGCCTTCGAGACCCTGTACCACCTGCACAAGCGCCGTGTGTATTCACTATGCCTGCGGATGACCGCCAATACGGCGGAAGCAGAGGACCTGACACAGGAAGCGTTCCTTCAGCTGTTTCGGAAGATTGGAACCTTCCGCGGCGAATCTGCTTTCTCCACCTGGCTGCACCGCATGGCCGTAAACGTTGTCCTGATGCGGCTGCGGAAGAAGGGTCTGCCGGTCGTCCCGATCGAGGAAACGGTCGAGACCGAAGAGGAGACTGCCAAGAAAGAGCTGGGAGCCGAAGATTCGGTTCTGGCGGGCTCGGTTGACCGCTTGCAGTTGCAGCGAGCCGTAGAATCGCTGCCGCCCGGCTATCGCACGATTTTTGTGTTGCACGACGTGGAAGGCTACGAGCACAACGAGATTGCCGGTCTGGTGGGCTGCTCGATCGGCAACAGCAAGTCGCAGTTACATAAAGCACGAATGAAGTTGCGTGAGCTCCTCAGAACGAGCAGAGCCGAAAAGGCCGCAAAGCCGTGAGGAGCCAGGAAGCGGTATTGGGGAGAGAGGTAGTATGACGTGCGTAGAATTTGAGGAGTTGCTGCCTGACGTTCTGGAAGGTGAGCGGAACGCCGAACAGATTGCCCATCTGAAGTCCTGTTTCTCCTGTGCAGGCTTGGTATCGGATCTTGAGGTCATCTTCCGTGAGGCTCGGCATTTGGAGGGCATGTACGAGCCCAGCCCGCGAGTCTGGAATTCGATCGAAATTGCATTAAGACAGGAGGGGCTGATCCGTGAGCCGCGCCCGGAACCGGCCCCGGTTTCTGTGCTGCGGCATGGCTGGCGTCCGAGCTGGGTGATGGCCCCGCTGCTCGCAATGCTGGTGATCGCCTTCGCATTGGTCCACGAGCGTGATGCCACTCGCCGCCAGGTGACGGTGACCAACGTATCCAACTCGGCCAACACCCCTACCGCATCGGCCGTCGACAGCGACGAAGATCTGCAATTGCTGGAGATTGTTTCCTCGCGCGCGCCCGCAATGCGCTCGACATACGAGACCAGCTTGCAGCACGTGAATGCTTATATCCGCGACGCCAAGGCGTCCGCCGAGCTTGATCCTAATGACGACGAAGCTCAGCAGTCGCTGATGGAAGCGTATGAACAAAGAGCCATGGTTTATCAGATGGCACTGGATCGTTCTCTGCCATAATGTGTACGCTCAACCGGCGGGCGGCCGCCAAAGCAGGGGAGAATTGGGATGAAAACCGGGCAACAGGCTGCAAAACTGGCGTTGGTCGTTATTTCGGTGGGCGCGACCCTGGCGGCTGCGGAAAACCGCAAGGAGTACCGTTATACCGTGGGCCCGCACACGAATGTCTCAATTACGAACCAGTACGGCCCCATCTCGGTGAAGCCGGCCTCCGGGAATCAGGTAATTGTGGTCGCGGTGCTGCACTCCGACAAGGTCGAGATCGACCAGAGTCAGAACGGAAACCGCGTCGATCTGGTATCGCATCTTCAGCCTGACGCCACGCCGGAGACGGGACGCGTGGACTATGAAGTGCAGGTTCCGGACGACGCAAGCGTGACGCTGCATTCGAGCAGCGGTCCGCTAACGGCGGAGAAACTGCACGGTGACGTGACACTGGAAGGTGCTGCCGCGGGAGTCGAGGTTCACGACATCAACAATGCCCACGTTCACGTCAAGACGATGAATGGTCCCATCACGCTGACCAACATCAAGCAGGGACACGTAGAGATTGCCTCGGTGAGTGGAGACATTACTCTCAAGGCCGTCAGCGGAAGCCTGGTACAGGTCAATTCCACCAGCGGCAAGATTTCCTACGACGGCGACTTCGGGGCCGGCGGCCGTTACTTGTTCATCAGCCATACCGGTGATATCGAAGCCACCGCCCCGTCGTATGCTTCCATCGAGGTGGTCGCACGCTCCGCCAAGGGAACGGTAGAAAACGACTTTCCCCTCCAACCAGAACACACCTCCTTCGTGGTGAAGGCAGGGAGTGCCTTCGCAGGTACGGTCGGCAAGGCCGCATCCTCGGTTAAGTTGTTTACCTTCAGTGGTAAAATCCACCTCAAGAAACAATAAAACCAGCAGCGCAGAAGAGCGAAATCCACTTCGGCAGCCATGAAAACCCGACCGGGGTCGCGCCCCGGGCCTAGACCGCCTGCGCACGACTGGGCGCCGATCGTCTTTCTCGTCGGCTTCATGGGAGCAGGCAAGACCAGCGTGGGGCGCGCTTTGAGCCGGAGGCTGGGCTGGTCGTTCGAGGATCTGGATGAGCGGGTGCAGGCTCGAGAAGGCCGCTCGGTCACGCAAATTTTCAGCGAGTCCGGCGAAGGGGCCTTCCGGTTGGCGGAAAACGCGGCGTTGCGCGAGTTGCTCGGCGAGCTTGAAGGGATCCCGCGGGTAGTGGCTTTGGGCGGTGGCGCCTACGTGCAACCGGAGAATGAAGCGCTTCTGGCGGAGGCCGATGTGCCGATCATCTTTCTGGATGGGAAGGTGGAAGAACTCTTTCGCCGCTGCCAGCAGGAAGCCGTCGATCGGCCACTGCGGCGGGACCTGGACGAGTTTCGCCGCCTTTTCGAGGTCCGCCGGCCACATTACATGAGCGCCGGGTTGACGGTCGACACCAGCGGTAAAGACATTGAAGCCGTAGCCGCCGAGGTGGCGGCGATGCTGGGTTTTCAGTAAAGGAGTTCCTCTTGAGCAGTCACAGCCGGTACATCAACACGCTTTCGCTGGCAACGGCGGGATTGGCACTTGTTTTCGCGGCTGCCACGACCGCAATGGCCGATAAGCCAAAGGAATCGGGCGGAATGGTGGATTCCGGCTCCTTCGGAATTTTTGTCAACGGAAACCGCGTGGCAACGGAGAAATTTTCTGTGCGCCAGGGTTCGGACGGCGTCAGCAGTGCCTCGTCGGAACTGATGGAGCAGGGCAGCACAAACCCGGCGCAGCGCTCCGAGCTGAAAATTATGCCCAGCGGTGCGCTGGTTCAGTACGACTGGCATGAGCTGTCGCCCGGCAAGAGCGAATTAGTAGTTCTGCCGAACAACGAATTCCTGATCGAGAAGGTCACGGAGAATCCGGGCGAGAAGCCGAAAGAGCAGCCATTCGTGTTGCCGAACACGTCCGTGATCCTCGACAACAATTTCTTTATCCAGCGCGAAGTGCTGATCTGGAGGTATCTCTCCTCCAGTTGCGTTTCCGAGGCCGGCAAGATGAAGTGCGCCCCGGCGCAGTTCGGCGCCGTCATTCCCCAGGACCGGCTGTCGGTGCGCGTCGGGGTGGAACCGGTGGGTCAGGAGAAGGTCGCCATTCGCGGTGTGGAAAGGCAACTGCTGCGGCTGAACCTCAAGACCGAAGATGGTGATTGGGCCCTGTGGGCCGACCCGGATGACCATTACAAGCTGATCCGTGTGCAGAAGTCGGGAGAGAATACCGAGATTGTGCGGGACTGAAGAGCGGTAGCCGTCGCCCTACGCGCGAAAGGCGCCTGCGGAATCCGCCGGCGCTAAGGGCAGGAGCACCGGTTTGTCGCTGGTTGATGCACGTACGTCGCGGGTGCTGTTCACGGTGCTGGTTTTCGCACTGGCGCTCGGGTTTCTTTACGTTGCACGGCAGACGCTGATTGCCTTCCTGTTTGCAGTTTTCTTCGCTTATCTTGTTGATCCCGCCGTATCGCGCACCGAGAAGCTGGTTCGCGGGCGCGGCCGCGCTATTGCCGTCATTTACCTTCTGTTGATGCTGTTGCTGGGTTCGTTTTTCTTTCTCATCGGTCCCCGCATCGTTCCCGAGGCACAGCACCTTGGCGACGCACTGCCAAGCCTGCTTGAGAATGTCGGAACCGGAAGAATTGCCGAGCAGCTCGGACAGGAGCGCGGCTGGAGCCAGAAATCCACACAACAACTGAAGAACTTCCTGGCCAGCCATCGGGATGCCATCGTTGGGGTTGCGCAGCGGGTCGGACTCCGGCTGGCGGAGCTGGCCCGTCATGTCGGCCTGCTCCTGCTCGTCCCCATCCTCGCGGCGTTCTTCCTGCGCGACGGCCGGGCTTTCAGCCGGGTGCTGCTCTCGTTTGCATCGGAGCGGCCGCAGCGGGAGTTTCTGGAAGATGTGCTCAACGACATGAACCAGATGCTGGCTCACTTCATCCGAGCCCAACTCACTCTGGCCGCACTGTCGCTGCTGGCGTACTCTTCGTTCCTGGCGATTATGAAGGCGCCTTACTGGCTGGTCTTGGGCACAGCGGGCGGAATGATGGAGTTTGTGCCGGTGGTCGGCCCACTGGTCGCAGCCATGGTCATCGTCGGAGTTTGCCTGCTGATGGGCTACAAGCACTGGCTTATCGTGTTGCTGTTTCTGGGAATCTGGCGGATTATCCAGGACTACGCGGTTTCCCCCCGCATCATGGGCAGAAGCCTGCAGCTGCATCCTCTGGCCGCCATCTTTGGAGTTCTGGCTGGTGCGGAGATGGCGGGGGTGCTGGGCGTTTATCTCTCGATTCCCATCATGGCCAGTTTGCGGATAGTCTGGCGCCGTTCACGGCTCTACGCGGAGAAGAAGCGCTTTGGCCCGCTGAATGAATACACCTTTGGCGCCGACCTGAACCGCACCATCTGATCCCTTGAAAACCTATAGACTCGCCACGAAGTTGAGAACCCGCTTGATTCCGTCTGCAAACGTGTGGGGCTGAGCTATGAGGCTCAAAACAAGATATCCGTCCGTGGAAAAATCGTAGAAGTGGCCGGGGTGGACGAGAACGGAGGTCTTTCGCAGGATCTCGATGGCCAGATCCTCATCGGAGCGGGTCGCGGGCACGCGCAGGATTGCGTACCACCCGCCTTCAAGACAGAGTCGCTCGCAGGCCTTCTGCTCGGCAATTGCACGATCAAGTTCCGCTAGATTGGTTTGCACACGGCCGAGGAGTAGAGGCTGAACTTTCTTTCGCTGATCCAGCAGTACCGGTGTTGCCAGTTGGATTGGCGCGTTCATCGAAAGATATGTGTCCGCAATAACCTCCAGGCGCTCCAGTGCGGGAGTCAACTTCTGCTCCGGGCCGCTGGCGGCAATCCAGGCGACTTTCATCTGAGGCAGTCCTGACAGCTTTGACAGGCCGCTCAACGTAAAAGTCAGAGCATCTCTGTTTCCCGCCAAGCTGGAGTGAGACTTGCCATCCAGGCCGTAGTCGAGGAAAACCTCATCTGCAATCAGGGCCAGATCATGTTCCCGGCCCAGAGAGTTGAGTTCCCGCAGATCCGACTCGCTCCCATATGACCCGGTTGGATTGTTGGGATTCACGACGACCACCGCCCGGGTGAGTGGAGTCAGAGCCTTCTGGAGCGAGTGGAAATCGATCTGCCAGCCGTGATCGTAGAGCAACGGGTAAGGAACCAGCTTAACGTCCTGAAGATCGGCAAGGAAATCGAACAGCGGATAACTTGGCTTGGGGACGAGGACCTCGTCCCCTGGATTGCAGAGAAGACGGAATACGAACGAATAGCCTTCGCTGGTGCCGGTCGTGAGGATCAGCGAATCGGGGCTCCCAGCGGGTGTTGTGCCCACCTCTCGGTAGTAGCCCGCCACGGCTTCCCGCGCGGCGAGTATCCCTTTGGGCTCTGGTTGGTATTCCAGGGACCGGGGGCTCGCCAATGCGCTCAAAATTGCCTGGGTGTCATAGGCGAGGCCAACCTGAGTGGGATTGGAAACCGTGAGATCGATCACTTCCCTTCCCGCCGCGGCAAGCTCTCGTTGCGCCTGGGTAAAACCATTAGGAGCGAGGTTCCAGTTGGTACGGCGGGAAAACATGACCGACCATGATACCTGCTGCCGAGGGCTTTCAATTCGAAGGTGAAAGTTTGCGTTCGCCGCAAGTCTGGTCCTTGCGGGCAAAACTACGGAACGCGAAGGCAGCGCAATGGCTGCTAGAATCATCCGAGTTGCTGCGGTCCACTTCTCGTCGAGGCTTGGCAGTGTTCGGCAACCTACTCTCCCGCTGGCCGCTCATACGGCAGATTCAAACTGGCGCTGATGGCACCGGCAGCGAAGCGATGTCTGAAGCCACGCAGCAGCTTCAGACAAAACATTCGCAAGCGGACGTCACCCGTTCCGTCTGCCCGTATTGCGGCGTAGGGTGCGGCCAGCTCGTCTTCCACAAGAACAACAGGTTGATTTCGATCGAGGGCGATCCCGAATCGCCGATTTCCCGGGGGCGTCTCTGTCCCAAGGGAGCGGACACCTTTGAACTGCACACCCACCCGGGCCGTCTCGAGCGGGTGAAATACCGGCGGCCGTATTCGAGGGAGTGGGAGGAAATCGACCTCGAGGCCGCAATGGACATGGTCGCTGATCGTCTGTGGGAGACGCGTGAACGGACCTTCCAGGAAACCAAAGATGGCCAAACCCTGATGCACACGACCGCCGTGGCCCATCTCGGCGGCGCTACGCTCGATAACGAAGAGAACTACCTCATCAAGAAGCTTTTTACCGCCGGATTGGGGATGGTGTGCCTGAGCAATCAGGCGCGCATATGACACAGCTCTACTGTGCCCGGTCTGGGCACATCGTTCGGGCGCGGCGGCGCCACCACAGCTCAACCTGATCTGCTGAACGCGGACGCCATCCTGATTATGGGATCGTCAATGGCCGAGAACCACCCCGTCGGCTTCCAATGGGTAATGGAAGCGCGGGAGCGCGGAGCCAAGGTCATCCACGTGGATCCGAGGTTCAACCGCACATCGGCCATGGCCGATATCTGGGTTCCTCTGCGCGCGGGGAGCGACATTCTCCTTCTGGGCGCACTGATCAATTACGTGCTCGAGCACAATCTCGAATTCCGCGAGTACGTGGTGAACTACACGAATGCCGCAACGCTGTTGCGCGATGACTTCCGCGACACCGAGGATTTGAACGGAGTTTTCTCCGGCTGGGATGCGGAGAAGAAGAAATACGATCCGCAGAGCTGGTTCTACCGCGGCGCGCCCTCGTCGGATGGCTCCGGCAATACTCCCGGGCACGGCGGCGCCGAGGGAGGTCACGGAAAGGATCGTGGCGGCGAAGCCGAGGACGCGGCAAAATTCGAATCCGACCCCACGCTACAAGATCCGAGATGCGTATTCCAAGTCCTGAAGCGCCACTTTTCACGTTACACGCCCGAAGTTGTCGAGCAGTTCTGCGGCGTGTCCAAGGAAGTCTTTTTCAGGGTGGCGGAAGCATTCACTTCGGCGTCGGGGCCGGAAAAAACAGGCGCAATCTGCTATGCGGTCGGATGGACACAGCACTCGAACGGCGTGCAGATCATTCGCTCGGCAGCGATCTTGCAGACTCTGCTGGGGAATATCGGACGACCGGGAGGCGGGATTCTCGCCTTGCGGGGACACGCGTCAATTCAAGGCTCGACCGATATCCCAACTCTTTACGACATCCTGCCGGGCTATCTGCCGATGCCGTTTTTCGACGCGGACGCGAACCGGCTCGCGGCGCACATCGAGAAGCACCGATCGCGAACCGGACTGTGGAACAACTTCGACAAGTATCTGGTCAGCCTTTTGAAAGCCTGGTACGGCGATGCCGCCACCGCAGCCAACGATTTCGGCTTCGACTGGCTGCCGCGTGTCACCGGCGACCATTCTCACTTCGGATACTGGCTGGACATGCGCGACGGCAAGATGGAGGGCCTGTTCGTGATGGGCCAGAACCCGGCGGTCGGAGCAGCCAATGGAAGGCTCGAGCGCAAAGCCCTGGCGGAACTGAAATGGATGGTGGTTCGCGACATGGTGGAGACCGAGACTGCCTCCTTCTGGCTGAATTCCCCCGAAATAGAGCGAGGTGAGCTTACTCCTGAAACCATTGCCACCGAGGTGTTCCTTTTTCCGGCGGCGGGCAGCGCGGAGAAGGAAGGCACGTTCACCAATACACAACGGCTTCTGCAGTACAGAAATATGGCGGTTGAACCACCGGGAGATGCCCGCAGCGAGACCTGGTTCATGTATCACCTGGGTCGGCGGATGAAGAAGAAAGCGGAGGGCGATATGCGTCCGCGCAACGCGGGACTGAACGCGCTGACGTGGAATTACTCCACCCACGGGACGCAAGCCGAGCCGTCGGTCGAAGAAGTGTTGCAGGAAATCAACGGCCGAGACACAACGAACGGCAATCTGCTGCCGGGATACAAGGCGTTAAAGAATGACGGCAGCACAGCCTGTGGTTGCTGGATCTATTCGGGCGTGTTTCCGAATCCCGGGGAGAATAGGGCTAACGCGCGGCGGCCTGAGGGCTACCTGGGCCACGGCTGGGGATTTGCCTGGCCAAACGACTGCCGCATCCTCTACAACCGTGCCTCCGCCCGGCCCGACGGCCAGCCATGGAGCGAAAAAAAGAAGCTCATATGGTGGGATAGAGAAAAGAAGCAGTGGACCGGTCTCGATACCCCCGACTTCACCATGGAGACTCCGCCTGACACCAAGGAGGACTTGCGGAGCGGCGAGGGCGTCGCAGCGCTCGGCGGCGCGCGGCCATTCATCCTGCATCCTGACGGAGTGGCCTGGCTGCACGTGCCCAGCGGCCTGAAAGACGGCCCTCTCCCCACGCATTACGAGCCGCTGGAGTCTCCTGTGATGAATCCACTTTACGAGACCAGCCAGGATCCGGTTGCGGATCGAAAGGAGCGCCCTGACAACCAGTATGCTCAGCCTGTCTGCGATCCCCGGTTTCCGTATGTGCTTACCACTTATCGGCTGACCGAGCATCATACGGCGGGCGGCATGTCGCGGACTCTGCCGCATCTTGCAGAATTGCAGCCCGAGTTGTTCACTGAAGTCTCGCCGGAAATGGCCGACGAGGCCGGGCTGGAACACGGGGATTGGGCGACGATTTCAACACCCCGCGGAATCGTGGAGGCGCGAGTCTTGGTGACACGCCGGATGCATCCGCTTTGGATCGATGGAAAGAGAGTTCACCAGGTCGGTCTGCCGTACCATTGGGGCTATCGCGGCGAGGTCAGAGGGGACGTCGTAAACGATCTGCTGGCCATCAATGAGGAACCCAACGTCCGTATCAACGAGAGCAAGGCCCTGATGTGCAGTGTGCGACCGGGACGGCGAGGAGAGGGGCGGGCGGCACTCAAGGAACTAGATGAAAAGATGGCGTCAAAATGAAGAATAAGAATGAGATCACTCCATGCCGGTAACCGCATTTCTGACCGACTCGACGCTTTGCATCGGCTGCAAGGCCTGTGAAGTCGCCTGCAAGGAATGGAATGGCATTGAGGACGATGGCTACAACTGGAGCGGTTTCTCCTACGACAATACGGGCGCGGTAGGCCACTCCACGTGGCGGCACGTAAAGTTCGTGGAGCACGCTCCGGAGCCGGGGTTCGGCGGAAATGCGCCTGAACTCAACTCCTGGGCGTTCTCATCCGATGTGTGCAAGCACTGCGAGAATGCCGGATGCCTGGAAGCCTGCCCAACCGGGTCGATCGTACGCACCGAATTCGGCGGCGTGTACGTGCAACCCGATATCTGCAACGGGTGCGGATACTGCGTCGTGTCGTGTCCGTTTGGTGTTGTCGAACGCAATCCGCAGGACGGGCGCGCTTTCAAGTGCACATTCTGCTACGACCGGCAGAAAGCCGAACTCAAGCCGGCCTGCGCCAAGGCCTGTCCCACCGAGTCGATTCAGTTCGGAGAGATCGGCGAACTGCGGAAAAAGGCCAGTGAGCGCGTGGAAGAGCTGCACGGCCGTGGAATGCAGGATGCCACGTTTTATGACGCTGCCGACAGCAGCGTGGGTGGAACCCATGCGATGTTCATCCTGCGGGGTGATCCGAAAATGTACAACCTGCCGCCGAATCCGGAAGTGCCGACGGTGTACCTGAAGAAGGCGTGGACATCCTCCGCCCTGGCGGCGGCTGTTCTTCTGGGAGCCACGATCCTGGCGTTTCTGGCAGACGGCGGCAGGAGCGGGCGCTGACATTCAGAGCATTGGTATATGTGACTGCAAGATGACAGTTCGAAAATCACGCACTCCCGAAGACGAGCAATCAGCAGAACAACGCTTGCTTCTCATCCGCCGCGAGGCCGAAGCACGCGGCCAAGTGAAAGGAAAAGGCATTCGCCCGGCGGGCGCGCCGTTTCCTATCGCGTCTCCGGAAAGCGGGTACTACGGCATCCCGCTACTGAAAGAGCCTCCGTGGACCTGGGAGATTCCTCTCTATTTCTTTGTGGGAGGAGCGGCGGGGGCAGCCGCCGTAGTGGGTGCGATCGCCGACTACACGGGCGCTGATCGCAAGCTGGTTCGTGACGCTCGCTGGATTGCCGCTGCCGGGTCGGTGATCTCTCCAGGGCTACTGATCTCGGACCTGGGACGTCCTTCGCGATTCCTCAACATGATGCGCGTGTTCAAGCCTCAGAGTCCGATGTCGGTGGGAGTCTGGACGCTGCTCGGTTTTTCAGGCGCCTCTGCCGCCACCGCTTTCGCCGGATTCCTCCGCGAAAGGTATGGCAAGTCCCTGCCGCTTCGCGTCCTGGAAAACGCCGGCCAGTTCGCATCGCTGACCTTCGGGCTTCCCTTCTCAAACTACACCGGGGTGCTAATCGGCGCGACCGCCATTCCGGCATGGAACGAGAATGCAGGCGAACTGCCCATGCACTTCGGAGCCTCGGGGTTGGGCGCCGCGGTGGGCCTGCTGGAGCTTTTGGGCCACCGGAAGAGCCGGGCATTGCAGATGCTGGGTCTGGGCGCTGCGATTTTCGAATGTTGGGAAGGCTGGAGGGTGGAGAGCCGTTCCTCACCCGCTTTGAATCCGCTCAAGCAGGGCTCCAGCGGATTCCTGACCCGCAGCGGGGGCGTTCTTTCCGGCCCCCTGCCGCTGGCGCTCCGCGCTCTCAGCCTTGCGACAGGCGGGAAATCCCGCGAGAGTCTTCGACGCTGGGCCGGAATTTCGGCGGTCGCGGGATCCCTGCTGACTCGAATTGCCTGGGTTTACGCAGGTCACGTGTCTGCAAGGGATTGGCAACAGCCGCTGGAGATTCGCCATCCGTAACATTGCAAGCTTCCTTAGACCCCTAGTACGCTTGCTATAGCAATAGAATGAAGACTATTGCGCCTGAATCTTATGGAAAGAGCCATCGAGTACGAACTCCGTCTGGCGGAGCGGATGTCCCGGCTGGGCAACGAATCTGCCTTCGAAGTCCTGGACAAGGCCCGCGCTCTCGAGCGTCAGGGTAAGACCATCATTCACCTGGAGATCGGGGAACCCGATTTCGACACTCCCAAAAATGTGGTCGCGGCGGGAGTGAAGGCATTGCACGAGGGCTGGACTCATTACGGGCCCTCCGCCGGACTGCTCGAGCTTCGGCAGGCGATCGCCCAGCACGTCACGCGGTCGCACGGAGTTCAGGTGGGAAGCGACGAGGTGGTGGTAGTGCCTGGCGGTAAACCTATTATTTTCTATAGCCTCCTGGCGCTTGCTGAAGCGGGGGACGAGGTCGTCTATCCCAACCCTGGCTTCCCGATCTACGAATCGATGATCCGCTACGTGGGAGCGACCGCTGTCCCGATCCACCTTCGCGAGGACAAGAATTTCAGCCTGGACATCGACGAACTCTCTTCCCTGATCACCGATCGAACCAGGCTGATCATCCTCAATTCACCGCAGAATCCGACCGGCGGCATCATGCCTCCAGAAGATGTCCGGGCAGTGGCGGAAATCGTCGGCGACCGGAACATCATGGTTCTGTCCGACGAGATCTATTCCCGTCTGATCTTCGAAGGCGAGCACTATTCGATCATGTCTGTACCTGGCTTCAAGGACCGGACCATCCTGCTGGACGGCTTCTCCAAGACATACGCCATGACCGGCTGGCGCATGGGCTACGGCGTGATGCGCAGCGGCCTTGCCGCCCATTTCACCAAGCTGATGACCAACTCGAACTCCTGCACCGCCAGCTTCACCCAGATTGCGGGGATCGAGGCGCTTCGCGGGGACCAGTCCTCGGTCGACAAGATGCGAGGCGAATTCTGGCAGCGCGGAAAGATGTTCGTGGCCGGACTGAACCGGATCAAGGGTTTTTCCTGCCGCATGCCAGGCGGCGCGTTCTACGCCTTTCCCAACATCAAGCAGACCGGTTGGAGTTCGCGAAAAATGGCCGACGCTCTGCTGAAAGAAGCCGGTGTGGCGTGTCTCTCAGGGGCGTCATTCGGAGAGTATGGCGAAGGCTATTTGCGCTTCAGCACCGCCAACTCGATGGAAAACCTGCAGAAGGCGCTGGATCAAATCAGCAGTTGGACAGATCAGAATTTATAGGCGCACGGGCGGGGACGCCCGTGCCTACATGAATCACCCCTAGCAGATTAGAATCTTTAGGCGCATGCGGCCCACGCGTGCTCGGGCGAAACGCCCATGCCTACATAAACTATGACAAAGGTTTTTGCGACCTGCGACATTGGCGAAGCGCTGGATCTGCTGCGCAACAAGGGATATGAGGTCGATGTCTACCCCCAGCCCGAGGCGCCGGCGAAGAGCCTCATCGTCGAAAAAGTCCGCACCGGCATCGATGGCCTGATCACCACGCTGCGGGACAAGATTGACGCTGAAGTCTTTGCTGCGGGTGGAGGAACCTTGAAGGTCGTGTCCCAGTTGGCCGTGGGACACGACAACATCAGCCGGGAGGACGCCAACCGCTTCAAAATTCCGTTCACTAATACCCCTGACGTCCTCACCGAAGCTACGGCGGAGTTCGCGTTCTTCATGATGGGCGCCTTGGCCCGCAGGCTATGGACGGCGGAACGTCTCACCCGCGACCACAAGTGGACCTTCTGGCATCCCTATCTTCCCTTCCTCGGCGACGAGGTAGCCGGGAAGACTATTGCCATCATCGGCACCGGGCGAATAGGACAGGCCATGATCAGCAAGTGTGTGGGCTTCGACATGAACGTCCTGTGCTACAGCCCGAGCCAAAAAGAGGCCAAATTCATAGCAGCCACGCAGGAGGTCCAGGATCTCCGTCATGCCCGTGGCCTTTCGCGGCAAAAAGCCGGGATTCGCTATACCAGCTTTGAAGAGGCTCTTAAAAACGCAGACTTTGTCAGCATCCACGTGCCGCTGCTGCGTGAAGGAGAAAGCAAGACGCCAACTTTCCACCTGTTCAACGAACGCACGTTGCGACTGATGAAGCCATCGGCCTTTCTGATCAACACCTCTCGGGGACCCGTTATCGACGAAGCCGCCTTAGCGCGAGCATTGAAGGAGAAATGGATTGCCGGTGCAGCGCTCGATGTGTACGAAAAAGAGCCGCTCCCTGCCGACTCACCGCTCCGCGACCCGGAACTCGAGGATCGCTGCCGTTTGTACCCTCACTTTGCCAGTGCGGGAAAGATCACGCGGCTTTCCCCCGATCCCGACAAAGGCATGGCGGGCCGCTGCGTCCAGGGGCTCATTGACGTTCTGGAGGGAAACTACGGCGGCGATCTAACGAAGATGCCCTTCGTGGTGAACAAAGAAGCGTTTGGAAGGTAGAGAGAACCGCTATTCGGGAATGGTGTGCTCTTCGCTTTGGGCGCGAAGCACGCGGTCCACTGAGTAGGGCGCACGCCGCGTGGGTTCGTGATAGTGGCGAACCTGCATCTCGCCAAGCAGCCCGATAGCCAGCAGGTTCATCCCAGCCAGCAGGAGAACTGCAGCGAACAGCATCAGCGGCCCATGGTTCACCATGACGTCAGCCGGTGCAGGAATTTTTCCACAAGCAGCCAAGCACTCACACCCGATCCAGCCAGAATGCTGAGCATCCCCAGCGTGCCGAAGAAATGCAGGGGCCGCGAAAGGTAGCGCAGCAGGAAACGGATCGTGATCAGATCGAAAAACACCCGGAAGGTGCGGGAAATGCCGTAGTGCGAATATCCCCGCTGACGGTTGACATTGCTGAATGGGCACTTCGCAGATCGAAGCGCCATGCCAGGAAGCCAGCGCCGGAATGAAGCGGTGCAGTTCACCGTAAAGGGGCACTTGCTCCAGAATGTCGCGCCGATAAGCCTTGAAGGTTGTGCCGAAATCATGGATGTCGACGCCGCTGAGCTTGGCCATCATCCAGTTGGCGCAGCGCGAAGGAATGCGGCGCAGCCACAGATTGTCAATGCGGCGCTTGCGCCAGCCGCTCACAATGTCGTAGCCTTCGGCGATCTTTTCCAGGAAGCGCGGGATGTCGGCAGGATCGTGCTGAAGTCGCCGTCCATCGAAATGATGTATTCGCCGCGGGCGTGGTCAAATCCGGCGGCGAGAGCGGCGGTCTGACCGAAATTGCGGCGCAGGCGAACTACGGTCACGCGGCTGTCGACCGCCGCTATTTCGCGCAACACGTGGAAGGTGCGGTCGGCGGAACCGTCGTCGACGAGAACCAGTTCAAAGGTTTCGCCGTTGGCCTCCATTACCGACTTCAGCCGATCGTAGAGATCGGTAACGTTCTCCTGTTCGTCATGTAGGGGGACGACAATGGAGTACTTTTGGCATTCGCGCCTATTATAACGATTAATCGGCCAGTTTCACGCATTAACTTTAGGTCATTGGCGGCAGAGAGTAATGACGTTGAGAGATTGCCCGCCCCGGGAATTCGGGGCACGAGAATTCGGCGCACCTAAGTACTTCGGGACGATTACCGGCGGAAACGGACCGGGTAGTGTGGACTTTCGTAATCATCAGACGATAAGGAGAAACGCGTGAAACGAGTGAAGCGCCGTTCCCCCGAGCACCAGCCTCGGAGAGACTTCCTGAAATCCGGCATTGTTGGGGGGTTCAGCCTTGCCTTCCTGCCCGCCCTGACCGGGGCGCGGGCCTTTGAGGCGGCCGCGACCCCAAAAAGTCCAAAATCGAGTGTTCGGTCCTTTGAACTGGATGAAGTCACGATTTCCGACCTGCAAGATGGGATGAACAGCGGGAAGTTCAACGCCCATTCCCTGGCTGAGAAATACCTGGCCAGGATCAAGGAGATCGACAAGGCCGGACCCGCAGTCAACTCCGTGATCGAGCTGAATCCTGACGCCCTGTCTATTGCCGACGGCCTCGACAAGGAGCGCAAAGAAAAGGGCCCGCGAGGCCCGATGCACGGCATTCCCGTCCTGATCAAGGACAACATCGATACCGGGGATCGGATGCTGACGACCGCCGGGTCGCTGGCACTGGTCGGTTCCAGACCGGCGAAAGACGCCTTTGTCGTGCAGAAACTGCGGGACGCCGGCGCGGTGCTTCTGGGAAAGACGAACCTCAGCGAGTGGGCGAACATCCGCTCGAACCATTCCACCAGCGGATGGAGCGGACGCGGCGGGTTGACCCGGAATCCCTACGCCCTCGACCGAAATGCCTGTGGGTCGAGTTCAGGAACGGGGGCCGCCGTGTCGGCGAATCTGTGCGCCGTGGGGATCGGAACGGAAACCGACGGCTCGGTAATTTGTCCCTCTTCCCTGTGCGGCCTGGTGGGGATCAAGCCGACTCTGGGCCTGGTCAGCCGCACCGGCATCATTCCCATTGCCCACAGCCAGGACACGGCCGGGCCGATGGCGAGGTCGGTGCGCGACGCCGCGATTCTCCTGGGAGCTATGGCAGGCGTGGTGGACACCGCCGACAAAGCCACGGCCGAAAGCAGCGGTAAAGCCTCGGCGGATTATACGAAGTTCCTTGATCCCAATGGCTTAAAGGGGGCGCGGATCGGCGTTGCGCGCAAGTACTTCGGGTTCAACGAGGCGGTGGACCGGGTCATGGATGAGGCGATCGCCCGGATCAAGAGCCAGGGAGCAGAGATCATCGATCCCGCCGACCTGCCGAGCCACGGCAAGTTTGACGACACCGAGTTCACGGTCCTTCTGTACGAACTGAAGACGGATCTGAATGCGTATCTACAAGGGCGCCCCGACGCCGCCGTACATACCCTGAAGGACGTCATTGATTTCAACGAGCGCAACAAGGAAAAGGAGATGCCCTACTTCGGCCAGGACGTCTTCATCAAGGCCGAGGCCAAAGGCCCCCTGACGGAGAAGGAGTATCTGGATGCGCTGGAGAACAATCATCGCCTGTCGCGCAAAGAAGGAATCGATGCGGTGATGGAGCAGAATCACCTTGATGCGATTATTGCCCCGTCTGCCCCGCCCGCGTGGGTAACGGACCTTGTCAATGGGGACCACGTTTCGGGAGGCAGCTCCAACGCCGCGGCGGTGGCAGGCTATCCCGACATTACCGTGCCAGCCGGACACGTTTTCGGCTTGCCGGTGGGGATTTCGTTCTTCGGGCGAGCCTGGAGCGAGCCGACGCTGCTGAAGCTGGCATACAGCTTCGAACAGGCGACAAAAGTGAGAAGAAAGCCGGAATTTTTGCCGAGCGTGCGGTTGTAGGCGCGGGCAGGTTTTGGGTGGCGCAGCGGTTCACCGCTGCGATTCGGCTTGCCAAACCGGGCGGCTTTGAGCCGCTGAGTGGGGGGGGCGAGGGCGCCCGCTACACCTTCCCACGCGTGAGGACACGCGGGGCTACACGCGGGGCTACACGAGCTTGACGCGTGCCTCGACATGACTTGGCGCGGCGGGGCCTCCGCGGTTGGACCTCACGCGCTCGTACACTCGCACATACTCCTTGGCCGAGGCGCTCCACGAGAAGTCTTTACCCATCCCGTTCCGGACAAGGATTTTCCAGGAGCTCTGGTCGCGGAAAGCCTTCAGCGCTTCCTTGATCGTCAACAGCAGGGCTTCGCCGTTGTAGTCGGAGAATTTGAAGCCGGTACCGCGGCCGGTGCGGCTGTCCCACGGCTCGATCGTGTCGTCCAGCCCGCCGGTCGCCCGCACGATCGGCACTGTTCCATATTTCAGGCTGTAAATCTGGTTCAGGCCGCATGGCTCGTACCGCGAGGGCATCAGGAACATGTCGCTGCCGCCCTCGATCTTGTGGGCGAGGGCATTGTCGTAGGCAACCTTGACGGCGATCTTTTTGGGAAACTGCCGGTTGAGCCGCAGGAACATTTCCTCATATTGCTTGTCGCCGCTGCCAAGCGCCACGACGATCATTTCCTCTCGCGCCAGGCGGTCCATCACCTGGGCGATGAGGTCGAAACCTTTTTGCGCGGCGAAGCGGGAGACAATTCCGATTACCGGCAGCTTCGGATCCGCATCCGTCATCCCGAATGCAGCCAGCAGGTCGAGCTTGCACTTCGCCTTGCCGCTCAGATCGTCGGGCGAAAATCGGGCAGCGATGAACCGGTCCACCTGCGGATTCCACTCGTCGTAGTCGACGCCATTCAGAATTCCGGTCACGGTCGAGGAGCGGTCATGCAGCACACCCTCCAGTCCGAAGCCGAATTCGGAGGTCTGAATTTCATGACTGTATTTCCGGCTTACGGTCGTCACAAAGTCCGAGTACACCAGGGCGCCCTTGAGAAAGTTCACCTGCCCGAAAAACTCCATTTTGGTGATGGTGAACAGGTCCCACGGCAGCATCAGCAGAGGCAGCGTGTCCGGCGGAAAGAGTCCCTGGTAGCCCATGTTATGAATGGTGAAGACGGTGCCGACGTCGGAAAATGCGGGGTCCTCAGCATACTGAGTGCGCAGCAGGAGAGGCACCAGCGCGGCCTGCCAGTCGTGGCAGTGAAAGACATCCGGAACGGCGAGAATCTTGGAGGCTTCGAGAACCGCGCGGCAAAAAAGCGCGAAGCGCTCGGCGTTGTCGCTGTAGTCCCCCGCGGAGGTGCCGTACAGCGCCTCCCGTTCGAAAAACGGAGGATAATCCACGAAGTAGTAATTGATTCCGGCGTGATTTCCATCGGTCACGATGGAACAGAAGCGGTACTGGTCGTCAAAAGGAACGGTAATACTGCGAACCACGGTCTGGGCGTTGAGCAGCTTGGTTTGCCGGTATCGGGGAAGGTAAACGCTGATCTGATGCCCCGCTGCCGCCAGGGCGCGGGGCAAAGCGCCCACCACGTCCGCCAGCCCGCCCGTTTTTGAGAAGGGAACGCACTCTGAAGCAACGAAGCCGATATGCATGAGGAAGTTCCTTCGCTGCGAGCCCACTTGCTCTGGCGCAAGCTATCATAGAAAGGTGCTGCTCTACGGCACAGGTCCTTGCCCCAGAGAGACCCGCGGGATGAGAATTCCAGTCTAATGCTGAGAGGAAAGAGGGTCAACGTGCCGAAGGCGCCGCCAGTTCGTGCCACACGAAAGAAACCGAAGATGGGCCAGCATTTTCTTGCCGACACCTCGGCCGCAACCCGAATCGTCGAGGCGATGGGCGATGTCTCTCAACGCACGGTTCTCGAAATCGGCCCGGGGCGCGGCGCCCTGACGTCGATGCTGGCGCGGCGGGCGCGCCGCCTGATCGCCATCGAACTCGACCGCGTGCTGGCCGCGCAGTTGCGCATGAAATTCGCTCTCAGTCCCAATGTCGAAATTATCGAAGGCGATGTCCTGGCGATTGATTTCCACACCCTGTTCGGGCCAAAACCGGGAAGCACCCGGCCGGGCGTCGAGCTCACGCTGGAGCCGGTTCGCGTGGTGGGGAACATTCCCTACTACATCACTTCGGAGCTGCTGCTTCGTTTGTTCGAACATCGCCAGTACTTCGAGAGCATGGTTCTCATGGTCCAGCGCGAGGTTGCGGACCGGCTGGCCGCCGCGCCGGGGCGAAGCGACTACGGGCTGCTTTCCGCCACGGCGCAGCTGTACGCGCGGGTGGAAAAACTCTTCACGCTGTCCGCTGGGGCCTTTTCGCCTCCACCCAGTGTTCAATCAACCGTGATCCGCCTCACCATGGAGCCGCGCCTCGAGAGTTTGCAGGTGCCGGAGGACGGTTTCATAGAGTTTCTGAAGCTCTCTTTCGGTCAGAAACGGAAAACGCTGTGGAACAACCTGAAGTCGGCCTACGAGCCGGCTATCTTGCAGAAGGCGCTGGAACGGACCCGCATCAAACCCTCAGTGCGGGCGGAAGGTCTCTCCCTGGAAAAGAGCGCAACGCTTT
This sequence comes from Terriglobales bacterium, assembly GCA_963803205.1. Classification (GTDB taxonomy): domain Bacteria; phylum Acidobacteriota; class Terriglobia; order Terriglobales; family Acidobacteriaceae; genus CAWDLG01. The sequence continues at coordinate 172,324 of CAWDLG010000005.1, forward strand.
TTCGCGCATTGCAGGCCGCTGACGGCGGAGCCTAGGCGCTCTGATGGAGAAGTTTGGTGAGCTCTGTGGTTCGTTATCCCGCTGTCGCCGGCCGTTTTTATCCCGGTGATCCTTCCACTCTGCTCTCGGATCTGAACTCTTACATACAACCACGAGCGAGTCTTTCTGCCGCTCTCGGTTGCGTCGCACCTCATGCGGGCTACATCTATTCCGGACATGTAGCGGGCGCGGTCTACGCCAGGCTTGATCTTCCGGAGCGCTGCATTCTGTTGTGCCCCAATCACACCGGGATGGGCAGGCCTCTAGCCATAATGAGCCGGGGCACATGGATGACGCCCTTAGGCGAGTTGGCAATCGATGCGGACCTGGCCGACCAAGTTAAGGACAAGTTCCCTCTTCTCGAGGAGGATGCGGAAGCGCACCGGGCCGAACACGGAGCCGAGGTTCACCTGCCGTTCCTGCAGGCTCTGCGTCCAAATGTCACATTTGTGCCGATTGCCCTCGGGACAGGGCAGTTCGACGTTCTGCAAGCACTCGGCCTGGCAATGGCGGAAGTGATTTCGCAACAGAGTGGCCGGATTCTGATCATCGCGTCAAGCGACATGAATCACTACGAGAACGACGGCATCACGAGAATCAAGGATCACAAAGCCATCGAAAGAATTCTGGCGCTCGATCCAACGGGTCTTTTTGAGACGGTGGCGAGAGAACACATCAGCATGTGCGGCATCGGGCCGACGGTGGTAATGCTCACTGCCGTCCTGCAACTTGGAGCCGCCAAAGCTGAGCTGGTGAAATATGCGACTTCGGCGGATGTTTCAGGCGACAAGCAGAGAGTTGTGGGATATGCAGGGATGGTTGTGCAGTAGCCGGCTGCAGATGAGAGGACCGGCGCCGCCCACACGGCAACGCCGGCTTTATCGGTTTCGCTTAGCGGACGACCTGGAAGTCGGCGCGGCAGCCGTGATCGACCCAGATTCCCTGGCGATCGCTGCCCCAGCTATACCCTTCCCGGCAGGCTGAGTCGCTGCGCTGTTTTACAAGCTGCACCCGGCCAGCGCCGCCCACTGGGCAGTAGTGGCGGTGCATGTCGTCGGAGGAGCAACTGACAAACTGGTCCTGGCCGCCATTGCCGTAACCGCCAGGATATCCCTCTCCCTGGCCGTAGCGGCCTCCGCCGCCTCCAACTCCGAAATCGGCACGGCATCCATGGTCCACCCAGATTCCACGGTTGTCGCTTCCCCAGCTATAACCTTCGCGGCAGGCTGATTCACTGCGCTGGTTCAGCATGCGCACTCCGCCCCGCGTGTTGGCTGAGCAATAGTGCCGATGCCCGTCATCAGAGGAGCAGCTAACAGTTTGCTCCTGTCCGCCGGAGTTTCCACGGTGGCGCCGGTTATCGTCCCTGCCCCAGCGGCCTTCGCCGCCGCTGCGGCCCACTTCAAAATCGGCGCGGCAGCCGTGATCGACCCAGAGGCCACGGTTGTCTGTGCCCCAGCTATAACCCTCGCGGCAGGCTGATTGACTGCGCTGGTTCACCATGCGCACGCCGCCGCGGGTATCCGCGGAGCAGTAGTGCCGGTGGCCATCATCCGAAGAACAGCTGACCGTCTGCGCAGAACACAGCGCCCCAAACACCACAACGGTCATTGCGGCAAGACCGAGATGAACCCAATTCTTCGCGTTGAACATTGTTCCTCCTGACGCTGCTTAGTTGCCAAAACTCCCCGCCACGTTCGCTTATTCGCTGGTTACCTCGGACGTGTGCCGCCGCGCGGCGACGAAGAAGGCATGGACGTCCGGGGCGAAGACGCCGGCGAAGACGTCCTCGGTGCAGACATCCGGGGAGACGCTGTGGAGGTGGCGGACGAGGCGGGTCGGGACCCACCGAAGCTGCCTGGAGACGAAGGGCTTGCCGCAGGACGGGCGGTAACGGATCCCCGTTGCGACACTTGCTGCGAGACACGGCTCGGATTCCGCAGGCTTCCACGCGGAACGCCGAGGCCGGCTGAGTTGTTGCGAATCACGAACGAGGAGCCCCGAGTGGGCGTCGGAAACGATCCCCGATTGACAACGACTGTGCTACGCCCGGGCGCGGTAGGCGCGCGGAACGAGGCCATGCCTGTGGCAGTGTTGGTTGGATTGGGAAACCGGTGCCAGACGCCGCCCGGTTGCCAGGCCCAGCCGCGGCTGGGAATAAGAATCCACGAACCATAGTGATATGGAGTCCAGCCCCAGGGATAGGCAGAAACCCAGGAGTAGCCGCTGCCCGGGTAGTAGACCCATGCCCCGCTCATGAATGGATCCCAACCTGCGTTCACAAAGTAGGGCTGCCACAGCATCCCGTATCCCGGAGCGTCAAAAAATGAGCCGTAGTAGTTCAGATCGCTGACGCCATAGGCATACGGCGAATAGCTGTTATACGAGTTTCTGCTCAAATAACGGTCGTGGTATTCGTCCTGGTGTTTGTCCCACTCGTCGAACGGGGACTGCTCAACTTTCTTGGTGAGGGTGTAGGGCTCTTGCCGGTTGGGACTGAGGTCGAACGTTGCCGACTGCTTCTTCCCTATCTCGACGCTGCCGGACTGATCGAGTACCGTCAGCTCTCCCTTGAAAACCGCCACAACAGCCGCATTCGGATTCATTTCGAGGCGGAAATGAACCGGGTCGCTGAGCTGGACCTTCTCGTCGCCAAAGGCGACGGTGAAATCATCATCCTGTTTTCCTTTGAAGGTCACGTAGGCGGTTCCCTCCCGCACAACCACTGTCGTAGCCTTGGCGCCTGAGTCGCGAAGAGACAGCTCGGGAAATTCGACGACTCCGCCGGAGGTGAGGCGAACCGTGCTGCCGCCCTCGAATTCAACCTCGGCGCGGCCATCGCCGCTGACGCGGACGCTGGTTCCTTCCGTGATCGGCAGGTTCAGGAAGGCATGTTCGAAGCCCTGCCCGGTATTGCGGTCAACCTCAACATTCCCTTCGACCGTGCTCAGACGCACAATTCGCGCCCCAGAGTCGGCGAATACGGGAACCGCGGAAAGGAGAGCAAAGGCTGCCAGGAACAGGAAAATCAGGCGCAAGTGGCGGTGAGACATAAAGCCTCCTAGACTGCCTGTCTCTCTATTAGAACACCAATGTTGCAATTTCGTTGCCGCGATTTGGGAGAAAGCGAGGTTTTCCTCCGTCCCCCTTGTCCTGTTGGGTTTCAAAACCTTTCACCACAGGGGGCACAGAGGACCATAGGGGCGCACAGAATGCCGCGATTTCCAGGCATTCCCTCCGTGTTCCTCTGTGTTCTCTGTGGTTGAAGACTCTCACTTGAAATCTTCACCACCGGGGGGACAGAGGACCACAGGGGCGCACAGGGGCCGCGATTCCCAGGCATTCCCTCTGTGTTCCCCTGTGTTCTCTGTGGTTAAAGCCGATCAGTGGGTGCCGGAGGCGGCGATCAACCGCTGGGCACGAGCCCGAGTCACGTTCATGACCGAGTTATCGCCGACGATCTGGCGAAGAGTCGGCACCACCGCCGATATCTCTTCCAGATTCCCGTTCTTCGAGCTTTCTTCCATGCGCTTCAGTTCGTCATCCAGAGCAAGCTTCTGGTAGCGCCGGAAGTAGTCGAGACGACGCCCGTATTCAAGCGTGGTCGAGAGGTTCTGAAACAGCGCGGTCAGCTGCTGCACCGCCGGCACAGGAGAATAGTTGTAAGCTCCCTGGTTCGCAGTCGAACCACTCTTGTAAGTAAGCGTCTTCATTCCGGTGGACGCAAGCCCCTGCTTTTTCGAATCGAGCTCTCCCTGAAAATACTTGGCTTTTTTGGCCAGATCGAAAATTCGGGATCGCACGGCTTCGGAAAAGACAAACTCCAGGCGGAAGGTCTGGTCGTCGGAGTCGTTGGACAACTTTCCGTTGCTCTCGTAGGAGCCGTGGCCGTCCGACCCCACCGAGATCACGTAGTGACCGGGCTCAGAGCCAGGAAAGTCCAGAGTGAAGCTGACCGTCGCATCCGTCGAAGACTCAGCCCGCGCAGCCGGAGCAATACAGGCGGCAACGAGGATTATGGCCGTCAACCGTGGATTAAGGAGGGTCCGTCCCAGCGTCCGGAAAACCGTGAGCATGCAGGGGAAGTATGCCAAAAAACGGGGCGCTTTGCTCTGATCTTTACATTGCTGCGGCGCGCTGCCGCCGTTCCGTCGCCGAGGTGTGCAGATGGCAAATGGCAATTGCCAGGGCGTCGGCGGCATCGGCAGGCTGCGGAAGTTCCGGCAGACGCAGAAGTTGCATCACCATGTGCTGCACCTGCTGTTTTTCAGCCCGGCCGTAGCCCACAACCGCCGATTTGATCACCAGCGGCGCATATTCGGCCACTTCCAAACCGGCGGACGAGGCGGCCAGCATGGCCACTCCGCGAACCTGGCCAAGCTTGATCGCGGACTTGACGTTCACGGCGTAAAAGATGTCCTCAATGGCCACTTCGTCGGGATGGTGCTGTGCAATGATCACGCCGAGGCCCGTAAAAATTGTGGCCAGGCGAGAAGCCATTGGTTCGCGCACGGATAGCGAGATTGCGCCCTGAGCCAGGCATCGCAGCTGGTCATCGCGGCCCAGCTCAACCACACCATATCCAGTGTGGTGCGATCCGCAATCGATGCCCAGGACCCGCATGCAGGGAGTGTATCGCGACGACGCACGCGCCGATAGTTCACTTTTCAGCATTCGTATTCAGTCAGCTCCTGCACACAGTCAGCAGCATCGCGGTCTTCTCGCTCTGGCGGACGATTGCTCCCGCAGAAAGGCGGCGTATGCCTCCCGGGATGAGGCCATCCGGTTGCGGTTAAGGAAGCGCGTGTAGGCCGCTTCGTCGAAGATCTCGCGCAGTGCCGAGACAAAAAGCGATATGGCCTGCCTGAATCTTTCGCGGCTCATCCCTCTTCTCCCACAAACTGGGATAACACGAATGGCGCTTCCTTCACTCGCGCCGGCTTTCGTCCGGAGAGAACGCGCGTCCACTCGATCGCCGACTCCAGCAGGATCAATGTGACCATCACGATCAGGATCCCGGTCACCACCGCATCCAGCCTATCGTTGAAGATCAGCCGCGGGTTGCCGCCCGCTCCCATCAGTTGCCGGGCGTGCGAGAGGAAACCGATTTTCGGGTTGGAATCAAAAATCTTTTGCCAGGAGGCGGTGAAGGTTACCACGACCAGCCATGACAGCGGCGCCAGAGTGACCAGCGAATAGACGGGCTTGCCCATCTTGATGATGATGGTCGTGGCAACGCACAGGGCTGCGGTAGCCAGCAACTGGTTGGCGATGCCGAACAGCGGCCACAGCGAGTTGATCCCACCCAAGGGATCCTTGACGCCCTGCCAGAGGAAATATCCCCAGGCCCCCGCGATCAGTGCGCTGGTCGCCAGAATCGAGGGATACCAGCTCGTCCTCCCCATCGGCTTCCAGATGTGCCCAAGGGCGTCCTGCAACATGAAACGTCCCACTCTGGTGCCCGCATCCAGAATCGTGAGGATGAACAGCGCCTCGAACATGATCGCGAAGTGGTACCAGATCGCCATCACCGCCTGCCCGCCAAGGCTGTTGGAGAAGATGTGCGCCATGCCGACGGCGAACGCCGGCGCGCCGCCGGTGCGGTTGAAAAGCGTCTGCTCGCCTACGGCTCGGGCCAGGGCCTGCATTTCAGCCGCGCTGACGGGAAATCCCCAAGAAGCGATGGTTGCGGCGGCAGCATTAGGCGTGACGCCCACGACCCCGGCCGGGCTGTTAATCGCAAAGTAAACGCCCGGTTGCAGGACGCAGGCGGCAATCGTCGCCAGGATCGCAACCAGGGATTCGGCCATCATGGAGCCGTAGCCCACCATGCGGGTTTCAATCTCCCGGCGGATCAGCTTGGGAGTGGTGCCGCTTGAGATCAGCGAGTGAAATCCACTGATGGCCCCGCAGGCGATGGTGATGAATGCGAAGGGGAAGATTTTTCCGGCAAAGATAGGTCCGGTGCCGTCGATAAATCGCGTCAGTGGCGGCATGTGCAGGGTGGGACGCATCACCACGATGCCCAGGGCAAGCAATCCGACCGTCCCGAGTTTCACGAACGTGCTCAGATAATCCCGCGGCGCCAGCAGCAGCCACACCGGCAAGGCCGAAGCGGCAAATCCATAGACGACAATCAGGATGGCGAGCACCGGAGCGGTGAAGGTGAACCAGCGCGCGAGAGTCGGATCCTGCGAGACCCACTGGCCGCCCAATATCGCCAGCATGACCAGCACAAATCCCATGATTGAAGATTCCAGCACCTTTCCGGGGCGAAGGCGCCGCAGATAAACGCCCATCAGCAGAGCAATGGGAATGGTCATCGCAATGGTGAACGTTCCCCAGGGGCTACCCCGGAGCGCATTCACAACTACCAGCGCGACCACTCCAAGCAGAATGACGATGATGCTGATAATGGCGACGTAGGCGATGAACCCGCCCAGGCGTCCGATCTCTTCGCGCGCCATTTCGGTCAGGGATTTGCCATCCCGGCGAACCGAGAAAAGCAGGATCACGAAATCCTGCACGCAGCCGCCAAAGACAGCGCCCGCCAGAATCCAGAGCGTGCCGGGAAGATAGCCAAACTGGGCGGCGAGCACTGGACCCACCAAGGGCCCGGGTCCGGCGATCGCCGCAAAGTGATGGCCAAAGACCACCCACTTGTTGGTCGGCACAAAGTCGCGGCCATTCTCCAGGCGCTCGGCGGGCGTAGCTCGCTGGGCGTCAAGCACGAGCACCTTCGCCGAGATGAACTTGCTGTAGAAGCGGTATCCCAGGGCATAAGTGCAAACCGCCGCCACCACCAGCCACATGGCGTTGATCTCTTCGCCCCGGTGCAGGGCAATCGTAGCCACGGCCGCCGCGCCCACGACCGCAACCAGCAACCAGATGAGGACGCGCAATACTTTAGGCATGAGAAACCTCACGTATTGTGGACAATCCCGTGAGCCGGCGCAATCGGCAAAGCGGGTTCGCAGTCCCGCAAGCGGCGAAAACCCTGCATCGTCGCCGCAAGCCCCACAAGCCGCGAGCGGAGTGGTAATCTTATGTGCTCCGGTCGGCGGTTCAGGGTTTACAGGAGGGGTCCACACCGTTCCCGCGCCCCGGCCAGCGGAACCGGGAGTAGTTTTCCAGGGAGAACCGAAAAATGAAAGTCGGCATATTGACGGGCGGGGGCGATTGCCCCGGGCTGAACGCGGTGATTCGCGCCGTCGTGCGTAAAGGCTGTTTTCACTACGCCGACGAGTTCGTAGGTTTTCTCGAAGGCTGGCGCGGCTTGCTGGAAGACAAGACGGTTCCGCTCGACCTTTCCAGCGTCGGCGGCATTCTGCCGCGCGGTGGAACCATTCTGCGGACCTCCCGCACCAATCCGGCGAAGAAGCCGGATGGACTCGAAAAATGTATTGCCACGCTCAAAAAGCATGGGGTGGAGGCGCTGATCGCGATCGGCGGCGACGACACCCTTTCGGTGGCGGAAAAGCTTCACCAGAAGGGCGTTAACGTCATCGGAGTTCCCAAGACCATCGACAACGACCTGGCGGGAACCGACTACACCTTCGGCTTTGATACGGCTGTAAACGTGGTGACCGAAGCTATCGATCGCGTCCACACTACGGCCGAGGCCCACAATCGCGTGATGGTCGTGGAAGTGATGGGCCGGGATGCCGGATGGATTGCAATTCACAGCGGAGTGGCCGGGGGCGCCGACGTTATCCTGATTCCCGAGCGCCCTTTCGACATTGAGAAGGTGGCTGAAACGATTCGGCTTCGCCACGATCGCGGGCGTTATTTCAGCATCGTGGTGGTGGCCGAAGGAGCCAAATTCTCCACCGACGTCGATCCAATGCATGGGTCGCCCATCGTGCAGGACATGGAAAAGGACGAGTTCGGGCACGCCAAGCTGGGTGGGATCGGAAACATTCTGGCGCGCGAAATCGAACGCCGCACGCACTTTGAAACCCGGACCGTGGTTCTTGGACACGTTCAGCGCGGAGGTTCTCCAAGCGCGTTCGACCGCATGCTCGCCACACGATATGGCCTGGGAGCAATCGATATGGCACATCGCGGCGAGTTCGGCTGCATGGCAGCCATTCGGGGAAACAAACTGGTTTCCGTGCCGCTGGCGGAGGCGATTTCCAGGAACCGCACGGTTGATCAGGAAATGATTGACGTGGCTACCGGCATTCTCGACAAACTCACGGACGACAAAGAAGCTGCCGGAGTTTAGCCGACAAGCTTTACCATCGGTCCGATTCGGCTGTGGGAATGCCACTTCCCTCCTGCCTGGACACTCGCTACACTGAACACGCCATGACCACTCCAAGCTCGACCCAGATCAATCTGGTCAACACTCCCGACTATCGCGACAGTTACTCCAACAGCGTGCAGGTGCGCGTAAGCGTGTGGGATTTCTTTCTGGTGTTCGGCACGCTCCAGCAGCAGAGCGAGGCCCAGGTCGAGATCCGCAATTTTCAGGGAGTGTATTTGAGCCCGCAGCAGGCCAAGGCGCTGATGTCGATTCTTCAGCAGAACGTGGCCAACTACGAGAGCACCTTCGGAGAGATCAAGCTCGACCCGCGCCACGCCACGGCAGGGCCTGTACATTAGAGAACTGTGGGCGACTCCGATTCGCGAACCGTTCATTCCGCGCTGATCTTCGGGTTCATCTTCTTTGTCGTTCTTCTGTTGCATCTGAAACTGCTCCACCTCTCCTATTTCTGGGACGAGGCCGGGTATTACATCCCGGCAGCTCGCGACCTCTGGCTGACCGGAACGCTCATTCCGCATTCCACCCCGTCCAACGCACACCCGCCGCTGGTGATGGCTTATCTCAGTTTCATCTGGCAGGTTGCCGGTTTCTCTCCGATCGTGACCCGCACGGCGATGGTGCTGGTTGCGGCATTTACGCTGACGGGACTGTTTCGCCTCGCAGAGGAGATCGCGAATTTCGAGGTCGCAGTCGCTTCGACTCTGTGCGTTGCAATCTATCCGGTGTTTTTCGTGCAGAGTTCGATGGCCCAGCTGGACTTGGCGGCCGCCGGCCTGATTTTTTGGGGACTGCGAGCATATTTTCGCGAGCACTGGCCAATCGCAGTCATCTGGTTTTCCCTGGCCGCGCTTGCCAAGGAGACGGCGATCCTGATTCCAGCCGCATTGTTTTTGTGGGAGCTTGCAGGATGGCTCCTGCGGCGCTGGAAGGCCTGGCCCGAAGATCTGTTTGCTCCATGGCGCGGCTGGAAAGCGGGAATGCTGCTTGTAACGCTAGTGCCGTTAGCGGCCTGGTACGCCTACCACTATTCGCGCACCGGGCACGTTTTCGGAAATCCGGAATTCTTCCGCTACAACGTGCAGGCAACGATGAGCCCGCTGCGCATCGCGCTGGCCTTTCTTATGCGCTTGTGGCAGATGTTCGGCTACATGAATCTGTGGCTGCTCACGGCCGCTGCGGTTCTGGCGATGTGGCGGCCTCCACTAATCGACCGGGAGCGCTCCGGTCAATCTGTGCCACGAGCTCGAATCTCCTTTCGCGTGCAACTGTCGTTCCTGGCAATCGGAGCGTTCTACGCAGTCGCGATGGCCATAGTAGGCGGCGCAGTTCTGGCCAGGTACATGATCCCGATCATGCCCTTGGCAGTGATCCTGCTGGTCTCGACCCTGAGGCGCAGGATGAGGCTGTGGCGGTGGATTGTCGCGCTGATTGTGGTCGCCTTTGGAGTGGCTCTTTTCGTGAATCCGCCTTACGGATTTACGCTCGAAGACAATCTCGCATATCGCGACTTCATTCTTCTGCACCGGGACGCTGAGCATTTCCTGGAGATTCGTTATCCGGCCGCCCGTGTCCTCACGGCGTGGCCCGCAACCGACGAGATTACCCAACCGTTCCTCGGCTATGTGAGCCGCCCATTTCAGATCGCCCGACTGGAAAACTTTTCGCAGGAAGAATTGACAACCGCCGCGGGGCGTCGCGACATCGACGTTGCCCTGATCTTTTCCACCAAGTACCAGCCACCGCGATCTCTACTGGAGAACTGGCAAGGATGGCAGCGCATCAAAGCGCGCTTCTTCGGGTACCATCGCGATCTCCAACCCGAAGCCGCCTTACGTTTGTTGGGCGGAGAGATCGTGGACGCCCAGTTCCGAAAGGGCCAGTGGATCGCTGTGATCGATCTCCGCAAGGTAGGCGCTGACCAACACTAGCTGCTCAGTTCCAGGTTCACGACGCCGTCATCAGGTGGCAGGAGTGAGTCTTGACGATCAACCACACTTCCCTGCCCGCCTGAAGTTGCAGCGAGTCGCGGGCAGCCAGCGTGAGATGAACTTTCATCTCAACCCCGCAGTCGGCTACCGCTTCGACGATGACGTCGCGCTCGGTCAGGGAAAGCATGCGGCCGCGCAGGACGTTGCGGGCGCTCAAGCCTGAGGGACAAGCTGTCGCCAGGAGGATGTCCCCGGCTCGAATTCCTACTCTCATCACTGAGCCGACGGAAGCCCGGACCATGGGCGTTTCAAGTTCAACTCCCGTTCCGGCAATCAGGCAGGTCATGGTGCCCCGTTCCGCGTGGGCTGCTGTTACTGTCGCGTCGAAGATGTTCTCGAACCCTGCAAGCTGGGCAACCGTCTCCTGCCGTGGCGCTGTCATGACCTCGTGCGGCCGACCTTGGGCAAGAATTCGGCCCCGGTCGAGAATCAGTACGCCATCGCCCAGCGCGAAGACTTCCTCCCGGCTGTGGGTCACATAAAGAATAGGAATGCGGTGACGTTGATTCCAGGCGCGAAGGTCGTCGATGATTTTCGATTTTGTAGCGGCATCGAGAGCGGCTAATGGCTCGTCGAGCAGTAGAAGCCGGGGAATAGTGACCAGCGATCGGGCCAACGCCACGCGTTGACGCTCGCCCCCGGAAATCTGCCCAGGTTTGCGCGACTTGAGACCAGCGATGCGGAAGGACTCCAGCGCTTCCTGGCTTCGGCTGCGCCGTTCGGCCGCAGGCAGGCCGGACAGACCGAATTCGACATTGGCTTCAGCGCTCAAGTGGGGAAACAGCGCCAGGTCCTGGAAGACGTAACCCACGCGGCGCCGCTGCGGTGGAAGGTTGATTCCTGCCCCCTGATCGAAGAGGACATCCTGCCCAAGCGAAATACTGCCATCATCTGGACGAACGATCCCTGCCATGCAGTCGAGCAGTGTGGTTTTTCCCGCACCGGAGGGGCCGAAGAGAATCGTGATTCCAGGTTGAAGATCAAAAGCTATATCGAGTTCGAACTTGCCCACTTGCTTGCGGATCTGGGCGGTGAGAGCCACCGCACTTGCGCCGGCCAGCGGCTCCGGGTTGGCAACTGTCGATTTCATTACTTCCCCGGCCACACTGCCCACACTCGGTGATTCAAGGCATAAACCAGCGAAAGAATTCCAAACGAGATCACGAGAAGCACCAGCGCGGTCTGGTTGGCGCCGCTGTAGTTCAAGGCCTGCACCTGGTCGAAAATGTCGATCGAGACTGTACGAGTCACGCCGGGGATGTTTCCGCCTACCATCAAAACCACGCCGAACTCTCCCATTGTGTGAGCGAAGCTCAGGGCGACCCCGGTCACCAACCCGGGAACCGAGAGCGGCAGGACCACGCGAAAAAACGTTCTCAGACTTGAAGCTCCCAGGGTGGCGGACGCATTGATTAGCCGCGGATCGACCGCCGCAAACGAAGCCGCAAAGGGCTGCACTGCGAACGGCAGACTGTAGAGGATCGAGCCGATGACCAGACCCTCAAAGGTGAAGGCGAGGGTATGTCCGGTCCAGGATTGCCACCATTGGCCCAGCGGGCTGCGGGACCCCAGCGCCACCAGGACATAGAAGCCGAGCACGGTCGGTGGCAGAACGATCGGAAGTGCCACCACTGCCTCGACAAGAAACTTCAGGCGCCAGCGCGAGTAGGTAATCCAATACGCCACCGGCAAACCCAGCACCAGCAATGTCGCGGCCACGAGGAGCGCCAGGCGCAGCGTCAGCCAGAAGGCTTGCCAATCCATGCTCCGCCCGCCTTTCTCCCCGCCATCGGTAACCCCTTGTACATACAACGCCGAAGGCCTAAATGTCCTCCAACCAGAGCTGCCTTGTGGCGCGGGAAATGTTTCATTGTCGTCAAATCTCTACTTACGTAAATTTTTGTAAAGAAAGGACAAAGTCGCAATCGATGCCCCACAATGTACCATCGAAAAGGCAGGTCCGTATGCCCGAGGGGGCAGGCACGAAACAAGTCTTTCAGTCGTGCGCAGGGTTTATAGATTTTAGGAGGAGTTGCAGCAGAATAGATGCGTTGGCGCCGGTCACTCCGGAATCGAGGAAAACGTGAAACTTATCAAGCGGCATTGGCTCATCGTGGGAATTGTGATTGTTGCGGTTGCGCTGTTTGCAGCCTTCGAGTTCAAGGGCAACGACAAGCCACAGTACTTTACTGCCAAGGCGGATAAGGGCGACATCCACGACGTGGTAGAAGCCACCGGCACGATCAACGCCGTCACCACCGTACAGGTCGGATCACAGGTCTCCGGCACCATCTCGCAACTGCACGCCGACTTCAACTCGCGCGTGAAAAAAGGCGAGGTAATCGCGCAGATCGATCCGGCTTTATTCCAGGCGAATCTGCTCCAGGCACAGGCCGATGCCGCTAACGCCAAGGCAAATCTGACGGCCGCTCAAGCTAACCTCGAAAAGGCGAAGGCCACCGCTGTGCAGACCAGCGCAGACTACGACCGCACGTCCGGACTTGCCAAGGCCGGTGTGATGAGCCAGCAGCAACTCGATCTTGCCAAGGCGAACACAGACACAGCCGAAGCCGGCGTCTCCGCTGCGCGGGCGCAGGTCACGCAGGCCGCCGCGCAACTTCAGCAGAAAGAGGCCGCGGTCAAGCTGTCCCAGACCAATCTCAACTACACGACAATTCACGCGCCGATTGACGGTACGGTCATCGCGCGAAGTGTGGATGTCGGACAGACGGTAGCAGCCTCGTTGCAAGCGCCGACGCTCTTCACCATTGCCCAGGACCTGACCAAAATGCAGGTCTATGCGGCCACCGACGAATCGGATGTCGGAATGATCCACACGGAACAGGTAGTCACCTTCAAAGTCGATGCCTACCCCAAGGACACCTTCACGGGAAGGGTCTCCCAGGTCCGCATGAATGCCACTACCGTCCAGAACGTGGTGACCTACAACACGATCATTGACTTCGACAATCCGCAAAACAAGCTGTTCCCCGGCATGACCGCCTACATCACGATTCCTGTCGCCAATGCGACCGACGTTCTGCGCGTCCCCAATGGCGCACTGCGCTATAAGCCGGACATGAGCGCTCAGGAGATTCGAACTCTCTACCAGAAGTACGGGCTGAGTTCAGGAGGCCAGCAGCAGGCCGCCGCGGGAAACGGAGAAGCCGGAGCCGCCCCTGCGGGTGGGCAAGGCCGCCCGCGCGCGCCGGGTGAAGCCGGCGGCGGAGCAGCGGGCCAGCAGCAACGCACCCCGCGGGTTGACGTAGCCGTAGTCTGGAAGCTGCGCCCCGACAAGACGCTCGAGCCGGTTCGCGTCCGCACGGGAATCACCGATCACACCGTAACCGAGGTAGCCCAGGTGCTGAAGGGCCAGCTATCCGCCGGCGAGGAACTGGTTACTGGCTCAGCCGCGCCCACGGCCGGTCCGAGCGGGCCCCCAGGAACGGGCGGCGGGCGGAGGCGGTAAGGAACAATGGCGGCCACAACCCAACCCGCGATACACGGTGTCGCTACCGGCGATCACAATGCCGTCATCCGCGTAGAAGACGTGCACAAGTACTACGATCTGGGCGAAACCCGGGTGCACGCTCTTCGCGGCGTGAACCTGACCATCGAGCGCGGAGAGTTCGTCGCCATCATGGGTGCGAGCGGCAGCGGCAAGTCCACGTTCATGAATATTCTCGGCTGCCTCGACAAGCCAAGCAGCGGACACTACTTCCTGGAGGGAATTCAGGTTTCAGAGCTCACCAAGAAGGAGCTGGCCGCGATCCGCAATCGCAAGATCGGATTCGTGTTCCAGGGCTTCAATCTTCTGTCGCGAACCACGGCTCTGGAGAATGTCGAACTACCCACGCTCTACGCACAGGTCAGCAAGGATGAGGGTCGCCAGCGGGCCGAAAATGCCCTGCAACTGGTGGGACTGGGAGACCGGATGATGCACTTCCCTTCCCAGCTTTCCGGCGGCCAGCAGCAGCGCGTCGCCATCGCCAGAGGGCTGGTCAACCGGCCGGCAATTCTATTGGCCGACGAGCCAACGGGAAACCTCGATAGCCGGACTTCAGTCGAGGTATTGGAGGTTTTTCAGCAGCTGAACGACAGCGGTCTGACGGTTGTGCTGGTGACGCACGAAAGCGACATCGCCGATTTCGCCAAGCGGACCATTCAGTTTCGCGATGGCAAGATCCGGCGCGACGAGCCCGTGAAGGATCGGCCCGTCGCTTCGGAGGTGTTAAAGAATATGCCGACGCTGGAAGACTAGCGGTCGGCATCTGGAGCTTCCCTATTTGGGAAGCGAGCTACAGGCGATGTTCAGCCGTCACAGGACGGTAATGGTTTCGCGGCTACCATGCCTCGCAGGAGGGCGTGGATATGGAAACGCAGGAAGCGGTGAAGATCATGCAGGCGCTGGCGGCGGGAGTAAATCCGGAAACGCAGGAAGCACTGGCACAGGATTCGCTATACCGCACACCGTCGGTAGTCATCGCGCTCAATCGGGCTCTGACGACTCTGGTGAAGGCCGAAGAGCGGGAGCGAAACCGTCCGGCGAATGCCGGCAAATCCTGGTCGCGCGAAGAAGATACGCAAGTGTGCGACGAATTGCAGCGCGGCATCGACTTTCAGGAGATTGCGAAGTCGCATAGCCGCAGCGTGGGCTCGATTGTGGCGCGTCTGGTGAAACTGGGGAAGATTACAGCGCCGGGTCCGAAGGCGGCATAACCGGCGCGCGAAAGAAACTTTATGGATATTGCGGCGATCATTCGAATAGCGATGCGGGCGCTGGCGCGCAACAAACTGCGCTCCAGTCTGACGATGCTCGGCATCATCATCGGTGTCGGCGCCGTCATCGCCATGGTCAGTGTAGGACAGGGCGCGCAGCAGCAGGCCCAGCAGCAGATCGCCGCCATGGGTTCCAATATGTTGTTCGTCGGCGCTGGAACCGTGACCCGCGGCGGCATGCGAATGGGCTGGGGCGCCACCAAGAGCCTGGTCTACGACGACATGCTGGCTATCAAGCGCGAGTGCCCTTCGGTGAAGGACGCCGCTCCCGGCAGCCAGTCCGCCGCCCAGGTCGTCTATGGAGCCGACAACTGGTCGACCAACATCAACGGCACTGAGCCGCAGTATTTCGATATCCGCACCTGGCCATTCGCTGAGGGCACTTCCTTCACTCAGGACGATGTTTCCATGGCGGCTAACGTGGCAGTCATCGGGGAAACGGTTCGCAAGAATCTCTTCTCTGCCACGGATCCCATCGGCGAAACCATCCGCATCAACAATCTGCCGTTCCGTGTGGTGGGCGTGCTTTCTCCCAAGGGAACGTCGGCGGCAATGGGACAGGATCAGGACGACATCATCATCATTCCGATCACCACGCTGCAGAAGAAGATCACCGGGCAGGACTGGCTGCGCTGGATCATGGTCTCCGCCGTTTCGCGGCAGGCCAGCTATACCGCCGAACAGCAGATCACCTCGCTCTTGCGCGACCGGCATCGCATTCGCTCCGGACAGGATGATGACTTCATGGTTCGCAACCTGGCGGACATGGCCGATCTGGCAGACAAGCAGGCCAGCCTGTTCACGGTTCTTCTCGCGTCCATCGCCAGCATCTCGCTGGTCGTGGGCGGCATTGGGATCATGAACATCATGCTGGTCTCGGTGACTGAGCGGACCCGCGAAATCGGCATCCGCATGGCAATTGGCGCTACCGAGGGCGATGTGCAGCAGCAGTTCCTGGTGGAGGCGATTGTGCTCAGCTTGCTGGGCGGAGGAATTGGCATCGCTTCGGGCATGACGGCGTCGTTCGTGATCACTCAGACTCTGGGATGGCCGGTGCTCGTCTCCCCGGCGGCAATCCTCGCCGCGGTTGTCTTTTCCATGGGCGTCGGAATCTTTTTCGGGTTCTATCCAGCGCGAAAAGCGGCTCGCCTGGATCCCATCGAAGCACTCAGATACGAGTAGGAAGTAGCAGTCTGCCTCACGCGTGCCTGCGGGCAGGGCCTACTTCTTTCTACCGCCCGATCGTAGGATCCTCGTTTCCCATTTGCGAACGTGGCCCCCGCAAATAGCTTCCCTCGCGTCCGCTGGCAGCTTCCCCGTGGTAAAGCTATCGCTGCAGGTCTCCCGGGCTCGCGGATTTTTCTGTCCTTCTAACTGAATAAAGAGTCACTGCCCGCCAGACCGCGAACGCAATGCATATGAAGCGACTGGTTGGCCGGCGTCGTGCCGGGCGTACGTTGGCTCTTTTGTGTCTAGCCTCGCTCCCTGCAATCGCTGGGTATCAGGCAGCAACACGAACAGATTCGCACGCCCATGAACAACGCACCCGGATCCAGAAGCGGCAACAGTGGTTTCTGCGGGGGCGAAGCGTCGCGGGACGCCCTGCGGCGGGAGAACGCTATCGCGCATACAGACAACTGCTGGTGAGGCGCGCCGCACGGCGAAATAGCGGTTTGAATGCCGCAGAAAATGTTGCCGCTGCGGCGGCCGCTAATACTCCTGGCGCCTGGAAGCCTCTGGGGCCAACTCCGTTGTCATCGGACGCCAGCGGAATCGGCCAGCAGGATTACGGGTACGTGGCGGGACGGGCAACTGCGATTGCGATCGATCCCGCTGACATCGGTGGAAACACGGTATTTGTCGGCGGCGCTTACGGCGGAGTGTGGAAGGCCACCAATGCGGGGTCGCTTAGTCCCGATCCGTCGGCTGTGGAGTGGAGGCCTCTCACGGACGATCAGCCCTCGCTAGCCGTCGGCGCTATCGCGGTCCAGCCACAACTCAGCAATCCCAATCCGGCAAGCAGCGTGGTGTTGGTAGGAACCGGCGAAGCGAACAGTTCCATGGATTCCTACTACGGCCTCGGCATCCTGCGCTCGACCAATGGAGGCGCCAGTTGGGCAACAATCATTCAGCAGGATTCAACCCACACGCACTCCTTTGTGGGCCTGGGGTTCAGCCGGATTCTATTCAGCCAGGACGACCCCAATCGCGTCGTCGCTGCGGTCGGAGGAACGGCACAAGGCGGAATTGAAGGCCTCGCGCCCACCGGGACCTCCAACCTGGGCCTTTACTACTCAACCGATGCGGGATCAGGCTGGAATTACAGCGTCGTCACCGACAACGGCACGGCGATTTCCCCGGGGTCAGCAACGTCGGTCATCTACAACACGGGAGCCAGAAAGTTTTTTGCAGCGATTCGTTTTCACGGAATCTACAGTTCCGCCGACGGCATAACATGGACTCGCCTCGGCTCCCAGCCGGGAGCGGGGCTCAGTTCCGCCTCCTGCCCGACCTCCCCGGCTTCACAGGTTTGTCCTCTCTATCGAGCCGAGATGGCGGCCGTGCCCGGACGAAACGAGATGTACGTGTGGTATGTGGACGCCGGAGAAAATGACCAGGGAATCTGGAAAAGTAACAATGGTGGGGCTTCGTGGACACAGATTTCAGACACAAGCATCACCGCCTGCGGCGACGTGCTCGGTGGCTGCGGCACGGAGAACGGCTCATACAACCTCGCGCTGGCGGCGGTGCCGAACGGCGCGACCGCTACCGACTTGTACGCGGGAGCGGTGAACCTCTTCAAGTGTCGCATCAACAGTCTCTCGCCGGGTTGCGCCGGTCCCAACCTCTTTCTGAACCTGACTCACGCGTATGGCTGCCCTCCGGATTTTGGAGAGCCCGCCCACGTCCATCCCAGCCAGCATGCGATCGATTTTCTTCCCATCAACGGGGGCGCTCAGGTCGTCATGTACTTTTCCAATGACGGCGGCATCTACCGCGCACTTGACGGGTACTCCGGCCTGACCAGCGGTTCATGCGATTCGCCAAACCAGTTTTCCAACCTCAACCAGACGCTCGGCTCCCTCACGCAATTTGTCAGCGTCGCGGAGGATCCTGCGAACGCCAATGCCATTCTGGGCGGCGCGCAGGGCAACGGATTCCCGGCCACCGCGGAGTCGCTTTCGAATCCTGGCTGGCGAAATGTCAATTTCGGGGACGGCGGTAACGTGGAAATCAATCCGTCCAATCCCGACGAATGGTTCACTTCTGCCGGTGGCGCCGGCGTAAACCTGCAGCGATGTCCGTGGGGAAGCAGTTGTGTCGCGCAGGATTTTGCGTCCGGGCTTGTTGTCTCAGGCCCAACCCTTGGTGGAGATGCGGGCCCGTTCTATCTGCCCTTCATACTCGACCCGCGGGATCCCGGCCAGTTGATTGTGGGAACGTGCCGGGTGTGGCGAGGGTTCTCGAACGGCGCAGGATTTTCCGCCCTCAGCGACAACTTCGATACCGGCAGTCCATCCATCTGCAGCGGGAATGAAACGAACCTGGTGAGGACGCTCGCGGCAGGCGGGGACCGCGACTCCTCGGGCGCGTCAAAAGTTATTTACGCTGGAACCGACGGTTTCGGCCCCTCCGTTCCCACTGTGCCCGCGGGCGGCCGCATCTGGAGCACTGTGGACTCCACCGCCGGCGCTTCGGGCTGGCTGGATCGAACGGCCAACATCAATCCAAATCACTATCCGGTTTCAAGCATCGCGGTCGATCCGTCGGATACCACGGGGAAGACTGCATTGGTTGCGATCATGGGATTCCATACGCCTCACGTTTGGAAAACTCAGAGCGGCGGGGCTTCCTGGAACGACCACAGTGGGGGCCTTTTCGACGTCCCGGCAAACGCGCTGGCCGTCGATCCCGAAGACCATATTGTGTACGTCGGCACTGACGCGGGCGTATTCCGGCGCGGCACTGATCCGCTCAACCCGAACAATCCGGACTGGAGCGAAGTTGGCCCGGCCTCGGGTGCCGGCTTTTTGCCAAACGTTCCGGTTACGGCGCTACGAATCTTCAACAATGGCGTCACCAAGATTCTTCGCGCTGCGACTTACGGCCGGGGCCTGTGGCAATTTGTGTTGAGTTCCAAGCCGGATTTTCAGCTCGCAATCCCCAATCCCGTCCAGACAGCAATCGGTTCACAGGCTGCCGAATTCACGGGAACGCTGACCGCATTCAACAGCTACAGCAGCGATGTCACCCTGAGTTGTGTGGCCAACAGCACTGCACCGCCGAAGAACTGCGGCCCCGTCCCGGCGCACGCAACGCCCGCCGATGCTGGAACGGCATTTACGCTAAGCGCCAACGGAGACGTCGGGGACTATTCGTTCAAGATCCGTGGCGTGGGCGCCGATCAAAATGCAATCACACGCGACCTGCCGCTCACGCTGCACGTCGTCGACTTTGGGCTCTCGACACCGTCACCGGCCGCTGTGACGGTGAATCGCTCCGATTCTTCCCCACCGATCGCATTTCAGGTGACGGCTGCGGGATCGTTCAACCTCGGCGTGCTGCTTTCCTGCTCTGGGCTTCCTGCGGGCGCGGATTGCGTGTTTTCTCCATCCACCGTGGTGGCGCCGAGGCGGGGTGCGCCTGTCGGGGTGACCCTGACGATCCGTGCCTCTGCCAACGTTGCTCCCGGAAACTACCCGGTGGTCATCGATGCCGCCGTGGCGGGAGGCCCGCACCGAACAAGAAATCTTTCGTTGACCGTAATCTCCCAACCTGACTTCAAGTTGATTCTCGACAGCACTTCGGCCTCGGCGGTCGCAGGTATGATCGCCGGCTTCACCGGAACGCTGACGGCCCTCAACGGATACAACAGCGCCGTTGCCTTAAGCTGCGGTTCGGGAAAGCCGCCGACCTGTTCCATCGTGCCTGAGAACGCTGTACCGACGGCAGTCGGCATTCCGTTCACTGTAACTGTGAGCAGTGCGACGGCGCAGAAATACAGCTTTCCCATTGTCGGGCAAGGCAGCGACAGTTCGTCCACGGCCCATTCTTTCCCGGTGACGTTCAATGTAGTGCCGTTCGACTTCTCGCTCACGGCCAATCCATCGGCCGCGACGATCCAGGCGGGGGGAACTGCAACCTTTAACCTGCAGGTTGTCCCCAACGCCGGGGTGTTTCTTGCCGACGTAAACCTGTCATGGGTTAACTGCCCGACCTTGAGCACATGCAGGCTGAGCCAGCCGAGGATTGCGGCGGGCTCCGCTTCCGCGTCGCTGAGTTTCAGCGTGACCACCACGGCACCGCTGCAAGCTTCGCTTCCTTTTCCACGCGAGCTTTATGGATTCTGGCTGGCAGGGATCGGTGTGGTGCTCTTCGCAGGCGGGCGTTGGAAGCGTAAGCCGATTCTGAGCTGCCTGCTGCTGATGGTGCTGGGGCTGATCTCGTGCGGCAGCAATAATCTGACCGGGAACAGCGTGGCGAACGTAGCCCTGCCAGGAACACCGCCAAACAGTTATAAGATCACCATCACCGCAGCAACCGCATCACTTGCCGCCAAAACCGCGGATATCTCCCTGAAAGTCCAGTGATGGCCCCCCCGCGCGCGCAATTCCGACCGACTGACTAGCTGGCGCCGTTCCGCAGTTTGTGGCGCACCGCTCCCGCCAAACCAAGAGCTGCGATTGCCAGCAGCGAGAATGAGCCAGGCTCGGGAACTGTGATTGTTGTGGTGTTGGCAATCCCGCCGGTCAGTGGCGCAGACGCGTTGAAGAATCCGGTGCCGGTGTTCACAGAAAGCTGCACGTTCGCGTCGGCGGATGCGCCCCCGATCAAGGTTCCGTCCACCAGTCCGGATAGAGTGTACTGGTGCGTTCCGTTCCACAGCGTGGTCATCGACCAGGTCAGCGGCTGGGAGAAGGTTCCGGCGAAAAGCGCGCCCAGCGGCGCGCCACCGTTGCCATTTCCTACCACGGAGAAATCTCCGCCGGCCGCGAAGGTTCCTCCCGACGTGAGCAGGCCGCTGGTCAAAGCTCCAGTTGAAAAATCCAAACTGCCGAGATTCGACCCGTTGATCGGATCACCTCCGAGTCCGCCGATTCCCATGAGCGTGGATCCGGAGAGCGAAAGACCGGCATCGCTTCCGATCAGCGTACCGCCGGTGCTGTTGAAGATTACATCGCTGTCGGCGAATGCCGCGCCCGGCAAAAATAGTGCTACCGCCACAAACAACAGGAACTTCTTGCCCATATCCAGACTCCCGTTATCGCGGGCGCGTTTTTAAAATCAGCCGTTTGGATTTGCATGACTGATTGGCGGCCCGGAACACAGGCGACAGAAGCAGCCATCAGGCCGAAGTGAATCGGCCTGAGTCCTAAGTGCGGAACGCAGCGTTAAAATTTTCTGAGTGTCAAGAACGCAGGAAGATGAATGTAGGGTGGGCGCCCCCGCACGTGCGGACTTTCAAAGGGGTGGGCGCCCTCGCCCGCCAAACAATTCCTCTGGCAAAGAGTGAGCATGGCACGGGCGGGATGCCCGCGCCTCCATTGGCCGGTTAATCGGCGGCCGGAAGATTCTCCACTGGTGGCTGCACCGGATGCGGTTCTATTCTCCGCCGTGAAGTGCGGTTGGGCGGCAGCCCGGCTTCGCGGATCTTGTAGAGCAATGCTCGGTAGCTGATGCTCAGGGCGCGCGCCGCCTGCTTGCGGTTCCAGTGGTGGGCCTGAAGAACCTTCAAGATCACCTTCCGCTCCAGTTCTCGCGTCGCCTGGCGCGTCAGCTTCTTCAGCGAGATCGGGCCATCCAGGTTGATTTCCGGATCAAAGTACGCCGGAGGACGCGCCACCAGATCGTTGGTGATCACTTCCTCCTGCCCCAGAATCACGTACCGCTTGATCAGATTTTCGAGTTCCCGGATGTTGCCCGGCCAGTGATATTTCTGAAGCACTCCTACAAGCTCGGGCGAGAGGGCGCGGGCGCGGCAATTGAATTTCCGGTTATAGAACTCCAGGAAGTAGTTGGCCAGACTCTCGATGTCGCCGCGACGTTCCCGCAGGGCGGGAAGGCGAAGGTTCACGACATTGATGCGATAGAACAGATCCTGTCGGAAGGTGCCGCTCTCGATCTCCACTTCCAATTGACGGTTGGTGGCGCAGACGACGCGGACTTCCACTTTCTTGTCTTCCTGCGCGCCGATGCGGCAGAACTGGCCGTCCTGAAGCAGTTGCAGGAGTTTCGACTGCAACGCCGGATCAAGTTCCGAAATCTCGTCGAGAAACAGCGTGCCGCGGTGCGCCATTTCGACGCGTCCCGGCTTCGAGCCGTAGGCTCCGGTGAAGGCGCCCTTTTCGTACCCGAACAACTCGCTCTCGAGCAGCGTGCCCGGAATCGCCGGGCAATTCACTTTGACGAATGGACCGCTCTTCCACGGAGACAGAGTGTGGATCATGCGGGCGATGATGTCTTTCCCGGTGCCGCTTTCGCCTTGAATGAGGACCGGCACATTGGCGGCGGCAACCTTATTGAGGCGGTCGCGGAGGGCCTGCATGGTCTCCGACCGGCCAAAGATAACGGACTCGGGTGGGAACTCCCCTAACGCTTGAACCAAGGAACTGACTGGATTATTCATTGTGCCCGACATTTACGTGTGTCGCACTAGTGTGCGCACTTGCTGATGTGCATGCCGAGCGCCAAAACTGTCTCCCGGCCGGGGGACACCTCTCGGTTCTAGCCTAAAGGCTGTGGATTAAGGCTGTTAGCAGATTGTGAACAGAACAGTAGCGGAAGTAACCTGCCTTTGTGCTGAGAACGGGATGCGGCCGTCAAAAGTGGAAAACATTTTCACATCAAAGAACTAACTTTCCCCTGATTCAGGCCGATGGAGGGGTAAGCAGGGGACGCGAAAACCTTAGCCCGATCAAATGGTAACCCTCTGCGTGGACTACGCGAACTGAGCGCGCGCGGATCAGGCGCGGTCCAGAGATTCGGGTAGCGGGAATGGGAGCGCTGGGAATCTCCAGCGAAACCTGTGCCGAAGGCGCAAGGGCGCGCCGCACGGCCAGCAGCACGCCGCCGGCTGAAATATTCAGCGCGGTGGCAAACTCCAGAAAGTCTTTTCCCTTACTGTCCCGGCTGCGGACAAAGACTGGGATTGGCAATGGCAGGCGGGGCCATTTCCGTCGTTCTACTTTCAGCTGTTTGCGGTTCAAACGAGCCCTTTCCCCGGCCCGAGGTTAGACACTCTTTTCAGCATCTTGGGGGCCAATTAAAGATGCGGAGCATAGAATTCCATGAAGAACCGGGTCAAACCCGTTGGTTCCCGTTCGAAACCCGCGGCCCGTGCGCGATTGAGCCGCTACAACTCTCACATGCCATTGCTGGTTGCTCATCGGGAGCGCAACGCGTCACCATTCGCTTTGCACAGAGGGGACATGCAAGCTTTTTCCCTTCAGTGCTAAAGCCGGGGCATTTCTCGTTGACACGAGGGAAAAACCTGTCATACTCGAACCACCTGCCCCGTAGGATGTGTAACGCTTTTCCTCCCCTTAGTACCAAGCCACGACAGCTAATTTATGAGTCCTGGGTCGGAAAATACAAGTGCCTCCCGGGCGTCCCGGCAGGACGCGCGCGAAACTGCGCCAACGGGGACAGCGGAACCTGTGAACGGCCAACCAGCTGAAAATCAGCAGCTTTTGCAGGAGTACACGCGGTTGCGGGACCGCTATTTGCGCACCACGAACGCCCTGGCTTCGGCCGCCCACGACCTGAAAACCCCACTGGCGATATTGAATGGGTACATTGAGCTGTTGCGGAGCGAGAAACTCGGCACCCTCAATGACCGCCAGCGCGAGGTCCTCGGCGATATGCACTCCAGCGGTCATCGCCTGCAACACTTCATCCAGGACTTTCTGACTTACAGCGTGTTGGAAACCGGCGAGATCAAGCTCCACAACGAAACCTCCGACATGAATGCCTGCATCTCCGAGGTCTGCCGGCTGTGGTCGCCGCGCTTCCAGGACAAGGCCCTGGCACTCTATTTTCTCGCAAACGACAAGTTGACGCCCTTCCCCTTCGATTCGGCCAAGCTGCAGCGCGTGCTTTCGAATCTGCTGGAGAATGCCTACAAGTACACCCCCGAGGGCGGCACTATCTGGATGCACGTGGAGCCCTACATGTGGGAACGCCGCAGCGCCAGCGCTTCCGGCCCCTCCACCGAACGGCGGCGCCGCAGCAATACGGTACCCAACGCGGTGAAGATCAGCGTGGCCGACACCGGGCCCGGAATTCCGGCCGAATATCAGATCGAAATTTTCGACGACTTTTTCCGTCTTCCCCAAACGGAATCTCAATCCGATGGAATGGGATTGGGCCTGGCCATCGCGCGCCGCCTGGTGAACCGGATGGGCGGCAAGATATGGGTGGAAAGCGAAACCGGAGCAGGTTGCAAATTCTGCTTCCTGATTCCGCTCAAGCCCGGGCCCGACCAAGCCAATAAAGGAACACGTAAATGAAGGGGAACGGCAAAATTCTGCTGGTCGATGACGAACCGGGAATGCTGCGCTACATCCGCACCTTGCTTGAAGTCGACGACTATGCGGTCGAGACCGCGACCACGGGCGAGGAAGCGCTGGAGAAGCTGCAGAAGGGCCTGAAGCCGGAGCTGACTCTGCTCGACCTGCTCATGCCCGGCATCGACGGATTGCAGACCCTGGAGCAGATCCGCCAGCTTCAACCCGGCGCGAAAGTCGTGATGCTTTCCTGCGTGAGCGACACCCGCAAAGTGGTGCAGGCTATCCGCCTGGGCGCTCACGACTACCTGACCAAGCCTTTTCAGAAAGCGGAACTCGACGCCGTCATCGATCAGTGTCTGGGAACGAACCAGCAAAACTATCCGGGCGAGGTCGAGGAGCTTTGCGATGACGTGTTCTTCGTGGCGGCCAGCCCGGCCATGCGTAAAATCCGTTCGCAGGCTTCTCTGGTGGCGGGAGTCGACATTCCCGTGCTGCTGCTGGGCGAGAGCGGCAGCGGCAAGGAAGTGCTGGCGCGCCTGATTCACAAGCTGTCTCCTCGCGCTCACCGTATATTCCTGAAGGTAAATTGCGCCGCTGTTCCGGCCGATTTGCTGGAGAGCGAATTGTTTGGCTACGAAGCCGGCGCCTTCACCGGTGCGACGCATCCGAAGCCCGGAAAGTTCGAGCTCTGCAACAAGGGCACGATCCTGCTCGACGAAATTGGTGAAATGCCGCCGCTCCTCCAGGCGAAATTGCTTCACGTGCTGCAGGACCAGCAGTTTTCACGCCTGGGCAGCCGAACCGTGATCAAAGTGGACGTGCGCATCCTGGCCGCCACCAACATCGACATTGCCGACGCGATTGCCAACAAGCGCCTGCGCGAAGACCTCTACTACCGCCTGAACGCTTTCACCTTGCAGGTTCCGCCGCTGCGCGAGCGCAAGGAAGAGATTCCGATCCTGTTGAAGCACTTCATGTCGCGCATGGCCGAGCGCTACGCGCGGCCCCCGCTGCCGTTGTCACCGACCATGATGCAGGCGTGCCTTGACTATCCCTGGCCCGGCAATCTTCGCGAGCTCAATAACTTCATCAAGCGCTACCTCGTGCTCGCAGACGAGCAGGCAGCCATCACCGAACTCCAGCCCAAAACCGACGGCGCCGGGGCGCAGTTCGAGCAGCCCGGGAAAGCAGCCGAACCGGCCAGTGGAGGACTGAAGTCGCTGGCCCGCACCGCCAAAGACGAAGCTGAGGCGGAAGCCATCAGCAAGGCTCTGGAAGAAACCAACTGGAACCGCAAGCAGGCCGCGGTGCTCCTCAAGATCAGCTATAAGGCTCTGCTCTACAAGATCCGTCAATACGGACTCGCAGAAACCAAGGGCCACCACCGCCTCTCCGCCAACGCCTGAGCTTGTTGATGTAGGCACGGGCGTCCCCGCCCGTGCAACCCTCGCGCGCCACGCGCTTCCACATCCTGTGTTGATGCGACAGCACGAAAACTGGTAGTAATGGCATCGAGAGTCGTGACCACGCATGCAGACCAGCTTACGCACCGACATCGCAGCCAAAATTGAAGCCATCAAGAACGCCGGCCTCTACAAGCCCGAGCGCGTGCTCGACACGCCACAGCAGAACCGCATCGGCGTGGAAGGTTCGGCGAAGCCGCTGGTAAACCTGTGCGCCAACAATTACCTCGCCCTGGCAAACGAACCGTCCGTCATCGAAGCGGCAAAACAGGCTCTCGAAGAATGGGGTTACGGGCTAGCCTCTGCGCGCCTGATCTGCGGCACGCAGGCGATCCACAAAGAACTGGAAAAACAGATCAGCGCGTTTCTCGGCATGGAAGCGACGATCCTGTATCCCTCCTGCTTCGACGCGAATGGGGGCTTGTTTGAGACGCTGCTCGAGGCGGAAGACGCCGTCATCTCCGACGAACTCAACCACGCCAGCATCATCGATGGCATTCGCCTCTCGAAGGCGCAACGGTTCCGCTTTCGCAACGGCGACATGAACGATCTGGAGCGGAAGTTGAAGGAGGCACAAAGTGCGCGGCACCTGCTGATCGCGACTGATGGTGTCTTCTCCATGGACGGGTACATCGCCAAGCTGCCGGAGATTTGCGATCTTGCCGAAAAATATAACGCGGTTGTCATGGTGGACGATTCCCACGCCGTCGGTTTCGTCGGACCGAACGGTCGCGGAACTCACGAACATCACGGCGTGATGGGACGCGTGGACATTCTGACCGGCACACTGGGCAAGGCTTTGGGCGGAGCGAGCGGCGGCTACACCAGCGGCAGCCGCGAAGTCGTCGATCTGCTGCGCCAGCGCTCGCGTCCATACCTGTTTTCCAATGCCGTGGCGCCGGTGATTGCCGCCACCTCGCTTGCTGTCCTCGAAATGCTCGGCAATTCCGCTGACTTGCGCGAGCGTCTGCGGAAGAACAGCGAATTTTTCCGCGAGAAGATGCAGGCCGCCGGTTTTCAACTGCTTCCGGGGGAACATCCGATCGTCCCGGTCATGCTGGGCGACGCCAAGGTTGCTGCCCGCATGGCCGAGATTCTGCTGAAAAAAGGAGTGTATGTAATCGCCTTTTCTTACCCGATCGTGCCCCAGGACAAGGCAAGAATTCGCGTCCAACTCTCGGCTGGACACACCCAGGAAGACCTCGAGTTTGCGGTCGCGAAGTTTGTGGAGGCACGGGCTGAACTGGGAAAGTAAGCCGGGGGTTACCCCTTTGTTCGACGGGCCGAGTTAAGTCTTTATTTATCAGTGTCTAACAGCAAACCTCCCGGAGCGGCATTGTCCTATCTTCCCGTTGTTAGACTCGCCAAACCTTCGTAGAATCTAAAGTCGACATGAGCGAAGCGCCCTTGGGCGAGGCCGTTCCCCATTTCGGTTCCGGACGCCGGAAAACCGCCCGTTTCATCGCGCCCCCGTCCCGCAGGGCCGAACGCGGGCAGACAATCCTGCTGGTTGCGGTCTCCATGATCGCCTTGCTGGCAATGGCGGCGCTTGCAATCGACGTCACAACGCTCTACATCGCTCGCAGCGAGGCCGAGAAGGCGGCAGACGCCGGGGCGCTGGCCGGAGCAAAGGCCTTTGTAAGCACGGGATTCACTTCCGGTGGATTGGGAGTGCCCGCCGCGTCTGAAGCTCTGGCCTGCAATGGAGGCACGGGATTTGCCGACGTGCAGGCCCGCGTAGCGGCTAGTCAGAACCAGATCGCCGGCGGCCCGCCAACAACCGTGACCACGACCTGCGCTTTTCCCAGCCCGCAGAATCCGCAGATTACCGTCACCGTCAACCGAACCAACCTTCCGACTTTTTTCAGCCGGATCTGGGGAGCCGCGGGCAGTCAGGTGACGGTTTCCTCGAAGGCGGAGGCGTATAACCCGTCGGGGCTGGCCGCGCCGATTTCGGTGGCCTCGGTGAAGCCGTGGCTGGTCCCGAATTGCGACCACCTATCATTCCGGTACCCGCAAACCCGTATTGCCTCGGTGCACCCCCTGGCGGGGGCGCATACCTCCTGGATCCTGCCACAAACTATGCCATCGCAAATGGCGGGGAGTTTATTGGACGGACGCTCAATCTGGCTCAGACGCTCCCATTGGGAACAGCGCAGCTTTTGAACTCTTACTACGCTCTTAATATCCCAATTGCCGCCGCTTCTGCGTCCTGCCCGGCGAATTCCGCGGCAATGCGATCTTGAATCCAACTACTCCCGACTATCCGGAAGCCATTGCGTGCGCAAATGCGAGCCGCCTCACCTGTGGAGACAGTGCTTCTCAGGGTGTATCGATTGCGTTGAACGGAGGAATTCTGCTGACTCCACAGGGGCGAACAGCCCCGCAGTGTTTGATTCACAGATACCGGATTCGGTCCAGGGGTGGGGCAGGACCTCTTTATGCCGCCGGGTTTTCCGGGTAGCCCATACACAGTAGATGCCGGTTCCAACAATCCCGAGCCTGGGATGGCGGGAAAGACCAATATCAGCCGAAGTGATTCAATAGTGACCGTTCCCTTGTGGGATGGCGACAATGCCTTGCTCGGCACCGGAATTCTGATTCCTGGATCTACCTTTCGAATCGTAGGATTCCTGCAGCTAGGAATAACCGATGTGCTCGATGGAGACCTCCTGCATTCGTCAAAGATTAACGGCGTAATCCTGAACGTTTCCGGCTGCGGCAGCGCGGCGGGCACTCCCGTCTCCGGTGGCGGGATTTCTCCGATCCCCGTAAGGTTGATTCAATGAGTTGGCTCGCCAGAATTCGTCGAGAAGCAGAGACGTGGTGGATTCTCGCCGACACCGGCGGCTCGCAAATCGCTGAACTGGCGATTTCCCTGCCCCTACTTGTCTTTGTCGTGGTCGGCATCATGGATTTTGGCGGAGCCGTCAACCTGAAGCACAAGCTGGACCTCGCCGCGCAGGAGGGCGCGCGCGTTGCCGCCAACGAAACCTATGCGGACATCACTCAGGATCCGGCTCCGTCCACGGATGCGGTCCGCTCGGCGATTGACAGTTATCTGCTCTCGGTTCGCCTGAAAAACTGCGGTCTCGGCACAGTGGCAGGTGTCAAGGGGACAGGCGCTCTGGCCCTGCAATGGACCTACACTGCGGTTGGCGGCGGATGTCCCGCGCCTGGCCTCACGTTAGTGGTCAACCGCGGTTCTGCGTTCGTGAATGCAACCGGAACCCCGCAGAATGTCGAGGCGACAAAGGTGACATTGAGTTATCCATACCAGTGGAGTTTTGGCCGCGTGGTCCGGCTGGTGGTCCCTGCGGGTACATTCGTGGGCCCAACGCAGCTTACGGCTGAGGCCGTGGCCCCCAGTTTGAATTGAAGACCGAAACAATCGAATGACGCAGAATCGAAAAATCGGACGGCTGCCAGGATTCAGAGCCATCGGATCCGATCGCGAGTCGGGGGCCCAGATCGCCGAAGCGGCGGTCGTGCTGCCGGTTCTGTTTCTTGTGATTATCGCAATTTTCTGGTTCGGCCTTGCGTTCAATGTGGCGGCAACCGTGGAACGCGCCGCGAAGCTGGGAGCCATTGTAGCGGCCAGGCCGACCTGCGCGTCTTGCACGAATGCATTTCCGGCCAGCGCGACCGTGGTTACCGCGATCCAGAATTCGCTCCGAGCCGGGCACCTGGACCCGGCAAACGTTATTGCAAACGCTCCGGCCTTCGCCTGCACGCCGACAATTGCCCCAGTCTGCACGACAGCCAGCGGGGTGGAAATCTGTGACGGCGTCCCCCTGACCTGCGGAACTGCCGCCTGTCAGACGCCGCCCGTGGGTTGCGGCGTCAACGCCCAGTTCGGCATGAGGGTGAGTTTCGGCTACCGCTTCAAGTCCCCGGTACCGGTAGGCAGCTTTACCCAGATTACTATCCCCGCCAGCGCCCAGGCCCAGAAGGAAAACTAGCAGATTCCGCCGGAAATGGTGGGCGCTGGTGTTCCACCGTCGACCTCCGTTCAAACGTCGCCCAGGGCGAGGACGCCCGGGCCTACATCCATTTCTGCCCGCGGGCCGGATTCGCGACGTAGCCGAAGGGCCCGACGGCTTCCTTTATTTCTCTACCAGCAATCGGGTGTGGCAGTCGGCTGTGCCGGCTCTTGACGACGACAAGATCCTGCGGGCCAAGCCATAGCCGGCACCGCCGGTTAAAGGCCCGCAAGCGCCGAAAGACTGCCTTCTCCCCGCCGGCTCTACAGGGGCCGCGAGTTGGCCCGATCTTCCCTTTTCTTTACAATTAGCCGCGCCGCACGCTCGACGGAAAATCACACGCCGGCCCATCTGGAGAAGCTCGCCATGTCGGAACCGCTTCTGATCGCCAAATCCACCGAACCGCTCTACCTGCTGTCGAACATGGCCAACCGCCATGGCCTGATCGCGGGCGCAACCGGTACGGGTAAGACCATTACCTTGCAGGTGATGGCAGAGAGCTTCAGCCGCATCGGGGTGCCGGTGTTTGCCGCCGACATCAAGGGCGACCTCTCCGGAATCGCCAAGGCCGGCAAGGAGAATCCCAAAATCGCGGAGCGGGTGCAGAAGCTCAAGCTGGACGATTTCGAGTATGAGGCGTCGCCTGTGGTCTTCTGGGACGTCTTCGGCGAGCAGGGACATCCCGTGCGGGCTACGGTGTCGGAGATGGGGCCGCTGCTCTTCAGCCGTCTGCTCAACCTGAATGACACGCAGTCCGGCGTTCTAACCATGGCCTTCAAGATCGCCGACGACAACGGCCTTCTCCTGCTCGATCTGAAAGACCTTCAGGCCATGCTTCAGCATCTCGGCGAAAATGCCCGCGACTTTCAGAGCCAGTACGGCAATATTTCGGCGGCGAGCGTGGGGACGATTCAGCGCGGCCTATTGACCCTGCAGCAGCAGGGCGGGGACAAGTTCTTTGGAGAGCCCGCACTGAACCTCGACGACCTGCTGCAGACCGACTCCAGCGGACACGGCATCATCAACATTCTGGTCGCCGACAAGCTGATGAGTTCGCCGCGCATCTATGCGACGTTCCTGCTGTGGCTGCTTTCTGAACTCTTCGAAACTCTGCCGGAAGTTGGCGATCCGGAAAAGCCCAAGCTGGTCTTCTTTTTCGACGAGGCTCACCTGCTGTTTACCGATCTGCCTTCTACGTTGGAGGAAAAGATCGAGCAGGTGGTACGGCTGATCCGGTCGAAGGGCGTCGGCGTTTATTTTGTAACCCAGAATCCGACAGACGTACCGGACGTCGTACTTGGCCAGCTTGGCAATCGCGTGCAGCATGCGCTCCGCGCCTTTACGCCGAGGGATCAGAAGGCCGTGCGCTCTGCCGCGGACACCTTCCGTCCGAATCCCAAGCTCTCGGTCGAGAAGGTGATCACCGAATTGGGCGTAGGCGAAGCGCTGGTGTCGATGCTGGACGACAAAGGCACTCCCGAGATGGTGGAGCGCGCACTCATTTGTCCGCCGCGCGGGCAGATCGGTCCCATCACACCGCCTGAGCGGCAACAGTTGATGCAAAGTTCCGTGGTAGCCGGAATTTACGAGAAGGCTGTGGATCGCGAGTCGGCGTACGAACGGCTGAAGAACCGGGCTGCGGAGCCGGCAATCGCGCCGCCAAGGCAAGAAGTTCCTCAGCCGCAACAACCGGCGAGCCAGCCCTGGTACGCGAATCTGCCCTCGCTGGGCGGTGGAGCCGGATCGGGAACCCGAGGCCGGCGTGGCGACACGCTGGTGGAAGCCGCGATGAAGAGCGCAGTCCGCACCATGGGCAGCCAGGTCGGACGCCAGATCATCCGCGGCGTTCTCGGCTCCATCCTCGGGAGCAACCGCCGCTGAGCGACATGCCGGCTCCTGTCAGGAAGCTTTCGCCGGTTGCAAACTCCCCAGCACCTTCGACGCCATGGCGAGCAGATTGCCATGGTCCGGCACCTGGCCGTCGGGCGTGAGCTTATCGATCACGGTGGGAAGCAGGTGCGCGATCGCCGGCCCTGCCATTTCCGGTGAAATTCCCGCTGCTGTCGCGAGTTGCTGAATCCTGTCGCTGCCGAGCACCTCGTGAACCTGCTCGGTCGTCGCCGGCGGATTGGGCCCGTTACTCACCCAGGCCGAAACCAGATCTCCGAGACCCTTGCTTCGGAACGATTCCAGGAGCCCGTGCAGGCCGCCCGGCTGGTTCTGGATCATTTGCAGGATGCCGGCGGCGAGCGAGCCGGATGGATTGCCCATCAGGCTGCTGATCGCCTGGTTTTCCAGGTTGTCAAAGAAACTCATACGCTCTCCTTTGGATTTACGGCGGGAGAAACAAACCTGTCTCTCCCGCCGTCGGTGGCGAATCTTGAGTGGTGTTGCGTTCAGGCCGCTGGAATTTTCAACTGCTGGCCCACCTGAATCTTGTCGGGATTGGCGATGTTGTTGGCCTGGGCAATTTTTGTGTATTCGTTGGGATTTCCGTAGAAGGATTTGCTGATGTTCGACAGGTTGTCCCCGGACTTGACAACGTACATGGTTCCGCTTCCCACCGTGATCTCGTGCTTCAAGTCGGCGTAGTTGGGATCCACTTTCTTTATTTCGTCCCAGGCCCGGTTCTTCAGGTATTCCGTGGGAGCTGATGCCGACAGAACCGCCTTTCCGTCCTCGACATGAAAATGTTGGATTTGAAATCCGTTTCGTGACATGAAATCGGCTACGGGCTGATATTTGTTCTTCAGATCCTGGTCGCTCATATGAAAGTACTCCTGTTCGAGATTGCGATGCGGCGCAACCGCAGTCTCCTCTCTCCCATCCGGGGTTGTCAAATGTGCGAATGCGCGTGCACGGGCGAGACGCCCGCGCTTACATCACCTGTGCACGCGCCCTCGTGCTTTGCCGTGCTTATTTCTCTGGCACCAGATCAAACTTGCCCGACGACTCCTCGTAGAAGAGCGCGCCGTCTGTCTTGTCTCCGCCGCTGGTGTGCTTCTTTCCGCCGGGGACGAACAGAAAATCTCCCGGTCCTACGCGCTTCTCGCCCGCTTCGTCCTTGTATACGTACGCGCCCTTGATCCCGACGATCCAAATGTCGTTCGTGTGGTGGTGCATTCCGGCATCGAACCCGGGCACGAACTTGGTAAATGTGGCGTGGGCTCCCTTTTCCGAGTCGCCCCACAATGCCGCCATCGAGCTCCCGCCAGTGGGCGCGTCTATGTATTTCGCTTCACCCGACGATACGAAAATCACTTTCTTGCTGCCGGCCGCCTGTTGACCTTGCACCCGCCCAAAGGACCAGGCAATGATCAGCGCCGCCGATAGCCCCACGACCCACAGTGTCGATTTCATGTGACGTTCTCCATTCTTTTTGCGAGCAGAAACTTCGCGCCGGAATTGTACACGGGCGGGGTCGTGGCGTCGATGAACGCGAAGTGGCTTGTTGTGGCGCGGGCGCCCTCGCCCGCGAAGGGGTGGTTACAATCCGGCACGCGCGGGACGCGCGATTCTTCTCTCGCATAAACAGGATTGAATCTAGTATATAAGGGGAAATCGAGGGCGCGTAGCTCAGACTGGATAGGCACCTGCCTCCTAACCAGGGATCGGCAGTTCGAACCTGCGCACGTGCCCACCATCCGGCGGAAACATGATTTACAAGCCTTGGTTGCAATCTATTGGCGGCAGTCTCGGTAAGCCTCTTGAGTCTGCTGCTTTTCATAGTGAGGACGATGACAAGACACTGTCCTTTCCCGCAACTAAGTGGAGTTTATCGGATGCTGCATCCATTGAGGTCGAGGTGTACTTAGACCTGATGAAGCAGGAGCAAGGCGCGGCAATTACGGCATTTATTCCTAAGCAAGCCATTGCCATGATTGTGGAGCTAAAACCTGCGGGGCTTGCTGCATTTGGATTCGAAGTGAAGCCAGCGGCTTAGGACCACAAAGCGCCTGTCCGTCAGCGCCCAGCCCTTTTGATTTCTTCAATTGGTGCCCAAGTGGCATGGGCCTTGGGACCTGTTTTCGGTCTACTGTGCCTTCTCTTCACGGGACCCGCCGAAGTTCATTTGTACTTGGGCAGCACGGAAGGCCGCGCGTTTTCCCACACTCGCCCATTACGATCTTTATGGCCGGGCGTCCACTTCGTAATCTGGACGCTTATGGCTTTCTTCTCGTGCGCACGCGCAAGTTGGCGGATTACCGGCACAATATCGTCGCGGTCTAGAATGACGGTTGTGCCACTCTTATAAGCTCCGTTGGCGGTTTTATTCTTACCTTTAGCTGGCATTTTGGGAATTCCTCCGCACTGGATTCTGGCCGAAAGGGAAAAGGAAGAAAAGTTACCACGGTGTTCAAAACAGGCGGAATCAGAATCGCAAGAGATATCTTAGGGCAAGCCAGAGGACATGAAGACCGCCAAGAACTGCGCCGGAAGCGGCAAGTATTGCTAACCACTTTGCTTTGCTGCTTCCGGTCAGCTTTTGAAAGATGTCCAAATATTCCTGGAGCTGCGCCGCAGTTAGGCTTGGCTCGTAAGTATTCGGCCTTTTGCGATTAGCGGACATTCTGAATTACCCGCACTACCACACGCCCATCTGAGGTGGGTTCTTGCTGAACGCTGTATCCGGTCACGTGGCCGCCTGTCAAATGTTTGGCACGAGCCTCGAAAGTGTCGATGTAAGCCTGAACTTCACCGGGCTGGAACTCAGTTGCTAATTTTCGGTCCGGAAGCAGTGTGAGGGCTTGTTCCGTCAAACCAAAGCCCAGATAGGGTGTGTTGCTGATGTGGATAAGAGGAAGAACAACTAGATACAGTTCATTGCTTGGCATTCGCGTTCCTCGGCGCATTCTACCAGTTGCGACTCAGAGGAAAACAATAGGCCGGGGCTATGCAACCCAGCCTTCCTGAAGTTGGTTGCGCTGCAATGGTATTGGCGGATTTCAGCAGCTTAGTGCACCGAAAACCTTGGCAATCGTTTCCGCTATCGCGGACCGGCATTGCGACGGGTTTTTTGAGAGGACAGGAGCGTGAAATGGAGGTCCTGCGCCACAGCGAGGTCGTAATGACGCGGGAATCGTACATCCGGCTAGCGTCGAGAAGGTACAATCATAAGGCTCGTTTAACCCGGCAACCGGCAAAGTGAGTAAGCTAGCAAGTGGACGCAATGCACACCGCCTCACTTTAATGACTGCTGTTTACAACGTGGCCCCGTAGCTCAGCTGGACAGAGCAGCGGTTTCCTAAACCGTTGGTCGGCAGTTCGAATCTGCCCGGGGCCCCCAGACCATCCAAGATGGCGGAAGGAAGCTATTCGTAGCGGAATGCCACCACCGGATCAACGAGCATGGCGCGTCGCGCGGGGATGTAGCACGCCAGGAGCGCCGTTACCATGAGCAAGGCAGCAACACCGGCAAACGTCAGGGGATCGTGAGCCGTTACACCAAATAGCAGACTGCTCATCAGCCGGGTCAGTCCGAAAGCAACGCCAATTCCAATAGCCACGCCCACCAGCGCCAACCTCGTCCCCTGCTTCAGGACCATTTGCAGCACATGTCCGGGCTGGGCTCCCAGCGCCAAACGAATTCCGATTTCGCATTGACGCTGGGACACGGTGTACGACATCACGCCATAGATGCCGATGATTCCCAGCGCGAGCGCCATCGCCGCCGCAACTCCAAGGATCACGACCGTAAATGAGGTTCGCGCCATGGATTGGTCGTACACTTCCTGCATGGTCCGCACCGACGCCAGCGGCAACTCCGCATTCACCGACCATACCGCCGCACGGACCTCATTCAAAAAACTCTCCGTGCCCGCCCGATCACTGTGGATTGCAAATGTCACTGTCCGGGTCGCCTGTGCCGGTCCCGGTCCAAAGGCATTCTCCATAAGGGGAGGCCAATACACGATTTCGGGTGCTTTTTCCTGCAAGCCCTTCTCGCGAACATCCTGAATCACACCGACGACTTCATGCCACGGCATCCTGGGAAACTCGCGCAGGCGCTTGCCGACGGCGGCCGACGGCGTGCTCCACATTTCGCGGGCCAGATTCTCAGAAACCATCACCACGGGTTGCAGCCCATAGATTTCACTCCACGTCATTTCTCGCCCCGCAACCAATCTTGTACCTGCCGTCTCCAACAAACCCGGCGAGATATGCTTGTACAGCCTCAACGGCGGTATGGCGTTATCGGCATAGACCTTATCCTCAGCAAAAATCTCATCCCAATCGGAGTCAAAGCCTTCCATGGGCATTTCGCTCACGAACCCCGCTGACTTCACCCCCGGAATTGCCGTGAGCGTCTCGAGAATTCCATTCTGTATCCGCGTGACTCGTTCCGGTTCGGCCACCAGTGAGCCGGGAATGGAAATCCGCAGGAGCTGCAAATGGTGAGCGTCGGCAAAGCCCGGGTCTACGGTTCTCAAAGCCTGGAATGTGCGAATCATCAGGCCCGCGCTCACCAGCAGCACCAGCGCCATGGCAACCTGGCCCACGACCAGAAAATTTCGCGCGCGATGCCGCTCCCGGCCCGGACTGATGTTGCGCCCGGCATTCCGCAGCGCCGGCCCACTCCGTGGCCCGGCGTATCTCAGTGCCGGAACCAGGCCAAATAAGAGACTCGATAGTACTGAGAGAACGAAAGTGAATCCCAGCGTCCGTGCATCCAAAGAGATTTCGTTTAAGCGAGGCAGATTAGAGGGACCCATCATCACCAGAAATCGCATACTGGCGTACGCGAAGCCCATTCCCACCACCCCGCCCATCAGGCCAAGCATTACGCTTTCGACGAGAAGTCCGCGCACAATTTGCGCCCAACCCGCGCCCAAGGCCGAGCGAACGGCCAACTCCTGCTGCCGGGTCTCGACCCGTACCAGCAGCAAATTGGTGACATTCGCACAGGAAATCAGCAAGACCAAACCAATCGTCCCCATCACCACCCACAGCAGATCGCCTATGTTGCCGATTACCTCCTGTTTCAAGGGACGAATCATTGGCGTAATCTTCCAGGTCTCGTAGATATGCGAGTTGCTACCCGGCCCGTTCGACCACGAGTCCATCCATATCGGTAACATTCGCGCTATATCGGAGTTGGCGGCTGCAATGGTTGTGCCGGGCTTGAGCCGCGCGATGCCGTGGTATCCGAACCCCGCAAGAATCACGCTTCCGCGGTCAAAGGCCAACGGTACGATCACATCGAAATCTGCATTGACGAATTGAAAGCCTTCCGGCATCACGCCCACAATTTCTCGTGGCCGCGCATCCAGCGTGATGTTTCGCCCAATGACTGTCTGGCTTCCACCGAACCGCCTTCGCCAGTATCCGTAGCTCAGCATCACTCTTTCCGGACCGCGCGGCACCTGGTCGGCCTGTTCAAGCCAGCGACCCACTGCCGGGGGAACGCTGAATGTCTGAAGCACGCCATCGCTCACGCCAACCGTGCGCACCTGTTCCGGCTCAGCCAGGCCCGTAAGGTTCGCCGTCCCAGTTATCCACACACCTAAGGATTGAAATGTCCGGTTGTGCTCAGCGTAGGTGAAATACATCGACGGCGACAGGAGAAGGCCATTCTCAAAATCCGCCAATCCCTCCGCTCCGGGAGCGGTCTGGTGCAATGCCACCAATTGGTTAGCCTGCGGATAAGGCAGCGGCCTGAGCAGAATGCTATTCACAACCGTGAATACAGTTGCGTTGGCGCCGATTCCAATCGAGATGGTCAACAACGCGGCAACCATGAACACAGGATCGTGAAGCAGCGTCCGCAGGCCGTAGCGGATATCCCACAGGAGGTTTTCGACGGACGGCCATGCCCACACATCGAGGCTTTTCTCTTCAACCAGGTCTGTGTTACCGAACGCCCGCAGGGCAGCCTGCTTCGCTTCTTTTCTGGGCATTCCGTCCGCCACCAATTCCTCTACCTGCTCGTCGAGATGTGCTTGAATCTCTTCCGACAATTCCCGATACAGCCGTCGTCGTGAGAACAATTGCCTCAACCAGGTCATGATTCACCTGGCGCCAGAACTCGGGTTATCCCATCCAGCATCCGCTCAAAGCTCGATACTTCCCGTTGCAGGTGCTTCGCGCCTGCCGGCGTCAACTTGTAAATCCGAACCCGGCGATTGGTGGAAGAGGTGCCCCACTCAGCCTTGACCAACTCTTGCTTCAGAAGACGCTGGAGAGCTGGATACAGCGATCCTTCTTCAATCTGAAGCAAGTCGTCGGAGTTGCGTTTGATGTGCTGGGCGAGGGCATAGCCGTGCAAGGGCTGACGCTTGAGGGTTCGGAGAATCATCATCTCCAAGGCGCCCGGAAAGAGGTCCCGCTGTGTGGCTTTTGTCATTCCCAAGAGATTTGAGTTCTGAAATGCAGATTATTTTGCTCTAGGCCTAGAGTAAAATAGTATAGAGACGACACTGGAGTCAAGCGCCAAGTGTGTTGATGGGGCAGCCGCCTTTCGCTCCTCGACTTCATTCCCCGCTTCGGATATCTTCACAAAAAAGATCCTTCTCCAACATGGCAGACCTTTCCAGCGCGCCGGCGCCTACGATTCATGCCGCCGGCCTCGTCAAGCAGTTTGGCCGTTTTGCCGCCCTGCGCGGAGTGACGGCGGAGTTTGCCGCCGGGCGTCTCTACGCCATCCTGGGAGACAACGGCGCGGGAAAGACCACGCTTCTGCGCAGCCTCGCCGGGCTTACGGCCCCGACCCGCGGGTCGATCACAGTGCTGGGGACCAGCGATATTGCCGCCATCCGTGCTCACATCGGTTACATGGCGCATCCGTCGCTGCTCTATGACGAGATGAGCGGAATGGAAAACCTGGTGTATTTCGCCCGCCTGTACGGAATCGGGGAGCGCCGGCGATGCGAAGCGGCAATGGCCGAGGTCGGCCTCGATCCCGAGCTGAAGCGCCCGGTGGGCCAGTATTCGCAGGGAATGCGTCAGCGGCTTTCGCTGGCGCGGGGTTTGTTGAACGATCCCAGAATCCTGCTGCTCGATGAGCCGTTCTCGAACGTCGATGCTCCGTCGGCCGCGGAGATGGTTCGCCTCCTGGTTGAGCGTGCGCAGCCGCGGACAGACCATCCTCGTCGTCACCCACCAGGCCAATCTGCTCGAAGGCGCCGCCGATGAATTTGTCTGGATGAAAGCGGGACAGATTGTCGCGAGAAGCAGCACACTCGATCCTTCCGTCAGGGTTGCTACCGAGGCGGAACTGCCTTCCGCGCCCACGATGGCGAGAGCAGCGCTACCGGGATCACGGCCTTCTCAGCCGATCCTTTCGATCACCGCGGCAACTCTCGGCAAGGATCTGCGCCTGGAATGGCGCTCCAAGGACGCCATCAACTCCATGCTGTTCTTTTCCCTGCTGGTGGTGGTGATCTTCAGTTTCGCATTCAACCCGACGGCGGAAGAGTCGCGGCACATTGCGGGAGGATTGGTGTGGGTTGCGTTCCTGTTCGCCGCCGTGGTAGCCCTCAACCAGACGTGGGGACGGGAATTGCGCAACCAGGTACTCGACGCCTACCGCGTGGCTCCGGCACCGGCCGAAGCGCTGTTTCTGGCCAAAGCCTTCGGCAACTTCATTTTTGTGGGCGTGCTGGAAGCGCTCATGACCCCGCTGTTTATCGTCTTTTATAGCCTGCGCGCGGTCGGCCCTGGTTACCAGTTACCCATCGTCGCGGCTCTAGGCACCTGGGCATTGGTCGTCAATGGGACATTCTTCTCCGCCGTTTCGCTGCGCACGCGGGCGCGGGAAATCATGCTGCCGCTGCTGCTGTTCCCCATTTCCATTCCCGCGCTGCTGGCCATGGTCGAAGCCACCAGCGCGATCCTCACCGGAGACATGTCCCCCCGATTCTGGATTGCCTTGCTTGCGGCCTACGACGTGGTGTTTACTATCGCTAGCCTCTTCTTATTTGGGTCCGTCCTGCACGCGGAATGAAGCGCGCGTTCACTATTTTCGCGATTTTTACGGCAGCCCTGCTCAGCTATGCCCTCTACCAGGCGCTGGTGGCCGCGCCTACTGAACAGACGATGGGCAATGTTCAGCGCATCTTCTACTACCACGTCTCCTCGGCGTGGACGGCATTCCTCCTTTTCGCCATCAACTTTGTGGCGTCGGTTGTGTATCTGATCAAGCGTAATGCTAAGGCGGACATGATCGCGGTCGTCGCCGCTGAGGTGGGAGTAGTCTTCTGCACCGTGGTGCTGGTGACGGGGCCGCTGTGGGCACGCCCGGTGTGGGGAATCTGGTGGACATGGGACATGCGACTCACCTCGACGCTGGTTCTGTGGCTGATCTACGTCAGTTATCTTTTTCTGCGCGCTTTCTCGAACAGCAGCCAGACTCCCCTGCTTGCCGCGGTGCTGGCCATATTTGGAGCGCTCGATGTACCGCTGGTTTACTTCTCCATCTGGTTTTTCCGAACCCAGCATCCTCAGCCGGTAATCGGCGGCGGAGGATCGCTCGATTCGAGGATGTGGCACGCGCTGCTGATCAACTGGGCGGCTTTTCTGTGTTTTGCGTTGCTGCTGTGCTGGTCCCGCTACCGCCTGGAGAAGATTCGCAGGCAGGTGGACGAGGCCCAGGCGCTGCAATCCCTGGAGGAACCAGTCAGCATCGAACGGGGGCGAGTGCGATGAACTTTCTATACGCTGCTTTCGGAGCCACGTGGATCATCCACCTGGTCTACCTCGCTACCCTTGCCGCGCGGTATGGGCGCCTGCGCGAGGATATCCGCCAGCTTAAAAAGAAAAACTAGTTGCGGGAAAGCCGGCGGCAGGTCTCGTCTATTGTGCGCCGCGGGGGCCGATCTGGCCGACAAAGTCACCAGCCGGAGCGGTGGAACGGAGAAACTCGTACTCTTCGATCATGGCAGCCACGCCGATCCGCGCTGCCGGAAGCGGTCCCTCCACGCGGATCACGCGCGCCGTGAAGCGGACCCTGACTGAGTCCGTCAGGGTAACGTGGGGCGGAAAGGTGAGCGTCACCTCGATCTGCGAATCCTCGGCAATGGGACGATCCAGGTAGAAAAAGACTCCCCGGGCGCTTACATTCTGGGTTTCCGTCAGGAAGTTGTCGGCAGGCGCGGCCGGAAGCCGGACCGCGGCGGGAAGACGCATATCGAAACGCCGCATGGCGCGGCGGTCGTCAGACGGCGGCGTGGTTGGTTCTCTCCCTGGGAGCATTACGGTCTCGACGCGGCGGCGCTTGGATTGCCCAATCGGTTTCCCTGGGCAATGCACTCATGGAGCCAAGACTCACTTAGTTTCCAATCGTTTGCAAGAATAAAACCCTGGCAGGAATTGAATCGGTTAACCGCGGAGACCAGGAATCGCGTGTTGCCGTCGATGATCCGCCGCGGAGTTTTGGAAATCGCTTCGGCATCTCTGCCAGCCACGCCCGGCATCTGACCCAAGCAGGCCTCGTGTACCGTACGGCGCGAGACCGGCGTCGCCGGGCAAGGCCGTTTGCTTGACAGTCTATGGCGCAGATGTTTAAGTAGTTATTTATTTTTCTGCCATTTCTTAATGACACCAGCGCACGCCGCTTCACGCACCAGCCGGGCGGCTGCGTCGTATCTTCTTCCTCTCCATGAACCGGAATTGTCGGAGGAGCTTGTGAGATTGAACCGCCGTGGGATGGGTAGTGGTGTGTTGATCGCTTTGGCGTCCCTGACGCTGGCCGCCGTCGTTCTGTTGCAGATTGGCGGCGCCACCCCACATGTCTCCGGGGACCAAGGCCCGGGACTTCCCGAGATCCTCACCTCCCCTGACGCTCAGCCGACCGGGCTCCAACCGCAGGCAATTCGCGAAGCTTACGGCCGCCTTCCGCTCATCTTCGAAGCAAACCAGGGACAGACAGACCCGCAAGTGAGGTTTCTGGCGCGAGGCGGCGGCTATGGGCTGTTTCTGACCTCCTCCGAAGCGGTTCTGGCGTTACAGGCGGGGAAAGGCCCGGGCAGCGTAGTTCGCATGACGCTGGCCGGAGCGAACAAGAAGGCTGAAGTAGCGGGCGTCGATCCGTTACCGGGAAAGAGCCACTACCTTCTTGGAAACAATCCTGCGAAATGGCACCGAAATATTCCGCAGTTCGCGCGGGTGCGCTATCAGGAGGTTTATCCCGGAGTCGACCTGGTTTACTACGGCAACCAGGGCCGGCTGGAGTATGACTTCGAAGTTTCTGCCGGGGCCAATCCCCAACCCATCGCCCTTCACTTCACCGGCCGAGACAATCCGCGCTTGACCGCGACTGGTGATCTGGCGATCGCGACTGCCGATTCCGAGGTTCTTCTGCACTCCCCGCAGGTGTATCAGGTTTTGGATGGCGAGAAGAAGTTTGTGGCAGCGCGCTTTGCGATGCGCGGCAGGAACGCCGTAGGCTTCGAACTCGGCAGCTACGATCGCCGGCGAGCGCTGGTCATTGATCCGGTGCTGACGTACTCCACCTTCCTGGGCGGAACGGGGGCGGAGACTCTGCCCAAGGTTGCCGTCGATCCCGCTTCGAAC
Organism: Terriglobales bacterium; assembly: GCA_963803205.1. Taxonomy (GTDB): domain Bacteria; phylum Acidobacteriota; class Terriglobia; order Terriglobales; family Acidobacteriaceae; genus CAWDLG01. The sequence continues at coordinate 214,864 of CAWDLG010000005.1, forward strand.
GCCTATGTGGCAGTCACGACAACATCGGCAACGTTCCCAGTCCCTGCCAGCACGACACCTTACCAGTCGACGCTGAAGGCAGGCGCTGCGAGCAACGTCCTGATTACGAAGATTGGCCCGGCGGGAGCGGCCGTGCTGGTGATGACCTATGTAGGTGGCACGGGGGCCGATGTCCTGGCAGGAATCGGCGTGGATGCAAACCAGAACGTGCTGGTAGCGGGAAGCACGAGTTCGGGCGACTTCCCCGCCCAGAACGGCTTCCAGACAACACCGGGCACTGGGCCGAGCCATGTGTTTGTGTCGGAACTGGACGCGGCGCTGGCAAATCTGCTGTATTCGACCTACCTGTCCGGCAACGGCACCGATACTGCGACCGGGCTGGCTGTCGATATCCGGAATAGAGCATTCGTGACCGGTACCACCACGTCCACGAACTTTCCCACCAGCACGGGCGCTTATCAGACCACGCGCTTAGCTACGAACCAGTTTTTCGTGAGCAAGGTTGATCCGGCTCTGACCGGAACTTCGAGCCTTGTCTTTTCAACCTATTTCGGGGGCGCGACGCCGAACACGGGCGTAGCAGTGGGCGGTGGGATCGCGGTCGACGCCAGCAGCAACGTATATGTCACCGGGGGAACGAACTTTCAGCATACGGGCGTCACGGGAGACTTCCCCATCCTCAACGCGTCGCAGAACTGCCTGAACGCTCCCACGAATCCTTCTCCCTGCACGGCGACGAATCCGAGTTCGACTGACGCATTTGTCGCCAAGTTCAATCCTTCCGCCACTGGGAATGATCAGCTTAAGTATTCGACGTATGTAGGTGGCAGCGGGGACGATATCGGCAACGCAATCGGCCTGGACAGCACTGGCAACGCCTACGTAACCGGATCGACGAACTCCGCCGACGTTCCCATCGCCTCGGGAACTACGCCGTTTCAGAAGTGCCTCGATGACCCGACCAACCCGACTACGTGCGGCACTGGTGCCACTGCGCTCGACGCTTTCGTTGCCAAGATCAACAATCCGACGTCTGCGGCAGTCACGCAGACCTATTTCTCCTACATTGGAGGAACCGCAGCTGACGTAGGACTGGCGATTGCGGTTGATCAGGTGCAGGGTGCGCTGGTCACAGGTTCCACCGCTTCGGCCGATTTTCACACCATGAATCCCCTGTCCGGTCTGGGTACGTTGCCGGCAGGCACGCACGGGTTTGTCACGCGCGTGGATACCACCTCCTCGAAGCACTATTCGACCTACCTGGGAGGCAGTGGAACCGACCGGGGCACCGGAATCGCAATCGATGTGCGCGGCGCCAGCTACGTGACGGGCGAAACGACTTCTGCCGATTTCCCTCACGTGGCAGCGTTGCAGGCAACGCCGGGCGGTTCGACTGACGCCTTCCTCAGCAAACTGGGCCCAACGGTATCACTCGCGATGACGGCTGCCGCTACGCCGGCCGGGGGCGTGGGAGTTGGCAATCAGGCCACTTTTACGTACACGATCACAAATAACGGCGATCCGACGCCTAATATCGTCTTCACCGACACTCTCACCGACGCCACGGCAACCTTCGTCTCGGCGACGACGAGTCCGGGAAGCTGCGGAACTCCGACCGGAACGCCCGCCACGGTCACCTGCTCGATTGGGACAATCAACGCTGGCGCAACAGCGACGGTAACGATCGGCCTGTCGCCCACGGAAGCCGGTTCGCTGCTGAACAGCGCCACGGTTGGAGTGCTCGGCGGCACCACGACTCCCGCTTCCGCCAGCGCCAGCATCGTGGTCAGCGACTTCGCAGTTTCAGTTGCTCCCGATACCCAGACAACGCCCGCTGGAACGCCCGTCACCTACACGGTCATGGCGTCACCTGTTGCACCGAACACGACCTTCCCCAACAGCATCTCGATTTCTTGCTCGACCGGATTGCCGACGGGTGGAACCTGCGATGTGACCGACAATCCGATTTCGAACCTGAGCACGGGCGCTCAGACTCGCAGCATAACCGTGAACACCACGGCGCGGACCACGACTACCAGTGGCCTCCGGCACAACGGAGGTTTCTACGCGCTCTGGCTGCCGATCTCGGGCCTGGCCTTCCTCGGATTTGGCCTGGGAGCAAGAAAGTCGAATGCGCGGCGGGCAATCCTGGGATTGTTTCTGGGCGTTTTTCTTGGCTCTATCCTGTTGCAGGCGGGATGCGGATCGGATTCCTCTACGACAACCACCACGGCGGGCACTCCTGCCGGCACCTACACGGTCACGGTCAGCGCGAAGTCCGGTACTGTGACCCACAGCCAGCCGATCAACCTCGTCGTGCAGTAGCGGCAGCCTGTGGAAAACATCTGCTGGCGCGGCAGGTTAAGATAACGCCAGTTATCCAATCGGCAGCGGGTTTTCGCCATTCGCCACCGGCTCTTAGTCTTTCGCTGCTGGTCTCTTCCCGGTTCAGATAGGTTCGTCTACCATTGTTTTGAAAATGAAATTGAAATTCATTTTCAAGATTGCTAGAATGCAGCGGAACCGAGATTCCGGCAGTTCCTAAAATTTTTTACTTTCCAGTTGCGACTCGGTCGCAACAATTGACGAGGGGCTCGTGGCACGCAGAATCAAGATCCGGAAGAAGAAGGCTGACAGGCGGGGACCGAAGTACTGGATGGCGGTGGGAACCCTCGCAGCGTACACAACGTTTGGCAGCACAGCGGTGAGCAAGGCTTACGCGCAGCAGGATCGTTCCCTGCCCTCGACAGCCAATTCTTCAAGCCAGACCCAGGGTTTGCCCGTCCGGCGCTTCGATATCCCTCCCGGACCGCTCGATTCCGTTCTGACGGCTTTTCAGAACGCGGCATCCATTCACGTGGTCGTTCCGCAGGACTCGATCAAGAGTATCTGGTCGCCAGGGGTCGCCGGGCTCTACTCTCCCGAGAAGGCTCTCCAGAAACTTCTGACCGGAACCGGCGTGACGTACCGCTTCACCGATCCCACGACCGCGACCCTTCAGATTCAGGGACTGTCGACCGCCGTCGAAGTCACGGCCACCGCCATTCCTGACGCGCTGCCGAAGTATTCCGAGCCGCTGGTCGATACGCCTCAGTCCATCACGGTCATTCCGCAGAAGGTCATGCAGAGTCAGGGAGCATCGACGCTGCGCGATGTCCTGCGCAATGTGGCCGGCATCAGCATCGCGGCGGGCGAAGGCGGCGCTCAGGGCGACAATCTCACCATCCGCGGATTTACCGCGCGCAACGACATTTTCCTTGATGGCATGAGGGACTTCGGCAGCTACTACCGGGATCCCTTCGATTTCCAGGAAGTTGAGGTGCTGCAAGGGCCCTCATCTGTGACCTTCGGGCGCGGCTCGACCGGAGGCGTGGTCAACCAGGCGCTAAAGGCGCCGCAGCTCGCGAACCTGTTCAGCGGCAGCCTGAACTTCGGCAGCGACATGACCCGGCGAGTCACTGCGGATTACAACAAGAAGTTGGGCGAAGCAGCTGCGTTCCGCCTCAATGTGATGGGACACGATTCCCAGGTGGCGGGACGCGATATCGGTGAAAGCCGCCGCTTCGGCGTCGCCCCTTCTCTCGCTTTTGGGCTGGGAAAACCCACGCGGCTCACGCTCAGTTATCTGCACGAGCAGGCAGATGACACTCCGGACTACGGAATTCCCTGGTTCTTCGATCATCCGGCGCCGGTTCCCCGCGAGAACTACTACGGCTTTGAGCATGGAAACTTTCTCAAGACCGATGTCGACATGGGGAATGCCAAGCTGGAACATGATTTCAGCAGCTCGGTTCACCTGCGCAACCAGTTCCGCTACGCGAACTATTCGCGCGGAGTGCGCCTTACTGAGGCACGGTTGGCGCCATCGGTCACCCCAGACACGCCGCTCACTGACGCGACCGTAGTTCGCAATCAGATCGCGGTGAACAGCGGCGAGACCTTCCTGCAAAACCAGACGGATGTGACGATCGGCTTCCGCACCGGTGGAATCCGCCACACGCTGATCGCCGGCATCGAGGAAGGCCGGGAGACCTCCGATCCGACGCGCTTTACTTTCACCAATGTTCCCGGGACCAGTCTGCTTAGTCCCGACGAACAGCAGGCATTCGCAGGCGACCAGAGCGTGCGCTCCCAGGTAAATGTCAGTGCAGTTAGCGTGGGAGGCTATGCCCTCGACACACTGCGGGTGGGGCGCCGCTGGGAGTTCACGGGTGGAGTACGCGCCGACCGCTTCGATGCGAATTACCGCGATGCCGTCGCGCAGACTCACTTCGAGCGGCCCGACGTTATGACAAGCTGGCGGACTGCCGTCGTCTTCAAGCCGACCGGCGAAAGCAGCATTTATTTCGACTATGGGACGTCGTTCAATCCCTCGGCGGAGTCGCTCTCGCTTTCGGCAACGACGCAGGACACGCCTCCGGAAGAAAACAAGACCTACGAAGTAGGCACGAAGTGGGATTTGTATGCGCGCAAGTTGGCGTTGCGGGCGGCGGTTTTCCGCACCGACAAGACGAATGCCCGTGAAAACATCGACGCCGCTACCACGATCCTTTCCGGCAGCCAGCGGGTGAATGGTTTCCAGGCTGAGGTTAGTGGACGCCTGACGAGCCGCTGGCAGCTGCTTTCCGGGTATGCGTACCTGGATTCGCAGGTGACGAGGTCGCTTCTCGTGCCGAGCCCGGTCGGCGCGCGGCTGGCGAACGTTCCCAGAAATTCCTTCAACGTATGGAGCTTTTACCAGCTACCCTGGCGGCTGGAGATCGGCGGAGGTGGTCTGTTTGTTGACAGTCGCTCCGCCAGTTCGACCACGCCCTTCGACCCCACAACTCATCAGTTGAAGGAAGCGCCCGGTTATTGGGTGTTTAACGCCATGGCGAGTTATCCGCTGGCCGAGCACCTGGATCTTCAAGTCAATGTCTACAACCTCACCGACAAGTACTACTACGACCAACTGCATCCGGGACACATCGTGCCGGGCCCGGCGCGGTCGGCGCTGGTGGGGTTGAACTTCAAATTCTGATTGCGAGGGGAAAACCAGCCAAGTGTTACTGCCGATCCCGGATGTGCTGACAGCCGAGCAAGTCGCTCAGGCCCGAAAAATGCTGGACGAAGCGGCGTGGGTCGATGGCCGGGTCACCGCCGGGCACCAGTCCGCCCAAACCAAGGACAATATGCAGCTGGCGGAGGATCATCCCACTGCCCGGCAACTGGGCGAGATGATTGTGAACGCCTTGGGGCAGAATGCAATGTTCGTCTCGGCGGCGCTGCCTCTGCGGGTGTTCCCTCCGCTGTTCAACCGCTACCAGGGCGGAAATTCCTTCGGCACACATATCGATAACTCCATCCGGCAGATCACGGGAACTCCGCATCGTATCCGGACCGACCTTTCAGCGACGTTGTTTCTCTCTCGTCCCCAAGAATACGACGGCGGTGAACTCGTGGTGGAGGACCTCTACGGCGTGCAGAGCATCAAGCTTCCGGCCGGGCACATGGTCTTATATCCGGCCAGCAGCCTGCACCAGGTTCGGGCGGTCACCCGGGGAGCGCGGATCGCATCCTTCTTCTGGATTCAGAGCATGGTTCGCGAGGACAGCTTGCGCACCATGCTGTTCGATCTTGATGTCGCCATTCAGCAGCTGAACACCGAGAAGCGCGACGATTCTGTTGCCGTGCAGCTTACCGGCGTTTACCACAACCTGTTGCGCCGCTGGGCGGAGGTTTGAGCCACGGATACCAAGGCAACGATCGATGACCCCTCGCAGGATACTATTCTGGATTCATCTCACCGCCGGCAGCCTGGCGGGGATTGTGATCCTGATCATGTGTGTTTCGGGGGTATTGCTTGCCTTCGAGCGCCAGATCGTCAACTTCGCTGACCGGCATTACCGTTCCGTTCCCGCAGGAAGATCGCCTCTTCCACTCGATCAGTTGCTGGTAAAGACGCGCCAATCGGAAGGCGCAGCGCCCTCAGCCATCACGCTGAAGGCCGAGCCCGATGCGCCCGTTCAGTTTTCCTACGGGCGCGAGCGAACCCTGCTGATCGATCCTTACGACGGCAGGGTTCTCGGCGAGTCGGCGCCGCGGCTGCGAGCCTTTTTTTCAGCAGTTGAGAGCTGGCATCGATACCTGGGTGCAAGCGGCGCAAGCCGCACGGCGGGAAGGGCCGTCACAGGGGCCTGCAATCTCTTGTTCCTGATTCTGGTCTGCAGCGGACCATTCCTCTGGTGGCCCAAGGACTGGAGCTGGATCAATCTGAAGAAAATTGTCCTCTTTCGCGGCGGACTCTACGGCCGGGCGCGCGACTGGAACTGGCACAACGTCATCGGCCTCTGGTGCTGTGTGCCGCTGTTCTTCGTCGTCCTCACTGGCGTGGTGATGTCCTATCCCTGGGCGAACAATCTTCTGTATCGCCTCACAGGGAATGAACCGCCTGTGCAGCAGGCTGGGCCGCCGGGAACGCGACCGGAGGGGGCAGGGCATGGCCGAAAGGGCGATTCGGCGGAGGAGCCCTCACTCGCTCGGCTGGATTCCTTTTTCTCGATAGCCCAACAGCGCGTGCCGTCGTGGCGGACCATCACTCTGCGCCTGCCGAATTCGGCGAAGGCGCCGTTGGTGTTCTCGATCGATGAGGGCAATGGAGGCCGCCCCGATCTGCGTTCCCAGCTCACCCTCGATCCCAAAACTAGCGAAGTCGTCCGCTGGGAGCCGTTCTCCAGCTATAACTCCGGACGCCGCCTGCGCATGTGGGGACGATTTCTGCACACCGGCGAGGCAGTTGGATTGTTCGGGCAATCGATCGCGGCGCTCGCATCGGCTGGCGCCGCCGTCCTGGTCTGGACGGGGCTGGCTCTGGCGCTGCGGCGTTGGAATCAGTGGCGAAAACCCAGGAGTTCGAAACCGGAACCCGTCGCCGCCGGCGTCTAGCCTCCGGCGAACAAAGCAATCCCCACGGCAGTCTTTTTGGCGAAGCACCGTGGGGATATCAAGGCCGACAACCCGCAGGCTGAGGACCTTGTCGCGAGTATAGGGTCCGTCAGCGAGGCGGTCAATTGAGCTACGTCTCGCAATGGGATTCATCGACAAACCGCAGAGCCTTACGTGGCGCAAGGTCCTCTTTCAGGTCCATCTCTGGACTGGGCTCATCGTCGGCCTCTACATCATCGTCGTTGGCTTGACCGGATCAATCCTCGTCTTTAAGGACGAACTGGCGGCGATATCCTACCCTCGCCTGATGCGGGCCGCGAAGGTCGACGAATCGCAGTGGCCGTCCCTCGCAGTGGTCATTGAAAACGCCCGCGCAGCTCATCCGAAGTTCGCCCTGGTCAGCGCCTATGAGCCGGGGGTATTCGGAGATACCTTCCTCGCGTATATGGAAGGTCCAGCCGAGCAATGGCTTTACGTTTTCGCCGACCCGGCGGACGGTCACATTCTGGGATCGTTTGACCTGAAGAGCAGTTGGCTGTTCTGGGTGGTGGACCTGCACGTTCGCCTGCTCGCCGGCCAGGTCGGATTCATTGTGAATGGCATCGGAGCAGGCTTTCTTGTCCTGTTATGCCTGACCGGCCTGATTCTCTGGTGGCCAGGCATTCGCCACTGGAAGCGAGCCTTCAAAGTCGATTTCAATCGGAAGTGGAAGCGCATCAACTTCGACCTGCACAGCGCGGTCGGCTTCTGGATCCTCGCCCTGATTTTCCTGTGGGCGATGTCCGGAGTTTATTTCGTCTGGCCGAAGCAGGTGGAGGCTTTCATCGGGAAGTTCTCTTCGGTCGCGGATGGAGTCGAGCCCGAAGTAAAAGTCTCGCCGGCAGTTCCCGGCCGTTCTGCCGCCCTCACAGAATTGCTTGCACAAGCGCAGGCCGCATCACCCCGCAGCCAGCTTGCGGGGATTGTGCTTCCACAGGATGCTAAGAGTCCGATCAAGGTCTTCATGGGTCGACGCACGCGCCAGGACTTCTCGTTGATGGACCACGTTTACTTCGACCCTTCCACAGGAAAGCAAGTTGCGATCTGGCACAGCGGAAGAAATTCGACACTGGGGAGCATGCTGGTGTACTGGCTGGGACCGTTGCACTTCGGGGTGTATTGGGGATGGGGCGTCAAGGTGCTCTGGGCTGCCCTGGGGCTGAGCCTCCCCTTGCTGACTGTGACTGGCGCCTTGATGTACTGGAATCGCACCCTGCACCGCTACTGGAACAAGCTAAAGCGGCGAAACCGGAAGCAGGTTCCCGTGCTGGGAGCGTCGGAAGAAGAGGTTTTTACTGATCGGTAACATGACGGTGCCTGCGCGGCAGTCTTTTGGCGAAGCGTCGCGCAGGCGCCGAATCGACAACCCGCAGGCCGTCGGCTGCTCAAAGCAGTCCCGGCCACCCACGAAAGGTGGATTTTATGAGCAGCCAATTTGCCCGATTGCCAGGATTGGTTCTTGCAGTTTCGTTTGTAATTTCTCTTGGTTTGATCTCAATACCCGCCGTCGGGCAGGCCGCGACCGAGCAGGCGTGTAATACCAGTTCGGGTGAATTGCGGACGCTCTCGGGGACAGTCTCCGACAAATCCGGCGCGCGCGTGGCGGGAGCGACCGTAACGGCCGAGTGCGGCAGCGTCCACGAGCAGGTACAAACCAGAGCCGACGGCAGCTACGCCCTGCGCCTGCCTCCCGGCAGGTATCAACTTCGGATTGAGGCAGTGAGATTCGCGCCGCTCTCACAACAAGTGTCCCTGGCCTTTCAAACTACCCAGACCGAGCAGAATTTTGTGTTGAACATCGCGCAGGTTCGTAGCAGCGTGACCGTGAGCGCCGCTCCAGGTTACGCGGTCATCGATAGCGACGCCGGCACGAAAACCGACACGCCGCTACTCGAGGTCCCTCAAGCCATCACGGTGGTCAAGCGCCGACTTCTGGACGAGCAGGGCGCGCTGAAGATCGACGATGCTCTCAAGAACGTGGCGGGCGTCATGCCCGGCGGCTACTACGACGGCTGGGACTACTATCGCATCCGCGGCTTCGATGCATCGTTCAACACGTATCAGGACGGCTTACGCGGGGGCAACGGCATGGCGGAGGAACCGTTTGGTCTGGAGTCGGTTGAAGTTCTCAAAGGTCCTTCCTCTGCTTTGTACGGCCAAAGCGTTCTCGGCGGGATTGTCAATCTGCAAAGCAAGCGTCCCGTGCCCGGGGCATTCGCCAAGCTGCAATTCACCGGCGGCTCATTCGGCTTCTACAATCCAGCCATCGATGTCGGCTCCTCTCTGAATGCTTCGCACAGCCTGTATGCTCGCCTGACGGCGCTGTACCAGGTCGACAATTCCTTCGTGAACTACACGTACCGCAATCGTTCCTACGTCGCGCCGGCTCTGACCTGGGAACTCGGCCCCGCCACGACCCTTACCTTTCTTGGACGTTTACAACGTGACCATGGCCGGCTCGGCTTCCCGCTGCCTGCCACCGGAACGGTTCGCCCAAATCCGAATGGCGAAATTCCCATCGACCTCTTTGTCGGCGAACTGGGACACAACAACCATGGCGCGGAAAACGACGAGCAGTTCGGATACCAGCTCACGCACCAGTTCAACGACTCCATTTCCCTGCATCAGCATATGCGTATGACCTGGTACCGGGATAACTGGAATCACCTCTTCTACCCGGGCTTCCTGGGTGAGGATGACCGCACCCTGTACCGCTATCCCCTGGATTGGACTAACGTCCGCAACCAGTACGCTCTCGATAACAATATGGAAGCCTCGTTCAAAACCGGAGCGATCCAGCACCACGCCCTCGTCGGAGTGGATTATTACCGCGAGCCGAATTCGTTTCATGGAGAGTCCGTCGACTTTTCCGATCTCTCTCAATATGTGCCAATCGATCTGTTCAATCCGGTCTATGGCGCAAGCCCATTTCCCGAGGTTCACCGCTATACCGAAGGAAAATCGATCACCCAGTTCACCGGCTTCTACCTGCAGGATCAGGCGAAATTGCTGCGCCGTTTGACTCTCACTATGGGCGGCCGCTTTGACCTTGCGTCCAATCGCGACGAGCCCGGCCCGGGTCATCCGGATAACGCCTTCACCCCGCGAGTGGGATTGACCTATCAACTGGTGCCCGGAGCCGCGCTCTACGCCAGCTTCAGCAAGTCGTTTCTGCCGCAAACCGGCAGGATCTTCGATGGATCGGGCGACGGTGCATTTGCGCCGCCCGAGTATGGTCAGCAGTGGGAAGGAGGAATCAAAACTGCGTTCCTCGGCGGCCGGGCGTCAAGCACGCTGGCGCTGTATCGCCTTACCCGACGGAACGTGGTGACGACCGATCCGGTTCATCCGAACTTCTATTTGCTTACTGGCGAGCAGAGCAGCCATGGTGTGGAACTGGAAACTTCCATACAAGTGCTGTCGGGATGGAACCTGACTGCCGCGTACACTTTCACCGACGCGGAAGTCACAAAAGACAACGACATCCCCATCGGAACGCCGACCCAGAATGTACCCCGAAACAGCTTCAATGCGTGGACGACCTATGAATTCCGTCGCGGCTGGGCTCGAGGAGTGACCTTGGGATTTGGCGGCCGCTACTACACCGATCAGTCCGGAGACCTGCTCAATACATTTCAGATTCCGGCATACGGCTTGGTGGACGCGTCTGTTGGCTATCGGCGAGACCATCTGTACTGGCAGCTCAATGCCTACAACCTGGCCAGTGAACGCTACTTTACCGGATCGTATGACGAGCTTTATGTGAAACCTGGCGAGCCGCGCGCCATCCGCACAACAATCGGGTGGGCGTTTTAGGCGGCTGCAATTGGGGATGCTGACGGAACCGTTTGGTTTTTTGGATGGGCAGCTGTTTTAGCGCTGCTTTTGGGTGGTTCGCTGGTTCACCCTGCTTTGGGGTGGCGCAGCGGTTCACCGCTGCGATTCAGACAGCTCAAACAGACCGGCTTTAAGCCGCTGGGGTATCAGGCACCTCAGCGGCTGAAAGCGCTGAATTGTCCGGTGAGTGCTCCTTGTTGCACGGGTGAGACACCCGTGCCTACGTGGTGCCGCTGAGACAAACAACACACCGCAGAGACTCCTCTCGGACGTAGAGACGTTCTAGGGAGGTTGCTGCTTTGGGGTGGCGCAGCGGTTCACCGCTGCGATTCAGATAGCTCAAACAGATCGGCTTTAAGCCGCTGGGGTATCAGGCACCTCAGCGCTGAAGCCATGTCGCCGCCGGCGTCTAGCCTCTTGTTGCACGGGTGAGACACCCGTGCCTACACGCCGGTTCTGGCCCACCCGCTACTACTGCTCGAAGGCGCCGATGTCGATGGCGCTTCCCTGCACTCGCGGATTTCCCGCGAAGTCGTCGCTGCCGACGATCGCCGAGCCCAGATTGATCCCGAAGCCGACTGCGGGAGAAGTCGCTGCCACCTTGAGATTCGGCGAGGCCAGGCTCAGGAACATGGGATCAAGATAGCGGCTGTGGCCGTCTTTGCCGGTTGCCGTCTGAAAGGCCGAAAAGCTGGAGTAGTCGGAGCCGTTCCACAGGAATTCGGCGGACGAGGCGGCAACCGACGAAAAATAGAGGTTGTAGTCAGCGTCCACCGGATTTGCAGAGCTGTTGGTGTAGTTGTTGATGAAGAGTCCCTGCGACGAAGCGTAGACAATATTGTTCTTGAATACGTTATTGGTCGAATAATACTGCACCTGAAATTCCCCGCTTCCGGTCTGCTTTGTGTCGTTGTTGTAGAGAGTGTTGTTCACGATCACGCAGTTGTCCGTCCCGCCGGTGTTGCTGGCATATCCGCCGATCGAGATTCCCACCGTATTGGAGGAATAGATCACATTGTTCCGCACGGTCACAAAACTCGAGACGCGACCGCGATTCTCGCTCGCCACTTCGATGCCAATATCCACGTGGTGGATCAGATTGTTCTCGATCAGGATCTGTGAACCACCGTCGACGTAGATCCCGTTGGCGTCGTAGTCATTGCCCTCGCCGGGATTGGTGCTGCCACTGATGTTGTAGATCGTATTACCGCTGATCACCCCGTTGCGGGCATAGTCGTACGCCGAGTTCGAGGAGACCCCTTCAAATCCAATCGCGTCGATGGCGATGTTGTCGTTGTCATGGATGATGTTGTTCGCAATCACAAAGTTGGTAACGTTGCCGTCTACGTTTACCGATTCGCTGCCGCCGGTCCGAAGGTTGTAAACCTCGTTGCCGTCAATCGTGATGCTGTCGAGCGACGCGGGGGCTTCCGACCCGTAGATCGCAATGCCAAAGGCGTTGCCGTTAGCCTCAGAACTGGTCTTGATGTCGTGGACCTTGTTCTTGAGAAGCTGAATGTGGCTGCCCGAGCCGGTCACCCAGATTCCGGCCGGGACCGCCGACGAACTGGAAGTCTGGTAGTTGCGGATTTCAAATCCACTGATGGTGACGTAGCTGCGGCTCTCGATATTGAACAGTCCGTGCTGATCGGTCGGCGGGGTGAGCCCGGTGCCATCGACAATCGCAGCCTCTCCAGGATAGCTCTGAAAAACGATCGGGCCGCTGGCCGATCCGGAGAGCGCAATGGTCACGGATTCCTTATAGCTGCCTCCGCGAACAAAGACCGTGTCTCCAGCGTGAACCCCGCTGCCGGAACTCGCCGCATGCGAAATCGTCTTCCAGGGAGAGTCGATCGTACCCAGGTTCGAATCGTTTCCCGTGGTCGCGACGTAGAAAGAATTTCCTGTAACCACGGGCGGGCTGGCAATGGTCACCTGCGCCGGGGCCGATTTTGTCGTATCGGCCTGAGAAATGGCGGTGACCGTCACGGTCGCGGGGCTTGGAATGGATGCTGGGGCGGTGTACAGGCCAGCGGCCGAGACTGTCCCGGTGGTTGAATTCCCGCCCGTGACATTGTTCACCTGCCAGGTTACGGCAGTGTTCGAACTGTTCGAAACCGTTGCGTTGAATTGCTGTGTTCCTGAAGGTGCAACCGTAATGACAGTCGGCGAAATGACGATTGTCACCGGAGCCGGAGGATTGAGCGTCACCTGCGCCGAAGCGGCTTTAGTCGAATCGGCTTGGGAGACCGCCGTTACCGTTATGACAGTCTGGCTGGCGATGGTCGCCGGCGCCGTGTAAAGCCCGCTGGTTGAAATTGAGCCGGTCGTCGAGTTGCCGCCGGTAACGCCGTTCACCTGCCAGTTCACGGCCGTGTTCGAGTTGTTTGAGACCGTAGCCGTGAACTGCTGCGTGCCGCCGGCAGACAGGGTCTTGCTCGTGGGCGAAATGACGATCACCAGGCTCGGGGGAGGGTTCAGAGTCACCTGGGCGGAAGCTGACTTCGTCGCATCGGCCTGGGAGACAGCAGTGACCGTTACAACCGTTTGGCTCGATACAGCCGCGGGTCCCGTGTAAAGCCCGCTGGTTGAAATGGTGCCGGTTGTTGAGTTGCCGCCGGTGACTCCGTTCACCTGCCAGGTCACGGCCGTGTTCGAGCTGTTGGAAACCGTGGCCGTGAACTGCTGCGTGCCGCCGGCCGACAGGGTTTTCGATGTGGGCGAGATTGTGACCGCCACCGCCAGCGGTAGATTCAGCGTCACCTGTGCCGAGGCTGACTTGGTTGGATCGGCGGCCGAGGTCGCGGTTACCGTCACCGCGGTTTGGGTGCTGATGGTTGACGGAGCGGTGTAGAGGCCGGAGGTCGAAATGGTTCCGCTCGTCGCGCTTCCTCCCAGAATGCCATTGACCTTCCACGTGACAGCGGTATTCGAGCTGTTGACGACCGACGCCGTAAACTGCTGCGTTGCCCCGGCTGTCAGGCTCTTCGTAGTCGGCGAGATCGTCACCGTGACGCTGGGCGGTGGATTCAACGTTATCTGTGCGGATGCAGACTTCGACGTATCGGCCTGAGATACGGCAGTCACAGTAACCAGAGTCTGGGTGGCAATCGACGCTGGCGCAGTGTACAGGCCGGCGCTTGAAATGGCGCCGGTGGCTGGGCTTCCGCCCTGCACGCCATCAACCTGCCAGGTTACGGCTGTATTCGAATCGTTCGAGACGGTCGCGGTAAATTGCTGGGTCGCAGCGGCGGTGAGCGTCTGGCTCGTTGGTGAGATCGCAACCGAAACACCGGGCGGCGCGGGGCCCACTGTAACGTGTGTGGAGGCAGACTTCGAAGCATCGGCCTGAGAGATCGCGGTAACGGTGAATACAGTCTGATTGGCGACGGCCGATGGAGCCGTATAAAAGCCGGAGCTCGATATGGTTCCGGTGGTGGCATTTCCGCCTGTGACACCGTTCACTTGCCAGGTGACGCCTGTATTCGACGCATGCGAGACGGTCGCCGTGAACTGCTGCGTTGCATTCGCAGTCAGGCTTACCGAGGCGGGAGAAATCGTGACTTCCACTGCCGGCATGATCGTTACCTGGGCGTTGGCGGTTTGAGTTCCGTCCGCTTTCGAGACGGCGGTTACGGTCACCGTCATCTGGCTGGAGACTGTGGTCGGGGCCGTGTACATTCCCGATGCGGAGATTGTCCCGGCCGAAGAATTGCCTCCCGCCACTCCATTCACCAGCCAGTCGACCGCGGTGTTCGAAGTGTTGCTCACCGTGGCGCTGAATTGGGCCGATCCGCCGGCTGTCACGCGCGAAGAGGGCGGCGAGATGGAGACGCTGATGGCTGCCGCTGGAGCAACGGCCGGGGCCGAGCTAAGCGTTGCGCAGCCCGAAGAAAACAGCAGCACGATCAAAAGCAGGAGAAGTGGTAGACGGTATCCAAACGTGGCGTTCACAGTCGACCTCTGGCGCACGCGGCGTGCGGGAATTTGGAACTATCCCCAACTTCCCGACCAGAGATCGTTCTCAAAGAACGCCAGGCCCATGGGGGGAGTGCCTGGGAGCACTTCCTTCAGCGACGTCGCACAGAATCCAGTGCAAAGGCTGGGTCCTGGATTAATCGCGACGCGCGGCAGAACCAAATCAACAGCAGGAATACAAAGTGGCGAGTGGAGGCAAGGTAGTGATATGACAGTTAAATGTCAATGCCACATAGAAGTGCAAACATCTCTTAATGCAAATATTTAACCATGTGCCCGGGTGCGGGCAGAATGATGGGCTTGCAACCGCAAAACAGGTAATATCCGAGTTTTCCACAGATTTTCCACAGGAGTCTCAACCACAGGGGTCACAGAGGAACCCAGAGTGAATCCCGTCCTGCATACGCGGGAGGACGGGACGCGCGTCTAAATCGATTCATACTTGGAGTAGCAACTTTCCGGTGGTTTTTCGGCCTTCCAGGTCGCGGTGAGCCTGCTGCGCATCGCTCAGAGCATAGAGGTGCTCAATTCTCAGCTTGAGCGACTTCGATGCAATCATGCCGAACAGGTCCCGAGCGCGACGATCCAATTCCTCTCGCGAGGTGGTGTAGTGGGCCAAGGTAGGCCGGGTCAGGAAGAGCGAGCCTTTGGCGCTCAGAATGATAGGGTCGAACGGAGGCACTGCCCCGCTGGAGCCGCCGAAAAGAGCCATCATCCCGCGAGGACGCAAAACGTTGAGGCCTTTTTCGAACGTGGTCTTGCCCACCGAATCGTAAACAACGTCAACACCTTTGGAATCGGTCAGCCGCTTGGTTTCGCTTTCAAAGTCGGACTTCGTGTAAAAAATGACCTCGTCGGCGCCGGCCTCGCGGGCCAGCTTGGCTTTCTCCTCGGTTGAAACTGTCCCAATTACGCGAGCGCCGATGGTGTGCGCCATTTGGACCAGCAGCAGGCCAACGCCTCCGGCAGCGGCGTGGATCAGGGCTGTATCACCCTTTTTCAGGGGAAAGACGTCATGCGAAAGATAGTGCGCGGTCATCCCCTGTAGCATGACCGCGGCGGCTTCGCGGGTGCTAACACCGGACGGAACACTGACCAGCCGACTTGCGGGCACTGCAATGCGATCCGCGTAACTGCCCTGAATTCCCGCCCAGGCCACCTGCTGTCCTGGCTTGAAGGAACTCACGTCGGAACCTGCGGCCAGCACTTCGCCCGCGCCTTCTTGCCCGGCAATAAAGGGCAGGGGCACTTTGTACCGGCCTTCCCGCTGGTAAGTGTCGATAAAGTTCACGCCGGCGAAGGCGATTTTGACGAGGACTTCACTGGCCTGCGGCTGCGGATCCGGAAGGTCAACAAATTCCAGCACCTCCGGACCGCCGGACTTCTTTACCTGGATGGCTTTCATGCTGCCTTGGATTCTCCTTCGCTTGACGAGGTTTCAGTTTCCCTGCACCCAGGACCCCGTCCTTAGACCGATCTTAAGGTACGCGGCAGGGGGCCCTTCCTCAAGCTTTCACGTCGAAAATGCTGCAAAACCGCCCGTCCACCGATTATGATTAACGGTATACCCCCGGGACATTTTGTGAGACTTTTTTGAGGTGCCAACTCCTGGAAATGTATCCTAGGAGTGAGCCGAAATAATGAGTTGAGACCTTATGAGTATGGGCCCCCGCTGGAAGTGTCTGTTATCGATCCTGACGCTGTTCGCCTTGCCTGGTTTGTCTTGGGCGGGCAGTTCTGCCTTTGATTTACCCGGCCCCAGAGTGGCTGTAAAGGTCACGCGGTCGGGCAAGACCCTGCCTATTTCACAAGTAGTGAACCTCCAGCCCAAGGACCGCGTCTGGCTTCACGCCGAGTTGCCTCCTGAACAGTCGGTCCACTATTTGCTGGTAGCGGTGTTTCTGCGTGGCGCGACCAACCCTCCGCCGGAAGACTGGTTTATTAAGGCGGAAACCTGGAAAAAGCCAATGCGGGAGGAAGGGATGGTTGTCACTGTCCCCGAGGAAGCACAGCAGTTGCTGCTCCTTCTGGCTCCCGAGACAGGTGGGGACTTCGGCACGCTGCGTTCAGCAGTCCGCGGGAAACCGGGGGCTTTCGAGCGCGCGGCGCGGGACCTGAACCGGGCCAGCATGGACCGTTCGCGGCTGGATGCATATCTCGACGCAGTGCAGAAGACCTCGGACACCGAGCACGAAGCCCTGCACGACCGCTCGGTTTTGCTGGCTCGAAGCCTGAACATCAAGGTTGACCAGGAGTGCTTTGACAAGCCCAGCGAGCAGCAGGCGCCCTGCCTGATGCAAAACACCGACCAGCTTGTGCTCGAGGACGGCCACGGCGAGTCCATGGTGAATGCGCTCACCTCTGGCCCCAGTTCGGACCTCATTGGCCAGATTACAACCACACGGGTGGCAGGTGGCGGCATGTATAGCGCCTACGTGGGCGCTGTCGTCGATCTCGCTCGGGTTTTCGAAAACATCCACACGGCGGAATACCAGTACATTCCTGCTCTGGGCGTTCCCAAGCATGACGAACTCAACCTGAAGCTCAACAACCCGCCGTCCTTCCATAAGCCGATGTCCGTGCTGGTGATCGGATTGCCTGGCGTCGAGGCTGTCCAGCCTCCGCCGATGCGGGCGGTCAATACGGCCGAAGTTTATTGCCTGCAAAAGCCCTCCCTGGTATTGCCGGTAGAAGGGGCTCCGCTGGTGTATTCCAGCAGCATGGCGCACGATTTCTATCTCCAGCTGAAGGGAAAATCGGGCCAGACAGTCGATCTCCCGGCGAAAGCCGATCCCGGTCAGGGGGGATTTGTCATGGATATGCACAAGCTCCGGAGCTCCTCCCTGGATGCCGATCTCACCGGAACTTTGCACGGGACTTGGGGGTTCAAGCCTTTCGATGGGCCGGGTTTCCATATCAGAAATCCCCGCCCGACTACCTGGACGGTGCCTGCCGCCGACCGCACGGCACTGATCGTCGGACGCAACGACGTGGTTCACCTTCACGCGGATGACGCCTCCTGCGTCGACGATGTGATCGTTAAGACCCACCAGGGGAGAGAGATCAAGACCTCGTGGAAGCAGGTCAAACCCGGAGAGCTGGAGGTGCAGGTGCCGCTGACGAATGAGCCCGCCGGCCCCATTACCGCTCTGGTGAAGCAGTATGGCGTGGCCGAACCTGATCGGGTTGCGTTGCAGACCTATTCCGAGGCGGCGCACCTCGATGATTTTCAGCTCAGTGCGGGCGATCGCGAAGGAGTGCTGCGGGGAACGCGGCTCGATGAGGTGGCGAGCCTGGAGCTGAAGGGAGCCCGCTTCATGCCCGGAGCCCTTTCGCGCTCCGGGGAGAAAGACGAGTTGCGGATGCTGGGTCCCGACAACGCGGGAGCATTTCAGGCAGGGGAGAGTCTCACTGCTCACGTAACGGTGAAGGATGGTCGCACGCTGGATCTGCAGACCCAAATTGAGTCACCGCGTCCGCGGGTCTCACTGGTGAGCAAGAACATCGATCCGGGACCGAGTGCTTCTGCGATCCGACTGGGCAGCCAGGATGAACTCCCGCAGGATGGAAAGGTTTCTTTCTTCCTGAAATCAGAGGTGCCGGCAGCGTTTCCTCGTAGCGAGAAGATCGAAGTGGCAAACGAAGACGAATCCCTGCACACCATGCTGAGCCTCGATGACGGCAGCCTGATTCTGGAGGACTCGCAGAGCGTCCTGGCGCAATTCGAACCCTTGAAGAGCTTCGGACCGTCGGCCTTCGGACCGCTGCGGTTTCGCGTCATTCAATCCGACGGAGTCCAGGGAGACTGGCAGCCGCTGGCCACCCTCGTGCGGGTGCCGGCGCTAACCGAGGTCCGTTGCTCGAGCAATCCCGATGAGACTTGCACCCTGGCGGGATCGAAGCTCTTTCTGATCGATTCCGTTGCTTCGAATCCCGAATTCACCGACAGTGTTTCGATTCCCCTGGGACTGGTCGATTCCACGGTGCCCGTACCTCGGCCGAACGGCCCAATGCTTTACATCAAGCTGCGGGACGATCCCGCCGTTGTGAGTACGGCAACCCTGCCGGGAGCACCGCGACCGGCCAATTCCTCGGCGGAACGCCCCAGGAAGCGTTACGAAGCCCTCAATTGATGCATTTGTCAGGAAAGCCGGCGAGTGGATTCCCGCACCGCCAGTTCCGGCGCCACCTTGCGGTGGACCGCTGAAACCGGCCTTTTCTCGACAACCCCGCTAATCCCATCCAGGACAATGCTGACCGCCATGCTGCCCATGGTTTGCATGGGTTGGCGGACGGTTGTGAGGGACGGCGTGTACAGGCTGGATCCGGCCACATCGTCGAAGCCGACGATGGAGCAATCGTCGGGAACGCGCATGCCGGCCTTTGCCAAAGCGCGTACGGCGCCGAATGCGGTCATGTCGTCGAAGGCCACCAGCGCCGTGAAGGGCTGGCGCTGGCGAATCAGCTTTTCCGTGAGATCGAAGCCGGCTTCAAAGCTCGAGCTGGGGTCGCGCGACTCCGGCAGGTCGAGCACGAGGCGGTTGTCAATCTCGAGATCCTGGCTCTTGGCGAAAGAGCGGATGCCCCGCCAGCGAGGCGCGCTGTCCGCCAGAGTCTTGGGACCGCGAATGAAGGCGATCTTCCGATGCCCCAGCGAGTGCAGGTGCTCGATGGCGGCATAGGCTCCCACCTCGTTGTCGACAATCACGGAGCTGATGGAATCGTTCTTCAGCTCCCGTCCGATCATGGCAGTGGGAATGCGGCTTTTTTCCAGATCGGCCAGCACGTCCACATTCACGAACAGCCAGTTCGCCACCACGATAAGTCCTTCGACGCGGCGGTCGAGCAGCATCTCCAGGTAGCGCTCGAAGCGGCTGCGCTCGTTGTGCACGTCGGTGAGGATAGGAAGGAAAGACGACTGGTACAGCGAGTTTTCGATCCCGCGCAGCACCAGCGTGCAGAAGGGATCGGTCATGTCAAACACCATGACCCCCACCGTGTGGCTGCGGCGGCTGCGGAGCGAGCGGGCAAACAGATTGGGCCGGTAGCCCAGTTTTTTGGCCGCTGCTTCAATGCGCTTTTTGGTGGCGGCGGGAATGTAGCGGGAAAGAGGCGCGTTATTGAGGACGATGGAGACAGTGGTCGAGGAAAACCCACTTTCTTTCGCGACATCTCGGATGGTGACCATCAGTTCCCTTATCGAGGACGCAGGTTCAGGCTGCTCACCTACTGCGGGGTATCCATCGGGTGCTTCGCCTTCTCGAAGAATTCGTTCTGCAATTGCAGGCTCCTGTTGTCCGCCTTCACCGCGCGGATCGCCTCCTGGATTGCGGAGATCCATCCATTCATGTTGAACTCACCGAGTTCGCGCGTAGCTGCGGAGCCGTCGCCGGCATAGTGATCGGGAAACTTCGCATACCACCAGATTCCGGTATAGAGAGAATCTGGCAACGACAACCGGTTCTGATCCGCTCCCGATTCCCTTCCCGCCCGATCGAGATGAACCAGATCCGGCCGGCTGATCATAAGGGTCGAAGTTTCCGATTCGCCGGCGTGCATATCAACCGACGTCTTCTTCGGCGGCCCGCCAGTGCTGGGACGGCCTCCAAGGCCAAAAATGTAGACCACGTAATCGTGCGGTTGGGCCAGTTGCGACTGGGCAAAGAAAGGCAGCAGATGCTCGTTGCCGCCGTGTCCGTTCACGATAATGATCTTCTTGCAGCCGTTTCGCCCCATTTCGTCTGTAGTTTCCTGCAACAACTGGAGCTGCAACTGGGCACTGTAGGCCACGGTGCCCGGCTCCTGCCGCGCTTCGAAGATCTGGCCGAAGTAGTATTCGGGAAAGACGACGGCAAACTCGCGATCCGCCGCTCCGAGAGCGGCATGGCGCACGTTCAGTAAGTCGGTTCCCAGGGGAAGGTGAGGACCGTGCTTCTCCAGAATGCCGAACGGCAGTACGCAGGCTCCCTGCGACTGGTGAATCGCGGTGCGGAAGTCTTCGGCGGTCAGTTCTTCCCAGTGAGTGGAAAGCTTGGCCTGCGACCAGGCAGGAAGGGTCCCAAGGATGACGCTCAGAAAAGCGATAGCTCTGCGCATGGTTCCTCGCTTTAGCTGCGAAATTACCTGGCAGCGAGTTTACTGCTGGCTGGAGTTACGTTCCAGCCATCGGTGACCAAGACCAGTTCCCCGTTGGCGGCGGTATCGAAGCGGGCCGTGACCTCGCGCTTCTCGCCCGGCAAAAGTGAGAGGTAGTTGTCATCCCAGAAAATCGGGACAACGTCGTCGTTGCTTCCCGCCCTGGCGACACGCAGATGCACCATGAAAGCCAGGGTGGAACCGCTGTTCTTCACCACGGCGCGAACGATCCGGTCGTTTCCCTGGCGGCCGAGACTGGCCCGCACCGTCACTTTCGCGGGCGCGAGATTGTTGAGGCCGCTCAGATCGGCATAAGCGCTTTGCGGCGTGTATACGGTGTCCTGCTTTTTGGCCCAGTCCAGCACATCCGGCTTGGTCGAGAGCCAGTAGAAATTGTCGCTGAGCGATTTGCCGCTGGCGTCCGTCAGATCAAGCTTCAAGAAGTACGTCGGAGAAGCGCTCGCCGCGGGCAGTTGCACCGCTCGCCTGGTGCTATCGGCTGGCACGTCGAGCGTGGAGTTTTCCGAGGCAATCTTTTTGGCATTGATGTCGTACGTCGTGGCGGTCACCCGAAGACCGGAAAACGGTCGGTCATATCCGTTCACCACGGAGACGGAATTGTCTTCATACGAGTATTGAACGTGCAACTGCTCGCACGCTTTCCTGGTACCGAAGTAGGCGCCGGACGGCACCAGGTAGTAGTCGTACAAGTGCCAGATCAGGGACGGCCAGGCATTGTTCAGCATCCACTGGATTACGCCGGTCGAGGTGTACTTCTTCTGCCCATAGGCCTCGAACATCGCGCGCTCAGCCTCGTAGCTCATCGCCTGCGATTTGCGCAGGAAGTCGTCGAGATCGCGCGGCTGACCGTAGCGCTGCTCGAGGCCATTCGTAAACTTGTCGATAGTCGTGAACCGCTCTCCTCCGGAGTGGTAGTACCAATATTCGTCCATGGGCCAGAGGTGGTCCGCCGGAATGAAGCGCTTGAGACTCTCAAGCGTGGGGATGACCGGGCCGGGGCTGGTCTCGGTGTTGAATCCGTAGGCCCCGCCGGCTTCCGTGTCGGTAAGCCA
The DNA here is from genome assembly GCA_963803205.1 of Terriglobales bacterium. Lineage (GTDB taxonomy): Bacteria > Acidobacteriota > Terriglobia > Terriglobales > Acidobacteriaceae > CAWDLG01. Next base: position 236,850 of record CAWDLG010000005.1, read on the forward strand.
GTAGTTCGGCGGCACGTAGTCATAGGGGCCGGTCATCTTCACGCCCGAAGCGCCGGTCAAAGTGGTTGGGCTCGCCGAGGCCGACGACACCGAAGGGTTGGGCCAGTTCGTGTCTTTCAGAATCTGGAGATACATCGACTCGACGTTCGGGGGAGGAGGGCCGTCGCTGCCATAGAGCCACACAAACACGCTGGGATGATTTCGCAGGCGCTGCAACTGATCGGTTAGAGAAGCGGCCGCGATCTTGCTGGTCTCCGGTGTCCAGTCCTCCCATCGCTCCCACATGTCGCAGCAGGTCCACCCTGGCATGATGAGAATGCCCATTTCGTCGGCCATGTCGAAGAATTCATCGCGCTCCATCCGTCCCTCCAGGCGAATGGCATTCATGTTCATGGCACGAACGTAGCGCATGGCGGCTGAGGCCTGTTCAGGCGACCAGCGCAACAGCATATCCGGAGCCCAGGCCGCCCCCCGGATGAGAACCTTGCGACCGTTCACCTGGAAGAGGCGGTAGCCTTTGTCCGTCAGTTGCGACGTGACTTCGCGAATGCCGAAGCGTATCTGCGTCGAATCAGATTCACCGCCCTGTGTCTTTACATTGAATTTCGCGGTGTACATCTCGGGGGAACCCATCTGATAGGGCCACCACAATCGCGGATGCAAAAGCTTCAATTGCGGGTACTGATCCGGTGTGAACACCGCGGTCTTGGCTTCCCCTGGGCTGAGGTCGATCTTCTGGCTGACGCGGATCTTTTCGATCTGAACGGAAACCGTGCTGCTCGCGGCATGGTCGGACGTGTTCTGAAGATCCGCTCGAATGGTAAGAACAGCAGCCTTATAGCTGGAATCAAGAGCGGAAGTCACAAATGGATGACTCAAGGCGACGTCGCCGCTGGTTGTGAGGTACACATCCTTCCACAACCCCATGTCCTTGTCGGGGGGTGTCGGGTTCCAGTCAACCCAGGTCACACCGAGGTCATCCTTCTTAGGCGCAAATACTTCGACCGCCAGGACATTGGGCGTGGCAGACTGCAAATGGCTGGTGACATTGAGGTCGAAGACGCGGTATGTGCCTGCCATGTCCTGGGCGTCAGCGATCTTTTCCCCGTTAAGCCATACGTTGGCGCGGTAGTTGATCGCATCGAAGTGCAGCCACGCGGTTTTACCCGCGCTGGCGGGATTCTTGAATTCCGTGCGGAACCACCACGAGCAGCGAAACGGACTGCCCTCCGGCATTTCCTGGTTGGCAAAGAAAGTATCCGAGGAATAGTTCATGCCGGGGAACGATTTCAGGTTCATTCCGAAGAAAGGATCCGGATAGGTGTGATCTGCGACCAGTGCGGCGACCACCGTGGACGGAATCTCGGCGTGATGCCAGCCGCTGGTATCGAATCCGGCTCGCGAGATTTCGGCGCCGGCGCTTTTTACTTCGCAGGAAGATTGAATGGTCCAGTTTTGGTGCAGGGGTATTCTTCCCTGCGGCGCGGCTCCTGAAGCCGCCCCAAATGCCGGGCAGACCACGCCAGGAATCAGGAAGGACAAAAGAAATAACACGGTCGGAGACGGCCTGGAACGGTCTGGTTTGGACTTGCGCAGAAGGCGAGAGTTCAGCAAGATCCCGAGGCTCCGCCGGTTGCAGAATTTATTGAATGCTTTCATTAAAACGCATGAATCTTGCGTTAGCGAGAGATCGCGTGTCAAGGCAAAACTCCAGTCAGGTTTTGGACCGCCGATCAGTGAGCGCTCATACCTTATCACTGAAGCCCCCCGGCCGAGACCTGCCATTTTGCCAACCGGATGCCGGAGACCTGCGATTGACATCCCGCCAGCTTGAAAGTAAAAGGAATGATTAGAAACGGATCGTAAGCACTCATGACACATTCTCAAGCTGTCGCTTTGCGCACTCTGACCCTGCTGGCCCTCATGTTCTTTTTCGGCTGCAAGAGCAACGAACCTCCTCCAGCGAAAACCAGCGCGGTCCGCGTCGAAGCAACCTCGACGGGCGTGCGTATCCAGACTCCGACGGCGCGATTCTCCGTGCTGCCTGACGGATACGTTCAGGCTTATCTGGTGCGCGAAGGCAAGATGCTGACGCTTGACGACAGCGGCAGCCAGCGGGGGCAGGAAGTCGTGGTGGCCGGCAAACCGGTGTCGGATTTTACCTTTGACGTTGCGGGTGCAAAAGTTTCGGATACTTCCGGAAAGCTGGGAGCTCTCGGCAAGCGTGTCGAAATCAGCGGCCAAAGCCCGGGCAGCGGCTTGTCGGAAAAACTCACGCTCGAGATCTATGACGACTTTCCCTCCGTCGCGATTCTCTCCTCTGCGCTGACTAACACTGGAAAGAACGACGCGGAGATCGACCGCGTTACGATCGCAGATCGTCGTCTGAACGCCTCAGAGGCCGACCCTCATGCGGCGCCGTACGATATGTGGTCGTTCCACGGGGCGAGTATCAAGTGGGGCAAGGACGACGTGGTACGTATCTCGAAGAAGTTTTCGCAGGACGATCCTTTCGGAAAGCCAGTTGAGACCGGGGACGATCTGGGCCGGGTCGGGGGTGGAATTCCTGTGGTGGCCTTCTGGACCAGGAACGTCGGCGAGGCCATCGGACACGTCGAGACGATCCCCTTGAGCCTCACGATCCCGGTTCGGACGGAGGCCGACGGGCGCGTGCGCGCCGGAGTGCAGATTTCGGCGGACACCACCTTAAAACCCGGGGAAGTCTACTCGACGCCCCGCACCTTCATCGCAATCTACTCAGGCGATTTCTACGAGCCTTTGAGCCGGTGGTCGAAGATGGTGGATCGCGAGGGCCTCTCGCGACCGCTGAACAACGACGAGAACTATGCGATCAGCTGGTGCGGCTGGGGCTATGAATCCGACGTGACCCCAAAACAGATGGTCGACACCATCCCCAAGCTCAAGGAACTGGGAATTCACTGGGCAACGCTCGACGATCGCTGGTTCAACAACTACGGGGATTGGGAACCGCGCCAGGACACATTCGGGGACGATTCCATCCAGAAGATGGTGCAGGATTTTCATCAGCAAGGAATCAAGGTCCAGATCTGGTGGCTTCCCCTGGCGGCGGAAGACGGCCAGGGCCGTTACGGCGACCACAAGTACGTCCTTTCCGATGTGGTGAAGAATCACCCCGACTGGCTGGTGCTCGACAAGAATGGCAAACCGGCATTGATGGCCCGGAATGTCGCTACGCTCTGCCCGGCGGTTCCGGCCGTTCAGGCCTACTACAAGCGGCTGACCGAGCGGTTCATCCGCGACTGGGATTTCGACGGGCACAAGCTCGACAACATCTATTCTGTGCCGCTGTGCTACAACCCCAAACATCACCACAAGTCCCCCCAGGATTCCGTCAACGCCATGGCGGATGTCTACAAGATCATTTTCGAAACAACGCGGGCCCTCAAGGCTGACAGCGTCACCCAAAGCTGCCCCTGCGGCACGCCGCCGAGCATGGCCTGGTTCCGCTACATGGATCAGGCGGTCACGGCCGACCCGGTGGGATCGATCCAGGTACGGCGCCGCATCAAGATGTATAAAGCGCTGCTCGGCCCGGAGGCGGCCGTCTACGGCGATCACGTAGAGCTTACGAGGATCCGTACTGTCGGCGGCAATGAACTGGACCTCGGCCGCGACTTTGCCTCGACGATCGGCACCGGAGGCGTCCCCGGCACCAAGTTCACATGGCCCGATTACGGTCCGAAATTCAAGAACGTCACACTCACGCCGGATAAAGTCGCCTACTGGAAAAAGTGGATCAATCTGTATCACCAGAAGATGCTTTCCAAAGGGGAGTTCCGGGACCTTTATGTGACTGGCTACGACGACCCGGAGGCGTACGCCATCGAGAAGGACGGCAACATGTATTACGCCTTCTTTGCCGCTCCCCGGAAAGGCAGGGCATCAGGACACTGGGCGGGAGACCTTGAGTTGCGAGGTCTAGGCGCCCAGGCTTACCGCGTAACCGATTACGTGAATGCAAAGGACTACGGAACGGTGAGCGGGCCGGTGGGCAGGCTGCACGTGGACTTCACCGACAACCTGTTGCTCGAGGCCAAACCCGCTTCCGCCAAATAGGCGGCTGAATACTGATCACCATCCAGTTGTGATCTAGCGCATAATCCGATATAAGAAAGCCGCCGGAGTTTGCCCTCCGCTGCCCAGCGATGGAAACCTTGCAGGGAAACAATCTGCTGAACGAAGAGCGTCGTCGCGCCATCCTCGATGTGTTGCGCCGGGACGGGCGAGTGTTGGTAGCGGACCTGGCGCGGCATTTCCATACCTCGCAGGTCACCATTCGCAAGGATTTGGAGTCCTTGCATCTTCACGGCCTGGTCCACCGGACGCACGGGGGAGCGCTGCCCGCGCGCGAAAAAGGCCTGGAAGACCCGACCCTGCTGGAAAAGGAGAAGCTTCAGCGCAAGGAGAAATTACGGATTGCAGCGGCGGCGGCGCGCCTGGTTTCGGAAGGCCAGGTGGTCATTCTCGATTCCGGCACAACTACGACCGCGATCGCGCGAGCCCTTCAGCATCTGAAGCATCTCACCATCATCACCAATGCCGTGAATATTGCGGCCGAACTCGCGGGATCATCGGTTGAGGTGATTCTGGTCGGCGGTACCGTGCGCAAGAATTCCTTTTCTCTCGTCGGGCCCATTGCCGAAGAGACTCTGCGGCGGCTGAACGCCGATCTTCTCTTTCTGGGCGTGGATGGCTTCGACGTGAACTACGGCCTAAGCACTCCCAATCTGCTGGAGGCCAAAGTCAATCGCGTGATGCTGGAGATTGCCCGCCGAACCGTGGTGACCTGTGACTCGAGCAAGTTCGGTCGCCGCAGCCTGTCCCTGATCGCGCCGACTTCCGCCCTGCACCACGTCATCACCGATCACGGCATACCCAAGTCAGACTACCGCGCGCTGAAGAAGGCGGGAGTTGAAGTGACCGTGGTCTAGCCGCTATTTTTTGGCTCTGTCTTCCAATTCTGCTGGACGAACTGCGATAGCGCAGCCCGATCGCGGAAAGCTTCCGTTCCACCTTGTCTCGTGGTCGAGTACGCGCCAGTAAGGTTGGCGTAGGCGAGGCAATCTTCAAGTTTTGAGCCCCGCACATACTGGTGAATGAACCCGGCATCGAAACTGTCCCCCGCGCCGACATCGTCCACCGAATTGACCCGGCCAGGACTCAGTTTCCATTCCCGCTCCCCGCTTCGGCAGATCGAAGGATTTGATCCTCGCTTGACGGCGACGATCTTGGCCAGGCCCGCGAGCAGGTCGATTGCCTTGTCGAGATCGTCGGTATGGGCGGCGTGCTTCGCCTCGCGTTCGTTGGGCAGGAAGACGTCCACATGCTTCAGGACTTCGAAAAGGTCGTCTTCCCATTTGCCTTCCGGATCGTCATTCGTGTCGAGTGATGTGGTCAGTCCCGCCTTCTTCGCCTCGTGGAACAGGTCAGCAATGCGCGGACGCAGCGCCCGGTGCAGGAAGAAGGAGGAGAGATGGAGGTGTCTGGCCGAGAGGGCGTACTCCATGTCGATGTCGGTGTATTCCATCTCAAACATGGTTCCCGGGTAGGTCAGGCTGTAACGGTGGCGGCCAAAAGGCAGAACGACGGTCAGGCCTGTCGCCGTCTCAGTCGTCGCTTGCGCCACGTGGCTGACGTCCACACTTCCCTCCGCCAGGCGTTCCAGAGCAATCTTGCCCAGTGGATCGCGTCCTACTTTCGAAATAAAACCGACTTTCGAGCCGAGCGCGGCGAGATTATGGGCAAAGATTGCAGAGGAACTGCCCAGCGTCAGCGCCATGTTGTCAGCGAGAAGCTCGCGGTCGAGCACAAGCTCGTCCGGGAGACCATAAAGGATCAGGTCGAGATTGATTTCTCCGATAACGCAGACATCCGCTGGGGCCATCACTCCATCCTGTTCTGACAATTTCAACTAAGTCGTCAAAGCGGTTGCAGCCACACCACTGCGCCTTTGTCGATCTGCGGAAGCCGGAACGTGGTCTTCCCTTCCCGAACTACGCCGTGCAACTCCTGCACTTCCCCGAGAAAAGGAAGAAAGAACGCCTTGGCGCGGTCTGAAATCACAATGCGCGCCCTGGTTTCGGGAGTCTGCACCGGATTCTTTCCGCCGACAAGGCCGCTGAAGTTAGCAAAGAAAATGTGGGGCTTGCCGTCGACACTGGCAATTTGAGTAGCCACAGACGTCGAAGCTTCCACCGTGATGTCGGAAGAAGACTCCAACCCGAGAAGGAAATCCTGAGCGCGATCGGGGTCCGTGCCTGCAAAGTTGCGTTCCAGGGAGTCCATGTAAGCCTTGCCCGGGCAAACTGAGAAACGAAGGCTGCCTCTCGGGTTCGATAACTGCGTGGCGTCCACCCCGGTGATGATCAGTTTGCCGCCGTGAGCCACATAGGCTCGCAGTGCATTGCGCTCGGCGTCGTTGTATATGCGCACATCCGGCAGGACGAGCGTTTCGCCATTGAATTGCGCCAGAGTCCGCGGGGTCACAATCTGGTACTCCAGGTGTTCCTGCATGAGAAGAATCAGGATTCCCTCATACGACGAAAGAAACTCCTTCGCGTACAGGTTCCGCGTCCCGGGGGAAAAGTAAACTCCAATGGGATTCATTGGAGTGCGCGGATGAAAGAATGTGCCCTCGTACCGCGCAATCCAGGCGAAGATCTCCTGCCGTGTCGGCAGGTCGTTCGAGCCCGCCATGGAATGTCCGGGAGCGTCCCAGAAATTCGCCCCGGCCATGATCTCCGACATGGCAAGGTTCTTCATGGCCTCGCGCTTATCCACGTTCTTGTCGCCGTCCCATGAGTAATTCAGGATCCACGTGGCCTTACCTCCGGCAAAGACGCGGAAAGACTGCATGCCCACCTGATAACGGAACCAGTCAACCGGAGTGCGGGAGGAAGCCATGTGGTCGCCTTCGCCGAACTCGTACTCGTGCGCAATGGCATCTACAACCGGGTACAGGCTATAAACATCGGCGCCGACGCGCACTGCTTCTTCCTCAATTCCCGGATAAATTTCCGGAATCGTCTTGATCTCAGGGTTGACCGACTTGGCGGTCACGTCAATTTCATGCATGAAATCGGTGATCGTCTGGATGCGAAAATCGATCCATTTCTGGAAGTTGGGGTCGGAGAAGTCCCCCAGCTTCAGGTCTTTCTTGGCATCCAGTCCTGTCCGCTTCTTGAAAGCGGCGACCGTGTAGTCGTCGAAGCTGGCCCAACTGTCTTCCCAACCTTTGAAATGGGTCATCCAGTATGGGATGTCGACGTAGATCCCATCCACGCCCGTGCCGGCGATCTGGCGGACGCGCTCCATGTACAGTTTTCGCCAGGCAGGAGCGTAGGGGCTGATCCACACATCCTCATCCCCCTGCGCGATCCAGAAAGCCTCTCCTCCGCCGAAGACCGCAGGTTCGCCGGTCAGCTTTCTCTGCAGCCAGTCGGGATGCTCCTTCGCCACGGAATGAGGCGTGTGTTCCGCATTCGCCGTGATGCATTCCGTGCCCGCGATATAGACGAAAACACGGTTGTTTGCCTGGTGGGCTTCCTGGCTGACGGCGCGTATGGCTTCCAGTTTCTCGGCCGGATCGCGCAGGCTCTCGTAACGCCCCGTTATGTCGTTATCGACTTCAATGCCGAAAACATGGCTCTCCGTGGCGTTCCGCACAATCTGAGCGGCGTTACCCGGCTTGACGCCATAGGCGCCGATTCGGACATAGTGCGTCCAATCCTGCCTGGAATCGGGCGCCGCACCCTGAAGAACGGCCACGGCGGCGAGAATAAAGAGAGTTGCGCGAAAGGACAGTCTCATATCGTGAGCGATCGCATGTTCATCCCGCAGGCGCGAGAGACTTCCCTCTCCGACGAACCGAAGCCTCAATCGTGGCGCTGGCGGAAATCTGGATTGTAAGCGGACGCGCTCAGAACTGGAAGCGCGCTCCGAATTGGACCACTGCGCCGCTCTGATCGGCCACAACGCCGCGAATCTGAGCCGTACGCGCGGATTGGCCCCACGCCATTGCAGGCATAAGAAAACCGGCCAGCGGAACAGACAGGGAGGTTATGGAGGACCGGCGATTGGAGCTGGAAGTCATAACGAACTCCTTGCGGGGAAGTGAGCTTCGGACGACTTCAGGTGTTTCGTATCGTTTCGATGATATACGTTTAGTTTCGGAGTTGGGTCTTTGTCAAGGCGAATTTTGCGCCTTACGGGTAAATGGTAACGTTCGAGACCACCCGGTTGATCGCTCCCTTGGGGCTGGGGCAATCCGGCTTTAGCCCTTCCCGCAACGAAGAGAACAAGCCGAGAAGCTGTCCCAGCATAATGTCAACGGGGGGGCGATAGTCATCTGAAAAGGTAGCCGGCGTGTCGAGCAGCAGCAGATGGTCTGCCGCGCCATCTACATTCCCAAGATGAGAAGGCGCGACCACTACGCGAGGTCGACCCAAACCCTTCTTGCGGATTTCTGCCAGCAGATCGGTTTCGTATCCGCGCCGGCGGGGATCGCTCGACAAAAACTGAACGTAGAGCGTGTTCTCGTCGAGAGCCGCCAGCGGACCGTGCCTCAGGCCCAGCGTGGACTCGCACATCGTCAGCACCTTCCCCGCGGTCAATTCCAGCAGCTTGAGCGCCGACTCCTTCGCTACCGCGCTGAGAGCTCCCGATCCGACGAAACAGGCCTTCGAAAGGCCCTGTTTGGCGATCGCAGAGGCTGCATTCGCCGCGGTTGAGAGGAACTGCTGGCCCATGGCGGCCATTGAATCCAGGGTGTCGCCGTAAGCCTCGGGGCGGCCGAAGTTTGCCAGGCAGTGCCCGGCGACAACCATGTTGCTGAACGAACTGGTCATTGCCAGGCCGCGATCGTTCACCGCGTCATCGAGAATGAGGGCCAGTGAGTTGCCTTCATGCTGGGCGCAGAATTGCGCCATCGCGCCGGAGTGATTGCAGGTGACCACAAGATGACGCACCTGCGGAAAATGACGCGCGGCCCTTTCCAGAACCGCGACCCCCTCGGAGCTGTCACCCGAGCGCGAGAACGAGATCCACAGATATTCACGGCGCGGCAGGATGAACCCATCCATCTCGAGCAGAAGGGTTGTGCTGGGAATGGCAGAAACCTGGCAGCGCCACTGGCGGCGGAGTAAGCCTGCCAGTGCCCGCCCGATGTAGTCCGAGGTGCCGGCGCCAACCAGAAAAACAATGGGAGTAGTAAGGCTTCCCGCCCCCAGACCGGCTTTCGTGAGGAAGGCTTCCATCTCGCGGGAGCGGCCCAGGTATTGCTGATAGGTAGTCTTCCAGCTTACCGGCTGCTGCCAGATTTCGCGTGCAGTGTGCTGCACGCCGCGGGCGGCCTTGTCGGCCTCGCTCAATTCCAGTAGTGCGCTTAGCGGATCGGGCAATGCGGTTCTCCCTGCCCGTAAAGAAGCTGCCGGTTTACGGTCAGTTGCGATTGTTTACTTTTACTTTCTTTTTCTGGCCCTGTCAACTGAATGCAGACTTACCGGCCGCCTGCCGTCCCGCCAGCCGAAGCGTGGCCCTTTTGAAGCTTCTGGAACATGCGATCGGCGTTAAGGTGGTAGATCTTCTCCAGGACCGTATCGGGCAAAGCAACGCCGGAAATCGTCCAGCGGCCCTGTCCCGGCGATCCCCAATAGTCAAAACTTTCGTCGGCGGTTTCCAGCCAGCGGAAGTTGTTCTGATACATGTCGACCCGGGGCGTATTGTCGGTTCCGAAGAATATACGGTCCTGGAAGTCCATGAACAACTTGCGAGTTCGCTGCGGCTGGCGGCCGAGTTCCGCCTCGCGCGCGCCGAACTCCGCATAGACGTTAGGATGGCGCGCCAGCATCTGCTCCACCCAATCCAGGTTTTCCGGCCATCCCATGTGCAGCGAGATAAATGTCGTGGACGGATGTCTCTCAAACACCCGGTTGCGCGCCTCCAGCAGGGCTTCCAGGCTGGGGTATTGCGGGCCGTAGAAGCTCCAGTCCGGGTGCTCGATCAGCTCCTCGTACCGCTCATTATTGCCGTCAATGGGATGGAAGAAAGCTTCGGGATCCCCGCTGTGGATGGCGACCGGGATACCCAGTCGCCCGCATTCCGTCCAGATCGGATTCAGGCGGGGGTCATCGATCGCGAGCAGCTTGCCGTCCTTGAACTTCACTCCCAGCCCGAAATCCTTGAGGATTTTCAGGCCCATGGCCCCGCGCCGCACACCGTCATCAATCTGGCGTACCATCTCCTGGGCAAAGTCGGGATCATCGATTTTGCTCCAGTCGATTTGAGTAAAGGTGATGAAGCGCCCGGGATATGGTTTGACACTCTGATCGATCACCTTTTGCAGTTTATCGCCCCACATGCCAGTTAGGATGACAATGGTTCGGATGTTCAGCGCATCCATCCGTTCCACCATTTCGGCGGGCGGCATCGGGGCTTCTTCGTCCATGGCGTCATTCACATGCTGGTGCATGTCGAAAACTGGAAACTTCGCCCGCTCAATCTTGTGGGTGGAAGCGTGCAACATGGAGACGGGGTGAAAATCGCGCAACAACACTGTCTTTTTCTGATCGGCGTTGGGGTCGCTGGTGTAGCCGATCTGCTGCCCGACGAGCGGCAGGGAAACCAGAAAGAAGAGGCCTGCTTTGCGGATGACGGCCTTGGTGTCTTTCGTCATCATCTTCTCCTCCGCCACGTGCGATTTTAAGGTCTGGGAGCGGGTTTGTTGCGAATCATTTCTTTTGCTTATGTATCATTTCGAGACTAAGGCTGTCGAGATGTAATTGCAGACCGTCATTGTGCCGGAGCCGCCATGCCTGAATTGAGAGTCTATTCGTCCGCCGAGCGCTTTCACGCGGTCCTGGCGAGCTTTTTGGGCTGGACGCTGGATGCCTTCGACTTTTTTGTCGTGGTGTTTCTCTTTGACGCTCTGGCCGCTCAGTTCAAAGTGCCCAAGCAGGCGATCATTGCAACCCTGACCTGGACTTTGCTCATGCGCCCGGTGGGCGCCTTCATTTTTGGGCTGTTGGCCGACCGCTATGGCAGACGTTGGCCGCTGATCGCTAATGTGATCTTTTTCTCGGTGGTCGAGTTGGCCTGCGGACTCGCGCCGAACTACACAACGTTTCTGGTACTGCGAACCTTGTACGGCATTGGCATGGGAGGTGAATGGGGAATCGGCGCTTCCCTCGCGATGGAAATGGCGCCGGAGAAGAAGCGTGGCATTCTCTCCGGCATCCTGCAAAATGGCTATGCCATCGGATATCTGCTTGCCGCGGTGGCGTACTGGGTGGCGTATCCCCTGTGGGGATGGCGCGGAATGTTCTTTCTGGGCGGAGTTCCGGCACTGCTCGCGTTGTACGTGCGCGCCAAGGTTCCCGAATCCGAAGCATGGAAGGAACATCGGGCGCCCTCCTTCTCCGCCGTGCTGAAGGTCCTTGGCCAGTACTGGAAGACGTTTGCGTACCTGATTCTTCTGATGACCTTCATGATGTTCCTCTCCCACGGCACACAAGATCTTTACGCGGACTTCCTGAAAACGGTTCATGGGTTTACCGGGGGAACGGTCTCGTTCGCCGTGATTCTCGGCAATATTGGCGCTATGGTGGGAGGAATCGTGTTCGGGCATCTTTCGGAAAAGTGGGGCCGGCGTCGCAGCCTGGCGGCGGCTCTGATGCTGGCGGTCGCAATCATTCCTTTATGGGCCTTCAGCAGCGGAATAGGGATGCTCGCCCTCGGCGCATTTCTTATGCAGGTTGGAGTGCAGGGAGCCTGGGGGATCATTCCCGCCCATCTCAGCGAACTTTCCCCGGACTCCGCCCGTGGGCTGATTCCCGGGCTGGCTTATCAATTGGGAATCGTTCTCGCGGCACGGACACCTGTCATCGAGTTTCAACTCAAGGAACACTTTGGCTATCAGTGGGCGCTGGCGGGGTTTGAAATTGCTACGATTTCCGGGCTGATCCTGATTGTGCTGCTTGGACCCGAGCGTCGCGGTCGGAGCTTCAGCCGGGCCGCTGCAGAGCCCTGAGGCAAGTTATGCCTGGGGTTGATCGGGGCTTCGCTTAATCCAACGATACGCCGCGGTCGAGTTCTTCCAGAAAAACTTCTCCGCGGCCGCAGCGCCTTTTTCATTAAAGTACGATCGAACCACTCGCAACTCTGTTGCATAGGGAGCCCAGGTGTCACTGTTCGGCCAGTCGCTTCCGTAGAGCAGGCGGTCCGGGCCGAAGATGCCCCAGATCTCATCCAGGGTGGAGCGATAGACCTTCAACTCGTCAGGCACGCGCCCTCCGATATGACGCAGAACCTCGGAAGCCTTTATATAGACCTGGGGGCGATCTCCCAGCGTCCGCAGGTCCGTTCGGTAGAGCTTCAGGGCCTGGGCATCGGCGGGAAGAGCGAGTTGCGGCAGATGATCCACGACAATCCTCAGCTCCGGAACCAGATCGGCCACGCGAACGACACTCGCGATCAGCGCTGGGGTGGGATTGGCGGTGTCAAGCGAGAGCCCGGCTTTCGCCAATTCGCGCAGTCCCGCAACAAACTCTGGATTGGAGAGCTGCTTTCCAAGATCGCGGTCCCAAAGGTTGCCGTAGCGAATTCCACGAAAGAGCGGGTTGCCGCTGAAACGATCCAGGTGTTTGCGGAACTCTCCACTTCCCGGCTCCAGATTGCCGACAAAACCCACGATGAGCGGATTCCCCGCTGTCAGGTCCAGAACCCACTGGTTGTCCTCAAGCCATGGACTGGCTTCAACAACGATGGCCCCGACCACTCCTAGCGGAACAGCGATCTTTCGGTAGCGTTCCGGAAGCGCGGGCCGATAGAGGACCTTGTCCTGCTTCGTGGGCCAGGGAACACCCTGAGCCCGCGTCGGGTCGAACAGATGGATATGCGTATCGATGATCGGAACAGAGGCGCGGGACGCAGCCCAGGTTTTCGCCGCAACGCACGCGGCCGCCGCCCCGGCGAGGAAGCGTCGACGATTCATGCTGAGTGAATACGGCAGACCCATTGGGTGGCTTTGGCGAAGAAGAACCGGCGCTCGCAAAAAAGTTCAACCGGCTCACTCGCTGTAACATTTTCTCCAGTAAAATGCGTCTGGTCGCGCTGGAGGGGGATGATACCACGCGCAGATTCCCAAGCTCATTACTCGAGATCACCCAAAAAGGAGACCAAATGAAGAACAATTTCTCGCGCCGCAAATTTCTCGGAATGAGTGCTGCCGCGGCAAGCGCTTCCCTTGCGGCGAAAACCATCCTGCTCAACCCTGAATCGCTGGTGGCTTCGCCTCGTCCATATCCCGCCAGCGACCGCGTGCGTTTCGGAATGGTTGGCATTGGTATGCAGGGTTCCGGGCTGCTGGGCGAGTCCATCAAGCTGCCGGGAGTGGAATGCGCGGCTGCGTGTGATCTGTACGACGGACGCCACACGCTGGCGAGAGAAATTGTTCGGCCCGACCTTCCCGTGACCCGCCGCTACCAGGATCTGCTGGCGGACAAGAACATCGATTGCATCGTAGCCGCCGTTCCCGACCACTGGCACAAGCAGGTCGTGGTCGATGCCGTCACCGCCGGGAAAGATATTTATTGTGAAAAGCCGATGTCGCACAGCGCCGCCGACGGCCTTGCCATGGTCGATGCCGGAAAGAAAACCGGCCGCATCGTGCAGATTGGCTCGCAGCGCGTGAGTTCGATGATCTGCGCCAAGGCGAAGGAGATGATCGCGCAGAAAATGCTGGGCGACATCGTTCTGGTCGAGGGATGGCTGGGGCGCAATGATCCGACCGGCGCCTGGGAGTATCCTCCGCCAACCGATCTCTCGCCTCAGACCCTGGATTGGGATACCTGGCAAGGCACAGTTCCCAAGCGCGCCTTCGATCCGTTGCTTTTTGCCCGCTGGCGCTGCTGGAAGGAATACGGAACAGGAGTCGCCGGCGACCTTCTCGTGCACCTGATCAGCGGGATGATGTTCATGCTTGGCATTAACGAGCCGCCCAAACAGGCCTCCGCCATGGGAGGAATCCTTCGCTGGAAGGATGGCCGCAACATGCCGGACGTTCACGGCACTCTTTATTACTACGGCGAACTCCCGGTTTACATGCGGCTCAATCTCGGAACCGAGATGCAGGAGACTTACCGGATTCAGGGCTCCAGGGGAATTCTGGAGGTCGGGGAGTTCGGGCTCAGCTTTACGCCGCAAACCGGCAAGGATACGGGACCGAGCTACTATGCCAGCGGCTTCCCGCGTGCCATGCGCGAGGCATACTTCAAGAAGTGGCACGAAGAGAACGACCCGAAGCCGGGCCAGGAGCCGATGATGGAAGCCGTTTCCTTCCGCGGTCCTGACTATGATGACGTGCGGCCGCATCTGTGGAATTTCTTCCAGGCGGTTCGCACGCGCAAGCCAGTAGTCGAAGACGTCGTCTTCGGGCACCACGCGGCCCTGGCGTGCCACATGGCCAACGAATCGTACTTCCGCAACACTTCGGTCGTGTGGGACGAAGCTTCGAAGACCATCAAGGGCTGAAGATCAGGCGGCGGCTGGATTATCTCGCGGTCCAGCCGCCATCGATAAGAATCGTGTGGCCGGTGATCAGCGAGGCGGCGCTTGAGGCAAGAAAGACAACCGCTCCGGCCACATCCATGGGCTCGCCGATCCGGTGCAGCGCGGCAATGCGCTCTACCACGTCGGCGCGATGCTGGGGATCGGCAAGATAGTCCTCGGTTCCCGGAGTATGAATGAAAGTCGGCGCGACCGCGTTGACGGTGATGTTGTGCTTGCCCCATTCAACCGCCAGACACTTCGTCAGGTGCACGATCGCCGCCTTTGTCATGCAGTAAACCGACTCGGTTGGAAGGGCGACGAACCCGGCCTGCGAGCTCATATTGATGATCCTTCCGCGCTTCTGCCCGATCATGATCCGCGCCGCCGCCTGGCTGGCAAAGTAAGTTCCTTTCAGATTGACGGCAATCGTCGCGTCGAAATCTTCCTCGCGGTAATTCTCCGCCAGGTTTTCAGGTGCGATTCCGGCGTTGTTGACCAGGATGTCGAGCTTTCCAAAATGCGCGCCTGCCGATTCGATCGCTTTGGTGACTTGGTCAATTCTCGTCATGTCCATCTGGAGAGGAAGGGCTTTGCGACCAAGGCCCTGAATCTGGCTTGCCACGCTTCCTTGTGCATTGACATCGCGGAACCCGAGCGCCACGTCTGCTCCCGCATTCGCAAGAGCGAGCGAGATCGCCTGCCCGAGGCCTCGGGCCGCACCGGTAACCAGCGCCACCTGTCCGCTCAGATCGAATTTCGGAAATGGCTGCGCTATTTCCATTTGGCTTCTCCCTCAACGATACGGATATATCGATCGACAGGAAGATCGGTAAACTTTTGAGTCGCGCCGCTGGGCTGCGGCCATTTGACCTCCAGCCAGTCGATTTTTGGACGATCTCCCAGCCCCAGCACAATACGCGGATCATGGGACGAGAGATAGCTTCCGCCTCCCACCAGCGTTCTGCTGCGCTTTAAGTCTCCGGCCTGATATGTGACCCGCGCGCCGATGGCATCGCGATTCGCCTTGCGCCCTTCGAGTGATAGTCCGAGCCAGTGGCGGCCCTTGGCGGCTTGGTTGCGCAGAAGAAGAGGAGCGCTGTCGTTGACCCCAATCAGGACGTCGAGGGCCCCATCGTTGTCGAAATCCCCGACCGCAAGTCCGCGGGCAGAATAGTGCTTCTCGAATAGTGGCCCGCTCCGGGAGCTCACGTTCTCAAATGTCTTGCCGGTATTGTGAAAGAGCATCAATGGCTCCTCGTAAGTTACCTGCCCATTAGTGAGCTCGTCCACGAGGTCGTCCGGGTTGCCATTCGCGAGGAATAGATCGAGGTTGCCATCATTGTCATAGTCAAAAAATCGGAGTCCCCAGCCACTCATGAGACGCGTAGCCATGCCAATGCCGGTTGGACCCGCCTGATCGTCGAAGGTGTCGTCGTGATTGTTCTGATAGAGCGAGAACCGCTCGTGATCCACGTTCGCGACGAACAAATCCAGCCACCCGTCGCCGTTGAAATCGACGGCGTCTACTCCCATGCCGGAGCGTGCGCGGCCCTCCGTGCTGTAGGCCACACCGGCCGTGGTACCGAGTTCGTCAAATTTGCCATTGCCGCGGTTCATGAACAGAAAATTAGCGACGGTGTCGTTCGCGACGAACAGATCCATGAGTCCGTCATTGTTCAGGTCGGCAGCAACCACTCCCCAAGCCTTTCCCAGGTTGTTGGCAATGCCCGATTGCTTGCTCACATCGGTGAAGGTTCCGTCGCCGTTGTTGTGAAACAGCCAGCTTGGCATGGGTGTGTACACCTTGGGGATGCAGTAATGAAGCCGCCCATCCTCGTGAAGGCCGCAAGGTTTATTCAGTTCCTTGCTGAAATCGACGAAGCGGCAGACGAATAGATCGAGGCGCCCGTCGTTGTCATAGTCGAACCATACGGCGCTGGAGTTCCAGCCAGGGGCAGCTACTCCGGCCTTTTCCGTGACATCGGTAAACGTTCCGTCCCCATTATTGTGGTAAAGAATGCTGCGGCCGTACTGCGTGACATAGAGGTCCGGGAATCCGTCTCCGTCGTAATCCCCGACAGCGACTCCCTGCCCAAACCCGCCCGCGGCGACGCCGGCCTTGTCGGTCACATCGGTGAAGGTTCCGTCGCGATTGTTTTTGTACAGGGCGTTCTTGAGGGGCGGATTGGGCTCGAAAAAGTCGCACTTGCCGCTGTTGACGAGGTAAATGTCCATCCAGCCGTCATTGTCGTAGTCGAAGAATGCGCAGCCTCCGCCGGTTGACTCGGGAAGATACTTTTGTGATGACTTTCCGCTGGTATGAACCCAGTGAATCCCGCCTTTCTCTGGGGAAACCAGCTCAAATGGGTATTGAGGAGCCTGGGGAAGGAACCAACCGCGCCACCGCGGCAGCAGCACCGCTCCCGCCACAACTCCAGAGACGAAATCGCGGCGCGTCAGTTGCGGCGCGCGGCTCTGACTCGACCTTCTCATTCGGTCCGCGACCAAAACCTACTGAGGGCTTGCAGGGGCTTGACCCGGGGCAGTAAGCCTTCGATGAATGGCAAATTCCTGCGCCGCTTCGTCCTTGTGTCCGGACCTCTCCAGTGCGGTTGCGAGCGCGTGGTGGACGGCAGGATTTCCAGGCATCAGGCGCGCTGCCTGGCGCAGCGGCGAAACGGCTTCTTCATATCGCTTGACACTGACCAAAGACTCGCCCCAACCCAGATACGCTTCGGCGAAATTGGCATCGAGCTTGACTGCCTGGGAAAATCGCGAGATTGCCTCGTCCCACTGCTCGTCGCGCCGCGCCAGCTCGCCGAGGATATCCTGCGCACCGGCGTTAGTGGGGTCTATCTCCAGCTCTCTTAGAAATTCCTTTCTCGCCCGCGCCGCAGCATCGGGTCCGGCATCGGGCCGTGAGAGCAGCAGCCGGCCGAGCAGAAAGTGAATCCCGGGCATATTGGGGTTCTTTTCAATGATGCCCTCATACTCGAGTTGCGCGGGCTGCCACTTGCCCTGCATTTCGAGTGCTTCCGCATTCAGCTTATGGGCGGCCGCCGATTGAGGGGCGGTGCGGGCTAAATCTTGCGCTGTGCGCGTCGCCAAATCGGAATATGCATGAACCAGGACGAACAGGACGTCGGGGTCCCGCGCAAATTGCTTGTTAAGCAGGCGGACAAAATCGGCTGCGGAGTCCCGATCGTCGACCGCAAGAGCACAGCGCAGTCCGACAACTCCAGCCCTCTTTTTGATATCCGTGCCCGCTTGCCCACTCAGGGCCCGCCTTAGAGCGGAAATGCTCTCACGGCAGCGCCCATGCTCGGCCAACTCCAGAGCCTTCTCGGGAGACAGAGCAGACGCGCTTTGGGGCGGCGCAGCGCTCTTCGCCTGCCCCAGAGTCCTGAGAGGAGTTGTTAGGAGTGCGAAGGGCAGGGCGAGAAGCGCGACCTTGACTGGAAAGCTGGACATTTGGATCGGGGCGCTTCGAACCACCTGACTGACCGCCGCAAATAAAAACGAGGCAGGCGAGGTGTTCGCCTGCCTCATTATACGTGCTTTACGTTCAGTAGTAGAGCTTCAACGCGAGCTGGATGTTTCTTGGCGGCTGGGCGCCGGTGATCTGTCCCATCGTTGTACCAAGACCCATGTTTGGCGCGTTGAGTTGAACGTGGTTGAAGGCGTTGATGAAGTCGGTTCTGAATTGAACCCTGAACCGCTCCGTCACCTGGAAGTTCTTGTGCAAACTCAGGTCTACGTCCGTGTAATGCGGCGAGCGCAGAGAGCCGAGTTGAGGTGAACAGTTGCCGAACGTACCGACTGCGGGTTGAGTAAAGTTCCCGTTGTTGGTGAACCACTGAATCCCGCCCGCTCCTGAAATCGGCGCGTCCGGCGTAACCGAGGGGATCGAGTTGCAATCTGCCCGGGCTCCGCGTGAGAACGTACCGGAAGCATCCTGCGCCCCGTAAACAGGAAGCGGGAAGCCCGTGCGGAAGGTGATGATCGGGCTGACTTCCCAGCCGCCGATCACGGCATCGACCGCCTTGCCGGCGCTGTGAGCGAACGTCTTGCCGTGACCAAACGGCAGGTCGTAAACCGCATACGCGGAGAGGACGTGCGTTGCGTCGTAGTAGCACGGCGCCCATTCCGCCCTCTGGTCGTAAACGTTCTGCCAGTATGCCGAAGCACTCAGAGCATTGTTCCAGGCTCCGTAATAGCCGGTGCTGTCGGACATACACTTGGAATAGGTGTAGGACACCTGATATTGCAAACCCTGGCTCATCTGCTTCTGCAGAACGGCCTGCAATGCGTTGTAGCTCATAGTGCCGTTTGACTTGGTACCTGAAACCGTTGCGTCCGCCTTTGGCGGATCCGCGTTCGGGTGTCCAAGTACGCTGTAAAGCGTGGGATTCGCCGCGAAATAGGGACTCGCAGAGGTGCAGGGAGGAGTCGCACAAGAGGAATTGGACTCCAGGACCCTCTGCGCGAAGTCGAAGGGAACCATTAGATGCGTTCCCTTTTGTCCAACGTACCCGATCTGGAAGGTAGTATTTCCCCCCAACTGGTGTTGGACCGTCAGGTTCCACTGGTTGGCGATGGCAGGCTGTACGTCAGGATCCCACACGCGCAGGAAGGCGCCCGCGTAGCAGGCGTAATCCGGTGCGTCGCAGGAGGCTCCCGCCGCTGATCCCACGATACCGTCTGAAGTATTGGTTCCCGGTAGCGCAGAGCCATTGTAGATCGCATTGATTTCGGCCGGCGTGAAGGGCGGGTTCAGAGTAAGGCGAAGGTTCGTACCTGTACCTTCAAGGTAGGATGAAATTGTGAAGGCTCCCCGTACGACGGTCTTGCCACCCCACACTTCAGGACTCCAGGCAAAGCCGATGCGCGGCTGGAAATCTCGTCCGCCATAAAAGCCGTTGTAGAGCCCTCTACTTGCCCCATTCTGGCCGGCGAGATCAATATTGCCGGTTTCAATGTTGTAGTTTGCCTGGTGATCCTTAGATTCAACCCAGGGTGTGTGAGCGTCATAGCGCACACCAAGGTTCAGCGTTAGGGTATCGGTGATGCGCCAGGCATCCTGGACGTAAGCGCCGATTGCGTTGCTGGTTTGCTCCCAGGTCGCGCCGGAGCTTACGCCCCGCCCGTACTGGAAGGGCAGCCCGAGAACGAAATCCGCGCCGCCATCACCGGTGCCAGTCGCCGCACCGTTGACAGCATCGGCGGTAAAGCGTCCGTCAAAGTCCATAAGCCCGAGCTGGCCGTTGTTGCCGGCGTAGAACGTTTTGATGATCTGACGCCAGAGCTGACCGCCAAACTTCACATTGTGCCGGCCCTTGGTCCAGATGAGTGAGTCTTCGAACTGCCAGACGTGATCGTCGAAGCTCTGGGTGCTCTCCTGGGTGCCGAAATTATTTACAGCCGAATTGGAGAAGTTCATGCCGAGCAGACCATCGAGGTCGCCTGGGTTCCCGTTGCCGATGCCCAGTGTGTTTCCAAACTGGCCGACCGATCCGTCCCAGCTATTGCCACTGTTAAGAGTGACGTGGCTCCAGCCCAAGCGGAAGTCATTCACCAGATTGCTGCCGAAAGTTCGCGTCCAGTCGCCCACGGTGTTGTAAATCGGCGTAGTCGAGAACCCGTTGGATAACAGGACCTGCGAGTTTGTGGAAGGGTTGTTCTGATAGGCCCGGGTAAACCGATAGGTGATATTGTCCTTGTCGGTGGCCTTGTAGTCGACCTTCAAATCACCCTGATCGACATTCTGTGCGGACGCGACTGTATTCACCGCGTTCTGCTGCAGGCTCCCGTTTACCGGCGTTGGATAGAGCGATGAGCCGAAAAGTGCGCTGGCTACCGGACTGATCATCGCCGTCGGAATTACGTTGAACGGAAACACCTGCCGGGTGGCAGCGGCAGGGGAAGAAGGAGTGCACGGCGCGCTGAATGATGCACAAGGGTTATAGAGTTGGCCGGGGCCGGTGCAAGCGCCGCTTCCATTAAACCCACTCGCGCAAAGCGCACCAAAGTCACCCGTGCGTTCCGCGGCCGTGAACACAGTGTTTGCCGTGGATGAACTGGGAACGTCAAAACGTTGTCCCTGGTAATCGGCGAAGAAGAACAGCTTGTTCTTGATGATCGGTCCGCCGACTGTGCCGCCGAACATGTTCCAGCGGATCTTTGCCTTGGGAAGGTTGTTGAAGTTGTTGGACCAGCTGTTGGCGTTCAAAACGTCGTTGCGGAAATACTCCCAAACATCGCCGTGGACGCTGTTCGTTCCCGACTTGATCGTGGCGTTGACGATGCCGCCCTGGAAGTTTCCGAACTCGGCGCTGGCATTCTGGGTGATCAGATTGAATTCCTGAATGGCATCCGGCGCCGGCGTGTACCCCAGGAGGTTGTCCGATACCTGGTTGTTGTCCATGCCATCGAGCATGAAGTTGTTGGCCTGCTCACGATTGCCGTTGATCAGCGGACGTCCGCCGTAGCCACCGGTATTGTTACCGTTGTTGAAGCTGCTGGGATCAGTCGATACGGCTCCGGGCGCAAGCAATGTAAGTTGTACGTAGTTGCGCGATGCCAGCGGCAGATTGTCATTGGTGGCGGAGTTGATAATGGTGTTTACCTGGGTGGTCTCGGTCTGAAGAACCGGAGCGCCCGAGGTAACTTCTACTGTCTCCGAAACCTGGCCGACCTTGAGATCGATGTCGATGCGCGCAACCTGGTTCAGCGTGAGAACGAAGGAAGAATGCACTGCGGTCTGGAAACCCTGTGCGCTCACCTTCAGTTGGTAGGTGCCAATCGGCACACGACTCAGGTTGTAGCTGCCGGTATCATTTGTTTCAGCAGTGCGGACCGTCCCGCGTTCGGTATCGGTCACAGTTATCGTCGCACCCTTGATGGGTGCGCCGCTGGGATCGCTCACCGTCCCAACGATCCCAGCTGTCACTTCCTGGCCCCATGCGGGCTGAAGTGCAGCAACCAGTCCTAATACAAGCAAAAGAGCGACCCATATCCTAGGCAGCTGTCGCATTACATCCTCCTTTGAAACGCCCCGCCAACAGAAATTCTGAAGTTGCGTAATCCGGGAACCCCGTGTATACAAACTGATGAGCGTATGCTATATAGCACATGCGAGACGGTCGTCAAGCCAAAAATTGAGTGCTATACCCTTTTATTAAAACGTGGCATCACTGCGGTGTGCCGGCGAAGACAGAAACACCCGTCTTGCCGCTGTCCGGAAAACAGAAATTTTCGATGAAAAAAGGTAGATTTCAGGCCAAAAAGAGCTAAGTTCAGGAAGAAAGAGGATGTACAGCTCTATGGTTAATAGAATTCCTGGCCGATTCTACCGATTTTTGTAGCTATATAGCACCTTGGCCCCTCTAGGCATCGGGCTAGCTGCCAGGTGCCGAAAAGCTCTATAGCGCCGTGAGATCGGGATGATCGATAATTTGCGTAGGCCGGTTTCAACGTTTGAGCCGTCTACTCCCCGGGCCCGAGCGCTCTCGCAGTACTGAATATCTATGCCGCAAGAACAAAAAAACGGAATGCCGGCATACAAAAAGATTCAGCACGCAATTCTCCAGCGGATTGAATCCGGCGAACTGAAGCCCGGCGATCCCGTCAACTCGGAGCGCGAGCTGGCGAAAATTCACCTGGTAAGCCTGATGACGGCGCGACACGCTCTGGCGGAACTCGCTCGGGAAGGCATGGTCGAGCGACGCCATGGTTCCGGCACCTTCGTCGCGCCTCCCAAGATTCATTTCAACCGCCTTACCAGTTTCAGCGAGCACCTTGCAGGGCGCAGTATGCCAGTGCGGTCGAAGATTCTCTCCCGCAGCATGATTGAAAATGAACAGGAGATCGCGGCAAGGCTCTCGCTTCCTTCCGGAAGCAGGCTGGTCCGGTTGGAACGTCTGCGGTACGGAGCGGACGAGCCGTTTGCGCTCGAGATCTGCTACTTGTCTGCGGACGAGTTTTCCGGCCTGATTCGCGATCCGCTGGAACGCGGTTCCCTATTCACCACGCTGGAACGCCGCTACGGAATCGAACTGGCTCACTCCGATGAGGAAGTTGACGCCACCGCCGCCGATGCGCGCACCGCGAAATTGCTCGGCATCGCGCGCGGGCTGCCCCTGTTACGCTTCCGCCAGCTGATTTACTCCACCAAAGGAAAGCCCACCACGTACGTGATGGGACTTTACCGCTCCGACCGGCACACGCTGTTCATCCGCCGATTCCGCTAAGAGCCTATTCGGCTTTCAAGAACCTGATGCACACGGGAGCAGTTACCGTCAGTGTGTCTCCGGTCGGCGTAAGGTGTCCGGTCTTTTTGTCGATGCGGAAGATCACGATTGTGTTCGACCCCTGGTTAGCCGCAAACAGGTAGGCGCCGGTCGGATCGATGGCAAAGTTCCGGGGCGTCTTCCCGCCGGTTGGCGTAGTTTCCTTCAGATTCAGGCGTCCGGACCGAGAATCAATCGAGAAGAGCGCGATGCTATCGTGTCCACGATTTGATCCGTAAAGAAACTTGCCCGAGGGATAGACCTCGATCTCCGCAGTGTCGTTTTCGCCTTTGAAGTCGGATGGCAAGGTCGAAACGCTCTCCAGTTTCCGAAGCACGCCGTGGCTGGCATCGTAAGAAAACCCTGTAATGGTCGAGCCCATTTCGTTGATCACGTAAAGAAACTTTTTGTTGGGAGTGAAGGCGAAGTGCCTGGGGCCTGCGCCGGGATCCACTTTCGCAAAGGGTGGATCGTTGGCCGCGAGGGTTCCGTGCGCGGCATCGAATCGATACACCAATAGTTCGTCGAGCCCAAGATCCGAGACAACAGCGAACCGGTTGTCTTTGGTGATTTCGATCTCGTGCGCGTGCGGGCCTTCCTGGCGTTTCGGATCAGCGCCGTGCCCATGGTGCTGAACTACCGCTGAGGCCTCGCCGAGCTTGCCATCGCTGAGAACCGGAAAAACGGCGACGCTGCCGGAGTCGTAGTTCGCCACAAGAACGAATTTCCCCGTTTTGTCGAGGGACACATAGCACGGCCCAGCCCCGCTGGAGGGGACCTCGTTCAAAAACGTGAGCTTGCCGCTTTTGCCGTCAATGGCAAAGGCGCTGACACCACCGCTTTTTTGGCCCTGATAGTCAGCGATTTCGTTGGCGGCGTAGAGAAACCTGTGCGTCGGATCGATCGCTACAAAGGACGGGTTGGTAGTGTCGGCGGCCAGTTCCATCGCGCCGGCTTTGCCGGTGGAAGTGTCGAAGCGAAAGACGTAAATGCCCTTACTCTCGGCCCCGGTGTAGGTTCCCACATAGACGAGATAAGAACCTTTGGCCGACGTCCGTGCGCTTCCGACGCATACGGCGCAGAACAGAAAGACGAGAGCAATTGCAAACCACGAAGTGACACGACGAGTCATGATTTATTGATGTCCTTTTGCCGGGGCGATTTTCTTCCCCGAAAGATGAACACGTCCCGCAATCCGCAGTGCGGGAACTACGAATTCCGTGTTGCCGCCGCGATGCACCGGCGATAGAGTCTTGCAACATCCGTTCTCGGGGCTTTCATAACGAATTGAAGAAAAAAATCCCTTCACCTGTACCTGCACCGGGACAGGCTCTTGAGCATAGTTCACAAGGTCGATTACTTTTTCGGCAGATCGGCTCCGTCCGTAGGAGACCGCAACCGTGGTAAGCGCATTCCACAGGCTGAGTTCGATCCTATCCTTCGGTATAAGGCGGCGGATATCCTGCGCAAATGTTTCGGGATCGATCACCGGCTGGGACAATTCCAGAACGCGCCCCTTTCCAACTGCGTAGGCCACCGAATGTTCCCCCTCAGGAGTGGGCTTCCCCTTTTGCCACGGATACGTGGAATGAGAGTCGACCAGCACGGCGGTGTTTCCGGCAGAAGCAAACGCTGCGATGGTCGCCGTCAGTCGTGCATCAGGCTGAATGAATGTGACCAGGACACTAAGGCCCTTGAGATGTTTGGGCTTCACATCGTTCGCTCGAAAGACGCGAAATGGAATATTGTGCCGCGCTAACAGATTGACGGGCTCATAGGAGTCCTGATAGTCGCCAATCACGACACCAACGTTGGCATCCGGTTCTATCCCTTGATCCTGCGCACCAGAGTAAAAGTCCAGATAGCGCCGAATCTGGTCCAATGTTTCCGATGCTGCCGGATCGTTCTGCAACAGGCCCTTCTGAAGATTCTCGTGCAGATTCAGGATCAAGTCGGCGCGGAACGCTCCAGCCTCGGCGACGGCGAGAAGATAATCCGCGGTTTCAGGACCTTGCTCCTTTTGCAGCGGGTCGGGGAGATTCCAATGGAAGTCGTAGATTGGCTTCTGTTCGGGCCGGAAAATCTGCTCGAGCCTGATCATTGCCAGATTGGAATTTACCCAGGGCTGTGCAGTGGCGCTCGAGACGTGGAGAATGCCGCGGGTTTTGGTGACGATCTGGCCTCTCATCTCCGGCTGCTTTCCTCTTGCATCCAGGATGCGAACGCTGAGAGAGGGCTGCAACGACTTCAGGCGCGTGAGGAGATCGTCGAGCCGACCTTCTTCGGCATCGCCCGCAACGACGATGACGTCCGCAAACTTGCCCTCTTTGGACGTGAGAATGGACGGAGGCGCGTCGGAACTCGATATTTCCGCGTACAGCGAATACCCCTGGTCGAGAGCATTCTGAATCAGCGCCTCGGACCCGGGTGATACGACAAGGTCTTTGATCCCCAGACGCGCCGGAGGCGGCACCTGCGGCTCGGTCCAGCGGAGGAGAACTCTTCCCCACGCACAGCCGGCAATAAGCAGGAAGATAAGAACGAAGGTAAGAACGAAGAATGTTTTGCGATTCGCCATATCGCGCGTCAGCGCGTCCCCACCTGCTTTTCGATGGGGAACCGGAACTCCGGTCCCGAGGAAGCGACGCTCGATTTGCCGTCAGAGGAAATCCAGATAACCGCGGTCTCGGCCAGGCTCTTGACGATTTCCGTACCTTTTTCCGAACCTACCAGCAGCATCGTGGTCGAGAGCGCGTCGGATTCTGTTCCGGTCCTGGCGACGACACTGACCCCCATCCGCGTCTTCACGGGCGCCCCGTTTTGAGGATCAAGGATGTGCGCCCCGCCGTTCTTCAGCAGGAGACTGGGACGACTTTGCTCCGATGTGGAAAGGCTGTTGTTCGACAGGCTCACGTGCGGATCTAACTTGCCTGACGGATCCCGCACCGGGATCGACCATCCCCGCTCGCCGGGAGGGGGATCGAGCGCAACAATCGTGCTGCCTCCTGCATCGAGCAGCGCGCTGGTGATGACGTTTGCGCGAAGAATCTCCGCTGCGCGATCGAGGGCGTATCCCTTACCGATTGCTCCGAGGTCAATTTCCAGGCAGGTCGAGCGGAATTCAATTCCATTTGGCGGACTCAACTCGATCTTTCGATAGCCAACGCATTTTCGAGCTGCTTCCTCTTCGCGCTGTGAAGGAAGGCCTGCGCTGCCTTCTGCGGGCCTCCACAGGCGAACAAGCGGTCCGACGGTGATGTCGAAGCGGCCATCCGAAAGCCGCGAATAACGCAGCGATTCTTCGATGACACGATAAAGATCGCTGGGGACAGTTTGCCGGTGGTAGTGAGCGGAACGATTGAGGCGGCTCAAGTCGCTTTCCGACTTGTAGTCGCTCATCACGTCATCGAGACGCGATATTTCCTGAAATGCCTTCTCGATGGCCTCGGAAATTTTGGACGTGGACTCGCCATACGCTGCAATCTCAAAAACCGTCCCCATCAGATATTTCTTCTTCTGTAGAAGCGTCTGGTGCGACTGGGCGAGAGCGCTTGAGACGAGGCATAGGCACAACAACGAAAGGCCGAACCATCTACTCCAGCGCATAGACCTCCCCATCGTTGCTCGCAATATAAATTGCTTTCTCAGTCAGCACCGGCACAGACTGAACGGCTCCTCCCAGGCCCGCCCTCCACACCTCGCGGCCAGTCGCCAGATCGAAGGCCTGAGTACCGCCAGCCTGAATGCAGACGATTCCATTGGTGATGGCTGGCGGCCCTGTGACCACGTCGCTTACCTGCATCTTCCAGCGCAGGGTACCGCGATTCGCGTCGAGAGCGTAGAGCACACCATCCTTGCTGCCGATGACAGCGACATCGCCGCTCACCGCGGGGGACGAAGAAATGCCCAACCCCGTTTCGAATTTCCAGCGCACGTGGCCGGTCGCGGCGTCCAGCCCATAGACGTAGAAATCCTCGGAACCGATCACAAGCAGTTCTCCGGCCAGTGCCGGAGAAGAGTCAATGCCATTGCCGGTAGGAGCGCTCCACGAAACTTGGCCGTTCGAGTTGTCCAGACAATAGACCTTGCCGTCGCCACAACCGAGATACAGATTCTTCTCCGTTACAAACGCCGTGGAGTACACCCGCCCGCCGAGTTCCTGCTTCCATCGCAGGGTTCCGGTATCGACATCGGCCGCGTACACTCGCGCATCGGCGCTCCCGAAGTAGACGGTCTGATTCCGCACCACGGGGGAGGTCCACACCTCAGCGCCCGCGGGGATTTCCCAAGAGAGCTTGCCCGAGTTGCGATCCACGGCATGGACCTTGCCGCCATCGCAACCAAACAGCACCAGATTCCGGGAAAGAGAGGGCGTGGAATGAATCGCGGCGCCGGCTCGATATTCCCAGCGCGGTCTGCCCGTCTTCACATCGAGCGCGTGGAGGCTGCCTCCAGTGGACGTGACGAAAAGCGTTCCGTCTCGCAAGACAGGCGCCGAACGAATGGAACTTCCCACGCGGAAGCGCCATCTCAGGTGGTCGGGCGCTTTAGCCGATCCGTTCTGACCGCCGCAGCGTGAGCTGTCCCTGAGCAGGGCGGGCCAGTCATTTTCTGCCATCGCGGCCGGGGAAGTTTCCGCAGTCATCTCTGTTCTCAGGAGGCCTCGAGCCGGCGGTGATCGATCCGCTTGAGATCAGAAATACCTAGACCCAGCTTCCCAGCCGCCTCGATGTGTCCCGGCTGGCGGTAGAACAGATTCTTGGCCGGGTCGTGGTAGAACTCGTAGGAATTCGACGTAATGCTCTTCGGATCGTGCTCCCACACTGACGGCACGCCCCGCTGCTTCCTCATCTCTTCGATAGCCTGCAATTCGATCGTATCCATGGCAACCGGATCGGTCCCGATGAGGATGGTTCCCGCCTGGTGAATGAACTCCTGCACCTGGGTGAGCGGGCCGCCGTGCCAGACCTGCCGCATGCCGTCCATGATGTGCAGGACAGCCTTCGAGCGCAAAGGTTCAACGGAGCACATGATCCCGATCAGCGGATTGGTGAAGGAGAACGGCGCCTGGTGAGAGCGCGCCACGTTGTTAAAGGTCCCATAGCCTAGATTCTTCAGGCAGCCGGTGACGCCCGAGGCCGAATGGTCCTTCATGGTGGGGAGATTGATGATTTTTGTGACGCCATGCGCCACAATGCCAGCCATGTAGGAGCGCGTCTCCCACTCGCCGAAGAAGTTCGCCTGACAATAGATGGTCGGATCGTATCCAGTTTCAGCGCCAAGACCCTCGCGAATTCCAACGATTCGCACTCCGGGCGGAAGCAGCGCCTGGTAACTTCCAATATCGATCTCGTAGGAGTAGCGGTCGTAGACGATGATGTTGTGAGCAGGCACGCCAACCGACTGCACCCCGGCAATGATCTCTCGAATAATTTCTGGCGACGAACAGCAGGCAGGCGCACCCGAAGGGTTGATCTTGATGCCAACAATGTCTTTCGGCTCGACGAATCGAGCCCACGCCGCCCGCGCCGAGTCCGCGCCAGTCAACTCCTTCATTCCCTTCTCGATCATCCGGCTCACAAGCGATTGCGAAACGCGGTTGCTGACAATGGAATCGCGTTCGTACAGTTCGATCACCCGGCCAGGAAATAATCCAGGCATTCCCAGCGGAGACGTCTTCTGTGTCAGGCCGTGGGCCTCGATCGCCGGCAGGGTAGGTTGCGAGGCGTCGCAGCACAACTGCGGCGTCAAACCTTCGACAAAAAGGCTGGCGGTTCCCAGGCAGGTTCCCTGAAGAAAGGTGCGCCGGTCCATCAATTCGCTCCGGGGCTAAGAGTTAGCGAAGGCAAACAAAATTCGTTTTCAGTATTACTGAATTCGCACCAAAAGAAAACTCACACTAAACTGAATGGCCGCGGGATTCAAGAGGCGTCACAAATCATGAATGCTTAGTTCGCGTGCAGAAAAAGTGACAAGGTCGCGTTCGGAGGATACACTTTCGCGTTGATCCAGTGATCCCGCTCAATAATTTCTGAGCGAGAAATTCCAATTGTGGGGAAAGAAATGCGGAATCCGGCAAGAGTGTCTGGCAGGCTGCTGGCGGCGTTCGTCTTCGTTGCGTTCGTGACTCTGGCTGCCGGCGCGCAGGAACATTACGACCTGCTGCTGAAGGGCGGTCACGTCATCGATCCGGCAACCAATACCGATGGCATCATGGACGTCGCAGTGGCCAACGGAAAAGTCGCGGCGGTGAAGAAAGACATTCCCGCCGGCCAGGCGGACAAGGTTGTCGATGTGACCGGACTCTACGTCACTCCGGGCATGATCGACATCCACTACCACATCGGCAACGGAGGGGCCCCGCTGAACTGGTTCACTCCCGAAGCGCGCGCGCATACCGAGCCTCTCGGCGTGCCCGCCGACCTTGCTCTGCAATCGGGCGTGACAACTATCGTCGATGCCGGAACAGCGGGCGCCGAGACTTTCCTCCAGGAAAAGATGGAGGTCATCGATCACGCCAAGGTGCGGGTCCTCGCGTTTCTCAATATTGTGGGCAATGGCATGAATGGCGGACTGGAGCAGAGTCTGGATGAGATGGACCCCAAACGCTGCGCCGAGATGATCGAACAGCACCGCGACGTCATCGTTGGCGTCAAGACGGCTCACTATTGGACCGAGGATCCGTGGGATGCCGAGCACACGCCGTGGGCGGCCGTCGACCGGGCTGAGGAGTGCGGCAAGCTGGCTAATGTGCCGGTGATGTTCGATTTCTGGCCGCGCCCGGAGAGAACATATGAGGAGTTGATCCTCAAAAAGATGCGGCCCGGCGATATCCACACTCACGTGTTCGCGCAACAGTTCCCCATCATCAACCCGGACGGCAAGCTGAATCCGATCATGAACCAGGCCCGCGAGCGCGGAGTTTTCTTTGACGTGGGTCACGGAGGTGGCAGCTTCTGGTTCCGCAACGCGGTTCGAGCGCAACAACAGGGATTTCTGCCGGACTCGATCTCGACGGATGAGCATACCGGCAACTTTACGATCCTCAACATGAGCAATGTGATGTCGAAGTTTCTGGCGATGGGTGTGCCTCTGAACGACCTGATCCGTCGCGCAACTGTCAATCCTGCGCACGAAATCCGCCATCCAGATCTCGGAACGTTAATCCCGGGCCGGGAGGCTGACATCGCCGTGCTCGAGGTTCTTCACGGAAAATTCGGTTATGTTGATTGTGGCTTCGCGAAAATGAATGGCGACGTAAAGCTCATCGCGAGAATGACGATCCGCGGCGGCCGGATTCTCTACGATCCCTCCGGGCTCAGCATGGTCGAGTGGGAAAAAGCTCGTCCTCAGTACTTCAACAATCCCGCGCTGGGCAATTCGAAGCCCGCCAAAGCGGATGATTTTCCAAGGCAGTGATGAATTCCATTTCCAGGGAGGGTACCGTGCCTGCTATCACCCGTCGAAAACTTCTCCGAAAAGGAGGCCAGGCAGTGGTTGCCGGCAGTGCGGCCGCCTGTGCTATTCCGGCGCTGGACGCCATGGCCTCGCCGGCGCGTCCGCCCAAGGGAGTCGACTACTACGAGAAGCTTGGAGTGGTTCCATTCATCAATGCTGCTGGAACCTACACGGCGCTTTCTGCGTCGACCATGCCGGAGGAAGTTCGCGCAGCTATCGATCTGGCTGCTCGCCACCCTGTGAACCTGACTTCCCTGCTGGAGGCCTCGGGCGCCTACCTTGCCAAAAATCTGAAGTGCGAAGCTGCGCTGGTCACCGCTGGCGCGGCCGCGGCGCTCACTCTGGGAACGGCTGCCTGCGTCACCGTGGGAAACAAGGACGCCATTGTGAACATTCCCACCGACATGGCGGGACTCAAGAACGAAGTGATCATCCAGAAGAAGCACCGCTACGGTTACGATCACGCTTTGCGCAACTGCGGCGTGAAGTTCGTGGAAGTGGAGAGTATGGAACAGTACGAGCAGGCCTTTAACGACCGCACAGTGATGGCGCACTTCTTCAACGCGGCGGAGGGTCAAATAGGCCGGGAAGACTGGATTCGTGTCGCCCACAAGCACGGCGTTCCCTGCTTCAACGACGCAGCCGCGGATGTTCCGCCGATTTCCAATCTGTGGAACTACACGCAGATGGGATTCGACCTGGTCACCTTTTCCGGCGGCAAGGGCCTCCGCGGGCCGCAGTGCAGTGGGCTTCTGCTGGGAAGGAAGGACCTGATCGAGGCGGCGCGCCTGAACAACTCGCCCAATTCAAACACGGTCGGGCGGGGAATGAAGGTTGCAAAAGAGGAGATCGTCGGCCTTGTTGCCGCCGTGGACTGGTTCCTGAAGCAGGACGATGACGCAATGCAGAAGGAATACCAGGGTCGCGCCGAAAAGATTGTTGCCTCTCTCAAGGACCTGCCCACGATCCAGACGAAGATTTTCGTTCCGCCGGTCGCCAATCACGTGCCTCATCTCCTGATCACGTACGATCCGGACAAGATAAAAATCTCGGGTCAGGAAGTAATGGAGAAAATGAGGCAAGGGACGCCCTCAATAGAATTGAATCCGTCGACCGGTGGCCCGCCGGCCAGCGCCGGCCTCCCCGGCGGGAGCAACACCATTATCGTGGGAGTCTGGATGATGCTTCCGGGTGAAGATGCAATCGTGGGACGAAAGCTGCACCAGGTGCTGAAAGACGCCGTGGTCTAGAATCTTTTGCTCACCGGGTGGCGTCGGGCCACAAATCTCTCTGTCTAACTAGCCAATGGCGGCTTTGATCGCGCTTACCCGTTCCACCACGCTTCCCGGCTCGACCGAGATCAGTTTAAAGCCGAAGTCTCGGTAAACCTCTTCGTGAATTCGCTCAAAACGCAGGGTTTCCTCGACGCTGATTCGGCGCGCTTCGGTCGGAGTCACGAAACCAAGATTGCGGACGAAAAAGACTCTGCTTTGATAGATCGCTTCTCGTTTGATGCGCTCCAGTTCGCCGGCAAGAAACGGCGAAAACGCGTAGCCAAGATAGATCGCTAGCGCCGCCGTACAAACGACACATCGGTCATGGAACTGAACCTCAGCCGGTTCGCAGGACGCTTGAATCTGCCGTTCTCTCTGCAGAGTCGCCACTTCATCAATGAAAGAGGGATTTGTCCACGGCTGGGCCGTTCCGCGGGCATGCGCGGCGGCGATGACATCCGTAGCTGCCTCTTCGACAACGCTGAACCCATCAAGTTCTAACTGACGAATGATCGCAGTCTTCCCTGCCCCCGGCGCACCGGTGATGACGAACCTTCTCATTGTGTTTTTAACGGTCGGAAGTCAAGCCGGCACAGCGTCCGGTCACTTTGGCGCAGAGAACGCGAGGCTCTCAGATTTCTGATCCGTCGACAGCGTCCGCTGCGGATCGACAATCAGCCACAGGGCCGAGCCGATGACGCAGAGTCCCGCAGCCACCCAGAACGAAGCTGTCCATCCCAGCCTGCTGGCGATCCAGGGCGTGAGCTGGGCGGTGACGGCGCCTCCGATCTGGCCTCCCATATTCATGAAGCCAGAGACGGATCCCGACGAATGACCCGCGATGTCCGCGGTTACAGACCAGAACGAGCTTTGGGAAAGATAGAGTGCCCCGGCTCCCCCTGCGAGTACCACACTGGCCAGGCGTGCACTTTCTACCTGCGATCCCAGGGCGAGAAAGATGGCGGCTCCGAAAATGCCGACCGAGGCCACCACGCAGCGCCCGATTCGAGGTCCATACAGCCGCGTGAGGCGGTCGCTGATCGTGCCGCCTACAGTGCAGCACACTGCCATCGCGAGGAAAGGCAACATTGCGTAGAAGGCGCTGGATTTCAGATTCAGCCCTCGTACCTGGGCCAGGTAAATGTAGAACCAGCTGAAGAAAATCCAGGCTACGTAGCCGAAGGAGAAATAGCTTAGGGTGATCGCGATGACGTCTTTGCTGGCAAACACCCGGCGCCACGCGACTAGCGCGGGCTTTCGCGCCTCGCCGCCAGGAGCAGCGTCGATACCAGCGGTGAGACCGGCGCGAATGAAGGCGAGTTCAGTTTCGGAAACGCCGGGATGCTCAGCAGGGTTATCACGCGCGAACAGGTACCATGTGGCGCCGACCAGCAGACCGATGACGGCACAAACCCAGAATGATGCCCGCCAGCCGTAGTGCAGCATCAGGAACGTGATAAGCGGCGGAGAGAGTCCCGCCCCAGCCCCGACTCCGGCAAAAATCCAGCCGTTGGCGATGCCCCGCTCCTGCATCGGGATCCAGCGGGCAATGAACTGATTGGATGCGGGATAAACCACCGCCTCCCCGACGCCAAGCATGAAGCGCACCAGGACAAACAGAATGAGCGCGCTCCCGATTCCCACGGGAATCGCCGCCGTCAGCGCCGTGAAAATGCCCCACCAGATCACACCGACGGCAAGCACCCGGCGTGGGCCGATCCGGTCAGCCAGGCGTCCGCCAAGCGTCTGGCACAGTGCATATCCCCAGAGCAGTGCGCTGAAGACCGTTCCCAGTTGCACATTGGTGAGCCCATATGCGGTGGCGATGGAGGTGCCGGCAATGGAGATATTCACCCGGTCCAGGAATGCGACCGCGCTCAGAATGAACATCAGAAAAATGAGCTGCCAGCGCACATAGCTTTTCTGTGGCCGCGTCATCGCCCCTCCTGCAACTCCGGCTGGAAACGAAACAGCGCTATCAACTCTTCGCCGTGGCGTGCTCTCGCAGAATGCGAGACAGTTGCGTGGCCACGATCTTGTACTCCCCGGACTGGAGCATGAACGAGTTCATGGTAAGCCCCGGATGCTCTTCCCCGCCGCCCATAATGATGGACGGGCTCGAATCGCGCAACATCTGCGATACCTGCTTCATCGTTACTGGCACCTTGGCCTCATCCCACGTAATCGCCATGTGCGGCACGTGGTTGGCGATGTCAGGGACAAAGAATGTGGTCGTGACGCCAGGAGTTTTCGAGACTTCGCGCGAGATGTAATCGAGTTGTCCCTGCCATTCCTTCCACAAGGCATCATGATCCTCGTTGAGGAACAGTTCCAGAGCCTTCACCATGCCGACAATTTCTTCCTTGCCGACCTTCTGGCTGCGCCCGATGGTGTCTTCGTGCGGGCTGTTGTTAAGCAACGCGTTCGCCACCAGATCTTTTCTTCCCAGCAGCAGCCCGGCGCACTGCGGTCCGCGAATGGCTTTTCCGCCGCTGAAGGTGATCAGATCGTAGCCCATGTTGGCGTATTCCCACAGATGCGAGACCGGAGGCGTGTCGGCTGCGGCATCGTTCATGCAGGGTATCTTGTATTCCTTCCCCAGTTTGAGCCACTCGTCCACCTTGACCCGTCCGGCCGCGTTGGCAAAGTTGGAAAAGTGCATCATCGCCGTCTTCTCGTTGATGGCTTTGCGCACATCATCGGCTGTTTCCACCACGATCAGCTTGATCCCCGTGTTGCGCAACTGGTGATCAAAAGGATTGCGGTGCGTCTTCTGGATGATGACCTCCGACTTCATCCCCGTGAGGTCCGGAATCTGCTGGATCAGTTTTTCGTCCCCGCCGGTCAGAATGCCCGCGAGCCCAGACTGCATGGCGGCCGCCGCGCCGGAAGTTACCAGCGCAGTGTAGTCGTCGGGCAGCTTCAGCATCTGTGCGACGCGGTTCCCTGCCGCGACCTCAAGATCGACGATCCGCACGAAGTGACGGCCGGCCTGGGCCATTACCGCTTCAAGCTGCGGATGAGGGAGAGAGCCGCCCAGTACCGTCATCGTGCCCTGGCAGTTGATGACGGTTTTCACGCCAAGTTCTTCGTATGGATTGCCGGTCTGGCCGAGCCCTGTGACTTTGGGAGCCTTCGCCGCAAACATCCTGCGCGGCGTCAGCGCGGAGCCGGCTGCAACCGCCAGGCTCCCGACGAAACTTCGACGATTCAAATTTGAAACAAATCCCATGTCTGATGCTCCTTTGCAAGTGGTTACTTGCGAGT
Organism: Terriglobales bacterium; assembly: GCA_963803205.1. Taxonomy (GTDB): domain Bacteria; phylum Acidobacteriota; class Terriglobia; order Terriglobales; family Acidobacteriaceae; genus CAWDLG01. The sequence continues at coordinate 271,723 of CAWDLG010000005.1, forward strand.
GATGGCGGCGATGCAGTTGATCTCCACCAAAGATTTTCCCGGCAACGCCGCCACCGCAACGCAGGTCCGGGCCGGGCCGCCATTTGGAAAGTAGGTTTTGAAGATGGCATTCATCGCATCGTAGTCCGAGATGTTCGCCAGAAACACGGTGAGTTGCAGGATGCTGTCCATCGAGCCACCGCCTGCCTCAACCAGCTCCTTCACATTTTCCATCACTTTCGTCGTGTGGCTGTCGATGTCGTCCTTCCCCACCGGCCCATTGGAGTTTGCGCCCTGTCCCGCGATGTAGATGAGGCCGTTGTGCGTGATGAGGGGAGTGATCATCTGTTTGCCCTCGGCAGGCTTGGCATCGCGGCTCATCTTTTGAACCGAGTCTTTCTTTTTCGCCTCCGCCGTTGTCGCGAGCAGGCTGCTCACGCCCACTACGGAAAGAGCCGAGGCCAGGTTGCTGACCATTTTTCTGCGATTGAAGAATGTCGATGTCATAAAACAATTCCCTTTCTTTTCTGTAAATTAAACTTCTTCATTCAACTTCTACGGTAACGCAAAACTGAAGATGTCGCTGCCGGCTGCGATGGCCACGTACTGCTTGCCGCGTACCGCATAACTCATCGGCGAGGCGCTGAAGACCTGGCCGGTGTTGAAGTGCCATAGTGGTTTGCCGGTTCTTGCGTCGACTGCCTCGAACGACTCCGCATCGTCTCCGAAAAAGAGCAGTCCCGATGCGGTCGTCATCGTGCCTCCAGCAGAATGCGCGCGGCCCACTTGCGGATATTTCCAGGCGATCGAGTTCGTATCGACGTTGTAGGCGATCAGAATCTTCTGCGCGGTCTCTTCTGGTATCCGCTTCACGCCGGTGGAATAAAAGGTCTTTCCTTCCTCGAATTTTTCCGGCTTCCAGAAGTAGGTCTGGCACTCCTCCAGCGCCATGAAGTACAGGAAATGTGTGGATTCGTTATACGACGGCGCGAACCAGTTGGTCGCACCGGCGTAACCGGGGCAGATTCGGGTTCCATCCGCCGTCGGCTTCAATTCGGTTCGGATCGGGCGGCCCTGCGGATCGATACCCTTGGCCCAGGTCAGCTTTTCCGCGAAAGGAACGGAAGCAAGAAATTTTCCATCCGTCCTGTCGAGCACGTAGACAAAACCATTCCGGTTAGCCTGCACCAGGAGCTTTCGCGGAGTGCCCTGGTAGACCGCGTCGATCAAAACCGGCGTTTCCGTTGCGTCATAGTCAAAAAGATCATGCGGCGTGAACTGAAAGTGCCACTTCAACTTCCCTGTGTCCGGATCGAGTGCCAGAACACAGCTTGTGTACAGGTCGTCGCCGGGCCGCACTTCTCCATCGAAGTCGGGGCTGGGATTGCTGGTTCCCCAGAAGAGCGTGTTGGTCTCGGGATCGTAAGTGCCCGGCATCCACGTGGTGCCGCCACCATGCAGATACAAATCGCCCGGCCAGCTCTCAGAGCCAAACTCGCCTGGGCCGGGAATGGTCCAGAAGCGCCACGCCAGCTTTCCGCTTTCCGCGTCATACGCGGCGACGAACCCGCGAACGCCGTCGTCTCCGCCGGAGGTCCCGACGATGACTTTGTCCTTGACCAGCAGCGGCGCGCCCGTCGCTCCGTAATTTCTGTTCCAGTCCGCATAGGCAACGTCCCAGAGCAGGTGGCCTGAGCGGGTGTCGAGACACAGCAGGTGCGCATTGTCTGTCAGGCGGTAAAGTTTGGAGCCGAGAACCGCGACTCCACGGCTGAGGTGGCCGGATGCGTCATCAATCAGGCCTTCGGAAATCGGCCGTGAGTGATGCCAGATCACGCGTCCCGTCGTAGCGTCCAGAGCGTACGTATCGTTGGCGGCGGTCACAAACATGATCCCGTCGACCACCAGGGGTGTGACCTCCAGGCGTCGTGTCTCGGCAGAATGAAAAACCCACTGCGCCCGCAACTGAGCGACATTGGCAGGAGTGATCTGCTTCAGGCTGCTGTAGCGACGGCCGCTGTAATCACCGTTGTAGCTCAGCCAGTTTTCAGCAAGCGGGCTGGCAGCGATGTCGGCGGCAGAGACGTTCACCTTCACCGAAACAACGGAATCATCGGCGAGCAGCGGCAGAGTAATTGCCACAGCCGACAGAGCGAGCAATATCACCCTGAGTGATTCAGCAATTCTGATCCGCCCCTGATTTTCAGTCGCATGTGCCCTTTGCCCGGGGAGAATCAGGTTCATCTGTCACCCATTGCAGGATCCCAGGGCAAACGGAAACACGACGCCCATTGCTTGCTGTTCAGCGGAACGGGAACGGTGTGGAGATGATCCGAAGCAGTCATGAACCCTTTTGTCGAAAATACTTCACGGCGCGCGCCCGCGTCAAAGACGCCCGAATTTCTTCACCGCTTCCTGAATCGATTTGTACTTTTCGATGAACGGGTACATGGAATGTTCCTGAAAGTCCAGTTGCTGCGCGCGTTCCAGAACCTCCTGCGCTTTGGCGCGCGGCACCACCACGACGCCGTCGCCATCCGCCGCCACGATGTCGCCCGGCTGAACTTCGACTCCGTCGCAGGTCAGCGGAATATCGGCTCCGGCAAACGCGTAGTGATGAACGGACGTCGAGGGAACGATCCCCAGGGCATACACCGGGAAACCGATTTTCTTCAACTGACCGAGATCGCGGACACCGCCATCGATTATTGCTCCGCTATAGCCGCGCACCGACATTGCTGTGCCCATCAGCCCGCCCATACCCGCGATATCGGCTCCGTCCTCCACCACCATTACCCAGACGGAATTCGGTCCTCCGCGATCGATGGCTGCAAGCATGCCGCTCAACGCATTGGGATCCTTGTTTCCCTCGTCCTTCTTCAGCTTCACCGTCAGCGCGAATCCTGCGAACTTGGTGGAAAAGATTGGCTGCATCTTGTGTGACATGTACATCTTCTTTCCCGTCAACTGCTCCAGAGCGTCCGAAACCGAGGCAACTTCCACGTGGCGGTAGCCGTCGAGAAGGGCGTTTGCGTCGCCCGATTGCGGTGTCGTGGCCGTGGACTGGGCAAAAACGCTCAAGGAGTTCATCGCAACTGCTGTCAGTAGAAATAGTGCGGCGAAATGAAATCGAACCGTCCGGCAAACCCAGATTTTGTCCATCCAGTCCTCCCGTTGTATATATGTGGGCGGACTTTAGCATTTCCCGCCGTCGATTGGAAAGTGTTGTTTTTCACTTACTGAAAGGATTTAACCAATATGAATTCACGAAACGGCAGTCGCCGATTTTTCTTTCTCCTCGCGTCAATCGTTTTCCTTTTTTCGAGCACGATGATTTCCATCGCACAGGAACATCGCGCCATCAAATTTCCCGGAACCGAGGGTTTGCCGTTCAGCGACGGAATTGTGGCGGGCAATACGCTCTACGTCGCGGGGCAGGAAGGCACGGATGACAAAGGCAAGCTGACGCCGGGCGGGATCGGCCCGGAATGCCAGGCGGCTCTCGAAAATATCCAGCGGGTGGTGAAAGCCGCGGGCTTCGAAATGAAAGACATCGTTGCCGTCACCGTCTACCTGGCCGACATCAAAGAATTTCCCGACATGAACAAGGTCTACAAGGCCTTCATGCCGGACCCGAAACCTGCGCGTGCCACTGTGCAGGCTGCCGCGCTGGTGAACAACGCGCGCATCGAGGTCTCAGCTATTGCGGTCAGGCAGAAGTAAACGGAACGGTGACCTCGGCTGTGACTTCGTTCCTGAGGACGAAAGCTATTAGTTTCCGTGTGCCCTTCCCCATTGGGATTCTTGCATGTTCCCTCTTCATGCTCGCCGGGGCCGCGTCCGGGCAGCAAACGTCCATGACGAGGGCTTCGACCCAGGGACACCGCCTGTTCACCTCGATATGCGCAGCGTGTCACGGACTCGACGCCCGGGGCGGCGAACGCGCTCCCGATATCGCAACTCGGAGCACTGTGCAAAGAATGTCTGACGATGCCCTTGCGAAGATCATTCAGCAAGGAATTCCAGGCACAGCGATGCCGGGCTTCCGCCAGCTTTCTTCGACGCAAGTGCAGTCCCTGGTCAAGGAACTACGCAATCTTCAGGGAGAGCCGGCGGCGGGACAGCTCACCGGAAATAGAGAAAAAGGTAAGGCAATGTTTTTCGGCAAAGCGGGATGTTCCGACTGTCACATGGTGAACGGCCAGGGAGGATTTCTGGGCGCTGACCTGACCGACTACGCCGCCGCCGAGGCGCCTGCGAATATTCGCGAGGCAATCGTGAACCCGGGCAAGATCCTTGCTCCGCACCAGCGACGCGTGGCAGTGACTACAACGAATCGCCTCAGGTTTGAAGGAGTAATTCGAAACGAGGATAACTTTTCTCTTCAGCTCCAGGACTTCACCGGCGAATTTCACCTGTTCGAGCGATCTCAGCTCGAGAGCATTGAATATCTCTCCACGCCGCTGATGCCGACGGATTACGGTACGCGGCTGAGCCCGAAAGAGCTCGACGACCTGGTAAGTTTTATCGCCGCTGCAAGCAATGCAAAGCAAGATTCGAACGCGCCCGCTGCGAAGAAGCGGGAGGAGGAATAGGTAGTAGCAAACATCTTGACGGGGCTCGCTAATGTTTTGGCGTTCTATTGTGTTGGGTTCCTCTGTGTGACCCAGTGCCCTCTGTGGTAAAACGCAACAACCATAGATCTGAAGATCTAATACTTGACTTTTGCTCCGAAAGGATTCTTCCTGACTTCATTGACTCGTAGAGCATTCCCGCTCCTGACGGCCGCCGTTCTTCTGATCCTGTTCTGCACTGCGCCGGTCGGCGCCAAGACGCCGGTGCGCCATTTCGAACTTCGGGCCGAAACTCCGTCGTTCTGGAAATTGATCGAACGCAACCAGCAGATCAGCCGGGTTGCGACCGGCTTTGGCTTCACCGAAGGACCCGTCTACGACCCCGAAGGCTTTCTCTACGTCAGCGACGAGGAGCAGAACAAGATCTTCCGCCTGTTTCTCGATGGGCGGAAGGAAGAAGTCATTTCACTTGGCGATCCCGACGGGAACACCTACGACCGTCAGCATCGCCTGATCGATTGCGCCAGCGTTCTGCGGGCGATCATCGCTGTGACGCCGGATGGAAAGTACTCCGTTCTCGCCGATAAATACCAGGGAAGCAAATTCAATAGTCCCAATGACGTGGTGATCGGCCCGGACGGTGCAATCTATTTCACCGACCCGACTCTCGATCTCCCGCAGGGAGCAACCCAGGAACTTTCCTTCCAGGGAGTGTTTCGCCTGGATCCTAAAGGCACGGTCACGCTTCTGACGAGGGACCTCAGCCAACCGAATGGTCTCGCCTTCTCTCCCGATGGCAAACATTTCTACGTGGACGACAGCGAGCAGCGAAACATTCGCGTTTACGATGTCGGCCCCGGCGGCGCACTAACCAACGGACGAATTTTCGGGGAGGAACCCGGCGGCAAAGGCGAGGGTGTTCCCGATGGGATCAAAGTCGATGTTCATGGCAACCTCTACATCACCGGACCGGAAGGGATCTGGGTCTGGGATCCGCAAGGACATCACGTGGGCACCATCGTGGTGCCGGAACAGCCGGCCAATCTGGCCTGGGGTGACAAGGACTACCAGACGCTCTACATCACCGCGACGTCGTCGGTTTACCGCCTGCGCATGAAGTCGCGGGGATTCATGCCGCACTTGAAGCATTGACGCCGGCGCATGATTCGACAACACTAAGCCTGATGCGAGCAGTCTCTCCGCCCGCCCGAGCGCCCGAAGGAACCAGTTGGCTGCAGCATTTCTTCAGCGCCTTCCTGTTTCTTTCGCTCTGCGCCCTGGCAGCAGGCCAGACGCCCTCCCAGGCCCGGGCTCATGCGAATCGGGGAATCGACTTGGCGCGCTCCGGCAATCTCGCTGCGGCGGACTCCGAACTCCGCCAGGCCGCCAAACTGGATCCCAACAATGCGCAACTGCTCGCGGTCTATGGCACGGTCCTCGCGCAGGAAAAGAAATTCGAAGAGTCGACCCGGGTCTTCGAGCGTGCGCTGAAAATCAATCCGGGTGACACAACCGTTCGCCGCTACCTTGCAGCGAATCTCTGGCAGTTGCACCGTTTCCAGCAGGCTCGCGCCAACCTGGAGATTCTGCTCAAGGCAAAGCCCGACGACGCGCCTTCTCGCCTGCTGCTGGGAATGGTTGCCGAGAATATGGGCGACTACCGCGAAGCGGCAACCATGCTGGCCTCGGTCCCCGAGCAGGTCCGACAGCAGCCGCAGTCGATCGTGGCGCTGGCGAAGTCTTACTATCACGTTTCGCAGCCGGAAAAGGCCCGCGCTGCGCTCTCGGCCCTCATCGGCCATCCCGCGGGCGCGGAAGCGATCTTGCTCGGAGCCCGAATCGCCGACGAAATGGCCGACTACGCGACCGCCGAAAAATTGCTCGCCGAAATCCAGGGCGCATCCGCGCTGAGCCCAACGGCTCAATATCGTTTGGCTTCCGTGCAATACCACGCTGGAAAATATCCCGAGAGCCAGAAAACACTCGAACAGCTCATCGAGTCAGGACAAGCAACGAGCGAGACTTACAACCTTCTCGGATGGTGCTATCAGCAAATGCGCCAGCCCGAAAAAGCAACCGCGGCGCTGGAAGAATCCATTCGTCTGGATGCGGCGGCGGAAGCCAACTATGTCGATCTGACGAACATTCTTCTTGCTTCGCGCAAATTTTCGCAGGCTCTCGAAGGTGCCACTCGCGGGGTCACTGCGCTGCCGAAATCTGCGCGGGTTTGGGAAGCCCGAGGTTTGGCCCAAACCAGAATGTCCCAGTTCACGGATGCCGTCAGCTCCTACCAGCGCGCGGTTGAGCTCGATCAGAATCGCGCCGAAGCACTCCGAGGACTTGCCGCCGCGCAAGCCGCGGCCGGGATGAAGGCCCAGGCCGCCGCCAATTTCGAAAAGGGCTTGAAGCACTTCCCCAAGGATGCCGCCCTCCGCGCCGCCTACGCATCCGTGCTGCTTCAGGGCGCCGATACGGGCGATAAGGCCGCGGCTGCCAAAGCAGAACGTCTCCTCCGCTCTGCAATCGAACTGGACCCGTCGCTGGCCGAGGCACACTTTCAACTCGGAGACCTGTATCTGAAAAAGGGCCAGACGTCGCAGGCACAGCCGCTTCTGGAGAGAGCGGCAAGACTCGATCCCGACGACAGCGCCGCGCACTTTGCCCTCGCCCGCCTTTACCGGCGGCTTGGGCGGACGCAGCAAGCAGGGGAGGAAATGGCGGCTTACGAACGGCTGAAAACCGCCGACGCCTCTCTGCCCACAACAAGCACGCCGAAGAACTAGCATGAGGTTACGATTCCTGAATCTCCCCTTGCTGCTCCTTCTGGCGCTCGGTCCCGTGGCCTTAAGTTCCGATCCCCCCGCACCAGTCAAACCGATATTCACCGAGATTACGCAGGAAGCGGGCATCACCTGGCGGCAATTCAGCGGAGAATCTCCCGATCGCTTTCTCATCGAAACCATGGGCGGAGGCGTCGCCTTCCTCGACTTTGACGGCGACGGGTTGCTCGACATCTTCCTGGTCAACGGCGGGGAAACGCCGAAAGGCAAGAGCGCCGCTCCGCTGCGGAATGCCCTCTACCGCAATCTCGGGCACGGCAAGTTTGAAGACGTCGCCGCCAAAGCAGGCGTGGATGAACTTGGTTTCTACGGCATGGGCGTTGCCGTCGGTGATTACGACAACGACGGCTTCCCCGATCTCTTCGTCACCGGCTATCCCTCATGCGCGCTTTTCCACAACAATGGCAACGGCACTTTCACCCGCTTCACCGATAAGGCCGGGGTCGCCAACACCGGACGCTGGGCCGCGAGCGCGGCCTGGTTCGATTACGACAATGACGGCCGCCTCGACCTGGTCGTCACCAACTACGTGAAGTTTTCCTTCGACGATCCGAAACGGTGCTCGACCAAGGGCGTTCCCTCGTACTGCGAGCAGATCGCCTATCAGGGCATGCCGCTCACCCTCTATCACAACAACGGCGACGGGACGTTCTCGGATGTCAGCGCTCCCTCAGGGCTGGCAAAACAAGTCGGGCGCGGCCTGGGAGTCGTTGCCATCGACGTTAACGACGACGGCTGGACTGACCTGTTCATCGCCCGCGACGCTTCGCCCAACCTTCTGCTCGTCAACAAAAGAAACGGGACCTTCGAAGATGTCGCTCTCGACGCCGAGGTCGCCTACAACTCCGCCGGCATTGCAAAGGCGGGCATGGGCGTTGACGCGGCGGACTTCACCGGCGACGGCATTCCCGACTTCATCGTCACCAATTTCAACGACGAGTATCACTCCCTCTTTTCAGGCTCGGCGGCTTTCCCCTATCAGGATCGGACCCTCAGCTCCCAACTTGCGGGGATGACCCGGTCCTATGTGGGATGGGGCGCCAAGTTTCTGGACTACGACAATGACGGTCGCCTGGATCTGGTGACGGTGAACGGCCATATCAACCAGGTGATCGAAAGCACCCGCGAGGATGTGAAGTACAAGGAACCGCCCCTGCTGCTTCACAACGTTCAGGGCGGGCGCTTCCAGAACATGCGCGCGAACGCGGGAGCGGCATTCCAGACAAGCTACGTTGCGCGCGGCCTCGCCGTCGGCGACTTCGATAACGATGGCGACCCTGACGTGATCTTCACGCAACTGGACAGCCCCCCGGTTCTCCTGAGGAACGACGCTGGGCAGACCAATTCGCAGACCAATTCGCAAACTAATTGGTGGATCGGCTTTGACCTGCAAGGCACCCGCAGCAACCGTGATGCGGTCGGAGCGAAGATCACCGTGACCACTGGCGGCTCGAAACTGGTGCGCTGGGTCACAGGCGGTTCAAGCTATCTTTCCGCTCATGACAAACGGATTCTGGTCGGTTTGGGCCCGGGAACCCGGCACCCGGCAGTAGATGTCGAGATTCGCTGGCCAAGCGGCACGGTGCAGCGCCTCTCCAACCTGAAGCCCAATCTTTACCACCACATAGCAGAGCCCGGTGCTTCCCCGGCGGCTTCTGTTCGGCCGCCAAAAAGAGAGATTTTGCTTGACAGCCGACGGCAGGCTGAGTGATAAAACGTTTTAATAAATGGCTTCACGGAGTTTCCACTTAAACCGCACACTGACCGCTCCTCCCATTGGAGGGGTGTTTTTGCTTTGAGCATGGGGGCGTTATGGAAGTGACGAATTTCAGCTTGCCGGTTAACTCCAGAAAATTCGCTGGTCTCGCACTGCTGCTGGTTTTCTGCCTGTTTCTTCTAGTCGCGGGCGCCCAGGCCCAGTTGTACACGGGTTCGGTCTCGGGGACGGTAAGCGATCCCTCGGGCGCAGTCGTGCCCGGAGTCAAGGTCAGCCTGGTGGATGCGGAGAAGGGTTTCTCCTTCAACGGCACCAGTGACAGCGAAGGCCGCTACATCGTCCGGCAGGTGCCGCCGGGGAAATACAACATCTCGGTCGAAGCCTCGAACTTCGAAACCCAGAAAAAGGACAACGTCGTCGTCTCGATCAACGAGAACGCCTCTGTCGACTTCACGCTCAGGGTGGGCGCCGCATCGCAAGTGGTGGAAGTACAGGCCGCGGGCGTCGAACTGCAAACCCAGGATGCCGTCACCGGACAGGTGGTCGATCGGAGTTTCATCAACAATCTGCCGTTGATCAGCCGAGCCGTTTTTGATCTCGCATACCTCGCCCCCGGAGTCACAATTCCCGACAATCAGTGCGTGGGTTGCACCACGACCAATTTCATCTCCAACGGCAGCCGCAACTCTACCGCGGATGTCCTGATCGACGGCGTGACCACCTCGAACTTCGAGCAGAACAGTGGAATTCTTTCGGCGACCTACACGCCCTCGGTCGAGTCCGTAGAAGAATTCAAGCTCCAGCAATCGAACTTCAGCGCTGAGTTCGGTTTCAGTGGATCGAACGTGGTCAACGTTGTTACCCGCTCTGGCACCAACCAGTTTCACGGTAGCGCTTACGACTTCCTGCGCAACGAGAAACTCGACGCCAACAACTGGTTCGCCAATCAGAATGGTGAGCCACGCTCGCCGCTCCGCCGCAACAATTTCGGCGTGACCTTCGGCGGCCCGATCATCCGCAAGAAGACTTTCTTCTTCGTCGACTACGACGGCACCCGTCAGCGCACCTTCGCTTCCGGAAGCGCGGGTGTGCCCAGCGCTGCCGAGCGGACCGGCGATTTCGGCGAACTCTGCGGGCTGCGCGGAGGCAGCTTCGACGGAGCCGGCATGTGCGACGATCCCGCCGGCCAGCTCTGGGATCCGTTCGATCCCAATGCCAGTTTCGATGACGGCATCTCCAGTTTCAGCCGCACAGCTTTCATCCCGTTCAACAATCTTTCCACCTTTGCCAGCGGGGGTACTTCGACTCCCGGAGTCGCGGGCAACCTGATCGATCCGGTGGCGTTCAACTTGATGCAGTTCTTCCCGCAGCCCACTTCTGCCGCTACTGATGCAGACGGCCGCTTCCTGAACTGGTTCGGCGCGGGCACGAACCGCTATACGGACGATAAGTTTGATATCAAGATCGACCATCGTTTCAGCGACAATAGCCTGCTGAGTGGGAAATATTCGCAGGAAAAGGGCAACTCCCATGGCTTCAACTGCTACGGCAACGAAGCGGATCCCTGCACCGCCGGCCCCGGCGACTTCACCCGCCATCTGTTCGCGCTGAACGAGACCTACACCTTCAGCCCGACGGTGGTTATGAACATCTCCTACGGCTTCACCCGTGGATTTGATTTTCAGCACGGGATTCAGGGAGATTTCGACTCAATCGATCCGTCAGCCCAGTTGGGCCTGCCGGCCTACATGTTGGTCTCGGGCTTCCCCCAGTTTCCCAACATCGAACTCGCCGACTATGTACCCCCCGCCGGCGCCAACATCGGCACGCAGACGTTCAGCATCTTGCGGCAGGGCCAGGAGACGCACCACCTCACCGGAACCATCAGCCTGGTGCGCGGATCGCACGAGCTGAAGTTCGGCGGCGAGGGCCGTTTGCACCGCATCAACTTCACTCAGCCCGGCTGGCCCGCGGGTGAGTTCAACTTTGATTACAACGGTTCGTCCCAGACCCGCGATGTCGGCGGCGACCCAATGGCAAGCTTCCTGATGGGCGTTGGTAGCCCCGACGGCTGCTTCGACTTCTGCCCGTACGAAGTTCCCAATGCGGTCAGCACCCAGAACTTCCAGATCGGCGGGTTCGTGCAGGACAACTGGCGCGCCAGTCCCAAGCTGACAGTGAATCTGGGACTGCGCTATGACGTCACCACACCTCGCACCGAGCGCTTCGACCGGCAGAACTGGATCGATCTGAATGCCACCAATCCGCTGAATGGCGGCAGCATTTCCTACACCGATCCGCTCACCGGCGACGATGTCACCCGGCCACTTCTGGGGGCAGAAGTCTTTGCCAGCTCGAATGACCGCAAGAACTTCGGAACGGACTGGAAGGACATCCAGCCGCGGGTTGGTTTCGCCTATGAATTCCCGCACAACCTGGTCATGCGCGGCGGCTACGGCGTCTTCTTCTCCACTACCCGCGCCGGAGCGGCAGGGACAGGTCCGATCAATACTTACAAGGGCTATGACCAGCTTACGGAGTGGAGAACCGTCGCCAGCAACCAGTTCAGCCCCTTCGCCCGCTTAAGCGATCCCTTCCCCGGCACCGGACCCCTCCTGCCGCCCGGAAATGCGCTCGGCGCGCTGAACGATGTCGGCTTCGGCGCCGGCGGCAACGTGAAGACCATCACCCAGGCTCCATACGAGCAGACCTGGACTCTGGGATTTGAGAAAGAGCTTCCCGGCAGAGTTGTCGTGGAAGCAAGCTACATCGGCAAGAAAGGCACGCACCTCTACTTCAGCGGAGCCAGCGAACTCAATCATCTGCCGATCAGCGTCGAGAGCCTGACGCCGGATCAGATTGCCTCGCTCGAAAACCCGGTCGCCAATCCCTTCTTTGGAATCATCACCGATCCGCTCAGCGAGCTTTCGAGCGACGAAGTGCAGGGATTTCAGCTCCTGCTGCCCTATCCGCAATATACTTCGGTTCAGGGCGACACTTTCCCCACTGCCAGCTCTATCTATCACGCCCTGCAGTTACGTGCGGAAAAGTCCTACGCCAACGGTCTCCAGTTCCTGGCGACTTACACCTGGGCGAAGTCGATCGACAACGCCTCGGCCACCGACGACAGCGTCTCCTGGCTCGGCGGAAGTTCCAGCCTCCAGGATCCGAACCGTCCCCAGCTTGAGCGGTCGGTCTCGCAGTTCGACATACCGCATCTGCTCCAGTTCAGCTACGTCTACGACCTTCCCATCGGGCGCGGGCGCAAGTTCGCGAACAACATGAACCCGGTTCTCGGTGCCGTAATCGGCGGATGGCAGCTCAACGGCATCGTGACCTTCAGCAGCGGCCGGCCGATCCAGCTCTCGCTCGACGGCGGCGCGGCGATCCCCACTTACGGCGGCCGTCGCCCGAACATCAGCGGAACGCTTCAGCGCAATACGGGATCCGACTTCGTGGACCAGTACTTCGCCAACGCCAACGACGTGCTCAGCCAGCCTGACGATTTCACGCTCGGGGACGCCCCCCGCGCTTTGAGCTATATCCGTCAGCCCGGCGTGCGAAACGTGAGCATGTCGCTGTTCAAGCAGTTCTCGCTGTCCAGTATTCGCGAGTCCATGCGACTGGAATACCGGCTCGAAGCGTTCAACGCCTTCAACCATCCGCAATTCTGCGGCCCGGATACCAGCGCGCGTTTCGAAGGTGGATCGCTGACGGGTAACTTCGGCCAGATCACGGAAACCTGCAACGATCCGCGAGAAGTGCAGATGGCTTTGAAGTTCTACTGGTGAGGCAGTTCCCGGGGCTGGCGGCGTCGACCAGCCCCGGCTTTTTACTTCGCCTGTCGTTTCGGCTCCCGCAATCCTGATGACATCCGCCCGACATCGAATCCTGCCAATTCCGATTCTTTCCTTCTGTCTTCTCCTGGTCTGCTCGGCCGCGGTCGCGCAGCAAAACTCCAATTCACCCACGACCGTTCACGTTGACAGCAGCCACCCTATCAAGACCTTCGATCCCGATGTCGCGCTCGGAAGTTCGATCGACATTCTTCCCGAGGGAGTCGTCGATAAGATTTACACACCGAACATCCTCAAGGAATCGCTGTCGGGGGGATGGGGCCCTATCACCTATCGGCAGAACACGGAACTGCAAGGCTCGGCCTGGCACTGGAATGCCACCGGAACATGGAGCGATGCCGCGCACCAGAGCGGATATTTTGTCGGAAGCGCCGAGCCGAAGGAGGTGATCCGGCACTCCTACGGATATCCCCTGCCCCATCGCGGAAACACCAGCGGAGACGGCCGCTCCCGCAGCAAGTATTCACGCATCACGGACGGTGACCCAGAAACCTACTGGAAGAGCAATCCCTATCTCACCAGCAAGTTCACTGGCGAGGATGACTCGCTACATCCGCAATGGATTGTCATCGACCTCGGCGCGCTGGAGAAACTGGACACTCTGCGCATCGCCTGGGGCGAACCCTACGCGGTGCAGTATGACGTCCAATACTGGACCAGCGAAAAAGAGCCGCTGAACAATCCAACGGCGGGCGCCTGGATCGCTCTCGCAATCATGGCGAACGGCACAGGTGGTGTTGAGACGCTGCGCTTCAAGGAAGCTCCTGTACCCTTTCGCTACCTGCGCATCCGCATGATGCAGTCCTCCAACACCGCCGGCGGGGATTCGAAAGATCCGCGCAGCTCGGTTGGCTACGCCATCAAGGAAATCTACGCCGGAACGTTCACCGAGCGCGGCGATTTTGTCGATCTGGTGAAGCACCAGCCTGACGACGGCCAGACATCCACTCATGCATCGTCGGTCGATCCCTGGCACTCCGCTTCCGATCTCGACATGTCTGCCGGAGACCAGACTGGCATGGATCTCTTCTACACCAGCGGAATTACCAACAACCTGCCCGCCATGATTCCGGTCGCCATGCTCTACAGCACTCCGGAAGATGCCGCCGCGCAGATCGCATATGTGAAGAAGCGCGCCTATCCCATCGAGTACATCGAGATGGGCGAGGAACCCGACGGGCAGAAGATGCAGCCCGAAGATTACGGCGCTCTCTACCTTCAGTTCGCCGCTGCGATCCACAAAGTTGATCCCTCCCTGAAACTCGGCGGACCCGTCTTCGAAGGCGTCTCCGAGGACATCGAAGTCTGGCCCGATTCGAAAGGCCGCGTCTCCTGGCTGGGACGCTTCATCGACTATCTGAAACAGCACGGCAGGCTGGCCGATCTCACGTTTGTTTCGTTCGAGCACTATCCATATCCTCCCTGCGACATCACCTGGTCGGATTTGTTTCGAGAGCCGCAACTGACCGAAGGTATTCTGAAGATCTGGCGCAACGATGGCGTGCCCGCGAATGTTCCGTTGATCAACACCGAAAGCAACGTGTCCTGGGGACTGACCCTTCCCATGACCGACACCTTCGCCGCACTCTGGCTGGGAGACAGCGTCGGCTCCTTCCTCACCTATGGCGGCGACATCTATTACCACTCGCCCATCCAGCCCGAACCCTTGCGGCCCGGATGTCATGGCTGGGGCACCTACGGCAACTTCGTCGCCGACGAAAATTTCAACATTCGCGCGCACACTTCGCAGTACTACGCCAGCCGTATGATCAACCTGGAATGGGTCAAGCACCACGGCGGCAACCACCAGCTTTTTGCCGGCACTGCCGATCTCAAAGACGGCGTCGGACACGTGCTGATCACCGCTTACCCTGTGCAACTCCCGGACGGCCAGTGGTCAATTCTGCTGATCAACAAGGATCAGTCGAATCCGCACAAAATCCGTCTTGCCTTCGAGAACGGCGCAGGGTCGAACGGATTTCTCGGCCCGGTCACCATGGTGACCTTCGGCAGTGAACAATATGTCTGGCGCTCGCTCGGCCCGGAAAGCCATCCCGATCCGGAGAATCCGCCTGTGACGACCACAGTTCCCGGCGGCCCGAACGCGAGCTTCACTTTGCCCAAGGCTTCAATGACCGTCCTGAGAGGCAGAACGAGTTCGACCGCGCACTAAAATGGCGCCGACTCCCGGAGCACTCATGAAATTTCGCGTCCGCAGTCGCGGTGAGAAGTTCAACCTTCTGGCATTGGTGCTCGGACTCTTCCTGTGCACAACCCCTTCTCCGGCGCAGACCATTCATGTCGACTCCGCACCCGGCCGCGAACTGAACTCGTTTACTCCGACGACCGCTCTCGGCGCTGGCATCGACCGCCTGAACAGCAACGCCACCGACAAGCTTTTCACCGATGCCGTCATGAAGCAGGTTCTTTCCGCGGGATGGCAGACCGTTAGCTATCGCCAGAACACCGAACTCCATGTCGAAGCCTGGCACTGGAATCCAAACGGCAAGTGGAGCGCTCCTTCAAATCGCGGCTACTTCGTCGGAGATCCCACGCCCTCTGAACCGATTCGCCATTCGTACGGCTACTTTCTCCCACACCGCGGCTTCACCCGCAACGACGGCAGCGAAGCCGGCTATTCGAGAATGACCGACGGCAACCCGAACACCTACTGGAAGAGCAATCCTTACCTCAGCCAAAAATTTACTCAGGAAGATGACTCCCACCATCCGCAGTGGGTAGTTCTCGACCTCGCCAACAGTCATCCCGTCGATGCCATCCGCATCGCCTGGGGAGAACCCTTCGCACGCAGCTACCTCGTGCAGTACTGGACCGGCGAAGATCCCATCAAGCAGCCGACCAAGGGCACGTGGGTCATGTTTCCCGGCGGTTCAGTCACCACCGGAACCGGCGGCACATCGACTCTTGCTCTCTCCCACTCTCCAATTTCAGTGCGTTTCCTCCGCATCTGGATGACGCAGTCTTCCAACACCTGCGATGACCACGGGGCGGACGACCCACGCAACTGCGTCGGCTATGCGATTCGTGAAATCTCGCTCGGCACAACTTCGCCCGACGGAAACTTCCACGATCTCATCCGCCACATCCCCGATCCCGACCAGACCGCGACCTACTGCTCCTCGGTCGATCCCTGGCACGAGCCAAGTGACATCGACGACAAACGCGATCAGGTGGGAATGGACCTCTTCTACACCAGCGGATATACACGCGGCCTTCCGGCAATGATTCCCGTTGCCATGGTCTACAGCACGCCGCAAGATTCCGCCAACCAGATCCGTTATCTCAAAGCCCGCAACTATCCGATCTCCTACATCGAAATGGGCGAAGAGCCCGATGGCCAGTACATGCTGCCGGAAGATTACGCCGCGCTATATCTCCAGTGGGCAACGGCGCTCCACCAGGTCGATCCCGGCCTCAAGCTCGGCGGTCCCATCTTCGAAGGCGTGAATGAAGACATACAGGTCTGGCCCGACGCCGCTGGGAAGACTTCGTGGCTCGGCCGCTTCGTCGACTATCTCAAGGAACACAACCGCTTGCAGGACCTCTCCTTCATGTCCTTCGAGCACTATCCCTACGAGCCCTGCAAGATTCAGTGGAGCAGCCTCTACGACGAACCGCAGCTCATCGGGCACATCGTGCAGGTTTGGCGCGACGACGGCCTGCCCAAAGATCTGCCGCTGTTCATCACCGAACTGAACATCGCCTGGAACACCGGCGAATCTTTCGTCGATATCTTCGGCGCGCTCTGGCTGTCCGATTTCACCGGAGCATTCCTCAGTTCGGGCGGCGACGGAATTTATTACTTCCACTATCTCCCCGTCGGTCTATACGCCGGATGCGGCGGCTCGCGCGGCACATTCGGAATGTTCAGCGTGGATTCGAACTATCAAATCCAGCAGCCAGTGTCGCAGTACTTTGCCAGCCAGCTCATCAATCTGGAGTGGGCACAGCCCGGCAATGGAAAGCACACGCTCTTCCCTGCCGAGTCCGATATTTCGGATTCCGCCGGCCACGCCCTCGTGACCGCCTATGCGGTCCTACGCCCCGACGGCCAGTGGGCGCTCATGATCGTCAACAAAGATCAGGGAAATCCGCACGCGGTAAAGATCGAGTTCGAGGGCGCGAACGACGTGGAATCGTTCTTCACGGGAAGCGTCGATGTTCGCACCTTCGGCAGCGAGCAATACGTCTGGCATCCGACTCCGGCGGGCGGCTCGGCGGATCCCGACGGCCCGATCGCGCGCTCCACGATTTCGGCCGACCGGAACACGACCTTCACTCTGCCGAAAGCCTCCGTGACCGTCATTCGCGGCAAGACCGCCATTCCACCGCCGGCCCAGAAGCGATCGCGCTAGCGCGCGGATGCTCGCAGTAGCGATTCCGCAAGAATTTTTTTCTCTTCCGTCAGTTACGACATCCACCCGATTACTTTAGTGACGATCGCACGCTGGTAACGTCAAGTTATGATTGACCGCGATGAAGGACCTCTTCTTTCTTATTTCTCTCACCACCGGCGACAACGACTATCAGATTGAGCAGGCGGTGGAAGCGGAGAAAACTGCCAGCGAGTTGGGCGTGAAGGTAGAGATCGTCTACGCCGACAACGACGCGGTCACACAGAGTCAGCAGCTTCTGAAAGCCATTCAGTTCTCGGGTCGGCGTCCCGATGCGATTATTCTCGAACCGGTCAGCATCACGGCCTTGCCGCAAGTGGCGAAAGCCGCAGCGTCAGCCGACATCGGCTGGGTGGTGCTGAACGGCGAGCCGAACTATCTTGCCGAACTCCGCGCCGCTCACCATGTGCCGATTTTTGCCATCACTACCGATCACGAAGAGGTCGGCCGCATTCAGGGACGGCAGGTTGCAGCGCTGCTGCCGGCGGGTGGCTGCTTGCTTCAGGTTCAGGGTCCCTCGGACAGCGTGCCCGCGCGCCAGCGAACCGCCGGAATGGCTGAAACCAAGCCTGCCAACATTCAGGTCCGCGCCGTCAAAGGCCAGTGGACCGAGGCCAGTTCCTTCAAGGCGGTGAGTTCCTGGTTGTCGCTTTCGATTTCGCGGGATACTCAGATTCAGGCGGTGGTCGCCCAGGACGATTCCATGGCGATCGGCGCCCGCAAAGCTTTTCAGCAAAACACTACCGGCGCGGACCGCGACCGCCTGCTCGCCTTGCCTTATCTCGGTTGTGACGGAATGCCCGACACCGGGCAGACATGGGTGCGAAACGGCACGCTCACTGCGACCATAGTCATCCCCGCAAATACGGGCCTCGCTCTGAAAATGCTGGTCAAGGCGTTCCCAACGGCGCGGCCGCTCCCGAGCGCACTCTGACCGTTCCAGCTTCCTACCCTTCTCTCTCCGAACTCTCGCGCAAAAAGCTCTCGCGCCCCACATCCGCCGGCTCGAAGTAGACCAAGATTCGTGAGGATGCCCCGCTCTTGTCGTTCCGTAGTTTGGAACGACAGGGCGGGAATTTTGACTCTGCGTTACTGACCCACGGGGCCAGTACATGAACCGGGGCTTCCGAAGGGACGCAATGCGAAGGCCCGGGACGTGAATCCCGGGAAAGCAGGTTACAATCGACGGAGCCCCGAAGGGGCGGCACAACACGATTTCGGCCCGCGAGACTCTCCAGGCTTGCGGGGTCCTGATACAGCCGAGGAATCTGTTATGGCATTCCCTCTGTGCTCCCCTGCGCTCACTCTGATTTCGTTTACGGCAATGCCTCAAGAGGACCTGCCCGTCCCAACTCCCCCTTCGTGTTCTAATATTCATCCCCGGAGGATCAAATCTTGAAGCTCACGGTTACCATTTGCGCCCTTCTCCTCGCCCTGCCAATTTTCGCCGCCGAAAACAAGCCCGATCGTCAGGTCGCCATCACGATTGACGATCTCCCCGCGGCGGCCGCCAGCCACATGGCCGGAACTGAAATTACCGAGATGACCTCCAAGCTCCTGGCCACGCTGAAGCAGAAGCAGGTTCCCGCGGTCGGATTTGTGAACGAGCGCAAGCTCTACAAGTTTGGCGAAGTGGACGAGCGCATCAAGGCGCTCCAGATGTGGGTCGACAACGGCTTTGAGCTGGGCAATCACACCTTCAGTCATGCCTCGCTGAACCAGGTGGGGCTGAAGGCGTGGGAGGACGAAGTCATCGAGGGCGAAACGGTGACGCGGCTGCTGATGGCCACGCACAACATGAAAATTCGCTATCTCCGGCATCCCTACCTGGATACTGGCCGTGACCTGCTCACGCGGCGCGAGGCGGAGAAGTTTCTCGCCGACCGCGGCTATCGCATTGCGCCCGTGACCCTCGACGCCTGGGACTGGATGTATGCCGGCGTCTACGACGACGCCAGGAAGCGCGGCGACGAGGCACTGCAGAAGCAGCTCGTAGACAGCTACCTCTCTTACAGCGACACCATGTTTGCCTACGACGAACAGCTTGCGCGCCAGACCATCGGCTACGAGCCGAAGCAGATCATTCTGCTGCATGCCAACTGGCTCGAGGCGGACCACATCGGCGACTTGATCGAGGTCCTGCGCAAGCGGGGCTATCGCTTCATCACGCTCGCTGACGCCCTGGGCGATCAGGCCTACGGGCTTCCCGACACCTATGTGGGAGAGGAAGGAACCGGCTGGATCGACCACTGGGCAGTGAGCCTGGGCAAGCCGCCGCAGGGCGCGCCGGTGTTTCCGCAATGGGTGATCGATAAGGCAAAGCCGCTTCACCAGCCGCAGCCTTAGCTCGGCAGTGAAGAGACTCACGGCCGCTTGGGGAGCATGACATCGCCCAGGCTGCCCCGGTCCATTCCCTGCTCGTCGATCAGGTGGATTGAAACGCGCGACACCGGCCCGCTCGTCTTCAGTTCCTTCCGCAGATCGACGCGCTCCTGCGGCGTGACGTTTGCAGATCGATAGTGTCCCTTCGCATCCCGTGGCCGTCGAACAGATTTGCCTGCAACCTCCCGGGGAAGAAGACGCCGAAGGAACCGGATAGCGTTAGCGCGCCGCCGGAAACGTTCGCTCCCAGAGGCGAAAGGATCACTCCCGCGTCCGTCACATCTCGCAACTGGGAATCCGCGCGCGTCGGCCACCATTCTGTTTCGAAAGTGTAGGTTTCACCCGGCTGGAGTCCGATCATGGGACTGTTCAGCTCAGCCTCCATGTAGTAGGGCGTGTTCTCGACATCAGTGGAACGCAAGGCCGGCTTGCCCGAATCATCGAACTCCACTCCCGGGCCGTTCTTATAAAAAATCACCGAGGCTTTGCCGGGATACTCGGCTCCTTTCGTGTAGTGGAAGCGCTCGACCATGCCGAACTGGCTGTCGCCGTCGACCACCGCCACCCATCCGCCCGTAGAGTCGAGCCACACTTCGTTTTCCAGGTACATCCAGTGGAGTTTGAACAGATCATCGCTTACCGCGAAGGAAGGATCGTCCGCCAGGCCGGAGCGCACCTGGTAACCGCCAAAGTATGAAGTCGCCGGATCGATCTGCGTAAACGCCCAGAAATTACGGTTGTGCTGGGTTCGGTCGTGCGCATCGGCGGTGTCGTACTGCGTCACCGATTGCATCGACCATCGAATCGGATGGCCGGAGGCATTCTTCATCGTGGCGTGAAAGGAAATTTTCGGCGTGTCGGTTGCAAGGCTGATCTCGCGCGAATATTGCAGACCGGTAACGGGATCGGCGGGCCCGTCGAGGCGCACCGTGCAAGTCGGAGCCTGCGACAAGACCTTCAGTTCGTAGGCTCCGTCATCCAGTGCGTCCGACGTCAGGTTCCAGTGCTGGTCGTCTCCCCGGCCTTCGGGGAGCGGCCAAATCTTGTCTCCGCCGTAGTTGATCCACTCGCCGTTCGCTTTTTCGGGAGGGATGTACTGTCCCTTGTATTTCGGATTCACTAACAGGTACGGATGCCCGGCAAAGGTAACCTGCATCATGCGGCCGCCAAGTTGCGGCACGAAGGTGAGTTCGACCCATTCGTTCGAGATTTTCTGCGCCGCCCAGCCCTCGAATTTCGTGCTCCGAATCTCGCAGGCGTGGTGGGTTGCGCCAACGCCGGCCTGGGAGAAGATGCCGAGCATCAAAGCGATCAGGAGCCATCGCTTCATGAATTGGCCGCTTTCATCTCGCGAATTGTACTCTGTGTGCCTCCGTGTGCTCTGTGGTAACGATTTTTCACCACAGGGGAACACAGAGACCACACCGGATCCACTCTGTGTGCCTCAGTGTCCTCTGTGGTAATGATTTTTCATCACACAGGGGGCACAGAGGAACACAGAGACCACACCAAATCCACTCTGTGTGCCTCAGTGTCCTCTGTGGTAAATGACTTCTCATCAACCATCGCGCCGCTCTGGGCATCTCAAACTCTCCGCACCAGGCCTTCCTCGGTCGCCTTGGTATTTCGCACCAGCAGAAGCACCAGGAGCATTCCAACAAACGGCACCAGGCCCGCGGCGATCACGATGGGATCAAACGAGTGGGTTGCAGTGGCTTTGCGTGCGTCGGAAAAATATCCGATCAGCTCGAACGCGATGATCGTTCCGATTCCCGCCGCCGTACCGCTCACCCCGCTCACCGAAGCCACCGACGCGCTGTTGTAAAGATCGGAAGGGAGCACGTTCGCCATGGTCGAAAAAGAAGCGTAGGAAAATGTCGCCAGCCCGAATAGCAAGGCGATGAGATACAGATTCGTCGTAAAGACCGTCGGGATCAGCAGCATCACGCCGAATCCGCCGAATATGACCAACGCTTTGCGCGCCCACCCCAGAGTCCATCCGCGCTTGATCAGATACCCGGAGGCGGTCCCTCCGAAGAAGTTGCCGAGATCGGCCGCAATGAAAGGAATCCAGATCGCGATCAACCCGCTGCGAAGCTCGATCCCCTTCGCCACCAGGTAGATCGGAAACCAGTCGGTCACAAAGAACCACACCGGGTCAGTGAACGCACGGGCGATGATGGTTCCCCAGGTCTGCGGGAGGCGGAGCAGGTCGCGCCATCGCAAGGGAGATTGTGTCTCGGCGTGCGCGCCGGAATCGGCCCGGTCCGCCAGAATCATCTCGAGTTCCTGGGGGCTGATTCGCGGATGCTCTTCGGGTCGCCGATAAAACTTGCGCCAGACAATCAGCCACAGGAATCCCAGCAAGCCCGGAATCATGAAAGCCGGGCGCCAGCCCCAGCGGAAGTAGATCCCCAGGACGATAAACGGGGCGATGGCCCCGCCAACGGACGAACCGCTGTCGAAAAATGCCGTCGCCAGCCCGCGCTCGCGCTTGGGAAACCACTCCGCCACTGCCTTGGTCGCGGCGGGCCAGTTTGCCGATTCGCCCGCTCCCAGCAGAAAACGAAATGTCGCGAAACTGTAGAAGCCGCGGGCCAGCGAGGTAAGGATCGAAACCACCGAGTACAACAGCACGGTAAAGCTCAAGCCGCGGCGCGTGCCGATGCGGTCCATGAGGCGTCCGAAGATCGTCTGGCCGAGGGAATAGCTGATCCGAAAGGCGACGACGATATTCGCGTAGTCGATGTTCGTCCAGTGGTGCTCCTGCTTGAGGTATGGCGCGAGAACGGAGAGAGTCTGGCGGTCGATGTAGTTGATGACGGTGGAGGCGAACAATATGCCGCCGATCCACCAGCGCAAAGAGGAGATGCTTCGAGCCTTGCCTGGAGTCGATTGCCCGCCGTGAGCCATGAAGTGGTGGAAGCTGATCCGGAACCGCAGCGATTCCGGACGATGCAACGGGCGCGGGTCCCTGGCTGGGATTCGCAGGCAGCGCGTCCAAAGTGTCGGATTATACAGGACCGCAGGCGCGCAACCCGCAGACTCATTTACGGAAAGTTACCGGGTTTCGGGCGCGGAGGCTTCCTTCCTGGCGTCATCTTCGAGAGTCTGCGAATCGTTCGCCTCTTCGCTTTCCTGTTGGCGGAGTTTGCGGAACTCGGCGAGCGCCTGCTGCGACTTTTCGCGCTCACCGAGCTTCACGTAAACCCTTGAAAGCTGGTAGTAGGCGGAACCGAGAGTGGGATCGTGAGCAACTGCCTGCTCGAACTCCGCCGCCGCTGCTTGTGATTGCTCGTCGCGCACCAGCAACTTGCCCAACTCGTAGTGCGAAAGCGCATACGCAGGATTGGCGGCAATGGCGTTGCGAAACGACGCCTCCGCCTCGGGGTAGCGATTTTCGCGGCTCAGCAGAATCCCCAGGTGGCAGTGAAAACGCGCATTCGAGGGCTGGAGAGCCACCGCCAGCCGCATGGATTGTTCTGCCTCCTGATCTTTCCCCTGGCTCGCCAGCGAGATGCCTTGCAGGAAAAACGCGCGCGCGGAATTCGGATCAAGCGCAACTGCCTTTGCCAGACTCTGGCTCGCTTCGGCGTAGCGGCGCAGGAAATATTGGCTTACACCGGAGAGGTAATAGGGATCGCTCCAGGCAGGAGCAAGCGACGCGGCTTTCTGCGCCAACTCCAAGGCCGCATCCTGCTGGCCTGCGCGTTGTAACAAGCGCGTCCGCAGGACAAGAATCTGCGGATTCTCCGGAGAGAGCGACAAAGCGGCTTCCGATTCGCGGTCCGCCTCTGGAAAGTTGTGATCGAGATAGTAGGCGCTAGCGCGCAGGAAGTGATCGATGCCGGTCTCGGGATCCCCAATCAGTTGCAGGACTTGAGCCGCATCACCAGCCGACAGATAAGCCAACGCGAGTTTCTGGCGAATTTCGCCGTCGCCGGGATTCGCCCCATGGGCTGCAGCCAGATAGGTCACTGCCTCTTTGGGTACGGCGCCCTTGAGAAACAGATCCCCAACCGCCGCATTCCACTGAAAGTTCGTGCCAAATCTTTTGGCTGCGGCTTGCGCTTCCGCGGTCGCTTCCGAGACGCAACCGGTCTCAAGCTCGGCGCGAATCAGGTTGAACGCGGCGTCGGGTCGGCGCGCATCGAGGACGCTGGCGCGAATCAGGTGCGGCAGCGCCTCGGAAGGCTTGCCCAATTCGAGCAGCACCACGCCAAGATCATAGGCGGCATCGGCTTGACGAGGATTCAGCTTGACCGCCTGCTCGAGTTGCACGCGACCTTCATCTATCCGATGTTCTCGCAGGTAGGCCAGCGCGAGGTTGTAGTGTCCGGCATACGAACGCGGTTGCAGTGCGATTGCCTGCTTGTAACTCTCAATCGCGCGTGCGGTCTCGCCGCTTTGAAATTCGGTAAGGCCGAGTAACAGGTGAGCGTCGGCAAATTTTGGATCGGCTGCGATCGCCTGATTCAGGTTCGCGATGGCTCCGGAACGGTCACCAGCCGCGAGCGCTTTTCTTGCCGAATCGAAGTAGCTTTTAGCTACCGATTGGGTCTTTGCCGGAGTCTCTCCGAAAGCAAAAATCGGCACCAGAAAAAGCACCAGAATTGCGCCCGCACAAGACAGCTTTCGGCTGGCAATTCTGCTCGGTAGAACACCATGGAGTACCCCATCCAAATAGTTGCAAACACGAGGGTTAGTACTTGGGTTCATGAGTTCAAAAGATCGGAATAATTCATGCGGTTTCGCTTGACGAACCGGCTGCCACTCAGTGTAACTTTAAAGAGCCTTCTCAGTTTAAATCTACACCCCAAAACCGCTCGTTGGAGGTGCTTTCTGAACCGCACATCCGTCAGGAATTTGGTGTACTTTCTGGTCGTTTTTCTGCTTGGCTGCCAGCTCGCTTCGGCAGATGTTACGGCCGCGGTTGCAGGCACTGTCACCGACCCCAGCGGAGCTACCGTTCCCAATGCTGCGGTCGTCCTGCGGCATCCCGCCACCGGACTGACCCGGCGGGTTGAGACCGACTCTTCCGGCTACTACGAGTTCCTGAGCGTCCCGGTGGGAGAGGGGTATGCGGTTCAGGTGGAAGCGCCGGGCTTCCAGACCTCGGTGCAGAACGATATCAAGCTTCTGGTCAACCAGAAGTATCGCGCCAATTTCACGCTGGTCGTCGGCGCGGTGTCGCAAACCATCGAAGTTTCGACCCAGACGGCGCAGATCGACACCACGAACACACAGCTCGGCGATGTGATCGAAGACAAGAAAATGACGACCCTGCCGCTCAACGGGCGCAGCTACCTCGATCTGATGGGATTGCAGGCGGGCGTGGTCCCGATTTCGTCTGACCAGGCGATCAGCGACCGCCCGGTTTCGGGCAATGGAGGCTCCGGCAACGTCTCAGTCAACGGGCAGAGGGAGTCGGCGAACTCGTTCCTGGTGAACGGCGGCGACGTGGAAGAGAGCCTGGATAACGGCGCTTCCATCGTTCCCACGCTGGACTCGATCCAGGAATTTCGCCTGCTGACGAATTCCTTCAACGCCGAGTACGGGCGCTTTTCCGGCGCAATTGTGAACGTGGTCACCAAGTCGGGCACCAACCAGATTCACGGCTCGGGATACGAGTTCCTCCGCAACGACAAGCTCGACGCGCGCAGCTACTTCGACCCCGAAAAAGGCGCGCTGAAGCGGAACCAGTTCGGCGGAACGCTCGGCGGGCCGATCGTCAAGAACAAGCTGTTCATCTTCGGCGACTACCAGGGTACGCGCGAGGTGCGCGGCGTCTCTTCCGGCGAAATCGCAGTTCCCTCGAACCTGGAGCGCACGGGCGACTTCTCCGATCTTGGCACCACCGGCTTCCAGGAGTTTCTTGATCCCGACGGCAACCCGGCAGTGGTGCGCGGCGATTCGGGGGCAGGGCACTTCCCTGCCGCGTTGAGCCAGCGGCTTGGCTACACGGTCACATCGGGCGAGCCGTACTGGTTCGATGGCTGCACTTCCAACACCGATTGCGTCTTTCCCGGAGCTGCCGGCCCGGTGATTCCGCAGGCGGCATGGTCGCCGGTGGCGGCCGCCACCATGCAATTCATCCCGCTGCCCACGGGCGACAACGACGGGCAGCCTTTCTTCTCGACCGCAGCGGAAAGTTTGAACCTGCGCGACGACAAGTTCGCAATGAAGGTGGATTTCAGCGGCGGGCACCTGGGGGACTTCGCGGTTTACTACCACTTCGACGATGCCAACATCGTGAATCCGTATCCGGCGTTCACTTCGAACGTGCCGGGATTCTCCGCCGGCACCATTTCGCGGGCACAACAGATTGCGGTCAGCCACACCAAGATTTTCGGCGCCGACATGGTGAACGAGGCGCACCTGAACTACACCCGCGTCGCCCTGCTGAAGAACAAACCGATTGGCGGCCTGGGCAAGGTTACTGACTTCGGGTACGTTTCTGGCGGGCTGGGCATCATTCCGACCAACGACGCGTTTGAAGGAGTGGCGCCCATCAGCCTGGACTCGACCGGAGTCGCGTTCGGCCTGCCAGACGGGACAACCGGCCAGTACAACAATAGCTACCAGATCACCGACAACTTCTCCAAGATCGCCGGCAAGCACACGATGAAGTTCGGCGGCGACATGCGCTACATCCAGATCAACGAGCGCAACACCTATACGTCGAACGGCTGGTTCACCTTCTCGGGAGCGGAAACCGGCAACGACTTCGCCGACTTCCTGCTGGGCGCGCCGGATCTGTTCAACCAGACGAGCCCGCAGTTGCTTGATTCACGCACAAAATACTTTGGGCTATATGCCCAGGACACGTTCAAGGTCAGGTCGGACCTGACTCTGAACTACGGACTGCGCTGGGATGTAAGCCAGCCTTTCTACGACACGCAAGACCGGATTCAGACCTTCATTCCGGGGGTACAGTCGAATATTTACCCCGATTCGCCGGAGGGCTTCGTGTTCCCCGGCGATCCGGGAGTTCCGCGGACGCTGAGTCCAACGCAATACACGCGGTTCGCGCCGAGGGTCGGGATCGCCTATTCACCCGCGGTAACGGACGGATGGGCGGGCAAACTGTTTGGCGGTCCGGGAAAGACCAGCATTCGAGCCGGCGGCGGAATGTACTACACGGCAATCGAGGACGTAACGCTGTTCAACGAAGTAGGAGACGCACCCTTCGGGCTGTTCTACGTGAGCCCCGTGGCGGTCTACCTGGAAGAGCCCTACAAGGCGCGCATCACCGGAACCGATCCCGGACAGCGTTTTCCGTTCACCATTCCGGAGCCCGGGGCGACGGGAATCTGGCCACAATATCTGCCGGTTTCGGGTTCCCCGACATTCAAACCCAGTAACAAGCTTCCTTATGCGGTGCACTTCAACTTTACGATCCAGCGCGAGATCGCCAACAGCGCCGTGGTTTCCGTGGGGTACGTAGCGACTCGCGGCTTCCACCTGCTTTCGACCATCGAGTTCAACCCGGGAAATCCTGCGACCTGCCTGGCGGTGAGAGCAGACCTGGGTCCCGCGGAAGGTTGCGGGCCGGGCGGAGAGGACACGATTTACACCCTGAGCGACGGAGTGACGCAGGTTAACGGCACACGTCCGTTCTCGGTCACGTCGGGTCGCGAACTGGCGAACGGAACGCTCGACTTCAGCAGCAACGCGTACGAAGCCACGCTTGCGAACTCGCAGTATGACGCCCTGCAGGCAAGCCTGGAGAAGAAAGTCGGCGCGCTGCGATTGCTGGCGGCCTACACGTGGTCGAAGTCTTTCGACAACTCGTCGGGCTTCTTCGACCGGGTGAATCCGTACGATCCGGCGATCAGCCGTTCGCTTTCGGCATTCGATCTCACACATAATTTCGTGGTCAGCTACAGCTATGACCTGCCATCGCCGAAATCCATGGGCGGAGTCGGAGGAAAGCTGCTCGGGGGCTGGACCGTGTCAGGCATCACCCGCTTTGCCACGGGTTTCCCGGTAACGATGAGCGAAAGCGACGACAACTCGCTGTGCGGATGCGACGGCGTCGACTTCCCGAACTACGACGGCACGCCGATTCACTTTTCCGACCCGCGAAAGTCCGCCAACCACCAGTATTTCTCGACCGATGGCTTCACCGAAGAAGCGCTCGGAGTCGGGGGCAACGCCAACCGCCGCTTCTTCCATGGCCCCGGCCTGAACAGCTGGGACCTGGCTTTGCACAAGAACACGCAGATCGGGGAGCGCGCGATGGTGGAGTTCCGGGCGGAACTCTTCAACGCCTTCAATCACGCGCAGTTCACCGGTCCGTCGGGGAACATCTCATCCAGCCATTTCGGGCAGGTTTCAGGGGCACGGGATGGCCGCATCGGTCAGGTGGCGCTGAAGTTTTCGTTCTGAGGACGAGCTATCCAGCTACTGAGTCCTCGCTGATTTGAGATCGGCGAGGGCGAGGTCGCACTGCTCCAGATTTTCCGCGACGACGCGGGGGCCTTCCGTGCGGAATCCGCTGGGGCTCATCACACCAGGATTGCGCACCTGCCGCCACGGGGCGGAACTACGATCGAGCCAGGAGCGGGCCTGCTGCAGGTAGGCGGCACGCTTCGCCGCCGGTAGAGCCTTGTTCAAACCCTGCTTCTGTAGCGTCTTTGCCATCCCCAGGTAGGCATCGGCTACGGTGTACTGTGCCTGGGGGTTGGGCGGCTCCGAGAAGGCAAACGATTCGGCGACCGACAGCGCCTTGCGATAGAAATCTGCGCCGCTACGACCTTGCCCTTTTTCGCCAAAGCGTCGCCGATCTTGGCGTTCGCGGCGGCCATCATCAGGCGTGCGTCGACGTCGGTCGAGTCCGCATTCGCGATCAAATTCATGATCGCGGCCGTCTTTTCGTAGTCGACCAGCGCCTTATCGATGGCTCCCGCAGCAGCCAGAACCTCGCCCCGCCACACGTAGAGCAGGCCGGCAATTCTCTTCCTGGCCGAGTGGTTGGGATCGTGTTTCATATCCGCTTCGATCAGGGCGATGGCCTTGTTGAGCTGGAGCAGGCCTTCCTGCCGGTTGCCGGAATCGGCGGAGGCCTTGCCCATCATGGCGTATCCGATGGCCAGATCCTCCTGAGCCAGGGCATTTTTCGGATCGGCCACAGCCAGACCCTCGGCAATGTCCATACTCTCGCGGTAGGTCCTGAAAGCGGCGCGGCTGTTGCCGTCCATGAGCTGCGCGTCGCCGATGCGGGTCAGCAACACAGTAGTCTCACGCAGATACAGGGTGTTCCCTCCGCCGGCGGAGATCGTGCGATAAATATCGAGCGCCTCGTTGTAGCTCTTGATTGCCGCTGCCCGTTGTCCCTGTTTCACCTGGTCGTCGGCGACCTTCATGCGGTAGATGGCGAGGGAACGCTGAAGTTTGGGATCCTTGAGATTTTTCTCGGCAAGCCGTTTGGCAATAGCCAATGCTCTGCCGTGACTCTCGAGGGCGGCGTCCGTATCTCCCAGATTCGCGGACAGGCCGTTGCCGCCCTGGATGTCGCCGATCACTTCGTAGGCATTCTCCAGCTTGTCGAGAACTGCGGGATCGTCAGGCTCGGCCTGAGCCAAGGGCTGCAGAATGCCGAGCGACTTGACCGCGAAGCTCAATCCGCCCTTAAGATCGCCGGTGAAGACTCGCATCTGCCCCAACCATAGATAGCTGTCCGACAATGCGAGCTTGTCGTCGCGGCTTTGGGCATTGGTAGCCGCCAGGCCCTCGCGCAAGGCTGCGACTTTCTGATAGCTCTCCACCGCTGCGGCAGTGTCGCCCAGATTTGCGCGAAAAGGATTGCCCTGCACGTCGCCCAGTTTCTTGTAGGCGGCGGCCAGCTCCCGTTGCAGGTCCATGTCGTCCCTGGCTTCCTGCGACAGCGTGTCGAGGTGGCGGACGGCATCGTCGACCAGAATTTTGCGGGCGGGCGTGGCGCCAGGAAGGGTTTCGATGGCGGCGTCAAGTTTGAAGATCAAGGAGTTCGCCAGGTCGCGAATATCGTGGAAGCGCTGCTCGGCCTTGCGGCGCTCCATGCGGGCGATGTGCGCCTGACGCGCGGTGGCCAGTATTCCTCCGACAAGGCTGAGCACGATCAGTGCGGCGGCGGCCACGCCGATCTTGTTTCTCTTGACGAACTTCACCGTGCGATAGCGGATGGTGTCCTTGCGGGCCAGAACCGGACGGCCGTCGAGATGGCGCTGAATGTCTTCGGCAAACTGCTCAACAGAGGCATAGCGGCGCGAAGGCTCCTTGCGCAGGGCCTTCAGCAGGATGTTGTCGAGGTCGCCCTCCAGGCGGTCGCGCAGCGTCTGCGGATGCCCTTCCCGGGATCGGCTGACGATCTCCGGACTTAGCTTGATCGAGGTTCCGTCCGCGCCGTTTTCTTCGGTGACGCGATCGATGACAACGCTGGGCCTCATCGGCTCGGTCTCGGATATGGCGCGGGCGATTTCGTGGATTGGCTGGCCTTCGATCCGGTAGGGAGAGTGGCCGGGCAGAAGGCGATAGAGCAGGATACCGAGCGAATAGACGTCGCTCAGAGTGGTGACTGCCTCGCCGCGAATCTGCTCCGGGCTGGCGACTTCCGGAGTCATCGGCCTTGCGTGAGACACGGTCAGGGCTGTCGCCTGCAGGAAGAGTTCGGGCTCGAGCAGCTTGGCGATTCCGAAATCCAGAAGCTTGGGAACGCCTTCGGCGGTGATAAGGATGTTCCCGGGTTTGAGATCGCGGTGCACGACCAGGTGCTGGTGGGCATACTGCACGGCCTCGCACACGCGGCAGAAAAGCTTGAGGCGTCCGACGGTATTCAGCTTGTGAGCGTCGCAGTATTCATCGATGCGCTTGCCCTCGATGTACTCCATGACGAAGTAGGGCACGCCCTTGGTCGTCCCGCCGTCGAGCAGGCGGGCGATGTTGGGGTGGTCGAGGCTGGCCATGATCTGGCGCTCGTTGCGGAGGCGTCGCAGATAAATATCGCTATCAAAACCGCTGCGGACAAGCTTGATCGCGACCTGCTTCACATACTGGTCGTCCAGGCGGACGGCACGGTATACGGTGCCCATCCCACCCTGGCCGAGGCGGGCAATCACTTCGTAGGGACCGATCGAACTGCCAACCCAGGGATCTTCGCTCTCCTGGCGGCCTGTTTCGGCCGATAACTCCAGCGCAGGAACTTCCATCAATTCGCCCGCTTCGCCGTACGATGCAAGCAGAGACTCCACCTCGCGGCGCAATGCGGGGTCGGTGCAGGTTTCGCTGAGAAAAGAGGAGCGCTCCGCCGGGGAAAGTTCAACGGCGGCGTGGAAGGCTTCGCGGACCTGCCGCCACAATTCCGCATTCATGTTCACTGACGAGGGCCTTTGATCCATTGCGGAGTTTCAGCGAACTCGCACAACTGCTGAGATGATCTTTTCATTATGCCTGCATTTCACGGTAAAGCCAGGCTTTAGCCATGGCCCAATCGCGCTTCACGGTGGCCGGGGAAATCTTCAGAAGTTCTGAAGTATCCTCGATTGACAGCCCGGCGAAGAACCTCAACTCCACGATCTTGCTCTGCTGCTCGTCGAGCTGCGCCAGCCGGGTCAGGGCTTCGTCGAGGGCGAGCACGTTTACATCGCGCTCGGCGGCTGCGACCAGGCCCTCGTCCAGAGTGACTCTTTCGGCGCCGTCTCCCCGCTTGGCCGCATTGCGAGTGCGGGCATGATCGACCAGAATGCGGCGCATCATCTGGGCGGCAATCCCGAAGAAATGAGCCCGGCTCTGCCAGGTCACTTCCTGATCCACAAGACGCATGTAGGCCTCGTGGACAAGCGCGGTGCTTTGCAGGGTGTGGCCGGGACGCTCGCGCTGGAGATAGCTCCGGGCCAGGCGGCGAAGCTCGTCGTAGACGAGGGGGAGCAGTTGCTCCATCGCCTGCTGGTTCCCTTCTGTCCATTGCACCAGAAGCCTGGTGACGCCCGGATCCCCCGCCGTGGTCATCGGTTATTCCGTCGAAAAGCTTCCCGTGGGTTGCGTGGCGGGCCCGAAGTGGGGTGCCAGCTCCGCCCTGGGAGATGTCATTAGTTGGAAACGCTAGAGGAATCAGGCGGAATGGTCAAGTGCGGGGGGGTGGTGGGAATTTACCACGAAGTCACAGTCCCCGCCCTGTCGCTGCGGACGTTGCAGGACAGGTGGGAGGTTGACTCGATCACAAAGGTCAAAAGCCCCGCCCTGTCGCAAACAACGCGACAAGAGCGGGGCACCTTCGGGCAATTCGTTGTTACGTGTTTTTCGTCTATTTTCGGCCTGGTGCCGCAGCGCAGGGGCTGAAGCCCGTCGGATTTTTCGCGCAAAATGATAGGGCTAAAGCCCTAACCTGATACGAAGCCCGGGGGCACACAAAATACGAAGGCCGGGTTCACACAAAATACGAAGGCCGGGTTCACACAAGATACGAAGGCCCGGGGTTCACACAAGATACGAAGGCCGGGTTCACACAAGATACGAAGGCCGGGTTCACACAAGATACGAAGCCCGCGGTTCACACAAGATACGAAGGCCGGGTTCATACAAGATACGAAGCCCGCGGTTCACACAAGATGCGAAGCCGAACGCGGAAAGGAGAGAGATTTTGGCTCAGGAAAATTAAGGGGCCTTGCCGGCGGGGTTAATGGTCCGTTGCGGCCTGGAGGCGCGGCAGCAGGATCTGGTCGATGTCGTCATCCGTGATGGCGGGCAGGGAGACGTTGCGGTAGAGGCTCCAGTGCTCGACCTGCTCAACCCTTTGGCCGGGCTGGACTTTGGTCAGGGGGCCGAGGGTCTCGATTTCCAGGAATTCGTTGTTGGTGAAAGTTTCGAAGGCGCAGCCGAAGTCGGGATAGGTTTTGGCCGGGTCGGACTTCGTCCGCTTGAGGAATATTTCGCCGTTCAGCAGGTAGGCCGCCCAGGTGTCGGGATTGAACATGCCGAGTTTCTGCGCGTCGGAGTTGCTGGGATCCTGGCGGAGCGTGAGGTACTTCTTGGTGAACTTCCAGCGCGGGTCGGCGAGGTTGGTGTAGGCCCACATGACGAGCGGGTTTGTGGCTTCGAGGTTGATGGGATGGCGGCCGCGGGGCGGAAACCCGCTGATGGCAAGACCTCCGGGCGCCATCATGGTCAGAACCCAGGGCGAGAACTCCAGCGGAAACAGGCCATGGTTGGTGATGCGGTTGGAAACAGTGACTGCGGCTCCCGTGGGCGCCATGCTGACTTCAATTTCTTTTTGCAACTGCGTGAGGGGTTCGACCGGGGCGCGAGCAATCAGACCTGTGGGAGTGGGGATGATCTCGACGGGGACATTGTCGGGAGCCCAGGTAGCGACGGGGTCTTCCGGGGCCTTCCAGACACGGCTTCCGCCCCGCAACTGAAACTTCGGCTCGCCTGTGCCGCCAAGCTGGTCGGCGTACTCCTTGAAAAGATTCTGGCCGCCGGGAAATCCGAAACGAATGATGCGTGGGCCGACATCGCCGGTGACTACGAGTTCGATCTCGCCGTTGCTGACGCGATAGCAGTTATGCCATCCCTTGTAGTCAATTTTTTCTACCTTGACGGCGGCCGTGGCAACGGCCGTACTGGTTGCGATCAGGCAAGCCAGCAGCATCGATCGAAGCATCTGGAATTCTCCTTGGGAGGTATGGCAGCGCGTCATTTGTCCGCGGGAAGCACGACTCCCGGGCCTCCGACCCGAACCACGCGAGGAACGCGGGCCTCTGCGCCGGGAAGAGCCGGGAATTTAGCGTGCGGCTCGGTCTGGTACCAGAACGCGGCGGAGTAGAAGTTATCCGAACGGTGGTTGGCGTGGCCGTGCTCGATGGTCACGCGCAGTGAATTCTGGAAGCAGACGGGGCTTTCCGTGTGCCAGCGGTAGAGACAGTAGCGGCCGCCGACTTTCTCAGGATTCACGATGTAAGGCGCGCCGTTGTGGAGATAGCCGAAGGCCTGGCCGCCGAAGTTCCATGCTCCGTTGTAGTAGTCTTCGCTGCCTGTGCCGATAATCACCGGCTCAGCCTGGCCGTCGATAAAAATCATTTCATCGCCTTCACCTGACCAGCCGTCCTGGTTCTGCAGGACCGCGTGCGTCACGCCGACAAAGTGACCTCTTCCCCTGGCTTCGAGGAAGACGTAGTTCCCTTCTCCGTTTGGATTCTTCTTGCTGTCGACGAGCTCCTCGTAGTCGGCGTTCCAGTTGTCGGTCCAGCCGCGGCAGGGCGTGGCCTGGCGATACTGCGCGTGGAAGTATCCGAGATCTGCGGGCAGCTCGGAAAGGCCGACGTAATCGATGTTGTAGTAGAAGTTGTTGGTCTTCTCCTTGCCTTCGTTGCTGACGGTGAAGCGGGCAGAGCGGGCGAATGGCATCGGAAAGTAGGCATTCAGAGCTTTGATCGATGCCACCGTGGTCAGCGCGGACTCGTACAGAAAATACTCTCCCAGGCCGACGCCGAAGAAATCGCCAACCGGAACTTCGACCGAGGGTTCTGATTCGCCGTCCCAATAGGCTCTCAATACAAGCTTCTTGAGATGGTAGGCTTCGCTGGAATTGATGGTGAACCAGATGTGGGTGACGATCGAGGGGCCGGAGAGTTCGGCGAGCGTAGCCGTCTGGCCGGGCTCGATGGAGATGAAATCGGCGTTGCCACCGGTCTTGTCGAAGCTCGAAGAACGGCGGCTCTTGTAATCGCGAAGACGTGCCAGAGCGCCAAACCCGGACGGAAGGCCCGTTGCCATGCCGCCTTTGGCCGCAACCTGGCCGCCGGCCAGGCCCTGAAGACCCAGAACCGCTCCCGCTCCCGCCGCCGCGCTGAGGATCTCGCGACGCCGCAGTGGCTTGCTGTCATTCGATTTCGATTTCATCCTGTTCGTTCTCCGGGGTGAGTTTTTAGCGCGTCGCAGATTATGCCATCTTTCGCCGGGGATGAATACTGCTGCACCTCAAAGCGGGAGTGCGCGGGCCGTTTTTTTTTAAATTGTGACGGACATCACAGCAATCGGGCGGGGATGAATTAGACTTCCGGGCATGGATGCACTGCTGCTGCATCGAATCCACTTCGGATTCACGGTCACATTTCACTATCTGTTTCCGCAGCTCACGATGGGGCTGGCGCTGCTGATCGTGGTGCTGAAGACAGTTGCCCTCCGCAGCGGGAACGAGCGCTACAACGAAGCCGCCCGGTTCTGGGCGCGGATTTTTGCGGTGAACTTCCTGCTCGGCGTAGTGACCGGAATTCCAATGGAATTTCAGTTCGGCACGAACTGGTCGCACTTCGCACGAACGACCGGAGGCGTGATCGGTCAGCCACTGGCAATGGAGGGAGTGTTCTCCTTCTTTCTGGAGTCGGCCTTCCTGGGCCTGTTCTTGTTCGGGGAAAAGCGGCTCTCGCGCTGGGGACACTGGGGAGCGGCGTTCCTGGTGTTTGTCGGTTCGTGGGCGTCTGGTTTCTTCATCATTGTCACGAACGCGTGGATGCAGCATCCGGTGGCGTACCGCATTTTGCCGAATGGTGTCTTTGAGGTCACGAGTTTCTGGGGCTTGCTGACCAATCCCTGGGCGCTGGTTCAATACGCGCACAACATGTCCGGAGCGGTGATCACAGCCGCGTTCGCGATGTCCGCCCTGGGAGCGTTTTACGTGCTGGAAGACAGGTTCTCCGATTACGGAAAGATTTTCCTCCAGGTGGGAGTGGTGGCGGGACTGATCTCGACCGTTACCCAGATATTTCCCACTGGTGACCTCCACGGGCGTTACATGGCGAGGAAACAGCCCGCAGCGGTTGCCGCCATGGAAGGGCTGTTCAAGACCGAGCGCGGGGCCGGCATCGTTCTGATGGGGCAGCCGAACGAAGAGCAACAGAAAATCGACAACCCCCTGGTGGTCAATGATGTGCTCAGTTTCCTGATTTACGGAACTACGTCCGCAGAAGTGAAGGGGCTGAATGAGTTTCCCCGCGACCAGTGGCCGAGTCCGATGCCGCTGCTGTTTTACAGCTACCACATCATGGCGGGTCTGGGCACGTACTTTGTCCTGCTCATGGCGGTTGCGGCGTTCATGCTATGGCGAGGAAAACTATTTCATGCGCGTTGGGTGCTGTGGCCGCTGCTGCTCAGCTTTCCGTTTCCCTATATCGCCAATACGGCCGGATGGATGACGGCTGAGATCGGGCGGCAGCCGTGGGTGGTTTACGGGCTGATCCGAACGACGGAGGGCTACTCCAAGTACGTCTCTGCCGGCAACAGCTTGTTTACGCTGCTCGGCTTCATGGGTATTTATACGGTACTGTCGGTCCTGTTCATCGTGCTTGTCTACCGCATCATCGACGCCGGGCCTTCAGTCGCGGCAAAGCCAGCCGCTCCTGAACCGCTGACGATGGCTTGAGGAACTATGGGATTTATCTGGTTCTGGCTTGTTGCCGTAATGCTCGTGGCCTACGTGGTGCTCGACGGCTTCGATCTGGGTGTGGGCATTCTCCACCCGTTTATTGCACGGACGGAAGAGGAGCGGCAGCTGGTGTTGCGCAGCATCGGCCCGGTGTGGGATGGAAACGAGGTCTGGCTGCTGGCCGGCGGGGGCACATTGTATTTTGCCTTTCCTCTTCTTTATGCTTCCGCCTTCAGCGGGTTCTACCTGGCGCTCATGATCGTGTTGTGGCTGCTGATTGCGCGCGGGGCGAGCATCGAGCTGCGCATGCACGTCGGGATTCGCGTGTGGCGGGAATTCTTTGACGGGTTGCTATTCGTTTCGAGCGCTCTGCTGGCGATTTTCTTCGGGGCGGCCCTGGCGAATGTCATCCGCGGCGTTCCGCTGAACTCCGAGGGATATTTTTTCCTGCCACTGTGGACAAACTGGAGGGTTGGCCCACAACCCGGCATTCTTGACTGGTACACAGTCCTCGGCGGCCTGGTGGCCTTGACCGCGCTCACGGTTCATGGCGCCCTTTATCTTGCGGTCAAGACCGAAAGGGATCTTCAGAGGCGGGCCAGAACCGTCGCACAGCGCGGCTGGATGGTGCTGTTTCTGCTGACGCTGCTGAGCCTTCCCGCTTCGATTATCGCCCGAGAGGACATGCTGGGGAACTACCGCAGTTATCCGATTCTCTTCGTGCTTCCGGTTGTAGTGTTGCTGTCCTTGTTGGGAAGTTTTCTATTCAGCCGCAAAGGTAAAGACCTGAGAGCTTTTGGTTGCTCATGTGTCTACCTGGCAGTGATGCTGGCGGGAGCGGCCATTGGTCTATATCCTCGCTTATTGCCGTCGAGCAGCGATCCGCGGCTGGACATCACCATCGCGAAAGCCCTCTCCGGCCCGCACGCCCTGCGCGTTGGCCTTGCCTGGTGGGCATTCGGCATGGCTCTCGCCGCGCTGTATTTCGTGATCGTCTACCGCATGTTCCGAGGAAAAGTGTCGCTTGAGGGCGGCGGATACGGGCATTGATGCGGACCGGGAAACGAGGCTGTTGCGAAACTCGCGGACTCATCCCGTTCTGACGGCTAAGCCGGATCGGTGACGAGAAGCCGACTTACCACCCATCTGATTCTCCAGCGGGCTCAATTTCCGAGTGGCCCGTCATACGTCCGGGATCCGGATGAGCTCGCATTAGTGTAGCTCTGGCGATCGAGATTCCATCGCGGCGCTCCCACGCCTATAATCCGGCGGTGGGGAGCAAATGTTTACGAGGAGAGTCTTTGCCGGATGTGCTATTGCCCTGCTTGCGGCGAGTGGTGTCGCGCAGGAGCGCCAGCATGGAAAGAACGAAAGGTTAGGCGCAGTGCACTTTGCAACGTCATGCAATGCTGGGGCGCAGGAGGAATTCGATCGAGCGGTGGCTCTGCTGCACTCCTTTCAATTCAATCACGCCATTGAAGGATTCAATGCAGCGCTCAAAAGTGATCCGACTTGCGGCATCGCGTACTGGGGAATCGCACTCAGCCAGTGGAGCAATCCGTTCGCGGCTGGTATGAAGGACAACAGCCAGCTACAGGCGGGACGCGAGAGTGCCGAACGGGGAAAAGCCGCTGGCGCGAGAACGCAGCGCGAACTAGTGTACATCGCTGCCGTCGCCAGTCTGTACAGCAGCTTCGAGAGCACACCGCAGCAAGCGCGTTTGCTCGCTTATCGAGATGCGATGGAAGGCCTGGCGTCGAAATATTCCGACGATAAGGAGGCGCAGATTTTCTACGCGCTGGCACTTGCGGCTGCGGAAGAGCCCACCGACAAAACTTACTCTGCGCGGCTCAAGGCGGGCGCGATCCTTGAGAAGTTATTCCGCGAAGAACCGGACCATCCCGGGCTGGCGCATTACATCATTCACACCTACGACGTACCGTCGCTGGCGGAAAAGGCTCTTGTTGCGGCTCGACGCTATTCTGATATCGCGCCTGATGCGCCACACGCGCTGCATATGCCGTCACACACGTTCACGCGAGTGGGCTACTGGCAGGACTCAATCGATAGTAACCGCGCCGCAGCCGCGGCTTCGCGTCGAGTGGGCCAAACGGCAGAAGAGCTGCACGCAAGTGACTACCAGGTTTACGCCTATCTGCAGACGGCCCAGGACGAGGCTGCCCGAAAGGTGCTCGAGGCACTGCCGGAGATAGCCTCGCGGTTCGATCCAAGAGTGATGGTGAGCGGCGCGGCAGGTCCCGACGCCGGATACTTCGCACTGGCAGCGATTCCGGCGCGCTATGCCATGGAGCGTCGCGACTGGCAGGGAGCGGCGGAGCTGCAGCTACGCGAGACGCCGTTTCCCTACACCGATGCCATAACTTGGTTTGCGCGTGGCATAGGAGCGGCGCGGCTGCGCGACGCTCCCAAGGTCCAGGCGTCAGTCTCTGCGCTGCAGGACATACGAACGCGTCTGGAAAAAGCGAAGGACGGTTATTGGGCTGGACAAGCCGAGATCCAGCGCCTCGAAGTGGTTGCATGGAGCTCATTGGCAGAGGGACGTAAGGACCTCGCTTTGGCCACGATGAAGTCGGCCGCCGAGATCGAGGATGGTACCGACAAGAAGGCGATTACGCCTGGGCCGCTTGCACCTGCGCGCGAGCTTTTCGGTGAGATGCTGCTGGAGATCAACCAGCCCGCGCAAGCGCTGGAGCAATTTGAGGCGACGCTGAAGAA
Organism: Terriglobales bacterium; assembly: GCA_963803205.1. GTDB lineage: Bacteria > Acidobacteriota > Terriglobia > Terriglobales > Acidobacteriaceae > CAWDLG01. Next base: position 310,622 of record CAWDLG010000005.1, read on the forward strand.
AGAGCCCAACCGCTTCCGTGCACTGTACGGCGCGGCCCGTGCCGCGCAACTCAGCGGTAACCGCGAAGCAAGTCGCAGGTATTTCGCCGAGCTGTTAAAGATATGCGAGCTCGCCGACAAGCCAGGGCGGCTGGAGCTGCTGGAGGCGAACAAGGCAGTTTTGGGAAATTAGTGCCTGGCACCGAGGTCTTAGGATCGCTGAAATCAAAGCGCACCTCGTTCGGTTGTCTGAATCGAAACGTGACCGAGCAAAAATTGAATTTGTTCGAGTTCACCTCCGGCAGCATGGCAAAGCCGAGCACAGGTTCTACGGAGTTCATGCGGCGCTAACTTGTCCATGTTCGATTTCGCAGCGTACTCGCGTCCGCTCTCGACCGTCTCCCCGGGGCTGTCGGTCGAAATTACTTTGGCTCAAGGAGTGGGCCATTCGTGACAAGCTTCGAATCCACTATAGCGATCTCGACCCGACGGTTGGCAGCACGCGCCTGTTCGCTGTCGCCCGGGACACGAGGGTCGGACTTGCCATAGCCCTTGGTGCTCATGACGGTGGCGGAAATTCCAGCCTGCACCAGGAAATCGCGGACCGCTTCGGCGCGTCGCTGTGAGAGTTGCTGGTTGTACGCCTGGGTGCCGATGTCGTCCGTATATCCCCAGACAGCAATCGTATATCCCTTAAGCGTCATCATGATTCCGGCGATACGATTGAGGATATCGCGGTATTCAGGTTTGACGTTGGCCTTATCAAAGTCGAAGCGAATCGACTTGCTGTCCAGCGTCATGATCAAACCTCTGGCAGTGCGGTGGGTTTCAGCGATCTGCCCAAGAGCCTCTTGCAGCTGTGCAAGTGCCGCCTCCCGCTCTTGCCGATATTGCTCAGCCTGCTGTGTGGCTTGATCTGCCTTTTGCTGCTGGGCGGCGGCCTGCTGCTGCGCAAGCTGCGTCTGCGCCTCCGAGTTCGATTGCGCCTGTTTCGCCAAGTCGCGCTGTTCAGCGGCGGCCTGCGCGTTCGCAGCCGCTTGCGCAGCCTGGTGCGCCATGGTTTTCGATTGCTCCTGCGTCTGCTCGACTACCCGGCTCAAACCTTCCGTCTGCTGGCTGAGCCGTGCCACCTCGCGCTCCAGACGACGGACCGATGTGAGAGAAACCCACCCAAGCACCAAGCTCAGCGCGATTGCAATCACTCCCAGAACCAGCGCTAATTTGCCTTGAGACCTAGGAGGTTTATTATCGGGAAGTCCGCGCTCGTCCGGAGGCAGCACGTCGCGTGAAGGACCCATCATTTGGGAATCTTAACGTGGAAATCCAGGATGAGGCAAAGGCAAATGGCTCAGGACCGGAAACGGCCTTGAGTCCTGCGAAGCGATTTCTGGCCCCGCTTCGTGCGCAATTCCGATCAAAATCGGACCGTCAGTACCAGATGGCAACCAGTGAGCGGATCGCAAGCTAAGCTCCGGCATACAGCGGAGTCCAGCCTGCCCCACCCAAGCTCCGTCTGAACCTGGGTGGGAATTTCGTCACCACCTACATGCTCCCTACTTCGGTTTCCTGGTGGAATGGCGACAACCATTTGCCGCCTTTCTTCTGCCAGATCGTCGTGGCCAAAACCCTTCCCCCTTGCTTCTTGCCGCCGCAAGTCGCGTCCTGCGTCCCTGTGTAGGTCATCACGACGGTGTCTTTGTCGAGCCACTTATAAGAGAAATCGGAGAGCGAGAAGCTGTTGACCATACATCTCGCGTCCGTAATACCCTTCACAAGTTCCTCCTTGCCCTTAAATACCCCGCCATCGGCGATGTTTATGGAGTCGTCCGTGATCCAAGCTACCGCCTGCTTTGCATCATGATCTTTCCATGCTTGCCAGCCAGCTTTTTCATTACTCTCGAGTGTGTTCTCTATGGCTGCATTCGTTTGCGAGAACAACGGGATTGCGGATAACAACAGCGCGAAACCAAACGCCATTAAAGCGATTCGACGCATATTCCTCCTCCAGCCTTAGTTGGGACGAGGAACTATAGATCGGGCAAGATATCGTGTCAATCACGGTGAGGATTGCGATTGCTTTTGGGTTTGGTTACGCAGATTGAGCGGTCAATCCGAGGCAGGGCACTGGCAGCAATGGTCTAACAATGTTTATATCCGCGAGCCCCAGGTGAGGTTTACTTTGCCGGAGCCTCGGCCGCGGTAACCGCCTCAAGGGGTACCTCCAGCGTTCCGACATCGGCGGTACGCAGATTGCAGATTCCGGTTCGGAGGTAAAGACGGGCGTTGCTCAACCCACCCTGGGGAACGTCGATGTCGTAATGCAGTTGAAGTCCGACCTTCTGGGCTGCAGCGAAGACTTCGGGTTTCAAATCGATGGCGCGTTTTCGAATTAAGAAATTCAGCGATTTCCCCACTTGATCGTAGACCACCAGCATGATTTCAATGTCGCCGCTTCGCACGCCGTCCGCCGAGGGTTCGAAATGTAGATCATCGACGTCTACCGCAAAGTCGACTCCGTAGCGAGTGTATGGCCGTTTCATTTCCTTATTGTCACCGGCGGGCGGCGCCGCAGGCGCGGGTTGCGGCTCGGACGGAGCCACTCGAACCTTGTAGAGAATCTGCGCCATTTCCGGCAAACCGCGGGTCATTAGCGGCATGAGCACGTCCGTTTTCTGCCCCTTCCTGGCTTTCGCGTCACTCGGATCGTCGGCGTAGTAGCCACGACGGTAAGCGAGCTTGTAATTGCCGGGGGAAAGTTTGACCTGGATGCGGCGATAACCTCCGTCCAGCTTGCGGTTGGAGGTGGTATAGGCGAGGGTGTAATAGTGGGAGCCGTAATTCACGGCCCGGGCCAGCGCGTCGGTCAAACCGTTGGTGTCATAAAAAGCTTTGCCGCCGGAGTTCTCCGCCAGCACCTCCATAGTGAAGTGGCTAAAATTCAGTCTAGCGGCGTTGGAGAGGTGAGGGGCGGCAGATGACGCCCGAGTTCTCGAGATCTCGGATGCGTCTGCCTCATACTCGGTGTCCCAGACGACGCCCTCCGCGGCGATGGGGTAGATCGCAACCTGGGCCAGCGCCAGCAGGTCAGCGGTTTTCTGGGTTTGGCCGCGGTATTCGCGGACCGCTTCAAAGGCGTCCGCCGCCTTCAAATCTGGAAATACTCCGATGGGGAAAGAGCCGGAAAACCAGATCAGGTTTTTGCGGCCGGGAAATGCAGCAAGATAACGCGATATGTTTTGTAAGGCTTGCAGCGTGGTTTGGATACGCACATCAAGCTTGAATTCGTTCATGTAAGCGATGCCCCGATGCTGCATGGCCTGGAGTGCGCTCTGAGTTTCCGCCGCCAGATCCTGCATCGTAGCCTCGTTCAGCGCCTTGTCCGAGTCCGACTCGGTCTTCGTAATAAGCATGGGAGACTGCTGCGGCGCGCTACCTAACGCCGGGTTATTGAGCGCCGCCAACAGCACCGCTGCGTCGGTGGTGACCGGCTGAATCATGCGAAGCTGCATACCCAGGACAAAAACTGCCAGGCGAGTTCCCGCCGGCGCACCCTTGAGATAGCGAATCAACTGTGCCCGCACATAAGACTGATCGGGAACTTCGGTATTCACAGTATCCAGTAAGAGGACGTTGATGGAGTCACTGGTGGCCACGGGAAAGTTGGTGTAAACACCCGGGGGCATGGGTGGCAGTTTGGCCGGCGGTGTGTGACTGACCTTGTGTTCCTCAAAGGAAGATATCGTCTGCCTCTTGCCGTCTTCCAAAATCTCGAAATCGCCGCTTTTCAAGCCCCCTACCGGTTGATCATTGTGGTCGGTCACCACTGTATCCACCAGAACCACACCTACTTTGGATTGGAACGGACGTTGCCCACCAGATGAGTCGGGATTTGACGACTGCGCCGCCAACGACAAAGAACTGACCAACACGGCGCCACAAACCAACCCGGAACCGGCTAAACGACTCAGGCAAGCCGTCGCCGTCGTCCTCATCGCGCACAAGAATTTCGCGCCCACGAATTTCACGCACAGAAGAGATCTAACCGGTCGCAGACGCACAACACACACCCAGTTTGTCATTCGCGACATCGCAGCCTTATATAGCTGGGGCAGGAATTATCTCACGGGGCGTCTTTCACATCTTTGACCTTGGTGGACGCTCAACGGTATCCCTTTAGGCCCAAAGCTGAACCACGAGACCGCAGGAGAGAAACTTCCCGGAAGCCGACTTCGGGCCCGGCGTCGCCGGGATCGGTCTTAGTCCATAAGCTGGAGAGTTGGTGAAGTTTCGTCTTTTACCTGGACCTGCGCCTCCCGTTTGCCCCCTCCCGCAGGAGGAAAACGGCAGGGGCCGCCGTATTCAGACTGGCAGACGACCGACATTAGAAATTGTCCACCATCCAAGCATTGCTACCGATCGTGTTGGCTGGTATCGCCACATATTTCCCGTTGTGTGAGGGAATGGCCCAAGTGGCCTGGAAGTTTGCAACTTGCCAGAGTGAGTGCGCGTTACCCATCAAGTCCACGTACAAAAGAGTAGACATGCGACCGGTAGGATTACTGGAAACGAACAGGCCCTTTCCCCCCGCTGCCCAGTCCACGGAAGTGAATTTACTCCAGTCTTTTACCGTGATCTCGCGAGAAGGTCGGCCGGAGAGCGACATGAGCCTAATTCGGTTATCGGTTGCACTGAATGTGACTAGCGCAATCGATGTTCCGTCTGGAGAAAGGCTCCAGTTCCAGCCGTTCGCTGGTTCCTCGATCGTTGCGACGTCACGTGGATTGCCTTTCAGGGAATCAAACATCGAGAAAACGAACTGCTTCGGCTCTGCTTTGCTTAACACGCAGACGTTGGCAGGAGGGCGTGAACATTGGTAATTGATTATGTATGGTTCTTCGACCACGCTCTGCGGCGGACCTCCGTTTATCGGCGCTCGCATCAGGCGCACAACTTGTGAGTCTCTCTCAATCTCCGCACGTCTCTGTCCACCCGCAGCAGGACCTGCGGGCCGAGGCCTTTCACCGGTGTTCTGATTGGGCGGTATCAGATAGAGTAGTTGAGAACCGTCAGGATTCAGGCGGGGAATTGTTTTTTGTTCAGGACCGGAGATCAGCATTTCAGCGGATGTCTCATCGATACGCTGCCGGAAGATGTTAAAGATGTTATTCTCGCCGGTTCGGTTCGAGGTGAACAACACCGCCGCGTCGTCGGGGGTCCAATCGAAGGGAAGGTCGTCGGCGTCATCAAGCGTAAGGCGGCGGGGCGTACCGAGTCGCGGCCCCTTAGCGAAGAACTCTGCCAGGTAAACATCGAGTTGTGGCCGCAGGCGCTCAAACACTAGCCGCTTGCCATCGGCGGTTACACTCGGGTCATTTACGTAGTCATCTCCAGTTGTTATTCTTGAAGCAGTACCAATGAACTGGTGGGTTTTCGAGTCCAAGCCTTGCACCCAGAAATTTGAAGCGTTCTGGCTAGGTGGCGGTTCGTCGATCGAGTAAAGCAGCCGCCCATCAGCCAGCCATTTGAGGCCCCAATTCAGCCGGGGCTCCGCCAGGACCACGCTCCTAGTCCCGTGCTCCAGGTTGACGAGTTCGATCCACGCTTCATTGGTATACGCTCCATACCGAAACTTCACATAAGCGATCCAGCGCCCATCCGGTGACCAGCTCGGCGACGCAAACACTGTTCCCTCATCGGAGGGTGAAACGATCTTGCGCTGATCGCTGCCATCCGCGCGCATCACCCAGATTTCCTGGCCAGTTTCTCCGAACCCCGTTGACTTAAGGAATACAATTTGTGAGCCATCAAGAGAGACAGAGGCTGACCAGCCTTCGTCACTGAGCTGTCGCGGGCTTCCACCCAAAATGGACAAAACCCAAAGGCCCATCTTGGCACTTGGCGATGCTGACCATGCAGCCAGCAATTGTGTGCTGTCTGCATACCAGCTCAGGGAACGGACTTCACTGATCTTCGGCAATAAGGGATGCACCTCTCCGGTTGACATTAGACGCAAGTAGGTACCGGTCTTGTCGGAATAGGCCAAGTACTTTCCGTCGGGAGATATCGCCGCCGCGGAGACCGGATTCTCCGTCGGGTTTGAGGTTAAGCGCTGTGGAGTGGACAGCGGCTGCGCCAATCTCGAGCTCGCCGCCTCATGCCGTGAAAACCATCCCAAAGCCAACCCGGCGAAAACTAGGCCGCCTATCGCGGCGAGGGCGACCTGCCACTTCCGGCTGAAACCACCAGTACTCAGCGGCGCCACCTGGGTCGAGATTCGTCCGGTTTCCGTGTCTCGTTTCAATCGCTTGAGGTCCGTCCTTAGTTCCTCCGCCGACTGGCAGCGTATCGTGCGGTCCTTGTCCAGCGCTTTGTCGATTATTTCTTCCAGCCTGGCCGGAACTCCCGGGTTCAAGCGCTCGGGAGAGACAGGTGCCCGGTTCAGAATCGCATCGAAGATCATTCCGGAAGTGTCGCCCTTGAAAGGCAGTATGCCCGTACACATCTCATAAAGAACCGCACCGAAGGAGAACAGATCCGTGCGGGTATCGAGTTCTTTTCCCCGGACCTGTTCCGGGCTCATGTAAGCCACCGTTCCAAACGCAACTCCGGGGCTGGTCAGATTTTTGTCGAGAGTAACTGTTGGCGCAGATGTCGCTGTTTCGACTTCTGGCTTGAGAGTGAGCTTCGCCAGCCCAAAGTCTAGTAGCTTGGCCTGACCGCCTCCGGTGACGAAGATGTTGGCCGGCTTGATGTCGCGGTGCACGATGCCCTTGCTATGGGCGGCAGCCAGAGCATCGGCGATCTGAATGCCTAACTCCAGGACCACTTCGATTTCCAGCGGCTTTCCCGAAATCAGATGTTTGAGGGTGTTTCCCTCTAGCAATTCCATCGCGATGAAGGTTCGGCCCTCACCCTCGTCGATTTCGTAGATCGTACAGATGTTCGGATGGTTAAGAGCTGAGGCGGCACGAGCCTCGCGACGAAAACGTTCGATCGTTTGTGCATTGTGAACGACTTCCTCTGGCAAGAACTTCAAGGCCACGAACCGGCCCAGGCGCGAGTCCTCGGCCTTGTACACTACCCCCATTCCGCCGCCACCGAGCTTGTCTAGAATTCGGTAGTGAGAGATGGTCTCGCCAATCATGGAGTCGAGCCATTCTAGGTGTGGTGTGAGGGCAAGTCAACGAGGCTTGGGGCGACATCGAAGAGGATTGTTAGCGAAAGATCACCGTAGTACTTACAACCCAGACTCGGCGGGTTACTTGGGCAGCGTCGGCAATCCGCAAGCTATCCAGAAACGGGCTTCGAGTCCCGGAAGCCGACTTCTGGCCCGGAATAATTTCCGGCGTGCCTGATATCGCCAGTTCTCAATGAGTGAAATCGCCTGTTTTCGTCAAGTATCACGTCGCCATAGAGGGATTTTGTGTAGCTCGCGTTGCTGGCTCGGGCAGTTGCTGTCCGCAATTCGCGCAATTCGCCCAAGTGGGCTCAACGGGCTTATCACATTTCGGGCACGTTGGCTGCAGCAAAGTGCCGCAGCCCGGACAGAATGGGAATTTTGCCTTTTCGAGATGCCCACAGCCGGGGCATGGCTTCGGAAGAGGATCACGGAGAATGAAGTACAAGATCAGCCCGATCGCATAAGGAGTAAAGATCGCGAGCAGCGTCCACAATACGTATCGCATCTGCCGCCGCTTCGCATCGCCATAGATATATCCGATCAGCGCAACCCACGCCACTAGGAATAGGAAAGGCCCGTAAACGATCAGCGCTTGTCCCCAGCGCGGCCATTTGCCTACTTCCGGATCCGTTGGTGCGACAAAAAAGAACACCGGCACCGTGAGGCACAAATAGGCTAGCCATGCAACGATCCACGCTGCCTTTGGAATGACACGCAATTCTTTTGTGAAGCGGCTCATGCCAGCCTCCTTTCGCCGCGCTGCCGAAGTGCCAGCATCACTGCGGCCACCCCTCCCGCGAGCCACCCTAATGCGGTGAACGCGGCGAAACTGATCCCTGTCCGGGTAAACTGCAGCCCAAGCAAGCTCCCGAAACGTCCGCTCACAAAATGGAAAGCCGGCCAGCTCGCAAGCGTCAGCAGCCACGCAAACGGCAGAACAAAAATCATTACGCGCCGATTCCAATCGTGCTCTGCCTGTTCGACGAGCTTCGCCTCCGCACGCGCCAGCGTGGCCTGCACCAGCCACGAAGAAGGCTGCGGCGTCGGCAATCGGCGGAGTTCGCTCGCAATCGGCCGCCAAGCTTCCAATTCGTTCGAGCAGGCGATGCAAGACCGCACATGCTCCGCAACCTGTTTTTCTTCCGTGCTCGTCAGTGCGTCGGCTGCGGCCAGCGCCAGCAGTTCTCGAATCTTGTCGTGCTCGCTCATTGCCATGTACCTCCGGGATAGCGCGCTTCGAGCGCGTCACGCAACTGTTCCAGCGAACGTCGCAGCCGCGACTTCGCCGTTGATACTGGAACCGCTATAACCTGCGCGATTTCCTCGATCTTCATCTCATCCTCAAACCGCAGCGTGAGGACTTCGCGATAGATCATCGGTAGCCCCGCCATCGCTTCGCTGATCTCTGTTCGGCGCTCGGCAGCGAGCGCGTGATCGAACGGCGTGTCGTCTTTACTCGGAAGCCGGTCCGCCACGGTTTCGCTATGCCAGCTGTTTGGGAGCGGCTCGTCGAGCGGTTCGTCAAGGCTCCGCGGACGAATCCGGCGCAAATGATCGATCGCCAGGTTGCGCGCCAGCGTGAACAGCCAGGCTTCGAAATTGCGGCTCGCATCAAAGGAACGAATCTTCTCGACCACTCTCACCCATGTTTGCTGGAATAGGTCTTCCGCCTCGGCGGGCTGCCGCACGATGCGCAAAAGGTACCGATACAGCCGATTCTGGTACCGGGGAATCAGTTCCGAGAGAGCGTTCAGGTCGCCGCGGCGGAGCCGGACCACATCCGCATCCACTGCCACAAGCCCCTCCAGCGATAGTGCGGTCGTCCCCACCATACTCGTAATACGGATGAGTGCCCAAAAAAGACGCAAGAGATGCAGTTACTAGATTGTGTTGTCATCTCAATCACAGAAAGTTTTGGAGAATCCCTCGTACCCTGAATCCTTTTGATGTTCTCGCCCGTATTCTCAAAGTGCCCAAATCCACGGTACAGAGAGCAGGAGCGCAACTCAGATCCTGCCTTGCTCTTCCATAAGAGGTTGACATGCATGACACAAAGCAGCGGTTGTCCCTATTGTGGCTCTTCGCGCTATTGAACTACCTGTACGCGGACGTGCTTGCCCTGTTCTTTATTGTTGGCTCGCAAGATCCAGCCCCACATCTCCCACAGTGGGCTCTGCTGGGGTCCGCGGTCTCAATGGAAATACCCATCGCCATGATCCTGGCGTCTCGTCTGCTTCCGTTTAGTGCGAACCGGCTGGCGAATATCGCTGCGGGTGGCATTGAGACGTTAGCCGTCGTTTTGATGCAATTCGTTTTCCCTCTTGCCACAGGTGCCTGGCACGAGCAAATGTTTCCATCGTACATTTTCTTCGGGACGATCGAAACGGTGTGCACTTCCGTCATCATCTGTAAGGCGTGGACTTGGTCAGGGAGTGAAGCCCGAGCTACTGCGCTCGCAACATAGTCCGCAAAAATGAGGTCAATATGAAAAGACGCCTGACACAGATCGTGCTGGTGATCGTGGGGTCTTGAACGTGGCGATGATTTATTTTCTATGTCTGGACCTGTGGCATTCCAACTGGCTTTTGGAGCAGCATAACGAGACCGAGCCAATGTTTCTGAGTTTCTTTATTCCGGTCGGGGTTTTTCTACTCATGGCGGCAAAGAGACCCTCTGACCATCGCTCGATGATTGCTCTAGCAGCTTGGTGGAAAATCTCCCATGCCGTGGTGATGGCGATTCAAACTGTGGAAGCCCGGATTCACAACGTCCACAGGAGCTTTGCGGATGTGATCGCGGTCGTTGTAATCGGAGTCGTCCTGTTAGCGCTTCTGCCGGCAAAACGAGAGGCAGTCGCGCCAGTAGTTGCGTGAACGAGTAAGACACCCACAGCGGCGCAACTAACGTGTCTTCTACTTCTCTTTTCACGGTTTTGTTCGGAGGGATGACAGTGTTGCGCAACGGCTCTGGGGTAGATTGGCGTTAAAATTGACTGGCGAACTGTCCGCAACTCAGAAGTGTCCAGAAACGGGCTTCGAGTCCCGGAAGCCGACTTCTGGCCCGGAACAACTTCCGGTGAGCCGTCCCTGGCCAAGTGGACGACCGCAGCCTATCCGATAAGGCCCTTCCGAAAATCGCAAAGACATATTGCATTCCCATAGAAGCCGTGTTATATACATATATGGGTATCCAATAGGAACGGATCATGGCGGACAAAACTGAAGTCTGGCTGGGCACTCTCTCATTGATGGTCTTACAAACGTTGGCGACGATGGGGCCGCAGCATGGGTACGGGCTTGCGAGGCGCATCGAGCAGATCAGCGGCGATCAGCTGTCGCTCAATTACGGCACTCTCTATCCTGCGTTGCTCAAGCTGGAACAAGAAGGAGCCATCACTTCCGAATGGGGTGTTTCCGAAAATAATCGCAAGGCCAAGTTCTATCGCCTGACCAGAACCGGGCGCCGGCAACTCGAACGTCAAACCCACGACTGGCGACAGGCGACTGCGATCGTGGCCCGCTTCTTATCGCCTTCCGAGGAGGGCTAATGCCGATGCTCCGGAGATTATGGATGCGATTGCGCGCCACCATAGGCTCAGGCCCTTGCGACCGGGATTTTGGCGATGAACTGGAGAGCATTCTCCAGATGCATGTTGACGATAATTTGCGCCGCGGTATGACGCCCGAGGAAGCCCATCGACAGGCTCACATCAGATTGGGTGGTGTGGAGCAGGTCCAGCAAATCGCGCGCGACCGCAGAGGAGTGCCATGGCTGGAGGTATTTGGGCGTGATCTGCGATATGCGGCACGTACCTTGATGCGGACGCCTGGATTCACCGGAGTGGCAATGCTGGTGATGGCAATCGGCATTGGCGCGAGCGTTTCCTTATTCACCGTCATCCACTCCGTTGTGTTGTGTCCATTGCCGTTTCCGCACCCGGATCGCCTTGTGGCGCTCTACGCTCAGGACGCTCTTTCGTCCCGCAATACGGTGGCTCCAGGCGATTTCTCCGATTGGCAGAATGCCTCGCACGGTTATGAGCAGATGGCTATCTGGCGCTGGACAGGATTTAACATGTCGTCCAGCGACGGACAACTTCCGGAATTCCTCAACGCGGGCACCTGTTCATGGAAGTTCTTCTCCACTCTTGGAGTCAGTACAGTCCTCGGACGATCCTTCACCCCAGCTGACGATACTTTTGGCGCCGCCCGAACCGCCATTCTCTCCTGGAGCCTGTTTGAGCGACGCTTCAACCACAATCCTGCGGTCCTGGGAAATACCGTTCGACTCTATGGTCAGCTATACACTGTAATCGGTGTCCTCCCGGACTGGTTTCAATATCCAAATCCGAAAATTCAGTTGTGGGTGCCCTGGCAAATTGAAATACCTCGCCAGATCCAGTTGAGCCACTACGATCACATCGGCTACGTTGTGGGTCGTCTTAGGCCCGGGATCCAGTCAACGGTCGCCCTTCAGGAACTCAGTGCTGTCCAGCATCAGATCTACGTTCGGCTCAACGGCGCCGGCCCGGTTACGCAGAGTGTCACCTCAGCACCGCTGCTGGAGGATATGGTCGGGGAAGTGAAGACGCCTTTGTATGTGCTGCTATCAGCGGTTGTCTGCCTCCTCTTCATCGCGTCGCTCAATCTCTCTAACCTGCTCGTCGCGCGGTCGGCAGCTCGTCGCAGAGAAATGGCGATCCGCACCGCCCTTGGAAGCAGCCGCCTTTGCCTCATTCGGCAGCAGCTCACCGAAAGCCTGCTGATTTGCCTGGGGGGAGGAATTGTCGGCCTATTATTCGCAAATGCGGGAACCCGCTGGCTGACGACTCATTGGGACGAGCTGCCGCGCGCCTACAGCGTTCACCTGGACGGCACGGCCGTTGCATTTGCACTTGGGATCACTGTGACGGCGGGAGTTCTGGCCGGCCTGCTGCCTGCCATCTCTGCGAGTGGCGGCAGTATTCTCTCGGCTCTACAGGAGAACTCGCGAGGAATTGGTGGAAGTGCATCTCGCACGTCAATGCGCAAAGCATTGTTAACCGGCGAGGTTGCCTTGACGGTTGTCCTGCTGGTTGCCGCGGGTTTGCTCTTCAGGAGTTTTCTCCGCCTTCGAGCAGTCGACCTGGGCTGCACAACAAAAAACGTGCTGACCATGAACTACTTCCTTCGCGGGGACAAATACTCAAAACCCGAACAGATCGTAAACTTTGACACAGCATTACTGAACAAGGTACGTCATATTCCAGGCGTGAAGGCGGCCGGACTCACCAACGTTGTGCCGGGTGACGGCTACTATGGCGATCAGGAATTCCGGGTCCCTGAGCATCCGCCTCAGCCGCTTGGAGAACATCACTTCGCCGCGTACCGCACAGCCGATCCCGGCTATTTCTCAACCCTTCAAATTCTCCTGGTCCGCGGGCGCTTCTTTTCCGAGAATGAGCGACTGGAGCACGACAAATACGCGATCGTGAACCAGGAATTCGTTCGGCAGACTTTCCCAGCCGAGGATCCCATTGGAAAACACCTGCGTGTGGCATGGCGGACTCCGCAAGGAGAGAATTACGAGATCATTGGAGTGGTCGGGGACACGGCCTATCAAATCGACCGCTCCGCTTCTCCTATGATGTGGTTTCCGATTTTGTCAGGCATCCCGGGCAATTCCGGAGATTCCGTATTGGTTGTACGCTCGGCAAAAGACGTAATGTCACTCGCAACTCCGATCCAGAGGTTGATTGCCTCTCTGGATCCCGACCTTCCGGTGAAGAACGTACTGACGATGGAACAAATTGTGGGTGAATCGACCGCAAATTCCAGTTTCACCACAACGTTGGTATTGAGTTTCGCGGGATTGTCTCTGCTCCTGGCCGCAGTTGGGCTCTATGGTGTGCTGTCGTATCTGGTTACGCAGCGAACGCCGGAGATCGGCATTCGTATGGCGCTTGGTGCAGAGCGAAAGCGGGTGCTGCAGCTGATGCTAATGGACGGACTACGGCCGGCGCTGGTCGGGCTTGCCTTAGGAATGGCCGCCAGCGTTGCCATCACGCGACTCATTCGGTCCGTGCTTTACAACACGAGTCCGCTCGACGCGACCGTATTCATCCTGGTCATCCTAACTTTGCTGCTTGCCTCCACTGCGGCATGTCTGGTTCCCGCATGGCGCGCTGCGCGCATAGATCCAATGCGCGCCCTCCGGTCCGAGTGAGGCTACGACAACCGGCAACACTGCCAGTTGGCGAGGTTTGCGGCCCTGCGGGACATTGAAGTATACCGATCTGCCGAAGTTGCCGAATTCAGTGAACTGGCCCTTTTCGTCATTCAGGTATAGAAGTTTGCGATCGGGCGCATCGTTGCTGACCACGATGTTTAGGTGGCCGTCGCCATCATGTAAATCTTCCCCGATCTTCCTGTATTCGTGAGTCATTTCTACAGCGGATACCTGATTTTGAAGTAAATGAAGTTCGCGAGGCGAAAAAAAGCCTCCGGTTCTGCCGGAGGCTTATGAAATTTTGGTTGAGCTGCTACTTGCCTTCCTTCTCGGCAGATTCAACCAGTTTCTTCAGCATGTCGTAAGGCATGGCGGTGATGCTGCCGATCTTGCGTCCATTCAGGAAGAGGGTTGGCGTGGAGTTGACACCCAGAGAGCGGCCGAGAGCGGTCGATCGCTCCACCCGGCCGACAGTTTCTGCCTGGTCAGCACAGGTCGCCGCCTGGGCGCCGTTACCACCGGCGGCGGTGGCGATGGCTTTCAGTTTCTCGTCTGCATTGGTGGCGGTGATTTCTCCCTGAGCATCATAGACGCCGGCGATGAACTTCCAGAAAGCATCATTCGAGGTCCGCCCGATACAGTCGGCATACGCCGCCGCTTTGCCTGCCCAATCATGGGACGGCAGGGGGAAATTCTGGAAGACAAGGCGAAGGGTGGGCTCCTCGGATACCAATTTGTCCACGATCGGTTGCGCCGCTTTGCAATGCGGGCACTGTAGATCGCTGAACTCGACAAGCATTGCCGGCGCGTTGGTGGCACCTTTCGACGGCCCAAACACGGATTTCTCGAGTTTCTCTTTCGCCGGCAGGAAGGGATGGGCTCCGAACGGGATGATTTCGCCGATTACCGCGTGCATACCATCGGGGGTCACGTAAAAAGTTGTGGCCTGCTGTCCCTGGGGGTTGCTGAGCATAACGGAAACCTCGGCCAGACCCGCGGCCTGCGAGGGCTTGATGTCAATAATCTTCCACGAAACTGAAGGATCGTAGCCGAAAGTCTCCTTCATGAAAGCGTTGACAGTTTCCTCGGACGGAAGCGAGACGCTGTTGTTTGCTTCCGCAGGCTGAGAAGCTTTTGTAGCGGAGCCTGGCTTTTCCGTGTGAGTCGGAGGCTTTTGGGCCACAGCGAGAACAGTGAACAGCGAAACGACCAACCACCAGATCAGATGGCGCTGCATGAAGTCCTTTCTATCGATGAAATCTTAAATATCGGGCTTGGCCGCAATCGGGAAGCGGCGACCGTAGCCGAAAGCTTTGGCGGAAATTTTCAAGCCGGGCGCCGCCTGCTGCCGCTTGTACTCGGCACGCTCGACCATGGTGATGACCCGGCGCACCAGGTCGATATCGAATCCGTGATCTGCCGCAATCCGCTCGGCGGAGTGGCAATCCTCCACGTAGTCTTCGAGGATCGCATCCAGAACCTCGTACGGCGGAAGCGAATCGCTATCCTTCTGATCGGGGCGCAACTCGGCGGACGGCGCCTTGCTGATGCTGGCAGCCGGAATCACCGGATGCCGCGAATTCACGAAGTTCGCCAGGCGGTAGACCAGGGTTTTGGGAACATCGGAGATCACCGCGAGTCCGCCGACCATGTCGCCGTAAAGAGTGCAATAGCCGACCCCGAGTTCGCTCTTGTTTCCGGTGCTGAGCACAATGGCGCCGAACTTGTTGGAAAGCCCCATCAGCAGCGTGCCGCGGGTCCGCGATTGGATGTTTTCTTCGGTGACATCTTCCTTGCACCCGGCGAAAACCTCCCGCAAAGCATTGCGGTAACTCTCAAAAATCTTGGTGATACAGATCAGTTCGAAGCGGATTCCGAGGTTGGCGGCCAGGGTGCGTGCGTCCTCGATCGATCCCTCCGAGGAGTATGGGCCGGGCATCCCGACGCCGATGACGTTTTCCGGTCCCATGGCGTCAGCGGCAATGGCAGCCGTCAGGGCGGAGTCGATGCCTCCGCTCAATCCGATGATCACCTTGCGAAAACCGCATTTGCGGACATAGTCGCGCGTGCCCAGCACCAGGGCGGAGTAAGCGGCAGCGATCTCATCTTCGACCTGCTCGTGAACGTCTCCGCCAGGCTGGTCGGGATCGAAGAAGACCAGGTCTTCCTCGAACGATTTGCCGCGCGCCAGGACATTTCCGGAAGCGTCCAGCACCAGGCTCGATCCGTCAAACACCAGGCTGTCGTTGCCGCCCACCTGGTTCACCATGGCAACCGGAACCCGGTACTGGCGGGCTATCGCGGAGAGCATATTGCGGCGGAGATCGCGCTTGCCCATCCAGAAAGGTGAAGCGGAAATATTCAGCAGCAGATTGCCGCCGTCTTTCACGAGCGCTTCGACCGGATCGAAGGTGTAGAGCCTTTTATTCCAGAACTGTTTGTCGTTCCAGGCGTCTTCGCAAATGGTCAGGGCGATTTGCTTGTCGCAGAAAGGAAAGACCATCTGGCTGCGGGCAGGCGCGAAGTTCCGCATCTCGTCGAAGACGTCGTAGGTGGGCAGCAACATCTTCGACTGCACAAATGCCACCTTGCCATCCATCAGCAGCGCGGCCGAATTCATGACCGACTTTCCGGTTTCGGCCTCGGCCGGGGTGACCAGCCCGCAGATGACGGCGATGCCCTGGGTTTCGGCGGCGATACGTTCAACCGCCTGGCGGTTATGCTCCACAAAGGATGAGCGCTCGACCAGGTCGCGAGGCGGATAACCACATACAGACAGTTCCGGGAACAAGATCAATCTGGCTCCAGCGGCTTTCGCACGCAGCGAGAAGTCGATGATCTTCGCCGCGTTGCCGCTGAAGTCACCAACGGTGGAATTGATCTGGCCGAGAGCGATCTTCACCGTTCCAGTGTAAAGGCACCGTTTGTCCGCAGCCAAGTCGATGGATTCAAGTGGTTTGCGTAAGGAGGGGAATGTCCAGGAATAGAGGCTCGGGCGGCGGCAATTGTGCCCACAAATAAGAAGCGCCCCGGATTCTTTCGAATCTCGGGACGCCCGAACAGCCCTCCCCCAGAACTGCTCATACACAAGATACGATCACTGCCTTTTCCGGTAAATCCCACGTTCGTGCCATCGGGTAGCCAGGAATGGCTACCAGCCTTGTGTCCCTGAACGAAGGCGGCAGGTTCTCGCTGCTATCTCCTTTCTTTTTCTCACTTGCGGAAGCCTGCGAGGGCGGTTCGGAGCCTTCGGTACTCTCGACCACCCTTGGTGAATGGTTACAGAAGTAATCTATGGGCAGGCGGAAACGATTGAATCTATCTTTACGCAATCTTAAATTTTCAAATGGGGAAACTATGAAAGACATTCAGCAGGTCTTACGGCGGAAACGCGCCCAACAGGCACAACTGGCCAAGGAAATCGAGTTGCTTCAGCAGGCCGAGGTAACGCTGCGGGAAGTGGCTCCTCTGCTGGCCGACAGCGATGAGGACGACAGCACCCTCCTGTCGGACATCGCCGAGGAACCCGCGCAACCCAGCGCCCGGGCCGCTGCCGCAGGCGCAGATACGCAGACTGCATCCGATACACCTGCCCGCGGCACAGTTCCGCGCTGGCCATAATCTGATCTTCCGCTTTCCCCCGAATCTTGAGGTTTCATGACACTGCAGGCACTCCTTGTAACTCCGGATGAAGAGACGGCAGCGATTCTTGGGCCCGTGCTCGCCGGCTTCGGCATGAGTGTCTACACCTGCGACTACAGCGAAGCGATCGAGAACCTGGGGCGGGCGCAGTTCACCGCCGTGATCGTGGATTTCGACGACCGGCCGAATGCGGTGCGAGTTCTGGATAAATTCCCCGGCACCGTAGCCGTCGCAATTCTGAGAGATCGCTTGCAGATTCGCAGCGTGTTCGGCGCAGGCGCCAGCTTCGTTCTTTCCAGGCCTCTGCTCGCGGCCCAGGCGGAAGCAACCCTGCGTGCCGCCGTAGCGGTGATCAAGCGGGAGCGGCGGCGTTCCGTTCGAGTCGCGGTGCAGATGCCGGTCTGGATCAGAATTCAGAACGAACCGGAGATTGAGGGCATCCTTCTCGATCTGAGCGAGAATGGAATGGAAGTTCTTTCCTCGCGTCCGCTCTACACATCGGCTTCGATCGGCTTCCATTTCGACCTGCCTGAAAACAACACCATCGAGGGTCGAGGCGAGATTGTCTGGGCAAATCCTAATGGCCAGTCAGGCCTGCGGTTTTCGGATCTCTCCGAACACCTGCGGAACATGGTCCGGGACTGGGTGATCGCTCACGCTCAGAATCTTCCCGAGGATGTGGAACCTATCTCCCATTGCAAACTCACCGACCTCAGCCTGGGTGGGTGCTACATCGAGACCGAGTCGCCGTTTCCGGAGCGGGCCGGCATTGCCCTGGGCCTCCGTGCTCAGACGATGGAGGTTGAAGTCCAGGGTACGGTGCGGGTGATGCATCCCGGCTTTGGCATGGGAGTTGAATTCGCCTGCGGGACACAGCACCAGCGAGAGCAAGTACGACACTTCATTGAGCTGCTGACCAGCAAGCCTGGGACTCATCCGCGGCTGCTGGTAAGTCCGGTTTCCCGGCTATCCACAAGCACACAGGCGGATCCCGATCCCAACGGGCTTGAGGACCCCCTGCTCAACCTCCTGCGCGATCATGAGGCCCTGAGCCAGGAGGAATTCCTCCAGGAACTCCACAGCCAACGCTCGGCCGAAGTCAGCGTTCGCTGAGAAAAACAGCCATCCTGCAAAAATCAAGAGCCCGCACTCCGTCTTTAGTGCGAGCTCCAGGTACCCCCGAAGGGGCCCTCCGCCTCGGTATGAAGCGAGTCTATAGAAAGTCGTTTCGATGTATGTTTCAGGCGCGTTAAATTCTCAGAAAATTTCGCCTTCGTTGCCCAACGGCAGAAAGTACGCAACAATCGTTGTCGCGCAGTGGTAGGAGGCTGCGTGGCTTTAGTTCACGAGCCTTAACCACAGGGGACACAGGGAACAGACGAAGAAGCGGAGGGGATTCTCGCTGAAGAAGATTCATGGTGGGAAGAAACGGGTGGTTCAAGGATCTGGTCAGGTTTCCCAAGACTGGAGCTTCCTTTCCACCCCATTGCCAGTCGCGATGTTCGTAGCCTTCCTCGTCGTGGCGCCATTCTTCTGGCTCGGCAATCCATCGGGTCACGATTTTGAATTCCACCTTAATTCTTGGATGGAAGTTCTGGGACAGTGGAAGCACTGGGTGCTCTATCCGAGATGGGCTTTGGGCGCTCACTTCGGATACGGAGAGGCGCGATTCATTTTCTATCCCCCTGCGTCCTGGGCGCTGGGCGCCGGTCTTGGAGCTCTCCTGCCGTGGAAGATCGTGCCCGGGGCTTATGTGTGGCTGTCGCTGACGCTCGCTGGTTGCTCAATGTTTGTTCTCGCGCGGCGCTGGCTGAGCCCGCAGGACTCCTTATTTGCCGCCGCGCTGTACGCGGCGAATCCCTATCACCTCGTGATCATTTATTGGCGCAGCGCTTATGCCGAATTGCTGGCCGCTCCGCTACTGCCGATTCTGTTGTTGCTTGCTCTGCAATCTGGCGAAGACGGCGTAGGAAGCGCCATTCCCATGGGAATCTTAGTAGCAGCAGCCTGGCTGATCAACGTGCCGGCCGCGGTGATAGTGTGCTACTCGCTGGCTTTCCTGCTGGTGCTGACAGCAGCTTTCAAGCGAAAGCCGAAAGTTTTGCTGTACGGAGCGTTGTCCCTCGCAATCGCCTTCGGCCTGGCGGCCTTTTACCTGGTTCCAGCAATCTACGAGCAGCGCTGGGTGGACATCAGCCAGGTGCTGTCCACCGGGCTGCGGCCCCAGGAAAATTTCCTCTTCACCACCCTGCCGGAGGCGGAGCACGATCTTTTCAACCGGCTGGTTTCCGTGGTCGCTTGTGCCGAAATCGCGATCCTGGCGGCTGCGGCGGTGTGGTCGTTTCGCGGCCGTCAGAAACTCGAAGGAGCATGGCGTCCACTAGTCGCATGGGCGGGCCTTGCCGTGCTGCTGATGCTTCCGGTCAGTGTTCTTGCCTGGAGATACTTTCCCGAACTGCGTTTCGTGCAGCTTCCCTGGCGCTGGTTGCTGTGCCTGAACGTCCCTCTCGCTCTGCTTCTTCCGGTGGCGTGCCGTCGCTGGTGGTCGCGGCCGCTGGCGGTGGCAGTGATGCTTGGAGTCATCGTGTTCTGCTGGCACCGCGTCCAGCCCCCGTGGTGGGATACGGCCGCCGATGTGGCGGAACTCCAGGACAACATCGACAGCGGCCAGGGGTATGAGGGCACCGACGAGTACGTTCCGGCTGCCGCCGATCCCTACGAAATAAATAAGGACGCGCGCCGTGTCACCCTCGACGGGCCCGGGACAGCACAGATCCACCTGCGGCAGTGGGATGCAGAATCGCGGCGTTTTTCCGCTGACGTGAGCGAGCGCACCTCGCTCGTTTTACGATTGTTCAATTACCCTGCATGGACGGCTGAAGTAAACGGCCGTAGCGTGGCGACATCGACGAAGGATGTGACGGGACAAATGATTATTCCGGTTCAGGCCGGGCAAAATAGCGTCCAGGTGAGGTTTACCCGTACATGGGACCGCACAGCCGGTGACGTGATCTCTATTGTGACTGCTCTTCTTCTGTGCGGGGCAGAATTCATGCGACGCCGGCGAGTTGTGGTCGCTCGCCAATGAAACGCGTACTCGTGGCCACATCCAACCCGGGCAAATTGCGCGACTTCGCAGGAGCCGCGGCCCCGTATGGCATTCAGATCGATGAAATTCCGGATTTCTCATCTCTGCCTGCGGTGGTGGAAGACGGCGTCACCTTCGAGGAAAACGCGCGCAAGAAGGCCGAATCCTACAGTCGTTACGCCCCGGGAAGCATCGTCCTTGCCGACGACTCCGGGCTCGAGGTGGATGCCCTGGCCGGCGCGCCAGGAGTACATTCCGCGCGGTATGCCGCCGAGGATCCGGCTTCAGCAGGAGTTAACACTGACGACAATGCCAACAACGCCCGGCTGCTTCGGGAACTTCGCGATGTTGCCCCAGAAAGCCGGACCGGAAGGTTTGTGTGTGTGATTGCCGCCGCCCGCGACGGAAACACGCTGGCAATCTTCAGGGATAAGGCGGAAGGCAGAATTCTTGACGAGGGTCGCGGTTCGAACGGATTTGGATACGACCCTTTGTTCTACTTTCCTCAAATCGGGAAAACATTCGCCGAGCTAACCCCGGAAGAAAAGGCCAGATACAGCCATCGGGGCGGCGCATTCCGGCAATTCCTCTCCTGGTATGACCTGGAACAGAGATCCGCCTGAGCGTTTTCGATTTTCCGAACCAGAGGCTTGTGAAATTTCGCCTGTTTTTGCCGGATTTCGAACGTAACCGGCCCTTCCTTGACTTAACTTCCATCGGGACAACATAATAAAAAGTTATCGCTTAACTTTTGAAGTCATAAGGGGCACTCTTTGGCAGCAACCGCCAATTCTCCGGCTCCGTCGGGTGCGCACGGGGTAGCGCCTTTACGCGCGGGCCAGGGCCACTCTTTTCTGCTTCGCCGCCTGCACTCCCTGAGCGGCATCGTGCCGGTGGGGGCATTCCTCTTCGAGCACCTTCTTATTTCGAACGCCACGGCCATCGGCGGTCCTGCGGCATATGCCCGCCAGGTGCGTTTTCTTGCCGGGCTGCCCCTGGTTACGGCTCTTGAGCTGTTCGGCATCTGGTTGCCGATCCTGTTTCACTCCCTGTACGGGTTCTACATCTGGTATCGCGGGGAGGCCAACGTCGGGGACTATCCCTGGACAGGCAATTGGATGTACGTCCTCCAGCGCTGGACGGGCGGGGTCGCGTTTCTCTACATCGTCTGGCACACCTACACCATGCGGTTTACCGGCGTTGATCTGCACGAATATCCGGGGGCGTCATTCGGGAAAGTGCAAGCGGAGGTTTTTTCGACCCCGCTGTTCCTCTTCTATGTGGTGGGTTTGGTTTGCGCGTCCTGGCACTTTGCGTATGGAATCTGGCTGTTCTGCGCGAAATGGGGGATCGTTTCCGGAGAGAAGGCCCGTCGCCGCTTTCTGGCATTGTGCCTGGCTTTCTTTTTCGTGCTGACTGGGGTTGGACTTGGAAGCCTGACCAAGTTGCGCAAGCTTCCGCAGCAGGCCACTGATCCCGCAGGCGCAAGAATGATCGAGGCTGGACCAGCAACGCCGGAGTGAGACCAAAGAACTGCACGCATGGCGAATAATCCAAGAATCGTAGTGGTGGGCGGTGGGCTGGCTGGCCTGGCCGCGGTCATCAAGATCGCCGAAATGGGCGGGCAGGTTGACCTGTTCTCCATCGTTCCGGTGAAGCGATCGCACTCGGTGTGCGCCCAGGGCGGAATCAACGCCGCCAAGAACCTCAAGGGCGAGGGCGACTCCACCTGGCAGCATTTTGACGACACGGTGTACGGGGGCGACTTCCTGGCTAACCAGCCGCCAGTCAGGGCCATGTGCGAGGCGGCTCCCGGCATCATCGACCTGCTGGACCGTATGGGCGTGCCTTTTAACCGCACACCGGAGGGCCTGCTTGATTTCCGGCGGTTCGGCGGCACGCTGTACAACCGCACCGCCTTTGCGGGAGCGACTACCGGGCAGCAGTTGCTCTACGCGCTCGACGAGCAGGTGCGCCGCTACGAATCCGAAGGAAAGGTGAAGAAGTACGAGCACTGGGAGTTTCTCTCCGCCGTGCTCGATACCCAGCGTACCTGCCGGGGAATTTGCGCCATGGATTTGCGATCCATGGAAGTGCGGACGTTCCCTGCCGACGCCATCATCATCGCAACCGGCGGCATCGGCGCAATCTTCGGCAAATCGACGAATTCGGTTGTCTGCACCGGTTCGGCGCAGTCGGCTCTGTACCAGCAGGGCTGCTATTACGCCAATGGCGAGTTCATCCAGGTCCATCCGACTTCCATTCCCGGCGAAGACAAGCTTCGGCTGATGTCAGAGTCAGCACGAGGTGAAGGCGGGCGCGTCTGGGTGCCGAAGACTCCTGGTGACAAGCGAGATCCCAAGAGCATTCCCGCCGGCGAGCGGTGGTACTTCCTCGAAGAGTGGTATCCGAAGTACGGCAACCTGGTGCCGCGGGACGTGGCGACCCGGGCCATCCACAAGGTTGTGTACGAACACCATCTTGGGATTGACGGCAAGCCGATGGTGTATCTCGACCTGACGCACATCGATCGGAAGACTCTCGACCGTAAGCTCGAAGGAATTCTGGAAATCTACGAGAAGTTCGTGGGCGACGATCCCCGCGAAACGCCGATGAAGATATTCCCCGGCATGCACTACACCATGGGAGGCCTGTGGGTGGATTTCACCCAGGCCACGAGCATCCCGGGAGTTTTCGCCGTCGGCGAGTGCGAGTACCAGTATCACGGGGCGAACCGCCTGGGGGCGAATTCGCTGGTCTCCTGCATTTTCGGCGGATTTGTCGCGGGTCCGAGCGCGGTGCTATATGCCCGGAACGTTCAATCCCCCGCACAGAATGGCCATTTCGACGCCGAACGCCGCCGCCAGGAAGAGATGAATAACGGCCTGATGAAGGCCGAGGGCACCGAGAATCCGTTCCGCCTGTGGCGCGAGCTGGGCGAGCTGATGACCAAGAACTGCACCGTCCTCCGCTACAACAAGAATCTGGCCGAGACGGACGCCAAGCTGGTAGAGCTGCTCCAGCGTGTCCAGCACGTGAACCTGAGCGATCGCTCGCAGTGGGCGAATACGAGCGTGGTCTTTACGCGGCAGCTCTACAACAT
Organism: Terriglobales bacterium; assembly: GCA_963803205.1. GTDB lineage: Bacteria > Acidobacteriota > Terriglobia > Terriglobales > Acidobacteriaceae > CAWDLG01. Next base: position 333,821 of record CAWDLG010000005.1, read on the forward strand.
GCTGCAACTGGCGCGGGTTATTGCCCAGGGCGCTTCCCTGCGCAACGAATCGCGTGGAGCGCACTACAAGCCCGACTTCCCCGAACGCGACGACAAGAATTTTCTCAAGACGACGAAAGCAACATTTGCGCCCGATGCGGACGAACCCCGGTTTGAGTTCGAGCCGGTGGACGTTTCTTTGATTCCGCCGCGGCCGCGACGCTACGACGTGGCAAAGTGATCAGCCAAGAAGATCGAACATCGGACAGGGCCAAGGAATGGCAGACAAGACGGTAGTCTTCAAAATCAAACGCCAGGACAATCCCCGGGCCGAGTCCCGCTGGGAGGAATTCGAGCTCAACTGGCATCCGGGTATGAACGTGATCTCGTCGCTGATGGAGATCGCGACCAACCCGGTCACGCGCGAAGGCAAAGCCACTACTCCGATCACTTACGACTCGAATTGCCTGGAAGAAGTCTGCGGCTCATGCGCCATGCTGATCAATGGCCGGGCGCGAATGGCCTGCTCGGCGCTGGTCGACAAACTGGTGAAGCCTATTCGCCTCGAGCCGTTTTCGAAGTTCCCTATCGTGCGGGATCTTGCTGTCGACCGCGCGGTGCTGTTCGAGAATCTGAAAGCGGTCAAGGCCTGGGTTCCGGTGGACGGCAGCTATGATCTCGGGCCGGGCCCGCGCGTTTCCATGCAGCATCAGGAAGTCGCCTATCCGCTGTCGCGCTGCATTTCCTGCTGCTGTTGCATGGAAGTGTGTCCGCAGTTCAACGAGGACACCGGATTTGTGGGTGCGGCGACGATCGCCCAGGTGCGGCTATTCAATACACACCCGACCGGGGCAGCCCTGAAGCGGGAGCGTCTGACGGCGCTCATGGGAGACGGCGGCATCCAGGAATGCGGCTACGCCCAAAACTGCGTGGAAATCTGCCCCAAGGATATTCCCCTGACTCGCGCCATCTCGGAAGTCGGCGGCGAAGTCATCAAGCAGGCGGTCGGCGACCTGTTTCGAAAGTAGTCCTTTTGTTCCATTCCGTGGGTAGGGCTCTTCCCTCAGAGTGGCAAAGTGTGGCTCTCGTTCTGGCATTTTCCGTCAACCGATAGCGTGGGGACCGGTTGGGATTTTTTCGGTTTTCGGAAATTGACAGCTTTTCGGCGATGAGAATTGACTGAAATTCAAAGACGTCGAAAGGGTCATCGGTAATATCCTGTAGTTACAATCGATTACGGGCATTCCCTCACGTAACTTCTCTGCCGCGGTAACCTGGTAACCACGTCCTTCCTGTCCGTGTAATGTTACTGCCCCTGCCTCAAAAGTTGGGCACTTGCGTGCATGGCGTACAATGTGCGCCTGCCACGGCGCCCGCGGCAGTTCAAGAAAACTGAGGCCACTTCGTGCAGAGGAAAGTACGTCCTTTTTTGTTATTGGTTTTGTGTGTGAGCGCTCTCTGCGCTCAGTCGATCGCCCTGGACCGGGCGACCGCCAGCGCGCCGGGGACAACCGGCAAAAAGATCCGTCATCGCCGCATTCGCTGGAACCCGTTGTTCCGCCCCTCGCACGAATCTCTGCTTCGCCAGAACGAGGAAATTGATCGCCTGGAGCTACCGCGCATCCAGGACGATGCCGAGCTCGAACAGCTGAAGGCCGCCGAAGAGCTGGTTCCGATCGTGGAGAGCGAGTACCTGCGCATTGATCCGACACTCGATCGGGACCGCCGTTTTTGCCGGCCCTGGACCCGCGACTTTGTGGAGGATTTCGGAAAAGCCTTCTACCAGGAATTTCACACGCAGATTCAGATCAACTCCGCCGTGCGCACCGTTCAGGTGCAGAAGAAACTTCGCCGCCACAACCGGAATGCGGCCCCCGAAAAAGGGGAGATCGCCTCATCTCACTTGGCCGGCATCACCGTGGACATTCAGCGGCGGGGAATGAGCCGCCAGCAGGTGAAGTGGGTGGAGCAGTACATGCTCCCGCTCAAGAACATGGGGATGATCGAGCCCGAGGAAGAGCGGCGTCAGTGGGTCTTCCACGTGATGGTCTCCAATCGCTACGCCGAATGGCATGATGAACGGACCCTTGCCAACGACCGACAGCAGCCGGTTGAGACCCCTGAAACGGCGCAGGATCCGCTGGGCAACCAGTAGATCGAGCCGTCAGTTCTGGTCGATCAGCTGCAGGACCTTCCCGCTGTAATCAATCACGTAGACTTCCCCGTCCTTATCCTTTCCCAAAGAACTGATCCCCAGACCGGTTTCGAGCAAAGTGCTTCGAGTCCACGTCCCGCCCGACTGAGTAATGCTCCACAACCTTCCGCTGCTGAAATCGCCGAAGATATACTGTCCCGCAAGGCTGGGGATCAGACTTCCCCGGTAGACATAACCGCCAATGACTGTGGCGTCCCCAGCGCTGTGGTCGTACTCGAAGATGGGCAGCGTCAGCCCCGACATGTCGCACCCGGTGGCTGGGACGAAACAGTGCTTGCCCTCCATCGTAGGCCAACCAAAATTCCCTCCCTTTGTAACCAGATCGACTTCTTCGTAGGTGGACTCGCCGACGTCGCCGAGGAAGAGGTTCGCACCATCAAATGAAAAGCGAAACGGGTTGCGGAAACCGAGCGCATAAATCTCCGGAAGCCCGCCGCCGGATGCGAACGGGTTGTCGCTGGGAATCGCGTAGTTCAAGCCGCTGTCCTGGTGATCGACATCAATGCGAATCATCTTGCCCAGAAGCGCTTGCGTGTCCTGCGAATTGGCGCTGTCGCCGCCATCACCAAACGTGAAATACAGAAAACCATCAGGACCAAAGGCGAGCTGACCCGCCTTGTGATTTGAGTGGGGCTGATCAACGGTAAGAAGAATCACTTCGGTGGCAGGGTCAATCTGATTGGAAGAACCGCTGGCCGCAGAGTATTCGGCGATCACCGTCTCCGAATCAAATCCGCCCGAAGCCGGACCGCGAACGTAATTCACATAGATCTTCGGAGTGGTGGCGTAGCTGGGGTGGAAAGCCATCCCCAGCAGACCTTTTTCTCCAGAGTTCACCACCCGGCCTGAAATGTCGAGGAACGGCGTCGCCACCAAAGAACCGCTAGCGATGATTTTGATGATCCCGGTCTGCTGCACGACGAAAAGCCTCTCGTCGTTGCCATCAGGGTGTTGCAGATCCACGGGCTGAGTGAGTCCCTCCACTACGCTACTCAGAGCAAGATCAGGAGGTTGTGGAGTGGGAGCAGGAGTCGGAGTTGGGGTTGGAGTTGGCGATGAGGAACCGTAACCGCCGCAACCGGCAAGAAAGAGTACCGGCAAAATTACAAGCAACCGCAGAAACGACCATGAGTCATCCATATCACCTCGCAGGGCCAGTTCGATCAATCTACGACAAAACCGGAGCGCGAGCACAGGATTTTGCCGGCAGATCCAAAGCTCGTTTAGACATAGCCATCTGAGCGCGGGTTGTATTACTCCTCTGGCTCATTCAGACGAAGAGCTGTCCTCATTCGTTCATGGTTTTCGCAAAGTGTCCAAGGTCCCCGTGGTGCTGCGTGAGGTCGCTCTGCGTTGAAGGTAATGTACCTATTCTTGTCCTGATGCACAGTCGTTCAGTCCTTTTTCCTGCCTTCTATTGATCATCGGAAATCTGGTCGAGTCCGAAGGGACAGGGCACACTACGTTCGCTGTTGCCCCATTTTCCCTTCTCTGGCGCGGGTTTGGATGGAGCTCGGTGCTGGTAATCCCCCGCCGCAAGGCCCCGCCTGCGGCCAGATATCAGAGGTCGTCCGTGAAGGTTCCCCGCTTCCCCTGGAAACTCACCCTTCTCTTCCTGATCTTAACCTCATTACTTGGATGCGGTGCTCTGGATGCCAGCCAGCGCTTCAGGTCCCAAAGCGACACGCTGATCATGAGCAGTCCCAATCTGAGCTTTGGCCCAGTAGTCGTAGGGACCAGCCGGGATCTCAGCGAAATTATCTATAACCGCAGCCGGTTTCCGGTCACGATCACCGATGCAACCGTCAGTGGCGCCGACTTCAAGATCATCTCGCCCAGCCTGCCGGTCACGGTCCGCGCCCGCAGCGGTGTCCGGATTGTGGTCCGTTTCGCCCCGCAGAGCGCCGGAGAGCCCACAGGAACCATCGCCATCGCCAGCACTGCTCCCGAGCCAACGACAATTATGCTTTCCGGCGCGGCGGTAGATGAGGGACGGCTGAACGTAGTCCCGGTGAGCCTGAGTTTCGGCAGTGTGCCGGTCGGCAAAAGCCAGTCAAAATCAGCCAGAATCGTCAATTCGGGCTCGACGGTGATCTCGATTTCGGCAATGAGCGTCAGCCAGAGCTCCTTCGTAGCCAGCGGACTGACCTTGCCCATCACGCTGGGTCCAGGCCAGGGTGTCTCATTCGATGTAGCCTTCGCTCCGCGCGCCAAGGGTACGACGCAGGGTACCGTGTCGCTCGCCGCCATGGCTTCGCTCTCGCCGGTGACCACCCGGTCACGTTTCCGGAACAGGGCCACAAGGGACAAAACCCTGTCCATACCCCTCTCCGGCACCGGGGCCGGTTCCGGGCAGCTTTCGGCCAATCCTGCCAGCCTCCAGTTCAGCGGGTCCCAGGTGGGAGTAGCCTCCAGCAAGACGGTCGCCCTGACCAATACAGGGGATGCCTCGGTTGTGGTCAGTCAGGCAGCCGTAACGGGAAGCGGCTTCAACCTTGGAGCAAGCAGCCTGCCGGTAACTCTGGGTCCGGGTCAGTCCCAGAGCCTCACCGTGACGTTTTCACCATCCGCCTCAGGAAGTGCGTCCGGCAGCCTGAATGTCGGTAGCGATGCCGCGGATGCGTCCCTCAGCGTTCCGCTGTCAGGCACAACGGCCTCCGCGCCCACCACCGGTACCGTGACCTTCAGCCCCGGTAGTCTGAGCTTTGGCACGGTTCAAATTGGAGTCAGCAAGACCCAGACCGGCACGCTGACGAATTCCGGGCAGGCGTCCGTCACGGTTTCTCAAGCCAATGTGACTGGACAGGGCTTCATCCTCAGCGGCGCCAGCTTCCCAATGACCTTGTCTGCGGGGCAATCGAAGACATTGAGTGTCTTGTTCTCGCCCAAGTCCGCGGGCTCTGCTTCCGGGACTATGGCGATTGCGAGCAACGCGTCGAATCCGACAGTGAACGTTGCTCTTTCCGCCACCGGGGAAGCCGCTGCGGCTCCCGGGACCGTCACTCTTAGCCCCACCAGCCTCAGTTTTGGCAGCGTTCAGGTCGGCAGCAGCAAGGAACAATCAGCCACCTGGAAGAACTCAGGCAAGGGATCGGCGACGATTAACCAGGCAACAATCACTGGAACCGGCTTCAGCCTTAGCGGCGTGGATCTGCCCCTGACGCTCGATCCCGGGGAAAGCTTCACCTTCGCAGTCATGTTCAAACCTACGGCCGGTGGCACGGCGAACGGGGGTGTAGCTGTCGCCTCCGATTCTTCGAGCGCGGTCCCGACTCTGGCGCTTTCGGGATCTGGGACGGCCCTGGGCAAGCTAACGGTCTCTCCTTCCAGCCTCAGCTTCGGCAACGTGGTCGTGGGCAGCAGCAAGAATTTGACGGCAACGCTGAGCGCTTCCGGATCCAGCGTCACGGTCACTTCAGTTGACGCAGGCAGCCCGGAGTTCTCGATCAGCGGCGCGACCTTCCCGCTCACGCTGAATGCCGGCCAAAGTGCATCGTTGACCGTGCGCTTCACGCCTCAGTCGAGCGGCTCGGCTACGGCAAGCATCTCGGTTGCGAGCAATTCATCGCCAGCGGCAAATGGCCCATCACTCGCCGGGGCGGGCGTTGCTGCACCCCAGCACACCGTCGATCTCGCCTGGAGCCCGAGCAGTTCGACCATCGCCGGATACAACGTATATCGGGGGATCAAATCAGGGGGCCCGTACACGAAGCTGGTCTCTTCCGGCAGCACCACGTCTTACACCGACGATTCGGTTAATGCCGGGACGCTGTATTTCTACGTGATCACTGCCCGGGATCAGTCGGGAACCGAGAGCACCTTTTCGAACGAGGTTCAGGCCTCAATTCCAACGCCCTAAACGGTGCGCCCTGCGGACTCATGTACTTCAGAGTAATGACATCCGCAGGGCACAGACCAACCATTTTCGGAATGCCCTTCCGAGACCTGCTTCAACACAGCCATTCCTGAGAACACTGGGGACATGCAAAACAATCCCCCGACCCCAGTTCTCAGGTTTGGTGTCCTTTTCGCGCTGACTATCGGTCTCCTGTTCACTTCCCAGGCGAGCCATGCCTGGCAGTTCCACTCGTGGTTATCGGCCTCGCCATCCGCAGTGGCTTTCAATGGCGTCAAGATCGGCAGCAGCGGCAACCAGTCGCTGACGCTCACCAATTCGGGCTTCCACACAATCACCGTTACATCGGCCACGGTCAGCGAGGCCGGATTCAATGTCACAGGTCCACAATTGCCTGCGAGTCTCGAACCCGGAGGCAATTTGACCTTCAGTGTGGCTTTCGCCCCCACGGAGGCCAGTAACATTGACACTTCGATCGTGATCACATGGGCCGGCAGGCGGCAGCACACGCTCACAGTTCCAGTTTCAGCAACTGCAGCGTCAGCAGCGACGTTGTCGGTTTCACCTTCAAGCCTGGATTTCGGCAAAACGCTGGTTGGTGAGAGCCAGACTCGGACTGTTACGCTGACCGCGGGCGCCTTGCCTGTCACAATCTCGTCCGCAACGACCACGGACCCGGAGTTTGTAATCACGGCTCCTGGGCTGCCGGTGACGATCGCGGCCGGGGCCAGCGTTCCGGTATCTGTCCAGTTCGCTCCCAAGAGCAGCGGCACCGCCAGCAGCACGCTCTCATTTGTAGATGGGGCAGGGAGTGCGGTCACCGAGAGCTTGTCGGGTGCGGGTCTGGTTGCGACCGCCCACAACGTCAGCCTGCAATGGCAGGGGAACTCCTCTGACACCGTCGGTTACCATGTTTACCGTTCGACCTCACCCGGAGGTCCCTACACGCGGTTGACTTCCCTGGCGACCACCGCCGAAAGCTACAGTGACAACGCCGTGGAAAACGGCGCGACCTACTACTACGTGGTAACGGCGGTTGACTCGGAAAACAGCGAAAGTGAGTATTCCGGCGAAGCAAGCGCGTCGGTCCCCAGCCAATAGGTTTTTCCCACCACCTCTCTGAGCTGCGGCGAATACAGCGCGGACGAAATCGGGCCACCGAGAGTAGTTCGCGCTGTGTGCGAATCTTAAACACCAAGCCACTCTCCCTTTGCGCTTGCACTTCTCATCCCGGAAGTAACAAACCATCGGCCATGTACTGCGGGAATGTGCGCACCTTTCTAGCGCCATGTAGGATCACGTCACATTTTCAAGACACCGAAAATTGTGAGCTGCGAGATCACCGCTTTGGCCGCGCGTCCTGCAAGCGTTTCGATCTGACTTCAGCTTACGAAAGTGCTAGCCGCCTCGTCGCAGAGGTCATGACTTTTCGACCTCTGGCATTCACAGATTTCGTACCAAATAATGAGGCCGGATGAAAAAGCTAAGTGCACGTGTTAGCATCTGGAGCGGATTTTTCTTAGCGCTTTTCGCGGCACTAGTGAGCGCTTCCTGCGGCGGCTCGCCGGACAAGCTGGTAACCCACGGTCTGGTGATCAATACCTCAAAAGTAGATTTCGGAAAAGTGTCGGTTGGCAGCCAGCGCAGCCAGTCGATCACCTTCAGCAACGGTCAAAGCGAGGCGGAAGGCAACGTTGTTGTTACCCAGATCAGCATCTCCGGGTCGGAATTCACCCTGAATCTATCAACCCTGCCGTTGACGCTTGCTCCCGGCCAGAAGGTCAAAATTCCGATCGTCTTCGTGCCCAAATCAGCCGGGCCGAAGGACGGACAATTGGTCATTCAGGTCAAGGGAGCCGACGACACTGCCAGCCTGCCACTTACAGGCGCGGCGCTCGCCGCAACCCAGCTGTCGGTATCACCGGCCAACATGAATTTTGGAACGGTGCAAGTTGGCGACAGCAAGAGCCAGAGCGGCGTTCTGGCGGCCGGCAAGTCCGACGTGACGATCAGCACGGCAGACTGGAGCGGGCAGGGCTTCTCGCTCAGTGGCATCAGCTTTCCCGTTACTATCTCGGCCGGAAAGACAATTCCTTTTACTGTCACCTTCAATCCCGAAGTTGCGGGCAATTCCTTTGGCAGCGTTTCATTCATCAATGACGGCAACTCCCCGATCAAGGCCACATTTTCCGGGGCTGGCGGTCAGCTCTCCGCGAGTGGGCACTCAGTGGACATCTCCTGGCAGCCCAGCAATTCCGGGGTCGTAGGCTACAACATCTACCGAGGCACTCATCCCGGCGGACCATACAGCCGGTTGAACGGCTCGCCGCAGCCCACGGCATCTTTTACGGACAATAGTGTGCAGTCGGGAGCTACCTACTTTTACGTGGTGACTTCCGTCGCTCCATCAGCGGCGGAGAGCGGTTATTCCAACGAAGTGGATGCAGCAATTCCCTAGGGTCTACGGGTCCTGCTGGCTACTCGAAGAGTTCGGCATCACGAAAACGTTTAGCCTGGCGATCCTTGGCGGAGACGATCGCCGGACCGGTAAGCTGCCAGTCGATGGCAAGTTCCGGATCGTCCCAGGCGACCGTGCGCTCGAACTCCGCCGCATAATAGGCGGTAGTCTTGTAAACCACGTGCGCCCCCTTCGCTGAGAGCACGCTGAAGCCGTGCGCCAGCCCGACCGGAATCCAGACCATGTGCTTGTTTTCTTCCGACAGGTGGACCCCGTACCATTTGCCAAAGGTCGGAGAGCCGCGCCGCAGATCCAGGCCGACGTCGAAGATTTCGCCGGAAATTACGCGAACCAGTTTGCCCTGCGGGCGAGAGACCTGGTAGTGCAATCCGCGTACGACGTTCTGCTCCGAGAAGGAGTGATTGTCCTGAACAAAGCCGGCCGCGATCCCGGCGCTCTCCATCTCGCGCTGGTTGTAGCTCTCCAGGAAGAAGCCGCGAGAATCGGCGAATACCCTGGGCTCGAGCAACAAAGCGCCCTCAATGCAGGTTGTTGTCGCCTTGATTCCAGCCACCTGTGATCCCCCTAAAGGCATTCAAAACACTTTTTCACGCAGCATCTGCTGGAGGTAACTGCCATACCGGTTGTTCTTCATCGCGCCCGCCAGAGTCTCGACCTGTTCCGCACTGATATATCCGTAGCGGTAAGCGATCTCCTCCGGGCAGGCGATTTTCAGGCCCTGGCGGGTTTCAATGGTCTGGATGAACAGCGAAGCCTCCAGCATGGCCTCGTGGGTGCCCGTGTCGAGCCACGCCATTCCTCTCCCCATGACTGAAACGGTCAGCTGCTTCTTTTCCAGATAGCGTCTGTTCACGTCGGTGATTTCCAGTTCCCCGCGGGCCGAGGGCTTGAGCGACCTGGCAATCTCGACGACCTGGTTGTCGTAAAAATACAGTCCGGTGACTGCGTAGCGGGATTTCGGCGAATTCGGTTTTTCCTCCAGGCTCAGCACCGCCCCGTTGTCATCGAACTCCACGACGCCGTAGCGTTCCGGATCGTGGACCGGGTAGGCAAAAACGCATGCCCCACTGGTCCTCTCGCAAGCCTTGGATACGCTCTTGGCAAGATCATGACCGTAGAAGATGTTGTCGCCGAGAACCAGGGCACAGCAGGATGTACCGATAAACTTTTCCCCGACCAGGAATGCCTGGGCAATTCCCTCGGGGCGCGGCTGAACGACATACTGGAAATTCAATCCCCAGCGTGCCCCGTCTCCAAGAAGCTGCTCGAACTTGGGGACGTCGGCCGGCGTCGAGATGATGAGAATGTCACGAATCCCCGCCAGCATCAGCGTGGAGAGCGGGTAGTAAATCATGGGCTTGTCGTAGATGGGCAGGAGACTCTTGCAAACCGCATGAGTGACCGGATACAGCCTGGTTCCCGACCCGCCGGCAAGAATAATGCCTCTGTATCGCGGCGGGGCTTTGGAGGCGTCAGCCATTGGTCACTATCCTGATCGGGATGAGATTGTCGAGCGGGAAGAGCATTTCAGATCGAATATTGCGTCTCAATCCAATGCCGGTAATTTCCTGAAGTTACGTCTTCGATCCAGGCCTGATGCGCCAGATACCACTCCACTGTCTTGCGGATGCCGGAGGCGAAGTTCTCAACCGGCTTCCACCCGAGCTCCCGCTGAATCTTCGAGCAATTGACGGCATACCTGCGATCATGGCCGGGACGGTCGCGGACAAATGAGATGAGATCCTTGTGCGGCACATTCGGATCATTCGGCCTGAGCTCATCGAGAATCGAGCAGATCGTGAGGACGACGTCGATGTTTTTCCCCTCGCTACTACCGCCGACATTATAAGTCTCACCCGGAACACCGCGGGCCAGCGCCGCGCGGAGCGCCTGGCAGTGATCGCCCACATACAGCCAGTCGCGGACATTCTCTCCATCCCCATACACGGGAATGGGCTTTCCGTGGCACGCGTTCAGAATTGCAAGGGGAATGAGCTTTTCGGGAAACTGGAGAGGGCCGTAATTATTGGAGCAGTTGGTGGTGATGGCAGGAAAACCGTAGGTGTGGTGGGCAGCCCTGACCAGGTGGTCGGACGCCGCCTTGGAGGCTGAATAGGGACTGTTCGGGGAATAGGTCGATTTTTCCGTAAATGCCGGATCGGTGGGTCTCAGGGATCCGTACACCTCGTCGGTCGAAATGTGCAGGAAGCGGAAAGACTGCTTTTCATTCGCCGCAAGGTCTATCCAGTACGCCCGCGCCTCTTCCAGAAGGTTGAACGTCCCGTTTATGTTCGTTCGAATGAAATCATCGGCGGCATGGATGGAGCGGTCTACATGGCTTTCTGCGGCAAAGTGCACAATCGCCCGCGGCCGGTGCTCCTGTAAGAGCTGACGGACGAGTTGCCGATCGCCGATATCCCCGTGGACAAAAAAATAACGCGGGTCGGCGGAAATCGCTGTCAGATTTCCCCGGTTACCCGCGTAGGTAAGTTTATCGAGATTGACGATGGAGGATTCTTCCGAATCCAGCCATTGCAGAATGAAGTTGGAACCTATGAAGCCAGCTCCGCCAGTCACCAGAACGGGGTTCTGCCGCATCTAGGCGGACCTCTGAAGCGACGGCACCCGGGCGCAATCGCCCGGTTTCGTTGTCACCAGCATGTCGGCGAATCTCATGTCCAGCTTCAGATCTCCGCAGTAACCAAATCATAACCAACAAACCAGCGAACGCCAAGACAAAGAATGGCACACCCCCGTAACGATGCCATCTGCCGAAGAGAAAGGACGGGTTCAGATACATGCCGAGCATGGACAAGACGAAGATGCGCAATCCGTTCTTCGCCATTGTCAGTGGAATCGAGGCCGCGGCCAGGGCCAGCTTGCGCAACTGCCCGCCGAGAAACAGATCGCCCAGAACCAGGCTGAGGATCAACAGAATGAAGCCAGATCGGATTCCGCTGCACTCGGCCGCGACTTCGATATCGACCTTCGGCAAACAGAATGCCGTTCCGCTGCGGGAGAACGGAATGCCGGTCGCCCCAAAGAGTGCTGACGCGAATGCTGCCGAGCCGCTCTGTAGCCATGCCGTCAGACGGGACAACATGGGCTCAGGCAACGGCACCATCAGAAGCAGTAGAAGGAGCGCCGATGTGTTCCGGAATAACCCGATGCCGTAGCAAAACACCGCGGCCGAGAAAACCCAGGCGACGAGAAGAAGAACCGTGAGGGCGAGACCGGCGCCGGCCGGCAAGTTCGGAGACTCGATTCGGAAGACGATTGCCGCAGCCCCGGCCAGAAGCCACACTACCGCAAAAGAGGGCTTGGAGGCCGCTGGAGTGCCAATTCTTCGGAGCTCCAGAATGAAGAGTGTTACGCAGCAAGGTGGGACCAGAAGGATGTGAGTGTACCGGTCGTCGTCAAGTGCAAGTCTGGTGAGCGCCGCGAGTTCCGGCCAGAAGAGAAAGATTGAGAAAACCAGTAACCCAATCAGGCAAGGAAGCCGCCACAGCAGTGATTGTCGCCTGATGGCTTCCGACGTCTCAGGTGCTCGAGGTACGGTCGCCGAGGTCGTTCGCATCGTTCAGACAGCTTTCTGGAGGGCGTTCGATGAAGAGTAAAAACGGTAGGTCAGACAATCGTTTTCGAGCGTCGCGAAGGCGACGGAGGCTCGTTCGCTTCCACTTCCCTCAACTCTCCACCCGCCTCTGGTCGAAACCAGCTTCATCCGGCTTCTTTGCCGCCACCAGTCATTGACTTGCCCAGGCTGGGCCAGCCAGACATTCTCCTTGTCGCGTAACCGGCGATAGAGCATGAGCAGCGCCATATATGCGGCACGTCCCGCGGATTCCCCCGCATAGTCGGGGTGAATGATCACGTTCAACAGACCGTTGTGGCGAAGAATGATTTCCGATTGACGGTTCCACAGATCGGCGGCGCTCCCCTTGGTCAGGTGAAGGACGCAGTAATCCTGCGTCATGGTTAGAGGCAGCTCCAGCACATTGCCCACAAAGTAGGGCATCACCGTGCAACACCCGCCGCGTTGCGGTTCGAGGTGAGCCACGTTTGGCACCGAGCTGTCGTATTCGACGTTCAGGCCGTCGTACCAGTCCTGATTACGGTACAGCGATCCGGAGCGAAACCCGCGGGCCCCGAACTCTTCTGCATAGCGATTGATTTTGACCGCTCGCCTGCGGAACTCCGCCTGACTCTGAAACAAGCGGCCGTCATGGTTGAGATCGTGGACATTGATCTCGAATCCTCTTTGCCGGAATTCGCTCAGGAATTTGGATGTGACCGGGTAACGCCCTTCGGGAATAACGTGAAAGGAACCAGGGACACCGGACGCGTCATCCATATCCATCAGCCAGCGGCAACGCTCTGCGCCCCGCCGTGTCTCGACGTCGTGACTCAACAGCGCACAGGCGCTCTTGCCTTCGGGCCAGAACCAGATGAACGGTATGCTCTTTCCTCTGTGCCGGACACACAATTCCATCACTTTCTTTAGAAGTCGATCCACCGTCGTGTCGACGGGCCACTGCGGGAAACCGATGTTCTGCCATCCTCTGACATAGGCTCTTTGCGCCAGCTTTCTCAGCGGACGAGGAAGGAAAGGCCGGGCAGAGTAGTACATCCGCCGAGCCATGCGCGAGTATCGGGTTAATCTCTGGTCTCGGTTCAGGTAGCGTTCGTAGCGAAGGTTGCTGACAATTTCATCCAGATCAAATGGCAATTCGACGCGAACATCGTTACGACCACCTAAGGGCAAGACGTCATGAAACCGTTCCGCCGCTGTTACGGCTTTCCCTCCCGGCTCCATTCGGCCGAAACACGAAAGATCGCCCAGCCGAAAGAATCCAGGTTCTTTTGACAGTTCCGCGGGTCGATTGACGAATGTCCACACTTCGGGGCAACGAAAGTATTGAACTGGTTCTCGGCGCATGAGTATCTGAACTGACGTTTTGGTGGGCTATCCCGCGTAGCGGTAGAGAGCCCTCGCCAGAAAAGTTAGAATGGGACCGGGCAAGCGAGCAAGAACCCGACCGCCCAGAGCCTTGTATCTCGCTGACTGCAGCGGCTCGGGTTTTGTGGTTGAGTGCCAGTATGTCAAAGGCAGGTCCGTCGTCCCCCACTCGGATTTGAAGCGGATCAGGCCTCGGTTCTCGAGATCCGATCGGCCCAGATCCAGCGTCTTTGCGCGGCGCAGCTTGGCGTCCTGAATGGTTCGCCAGTACAACACTGTGGTGCCGCGCAGCGAGTTGTATCGCGGATCGGAGCCTCCGTACTTGTAAACGACGGAATTCCTGTCGAACAGAATCATGCAGGCTGCCACCGGGCGGCCGTCGCTTGAGGCCACGCGGATGACCGCTTTCTCCCCAAGCAGTGCGAGCAGGGCTCCGAACCATGCCACGGGGGGCGGTGGCACGCAATGCCTTCTGCGAGTCAGGTCCTGCAAGTAGTAGAACTTTTTCAGCAGTTCCGGCGATCGCCCCTCTTCGAACACGAGCGGATGGCGCTCCCCGTGCCGGATGCCCCGCTGAATCGAGTTTCGATCGAAAGAGCGAAATAGTTCATCGAGGCTCGGCCTCAGGTCAAGCAAGTGGAAGCGAAAGGTCTTTCCTGCACACAAGCGATTGTGAGTCCTCAACTCAGAAGCTGGGGCCGAGAGAGGCCTGATCTCGACAGATGAGTGATCTCTGCACGCATCATCGAGCAGGCAATGTAACTGGTCGCCCTGATCGACCAGTGGCTCACAGTGGTCGGCGAAAGGAAGCGAGACCAGCCGTTCCCGGGTGAACCGGTTTCTGATTCTGCAAAACAGCACCGCATTCGTCAGTGCGGTTCCCAGTGGAGAAGCGGTCACTGCACAGGGTTCGTAACCGTAAGTGCGCTGGAGGCTCCTCAGCCAGCCTCTGCTGTGAAAGATGGAAGCTTTTGGGTGCGCCTCCAGCAGTTCCGGCCAGCGCGAGTCACGCAGTGGATCAATCCAGAAGGCTGCCATGCACAGGTGAAGGGCGGTGTGGGTTACTGGCAATCGGTCCCTCGAGGCTCCGGCCCTTAGTCAAGGAATCAATCAGGTTGAGGTAACGATACCGGTTCATCTGCCACGTATGCTGCTGCACAAATTGCAGAGAGTTACGCGCAAGCTCGCGGCGCAACTCCGGGCTTCCGATCAATTCGAGGATGCATCGTCCCAGGTCTTTCGCGTCGCCGCTGCGAAAGAACCTCACCAGCGTGAGGTTGAAGTAGTGCTTGTCAATGTCGGTATCAGCCAGAATCACCGGCACGCCAAGACACATAAGCTCCAGAACCTTGGTACTGAAGGCCTGGCGGCCGAAGGAGTCGTTCCGTTTGGGAACCACCGCCAGGTCGCTGGCCGCCATCTTCCCGGCGATTTCCCGGAGCGGCAGGGGCCGGTGAAAGTGAACGCGGTCCTGCAAGCCCAGCCCGCTGCGTAGTTCCATCAGTTCCCTCTTCGTTCCCCGCTCGCCATAGATATGGAACTCAGCCTGTGGCGCTGCGTCTTTGATCTCTGCCATCGCGCGCAGGGCAATATCCAATCCTTGGTGCCGGTTCAGCGATCCGGGATAGATGATTTTGAAGGTCGTTCCTCTGCGGCAATCATCGGCATTTCTTCGGAAGATCGTTTGATCGGGATAATTAAGCAGCGCTGTGCATGTCTCCGCCCGAACCGACCTGCGGCTGATGACCCGATCACGCCACATGTCGTTCGCCACAACCACGTGATCCGCAAGCGCGCAGGAAATGCGTTCGACCAGCTTGCAGAGCACAAAGGTCCAGCGATTTCCGAACTTGCTGACATAAAACTCCGGGAGCAGATCATGGATATCAAGGACAACCCTGGAGCCCGTCAGTTTCTGGAAAGTTGCGGCAAACACCAGAAAGTCGGGGACCGAGTGTACATATATGAGGTCGTAGTGGATTTTGCGGTGTCGTCTTATCAGCCACCAGGCTGCGCGAAGCATGAAACCTGTCACCTGCAAAACGTATGCGGTGCGACCGATTTCTTCGTCCTTGCGGCGCTGAACTCGATAGACGGTTACGCCCGAGAACGATTGCGCGACTTCCTGCTCCCGGGGAGAGCGCAGCGCGATGACATCGACGTGATCGCCGCGCGAAGCCAGCGCCTCCGCCTGGCGCATGACTCGCGCGTCGGCGTCGTAACGTGTGTAGGCAATCATGCAGATATTCATGGGTGTCCCTGACGGCTGACTCGTGCGGACTTCAGTTCACAGTCACGATGACGTTCGTTGGCGGGCTTGGTTTCGTTCCCTGATCGGCCGCGACTTCGCGGCATCCAATGGCCCAGTTTGCCTGCGCAGGCCGAGTGGTATTGTTCTTATCAGTCGAGAACAGACTGCTCAGATTGGCCCCGCTGCCGCCGGCGGGCGAAGCGGAAGAGATATCCCCCGACGCCGCAACCAGTGGATCAGACGAGAGGCTGTGGGCGTCGAAGCCAGTGCCCTGCCAAGCGCTCAGGCTGTTGTAGTTGTTTCCGTTGTAGCTGAATCCGCTTCCGCCGTTATGAAAGATGTTGTGGTCGCTGGTGGCAACACTGCCGCTCCCACTGAATGAAAAAAACACATCGAGGCTGGAAAGAATGTTGTTTTCGATGGATGTCCCCGAGGCTCCCGAAGTCTGAAACCCAAGCCCGGAGCCACTGCCGATCCCGGTGTTGTTGTAGATGCCCGCATTCGCCGTGCCCTTCAGATAGATGAAGCCGTTGCTCGGAACGTATTCAGCCGCAAACAGATTGTTGTAGAGGAGGGCTCCGGTGAGCGTGCCCGGGCCATTTTCCACGAAGATGTGCGCCGTGGTGTGCGCGGAGTCATGCCAGTCGCCGTGAAAGTAATTGTTGTAGATGCGCAGGCCGGAGAGGTTCGCACCGGCCGTCTGCGTCCACGCATGCACTCCGTCGAGATGGTTGTTGTCAGCGGGATCCCACCACACGAACAGATCCGAGCAGTCGTTGTCGTGGATGGTCACCGCTGTGGCAGTGGCGGCTCCCTGCGGCGAAAAGGCAAAACAGGCGCTCGTCCGGCTGGCGCGGTTCGAAAAGTAGTGCACCTCGCTGTTGTCGCCGAATACGAATACGAATGCCTGGGCGGCATCCTGAACGACATTGTGATCCACCTGCACATCGGAGGAGTTATCGACGCGAATGCCCTGCCCGCATGCGCAGGTGTCGGCGGAAAGCGGTGTACGAACATAGAGACTTCGGACAGTAAGATTCTTGACCTCGGAGTGCGAGCAGTTGTTCAGGTAAACGCCGAAGAGATTGTCGTGCTGAGCCAATTGAGTTCCATTGGCTGTGGCTTCGATCACGCCATTTGATCCACCGTCGATGACGATGTGGTCCCCGCCGGAGCAGCTGACGGCGCCTGAACCGGGTGTCCATGTGGACAATGAGACGCGAGCATCGGCTTCCCATCGGAGAGTGATCGGAGCTCCGTCACTTCCACTCGCTTGTATTGCGAGGGGACTGCTGATCACACCGCATAGGTGCACGACCGACCCGGGACCAATCTGAGTGGGATTCGTGCCCCAACTGCTGCCGGCGTTCAGCCAGGAAACAGAGTGCGTATCTTTGCAGGAGGCGCCGCTCCCGGTTCCCGACTGGCTCACATAAATGTCCGCCGCCAGGCAGTGCAACGTCGACACCGCAAGGCAGATCAACGCAACAGTTGGAATGCACGCTGTCATTCTGGCCGGAGCCCGCCGGGCGCGACAATGCAGGGCAGGACAGTCGACGAATTCGTGGGGCGGAAAGAGCGCAGATCAACGGCATGAATCGGGAGGGCATGCGATCGCTCAGGTTGACTTGCCACTCCTGCCGCCATGCTGGTGGAAATCATCCCCAGAAGCAGGTACCAGTTGATGAAGTTCTGGTCGAAGTAGGAAACCGAAAGGTAAGCGACCGCATGCACCAGCAACGACGTCCCCAATGCCCAGGCGAGCTTTTGCCTCCGTCGTATAGTCAGGATTGCCAGGCGGGCTTTCTCCGGCGTCGTCGACGAACCGAGAGCGGCCAGTGCGCGGACTCTCCGGTCCCCGGCCCGAACCACTCGCCCGATGCCCTTAAAACATCGAGCCATGACGGTGAGAAACAGAAGCAGCGTGATCAACCCGCCGTCGACGGCGACGCGCACGTATTCGTTAGTCAGGTCGTTGAGTTCATTTCCCCACGCCGGATTGTCCAGTGTTCCAATCAGCCACCAGTCGGGGAAGTGGGCGACTGCGCGGTCGATCAGATAGGCACGATGCCAGCCGTCGGAGCCGGAAAACACGTTCGCTCTCGCGGCCAGGAACCACACCGGCGCATGCATAAAAAGATGAAGGAGAACCGTGCCTGCCAGGAGACATCCGAGCAGCAGAGGAAGATGCCTGCGCCACCGCCACATCGTGAGCCCCAAAATTCCGGCGATCAACGCCACCACTGGCCCACTGGATGCCGCCAGTGCCACGATGACACCGGCTCCCAAAATTCCAAACACACTCCATCGCCGGTTTCCGCCGCCCTGCCACCACAGGCCCGCAAAGAAGGGCAACAGCGTCGCTCCGAAGGTACCCGCCAGAACTGGATGGGCAAATGGGCCCTGGCAACGAATGGTCCCGTTGCGCCCGATGGTAATGGCCGGAATCCCTCCCAGTGCTGAGAAAGGATTGTGTCCGGTGATTCTTTCAACCGCCATCAACCCGGCCAAGGGCACCACACAAAGCGCCATGAGCCGGAAGATGCGCCGCATGTCTTCGGGAGTGCGAATGAGGCAGCGAGAAAGAAAGTAGGTGGTGAGTACGTCGTACGCCAGCCCGCAGCGATTTACAAACGCCTGTGCCGCGGTGGCAGCCGGCTTGATGGGATTTCCGTCAAACGACTTCACGATAGAAGGGCCATAGCTGCAGAGCAGCGTGTAAGTGAGAATGCTCGACAAAAGCCACCACGGAATAATGCAATCCACTGCCGTGATTCTGAGTCCGCGATACTCCTGTCGGATGAGCGCCCGCGCCAGTCCGAATAGAACGAGCACCCGCAACATTGTGAAATGGGAGCCCGCCAACACGATGCGCTGCCCCATGGTCATGAAACAGATCAGAAGCAGGATGGATAGCAGCGCCCAGTGCCGCGGCAGTGCCAGTATCATCACCACGGCCGCGGCGGTGAATGCGATACCCCCTCCCGTAAGAAACGTTCCACCTGAAATTGCCTCTGGCACGAGAAGAGGGCCTCTCAGTTCCCGGGGATGGCACGGTCGGTTGGTGGGCAGTGAGCGAATGCCCCGGCGGTCGGCTTGTTCGCGGGCGGACGCGGCCATCCTTCCATCCCCAAAGCCCAACGGAGAGTCACATACCACTTCGACATACCCAGGGACGGCTTTTTGTTCCCCGAGACCAGCCAGAGCACAAAAAGCATCGGCAGCCGAGCTAACGCCGCCACAATCATTGCCGCCCGATAGAAAAATGCATAAGGAACCCCTCGCCGCCGGTGGAACCAATCCATTCGGGACTGCCGGGCAAAAACGGTTTCAAAACTCCTCCCGCGCTGTCTACTGGATGCGCCGCCGCGGTGCACAACTTCCCCCACAGCCGTGAAGTAGTTGGTCCAGCCTGCCTGTCTGACTTTCCAGCAGAGATCGACATCCTCCGAATACATGAAATAGCTGTCGTCGAACCCACCCACCGACTGGAACAGCCGTCGAGGGATCATCAGGCAAGCTCCAGAAATGCAATCAACTGGAACCATCCCTGGGCTCGGGGGTAGCAAGGCGGTCGCACTCCACAGCCTCCAGCCGGGGAACCGGCGCATCAATCCGGCAGAATCGAGAAATTCTCCGGCGATTGAGGGGAAGGCTTTGGTACAGCTCGCCTGGACGCTGCCATCACTGTTAAGCAGCCGGCAGCCCACGACTCCCGCATCCGGCCGTTCCCAAAAGACCTGCCGCATGGCGCTGAGTGCACCTGCGCTTATCTGGGTATCCGGGTTGAGAAACAGCAGCAGATTTCCCGAAGCGCGAACTGCACCGCGATTGCTGGCCTGCGCGAAACCTACGTTCTGCGAGAGGCCAATGAAAAAGACATCCGGAAACTCGCTGCGCAGCATCTCGCCGCAGCCGTCGTTGGAGGCGTTATCCACCACGATGAATTCCAATCGCAGGCGCTCGCGCTCGCCGTAGATTCCCTGCAAACACCTTCGCAGCAAATCCGCCGCCTTCCAATTGACGAGAATGATCGACAGTTGAGGATCGGCGTCCACCTTCTGGAACTCGTGGGCCGGCGTCTCTAGTTGCTCAGAAAGGTCTGGTGCCATAGCTCGAAGGCCATCAGCAAATGAAGATGGCGAAGATAGTGGCCGCGGCCAGTCTCGTGTTCTTGAACCAGCCGTCGAATATAGGATGGCTCGAAATAGCGATGCACCCGGGCGCGCTCACTCAAGAGACAGTCGCCGAGATACGGTCTGAGAGCAACCCGCAGCCACTGCTCGATGGGATTGGAGAAGCCTTTCTTCTTTCGACAAAGAACTTCGCTCGGCAGCCACTTGGCCAGTGCCCGTTTGTGAAGGTACTTGCCTTCAAATCCTCTCAATTTCAACTGCGGCGGCAACGATTCCACAAATTCAACCACGCGATGGTCGAGATATGGCACCCGAACCTCGAGCGAATTGGCCATGGAAGTTTTATCTGCAACCATGAGCAGGTCTTCGGGCAGGCTGGCGCGGGCGTCGATGTAAAGCATTTGGGTGAGCGCATCGCGGCTGGCCACGTCATTGTGCAAGGCTCCCAGCGCGGCTTTGGCGCTGACTCCGTTAACTCCGATTTCCGCCTTCAGCCAGGGCCGAAAAAGCTGTTGCTTCATCCCCACGTCATAAAACGAATAGATCTGAATCAATCTTTCAAAAACATCCGGTTCCGCGAGGGCAGAGGACCCACGCCGCAGCGCTTCGCTGGGAGCCTTCGCCAAGACTGACGCGATCACGCGCCCGGTCAGCGAACGAGGCAGACGGCTGTACACGCCGGAGAGCTTCAGCCCCTGATAGCGCCGGTATCCGGCCCACAACTCGTCTGCCCCCTGCCCGCAGAGGACAGTTTTCACCTGCTGCGCGCTTAGCCTGCTCACAAAATAGAATGCCGCCGCCGTATCGTCTCCAACCGGCTCTTCGAGATCGGCCAGGTAGCGCTCGAAATATGCCTGGTAGTCTTCGGGAGCAATCATGCAATCCGTATGCTGCGCCCCAAATGCGTGGGCCACTTCCTTTGCCTGCGTGACCTCATTGGTCGCTTCTCCCCCCACGAACCCAACGGTGAATGCTTGCACCGGCCGCGAACCCCAGTCGCTCATCATGGCCAGCAGCGCGCCGGAATCAACTCCCGAACTGAGGAAAAGCCCGACGGGAACATCACTTCGCATTTGCAGCCGGACAGCATCTTCGATCAAAGATTGATATTCCTCGACCAGTACCTCCTCCCGGGCTTCGACCGTACGGCGCGGCCGCCAGCCCCAGTAGCGCCGGACTTCGCATCCTTCGGCGCTCGCCGTCATCAGGTGCCCCGGCGGCAACTTCATGATTCCCTGAAACAGGGTCTTGGGAGACGCGACGTAGCCCAGGGTGAAGAGCTGGGCCAGCGCCTCCAGGTCGACCTCGCGCGGGCATTCGGGACGACTGAGCAGCGGTTTGATCTCCGAGGCGAACAGCAATCGCTGCCCCACCCAGACGTAATAGAGCGGCTTGATTCCAAGATGATCGCGGGCCAGCAGAAGCCGCCGGCGGGCGCCGTCCCAAAGGGCGAAGGCGAACATTCCGTTCAGGCGCGTCACCGCAGCGGTGCCCCACTGCTCGTAGGCATGAACCATGACTTCGGCGTCAGATCGAGTGCGGAAGCGATGTCCGCTGCCGGTCAGCTCATCCCGCAGCTCCACGAAGTTGTAGATCTCGCAATTTGCCACGAGCAATATCTCGCCGCTTTCGTTGCTGATTGGCTGCCCTCCGCCAGCGGGATCAATGATGGCGAGACGCCGATGTCCCAACGCAATTCCCGGCGCCAGGTAGTGGCCTTCGCCGTCAGGACCGCGATGGGCGATCACCGAGGCCATGCGATCGACTTCGTCTGAATTGATCAGAGCGCCGGTCGGCTCAAAGATTCCGCAGATTCCGCACATGATGGGGCAGATTTCAAAGCTCGGTGCAACCAGGCGGAAATACCATCTCGAAGACGGCAATGAAGTTGCCGTCGATAGAACCTGGCTTCGGCTTCGGTGACCAGGGGAGGCAGGCGCCTGCAACAGGCGCGGATGTAGCCGGTGAGAATCAGGCATCCAGCCAGAAGCCATGGCTTCGAGCGGGATCGGTTCATCGCCTTCACCAGGACAAAGAGCGGGCCGCCTCCGGTCCGGTGGAAGACCTCGCCATGCATCAGCAATGTCGGAAACCAGCCCCGGCGGCTGCCTTCCGGCTTCAGATGGCGAAAAGCGAGATCCTTAATATGACGAGTGTTCCATCCCATCCATTGGGCGCGAATCTCATCGACCGTATCCCAGCCCGCATCGCACACAAAGCCACCGATCTGATCGAAGCATTCTTTTCGAATCATCTTTGCGGCGCCGGCCGCATGGTAAGTCGGCATCTCCACGACTCGTCGGCTCCTGCCATGGCCTTCAAAGTAAACGCCGGAACTGATGCCGAGCCGCGGATCCCTGTGGAATTCTTCGAGCAGGCGCTCGAAGTAGTCGTGGGGCAGAATCAGATCGGCATCGAGTTTTACGAGGAAGTCGTGTTCCTGCCCGGGGATGGACTCGTATCCGGCTCTGAAGGCCCGAATCACATTCGCGCCCGGTTCGTTTCGCGACCCGGGTTGCAAGCGCACCACCGCGATCCAGGAATGCCGGCAGGCCAGAGACTCGGCGATCGCGGCAGTTCCGTCGCTCGAGCCATCGTCGACCATGATCCAGAGCACGGGCCGAACCGTCTGTGCCATTACCGAGGCGAAGAACTGGCCGAAAAATGGCGCTTCGTCTCTGGCAGGCGTAACAATCAGATAGCGAAGACTCGGTTCCATAATAAGGAGATGAGTTTGCTTCCGTATTGCAGCCAGCCCATCCAGTCATAACCGCCGCTCAGTTTCGCGGCAAACAGCCGCAAGTCATCGCACTCACTGACGGGCAAGCGCGGAAGGAGATGAGGATTTCCGCCCGGCCGCGCCCGGCCGATCCGGCTGGACACGCTGTGGCAGTAGCCCGCCGCGCGAACTATCTGGGACACGTCGGAAACAAAGTTCTGGTTGGCCTGGGGAAGGGCATAAGGGTAACTGAATGATTCGATGTCGCAGCCGAGCCGGTTTTCCAGCAGGTACTTCGACCGGCAGATTTCCTGGACTATCTGTTGTCGGGAGCAACGATAGAGTTGTGGGTGGGTGACGGTGTGGGACCCAATCCTCATTCCTGCCCGCGCCAATTCCCGCACTTCGCTCCATGTCAGACATGGCCGGCCCTGGAATGAACGGCGTGTGTCTCCGATATAGGCAACGGGCAGGAACAAGGTTGCGCTAAAGCCGAAATCCGCCATGATCTCAAAGCCATGGCGATAAACATCCTGATATCCGTCGTCGAAGGTGATCACAACTTGTTTTCCCGGGCGAACTGTCGCAGAGAGTTCATGGAGGCCGAGTGTCTGATAGCCGTTCTCGTGCAGATATCGCATGTGATCTCGAAATCGTCGCGGAGAAACCGAGGTCTCGCATTTGCATCCTCGGCGGCCCACAGCCGAAATGCTGTGATACATGAGAATTGGAATGGCTCTCCCGCCGCCGAAGCACTTCCCTAGCCGGCTGAAGATGTGGACGCTCGCCCATTGGTCCCAAGCGCCGGGAGGCCGCCGCAGACGGGGAAAATCGGTTGTGCCTTCAGCAACGGTAAACATCGGTGGAGGGCTGAGGAATCAGCAGATCCCGAACAATGCTTTGCCAGCGGTTCGAAAAACGGTGATAGCGCCCGGTGAAAGCTTCTGCGAAAACCGCGCGCAGGCGGCTGGAGGGGCCGAGGAATGTGGCTTCGCTTCGACGGCGCCAGTGGAGTGCCGCGTCCTCAATCATTGCGACCTTCTGTGGGATCGCGCGATCCTGCCCAAACAGCTGCCGAAGGCGTTCCACCAGAGTCTCGAGGTTTCGGCACGACTCCTGGTAATCCTCTGAGCTGTGAGTGAGCCGCTGTCTCCACGAATGCCGGTTGAACCCAACGGTCTGCCCGCAATGCCGGCGGTAGGCAAAAAGTTTGTCGGGAACAGGAATTCCACCACCGCACACCGACCCGAGGATTGCGATCCAGTGGTCATGAATCCAACTTTCGGGCAGCGGAAGCACAATTGCCTTGAGCCAGGCGCGGAACGCCATGGCAGCTCCCGTCACTACGTTTTCTCTCAGCAAGACCGCCAGCGGGTTTCGCAAGAACATTCCGTAAATTGCTTTCTCTATCTCCGGGTTGAAACTCCACAGGCTGCCTGTGCCGAGCCTGCCTGAGTCATTGAGAAGATCCCCGTCGGAAAAAGTAAAGGCGGCTTGCGGATGACGATTCAGAGTCTTCTCCAGACGTTCCAGCTTGTTTGGATACCAGACGTCGTCCTGGTCACACAGCACGATGATCTCCCCGCTGCAAAGCGAAATGGCTCGATCAAAATTCCTGGTGACGCCGAGTCGTTCGCAACTGACCTCCATTCGCACGGGAAAGCGGCAATCCGGCGCGAATTGCTCCAGCAGCCGCAAGGTTGCGTCGGTCGATGCGTCGTCGCAAGCGATGAGTTCGTCCGGAAGCCGGGTTTGTCGCGCGATTGACTCGAGCTGCTCCGCGAGATAGCGCTGTCCATTGTGCGTGCACAGGGCGACCGAGATTGCAGGTCGATTCATCACGCAGCCTTCTTGAGCCTGCGGTTCTGGGAAGGTGGGACAGCGTCGTCGGCGTATCCGGAGCCCAACCGTAGGCGCCGCAGCTTGTGACGCCAGACCTCCGGCAACAAGCAGTAGGCAGGAATCCGGCCTGCAGAATTCAGCGCTGTCCAGGCTTTGACCCTGGCTCTCCACGGCAATAGTCCCAGGTGCTCACGAATAACCTCCCGTCGCGGGGACAACAGGCCTGCCGCGGCTTGCCACGAGGCAAGGATTTCATCCAGTTCATTTCTCTCAGGATCACTTTGAACGTCATTGGCCGTCCTCGAACACACGGCGTTCTGCTGTCTCAGCGCTTGTTCGTACACATTTTCGAGACAGCGTAGCCAGCTGGCGCCCTCATGGACATCGGCAATTGCCTCTCGGGTGCGCTGACCCAGGCAGGCGCGCTTAACCGGATTCTCGATGAGTGACTGGATGGCCCGTCGTAGCTCCGTGAGGCTGTGGCCGATCACCATGACACGATCAAGTGCCATATCGTCGGCCCCCAGGATTGCTGCCGGCCTGGAATGCAATCGGCAGGTAATCAGAGGAAGTCCATGGCTGCCCGCCTCCAGCAGCGAAGTTAGAGAGGAGAACGGAAAAGAGTCGAGATAGATATCAGCCGCCCGATAGAACAAGTCAGTGTCTTCCCTTTCCCCCAGCACCAGGACGCGGTCCGCAATCTTTTTATGGACTTCCCAATCTTCGTCCCGCTCCGGCCCCACCACCAGCAAGTACAGATTGGAATACTTCTCGAGCAGAGGGACGAGAGCGTCGACGAAACGGTTTGCTGCCATGGGGCGGTACTTGTATCCGCTGGCGATCGAGAGCACGACGACTGCATCCGATGGCAAACCAAGCGCTCGTTTTGCGGCCCCTGACGTCAATGCTTGCGAGGGATACGGAAGAGGAATGGGAAGAATCGCCTCCGTTTCTTTACCAATATGCCTTCTCGCACCTGCCAGACGTGCGCCGGAGCCACGAATCGACGCGACCACACCTGCCAGGTTTGTTCCTATCCAGAACACATGATCGGCGTGATTGACGAAGATCACCGGCCGGTGTCGCCGCACACCGGCAAGCGCAATCACCGGAACCACATCCGAAGGGTGAATGTGCAGCACCGCGGCGTCATATTGAGCGGCAAGCGCGCGCAGCACCTGCGCCTGAGTCAGCAGATCGCTTCGCATCCGGTCAAGCTTGAAGATCCTTCCTCCACTAGCGCCAAGTGCTCTCCGCAACGGGCACGGCACTGTCCTGCCGCCCTGGCTGGTCAGCACGACCGAGTGAATGCGCGTCGCGTCACTCTCGATCCAGCGCCAGAGCATGCGGCTGTGTCCTCCGGTCGCATAGGCTTGAGTCACGACATGCAGCACACGAACCGGAAGGCCCCTCTCTGGCGGCCGGAGCACTACTGTGCGGGGGCAAAGCGTCCCGGCAATCTGCTCCAGCAGCTTTTCGAGCCGGGCGCTGTGAAAGATTCCAGGATGGTTGCGCCAGGCAAAGGAAGCTGCCATCTGCGCATAGGCGGCAGCCGCTGCCGCATCGCCATCTCGATACTGCTCCCAAGCATGATCAACCAGAGACTCGAAATCCCACCGGTGCTGCTGCCAGAGAGACATACCGTTTTCGCAGGCAGGTTCGGAGGCAGGTCAGGAAACTGGACTGGACCGTAAACTCTCGCTCCCGACCGCAGGCTCCTTCCAACGCCGGAACTCCGTCCAAGTCAACCGGGCGCTCAAGAGCATCGTGGCGACGATAAATAACAGGCCTACCAGCGCCACCCAGCTTTGCCGAGACGTAAGCGAGAGTATCCGCAGGATGAGAACAGCTGCTATCGCCGCCAGCATCAGGCCCCTGTTGGGCCAGGTCCAAGCAAAACCAATTTCCGATCGCGCCACCGCCCAGACAGCAAGGTAATAGACGACGTAGCAGGCCAAGTACCCGATTCCCACGCCAGTCACGCCGAACCAGCGCACTCCGAATGTGGTAGCGACCAGCAGGGTCGCTCCGGCCAGGGCCTCCAGCAAAAAGTAGATGGAGCTTTTACAGCGCGCGAGAATTAGGTAGGACAGAGTCCAGCTCGAGAACTTGAACAGATCGGCGATCAGAAGCCACTGCAATAGATCCGAGCTCGGCAAAAAATCGCTGGAATACAGAAGAGGAACGATCACCGGAGCTGCAACCACAACCGTGATGACCACCGGCAACGCCACTAGTATCACGATCCGCTGCTGCTCATTGGCTAATGCAACCAGGCACCGAGTATCGGAGGCGGCGGCCGAGACCCGGGGGAAATAGTCCTGCGCCATGGCGGCCAGCAGAAAGGCAAGCGAGTTGACGGCAATTGCGCTGGCAGCTCGGTAATAGCCAACGCCTTCGGCTCCCAGACTGCGCACGATCACGAGCGGCAAAGCCAGTTGCATTCCCGCCCCAACCATCATGCTCCCGGCATAGGGTATGCCGAAGCGCAGCAGTTTCCCAGCTGCTTTTCCGATCTCTCCACAAGCTTGGGCGTGGGGAAGTCGCCCGATTTCCCGTCCTACAAAATATCGGGGCACCGCCCAACCAATGGCTGCTGCGACAATCAGGCTCCAGACAATACCTCTCATCCCCAAAATCCAGACCAGCCCGATGCTCGACGCTCCCCCGAGCAGCGCTGCGACGATGGCCGAGCGGGCCAGCGTTCGCACGCGATGATGAGCATTCAGCCAGGCGTTTTGCAGGCTGCCCGCAAGGCTGAACAGCAGTGCAACAGCCAGAGCTGGAACCAAGCTCGAGTCTGACGCGCTCCCTGGAATCCAGGTGCTGACCCAGCTTCGAAAAAGCACCAGGCCCACGGCAGCCGTCGCGCCCGAAGCAGCTATCAGCCAAGCGGCGGCCCGGAAGAGTGTGCGCAGTGTGTGATCATCATGCCGTGACACTGCCTCGGCGCCCGACCGAACCAGTCCGGCCGCCAGGCCCAGCCCGGCGGGCAGAGCCACCAGCCCCACTGTGGTCTGAAGCAGCATCAGGACCCCCAAACCTGACGGCCCCACCCACAGAGCCAGCAATTTGGAAGTGGCAAGGCCAGCCACGATACTGACCATCGAGCTGAAGCCTAGAATCGCGGTCGATTCGAGCGCGGATTTCATGCCGAGCAGGCGTCAGCCGCTTCACATCCCGCACTGATTCCTCGCCGCACCTCGCGACAGATTCGCTGCACATTTTCTCGCCCGAGCCGGGGATAGATCGGAAGCGAAAGAATCTCGGCTTGCACCTGTTCTGCAACTGGAAAGCCGTCGCGCCGATAGGCGAGGTGGCGGTATGCCGGTTGGAAATGCAGCGGAACAGGATAATGGACGCCAGTTTCAATCCCACGTTGCGCCAGAAATGCTCGCAATCGTTCGCGCTCGCGAACCCGAATAGCGAAGACGTGGCAGACGCTGCGTGCCCATTGCGGTTCTGCTTGCAGCGTAATTTCTGGCCCGCCGCAAAGCAGGCGGCGATACAGGTGCGCGAGCTCGCGCCGCTCCTGGTTCCATTCGGCGAGACGCCGCAATTTCACCCTCAGAATTCCCGCCTGAAGGCTGTCCATACGTCCGTTGTAGCCTTCGAATTCATGGCTGTTTTGACTCCGCTGTCCGTGATTACGCAGCCTGCGAATCCGGTCGGCGAGGGCATCATCGCTGGTAGTCACCGCACCGGCCTCGCCGCAAGCGCCTAGATTCTTCGTCGGATAGAAGCTGAAGGCGGCGGCTATGCCCATGGATCCGGCTCGCTGCCATCTCTCGTGCTTTGAAGAAAAATACTCCGAACCGTGCGCCTGGCAGGCGTCCTCAATCACCCGAAGGCCGCATCTGCCCGTAACTTCAAGAATCGGATCCATGTCGCAGGTCTGGCCGTAGAGATGCACCGCAACAACGGCCGCCACCGGGCGATTTGAGGTGATGTGCCGCAACCTTCCTGATGTCTGGTCGAACACACAATCCCGCTCGCACAATCTCTCCAATTTTCGCGGGTCGAGGTTGTAGGTTTCGGGATCGATATCGACAAAGAGTGGTGTCGCTCCCACTTGCGATATTGCCTCCGTGGTCGCGATAAATGTATTGGGAACGGTCACCACCAGATCGCCTGGACGAATTCCGGCTCCAATCAGCGCAAAACGAAGAGCGTCGGTTCCGCTCGAGACTGCGACGCAGTGGCGCACGCCGCAAAAGTGCGCGAATTCTTCTTCAAATTGCTCGATCAGCGGCCCGGCCGTGAATTGTCCTTCACGCATGACGTCGCGAAATACCTCCTCCAGCTCTTCTCGCAGTTCCGCATGTGCCGCGGCCAGATCGACAAACGGGATGCGCTCATGAGCCCTCACTTCACGCGCGCCTCACCGCTCACAAACCGCAGAAGCCGGGCCGGGTTCCCCGCGACCACGGCGCCCGGGGGGACATCTTTCGTGACCACGCTTCCTGCCCCCACCATGGCATTCTTTCCGATCACCACGCGAGAAAGGATGGTGGCTCCTGATCCAATCGAGGCTCCCTGGCGCACGCGGGTGGGCTCCACCCTCCAGTCGCGATCCATTTTGATCTGCCCATTGCCGTTCGTCGCCCGGGGAAAGTGGTCGTTCACGAAGGTGACTCCGTGACCGATGAACACTCTGTCTTCAATCGTGACTCCTTCACAGATAAAGGAGTGGCTGGAGATTTTGCAGTTTCTGCCGATCACGACATTCTTCTGAATTTCGACGAATGCACCGACTTTGGAGTGATCGCCCAGCCTGCACCCGTAGAGATTGACGGGCCGCGAAAGATAGACACCCTTCCCTAGCTTCACGTCGGAGGCCACCCCCGAAAATCGCCTGGAGCGGGAGAGTGTTTTCATCGCAGTCCGCCCGCTTCGGCCTCAGGCAATTCGCAAACGTCTGCCAGGTTCACCGAGTTCCACTACCCTGCCGCGCTGGCGCAACGATTCTTCTGCCGCTTCCAGCAACCGCACCACCCGCAGTCCGGCATAGCCATCGCTCAACGGAGTTCGGTTGGCCAGAATGCATTCCACAAAGTGCCTGGCAGCCAGCGTCAGAGCCTCGCCTTGTTGCAGCCGGGGCGCCCACATATCGCCCAGGCGGTAGCTGACCAGAGCGTCGTAGACTCGCTTTCCCCGCTTAACCTGGGCCCGCTTGTCATAGATCCTGATCTTCTCGTCCGCCTCAAGATCGTTCCAGACGAGCATTCTCTTCTCGCCGCCGATCAGCGTGGTCCTTACTTTGACCGGCGACAGCCAATTGATATTGATGTGCGCCACCACCCGTCCAGGAAAGTACACGGTCAGAAATGCCACGTCGACATGGCCGGTCAGGTGGGTTTCTCCGGTGGCGATCATGGCTTCTGGCGGCTGGCCGAGTATGTGGTCGACAATGCTTAGATCGTGCGGCGCCAGATCCCAGAGCACGTTGGTATCGCGCTGAAACAGCCCCAGGTTCACCCGCACGGAGTCGTAGTAGAACAGCCTGCCCAACAGTCGGTTGTCTACGAGTTCCTTGATTTTGGCGACGGCAGGAGTAAAGAGGAAAGTGTGATCCACCATGATGCGCAGGTTCTTGCGCTCCGCCAGCTCAATCAACTCCTGGGCTTCGGCGACGGTCGCCGCAAACGGCTTTTCGACAAAGACGTGTTTGCCGTTTTTCAGCGCCGCCTTCGCAAGCTCGTAATGAGTCTTAAGCGGCGTTGCGATCACCACCACGTCGACTCTCGCCGTTCGCAGCAACTCCCTGCAATCGGTGGTCAGCTTCGCTTCGCGATGGGACTCGGCCGCTCTCTTCAGGCACTCGCGCTGCGGATCGGCAATCGCGGTGACCTTCGCCATGCCCGGGATGTTGAAGTTCCTGGCGAGGTTTGGTCCCCAGTATCCGTAGCCGATAACTCCGACGGTGATCATGGAATGGTGTAGCGGAAAGATTCGAGGGAGTGAGGATATTAAGGAGTGGGACCTGGCCCGATCACGAGCGAATTGCGGTCAGTATGCACCCTCGCCGGTAAGAACCGCCTTGGGCGTCCGCAGCAGGATTTTCAGGTCCAGCCAAAGGGACTGCCTGCGCGCATATTGCAGGTCGAGGCGCACCATGTCGTCAAAACCGATGCGGCTGCGGCCGCTCACCTGCCAGAGTCCGGTCATGCCCGGCTTGACCTCCTGGATTCGCCGGAGGTGCCACATCTCATAGGCCTCAACTTCGTAGGGAAGCGGCGGCCTTGGGCCCACGAGCGACATCTCGCCTCGCAACACATTGAACAACTGCGGAAGCTCATCCAGGCTGGTGCGGCGCAGCCAGCCGCCAAGCGACGTGACGCGAGGATCGTTGGCGATCTTGAAGACGCCGTCCTCGAACTCCTTGCCGGCAATCAGGTCTCGGACATACCTGTGATGCAGCTCTGTCTGGTTTCCCGTGTGCATCGATCTGAACTTCAGCATGGTGAAAGTCGCGCCGTTCCTTCCCACCCGCCGCTGCCGGAACAGAACCGGTCCCGGTGATGTCGCTTTTACCGCGCACGCGATCGCGATCAGTACGGGCGAAAGCACAACTAAACCAATCAGGGCCCCCGCCACATCAACGGCACGCTTCACTTTCAGAGAGCGGACTTGTTTCGGGGCCGGCTCCAAACACTCCAATGGACCTGTGGCCTCTTGCGAACGGGCTGTCAGATCGGATGCAGTCCGCCCGACGAGGACCTGGTGGGAAAATCGTAAGCCGCGAAATTGTTCTGGAGTTAGTCTGCGGGACAGTGCGTCCCGGATGCGCAGCAGCACGCCGTCGGGAATGACCGGCCTCCAATCGACTGGACGCTCAGTCAGAATCACCCAGATTGAGCCACCGGGCGAAAGACAGCCGGTGAAATCGGTCTCACGAAGCGTGCGCCGAAGAATGGAAAGAACCCGTACCCGCGGCGGATGGTCTTCGGGAAAGAATCCAACCATGTCAAGCACCAGCAGAACCACCGGTCTTCCCGAACCCTCGGTATGTCTGGGTTCGAACCGCAGCTTGCGGTTAGAGTCGATTTCCGTCATCAATTCTCTGCCGGGAAAGGAGGGTGGCCGTTCTGGCGCAGTCCGCCTCCGCAAACATCAAAGACGATTGCTCAAACTCCGGATAAAGCTTGCTCTCCCGCGCAGGTCAAAACGCAACTGGGACACGAACCGGCGGCAGATTTTGAAGTGGAAGGTCTAAAAAGACTAAATCTGGCTCTCGACTGGCGCTGCGGGCAACTGCTCGGTCAGATAGCTCTCATCGGTGCCCGAGTTGCACTCATTTACAACCACGCCCAGCAGTTCGCTTTTACCAAGCGCTTCCAGGCCGCGCTGCAGTTGGCGCTCTTCGCTTTTGCCCTGGCGGACCACCAGCAGAACTGCATCCGCCAGCTCCGCCCAGACACTGGTATCGGCTAGCGGCAGAAGTGCAGGACAATCGATAACGATCCAGTCAAAGCGAGCTCCCAGTTCGTACAGTAACGCTTTTAACCGTTCCGGTTGCATGAATTCCAGAAACCGTTCGGGCACGCAGCCCGCCGGCGCCAGCCAGAAGCCCGGATCTTCGAAAGAATAGATGTCAGGCAGGCACGCCGAATCCTGCCGTAACCATTCACCCAGCCCTTTCAGGTCCGGATGTCCGAAACGCGCGGCCATCACCGGACTGCGAAGGTTGCCCTCGAGCAAGAGCACACGCTGTTGTTTGCCGGCGAGCGACACGGCCAGGTTTGCCGCCACCACGCTTTTGCCTTCTCCAGACGAGGCGCTGGTAATCAGCAAAGTCCGCAGCGTCTTCTGCTGCTGGAGTTGCCGGAGGCGAACGCTCAGGAAACGAAACCTCTCAGCCGCCAGGCTTCCTTTGGCAGTGAATGAGGCGAGCCGGCTTTCGACGGTGGGGGAAAATGGCAGGGATAGGCAAGTGTCCGGTTCACCGTTTCGGTTCTGGTGCTGGTTTTCGGCTGCCTCAACCAGCTGGTTTGCGAACAGTGGTGTCTTCGCCAGAACCCCGCCGAAGTGCCGCACTTCTGACCTTCGCAGGGCTTCAAAAACACGGCTCAAAGCCGCTGTCTCCGGCGGGCCACTGGAAGCAGCGAGTCCACATCCTCTGCACGGACACCTTGCAGGTGATCGTGCAACTGGAGCAGGGTCTTCACTGCTTGCCATACCTCGTTGCTGTCCTGCCCAGGCTTTGCCTCCAGCTGTGGGGCGCTGGTGACGTTCAGGCGGAAGTCCGCTGCGACCTCGTCGATGATGTCCGGAGTAATCGTCGGGCTCTGCCGGGCGAATCCGGTGATCAGCGAATTCTCGCAGACGGTGTTGATCAGCCGGGGAATGCCGCTGGTGTGGCGGTGCACCCGGGCAATGGTTTCGGAGGGAAAGCAGGTCTGTTCCGCGGGATTCGCACTGGCCAGTTGCAGCCGCCGCTGGATGTAACCGTCGGTCTCCTCCAGGCTGAGAGGTTGCAACGCGGAGCGCAGTGCGATGCGCTGCTTGAGCTGCCGCAGCTCATGCGAGTCCAGTTTGTCGTCCAGTTCCGGCTGCCCGACCAGCAGGATCTGCAACAGCTTCTCGTCGGCGGTCTCCAGATTCGTCAGCAGCCGCACTTCTTCCAGCAGCTCAACCGAAAGGTGATGCGCCTCATCGATCACCAGCACGGTTGTGAGCTTCTGCTTGTGACGGGCCACCAGGAAGCTGCTCAATTCGAGCAGCAGTTCGCTCTTGTTCTTGCCCGTGACGTTCAGCCCGAGATCTCCGGCAATGTATTGCAGAAATTCATGCGCGGAAAGGCGGCTGTTGAACACGTAGGCGTAGGTGACATCCTTGCGGTTGAGCAATTGGAGCAGGCAGCGCACCAGCAGCGTCTTGCCTGTGCCAACTTCTCCGGTGAGGACGACAAAACCCTTGTGACGCCGCACGCCATAGTAGAGGGCGGCCAGCGCCTCATTGTGTCTCCTGGTGGGGAACAGGAAAGAAGGGTCTGGTGTAATTTCGAAAGGATTGCGTTTCAGGCTATAGAAGCTCTTGTACATGTTTGCCTAACTGCGGAGAAAACTGGCCCCGACCCCCAGGAAGATAGAAGCACTTAAAGCACTTGCACCTGCCCACTCCAACCACAACCTGCGCCGCCCGCGGCTCAGTTCGGCAGCCGTGGGCAGCGGCGGAACCTCAATCAGAACTTCCGCCGGAATAAGTCTTTTGAAATTGCTTTCGTCGTGAATTCGATCATCGAGGGTTTCAGCCGCTGCCGTGACGCCTCCCGCCAACAGCATCCCCACAACCAGGCCGAGACAGCTAAGCCGGACGCGGTCAGGAGAATAGGGCTTCACCGGCAAGCTGGGGGGATCGATCATGCGAAAATGCTCGCCCTGCTGGCGCTTTTCCAGGTTGCTCGAAAGCACGGACTGATTCTTCTTCGAGAGCAGCGATTCGTAATTGATGCTCGACTGCTCGTAGTCGCGGGAAATGTCAGCCAACTGCTGCTCCCGCACGGGAGTCCGGTTGAGCCGCGACTGGTAATCGGAGATTCGCTTTTCGAGGCTGCCGATGGCATGCTGGCGGTTGGCGATCTCCAGTTCGTTGGCCTTCAGCTGGCTCTCCCCCTCCATCAGAGGCGGCAGGGGCCGAGGGCGAAGTGAAGCCGCAGTCGTTCCCGTACCTGCCTGCTGCATTTTTTCTGTCCGCGCAATCTGTTCCTCCACCTTGCGAACATCGGGATGCTGCATGGTGTAACGCGAACTGAGATCGGCCAACTCAGCTCGCAGATGTTCCAATTCCGTCTCGAGCGCGGGCGATGCGCTGGCCGTGGCGGTCGCCGCCCGATACTGTGCCAGCAGCGATTCCAGATACGCGTTCTGCTGTTTTGCCCTTCCCAGGGCGTCCTGTTCGGCCTGAAGCTGGCCCTGCAGGCCGCTCAGGATTTGCAGGTTGCTTTGGAGCTGCCCCGGCAACTCGCCCAGGTGGCGGTCTTTGAATTCCCGCACCCGCTGCTCCTGCGCCGCCAGAGTTTTGCGCGCTTCCTCGAGCTGGCTCTCCAGAAAATTCGTCGTGCTTTCCGACTGCTCCTGCCGGACTTCCAGATTTTCGGAGATCAGGATGTTGGTCAGCTCTCCCGTGACTTGTTGGGCCATGTGCGGATCGTGGTGGGAGAAATAGATATTGAATGCGGTCAGATGCTCGCGCTCCGGCGAACGCACCAGTTCCACCTGAATATTCTTCCGCATGCGCTCAACCAACTCATCGGGCGAAGCCTTGACCCGGTCGGCAGGATAGAGATTGAGCTTCTCGATTATGCGAAGGAGGCGGGTCCGGCTTAGAACCTGCTGGGTGATGCTATCCAGCCGGTCCTGAATTCCGCTGCTCACATTCGATGGCACGAGTTCCTTCGACACCGTTGGCTGCTCCACCAGAATTAACGTACTTGACCGGTACACAGAGGGGAGGAACCAGCTAATGCCCGAGACGACGGCCCATCCCAAAAAAAGGGACAGCGCCAGATGCCAACGACGCCGGCGGGCGATGCCGTAGTACTTTCGCCAATCCAGCTGAGGTATTGTCCCCTCGTCCAGCACTTCGTTCGGCATGCTTATCGTCCGAATGGCTTGTCGAAGCTGTAGGCGAGGGACACCCAGCTGCGGTTGTAATTGAGTTCGCTTGGAGGAGGGACGTCCCTGGAGGGGCGCTGCCACTCCCGGGCGTAGCCTAAGTTTAACATAATTCCGGTTTTTAGTTGGTAGTCAATTTCCAGGCTGGTGCTGCCCGAGAGCAACCCCAAAGGCGAATAATAGGCGAATTCGCTGAGGTTGCGGTTGTCGCCAAATGCCGCGCCCAGAGCCAAGTTTGAGACCCCCGTTAACCGGCGGCGGAAGCCCGCTTCCAGGCTGGTCAATTCGACCACCCCCAGCAGCCCTCCTCCCTCGGTGATTCTCCGCCCCGCCCCCAGGTTCAGGCTGGTGCCTTCCCCCTGCCAGGAGAAATTGACTCCCGCCGAACCCGACCACACCGCTTTGGAGACGGGAATGGACAACGTGAGAATAAAGGGCGAAGAACTGATTTGGGTGACCAGGTGCGTATCGATCGCCGAGTATTCGGGACCGGCAAACAACGAGAGGCTCATCTTCTGCCGCAAGTGAATTGTGTCGTAGAGAAGAAAGGTGTGCGTTCTCGCCCGATCGTCGCTTGGATCAAACTCCTGGGCCTGAAACTGATAGGACACGCCAACCCATTGCCGTGGTGAGAGACGGTGGTTGTAGAAACCGAAGACGCTCTGGCTTCCGGTATCGACGAAGATGGACGCGGTTGCCGGGGCATCGATGAAGTTGTGATTGAAAAATCTCACCCCGCCGCCCACAACGTCGCGGGAACTGTATTGGTAACTCAGTTGCGCGGCAGCATTGTTGCTGAACTGCCGCGAGACGGGGGCAATGACCGACGGGTTGGGATCTTTGAATTCGCCCTTGCCCGGAAACGCTGCCGGGGGGGCGTCACGCCCATCCGTCAGAAGGAACTGCTCGCTTATTCCCAGCTTCAAGCGCGGGCTTGGTCGATATTCGATCTCTCCTCCGAAGTTCTGGGCGGGCAGGTTCTCGTCGGAGATTCTCTGATCGGCGATCAGCCCGGCGGAGTATTTCAGATTCCAGTTCAACCGGGAGGTAGACTCGACGAATTCAAGGTAAGGCATGAACGAATGACTGAAGCCTTGGGCCGGCTCACCCGTCAGCGAGAGCGCATGATCGTCATAGACACTGCGAATCACCACGCCACCGCGCAGATAGTTTGCACGTTCCCGGTTCGAAGCAGCAGGCGGGCTGAAGTCTCCATCCACAGGTCTTAACAGCGGCTCGTCAGCCACGGCTTCATTTGCTGGAGCCAGAATTGCCGAAGTGGACACGATCTGAGGTCTTGCCTGTTCCAGCACTCCGTCGCGGGATGCACTGACGTCCTCGCCGCCGGTCTGCGCGTCAACGTAGTGATCAGCCGACAACAGCAGCAAGCTCATCAGGCACCAGCTCACTTTCACGGGACGACAACCGTGTCATGGGGCTGAAGCGCGATGTTCTGCTTCATGTTTTTGCCCTTGATTACGTCCCGGTAATTGAAGGGCAGCCTGACCTGTTTTCCCTCCAAATCCCGCCTCAGAATGTAGATGGACTTCTGTTTGGCAAAATCGCGGAATCCGCCCGCCGTAGCAATCGCCTCCAGCACTGTGGTTGAGCCACTCAGCAGGTACGTTCCCGGGCGCCCGACCTCTCCCAGAATGCTGAACCGCTGGCTCCGGATCTCCTGGACAATCACCGTGACGCCGGGTTCCGAGATGAAGTCTTTGAGCTTATGGGAGATTTGTTCCTGCAACTGTTCGGGGGTGCGGCTGGCGGCCTGAATCTCGCCAATCAGAGGCAGTGAAATCCTTCCGTCCGAGCGAACCGCCACCGCACGCGAAATCTCGGGTTCTTTCCAGACGTTGATTGCGAGCAGGTCAGCGGCGCCAATCACGTATTCGGGGGCTGCCTGCACGGCCGGTTGCTGCCCGCTCTGATTCGCGATGCTCTCGCCGCCTTCCGCATGGACCATGACCGTGCAACCCAGCGAAGAGAACAGAGTGAGCGCCAGCGTCAGCATCACCACCGCAAGAAAGCTTTTTCTCTCTTTCTTGCTGAGATCTCTCGAGTAAAGATTGATGCCGATCATGTTTTCAGCTCCGGCCAGACTTCTGTAGAGGCGAGTGTCTCGCTGGTGCGGCGTTTTCCGAGCATAGCCCTGCCATCTCGCTTACAGTGGAAAGGTTTGGAATTTGGTACAGAGCGCGGGAGCGGAGAGTTCGGACCGGAATGCGAGTCCAGGAGCTGATGTCAGGGTATGATCGCGAGAAAAAGCGTGCAAGATGCCGGATTGCTTTGGCCAGCACGTCTCTAGTGGACCTGAGTCGATGCGATGAGACGTAGGAATCTTGTTCTCAGAGACGATCCCTGAGGATAATTTCGCCGGGTCTTCCGGTTGTCATGTCCTCAGTTGAACCCGGTTCCACAAGCGAACACCTCGTCGCGGTCTCCTGTAACTGTCCAGACACAGGGGGGTTGAAGTCTGGTGCGGGAAGCACAGGGTGCCAAGCTTCCAGAAACAAACCTCCGTGAGATCTCAAGACTGGTGTTTC
The DNA here is from genome assembly GCA_963803205.1 of Terriglobales bacterium. Classification (GTDB taxonomy): domain Bacteria; phylum Acidobacteriota; class Terriglobia; order Terriglobales; family Acidobacteriaceae; genus CAWDLG01. The sequence goes on from CAWDLG010000005.1 coordinate 371,420, forward strand.
AACAGGAGGAGAGAGTTTTTGGCCCTCACTTCTCCATACCTCTGGTGGTATGATTTGACAAACCAGCACAGTTTTTCGTCCCCTGTCGCCCTGCGGTAGCTTTTCTCTCCCAAGATTCCCGGTGGTCGCCATTTTTGCGAGATCACGGAGGCCTGGTGCGCCCGAGCGAAACATTCGAGGAGGCGAAAATTCGTGTCCTCGTTGCCGACAACACATGCATTCACACCCAACTGCTAGGAGATGCGCTAAAGCGGGACCGCCGCCTGGAGATCGCGGCCTCCGCTTCCCACTCACGCGATCTGATTGCCGTTGCCGCGGCGCATGCGATCGACGTTGCCGTGCTCAGCTCCAGCCTCGATGAAGAGACCTGCGGCGGTGTGGAAGCGATACTCGAATTGCGATCGGTTCGCCCCGAAATTCGGACAGTGATCCTGCTCGATTCTTCCAGCCGCGAACTGGTCTTGCAGTCCTTTCGGGCAGGGGCCCGGGGTCTGTTCAGCCGGCACGATTCCCTTCAGGCCCTGTGCAAATGTGTCCGCCGCGTCCACGAAGGACAGGTCTGGGCAAGCTCTGAGCAGTTTGTGATCGCGATTGACGCACTGGCCGCATCTCCCATGGTTCGCGCCGTGGGCCCCGGCGGGTTGAACCTGCTTTCGCGGCGGGAAACTGACGTCGTGAGTTGTCTGGCGGAAGGGTTGACCAACCGGGAAATTGCCTCGCGGCTTGGCCTGAGCCAGCACACGATTAAGAACTACTTATTCCGGCTCTTCGACAAACTGGGGGTTTCCAGCAGAATGGAACTGCTGTCCCTCACCCTCACTCAGCCCGCGTCTCAGCCTTCCCAGCTTTCTTCGCCGCCGGAGATTCCCAAGGCCCACCGCGACGTCGCGCGTGCCTGATCCTTACGACTCGGTGGTCTTGGCGCCGGACGGACTGGATCCAGCGCGGAGAGTAAACAGCGTAATTTCAGGAGGGCAATTCCACCGAACGGGGACTCGGACCGTCCCCAACCCCACATTGGTATAGAGGGTCAAGTTGTCGACGTTGTAAAGACCCATGGGAAATTTGCGCCCAAAGGGAGGAAGCCAGGGAGCCCCGATGAACGGCACGCGAACTTGCCCTCCATGCGAATGCCCTGACATCTGCAGATCGATCGGATAATGGGCCGCCGTGAGGGCGAAGTCCGGCTCGTGCACTAGAAGCAGCGCTGGCTCGTCCGCCGGCACCTTCTTCATGGCCAGCTCGATGTCATCCAGTCCTTCCATAACGTCATCAACGCCAACCAGCCACAGCCGTCCTCCCTGCTGCTCCAGCGGCAAGGCGTCGTTTCTGAGCACGGTGATTCCCCTCGCCTTCAGAATCTCGGCGATGCGTGACGGGGCGCAGGTGGCGTCATGATTTCCGAGAACGGCAAACATCCCCATCCGGGCATGGAGATGCGACAGCAGCTCAGCGCAGGGCTCTGTGATCGACGTAGCCACTTTAACCGGGTCGAAATGCTCGAACTCAGGCGCGGTAACGAAATCTCCGGTCAGAACGATTAAATCCGGTTGCAGGTCTTTGATGATGTCGAGCGACGCTCGCAGCGGGATTACTGAAAAATAGTCGTCATAGTGCAGATCGCTGAGCTGAACTAAACGGAAGCCGTCCCATGCCGCGGGCAGACGGCCGATCGGAATCTCGATGCGCTCCACGCGCGGCCGGTTCGGTTCCCAGACCATGGCATCGGCGCCTATAGCCAGAACGCCGGCCGCCGCCCCTAAGCCGGCTCGAAAAAACGCTCTTCTACTGAAAGATAGCAAGGGAACGATTTGATCTCCGAGGATATGGTGCGCGTAGGGTTGCGGGGATGTGACTACTCGCGAGTTCTCAGAATTGACATTCTATCAAAAGGAGGGTTTGGACCATGGACGGCGAGCCCGGCGGCTGCCGTCCACGATGCCCGGAATCTCGGCACAAACTCTCTGCACCGCGCGCTACAGGGCCGCAGCGCCCCGTTCCTGGCTGCGAATGCGCACCACATCGTCGATTTTGGACAGAAATATCTTTCCGTCGCCGATTTTTCCCGTGGCGGCCGCGCTGATGATCGCTTTGGTGGCTGCGTCGACCCGATCATCGGGCAGCACGATCTCTATCTTGGTCTTAGGCAAAAGATCGACCGTATATTCCCTTCCGCGGTAGTGCTCGGTGTGCCCCTTCTGACGGCCGTGCCCGCGCACGTCGGAGATCGTCATCCCCTCGACGCCGAGCTCGCGAAGCGCCTCTTTGACGGCGTCCAGTTTGGAAGGCTGAATGATCGCTTCAACTTTCGTCATTGTTTTGTCCTCAGAGTTACGGAGATTATAGATCGTACATCCGCTTGCATTTCGTTCCCTAAGACCGGGCCCTCGGCGCAAACTGTTCGGTTTACCGCTAAGGCAGTTCTAGTGCAGCCACTTCAGAATCGCGCTTTCGCCGTAAATCAGCACCGTAATCACCACCAGCATTTCCACGATCACCGGCGTCATCTCCTTAATCCACTGCACCGGCGTGTAGTGCGGGTCCACATCGCGCTGAATGAAGGCGTACGCGACCACCGACTGAGCGGAGCCGATATGGGTCCAGCAGCCGCCGAGCGCGTATCCGGCTATCTGCGCCATAGCGAACAGGTGCAGCACAGAAAGCTCCAGGTGACTCAGGGCGCGAGAGGCGAAGTCCGCCACAATGTTGTTGTCCAGAATCGCCGAGAGAAACGTGCAGCCGAGAAACTGGGCAAAAGCCACATGGGCTTGCCCAAGCGTTTCGATCCCACGGTGGATCAGGGCCTGCATTTCGCTGAAGAAACCGGCATTCGTCAAGAGCGTGATGGAAAAGAACAGCGGGAAGAGAAAGTAATATTCGGCGTACTCGTGGCGGGCATCGCGAATGGCCAACGCGCGCATGCGACGGATGCGCAGAATTCCCAGCAGAGCAACCGCAAATCCTGCAAACGACGCGAGAAACAACGGCAACTCGTGGTCAAAGCCGTGCGCCACGAGGAGGCAGACGAAAGGGATGAGCGCAAGGGCTCCGACTTTTTGCGCCCGCTTTCGCAAGCGCCCCATCTTCAACAGAGCCTCATCAGCCTCGCGCTCTGCCGCCAGCGCGGCTTCATGATCCCCGGCGGAGTCCAGCACGTAGTGGCAGTCCAAACAGTCGGCCAGGTCTTCGCTGACAAAGTGTCCCAGTAGCTTTTTCCGCAGCGGCACCGGGACGTCTTCTCTCACCAGGGCGATGCCCAGAGAATCTCCATGCCGCAGCCGTTCCAGAATCGGCACAGTCTTGTCGCCAAGATCATCTGCGTGGTCTTCGACGAGTTCCACCGGGGTCAGGACCTCGCCGTGGCGGGCCGCTTGCAGGAAGCGGACGTCCTCCGCGTTGGCGTCGATAACGTCCATGTTGTCCAGATCAATCCGCTGGCCCTTCAACTTTTTGCGCAGGTGCCGCGCCACTACCAGATAACTTGCCACTGCCATCGGCAGGCAGTAGCGCAGGAAGAAGGCGTTGTCCAGGCGCGGAAACAGGTTCGCCTTCATGATGAGGTTGGGCGGTTCCCCGTAGGCCAGCCAGATGCCGCAGATCGTCGTCACCGTGGTGCAGACCATTACGGCATTGCGGATGGCGGAAATCGGCGCCGCTGCCAGCAGCAGGATAATCACCAGTGTGCGGATGGTAAGTCCGATCATGGAGACGCCATCGAGAACACCGGAAGCCACCGCGACCACTGCCGTGACCGAGATCACCGTGGCGAGAATCGCGCCCTGGTTGCGCCGCAGCAGGGCAAAGGTGATCCCCTCCAGCAGTCGCGTTTGCGCAATCACCGAGACGAAGAACGTCAATCCCAGGATGAACAGCATGGTGTCGGCGTGAATCAGCTCATCCAGTCCGCGAAACGACAGCAGATGGTGCCGCGCCCACAACCCCCATCCAGCTTGCTGAATTTCAATTTTCCAGCCGGACGTGCTGAGTCCGCAGAACGTCGCCACGATAACCAGTAACATCCCAAACGTCAGCGCATTTTTGTGGATCTGATAACGAAAAGAGCCGAATAGAAAGAGGCCGAGGATGGTCGCCATGACCTCCGCGCCAAGTAGCCAGACTGGAAAGGCCACCGTTCGCCCGGCAACGAGAATTGCCGCAGCCGCGATCGCGCAGCCCAGCACGAACATGCGTCCAGACAGCATCACCACCGGGGACGGCTCCTGCGGCTTCTGGCTTACCTCAGGAGGATGCGCGGCGCTCGAGGTCATGATTTCCCGGTCAATGACCTGCTGCATCGCTGTTCGCTCCAAAGGTAAGTGTTCTCATGTGTCGCCGGAATATTGCCGAGTTTCAGAGTTATGCCATCGGTTGAACCCTGCGGGTTTCGCGCAGGAGAAACCGGCTCGCGCGATATCGCGACCGCAGTACGGACATCACCACTCCAAGAATGCAGCCGGCGAGAACCGGCAGCACCGGCGCCTTGCCTCCAACCGTCAGGAAGAGGCCGATGATCACGGCCCAGGACCAGGCCAGCCGATGTTGTTTCACGGACTCATAGATTTTCTGAACCATGGTGACCTCAATCTTCAGTGAATATGAATCAGGATCGCCAGCAGCGCAGCGGCCAGGCCGCCTCCCGCCAGGTACACGCCCGTCTTGCTGAACGGCGTGTTGAACCACGGACGCGCGATGCCATTGCGTTCGCGAGCCCGTTCCTCCTTCAGCAACTGGGCGAGCATCCTGCGCTGCTCAATGGTCGTAATACACTTCAAGGCCTTGTCCGCCGCCTCGTAGCCCTTGCGAGGGACACGAATCTTGAAATTGAGCTGTGCCAGCGAAAAGTGAGCGGCAAAACTGTCGGGATCGAGTTCTCCCGCGGTTTCAAGCTGATCGATTGCCGGATAGATGTCGTGGCTGAGAGCGAAAGCCAGTCCCAGGCAGATGCGGGCTTCCGCGCAATGGGGAACCAGTTCCACTGCCCGGGAAAGCCGTTCCACTGCCTGCTCCGGCTGGGCCAATTGCAATTGCTCCAGGCCGTCCTGGAAGCAACGCAGAGCCTCCGGCTGTAGCTGGACCTGGGCCGGAAGTTGGAAAGCAACTTCCGGCTCGTAGGAATTGACCGCGCGAAACTGCACGATTTTGTCGGTCATAAAGTCCTCCGCCTCAATCCGCGGCCACCGCTCCACTCGGAATCGGTTGCGGCTTCAGGACAAATTCCGGATAGCACAAGGCACCCATCTCCGGTATGTCCAGGCCCTCGAGTTCATCCGCAGCCGTAACGCGCTGCCCGACGATGAGGTCGATGACGAAATTGGCAACATAGGAAAAGGTGAAGACGAAGCCCAGCAGCGTCCCCACGCCGATCAACTGGGCGACCAGCTGGGTGGGATCTCCGTAGAAGAGACCCTTCACCGTGTTGGTGCCGTCGGCGAACAACCCGACCGAAATTACACCCCAGAGGCCGTTGGTCCCGTGAACCGAGATCGCGCCGACGGGATCGTCGACTTTGAGCACGCGGTCGATGTATTCGACGCTCAAGCAAACCAGAATGCCGGCGACAAACCCGATGATGGTCGCTCCCATCGTGTTCACATAGCCGCTGGGCGCCGTGATGGCGACCAGCCCCGCCAGTAGCCCGTTGCCGGCCATCGAAGCATCCGGCTTGCCGTACTTGATCCACATGTACAGCACCGCGCCGAACGACCCCGTACAACCAGCGAGCATGGTGTCGACGGCGATGGTGCTGATGCGCAACGCGCCGGAAGCGCCCAGCGTGCTGCCCGGGTTAAATCCGAACCAGCCGAAGGCGAGAATAAAGCAACCGGTAAGCACGATTACGATGTCGTGCCCCGGCATCGCATTGGGCGAGCCGTCGCGATTGTACTTGCCGATTCTCGGCCCGATGATCATAGACAGAGCGAGCGCGCTCAGACCTCCAACCGCGTGCACAACTCCGGAGCCGGCGAAATCCGCATAGCCTGCGCCCAGACCGAAGTTGGAGCCGAGCTTCGACAGCCATCCGCCGCCCCAGGCCCAGTTGCCAAATACTGGATACGTAATGGCGCCCATGAAGACGGAAGAAACCGCAAAGGCCACGTACTTCCAGCGTTCCGCGGCGGCTCCGGTCACGATGGTCAGGGCCGTATCCATGAACACCATTTCAAAAAGGAACAGCACCATCACGCCGACGTCATAGGTCGTGCCGCTGAGGAAGAAGCCCCGCGTGCCGAACAGGCCCCAGTCGTGCCCCATGAGCGTGATGGTGAACTCGTTGCTCAACGGATTCGCGCCGCCGAGTATGCTGGTGCCGGCGGCGTTGCCCATTTGCAGGGCAAACCCGCACACCCAGTAAGCGAACAGGCCGAAGCCATACACCATGAAGTTCATCATCATGGTGTGATTGGCGTTTTTGGCGCGGCACAGTCCTGTTTCCACAATGGCGAAGCCCGCCTGCATGAACATGACCAGGAAGCCGGCCACGAGAGTCCAGACGAAGTTGACGGCGATGCGGTTCTGGCCGACCTGGTTTACGACATCTGCCAGCGTCAGTCCCTTCTTCGAGTCCGACACGGCGATGTCGTTGACCGTGCCCGTCTTCGTGCCGCTGGGATCACCGGCTGCCAGATCATCTGCAGAAGGAGGATTCGCTGCCTTTACGTCGACAGGCGCATCCAGCGCGGCAGGCGCTGGAGCGGGCGCGGCTTGAGCACTGGTTGTAGGGGTTTGAGTTTGGGCCCAAGCCGGGAGCCCGCACAGCAAGAGCAACAGGAATACCGGTAAACATGGTTTCAACCATGCGCAACGTGTCATTGATGTCTCCTCGTGACATTGAGCGCGGGGCCTGACCGCCGCGCTGCCGATATCTCACCCACTGACAAAACCCTGCAACCTGCTTTTAGCGTTTCCAAACCACGTCCTTCTGGTGAGCCTTGTTCAGCACGCCCAGGATCCCCGTGAGCGTGATGAGAATGCCGATCACGCACAAGACCAGCCGCACGCCTGTCGAGGAAGTCCACGAGAGCGCCATCACCGGAAGCAACCATCCAAATATCGCCAGCACCACACCCAGAATTTTCATGTTCTTCAGTCCTCGCTGACCTGATTTGTCGACCCGAACGCCGGCTTAGGCTAGACCCTTGATGCGATAAAAGCCGGCCGCCGAATAGACCAGCAAAATCAAACCGATCACGGCCACCACCATCCCGATCGCGCCACCCTCTACCAGGCCCGCGGGAAAGGCGGTGAATCCCACTAACAGCGTGCCCAGGTAAGTCCCTTGCTGCCGAATCGCTGCCATGCGTTGCTCCTGACTGTCGAGTATTTTGTGAGGCGGTCAAGCCGCAATGCGATCACGTAACTACGATCGCGGCCAAAACTACATTCACTGCGGGGGATAGTCCAATTGATACTTTTTTTGGAGGTTATTAATAATATTTTGGAACTGGCAAAGGCGGCGCCACGCGAGCGCTTTCCCGTCGCCAGCCGCGAACTCACGCGGCCTAAAATGCTTCGCCAATTGTCTTTCGCTGTTTTCCGAAGAATCTTTGCTCTCCTTACACCCGCCAAAAATGGCGCGGGGGCGGCTCAGACGCTGGTCGTAGGGGTTTGGGTTTTGGCCCGAGCCACCCCGCATATAGCAGCGCTACTTCGCATCCGCGCTGCTGAAGGCATAGATCAGTCCCAGCGTCACCGTGTTCTGGTGTGAAACCAGATCATCGGTGCGATAGGGGAACGTGGGCTGATCCGACATATCGCGGCGGAATTCCAGCCGGCTGATGATCTTGCTGGCCAGCATCCGCTGCAACGTGAAAGTAACTTCGCTCAGGTTCTGTGCCACTCCGGTAGAAGCGCCGTCGTGGTCGTTGAAGTACTCGCCGCGGGTTGCGAAGGCCCACTTGTCGTCGGGTGCATACTTGATGTAGCCCGCAATCCCGCTCCAGTGAACTGAGGTCGTGCTTCCGAAAGCCTTGTCGGAGCCGTAGTCGTAGTTCGCCATCAGGGAGAGCTTGCTGGTGGGCGAGAAGCTCATCACCGTGTCGTACAGATGGCGGAAGTTGCCGTTGAAGTCGGCCTGCTCCGGGCCTACCAGGTAGGTGTTGTACCAGCTGAACTTGCTGTTGGGTGTGTATGCGGCAGAGAATCCCGTTGTCTTGCCGGTGTTGTTGTCGACACTGTTGTTCCACCCGTTCACCAGGTAGCCGGTGAGAGCGAACTTGCTGTTGAAGGCGTACTTGCTACTTACCCCGTAGTGAAAGTATGGGATGGCCCAGGCGAAGAGAATTCCCCGGGTGTAGTTCCAGTTATCTTTGCTCTCGATCACTTCCGCACCCGCCGGCGTCACAAACTTTCCGACGTTGAACTGCAGGCCCGTGCCGATCGGCGCCAAATACTCCAGATATCCCTCTTTCAGGTACTGATCAAAATTTGGCTCGGTTCCTCCCGTACCGGTCGGTCCCACTTCGCCGGCGTTCATGGCGTTAACCGCCTGCCCGAATGCAACCGCGACGTGATAGCCGACGCGACTGGCAGCGGCATCGGGAGCCTTGTCCGCCACCAGTTCGATCATGTTCAGTCCGAACTGGCCGGAGTTGAAATCAAAGTTGTGATACTGGTTGAGGCGGCTGGCCGGTTGGTTGGAGTTGTAACCGTAGTAGGTGTCGACAAAGCCGCTGATGGTGGTTGGGCCAAGAAGACCCGCCAGTCCGGTTGGAGCCGCTGCTGCCGGCGCCTCGGTTGTGGATGTGGTCGTGCTCGTGGCGGCCGCTGCCGGAGGTGGAGTCGCATTCTTCATCGCCGCCAGCTCGGCGCGCAGGTCCACAATCTGTTTCTCGAGATCATCGATTTTCTTCTCAACCGCGTCAGCATTCTGCTGCGCGCTGCAGACCGGAACCGCCAGTGCTGCCAAAGTGAGAGCCAGCGCGACTGCTGCCGCGCGGAACAGATTTCTCATGATTACCGGCTTTCTCCCCTACGAAACCGCTGAAAGTTGCCGCATCACCAGCGCGGGCAGAGTATCGTTGGCGGTGAGTCGCCGTCCAACAAATACTTTTTCTCACCGCGATAAGAAATGTTTGTAAAAACGAAAATCTATCGCGCTTATAAGGAAAAGTTGTCGCGCTTGAAATGATTGGATTTCGGCGGGTTAAATGTGCTCGTGCAGGCGCGGGTGTCTCACCCGCGCTCCCTGCAAACAGCAGGTCCTTCGACTTCGCGAGAGCATTCGTACACGAATGCTCTCGCTCCGCTCAGGATGACAACGCTTAAAAAAAGACTCGTATCAGGATGGGGCTTCGGGTCCAACCCTAATTAGGGCGGAATCCGGTGGGGGGAATCATGTTGAACTCACACCAGCGACGGCACAGCGTGGCACGGTTCGTCGGGGCGCATTTCCAATTTCACGCCTGCACCCGCAATCTTCCCGATGCAGTCGACCAGGCCGCTGGTGCCGTCGAGTTTTGAAACCACCGACGTTACTCCCGCCGTGCGGGCTTCCCGCTCGATGTAGTTGTTGTGGGCAAAGACCGTGAAGAGAATGATCTGCACCTGAGGCATCAGGTTGCGGAGAATGCGTGAAGCCTGAAGTCCGGTCATGAGCGGCATCGAGAGATCGAGCACGATGACATCCGGCTGGAGTTCCATTGCTCTCTCGATGGCATCCTCGCCATTCTGCGCCTCGCCGCAAATGGCGCAGCCTGACAATCCTCCGAGAACATGGCGAAGGGTTCGGCGAATGATGGGATTGTTATCGGCGATCAGGACGCGTGTCGACATGGGCACCTCCAGCGCTCAAAACGACTAGCCTGCAGCGCCTACCACGGCCCTGATGTTGACCAGTGTGCGGCCAAACCGCGAAACCAACAATCGGGTTTCAGCTGTATTACTTACAGGCCATTTCTTCGTCTTTCGCTCGAGTATCTGGCAGACAAAACTCCACCGCCGCTAAGCCCAATCAATCGAATGGGATGCAAGTTACCTTGGTCGGAAACCTGTCAGGGCAAGGGACACGGCCAGCCGGTCGTTGACTTAAAGTAACCGTCTCTGTAGTATCCCTCCAAAGTCTCATCAGTAACTTTAAGTCCCACCTGGCCAAGCCGCGCCGCCTCGTCGCATCCCCATTTTTGGAGAAGAAAGAATCATATGAGGCACGCGCTCCCCTTAACCCTGCTTACCCTCGTGGTATTGTCGATGGCCGCAGCACCGGTCATGGCCCAGAGTTCACCCTGGGTTCCGGATCCGGTCACCTCCTGGCAATGGCAGTTGTCTTCAGTACCCTCCAGCAGCAAGCTTCTGAACGTGCAGATGTACGACGTCGACGGCTTCGACGCCTCGAGTTCCATCGTTGCGGCAATGCATTCCAAAGGAATCCATGCGGTCTGCTACATCAGCGCCGGAACCTGGGAAAACTGGCGTCCCGACGCGCAATCCTTCCCATCCTCGGTAAAGGGCAAGAGCAATGGATGGCCCGGGGAGAAGTGGCTGGACATCCGTCAATCCGCCGTGCGGCAGATCATGGCTGCGCGCTTCCAGATGTGCAAGCAGAAGGGCTTCGACGCGGTCGAGCCGGACAATATCGACGGCTACTCCAACCGCACCGGCTTTCCCCTCAAGGCGCAGGATCAGCTGAATTATAACCAGTGGATTGCCAACACGGTTCACGGGCTGGGCCTGTCGGTGGCACTGAAGAATGACGTCGACCAGGTCGACGAGCTGGTTTCCTACTTCGACTTCGTTATCGACGAAGAGTGCTTCACCTACAAGGAGTGCAACACGCTGATCCCCTTCGTCTCGGCGGGAAAAGCCGTCTTCGAAGTCGAATACAACCTCAGCACGTCTCGCTTCTGCAGTCAGGCGAACAACATGAACTTCAATGCATTGAAGAAAGACGAGGATCTGACCGCCTACCGCGTAGCTTGCCGTTAGCCGCCTTACGAACTCTGGACCGGGAAGCTGCCGTGCGCGGCGCTTCCCTTCCGGCTTACCGGTTGGCGGTTCTGTCCTTTTCCTTTTCCTGGTGAATTTGATAGATACGCAGGTCTGCGTCCTCGAAAAAGACCTTCGCATCGCTGTGGCTTCGGCGGTAGTTTTCGCAAAAGCGCATGGCAGCCGTTTCCAGGCTGGCTCTTCCCGCCGGAGAGCGGTAGTTGCGGTAAGTCACGTCGGTCAGGACGGGAAATGAGACGACCGACGGCTCGCGGGCGTACACCTGGAAGGGATTTTTTTCCACGTAAATGAAGAGATCGTCGGGCGCGTCCGGAAACTGAAAGTCCGGATTGGAAACCTGCGCCTCATACTTCTGCACGAAGTTCGCCAAGTCCTCATAGCCGCCGAAACCGAAGGTCTGCGGGAGCTGTTCCACGGGCGCAACCATCAACCAGCGTTGCCGCGGAAAGCGTGTCGTGATATTGCGGGTCTGGCGTGCCGATGATTCATACTCCAGGTACTGGGCGCCGAGCTCGTGCGGGCGGAGCAGAAAGATCGCCAGCACGACAAATCCCACGAGCACCACTGTTTCCGCCTGTTTGCCGATGGCTGCCGTCAGCAACCGGTTCGCCAGGGCAACTAGCAGTGCCACACCCACGGCCGCAGCCAGCGGAAGGATCACGTAAATATCGTTCGGCAAACCGGCGCCGGAAACGAGCGTGGCGTATCCAGCGACGCCATAGCACGCCACAACCAGAGTGATCAGGCCCGCGAGCGGAGTGATCAACATTGCCACGGCCGCAATCACAAGCACAACGAGCAGGTACTGGGACACAACGGCTACCAGGGCCACGCAGCAACCGAGATCAATCAGTACCTCCCATTTCGCGGTTCGCTGCCAGTGGGCGAGGAACGACAAGCCAAGCAGCAGCAGGACCAGCCCGATCATGAATCCGGCACTTGGACGAGTGAGCGCGGGTGAGTAGTCCAGCAGGGACAGGACTTTGTCCCACGTGGTCTTGGCAACCTTGGTAGATTCTGTCGTGAGCGGGAATGCCGCCGCCCCCAGGCAATACATAGCCGCGATCCCGGCGACTCCAGTGCGGGTGCAGGTACGAACTAGCAGGCCTGTCGCCAGGACCAGAAAAAACCCTATGGCCGGGTACAGAAAGCGGGTCACGTCCAGCGGATCGGTGCCGCTGATCAGCGACGTCGTGCTGGCAATTGCCGGGAAAACGAAGGGCAATCCGACAGGGCGCAGATTGAGAAGCATCTCGCGGGATCGCAGCAGGCTGGAATATTGCTCCGCCTGCTCAAATCGCAGCTCGCGTATCGGGTGTTCAAAGGCAAGAGCGGCAGTCAGAATCAGGATCACCACGAAGCAGGCGATCAGAGCTTCCCTGCCTTCGAGCACCCCGAACCAATAGTTGGCGCGTAGCCGCCACGGCACCGTGATGGATATGTTTTCGCGCTTGCCTGAGAGCGGCTTCAGATACATGCCGAAAGAACGGCTCTCGGCCTTCCGCATCAGGCGCACAGCCAGCGCTTGCAGGCTGCTGATCAACGCCCGAATGCTCCAGTTGTACTTGCGCAGCCAGGCAGCCACAACCGCAGCCACAAACAGCAGGACCACGGTGATCGCGGTCAGGGCTTTGATGCTAGTCAGCAGGAAGACCGCGGCACAGACGCACACCACCATGCGCACGAAATTTCCCGCGATCCGCATGACGAACGCGCTGTCTTCGCCGCGCGGAAACAGGCGCGAGGGCACCCAGAAGAACGCCACCAGAAAGACGATCAGAATCCAGCCGGCTTTGAGAAGATCCCACGCGGGCATCAGAATGGCTCAGGAAACGGAGTAGTGATAGTCCGGATGTTGCAACGCACGGTGGACAGATAATCCGGATTTCCAGAGTAATACTGCCGAGCCGACCAGCAGACCGACAGCAGCGTATTCCACACCGAGCATGTGGCTGAGGGCGTAACCCACCACCAGATTCACGCCCAATCCAACGGCCACCGCGCGCAGGGCAGAGGGAGTGTCATTGATGCTGGCGAGAATAATGTTCTCCAGAAGAGCAATGCTGAGCAGCAGGTAGCCGATTCCGCCCATGATGGCCGTCTGAATCAGCCGCTCCGAGGGCACCAGGCCGAACGCGCGGACAAAGATGAGCCATGACGCCAGGCAGATCAGGCCGAAGAAGACGACGATCATGCCGATGATGACGAGATGGCGTTTCCGCAGTCGTGAAACCAGAGCACCTGTATGCGCCTGGGGCAACTGCTTCGCCAGGCGGTGCCAGAAACGCAGGAACGAATCGCTGAAGTATTCCACCACAGCCGCCGTGATCAGGAATGCCAGCAGCACCAGGTCCATTCCCTTGGTATACGCCGAATCGATACCGAAACTGAGTCCGGAAACCCAGGGGATCGCGCTGCCCGCGGTCAGGCGGTCCGCAAACATGAAGCCGAAGTATACCGTTCCATACAGAAAGAACGGGGCCATGGTGATCAGGGCAACGCTGAATCGCGGCCGGGCGCTTTTCTTCGCATTCGGATTCTTCCGTTCCGTGGTGTGGAAGCCCACCACCACGCACCCCAGAGCGCACAGGACGGCCAACGGAGGCCAAAGCATGAGCAACAGCGACGCTGGGGAGTGCGCCTGACTATGCAGATAAGCAATGCTCGAGCCGCTGATAAGGAAGATCAGCGGAGTGCACCATCCCGCCCCCTGCACGGCAAGCACGGCGCAGAACATCCACAGCAGACTGAGCCCTATGTAGTTCACCGCCGCCAAAAGCAGATACGTCCCCGCAAAAACGTGGAAGTAGAACCCCACCGCAACGCCGAGTAATGCGAAAACCAGAACACTCATGATTCCAAGCGTCAGCACGGCGATGCAGGAACGGCGTGCCAGAAACGGCTCTTCCAGTCCGTAGTAGAAGGCCCCACTACGCGAGATCATCTGAATGAAGCCGCCGGTCGTTATCAGGCTGGCGATTAGTGACAGGCTCAAAGCCCCGCCCAGTTCCGGCGAAACCTGCAGGGCGTCCGGATAGCGGTATTGCAGGGTCAGCAGCACCATCCACGGAATGGAATATGCCAGGCCGAGCGACGACTTCCGGGCCAGATTCTTGAGTTCGGCCCAGATCCGCACGCCCAGGGGGCGCGATGGCGTCGATTCGGCCGGAGCCACGCTTTTCGGAAAGCGGATATAGATGTGCTCGGCAAGCGCAAAGACATCGGGGAAGCCGAAGTCTTTCATGGAGCGATCGTTGTAGCCAAAGGATTCGATGAGGGCGGCGACTTCGCGGGCGTCGGCGATCTCCGGCGAAACCTTCTGCACCGCTGCCATCAATTCATCGGGGCTTCGGACCATTAAATCCCCCCGCAGGCCAGCGGCGACTTGCCCTGGGAAGAATGCAGGAGCGGCGCCATGGCGAGAGGTTCCGCGCTCTTGAGTTCGAGGCGGCTGACGGAGTGCTCGGCGGTGTCGACAATGATCAGCGACTTGTCCGTCTTTCTCCACACGTAGTTCTTGTCCGCGCCATTGCTGGAGATGCGCTGCTGCGCGACCGCCCAGTTGTCGACGCTGCAGCGGTGATCGTTCAACCTGTTGTCGGAGGCGGAAAAATTCGGCTCGCCCCAGCCGAACCCATCGATGTCCATGACCCACGCGCTCCACCAGGCATAGTTGAATTTCTTCGCATCGAACGCCTGCTCAGGAGTGGTCGTAGTGATGGCAAAGATTCGCGTGCCGTAACGTCGCCGATATTGGACGGACTGCTTCATGCGCGCGCTCCAGGCTGCCGAGTCTTCGTAAGCGCCATTGCTCACCTGGAATGACTCCATCAGGAACACGTCGCGCTGGTCCAGGAGCGGCGCAAGGTGTTTCGGATTCTTGCCGCTGCCGTTTTCGTTGGGAAGCTTGTCCTCGAGACTGAACAGATGGTCGAGAAAAAATCCGTTCATGAACACCGACAGCCCGAGACTGTGAACGTACTTCACTGCCATGTTCTGCCGTTCGCGAGTCACGTTGGCGAAGTCGTAGCTGGCTTCATCGAGGAAAATTCCAGCCACGCCCATCTGCTTCCACAGGCGCACGCGCTCTTCGATCTGTTCCTGCTTGAGCGACTGCGTATGACCGAGCGGCACGTAACCGTAAATGTGGGTTCCCGGGCTGCGCCGCCGCACGCCATCGATGATCTGGATCGCCTTCTGGTGCTCCGCCGGATCTCCGGCCGGATTGCGTCCTGCCTGCCGGTCGGCAAACTCGATCCCATCGCCAAAAACTACGACCTGATAGGCCGAAAACACGGCCGCAGCTTTCTCTACGTCTCCCTGCGCGCCGTTGACCAGGCTCGGATAGCCGTAATAGATGGCAAGGCGCTCCGGCACCCTGGGGCGCGGGACGCGCTGCTGCCCGACGGAGAAAGTCGTTCCTAGCAGGGCGGTAATCACCATAGTTCGAAACCGGATCAAGACAGACTCCAAAATGAATTCAGGCCTTCAGCAAACGCGGCGCGTGACGCGAGGCCAACTTGCGGTATGTATTCTCGTAATTGTTGAGAAACGTCTCTTCGGTAAACAGGTCCAGGGCCCGTGCTTTGGCTCCCTCGCCCAGCCGTTTCCGCTCTTTCTCGTTGCTCAGCAGGAAGGCAATCGCCTCCGAAAGCTGCTTCGGCGATTTGGCCGGCACCAGCAGGCCAAATTCTCCCAGAGCTTCGCGCACTCCGCCGACGTCGGTCGCGATGATGGCCGCCCCGCAGAGCATAGCTTCAACCACGACGTAAGGAAATCCCTCGGAGATGCTCGAGAACGCCACCACATCGGCGTTGCTGTAAACCTTCCACGGTTCCTTTGTAGACCCGGCAAAGTTGATGTTTTTCTCGAGCTGTTGCTCTTTTACCTTCTTTTTGCAGTCGTCGAAATATTTTTGATCGCTGGCAGTGCCGTAAAAGCGCATTTCTACGTCCGGGAATTGGGGCTTCAGGTAGCCGATGGCATCAATCATATCGAGCTGGCCCTTGAGCTGGTAGATCAGGCCGACGGTCGAAACCACCGGATGATCGCTGGGCTCACGCTCAACTCGTTGAAATTTTCCGGGATCGACTCCGTTGAAGATCACTTCAATGCGGTCTTCGGGAATGCCCAGGCGTTTTTCCCAGCGGGCGTTGTAGGCGCAGACCGGCGAAACCTGGTCGGCGAAGTGATAGTTCAGCTCCACGACCGTCTCCACCAGCCGGTACAGAAACCAGCGTACGAAGAACGATTTCATCTGCCGCCGCAGGTTCAGATACTGCTCGCGCAGATACACGCCGTGCTCGGTGAGCAGATACGGTGTCCCATTTTCCAGCTTTGCCAGGACGCATGGAATGCCACAGAAAGACGCCGCCGAGGAATGGGTAATATCCGTGTTCGGAATCGGAAAGTGCAGCACCATGAGCAGGTGATAGAGCAGCCGATAAGCCTGCTTGACCTGGTCGAGCGTCGGATTCTCAGTTCCCTGCGGACGACACTCCCAGGTGGCCCGGACGGCGTGCTGGAGCACGTTCCAGGTCTCGGACGAATTCATCGTCATCGGGTAGTCAAAGTGCTGGAAGTAGCGTTGCATGCGCAGCAGCACCTGCCCAAGCTCTTCCTTATCGCACTTGGGCGAAAACGTCAGCCCCAGAAACTGTTCGAACAGCGGCTTGAAGCGCGTGCGAATGACTTCCGGCGTGGTGTTCCAGCGGTTGCGCAGGAAGGTCGAGGCCGGCTGGTGGCGGGAATACTCCGCCGGCTGAACCAGTCCCCACTGTGGAATCTTCAGCACCTCCAGCACGTTCTCTGACAGCTCGTACTTGGACTGCTGGTAGGGATTGGTCACCACCGATAGCAGGTTGAAATCGATATCGGTGAGGCCGTGGGTCAGTCTGTGGCACCAGGTGCTGACCCCGCCATGATAAAAGGGGTAGGTTCCCTCGCTTGCCAGTGTTACGGAGACGGGCTTCTTCAGCGCCTTCACGGCTTCATGAACCTGGCTTCCGCAGGCTGCCCTGCGAGCAGCAACAGCGTCGGATTCTCAAATTCGACTTCGACGTTGTGCGTCATGTTCGGCGACGGCAAAGGATTGATCGTCCGGATTGTCCCCTTCACGTCCGTAGGAGGCGTCGAGGGCAGCTTGATGCTGACCGGTTCGCCAACCTGCAAGCTCGCGATCATCGAGGCCGCCACCGGAACATCGGCGACCATGCGCCGCAGTTCCGCCAGCTTCGCCATCACTGTCCCGCCGGGGACCCGATCGCCAAGCTTCACCGGAATTTCCGCGACAACTCCGTCCTGCGTAGCCAATATCACCGATTCATCCATCCGCTGTTTGGCTTCCTGATAGTTCAGATCCGCCTGCCGCAGCTTCTCGAGCAGATCCTGACGGGTCACCTTCGCCTCCAGGTTTGCCTGCTCGGACTGATCTTCTTCCAGCTTCGCGGACACGCCTGCCAGCTTCCTGGCGTTATCCAGATCGTCCTGCGCCATGCGCAGGTCGGTGGCGCGCGCGTCCAGTTCCTGCTGCGCGATCACGCCTGCGTCGAACAACTTCTTGGCGCGGCTATAGTTCACCTGCGCCTGGTCAAATGCCGCCTGGGCCCGCTTGGGCGAATCCCGATACTGCCGTCCCGGCACCGCGGCCGCCTGGCGCTGGGCTACCGCCACGCGTGCATTGGCTTCCGCCAGCCTGGAGCGGAAGCTGTCAATATTGGCCTGCGCTGTCTGGCGGTCCGCTACAGCCTGCCGCAACCCCAACTGCGAGTCGCGATCATCCATCCGGATGAGCTGCTGGCCGCTCTTGACCGTATCGCCGACTTTCACATAAATCGCAGAGACCGTGCCCAGCGAAGCGCTCGTAACCCGTATCTCACTGGCGGGCCGCAATGTGCCTTCAAACGATATACCGTAAGCATCGGCACCTTTCGCCCAGGTTCCAGTCTTGGATCGCAGGGCGTAATTCGTTCCGGTGAGCGCGCCTCCCAGCATCAGAAACGCAAGAAGCAGATAAACCCGAACTTTCTTCGGCGACAGGCTTACCTTGCCCGGCAACTCAGGCCGCGCCGCTCTTTCCTCCCACGGCGAAGAGATATCTGCGGGCAGGTGAATCCCGCGCGGACCGGAGAAATCGTGGTTCGGTTCCTTGAAAGTAGGGCGGACCTGTATCCGCTCCACCACCTGGTCTTCCGCGATTGTCAGTGCATCATATATCCGGCTCACGATTCGCTGCCTCTCTCTTTTTGAAATCGACTGGTACTAAAGTCAGCCGCCGTAACGTTACTGCTGGTTACACTCGCACCGGGATCTTCCGGCTCAGTCAGCTGAGTTTTCAGTCGTATTGCCTACCTGGGGGATGAACACACTCCGCTAAACCTGGAGCGCCTGCGGGGGGAATTTCGCGGTCTGTAGACCGTCTGCTTGAGGGAGGATGAACCTGGCGATAGGGGGTATCGCTTAACCTGGAACTTGGCCTGTCTGCACCCACACCGACTATAGAGGCCCGTCCCGCTATTGGCTATCGCAGTTAGTTCTAGTCCCGGCTATGGCATGAAAGGTCTAACACCCCGAAAGGGCTTAGAACCTTTGAGTATCTGCAAGGTATTGATAATACTATGTTTAACCATATCCTGTGCTCTCCGTGGTAAAGAAGAAAACTGACCACACAGGAGCACAGCTGAACTTAGTTGAAATCCGGCTGTCGCGATAGTTTTCGCCTATTCTTCGCCCTACGGCATGGGCAGCGATACCGTCTGCCCTTTATTCACGCTGATGTGCGAGATGTTCTGTCCCCCGTAGACCTCGGCGCCGGTGCCGTTCAGCCCGGTGACCGGGATCATGGCCGAAGTTACAGTCGACCCGGCCGGGATTGAGATGTTGATGGTCGTCCCGCCCACGATGCTGGCCGTCACTCCTGACTTGTTGTACTGGTCGCGGTTCTGCATGCTCTGGCCGAGCGCATCCTGGGTCGGACTGAGCACCGGCAGGTTATAAACGCTGAAGTATTTGCTGAACGTCAGGTCGTAGAGATCGCCCAGCAACGAGTGCGTTCCGTCATAGGCGCGAAGATTGGGCTGGTGGAACATCTCCGGATCCATGTCGCCCTTCAGCATGTCGATCAGGAAGCTGGCGCTGATGTAGTCCTGGATCTGGGCGTAGGTGTAGGTGGAGTAGGGCGCCTGGTTCTTGTAGATGCAGTGGTATTCCGCCGTCCACTCCTCCGGCTTCGACACGTTGAAGAACAGGTTGTTGGCATGGCGCGGCACCGCGTACAGCAGGTTGTTGTAGCTGTTCACGATGCCCACGTTCGGAGAAGGATTCGGGCCGTTGTTCGGCGTGTTCAGCACTGAGGTATCGCTGACCACGTAACGAACTCCATCCGCAACCGCGCGATTGATAAACGTAGGGTTGTTCAGGCCGCTGATGCCCGGGGTGACAAGATTGGCCGGATTGTAGCCGGTGAGGCCAAGCGCCACCGCTCGATTATTGTTCTGGAGCAGCTCGAAATCCGTCAGTGACACACTGGCGTTATTGAGATCTTCGTGGTCCCAGGTGTGGCTGATCCAGCGGAAATTCGATTTGAATTTCACGATTTCCGGAGTCAGCGTGTCCGGGTTGTAGGCTCCCGTTGTCGATCCCCACGCATTGAAGGCCATGTGCAGTACGAAATTGGCCAGCGCGGGATTGGCCTGCTTGGAGTTCTGCCAGTCGACGACTCTGTCCAAGTCGGTCGCCGTCAGGCGGAACGTGGGCAAGGAATCCGCGTCCGAGTCGGTTCCACAAGCGGTGGAGGGCTGCCAGACGTGATTGTCCAGGAATATGTCATCCACTTGCGGAACCGCATAGACGTGGTATTCGCCGAGGAACGTGCCCTTCGTGACCCAGTTCAGCAGACCGTAGGCCAGGACCAGGTCGTGCATCAGGTACTGGTTACTGTCGAAGGCTTGGGTAAGGTACTGGCGTCCATCGCCGAAATCGTAAAGCACGGAGAGGGCATTTCCGGAGCTGTCCACCATCAGGGGTGTGACAGTTCCGGCAGCGGGCGTTGCGGGCTTCGCCAGGTAGACGGTTGCGTTGGCAATCGCTACCGGGGTCGCCGTATTGACGTAGAAAAATACGGGTGAGGCCGCAGATGTGAAGGTCGCTGTGCGCGTCGAAGCGCTGCCGGTGCTGGCATTGAAGCCCAGATCGACCGTGGGAAACGCGAACCAGTTCACCTGCCGGATTCCGAACTTCTGCTCATAGGACGTCAGGTTCGACATGCCCGGCAGTGTGTAGATGTAGCCGCCGTTGGCGAAGATCACGCCCTGGAAGAAGGCATGGCAGCTGCCGTCGGAGAGGAACGCGGCCGTCACACCCGCGGGCTGCGCATTGTAATCGAGCACTGTGTAAGGCGTTCCCACATAGTCGAGTATCTGGGTGATCGCGGGATACGCCGCTTCAGTCTTGCCATTCGTTACAACCAGGAGCTTCAAGTCGATGGTGGGCAATCCACAGCCGGAGGTATTGCCGGTCACGGTCACGCCGGTTTGCCCCTGAATCGTGGTGGACCAGGTCGCCCCGATCGAAGCCACGCCCGCTGAAACTGCAGTCCCAAGGCCCTTCGAGCCCGCAGCGTTGCTGACTGTCATCACATTTGCATTCGACGGCGACCAGTTGAGTTGTCCGGTCACGTCGTGCTGTGTACCGTCTGCCCAGGTAGCTATGCCCGTGAACTGCTGGGACGTGCCGGCGGGCACCGAGGGGTTGGAGGGCAGGATCGTGAGCCCCCGCACCGGATCGCCGGTCACGGTTAAAGTGGCGGGGGAGGAAGTGATTCCGCTTTGTGAAGCGGTAATGTGAGCAACGCCGCCTGCGATCGCGCCGGCCATCCCGCTGGCATTGATCGAGGCTACGCCGGTGTCATCGACAACCCAGGTTGCTGAGGACGCCGCCAGGTTGGCCGTTGTTCCGTCGCTATAGGTTCCGACGGCGCTCATCTGCTGGGTGCTGCCGGGGGCCATCGTGGCGGTGGAAGGGCTGAGGGCAATAGAAACCAGATTGTGCTGAGGCACCGTGACGAGCGTGCTACCGCTGACGGATGTTCCGCTGACGGATGCCGTAATGAGCGCTGTCCCGGAAGTGAGCGCTGTAACCACGCCGCGCGTGCCTGAGGTTGCGACCGTAGCAACGGAGGTCGCGCCCGAAGTCCAGTTGGCAGTCTGGGTCAGATTCTGAGATGTTCCGTCGGAGTAGAGGCCGGTGGCAGTGAGCGCCTGCTGCTGGTTGATGGTCACATTGGGATTAGCCGGCGTAACCGTCAAAGACTGGAGCACCGCAGTTCCCTGCCCGGATAACGCCACACTCTGCGGGCTGTTCGCCGCACTGTGCGTGACCGTAAGGGTTCCCGCCCGGGTTCCGGTTGCGGTCGGAGTGAAGTTCACGCTGATCGTGCAGGTTCCATTCGCCGCCAGCGTTGCGCCGCAAGTAGTGCTCGCTTGCCCGAAATCCCCGCCCACACTGATACCTGTAATGGTCAGGCTGCCAGCCTGTGCGTTGTGCAGGCTCACCGATTGGGCCGCGCTGGTGGTGTCGATCCCCTGTCCGGCAAAGGTCAGAGTCGCCGGCGTGAGCGTAACTGGAACCGCTGGAGCCCCCGTGCCGGTGCCCGAGAGCGTCGTCGAGAGCGACATAGCGGCCGCGGTCACCGTAACAGCGCCGGTCCGCGTGCCGTTCGCCATGGGCCTGAAGCTGACATTGATCGTGCATGAGGAACTGGCGCTTAACTGCGATCCGCAGGTGTTGGTCTGCACGAAATCGCCAGTCATGCTGATATCCAACGGCAACGGTGTGGTCTGGTTATTCTTCACCGTGACAGTCTTCGGCGCGCTGGTCGTCCCGTAAGCCTGCGACGAGAAGGATCGTGAAGTTGGGGAAAGGCTGAACGGAGCCACGCCCGTGCCCGACAGGCTGATCCTCTGCGGGCTGTTGTTGGCGTTATCCGTGATTGTCACCTGGCCGCTGCGCGAACCGGCGGCCGTCGGCGTAAAGGTCATGGTGATGACGCAATTGCCTCGTCCTGGTACCGAGCTGCCGCAGGTGTTGGTCTGCGCGAAATCCCCGGTGACCGCGATGCTGGCTATGCTGAGCGCCACGCTTGAGCTGTTCGAGAGCGTCACGGTTTTGGCCGCGCTGGTGCTGCCGATGGCCACGCTGCCGAACGACCGGGAGTTGTTCGAAAGGCTTGCCCGCTGGGCTTGCGCCGCGGTGACTCCGAGCATGATCAGCAGGAAAGCAATGGCAAGCTGGCGGACACGAACGCACGGCAAACGCTTCGCACTCATAGACACCTCGCGTATAACGCGACAACATCCCGGAGGGAGTTCGGGCCTGGAAGAGAGGTTCGATCAGAAAAACAGCTCGGGGAGGATTGAACTGAGGTGGGGGTTTGCTAAGTTCTTTCTGACTTCCGCTCCATACAGCGAGCTTGAGCACTATAGCGCGAGTCAGCCCGGCTCGCTTTGTCAGAAGATTTAAGCCCTGCGCTGGGTGCGGGCTTAAGCCCTTTCACTATGCACACTGCAAAGTTCTGCAACATGGAGGCGCAGGCGTCCCCGCCTGCGAAAGGATTCCAACACCCGAGGTTTCGTATCAGGGCGTGGCTTTCAGCCACGCCGAAATTCGTCACTGCAACTGCCAACGTCTGCCTATTGCGCCGTTCCGGCGCGTCATCAATTCGCAATCTCTATTGGCAGGCCTGGAAGGCCTGCCCTGATACGAAACCCTGCTTCTTATACGCGGAACATGTAGGCGCAGGCGTCCCCGCCTGCGCACAAGGATTCCGACACCCGAGGTTTCGTATCAGGGCGTGGCTTTCAGCCACGGCAAAATTCATCACTGCAACTGCCAACGTCTGCCTATTGCGCCGTTCCGGCGCGTGATCAATGCGCAATCTCTATTGGCAGGCCTGAAGGCCTGCCCTGATACGAAGCCTTGCTTCTTATACGCAGAACATGTAGGCGCAGGCGTCCCGCCTGCGCAAAAGGATTCCTACACCCGAGGTTTCGTATCAGGGCGTGGCTTTCAGCCACGCCGAAATTCGTCACTGCAACTGCCAACGTCTGCCTATTGCGCCGTTCCGGCGCGTGATCAATTCGCAATCTCCATTGGCAGGCCTGGAAGGCCTGCCCTGATACGAAGCAAAGCTTCGCGGAACATGTAGGCGCAGGCGTCCCCGCCTGCGCAGAAGCTCTTCACTCCCGCACGCGCGAGACGCGCGCCCCCACACTCAAATTGCCTCAAAATAAAAAAGGAGGAGCCGGACTTCGGCTCCTCCCAGTGGGTGGCGAACCTTACTGCAGCGGTAGCGTTACGGTCTGCCCCACATTAACTTGAACGTGCGAGATGTTCTTTCCGCCGTAGACTTCCGCTCCGGTGCTGTTCAGACCGGTTACGGCAATCGTGGCCGAAGAAACTGGTGAGGCCGGCGGGATCGTGATCTGGATCGTGGGGTTGGTTGCTCCCACGATGCTGGCCGTCACGCCGGACTTGTTGTAGTTGTCCCGAGCCTGCATCTTGAGACCGATCTGGTCAAGCGGCAGAGTCAGAACCGGTAGCTTGTACAGGCTCTTGTATTTGCTGAACGTCTGATCGTATGCGTCGCTGACCAGCGAGTGACCGGCTGCGTCGTAGGCATGCAGGTTGGGCTGGTGGAACATCTGCGGACTCATATCGCCCAGCAGCATGTTGGTTACGAACGTTGAGCTGGTGTAATCCAGGATCTGCGCCGCAGTGAAGGTGTCGTACGGCGGCTGAACCGGATTGTTGTAGATGCAGGAGAACTCCGCCTGGTCGTCAGCCCAATTGGCAGCGTTGAAGAAGATGTCATTGGGAAAACGCGGTACTTCATACAGTCCAGGAGCGTAAGTGTTCCACATACCCACGTTCGGCGAGGGGCCCGGTCCGTTGTTCGGCTGGCCGATGACGGAAGTATCGGTCACCACGAAGCGAACTCCATCGGCGTACAGGTATCCAGGAACATTGAGGTCGTTGAGGCCGGTCACTCCCGGGGTTACCAGGTTGGCCGTGTTGAAGTTGGTCAGGTGGAGCGCTTGTCCACGCTGGTTGTTGGTCAGGATTTCCAGGTCGATCGAATCCACCTGCGGCGTATCCGGATCGCCGAACGGATCAGACTTGTGCAGACCGTTCAGGGTTTCCGGGTGATCGTAGGTGTGGCCAATCCACCAGAAGTTCGACTCGTAGGTCGAGAGCTTCGAGGTGAGGTCATCCTGCGCGCCGGCCGGCAGACCAGTCCACTCGTTGTCTCCGATGGTGCCGATGCCGTTGAAAGCAAGGGTCAGGCGCCAGCTGGAGAACAATGGATCGCTCCGCTTTGCATTCTGCCATGTGACCAGCTTGGTCATATCGGCAGCCTTCAGGCGGAAGTTCGGCAGAGACGGATCGTCTGAAGCAGTGCGGTCGTGCGTGATCGGATTGGTGCAAGGAGTTCCGGGAATCCATTCCGCGTCGGCGATGAAGAAGTCATCCACCTGCGCCGAAGCGAAGATGTGATATTCGCCGAGGAACACTCCCTTGGTAACCCAGTTCACCAGGCCGTAAGCAACGACCAGGTCGTGCATGAGGTACTGATTGCTGTCGAACGTCTGAGTCAGGTAGAGGCGGCCGTCGCCGAAATCCTTGATCGCGGAGACGACTTTGCCCGAGGCATCCGTCAACAGCGGCGTGATGGTGCCGTTCGCCGTCGAAAGATAGACCGTCGCGTTGCTGATGGTGAGCGGTGTAGCGGTGTTGACATACGGGAAGATGGAAGCAGCCGCGGAGGTAAAGTTCGCGGTGACCGTCGATCCCGGGTTAACGGTGGAGCTCAGGGTCAATCCAAAATCCGCTGTCGGGAACGTGAACCAGTTCAGCTGGCGGACCTTGAAGGTAATTTCGTAAGAGGTAAGGAGGTTCATGCCGGTCAGGCTGTACATGGAACCGCCGTTGGCGAAGATCACGCCCTGGTAGTAACCGTGGCAGACTCCATCGGACAGCATGGAGGTGGTGATCCCCGAAGTGGTCATATCGAGCACGTCATAAGGCGTGCCAACGTAGTCCAGAATCTGCTTGATCGCCGGGAAGTCAGCTTCCGTCTTCCCGTTGGTGATGACCAGCAGCTTCATGTCGATCGTGGGCTCGTCGCACACGCGAGGCAGGCTGGCGAGTGCGCTGAGGAAAGCGGTGTTGGAGGTCACAGCGCCGGAGGTTGCAGTAATGGCAACCGCCGTGGAGCTGGTTCCGACAACGTTGGCTAAGCCACCGGAGGCGGCGAAGCCGACGATCGCTGTATTGGCCGAGTTCCAGGTGACCAGGTTGGTCACATCTGCCGCGATGCTGTCCACGTAGACGCCCTGCGCGGTGTATTGCTGGTGCGCACCGAGTGCCAGCGAGACGCTGGCCGGTGTGATGGTGATCGTAGACAGCGCGGGCAGCACGACCGTAAGAGCAGCGGTGTTGCTGACCGCTCCAGAGGTTGCGGTGATGGTGGTGCTTCCCACAGCCGTGGCAGTCGCGATACCGGTCGGAGCAATCGCCGCACCGGTGGTTGCGCTCCAGGTGGCGGTGGAAGTGATGTTAGCCGTAGTTGCGTCAGTATAAGTACCAGTCGCGGTAAACGCCTGCGTGGTGCTGCGGGCGATGGAAGCGGTGGCCGGTGTCACTGCAATCGAGACCAGGGCCGCGGGACCCACAGTCAGGACAGCCGTGCCGTTCACCGAACCGGAGGTAGCGGTGATCACGGGTGCGCCCACCGCGGTGCCAGTGGCAACGCCGGTAGGAAGAATCGAAGCGCCGGCGGCCGCGCTCCAGGTCGCCGAAGCCGTCAGATTCTGCGTGCTGGCGTCGGTGTAGGTGCCGGTCGCGGTGAAGGCCTGAGTCAGACCCTTGGCGATAGTTGCGGTAGAGGGCGAAACTGCGATGGAGACCAGCGCCGGAGGAGCCACGGTCATCGAGGCATTCCCGCTGATCGAGCCGGAAGCGGCGGTCAGCATGGCGCCGCCGACCGTGTTGGCCGAGGCCAGACCGGTGTTGGCGATGCTGGCATTGCCGTTGGAAGCGGTCCAGTTGACCGACGCCGTCATGTCCTGCGTGCTGTCGTCGGTGTAGGTGCCGGTAGCCGTAAATTGCTGGGTAAGGCCCTTGGCCACCGAGATCGACGCGGGCGTAACCGCGATCGAAACCAGCGCCGGAGGCATAACCGTCAGAGCGGCTGCGTGAGAGACGGATCCGGACTGCGCGGTGATCGTAGTCGCGCCAACGCCGGTGCCTTTGGCAAGCCCGTGGGTGTCGATGGTCGCGCCGGAGGTCGCAATCCAGGAAACCTGGCTGGTGACATCTCCAGTGGATCCGTCCGTATAGGTAGCGGTAGCGCTGAACTGCTGCGTGCTGCCCTTGGGAACGGAAGCGGTCGCCGGAGCAACGTCAATTGCCGACAGTCCCTTGTCGAGGACGGTCAGGATGGCGGTTCCGGAGATCGAGTGCATCGCCGCCGAAACGGTGACGCTGCCCGCGGTCATCGCGGTAGCGGTGTTGCCGCTCATGCTGGCGCCTGAAGTGGCGGTCCAGGTGGCGGACGAGGTCAAATCCTGCGTCGAGCCGTCCGTATAGGTGCCGCGAGCCGTGAATTGCTGTGTCAGACCTTTGGCGGCTGAAGCGGTGGCCGGTAAAACTGCAAGCGAAACCAGCTCGGCATCGCCTACTGTCATTGTCGCGGCGCCGGACATGCCCTGGCTTGCCGCGGTGATCGTGGTTGAACCTTTATCGACGGCAACCGCCAGACCGCCTGCGGCGATCGTGGCTACGCTGCTGCTGGCGGAGGCCCAGGTGGCCGAAGCCGTCACGTCCTGAACGCTTCCGTCTTCAAACTTCGCGCTTGCTGTGAACTGTTGATGTTTTCCCTTGGCAACACTCTGGCTGCCGGGCACCACAGCGACCGACACCAGCTTGTTTGTCTTTACCGGAGGCGCTGACGCGCTGCCGCCGCCGCAAGCCGTAAAGAACGAAAAGGCCAGCGCCGGGATCAGGATTCGAAACGGCCACCCAAAGTGCTTCATAAGAACCTCGAAAGTGAATTGGCGGGAGAGGCTGGGGGATGAATCTGCTAAATCTCAGAACTTACTTTTGGGGGTGCTGCTCTTGGGGGGTCGTTTACAGTCTTGAAAACTTGGGGGGAACTTCGACTCGCAATATAAAGCCGCCGGATGCATCTGGCTATCGCAGTAGGTTTTAGTACTAGTCAGTAGGTGGCGGAGGGCTCGGGCTTACAACCCCTGGGTCTTCCCGACGTAACGCCTGGTAATCCATCAGTTTCTCCAGCTATCGGAGGAGCCA
The DNA here is from genome assembly GCA_963803205.1 of Terriglobales bacterium. GTDB lineage: Bacteria > Acidobacteriota > Terriglobia > Terriglobales > Acidobacteriaceae > CAWDLG01. The sequence continues at coordinate 398,729 of CAWDLG010000005.1, forward strand.
GCCATCGGCTCCTCCGTAACCGGTCGTTTCTCACTGCACTTACAGGCTTTCACTCTTACTGCACGGGTAACGTTACTGTCTGCCCCGTGCCGACCTGAACGTGCGAGATGTTCTGCCCGCCGTAGACCTCGGCTCCCGTGCTGCTCAATCCGGTGACCGGAATGACAGCCGAGGGAACCGCCGCGCCTGACGGGATCGTGATCTTGATTGTCGGATTCGAGCCGCCGATGTAGCTGGCAGTCGCGCCCGACTGGTTGAACTGATCCCGCTTCTGCATGCTCTGCGCCAGCTGATCCAGCGTCGGGCTCAGAACCGGCAGTTTGTACAGGCTCAGGTAATTGTTGAAGGTGGCGTCGTACAGGTCGCCGATCAACGAGTGACCCTGGGCATCGTAGGCATGCAGGTTGGGCTGATGGAACATTTGCGGATCCATGTCGCCGCGCAGCATGTCGGATACGAAGCTCTGGCTGATGTTGTCCAGAACCTGCTGGTAGTTGAAGTTCGAGTACGGCGCCTGGCCGGCGTAGATGCACTGGTATTCAGCCACCCAGCCACCCGGCGTCGCTACGTTGAAGAACAGGTTGTTGGCATGGCGAGGCACCATGTAGAGGCCGGAATTAATGGTGTTGACGATGCCCACGTTCGGCGACGGGTTCGGCCCGTTGTTGGGAGTGTTCAGGACCGAGGTGTCCGTCACTACGTAGCGCAGGCCATCCGCGACAGCCGTGTTGACGAAAGTGGCATCGTTCAGACCGGTGATGCCAGGGGTCACCATGTTGGCGCGGTTGTAATAGGTCAGGCCTAACGAAGTGGCAGCGGCGTTGTTCTTGTCGATCTCCGCGGCAACCTCGGCGGCGTTCATTCCGTTCAGGGTGTCAGGATGATCCCAGGTGTGGCTGATCCACTTGAAGCTGGACTGGAATTTCTTGAATTCCGGTGTCAGCGTATCCGGTGAATAGCCGCCATTGTTGATGTCGCCCGTGGTGCCCATGCCGTTGAAGGCCATGTGCAGCACGAACTTGGAAAGCAGCGGATTCTGCTGCTTCTGAATCTGCCAGGCCACGAGCTTGTCGACGTCGGTGGCGTTCATGCGGAAGGTCGTCAGGTTATCGGCATCGGCGTCGGTGCGGTCGTGCGCCGGAGTCGAGTCATAGCAGGGCGTGTTCGCCTGCCACTCGTGGTCGTCGATGAAAACGTCGTCGACCTGCGGCGTGGCGTAGACGTGATACTCGCCCATGAAGATGCCCTTGGTGACCCAGTTGACCAGGCCGTAGGCCAGAACCAGGTCATGCGTCATGTACTGGTTGCTGTCGAAGGTCTGGGTGAGATATTCGCGGCCGTCGCCGAGATCGTAGATGGCCGAGAACACGTTGCCGGAAGCGTCGGTCAGAAGCGGCGTGACCGATCCGCTGCTGGGACTCGCGGGATAGCGGTAAACGCCCGCGATATTCAGCGGGGTAGCGGTGTTGGCGTAGGAGAAGACAGTCGCCGCAGCCGGTGAGAAGCTGGCCGAGGTGTTGCTGTCCGATCCCAACGATACTCCGGTCCAGGTCAATCCAAAATCCGCTCCCGGGAACGTGTACCAGTTCACCTGGCGGATGTGGAACGTCTGCTCGTAAGAGGTTAGAGTCGCCATTCCGGGCAGCTGGTAGATGTAGCCACCAACTGTGAAGATGACGCCCTGGTAGTAGGCGTGGCACTGGCCGTCAGACAACATGTCTGCGGTCACGCCCTGGGATGACATATCCAGTACGGTATAGGGTGTGCCGACATAATCCAGGATCTGCTTGATCGCCGGGAAATCGGCTTCGCTCTGGCCGTTGGTGACGACCAGCAGCTTCATGTCGATGGTCGGAGTGGGGCAGGAGCGCGCGATGCTCGAAAGTGCGCTGACCCATGCCGGGGCGGAAGTGAGGTTGCCCATGCTGGCGGTGACCGGAATTGCGATATCCGGGGTCGCCAGTACGGCAGCCAGTCCGTGATTTACGCTAACGGCGCTGTTTCCTGAAGTCCACGTCGCCAGGTTAGTGACGTCGCCAACGCTGCCGTCGGCATAGCTGGCCATGGCGATGAACTGCTGCTGGCCGCCGATTCCGAGCGAGACACCGTCCGGAGAAATGCTGATGCCGACCACAGCCGGCGCGCTTACGGTTACCGGTGCGCTGGCCGACATGCCCGACATAGTCGCGTTGACGTTCGCGCTGCCGGCGTTCACTCCAGCCACCATGCCCTTCGTTCCGGCGGCGTTGCCGACCGTCGCGATGGCTGCGCTGGATGAAGTCCAGGTCGCGGCCGCGGTAATGTCCTGGCTGGTTCCGTTGCTGTAGCTGCCCATCGCCTTCAGTTGCTGCAGCTGGCCTTTGGTGAGCTGCGGGGCGGCGGGCGTGATGGCAATCGAGGTCAGAGCCGGGGCCACGCCTGATCCATTCAGATTGATCAGCTCCGTTCCCATGGCATCAACCACGGTGACGGCGCCGGTGCGTGTGCCGCTGGCGGAAGGCTTGAAGATGACACTCACCGTGCAGGTGGCGCCGCCGGCCAGCTGGCTTCCGCAGTTGCTGGTTTGGGAAAAGTCTCCGCTCGAGGTGATGCTGGTGATATTCACCGCGACGCTCTGGTTGTTCTTGAGGATCGCGCTCTTTGCGGCGCTGCTCACGCCCTGAGCCTGCGATCCGAACGAAATCGAGCCGGGCGACACGGTTACCGGGTCAAATCCCGTGCCCGCCAGAATGGTCAATTGGATTCCGAAGCCGCCGTTGTCGCGCACCGTCAGAAGTCCTGCGCGCAGGCCGGAACCGCTGGGCTTGAACGTGATGCTGATACTGCAGCTCTTTTTCCCGGCCAGAGAGGTGCCGCAGTCATTTGTCTGCGCGAAATCGCCGGCGATTGCGATGTTGCTGATCTTTAGCGTTGTCGAACTGGAGTTGCTCAGAGTCACGCTCTTGGCGGTAGAACTCGCGCCAATCGCGGTATTCGGGAACGTCAGCAACAGGCTGGAGACGGCGGCATTTTGCGCTTTGGCTGTCGGCACTGCCATTCCAATGACGATCAGTGCGATCAGCGCCACCAGCAAACGAAACCTAGACGAATGCGGCTTCATACAAACCTCGAGTGAAAGAATGAAAAACGGTGTTGAATGTTTAGGGAGTGGGAAAGCTGGGGGCGGATCTTTTAACTCGGGGGGTATGCCGCGTCCGTTGTGTTCAACTGAACGCCCTCGAAATATACGCGGCGGCCTGCGTTCTGCCTAACCTGAGAGAGCTTAGAACCACTGTGCGGGGCCGGCAGTCTTGGCCTAGAACCTCTCATTCCTCGGCAGGTTACTAAGGGGCCATTGCGGATCTGTCAGCGCGGACGTCAAATTCCACCGCTCTGCGGCTGAAATCTCGTATCCCGGCGAGATTGCTATCAGGATGGGGCTTCAGCCTCTGAACAGCCCGCCCTGATAGAAGGCCCCTCCACAGCCGAAGTGACATACCAGAGTTTCATATCCTCTAGGATTCGTATCAGGATGGGGCTTCAGCCCCATCGCAAGATTGCTAGGTTTGGACGGGGCTTTAGCCCCTGAACAGCGCACGCCCTTATACGAGGCCCCTCCACAGCCGAAGGGACATACCAGAGTTTCATATCCTCTAGGATTCGTATCAGGATGGGGCTTCAGCCCCATCGCAACATGTCCTCAGTTTCGACGGGCTTCAGCCCCTGAACACCGCCTGCCCTGATACGAAGCCCCTCCACAGCCGAAGTGACAGACCAGAGTTTCATATCCCCTGGGATTCGTATCAGGATGGGGCTTCAGCCCCATCGCAAGATTTCTCAGTTTCGACGGGCTTCAGCCCCTGAACAAGCGCCTGCCCTGATACAAGGCCCCTCCACAGCCGAAGTGACATACCAGAGTTTCATATCCTCTAGGATTCGTATCAGGATGGGGCTTCAGCCCCATCGCAAGATTGCTAGGTTTGGACGGGGCTTTAGCCCCTGAACACCGCATGCCCTGATAAAGCCATTCAACCTCACGCTCGTCAAAATCCAAATTTCCGTGCCCGGATTTGTGATAGGTTGATTGCCCGTCGGAAACGTTTACATTTTGGGCGCCTTTTTCCGCCCGAAATCTTAAAAAATGGCACCGCCAATATCCCCGCTCGCTGACCCGGAGACTGAGAATTGACCACCCGAACCTGCGTCTCGCGCTTGCTTGTGCTCATCGCCCTCGCCCTGGGGTCAGTCCCCCTGTCCTATTCCCAGTGGGCTCCCATGAACCCCGTCACCGACGTCAAGCAGCAGCCGGACGGTGTTTTGGCCCCCATGAAGACAGGAACGCTCAAAATCCAGGTCTGCACCGACTCCATCATTCACGTCCTTTACTCCCCCACGGCCACGTTCCCGAGCGGCCCTGACTATGTCGTCACCAGGAAAGACTGGCCGGGCGCGAAATGGGCCATGCAGGCATCCGGCGACGAGGTCACGATCTCAACCTCCCGCCTGAAAGTCGTGCTCAGCCGCAAGGACGGCGGCCTGGCATATAAGGATTCCGACGATAAGGCGCTCGTCCAGGAAGCCACCCGCAAGTTGACCCCGACCAGGGTCAATGGAGAGAACACCTACCGCGCCGAATCCTTCGTGAATATCTATGGCTCCCGGGAGGCGCTGTACGGCCTGGGACAGCACCAGGCAGGCGTCTGGAACTACCGCGGCGAATCGGTTGACATCTCCCAGGACAACACCAACATCTCGATTCCCTTCCTGGTTTCGAGCAACGGCTACGGCATCTTCTGGAACAACACCTCCCGCAGCCGCTTCAACAACCGGTTCGCCAACTACCTCTACATCAGCTCCGAAGTGGCCGATGTCATCGACTACTACTTCTTCTACGGCCCCGACCTCGACAAAGTCGTCGCCAGCTATCGCGAACTGACAGGCCAGGCGCCCATGTTCGGCAAGTGGGCCTACGGCTTCTGGCAGTGCAAGAACCGCTATAAATCACAGGAAGAGATCCTGGGCGTCGCCAAAAAGTACCGCGAGCTGCACATTCCGGTCGACAACATCGTGCAGGACTGGTTCTGGTGGAACCACAAGGGCGAGCACGTCTTCAATAAGAACTATCCCGATCCCAAGGGGATGGTGGACGAACTGCACAAAGAGAATTTCCACCTGATGATCTCGGTATGGCCGTTCTTCGAGCCGGGCTCCAAGGTCTACGACGAGATGGATCGCCGCGGCTGGTTTGTCGACAAATTCAAGTTCGCCAAGCCGCCGTACCATACCGCCGGCATGGCGGTGTACGACGCCACCAGCCCGGAAGCGCGCAAGTTTTACTGGAAGCAGATGGAGACAGCGCTGTTCAATATCGGCATCGACGCCTGGTGGCTGGACACGACCGAGCCGGAGACGGAGGGCCAGGAAGAAAACATTCTGCTCGGCCATAAACTGGCAATCGGCAGCGGGAACCGATTTGTAAACCTCTATCCCTTGATGACCACGGGAGCTGTCTACAACGGGCAGCGTTCCGCCTCCGAAAAGAAGCGAGTCTTCATCCTCTCGCGCTCCGCCTTCGCCGGCGACCAGCGGTATGGGGTCACGGCCTGGTCGGGGGACATCAACTCCGACTTCCTCAGCTTCCGCCGGCAGATTCCCGCCGGACTCAACTTCACGCTCTCGGGAATTCCCTACTGGACAACCGACATCGGGGGCTTCGTCTTCGTGAACTCCGAAGACCCGGCCTACCGCGAGCTCTTCGTGCGCTGGTTTCAGTACGGCACTTTCTGCCCCGTCTTCCGCGTCCACGGCACTCGCTCCACCGACCAGAACGAGCTCTGGTCCTACGGTCCCGAAGCGCAGAAGATTCTCGTGAGCTACGATCGCCTGCGGTACCGCCTGCTGCCTTACATCTATTCGCTGGCGTGGATGACCACGAGCGCGGCCTACACTCCCATGCGGGCCTTGGCCATGGACTTCCGCACCGACGTGCGTGCGCTGAATACGGGCGATGAGTACATGTTCGGCCCGGCGTTCCTGGTGAGCCCCGTCACTGAGCCCTCGGCCGTCACGCGCCGCATGTACCTGCCGGAAGGCAAATGGTACGACTTCTGGTCCGGGGTCGGCGTCGACGGGGCCAGAGCTCTCGACTCGCCCTCCCCGCTCGATCGCATCCCGCTGTACATTCGCGCCGGATCGATTGTTCCCATGGGTCCGGATCTGGAGTGGAGCACCGAAAAGCCCGAAGACCCGATCGAGCTGCGCATATACCGCGGCGCCAATGGCGAGTTCACTTTATATGAGGACGAAAACGACAACTACAACTACGAAAAAGGCGTTCACGCCACCATCGCGTTGCGCTGGGACGACGCCGCCCAGACCCTGACCATCGGCGCTCGCAGCGGCCGTTTCCCCGGCATGCTTGAGTCGCGAACCTTCCACGTGGTCTTCGTGAACAGCGACCACGGCGTCGGCATCGAGCCCGCTCCCCAAGCCGACAGGACCGTCCAATACTCCGGCCAGGAAACGACGGTTACGCCGTAGGAGAAACGATTGCTGAAGCCATACCCTGTTACGAGCACATCTTTTGCTTCGTATCAGGAGACTCCAGCCTCGTATCAGGGCAGGCCTTTCGTATCGGGCCAGTGCACGTTTCGTATCAGGGCAGGCCTTCAGGCCTGCCACTAGAGTTTGCGTGTTGATTGCCGCGCCGAAACGGCGCAACAAGCGAGAGTTCGGCAGTCGCGCCCCGTAGGCGCGTTTTCGATGCGAGCGGGAATTTCGGCGCGGCTGAAAGCCGCGCCCTGATACGAAACTGTCTTCGGCGCGCGCCTGTAAGAAGCCTTTCCACCGGCGAGTACACGCGTGCGTACATTTTTCGTAGGAGCACAGGGTTCGTATCAGGGCAGGCCTTCAGGCCTGCCACCTCTCCGCCCACAAACGACGTTCCGCGCCCATCGGGCGCAACTATCTTTCGAATGACATCGCCTCCGCGCCGTTCCGCTGCGCGGCGTTTGAACTGGACGCCGCACCCCAGGGGCTGAAGCCCGTCGATATTGGTGCTCCGAATGATAGGGCTGAAGCCCTATCCTGATACGAGTCGATCTTTCGCTTCGTATCAGGAGACTCACGCCTCGTATCAGGGCAGGCCTTCAGGCCTGCCAATACAGTTTGCGTGTTGATCGCCGCGCCGAAACGCGCAACAAGAAAGAGTTTGGCAGCCGCGCCCTGATACGAAACTGTCTTCGGCTCGCGCACCCGTGCCTACATTTTTCGTAAGAGGACGGGGTTCGTATCAGGGCAGGCCTTTCGTGGGCGGCCGTCGGCAGCTTTGATTTAGTACCTAAAATGAGTACAATAGTACTCAGTATGGGTACATACGCTCTATTCGGCCGGACCCGGAGCGCTTTGCTGGCGTTGCTTTACGGCCACGCGGACAAATCGTTCTACCAACGCCAGTTGATCCGAACCATCGGAGCCGGCCATGGCGCCATCCAGCGCGAGCTCAAGCAGCTTACCGACATGGGGCTGATCGTGCGCAAGATACAGGGGAACCAGACCCTGTATCGCGCCAACGCGAAAAGCCCGATTTTTGCTGAAATCAGGAGGGTGATTGCCAAGACATCTGGAATCCACGATGCCATCCGCTCGGCCCTGGCGCCCCTTGAATCGGACATCGAACTCGCCTTTGTCTTTGGCTCGGTCGCGCGCCATTCGGAACGCGCCGGCAGCGATGTTGATCTGTTGATAATCGGAGAGCCACCGTTTGCCGACGTCGTCTCGGCGTTGGCTCAGGCCCAGAAGCGTCTTGGGCGTGAGATAAATCCCAACGTCTTTCCAGTGGCGGAATTCCGGTCCAAGCTGTTAGCCGGTAATCATTTCTTGCGCAGCGTGATGAAAGAGAAGAAACTCTTCGTGCTGGGTTCCGAGCATGAGCTTAAAAGACTGGCTGCGAAATAGCTGGCTGGTACAGCACACGGCTACGTCGCAAGAGATCGTCAACCTTTTGGCAATCGCTGAACGCGACCTGGCTGCTTGCCAGGTGAAGCAACTGCCTTCGGACTGGCGCTTTGCCATCGCCTACAACGCCGCCCTTCAAGCCGCTACAGCGGCCCTCGCGGCATCCGGCTACCGAGCCACCCGCGAGAATCACCACTATCGCGTGATCCAATCACTGGAATTTACGACAGCACCCGGCCGAAAGCTCATCGATACGTTGGATTCCTTCCGCAAGAAGCGCAATATCAGCAACTATGATCTGGCGGGATCTGTATCCGACAAAGAAGTAGAGGCAATGTTTCACCTGGCTCGACAGCTTCGGGACAATGTCGAGAATTGGATAAAGACGGTTTACCCTGATCTTCTCGTCTGAGTCGCGACCATTTCCATACGAGTGTCTAACGCGTACTCGCACTCCCCGCGATGAAAGTTGTGTCGTAATAGCGCGATGGGGTGAATTGGATTGGAGCGAAAAGCCGTCAGACTCCCCCCAGCGCCATCTCCAGATCCGCCACAATATCATCCACGTCTTCGACTCCCACGGAGATGCGAACCATGCCGTCGGTAATCCCGATGGCTTTACGGCCCTTCTCTCCGAGAGCGGCGTGCGTCATGGTTGCGGGATGGGAGATGAGGGTTTCCACTCCCCCGAGCGACTCAGCCAGCGAGCAGATGCGTACTTTTTTCAGCAGCTTCTTTGCATTTGCCAGTGACCCGGTCTCGAAGGTGATCATCGAACCGAAGCCGCTCATCTGCCGCCGCGCCAGAACATGTTGTGGATGGTCGATGAGGCCAGGATAGAAGACCTTCTTCACTTTGCGGTGCCGCGCCAGAAAATCGGCCACCACCCGTCCGTTCTGGTCGTGCTGCCGCATCCGGACGGCCAGCGTCTTGACGCCCCGCAACACCAGCCAGCATTCGAAGGGGGACAGGATCGCCCCGGCAGCTTTCTGAAGAAATGCCAGCTTCTCGGCCAGTTCCTGCCGCGCGCAGACAACCACGCCGCCCAGCCCGTCGCTGTGCCCATTCAGAAATTTTGTGGTGGAATGCACCACCATGTCTGCTCCCAGCGCCATCGGCTGCTGGAAGTACGGAGACATGAAGGTGTTGTCGACCACGAGATCGACCTTGCGGCTGCGGCAGATTCGGCTGATGGCTTTGATATCGCTGATCGACATCAACGGGTTGGTCGGCGTCTCCACGTAAACCATCTGCGTGTTCCGGCGAAGCGCGCGCTCCACGTTCTTCGGTTCCGTCGTGTCAACGTAAGTGAATTCCAGCCCGAATCCCGCCAGGACCTGGTTGAACAGCCTGGGCACCCCACCATAGAGATCGTTGCCGCAAACCACGTGGTCCCCGGCCTTGAACATGCTGCAAATCGCGTTGATCGCCGCCATGCCGCTGGCAAAAACCCGCGAGGCCACGCCGCCTTCGAGCCCGGCCAGGTTCTGCTCCAGCCGGTCGCGGGTCGGGTTGGAAACTCGCGAATACTCGTAGCCCTTATGCTTTCCCAGCTCTTGCTGAAGGTAGGTGGACGTGGGATAGATGGGCACGCTGATGGCGCCGGTCGCGGGATCCGCATCCTGCCCGGTGTGGATTGCAGACGTAGAGAAGCCGAGCTTTCTTTCCTTGGCCATTCTTCCTCTGGATTCTGTGGTACCTGGGTATTCGGGCGAGCGGCGTTGGATTAAGCGCCACCCTCAAAAATTTTCTTGGACAAATAGCGCTCCGCCGAGTCGGGAATGAGGGTCACCACCCGCTTGCCGTGTCCAAGGCGCTTGCTGACCCGCAGGGCAGCGGCGACGTTCGCCCCGCCGCTCGACCCGGACAAAACGCCTTCCACCCGCGCCAGCTCATTCACCGTGGAAAAAGCCTCAGCGTCATTCACCATCATGATTTCATCGCACACGGAGCGGTCGAAGTTTCCGGGGATAAAGCTGGCGCCGATGCCTTCCACTTTGTGCGAGCCTTTCGGGCCGCCTCCCAGCACGGAACCTTGAGTTTCCACCGCGACAGTCAGCACTTTCGGCAGACGCTCCTTCAGGTAGCGCGCCACCCCAGTGAAAGTTCCCGAGGTGCCCACTCCGATCACCACAGCATCGATCCGCCCCGCCATCTGCGCGCAGATTTCCGGGGCCGTGGTCTCGTAGTGGTAATCGGCGTTCGCCGGGTTGTCGAACTGGCCGGCCATGAAACTGTCGGCGTGGGCCGCGGCAAATTCCTCCGCCCGCCGAATCGCTCCCTGGATTCCTTCTTCGTCGGGGGTGCGCGTCACGTCGGCGCCCAAAGCCCTCATCAGGAGCACCTTCTCTTCGGAAAAACGCTGGGGAACGAACAGGGCCACTTTGTAGCCTCGATTCACCCCGATCAGAGCCAGTCCGATCCCGGTGTTGCCAGCCGTGGCTTCGACGATGATGCCGCCCGGCTTGAGTTTTCCCTGCTGCTCGGCGCGACGGATGAGCCCAATGGCAGCGCGGTCTTTCACGCTGCCGCCTGGATTGAGATATTCCAGTTTGGCGAACACGTCGGCGGACGTGGAGGGAGTGAGGCGCTTCAACCGCAAGAGAGGAGTTTCCCCGACGAGCTGGGTGATGTCGTCGACGACGCGCGGAGCCGCGTCCTGAATGGCTTTTGTGCCCACGAACTACAGGGTACGGGGCAACCCGCGCGAGCGTCAATTCTCGTACGTAACTTGGGCCATGTGGCACGGGTGTCTCACCCGTGCGGACCATCCCAAATCTTCACACGCGTGAGGACACGCGTGTCTACATGGCTGGTTGGTGGTGTCTCACCCGTGCGGACCATCCCAAATCTTCACACGCGTGAGGACACGCGTGTCTACATGCCTGGTTGTGGTGTCTCACCCGTGCGGACCATCCCAAGTCTCACACGCGTGAGGACACGCGTGTCTTCATGGCTGGTTGTAGGCACCGGCCATGTGGCACGGGTGTCTCACCCGTGCAGGACCATCGCAAATCTTCACACGCGTGAGGACACGCGTGTCTGCATGGCTGGTTATATCTTATGGGGCTCCGCCGGCGCGTTCCTGTCCGGCATAATACCCGTTTCGGGTCCTGACGGTGAGCTTGCCGTAACCCTTCGCATCGGCTTCCACCTTGATCGAGCGGTAGCCGCCGCTGCTCTTCGGGTTGGTCGGCTTGTATCCGATGGTGTACTGGTTGCGGATGTCATGGGCGATCTCGCGGCTGATGGCGTCGACTTCATCGAGCGTCTTGGGCAGGAACGACATTCCGCCGGTGCGCTCGGCAATGGTCTGGAGCACTCGTTTGGTGCGCCTTTGCCGATCCTCTCCCAGCAGGCCGATGGCGTAGACGGTGGGGCCATTCTCCTGTTGTAGCCGTTCGACGGCCTGCTCCAGCGACTCGCGGCTGGCTGTGTCTTCGCCGTCGGTGACCACGAAAAGAACCTTCTTTTGCAGTTTGGAATTCTTCAACTGGTCGGCGGAGGCCACCAGCGCATCGTAGAGCGCCGTCCCGCCGCGGGTTTCCACCTTCTCCAGCGCTTCCTTGAGTTTGCCGATATCGTTGGTGAAATCCTGATCGAGAAAGTACTCATCGTTGAAATTCACCACGAAGACCTGGTCTTCCGCGTTGCTGGCGCGCACCATATTGATTGCCGCCTTGTTGACCTTGTCACGCTTCTCCCGCATGGAGCCAGAATTGTCGATCACAATTCCCATGGCCACCGGAATGTCTTCGTGGCGGAACGAAGTGATGGCCTGCTGCTTTCCATCCTCAAAGACGGTGAAAGCGTTGCGGTCGAGACTGGTGACCATGTGCTGGCTTTTATCCACAACCGTGGCGTGGATCACAACCTCTTCAACCTGTTTCTTGATGACAAATTCGCCGCCTTCGCGATTCACCTTGCCCGATTCGCCTTGATCGGCGTTGGGAGTGGAAGACTTGGTCGTTTCCGACGGAGTGTCAGAGGCCGGCTGCGGGGCGGGATCGCCCTGCGCCTGGGTTGCGATACTGAACGTGAGAAGACCGCTGAGGAATATTAAGAACCAACTATTCCGAAGGAGCATAATAACCCGTCTTAGCGAACACCCGAAGCGGCGGCAGTCCCTTTGGTGGAATCAGTTTGACTTTTATTTTACGCCATTTGCCGTCATGTGTCGGGTTCTTCGGACGGTAACCAATCACATATTGATTGCGCAGCTCGATCCCGATCTTGGTAGCGACATCGCCCAGATCGTTCGGATTGTCGATGGTGAAGGAGCGGCCGCCGGTGATCTCGGTGACTTCGCTGAGCAGCATCGGTCCCAGGCGCTCTTCGTTGGTGGGGAAATAATGATCGTAGATTCCGATGGCGTAGACCAGGACGTCGGCCTCTTTGACCACTGCCTTGATCTCGCTCTCGGTGTAGCGGCTGTGGTTGTCGCCGCCATCTGAAATGATCAGGAGGGCGCGCTTCTGGTATTTCGCCTGCCGCATCTTGCTCACACCGAGATAGATGGCATCGAGCAGCGCGGTCCTTCCTTTCGGGATGGTGTAGACGAGTTTGCCCTGGATGTCTTCCACGGACTGGGTGAAGTCTGAGAGCTGCTCCGGCTTGTCCGAGAACGTGATCATGAAGAACTCGTCCTGCGGATTGGCGGTCTTGAAGAACTCCATCACCGCCTCGCGGGCGCGCTCGATCTTGCTCCCCATACTGCCGCTCATGTCGAAAACCACGCCCAGGGAAACCGGGGCGTCTTCGCTTGAGAAGTGCCGGATATCCTGCCGGTCCTTGCCCTCAAAAACCGAGAAGTTTTCCTTATCCAGACCCGTAACCAGCCGGTTCATGGGGTCGGTGATAGTAACTGGCACAAGCACAAGGTTTACATCCACTTTGATGGGCTTGGTGTGAGTCCGCAAGGAGGAGTCCACAATCGCGCTGGCAGCCGTGTCGGGCGGCTTCACACTTGGCTTGATGTGGACATCTTCGGTGAGGCCTTGCGCCCAGACCGGGCAGGTTGCACACAGAATTATCGCAGAGGCGAGCAGTACAGGAAGGACTTGCTCAAATCGACATCCCCTAACGCGTCGCATAAGCCTCTCTTGGGATAAGCGAGGAATGCTTGGGTTCCGGGTTCCGAGATCAGGACAACCTGACCCGTGTCCCAGCGGACGGGTCATAACTACCTCATTGGGGCCGATACTACCACAGCACGCGAGCCGTGGCGCCAGCCTTTTTTATTTCTGCCCATCCGATGCGGCGCCATCCGCAAAAGTTTGCTCTTTTGGTTAATTCTCCGGCTTCCTTTCGCGGTGAAAACTCCTCTTGCTACAATCTCCAGTCCACTTATGGCTACCATTGCGCCGTTTCGTGCCTGGCGATACGACTCTTCGCGCGTGCCCATCGCCAGCGCTGTCACTCAACCCTACGACAAAATCACTCCGGCGATGCAGGAGAACTACTACGCCGCCAGCCCCTACAACCTGGTGCGGGTCATCCTGGGCAAGCGGGATCCCAAGGACCACGCCGCCGACAATCCCTATACTCGCGCCGCCCGGTCGTTCAGGGAATGGCGCGAACAGGCCATATTGCGGCAGGACGACCAGCCCTCGCTTTACTTTTACCGTCAGCGGTTTACCCCTCCGGGGGGAGCCGCCGAGCTGGAGCGCCGCGGCTTTGTTGCCCTGGGCAGGATCGAAGACTACTCCGCCGGGGTTGTGTTCCGTCACGAACAGACTCTCTCGAAACCCAAGGCCGACCGTCTGGATCTGCTGCGCGCCACCCGCGCTCATTTCGGCCAGATCTTCATGCTTTACAGCGATCCAGGAGGAGAGATCGACAATCTGCTGGCTTCCAGCACCGAGCCCGATATGGAGACCATCGACGAATACGGGGTCGAGCATCAGGTGTGGAAAATCTCCGATCCCGGAATCATCGATGCCGTGGTCGGCCGGATGAGTGACAAGAAGCTCATCATCGCCGACGGCCACCATCGCTACGAGACGGCGCTCAACTACAGGAATGAGCGCAGATCGCAAAGCGGCACTGCCGCGAATGCCCCCTACGACTGGGTGATGATGACCTTCATCAATATGGACGCCCCCGGGCTTGTGATCCTGCCGACCCACCGCGTGGTGCACGGGCTCTCGGGATTCGATTCCAAGGTCCTGCGCGATCGGGCCAGGTCATACTTCCGGGTGGAAGAGATCGATCCGGGCTTCGACGGAACGCAGGCGGCCTCGATTCTTCGCGAAAAAGGGCGGAATGGCGCGGCTCTGCTGGCTGTCACCGCCAACCGCGCGTTTTTGATCGACAGCCCGAAAAATTCCGATGCGGGGGTTTTTGACGGGCTTTCGGCGCGGCAGCAGCAACTGGATGTGGTGCAGTTGCACAAAGCCCTGCTGGAGAAGGTGCTGGAACTCTCCGAAGAGTCGATCCGGAACCAGCAGAACATCAGCTACATCCGCGACGCCCGCGAGGCCCTCGACCGCGTGCACCGCGGCGCGGCGAATGTGGCGTTCCTGATGAACCCTGCGCGCATGGAGCAGGTTCGCGATATTGCGTTTGCGGGCGAGGTGCTGCCGCAGAAGTCGACGGATTTTTATCCCAAGTTGTTGAGCGGGCTGACAGTCTATGCTCTGGAATAACACGGTTTTGGCATAGGCGAAGGATTCCAATGAAGATCGTGGATGCGAAGGTGATCGTCTGCTGCCCCGGGCGGAACTTTGTCACGCTGAAGCTCACAGTCGAGGGCGGACTGTACGGCCTGGGCGACGCGACCCTGAATGGCCGCGAACTCGCGGTCGCGAGCTACCTTAACGACCATGTGCTCCCCCTGCTGATTGGCCGGGACGCCCGCCGCATCGAGGACATCTGGCAATATCTGTACAAAGGCGCGTATTGGCGGCGCGGTCCTGTGACCATGAGCGCGATCGCTGCGGTCGACACCGCGCTCTGGGACATCAAGGCCAAGAGCCTGAACGTGCCGCTTTACCAGCTTCTGGGGGGCGCTTCCCGGGATGGAGTGCTGGTCTACGGCCACGCCAGTGGGGCCGGCATCGACGAGACCCTGGAAGCTGTCGATCACTACATGAAGCTGGGCTATAAGGCGATTCGTGCCCAGTCCGGCATCCCCGGGCTCTCGAGCACTTACGGCGTGGGGCGCGGCGACATGTACTACGAGCCGGCCGAGCAGAACGCGCCGCCCGAGAATGCGTGGTCGACGGAGCGCTACCTGAATTTTGTTCCGCAGCTTTTCGCGCGCCTGCGGAAGGAGTTTGGCCCGGACCTGCACCTGCTGCACGACGCGCATCACCGCCTGACGCCGATCGAGGCCGCCCGGGCCGGCAAGGAACTGGAGCCCTTCCACCTGTTCTGGCTGGAAGACCCGACGCCGGCGGAGCTGCAGGAAAGCTTCCGGCTGATCCGGCAGCACACGACTACGCCGCTGGCGGTCGGAGAAGTCTTCAACACGATTTTCGACTGCCAGCAGTTGATCGAGGAGCAGTTGATCGACTACATCCGAACTACGGTGGTGCATGCGGGCGGCATCACGCACCTGAGGAAGATCGCCGCGCTGGCCGAGCTTTACCAGGTGCGCACCGGTTCCCATGGAGCCACCGACCTGAGCCCGGTCTGCATGGCGGCGGCCCTGCACTTCGATCTCAGCGTTCACAATTTCGGGATTCAGGAATACATGCGGCACACGCCGGAAACCGACCAGGTGTTTCCGCACTCGTACACGTTTCAGGATGGGCTCATGCATCCCGGCGATGCTCCCGGCCTGGGTGTGGATATCGACGAGAAACTCGCGGCCGGTTATCCCTACCAGCGCGCTTACCTGCCGATCAACCGCAAGCTGGACGGGACAATGCACAATTGGTGAGGCAGAAAACCTTCGACGTCAAAGACCCCGCCCTGTCGCAAAAAGCGCGACAAGAGCGGGGCACCCTCGACTTGAATTACAAGCTAAATAAAGACTTAATGATTATCGCGTAACTTATTGATTATACTATAGTTACATTTTAAATTTTTCTCTGGACAATGAGCGGGCGATGCTGCGATTGTGGGTACTGTCGCCCACAATTCAGCGGTCTTCTGGACTAGTACCAAAGATCATTGCGTTTAGGTCATTTCAGACCGAACAATGACGCATGCCCAGATTGGGATGGGTAGGAACCCTTCTGCAAAGCCAACACAAGTTCGTCCGGATTACTCTAAGCGCGGTGGACCGCGCCGCGATGAATCCCGTGCGATTGACCCTGGTTGGAATTCTAGCCCTGCTGTTGGCGACGATCTCCTGCGGCGGAGGATCGCCATCGACCTCCACGGCGGCGAAGCTTACGCCCAGCGTTACGGGATTCTCGCCCCAGACGGGGGCGGTCGGAACCACGGTCACGGTGAATGGCACTAATCTTGGCAGCGCGAGTGTGGTTCAGTTCGCCAACACGGCCGCGACCTTCTCGCCAATGAGCTCGACACAGCTGACGGCAGTCGTACCGACAGGGGCAAGCACCGGCAAGGTTTCCGTAGTGACGCCGAATGGGACTGGCGTTTCAACGGCCAACTTCACAGTTACATCGACGGCGCCGCCTCCAACGATCAGCGGCTTTGCACCTACCAGCGCTCAAACCGGAGCTACGGTGATCGTTTCGGGAACGGACCTGACAGGGACGACGGCAGTAGCCTTCAACGGCAGCGCGGCGACATTCAGCGTTCTCAGCAACACCCAGATCAGCGCGACGGTCCCGTCCTCGGCAACTACGGGAAAGGTTACGGCCACAACTCCTACGGGAACCGCCACCTCGGCGACGAACTTCACGGTTACGGCGCCGGCGGCCCCACCGGTCATCAACGGCTTCAGCCCGGCAAGCGGCCAGTCGGGATCGAGCGTCACAATTACCGGCGGCAATCTGACGGGAGCAACAGAAGTGGCCTTCAACGGCATGGCGTCGACGTTCTCGGTGGATACCGCTACCCAGATCACGGCGACGGTGCCGGGCGGCGCCACCACGGGAAAGATTTCGGTGACGACGCCGGGCGGCACCACAAGCTCGGCGGCCAATTACACGGTCTCGGCATCGGCATCAGGGCTCGATCTGATAATTGACGGGCTCTATGTCACACAGGCCACCCAGGACTATCCCACTGCCTCGGTGCCCCTGGTGCAGAACCGCAGCGCGTGGGTGCGCGTGTTTGTGAGGGCAAACCAGAGCAACACGGTCGCGCCGCAGGTGCGGGTGCAGTTCATCAACGGAAGCACAACCAACACGCTGAACATCAACGCGCCCGCGGCTTCGGTGCCTACCACGGTCGATCCCAATACCGACACGGCCTGGAACGCGGCCGTGTCCGCGTCGTGGATCCAGCCGGGCGTGCAGCTCTCGGCGCAGGTCGATCCGACCAATGCAGTCGCGGAGTCGGATGAGACCAACAACCAGTTCTCAGAAACGCTGGACGTCCGCTCCATCCAGCCGTGGAAGGTCACGCTGATCCCGGTTCATACCGGAGACGGCCGCACGGGAGTGGTGGAAAACACGAGCCGTACGAAAAACGACTTTATCGATTTCGCGAAGAGATTGCACCCGGTGGCGGACGCGGTCGATGTGCAGGTGGGAGCGACTTTTAACTCCACGCAGGCTTCGCTCTCCAGCGACGGAACAGGGTGGTCGCAGGTGCTCAGCGAACTCGGCTCGAAGCGCAGCACCGATGGAGCTACAGACCGCTACTACTACGGCGTGGTAAAGGTTAGCTATACCAGCGGCGTCGCGGGCCTGGGTTATGTCGGCTTCCCGGCTGCGATCGGCTGGGACTACAGCAGCGCACCATCCGTTTTTGCCCATGAAGAGGGGCACAACTTCGGGCGCCAGCACAGTCCTTGCGGGGGAGCGAGCGGACCCGATCCCAATTATCCCTACGCAGGGGGAATCATCGGGGTGCCGGGGTGGGATGCCTTCGCCAGCAGCGGCAATCTGAAGAGTTCCTCCGCCCCCCCGCAGGGTTACACCGACATCATGGGCTACTGCTCCAAGCAGTGGATCAGCGATTATGTTTACTCGTCGGAGTTGAATTACCGCCAGAGTCATCCGTCGGCTTCGATCATGCCGGATGTGGTTTCGGGATCGGATCAGCAGGAAGGGCTGCTGGTCTGGGGCCGGATCGAGAATGGGCAGACGATCCTCGAACCGGCGTTCCGGGTGCAGGTAAACGGAGCGGCGCCCGAGCCTGGTCCCTACGTGTGGGAAGCGCGAAATGCCGTGGGGCAAGTGCTGGCGAGTGTGCCGTTCGATGCGCCTGAGGTGGCGGACCTGCCGCATACGTCGTTGCGCATTTTTTCTTTCATCGTGCCCATGACAAGCGAGACGATGAACACGGTTCAGAGCGTGCGCATGAGCCGAGAGGGCGCGGAACTGGCGCGGGCTTCACAGACGGGAACACTCGTGTTTGGCACGCCCGCCATGACGCGGCTGTCGAATCGCAGAGCGCAATTCACCTGGAACGCTGCCCGGTATCCCGTGATCATGCTGCGCGACGCGCGCACGCACGAAGTGCGAGGTTTCCTGCGCGGGGGAAATGCGATCGTTCAGGATGCGCCGGACGACATGGATATCCAGTATTCCGACGGCGTACGCAGCCAGGGGCTTAGTTTCCGCCAGGTCGGGCACTAGATGCAGGCGTCGTATCAAAGCTTTAACCACAGGGGACACAGGGGAACACAGGGGAATTTGATGCAGGCGCGGGCGTCCCCGCCCGTGCGCGTCGTCTCAAAGCCTTAACCACAGGGGACACAGAGGAACACGGAGGACGCCACTAACGCGAGCGTCTGCTGGCTGCTCCTGCCGGAAGCCCGGAATGCATTCCTCTGTGATCCTCTGTGTACCCCTGTGGTCAGTCTTTTTAACCACAGAGATCACAGAGGGGCACGGAGGAATTCGCCGGAGTTTTGGCACGCGCGAGACCGGCAGCTTTACAAATCTTTACTCGCCCGCTCGCAACCATCCGCCGGGCGGGGAGTTCTCATTCAATTGAGAGTGTCTCCCAACCCAAAAATGAAACGGTTACCGGCCGTGAAGGCACTGGTGTCGCTGGTGAGCATGGCGGCTTTGTGCGCCGCGCAGGCCGGCGCCGGCGCATCCTCGAAGACGGATGCGGCGCAGCCAGCTTCTGATCAGCCCGTCACCACGATGTCAGTGCAGGTGAAGGTCGTCAATGTGCTGGCGACGGTGCGGGACAAGCACGGTGAGATCATCTCCGACTTGAGCAAGGATGATTTTTCGCTCACTGAAGACGGACGCCCGCAGACCATCCGATACTTCACGCATGAGAGCGACCTTCCGCTGACAGTGGGCCTGCTGGTCGACACCAGCCTGAGCCAGCGACGGGTGCTTGAGGAGGAGCGAGGAGCGAGCTATGCCTTCCTGAATGAGATGCTGCGGGTCGACAAGGACAATGCGTTCGTTATCCATTTCGATCGCGAGGTCGAGCTGTTGCAGGACCTGACGTCGTCGCACGAAAAACTGGAATCCGCGCTGGGCGAGTTGGAAACGCCGCATTTCGAGCGGACCTCCGGCGGCGGCCCTGGACAAGGTGGCGGGCGACAGGGTGGCGGATGGTCAGGGCCAGGAACGCTGCTCTATGACGCGGTCTATCTGGCCTCGGACGAGGTCATGAAGAAGCAGGAGGGGCGCAAGGCGCTGGTTATCCTTTCCGATGGCGTGGATACCGGAAGCAAGGAAAGCCTGGAGTATGCGATTGAATCGGCGCAGCGGGCCGACACCGTGGTCTATTCAATTCTTTTCAAGGACGACGAAAGCTACGGAGGCGGAGGCTTCGGCGGTCCACGAATCAGTATCGGCGGCATGGGCGGAGGAATGGGCCGGCGGGGAGGCGGTCAGCGATTCCCGCAGATGGCACACGCTGACGGCAAGAAGGTACTGGAGCGGATTTCCCGGGAAACGGGCGGGCGGATGTTCGAGGTCTCGAAGAAGAAGCCCATCAGCGAGATTTATGCCGACATTGGGAACGAACTGCGGCACCAGTACAGCCTGGGCTACACGCCGGTGCGGGCGGGAGCCGGCGAGAGCGGGTACCACAAGATTCAGGTGACGACGAAGAAGAAGGACCTGGCCGTGCAGGCGCGCGACGGCTACTACGGAATGTAGAGGCCTACATTTTTCGCGGGTTCTGGCGTAATATCCAATCGTTTCGGGTTGCCATTCCTTCGGCCCCATGCCAGAGACTCCCAGCCAATCCACATTGAATATTGCCCCGGCGGACTATCCCGCGCTTTTTCAGGTGGCGGACCGGGCTTCGCAGGCCGCGCAGCGCAAGCACCTGTGGTTCACGGGAACCATCCTGTCGTCGCTGGTGGGCGCGGCACTTCTTGGAGCCCTGGGAGGCGTTCTGGTATCGGTCAAGACTGTGCTGGCGACAGCCAGCACTGCCCTGGTGGCCCTGAGCTTCGTTCTGACGGCGATCCGGCGGGCTTTGAAGCCGGAGAAACTCTGGTATGGCGGGCGCGCCGTGGCCGAGTCGGTGAAGAGCATGTCGTGGCGATACATGACCGGAGCGGCTCCGTACGACACGCTGCCTTCTGTGGAAGCAGTGGACGCGAAGTTTGTGGCTGACCTGAAGAGCATGGTGACGGGGTCCGATCAGTTAGCTGTAGGATTCGGCAGCGAGTTCATCGACCGTCCGGAAATCTCGGCGCGCATGCGGGGGCTGCGGGCTTCCAGCCTGGAACAGCGACGAGAGACCTACGTGGCTCAGCGGATCGCCGACCAGCGGCGCTGGTACGGAAGCAAGGCGCGCAAGAGCCAGCGGGCAGAGAATTTGTACTTCGTAGTCATCCTGGTCAGTCAGGCTCTGGCGCTGGCCTCAGCGGCGTATTTGATTTCCGCTCCAACTTCGCGTTGGAACCTGGTTGGGGTCTTCTCCGCGCTGGCCGGGGCGCTGGTGGCGTGGCTCCAGGTGCGGCAGCACGAGGAACTGGCGCAGTCGTATGCGGTAGCAGCGCTGGACCTTGGGTTCATTGAGGAACAGGGCGCACGGGTCGCCACCGAAAAGGACTTCTCGGACTTTGTCGGAGACGCGGAA
This sequence comes from Terriglobales bacterium, assembly GCA_963803205.1. GTDB lineage: Bacteria > Acidobacteriota > Terriglobia > Terriglobales > Acidobacteriaceae > CAWDLG01. The sequence goes on from CAWDLG010000005.1 coordinate 419,759, forward strand.
AATGCCATCTCACGCGAACACACTTTGTGGATTGCCCGGCGGGACCGCTCCTGAGCTATATTGGAGATGCGCCCGAATGAAGAAATCCAGGCGCATCGAGTCGTGACGTTTTTTCGCTCATCCTTGAGTTCCCTGCTCGCGGTCTGCATGCTGGCGGCGGTGCTGAACGTGCCGGCGATGGCCATGGCCGGCCATATGACACCGCTCGCGGGATGCCATCAGCAATCCAAGCCACAGCCTGTCGATTCGCCCCCGGACTACAAGTGCTGCCAACTCGGACATCATCCGGCGATTCAGCAGGACAGTTCCGGGTCGCTTTCCATGAGCACGCAAGCGGGCTGGCGCTTTGTTGCCACACCGCTTTTGCCGAGTGGCGATTTCAGGCTCGTGAGTTTTGTGCCGACGCACTCGGCTGATCCTCCTGTCTCTTCTCCAATCCGTATCTAGAAACGCACTGCCCCTTTTGCTTCGGCCGTCGTGCGGCCGAAGTCCAACTCCAGTTTTCTTCTTTGTGGAGATGGCGTGCGTTCTTTCCTGATTTTCGTCGTGGTGACGGTTCTCTGTCCGGGGTCTGCTCGTGCGCAAAGCATGAGCGGGATGAGTGCGGATGGCTCAAATCCGGCGCAACAGATGCCTGGAATGGAAACCCAGGGCGGCGAAGCGATGAGCATGAAGCCGAAATCGTTTGTGCAGAGCTTGCAGGTTCACGCCACGTCGGGGACGGATGCCGAACCGGGTTCCACGCCCACAGAAATGCTCATGATGAGCCATGGCAAGTGGGCCTTCATGCTTCATGGCGAGGCTTTCCTGAACGCTCTTCAGCAAAGTGGAGCACGCGGCGGCGACAAGGTGTTCTCGACGAACTGGGTGATGCCGATGGCGCAGCGCAAATTCGGACGCGGGCTGCTGACCCTTCGAACCATGCTGAGCCTGGAACCGGCCACAATTTCGAAGCGGCGATATCCCGAACTGTTTCAACAGGGCGAGACTGCGTTTGGGGGGCCGATCGTGGATGGCCAGCATCCTCACGATTTCTTCATGGAACTGGCAGCGATGTACGACTACAAGATTTCGGAGAGGACTCTGATCTCGCTGTACGCGGCGCCGGTCGGCGATCCGGCCATGGGGCCACTCGCCTATCCCCACCGCGCGTCGGCCTTGGAGAATCCCACGGCTCCGCTGGGCCACCACTTCCAGGACTCGACGCACATTGCAAGCGACGTGGTGACTCTCGGAATTGCCTTCAAGAGCCTGCGTATCGAGGCTTCCGGATTTCATGGGCGCGAACCGGATGAAGGGCGCTGGAACATCGACTCGGGAGCGATTGATTCCTGGTCGAGCCGACTTTCACTGAACCCTGGAAAGAACTGGAGCCTGCAATACTCGCTGGCCGAGATTCACAGCCCGGAGTCGTCAGCGCCAGACGAAGACGTGCAGCGCATGACTGCATCCGTCATGTACAACAGGCCGCTAAAAGACGGTAACTGGAGTTCGCTGATCCTGTGGGGGCGGAACCGGCTGCGGCAGGACGCGAAAGGCAACGCCTACCTGCTCGAGTCCACGCTGCGCTTCTACCGGGACAATCATGTGTGGACGCGCATCGAGAGCGTCGATCGAACCAATGAACTGCTGCCTAATGAGGCCGCAGCGCCGGAACGGTACATTGCGCGGGTGCAGGCCTACACCGCGGGCTATGATCGGAAACTTGGGCACTTTGACCATGTCTCGCTTGCTGTCGGAGGACAGGTCACGTGGTATGGGGTGGCGGAGAACCTGCGCCCGGCCTACGGGTCGCATCCAATGGGCGCGCTGCTGTTCGTAAGAGCGCGGCTGCAATAGTCCCTCGGCCGAAGCAATAAATCGCTTCTGATTTTCGGCCGAATCAGTGAAAATCGGGCCTGACAGGGTTTACCTTCGGAGAACTTTGGATTCCCAAGCCGACAACTCCCGGACTTCAGGCTTGAATGGCGGTCCTGTGGACGCATCGCCAAAGCAAGCGAGGAAGTACGTCCTGGCAATCGGGGTCGCCGGGATCGCGATGCTGTTGCGAATCATTCTCGATCCAATCCTCGGGACCTCGATCCCCTATGTCACCCTGTTTGCGGCCGTCGCTTTCTGCGCCTACTACTACGGGGCGGGGCCGGCAATTGTAGCGATTTTCGTCGGGCTGGCAGGAACCACTTACTGGTACCTCGCTCCGCCCGGGCCTCCGGCGATCTTCGGAAAGGCCGAGGTGGCCGGAGCAATCGCCTATCTTCTTTTCAGTTCCGTGATCGTGGTGCTGGGGCAGGCCAACCGCCGCGCGTTGGAGCGGGCAACGGTGGCGAGTCGAGAGGCGCGCTATGCCCGCCGGCTGTTCGAAACTTTCATGAACAACAGCCCGGCGGCAACTTACATGAAGGATGAGCAGGGGCGCTACGTCTACTACAACCGCGTCTGCCGGCAGCGGCTCAAGATGCCGGAGGAGTACGGAAAGACAGATGAGGAGATCTTTCCTCCGGAGGTGGCCGCGGAACTGCGAAAGAACGACGCGCTCGTGTTGAAGACCGGCACGGCCCATCAATTCCTGGAAACACTTCAAGAGGAAGATGGAGAGCATACCTGGCTGAGCATCAAATTTCCCATTATGCGGGAGGATGGGGGCGTTGTACTGGCAGGAAAGTCTCTGGATATTACCGACCGCAAGCGCGCCGAGGATGCGGTCGCGAAGGCACGAGAGGAACTGGAAGAACGGGTAAAGGAGCGGACCGCCAAACTGGATTCGGCCAACAGGAGCCTGCGCGAGTTGTCAGGCCGTCTGCTTCAGTTGCAGGATGAAGAACGGCGGCGCATTGCCCGGGAACTGCATGATAGCGTCGGGCAGATGCTGGCGGCGGTAGGCATGAATCTCGAGATCGTCAAGACCGAGACAAACAAGCTGAGCGAAGGCGCGGCGGCCGCGGTGCACGAGAACGCGGAGCTCGCACAGTCGATCCAGCGGGAGATTCGCACCATTTCTCACCTGCTACACCCGCCTTTACTCGACGAGGTGGGCCTTGCTCTGGCTCTGCAATGGCTGGTCGGCGGATTCTCCGAGCGCAGCAACATCAATGTCAGGCTGGACCTGCCGCCTGAACTAGGCCGGCTGTCGCCGGAGCTCGAGACCTGCGTTTTCCGCATCGTGCAGGAATGCCTCACAAATGTTCACCGCCACTCCGGCAGCATGACAGCGGAAGTCCGCGTTGTCCTCCAAGACGGTGCGCTCGAGGTAGAGGTTCGGGACGACGGACGGGGAATTTCCGAGGAGAAGCAAGCCGAGCTCAGTTCCGCATCGCCAGCGGGAGTCGGCATCCGCGGCATGCGCGAGCGCGTACGCCAATTGGGTGGGATTCTGGAGATGGAATCGAAGCAAACCGGGACCAGCGTGATCGCGAAACTGCCGGTAGTCCCCGGCCGCGCTGCAGCGGAGATGGCCGATTAGTTGGTCGTTTTCACCACATTAGTTGGTCGTTTTCACCACATTAGCTGGTCGTTTCACCACATTAGCTGGTCGTTTTCACCACGGAGGGCACGGGGGAACACAGAGGAGATCTGATTCAGGCTGGATTCCCTCTGTGTTCCTCTGTGTCCTCTGTGGTAATCCAGCGTTCTCTGTGTGATCACTTCATCCGGATGTGCTCAGGGCGGAATCCGACGCCGACGATTCGGGCAGGAATTCGGCGCAGCGCCGGGAAGTACCGCAGGAGCTTGAGACCCCAGGGTAGCTTCACTGGCCTGGAGCTATCCAGAACCCGTTTGAGAACGTTATCTTGAATTGCGACCTGTAGGCGCTGGGTCGCGCGAGTTGGAAACATGCGCCGGCGCTGGACCCGCTGAAGTTCTGGTTCCGTAGGGGTCCGCTGCCGGAGAATCTCCCCCAGAATGTTGGCGGCGGCGACCGCGTCCTGAATGGCCAGATTGATGCCCACTCCTCCAATCGGGGACATCGCATGCGCCGCGTCCCCGATGCAGAGCAATCCAGCGCGGGACCACTGCTCCAGGCGGTCGACCATTACAGTGAGCAACTTGATCTGGTCCCAACTCTGAAGTTCGTCGACACGGTCGCCGAGGAACGGCGCGGCGGCGGCGATCTCGCGCCTGAAGGCGTCCAGCCCCTTTTCGCGAATAATGTCGGCGTAGCCCTTGCGAATCACAAAGGCCAACTGCCAGTACTCTTCGCGGTCCAGCAGGACCAGGACGTGCCCCGCGTCGACCCGGCCGAAAGTCTGACCGGGGTCGGATGGCCTGCGGTTCACGCGCATCCACATCACGTCGATGGGAGCGCCGAGATTCCTGACGCGCAGGCCTGCGCGCTGGCGCACCACGGATTGACGTCCGTCCGCCCCAACCACCAGGCCGGCCTTCACCACCAACTCGCCGTCCTGAGTCTTAGCCTGCACTCCCGCGATCACGCCGTTTTCTTCGATGAGCCCGGTGACTTCCGCCTGCATCCTGAGATGAAAATTTGAATAGCGCCGCGCCTTTCCGGAGAGGAAGTCGAGGAAATCCCACTGCGGCATCAGGACAAGAAACTTGCAATGCGTCGGCACATGGCGGAAGTCGGCGATGATGACAGATTCGGAGCCGACGTGGCCCGCCAACTCGAGTACTTCCTGGTGGGGGCGCTTCAGGAATTCGTCGAGGAGGCCAAGCTCGTACATCAATTCAAGGGTCGAGGGATGGATCGTGTCGCCGCGAAAATCGCGCAGGAAATCCGCGTGCTTTTCCAGCACCAGCACATCGACGCCGGCGCGAGCCAGAAGATAGCCGAGCATCATCCCGGCGGGTCCTCCGCCGGCAATGCAGCAACGAGTTTGAATGGTTTCGCTCATGACGTCGGTTGCGACTTCTCAAATGCCAAACCCGCGAATCGAAATGCGAAAACTGCTTCGCGTATACTGCCGACTCATGCCCGAACCGCCCCACCCGCAACTTTCCCGCGAACTCGGCGCAAGCCACGCTGTGGCGGTTGTGGTCGGAACCGTAATCGGCACCGGCATTTTCCTGGTTCCGGCGGAGATGATGCAAGCGGTCGGGTCAGCCCGCCTGGTCTACCTGGCATGGATCGTTGGAGGCCTGCTCTCATTCTTCGGCGCCATCACCTACGCCGAGCTGGGGGCGATGAAGCCCCAAGCCAGCGGGGAATATGTCTACATCCGAGATGCCTACGGGCCTTTGGCCGGTTTTCTGAGCACCTGGAGCTGGTTTCTGGTGGCGAAGCCGGCGTCGATAGCCACGATTGCCGTCGGCCTGGTGCGAATTCTGGGAACGTTCCGGGTATTCGGATTTCTTTCCCGCGATCTGATTCACTGGCCCTTTCCCGTAAGCGCGGGACAAATCATCGCCATTCTCTTCGCCCTGCTGATCTCGCTTCTGAATTATCTCGGAATCAGAAAGGCGGGGGGATTCCAAAGATTTTTTACCCTGCTGAAGGTTTTGATGATTCTGGCCATCGCGGCGATTGCTGTGAGTTACAGCGGGGGTAGCTGGAGCCACTTCAGCGAAGGCTACGCAGGAGCAAAGGGCGGTATCGCGGGATTCATGGCCGCACTGGTGGCGGCTCTCTGGGCCTATGACGGATGGAACGATCTGAATATGGTTGCCGGAGAAATCCGCGATCCCGGAAAGAATATTCCCATCGGGCTGGTGTTCGGGGTCGCCATGGTCGCGGTTCTCTACATGCTCATGAACGCGGCGGTGCAGTATGTGCTGCCCGCGGCCGCGATCGCGGCCTCGGAGCGCCCGGCGTCGGATGCAACTCAGGCCGTGCTGGGATATGGAGGCGCGAGCATCGTTTCGGCGGGTATGGCACTTTCGCTGTTCGTGACGCTGAACGGCACCATCATGAGCGGAGCCCGGGTGCCGTTTTCCCTCGCGAAGGACGGTTACTTCTTCTCTGCGCTGGCGCGGGTTCATCCCCGCTTCCACACGCCGTCGGTCGCCATCATTGTGCAGGCACTGTTGTCGGCTACTCTCCTGTTACTGGGCGGAAACTTCCGCCAGCTGTTTTCCCTGGCCATCTTCTCGGAGTGGCTTTTCTATATGCTGGCCGGGAGCACGATCTTCGTCTTCCGGCGACGGGAACCGGCGGCCAACCGGCCTTATCGGGTCTGGGGATATCCTGTTGTACCGGGGCTGTTTGTTCTGGCCTCCGCGGTGCTTCTTTACTACACGTTCACCGACAATCTGCGGAATTCTGCCCTGGGAAGTCTGGTGATTCTGGCCGGGGTTCCGGTTTTCTTCATTTTTGCCCGCTTGCGCAAGGCCTAGCCGCGGCTGCGGCCATCGTTCGAATTTGTTTTCTCATTCCCGATTTGGGATTAAGACGAGAATTACTACGGGACAACAGCCCCAGACACATTTACCCCGCCGCGCAGCTTCTCGTAACGTAGAACTCTACCCACGCAAAACTTCCAGGGGCCCGGGTTCCCCGTATTTGGAGTCAAAGAATGTTGGCAGAAGATCTGACGTTAGGACTGCTCCCTGAACGCAAATTTAACTGGTGGACACTGATTAGCAGCTACGGTTTCGAGGCTCTCCTCGCACTTGTGGTGATTAACATTGGCCTGATCTGGCCGGACACGTTGCAACTGCGGCGCAGTTATTACGTCACAGCGCTGATCCCGATCCCGAACAATCAACCGAAGCCGGCAAATCTCATTTCAATTCCAAAAGCGCCGCCGTTGCGGGTCAAGGCGCTGCCGAGAACGCCGGACAAGTCGTCCAAGTTGACGTGGCCCGAAGTCGCACATGCGACTCGCCCGCGGGCGGAGAGCGTGGAAGTTCCGAGCGTCATGGTCAACAAGTTCGCTGGCGCCACGCTGGTGCAGACCGCCGGCACAGCGCGCATGGCCCGAATCGTTCGCACTGGTGAGTTTGAAAGCGCCATCGCACCCACGAGTGCGGCTCCTGCGCAGACGGTGCAGACCGGAGGCTTTGGCGATCCCAACGGTCTGAAGGGAGAGGGAAAAGAGAATCCCAGGGTGATGATTGCCAAAGCGGGCTCATTCGACCTCCCGCAAGGGGCCAGAACCGAAAATGGAGGCGGCGGAGGCGGGGGCTTCGCGGCAACGGTCGCAAGCGCGGGTTTTGGCAGTGGTATTGCAGTCCCGGCTAACAGCGATGGTCGCGGCAATGGAGGCGGGGCGGTCACAACCGGAGAATTCAGCGTTCAGGCAGTGGCGCAGTTCGGCGCAAAACCGCTGCACCCGATGGATGCCCGTCCGGCAACGACGCCGGTGGAGATTGTGTCCAAGCCGAATCCAACCTATACGACAGAGGCACGCCAGCTACACCTGGAAGGTGAGGTACTGCTGGAAGTCATGTTTGGGGCGAACGGCCGGCTGCGTGTCAATCGCGTGGTGCGCGGGCTCGGACACGGCCTGGACGAATCCGCGGTGACCGCGGCGAACCAGATCCGCTTCAAGCCGGCGGCGAGAAACGGTTCGGCCATGGATTCCACCGCCGTGATTCACGTGCTCTTTCAGCTGGCGTATTGATCGCTCGCAGAATTCAGGAGCGCAGGAGGGGATTCAAGTCATGGGCATCATGAGGTGGATAGTTACGGCTTCGCTGATGGCCGGGTTGAGCGCCGCAGGTCAACAGCCGCAGTCCGCGTCGTCACAGAATGCCGCAACCGCAGCCAATCAACCGGCAGCACCGGCAACCCAGGCGAAGGCGCAACCTGCGCCACAGGGTCCGGCAACGACACTGGACCAGGTAATCGACAGGGCCATCGAGCGCGAGAAAGCGATGATTGCCCTCTTGCGTGACCGCACGCCGCTGGTCGAGACCTATATCCAGGATCTGAAAAACGATCCCCAGCTTGGGGAGGCTCCGACCGAGGATCACTATTTCCTTGGCAGGCTGGATCTGAATTCAGAAGACAGCCGACGCGATTTTCTGACCAAAGGCAGCCTGCAGAGCCGTCTGCTGGGAGGATTCAGCCAGATCTTCAAAATGCAGTACAAGCCCATCGGCTTTTCGTGGATGGTTTTTGCCGATCGCGAAAACTTCGACCGCGAGCACTACACCTTCAAATACATCCGCCGCGAGTTTCTCGGGGATGTGCGCTGCATCGTCTTCGACGTTATCCCCAAGACAGGTTCCGGCGATGGGCGCTTCGAGGGCCGGATATGGGTGGAAGACCAGGATTACAACATCGTCCGCCTGAACGGAACTTATGTGCCGCGTCCCAGGAATGGGTTCTTCTTTCACATGGATAACTGGCGTTTGAACCTGATGGTGGGCTACTGGGTGCCGGCATTCATTTACACCGAGGAAGGCGATTTCAGCTACGGCTCGAAGGACAAGCTTGCGTTCAAGGGTCAGACCAGAATCTGGGGCTACGATCTGAAGAGCAAAGAAAAGCAGGATGAAATGACGCAGCTGGTGTTGGACTCCTCGGTCAAGGACGAAAGCCCCGCCGCCCAGGACGCGTCCCCGCTCGAAGCCGAGCAGCACTGGCAGCAGCAGGCGGAAGATAACGTAATCGATCGGCTGGAGCGGGCCGGGCTGGTGGCTCCGGCGGGCGACGTCGACAAAGTTCTGCAGACCGTGGTGGCGAACCTTGAAATCACCAACAATCTTGCTCTGCCGCGCCCGGTGCGCACCCGGGTCATGCTGACTTCGCCGCTGGAGAGTTTCAGCGTGGGCAATACGATCGTGGTGAGCCGCGGGCTGATTGATGTGCTGCCCGACGAGGCGAGCCTGGCCATGGTGCTCTCGCACGAACTGGCGCACATCATACTGGGGCACAACCTGGGCAGCAAGTTCGCCTTCAACGACCGCATGCTGTTTTCCGACGAGAGCACATACAAGAACCTGGGATTCAAACACGTCCCTGAAGAGGAAGTGGCCGCGGACAAGAAGGCGCTGGTTCTGCTCCAGCACTCTCCCTACAGCCAAAAGCTCGCGACGCCGGGACTGTTCCTCAAGCAGCTTTCGGCTCGCTCCAGGGAATTGTCAGGACTGCTGACCGCGCACCTGGGAAACAGCTTCATCACCAAGGGCGGAGATCTCGACCGGATGGTCGCCCTGATGAATCAGGCGCCGCCTCTCGACCAGAACAAACTGGACCAGATCGCGGCTCTGCCGCTTGGCGGGCGCGTAAAGGTGAACCCCTGGGATAATCACGTGGAGATGATCAAGGCGGCGCCGGCAACGATCACCTCCGCCCGCGACAAGATGCCGCTGGAGGTGACACCGTTCTTTCCGCGGCTTACCCGCATCGGCGGCCCGGCCAATCCGGAAGGCACGACCGCGTCGGTGGCCGCGCCTCGCAATTAATGGAGGCGCGCAGGAGTTGCCTTCGCACGGGCGGGGACGCGCGTGTCTAACAATCGCGGGTGGGGACACCCGCGCCTACATGGATTTGGGCTTCGCTTTTCCCGGAAGGCCGACCGGGTTCTCGTGCGTCCTCTCGCGGAAGCCGCCTTTCAGGCCGCTGGCCAGAGTCACCGACGACTCTCCGAAGCGGTCGCGCAACTTGTCGGCCGCCGAAAGTGCCTGGTGCCAGCGCCGCCGAGGTTGCTCTTCGAGAAGATCTGCCTGGGCAGTTTCCGCCTCAAACGAAGAGACGTGCACCCCGAGGAGACGAACGTAGGCGCCCTTGCGCCAATTCTTGCGGAATAGCTGGCGGATCTGGGCAAAAATCTCCGTGTCGAGCTGGGTTGGATCCGAAAGCGAGTGAGCACGCGTAATCGTCGTGAAGTCCCTGTAGCGGAGCTTCAACTGGATGGTGCGGGCGTGCAGCCCACCTTCCCGGAGGCGGCGGCCCACCATCTCTGAAAGCCGCATCAGTGTGGACTCGATCTGGTCGACGTCGGCCGTGTCTTCGTTGTAGGTATGTTCGTGGCTGATCGACTTGGCATCGGCGTTCTCGCCGACCTCCGCATCGAACCAGCCGCCGGCGTCTTCCCCACGCGCCTTTCCCGCGAGCGCGAGCCCCCACTTTCCGAAGTGATCTCGCAGAAACGCGTCATCATAGCGCGCAAGATCGCCCACCCGCTGAATCCCCAGTTTGAGCAGGTTCTGCTCGGTCACCTTGCCGACGCCGGGGATGTCCCGCACATCGAGCGGCGCCAGGAACTTCGCTTCTTCCCCGGGTATGACGCACAGCACGCCGTTCGGCTTCGCCTTGGCGGAAGAAACTTTGGCAATCAGGCGCGAGATGCCGATCCCGATCGAGCAATTGAGCTGCGTCTCAGCCTTCATGCGGCTGTGCAGGGTATGGGCCGCCCGCAGCGGCGGCCCGTGCAGACGCTCCGTTCCGGTCATGTCTAAATAAGCCTCGTCGATCGATGCCATTTCCACCAGAGGCGAAAAAGAAGACAAGACGTGGTGAACCTTCTCTGAGCACTGCCGATAGCGGTCGGGATGGCCGTCCACGAAGATGGCGGACGGGCAGAGCTTCGCGGCCGTGCGCAGTGGCATTGCCGAGTGAACACCGAACTTGCGCGCTTCATAGGAGGCGGCGGAGACGACGCCGCGCTCGTTGCGCTGTCCTCCTACAACAACAGCCTTGCCCTTGAGGGTGGGATCAAACAGTTCTTCCACGGAGACGAAGAATGCGTCCATGTCCACGTGAAAGATCGTTCTGGGAAAGGCTCCCATAGCCCACTACTCGTACCGCAAGGCTTCGATCGGGTCAAGATTGGCCGCGCGAAACGCCGGGAACATTCCGCTCACGACGCCGACTACGGCGAGAATTGCGGTGGCGATCAATAGGATCTTCGGAGCCACCACCAGGTTGATGTCTCCCATCTCGCCGTGCTTGGCGAGCGCGCTGTAAAGGGTCAGGGTGCCGACCGAAAACGATACCGCGTAGGAGAGCAGAATACCCAGCACTCCTCCCGCGGCGGTAATGACCATGGCTTCGGAGAGGAACTGGAAGAGGATGTCGCGTTTTCGCGCCCCGAGAGCTTTCTCCACGCCGATCTCCCGGGTGCGCTGCGTCACCGAGACCAGCATGATATTCATCAGGCCGATGCCACCGATGCCCAGCGTGACGGTCCCGATGAATGCCAGCAGGATTTCCAGGCCAAGCGTAATGATGTGAAACTGGCTCAACTGCTTTTGCGCGTCAAATATAAAGACGGCTCGTTGGTCGCTGGCCTTAAAGCCGTGCGCCAGCGCAAGGGAATCGCGCACGGTCTGGGTCAGCTTGACATGATCGAGGCCGATGGAATCGATCCATATTCCCTGGATGTAGTAATTGTCCTGCAGCACATCCATCGAATTGAACGGGATATACACGGTCCGGTTCTCATTGCCGTCGCCTTCTTCCGGCCTGGGCTGAAGCACGCCGATGACCTGAAAGCTGACCCCGTTGATGCGGATGGATTCGCCGAGCGCAGGCAGGCCGGAAAACAATTTGTCCTTGGCGTCAGGCCCGAGCACGGCGTAATGCCCGTGACTGAGGTTATCGGCATCGTCGAGGAACCGTCCCGACTGCATTTGTAGATTCCAGATATTCTGGATGTCCGGATCGGCGCCATTGACCTGAAAGCTGAAGGATCGGTCGCCGCTCTGAACTGTGCATCCCTCTTTGTGAATCATGCGCGAGACGTGGCGAACCAGGGGAATGTTGTTGCGGATCAGTTCCACGTCATCTCTCGTGAGCCGGACTGCTGTGCCGGCCTTATTGCCGCCCGCCTGTTCGGAGGTGCGTCCGCCATAAATGCCCATAGCGGTCGCGCCGAAGCTTTCGAAAATGTGATGGATGGCGACGCCGAAACCTTGTCCGTAGGCCAGCAGGAGAACTACGGTTGCAATCCCCCACGCCATGCCCAACATGGTGAGCACGGTCTTGCGGAGATCATGCCGCATCGCGTCATACGCTTGTCTCAGGAGGTCGCGTTTCATATCTATTCCTTGCGGAGCGCCTCCACGGGTTGAAGTAGCGCGGCCTTGCGGGCAGGATAGAGTCCGGCCACAATGCCGGCGAGCGCGAGCGAGCCAATCGCCAGGACGGCCGTTGCGGGAACCAGCCTGGGCGTGTCGAATCCCGGCGGCTGGGGCAAAGTGGCCAGGGCCGCCATCAACCCGGCTGCCGCCGCCATGCCGAGACCTCCGCTGATCAGAGTGAGAAAGGCTCCCTCGACAAAGAACTGAAACATGATGCTGCGATTGGTCGCGCCAATGGCCTTTCGCAGCCCAATTTCGCGGGTGCGGTCGGCCACGGCGACCAGCATGATGTTGATGATGCCGATGGCGCCCAGAGCCAGAGTCACCAGCCCGACGCTGCCCAGAAACATGTTCATCGCGTCAAAGATCTTGCCGATCCGGTCGACGCTCTTGATGGTGTCCCACTCATCGAATGCATCCGGGCTGTCCGGATTGAACTTGTGATTTCGCGCGATGATCTGGTGAACCTCTTCTCTCGCCAGGTCATGCGTCTCCCGCGACTTCGGCTGGTAGTTCATCATGGAGATCGCATCGGGGAGGTCGCCGACCTTCAGCGGCGGAAAATACTGCTGCATGGTATTGAACGGCAAGAACATGCGCAGGTTTTCCGAATTGTTGTCGCCGTGGCCGATCCGCTGCAGCGTTCCGATGACCTGAAAGCGAACTCCATTCAGCAAGACGAAGCTGCCGATAGAAGGCCGTCCAGGGAAAAGCACGCGGCGGGACTCGTCCCCGATTACAAGGACGTTCCGCTTCTGAGCGTTATCGAGCGAGTTGAGCCAACGTCCTTCGGCGACCGGCAGATAACGGATCTGGTTGAACATCGGCAGCACGCCCATCAACCGCCCGCTGGTCTGGTAGTAATCGCTGACGGCACGAATATCGTCGCGGGAGATGACCGGGCCGACTCTGCCTACATCGGGACACTCGCTTGAAACGTCCAGGTAATCGCGATAGGTTAAATAGTACTGCCGCATGCTGGTGAAGCTACCGTTGACGGCGGGGGCGCGGCCTCCCCAGATGAACATGACGTTCTCACCGAGCTGATCAAATTGCTTGCGGTTGCCCGACCGGAATCCTTCGCCAAGGCCCACCAGCAACAGCAGCGATCCGACTCCCCAGGCGATCCCGAACATGGTGAGAAACGAGCGAAGCTTGTGGGCCCACAAGGTACGAAGCGTCTGGGCAAAAATGTCGAAAATCAATTGCATGCGCTATTACTATGATACGTGACGAGGAGGGAGAAGGTTTCCAGCGTTCTCAGCTGTTTCCGGCAGGGGCGGTCATAGCGGGCTGAAGGATTTCCAATTTCACTTTGGCGATGCGGTGTCCGTCCCGATCCACCACCGTAAAGCGGCGGCCGTCATAGTCGAAGCCCTCCCCCACCTGGGGGATTTTTTGCAGCCGTGACAGGACGAACCCGGCCAGGGTCTCGAATCCGCCATCTTTAGGCAATTGAACCTGGTATTGGTTGTCGAGGTCGCGCACGCTGACCGAGCCGTCCAGGACTAAGGTGGTTTCGTTTTCCAGGGCCGACTCGTCCGGGGGCGCGACATCGAATTCGTCTTCGATCTCGCCGACGATCTGCTCCAGAATGTCCTCAGCGCTGACCACTCCGGCGGTCGACCCGAATTCGTCGACTACAACGGCGAGGTGCCGCTTGCGTTCCTTGAATTCCTCCAGCAACTCAGTAAGCACTTTGGTTTCAGGCACTACCATGACATCCCGCATGATCTGGCTGATCTTCATGGCGGCGATGCGGGAGGCGATGGGCTGGATCGGATTGGCAGTGAGCCGCAGCCGCGTCCACCGCATCAGGTCCTTGGCATAGAGCACGCCAATGATGTGCTCGGGGCCGCGCTGAGGGTCGTAGACGGGGATGCGTGAGTGCTGCTCCTCGACCACTTTCGCCAGCGCCTCATCCAGGGAAAGGTCGCCGGGCAGAGAGAAAATAGCCGGACGAGGCACCATGACCTTGCGGACCGTGATGTTTTCCAGCTCCAGGGCGTTGTTGATCATTTCCTCTTGCAAAGGAGGAATCTGGCCCAGTTGGCGGCTGGCGGTGACAATCAGCTTGAGCTCGTCGGGAGAGTGCACAGGGCCCTGGCGCATCCTGCGGGAGCCGAAGATCCGCAATACCCATCCGGCTGCCCTGCTCATCACGAAGAGAACTGGCCGGGCCAGGGTGAGAAAGACGTCCATGGGCGCCGCCACAGCCAGGGCGACCTGCTCCGACCGCTCCAGAGCCAGCGATTTCGGCACCAGTTCTCCCAGAATCACGTGCAGGCAGGAGATCAAAACAAAGGAAAGGGCAACAGCGATGCCATGGGCATAGATTTCGACGTGAGGAACGCCCCGAACCGGGCCGAGCATCATTTGAGCCAGCAACGGCTCGCCCACCCAGCCGAGGGTAAGGCTGACGATCGTGATGCCCAGCTGGACGCCATTAACGACTTCGTCGAGATTCCGGTGCAGTCTCTGGACAATTCGGGCGCCGATGCGGCGGCTCTCGATCAGTTGCTGAATTCTGGTTTCGCGCACGCTGACCAGGGAGAACTCTGCCGCGGCGAAGAAGGCGTTGGCTGCCACCAGGAGCAGAATAAGAAAGACCCGGAGCAGCACATAGACAATCATTGGAAGCTAATTCTAACATTCTCAAAGGGATAACTGAGCCGTTACTAAGCCGTCCCGGAATGCACGATTCATCATGGCAAACACTGTAAAATCAGTACTTAGCATACGTGGGCCGGTTGTTTTGCAGTTCCATATCGAACTCAATTCTCCCGCCTGATCAGGGTACAGTTTCCGTTTTCTGCTTCCATTTTCCGCCCGGAAGGGTCTAACGCAACGAGCGACCGCGGAACGATGCGCCGAATTCAGGAACAAACTGTGGACCACCTTCGTATTACCAGCAGAGACCAAAGAGTCTTAAATCGTGCCAGGAGGCGGATGTGAACGGTAACGGCAGGAAAAAGCGGCGCAACTGGATGATTTACGGCGGTATTGGCGTAGCCATCGTTCTGCTCATCGCGGGCGGGCTGATTGCCGCTACCAGTGGCGGCCACAAGATTGATCCGTCCAAGCTGGCAAAGGTGGAGCGCGGGGACCTGGCCAAGAGCGTAGTGGCGACGGGCAAGGTGGAGCCGATCACAAAGGTGGAAGTGAAATCCAAGGCCAGCGGCATCGTGAAGAAGCTCCTGGTGGATGCGGGCGACAAAGTGAAGAAGGGGCAGTTGCTGGCGCAGCTCGACAAGGAAGAGATCCAGGCACAGGTGGAGCAGTCCGAGGCAGGGCTGCAGGCAGCAGAAGCGAGCTATCGCGGCGCTGAAGCCGACTATGAGCGCGCAAAAGTTGATGCGGAGGGACCGGACGTTCCTCTGCTCAAGCGCGCCTTTGACCGCGCCAAGGACATGGCAAAGGAGGGCGTGGTTTCGACCTCGGCTCTCGAGGAAGCGCAAAAGAATTACGAGATGTCTTTGAACAAGCAGAACGTGGCCAAGGCGCAATTGCTGGTCCTGAAGGCTAAGGTCATGCAGTCCGACGCCCAGGTGGCCCAGGATAAGGCCAACCTCAAGCAGCTCGAAGAGCAACTGGGATATACCGACATCACTTCACCCATCGACGGCGTGGTGCTTTCGCGGGATGTCGAAATGGGCGATGCCGTGAGTTCCATTCTGGTGCTCGGTTCTTCGGCCACGCTGGTAATGACGCTGGGAGACACCAGCGAAGTTTACGTAAAGGGCAAGGTCGACGAGAGCGACATCGGCAAGGTCTATCTCGGGCAGCCGGCGCGGATCAAGGTGGAGTCGTTCAAGGACAAGACATTTTCCGGGAAGGTGACCAAGATCTCCCCGATGGGCGTGGAGAAAGACAACGTCACCACGTTCGAAGTCCGGGTTTCGATCAATAATCCGGGCGGCGAATTGAAGGCCGCCATGACCGCCAACGCGGAAATCATTCTGGAAGAGCACAAGAACGTCCTTCAGATTCCCGAAGGCGCGATCATGTACGACAAGGACAAGAAAGCCTCGGTCGAGATTCCTTCTCCCAAAGAGAAGGATGGCAAGAAGAAGCTCGCCGTCAACATCGGCATCTCGAATGGCGCCAAGACGGAAGTTTTGGGCGGACTGAAGGAAGGCGACGAAGTCGTCCTGCAGTAGAGAAGCTATTTTGTCACAATGCGACGCCCGGCCCGCATCCTCCCGGCTGGGCGCCGAACCAGGGCTGCGCCTTCGGTGTTCAAATGAACTTCTCTGAAATTCTTCGACAAACCTTTGCCAGCTTCAGCGCACACAAAATGCGATCGTTTCTCACGATGTTCGGCATCGTGTGGGGCATCGCATCCGTGATTCTGCTGGTCGGGCTGGGACGAGGATTCAGCATCGATCAGAAGAAGCGGATGGAAACCCTGGGCAAGGATCTGGTGATCGTCTGGGGCGGCCGCACGAGTTCGCAGGTCGGAGGCCTCGCCGCAGGACGCGAGATCAGCCTGACAATCGACGATGCGCGCGCGATCCGCGACGAGTGCTATCTCGTCAAGCACATCAGCCCAGAGCTGCGGCGCGAGGTGCCGGAAGTCAGCCAGTTCAACTCCGCGAACCGCGGCGTGGTCGGCATGTGGCCGGCTTATCAGAATTTCCGGTCCCTGTTGCTGGGGGAAGGTCGCCTGATCACTGACGAGGATGAGCGCGAGAGCCGCCGCGTGATCATCCTGGGAGACGCCGCCCGGCAGCAACTTTTCAGCGGACAGCCCGCCGTAGGCTCCACCCTCCTGGTGCAGAGCCTGCCCTATACGGTGATTGGCGTTCTCAAGAAGAAGAATCAGAATTCAAACTACAACGGTCCCGACAACGACTATCTTTACGCTCCCTATTCCGCCGTGGCGCGCGACTTTCCGACGCCTGAAAAGAAAGGGATCGTACGCGGTTACCTGAATGACATCGTGTTCGAGGTCGCCAGCGCCGAGGAACACGAAGAGGCGGTCCAGCAGGTCCGGCGAGTGCTGGGACGAATCCACCACTTCGATCCTCTCGACAAGGACGCGCTCTTCATCTGGGACACCATGGACGGCGCGAAGCTGGTCGAGAATATTTTTCGGGTCATCACGATCTTCTTCGGATGCGTTGCCATCACGACCTTGTGTCTCGGAGGAATCGGAGTGATGAACATCATGCTGGTCTCGGTCACCGAGCGCACGCGCGAGATCGGGGTGCGAAAGGCGATCGGGGCGACGCGGACGGATATTCTGCGGCAATTCTTTGCCGAATCGGCGGTTATGACCGCCGTCAGCGGCGCGTTGGGGCTCACAGTTGGCGTCGGACTTTGCCTGGGGCTGTCGGCCCTTCCCTTGCCGGATTTTGTCCCGCATCCGGTGATTTCGGTCATTTCCATTGTGGCTTCGATCCTGACGTTATCGGTGATTACGTTTACGGCCGGGATGTATCCGGCGCAGCGGGCGGCCGAGATGGTCCCGGTAGAATCGCTGCGCTATGAATAGCAGTGCACAAAAGGAGGAGTGTATGAAACGAGCCGTCTCGACTTCGGCTTTTGGCCTCTCGTTGCTGCTGGTGGTTATATGCCTTTCCCCTGCGCTGTTCGCTTCGGTGCAGGGTTCCTTTGAACGAAGCCTCCGGGTAACCGGCGCGGTGGATCTGGAGGTGCTCAGCCGTTCCGGGGACATCACCGTGCGCTCCGGCCCAGCGGGGACGGTCAAAATCATCGGCAAGATTGTGGTCTCTGACCGATGGTTCGAGGGCGCGAAGAAGGACGTGGTTGCGGGGCTGGAAAAGAATCCTCCCATCCGCCAGAGCGGGAACAGCATTCACATCGACTACGTGAACGTTCGGTACATCTCGATTGATTACGAAATCGAGGTTCCGGCCGACACGAGCCTTCGCACTCACAGTGGGTCAGGGGACCAGACGGTCGAAGGGCTGCGCGCCACGGTGAACCTCGAGAGCGGATCCGGCGATATGAGGCTGACCGACCTTCAGGGCGATGTTCACACGCACACAGGCTCCGGAAATGTGACGGCCCGCGGCCTCTCCGGGCCGTTTGACGCAGATGCGGGTAGTGGAGACATTCGCCTCGAAGCAAAGAGCGCCGGCGACACCAGAATTCACACGGGCTCCGGAAACATCCAGATTCGAGGGGTGAAAGGTGGCCTGCGCGCCGAGGCGGGCAGCGGCGACATTGACGCCGAGGGCTCTGTGACCGATGCCTGGGAAATTCGAACCGGGTCAGGCAATGTCGAGATTCATCTGGCCGGTAATTCCGGCTTCGACCTCGAAGCCTCGACCGGCTCTGGAAGGCTGGTGGTTGATCGTCCCGTCACGATGACGATGCAGGGCGATCTGGACAGGTCGCACCATGCAATCTCGGGCAGAGTGAACAATGGCGGGCCCCGGCTGCTGGTACACACCGGCTCGGGAGATGTGCACATCGGTTAAGCACCCAGGAGAGCCAATCAGATGACGGGGAAATTATTTTCTGCACGCGCAATATCGATTCTGACTCTTTCGCTGCTGATGGCGGCCATGACGCAGCCGATCGCCCTGGCAGATACTCAGGGTTCCTTCGAGCGTTCGCTCAAAGTCACTGGTCCGGTAGACCTGGAGATTGAAACCGGCTCGGGTAGCGTCACCGTCCGGACAGGAGGATCGAACACGGTTCAGGTGACTGGAAGAATTAAGGCGTCGAACTGGTTTGGAGCCGATCCAACCGAGAAGATCCGCCGGATTGAAGCCAATCCTCCCATTCAGCAGAGCGGGAATGACATCCGCATCGGGCACATCGTCGATCCCGAGCTTCGCCGGAACATTTCCATCAGCTATGAAGTCGAGGTACCGGCTGAGACTCGGCTGCGTTCCCATACAGGTTCGGGAGCGCAGACGATAGAGGGCATTCGTGGGCCCCTCGACGTGCAGTCGGGCTCGGGAAGCCTGGTGGTGTCAGATATTGGAGACACCGTCCGGGCCGAGACCGGGTCGGGCGGCGTTGAAGCCAACCACATCAAGGGCAATGTGCGGGCGCGGTCAGGCAGCGGGTCGATTCGCGCGACCGATGTTGCCGGTGGGCTCGAGGGGCAGACTGGCAGCGGAAACATCACGCTGGTACAAACCTCATCCGGCGCGGTGCGGGTTGATACGGGCTCGGGCACCATCGACCTCCGCGGCATTCGGGGATCTCTCGAAGCTAAGGCGGGAAGCGGCAGCATCGAGGCCGAAGGAGCAGCCACTGGCGCATGGACAGTTCGTACGGGGTCGGGATCCGTGCGGCTGCGACTGCCGTCCGATGCCGCTTTTGACCTGTACGCCCACACCGGCTCGGGAAGTGTATCCGTCGGCCCGCCGGTGACCGTCCAAGGCACCATCAATCGCAAGGAAGTACGGGGAAAGGTGCGCGGCGGCGGTGTTCCCGTCGAAGTTGAGACCGGTTCTGGCGGGATCGAGGTGCAGTGATCACGAGATTGTTTGTGGGGGGTTCGACAGACCAACGATCCAATCAGATTTATGTTTCTTAAAGAGCTCATTTCGCAAAGCTGGCAGGCACTGATGCGCAATCGTCTCCGTTCCCTGCTCACCATGCTGGGGATCGTGTGGGGACTTGCGTCGGTCGTCATTCTGCTGGCTTATGGCCAGGGCCTGGGTGGAAGCATCCTGCGCGCGTTCATGAATATGGGGAACAACGTAGTCGTGCTTTGGCCGGGCCAGACCAGCCTGCAAGCCGGCGGCCAGCGCGCCGGAAAACCGGTGAGCTATGAGTACGAGGATGTCCTGGCGATCCGCGAGGAAGTGCCGATTGTCCGCGCGGTGAGTGCGGAGATCGATCGCGACCTCGGATTCAAGCGAGGCACGCGGGTCGTATCCGTTGGCGTTCGTGGAGTGGAGCTTCCTTACGGACAAATGCGCAACCTGGCCCTCGATGAGGGGCGCTATTTCAACGAGACTGATTTTCTCGATCACCGCCGGGTGGTGATTCTCGGGCACGACGCCAATAAGAAAGTCTTTCAGGGAGCACCGTCGGTCGGCCAGACGGTGAACATCGGAGGGCTCTCCTTTGAAGTGATTGGAGTCATGCGCAACAAGATTCAGGACTCCATGTACAACGGACCGGACAACCAGAATGCGTTTATACCCTTCCAGCTCTTTCGCGAGCTAAAGAGCCTGCGCGATCCGGATGTCATCGTGTTCCAGCCGACTGCTGCGGAGTTGCACCTCAAGGCTGTGGCCGCCGTGCGGGAGGTAATCGCGCGCCGCCACCACTTCGATCCCAAGGACGAGAAGGCCGCTCCAGCCTGGGACACCATCGAGAACCGGGCCATGATCAACGCATTTTCTCTGGGCCTACAGGCTGTCCTGGGACTGATCGGGGCGGTTACGCTTGGGGTAGGCGGGGTCGGGGTCATGAATATCATGCTGGTCTCCGTCACCGAGCGCACACGGGAGATTGGGCTACGAAAGGCACTGGGCGCCCGTCGGCGCCACGTTCTGGTCCAGTTTCTACTGGAAGCGATCGTCCTGACCTTTGCCGGCGGCCTGATCGGGATGGGCGTCGCACTTTTCCTTACCTGGGTAATTCCGCCCATGCCCATGTACAGCGCCCTGTACAAGACGGCAAATCACGAAGGCGACATCTTTCTGCGGATTTCATCTACGGTAATGGCCGCATCGTTTGTAATTCTCTCTCTGGTAGGGATCATTTCCGGATTCTTCCCCGCCCTGAAGGCTTCCCGCCTGGATCCAGTCGTCGCACTGCGATACGAATAGTCCCATTGGTCTGCTTTTCTGACAAGACCGCCTCACAAAACCGTTCGTGTATTACCACCGTACCTTGACCCGTCCATCATGACCGCGTTACTTTCGGAATGGTTTCTAGGGCGAGGTTGCTTTGGCGCAAAGACCGATCATTACGCTCACCACGGATTTCGGACTGAACGACCATTTTGTCGGTACCCTGAAGGGCGTAATTCTGGACATCGCGTCCAATGCCGAGATCGTCGACATCTGCCACACGGTGCAGGCTTTCGATGTGCTGGACGGCGCGCTGGTAGCGGCACAAGCCTATTCGTATTTTCCGGTAGGAACGGTGCACGTAGTCGTAGTGGACCCGGGCGTCGGCACTGCCCGCCGCCCAATCATCGCCACTACCGATCGTCATCACTTTGTGGCGCCGGATAACGGCGTGCTCTCCCTGATTTATGCCCGCGAAGAGCGCCTGCACGTGCATCACATTACCTCCGACCACTACTTTCTCCAGCCGTTGAGCAAGACGTTTCACGCCCGCGACATCTTTGCGCCAGTTGCGGCATACCTTGCCAAGGGAGTCGAAGCTCAGCGATTCGGCGCCGAGATATCGGATTTCGCCCGTTTCACCGCGCCGCGGCCGAAGCAGGTAGAAGGTAACGGACTGCGAGGCGTGATATTGAAGGTGGATCGCTTCGGAAACCTGATTACCAATATCACCGCGCAGGATGCGCCAGCCCTCTTCAATTCCCCGGCACCGCCATTCAAGATGCAGATCGGGAATCAGGAAATAACCGAAATCCGCTCCGCTTATGCAGAAGGCTCGCCGGGCGAGGTTTTCGGCATCCTCGGCAGCATGGGTTACCTGGAAATCGCCGCTAATCGCGCTTCAGCGTACCAACTGGTGGGCGCGGGCAAGGGCGCGGACGTAAATATCGTTTTCGAAGGCGCGGCCGCAGCCGCTAACCGTTAGAAGGCCTGCCGGCTATTGCTCTCAGGTTAGCCCTCTTTTCACGAAGCTTTGGGTTTGGGATGGGCGTGGCGTTCCATCTCGGCCGTCCATTTCAGAAAGCGCCACAGATGGTTTCGCTCCTTCCAAACGAACTCCCAGAACTCCAGGAAGCCGATCTGCTGCATTTTGACTCCGCAGTAGGTTTCCACCCGCCAGAGCAGATAGGGGCTGCGCCAGGGCGTCAAGCGATGCCCACGAGTGGCATTCCACAGGAAACGGATGCGTTGTCGCATGCAAAAAACCATAGCACGCCTGTACGGGTTACAGATCGTACTTCTTCATCAGGTGTCGGAACGAACGGTAGGAAATCTTCAGAACATCGGCGGCGCGAGTCTGCACCCCGTTCGACTGCGCCAGGGCGGCCTGAAGCAGCGAACGCTCGATATCGGCAACGTACTTCTCCATGTCGACGCCGTCCGGCAGCACACCGGTGGAATTCGAGCCGCCAAATCCGACACCGGCAGCGGCGGCGCGGGCCTTGGGGCGCTCGGCGGGAAGCTGGACATGCAATTCTTCGCCGGTCTCCAGAGCCACAGCGCGTTCCACCGAATTTTCCAGCTGGCGCACATTGCCCGGCCAGTCGTATCCGCAAATGGCGTCCAGGGAGTGCGAGTTCACGCGCAGAATATTGCGTCCGGCGGCGGGAGCGTATTTCTTGAGGAAGTGGTGCACGAGAATTGGTATATCCTCGCGCCTGTCACGTAGCGGCGGCACCCAGACCGGAATCACGTTCAAACGGTAGTAGAGATCTTCGCGGAAGACGTTCTCGGAAACCAGCACATCGAGGTCCCGATTGGTGGCGGCGATTACGCGAACGTCGATTGGAATCTCGGTCGTCCCGCCCACCGGCCGCACGCAACGCTCCTGAAGCACGCGAAGCAGCTTCACCTGCATGGTCAGGCTCATCTCGCTGATTTCATCGAGAAAGATCGTGCCCTGGTCCGCGACTTCGAAAAGCCCGCGCTTGTTCTGGTTGGCGCCGGTGAATGCCCCTTTCACGTAGCCGAACAGCTCACTCTCGAGCAGGGTCTCGGGGAACGCCCCGCAGTTGATGGAGACGAATGGTTCTGCTGCCCGGGGCGAGCAAACATGAACCGCCCGGGCCACAAGCTCTTTGCCGGTGCCGCTCTCGCCGTAGATGAGTACGGTGCTCTGGGTGGAAGCCACGGTACGGATGGTCTGCTTCAGCTTCGCCATCACCTGGCTGGCGCCTACGATGTTTTCCAGCGAGTTGCGCGTAGCCGCGTCCCGCTTGAAGGCAAAATTCTGCCGGCTGAGAGCAAGCTTCTCCAGTGTGCGGTTGATCGCCAGCTTGATCTCGTCGACCAGGGCAGGCGACTTGCGGATGTAATCGGCCGCTCCGCCGGCCTTCACGGCCTGGACAGCAGCTTCATAATCGTCAACCGCGGTAATCAGAATGACCGCAGTCTCCGGCGACACCTGGTGAGCGTAGCGGAGTACTTCAATGCCGCTGATATTGGGCATCTTGATGTCGGTGACTAATACGTCGTAGAGGGCGCTGTCCAGCTTTCGCATGGCCGCCTCGCCCGAGTTCACCGTCTCCACACGGTGCGCATCGCGGCGCAATGCAATGTCCAGCATCTCGCAGATCGAGCGCTCGTCGTCGCAGACCAGGATGTTACCCATCGGTCCCTCCGCGCGCGGCTGCCACTGCTACTCCTGTTGATTCCTGTCCAGCGGCGAGATGCCGAGTCTCGGGTGGTGAAGAACCGGGCGTGTTCACAGCGGTCGCCACTCGGCGCAAGCGAAGCACGAATTCGCTTCCCTCGCCCAGCTTCGACCGCACCCAGACCTTGCCGTCGTGGGCCTGGACGATCTGGTAAACGATCGCCAGCCCAAGCCCCGTCCCACCCTCGAAATTGGACTGGAAGGGCTCAAAGATCTTTTCGACTGTCTGTGGGCTCATGCCAGAGCCCGTGTCGGCGAAGGTCACCTGCCAGTCGTCACCGATGGCCTCCACCGAAACACGCAAGGTGCCGCCCTTTCGCATGGCCCGCACCGCGTTCTCACAGAAATTCCAGAACACCTGCTTGATCTTGTCTCCGTCCGCCAGAGCGATGGCGGCTGGGACCCGGAAGTAGCGCTCGATGCGAATCTCGCAGTTCTCGGCGACGAAACGATGCTCCAGCAGGGTGAGCGTGTCCTCGAGAAGCGGCAACAAGTCGACCTGGGTGAGTCGGTACTGGCGGCCGCGGGAATAGGCGAGAAAGTCCGTGATGATAGCGTTCAGGCGTGCTGACTCGCGGGTCACAATCTGGAGCAGCTGCCGCTGTTCCTCGTTCAGACCAGCAATTCCCAACAGCATGCTGGCTGATCCTGCGATGGAAGTCAGCGGATTGCGAATCTCGTGCGCGATTGCAGCGGCCAGCCTCCCCACGGCTGCCAGGCGGTCCTGCATGCGCACTTCCCTCTCCAAGCGCCGGATTTCGGTCAGGTCGTCAAAGGTGTAGACAAAACCGGAAACGGCGCGGCCGGGAACCGTAAGAGTGGAAACGCGGACCCGGAACGTCTTGTGAAAATTGCTGGCCGTGCAGAACCTTACTTCTCCGTGAATGCGTTCGGATCCGACCTGCGGCAAGGGATCGAGAAAAAGCTGATCGACGGGCCGTCCCAAAAGCTGCTGATCGTTGCGTTCCAGCAGGGTCTGCGCCGCCGTATTGACGAAGGAGATAAAGCCATCGAGGCCGGTGGTGATAATGCCGCCGCTGATCGACTGGATGATGTTCTCGTGCAGCGCCTGAAGGTTTGCCAGCGCCCCGCTGGTGTGCTTCAGCTTTACGTTAGCCTGGTGCAGCTTGGCGGCGAGCAGCCCCGCCAGATAGGCCACTGCCAGGTACGCGCACAGGTTCATCATCATTATGGCCTGCAGAATGCGCTGGCCAGGGTGCGACGTCGAATAAGAGGGGATCAGCTGAAAGTACGTGAGCTCCAGCACCGTGCCGTAGAAAACAAAAGCGACGGTAGCCGTGATGTAGGTCCACGCCCGTGGCAACAGGATGGAAGCCACGATGATCACCAATGGGTAAAGGAAGTTCAGGGAACTGTCCATGCCGCCGGTGGCATAGACCACCATGGTGATCATGACCAGGTCGGTGAAGACCTGAAGGAAGGACTGGACCCGATGCCCTTGTCGGAAAGACAGCAGCAGGAGGTAGAAGACCGAGATCGCGTACCACAGGACCATGGTGCTGACGAACAGCCCCATGGGCAGCGAACTGGGCGTGAGCTGGGCGATCGCCAGCTCAATTCCCAATAGAAATGTCAGGATGATGATGCGGACTTTGACCAACCACGCCAGCCACATCCGCTCATCGAACATCGATTGCATCAGATATCCAGTTTTGGTTTCTTTACCGACTCAAGCGATCGTCGGCGCTGGCGGCCGGCGGGAAGCGGAGACGGAGCGGGCCGCATACGGCGGCCCGCAATCCACTGAGAATCCTGCTAGCCCGCGAGTTTGGCAATCATCGAGAACAGCGGCATGTAGAGAGAGATCACGATGCCGCCGATCATGACGCCCAGGAGCCCGATGATGATGGGTTCCAGCATGGCCAGCATGTCTTTGGTGGCAGAGTCGACTTCGTCCTCGTAGAAGTCGGCGATTTTCTGCAGCATGTTGTCCATGGCACCGGTGGCTTCGCCGACGCCGATCATCTGCGTCACCATATTGGGAAACACGCCCGATTCCTTCAACGGATCGACAATTGTGCGGCCTTCTTCGATGGCCTTACGCACCTTCATCAGAGCCTCTTCCAGCACGGCGTTGCCGGAAGTCTTGGCAGTGATCGTCAAGCCTTCCAGAATCGGGACGCCTGAGGTGATGAGGGTTCCAAGGGTTCGAGTGAACCGGGCCACGGCGATCTTTCGCAGCAGCAGTCCAAGGACAGGAAGGTGCAGCAGCATCTTGTCGAAGTAATACCGGCCGCGTGGATCCTTGCGGATCTGCTTTACGCCAAAGAACAAGCCAACTCCGCCTATGATGACGAACCACCAGAACTGGCCCACAAAGGCGCTGAGGCCCATGACGATTCGCGTCGGCAGAGGCAACGCCACTCCCAACCCCGTGAACAGATTGGAGAAGATCGGAACCACCCACTTCAGCAGTGCGCCGACAATCAGGAATGCGAGAGAGACGACGGCGACCGGATAAATCAGCGCGGATTTGATCGCGGCGCGCAGTTTTACGGCCTTTTCCACATAGAGCGCCAGGCGCTGCAAAATAATGTCCAGAATACCGCCGGTTTCGCCGGCTTCGATCATGTTGGTGGTGAGGTCGTCGAACACGACCGGATGCTGGCGCATGGCATTGGCCAGCGTCGCTCCGCCTTCGACCGTCGTCCGCACAGCGGTCAGGACCTTCTGGAAGGCCTGATTCTCCTGGTTTGCGGCCAGGATCTCCAGACACTGGACCAGCGGCAAGCCGGCGTCAATCATGACCGAGAACTGCCGGAAGAAGATCGCGATTTCCTTGACCTTCACTTTGGTGGTTCCGAAAGTAGGCAGGGAGAATTCCTTGCCCTTCTGCCGGACGCTGCTTGCGGTGATGCTCTCCCGGCGCAACTGGCTGGTCAGCGCTGTCTTGTTGGAAGCGGTCCGCTCCCCCGACACCTTTTCCCCGGCTGCATTCTTCCCTGCATAGGTAAAAACTGGCATGGTGAATCTCTCCTCGCTTGACTACGTTCCTGGCGGGACGCGATCCTTTGCGGCCCAATTCCACATCCCGACCTTTCCGATCCGACTTCCGCCTGTCGCAGCGGTCCCCGTCACCGCTTGGCTGGCGTCGCACCCCTGGCCATCGTGCCGGAGCCCGGCTGGTTCCGGGTCAACAGGCTGGCGCCGCGATTGATCATCTCCTGCAACTCGTCCTGCATGCTGGACCGAGCCAGCGCAAGTTCAAGGCTGATTTGCTTCTGGAAATAAGCTGTCGCCAGCGCCTGATTGAAGGTCTGCATTCCGAACTTGTCCTGACCCGATTGCATCGACGAATAGATCTGGTGAATCTTGTCTTCGCGGATCAGATTGCGTACGGCCGGCGTGGGCACCAGCACTTCCATGATCATGGCGCGACCCTTGCCGTCAGACCTTGGCAGCAGGCTTTGGCAAAGGATGCCTTCCAGCACCAGCGACAGCTGCGCCCGAATCTGGGGCTGCTGGTGAGCCGGGAAGACGTCAATGATACGGTTGATAGTGGACGACGCCGAGTTGGTGTGCAGGGTCCCGAACGTCAAGTGACCGGTCTCGGCGATTCGCAGCGCGGACTCGATGGTTTCGAGGTCGCGCATTTCGCCGATCAGCACTACATCGGGATCCTCACGAAGCGCGGCGCGCAGCGCGTCGGTGAAGCTCTTGGTATCGGCGTGCAGCTCGCGCTGGTTTACCACGCAGTTCTTGTTCATGTGCACGAACTCGATCGGATCCTCGATGGTGAGGATGTGATCGTGGCGCTCGGTGTTGATCTTGTCGATCATCGCCGCGAGCGTGGTGGATTTCCCCGAGCCTGTCGGTCCGGTGACCAGCACCAGGCCGCGTGGCTTCTCGCAAAGCTTCGACACCACGGTCGGCAATCCAAGGTGATTGAATCCCTTGATCTCAAAAGGAATCAGCCGGAGCACCGCCGAGGTGGCGCCGCGCTGGTTGAACACGTTGGCACGGAAACGCGCCAGACCCTTCAGACCGAACGAGAAATCGAGTTCGAAGTTCTCCTCGAAACGGTGCTTCTGGGCGTCCGTCATGACGCTGTAAGCGAGCTGCTTGGTCTCCGCCGGAGTCAATTGCGGCAGGTCGAGCGGCACCAGATGTCCGTGCACGCGGATCTGCGGCGGTGAATTGGTCGTGATATGGAGGTCGCTTCCCCCCATCTCTAGCATTCGTTTCAACAGATCGCTTAACGTGAGCGACATAGTGTTCTACCTTCCCTTCCCAACCTAATGAATGGTCTCGCGTGCTACCTCTTCCAATGTGGTCATACCTGCCGCAACCTTGATCAGGCCGCTGCGCCGCAAGGTGATCATGCCCCGTTCTATGGCTTTCTTCTTCATCTCGACGGCGGACGCACCCACCAGCACCAGTTCCCGAACCTCGTCGTCCACTTCCATGACCTCGTAAAGGCCGGTGCGCCCCTTGTATCCAGTGTTGTTGCAGTTCGCGCAGCCGCGGCCCTTCTGGATCTTCACGGTCTTGGCTTCCTGCGGCGTGTACCCCTCTTCGATTAGCGCCTGATAAGGGACCTCGACCACTTCGGCGCACTCCGTGCAAATTCTCCGGATCAGTCGCTGCGCGCAGATCAGGTGAACAGAGGTCGCCACCAGGAAGGGTTCGATACCCATGTTCATCAGCCGGGTAATGGTTTCCGGGGCGCCGTTGGTGTGCAGCGTTGAAAGCACCAGGTGGCCGGTAAGGGCGGCCTTGATAGCAATTTCCGCGGTTTCGAAGTCGCGGATCTCACCGACCAGGATGATGTTGGGATCCTGCCGAAGGAACGCCCGCAGCGCGGCAGCAAAGTTCAGTCCAATCTGCTCCTTCATCTGCACCTGGTTGACGCCCGCAAGCTGAAATTCCACAGGGTCTTCGGCGGTCATGATGTTCGTATCCGGCGTGTTCAGGCGGGCGATCGACGAATACAGTGTGTTGGTCTTGCCCGAACCTGTCGGACCCGTGACCAGCACCATGCCATAGGGCTTGAGAATGGCTTTCTCGAACTTGACCAGGGATTCCTGCTCGAACCCCAGCTTGGTCATGTCGAGGCGCAGATTTTCTTTGTCCAGCAACCGCATGACGATTTTTTCGCCCCACAGCGTGGGCAGAGTGCTGACGCGGAAGTCGAGTTGTCGCTTGCGGCCGTTGATCTGCATCTTCAGCATGATGCGGCCGTCCTGGGGCAGACGCTTTTCGCTGATGTCCAGCTTCGCCATGATCTTCACACGAGAAGTGATGGCGTCTTTGAGTTTGAGCGGAGGAGACATGATGCTCTGGAGCACTCCGTCAATGCGGAAGCGGACGCGGAACTCCTTCTCGTAGGGCTCCATGTGGATATCGCTGGCGCCCCGCTTCACCGCGTCGGTGAGAACGAGATTCACCAGCTTCACAATCGGGGCTTCGTCGGCGGCTTTCTCGAGTTCGGCGAGCGCGATTTCCTCGCCATCGGACTGGACCTCGACGTCGGCCTCGGCAGTGTCGGACATGGACTGCATGACCTGCTCGAGGTCCTCCTGCTGCGTAGCTCCGTAAGCCTTGTCGATGCCCTGGAGAATGGAGCTTTCCGAAGCCACCACCGGTTCGATGTTGAAACCGGTCATGAACTTGATGTCGTCCATGGCGAACACGTTGGTGGGGTCCACCATGGCGATGGTCAGCGAAGCTCCCACCCGGCTCAACGGCAGGATCTGGTAGCGTTTGGCGGTTTCGTAGGGAATCAGCTTTACGACCGAGGGATCGATCTCAAAGTAGGAGAGATTGATGGCGGGCACGCCATACTGCCGCGATAGAAAATTCGTGACGTCCTCGTCACTGAGAAAGCCCAGTTTGACGAGGGCTGAGCCCAGACGACAGTTGGTCTCCTTCTGGACCTTCGTCGCCTGGTTCAACTGCTCTGGGGTGATGACCTTCTCTTTGACGAGAAGATCTCCCAGCCGTTGAGACATATCTCGATCTCCTATCTACGCGGCAGAGAAACGAATCTTGAGCTCACGCGAGATCGCGCCGTCGTGGGGAGCAGCGCAGCGCTCTTCGCGTTGACACAAATTGTCACAGCAGAAGCGTTATGGCTCCAGTAACTTTGGTACCTTGTACTGCGCAGGAACGACCGGCAGAAGACGTTGAGAATGCTTGGAGTCCGCGACAGATGCGCTTTTCCGCTCTGCCGGCGATCCCGACAGCCCCACCGGCCATGGTCTTCAGTAAGTCGAAGAGTAACCGGATCGGCCAGCAGGAAAGGCAAAATATCCGCCGATTCGGGCACAAAACCGCTAGTAGTTGCAGCGAATCTCTAAAACGACGTTCGGGTTGAGCGAAAACGGCAGGTGGCGCCGCGACTTCATAGGTTGTGGTTTAGTCCAAAGAACCTGTGAACGCTGAGCCAGCACACAGAGTCTCTAGCAGCAAATTGCAAATCAAAATTTCGCTCCGATCCTTTTTGTCCCGCCCGGAGGTGCCGTCTGTCACAAACGGTCGGGTCCGTATCAGGGCGTGGCTTCCAGCCACGCTGATCGGTACGAAAACTCGCACGCGGCGCGGCGGCACGCAGCAAAGAAAGAGCAGTTGTGCCCCTGGGAGCGAAATTCCCGACAGCGCGCAGACCGAGCATGGGCGGGGTGCCCGCGCCAACACGACCTGCATGGGCGGGGTGCCCGCGCCAACATCCTCCCGAACGCGCCGCCCGCTTATAATGAGGGTCGCCGCCGGTTTTGCCGGCCTTCGTACAGACATGGCTCCTCCTTCCACAAAGCGCGGTTCCGATGAGCTTTCGCGCCGTCGGAAGCTGATCTATTTCCTGACGGTGGGAGTGTTCCTGCTGCTGGCAGTGATCGTGTCGCAGACGTCCTTCGATCTGCCCTTTCTGAATCCGAACAGCAACCAGACGCTGGCCTTCTTCGCCACGCTTTCGGCCCTGATTTTTCTGCTATTCGTTGCTCTCACGGTCGTTCTGGTTCGCAATCTGCTTAAGTTATTCGCCGAGCGGCGGCTCGGAGTACTGGGTTCGAAATTCCGCACCCGTCTGGTGGTTGCCGGGCTGCTCCTGTCCTTCATTCCGGTGATCTTCATGTTCTGGTTCGCCTACGGGTTAATGAACCGGACTATCTTCATGTGGTTCTCCCGTCCGGTGCAGGAGGTTCGGCAGGACACGGCAGCCATGTCCTCGCTGCTGGCCGATTACGCGTCAGAGAATGCTTACGCCGAAGCTGCCGCCATCGCCGCCGAGACCGAGACCCAGCATGCGTTCCTGGGCCACAGTTTCTCGGGAGTCGTGGCGGAATTCCGGCATCATGAATCGACGCTCCAGGGAGGCTTTGCGCTCGCCATCCAGGACGGAACCGCCGAAGCCAGCTTTCGCGCGCCGGCGACCTGGTCCGCGCTGAAGCGCCTGCTGCCCCCTCAGCTGCCGGCCACACACCGTCCCGTGCGCCTGACTTTGGACGACACGGACTACATCGTAGGCAGCGCTCCGGTCGGCGCCCACGGACTGATTCTCGTGGCCATGCCGATGCCGAAGACGTTTTCCGAAATCGTCCGGCAGACTGACGCCAGTCAAAGGCGCTATGCGGAACTGTTCGCGCAGCGCAAGCTCGTCCGGCGAACGTACATGGGCGTGCTGTTGCTCCTAACGGTGCTGGTCCTGTTCGCCACGACCTGGCTCGCCCTATTCCTGTCCAAGCTGGTTATGCGTCCGGTTGCCGCCCTCGCCGAAGCGACGGGTGAGATTTCGCGCGGGCGGCTCGACTACCGTGTCGAGATTCATGCAGCAGACGAACTTGGGGACCTTGTTCGTTCCTTCAATCGCATGGCGGCAGAGCTCGAGAGTAACCGCCAGCAGATTGAAGCTTCCAGCCGGGAGTTGAGCGCGGCCAACATGGCGCTGGAACAGCGACGCCAGCACATTGAGACCATTCTCGAGAGTATTCCCACCGGCGTGCTCTCGATTGACGCTGACCGCCGCGTTACCCATGCGAATCACGCCCTTCTGCGGCTGTTTCGTCCGAAGGCGGGGTCCTCTGGCAGCCTGGAGGCGCTGATCGGCTCTTCGCTGGGCGATATCTTTCCGCAAGAGGCACTAGCCGACCTCGAGCCTCTGCTCCGGCGCGCCGACCGAATGGGAACGACCACGACACAGATGGAAATGGATCTGCCGCACGAGCAGCTTAACGCTGCAGTTACGGTGGCAACCCTGCATCACGCCGGACAACGCCTTGGCTACATCCTGGTTTTCGATGATCTCTCCGATTTGCTGAAGGCGCAGAAGCAGGCGGCATGGCGCGAGGTTGCCCGCAGAATTGCACACGAAATCAAGAACCCGCTCACGCCGATCGCTCTGTCCGCGGAACGAATCTGGCGGCACCTGCAACGGCCCACGCCGCCAGACAAGGCGTCGCAGGACATACTGCGAGGATGCGCCGAAACCATCAGCAGCGCCGTTGAAACCGTGCGAACGCTCGTGGATGAATTCTCGACTTTGGCTCGCTTCCCTGCCGCCCAGCCCCGGCCGATGAACCTGAATTCCCTGGTCGAGAGCACGCTTGCCATGTTCAATGGGCGCCTCGACAACATTCAGGTGCGGGCCCACCTGGCGCCGGACTTGCCTAAAGTGATGGCCGATGGCGAAGCAATCAAGCGCGCACTAGCCAATCTCGTGGATAACGCGGCCGAGGCCATGCAGGATTCCCTGCTGCGCGAGATTGAGATCACTACCTCTCTGGTTGCAACCCAGGATGCCGTGGAGTTGACCGTCGCCGACACCGGTCACGGGGTCACGCAGGAAGTCAAGGAACGACTGTTTCTGCCCTACTTTTCCACCAAAAAACGTGGGACGGGCCTGGGACTCGCGATCGTCAGCCGCGTGATCGAGGATCACCACGGCTCCATACGAATCGAGGAGAACAAGCCGGTGGGCGCGCGCTTTGTGGTCGAACTGCCGGTGGCGGTAGAAATCCCCACGCACGAGCCCGCCTTGAAGCATGCATAGAATTCTTATCGTCGACGACGAGGCCGGCATACGGCAATCCCTGAAAGGCGTGCTGGAGGATGAAGGCTACACCGCCGTGGCTACCGACAGCGGCGAAGCTTGCCTCGAAATTCTGACCAGGCAGCCCTTCGACGCAGTTCTGCTCGACGTGTGGCTCCCGGGAATAGATGGGCTGGAGACGCTCAACAAGATTCGGGAGCGGGAGAATGCTCCGGAAGTCATTATGATCTCGGGCCACGGGACGATTGAAACGGCAGTTCGGGCCACCAAACTGGGCGCGTATGACTTCCTGGAAAAGCCTCTCTCCATCGAGAAAACGCTGATCCTGCTGAAGAATGCCATCGAGGCGAAACGCCTTGAGGTCGAGAACCGGGATCTCAAGAAGCAACTGACTCCGAAGAGCGTCATCGTGGGGGAAAGCATTCCCATGAAAGCGCTTCGCCAGCAGATCCAGATCATGGCGCCGACCAACGGGCGGGTGTTGATCTACGGAGAATCGGGCACCGGCAAGGAACTGGCGGCCCACGCCATCCACGCTCACAGCCTGCGCAAAGACCAGATGTTCGTGGAGGTCAATTGCGCGGCAATTCCCGAGGATCTGATCGAAAGCGAATTGTTCGGGCACCGCAAGGGCTCATTTCCAGCGGCCACGACCGACAAGGAAGGCAAGTTCGAAAAGGCTCACGGGGGCACGCTCTTTCTGGACGAGATCGGCGACATGAGCCTGAAGACGCAGTCAAAAGTCTTGCGAACGCTCGACGAGCAGCGCTTTACTCCGGTCGGGAGCGATGACGCTGTCACCGTCGACGCCCGGGTGATTGCTTCCACCAACAAGGACCTGGAGGAGGAGATTTCCCGGGGAAATTTCCGGGAGGACCTGTTCTATCGCCTGAATGTAATCCCCTTCTCAGTTCCTCCGCTGCGGGAGCGTAACGAAGACGTTCCGCTTCTGGCT
This sequence comes from Terriglobales bacterium, assembly GCA_963803205.1. Taxonomy (GTDB): domain Bacteria; phylum Acidobacteriota; class Terriglobia; order Terriglobales; family Acidobacteriaceae; genus CAWDLG01. Next base: position 453,091 of record CAWDLG010000005.1, read on the forward strand.
CGCCACTTTCTTAAGGAGTTTTCCGCCGCTTACGGCCGACGCCCCCGCGAGATGACCGACGATGCAGTCGAAACCCTCATGCGGTATTCCTGGCCAGGAAACGTCCGCGAGTTGCGCAACGTGATCGAGCGGATCGTGATCATGAATCCCACGACCACCCGCTTCGACCGCAAGCACCTGCCGCCGCTGGTTCATCGCGACGGGTCACGCCGGACTACCGGCGCCGAGTTCTCAACCCTGCATCAGGCCCGGGCAGCATATGAGCATGATTACATTCTCAAAAAGCTCGACGAAAACCACGGAAATGTGAGCCGCACGGCTGAGGTGCTGGGACTGGAGCGCAGCCATCTATACCGCAAGATGAAGACCCTGGGGATTGCCGCGAAGGAGTAACCTGCGGGGATTCCTGGCTACTTCTTGACCATGTGAATCTCGGTACCCTTCTTTAGAAACTTCACTTCGTCCATCAACTGGTTGATCAGGTAAATCCCGCGGCCATGGTTGGAGTACAGATTGTCGCCGCAGCAGGGACTGGGAATGGAGGCTGGATCAAAGCCCTGACCCGGATCGCGCACAACAATCAGCATGCCCCGGGTTTCATCGCAGGCGACATCGCATTCGATGAGCTTTGAGGGATCGGAGCCGGCTCCGTGGACGACCGCGTTGGCCAGCGCTTCGGTAAGAGCGAGCTCGATGGCGTCCTCTTTCCCGTTGGCGCATTGCATCTGCCGGACTATCTGCATGATGCCCTGTACAACGGGATCCACCGAGTCCTTGCTTGCTGCCAGGGTCACGCTTAGCTTCAAGATCAAGTGGTCGGCCTCGAACTCCTGAATCGGCAACTTTTGAGTGGGCATGCTCCGAACCTCCCAAAACGCCCCTCGGACTGCGATTTTACAGGATCGAACGCCGCACCGGCCAAGAAAGCCGGGTAGCGTTGGTGTATGGACCGGAGGTATGTCCGGAGCTCAGGATCGGGGCAGCCTCGTCAATTCCTGCAGCTGCCGCCTCCAGTTCATTTCTTCCACCAGGCTCCGCGAATCGCGCCAGCCGGGTTGAACTTTGACGAATAATTCAAGAAAAACCCGTGTATCCACCATCTTCTCGATCTCCAGGCGCGCCCCCGTACCGATTTTCTTGAGCATTTGCCCGGCTTTGCCAACGAGGATCCTCTTCTGCCCGTCTCTCTCGCAGTAGATGGCAGCGGCGATTCGCGTCAGCTTTGGTGCTTCCTCGAACTGCTCGATCACGATGCCCACGGCGTGCGGAACCTCTTCGCTGGTAGCAAGCAGCACCTGTTCGCGGATCAGCTCCGCCGCCATGAACCGCAACGGCTGGTCGGTAATCTGATCTTCGGGAAAATAACGAGGACCGCCCGGAAGCGCTCGAATAACTTCGGTGGTCAGCACATCGAGGCCGTGACGTTTCCGGGCCGAGATGGGGATGACCTCCCGGAATGCATGCAGCTTTGAATATTGCTCAATGATCGGAAGCAGCTCCTGCTTGCCGCCTCGAAGCAAATCAATCTTGTTCAGAAGAAGGAATGCCGGTGTTTTGGATTGCTTGACGAGATCGAGCAGAAACTGATCAGGCGGAGAGAACTTGCGCGTCGCGTCGACAATCGCAAGCACCAGATCACAACCCTCGAGCCCTTCGCGGACTTCATTCATCATTCCACGGCCCAGGGAGCTGTCAGGCCGGTGCACTCCGGGTGTGTCGATCAGGATGACTTGCGCCTCATCGGTTTTCTTTGTTCCCTTGAAATGAAGAACACCGAGGATGCGGTTCCGTGTGGTCTGCTGCTTTGGACTGATGATGGCAAGCTTCTCACCGACCAGCGCATTCAACAGCGTGGATTTGCCGGCATTGGGACGGCCGAGAATGCAGACGAAGCCGGAGTGGAAGGCCATTGGCTAAAGGGTGGTTCCCGGCGGCATGTTACGTCAACCTCACCTGCTTGGGTTGCAGGCTGGAGATGCGAACCCGCTCCACACGGCGTTGGGTGGACTCCAGCACCTCGAACCGTAGTCCGTCCTCCTCCACGATTTCGCCCTTCCGCGGAATGCGGCCCGCCAGTTCGCTCACCAGGCCGGCCACCGTGGAGGAATCTCCCTCTGGACGCACTCCAAACAACTCGCCCAGGCGATCCACATCCATGTTTCCGGTCACAATATAGGACTGGTCGCTCTCCCTTACCGCTTCTGCTTTGTCGTGCTCGTCGCGAATCTCGCCGACGATTTCTTCAACCAGATCTTCGATAGTCACCAATCCCGCGACGCCACCGTACTCATCGACGACGATAGCCATGCGGATGTTGTTCTTTTGCATCTCGCGCAGCAGCTCCGCGCCCAATTTGCTCTCCGGCACGAAATAGACGTCTTTGCGCATGATGGTATCGACGGTGCGGAAGGAGGCATCGGCATCCGGCAGTTGCAGTACATCCTGCGCGTAGACAATACCCACGATGTTGTGAATCGTGTCCTGATAGACCGGTACCCGTGAGAACGGCTTGCCGCGTAAAAGATCGACAAACTGTTCGACCGTCGTATTCGCCGGCACGGCGACGATCTCGGGCCTGGGCTTCATGGCGTCGCGTGCGGTCTTTTCCCCAAATTCGACCACCGATTGAATCAAGTCGCGATTGCTCTCCAGGAGGATGCCTTCCTCCTCACCGGCTTCGAGCAGCGCATCCACAGCCTCCGCCTGGGTTTCCGGCTCGCGATCCGAATGCTCCTTTGTGAGCGCCGTCACGGACTGCAGAAACCCGAGCACCAGCGTCACCGGCAACACGAGGTAGATCAGAATTCGCAGCAGGAGCGCCCAGCGCTCCAGCCACACGCCGCGGGTACGAGAGAAGAGCAGAAACGGCACAAAGCGGTTGAAAAGGACGATGACCAGGACCAGGCTCAGCGTAGCTTGCAGAATCTCAGAAACTGTCCACGGGCTCTCGCGAAAGACGGCAAATCCCACCACCATGGCGATGGCCGCCATCGTCATCTGGCTAAGCAGTGCCATTGAGAGCGACGCCCGGGCGCGTCCAACTCCCATCCGCGATTCCACCCGCTGCTCAAAGACCTCCAGGTTGTCTTGAAACTCGCGCGAAAGAAACTTGCCGATCTCGCTGTATAGCCGGTCGACGTAGGAAACCAGTGTGAGCAAGCCCAGAAGCAAAAGCAGCGCGACGGCAATGGCGTAGTTCATGGCGTGCTAAGAATACCGGCGTGGCACGGTTCTTCCCCGGGTTCTCTGGGGCGATCTCTTCGAGGTTTCTTCTTCGGCAAAACGGCCGTTTCTTTCGATCAGCCCTGCCGGCAGTCCCAGACGCTTTCTCAATTGCTGTTCGCGGCGCGCCATATTCCCGGCATCCTCCTCGTGGTCGTACCCGGCAAGGTGCAGGATGCCGTGAAGGGTGAGAATCTTCACTTCCTCCGCCGTCGAGTGCCCCAGTTTGCGGGCGTTGCGCGCAGCAATCTCCGCGGAAATCGCCACATCTCCCGCAAGGGCCTGTGCGAACTCGCTCATGGGGGCAAAGGACAGGACGTCTGTCGGTTCGTCTTTGCCTCGAAATCGGCTGTTCAGAGTTCGCAATTCACGGTTCCCGGTGACCAGGATGTTCACAGTCCCGCGCAGTCCGGCGGCCCTGCATGCTCGTACCTGAAATCTCACCAGACCCGCCTCGTTCAGATCAGGCACTGTTTTCCGAAAGATGACCATACAACGACTGGTCCACATCAAAAATGAAGGGGAGGACCCATGCCGGCGCCCTCCCTTCAATTCTACAGATTTATTCTGCGCCGGGAATCTCCGCAGGATTCGCCGCATGTTCGGCTTCGGCATCCTGCATTCCATTCGTTTTGCCATTACCCGTCGTCTTGGTCTCCAACAGAGAAAGCTGTTCCTCCGCCACCTTGACCTTGTGCTCGTCGTAGGCGCGGATGATGCGCTGCACCAGGTGGTGCCTCACTACATCGCCTTCGTCGAAGTAAACAAAGGTCAGACCCTCGACATTCTTCAGAATGTCCACCGCTTCCAGCAGCCCGCTGCGGCGCGCGGTGGGAAGGTCGATCTGGGTAACGTCGCCGGTAATCACCGCTTTGGAATTAAAACCCAGGCGGGTGACGAACATCTTCATCTGCTCTGAAGTTGTGTTTTGCGCCTCGTCGAGAATGACGAACGAGTCGTTCAGCGTGCGCCCGCGCATGAAGGCTATGGGGGCGATTTCAATCACGTTCTTCTCGAGGAAACGGTCCACTTTCTCCGGGTCCAGCATGTCGTAGAGGGCATCGTACAGCGGACGGAGGTAGGGATCGATCTTTTCCTGCAAAGTGCCGGGCAGAAATCCCAAACGCTCTCCCGCTTCCACAGCGGGCCGAGCGAGGATAATGCGATTCACACGCTTGGCCAGCAGCGCAGAAATCGCCATCGCCACTGCCAGATAGGTCTTGCCGGTGCCGGCCGGTCCGATCCCGAAAACCATGTCGTGCTTCTCGATGGCTTCAAGATACCGGCGCTGGTTCGGACCCTTGGGCTGAATCATTCGCCGGCCGAATGAGCGCTGTTTTCCAGCTTCGGCCAGCCCTCGCAAGGTCACTTTGGGGTCTGCCGTGACGATGCGCAGCATGCTGTTCAGGTCGCCATTGTTAAAAGTGAACCCGGCGCGCTGCAGCTGCTCGTAGTCCCCGAAGACCTGCTCGGCTCGGGCGACATCGCGAGCCGATCCTTCCAGTTCGATCGAGTCGGACTTCAGCTCGATATCGATCTTCAGGCCGTCTTCCAGCACGTGCAGGTTCTCATCCCGCGTGCCGAACAGGGTTTCGATATTCGGACTGATCTCAATGCTTTTCTTCATTCAGCGCGCGGCGCTTCCCTCCAGCGCATTTGAGCCGTCGGACGGGTGACGACCCGGATTAGATGCATGGGTGCTACGGGTAGGCGCGCATCGCGCCAATTATGAAACAGGATTCTCTTTCCGGAGGTGGGACCAGCCGATATGCTCGCTCCCGAGCAAGCAACTACCATTGCGGTAAAGAGTAATCCCGCTGAATGAGGAGAGTCAATGCCTACCGGGGAGACATCCAAGTTATTTATTCTCATATAGATATCAGCTTATGGCAGTCTGGAAGAGGGGTGATCTGGCAGGTGATGAAGGTGTCGGTGCATGGACTCAAGCGTTCTCGCCAAACCCGCCGGCCGACGCCGGAACCGCGCGAGTTTTCACCCAGCTACGCAGGCTTTGAATCTCTTCGGCACACGTGGTAGAGAGTGGGACGCTTTGTGCCAGCGACTGCAGCAAATGTTCGTTGGTCAAGGCACGTTCCTTCGGCGAGGCGCCCTGGGACTTACCACCAGCCGAACTGGCAGCCTGTGTGAATGCTGCATAGAGTGCGGTTTGTACGGCGGCTCCAATCTCTGCTCCGGAATATCCCTTGGCAGCGGTTGCCACGGCGTCGAGGTCGAAATCTGCCGGATTGCGTTTGCGAGCCGCGAGATGAATCGAGAATATCTGCTTTCTTTCCGCCTGATTGGGCAGGTCGACGAAAAACAATTCATCGAAGCGGCCTTTTCGAATCAACTCCGGGGGAAGGACCGTCACGTTGTTGCTGGTTGCGGCTATAAATACCGGAGCCTTTCGGTCCTGCATCCAGGAAAGGAATGCAGCCAGAATGCGCGATGAGACTCCGGCATCGACGGTGGCCGAGTCCGGGCCGCTGCCGGCAAATACTTTCTCCAGTTCGTCGATCCAGAGCACGCACGGAGCCAACCCTTCGGCGACTCGAAACACCTTTTGCACGCGCTTTTCTGTCTCGCCGATGAATTTGTCGAAAATTGCCGAGACGTCCAGTTTGACCAGAGGCAAGCGCCATTCGCCCGCAACCGCCCGCGCGCACAGGCTCTTGCCACATCCCTGCACGCCGAGGATGATTACACCCCGCGGAGGATCCAGGCCAAACTGACGCGCTGGCTCCTCCCAGGAACCGCGCCGCTGAGCCAGCCAGTTCTTCAGGTTTCCCAGGCCGCCGACGCCGGCCATGTTTTCGCAGGCATCGATGAACTCCAGCATGCCGGAATGCCGAAGCATATCTTTCTTCGCTTCCAGAACATCGGTGATGGTCTCCGGACTGATGCCGTAACGCGTGACCAGCGCCTGGGAAACGGCCCTCTCCGCCTCTTCTTCAGTCAGACCGCGCAGATTGCCCGCCACGGCCTGCAAGCCGGCTTCGTCCAGCGACCGCCGCAGCGTACGCGTCTTGCCGATTCGGACGATGGTCTCATCCACAATCTGGCGCAGCCTGGCCTTGTCAGGCAATGGCAATTCAACATACTCGACCAGGCTCACCAGCTCAGGCGGGACGGAAATCGAGGGCGCCGTGATGATCACGGTTCGACGGTTGGCAAAGAATTTCTGACCCACATCCCTCAACCGGCGAACCACAACCGGATCATCCATGTGGCGATGGAAGTCCTTGAGAATGACAACGGAGTCCGTGGAGAATGCCTCGAGGTTCCCCAGGGCTTGAGCGGGTTCGCGGCTGTTATAAATGGCGCGGGCGTCGCCGCTGTGCGCAGCCAGGTCTGGATTGTGCGCAAGACCGCCGGTTTCGGGAACCACTTCGGCATGCTCACTGCCGCACCGGACAAGTCCGCTGGCGATGCTCCATTCAAATACCGCGATGTTCATGGCCGAACACACCACGCGAACCAAACGTACCGCACGCATCTCCTCGACCGTCTCCATGACGACGATTGGTGTGGACGAGTTGATCAGAACTTCCAGGCGCTTGAGCGTGCTGTCCATGCATTGACCAGTGCGATTTCCTCCCGTAAAATAGCCTATTCCGTACCTACCGGAAACATTCTCCAGGAAACGAAGGTAACGACTCGAGATGGCAAACCATTTTTCTGCGCTGAAGCGCGCACGACAGACTGAAAAGCGAACCGCCCGCAACCGCTCCAATACTTCACGCCTGCGGACGGCGCTGCGCGACTTGCGCGAGAGCCTGGCCAAGGGCGACAAACAGGCCGCAGACGCGGTCTACCGGCAGACCGTCTCCGCACTGGACAAGGGCATTCAGAAGGGTGTAATTCACGAAAACACTGCGGCGCGCTACAAATCGCGCCTGAGTGCACGGCTCAAGGCACTGAAGTAGCTCTCCCTCACCGGAACTCAGTGGAACCGCGGCAGAATAAAGCCGCGGGTCTTGCGGTACTCCTCGAAACGCGGTCCGAATTCTTCGGATAGCAGAGACTCTTCCCTCCTGGCCTTGGCAAAGTAAAGAGTCGCGAGCAGCGCAATAATGACAATCGCCCTCCACTGGCCGATGGCCAAAGCAGTTCCGACCATTCCCAAAAGAATTCCGGAATAAATTGGATGGCGCATGAGGACATAGGGGCCCGAGTCGATCAGTTCGTGATCCACCTTTATGGTCACTCTCGCACTCCAGAACTCACCCAGCTCATAGCGCGCCCAGATCGCCAGGGCGACGCCCAACCAACTGATCCCAATACCGATTTCGCGGAGCGTGTGCGAGCGCGGCACAAAGCGGGCAGCCAGAACGGTCTGCTCGACGGGGCTGCTGAACAGAAACACGATCGCTCCGGCGATCAGCAGGCGAACCAACATCATGGAGAATCGCGAATCGGCTTTGCGCGTCTGGCGCGTGTGGAAGGAACCATACAGCCAATAGGCAAGCAGCACGATCCAGGGCCACTGGACGGCAGTTGGAGGGTGCAGCACGAATGCCATCTCGTTAAACCGGCAGTTCCTCTTGAAGCCAACCGATTTCAGGTTTCGGCTCGGCGGTCAGGTCGAGAATGAGCTTCTCCAAAACCAGCTTTTTGCTCACGGGGTTCGAACGGAGAGCAAGGTCCGCCTTGGCAACCATACGGATGGCGCGAGTCAGGTCACGTTTCGATTTGTAGCGGCGGGCCTGACGAATGATGTCCTCGGCGGCAAACGGAGGAACGCGAAAGCCCTGCCACAGAGCGGCCCAAAGCATACGCTGATCGCGAACATTGCGCTCCAGGATCACCAGCATCTGGCGGAATGTCTTCGCCAGCATGTAGAGGTGGCCGATGGCTGCATCCTCGCCGTCGCCCGTCGAAAGAATTCCTTCGAGCATCTGCAGGGCTCGCACGCGATCCTTGGACGAGATCGCGTCCGTGAGCTCATACAGGGAGCGCTGCTTCGCCGCCAGCACCATGGTCTCGACGTCGCCCAGCGTGATCTGGCGCTTCTCGCCAACGTAGAGGATGAGTTTTTCCAGTTCATTAGAGACCATCATCATGTCGCCGCCAAGGGCGTCGACCAGTTCCCGGGATGCATCAGCGTCGATGTTGATTTTCTGCGTGGCGCCGTAATCGGTGATCCAGCGCACGGCTTCGCCTTCTTCCACCCGGGCCAGTTCCACGATGGCGCAGAACGGTCCCATGGCTTCGCGGATCCGCTGATAGCGATCCTTGTCGGTCATATCCATGCGGCGGACATCGGCGGGAATGCTGATGTGGTCGGCAACGAAAATCAGGACGGCGTCAGGATTGGGATCCTTGCTGTACTCCTCGATTGCCGAAATCTTGTCTTCGTTGGAGCCGCGGCCAAAAAGGCTTTTCACGCCGCGGACGAAAAAGACCTGGAATGGAGCCATCAGGGAGCGAGTCTGAACACGGTCCAGTACTTCGGCCAGATCGGTTTCCGCCAGATCAAAGTCAAACAGGCTGAAATCGCGCAGCTCGGCGGGAACAAGGTGCTCCAGAATCGCGTCACGGCAGCGCTTGCGGAAAAAGACTTCGTCGCCCACAAAGGCGTATACGGGGCGCAGTTTGCGGGCGGCCACGTCGGAGACAAACCGGTCCGCCTGTGCGAAGGCCCGCATCAGAATCCCTCCAGGATATTCGACACCAGGGTACGGGCAAATTCGCGAGAAAGGCGCTCGAGCGCCGGCGAATCCTCTTCGAAGAAGCTGGAGAGCTCGCGGGACACTTGGTACTGCTCGCGAAAAACGTAGGAAGGGTTGGCGTACAAGACTTTGCCTTGCCGGTCAGTCAGCGATACTTTCATTCCGACGGTCACCAGAACGCTGGCCGCGCGGCCAGTCTTGGAATCATAGGTAAGCGGTGCAGTGTAGGTGGAAAGCACGGTGCCGCGCAGAATGGCGTCGGCATCTTCGGTGGTTTCATTCAGAACGCGGTAATGGGTGCGTGTAATCAGTTCCCTGACCACGGCCCCTGTGAGTCTCTGTTCGACTCTATAGGTCTGGGTCTGGTTCACGAACGCCGGGACCGCAATCGTATGAACGCTCGTCGGCAGACTCACGGAATGCCCAGCGGTGTGATATCCGCAGCCGGCGCTCAGCGCCGTGGCCAGCATGACCGGCAGCGCCTTCCACGGCCTCATTGAATTTTTCCCCGCGGGCGAGTGGCGGCCATGCTCTCCGCGCATTCGACGGCCGTTTCAGCTGCGATTCGAAGATTGTCTGCCGCCACCCAGAGCCAGACGCCGTTAGCACTGCCGGCGTCGGGACAAATCGCAACCAAGACCTCGTTCTGGCCAGCCGCATTCACGTTGCTCGGCGCATCATCGGCGTGGCGCGCGACCTTGATGTGATCTCCGGCAAGGTTCTGGGAAAGAAGGTCCAGGTCCGCCGCGCCTTCCATCTCAATGTGCACGGCAATAGCGTGGCCGTGAAAGATGGGGGCCTGGAGAACCAGCAGTGAGGGCACGACCGCATCCTTGCCTGCGATTCGCGAATAATGCTTCAGAATTCGCTGCTCTATCGCGGCCAGTGTCGGCGCCGACCGGTCCCCGTAGCGTGCCACCATGTTGAACGCCACCTGGGTATCGAAGATGTTCTTGGGCAGTTGCTGGAAGGAAAGCAGATTCACCGTCTGCTCGTGCAGCTCATCCATTCCCTTTTGTCCGTGTTCAGAAGCCGGTTCGAACACCGTGGCCACAGCCCGCTTGATCGGTGAAGCTTTCTGCGCCCGCAACAGCAGAGCGGCCAGCACAACCGCGGCGGGATGGGCGATCACGGAGGGCCCGGGCTGCAAGTCCGGCGGAAGGCTAAGACCCCGTTGCCGTTCAATCCAGGGAGAGCGCACCACCGCGTCGGCCTCATCCTCGAGCGCGTACGAAAGGTCGACGATGGCGCTTCCCGCCTTGTGAGCCGTCTTCCAGTTCTTTCGCGTGCAATCCTGGTCGGCGGCGAAGAAAGTGAAATCCACGCGGTCAAACTGCTCGGTCCGCACGCTCTGGATAAAACTCACCTCATCGCCCGCCGATTCCAGTTGGCCCAGCGATTCGTCGTCGTCGAGCAGACGGATATCCAGCGAAGGAAAATTGCGGTCGCTCAGGATTTCGTTGACTTCCTTTCCCTTGAGCGTGCCGGCGCCTACGATGGCAATGCGGTAAAGATTGGCTCCGCGAACCGCTTCGGGATGCGAAGGGACAGGTTTGGGGTTCGAGCTCACGAGGTTTGGGAGGCCTCCCTGTAAGTCGGTGGGGGCGGTCCTTTTCGCCGCAAGATCCATTGCAGCCGCCAGAACACCCCCGAGAACATGTACATCAGCGCAAGGACAAACAGCACGGGCCGGGAGAAATACCAGATCGCGGCAAAGAGCAAAGCGAAAACGATAATCAGGCGGAAAGGCTGCCGCATTCGCAAATCAATATCCTTGAAGCTGTAGAACCGCCAGGTGCTCACCATCAGATATCCTGCCGCGACGATCAGCAGCAGCCAGGTAATGGAGGGCCACCACGATGTAATTGGTTCCCCGCGCGAGAAATGGACCACTGCTGCAACGACTCCCGCTCCTGCCGGAATGGGCATACCCACAAAATACTTTTTGCCCGGCCTGCCGGGATTCGAGGGCTGCGGGTTGTGCGTGATATTGAAGCGCGCCAGACGGCTTGCGCCCGCCATAAGAAATAGAAAACTTGCGATGGCTCCGAACTGAACCAGCTTGGCCAGCGCATCCGGAGACGACCACGGGGCCAGGTAGCGGAATCCCCACATCCAGGCCAGCATGGCGGGCGCAACTCCAAAGGTGATGACGTCGGCGAGCGAGTCCAGCTCTCGCCCGAAGTCGCTGCTGGTGCCGGTCAGGCGCGCGATGCGGCCGTCCAGTCCATCGAACAGGACAGCGAACCCAATGGCTTTCGCCGCGTTGTCGAAATTGGAGTTTGTCACCTGCAAGATAGCGTAGAACCCCGCTCCGATGTTGGCGGTGGTAAACAGCGAAGGCAGAATATACATGCCCTTGCTGAGCCGCCGCTTATGGCGCACTCCCGGGTTTCTCGGAATTTCCGGAACTTCGGGGTCCATCTATTGCGCTCCAACTCGTTCGTGATTGGCTGCGCCTGTGCCAGCCAGTTGCGAGCGTTCAGACTGCGCCAGCGCAAGCACACTCGAACCGCCCTTGACATGATCACCGACTTTGATTTGCACTGCCGCGGAAGCGTCCAGAATTACATCTACCCGTGAACCGAACTTGATCAGTCCTACCCGCTCTCCGCGCCCAACCCGGTCGCCGACCTTCTTGTCGAATACAATCCGGCGCGCCAGCAGTCCCGCAATCTGCTTGAAAATCACCGACTGGCCATCGCCTTCGACGGCCACTGCATTCTGCTCGTTTTGCTCGGCGGAGAGTTCATTCATCGCATTAAGGAACTTGCCTCTCCGATACTCCACGCTGTGGATGGTGCCTGCAATCGGCGACCGATTCACGTGCACATTGAATACGTTCAGAAAAATGCTGATTCGTGTAGCCCGGCGGCCGTCGACCAGGACGGCAGAGACGTCAGTCACCTTGCCGTCGGCTGGGGACACGACCGCGCCGTCCGTTGCCGGTATCGCGCGCTCCGGGTCTCTGAAAAACCATAAGAGGAATGCGGCCAGTAGCACGGGAGGAAGGGCCCAGAAAGGACCTGCCAGCCAGCTCACCAAAATCGCCGAAGCGATGAGCGGAAACCCGTAGTAGTAACCGTCAGGAACCATGAGGAGAATACAGGGAATTATAGTGCACCATTTGCTGCGCTGGCCCCGGATACACAAAATCTAAGCGACAGAATTACTTACGGAAACCGGCTTCTGGATAGAAACGTGCGCGGTCACGCGCTGACTCGCTCAGGCGGGAAATTAAGCGACGTTGTTATGCTGCGAAACCTGTTGAAACTGCCGCTCGATCGACCCCATCTGGTCTTTCAGGCGCAACTTCAACTTCTTCAATCTGCTCTCTTCCAGCTTTTCATCTTCAGTTAGATAGCGTTTTTGGGTGAGTAATTCGAGACGTTGGGCATACTGCGTGTGCTCCATTGCCAGCCGGCGGAATTCCTCGTGGCTGTTCAGGAGCTGGTCTCTAGGAGTCAGCATCCACCAGACCTCCGCACTCAAATTAGCCTAAAACCTACCACAGGACCCATATAGCGGCAATCCTCATTTTAGCGGATGTGGAAATCTTTCCCCTGCATCGACATAGGTCGAGGGGCGAGCAAAAGGTGAAAACACTACTTCAAAAAATGTCGGTAATTCAAAGCGTCTTCAACAGGTTGACCGTAGTACGCTTTTCGCCTCCCGATCTCCGCAAAACCGCACTTTTCATAGAGCGCCTGTGCTGCGCGGTTTGATTCCCGCACTTCCAGAAACACTGCTTCGGCATTGTGCCGTTCTGCAAGCTTTAGGACTTCTTTCACCAGGAGAGTGCCGAGCCCGCGTCGGCGTTTCGCTTCGCTCACCACCATATTCTCGATTTCCCACTCTCGATTCTTGCCGGAAGCAATCAGAAATCCTTCGATCACCGCGTCTTCCACCACCAGAACAATTCGCCCTGGACCCCCGTCAGCCTTGGCCTTACGGAAGAGGACTTCGTACTGTTCCCGAGTCCAGTGCGATGCCGTTGGAGCTTGCCGCTCCAGTTCCACGATTTGCGGGACATCTGCGGCAGTTGCCGGTCGGACTTGCCAAGTGGTCTGCTGCATAACAGAGTGCGCTAGGGATTGCGCCTGGAAAAGATTTCCGCATCGGACCGGCGAATGTAGTTTGCTTCGAGGTCTTCAGCCGTCACAGTCTCCTGCCGCTGAAGCCGTCGGCCACCGAGTCGCGCGATCGCATCGCTCTGGGGACGGGCGACCACGATTGGCTGCAATCCTGCTTGACGGGCAACATTCGCCACGGTTTCGTCGGGAGTCACGATTCTGAAGCCATCAGCGGCGGTGACGAACTCGCCGGTCGACAGCAGGGTCTCTCCCAAGGCCCCTCCGCCCGCAAATTTGCCCACGTAGATTTCACCGCGTCCGGCATCCAGGGCCGCGAGGATTTTCCCACTCGTCGGAGCCTCGCCAGCAACAGCCTCCAGAAGCGAGACCACCGCGATCGGCTTTCGGAGAACCTCGGCCAGCGCCTTGACTGCCGCCAATCCCACCCGCAGACCCGTGAATGATCCGGGACCAGAGGCAACGACAAAACCGTCCAGATCGAGCTTGGTATGACCGTGCCTGGATAGCAAGGCCGCGACCTGTGGAACTAATTGCGCCGAGAAAGTGCCTCCGGACAGCGGGACGACCTCCAGAGTCTCAGTGTCCGCGGCGATTCGTGCCAGTGCAATGCTGCCGTTTTTTCCGGAGGTGTCGACCGCGAGCAGGAGCATGGTGGGCGCGCTCACGATTCCGAGGCTTCAACCAACTCGATCAGTACCCCACCCGCACTCGAGGGATGGACGAATACGTACCGGTGGCCGCCCGCACCAACCTTGATTTCGTTCGAAATGAGCCGCTTTCCTTGCTGTTGGAGCTTCTGAACCGCTGCGGCAAGGTCCGGAACCCGCAAGCAGATGTGGTGCAGGCCTTCCCCGTGCTTGGCCAGAAACTTTGCGATGACAGAGTCTTCCGAGGTCGGTTGCAGCAGTTCCAGGCGGCTCTCTCCGGTGGGAATCATGACGACACGGACCTTTTCGCCCTCGACGATTTCTTCCGGAGAAACGTCCATCCCGAGCGCCTGGTAGATCGCTTTGGCTGCGGCGAGAGAACGAACGGCGATGCCGATATGGTCGATGCTGAACATCAGTTCCTGCCCACTCGGGCGACGATCTCCTCCACCAAAGTGTAGGGGTCGCGCTTGTGCTCTGCTACTTCGGCGGCGTAACCGGCGACTTTCCCGTCTGCCAGCTGTTCGCGAGCTTTTTCGAGGAGGGAGTCCCGCAGCATTTCGATGAGGCGTTCTTTCCAGTTTTCGATGTTGCGTTTCAGCAGCAAGTTCTCGCGTTTCAGGTAGGATCGGTATTCCTCCAGAGCGGCCGCCAGCTCCTCGATTCCCTTTCCTTCACTGGCAACGGTTTTGATGATCGGCGGTGTCCATCGGTCGCTGCGCACAGCCAGGGACTGTAAGGAACGGATTTCGCGCTCGACCCGCTCCGAACCCTCGTAGTCGCTCTTATTGATTACGAAGATGTCGGCGATTTCCATGATTCCCGCTTTGATGCTCTGCACATCGTCGCCCATGCCCGGGACCAGAATGACAACCGTGATATCCGCCAGGCGAACGATGTCCACTTCGTCCTGGCCAACGCCGACGGTCTCAATCAGAATTGGATCGCGACCCGCCACGTCGAGCACAGTCGCCACGTCGGCCGTGGCCCGCGCGAGGCCTCCTAGTGAGCCACGGGTAGCCATGCTTCGGATGTAGATTCCTTGGTCAGAGAAGTGCTGCTGCATGCGGATACGATCACCGAGAATGGCGCCGCCCGTGTAGGGGCTGCTGGGATCAACCGCGATGATCCCGACGGAGCGCTCCCTCTTACGATAATGCCGCGCCAGGTGGTCGACCAGCGTGCTCTTTCCAGCACCCGGTGCCCCCGTAAGGCCGATGACCTGTGCCTTCCCGCTATGCGGGAACAGGGCTTTCAGCAGGTCGGACGATCCCGGAACGTGGTCCTCCACCGCGCTGATGGCGCGAGCCAGAGCGCGAGAGTCCCCGTTTCTGAGCTGCGAAACCCAGGATTGAATCTCGGTTGTCAAGCAATTCAGTGTAAAGCAGATGGGAGTACTGCGGAATGTTAACCACAGAGGGCGCAGAGGAACACAGCGTACCTGGAGTCTCTGTGTTTCCCTGTGTCCACTGTGGTCACACGAATGGCCGATCCCTTACGGCAATGCGACTTTCTGACTGCCCGGCTTCAGCGGATAGGTCTTTCCCTTCCAGACCAGTTGGCCGGAAGTCTCCGGCGGCAGGCTGAGTTGCGCCGTGACTCCGGAGGCTTCTCGCGTGTATTCGGCTTCCACCATGCCTTTCGGCACGGGCTGCGCTGCCGCCACATGCTTCAGTTCGCCGAGATGGGGTTCGATCGAGACAGTCTCAAAGCCGGGACTCTTGGGATGGATTCCGGCAACAATGGTCAACAGGTCAAAGTTCGGGTGCGCGCTCCATGCGTGTGAGTCGGAGCGGGTGGGCTCCGGGCTTTCCGCCCAGGTGGTCAAGCCTAGCGACACCATCTGTCGCCACGGGCCGAGCAACTGGAGGTATTGGTCTCCCATGCCGGCGTGCTCCACGGCCCGGGACAGGTAGAAGCGGAAATAGTAGGTGGCCTCGGTCATTTCCGGCATGGATTTGGTTGCTTTGAATCCCGTGTCGCTGACGGAAAGAATATTGTTCAGAATTTCTTTCTGACGGTCGCGTGGAATCACGTCCAGCCATATGCCGAGAATGTTTGCATGCTGGCTGAAATGTTTCTGCGCGGGAGTGTCAGCAAGCAGTCCGTACTGCTGATTCCAGCAAAGTTTCGAGACTGCCTGCGCTGCACGCTGCGCCGCTTTTGTGTAGGCATCGGCACGGTACCGATCACCGAAGGCCGCCTCCATCTCCGCGCCATAACGCAGCGCCTCGACGAACTGCAGCGTAATCACCGACGAGCCTCCGTTCTCATCCTGTGGAGGCATGCCATCGGCGAAGTCCTTACCCCAGTCGGCAAACGGCCACCACGGCAGCTTCTCAAGCAGGCCATCTTCGCGCTGCTTCCTCAGGTACCAGCCCAGAATGGCGCGAACGCCCGGAAGCTGTGCCCGCACAAACTTCGCATCGCCGCGGTACATCCAGAAATCGTGCACCATTCCGATGGACAACAGGGAAAACGTCGGAATCATCTGCACCAGCGACGAGGGATACCGGCTTTGCGTCAGGCCATCCGGAACTCGCGAGTAGTTGAAGGCTTCAATCGCCTGCCGGGGTAGCCGATCGTCTCCCGCAACGGCGTAAGAGATCAAAGCCTGGATACGGGTGTCGCCGATGTATTGCAGCCGCTCCCAGTACGGAGTGTCCATGTACGTGTCGTGGGCATCCAGACGCGCGGTACGCCAGCCGATCTCCCAGATGGGCTTCAGCGAATCGTCGTCTGCCCGGAAAGAGGCTCGCTCCTCAAAGGGAAAAGCGCTGAAGAAGGTGCGCAGCTGCTGAATTTCCAGCGGCTGGTCAGCGGTTTCAATATCAAGTTGCAGATAGCGCCAGGTTCGCCAGCTCAGGGGGAGGAACTGGCTGGGCTCCGAGCCCGCGGGCAGGAACTCATCGACCACGCCCGCGATGTGCTTGCCTTCGATTTCGTTGCGATTGCCTTTTTCACCCTTATCGTCGACGAGCGCCTCCGCATAGGTGAAGTGAACCTGGCTGCCGGCTCCGCCGCGGACTGATAGCTCTGGGTAGCCAGTTGTCAGTGTGCCGTTGTCGATCAGGATGCTGGCTTTGGTATGGGCAGGAATCGTGAGCGCACCTTCGGGAAAAGTAGCTCCCGAATCAATGCCGCCGACGCGGACGACACGTCCCGCCGGGACCAGCTTCATTTCCATCGCCGGCAGGGGATCGGCGACGAGTTGCCAGTTGTTGGGCGCGTCTGTCTCGCCTCGTTGAGAGCCTCTTCCAATGGCAAGGACTTTCTTCCATTCCTTCTTTGAGTCTCCATCCCAGGCCCAGTCGAAGTTGGCCCCGTCGAGACGCTCGCCAGGCTCGGCTGCATAATAGCCATTCACATGCGGGCGCACGGCGTGGATGCCTGAATCCTGTTCGACTTCCCAGGTGGCGTCGGTGTCGGCGGCGTCCTCGGCCTCGCCTGCGCCGTGCAGGAGAAATGCCGTGCGATCGCTCATTTGGGCAATCGCCGCCTTCGTGCCGAAATTCCATACCGTGGCGGCAAGAATGTTGCTGCCGGCTTTCAGGAAGGGCGCCAGATCAAAGGTTTCGTATCTCCAGTGAGCCAGATCACTGCGGGCAGGTCCATTTCCCACGCGCTGCTGGTTGACGTGCAGCACGAACTGGTTATCGGCGCTGACGTGCACGATGAAATGCTCGGGCTTTTGCGGAAGCTCCAACCGCTTGCGGAAGTGCAGTACGACTTCATCCCGCTGCGGCGCATCGGGAGCGATGATCCACTGGGCTGTCCAACGCTGCGCAAAGGCATTCGGCATATCCTGTCCGGAGATGCCGGAGGGAAAGATGTAGAGCAACAATGCGATCAGGAACTGCCAGCGCCGGCTTTTCATTGATGAAATCGTAAGCTTGTTCTTCAAGCCGCCCTATTTTAACGTCACAGCCGATAATTTCACGGGGCCGAGCAGACCTGACTCCATCAATGGCGAGCTGGCCTTGTAGAACTTTGCATCCGTGAACGTATAGGTCTTCTGCACGCCGGGTTGCTGATCGCCGATCATGCGGTTGGGCCACAAGTTCGTGACCTTGATCTCCAGGTGGTTCGATCCCGGCTTCAACGCTTCCGTGATGTCTGCCTGAAATGGCGGTTTCCAGAGAATACCGCCGACGGGCTTGCCGTTGACTGAAACCTCCGCGATCTCCTTGACCGTTCCGAGGTCAAGCATGAGCTTGTTCCCGGAGCGCAGCCAGTCGGAAGAGACATCGAAATCCTTGCTGTAGGTTGCGGTTCCGGAAAAGTACTTCACGCCATCGTCGGACGAGGTGGTCCAGGAAGACAGCTTGTCCAGCGTGATTTCTGCCGGCGCTCCCCAGTTGGGAGGGAAGCTCACCTTCCACGGGCCTTCCACCGACGCAAGCTGAGTGCTGACCGGATGCTGCAGGGTGCGGCTGGGCGATTCGGCATCTTTGCGAAAGACTACAAACAACGAGCCGGCTGGATCGAGATGCAGCGGCACGGTTGTGTTGCCGCCCTCGATGGTGTACTCGGCAGGTTCGATCTTGCCGCTATTGGCGTGCCAGAGTTCTGCTTCCTTGCCCTCCACACGGAAACGCGTAAGCACATCCTCGGGATGGCGGTTCTGATTGGAAACGAAGTAGATGTCCGCGTCCTTGCTGTGGCGGTGAATCCACACAAGATTGGTATCGAATGACGGCTGCGTGTAGAGGAAGTCTGGACCGATCTTCTGCGCTTCAAGGATCTCCTTCAGGGACTTGCCCCAGTACATCTTGCCCTTGCCGTAGGCGTGCTCAGTGACGCTCTTTCCATCCATCGGGCCCCAAACTTCGGTCGCGATGGCGCGAGCTTCGTCATCGGAAGCCGCACCGCCGCCAAGGCCCGGCGGATGGCCCGGCTTTGGGCCGTACACCGTCGCGCCCGCCCTGACCAGGTCCCGGATTTTCCGCAGGACTGGCAAGGTCAGCCGGTTGACGTCGTCCGGCAAGACCAGGACGGCATAGCTCATGCCATCGGGCATCACAATGCGCCCGCCCTGAACGCTCATCCGGTTAAGAATCACATCGGCGTTTACCCAGTCATAGTTGTAGCCGTCCGGCACCGCAGGCGACATCTTCTTCCAGAAGGGCACAGTGACCGGGGCGCCCTCGCCATAAAAATATGCGAGGTCACCAACGAAGAGGCCCTGCTGCAATAGATAGGAACACCGCGCCAGATAGGTATTCCACGCTACGGCCTGCTCTGCCCATGTGATGTTGCGGGTGTAGTGCTGCCCGAATGGACCGAGCGTCATGCCGGGCTTGTGCTGATCGTCGACGAACGGCTGCGCGTCGGAGGTGTGGAAGACGATACGGTTGATGCCGTTGGCCAGGTACCAGTCCCCAAGCGGCTTGAGATAGTAAGGGGACTGCCCCCACGCCGGAATGAAGGGCATGGAAGTGAACGACTCGGCCGCGGCCAATCCCTTGCCGTAGATGTGCGCAGCTGATGCGGCCTCGCGTGTATCCGCCACGTGGTCCGGGCTACGTTCCCCACCGGGCAAAGTGGTCCAGAACTCGCCCATGGGGATGTCGACCTGTCCTTTGTTCAGCAGACCATCCCCCGTGGTCGGCAATCCCGCTCCCATCGCCTCGGCGTAGAGACCAACTCCGTGCTGATTGAAGTATTCCGTGGCGGCGTGGTAGTGATTCTCGGCCAGCAGATCGGCGAGAGTCCGGCGAAAATCCCACAGGAAGCGGTCGCTGGCTTCGGCGCTCTCCACTACTCTTCCGGTCAGCGCCGGCAGAAATGGCACGGGATCATAGCCACGAAGCCGCCGGAACTGCGCGAGCATGTCGTCCGTCCAGTTCTCGTTATTCGCTTCCCAGCTATCCATCAGGAAATAGCGGAAACTCTTCCCGAAGTACGGTCCCAACGCTCCGGAAATCATGTTGACGTACTCTTTGACGTAGCCGTCGACATAGTTGCGGTTAAGTTTGTCGACTTCATAACCCGTCGCCTCGCGGGTCGCCGGGTGATTTTTCTCTCCAGTGAGCGAGTAACCAAGCCGCTGAATGACCCACTTCCCCGCAGGAACATCCCAGTTCAGGCTGCCGTCCTTCTGCATTTTGGACGTGAGATCGACGACGTTGCTCCGGGCGACCACGCGCTCCTTCGAAGCCGAAGGAGTGGCCACGGAGTCGTAGTCGAGCATATTCGCGAACGCCGCCTTTTCCTGCCAATGGTTGACTCGGGGGCCGTTATGAAACTCGATTTCCGCAATGTCAAATTTCTTCACCGGTTCAGGAGTGAAGCCGAACAGGTCGGCGAACAAGGCCATCATGGGATCGGGCGGCGGCGCGGTGAACTCCAGCCGATAGTAGCGGGCGCTGATGTCGGGATAAGAGTAGGTCCGCACCGGAAAACCGGAATAGAGGTGACCTGCTCCCGGCAGCGTGAGCAGTTCCACCCAGCTCTTCCCATCCTTGCTGGCTTTGACGACACCCGGTGGAATGGCTGCTCCGCCGAAAGTGCTGCCGGTGCCGGCAGCGATGCTGAACGCATCCGTCTGAAATGGTTGCGCAAATTCGAGTTGAATCCACGATGGCCCCTTCGCCGGGTCGTAGGGCAACTCGACATTATTGGCAACATTTCCGTCCATCAATGCGGCACGGTCAAGGCTCTGGCTGCTTGAAGTGACCGTCGGGTGAAGATCGGCCATGCGCTGCTCCGCATCGGGAACGCGGAATGCGATGACAGCGCTGTCGGCATAGTAGGTCGGATCGGGGGGCGCAGGCGGTTCCTTGGGCTGCGGCTTGGCCCCGGGCATCTCCTGCGCGGGAAAATTCAGGTCGGGCGGCACGGGAATGTTCTGGAAGCGTCCATTGATAGAAGGAGGATTCGGCAGCTTGCCGGCAAATTTCTTCGGGCCTTGTACCTGAACTTCGCTCCAGACCACCTTTTTCATCGCCTCTTCAGGCTTGACCCAGGGGCCGGCGGTCTCGCTCCATCCGCCAGACGCGGCCATCGACATTTCAAGGCCCAGCCGGTCCGCTTCCGCCCCGGTATGACGGAACGCATCCTTCCATTCGGGCGTCATCCAGACCAGTCTCTTGTCGACAAAAACGGGCGTGCCCAGATTGCCGTCGAACATCTGCATACCGCCGATGCCGACCCGCTTCATCCACTCAAGGTCAGCAGTGATGCCTTCCTTGGTGACGTTGCCGTTCAGCCAGTGCCACCACACGCGAGGTTTGGCAGAATCCGGCGGCTGCTTGAAACCCTGCTCAAGAGTTGAACCCGAATTCTGGGCCAGGGCGCCGGTGACCAATGCCACGCACATCACCGCCAGGACTCGAATCATGACTCCACGAAATCGGCTCATGCATGCCACCTTTGTTCTGATTTTTTAGGACAGTCCGTCCCGCGTGTCTCTTCGAAGGGGTCGCGAGGATCACCTTCTGTGCTCTCGTCTAGACGATTTTCGCCGCGCGACACTGTAACGAGAGCGGAGAAGCAGTGTCAAGACAAATTGAATATGTTTATCTATTGAATCTCACTCGGGTTTCGAAGAGCGGGCCGATGTTTGACTAGATCCGCTCGAGGACAAGCGAGATTCCCTGCCCTACACCGATGCACATGGTGCACAGCGCATACTGCCCCTTGGTTCTGCGCAACTGGTGGAGCGCGGTTGTGACAAGGCGGGCGCCGCTGGCGCCCAATGGATGGCCGAGTGCGATGGCGCCACCGTTTGGATTCACGTGGGCGGCATCCTCAGGAATTTTCAACTCGCGAAGGACTGCGACCGCTTGGGCTGCGAAGGCCTCATTCAGCTCGATTACGTCCATCTCGCTGATCTTGAGATTTGTTTTCTGAAGAAGCTTTCTGGTAGCGGGAACCGGGCCGATCCCCATGATCCGCGGCGCGACACCGGCTACGGCGGAACCAACGACCCGGACCATCGGCGTAAGTCCGTGCTCCTTGACCGCTCGCTCAGACGCGAGCAACACAGCACACGCCCCGTCATTGATTCCTGAAGCATTCCCCGCAGTGACGGTGCCGTTGGGCCTCACGATCGGCTTGAGTTTGGAGAGAGCCTCCAGGCTGGTATCTGGCCGTGGCTGTTCATCTTTCGAAAATGCGACTGGATCGCCCTTCTTCGCGGGAACACAAACCGGAGTGATCTCCTCCGCAAGGCGCCCGCTCTGGATGGCCTCCGCGGCTCGCTGCTGGCTTCTCAAGGCGAAGGCATCCTGGTCCCGACGGGAGACGTGGAACTCCTCGGCCACATTTTCCGCCGTCTCGGCCATGGAGTCGACCCCATACTTCTCCTTCATCAGCGGATTCACGAAGCGCCAGCCGAGGGTCGTATCCTCAATCTTCGCAAATCGGGAAAACGCCGACTCCGATTTGGCCATCACGAATGGAGCGCGAGACATGCTCTCGACGCCGCCCGCGATGATCAGCGATGCCTCGCCGCTCTTGATTGCGCGTGCTGCGATCGAAATCGCTTCCAGACTGGAGCCGCAGAGGCGATTCACGGTGCTTCCCGGAACTTCTTTCGGCAGCCCGGCCAGCAGCAAAGCCATGCGGGAGACGTTGCGATTGTCCTCACCGGCCTGGTTGGCGCAGCCCAGGATAACGTCTTCGACGGCACTCCAATCCAACTCGGGATGACCATCAACGATTGCCTTGATGGGAACGGCCGCCAAGTCATCGGTGCGTACGGCGGACAGCCCCCCGCCGTAACGTCCGAAGGGCGTGCGAATAGCCTCGCAAATGTAAGCCTGGTCCATTGCCTCCGACTAGGATAGCTGATTCGCCGCGCAGAAAGATAAATGCTCCAGCAGACCAAGTGATTGTCAGCTCACTCAGCCGAGCCAGCTCTTTTGGCACAGGGTTCCGTCCGCCACCTACTTGGCGAATGCTGCTGCAGAGAGCGTGAGCTTTCCTGTCAGCTCGATTTTGTCGGAGGACCCGCCGACCAGCACGTCAAACGTGCCGGCATCGGCGCGCCATTGCTTGCCGGCAACGTCGTAATAAGCCAGCGAGCGAACATCGAGCGGAACGGTAACTCGCTTGGTTTCTCCCGGCCGCAGGTTGACCCTGGCAAATCCTTTCAGCTCTTTCGGCGGCCTGGGAACGCCGGCATGTTTATCGGAAATGTAGACCTGCCCCACTTCCGCGCCAGCTCTTTTTCCGCTGTTGGTAATGTCAAACGAGACTTCATATTTCGGTGAATCGGCGGTATTCGCGGCAGCCGGCTTCACGGCGAGATTGCCGAATTTGAAGGTTGTATAGGAAAGCCCGTATCCGAACGGAAAGAGCGGCTTCGTGCCGGCTTTCTCGTAGCCACGATACCCGACCATTACGCCTTCTTTGTAGACGACGCGGTCCGTTCCCGGTTCGGTGTAGTAGTTATCGTGCGTGGGATTGTCCTCCCAACGCCGTTCGAAGGTGGCGGGCAGGCGGCCGGACGGGTTGACATCTCCAAACAGGATTTCAGCCAGCGCAGTGCCGCCCTCCTGCCCCGAATACCACGCCTCGATGATGCCGGGCACTCGGTCCATCCAAGGTGACATGTCGACATTGCCGCCGGAGGTGAGCGCGATGATCACATTGTTGTTGGCAGCAGTGATCTTTTGAATGAGCTCGTCCTGGCCTGGAGGGAGCCGGAAGGTGCGATCCATCCCTTCGGTTTCGGTGGAAGGGTCAAACCCGACAGCCAGCACGACGACATCTGCATTTGCGGCGATCTGTTCGGCACCAGGATTCACCCACGTGCCTTGCTGAACGATTCCCAGCCGGATGAAGGGCCCGCCAAACGATGACTGGCTGAATTGCTCCAGGACAATCTTGTGAGGGGATGCCGTCAGCGTCAAAGACTTCTGTTCGACTACTGAGGTAATGACCTTCCAGTTGTCGAAGACAATGTCCCCGTCGACATAGACTCTGTACCCTGTCCTCCCGAAGCCGCCCGTCTGCACAAAAATGTCATAGGCGCCCGCCGCTGCGGGCCTGTAGTACCCGGTCCAGCGCATTGAAGAGTCTTTGGGCCTCGGAGCGTCAAAATCGAAATCCGCTTCCCCGTTCGAGAGCGCAGGCAAGTCGAGCGGCCGTCCCAGAGTGAGATGGCGCTCGACGCTGGTGGCGGGCGTTCCAGAGAGCTCGGCGTTGTCGAATGTCTCCACCTTCAGCCCGGGTTCGCCGTTTTCCTCGGCAGTGAAGAATTTGGTGTCCTGTACCGCACGGCCGAGAGTGGGGAGGCCGGCGGCATAGAGAACTCGCGTGCGGTCTCCCAGATAGTCGCTCAAACCAACCATGAAGCCTTTCGCCTGGAAGGCGCTCACCTGAGCGCTGCCACCACCGACGGGAATGGCGGGGTAAGCATCGGGGCCAATCACGGCAATGGACTTTATCTTGTCCTTGCTGAGCGGAAGCAGATTGCCCTCATTCTTCAGCAGAACCATGCCTTCGCGCGCGGCCTGAAGCGCTACCTCCCTCGCCTGCTGGTTGTAGCGAGGAATGGAGGGATCGAGCTGTTTGCGATCGAGCCATCCAAATCTGACTTCGGTCCGTAAGATCCGCCGTACTTTTTCGTCGATCGTCTCCTGTGTGACTTTGCCTTCCTTCAAAAGAGGAAGCAAATTCTTCCGGTTCATGAATTTCCCCGAGGGCATTTCCAGATCGAGCCCGCCATTGGCGGCGCCCAACGCGTCGTACGTCCCTCCCCAGTCAGACATGATGATGCCGGGGAACTGCCATTCCTTCTTCACCAGGTCGATGTTGAAGCGGCCATTTTGACTCATGTGTAAACCGTTGGTCAGGTTGTACGAATCCATGACGGCTCCAACGTCGGCCTCTTTGATTGCCGCCTCAAAAGCCGGCAGGTAGATTTCGTGCAGCGTACGCTCGTCGATAATGGAGTCACTGGTGTGCCGCGCGAACTCGGAATTGTTGCCGAGGAAGTGCTTCACGGTGGCGCAAACACCCTGGCTCTGAACTCCCTTGATGTAACCTACGGCCATTCGCCCAGCTAGAAAAGGATCCTCTCCTAAATACTCAAAGTTGCGTCCGTTCAGGGGAGAACGATAAATATTGACGCCGGGAGCGAGAAGAAAATGCTTGCCCTTGGCGCGGGCATCTCTCCCGAGTTCCGTTCCCACCCGCATAGCGAGTTCCGGATTCCACGTGGCTGCGAGGCCTATTCCTGCCGCCATCACGGTGGCACGGCCGTCGTTGCGAACTCCGTATGGGCCGTCGGCTGTCTCCAGCACCGGGAGTCCAAGCCGTTCATATCCGCGGACATTGAACGTGTTGACTCCGCCGAGCATGTCCACCTTCTCCTCGGTCGTCATCTGACGCAGGATGGAATCGACACGTTTGTCGACGTCGGCGGACGCAGGCATCGGAGTCTGTGCGCACGATGAGATCGCCGACAGGATCGCCAGGGTAAGCAGGATTTTTTTCATTTGTCCGCTCCTTAGTTGGAAGTTCAGATTTCTCGCGCAACAAAATTCTTTCTGCTGAGGGTCTACTTCTTCACTTCAAAACGGTACTGGCCCGAAGAGACCTGGCAGACCACGGCATTGGCCGTTTTTCGCAGCAACTTCACGCCTTTCGCCTGATTCAGACGATCTCGGCCCTCCAGAACTTGCTCGGGATCTTTGGCAGGCACGTAAACCCTGGCAGTCATGTTGGGCGGAATCGTGATATCGAGAGTCAATCTGCCGTCATCTCGTGACCACGAACTGTGAATCGTTCCGACCACCGAGTCGTAGTCTGCCTGGGCGGAAGCAATGTTCCCTACCGGCGCCGGCTTGATTTCGATCTGGCTGTCTGGCGGCCGGGACAGGTCGAAGTTGATGCCAGCCAGGCCGCGATAAAACCATTCTTCGGCATGGCCGAGCATGAAGTGATTCTGTGAGCTATGAGGATCGGTGTCCCAGGCCTCGGTCAAAGTGGTAGCGCCCCGCGAAAGCTGGTAGCCGTAGCTGGGAGAGTCGGTTCGAGAAAGCATGTCATAGAGGACGTCTGACCGGCCGCCCTGCGTCAACGCCTGCACCACAAAATGAAATCCGACATCGCCCGCAGTGACGTGGTTGCCATGCTTGCGAATGTCCTGAATGAGGTTCGCAAGCACGGCGTCACGGCGTGACTCATCAACCAAGCCGACCGCAAGCGGCATGGCATTTGCAGTCTGGCTGCCGGTGTCGTACTGGTTGGTCCGGGGATTGAACAGCTTGCTGTTGAATGCCTTTAGAACATCGCCGGCAAGCGCCGCGTACTTTTGTGAGTCGTCTTCTTTGCTGAGCAGCGTGGCCGCTTTCTGGAGAACCTGCAAATCGAGATAGTAGATTGCCGTGGCCGTGACGCCGCGGGTGGTCAGCTTGGACTCCCCCGGTTCCCCGGGGCCGATGTCGTACCAGTCGCCCAACCCGTAAGAGATGATGTGACCTTCAGCGCGGCTTGACAGATAGTCGACGTATCGCCGCATGGTCTCGTAGTGTCGAGACACAATCTCCCGGTCCCCATAAAACTGATAGGCGAGCCAGGGATCGAGAACAGCGGCGCTGCCCCACTCCGGCGAGTCGCGAAAACCCTTTTCGAAAACGACGTATTCCGGAGCTATGTCGGGTACCAGGCCATCGGCCTGCTGCGAGTCGCGCATGTCGTCGGCGATTTTCTCGTAGAGTCGCGAAAGATCGAAGTTGTACATCAGGGAAGGACCAAGGAGGTGAGTCTCCTCGAGCCAGCCAAGCTTCTCGCGATGCGGACAGTCGGTCATCACGCTTTGCATGTTGCTGCGGATTGCGGCGTCGATCAGCTCGTGAATCTGATCGAACAAGTGGTTTGAGCTTGAAAACTTCCCTGCTACCGGGGCAGAAGAATGTGTGAACTGGCCTTCCAGAGACTTGATGACAGGCCGATCGTCGCGCCCCTCGCCGCTTCTGGCGCCTTCCACCTGTACGAAGCGAAATCCGTAGTAGGTGAAGCGGGAATGCCAGGTTTCGTCGCCGTTTCCTCTGAGTGTGTAGGAAAAATACATCGGGCCGCCGGAACTGCGTTGCGTGACGCGGCCGGCGTCATCCAGTAATTCTCCGGGTATCAGTTTCACTGTCTGGCCTGCCGCGCCAGAAATGGTGATCTGCGGCCAGCCGGAAAAATTCTGCCCCAGGTCATAAACCAGCACCCCCGGAGCCGGAGCAGTCTGCTTGATCGGCTTGAACACTCTCATGACTCGGATGGGAAAATTCTTTTGCGACACCAGCACTCCACCCGGACCGGACACTTCTACAGCCGCGCGCCAGTTTTCATCCGCAAAGCCGGGCAAGTCCCAGCCCGGCTGTTCCTTCGTGGCGTCGTAGTCCTCTCCACCGTAAGTAGAGGAGAAAGTGATCGGACCGGGGGACTGCTTCCAGGATGAATCGCCGGCAACAACCTCTTTGGTGCCGTCGGCATACCTGATTTCGATCTGAACGATGACCTTTGGCTGGCCGAAGGAGCCGGTGAACTTGGTGTACCGGCCTTCGGTGGTCGGCACGTTGTACATGCCGTTTCCGACGAGAATCCCGGCCGCGTTCTCGCCGGTCTTGAGAAAACTGGTGACATTGTAGGAGTTATAGAAGACGGTCTTGCGATAGGCGGTCCAACCCGGAGTCATTACATCTTCGCTGACCTTGGCGCCATTGATTCGCAACTCATACTGCCCCAGCCCTGACACGTATGCCACTGCCCGAGCAATCGGCTTTGTGAGGCTGAATGAGTGTCGAAAGATAGGAAGAGGTGAGTCGTTCTTCGCGGTTGCATCGGCCGAATCACGGTCCGGATCGGTTGCGATCCACTTCGCCTTCCAGTCGCTAGACCGGAGCAATCCCATCATCCACGAATTGTTATCACTCCAGGAGGAGACCGAACCCCCTGCCTCCCAGACCTGAACTTTCCAGAAATACTCCTGATTGGACGCAAGCGGCTTTCCGCCGTATTCGATCTGAATCGTCTGAGCCGATGCGACCTTGCCGGTATCCCATAAATCTCCTTTGTCCTGAGCGAGTGTTGCGGCAGAAGAACCGACCAAAATCCGGTATGCAGACTGGCGCAGTCCGCGCAGAGCCGGGTCCAGGGGTCGCAGCTTCCAACTAAGTCGTGGATGCAGGCTATCGACCCCCAGCGGCTTTTGGAGTGACTCGCACCGCAGATCAATGGGCACCAGCACAGCGCTCTGTGTTTGGGGGTCAGCTGACGCGAGTCGCGAAAGGGCAAGGCTGAAAACGAACAGCGTCAGCAACAGATTGGCGGGGAAACGGGCGCTCGACAGCATGGCAAACGCGCGACTTTAGACCGCGCCAAGCCGCGTTGTCAATCGGAAGTTAGTTCTTCTATTGAATTTGAGCCGCAGACACCGCTCCTCGCGTGAAGCCATTTGGCTCGGCTCATACTGTATGGGTATGACAGTCAAACACAAATGGTATTTCGCGGATGCCGAACAACTCCGGTGCAGGGCGCGGAACTTTGATTACAATTCGTGGATCTCCGGCGAGACATGAGCGCCCAAAACGACTTCCGACATGAAATTGAACAGGAAGAGTGGGACCGCATCGCTTCCGGCGCGCAGTTCCAGCGCCTGCTGGCGGCGAAGAAACGGTTCATCATTCCCGCCTTCGCTTTCTTTCTTGTCTACTACTTCCTGCTGCCAATTCTGATTGGTTATGCCCCCTCGCTCATGCGTGCCCGCATCATGGGGGTCAGCGTCGCCTACATGTTCGCTTTGTCGCAGTTCCTCGTCGGCTGGGTCATCGCCTGGCTTTATCTGAGAGCAGCGGCGAGATTCGATCATCTCAGCGCCCAGATCGCCCGCCAGGATTGCGAACCGGGAGGACGCTGAATGTCGATTTCTCTCTTCATTTTCCTGCTCTTCGTGGTTTCAACCTTGGCGATTACGTATTGGGCTTCGCAGCACTCCCGGGGCGCGGGTGCATATTTCGCCGCCGGACGCCGCATCACGGCCTGGCAGAACGGATTCGCCGTGGCTGGCGACTTCATGAGCGCCGCCTCGTTCCTGGGTATCGTCGGGCTGATCTCGCTGCAAGGCCTCGACGGATTTCTCTATTCGGTGGGTGGATTCATCGCCTTCGTAACCATTCTCCTACTCATCGCCGAACCCCTGCGCAACGCCGGCAAGTACACCATGGCTGACGTGCTTGCATACCGGCTGCGGCCGCGGCCCGTGCGTGCCCTGGCGGCGCTCAGCACGCTGGCCACCATCACTTTCTACATGATTGCGCAGATGGTCGGAGCCGGTGCTCTGGTCACACTGCTTCTTGCCGGATCCGGAATCAGCTTCAACATGGCCGTTATCGGAGTGGGCCTGCTGATGATGGTGTACGTGATTTTTGGCGGAATGCTGGCCACCACCTGGGTGCAAATCGTTAAGGCGATGCTGCTAACGGCGTGCACGATTGCGTTGTCCGTCCTGGTACTCGCGCGCTTTCACTTCCATTTCGGTGAATTCTTCGCCGCGGCAAGCCACGTCGTGCTGCACCGTGGGGGTCAGCCGGTGGTTCGCGATTTTCTTTTGCCCGGGCTGCGTTATGCGCCACCGAACGGCCCTCTCGACCTGATCTCTCTTGGATTCATCTTCGTCTTCGGCACGGCGGGTCTGCCGCATGTCCTGGTGAAGTTTTACACGGTTCCCGACGCCAGAACCGCGCGAACCAGCGTTGTGTGGGCGATGATCCTGATCGGCAGTTTTTATGTGATGACTGCTGTCTTGGGATTCGGGGCGGCAATTCTGGTCGGGCCGGATTTTATCGTTACTCACGGCGGAACCAATATGAGCGGGCCGCTCCTGGCGCAGGCTTTGGGCGGAGAGATCTTTCTGGCGATCGTGTCGGCCGTCGCCTTCGCTACCATCCTGGCGGTGGTCGCGGGATTGACCATCAGCGCCTCCACCTCCTTCGCCCACGATTTCTGGGTGAACGTGATTCACCGCGGCATCGAACGGAAGCCGGGCGAAAGCGTGCTGGTGGCCAGAGTGGCGGCGATGGCGATTGGAGCTCTTGCGATTGCAATCGCCATTGCGCTTGGACCGGCTTCGAACGCGGGGATTCTGGCAACCATGGGCATGGCAGTCGCTGCCTCTGCGAATTTTCCAGTGCTCGCCCTGTCGCTGTTCTGGCGACGCTTCAATACGGCGGGAGCGATCTCTGGACTGCTAGGCGGGCTGGCTGCGTCGATCATCCTGATTCTGGTTGGCCCGAATTTCATGGGGCTCGACGCGCCAGGTGGCGTCCATCACCTCATTCAGTCCAAGCCCTGGTTTCCCCTGGAAAATGTCGGGATCGTGAGCGTTCCGGCAGGCTTCGTCGCGTCGCTCGTGGGGACGTGGCTCAGCAACGAACCCTCGGCTGAAGCCAAATTCAACGAACTGTTGGTGCGAGCCAACACTGGATTGGGCGCTGAGAGAGCCGGCGCCCTCTGACTTCAGCGATACCGGGGCGGATTGACTGACTGATCCATTCCCATACACTTCTGGCCGCCCGGCGACACGTTAACGCTGATCAATCTCGCCTCCGACGAGGCGAATGCCGCCTTCAGCGCCGGCTCCAGGTCTTCGGGGCGATCCACTTCCTGCGCAGCCATGCCGTATCCCTGCGCGATCTTCACCGCGTCGATTCCTGGAAGGTCCATGCCCGGCACATTGCGCCCGACATGGGTGAAATCACAAAAACCCTTCAATGCCGAATAGTCGGAATTGCGAATCACAATCACGATCAGCGGCGCCTTCTGCTGTACCGCAGTCCAAAGGGATTGGATCGAGTACTGAAGCGAGCCATCTCCAACCGGACACACCACGCGGCGATCTGGATGAGCCATTTGCAGACCTACGGCAGCCGGCAATCCGAATCCCAGCACACCATTCGGCACCGAGTAGAAAGAGCAGGGCTCGTCCAGCATGACGTAGCGATCGAGATCGCCTTTGGATGAGGGACATTCCTCTGCAATGACGGTGTTGCGTGGCATTACTTTGTTCAATGCATGAAACAGGAATGCGGGCGTAACTGGGTGCTCTGCGGGCGGGGTGGGCGGGTCGGAGTGCCGGGCATCTTTGCGTTCTCTCTTCCTGCTACGCGCCCGCAGATGCGTCGCCGCTGCCTTCAGATTTCCCACAATGCTGGTGCCGGCCAGGGCTGATGCAGCCTCGAGCGGTGAATTCGTGAAGTGAAACAGACGCGTTTCGGACTTCACGGTGTCCCCCGGAACGAACGCGTAATACAGGAAAATCGGCGCTCCTAGCACGAGGACGACATCGTAGTTGGCCAGTTGCTGAGCGAGTGGCTCCTGGGCCGGCAACAGACTGCCCCGAAAAAGTGGATGCCTGCGGGGAAAAGTCCACCGCGGAGGAATCGGCTGCTGGTAAACGTCAGCCCCGAGATGTTCGGCGAGGGCAACGACTTCCTGCCAGGCGCCATCCTCTTCGATTTGCGCTCCCACCACGATGGCGGGATTTCGACTCGAATCAATCGATTTTGCGACATCGGCAAGAGTGTAGGGGTCCGGCATAGCAGCCTGCATCACACTCCGCGCTGCGACAGGCTGACATTCGTGGGTCCAATCGTCCATGGGAATGGAAATGAACACCGGACCCATGGGTGGTTGCGACGCCAGGTAAAATCCGCGCGCAATCGAAGCGGGCACATCTTCCGCGCGAAGCGGCTCGTAGGCCCACTTTACATAGGGCCTCACAACTTCCACCGCGCGACTGGTCAAAAACGGCTCCTGGAGGATGTGTCGACGGTCCTGCTGCCCCGCGGTGACAACAAGGGGGACGTGACTGTACCAGGCGTCGACCAGAGCCGAGAGGCCGTTGCCCACGCTCGCTATGGAATGCAGATTTACGAACGCAGCCTTGCCGCGGGCCATCGCATATCCGAGCGCAATTCCGGCCGCCGAGCGCTCGTGCAACCCCAGGACGTAGTGAAAATCAGCGGGCATGTCGCGCAGAAATGGCAATTCGGTGGAACCGGGATTGCCGAAGATCGTCGTCATCCCCAGGTCGCGCAACAGTTGATACGTAACATCCCTGACTGTGCTCACAGCTCCGCCCCGCGCGCCATCGCCAGGGAACGCTTCGTTCCACTTAATTTGAATTCATCTGGTCGCGATGGTATCGTCACAGGCTTTATATCAGGACAACGGAATGCCAGTGAAGTTTTGCATTGTGGGATGCGGCGCATTGGGCAGCGCCTTTGCGGCTCATCTGGCCAATCAGACCGGCGTGGAAGTGCACGCCTACGATGTTTCGCAAGAGCACGTTCGGGCCATCCAGGAGCGCGGACTGAGAATCAGCGGCGCCGCCGACTTGACCGTCCGCCTGCACGCCACGACCGATCCATCATCGATTCCTCCCTGCGATTTCGGCATTTTTGCCACCAAAGGCCCACATACGCGAGCCGCCATCGAGCAAACCAGGCACATCTTCGCGGATCCCGCGACAGTTTGCTCCGTCCAGAATGGACTCGGCAACGAGGAAATCATCGCCGAACGAGTGACGTCGGTTGTACGCGGGGCGACGACCATGGCCGCGCACATGATCGGCCCCGGGCACGCGGGCTTCGAATTCTATAGCGAGCTCTGGATTGGCCCGTTTGAACCGTCAGGCACCCCGTATGCACGAGTGGAAGAATTGGCGGCGATCCTGAATCGCGCCGGGCTGCGCGTGGTTCCGCTCAAGGATGCCCGGGGTGCGCAATGGACGAAGCTCGTCTTTAACTCTGCTGTGAATCCGGTCGGAGCGCTCACCCGACTTCACCACGGCGCTGCGACGCGTTTCCCGCCCACGGGCACGCTTTACGAAGCGCTGCTGCAAGAGGGCGAAGCGGTTGCCGAAGCGTTGGGCATACACCTGCACAGTGATCCGAGATTGATGATTGTGGAGGGCGCGAACGCCCGCGAAAAACGAAATGCGAGCATGCTGATGGATGTTCTTGCGGGACGGCAGACGGAAGTTGACTTCGTCAACGGTGCGATTGCCGATCAGGGAGAGAAAATCGGCGTGCCTGTTCCGCTGAATCGCGCGATCTGGCAACTTGTGAAGGGCCTGGAACACTCCTGGACTGATCCGGCATGAGCTACTGGTGAATCCGGCTGCCTTGAACCTTCAGCCGGAAGAGCACGTATGGCTTCTGGCGCAGGTCCTGCCCGTTGTGAAATGGCGGCTGCCGCTCAATCTGGTTGGCCGTGAAATAGAGAAATCCATTCGCCGCAAGAGACAGCGTGTCCGGCCACAGAACACGAGGGTCGTGGACCAGGGTTTCGATGTCACCATCCGGACTGCGGCGGCAAATGGCGTTGTGCTCGTAGTCGGTAAGATACACGCCGCCCTGGGCATCCGATTCCAGCCCGTCCGAAGCGCCTCCCTTTTCGCCGAGATCGTGAACCGTGGCTGCGACCTCTGCATCTGATTTTTGCTGGTCCGCCAGGGCGTCCACACTCACGCTATACAGGTGCCGGCTGGTCAGCGGGCAGTAGTAGAGTGTTTTGGCGTCCGGGCTGATGGCTATGCCGTCGGACCCGACGGCGAATCGCGCCGGCGGTTTTCCCGGCAGCCGCAGTTGCAGAATTTGCCCCTCGACAACCGGCAGGAAGTCCGGATCAGGTTTGGTGGAAGGGTGATCGTTGAGCCGTCTCCAGCTCTTGCCGGACGCAAGATCCACCACAATGATTCCGTTCGGACCGTTGGAGGTCGAGTCGGTGATAAAAGCCATTCCTTTCGAGCCGCGGTGCAGGTCGAAGCGCACGTCATTGAGGTAGCTGTTTGTCAGCGCGACCCCGGGGGAAATCAGAATCTTCTGGACCACGCGATTGCTGCCGAGATCCACGGCAACCAACTTGGGTCCGCCAGGCTTGACGGCTCCCATCTGGATGCTCCCGGTGTCGAGCATCCACAGGCGCTTTCCCGTGGGATCGACGACGACGCTCTGTACCGACACCAATTTGTCCGCGGCGTTGTCGGAATCCGAATAGTGGTTGATGTCGGCATCCGGGTACGGCGTGGTCTTACCGTCCTTCACTTCCGCCACCGTGTACTCGACGTTGTCGCCCCACTTGGGAAAGTTTACGAAGATCCGGCCGTTGTCCGAGACGGTGACGCCGGTTGGCATCGCGCCGCTGAAAGTAGCGACCACTTCAAGCTGGCCGATGACTGTCTCTCTGGCCAGTTCCTGTGCGGCGCAGAGGATCGCGATCGGCAGGAGCAGACATAGTTTCAGAGCTGTTTTCATGGAGAAATCTCGAACCGCCGCTAGGCGACAAACTTCCGTGCGTGAAATACCCGGCGTACGGAATCCAGAAACGAGAAAACGGCGCTCGATTGCTCATCCTTGCGCCAGGCCATGTAGACCTCGATCTTCGCCCCGGCTTCATTGAGCGGGACCGATGCCAGATCGATTCCCGAAACCGAGCGAGTCACGATAGCACCGGCGCCGATAAAGATCGCCTTGCCGGAAGCCACCATGATGGCTCCGGCTTCCTCGTGGGCTTCGACGTGCGTGACTGTGAAATGCGGAGTCAGCCCCTGGCGGCTGTAGAGACCGAGAATCTTGTCATAGAGCCCGCACGAAAAATTGCGGTCGAAGATGATCAGCGGCTCGTCGGCGACATCCTTCAGCCGCAGTGACTTTCTTTTTGCCAGGCGGTGCACCTGCGGAAGAACCACCACGAATTCTTCCTCCAGAAGCAGCTCGCAATCGAGATTGACCTGGTCGACGGGCGGGCGGAGAAAGCCGACGTCGATTTCGCATTTTCGCAGCGTCTCATTCTGGACCGTGGAAAAAATATCCCTGCATTCCACGTTAACCGCGGGAAACAACTGACAGTGGTCGGCAACAGCTTTGCCAACGACTCCGCCCAGCCCCGAGGCGATGCCGATGCGAACCACCCCGGATTCTCCCTTTTGCGCGTGACGCGCGGCCTCGGTGGCGTGACCGGCCTGCACCACGAGCTTCCGCGCTTCGGAAAGAAAAACCTGCCCTGCTTTCGTCAACTCCACCCGCCGTTTACTGCGAACAAATAGAGCGACTCCGATATCTTCTTCGAGCTGGCGGATCTGGCGGCTCAGGGGCGGTTGGGCGATATGCAGTTGTTGCGCGGCCTTGCTGAAGTTCAGGTATTCTGCGACGGCGAGAAAGTACCGGACATGACGCAGTTCCACGGCCCGCTATTCTATACCCGGCGGGTATCGGACACCGGCCCATTTTTCCGGTCGTCCGCCAGCGGCCCGTCGGGTTGGGCTTGCAGCTGGCGAAGCCTGAAGCGCTGCAGCTTGCCGGTTGCGGTTTTCGGAAGCTCATCCAGAAACTCGACCCAGAGTGGCCGCTTGTAGCGGCCGATCCTTTGCGCGATCCAGTTTTGCAATTCTCCGGCAAGCTCAGTGCCGGGATTGAAATTCCGGTTCACCACCACATAGGCTGCTGGCTTTGGCAGCCCGCTTTCGTCATTGCGGGCAACTACGGCGGCCTCCAGCACCGCCGGATGCGCAATCAGGGCGGCCTCTACCTCCGCTGGGCTTAGCCAGCGGCCATTGACCTTGAACAAATCGTCCGCGCGTCCCGCATACCAGAAATAACCATCCTCGTCCTGGTAGTACTTGTCGCCGGTGTGAAACCAGTGGCCCTCAAAGGTTTCCTTGGACTTCTCGTGCTGGTTCCAATAGCCGACGCAAGTCGAGTCGCCCTTGATCAGAAGATTGCCGATCTCGCCGGGCGCGACAGGATGCCCATTCTCGTCCACAAGCCGGGCTTCATATCCGGGAATGACTCTGCCGCTCGATCCCGGCCTCACCTCGCCGGGACGGTTGGAAATCACCATCTGCAGGGTTTCGGTCGAGCCCAGGGCGTCCAGGATCTCAACCCCGAAGCGTTGCTTGAAGCGCTCCAGGAGAGGTGCGGGAAGGGCTTCGCCCGCCGAGATCGCGTGCCGCACGCTGGAGAGATCGAACTCGCGGCCATTTTCCGCATGATGGGCCAGCATCGCCGCATAGTTTGAGGGCACCGAAAAAAACAGCGTTGGACGGTAGCGCTCAATATCGGCGTAAGTAACTGCCGGAGTGGGCCGCATAGGAGAAAGAATGGTCGTCGCTCCAAAATGAAAGGGAAAGTAGCCCGCATTCCCAAGGCCATAGGCAAAGAAAAGCCGCGCCACGCTGTAGCAGCGGTCCGCCTCGCTCATTTTCAGGATGCCCTTGGCGTACAGTTCGGAGCACACGACCATGTCGTGGTGCAGATGAACGCATCCTTTCGAGACTCCAGTGCTTCCAGACGAGTACAACCAGAATGCGGCGTCATTCTTGCTGGTCGGCTCGGGGTCGAGTTCCGGGGATGCGGCATCCATCAACCCATGCAATTGCGGATTTGGCTGACTGGACTCGCCAACGAGCACGACCTCACGCAGGTGTTTGAGCCTTGATCGCGGAATCAGATCCAGCTGGGGCAGAAGGACACTACTCACGACTGCAACCCTGGCGCGAGTGTCGTTCAGAATGTATTCGTAATCGGCGGGCTTCAGCAGAGTGTTGAGGGGAACGGCCACAGCGCCGATTTTCATGGCGCCATAGAAAACGTATAGAAATTCCGGGCAATCCAGCAGAAGCAGGCCGACCCGTTCTTCCTGCCGCACTCCCAGGCTCCGGAGCGCGTTGCCAACGCGATTGGTCCTCTCCAGTAACTGCTGGTAGTTGACCTGCTCATCTCCACATTCGATAGCAATTTTGGATCCTCTGCCCTGTAGAACGTTACGATCCACAAAATGGGAGGCTACGTTGAAGATTTCGGGCAGGGCAATCAAGGGATCCGTGACCTTATCCACCTGGACTGAAGCTCCCGAAGCGAGAGGTGAAGCGGAGCGGAGTATAGCACGGGGAAATTGGCCAGGTAGCGCGGGCACCCGCGCTTGCGGCAGTCTGGGTTGAGACCTTGAAGAGTCACGAGCGAGAGTGATACCGTTTGCGTAACCGCCTTGCATTTACCACCTAGTGGCACTGGCGCACCGCTATTGCAAAGGAATACTGTGCTCTTGACCAGTTGCCCAAAGCCTTACTCCCCGCACAATCACGGCCGAAGAGTTCCGCGTGGTTTTTCTTTAATACCTGCGCGGTATGACTGTCGAACTAAACATGTATTGGACAGGCTCCGGGTTTCAAACCATGCTCTCGGCAAAATGCGGATCTATGCCTTGGCGTGGTCAGCAGGTTTTTCCGGCCCAATGGATCTGACCTCAGGTCGCCACGCCACCCGATTCAAATTCGGCCTGGCTTCTGGCGCGGGCCCGATGCGAACCAGCCTGGCGTCTCCCGCCAGCGCTTTTGAAC
This sequence comes from Terriglobales bacterium, assembly GCA_963803205.1. Classification (GTDB taxonomy): domain Bacteria; phylum Acidobacteriota; class Terriglobia; order Terriglobales; family Acidobacteriaceae; genus CAWDLG01. The sequence goes on from CAWDLG010000005.1 coordinate 490,070, forward strand.
GGAAGTTCAGGAAGAGAGAAGCAGCCATGAGATTTTTTTACACCCTGGCTCTGTGCGCGATTCTGCTGCTGGCGGTAACCCCGCAAGCGTTCGGACAAGCCACCGTCAGCTATGCGCAACTCAACGGAACGGTCGTCGATTCCAGCGGTCGCGCGGTCGTGAAGGCGAGTGTCAATCTGCGCAACATGGACACCAACCTGGCCTATTCCACCGTTACCAATGAAGCGGGATACTACGTCGCGCCCAATCTCCCACCGGGACGTTATGAACTGAGCGTAGAGTTCGGCGGCTTCAGCAAGTACACGCAGACGGGCTTGGTGTTGAGTGTCGGCCAGGCGGCCACGGTCGATGTGACGCTCAAGGTTGCGGCTGCCGGCGAGGTCATTACCGTTACCACTGAAGTTCCCCCGGTTGAACCAACGCGTTCGGAAACCAGCCAGGTAATCGATTCGGTGCAGATCCAGGGCTTGCCCACTAACGGACGGCAATTTGTTGACTTCGCGCTGCTGACGCCGGGCGTTGCCACGGGACGCACGAGCATTCAATCGACATTCACGGAGACCGAAGTCACGCGTATTTCATTTGGCGGCATGCGCGATCTGAGCAATGCCGTCACGGTCGACGGCGCCGACTACGTCAACGAGGCGACTGGCTCCCAGCGCGCCACTCCTTCGCAGGAGGCGGTCAGCGAGTTTCGCGTGGTCAACAACAGCTTCGGCGCGCAGTACGGTCGGGCGCTGGGTGGCATCGTAAACGTCGTCACCAAGTCCGGGACCAATGACAGACATGGATCGATCTATGGCTACATGAGCAACAACGATGCAAACTCCCGGTCCCTGTTGCAACTGCCTCAGTTCGACACCTATCGCCGCGGCCAGTTCGGCGCAACGCTCGGAGGTCCAGTCAGGAGAGACAAGACTTTCTTTTTCATGAACTATGAAGGCCAGAGGCTGGCGGAATCTCCGACTTATCCTTCCACCCTGGTCAACAACCTGGACACGGTCAATACGGTCAAACTCGCTCTCGGCCTAACCCCCGAAAATCTCAACGAACTCAAGACTCTGGATCACGACAACGGGTTTGTGCGCGTCGATCACCAGATCAGCACCAATAACCGGCTCGCCGTTCACTATGGAATTGTCAACGCCAGCGACTTGAACACACTGGTCGGCGACACGCTTGACGGCGGAGGGATTGGCGCTCCCAGCAGTGGTCATAACACAAGTCTGCGCGACCAGGCTCTGGTCGGATCGCTTAACACGCTGCTCAAGACAAACCTGGTAAATACGGCGCTGGTGCAATACGCGCGCCGCCACTACAACTTTCCCGGAGTCAGCGGAGAGCCCAACCTCGACATTCCCAACACGCTGTTGTTTGGGCATAACTTTGGAACCTTCGACGCGATCAACGAGAGCCGGATTCAGGCCTCGGACAGCCTTGCCTGGATCAAAGGCAATCACTACTTCCGCATGGGCGGCGATTTCAATCGCGTGTGGAACTTTGTCATCTGGCCGGGATTCACGCCGATGCGCATTGTTCTTCCCGGATTCAACTGCATGGTCGACTTTGCCCGCTTTGTGAATCAGACAGCGGTGATTCCTGAAAATCCGGCGAACGGCCCCTGCCCCACGGGCGCTCCGCCGTTCTTCTCCGGTTCAAACGTAGGCCCCAATCCGTTCGATCCCCTTAACGGTGTTCCCATCGTGTTCTGGGGCGCTCCGGTAGGCTCGGGGCCCATCGTTCCCGGCAGCCTGCCGCCACAGATTCCGACGACCTGGGCCAATGCGTACGTAAATCCCGAGGACTATTTCGTCCGCATCAATCACAGCTACATTGGAGTCTTCGGCCAGGATCAGTGGCGCATCACGCCGAAACTGACTCTCAATTACGGCGTGCGCTGGGATTTCGAAAAGGGACTCGAGAAGCAGATCAACCCTGACTACCGTGGTATTCAGCCCCGCGTCGGATTGGCCTATTCGCCTACAAAGCACACGGTTATCCGCAGCGGGTTCGGAATTTTCGACGACCACTACACGATGACGTTCCTGTTCGTGACTTATCCCCAGCGCGACGCCGTGATTCCCAACGCCGTGATGCCGGGCAAACGAGCGGACAACGAAACCGCGACCTGGGTTCTGAATCTTCTGCCGGCTGCCCCGTTCTTCGAAGGACTCACGTATCCGGATGGAGCGCCTGCCCCTTCGCCGTGGGATGCCGCAAAGAACCTGATCCTGACCGGCCAGAACCAGCCCAACTTCAACACCGGTCCTGCTGGATCGCTGGTTACCAACAGCGGCGGAGGCATCGATCCCAACAGCCGCATCCCTTATTCGGAGCAGGCGAGCCTGGGAATCGATCAGGAAGTGGGAAAAGGGATCGTCGTCAGCGCCGGATATCTTTTCGTCGCCTCGCACAAGCAGATCCGGCCTGTGAACCTGAACGTCTGCCCGCCCGAAGGCCTGACGAATGCTGCCACCAGCTGCCCGCCGGCTTCGGCCCTCGGCTTCGTGGACAACAAGCTGCCCGACGGCAAGGACGCCTTCAGCGGGCAGCTCTATACGAACGCCGGGCTGATGTACTTCCTCGACAATACTGGAGTTTCGGTCTATCACGGCGGCAGTCTCTCGGTGACGGACCGCATCGGCCGATTCTTCCGATTCAATGCGAACTACACCTTTTCGCACACCACCGACGATGGAACGTTCACCACGTTCGTGAGCACACCGCAGGATTTGTACCGTCGCGACCTGGAGAGAGCGGATTCGGTGCAGGATGTGCGCCATCGCTTCATTATGAATTTCACGGCGACGGCTCCCAACCACGGCCCGATATGGTTCAGGAACTTCGAAGTGAGCAACATTTTGAACCTCCAGTCGGGGCGCCCGTTCACCATCTTCGTTGGAAACGACACAAACAATGACACAAACCCAGTAACCGACCGCGTCGGGCTGTCCCCCCGCAACTCCTATCGCGGCGACAAGCTGTATGTCGACGACATCCGAATTTCGCGCTTCCTCAACTTCAGCGAGCACACCAAGCTCGAAGTGGCGCTCGACGCGTTCAACATATTCAACCGGCAAAACGTGGACGAGGTCACGTCCGTGTATGGAGGCGGGACGATCGACTTTTGCGGCGCCGTTCCGACGCACTTCGGCGATGCTGCATCACTGGCCATCCAGCAGCATTCGGTGGCTTGCCCAGCGGGAAATGGCGGGGCGCCCGATCCCAATCCTCTGTTCGGGACGCCCCGAACTATGTTCAACCCAAGGCAGCTGCAAGTGTCCTTGAAACTGATCTTCTAGCCTTGTGACAGCGGAGAAAGCACGAGCCCGGCATTCGACGAGGAACGAGTTCGGGCTGGTGTTTCTGCTGTTCCTGACCTGGGGCACGGTCTTTCTTGACCGCATGAGCCTGCTGTACCTCGCCCCGTTTATCGCTCCTGACCTGCATTTGAGCCACACGGAAATCGGCCTTCTCGTCTCGGCGCTGGCTCTGGCCTGGGCAGTGTCAGGGTTGGTGTTTGGCGCGATTTCGGACCGCATCGGACGCCGTCCGGTTCTGGTGCCGGCAGTATTTCTTTTCTCGATCCTCTCCTGGCTCTCGGGTGTGGCACGCTCGTTCGCCCAGCTGTTCGTCGTGCGGGTCTTCATGGGGCTCGCCGAAGGAACGACCTGGTCGACAATCACAGCGACCGTCGAGGAGTCTTCCTCCCCCGAACGCCGGGGCCGCAACGTAGGCATCGTCGTAAGCGCCGCCGCGCTTGTAGGGCTCGCCCTGGCGCCAGTTCTGACTACTCAGATCGCGGCGCGGGTCGGATGGCGCGCGGCATTTTTCGTTGCCGGGTTGCCCGGAATTCTCCTTGGAGCCCTGCTGTGGAGGTTCCTGCCCGCTCCTGGCGAGGAAACCGCGAGCGCAGCCCATGCCAAGCCTTCCCTCCGCGAATATTGGTCCCTGTTGGGCTACAGGAACATTCTGCTTTGCTGCCTGGCGGCGACAGGCTTCATGACGTGGTTATTCGTAATGAATGCCTTTGCGCCGCTCTATTTAACGGAAGTCTCAAAAGGGTCGGCCACGTTCGCGGGGCTGATTCTCGGAGCAAGTGGCATGGGAGCCTTCCTCTGGGGATGGATCCTTCCCTGGATTTCGGATTACACCGGCCGGAAGCCTGCACTCATCGTGGTTGCGCTGGTTTCGGCCCTGGTCCCGCTGACCTACCAGGTTCCCTTCCTGGTGAGCCATCCGTGGCTGCTCGCCTTCGCCGGATTCATCGCCAATGGCGGTCAAGGAATTGCGGCATGGGTGCTGGTTCTGATTCCAACGGAGACCGTGCCTCGACAGTTTGCGGCCACAGCCATTGGCATGACTACCCTAGTTGGCGAAGTCGTCGGCGGCACCCTCGCTCCTGCCGTTGCCGGTGGTATCGCTGATCACTACGGCCTGGCAGCTCCGCTCTGGATCGCCTCGGCAGGCGGTTTACTGGTTTTTGTTGCGGGAGTGTTTTTGCGGGAGACGGCGCCGCGGAGACGCCTGGTTCGATCAGGCGCTTAAACTGACACCTGCTATCAACCTTCCAGCTTGAATATCCTCTCCATCAGCAGCCACTTTTCTCCGGGCTTGGCTTGCGGCAGGGGTTGCTGAAATTTCCACATCAGCTTCTCCCAATCCTGGACCTTGGGATTTGTCCGATCGGAGGCGGCTTTAGCCTCGAACGAGAAGTTTTCGTTGACTTCCATGATCATGAACATTCTCGTCCCGAGCAGATAGATTTCCATATCCTCAATGCCGGCGTCCTTAATGCTGTGCGTAATCTCGGGCCAGATTTTTTCGTGATAACGCTTGTATTCGGCGACGAGATCGGCGTCGTCCTTGAGATCAACCGTCAGGCAGAATCGTCTCGTCATGAGTTTCTCCGCTCCTGGTTTGATATGCGTTTCAGGTCAATGCGCGGTCGAGGTGGACATAGCCGCCATCCACGTACAGATGTTGACCCGTGGTGTGCCCGGACCTGGGAGAAAGCAGAAAAATCACCGTGGCGGCGATCTCTTCGGGCGTCGTCATGCGATTTTCCAGCGGAATCTTGGCCAGGATGGTCTCCAGCTTCGACTGCGGATTTGGAAACGTATCCAGCCATTGCCGGTACAGCGGAGTCATCACTTCGGCCGGAAGCACGGCGTTTACGCGAATTCCGTAGGGCAGCAGTTCCGCGGCCCACTCGCGAGTCAGTGCCAGAATCGCTCCCTTCGACGACGCATAGCCTGAGGTCCCGGACTGGCCGGTGACCGCGGTTTTCGACGCGATGTTGACGATGGATCCGCGGCTCTTCTTCAGATGCGGCAAGGCATAATGACCCATGCCGTAATAATGAAGCAGGTTTCGGTGGAGAGACCCCAGATATTCATCCGGGCTGCCGTGCTCAAGTCCCACTTTGTCGTTGACGCCCGCGTTGTTCACCAGGGCGTCAATTCGCCCGAACTGGCTCACCGTCTGTTCGACCGCCGCTGCGCAGTTCTCGACCTTTGCGAGGTCCAGGATGATGAGTCCACACTGGGATCCGCTTTTCTGCAACTCAGCTTGGATTGATTTCCCCGCAGGTTCGTCCCGCTCGACGATCACCGGCATCGCGCCTTCGGCCACACAGCCTCGCACGATCGCCGCGCCGATTCCCTTTGCGCCGCCCGTGACCAGGACAACTTTGCCGTTCAGTTGAAGGTCCAAGCCTATCCCCTCAGATTGATGTATCCCCCGTCCAGCGGGCAATCCAGTCCAGTGATGAACGACGCGGCATCGGAGCAGAGGTACAGGGCCAGTGACGCGACTTCCTCGGGCTCCGCCATTCTCCCCACGGGTTGAGTTTTCGACAGTGTTTCGAACATTTCCTTTTCCCGGCCGGGATAGGTCCTCTTTAGATAGCCATCGACGAAGGGAGTGTGAACGCGCGCCGGCGAGATGCAGTTGCAGCGGATGTTGCGCGCCAAATAGTCGCGGGCCACCGAATAGGTCATGGCGATGACCGCTCCCTTGCTCATCGAGTAGGCGAAGCGATCAGGAATGCCGCTGGAACCCGCAATGGACGCCATGTTCAGAATTACGCCCGAGCCCTGCGCCAGCATATGGGGGATCACAGCCTGCATGCAGTTGTAAAAACCTTTGATGTTTACCCGCACAATGCGGTCGAAGTCTTCTTCGGTTGTACTTTCGACGGTTCCGATGTGCGAGATGCCGGCGTTGTTGACGAGAATATGAATTGCGCCGTGTTCCCGGGCGAGCGTGTCAAATATGCCCTTTACCTGTCGCTGGTCGGTGACATCACAGGGATATGCCGATGCCTTTCCACCCGCAGACTTGATCTGAGCGCAAGTTGCTTCGCCGGCATCGGCGCTGACGTCGAGGACGCGGACTGCGGCGCCATTTGCGGCGAACTTGAGGCAGATTGCCTGCCCGATGCCGCTGCCTCCGCCGGTTACGACGGCTACTCTTCCGCTGAGGCTGAACTCGCCCGTATTGCCTTCCCTGTCGGTCAGAGCGAGACACCTCGCTTCCAGGGAATGAAATCGTTTTGAGAGTTCAGCTCTGCCTTGGTCCTGGTTTCTCCGCCGGCAATCTTGATTACCGTTTCGAGGATCGCCTCGCCCATCTGCTCGATAGTCTTCTCTCCCGCAATCACGGTTCCCGTGTCGATGTCGATGATGTCTCCCATCCGCTGGGCCAGCGACGAGTTGGTAGAAAGCTTAACCACGGGCGCAATGGGATTTCCGGTTGGCGTTCCCAGCCCGGTCGTGAACAGCACCACGTTCGCGCCTGCGCCAACCTGCGCGGTCACGCATTCCACATCGTTCCCTGGCGTGCATTGCAGGTTCAGCCCCGGCACGCTCGAGTATTCGGGATAATCGATCACGGCTGTCACCGGAGAAGTGCCACCCTTCTTTGCCGCTCCGGCTGACTTCATGGCGTCGGTCAACAGGCCGTCGCGAATGTTTCCGGGAGAAGGATTCATCTCGAATCCAGAACCGACCGCTCTCGCCCGTGCCTGGTAGTCCTGCATCAGCCCCATGAAGCGGTCCGCAACGTCTTTCTTCACGCTGCGGTTGATCAACTCCTGCTCGACCCCGCACAGTTCAGGAAACTCCGACAGAATTGTCCGGCCGCCCAGAGCAGCAAGCAGGTCGGCCGTGTGTCCGATGGCAGGATTCGCGGAGATGCCGGAGAAACCATCCGAGCCGCCGCACTTCAATCCGACACACAGCTTCGAGAGCGGCGCCGGACTGCGCACAACCTTATTCGCCTCTACCAGGCCGAGGAACGTCTCGCGGATCGCATCAGACAGCATCCGGAACTCCGACCCGCTTTGTTGCTGTTCGAGAATGACGAGAGGCTTGTCGAACCGAGGATCGCGCAGCCGAATCTGTTCGCGGAGGATGTTGATCTGGGCGTGCTGGCATCCAAGGCTGAGGATCGTCGCCCCGGCTACGTTGGGATGATGGATGTAGCCGGCGATGAGCCCGCACAGGTTGTTGGTATCTTCCCGCGTCCCACCGCACCCGCCTTCGTGCAGCAGAAACTTGATGCCGTCGATATTTTCGAAGATCTTGGAGGCCGTGGCGCCCGCCTTCGGTTCGTCCGCCGTGGGCGATACAGACTTGATTTCGTTCGTCTTTCCTTCTCGATACAGCCTGGCGAGATCCGCCACCTGACGCCGGTAAATCTGCGGCGCGGCAAAACCTAACTCTTCTTCGAAGGCCTGCTTCAGGACCCCAATATTCCGGTTCTCGCAGAATACCAGCGGCACGACCAGCCAATGGTTCCGCGTTCCCACCTGGCCATCGGAGCGGAGGAAGCCGGAAAAAGTCCGCGACGCCCAGCGCGAAACGTCCGGCGGCTTCCAGGCATACTCACTGGATTTCTCGTGGAACGGGAAGGTGCCATGTTGCAGGTTGGCAGTGGTCAGCCGCTCGCCCTGGCGAGTCGGCTTTACGATGGTTCCCACGAGCACGCCGTACATGATCACCTGGCCGCCTGCCGGAAGATCTGCGGTTGTGAACTTGTGCTTGGCCGGAACATTGGAGGTCAGGACGTGGACTTTGCCGCCCGCCTCCACACTCTCGCCCTGTTTGAGGTCCGTCAGCGCGACCAGGACGTTATCTCGAGGATCGAGTTGTAGAACACGATTCTGCATGTTGGCTGCGAGCATTATCGCCGAAACCTGCGGCTCCGCGCCAAACCTCAGGCCGGGCCGACGACCTCCTGGCGGGATTCGCCCAGTCCGTCGATCCCTAACTCGACGACGTCACCCTTCTGAAGGTAGGTCGGCGGATTCATTCCCAGTCCGACGCCCGCCGGCGTCCCCGTGCTGATGACATCGCCGGGCAGCAGCGTCATGAACTCGCTCACGTACGAAACGAGTGTGGGCACGTCAAAAATCATGTTGGAGGTGGAGCCGTTCTGCCGGCTCTTCCCGTTCACCTTCAGCCACATGGGCAGGTTGCCCACGTTCGGCAGTTCATCCGGAGTCGCGAGAAACGGACCGAGCGGCGCAAACGTGTCGGCGCTCTTTCCCTTCACCCACTGCCCGCCGCGTTCAAGCTGGAACGATCGCTCAGAATAATCATTGTGCAGGGCGAAGCCCGCCACAAACTCGAGCGCGTTCTCCTTGGAAACGTACAGCGCCCGCTTCCCGATAATCACAGCCAGTTCCACTTCCCAGTCCACCTTTTTGGCATTCCTGGGGATGACCAGCGGATCGTTCGGCCCCACCAGCGCCGTAGTCGACTTGAAAAAGATTACCGGCTCTTTGGGAACTTCTGCCTTGCTCTCCGCCGCGTGGTCCCGGAAGTTCAGCCCGATGCAGACAATCTTGCTAGGCCGCGCGATCGGTGGGCCAAGCCGGGCCGACGGCGCAACCCGCGGCGCGGAGGAGTTCTTCCGCAGCCAGTTGCGCAGCTCCGCCAGGCCGCCATTGCCGAAGAATGCTTCGTTATAGTCCTGCCCCAGGCCGGACGCATCCAGGCGCGTTCCATCGTTCAGGAGCACACCCGGCTTTTCTTTTCCTGCTTCGCCGAATCGGATCAGTTTCATTTTGTGAGTGGATGAAATTCGCAGAGCATTATAGCTGCCACCCCAGCCTGCGGCGGGATTTATGCCGCTAGTTTCTCCCTCGCCCGGAGCGTAGAATGAGAGTCAGCAGGAGGGCGCCATGCGATACCGGATTCTTGTTTGGGCGTGTGTTGGGTTTCTGGTGGCGGCCTTCTGGGCAGTTTTCGCCTTCGCAGCCTTCCCATTCACCAACGAGAGAATCCGTGAGGTATGGCCTGTTCTCAGCTTGAGCTGCCCCATCGCCATAGCCGGCAGGCGTTACCCGATTAGTCTCTACGAAGTGCTCGCCGCAAACACGGCTACATACGCGCTAGCCGGTCTGATCGTGGAAAGCCTGCGGCACCAATTGGGCCACCTCAAGCGCCTTCAGCAGTAATCCTGCGTCCAACCCGAACAACCCAATCCAGCCGTGGTCTCGTTCAGAAGCGCATCGAGTGTGCCGCCGCGTTGTCACTGCGTCCCAAGCGTGGTTGTCGCTAATGATACAGTTTGGCCCTTCCGCAGCAGCATGGTACTAGTGCCGCTGCTGTGGTCTGTGGAGGCAAGAAATGAAAGCATCGATGTTTTATCGAATCGCTGCTGTCCTTCTGCTGCTTTTCGCGGCAGGACATACACTCGGCTTCCGCCAGTCTGATCCGCAGTGGGGAGTCGATGCCCTCCTCGCCTCAATGCACTCGATTCATTTTGAGGTGCAGGGGTTCAACCGCACGTATTGGGACCTCTTTGTCGCGGCAGGCTTCTCTGTCGGCGTGCTGTATCTATTCGCAGCGATATTGGCATGGCAACTAGGCGGCCTCTCGCCGGCGACTTTGGCGCTCCTGCGTGGCACTGCATGGGCGTTCGCCATTTGCTTTGCCGCCATCACAGTTGTGAGCTTCAGATATCTCTTTATCCTGCCGATCGCTTTCTCAATCGTCATTACGCTATGTTTGACCGCCGCCGCATGGCTTTCAGCGAAACAGGGCGGTCGAACTGCTTGAGGCGCACTCGATTCTTGCGCCAGAAACGCTCGAGGCCGCCGAGAAAGAGCAGCGGGCGTACCGTGCCTGAGGAAGAAACTCGGATGCGGGAAATGCCATTTGACTGGACGAGCTAGGCGCTTATTCGCCTTCATGACAAACAAGAAGCCCTGTTGACTTGAAACCTCGTTTCCACGGCGCTACTCTTCACTGCATGTCCCGACTTTGCGGTGTGTTCTGCGCAATCCTTTTGTTACTGCCAATACCGTCCCTCTGCTCAGACAAGAAGAAGGAATCGCCGTGCGACAAACCGCCTGTGCTTATTTCGCCTCCGCCGTCGAAGGAGGAATTGAAGAGAGCTCGCAAGATCAGGGCACAAGGATTGGTCGAGTTTGCCGTCAGCGAGGATGGCGAAGTAACCGAGGCGAAGGTGATACGCGCGTCGTCGCAGGAAGCGGCAGACATGCTGCTCAAACGCACTAAAGCAATGAAGTTTCAACCGAGACCGGAGTGCGGGACATTCCGCACGGCCGCGAACTACACGTTGGAGTAGCCGAGATAGGCGGGATTGCTTGCGGTGACTAGTCGGGAAACGCTGAGAAGGCGGGGAATTACTGGTGAGCGCGGATGGACTCGAACCATCGACCCATGCCTTAAAAGGGCATTGCTCTGCCAACTGAGCTACGCGCCCGCCTCGTTCAAATCACAACACCTTCCAACGATAACAGATTCAACGTTGTCCATAAATTGACCGGCCCTCTAGCGCCTGTCCGCAATAGAGATTTCGCGACAACCACCTCCAGTTGATAGCGACAGCTAGGTGTTTTCGCGCGGGTGGGACACCCGCGCCTACATCAGACTATGCGGGCGCCCTCCAAGTTCGGCGTGAAGCCGGTTCAGTCCCTGTGAGTGAGCCACCAGGTTTCGATCTGTTCGAGCGTCCGGCCCTTGGTTTCCGGAACTCGACGCCACACAAAAAGGAAGGCCAGGACTGAGATAGTCGCGTAGAGCAGAAAAACGCCCGGAGCCGTAAACACTTTTACCAGGGAGAGAAAGGTGAGGGTTACCAGCAGCGTCCCGCACCACAGACAGACCGTGGCAAGCGACATGGCGCGGCCGCGCACTCTCGTTGGGCAAATCTCCGCCATGAGCACCCATGTGCCCGTGCCCACACCCACCGCGAAACATGCGACGTAAGTAAGAACGAAAATCAGCACGAGTACGCCTGCCGCCTGAAAATGAATGGCCGCCGAGACGGCCACCAGCGATAGAGCCATGCCCCCGAAAGCAGCCATCAGAAGGGGCTTTCGCCCCGATCGGTCAATCAGCAGCATTCCCACGATCGTAGCCAGAAAATTAATCGCTCCGATGATCACGTTCGCCCACAGCGCCGTGCTGGCCGTCTGATGTGGCACATGCTCCAGGAATACGAGCGAACCGTAATAGATGATCGTGTTAATGCCGGTGAACTGGCTGAAGAGAGCGATCAGGATGGCGACGATCAGTGCCTCCCGAAACGTGGGATCCAGCAAATCACCACTCTCTTCCGCAACGGCGGCCCGGATGGCATCGATCTCGCCCGCTGCCGCTTGCGATCCAACGATCTGGGTAAGAAAGTGGCGTGCTTCCGGTTCCCTCCCCTTCTGCATGAGCCACCGCGGACTCTCAGGAATCAGCAACAGCGTCAGCAGGAAACACACCGAAGGGATGCCGGCAGAGGCGAACATCCACCTCCAGTTCGATGGGCCCGCTCCGGTAAGCAGGTAGTTGACGCTGTAGGAGAGGAGAATTCCGCTGACGATTGCCAGCTGATTCAGGGAGACCAGCAGGCCCCTGTTTCGCGCCGGAGAAATCTCGGCGATGTACAGGGGTGAAACGGTGGACGCGATGCCAATCGCCACCCCGCCGAAAAATCGGGCAACGGCAAACTCAAGCAGATCTCGCGGGAGCGCCGCTCCAATTGACGAAAGGGTAAACAAAGCGGCCGACCAAAGTAGGACCCGCTTTCGTCCGAAGCGGTCGCTGGTGAATGCCGCCACGCTGGCCCCGATGACGCATCCCAGCAACAGGGCGCTGGCCGCGAACTCGGTTTGCGAATCGGTTAACGCGAACTGCTGCTTGATGAAGACGATGGCGCCGTTGATCACCGCAGTGTCGAATCCGAAGAGCAACCCGCCGATCGCGGCCACCATCGCGGGAAGATACACATAGCGCGACGACCCTTTCTGGAGTTGCTCGGCCCCGGTCTGCTTTGCGGTTGGATACATGGTCCGAAAATCTGCTCCTGCGTCTAAAGCCGGTTCAAATCGTCAGCAAGCGCTGTTCAAGAAAAACCAGTCCCGCGGCTCCCGCCACGCCTCCGTACCCGACTGCCTTTTGAAACACGATCGGGACTTCGCGGCCCAGCAGAATCTTCGTCCGCTTTGCAATCTTCTCCCGAATGGGCGCGATAAGCTGCGGCCCGGCGGCGGCGATGTTGCCGCCGAGAATGAAGATCTCCGGATCGAACGTGTGCTGAAAACTCACCAGAGCGGCTCCCAGGTAGTCGAGCGCCTGATCCAGCACATAGCGAGCGCTTTCATCTCCCGCAGCCGCGGCTCGGAAGATGGCTTCCGTGTCCGGGGCCTGGCCGGTATCGCTTACTGCCAAGGTCGTCGGGGCGGCACGATGCAGGTGCGCCCAGTATCCGGCCTCGATCGCTCGCGAGGAGAAGTAGGTTTCGAGACAGCCGTAGTTTCCACAAATGCACAAGGCCCCCCACGGATCGACGGTGATGTGGCCCAGGTGGCCTGCTGCGCCTCCCGCCCCACGAAGAATAGCGCCGTCCGCCAGCACGGCTCCGCCGACTCCTGTGCCCAGGGTAAGCATCACCACGTTGCGCTTTCCGCGCGCGGCGCCCCACAGCACTTCGGCGATCAATGCGGTGCGGGCGTCGTTTTCGGCGCACACCAGGAGATCGCCGCCGCCGACCACGTCGCATAGCCGCTTGCCCTCCAGAAAATGCATGTCTCCCGGAAGGCTCTTCACGTGCGTGGAAGGGGCTTCGATGATCCCTTTACAGCCAATGCCGATTCCGCGCACCGGCCCTTTGGCAGAGTTCAAAACCGACTGCACGAAATCGCGTAAGGCGGAAGCGGTGCGTGGGGACGGCTGGTGAAAACTCTCGACCAGGTTCCCCTGAATTCCGACAATCGCGCCCTTGATGGCGGTGGCGCCGATGTCAATACCGATTGCCAGCGGGTCAGGCGGGGCGGCGTTGGCCAGCTTCTCGCTCACAAGTTTGTGCATTATACCCAGTTTGTGCAATTCTACTGGGCGTTATGGGGACGCCCTCCGGTGAGTGATCCAGCTCGCCATAATCCAAGCGGTAAGCAGGCAGGCCTGGCATTTTACGAACGTGCCATGCGCCTGCTCCAGAAATTGCAACAAACTCAGGGAGAAACAATTCAGAAGGCCGCGGATTTGTGTGCCGATCGAATCGCCCGCGGCGGCCTGGTATTTCTCTTCGGCAACGGCCATTCCCGGATGATGTGCGAGGAGATGACGCCGCGGCAGGGATGCTATCCCGGCTTCGTGGCCCTGGTGGAGACGGCGCTCTCCAACCATGCTGCCATCATCGGCGCCAACGGCCTGCGGACGCCTCTTTACCTCGAAAACTACGAAGGATATTCGGAACAGATTCTGCGCAGCTTTCATTTCGGCCCCCATGATGCTTTCATCGTCATCTCGACAAGCGGCATTCGACCGGTGGTCGTGGAAATGGCAATGGGCGCCCAGGCGCGAGGTTTGCCGGTGATTGCCATCGTTTCCCGGGCCCACTGCGAGGAGGCGAAGGCGGCCCACTCCTCCGGCAAGAAGCTGACGGAGTGCGCCGACATTGTCATCGATAATATGTGTCCGCCGGGAGATTGCGTCCTCGAACTGGAAGGGCTTGAGTGGAGGACCGGGCCAGTCTCCACTATCACGGGCGCCATGATCATAAATATGATCCGTTGTGCCGCCGCGGAGGAATTGCTCCGGCGGGGGATGAAGCCGGTAATCTTGCCGAGCCACCAATTCGTCGGCAACACCAGCGCCCCGGAACAGCTCGAAGCGTTCTATGAGGCATACCGGCTGAGCCTGAAACATCTGTTCGAGTAGGCCTCACAAACACCTTGGTAGTGGCAAGGTTTCAGGGGCCGAAGCGAAGCGACGCCCAGGGCAAATTCAGGAGCAAAGAATAGCGTGAAGGCGGTCCTTCTCGTAACCGGGTCGTCGGGGATCGCAGCCGCCACGGCGCGCCGCTGGGGGAAAGACGGGGCAGTATTTGTAGTCGGAGTGAATAAGGAGCAATGTAGCGCCCTGTCTTCCGAGCTGGGCGAATCGGGCTTTGCAGTTGCAGACGTTCGGGATGAGGCCGCAGTTCAGCAGGCAGTGCAGGCGTCTCTCGACCGGTTCGGCAGAATCGACGCTCTCTTCAATGCAGCCGGCATCAGCGCGCGTTCCGCCGGAGACGGTCCTCTTCATGAGTGCAAGGCGGAAGCCTGGGACCTGGCGCTCGACGTGAACGCGAAAGGAACATTCCTTATGTGCCGCGAGGTACTCGGGGTGTGGACGAAAAACTCACACCGCGGGGCGATTCTCAACTGCGGCAGCGTACTGGCGCGACATCCCCAGGCAGGTCACTTTGCTACGGTGGGATACGCCGCCAGCAAGGGCGCAATTGAGGCGATGAGCGTTTCCGCAGCGGCTTACTATGCACCGGCTGGAATCCGCATTAACGTCATTGCTCTTGGGCTGGTACGCACACCAATGAGCGCTCGCGCGCAGGCGAATCCGCAGATAACGGAATACATCAGTCACAAGCAGCCACTGACCAGGGGAATGCTGAGTGCCGAGGACGTCGCCGCTACCGCTTGCTTTCTCTTGGGCAACGACTCAAGCCCGATCACGGGACAGATTGTTACAGTCGACGGCGGGTGGACGGTGAGCGAATGAGTGGGCGAAAAAAAGGGACAGTGGCCACCCCGAAGAGGTCCGCATACAAGGCCAAGCCGCGGCCGCTCCAAACCACGGTGGTAGGCAGCTATCCCTTTCCCGGATGGCTGGAGTTTGCTTCGTCCCATCTCGATCAATTCGGCGAAGCCGACATCGAAGAACTTCGCGCTGACGCCGTAATCGCCGCGGTTCACGACCAGGTAGCTGCCGGATTGGATGTCATCACAGACGGCGAGCAGACGCGCTATGACTTCAATCTTTCGTTTTATGGCCGGCTCGAAGGCTTGTCTCCCGAAACCGGCTCTACTCGCCGCTTCGGGCCGCCTGCACACGATCAACGCGGCAAGTATCAGGTCACAGGAACACTTCGCTCCAAGCACGGGTTGGGGGCGAGTTGCCGAGTTCCGGCTGCTGCAGGAAGTTGCGCCGTCCGGGCCCATCCTGAAAGCCAGCGTGCCCGGGCCTTACACACTCAGCGGCAGAATTTCACCGAGCGGGATCTACAAGAGCCGGTGGGATGTGACTGATGCACTCATTCCGATCGTGCGCAACGAACTTGAGCAACTCGTGGAAGCCGGTTGCCGTGAAATCACTCTCGACGAGCCGTCGATGAGCTGCTATGCCCACCGCGAAGACCCACGCCGGTTCGTCAAAATCTTCGCCGAAACCGTCAGGCCAATCCTGGGACGCTGCCGCCTCTCCACTCATCTTTGCTTCGGCAACTACAAGGGCCGCGCGGTTGGTCCGCGTCAGTACGCGCCGCTTTTTCCAGCTTTCTTCGGACTTCCTGTGGATGAAATGCACCTGGAGATGGCAAGCCGCGAATTCGCTGAGATTGAGATGATTCGCGACATCGTCAAGAGAGGCATTGCGGTGGCGGTTGGCATTATCGACGTGAAAAGCTATTACATCGAGACGCCTGCCGACGTGGCTCAGCGCGTGCGTCTCTGCCTCAAGTACGCTCCCCCCGAGAAACTCTCCTTCGCCCCCGATTGTGGCCTGAGTCAAACCGCGCGCTGGGCCGCGCGGCAGAAATTGGCCAATATGGTGAGCGGCGTTGCGATCGTTCGAAAAGAGCTTGGGCTCGAGTGATCCGCCCGGTCCAATCTCACGACGAATTGTTGGCCGAAATTCGCTCGTCCAATCGAAGGGATGGCAATTTCCGCCTGTGGTGGCTCGGGCAGAGCGGGTTTCTGCTGCAATGGGAGGGAATCCACGTGCTTCTGGACCCTTACCTTTCAGAGTCACTCACGAAGAAGTACAGCCAGACTGACAAGCCTCACGTCCGTATGACGGAACTGGTGCTCGATCCGGCCCGCTTGTGGTTCGTTGATATCGCTACTTCCACACACAACCACACGGATCACCTCGACGCCGAAACTCTCGGCCCCATTCTCGCTGCCAATCCCGGCCTGAAACTGGTGATCGGAGAAGCTAACCGCGATTTTGTCGCGGAACGGCTCAAGATCGATGCGGCAAAACCGATTGGTCTCGATGACGGAACATCGACGGAAATCTCTGGAATCAGGATTCACGGGGTCGCGTCAGCTCATGAATCCCTGGATCGAGATGAACAAGGTCGGGCGAAATATCTTGGATATGTCCTGGAGTTTGGAGGTTGGCGTATCTACCACAGCGGCGACACGGTCCGCTATGAAGGCATGGCAGAGAAGCTTCGCCCATTTCAGGTTGAGGTTGCCCTTCTCCCGATCAATGGACGGAAACCCGAAAGACGTGTGCCGGGAAACCTGTTCGGACGTGAGGCAGCACAACTGGCAAAAGATATTCAGGCCAAGCTCGTCATACCCTGCCACTTCGAAATGTTCGAATTCAATACCGCATCGCCCGACGAATTCATCGAGGAATGCCGCCGGCTAAACCAACCTTTTGAGGTCCTGCGTTGCGGCCAGCAGTGGCGGTCGGCGAACAAGATATGAAGAGCCTTTGGTGACGCAGCGGTTTACCGCTGCGATTTCAGGCACCAAGACTGACCGGTTTTAGCCGCCGGGGGAATCAAAGTCCTCAGAGGCTGAAGCCCTTCCAATATTGCCACTTAATCGCAGAGCTGGAGCTCTGCGCCACCCAAACACACCCGCCGAAGTCCGCCGAAACTCAGACCTCACAGCTACCGGGTAAGCACCAGCTCCGAAACTTTCGACATTTCCTGGAACTCGGAGTCGGACAATCGCAGGTCCGCGGCTCCCATATTCTCTTCAAGGTGCGCGACAGAGGACGTTCCCGGAATCGGTAGCACGATGGGAGAGCGCTGCAGCAGCCAGGCCAGCGAAACCTGCATGGGGGTCGCACGATGAGCCTGGGCAACTCGCTGGAGTACTTCGCCCGCAACCTTGCCTGCGCCAAGGGGCGCCCAGGGAATAAAAGCGATTCCATTCTTCTCGCAATAGTTCACAACGTAGTCCCACTCGCGGTCGGCGAAGCTGTAGCGATTCTGGACAGAAACGATGGGCACGACCTTCCGCGCCCGTGCGATGTGCTCCTGCGTCACGTTCGATAGGCCAATTAAATGAATTTTCCCTTCTTTCTGAAGATCGGCGAGCGTGCGCATCGAGGCCTCAAGGGCTACGACTGGATCGGGGATATGCAACTGGTAGACATCGATGCGCTCTACGCGCAAGCGTTTCAGACTCCCTTCGACAGCTTTGCGAAGGTGAGGAGGAGTCGCGTCGTGCGTCCACTGCGCCGGCCCCGGCCTCTTCCACCCTCCCTTGGTCGCAATCACGACTCCCGACGGGTATGGCGCCAACGCTTCGGCGATGATTTCCTCGCTCACATCGGGACCGTAGGAATCCGCTGTGTCGATGAAATTAACGCCAAGCTCCACCCCGCGGCGCAGAACGGCCACAGCCGCCTCGCGATCCTTGGGAGGACCCCAGATTCCGGGCCCTGTCAGCCGCATCGCTCCGAAGCCCAGCCGGTTGACGGATACTTCACCGCCAAGCGAGATCTTTCCAGCCGCTGACGCATTCCCCGATTGGCTCACCGTACCCTCCATCCTGCGTTCCGAGATCGTTATCTTTGATGACTTCTACTTCACTGCCGATCCGGGCTTTCCAAACTTTAACTCTGATCTGTGGTATTAGTGAAATGCCCGCCGGCGCCACGCCGGCACCTTGCGACGCAAAGAAAAGAAAATGATCACAAGCTCTTCGCGATCTCGAACCAGGCGGGCAATACTGACCGTCATTTTTTCGGGCCTTCTTACGGTCCCGCTGATGCTACTCGGCCAAGCCACGGCTCCAACTTCCGGCACGCAGAAGGTAATCATCGACACCGACATCGGTGACGACATCGACGATGTCTTCGCCCTTGGCCTGGCCTTGCAAAGCCCGGAACTGCACATTCTTGGCGTAACGACCGCCTGGGGAAACACAACCCTGCGCGCCCGGCTGGCAGAACGACTCCTCCGCGAAACCGGCCACGGAAATATCCCCGTAGCAATCGGGATCGAGAAGCATGACCCGCAAGGCGGCAAGTTCAGCCAGGCTCGATGGGCCGAGGCAGGGCCGCCCCCCAACACGCACTTGCAGGCCGTGGATTTTATTCTCGGGCAGATTCGCAAGCACCCTGGCGAGATCACGCTGATCGTCATCGGGCCGGAGACCAATATCGGGGCGGCAATCGACCGCGACCCAGCCACTTTTCGTAAGCTGAAGCGTGTGGTGATTATGGGCGGGTCGGTTCGGCGCGGTTATGGCGACCTGGACTCTGCTCCCCCACGCCCGCCCGAACCGGAATACAACATCAAGATGGACATCCCTGCCGCCCGGAAGCTGTTCACGTCGGGAGTGCCCCTTTATGTCATGCCACTCGACTCCACCCAGCTCAAACTCGACGAGGGGAAGCGGACACTGCTGTTCACCAGAAGCACGCCACTGACGGATGCCCTGACACTTCTCTATCATCAATGGGCAAGCGAAACTCACCAGCAGACGCCGACCCTGTTTGACGCCGTGGCCGTCACCTATGCCATCAACCCGTCCTTATGCCCCGCCGAGCCACTGAAAATCGAGGTGGATGATCAGGGTTACACGCGCGAACAGTCCGGAACCCCGAATGCTCAGGTCTGCCTTCACTCCGACCCCGAGGCATTCTTCCACTTCTACATGGAGCGCCTGCTCAAGCCCTAGCAGCGGAAAACGGATACCATCGTGAATTGACCGCAGCAAATGCGCGGCCTACCATAATTCGCTCACGCAGCAGGTCCCTGGCATGATTGGCGAGACCGTCTCTCACTACCGCATCCTCGACAAACTTGGAGGCGGCGGCATGGGAGTGATTTACGAAGCGGAAGATACACGCCTGGGGCGCCACGTGGCGCTGAAGTTTATTCCAGAAAACCTCGCTGGGGACCGCAACGCCCTGGACCGCTTCGAACGGGAAGCCCGCGCGGCGTCCCAGCTCAACCACCCCAATATCTGCACGATTCATGACATCGAGGACCACGACGGACATCCCTTCATCGTCATGGAAAAGTTGGAAGGCGAAAGCCTGAAGCAGAAGATCCACCACCACCCGCTTCCCTTGCCGCAACTGGTCGACATAGCGCTACAGGTTGCAAGTGCTCTGGAGGCCTCTCATGCGAAGGGCATTATTCATCGCGATATCAAGCCCGGGAACATCTTCATCACAAAAGATGGACCCGTAAAAGTACTGGACTTCGGCCTCGCCAAACTGCCCCGCGACCATGCTCTTGCCACCAGCGAGGAGACGCCAAGCGAGGATCCCCTTACGGCCGCAGATGTCGTACCCGGCACCGCCATCTACATGTCCCCGGAGCAGGCGCGCAGTGAAGAACTCGACCCCCGCACCGACCTGTTCTCGTTTGGCGTTGTGCTCTACGAAATGGCTACAGGCAAAAAACCGTTCCACGGCAAGAACGTGGTGACGACCCTCGCCGCCGTTCTGAACCAGAAGCCAAAATCGCCGCAGACTTTCAATCCTTCGCTTCCTTCGGAACTGGTGGACATCATCGGCAAGGCCATGGAAAAAAGCCGCAGGCGACGCTACTACAGTGCCTCTGCGATGAAGGCCGATCTTCAGAAATTGCAGAAGCAGGTTGAAGCGTCGCCCACTCCCGCAAGCCACCGTTTCCAGTTTCGCCCCGCGACCGATACGTTCGAAGGCTCCCATCGCCGTCTTACGTTGATCCTGCTCGCCGTCACCGCGATCCTCGCAACGGTGCTTGTCTCAGGACTGATCTGGTGGCTTCGGCATCGGGGCGCGAGCGGCCTTAGCACCGTGGCGGTGCTTCCACTTCGAAACATCAACAGCGACCCTCGGCTCGAGTACCTGCGTTTCGCTATTGCCGATACTCTTTCCAATGAGCTCACCGACGCTCCTACGCTCTCGATTCGGCCGTCATCGGAAACGCAAAGGTATTCCGGCAAGGAAGTGAACCCCATTAGCGCCGGGCACGATTTGCGCGTCGCCGTGGTCGTGACCGGACATTTTCTTCGCCAGGGGGACCGGCTGATCATCACTCTCGAAGCAGTCGACGTAAACCACAACACTCTGCTATGGCAAAGCACGGTGCAGTCCCCCGTCGGCAACCTGAGCATGCTCCAGGCGCAGCTTGCCGGACAGGTCCGAACCGGCCTGCTACCTTCTCTGGGCGCGATTCCGTCTAAGCAGCAGATTCACCGGTCGAAATAGAGTTATGTAGCGCGGGGTCGCCGCCCTACACCGGCTGATTCTGTCATACTGGCAGGCGATAGCTGTCAAACCATAGCTCCGGGAAAAATCTTGCTTCCTATCTTTGAGATCTCAAATCTCTTGCGAATCAAGAATCCACGTACCCAGGTTCACCGTCCGTTGCGACGTCCGCTTTTACATCTCGTTCTGCTCGCGCTGCTGCTGGTCCCCGCGATTGCGGAAAAGCCTGCCGTTCGGAACGACCCCAATCAGCCTCTCCCGCAGGACACCGGGGCCGCGGGACTCCGGCAGATGCTTATCCGCCTGCAAACCACGGCGCGAATGGTGCAAGTCACAGCCCATCCCGACGACGAAGACGGCGGCATGCTGACGCTGGAATCGCGCGGCAAGGGCGTATCGACGATTCTGCTTACCCTCAATCGCGGCGAGGGCGGACAGAACAAAGTCGGCAGCAACCTGTTCGATGTTCTCGGCGTGCTGCGCGCTCTCGAGCTAACGGCATCCGACCGCTACTACGGCGTCGAGCAGAGGTTCACTCGTGTCGCCGATTTCGGATTCTCCAAGAGCCCCGAGGAAACTTTCCAGAAGTGGCAGGGTCACGATACCGCGCTTCAGGACATGGTGAGAGTCATACGCACATTCCGGCCGGACGTGCTCATCGCGCGTTTTTCCGGAACTTCCCGAGACGGGCACGGTCATCACGAAGCTTCGGGAATTCTCACAAAGGAAGCCTTTCGCGTCGCTGCTGATCCAAAGAGGTTTCCGGAGCAGTTGAAAGAGGGTCTCCTGCCATGGCAGGCGAGCAAACTCTATGTCGGCAATGTATGCGGGTTCATGGCCAGCACCTGCGCGGACGACAATTACTCAGTAAAGCTGAACACCGGCAAGGTCGACCCTGATCTTGGAATGTCCTACATCCAATTCGCCCTGGAGGGATTGCGGCATCAGCTGTCGCAGGGAGCGGGCGGGTGGTCGGTTGAGCCGGGCGACCGCTTTACCTTCTACAAGCTGGCCGATTCGGTGCTGCCAGGCAATCGCAGCGGTCACGAAACGAATTTCTTCGACGGCATTGATACCAGCCTCCCGGGACTGGCGGCGCGGCTGGAGGCGGAAGAATCGAAGCTCCCTTTCCTCCGAAGTGAACTGACGGCGATCACCGGTTCGATCAAAGAAGCATCCGACAAGAGCGCAAATGATATTAGCGCTGCCGCTCCTCCTCTCTGGAGCGCCGTTGAGAAACTGGATTCTTTGCTGCCCAGGGTCGAGAAACGCTCGCTGAGTCGGCCGCGGAAGGAAGATCTGCTCCAGATTCTCCGCGAGAAGCAAGAACAGGCTGAAAACGCCTTGAATCTGGCGCTCGGCGTCACGCTAAACGCGACCGTGACGCCGGCCGGATCGGAGAGCACCTATTCCTCCGCCGCCGTTTCGCCCGGTCAGGATCTGGCTATGAGTGTCGTGTTTCAGAATCATTCCAAAAATGCGCTCGAAGTCACCGGCGTCTCTCTCGAGGGCTTCAAGGGGTGGAATGGGGAGGTTCGAAGCAGCAAGCCAGCCGTGGTACAGCCCGGCACGGAATACACCGCCAGGTTTCCACTGCATGTTCCGGCCAACGCAACGTACACGAAGCCTTATTGGCACCGTGACAACCCGGAGGAAGATGCGGTCAACACGATCGATGATCCAGAATATTCGACTCTTCCCTTTCCGCCGTTTCTGTTTCACGCCATCGCGCGATATCGGATAGCCGGGTCGAATCGCGACGAGAACAACAACGGGGCTGGGCTGATCAAGGCCCCGGCGCTGGTTCCAATCAAAGATGACCAGGGCACCGAGGAATTGCGGCGGCTCGCGGTCACGCCAGTATTTTCGGTCATGCTCGAACCGGGTGAACAGATTCTGGCGGTCGAAAACGGGGCCGCGAGAACCGTTGATGTGGCGGTCACGGCGAATCTTGACGCTCCGCCCAAAGGCCGCCTGCACTTGCAGGCGCCGCCGGGTTGGAACGTCCAGCCCGCAGAACTTCCTGTGGAGTTGCATCATCGTGGCGAAAAGAAAGATTTTGAGTTCAAGTTGCTTCCCAGCAACCTGAAAGAGGGGCACGCTCAGGTCCGCGCGGTCCTCGAAGCAGGAGGCACAAAGTACACCGAGGGCTACAGCCTGGTCACCCGCGAGGACCTTGCCGCTTTTTACTACTATCAGGCTGCGCTACAGCGCGTCAGCATCGTCGACGTAAAGGTACCGAAGGATGTGAAGGTGGGGTATGTCATGGGCGCCGGCGACGAAATTCCCACCGTGCTCTCGCAGATCGGTATGGACGTGACCTTGATTCCAGCTGAAAAGCTCGGCACAGAGGATCTCAGCCGCTTTGGAACCATCATCCTCGGAATCCGCGTTTATGACACAAAAAAGGAAGTCGCAGAAGCCAACAAGAAGTTGCTCGATTTCGTTTCCGGCGGCGGTACGCTGGTTGTGCAGTACAACGCCTCAACCGGCGACTTCAACAGCGGGCATTTCACACCCTACCCGGCAGAGTTGAGCCGCGCCCGGGTTTCCGTGGAAGAAGCTCCCGTCGACATCCTGGCGCCGGATGACAGCATCTTCAACTATCCAAACAAGATTTCTCCACGCGATTTCGAGGGATGGGTGCAGGAGCGCGGCCTGTACTTCATGGATCAGTGGGATGAACACTTCAAGCCATTGCTCGCCAGCCACGATCCGGGGGAGCAGCCGCAAAAGGGCGGCCTGCTGCGGGCGCAGTATGGAAAAGGCACTTACATTTACACCGGCTACGCGTTCTTCCGGCAGCTTCCTGCGGGAGTGCCGGGCGCGATTCGTCTGTACGCAAACCTGCTTGCCGCCGGGCACGAGGGCGGCAGCGCGTCGCAGTAATACGAGAACAGATTCTCAGGTCGTGGTTCCGCCTTGTCTACTTCATTCCAACCCGAGAGCAATCAGCCCAACCTGATTCGCGGCGTGGGCCTCGGAAGCGCCACAGCCCTCAACATGATCGACATGATCGGAGTGGGGCCGTTCATCACGATCCCCCTCATCATCAGCGCCATGGGTGGTCCGCAGGCCATGCTGGGATGGATCTTGGGCGCCGTCTTCGCAATTTGTGATGGCCTGGTGTGGGCCGAACTGGGCGCCGCAATGCCAGGCTCCGGAGGCTCGTATCGATACCTGAGAGAAATTTATGGGCCCAAATCATTTGGTCAGCTGGTTTCGTTTCTCTTTATCTGGCAGCTCTCCTTCAGCGCGCCGCTTTCTATCGCCTCGGGCGCCATTGGCCTCGCGGGCTATGCCGCCTACTGGTGGCCGGGACTTGAGCACCAGTATGGTTCGCATAGCTGGGGCCTGAACCTGCCTCTTCTCGGCACTCTGAAGGTTGGATGGCTGGTTTCGGGGGGAACGTTTGTCGCCATCGGCATGGTGCTTCTCGCAGCGGCTCTCCTGTACCGCAAGATCACCAGCATTGGCTGGATGTCGAAAATCCTGCTGGGCGGCGTGGTGGGAACCATCTCCTGGATTATCATCGCCGGCCTGACGCACTTCGATGCATCGCGTGCCTTCAGTTTTCCTGCAAATGCTTTCACCCTGTCGCATAATTTTTTTCTTGGCCTGGGCTCTGCCATGCTGATTGCCACCTATGACTATTGGGGCTACTACAACGTGTGCTTTCTCGGAGATGAGATCAAGGATCCCGGCAAGACCATGCCCCGGGCGCTGCTGCTATCCATTGTTCTCGTCGGCGCTCTATATGTGGTGATGAATATCAGCATCCTCGGGGTGGTTCCCTGGCAGGAAATGATTCAGAGCGGCAAGTCGAACACCGGGCTTTACGTCGTATCCATCTTCATGCAGCGCATCTACGGCGACTGGGCGGCCAATGTAGTTACCGCGCTGGTGATGTGGACGGCTTTTGCCTCAGTTTTCTCTCTGACTCTCGGGTACTCGCGAGTTCCCTACGCGGCCGCGCTTGATGGCAACTACTTCCGCATTTTCGCGCGCGTGCACCCCAAACATCGCTTTCCCTATGTGTCGCTGATCGCACTCGTGGCAGTCGCGGCACTATTCTGCTTTCTCAGCCTGGCTGATGTCATTGCAGCCCTGGTTGTCATTCGCATTACTTTGCAATTTCTGGTGCAGGCAATCGGCGTCATCATTCTGAGGATCCGTCGCCCCGATCTTCCGCGGCCCTTTCGTATGTGGCTGTTCCCGCTGCCCGCGCTGCTGGCTTCGCTTGGGTTCATCTACGTGCTGATCTACCGCACTAACTCCGTCACGCAACTCCGCTACGCCGCGGTCATCCTCATTACCGGCGCTTTGATCTTCTTTGTGCGTGCCTGGCGCAAACGGGATTGGCCCTTCGGCGAGGCGATGCAGGCGGAAGCTGAGATTGCCCGGAGCTGAGGATGGCGCATCCGTCAAAGACAGCTTCGCTGAATGCTTCCGCGGTGAGCGGGATCAACGCCTGGGCTCCTTTACGTGAGCCGGTCTTCCGGTCGCTGTGGGGCGCTGCCGTGATCTCCTACATCGGCACGTGGATGCAAAACGTCGGCGCAGGCTGGCTGATGACGCAGCTTACGTTGTCGCCATTGATGGTCAGCCTGGTGCAGGCGGCATCAACCCTGCCCGTCTTCCTGGTCATTCTGCCGGCGGGAGCGCTCGCCGACCTGGTTGACCGGCGCCGTTTCCTCCTCATCACTCAAGCCTGGATGGTGGTAGCGGCGACCCTGCTGGGAATTTTGACCTTGTTTGGTCACATCACTCCCTGGCTCTTGTTGTCGTTCACTTTTGTGTTGGGACTCGGCGCAGTCATGAATGATCCGGCTTGGCAGGCGATCACTCCCGAGCTTGTCTCCGCCCGGCTTCATGCGCCGGCAGTGGCTCTGAACTCCGTCGGCTTCAATGTGGCCAGGGCGGTTGGCCCTGCGCTCGGAGGACTGGTCATCGCCGCGGCAGGCTCGGGCGTCGCCTTTCTGCTGAACGCAGCATCTTTTTTTGGGGTGATCTTCTTTTTGTATCGCTGGAAGCGGCCTCATCTCGAACACGTCGAAACCGGACGGGTTCGCGATGCGCTACGCGCGGGTTTGCGCCACATGCAGGGAAATTCGGTGGTGCGATGCGTTCTGATTCGCACCGGCGCGTTCAGCCTCGGAGCCAGTTCGCTGCTCGCGCTGCTTCCGATTCTGGCGAGGCCGCATGGCCCGACGGGATACGGCCTCCTCCTGGCGTCATTCGGCCTGGGAGCACTCGCCGGAGCTGCGGTTCTGCCCCGCCTGCGGAACAGATTGTCGGTGGATGGAGTAGTGGTTTTCGACATTCTGCTGTTTGCCGCAATGACCTTCGCCGCCGGACGGGTGCAGACTTTCGGCTGGCTGGTTCTGGTTCTGTTCGCCAGTGGAACGGCGTGGATCGGAATTCTTGCCTGTCTGAACGTCGCAGCCCAGACCATGTCGCCATCCCGGCTTCGGGCTCGCGCTCTCTCCGTCTACCTGCTCGTGTTGCAGGGAGGCATGGCAGTGGGCAGCGCTGCCTGGGGCGCGCTGGCGAGCCGAGTGGGCGTTCCCGCGGCCCTGCTCTACTCCGCAGTTGCTTTGATCGCAGGTTTGTTCACTGTTCGCCGCTATCGCCTGACATCCAAGGAATTGGAACTTGCTCCATCGGTTATCCGGGACTGAGTCGTTGAACTAGTGCAGAAATCCACTCTTCGGAGAACAACAATGAGAAAGCTATGTGGTCTTTTCGCGGGTCTGCTTGTACTGGCAGGCTCGGTGGCCGTCGCGCAAAATGCAAAGCAGCCTGAGCCCAAGTCTGTAGGAGAGGTCCTGAGTCGGTCCCTCTCGAACCTCGAGAATGAACTGGTGCCCGCGGCGGAGGCCATGCCGGAGGACAAATACTCTTTCGCACCCAGCGAGGGCGAGTTCAAAGGCGTCCGCAACTTCAGCAGCCAGGTAAAACATGTGGCCGCAGTCAACTACGTTCTGGGTGCGGCGATTTTGGGCGAGAAGCCTCCAGTCGACACCGGCGGCGAAGACGGCCCCGAATCGGCCAAGAGCAAGGCGGACGTCGTGAAGTTCGCGAAGGAGTCCTTCGCGTACGTTCGCAAGGCGGCTGAGTCAATCACCGCGAAGAACGCGATCTCCTCCATCAAGAGCCCGTTTGGCGACAACAAAACCACTCGCCTGTCCTTGGCCACAATCGCCTTTGGGCACGGCTTCGACCACTACGGCCAGATGGTTGAGTATCTCCGCATGAATGGCATCATCCCTCCCGCCAGCCGCCAGTAACGGCATGACTCTAACGGTCAGGGCCAGGAACCAAGCTGGCCCTGGGCGGCTTGCCGGGCGGGTGCGCTAAGCTTTCTTGAACGGGTTGAAGATCCGGACGTCAAGTCGCTTGAAATCAGCTTCGTTTCGGGTAGCAACAATCAGGTGGTGGACGCGCGCGGTGGCGGCGATCATCGCGTCTTCCAACAATTCGTCTGTTTTCCGGTCCATGATGCGCCCCCACTCTCGAAAGCACATCGCATCCATCGGTAGTAGTTGGTACGAGGCGGCCAGCTGCTCAACCCAGACCTCTATCTCGCCGGCCTTCTCCGGATCCTGCCGGCGAGTCCTTTCAATTCCCGCCTGCAACTCTCCGAGTGTTACTGCTGATAAAAACAATTGATCGTCTTGCTGATCGTTGATCCAGGTCACCACCGCGCCGTGCGGCCTCGGTTTCCGCAACTCGGAAACAAGATTGGTGTCCAATAGGTACCGATTCATCTCAACTCCACAGCCTTACGCCGGCGAAGCCTGTTGCGTTGCGGGATCAGATTTTCGAAACGAGCATCGGGAGCTAGCAACAAGGCTTTCAGTCCTGGCCGTGCAGCTTTCAGGATGCGATTCCACTCCTCGATTGGCACCAGCACGGCAGTTTCGACGCCGCGGCGCGTAACGACCTGTGGTCCCAACCTGATTGTCGTATCCAGAAATTCACTGAATCGCGCTTTCGCATCTTGTACTTGCCACGAACTCATACCTCCGCCTCCCAGGCTTTTCAGTCGTGTTTCATTGTAATGACTAGTCATATGACTAGTCAATACCATCGCGCTGATGTGTTTTGAATCGGTCCGTGGCCTGGCCGGCAGCAAAGCTGGACATAGCACACGCGTGCCATTTACATCTTTTCCCCCAACAGCAATCCTTGGTTATCCCCCGTTTTGCGCGTAAGTGGCGCTCCGGCAGGGCGGCCGACTTACGGTTCTCGTTGATCAGACGACAGATTGGCGGAAGCGTCGCCGGACGGTGGAGATGAAGATGAAAACATCGCGCGTGGCTGGCTCCAGACTGTTGAGCCGCGCTCACGCAATCCCGGGCCAGCAGG
Source organism: Terriglobales bacterium (assembly GCA_963803205.1). Classification (GTDB taxonomy): domain Bacteria; phylum Acidobacteriota; class Terriglobia; order Terriglobales; family Acidobacteriaceae; genus CAWDLG01. Next base: position 518,140 of record CAWDLG010000005.1, read on the forward strand.
AAATCCGGGATTTTCTACAAGCTGTACGTTCCTATCCAGAATCCTTCGCAACCAATCCAACCACGAGTTTCGAGCAGCACCTGGTGGTGATCGCTGCGCAAAATCGGACACAGGCTCGCGGCGAGAGTTAGAAGCACGGCTTCATACGACCCACTGCCCCGTGGACTGCAATTCCTCTTCGCTCAGCAGTTGCAGTTCGATCCAGCCCTCGTCGGGCAGGGCATCGATCGGCAGACGATTCTGCCAGATGGCGAAGCGCAGGCGGATCACGGGGGCGCTTGCCTCAGGGCTGTCACCAGGCTTTCGCGAAACGAGCGGTCCTGCCTGCAGCCAGGACAAAGGCAAGCCGAACTCGAAATTTCTGGCCAGCACCGTAGAGATCGCGGCTTTCGTGTTTTGGGTTGAAGTCGCAAGCGGCTTCTCGCTCCCGCCCGAAACCAGCTGCCAACGCTTGATTTGGCACTTCTCGACCTCGACTTCCAGTCGCAACTCGGTAGCAGGCTGTGGCTCCCCTGCCCTGCGCAGCTCCACATGCGTCACAAGTTCGAATGTCGTGGGAACATCCACGGCGAAATCCACGCGCCCATAGAGATTGCTCTCATCGATCCCCGCATACACAGAATCCAGCAGGAAGGTCTTGCCGTGCATCGCCCCCGCCCGATGGTCCGCGGTGTACATGGCCGCTCCCATCCACTCGAAGTAGCGAACCATCTCTCCTGTGATATGCGGATGGATATAAGAACTTTGAGGGACAAAAGCAGGCCGCGCCGGTCCGCCAATAATCGGCTTGGCCAGATACTCGGGAGGCCGCGAGCCGAGAGCTTCGTACACGTTCGTCAGGTGCTTGCGATAAAGTTCATCGAAGTCGCGGTCATTGGCCGAGTGATGCTCGGGCCCGTACCACCAGTTCCAGTCGCTGCCCTCGGCAATCAGAAGCTCTTCGAAGGCCAGCTTCTGCTGCTTTTCGCTCGCCTTTGGGGCGACCTCCTCATAGAACTGCCGCGCGTGGTAAAGATAGTCCCAGGCCCGGTTATCCTCCGGCGCGCCGATCCACACATTGAAATTGGCATTGATCCAGGAGCCCGGCACAAGCGACGAAAAGCCGGCGGGCTCCTTCTGACGCGCGATCGCCTCCGAGACGGTGACCGCTTCCATCCCAGGCTCTTTCTGCAGCGAATCGTAGAAACGCCGCAGGAACTCCCGCCCCGATCGCGGGTAGTATTCCCAGGCATTTTCCCCGTCCAGAATGATGGGGATCATCGCGTCTTTCCCTTTCTCGATCAGCGGCTGAGCCGCTTGCCTGATATTTCTCATCAGGTGTGCCGCCGCGTCTCCGGCCGGCATCCCCGAGTACACGAAGCCGATCAGGTCGGAAATGGTGTGGTCGCGAAAGAGCATGTGCATTCTGGTCTTTCCACTTTCGAACCGCCGGATCGCATACAGCTTTTCGGACTTCGCCGGGTTCAGCCTTCCGTTGCCGTCCCGGCTGAAATCGATTCCCAGGCTTCGCCCCAGCACCCCTTCATCGGTCGCCATCCAATTCACGCCCAGACTCTGGGCGATTCCCACCACTTCCTCCGACACGCTTCCCTCGGATGGCCACAAACCCCTGGGACGAATTCCGAATACCCTCTCGTGCAGATCAAGACCGCGCTGGATCTGCTCGCGCGCGTCCTCTGGTCGGCGGAAGCGATTCTGTGGAAGCGGCAGCCCCGGGGTCGAAACTGCGCCCATGCCGCTGTCGCACAATAGCGGCAAGATGGGATGATAGAAGGCGGAAGTTGAAATCTCGATGCCGCCTCGCTTCGCCGCATCGGCATGCGCCGGCAGCACCTTCGCCAGCAGTTCGCGTTCGCGCGCAATTACGAATCGTTGGTCCTCCACCGAGTAGGTGTGGCCCTTTCGAATCAGCTCTGCAACCCCCGGGTCGTCCAGAAAGAATTCATCGAACCAGGCGACCTGCGAAAGCACCTGAAGATCGGTGATGTCCTGTGGCTGGAAGAACCTCTCCGCGCGTTCCGGAGAATCCCCGCTCGCCCGAAAGCGTTCCCACAATTCGCGGTAGCGCGGGTAGCGGCCGATCATGTTGACCGGATTCGCTTGAAAGAGAAACTGCAACGCGAAACGTCGCTCGGCGGTCGTCAGATCTCTCGCCGGTGTCGCGGCGACTTGTAGGAACGGATCGCTGGCCGTCCCGGAAACATAGTCCTGAATCTGGGTTATGAGGGAAGGAACCAGGTTGAAAGTTTGATGCACCTGGGGAAACTCATCCAGCACCTTTACCATCCCATAGTAGTCCTTGAGGGCGTGCAGGCGGACCCAGGGCAGGCGATACTGCCCCGTGACCAGGTCTTTATAAAAGGGCTGATGCTGATGCCAGAGAACGACGACCCGAATCACCGGCATCGTGGGACAAACCTTTCACACTCGTGCATGATGTCAGCCGGATTCATCGGCAGGATTGCAGTCTAGCATGCGGAATCTGGAGCTCTTATTCACAGGTTTGATCGTTCCAATCGTCTTTGAAAATAGATTTCTAACGCGACTTGTGGTCGCGAATCCCTCTTCAGACTGTTAGCATTAAACAATGACAACAACGACAAAAGACGAAGGCACTTTGAAAGTCCGGAATAACGTCAGCCTTCTGACCGATCAGGACCTGTTCCTCTTCAATGAAGGCAGCCACTACCGCATCTATGACAAGCTGGGCTCCCATTGCATTGAGGCTGGCGGCGAAAAAGGAATTTACTTCGCGACCTGGGCCCCCAACGCCCGCGAGGTCTCAGTCATGGGCAACTTCAATGACTGGAATACCCAGACCCACAAGCTCTCACCCCGCGGCGATTCCGGAATCTGGGAAGGATTCATCCCCGGCCTCGGGAAAGGCACTCTCTACAAGTTTTTCATCGTTTCGAATCATCACGGTTACTCCGCCGACAAAGCCGATCCCTACGGCATGATGCATGAGCAGCCGCCGCGTACCGCTTCCGTTGCGTGGGACCTCGAGTACCAGTGGGAAGACGAGAACTGGATGGCTCACCGGGCACGAAAGGACTCCTTCGACGCTCCCATTTCAATCTACGAGGTTCACTACGGTTCGTGGATGCGGGTTCCGGAGGAAGATAATCGCTCGCTGACCTATCGCGAGATCGCTCCCAAGCTCGCTGAATACGTGCAGCGCATGCAGTTCACCCACGTGGAGTTCCTGCCGCTGATGGAGCACCCGTTCTATGGCTCCTGGGGCTACCAGACTACCGGCTACTTTGCCCCGACCTCGCGCTACGGCACCCCGCAGGACTTCATGTACCTGATCGACTACCTGCACCGGCATGACATCGGCGTCATTCTGGACTGGGTCCCGTCCCATTTCCCGTCCGACGCTCATGGCCTTGCCTACTTCGACGGCACTCACCTGTACGAGCACGCCGACTGGCGCAAGGGATTTCATCCCGACTGGAACACCTACATCTTCAACTACGGCCGCAACGAGGTGCGCAGCTTCCTGATGGCCAGCGCTATGTTTTGGCTGGAGAAATATCATGCAGACGGCCTGCGCGTTGACGCCGTGGCTTCCATGCTTTATCTCGATTACTCGCGCAAGGAAGGCGAATGGATTCCGAATCAATACGGCGGGCGCGAGAACCTGGAAGCGATTGATTTCCTGCGGCGTTTCAATACCGAGATCTACAAGGAGCATCCCGATGTACAGACCATTGCCGAGGAATCGACGGCATGGCCGGCGGTTTCGCGTCCCACCTATGTAGGTGGCCTCGGCTTCGGCATGAAATGGGATATGGGCTGGATGCACGATACCCTGGCGTATTTTGCCAACGATCCCATCCACCGCAAGTTTCACCACAACATGCTGACCTTCCGCATGCTGTACGGGTTCACGGAAAACTTCGTGTTGCCGTTGTCACACGATGAGGTCGTCCACGGCAAAGGCTCTCTCGTCGGCAAGATGCCCGGAGACGAGTGGCAGCGCTTCGCTAATCTGCGCCTGCTTTTCGCCTACATGTTCGCTCAACCCGGCAAGAAGCTTCTGTTCATGGGCTGTGAGTTCGGGCAGGTGCGGGAATGGGGACATGAAAGCAGCCTGGAATGGCACGTGCTTCAATATCCCCTGCACAGCGGCGTTCAGAACTGGGTAGAGCAGTTGAACCGCACGTACCGCCAGCAAACCGCAATGCACCAGTTGGAGACCGACCCGGCCGGATTTGAGTGGGTCGATTGCAACGACACCGCGGGAAGCATCATTTCGCTTCTTCGCAAGGGACGGTCCGAGCGGGATGCCATTCTCGTGGTTTGTAACTTCACTCCTGTGCCGCGTCAGAACTACCGCGTCGGAATCCCCTTTGGCGGATACTGGCGGGAGTTGCTGAACAGCGATGCCGGAGAATACGGCGGCAGCGGCTTGGGGAACCTCGGCGGCGTCGAAGCCAAAGCTGAACCCAGCCACGGACGGCCGTTTTCACTCACGCTCACTCTCCCTCCGCTCGCAGCAGTGTTCCTGAAGGCAGGTTAGAAAAGCGGAGTTCAGAGCACATGTAGACACGGGCGTCCTCGCCCGTGCGGTTCATCCACGGGTAGTGTCTCAGTTTGAAGTCGCGGGATGTGGGAGGATAACGGTCAGGGCCAAACGCCCACGCGACGCGGGGTCCGTACAAGAAAAGGGAAATTGCGTGATTGAGAATCCAGCGGTCGCCAAGCATCTCAGTGATCTTATGAAGGACATGTTTGACCGGCTTTCGGAGTGCTCGTATGTGGTCGAGCGGGAGTGCTCGGCGGAAGAGTACAAAGCGTTTATCCACTCCATCGGAAATATCACATGCGGAATCGTGTTTGATGTAATGGAGCCACTCTACGCGAGCATCCTGGCCTCGCACCGTCCAATTGGGAACAGATTTCAAAGTGAGACACTACCCATCCACGGCACATGTAGACACGGGCGTCCTCGCCCGTGCGGTTCATCCACGGCACATGTGGACACGGGCGTCTCGCCCGTGCGGTTTCATCCACGGCACATGTAGGCACGGGCGTCTCGCCCGTGCGGTTTACCCACAGCACATGTAGGCAGGGGCGTCTCGCCCGTGCGGTTCATCCACAGCACATGTAGGCACCGGCGTTCCCGCCCGTGCGGTTCATCCACGGCACACGTGGACACGGGCGTTCCCGCCCGTGTGGTTCATCCCGCCCGCGAACCGCGCCCGCATGCTATTCTCGCCTCAGCTGTCTGCCATGCGGATCCTTACCCGCTATGTCCTGCGCGAAGTCTGCTGGCACGCTCTGATCGGAGCGGGCCTGTTCACATTCGTCCTGTTCACGCGGGATCTCGCCCGCATCCTCGAGCTGGTGGTACGCAACAGCGCCCCGCTGCCGAGCGTCGCTGAAATCTTCTTCTTTACCGTCCCTGTCGCCCTCACCTACACGATCCCGATGGGAGTTCTCGTCGGCATTCTGATTGGTTTGAGCCGCCTTGCCGCAGATAGCGAAATTACCGCCATGCGCGCCAGCGGCATTGGCGAATGGTCGTTCCTGCGGATCCTTTCTGTCTTCGCGGTGGCTGCGTGGATTCTGGCTCTGGCCACTAGTCTTTATTTCGCGCCCCGGTCACAGGCTGCGCTCGGACGACTCCAGGACCGGCTGAAGACCACGCAGGTCTCTTTCGAAGTCCAGCCACGAGTGTTCTACGAAGGCTTCCCCAAACTCGTGCTTTATGTGCAGGACGTGAAGAGTGCCCGCGGCGCCGCCATCTGGAAGGGCGTCTTCATCGCCGACATCAGCAACACCTCCGCCCCGCGAATCACGCTCGCCCAGGAAGGGATTCTGGTGAGCGAGGGTCCCGAGAGCCTGCACCTCCACCTCACCAACGGCTCCATGCACGAAACCGACCAGAGAAATCCCGACAACTACCAGGTTTCGACATTCGAGCAGACTGACATCCCCATTCCGGTTTCAAAAAACGATTCCGACAAGGGGCAGGAACCCGCGCCCATCGGCCAAATGAGCATGAGGCAGCTTTGGAGGGAATCCGCGGTCGCGGATCCCGGTCTCGGGCGCTGGTACATGATCGAGTTCAACCGTCGCATCGCCCTGCCCACTGCCTGCCTGGTGCTGGCGCTGGTGGGAATTCCCCTCGGCCTCTCGTCGAAGAAGGGCGGTAAATCCGCCGGTTTCGTTCTCACCATCCTGCTCGTGTTCGCCTACTATTCGGTTTCGCTGATTGGAGTGGGATTGGCCCGCCAGGGCAAGGTCCCGGTCGTCGTCGGCGTCTGGCTCGCCGATCTCGTATTCGCGTGCGGCGGATTGTTCCTGTTGTGGCGCGCCGAGCACAAGCCGTTCGAAATTGCCCGGCTCGGCGCCTCCTGGAATCCCATCAAGCGGCTCAAGGAAGGCCACGGCTTTCTCCGGCGATCCAACGGGGAGAGTGCTTTTCAGCGTGCGTTCCGCCGCCGCCGGGTTTTCAGCGCCCGCTTTCCCATGCTCCTCGACGATCTCGTGCTTCGCGATTTCGCCGTCTACCTCGTTATTACGGTCACCGCCTTCATCACGCTCCTTCTGGTCTTCACGGTCTTCGAATTGATTGGCGACATCCTGCGCAATCACATTTCCCCCCTGGTAGTTGCTGAATATTTGCTGAATGTCTCTCCCTATTTCTTCTACAACATCCTGCCCTTGAGCATACTGCTGGCGGTGCTGATCACCTTCGGCCTGATGGAACGCGCCAACGAGATCACCGCCATGAAGGCGACGGGAATCAGCATTTACCGTGTGATCGTGCCGGTGCTGGTAGCTTCCCTCATTCTGGCAGCGGGACTCTTCTTCTTCGACCAGTTCTATCTGCCCCATACCAACAAGCGGCAGGACGCACTGCGAAATCTGATCAAGGGCAAGCCTCCGCAAACCTATCTCAACCCCGACCGCAAGTGGATTTTCGGGCAGCACTCCACGATCTACTACTACCAGTTCTTCGATCCGGATCGCGATCAGTTCGGCAACCTCTCGGTCTTCGGCTTCGATCCCGGAACGTTTCAGCTCAGGCAGCGCATCTACGCCGAGCGCGCCTACTGGGACGACCGCTTGCAGAGGTGGGTCTGCACCCAGGGATGGGAGCGCATGCTGGCCGGATCGGCAATCCAGAACTACCGCACCTTTGACGTCTCGACGTTTGCCGATGTCAGCGAGCAGCCGTCGTACTTCAAGAAGGAAGTCAAACAGTATTCGGAGATGAATTACGAAGAGCTGAAGAGTTACATCCACGATCTTCAGCAGAGCGGTTTCGATGTCGTCCGCCTCAAAGTGCAGTTGCACAAGAAGCTGGCATTCCCCGCCATCACCTTTGTGATGGCCGTGCTTGCTATCCCATTTTCGGTCACGACCAAAAGAGGGGCCATCACCGGCGTGGCCGTGGCATTGTCCGTCGCAGTGGTCTATACCGTGGTTTCAGGCCTGTTTGAAGCGATGGGGAATGTCAGTCAGCTTCCGCCGACCCTTGCCGCATGGTCACCCGACATCATTTTTGGCCTGCTGGGCGGCTATCTGATCTTGAAAGTTCCTACCTAGCGAATCGCCAGGGCGGAAGGCTGGTTCGCGGTTGAGACGGGATTTCCGACAACCGTCAGCACCCCCGAAGTGGCGTCCATCGTGTAGACGGAAATGGAGGCTGAGCCGAGATTGGCCGCATATACGTACTGCTCACCGGGCGAGACGACAACGGCCACTGGACTCACGCCAGTCGAGGAAGCTGAGTTGGCGATGGGCGTCAGCTCACCTGTCGTGGCCCCGATTTTGTATCCGGAAATCTGGTTGGATTGCCGGTCAACAACGTAGAGGAAGTTTCCGGAGGGCGAAACCGCCATTCCAGCCGGGCCCAGGCCCGCGGAAAAGGGAGAGTTGGTAGCCGCCTGTAGCGATCCATCCGCCGCGGCGCAGGTCGTCGAAACCGCCGCGCAGATCTTGAACGCGCTGACGTTGCTGGAACCGGAATTTGCCACGAACAGAAGAGTTCCTCCCGGATTGATCGCCACTGCTGAAGGCGCGGTCCCTGCCGGAAAGGGCGATCCCACCACCGGGGTCAGAACCCCGTTCGCATCCATCGCAAAAGCTGAAACCGTGTTCGCAAATTGATTTGCGACGTAAACATACGCGCCGGAGGGAGTTACCGCTACGGAAACCGGCCCGGCGCTGGTGCTGCTTGCCGCCTCAGCGGTTGAGATCGGCGAACCCACGGCGGCGAGGGTCGTCCCGCTGATAGAGAACACGGCTACCGTCCCCGAGGTTGGATCGGTGAAACTTCCCGGGTTTGCCACGAGCAGGAAATGCCCGGCTGAATCTATGGCGAATCCCTTTGGATTGGTGCCTACAACCTGGCTGCCTCCAGCCGCCGAAAGCTTGCCGTCCGAGCCAATCGTGTAGGCGGTAACGTCAGCCGAATCAGGGTTCAGTACAAAGGCAGTATCGCCGGCCGCATTCAGGAGCAAGCCTGCTGGAATGGTTCCGGTTCCAGCAGTCACACTGCTGGTCTCCAGCTTTCCGGTGCTCAGGTCCACGTTGAAGGCGGAAAGCATGGAATCACCCTGGGTGGTCACGTAAAGCCTGCTTCCGGTTTGAGTTCCGGGCGTCGAGCTGTTACTGCTGCTGCAGCCCACCAGAAAAGTCAGACCAACCAAAAACAGCACCAGGATGACACGACGGGACTTCATCCGCATTCTTTCTCCCTGTTTGAGGCCCTGGAAAACTTGAGCGGGAAATTGCCAGTCATTTGTGTATCAGGAATGCGCAGGAAGAGCAAACCTCCGCAAGTGGTTGGAACCATTGCTTTGTTCCGGAGTTGCCTGAACCAAATTACTGCCTCACGCGGGCACCAGTTCCGGGGTCTCGCTGGCAGGCTCCCGCTGAGTCAGGGGCAGGTGGATTTCAACCGCAAATCCTCCTCCCGGCCGGTTCGCCGCTGTCACGGTGCCGCCGTGAAGCCCGACAGCGCGCTTAGTAATGGCAAGGCCCAAACCGACGCCGCCGGTCTGGCGGCCGCGGGAATCGTCAATTCGATAGAACGGCTCAAACAGCTTCCCCAGCGACTCCTGCGGAACCCCGGGACCGGAGTCCGTCACTCTGACGATGGCCTCCGAACCCCCACACTCCAGGGAGATTTCGACCTCAGTTCCCTCCCTGGTGTAGCGCACCGCGTTGCGGACAACGTTCTCAATAGCGCTGTGCAGAAGGCCTGGACTGCCCACCAGGACACAAGCGGAGGGCATGCTGGCCGTCACCCTGCAATTACGGCTTTGAGCTTCAAAATCAGCATCTTTGGCGACATCTGCGATCAATTCGTTGAGGCTGAAGGAAGAAGTCCTCATGGCCGCCTCGCGGCTCTCCAGGCGCGCAATCGTCAGCAGGCGGCCTATGAGTTCGTTAAGGCGATCCGCCTCGATCTCAATGCGATCCAGCGCCCCCTGGGCTTCCGCTCCGGAACGCTGGCGCGCCAGCGCCAGCGCCACATTCAGCCGCGCCAGCGGCGATCGGAGTTCGTGCGAGATGTCGTTGAGAAGCCGCGATTGCGCCTTTACCAGGGCTTCGAGGCGTTCGGCCATGGTATCGAAGTCCCTGATGAGCTGAGAGATCTCGTCGCGGCGCCGTCCTGTAGCTCCGGCGCGGGCCGTAAGATCGCCTGCTGCAATCCTTTGAGTCGCTGCTCGCAGCCTCACAACCGGCTTGGTGAGATATCGCGCCAGAAAGAAGCAAACCAGGCCCGACGAGATCACAGCGATGAATATCCCAAGCCCCGGAACGCCCCGCGGGCCAAAAAGCACACCGGGCCCCGGAGGCAGCATCAGGACCATGGTGTAGTGGCGGCCGTCTGCGGCCAGCATGCTGTCCCGAAGGACCCTGGGGCGCATCGACAGCCTGGCCAGGCCCCGCAAAGGCCGCGGGCCTTCGCGGTATACCCGTTCTACCCAGGCGGGAGGCCGGGCCCCGGATACTTCCTGCCCTTTGTCGTCAAACAGAAACGCCTGCACGTGCTGCGATTGCTCCAGATCATTCAGATACCGGTGCACGCCCTCAGCGCCTTCTTTCTCATTTGCCTGGATCGCTTCCCTTAAGACTTTGCTTTGAAGGGCTTCCCAGCTTGCGTATTCGCGCTGCGGGCGCATTGCAATGGTGGTCAGAATCGCCAGCACTATAAAAAGCGCCTGTGCGATCCAGAACGACAGAAAGATCTTGAGAAACAGACTTCTCATTGCCCGGTGCCCTTTTCCTGTGGGCGCGTAAGGATATATCCGACGCCCCGGACGGTCTTGATGTGATCCATACCGCCGTCCGTATCCCCCAGCTTCTTCCGCAACTTGCTGACATGCATGTCGATGCTGCGGTCAAAAGGCGAGAATTTGCGTCCCAGCACGGCATCGACGAGTCTTTCGCGCGGAACCACACTTCCTGCTTCCCGGAGCAGCGCCTGGAGAAGGTTGAATTCGACGGAGGTCAATTCCACGGCGGTTCCCCGCTGGCTGACCGTCCGGCTTGCAGGATCGAGTTCGAGGTCGCCAACCCGCAGGATTTCTGAGCCTTGCGGCGCCGCCTTGTCCCGTCCAGTACGCCGCAGAATAGCCCGGATTCTCGCTACCAGTTCGCGCGGATTGAATGGCTTCGGCAGATAGTCGTCGGCTCCAATTTCCAGGCCGACGATACGGTCTACGTCCTCGCCGCGCGCCGTCAGCAGCAGAACGGGGACGCGCGACGTACTCCGAATCCGGCGCAGCACTTCAAAGCCGTTTATGCCCGGCAGCATCACATCCAGAACGACCAGCAAGTGATTCCCGCTCAGGGCTTTCTCCAGCCCCTGCTCGCCATTATGAGCGGCTTCGATCTGAAAGCCTTCCGGCTGGAGATACTCCGCCACCAGGCCGCAGAGTTCCACGTCGTCGTCGATTACAAGAATGCGGTCCACAAATCCTTTTGTACAACGGTCGCTCTGGCGCTTGCGTAAAGAATTGTCAAACAATGGTTTGCCGGACTTTACAAAACTTTACCGGGGTTGACTGACTCTTTACCTCCTTTTCGCCGGGCCCGGTGTTCTTATCTCTAGAGCGAAACCAGGAGGTACCGTGAAATCAACACGCGTCAAAATTGTCATCGTCGGGCTGGCACTCGTGCTCATTGGAGCCGTTGCCCTCTCGCAGACCGCCAAGCGGCACTGGCATCGGGGCGGGATGTTTGGCCATCAACTGGCATTCTTCACCCATTATCTGAACCTTACCGATGCCCAGCAGGCGCAGGTTAAGGAGATTCTCGCCAAAGAGAAGCCTACGCTGCAACCCCTGCTCCAGCAATTGGCGCAAGGCCACCATCAGCTGCGTCAGTTCGAAGAGAGCGGGAACTTTGATGAGGCCCAGGTTCGAACGATTGCCTCTCAACAGTCCCAGAACCTTACCGAACTGATTGTGCAGAAGTCTCGCATTGAGGCGGAGCTGGTGCAGATCCTGACCCCGGAGCAGAAGGCTAAGCTCACCCAGTTCATGGACAAGCGGGAGCAGAGATTCAAGCAGCGCATGGAGAAACAGTCGGCTCCTGGCGAAAGTTTGTAAGCGTCACTCTGGCCACGGCCAGGGAAGACTCTCTCCCTTCTCCTGGCCGTCTTTTTTCCGATGATGAATCTCGACGCCGTTTGTTCCTATCTGCTTACCGCCAGCTGGGTGTTCCTCGACTCCTGGATCCTGATCCTCACGCTCGCCTTCGCTGCCGCCTTCCGCCCCGAATCCTGAAGGGGCTGGCTTTTCCGCCTATCTCAAAGTGAAGCTCAGGCTGCTAAAATCTCATCTACTAAGCACATGCTGCCCAAGAGCCTCCGCCCCTTAGCCCCCTACCTGAAGAAATACCGGCGAGACTACATTGCCGGGGCTGTGTGTGTTGTGCTGCTGAACAGCATCTGGATTCTGTTTCCACTGGTCATCAAACGGGCCATCGACGACCTCCAGACGGGAGTGGATTCCCACAAACTCTTCATTTACGCGGCGTTATTGTTAGCTGTCGCCGGCGCAAAGGGGATTTTTCAGTACCTGACCCGATGGATCGTCATCGGAGTCTCCCGGGAAATTGAATTCGATCTTCGCAACGACCTCTTCCGGCATCTCGAGAAGCTTTCGTACTCCTACTACCAGCGGACGCGCACCGGCGACATCATGGCCCGCGCTACCAACGACTTGAACGCTGTCCGCATGCTGCTTGGGCCGGCCATCATGTACTCGGCAAACACGATCGTATTTACTGCCGGCGCCCTGGCATTCATGATCTCAATCAGCCCCAGGCTGACTCTGTACGCGTTTCTGCCCTTGCCGGTCGTCAGCATAATCATTCAGTACTTCGGACGGCGCATCCACGAGCGCTTCGAACGCATCCAGGCCATGTTTTCCGACATTTCTGCACGCGTGCAGGAGAATTTTTCCGGCGCGCGCCTGATTCGCGCCTACGTTCAAGAGGAACCGGAAATCGAAGCTTTCGAGGCCGCTAACGAGGAATATATCCACCGCAGCCTGAAACTGGTCCGGCTGATGGGAATGTTGTGGCCCACGCTCGAAACCATGCTGGGAATTGCCATCGTCCTGGTTCTGTGGCTCGGCGGCCGGGAAGTTCTCTACGGCCGAATGAGGTTAGGCGGCTTCGTCGCGTTCAACACCTACATGGTCCAGCTCACCTGGCCGGTGATCGCCCTGGGATGGGTTGTCAATATCTTCCAGCGGGGCACGGCGTCGATGGTTCGTATCAACGAGATTCTGGTGGAAAGGCCGGAGATCGAGGACGGGCCGGAAGTCGCTGCCGCGGGAACGACTCCGTTGCCGACGATCGCCGGGGAGATTGAATTCCGCAACTTGAATTTTGCTTATAACGGAGTTCCAGTCCTGAAGAATGTCAACCTGCGAATCCCCGCCGGCAGCAGCCTGGCGGTGGTGGGGCCGACCGGATCTGGCAAAACCACGCTGGTCAGCCTGATTCCGCGGATTTACGACGCTGCGCCGGGATCGGTCCTGATCGACGGGCGCCCCATCCGCGAATTTCCGCTCGATCACCTGCGGCGCAGCATTGGCTTCGTTCCGCAGGAAACTTTCCTGTTCAGCGAGACGATTCGCGAAAACATCGCTTTCGGCGAAGCGGATGCGAGTGATGACGAGGTACGCGCCGCGGCGCAAGCCGCCAGCATTGCCTGCGACATTGAAGAATTTCCCGACCAGTATCGAACCATGGTCGGCGAGCGAGGGATTACGCTTTCAGGCGGCCAGAAACAGCGCTCCGCAATTGCCCGGGCGCTGATCCGCGATCCGCGAGTACTGGTTCTCGACGATGCTCTTTCGAGCGTCGACACGCAGACCGAAGACAAGATTCTGAACCATCTGCGGGAAATCATGCGCGACCGGACTACGATCTTCATCTCGCATCGCGTCTCGACGGTTCGGAATGCAGACCAGATCGCGGTGCTGCACAATGGAAGCATCGTCGAGCTGGGCACGCATGAGGAGCTGCTGGCTCAGAACGGTTACTACACCGACCTTTACAACAAACAGCTCCTGGAAGAAGAGCTGGCCGAAGTTTAATCTGGACTCCAGCCCGCTTCCCAACGGGCCGATCCGTGAAACGAATTCCCACCACCGAATGGCTTGATACGGACGCCGGCACGCCGGAAGAAGTAGCCGCATCTCTGGCTGATCTGCGCCGGATCAACCAATCCTTTGGAGGAATTTCAACTACCCAATCGATGATTGAAACGGTGTCCCGCCAATTGGGTGTGAAGTCTTTGTCGCTGCTGGAAGTAGCGGCGGGAGCAGGATACGTTCCCACCCAGGTCGCGAAGCGCCTGGCGAGTGCGGGCCGCCACCTGGAAATCACTCTGCTGGACCGGGTTCCTTCTCACCTGCCAACTCACAGCCCTGCCAATGGTTTCCGCGCAGTGGTGGGAAACGCCCTCGCTCTTCCCTTTCCGGACGCAAGCTTCGACCTGATCAGCTGCAGTCTTTTTGCGCATCATCTCGCCCCGGAGGAGGTAGTCGCCTTCGCCCGGGAGGGTTTGCGGGTCTGCCGCCACGCGGTGCTGATCAACGACCTGGTACGCAGCGCTTTGCACCTTGCGCTGGTATATGCAGCAACACCTCTCTTCGGAAGCCGCATCACGCGGCATGACGCTCCGGCTTCGGTGCGGCAGGCATACACTCCTGGTGAGATACGTAAGCTTCTGAGGCAGGCAGGCGCTGATCGGATTACTATTCAGCGCCACTACCTGTACCGGATGGGCGTGATTGCCTGGAAACCGAGTGCGCGGTTGGCGTGAGCGCCCTCGCCCGCACCTGAGTTCACTCATGTATGACCTGATCGTGATCGGCGGGGGCCCGGCCGGAAGCGCGGCGGCAATTACCGCAGCACGCAACGGGGCGAACGTCCTGGCCCTGGAGCGCGGACGGCTTCCCCGGCACAAAGTATGTGGCGAATTCGTTTCCGCCGAGTCACTAAGCCTGCTGGAGTCTCTGCTGGCGGGAGACTACGCGAATCTTCTACGCGGCGCCGTCCGCATTCCGCGAGCCAGGCTCTTCCTCGATGGAAGAATCCTCCCCGCCCCGGTCAGTCCGCCTGCGGCGAGCATCGCGCGACTGGAACTGGACAGCGCACTGTGGAACTCAGCCGCCACAAATAGCGTCGACACCCGGCAACAGACCACGGTGCAAAGCGTTTCCGGAGACGGCCCATTCCTGGTGAAGACCAGCGCGGGAGAATTCGCGTCGAGAGCCGTCATCGACGCCTCGGGGCGCTGGTCGAACCTCACCCGCAAGCCCGCCCGCAACGGAGGGGACGAGGAAAAATGGCTGGGAATCAAGGCACATTTTCTGGAGAACTCCGGTGAGCCTTCGGTCGATCTCTACTTCTTCAGCGGCGGATACTGTGGCATTCAGCCGGTTGCGCTCCAGGACGATCCATCGCCGCGGCGAGTGAACGCCAGCGCCATGGTCCGGGCGGATGCCGCAAGTTCCCTGCCGGAGATATTTGCGCTGCATCCTCAACTCCGCGAACGCAGCAGTTCGTGGAAACCTCTGAGCGAGCCGGTGAGCACTGCCCCTCTTTTCTTTCGAAAACCGGAAACGGAACGCTCAGGCGCCCTGCTCGCAGGGGATGCCGCCGCGTTCGTGGATCCGTTCGTGGGCGACGGAATTTCTCTTGCTCTGCGGAGCGGCACGCTGGCGGCCGAATGCCTGCTTCCCTTCTTTCGCGGCCAGATGTCATTGCAGGATTGCAGGCAGAATTACCGGCGAATGTACGATCAGCGCTTCGCTTCCGTGTTTCGCAATTCGGGGCGGATGCGTCAGATGCTTTTGCTGCCCCGCAGCGTGCGGCGTCCAGTGTTGTTCTTTCTGGCGAAAACTCCGGGGGTGATGCGCTACCTGGTGAAAAGGACGCGCTAGGTTCAGCGGACCACAAGCACTTCGCGCACGTTGTCGCGAGCCAGGAAGAATTTGATGGAGGAAAAATCGCGGAAAAGGTTTTCAATGTGGCGGTTGTTGAACACTCGCTGCAAGCGGAAGCCCGAGCCGGAATCCTTGCGCGCCTCCGGCCGGAGTTCGATGTGCTGCATTTCCAGAACATCGGAATCGACGATGTGATAGCGATAGCAGGGCGCGTCGGGTCCCGCTTCGCGGGTATGAAAGAAAGCGAGCAGCACACCACCGGGCTTGATCATCGTCCACAGCCGCGCAATCACCGGCTTGACCAGGCTCTCGTCCATGTAATCGGCGAGATTCCAGAACAGGGTGATATCGAACTGACCGGTCGGATAAACCAGGTTCTCCGCGACAAAGCGCTTGCTGTCCAGAGTGGGATTGCCCTGCTCGTCTTTGGTCGGCAGTGTGGGGTCGGTGGATGCTTCGAGCAGATCCTCGCTGTAAATCTTGTGACCGCGCTCGGTGAGGTAGCGGATGTTGGCGGCCGAGGTGGAACCCAGGTCCAGAACGCAAAGCGTCTGCTCCGAGGCCAGCAGCTTGGTCACTTCCGCCAGGCCGCTCGACCGGCGCGAAAGGCGCTGTGCTCTTTGCGTTCCCACTGCCGCGGGACCGGCATCGGTTGCTGAACCACCGCGAAAAATTTTCATTGCTTCCGTCGGTTCGATCTGGATCTTACCTGCTCACGGCTTGCCCGCCGCCTGGGCGGCCGCCGGTGCCGCGGCATCGCGCTGCATGTCTACCTTGCCTTTGAAAAAGGCGCCTTCCTCGATCGCCATGGTCTGCGTGACGATGTCGCCGATGGCGATGGCAGACTTCCTGAGTTCCGCGCGTTGCGTGGCCTGGATGTTGCCTTCGAGCTTGCCTTGGACGACTACGCCCTTGGCGTTCACGTCGGCTCGAACCTGCCCGTGGGGTCCGATAATCAGATTGTTATCCTTCAACTGGATACTGCCCTCAACCTGTCCGTCGACATACAGATCCTCGCTGCCGGAAAGCTCGCCTTTGATAATGACCGACTTCCCAATATGCGCGACTTCGGACGACTTCGAGCCTTCCACGACCATACTCGTGCCTCCTAGGCAGGAAAACCCAACCCCTGGCGGACTCCCATCATCTTATTACGAGTTCCGCCTTTCCCGGAGAAGAAACCCCGGCCCTTGAGCCGATTGAGTAAAGCCCGTATCTCACAGGCAGATCACGCCTTCCATACTAGCTTTTCATGCGCAATGGGTGTCTCCACGATAAACTTACGTAACATGAAACGAGTTCCATCGGGGTGGTGTTCTCTTCTGGGAAAACTTGCCCTGGCCGTTGCGATCCTTCCAGCCGCCTGCCCCGCTCTGGCGGAAATTCCCTCCGTCCCGCCTGCCGAACTCGTTCGCCGGACTGTGCAAAACGAACTGCATTCCAACCGCCCTGCCGGAAAGTACATGTTCCGGGATCACAAGAAAGGGGCACACGGATCGGAAACCAAGCTGATGGTGGAGACCCGGGATGCCTTGGCGGCAGTGGTAATTGCCATTGACGACAAGCCGCTGACCGCGGAGCAGCGGAAGCGGGAGAAGGAGCGGGTGGATCGCTTCATGAACGATCCCGACGAACTGAAGAAGAAGCAGGATCGTGAGAAGGAAGACACCGAGCGGGTGAAGCGGATTTTGAGTGCGTTGCCGGATGCTTTCCTCTATGAGTATGCGGGGACGGAATCAGGAGCTGAAACGCTGGGCAAGGCCGGCGATGAACTGGTTCGGCTGAATTTTCATCCCAATCCGAAGTACAGTCCGCCGTCGCGGGTGGAGCAGGTCCTGACGGGCCTGGAGGGCTATCTGCTGATCGACTCCAACCGCCACCGCATCGCCAAGATCGATGGAACCCTTATCAAAGAGGTGAGCTTCGGGTGGGGCATCCTGGGACACCTGGATCGTGGCGGAAAGTTTATGGTTCAGCAGGGCTGGGTGGGAAACGAGGATTGGGAGATCACCGCCATGAATCTTTCGATGACCGGAAAGATTTTGCTCTTCAAGAGTCTGAATATTCAATCCGACGAAATCTACAGCGATTTCCACGCCGTGCCGCCGGATCTGAGCTTTGCCCAGGGAGTTGAATTGCTGCGAAAACAGGAAGCAACGTCAGCCGAGAAATCGCCGGCGGAAGCCGGCTCGAGAGATTAGCGCTTTGGCGAGCCTTGGCTCTATTGGGGACGAATCACTTCTTTGCGGGCAGTCAGCTTCTCGATAAAGTCGGTTTTCACCCGGTATCCCGTACCGGGCACGTCTTGAATGGCAATGCAGCCCTGCGGGCTCACCACAATCTCGGGATCGACAATATCTTCCTTCCAGTAGCGCTTTGAAGCGGAAACATCGCCCGGCAGGCTGAAGTTCTCCTGCGTGGAAAGAGCGATATTGTGCGCTCGGCCGACGCCTGACTCCAGCATCCCACCACACCAGACCGGGATCTTGTGGTCCTGGCAGACGTCGTGAACTTTTTTGGCCTCGGTGAGTCCACCGACTCTGCCCACCTTAATGTTCACGATACGGCAGGCGCCCATTTCGGCGGCGCTGTAGGCGTCGCGGGCATGGCGGATGGATTCATCGAGGCAGAGCGCGGTGTGCAATTCTTTCTGGAGACGGGCGTGGAAGAAGATGTCGTCGTTCCACAGCGGCTGCTCGATCATCAGCAATTTGAACTGGTCGAACTTTCGCAGGTGTTCGACGTCGTTCATGTTGTAGGCCGCGTTGGCATCGCAACTGAGCAGAATGGCCGGCCAGCGGGAGCGGATTCGTTCCAGGACGTCTATATCCCAACCCGGCTTTACCTTCACCTTGATGCGGCGGTATCCGGCGGCAAGCTCCGTCTCGATCTTGCCGAGCAACTGCTCAACGGAGTCCTGGATGCCGATGGAAACACCCGACTGGATTTCTTTTCTGACCCCTCCCAGCAGCTTCCATAACGGAATTTGCTTCTCCAGGCTCTCGGCCTCCCACAGAGCATTCTCCAGTGCGGCTTTCGCCATCCGATGTCCCCGCACCTTTGCCAGCAGCGGGACGCACTCCTGAGCGCTGCTCAACGTTCGGCCGAGAATGGCGGGCGCCAGGTGGTGCTGCATCGTCACCCAGGCTGATTCGGTCCACTCCGAGCTGTAAAAAGGATCTTCGCCCGCCACGCACTCTCCCCATCCGTCGATTCCATCGCAGTGAACCGTGACGAGGAGGATGTTTCGGGAATAAGTGCGGCCGAAGCTTGTCTCAAAGAAATGGACAAGCGGCATGCGAATTTCGCGCAGCGTGACAGCTTCAACGTTCATTTAGCGTCTCTTCCTGCTGCTTTGCCTGCTGCCACAACGATTCCAGATCGTCCATGGAAGTCCGCTCGATTTTCCTGCCGGAGGCGTGCAGTTGGCGCTCCATCCATTCGAAGCGGCGGCGGAACTTACGATTGGCTTTCTTCAGGGCGCATTCGGAATCAAGGGAAAGATAGCGGGCAATGTTGACCAGCACGAAAAACAGATCGCCGACTTCTTCTTCCAGACGGGAAAGCAGCTCAGGAGGAATTGCAGGGCGGCCCGATCCGGCCACGCCGTCTCCCTGGTTTTTTGGAGCTGAGGCGGGAAGCTGTTCGGTCTGCTCGCGCAGTTCTCCGGCTTCCTCTTGCAGCTTTTGCAGCAGGCCGGCGATGTCGGGCCAGTCGAAGCCCACGCGGGACGCACGGGAGCTGATTTTGTGCGCCTCAAGCAGGGCGGGCATAGACTGGGAAACGTCAGACAGGATGCCACGAGGAGCAGGCTTCGCTTCTGGATTGTTCTCCCGCTTATTCTTTTCCGCCGTCTTCAGAGCTTCCCAGTTGCGCAAGACCTCGGACGAGGTCTCGGCTTTCACGTCGCCGAAAACATGGGGATGGCGGTCGGTCAGCTTCTGCGAGAGACGGTCGAGAACGTCATCGATGGAAAAGCTGCCCTGCTCGGAGGCCATTTCGGCGTAAAAGAGCACTTGCAACAGCAGGTCGCCGAGTTCGCCGCGCAGTTCGTCCCAATCGCGATTGTCGATCGCCTCCAGAACCTCGTAAGTTTCTTCAACGGTGTATGGCTTGATGGAGTCGAAAGTTTGTTCGCGGTCCCAGGGACATCCGCCCGGGCCGCGCAGGCGGGCCATGATCGATACTGCCCGCTCGAAACGCTCTCCCGTTGTCATAAGTGAACTTTTATCACTCTAAACGAGGCCGGGCAGGCAGGCAACGAGCGGCCGAGAGGGCTGGAAAGGCTCTAAGCGAAGGTATGTGCGAGCAAGCGGGTATTGTCGGAGATGATGCCGTCGACTCCCCATCCGGCCAGACGTAACATCGACGACTTGTCATTGACGGTCCAGGCCAGGACTTTTCTCCCAGCGGTGTGAATGTGCTCCACCAGCCTACGGGTCAGCAGCGTGTGACGCACGATCACATAGTCAACCGGCAATTTTCGCCAGGCAACCAACTGGCGGGAGTTGCCGCAGATGATCCCCACGGCGACATCCGCGCTGCGCGCCTTGAGTTCCATCACAACTGCGGGCATCGAGGATGAAACCACGCAGGTGCAGTTGGACCCGAACTGGCGAAGGGCTGCGAGAACTGTAGTTTCCAGTCCCCGCACTTTGAGGTCGATATCCAGGAAGGCCCGACTGCCAAAGTGCTGCAGGACGTCTTCGAGCCGAGGCAGGCGCTTTACCTGGCGGCAGGTCACCTGCGCCACCGCCACCCGGCCGGATTTCGCGTTGTGGCAGATCACCGCCGTTCCGCACTTGGTCATGCGGACATCGAACTCAACCCCATCGCAGCCATGCTCCAGGGCGAGATCGAACGAGATGATGGTGTTTTCTGGGACTTGGGCGGTCCCGCGAGCGCCTCGATGGCCAAGCAGCAAAGGCGGGGCTGGCATGGCCGACAATTTTACGCCCCGGCGTCAAGAATTATTGTCAAAAATATTTTACGGCAGGCCGGTTTTGAAACTAGTCGAGGTCGAAATCGCGGATGGGTTTGCCGGTATCGGGCGATTCCTTCGCCTTCTTTACGGCTTCCTGGAATTTCTTTTCCAGAAGCTGGGAGGCATTCTTCTGGTTTTCTACAGATTGCCGAAAAATTGAATCACGACGGATGTCCTGCTCTTTCATAGCGCGGGCGGCTTCCTCGATGTCATTGAACATCTTGGGCTTGACCGCCGCCAGGTGCGAGATGACGGCTCTTTCTTCGGGATCCACTTTTAAGACAGCGCTACAGCAAGGGCAGGTCACTTCGAAAGCGGACATCTTCTTCGTCACGTAACGATGATACCGCAAATGATTTTCAGCGGCTACGCAGGCGGATGGGAAAGATCTTGAACATATGCAGGAGCTCGGTCGCCAGCAGGGCAACGGCGACGAGTACAACCATAACCGCCAGCATTTCGCCGAAGCTGAGACGGTTACGTTCCGATTCGAAACGGCGGGCCACCAGCGCAAGAATGTTGAGCGTGGCGAACCCGAAAACCAGCACCCAGAGGATGTTGTAGATGTCGGCCTGGCTCTCGGCGCGCCGGAAGATGGCCATGGCCAGAGGAGGAAGACTCCGAATGGCCGACGTTACGCGGAACGTGAGCATCAGAGTCGGGAACAGGGCCATGAGGAGGATTTCGCCGCGAGGAAATCAGCCTGCCTTTCGGCGAAGAGGTTACGATATTACGCCTTTCCGCCTGCGCAGCCAACCTCCCGAAAAGGCGTGAAATGGCGCTGAAAAACTGAAATCTGGCTCATAGCTCAGCCGAACATCGGGGTCTTGGCTTACTGGGATTTTTCGAAAAGCTCCTTCGCCAGAAGGACGGCGGTAATCGCATTCGGCCAACCGGAATAGAACGCCAGATGAGTAATAGCTTCGATCAGTTCCTCTTTTTTGACCCCATTTTCCACGGCCCTGCCGAGATGGAACCGCAGTTGGTCAGGACGGTTCAGCGCAACCAGCGCCGCCACGGTGATAAGGCTGCGGTCGCGCTTGGATAACTCCTTGCGCTCCCACACATCGTCAAATAGCACGCGATCGGTGAGTTCAACCAGTTTCGGAGAAAAGTCGCCGATTAATTTCTTGGCTCCATCGGATGGCTTCGGCATTATTGCTGCTCCTTGCAGTTGTTTTCGATCAGGCCGCCATTTTGCGGGGAATGACCCTGACCGTGGCTGATCGGGCGCGATCTCCGATCATGGGCTTCAGATATGTGCTGGTTTTGTACTTCACGCGATAGGCATCATCAATACAGTCGTTAAGGCTGCCACTAACGGCCTCGAAGGTGACTTCCTTTGTCATGCCGGCGGCACGGATGCGGCCGGCTTTCTGGTGGATTGCTGCCTCATACCAGCGAGAGTCTTGCCCGTTGTAGGCGCGCACATAAAGCTCGCCATCTACCACTACCGACCAAATCCAGGTCGGAGTTCCATACGTCTTGCCGTCCTCGCGCAAGGGTGAAATGTGCAGATCATCTGTTTCAGCAATCCTGTGTATTTCGTTCCTGGACCATTTGCTCATCCCGGAGCCTCCTCTGGTCAGCGACCCACCAACTTCTGAAGCGCCTCGGGATAGCGGGCGCCCTGCACCGGAATCTTCGAGGCCGTCACTTCCAACTCGCGAAAGTCATCGGCAGAAAGGTGCACGCTGACAGCTCCGATGTTTTCCTCCAGCCGATGCAGTTTCGTCGTTCCCGGAATTGGAACGATCCAAGGTTTTTTCGCAAGCAGCCATGCGAGCGCTACCTGAGCTGGAGTTGCCTTCTTCTGCCTTGCGAATTCGCCGATCAGATCGACCACAGCCTGATTCGCGTCGCGATTTTCCGGCGAGAAGCGAGGGACGATATTGCGGAAATCGCTCTTGTCAAACTGCGTATCCTTGCTGATGGCTCCGGTGAGAAAGCCCTTGCCCAGCGGACTGAAAGGCACGAAGCCGATGCCGAGCTCTTCCAGAGTCGGAATGATCTCGCGCTCCGGCTCTCGCCACCAAAGCGAATATTCGCTTTGCAGCGCCGTCACAGGCAGCACCTTGTGGGCTCGTCGAATTGTCTGTGCGCCCGCTTCCGACAATCCAAAGTGCTTCACTTTGCCCTCTTGGATCAGGTCCTTGACAGCTCCAGCAACATCTTCAATGGGGACCTTGTCATCGACACGATGCTGATAGAACAGATCGATGACATCCGTCCTCAGGCGCTTTAAGGACGCCTCGGCGACTTGCTTGATGTGCTCTGGCCGGCTGTCCAGCCCCCCTTGCTTCCCCTCCTCGATGTGGAATCCGAATTTCGTCGCGATTGCTACGTTCTTGCGAAAGGGAGCAAGCGCCTCCCCGACGAGTTCTTCATTCGTGTAGGGACCATAAACCTCCGCTGTATCGAAAAACGTTACACCGCGCTCCACCGCCGCGCGAATGAGGGAAATTCCATGCTCCTTGTCCACCGCCGGCCCATAACCAAAGCTCAGGCCCATACAGCCGAGTCCGATGGCGGAGACTTCAAGATTGCTTTTTCCAAGTTTGCGTTGCTTCATTGTGCTGATCTCCTCATATTTCAGTAGCGCTGCCAAATAACTTTCCAGTGCTCGTTGGAGTCTGTTGATTTCACGGTCAAGCGATTGCCCGAAAGCTCGTACCTGCGTTTCAAATCTTTGCCAATGAGCGCACGCACGAGTGCGCCGTCGACGTGAAATGTAAAAGTGGAAGGGTCGTCAATGCGGTAAGTGCCATACGAAGCCTCGTAACCGCCGTGCGCGTACGCGCTGCCAGTCTGCGCGTTTCGGTACATGACCTGGACCGATGCCTTGCCGTCGGGGGTAAACACGAATAAGCCCGTACAATCAGCTTTTTGCAATTGTCCGTCGGCACTGGGCTCTTCGAGCGAGACCAATTTCCATGCGCCGGCAAAAGGGTTCTTCATTTCCGTATGTCGGTTCGGAGCATCGGGCATAGGCTGTGCCGGGACTCCGGCGCCAAGCAGAATGAGACTAAATAAAAGCAGCGATTTCATTTTCTCTTTTTCTCTTTCTCTTTCCGCCCTTCAATATTAGAAAGCTTCGGCCTCCAAATCGGGTATCCCAATCCTGCCTATTTATTGCCTATTCCTGTCGCTATCGGGAATTTTGTTCCATGCCGGATCCGCGACATCAAAACGCGGCAAACTTAGCGTCCACACCACTTCGCCATTAAGTTCACACTCGAATCATTCCAGATGAAATGCACCGTCGCTCCATTCCTCGGGAGCGACATCGGCGATAGTCTCCGTGAAGTCCCAACGGTGGCCGTAAAAGTCCTGCGCGTTGTATTGGCGCTCGCCATAAGAATGTTCCTTGGGCTCGGTCAGGATGATGGCACCGTTCTGTCGCGCGTGCTCGCAGTGTCCCCTGGCGTCTTCGATGCGAACCTGCACGATGTGCGAGTTGTTGGGAATCACGCTGCCTTCGGCAATCGTGAAGCAGCCATCACCGGCTTTCATCTGGATGCGGTGATTGGCAATGCGGAGACGGACAGTAAAGCCAAAGGCTTTTGACAACCAATCGGCCGCTACCGCAGGGTCGGGGTAAATCAGGACAGGGATTACGGCACAGGGCGGAACGGATCGGTTGAATCGCATCTCGAAACTCTATCACTCACGCCGCGCGGAGGGTTGGGCCCGGCCAAACTGGGATCCTTACCCAAGCCATTTACAGCGAGCGATCGATTTCCCTGATGGATGCAGCAGGAATTCGACGAGCTCTTGTTTTGTCTCTCGCATGCCAGTACGGCAACCCAAACAAGGATCCGGTCCCAAACGAATACGCGCACGTGCAACGAGAAAACGAGGATTCAGAAACCATGCACTGAGTTGCCGCAAACCGGCCGGTGACGAACTTATCGAGGAAATAGGCTTCAGAGAGAAATCACCTGGTGATCCAGGCAGTCGGTGTGAATCGCGCTGTAAAGTTCGTCGAGCAGACCGGCGCCGTGGCGGGCAAGAAAGTAAACGGCCGCCACTTCGCGCTCCTGGAGCGCCTTGTTGGGGAACAGCGTATTGCTGAGCCATTCCGCCTTGCGACTGACAATCTCGTCCTGCCGAAGTTCGGCGCGCGCCGCCCGCGCATGCAGGGTTTCAAGCTGGTGACGCATTTTCGATTCGGCATTGGCGGCGGAGTCCACGAGGGTCTTGTCCAGACGCTCCAGGTACTCGCGAATCGCGGCCATCGACTTCTCGACAGCGGAACCGGCGTTTTCGAAAGCGGACTTTAATTCCTTCGGCAGAGTGCTGGCAGCCAGGTTTTCACGCAGATGTTCCGGCCCGCGCATAACGTCAAGAAAGGAGATTCCGAAACGCTCCAGAATTGTCTGCGCCTTCGAGTCCAGGATGGTCGCTGAGAAGCGCGGGATAATCGGGGTTACTTTTCCCAGCAGGCTTTCATAGACGACCGCGGCCTGAGCGAAGTATGCGACTTCTGCCGCGCCGCCCGTATAGGCGACTGTCGGCAACAGGTAATCCTGCACTACCGGGCGCAAAAGCACGTTCGCGCTGAAATCGCCCGGCGATGCCGAAAGATGCCGCATCAGGTCCTCGCGCGAGATCGTTTCGTCCCCGACCACAAATGTCTCAGCCCTTCCACTTCCCTGCCGGTGAATCGGGAGGCGCCGTCCGTTTCGCACCATGAAAAGCAACGTGGACGAATCAGTAACCTTCACCTGCTGGTGGTAGCCAGCGGTCTCCAGCTCCTTGCTCCGGGCCTGCAGCCGCGTCTCGAGATTGGCCGCCCCTTCGAGCGCCGCGCGGTAGATTGGTTCGGCGAGGGCATTGAGCTGAGGATCCGAAGCATCAAGCAGGATGACGCCCCATCCTGAAAACAGTTTTACAAAGAGGCGGGCGAAGGCACCGCCGAATGTTTCCCCAGGACGGTAAGAGTCGCGCAGCGCAGCCACGGCATCCGCAGTTCCGAGCAATCCCGCCGCGGCCTCGACGACCTCGTTGATTTCCTCGCCAAACGTCACCGTGCCGACGGGAGCATCCTCGGTGGCGTGAACGGATGCATGAAGCGTCTGCAGCGAGCCATCCTGGCCGGGAATGGCAACCTGGTTGACTTCGGCGAGGTCATGATCTTGAGTGGCCAGCCAGAAGATCGGGACGCAATCGACTCCAGCTTTGGTCGCTTCGTCGGCGAGTTTGACCGCGGTAAGCGCCTTGAACAGCGAGAATAAGGGCCCGCCGAGAAGACCGACCTGCTGGCCTGTGACCAGGGCCGAAGCTCCCGCCTTCAGCCGCGCTATATTCAATAGAGTGCGGGGCGAGGCTCCCAGAGCAGAGTTTTGGCGCTCAAGAATAGCCGCTACTTGCTCGCGGCGGCTGGCATCGAGCTTAGGGACGGCGGCGGGGTCGGCGATCCACTCGGGAAAATGGGGAGAACGGGAATAAAAGCCCCGGACATTCGGCGCCCAGGCAAGAAAATCCGTGAAAAGCCGCGTGGTATGAGGAATTTGGCTGAACGGCAGACATTGGGCCTTCACCGGCGGCTCTCCTGACATCGTTGGACGAAACAGGGCATGCTTTGGTTAACCTTCACATTCTACAGGCCGACTCAGGTTCAGATGCCAGTCTGGCCGCCGGGATGCAAAGATATAGGTCTTTAACAGGCAGTTCTAGCCGGATCGGGGGATTCTTGGGAAACAACTCGGGTTCGATCAAGGTCGGACCGCTGACGCTGGAAGGCGAAGTCGTACGCCTGGAGCCATTACGCCTCGAGCACGCTCAGCCGTTATGGGATGCGGTGAAGAACGATCTGGATGACATCTTCCGCTGGATTCCCTACCGGGTGCAGACAATCGATGAATTTCGCGCCTTCATTGAGTTTGTTCTGGAGGAGCAGCGGCGGGGACTGTCCGTACCTTTTGCGACTGTAGAACGAAGCTCCGGCCGCCTTGTGGGCAGTACGCGGTTCATGAGCATCGATGCCGCGAACCGTCACGTGGAAATCGGCTCGACCTGGATTGCCGTTCCATGGCAGCGGACGGCCATCAATACGGAGGCCAAGTACCAGATGCTGCGTCACGCCTTCGAGATCTGGAAGTGCCTGCGAGTGGAACTCAAAACCGATTCGCTGAACGAGAAGTCCCGTAAAGCCATCCTGCGGCTGGGAGCGAAGGAAGAAGGCACCTTCCGCAAGCACATGATGACGTGGACAGGCCGGGTGCGGGACTCGGTTTACTTCAGCATCGTGGATACGGAATGGCCCGAAGTGAAGACGCGCCTGGAAGCCAGGATGGTGCAGCAGGGGTGAGACGGCAGCTGCACGTGCGGATCAGAAGAACTCGGTTTCCAGCGAAGCGATGAACTGAATACCCGGCACGAACTCTCCGACCAGGCTTTTATCGTTCGTCAAGAATAAGTCGGTTTTCGCGGATGCGGCACAGGCGAGGTGAATCGCATCGGCAGAACCTATGCCTGTACTTCCGCGGATCCTTGCATAACGATCAGCCGTCTCAACAGTAAAGGGCACGACTTCCGATAGAAGACCCAGCAGGACTTGGCGTATCTCATCCGCCTTCGCAATTGAACCCGCGCGATACACTCCCGCGAGCACTTCGCCAACGGTAACGGCGCTGGTGATGAGTTCATCCTTCCTCTCGCGCATACGAGCATGGATATTGGCGACCCGTTTTGCGAAAACAGGATGGTCTTCCAGCCAGTAGATAAAAAGCATGGAATCCCAATAAACGCGGCTCATTTATCGTTGTCCGCATCGCGGAAAGACGCGCGCTCAGCTCGCAGATAGGCCTCGCCTCCCCCGTATGTGGCAAAGACATGCTTCAGAGCGCCTCGGAGACGATTCCACGCATCCTGACGGTCCAAGGCCGCGCTCTTCCCTTCCTCAACGAACTCGTAGGTGTACTTGACCGTCGTGCTCTGTCCGGATTCAGGTCCTGTTCTTGAGATCAGGCGCAGCGAATTCTCTTGGAGGAATTCTTTGGTCTTTAAAGCGCTGCAAACGGCCGGCGCACGCCCTCCGACCAGTTTCATATCGCGAACCACGTCCCCCATCCGAATTGAAAACTGCTTATCCTTTTGCCCGCGTGCTGGCAAAACGTATCTCTCCCGGGCGTAAGTGCGAATTTTGTCTGCCTGTTTCACGAGAAGCTTCTGCGCGCGAAAATTCGGTAGAACATATAGAATAGAATGGAATGAATAGAATGTCAATAGCATTCATTTACGAGCAGCTGCTGAACCCCAAATCCGAAGGCGATCATCCAATCGTTTGACTTCCCGATTGGCTATTTCTACTCTGGAAGCAGCTCTTTGATTGGTCCATCCCAAAATGGGGGCGTCACGGCTTCGACGGAGATGCTTGCGGCCAAGAGGCATGCCGGGGTGCACACACCCGTAATCGTGGGCAAAATGATAATTGCCAATCAACCAATGGCATACGCAGCCTAACTAGTTTAGGCAGCCGTTCGAGGAGGCTTCGCCCGTGGGCCTCCGAAGGACGTCGCACAGCGGGCTGCTCTTCTCGTCTACGTCTGGGACGGGAGGCTAAGCTTACAGGCTAGTGGCGAGCGTTTCTTGTCCGTTCTGAGCGCGCGCCGCGAACGTCCTGGGGGAACCGCCGCAAGGCGGCAAACGCCCGGGGCAGGAACGCGAATAAGCATGTAGTCTCTTGACCAGTAACACTTTCGGACGCGGGTTCGACTCCCGCCGCCTCCACCACAGTTGGTGATACCTACGCCATTATCACTTCAGCAAGGATTCACCGATGCATCGAGAAGTCAATCTAACCAAGCGAATAAAGACTGCGGGCGGGCTGCGTTACCGCCCCGTCGTGTAACGCTAACGGTCGCGTTAGGCCCGATATCGTGATCATAGCTGGCCGCGAGGAGCGTCACCCTGAGGGCGCGTATTTATAGTGCGAGACGGTCTGGCCGATCATCTGGAGGAAATCTTATTGTTCAGGCCCATCGTTAACCGGGGAAATTTTATTTACTATCGAGGGTGCCCTGTTCAAGCTTTGCTTGGGCGGGGATTTCTGCCGGTGAAGGTACCTTCACGGTAGGAAAGATCCCACGTTGCTCCCGCTTTCGTGCAGTCCACTGTGACTCGATTTTCACTGTTCCAGCTTCTCCACTCAGGTAATGACGAAAACTGCTCGAAGTCCAATCCTCGGGGCGCCCGACCAATCCACGCTCTACCGGATTCCGATGTATGTAGCGAAGCTTCTCCACGAACTTGCGTTCGCTCCAAAGGTTAAAATCGTAGTAACGGGCTTGCCAGAATGAATCCGCGGCTCTGAGCGCGAGCCTGCGCGCGACTCCTTGCTTGAGAGATTGCATGGCTCGCGCCAAGGTTCTGTGTTCCGGTTCACTTACCAGCGTGTGGACGTGTTCGGGCATCACCACGTAACCGTAGACGCAGAGTCCGTACTGCTGTCGAACACGCTCCAACGCAGATTCAAATGTGGTGCGAGATTCGATCGTACGAAAATTCGGTCGCCGCCTATAGCAGCTGAATGTTAGGTAGTGCAGTTGGCGTGTTTCGTGAAAGCGTTTGAGTCCCCAAGGCATGCTATGAGCTTATTTCCACAGGTGAGAAGAAGTCTGTGACGAATGAACATCAAAAGCCCCGCCCAAGCGGAGCTTGGACCGGGGCACCCTCGCGAATAAGGGTGGATTTATACTCTTCGCGCGCCACCCTCTTATTAGCTCGTCAGAAGTGCTTCGCTTCACGTCAAAAAGGAAAACGATACAAAAAACACAAAAGACGCAAATGGGCTTGCGCCGTACAAACCGGAAATGTGTGCTCGGGTCGAGTACAAAAGGTC
>CAWDLG010000006.1:0-351612 GCA_963803205.1 Terriglobales bacterium
CTGAAAAGGCTGGCGTCGGCGGTTCAACTCCGTCCCTGGCCACCATATCTTTCAATCACTAGCAGTTCCGCCCAAAATTTCACACCTGTGATTTCATACCTGTGGTCGCTTGGGTCCCCAAAGCAGACTGCTTTCGAACTGGGCTGGCTAAGTTCCTCATTGCCGACAACTCGCCCGGAACTGTGAGAATCCTCTTTCCCGGCCGAGAGTTAACCGTAGGTGAGGGTCGTGCTCTGTCCGACCTCGATAATGTAACCGTCAGGATCGCGGATGTAGCAGCGAATCTCGCCGTACTTGGGGATCGGTTCAGTGATGAACTCAGCTCCTCGACTTTTCCATAGCTTGTAGCACGCTTGAATGTCCGCAACGCGGAAATTCATAAAACTGTTGATGTGATTCGGGTCGGGAACGCTGAGCGTTACCGTCGGCTTATCCGGGGTCGGCCCGCCTCCAACGTTCAGAATCATCCAGATATTCGCAAGCTGAAGGTACGGAGGCGCGTTGCCGTCACCCATGGTCAGAATGCGAGCGCCGAAGACCTTTTCGTAGTAGCGAGCCGATCGCTCGACGTCGGCGACGGTGAGAAAATGTGCGACGCTGATCCCCTCTCGCGGGGGCATCTCATAGCTCTGTTGTTCGATTTGTACCGCGTTCATCGATGGCTCCTTTCGATACAGTGCTCATTACAAATACGGTGTCCCCAGTCCCCGCTCCCATTCATAAAAAATCGATCGACGCCAGCTAGTTTAGGAGTGATTCCCAGTTGGCTGGCACCCTTCCTGCGGGTCCAGGTGCGGGCTGATTTGTTGGATGCGACTGAGGCGGGAGCAACTCCGCACCCTTGATCCTCCCCTGCTTTTCGTAATCCTGCTTTTCGTAATTGAAGAACCAATCCTCACCGGGCTCGAAGCTCGCAATGATCGGATGCCCAGTCGCTGCCGCATGCTTGGATGCATGCTGGCTCGGAGAACTGTCACAGCAACCGATGTGCCCACACTCCGCACACCGGCGGAGATGAAGCCACCAACCTTTCGGGGACGCCAGACATTCCACACATCCATCGCCACTCGGTTTCGAAGCAGGGTTAATTCCACGCAGCCCTTTTTCATTTCCGATTTTCCTTCCCTGTCCTCTGTTTGCAAATAGTATCAAGCCACCAGCAAGATTTTCCCGGCCCGACCCTTCTCCGCAGTTGCCTGGGCCTCGGCCGCTTCACGGAGTGGCAGTTTCTGGCTAATCGGGATTACCAGCTTGCAACGTTTCTGCGGGACAGTTTGGAGACACGAATTCTGCCAGATTCAGCTTCTCTACCAGTGGGTTGCCCGTTACTCGGGGGCGAAAATCAACAGGATGCCGTTCTCTCGTCTCTCCTTGACACTCTGGGAGAGTGTTGTTAGTGTCTCTCCTAGACGGACAAGGAGAGACCGTGGGGAAACAGATCGATCTTCTGCAAGGCACTCTTGACATGCTCATCCTCAAGGCCGTCTCGCTCGGGCCGTTGCATGGCTACGGCGTTCTGCTGCGGATTCAGCAGATCTCCGATGACCAGTTTGATATCCAGCAGGGTTCGCTTTATCCAGCGTTGTACCGGCTGGAACACCAGGGGTTGATCGCCGGCGAGTGGGGAGAATCCGACAACAAGCGCAAAGCGAGATTCTACAGTTTGACTGCGACGGGTCGCCGTCAACTCCAGTCCGAGACCAAGAAATGGAACCGCATATCCGTGCTAATCGCCAGCATTCTGCAAACCACGCCGGAGGAACTATGAGATTTCTCTCGCGGATTAGGTCGTGGTCTAAGTGGATCGTGAAGCCACGGCGGCTGGAGGACGAAATGGAGGCGGTCTGCATGAGCAAATTTGACCACACGATACCGAAGTGGCGGCTTATGATCAATCAGTACTATGGCCGCCCATGAAGAAACAGTATCTCTATCTTTCTGCTTACCCTTGTGACGAATGCAAGGGCCCGGTCGTATCGGGTGTTCTCGCAGTGCGGGAAAACATCATTTCCAAGCAGACCGACGCCAGGCAAGTGGGAGCGATTTGCTTGTCATGCGGCCATCGGCAGAAGATAAGGACCGAGCCCGGCACGTTTCGCGAGTTTCCACCGGTCGAGTGGGAACCTGTAAACCGAACGGCCAGGGCCATCTCGCCGCCCCAGTCCGTGAGAACCAACGAATTCGGATCATGAGGCCCTGGCGGAACGGCAATCGGTGGAGACTGTGTTCCTGAATGACAATTTCCGTATGCGGACGCTCTGATCAAGGAGCTGTTAGGTCTGAGCAGGACAGAGGCTTCCCGCACTGCCAACATCGGGAGCGCAAGGGATCGGGCATCGGCGGAGCAAGAGGAAGAAACTCAGGCAGGAACTCGTACTGGCTCTCTCTGTGCGTCGCGCCTAGCGTGCCTCAAGGGGCGCTAGGAAAATTTTCAATCGTGCAGAACTACATTCAGCAGTGAAGTGTGGACCTGCAGCCCGCCATCCAGGCCCCCCGCGTATTGAATGAAGCCCAACTTCCTGAATCGGTTCATAAAAAAGCTGACTCGCGAACGAGTGGTTCCAACCATCTCAGCCAGAGTCTCCTGGCTGATTTTTGGAACCACGGTTTGCGGAATGCTCTCCTTGCCAAAATGCGCAAGTAATAGAAGGACCCGAGCCAGTCTCTTTTCGCTGGAATTGAATAGTTGGTCGACCAGATCCTCTTCGTAACGGATATTGCGCGCCAGCAGATAAGCCACGAACATATCGGAAAATGCACGCTCGCGGTGGAGCGCATCCATCATCGCCTTCTTGTCGATCCGCAGAAGTTCGCAATCCGTCATCGCAGCCGCGGACCCCATTCGAAGAACCTGACCGGCAAGCGCACCTTCCCCAAAAAAGTCCCCCTCATCCAATATGCCAATGGTCGCTTCCTTGCCAGTCTGAGAGACGACGGTAAGTTTCACTTTGCCCTTTTGGATATGAAAAACGGCGTCCGCTGCGCCCCCTTGCGCGTATATCGTTTTCTTTTCCGGAACAGTCACCAGTTTCCTGCCGGCGCCAATCGTCGCCAGGAAAGTTGCGGGGTCGAACTCTCGGCTCTTCTTGTTGCGCACTGGTACCGCTGGTTTCATCAACCATGATTCTAGTCCAAGCAAGGTCAATTGGCATTAATCATCGGGCCGCGAATATTTACGATGTGAGCCATTGTGCACAGTATTGCGCGAGGAAATGGCCAATCTTTAATTAGCGTTGGGGCGGTTCAATCCGCCCAGGCAGGCGGTTTGACCAACGGTTTTCCGACCGGGGAGAAGTGAAATGCGCTGCCGGGATTTGATGAAACCTGACCTGCTCAGCGAAATCGTGCTGCTGGGCGCCGGGGCGCTGATATTCGGTTCATTGTTGCTTATCGTTGTGGCCGCGCTCGCCCGAGCCTAACGCAGCCAGTGTCCTCTGGAGGATTCTATGCCGCCATCCGTTCGAGTCGGTACGATTCTGATCGAGGAACAGCCGTTGATGGCCCAGGCTCTCGGACTGGAAGGTCTCTATCCAACTCAAGATGGTGACGCGCCAGGAAGGGGTTCTGCATCCCGCATTGCTGAGTCAGGCCAACCCTGAAGTTGCTCCCGCCATTTGTCCAAGGCCGCCAGGCGCCGATCTCGATGCGGGTTTGCGCGGGGGAGGCCGGTGCTGAGCTCACACTTCTGTCCCGGTTTAGCGCCACACGTGGGGCAACGAACCTCCAGAGCCCGTTCCTTCTTTACCTTCATGGTTGCATAGTGCAGCATTGCGCGGCAGCGAGATGGTCAATTGTGATCAGTGCCGCAGCTTCGCATGGCGTACTTGTAGAGTAGGATCAGGACTCGAAGTTATTGCGGCCCACAATCACATTCGTGCTGGTCGCGACCTCCCAGTTCCTCCCCGGAGCCATATTATGTTCAGTCACCCTGCCGCCGACTCAAACAAATCTCCCCAACCACCGCCGGCCTATCCCGGTGCACCGCCGGACGCGGAGCGCGCCAAGAGACCCCCGCTGCCCGAACCTCCATACCAGCCTTACTCCAACAATCCTCCCTTGAACGAGCCCCCGTACGAGCCTTACGTCAGGAAGCCTCACCCGCCCGAACCCCGATACGAGCCGTACAAAAGGCATGCACACGCGCCGAAGTGTCGGCGACCTGATCCGATCACGGCGCAGGCTTCGCATTCTGACTTCTTCCCATGTGAGCTATCTTGCTCAGACACGAGAGCTGGCATCTGTCATTCTTTATTCTCCTGAGTGTGTCTAGAGATTCCGCGACCGCTGATTCGCAGATCTCATACTTGGGCCGCCACAGCAAGATTTGACCAGCAAGGTCCAAGCGGCCACATCCGGCTAGTCAGCAATCTTCATCCGTGTGTATGCCGCGAAGTCCTCCGGCGAACACGATTCGACCCTAAGGTTCTCAAAAAGTGAAATTCAGGGCGCCTCCTTAAGGGGGACGAAAGGAGTTAGCCCGGCAACAAGAGAGGTTTAATCATGCCGTTAATTCAACTACTGGAAGTTATCATCGTGGTGGGTCTTCTGCTGTGGCTGGTGAATCGCTTCATTCCAATGCAGAAATCCATTAAGGCAATTTTGAACGGCGTTGTAGTGATCGCCGTGGTTTTGTGGCTGCTGAATGTTGTTGGCCTCTTTCACTCGCTTTCCAGAGTCCACGTTGGGACCTGAAAGATAACCCGAAGAAGCCAGCCCCAGGGACCCTAAGAGAAGGCACAGACGTCGTAGTAGGCAGACACCTGCCACAAGGAGATACATTGAAGACACAATTGCTGTTAGTCGCCGTAGTCGCACTGAGTTTGAACGCCGTAACTAACGCTCAAACCGATATCGCCCTTGAACCTATGGCTCACACGCCGACATTCCATGTTACGGTGACCAGCCGCACGGCCCGGGCGGTCAACTATAAGCACCGTGGCGGGGCTATCAAACTGGATTTCGCAGGCACAGAACTGATGCCAAAGGCCAATGGCGAAGCCAAGGTGGAGAGCAAGCAGGGCTATATCGAAATCGAAGTGGAATTTGATGAGCTGCAGAAGCCGACGACGTTCGGCAGTGAGTATCTGACTTACATCCTGTGGGCCATCACTCCCGAAGGCCGGGCGGTGAACCTGGGTGAAGTTCTGCTAAACGGCGATCGCAGCAAGCTCGATGTCACCACCGACCTTCAGGCATTCGCCCTAATCGTTACCGCAGAACCTTATTATGCAGTGCGCCAACCCAGCAACGTCGTAGTGCTCGAAAACGTCATCCGCGAGGACACCAAGGGAACCACGGAAGTGGTGAATGCAAAGTATGAGCTCCTCGAACGTGGCGGCTACATTCCTACCGGCTACAAATTCGATCCGGTGGTATTGAATGCCAAGTTACCGTTGGAATTCTTTCAAGCACGCAACGCCTTGCGTATTGCTCAGTCCGAAGGCGCGGACAAGTACGCTGTGGATAGCTATCAACGCGCCGTCCGCCTGATGGACAAAGCAGATGCATATGCGACAGCAAAGAGAATCGACAAGAAGGCTATGGTCGGAGTCGCGCGTGAGGCAGTGCAGACCGCCGAAGACGCTCGCGCAATCACAGTCAAGGCGATAGAGCAGGAACGCCTGGACAACGAACGTCAAGCAGCAGCCAGCGCCCAGGCACAAACCCAGGCGAAAGCAGACGCCGCGACCCGCCAGAAGGAGCAGGCCCAGTCTGACCAGGCACTAGCCGAGTCCGCCAAAGCTCAGGCAGAGTCTGATACAGCCACGGCCCAAGCCGCTAAGGCTCAGGCAGAGTCTGAAACAGCCAGAGCGCAAGCCGCTAAGGCCCAGGCAGAGTCTGAAACAGCCAGAGCTCAAGCCGAAGCTGCTCAAGCCCAGTCGGCCTCCGATCAGGCCAGAGCAGACTTGAATGACGCCCAGGCTGATGCGGAAAAGTCTCGCTTAACTGCACTGGATGCCCAACAGAGTGTGCAACAAGCGGAAGCTGACAAGGCAGCCATGCGAGTCCGGTTGTCGGAGCAACTGAATTCCATTCTCCAGACCCGCGATAGCGCACGAGGTCTCATCGTCAGCATGTCCGATGTCCTGTTCGACACGGCAAAGTACTCGTTGAAACCAGGTGCCCGCGAGAAGCTGGCCAAGGTTGCCGGCATCCTGCTGGCTTACCCCGGGCTCAACATCGAAGTCGGCGGCTACACCGACAGTGTGGGCAGCGACCAAATGAATCAAACACTGTCTGAGAATCGTGCCAACGCTGTGCGCGAATACCTGGTGAATCAGGGAGTCACGACTGCATCCATTACGTCGAAGGGGTTTGGCGAAACCCAACCGGTAGCCACAAATGATAACTCCGCCGGTCGGCAGCAGAACCGGAGAGTCGAACTTGTGGTGTCTGGCGAAGCAATCGGCAGCCCCGCCAGCGCGACCACGGGAAGCTTGCGTTAGAAGTAAACGCCAGTCGGCGCGGGTCCGTACCCGCGCCGCTATTTCTCGCTTACACGTGGAATCTGCACGGTCAATGTTGACCAGACTTCTGCGATGCAGCTGCGTATGATCTGGTTCACCGGTACAAATATGCCATCCGTTGCCAAAAACGTGCTCTCTCTCCACACATCGTCCCGCCCACCGCCAGCCGTGCAAGTGAAACTTGCACCGGCCGGGGTCAGCCTCGCGGATGTCTTGATCACCCCGGAGCTTTCGGCCCGCCCACACCGCCGGCCGATCTTCGAGAGCGAGAGTAGAGCGTTGCGCACATTGGCGAGAGTCGCAGGCAACTGTCCTGAGAAATTGCCCGATGCTCTGCTTGAACTTGCACTGGAATTGTGTCACGCAGATACAGCAGTCCTAAGCCTGCTCGAAACCACCTCGACGGGTGACCGGATCTTCCGCTGGACGAATCTGGCGGGAGCGCTCAGCAAGCACAGTGGCGGCTCTATGCCTCGCGAGTGCAGCCCTTGCGGAGTATGCCTGGACCGGAAAGCGCCGCAGCTCTTCTCGCATCCTGATCATTATTTCCACTACCTCAACGGCACGAAACTTCCGTTCGTCGAAGTGCTGGTCGTTCCGCTGGGAGAGCGGGATCCGTTGGGAACTATCTGGATCGTTTCTCACAATCCCGAGCGCAAATTCGATGCCGAAGACGTGCGAATCATGACAAGTCTGGCCGAGTTCGCCAGCTCTGCTTTGGAAATGATCCGCCTTTGGAAACATGAGAGCCAGTCACGACAGAAGACAGAGAGTGAACTGCAGGACCGTACAACGATGTTGCGACGGCTTTCTACGCGCCTGATTCATGCGCAGGACGCGGAACGGTGCAGAATCGCAAGGGCTCTTCATGACAGCGTAGGCCAATCCCTGGCAGCACTCAAAATTGAACTGGAACAAATGGCGGATGGTGCCGCGCCGCACTATCCGCAGCACTTATCCGCCTGCTTGCGGGAAGTGGAGCAATGTTTGTCGGAGACGCGGACTATCTCGCATCTTCTGCACCCACCAACGCTGGATGAAGCCGGTCTAGTGTCAGCAACACGATGGTACGTGGAGGAGTTCTCGCGGCGATGCAAGATAGCTACTCATTGTTACGTATCGCCCGACATAGAGCGGATGGCGCATGACGTTGAGTTGGTGTTATTCCGAACCCTGCAGGAAGGCCTTACCAACGTTCACCACCATTCCCGAAGCCCGAGAGTAGAAATTCGTTTGGACCTCGATGCCGAGAATATAGTTCTAACGGTCAGAGATTACGGCTGTGGGATGCCTCCGGGTATGGCAGAGCGATTTCGCAACAATGGAAATGGTCTGGGCGTGGGTCTTGCCGGAATGCGGGGGAGGGTGCGCGAACTGATTGGCCGGATTGATCTTCAAAGCGGCGCCGACGGAACTACGATCACGGTTTCCCTCCCGCGGCTCACGAATGACGGCGCTGCTGCGGCTTAGTCCACGGCGACCGTTCTCGCGTGATAAACCGGCCACAGGTTGCCTCCCAAAACTGCTGACGCTGTAAGGTGGGTACTCGTCAAAAGGCCAAACACCGACGCCATCCGCCTGCGCAGCTTGCGAAGCGACGTCGCCGATCATGGGCGATAAGAAGTAGAACAGCACCTGGTCAATACGCTCTCCGCGCTAACCGATTTTCTGGAGCATGAGGTGAATCCCTGTTCGGCAGGATCGGCGGAGTGGTGTGCGGCAAACTGATTGCCGTTTTTCTTGCCAGGGAGGCGTGTGCAAGCGCTTGTGGATCGTAAACGTTTCTATATCGGCGTAGTCTGTTGGAACCTGCTCATTCTGTTTTTTTTATCGATGGCGAAGCGCTGACCGCGGTCTGAGCATCCACTGTGGGTCTAAGGTCTGTCCCGCAGCAAGTGCGCCAAGTTGAGTCAGCGGTTGTAGGCATTAGTAAGGGCAGGTGACGTCTTCTTGTGATGTGCAGAGAAAATGTGGTTGCCAATCAGATAGCCGATAGCACTGCCCACAACTACGTCGCTGGGGAAATGGGCGCGTCCCGAATAGCGGGTGAATGCGACGGCGGTTGCACTGCCGTAAGCCAGTACTTGAACCCAACGCTTGGGATATTCATGCGCAATTACCGTTGCGCCGGCCCAGGTGAGGGAGGCATGGCCCGAGGGGAAGGAACTACCCAGTCGATTGTAGTGCCAGAAACGGCCATTCCCATTGCCCACCAGCGGCCGTTCTCGTCCCGTCGCCGTTTTGATGAGCGTGTATGTGATCGCGGTATTCGCCAGCGCCTCCGCGCCAAGGAGACCCGTTTCCCTGGCGTGCGCGTTGTTCGTCATGTGGCCTGAGAGGTAAAAGACACCGACGGTGCCCATCGTACCGTAGAGTCCAACGTCGGAGATCCTCAAACTCGGCGTTCTTGGCGTGTCGGAGAATTTGCGCGACGCATCAGGATCCACGAATATCAGTCCGGCTGCAACGGCGGGGACTCCGAGGCCCCATTTCAGAGCGCTCTTGTGAAAAGGGGCCGTATAAATATCGCGTTGATCGCGGATCATTCGTCCAACAATCCCGTGAGACTCAGGCTCTCCGGATTGAAAGCCAGTCGCCTTCGAGGATGGAGGGGCTTGGCGAGCTGCTTCGTTTTGACAGCCGCGGTTTGCCCAGCACATCGAAACCGAGGGATCGTCGGGGAGAGCATCTTGTGCATTGGGAAGTGCATCTGCCGTGCAGATACAAACCACTAAGCAGATGGTCACGCTAAACGTACTGCGCCACCGCAATCGTGAAGTCATACTTGTTCAGGTCCCGCCATTCGAAAATAAACAACCGGTGTAACCACCAGGGACAAGACCATCGAAATCAGGATTCCGCCGATGACAGCGATTGCCAGCGGTTGCAACATTTGCGATCCGGCTCCGAGTGCAAAAGCGAGAGGCAGCATGCCGGCGATAGTCGCGAGAGCGGTCATGACAATCGGACGCAGGCGGCGCCGCCCTGCCTGCATCATCGCGTCCCTCGGGGCAAATCCCCACGCGCGAAACTTCTGGTCGGCATCGAGGAGAAGGATACCGTTCTTGGCGACGATTCCAACCACCATAATCAGTCCCATGAATGACGAGATGTTGAAGGTTGTACGGGTGATCAAGAGCGCGAAAACTACGCCCGAAATAGAAAGCAAGGCAGACGCCAGAATCGCCAGCGGCCCAGAGAGACTCCGGAATTCGAACAGTAGAACCAAAAAGACAAGTACGATCGCCAGTATCAGCACGAATACCAGATCCTTGAAGGATTGTTTCTGCTCTGCGTACGTGCCCCCATACTCGACACGGATGGAAGCCGGCAGGTGCAAGTTCGCAACCGTTTTTTGGACGTCGGCCATCCCGCTACCCAAATCGCGCCCTTCGAGGCGCGCCGTCACGGTGATATCTCTCTGGAGATTTTCGCGACGTATTTCGGCCTGGCCGGCGATCTCTTGCACGGTAGCCAGCGCCCCAAGTGTTGCGGTGTGGCCGCTGCTGCTGTTCAAGAGTGTATTACTGAGGGCGGAGAGGGTCTTCCGGTTTTGTTCTGGGAATCTAACTCGAATGGTATACGGCCGGCCATTCGTGATCACCGGCGCAGCCGCAGGCTCTCCTTCGACAATCGACGTGGCGTCGACCGCCACTTCCTCCGGCGTAAATCCGGCAAGAGACGCGGTGGACGGGTTTACCTGGTAGACAAAGGCCGGCCCACTGATTGTGTTGTCGATCCCATCCAGCACATCCACGACGCCCGGAACCTTTGCGATTGCACCTCCGATCCTGGGGCCCCACTCCTTCAATGAGTCCGGATCGGATGAAAACAGCTTGATTTGCACCGGCTCGGGAGAATTGCTGAGATCGCCAATCATGTCCTGCAAGAGCTGCAGGAGTTCGATGTCCAGGACTGGTTCGGCCTGGTGAACTTTGGAACGCACCTCCTCCATTACGTCATCTACCGATCGGCTGCGATCCCGTTTGAGTTTGACCGTGAAGTCTCCGGTGTTCGCCTCGGTCACTGCGGCGAGACCCAGTTGCAGACCAGTGCGACGAGATGTGGTCGCGACCTCGGGGATCGAGTGGAGAATCTGCTCGACGTGCTGAAGTACCCGATCGGTCTCCTGAAGGGACGTACCGGCCGGCATGAGGTAATCGAGGATGAACCCACCCTCATCCATTGCAGGCAGCAGGTCGCTTCCAAGGCTTCTATAGGAGAGGTAGGCACAAGCGACGAGTGCGAGAGCCAAACCGCCCAGCCACTTCGGCCGATCCAGAGCAGCGTGCAATACCTTTTCGTAGAACCGGACGACTCCGCCAAAGGCGCCTTGCAGGGAGGCATCTTCCGCCTGCATCAGGCGTTCGGTGGAAAGAGCTTCTTCTCGCGTTGCCGTGTTGCCAAACCGGGAGAAGGGCGACAGAAAAAATTGGCTGAGGTTCGGCGTCCAGGTCAGGGCCAGCGCCAACGAGGTAAGCAGTGCGGCCGTCACAGTCACGGCAAGTGCACGGAAGAAT
Organism: Terriglobales bacterium; assembly: GCA_963803205.1. Lineage (GTDB taxonomy): Bacteria > Acidobacteriota > Terriglobia > Terriglobales > Acidobacteriaceae > CAWDLG01. The sequence goes on from CAWDLG010000006.1 coordinate 10,988, forward strand.
ATGCCCGTTACGCCGGCAATGGAAATCAGAGGAAGAAAGACGACAATGGGAGTGATTGTGGAACCGAGTAGCGGAACTCTGACTTCCCGCAACGCGGTGTTGATAGCCTGAAGCCTGGCTTGCCCGGCATCGCGATGAAGCACGATATTCTCAACCACCACGATTGCGTCGTCGATCACCAAACCGACGGCAGCCGCCAGGCCGCCGAGCGTCATCAAATTGAAGCCCTGTCCCAGCAGTCGCAGGATGATCAACGTGATCAGGATGGTGACGGGAATGACCGATCCTGCAACGATGGAGGTTCCCCAGTCGCGCAGAAACAGCACCATAATGATGGAGGCGAGGATCAGCCCGAGCAGGATGGCGTCCCGCACACTTTTGATGGACTCGCTGACAATCTCCGACTGGTCATAGAACGGAGTAAGCACCACCCCTGGCGGAAGGGTCTGACGGATCCTTTCCACTTCGTGGTGGACTTGATCCGCTACGCTCACGGTATTGCTGTCCGGCTGGCGATTGATATTGAGCAAAATTGCCGGTTTCCCGTTTGCGGTCACGACGGTGTAAACCGGTTTTACCGCCTTCTTCACGCTTGCCACGTCGCCGATGCGAATCGGGATGCCGGCGGGAGTCGTCTTGATGACAATGCCCCCAAGCTGATCCGAAGTCTCCACCTGACCGCTAATCAGCGTCAGATAGAGCTCGTGACTCTGTGGCAGCAGGCCAGGGGAATCCAGCAGGTTGGTGCGGCGAATGGCATCGAGGAGATCCGTTACCGTGACCGATGCCGTCAGCAATTTTGCAGGGTCAGGAATCACGTGGAACTCCGGCTCCTGTCCCCCCTGCACTACCACGGTGGCAACTCCGTCCAGCCGATTGAGGCGCGGCTTCAGCTCATAGGTCGCCATTTCCCACAGTTGAGTCGCGGGTATTGTCTCCGATGAAAGGCTGTACCCCATGATCGGGAAGCTCGCGAAGGTCAGCCGATGAGTGTCAATCACTACCGTGGGAGGCAAAGCGGATTGCACACGCGACAGAGCCGAATCCACCCTCTGCAACGTCTGGAACATGTCCACGTTCCAGTCAAAGAACAGATCTATTTCCGCCGAGCCGCGGCTTGTGATTGATCGAACCTGTCGAAGCCCCTGAACGCTGTTGATTCCTTCTTCGATAGGCCGGGTGATGGTGACCAGCATCTGATCGATCGGCATGACGCCGTTGTCCACTCCGATCACCACGCGGGGGAAATCAGTGGATGGAAACACCGACACCGGTATCCTGAACGCCAGGTACGCGCCGGCCGCCGCCAGGGTCAGAACCAAAAAAATGATTGGGCTCGAGAACCGTGCGAACCAGAAGCGCGTGTAATCGCGCTGTTCCGCGGGAGTGCGCCGGAAGGAAGCGGGCAAGCGCATAGCTATTCGCTGTTGCTCCGGCCGGATCCATTGCGCGGCTCTGCTGGGGATTCGATCCTGATCTGTGCGTTGTCCGGTAATCCATATGCGCCGGAAGTCACCACTCGCTGGCCAGCATCTACGCCTGACACGATCTGGGTTTCGTCGTTATTCTGAATACCGGTCTGCACCGGCTGGAGGTGGGCGTGGTTGTCAGCGCCGGCAAGCATGATGCTGACTCCCTCTCCTTCGGCTTGTTTCAAAATGGCGGAAGAGGGGACAAGGATCGCGTTGTCGATCTTCTGCGCGGTGATCGAGATTCCGGCGGTCGTACCAGGACGAAGGCGATTCTTGCTGTTCTCCGCCAGAGCCCATATCTCCACAGTAGTGCTGTTGGGGTCCGTTGCGGGGCTGACCACCGTGATCTTTGCAGGAATGGGGTCTTCGGTCCCCGGTACGTTCAACTCCGCCCGGTCGCCGACCCTTAACAAGGCTGCGTCCTGTTCGGGAATATGGGCTTTGGCGATAATTTTCGAGATATCCATCACTACGAGAAGGGGAGTGCCTGTCACGGCCATTTCTCCCGGGTAAGATGGGCGTTCGGCTATGACACCGTTGATAGGACTTCGGATCTGCGAGTAGCTCAGTTGAGCCAGTGATCCCTGATACTTTCCCCTTGCCGCTTCGAGCTGACCGCTCGCCGACTTGAGCCCCTGCTCTTGGCCTACGGCTTTCAACGCCTTCCAGTGCTGTTGCGCGACTTCATACTGGTTATTGGCCTGCGCCAGGCTAACACCTGCCTGATCCAGGTCCTTCCGGGGAAGCGCTCCCTGCTGGTAGAGGCCCTGGCGGCTCTCAAACAATTTCTGTTCTGCCTCGAAGGCTTGTCTGGTGGATTCGACGTCAAGTTCCGCCTTGCGCATTTCCTCAGGAAGGCCGGCCGCAGTGGTTGTTTCATAGGAAGCCTCCGCCTGGGTAAGTGCACCTTTGTTCTCCTGCCGCGACGCGCTCAGGTCGCGGTTTTCGAGGGTGGCCAGTAGTTGGCCCGCCTTCACCTTGCTCCCGCGGCTCACATAAAAGTGCGCTACCGGAGCACTGATCTTTGGAGTAATAGCAGCTTGCTGCCGCGGAAACAGAAGCGCCTCAGACTTGATGACTCTTTCAATAGAACCAAGCTTCGCTGTCGTAACCTGGACGCTCACAACCGGCTCAGGTTCCTTCTCTGAAGATGAGCAGGCGAGAAGCATACTTGCGGTGGCGAACGTAAAAGCTAGCCCGGCAGAGCGCATGTTCTAGAATGGACCTGTCAAGGTTTGCAATTCGGCAACAGCAATCCGGTATCGCACCTGCGCATTGTCATAGGCGTCGTGGGCCTGCGCCAGTGTGTTCTGAGCGTCAACCACCTCCAGCACAGTTGCCTCCCCCGCCTGGTAACGCAACGTCGTCAATCGCAGTTCTTCGCTAGCCAGGTCAAAGGAGTGTTGCAGGAGACTCAGTTGAGCCTTGGAAGCCTCGGCTTCGTGATAGAAGGACTGGAGATTGGCGGACACCTGCCGCCCGGTAAAAGCGAGCTCAAGTTTTGCCCGATCCCGATTGAGTTCCGCTTGTTTCACCTTGCTTTGAGTTGAGCCCCAGCTCCAGATGGGAACCTCTAGAGTCGCGGCGGCAGCGTAACCGAGATTGCGGGTACGGTCAGGATTCCGAACTGCCAGGTGGTCGGAGTCGAGACCGTACCAATAATCAAGAGTCAGCGTCGGGAAGTGAGCGCTGCGAGCCGCCCAGACCTCGGCGTTTCCGGCGGCCAGGGTCGCGGTCGCTGCTGCGACCTCGGGGTTATCTTTCGCAGCCAACGACCGTGCCTCGGGAAATGATGGCACCTGTACTGCCAGGTTCACGTCGTCCACGACGGTGAAGTTCTGGTCAAAATTGGGGAAGAGTATGACTGCCAGAGCCAGCCGCGCGTTCTCCATCGCCAGCTTCGCATCACTGAGGCTTCGCTGACGATCGCTGAATTGAATCTCCGCCTTGATCACATCGGAGTGTGCTACCTCGCCCCCACGCTCCAGGTCTTGGGTGATACGCAGAAATCGTTGCGCTTCCTCAAATGCCGTCTCAGCGGTGGCATACTTTCGCTCCGCGGCAACCAGACCATAGAAGATCTGAGTCACGGTGACCGAAAGGCCTCTGCCTGCGATTTCAAGCTTTGCCTTCATGGCGGCTTCGGCAGCTCGTGTACGTCGGAGATCGTGAATTTGCCCTCCTGCGAGATTGATGGCATCGTGAGCATTTCCCTCGCTGACGTATTCGTGGACCGCGTTGTTCGCGATGAAAACTCCCGATGACGTGCCGTTTGGTTTCGTGTAGAGAAACTGAGCGTTATAGCTCAGAGCGGGAAGCAGGGCCGCCCGAGCCTGGACCTTATCCTCATGCGCGAGACCCAGGTCAGTCCTCGCTGAGAGGAAATTCGGTTCGTTCCTGCGTGCACGCGCCAGCGCGTCCTGAAAAGTCAGGACGAGCGGGGCATTCCCCGTTGAATCAGCGCTAAGCTCCTGCCCCCACAGGGCAGAGCAGAACAAGCAAACGAGAATTGACCGGCCAATCCGCCAGGCACTTCGATGCATGGCACCTCCCGAGTCCCCTTATCTTCGCTTTCCAACCTGAAGAAAATCTTAAGAGGGGGATCCCCGGATTCATTTTCCAACTACCAGCACTTCGAACTGCCCGTTCTCGATCGTGGATAGGAACAGCTGATGGGTCGTTGGGTCCATCACCAGAGTTCTTGCTCTCGGAATTGTCTTTACCGTTTCCACCACGGAGTATTTGTCGGGAGAGTCCTCGTGCACAATGGTGATTGTGCCTTCGCCGTTGGAGTTGAAGATGAGATGGGATTCCGAATCAAATGCGGTTGCATCCACGAAAGCGCCGATGGGAGCCGTAGCCACCACCTTGCCGGAGTCCGCATTCACCGCGGCCATCAGTTTGTTGCGGCAACCGACGAAGATTCGTCGATTTGCACGGTCCATGGCCATACTGGAAGGCGATTCACACGGTGCGAGCGGCCAATGCTCGCCAACTGAAAGATGACGAGAATCGATCTTGACCATACTGCTTTTGTCTTCGAGATTGTTGAACACGAATCCCTTTTCATCGGCGACGGCAAACTCTGGCTTACCGCCCAATGGCAGCGTGGCTGCAACCTTGCCGTCCGCGGCGGTGATCACAGTCGCGCTGTCACTTCCACCGTTAAATGCAAAGACCTGTTTTGTCGCCGGGTCGTAAATGATTGCATCGGGCTTCTTTTCTGTCGGAATCTCGGCGATTGTCTTGAGCGTTGCCAGGTCGAACACTGTGACCTTCGAGGTGGCCCCATCGCTGACGTACCCCCGTCCAAATTCCTTAGCAATCGCGATTCCGTGGACCCCTAGTGTGTCCGGAATCTTGCCAACAGGTTTTCCCGAGTCTGCATCAAGCACTTCCACCTGGGAACCGTGGGACACATACAGTCGGCGCGCACTTTGGTCCATCGCCAGGTAGTCGAAACCACCCTCGCCAGGAATCGGAATCTTTCGGATCAGGTGGTAACTTTCCTGGGCAAATGCAGCTGTGCCGAGTATCAGGCAAAGAAAAACGACGGTAAATCGCATCTGGATGATCCTCCCGGCCGCCCAAGAAGCGCGGCAAATCTGGCTAATTAAAGGCACTGTATGGCTCCAACCTGAAATTTCCATGAAGTTGCGTGAATTCAGTCAATCTTCAGCTTGCAGCCGGTACGCTACGCGGGGGTATTCTCGTATCGGTCAATGACGATCCTGGTTATCGAAGACGAAAAGCGAATGGTCGAACTTCTTCGCAAGGGCCTGGAAGAGGAGGGTCATTCTGTTGTCTGTGCGAAGGATGGTGTGGAAGGTTGGGAATTGTGTAAGACCTATACCTTTGACATGATCATCCTGGACGTCATGATGCCCAGAATGGACGGGCACGAACTGGCCAGACGGCTGCGAACCGAAAGGATCCCGACTCCCATCCTGATGCTCACTGCCAAAGATTCTTTGCACGACATTGTCCGAGGACTGGATCTTGGCGCCGACGACTATCTCACCAAGCCGTTTGCCTTCGACGAGCTGCTGGCCCGCCTGCGCGCAGTAAAGCGTCGGGCCAAGGTTCCGCAGCCCACCACGCTTCAGCTCGCTGATCTGGTTCTTGATCCGGCAACGCGCGAAGTTTCGAGAGCCGGCGTCAGATTGGCCCTTACCCGTACCGAATACGGCCTGCTCGAACGGCTTATGGACAGGGCGGGAAGGGTGGTCCCTCGCCACTACCTGATTGAATCGGTGTGGGGATTCGACCGGGTGATCGAGGGGAACACTCTCGACGTCTTTGTGCGATCTCTGCGCTCCAAGGTAGATGGGGCCGGACGGAGAAGATTGATTCATACCGTCCGCGGGGTTGGATATATGCTCAAGGCGGAATAGTGACCACAAGGTTGCCAATCGGCCTTCGGCTGACGCTCTATTTTCTGGTGCTCTTCACCACAACTCAGCTCATATTCGGGCTGGGAATGTGGATTACGTTGAAAGATCACCTGTACGACATTGCTGACGACACGCTCGAAGACCGGATCGATGACGTCAGTCATTTCTTGAGTGCTCAGCCACAGGAGGTGTCGGTAGCCGATCTCAAACGAGAGGTTGCCAACGCCTATGTCCTGGAGCATGCGGGCGAGTACCTGCAAATTCAGGCGGAACACGGCGAGTGGATCTACCGAAGTACTTTCTTTCAGAAGAACAACGTGGGTGTGTTCGGCGAGCTGCAGAAGCCTCTTTACGAGGATAGAAAGATCAGCGGCCGGTCTCTTCGATTTCTGGCGGAGATCCTCGAAGTCCGCGGCCGCCGATATATCGTCCAGGCCGCGATCCCCGAAGGCGACATCCTTGGAACACTCCATTCGTTCCGCCGCAATCTTGTCCTTTCAGCCTTTGCAATATTAGTTTTGGCGGCGGTAGTCGGTTCCTGGCTGAGCCGCCAGGCGCTGGCTCCGGTGGACGCGATTATTCGGGCGGCGCGCAACATCAACGCAGGAAACCTGAACAGCCGCCTGGAAAAATTGAATACGGGCGACGAGTTGCAGCGATTGTCCGATACCTTGAACGAAATGCTTGGCCGCATTGATGCGGCGTTTCAGCGAGTCTCGCAATTCACTGCGGACGCCTCTCACGAGTTGCGGACGCCCATCTCGCTGATGCGAACCGAGGCAGAAATCGCGCTACGCAAGTCGCGTGATGAAGGAGAGTATCAGGAAGCGTTGCGCCACATCCTCGTAGAGGCAGAACGGACATCGATCCTCATCGAGAAACTGCTGTCTCTGGCACGCGTGGACTCCGGCCGCGAATCTTTGCCTCTGCGGCGGCTCGACCTCCGGCAGGTTCTGCGGGATGTCGCTGCGGACTGGCGTCAACCAATCACCGCAAATCATCGATTCGTTGAAGATCTTGGTGGTGGGGAAGTCTCTATTGCGGGAGACCGTCTCTCCCTGGTTCGCTTGCTGAACATCCTCTTGGATAACGCGGTCAAATATACCCCGCCTGGCGGCACCATTGAACTCGCACTTTCCCCCATTCCTGGACAGGCGGTTCTGGCTGTGAAGGACTCAGGCATCGGAATCAGCGATAACGACCTGCCGAGGATCTTCGAACGTTTCTACCGCGCCGACAAAGCCCGCAGCCGTGAGTCCGGCGGAGTCGGTCTCGGACTGGCCATCGCCCAATGGATCGTGGAACAGCATAAAGGATCCATTAGAGTCACAAGCATTCCCGGGGAGGGTTCACAATTCTTAGTTTTCTTCCCACTAGGAACCGGCTAGGTTGAGGCAAACCTAGTTCACGTGAACCATGCTTCCAGGGCTGCTACGTATTATCCTCAAATCGAGCCGGTGCTGAGGGATAGGACCCCTTTGCGATGCCTTCGACCTCACCGGCACCTCCTAGGGATACAGTGCCAGACACCGCTGGAGTAAGACATATCTTCGTATTTCGCTCGCGCTGTCTGCTGCTAGGGCTCCTTCTCATTTGTGTCACGCTCGTACCGGCTCAAACCTCCGCCGGAGAGCGCGTACCGGCGGTGCCGCTGGTCACGCACGATCCATATTTCAGCATCTGGTCGGCCGCCGACAATTTGACCGACGTCGAAACCACGCACTGGACGGGCAAGGAGCAGCGACTTTCGGGATTGGTGAGGATTGACGGAAAGCCCTTCCGCTTCATGGGAGCGAGTCCCAAGGCGGTACCCGCACTCAGACAGATTTCGCTGCGGATCACGCCGTTGCACACGGAATATGGGTTCGAGGCGAACGGCGCACGCATCATGGCGACATTCTTCACGCCCTCGCTGCCGGGAGATCTCGAGGTGTTGTCGCTCCCGGTTACGTATCTCACCTGGACGGTCAATTCATCGGACGGAAAGCCGCACTCGGTTTCGATATTCCTGGATGTAAGTCCGACGATTGCCGTTAACACACCCGACCAGGAAGTCACCTGGGGCCGAATGAAGACTTCGGGACTGGATATATTGACGGTTGGCTCCCGTGAGCAGCAAGTGCTGCATCGCGTTGGAGATGACGTACGCATCGACTGGGGCTATTTCTATCTGGCGGCGCGGCGAGAAGACAGCTTGTCGATGGCGCTGTCGCGTGAGGCGACCAAAGATTTTGTCGACTCCGGCAAGCTTGCCAGCGATGACGATATGGAAATGCCGCGTGCGCCCCGGCTCGGGGCGGCGCACCTGGCGGTCGCTATATCGGCTGATGTGCCGGCGAGCGGAGCGACTACTCGGCAAGTCTTGCTGGCGTATGACGAGATCTACTCGGTGGAATATTTTGGCCGGAAGCTGCGTCCGTATTGGCGCCGTGGAGGCAAGACCCCTGCCGAGATGTTAAGAGAGGCTGCCGATCAATATGCCGATCTCGAAAAAAGGGCCAGGCATTTCGATGAGGAATTGACTGCCGACCTGGAAAAAGCCGGCGGCAAGCTCTATGCAGAACTCGGGACCCTTGCCTTCCGGCAGACCATCGCAGCGCATGGATTTGCCGCTGATATCGACGGTAGTCCGCTGCTCTTTCCGAAGGAAAATTTCAGCAACGGATGCATTTCTACGGTGGACGTGATTTATCCGGCCTCGCCGTTTTTCCTGTTGTTCAATCCGTCTCTGCTGGAAAGTCAGCTGCGGCAAATTCTTGAATATGCGGCCCTGCCGCGCTGGAAGTTTCCCTTCGCCCCCCACGACCTTGGCACGTACCCGCAGGCTAACGGACAGGTGTACGGAGGCGGCGAGCGCACAGAAGAAGATCAAATGCCGGTGGAAGAGAGCGGCAACATGCTGATCCTGGTTGACGCTCTTGCCCATACACAAAAGAAATATGAGCTGGTCAAGAAGTACTGGCCCCAGCTCAGCAAGTGGGCGGAGTATCTTCGAGAGAAAGGCCTTGATCCGGAGAATCAACTCAGCACCGACGACTTTGCCGGGCATCTTGCACATAATGCCAACCTTTCCATCAAGGCAATCGAGGGCCTCGCCGCATATGCCCAAATGGCGGCGGAGGTTGGCAAATCGGACCTCGCGAAAGAATACTCGGCCGCGGCAAAACAGATGGCGCTTCAGTGGCAGACCATGGCGCGCGACGGCGATCACTTCAAGCTTGCTTTCGACAAGCCCGGGACCCGGAGCCAGAAGTACAACCTCGTGTGGGATCGCCTGTTGAACTTTGGGCTATTTCCGCAGGTCATTGCTCGCACTGAGATCGCCTTCTATCTCAAGCACATCAATACCTATGGATTGCCGCTCGACCAGCGCGCCGACTACACCAAGCTCGATTGGGAAATCTGGACGGCGACTCTGGCAGACGAGCCGGCGCAATTTGCCCAGTTGACGGAGCCAATCGGAAAGTGGCTGCACGAAACTCCGACGCGGGTACCGTTGACTGATTGGTACGACACCAAGAATGGGGAGCAGCAGGGTTTCCAGGCACGATCGGTGGTGGGAGGCGTTTTCATCAAACTGCTCGCTGACCCAGCCATGTCTGCAAAGTGGAAGACTTTCGCGCCCTAGCTTCAGACAGCAAGGTGCGCAGGTTTTTTGAGACCGGGGTCGGGCATCGCCGAGTTGTGATGTCGGCCTATCAGGCTGAGCCGCTCGTCTTGCGGATGAAGGCGGATTCCATTCCCTTGATAAGGACCAGGTATGCAGGACCCAAAATCTATCCCCTCCAGCACGCGGCGGCTCTTTCTCACTCACACGGCGGCGCTAGTAGCGGGCCATGCCTTCATCCCGTCAGTTTTGCGAGCTTTAGGCGGAGACGATGCCGGGCTCTCCACCGTTGCGGCCGCGGTCAACTACTCCAAGGTCACGCTTGTCGATGATTTCTGGACGAGCAAGACCGATCGTGTTGCGGCGGCGACACTGCCTGCCTGCATTGTGCAGACGGAGCAAAAAACGGCGCGCATTCGCAACTTTGAGAAGGTCGCCCGTCATGACAACGAAAAGCACGAAGGGATTTTCTATGACGACAGCGATGTTTACAAAGCTATCGAGGCGATCGCCTACTCGTTGAGTACGCATCCAGATCCGTCGCTTGAAAACAAGGTGGACGACTGGATCAGAAAGATTGCCGCGGCGCAGCTTTCTGACGGATATCTGAACACCTACTTTACCCTCAACGGTCTCGACCAGCGCTGGACCGACATGGACAAGCACGAAGACTACTGTGCCGGTCACCTGATCGAAGCCGCCATCGCCTACTATCACACGACCGGGAAGCGCACGCTGCTCGACGTCGCCATTCGTTTTGCCGATCATATTGACGACACATTTCGCATCAAAGGGCGCCATTGGGTCAGCGGCCATGAAGAGATCGAATTGGCTCTGATGAAGCTTTACGGCCTTACGCACAATGATCGCTACCTTAAGCTCGCACAGTGGTACCTCGACCAGCGAGGCCATGGATACGGGCGTGGAGGACTATGGTCCCGTGGTCAGAACGGTAATTATTGCCAGGATTCTGTTCCGGTCAAAGATCAGCGCGAGATCACCGGACATGCGGTTCGCGCCATGTATCTTTACTGCGGCGCCGCCGATGTCGCCACCGCCACAGGCGACTCGGGCTACATGACGGCAATGAAAGCCGTATGGGAAGACGTGGTTTATCGTAACATGTACTTCACGGGTGGCATTGGCTCTTCAGGCCGAAACGAAGGCTTCTCGCACGATTACGAGTTGCCGAACCTTGACGCCTACTGTGAAACGTGCGCTTCGGTGGGAATGGTGCTGTGGAACCAGCGCATGAATCTACTTACCGGCGAGAGCAAGTACGTCGATATTCTCGAACGTAGTCTCTACAACGGTGCTCTGGACGGCCTCAGCATCAGTGGAGACCGCTTCTTCTATGCCAATCCGCTGGCCTCGAGCGCCTCTGCTTCATCTTCCGAGGTCAGCGGTCACCAGGGACGCAGCGAGTGGTTTGGCACGGCGTGTTGCCCTTCGAATATTGCACGGTTGACGGCTTCAATAGGGGGATACATTTACGCCGCGAACGATCACAGCATCTGGGTGAATCTGTTCATCGGCAGTAAGACAGCCATCCCAACCTCCAATGGGGACATCGCCGTGGAGATGACTACGGATTATCCATGGAAGGGAGCGGTCACCCTGGCGGTAAATCCCTCTCGCAAGATCGATCATGTTGTTCGTGTGCGTATTCCGGGCTGGTTGCGGGAAGCGGTTCCTGGAGGCTTGTACGGCTTTGTCGATACCGCGACCGGCAGCATGAGTATCAAAGTTAACGGTAGACCTTTCGACTTCCGCGAAGAGAGCGGGTATGCAGTGCTGGAACGGAGTTGGTCGAAGGGGGATGTGGTCGAGATCTCGTTCCCTATGGAAATCCGGAAGGTCAAAGCGAGAAACGAAGTCGCCGCCGACCGTGGCCGTTTTGCATTGCAGCGAGGCCCCCTTGTCTACTGCGTAGAAGGTACCGACAATGGTGGCAAGGCGTGGGATTTTGTCGTACCGGCGGAGAGCCGATTTTCTCCCGTGCAAGAACACATCCTGGGCGAGCGGGTGGTTGTACTTCAGGGCGAAGGGTTCAAGCTTGTCCCCGGCGCCGATGGCCACAGCATTCGGGCGGAGCGCCGCAGCATCACAGCGATTCCTTACTACACGTGGGCCAATCGCGACAATTATGAGATGCAGGTCTGGTTGCCGATGAAGTTTGACGACATCAAAATCAATGCCTGAGTGGTAGCGTAAGTCTCGTTCTTTAACGACGAACTAGCTTTTTGTCTCCGGCTTTTCCGCTTCGCGAACCGTGAGAATCTGGTCAGCTTTGACCGCTTTGATTACTTGAATTGAGCCCGTAGGCCAGCGGATTTCAAGATCGGCAGTCAACGCTTTCCCGAGGCCGAAATGCAGGCGCGGGTCATTCGAGGAATAGAAACTCGACTGCGCTACCCTCTCCTGGATTTGTTTCTTGTCTCCGTATTTGCAGGTGACCCGCGCGCCAATCGCGCTGCGATTGGAAACGGTGCCGGCCAGCTTTATTTTCAGCCAGTGGTTGTCGCTTTTCAGGTCGTTGCGCAGTAAGGATGGCGCCTCGTTCAGATTGACGATGAGAACATCGATGTCGCCGTCATTGTCGAAGTCGCCGAAAGCACAGCCGCGGCTGGCATGGGGTTCAGCGATTGCGGGCCCGGCCTGCTCGAAAATCTCTTCAAAGCGTCCGCCGCCCAGGTTGCGAAAGATTACCCGGGGAGTCTTGAACGGATAGCTTGGAACCTTAGCCTCCACTTCCGGATATACATTGCCGGTGACAAAGAAAAGATCGGGATTGCCATCGTTATCCAAATCCACGATGCCTGCGCCCCAGCCTACGAAGCGGTTTTCGACAGCGAGCCCCGACTTGATTGTCGCGTCTTCAAAGTTTCCCTTCCCGTCGTTTAGATAAAGGACGTTGGTGTCGTCAGCAAAGTGGGTCTTAAAGATATCTAGCGAACCGGTGAGAGTGACATCGCCAATCCCAACCCCCATACCCGCCTGTTCGAGACCGTCCGCGCTGAGGGCCGAGCCCGCGAGCATTGCAGTTTCCTCAAAAGTGCCATCGTGCTTGTTGCGGAAGAGCAGGCTGGGAGTTGAGTCACAAGCGACGTAGATGTCAGGCCACCCGTCGTTGTCGAAGTCCGCGGCCACTACCGTCATGCCATAGCCGGGAGCAGTCTTGCTGATTCCTGCCTGCTTTGAAACGTCGGTGAAAGTACCGTTACGATTATTCTTGTATAGCGAGTGTGCGGCGAAAGGCAGGCCTCGCGGTCCACAGTTTACCGGGACGCCTTTCCACTGGCAGTTGCTGTCCTGGCCAGGCTTCTTCGCGTGCTCGAAGTCAAATTGCAAATAGTTGGAAACGAAAAGATCGAGGTACCCATCGCGGTCGTAGTCCACCCACGAGCATCCCGCCCCCCAGCGCGGATTGGCACTCACTAGGCCGGCCTGCCCGGTGATATCCGTGAAGGTCCCGTCGCCGTTGTTACGGTAAAGGATGTTCTGGCCGTAAGCGGTGATGAAGATGTCGTCGAAGCCGTCGTTGTTGAAGTCGCCCACCGTGACCGCGGACGCCCAGATGGTTTGCAGCAATCCGGCCTTTTCGGTGACGTCAGTGAAGGTGCCGTCGCGATTGTTCTTGTAGAGCCGGCTACTGGTTCCGGGAGGTACGTCTTTCACACGCGACCCACTGAGGACCAGAAGGTCCATCCAGCCATCGTTGTCGAAATCCAGAAATGCACACCCGCAGCCGACGGTCTCGATGATGTAGTCCTTATGATCGACAGGGCCGTAGATCGTGGGATGTGTGAGCCCCGCACTTTTTGACACATCGGTGAAATGTGCGAGGAAGGGAAGGCCCGAAGGCTTGCCGCGGGGCAGCGCTCTTACCGAGCGTGTCGCGACACCCTGGCTCCACGACTTGGGAGCGGCACAGGCGCCGGCGATGAGCGCGAGCGCCTGGCGGCGGGAAATTTTCATTGCGATGACGGAGAGTTGAGTACGAAGCGGACTCGGTTCTTCCGTACCTCTGTGGCACGATCTTCGGCAAGAATCTCGCGCAGGCGCCGAGCCGTGGCGTTGGCTTCGTCCATGCGACCCAATCGCTTGAGGGCCAGGATGTATTGATTGAGGGCCACACGGTCAGTACCGTCCAGCTCGATGGCCTTTTCGAGTTCGTCCGCGGCGGCTTGCGGCTGATTATTGGACAACAGCAGCTTTCCCAAAGAAGCATGGGACCGCGCCAGCCGGGGGTTCACCCGGATGGATTTTCTTAGCAGCTTTTCCGCTTCGGACTTTGTGGCTGGGTCTTGTGCTTCCGTTTGCAGGAGAAGATCTGCAAGAAGGAAATTCAGCTTGGCATCGTTGGGACTGCTCGCCAGCCGTTTACGAATTAGACTCACAGCCTCGTCGATGCGGTTCTGCTGACGAAGAAGGAGCGAGAGTGCGACGTCGCCGTAATCATCCATCGGCTGAAGTCGGCGAGCACGCTCGAAGTCGCCCATTGAGCTTTCCACATCCGCAGTCTGGGCCGCGATAGCCCCGCGCAGGGTATAAAGCGCAGCGGAATCGGGAATGTTAGCGATTCCGGCGTTGACCACGTCACGCGCTACGTCGAAGGATTGATGCTCGAGGCAGAGCGAAGCGAGATCGACGTAATTGCGCTCATCTTTCGGTGCGACTTCCGTGGACTGTCGGAAAGTGGCAATGGCCTCGGGCAGCTTGTTCTGGGCGGCATAGATGTTGGCCTTGAGGTTCAGGGTCTGTGCATTCAGGGGAACGGCCTCGATCGCCATGAGCGCGGAATCGTATTGCGAATCGAGAAAGAGCGCCAAGGCGTAGTCGAAGGAGATTCCGTGATCCTGGGGCGCGAGCGTCGAGGCCTGTTTCAGGCGAAGCGAACCGTCGTGCGCGCTGCCGCTTGCCACTAAGCACTGGCCCCAGCGCTCAAGCGCCTGGGCGTCCGTCGAGACTACCTTCTCCGCGGCAGAGAAATGGCGATTCGCTGCATTGCAATCCTTTTGTTCGAATGCGATCTCTGCCGCCATTGCGTGTGCCGTCGGATTGGCAGGTTCCTGTTCGAGAATGCGGTTGAGATAGGTGAGCGTCTTCGGTGCATGAAGACGGTAGCCGCTCTGCGCGGCGCCCTCGAGAGCGGCCAGAAACTTGGGAGATATGGTCAACGCTTTGGAAAAACTATCGAGAGCTTCACGATCGCGCCCAAGGGCCTGGAGCGCGGCGCCCCTGATAGCCAAGAGACGAGGATTGCCCGAGTCGGTTTTCAGGCGGGCATTAACCTGCTGGAGGACCTGCGTGGGGTCGGACTGTGCGAAGAGTGAAGCGGCCAGAATGATGATTGTCGCGAGTGACCGCCCCATCCACACAGCCCAAGGTTAACAGAAGGTTCGATGCATAGCGGAGCTACCTCTGTAGCTTCCATAATCGAGGGACGGCTTGCGACCGTCCCTCGCCCCCTCGTGATCTTAGAACACGAGACGCGCGCCCAGCTGAATCACACGTGGCGCATAGGTATCTGTAGACCGCCCGAATTGCGCATCGTTCAGATCGTTGTGAATTCCCGAGAGGTTTACGCGGTTGAGCACGTTAAAGAACTCAAATCGCAATTGCAGGTTCAGCTGGTCATCAAAGAGATGGAAACGATTGTTCTTGATTACGCTGGCATCCACGTTGATGAATCCAGGGTTGCGGTAAGTCGCGCGCTTCAAATCTCCTTCGGTGCCGGGAGCTGGAACTCCGAAGTCTGAGGCAGACGCGATGCCGTTGATGTAGTCCGAACGCGAGAAGTGATCCGGCAGCGCCGTGGCCGGAGCGTTGGGGAAGTCGAAATTCACGCCATCGGCATTGAAGTCGCCGCCGTGCTCGAAGTCCGCGCCATTGAAAATGGTGATTGGGTTCCCGGACTGGAGGATTGCGACAGAGGTGATTTCCCATCCGCCCAGAACCGGTCTGAGGAGCCCTCTTGGCGTAGGCACTTCATAGGTGCCAGAGAGGGTGAAGCGTTGCAGCGCATCCCAATCAGCGGGAGCTTGGTATTGTGAGAGATCGTGCTGGGTAGGAACGGCATATGCCGGATCGCGGTTTACTCGCGCACCGGCCTGGCCATAATCCGTGACACGCGACAGAGTATACGACGCCTGCCAGTACGAGCTGCCAAGCTGCTGCTTGACCGCAAAGATTGCGGCGTTGTACTTGATGGTGTTGGCGTTGAACTCGTAATACATGGTCCCAAAGCTGGGATTCAGACGGTCGAGCGTCCCGTCGATCAAGTCCCCGGCGAAGCGGTTGACATCAGATCCCAGAATTCCGTTGTAGGTGTAGGACCCGCTGTAAGTAGCACTCGCCACGAGCCGGGCAGGAAGTTGGCGTTCGACTCCGGCGGAGTAGATCAGCGTGCTGTCTGCCTTGATGTTGGGGTCGATGCCGTTGGCCTGAGCCCGGACGCCGACGAGGCCCCCGTGGTCATCGAGTTCCCCGACAGGAATAGTCGGGAAGGGGAAGCCGAAAGGCGCCTCGTCGCTGGTGCCAATGGCGAATAGGGGCGGGATGGCATCGCCTTTCCGGAAGGTGGGCGTTATCAGACCCGGAGGGTTCTGGCGGACGCGGTTGTCTTCTCCCAGCGGAACCCAGTTGTGATAGAGGCCGAAGCCGCCTCGGATGACCATCTTGTCATTGCCGCGCGGATTGTAGGCGAAGCCCATGCGCGGGCTCCAGTTGTTGTTGAGACGTCCGTTATAGGTATGGTTAACGGGGCGGACAGAGGCGTCGGCGACGCGAGCGTCGAGAGTGCTTCCATCTGCCAGGAACACGTTGCCTTCCCCGCCGGTCTTATCGTCAGGATGGGGGTTGCCGTAGTCGTCCCAGCGGATACCGAGCGTGAGTAAGAGGTTCGGTTTCACGCGCCATTCATCCTGAACAAACACGCCGTGCGTATTGAGGAGGTGGCGGTAGGCACCATCGGCAACCTGTCCGGTAAGCGGGTTGAAGTTCACGCCGCTTTCCAAAGTGGGGTCATCCTGCACCAGGGCGAGCAGGTTGGCGAACTGGAAGTGCGGACGATAGTAAGGGCCGGCGAAGCGGGCATCGTCGTCACCCATCCAGAATTCGTATCCGAACTTGAAAGAGTGCTTGTTCTTCACCAGGCTGACGACATCGCGCCAGTTGTAGTTGTTCTGGATGAAGGTGGCAGGGCCCCAGGGGCCGTTGATGCCTTCCTGATTGTCGATCCCGATGTCGGGCACGCGGAATGGAATGCCCGATGAAAATCCGCTGCTTCCCTGCACGCGAATCTGGCCGTAGCTGAAGTCGTTGATCAGCGTTGGAGAGAAGATGTGGGTGTAGCCGACCTGGTACGACTTGGTGTTGTTGTTGGGCACATCGCGGAATCCCTGGCGGATGGCGATGTTCTCGGTGTCGAGGTCGGTGCGGTACATGCTGAAATAGAGGCGGTCCTTGCTGAAGTACTGGTCAACGCGGAAGTTGTACTGGATGGCGTTGCGGAACGGGCTCGACGAGAATGAAACGCTATCTATTACCGGCAAATCGCAAGGAATGTTGCCGGTCGCAGGCGTTCCGCAACCACTGCCGAAGGCCTCTTGTGCCGTCTGGAGGTGGCTGATCAGCTGAGTATTCACCAGTGGATAATTGGTCAACAGACTGGTGCCAATGCTGTCAGGAAATGCGGACTGAGCAAAAGAGATAAATTCCTGGCTTTCGACCGTATGTGGAGAGGCCGCGGAGGAGAATTGCCCCCGCAATAGTTCGACCGAGGCGAAGGCAAAAGTGTGGTTCTTGATGATGGGGCCGCCAAGAGTTCCCGCAACATCGCCCTTCTTGAATGGAGAGTAATCCTGGTTCTGGAAGCGGGACCTAGCCCACAGGTCCTGATTGGTGAAGAAGTAGGAGCCGGTACCGTGGTACTCGTTGGTACCGGACTTCGTAGTCATCTCGACCTGAACCGAACTGCCACGGCCGTGCTCGACGTTAAAGAGATTGGTCTGCACAGTCATTTCACGAACGGAGTCGGGATTAGGCGTAAGGTTGGCCGTGCCCTGGAGAATGTTGCTGGTGATGTTGAGTCCGTCCAGGGTGAACTGGTTTCCGCTGTAGTTGCGGCCATTGCCGCTGACGTCGACGGTTTTCTCGGTGGTGAAGTTATCCTGCGCGTCAGCGGGAGCGCCGCCGCCGACGGCGCCGTGCCCGGTCACGCCAGGAGCAACGGCGACCAGGTTGAAGAAGTTTCGCCCGGCGACAGGAAGATCCTGAAGCTGTTGCGTGTTGACTGTGGTCTGTAAGCGGGAGTCGGAGACATCAAGCACGGGAGCCTCAGTGGTGACGGTCACCGAAGTGTTGGCGCTGGCGACAGCCATCTTGAGATTGAAGGCCGATACCTGACCGGTGTAGATAGTGACTTTGGCGGATTGGGTTCCAAAGCCCGGAGCGCTGGCCGTCAAGTCATAGACTGAGGGAGCAAGGCTCACGAAGCGATAGTTGCCGGTCTCATCCGAGCTGGCATGGACCTCCACGCCTGTCGCCTCACTCCGCAGAGTGATCTCGACCCGCGGTATGCCAGCCCCACTCGGGTCTGTGACATTGCCCTGTAATCCACTATTGAACTGGGCGAACATTTGCAGGCTCGCCAGCAGCAACCCCCCTACCAGGACCACTGACCTGAACCTGATCATCAGCTGACTCCTCTGTGAGTGGGAATGATCCTTCGTGCCGGTCGGAGCTTATCCTTCGCCTCGAATTTCGTGCATGAGCCACCTGAACCAAGAGTGGGGGGTACGAATGAACTGGTCGTCGGATTCGGGCTTCGATCCTCGTAAATGATTCGCAGCAAAGCGTCTATACTTCTCAATCCAACATTTGCTGCTGCGAAAACGTTTTCTGGAGAGTCGTGGAAGACGTGTTCGGAAAAAAATTCGGGCGCTCACCCAGAAACCGTTTGCAAAATCGCTTGTCCAACGCTGCTTTCCGGGAGTATGTTTCTTCGGGCTTCGTCATGACGTCGACCGCGCTTGATACCATCCGCATCCTGATCGTGGATGATCATCCCGTTGTTCGGGCCGGCCTTGCCACTCTGCTTGGCACTCAGGAAGGCCTACATGTTGTAGCCTCTGCGGCAAGCGGCGATGAAGCGCTCGAAATTCTCCGCCAGCAGAAAGTCGATCTGGTGCTTCTCGACCTACGCATGCCGGGACTGAATGGGATTGAGACCCTCCACACCATGCGGCGTGAGGGCATCCGCAGCCGCGTCATGATGCTTACCAGCTACGAAACCGACGAAGACATCTATCGGTCCGTGCAGGGAGGCGCTGAGGGCTACCTGCTTAAGAACACTTCGCAGGAGGAACTCATAGACGCAATCCGCACCGTTCACTCCGGAGGAAAATACATTCCCCGTCGGATCGCGTCCCGGTTGACAGAACGCATGATGCGGTCGGAACTGACATCACGGGAATTGGAAATCCTGGGCATGGTGGTGAAAGGCCTGACCAACAAGCAGATAGGCCGTGTCCTGGCGATCAGCAGCCATACCGTGCGCAATCACGTAAACAGCCTCATTGAGAAGCTGGACGTCTGTGACCGGACAGAAGCCGCTACAACCGCGATTCAGCGTGGGATCATTGAGGTCGACTAGTTCACCTGAACCAGGGGCTGACCGGGGACTCCCCTCTAAACTAGACTCGTCGTGGCATTCATGAGCCGGAATTCGCGAAGGGTCGCCATCCTCGCGGTAATCGCCAGCTGTGGGGCGATGGTGGCGATGGTGTCCTGGAAAAGATTCGAGGAAGCGGGACGAATCAAAATTGCCGTAATTCCGCGGACTACCGGGATTGGTCCATGGGAACCCATTCATCGTGGCGCTGACGCCAGCGCAGCCAAAATCAAGGCACAAATTTACTGGAATGCTCCCACGCGCGAGGATGATGTCGAGGCTCAGATTGCCCTTGTCGACCAGGTCATCCGCAAGGGCTACCAGGGAATCATTCTGGCTCCCGACCAGTCTCTGGCTCTAATAACTCCAGTACGTCGGGCTCTGGCCCAAAACATTCCCGTTGTGGTTGTAAGTTCGCAGTTGCCAATGCCTGGAGGCGGCAACCTGGCTTACCTCGTCAGTGACGACGCAAGCGCCGGGCGCATCGCTGCAGAACGAGCGGCGAAACTGCTGAACGGCAAAGGAACTGTCGCCCTTCTGGGAGTGAATCCTGACATTTTCGGAATCATGCAGCGGGCGCGAAGCTTCGAGCTTTACCTCAGGGGAAAGTACCCCGCAATCCGCGTCGTTAAGCGCGAGGGCGCATTTAATACTCTTCACGAGCAGCAAACCGCACAGGAATTGCTGAAGACCGATCCCGACATTCGGGTGGTAGTAGCCCTGATGTGGGCATCAGCGCGCGGCGCCATGGCGGCGATTCAAGCTGCCAAGCCGGCTCGGCAAGCCCTGGTCATCGGATTCGATCCTGACGATGTGCCATTTCAAATTGACGTTTTGGATTCTCTGGTCATTCAGAACTCGCGTGCGATGGGCGAACAGGCGGTGGATTTGATCGCTGCCTATCGCAAGGGACAGCCCATGCCGGCACTGAAGACTTTCGCACCGGCACTAGTAACCCGAGAGAATGTCGGTACTGCTGAGATTCAACGGCTCACCGAGATGTACTGGCGGGTGAGTACCATGGATCAGAAATGAGACTGAATCTCAATCGCCGGCAGTGGCGCGGTATTGGCATCGCCGTCGTCGGGATGACGGCGATTATTCTGGCTGCCATTGCCCTTTGGTCGCGCAGCGCTACCAAAGGGCTCCCTTACCACGACGCCTTTGCAGCCGGAAGCGCAGCCGAATGGGAGGCATTTGGTGGCACATGGGAGGTCACCAAAGGTGTGATTCGCAACGACTCCGACGAAAGGGGAGCGAAGTTTCTGACTGGCTCTCCGCATTGGCGAAACTATTCGGTGGAGGCCGATGTGATGCTTCTCGGGAGCGACGGCGATGCCGGCCTGATTCTTCGCTCCAGTGGCGAGGAGGAAGGGGTCGATTCCTATTCCGGGTATTACACCGGGTTGCGAAATCGTGATAATTCGCAGGTATTGGGAAGAGCCGACCATGGTTGGATAGAAAACCGTAAGAGGATCGATCTGGCGAACGGCAAAATCCAACCGTTTCGGTGGTTCCATCTCAAGTTTCTAGCCTACCAATGCCATCTCGTATCCACCGCGGATAACGCTGCAGGTCAGAGAATCATTTCACTTGCCTATGAAGACAAAGGATGTCTGACATCAGGTCGGATCGGACTTCGCTCATATTCTTCGGGCGGCGTTTGGAAGAATGTCACCGTGCGAGAAGCAAGAGAATCGGATTTCCTTGCGATGATGAAAGGCGTTGCGCATCCCGAAACAAATACGATGCAGCCGGTTCCGATCGAAAACCCGTTTGCTCTGGCTCTCAATCCGAGAACACCAGATCCGATGGCCTCGGATACCGGTGAAGTTGCGCCGGACGCAATTGCCGACCTCAGACTGTTCCCTTATACCAATTCCGACAGCGCGATCGTCCGAGGTGTGGTTACCTTAACTTCCCCTTCACTGGTAGTGCAGGATTCAACCGGTGGGCTGCTGATTGAAAATTTGAAGGGGCCGCCCCTGAAGATTGGCGATGAAGTGGAGGTCAAAGGCCGGGTCAGGCCTGGAGATTTCTCCTCAGCGATGGACAACGCGGAGGTCCGCTTGTTGTGGGCGCGCGCTCCAACACCTGCGGTGTCGGTGACCGCCGCTCAAGCGGCCACGGGTGCATTCAACAACACCTTTGTAGAGGTTGAGGGATATCTTCGCGAGAAGCACTACGGCCCTGACAATACTCTGGTGCTTGATTTCGACGCTGGACTCGAAGCATTTCGCGCCATCGCCACGCGGGGCCGCGGCGACTCGTTTTTCAAAGACATCAATGTCAAGAGCTTGGTGAGGTTGCGCGGCATCTCCGTCGTCGATCCGAAGTTTACTCAAAACCTCACGCCCTTCGTGCTGCTATTACGATCTACCGACGATGTGAAGGTGCTTGCGGGGCCCCCCTGGTGGGATGCCGGCCACCTGGTGATTCTGGTGATTCTCCTTCTGCTGCTGTCGCTGGTGATCAACTTTTTCTACAGCAGGATCGAACACTCGCGGCTCCGCGCGGTGCTGGGAGAGCGCCAGCGCCTGGCCCACGAGATGCACGATACCCTGGCGCAGAGCTTTGCCGGCATTGGATTTCAACTGGACGCCATCAAAAACGGAGTTCCCGGTGACTTGTCGAAGCTCCACCATCAACTGGAGCTCGCCAGCGACCTCACGCGCCATAGTCATGAAGAAGCGCGGCGTAGTATTGCGACGCTCATGCCATCCACGCTCGAATCGGGTGATCTGCTGACAGCCCTGGAGCGCTGCGCCCATCGCATGCTGGGCGAAGGTGGAATTAAGGTGGTGACGCAGTCTTCCGGTGACGTCAGAAGAATGCCGCTGCGGGTTTCTGACACGCTCTATCGCATCGGCCAGGAGGCGATCGCGAACTCCATTCGTCATGCGCGGCCACGCACAATCACGATCAAGACTGAATATCTCAAGAACCGGGTGTGTCTCACTGTGACCGATGATGGCCACGGATTCGAACCGGTAGCCAACCTTCGCGGATTTGGGCTACAGGGGATGCGGAGGCGGGCGGCAGCAATTTCCGCCAGCCTGAAAGTGATCAGTGAACAGGCAAAAGGAACGCGCATTGAAGTGCTTGCCGGCCTGCCACCGCGGGGTACGTTGCTGTCGTGGTTGCAGGTTTGCTGGACTTACCTCTCACATCCGCAGGTTAATTTCTCAGCAGAGCGGCCACATCACAGTTGGTTTCGGGGTAATGTAGAGCCTCGTCAACTACCAGCCTCACTCGACAACTAGCTCATTTGGACCATGCAATACTTTCAGTCATTCGCTAGGATTGCACCCGCTGACATGAGTGATTCTCGACCCTCACACGCCACCATGCAGAGCAGCCGCCGCCAATTCGTCAAGCACCTGGGCTTACTCGGACTGGCTTCCTCGGCGTCCGCCAGCGGTTTTCTTTCGCAGGGGAAGGCGTGGTTTGCTTCAACTTCGATTCCAACATCAGCGATCAAGAATCGCGCTCCACTCTTTCCGAATGCATTTCATCGGCTGCCGCTCGGTGCCATTCGCCCAGCGGGATGGCTCAAGGCCCAGCTGCAAATCCAGGCAGACGGACTGGGCGGGCACCTCGACGAGACCTGGCCGGATGTGGGTCCTTCCAGCGCATGGCTCGGCGGCACTGGGGAGGCGTGGGAGCGTGGCCCTTACTTTCTCGATGGACTTCTGCCGCTGGCCTACCTGCTCGATGATGCGCGTCTGAAGGCGAAGGCGCAGAAGTTCGTCGACTGGACGCTCAACAACCAGGACCAGAGCGGCATGATTGGTCCGCGCTCCAATAACGATTGGTGGCCGCGGATAGTCATGCTCAAAGCCCTTACGCAGTACCAGGAGGTTACCGGCGACACGCGAGTCATTCCGCTGATGTCTCGGTATTTCGCATACCAGGCGGCGGAACTGTCGAAGCGTCCATTGCGGGATTGGGGACGATTTCGCTGGCAGGATGAAGCGCTGAGCGTTATCTGGCTGTACAACCGCACTGGCGACAGACAATTGCTCGGGCTGCTCGAAACATTACGTACCCAGGGTTACGACTGGGTCGCGCTGGCTTCCAATTTCCAGTTCAAGGAACGCACCTCCAAGGAACGTATTCAGTTGACGGACGGTGGAGGTCTCAAAGATCTCTCCCTCGCTACCCATGGGGTCAACAATGGGCAAGCGATCAAGACTGGGGCGGTACAGTACGTGTTCACCGGCGCGGATGGCGACCGGCGAGCGGTGTTGGAGCACATTTCCGAACTCGACAAATATCACGGGCTGCCCAATGGAATGTTCTCCTGCGACGAACACCTGGCGGGAAGAAATCCATCGCAGGGCTCGGAACTCTGCACAGTTGTCGAATTCATGTTTTCGCTCGAGAACTCTCTCGCCATCCTGGGAGATCCTCTGCTTGGCGACCGACTGGAAAAACTCGCCTTCAATGCGCTGCCGGGAACCTTCACTGACGACATGTGGGCTCACCAGTACGACCAGGAGCCCAACCAGGTGGAGTGCAGTTTGCATCAGCACCCATGGACCACCAACGGGCAGGAGTCGAATCTCTTCGGGCTGGATCCCAACTTCGGGTGCTGTACCGCGAACTTCCATCAGGGCTGGCCTAAATTCGCGGCGAGCCTGTTCATGATGCCAGACGCCGGCGGCCTCGCCGCAGCCGCATACGCGCCCTGCGAAGTGCACACCGTGGTGTCGAATACTCCGCTTCATGTCGTGGAAGACACCCAGTATCCGTTCCGCGGATCGGTGCAATTGACAGTCAATCCCGCAACGCCAGTAGACTTCCCACTTCTCCTGCGTATTCCTGCCTGGGCGGCACGAACCGCAATTCAGGTGAACGGAAAGCCGCAGCCAGCCCTGACTCCAGGCAGCTTCGCCACCATCGCGCGGCGCTGGCAGTCCGGGGACCGGGTAACAATTGACTTTCCCCTCGAACCTCGCGTGTCCACCTGGTTTCAGGATTCGGTTGCCGTCGAACGCGGTCCTGTCGTTTTTTCATATGGAATCGGCGAAGCGTGGGTAAAGTTGCGCGATCGTGGCATGACAGCCGACTGGCAGGTTTACCCGACGACACAGTGGAATTACGCTCTGCAGGTCGATCCGGAAGCGGCTTCGCATGCGATCACGGCCAGCGAAAAAGACGTTGGCTCGCATCCGTTCAGCGCTGCTGGGACGCCAATTCAACTTCATGTGCCGGCTCAGAAGCTACCGGCTTGGCATGCAGAGGAAGGCGCCGCGAACCCTGTGCCCCAAAGTCCGGTGAGCACGAGCGAACCGGCAGAGAAAATAGCGCTGATTCCTTATGCGGCAGCCAAGCTCCGCATCACCGCGTTCCCTCGAGTGAAGGGCTGAGCCTTGCCAGACGGCAAGGACTTCACCCAGAGAGTTCAGTTGCCATGATCCCGAGATCACGAGCCGCTACCATTATTGACGTGGCGCACGCTGCCGGCGTCTCCACTGCGACCGTATCTCGCGTGATAAACCGGCCACAGGTTGTCTCTCGCAAAACTGCTGACGTGGTGAGGCGCGTACTAGACAAATTTCACTACCGGCCAAACACCGACGCCATTCGCTTACGCAGTTTGCGGAACGACCTCGCCGATCATCGACGTTAACGGGTTTTCCTTTAAGTTTGGAACTCCTAATTGGTCACGGGGTGTCAGTTCTCCGCGTACGATTCAGATCGGCGCCAGACTTGAGTTTTAGGCGGGTAACCGGCTCCTAATAGTGCCGTCCCTGAAATCCGGGACGGCGTTATTTTTTAGGTTCAGGAATTGATTGGTCGACGGGCTGGCTTGCGGAGACGTCTTTGCTCTTGCTTAATTGTTGAAATTTTGCAATCTCAGCTTTTGCCGATTCGCCTTCGCCCAGCCGCTGGTAGATTCTTCCTAAAAGATAGTGCGGCTCAGCATATGCCGGTTCTAACGCTGCAGCCTGGATCAGCGACTGAATGGCCGGTTGATAGCGGCCCTCCATCTCCAGAACACGTCCAAGCTGGTAGTGCGCCTGGGGAAGGCTCGGGTCAAAGCGAAGCGCCTCGCGCAGGTTCGCTTCAGCTTCGGGCAGCCGGTCAACGGCTGCGAGTGTGATCGACATATCCAGCAGGGGCCACGGCGAAGGCCGGGATTGCAGGCGGTTCAGCTCAACCGCGCGCGAGTAATTCCGCAAGGCTTCGTCAAAATGGCCGAGATAGTCCTGACACAGCCCCAGCCGGTCATATGCACGCGCCATCTTCGGGTCCAGTTCAATCACCCTGCGCAACCGTGTGATGGCGGTGGTGTACTGTTGCTCGTCGTAGTCCAGGCGCGCCAGCCAGTAGAGGTAAAGGGGATTCTGACCCTGGCCGGCGGTGAGTTTCTCCAACTCCGGCCGTGCCCAGCTGCCCCGATTCAGCTTGATCCAGGTCATTGCAAGCAGGAAGCGGCTACGGTCATCGA
Source organism: Terriglobales bacterium (assembly GCA_963803205.1). Taxonomy (GTDB): domain Bacteria; phylum Acidobacteriota; class Terriglobia; order Terriglobales; family Acidobacteriaceae; genus CAWDLG01. The sequence goes on from CAWDLG010000006.1 coordinate 36,594, forward strand.
GAGGAGTGACGGCCTCGGCTTTTTTCCAGGCTATGGCGGCGTTCAGGAATTTCCCGTCCAGAAAGAACAGCTCCGCCGCGGTACCGAACAGTTTGGCGCTGCGCGCAGAGTCAGGATGGGGCTCAGTTTCTTCGAGCAGAAGTGTCTCGGCGCGGGCAAGCTCGTGATGCGAGAGCGCAGCCTCGATCTCTCCGCGGCGCGCGGAGTCAAGATTCAGGCTGGATAAATCGCGTGGAACCGCAGCTGGCGAATCTTCCGGGATAACGTCCGGCGTTTGTGGATGCGCCGTCATGGGCCAGCACACACCAACGGTCACAAGAATGATCAGGAACTGGATTGGTCTGCGCACCTTCACCATGACTGACGCTTCCGGTTACGTGCAAAGTCGCCCCATGGGGCGAGTCTATCTAGGGTGTCGACTTTCCCCTGGCAGCTTCGATTTTTCCTTTCATTTCGATGGCAGCCCGGCTTTCCGGCACTAGCTGGAGTTCGCGATTGATTTCTGTCAGTGCCTGGTCGAATTGTTTCGACTCGGTCAGCAGCACCGCCAGGGCAAAATGAATTTCAGGCAGGTTGGGATCGGTCTGGGCGGCTTTCTGATACGCGGCAATCGCCTGATCATACTTCCCTTGAATCGCGTACTCTTGACCCAGGGCCTGATGCAGACGCGCGGAATCGGGATTGAGCCGCCGGATGCGCTGGTAGGACCATTCCGCCAGCTTCAGCCAGGCTCTGCCAAGCTGGTATGAGGATTCGGCATCGCTCGGTTCCAGGTGCTCGACCTCTTGCAACTCCTGAACCGCGGCAATCCACTTTTCTGAGGACTCATAGGCTTTTGCGAGTTGAAGGTGAACCTGCGGCTCCTCTGGCATCAAGGTTGCTGCACGCTTTAGCTCACTCACCGCTTCGGTATTCCTCTTCAGGGCAAGCAGACTGGCACCGAGTAGAAGCCTTGAAGGGCCATAATCCGGCTGCAGTTGGATCGCCTGGCGAAAGCGCGTGACTGCCTGTGCATGGTTTCCGCGCCGCTGAGCAATCACTCCGAGGTTGTGCAGGACCATTGGCGTCCGTTCGCCCCGACGCAGCGCCTCGGAGAACGCCGTGTCCGCGGTATCCAGATCGCCCGCCTTAAGGGCGGCAACTCCCGCCGCCAGCCGCTCCCGGGCTGGGTCAGGTTGCGGCTGCTGTGCCAGGACGACGTTCAGACTCCACCCGAATAACAGGCATAACAACAGGATGGCCAAGAGCCGCACTGGATGGGAAAGACTGAGAAAGCGCATCACCGGTTCCCAAATCATCGACAGTATAAGGCAGCCTTGCGCCTGTTCCATGAATCGAATGCGAGTTCGCCTGGGGGGTATAATGCTCGCGGTATCCTTGCCTATGCGACGGCGCTGGCCGATTCTTGCTGTGGTCCTGGCGGTTGTCTGCGGCGCAATTCCCCTGGCTGGCTCAGACTCGAACGCAAGAGACCAGAAGATCGTCCAGATTCAGCAGTTGATCCAGGACCATAACCTGGCGGACGCAAAACGTCTCCTCGAAGAGGCCGCCGCACAGTATCCCGCGGATGCGGGAATCGATAACCTGCTTGGCATCCTGCAGGCACAGGAAGGCAACGCCGCAGCCGCCGAAAGCAGCTTCAGGCGGGCAATCCGGCTGTCCCCGAAGTTCACGGCTGCCTACCTTAACCTGGGGCGACTCTACCAGGAGAGCTTCCAAGCTGACCCACAGACTGTTAACAAAGCCCTGGCGCTTTACACGAGCGTGCTCGCCTACGAACCCAGAAACGAAGAGGCCAATTACCAAAGCGCGACCCTGCTGCTGCGGGAGGCGAAGTACGAAGAATCACTCGGGCACGTTTCGCGCCTTCCCTCCGATGTCCAGGGGCGCGCGCAAGCGCTGTCGATTGCGTGCGCTGGATACGCCGCCGTCGGAGATCGCCGGGCCGCGAACCGCGCCGCAGAGCGGCTGCTGGCTCAACCGGATTTTTCCGAAGCCGATGTGCAACCCATGTTACCCGGGCTGTTTACCGGCAAGCGCGATGATCTTGCCATCTCTATTCTGGAGGGATTGCAAAACCGCCAGAAGCTTTCACCGCCTCTCCTTTATGCCCTCGGCTCGGCCTATGCACGGAGCCATCGCCTTGTAGAGGCACGTGCCACGCTGGAGAAGTCAGCCACGCCTGACAATCTTTCGGTCCCGCTGCTGTTGGAATTGGCTAAAGTCGCACATGAGCAGAAAGATTATCAGGGCGCTCTCGGATATCTGGCCCACGCACGCGACCTTGATCCAAAGAACGCCAGTCTTCATTATTACTTCGGACTGGTGTGCCTGGATCTGAATCTGCTGGCTGAAGCAGGCAACTCCTTCGACAAGGCGGTCAAGCTCGAACCCGAAAATCCCACTTACAACTACACCATGGGCTCGGTCGCTCAATTCCGTCACGATCCCGCAGAAGCCGTTCCTTTCTTCCAGAAATACCTGGAATTGAAGCCCGGCGATGCGCGCGGAAAACTCGCGCTCGGCACAGCCTATTTTCGAGCTAAGGACTACGATGCTGCGGTTCCATGGCTGACTCAAGCGGTGCAGGAGTCCGAAACAGCGACTGCGGCGCACTACTACCTCGGTTCCATCGCGGTTCAGCAGCGTCGATTCGACCAGGCCCTCAGTCACCTGCAGTTCGCACTGCAGACCGACCCTGACTACGTAAATGCTCGAGCGGAGCTTGGCCATTACTACCTGATCAAGAAGGATTACGGCGAAGCGGAAAAGCAGATCCGCCGGGCTTTGGCGCTCGACCCGGACCATCTGGGCGCCAACCTTAACCTTCTTACCCTCTACATCCGCACCGGAGACCAGCGACGGGAAGAGCAGGCAAAGCATTTTGATGAGCTCCAGAAACTCCGCGATGAAAGGGCGCAGGAGTTCATGCGCATTGTTGAGGTGCGCCCTTTCGGAACTCTCTGAGACCACGTCCGATGCCGCAGAGCCTCGTTAATCGTCCCGGATTCTGTTTGCTCTGCCTGGTCATGCTGACGTTCGCTCCATTGGCAGTACAGGCGGAATCGCCGGAATTGAGAGATTGTACGCGCGCCTTCTATCGCAGAGATTTTGCGCAGGCCGCGCAACTGGCAGGGAAATATCTGCGAACCCATCCCAATGATGTCCCGATGCGTGTCATGCTGGCACGATCGAAACTTGCCCAGGGCGATTTCCAGACCGCTTTTGAGGAACTCCGCAAAGGCCTGGCAGTAGATCCGAAAAACATCGACGCTCTTTACTACCTCTCTCTGATTGCCCGGGAGCTATCGCAGCGCGAGTATCAACGGCTGGTGACGTTGGCGCCCGATTCGGCCCGGGCGCACCAGTTGCTCGCCGAGGCCGCGCTGGCTGCCGAGAACCCTAGCGAGGCAGAAGCGGAGTTTCAAAGCGCGCTGAAAGCCGATCCTCAATCGGGGGAAATCACCACTGAACTCGCCGAACTGAAACGTTCGCAATCGAAATTTGACGAGGCCATTGACTACTACAATCAGGCTGAAAGGGACGGCCCGTTGACGTACGAAATCGCATACGGTCTGGGGGCTTGCTACACCTACAAGAAGGACTATCCGCAGGCCGAGAAATGGCTTCGCCGAGCGGTCACCCTGGCGCCCGACTCTGCGGCTGGTCATTTTGCTCTTGGTAATGCGCTGTTCCAGGGTGGCGAGCTTGAAGCGGCAATTCCGGAATTGCAGACGTCTCTGAAGCTTGAGTCCGGGATGAAGCAGGCCTACTTTCTGCTGGGACGCGCTTATACGAAGTTGGGACGCCCGACAGAGGCGCAGGCTGCGTTCCATAAGCTCGACCAGATGAACCGCTCAGAAGTTCCCGGGGCAGGAGATCTTCCGAAGAGTGATCCGAACGCCGTGCCAGACGTATCGCAATAGGTTTGCACGCGTCGCGTCACTTATTTCTTCTTGAAAATGACTGCTCGGTCAAGGCACTCTTTATCGATTGTGATGTGTATCGTGACCGCCGTCCTCAGCCGAGGCCAAGCGGCCGATGATCACAGGCCGCCCTCGCCGCAGCAGAGTATGGGCGTGTCAACCGGAGCGCCTCATCCTCCCGTGAAAGATGCTCTATCCCGGCCAATTACCGCCGGCGGATTTGTGAACGGCGCGCCCGTGGTGTTCCGTGACATCACCAAAGCAGCGGGGCTCGACAAATTTCATCATCGCTCCGGGTCCCCCGAAAAAAAGACCATCCTTGAAACTCCGGGATCCGGTGTGGCCCTGCTCGACTACGACAACGACGGCTGGCTCGACATTTACCTGCTGAACGGTTCTACGTTTGACGCATTAAAGGGGAAGGAAGCCGCGCCGGGAGCCATGCTGTTCCACAATAATCAGGACGGCACCTTCAGCGATGTGACCGCCAAAGCAGGCGTCGCCAATGAACGATGGGGCTTTGGCGTTGCCGTGGCCGATTATGACAATGATGGCTGGCCCGACATTTATGTCGCTAATTTCGGCAGGAACCGCTTGTACCACAACAACCACGATGGCACATTCACGGATTTGGCGGAGAAGGCTGGCGTGGCATTGGGCGGCTGGTCCGCTGGGCCAACCTGGGGAGACTACGACCGCGACGGCCTGTTGGATCTGTTTGTCCCGGGCTATGTGAAATTCGATCCCGATCGTCCCCCGGTTGCCGGGGGACCGGGGATCCCCCCGGGCTCCTGCCAGTTTCGCGGAGTGACGGGTATGTGCGGCCCGCGAGGTCTGCCGGGCGAAAGCGATCACCTGTTTCGCAATAACGGGGACGGTACCTTCACCGACGTTAGCCAGAAGGCAGGTGTTGCGGACCCGCAAAACTACTATGGGCTGGCCTCGATCTTTGTGGACGTCGACCAGGATGGCTGGTTGGACCTGGCTGTGGCCAACGACTCGACGCCACGTTACCTCTACCGCAACCGCCGAGACGGTACCTTCGAGGACGTCAGCTATGTTTCCGGATTCGCCCTGACCGACGCCGGACTGGCTCAGGCATCAATGGGCATTGCGACCGGCGATTACAACCGCGATGGAAGAGTGGATCTCTACGTCACCGTGTTCTCCGACGATTTCAACACCCTCTACAGAAATGACGGCAACGTCAGTCTCTCCGAAGTCACCTTCCAGTCGGGCCTGGGGCCACCGACAATCCCATTCCTGGGATGGGGAACCGGGTTCCTCGATTTCGACAATGACGGCCTGCTCGACATTTTTTCCGCTAACGGCCATGTCTATCCATGGGTGGATCAGCGCGACTGGGGAACCACCTGGGCCGAGCGCCCGCAACTGTTTCGCAACCTCGACGGCGTAAAGTTCGTGGAAGTCCCGGCTGCAAGCGGAAGCGGCCTCGCCGACGTGATTCCAGCCCGGGGTGCGGCTTTCGGAGACCTGTTCAATGACGGCCACATCGACGTCGTCCTCAACAACATGGACTCCGTCCCCACCCTGTTGCGAAATGTGGTCAAGAATAGCAACCACTGGATTGCGCTCGAGCTGGTGGGGGAAGGTAAGGGCCCGCGAGATGCCATTGGCGCCACGGTCTTCCTTGAAGCAGGTGGAGTTCGTCAGCGGGCGGACGTGGTCAGCGGCGGCAGCTATGGTTCAAGTTCGGACCAGCGGCTGCACTTCGGCCTGGGGACCGCTACCAAGCTGGAGAGCCTTGGAATTCACTGGCCTGACGGAAAGCAGGAAAGAGTAAACGTTCCCGGCATCGACCGAGTAGTTACTGTTACAGAAGGAAAGGCTGCTGTTGAGAAATAGTTTTATCGACCCAGGACGGATCGGCGCCAGCAATCGGAATCGCGGGCTCCACGCTTCGCTTCGGATCCCTTGGATTGCGCCAGCCCTCTTCTTGTTTCCTCTGTTTATCATGGTCGCCCAACAGCCGCCGGACAACGCAGCCGCATTCTCTCAATTTCGCCCGCGACAGGAGATTGCCGGCACCAGGTTTATCGGGTCCAACGTCTGTGTAGCGTGTCACCGCGACAAATCGAACTCGCACACCAGCATGTCCCGGGCCCTCAGCACCGCTGCCGACAGCCGAATCTTGCAATCTCATCCTACGATGACGTTTCGAGCCGGGTCCTATACTTACGAGATCGCCAGCGACGGCCAGCAGGCCAACTATCGCGTGACCGATGGGAAACAGACTATCAGCGAGCGGATTCCCTATGTGTTTGGGGCCGGCAACATCGCTCAAACCTATGTGCTCTTGCACAATGGAAGACTTTATGAGGGGCGGGCCAGCTATTACACGGGCATCGACGGCCTGGACTGGACAGTCGGCGACGCGCTGAATCCGCCGCCCAGCCTGCAGGAGGCTTTTGGGCGCGACATCACCAGCGACGAGGCCCGCAACTGCTTCAGCTGCCACAGCACTGCCGCTGTTGTCGACAACAGGCTTGAGCTCGACCGCATGGTTCCAGGGGTAGGGTGTGAATCCTGCCACGGTCCCGGCGGGCAACATGTCGCCACTATGGCCGCAGGAAGGAAGGACCCAAAGTACATCTTTAATCCGAAAGCGCTCGACCCAGACACTCTGTCCCAGGAGTTCTGCGGATCCTGCCATCGTAGTGCCGATACGGTGGGGATGATGCCCGACCTCGGTGGCATCGGCAATGTTCGCTTCCAGCCGTATCGCCTTTCCATGAGCCGGGGCCACAACTCCGGGGACCAGCATTTTGCCTGCACGGCTTGCCACGATCCTCACGTCGAACTGAATCATGATCCAGCTTCTTACGACGCGCGGTGCACAAACTGCCACGCGCCGGGGAAGACGACATCGATGACTGTTTCGTCACATGCAGCAGCGCCATCGACCAGTCTGCCGGCTGCGAAAAGCTGCCCGGTAAGGAATGATGCCTGCGTGACCTGTCATATGCCGAAAGTGGAGCTTCCGGGCGCGCATTTCAAATTTACCGACCACCGCATTCGCATCGCCCGAGCGGGAGAGCGGTACCCGCTGTAGCGGCGGCGGGGCGGGGTAGTGGGTCAGGGATGCGGCGTGATTCCGGATCCCTCCACAATCGTGATGTACCGGTCAATCGGAAGATCGGTGAAGGTCTCAGTCTTTCCACTAGGCAGCGGCCAGTGGATCTCGAGTTTGTCAATCCTGGGTTTCTTGCCAATGCCCAGCACTTCCCGCGGATCGTGCGAGGAGAGATAGCTTCCCCCTCCGACTTTCAGGCGAGCCCGTTTCAGGTCGCCAGCCTGCCAGGTGATGTGAGCGCCAATAGCATCCGGATTCGCCTTCTTTCCCACCAGCCGGAGGCCGAGCCAGTGGTTGCCCCCTGCCGCTACGTTCTTCAGCAGCAGTGGCGCCCCGTTATTGACGGCAATCAATACATCCGTTGCCCCGTCGTTATTGAAGTCGCCGACGGCCATCCCCCTTGCCGCGATACTCTGGCTGAATACCGCACCCGCCGAGTCGCTCACATTTTCCAGAGTGCGGCCATTGTTATGGAACAAGAGCAACGGCTCCTTGTAGTTCACGTGGGTGGAATGCTGTTCGATTTTGTCGTCGGGGTGTCCATTCGCAATGAACAGATCTAAATCCCCGTCATTGTCATAGTCAAAAAACTTCAGTCCCCACCCGCTCATGAGCCGGGTGATTCGTCCCAGCCCCATCGATCCGGCCAGATCGTCAAAACTCATGTCGTGGTTATTGTGGTAAATGGAATACATCTCCTGGTCCACGTTGGTGACAAACAGATCCTGCCAGCCATCCTGATCGAAATCCGCCGAATCCACTCCCATGCCCGAGCGAGGGCGCCCCTCCTGGCTATAAGCCACCCCGGCGCCGATTGCCATTTCTTCGAACTTTCCATTTCGCTTGTTCTCGAATAGAAAATTCGCCACCGTGTCATTGGCAACGAACAGGTCCATCCAGCCGTCGTTGTCCACATCGGTCGCAACCACTCCCCAAGCCTTACCCAGGATCTTCGCGATTCCGGACTCGCGGCTCACGTCTGTAAAAGTTCCATCCCCGTTGTTGTGAAACAGCCAGCTTGGCGCCGGCTGGTACGCCGTCGGGACGCAATAGAATCGCTCTCCGGTAGTCTTGTTTCCGCAAAACTGGTTCTTGGATTTATCGAAATCCACGAAACGGCAAACGAACAGGTCGAGCCTGCCGTCATTGTCATAATCGACCCAGACGGCGCTCGAGGCCCAGCCCGGAGCCGCTACGCCCGCTTTCGCGGTAACGTCGGTAAAGGTCCCATCCTTATTGTTGCGGTAGAGGATGCTTCGCCCGTACTGGCTAAGGTAGAGATCGGGCCACCCGTCTCCATCGAAGTCCCCGACGGCGGCCCCCATTCCATAGCCTCCTCCAGCCACTCCGGCTTTTTCGGTTACGTCGGTGAAGGTGCCGTCTCGGTTGTTCCGGTAGAGGGCGTTGCGCAGCGGCGGGTCGGGCGACCAGAAGTCGCAGCGCCCACTGTTGACCAGGTAAATGTCCATCCAGCCATCGTTGTCATAGTCCAGAAATGCGCAGCCGGCTCCGGTGGTTTCCGGGAGATAGTATTCGGGAGACCGCCCGTTCACGTGATGCCAGGTGATCCCACTTGCGGTAGAAGGGACCTCTTCGAAGAGTTGTGGCGTATTGGATGGCGTGGCAAGCGGTAGTGCGGTTTTCAGGTCCAGGTTAAGGGCTGCCGCCTTGGAATAACTACCCGCACTCATGGCGGCCAGCCCCTGCAAGAAATGTCGCCGCGTTAGCCGTGGCATTCGTGTCTGCGCTCTTGCCGGATATACATGTCCAGAGCTGCCTCGCCGGATGGCTGACAACGAAGCAGAACCACAACATGCCCTTTACGCTCTGGCGCTCCGATACTATCTCAAGGATCACCGGCAAAAGCTATCCTGGCCCGAGATGGGATCGGAGTCCGAGACCCCCGACTTTTCACTTGACTTGACCATTGCTTCGCGGGAGAATCGCTGCTCTTCTAGCAGGTAACTTCCCCGGAGTTCACACGTCCAGTCCTGAAGTAGATCGGCGTCCTGAGGTGTAAACGTAATCGTCTCCAATGCTCAACAAAGTCGCTCGGACTTGTTGATTGGTCCTTTGGTCTTGTGGAGAAGCACTTTGAAGCCGGCAACGCGAGAACGGCTACAAGGCCGTCGTTCCTCGTATTTATCGGTTTGAGCCGACAACATTAAGGACCGGTGAGGAGTGGGGCAATGAAATTCCCACGAGTCAGGTCGTGGCAGATGACAGGGCTGATGCAGGCAATTCTGGCTCTGATCATGGTGCAACTAGCGGGAGCGGGCGATGTACTCACTCAGCACTACAACAATACGCGGACCGGAGCGACTCTCGACGAACATGTGTTGACGGTCGCCACGGTGAGCTCCGGAAACTTCGGCCGGCTCTGGACGCTTTATACCGATGGGCAAGTCGTTGCTCAGCCGTTGTATGTTTCTGCCCTTCCTGTGGATACCAGCGGCAACCCTAATACTCCTCCGGTAAAAGGCACATTTAACGCAGTCATCATCGCCACGATGCACAATACCGTTTACGTCTACGACGCGGATAAGGAGAACCGCGGACCACAGGGCCGAACGACCCCGCTGTGGGCAACATGGCTCGGGCCGCCGCGCCCCGGCGGAAAAGAGATCGACATGTGGAGTACAAACGATCCCGAATGGGGCATCTTGAGCACTCCGGTGATCAGCGACGACAAAAGCACGCTGTATGTCGTTGCCTGGCATGACGACGGCCCCGCCGGATTTCAATATCGCCTGCATGCATTAAACATGACAAATGGCATCGAGCGGCATCCTGCGGTTCCGGTTCGTCCATCCTCGACAGATGCATCAACACCGTGCAAAGGCCAGAGCATCTTCAACCCATGCGTCCACAAGCAGCGGGCCGCTCTCCTGTTAAGTAAGGGGAACGTCTATGTCGCGTTTGGCGGCGATGGAAATCGAGGAGCGCTCTTCGCTTTTGACGCGCTGACGCTTGCCCAAAAGGCTTTGTGGAGTTCGACACCCAACGGAGACAATGGCGGCATTTGGCAATCCGGCCAGGGACCAGCTGCGGATAACGACGGGAATGTGTACCTGATGACAGGCAACGGCACCTTCGATGCCGATGGCGGAGGGCAAGATTTCGGGAGTAGTTTCGTCAAGCTGAGGCTCGACGGCCAGAACTTCTCGGTCACCGATTTTTTTACTCCCTGTAACCAGAAGTTCCTCAACGAGGGAGACCTGGATCTGGGATCCGCTGGTCCTGTGCTGCTTCCAGTAACACCCGGACGCATTGTGAGCGGGGGTAAGGAAGGCGTCCTGTATGTTCTCGCGCTCGATCATATGGGCAACTATGTCGCCAGCCCTACCGCTCCGGACTGCCAGAACGCGAATGCAGTTCAGCAGATTCAGGCATTCGACGTGCAGCTCCAGGACGGGCACTCCCTGTACGCCAATATCCATGGTTCACCCGTATTCTGGAGCGGTCCCGATGCGTCGCGGATTTATGCATGGGGCGAGAATAGTCACCTCAAGGCTTTCATTTTCGATAATGGCCAAATTCAGGACGCCGAACACGCCCAGCAGAGCGCATTTCGGCCGCCGAACGGGATGCCCGGCGGAATGCTGGCAGTATCCGCAAATGGAAATAAGGCGGGCACCGGAATTGTATGGGCGGTGGTTCCGCTCGATGGCGATGCCAACCAGCGCCGGGGAGTTAAGGGCATTGTTCTCGCTCTCGATGCTCAGAATGTTACCCGCACGCTGTGGACGAGCGAGCAATTTGCTCAACGTGACCGGCTCGGATTGTTCGCAAAATTCAATACTCCGTTAATTGCAGGAGGAAAGGTATTCGTCGGGACGTACGGCGATGACGAATTGCAACGAACCTATAGTCCTCCCGATCAGCGCCCAAGAGACTTCCCCAAGAACTATTACGTGGCCGTATATGGGTTATTGAACCAGGACGTTCCTCCTCGTCCAGTCGTCAATCAGGACCGCGATGACGTGACTGTGGTGCGTGCCAGCACGGCACCATTAACTCTCGATAAAAGCCAGTGTGCGGCCATCGACTCTGCATCGCTTGACTGTACCAATGCGCTCTCAGGTATGGCTCAAGCACCGAGCTTTCACCGGGTGGTGCTCGCAGCCAATGCTGATTTCAGCAGTTGCGCGTTGCTGACCGTGATAACCGCCAGCAAGACTTCAGGACTTGCGAATTCAGCTGGAATTGGCTTTTGGAGCGCCCAGGCAGCCGGCGGAAACCAGGCCGCTGAAGACTCAGGTCGGTTCATTCCTAAAGCGCAATTGAAAGCTGCCGGGTCGGCCACCTTTCTAAACGGAGCTGCCGCCACGTTACACGAGTTCGTTGGCGTGGCCAATTGTCCGATCTCCAATTCGGACTCGCTGGCCAGGCTCTTCAAGCCATACATGCAGTTCGAAGGAGCCGCCGATGGCAGGATTTACCGCAACTGGGACACCGCGTCGAATTACCGCGTCATCCCAACCATCACTCATTTTGATCGAAGCGATCACGTCCTCCGTCAGTAAGCGGGCGAAGCCCAGTCGGTTTCGCAGTTGGAAGATGCAGACGTTGGTGGGTTTATGGGTCATCGCAGCATCGCTCTGGTTATGGGTTGTACCCGTACACGGGCAGCCTCCCGCGGATGAGTCGCCTCCGCCGATTCTCCAGTGGTTTGAATCGTCGTATCAGACAATCGAACAGCGCGTGCCCGATCTCTTCCTGGCTGGCTATGGTTTCGTCTGGGTCCCACCTCCTTTTCGGGCTGATCAAGGGGATTTCAGCGTCGGATACGATGTTTACGACCGATTTGATCTTGGGCGTCCACGCAGTCCTACTCTCTATGGAACGGAGGAGGGACTCAAAGCCCTGGCAAGATCTTTGCACCGTGCGGGTATGAGTCTGCACGTGGACTTCGTGATCAATCACGATGGTTACTCCGATTTAGGAACTCCAGGATTTGCTCGCGCGGGTGGATATCCCGGCTTTGCTATCACCCTTCCCAACGACATTGATGGCGACTTTCATTCGAGATTCGCCGGCGGAGTTGACTATGAACGGCTGGCAGGGTTGATCGACATCGCTCAGGAAAAGAACCACCAGTTTATTCGAAGCCCCGTCGATCCTGCCGACCGGCGCAACCTGCCCGCGGGGCAAACACCCAAGTTCGGACGGCTGGCGAATGTTGCCGATCCCGAAAATCGTCGCTTCTATCCTGATATTGGACACAACACGATATTTATTTTTGATCCTAGAACCAACGAGAGTGGGATTCCGGTGCATTCCTTCAATCTCGAAAATCCCATGGCGGGTGATCCTGCCGTGGAAAATGCAACCGGTTATCTGATGCGCAACGCGCAGTGGCTAATCCAGGTAGTCGGAGTGGATGGCCTCCGTATCGATGCGGCAAAGCATGTGCAAGGGTTCGTACTCGACTACCTGGACAGGGCCGTGTACCGGCAGAATCCAAGAAGGCTTCTCGACGCAAGCCAAAGTGATGTATTCACTTACACCGAGGTATTCGATGCCAATCCCGCGGTGCTTCTTCCTTATGTAAAGAAGACCATCAATCACGCGGATCCCGGCCGCATCGGCGGAAATCGCGATACTTTGGATTTCAAGCTCTATTTCGCGATGAAGAACAATCTGGAGCAAACGGGAGTTCCCGGCGCCTGGCAACAGATAAAGGACGCGGCGCTGGACGTATCGGATGATGGCCTGCACAACGGTTCGGCCGGTGTGACGTTCACTCAAAACCACGATGTTTTCAAACCGTATGCTCTCGAGCATGTCGCTCAAGCGTACACATTAATGATGCCCGGAAATACTGTGGTCTATTTCAACGGTCGAGAGTTTGGAAACAACAGAGCGTTTCCGAAACCAGGCCGGAGCGACGCCTTGAGTATCGGGCGCGACAGCATGCTAACGAGAATCCTCGCAGCCCGCAACACTCATGGTCGCGGTAATTATGCCGAACGCTGGGACGGAACAGACGGACTATTCGCCTTTGAACGCCAGGGCGCCGCGCTCGTTTTGTTATCGAACAGAGGCGATGCAGGATTCGACAGCCGCACTCTCACCAACCTGTCCTTCCCCGCGGGTACTCTCCTGATCGAGTTAAGCGGTAACGCAACCGATCCGGATGTAAACCCGGATCGCGGCGGACATAAGGATATACCTGAAGTTCTGCGGGTATTCGAAGAAGGCGGAGTGTCCAAGGTTAACGTGCGCTTTCAGCGACCAGCCACCATCAGCCGGACAGGTCAATTCAATTTTCATGGGCGGGGGTTCTTAGTTTATGGGCTGCCTACGCCGGAAGCGACAAAAGGGATTGAGCTGACGAATGTAGCCAGGGTCCTGCCAGGGCACTTGAACCCTGCAAATGACCGGGAAAACGGCACACAACGCCAAGCCGATATCAGCGTCATCCAGAAGGATTCGTTTGTGGTGCAACTGCATACCAGGCCGGTACGATTGTTGAGCTCGAATAATCTGCGCGATGTGAATGCCGACGGAGATGAAGCTCTCTTACGGATGGATGGAGGAGTGGATCTGAATGGAAACGGCGCAGTCGACTTCGTGGCGCCGGGGAGCACAGAATATGGGTTTGAACGATTCGTCACAAAAAGAAGTCCGCTCATCGGAAATCATGACTTGAATGCCCGGCGTGGCGACGGCGAATTCCGTCAAACAGTCAATGCAACCAGACTGGCAGACGGTATACACTTCATCACCGTTCGCGCTTACCGTCATCAGCCACCAGGAAGTCCTGCCCTGTTCAGTGACTTCAAGAAAGTTGTATATATCGATCGCAAGCCGCCAGTTTCCGCCTTCGACGGTTTTCATTCGTCGCCGTCAGGCCAGAACGAGGTTTGGATAAAGTCTGTCGACTCCACGGCAGAGACTCTGTATGCGTTTGCCAATCTGCCCCCGGCGATGAGCGAAGCGGACGTTATGAGCAGTGTGAATCAGGGCAATGGCAAGCTTGACCGGATCGACCGGGATCTTTTTGCTGGAAGCATACCGAACCTGCGGCAGGGGGGGAATGATCTGACGATTGTTACGTTCCGAGCTACCGGCAGGCACAGTTTGCAACATGAGAGTGCGACACTTCCATAGTCGACCCGTCGTTTATGTTCTGCCGGGAAGTTTGTTCTTCGGATTTAGCGCGCGGAATGCTCGTACCAGTCGAGGACTCGCAGCGCCCGAAGTGTGTTCCACCGGCTGGGCCTGCCGTCGCCGTCTTCGAGCGTGAAGTGGACCTTGCCGGGATGCGTTTTTTCCAGCAACCATGTGCCATCGGACTGCCGCTTGGATCGAAGCAAATCGAGCCCTTCGTCCATCCGCGGGTCCGGCGCACCTCCGGCCGAACGGAAGTATTCGAGGGCGCGCAACACGTCGTAGTGCCAGTGGTTCGGGAAGGAGAACAGTAGCCAGGCTGGGTTGACGACTTCGCTGGTGCTCTTGCGCCGGAACAGCTTGCGTTCGAGCAGGTACTCCTCGCCCCGGTGCCGAGCCGCGATGGACTCTGCCGATCCGCCGGTTGCCCGCTCATGCGCCAACACGCCCTCTAGGACGTTTATCGTCGTCGCGAACGACGAGCGGACGGAGCCGTTCTCTGCTTCGCAGTTCCACCCGCCGTCCTCAAGCTGCTCACCGAGCAGGCGGGCGACAACGCCATTTACATCCTGACCGAAGTAAGTGCCCAATGTGACGGTCCTGCCATTGATGCACGGCTCGACCTCACCGCTAAAGAATGCCTGCCCGGCGTGCTCCCATCGGCAGTGCTCCCGGACCAGAGCAACCGCCCGCCGCACGCGATCAGAGCCCGGGTCGACTCCGAAGTCATATAGCAGCTGAAGCGTCGGTAGCGTCGAGATCCAAGGCTGGCCTTCGTGACGCTGCCAGCCCTCCGCCGGGAAGCACGCACCTCCAGCCCACTGGCCATCTTCGCCCTGGAGCGCCAGCAGCCTGGCTCCCCAGCCTTCATTGGCTACTCGGGCACGCTCGGCCGCGACGACATCGGCCGGCGCGTGAACAAGATCGCGCAACACCTGCCAGCGGATGGCGGGGTCGGAGTCGAGCAGCCAGTCCAGTACAGTCATGGGCTGAGTCTAGCAAGAGCCAAAATGTCTTGGGTGTGAAGATTTCGCGGAGGTTCGGGGCAGCCCTAGCTAAGCGGCTTGATTTTTCGCCGACGATCGTAGCTTTGCCTGGAGAATGGCCTTGAGTTTGTCCAACCGTTTTTCCTCGGCCGCCCTCTCCAGCTTCGCAAGGGCCTTCTGCTGTTGAAAGTTCTTCTTGTAGTCGCGAATGCGCTCGCTGGTATTCATAATTCTCCGCCGCGAAGGAAGTCTACGGTCCCGGCCGAAAGCCGTCAATACGCATTGCTTTGGCGCGACCGCCTGATCACCAGAAGACTCAGATCGTCAAACCGATGTTCTGGCGCCGTGAAGCTGCGCAGGTCGTTGAGAAAAGCGCCAATCATTTCCGCCGGGCTGTGGGCAGATTGCTGCCGCAGGAAATGCGTGATCCGATCTACGCCATACTCTTCCTCCTGATTGCGCGCCTCGGAAAGGCCGTCAGTATAGAGGAATAGCGTGTCGCCGGCCTCGAGGTGAACTTGAGTGGCGGAGAAGTCGATCTCGCGGAACATTCCCAGGGGCAGGCCCGTGGATTCGATGCGCAGCACGCCTCCGCCGCCTGCCACAATTGCGGGAAGGTGACCGGCATTATGGATTTCCACCTCGCCGTTCGGCTTCGCCCACCCGCACACCAGGGTCGCGTACTGCCCGGCCAGCGCGCTTTCGCAGAAAACTCGATTGGCGTGCGTCACAATCTGCCCGAGCGGCAGGCCCATCGCAGTGAGCGCGCGGAACAAGGCGTGAAGTTGCGTCATTAACATGGACGCCGCCACGCCCTTGCCGGAGACATCTCCCAGCGCGAAGAAAAGGCGGCCATCGGATGGGATCAGGTCGCAGTAGTCGCCGCTTACGGGACCGAGCGGCGCGTAGTGGTAGTTCGTCTCCCAGTCGCCGGCCTTCAGTCCGGGTTGCGGCAGCAGGCCGCGCTGCACTTCGGAAGCCAGGTCGAGATCGCGCTGCAAGGCGTCGCGCTGCGGTCGGGTGAGATGATCCAGGCAGTACCGGACCAATGGGTCCGCGAGCAGCCGATCCGGCTCCACAGAGTCGTGGCACTCCACGCAAAGCCCATAAGTGCCTTCGGCCATGCGGTCCAGGGCGGAATCGACCTCGCGGAGCAGACCGGCCAGGCCCGCGTGATTGGGCGCAAGCGCCATCGCCGCTTCCAGACGGCGCTTGCGGACCTCCAGTTGGTTGGATAAGAAAGTGGTCTCCAGAGTAGCCATGAGCGCACCCCCGAGTTCGGTTGTTGGATTCCGGAGGTATTGCGTTGGACGCAAAATCACCATGAGGGGGTAGAAACGCCTGTCGGGTCGCTGACCTCGCCTTCCCCGTAGCCCCAAAACCCAATTAATGAGAAGATTTATCCCTCTGCGGGGGTAGGGGTGGCCTCGTCGGGCCGGACGGGCACGAAAAGGCGAAACCCGGCTACCGCAACCACATGGGAGGACACATGTCATTGACCCGGCGGACATTTCTGGAACGCGGCGCGGCGGCACTGGCTACTGCGGCGGCAGTTGGAGGCAGACCCCTCAATCTGTGGGGCAATCCCCTCGGTAAACCGATTGGGATCCAGCTTTACACCGTAAAGGATGACCTCAAGAAGGATTTTGCCGGAACGCTCCGCCAGATCGGCTCGATCGGCTACAAGGAAGTTGAGATGGCAGGCTTCTTCGGCAAGACGCCGCAGGAATTCAAAGCGGTGCTCGACGACGCCGGCCTGCACTGCGGCAGTGTGCACCTCTCCTTCGAGGATGGCTATGCGAAGTCGATGGATTACGCGGCAGGCATCGGGGCTAAGTATGTGGTGAGCTCAGTCACGTTGCCGCGCACGAAGTCTGAGAAGATTCCAGACGCTAAGGCTTTCCTGAAAGTACTCGACAGCATGACCTACGACGACTACAAAGGCGTCGCCGGCGAATGTGACAAACTGGCGGAAGAAGCCGGGAAGAAGGGGCTCCAGTTCGCCTATCACAATCACAATTTCGAATTCAAACCCTACAAAGAAGGTCTTGGCTACGACGTCCTGCTCAAGTCAACCGATCCGAAGCTGGTCAAGTTCGAACTCGACTGTGGCTGGATGTCGGCCGCCGGCCAGAGCCCCGCAGCCTACATCTCCCGCTACCCGGATCGCTACCGCATGCTCCACATCAAGGATTTCAAACCCACGGCGAAGCCCTCGACCAGCCTGGACGAGGACAAGCAGCCGGCGCCGACAGAGCTTGGACGCGGACACGTTGACTATCCCGCGATCTTCAAGGCTGCGAAGAATTCCGCGGTGGAGTGGTATTACGTGGAGCAGGAGCCGCCATTCGCCGACATGCCTGCGATCGCGGCAGCCAAGGTTGATTTTGAGTACCTGCACAGCATGAGCTAGTTCAGCCGTCCGCGGCATACTCCAAGTCCGAGGGAACAGCATGCGCTTTCAGATGAAAATACGGCTCTCGATCATGATGTTCTTCGAATACTTCATATGGGGAGTCTGGTACGTCACTCTGGGGACGTGGCTCGGGCAGGAGTTGCACTTTTCAGGCGAGCAGATCGGATTGGCCTCGGGCACAACGGCGGTAGGGGCCATACTCTCGCCCTTCATTGTGGGCCTGATGGCCGACGAGCTGTTTGCGACGCAGCGGCTCCTGGCCGCCCTGCACGGGATTGGAGCGCTGTTGCTGTTCTACGCAGCGTCGCTCAATAGCTTCGGTATTTTTTACGCCGTACTGCTCGCCTACTCGTTGTGCTACATGCCCACCATGGCGCTGACGAATTCTCTATCGTTCCGCCAGATGAAGGACCCAAGCCAGGATTTCGGATCGATTCGAGTTCTCGGCACTCTGGGGTGGATCGTTGCCGGCCTGATCATCGGCTTCCTGAAGTTGGAATCGACGGCGGTGCCGATGCGGATCGCAGCCGGCGCCTCTCTGGCGATGGCAATTTATTGCCTCACCCTGCCGCACACACCTCCGCTGGGAAGGTCGGCCGGTTTTAGCATCAAAGGCATTTTTCCCACCGAAGCCCTGGCGCTGCTCAAAGACAAGTCGTTTGCAGTTTTTGCGCTGGCTTCCTTCCTCATCTGCATCCCCCTCCAGTTCTACTATGCCTTCACCAACCCATTCTTTAATGAGGTGGGCCTGCAGAACGCGGCTGGAAAAATGACGATGGGCCAGATGTCCGAGTTGGTCTTCATGGTCTCAATACCCTGGTTCTTCCGTCGCCTTGGGGTGAAGTACATGCTCGGGGTTGGCATGCTGGCGTGGGTTGTACGCTACGCGCTCTTCGCCTTTGGCAACACCAGCTCGCTGGTCTGGCTCTTCTATATAGGGATTCTGCTGCACGGTGTGTGCTATGACTTTTTCTTCGTCACCGGGCAGATTTATGTCGACAAGAAAGCGCCGCTGGTTTTGCGCGCGGCCGCGCAGGGCCTGATCACCTTCATTACTTATGGAGCTGGCATGTTCGTGGGCGCATGGCTCTCCGGAAAGATTGTCGACATGTATGCGACTTCATCCGGAGGCAACGTGGCACACGCGTGGAGATCCATCTGGCTCGTGCCTATGGCAGGTTCGGCGCTGGTGTTGCTGATGTTCCTGCTGGCTTTCCGTGATGACGGGGCCGGCTGGACGGCGACATCAAATAGCACGACGTCCGTGGCGTCCCCGGCCGAGGTGCCTTAACCTCTGCCGAGGTCAGCTGCTCGACAAAAATCCGACCTGTACCCGCGTGCGAAAGCCGGAAATCTAGGCGCGCGCGTCCCCGCGCGTGCGCCATCTCACGCGACCCGCCGACCGACGGCGACTCCTAATCCATCATTCCCGAGACCATCTCGAAATCCCACGCGCCAAGTTGGCCACCTCGGTTTCCACGGCAGCAATGACTTCGCTTTGCGATTCGAGGCGCCGCGGCCTTCAGTCATCATCGCCACTCCGTGTTCGCCCATCGCCATTCGCGCCAGCCAGACCGGAAGGTGCCAGGGAGGTCTTGCTCCCAGCACTCCGGCGAGGAACGGCAGCCACGCGGAAACCGGCGCAGGTTCATCGTCGACGATGTTGAAAATCCCTGGCGACATCCCGGCAACGGCTGCCAACGTGGCTGCTGCGGCATCGTCGATGTGAATGAACGACCAGTAACCCGTTGCCTTACCAACCAGCGGAAGCCGTCGGCGGCGAATTGCTTCAAGCATGGGACCGCCCAGCCCGAGTGAAGTTCCCGGTCCGTAAAACGCGCCGTAGCGCAGCACGAACCCTTTCATGCCGCTCTCTCCGAGCACCGACGATTCCACATGAACGATAGCTGCCAGAGCTTCGCGCAGGATTGGAGCTGGCGACGTCAGAAGCGGATCCTCTTCTGTTTTAATCCAGCCGCCGGTCCGCTCGTAAGGCCAACCCGCATAGCTTTGCGCGATGAAGCGGCTGCAGCCTACGGTACGCGCCTCCGCGAGAAGGTGGTCGGTGGCTTCCGTGCGGAGGCGATTGGTCACTGCAAACTCCCGGTCAAAGTGCCGGATATCAAATTCGTTGGGAAGTGCGGTCAGTTGATGAATGATTACGTCAGGCTGCGCAGCGTGCACGGCATCCCTCACCTGCTTTGCGTCGAGTGCGTCCAGAACAACGGGGATCGCTCCGGCTGAACTGATCACCGCCGCCTTGCCCGGATGGCGTGTGGTTCCTGTGACCGTATGTCCAGCTCGCACCAGAATCGGCAGCAGGCGTGTTCCGATGGCGCCAGTCGCTCCTGCCAGAAAGATTTTCATTAGCGTTCTCCTGTCTCTGTAGTCGCCAGAGTTCGAGAAGCGGCCGCTCCTATACGGGTTTGATTCCGGTAAATTCCTCGCGCTCCAGAAAAAATCTTTCGCGTGTGGCGCGGGTGCCCTCGCCCGAGTGCCTTGTTTTGGTCCTGTGTACCTCTGTGTCCCCTGTGGTTAATTCCCGGACTTCGAACCACAGAGAACACAGGGGAACACAGAGCCTGGCTAAGCGTTCCGTTCTCCCCCTAAAAAAGCTTGTCTTCCACGCGCCGTGTATGTTACATATTGTAACGCTACAATGTTTAACATTTCGGCAAAACGCGGCCAGGGCCTGAGTGAGCTCGAGCAGTTGGTAATGGACTTCGTATGGAGCAGGTCGCATTGCACCGCCGAAGAAGTTCGAGACGAACTCGCTGCCACGCGTCCCCTGAAGGATTCCACGATAAGAACCGTACTGCGACGCCTGGAGAGCAAGGGCTATGTGAGCCATGTCGTTGAAGGGCGCCGATACCTCTATCGTTTCACGCGTCCCCGGCATAACGTTGCGGTTCGTGCCATCCGGCACATAATCGATCGATTCTGTGAAGGGTCCGTGGAGCAGCTTCTAACCGGAATGGTCGACGACAAACTTATAAATCGCAAAGAGCTGGCAAAGCTCGCTCGCAGGCTGGCCAGCGAAAAGCGAGACAGGTGATTTCCTATGACTTTCCTCGAGACGAATGCCGCGGCTTTTTTGGGCATGCTGCTGAGCGCCAGCGTCCGAGTCGCGATCCTGGGTGGAGTATTGCTGGCGGCGATGAAGCTTCTGAAGGCCAGCCCTGCGCTGCGTCACCGCGGTCTGACTTTTGTGCTCGCAGCAATGTTGCTTATGCCGTTGTTGCAAACGGCTCTGCCATCGTTACATTTGCCTGTCTTTCACCTCCCAAACGCTCAATCTACGCTGCTGCAACCTCCTCAGGCTGGCGCAAGCCTGCCCAGAAGGACTGCCAATCACGAGAATGACAATTCTGCACTCCAGCATGGAGTCGGTTCAGGAATGGTGGGCTGGCAAAGTGTTTTGCTGATCGTCTATGCGGTCGGTTTTCTCGTTCTAACAACGAGACTGTTCATTGGACTCTGGGCTGCACAGAAGCTCGTGCGCAATTCTCAGCCACTGAACCGGGACAGTGTTCCAACCTTCATTTGTCAGCTTCGATTAGGCGGCACTGCGCCATTACTTCGCCAATCGCCCCTCGTTGGCGTGCCCATGGTCGTCGGTACGCTGAAACCTGCGATTATCCTGCCACTGGACTGGGTTCGGTGGAATCCGGGCAAACTGTGCACGGTCCTGGGCCATGAATTCTCGCACGTGCAGCGCGGTGATCCTCTCCTTCGTTTACTCTTATCGATCAATAAGTGTTTGTATTGGTTTCATCCTCTCGCCTGGCAACTGGAGAAGCGATTCCAAGAAGTCGCGGAGCAACTCAGCGACGAGTCTGCCCTCGGCTTGGTTTCTGATCGCCGAGAATATGCAGAAACGCTCCTGGGATTTGCAGCGGTTGCAGGCAGGAGCGGCCGCGTGCGCTGGGCTGGCATCGCCATTGCTAACCGAAGCCTGAGTGCGCGGATTGAGAGAATCCTAACCCGTCCCGAAACTGTCTCGTATACGCTGCCGCGCCGCGTAATTATCACTCTGCTCGCGGGAGCCCTCCTCACGACATTTTCGACAGCGGCCATCGACCTCACCAGCGCACCGTCGAGCCAGGTCGCGGCAGGTGCCGGTTTCAACTCCTTCGAAGGAAAGTGGCAAGGCTCCTGGCAAGACACCTGGAGAGGATCTCAGGCATCCATGTCTCTTACCCTAGAACTCAAGGCCGTGCACAATGGCAGGATTTCAGGCGTCGTAACTGCCGGTGCACTGCAGCCTCAAACAGCCCCGCCGAAGCCGCGCCTTTCGCTCGGCGGCCCACCGCCCCAGATTGCGCCCCCGCCTCCGCCCCCACCGGCAACACCGCCGTCGGGGGAATTGCTGAATCCGCGAATCGAAGACCAGACTTTGGTTTTCGCGGTGAAAGGGCCGGATGACGAGCAGGTTAATTTCCGGTTGAGTCTGCAGGGCCCTGATGCCGGGAGGCTGAAGGTGGCAGCGCCCTCTCACCCGCGAGTCTATCCAGAATTTGAAATGAAACGCTTGCACTGATCAGGAACGATCACATGAAGAATTCTTCACAGTTACTACTTCTTGCCGGCGCTGCAATTCTCCTGCTGGCTGGCTGCGGCAAGTTAAGAGCACGCGACCAGCTCAACAAGGGAGTGCAATCGTACAAGAACGCCCGCTACGAGGAAGCGATTGGACATTTCCAAAGTGCCGTCGCATTGGATCCCGCCCTTCTGAATGCCAGGCTCTATCTGGCTACCGCGTACGCCCAACAGTATGTTCCCGGAGTCGAAAGCGAGGAGAATACCCGCCTGGCGCAGCAGGCAATCGAACAGTTCAAGAGCGTACTTGCCGCTCACCCTGGCCGTGACCAGCGCTTCAGCAGCCTCAAGGGTATTGCGTCCCTGTATTTCAACATGCATATGTTGGACGATGCCAAGGCCTACCAGCAGAAGGTGATTGAGGCGGATCCGAACGACCCTGAGGCGTACTACTCGGTCGGCGTGATCGAATGGACACAGGCCTACCAGTCCGATGCAGAGGAGCGGGCCAAGCTGGGTCTAAAGGGCGAAGACATTCTGGAGGACAAGCAAGTCTGTGCGGCTCTGCGGTTGCGGAATGAAAGGCTGATCGAAGGCGGACTGACCACACTAAGGAAGGCCTTGGCAATCCGTCCTGATTATGACGACGCGATGGCGTACGTTAATCTGCTCTACCGTCAGAAGGCAGATATCGAGTGCAACGTCGCCGCGAGTCGCGAAGATCTGAGGATTGCTCAGGAGTGGGTGGACAGGAACCTGGCAGCCAAGCGATCCAAAGAGAAGCAGCAGGCCGCCGCAGGCATCACGTTGGAGAAAGCATCCGAGTAACCTTGCCGGCGGCTCTTACTGGGTATCGGCGTCGCTCTGTCGGACTCCCATCACAATCGCCTGGTCGCGCTCGAGAGAGCTTTGCCGAAGTTCCTGGGAACGAGTCAGCGCCTTCTGCGCGAGGTCCATCTGCCCCAACTTTCTGTAAGCCAGATAAAGCTGGTAGTGGACGTTGCCGTAGAAATCAAGCGGCGCGGCCTGCTGAAGTTTTGGCACCGCTTCGGCAAACTGGCCCATGCGCACATACGCAGTTCCGAGCAGGCCGCTTGCTTCCACGAGGTCGGGCTGGAGTTGAAGCGCCTTCTCCAAATAGGGAACCGCCTTCTCGTTCTCGCGCTTCTGGACGTATATGCGCGCTAGCAGGCACATGGCGTGGGTCCGGGTAGGATCGAGCGCCAACGATGCCTCAAGCTCCTTGCGCGCGTCATCTTCGGCCTGGTGGTCGAGGTAGGCTTCACCGATCGCTTCGCGCAGTTCCGCGTCATCCGGCTTCAACTGGGTGGCGTTGTGAAACTCCTTGATGGCGTTGTCCATGTCGCGCCGCAGAGCGAATCCCTCGCCGCGCAGTTGATGGGCGCGCCACGAGTCCGGAAATGATCCTTCGAGGTGCGCGTATGCCTCGGCGCCGAGCGCCTGATATGTGAGCGCCAGCCAGTAGCTGGCTTCCGCGTTGGCATTGCTCACGCCCGTCACGTGCCCCAGCGAATCCGCAGCCGGCTCATACTGACGCAACAGAAACTGCGTTCTCCCCAGCAACAGACGCTGGGAAACTGTTAGAGTCTTGCTCGCCTGGAGTGCCTTCAGGCAGGCGGCGTAGCTATGAGCGTGGCATGCCTCTGTGCTCCCGGCTAATGCTTGCTTGCCCTTCCGGGACGCGACTTCGGTCTGGAAGGCTTTCCATTGAGCTTCAGCTTCGGCAGTGTCCCCGGCCGCTGCGCCGAGAGTTGCCAGAAGAAAGTCCTTTACGGCGCCGTTCGGAGACGACTGAATTTTTTCTGCCAGCGACTTCGCGGTCTCTCGCGACAGCTCGACCGAAGGGAAGTCGCGCTGGACGGCCAGGAACTCCGGCGAAATCTCCCAGACCCTGGCGACCGCCTGCATCGCCAACTCCGCATCACCCGCTGCAAGCTCTTTCTCAGCGAGTCCGAGCCAAGCGGTCTCATTCTTCGCATCGGCAGCGATCTCGAGATGGAATTCGTCGTCCGCTTCCTTCAGCTTTCCGGCGTGCAGGTAGGCTTGCCCCATCGCTGCATGCAGGCCGGGTTGATGAGCATCGAGGCCCAGCGCCTTCCGATATTCCTGCGCGGCATCGTCCCAGCGCGCGCGCAGGAACAAGAGGTCTCCGAGAAAGCGGTGTCCCCAGGCCGAATTGCGATAGAGGTGCGCCCCGCGATAGGCCAGGCGCGCCGAGAGTTCGAGGTAGTCGTGACCGAGCCTGAACCACGCCTCCGGCTTGTCGGGATTGAGCACCGCGGTCTGGCGATACTCCTCGGCAGCGTCACGAAAATTCTCCTGGCGCAGGTACGCCGAAGCCAGCGCCCGGCGCGCCTCGCGGTTCGTGGGATCGAGCTTCAGCGCCTGCTTCAGATAAGGACCGGCCTTTTCCGGCGCACTCAGCTTCAGGTAGTCCATGCCCACGATCAGGTTCGCGGCGGGTAGGTTCGCGCGCTGGCGCAACGCCTTGGTCAGATGGCGCGTTGCCATCTCGTACTGCAGCAGGCTCTGGTACGCGAGGCCGAGGTTGACTTCCGCTTCAACCAGCGTGGGATCGATCGCCAGCACCTGCTTGAACTCTTCGGTGGCCTTCACGAACTCACCCTGCCTGAGCGCCTCCTGCCCGGCACGGAAGTGCGCGGCAAGCTGCGCCTCCGCGACCTGAGCTCGGGCGGCCGGCGCGGGGAGCCATGCGACGGCTATCAATAAGAGGATAGCCGCCAGGCGAAGCCTGGACCGCGGCTCAAGGACTGGAGTGAAGCTGCGCTCGACCATGGGTTGGAGCCATGAATGTTAGCAGAGGCCGCGCGAAGAAGGCGGATTTGAGAAATCTTCCACGTGGAACATTTGACTTTTACTTTGAGCTAATTGCAGTGCCCGGAAGTAATTGAATAGACAGGGGAAACGGCCACGCACCTGCAAGAAAAAATATTCGCAGATGTAAAATGGGTAAACGGCGAAACACGTTCTGTGGAAGCGACGGGACTCGTTGATCTCCCATCATGGGAGGTGTACGCTTTCTTCGATCGCCCGTGGAGGTTTCTATGAGGACATGGCAGATGGAAGAAGGACATTTGGTCTGCCGATGGTCGGAGCTTGGCGAGCACACCCCTTATTCTTCAGAATGGATGCAGGAAAACTCGAACGCCCAGGGCGGATACCTCGAACCCGTTCCCGACTTTGCCAACCACAGCCCGTTCGGTGGAGCATCCTGGTTCGATCGCTACAGGGGTTGATCCTCAACCCGCCTAACTCTCCTATCCTACGGTTCATCCCAGTCGAGGGCGTAGATCTCTGCGCTGCCGGTGTCGCGCAGGACGAGCGGGGAGTCGTCGCCGGCAAGTCCTGTCCACTTTTTGGCCACGCTCCACCCGAGGCGCTGGCGAATCAGGCTCGTGACCAACTCAAGTTTCCTGTTGCTCACTTGAATACGGTGGAGGGCAGGTTCTGCGCTGTAAGGATCGATGAAGTAGATGTAGGCTCCGTCGCGAGACCAGTTGGGATAAGCTGCGGGAATACTGATCAATTCCTCCCACTTGCGCGTTCGATAGTCGAACAGCATCAGTTTCGAAGAGTTCGCTGACATGGCCAGGATATGAACGCCGTCCGGGGATAAATGCGGGGAGAACAAGCCTTCGGAGCCGGGAACCGTCGTGACTTGTCTTGTCTGCAGGTCGAGAACCGCTCTTTCGCAACTCTCCGGTGCGCAGGTCGACTTCGAAGACTCCGAAACGAATCAGCGGCGAATGGTTGTTTCCTTCCACCCGAGGACCTCAAGGCCGCCAGTCTAGCACCGAATTGAGCAGGGCAAGCTGTGGCGTAGCTCTGACCTGTGGGTATAACTTCTCTAGCACCAATAAGTTACCGACTGACCTACATTCGATCTCGGCCTGACCCTAAAACGAGGCTCCGTGCATTGAGGTAGTCGCTCTTTGGGCCCAACGTCGCCCCCACCGCCCCACCGGCGGAGGAGGACGACATGAGCGGAGTCGCAAGAGCTACATGGTGGCGCGGGGTGTTTTTGTTGCCGGGCGCCGCCGGCGTGGTCGTGTTTCTGATTGACAGCGGATGTGCTTTGGCGCAGACCTCCGGGCCAGTCGTTCAGCCGGCGATGATGGTGCTGGTGGCTAACTATTCCAAGGCTTCGCCGGCGGTGGTGGCGGCCGGGGAGGGCGAGGCCGGGCGGATTCTCGAAGAGGCGGGCGTTCGGGTGGCGTGGGTAGAGTGTTCCGTCGGGCAGCCCGGTGCCGATCGGCGCTGCGGACAGAAGGCGTTGCCGACCGACCTCAGGCTGCGAATCCTCGCCACGCCGGGCCAAAACAATCTCCAGGACTCGTTGTTCGGTTTCGCCGTTCATCCATGCTGGCGAGCGTCTACTACGAATATGTCGAGCGGCTGGCCAAATTCGACGGCGCCGATTTTGAGCTGCCTATCGTGCTGGGGTGCGTCATCGCCCATGAAATCGGCCATCTGCTACTCGGGTCGGACAGCCATTCCCGCAGCGGAATCATGCAGGCGCGCTGGGGACGCGACCAGCTTCGCATGGCGATGATGGGCACCCTGCACTTCCAGGCCGATCAGGTGCGGGTGATGCGCGCCGAGGCGGGAAGGCGGATGGAAGGGAATGCGCTATCCACCGATCTAAGTGCAAGTCTTGCCGATCATCTGGCGGGACAGAAACCTTAAACGGCAAGGCGGAACGCTTGATCCAGACCCCGCTGCGCGAGTGGCCTACTCCACTCAGTGGTCCAACTCCGAGCAACGCAAGTTATGCCTTCCCCCTGGACCACTACTACAACTGCCTCGGCCCTCACGGTAGTCTCGACTACCAGTCGCCTATCAGCCGCTCCGAACCGGTACAACGTCAATTGTGACTAAAAGGTGGGAGGAGTTAACAAAGCTTGTGGGGCGATCAGATCCGTTGAATCGCGCAATGCAGGCTGGGACAAATCCTCTTCCAATGACGGTCAAAGGGAAGGTACTGCCTCCCGCGACCACCTGACTGGGAGACAACGAGGCGATCACCGGCATCGGGTAAACAATCGTAATCGGGGCGGCGGTTGACGTGCCCCCTCCCGGGGTAGGATTCGAAACGGCAAGCTGACCTGTGCCGGCCGTCATCAGGTCGCTTTCCGACAAAACTGCCTTAGTTTGTGTAGCACTGACGAAGGTCGTGTCGCGCGGCGATCCGTTCCAAGTCACAGCCGAGGTCGAAACAAAACCGCTGCCGGTTACGGTGATCATATTTCCGGCATCGTTTACTGTCACGGTATCTGGCGAGACAGACGAGACGCTCGGAACCGGATTGCTCGGAGTGGCAGGAGAAGGAAAGGAACCGCTTCCGCCTCCACAGGCAAACAAGGCGAGAAAATGGGCCAGTAGAATGAAATGAAACGAGGCAGGGAACGACCTACGACTACCTTTTAGACGAAGCATGCGCAGAACCTCAGCGGGGAAGCGCCAAAGCCGGGGCAGTGTAATATACGGCCGTAAATTTGGCTATAGGAAAGGGGTGCTGGCAAGCTAGAGAGTGTCTAAATGAGACTAGAGCGCGCTGTAGATGTAACAATATGAAAAGGAGGTAGTTAGCGATTTACAGCAACAAAGTACCAGGCAAGCAATTCGAACGGCCAGCGCGTCACTCTTAGATCTCGATCTTAACATCACTCGAAATATATACAGCGAGGGCAAAGGCAGAGATATCCAATGTTGTAGTCTTTCGTTTAGTGCCGAGGAGATCACTGACCTTTTCGCAAAGAGAGTGCACCCCAGACAATCAAGGCTACACCGACCGCCGCACTAGCAAGGCGATGGTACCAGCGAGGAACAAATCCCGCAGACTCCGACTCGCCGCCCTCACTGATGTTGAGAAATTTCCGGCGGGTGAGAGATTCTAGCACGATCACGACACCGAAAAGTATGACTACATACGGTGACAATTCCTTACTCATACTCCGGATATTGATCCAGAGAGCGGGTTTGACCACTTACATCGTAATTGGCGGGACCCAGCCGACCCGAGACTCCGATTGAAGAGACGCAGCAAAAAAAGCCCGGAGTGGCGAGAGCCGCTCCGGGCCTTAAGTTGAGTTACTAGAAACTTATTCGCAATCCGAACTGGATGACGCGCGGCAGGTTGTATTGGGCCGTAACTTGGCCAAAAGTACCTCCTTGCGACACCGGAGTACAGCAGTTCATATTCGGCGGGTTGAATTGCGGACTGTTAAAGAGATTGAAGAACTCGGCACGGAACTCGGCGCCGATGCGCTGATCGGGGCCAAATTTGGTGTTCTTGAAGACCGCGAAGTCGATGTTGTTGATGCCATCGCCTCGCAGGTTTGGTTCGGTCCGGGAGTCGGTTCCGTAACTGTAGTCTGGAGTCCGGGCAAACGCCGAGGTATCGAACCATTCATCCAGTTTGGCGTTCAACGAGCCGGATGTGATCTTGCGAGGTCCGACGATGCTTGCGCGGGCGCAGCCAACGTTCGGAATTCCCGCGTCGTTCAGGGCGCCAGGGCAGCCGCCCATGGTGAGCGGGAAACCACTCTGGAAGTTGATGATGGCATTGATGCCCCATCCGCCGATAAACTTGTCGGCAACCGGACCAATATCGCCAGCCAGTTTCTTGCCCCTGCCGACGGGCAAGTCCAAGATCGCTGACATGATGAAGCGCTGGGGAACGTCGAAAGCATCCAGGCTTCGCTCGCCGCGGAGATTATAGGCGTTGGCGTCGCCCCAACCCGGCGAAGCTGCTTCCAGCCAATTGATTTCCGAGGTGGTGTTGTCAATGAACTTCGAGACCGTGTACGACGCCAGAATGCTGGCGCCCGCGGCGAAGCGCTTCTGGAACTTCGCCTGTAGGGAGTGATAGATCGAGTCGCGATTGTCAGGTTCGGATACGCTTACGTCGTCATACTGCGGGAAGGGCAGCAGCAACTGCGCGGCCCGGATCATTTCACTCGTGCCTATGTTGCCCGACTGCACAACTCCAAAGAACGGGTTGGGAACTAGGTTCGTCAGTGCGGTCACGTCGGCGGAGGTTTGTGGCAGGAACTGCGGAGGCAACTGATCGAGATCCTGGCTGTGCATCGGAAGGTGAGTGCCCTTCGATCCGGCGTAAGCCACGTCGATCACAGCGTTGCCCGGGAGCTGATGCTGGATGTCCAGGTTCCACTGCTGGACATAGGGAGCGGGGTTGTCGACGACCGGTCCTCCTACGCCCGCGCCCTGGACATCGATCCAGGCCTGATCCCGACCGGCGGGCTGAACAATGCCTTCGGGGAACGGGTTGTTGAATACGTTGTTCGGAGTTACACCTCCGTCAGCCGAAGCGTTCCACGGCTGGGTGAAAGTGTTGATGAAGAGGTTATGCGGCGCATCGTTCCAGCGGATGTCTACCGGAAGGTAGAACATGCCATAGCCGGTTCTGATGACTGTGTTGTCGGCCAGTTGGTAAGAGATACCGAACCGGGGACTTATATTGTTCCAGGAGTCCTGCGGGCTGCGGCTCGACCTCGCGTCCGAATGCACAAGAGGGAAAGCTCCCTTCAGACCGGCGACTCCGGATGCGGCAGCGACCGGGCTGTCGGCATTGGGATCGAAATAAACCTGACGGTCGTAGCGTTCCGTCCAGTCTCCCTGTAAGTCGACGCGAACACCCAGATTTAGGGTCAACTTTCTGGTCGCCCGGTAGGTGTCTCCCACATAGAAGGAGTTATAGATGAGCTGGGCCGCCATCCGCGAAGGAGTGACTACGCTGGAGTTGTTGTTTTGCCCGTATCCCAGCAGGAAAGAGGCAAAGCCGTTCCCACCGCCGCATACCAGCACACCGCTGGCGCAGCCCGTGGTGCTGAAGGCTTCGCCCGGCCCGTTCTTCGGGTTTGGAGCCGTCATGCCCGCATCGAACTGGTACAAGCCGGCCGGCTGGTTGCTCTGGTAGTAGTTGTTGCGCAGGATGCGCATCTCACCGCCGAACCGGAGATTGTGCGACCCCATGATCTTGGAGAGGCTGGGCATGAAACTGATGGTGTCGTCAAAGGCGCCAATGCCGCTGCCGGTTCCGGCCCCGCACCAGCTGCCGTTGCCCCATTGGCTGTCCCCCGTCTTCTGCGAAACGCAGACGGTAGGGATATGCGTGTAGGTGAACTGGGGAGCGAGCGCGGTCCAGTTCGGACCCAGGAACGAGAGATCGATCCCCTGAGTGGATGGGCTGCGGACGTATGTGTAGCGGGTGTATCCGGCGTGCAGATCCAGGATCGTGTTGTTGGAAAGTGCGATGGTGTCGCCGACCGCTACCTGCTTGGCGATAGTGTCTTCCGTGCAACGGTCGCCGCAGATTCCGGGGAACGGTTCATTGGGAAGTGAGAGGATGTGGTTGCGGGTGAAGCGACCGAATATCCTCTGCTTTTCGCCCCAGTTGTAGTCGATGCGCTCGTTGATTTGATCGATGTTGCCGCCGGCGCTGTAGTTCACAACGAGGTTATTGAATTCGCCGCCCTGGCTCGGCAAGGGGAAATACTGCAATAGCGCGGCGGCAGCCGGATCCAGCCGGTCAGCCGGGAGGACGTTGCCGGCAAACTGCGTCCGGCAGGTATCGCCGCCGGTGGTGCAGTTGGCGCTGGTGGCGGCGTCGTAGATCGGGTACGCCGAACCAGAGAAGTCGCCGTTGCGTTCTGCCGCGGTTGGCACCGTTGTGGTGAGCGTACTGCCCTTGCGCAGGCGGTAGCCTTCATAGCTCGAGAAGAAGAACAGTTTGTTCTTGATCACGGGGCCGCCGACATTGGCGCCAAACTGGTTCTGGGTGAAGGGCGGGATTGGCAGTCCCGCGCGGTTGGAGAAGAAGTCGTTCGCGTCCAGGACTTTGTTTCGCAAGAATTCGTATGCGGAGCCGTGGAACGAGTTCGTTCCGGACTTGGTGGCGAGGTTGATCACGCCTCCGGCGAAACGTCCGTACTCCGGTCCCAGATTGTTGGTCTGGACCTTGAATTCCTGGACCGCGTCCTGGGTCGGAACCACGGTTACGACGTTCAGATAGGCTCCGTTGGTTGGGACGCCGTCCAGAAGGATGGCGCTCTGACCCGCCATGCCGCCGCCGATCTGAAAATCTCCCAGAGCGAAGGGATTTGCCCCGACGGGGTTGCCGGTCGAGGAGTTACCCGCCGAAGGTTGGCCTTGAGGTACTACGCCCGGCGACAGGGCGACGAGCGCCAGCGGATTGCGGCCGTTCAAGGGGGCCTCAGTCACGGTGCGCTGTTCGACGACCTGTCCCAGCGAGTTGGTCTCAGGCTGGAGCAGGGGCGCTTCGGAGGTGACTTCCACGGTTTCCGATTGGGCGCCCACCTGAAGGGCAAAGTCGACCCGGAGGCCGCTTTCGATCTCAACCACGACGGGTTCGCGCACACTTTTCTTAAAGCCAGCCTTCTCTGCTTCCAACCTGTACCGGCCGGGTTGGATGTTCACGAATGCGTATTCCCCGGACGACCCTGATTCCATAGTCCGCTTGGCCGAGGTTCCGAGGTTGGTCAATGTGATTGCCGCGTTCGAAATAGCGGCGCCGCTGGCATCCGTGACCGCGCCGGCAAGGCTGCCGTACACGCTCTGGCTGCACGCTGGACGGGGCGAAAGTGCGAAAAGCACCAGTACTGCTAGAGGAAACACATACTTGCTAAATCGACGCATTGTGAACTCCCACGATTGATTGAACTGCCTCGGCCCTTGCTGCATAACGAGACACAGCCTTAGCGGGCTGCCTGGGGCAAGCCCTCACCGCGATGATTCGAGTGATTCGTCCGGGTTCGATAGCCGACTCGGGGACACAAATCGCAACAATATTTATCCGTTAAACTCCAAGTCTTTGGTTCCCGCAAGGGATTACACCGTAATACACCCGTGCAAGTCCATCATTTTGTTGGCTTTGTTTGTGCTTGACTGTTAATAGTCAACCCAGCTAATAATCCGTCGATTCTTAAGGAGATTCCTTGGGTGTGACCACAGCAGCCCCCGGCCTCCATCTGCCTAACGAGCACGAGATCCGACTTGAGCTTTCCCTTCTTCTTTCAAGCCCCGCGTTTCGAGGCAGCAAGCGTTGTCACGATTTCACCAGCTATGTATGTGACAAGGTGCTCGAGGGAGCGGGCGAAACCCTAAAAGAGCGGACGATCGCCCTGGATGTGTTCGGTCGCAGACCGAGCGAGGTTCTTGGTGACGACAACAATATTGTCCGCGTGGGAGCCCGGGAAGTTCGCCGGCGACTGGCTCTTTACTACAGTGCCGAGGGGGCGAACGACGCGGTTCGTATCGAGCTACCGATCGGTTCGTATGTGCCGGTGTTCCGGTATCAGACGGAGAGGGCGCCAGTAATTTCTGAGCCTTTGCCGCTGGAGGCAAAGTTCGACGACGAAGCCGCCTCTCTATTAAAGGTCCAACCCGCCAACAACCGCAGGCGCTGGTTCGTGGTCGCTGCGGTGGCGGCGATTGGACTCCTGGCGCTGGGCCTGAAGCCAACGGGGCAGTCCCTGACGGGATTCTCGACTTTCTGGGGACCCGCCTTTGACTCCGCTGGTCCGACCCTGATGGTCATGCCGCACCCCATTGTGTACCACCCTTCGTCTCGCGCCCTTCTGCTGGATGAACAGCTCAACGGCAGGCAAAACCTGGCAATGGCGCGACCCATCCATGTTCCGGCGCAGCGCCTGGACGGAGCGGACTTTGTTCCGATCCTGAATCAGTACGTGGGATTTGGGGATGCGGTTGCGGCGCATTACGTCTCGTCAATCTTCGAGCAAAGGGGTGGTTCGGTTCAGTTACGGCTGGCGGACAAACTGGAGTTCAGCGATCTGTATGGCTCGACGGTGGTTTTAGTGGGAGGCTCGTTCTCCAACCGCTGGACGGCGGAGATGACCAAGAATCTTCGATACCGGTTTCTCTTTGAAGGCCAGTCGAAACCCTGGATCGTCGATTCGCAGAGCGACCGTAAGTGGGGCCTGTCGTCGATGACGGAGGACCGTCGCACGCCGGAGGACTACATTCTGATTTGCCGCATGCCGCATGCCCAGACGGGCCAATTCATGGTGGTGGTCGCCGGGCTGGCCGTTTATGGGACGGAAGCGGGTGGGAGAATTCTTTCGGATCCGAAGCTGCTCGAACCCGTTCTGCAAAGTCTGCCGAAGGATTGGGAGAACCACAACCTGGAAATGGTGATGAAGCTGGAGGTGGTCAGCGAAGGCCCCGGGCTTCCATCACTGGTGGCTGCGCATACCTGGTAGGCACAAGGTTTCGTGGATGTTATGTTTCAGGTCGCTTTCGACCATCCTTTTCCCTGCACAATGCCCGTCCCCTCGCGAATGGTCACGAGCTGGTTGGCGGCAATCTTCTTGAACGTTTCATGAAGTCCGTTGGGCCAGAAGACTTCAACGTCCGCCAGCGTAGAGGCTCCCAGCCCGAAATGCAGCCGGGGGTCGTTGCAGGAAAAAAAGCTGGACTGACTCAACAGCGCTTGCGCCTGTATTTTCCCTCCATAGTGAGCCAGCACGCGGGAGCCGATGGCGCTCCGGTTTGATTTTGTCCCTTCGAGTTTGATCTTCAGCCAGTTGGCGGAGCCTTTCAGGTCGTTGCGTAGAAGCGACGGAGGCTCGTTCATGTTGACGATCAGTATGTCGATGTCGCCGTCGTTATCGAAATCGCCGAAAGCGCATCCTCGGCTGCAATGCTCGGCGGCAACGCCGGGTCCGGCTGGCTCGATGAGTTCCTCGAAAACATCGTTGCCAAGGTTGCGGAAGACGGCCCGCGGAGTCTTATAAGGATAGGCCGGCAGCCTGCGCTCGATTTCGCGATAGACGTGCCCGGTCACCATGAACAGGTCAGGAAGCCCGTCGTTATCGAGGTCCACGATGCCTGCGCCCCACGCGACATAGCGGGTTTCAACGCCAAGACGCGATGACCAGGTGGCGTCGTCGAAATCGGCCTTTCCGTCGTTTCGATAAAGGATGCTGGCGTCGTCGGTGAAGTGGGTCTTGAAGAGATCGAGATGACCGTCGAGGTCGTAGTCGCCGACACCGACTCCCATTCCGGCCTGCTCCATGCCATCCGAACTAACGGCAGCGCCGCGAAGCATTCCCTCTTCCCGGAAAGTGCCGTCGTGATTGTTGATGAACAGGAGACTGGGAGTGGAATCGCAGGCGACGTAGATGTCCTGCCAGCCGTCTTCATCGAGGTCGGCCGCGATAACGGTCATGCCGTATGTTTGAGCCGACTTGGAGATTCCTGCTTTTCGAGTAACGTCAATAAAGGTGCCGTCGCCGTTGTTGCGGTAGAGGGAGTTGCGGCCTGTCGCCAGGCCGCGAGGCCCGCACTCCACGGGAATTCCTTTCCATTGGCAACTGCTGTTTTCGCCGGGAACCGGAGCGTGCTCCAGGGAAAAGCGAACGTAGTTGGAGACGAACAGATCGAGGTTCCCGTCGCGGTCGAAGTCGACGAAGCTGCATCCCGCGCCCCAGCGCTCCTCGGCCTCCCAGAGTCCGGAGCTTTTGGTGACATCGGTGAAGGTTCCATCGCCGTTATTGCGGTAAAGGATGTTATGTCCGAAGTAGGTGCAGAAGAGATCATCGAAGCCGTCATTGTTGTAGTCTCCGACGCAGACTCCGGAGGCCCAGCCAACGGAATGAAGGCCGGCTTTTTCAGTGACGTCAGTGAACGTCCCGTCGCGGTTGTTCTTGTAGAGCCGGTTGGTTGCGCCTTCGGGAGCGCCTTCGAGCCGGGTGCCGCAGAGGACAAATAGATCCATCCAGCCGTCGTTGTCGTAGTCGATGAAGGCGCAGCCGCAGCCGGTGGATTCGATAATGTACTTGTTCGATTCAACCCCACCATACGTGATGGCAGCCGTGAGTCCGGCCGAGGCGGCAACGTCGACGAAGTGAGCATTGAACGGGCGGCCGGATGCCGGGGGCCGGGCCTGGGGTTTGGCCGTGTGACTCGATACGCCCTGGGCCAGAAGCTGCTGGAACGGGTAACCTCCGGCGGCAGCGGTGGCGAGGCGAACGAAGTCACGGCGCGTAAGTTTCATTTCGTCCCCAATCCTACATCGTTCCCGTTTTGTAGCTGGACACAAAAACTGCTGCCGGAGGAATGAAGAGGACAACAGCAGACATGGAATGAAAAGCCCGCCGATGCATTCCCTGCTGCTACAATGCTGGCCGGAACAACCTACTTATGCGATTCCGACTTCCGATTCTCATTTCATGCGTAATCGTTCTCGCGACCGTGCTGGCCTGGCGTCATACCGGAGCGCAGGCCGGCGAGGCTCCGTCCGTTCCTTCCAGCCTGCCGACTGGCAGCGGCGTCTACGATTCCAAGATTGACAGCAAGGTGGAAGCCCTGCTCCGCCAGATGACGCTCGACGAGAAGGTCGGACAGTTGGTGCAGTATTCCGCCGGTCAGCCCACCGGCCCGGGCACGGGCCGCACCGACTACAACGACATGATTGCCAAGGGCCAAATCGGCGCCCTGTTCAACATCTCGACGGCGAAAGAGACCAACACATTTCAGCGCGTTGCGGTGGAGAAGTCGCGGCTGCATATTCCGATTGTTTTCGGCCTCGATGTGATCCACGGCTTCCGGACGGAGTTTCCGATTCCTCTGGGCCTTGCGTCGACGTGGGATCCGTCAGTTGTCGAGCGGGCATCACGCGTGGCAGCCAGCGAGGCTTCGGCTACGGGAATTCGCTGGACGTTCTCGCCCATGGTGGATATTGCGCGGGATGCCCGCTGGGGACGGATGGCCGAGGGCGCTGGCGAAGACCCATTCCTGGGCTCAGTAATGGCCGCTGCCTACGTGCGTGGATACCAGGGATCGCGGCTGGACTCGCCTGACAGTGTCGCGGCGTGCGCCAAGCATTTTGTCGGATACGGCGCGGCTGAGGGCGGCCGCGACTACAACAGCACAGAGATCTCCGAGCACACCTTGCGGCAGTTCTACCTGCCGCCGTTCCATGCCGCCGTGAACGCGGGCACTGCGACCATCATGAGCGCGTTCAACGCGATCAATGGAGTTCCTGCATCAGCCAATCCGTTCACCCTTACCCAGGTTCTGCGCAAGGAATGGGGATTCCGCGGAGTCGTGGACAGCGACTGGACTTCAGTTCTCGAACTGATCGAGCACGGAATCGCCAACGACGGAACCACAGCGGCGCGCAAGGCGTTCCTCGCGGGCGTGGACATGGACATGGTAAGCAGCCTCTATCACGATCACCTGGCCGAACTGGTGCGCTCGGGGCAGGTCCCGCAAGCCACTCTGGATGAAGGAGTGCGGCGGGTCTTGCGGCTCAAATATGCTCTGGGTCTCTTTGATCATCCCTACGCTGATGAGACTCGCGAAGCGAGCGCGATGCTGAAGCCGGAGTCTGTCTCGCTGGCGCGCACCGCCGCCGAGAAGTCTTTCGTGCTGCTGAAGAATTCGCCCAGTCCGAATGGTGCGGCGGTCCTGCCGCTCTCAAGTGCCGTGCACGATATCGCCCTGATCGGGGAACTCGCTGACAGCGCGCAGGACATGCTCGGTTCCTGGGCGGGATTGGGCAAGCGGGAAGATGTGGTTACGCTGCGTGCCGCGCTGGCCAAGCAGGTGGGCGCGGATCATTTGCACTTCGTGAAAGGGGCTGGCCCGACGGGACCGGCCGAAGATATCCAGGCGGCGGTGGATGCGGCGGCGAAGGCTGACGTTGCGATCCTTGCCCTGGGTGAAAACGCTGGCGAGATGACCGGCGAAGCGGCTTCCCGCACCAAACTCGGGTTGCCGGGCGGGCAGGAAGAATTGTTGGAGAAGGTAGTCGCCGCGGGCAAGCCCGTTGTGCTGATTCTATTCTGCGGACGCCCGCTGACGCTTCCCTGGGCATTCGAGCACGTGCCTGCGGTGCTGGCAGCGTGGTTCCCCGGTCTGCAGGCGGGTCCGGCCCTGGTGCGCACGCTGTACGGAGAAGCGTCTCCGAGCGGAAGGTTGGTGGTGAGCTGGCCGCGCAGTGTCGGCCAGGAACCTCTTTACTATAACGCGCTCAACACGGGGCGCCCTGCCGACAAAGCCGACCTCACCAAGCCACCCGCCACAGGCGAAGACAAATACGTGTCGCGCTATATCGACGAGCAGGACAGCCCGCAATTCCCGTTCGGCCACGGTCTTTCCTATTCGAGCATCCGCTATGGATCGACCAAGCTGAGTAGAAAGCAGCTCAAGGCTTCCAGCTTGAATGCAATGCTCACCGGGAAGGGCACGCGCAAGCCTGCCTTGACCGTGAGCGCCGACGTTTCAAACGCAGGATCGCACACGACAGAAGAGGTGGTGCAGCTTTATATCCGGCTTCGGGGGACCAGCGTCGCGCAACCAGTTCGCGCCCTCAAAGCGTTCCAGCGAGTGAGTCTGGCCGCGGGCGAAACAAAGGAAGTGACGTTCGATCTCAACTCCGACGCTTTTGCCATGTGGAACGATCGGAATCAGTACACTGTCGAGCCGGCAAAGGCCACGATCTGGATCAGTCCCGACTCGGCGCACGGAACGGGCAGCGAGGTGGAACTGGTTCCCTAAGCAAGGCTCATGGCCCGCACCCGGCGCATCCCGCGACTGTTTAGCTTACGACCACTCCTTCTGATGTGTATCTTTGCCTGGGTCTTTCCACTTCTCGCCCAGGCAAGCACGGAATACTACCGCCACGTATTTTTCGATAACAGCCTGACTTCGGACACATATTTCTACAGCTTCGGGCAATCATCGCCGCCGAGCTCAATCACGCAGACGAACTGGAGGCTGCCGGTAGAAAGCAAGATTTTCCGCACGCCGCCAAATGCCGTCCGCCTGGAATGGCAGTCGATGGAACACGGCGGATGGGAAGCGGAGTTGCGTGACGTCAACTTCCGTTACCGCTTCCCATCGATGTCGGGGAAGAATCTCTACTTCTGGTTATATGCGCCGCAGGCGATCGCGGCCGCTGACCTTCCCCAGATCGTGCTGTCCGATACTCGCGAAGGCCTGCAAGTCGCACAGTTTCCCGGAAGCTTTACGGACCCGTTGCCATTAGGAAAATACGCCGGCGATTTGCCCGCCGGGCGCTGGGTTCAGGTCCGAATTCCGCTTTCCGACGCACGGACCGCATCGATCTATGCGTTCCAGGCGCAGTACCTGCAGAACATCGTCTTTCTGCAAGGGCGGGCGGACGGTGTGAAACACACGCTGATCGTCGACGAAATTCGGGTTGATGACGATGAAGCCCAGGGCCAGGCAAGCAAACTGCCTGCGCCGCAAAACGTGAAGGCTGTGGGATACGACCGCCACGTCGTGCTGAGCTGGGATCTGGTCGACAGCCCTGTGCTCCGGCGCTACCTGATTTACCGGTCCCTGGATGGAAAGAAGTTCGAGCCGCTCGGGATTCAGCTTCCAGATGTCCATCTTTATTCAGATTTTCTGGGAAAGGCCGGCGTAACCGCTTACTACAAGGTTGCTGCCGTGGACCGCGATGGCAATGAATCTCCGCTGTCGACAGCCGTCAGCGCGTCGACGCGCGAGTTCACCGATGACGAGCTTCTCACCATGCTTCAGGAGGCGTGCTTCCGTTACTACTGGGAGGGCGCGCATCCTCGGTCGGGAATGGCGCGGGAGAATTTTCCCGGAGATGACCGCATGGTTGCCACCGGAGCCAGCGGCTTTGGCATCGCTGCCTTGATGGTGGGTGTGGACCGCGGTTTTATCACCCGTGAGCAGGGCGTCGAGCGGCTCACAAAGATCGTGGATTTTCTGGAGCATGCGGATCGCTATCACGGGGCCTGGTCCCACTACATGGACGGCAGCACCGGGAAGACGATGGCGGTGTTCGGCATGTTCGATAACGGCGGCGATCTGGTGGAGACCTCGTTTCTGATGCAGGGACTTCTCGCCGCCCGGCAATTCTTCCATGGCAACATTGAAAAGGAGCAATCTCTTTATCGGCGGATTTCGCAGCTCTGGGAATCGGTCGAGTGGGACTGGTACCGCGAGACGCCACAGAGCAACTTTATTTATTGGCACTGGTCGAAGCAGTGGGCCTGGCAGATTCATCATCCTCTGATCGGATTCAACGAGGTGATGATCACCTATCTGCTGGCGATGGCATCGCCGACGCACGGCGTACCGGCCGATATCTACTACACTGGGTGGGCGGGGCAGTCGCAGACCGCGCTCACCTACCGCGCAGGCTGGTCAGGCACCACCGAAGGCGATCACTACGGAAACGGCCATACCTACTATGGGATCAAACTTGATGTAGGCGTCGGAACCGGCGGCCCTCTGTTTTTCACTCATTACTCTTACCTGGCTTTTGATCCGCATAGCCTGCACGACCGGTACACGTCGTCGTATTTCGAGAACAATCGGAATATCGCGTTAATCAACCTGGCGTACTGCGTCGCCAATCCCAAGCACTTCAAGGGATACGGGCCGGATGCCTGGGGCCTGACCGCCAGTGACGGTCCGGCGGGCTATGTTCCCCATGCGCCGGATAAGGCGAGCGATCTGGGAACGCTGACTCTGACAGGCGCGCTGGCTTCATTTCCGTATACGCCAGAACAGTCGCTGGCGGCGTTCAAGCACTACTACCGCGATCTCGGCGCGCAACTCTGGGATGTCTATGGGCCACGCGACGCCTTCAACCTGACGGAGAACTGGATCTCTCCTCTATATATGGGGTTGAACCAGGCACCGATCACGGTGATGATCGAAAACTACCGCACCGGCCTGGTGTGGAAGCAATTCATGTCGAACCCGGAGATCGGCCAGATGCTCGAGAAGCTAGATGCCGCAACCAGGAAGCAGCAGTAACCTGGCCTGAGCGGTTCTGGGGGATAATAGACAGGTTATGGCTCGCCACGTTTCGCGACGCAAATTCATGCAGTCGGCCTCGTTGCTGACTGCCGGCCTGGTAAGTTCTCCGGCGTGGATGCCGAAGTCCATGGGCGCTGTTCAGTCAAAGAAGCCCCTGGAGGAATTTACCTACAGCGACGTCAGCATCGCCAGCGAACTGCATAACCGGCAGCTCGAGAACACCCATTCCGTGCTGATGGGATTGAGCGACGACAGCCTGCTGAAGCCGTTCCGGCAGATGGGCGGCCTGCCGGCGCCCGGCGACGATCTCGGCGGGTGGTATCACTACGATCCCAACTACGACTGGCACACGTTTGACGCCGGTTTTGCCCCTGCGTGCACATTCGGCCAGTGGGTTTCAGCCCTGGCCCGCTCGTACGCGATCACTGGCGACCAGAAAACCCGGGAAAGAGTTTTGCGACTCAACCGGCTGTATGCCGAGAGCATTACCGGAGACTTCTACGTAAATAATCGCTTTCCCGCGTATTGCTACGACAAGCTGGTGTGCGGATTGATCGACTCGCACCGCTATGTCGGCGATCCCGACGCATACCGCATCCTAGAGCACACAACAGATACCGCACTGCCGCATCTGCCCGGCAAAGCCATCGAGCACGGGAAGAGCTGGAGGCCAGGGACGGATGAGTCCTATACCTGGGACGAGTCCTACACGATGCCGGAGAACCTTTTTCTGGCTTACCAGCAGGGCGCGGGGAAGCGCTATCGGGAGATGGCAATCCAGTACCTTGATGACGAGTACTTCGGCCCGCTGGCTGAGGGCAAATGCGATTTTGCCGGACGGCACGCTTACAGCCACGTGAACGCATTAAGTTCCGCCATGCAGGCATATCTGACAGTCGGCAGCGAGAAGCATCTGCGCGCCGCCAAAAATGCTTTTGACATGCTGCACGCGCAGAGCTTCGCCACCGGAGGTTGGGGGCCGGACGAGATGCTGCGTGCGCCGGACAGCGACGACGTAGAAGAGAGCCTGAAGAACACGCACCACAGCTTCGAGACGCCCTGCGGCTCGTATGCTCATTTCAAGCTGACACGCTACCTGCTGCGGGTCACGGGCGATCCGCGCTACGGCGACAGCATGGAACGCATGATGTACAACACGATTCTGGGCGCCAAGCCCCTCGAGCCGGATGGCAAGACCTTCTATTATTCCGATTTCAATTTCAAGGGGCAGAAGGTCTACTGCGAGCATCTGTGGCCCTGCTGCTCCGGCACTATTCCCCAGGTTGCGACCGACTACAGGATCAACACCTATTTTCGGGATCCGGCGGGCGTGTATGTAAACCTCTACATTCCTTCCTCGGTGAAATGGACTCAGGCGGGGGCCCAGATTTCGCTCACGCAGAAGAGCTCGTATCCCTTTGACAGCACTGTGCAGTTCGAGCTGACTTCGTCGCGGCGGCAGGAGTTTGCCTTGCACTTCCGGATTCCGGCCTGGGCGGACGGGGCGTCAGTCTCGGTCAATGGCAAGCGAATTTCTGAGGCGGTAAAGCCGGGAAGCTTCGCGACGGTTCATCGCGAGTGGAAGACTGGAGACCGGGTCGAGCTGGACCTGCCGCTCACCATGCGCGCCGAGGCCATTGACAAGCGACATCCGAACACGGTGGCATTGTTGTGCGGTCCGCTGGTTCTTTTCGCGATGACAAGCGACCAGCCGAAGGTGACGATCAAGCAACTGCTGGCGGCGAAGAAAACCAGTGAACAGAAGTGGCAAGTCGAGACGGGCAGCACGCCATTGAGCATGCTGCCGTTTGTTGCCATTGCCGACGAGCCGTACACCACCTACCTGATCGCCAGCTAGCGCTGAGCCTCAGAATTCGATTCTGACCGCGAACTGTCCGACGCGGTTTCCTCCACTGTCGCCCGATCGAGCCTGAAGTGTCTGGCCAAAGGTTCCGTTATTCAGGTCGGCGTCCGGATCGTCGAAATTTACGTGGTTCGGCAGATTCGAAAAGCTGCTCTCGAACTTGAGGGAGAATCGCTCAGTCAGACGGAAGCTCTTGCCGAGTCCGACCGACAGATTAAACGTACCGGGACCAATCAGAGTCCCCACTTTGCCCGTGCCAAAGCGGCCGATTGGGTCGTCAGGGCATTCGAGTTGCCCGGCTGAAAGACCCGGGCATGCAAAGACATCGGGATTCCACCAATGGTCCGGGGTGGGATTGTCGATGTTGCCATTGCCGAAGGCATCGGGCCGAACAAAGAACTTACCGCTGCCCGAGGAATCGTAGAACAAGTAGGGTGTGATGAACGGTCCGCTTTCGACCAGCAGGATGGTACTCAGCCGCCAGCCTCCAATGATTCCGTTTACCACTCCGTGGGCATTCCCGAGAAGACGACGGCCCTTCCCGATTGGAAGCTCATCGACCATGGTAGTGGTCCAGCGGTGCCGCCGGGTACCGCCGACATTCCCATAGTCCCCGTGCAGGTCATACAGGTTCATGGCGCGGTCCGTTACCTCGCCACTGAAAGCAGACCCTGGGAATGACTCATTGTCCGAGAGGTTGTGAGCCCAGGTCCAGGTTGATTGCAGGGAAAGACCGGACGAATACTTGTGGATGAACTCGGTCTGCATGGCGTGGTAGGAACTGACTGCCCCGCCGGCACGGGAGTACACATTCGACCAGTTTGGAAACGGCCTGTCTGTCAATGGCCGGTCAAAATAGGGAGTCGTGGACGGGAGCGGCTGATTGAGATCGGGGCCCCATGTAAGCTGCACCCCACGGCTGCCGATATAGGACAATCGCACCGCACTGTTGCCGTGGATAGTCTGCTCGGCGGTCAGGTTCCACTGGACAGAGTAGGGATCCTTCTTGTCGAACTGGTTGGCGGTTCTGAAAGCCTGGGTTCCCAAAGATAGTACTGCCGGGTCGCTGTTCTGGGTGTCGGGAAACTGGAAGAAACCAGGTGCGCCGAAGTCGCTGTTTGAAAAGTTACCCTGAAAGCCGTCGTGGATGCCGGCGACGGAATAGAACACAGTTCCCAGGGTGGTTACGCTGTAAATCCCGAAGCCACCGCGAATCAC
Organism: Terriglobales bacterium; assembly: GCA_963803205.1. GTDB lineage: Bacteria > Acidobacteriota > Terriglobia > Terriglobales > Acidobacteriaceae > CAWDLG01. The sequence goes on from CAWDLG010000006.1 coordinate 79,627, forward strand.
CGTCCCGTTACCTGCGAAGGGCCGGTAAGCAAAACCAAAACGGGGGGCGAAATCGGTGTAGGTTTTACGCAAGCCTTCCGGCCAGTGGGCTTCCTTGGCAGTCAGGAAGGGAGTGCAAGGCGCGCTCGGGTCGGGATTGGGATTGGCCGGCGCGCACGCGTTGATGTCCTGAAGAAAGAGCGGATTGGTCAAAGCCAGCGACCTGGGGTCCGAGGAGATGATGACCCGTCCCGTGACCGGAACGCTGGGGTCGAAGTTGGTGTGATTAATCGGATCGATAAAGGGCGGGAGCCTGGAGATCCGAAGGCCAAAATCCACGGTGAGTTTTGGCGTGACTTTGAAGGTGTCCTGAGCGTATCCGTAATAATTGGTGCTGCTGCCATCGATCAGCGGCGCGGAGTGGACAACGTAGCTGTAATAGGGCACTCCCAACAGGAAGTCGGAAAAATCATGGCCCGTGTACTGGCCATCAAAGAAAAAGTCCCCGTAGTCATCCGCATTGGTGGCGTACCAGGCGTTGGTCAGACGCAGCCTGCGGAAATCAAAGCCGAACTTCATGGTATGCCGGCCCTTGGTCCAGGTAAGGTTCTCATTGACCTGGAAGTTGCTGGAAAGCAGCGGGTTGGGCCTTCCATGAAAGATCCTCTCCATGGGAGAGGTCTCAAAGGCAAATTCGGGGAATCCACCCGGCGGGAACGGCCCCAGGCCGTTGAGGCCGAGCTGGTCCATAAAGCCCGGGCCGTCAAGCGGGAAGTCACCTCCGGAGTTGGAGTGGCTGATGCCGCCGCGCAGTTCGTTTACCAGATGCGGGGTAATTGCATAACTGTGAGCGAGCACCACCTGGTTGTCACGTTCGAAATCTGTTTCGGCAGGGAGCAGAAGCCCATAGAAGGAGGGATTGACCCTGTCTATGCGTTTGTGCGTCCAGCGGCCAAAAAAGCTTTGCTTCGAGTTGATGGTGTGATCGATACGAATGTCGAACTGGTCCGAAAGGATAGGATTGGCAAAGTTTGCCACGAAGTTACCGGCCTCGAAGACGTCGCCCTGGTTCGGCAGGGGGTAGAACTGAAGAATGAGGGGCGCGACGGGGCTGATGCGGTCCGCGGGGATTGTGTTATTCGGAAACGGCGTTCCATCCAGATCATTGATGTCGGCGATGCCGTTGAAGTTACCATCCCGCATGGCCTGGGTGGGCACGCCTTCGTGAAACGTCTCCTGGGTCCGGTACCGCATACCCTCGTAGTCGCCAAAGAAGAAAGTGTGGTTCTTGAAGATCGGCCCTCCCAATGAGAAGCCGAATGTGTTGGCGCTCTTAGCCGGCTTGCCGACGACCTGACCGTATGCGGTCGCGTCCAGCGCCGCATTCTGGAAATACTCGAACACCGTCCCATGGAAGGTGTTAGTGCCAGCCTTGCTGGTGGTGGTGATGTCACCCGCCTGCCCGTATTCCGCGGTGTCGCCTGCTCCCTGCACTTTCATTTCGGAAATACCTTCGGCGGAGGGGAACATCTCGACCAAGGGACCACTGTAACGAACGCTCGCCGTGGAAATACCATCTACGGTGTATTCGACCTGATTGGGCTGAGCTCCCTGGACAGAAAAATTGTTGTACTTGTCTCCCGTAACTCCCGGAAGAAAAGCAAGCAGTGCGTACGGACTCGTGCTTCCTGCGCCTCGATAATTGGCAGGCAGTGACAGCACTTCGCTACTGGTGAAGCTCGAAGAGATGGTCTGGGACTCGGTGTTGATGAGTTCGGCCTGGGCTTCTACCGTGACCTTCTCTTCGGTGCTTCCCATGGAGAGTTTCAAGTCAGCGCGCACGATCTGTCGTGCCGCCAGCCGTACATCCGTCAGGCTTACTTCGCGGAAAGCCGCCGCCCGTACCGCCACGGTGTAGACCCCTTCCTTGAGGTTATCGGCCTGGTAGTTTCCCTGATCGTCCGTTGTCACTTCCCGGGAAATGTTCTCTCCCTGATTGGTGATGGTGACCACCAGTTTGGGCATGACCGCGCCCGAGGGGTCGGTAACCGTGCCCAGAATAGTTCCAAAGGTGGTTTGCGCCATTGCCGGCGTTACAAGAGAAAAGGCGATGAGGGAAATACAGACAGAAAGGACCGCGGGTGGGATCTTCACAGTAGGCCTCCTGGCACTCCGCTTCGACTGGCCCATACACGAAAAGGGAAGCGATTTCAGAAACCGCTTTCCCCCCGGCTCCTTGTACCTATACCTTCCCAACCTTGTCAAGTTCTTTCTTCCCTCCGGAACCAGCGGGATTCCAGGTTGCTCGTGGCCTTTGCGGGCAGGTCATGATAGTTTCTTCCAGTCATGAGGGTCGGTTTTAGACATGGCTTTCTCTCAGATGCGGAGTGCAACGCGGGTCTGCTTAGTAGGGGGCGGCCTCCGCTAGAGGCATTGCCCAGGGGTTTGCAGTTCGCGAAATGGAGGGACCATTGGGCCACACAATGAGAGAGGTGGCCGAACGGGCGGGGGTCTCACCTGCCACCGTCTCCCGGGTACTCAATAAAACGCAGTACATCTCCGCCGAAACCGAGCAGCGAGTGCTGGAGGTGGTCCGCCAGCTCAACTACTACAAGAACGTCCACGCGCGCCGGCTGGCGACAGGCCAGAGTGACCTGTTTGGACTGGTGATTTCCGAGATCGCGAATCCATACTTCCCCGAAATTATTCGTGGCTTCCAGGCGGCGGCCTGGGACCGGGGGCTCGATGTGTTGCTCTGTAATACCGAATACGACCGCTCCCGCACAGAATCGGTGATGCGCAAACTGATCGAGAGCGATGTTCGCGGGGTCGCGATCATGACTTCCTCGGTGGACAAGGGCATGACGGCTGAAGTGATCGCTTCCGGCATCGGAGCGGTTTTCTGCAATGTGGGACCGGCGGACAAACTGGTGAGCAATATTTCGATCGACTATGAGCGCGGCATCTCTCAGGCAATCGAACACGTCGTCGAACTGGGGCATCGTCGCGCGGCGGTGATCGCCGGTCCGCAGCAGAACTACACCGCGGTCACGATCAAGAATGCGCTGGTCGCCGGGCTGCGCGCGCGAAATCTCAACCCGTCGCCCGTTCTCGAATGCGACTATCGCGTTGACGCCGGTGCGTCATCGGTGCGCGCCATGCTTTCGCAAAAAGACATCCCGACCGTGGTCTTCTGTGGAAGCGACTTGATCGCCATGGGCGCGATGAGCGCCCTTGAGGAAGCGGGAGTCAGGGTTCCCGAGGACGTCTCGGTTGTCGGAATCGATGACATTTCCTTCGCGTACCTGGCGCGGCCTCCTTTGACTACGATCCGGGTTCCGCGCGAGCGATTGGGGATGATCGCCTTTGAGGCGCTAGACAAGATGCTGAAGCTCAAGCGCCGTAGGGGCGCCGACTATTATCTGGAAACGGAACTGGTGGTTCGGAAGTCCACGGCCGCGGCTCGCGAGCGCAAACTGCAAGTCATGTAGGGCCCAACTGTCAAGGCTGACTGGTTTCCTCGGAGTCGCGCGGTGTGCCCAGCCGGGTTCCGCCCTGCAACTGGATTTGCTCCGCCAGCGCAAGCTCCCGCTGGGCATTTTCGTTCTGCCCCATCGCAGCATAGGTCTCAGCGAGAAACCGATGAGCATCAATCGAGTCGGGACGAAGCTTCGTCGCCTTGTGCAAATAGGGCAGGGCGTCCGATGCTCTCTGCTGCACGACAAACGACCGCCCCAGTAGAAGGTTGGCCGGAAAGTTGTCCGGGTCGACGCTCAGGGCGCTGCGGAATTCCTTCGTAGCTTCCTCCATCCGTGAAGTTCGCTGGTACACAAGCGCCAGATAGAAGTGCATCATGGACGAGCCTGTCATCTGCGAGACGGCGGCCTCGAAGTGCGGCACCGCGTCCGCCCATCTGCCGGTCTTGACCAGCGCGCAACCGTACTCGTAGCGGGCAAACGCGTCATCCGGTTTCTTCTCGACCAATTTCTGAAACGGCGCGACCGCCTTCTGATATTTCTTCAAAGACATGTAGGCGCGCCCAAGTTGCAGGAGCGCGATCGGCGTGCTCGGCTCCTGCTGGAGCACTTGTTCCAAGGTAGGTACGGCGCTTTGATAATCCTCATTCTCCATGTCCACCAAAGCGGTATAGAGGAGATTGGCGATGGCAATTTTCTGTTTGGGATCGGGGCCGGTTTCGCCAGCCGCGGTGCTGGATGCTCCCGAGTCAGAAGCCATGTAGCCGAGCGCGTGCAAGCTCTCAATCTGTTGCCAGTCCAGTTTTTTTCGTTCGGCCGGTGTGCCTGCGGTCTGCTTGAAGAATTCGGCAACCTGGGCCGCTGTGGTGTCGGCAATCGGCTTCGAAGTGGCGGCAAGATTGTGGTCTGCCAGCGGATCGGCAGACATGTCGTATAACTCGCGTTCGGGAGCTTCAATATACAGATACTTTGCCGTTCGCCACGCCTGAAGCTTGCTCCAGCCGAACGAGAGCCGCCCGTATCCGCTTTCCGAATAAATGGGAGACGGTTCAATCTTGATCCCCGCCGGCGCTCTCATAATGTTCACGAGAGACCTTCCCTGCACGGCGGCCGGAATCGGCAGGTGAATGGTTCGCAGGATTGTCGGCGTGACGTCGACCAGGCCGACGCGGGTCTCGACGTTTTTCCCGAGGCGTTGTCCGGGAGTTTTGATCAGCAAGGGAACGTGAATGGTTTCGTCGTAAAGAAAAATTCCATGGTGCTCTTCGCCGTGCTCTCCGAACGCCTCGCCGTGATCTGCCATGATGGCAACCAGCGCGGAATCGAATAGTCTTTTGGTTCGCAGGCCGGCGATCAGCTTTCCCACGACAGAATCGGTATAGGCAATTTCACCGTCATAGGGTTGACTCTTGTAGCGGGTCTGATAAGGCTCGGGAGGACTGTAGGGATCGTGCGGATCGTAGAGGTGCACCCACAGGAAGAAGGGTCCGGCGGGGCGGCGGTTCAGCCAGGCCAGAGCGCGCTTTACCACCTCCTCGCCGCGGCGCTCCGTGCTGCGGTAGCGGTCCTCGTTGGAGGCGCGCCGATGAAACCCGGCGTCGTATACGTCAAAGCCGCGCTCGAATCCCGGTGCCAGCTTCTTCGGTTCGAGCACAAGTGCGCCCACAAACGCGGCCGTGCGGTAGCCGTTACGGTGAAGTATGTCGGGGAGATAAGGAAGATCTTTCCCGAGCTGATCTCCCATGTAGTCAACATGACTGAACTGCGGATACGTTCCCGTAAGTATGGCTGCGTGCGAAGGCGTGGTCAGGGGCACTTGCGCGTAAGCGCGCGAAAAAACTGTGGCCTGGCGCGACAGACTATCCAGATTCGATGTGAGGCCGCGATCCGATCCCAAAAATCCCATGCGGTCCGCGCGGGTGGTGTCGAGCGTGATCAAAATTACGTTGGGATGTGTGGCGGGCTTTTGCGACCACGCCGCCAACGGGGCAATCAAGAGAAACGCCGCGAGCCAGACCGACTTCCGGTATGAGTATTTCGATAGCAACGGCGGCAGGTGTCTTTTATCGATTTCGGTTTTTGGGGAGTACCGGCGAAAAAATTTGTTACCCATGCAAGGCTCTGCCCTTGAATCAGAAGAAAACGTATCACGAACCGAAGAACCCAGGCCACGGTTCGGCAGGTTCGCTCGCGAGATAAGCGCTGGCAGATTAAAATTGACAACCCCGAGCGCGGGCGTATAAAAGCAAAATAGGGGAAATCGGTTTCTGAAATCGATTACAGTCGCAGACTTTAGCTAAAGTACCCCTTCTTGCCTGATGACGCACTTTCTGGGCGACATACTTCGCCAACCCGACGAATTACAGCGAACCCTCGACTATCTGTGGGGAAAAGGGCGGCCTTCCGTGGAGAAGGCGGCGTCCCTCATACGCGCGGCTCCCCAGGTCTACCTGACCGGGATCGGAAGCAGCTGGCATGCCACGCTCAGTGCAGGGCCGATCTTCCACCAGGGCGGCAGGCCCGTCTATATGAAGGATTCGAGCGAATTGCTGGAGTTCGCGACCCTTCCCCCGAACGCCGTTCTAATCGTGATTTCACGGAGTGGGCGGAGCGTGGAGATCGTCCAGCTTCTTGCCAAAGCTCGCGAGAGCGGAGCCACGGTGATCGGCATCACCAATTCGGAAGAGGGCACGCTGGCCCGGCAAGCTGATATTTCCCTCAATATCCCGGTCGCACTGGACCACGCGATTTCGGTCAACACCTATTCCTCCCTGTGCCTGGCCGCTGGCGCTCTTGCGACCGCGACGGTTGGAACCCTTGAGCAGAACCTGGCTACCACCCTATCCCGCGCCATCGCAGATGCCGGACGCGCAATTCCGGGCTGGCAGCAACAAATTGAGGAGGCAACCTGGCTGGAGCCGGGAAGCGTCACTTACTTTTTAGCTCGTGGATCGAGTCTTGGGAGCTGTCACGAGGCGAGGCTGCTTTGGGAGGAAGGGGTGAAGTCGCCGGCAACGGCGATGGGTACCGGCGGATTTCGCCATGGGCCGCAGGAAATGATTCGCAGGGGAGCACGCTTCGGCCTCTGGATCGACGGAAATCGCATGCGGGCGCAGGACCTGGCCGTAGCTCGGGATCTAGGCCGGCTTGGTGCTTCCGTGATGCTGATCGGCCAGGATTTGCCGGCTGACGCCGGGGAACTGGTGTTTCAGCTTCCCGGGATACCAGCAGAGTGGCAGTTCGTCATTGATCCATTTCCCGCGCAGCTTGCAGCGGAGCGGCTTGCGCGTTTTGCAGGGGTGGACTGCGATTCCTTCCGTCTGTGCTCCTTCGTGGTCGAGGACGAATACGGTCTTCTGCCCGAAGAGACGCCTCAAGCGTGACATATATCGCGAATCTGAGGAGATGAACCCTGATCGGCGCGGTTGATATCGGCGGGACGAAGGCGGCGGTTGGCATGGTCGACGAGAACGGCCGTGTTCTGTCCAAGATGGAATCGCGCACCGAAGCCGCGCTGTCATACTCGGCTGGCCTCGAGCGAATAGCCGGCATGCTGAAGGAGACGGCGGCGAAAGCAGGCGTGAAGATCTCAGGGATCGGCATTGGGTCTACCGGGCCGGTGCATCCCTTCACGGGCGAGTTCGGCGATGTCGACTTTCTGCCGCAATGGCGCGGCAAGAACCTGGTCAAAGACCTGGCAAAGATATTCGATGTCCGGGTCGCTCTCGAAAACGATGCCGACGCCGGCGCTCTGGCGGAGGCTAACTGGGGTGCGGGACGGAATAAATCTCGCCTCGTCTACGTGACGGTCGGAACTGGTATAGGCGGGGGAATCATTCTGGACGGCCAGTTGTATCGCGGAGTGGATGGAGCGCATCCCGAACTCGGCCATCATGTGATCGATGCTTCGGGTCCGCCCTGCTCCTGCGGATTTCACGGCTGCTGGGAGTCGCTCGCCGCCGGGCCGGCTATGGTGCAGTGGTTCAAAAGGAACGCCCGGAACGGTTCCGCTTACGGCGACGACATCACCGCCCAGGCAATCTGCCAAATGGCAAAACAGAAAGACGACTTGGCTGTCCGGGCAGTGGAGCAGGAGGCGCACTACCTGGGGTTGGGTCTGGCGAACCTGATCAACCTGTTCACCCCGGATGTGATCGTGCTTGGGGGCAGCGTGATGAAGAGCGCGGTTCTGTTTCTCGACGGCATTCGGCGGGTGATTTGCCAGGGATGCAGGTTCGTCCCCTACGAAAAGACAGAGTTGGCGCTGGCCTCGCTGGGCGACGACGTGAACCTCATCGGCGCGGCAAGGACGTGGCATCATCGCTTCGGACAAGTGGCGTAGAGGTTTTAGACGCCGGGTTCGAGCGCAAAACCTCATGGCGAAAAACCGCTACATGGTCGGGCTGGTTTTTCTCACCTTTTTCGTTATTGCCCTGCTGACGAATATTCTCGGCCCGATTCTTCCGGACATCATCAACAGTTTTCGCGTCAGCATGACGGCTGCGGCCTTTCTGGCCTTCGCGTTTTTCATCGCCTATGGGGTGATGTCCATTCCGGCGGGCTTTCTGGTGGAGCGGTTCAGCGAGAAGCCGGTCATGATCTTTGCGTTTCTCGCGGGCGCTCTGGGGTCGCTGAGCTTTGCCCTGTTCCCGAGTTATCGAGTGGCATTCGGCTCCTGGTTCGTGATCGGCGCGGGCATGGCGGCTTTACAGGTTGCCATCAATCCTCTGCTGCGCGTCTCCGGCGGGGAAGAGAACTACGCTTTCAACTCAGCCGTGGCCCAGCTGGTGTTTGGCAGCGCGTCGTTTTTGAGTCCACGCGTCTATTCGTACCTTGTGCTGAACCTCTCGACGCCGGGTGGAAACCAGAATGCGTTTCTGGACCTGATGCGAAGGCTGACGCCAGCCCAATTGCCGTGGGCCTCGATTTATTGGGTGTTCGCGGCTACAGCCAGCCTGATGGTGGTGGTCCTGTTTCTGACGAGGTTTCCCAGGGTTCAGCACACCGAGGAAGAAAGTGCAGGCTCCTGGCAGATGTACAAGAGCCTGGCGCGGCAGCGCGTGGTCTGGATGTACTTCCTGGCCATGTTTGCCTATGTTGGCTGCGAGCAGGGAACTGCCGACTGGATTTCCAATTTTCTCTACCGGTACCACGGCTTCGATCCCCACACCACCGGAGCCTCGGCAGTCTCCTGGTTCTGGGGCCTGCTGACGGCGGGCTGTCTCGGTGGGATGTTGCTGCTGAAGATCTTCGACAGCCGAAAAGTGCTGATTGGCGCCTCCGTGGGCGCGCTGGGTTGCCTGTCGGCCGCGCTGTTTGGGTCGGCGAACGTCTCGCTGATCGCCTTTCCCGCAGTCGGTCTGTTTGCTTCGGTGATGTGGCCGATCGTGGTATCACTTGCCCTCAACTCCGTGGCCGAACATCACGGCTCGTTCTCCGGAATTCTGGGAACCGGAATCATCGGCGGGGCGATCGTTCCGGTAGTTATCGGCCGGATCGGCGACTATGCCGGGCTGCGAACCGGTGTGGCGTTCCTCTACCTCACTTATGGGTTCATTCTGACAGTAGGATTCTGGGCCCGGCCGCTGATCTCGAATGCGACAGTCAGCCTGGGGAAGACTCCGGCCGAGCCTGCCGCTGGCTGAGGTTGGGGTCCCGGGGCACTCTCCCTGGCGAGCACACAAAAGTGTCGCGCAAACAGAATTTTATATACAGAAATTGGGAGAAATGTTCTACGATCTCACTTGCGTTTAAGGAGGAGTGCACTAACTGATGGACCCCATTCTGGAAGTGCGCGACCTGGTCAAGGATTACCCGGGCCAGCGCGCTCTGGCAGGCATTTCACTATCCATCCCGCACGGAAGTTTCTTCTCTTTGCTCGGGCCCTCGGGCTGCGGGAAAACCACTACGCTTCGTCTGATCGCGGGGTTCGAACAGCCCACCGGTGGCGAGGTTCGACTGAAGGGCGAAGTAGTCAATCAGCGCAGGGCCTACGAACGGAACGTGAGCACTGTTTTTCAGAGCTACGCTCTGTTTCCGCATCTCTCAGCGCGCTCAAACATTGAGTTCGGCTTGCGGCGGCACGGAGTATCGGACTTCCACGACCGCGTCGAGGAAGTGATCAAGCTGGTTGGTCTGTTTGGCAAGGAAATGCGCCGCCCGACGCAGCTTTCCGGTGGAGAACGCCAGCGTGTGGCGCTGGCGCGGTCCCTGGTGCTGGCTCCCGACGTACTGTTGCTCGACGAGCCGCTGGCTGCGCTCGATCCCAAACTGCGCAAGCAAATGCGCACCGAACTCAAGGCGATGCAGCGCCGCGTGGGGATTACGTTTCTGCTGGTGACGCACGACCAGGAGGAAGCGCTCTCCATGTCCGACCAGTTGGCCGTAATGAACGAAGGCCGGATCGAGCAGATCGGAGCGCCCGAGGATTTGTACTTCCGCCCCGGTACGCGCTTCGTCGCGGGCTTTCTGGGCGCGGTGAACTGGATCGGCGACGTCGGGGTTCGTCCAGAGGCTACCCGCATTGCCCGCATCGCCGAGAATCACGGCTCCCGGTCGTCGCCGGCCATGGTGACCGACTCGGTGTTCCTGGGCGACTGCTTCCAGGTGCTGGTCCGGCTGGCCAGCGGTGAAGAGGCGGTGGCACAGGTTCATCGCAGCTCGGCCGTGTTTCAGCCGGGAGAAGCGGTTCACATCTGCTGGAATCCGGCGGATGAAATTCTCGTCTCATGAAGCTGCGCTCCTGGTTTGTCCTCCCTACATGGCTCTGGATGGCGGGATTTTTTGCCGCGCCATTTGCCATCGTCCTGGCGTACAGCTTTCTCACCCGGGGCGTATATGGAGGAGTAGACCACCCGTGGACGTGGGAGAACTACCAGCGGCTTTTCGATTCTCTCTACCTTACGATTCTTCTGCGCTCGTTCGTTATGGCGCTGTTCGCCACAGCGCTGTGCCTGATCTTTGCCTTCCCCGCGGCGCTGTTCATTTCGCGCTCCGCAAAACATAAGAACCTGTATCTGCAATTGGTGATGCTGCCGTTCTGGACCAGCTTTCTGGTTCGAACCTACGCGTGGTTGTTTTTGCTGCGGGACACTGGCCTCATCAACACAGTGCTTCAGTCCCTGCACATCATTCATGAACCTCTTCCCCTGCTCTACAACGATGGAGCCGTCCTGCTGGGGCTGGTGTATGGATACCTCCCCTTCATGGTTTTGCCGATCTACGCCACGCTGGAGAGGCTTGATCCCTCGCTTCCGGAAGCGGCGGCAGACCTCGGCGCCCGGCCCTGGGCGACCTTTCTGCGGGTGATTGTGCCCTTGTCGCGGCCGGGCATTGTTGCAGGAGCGGTTTTAGTGTTCATTCCGTGCCTGGGTGCGTATCTCACACCCGATCTGCTCGGCGGCGGCCGGACCGTTTTGGTGGGAAACCTGGTGCAGAGCCAGTTCACGACGGCCCGTGACTGGCCGTTCGGTTCTGCCATCTCCATGCTGCTCATGATGCTGGTGACAATTCTCGTCTGGGGATTTCTGCGGCGGGAAAGCGAACAGCTCGCGTGAAGCGCTGGCTCGCGGTCTATGCGGTGGGGTTTTTCGCCTTCCTGCACCTTCCGCTGCTCACCCTCGCAGTCTTCAGCTTCAATTCCTCCCGGTTCACCGTATGGGAGGGTTTTTCCCTCGACTGGTACCGAGCCATCTTTCGGGATCAGCAACTGATCGAGGCAACGTGGAACAGCGTGATCGTCGCCCTGGCGGCCACGTTGATTTCGACGGTAATTGGAACCCTGTGCGCGTATGGACTCTGGAAGCGGGGCTCCCGCCTGCTGACGGGCACCCTTTATCTCTCACTTGTCACCCCTGAGATCGTTACCGGGATCTCACTGCTGGCTCTGTTCCAGTGGATGTTCCGCTGGCTCCACTGGCATCTCGGACTATACACCGTCATTCTGGCGCACGTGGCATTTTCGATCGCCTATGTCGTGATCGTGATTTCGGCCCGTCTTCGAACCATCAGCCCAAGTCTCGAAGAAGCGGCAATGGACCTCGGCGCCAATGAGTGGGAAGCATTCTTTTACGTGATCCTTCCAGCGTTGGGTCCCGGAGTTCTCGCGGCCGCCCTGCTGGCGCTTACGGTCTCGTTCGATGACTACGTCATCACCAGCATGGTGGCTGGAGTCGATTCGGAAACCTTGCCCATGGTCATCTATGCCATGGCGCGACGCGGAGCGAGCCCGGTTATCAATGCCATCTCCGCACTGGTCACCATTTTCTTTGGAGCCCTCATTCTGATCTCCGAGCAGGTTCGGGAAGCATGAACCGGCGTTATTTCCTGCTGGGCATGGCTGCCCTGGCGGGATGCAGCCGCGACACCCGTCCGCGCCTGAATGTCTACAACTGGTCGGCGTACGTGGCGCCCGACACGATCTCCAACTTCGAAGCCGAATTCGGCGTACGGGTGCGCTACGCCACCTATGAGAGCAACGAAGAGATGCTCGCCAAGGTGATCACGGGGAATTCGGGGTGGGACGTGGTGTTTCCCACCTACACGCGCATGAAACCGATGCTCGAGTCGGGCTTGCTCCAACCGCTGCGCCACGAATGGCTCCCCGGGCTGAGCAACCTCGACGCGCGATTTCGCAGTCCAGTCTGGGATGGCGACCTGCAGTGGAGCCTGCCCTACATGTGGTTCGGAACCGGCATTGTCTACAACCGCAGCGTGCGGCCGGCGCCAACGCGATGGGCGGATCTCTGGGATGATCGCCTGAAAGGCCGGCTGACGATGCTGGACGATCCGGAAGATATGTTGGGAGCATGCCTGAAGAAACTGGGCCTGTCTTTCAGCGCGACGGATCCTAACGAACTGAAACGGGCGGAAAAGGAAGCCATTGCACAGAAGCCTTTGGTTCGCGCCTACCTGAATGCCGAGGTTCGCGATCAGTTGGTTTCCGGAGATGTGCTGGCCGCACAGCTCTGGTCGACGACGGCGCAGCAGGCGATGGATTCGGCTGCGAGCCTGGAATTCGCCTATCCGGAAGAAGGCTTTCCGTTCTATTGCGATTGCGCCATGATTTTGCGGGAAAGTGAGCGGTCGCGCCTGGCTCACCAGTTTCTCGACTACCTGCTGCGGCCGAAGGTTTCCGCGGCGGTTGCCGAATACACGAAGGTCGCAACTGCGAACCAGGCGGCGAAAGCGATCCTGCCGGAAAGTATTCGCGATAGCCCGACACTCTATCCACCGCCGGCGATCTTCGAGCGTGGGGAATGGCCGCAGACGCTGCCGCCGGCCGCGCAGCGACTGCGCGACCGGCTGTGGACGGAAATCAAAGCCTCGTAGCTGCGGCGTGAAGCGGTGCGTGGGCTGTTTGGGTACGGGAAGCCGGCTTCCTCACCTCTTGCTCGCCTTTCGGCTCAAGGGCGCCGAATTCGGACGGCATTTCAAACAGCCGCCGTCGCGTCGCATCCAGCACGAGATCGGGCAGGAAACGTCCCAGCATGGCAAGCAGCTTTGCATCCTTGCCGACGCGGTAACGAATCCTCGGGCGGGACACGGTCAGCGCGTGTTGTACCGCGGCGGCCACCACATCGGGCGAACTGCCGGTATTCTCTCGCTCGTACGCATGCCGGGCAAATTTCCTCAGCATTTCGGCGTACCGCTCGGCGCCCTCGGAGGGCAGCTTCGCAATCACGCCTTCGATATCGCCGAGCGTCTTATCGACAGCGGGCGTCTTGATCGCTCCGGGCTCGATGGTCGAGACCCGAACGCCGAAAGGATACAACTCCATGCGCATGGTATCGCTGAACATCCCGAACGCGCTTTTGCTGGCGTTGAGCAAGCTCCCGAAGGGAATGGCAATGTTGACGCCGACTGAGGTGATGTTCACAATTCTGCCGCGCGCCTTGCGAAGACTCGGCAGAAAGGCCTGCGCGACTGCAATTTGCCCGAACAGATTGATATCGAAAATTTCCTGAAGGTCATCGGCTGAAGCATATTCGACTGGCCGCACCATGCCGATCCCGGCCACATTCACCAATCCATCCAGGCCGTGGTCATGGACATGGGATGAGAATTCCTCCGCCGCCCTCTCGATGGAGGCGCGGTCCTTGACATCCATCATCAGAGGCACGAGATCGGGATTGCCTAGCGAGCGCAGTTTGTCGCTGTCTTCCTTCTTGCGCACGGTAGCGAAAACCTGCCAGCCGGCCTGGGTCATCCGCAGCATGCAAGCACGGCCGATCCCACTCGACGCTCCAGTAATAAGGGCGGTCTTTTTACGGTTTGAGTCCATTGGATCCTCCCCAAAAATTAAGGATAGAAAATCGACAGAACAAACATCATTCAGCCGTCTTCTTTCCAGTTTGGATGAGCCCAAGATGCCGCAGGTTCCAGCGAAGTTGTCCTGAGAAAACGAACTGGCTCGGCGAGAGTTGTCGAACTACTTTTCTCCAAGTCGAATCGTGAGACCGACCGTAAATCCGACCGGATAACCCGGAGTCGCGTGCACCCGGGTGATCGCGGGAGAAGTGGGTGTGACTCGTGACTCGAAATAGTTCTGAGTCTCCCAATACTTCTTGTCATTCAGATTGTCGACAGCAAAATTGAAGTCGAGGCCGTGCCGGATCTGCTTCGACATGCTGAGATCGAGAACGTCAAGGCCGGAAGCTCGGGGCACAGTGAAGTCGGCTTCGTCAAGAATGTAGCCGCTGATGTGGCGGTAACGCAGGGAACCGTTGAAACCATGCCAATCGGCGAGAGTCAGGCCGGAATTAGCAACAGAGTGCGGGGCGCTGTCGACGTACACCCGGGGGGAAGTCGACAGATAGTAGGCGTTCGAGACCTGGGTGAGGCCGCCGTTGAGGGAGAGATGGCGAAGAATCTGGACCGAGGTCTTGGCTTCCCATCCATAAGACCGGCTGGGACCGTTGAATTCGAAGCTGCCGTCGTCCGGAATGTAGACCTGCTCATTGGAGCGGTTGATCAGGAAAATGTCGGTGGCCAGTGAGAACTGGCGAAGGTTGTGGGCCGTTCCGATCTGGTAGAAATCGGTCGTGGAAATCTTGGGGGCGTCAGGCTGCTGCACCACGCCGCGGGCGTCCTGGCTTGAGATGCCGCGGCCATAGCTGGCATAGAGCGTGATCGGCAACCGGTTGGAGGGAGTGAAAGAGACATTCGCCTTGGGCTGAAAGCGCGACGCCCCCTGCATGCCGCCATGCGAGAGCTCGATGCGATCGTCGACATCGAACCGGAAATAGTCGAAGCGCAGCCCCGCGTCGAGGTGCAGTCTCTGTCCCAGCAAGTCGAGGCCCTGCTGAAGGTACCACGCGGCATTGGCGACGTGAGCATGCGCACTAGTGGTGGCAGCCTGAAACTCGCGTTCTTCTGTCTGGTTCAAACCCACATTGATCTGGTTGTCGTGAAAGTTCGAACCGAGCGTCAGCAGCGCGCCGTGCCCCCAAATCTTGTACGGGTGAAGGTACTGCGCGTTAACGCCCTCCTGCAGGCGGGAGTCATACTGCTGAATCTCGTCTCCGTGGATCGGATCGTCCGGCAAGTAGTGGACCAGGAAGAAGGTGAAATTCGAGTAAAGATCAAAAAGGGATCGCCCCAGGAAGCCATCCAGTTTCAGAATGTCTCCGTTGCCAAAGTCGCGCTTGTAGTAGGTTCCGAAGGTGCCGAGGCGCACCCTGCCTCCGTCGAAAGGATCGATGAAGCCGAATCGATCGAGTTCACCGGCTTCGACCTGGTCGAGCGGAATCTGTCCGGAAGAATAGAAATCGTTGGTCTCAAAATTCAGCCTGAAGCCGAGCGACTCCTTTTCGTTCAGGTGCCTTGTGTAATTCCCGGTGATGTTGTGACGCTTATAGCGCCCGGGATTGATGAACGGCCCGTCCGTATGGGACCCGTCGTAAGCGATGAATGCCTCGGCATTTCGCAAGCCGGGGCTGTACGCCACCATGCCGCGGTAGGCATTGAAGGAGCCTCCCTGCAAACGGATCGTGGCCACGTCAGGCAGGCTTTCTTTTAAGCGGATGTGGACTACGCCCAGACCCGAAAAGTCGCCGTACTCGGCGCTGAAAGGGCCGTTGAGAATGTCGACGTCATCGATCAGTTCCGGGGTGAGGGTTTTGAGAGCGCCCAGATAGCCTTGTCCATGGCCCTGAGTTCCCTGGTTCTGCTGGATATCGTTGACCAGAACTTTCAGGCCGCCATTGACGCCGCCATGGTCGAGGTTGAAGCCGAAACGACGGATTTCCAGAGACTTTCCGCCGCCCTCGTGCTGGCCGGTGTTAATGCCTGCGGCCAGGGTGTCAAAGATCTGATCGTCGCGGCTGAAAAGTGTTTTCGAGTAAACTGCGTCGTTGCGTTCGTCAATTGTGGGACTCAGGGCGGTTGCCGAAATCACCAGGTTTTCGTGCACGCGAGGAATCGAGTAGCTGACCCGGAGGAGCAGGTTCTCGGATGAATCCGCGACGCCGATGGTGCGTTCATTCGAAGTCAGATATTTGCCGACCACAGAAATCTTGGCCGCTTCACGCGGAATTCTGAGCTGGAAGTTTCCCTCATTGTCGGTTTTCGTCTCCTCCCTTCCTGAAGCGTAGACGGCAATTACTGACACGTCGGGGACCACTTCGCTCTTCTCGGTAAGCACGGTGCCTGAAACAAGGTGGTCTGCGGTCTGAGAGTGGGAGATCCGCGGATAAAGGAGGAGCAGAAGAACGACGGTGATGGGAGCGCGCACGTGTTTCGATCTTGAACCCACCGACCTTTCGTGGCTTTTCAATGAAGTTCTCGTGAGGGATTCCGTCGCAGCACAGAAGCGTTCCTATAACACGAATATTAAAATCGTGCTACTGAAATGCGGACCCCCCACGCGGATTCTTGAGAACAGGGTGTTTGACTGAACCGCATCAGGGTTTCCCCTATGCGACAGGCGAAATGATCACATGGATCGTCCCGACTTGCTCCTGGCAGGCCTGAAGGCCTGCCCTGATACGGTCCTCCCCGATGAACTTCCTCTAGGCAGGAGCTTGCCCAGGAAAGGGCTTCAGCCAAATCGTTCCGGAGCGAAACAGGATTTCGACGAGTCCCTGGGCAGATCCCACGCTTTCCGAAAAGAAGACCATTCGGTTAGTCTGCACTACATAAGAGGAGCCGCGATGGACGATCTGGTTCGCACCGGGCTGTCTTTGCAGAGGGACTTACTAAAACAATTCGACAAGACAATTGCCCGGCGGGGCTACCACAATCGCTCCGAGGCGGTGCGCGACCTCATTCGTGAGCACCTCGTCGGCGAGGAGGAAGACCAGAACAAGGTCATCGCCGGCACGCTCACGATGGTCTACGACCACCATCGGCCGAACCTGGCGGAGCGGCTGATTGACATTCAGCATCGGGCCCACACCCAGGTGTTGGCGGCTACCCATGTGCACCTGGATCACCACAACTGTCTTGAGGTGATCATTATGAGAGGGCGGGGCGCAGAACTCAGGAAGCTGGCTGACCAGATCCTGAGCCTGCGCGGAGTCAAACACGGGAAGTTCGTCGTTACGACTACCGGCAAAGATCTAAAATGACCAAAGTGCCGGGAATTCCTCTTAAAATCTGAGACAAAGAACACTTCCTTTCGGTGAGCCGTAGCATCATAAAGGAGGCGAATTTGCCGGCAAGGAGAACACGATGAATGCATTCCGGATTATGAGAAATGTTCTGGGGACCGCTGGGCTGCTTTTTGCGGGCTACGTATTTCTGGCCTCTATAAAGGACGCAGGCAGATACGTGAAGATCAGTACGATGTGACCCTTCAAGCAGACTGCCAGGTCCCACCTACCATGCGTGCTGGGCCGTGGAAAAAAGTTCCTTACCCAAGTAGCCCACAACCCCCGACCTGTCCGCCCTCCATTTGGGCCCTGCGGCATCCTTTCCATTCTGAGTTGCGTCAATAGGCCGTTCGAAGTTGTGTAGAATACGCAGACAGTAAGTGTCGTTGGGGCGGCCGATTCGATTTTCTTCTGCCGGAGCTCAGAACCGAGTGCCTGAAACCAGGACGACCATCCGAGAAGGATCGCAGGCTCAGCAGCAAATCTCAGAAATCGATGTCCTCTGGATTACAGCTGGTCTCGGCTGTGACGGCGATACTATCGCCATGACAGCGGCCAGCCAACCCAGTATTGAAGAGATTGTTCTCGGCGGAATGCCGTGGACGCCCAAGGTGAATTTTCACAATCCCTTCCTCGCGCTTCCGAATGGCGACGATTTTCTTAAGCCCTTCCATCTCGCTGCCGAAGGGAAGCTGGCGCCTTTTATTCTCGTAGTCGAAGGGTCGATCCCGGACGAAACCAACAAAAAGGAAGGCTACTGGGCGTCTCTCGGTACAGACCACAAGACCGGTCAGCCTATCACCACCTGCGAGTGGATTGACCGGCTTGCGCCCAAGGCGTGGGGTGTGATCGCCGCCGGAACCTGCTCCACCTATGGCGGCATTCATGCGATGGAAGGAAATCCCACCGGCTGCATGGGGCTCCCGGACTACCTGGGATGGGAATGGAAGTCCACGGCGGGAATCCCCATCGTTTGTGTTCCCGGTTGCCCGGTTCAGCCTGACAACTTCATGGAAACGCTGCTCTATCTGCTTCGCATGGCCGTCGGCAAGGCCCCCATGATTCCGCTGGATGAGGCCTTGCGCCCGACCTGGCTGTTTGGCGCGACCGTGCATGAAGGCTGCGATCGGGGTGGCTACTACGAGCAGGGAGAGTTCGCCGAGGAATACGGATCGAACCTCTGCATCGTAAAGTTGGGATGCTGGGGACCTGTGGTGCAGTGTAATGTCGGCAAACGCGGCTGGATGACCGGAATCGGCGGCTGTCCGAACGTCGGCGGCATCTGCATCGGATGCACGATGCCAGGTTTTCCGGATAAATTCATGCCGTTCATGGATCAGCCGCCGGGCTCGCTGCTATCCTCAAGCGCGGTGATGACCTACGGAAGGGCAATTCACGCCTTGCGAAGGTTCACCCAGTCGTCTCTGAACAAGGAGCCTCTCTGGCGACGCCGGCGAACGAAGGCTGACATTCCTAAGGGCTAGCCGTTCGAGTTTCGGGTGTGAAGTATGGTTTACGCGGAAAGTTTCGGAGCGCTGGCGCTGGCGGCGTCGCAAAGCAACGATACGATCGGCCCTCAGGAAGCGCAATCGCTGCTGGTTGAGCTTGCGGCGGTCTTTCTCGGGGGTTCGGGACGGTATTCCTCGTCAGGCGGGGCTTTCGGCGAGGCCGACGAGGAGCGACTCCCGGACGTCAATGCCATCTACCGGGCCCTTGTCGAGCAGATTCCAGCGGTGGTGTTCCTGGCGCACCTGGACCGGGGGATCGGCGAAGCCTACGTCAGCCCGCAAATTCAGGCCACCCTCGGTTTCTCCCAGGAAGAGTGGCTGGAAGATCCCATCCGCTGGTACCAGCAGATTCATCCCGAAGACAAGCAGCGCTGGAGCGTCGAGGCCGCTCATATGTTCCTCTCCGGCACTCCCCTCAGGTCTTCATACCGGGTGATGGCGCGGGACGGACATGTGGTGTGGTTTCACTGCGAAGCCAAGATGATCCGCCGCAAGGATGGCCGCCCGTGGTTTATCCACGGTGTCGGCTTCGACATTACCGAACTCAAGCGTGTGGAAGAAGAGCTGAAAGAGGAGCGTAATGTTGTCTCCGCGATCCTTCACACGGTCGGGGCCCTGGTGGTGGTGCTCGATCCGGAAGGCCGAATCGTGCGATTCAACCGGGCCTGCGAACAGGTGTCGGGGTACTCTTTCGCGGAGGTAAAGGGGAGGTACTTCTGGGATTTGTGCATTGTCCCGGAGGAAGCACGCCATTTCCGGGTCATCGTGGAAGAGTTGCGCGGCGAGGACGGTTTCAAGGAGAAGGACTCTGAGACGTCCTGGATGACTCGCGACGGCACCCAGCGGCAGATTTGCTGGTCAAGCACGATCCTCCCGGGCCAGGATGGAACTCCCGCGAATATTATCGCTACCGGAATCGACATAACGGAGCGCAAGCGCCTGGAGAAGGCGGTGCTTGAGGTCTCGGCGGAGGAGCAGAGGCGGATTGGCCAGGATCTGCATGACGGCTTGGGCCAGCATCTGACCGGAATTGCGTTCATGAGCAAGGTCCAGGAGCAGAAGCTGACGGAAAAGGGCCTTTCCGAGGCGGTCGAGGCCACGCGGATCGTTGGCCTGGTGAACGAGGCCATCAACAAGACGCGGGAACTTGCGCATGGACTTCTGCCTGTCGTTTCCGATCCACATGGACTGATGTCTGCGCTCCAGAAGTGGGCGCTCGAGGCCAAGGATCTTTTCGGCGTTTCGTCGCGCTTCTATTGCAAGCAGCCGGTTCTGATCGACGATGCCAGCACCTCCACCCACCTCTACCGCATCGCTCAGGAGGCAGTCAACAATGCCATGCGGCACGGGCGAGCTTCCGAAATTACAATTACGCTCTCGGCCGGCGGCGGACAGGGAACACTGACCATTGAAGATGATGGCCCCGGTTTTTCCGCGAGCGGGACAAACAACTCCGGGATGGGTTTGAGAATCATGAACTACCGCGCCCGCATGATTGGCGGGTCGATCAGAATTCAAAAGGGCGAACCCCGGGGAACTTCAGTTGTCTGTATGTTTCCGCTGCCGAATGGCGAAGTCAGGACTGAGTCAAGCCAGTCATGATGAACAGAGAAGCCAACCATAACTCGAGACGCAGAACCGTTTTCATCGTCGACGACCATCCCATCGTCCGCCAGGGCCTGACTCTGATGATCAACCAGGAGCCCGATCTGGCCGTTTGCGGCGAAGCGGAGGAAATGCACGCGGCCCTTCAGGCAGTGCAGATTAACTGCCCCGACATCATGATCGTGGATATCTCGCTGAACGGACCCGACGGTCTGGAATTGCTGAAGAGTATCCGGGCGACCCATCCAACTCTGCCGGTCCTGATTCTCTCCATGCATCATGAATCAATTTATGCGGAACGGGCCCTGCGTGCCGGAGCCAACGGCTACATCATGAAGCAGGAGGCAACGGAGCGGGTGCTGGTCGCCCTGCGACGGATTCTCGGCGGAGAGATCTACGTCAGCGATCGGATCGGCAATCATCTGTTGCAGCATTACATTCGCGGCGCGACCCCGATCGGCGAATCTTCCATAGCAGGACTCAGCGACAGGGAATTGGAGGTCTTTCGCCTGATCGGTGAAGGCCACGGCACCCGCCAGATCGCCGAAGAACTCCACATCAGCGTCAAGACAGTCGAGTCCTACCAGGCCCACATCAAGGAAAAGCTTTCGCTCCGGAGCGCCAGAGAGCTGGTCCAGCACGCGATCCAGTGGGCCGTAACCGAAAAAACAGCCTGACTCACCACCTCATTTCTCGAGGTCAACCCGACCCATGTCGCGCGGGCGCCCTCGCCCGCGCGGTTAGTGCACCCTACCTCGTCGAGATCATCATCAGGGAAATCCCGATAGGGATCGCCGTACTTCCTTGGAGAAATAAATCAGGGTGGTCCCACTTGAAAACCTCACGCAAGAGATTGATTCTAAGGATCGAAATTTGCAAACTCGGCTAACAACGGTCAATCTTTCCCAGCTAAACCCCAGGGTTCTCTCATAGGCAAGGAAATTTTGACTAGAGAAGATCTGCAGACAGCGGAAAGGAGCGTCCAGCGATGGGAACAGCAACGGTCCCTTACGGTCGCAGCACGCAAAAGGCGCCCGCGGTTAAAGAAGTGCACATTCTTTGGATTACAGCGGGTTTGGGCTGCGACGGCGATTCCGTATCCATCACGGCGGCGACCCAGCCCAGCATTGAAGATGTTCTGCTGGGTGCGATTCCGGGGCTCCCGAAGGTTCATCTTCACAATCCCGTTCTGGCAACCGAGGTCGGCGATGACTTCATGAAGTTTTTCTACCAGGCGGAAGAAGGCAAGCTCGAGCCTTTTGTCCTGGTCGTCGAGGGATCGATCCCCAACGAGAAGATCAAGAAGGAAGGCTATTGGGCGGCGCTCGGCACCGATCCCAACACAAATCAGCCGATCACCACCAACGAGTGGATTGACCGGCTTGCGCCGAAAGCGCTTGCGGTGATCGCCATCGGAACCTGCGCCACCTACGGCGGGATTCATGCCATGGAAGGCAATCCCACCGGTTGCATGGGTCTGGCGGACTATCTCGGTTGGGATTGGCGCTCCAAAGCCGGCTTGCCCATCGTCAATGTGCCGGGGTGCCCGGTTCAGCCCGATAACTTCATGGAGACGGTGCTTTACCTCCTGTACCAGGTCGCAGGCCTGGCTCCGATGATTCCCCTTGACAAGGAACTTAGGCCGACTTGGCTTTTCGGCAAGACGGTGCACGAGGGATGCGACCGCGCCGGATATTACGAGCAGGGAGATTTTGCCGAGGTGTACGGCTCTCCCAAGTGCATCGTGAAACTGGGATGCTGGGGGCCTGTGGTCAACTGCAACGTGCCAAAGCGGGGATGGATGGCGGGCATTGGCGGCTGTCCGAACGTCGGTGGCATCTGCATCGGCTGCACCATGCCGGGCTTCCCCGACAAGTTCATGCCGTTCATGGATGAACCCCCGGGCGGCAACGTCTCAAGCACAGCGATCGGTGTGTATGGGCGCGCAATCCGGGCGCTGCGATCCATCACCCAGAATACCGTCAACAAGGAACCGAAGTGGCGTCATCCGCGGGCGGAATTGACGACCGGCTATCACCCAAGAGCTTACTGAGAAATCGAAGCCCCGACTGACAAAGGAGCGATCCAAATGAGTACGATCACTGCGCCTACCAAAGATGTTTCCGGGAAATCGAAGAACCTGGTGGAGATGAATTGGGATCCCATCACCCGCATCGTCGGCAGCCTGGGCATCTTTACCAAGATCGATTTCGAAAATCGCCACGTGGCGGAATGCCACAGCACTTCCTCGATCTTCCGCGGATATAGCATTTTCATGAAGGGCAAGGATCCGCGCGACGCTCACTTCATTACCAGCCGGATTTGCGGCATCTGTGGCGACAACCATGCCACCTGCGCGACCTATGCGCAGAATATGGCATTCGGCGTGAGGCCTCCGCACATAGCGGAGTGGATCGTCAATCTCGGCGAGGCGGCCGAGTACATGTTCGACCACAACATATTCCAGGACAACCTCGTCGGCGTGGATTTCTGCGAGCAGATGGTGAAGGAAACCAACCCTAAGGTCTGGACGAAAGCCCAGTCGACGCCGGCGCCGCAGGCCAACGCTCACGGCTTTCGCACCATCGCTGACATCATGACGGCGCTGAATCCCTTCACCGGCTCGTTTTATCTCGAAGCCCTGCAGATGAGCCGGATGACGCGGGAAATGTTCTGCCTGATGGAAGGGCGGCACGTGCATCCGTCGACCCTGTATCCCGGCGGTGTAGGAACGGTGCCGACCGTGCAGCTATTTACCGACTACATTGTCCGGCTCATGAAGTATGTCGAGTTCATGAAGAAGGTGCTGCCGCTGCACGATGACCTGTTCCAATTCTTTTACGACGCGCTGCCCGGGTATGAAGAAGTCGGGCGCCGACGCGTTCTGCTGGGTTGTTGGGGATCGTTCAACGATCCGGAGCACTGCGACTACACCTACAAAAACATGACGAACTGGGGGCGCAAGATGTTCGTGACTCCCGGGGTTGTGGTCGACGGCAAGCTGGTCACGACTGATCTGGTGGACATCAACCTGAATATCCGGATTCTTCTGGGCAGTTCGTACTACGACGACTGGAAGAACGCCGAGACCTTCGTGAAGACCGATCCCTTGGGAAATCCGGTGGATAAGAATCATCCGTGGAACCAGACCACTATCCCCCGTCCGCAGAAGCGCGACTTCAATGGCAAGTACACCTGGGTGATGTCGCCACGCTGGCTCGACAAGCGTACCGGCGATCACCTCGCCCTCGACACCGGCGGCGGACCGATCGCGCGGTTGTGGGCTACGGCCCTGGCCGGGCTCGTTGATATCGGGTACATCAAGTCCACCGGCAACAGCGTGAAGATCTACCTGCCGAAGACCATGTCGAAACCCGAGGTTGAGTTCGAATGGAAGGTGCCGAAGTGGAGCAATGCCATCGAGCGTGACCGCGCCCGCACCTATTTCCAGGCCTATGCCGCCGCGTGCGCGCTGCACTTTGCGGAAAAGGCGATGGAAGAGCTGCATGCTGGGAAAACCCGGACCTGGTCGGACTTCAAGGTCCCGGAAGAAGCGATCGGCTGCGGCTTCCACGAGGCGGTTCGGGGCGTGCTGTCGCACCACGTGGTTATTCGCAAGGGAAAGATTGCCAACTATCATCCGTATCCGCCCACCCCGTGGAACGCGAATCCACGCGACATCTACGGCACACCGGGCCCCTACGAAGACGCCGTCCAGAATACGCCGATCTTCGAGGAGAACGGGCCGGAGAAGTTCAAGGGAATCGATATAATGCGCGCGGTCAGGAGTTTCGATCCGTGCCTGCCGTGCGGCGTGCACATGTATCTGGGTGGTGGAAGAGTCCTGAAAACGCACCACTCGCCGATGTTCGGCGTTCATGCATGATTGCGTGGTAGAGCGGAGTGAAGGCCAAGCGATGGCCTCCACTCCTCACGTTTCAGAAGGGGAGACTTGCCGAAGACGTTTATGGCAGATGAAAAGGATTTCCATCTCAAAGTTCAACGGATCGGCGAATTAGTCGGGGAATTAGAGAAGATCACGGATCAGGAAGCGCGGGCCGGTGCGAAGGCCCTGGTTCAGTCGCTTCTCGATCTGCACGCAGGCGGGTTGGAACGAGCGCTTGAAATTCTCGCGAAGGAAGGCGAAGCCGGCCAGGCAGCGATCGACGAATTGGGCCGCGATCCGCTGGTGGGCAGCCTTCTCGTCCTGTACGGTCTTCATCCCCTCGACTTCGAGAGCCGCGTAGCCCAGGCCGTGGAGAAACTGCGCCCGCAAGTGCGCAAAGGCGGCGGGGAATTGGACCTGATCGGTTCCGAAGGTGGAGTTGTGCGGTTGCATCTTCAAGTGACGGGGCACCATTGTGCCTCGACGGGAAACACACTCAAATCGCTGATTGAGAACGCGGTTTACGAGGCCGCTCCCGATCTGACTTCTTTATTGATCGAAGGCCTTGAGGAGCCGGCCGGCTCTTCGGGCTTCGTGCCATTGGGAAAACTCGGCGGAGTGGCCGCAGCAGCGTCAGTCGCTGAGCGAGCGTCGTGAAACCATGAAACTGGCCCAGCCGGGACAGGAAAACGCGTTTGACGCCCTTCGCCAGCTTGTGCGGCGCAAGCGAAACGTGGAGCGCTGCGAGCTTTGCAGCGCCGAGATCGCGTCCGGGCATCCCCACCTGATCGAGCCTCAGACCAGAAAGCTGCTGTGTACCTGCGCCGCCTGCGCCATCCTGTTCAGCAACTCAGGAACGAAATATAAGCGGGTGCCCCGCCGCGTGCTCCTGCTCGATGATTTTCGCCTTTCAGACCAGCAGTGGGACAGCCTGATGCTGCCCATCAATCTGGCTTTTCTCTTCCGCAGCAGCCCGGGCTCGCGAGTGCTCGCGCTCTATCCCAGCCCCGCGGGCGCCACCGAGTCCCTGCTGTCACTTGAAACCTGGAAGGACATCGAGGACGCAAACCCGCTGGTGAAGGAAATGGAACCGGACGTGGAAGCCCTGCTGGCGAACCGGTTGGGTCAGGGTCGAGGCACGGCTACGCCCGAGTACTACATGATTCCGATCGACGAATGCTACAGGCTCGTGGGACTGATTCGCGCCAAATGGAAGGGGTTTTCGGGAGGAGCCGAGGTGTGGGAGGAGATTGGCGGCTTCTTCGCAGGCCTGAAGGCACGCGCCACTGTGGTCCGGAAGGAGGCGAATGCCTGATCTGGACTTTCAGGTCGAAAAGGCCGAGGCGCAGCGCTTCGCGCTTGCGCCCACGCTTCTGTTCAAGCTCCGTATCACGAACAACTCGGCAAATGAGACGGTGCATTCTGTCGCGCTGCGCTGCCAGATTCAGCTCGAAGTGACGAGACGCCACTACGCCGCAGAAGAACAGGAGAAGCTGCGCGACCTTTTTGGCGAGCCTGAACGTTGGGGCCAGACGCTGAAGAACATGTTGTGGACTCACGCCAGTGTGGTCGCACCGGCGTTCGAGGACACTACGGTCGTCGATCTCCCCGTGCCTTGCACCTTCGACTTCAATGTGGCGGCAACCAAGTATTTCCACGGCCTCTCCGATGGTGATGTCCCGCTTTCGTTTCTGTTCAGCGGAACGATTTTCTACGCCGATGCCTCGGGAGCGCTCCAGGTGGCGCCGATTCCGTGGGACAAGGAAGCGCGCTTCCGGTTGCCGGTCAGGGCCTGGAACGAAATGATGGATATCTACTATCCAAACAGCGCCTGGCTCTGCTTGCGGCGGGATATTTTCGAGCGGCTGTATCAGTACAAAGTGGCGCACGGTATTCCAACGTGGGAGCAGGCTCTTGAGCGGCTCTTCCCTGTGGCCGAGGAAACGGCAACGCGATGAACACCAAATCCATCGACGCTATCGCCAACGCCGTGTTGTACGAAGGGTACATGCTCTATCCCTACCGCGCCTCGTCGGTAAAGAATCGCCAGCGATTCAACTTTGGGGTCCTGTACCCGCGGACCTATAGCGAGGCGCAGGCGGGCTCGGATGCCTGGAGCATGCATACGGAATGTCTGGTTCGAGGCAGTTCGCTGACTGCGATCGAGGTTAAGGCCCGCTTCCTGAAACTTGTGGCTCGCGTGGTGACTGCGCCAATTGCGGGACAAGAGACGAATTCAGAAACCGCATTCGACCCGGTTGAGAAGCTCGAAGTCGATGGCAAGGTTCTGGTTCCCTGGCAGGAAGCAATTGAATGCGAGGTGACGGTGCCCGCGTGCAACCTGGCGGCGCTTGCAACCACGCCATTGGAATGGGTGTTCTCTTTTCCATCCGTGGGGAGAAGTGAGGATGTGCTCGATGCGAACGGCCAGGTTGCGGGAAGGATTTCGAGGAAGCAGGAAGATGTCTGCGGCGTAATAGAAATCCTGGCTGCACCCGCCACAGATGGAATCTCGAAGCTCCAGGTGAAACTGAAGAACCTCACATCTGGCGCCGAGGGGGCAGTACCGGGGAGAGACCGGGCCCTGATGCACTCGCTGGTTTCCGCCCACATCCTGATGGGCGTGATCGATGGCCAGTTCGTTTCACTGCTGGAGCCTCCCGAAGATCTTAAGGATTTTGCAGCCGGCTGCCAGAATCAGGGCGCCTGGCCGGTGCTGGTCGGGGCTGAGGACGAGTGCGACACCATGCTCGCTTCGCCGGTGATTCTTTATGACTATCCGCAGATTGCGCCGGAGAGCCCGGGCGATCTGTTCGATGGTACCGAGATTGACGAAATCCTTGCGCTGCGTATCCTCACGATGACAGAGGACGAGAAGCGCGAGATGAGCCATACCGACGAGCGCGCCCGCAAGATTCTCGAACGCACGGAAAGTTTGCCCATGGAGCATTTGATGAAACTCCACGGAACACTGAGAGAACTGCGTCCTTTCAAGGAGAAGCTTTCGTGAACGAGTGGGAATGGCAACTGCTGGAAGACAAGAGACCGGTGGAAGATCTCCGCATCGACGGCACAGAAGTGAAGCGGGGAAGCCGGGTCCGGCTGCGGCCGAAGGCGGGTGGAGACATCATGGACCTCGCGCTCACAGGGAAGACGGCCGTCGTGGAAGCGATTGAGCAGGATTACGAGGGAAGGGCGCACGTGTGCGTCGTTCTGGACGACGACCCGGGGCGGGACATCGGCCTGATGCGGCAACCGGGGCACCGCTTCTTCTTCACGCCGGAGGAAGTGGAACCTCTCCCACAAGGCCAGGAGAATGAGAGCGCGCTGACGGCAAAGCCGCGGATTCTGGTGGCGGGAATCGGGAACATCTTTCTCGGCGATGATGCCTTCGGTGTGGAGGTCGTGCGATGCCTGTCGGCGCGCAGTCTGCCGGAGAGCGTGCGCGTCTGCGACTTCGGTATTCGAGGCTACGATCTCGCCTATGCGTTGCTGGACGGGTATGAAACCACGATCCTGGTGGATGCCTGTCCACGGGGCGAGCCGGCGGGCACGCTTTATGTGATCGAGCCGAATCTCAACGACATTGTGAATTCAGGGAACGAAAGCAGCCCGGCCGACGCACACACAATGAATCCCCTGAACGTGCTCCGGCTGGCGAGTTCCATGGGTGGGTCCCTGAAGCGCGTTCTGCTGGTCGGATGCGAACCAGCTACGCTTGGACCTGAAGAGGGCCAAATGGGATTGAGTCAGCCCATCGCATCGGCGGTCGACGAAGCGGTGAAGGTCATCGAGTCGTTAATCGAAAGAATTCTGAGCGGGCAAGAACCGGCATGAGAGTCGTGGGAGATTTTCAACGGAGAGGAGAGCACCATGGCGATGGATTTCGCAGACACTAACCACTCAGGAACGGACAAAGACACGTTGTACATGCTCGGGGGAGCAGCACTGATTCTGTTTGGCGCGGGACTGATTCTTTCCAACCCCATGGTTCGCCGCTATCTCGGACAGGTTGGAATTGGAAATCTCGTGCAGGGCGCCTTTCCCGACTTCGACCGGTACCTGAAATTGCGGTCAATGTAATTTGGAGCGTAGATGGGCGCCACGACCGAAACCAGCCTTCGTTACGTTCTGGACACCAGGGCCAGCCAGTTCACGGTCCAGGTGTTTTCCGGCGGGCTGCTGTCGGCCTTTGGCCACAGTCCGACGATTGCGATCCGTGATTTTTCGGGTGAGGCGCAGGTCCCCTCCGATCACCCGGAGGAATCAACCCTGCGAATCACCATTTCCGCCTCTTCGCTGGTGGTGCGGGACGATGTTTCGGACAAGGACAAGCGAGAGATCGAGTGGGCGATGCAACAGGAAGTCCTCGAGACTTCATCCTATCCGGAGATCGTTTACGACTGCTCGAAGGTTCAGGCCACAAAGGCCGGAGAAGGGCAATATGCAGTCACCCTCAACGGCGAACTTACCATGCACGGCGTAACCCGCGCCCAGCCTGTAGAGGCCAGGGTTTCGCTGAGTGAGGACGCACTGCGGGCGTTCGGTGTTTTCTCGCTGCGGCAAACGGACTATGATCTGAGGCTTGCTTCCGTGGCCGGAGGAGCGCTGAAGGTGAAGGACGAATTGAAGTTCTCGTTCAATATTCTGGCACGGAAGAAAAGCTGAGTTTTATTGCCGAGACTCGAAGACGTCGGAAAGAAGCCCTATGTGTCTAGCGATACCAGGCCGGATCATCGAGATTTATCCTGACCAGCGGACCACCGCGCTGATCGACGTCGCGGGTGTGCGCCGCAAGGTTGACCTCGGCCTGTTGCAGGACGACATGCCCAAGACGGGAGAATGGGTTCTGATCCATGTTGGTTTTGCCATGAGCAAGATCAGCGAGGAAGATGCCGCGGACCAGATGCGGACCCTGCGGATGCTGGGCGAGGCGGAGGCGGCGATGCAGGAGGTCGAGGGCTACGGATTGGAAGATGCGTCCGACAAAAAGGCGTCTTGAGCGGCATCGATTAAGGTGAGAAGCGGATGAAGTTTGTCGATGAGTTTCGCGAGCCTGCGGTCATCACCAGGACTGCGGAAGAGATCCGCCGGCTGGCCGATCCGAGCCGTCACTACCGGATCATGGAAGTATGCGGCGGGCACACCCATGCCATCTACCGTTTCGGCCTGAAGGATCTGCTGCCGTCGAACATCGAACTCATTCACGGTCCGGGATGCCCGGTGTGCGTCCTGCCCATGGGCAGAATTGACGACGGCCTCTCCATCGCGCAGCACCCGGATGTGATCTTCGCCGCTTTCGGCGACATGATGCGCGTTCCGGGTGCGCACGGAAGTCCGCTCGAGCATAAGGCCCGCGGCATGGATGTGCGGATCGTCTATTCGCCCTCCGATGCCCTCAAGCTCGCCCAGGGAAATCCGGAAAAGCACGTGATGTTTTTCGCGATCGGTTTTGAGACGACCGCTCCGTCGACGGCGTTGACATTGATGCGGGCGAAGGCACAGGGCGTGCATAATTTCTCCGTCTTCTGCAACCATGTGACCATTATTCCGGCGATCCGGGCGATCCTCGATTCTCCGGATATGCGAATTGATGCCTTCATCGGCCCAGGGCATGTCTCGACCGTGATCGGCTGCCGGCCCTACGAGTGGATTGCGCGGAACGAAAACAAGCCAGTGGCTGTTTCGGGATTCGAGCCTTTGGACATTTTGCAGTCGGTTGTCATGGTGCTGCGACAACTAAGAGCAAAGGAGTCCAGAATCGAGAACCAATACAAGCGGGTGGTGCCGTGGGAGGGTAATCGCGCGGCGCTCCGGGCGATGGCCGAGGTTTTTGAATTGCGGCCATACTTTGAGTGGAGAGGACTCGGCTTCATATCACAGTCAGCTCTGCGCATCCGCGAGAACTACGCTGAATGGGACGCGGAGCAGCGTTTCCACGTGCCCGGGCTGCGGGTAACCGATCCCAAGGCTGCGCAGTGCGGTGAGGTGCTGAAGGGCGTCCTCAAACCGCACCAATGCAAGCTGTTTGGCAATGAATGCACTCCCGAACACCCGATCGGTGCGCTGATGGTTTCATCCGAGGGTTCATGCGCGGCATACTTCAATTACGAACACCGCAAAGCGGCTATGGTCAACATAGCGTCGGTAGCGTAGACGCGGTCCCGGCGGGGGCAGCCGCCGCCCAGACGCCACAGATTCGCTTCCGCGATCCACAAATTGAAATGGCTCATGGGGCGGGCGGGAAGGCCAGCCGCAGGCTGGTTGAAGGCCTCTTTGCCCCTTTGCTTTTTGAATCGTCTTCCGAACCGCTGGGCGACGCAGCTCACCTCGATTTTGGCGGAACCGCAATTGCCATCACCACCGACAGTTTCGTGGTAAAGCCCTTGCAGTTCCCCGGCGGCTCAATCGGAGAGCTGGCCATCAACGGCACTGTCAACGATCTTGCGGTCTCCGGCGCCAAGGCTGAAGCATTGGTCCTTAGTTGTGTGCTGGAAGCTGGGCTGCCAACGCCCGTGCTTGAGGCCGAAGTTCGCGCCATGGCGACCGCCGCCAGGAAAGCGGGAGTCCGGATTGCCGGCGGCGATACCAAGGTTGTTGAACACGGAAAAGCCGATTTGATGTACATCTCCACGACTGGCATCGGACGTCCGATTCGCGGAGTTAAGGTCGACCCTCGATCTGTCCGTACTGGGGACAAGATTATTCTCTCCGGGCCGATGGGCGATCACGGCATCACGATTCTGCTGGCTCGGGGTGAATTGGACCTGGAGGCTGATCTGCGCTCCGATACACGCTCTGTGCTACCGCTGGTCGAGGCTCTGGTGGAAGCGGCCGGTCCCGGCGTCCGGTGGATGCGGGACCCAACTCGGGGAGGAGTGGCAACGTCGCTCAACGAGCTTGCGCGTGATTGCGGGTTGGGGATCGTCCTGGCGGAAGAGCGGCTGCCAGTGCGCGATGCCGTCCGCGGTGCGTGTGAACTGCTCGGCCTGGACCCGCTGCACATAGCGAATGAAGGCCAGTTCCTGGCGGTGGTAGCGCCTGAATATGCCGATGCCGCTCTGAATGCGCTGAACCTTTCCGAAGGCGGGGAGGAAGCGCGGGTCATGGGCGAAGTGCGCGAGCAGCCGGCGGGATCGCTGCTGGTCACGACTCTTTACGGCGGCAGCCGGATCGTTGACATGCTGGTCGGCGATCCTCTGCCGCGGATCTGTTGAATGACAGGCAAAGCAGACACCTCGACACTTTGCGGGCTTGAAACCCTGGTCGAAGATCGCCTGCTGGCACGAAATCGCCTGGTGGAAGCGTTCTTCTCTCAGGAGGCGACGCGCCTGGCGGAGGCTTGCCGTTCTATGGCTGAGCGCTTCCTCAAGGGAGGCCGCCTGCTCGCCTTCGGACGCGGACCTTACGCAACAGATGCCCAGCATGTTTCCGTGGAATTCGTTCACCCGGTTATCGTAGGGAAGCGAGCGCTTCCCGCTCTGGACATTTCCATTTCGTTCCGTCCCTGGCTGGAGACCATTCTCCACCCCGAAGACATCGTGATGGGTTTCGGACCTCCGGAAGGCGACGATGAAATCCGTTCGGCGCTGGCGTTTGCGCAATCGCGAAACGCCCTGACGTTTGCCCTGCCCGGAACAGACGGCGCCTATGCCGTGGAAGCATTCACGCAGGATCCGTTCATCCATCAGGAAATGATCGAGATTCTCTATCACACTCTCTGGGAGAGCGTGCACGTCTTTCTCGAGCATCGCGAACTGGGGCACGAGGTGGGAGAGGCGGGATTTCTCTATCCCTTCCTCGGACAGGAGAAACAGGAGACGGGAGGCCTGGTGCCGGAAGTCGCCGCATCCATAGAGATGAAGGCGCAAGATGACTCGCGACTGCGAAGCGAGGTTGCGCAAACGCAGGCGGACCTGATCGGCAAAGCCGCCATGGCGATTCACGAGCGCCTCGCGCGCGGAGGCAAGCTGATTATTTTCGGAAACGGGGGTTCCGCCACGGATGCCAACGACTGGGCGCTCGATTGTGTATTGCCGCCCTCGGGCTATCGTCCGGTTCCAGCCGTATCGCTCTCACTCGAGCCTGCGAACATCAGCGCCATTGCAAATGACGTGGGAACCGAGGTCATTTTTCTGCGCCAGCTTATTGCTCAGGCCCGGCCCGAGGATGTGGCCATCGGAATCTCCACCAGTGGCGGATCGCGCAATATTGTCATGGCGCTGGAGGAGGCGCGAAAGCGCAACATGCTGACAGTGGCGCTGCTCGGATATGACGGCGGCGAGGTCAAGCGGCGGCAGTTGGCAGAGTTCCCGATCGTCGTGCCATGCGATTACATCCCGCGCATCCAGGAAGTGCAGGCTTCGGTCTATCACATCATTCGGGAAGCCTTGGAGGTCATTGCCCATGCCTAAAGTCGAGTTGTACGGCACGGCGCGATGCCCGTTCACACAGGACCTGCGGGACTGGCTGGAGTGGAAGCGCTGCGAGTTCGTGGAGTATGACGTTGAGGCCGATCCGACCGCGCGGGACCGAATGCTCGGACTGGCCGCAGGACAACGCAACGTACCTCTTCTCGTGGAAGATGGCAAGGTCGTCCAGGTGGGATGGCAGGGGCGCAGCTGCGTTGTGGACCTGGAGTAGCGATGTCCAGTGCCTGCTCGATACGGGTTCGCGGCGTCGTGCAGGGGGTTGGATTTCGTCCCTATGTATACCGTCTCGCCCGGGCCAATACGCTTGCCGGCTGGGTCTTGAATGGCGAAGAGGGAGTCGAGATTTATCTTGAGGGAGAGGAACCTGGCCTGAAGGCGTTTGTCCAGGATCTGAAAACACAGGCTCCTCCCGCTGCCAGCATCGCCGAAATTGAAGTCGAAAATGCGCTTCCGGTAGGGCTCGATGATTTCACCATCCGCGAGAGCGAGCACCGGGAGCGGCCGACAGTTCACATTTCCCCGGACCTGCCGGTTTGTGAATCCTGCCTGAGGGAGTTGTTCGATCCAACCGACCGTCGTCATTGGTATCCGTATATCAATTGCACGAATTGCGGGCCGCGATACACGGTGGTGCTTGGACTTCCTTACGACCGGCCCAATACAACGATGCAGGACTGGAGGCTCGACGAATACTGCGACGCGGAGTATAGAGACCCCGGTAATCGCCGTTTTCACGCCCAGCCAGTCGCGTGCCCGAAATGCGGCCCGGGGTACTTCCTCAAGCGCGGGGCCGACATTGTGGGCGGAAGCGAGACGAGCATCCGACGGGCGGCTGATCTGTTGGGCGGGGGGGCAATCGTCGCGGTGAAAGGACTCGGAGGCTACCATCTGGCCTGTGATGCCCGGAATTCCGCTGCTGTCGCGGCTTTGCGAGACCGAAAGTATCGCAAGGAAAAACCGTTTGCGGTCATGGCGAAGGATATGGAAACGGCTCGCACCCTGGTGGAAATTTCGGCCGATAGAGCGGAGTTGTTGACGTCGGTGGCACGGCCGATTGTGCTTGCTCCCGCGAAAGTGGAGTTGCAGGGAGTTGCTCCCGACAACGACGAGTTGGGCGTGATGCTGCCTTACACACCTGTGCACCACTTACTGTTCGCGGCTGGCGCGCCGAACGTGCTGGTCATGACCAGCGCCAACCGTTCAAGTGAGCCGATTGCATACGAGGACGAGGACGCGCTAAGCCGCCTATCGGAAATTGCAGATGCGTTCCTGATCGGCCAGCGTCCAATTGCCCGCCGCGTCGACGATTCGGTTGCGCGCGTCAGCGCCTTCGGTCCGGTTATCCTGAGGCGCGCGCGTGGCTACGCTCCCGGCGCCGTTGCAACTTTTCCCAAGGGCAGGCCGATTCTGGCGGTGGGTGCGGACCTCAAGAACACCGTGACGCTCGTGGTCGATGGCCAGGCATTCGTCAGCCAGCATATTGGCGATCTGAACGACTACCAATCGCTTCGGGCTTTCAAGGAAACGATTCACGATCTGATCTCTATGTATGAGGTGGACCCGGACGAACTAGCACTGGCGTATGATCCCCATCCACAGTATTTTTCTACGGTCCATGCGCTGGATCTCGCGATTCCACGCCAGGCGCCTGTTCAGCATCACCGGGCGCATATTGCTTCAGTGATCGCCGAGCGCGGGGCCTGGAACACGCGCGTGGTGGGAGTAAGCTTCGACGGCACCGGGTATGGCGACGACGGCACGATCTGGGGCGGCGAAATCTTTGCGGGAACCCTTACCACCGGGTTTGAGCGTGTGGCCCACTTGCGCAAGGCTTCGCTTCCGGGAGGCGATGCGGCGGCCGAAAATCCGGTGCAGGCGGCAGCCGGCTTTCTGCAGTTCTTGAATGACGAACACGACCTGACGGCTGCGCCGTTCCATTTTTCTGAGCGTTACCGCAATGCGCTTGCGTTGGTTCGCAAGGACCTGCGAACTTTTGCGACCACCTCCGTCGGGCGGCTTTTCGATGCCGCTGCGGCCCTGCTCGGCTTCACCCGCGAGATCACCTTTGAAGGACAGGCAGCAATATGGCTGGAACAGCTTGCCCGGCGCGCCTCGGCGAACGACGCGTATCCGTTTCCTTATGCAGATCGAGAGCTGGATTTCCGGCCCCTGCTGCGATCAATCATCGGCGACCGCTTGCGTGGTCGCGATCCTGCAGAAATTGCCCGAGCGTTCCAGCGCGGCTTGGCTCAGGGCGCGCGCGATGCGGTGATCGCAAGTTGTGAGGAACAGAATGTCAGCGTCGTGGTGCTCTCGGGAGGAGTCTTTCAGAATGAACTCCTGCTGCGGGACCTCAGAGACTTAATGGCAGGCGACGACCTGGAAATCTGGACGAACAGCGCGGTTCCCCCTAACGATGGTGGGATCAGCCTGGGGCAGGCGGCCATAGCGGCGTTCAGCCCGTTGGGACAAAACTGATCATGCACGAACTGTCGATTGCATTGAGCATCGTAGACATGGCCGAGGAAGAGTTGGAGCGCCGCGGTGGTGCGCAGATCACCGCCATTCACCTCAAAGTTGGCGCGCTTTCGGGTGTGGTCAAGGAAGCTCTCGAGAGCTCCTATGAACTGGCGTGTGAAGGCACGCCGCTGCAAGGGTCGCGAATCGTCATCCAGGAAATTCCGGTAGTGGTGTTTTGTTCAGCTTGCCAGCAGCAACGGGCTCTGGCCTCGGTTCAGTTGTTTCGCTGTCCGGAGTGCGGCGGTCCCACGGCCGAGATTGTGCAGGGTAAGGAACTCGAAGTCGTCGCATTGGAGATCGAAGAATGGGCGCAGAACCCCGTCTAGTCGAGGTCAGAAAAAACGTCCTGAAGCAGAACGATCTGAATGCCCGGTTGTTGCGGGAGCAATTCCGTGACGCAGGTACTTTTGTGGTCAGCCTTGTATCGAGTCCCGGAACCGGCAAGACCATGTTCCTTGAGAGAGCGCTCACTCACCTCAGGGAAAGCCACCGGGTTGCGGCCCTGGTAGGAGATCTCGCCACGGAAAACGACGCCGCGCGGCTTGCCCGCAGTGGAGCTCCGGTTAAGCAGATCATCACAGGAACGCTCTGCCACCTTGAGGCGGCGATGGTCCAGAACGCCGTCGGAGAGTGGAATCTGCATGATCTCGATTTTCTATTCATCGAGAATGTCGGCAATCTGGTCTGCCCGGCGTCTTACGATTTGGGTGAAAATCTGCGGGTGGTGCTGATTTCGGTGACCGAGGGCGAGGACAAGCCTCTCAAATATCCGACGATATTCAACAGCGCCGACGTGGCAGTGATCACTAAGACGGATCTGGCTGCGGCCGTCGATTTTGACTCGGATGCCGCGTACGCGAACATTCAGGCCGTACGGCCGGGGATGCGGGTTTTCAGACTTTCCGCCAAAAAAGGCGAGGGGATGGACGAGTTTCTGGACTTTCTGACTGCGAGGCTGAACGAACTGCGCGCGCCCGCCGCCGTTTGACTTCCAGGCGCAGCCAACCCCGTGGTTTCCACCTTCCGCCTTCCAAAAGATCCTCCTGGTGCGAACTCAGTCGGTTACAATCTCATGCGCAGTTCGACCTTCCGCGCGAAGGATAGGGGGCAACCTGATGTTGAGGACCGGGAAGCAAGGCAGAATCGTAGTCTTCATGTTGATGCTCTTCTTTGTCTTGCCGATCCTTCAGGCCGAGCCTCCGGCAAAGTACCAGCCGACGCTGGAGTCACTGAATCAGCATCCGCTGCCGAAGTGGTATGCCGACGCGAAGTTAGGAATTTTTATTCACTGGGGACTGTATTCGGTTCCGGGATGGGCGCCGCTGGTGCATCCCACCCACGATTTTTCTTCCGAAGATTACATCAAGAACAACCCGTACGCGGAGTGGTACCTGAACACCATGCGGATACCGGGCTCGCCGACGCAGGCCTATCACCGCGAACACTACGGAGCGGATTTTGACTACTACAACTTCGCTACCACGTTCGATAAAGAAATCCAGAAATGGCAGCCGGAGGAGTGGGCCAGGGTTTTTCACGACGCTGGGGCCAAGTATGTTGTGCTGACCTCGAAACATCACGAAGGTTTTACGCTGTGGCCGAGCGCCATCAAAAATCCGACGCTTCCTGAGGACCGGCAACACGCGACCCGCGACCTGGTGGGGGATTTGACGAAGGCGGTGAGAAACGCGGGGTTGCGGATGGGGCTGTACTATTCCGGCGGCTACGACTGGACGTTTGTGCCGGGGCCGATAAGCAAGGAGGCCGACTACCAGACCGTGAAGCCCCAGAGCGAGGCGTACGGGAAGTATGTGGACGCACAGTTTCGGGAGCTGATCGAGCGATATCGTCCCGCGCTCCTGTGGAATGACATTGATTATCCGAAGTCCGGCCATCCACTGGAGATCATGGCGGAGTACTACAACGCGATCCCGGATGGAGTGATCGACGATCGGTTTGGCGTAAAGCATTCCGACTTCAAATCGCCCGAGTATCAGACGCTCGACAAGATCAGCCCGACGAAGTGGGAGGAATGCCGAGGCCTCGGCCGTTCCTTCGGGTACAACCGCGCGGAAGGCGAAGCCGAAACCATCGCTCCGGACGAACTGATCCACCTGCTGGTCGATATCGTGAGCAAGAACGGCAATCTGCTGCTCGACGTGGGGCCGGAAGCCGATGGCACCATCCCGCCGGTGCAGATGTCACGCCTGGCGGCGCTGGGCGCCTGGCTTAAGCAGAACGGAGAGGCCATCTACGCCACGCATCCGTGGAAGCGCGCCGAGGGCGAAACGACGGACGGCCTGCACGTCCGCTTCACGCAAAAAGATTCGGCCTTGTACGCGACACTGCTGGGTGAGCCAAAGGCGAGTGTCGTTACGGTGAAGTCACTTTCTCCGAAGGCCGGATCCGAGATTCGTTTGCTGGGCGAAAACAAGCCCCTGAAGTGGTCGCAACAGGGCGATGACATCAAAGTCGAATTGCCTGATAAACTTCCCGGTCACTATGCCTATGTGCTGCGGATCGCAGGGCCGGTATCCTGATGGCTCAAAATCCAGGCAGCCCTAATTCCTATGCAAATTTCTAACGAAGCCTCGCGAGAAGTCGCGGAGAAACCCAGCCAGCGGCCGCTCTTTCCGGCGGGCCACCTGTTGCCGTTTATTCTGGTCACCGCACTCTTTTTCCTGTGGGGTATCCCCAACAACCTGAACGACGTGCTCATCCGGCAGTTCATGAAATCGTTCGATATCTCGCGATTTCAGGCGGGCTTGGTGCAGTCAGCGTTTTACATGGGCTATTTCCTCCTGGCCATGCCTGCTGCACTAATCATGCGGAAGCTGGGATACAAGGCCGGTTTCGTGATGGGACTGCTTTTGTTCGGGCTAGGAACGTTCCTCTTCTGGCCGGCGGCGCTCGTGGGAAAATATTGGTTCTTCCTGTGCGCGCTCTTCGTCATTGCGAGTGGATTGTCCTTTCTGGAAACGGCCTCGAATCCTTTTATCGCGCAGGTGGGAGACCCTGAAACTTCCGAGCGGCGGCTCAATTTCTCTCAAGCATTCAATCCGCTGGGCGCCATCAGCGGCGTGCTGATTGGCACGGTGTTCATCTTCTCCGGAGTCGAACTAAGTGCCGAACAGGTCGGTTCGCTCAAGGCCCGTCATCTTTATGAAGCGTATATGCGGACTGAGACCCTGCGAGTGGTCAAGCCCTATCTGGTGCTCGGGACCATCGCAGTGTTGTGGGCGTTGCTGATTTTGCGCACGAAGTTCCCTCAGATTCAGAGTGAACACGAAGACGCCGGCGACCACGGTCATTTCGTTGAGTTGTTCAGTTATCCCCACTTCCTTCTGG
The DNA here is from genome assembly GCA_963803205.1 of Terriglobales bacterium. GTDB lineage: Bacteria > Acidobacteriota > Terriglobia > Terriglobales > Acidobacteriaceae > CAWDLG01. Next base: position 117,973 of record CAWDLG010000006.1, read on the forward strand.
CGGTGCTGGCGCAGTTCATGTACGTGGGAGCGCAGGTCGGCACGTGGAGCTATTTCATTCAGTATGTACAGGACTACACCCACCAGCCGGAAAAAGTCGCGGGATATTTTTTGACGGGCACGCTGGTGGCTTTTGGCATCGGGCGGTTCCTGTCGGCGTACCTGATGAGATTTGTCGCTCCGCACAAGATGTTGGGTGGCTATGCGATTGCGAACGTCGCGTTGCTGATCGTCGGAGTGTCGCATCCGGGGTGGATTGGCCTGTGGGCCGTGTTTCTCACCAGTTTCTTCATGTCGCTAATGTTTCCCACCATCTTCGCGCTTGGCCTGAAAAAGCTCGGGCCAAATACAAAAATTGGCGGATCGCTGCTGGTGATGTCGATCGTTGGAGGCGCGGTACTCACTCCTATGATGGGCCTCATTGCGGAGACTTACCACAGCATTGCGGCAGCGTACCTGGTTCCGCTCGGGGCATACGTGGTGGTCGGCGGATACGCGCTGTTCGGGGCTATACCTCGTGGCGAGGCGGCGGCCTGAGCGCCTCGCAGGTTTGCGGCTTAGGTTCATCACACAGTGAGGAAGTGAAAATGCCATCTCGATTCCTGGCGCGGCAGCTTTGCGGAGTGCTCGGAGTTCTATGCATTCTTCCTTCCGCGCTTCTTGCGCAATCGCCCACAGCGCCGACGGCTTCCCAGGACCCGGCCGTCATCGACCAGATGTGGCAGCAAACGACCTCCAAATACGACGCTCAGCGAGATTCCATTCTGAAGGAGGTGGACCGCGTCGGCCATGAAGGGCCGTTTCGTCCTGACTGGGAGTCGCTTCGCAAATACGAGGTGCCCGAGTGGTACAAGGACGCCAAGTTTGGAATCTTCATCCACTGGGGTGTCTATTCGGTTCCTGCTTTCGGAAACGAGTGGTATCCGCGAAATATGTATCGCGAGGGAACCGATGAATACAAGCATCACCGCGAGACCTATGGGCCGCAGGACAAGTTCGGCTACAAGGATTTCGTTCCCATGTTCAAGGCCGAACATTTTGATCCGGCTGCGTGGGCTCAGTTGTTTAAGGATGCCGGGGCAAAGTATGTGGTGCCCGTCGCCGAGCATCACGACGGCTTCGCCATGTACGACAGCGGGCTCAGCGACTGGACAGCGGCGAAAAAGGGGCCGCATCGCGACGTGATCGGCGATTTGGCAAAGGCCGTGCGGGCCCAGGGTCTTCATTTCGGCGTTTCGTCGCACCGGGTCGAACACAATTTCTTTCTCGGAGTGGGGCGGGCGATTCCCTCCGACATCAACGACCCAAAGTACGCCGACTTCTACGGTCCCGCGCACAACTGGCTTGAGAACAAGGATCACACGCCGCTTTCCAACGACTTCACCTACGTTTCGCCAAATTGGACGAAGGACTGGCTCGCGCGGTCCTCGGAGATCGTGCAGAAATATCATCCCGAGATCATGTATTTCGACTGGTGGATCGGCCAGCCGTATGTGCGGCCTGACCTGACGCGTTTCGCAGCCTACTACTACAACGCCTCGCCGAAATGGTCTGAGAAGGTCGGGGTCATCAACTACAAAGAGTATGCGATGGAGGAGCACTCGGCGGTCCTCGACGTCGAGCGCGGGCAGCTCGGGGATATCCGTCCTCTCTACTGGCAAACCGACACTTCGGTCAGCAACAAGTCCTGGGGAAACATCAAGGACGATACCTTCAAGACTCCACAATTCATCATTCACCAGTTGGTCGATATTGTGAGCAAGAACGGAAACCTGCTGTTGAACATCGGGCCGCGATCTGACGGAACCATCCCTGACGAAGTGCAGCAGGTGCTGCGCGACGTTGGCGCATGGCTTCGCGTGAATGGCGACGCCATCTATGGCACCCGGCCATGGCACGTTTACGGCGAAGGCCCCACTAAGGTAGCCGCGGGTGCGTTTCACGACACGGACACGGAGAATTACACGGCTTCTGATTTCCGCTTTACCACGAAGGGCGATGTGCTCTACGCAATCGAGCTGGGATGGCCTGCGAGTGGAGATGCGGTAGTGAAGTCCCTGGCCAGTTCGGCAGCCGGTAGCCCTAGAGTTCGCTCCGTCTCATTGCTCGGAGGAAATGGCGATATTCAGTTCAAGCAGGAGGCGGACGGCCTGCACATTCAGGTTCCGTCGCAAGCTCCGGGAAGGTATGCCTACGCCTTCAAAATCAGCCTGGAAAATGTCGCGAAATAAAGTTGCCGGCTAGCGAAGCTCTTCGCTCGGCTGAAGCGCAGTGGCACGGCGCTTTCTCGAAATCCGCAAGCGCAGGCGATCCAGATAAAGATAGATCACAGGAGTGGTGAAAAGGGTCAGCGCCTGGCTGACGATCAATCCACCTACGATCGTGATGCCGAGCGGGCGCCGCAGCTCCGAGCCCGTGCCTGTGCCCAGGGCGAGGGGCAGGCCGCCGAGGAGCGCTGCCATCGTCGTCATCATTATGGGACGGAAGCGGAGAATGCAGGCTTCGTAGATCGAGTCTCTTGAATTCTTTCCTTCGGTGCGCTCGGCGTCCAGAGCGAAGTCGATCATCATGATCGCGTTCTTCTTCACGATGCCGATGAGAAGAATAATGCCGATCAATCCGATCACGTTGAGCTCGTTGTGAGTCAGCAGGAGCGCAAGGATTGCGCCTACGCCCGCCGAAGGCAGCGTCGACAGGATCGTGATGGGGTGGATGTAGCTTTCGTACAGAACTCCGAGAACGATGTAAACCGTGACCAGCGCGGCCAGAATGAGCAGCGGCTCACTTTGCAACGAACTCTGGAATGCAGCCGCTGTACCCTGGAAGCTCGCGTTGATGGTGGATGGGAAGCCGATCGAGCGCTCAGCCTGTTCAATCATCTCGGTGGCCTCGCCCAGGGATACGCCGGGAGCAAGATTGAAAGACAGGGTGACTGACGGATATTGCCCCTGATGGCTGACCGCCAGCGGTGTGTTGGTGCTGGCGAAATGGGCGAAGGCAGCCAGCGGAACCGCAGTCCCTGTGGAGGACCGAACATAGATGTTCTGGAGCGCTTCGGCGCTGCGCGAGAATTCGGGCGCGACTTCCATTATCACGTGGTACTGGTTCAGCTGGCGATACATGATGGAAACCTGGCGCTGGCCAAAGGCGTCGTAAAGCGCGTTGTCGATATCGGCCGCGGCAAGACCCAGGCGCGCGGCAGTATCGCGGTCGACTGCGACGGTGGCTTGCAGGCCTTTATCCTGCTGGTCGGTGTTGACGTCGCGCAGTTGTGGGAGAGAACGCAGCTTCTGCAAGAGGCGCGGCGACCAGTGATTCAGGTCGTCCAGATTTTCCCCTTGCAGGGTGTATTGGAACTGCGCCTGACTCTGGCGTCCGCCGATGGTGAGATCCTGCGCGGCCTGCATATAGAGCGTGGCGCCCGGAACCACGGCGAGCTTGCGTCGCAGGCGCGCGATCACCTGGTCCGCCGAGATCTTCCGCTCGTCCAGCGGCTTGAGGGTGATGAACATCCTTCCGGAGTTGGAAGAGGTATTGCCGCCGGCAAAACCCACGATGGTTTGAACCGCCGGATCCTGCATGACCAGGTTCACGAACTGGGTCATCTTCTGCTTCATAGCATCGAAGGAAATGTCCTGGGCTGCCTGCACGGATCCGGCCACACGCCCGGTGTCCTGCTGGGGAAAGAACCCCTTGGGGACGATTATGTAGAGATAGATGCTCAAAGCGGCGGTGGCCAGCGTGACCACCAGCATGAGGGGCTGATAACGCAGCACCCATTCCAGGCTGTAGCGGTATATGCTGAGAACCCGGTTGAAAACCCCTTCGCTGAAGTGATAAATGCGACCGTGCTTTTCTTCGTCGAGTGGACGAAGAAACTTGGCGCACATCGCAGGCGTGGTGGTGAGGGAAACCAGCAGAGAGACGCCGATGGCGATGCTAAGAGTGACGGCAAACTCGCGGAACAGGCGCCCGACGATCCCTCCCATGAGCAGAATCGGGATGAACACGGCAACGAGCGACGTGCTCATGGAGAGAACGGTAAACCCGATTTCACGCGCGCCGCGAAACGCAGAGGGAACCGGCGCCATGCCCTTTTCCAGGTAGCGAGTGATGTTTTCCAGCACGACGATGGCGTCATCGACCACAAAACCTGTCGAGATGGCCAGTGCCATCAGCGACAGGTTGTCCAGGCTGTAGCCCAGCAGATACATGACGCCGAAAGTTCCAATCAGCGACAGCGGGACGGCCACGCTGGGGATCAAAGTAGCGCGAAAGGTTCGCAGGAAGGCGAACACCACCAGAATCACCAGGATCACAGAGATGATCAGGGTGATTTCGATGTCGTGCACCGACGCACGCACTGTCGTGGTGCGGTCCATAACCACTTTCAGGTCGATCGCCGGAGAAATAGAGGATTTCAGCAGGGGCAATTCCGCCCTGACGCGGTCCACGGTGCCGATAATGTTCGCGCCGGGTTGCCGGAAGACGATGACAAGCACCGCCGGTTTCCCGTTTGCGAGACCGACCACGCGGATGTCTTCTACGGAGTCCTGCACGTCTGCAACGTCCGCCAGGCGGACAGTCGCGCCATCATGAGAAGCGACGATCAGGTTGCGATACTGGTCGGCGCGAAAGATCTGATCGTTGGCGGCAATCGTCCAGGCATTTTCAGGTCCAGCCACCTCGCCCTTCGGCCGATTCGCATTGGCTGCGCCAAGCGCTGTGCGAACAGTATCCAGTCCGAGTCCCAGCTTGTTCAGAAGAGTGGGATTGAGTTCGGCACGCACGGCCGGCCTCGCGCCGCCGCCTACGAACACCTGTCCCACACCTTCCACCTGCGACAACTTCTGCGCCAGGATGGAATCGGCGGCGTCGTACATCTTGGGCAGAGTCACCAGGTCGGAGGTTAGAGCGAGAATCATGATCGGCGCGTCCGCCGGGTTGACTTTGCGGTAGGTCGGATTGCCCGGCAGGTTTGCGGGTAGCTGGCTGCGCGCTGCGTTGATGGCAGCCTGCACGTCTCGTCCGGCCGCGTCGATGTTGCGGTTGAGATCGAACTGCAACGCAATGCTGGTGGAACCAAGCTGGCTGCTCGAGGTCATCTGGTTGATGCCCGCGATCCGCCCGAACTGCCGCTCCAGGGGAGTGGCCACGGCAGACGCCATAGTTTCCGGACTGGCTCCCGGCAATCCGGCAAAAACCTGGATGACTGGAAACTCCACCTGCGGAAGCGGAGCCACGGGAAGGTAGTTGAAGGCCAGCGCGCCCGCCATCAAGACCGCGATCGTCAGGAGGGAAGTGCCGATCGGACGTTTGATGAATGGCGCGGAAATGTTCATGGATCAGTCCGCAGAGATATTCTCTCCGGCCGGAACTTCAATTCGATTGCCGATCTGAAAGCCTGAAAACCGGGTTGCCAGGCGGTCGAACCAGAGATACACGACGGGCGTGGTGTAAAGGGTCAGAAGCTGACTGAGCAGGAGCCCGCCGACGATGGTGATTCCCAGGGGATGACGCAACTCGGATCCGGTGCCTGTTCCCAGGGCCAGCGGCAGCCCGCCAAGCAGTGCTGCCATCGTTGTCATCATGATCGGGCGGAAGCGCAGCAGGCAGGCCTGAAAGATGGCTTCCTCCGGTGGCTTGTGCTCCTCGCGCTCGGCTTCCAGGGCAAAATCGATCATCATGATCGCGTTCTTCTTCACGATGCCGATCAGGAGGATGATGCCGATCAGGGCGACGACGCCGAGATCATTGCGAGTGAGCAGCAAGGCCAGGATTGCTCCCACTCCGGCCGAGGGAAGCGTAGACAGAATCGTGACCGGGTGGATGTAGCTTTCGTACAGCACGCCCAGCACGATATAGACGGTAATAATCGCCGCCAGAATCAGCCAGGGCTCGGAAGAGAGCGAAGTGCGGAAGGCCGCTGCCGTTCCCTGAAAGCTGGTATGCACGCTGGCGGGCAGGTGAATTTCCTGCTCGGCGCGGTCGATGGCCTTGGTCGCCTCACCCAGGGAAACGCCCGGAGCCAGATTGAAAGACAACGTAACGACCGGGAACTGGCCCTGGTGATTGATCGCGAGCGCGGTATTGGAGGTTTCGAAGTGGCTGAATGCGGAGAGGGGAACCGGGGTTCCGCTGCCCGATTTCACGTAGATACTTTTCAGCGCGTCCGGGTTCTGCCGGAATTGCGGATCGACCTCCAGCACCACGTGGTACTGGTTGAGCTGAGTGAAGATCGTGGACACCTGTCGCTGGCCGAAGGAATCGTAGAGCGTGTCATCAATCGCCTGCGGCAGAATGCCGAGCCGCGAGGCGGTGTCACGATCGATCACCAGATCGGCCTGCAATCCGTTGTTCTGCTGATCGCTGGCGACATCTCGCATTTCGGGTAAAGCTCGAAGCTTCTCCACCAGCTTCGGCGCGATTGTGCCCAGTTCCTGGGCATCGGCGTCTTCCAACGAATACTGATACTGGGTTCGGCTGATGCGGTCTTCCACGGTGAGATCCTGCACCGGCTGCATATAAAGGGTGATGCCGGTGACCTTCGCCAGTTCGGGTTGGAGTCGGCGGATGATTTCGCTCGCAGTTGCGCTGCGCTCGTCGCGCGGCTTGAGGTTGATCTGAATCCGGCCGCTGTTGGGCGTTGTATTCGTCCCGTCAATTCCGATGAACGAAGAAAGATTTTCGACGGCGGGATCGTTCAGGATGACGTGCGCGAGACTCAACTGGCGCTCGGCCATGGCGCTGAAAGAAACGCTCTGCGGCGCCTCCGAGATACCGAGAATCATGCCGGTGTCCTGCACGGGAAAGAAGCCTTTGGGAACGATGACGTAGAGAAACAGCGTCAAAACCAGCGTTCCCGCGGTGACCAGCAGAGTTGCGGTTTGATGCTGCAAGACGAATTTCAGGGTCCGCCCGTAGAACTCGATTACGCGGTTGTAGAAATTCTCTGAAGACTTGTAAAACTGGCCATGGCGCTCAGGATCATGCCTTTTCAGTAGCTTGGCGCACATCATGGGCGTCAGGGTGAGAGATACGACGGCTGAGACCAAAATCGTGACCGCCAACGTGACGGCGAATTCGCGAAAAAGACGGCCGACGATATCGCCCATGAACAACAGAGGAATCAGCACCGCGATGAGAGAAACCGTCAGTGAAACAATGGTGAACCCAATCTGTCCTGCGCCCTTCAGCGCGGCTTGAAACGGTGACTCGCCTTCCTCCAGGAAGCGCTCGATGTTTTCGATCATGACGATGGCATCGTCGACCACGAACCCGGTAGAAATCGTCAACGCCATCAGCGTCAGGTTGTTCAGGCTGTAGCCGAGCAGATACATCACTCCGAATGTGCCGACGAGCGAAAGCGGCACAGCAACACTTGGAATTACCGTCGCCGAGAGGTTCCGCAGGAAAAGGAAAATCACCATCACGACCAGGCCGACGGTGAGCATCAGTTCGAACTGAACATCCTTAACCGAGGCGCGGATGGTTTGAGTGCGGTCGGTGAGAATCTGGACCTTGACCGCCGAAGGTAGCGAAGATTGCAGCACTGGCAGCAACTGCTTGACCCGATCGGCAACGCCGATAATGTTTGCGCCCGGCTGCCGCTGAATGTTTACGATCACCGCCGGGGTGGTGTTGACCCAGGCGGCCTGCTTCACGTTCTCGGCGCTGTCGACAGCAGTGGCAATATCGGAAAGGCGAACCGGCGCGCCGTCGCGATAGGCAATGATGACCTCGTTATATTGCTTGCTTGAACTCAGCTGATCGTTTGCGCCGATGGTGTAGGACTGCCGCGGGCCGTCCAGCACGCCCTTGGCCTGGTTGACGTTGGCCACTGCCAGCGCTGAACGCAGATCTTCGAGGCTCAGTCCGTAGGAGGCCAGCGCGGTAGGATTCGCCTGGATCCGGACGGCGGGCTTCTGCCCGCCGCTGATTGAAACCAGGCCAACTCCGGGAAGCTGCGAAATCTTCTGCGCCAGCGCGGTGTCCGCCAGGTCTTCCACTTTGGAGAGCGGAAGAGTGTTTGAGGTCAGGGCGAGAGTAAGAATCGGCGCATCCGCCGGATTCACTTTGCTGTAGATCGGCGGATTGGGGAGATCGCGCGGCAGATAGGTAGTCGCGGCGTTAATGGCCGCCTGTACCTGCTGCTCTTCGACGTCTATGTTCTGGTCCAGATTGAATTGCAGAGTAATGATCGAGCTTCCCAGAGAGCTCGTGGAGGTCATCTGGCTCAGGCCAGGGACCTGACCGAACTGGCGTTCCAGCGGCGCAGTAACCGACGAGGCCATCACTTCAGGGTTTGCGCCGGGATAGAAGGTGGCGACTTGTATGGTGGGATAATCGACTTCGGGGAGTGCGGAAACAGGCAGTTCGCGGTACGCAACGATTCCCACCAGCAGCAGCCCGACCATCAGGAGCGTGGTCGCCACTGGGCGAAGAATGAAGATGCGCGACGGACTCATGGCGCTCCGCTACCGGAGGGCTGCTGGCTCCGTGCTCCTGGTGCCGCACCGCTTCGCGGTTCTACCTTCATGTTGGGCTGAAGCTTGTCCTGCCCATCGACGACGACCACGTCGCCGGGCGAAATGCCGCTTTGGATTGACGCAAGATTGTCTTCGGTGAGCGCGACTGTAACCGGGCTCACAGCGACCGTATTGTCCTGCTTGACACTGAAAACGTAGGTGCCCTGGGGCCCGCGCTGCACCGCAGCGGAAGGAATCACGGTGCTGTCCTTGCGCGTTTCCAGCAAAAGCCGCACATTTACGAACTGATTGGGCCAGAGCAGGCGGTCCTTGTTGTCAAACACTGATTTCAACTTACCGGTCCCGGTGGACGCGTCGATCTGGTTGTCGATCGTAAGCAGCTTGCCGGTCGCCAGCTTTGTCTGGTCGTTCCGGCTATATGCATCCACCTCGAGTGTGGAATGCTGCATGTGCTGGGCAACCGTCGGCAACTGATCTTCCGGCAGCGTGAACAGTATGGAGATCGGCTGGAGCTGCGTTATCACCAGCAGGGGATTGGCGTCGGCGGCGTGGACCATGTTGCCCACATCGACCAGGCGCAAGCCCACTCTGCCGCTGATGGGCGCCGTGATGCGGCAATAGGTAAGGTTCAGCTTGGCGTTGTCGATAGCGGCGTGGTCGGCGCGCACGGCGCCCTCAAACTGGTCGGCTGCGGCGCGCTGCGTGTCCACCTGCTGCTGGGACATGGCACCCGAGACCTTGAGCAGTTCTTTATAGCGCTCGTAGTTCAACTGCGCGTCCCGTAATTGCGCCTGATCGCGGAACAAGGAAGCCTGTGCCTGGCTCAGCGCCACCTCATAGGGCCGGGGGTCGATGGTGATCAGGAGGTCTCCCTGATTCACATACTGGCCCTCTTTGAAGTTGATGTGGTCCAACTGGCCGTCAACCCGAGCGCGGAGGCTCACGGTGTTAAAGGCCGTCACCGAGCCCAGGCCTTTGAGGTAGACGGGCACGTCCCGGCGTTCAGCCGTCGCGACTCCAACCGGAATCGATGACTGCCGGGTCGAGGCACGGGCGGTGTCAGGAGATTTAGAGCCTGAGCATGCAGCGAGAGACAGGCAGCAAACGAGGGAGATCAAGAAAAATGCGGATGAAAAGCGCCTGGATTGGTGAGACTCGTCGTCGGCTGGAGGCAGGCTGGCACGTGCCGATCCACCATGCACTGCGGATCGCGAATTGTTCACTTGGCGGTTCCTCGGGGCGCTGGTTCCTGCGGGAAAGATAACGTTGAACCTAAATCCCATTGGACGTCCCCAAAGTGTAGTGGGTTGCGGATTATTTGTCTCTTTACAATACTTTACACTGCTTCAGGACGAAGCGAACGGTGGCCTTTGCCTGTTTCCTTCGGCACCATAACACGCAGGGTCAAGGCAACAAAAGCACTGCCCAAAGCGGGTAGGAAAGCGCACTTCGATGGATTCCCATTTGAAACAGCAATCCGGAAGCCAGCAGGGTGGCGCCAGGCCCTCGTGGCTGAACGGCACGACGCTCGGGATCGGGCTGACCAGCCTTTTCAGTGACTGGAGCCACGAGATTGCGACATCGATCCTGCCCGCTTTTCTGGCATCCCTTGGAGTCGGGCCGGGATGGCTGGGGGCGATTGAGGGCACCGCTGACGGCCTCTCCAGCTTCACGAAACTACTTGCAGGGCACTATACGGATCGGCTGCAGAAACGAAAGCCGTTGGTTCTTGGCGGCTACGTCGTTACGACTCTCGCCACGGGAGCCCTGGCCCTGGCTACAAACGCATGGCACGTTCTTACGGCGCGCACGACCGCCTGGCTGGGCCGCGGCGTTCGAACTCCGGGACGGAAGGCGCTGCTGGCGGCTGCGGTCTCTCCTGAGGCTTACGGACGCGCTTTCGGCTTTGAGCGAATGATGGACACGGTAGGGGCGATCGTCGCGCCCCTAACGGCCTTGTGGCTCTTGCAGGTCACCAACCACAACTATCACCGCGTACTGGCATGGACACTGGTTCCTGGATTTGCCGCCGTAGTTGCGTTTGGTCTGCTCGTCCGGGAATCAACCAGGCCCCAGCCGGCCAAGTCCTCTTTCTGGTTGGGGCTGCGGCAGCTTCCGCCTTCCTTTCGAAGATTTTTGCTTGCGGTGGGAATCTTCGGCCTCGGCGACTTCTCTCACACACTACTGATCCTGTTCGCCACGCAGGTGCTGACCCCGGTGCATGGAAAGGCGGCTGCAGCCAGCATCGCCGTGGGACTTTATCTACTGCACAATGTCTTCTACGCCTCTTTTGCCTATCTGGGCGGGTGGCTTTCCGATCACGTGCGTCGGCGCCGTGTGGTGCTGGCCTCAGGATATGGTCTGGCTGTACTGATGGCGGGGGTTCTCGCCTCTGGTCCGGCAAGTGTCGTTGCGCTAGCTGCGGTCTTCGCGCTGGCGGGAACATTTGTGGGAGTCGAAGAGGCGCTGGAGGATTCCCTTGCGGCGGAGTTGGTTCCACAGGCGCACCACGGAATGGCCTTTGGCACACTTGCGGCGGTCAATGCGGTCGGCGATTTCGCGTCCAGCCTTGTGATCGGCTTGCTCTGGAGCACCGTGTCGCCTTCACTGGCATTTGGAATTTCGGGCTTCCTGTTTTTGACGGGCGCTCTTCTTGTGCTGCGGGCGAGATCATGAGCCTGGTTGCGGAGGAATTCTGATGGAACGAATCCCGATTCCCGGCGCCGAGATTTACTACGAAGCTCACTTCCTCGATGCGGAAGAGGCGACTCGCTGGCTCGAGATTTTATTGAAGAAGTGCGAATGGAGCCGCCGCCAGGGGCCGTTCGGGCATGCTGTGCCGCGGGACGAGGCGTACTACGGCGATCCCGAGACGCGCTACACCTACTCCCGCCGGGAATACAAGCCCCTCGCCTGGGTTCCGGAACTGCTTTCCTTGAAGCAACTCGTGGAGAGTGCGACTCCGGATACGGCTTATCTCACATCGGGCCTGATGCGAATTCCCTATAATGCAGCGCTCTGCAACCTCTACCGCGGTGGAAATGACAGCGTCGGACTGCATGCCGATGCCGAACCGGAAATGGGCCCGGTGATTGCGTCGGTCAGCCTCGGTGCGGAGCGTATTTTCCGGCTCAAGCGCATCGGCGGAAGCGTTGCGTTCAGTGAAAGACTGCCATCCGGCAGCCTGCTGATTATGGCGGGAGAGACGCAGCAACGCTTCCGACACGAGGTGCCGAAAGAGCCAGCAATCACAGAGCCGCGCATCAACCTCACTTTCCGGCGGATCTCGCGCGATAACTGACGAAGTTTGTCGACTTTCAATAGGCAAATTGTTTGATTTTTTCTTGACACGATCTGATCGCGATTACTACAGTTCTGCGGTTCGTATTCACATATGACTCCCACGCTCGCCCGAGGTAAAAACATTGGCTCGTTCCTCTTTCGTCTCCCGACTCCTGCTGGCCGTTCTCTTCCTCATCGCAGCGAATGCGTTTGCCGCTCCAGTTCATTTGCGAGTGGAGTATCTGGAGAATCCCCTCGGAATTGACGCCGCGAAGCCTCGCTTCTCGTGGCAGAGCGATAACACAGAGCGGAACTGGCGGCAGACGGCCTATCAGCTGTTTGTGGCCAGCAGCCCGGAGCGCCTCGGCAACCCCGATGTGTGGGACAGTGGCAAGCAGAGTTCAGCGGAGTCAGTCGGCATTGTGTATGGCGGCCCGAGCCTCGAATCCCGCAGGCGTTATTACTGGTCGGTGCGGGTCTGGGATGCCGATGGAAAAACGTTCGACTCTTCCGAAACGGCCTGGTGGGAAATGGGATTGTTGGAGAAGGCCGACTGGAAGGGCAAGTGGATCGGCTGGAAAAATCCGGAGAGTGAGGGGGATGAGTCTGGCATCAAGTGGCTGTGGCTGAGTGGACAGAATCCTCTGAACGCCACGCCAAAGACCACGGTGGTTTTTCGCACCTCTGCCGACATCAGGCAGAAGCCTCGAGACGCTGCCTTGTTTATCATCGCGCGCGGTGACTATCAGGTCTCGGTGAACGGCCGGCAGGTCGACACGAAATCGGGATGGAAGTCGTTTGACCGCCACGACATCACTGATCAACTCGTGATTGGGGCGAATGTTCTCGAGATTTCAGTAAAGGTACCAGAGCCTCCGCAGTATGGTCCCGGGGCGGGCGCGAAAGCCATGACGGCCGGACTCGCGGGGCTGCTCAAGATTACCGACGCGGACGGGCGGATTACCCGCATTCCCACGAATGATCGCTGGCAGGCTCGCCTTGAGAACGAGCAAAAATGGGGAAAGGCCGGCGTTTTTTTCTCGTTGAACGACCGCCGCATGGGTGCGCTGCCAGTTCTCCCCCAGCCCGCTGCGCTGCTGCGACACGATTTCGCGGTTTCGCGCAAAGTGCAGTCCGCGCGTCTCTACAGCACAGCACTTGGCAGCTACCGGGTATTTATCAATGGGCAGAGAGTGGGAAGCGACGTCCTCACTCCGGATTTCACCGATTATCGCAAACGCCTCTTGTATCAGACGTACGACGTGACCCAATTGCTGATGGACGGAAAGAATGCCATTGCAGCCATGGTTGGCGACGGATGGTATGGCAGTCCGCTGACGTGGGAAGGAATGCGCTTCTTTCCTGCGCCCGATCGCCTCCTGGTGCAGCTTGAAATCAACTACAGCGATGGCACGCACGATGTAGTCGTCAGCGATGGATCGTGGAAGGCTACCAGGTCACCGATTCTTCACTCGGAAATTTATGCCGGTGAACTCTACGACGCGCGACTCGCCGATCCCGCCTGGGACAAGCCGGAAACGAACGACTCCGGCTGGGCCTCGGCCGCCGTTGCCGAAGCGCCTTCGATCCTGGTCAGCAGCCAGCCCACGGCACCGGTGCACATTTCCCAATCGCTGCAACCCAGGAAAGTTACGCCTCTGGCAAACGGAGTCTACGTTTACGACATGGGGCAGAACATGGTCGGATGGGTATCTCTGAAGGTGAGCGGTAGTGCTGGAACGCGAGTTCGCCTTCGCTTCGCGGAGAGATTGAATCCAGATGGCAGCATTTATACGGAGAATCTGCGCAATGCCGATGCGACCGACCGATATGTGCTCCGTGGCGGCGGAGAGGAAACGTACGAACCGTACTTCACATTTCACGGTTTCCGCTACGTCGAACTTACCGGCTATCCCGGCGAGCCGGGTCTGGATGCCATAACCGGCAGAGTCGCCACCAGCCTGACCGGTGGGCCGACGGCAACCCTGGATACCGCCAGTTCGATGGTCAACGACATGTATTCGATTGGCCTCTGGGGACAACGGGGCAATTTTCTGAGCATTCCGACCGACTGCCCACAGCGTGACGAACGCCTTGGCTGGATGGGGGACGCAGGAGTCTTCTGGCGGACCGGCGCCTACAACTTCGATATCGCGGCATTCTCCCAAAAATTCATGGATGACGTCTCCGACGCCCAGGGACCGCAAGGGGCGTTCACGAATGTTTCCCCGAACGTGCTGCCCTTCGGCGGCGACTCTACGTCAGGAGCCAACGCCTGGAGTGAAGGTATGGTGGGTGCTCCGGGCTGGGGCGACGCCGGCGTCATCGTTCCCTATACGACGTGGCTGCAATATGGCGATCGGGAAATCGTCCGCAAGAACTGGGATGCCATGCAGCGATGGATGGAATTCATTCAGGCGGCAAATCCCGATTTTCTTCGCAAGAAAGGAGTGGGACCCAACTTTGCCGACTGGCTTGCGCCCGACCCGAATACCGACAAGGATATGCTGGCCACGGCCTACTGGGCGCTGATCGCCAACATGATGCAGGAGATGGCACATGCCATCGGCGAAGAAGATGAAGCCGAGCGTTATTCCGATCTCATCGAGAAAATTCGCACTGCTTTTCAGAAGGCGTATATCAAAAGCGACGGAGTAGTCGGCACCGGAACGCAGACGTCTTACGTGGTTGCGCTTTACACGAAAATGGCAGCGCCGGCGCTCGAGCCGGCCTTAGTGAACAATCTGGTGAAAGATATCGAGAAGAGGAACTGGCACCTGTCTACGGGATTTCTAGGCACGCCTTTTCTGCTGTTCACGCTGGCGAATCACGGCCACGCAGACGTGGCTTACCGCTTGCTTTTGAACGACACGTATCCCTCGTGGGGATACATGCTGGCCAAGGGAGCGACTACCTGGTGGGAGCGCTGGAACGGCGATAGCGGCGATCCCGCCATGAATTCCTACAACCACTACGCATTCGGGTCGGTGATTGCGTGGGTCTACCGCTACGTGATCGGCATCGACACTTCTCTCGAGGGGCCGGGCTTCCGCCAGATCGTAATCCATCCGCGGCTCGATTCTCGCATGCCGCGAGCAGGAGGCGAATATGAATCGGTCTACGGCAGGATCGCAACCGATTGGTCCGGAAGCCCAGGCGGTCCGTTTTCTCTGAAAGTTACGATCCCCGCGAACACGACAGCGAAGGTGTTTCTGCCGGCGGGTGAGAACGCGAAGGCGATGGAAAATGGCTCTCCCATTGATGCGCAGCGGGAGGGCGATTCGTTAGTCGTTCAGATAGGATCCGGCACTTACGATTTCAGCGTTCGATGACGCAGCGGCCGGGCTAGGCGTAGGTTGTCACCACGACCGAATTGCGCTGCTTCCGTTCGGCGGTGATGCGCTCAAGATAGCCGCTCTCGCGCAACGCTTTCATCGGATCTTCCGGGAGTCCGTGGCTGCGGCGCCAGTCTTTGAGCACCGGTCGGACGTCGGTCCAGAACGCGCCGCGTAAACACTCCTCTGCGTCAACCAGCGAACAACTCTTCTGGAGCGACGCCAGTCGCGCGTGGTCCACGATCGCGGCCTTCGCGTAAAGCTCCTGCGCGGTGCACACGGTCTGGACCATGGCCTCCATCTTGCCCTTGAGATTGTGGCTTTGGTCAACCATGTAAGCAATGTCGGCGCGCCTGCCAATTTCCCATTCATAGACATGGATCTCGTGGAAGATGCGGAAGATCTGGTAAGGATCAATCGAGCCCAGCGTGAGATCGTCATCCGCATAGCGGCGGTCGTTAAAGTGGAACCCGCCGATCATTCCGTGATGCAGAAGCCAGGCCACGATTTGCTCGATATTTTGTGCCTGGTAGTGGTGCCCGGTGTCGACGAGCACGAAGGCCTGGGGCCCGGCCTCTCTTGCAAGAAGAAAAGCCATCCCCCAGTCCGCGATGTCGGTGTGGTAGAAGGCCGGCTCAAATGGCTTGTATTCAACCAGCAGCCTCTGTTTCGGCTCGAGGCGGGAGTGCACCTCCTTCAGCGCCTGTTCAAACCATGCGATGCGCTGGCGCATGCTCTGCGTGCCGGGATAGTTCGATCCGTCGGCAAACCAGGGCGAGATGTCCCGGCAGCTCAATTCATTTGCAATCGCCACACAGTCGAGGATGTGGTCGAGCGCGCGCTTGCGGATGGCGGGGTCCGGATTTCCCAGTGAGCCGTATTTGTAGTCCTGATCCTGAAAGATGTTCGGGTTGATCGAGCCTGCCTGAACCCCGTACTTCTGGGCAAGGCCCTGGATTTGGCCGACGTCCTTTGATCCGTTCGGCACATCCCACTGAACGTGCAGCGCGATGGTGGGACAGGCACCGGTCAACGCATGCACCTGGCCGGCATCGCTGAATTTGTCCTCAAGGGTGACCGCGGCCGCGGCCTGAATAAACTTCCCAAAGCGCGTGCCAGTGTTGGCAAAACCCCAGGAGGGGAGTTCGATATTGAAATTGTCCAGCGCGCGATGTATGAGTCCTTCCGGCTTGTCAGTCATGATGCCTTCCCATTCTTCAAACTTTATTGCGTGATCGCTGATTGTACTTCGCTCACGGTCTCGATGGCCTGACCGGCGAGGCGCCCGGCCCATTCGGCAACCCGCGAGGCCGAAACCCCCGCTCCACCTGCATCGCCGCTCTCCAAAGCGGCCAACTGAATGGCAAAATTTCCAACCGTGGTGCTTTCCGTCGATCCCTTCAGCACTTCCAGCCCGGTAGCCTCAGCCGTCAACCGGTTCAACAAGGCATTCCGGCTGCCGCCACCCACAACATAAAGACGCTTCAAAGACTTATTCGTAATCTCCGCGATGCTGCGCAAGACCGCCGCGTACCTCGCTGCGAGGCTGTGAAAGATGAGATTTGCCATTTGCGGCGCCGCATCGGCCGATACGGGCACCGGCCGCTTGCCATTTCTTGCAAGCTGGGCACTGATACGCGCCGGCATACCGGAGGGCAGCACCAGATCGGAATCATCGACGTCCAGCAGATCCTGCGGCGGCGGGAGGGTCACACATGCCGCGAGCAGATCTTCCACCTTCCACGTATGGCCACCTGCCCGCCAGTCTTCCATGCATTGCTGTAGCAACCACATGCCGTTAACGTTCTTCAGCAGATAAATTTTTCCTCCAACTCCTCCTTCATTGCTGAAGTTCATCCGACGGGCATCGTCGCCGACGTGTGGCGAGTCGACTACACATCCAACAAGGGACCATGTACCCGAACTTATGAACGCCCAATCGTCTCCATCGGCGGGAATGCCAGCGATGGCTGACGCCGTGTCGTGGCAGGCCGGCGCGATCAGTCGCGTGGAGCGGAAGGCCGGCAGCGTAGCCAGCGGTCCCGTCATACGGCCGATGTCCGTACCAGGCTTGACCACTGGAGGCGCTGCGGTGACGTCTAATCCGGTAGCGGTGAAGATCTCGCCGCACCACGCTTGATCGTGAACGCCCAGCAACTGTGTGTTGCTGGCGTTGGTGAACTCCGCAACCCGCTTGCCGCCGAGATGGTAAAGCACGTATTCAGGCAGATTAAGCCAGGGCAGGGTCTGCTGCCGGGATTCGTCCGCGCACAACTGGTAGAGAGTGTTAAGAGGCAGAATCTGGATGCCCGTGAGAGCGTAGAGTCGATCCGCGGGGATGAAGCGGTCGAAGTTCTTCAAGACTTTTGTCGTGCGCTCATCGCGATAGCAGAACGGGTTGGCGACTGGCTCGCCGTCCGGACCCAGGCGAACGTAGTCGACCGCCCAGCCGTCGACGCCAACCGACGCAATCTCGCCGGATGTGCAGGCCGCGCAGCGGCGTAGTCCTTCCTCCACGCCTTCGCAGATGCGATGAATATCCCAGCGCAGGCCGTTTTCGCCCTGCCTCGGGGCATTGGGGAAGCGGTACACCAGCTGCATCTCCGGCCTGGAGTCGATCCATTTCAGCAATGAGACCCGGCAACTCTCGGCTCCCAGATCGACGGCAGCAAGGGTTTTTCCGCCGGGGCTGGATCGCGCGCTGCTTCGATCGTGAGGCATCAAATTCATCGCAGGAAAGCTTCTGTCAGACCTCCATCCACGGGGACGATGTGCCCGGTGGTACACGGCGACTTCGGTCCGGCCAGGAAAAGGATGGCTTCCGCACAATCCCTGGGATCGATGGGACGGTGCGTCAGAGTTCTTTTGGCATAAAACTCCGCCAGCACGCTGCGCAGTTGATCGTCAGTCGCCGATTCGTCGAACGGAATTTCATACTTCTTGAGAGAAGCGATGACCCGATCGCGAGGGAACATCGTCGATCCCTTGATCACTGTGGCTGGGCTGATGCCGTTTACGCGAATCTTCGGAGAGAGCGCGATCGCCAGCTCGCGAACCAGATGGCTCAGGGCCGCCTTGCTTACATCGTAGGCCTCGCTGCCGCGCTTGGCGACGACTGCGTTGGCGGAACTCGTCAGGACGATCGATGCGTTGAGACTCTGGTCGCGCAGGATCTTGGCGGCCTCATCGGCCAGCAGGTAGTTGGCGGTCACGTTGAGGTCGAGGGTGATGCCCCATTGCTCGTCCGAGATACGGCCGTCGGAAGAGGAAGGGAACAAGGCGGCGGTGTTAATCAGGATGTCGATTCCGCCGAAGGACGCAATCAGCTCCCGCAAGGATTGGCGAATGGCTTCTCGTTTGCGGATATCGGCGGAAACTGAGATTGCGCCTTCCTTGCCCGCGGCGGCCTTGGCCTCCTCCGCTACTTTCTTTGCGGCTTCGCTGTCGCGATCGGCGACCACGACGTGCGCGCCGCGTTCGGCGGCCAGCAAGGCGGCCTCGCGCCCGATTCCGCTTCCACCGCCCACGATCATGACCACGTGCCGGCTGAGTTCCTTCTCCGGAGGCTGACGGCGAATCTTGGCCTCTTCGAGCGCCCAGTATTCGATTCGAAACGCTTCCGAGAGCGGCAAGGCGACATAGTTGCAGTGGACCTGGAAAGCGTCAGTGGGAGCGGCATCTCCGGCCTGCGGCAGCGGCACCGGAGGCCGACCCGAGTCCAGCGAAGTGGCGCCCTCCATCACGTGAATTGCATTGACATAAAATTCGCCGGTCAAACGCGATTCTGTCTTGCTTTTCCCGAAGCTGAACATGCCGATGCCGGGAATGAGAACCACTGTGGGATTTGAATCGCGCATGGCCGGTGAGTCCGGCTGGGCGAACGAGCGGTAATAGTCGGCATATTCCTTGCGATAGGTTTCGAGCGCCGCGTCAACCTGCTTTTTCAAATCGTCCAGGTTGCCTCCCGGCGTCCAGGCGACAAACAGCGGCCGCACTTTAGTCCGGATAAAGTGGTCGGGACAACTGGTTCCAAGATGCGCGAGTTGTTTTGCGTCTTTAGAGTTGACGAAGCGCAAAACCTCAGGAAGGTCGGAGAAGCTGCCAATCATGCGACGCTGGCCGGAGACGCGTCCGCGCAGGAAGGGGAAGATATCAATTGCAAGTTCTCGCCGATTGGGCAGCTCCGCATGCAGCGGACCGCCAAATAGAGCCGAGCCCTTCTCCTCGACCTCACCTCCTACGAGCTGGCCCAACTGATCGATGATCGCGAGCGTGTTTTCGTAGCACTCCTGCTGAGTGTCGCCCCACGTAAACAGCCCGTGGCCGCCGAGCACAATTCCGTCACAGCCGGGAGCCTCCTGCACGGCGCGGCGCAACATCATCGCCAACTCGAAACCCGGCCGCTGCCAAGGCACCCAGATCAAGTGATGGCCGAAACCACGATTGAACTCCTCCATCTTCTGCTTGCCGTTCGCTGAAGCTGCGAGAGCGATGCCCCAGTCGGGATGGAGGTGGTCGATGTGGCGGAAAGGAAGAAATCCATGAAGCGGAGTATCGATGGAGGTGGCGACGCTGCTTCTGCCGAAAGTACACAGCCAGTACTGCTCGACCATTTCATCTTCGTGCTCGGCGCCGCGATAGTTGTTCTCCAGCGCGCGCAGCTTCTGAAGATACAGCGTGGCCAGGCCCGATAACTTGATGCTGCCCAGGTCTCCGCCACTGCCTTTGATCCAGAGTACTTCCTCCTGCTTTCCGGTCAGCGGATCGGTTTGCAGAATTTTCGAACTGGTGTTGCCGCCGCCGAAGTTCGTAATGCGGAGATCCGAGCCAAGAAGATTGGAGCGGTAACGGAGCAGTTCCGGTTCGTCGAGAGTGCGCGCGATGCGTTCGTCCCAGCGGTCTTCGAGATAGCGCAAGCCGGTTTTGACAGCCATAGCGGAACCACCTTGGAGTTTGGGGGAGAGGAGCACAAACCGGCGGCGTGGCCGGGCGGCCTCCCAAGGCACCCCACATCATAACCCAGCGATGCAATAGGGCAACAATTTCTATTCGAAAATATGGCTTCGCCGCCGAACGGCTGCAAGCCGCACTTGTCACCTTGCCTAGATGGGGGAAGGGCTAGGCGCGATTCAATTCCCGAGCGGACGAAGCTGTCATCAGCTCATGCTCTACGTAGTTATAAGGAGCGACCCGCTGTCCGCTGAGCAGGGCCAGCCCGAGGTGAATCAGCCGAGGGCCGTAGGTATGAGCCTGATGCGACACTGAGCCGATAAGTGGACTGTTTCCCTGGCGCATTTCTTCGAGTGCTTCCGCGATGCAGTCCTGGCCGACAATGGCCACCTGCTTTTCGCGTTTCAGTTCGCGTACAGCCTGCACCGCGCCGAGCGCGCTGGTATCGGTGGCGGCGGCAATCAGAATGCCCTTATCCCGCGGGTGCCGCCGGAGAAAATCGTGGACCAGCTGATAGCTCCGGTCGCGCATCCCCCGGCCGTCCATTCGCAGAAAAGCGTCCTCGGGTAAAGATCGCAGCTTCGAGCGGATTGCCTCGAAGGCGCCGGTGACCCGGCTGCGGACGAGCGGCCCGGCCTCATCAATGTCGAGTCCGAGCGCCCACTTCGCCTTGCCGCCCCAGGCCTTCTTTGCATACTGGGCCAGGCATTCCCCGGCTTCGAAACCCACGCGGTAGTTATTGACCCCGAAGAAGGTCGCATGGGGGTGGGGGATGTCCACTGCAATGAAAGGGATACTGGCCCCGTCGATCTTATCCGCCAGGACCGGCGCCACATGCTGATCGATCTGAAATTCGATCAGCAGATCCACGCGATTGCGCACGAATTCATCGGCATTGCGCAGCGCAGTGGGGCCGTCGTATCGGTTGTCGAGCACGATCAGATCCACGCCTGCGGCGGAAGCGGCGCTCTTGAGGCTATCGGTCACGGCTTCGGAGAAGGGCATCTCCGCGGACTGGCTGCCAAATCCGAATCTTGCTTTTTTGGGGCGCGCCACCAGGCGGTACAGGCCGTCCTGCGACTGCGCCAGGTATCCGCGGTGCAGGAAGGTTTTCAGAATTCGATAAACGGTCGTTTTCGAGATGTTGGTCTTCTGGTAGATCGCTTCCAGCGTGAGGGCGCCGCGCTCATTTTGCAGAAGCTCCAGGATGTCGAGAGCCTTGGAAAGAACCGGAATCAGATACAGGCGCTTCGGAGCGGACCGGGTCAATGGACGTAGCCTCTTTGGCAAAGATCAAGGGCCTTATGACTATAGCGTGAAATCGCGAATCTGTTCCACAGAGGGGCGCCGACGTAGATCGCGCCGAAGCTCCAGCGAGCACAGCCGGAGGATATCAATACGGGAACTATTCTCCCTAAGTATTCAATAGGGAAACAAGTTCAACTTTTTTCTTGACAAGTATGATTCGATCTCGCTACAGTGCGCGGCGGATCGAGGGAAACCTCTAAGCCGCGGACCCCTGCCATCTCAGGAGGGGCGGGAATTGTCGAGTCCGCCTGCGGCTTCTTACTCACCGGAGAACGTGCAGGAGGAAATATGACCACGAAGATCCGCAGTCTTCTATCGGGTTTGGTATTGCTCCTCTCAGCCAACCTGCTCTTTGCACAAGGCGGCGCAGTCGGAACTATTCTCGGAACGGTAGCCGACAACACGGGCGCGGTGGTGGCCAAGGCGGACGTTGAAGTCAGCAACGTGGCCACCGGCAGCAGCCAGCGCACCCAAACCAACGAGTCCGGCACATTCACCGTTCCCTATCTGAAGCCGGGAACTTACAAGGTTTCGGTTTCGGCTCCCGGCTTCCAGAAGTCGGTAGTGGATCAAGTTCCGCTCGTGGTGGCGCAACAGGCCCGCGTGGACGTAGTCATGAAGCCGGGGGCCGTCACAGAGCAGGTCGAAGTGACTGCCAACGCTGTTGCTCTCGATACCGACAGTGCGGCTGTTTCGCAGTTAATCAGCAATCGCCAAGTCGAGGAGCTGCCCCTGAACGGGCGAAACTTCCTGAGTCTGATCTTTCTGGGCGCGGGGGCAGTGCAGACAACGGGTGAGCAGGGAGCGATGCGGCAGGGCGAAGGAGACGCGATCAGCATCAACGGCTCGCGTCCTACCTCAAACAACTACATGCTCGACGGGCTGGTGAACACGGACGTGGCGCTGAATACGCCAGCCGTGATTCCGTCTCTCGACGCGCTGCAGGAATTCAAGGAGCAGACCTCGAACTACTCGGCTGAATACGGATTCAGCGCCAACCAGATCAACATAGCTACTAAGGGCGGAACCAATACGCTGCACGGCGCGGGTTTCTGGTTTGGCCGAAACGACTACCTCGACGCCCGAAACTTCTTTGAGGATCCGAGCCAGCCCAAGGCGGTGCTGCGGCAGAACCAGTTCGGTTATGTGGCCAGTGGTCCGGTCTACATTCCGAAGCTCTACGACGGCCGCAACAAGACCTTCTGGATGGCAAACTACGAGGGCGGGCGGATCAGGCGTGGGTCGATTCAAGCCCTGATTGTGCCCGACCCGGCCCAGTTGGGCGGAGACTTCTCTGGAGCGACCCTTCCCGCGTTCGGCAGTGAGGCCTGCAACAACTCCGACCCCAGCAACCTGGGCGCCCTGCAAAGGGGGAACCCATGCATGCCGATCGATCCGCAGACCGGGGCGCCTTTCGCGGGGAACCAGATTCCGTCGACCCGATTCTCCCGTCTGGCACAAGTGGCGATGTCAGCTGGACTATTTCCAGCTCCGAATTCCACGCCCACGGCGACCGACCCAGTGAATTTCCGGCAGGTTGTGACCCTCCCCAATGACACCAACCAGCAGACCTATCGCCTGGATCAGTCTCTCGGGCGCTGGGGATCCCTGTTCGGCCGGTTCACGCGGGCTACTTACAAGTCCAGCAATCTGCAAACGGGCTCAGTTCCGTGGGGCTCTGCGACCTTTGACGAGGAATCGAGCACCTGGGCAATTTCCCACACGATCACTCTCGGCCAGCACAACGTGAACAACTTCCGCTTCGGCCGGCTTGAGCCGAAGGCGAATCAGGGAGGCGTGGGGGCGCCGCAGTCTGACATCGATGCCCTCGGCCTGTCGGGCGTATTCACCGGTCTCCCCAGCTTCACGAACACTTATCCGGGGATCGGGCTGGCCAACTTCGCCGCCGTGGGAAGCCCGGTGAACGACGTAACTACCAGCTACATTCCGATGTGGGAGTTCGCCGACTCGGTGACCATGGTGCGCGGAAACCACACGTTCGGAGTGGGTTTTGATTATCGCCGCTGGGTACAGAACCGGAACCTGGCCAATGACTACAACGGTCAGTTCAACTTCACCAACAGCCTGGTGATTTCTTCGCAAACCACCTGTCCGACACCGCAGTGCGGCACCGGCAATGCTGTTGCCGACTTCCTGCTCGGGTACTACGACAATTCCAGCACCTTCCAGCCTGGTCCGTTCAGCATCCAGGGCGAGCCCGGCAACCTGAATCAATATCATTTCCTGTACTTTGCGCCTTATATCCAGGACGACTGGAAAGTAACGCCGCGCCTCACTCTCAACCTCGGTGTTCGCTGGGATTACCGGAACGTGCCCTACGAAGAGCACAACAAGATGGGATGGCTGGACGTCACCAATCCTAACGGCGGATTGTGCGTTGCTGACCAGAGGCTGATTGACGAGGGAATCGCCGACCCAACCCCGCAGTTCGGGCAGTTCTACAGCTACTGCGGGCGTAAGAACCCGGCGGATGGTTCAAAGAAGCCGTTTGCGCCCCGATTGGGCGTGGCTTGGCGCCCGTTCGGCGAAAAGACGGTCATTCGCGGCGGTTACGGAATCTTCTTCGATTCCTCGGAAGGCCGCGAGATCGACGACTCTGGCGACATCTATCCTTACCTGGTTCGCAGCAGCGTCGATCCCAAGAGCCAGGAGACGGCTCCCAAGGTGACCGATCAGCTCTTCCCGGCGGTTGTTCTTGGGCCAGTGAATCCGGCCACTACGGGCAATTTCTTTGCCGTCATCATCTCGGAGCGGCCGCGCAACCCTTATGTGCAGCAGTGGTCGTTATCGGTGCAGCATGAACTGTTCCGCAACACCACTCTGGAACTCAACTACATCGGCAATCGTGGGGTGCACCTGCTCACGCGAAACAACATCGCCCAGGCGCTGGCTCCTTCCGACCCAGCCTTCTGCCAGGCCAACCCGACCGATACTTCCTGCCTGGTAGCCACTCGCAGACCGTATCCCAACTTCACCAACGTCTATATCAACAGCGTGTGGGAGGGATACTCCAGCTACAACGCCGGAAACGTCAAACTGGAGCACCGCAGCCACAGCCTGGTGCTCCAGACGGTCTATACCTGGGCCAAGAGCCTGGATGACAAGTCAGCGGCGGCCGGCATCGGCGACGCGGCCATCGGCTGGCAAGGCTTCATGGACAATCACAATCCGCGGCTGGACTACGGGCGTTCCGACTTCGACGTGGATCACCGTCTGGTGAGCAGCTTCGTATATGAACTACCGTTCGGCAGGGGCAAGCGCTTCGGCGGCGGCCTGAACCGGGCGGTTGATGTCGCATTTGGAGGCTGGCAGGTGAATGGCGTGGTTACGTTCCAGCGCGGCTTCCCGTACTCAGTTTTCGCCGCCGATCCAGGAGGCGTGCTGAACGTCATTTTCGGAAGCGGCAACCGGGCTGATCTCGTGGGTGATCCAAATAGTGGGCCCCAAACGATCGACCACTGGTTCAACACGGATGCCTTTACTCAGCCAGCTCCCTTCCTTTACGGCGGTTCTTCGCGGAACCTTCTGCGCGGGCCCGGCCTCAACAACTGGGACCTGAGCCTGTTCAAGAACATGAAGTTTACCGAACGGCTGAACCTGCAATTGCGGCTCGAGGCCTTCAACGCCTTCAACCATCCGCAGTTCAACAACCCGCCAAGCAACGCGGGCAACAACATCAACGACCCGCAATATGGGCACATCACTTCGGCGCGAGATCCGCGAGAAGTGCAGCTCGGCGTGAAAATGATTTTCTGACCCACACCCTTGTCAATCCCGCCAGGCATGGCTTGCCTGGCGGGTCTTTTTTTTGAGGTACACTTCTGCGATGGTTCCCCGCGCTGGTCATTTCCTCGAAAGCGCAATCCTCCTTCTTTGTTGTTCGGTCCTGATGCTGATACCAGCCGCCCCCAATCTCAAGGCGCAGACCTCCGCGGATGCGCAGCGGTACTACGCCGAAGGGGAGCGAGCCTTGGCGGCTGGGCAGTATGAGGAAGCAGAGCAAGCGTACGAGAACCTCCGCAAGCTCGATCCCGGAACGGCTGAGGTCTATGGTCGACTCGGCCTGATTTACTTCCAGGAAGGCAAATATGAGCAGGCAGTGCCGGTGTTACGGCAGGCCCTGAAGCTCAAACCCAGTTTGCCGAGAACAGATACGCTCCTGGCGATGTCGCTGTCCGAGTTGGGGCGCTACCAGGAAGCCCTCCCGGGGCTCGAGAAGGGATTCAAGTCTTCAGACCAGGCAATCCGGCGCATGTGCGGCTTGCAACTGGAGCGGGCCTACACCGGACTGAAGCGCGACAGCAAGGCGGTGGAGGTAGCGTTGCAACTCAACCAGCTTTATCCGGACGATCCCGAGGTGCTCTACCACACGGGCCAGCTATTCGGGAATTTTGCCTACCTCTCCATGCACAAGCTGGCGGAAGTTGCTCCCGATTCTGTGTGGCGGCACCAAGCTTTGGCAGAGGCTTACGAGAGCCAGGGATCGAACGATGCGGCGATCGAGGAGTTCCGCAAGGTGCTGTCGATGACTCCGCATCGCGCCGGAATCCACTACCGGCTGGGCCGCACGCTGCTGGCACGATCCAGGCAGACTACGTCCGCTGCGGACACCTCGGAAGCGGCCAAAGAGTTCCAGCAGGAACTGGACATTGATCCCAGCAATGCCAATGCGGACTATGAACTGGGCGAAATCCACCGCAATGCCGGAGAGTTTGACGAAGCACAAAAGTATTTTGAGATGGCCCTCAAGCATTACCCGGACTTCGAAGAGGCGCACCTGGGCCTGGCGGCGGTACTCGTCTCACAACAAAAACCGGCACTCGCGCTGCCGCATCTACAAAAAGCCATCGCCCTGAATAAGGAGAATGAAGTGGCCTGGTACCGGCTCTCGCAGGTGCAGGGAATGCTGGGGAATGCCGCCGAGCGCCAGAACGCATTTGCGGAATTCCAACGCCTCAAGGGCCAGAAATCTGCGCAGCAGGAGGCAGAAAAACAAACGTTTTCGCCAAACGAAGTTACCCGGCAGGAAGTTGGCCCGGAAACAGCGCAATAATTCTAGGATTTCTGAAAACCAAGGCCAGGGACGATTCCGCTTCCTTCCTTAACTGTGACGAGCCGGTTTGCCTCTACGTCGGCCAGAGTCTGCCAGATGCCATTGGGCCAGCGGACGCGCACCTCTGCTGTCTTCGCCGATCCCAGCCCGAAGTGCAGACGCGGATCGTTGCACGACAGAAAGCTCGACTGGCTCTGCACTTCCTGAGTTTGAGTAGAGGTCTGGGTTTTCACAATCACGCGGGCGCCAATCGCGCTGCGATTCGATTTCGTGCCTACGAGTTTCACCTTCAGCCAGTTGTGCCCAGCCTTCAGATCGTTTCTCAAAAGAGATGGCGGCTCGTTCAGATTCACGATCAGAATGTCCATATCTCCGTCGTTATCGAAGTCCCCAAATGCGCAGCCTCGGCTCACGTGGGATTCCGCAAGCGCCGGACCGGCGCCCTCCAGCAGTTCTTCGAACTTCCCCTTGCCCAGGTTGCGGAACAGGAGCCTGGGTGAGCGCGCAGGATACCCGGAATATTTCTTCTCGATCTCAGGAAACACGTGGCCAGTCACCGCGAAGAGATCGGGCAGGCCGTCGTTATCGAGATCAACGATGCCCGCACCCCAGCCTACAAAGCGATTGTCGACCGCAAGGCCGGTGCGGCGGGTGGCTTCCTCGAAATTGGCCTTGCCAAGATTGCGGTAGAGGTTCGGCGTGTCGTCGGCGAAGTTGGTCTTAAAGATGTCGAGGTGCCCATCCAGATCGAAGTCGCCGGCGGCTACTCCCATACCAGCCTGCTCCTGGCCGTCCTCGCTGTAGGCCACGCCGCGAATGGCAGCTTCCTCGCGGAAGGTTCCGTCACGATTGTTGAGAAAGAGCAGGCTGGGTGTTGAATCGCACGCGACGTAAATGTCGGGCCATCCGTCGTCGTCGAAGTCGCCGGCGATTGCGGTCAGGCCATAGCTGTTCTTCGCGTTGGCGATTCCCGATGTTGTGCTGACGTCCGTGAAAGTCCCGTCTCCGTTGTTGCGGTAGAGGCTGTGGCGGCCGAACGGAAAGCCCCGGGGGCCGCAATTGACGGGCATCCCGGACCAGCGGCAGTTTGCCGTCTGTCCGGGCTTGGGGGTTTTTGCCAGGTCAAATTCGAGGTAGTTCGAAACAAACAGGTCGAGGTGTCCGTCGCGGTTGTAGTCGATGAATGTGCAGCCCGATCCCCAGCGGGGAGCAGCCTCGAGCAAGCCTGCCGCGCGAGTTACATCGGTGAAGGTTCCGTCGCCGTTGTTGCGGTAGAGAACGTTCTGGCCCCAGTAGGTAACGAACAGATCTTCGAAGCCATCGTTGTTGTAATCGCCGACGCAAACGCCGCAGGCCCAGCCCGTTTTCAGTAAGCCTGCTTTCTCCGTTACGTCGGTAAAGGTTCCGTCGCGGTTGTTTTTGTACAGCCGGTTGCTGGCGCCTTCCGGGGCGTCGGCCAGGCGCGTGCCCGAAAGCAGAAAGATGTCGAGCCAGCCGTCGTTGTCGTAGTCAATAAACGCGCAGCCGCAGCCGATGGTCTCGAGAATGTACTCTTTGTGGTCTGCGGGGCCGTAAATAACGCTGGCTTTCAAGCCGGCCTGCGGGGCGATGTCGGTGAAGCGAGCGTCGAAGGGTAGCCCGGACGGCTTTCCGCGGGGTTGCACCTGCGCTTTGTGAGTGGAAACGCCCTGGCCCAGGCACGCGGCCGCCGATGCGCTGAAAAGGCCAGAGAGAAACAGTCGCCGGGAAGTGTCCATCGCCTGAGTCTCAGCCTACTCCAGGTAGAAGACCTCTTTCATCATGGCGAAACGCTCCCCGGGTCGAAGATCGGGAACGGGCTCAAAGTACTTCGACATTTCCTCCTGCCAGCGGAGGTTGACGGGATCCTTCGCGAGCTCGTCCCAGGCCTTGTCGAAATCCGCGACTTTCATGACCAGAAACAAGTCCCGGTCGCGGCGAAATACCGAATAGTCGGAGATGCCGACTTCCTTCAGCTTCGCCCGCAATTCGGGCCATACGTTCAGGTGGTCGCGGTCATAACCCTCGATTGCATCGGGCTTGAGACGCAGGCGAAATGCCATGCGCGGCATGAGAACAGTCCTCCATCAGAGTTTCCGCAGGCGGCTCATGGCAGTGTCACGGCTGCCACCTCGAATCCGCCGAGCGTGATCGTATCGCTGTCCATTTTCGCAGAGGCCGGCGGATCGAAGGCCGTTTTCTGGTCGACGTATTCCACCTGTGCGCCGGATGCTCCATCGATCGTAACCTTCATCTCGCGGTCGCGTTTGTTCACCAGCAGAACGCGCTTCTTGCCGTCCCTGGTGACGATCGGCAGTGAGTACAGATAGGGAGACGGAGAGCCTCCAGCACCGGCGATGCCGACCACCTTATCGCCGGGGCCAAAATTGTCGTGCAGGAGCTTCAGCACCCAGTAGCGCGCATTAGGCTTGCCATTGGTCCAGTCCACCATGGAAACGCTCGGGAACTGCGTGGGATAGCCGACCAGTTGTGACTCGCCCGCTACATCCACTCCGATGGTGGTCAACTCGCCGAAAATGTAGGCATACATCGCTCCTGCCAGGTTCCAGTAGGAATTAGGAATCGGCTCGGCGACATACCCCGGCTGGCCTTGCTTCAGATCATCGGCAGAAATGCTGCCGATTTCATTGATCGTGGTTCTGGTCTCCGGTGAAAGGCGCTTACGGATGCTCTCGATGTAACGCACGACGTTGAGGAACCCATCCGCCTGTGTGAAGAAGGTGTACTGCTGCACTTCGGAAGTCTGGTCGGGGGTGGGCACGGCGTAGAAGTGATAAGAGATGAAATCCAGCGGAACGCCTGCCTTGTGGTTCTTGTGATTCAGGAAGTACTCGAAGAATTCCGGATGCCCTGAGGGGAAGGCCAGCGACCCGCCCACGAATTTCGTCTGCGGCTGCACCTTCTTCATGGCAGTCACCACGGCGTCATAAATCTTTGTGTATTTTTCGCCCGTGAGGTTGCGCTCGAGGTCCGGTTCGTTGAGAACCTCCCAGTAGGGAATCGAGTAGTGATGGTCCGACTCGTGCCGCTTTCCAAGTTCGTCGGTGAAGCCGCCCTGCGTGTACCACGCGAGCAGTCGAGCGTAGTAGTCGCCCACTTCTTTGTAGGTGGGATCGCGAAACTCGCTGCCTTTCTCGTAGTCCCATGTGACCTCATCTGGATCGGCTGGGTAGGAGGAGGGCTGATCGGACTTGAACATCCACTGCGGAATCGTGCTGAAGTTCAGGACTACGGAGTGCCCCTTGGTGGCTTCGAGGAAATCGATGGTCATGGGATCGATGAGCGAAAAATCCCACGAAGTCTTGCCATCCTTGAGGGGCTCCAATTCGGCTACGCCAAGTCTCGGGTAAGGCAGCCATGGAACATAGCGCACGTAGTCGGCGCCGAGATCCTTCAAAGCCTGAAAAGCGTTGTCGTGAACTGGAGTGCCGCGACGCAGCGGCGGGTTCACAACTACCTGGAGGGTAGGAGTTGTTTGTGAGATGCGAACCTGGTTTCCCCACTCGACTTTGAGTTGGACGGGTTCATCGGCAGCCGCCCCGACCGCAGGCAGGAGTACCAGGCAGGCCATTACGCACCACATCCAGAATGCACGTTTCATAAGGAGTCCTCTGTTAGCTGGAACGCTTCGCGGCGCCCAATATGTGCCGTAACACAGTGCAGAAAGTGTGGCGTGCCATTGTGCATCGCCCGCCCGCGTGTTTTCAATAGGCAAATTAACTTACTATTGACAAATCCCGGCGGGCGCAGCTACAGTTCATGCGCTTTAAAGGATTTGCCTGCGGCGCCGGGCCTGAACCATCGAACAGCCCTCCCGGGAAGCTCCGCCAATTTAGAATTCCTTCCATGCCGGGCAAAACTGCAAATCACGGATTCAAAGTCGGGCTGTTCGGCATTGGGCTGGATGCCTACTGGCCACAATTCGAAGGTCTCGAAGACAGACTGAAAGGTTTCATCCGGCAGGTAGAGACGAAAATCGGCAGCGAGGGCGCCGAAGTAGTGAACCTCGGCCTGATCGACACGCCGGAAAAGGCGGTCGACGCGGGACACCGGTTTCGTCAGGCCGACGTCGATCTGATTTTTCTTCACGTCACAACCTACGCTCTATCATCGACGGTGCTGCCGGTCGTACGGCGCGCCAAAGTGCCGGTCATCATCCTCAATCTTTCGCCGGACGCCGCCATCGACTACAAGACGTTCAATCGCCTGGGTGACCGCATCAGAATGACCGGTGAATGGCTGGCATATTGCCAGGCGTGTCCGGTGCCCGAGATTGCGAACGTATTCAATCGCTGCCACATCCCCTTCTTCCAGGTTACCGGCATGCTGGAAAACGATCCGGTTGCGTGGACCGAAATTTCCCAATGGGTGCAAGCAGGCCGCGTGGCGAACATCATGGAGCACAATCGCCTGGGCGTGATGGGTCACTATTACGGAGGAATGCTCGACATCTACTCCGACCTCACGCAGCAGTGCTCGTATTTTGGCGGACACATCGAGGTCGTGGAAGTGGATGAACTCGCAGCCTTGCGCAAGAACGTGAGCGAAGAGCAGGCCTGCGAGCGGGTCACCGAATTCAGGCGGGTGTTCGACGTGCAGCCCGACTGCTCAAATGACGAACTGGTGAGGGCGGCCAAGACTTCACTCGCTCTCGACCGCCTGGTTGAGGGCCACAATCTCGGCTCGCTTGCCTACTACTACCAGGGGACCGGCAACGCAGAGAACGAGGATGCCATCAGCTCGATTATTCTCGGTAACAGTCTGCTGACAGCGCGCGGCATTCCGATAGCCGGGGAGTATGAAATCAAGAACGCCCAGGCGATGAAGATCATGGATTGCTTCGGCGCCGGCGGATCGTTTACAGAGTATTACGCGGCGGATTTCAACGACGACGTAGTGCTGATGGGGCACGATGGCCCCGGCCACATCGCCATTGCCGAGGGAAAAACCAAGGTGCGGCCGCTGAAGGTTTATCACGGCAAGGTCGGCAGGGGACTCTCGGTTGAAATGTCGGTGAAGCATGGACCGGTGACCCTGCTTTCCGTAGTGCAGACGGTGGACGGAAAGCTGAAGCTGCTGACGGCGGAAGGCGAGTCGGTGCCGGGTCCCATTCTCGAGATCGGAAACACCAACAGCCGCTACCGTTTTTCGTTGGGTGCGCGAAATTTCATGAACGAATGGAATTCACATGGACCTGCGCACCACTGCGCCGTGGGTGTCGGGCATATTGTCGGCAAGCTGAAGAAACTGGGTTCGCTGCTCGGCATGGAGTGCGCGCAGGTGTGCTGATCGAAGTTGAGACGTCTCGAAGGAGCCTATGAATCCAAATCCCGCAATTGGAGTCGTCTATCACTGGCTGGGCGGACTGGCCTCCGGCAGCTTTTACGTACCCTATCGCGGCGTCAAAGGCTGGGCCTGGGAAACGTTCTGGCTGGCGGGAGGATTTTTCAGCTGGATCATCGCCCCCTGGCTTCTGGCGGGCCTTCTGACCAAGGACTTGATGGCGGTTCTTCACGAAGCTCCAGCCAGCAGCCTGTTCTGGGCGTGCTTTTTCGGATTGCTGTGGGGCGTGGGAGGACTGACCTTCGGCCTTACGATGCGTTATCTCGGCCTGTCTCTGGGGATGGCGATGGTGCTTGGGCTTTGCGCCGCCTTCGGTACTCTGATGCCGCCGATTTTCAGCGGTGAGTTCATGAGCCACGTGGTGGGCACGAGCTCAGGGCGAGTGATTCTTCTAGGAATATTGGTCTGTCTGCTCGGAATCGCCGTGGCGGGCTTGGCGGGTATTTCCAAAGAACGCAATATGTCGGCGGAAGAAAAGCAGGCGGTGATCAAGGAGTTTGATCTGAAGAAGGGAACCGGGGTCGCCATCCTGTCGGGAGTGATGAGCGCGTGTTTTGCCTACGGCCTCGCGGCCGGAGACCCGATCAAAGCGATCACCCTGAAGCACGGAACCTCGACGCTATGGCAGGGATTGCCGGTGCTGATCGTCGTACTGATAGGAGGCTTCACCACCAATTTCATCTGGTGCGTCTGGTTGAACGTGCGGAACCGGACGGGACATCAGTATTTCACTTCAAAACCGACTCAGACGAGCGGGGATGGCAGGGTCCTGGAGACGGCCGTGGACGCGCCAAGCCGCGAGATGGTCGAACACGCACCCTCGCGAGTGGCGGTGCTGGAGCGTACGGCAAGCACGGAGCGCGTCCCCATGCTGAGGAATTACCTGCTCTGCGCCCTTGCCGGCACCACCTGGTATTTCCAGTTCTTTTTCTACACCATGGGCGAAACCCAGATGGGGCGCTTCAAGTTCTCCAGTTGGACGCTGCACATGGCGAGCATCATTATCTTCAGCAGCCTGTGGGGCATCGGGCTGAAGGAATGGAAGGGCGCGGGCAACCGGGCAGGAGCCTTGCTGGCTCTGGCCCTGCTGATGCTGGTGGGATCAACCGTCATCGTCGGCTACGGAAATTTCCTGGGACTGCGGCAGTAAAGGCGGTTGTGGGCGAGCATGCTATACCGTCTTCAAAGTTTTCCGAAACCGACTTCCACAGTGCATAATTGTCTGCCATGAGCAGGGTGTCGCGGGCGGTCTCACCATCACGGGCGGTCAATATTGAAGACCTGCGGCGGAGCGCCAAAGCCCGCCTCCCTCGCATCGTATTCGACTACCTGGATGGCGGGGCGGAAGACGAAGTCACACTTCGCGCTAACCGCCAGGCGTTCGACACGCTCACCTTCCGCCCAAGACATGCCGTCGCGGTTCCAAACTGCGATACGCGGGTTCGGGTCCTTGGTTTTGATCTGTCCTTCCCGGCAATCCTTGCCCCGGTCGGTTACAGCCGGCTGATGCATCCTGAAGGCGAAGTTGGCGCAGCGCGAGCCGCAGGCCTTGCCGGAACCGGCTACATTCTCTCGACCATCTCAGGGCACCCCCTCGAACACGTCAAGGGCGGAACCCGCGGTTTCGCCTGGTATCAGCTTTACTTGATGGGAGGCCGCGAAGCCGCCGAAGCCAGCATCGACCGGGCGAAAAGGGCAGGCTTTTCCGCACTGGTGGTGACGATCGATACGGCGGTTGCGGGGATGCGCGAGAAGGACTTTCGCAACGGCATGAAGGAGCTGATGACGGGGAACATCCTGTCGAAGATCCCCTTCCTCCCTCAGTTGCTTGTCCGCCCACGCTGGCTTGCCGGTTTCATTCTCGACGGAGGCGTACCGAAGCTGCCAAACGTCGTCATTCCCGGTGAGGGGCCAATGGAGTTGGTTGATGTGGCGGTCGCCCTGGCACGCGCGGCGGTCAAATGGGAAGACTTGCGCTGGATCAAAGAGGTCTGGGGCGGTCCCATCATCGTGAAAGGCGTGCTGATCGGTGATGACGCGCGGCGCGCGGTCGACGAAGGAGCCGCGGCTGTCGTAGTCTCGAACCACGGCGGACGCCAGCTCGATGGAGTGGCAGCTTCTTTGCGCGCCCTCCCAGAGGTGGTGAAGGCAGTGAACGGACAGGTCGAGATCTTAATGGACGGCGGAGTCCGGCGCGGCACCGACATCGTAAAAGCCATCTGCCTCGGCGCCCAGGCCGTTCTCATCGGGCGTGCTTACGCTTACGGGCTGGCGACGGCGGGACAGGCCGGCGTGACCCGCGCCCTGCAAATATTGCAG
The DNA here is from genome assembly GCA_963803205.1 of Terriglobales bacterium. Lineage (GTDB taxonomy): Bacteria > Acidobacteriota > Terriglobia > Terriglobales > Acidobacteriaceae > CAWDLG01. The sequence continues at coordinate 152,111 of CAWDLG010000006.1, forward strand.
ACGGATGTGGAACGAACGCTCAAGCTGCTGGGATGCAACTCGATCGCGGAGTTGAACCAGTCCTACGTGGAAGCCTCGTCGCCATTCGCCCTGGAAGACAAACTCTCCGAAGTATTCAGCTAGCCAGCGAGATTCACATCCAGCCGCCATCGGCGATATAACTCTGGCCAGTGATAGCGCTGCTGTCATCGGCGGCCAGGAAGAGAACCAGTCGCGCGATTTCGTCTGCGGTAAGGTGGCGTTTCAGGGCCTGCCGTTCGAGAATCTCCGCGCTGTATTCGGGCGTGTACCACAAACGTTTCTGGCGATCCGTCAGAATCGCTCCGGGCAGAACCGCATTCACGCGAATATTACTTGGTCCAAGCTCGCGGGAAAGAGTGCGCGTAAGCCCGACAATAGCAGCCTTTGCCGCGACGTACACAGGCATGCCGGTAGCCGGGATCATCCAGCTGATTGAACTCATATTGATGATGCAGCCCCGCCCGGCCTTCTTCATCGCGGGAATGACCGCCTGCGCGGCAAAGAACTGATGGCGCACATTCACCGCGCTGCAACGGTCCCAGTACTCCGGGGTCACGTCCTCCGTAGCATGGCGCTCGTCGTTAGCCGCGTTATTCACGAGAACATCCACCGATCCCAGATCATGAATGATCTTCTGCACGCAGGCGCGGAGCGCGGCCAGATCGGTGAGGTCGCAGTGCTGGTAGGAAAGCTTTCCGTCTTCCGGGGAAGGCCGCGAGCGTACCAATTCTTCCGCGGCCGTATCCTGGATGTCCAGAAAAACAACCCGCGAGCCCTGCTGCACGAAATGAGTGACTATCTGCTCCCCAATACCGCTGGCGCCGCCGGTGACGATGACCGACCGCCCCTGGAGGCTGGGATAAGAGGCAAATTCATTGGGCATGCCGGGAGTCCTCGGGTAAGGCGCAGGTGCAAATCATAGCGCCTAGTCTGGATGGTGACAAAACCCAGCGGAACGAAGGTCGAATCCCCGAAGCGTTCCTATTTGCTCGCTTTCTTCTTTTGCGCGGCAACTTCCGCGACGGTGACCGGGCCGCCCTTGTTGCCCCAGGAACTGCGCACGAAGGTGAGGACATCGGCGACTTCCTGATCGGTGAGCTCGACACGTAACATCTGGCTGTCGTACTTGGCGCCTTTTACCACCATCTCCCCCTGGGTGCCGTGCAGAGCGATATCGATGGAGCGAGCCTTGTTGGCCATGAGGTAGTCGGAGCCCGCGAGCGGCGGAAACACATCCTTGATGCCTTCTCCGTTCTCTCCGTGGCAGGTGACGCACGTTCGGCTGTAAACCTCCTTGCCCCGTTCTTTCGAGGTGCCGGTCTTGCCTTGCCAGCCGTAGACAGCGGTCGCCACAGCCATGACCGCCAGCAGCGCAGGGATGTGCTTCTTCGTCATTTCAGTTCCTCTCGGAAAACCTGGAAATCAGACTTCGTTACGGCGGAAGCGTTCCACCAGATGATCGCAGGCTCTCACGGTGATGGCCATCATGGTCAGCGTCGGATTCTGGCACGCCGATGAGACGAAGCAGGATCCGTCCGTGACCAGCAGGTTGCTCACGTCGTGAGACTGGTTGAACGCGTTAAGCACCGACTTTTTGGGATCGGTTCCCATGCGGACGGTGCCGACTTCGTGCACGGCCATTCCCGGCATTTCGACGCTGGTGCGCACCCGGATGTCCTTGGCGCCCGCCGCCTCCAGCATCTCGGCCCCGGTCACTCCGGCATCCCGCATAAGCGCGGCTTCATTGCTGCCATGAGCCATACTGATCCGCAATGCTGGGATGCCCCAGGCGTCCTTTACCGTTGGATCGATCTCGCAAAAATTGTCCCATTTTGCGAGGGATTCGCCGAAGGCGCCGAGGCTGACCTCATAGCGGCCTGCCTTCACGGCGCGCTTGTAGTCCGCGCCGATTCCGTGGGCCTCCATGTCAAAGTCGGGAGCCGAACCGCCCTGGAAGCCATAGCCCCGCAGGAAGTGGGAGTGCTTTCCAGTGGCAGGAGTGTTACGGAATCGAACCAGATAAATACCATTGGGACGGTGGGGCGGATTGGCTGAGGGGAGATCGTTGAAGTCCGTGAAGGCTCCGGTAGCTCCGCCGCCGACCACGTGATCCATCAGATAGTGTCCGAGAGCGCCGCTCGAATTGCCCAGGCCCTTGGAATATTCCCGGGTAGAAGAGTTCAGCAGGATGCGTGTCGATTCGAGCGCCTGTGCGCAAAGAATCACGGACTTGCCCTTGACTTGCTTGGTCTGGCGGGTGACGCGATCGATGTAGGTGACGCCGCGGGCCTTGTTGGCTCCATTGTCCATATCGACATGGGCCACAACAGCGTTCGTGATCAGCGTACAATTCCCGGACTTCAGCGCATCCTTCACCGTGGTGAAAGGACTGCTGAAGTAGGAAAACGTGCTGCATCCGCGCTCGCACGGGCCGCAAAAGTGGCAGGGAGCCCGGCCATTGTGGACCTGGGTCAGGATCGCAGCGCGCCCGATCGTCAAGGTGCGGCCAAATTTCTCCTTCACCTTGTCCCGCAGGCGTATTTCGCCGCACGTCATCTGCATGGGGGGAAGGAACTGGCCGTCGGGAAGCATTTCGTTCTTTTCCGCCGCGCCGGTTATGCCCACGTAGCCTTCTACGATGTCGTAGTTGGGGGCAAGCTCCGCATACGAAAAGGGCCAGTCTTCGTCATAGCCGTCGCGGCTCGCCGCCTTGAAATCGACGTCGCTAAGCCGGTAGCTCTGCCGGCCCCAGACCAGCGATCGTCCGCCCAAAATGCGGAGCCGCTGCCAACTGAACGGACGATCGGCAGGAGTGGTGTAGGGATTTTCCAGGTCGTTCACGAACCACTCGTAGTTGTATTCCATGCACGCATAGCATTGTGTCTGGACTGGGCGCGTGCGCAAGACTTCCGGCGAGAGGTTGCGGTACTTCAGCTTGTAGGCGGGCATGTGCTCGGTGAACTCTTTCGGGCTCACCTCGCGGCCTGCCTCGAGCAGGGCCACTTTTAATCCCGCCTCGGACAGCCGCTTGGCGGCCCATCCGCCCGTGGCTCCCGATCCGACTACGATCGCGTCGTAGGTCTGTTGCAGAGGGTCCTGTGCCATGAATTGTCCTATGTGTGCTTGGCGTCCGCGTGCTGGCAACCCTGGAATGGGCCGTGAGTGAAGCTGCCATCCCACCCGAGTTCCTTTTCGCCGATCTCGGAGCTGTAGTAGGCGCCGGCGATGAGGCTCTTCAGATGCTCGAAATGCTTGCGACCTTCATCGGGACTATCTCCACCCTTCCAGAAGCTCACCTGAAGCGGGTAGGCAAGCGGGCGCAGCAGATCGGTTTGATCCTGTACGGAAAGCGAGACGAAGTCCGACTTGAACTGGCGCTTGCTCTCTTCATCAATGTAGGTCAGGCTGGCGATGAATTCATCCTGTTCGGCCTTCGGCTCAGCAGCAAAAAGCAGATCGAGGAAGCGGTTGACCAGCGCTTCTTTCGCTCCCGGAGTGTCGGTGGCGGGGATGATCAGGTCGCTTAGCGCGATCAGCGTCTCGTTCTGATGGCTGTTCAGAAACGCCGGCTTCCAGTCTGCCCCCAAGAGTTCCTTGGAAAAGTCCTCGCCGCGCTGAGCGGCCGTTAGCTCCGAGGTTTTTTGCGCGAACGAGAGCCTGCTGCCCAGTGCGACCGAGGCTCCGGTCATAAAGGCGGTGCGGATGAGGTCTCTTCGGTTGATTAATGGAGCAGTGGAAGGCTTATCTGGGCTGGGCGGGTTCGAGGGGGCCATCTCTTTGAATGATAATTGGTTACAGAACGCATCTCAATCAGAAAAGTATGTGGGGGGCGGTCTCGCCTGAGGCCGCGCCCAGGATGGCCGTTGCGGGCGAGGGAACGGCCCGCTATGCTTTTTAGTCGTCGCCGCTCAAAGGAGGCGCCTTGATTTCCAGACTTAGCCTGCTTTTCCTGACTATCGCCCTGATCTCGTCTCCCCTGCCGAGGGGGAGCGCAGAGCCCAGTTGGATCGAGACCAGCAACAGTTACACGCACATGCTGCTAACTGTCGCCATGAAGCATCATCCGGAGATCGGATCGGATCAGGGGCTGAGCGATTACGACACCGAGATCGCGCAGCCGACCCTGGCGGATGAAGATCGCGAACGCGAGGAGAACGAGGCGGTGGTTTCCAAGCTGAAGGCCGCTGCGGGACAGGATCAGCAGAAGGACGTCGCGCAGGACTTGCAGATCATGATCCGCAAGACGGAACTTCAGTTCAAGGAAGACGATTTCGAGCGGGCCCACGAAGTGCCTTTCCTGAATGCGAGTGGCACGGTCTTTCGCGGGCTGCGGATTCTCCTCGATGAACAGACTCCCAGCGAACGGCGGGCCGCGGCGGTGGTTCGAATCCGAAAGTATGCGGGGCTGGAACAGGGCTACAAGCCCATCACCGAAATTCTGAAGCAGCGCGCAGTTGAGCAGATGGCTAAGCCGGGCGTGTTTTATCCGTCAAAAACCCAGATTGAGACCGAGCTGGGACGAAATTCTAATTATGTTGACGGAATTGCGGCGCTGCTGGAGAAGTACAAGCTCAGCGGCTGGCAGGAGCCTTTTGGAAAACTGAAGGCTCAGCTCAGCGATTACGATGCCTGGGTCCGGTCCACGATCCTCCCAAAAGCCAGAACAGACTTCCGCCTTCCTCCCGAAGAGTACGCGCTCAACCTGGAAGACTACGGCATCGATATACCGCCCGCGCAGGTCGCGGCCATGGCGCACTCGGCATTCGAGGAAATCCAGGCTGAGATGAAACCGATCGCGGCGAAGATTGCCGCCGAGCGCCATCTGCCCTCCAGCGACTATCGCGATGTAATCCGGGAACTGAAGAAGAAGCAGCTCGTCGGCGATGCGATTCTGCCGTTCTACGAAGACCGATTGAAGCAGATCGAGAAAATCATCACAGACAAGCAAATCGTAAGCCTGCCGGACCGTCCGGCGCGCATTCGCATCGCGACTGCGGCTGAAACCGCCCAGCAGCCGGCGCCGCACATGTCGCCGCCACCATTTCTGCACAATACCGGGCAGAAAGGCGAGTTTGTCCTGCCCCTGAATATTCCTTCCTCACCCGGGCATCCGAATGCCGAGAAGTACGACGATTTCACTTTCGATGCCGCCGCCTGGACCCTCACGGCGCATGAGGCACGGCCCGGGCACGAGCTGCAGTTCGACTCCATGCTGGAGCACGGTGTTTCCCTTGCCAGGATTCGCTATGCCTTCAATAGCACCAACGTGGAGGGCTGGGGGCTATATTCCGAGTACCTGATCCGGCCTTACATGCCGCTTGAGGGCCAACTGGTGTCCCTGGACTACCGGCTTCTGCGGGCGGCTCGCGCGTTCCTGGATCCCGAGCTGCAAGCAGGCAAAATTCAGCCCGAGGATGCCTTCCGCGTGCTGGAGAACGACGTGGTGCAGTCGCACGCCTTTGCCCAGGAGGAGGTCGAGCGCTACACCTATCGCGCGCCGGGCCAGGCCAATAGCTACTTCTACGGCTACACCAAGCTTCTCGCTCTAAGGAAAGACGTGGAGGCGGCGCTCGGGCCTAAGTTCAATCAAAAGAAGTTCCACGATTTCATCCTGGCTCAAGGTCTGTTGCCGCCCGACCTGATGCGGAAAGCTGTAATGGAGGATTTTGTTCAGGTGAAACCGGACGCCGGCAACTGACGCTGACGGCTGGATCGCCGGTCAGTCAGTAACTCCGATTTCCGCAGTATTACTTCCGTAAGCCAAAAGTACCTTTTGACGCCGCCAGAGCGACGGTAAACTGCTTCATAAAATCGTGTCTCTGAATCTGGTATCAGGCAATTCGACATTCGAAGTCGGGACTAGGCAGCGGAAGGTGGAGCTTCGTGTCTTGTTCCTGCTGCTCGCCGGTCTGGTCGCGCTGGCGGCCCTTTCCACGGTTTTCTACCGCGAGGCGGCGGAACTCCTTGTCCTGGGTGTCACGCACCGTAGCCGGGAATTTACCGTCCTCAATCCGTTCGTCATTGCTGGCTTTTCCCTCATCGTCCTGCTGGCGTGCTCCATCTGCTCCTGGCTAATTCTCACCCATCTGAAGAAAGGGGAAGAAAACCGGGAATTGCTTGCCGAGAGCCAGGAGGAGTACCGGGAACTGTGCGACAGCGCGCATGACCTGATCGATGTGCTCACGCCCGACGGCAAGGTGCTGTACGCGAATGCCGCCTGGCAGCATGCCCTGGGTTACACGGCGGAAGAAGTCTCGGGATTGACGCTGAGAGATGTGGTGCATCCGGATGATTGGCCGCAGGCCGAGGAAGGGCTGCAGCGCCTGGCGGCCGGAATCGGCCGCAGCCGTTTCGAGGTGCGATTCCGCGCGAAAGATGGCTCGACAATCTTCCTCGAGGGTACCGTCAGCTGCCGACGGGTTGAAGGCAAGCCGGTGGTCATCCGCGGCATTCTGCGCGATATCACCGAGCGGAAGCGGTCCGAATTACAGGTGCAACAGCTGCAACAACGGCTGAAGGAGTCCCTGGCGAAGGAACAGGAACTGGCCCGGATCGATCCCTTAACCCACGTCGCAAACCGGCGCGCATTCTACGAGGTGGCCGAAGCAGAATCGGCGCGGGCCAGGCGGTACCGCCGCCCGATCAGCGTCGCCTATCTCGATATCGATGACTTCAAGCGGGTGAATGACACGCTCGGCCACTCGAGCGGCGATGCCCTCCTGGTGAGCGTCGCCAGCACCCTGCGCAGCCAGTTGCGGACCACCGATGTGGTCGCGCGTATGGGGGGAGATGAATTTGCCCTCATGCTGCCGGAAACTGATGCCTCATCGGCACAGGTCGTGCTGGAAAAGCTGCAACGCGCCCTGCTCGAAACCGTGCGGGCCAGCGACTGGCAGGTGACCTTCAGCATTGGCGCTGCCAGTTTTGCCGTTCCTCCTGACTCCCTCGACACCATGCTCCGGTTGGCGGACGAAAAGATGTACGCCATCAAGGCCCAGGGCAAGAATCGGATTTCCGTTTCCGTAGAGGGCTGACGTTTTCTGTTTTCCTCCGCATCATTCAGTCCGCTGGGATACCTCGCAGCTCTAAATCAGACCGTCAAATCGATTTGGACATCCCCAGCGCGAACAGGACCATCTGAGGGCTGCTACAAAATTTCTCCCGTAGGGGTTTTCGAAAATGCCAAACGAGCCAAATCAAGGTCAGCAGTCGGATCAAGGACAACCGAAGCAGCAGGACCAGAAGAACCCGAACACTGGCCAGCAGTCTGAGCGCCAGAATCCTTCCGGCGGACAGCCGTTCAACGAGGAACAACAGCGGCGCGCTCCGGGCAGCGAGCAGGAAAATGAGGGGAATCAGGAGCGTCGGGCTCCGGGCGGCACCGAGGATGCTGATGAGGGCGACCAGGAAAGGCGCAGAAAGAGCGCTTAAGCAGCACCCGTCTCAGGATCGAGACCCCTCGTTTTTGAAACGAGGGGTCTTTTTTCACTTCTTTTCCTGCTTCTTCCTGCCGAACAGCCCGCCGATCTTGCCGAAAATCCCGCCGCCAGACTTGCCGTTGTCCTGCAAACTCTTTTGCAGCTGGTTTTGGATCTGGCTGTTTACTATGCCCTTCACATCCGGCACGAACGTCGGGTTGGACGTGGTGCCCTTGACGAAAAATGGCAGGCTGGCGCCCTTGTTTCCCAAGCCGGCCATTTGGGTGAGTCCGGTGACCGCGCTGCCCGCCAGATTGGCGTTCATCTTGTAATCCATCTCGCCTCCGGGGCTGATGGTTCCACTCCCGGTAAGAACGCCCAGGGCGGGGACCGTCAGGTTGATGTCGTGGGTCTGGATGCCGGACGGAGAGAAACGCAAGTCGGTGCTGAGGTTCTGGATGGAGGTATCCGGCCCCGTCTGGCTGCTGCCGCTCAGCTTGGAGATCGCGGCGAGCTTGGAACCAAGGTTGAAGCCCGCGAGCTTGCTATCGGAGAGGCGAATTGGGCCGGTGATGACCAGCTTATCCGTGCTGCCCGAAATTCCCAGCGTGGTGGAGAGCGTACCGCCGTTCAATGACGAGCCCGGCGGCAGAGTGATCCCTACGGCCGGCAACATAGCCTGGAGATCGTTTACGGGCATGGACTGGCCGCTCAACTTCATGTTCAGGAAGGTCGAATCGCCCTGCATGCGATAGGTTCCGCCAAGCTGTGCCAGCGCCTTGCCCATGATCACGTTCCCCTGGGTGAGCTGGCCGGATTGCTTCTGCAGGTCATGCTCGATGGCGTATTTGACCTGTACGGGGCGTCCTGCAGGTGCGCCCTTCGGAACCAGCTTGAGCCGGTCAGCATTCACGGTGCCGCTGCTGTGCATCACGCTTCCGTCCGACTTCAGGGTTCCGTCGAAGTCCGCCACACCAGAAATGCCAGAGCTGGGTTCGACGAATCCGGACGCCCCCAGATCCAGCCGCTTGACGTCGACTTTGGCTTCCAGGGGCGTAAGCGACGCGTCGCTTGGGCTAATCGGTCCGGCTGTGCCGTCCAGGTTCAGTTCTCCTCCGCCGGGCAGGCCGGCGGAAAGCGTGAACGGGAACTGGGAGGCGAAGGAGAAATTCTTCACCGTGACATTCACCTTGTCATAGGTGTGAAGCTTCTTGTCGGATCCGGCGTTTCCTATTGAGACGCTGCCATTGCTAACCCTGAGTTTGGCGACCGACAGGTTGGGATTGGTGGAACTTTGCGACGTCGACTTCGAGCCGCCCAGGCTGGAAAAGTTCCATGTTCCAGACGTGGAACGCAGCAGCACAACCTGCGGCTCGTCCAGCGTCAGATCGGTAATCCGCAGAGTCTTGGAGAAGATCAGCGGCATCAGCTCCACGCCGACTTTCAACGATTTGGCGCGGATGAAGGGATCCGTGCTGAACGCCGGATCGTCGGCGATGGAGATGTTCTCCGCCGCGATGCCCCCCGACAGAATGGACAAATCGAGATTTCCCACCTTGACCTGGCGGCCGAGCGCCGAGGACAGCTCAGACTCCAGCTTGGGACGGAAGCTGTTTACGTTCAGTGTGAAGGGAAGCGCGATCAGCGCCACGATCAGGACGGCAAGAACGATTCCAATGATTTTGAGCGCCCGTTTCATGATGAGTTTCCTTCCTGTTACCGCAGATGATTGGATGACGGTTAGCGGAAAACGGTGGGCGAGGCAGCGCACAGTTTACCAAAAGCCATCCCGCCGATCGCAAGGCCGGACTCCCGCGATCCTATGAGTACTGAACCTTCACCCAGCGGCGTTCGCGTGAACTGAGTGCGATGGCGTCGCACAGAATCATCTCGTCGTGTCCGGTTTCGAAAGTGGGGAAGGTTCGCGCGGCCGCGAAGTCTCCCACGGACACATAAGCGTAAAAGTCCTTGAAGAGTTGCGCGAACGTGTCCGGATATCCTTCCTGGTGGCCGCCCGGATAGGCCGAATAGCCTCGCGCCTCGGGACTCATGATGGAAGGATCCTTGGGCATTTCCCGGCTGGGCTGGCTCCGCTGCCCGATCCAGAGAATATTAGGCGACTCGGAATTCCATGCCAGCGAACCCTTCGAGCCGTCGACCTCCCACCAGAGACGGGTTTTACGCCCGGCGCTGACCTGCGAAACGGTCATGGCTCCGTGCATTCCGCCTTCGAGATGAAGCAAGACGGAGGCGTAGTCGTCGGTTTCGATCTTAATTTCATCGTAGGCGCCCTCAGTCCGCTGAAAAGTTTCGACGCGCCCCCGTGGCTTTTGCCGCACCGGAATAACGGTGCCGAGATCGGCGCATAGCTCCGTAACCTTGCGCCCGGTGATCCACGTGACCATATCGAGCCAGTGGGTGCCGATATCGGCGACAACCCGCAGGTCGCCGCCCGCCTTAGGCTCGAGGCGCCAGTTCCAGTCCGTGGGGTAGAGCAGCCAATCCTGCAGGAAGCTGCCATGCACCAGGAGCGGCTCTCCGATATCCCCACGAGCGACGATCGTGTGCGCCTCCTGGCAGAGGGGATAGAAGCGGAGGTTGTAGGCGACGCCGCCAACGCGTTTGCTCTTGCGGCAGATATCAATCAGGCCGGCGCTTTCCCGGGTGTCCATCGCGAGAGGCTTTTCGCACATGACGTGCTTGCCTGCTTCGAGACAACTCTTGGCCTGATCGAAGTGGACGTTGTTGGGAGTGCAGAGGTGAACCACATCGACGGTCTTGTCGCCCGCGAGCTCAGCCAGCGACTGGTAAGCGCGTTCCACGTTCAGGACGCCAGCGGCTTCCTTCGTCCTCTCCGGACTGCTGCCCAGGATCCCCTGAACCGGAATGCCGCGCCGCCGCAAGGACTCCAGGTGCGCTCTGCCTACAAATCCGACACCGACCACCGCTGCTCTTATGTTTGGCACCATTCACCTCGAAGGAGAAAGCAGTGTACCGCAACAATGGAATCCACGGATTCCGGCCCAGACCCGACTTAGAGATCAGGATTTTTCAGCCCACCTCTGCGTGCTGCGGCGTAGCCTTGACGACAGTTAAGGCATGCTCCAGGTCGGCGATGAGGTCGTCGGCGCTCTCGATTCCGACCGAGAGCCTCACCAATTGGTCGGTAACGCCCATCCTGGCGCGCTGTTCGGGCAGAATCATGGCGTGGGAGGTCAGCGCCGGAATCGTAACCAGGGAATCGACCCCGCCCAGGGAGGGAGCGAGTGAGAAAAGCCGCAGCGATTCGGCCAGCCGGCAGGCGTCTTTGCCGCTGCCTTCCACCTCGAAGCTGAGGACGCCGCCTCCCCCGCGCATCTGCTCGGCAGCCACCGCACCCTGCGGGTGTCCGGCCAGAAACGGATAGTTCACGCTTCGCACCCTCGGATGCGCCCGCAGATACTCAGCCACCCGCAGCGCATTTTCATTCTGCCGCTGCACCCTCACGGCCAGTGTCTTGATGCCCCGCAGCAACAGCCAGGCGGCGTGCGGGTCCATCGTCCCGCCAAGAGTGGTGCGGGTTTCCTTGATCCGGGCGATCAGGTCGGCACTTCCCGCGACGATTCCGCAAATGAGATCGGTGTGCCCGCCAAAGTATTTTGTGCCGGAGTGCATGACGAGGTCGATGCCGAAGTCCAGGGGCCGCTGGTTGATGGGAGTCGCAAAGGTGCTGTCGATAAACGTTGTGATCCCATGCTGCTTCGCGAGGCTCGTAACTTTTTTGAGATCCACGACCCGCAAAGTCGGGTTGGTCGGCGACTCCAGGTAGAGCAGTTTCGTCGTGGGCCGGATCGCCCGCGCGTGCTGGTCGTACTCCGTTGTATCCACAAATGTGGTTTCAACTCCCAGCTTGGGCAGCCACTGGCTGAGGAATTTTGTCCCTCCTCCGTAGATGTCCCGCTGCGCCACGATGTGATCGCCGCTCCGGGTGAGGGCAAGGACAGAGGTCGTGATCGCGGACATTCCCGAGGCGAACAACAGCGCGGCGTCGGCGCCTTCCAGTTCCGCGACGGCTTTCTCGGCGACAGTGTGCGTGGGATTGCCGTAGCGCGTGTAAAACATGTCCGTCGGAGTCGCCCGGACCTGCTGCTCGGTATCGGTTACTTCGAAGGTCGACGTCTGGTAGATGGGAGTGACCAGCGGCGCGTTCTTCTTGCTGAGGTCCTGGCCTCCGCGCACAGCTTCGGTCTCCGGACGGTGCTCGTGGGGCTTCATTTCGATATCCTCGCGGTCGGATCGCTTCGAACTCTCTTAGCCTAACGTCCGCTTTGGAAGCGGGCAAGGCTTACGGCACAATATTCCCGCTTGCTGCCGCTATAATTTCCTGGCGATGGATTTAGGCCTCAAGAATCGCGTTGTGCTCGTGGCAGCCTCCAGCCAGGGCATCGGGCTGGCAACCGCCCAGGCCTTCGCGGCCGAAGGTTGCCGGGTGGCGATGTGCGCCCGTAACCAGGAGACGCTCGCCAAGGCCGCGGACGGTATTCGGAAGCAATCCGGGGGCGACGTGTTTTACAAAGCCGTCGACGTCACTGACCCCGGGGCGGTGCGCGAACTGGTGAATGAGGTCGCTGCGAAATTCGGAGGCGTCGATATCTGCGTGGTAAACGCCGGCGGGCCTCCCGCCAAAGGATTCCTTTCTGCCGAGGTCGAAGAGTGGCGGAGGGCGCTGGACGCCAATTTTCTCAGCGCAGTCTACTTCGCCCGCGAGGTGATTCCCCACATGCAGCGAAAGCATTGGGGGCGGATTATCACCATCACATCGATCACGACGAAGCAGCCGATTGCCGATCTGGTGCTCTCCAACGCCGCGCGGGCCGCGGTGGTAGGGCTGGTGAAGAGCCTTTCCAATGAATTCGGCAAAGATGGAATCCTGGTCAATAACGTCGGCCCGGGGTTCACTGCTACGGACCGATTGAAAGAACTGGCGGCAAGCCGCGCTTCGTCGCTGGGAAAGACAGAACAGGAAATTTTTGACGGATGGGCCGTCGACTCCGCGCTGAAGAGACTGGCGGAACCGCGCGAAGTCGCTGAAACTATTGTCTGGCTTGCCTCGGAACGCGCATCCTATATTACCGGCCAGACCATACTCGTGGATGGCGGGTCATATAAGGGGCTTTAGCAGATCCGGAAGGAGAATTCCATGGTGAAAGCGAAGAGAAAAAAATCGTCACCGGCCCGTACGAAGGCCCGTCCGAAGCGGAAGGCGTCGGGCAAAAGCGAACTGAAGTATGTGCCCTGGAACGGAGTGGAACTGGAGACCCTGAATCCTCTCCTCCAGCGGCAGTTCATGTACGGGCAGGACGTGATGCTGGCCCGCGTACTGCTGAAGAAAGGGTGCATCGTTCCGCTGCACAGCCATCATAACGAGCAGGTTGCGTACGTTCTCGAGGGAGCGTTGAAGTTCTGGATTGACGGGAAGGAAATTGTCGTCAAGGCAGGCGAGGTGCTGGCGATTCCCCCGCACATGCCGCACAAGGCCGAAGCCATGGAGGACACGGTGGACCTGGACGTTTTTACTCCGCCGCGCGCCGACTGGATCGCCAAGACCGATCAATATCTGCGGGATGAGAAGAGCAAACTGGCGAAATCCCCACACATCGTCGGGTAACCGCCCCGCAGTGCCGAAAAAACCAAATCCGCTCGCATCAGTCTGATATCCTGTGGCACCATTTTCCACACAGGCAGAAACTTGAAGTCCGAATCACAACTCGACGATACCCTGCTGCGTTGCATCGGGTGCGGCGCGGTGACCGCGGTTTCCGACTCGGGCTTATCCTGCGCTACTTGTGGCGATTTGCTGGAGATTGTCTTTCCGCAGTCGAGCGCTTACGGCCAGAAGCGGGAGTTCGAATTCACGCCGGCGGCGCTCAAGGTGCTGTGGCACGAGCGCCGAAGCTCGCAGCTTGCCGAGGACCAGAGCGGAGTCTGGCGATTTCGAGAAGTTCTTCCTCCGCTCGGACACGGCCATGCGGCGATCACCCTGCATGAGGGCAACACCCCGCTATACGAACTCTCGCTTTGCGCCCGGATCGCCGGAGTGCGCAACCTTCATGCCAAGCACCAGGGAATGAACCCCACGGGATCATTCAAGGACACCGGCATGACCGTGGCGGCGTCCTTCGCCCGCAAGGATGGGTTCCGCTGGGTGGCCTGCGCCTCCACCGGAAATACATCGGCTTCCATGGCGGCCTACGCGGCGCGGGGAGGCATGCGCAGTCTGGTCCTGATTCCCGAAGGCAAGATTTCCTGGAGCAAACTTTCGCAGTCTCTCGACTACGGCGCGGTGACCTGCCAGCTCAAGACGGATTTCGACGGCTGTGTGCGGGTGCTGAACGAAATCGTCCAGCGGATGCCGATCTACCTGCTGAATTCGATCAACCCTTTTCGGGTCGAAGGGCAGAAGACCGTCGCTTTCGAGTTGATGGAGCAGTTCGGATGGTCCGTGCCCGACCACATCATCGTTCCCGGAGGCAATCTGGGAAATTGTTCGGCGTTGGGCAAGGCATTCCTCGAGATGGTGGAGATCGGGCTGATCCGACATTTGCCGAAGATCTCGGTCATTCAGGCGGAAGGGGCGAATGCCCTGCTCCGGACATTGCGTGAAAAGCATGGGAAGGAACTGGTAAGAGTGCGGGCGGAGACCATGGCCACGGCCATTCGCATCGGCAGTCCCGCATCGTGGAAAAAAGCCATCCGCATTCTGGAGGCTACCGGAGGCGTGGTCGAGCAGGTCTCGGAGGTCGAGATCGCGCTTGCCAAGGCGGAAATCGGGGCGGATGGCATCGGCTGTGAGCCGGCGTCTGCGGTAACGCTCGCCGGATTGAAGAAACTGGTCAAGCAGGGTTTTGTGAAGCCGAACGAGAGAGTGGTTCTGGTGCTCACCGGTCACCTGCTGAAGGATCCGGACTTCATTCTGAAGTTTCACCGGGGCGACCTGTTCACCGGCACCGCATACGAACAGCAGGCCGCGATTCTGGCCCCGCGGCAGCGCGCGCCCATCGTGCTGGATGCGTCCGCTGACGCTGTTCTCAGGACGCTCGAAGCGGCCGAGAAAGCATCCTGATCGAAGGCCGCCGGTTCGTTGCTCCTTCGCGAGCTGCTCTTATCCCCGGCTGCATTTCTTGAGTCAGTTTCACGCGATGAAACGCAGAAGATTCCAATCGCGAAGGGCAGCGGAGTTCGCATTTCCCGCGACATCCGCCAACCTTGGCCCGGCTTTTGACGCGGCGGCGCTGGCTTTTGGGCTCGAGCTTAAGGTCCGGGCTCGTTTGGCAGATGACTTTTCGATTACCGCTCGGGGCCGCGACTCCGATATCTGCGGCTGCCTGCAAGACCATCTGATCCTGACCACTTACCGAGACGTCCTGGGCTCCGAAGGAAAAACGTCGCAACCGCTGGAGATCGAGATCGACAACCAGATTCCCATCGGCAAGGGCTGCGGATCATCGGCATCGGCGCGGTTGGCCGGCATCTCCCTGGCGGTACACTTCGGCGGTCTGCGCTGGAGCGACAGCCGCATCATCGGAGAGGCGTCGCGACGGGAACATCATCCCGACAACGCCTCTGCCTGCTGGATGGGCGGTTTAACCGTGGCCAAAATGCTGGGCGAGAGCGAAGCACAGGTCGTGGATGTAGCCCCGAAGGGAAAGTGGCCGTTGCTGCTCGCTGTCCCCGACGCTCCGCTTGCCACGGAAGAAGCGCGCAGGGTGCTCCCGGCTCAATATTCACGCGCGGATGCGGTGGCTAACATTCAGAACTCCATGCTGCTGCTGGCGGCGTTTGCGCAGGGGCGTGGTGAGGTGCTCGCCTCGGCGCTGGAAGACCGCATTCACCAGCCGTATCGAGCGCCGTTGTGTCCGCTTCTGCCAGCCTTACAGGAGTTGGCGGGCACGCCGGGGATCTTGGGGGCCGCTTTGAGCGGTGCCGGCCCGTCGGTCCTGATATTTCTGGACCCCAAAAAAGGGACTGCCAGAACGCAGCGCATGGTTGCCGATCACTTGCGGAAGCGGGGACTAAGTGCAGAGTTGATTCCTACCGCCATAACGGCTCGTGGAGGACGCCATTCAAAAGCCTTGTCTGGCAGGCCCAGCCGCCGATAGCACGGTTCCGGCCCTATTGCCCGCCACTCAGGCCATTATTTATGGTGATGGCTGGAAAGACGCTGTTCCCGAACCCATGTTCTTGTTAAAATTGCCGTTCTGAGAGAGTGCCGCAACATCAGGGAGACTGACCGCTTATGGCATATGTGATTGCAGAACCGTGCATCGGAACCAAAGATACCGCCTGCGTGGATGCCTGCCCGGTAGATTGCATCCATCCCAAGAAGGACGAGGAGGGCTACGCCGCCGACGAGATGCTTTACATCGATCCGGTGGAGTGTATCGATTGCGGCGCCTGCGTTCCGGTTTGCCCGGTCTCAGCCATCTTTGTGCTCGATGACCTGCCAGAAAAGTGGAAGAACTTCACTCAGCGCAACGCTGAATACTACGGGCGCTAAGTCCATCCCAGATTTCCTCAGGGCGCAAGTGTGCGTGATGGCGCCGGCAGTCAGTCCCTGCACCTCCGCCCGCAGTGCCTAACGTGAATTGCTGCAAGCGGATGGCCCAGGTTTTTGGCTCCTGCTGACTGCCAAGCGCCGCTTCCGATACAATCAGGGATTAAACTGCTGGGCTTCCATGGCACTGAAGGAGTCGGAAGCGATCATCCTGCGGACCTATCCTTTGCGTGAGGCCGACCTGCTGGTCACGTTGTTCACTCGCACGGAAGGAAAAGTACGGGGCGTGGCGCGCTCCGCCAAGAGGTCTAAAAAGCGGTTTGGGGGCGCGCTGGAGCCGCTGACTTACGTCCGGGCGTACTACGAGGACAAGGAGCGCCAGGAGCTTGCGAGGCTGGATTCCTGTGAAGTGCTGGAGTCCCCTCTGGCGACCCAGGTAACGTATCCCAGGGCTGTGGCCTTGGGCCACGTGGCGGAACTTCTGGATGAGCTGCTGCCCGACAGGGAAGCCAACGACGACGTGTTCCGGCTGGCGCTGGCGGTGCTTGCGGGTTTGCGGGGTTCCGAGGTCTGGCTTCCGGTTACGTATTTCGAGCTGTGGCTGACCCGCCTGATGGGGTATCTGCCCGAGTTTTCCGAATGCGTGGTCTGCGGACGGGCACTGAACGGGGACCGCGCGTATTTTCACGCGCTGTCTGA
This sequence comes from Terriglobales bacterium, assembly GCA_963803205.1. Lineage (GTDB taxonomy): Bacteria > Acidobacteriota > Terriglobia > Terriglobales > Acidobacteriaceae > CAWDLG01. The sequence goes on from CAWDLG010000006.1 coordinate 168,782, forward strand.
CGGGCTGATGTGCGGCGAAGACAAGCGGCTCGCGTCCTCGGAGATATCGGCTGAATCAAGGGCGCTGGCCAGGCAAATGTTCCGCGCGCCGATGGAAAGCCTCGCTGGTTCGTCGTGGCCGAAGGAGCGGGGAGCCGACTTACGGAAGCTTTTGATACAGATCCTTCAGCGCCACATCGAGAAGAAGCTGATTACAGCCGGAATGCTGGAGAAGATCAGCAGTTGTTGAACCCACGCGGGCAATTGCAAAGAGGGGTCTGACGGCAAAAATGCCGATCGCGCCTTCCAACTCGCCGACCTTTCAGGAGTTGATCCTGCGCCTGCAGGCATTCTGGGCGGAGCGGGGCTGCGTGCTTCAACAGCCCTACGACGTCGAAGTCGGTGCAGGCACCATGGCCCCGGAGACGTTTCTTCGCGTGCTCGGGCCAAGACCCTACAAAGTGGCCTATGTTCAGCCTTCGCGGCGCCCCGCGGACGGGAGATACGGCGAGAACCCCAATCGCTTGTTCAAGCACATGCAGCTTCAAGTCATCCTGAAGCCTCCGCCGGAGAATGTGCAGGAGCTTTATTTGGAGTCACTGGCCGCCATGGGGATCGACTTGCGCCAGCATGACATCAAGTTTGAGGAGGACAACTGGGAATCCCCCACGCTTGGCGCCTGGGGAATTGGCTGGCAGGTGATGCTGGACGGGCTGGAGATTACGCAGTTCACCTACTTTCAGCAGTGCGGCGGCGTCGACCTGGAGCCGATTTCCGCGGAGCTGACCTACGGGCTGGAGCGGATCGCCGCGTTTTTACAGGATGTCGATTCGATCTACGACATCGTGTGGTCGCGCGATCCGGAGAGCGGGAAGGTTGTCACCTGCGGCGATGTGCGGCTGGCGGACGAACTCCAGTTTTCGGTTTACAACTTCGAATTTGCGGACGTCGAGAAGGCGTGGAAGCACTTCGAGCTCTACGAGTCCGAGTGCAAGGCTCTCCTGGAAAAATATTCCGCGTTGGCTCAGAGCAAAGAGGTCTCCGCTTCCGAAAAGGCGAGGTTTCCCTTGCTCGGCGCCTACGATCTTTGCTTGAAGTGCTCGCACTTGTTTAACATCCTCGACGCCCGCGGCGCGATCTCGGTGACCGAACGCGTCGGGGTGATTGCCCGGGTTCGTGCTCTTGCTGTGGCAATCGCCAAGGCGTACGTCGATCAGCAGAGCGGACCCAAGGCTGAGGATCAACACCAAGCTGCGGCGGGGAAGAAGGCCAGGACGCCCGAAAACCGGCCCCAGAAACAGAAGCTGACTCCCGTAGTCAACTGAGGCTGTTTACCAGCTCAAAACAGGAGATGAAGGCTCTGTCTTGTGGCGCATGTTGTAAAGGTTTACGATGCCCGATCTTTTGGTGGAAATCGGTTGTGAGGAAATCCCGGCGCGGATGATCGCCGGCGCCTCGCAGGAGCTTGGCAAGCGCGTAGGAGACCTGCTGCGCCGCGAACGCCTTTCTTCGGGCACGGTAATCTCGTTGGACACGCCCAGGCGGCTGGCCGTTATCGGCTCTTCGATTTCCGCGGAACAGCCGAGTGTGACCGAGCAATTGACTGGTCCGGCAGTCAGTATTGCCTTCAAGGACGGCCAGCCCACAGGCGCCGCACTGGCGTTCGCCAAGAAGGCCGGGGTCGAAGTTGCGCAACTGGAGAAGGTCACGACGCCGAAGGGGGAATACCTCGCGGCAACCGTCAGCCGAAAAGGCAGGCACGCGGCGGAAATTCTTGGGGAACTTCTTCCCAAGGAAATCAACTCTCTCTACTGGCCGAAATCCATGTACTGGCAGCGGCCGAGCGAGCGTTTCATTCGTCCGATCCGCTGGGTCGTTGCCATGCTCGACGGTCAGGTAGTTCCGCTTGAGATCGACGGCGTCCGCGCGGGGAACGCGTCGCGAGGCCATCGCGTCATCGGGCCGGCGCAGATTTCGATTCTCAACGCTTCCTCTTATGCGGATACATTGCGGGGCGCTAAGGTCCTGGGGGCGGAGGAGCGGCTGCGCCAGATCCGGCAGTCTCTCGACGCCGCCACGCGGACGGTTTCCGGCGCGCGCTGGCGTGAGGACACCCTTCTGCTCGATACCGTCGTCAACCTCACGGAGTTTCCCTGCGCGATCCTCGGCGGCTTCGATCCCGAATTCCTGACCCTGCCTGAGGAAGTCCTGGTCACCGTGATGCGGGATCACCAGAAGTATTTCGCGGTCGAGGACTCCAGCGGCAAGCTGCTGCCTTATTTTCTGGCGGTGCTGAACACCGACGGCGACCCCCAGGGAATCATTCGCCACGGCCACGAGCGGGTGCTGCGTGCCCGCTTTAACGATGCCCGTTTCTTCTGGGAGACCGATCAGAAACACCCGTTGCGCGAGCGATTTCAGTGGCTCAAAAAAGTCACGTTCCAGAAAGATCTCGGCAACTATCACGAGAAGATGCTGCGCGTGCAGCGCCTGTGCAGCTGGATTTCACAGATCCTGAAGCAGGGCAACTTTCCGATTCGCCCCGGTGTGGTTCACAAAGCGGCGCTCCTGGCCAAGACCGACCTCACGACCGAACTGGTCAAGGAATTCACCGAGCTTCAGGGGGTGGTCGGCGGCCTGTATGCGCGGGTGCAGGAACTGGACAGCGGCCTGGCCGATGAAACGCGGGCGGCCATCGCCACCGCCGTCTACGATCACTACAAACCGGTTTCCATGGAAGATCCCGTCCCCCGGACCACCGAGGGCGCGGTGCTCTCGATTGCCGACAAGGCCGACAGTATCGTCGGAATGTTTGGGCTTGGGTTGCAGCCTACCGGTTCGAAGGACCCGTTTGCGCTGCGCCGGCAAGCCAATGGGATCGTGCGCATCATCGCCGAGCACAAGCTGCCCCTGCGGCTGGACCAGCTCTTCGAAGACGCCCGCGAAGCTTACCGTGGCTCGTCGGCAGAAAAGAAGTTTTCGGCGGCCGACAGTTCCAGGCAGATCGCCGAATTCCTGCGCGAGCGGGTCGAGTTCTACCTGCGCGAAGGCCTCGGATTCAAGTACGATGTTGTGAACGCCGTGCTGGCCGCTGATTCTGACGACGTGGTGGATGCGGCGGCGCGGGCGGGAGCGGTTTCCGCCGTACGCGCATCAGCCGATTTCGAGTCGATTTCCGTTGCCTTCAAGCGGGTCAAGAATATCCTCCGGCAGGCGCGTGAAAGCGGCAAAGAAATCGGGGGGGCCGTCGACTCCTCGGCGCTGACGGAAGACGCCGAGAAGGAACTGGCTGCACAGATTCCCCAAACCGTGGAAGCGGTGGAAGCATTCCGCGGGGACAAGAAGTACGACGAGGCGCTACTGGAGGTCTCACGGCTGCGCGGTCCTGTGGACAGGTTTTTCGACAAGGTGATGGTGATGGTCGACGACCAGCGCGTGCGGGCGAACCGCCTGGCGCTGTTGCAGACGCTGCTGAAAGAGTTCTCCACCATCGCCGATTTCTCTGAGATTGTGACCGAAGGTACAAAAGAATCTTAAAGACAAAGGACGGATATGGCGACCAGCACTCTCTCCGCAACTGACGAACAGCAGACTCCGACGAAGGGCACGAAGTATGTCTATTCATTCGGCGGCGGCAAAGCCGATGGGCACGGCAAGATGAAAGAGGAACTCGGCGGCAAGGGCGCCGGACTGGCAGAGATGACCAACGCCGCGCTGCCGGTGCCTCCGGGATTCACCATCCAGACCGAGGCCTGTCGTGAGTACATGCGTAAGAACGGTGTCTCAGCCGAAGTGGATCGCCAGATGGAAGAAGCTTTGCACCGGCTGGAAGAGTTGCAAGGCCAGAAACTCGGAAAGGGCGAGAATCCGCTGCTGGTGAGCGTGCGCTCGGGCGCGAAGTTCTCCATGCCGGGCATGATGGACACCATTCTGAACCTCGGACTCAATGACAACAGCGTCGAGGCTTTGGCCAAGCGCGCCAAAAATCCGCGGTTTGCTTACGACTCCTACCGCCGCCTGATTCAGATGTTCGGAAATGTGGTGCTGGAGATTCCCAAGCACGCGTTCGATGAAGTGTTCGACGCCAAGAAAAAACAGAAGAAGGCCAAACTGGACACCGATCTCGACGCCAAGGCCCTGAAGGAAGTCATCGAGGAGTACAAGAAGGTCGTCAAGAAGCACACCAAGCGCGACTTTCCGCAGGATTCGAACGAGCAACTGGTGATGGCGCGCGACGCCGTCTTCCGCTCCTGGCAGAACGACCGGGCCAAGCACTACCGCCGCATCAACAACATCGACGACATGCTGGGCACCGCCGTGAATGTGCAGGCCATGGTGTTCGGCAATCTTGGCGATACCAGCGGCACCGGCGTCGGTTTCACCCGCAACCCCGCCACCGGCGTAAAGGAGTTTTATGGTGAGTTCCTGATGAATGCCCAGGGCGAGGATGTGGTGGCGGGAATCAGAACGCCGGTCCCGATTCTCGAATTGCAGAAGATCATGCCCAAGGTCTACGACCAGCTGCGGGAGATTACCAGCCGCCTGGAAAATCACTATCGCGACATGCAGGATTTCGAGTTCACCATCCAGGAAGGCAAGCTTTACATGCTGCAAACCCGCAACGGCAAGCGGACAGGCTTGGCCGCGGTGCGAGTGGCGATTCAGATGGTTGATGAAGGGCTGATCACGAAGGAAGAGGCAATCTTCCGCGTCGAGCCAAACCAGCTCTACGACTTCCTGGTTCCCCGCCTGGATGAGAAGAAGACCAAGGTGGAAGTGCTCGCAACGGGCTTGCCCGCCTCACCCGGCGCAGCTGTCGGTCAGATCGTTTTCACGGCGGATGAAGCTGTCGAGAAGGCCGGCCACGGCGCAAAGAAGAATCCCGTCATCCTGGTTCGTGCCGAGACCACTCCGGAAGACATTCACGGAATGGAAGTGGCGGCAGGAATTCTTACTTCGCGCGGCGGCATGACCAGCCACGCTGCTGTCGTGACCCGCGGCATGGGCAAGTGCTGCGTGGCAGGGGCGGGCGATATCCACGTCAGCGAAAAGAACCGCGAGATGCAGGTGAAAGGGCAAGTGTTCAAGGGGGGAGACTGGATTTCTCTCGACGGCACCACCGGGCGCGTCATCAAGGGCAAGCTCGACACTCTGCCGCCGAAGGCGGACGATCCCGAATTGCAAAAGCTGATGGGCTGGGCGGAACCGTTCCGCAAGCTGAAAGTGCGCGCCAATGCCGACATTCCGCGCGATGCCATCCAGGCCCGGGCATTCGGCGCCGAAGGCATTGGACTGTGCCGAACCGAGCACATGTTCTTCGGCGAGAAGAAACTGCCGCACATGCGGGCCATGATTCTCGCTAACAACGAGAAGGATCGCCGTGCAGCTTTGAAGAAGCTGCTTCCCCTGCAACGGGAGGACTTCATCGGTGTTTTCCGCGCCATGGACGGCTTCCCGGTGACCATCCGCACCCTGGATCCGCCTCTGCATGAGTTCCTGCCTCGGCGCGAAGACCTCATGGTCGAGATCGCGGTGCTCGAAGCCACCAAGCCGAAGAGCGGCAAACTCAAGGAACTGAGAACTCTCCTCCGCCGCGTGGAGGAACTGCACGAGTTCAATCCCATGCTCGGCCATCGCGGTTGTCGTCTCGGCATTACCTATCCGGAAATCACCGAGATGCAGGCTCGCGCTATCTTCGAGGCTGCGGTTGCGGTCGCGAAGGACGGAGTAAAAGTTTTTCCCGAAGTCATGATTCCGCTGACGGCCACGCTGAAGGAAATGGCGAACCAGGCCGCGATCGTGAATCGCGTGGCTCAGGAAGTATTCAAGGAAAAGGAAAGGACTGTCGACTACCTGGTCGGCACGATGATTGAGTTGCCGCGCGCTGCCCTGGTGGCGGATGAAATCGCGAAAGAGGCGCAGTTCTTCTCCTTCGGGACAAACGACCTCACCCAGACCACTTTCGGCTTTTCGCGCGACGACGTCAACAAGGTCCTCCCCACCTATCTCGAAGAGGGGATTCTGAAGCAGGATCCCTTTGCGGTGCTCGATCGCGAGGGCGTCGGCCAGTTGGTGAAGATGGCAACTGAACGGGGCCGCAAGACTCGGCCTGACCTGAAAGTCGGAATCTGCGGCGAACATGGTGGCGAGCCTTCGTCCGTCGAGTTCTGCCACCAGACTGGTCTGAACTACGTGTCCTGCTCGCCGTTCCGGGTGCTTACCGCGCGTCTGGCGGCGGCTCAGGCTTCAGCGACCGAAAAGCTGAAAGTTGAGGGCGGACGGACGAAATAGGTCTTCGTTATGGGGAAGCACAGCGGGCGACCTGTGCTTCCCTCGATTTTTTTATTGAATTCTTTGCAGTCTTGAGATCAGTTTCTGCGCCAGGCTCTCGCCCGACTCTGACCATAGCAAGCGCGCATTCGCTCCTGACGCTTGCTCGAGCTTGACACTGAATTCCACTAACTTGTGGACATTCGCCTTCACGCGCTCCTCGGCCTCAAGTGTTAGCTGCACCTCTTCGTGCAAAAACGGCGTGTCCAATCCCAGATCGACCTGAACGTGGCCTTCCTGTTCGTACGCGCCTTCGTCGAACTGCTCTCCCCGGGCGATAAACCTGACGCCCGAGGGCAGCAGCTTCCATTCCCGGGTTTCCGTGAGAATCCAGAGATCCCACGCCGCTTCGAAGCAATACCCGTAGTCGTCGTGCAGGGCGTCGGAGGCGATTAAAACGGCTTCCTCCGGCCTCACTCCGGGCCGGAAACGCTGTTCGAGCGTCGTTGGCTCATTCCATGACACCGGATGCAGCGCCAGGTAGCTGATGCCCGGCTGCTCGGCGGAAAACGGAAACTGGCGCATCACCGAGAGCGCATGCGGCAGGACGTCCTCCACATCGAACTCGGGAAACCACAAGCTGAGATAGAGAGGGTCGGCCATGTCAGGATTTACCGCTTCGAACTCCCCTTTTTATCACGGATGGGCCTCCGTTCCTGTCCTCGCGCTGGCCAATACCTCTATTGCGCGGCTGCGGTATCATCAGTAGAGATGGCTGCTGCACATCCATTCCAGACCGACGATCCGCGGTTAGGACCTATCCATGACCGCGTGATGGCCGGCCAACGGCTCGGCTACGAGGACGCACTGGCCGTGTACCGTACGGGCGACATCCTTGCGGTTGGCTGGCTGGCAAATGCAGTGCGCGAGCGGATACACGGCAACCGCACGTATTTCAACGTCAACCGTCACATCAATCCGACCAACGTCTGCGTGGCGGCCTGCCGCCTTTGCGCCTTTGGGCGCAAGAAGGACAGCCCCGGCGCCTACACGATGGCTCTCGACGAGGCCTTTCAGACAGCCGCCACCGGATACAGCGAAGCGGTCACGGAATTCCACATCGTCGGCGGTCTGCATCCCGATCTGCCGTTCCAATATTTTCTCGATCTGATCTCCGGCCTGAAGGAGCGCTTCCCACAGGTTCATCTCAAAGCTTTCACGATGGTCGAGGTGGCTTACCTGGCGAAGCGAGCCAAGCTCTCCATCCTTGAAACTTTGCAGCAGATGAAAGACGCCGGCGTCGATTCCTTGCCCGGCGGCGGCGCCGAGATTTTCGCCGACCGCGTGCGGCACATCATTTGCGATCACAAGATTGACGGCGCCCAATGGCTTGAGACGGCCCGGACTGCCCACAGGATTGGGCTCAAGTCGAACGCCACCATGCTTTATGGTCACGTCGAAAATGACGAAGACCGCGTCGACCACCTTCTCAAGCTGCGTGACCTCCAGGATGAAACCGGCGGCTTCCAGACCTACATTCCGCTGGCGTTTCATCCGGACAACACGCCCCTGCAGCACCTGCCCAAAACGACGGGCATGCTTGACATCAAGCAGATCGCCGTTGGAAGGCTGGTGCTCGACAACTTCCCCCACATTAAGTCCTACTGGCAGATGATGACGCCGAAGATCGCCCAGATCTCGCTGCGCTTCGGGGCCGACGACATCGACGGCACGGTGGTCGAGGAGAAGATCTATCACGACGCCGGGGCCACGACCCCGCAAGGCATGCGCCGAGAGGAACTCGTGCGCCTGATCACGGAAGCCGGCCGCGAACCGGTCGAGCGCGATACTCTTTACCGGCCAGTCACCCGCACAGAGACCTCTGTCACCGTAGCCGTCTAGCCCTGGCTCCCGGCCCGATTTTTCCTGTTTTTGCGGGATGAATTGACCTCCGGATTTCGTTTTTCTCCATACCACGGGGTGTAGAATCGATGTGCAGGACGAAAGCTTCAGGGGATCCGCTCCCCTTTTCCGAGGCCTCGAATGAACGTCCATATCAGTTATCGGGTTCAAAAAACTCCAGACATCGAAAAAGAAATCACTCATATCGTAGGCAAGCTGCAAAAAAGGCTGCAATTCTTCCGTCCGGAACTGGTGCACCTGAAAGGGCTGGTGGAAAAGAACTCTCCGCGCAAGGGAATCACTGTCGCTTTGAACCTGCGACTGCCTTCCGGCCAGATGGCGGCCCAGGAATCGGCGCCGGTTGCCACGGCGGCAATCAAGGGCGCATTCAGTGAGCTGCTGCAACAGGTCAGCAAGCACAAGGCCCTTCTCAGGAACTCCCACAAGTGGGCCCGCCACCGCCGCGAGCCGGGCGCGCCCCCGGAAACGCACATGCCGTTTGAAAAAACACTGGCGGCCGTGCAGACGCCGGCGGTCTCTGCGGAAGATATCCGTTCCTATGTCAACGCCAGTCTGGGACGGCTGGAGCGCTTCGTGGAGCGGGAGCTCTTCATCCGTGAGGCCAGCGCCGAGATCTCCTCCGACGCCGTGAGCAGGGAAGAAGTCATTGACGAGGTCATTGTCCGGGCCCTGGGCGATGGAGAGGAAAAACCGGAGCGGATTAGGCTGGAGCCGTGGCTCTATCGCCTGGCCATCGCCTCGATTGACGACCTCGCGGCACGCGGGGAGGATAGCGTCGGCAGTGTTCCTTTGGAGGAATCGGCGCGTAAGCAGAACGTGCGGGCAAGCGATGAGGCCGGGTTGCAATTTCACCAGCCGGACGAGATGCTCACCGAAGAAAGCATAATTCCGGACCGCCGGGTCTCTACTCCCGAGGACATTGCCTATTCCGACGAGATGGTCGGACTGGTTCAGTATGCCTTGGCTGGCTCCGGGCGGGTGGATCGCGAGGCCTTCATTCTGCACACGATTGAGGGGTTTTCGATCGAAGAAATTGCCGTAATCACAGATCGCAAAGATGACGAGATACGTACGTCGATCACGGCTGCCCGGCAGCACGTTCGCCGCTTTGCCCGCCTGCCCGAGAGCGTCCGCCAGCGCGGGTTGCAGAAGACGGGTACGACCTGATTTCTTCGCGATTCATGTAGGAGGGGCGCTGCCTGAAAACTCCCATCTCGCGGGACGCGTCCACGAACCATGCAGGCACGGGCGTCCTCGCCCGTGCAAAGGCTAGTTTGAGTTAGGAGGTAATTACCGGTTGAGTGCGTGCCCGCTGCTGCGCTCGGCAATGATTCGCTTGGCATTATCTGCCAGCGCCTTTGCTTGCGGCAGCAACTCGAGCGCCTTTGTGACCTGCGGATCGTTCTCCGCCCGCACCTTCAGGCCCTCTTCCTGACCGAATTCGTCGACGAAGACCTCGCTCTTGATGCTGGAGCGCAGCCAGTCGTTGTTTTCGAGGAAGTCCTGCTCGGTGTAGGGAATCTTCTCTGCATCCAGAAACTTGCGAAAGTCCTGCATGACTACATCATCCACCTGGAAGCTTTGGGTGGCATGATGGGTCGACGTGTAGTGTTTTGCGAAGTTAAAGAACGCGTAGTGCTGAAGCAGCGAGTCCTGGAACTTGTTGCTCTTCACCGGCGGAATCTTCACATCGGGGAGAATTCCACCGCCGCCATACACCGGGCGTCCGCTGTCCGTCAGCTTGATCTCGTGATTGTTGTTGTCGCTGGTTTCGCGGTTGAAGTAGTAGTCGTAGAGCGAAACGTTCGAGTAGTCGCGCTGGATCAGCCTTCCGCTGGGGGTGTAGTACTTCGCCGTCGTCAGCGCCAGGCCGGTGTTCTCAGACAGCGGATAAACCGTCTGCACCAGGCCCTTGCCAAAGGTGCTCTCGCCGACAATCAGGCCGCGGTCGTGATCCTGGATCGCCCCGGAGACAATCTCCGCGGCCGAAGCCGTGCCCCGGTTGACCAGGACGACCAGCGGGTATTCCTTGCCGCCGTTTCCGTGCGTGGCGACGTAGCGCTTCTCTGACGAAGCCCGGCCATGATGCGAAACGATGAGCTGGCCTTTACGCAGGAACTTGTCCGCGACGCCCACGCCCTCGCTTAGCAGGCCGCCGGGATTCTGGCGAAGGTCGAGGATCAGGCCCTTCAGATCTCCCATTTCGTCCAGAGCCTGCGATACCTCGTGCTCAGTGGTCTCATTGAAGCCGGAGATGTGCAGGTACCCGATTCCCGGCCTGATCATGAAGTGCAGGTCCACGCTGTAGCGGGGAATCTCGTCGCGAACCACCGCAAACTCGAGGGGTTTGTCGCTGCCTTCCCGCAGGATGGTGATGTGAACCGTCGTCCCTTTGGGTCCCTTGAGCAGGTCGGCCACATCGCCCGTGCTCATATTGTCGGTTGGCTTGCCGTCCACAGCCGCGATGATGTCCCCGGGGTGGATTCCGGCGCGATACGCCGGGGTGCCGGCAAACGGCGCAATCACAATCACTTTGTTGTTGCGCGGGCCCACTGTCATGCCGACGCCGTAGTACTTGCCCCGCTGATCTTCCTTCAGGAGCGAATAAGCCTTTGGATCGAAGAAGTTAGAGTGGGGATCGAGCACGTGCAGCATGCCCGGAATGGCGCCGTTGTAGATCGCCTTGTCCGGATTGACCGGTTCCGCGTAGTTCTGCTCCACCACGTCATAAACCTGGGTAAATTGCCGCAGGCTGTCGCGCACGTCGGCATCGCTGCCGGCGGCGGCCGCGGGCGTCTTCTGGGCAAACAGCATGCCCAGGCATCCACAGGCGATCAAAAGCAGGACAATGGCAAGAAGAGCTCGGCGAGAACTGCGGACCATTCTTTTTTCCCTCTGATGGGGCACGTGGGCTACCCCGAGCACGGCATATTTGCGGAGTATAGCATGCTTAATAAAGGCTAAAGGTTAGCCCCTGGCCCCCGCAAGTAACCAAACAATTAAGCCCTTAGTGACCAAAGGATCTGCCTGCCAGCCTAGCTATAGGATGCTCGTTTCACCCGGCAGGTTCCATAATCAAGATGCGTGGCGCCGTGGGAATCCCGGCTACATTGATGGCAAAGGACTCTGGCAGTATCATGGACCTATGAATCTGGGCTTTCCCGAGATGATTTTTCTCTTTCTGCTGGCGCTCCTGATCTTCGGGCCCAAGAAGCTGCCCGAAGTGGGACGCCAGATCGGGCGCGCGCTGAACGAATTCAAGCGTGCTTCCAACGAATTTAAGGCTCAGATCGAGAACGAGATCTCCAATCTGGACATTGGCGTCGACCACACCATCTTTTCGCCGACGCAGTCTCCCGCCGGGGCGGTGGCCGCTCTTTCGCTGGGCCCGGAGCCGCCACTTCTCGAGGCCGAACCGGTTCACGCCGAGCCCGTCTACGTCGAGCCTGCCCATGTCGAACCTGCACATGCGGCCGTAGAGGCACAGCCCGCCACTCACTCCGAGCCGCAGGCGGTCCACCAGGAACCAATCGAGCAGCACTCTGAGTCCAAAGGCCACGATGCCTGAAGTCGCGGCAGAATTGCCTTCCGGCGATCACGACGACATGCCCGCAATGAGCTTCCTCGAGCATCTCGAGGAGCTCAGGATGCGGATCATTTACTCCATCATCGCGGTCGCGGTGGGCTTCGGACTGTGCTGGGGGTATGCCGAAAAGATCTTCGCCCTGATGCAGGAACCCGTGATGTTTGCGCTGAAGCGCAACGGGCTACCCGAGCGGCTCGTTTACCTCAGCCCTACCGAGCCCTTCAACCTTTACCTGAAAGTCGGTTTGATGGCCGGCGTATTTGTGGCCTCGCCTTTTGTCCTGTACCAGGTGTGGATGTTCATCTCCCCGGGCCTGTACCGCCATGAGCAGCGTTACGTCATGCCGTTCATGTTTTCGACGATCCTCCTGTTTCTCGGAGGGGGTTATTTCGGCTACAGAATCGTCTATCCGGCTGCCCTCGACTTCCTGATCAGCTACGGCAAGCAATTCCAGCCCATGATCACGATAGGGGAGTATACGGATCTGTTCCTGACGATCATTCTGGGGTTGGGTGCGGTTTTTGAATTGCCCATCCTGGTGTTTTTCCTGTCGCTGATGGGAGTCGTGAGCGCCGGGTGGATGTGGCACAACGTCCGCTATTCGATCCTGGTCATTTTCATCATCGCGGCAGTCCTGACGCCCACAACTGACATTTTGAACATGTGCATTTTTGCCGCGCCGATGGTAGCCCTCTACCTGTTGAGCATCGGGATCGCATGGTTTGTTCACCCCAAGCAGAGGAAGGCGCGGCAGGAACGGCAGGAACGGAAGAAGCATTGAAGGCTGCCCGAAAGGGTTCACGCCAGGTCATCGTGGTCCTGGCGATTTCGGCGCTGTGTCTCGCCTTGAGCCTGGCGGCATGCGCGCAGCCGACGGCTAAGGAAACACCGCAGCCGGAGCCGTCGTCTGCCGCGGAGCAACCAGAGCCGACGACGCCCTCTGATCCTGGACCCGAGCCGCAATTCAATGCCGGCCGCGCGATGCAGTACCTTCACAAGGTGGTGGCCTTCGGCCCCCGGGCCATCGGAAGCGAAAATCACAAAAAGCTCGAAGCCTACATCCTGTCCCAGCTGAAGGGCGATAAGGTGGAGGAAGACGCCTTTGTCGCCGACACGCCAGCAGGGAAGCTGCCGGTGCGGAACATCATCGCCAAATTTCCCGGCAACCGTGACGGCATCATCGTCGTCGCCGGGCACTACGACACGAACTACTCTCTGACGAAGATTGGCTACGTCGGCGCCAATGATGGCGGTTCTACAACCGCGTTATTGCTGGAATTAGCCAATCAGCTCCGCGGCCGCCGCAGCGGCTACAGCGTTTGGCTGGTGTGGACCGATGGCGAAGAGGCGGTCCAGCAGTGGTCGGATACTGACAGCTTGTACGGAACGCGCCATCTGGCAGACAAATGGCAGAAAGACGGCACGCTAGGCAAAATCAAAGCCTTTTTGCTCACCGACATGATCGGCGACGCCGATCTCAACATCGAGCGCGATGCCAACTCCACGCTCTGGCTTGAGAAACTGGTCTACCAGGCGGCCGCAGGACTGGGATATCAATCCCATTTTTTCGCGCGAACCCTCGCCGTGGAGGATGATCATCTGCCGTTCGTAAAACATGGCGTGCCGAGCGCGGACCTCATCGACATGGACTACGGCTACGGAGATTCCTACCACCACACGGCGCAGGACACGCTGGACAAAGTCTCAGGCAAAAGTATCGAGATTGTCGGGCAAGTCGTCCTGAGGACGATCCAGATGCTGGACAAGATGTGAGGTCCGAAGTTCGCCTCTATTTTCCCGCCGTGTCGTTTGCACCAAACAGCGCACGCTGCAGTTGTTCGGTTGTCTGCGGGTCTGTGCTTTCATCCGCCATCACCATGTCGTCCTTGACCTGGATTACCACCGGCCCTTCTTCGGTAATCCAGGTGTGAGTTCCAGTGAGGCTTTCAAGCTTCTCCAGATCCAGCGGCTGCGATCCCTCGGGGGTCGCCTCTCGCGCTCGGCGATAGCGTTTGCTGAGTGATCGGGCATAGATAGCACCGAATTCTGCCGCCCGTTCCGCGTTGGACCAGCGCGAAACATAAAGCAGGGAAAGAGGGGCGGTGGGATCATTCTTGGTCTGCGCCGCGTAGTAATACCCGCCCCGCCAGTGCGGATACAGCTTGCGCGACACCTCCACTCCCGCGTACTCGTCGATGATTACCGCCACATCGAACTCGCCGATTGCCCCCACGTCGAATGGCTCGTAGTTCCGGAAGATCTGCCTGAAATCGGGCAACGGCATGGAAGCCACGGGCTCGGCGGCGAGGTAAGTCTGCGGCTCCATAATCTGGCGAGAGGTCTCCGGAGGGTTGGCAAATACTCCGGCAAAGGCCTTTTCTTTGCCCCGACCCGTCAGCAGCGCGGCTTCAAAATCAAGTCCGTAGCGATACGGGAACGTCAGCGCTTCCTTGAGGAAAAGGGGAGCATTTCGGAATTGAATGGCATCCGCCGCGCCCACGAGCATGCCCTGTTTGAGCGCTTCGGCCAACTGTGACGAAGTCTCCATGGATTGACCCGTCGGCGCGAGCATGTAGTCGATCAGCACCACCATAGCCTGGCCCTCGACAACCGCCTGTCGGGCGGTGCTGATCTCATCCTTCTCGATGTCGTCATAGGTCAGGGATTTCTTGCGGTTCAGGTCCGTGGCCTTCATCCATTTTTCGAGGCCAAAGGACTGGTCCTGTAGCGCATGGGTGAGTTCGTGCGCCAGAACCGGCCGCTGCTGGTCGGCGTCCAGCCAGTCGAGCAGGTTGACCGTTTTTGTCTTGGGATCGTAGTAGCCTGCGACCTGCTCGCGGAGGAGAAGGACGAGAAACTTTTCCAGATCGAAATCGGGGGGCAGCAGGCCGAACTTTTTCAGGACCAGAGAAGAGCGCCGCAGGCGCTGGGCGTCTTCGTCCTCCGACATGTGTTTGGTGAGATAGGAAACCACTTCGTCGCGGCTGACGAGGCGGCGCTTGACGGAATGTTTGATGGGAAGGCCGCTGTCCTTGCTGGCAAACTTGAGGATTTCGTCGACGGAACGAAAGAGTTCCTCGGCCTCCTGGGGCGAGATCTTTTTCTCTTCCTCCGCGGCCGCTGGGTGCTGTTCTGGCGTCTTCTCCGTTGGCTTTGAGGTTTGGGCGGTGGTCGAGACCACGAGGGCCAGCAGAAGCGCCCAAATGAAAAGCAGGTAGTGCCTGGATGAATGAAACTTCATTGGCCCGCTGCCACCCTGTCTGCCACCCACTGCCCCGCTTCCCTTGTTCCCAACGTTCCTCCCACATCCTGCGCAGTTTTCTTTTGTCGCACCGCTTCTAGAACTGCCGCTTCGATTTTTGCGGATTCCGCCTCCATGCCGAGGTGGCCAACCATCATGGCCGCAGTCAGGATGGCGCCAAGAGGATTCGCCAGATTCTTGCCGGCAATCGGGGGGGCCGAACCGTGGACGGGCTCAAACATGGAGGTACGGCCCGGATGAATGTTCCCACTCGCGGCCACGCCCAGTCCGCCCTGCACCCCGGCAGCAAGGTCGGTGATGATGTCGCCAAACATGTTGTTGGTCACGATGACGTCAAACTGGCGGGGGTCGCGCACCATCTGCATGCAAAGGGCGTCCACGTACATGTGCTCGGCTGCGATCTGCGGATACTCGCGGCTGACTTCCTTGAACACCCGCTGCCACAGTCCGTGGGCGTAGGTCATGACGTTGGCCTTATCGCTCATGAGCACTTTGCGGCGAGGGCTGCCATCCTGTTTTTTGTGCGACGAACAGTATTCGAAGGCGTAGCGAATGATCCGTTCGACTCCTTTGCGAGTATTCACGTCTTCCTGGATAGCCACCTCGTCCGCCGTGCCCTGTTTGAAGCAGCCTCCAACATCTACATACACACCTTCGGTGTTCTCGCGAATTACGACGAAGTCCACATCCTTCGGTTGGATGCCTTTCAGCGGGCACAGCGATTCGTCCAAAAGTCGCACGGGACGGACGTTTGCATACAGGTCCATTTTGAAGCGCATGCCTAGCAGGATCTCTTTGGCGTGAATATTCGAGGGGACGCGCGGATCTCCGAAGGCGCCGACAAGAATGGCGTCAAAGTCGCGGGAAAGCATCGTGAATCCATCGGGCGGGATCGTCATTGCATCTGCAAGATAGCGATCGGCGCTCCAGTCGAAATAGGAGAGATCGACCTGGGCTCCGGAAGCAGTCATGACCTTGACCGCCTCGGGGATCACCTCTTTGCCGATTCCGTCGCCGGGGACGACGGCGATGCGCTTCTTCTGGGCCACGGGGGAAAAGTAACACACGCTGCGAGCAATCGGGCGCTGGCGGACAGGATCACCCGTTACGGTCGGGCATCGCTGGATTCGCCGACTCCGGGCGTCGGACGGGCCGAATTTCGTCCGCTATAATCAAATTGAGACATGAGCGCTACTGCATTGCATGACGCCCTGCTTTCGTCCTCGGCTCACGTGGGCGAATACGCGGGCGCCAATACGGCGACCGACTTCGGCGATCCACGAGCCGAGTTTGCCGCGCTGCGCGACCATTGCGGCGTCTACGACCTGGGGTGGCGCGCGAAAATTGCCGCAACCGGCAAGGACCGGGTACGTTGGCTGAACGGCATGATCACGAACAATGTTCGTGATCTCAAGGAAAACAACGGTGTCTACGCGTTTCTGCTGAACCCGCAGGGGAGAATTCTTGGCGATTTGTTTGCGTACAACCGCGGCGATTCGTTTCTCCTCGACACCGATCAGGCCCAGGCGCCGAAGGTGCTGGAGGGTTTGGGCCGCTACATCATCATGGACGATGTGAAGCTGACGAATATCAGCGAAAACTTGACGGCAATTGGCATCGCGGGCCCCAAAGCGCGCCAGGTTCTGGCTGCGGCCGGGTTTACTCTCCCCGAGTTGCAGCCTTTGCAGTTTTCCAAAATTGAGTGGAATGGGCAGAACCTCGACCTAGTTCGGACTGACAACCCCATTCTCGAGTGCTACGAGATCTGGCTTGAACCCGGCCGTGTGAGCCTGGTTTGGGACGGTCTCATCAAGGCGGGAGCGCAAGCGACCGGGACGACGGCATTCGAGTTGCTCCGCATTGCCAGTGGCAGGCCCCGCTATGGGCAGGATATTCGCGATCGCGACCTGCCGCAGGAAACCGGGCAGGAGCGGGCCCTGAATTTCAGCAAGGGCTGTTACATAGGGCAGGAGATCGTGGAGCGGATTCGCTCACGCGGGAACGTGCATCGAAAATTTACCGGCCTCGTGCTGGAGTCGACGTCCGCCACGCCCGGCGCCAAGATTGAGTTCGAGGGCAAGGAAGTGGGTGAGATCACGAGCGTTGCAGAAATGCCAACGTCCGGCGGGACGAAACTCTTGGGTCTGGGATATGTTCGCCGGGAAGCCGCCGACAAACCACTGACGGCGAACGGGGTGCGTGTAACTCCGGCGGATTTGCCTTTCAAAAACGACGTGTTGAGCTGAGTCGAGAGTCCCGCAAATCAGAAATTTCCGATTGCTGGGGGAAACAACTTATGGCTGAGAAAAAACAGGATAGTTTCACCGTCACCGACCGCCGCCTCTTCACCACCGATGGCGAGCTTCGCAAAGACGTAGCCGAAGAAACCGTCAGCACCAGTTCGGGCGCCGAAGCGGCCCCGCCAAATACCGCCCCGCCAAATACCACCCCGCCAAAGACCGTTCCGATAACGCAGGAGGCCGACGCACCCGAGCCTCCGAGCGCAGCCGAGCAGAAAGAGCAGGCCGACGCCTACCAGAAGTCCTCCAAAGAAATGGATCAGCGCGTGGAGTTAAGCGGTCATTCGGCAAAAGAGCTGGAGATGACCTTTGAGCGCTTCCTGGCGTCGCTGTACATGACGGCGATGCTGCAACTGGGTCTGATGCACGAACAGGGCGGGCAACCGCGAGTCGATATCGTCGGCGCGCGGCAGACGATCGACACAATCGGGCTCATTGCAGAGAAGACAAAAGGCAATCTCACCGCCGCGGAGCAGGGTTTCCTTCAGAATTCGTTGTATGAACTGCGCATGGCGTATGTTGAGGTGACGAATGCGCTCGCCCGGCCTCCGCAGGCGCCAGTCAAGGGCACCGGCACACGATGAAGGCGCGGCTTACGGTGCTGGGCAGCGGCACTTCCATGGGCGTGCCCACCATCGGCTGCGATTGCGCCGTTTGCCAGTCGTCCGACCCCAAGGACCGGCGCACCCGTCCCTCGATCCTGATCGAGTTTGCCGACAAGACGGTTCTCATCGATACGACACCGGACTTCCGGCAGCAGGCCATCCGTGAGGGAATCCGCAAGCTCGATGCGGTGCTCTACACGCACGCGCATGCCGACCACGTTCTGGGGCTCGATGATCTCCGCCCCCTGAGCTTCCATCGTCCGGAAAAGATCCCGCTTTATGCCCAGCCGGAAGCCGCGGAAGTGGTGCGAACCATGTTCAAGTACATCTTTGACGCCAAATATAAGTTCGGCGGGCTGGCGCAGGTGGAGCTGAAGCCGATCAATGGAACTCTGGAACTGTTCGGCGCGACTTTCGAGCCGGTGGAGGTGTTGCACGGGGATGCGCCTATTATCGGGTTCCGTTTCGGCAGCGCCGCGTACCTGACCGATTTCAGTGAAATTCCGGAAGATTCATTTGGGCAGTTGCAGAGCCTCGACGTTCTGTTTCTGGACGCGCTGCGCTACAAGCCCCATCCCACGCACTCGACGGTGGATAACTCCTTGCGGATCGTGGACAGGCTGAAGCCGAAGCGGGCGTTCTTCACCCACATCTGCCACGAGTTGCCGCACGAACAGACCAATGCGTCTTTGCCGGACAACGTGCGGCTCTCGTACGACGGGATGAAGCTGGAGTTTGAGATATGAAGCCGTCGGAAAGATTCACGCCCAAGACGGCTGGCTAAGCACGCTATGAAGGTATTCCACAAACTCGAAGAGATTTCTCCGGAATTCGGTTCCACCATCGTCAGCGTCGGCAATTTTGACGGTGTACATCGCGCGCATACTCACGTTCTGGAAAACATTGTGAAGCGCGCCCGGGCCTCCGGCGCGAAGGCTGTTGCCGTGACCTTCGAGCCGCATCCCGTGCGCATCCTGCGGCCCGACTCAGGGCTGAAGCTGATTACCCCGACTCCAGAGAAACTGAGGCTCCTCGAAGCCACTGGGGTTGACGGAGTTCTGCTGCTGCCCTTCGGCCGCGACCTGTCGCTGCTGACGCCATGGCAGTTCGCTCATGACATTCTGAAAACCGGCCTGCGCGCCCGCGAGGTGCACGAAGGTTACAACTTCCACTTCGGCCACAAGGCATCCGGCAATGTTGCCATGCTGACCGAATTCGGCCGGGAGATGGGTTTTGAGGTGATTACTTATCCTGAAATGCGCCTGCGCGGCGAGCCGGTCTCAAGCAGCCAGATTCGCAAGCTTCTGGGGGATGGCCGCGTGAGCCGCGCCCGCCACCTGCTGGGCAGACCCTTTGCCATTTTGTCCACACCGGGCCGCGGACGAGGCTACGGCTCCAAATACACAGTTCCCACCATCAACCTAAGCCGTTATGAAGAAATGACGCCCAAGGACGGTGTGTACATCACCCGGTGCCGCGTGGGCGAAGAGTGCTTCGATTCCGTCACGAACGTCGGGAATCGCCCCACGTTTGGTGCGGACCTTTTCGCCATCGAGAGCCACCTGCTGAATTTTCATCCGCTCGAACTGACGCCGGAGACCGAGGTTGAGATCTTTTTCCTCGAACGCGTGCGGGACGAGATCAAATTTCCTTCCATCGACGCACTTCGCAAGCAGATTGCCCTGGACGTAGACCGCACCGGCCGTTACTTCCATCTCCTTCAGTCGCGCGGGAAGACGTTGGCCCGTCAATAGCGGACCCCGTTCGAAAATTTTGCTGATACAATCCGCGCCTGATGGCCAGTGGTGCGATCACCGTGCTGTCCCGGATCACTGCCGCGCAGCGCAAGACGCTGATTGCCGCCGCGCTAGGCTGGATGCTGGACGCGTTCGACGCCATGCTCTACGCGCTGGTTCTGGCGCACATCATGGTCGACCTGGGCATGAGCAAGACCACCTCGGGCCTGCTGCAAACGCTGACGCTGCTCGCTTCAGGAATCGGCGGTGTGCTCTTCGGATTCATCGCCGACCGCATCGGGCGAAAGCGCGCCCTGATGCTGAGCATCCTGACGTACTCGGTTTGCTCGTTCGGCTCCGGCCTCTCCACGACAATCCTCATGCTGGCCGTGTTCCGCTTCGTCCTCGGCCTGGGAATGGGGGGAGAGTGGAACACGGGCGCCGCCCTTGTGGCCGAGACCTGGCCAACGGACCTGCGGGCAAAAGCGCTGTCGTTAGTGCAGAGTTCGTGGGCGATTGGATATGCCCTGGCGTCGCTCGTGGCGGGGGTGATTCTGCACTATGCGGACTGGCGGATGGTGTTCTTTGTCGGCATTTTCCCTGCCGCGGTCGTGCTATGGATTCGCCAGGGAGTGCCTGAGTCCCGCCTGTGGCAAGAGAGCAGGGAACGAATCAAGAGCAATCCCAGCCCTGCGAACGGTGAAGGCAGCATGGCCCGCATCTTTCGGCCTCCATACCGGAAATCAACACTTGCATTGCTGCTGGTGAATTTCTTCGGCATGTCGGCGTGGTGGGGACTGTTTACCTGGATTCCGCCGTATCTGTCCCTGCCGGTGGAACGCGGGGGCCGCGGTTTTGGCGTGATGGGCACAACCACCCTGCTCGTGTTCCTGAACCTCTTTGGGATGTTTCCCGGCTATGCCAGCTTCGGATGGGTGGCGGACCGATTGGGCAGGCGGCGTTCGTTCATCCTGTACCTGGTCGCAGCCGCACTGGTGACGCCTCTCTATGCCGTGGCGCGCCAGCCGTGGGTTTTGCTCATTGTGGGGGCTCTGGTAGCTTTCTTCGGTACGGGGTTATTTTCCGGATCGGGGATTATCGCGAGCGAGATTTTTCCCACGCAGGTGCGCGCCCAGGGTCTGGGTTTTACCTATAGCGGGGCGCGCACATTGAGTTCGATCGCCCCTTATGTCATCGGGCACGTGGGAGAAACCCACAGCCTGAATTGGGCCTTCATGTTGTGCGCCGGGTCGTATCTCGTGTCGGCATTGGTCGCAACGCAGTTGCCGGAAACCGTGGGGAAGGATCTGGAATAGAAAGCAGCCCTCTCAGTTCACAGGCTCAACCGCGGCCAGCGATTCCCGCCTGTTTCGCTCCGGCATCTGGACGACGACGATCGCGACCAGAACGAAAACAATTCCGACGGTTTGCCACGGGTTCATCATCTCTCCGAGGGCCAGTGCCGCGATGATGATCGAAAACACCGGTTCCAGACAGCTCACGACGATCGCTTTCGTCGGCTCGAGGTATCTGAGCCCGGCGAAATAGAAGGAAAACGGGCCCAGGACCGACATGATCGAAAATACCAGCAGGAACAGCCACTGGCCCGGCGAATACCTCGCCTCGACCACCTTCCACGGCGGGTTCACCACAATCCAGAACAGCGAGGCGCTGAAGGTGGTGTATAGCAGGACGATCCAATGGTCCCAGCGCGTCAGCATTTCGTGGCCGCCAATGTTGTAAAACGCAAATGAAAACGCAGCCAGGAATGCCGCGATCAATCCGATTGCGTCAAGACGAACTCCGCCCGCACGAAAAATCCCGATTACTAATCCCGTTCCGAGAATCGCCAGAGCTACGGCCGACACCCGCTGAAGCGTCGGCTTCTGGCGGCCACGGCTCACCATGTACAGCAGAACCCACGCCGGCGCAGTGTATTGAATGATGATCGCGGTCGCAACATTGGTCCGCTGAATCGCGAGGTAGTAAAAGTAGTTCGACGCCGCAACTCCAAGCACGCCCAACACCAGCATGCGCCACAGATCCGGGTTCGGCAGCCGGATCTTCTTCCATCCCCGAATGGAAAGCAGGATCGGCAGAACGATGAAGAAGGAAATCGTGGTGCGGCTTTGGGAAAGGATCAGCGGGTCGATCGGCCGAAGAGCCTGGCCCGACGGGAGCAGCCGTCCTGTGAAAGCTGCACGGCCCAGGCTGGCTGCGATTCCCCAGAGAAGCGCCGCGGTCGCAATATAGACGTAGCCGCGGTAGGATCGGCTTCCATCAGTCGCCTGCTGCTGGTTTTTCGTCGGCGTATTCGATCCTGTAGGTAATCTTCGCGGTCTTGCCCAGCATTGCCGAAACCGAGCAGTACTTCTCTTCCGAAAGCCGGACGGCGTCCTCCATCGCTTTGTGCTGAACCCTTCCGCCCACCCGGTAGACTAGGCGGATGTCAGTATAAACAGTAGGCGGATCGGGAGCGCGTTCGCCTTCCGCGTACACATGCAGGCTGGTCATCGGCTCGCGCTTTTTGCGCAGGATGCTGACCACATCCGCGGCGGTGCAGCCGCACAGCGCGATCAGGACCAGTTCAACGGGGCTGTTCGCGGTTTTCTCACTGCCGGCGTCTACCACAATTGCATGTCGGGACGACGCCTGCCCGGCAAAGCGATCCTGGTCAATCCAGGTTACGTGTGCTTCGACCATAGGAGAGCCTCACAAATGGAGTTCGCCACAACTACCTGCGGTTGTCCGTACTGGGTTCAGGGTGGATCAGCACCCGGAAGAGTTCGGGAGACTCCCGCTTGAGGCGAATTTCGAGCTCGGTGGAAATGTCGTGAACGCGCGAAAGAGGCAGGTTGTCCGACATGGTGCAGTGGCACGAGACGTACAACCGCCCGCCAACCCGCTTGATCTCGACGTCGTGCATGTCGGCAATCTCGGCGAACTCCGAGGCCACGGTCTTCAGACGCTTCTCGAGCGCGGCGTCGCGCAGGATTTCATCGCCGCTCTCGATCGTCGCCGGCTCGCTTTCTATGTGGGTCAGAATCGAGGAGATTTCAGGCACATCCTCGCGGATTTCCGATTCGAGCAGGGTCACACGGTCGTGGGCCTCTTTCAGGCTGAGACGCTCATCAAGTTCGAGGTGCTGCTCCACATGCAGCCGCCCGCTCAGATCCTGGATGCTGACGTCGTGAACGTTGAAATTATTGCGCGTGGCTACGGCGCGCACCCGGTCGAAGATGTTTTCCGCCTGCCCGGCACGCGGTATTGGATGCACGACAACATCGGCATTCGGCAGGATGTCATGCACGGCCGCGGTCACGGCGTCCGAGACTTGCTCCGAGCGCTGAAAGGTGACACTGCGCGCCAGGCCGACGGAAAGATCGGCGAAGTACCGGTTGCCGGCGCGGCGGATACGAACGCGATCCACTTCGAGTAGCCCGTCCACATTGGATACAGCGGTGATGATTTTGCTTCGCACCTCCGGCGGTGAGGCATCAAGCAGGGCGTCAACCGTGCGCCTCGCGAGCCGGGAACTGACGTAAACCACCACGCCGGCGACGAACAAAGCGGCGACAGGGTCGGCGTCGCTGAGCCAGCCAATACCAAAGCGGCGGCCGAGAAGTACCAGCAGCAGCCCCAGAATTACGACGCCGGTCGACCAGATGTCGGTGGAAAAATGAAGGGCGTCGGCTTCCAGAGCCTGGCTGTCGTATTTTGCAGCGATCCGGCCCAAGGCTCGCGATCGCCAGAAATCCACCGCCATGGAAATGAGCATCACCAGGAACGCCGCGATTGTCGGCTCGATTTCGACGTGGTGGAAGAAGAGACGCTTCGCCGCCTCGTAGACAATCCAGATACAGGTCAACAGCAGGAGGCCCGTCTCAATAAACGCGGAAAAGTTTTCCACCTTTCCATGACCGTACTGATGGTCGGCGTCCGCCGGCTTGTCGGATACCCGGACGGAAAGGAGGGTTACCACTGCGGCAATCAGATCCAGGCCCGAGTGGGCCGCCTCGGAGAGAATACCCAGGCTTCCAGTGGTGACGCCGACGATCACCTTCAGCAAGGTGATTACGGCCGCGGCCACGACCGAGTTGGTGGCCACACCCCGTTTCTCCGCGCGCATCGATTCCGGGCCGTAGATCGCCGGGAGCTGAGCCATGGGTGCATTATCACAGCAGGGTCAGCACTCCGCCAAGGGTACAGTCTCCGGCAGACAAAATCGCATCCCAGCCGCGTGATTGGCGTGTTCTGAGCCAAAATCGGTAATCGGGCCGCAAGCAGCCCTATGTTACGATCTCTTAAAATTCAGCTCTTCAAACTCGGCTCTCCGGAAGGGATTTTCTCTCTATGACCCAGTATGGGTTGGTTTTACTGCTGTCTGGCGCGCTTGCCTGGGGGCAGGCCGCCGGTTCGGCACAACCGCAATCGGGCGCTCCCGCAACTCCTGCGCCTGCCGCAGCGCCGCAGGGCGGTCCTCCGGACGCGCCTTCAGCCAACGTTCCCGAGAAGGCCCAGGTCCCGCCCGAGGCCGCGGTCATTACCGTGGAGGGGATTTGTGACAAGCCTTCCAACGACCTCACCAACGCAGACTGCAAAACGGTGATCACGCGCGCCGAGTTCGAACGGATCATGAACTCCGTCCAGCCTGACATGCCGGAGGGCCAGCGCCGTCAGTTTGCGGCCAACTACGCTCTTCTGCTCGTGGTTGCGCATGAGGCCCACAAGGAGGGGCTGGACCAGGGACCCCAATTCGAGGAGCGGCTGAAGCTTTCGCGAATGCAGTTGCTGATGCAGCAACTCGGGCAAAGCCTGCGCACCAAAGCGGCGCAGATTCCCGACAAGGACATTTCCGACTACTACTCAAGCCATCCGGCCGAGTACGAGGAAGCGACGGTTGAGCAGTTGTACGTCCCGCGGCCCGGAAAACCGGTTGCCCCAAAGGCGAAGGCGGTCGCCGGGGCCGCCACGCCGGTAGATCCGGATGTCGCCGCCAAAAAGAAAGCCGAGGCGCTCCGCGCTCGCGCCGTGGCGGGTGAGAGCTTTGAGAAGCTTCAGGCGGAGGCCTTTCTTTTTGCCGGAATCAAGGACAAGCCTCCCGAAACCAGGAAGGTCCTGCGATCGAGTCATATGCCTCCCGCCCACGCCGCGGTCATGAGCCTGACGCCCGGATCAGTGTCATCCGTGATTTCCGACAACAACGGCTATTTCGTCTACAAGGTCGAGAAGAAGGAGACAGCGACGCTGGACAGCGTGCGGTCCGAGATTCACAACATTCTTCAAACGCAGCGGATGCAGGCCTCGATCCAGGCCTTGCAGCACGAGGCCATTCCCAAGCTCGACGACAGGTTCTTCGGTGCGCCTGCGCCGCAACCCGGGGCGCCTGGTGCCGGCGCGGCGCCGGCCAGCCCGCCGCCGAACCCCGGAGCTCCCGGTCCTAAATGATGGGCGAATCGCGTTCAACCGTGATCGTGACCGGCGCGGCCGGCAATCTGGGGCTGCGCCTGCCGCAGCAGTTCCCCGGTTATAACTTCGTTGCCGTTGATCTGCGCGACCCCCGGACCGATGCGCCCTTGCGCTTCGTGCAAATGAATCTGGAGCGCGAGGAATCCTGCCACGAACTGATGGCCCTGCTGCGGCAGACCCGGGCCGTCGCCGTGATTCACCTGGCGTTTGTCACCGATCCGGTGCGCGCCGGCGTACTTGATCTCGATCGCATGTGGCGGACCAACGTGGCAGGAACGGCGCGCGTGCTGGAGGCGATCAGCGAAGTCAATCGCGATGAACCGGTGGTACAGAAGTTCATTTTCGTCAGCAGCGCCTTTGTTTACGGCACAGATTTGCATTCGCCCGCTACGGAAGACTCGGCCCTGCGGGCGGAGGCACTGCCCTATGCCGAGCACCAGATCGAAGCCGAAAAAGTGGTGCGGCAGCGCGTTCCGGCGCTTCGCAGTTGCAGTGCGTACCTGCTGCGATCCCATCTGTTTGCGGGTGAAACGGTGGAGCACTACCTGCTGGATGCCTTTCGCGGTGTGCCGAGCGGGCGAGGGCCGCGAGCCACCAGAATGCGCAGCAAGGGCAAGAAGTTAACTTTCCCGATCCCACTCGGAAATCAGTATTCGCAGAAGCGGATCCAGTTTGCTCATGTGGACGACGTCGCGCGCCTGACGGCGGCTATTGTCAAAAAAGGAGAACCTGAAGCGCAGCGCCTCACCGTCCTCAACGTGGCGGGTCGAGGCGATCCGCTTACCCACAGCCAGTGTGCCGAGATCGCGCGGGTGAAGCCACTGACACTGCCGGGGATGACCGCCCTGCGAATGGTCACGCGATACCGCTGGAATGCCGGCATCAGCGCCCTTCCTCCAGAGGCCTTGCCCTATCTGACGGGAGACTGGGTGTTGAATACGGACCGGCTGAAGAAATTTCTCGACCACGACTACAAAGACGTAATCCGCTTCACCGTCGAGGAGGCATTTGCCGACAGCTTCAAGTCGGACCGCGAAAGCGACAGACGGCGCTCTGTCGCGGTGCCGTAACCCAAGTTCCCTTACTTCTTTCCCCGATAGAGCCCCGCGATTCCCAGCGTGTAAGGCGTCCACGACGCCTCGCGAAAGCCCGCTCCGCGCATGCGCTCGAGCATTTCCTCAGGTTCGGGAAATCGCTCGACCGAAGCCGGTAAGTAGGCGTACGGACCCTTGACTCCGGAAATCAGCGTCCCCGCCGCAGGGAGTACTCGCTTGAAATAGAACTTGTACCCGAGGCCGACCAGTCCTTTGGGTTCTCCGAAATCGAGAATGCCGCACTCTCCGCCCGGACGAAGGACGCGCAGAATCTCCCGCAGTCCGCGGTCGTAGTCTGCCAGGTTGCGAAAACCAAAAGCACTGGTCACAAGATCGACGGTGGAGTCGTCTATGGGGAGAAGCAGCGCGTCGGCTTCGAGCCACTGGACCTCGTTTCCTTTGGTTTTCGTTCGGGCCCGCTGCAGCATAGAGTGAGAAAAATCTGCGCCCAGGAGGCGGGGATGGAATTTCCCGGCGCGGCGCAGGAGAGCGAGGGTCATGTCTCCCGTACCGCAGCAAAGATCGAGAACCTGCGCGTCGGGCCGAGACAAAATGTGATCAAACGCCTTAGCTGTCCTCCGCCACCACAAGCGATCAACGTTGAATGAGAGGACGTGATTGAGCAGGTCGTAGCGCGGCGCGATGGAAGTGAACATGTCGCGCACCGCACGCGCCGCGGACTGCGGATCGTTTGCGCCCGCCGGAGCGGCTCCGATCACTACGGATTTGCCTGGCTTGGTCAACCGGATCAGCGTCCTGATGGATTATGGACGAGACAAGCGGCGAAGATCGTCTACCGCTTTGAGCACCACCGCTTCGGGTACATCCTTCACCACTTCGACCCTGCCGATGTCCTCCGGAAGGACAAAGTGCACCACTCCGTTGCGGGTCTTCTTATCGGCTTGCAGGCGCCGAAGAATGCTGCGGCTGCGGACTTCCACTCGGGGCAGGGGGCCGGCAGTCAATACCGCGCTGGCAATGCGCTGGGCGATGCTGTCCTCAATCCGGCGGACTCCAGCCGCGATATTTGCCGCTGCCACCATGCCCCAGGCGACGGCCTCGCCGTGCAGGAAATGCCGGTATGCCGTTTCCGCTTCCAAGGCGTGCCCTATCGTGTGTCCAAAATTCAGCACGCGTCGCAGCCCATTCTCGCGCTCATCGGCGGAGACGATCTCCGCCTTCAACCGCACGGATTCCGCAATCACCCATCCCAGCGTCGAGGGGTCCTTGCGCAGCGCGTCCAGTTTGCTTTTCTCCAGCCGGGTGAACAGTTCCGGTCTTCCTATGACGCCGCACTTCAGCGACTCGTACAAGCCCGCCCGAAATTCTCGCTCGGGAAGAGTCGAGAGCACTTCGGGATCGATCAGAACGATGCGTGGCTGATGGAACGTGCCAAGGAGATTCTTGCCTGCTTTCAGATTGACGCCGGTCTTGCCGCCTACCGACGCGTCGACCTGCGCCTGCACTGTGGTAGGAATCTGGATGACATCGATCCCACGCAGGTATATCGAGGCCAGGAAGCCGACCACATCCCCCACCACTCCGCCGCCGAAGGCTACCAGCGCGGAGCTGCGTTCCGCGCCGAGGCTCACGAGCTTTTCTGCCAGGCTCTCAACCGTGTTCAGCCGTTTATAGCGCTCGCCTTCCTCCATCTCCACCAGCTTTGCTTGAAATCCGGCAGCGGAGAGGGACTTCATCAGCCGCTTGCCCCAGCGCCGCCGCACGGGCGCGACGGTAACGACAAACAGGCGGGTGTCCTTTCCAAGTAACGGCTGAAGATATTCACCCGCACGCGACAGAAGTCCGTCTTCGATTACGGCATCGTAAGAGCGCTGCGCGGTGCTGACGGTGATGCGCGTCATGGCCTTTCATCATAGCCCAACTGCGGCCTGGCACCTGGGGACGCCGCGTAAGTCGCTGCCTCACAGAAGCTGCGTGATAACATTTTGGCCCTCATGGACTGTGCTCCCCCGGAAACAGATTTCCTGGTAATTGGTGCGGGTGTAGCCGGGCTGCGGGCCGCGGTTGAACTGTCAGCGGCCGGACGCGTGGTCGTGCTGGCCAAGCGCGAGGTCACCGATTCCGCCACACAATGGGCGCAGGGAGGAGTTGCCGCCGCTCTCAGCGACGAAGACGAAATCGGCCTCCACCTTCAGGACACTCTCAATGCGGGCGACGGCCTGTGCAATCCCGACGCGGCACGGGTGCTGGTGGAGGAAGGTCCCCAACGGATCGAAGAACTGATTCAGTGGGGGACGGAATTCGATCGGGACGGTACTCGGCTGGCGTTCACGCGCGAAGGAGCCCACAGCCGCAATCGCGTCGTCCACGCCCATGGCGACTCGACGGGCCGCGAGATTCTTCGCGCGCTGCGAGCCAAAGCGAAGACGCTCTCAAATATCTCTGTCTGCGAGTTTGAATTCTCCACCGGGCTTGCGATCTGCGATGAGCGGGCTGCTGGTGTCGACCTGATCAGCGACAAGGGCGAGTCGCGGCGAGTCTCAGCCTCAGCCGTGCTGCTGGCCTCAGGCGGCCTCGGCCAGTTATACCGCAACACAACCAATCCGGCGGTTGCGACCGGAGACGGCGTTGCCATGGCTTTCCGGGCGGGCGCGGAAATCAGCGACATGGAGTTTGTGCAGTTCCATCCCACCGCGCTGTATCTGAAAAATACTCCGCGATTTCTGTTGTCCGAGGCTTTGCGCGGCGAGGGAGCCTACCTGCGCAACTCGGAAATGGCGCGTTTCATGCCCAAGTACCATCCCATGGCTGAACTGGCGCCGCGCGACGTGGTGGCACGCGCCATCGTCCACGAGCTGGAAGTCAGCCGCATGAAAGATCCGGTGGTTTATCTGGATCTCACTCACCTCGACGAGAATCTGGTCAGGAGCCGCTTTCCCCGCATTCATGCCACCTGCCTGCAGTACAACATCGACATCACAACCGATCTGATTCCCATTCGCCCGGCGGCGCACTACGCCATGGGCGGCGTGCGGACGGATCTCGAGGGCAAAACTAATATTCGCGGTCTTTACGCTGCGGGCGAGGCCGCCTGTACCGGCGTCCATGGAGCAAATCGTCTGGCGAGCAACTCGCTGCTCGAGGGACTGGTATTCGGGGAGCGGGCAGGGAAGGCCATGCGCAGCGAACTTGGTCGGTCCGGCCCGTCAGAGAAGGACTCGCCTGGCTCGAATAAGGCAAACGAGCCGGATGCCGCAACGGAAGAGGTGATCGGAGAAATTCAGGATCTGATGTGGCGCGATGTCGGCATCGTGCGGACGGGCGCAGGACTACGACGGGCCATTCAGCAACTGGAGGGTTTGGGCGAGCGCGTAAGCCGACCCCGCAGCCGCCGTGGGTGGGAGGCGCAAAACCTGCGCACAGTCGGCCTGCTGGTAGCCCAGTGCGCCCTGGCGCGCGAAGAAAGCAGGGGAGCGCATTATCGGACGGATTTTCCCAACCATAACGACGCAAAATTCCTGAAACATTCCATCAACCAAGGCGACTCTCTACGCTTTGCCTGACCCCGTCAGGCCGCCTTGGCCTTTTCGGGGTGCAGGACGGAGGCCAGAACCGACACCCCCAGAATTCCCGCCACAATGATCAGGGCGTACTCGGTTGAGATTTTGTAAAACTCCGAAAGCAACATCTTGCCGCCGATAAAGATAAGCACCAGCGACAGACCATAGTGGAGATAGCGGAACATCTCCATCATTCCCGACAAGGCAAAGTACATGGAGCGCAGACCCAGAATGGCGAAGACGTTCGACGTGTATACGATGAACGCATTCAGGGTGATCGCAAGGATTGCGGGGATTGAGTCGACCGCGAACAGCAGGTCGGTTGTCTCCACCACGAGCAGCACGACCAGCAGGGGCGTGGCAGAGAATTTCGGGCGGCGAATGAGGAACTTGTCGCCGTGATAGTCCTTGGTCACCGGCACCCACTTGCGGAACACGCGCAGAACCACGTTATGCTCGGGATGGACTTCCGCATTCTTTTCGAAAAACAGCTTGGTCCCGCTGTAAATCAACAGCAGCCCAAACAGATAAATGATCCAGTGGAATTTTCGAATCAGTCCAACGCCCAGAAGGATGAAGAGAGCACGCATCAAAAGAGCGCCCAGAATTCCCCAGAAGAGCACTTTGTGCTGGTGGGCCGGGGCAACCTTGAAAAACCTGAAGATCAGCAGGAAGACGAACAGATTGTCCACGCTGAGCGAGAGTTCGATCACATAGCCGGTGACGAACTCCACTGCCGGTGTCCGACCGTGCCAGAAATAAACCAGCACTGCGAATGCCGCGGCCAGTGAAATCCACAGCCCGCTCCACAGCATGGCCTCGCGGAATTTCACCGTGTGGGAGCGGCGATGGAAGACCCCCAGGTCCAGCAGGAGCATTCCCAAAACGAACAGGTTGAATAGAACCCAGAAAAGGGGCTGGTTCAAACCGGACCTCGGCAGGAGATCTTCGCAAATGCTTGTTCCACCAGTAATTCTCCCGGCGGGTCCATCATAGCGCGACGCCGTCGATCAGGAATTGCCCCGTGTTGGCCAGAGACCGCCCCACGTCCTTTTGGGAGTATTTTTCTGCCAAATCCCTGTATCTCCGGTTCGACGAACTGCATCTAGGTAGCCTGCAGACGTTCGAATCCAGTAGCGGGAGGGGACATGCTTCCAGCGCGAAGTGAGATCCGGGCGGGAAACGATTTGCTTGATCGGCTGGCGCAGGCGCGCACGACCACCGACGATCTTTTCGCCATAGTCCGACCCGACTCCCTGTACGAGCGGCCCATCGCCGAAAGGCATCGGATCATCTTTTACGTGGGGCACCTCGAGGCCTTCGAATGGAACCTCCTGCGAGAGCGGCTGTTCGCTGTTCGCGCTTTTCATCCCGAGTTCGACAACTTGTTTGCCTTCGGCATTGACCCGGTCGACGGTGGCCTTCCATCGGACCAGCCCCAGGACTGGCCCTCCATCAGGGAAGTCCGGGGATATGTCACCCAGGTGCGTGAAGCCCTGGATGCGAGTCTGGAACAGTTCTATTCCAGCGTCAGTCGCGAACGCGAAGCGGGGCTGCTCCTGAACGTGGCCATCGAGCATCGCCTCATGCATGCGGAAACACTTGCGTACATGCTGCACCAGTTGCCGCTCGGACGAAAGCTTGCCCCGCCGCGCAAGCCTGAACTGGTTTCCGGCGCCAGCGCGCCAGGTTCTTGCGAGATTCCCGCTGGAACGGCAACGCTCGGCCTGCCAGGAGATGGCAATGATTTCGGCTGGGACAATGAGTTTGAAAGACATCAGGTCAACGTTCCGGCCTTCTCCATGGACCGTTACAAGGTCACCAATGGCCAGTACCTGGAATTTGTTGCAGCCGGCGGCTACGGGGAGAAATCGCTCTGGAAGGATGAGGACTGGAACTGGAGAAGCGCCCAGGAGATCACTCATCCGGTCTTCTGGCGGCGAAGCGGTGGCCGCTGGTTCTGCCGCACCATGTTCGACGAGATTCCTCTTCCGCTGGAGTGGCCGGTATACGTGAGCCATGCCGAAGCCAGCGCTTACGCCCGCTGGGCGGGCAAGACGCTGCCCACGGAGGAGCAGTGGCATCGCGCGGCCTATGGCACGAAGTCGGAGGCGGAGCGGGCCTACCCGTGGGGAAAGGAAGCGCCGAATCGCAAGTTCGGCAACTTCGACTTCCGCCAGTGGGACCCGGCTCCGGTCAATGCGTCTCCGGAGGGGCAGAGCGCATTCGGTGTCTCGGATCTGCTCGGCAACGGCTGGGAGTGGACTTCCACAGTCTTCCAGCCCTTTGCAGGGTTCGAGCCATTTCCTTTCTACCCGGGCTACTCAGCCAATTTCTTCGACGGCAAGCACTATGTGATGAAGGGCGGTTCGGCACGCACGGGGGCTTGCATGCTGCGCCGGTCATTCCGCAACTGGTTTCAACCTCATTACCAGTATGTATACGCAGCCTTCCGCTGCGTGACCAACTGACATGGCCGGAAAGAGACACTTTATGCTCGTACACGCCATCACTGCCGATCCCGTATACCAGTTCGCCCTGGATGTCCGGGACGGACTGATCCGCCCGGGACAAAAAGAGCTGAGTTCGAAATATCTCTATGACGAGGTGGGCTCGGCGCTGTTCGAAGTTATCAGTGCCCTGCCCGAGTATGGCCTTACCCGCGCCGGGCAGCGCCTTCTGCAACGCCACGCATCGGAGATCGTCGATCGCATTCCATCGCCGGTCCTCGTAGCCGAGTTGGGAAGCGGCAGCGGTAAAAAGACGCGCTGGCTCCTGGAAGCTATTTGCCGGCGGCAGCATACTTCGTACTATCCGATTGAGATTTCCGCCAGCGCGCTCGCCATGTGCGAGCGGCAACTCGGCGACATTGAGTCCATCAGCATCGTGGGATTTGAGCGTGAATATCTGGACGGCCTTCTGGAAGTGGCCGCGCGGCGTCGCGACGGAGAGCACCTGATGGTGCTTTTTCTGGGCAGTACGATCGGGAATTTCGATCGGCCGGCTGACACGAGATTTCTCCATGCAGGTACGTGCAATCCTGAAAGCTGGCGATTCGCTGCTTTTATCGACCGATCTGCTGAAGCCCATCCCGCAGCTGCTCCAGGCGTACGACGATCCGCTGGGAGTAACCGCCGCCTTCAATCTGAATTTGCTGGCGCGAATCAACCGGGAACTCGACGGAGAATTTGATCTCAGCGCTTTCCGGCATGAGGCGCGCTTCAACAACGAATCCGGCAGCATCGAAATGCACTTGCGCTCCCTCCGCCGTCAAACGGTAAATATCGCAAAGGCCCAACTCTCGGTGACCTTTGAGGAGGATGAGACCATCTGGACCGAGACCTCCCACAAATACTCCTTGAACGAACTCTGCGTGATTGCGGAAGAAGCAGGTTTCGGTTGCGACGCTCAATGGGTCGATAAGGAGTGGCCTTTCTCCGAGAATCTGCTGATTGCGCAGTAACTCCCTGCCAGCCTTTTCTTGAAGCCCTCCGCCGTCGGGCTCTTCACCGCCATTCTGTATAATCTCGACTTCGACATCAGCCGATACATCCTCAGGGGGATCGATTGTCGCAGGCAGAAATCGGAATTATTGGTGGCAGCGGCCTTTACTCCATGCCCGGCCTCACCGGAATTCAGGAAGTCCAGCAGCAGACTCCATTCGGCAGCCCATCCGATCCGTATGTGCTGGGCACGCTGGAGGGGCGCAAAGTCGCGTTTCTGGCGCGGCACGGGCGTGGGCACAGGATTCTGCCGACCGAGCTCAACTTCCGGGCCAATATCTGGGGTTTCAAGCAGATGGGAGTGGAGCGGATCCTGTCTGTTTCGGCGGTCGGTTCGCTGAAAGAGGAACACCAGCCGCTCGAGTTCGTGATCCCGGACCAGTTCTTCGACCGCACCCGCCATCGGGTCGACACCTTTTTTGGCGAAGGCCTGGTTGCGCATGTTTCCTTTGCCGACCCGGTTTGCCCGGATCTCGCAAAGTCGGTCGAGTTTGCCTGCAAGAAGGCGGGAGTCGTCGGCAAGCGCGGGGGATGTTACGTGTGCATGGAAGGTCCGCAATTTTCCACCAGGGCGGAGTCGAATGTCTATCGCAGCTGGGGGATGGACGTCATTGGAATGACCAACCTTCAGGAAGCCAAGCTGGCCCGTGAAGCCGAAATCTGCTACGTCACCGTTGCCATGGTCACCGACTACGACTGCTGGCATCCCGGCCACGACTCCGTGACGGTGGACCAGGTGGTTGCCGTCCTTTTGAAGAATGCTGACAACGCCTGCAAGGTTGTGCGCGAGGCCGTCGCCGGCATGCCAACCGGCCGAACCTGCAAGTGCGCGTCGGCTTTGGCGCACGCCCTGCTCACCGACCGGGACAAGATCCCGCCGTCTACCCGCAAGAAACTCAGCCTCATCCTCGATAAATATCTGGAGAGCAAGACCAAGTCATGAGCATTCTCGTAGTCGGGTCCGTTGCCTTCGACTCCATCGCTACTCCATCGGGCCGCGCGGAAAATGTGCTGGGCGGCTCGGCCACCTACTTCTCGCTGTCCGCGAGCTATTTCACCGATGTCAGGGTTGTCGCCGTGGTCGGCGAGGATTTTACCTCCGAGCATGAAAACGTCCTGAAAAAGCGGAAGGTCGACACGCGGGGAATCGAACATGCCAGGGGCAAGACATTTCGCTGGGGTGGCCAGTACCTGGAAAACCTGAATGAGGCGAAAACTGACTTCACCGATCTGAACGTGTTCGAGCATTTTCAGCCGCGCATTCCGGCTGAGTTTCTGGACTCCGATTTTCTCTTTCTGGGGAACATCCACCCCAGCCTTCAAACCACGGTTCGGAAACAGATGGCCAAAGCCCGCCTCACGGGCGGCGACACGATGAACTTCTGGATCCAGGGTTCGAGGAAAGACCTGGCCGAGACCCTGAAACTCGTCACTGTTCTCCTGATCAACGACGGGGAGGCCAAGATGCTGGCGGGCGAGACCAATCTGCCTCGCGCCGCCAACAAGGTCCTGGCGATGGGACCGCAAGCGCTGGTGATCAAGCACGGCGAATATGGCGCAACCATTTTCTTCCGCGAGGGAGCTTTTGGGATTGGCACTCACCCGTTCCGCGCTCCTGCGCTGCCGATCGAGGAAGTGAAGGACCCCACGGGAGCGGGCGATTCCTTCGCCGGCGGGTTTATGGGTTACATCGCGTCGCAGGGAGAACTGAACCGCGAAGTGCTCAAGCGGGCGCTGTTCTACGGAGGCGTGATGGGCTCGTTTGCCGTCGAGCGTTTTGGCACCGAACGCCTTCAGTCGCTCTCGCGCGAGGAGATTGACGCCCGCTTCCAGATCTTCCGTGAATTAACGCACCTGGGATGACTGCCGCGACCATCCGTCGATGGGACCGCGAAACCCGGCGCGTGGTGGCCCTCGTAGCGTTCGTTTCCCTTGCCATTTTCCTGTGCTGCTTTCAGCACAACCTGGTCCTGCTTTACGGCGATGCCGTGGGACACATCAACATCGCCCGCCGCGTTTTTGATTCCAGGACTCCCGGACTTCTGCAACTGGGAACGGTCTGGCTGCCGTTGCCGCACCTGCTCATCCTCCCATTCGTAATTTCAGACAAAGCGTGGATGACCGGCTTTGGAGGCTCCATTCCGTCTTTGGTGGCGTTTGTCGCGGGGGCAGCGGGACTTTTTCGTCTGGTTCGTCAAACGGTTGGTGGGGATCCTGGTGCGGGTGCCGGAAAGAGAATAGCCCCGTGGTGCGCGGTTGCGATCTACGCTGCGAATCCCAACTTGCTGTATGTACAAAGCACCGCTTTGACGGAACCGTTGTATCTGGCTTTTTTTATCTGGAGCATAGTTTTCTTCAGCGAATTTGTGGCGAAGGTGGAAGATGCGTCGGCCGCGCTGGTCAAATGCGGCGCCTGCCTCTTTGCCGCATGCCTGACCCGTTATGACGGATGGTTTCTCACTGCCGCAGTCTTCTTCGCAACTTTGCTGGTCGGACTAAGAAGACGGAACCTGGTCGGCATGCGCTCCGCGCTTCTCAAGTTCACGCTCATCGCCGCCGCTGGACCGGTCCTCTGGATTGCCTACAACGCGATCGTGTACAAGAATCCGCTCGAATTCGCCAACGGGCCATATTCGGCCAGGGGAATTGAAGAGAGAACCACGCCTCGCGGCGCTGCGACGCACCCCGGTTCGCACGACCTAGTAGTCGCTCAGGCTTATTTTCTCAAGGCGGCGGAACTGAACATGATGGAAGGGAACTGGCACCGGCTGTGGACGGTGCTGCTGCTGGCGGGCGGCGTGATCATTCTTGTCCTTGAGCGGCGACTCTGGCCCCTGTTTCTCCTGTGGGCTCCGTGGCCTTTTTACGCGCTCTCAATCGCGTATGGCGGCGTTCCAATTTTTCTGCCGGTCTGGTGGCCCTTTTCCCTTTACAACGCCCGTTACGGCCTGCAGTTTATTCCTGCCTTCGCCGTTTTCGCGTCTATCGTTCTGTATTCCTCGCTGAAGCGGGTGGCAGGCATGCAACTCAGGGTCGCTGTTGGCGGGGCCTTCGTGGTTTTCATCCTGCTGAGCTACTTCTCCGTCTGGCACGCGGGACCGGTCTCATTCCGCGAAGGATGGGTGAATTCTCGCACCCGCATCGCGCTTGAAACGGCGCTCGCCAGAAATCTCAGAGCTTTGCCTCCCAACAGTAGCATCCTGATGTACCTGGGCGATCACGTCGGGGCATTGGAACAGGCAGGTATTCCCCTGCGGCGGGTCATTAACGAAGGAAATCATCGTACGTGGAAGCAACCGCTCGATCCCGCAGGTTTGTGGGAGAGGGCGCTGGCCGACCCTGCAAAGTACGTCGATTATGTGGTCAGTCTGGAAGGCGATCCGGTGTCGCAGAAAGTGCGGCGCGATCACCTCACCACCGTCGAGGTTCTTCACGTCCAGGGGCAACCTCTGGCGACGCTCTACCGTTGCAATCCAACCCAGTAATAACGCAGTGACCGCTGCCAAGCCGGCAGTCTCCGGCATTTTTCCGGTGTTAAAATCCACTCACGATTTGTCCGCCTGCGATGGAATGATGGAATGGCTGCAACAGACCGCGGATGCTCTCCGGAACGAAACCGGTGTCGTTCTGTCTTCGACTGTGGAACGCCTCGCGGTGGCCGCAGTTTTGGGCGGATTGATCGGCCTGGAGCGCGAATTCCGCCACAAGCCTGCCGGGCTGCGCACCAATATGCTGATCTGCCTGGGCGCGGCAATGTTCACCGTGCTTTCCGCGGAATTGGGGCAGAAGTTCGGCGGGGATCATGTGCGCATCGCCTCGCAGATCATCCCCGGCATCGGTTTTATCGGCGCCGGTGCAATCCTGCGCGACCGTGGCTCGGTGACCGGCCTGACCACAGCGGCTACGGTGTTTGTGGCAGCCTCCGTCGGCATGGCGGCGGGTGGCGGACTCTACGTCACGGCGGTCTTTTCGACCGTAGTGATTGTTGTTCTGCTCAGGGCAATGGGATTGCTCGAACATCACTTCGAGAAGAAGCACCTGCGCACCACGTTCGAGATCTTCGGCCCCTCAGCGGAAGAGACTTTGGAGGAAGCCCATCGCATCCTGGCCGAGCAGAGCGTGGTTATGCAGGATGTGCACGCGGCGACGGTGGACGGAAAGTCGCGAGTGGTGTTTGCTGTCGATGGAATCCGCCCGGGAGACCACAGTCTTTCCATCCGCCTGCACCAGTCGAGCGTGTTTTCCAGCGTCCAATCTCTCGGCACCACCGGGCCCGAATGACATCGCCTGCGGCTTCGATTCCTTTCCTGAAGGCCAACGCTTGCGGGAATGATTTCCTGATCATTGAGGGCATGCATGCGCCCGCCGATGTCGGAGCCTTCAGCCGCCGCATCTGCGACCGCCACGCCGGGGTAGGCGCGGACGGGGTGGAATGGCTGTTTCCCGCGCAGGACGCCGACATTCGCGCCCGCTTGTTCAACGCCGACGGCTCCGAGGCGGAAATTTCGGGGAACGGTACCCGCTGTGTGGCAGCCTGCCTTTGCGCCGAGCGGCCTCGCGAAAGGGTGGTCGTCCGTACCGGTGCTGGGCTGAAAACCTGCGTGCTCACCTCCCATCACGAAAACACCTACGAATTCGAAATTGCCATGGGTGAGCCGCAACTGGGCGACGAATTTCCCATCAGACTGGCATTTGGCGAGGTCCGAGGCACCCCGGTAAGTATGGGCAATCCCCACTACGTGGTATTTGTCGGCGAGTTTGGTCCCGGCTGGCAGGCGGAGGCGGCTGAGATTGGCCGCCACCACGACTTCAAATATGGAATCAATGTAGAGCTGGTGATCGCAAAAGATAAAGGGAATGTGGAAGCCCGCTTCTTCGAGCGCGGAGTCGGGGAGACCAAGTCCTCGGGAACGGGATCCTGCGCCGCCGCGGTTGCGGCGATTTCCGGCCGAAGGGCCGAGTCCCCGGTGAAGGTGCACACTCCCGGCGGGGTGCAGAGCGTGCGCTGGGAAGAGCAGGTTTTTCTGCGGGGCCCGGCACAGTTAGTCAGCCGGGGCGAATTTTTCATTTAACGTTTAACATTTAACATTGGCTTCGAGCATGCCTCCTGTCCCACAGATGTTGCGGATACGGCCGCCAGCGTTGCAGCCGGGCGATGGAATCGGCATCGTCGCCCCCGCCAGCAACGTTCAGCGGGAGGCGCTCGAAGCCGGATGCGAGGCGATCCGGCGGATGGGCTTCACGCCCGTCTTCTCTGAATCGATTTTCGAGCAGGACCTATATTTTGCCGGCACGGTCGAACGACGCGCCCGGGAAATCGAAGAGATGTTCGAGCGGGCCGACGTGCGCGCGATTGTGTGCGCCCGCGGAGGGTACGGCTCCAACTACCTGCTCCGCGCCCTCGATCTGAAGAAGATCGCCCGCCAGCCCAAGATTTTTGTCGGCTACAGCGACAACACCACGTTGCTGACTTGGTTCGCCGATTCGGCGGGTTTCGTGACCTTCCACGGGCCCATGGTCGCCAAGGATTTTGCCCGCGACGGTGGCGTAGATCTGCCTTCCTGGGAAGCCGCTGTCTCCGGAACCTCGGAATGGAGCCTGGGTTCGGAGAGTGGAACCAAGCCCCTGGTCGAAGGCTTTGCGCAAGGCACGCTCTACGGCGGATGCCTTTCCATGCTTGTGGCTTCGTTAGGTACTCCCTACGAGGTCCGGACAGCAGGTACGATTTTGTTTGTCGAGGATATTGCCGCCAAGCCCTACCAGATCGATCGCATGCTCATGCAGCTGAAACTCGCGGGCAAGTTGCAGGACGTTCGCGGTCTGATCCTTGGAGAAATGCTGGATTGCCTCCAGCACCCGGAGCAGACTTACACGCTGCAGGAAGTCGTGCTGAGGGTGGTGAAGGACCTGGGGATTCCGGTCGCCTATGGCTTGCCTTCGGGGCACGTTTCGTCGGGCAACATCACTTTGCCCATTGGAGTGCGCGCGGAGTTGAACGTGCGCCCTTCGGAAGTCGGAATCAGAATTCTGGAACCTGCCACCGCAGCGGCGGCCCATTCACAGAGGATATGACGGATAAAAAACACATTCACCTGATTGGCATTTGCGGCACGGCCATGGCCGCTTTGGCGGGGATGCTGCACCAGCGCGGTTTTCGCGTAACCGGTTCGGATGCGGCCGCCTACCCGCCGATGTCGGGCTTTCTCGCATCGTTGAAGATTTCCGTATCCCAGCCCTTCGCGGTGGGAAATCTTAAGCCCCGGCCGCATCTGGTGGTGGTGGGCAACGCCATCTCTCGAGGCAATCCCGAACTCGAGCACGTGCTCGATGAACGCATTCCGTTCAGTTCGTTGCCTCAGGTGCTGCACGACGAATTCCTGGTCGGCAAGGAAGTGATCGTGGTTGCTGGGACCCACGGCAAGACCACTACGACTTCGCTGCTCTCCTGGATCTTTCACGTGGCCGGTCTGCGGCCGTCTTTTCTGATCGGCGGAATTGCCGAGAATTTCGGCAGCAGCTTCCAGCTTGGGCGCGGCAAACACTTCATCCTCGAAGGTGACGAGTACGACACCGCCTTCTTCGACAAGGGTCCGAAATTCCTGCACTACTTTCCCGACTCGGTGATCCTCACTTCGGTTGAGTTCGATCACGCCGATATCTACGCCGACCTCGAAGCGGTGAGGACGGCGTTCCGGCGCCTGGTCAATCTGGTGCCGCAGCGAGGACGGATTGTGGCCTTCGATTCCGGAGAGAATGTGGACCTCTGCGTGGCACGGGCTTTCTGCCCGGTTGAGCGCTACGGGCCCACCGCGCACGCGGCCTGGCGGGTGATGAATCTGCGGCTGGAGAAAGATCGCACCGCGTGGTCCGTAGTGCGCAATGGCGAGAAGTGGGCGGACTTCGAATTTTCCCTGGCCGGCGAGTACAACGTGTGGAACGCCACGGCGGCGGCAGGAATCGCCTCGGGCTACGGGATTTCCAAGGATGCCATCGCGGACGCCATCAAGACCTTCAAAAGTGTCAAGCGGCGCCTGGAGTTGCGTGCGCAGGTGAACGGCATCACCGTTTTCGAAGACTTCGCTCATCACCCTACGGCGATTGCAGGCGCGATCGGCGCTTTGCGGGCACGCTATCCCGGCTCCCGGGTGTGGGTGATCCTTGAACCTCGCTCCAATACCCTGCGCCGAAAAATCCTTCAGAAGGATCTGGCCAAAAGCCTTGCCCTGGCGGACGAAGCGGTCATCGCCAGCGTTTTCAAATCGGAAGCCATTCCCGAGGCCGAGCGCCTGAATCCTGCCGCGCTGGTCGCCGATGTGCAGGCGCACGGCCGCCGTGCCCGATTCGCGCCCGATGCCGACGCCATCGTCAACCTGGCCGCGCCCGAAATGCGCCCCGGCGACGTGGTGGCAATTCTTTCCAACGGTGGGTTCGGCGGCATTTATGAAAAGCTTCCACAGAGGCTGAAAGCGTTGAGTGGCGGAAAAGCGGCCGATGGGGGCGCCGTGATGGAAGCGTCGGCGCAGGCGTAAACGTTCAAATCACGGTAACATTCCATTTCACCCGGCACTGAATGATCGTGGCCAAAATCCTTCCTTCGGATGCGCAACGGCGTCGATCTGCCCGCATTCTCGCTTTATTTGCAGTTGCTGCATGCCTGCTCCTGGCTGGTCCTGCTGATTGCTTCGCGGCCCCACGCCAGGTCCGCTACACCGTCTCGCTGGCGCGTGCGGCGGAGCATCTGGTTCACGTGCGGATGGAACTGCCCGCCGGCGCGCCCGACCGCGAGTTGCAACTGCCCGTATGGAACGCCCTGTACCAGGTCCGCGACTTTTCCCAGTACGTGGCGTGGGTTCGCGCCAGGGCGGCGAATGGCCTTGCGCTGGCGGTCACCAAGGTGGACAAGAGCCGCTGGCGGATTTCTTCGGCGCAAGACGGAGCTGAAATTGAATATGAAATCTTTGCCGATGACTCCGGGCCCTATGGAGCGCAGCTCAATCTTCACCATGCATTCTTCAATCTGGCCGAGACTCTGATGTACCCGGTGGATGAGCGCGCGTCCCCGGTAGCCGTACGATTTACGGACATTCCAGGCGGTTGGAAGACAGCCACCAGCCTGGCGGATTCCTCGGGCGCGTTCTCCGCCGAAAACTACGACCGTCTGGTCGATGCGCCTGTCGAAATAGGAACTTTCCAGGAGGCCGATTTCGACGAAGGCGGAGGGCACTACCGCGTAATCGTCGACGCCGACCAGCTCACGCGCGACATGAAGCAGCTCGTCGATATGCTGCGGCGCATCGTCGCATCGCAGACCTCATGGATGAATGATCGCCCCTTCCAGACCTATGTGTTTATCTACCATTTCCCCAATGGCCCGTCAGGCGGAGGTATGGAGCACGCCTACAGCACTGCCATCGACATGAATGCGCAGACGCTGGCAAACGATCCCGTATCCTTTGCCGGTTTGAGCGCGCACGAGTTCTTCCATCTGTGGAATGTGAAACGCATCCGCCCGCAATCGCTGGAGCCGGTCGACTACACCCAGGAGGACTACACTCGTTCCCTCTGGTTCTGCGAAGGCTTCACCAGTACCGTGGAAGGCTACACGCTCACTCGCACGGGAATGCTCGATCAGGCCCAGTACCTCGCCCGGCTTTCCTTCGAAATCGAACAGTTGCAGCAGCGTGCCGCCCACCTGACCCAGTCCGCCGAGGAGTCGAGCCTCGACACCTGGCTGGACAAATATGACTACTACCGCCTTCCCGAGCGCAGCATTTCCTACTACAACAAGGGGCAGCTCATTGGAGTGATCCTGGACCTGGCAATCCGCGAGGCCACACAGGGCCGGGCCTCACTCCGCGAGTTGTTCCGGCGCATGAATGAGGATGCGAAGCAGGGCAAGTTCTTTGGTGACAGCGACGGGGTCCGCGAAGCGGCCGAAGCAGTCGGCCACACGGATTTTCACTCGTTCTTCGCCAAGTATGTGGCCGGGACCGACGAGATTCCGTGGGACGATTTCTTCAAAAGCGTAGGGTTGCAGGTCGCACAGCAGATGACAACGGTTGCCGATCCGGGATTCATCGCGGTTCGCAATCACGACGTACTTCCGTCGGTCGCGCGAGTCACCCCGGGCGGCAGAGCGGAGCGGGCAGGACTTTCCATCGGCGATTCGATCGTCGAGGTCAACGGGCACAGCACCGGAACAGATTTCGAGCGGCGGCTGAATGAGTCGCGCCCGGGCGACATTCTCCGCCTGAAGGTCCGGAACTCGTTCGGCGACCGTGAACTTCACTGGAAGCTGGACAGCAAACAGGAAGTGGATTACCAGCTTAGAGACCTCGAGAACGTCACGCCTCAACAGGCAGCCCGCCGCGCCGCGTGGTTGAAAGGCGAGCCCCAAACGGCACAGGCGGCTTCGCAGTGATCCGGGCATTCGTCATGCTTGGTTTCTGGGCCCTGCTGCTACCCGTCGTTGCGGTTTTTGGATTTCCCTGGACGATCCTCACCGGCGACATCCGCCTTCTCTACTGCCTGGGAATGTGGGGCGCCGCTACGGGAGTCCGACTGGCGGGAGTGCGCGTGCGGACCGTGGGCCTCGAGAAGATTGATCCATCACGCACCTACGTCTTCATGTCGAACCACGTGTCCAATATCGATCCGCCCTTGCTCCTGCCGCTCATTCCCCGAAGGACGTCCGTGATGGCGAAAATTGAGCTGTTCCGCTATCCCTTGCTGGGAAAGACCATGCGGCTGGGCTCGCTGGTACCGGTGGACCGCAAAAATCGGGAGGCGGGTATCGCCGCCGTTCGAGCGGCTGCGGATGTGATTCGCCGCGGTATCAATATGACCATCTTTGTCGAAGGCGGGCGCTCATTCGACGGCAAACTGATGCCCTTCAAGAAAGGTCCTTTTTATCTCGCAGTGGAGTGCGGGGTTCCCGTGGTTCCCATAACCATCGTGGGGACCCACAAGCTGATGCCGAAGGGAAGACTCGCCATAACGCCCGGAGAAGTCACCGTGATCTTCCATGAGGCGGTCGAGCCCTCCACCTTCGGCGACCGCGACCAACTCAAGCAGCAGGTGCGAGAGATCATCAACTCAGGGTTGCCGGAAGAACTGCAATCGCCGGCGTGACCTGCCGCCGTTTGCTCGGCCGCCGCCTGAGGCTCATTTCGGCTCCGACCCCAGACGAAGCACATTACCATCCGGATCCTCGATCTGCATTTCGAGAGCCCAGAGGAAATTTGTCGGGGGCATGCGAATCTTCACGCCCTTCGTTTTGTAATCTTCGTGCAGCGCCTCCACATCCTCTACGCCGATCCAGATCCAGGCCTGGCCGGCGCCCTGTTCGCGGCTGAGGTAGATGCCGTTTCCATCTCGGGAGACCGAGGTGAATTCATCGTTGCCCCAGGGTGCATTCTTGAAGCCTAGCGTCTCGACATAGAAGCGCACGCTGGCTTCCATGTTCGCTACACGCAGAATCGGGTTGATGCATTCAAAGTGGACGCTACTCATCGCGCTCGCCTTTCTTTCGTAAAGCCCTGGCCATTTCGGGCAGCTTGCTCAATAGGGCCGAATACTTCAGCCACAACTTATGATCGACCGCTGGGGCTCCGCTTACGATCGCGCCGGCCGGAATGTCGCCTGCCACACCGCTTTGCGGCGTGACAATCGCGCCGTCGCCGACTTTGCAGTGCCCGACTACCCCCACCTGCCCGGTGAGAATCACGTTGTTGCCGATCTCGGTAGACCCCGCGATTCCTGCCTGCGACGCCAGCAGCGAGTCTCGTCCAATCCGCGAGCCGTGTCCGACCTGCACCAGATTGTCGATCTTCACTCCGCTGCCGATGTGAGTTTCGCCTACACTGGCCCGGTCGATGCAGGCATTCGCTTGAATCTCTACGTTGTCGTCCACAACAACCGGCGCGGG
The DNA here is from genome assembly GCA_963803205.1 of Terriglobales bacterium. Taxonomy (GTDB): domain Bacteria; phylum Acidobacteriota; class Terriglobia; order Terriglobales; family Acidobacteriaceae; genus CAWDLG01. The sequence continues at coordinate 212,957 of CAWDLG010000006.1, forward strand.
CTGGGGAATCTTGTACCAGCGTCCCGCGTTGTCTTTGGCGAAACCAAATCCATCGCCTCCGATCACCACCCCGTTCTGCAGGATCACGCCGTTACCGATACGGCAGTTTTCCCGCACCACTGCATGGGAATGGGCCAAAAACTGATTCCCGATTTTCGCCCCTCGGTAGATCACCACGTGAGCCAGAAGCACCGCATCTGCTCCGATCTCGACTCCGGCTTCAACCACGACGTAAGGCCCAATGTGTGCGTTTGAGCCAATCTTCGCCGAGGGATGAATCACCGCGGTCGAGTGCACGCCCGGTTCGTATCGCTGCGGCGGGTGAAAGAGCTCGAGAGCGCGGGCGAACGCAAGATATGGATTCTTGCTTCGCAGCATGGCAGTGGGAATCGCAGCAAAGTCTTCCGCGACGATCACCGCTGCCGCCTTGGTATTTCTGGCAGCGGCCGCATACTTCGGATTGGCCACAAATGTGATCTGTCCCGGGCCGGCATTCTCTATGCCCGACACGCCCGTGATTTCCGCGTCGGGCGAGCCGTTCTCCAACCGTGCCTCCAACGCCGCAGCAATCTGTCCAAGCTTCATGAAGATGTTCCGGAGATCAGAACGCGATTGTAATGGAGTGGGTTGCAGTTTGCTTGGAGGGACAGCAGGAGACAGCGCCGTTGTCAGCTCAATTTGAGAGCAAATGCATTTCACGATGCCAAAAAGCCTTAATTAAACCACCTGCAACGCCGCCGCATCCCCCCGATGTCGGTGCGGCTTCACAACAATTTCAACATCATGATCGAGTGCTACCAGGAAGCGGAGCAGCCGCTCGACGGAGAACTGGCGGAACTCGCCGCTTAGCATCTTCGAGACATCGGGCTGGCGGACTCCGAATAAATCAGCCGCCTCCACCTGCTTGAGCCCCCGCTTTTTTAGGATCGTGCCAATTTTGTATACAAGCTGTGCTTTGATCAAATGCTCTTCGGCATTGGGCAAGCCGATGTCCTTGAATACGTTGGCACTTCCATATTGCTTTTTGCTGCTCATTGTCAATTTAGAATTATAGTGATATCACTATATATAGTCAATCGGAAACGCTGATTATGGAGTCGTGCAGAGCCTAAGACACACGCCAACTCTCTTTAGGTTCAAGCCGGTCTGTTATGGGAATGCTCCACTGTCCTCCCTCCCTTGACTTGCAACCCAACCCTCTGGGATGATTCGCCCATTCTGAAGAAGCAAGGAGGCACTATGCCGAACTATCTGCACCAGGTCGCATACACGCCCGAGGCTTGGCAGTCCCTGATTGCCAAACCGGAAAATCGTATTGAAGTTGTCAGCAAAGCCATCGAGAAGTTGGGTGGCAAGGTCTTAAGTGGATATTTCGCCTTCGGCGAGCACGATGTCGTGGTGATCACAGAAATGCCGGACAACGTAAGCGCGGCCGCCATCTCCATCGCGTTCGCGGCCGGCGGTGCGTGCAAATCGGTCCGCACTACGCCACTGCTGTCAGCGCAGGAAGCACAAACAGCCCTCGAACGCGCAACCCAGTCCGGGTATAAGCCGCCTGCGACACGCGCCGCTTAGGTTGTTTTGGACCGACCAAGAAAAACTAAGGAGCAGCGCCCGTGCGCTGCTCCCTACCAATTAGCTCCGGAGGCGGGAGCTCACTGGTCTACTCTAAGGATCATCTGCGTCCCACTGTCGAGGTGAACGTTCGAGTCCCTAGAAGTAATCGTGCTGCCGCCCGAGGAAGCGGCGCCCAGGTTCAAGCCGGGCATTCCCACTACTCCCTGGCTGTTCGAATTCAGCGGCGCGGAGACCGCTCCTCCAGCCGAAGTTGCGGTGTTCAAAGTTCCTCCCGCCAGACCACCGGTTGCGCCCACCGCTCCGGTGGCAGTCGAGCCCACGCCACCGAGTAGACCTCCTCCGGAGGCCCGTCCGCTGGCCATCGGGGCCGGCGCGGTCGAGATCGGCATAATGGTTTCTTCATTCGCCTGCGCCATGGCGTTGGAACTGCTGATTGCCTGCATCGCCAAAGGCACTGGAACCTGGCTTCCGTCCTTCAATACGGCATGATCGAATGCGATTCCCACAGCGGAATCCGACTGGCCCTTCTGGCGCGCCTTCACTTCGGTGACGTGGCCGACGATCTTCGAGCCCCGGGGAATGACTACGTGTCCCTGTGACTTCACGTCTTCCGTAGATTTGGCGACGACTTCATCGCCCGGCTTGCTCTTCTTCGCATCCACCGGCTTGGTGAGCACTGCGTGTATGGTGCTCCCGGACTGCAACTGGCTTGCCGCCTGCGCCTGGTTGCCGGCCTTGCTCACATCGGTAGTGTGTGAAGCGTTGGCGGCGGTGCTGGATTGAGCCTGGGCTCCGGAGCGGTTCGCGGAAGCGGACGTACTCTGCGATCCCGAGACATCGGTCGCCGAACTCGCCGACGTTTGTGCCAGAGCTGTGCCCGCCAGAAATACACCGGTCAGACAAGAAACGAGAACTCTATTCATCGAACTCCCCCTTTGAGCGGAACAACTGCAATGTGCAAACTCTTTCCTTCTGCACCAGCATGCCCGGTGTCTGAGTTTGCTGTCAGATTACGCAGGTGTGGGTGCATGAGGACTGCCATCCCTGTCCCGCCGGAGGGCCGCTCCATCTGCCCTGTTGGCAGGCATTTAGCGGGTGCTACAGTGACTCGTGTATGACAAAAGACACCATGCAAAAACTTCCCCACTGGTTAGTTTTTTCGAAGAAGAGAACAGAGCTTTACGATCGGCGGGCGCTCTCCTTGGAATGCTGTTCCACCAGTTTCTTGGTCAGGACGACCAGGCCTGACAATTGGGTCCACTCCGAGAGAATATTTCCCACCACCTGCCCCCACTTCCCATTGGAGTTGAGGTGGATGTAAAGCGCCGTCCAGACAGCGCCGGTGATGAGCAGAAAAATCAGCATGGAGTGATCGAGCAGAAAGCGCAGAACAACATTGGTCGGCTCGTGCGCGGGACGCCGGCTTTCGGCCGAGCCTTTTTCGTAAAGGTACTTCGTGCCCACAACCGTCAGCACGACTCCCGTCCAGTCGGCCACTGCGTTCCCGAAGAACGCGCCCAGATGGGTTTGCGGATCGGAAAAACGATAGAGAATCAGCCAGGTTAAGAGAATCCCGATGGAAACGATACTGAGTGAATGGTGACGGAAAAAACTGCGACGGCGTCTTCCAGGCATGCGCAAGCTCCGGCGATGATTATCTCCGAGAGTGCTTCCACTCATCAAAAAGCGGTTGGCAATCCCGTAGAATGGCGCGCATGAGCTACAAGCCGCAGCCGATTGATACATCCTCTGTCCGCCTCAGCCCGGACATTCTGGAGTTGACCGAAAAGCTGTCCCGGAACGCGCACGAGGTCTGGGCCCAGGAGCGCCTGGCGCAAGGCTGGAAGTTTGGGCCCGAACGAAATGACGCGCGCAAGGAACATCCCTCGCTGATTCCCTACGAGCAGTTGCCGGAGCCCGAAAAAGTCTACGACCGCAACACCGCCATGCAGACGTTGAAGGGGATCGTCGCGCTCGGATACCGCATCACCAAAGCTTGACAGACCCGAAATCGCAGTGCCAGAATCGGCGCTCGGCTAAGCCTTTCCGGCATCGCCCATGGCCAGCCATACCACTCGCCACAAACCGCATCCCCGCGAGTCGATCGCATCCGGTGAACTGGATGCCAACTCGTTCGACGATATGCACGAGAGTCCGGCGGACTGGGAGCGCTATCATCATCTTCTTCCCCTGGGCAAGTTCGACGACGTCGTCAAGGCCTTCGGCAAGGTCGATACCAGGGCCAAGACTTATCAATTCTGGCACCGTGTCGTAACCTACATCGTGGCCTGGGCGGCGCCCATCGCGGTTATTTCCGCGGTCGTCGGACTGGGACACGAAAAACTGAGTCATGTTTTCACTGTGCCGGACGAGAGTTGGCTGAACGGTCTGGAAGTTTGGGCTGCCGGAGTCGCAATCGTGGCCGTGGCTATTGGATGGCGGGCTGGTTTTAAGAAAAAGTGGCTGATCAACCGTCACAAAGCGGAACTTCACCGCCTTTTGCGTTATCGCTTTCTCATTCACCCGTCGCTATGGAAGGGGTCGGAAGGCGGCGAGAAGTGGCTCGGTGAGAACCTGCACGAAATCGCATCCCTAAAGGGAAAGCACGCACTGGAGAAAGCGACCAACGAACCTCCTGCGCACGGACCGTTCGAGGCGCAGTCGCGACTGGCAAGAAACAGGATTGAGGCACTCACGCGCTACTACCTCGCCAAGCGTCTGAATCCGCAGAAGGAGTACTTCGCCAACCGCGCCCAGCGCAATGAAATCAAGGATTGGGCTCGGTCCATTCTGCCGGGATTCTTCTTCGCCAGCATTGTGGCCGTGGTCTTCAAGTCCGGCGCGGCTTACTTGGCTGGAAGGTTTCCCAGGACAGCCATGCCCCGCGCGACTGCCATCGCCATCCTGTGCGCCGCGCTGCTGCCGATTGTGGCAGCCGGCGTCCGCACATATCTTGCAGCCTTCGAGTTTTCCCGCAACAAGAGCCGATTTAATGCGGCGCACGAAGCCTTGCGTCAGCTGGAAAAATCCCTGCTGGACCATATGCTGGCTGCCATCACCAGTGAGAGCCTGCTGGTGGCTCCGGATGACTCTGAGGCCGATGCCTCGGCCGTCCTCCGGGACCTCTATTGGTGTGAGCACATTCTCGACTCCGAACACCGGGAATGGCTGCGGCTGATGTATGACGCGGAGTGGTTCGGTTAGACCAGACTACTCTTCGAAGAGCTGGACTTGCCGCTGATCGCTCGGTAGTCCTCTTCTGCGGCGGCGGGTTGCGCCGATGACTGCCAGCACCGTCAGCGAAGCCAGGGCGCTCCGCGGCACGAAAATGCGCTGCGTGTTCGAGCGCAGGTCGGGCGGGTTGATCAGGAAGCCCTCCCCCATCGTCAGGCTCAGGTCGTTCGGCATCATGCCCTCGAGGATCTCGTTGTCCTTGAAGCGCAGCCGCACCCATAGGCCCTCGGTCCGGGGACGGCTGGTGAAGGTCTTGCGGCTGAACGCGTCGGAGTCCCCGAACTCCCGCACGAAATAAACGCCCTTGATATCCCGCAACTCGATCGCTACCACGTTGCCGGCGGTATTGAGCAGTTCGAGCTTCCCCTCCCGCACAAAATTCGACGGCGCCACGTAGCCGTTGACGGAATCGCGGTCGACTTTGCGAACTACGACTTTCTTATGGGTCGAGGGCATGTAGAGAATTCGAGAAGCGAGAGGCGATTGCGGCGCCCACGGGCGCGCGCAATCCTGCATTCAGTTTCGCCGATTTTCCTACTTTTTGGGAGCAAAACGGGCCCCAAGTACACTTCTTGTAGCCAAACGGTTAACGTTGTGTTATTTTCTGTAGCTTGCCGCATCCCGAGAGAGCAAGTCTAAGCCTAAGTGTGAGAATCACTTACGTTGAAGTGAAGGGGTTCCCTCTCACCCCGCTGGCTGTCCTGTGGAAAACTCGGCCATTCTGTGCAAAACCGGCTAGCGGCCGAGGGTTCGTCGAAACGCATGGCTGATTACATTTACACCATGGAGATCCGGCTGACGCCGGAGCAGCAGCGGGGCGTCACGCTGGTCCAGGACATTGCTCGGGCCGCCGGCATGAACATCTACCTCACCGGCGGGGCAGTTCGGGACATCATCAGCGGTTTTCCCATCCGTGACCTCGATTTCACCGTCCAGGGCAATCCTCTCAGGCTCCAGCGGGACCTCGAAAAGGCGGGCGCAGTCGTGGCGGGGTCGGATGAGGACCTGAAGACCCTTTACCTCCAGCTACCCGGAAATGTGCGCGCCGAAATCAGCATGGCCCGCATCGAGCGCTACGAGAAGGCCGGGAAGCCCCCGATTGTCACTCCGGCCACCATCATCGAGGACCTCCGCCGCCGCGACTTCACCATCAACGCCATGGCGTTGTCGTTAAATCCGGGCTCGCGCGGCCTTCTGATGGATCCCTTCAATGGCGCCGCCGATATCGAGGCAAAGCTGCTGCGCGTGCTCCACAACTATGCCTTTGTCGAGGACCCGTCGCGCATCATCCGCGCCGCCCGTTTCTCCGCCCGGTTTCACTGGCCGCTGGAAGAGCGCACCCAGGCGCGGCTGGAGTCGGCGAAAGAGAACAACTACATCGAGTACATCACCAACAAGGCAATCGGATACGAAACCGCCCACCTCGCCTACGAGGAAGATCCCCTGCACGTCGTAAAGGCGCTGGAAAAAGAAGGCTGGCTCAAGGTGCTGAGCGCGCACTGGACCAGCCCCAAGATCGACTCGGCGAGCCTGAGCCAGTTGGTGAAGACGCGCCAGCAGATGAACGAGATGGGCTATACCCCCGATCCTGCTCCGGCGGTGATGTACTTTCTCACCGCCCGCCTCAGCGACAAGGAAATTGCGGACATGCAGAAAATCATTCCGCGCCGCGACCTGGTGGAGGCCTGGCGGGACCTTGAGGATCATGCCAAAGAGTTGGCCAAAAGATTGACAGGGAAAGAGGCTGCCACTCCTTCGCGCACCTGGAAGCTGCTTTCCGAGGCGCGGCCGGAGATGACTCTCTTCCTTTCCGTCACCGCCCGCCAGCAGGCTGTACTCCAGAAGATCAGAAACTTCTTTACCAAGTGGCGCCAGCTCCAGCAAAAACTTCCTCTGCCGGAGATGACGGAGTTACACATCACTCCGCAGATGCCCGAGTACCCGCAGATTGCCCACGATGTCTTCATGCTGCTGCTCGACGCCAAATTGCGCAGTCGGACCCAGATCCTCAAGTATCTGAAGCCTCTGGCTCCGCCGCCTCCGCCCCCACCTCCGCCTCCAAAGCGGGGACGCGCGGCCAAGGCGGCAGCCGCTCAGGCTGTGGAGAATCCTGCTCCCGCCAAGGGCAAGAAGAAGGGAAAGCCGGAGCCTGTTCCTCCGGCAGCACCACCTCCTGTGACAAAACCGCCGGAAGCCAAGCCCGCGAAGGCCGAGCCGCCTAAAAAGAAGGCGCCGGCTCCCCACCCTGCAAAGAAAACGGCGAAGCCGGTCGCCAGGAAACCTTCGGGCAAAACCAACAAGAAACGCTAGTGGACTCCCAGTGAACCGCCGCATCTCCCGATTCGTAATTCCAGGTACTCTCACGGCCTCATGGGGTAGGCATCGATGAAAAAACTTGGCAAGGTCCTGCTCATCATCTTTCTGGTTCTGATCGTGCTTCTGGTATCAGCCATCAGCTTCACCATCGGCTGGCGGCCTTTTATCGGTCCACGAAGCCGGGCTCTTACCGATCGAAAATTCGATTCCACGCCCGCGCGCCTGGAGCGCGGACAACTCCTGGCCCACACCGCAGGCTGCCTCTTCTGCCACTCTCCCCACGAATTCAAGCCGCATGAAGCCGCCTACATTCCCGGCCGCGAGGGGTCGGGCGAGGTCCTGCCCTTCGACGGCCTGCCAGGAAAGGTGGTGGCCCCCAACCTCACTCCGGACCGCGAAACCGGCGCCGGCACCTGGACCGACGACCAATTCGCCCGCGCGATCCGCGAAGGCATTGGCCACGATGGCCGCGCCCTGTTTCCCATGATGCCTTATCAGGGTCTCCGCCACATGTCGGACGAAGACCTGGCCTCGATCATCGTCTATCTGCGCTCGCTGCCTCCGGTGCGCAACCCGCTCCCTAAGACCGAGCTGATCTTCCCGGTCAAATATCTCATTCGCACCGTGCCCCAACCCCTTACCGAATCTGTGCCCGAGCCGGACCGGAGCGACCAGGTCAAATGGGGACAGTATCTGGTGACACGGTCCGGGTGCAACGACTGCCATACTCCGACCGATCGTGGACAGGCGATTCCCAACATGAAGCTCGCCGGGGGATTTCTGGATAGTGGGCCATGGGGAGCCGCCGCGGCCGCAAACATCACTCCCGACCCATCCGGCATCTCGTATTACGACCAAGCCACCTTCACTCAGGCCCTTCGTACCGGCTACGTGAAGGCGCGGCCCCTGAGTCCGGCAATGCCTTTTGACGAGTACAAGTACCTCGGTGACGATGAACTGAAGGCGATGTTTACGTACTTGCATACCATTCCGCCGGTACATCACCGGGTGGACAACAGCCTTCCGCCCACGCCCTGCAAGTTGTGCCTCCAGAAGCACGGAGCCGGAGATCAGAACTAGCAATCCGGTACCAGCCGGTATCGAATGAAGCCGGTATCGAATGAAGAAAGAGCCGGTTTGTACGGCTGTCGGCCTCTGGTCAGCATCCTAGGGACTGCCCATGAGGTACCGAGCCCTTTTACTGCCGCTTATCCTTGCCGTCGCCCCCTCTCATCTGGCGGCAGGCCAACAGAACGACGCAAAACCTTCAGGGAACGACAAGGTTCGGGTGGAGATGAGGAATATCGTCTTCCACTTTGCCGACAATGCTGGTGTACACATAATCCAGCTCGAAGGGCTTCTGACTCCCACTCACGCCGGGAAGATTCCGGTTTTCGACGATGCGAACTCCTATTCGCTCGCGGTCAGCGACGCACGCATCGTGATTGCGCCGGAAGCTCTGGCCCAGCTATTGAATGACCACGCCTTCGCCGCCAAAGACTCTCCGCTGAAAGAACTCTCGATTGCCATCAAGGACGACAAACTGTTGCTCAAGGGCTTGCTGGCGAAGAAGGGAGACCTGCCGATCGAAGCGACCGGAACTCTGGCGACGACGGAGGATGGTCAGATTCGGCTTCACACCGATCATTTCAAGGCCGCTCATCTGCCGGTGAAGGGGCTGATGGATCTCTTCGGAATGGAGATTGGCAACCTCATCAGTACGAAGAAACTGCCGGGCATCCGGATCGAAGACAACGATCTCATTCTCGACGCCGGGCAGGTTCTTCCTCCGCCGCATATCGATGGCAAGCTGACCGGCATCCGGATCCACGGCAATCAGATCGAGCAGACATTCGGCAATCCCAGGCCGCTGAAGGATGCCCAGCTCGGCAACTACATGGCATACAGCGGAAACAACATCCGCTTCGGAAAGCTGACGATGGGAGATACCGACCTGGTCCTGATTGACATGGATCCTCATGATCCCTTCGACTTCTACCTCGCCCACTACCGGGATCAGCTCGTCGCTGGATATTCCAAAACCACGCCGCAATTCGGCTTGCGCGTTTTCATGCGCGATTTCAATAAGTTGAAACGAACCAGCCAGGTCGCGCAGGCTTCGCCGGCAAAGCCCCGATAATTTCTCGAGTGCACAGTTTTGCGGCCTTGCGCCATCCCCCGCAGCAGCTAGAATGAGAAGAAGTCGCGCTCGAGCCCCTTACTTCATCATGTCCCAATTCGTTCACCTGCACCTGCACACCGACTATTCCATGCTGGATGGCGCTTGTGACGTGGAAAAGCTCGTCCACCGCGTCCACGAACTGGGAATGCCCGCCGTGGCCATGACCGACCACGGCAATATTTTCGGCGCCGTTCACTTCGTCAACGCCGCGAATAAAGCCGGGGTGAAGCCGATTGTGGGTTGCGAGCTTTATGTCTGCAAAAAAAACGACCACAGGATCGAGCGCACTCCGCCCGACGGAGACACTTACAACCACCTGCTGGTCCTCGCCCAGAACGAGGAAGGCTACCGGAATCTGGTCAAGATCACGTCCGAGGCTTCTCTCCATGGCTTCTACTACAAGCCGCGCGTCAGCAAGCAGTTTCTCTCCGAACACTCCAAGGGACTGATCGGCCTTTCCGGCTGCCTGAAGGGCGAAGTTGCCGAGTTCCTCATGGAAGAGAAGTACTCCGCGGCCCGGAATGCGGCAGCCACCTACCGCGATATTTTCGGCAAAGACAATTTTTACCTCGAAATTCAGGACCAGGGCCTCGAGATGGAGCACCGCATCCGTCCCGGTTTGCTCCAGTTGGAGCAGGACCTCGGCCTGCCCCTGGTCGCCACCAACGACAGCCACTATCTCTGCGAAGACGATGCTCACGCCCAGGATGTGATGGTCTGCATTCAGACCGCCAAGTCCATCCAGGACACCAACCGCATGAAGTTCCAGGGCACGAACTTCTTCGTCAAGAACTACGACCAGATGTACCAGGTGTTCAAAGACCGGGCGGACGTGCTTTCGCGAACCCTGGACATCGCCGAGCGCTGCAGCCTGCGCCTGGAGAAAGTCAGCAATCCCTTCCCCCATTTTGACGTTCCAGCCGGATACACGCTCGACAGCTACTTCGAGCACGTGACCCGAGAAGGATTCGCCCGAAGGCTGGAAGTACTGCGAACCCTCGAAGCCCAGGGCCGCCTGAAACATGCTCTGACCGAATACGAGCAGCGGTTGGCCCGCGAAACCTCGATCATCCGGCAGATGCAGTATTCCGGATATTTCCTGATCGTCTGGGATTTCATCCGCTACGCGAAAGAGCGCGACATCCCGGTCGGGCCCGGACGAGGTTCCGCCGCCGGCTCACTGGTTTCCTACTCCCTGGGCATCACCGACCTCGATCCCCTTCAGCACGAGTTGCTCTTCGAGCGCTTCCTGAACCCCGAGCGTGTGTCGATGCCGGATATCGACATCGACTTCTGCATGAACCGCCGTGGGGAAGTGATCGACTACGTCACCCGCAAATACGGCCGCGAAAATGTCGCGCAGATCATCACTTTCGGCACTATGGCTGCCAAGGCGGCTCTCAAGGACGTCGGCCGAGCGATGGATATCCCCTACGCCGACGTCGACCGCATCGCCAAGATGGTGCCGACGCAGCTCAATATCACGCTCGAGCAGGCCATCAAGGACTCTCCCGCCCTGCAGCAGGCGTACGAAAACGATTCGCAGATTCGCCAGTTGATCGATACCGCGCGAAAGCTCGAGGGACTGGTGCGCAACGCGGGGGTTCACGCCGCGGGCGTCGTCATCGCGCCGCGGCCGCTGACCGAACTTGTCCCCCTGCACAAGACCAAGAACGACGAAATCGTCACCGCCTTCGACATGAACGCGGTCGAAAAGATGGGCCTGCTGAAGATGGACTTCCTCGGGCTCACGACGCTCACGATTCTCGACGACACCATCAAACTGATCGCCCAGACTCGCGGAGAGCAGATTGCCCTCGACGGCATTCCACTCGAAGACCACGAAACCTACGAGAAGGTTTTCTACAAAGGACTGACTTCCGGTGTATTCCAGTTTGAATCGCACGGCATGCGCGATGTGTTGCGCCGCTACCAGCCCAATTCGATCGAGGATCTCACCGCGCTGAACGCGCTTTACCGGCCCGGACCGATCCAGGGCGGAATGATCGACGACTTCATCGACCGCAAGCACGGGCGCAAGCGCATCGAGTACGAGCTTCCCGAGCTGAAGGAAATCCTCCAGGAGACGCTGGGCGTCATCGTCTACCAGGAACAGGTGATGCAGATTGCCAACCGCCTGGCCGGGTACTCGCTCGGAGAAGCCGACCTCCTGCGCCGCGCCATGGGAAAGAAGATCGCCTCAGAAATGGCGGCGCAACGCGAACGCTTCGTCAGCGGCGCTGCCCAGCGCAACTATCCCGCCAAGAAGATCGAAAAGATTTTCGACCTGATGGCGCAGTTTGCCGGATACGGCTTCAACAAATCGCACTCCGCCGCCTACGCCCTGCTTGCCTACCACACCGCCTATCTCAAAACTCACTACCCGGTCGAGTTCATGGCCGCGTTACTGACGTCAGTGACTGGGAATACCGACGATGTGGTGAAGTACATCAATGAATGCCGCGAGATGGGCATCGCCGTCGAAGCCCCGGATATCAACGTCTCCGACGCCAATTTCACGCCCCACGGCGAGGCCATCCGCTTTGGCCTGGCGGCCGTAAAAAATGTCGGAGGCAATGCCATCGAGTCGATCGTCGTCGCCCGCAGGAAACTGGGCCAGATGAAGTCGATTTACGAATTCTGCGAGAACGTCGATCTCCGCCTCCTCAACAAACGCGTGCTTGAGTCGCTGATCAAGAGCGGCGCGATGGATTCCTTCGGGCGTCGCTCTCAGCTGATGGCGGTGCTCGATAAAGCCATGGAGCGGGCGCAGAAGGTGCAGCGTGACGCCGAATCCGGCCAGCACGGCCTCTTCGGCGTGTTTCAGCAGGAGGAAGAAGTTGCCGCGGCCAACGACCAGCTCCCCGACGCGCCCGATTGGGACGAGCACACACGCCTGGCGGCCGAAAAGGAAATCCTCGGCTTCTTTATCACCGGGCATCCGCTCGAGAAGTATCGCGACAAGCTTCAGGATCTCCGCGCCCTGAGCACCGCGGAAATCGGAGCCATCAAGTCCTCCACCGGCAAGGACGAAACCATTTGCACGGCGGGAATCATCACCGGCGTGCGCGTTCTCAAGTCGAAGCGTGGAGACTTCTACGCGCAGGGAACGCTTGAGGACATGGCCGGTTCCGTCGAGATGATCGTGTTCCCCGAAGCCTTCCGCAAGCTTCAGGAAAAGGTGAAGCTCGAAGTCCCGGTCCTGGTTCGCGGCGGCCTCCGCGTGGAGGAAGGCGCAAATCCCAAGCTGACCGTCAGCGATATCCTCCCCCTCGACGACGCGAAAGTCCCGCTGCCTCGTTCCTTGCGGATTCGCATCCAGGCCGACAGCGCCACCGAGTCCACAATCGATTCTCTTTACGACCTTTGCGCCCGCCAGAAAGGGGAAGCCAGGGTATTGTTCGATGTGGAACGCCAGGGCGATTTCATGGTCGTGATGGAAGCGGAAGGCTATAATGTCCAACCTGACCGCAATTTCATTGCCTGCGTCGAGCAACTGTGTGGCCCCGGCGCGGTGCGAGTGATTGACTGAATGCGCGAATGAGAGCCTCCAAATACAGAAGTTCCACGAGGCAAGCGGCCGAAACTTCCCCGGTGGCCGGTGACGCGCAGCCCGCCGAGGGCTTGGGATTCCTTCTGTCCCTGGTGGAGGCGAACTGGGCCGAGCACAACGGCAATGGCCACAAGATGGATTCCCGGGTACAACAGGAGTTGGAGAAGATAGCGGCGCAGGTCGGCAAGCTGGAATCCCTGCCGGGACAAAACGACGAAACCCGCCACGAGATTCACAGCCTGCACCAGCGCATCGACGCCTTACGCGAACAGATGTCGCACAAGCCCACGGCGTGGGAGAAGACGGAATTGGCCAGGCATCCCCAGCGTCCACACACTCTCGAATACGTCGAGCGCATCTTCACCGACTGGAGCGAGATTCACGGCGACCGGGCTTTTGCCGACGATCACGCCATGGTTTGCGGCATGGCCCGTTTCCATGGCGAGGCCGTCATGGTTCTGGGTACCCAGAAAGAACGCGACACCAAGCAGAAGGTTTACCGCAACTTTGGCTTGCCCAATCCCGAGGGCTACCGCAAGGCCCTTCGCGTCATGAAGCTGGCGGAGAAGTTCTCCCGGCCAGTTTTCACCTTTGTCGATGTCACCGGCGCCAATCCCGGTCTGGGCGCGGAAGAGCGCGGCCAGGCCGAAGCCATCGCCCGCAATCTCCGGGAAATGTCCCGCCTGAAAGTACCCATCATCAGCACCGTCACCGGGGAAGGTGGCAGCGGAGGCGCCCTGGCCATCGCCGTCGCCGACCGCGTCCTCATGCTCGAGAATGCGATCTACTCCGTGATCTCGCCGGAAGGTTGCGCCTCCATCATGTGGAAGGATTCCGTCAAGAAAGAGCTTGCCGCCGAGGCCCTGCGCATTACCGCCACTGATCTCAAAGAGCTTGGCTGCATCGACGGAATTGTTCCCGAACCCGAGGGCGGAGCCCATACCAACCACGAAGCTTCCGCCGCCCTGCTCGACGAAGCCCTGCAACAGCACCTCGCCGAACTGAAACAGGTCTCCATCGGCGATCTGGTTGCTGCGCGCTACAAAAAATTCCGCAACATGGCGCAATTCTTCCGTCTCGACCAGTAGTTCGCTATCAGGTTACCAAAGCGCCTGACCCCGCTTCCCGCCTGTTCGGAGGCAACTTCTCTGCCGTATAATTGATGCATCGAATTGATTTGTTGAATCGCGCCCCTTTTCAACAAATCAGGCACTACTCAAAGGAAGGTCAGGGATGGCAACAACGGATGTGGCGCTTCGTCAGGAGTCGGGAAAGACGGAGCAAAAGCGCGTCGCCAACGACATGAGCATTCAGGTGGCGACGGTAAATGGTTCTGGCTCACAGAGTTCCAACACGGTCCTGCTGCGCAGCATTTTCCAGATGGGGGTCCCGGTCTCCGGCAAAAATCTCTTCCCCTCGAACATAGCCGGACTGCCGACCTGGTACACCATTCGCGCCAACAAAGACGGCTACATCGCCCGCAAAAAGGAAATCGATTTCCTGGTCGCGATGAACGCCGAGACCGCTAAGGAAGACGTTCTCTCTCTGGCGGCGGGCGCCTCTGTTCTCTACGACGAGCCGCTGAATCTCAACACCCTGCGCTCGGACCTCACTTTCTACTCGGTCCCCTTCGACAAGCTGGTCGCGCCGGTCTGCCCCGAAGCCAAGCTGCGCAAGCTGGTCAAGAACATGATCTACGTGGGCGTGGTGGCGCGCCTGCTCGAGATCGATATGGCCGAGGTCGAAAAAGCCATCCGCAAACAATTCGCCAAGAAAGCCAAGGCTGCGGCCTTGAACCTGGCCGCGGTTCAGGCAGGATACGACTACGCCACCTCCAACCTGCCCAAGCGCGATCCGTTTTTCATTCAGCGCATGGACAAGACGCAGGGCAAAATTATCATCGACGGAAACTCCGCCGCCGCCCTCGGCTGCATGTTCGCCGGCGTCACCTTCGTGAGCTGGTATCCGATCACGCCCTCATCCTCGCTGCCTGAAGCCGTCATCGAATACATGAAGCGTTTCCGCATCGGACAGGACGGCAAGGCGACGTTCGCCATCATTCAGGCGGAAGACGAACTCGCCGCCATCGGCATGGTGATTGGCGCCGGCTGGGCGGGCGCGCGCGCCATGACGGCAACCGCCGGCCCCGGCATTTCGCTGATGTCCGAATTCGCCGGCCTCGCCTACTACACCGAAGTTCCCGGCGTCATCTGGGACATCCAGCGCGTTGGCCCTTCCACTGGCCTGCCCACGCGCACCTCGCAGGGAGACATTCTTTCCACCGCGTTTCTTTCCCACGGCGACACCAAGCACATACTGCTCCTGCCCTGCTCGGCGGAAGAATGTTTTTCCATGGCGCAGGATGCCTTCGATCTGGCGGAACATTTCCAGACTCTGATCTTCGTGATGTCGGATCTGGATCTCGGCATGAATAACTGGATGGCCGATCCCTTCCCTTATCCCGAGAAGCCCATCCGCCGCGGCAAGGTGCTCTCCAAAGAAGATCTCGATCGCATGGGCGGCTTCTCGCGCTACAAGGACATCGACGGCGACGGCATCGGCTACCGCACGCTCCCCGGCACCGACCATCCTGCCGCCGCCTACTTCGCGCGCGGCAGCGGGCACAACGAGCATTCGCAATACAGTGAGCGTCCCGACGACTTCGAGCGCAACATGGAGCGCATCAACCGCAAGTTCGAAACCGCGCGTTCCTCTGTTCCGCGCCCCGAAGTTTCCACCGGAAAATCGAAGATCGGAATCATCGCCTACGGCACATCGCACTGGGCATTGATCGAGAGCCGCGACCAGCTCCGCAAGGAGTACGACATCGAAACCGATTACCTGCGGCTGCGCGCCTACCCGTTCACCCGCGAAGTCCACGACTTCGTGCGCCAGCATGACCGCGTCTATTTGGTCGAGCAGAATCGCGACGCCCAGATGCTCAGCCTGCTCAAACTGGATGTCGAGCCTGCCCTGATAACGCGTCTGCGCAGCATCGCTCACATCCACGGGCTTCCGCTCGATGCCCGTTCCGTCACCGACGAAATCATGACTATGGAGGGCAAGTAGTATGGCAGGCACCACCAACACCACCCCGCCGCCGAAGACCAACCGGATTGGACTGAGCGTCCTCGACTACAAGGGCGGAAGAACCACCCTCTGTGCCGGCTGCGGCCACAACGCCATCTCCGAGCGCATTCTCGACGCCATGTACGAAATGGGCGTTCCTCCCGAGCGCGTCGCCAAAATGAGCGGCATCGGCTGCTCCTCCAAGAGCCCGGCCTATTTCATGAGCCGCTCGCACAGCTTTAACGCGGTTCACGGGCGCATGCCCTCGGTCACCACCGGAGCGGTGCTCGCCAATCGCGAATTGCTGGCGCTCGGCGTCAGCGGCGACGGCGATACCGCCTCGATCGGCGTCGGCCAGTTCGTCCACCTCATGCGCCGCAATCTTCCCGTCATCTACATCATCGAAGACAACGGCGTGTACGGACTCACCAAGGGCCAGTTCTCCGCCACCGCCGACCTCGGCTCGAAGTTGAAGACCGGCGTCATCAACGATCTGCCTCCGATTGACACCTGCGCCATGGCCATCACCCTGGGCGCAACCTTCGTCGGACGCTCCTTCTCCGGCGACAAGAAGCAGCTGCACAGTATGTTGAAAGCCGCCATCGCCCACAACGGCACCGTGATGCTCGACGTGGTTTCGCCCTGCGTGACCTTCAACGATCACGAGGGTTCGACCAAGTCATACAAGTACATGAAGGATCACGACGAGCCCTTGCAGGAGATCAGCTTTGTTCCTCACTTCGAGGAGATCACCGTGGACTACGACGCCGGGGCGACCGTCGATGTCACCATGCACGACGGATCGCGGCTCCGCCTGCGCAAGCTGGAAGAGGATTACGATCCCACCGACCGCCTCTCCGCTATCAGCCGCCTGAATGAGGCGCACGAAAACGGCGAAGTGCTCACCGGCGTTTTCTACATCAACACCAAGACCCCGAACTTCGTCGATCTCCTGAATCTGACCGAGCAGCCCCTCGCCACTCTGCCGGAATCGGTCGTGCGTCCGGGCAGGGAAGTGCTCGAACAGGTGATGGAAGAATTGCGCTAGGAAGTTCCAGGCTAGCTCTGCGGCTCTCCGCTGTGCTCGGGATTTCCGCCGGGCTCCGGGAAATCAGTGTCGTTATCCTTCACCAGCGGATTCCTGCTGCGATGGCCGAGCTGGCCTTTGAGCGAAGTGTTGGTGGGTTCGCTGCGATCGTCCTGTTCTACCGCTCCCTTGCCCGCGTCCTGATCTTTGGATTGAGTCATAAGTCCGTTTCTTTCGTTACATAGCCGCCTTTGCAACTTTACCATAGCGTAGGGGTTCACATACGTGGCAGGAAAGGGCCGAAGGAGGCCAGAAATGAAACGCCGTCTCTTGAGTATCTCTGCGTTGCTGCTGTTTGCGTTGAGCGCCTGGGCACAGACCGGCAGACAGTCGAATGCGGCTCCGGGAAGGCGTGATCCCTATGTCAGCGGGAGCCGCCATCACCACAAGAATGGAAAGAAGAAATTCAAGCACCACAAGCGGCACGACCATCGCGACAACAACTACCGCCGCCATCCTCGCTAATGTAGCCGCGCGCGTCCCGCGCGCGCGATTTTGCAGAAGCCATTACTTCTGCGCTGGACAGGGCTGCCGGGCTTCTCCCCGCTCGGCAGCCCTGTTCCTGTCTATGTAGGCTCGCTCATCCTCGCCCGTGTAGATGTCCATGTAGGCGCGGGCGTCTCGCCCGTGCAACCCTGTGTTCCTCTGTGCCCCCTGTGGTTAAAACGGTGTTCCCCTGTGCTCCTCTGTGCCCCCTGTGGTTAAAAGGTGTTCCCCTGTGCCCCCTGTGGTTAAAAGGTGTTCCCCTGTGCCCCTCTGTCCCCTGTGGTGAAAAGCTGTCCCCCTGTGGTTAAAAAAATCATGACCGAATGCATGGGTCAAAAACATCCCCCCTGTCTTAACACTTTCGTTCCATCCCCAATCTCCACTCCGCCCCTACAATACGTCCATCGTGACCGCTCCGACCACGCTCTTCCGCCCAATTTCCCGCTTGCTGAAGATCACCATCCTCGGCAGGGAATTCGAGGTGCCGGAGAACAACCCGCTGCTCCGCTGCTTTCAGTACCTCGCCCCGGAGACGGTTTCCTACGGAAGGTTCTGCTGGAATGAAGACTGCCAGTACTGCCGCGTCTCTTTTGCCCCGAGCGGGGACGCACCACAGCGGGCGGCGCTTTCCTGCAAGCTGATGCCGCAGGAAGGAATGCAGATCAAGGTATTGAGTACCGAACTGAAATACTGCCTCAGGCCGCTCAAGCTGACATAACGCGCTGCTAGTTTTCCACCACTTTCCGCGCGGTCGTTGGCATTCCCAGCTTGCGCAGCCGGTCGCGGGCCTGCACCGCTTCGTTCGACTGCGGATAGCGCTGAATCACGTGCCGAAGCTCATTCGCGCCTTCCTGCTTTTGCCCCAGTTCGATCAGGGAGAAACCCTTCTTCAGCTGTGCCGCCGGAGCCTTGTTCCCCGAGGGGAAGTTCTGCATCACCTGGTCGTAGTCTTTCGCCGCCTGCGCGAAATTGCCCTGCCGGTACTCGATGTCGGCGAGATAGAAGTACGAGTTCCCCGTCAGATCGGTGTTGGGATAGAACTTGATATAGTCGCCGAATTCCTGCACCGCCAGGTCATTTTTCCCCGCGTTGTAATCCCGCAGCGCATTGTTGTAGAGCACGTCGGGCGGAGGCGCCTGCGATTGCTGCGCCTGCTGCGCCGTCAGGTTTTGCTGGTTGGCCGACATGTCCTCGAGCTGTTTGCTCACCTTTGCCAGCCGCGCCTTCAGTTCGTCCAATGTGTCGTTCAGCGACTGGATCTGGCCCGAGATCTGGTCGGTGTGCGCTCCCGCGTCGCCCTGCTGCTTTTGCAGGTTGCCGCGTAGTTCGTCGATCGACGCCCCGACTTTGTTCATGCTGTCGGTACTCTGTTCCACCAGGTTCTTCATCACGCCCATGCGCTCGTCGAAGGTCTGCTGCATGCGCGCCATCTGGTCCTGGAGCGCCTGCACCTGCGTCTGCAGTTGCACAATCTCCTTGCTCACGCCCCACGCCGGCGGAGTCATCAGTCCGACCACGGTTGCAAGGGTAACCATCATCCAGTAGCGTTGAATTCTCATAATTGTCATCCCTTTAGATGCCCGATGTATGCAGTGCGTCCGCCCGCGGGCGGCGGAACCTCTACGGTTAGGATAGCCGCTCCGGGCACAATTGTCTTACGTTGTTCCAGGCGGGACGAGGTGGCGCCGAATGGCCGGGGAGCGGCGGGTGCGCCGCCGCTCCCCGCGTTCCTACTGTACGTATACGAAGTGCCCGCGGCGATTCTGCTGCCAGCATTGTTCGTTCGACTGGGTGCAGAACGGACGCTCCTTGCCGTAGCTGATCGTCCGGATGCGGTCGGCGGCCACTCCCGCCTGAATCAGCGCATTGCGGACCGCGTTGGCACGGTTGTCGCCCAGGGCCAGGTTATATTCCGTGGACCCGCGCTCGTCGCAGTGACCCTCAATCGTGAACTTGATCCCGGAATGCTCCTTCAGGAACGAAGCATCGCCCTGGATCGCCGATTGCTGGTCGGAGCCGACCTCGTAGCTGTCATAGGCAAAGTACACGTCCTTGACATTCTGCGAGAACAACTCCTCTTCTGTGGACGAAGGCGCCGGTGGAGGCGGCGGTGGCGGAGCATTGACCGTCACTCGCGCCGTCGCTTCCTGCGTTCCACCCGGGCCCTTCGCCGTCAGGCGATAGGTGGTGGAATCGCTCGGAGTCACCGGCTGGGAACCGTTGGCCTGCACGGCCCCGATGCCCTCGATGCTGACGTCGGTGGCGTTGGTCGTCTCCCACGTCAGCGTCGTCGACTCTCCCTTGTCCACCGCGTTCGGGCTGGCCGTCAGCGAAGCCGTTGGAGCGGCCGCTGGCGGCGGTGGCGGTGGCGGTGGTGGCGCCACTTTCTTCTTGCAGGCGCCCAGCGTCATGACTGCGGCCAGGGCGAAAATCAGGGTCACCCACTTCAATTTTTGCTGATTCACTTGTCCTCCCTGCGTTGTCGCGCGCGCTCAAAGTCGCGCGCGTTTCGAATCCGGGACCGGGTGGGCCTACATCTCTCCACCTGCCTCCGGGCATGAATGAAAATAAAAACCGCTCGTCCGATAAGGCCCTTACTTCGCACTCCAGCTCGGCTGGCTGTTGCCCCCGCTCGTCGTCAACTGCTTGGCATTGGTTCCGTCGGCCAGCATCATCCAGATCTGGTCGCTGCCGGATCGCGTCGACTGAAACACGATGTGCCGTCCGTCCGGCGACCACGAGGGAAAGTCGTTCCTCCCCCCATCGTGCGTCAACTGCACCCATCGCTTGCTGGCCAGATCCATCAGGTAGAGGTCCTGTCCGCCCGGCGCGCCCGGGCCGTAATGCCGGATCCAGGAGAACACCAGGAACTGCCCGTTGGGCGACCACGCCGGTGAAACCGCGTAGCCTCCGTCGGTCACCTTCTGCACGTTGGTGCCGTCCGACTCCATCGTGTAAATCTGCGGCAAGCCCGTGCGCCCGCTCACCCATGCGATCTGGGCGCCCGTCTTCGGATTCCACGTGGGCGAAACGTCAGGGCCCTTGTAGCTGGTCAGGCGCTTCAGGTTGGCCCCGGAAGAGTCCACCGAATAGATTTCCGAATCCCCCGTCCGTGAAGAAGCAAACGCCATCCGGGTTCCGTCGGCGCTCCAGGCCGGCGACAGATTAGTTCCTCCGTAGTGCGGAAAGGTCACCATGCGCCCCAGTTCCAGCGAATACAGCATGATGTCCCAGCCGCTCTTGGTCAGCGAACTGAAAGCCACGCGCGAGCTGTCGGGAGAGGTGCGGGGCGAGAGCGACACCGTTCCCAGATGGGTCAACGCATGCTGGTTGACGCCGTCATAATCCATTCCCCAGATTTCCTTGTGCCCGCCGCCGGCGCGAACGAAATAGATCTTGGTCTCGGCGATTCCCGCGATGCCTCCGCCCAGTCGAAAAATAATCTCGTCGGCGAACTTGTGCGCAATCACCCGCGCCCCCTCTTCGGAGGCCGTGTCCTGATACTGCTTGCCCAGCACCTGCGGCGAGATGGCGTTGTGCACGTCATAGAGCCACCCCTGCACCACCACATTGCTTCCCGTGACGCCCAGGTTGCCGAAGGCGAGCATGGCGGCGTTCGGCGGGGGGCTGGCCCAGGCCTCGAATTTCACATCCGCCGGCGAGCCGACCTGGCCCAGGGGATAAAAACTCTTGGACACCATGTCGAAAATCCCGGCGTTGTCCAGGTCATTCCACAGCGTGTCGTTGAAGACCTTCAGCAGTGCGGCGTTCTGGGCGGCATCGTTGGAAGCCTTGAAATCCGCCGAGGCCAGCCGCACTTTTTCCACGCCCAGACCCGTACCGGTACGAATCCAATCGTCCTGCGCGAACGCAGAAGTCACCACCGCAAAAAATAAGAAACCGGCTAAAACTCTCATCATGAGGACAATTCCTACTATCTCTTGTAATCGAACCAGAACTCCACCGATACCTTATTTCCGGAATAGTCCGGGGGAAGGGGACCAAAAGTATCAATGCGTTGAATGGCGCGTGTTGCCGACTGATCAAGCGATGGAACTCCGCTCGACTGCTCGACCTGCACGTTCGCGGGGCGGCCGTCGCGCGTCACGTCAAATGTCACGTACACGCGCTGCGCGGTGCCGACGCCGGGATCCACTTCGTACTTCAGCCAGTTCTCCGAAACTTTTTGCTGTACCACGCGCACGTACCACGCGTAGCGGCTTCCGAAGTCTCCGCCGCCGCCGGTAAATCCGAATCCACCCTTCGCGCCCCCGGCGCTGAAAGTTCCATACGGGCCGGCCACCGGGCCGCCCTGTCCGAAGGGAACCACATTGGTGGCTTCCTCGACGGGCTTGGGTTGCGGCTTCTGCTTGGTGGCGCTGGTCGTCGGTTTCGGTTTGGCCTTCGTCTCCTTTTCCGGAATTGGAATCGCTTCCGGTTCCTTCACCTCGGGTTGCGGCAACGACTGCGTCAGTCCCTTGGACTCATTGGCCAGAACGTTCTCTTCGGGCGCTACTCGCGAAGGCAGCGGCACCGTGCTGACCAGGCTCACGCCCATGGACTCGCCGCCTCCCCCCGCGCCCCAGGCTTCTCCCCGTCCGCCCGGCGAAATGACCGTATAGAGCAGAATGGCGCCGGTCACGGCGATGTGCAGCCCAACCGACAGAGCGAGGTTGTGCCCCCATCGATCGTGCTCGAAAAAGATTTCAGCGTTTGCTGCCATGTTCCGGAAGTGGCTGGGTGACGATGCTGACGTTGGTGATGCCGGACTGCTTCACGGCATCCATCACCGTGGCGAACGCGCCGAAGGGAACGTTTTCATCGGAGCGGACAAAAATCGACTGGTTCTGCGGATCGCGGATCTTCTGCCGCAGCCTGGCGCCGATCTCGTTGATGTTAACGGGATCGTTGCCCAGGAACACGCGCTGCTGCTTGTCGATGCTGATCACCACGCGCTCTTCCGTAATTTCCTTCACCGTGCGCGTCTTGGGAACGCTCACCTCAATTCCCGACTGCAGCACCGGCGCGGTGACCATGAAGATGATCAGCAGCACCAGCACCACGTCCACCAGGGGCGTGATGTTGATATCGGAGAGAGAAGTCCGCGTGCGCCCGTTCGAAGCCGTGAATGCCATTACCGCCGTACCTCCGGGGCTTCCGCCGTGCGGTAGGCGGCCGGTTGCGGCGTCTGCCGCTCTACCGCGTTCAGCATCTCCAGCGAGAAGTCGTCGCTGCGCGCCGCGAATTCGCGAATCGATCCGCCAATCAGGTTGTAGGCGATGACCGCCGGAATGGCCGCCGCCAGTCCGGCCGCGGTGGTGATCAACGCTTCCGAAATACCGGGAGCCACCGCCCGCAGCGTAGCTGCTCCCGCGGTTCCCAGACCGTGGAAGGCGTCGATGATGCCCCACACCGTGCCGAACAGTCCGATGAACGGTGTCACCGCGCCGGTGATCGCCAGCCAGGTGAGATTTCTCTCAAACCGGGTCAGTTCCTCGGAGGCCGCAATCTGCATGGCGCGCTGGACCGCCCCCGTGCGGATGGTGGTTGCGTTTGCCGTCTGCCGCCGGTATTCCTCGAATCCACCTTCAAACACCCCCGCCAGCGGGCTGGGACGGAACTGCTCGGCGACCGCCGCAACGTCCTGCAACCGGTGCGCCTTGCGGAAGGCGCGGATAAACCGTCCGCTTTGCACCCGGGCGCGCCGCAGCATGCCCCATTTCGCGAGGATAATCGCCCACGAGATCAGACTGAACAGCAGCAGAATAAGCAGCACCGTCTTGGCGACGGGGCCGGTCTGAGCGACAAGATCAACGATCTCGCCGCCGACAAAGAGAGTCAGCAATAGAGAGAAGTGCATTGGATTTTTTGGGGAACGCCCTTTGCGCGATTATAGAACAAGCTTTCCCGGTTCCAGCCCGCCTGAATCGCATACGTCAATAAGGTCTTCACCTTAGTGGGATGCCAGTTCCATCGTGAAGATTGCCCACGGACAACCTCATTTGGCCTTGTACATCCCACTCTTAAGTAACATTGCTCCGCGAGGAGCAATCCATTTTCAGGAGGAGCAGATGGCTCATTACGGAACTTTACGTGACTTTCGATTCACTCAAAACATAACGGACGACATCCGCGGAGCCAGTCTGTATGGCTTGAACGACGACAAACTGGGCAAGATCGACGACGTCATTTTCGACCACGCTACCGGCGAAATCCGTTACGTGGTTGTCGACACCGGCGGCTGGCTGCACAGCAAGAAGTTTGTCGTGCCCTCAGAGGGGCTGCGAGCTTCGGCCAAACACGAAGACGACTTCGAAGTCGATTTGACCAAAGAGCACATCGAACGTTTTCCTCCCTACAACGAGAAGGACGTGGAGTCGTCCGAAAAATGGGGCGACTACGAGAACCGCTATCGCTCCAAGTGGGCATCCGGCCCGATCATGCATCGCGAGGCCACCGACCGGAACATCACCCCGACGACCGCCCAGATGACCCAGGGCACAGGCGCGACCGGTCGGATGAAGGGCGCTCCCGCAAGAGGGGCCAGCGCTCCGGTTAACGAGGCCGAGATCAGCGGCCGCATCATCCCCGCCACCGCCAACGAAGTCGAAATCAGCACCGGCCCCATGGGAATCGGACCGCGCTGGTCGAACTTCGAGGCTCAGCTTCGCCAGCGGCGCAAGGAAGCAGTCGCCGCCTGCGTCACCTGCGGTCTGGAAGGACGCAAGGCGAGCTAGCGGCGGTCTGAACAAACAAAAAGGCGCGGGATTTTCCCGCGCCTTCTTTCAAACTCTCCACATCAGGCTGCGGTTCGAGGGTCCGATGTTTGCGCGTCGTCACGCACTCTCGCATTAAACTTTCTTCGCTCGGCAACTCCGTACAAAAAGAGCACGATTACGGCCGCGCCGAAAGCTGCAAGTGGAAGGATCATCCATACCTCCGTTACGACCGCCCCTCAATTCTTATGCCGGCCACAATCGCGGCTAGTCCAGCCAACGCCAGGAACGCTAAGTCAAGTTGGGTGGACCGCTCAAGTTTCCCCTGGTAGAAAATTGCATCCAGAGGGACAAAGACGAGAAGCAGAACTCCAATTTCCCGCAACGATTCCCCAACCAATTCGACCCTGTGACGCACTGGTCGCCTTTCAGTATCATCGGCGCAATGGGGGGAACGCCAAAGATGCCTTCAGTTCGAACCGATCACATTATGTCATCCAAAGTAACCATGACAATCGGTAAACCGCTGCGCCACCCAAAAGCTCGGTCTGAAGAAACAAAAAGGCGCGGGATTTACCCCGCGCCTGTTCAAAACTCTCTATATCCAGCATAGCAAATTCGACTGGGAAAATGGGACATGCCCTCGAACTTTATATTGGGAATGCAATCAGAAACTTAGCGGAAAATCGGCAGTTTTGGGGGCTTGACAGAAATTCAGGAGACCCGCGGGCGAGGGCGCCCGCGCCACACATACGGATCATGCTATGCTGCGCTCAATCTCTCATTCGTCCCAGGACTGCACGTGCTGGCTGAGCTGCGGCTGGAAAATTACGCGGTCATCGACAACGTAGCCGTCGAATTTGCCTCCGGCCTCAATCTGCTGACGGGCGAAACCGGCGCCGGCAAGTCCATCCTCATCGATGCCCTGGCGCTCCTGCTGGGGGAAAAGGCCACCAGCGACCTAATCCGCACCGGCGCGGACCGGGCGGTGATCTCTGCCGTATTTGAGCTCGAGGGCGCGGCCCGCAAGGCGGTTGACAGGATTCTCGAGAGCAACGGCCTGGACTGCGAGGAAGAGTCGCTGATCGTCCGCCGCGAGATCGCCTCGGGCGGCAAAGGCCGGGTATTCGTCAACAATCAGCCGGCCACTGTCGGTGTGTTGCGCCAGCTTGCGCCCTGCCTGGCAAACATCCATGCGCAGAACGAGTCGCTGATGGCGTTCGACGCCGCTGCCCGCCTGGCCCTGCTCGACGCCTACGCAGGGACGCAGGCCGAGGCGGTCTCGGAGGCATTCTCGGCCTGGAAGGGCATCTCCGGCCGTATCGAGGAATTGCAGCGCGACGAGCGGGACCGCATGCGCCTCCTCGACCTGTGGAGTTTCCAGAAGAAGGAAATCGAAGAGGCGAACCTCCAGCCCGGAGAAGATGAGCGCCTGGAAATCGACAAGCGCGTTCTGGCCAACGCGGAAAAGATCTACAGCGCCGCGATGCATGCCTTCGATCTGCTCTACGAAGGCGGATCTTCCACTTCGGGTTCGCTGCGGGCGGCGCAGAAGCATCTCGAAGAGCTGGTCCGTTACGAGCCCAAGTTTCAGGAAGGCCTCGCCGCCCTGGAAACTGCCCGGATCAGCGTAGAAGAGGTCGGCGCGAGCCTGCGGGACTACGCCGGCGGAATCGAGGCATCCCCGGAACACCTCGCCGAGGTCGAGGACCGCCTGGCCGCTATCGATCGCCTGAAGCGGAAGTACGGACCTTCCCTCAACGAGGTGATCCGGTTCGGAGAAGAGGCCAGCCGCAAGCTGGCGGAGATGGAAAACAAGGACGAAACCCTGCATCAGCTACTCGCGCAGCAGGGCGAAGCCGCCGGCCGGTACGTGGTCGCCGCGCGTTCCATCTCGAAGAAACGGTACGAGGCGGCGCGCAAGCTGGAGAAGCTTGTGGAGTCCGAGATCAACGACCTGGCGATGAAGAGCCGGTTCCACATCGAAGTCACGGGCGGGGACGACGCGGCAAACTGGACGCCTTCCGGCTTCGACCAGGTTCTGTACCTGATCGCTCCCAATCCGGGCGAACCGCTCAAAAAGCTGGAAGAGATCGCTTCCGGGGGAGAGATGTCGCGGGTCATGCTTGCCCTGAAGGCGAGCGTCGAGGCGGCATCCGCGTCGCATCGCAAGAAGCAGCCAGAGGCGCAGCGGACCCTGGTCTTCGACGAGATCGACACCGGAATCGGCGGTCGGGCCGCGGAGGCTGTGGGGAAGAAGCTGAAGTCTCTTTCGCGATCGAACCAGGTGCTGTGCGTCACCCACCTGCCGCAGATCGCAACCTTTGCCGATCACCACTACCTGATCGAAAAGAAGGAGTCGGGGGGCCGAACCCGCACTACGGTAAGGCCGATTTCGGGAGCCGAGCGGACCGAGGAGGTCGCCCGCATGCTCAGCGGCGCCCGGCTGACTGAAACCTCCCGCAAGCATGCCGAGCAGATGCTGAAAGCCAACGCCTGAGGTGCTGAGCGCCCCGCCTGCTCACTTGCCCGATGGCTTAACCGCAATGTAAACCCCGTCGAAGGGCTTGTCGGAGAGGTTTTCCACGGTGTGGTGAAAGGCGGGAAACCAGCGCGCCTCGCCGTGCTTGGCGTAGACCTCCTGCACCTTCCCGGTCTGGTCCGTAAAGCGAAAATGCCCGTCGCTCACATACACAACCACTCCGGCCGGATGCGCATGCATAACGGACTTCTCGTGCGGCCCGTAGTGGATGTAGACGACCTGCACCTTGTCGTTTTCAAAGCCCAGCTTGTAATGCCGGGGCTCGACCACGGTCGCATCCTGGGCGAAGACCACAATGGTGCTCAGACAGACTAGGGCCGCCCAGACCGATGTACGCATAACTCCTCCTCAACGCATCTTAATTGGGTGAATGGAATCAGGGGGAACGTAATCCGCAGTACGGAAAAGGTCAAGGGAACCAAGGCGTGATTTGCATCCGCCAGCCGGCTGGCGCCGCTCGCTGGCGAAAACGCCCCGCCCGCTGCTAATCCTCTGAATTGCCATGGCTTACGTTGACCAATCGGGTTCTTTTCAGGTAGCTTTATAGAGTAATCCATAGTGGGGAAGTGTATCTTTACAGGAACTCTCAGTGGCCAATAACGACGCCAAAACTCTGCTGCTTTTGAAACCACGGGGCTTCTGCGCGGGAGTGGTCCGCGCCATCGATATCGTCCGCATCGCCCTCGAAGCCTTCGGCCCGCCCATCTACGTGCGCAAGGAAATTGTCCACAACCGCTTCGTCGTCGAGGAACTGCAAAGCAAGGGCGCCATTTTCGTCGACAGCGTGGAGGAGGTCCCCCCGGGAGAGCGGGTGATTTACAGCGCCCACGGCGTCTCTCCCGAGGTGCGCCACAAGAGCACCAAGCGCAATCTGCGGGTGATCGACGCCACCTGCCCGCTCGTGACCAAGGTTCACGTCGAAGCCGTCAAGTTCGCCAAAGAGGGCTACTCGCTCATCCTGATCGGGCACCGGGATCACGACGAAGTGATCGGGACCCTGGGCGAAGCGCCGGTGGTGACCCAGGTCGTGGGCTCGCCGGAAGAGGTTGGGTCGCTGACGGTTCCCGATCCCAACAAGGTCGCGTATCTGACCCAGACGACGCTCAGCCTGGACGAAACCCGCGACATCATCGCGGCTTTGCGAAAAAAGTACCCGAACATCAAGGGACCGGCGGCGCAGGATATCTGCTACGCCACCGAAAACCGGCAAGTTGCTGTAAAACAAGTGGCTTCCGATGCCGACCTGCTGCTGGTCGTAGGCTCGGACAACAGTTCGAACTCCAACCGCCTGGTAGAAGTTGCGCGCAATATGGGAACCCGGGCGCATCTAATCGATAGCTTCAGGAATATCAGGCCGGAATGGCTGGAAGGCGCCGCAACCATCGCTCTCACCGCAGGGGCGTCGGCTCCGGAATGCCTGGTGGAGGAAGTGATCGAGTACCTCACCAGCCAGGGATTCGGCAACGTAAAGGAACTCGAAGTCATGCCGGAAAACGTGCGTTTTGGGCTGCCGCCGGAGATCGTGGAAGCAATTGCCAGCGCTCCCAACGCCGTTCCAGTGGAGTAGGTTGATGCCAGAGAGTTCCTCCTCCTCGTTCTCGTCGTCTTCCTTCATACCCTTACGCTTCGGCAAGATCGACGACCTGGCCAGCCGCGCCGCGGCGGCCATCGACAGCGCCCGCCGCTATCTGTTCGCGCAGCAGGACGAGGAAGGCTTCTGGTGTGGGGAACTGGAAGCCGATACCACTCTGGAATCGGATTACATTCTGCTGCACACGCTTCTCGGTACAGGCAATTTCGAGCGCTTCCAGAAGGCCGCCAATTACATCCTCGAGCACCAGAACGAGGACGGCGGCTGGGGCATTTACGCCGGCGGCCCTTCGAACATCAGCGCCTCGGTGAAGGCCTATTTCGCACTGAAGCTTGTCGGATACAAGGCCGACGAACCGGTGCTGGCGCGCGCCCGCAAGAAGATTCTCGAGATGGGCGGGGCTACCGAGGTCAATACCTTCACCAAGATCTATTTGTGCTTCTTCGGGCAGTACGACTATGACGCGGTGCCGGCGATTCCGCCCGAGATCGTGCTTTTCCCCAAGTGGTTCTGGTTCAACATCTACGAGATCTCCTCGTGGTCGCGCGCCATCCTGGTTCCGCTTTCCATCTGCTACGCCAAGAAGCCGTTCAAGAAAATTCGCGAAGAGATGGGCGTTCAGGAACTGTTCGTCGGCGGCCGCGAGAAGGCGAACATGTACCTGCGCTGGGACAGCAAGTGGGTTTCCTGGCGCAATTTCTTTCTGGTTCTCGACCGCATGACCCACTGGTTCGAGCGGGTGCACGTGCGCCCGCTGCGCTGGCTGGCGCTCAAGCGCGCCGAGGAGTGGATGCTCGAACGCTTCGAAATGAGCGATGGGCTGGGCGCAATCTATCCCTCGATGATGAATGCCATCATCGCGCTTCGCTGCCTGGGATACTCGGTGGACGATCCGCAGTTCATCCGCGCCATGGATGAGTTCGAGAAGCTGGGCATCGAGGAGGAGGAAACCTTCCGGATGCAGCCCTGCAAGTCCCCGGTGTGGGATACGGCTTATGCGCTGTTTACGCTGGCCGAGAGCGGGGTTCCGGCGAACGATCCGCGGATGGTGCAGTGCGCGGACTGGATTCTACAGAAACAGGTGCGCACCGCCGGCGACTGGAAGGTAAAGAATCGCAAGGGCCAGCCGGGCGGCTGGTACTTCGAGTTCAACAACGAGTTCTATCCGGATGTCGACGACAGCGCGATGGTGTGCCTGGCGCTGAGCCGGGTCGAGCATCCCAATGGCCGCTACCAGCGCGAATCGGTGCAGCGGGCCATTGACTGGATTTTGTCCATGCAGTGCCGGAACGGCGGGTGGGCCTCATTCGACAAGAACAACGACCGCATGGTGTTCCAGTACGTTCCGTTTGCCGACCACAATGCCATGCTGGACCCGGCAACCGTGGACATCACCGGCCGCATCCTGGAGATGCTGGCGACCTACGGGTACGACAAGGATCATCCGGCGGTGAAGAAGGCGCTGGAGTTCATCCGCAACGAGCAGGAACCGGACGGTTCCTGGTTCGGCCGCTGGGGCGTGAACTATATCTACGGCACGGCCCTGGTGCTGCGCGGGCTGGAAGCCATCGGGGTGGATCTGCATGAGCCGCACGTGCAGCAGGGCGCGGAGTGGCTGCGCATGGTGCAGAACTCGGACGGGGGCTGGGGTGAGACCTGCGGCTCTTATGACGACCCCAACACCAAGGGCATCGGTCCGAGCACACCGTCGCAGACCGCCTGGGCCATCATGGGCCTGCTGGCGGCGGGCGACACGCGCAGCGACAGCGTGGCGCGCGGAATCGCGTATCTGCTGCGCACGCAGAAGAAAGATGGATCGTGGGAGGAGACGCAGTTCACCGGAACCGGCTTTCCGCGGGTGTTCTACCTGTCCTACCACATGTACAGCGAATATTTTCCGCTGCTCGCTTTGACCAACTACGCCAAGGTAATGGCGCAGGTCGAGGGAGTAGCAAGCGCCGGCTGAGAGCCAGGACGGCTCTCGAAGTCAGCCCAAAGTCTTCAGAAGGAGTGGATGGATGGCAGTACCGATTTCGCAGATGTGGACGGTGGCAACCTACGTCCTCGGGCAGCGGCTCAAGGGGCGCAAGCAGTATCCCCTTACGCTGATGCTGGAGCCACTGTTCCGCTGCAACCTGGCGTGCGCGGGGTGCGGGAAGATTCAGTACCCGGCACACGTGCTCAAGGCGCAGCTTACGCCCGAGGAGTGCTTCCGCGCGGTCGATGAATGCGGTGCGCCGACCGTGTCGATTCCCGGGGGCGAGCCTCTGCTGCACCCGCAGATCGGCGAGATTGTCGAAGGGTTGGTGGCGCGCAAGAAATATATCTACCTGTGCACCAATGCGTTGCTGCTCAAGCAGAAAATTGATCTCTTCAAGCCCAGCAAGTATCTGACTTTCTCGGTCCACATGGACGGGCAGCGCGAGCACCACGACTTCTCGGTATGCCTGGAAGGCGGGTACGACAAGGCGCTAGAGGGAATCAGGGAGGCGCTGGCTCGCGGTTTCCGGGTTACGACCAATACCACGCTGTTTGACGGCGCCGACCCGAAGAGCGTGCGGGGCTTCTTTGACGAGATGATGGAACTCGGCGTGGAAGGCATGATGCTTTCCCCCGGTTACTCCTACGAGAAAGCGCCGGACCAGAGCCATTTTCTCGGACGGGCGCGCACGCGGCGGCTGTTCCGCGCCATCCTCTCGAATCGCAAGCCAGACTGGCGGTTCAACATGTCGCCGCTATTCCTGGAATTCCTGATGGGCAAGCGCGACTATGCCTGCACTCCCTGGGGGATGCCGACGTTCAACGTCTTCGGCTGGCAAAAGCCTTGCTATCTGCTGCAGGACGGCTATGCCGACACGTTCGCCGAGCTGCTCGAAACCACCGAATGGGAGAAGTACGGCACCGAGTCCGGCAATCGCAAATGCGCGAACTGCATGGTCCACAGCGGTTACGAGGCATCTTCGGTCAACCACACCTTCGGCTCGCTGCGCGGACTGTGGGGCGCCGCCAAGGCGATGAT
Organism: Terriglobales bacterium; assembly: GCA_963803205.1. Lineage (GTDB taxonomy): Bacteria > Acidobacteriota > Terriglobia > Terriglobales > Acidobacteriaceae > CAWDLG01. The sequence goes on from CAWDLG010000006.1 coordinate 244,330, forward strand.
GTTCAGCAGCTACGACGATCCTTCGGCGCTAAAGCTGCTTGAGGAGCCTGCGAGGCCGGTGCACGCTTTCAATCCACTGGTGCAGATCGACTCCGGCGCTCCTGAGGAGACGCGGGTTTGAGCGGCCGCGAAGCAGGCCGGGAACCCGGGCCCCACGCCGAGGTTCCCGATCCCGACATGCTCGAGATTGTCGAAGGAACCGCCCACGAGAAGCTTGAGGGCTGGGTGCCGGAACTTGCCTCCCCGGAGGAATTGCGCAGCGCGCTCGAACACGCCTTCGACTATCGCGGCGACGTACTCATCACCCGCAAAGATGGCAGCAGGATCGAGGGCTACGTTTTCGATCGCCGCACGGGAAAATCCCTGGAGGACAGCCTGGTACGAATCCTGCCGAAGGAAGGCGGGTCGCGGACTTCGGTGGCCTACAGCGATATTGCCGGACTGGCCTTCACCGGGCGGGACATGGCGGCCGGGAACAGCTGGGAAGAGTGGGTCAAGCGGTACTGGGAAAAGAAGGGACAGAGCCAGGCAGGCGGCTAGCGGTTCGCATACAACCGGTTTTTGGGCTTTTGACTGCGGCCGGTGCCGGGGGCTCCTTGCCAAATGCTGGCTTTCGTCACAGGCGCAACCGGATTTGTGGGCAGCCACGTCGCGCGGGCGCTGGCGGAGCGGGGCGCCGATTTGCGGCTGCTGGTGCGCGCCAGCAGCAACCTGAAGAATCTCGAAGGCCTGAAAGCCGACCGGGTGGTCGGCGATCTGCGGGACGGCGCAGGGCTGGAAAAGGCGATGGCGGGCTGCGAGTCGGTATTCCACGTGGCTGCCGACTACCGGCTCTGGGTGCGGGATCCGGAGCAGATGTACCGCTCGAACGTGGAAGGGACCCGGGCAATCCTGGCAGCGGCGCGGAAGAACGGCGTGCGGCGCGTGGTTCATACGTCGAGCGTGGCCACCATGGGTTTCACCTCGAACGGCCACGCGGCGGACGAGAACTCACCGGTTTCGATCGAGAACATGATCGGGCCCTACAAGCACTCCAAGTTCATGGCGGAACAGCTTGCCCTGGAGGCGGGGCGGGCGGGTTTCGACGTCGTGGTGGTCAATCCGACGACGCCGGTCGGCGAGCGGGACGTGAAGCCGACGCCAACCGGACGCATCGTGGTGGATTTTCTCAAGAAAAAGTTTCCCGCTTACGTGGATACGGGACTGAACCTGGTGGATGCAACCGAGTGTGCGCGCGGACATGTGGCCGCTTTCGAGAAGGGAAAGCGCGGGGAACGATACATCCTGGGAGGAGAGAATCTTACGCTCAAGCAGATTCTCGACAAGCTGGCGGCCATTACCGGCCTGCCGTCTCCGAAAGTGCGCGTTCCTTATGCGGTTGCCCTGGCGACGGGCGTCCTGGATGAGGTCGTGACCGGCCGCCTGCTGCGGCGTGAGCCTCGCGCTACAGTGGATGCCGTCCGCATGGGACGCAAGAAAATGTTCGTCACATCTGCCAAGGCCGAGAGGGAACTGGGATGGAAGATTGTTCCGGTCGATGACGCCCTCGGACGGGCGGTGAGCTGGTTTCGGGCGAACGGATATGCGTGATGGCAGGTCCGGCCAGAATCGCGATCGTTGCAGCCATGCCGCGGGAGGTCCGGTCCCTGGTGCGCGGCTGGGCGTGGAGCGAACGCGAGCATGAAGGCCGCCGCTTCAGATTCTTCGAGAGCGAGAGCGCGGTCGTGGTCTGCGGGGGAATCGGCGCGGACGCGGCGCGCCGTGCATGTGAAGCGGTGATTTCGCTGTACGGGCCGGTGCAGGTGGTATCTGCCGGGTTTGGCGGAGCGCTGGAGCCGTCACTCAAAGCCGGGGACGTGGTCAGTCCGCGCCTGGTGATCGACGCCTCCGACGGCAGCCGCATGGAAGTGGCAGGCGGCGACGGGGTGCTGGTGAGTTTCGGCACGGTCGCCGGACCCGAGCAGAAGGCGAAACTGGCCCTGGCATACGGCGCGCGGGTGATCGACATGGAAGCCGCGGCAGTGGCGCGAGCGGCTCAGGCTCGCGGCGTGCGGTTCCGGGCGGTGAAGGCCATCTCGGATGAGAGCGGCTTCGCGCTTCCGCCGGTGGAGCGATTTGTGGACGCCGCGGGGAGGTTTCATTCGGGCAGGTTTGCGGCGTTCGTGGCGATTCGCCCGTGGTTGTGGGAGAGCGTTCTGCGGCTGGCGAGGAACTCTTCCAAGGCTTCGCGGGCGCTCTGTTCGGCGCTGGCAAAACTCGAAGTGCGGGAGTTTGCCGAGACCGGCTGACCGCGGGCAGTATTTACGGCAAGAGATTTTGTCTTCATAACGGTGTTGATGGGCGTCGTGATGCGAAGGTTTTTATTTTGCAGGGAAGCAGCGTTTCTGGCAGCAGTGTTGCTGTTGGTCGGCCTGGCGGCTGCTTTGCCGGCCCAGGAACAGGGTCCCAGGCAGGTATTTGTGCAGAGCTTCAGAAAAGGCCCAACCCGAGTGGCCGAACAATCATTCGTGGCCAGCGTCAACACCGATTCTCCGACATTCAAGGCGGCGGTGAAGGATGCAGCGGGTAACGACCGGTACGAGGTACTTCTGGAGCCGCACCGGATCAGCGAGGAAGATCCGCGGATCCTGGCGTGGCGCGTCAGGCTGATCGATCGGAGGCGAGCCTACATCGGGAATCTGCTGATGGCGACGCCTCCGCCGGCCCTGCCGAGTGACACGGCGAAGGACAATGCCTGGGTGCTCGACCCGGGGCCCTATGCGCCGGTTCCCCTGCTGACGCAGCGGGTGTTCAAGGTGGAGGACTTTTACTGCATCCTGCGGGTGAAGGACCATCATCTACTAACCGCGGGGCGCTGGCTTGTGGACTCGATGAAAGTGGAAATGGACTTCACGCAAACGCAACCTGCGGGCGAATGAACTTGGCGATTGCCGGACAACTTGCGGTGGAGGAAGGGCGCGAGACCATACCCGCGACCATGCAGGCCGCCGTATATCGCGGCCTGAACGACGTCCGCCTGGAAACGGTGCCTGTGCCGAAGATCGGGCCGGGTGAGTTGCTCGTCCGGGTTCACACCTGCGGCATCTGCGGAACGGATCTGAAGAAAATCGCGACCGGGTCGCATTCCGCCCCCCGGATCTTCGGCCATGAGACTGCGGGGGTGGTTGCCGCCACTGGCGAGGGCGTGGAGGAGGTCCGGCCGGGCGACCGGGTAGTGGTCTTCCACCACATCCCCTGCGGCGACTGTTACTACTGCCGCCACAAAACGTTCGCGCAGTGCGAAACCTACAAGCAGGTGGGGTGCACGGCGGGGTTCGAGCCCTCAGGGGGAGGGTTCGCCGATTACGTGCGGGTCATGGACTGGATTGTTCGCAAGGGGACAGTGCCGATCCCCCCGGGCGTTTCCTTCGAACAGGCTTGTTTTGTTGAGCCTGTGAACACCTGCCTGAAGGGCATCGAGCGGCTGCGGGTGGAGGCTGGCGAGACGATTCTGGTCATCGGGCAGGGGCCAATCGGCATCATATTGGGAGTGCTAGCCCAGCGCGCCGGGGCTACTGTAGTCACTTCCGATTTGTATCCGCAGAGGCTTACAATATCGAAAGAATCCGGCTTGGGGAGTGTTATAGACGCTTCGCGCACCGATCCCGTAAAAGCGGTGCGGGAGGCAACTGAAGGCCGTGGCGCCGACGCTGTGATTGTGGCGGTCGGTGGCAACAGCCTGATCCGGTCTGCTATGGACGGGGTACGTCCAGGAGGGCGGGTCTTATTGTTTGCGCAGACGGTGCATGGGGAGACGACGGTGGATCCCGGCGCCATCTGTGTGGACGAGAAGACCTTGCTAGGGTCTTACAGCGCTTCCGTGGAACTGCAGGAGGAATCGGTGCGGTTCGTGATGGGCCGGGAAATGAACCTGGAACGTCTGATCAGTCATCGCTTCCCTCTCTCCAGCGCCGTGGAAGGCTTGAATCTGGCTGCGCATCCTCAACCCGATTCGATGAAGATCGTTATCCAACCGGGCAGCCGGATAGAAGGAAGTCGAAAGTGAACGGAAAGATGACGGCGGCCGTCCTCTACGGGAAAGAGGACGTGAAAATTGAGAAGGTGCCTATTCCTCGCGTTGGCGAGGGAGAGGTGCTGGTGAAAGTGCAGGTTGCCCTGACCTGCGGCACGGACCTCAAGGTCTATCAGCGTGGCTATCACGCCCGCATGATCGTTCCACCGGCTCTGTTCGGGCACGAACTGGCCGGCGTAATCGAGGAAGTGGGTCCCGGGGTGAGGGGCTTCAAGAAGGGCATGCGGGTGGTGGCGCTGAATTCCGCGCCCTGCCAGATGTGCTTCTACTGCTCCAAGCACCAGGAAAATCTCTGCGAAGACCTGCTGTTCAACAACGGAGCTTACGCCGAGTACATCCGCATTCCGCGGCGGATCGTCGAAACCAACATGCTGGCCATGCCGGCCGACGTCAGTTTCGAGGAAGCGGCCATGGTCGAACCGCTGGCCTGCGTGCTGCGCGGCCTGCACGAAACCAAGATGGAGATTGGCGACACGGTAACCGTCATTGGCGGTGGTCCCATCGGGCTGATGTTCGTGCAGGTGGCCCAGGCCATCGGATGCAACGTCATCGCCGTAGTGAAGCGGGATTCGCAGGTAGTGGCGGCAAAGCAGCGCGGCGCCCACGAGGTGGTGCAGATTTCAGCGGTGCCCGATCCGGTCGAGGCGGTGCGCGCGCTGTCGCCGGAAAAACGCGGCAGCGATGTGGTGATCGAAGCGGTGGGCCGTCCTGAAGCCTGGGAATGGGCCATCGACATGGTTCGCAAGGGCGGAACGGTGAATCTGTTCGGCGGATGCGCGAGCGGAACCAAGGTGCACCTGGACACCAACCGGCTGCATTACTCGGAAATCACGCTGAAGGCGACGTTCCACCACACACCGGAGACGGTGCGCAAGGCGTTCGCGCTGATCGCGGAGAAGAAGATACGCTCCACCGACTACATCACCGGCGAAGCCCCCCTGTCGCGACTGCAACAGGTGCTGCGTCACATGCTGAACCGCAACGGCGACATCAAGACGGCGATTATTCCAGGGCACTGAGCCGGCCCGAGGGAATGCAGTCCGGCAGCATTCCAGACAACCGATGAGCGGCCATCACGCGACGGAATCGACTAATGTCCTCTCTTGCCAGCAACGACTCGGGAGCAATTCCTGTTTCCGCCGCAGCGGCGGGCTGGGCTCGGCTTCCCCGGGAATATGCCATTCCCCAGCGGGCGCCGTCGCTCGCTGAGGCGCAGGAATACTGCCGGCGGCTGGCCCGCAGTCACTACGAAAATTTTTCCGTCGCCACCTGGTTCCTCCCTGAACGCTTCCGGCAGGATTTCTTCAATGTCTACGCCTACTGCCGGATTTCCGACGACCTCGGCGACGAAGTCGGCGATACGGCGGCATCACTTCAGCTTCTGGACCAGTGGGAGGAGGAACTCGACGCCTGCTATGCCGGCGAGCCACATCACGCGGTTTTTGTCGCGCTGGCGGAAACCGTGCGCAAGTGCGACATTCCGAAGCAGACATTTGCCGATCTGTTGACGGCCTTCCGCCAGGATCAAACCGTCCTGCGCTATCAGACCTTTGAAGATGTGCTGAATTACTGCCTCTATTCGGCGAATCCGGTGGGGCGGCTGGTACTGTACGTCTGCGGATACCGCGACGAGCAGAGGCAGGCGCTCTCCGATTTCACCTGCACCGCGCTTCAGTTGGCGAACTTCTGGCAGGACGTGAGCATCGATTATGAAAAGGGGCGTATTTATCTGCCATTGGAAGATCTGCGGAAGTTCGAAGTAACGGAAGAAGACATTGCGGCCAAGCGGAACACTCCCGCGTTCTGCCGCATGATGCAGTTTGAAGTGGCGCGGGCGCGGGAATGGTTCGGGAGAGGCCTGCCGCTCGCGGGGAAACTGGACCGGGAGCTGGCCATCGATATCGAGTTATTCAGCCGCGGCGGGTTGGAAATTCTGAATGCCATTGAGCGCCAGGGCTGTGCGGTGCTGGGCCGCAGGCCGGCGATTTCGCGATCCCGCAAGCTGGCGCTGGTGGCTCGAGCCGCGCTGGGGAAGCTTTTATGAGCACGGCGGTGCAGCCTGTGTCGAGTGAATTCGTGCCAACCGAGTCGCAGCTGGCAGTTGCCTACTCGGTGTGTCGGGGCATCACTCGCGCCGCCGCGCGAAATTTCTACTACGCGTTTCTGATTCTGCCCAAGGCCAAACGGCAGGCGCTGTCGGCGGTCTACGCGTTCATGCGGCGGTGCGATGACATTGCAGACGACGAGACGCTGCCGCTGGCGGAACGCCGGCAGAAGCTTGGGGCGTGGCTGGATAAAGTGCATGGCGCGCAAGGGGGCGGGCCGACCGACGACCCGGTTCTGCTGGCGCTGGTAGCGGCACAGCGGCGGTTCTCTATCCCGGGCGCGTTGCTGGATCAGCTGGCTTACGGCACGGCGATGGACCTGGAAGAGCTTTCGAAAGAAGCGCCGGCCGCGGAACAGCCGAAGCCGAAGGGCCACGATGGGGCCGTGCGCTATCGCAAATTTGATGATCTGTACCTGTACTGTTACCGCGTGGCCTCGGTGGTAGGGCTGGTGTGTATCCGCATCTTTGGATATCGCGACCCGGCGGCGGAGAGTCTGGCGGAAAAGGTCGGGCTGGCTTTTCAGCTCACCAACATCATTCGCGACGTCAAGGAAGATGCTGCCATGGACCGGATCTACATTCCGGAGGAGGACTTCGCGAAATTCGGAATCTCGCCCTATGAACTGTACTCGCCTCCGAATCCGGCGCGCTTCGCGCCACTTCTGTCCATGGAGGCGGACCGGGCAAGAGAGTACTATCGCGCCGCCGAACCATTGATTTTGTTGATTGACGAAGACAGCCAGGCCGCTCTCTGGGTGCTGGTGACAATCTATCGCCAACTGCTGGAAAAGATCGCCGATCGCCAGTACGACGTGTTCCACGGGAAGGTCAGACTGACCGCGCGGGAGAAATTGTCCACGCTGGCCACGGGTGTTTGGAAGCGTTTGGCATGAATCCAAAACCCTGGGCACAGACCCCGAAAGTGGCGGTGGTGGGCGGCGGGCTGGCGGGCCTGGCAGCGGCGACTGTCCTCGCTGAGAGCGGATTGCATGTGACGCTGTTTGAGCGCCGCCCGTACCTGGGCGGACGCGCATCTTCCTACGAACATCCGGGAACGGGCGAGGTTCTGGACAACTGCCAGCACGTGCTGCTCGGCTGCTGCACCAACCTGATCGAGTTTTATCAGCGGCTGGGAGTGGAGCAGAAGATCCGCTGGTACGACCAGCTGACTTTTCTCGAGCCCGGGGGGCGCGCCACCGTGATTGGACCTTCCTCGCTCCCGGCGCCCTTGCATACGGCTCCCGCATTCCTGCGCGCCGCGTGCCTGGGATTGCCCGACAAGATCGCCATTGCCGCGGGCATGGCGGCGCTGACGGCCATCACGCCACGCGATACAGGCGAATCCTTCCTGACCTGGCTGCGGAGGCACGGGCAAACCGATCGCGCGATCGACCGCTTCTGGAAGACGGTTCTCGTCAGTGCCCTGAATGAGGATGTGGACCGGGTCTCGGTGCCCTACGCGGCGCACGTGATGAGGGAGTCGTTCCTGAAGTCGGCGGCCGCCGGGCGCATGGGCGTGCCCACTGTGCCACTGACCGAGCTTTACAACGCTGCCGGGGAATATATCCGCTCGCATGGCGGAGAGGTCCAGTTCCGCACCAGCATCGATTCCTTCCGCGCCGAGTTTGCCGCCGTGAAGCTGTCTGCCGCCGGTGAGACTTCGGATTTCGACTTCGTGGTTTTGGCCGTGCCCTTCGACGTCCTGTCGCGCATTCTGCCGGAAACCACCGCGGCCGACCCTCTGCGTCAGACGCTGTCACAGTTTCATAGTTCGCCGATCACCGGAGTGCATTTCTGGTTCGACCGCCAGATTACGGACCTGGAACACGCGGTGCTGCTCGACCGCACCATCCAATGGATGTTCCACAAGTCGAAGCTGCTGGAGGGGACCGAAGTGCGAGGCCTGGGCAGCTATGTAGAGCTGGTGGTGAGCTCTTCGAAGGCGCTGGTCGAAAAGTCGAGAGCCGACATCATCGAGATGGCGCTCGCGGAGCTGAGGGAGTTTTTCCCGGCGGCGCGCACCGCTACGCTGCTGAAGTCCGCCGTCATCAAGGAAGTGCATGCCACCTACTCGCCGCGCCCGGGGGTGGACAGCTTCCGCCCGCGGCCGGAAACGGTTTGGCCTCGCGTATTTCTGGCGGGTGACTGGACGGCGACCGGCTGGCCGGCGACCATGGAGGGCGCGGTACGAAGCGGCTACGTAGCTGCCCAGTGCGTGGCCCGCGTCGCCGGAATCCGCAATGCCGCGTTCCTGGTCCCCGACCTGGCGCCATCGGGGTTCATGCGGCTGCTGGGATAGGCTCCCATCAGCGCCGCCAAGATACATCCCTGCAGCGCCCGCCTCCGTTTCACCCGGCAGGTTCGTTGTAGCTCCGCCGCGCCATGCTGTTCTCAACTTCCGGATTGCCCGTCATTCGGAAGCAGACCGTGGCATGGCGAAACCTCTCGATCGCCGAATCGCGCCCTCCCATCGCGATGGGCGTGGCGCTTGATAAAAGGTGCTCTCATTCCGAGGCGAACCCGTCTCATGGATTCGATCGATGGGCCCGTTCCAAGAACGGCAGAGCAAATCGCGCGGCTTTTGGGCGGTCCTCAACCGCTGGCGCCTTGGACTTTGCCCTGCGGTACGCAACTGACCCGAAGATGGACACGCGACGGGTTCCACGGCTATGCGCCGGGAATGGACGGCCATCTGGCGGCCGGGCACTATCGCAGCGCGCACTGATGTTCGTGGTCGATCGGAAAATCAGGCCTGGCTTCTATCCTTCGTCCGGGCACGATCATTCTGATCCCAACGTCACACAATGGCCAATGGACGTTAGGCGGTCGCCTCGAAGTTCACACATATACTTGAGCAAGCATCGGCTGCGGCCCACGCGACCTCATTCGAGAGAGCGAGGCCTATGGAAATTGGGTGGATCGGCTGTTTCACGGAAGCGGAACTGGAACGGCGGATGAGCTGACCTTGGTCAACAACCACCGTCCGTGGATCTTCTTGGCTTCACCGCTAAGGCTTACGTGGCTTTTGGCTGTCCAAGACGGCAGGCCGGTGGCTGGATCCGGTGACACGTCGAAGTAATGGCATTCGAAATACACCGACGATTTCCATTGGCCCTGATCATTCTTCACCGGGACATACTTCGTTTTGTAGGCCGGGGAAAGCGACACGAACTTATTGGCTGCCTGCAACCCGCCGGCAACATACTTGAAGAAGGTGCACAGGGTGCCCTGTTGACCGGCGGCAGAGGTGTCGCCCGAGGGTAGAGGGCAACTTTCGGGATCATCCGGATCGCCGTTGCCGATATAGTTTCCCGCCGAGGCAGCGGTGCTGACAACCGTGAGGTGGGCGTCTTTAGACCAGATCGCGAGTATCTGGCGGATTCGCTGGGTGATCACTTCCGGCGAATCGCCATTTACCGGATCGTGCACGCTGATTGCCGCGTGAAAGGTCGCGTGAATTTGCTGTTCCAGTTCAGCCGCTTGGGCCAGTTTATCGTCATTGTCCCGCCAGCCACCTGCACGGGCGGCTCCTGTCGCCGCGATAATTCCCACCGCGAGCAGGGCCACAAAACGTGAGTACCTCTTCTTTAATGTCGATTTCATGTAGGGTCTCTCCTTTGATCTGGGGGCGCGGATGTCGTTCTCACCGCGCCTGCTTGTTTGCCTTCACTCCATATAGCGGAAACCGCAGGGGAAACCTGTAAGTGGGAAAGGAACTAACTTGGGGCGCTGGGCGGGGGGTATGGTAAAGTTTACGCAATTGGCCACCCCCCTCCGGCCTAGGATTTGGATGGACGCCGCTCTCGGACACGAGATCACCCAACTGCTTCAGGCATGGCGCCGGGGCGACGAAGGTGCCCTGGACAAACTGACCCCTCAGGTTTATCGCGAGCTGCATCTGGTAGCCAGGCGTTGCATGGGACGCGAACGCGACGGCCATACGCTACAGACCACGGCTCTGATCAATGAGCTTTATCTGCGTCTATCCGATCTGAAGCTGATCGACTGGCAGGACCGGGCGCATTTCTTCGCGCTGTGTGCGCGACAGATGCGGCGCATTCTCACCGACCATGCCCGCGCCCGCAAGTCGCACAAACGCGGCGATGGCGCGCAAGTGATTTCATTGGACGATGCTCTGGCAATCTCTCCCGAACCCTCGGCTGATCTGGTCGCTATAGACGATGCTCTCAATCAACTGGCGAAGGTGGACGACCGCAAGAGCCAGGTCGTGGTGATGCGCTTTTTTGGCGGCCTTAGCGTTGAGGAAACGGCCGAAGTATTGAAGGTTTCACCTGACACCGTCGCGCGCGATTGGCGGTTGGCCAAGGCGTGGCTGATGCGCGCCCTGAGCGAAGATAAATCCGATGAAGCCTGAGCGCTGGAGCAAAATCGAAAGCATTTTTCACAAGGCTCTCGATGCGGACGAAAGCCGGCGGGGCTCTGTAATCGAGGAATCGTGCGCCGGGGATGAGGACCTGCGCCGCGAGGTGGAGTCATTGCTGGCGCATCACAGCGACTCTGCCAGCTTCATCGAGAAGCCGGCGTTTGCCGGCCCGGTGAACACCGACAACCCTCGGCCCGTCACGGCGGCGACTGCGCCGAGGCCTGACCTGAGGGGCGTTGCGGTTGGACACTACCGCATTCTTGAAGAAATCGGTTTCGGCGGCATGGGAGTGGTATACAAGGCCGAGGACAGTAGACTGGGCCGCCTGGTCGCACTGAAATTCCTGCCTGAGCACATGGCGGCGGATTCTGTCGCCTTAAAGCGTTTTCGCCGCGAGGCGCGGTCCGCTTCATCGCTCAACCATCCCAATATTTGCACGATTTACGATATCGACGTGTACGAGGGCCGGGAATTTATCGTAATGGAGTATCTCGATGGGCAGACGCTCGCTATGTATATTGCGGGCCGGCGAGCGGTGGGCCCTGAGCTCGTCGCGAGATTGGGAATGCCCATTGCCGAGGCGCTCGCAGCGGCACACTCCAAGGGAGTGATTCATCGCGACATCAAGCCGGGCAACATCTTCGTTACTCAATCGGGGCTGGTGAAAGTCCTCGATTTCGGCGTGGCTAAGCTGGTGGCTGAGGCCAATCAATCCGACGTTGGCACGTTGACCGAAACCAGCACGATCACCGGCACACTGGCGTATATGTCGCCGGAACAGTTGCGTGGGGAGAATCTCGATACTCGGTCCGATATCTACGCCTTGGGGGTCGTGCTCTACGAGATTGCCACCGGGCAGCGCTTGTATAGCTCATCGCTGCATGCGCAGCTGGTTGATGAAATTCTGAATCGTCCCGCCTCTCCGCCCAGCAGCATTAACGGAAAACTGTCGCCCAAAGCTGATGACATTATTCTCAAGTGTCTCGCCAAGGATCCCGAAGACCGCTACCAAACTGCCAAAGAAATCGCGGTTGACTTGCGCCACTTGAGCGCGCAGGCGACCAGCGGAGCCATTTCCGCCCGGACCGGCACCGTACGAGCAAGAAGGAAAGTCTGGCCGTGGCTCACCGCCGCCACGGCAACATTTCTGGCGTCAGTTTTCGGGCTGATCGTGAGCATGAGTGGATCTCGTGGCGTATCAGCCCCATTGGAAGCCCGGCAGATTACTTTCACCGGCGACAAAAAAGACGGCGCAATCGTTACCGATGGGGCACGGCTTTATTTTCAGAGCGATGGCCACCCTGTCCAAATGTCTGCAACCGGGGGCACCATGGAACCGCTGCAGGCGTCTGTGTTGGGAATGACGATTCGGGACATCTCTCCTGATGCTTCCCAGTTGATGATGTTCAAGGAGGATCTAAACGACGACACTGGACGCGGCCCTCTATGGACTATTCCGGTCCTGGGTGGTTCGCCACGAAGGCTGGGGAACCAGTTGGCGCGTGGCGCAAGTTGGTCACCGGATGGGCATTCACTCGCGTATGCAGATGTGAACTCGGTTTTTGTCTGCGATGCGAACGGCGCGCATTCCAGAGAAATCTGGAATGCGAATCGCGTGATTGAAGGTTGGATTCACTTTTCGCCCGATTCGAAGCGAATTGCGGTGGCTGTAGACGGAAAAACCACAAGCGATTCATTGCGAATTTTCGAAATGAATGCAGATGGCAGTAATGTTCACCCACTCCCTCTCGATTGGCCGCCTGATGCCAATCAATGGGATGGCCAATGGACCCCCGATGGCAGACACTTCGTATTTGTCTCGAACCGTGATGGGTTCAGCAGCACTTACGACCTAGTTTCTCCGCCGTGGTTCGAATTCTGGAAGAAAGTCTCGGCCGTACGTCTTACGCCGGAGCAAATGGATGTTGTAGCTATGACCTCTACCCGGGACAGCGCCAACCTGCTTGTGATCGGTAGGGTCGCGCAAGGATCGATGCAGGCTTACGATTTTAAAGAGCAACGTTTCATCCCTTTCATGAACGGTCTGGCCGCCTCGAGCTTCGTGATTTCTCCCGACCGCCAATGGATGGTTTACCCCGACTACCCCCGTCATTTGTTGTGGCGCAGCAGGCTTGACGGCAGCGAAAGGCTCCCCTTGACAGACATACCAGCATGGATGCCGGAATGGTCTCGCGACAGTAAATGGGTGGCCTTTTGTAATTTTAAGGCAATTTACCGAGTCTCTGTTGATGGCGGCGTTCCCGAGCAGCTCACTTCGGAAAGTGACCTCGAGGTCACTCCCACCTGGTCTCCAGACGGGACATCCATCGACTTCAGCGACGCCCCGACTCCAGGACACTACACCGGTATCAAAGTTCTGGATCTCGCGAGCAAGAAGGTGTCCGTGTGGCCGGGCTCGCCGGGGATGTATGTTCCCTCGTGGTCGCCCGATGGCAAGTACATGGTCGCAATGGAAACCCAACCAAAACGCATGATCGTCTATTCTCGAGAAACGAAAACCTGGAGAACCTTGAAACAATTTGGGGGTGACTGGGGCTTCTGGAGGTGGTCAGCCGATTCCAAGTCCATATGGATGGCAAAAAAAGCCGCAGAACCCGGAGAGCAACCGGGAGTCTACCGGTTGAATATTGCCGACAGCAAATGGACTCTGGTTGCCCTGTTTAATGGGGTGACCATTAGTTCGAGTCCCTTCGAGAACTTTCTCTCGATTACGTCCGACGGGCGACCCGCTATGATGAGCGACACCAGCGTCGTGCAAATCTACTCTCTGCGGTGGAATACGCAGTAGCTTCTCGGGTCAGTAGTTGTAGTCGCAATATCCAGAAAGTTTCCTCTACGGTCGAGCAATGCTTCACAAGCAGTGGAAAGAACCCGTGTCACTGGCCGGATCGTCGGCCGCTCGGAGTGCGCCGGGATAAACCGGCATGTTGTAGGGGATGCAAGAGCCCTACAGGAAAGGAGAACAGCGACTCCATCCTAGCCTCGAGTCTTGCAGGAGGCACCGCGAGGTGTCTCGTGAAGCGTAGACCAGAGGTACCAGTGGGCCGGGCTATTGAGCTTCGAAAAGCCGATGGATCAGGATGCCGACTCCTTTCCGAGATGGAGGAAGGCAATACGGCAGCCACACTATTCGCGAGTGGCTGCTCGGTCCTGCGTAGTCTAAGAACCCGCGCACGCTGAGAAACAACATGCACGAGAACCGGGAGATCTCCTGTACGTCTTGGTTGAAGGACCAAGACCGGTCCGCGAAGGCCATAAACCGAACAGCGGACGTGAACGTGCAGGAGAAGTCGGACTGTGCCGTAGTACCTATGAACCGGTCAAACAAAGCGGCGCAAGTCGTGGCGGAGGCTGGGGAGGGAAGGGCACGGACTAAGGAGAACATCGTTCAATCACACAAGCTCCCGACACAGAGCGGGAAAGGCTTGTCCCAGGGATTGCACGGTGTGCGACGAGCGGCAAAAGATAGGAAGCAGGAACGGTTTACCGCTTTGCTCCACCACCTCAGCATCGGACTCCTTCGCGATAGCTTCTACGCACTAAAGCGTCAAGCCTCGCCGGGAGTCGATGGCGTGACGTGGCAAGAGTATGAAGCCGGACTGGAAGATCGACTTACTGATCTGCACAGTCGGGTGCATCGTGGAGCGTATCGGGCACGACCGTCGAGACGAGTCTACATACCGAAGGCCGATGGGCGGCAACGCCCCTTGGGCATTGCGGCACTGGAGGACAAGATCGTCCAACAGGCTGTGGTGACGGTCCTCAACCAGATTTACGAGGCCGACTTCAAGGGCTTTTCTTACGGATTCCGGCCCGGTCGTGGCCCGCATCAGGCGCTAGACGCCCTGACTGTGGGGATCCAACGAAAGCGAGTGAACTGGGTGCTCGATGCTGACATTCGTGGCTTCTTCGACAACATGAGTCACGAGTGGACGATGAAGTTCATCGAGCATCGGGTGGCCGATCGCCGCATGCTTCGCCTGATCCAGAAATGGTTAAAGGCTGGAGTATCGGAAGATGGCCAGTGGTCGGAGACGAAGCTAGGTACGCCTCAGGGAGCAGTGGTTTCACCATTGCTCGCCAACGTGTACCTGCACTATGTGTTCGACCTGTGGGTTGAGGCCTGGCGCAAGAAAGTCGCACGCGGCGAAGTTATTGTCGTGCGTTATGCCGACGATCTTGTCTTGGGCTTTCAACACCGAGCTGACGCCGAGCGCTTCCAGAGCGAGTTTCAGGAGCGGCTGGCAAAGTTCGGTCTGGAACTACAACCGGAGAAGACACGTCTGATCGAGTTCGGGCGGTTTGCTGTCCGAAACCGGAGGCAACGTGGTGAGGGAAAACCCGAGACCTTCACGTTTCTGGGATTCGTGCACTTTTGCGGGAATCTCACGAGCAGCGGAGCTTTTAATGTCTGGCGCATCACCGCGAAGAAACGGATGGTTGCGAAGCTCAATGTCATCAAGGCAGAGCTTCAACACCGGAAACATCATCGTACGAGTGAGGTCGGCACATGGCTTCGGAAGGTCGTGCAGGGCTACTACCATTACCATGCTGTGCCCGGTAACACCGGTCAGCTGCGCGTCTTCAGGCGTCGCATATGCCGATTGTGGCGGAGCGTTCTAGTCCGTCGCAGTCAACGCGCGAAGGTGGGCTGGGACCGTCTCAACCCACTGCTCAACCGGTGGATTCCGCACCCTCGTGTCCTGCATCCCTATCCTGACAAGCGCTTCGACGCCATTCATCCTCGGTAAGAGCCGTATGCGTAAACGCGCACGTACGGATCTGTGCGGGGGGCGGCCAGCGATGGCCGTCCCTACCGCGACAGTTGGAACTCTGACTCGAATGCAGTCCATTCCGTTTGGACCTGCCTCGACAAGGGAATAGAATGACCACCATCAATGTCCGGCCGCCCTCGTTGTCGCTATTTCACGTGATCACTGAGCCGTGATCCGTTTGTGATCCGTTAGCACTGCTTGCCACTGCCTTCTACTGCTTTACGGTGCCCGCCGTGTTCTCTATGTTATTGAAATTACGTTTCTAGGCGAATCCGAATCCCACTCTCTGCGCCATATTATTGAACATAAACGAGTTGCTTAGTATCCTAAACCCACTCTCAGAACTTCTTTTCGCCTTTGAAAGGAGTGACATGCAGTTTTGCAGGGCTCCGGTGTGTGCCGTTAAGGCTAAAACCGACTGATTGGGAATCAGTTTTCGATCGGCGAAGGAGGAATTTGTAGACCCAGGTCTGCAAGGTCATAGTCTCCGAATAGGACTCGCATGAGATCGACAACGGAGAATTGACCTATGTGAGCGTGGATCAGCAGATCCTTGAAAACTGGCTATTCTTCGCCCTTACATGAATAGCCCGCTGACAACTTCCGGCTTGCCCGTTATCCAGGCGTTACGATACGAACAGCGCACGCTCTATATTAGGGCTGGATTTTGAATCAAGACTGCGCAGAAACTGACCGTACTCACCGAACCCAAAGCAGCAATCGCGACGACCGAACAGCTAGGGGCCACGGGGTAGTTATGGCTTCGGCTTGTCCGATGAAGCAGTCGCTGACTCCCGAGCACGAGCGACGATGTAGGCCTGTAGAGCCTTCACGTCCTGCGCGTTGAGTATCTTCTTGTAGGATGGCATTCCTGCCTTGGCGAGCACGCCATCAAGCAAAATCTGGCCCAGCGACTCGATCATCTCCTTGCTGGAGTAGCGGAGATCAGGGAGCGGCCCACCCACTGCGTTCAGGCCATGACATAACATGCAGCGCGAATTGAAAATCATCGCGCCCTTGTATACCAACTCCGGCGAGGAGTCGTAAGTCAAGTGTGGCATTGGAGGCGGACCCTGCGGACGGAACGAAGGCACATTTAGCTTCGCTTGACCACCTAGAGCAAAGGTAAGGATGCGCCCATACCCCGGCTTCACGGGACCATTCCCAGGCGTGTTGAACAATCCAGCGCCACCGCCCCAACCTGCCATCACGGTGACGTACTGGACGCCATTGACCGCGAAGGTCACAGGGGGAGCCATGATCCCTGTGCCAGCGTCGAACTGCCACAGTAACTTGCCGTCGGTGGCGCGATAGGCCACAAGCATCCCATCGGCACGGCCCTGGAAAATTAAATTGTCCCCCGTTGCAAGGACTCCGCCCGTCTCGACGACCGGAGACTTCGCGTGCCAGGCTTCCTTCTGGGTCACCGGGTTCCAAGCCAGCAGTTCTCCAGTCTCCTGCGGCATGGCATCTGCCTTCGCGTAGAGTGCTCCCTCATAGCTGTCGTTAAGGCCCCGATTCTGTGCGTTGGGGTCATATCTCCACTTTGGATCGGGCGCGTGAACCATCTGGCCGCCAATCTTTGCTGGAACGTAAACCAGTCCGGTCGCCGGATGGAAGGCCATGGGGTACCAGTTGTGCGCGCCGAACGGGTCGGGCGAGATCAGCGTGGGCTCGGTCCCACCCACGCCGGGAACCTCGATCGGGCGGCCGGTCTTCGGGTCCAGCCCCCTGGCCCACGTAACGCCGGAGACGAAAGGAGCTCCGGAAATAAACTCCCCAGTCTCGCGATCGAGCACGTAGAAGAAGCCGTTCTTGTTGGCTTGCATCAGGACATTGCGGATGCGGCCACCGATCTTGAGGTCGGCCTGGATCAGCGGTTGTGTCGCGTCATAATCCCAGTTATCGCCCGGAGTGGGCTGGAAGTACCACGCCAATTCGCCGGTGCTCGCATGCACCGCCACGATGCTGGCGGTGTAGAGATTGTTGCCACCACCTCGAAGCGCGCGGTACCATGCAGTCGCGTTGCCCGTACCGAAGTACAGCAGTTCGAGCGCAGGATCATATCCGATGCTGTCCCACGGAGTTCCGCCGGCGCCGTCCTTCCACTTGTCTCCAGTCCAGGTCTTCGCGGCGCGAGCGACGTCCTTGTTTTCGAAACCGCCCGCCGGATCGCCCGGAACGGTATAAAAGCGCCACGCCATCTTGCCGGTTTCCGCGTCATAGGCTGAAATATAGCCGCGCACTCCGTACTCGGCGCCGGCGTTGCCGATCACAACCATCCCCTTCGCAATCCGCGGTGCGCCGGTGATCGAATAGGCTTGTGTGACATCGGTCGTCTGCCTGCTCCAGACGATTCTTCCGGTGCGCTTGTCCAGCGCGATGAGGCGGCCGTCCAGCGTGCCCTCATACAGCTTGTCCTGGTAGAGCGCGACACCGCGATTGACTGCGTCGCAGCACAGAAAATACGACCGGCCGCGATCGATGGCGGGATCATACTGCCACAGCGTCTTGCCCGTCTTCGCGTCCATCGCGTAGACGACGTTCCAGGAGCCGGTGGTGTAAATCACACCGTCTTCCACAATCGGAGTCGCCTCGAGCCCGCGCGTGGTGTCAAGTTCCTGACTCCAGACCATTCCCAGGTTGGCGACGCTCTGCTCGTTGATCTGTTTCAGCGGACTGAAGCGCTGATCGTTGTACGTCCGGCCATACACCAGCCAATTCGCGGACTCGCTCGCGACCTCAACGGTACTCGAACTGTTTCGAGGCCTCGTGTCACTGAATCCAAGGAACAGAAGGACAGCGGGCATGATGGTCCATGTCAATACCAGACGCGTCACACGGAAACCTCAGATTCAGATTTTGCTGGTCGGCTGAGATTAGCACTAGACTCCGGTATCGGCAGCAGCAAAGTAATTGAAGACTCCCGGAGTCGAGCGGCGAAAGGTGGGCGGTAACAACGCCTCCCTCATCTCTCCCTTTGCGAATTTATGCACAGAGATCAGCCTGATGTCATCGTCCTGAATTGTCAGACTCGCAGCGTCGCTCCGTCGAACACTGCTTGGGAAGCGGAGTACAAGCTCATTCGTTGTGTCAAACCGCGAATAGCCCGAAGGGGTGGCCGGAGTCTGTAAGAAAGACTGGGCTGGACGAAGGAGAGCGGAAAGATGTTCCGGATGGATGCCAAGATACATCCCTGCAGAGCCCGCCTCCGTTTCACCAGGCAGGTTCGTTGTAGCTCCGCCGCGCCATGCTGTTCTCAATTTCCGGCTTGCTCGTGATCCGCCCAGAATCCGAACCGTCCAGGTCGTGAGCGCTATCGCCTGTTCACAACTGTCAGCCACTAGAATTAGTGAGGGCCGCCCGGAAATTTCATCATCAATCGCGGCAGAATGACCTTAGCCATGATGGTGTTGGGCGGAGTCCAGTCTGCGTTGTATCCGCCGCCGGTGAAGACTGCGACCAGACCGTACTGCGGCGCGAGGTAGATCTTCTGTCCGCCGTTGCCCTGCGCGGCAATGACGACAAGCTGCCGGGAGCCACCGGGCGTTTCCACGTCAAACGCGTGGCGCCACCAGAAATAGCCATAACTGACGTTGTCAACATGACTGTGTTCTGCGAGCGAGGTTCGGACCCACGATTCGGAGATGATCTGCCGTCCGTGCCAGCGGCCGCCGCCCGCAAAGAGAATGCCAAGCTTGAGCATGTCACGGGGACGAAGATGGATCTGGGAGTACTCCTTATCAGCATTGGTCAGGCTGTAGTTCCAACTCCAGTCGGAGCGCGTAATCCCGAGGGGCCCAAACAGGTTGGTTTGCGCAAACTCCGGAAGACGCATGTGGACCGCGTTCTCGATCATCCGGCCAACCACCGCGACACCGCCGGAGCAGTAATACGCCCTGGTTCCGGGGTTGTTGATCACGGGGAGATCGAGCGTCGCCTTGACCCAGTCGGGCTTGTCGTCAATCACCGTCTCGCGACCTGGAGACGTGGAACTATGGTCGTTGCAGTCCAGCCCTGAATTCATGGAGAGGAAATCGCCAAGCGTCATGGCTGCCTTGCGCGGGTCAGGATGGTCGTAACTGGTGTAGCTCATCTTCGGCAGCACGCGCTCGTTAACGCCGGTGAGAGCGCCTCGATCGATCGCAATTCCCGCCAGCGCACTTACGACGGACTTGGTAGCAGACCGTAGCTGGTGCGGCCGCTCCACACTGTAGCCGTAAAAGTATTCCTCCATCACCAGCTTTCCGCGCTGGTAAAGCAGGACGCTGTGCACATCCTGATAAGCGCCGTCGAGGATGCTGCGGACGATGGTATTGGCTGTGGCATCTCCAAGGTCTGACCGCGCAATGTCTCCGAGGGCGATTCCGTCATGCAGGTTGGCAGGTGGATGATAGCGATAGTCCGCAGGAGAGTCCTGCCCTCGGGGACGGGGATGGGCTAGTGCAGCGGATTCAGGCGTGATCGCAGTGGAAACCCGAGGATGGAACTTGCCATTTTGCTCGTACCCTGTGACCTTGTCGCTTGCGTCACGAAGAAAAGGGACCGTTTGACCAGTGATCGTCACGAACTTGTCAACACCCGCAGGACGCAACGGGTACTTGGCTTCATCCACGACGGCGAAGAGACCGTCGCCGTCCGAAATCTCCAGCGTATGGTCAGGAGCATCTGCGTAAGTGCCAACGTAGTCTGCCAGCCGCGGAGCGGTGGGCTGCTGCGCTGCTTGACCACCCGCGAGCAGGGCCAGAACAATCGGAAACACTACCAGACCCAAAGAATGGCAGGCACTACGTAGTCCCAACCGATTATTTAAGCGTTGTATGAAAGGTAGAGCGGGGGTCATCCCTATACCGCCAGCAGAGCGACTCCCGCGGCGACCAGCAGGGCCGCAGTCCAACGCAGGTGATCGACTTTTTCGTGCAGGAAGAAGCGGGCGGCAGCGGCGTTGGCGATGAAGGTAAGCGAGGCCGATGCCGGAGCGACGAGGCTGACATCCGCCCAGGATAGAGCAAGCAGAAGGCTGAAGAAGGCGACCGCCATCAGCAGAATACCGAGAAGGAAACTGGAATTGCGCAAGGTGCGTCCGATTACCACCAGAATTCCTGCCTGACGCCAGAGTTTGCCGACATCTCCCACTTGCTTCATGGCGCGTGACAGCAGCACGTCTCCGGCGGTTGAAGCCAGCACCACGGCGGCAATCCCTCCCCAGGTGTAGAGGTGCCTCATCCCTTGGCCCCGTTGATGCCGGACTCGGCGAGGACCGGGTCCGGGTGAGAATGCTCCGGCCTGTGCGTCAAAGCAGGACCCCGCGTCACAAAGGCTACGCCGCCGGAGATCAACAGAATTCCCACCCAGCGCGTGGGGCTGATCTGCTCATGCAGGAGAAAGCGGGCGATCAGCGCCAGCAAGACATAGCCGAGCGAGGTGGCAGGCAGGACATAGGTGAGGTCTGCCCAGGAGAGGGCGACCATGTAGGATGCGAAAAAGCCCAGCAGGAAGAGGATTCCCAGGGCAACCCATGGGTCGAACACTGCCAGAATGATCTGGTGAAGGTGAGTGAGCGGGACGCCGCCGACCTGCTTCATCCCGCGTGACAACAGGGAGTCGCCTACCGCACCGAAGAGGGTGACCCCGGCCAATACCAGATACTTGCGAAAGGTCACACCATCGTTCCTAAGCTTTGGCCGGTTCGGCTGCCGTAGTTCCGGCGTCCCGCTGGCGCTTGTCCCGCACCCACTTGTTGCGGCTGGCCCGCAGTTTCAGAAAGCTCTTGGCTTCCTTGTACAGGCGTTTGCGCTCGCCGCTGTCGAAGAACGACTTGCGCAAAATGCGGTAAATTGCCCTGGGACGGAAATAGTACTCGTCGTAGAAGCGGTGCACCATTTCCATGATCTCGTCGGGGGGCAGGTCGGGATACTGAATGTGGGCAAGCTGGTGGCCGCCTTCGTCCACCATCTTGTTGTCTCCGACAATAAAGCCGTTCTTGACGACGTAATCGTAAAGCTCGGTTCCGGGATAGGCATGGGCCATCGAGACCTGGATGGTTTCGACGTCGAGTTCCTTGGCAAAGTTGATGGTGTTGCGAATGGTTTCGCGGGTCTCGCCCGGAAGCCCGAGGATGAAGTCGCCGTGCACCACCAGTCCCAGCTTGTGGCAGTCCTTGGTGAACTGGCGCGCGCGCTCGACGGTCGCGCCCTTTTTGATGTTCTTGAGAATCTGCTGGTCGCCCGATTCGTAGCCCACGATGAGCAGCCGGCACCCGGCTTCCTTCATCGCTTTCAACGTTTCGTAATCCGTGGTGACCCGCGATGTGCAGGACCAGGTCAGATTCAGCGGCTTCAGCTTTGCGCACAGCTCAACGGTGCGCGCCTTCTGGATGTTGAAGGTGTCATCGTCGAAGAAGAATTCCTTCACCCAGGGCCAAAGTTCCTTGGCCTTGGCCATTTCGCGCGCCACATCGTCGGCTGAACGTTTGCGCCAGGGATGTCCGCTGAGAGTCTGCGGCCACAGGCAGAACGTGCACTGCGCCGGGCATCCGCGCGTGGTGTAAAGCGACACGAATGGATAGAGCAGGAACGGGACGTTGTAGCGGCGGACGTCGAGGTCGCGGTGATAGACATCGGTGACGTGAGGAAGGGAGTCGAGATCCTGGATTTGAGCACGGTCAGGGGTGTGAGCTACGCCACCGTTCTTGCGGTAAGAGATTCCCATGATCTCTTCCAGTGGCTTCCCCTGGGCGTATTCGACGATTGAGTAGTCGAATTCCTTGCGGCAGACGAAGTCGATTGCCGGACAGTCCTGCAAGGACTTCTCCGGCAGAACGGTCACATGCGGGCCAACGAAGGCAATTTTGATCCCGGGATTCGCCTTCTTGATGGCCTGGGCCAACAGAATGTCGCCGGGAAAGCCGGGGGTGCTGGTGAAAAGCACCAGGAATTCGTAACCGCGGGCGATCTCGATGGTTTCTTCGCCCGAGACGTGATGAGAGGGCGCATCCAGCAGGCGCGAACCCTCCAGCAATCCGGCCGGATACGCCAGCCAGACCGGGTACCAGTAGGACTCAATTTCGCGCGTGGCAGGCCAGCGCGAACTCGCCCCTCCGTCGAAATTCTCAAACGACGGTGGATTCAGAAACAGTGTTTTTAAAGGCATAGAATTGAATGACTTATACTAACATTTCCGCATGGATTTTCTTTAACTCCCAGGGTTCCCCCGGGGGGCAAGCCGACCTCTCACCCTGGATAAGATGCGGCTCAACCCCTTCTGGATGAATTACTTGGCTATTCCCAGCCAGGTTTCCAGGTCGCCTGTCGTACGCAGCAGGGCGATGCGGGCCCGCTCCAACTGAAAATTCGCGTCCTGGAGGGCGCTATAACGCTCCGCTGTGGCGCTGCGGGCGTCATCGAGGTCGTGCATGGTCAAGGTGCCGGCGTCGATCTTCACCTGGGTAGCCTCGAGATTGGAATTGGCGATCCGGTATTCCAGATCGGCGACTTCCTGTGCGGCAGCCAGTTGGTCGACGGAACGTTGGAGCTTCAGCGTTTCCTCCGAAACCTGGTTCTTGGCAGCCTGCGCGTCCTTCTTGACGCGTACAGACTCGGCGTCGGCAGCGTCGGCGCGAGCGTGTTGCGAGAAATTCAGAAAGGGGAAACGGATGGCGACTCCAATGGTGGCGTTGTGGCGCTGGAACGAATTGTAGAACTCGTCGTAGTTGTTGTAGCGCGAAAGCAACGCGTACTGCGCGGCAAAGTCCACCGAAGGCCATAGCGCGCGATGCTCGCCACGCGCGCGGAAGTCCTGTGCTTCGGCGCGGGTGTCAGCGGCTTTGACCGCCGGGCTGACGGTCATGGCTTTCCCCACGATGTCTTCGCGCGAGTTGATTTCCGGCAACGGCGGAATCGAGTCCGCGTCGGTCTCAATGGTTCCAGCAGCGAGGCCGGTCATCTGCGACAGGCGGTTGCGAAGGACGTCAATCGATCCCTGCGCTTCGGTGATCCGCAGGTGCGCGCGGGCGGCGGTGAGCCGAGCCTGATCCTGCGCCATCGGGCTGTCGACACCGGCCGAAATCCGCTGCTTCACGATTTCTTCCATCTTGACGGCTTCGGACTCCGACTCCTCCAGGTGCCCGGCGAGCGCCTCCCATTTAGCCAGTTCGGCGTAAGTAAGAACCGCGTCCTGGATGAGCTGATTGCGCTGATCCTTGCCTTGCAGGGTGCTCGCCTGCCACTCGGTTTTTGCCGCCCGCACAAAATCGCGGAGGGAAGGATTGAGCAGGGCGGACTGCGCGTTCACGTTGAGCAGAGAGGGCGCGGAACCTTCCAGGCTGAGCGGAAATCCCCAGGATGCGCCGAGTCCGGCGCCCACGACGAGCTGGGGGAAGTACTGGTTGCGGGTTTCCAGATAGGAAGCCAGCGCGCGTTTCTCGTCCGCGGCAGCGGCCCCGGCCGCGGTGCTGTGGGTCAGCGCCAGCTCAACGATGCGCTTGAGCGGCACCTGTTCCGCTCCCAGGCGGGGCACGAACGTAAGCATCACTCCGGCGACAAGCGACACAAAGATGAAGGAAGCACGGCAGCAGGCTGATTTCATCGTTTCACCTTCCGGAAGCCGATTGTAAATGAGGGATTCGCAGCGGGGAGCGAAACCGCCGCCGGGAATGAGCGGGCTATTCAACGCCGAGGTCGGCGGGAGCCGCCGGCTGTTTTGCCGGTCAGCGGCTCACGCGATTCAAGGCTTCCTGCGCGTGGGGAAAATTTTTGGCTAAGGCGAGCGTCGCCGAGTATTCCTTGGCGGCTGCCTGCTTGTCGCCCTGCTTTTCGAGAGCAGAGCCGAGAATGTAATGGACCTTTGGAGCGGGAGCTTCCTCGGCCTTTTCGCTGGAAGCGAGACACCTTTGCAGCAGTTGAATCGCGAGCGGCGTGTTCCGTCCGGCGCGAATTAAAGTTTGCGCGGAGTCGCACAGCACCTCCGGGCTGGTCGCCGGAGGCGATGTGGCGTGCTGGATGGCATTCTCCATGTCGTCGAGACGGCCGACGCGGCGATAGAAGAGCGCCAGATTCAGCCAGGCGTTGCCGCTGTCTTTGCTGGCCTGGATGGCGGAGCGGTATTCGCTTTCGGCAGCGGAGTTGTCTTTGCGTTTCTCAGCGACCCGCGCCCGCACCCAGTGAGCCTTGGCCGGATCGAGCTTGTCGAGGATCCGGGCTTGATCTTCGGCCTTATCGCGGCCGCCGCCCACGATTCCCGGCGCTTCCAGATAGAACTCGGCAAGGTCGGTGTGCGCTTCGGCGCTGTCGGGGCTCAGGCGCACGGCGGTTTCGAACTGCTCACGTACTTTTCCCGCCAGTCCGGCGGCAGTGAGGAAGTTCGAGGCGTCCGCTTTCTCCCCGTAAATCCGGCCCAGCCACACGTGATACATGCTGTTGTTGGGCTCGATGGTGGTAGCTTTCTGGCAGGCCTGGATTCCTTTGTCCCAATCCGCCACGATGAAATACGCGCGGCACAGCAGGTTGTAGGCCTGAGCGTCGTTGGAGGCAGAGTTGATGCGGTTTTGCAGGGCAGCGATGGCGTCATCGACATGCCCATCCTTGACCAGCGTCTCCGCAGAAACCGAAGCGCAAGCGGCCGGCACAAGCAATCCCAACAGCAAAAGAATCTTTGAGAAAGCGCTCATTACATTAGTGGATGACTTTGACCGGC
Organism: Terriglobales bacterium; assembly: GCA_963803205.1. Classification (GTDB taxonomy): domain Bacteria; phylum Acidobacteriota; class Terriglobia; order Terriglobales; family Acidobacteriaceae; genus CAWDLG01. The sequence continues at coordinate 269,382 of CAWDLG010000006.1, forward strand.
AAACCGTTGGCAAGAGGCTTGGAATTTGTGGAGGCCAGGGCCACTAAAGCATGGTCACCGATGCCGGAAGTGACCTCGACTTTCGTAAGGTTCGAGATCGCTGTCTTCAAATCGCGACGCTGCAACGTGTTGTTATTAGCGATCTCGTACACAAAAATCTTGTCGCCTTCCTGGCGTATGGCTTCGCGCGGAACGGTAGGCACGTTGGGATGCTCCGCGGTGACGATTGTGACGCCCATGTTGACGTTCGGAAGCAGCTTGTAGTCGCCGTTATCGACGACGAAGGTGACCTCGCCGACGTTGCGGGTGCCGTGCATCTTTACTGCCGCGGGAATCGAGGGAACCTCGCCGGTCCATACCCGGCCCGGCATGGCATCCCAGGTCGCCTCAATTTTCTGCCCGGGCGAGAGACGGCCGACGTCGGGTTCATCGACGAAGGCGCGCACGCGAACCCTGGAAAGATCGGCTTCTTCAAGCACCAGGTCGCCGGGGTTTACGTAGGCGCCCTGGTGGACGGGGAGTGAGTACACCACGCCGTCAAAAGGCGCTTTGATGTTGAGCTGGCCGAGCACGTCGGCGGCGGCGGCGTATGCCGCCTGGGCTTGCTGCTTCTGCGCTTCAACACTCGCGATCTCGGGCTGCGAGTAGCGTTGCTTCTGCTTCTGTTCAAGCAGCTTCAGGTCGGCCTCCGCGCGGGCCAACCGGTTCTGAGCTTCCTTGACCTCGCCCGGAGCGGCCGCGCCCTGCTGTTGAAGGCGCTCCATGGCCTCGGCATTGCGCTGGGCGGAATCGCGTTCCGTTTGCGCCTTGGCCAACTGGGACTCCGTCGTCAAAACTTCTTCGCGGTTGCCGCCTCGCTGCACGGCGCTGAGGTTCGCCTGCGCGGCACGAACCTGGGCAAGGGCGCGAGCCGCCTGGCTTTCGGCTTCCGCGTCGTCAAGCTGGAGAAGAAGCTGCCCGGCCTTCACGTGGTCGCCCTCTTTCACGAAGATTTTCTTCACGGTTGTGCCGACGGGCGCATGAGCTTCAAAGTCCTGGAGTGGTTCGACCTTGCCGTTGGTCGAGATCACGCTGCGGATGGTGTCGCGCGAAACGTTGGCAGCGCGCACCGGAATCGGGTTGTCGCGCGTCATCGACGAGGCCAGCAAAATCACGAAGGCAATGGCCCCCAGGGTCCAGACCAGGACGCGGTGACGGGCATAGAAACCGCCGTTGTTGTGAGTGGCTGCCATTCTCAGTTTGGACGCAATAAATGTATCATTTGGCCCGGAATTGACCTATCTGGTTAGATGCGCGGGCGAGGGGTGTAGGCGCGCGCGTCCTCGCGCGTTGCCCTCCCTTACAATGATTCATGCCCAAGATGCCACGCTACACATCCGAGCACGCCAAGGCCGGGCTGGATGCGAAATTTCCCGCGATCGAAACCTGGCCCAACCAGTTTCCATCGTATGAAATTGTCGTGGACGATCCCGAATTCACCTCGGTGTGCCCCAAAACGGGCCTGCCAGATTTTGGGCTGCTCACCATCCGCTACATGCCCGACCAGCGATGTCTCGAACTGAAGTCCCTCAAGGAATATCTGCAGAGCTACCGTAACCTGGGAATCTTTCAGGAGAACATCGTGAACCAGGTGCTCGAGGACGTGGTGCGCTGGGCAAAGCCTGTCTGGGCTGAGGTGAAAGGAGACTTCCGGCCGCGTGGCGGAATTTCCACCGTGGTGATCGCGCGCTGGCCGAGGAAGAAGCAGCGGTGAGAGGTCGCCTACATCAAACCGCGTGGGCACAGGCGTCCCCGCCTGTGCTGAATTCTTCTCTACTGCCGCACGCGCGAGACGCGCGCGCCTACATCAAACCGCGTGGGCACAGGCGTCCCCGCCTGCGCTGAATTCTTCTTTACTGCCGCACGCGCGTGGACGCCCGTGCCTACATGTGGCGCATGTTATATTCCCGGCTGAGTGCCTCCTGCGAAACTCTATCCTCGCGCCACGCTGGCCCTGCTCACGGCACTCAACCTGCTGAATTACATCGACCGTTCTGTGCTATTCGCGGTCCAGCCCCTCGTGCAGAAGGAATTTCACCGGGGCGACGCCGACTTCGGCCTGCTGACCAGCGCGTTTTTTCTTTTCTACATGGTGGCCGTGCCCTTCATGGGACCGCTGGCAAATCGTTATTCGCGCAAATGGATCATCGTCGGGGGCGCGCTGATCTGGAGCGGGGCCACGCTCCTGACCGCAGTCACGCATTCCTTTCAGGGGCTGCTCATTCGCCACACGCTGGTGGGAGTTGGCGAGGCCAGTTTCGTCACCATCGGCCCGACGGTCGTGGTCGATCTGTTTCCCAAGGCGATGCGGGGACGGGTACTGGGTGTCTACTATCTTGCGATCCCGGTGGGGCTCGCGCTGGGTTACGTCATTGGCGGGGTGATGGGGCCGCACTACGGGTGGCGCGCCCCGTTCTATGTGGCGGCTCTACCGGGAGTGGTGCTGGCGCTGATTCTGCTGGGACTTCCGGAGCCGGAACGAGGCCAGTTCGACCCCGTCGAGGAAGTGTTGCACCGGCAGTCGTTCTGGAGCCTGTCGCGGAATCCGGCATTCTGGACGGCCACTCTCGGCATCGCCGCCATGACATTTTCCCTGGGCGGGCTCCAGGTCTGGATGCCGACCTTCCTCTCGCGATCCCGTGGGTATTCGCTCCAGGCCGCCAACTCGGTTTTCGGAGTGATTATCGCTTTTGACGGAACGGTGGCGTCACTGAGCGGAGGATGGCTTGCCGACCGTTTGTTGCGTCGAACCAAGAGTGCGTACTACCTGGTCTCTGCCGCCAGTATGGCTCTCGGAATTCCGGTCATGATCGTGGCGCTGTTCAGCCGCGGGCCGTGGATGCTGCCCGCGATCCTGGTCGGCGGCTTCCTGCTTCTGCTGAATACCGCACCGCTGAATGCCGCCATCATCAACTCGGTAGGGCCGCACCTGCGCGCGACTGCGATTGCCGTGAGCATCGTGGTTACGCACCTGCTGGGAGATTCCCTCTCTCCCTGGCTGATCGGCTTTATTTCCGACCGGCGATCTCTCGAAGGTGGTTTTGTCAGCGCCGTGATTGCCATGGCGATTTCTTCCGCCATACTCTTTTATGGAATGCGATTCGCTCCCGAAGCTGCGCTCGAAAGCAAAGCCGGAGTTCACCCGGCGTGAATTATTTTTTCTGGATTGCGGGAAGCATTCTGGCGGCCGTGTGGTTTTCGCGCATTCTGGATGCCGCGCTGGGCATGCCCAAGGTGGCCGACATTTCGCAGCCGCAGTTCGATCAGCCGATAGCTGCATCGCAGGCTCCCCGCGTCAGCATTATTGTCCCCGCTCGCAACGAGGAAGCAGATATCGAGCAGACTCTTTCGCGACTGCTGGAACTCGACTACGGAAATTACGAAGTCATCGCGGTCAATGACCGCTCTACGGATCGCACGGGCGAGGTGATGGAAAAAGTCGCGGCATCTCCGCGCGCCATGGGGCGCCTCCAGATCATCCATGTGGACTCGCTTCCCACCCGCTGGCTGGGAAAGACCCACGCGATGTGGACAGGATCCTGCCGCGCAACGGGCGACTGGCTGCTCTTTACCGATGCCGATGTTCGTTTCAAGCCCGATGCGTTGCGTCGCGCCATCGCTTACGGGTTGACTGAGCCCGCCGATCACGTGGTGGTGTTGCCCGCAATGATCATGAACTCGCCGGGAGAGCGCATGATGATCGCATTCTTCCAGACGCTGTTCGTCTTCGGACATCGGCCGTGGAAGGTGGCAGATCCCCGCACCAAGGACCATATGGGCGTCGGCGCATTCAACCTGGTGCGGCGCCCAGTGTATGAAGCGGTCGGAACCTACGAGCGCCTGCGGATGGAAGTGATCGACGACATGAAGTTAGGGAAAGTCATCAAGACCGCCGGGTTTGCGCAGCGCAACGTCTTTGGAGGAGATCTGATTTCGCTACGCTGGGCGCGCGGAACGATGGGGGTCGTGAACAACCTGACCAAGAATTTTTTTGCCACGCTTTTTTATCGCTGGCCGCTGGCCATCATCTCTGTCATTCTGCTGGCATTTCTCAACCTGATGCCATTCGTCGGGGTCTTCGCGAGTCACGGCTGGGCGCGCCTTCCCTTTGGCATCGCGCTGTTCTGCATGTTCTGCATCTACGTGGGCATGTCGTGGCGTTCGTCGATTCCACCGTATTACTTTGTTTTGCATCCCGTGAGCACAGTGCTGTTCTGCTACACCATTTTGCGCTCGACATTCCTGACGCTCATCCAGGGTGGTGTGCGTTGGCGCGGCACCTTCTATCCGCTGGACGAACTGCGGCGAGGCATGGTGTGAGCGCTAATCGGGAAATGCCGAGTCGGAAGTTTCTTCGGTTTGAACCGGACGGCCCTGCCGCTTTCTGGAAGCCTGCCGGGGCGATTTGGGGTAGCTGACGCGGCCGGCGCTGTAGCGGCCCTTGCGCTCGACGTCGAACGTTTTGGACAGCGGCGGAATCGAAGCTGCCTCGCCCTTCAGCTGGCGGGCCTCGCGCAGAATGATTTCCGCTCTGCCGTCGTACTCCTTCACCGGGCCGTGAATCTCGACGGTCTTATTCTTGAGCTGCCAGATGTCTCCAACGTGCCGCAGGTCGCCGGGAAAGATCACCACCGTGAAGGTACAGGTCTGATAGTTTTCGCAGAAATCGAGATAGTGCACGCCCTTTGCTCCCTCCTGCACTCCCAGAATCTTGCCGGTCACGCAACGCGTCTCGCCGATATGCGAATGCGCGCTGGTGAAGGGAATGCAATCCGCCAGAGCGGGCGGGGAGAGGCACGCCAGAAGCCACAGCCACGCCGGAACCCAGCGCATGGGAGGAAAAGTCGGCACTGGAAGTCAGTCTAGTAGCCGAGGCACGAGCCGCAAGGCGAAGCAGCAAAAATGTGCCTCGCGCTTCCCGAAGTGGAAATGAAAACGGTGGAGGCCGGCCCTGAGCCGGCCTCGAAGAGATGTCAGCTGAAGGACTTCACTGCGTTGGCTTCGTCGTCCTTGACGTCGAAGACGGTGTACAGCTTGGTGATCTGCAGCAAGTCGTGCACTTTCTTGGTGAGGTTGAGCAGTTTGAGCTCTCCGCCCTGCTTGCGGACTGTGGTGAAAGCGCTGACCAGTTCGCCGATTCCCGAGCTGTCGATGTAGTTGACTTCGCCCAGATTGAGCAGAATCTTCTTCTGGTCCTTGGAAAGCAACTGGCTCACGGTGTCACGCAGGGTGATGCTGCCTTCGCCGAGGGTGATCCGCCCGCTGCAATCCACAATGGTGACGCCATCTACCTGACGACTACTGATCTTCATGCTCACTGGGAAGCCTCCTTGCCGTCCACGGCGGGACCGTGAACGTGCTTTATCAGTTTGATTTCAGTGCCCGTCTGGGACGGGTGAATGTGCACCTCATCCATGAACGAGCGTATTAAAAAGATGCCGCGGCCGGAGGTCTTCAGCAGGTTCTCCGGAGCCAGCGGGTCGGGGATCTTGTCCACATCCAGTCCTCGTCCCTGATCGCGAATGGTGATGACCAGGTCGTTGCCGGTGCGCTCGAAATCCAAGGCCACCTTTTTGCCGGGATCGTAGGCGTTGCCGTGCAGCACGGCGTTGATGGCCGCTTCGCGCACGGCCATGGCTATCCTCATGACCTCGTCTTCATCGAAGCCCGCTTCCGTAGCAATTCGCGAAGCAGTCTGCTCAGCGTTATTGACAGTCTCCAGCGTTGAATCCAGGTTGTAGGAGACCCGTTGTGTGGTCATGGCAAGAGTCGCGAACCAGCCTGCGGACGCGGGCCATCCGCCGGTTCGGGCTTTCGTTAGATGCTGGAGAAAGCGCCCGACTGGCAGATGCGGTAGTTTGCCTTTCCGCTGTGCAAATGTCAACGAGGGGGCGGGGCCAGCAAAAAGGCCGCCCGCAGGCGGCCTTTCGGGAAAACGACCAGGTTGCCTTAAAGGGTGGACTCGATCTCAAAACCCCACGCCTCGAGCAGGGGCTCGGGAATGTACTTGGAATTCTTGTTGCGGCGCGCCCATTCGCGCAGCCGCGTGGAACGCAAATATTGATCGGGAGAGAGTTTATACTCGCGCACGACCTGCTCGAATTCGGTGATAGTGGGAGTAATGGGCCCGATCGGCTCGGGCTTGCCCCAGTTGGGATTTCCACGTCGCTTAGCCATGAAAAGTTAGCCTCTTACTTGCGATGACCGCTTGAAAATTTCCCTACAGAAGGTTTGATTCGCTCAATCCGCTCAGGGATTCAGTGGACGGCCGAGAAATCGGTTTCAGATCGCCTTAAAAGCCCCTGATTGTAGGGATAAGTCGGAGATAAAGTCAATCCCGTTTTACCGGTATTCCGGGACGGCAGAAATCTCGTAAGCTATTGATGGTGTTAAAGTTAGGCAGCGTGACAGCGCCGGGAGGCGACTCAGGAAGCACAACGAAGAGCCGCTTCTCGCTCCGGGAAAAGGCGTTTCGGATTCCAATACGGAAATTTCGAGGCATCTGGCACCCACGAAGCCCCGTCCCTCCTGCCTGGGCCGCCCGAATGGCAAGGTTACGGGCGTAATTGCCCGGCGACCGTCCGCGATTGACCGAGGCCAGGCAGGTACCTAAATTGGCTTATAGGGCTGATCTCCCCGGCGAGCCCCACCACGTGTAAGTCCTTGTCGCGGAGGGAACCTGAGCCCCATGCAAGCGGCAGCACTTTGATTCGGGCGATGGTCGATCCATCCGAAGACGCGTTGTTTTCATGAGACTGCAAGCCCTACTTCTGTGTGCGGACGAGAAGGTTGAGCGCGTTGTGCGGCGCGTGCTCAGCGACCTCGAAATCGCCATCGAGCACTGCGAGAAGCCTGAAGACGCCATCCACAAGCTGACCCGCGAGCGCTACGAAGCGGTGATCGTCGACTGCAACTCCGACCAGGTGGCAACCCGTGTCCTGAAAAGCGCCCGTGCCGCCCTGCGCAACAAGCGCGCCGTCGCGGTAGCGATCGTGGACAGCGAAAAACGCCTGGGCGCGTCCTTTGACTTGGGGGCGCACTTTGTCCTGTACAAGCCTATTTCCGCGGAACGGGCAAAGGCCAGCTTCCGGGCCGCCCGCGCCCTGATGAAGCGGGAGCGCCGCCACGATCTGCGCATTCCTGTGGAAATTCCCGTAATCCTGCATTTCAACTCCGGCACCGGGCAGCTCAAAACCATGACCACCGACTTGAGCGAAGGAGGGATGGCGATCCAGCTTTCCATGCGCCCCTCTGCCGCCACGCCGGTCACGGTGAATTTCACCCTGCCGGGAACGACCACGAGAATCGAATGCGACGGGGAGATCGCGTGGGAAAACTCGAGCCGCCAGGCGGGTGTTCGCTTTCGCGAACTCTCCGGCGCGGCCCGCGGTGAACTCCGGCACTGGATTGACACCAACTGCGCGGAACCCGAAGTGGACGATCCTCCGGCTCCCTGCACCCTGACCGATCTCAGCCAGGGGGCGTGCTACACCGAACTGGCAGTGCCCTTCCCGGTGCGAACCAAGGTGACTCTCTCGCCCAGCATCCCCGGCGTGCAGCTACAGGTCGGTGGGATCGTGCGCGTGGCGCATCCCGAGGTGGGGATGGGGGTGGAGTTCGCCCGCGAAACCCCGGAACAGAAGCAGCAGGTCGAAGCCCTCATTCGGTCCCTGATGAACAGCGGCAGCCCAATTCCGGAGTTGCTGGTTCAGCCGGAAGGATTCGACACTAGCGAAGCTGCCCCAACGCAGCCGACTCCGACCGAAGACCCCCTTCTTAATCTCTTCTGGACCAAGGCCGAACTTCCGGTCGCAGAGTTTCAGCACGAATTACAGAAGCAGCGCGGCGCCCACCGCCAGGCCGCCGGCGTCGGCGCCTAGTTCGGGCTTTCTCCTCCATTTAGTGCAATCCGCAAGTGCCTCGGAGTTTCATCTAAACCCTGCCAGCCGCTGCAATCAGCATGGAATATGAAAGTTCCGATTGGGCAGCTCATGGAATCAGTCTGCTTTTGGGTGGCGCAGCGCTTCAGCCCTGCGATAAGGGCACTATTGCACCGGCTTTCAGCCGCAGGGGTGGCTTGCCTTATGACCCCGGCGGCTAAAGCCTGGCGGCCTTGCAGCCTGAATCGCAGCGGTAAACCGCTGCGCCACCCAAAAGCAAAAAAAATGAAGTATCCCTACAACCGACGGATTTCCTTCGGAGCCGATCTCTGGCACTGACTCCGCGCCTGGTTTCGACGGGATAGAATGAACCACAAGCCGGGATGACGGAACTGGCAGACGTAGCGGACTTAAAATCCGCAGGGCCGAAAGGCCTGTGGGGGTTCGAGTCCCCCTCCCGGCACCAGGATTATGCGAGAGCTTGCGCCGGATACTCGCGGGCGGGCAGGTGCCGGGCCTCAAGCGACTTGCGCCAGGCGATGACCATAAGCGCGTGTAACATTGCGCAATTCCGTGGGCCCGCTGACGGAATGTCAGTCTTAGCCTTGCGATGTAAACCTAGAGTTTCTCGAACTGGGTCGTTCCCCGTGTGATCTCGTCGAGTGGTCCGGTACTAGTGCAATCTTGAGGGACGTCTAATAAGCAGGGAATGTGGCACTGGATAGGCCATATCCTCCAAACGAGCCTAGGGCGGGATGCCGACGCGTCGAAGCAGGGCGGCAAACCGGGTATCGGAGCGAAGGGGGTCCCAGAGTGCCTCTACTTTGAGGTAAGCAAGACGATTGAACCGCTCCTCGTAAGCCTTTTCTAGCCAAGTGAAGGCCTGGTCTTTATCTTCCAGCCCGGCGTAAACCAGCGCAACGAAGAGGGCGGGTACAAAACTCTCCTTCGAAGCCGCCTTAAGCGCCTCGATCACCTGTAGCGACTCCTTTCGCGCGCCTAGTCGAGCATGCGAGTATCCAAGAAGGGCCAGAGAAGCGGCGCCGCTTCGGCTTAGTGCGGAATATTTTTCCACCGCGGGCAGACCTTCTCGGTGCATTCCTTTCGAAAGATACACCTCTCCCAGCACCGCGTATGAAATGGCAAAATTCGCATCCATCTCCAGCGTGTCATGGGCCTGTTCGATAGCCCGGTCAAATTTCCGTGCGAGGTAAAGTTGCACGGCCAAGCTATGGCTCATAGCGGGCGAAGCGGGATCAAGATCCAGGGCTCCTTTTGCTACCTCCAAGGCTTGCTCTGATCTTCCGCTGGAGCTGAGATAAAAAGGATAAAAAGTGTGACCCCTGGTGTAAGCCGGATTCAGGGCGAGGGCTTGCTCGAAGTGCTTTCCGGCGGCGGGCCAATCTCCATCATAGGTAAAGCTGATGTATCCCAGTGATACGTGGGCCTCCGCGAGGGCTTTGTCTATTTCCAGCCCCTTTACGGCGGCGGCCTTCGCCTTGGGCATGGCCTCACGTGGAGCAACCACATTAAAAAACGACAAATAGGCGTAGGTGTCAGCCAGGCCTGCGTAAGCCAGCGAATAAGCTGGGTCTTTGTCGAGAGCCTGCTGGAAATACTCAACGGCTTTCTGCAAGCCTTCTGGGCTCCGCTTGTTCCAGTGGTAGCGTCCCTTCAGATAAAGCCGATACGCTTCGGAGTCCTCCGTGTAGCGTTTCGTCAGTCGCTGCCTCTCTTCGCCTGTTAACTGCCGCCGCAGCGTCTCAGAAATTTCTCTGGAAAGATCGTCTTGGAAGGCAAAAACGTCCTCCGGCTTGCGGTTGTATTGGCCACCCCACAGCTGCCCGCCCGTTGCAACATTCGTCAGTTCGGCCCGGACGATCAGCGTATTCCCGTGCTGCAGCAATCTCCCGGAGACCACGGCGCGAACGTGCAGATCGTTCCCGGCCTTTTGGGGGTCGATGTCCTTTCCTTTGTAGCGGAACACCGTGTTGCGTGCTACTACCCGCAGGTTCCAGATTTGCGAGAGACTGTTGATCAGGGCTTCGGTGATGCCGTCACTCAAGTATTCCCCGTCGGGATCGGCACTGTCGTTGGCGAAGGGCAACACCGCTACGGATTCGATCGCTTCCTGGTGGCGCCCCAGGGGCACCGCGTCGACCGAAGCTATGAAACGGTATCCCTTGCCTGAAATTGTTTCAATGAATGCCGGCGATTCTCGCGAATCGCGCAGAGCTTGCCGCACCTTACGGATCGCTGTATTGACTCCCATTTCGACGTCAACGAAGACACCCGGATCCCACAAACGCTTTGCGATATCGGCCCGCCAGACGAGCTGACGATGGCGTTCTACTAAAAGGATGAGCAGGTCCATAGGTTGGCGCTCAAGGTGGACTGGCTGCCCGCCTCGGCGCAGCTCGTAGGCCGAGATATCAAGCTCGAACTCACCAAATCGAAGGATTGAGTGTGAATCAGGCTGCGACATATGCGCAGATGCCATCCCTGCCTTACATGCTATCCGCCGCTTCAGAAAAACTCCAGATTAACTTCAGGCGCTCCTTATGGTCCTCAATGCTGACCAATGCCACAATGCCGCGTGATCGCCGCATCGGCGGAATCACATCAGGGACATTCGAAACAAGAAGGAGAAATCACTTGACATCAAGAAATTTGAATCGCCTTGCAGCTTCCGGTCGAACAGCAGTATTGGTCTTGGCCGGCATGCTTTTCCTGGGGTCGGGACAAACAGCTCGAGCTCAATCTGAAGGGGATAATTCGCAGAGAGGTCTCGAAGGCGCGTGGCGCTTGCAGCTTACAGTCCACGACTGTAACACGGGTGAGGCGCTAAGGACGTTCCCCGCCGTGTTCACGTTTGCCAAAGGGGGTACGGCAACCGTAATCACCGCAGGCCAGCTCCCCTCCCTAGCCACGCCCGGGTTGGGTTCCTGGCGGCACACTCATCGCCACAATTACAGCGCGGTCACCGACGCCTTTATTTTTAGCCCCGCCGGGGCCTGGATACAGACACACAGACTCACCCGCGTCATCAGGGTCAGTTCTGACGGGGACGCGTTCACTGATACAGTTGCGCTTGAAATCTTCGACACCAACGGCAACCTGATTGTGACGGGCTGCGCAACGAGCGTCGCGAGTCGCCTCGAATGAGCGGGGGAAAGATTGATGGGAGCGGAGGGCAATGAGAGCCAATGAGGGGGCGATGTGGTTCGCCCCTTTCCGGCTCCATGACGACCGCTTGAGGTTCAGTGTTGCTGAAAGTGGGCGTATTCGAGAACGATTTTCTCCAGAGAGATTGGCTTCCAGTTCTGTGCCGATGGGCACGTGGCGAGATTCAATCATCTTCAAAAGAAAACGCCTGCGCAATTGCATAGCTTTTCGCGTACGGGCGCTTGGGGCGTTGGGTCCAGAACGGCGGGCCTTGTAAGTCCTTGAGGAGTCGATTCTCCTGAGAGTCGTCCTTCGCAGCTCATTTCTTGTCGAAAACTTCCTTCGCCACGTTGATGGCATTTACCGCGTTAGGCCAGCCACAGTAAAACGCCAGGTGAGTGATGGTCTCAGTCAGCTCTTCCTGCGTCACTCCGTTTTCACGCGCCCGGATGAGGTGAGGCCGCAGCTGCTCTGGGCGGTTTAACGCAACCAGCGCGGCCACAGTCACAAGGCTTCGGTCACGCTTCGAAAGCTCCGGGCGCTCCCATACGTCGCCGTACAGCACCTCGTCGGTAAGCTCGGCCAACTTGGGGGCAAAGTCGGGGATTGCTCCTTGCGACGGCCGTGCCTTCGCGACGTCATCGGTGCTTGCTGCTTGAGAGCGAAGAGGCGCGCCGTACTGCGTATCGCTGACTTTTTCCATCCAATCGACAGTTTTGCCATCCAGCTGTTCCACGATAGCGATGTGCACCAGCGGGCTGTTCGGCGCAGCTCCGTGCCAGTGTTTTTGTCCGGGCGGAATCCACACTACGTCTCCCTGGCGAATCTCCTGGATCGGACCGCCCCACTGCTGAACTCTGCCGACGCCCGTGATAACGATCAGTGTCTGTCCCAGCGGATGGCTGTGCCACGCGGTTCGGGCGCCGGGTTCGAACGATACGCGAGCACCGGATACGAGACCCGGAGGGGTGGCCTCGAAAGACGAATCGATCCGGGCAATACCGGTGAAGTTCTTCGCCGGCCCTTCTCGCGGTGGATGTAAACCGCCAGGCGTGATCACGATCCTGTTCGATCCCGGTGCTTGGGTTGGCGATGCAGAACTCGAAGTTGTGGCCGGCTGTTGCGCCAGAGCGAACCCGCCAACCAAAAGAGAAACTGAAGTGACGATCACAAAGAACAGTCTCATTGCAGCCCTCACGTCTCCTGCTGGATCCGAGCGGCACATAGCATCGTTACCGGCCCAGCAGTTTCTGGAACTGCCCGGGATAACGTGCACCGTGGATGCTGATCTTTGCCCCGAAAAACCCCGGCAAGCTCACTTCAGCATCTTTATTTTCCTTAGCCAGCTCTCAACATCCTGCTGTGCTTCTTCTGCCCTTGCTCCCCTGATAGCAAGGTACTGTCCATCTCTTTCCGAGCCGCCCCGGGTGGTGAAGCCTTGCACCACCGTGCTTTGCGGACATAGTTCCCTGACGGTCTGAAAACTGCTTCCCACACCGTAGCCGCCATTGGTGTTGAACGGGATGACCGTCTTTCCCTTCAGGCTGTACTGACGAAGGAAACTCTTAACCGGCGGCGGCAGCCGCATTCCCCAGGTGGGGAAACCCACAAACACAAAATCGTACTGTTCAATGCGGTCGATCTTCGTCTTCAAAGGCGGCAAATAGCCGGTCTCATTCTCGCGGACGACTTGCTGAACAGTTGCATTGTAGTCAGTGGGATAAGGTGTTTCCAATTCCAGCGCCACCATTCTGCCGCCGACCTTCCGGTGGATGATTTCTGCAATCGCCTTGGTGTTGTTGGTCCGGGATAGATACACGATCAGTATCTTCCGCTCCCCGGGCAGCGGCCCATCATTTGAGAATTGCTGCGCCCCGAAACAACTGGATGGAAGACAAACCGTTGTCAGGACGAACAGCGACAAGACAGCCAGGCGGCTCATCGTCTGGAAAACCTCGACCTCGCTTCTTTCCAATACTCGTAGTTGCATAACGCCGCTGGCTATTTCTTGCTGGTTGTGGTTTTCGCCCGTCTCAACCCTAGGAGGAATTGACCAAAGAAAGGTAGCCCGATCCTGCCTACTTGTTGCCTAATTCTCTTGGCAGGCGAGAAGTCAGTGGCACAGCAGTGGCTAAACGGGTATCTTTAGAAGCCATGAGGACTGTCGCGATTATGAAAAAAGCAAAGGAAAATGCTCCCTACAATCCGAACTCGGTCCTCGAGTTGCGCACAACCCTCGCCCGCAGGATTGCCTCGGTTGTGGGGCTGGAAGAGAATCGGATAACCGAGATTCCGGGCGTGAGCCTTCACCGCCGGACTGCCCCTACTCCGCCCTGCCGCCTGACGTACCATCCGGGCATCATCGTGGTCGCCCAAGGCCGCAAGCAGGTGAACCTTGGCCGCACCAGCTTCATCTACGACGACTCGCATTTCCTTCTGACGGCGGTCGATTTGCCGATTGTGAGCTGGGTGGCCGAGGCGACCGCTGAGGTTCCCTGTCTCGTGCTGTCGCTCAAACTGGACATGTCCATGGTCAGGGAACTGCTCAGCCGTGAGGAAATTCATGTCGCGGAGGCCCCGGCCGACAGTCCCGCGATGTCGATTGGCGAGACCACGCCGGAACTGCTAAGCGCATGCTGCCGCCTGCTCGACCTGCTGGACAGCCCGCGGGACATTCCTTTTCTGAGCGGCCTGATTCAGCGCGAGATCATCTATCGGATCTTGCGGGGAGCGGAAGGAGCGCGCTTGCGCGCAATAGCAACACTCGGCGATCAAAGCCACCGGACTGCAAAAGCGATTGCGTGGATAGCCGCAAACTATGCCAAACCTCTGCGCGTGGAAGAACTCGCGGAGCTGGCCAGCATGGGCGTATCTACGCTGCACCATCATTTCAGGATGATGACTTCAATGAGTCCACTTCGGTATCAGAAACAGCTGCGGCTTCAGTCGGCGCGAAGCCTGATGCTGAACAGTGGTCTGGATGCGGCCAGCGCGGCTTTTGAGGTCGGCTACGAAAGCGCAACCCAGTTCAATCGCGAATACAGCCGCTTCTTCGGGCAGCCTCCGATGCGGGACGTTCGAGCGCTTCTTTCCCCAGGTGCTGCGAAGCTCGAATTGGTCGGCAGTCTCTGAGTCAGCGGCGTTGCTTTCGGCGATAGCTTGCTGTTTTCACAATCTGTGATGATCGAAAATAGTGGGACAATGAGAGATCGCGATGTTGCGCTAACTATGGGTTCTTAACTCGTGTGTACTTGTTTGTCGTTGACGTGTCGCCCGACACTGCAGTCGTTCTGACTATTCTTAGATCGCTCCGCAACATACTTACCCGAGTAGTTCGTGGCATCCACCGCCGGGACAGAGTTTGCCATCGAGAAAGTCATGGCCACTACTAGTGCGATAAGGTTCATGGGCTTCATGCTGTTCCTCTGACTATTCGGCATAGATTGTATTGCCTTAGGGAAACGACCTTGCAGTCAACTGCTAAAATCATGCGTTTCAAACCCTTCCAGCCCCCCAAACCGGAAGGATTTGAGTGCAATGGGGATTGTTCGTTAGCTGATCGCCGCCGGACAGGCCTACCGGCCTCAATTCCAGCTAACCGGGACCTTGTAACAAAATTGTCCCCAACGACTGGCTGTGCTAAGAATGTTGTTCAAATGAAACTTTATAAGGTAGCTGCTCTCGTCCTCATTGTAGTCTTCACGCATCTTGCCACGGCAAAAGACAGCGACATGGTCACGATGTGGCCGAGCACGGGGGCGGCCATCTTGAAGGTCACCTTTGGCAGGTTTCGCGAGTTGTCTTCTTATGGCGGAGCGCACGATTTCTCGGAGGATGTCACTGTCGAGAACGTTTCAGCTAAGAACATCCCGTTCGCCTCCTTTACCGTGTACCTGTTAGACAAGAACAACGTTCGGGTCGCCGATACTATCCTGCAGATCAAAGACCTGGGGCCTGGGCAGCAGGTGAAGCAGCCTCTCCAGTTTCATGCGAGCGGAGTCCCGGCTTCGGTTAGGCTGGTGGCCCGGAATGACGCCGCTGGCGTCCCCACCTCTCTCAAGACTATTCCGCTCAAGATCATCTCCGTGCCTGCAGGAGCCAGGCTGAAGATCGACGGCCAAGAGGTGGGGATGACACCTTACTCGGCAAATCTCCCCGTCGGCTCGCATACATTGCAGTTCAGCAAGGAGGGTTACGCTACCGGCAGCACGCCGCTCGAGGTAATGCCTGATGAGCTTCCTGGGGCAGCATCACTTTTGAGCTAGGTGGGCTTTCCAAGGACACGGTAGAGCTTCGGGACGGCACCGTTTTGCTGGGCGACGTGCTCTCGATGTCGATGGCCCAGATTACAGTCCGGGTCGCCGGTCAGGATCAAACATACGATCGCAATCGGGTTAAGAAGATCATGCTCGTGGAGCGAGAGATTCTTCAACAGCCCACTGCTATCCAGCCGGAGACAAAGCAATGAGGTAAAGCGACCTCATTCGGGAGTTTCGGAAGACGTTCGGACAGCACTCCTGGGACGCGCTCTATTCAGGCTGGCGGCTGAGGATCATTTAATAAGCAAGCGATTACCCCAAAAGCATCCGATACAACCCGTCTACAGCTGGTCGTATTACTCGTCTGCCATCGCAATGACGCGATAGTCTGACGAATCATATTTCCCGATCAGTACGTGGTGGCCTTCCATCGCAGGTTGCAGCAATTGTCAGAGGGCGCGCGCCTCCGGCGGCGAACTACAACTCTCAGGGTGTAGACTCGCGCAAATAGGAGGCCCATGCCGAGTCCGAGTCCGAGTCTAGACGTCCTGGTTGCGGCCGCGACCGCGTACGACGAATTCTTTGTTCCAGCACTGTTTCAGAACTGGGCCGACCACGTTGCCGAGGCCGCCCAATTGCAGCCGGGGCAACGCGTGTTGGATGTCGCCTGTGGCACTGGAGTGCTGTCCCACGAAGCTGCAGCGAGGGTGGGCGAGCGGGGGTCGGTGGTCGGACTCGATGCGAATCCCGGCATGTTGGCCGTTGCGCGTCGACGGCATGCGGGAATGACATGGCAGGAAGGCCAGGCAGAGGCACTTCCGTTCAAGGATGCTTCGTTCGACGCAGTCATCAGCCAGTTTGGCCTGATGTTCTTCGCCGATCGGGTCGGGGCGCTGCGCGAGATGCGGCGGGTCCTCCGCCCTGGTGGCCGTCTGGCCGTGGCCGTCTGGGACTGCCTCGACCATGCACCAGCGTATGCGGCTGTGGTGGCTTTGCTGGAACAACTGGCAGGAGCGAGAGCCGCCGATGCTTTGCGAGCTCCATTTGTGCTCGGGAATCGAGAAGATCTCGCCAGGTTGTTTGCCGAAGCTGGGGTCGAAGGTGTCAGGATCGCGACGCGACGCGGCCAGGCGAAGTTCCCTAGCGCCAGGGCGATGGTGGAAGCCGATCTGCGCGGCTGGCTGCCAGCGGTAGGGGTCGTATTGTCGGAGCAGCAGATCTCTCGAGTTCTCGAAGACGCGGAGCAAGTGCTTACGCCGTATGTCACGCCGGAGCGGGCGCTTGCTTTCGATATCTCCGCTCACATCGTCACGGGGACAGCGTCATAGGCCGGATTGTCGTTCCAGTTCAGGCGGCGCGGGCGGCTCGCGCGGACTGCGCCTGCCAGATTTCGAAGGTTGTCTCGCCGAGCCGCGCGTTCTTGCCGGGAACCAGTGTTTTCTCACTGATTTTCGCCCCGGAGTAACGCGCTTTGGGGTCGGCGACGACTTCACTGGAATCTTTGAGTGTGGCCAGACGCCGCCGCACGAGTTCATCCAGGCGAAACTGTTCCGGCCCGCCGATTTCGACGATGCCATTTGCCGGCGCGCCGACCGCGATCCTGCCCACGGCAGTCGCGACATCTTCGGCCGACATCGGCTGGAAAAGCACAGGCGGCAAATGCACCTTGCCGTCGACGACGGAAATGTCAGCCAAGCCCTTGAGGAACTCGAAGAACTGTGTGGCATGCACTATCGTGTAGGGAATCGATGACGCTTTGATCAGCTTTTCCTGGGCGATTTTGGCGCGGAAATAGCCGCTTTCGGACATCTGGTCGGTTCCCACCACTGACAACGCAACATGATGCTCTACGCCTGCGGTCGCTTCATAAGTGAGGAGGTTACGGGTTGATGTTTCGAAGAATTTCAGCACGGCTGCGTCCTCCCAGGAGGGAGAGTTAGACACATCAACGGCGACCGAGGCGCCTTCCAGCGTTTCGGCCAGTCCTTCGCCCGTGATGGTATCGACTCCTGTGTCGGGTGCTGCCGCCACAGCTTCGTGTCCCTGCTCGTGCAGCTTGATGACGAGCTTTGATCCGATGAGTCCAGTACCGCCGATGACTACGATTCTCATAAATGTCTCCTTAATTCTTGACCGAGGCATTTCGGGGCCATCGGTCTTTTGTACGTGTTAAGACGACTGCCTGCCGGTTGGTTTGTGACATGATCCATGGCTCTGACACGCCCGAAGCAGTGGCTTGAAATGGTTGTTGTCAGCCCGCGCGAAGCCGCGCTCGATTGAGCGCAGCCACTTGCCGAATTAATTCTTCTGGATGTTTGCACGCTAGACCAAATGCTCAAGGAGAATCAATACCGCGCATCCTGTATTTGGCGTGGTCAAAGCGGCCGGCCGCGCCAATTTATGCACTGGCACCTCCACCACTGATCGCCGGCACAATCGAAATTGCCGCCTGCGGAGGCAAGGGCGTCGCCAGCCCTCCGGTGAAGCGGATGTCTTCGTTACCCACGAAAATATTGATGTGCTGCCGGATCACGCCCTGCTCGGTGGTGACGCGATCACGAATCCCGGGATATCGGGTGCAGAGTTCCTCCAGGGCGTCTTTCAGAACCGACGGAGATGACTGGATCTCGACGATCTCGCGTCCGCCGGCGAACTCGCGCAGTGCGCTTGGGATGTGAAATGTCACGGCCACAATCAATACCGCCTGCGGCGGGAAGGTTTTGAACTTGAGCGCTTCCGCGAAGGTGTGCTCTTGCGATTTGCCCGTTGTGGCCTGGCAGCGGCGGGCGCCTCTCCTACCAGCGCGGGCCTGACGCACAGAACAGCCGGCAATCCCTCAAAAATTTTCTTCCACGACTTGCCCTCATCAATGGAAGCCATGAGCTGTCCGCTGCGCGTGCCGAAATAGATACCGGCCGGATCCAGGGAGTCGATGGCCATGGCGTCGCGCACCACGGTTTCGTAGGCGCCCTTTTGCGGCAGGCCGCGCATGAGCGGCTCCCAGGACTCGCCGGCGTTGCGGGTGCGGTAAACACGCAACCGGCCGTCACAGGTGCAGCGAAAGACATCCGATTCCACCGGAAGCACATACACGACATCCGGCTTCCGGGGATGCGTCACCATGGCGAAGCCAAAATCCGACGGCACGCCGTTGGCTATATCGGTCCAGTTGTCGCCGCAATTGTCACTGCGATACAGGCCCCAATGATTCTGCAGAAACAGCCGTTCGGGACGAAGCGGATGCATTGCGATCTTGTGCACGCATTGGCCGAACTCGGGGTACTTGTTGGGCAGGAATACGGCGCGAATGCCGCGGTTGCGAGCCGTCCAGGTCGCGCCGCCGTCATCGCTGCGGTAGACGCCGCCAGAGGAGATTGCGACGTAGATTCGCTGCGGCGTTGCAGGGTCGAGCACGATGGTATGGAGGGCCAGCCCGCCGTTGCTCGGCATCCAGCGCGGACGGTGAGGATGGTCGAACAATCCGCGCATCAGGGACCAGGTCAGGCCGCCATCGCGCGACTCGAACAGGGCGGCCGGCTCGACGCCGCAATACATCACCTCCGGTTGGTCCGGGCGGCCCAGGCAAATCTGCCAGATGTTCTTCAGTGAAACTCCGGAATCCGCCGGAAAGCGGACGGGAGCCTCCGGAGGGTTCGTCCAGCTTTTGCCGAAGTCATCGCTGGATCTCAGGAACGTGCCCCAATAGCTCTGCGTGGAAGCCCAGATCCGGTGCTGGCCGGCGCGGTCGTCATAAGCCATGGCGTAAACGGCATTCCCGTGGAAATAGGGGCCACCGAGCTCCCAGCGGGTGCGCTGCCGATTTGATCGCAGGAGGAATGCTCCTTTGGTCGTCCCAAGCAGCAGTAGGAAATCCCCTTTCTTCACTGGGACGTGTCGCACGCTGTGCAGAACGGTGGTTCTGGGACCGCCCGGATCGGGCGGCGGACTGTTGCTGATGACGGCCGCCGACTGAACCGCTTCCAGAGCGGCTTGCACTTCGCCGGCCCGCTGGTAGCGCTGGGTGGGATCCTTGGCAAGGCAGCGCTGGATCGTAGACCACAAGGCGGGGGGCACCGGCGGCCCGAGCGGCGCGGGCATATCGTTCATGATGGCCGCGCTGGTTTCAAAGCCGGTGCGTCCCTGAAAAGGGCGTCGGCCGGAAGCGGCTTCGCAGAGTACGACGCCGAGCGCCCACAAATCGCTGCGATGGTCGGATCCTTCGCCGCGGAGGATCTCAGGCGCCATGTACGGCAGAGTTCCGCTCATGGTGGTGATGTGCTGACTGGTGCCAAATGACCGGGTCGGAGCGTCGAATACACCGGGACCCACAGATTTCGCCAACCCGAAATCCAGCACCTTCACCAGCCCATCTGTTGTGACCACGATGTTCGCGCTCTTCAAATCACGATGGACAATGTTTTTGTCGTGAGCCCGACCCAATGCATTAGCGATTTGAATGCCGTAGCGCAGAACCGACTCGACAGGCAATCCGTGCTCGCCGATCAGAGACTGAAGGGACTTACCCTCAAGCAGCTCCATGGCGATATAGAGTTCGCCGTTCTCTTCGCCGACTTCGTAGATGGTGCAGATGTTGGGATGATTCAGAGCGGAGGAGGCCCGCGCTTCGTGGAGCAGATTCTGGCTTGTAGGCTGGGCAAGGCCGGCGCTTTTGCTCACAACTTTTATGGCAACATCACGATGCAGAACTTCGTCGCGCGCACGATAGACGGCTCCCATGCCTCCTTCGCCAATTTTCGAGACGATATGGTAATGGCCCAGAACCTGACCGATCACGAGCAACTCCTTGGGCAATCATCCTAGGCTGCGCGTTCGAGGCGCGTCAACGCGAGCGACGCAACCGGGCAGGGGCGCTGCACCCGAGAGCCGCCGGCCAGGCGGCGCATACAGGTTGATGACGGTGAGATACTTCTGACGTACTGGAGTGGCGGGATGACCGCAAGAGACTTTCGCCGGATTGCGCTCAGCCTTGAGGACGTGGAAGAGTATTCCCACGCAGGCTTGCCGGCTTTTCGGGTGGGAGGAAGAAAGTTCGCTTCGCTGGCCTCGCAGGCAGCAGGCTATGGCAATCTGATGCTCACGCTCGAGCAGCAGGCTGCATTTGTAGAGGATGCGCCTGAGATTTTCTTGCCGATTCCTGGCGGCTGGGGAAGAATGGGACACACACATATTCGCCTGGCCGCGGCGAGCGAAGATGTACTGGCTGGCGCACTTCGAACTGCCTGGAAGCTGCGAGTTGAGAAGAACTCAAAGACGAGCGGAAAGAGGCGCCCTTGGGTACGGAGCAGGAGATAAGAAACGCTCGAAGGGATTCCAAAGGTCGCGCTACTCAGGAATTATCCAGTCCATTGACTCCATAGTGGGTCATACTGGATGATCTACACGATGGATGCCGAGCGGACTATTTCGGAGATCGAGTGGCTGGAACAGCTTTTCGCTGCCCCGGACACGAGACCTATGAGTCCGGGCGACCTCTCCGCTGCCAACCGAAGGCACGACGAGATGCTCGCCAATAGCCCCTGGTTCCGGATCTGGCAGCGATATGGCGTGTGTGGCCGGTCTAAACCTCCAGTGATCTAGCTCCCGGAATAAGCGACAATCCAAGCCTGACAGTGCTTTTCAATAGAACCCTTCTGCTTGCGCAAACAGTGGAGCGATGTTAAGTTTAGCCGCGTTTCTTGGCGACAACTTTCCTATTCATTTTTCTCCGGGGGCCCTGCTGTGCGGGCAGGTGTCGGATCCGGCAGGCGAGTTACGCCGAAATCTGAAGCAGGCGAGGAAACATGAAAAGACGGTTGAAAGGCTTCTGTTGTTTCTCTCTTTGTTGCCTTGCGCTGGGTGCAGTTTCGTATCTCCAGGCGCAGGACAAACCCACCACAACCTCCATGAGTACCTACTATCGCTGCACGCAAGGTGATGCAGCGCGCGCCGATGCGATATTCAAGGAGCACACGGCGCCCTTCCTCAACGCCGAAAAGAGCGCGGGACGAATCACCGCCTTTGGTTTCGCAAAGCACTGGTCCGGCGGCGAGTGGCGTCGCGTTTTCTTTATGTCCAGCAACGACCCGGACAAACTGCTGGAGTCGTACCTGGGTCTGATCAAAACCGGCGAGTCAGCCGAGCACGCCAAGGCCAATGATGAGTTTGATCGGATTTGCTCGTCCCATGACGATTACACATGGCGCATGCAGGTCGGGTCTCAGTCCGGCGCCGGTGCTCCGGTTGCCCGGTCCCCTTTCGTGATGGGCACCTACTACGTTTGCAATGCGGACGAACCGGAGGCTGACTACATCGTGAAGAGCTTCATCGGCCCCGTACTGAACCAGCGTGTCAAGGACCACAAGATTGATGCGTGGGTGTGGAATGAGCATCTGATGGGCGGCAAGTATCGTCGCCAGTTAGTCGTCGATGGTGCCAGCCCGAAAGCACTGTTGCAGCACTGGGCTTCCCTTCAGGAGGAGTTGCAGAAGGCCAACCCTGACGTGTCACACAGGTTTACGCAGATCTGCGACAGCCACAGCGATTACATCTGGGAGGTAGTCGCGCAGTAGCAGGAGCAGATCGCTCGGTTACCCAACCCCGCGTGCCGGACACGCGGGGTTTATTGATTCATCAGTGTTATTCTCTCCCGCATGTCTGCCTCGATGTCCAGCGATGATTCCGCTCCCCGGGTGTCGCTTTGGCCGTGGGTCTACGCTGTCGCGGTTGTCTACTTCGGGCTCCATCTGGCGACGTCGACGCACTACGGCTATTTTCGCGACGCGCTCTACTACCTTGCCTGTGCCGAGCACCTCGCCTTCGGCTACGTCGATCTGCCCCCGTTGTTCCCGGTTGTGGCATGGATCGCGCGCCACACGCTCGGCACGTCACTGCCGGCACTGATCTTCTGGCCCGCTCTCGCGGGCGCCGCGCGCATCGTCTTCATCGCAGCCTTCGCGCGTGAACTGGGCGCAGGCCGGTTTGGCACGGCCCTGGCGGCCGTCCTCGGCGCGACGCCAGCCGTCTGGTGGGTGATCGATCACCAGTTTGCGATGAATTCCCTTGAGCCCCTCTTCTGGACGGGTTGTGCGTGGGCGATCCTACGGATGATCAAGACCGGCAATCCAAAGCTCTGGCTGGTTTTCGGCGCAATTGCCGGGTTGGGTCTTGAGAACAAATATTCCATCGCGATCTTCGCTTTTGCGTTGCTTGCCGGGCTGTTGCTGACACCCCAGCGCAAGCTGCTTTTCACGCCGTGGCTGCTGGCAGGCGGCGGAGTTGCGCTCGCGATTTTTCTGCCCAACCTGATCTGGAATATTCGTCATCACTGGCCGTTCCTGGAACTGATGCACAACGTCCGCGTCACGGGAAAAGACATCGTTCTTCCACCTGGGGCTTATCTGCTGCAGCAGATTCTAATGATGAATCCGCTGAGCTTTCCGTTCTGGTTCGGCGGCCTGGTGTTCTACTTCTCGCGTCCAGGACGGGCTTTTCGGGCGTTCGGTTGGGCGTTCGTGATCGCCATCGCGCTCTTCATGATTCTGCACGGCAAGGACTACTACTCGGCGCCGGCGTACCCGCTTGTGCTGGCAGCGGGAGGCGTCGTCGCCGGGCGGTTGTTAGAGCTCTGGCGAAGTCCGCGGGCAGTCGCGATCCTGAAGCCTGTCTGCATTGTCTGGCTATTCGCCGGCATCGTGCTCATTCTCCCGCTGGTGCTCCCCATCTTGTCCCTCGAAGCTTTCGTGCGCTACCAGTCGCACTTGCCGTTCCAGCCGGCGCGCACCGAACGCAGCTTCGAGGGCGCTGCCCTGCCGCAGTATTATGCAGACGAGCTTCCCTGGCAGGATATGGTCGGTGCGGTAGCGAGTGTCTATCACCGGCTCACCCCCGAAGAGCAGGCCAGGACAGCGATCTACTGCAGCAACTACGGAGAGGCCGCGGCAATCGACTTTTTCGGCCCGCGATACGGATTGCCGAAGGCCATCAGCGGCCATCAGAACTATTTCCTGTGGGGGCCGCGAAACTACACGGGTGAGATCGTGATTCTGGTCGGGGAGGGAGAAGACGGGGCCCGCAAAGAATTCGCATCCGTTGAAATCGGAGCGAGGCTGGATAATCCCTATGCCTTATGGTACGAGAACCAGCCCATCCTTCTCTGCCGCGGCTTGCAGTGGAACCTGAAAGCCGTCTGGGACCGGGTCAAGAAGTGGCGCTGAGGCTGATATGCCCACCGAAATCGGATATATCGAGGCAATTTTTCGTTGCTCGATGGTAAACCTTGATCCCGACTCGGCAAAGGCTGCGCCAGAAGTCATGAAGGCCGTTGTTCGCGCGAACCAGAACCACGCAGGAATTTATGGCACAGTCATTCGTACGGGCCGACTGGCCATTGGACAGACCATATTCCTTCGCCCCGGGACAGAGAGCAGACACACGTAGGCCGGTTGAAGACAGTTGTAGGGAGGAAAGTGCTGTGAGAGATCCGAACGGCGCCAGGGATGGGAAGGCGGGCTAGGAAGCGCCTTTGGCTTTGGAGACTTCGAGGGCGGGTGGTTCGAGGGTTGTGGCGGAGCCGTCTCGGTAGAGGCCGAGCTTGATCAGTTGGAGCTGTGAGCGGCGGCAGTAGTCGTGAAAATCGGATTCTGAGTACGGAACTGGTTCGTCTTCTGGCAGGACTACTTCCGAAACGCCGTGTGTGCTGGCGAGCCGAGCCAGGTCATCCAGCTTTCCAATGACCTTCGCGCCCCATACTAGCCGTCCCAAGTCGCCGCCTCCGTTGGTATCGATCAATCCCGCACAAGCGATGTGCCGTCCTCGTAGAAAGCGGAGCGCAAATTCCGCGTGCTCAGAGGTTCCCAGGACGAAGACACGCCGCTGACTCCCATTGCCCGACACCCAGCTGTACATCGACTCGCGGAACAGCGGGAACGACCTTCTGACCCCGAGGAGCAGCAGCCAGGAGAAGACGGCATCCAGGACGAATACCAGACGAGAGTAGCCACCGAAGCGATCCAGACCGGTCAACAGAACCACGGATAGGACCTCGCCGATCAGGATGGCCCGCGCCAGGCGATAGCCGTCACTGGTGGATCCACGCCACCAGGACCGCTGATAGGTCTTGCACAGCCACAGGCAGAAGAATTTTGTGGCCAGAACGATGGGCCAGGAGTGGAGGAACATCGAGAGATCGCCACGGGGCACGTCAGCGCGGAAACGAAGGAAATACGCGAGGTAATAGGAGAGCGACAGGGCGACCGGGTCCAGCAGGAAGGCAAGAGCATCGGGGACCAGCAGCCGGCGCAGGAAATTGGGTGCTTTGTGCTCGTGGATCGCGGAGCCGGGCATTCCACTGCGAAACAGATGAATTCCGAAAAGAAGGAGAAAGAGGAACCAGCAGCCCATCAGGCCGACCGCAATTGGATACCGCAACTGCCGCGTGGTGAGAGCA
This sequence comes from Terriglobales bacterium, assembly GCA_963803205.1. Classification (GTDB taxonomy): domain Bacteria; phylum Acidobacteriota; class Terriglobia; order Terriglobales; family Acidobacteriaceae; genus CAWDLG01. The sequence goes on from CAWDLG010000006.1 coordinate 294,170, forward strand.
ATCGCTCCGGAAGCCGCGGTCAAGACGTAGAGGAGCAGCACGGCATTGCGCTCGTTAAGGCCGAGTCTTACCAGACGATGGGAACTGTGATCGGTTCCACCCTGGGAGACGGGTTGTCCGCGTATTCGCCGGGTCACCGAAACGAAGAAGGTGTCAAAGATGGGGATCGCCAGCATGATCACTGGAGCGAACACTAACGCCGGCACTCCCGAGACATGGGTGACGTCGAGCAGCGAGCCGATGGCGAGCAGGAAGCCAATAAACAGGCTGCCACTGTCGCCCATGAAGATTCGAGCCGGATTGAAGTTAAACACCAGAAATCCGGCGAGACAACCGGCCACCAGGGCGACGAGCACGCAATTGATGAACGAACCGCTGGCCGCGTAGAAGAGGACCAGATAGACGGCGGAGATCAGCCCAACGCCTGCCGAAAGGCCGTCCATATTGTCGAGCAGATTGAATGCATTGATGATCCCGACAATCCAGATCATCGAAAAAACGATATTGAAGGCGACCTGAGCGCGCAGCGGATACATCACCCCACAGCCGAGAACCAGGGCAGCGGCAATCAGCTGCGACAGGAACTTGGTGCGCGGGCGGAGGCTGTAGATATCATCGATCAGGCCAAGGAAAAAAACCAGGGAAGAGATGCCCAGCAACTTCCACAGCAGGTGGTCGGACCAGGGCACTACCACCGCGCTGAGCGTAATCAGCGCCACCCAGATCGGTACGCCGCCAAAAAATGCTGGAGTGCTCTGGTGCCAGCGGTCAGAGCGCGGCTTGACGACCCAGCCGTGGCGCCGGCAAATTCGCAGAGTGATGGCGACCAGCGCAGCCGTGAAGGCTAATGCGGCAGTGAAGCACAGGCCTGCCGCGAAGCCAATGCCCAACTTGGATAGTAGCGAACTGAACATCGTACGTTGGCGCCCTCAGTCTGCGGGCACTAAATCGACGACTCTCGGTTCATGTCTCTTGCGTTCCACCAGGCTGTCAGCGACCGCCTGCACGATTTCCTGCAGGGATTTGGTGGGCCGGTAGCCGATGGCTGCGCGGATCCGCGAAAGATCCGGCACGCGCCGGAACATGTCTTCGAAGTTCTCGCCGTAGGCTTCTTCATAGGAGAGATGGATGATCGGCGAATCTGAGCCCGTGACCTCTTTGACCAGGCCCGCCAAATCGTTAATCGTCACCTCATTCTCGGAGCCGATGTTAAAGAGGCGCCCTTCCGCCGTGTCCAGTTCGGAGAGTTTGGTAAGTGCGCCAACCACATCGCCCACCCAGCCAAAACACCGGGACTGATTACCGTCGCCGTAAATCGTAATGGGGCGGCCAGCCAGCGCCTGGCTCACAAAGCGCGGCAGAACCATCCCGTAACTTCCGGTCTGGCGGGGTCCGACGGTGTTGAAGAGGCGCACAATGACGATGGGCAACTCTCGTTCACGATGATAGGCAATAGCCAGAAACTCATCCATTGCCTTGGAGCAGGCGTAGCTCCACCGGCCCCGCACCGGAGGGCCAATGACGATGTCATCGTCTTCCTGAAAGGGAATCTTGATCGACTTGCCGTAAACCTCGGACGTGGAGGTAATCACGACCTTTTTCCGCTTCTTGGTGGCGGCTTCGAGGACCAGTTCGGTTGCCCGGACGTTGGTATGGAGAGTGCGCACCGGAGACTCCACGATCAGCCGCACTCCTACGGCAGCGGCGAGGTGGAAGACCACATCGCACTCATCCACCAGTTCCGCAAGCAGAGCCCTGTTCATTACGGACTCAATCACGTAGTTGAACTGCGGCTTGTGCTTCAGGTGACGGATGTTCGCCACGGAACCGGTAGACAAGTCATCCAGCACGGTAACCTGATAGGACCGATTGATCAGGTGCTCGGCCAGATGGGAGCCGATGAATCCGGCACCCCCGGTAATCAATGCACGCATTCGAAGTACCTCCTACACGACCAACCGACTGCTATTCCGATGAACTGACAGCTGATTGCTGCTCCTGCCTGGTGGGGGAAACCGCAAACTGGAGGCCTTGCTTGGACCGTGCCAATGAGAGGTAGAGCTTCTCAAGATCCTCCGCCAATCGATGGTGGGAGAATCGAGCGGCGACAAAGTCTCTTCCGGCGAGCCCCATTTTTTTTCGAAGCTCCGGCCGTTCCAACAAATAGTTGATGGCATCCGCAGTGTGCCGGGCGTCAGGCGGCACCAATATCCCGTTCTCAAAGACTTCCAACTGATTGATGTTACTTGACTTTCCTAGCATCAAGTCACGCACGCCGCCTACACTAGTAGCGACAAAGGTTCTGCCTGAGGCCATGGCTTCCAGCAAGACAACCGGCGTTCCTTCGTTGATGGAAGTGGAAACGACCAGGTCCAGCCCCGCGTAGATGTCTTCCAGGCGACGCTGCCACCCCGCAATGGTTACAACCGACCCAAGTCCTCGTTGTGCGATCCGTTCCTCACATGCTCCCCGCAACTCCCCATCGCCAACCATGACAAACCTGGCGGAGGGGCAACGAGAGTGGACTTCAGCGGCGCAGTCTACAAAGGAGCCGGGAGACTTGATGGCAGTCAGTCTACCGATCCAGCCTATCAGTGGGGTGGCGGGATTACACCCAAGGGAGTTACGGAACAGGTTACGGTGGTCATTCCCGTGGAGAAACCGATCCAGGTCGAATCCCAAAGGGATACACACGATTTTGTCAGCTCCTGCAATGCGATAACGCTCGGTGAGTTCCTGCTTCTGAGATTCCGAGACGGTGACGATGCAGTCCGTGCCCGCCGCCAGAAAGCGCTCGATCGCCAGGAAAATGCGGGTTACGGTAGGAGAGAAATAGCCGTGAAACACGTGCCCGTGGAAGGTGTGGACACGGACCGGCACCCCGGCGAGCATTGCAGCGAGCCGTCCCAAAGTTCCAGCCTTGGCAGTATGTGTATGAACCACCAGCGGCTTCTCGGACCGGAAGATTCTGATCAGGTGGTACAACGCCTGCAAGTCCTTGAGCGGCGAGAGGGTGCGCGACAAGCCGGCGATCTTCGTCGGGCGGACGTCATGGACTTCCGTCAGATAGTCCATGCTGGCCTCGCCAGCCGCAACTTCTCCTGTCAGAAGCAGAGTGCGATAGCCCCGGGCACGGAAGGCGTCCGTCATGAGGATGGCCTGAATGGCCGGACCGCCCACGTTCAGCCTAGCAATGACTCTGGCGATCGTGATTTCAGAAGCCGCTTTGACGGTCAAGGTTGGTTGTGCCTGCTGTAGAGCTGAAAATAAAGCTGTTGATAAGTTTGGACCATCCGGCCCATAGAGAAGCAATCTACGGCACGTTGCCGGGCGCGTTTTCCCATGCTTGCTCGCAGTGCAGTGTCCGATATCAGACGGCTGGCGGCATTTGAAATTGCTGAGGGATTTCCCATCTCCACGAGCAATCCCGTTTCTCCGTCGATCACGGCCTCAGGATTTCCGCCGACATTCGTCGCGATGACGGGCTTGCCGCTAGCCATCGCCTCCAGCAGAACATTCGAGAACCCTTCGCTCTCCGACGGGCAGATGTATATGTCGAATCCCGCGATGATCTCTTCCGATGATGCGGTGCGGTCAATCGTCTTTAGTTTCTCTTCCAACCTGAGCCGGCGAACCTCTTGTAACACTTCGTCACGGTTTCCCAGATCACCGCCGACCATCGCGAATCTTGCCTCCGGATGCCTCCGACTGATCAGATTCGCCGCTTCCACAAAGTCGCCATGCCGCTTGCAGGCACGAAAGTTTGCCACCATGCCGAAGACCACGTGATGCTCGTTCCATCCCATCTGTGCGCGCCAGGCGTGGGAATCGCGCGGTTTGTACCGTTGTGTGTCAACGCCGTTGTGGATAGTCAGGCATTTCTCCGGAGGACAGCCTCCGGGAGCGATCATTTCCCGAGTGACTGCTTCGCTGTTACCCACGTTTACTTCGGCGAGATGGAACGCAAGGCGATCGGCCCATGCAGACATGCCCCGAGGCGGACGGTAAAGAGTTACCAGGGAACGGCGGCTGCCAATGAAGGCTGGAACGCGGGCAAGCCGCGCGGCGACTCCCGCAAGGATACTCGGGCCTGGAAGGAAGGCGTGCGCCACGTCCGTTCCCCAGTGGCGGAATTGCGCCCGCATCCGATTGACGACGGCCGCCAGAGAGAAACTGCGCCTCATCCAGCGCGAATTCCCGCCAGTCGGAATGTTCAAGATAAGGCAATCATCGATCCAGGCCGCGACGTCGCCGGCGTTCGACCCATCCATCAGAATTAAGGACGTCGAAAAGAGATTGTGGTCGAGGTGCCGGAGCAGCTCGATGAGCTGACGTTCTGCTCCTCCTCCTGAAACCGCGGGCGTAACAAGAGCAAGACGTATTCTCCCTTCAGCTGGCGGCAGGGGGAGTGCAGGTATGTCGAATCCGGGCTCTGCTGTAGGGCTCGTCAACGAGTTCATGAACTGGGTCGCATCTGGCGCCGTATCGAAAGTGCCGCTAAATGCGCTGCACCGTAGATGGCGTCGAGAGCGCGGCTGCCGTTCGACTTGGAGCTGTTAACGACAGTCGGGACATCGATGATCGCTGGACTGTACTGCTGCACGTCATCTCGAAATCGGTCCACGTCTTTTGGGGCCCATGAGTTGAGATGGAGGCATACAGTCCATACTCCGAATGGACGACGGCGAAATTTCCAGAGCTGTTGGGGGATCCACAACATCCCATCGGCGTCGATATGCGGCGAGACGGTCAGTCCGTCGCTGATGGTGCGAATCCCAATTCTCTTTAGTGCGGTGACGGTGGCTCGATCAAAGGAATGGGAGGGAGCGACCCAGACCTCGGGCGTCACACCTTCCTTGCGAAAGATTCCAATCGCCCGCTGGAGCTTGTCTTCCTGCTCCTGCTCCGAAAGACCGGCGAACTCACTTTTCTTTGCAATGCCGACGATACCTGCCTCGCGAGTCACATAGAGATGCTGGTATCCGTGCAATCCGATGGTCCAACCGCGCGCCTGCCACTTCCGAACCTCGGACCAAAAATCATCGATCGCCGCCGCGGCCATCAGGGCACGATCCTGGTTGTCTGGTATCACCGCGAGGATCGGCGATATTTCCGACTGGCAAAGGATTTGCTCAATGAGTTTCCATATCCCCCAGTTCATCGTGGGGCAGATGTCATCGAAGCGAAGCAAGTAGCGCGCGCTCACGGTCCAGCCTTCCCGGCGATTTCCGGTTTGACGAACATCACTGCGTCTGTGAACTCGGAGGAGTAGTCGACAACGATTCTGGCGACTTGCTGTCGCCTGATCAACTCTGCAATCCGGCCGTGCGGAGGATAGGGATGCCCGACTTTCCACCGGAGATACTCATTCAGCAGATACTGCAGCCTACGAAATCCGCGCGGCCGTGCGAAGGCCGGCGTATTGCACTCGACGTAGCCGACACCTCCAGGTTTTACCACCGAATAGAGTATCTGGCTGAAGGCGCGGTCATTGCGTGCGTAGTACCAGCAAACACGGCAGAACACCAGGTCAAAGGGTTCGGAGGTGAAACGCTCTGCATCTTCGAGATATCCCAGGGAAAACCGCAGTCCCACTCCGGCTGCTAGCGCACGATTCCGGGCGATCTGCTCATATTCACGGCTGACATCGTGCCAGGTGACTTCGGCCCCGCGCTGCGCAAACAGCACACTGTACTGCCCAGGTCCTCCACCGAGGTCCAGGACTCGCTTGCCGGCCAGACCCTGAAGCTCGCTCTCAAGCTGGTCGACCAATTCGACCCGCCGCTCATTCCACGCCAGTTCAGCGTATCCGCGGGCGTAGTCCGGGGAGATGGGATCCCAACCCGCCTCGACTCGGTGCACCAGACTGTGCAGGTAATTCACCGGCATGGAAAGAGCCGCGATCTTCTACCCGACCTGGACTGGTTCCTGCACGGGAAATGTTGCGGCCCCGCGGGCAGAATGCAAATGCGTCTGCATCCAGTTTTCCAAGATCAGCAAGCGCCAGAGCTGAATGTGCCAGTTGTGTTTGCCGGCAACGTGCTCGTCGATCATGGTTTCAACCTTTGCAACGTCGAGCAGAGGTCGAACGCCGGCTTGGGGATGTAAAAGCGTGTCCCGGACGAGGTCTTTCCACTCGTGCCGGAACCAGTTGGCGAGCGGCATTCCGAAACCAGCTTTACCCCGCCGCAAGATCTCCGGAGGAAGCTCGTTTTTGAATGCCTGTTTGAGAATGTACTTCTGAGTGAAGCCGCGAATCTTCAGCGAAGTCGGGATTCCTGTGCAGAACTCCACGAGTTTGTGGTCGAGAAATGGGGAACGAACTTCCAGATTACACGCCATGCTGCAAATATCGACCTTTACGTTCAGGCACTCGGGGATGTAGCGTTTTATGTCGGCGGCCATAGCGCGCGTGAGGACGTCAGATGTCTGCTGCTCGTCCCATCCATCGAGGAAGTCGGTTCCGGCCTCACCAAGCGTATTGCGGAATTCATTGGAGTAGAGCGAGGACCATTGCTCCTCCGCGAACATACCCATGAACATGGCTTTGTACTGGTCGCGGGGGTTGCGGTCGACGAGGCTCAGCAATTCGCGGCCGTATCGGAACCGGCTACGCTCGCCAGAACTGTAGGGAAGCCACGATCTCAACTTGACGAGCAAAGAACTTCCCGGCAGGCGTGCCGCCGCCGTCAGTACCTTCAAAGCCAGATATCGCTGGTAGCCCCCGAGATTTTCATCCCCGCCATCGCCACTCAGCGCGACCTTGACGTGTTCGCGCGTCAGCTTCGATAGAAAGTAGGTAGGAATGGCTGCGGCGTCGGCGAAGGGCTCGTCGAACAGGGAAGCCATCCGGGGCAGAACGTCGGAAACGTCGGCGGTTACGCGAAATTCGTGATGCTCGGTAGCGAAGTGCCTCGCCAACAGGCGGGCAAAGTTCGACTCGTCGAAGTTCTTGTCTCCGAACGTGACGGAAAACGTCTCGATCGTGCCGGTATTCTCCTTGCGGGCGGCGGCGAGCACGCAAGCGGAATCGATACCGCCGCTCAGAAACAATCCAACCGGAACGTCGGCGATAAGGCGCAGGCGCGTCGCTTCCTGAACCAGCGCGCGCAACTCCTCAGCCAGCTCTTTTTTGTCGCGTTGCGGTGTTTCAGTTCCCTGCGGCACATTCCAATAGCTCCGGATCCGCAGGCCTTGACCGGACTGCCAGGTCAAAACCGATGCCGGGGGCAGCTTGCGGATGTTCACAAAAGCCGTTCGCGGACTGGGAATGCACTGCCAGACGAGGAACTGATGAAGCCCGACCGGATCCGGCGCAGGATCGATATCCCCGCTGGCAAGCAGGGCTTTGATCTCCGAACCGAACAAAAGTCCGTTGGAGGTCTCGGCGTAATAAAGGGGCTTCACTCCCAGGCGGTCGCGCGCCAGCATCAGCATCTGCCGACGTGCGTCCCAGAGAGCAAATGCAAACATTCCCCTCAAATGCTGCACGCATTCAGTGCCGTACTCCTCGTAAAGATGGAGGATAACTTCGGTATCAGTGCGCGACCTGAATGTATGCCCCTTGGCCTCCAGTCCAGGCCGCAATTCCTGGAAGTTGTAGACCTCGCCGTTGTAGACGATCCAGATAGTGCCGTCCTCATTGCACATCGGATTGCGGCCGCTGGCGGAGAGGTCGATGATCGAGAGCCGGCGGTGTCCAAGGCCGACGTTGGCGGAGGTCCACACTCCTTCGTCGTCCGGTCCGCGGTGGCGGATCGAATCAGACATCCGTCGGATCTGTTGCGCGTCGACCGGATACTCGCGATCAAAATTGATTTTGCCAGCGATGCCACACATGGATGATTACCGTTGACCGACCGACAACAGAATTTTGGCGAGCCGCGGTGCAAGTGCTTCCACACTGTAGTGCCGCAGCACGACTTCCCGTCCCGCGCGGCCCTGGCGCTCGCCCAGATCGGGATTCTTCAGCAGAGTGTCGAGCGCGTCAGCCCACTCCTCGATACTCTGGGGCGCAAAGCCAATTTGGCCTTTTTCAAACACCTCGACATTCATTCCCACGGGGCTAGCGACAACTGGAATGCCACAGGCCATGTACTGCAACATCTTGTAGCTGCACTTTCCGCGTGCGACATCAGAATCGTCCAGAGGCATGATACCGACGGAAAAACTGCGGAACAGGTCGACCTCATGCTCTCGGCTGTAAGGGACGAATTCGACCCGGTGCGCAGGCAGGTGGCGAAAACTTGGGGCTTTGTCGGAAACGACGCGCAGACAGGCTGCGGGATGCAGATCGAGCGTGCGTTGCAAAGCTTCTTCCACAGAATATAGATACGGGAACCCAGAACTGAGTCCCAGCCAACCGATAACAGGTCTGTCGTGCTTCTTGGGCCCGGGCGGCGGGCAGAATCTCTGTGCGTTGACCGAAGTCGGAAGCACGCTTACTTCAGCGTTCCACCTCGCGAAGTGCTCAGCCAGGAAGCGGTTCCCGCAGATCACGTGATCGCAGAGCCGGGCAAGTTGGCTGGCGAATCCTCCGCGGGGATGAACCCAGATCGCGTCATCCACGTCCAGAACCCGCGGCCTCTTTGTGAAACGCTCCAGAGTGACGAATGTGCTGAGCATTTCCCGTTGAAAAAACGAAAGGTCGTACTCATAGGAGCGAATGGCCTGCGGAACATGCTCCGCCAGGTTCCAGAGCCCCCATGCCGGCCTTTTCCACGTCTCGGCTGGTGGATAGAGCCCGGCTCGCGAAGGGCTTTCAACAATGCAGATATTCAATTCGCTCAGCGGCGTAATGTAGTGTTGCAGCCTGGGGATGCGGCTCGGCGTATTGTTTCCGCCGGTGAAGGCCATCACCCTCAGCTTGGCCGGTGTCCCTCTTGCGTGCGTTTCGAGAGCTGGAATCGCGTTTCCTTCGTGTCTCAACCTTCCGACAGAGATCCGGACGGTTCCGCGGCCTTGCGGTACACATATTCAGAGGCTGCCCGCAGGCGTTTGGTCTTGGTGGACATACAGCGACGTTTTAACAAATCCAGAGTAATCCGAGGAATTTCCCGGTTGATAAAAGTTCTATTCTGTTGAAGGTATTGTCGAAGTAGACTCAAATTATATAGCTGACGTTCGAAGAATCCCCGGTACAAATCCATAAACAAGGATTCCGCCCGCCGCATATTTGCGTAGCGATTTGTAGGCATCATCCGGTCAGCATCTACCGACGCCGAGTCATGTTGCAGCATCGCTTGGGAGATGAAGACTCTGGCTCCCCGAAAGCTTAATTGCTGAAAGAGATAAAAATCGACGTAGTCGAGCCAAAACCGGGAATCAACGCCACCGATCTCGAGCAGAAAAGAAGTGCGGAAAGTGGCCCCCGAGTTCAACGCTGTAACGCTAAATGGCGCGACACCGGTGTGCGAGTGGATGGGAAGTGAGCTACGGCCGAACCGCACCTTGCCAGGTGAAATCGGGAGCCCATGGCAATGAAGCCGCGGAACAATAGCTGCGATTTCCGTCGTCGCCAGAAGCAGCCGGGTGAGAGAAATGAGTTCGACAACGAAATCCGGCCCGAATTCCGTATCCTGGTCGAGTAACAATACCCAAGGAACGTTCATTTGCGCTGCCATACTAATGGCTGCGTTGTACGCACTCTGTAGACCGCCATTATTCGGATTGTGAAAATAGTAGACGCGAGGATCCTCTATGGCGTGCTGACTGCGGCTGTTGTCATATATGAGTACCTGCAAGTCGTCAAGTTCTGGGTGCTTGCGATAGGCATTTTGTAACGAAACAAAGCTTGTAGACAGCGATGGGTGGCGCTCGTATAAGACCAGGACGGCAAGAACTAGAGGTGGAGCTGAACCGGGCATAGTCGGTGCATTGGGTCTCATGGTTCCATAGATCTGGTGCGCAAGAAAGGAGCGCGAGGTCGCGACCGCAACCCACGGTAAAGAACACGCCATCCATAGGCGGAATAGCCAACCATGCAGGCAAGGAGGGTCACAAATTTCCAATAGCCCTCAGCAGGAATGAACATGCATAGGACCAGCAAACTGGCGAACCCGAGTATCTGGGCAAGCCGGGCGCCGACGAGCTTTCGCTGCTCAGATCGAATCAGGTGGTGGACCGCGGCAAACAAAAGAACCATGTCGAGCAAGGCGCGACACAGCCACGCCAGCGCGGCACCGACTCCCCCCATAGTGGGCAGAAGATACCAGATTGCCCCCAGATAGAGGGGCAGTTCGAGCAGGTGAAACTTGGCCGTTAAGTCGGCGCGACCCGCCCCCTGCACGACCGCAAACGCGATCTGTGCGCCTCCGTTGAGAAACATACCGATCGCCAGCAACTGAAGGGTCCTGCCACTGTGTGCGGCAAAGACGTCACCCAGCCATAACCTCATACCTTCATTCGCAAACAAGACAAGAAGCACCATGATTGGAAACAGAATCGCGGTAATGATTTCCGCCGAGCTGGAAAAGATTTCAAGGGCCTCGTTTCCATCGCGCGTATGTGAGTTTGATACCGCCGGGAATGCTACAGCCGAAACTGAAGCCGGAATAACGAGAAGCCGGTTTACGATTTCATAGGGAGTTGTGTAGTATGCCACCGCAGCCGTATTGATTCTGATACCAATCAGAAAACGGTCAAAGTACGTCATCACAGGCCCGATGACGTTGGAGACGGTCATCCATCCGCCAAAGGAGAGCAGGGGACGCAACTGACGTAGCCGAATCCCTACTGCACATTTAAGTTGAGGAGCAACATGGATGGCAAACCACAGGTGAAGGACACAAAACAACGTCCGCCCGAGAAGCAGGGTGATCAACACCGCAGGCAAAGTAGGTCGAAAGAGAACGACTACATAGGGGGCGAAATAGCTGAAGATACCTTGTGGGATGCGCAGCTTGTTGAGAATGTCGAATCGCTGAACTGCTGCGAGGATGCCGATAAGCCCGGTAGTCAGAATCACTGCCGGCAAGGAAAGCGAGATCAGTTGAAGAGCTGCAATGCTTTCGGTCTGCAATCCGGCCGGAATGTGAAGCACGCTGCGAGCAAGTATCGAACTGCTGAGAAAACCGACGCCACCACCCAGGATGCCCAGTCCGAGCATGATGAAAAGCCCTGTCCAGGTAAGCAAAGCGGTTTCGCGGTCGTCCTCCCGTCCCAGCCGTTCGGCTAGCAACTGGGTGAGGGCTCTCCCGAGTCCCAGATCGAAGAGACTAAAATACCCCAGGACCGCCCAGCCGATGGTCAAGATCCCGAAGCGGTCGGTTCCGAGATGTCGCACCAAGGAGGGGATGGTCGCGAGTGCAACCACCATCGGGATCACTTGGCCGACCAGATTCCATCCACTGTCGCGGAACAGACGCCAGCTTCCGACCTGAAACGGTTGTTCGCGAATCGTAGAGTTCACTTGGTTACGGACAATGGGCGCGCAGGTCGATTTGGTAGGTCAAAAAAAGCTTCGTCAGGCCAAGAGAAACGACATTAAGAGCTCGTGCCTTGAAACCGAAGGGAGCCAATGGAGACACGGAATCCACGGCGTAACCGACGGACTCAAATAGTCGGCGATACGACTGCGGTGTGAACCATCGCAAGTGCGTTTTGTCCATAATCCCACACTCGGCCAAATCCCAACGTCCCTGGAGCATCATCCGCAAGACGCTGTAGTGGCAGACATTCGGGGAACTGGCAAAAACCTTTGCCCCGGGGTGCAGGTGCGTGCGCAATTTACGCAACGCAGACCAGGGATCGACCAAATGTTCAAGCACTTCACTGAGAATGAGCGCATCGAAATACTCCGGCGGCCAGGGTAGGCGCACGATTTCGATGTCGCCGACCACCACCTCTGTTAACTGCTTCCGTGCGTCAGCCGCGGCGGAATCGCACAACTCCACGCCATAGTACCCAGCACACTTCCCGTGTTCTAGCGCGTATGCGCCGGTCCGCCCTGCCCCACACCCGATTTCAAGGATCCGGGCGCGGGGATTGTCAGGTAATGCGAGGACGTAGTCAGTTCGAGTCGCGGAAAAATAGTCGACGTTCTTGGACCGGTAGGCTTCCATTCCGCGGGAGTTCATTTCTGAGAGGGCTGTTGTACTCATAGGTACGCGACAACAAGATCAAATATTCCACAGTGCGGAATCATGTACTAGGCCAGACTCATAGTCCTGAGGAGTGCGACTGCGCTTTCATACGACCGCTGACGTGGTCCACTATCGTCATGATGGGGACAGACTGCTGGCTGCAAGAGCAGGTTGATCGACCCCGACCTTCCGCGACAAATCATTCAAGTAAACGACAATGACAGGGAGTAGATACAGCGTGCGGAAATAGCCGAGGGAACCGAAGCCCGTTTCAAAGGCCAGCGTCACCAGAAAAAGAGTCCAGAGATGACGTCTTGAAAGAAGATTGTGGCGCAGGAACGCGAAGTATCCGCCGTAGATAGCACAGACGAGCAGGATTGACCCGCGCAGGTAGTATTCCACCGGGCCGGAGTCTCCAAACATCAAATCGCCGCGGTATCCGATACCCACCGGAGTGAATGGGCGATTGCGAAGGTATTGTACCGTCGAGTATAGCGTTCCGGACTGCGTGAATCGGCCGAGAAACCCGTTGCTCGGCGAAGTGAGAATCGCCGAGACGAATTTTGCGCCAGCGGCCCAGTCTTCAGCGGCGGGGCCATAGAAGTAAAGCTCTCCACCGACCGCTATGGCGATAAGAATCACCAGCGCTAAGGTAGGCTTCAAGTGTGTCTTCGCAGAGTAACGTAGAAGTTGAAACAGGGCGAGGGTAGAGAGCGCCATTCCGGTAACGGAAAGCAAAGCAAACGTCAGTCCGATGTAGCAGAGCGCAAATACAAGGCTGGTCCAGTGCTTGTAGGTCCGGTACGTTTCGAAATTGAGAAAGAAGAACAGGAAATAAAAAAAGGCACCGAGCGAGTGTGTTCCGAACGTCAGGACGGGCTTGCCAATTCTTACCATGTAAGGAACCAGTTCCGGAGTTCCCATTGAATAGTGATTGCTGAGAAAGCTGCCGACCCAACTGCTGTGCAGCATGACTCCCAATCCGACTGCGAGATTGATCAGATTGATGACGGTGAGCCAACTTCGAAGCCGGCCGCCTAACCACATGTCGTGAATGTCCACCGGAAACAACAGCGCCAATGCCAGATAAGGCAAAAGACCACCCCATCGGAATTCCGGGAAGGGGGAAAGAATGCTGGCCGCGAACAGAAGAACCACCATCATCATTGAATTGACTAACATCGGCAAGCTGCTCAGCCCTTTCCTCCGGGCGAGGAGCAGAAACAGAAATGCCGCGAGAAGTCCCAGATAAACTCCCCAGAGCGTGACCGAATACGAACCCCCAGACGAGGTCGGCAAGTAAAGACCCAGGAACAGCAGGATCGCAAACCCGGCCGCGGAAGCATTGCTCCCCGCCGGGCTCGAGTGTTCGGTCTTAAGCACCTTCATTGTGGAATGGCTGTGGTAATGATCCCGTTCAGGAAGGCAGTCTCAACATTTGTGGTGGGTCAACGACCAGAGATTCTAGAGCGAATTCAGAGCCGTGCCTGTGTCCGACGCGGAGGCATAAGGCTTGGTCGTGTCCGAGAGCTTGCCGGCCGCTTTTCGAATGATTTCCGCTCCCTCAGACAAGGGCCGCTTCGATGGAGGCGTAATAACCGGCCGGACCGCGTGAAGTCCGACTGACTGCAAATTGAATTGCGATTGAACTGCCACCTGCGCGCTTTCGGGGCCGTCGATTACGAACGGAGAAACGGACATGGTGACGGCCACATCCGACGCGCCGCTGTAGATCCGGACGAAGGTTACAGGTTCCGTGTAGTTTCCGTCCCGCACAAAACGGGCAAAGTATTCCTTGAGATCGGCCGATCCAAGGACAAAGTCGTTGCCGTTCACGAGAACTGCGCCCTCTCCGGTGATTCCCACTACGACCAGGGGGAGATGCAAATCAATGTCTTCCTCAACCTTCGGGATTGTCAGTTGCGCGGTGTAATAAAGCGGATTCTCGCGATCCTCGCCCACATGCGCGAATGCTGCGGGATCAGAGCGCACCGGAAACTGGAATTCGCTCCCGTTTGGCAAGGTCAGCAACAGCCCCTGGCTATCCACGATTGGAGCTTTTCCGATGCTGTTGTTTGCGGTTGTGGCGAAAATGTCGGCGATGAACGGCGTATACGCAATAGGTGGGAGAGATCCTGCACTGGATTGATGGGATTGGTGATCAGAGAGGGATTGAAGCTCAACTCCGCCACGGAGGCTACCTGGCCCTCGTCATCGTTGTAATAGACACCAAAGTCCGGTCCGAACATCATCCAGCTTCCGTCAACTCGCACCTCAGGTACGACATGGCCATTGAGCCAGTCCACCTGGCTCTCATATCCCTGCCATTGCCAGATCACCGCCAGCACAGAAGCCATGTCGTCACAAAATCCATAGCCCAGCGAGTTGAGGTAGAGCAGGGGATCGTAGAGCTTTGCGCTGCCGCTGAATGGAATGTGCGCGTAGGAACGCGTGGTCATGAAACGCCAGGCTTTGCGGTAATTCGGTTCTCCGGGATACTCGGGCGGCAGCAACTCTATGTAGTCCAGCAACTCCTGCTTGCTTCCAAAGAGATAACCGGGAATAGAGATCGTCACTGTTTCGGGTGTTCCTACGGTATTGGACAGCGTCATGATCTGGTTGAATCCGCCATCGGCAGTCGCGTGGAACGCGGCGCCGTTGTCCAGGCTTGGCGAAGAACCGCAACCCCCGAAACTAAGCGCTAGAGTGATAAAACCTGCAGCAACCAAACTCCGAACCTTGGCTTGCATTCCCCGGTTCCCGTCCTCCCCGCGTCTTTATAGCCGCCGGGCCGATGCCATACAGCCCCTGGCTGGCGCCAGGTTGCTGGGCAAACAAGAAGATGGGGCCCGGATCCGCAGCACAGGCGTCGTCTGCCTGCTGCTCCAATCCGCCTGCCCGGTCGAAGCTTTTCCGGTCAGGCAAACGCGACATTATGTACGATAAAGTACGTTTCGTCCATCTGTCGCATTTTCGGGGTAATTACCAGAGTTTAAAAATTAGATTCACCTCACAATCCCGCCCGAAAGGGCGTACCTGCAAACTCGATACATCCACTGGAGCCGGACATAACTAATTGAAATAAAAATACTTAGAGGGAGGTTGATCCACTTGCGGCGTTCGCCTTTGCCTTAGCCTTCGACTTCTTAAATCGCTCCCGCATGCGGAGTGCGGCAGACTTGGTGAACCTGCCGGCGCGGCTGTGCTCGATGCTGTGGGCCATTTCGCTGAGCAGCGATTTGTAGGGATCATCCATCGGCCGCTTGTTCCACTCGTTCTCTCCGATGATCCAGATACAGGCGCAGAGCAGGCCTACGATCGCTCCCATAAGCGCCAGCAGGACGCGGTGCGGTCCCCACTTCTGCTCGGGCACGTTTGCCACGTCCAGCACTCGCACCGTCGGAATTTCCTTGGCCTCCTGCACCTTGGCCATTTCGTACTGCTGAGTCAGGATCTGATACACCGTCTCCTGAATCTTCGCCCGGCGGTAAAAATCCGCGTACTTGGTTCCCAACAGCGGCAACTGACGCAGAGAAGGGAATGGCATGCTGTCGTCTGTGCCCGCCGTGGCTTCGGGAGTAACGCCCGGCACTCCGCTGAGCTTGCCGATTTGTCTCTTCAGTTCGGTGATGCGGGACTGCAGACTCCGCACCCGCACATTATTCGCTGTGTAAATGGCCTCAAGCCCGCGCAATTGCGATTCGGCCGCTATCAGCTCGCCCTGAAGAGCGGCCGCGGCGTTCACCATCGCCTCACCCTGATCCTTTGGGTCGAAGGTCGTGTTGATGCTGGAGAATTCTCCCAACTGGTGCACCGCTTCATCGAGATCCCGTTTTACTTCTTTCAGCCTTTGCTCCAGGAAGCGTCGCTCGCGCCCGGCGGCGGAAGTGCTCAGCGACGCGATCAGAATGTCGAGTTCATCCACGTACGCCTTCGCCAGGCCGGCTGCGCGCTGGGGATCTTCATCGGAAACCGAGATCGTGATGATCCCGCTCTTGCGGTCCTGATCTATCTCGGTACTCTGCTCCAGCCTCTTTCTGGCGTCTTCGTTCTTGACCTTCAGGTGCAGCCAGGGAACGCCGTAAATCTTCGTCAAGTCGAACTTCTGCACCACGCCTTCCTGAGCGGTCCGGCTTTGCAGGATTCCAACAAACAAATCCCCGGTGCTTTGCGTGCCAAGGTTCAGAAGATCGGCGCCGAGCATCGAGTTGTCGGTGGAGAGGCGTCCCGCCATGCTAGCCATCGCCGCCAGTCCGGAAGTGGCCTTCTGTTCAGGAGGCATCAGTTGCGTAGTTGAGCGATAGGTGTTCGACCGGAAGAGGGCGATGATCAGAACTGCCACGCCGGCGATAGCGGCGACTCGGAAGATCCGTCTCCGGTTATTCCACAAGAGCCAACTGGTGCCAGCGATCTGGTTCTCCGACTCGATCGGTGGAAACACGTCCGGCGAATCGATAAACGCGGACGTGCGGGTAGGTTCCATGTCCAGTTCCGGAGGAATACCCTTAGCCCCGGGCTCCATCAATGTCCTGCCGCGCATGGGTTCTCTGCTCATGGGATTCTGGGGCTCGCCTTCATCCAGCGTGGCCGGAATGTCAGGCTCACGGAAGTGGTGACATTCGATTGCGGCTCCCCGGCCAGAAGTGGAAACCTCCAGCGCTCGTATTGCACGCCGGCGTTCAAGGATATGTCGGACCGCAGCAGCAATTCAGCCTGCACGCCGAAATCGTCCAGTCTTCCACCGCGCAAGAATTGCGAACTCACCTGTTGCCTCCGGTATGCAAACTGAAGCAGGTTACGCGGTGTGAAGTGGTACGTCGCCGATGCCTGCCCGCCTTTTCCGGCTCGTCCCACCCAACTGCCCATGATGGCTTCGTTGTTCGTGTATCCCGAACGAAATCGGCTGTTGTGATAAACGTTGCCGATAAAAATGGTGTTAGGTGCGTCTGTGTAGACGGCCTCCAGGCGCAAGTCGAGTTTGTTGATCCTGGGAATCTTCGGAAAGTATATGCCAGGACGAACCGCGGGACGTGACGAACCGATGGGCGAGATTTCGTCCTCAACCAGGCTGTCGGCATAAACCGTGATCCAGTTGCGGAAGTGAGGAATGCGGTAGCTGATATCGGCACTCGATCGCCTGTCGCCGGGATCCGCAGTTGTTCCCGGCAAACCGTTGCTCGCCAGGCCCGCGCTGGTGTAAGTGCGGAAGAAGTTCTTCCAGGTCACTGGAACGCCGTCCCCGCCGAACACGACGGTGATACCCATGCCGATTTCCAGGTTGGCCGTCGGCTTGAATGTGATCTTGTCGCCATGGATGAACGGCTGGTGGCCGATGTTCGGTCCCAGCAGGGTACCCTCATTCAGAATCCAGTTCTGGCCCGAAAGCTGCCCCAGAAAAAATTCTGTTCGGACCGGACCGATTAACCGCGACAGGCCGGGTACGTGGGTGGGAGACACCTGGTCGATCCGCAGCATGGGGACTGGTTCGGAGTTATTGCTCAAAAGGAACGGTCCTCCCGGACTCGGACCCAGCCACAGACTCTGTTTGCCGAAGGAAATCCGGGTGTTCCTGAAGGTCAACGCGATAGAGCTATCGAGCAGCCGAAAGCGGCTGACGTCGGGTCTCCCATTCGACAGGGGCATAGTGTCGTCCTGGCTGGCAATAGCATCAAGAACCTCTCCTGAGTACGAAGCGACACTCGGCGCGCGCTGATATTCAGCCTGCATGGAAATCGAAATCGGGCCGGCAAGCGCATAAGCGCTGAAGCCCGACACATTATTGAACCCTTCCCCATACGGCCTGCCGTAGTCGTTGATGATCGTCTGCCCGAAGTGGTAGCCGTCGTTCAGCGGCGTTCCGGAAATGCCGGTCATGCGGGTGTAGACGGAGTCAACGACGGCCCCGACGTTCGCGGCGCCGCCGAGATGGCGGATGTCGTCGGCAAATTCCGCCGACAGGGCTTTCACCATTCCGGACTCGTCGCTGGCCTCACTGCCGCCAAGCGCGTCTTCACCCTCTTCGACAAGGCGGGCGCACTCCAGGCGAGTCCACGGGCGTATGCCGGCATAGGCCGTTTTTATGTAGCCAAGGGCAGCCAGGCGGTCGAAAGCCGGGTAGACCCAGCTGTCAATCGGAACATAGGGCGATCCCATGTTGGCCGGATTGCGTGGACCACGGTCGCCTCCTTCGAGAAAGTCGCCCCAGGCAGTGCCGCCAAGCTCGGGATCGTGATGCGCCCGATACACCTGCCTGCCGATAAACCATCCCAGCGCGCTGCCGACGACGGCGTCGGATGCGAAGTGCTCTTTGCTGGTGATCCGGGTCAGCGTCACCGTTGAAGCCAGCCCGTAGGCGAAGAATTTGCTCAGCGGGCCGGGATATTCGTGAGCGAAAACGCTGGCAAGAGACCAGGCCGTTGCCGTGTGCTCGGAGGGAAACGAGCCGCCGCCCGCGAAAAAGTGTCCGTGGCCGGTTCCATCCAAAGGGCGCTCGCGTTGGAAGGCGCTCTTGAAGGCAAAATCGACCGCGATTGCGTTAATCGCAGCTTCGCCACTGAGCAGCCCTGTCTCGCGCAAATGTGAGTTGCCCTTCATCTGACCCAGTAAAAACGATCCTCCCGCCGTCCCCGCCAGCGTGAATAGTGCGTAATTCGATACATCGCGACTCGTCCGTAACTGCGTGGGCCGGTCCGGAACCTGCTTCGCCAGCCAGCTGTCACTGGCGATCAATCCAGCGGTGAGTCCGGCAAACGGTAAAAGCAGCCTTAAATCTCGGCGCTGCACCCGCGTCGGGCTCGTCCAGAAAGTCTTCTGATCGGTAGCGAGATGCCGCAGGAAAGGCATCCCAAGCCGGTTTTCAGGGTCTTCCCCGGGAGGCAACTGGTAGCTCGGCTGTCCGATCTCGGGCCTGATGTCGGTGTGCTCTGCCCCCATCTGCGAAGAGGGAGCCGGCGGCAGATTCGATTCATCCTGCGCGAGGAGCGAAGAATGCAGCGCCGCCCATAGCAGGAAGCTTCCCACGCAGCTCCGCCACCTCATGCGGAATCCGCTCAGAAGCTTCTGGCCACTTGAATTGCAACACCGACCGCATAGGCAAGCTGCGCCGCCTCAAGCGTGCTCTTCCAGCGCGTTGTCCCGCTATATGCCTTCTCTGGAACTACCAGCATGTCGCCGGGCCTGACTTCTGCATCGAGCGCCCCGCCGGTAAACAGGCCGCCGCGTCCGCCCACCACGGAACCATCGGCGCGGATCAGGAACATGGCTTTCTTGTTGGCCACGTTGGTCGGGCCGCCCGCCTGCTCCAGATACCATCCGGCGTTCCTTCCGGGCTTATAGGTGACCGCGGTCGGGTTATAGACAGAGCCGTTCACCATCACGAAATTCGGAGTCTTGGGGATGGTGAGCACATCGCCCGCCCGCACCTCGATATCCGCCGGCGTGTTGGCCCATTTCTTCGCGTCCTTCGAGACGTGGACCACCATGCGCCCGTTGGGAGGCGCGTTCTGCAGCTTGTCGAGGGCAGCCTGCCATTGCGCCAGGGAGGCTTCTTTGGCCATCCTCTGGTCGGCGTCGGTGTCCGGAATCAGCTTCAGGCTGTTGCCTTCGGCCTGGAGATGGCGAATCAGGTCGGCCCGGGTTTTTTCCTCGAGTTCCCGAACCTGTGTTCTCTCCAGAATGGCGCCGTAAGGATAGGCGGAGGAACGCAGGCCGCCTGCTCTTTGGAGCACTGCGCTCAGGCGCTCGCCTTCGCGTATGCCATAGGTTCCCGGATGGAGCACTTCTCCCCGGATCGTGATCACCGATCCGAGATCGGTGAAGCCCGGCTGTTGGCCAATGGTCAGCACGTCGCCGTCATGCAACGTAGGATCGGCGTCGGATGCTCCGGACATCGCCTTGGCAATTTCAACTGTCTGCCTTTCCCCCGCTGCCTTGCCGTCAGGGGAGAGATAGCGCGCGAGGTCCGCGGTTTCCGTCTCGGCGCCACGCTTGAATCCACCTGCCAGTTTCACCAGGTCGGAAGCCGTCATGCCTTCCCCGAGCGGGTATCGTCCGGGCCGGGCCACTTCGCCCTGAACCTGCACCGTCGCAGGATCGGCCTTCAACTGGCTGCGGTGAATGAAAACCCGGTCTTTGGGCAGCAGCAGCAGGTTGCTGTTGGTGTCTCCCGCCAGTGCGCCGGCAAGGTTGACGCTCAGCACCTTCAGCTTGCCATCGTCCCCCTTGCGGAAGACCTGGACATCGTCGAGTTCGGCTTCCTGCGTAACTCCTCCCGCGAGGTAAACCGCATCCCGCAGGCGCGTGACTCCGTTGGTGATGTGATCACCCGGATCGCGGACTTCGCCGCTTACCGTCACCAGTGGCGGATCTTCAAAATCGTAACGGCCGAAGACGCGGATTGTATCGAACGGTTTCAGGGTTACGTCGTCCGCCTTTCCATCCATGGCAGAGCCCAGGTTGAACGCAATGACCATGGGCGTGTAGTCCGGAGGCTGCAAACGAATGACCTCCGCGTGCCGTTGCGAAGGCTCCGGCATCAGGTCGCCGTAGGAGTGGATCAGGTCGGTGATTTTCATTCCATCGCGATAGGGATACTTGCCGGGATGGAATACGTGACCGTCGAGATACACGGTCTTGTCGGCGTACGGCAGAATCGGAGAGATGCGGACCGAGTCGCCGTCCTGCACCTGGAAGTCGTCGAGCGCCTTGTTCACGGCCTCCGCGTTGTCCGTCTCAGGAATATCCAGTTGCAGCATGGTGCGCTTGTCGTGCGCCACGACCCGCTCCAGGTCCACATGGCGCAAAGTTCCGCTCGGAAGCACGCCACCCGCAAGTTCGAGTACCTGGGAGAGGCTCTTCTCGTCTGCCAGCTCGTAAATCGCCGGCCGCCGCACCATTCCGGTGAGCGTTATCTGCGGTCCAATCGGCGGCACCAGGATGGAGTCCCCGGACTCGATACGCGCCATCTCTCCGTGCACTCCGTGCAACAGCAGGTCGTAAGCGTCAATTTCCTGCACTAGTTGCTTTCCGCGGTATTGCCGCAGATGACGAAGCGATCCGCGGGTGGTCGGTCCACCGGCGGCGTACAGAGCATTGATTGCGGTGGAGAGAGAGCTGATGTCATACGCGCCGGGATAGGCTACGTCGCCGACGACATAGACCCGGACCGTGCGAATTCGCGCCAGAGAAACGTCGGCCTCAACGTCGCGGAACTGGGAGCGCAGCGCGGACTGCACCAGGCGCTGCACGTCGCCCAGATTGCGGCCCGAAACCGGGATCGTTCCAACCTCCGGCAACGCGAGCCGGCCTTCGCGATCGACCGTGCGGCGCAGGCGTTGTGAAACACCACCCCACAGGTCCACTGTTACCCCATCGCCGGGGCCGAGGACGTAATCCGGGCCGACCGGCAGGTCCATGGGAAGGCTTTCGAGATTGCCGCTGTTGTTGCGGAAGATATCCATCCCAAAGCGCTCGAGGACTGGCGGCCGCGGCGAGACCTGGCTGTAGAGGTCGTAGAGCGACGGGACGTTCGCGTAAGGATTGGGTCGATGTCCAATCCGCGTCTTGTCCAATCCCATCTCCGAAAGCGGCCGCTGCCGCCGCTGCCGTTCCAGCGACGATGGCAGCGTGAGATCGGCGACGCTTTGCGCCTCATTCTGCGATGAGGAGGGAAGCTGTGCGCCACCTGCCAGACCCTGGAGAAGATCCAGGTCCATCTGGCCGGAGCTTGAACCCCCAAGACCCGCGCCTCCGAGCATCGAGCTGTCTCCGAACCCGCCCAGCCCACCCCTGGCTCCGGCGCCGCCTTGTAGCGACGCCAGCCCGCCTCCCGGCGCACTGGTATTGAGCAGCGTGGAAAGCTGATCCGGGCTGATCCGTGACATGCCGGCTACATCGATGCCGTCATAGAAATCCTGGTCCTGCAAGCTGGTCCTCTGCACATCGCGAGCTGGGTTCTCCGGGACTGAATCCGCCGGCGGAGTTGCAGGTTTGGGTGTCGCCTCCGGCTTGATGGGCTGATACATCTCGAGGTCGCGGTCGTGGATCGACCAGAACTTGTCCTCCTGGTTCATCTTTATTTCCGCCGTGGGGTTGGTCACTGACGGAGTTGGATTCCCGGCGCGGACCAGGCCATGCTGCTGCAGCCGCATTCTCTCGCGCTGCATTTCTTCGAGCGTGGGTTTGGCGCGGATATAGAAGCGGTCTTCAATTTCACGGGTGGCCAATACGCGAATGTTGTCATCGTCGCGAAGCAGCCGGAACAGGGAATCGTCGGTCAGGTCCGAGGACTCGAGAATGCGACCCTGCTCGAACGCCTTCTTCACCAGCATTTTCTTCACTTGCAGCAGCAATCCCGGCTCGTTTCGCAGAATCTCGATAATCTTGTCGGCGGAGAGCGAGACCATCTGGTCCGCCTCCATGTCGGCGCGCGACTTCTTATCCTGCAAATCGAGCACAGTGCGATTAGGAGTCTGGGCGGATACGGGAATGCAACACAGTGCGGCCGCGAGCAGACTGCTTGCCAGAATGCCGCTGGAACTAAAGCAGGTCATGAGGGTTCGCAGGTATGGTTTTCGCATACAACCTCGTCAGTGAATTCGCTTTTCAACCGTGGCCGCGTCAGTGGCCACCCGGCCTGCGCGAAGCTTGCTACGCCGCGCGGACGTCAGAGGCGTCAACTTCAGCCGAAATCGAACGCATGATCAGATCGATCGAGATGATGAGACGGAACCTGTCTTTTTTTCGCAGCAGCACGCCCTGCATTCCTGCGAGCGGGCCGCGCTCTACCCGGACCTGCCGACCGACCTTCAGGTAGGGATACGGCTCGGCGTGCAGTTCGTCGAGACCACGCCGCAGGGTTTCGATATCCGCCGGCGGCAGCGGCGCGGGGACGCCGTTAAAGCTCACCAGCCTCACCATGCCCGGAGCTTCCAGCACCCGCAGACGCTCCTGGGCGTCGATGCGCACAAAGACGTAGCTGGGAAACAGGGCCAGCTCGACCACCTTCTTCCGATCTTTCCAGCGCCGCATGCTCTCGTAGAGAGGCAGAAAACACTCCACGCCCTTCGCTTCCAGGTGGCGCGCTACGAATTTTTCATGCCGCGAGCGGGTGTAGGCCGCGTACCACTGGAGATCCACCTCGCCCGGTCGAATTCGCCCTCCGGCAAAACTCGATATCGGGATCGGCGCATTCAGTTGGCGGATTTCGCTCACTGGTTCTCCTGTGGCTTCGCCCTCTCACTTACATGGCTGATGTGAGATAGCCCGTTTTAAATCAGCTACTTACCTTGAAAACGCACACAAATTGCACTTCCGCTGCGATCCTTCACCAAACTCATGCCACCAGGTGGGTTCGGCCTCGCAAAGCATTCAGAATGCCAGCCTCCGAGTTCTCGATCGAAGTGGAATGGATTTCAATAATGGACCAGAAAAACACGCTGCTGTTCCGCTCCGGCGCCAGGGCAAGAATCTTCATGTGCGGATGTTGCTTAAGCAATTCGTCACAAATGACGGGACGCTGGCCTGGGCCATCCAGGGCGATGATGACGAAGTCCGGTTTACATTGGGTGACCACTTCGACGATCTCGGAGTCATCCCCCACTTCGCCCATGACCTCGATGTCGGGCTGTTCCCCAATGGTTGCGAGCACCAGATCACGCATGAGCCGGGGTCGGTTCGCCACTAAAACCCGTACTTTTTCCATAGCAAGCTCCCGAGTGTGAGTCAGAGAAAGGCAGTTTGCGATGGGAAGACCAAAAACATAAGGCTCAATTGTGTTGTTCTTCGGAAGAAATGGCTGAGTACAGCAGTATGGAGGTATGTACCGGTAAAAAACAGGCATGATTACTACGCAGTACCAAATCTGTACTAATTGTCATGAAAATGCCATGAATTTATGTCACTTGCTAGCAGGGAGAAGTGCAATTCCGAAGATCGAAAGGCGCTAGACGGGAAGGCCCTGCATGCGGGCCAGTTCGACGACCGCCAGCCGATCATTTGCGCCCACTTTTCGCAGCATGCGATGGACGTGATTCCGCACCGTCTGCTCGGCCAGGCGCAGCTGAGAGGCGATTTCCTTGTTCGTCATGCCTCGGCCAATCAGCAGCACCAACTGTTGTTCGCGGTGAGTGAGGCCCAAGCCGAGCTTGACGTGAAAGTTGGGAACCTGGTTCGACTGCCGCGCCACGTAGCGAAACAGCCCCGCACACAGATGCGGCGGACATACCGCCTCTCCATTGGCCACAGCACGCACCGTGGCCACGACCTCCAGCGCTGACGCATCTTTCAACACGTAACCCAGCGCGCCTTCGCGCACAGAGCGGAGGAAGGTGTGTTCATCGTCTTCCATGCCCACCATGACCAGCCTCAGGCCTGGCACCTGGGGATGCAGCGCGCGGAGGAAGTCGACGTGATCCGGGCCGCTGGTAAAGGAATCCAGAATGAGAACATCGGGACCGAGGGCCACGATCTGCTCGATCACGACCGGAGAAAAGGCGCACGAGCCGACAACTTCAATGTCGCTTTTCTTGCTGAGAATTCGGGACAAGGCCTCGCGGAGCAGGCGGTTTTCGGCGAGAAGAAAGACTCTTGCTGACTCAACTGCAACGTACATAGCTTACAACTCCCCGTTAAAGAGAAAAGGGACCGCAACGGAACAGCACAAAAATGCCCGCTCCCCCTCGAAACGGCCAGCTCGTGTATGTGATTTGCTTAATTCTATCCCGAAATTGGGCGGTGCGCGCCGCCTATAAATTCCGTGGTATCAAGTTGATACCGATCTGGACACTCCTGCGTGGGGTTGGTGAATCGGTTAGGTGCAAGCCACCTGGGAGAAGTTGTGCGCCGGACCTGTGGAAGAGTCCAAAATCCCCCAATATTGGCCCTTTCGCTGCCAAACCGTAAGGAGTTGACAGCCAATACGGGGAAAAATCCCTGCCATTACAGCAAGTTCGTCCGCTTTCGACGTAAGGGTGTGGCATCTAATCCCGCGATGAAAAGAGGAGTCTGATAAAAATTCCGCTCCGTTTGCAGGCAGCGGTTGCGATCCAGACAACCACTTGCCCCAGTAGGGGATGCCGCGCTGCGGGGCCGATCAAAGGAAGGGCTGAATGAGCTTTGCCGAACAAGTCCCGCAGCTGGAGTACCGCAAGCGCACGGACGTAGCTGGACGCCCGGTTGAAAACTGTTTGTTGCTTGCCATCCCAGACGAAGAATTTCGACTGGTGCAGCCGCATCTCGAGTTCATCACCATGGAAATGCACCAGATTCTGCAGGATCCAAATAATCCGGTCGAGTTTGGTTTCTTCATCAACCGCGGGATGGCGTCGCTGTTGATCGTGACCAGTGAAGGCAAGAGCGTCGAGGTGGGCATGGTCGGCCGCGAAGGGTTTGTAGGCGGCTCCTTGGCCGTCGGCCTCCGCAGTGCGTGGGAGCGTGCGATCATCCAGATCCCGGCAGAAGCGTTTCGCATCCGTTCCGAGAACCTGCAAAACATTCTGCCGAATGTTCCCAGTCTGCAAAAGGCATTGAACCGGTACCTGCTTCTCCAGGGCATGCAGGTCGCACAGGTGGCTGCCTGCAACAGGCTCCACGAGATCGAGCAGCGTCTGGCGCGCTGGCTGCTGATGAGCCACGACCGCATTGAAGGCGACTCATTTCCGATTACCCACGATCTGCTGGCGCAAATGCTGGGCAGCGGCCGGCCAAGCGTCACCGTGGCGGCCGGGGCGTTGCAGCGGGCCGGGATGATCGAATACACGCGCGGACAGGTCAAGATTCTCAGCCGACCGGCGCTCGAAGGCGCTGCCTGCGAGTGCTACGAGGCCATGAGACGCATCGGCCGCTTCAACGGAAAGCCATAGGCGCGGGTTCCCGACATCAATTTCGTCCGCCGCGCGCTGCCCGCCTTCTCCTCGCTGGTATAGACTGCATTTTTGTCTGCAAAACATGTCGAAGGGAACTTGATGAGCTGGGCCAGTGATGTGGCGGAGCCCTACCGGGTAGAGCGCGGCAAGGGCTTCCGCCTGAAAGATTTCGACCCCGCCGACACCGGAAAAATTCATTCCAAGCACCATGCGCGGGCCCTGTTGCGAGCAGGCATCGAGAGCATGGCCGAAATGCAGGACAAGCTCTACGCCCAGGACCGCTGGGCCCTTCTGCTGATTTTCCAGGCGATGGACGCCGCGGGAAAAGACGGCGCCATCAAGCATGTGATGTCAGGCCTGAACCCGCAGGGCTGCCAGGTGTTCTCCTTCAAGGCGCCTTCGCGTGAGGAACTCGACCACGACTTCATGTGGCGCACCAGCCGAAACCTGCCCGAGCGCGGCCGGATCGGCATCTTCAATCGTTCCTACTACGAAGAGGTTCTGGTGGTTCGGGTCCATCCCAACGTTTTGCAGAACGAGAGACTTCCCGCCGAATTGATCGGCAAATCGCTCTGGGAGGATCGATTCGAAGACATCCGGGCATTTGAGAAATATCTTTCCCGAAATGGAGTCGCAATACGCAAGTTCTTCCTGAATCTTTCAAAGGGCGAGCAGAAAAAGCGATTCCTGCGCCGGCTGAAGCGCCCCGACAAAAACTGGAAATTTTCCGTTGCCGACGCCCATGAGCGCGAGTACTGGGACGACTACATGAAGGCGTACGCAGAGATGATCGAAAATACCGCCACCAAACACGCACCCTGGTACGTCGTGCCAGCCGACAACAAGTGGTTCACTCGCCTGGTGGTAGCGGCGGCGGTCGTGCAGACGCTGGAAGATCTGAAGCTTTCGTATCCCAAAGTGGACGAGGATCAGCGCAAGGAATTGCAAGCGGCGCAAGCCGCGCTGAAGGGGAAAAGTGGGTGATCGGCGTGGCTGAACCCCTGCCGTGCTCACAACTAGAATTGGACTTTGGGTGGGGTCCGACTTCCAATCGTGCCGTAAAGCTGTGAAGAGTGATTTACGCGGCGGGAGGGCGCAATTCCCGTTTTGCCGCGCACCGCCGGGTTTTTGACAGAGCCAACTGCTTGGAAAGATTGATTACTCGCCATCCTGCATCGAGACCGCATCTAAGCCCATATCCGTGAACACCCCTCGCCATCCTAAGTGGCTGGTCTGCCTGACTTACGTCTCAATTCTTCTGCTGGCCCTTTTGGGCACGATCCAGGCTGCGCACTTTTGCTCTCTGTCAACTTCCGATAGCCGGATTTCAACGGCTGATTCGGCGGACGGCTTTCACTGCCCAATCTGTCTATCCGAAGCAGCCGCGGCGGTGTTGATACTTGTGGTCTTCTCCCCTGCCCGGCGCAGCATTACGGGCGTATGCTTTCCTCAGATGCGAAGCAGGTGTTCCTTCACTTCCTTCGGGATGGATGTTCGTCCCCCACCCCTCAGCCAGGCGACGCAGTCGTTGCTTTTCGTTTAACCAGAAACCGACGCCGGCAAGGGTCTTGTGAGTTGGCCATAAACGCACAAGACGAAGGAGTAGTGGATGAAAAGGACAATTCAGTACGCTGGGCCGATCTTGTTTCTCGCCGCATCCCTGCTAGCGCAAGCAGCGCCCGAGCCGCAGAGTTCGCCTGATACGGCCGCCCTCCTGCAGCGCATCAAAGACTTAGAGGATCGGATCATCATGCTGGAGGGCAAAGTGCGCACTTTGCAAAGCTCGCAGGCACCGCCCCCTGCGGCAGCAGCGATGCCCGCAACTGCTTCATCCCAGCCGGCGGCGCCCACGCAAGCACCTGCACCGGCACAGATCACTGCGGGCGGAGCGGCCGGCCCGGAGCCCAGTTATGGTGGGGCCGGCGGAGCCGCGTCCAAGGTGCTGAATCCCGACATCAGTGTCATCGGAGATTTCATCGGCGCTGCGGGAGGGAACTACGCGCTGCCGTCCGCGCCGGTGCAGCCGTTTCCGGCGTTGCAGATGCATGAGTCGGAGATCGGTCTGCAGGCGATCATCGACCCCTATGCGCGCGGTGATTTCTTCATTTCATTCGGCGAGGAAGGCGTAGATCTCGAGGAGGGCTATATTACCTTTACGGCCTTGCCTCAAAGCTTCGTGGCCAAGGTCGGAAAGATGCGATCTGCTTTCGGCAAGGTCAACACGCTGCACAATCACGTTCTGCCCTGGGTGGACCGGCCGCTGGTGACGACCAACCTGGTGGGCGGCGAAGACGGCATTTCCGACGCCGGAATCTCCGTGCAGCGGATTCTGCCGGCGCCGAAAGGAATCTTCCTGGAAGCTACGGGGCAGGTATTTCGAGGCGACGCGGGCGAAGACGATAACTCTGTATTTCGCAGCTCGCGCCGCAGCGACGTGAGCGCAATCGCGCACCTGCGCAGCTACAAGGACCTGAATGAATCGACAAACATCGATATCGGACTTTCCTACGGCCGCGGCCACAACGATTTCGGTTCGGATTTTCTGACCAACCTGTACGGAGTCGACGCGACTTTGCGCTGGAAGCCACTGCGGCGATCGATTTATCACTC
Source organism: Terriglobales bacterium (assembly GCA_963803205.1). Classification (GTDB taxonomy): domain Bacteria; phylum Acidobacteriota; class Terriglobia; order Terriglobales; family Acidobacteriaceae; genus CAWDLG01. The sequence goes on from CAWDLG010000006.1 coordinate 322,725, forward strand.
TTTCATCGCCCGCAGCGAACTGATCTGGAGCCAGCGCCAGGAGCCGCTGGCAGAGCAACGGGCCTTCGGTTTCTATACCTCAGCGGATTACCAACTGGGCAGGCGCTGGTTTCTCGGTGGCCGTTATGATCGTTCCGATCGCGGCCGATTCGCAAACCTGACCGACAGTGGTGGCTCGGTCGTGCTGACCTACTGGCCGAGCGAGTTCAGCCAGGTTCGCGGCCAGTATCGCTTCACCGACTACGCCGAAGGCATCAAGGCAAACGAGTTGCTCATGCAGCTCATTTTCTCCCTCGGTGCACACGGGGCACATCCCTTCTAGGAGATTGAATGAGAGTTTCAAAAACGTATCGAAAGCTGGTCATCCTGATACTCGGCGCTGTGGCAATACTGCCTCCTGCCGCCGAGGCCAAGAAGCTTAGCGTTGTCACCTCCACCACCGATATGACGGCGCTGGCGCAGGAAGTAGGCGGCGACAAAATCGACGCAGAGTCGATTGCCAAGGGATATCAGGATCCACACTTTGTCGAAGCCAAACCGAGCTTTCTGCTCAAATTGCGCCAGGCGGACCTGCTCATCGTGGTCGGACTGCAACTGGAAATCGGATGGCTTCCGCCACTCGTCGCCCAGTGCGGTAATCCAAAGATTCAGGTGGGAGCTGGGGGATACCTCGACGCCTCGCAGTTCGCCGAAATTCTGGAGATTCCAACTGGTACCGTGACACGTGCTGAAGGAGACGTTCACCCTCTGGGGAATCCGCACTACTGGCTGGATCCCGACAACGGACGCAGAATCGCCAAAGGGATTGCCGCCAAACTCGGGGAACTCGATCCCGCGGACAGCGCTTACTTCCAGCAGCGCTTTCAGGACTTTGACAAACGACTCGCAGCGGCGGAGCAGAAGTGGGATGCCGAAATGCAGCCCTTCCGCGGACGCAAGGTCGTCACTTACCACCGCTCCTTCCCCAATTTTGCCAAGCATTTCGATCTGAACGTGATAGGGTACGTCGAGCCGCGGCCGGGAATTCCTCCCACGCCCAGTCACACCATCGAATTGATCGGGCTGATGAGACGGGAGAACTGCAAGGTGATTCTGGTGGAGCCTTACTTCGATCTGAAAACGCCCAACAGCATTGGCCGGGAGACAGGAGCCAAAGTAGTGCAGTACCTGCCCTCGGTCGGCGGCGAGAAGGAAGTCACCGATTACTTCAAGCTGTTCGACTACGATATTGGATTGCTGACCAAGGCATTCCAGGGGGCGCAATAAACCCGACGGCGGTGAAGGAGACGCATGGAAATTCTTCCATTTCTTATCTGGCCTTTTATCGCCAGCCTGATTCTTACCGGAATCCACGCCTATCTGGGCGTCCATGTGGTCGAGCGCGGCGTCATTTTTGTTGACCTGGCGCTGGCCCAGATCGCGGCCCTCGGAGCCACCATTGCCATCCTCATCGGCATGGACCCGCATGGCCAGGGCGCGTACTGGCTGAGCCTGGCGTTCACCTTTGTCGGCGCCGGCATCTTTGCCTTTGCCCGTACCCGGCGCGGCCACATCCCACAGGAAGCATTCATCGGAATCGCCTACGCCGTGGCGTCGGCAGCGGCGATTCTCGCTATGAGTAAGGCCACGGGCGAAACCGAGCACCTGAAAGACATGCTGGTCGGCAACATCCTGGCTGTCGACAGGCGCGAGGTGATCAAGACCGCTGTGCTCTACGGCATCATCGGGCTGTTTCACTACATCTTCCGTCGCAGGTTCCTGCTGATCTCAACCAATCCCGCCGAGGCCGAAAAGCGGGGAATGAGTATTCGGCTCTGGGATTTCCTGTTCTACGCCTCGTTCGGCTTTGTGGTTACCTCTTCGGTCGCGATCGCCGGTGTGTTGCTGGTGTTCTGCTACCTGATCGTGCCTTCCGTGGGCGCCATGCTTTTTGCCGACCGGGTGGGTCGCCGCCTGGCCATCGGCTGGACCATGGGGACGCTGGTTTCGGCGTTGGGTGTTTACTTTTCAGTACTGCTTGATCTGCCCACCGGAGCGACGATCGTCTGCACGTTTGGGGCGGTCCTGATTGTGATGTTCTTCATTCACCTGATGTTCTTCCATGGGGGAAGAGCGCACCCACTGGAGGGCACGGCTTCCCTGGAGAGCCCAGGGCAGTCGCTCGCGGAGCGCTCCCGCTAGTTCCTCTCTAGCTACGGTTACCGGCAGTGTTCCGGGCACTTTTGTGCCACTTCCATGGCACGAGGGTGGCTTGTCCACCCGTCACCTGGTTGCTAGTTTGGCTCTAGATTGACCCAACTGTCTCTGGATGCTCATGCATCCAAAGAGAATGGGGTGGGAGATGAAATTCGTTCACCTTTGCTACGCGGCGCTCGGATTCGCGGTGGCCCGCTGGATCTTCAAACGGCAGTCAGCAATTGATCCGGTTGCGCGTTTTCGAGTGTCCGGTCTTCTGTAGGTAAACGGGACCAGGTTCGCAGCGCCCTATTGCCCGCCACTTCGTCGCGGACACTAGGGCTTTTTCTTTGTGGCCGATCCTCCCGAAGTTCTACGACCAAGGTTTGCCAATTGCCGCCCGTTCCGACTGCAACAGTCGCTAAAATTTCTTAACGGAACAGAATTCCCTTCTATTGATTGTTTGAATGCTTGGTTACTTTGGATTCATCCGGGTGACCGTGCCCTGCTGCAGAATGGGAGAGGGAAAGCCCTGGAGCTGTATTGTGAAACGTAATTTTTATCTGCCGCCGACCGTCCTTGTTATCGTCGGGCTGCTGCTGTTGCCGGCCTCCGCAGGAGCGCAGTCGAATGGAAACGACACTCCCCTTGGAGATATTGCTCGCGCTTTGCGAAAGAACAAGCAGGCTCCCGAACCCGAGCACGCGGTCATCGACAACGACAATCTTTCCAAAGTTGTGGATGAAGTGGCCAGCCAGCGGGCCAAGGGCAACGTCAAGTTCGCCGTCGAAGGCATCGGAAAGGACTTCCAGGTCTCTTCTCCCGATGTGACGTGCAGCCTGTCTTTCAACGCCGACGACTCCGGGCAGTCGGCGGAGCTTTCGGGGCCGCAGGATCTTCCGTCGAGCGAAATCGCAAAGCTGGACGGACCCGCCAGCCTCGACGGTGACACGCTACAGGTTTCGGTTTACAACGGCACCGCGTGGAAGATCAAAGAAATCACGGTGGGATTGACCATCCTGCGGCGCTCCGGTTCCAGCGCCGCCAGGTTTGGCTCAGCACGCCTGCTGCCGGCGTCCGCTGAGGGCGAAACCGAAGCGGAGAAGCGGCCGGACCTCACCGTCCTTTACCACCTGAAGGGAACCGCGGCGCCGTTCAGCTCTGCACTGTTCCGCCAGGTCCTCGGCGTCAACCTTTCGTCCGACCAGGAATGGCACTGGGCGATCGTGCAGGCCCGGGGAACACCACCGCAGTAACGGCCATGTAGGCGCAGGTGTCCCCACTCCAGCTCATGTAGGCGCAGGTGTCCCCACCTGCGAAAGCTCCAGCTCATGCAGGCGCAGGTGTCCTCACCTGCGCGAAAGCTCCAGCTCATGCAGGCGCGGGTGTCCCCACCTGCACGAAAGCTCCAGCTCATGTAGGCGCAGATGTCCCCACCTGCGCGAAAGCTCCAGCTTATGTAGGCGCAGGTGTCCCCACCTGCGCGAAAGCTCCAGCTCATGCAGGCGCAGGTGTCCTCACCTGCGCAAAAGCTCCAGCTTATGTAGGCGCAGGTGTCCCCACCTGCGCGAAAGCTCCAGCTCATGTAGGCGCAGATGTCCCCACCTGCGCGAAAGCGATCTCCAAAACCCATCACGCGCGCGCCCCCCTGGGCTTATCCTGTACTCCATGAGCGTCAACCTCTGGAGTTCTCCCGAGCACGCCCTCGAGTATTTTGGTGGAAGTGGCGGGAATTGGCGCTGCTGGTTGGACGTGTTCCCGCCTGATAGCGGGCCTGCAACCACAGAAGTTGAAATACTCCCGACTGCACTCCCTGTTTTTGGGTGGCGCAGCGGTTTACCGCTGCGATTTCAGGCACTCAAGACTGAGCGGCTTTTAGCCGCTGGGGGGCCCATCAAGGCACCTCAGAGGCTGAAGCCCTTCCAAGGCTGCAGTTCTCTTGCAGCGCTGAAGCGCTGCTCCACCCACAGGCCCAGACTTTTCTGGAAACATTCACCTCCAGGAGGGCTTTGCACGGGTGAGGACACCCGTGCCTACATGGGCTTTTCACGGGTGAGGACACCCGTGCTACATGGGCTTTGCACGGGTGAGGACACCCGTGCCTACATGGGCTTTTCACGGGTGAGGACACCCGTGCTACATGGGCTTTTCACGGGTGAGGACACTCGTGCCTACATGGGCTTTTCACGGGTGAGGGCACCTGCGCCTACGTGGGCTGGTTTCCCCGCTGGGGAGGACGCCCGTGTCTACGTGGATGGCTGAAGCCCAGGGACTGGCCTTACCTTTTCGGCCTTGCCGCTCCTGATGCTGCGGTAGGCGGCATCGAGGACCTCCTGATTCTGCCATCCTTGCTCGCCGGGAACGGGAAACGGCGCCTTACCCTCTACCGCAGCGGCGAACGCATCCACCTGTCGCGCGTACGCGAGACGATTGGAAAGCGTCTCGGCATCGACGACTTGCCCTGCGCGACGGAGTTGCAGGGTGATTGGCTTTTCGACATTGAGGCAGTCGTCAGCGTACAGCACGCCCATATCGCCGATAAGTTCCATGGGGGAACGATACTCGGCGCGATAGGAGACCAGAACCGACCCCAGCGCCCCGCGTGAAAATTCCAGGGTCAACGCCGCCGCCGCCTCGATCTTCGCAATCTTTTTGTCGTAGGTCGCCCGTGCAGTAACGCGGGTGATTTCATCCTGAAGAATGAAGCGAAGCGCATCGATCGAGTGAACTCCCACGTCGGCGATGGGCCCGCCACCGGCGATCTCGGGATCGTGAATCCACTTGCGCGCGTGGTTGAACATTCCCGGAAATGAGAATTCCGAGCGGGCAAAGATTGGATTCCCGATCTGCCCCGCGGCCACGCGTTCCCGCAGGCGCTCGGCGCTGTCCTCGAAGCGGAAGACCTGGGCGACTCCAAGGAGCACCTTTGCCTTCCTTGCCGCTTCGACCATCTTCTGGCACTCGGCGGCATTGATGGCCATGGGCTTCTCGCAGAGCACCGGCTTGCGGCAGCGGATCGCGACCATCACGTCGTGCAGGTGGCAGGAGTTGGGCGTGGTCACAAACACGGCGTCGACTTCAGCAGAGCGGCACAAGGCCTCGCCGGAATCGAAGGCGTGCGGAGTGCCGAACTGGCGGGCAGATTCCTCGGCTTTGGCAAGAGAGCGGCGGGAAAGAGCGCTGACACGGCAGTTCTTGGCGAGGCCGAACCCCGCCATGACTCGCTTGGCAGCGTGAAGACCGAAACCGAGAATGCCGAAACGAACCATGAGGAAAATCGAGCCGGGGAATTGTCAGGAAGGTGAAATTGTACAGGATGAAAACGGGCCGTGCGCACGGCTGGGGCCTTGTCGGGACAGGATTTGTATCAGATGGGGCCTCGGCCCCATCGTGCGCCTATTTTGTGACCGCGATTGACGTAGGCCCGAGCTGAAGTTCGGTGGAAGTGTTCATGCCGGTGAGGGCGCCGGTGTCGGTGTCGGACTGGAATTCGGCAAGCGTCCTGGCGTTTTCTGCCGCGACGAACAGAAGTTTGCTCGTCGGATCAAGGACGATCGAGACCGGACCATCCGCGGCAGTGAACGGCGACTTGTCGATTTCGGTCAGAGCCCCGGTACTGGAATCGACGGAGTAGCCGAAGATGTTGTCGGAATTCAGATTGGCCGCGTAGAGATATTTGCCCGTGGGATCGAAGGCCAGGCTCACGGGGTTCGTGCCCGCATCGACAGGATTTCCCACCGCGCTCAGAGCACCCGAGGAATCGACCGCCAGAACGGAAATTGTGCTGTCGAGCGAGTTGGCCACGTACAGGAACTGATCGGAAGCGCCGAGAGCCAACGCCAGCGGTCCCCGTCCTACCGGGAACGGCGCGCCCACAGCCTGCAAACTGCCGTTCGAGATCGAATAGACCGAAACCGCGGCCAGGCTTGAATCCGCCACGTAAAGGAATGCGCCTGATGATGCAATGCTGACCGCCACCGGATTTCCCGGCGCAGGGAAGGGAGAGCCCGGAACTTCGGCCAAAACGCCGCTGCCGGCGTCGACCGAGAAAACGGAGATTGTGTTGGACGCCTGATTCGCTACGAACAGAAAGCTTCCCCCGGAGTCGAAGGCCAACGAGGCTGGACTCGCTCCAGTGGGCACCCGAGGCATGACTTCAACCAGGTTGCCTGTGTCTTTCGCGATGGAAAAAAGTGAAATCGTGTTTTCCGGCTGGTTGGCAACGTAAAGAAACTTATCGGATGGGTGCACAGCGAGGGCCGACGGCGACGACCCACCCGTGAAGGGAGAGCCAAACAGCTTGGTCAGTTTGCCAGAATGATTGTCGACGCGAAATCCCGCTACCGCGTTACTCTGCGGCAAGGCCACGAAGACCAGATGGCTGGCGTTGCTTCCGCATCCCGCCAGCATCGCCGCAGTCAGCAAGACCGCGAGCCCGAACATCCCTTTCATTCGAATCATTGCGCCTCGTGAAATGAAAATCTCCATGCTGCCGAATTCAGCCAAACCTGGAAGCCCAGGCTCACTATTTCTTCCCCACTGCTCCCAGGCCGAAAACAATGCCGGTCGAAAGCCGCAGGTTGCCTTGGCTCGAGTCGAAGGAATGCATGCTGATGTAATCCGCCTGAATGGCGCGGATTGAGAGCCGGCGCCCGATGGGAATATCGAACCCGCCGCCCCCCGCCGTCGCGCGTCCGGTGTTGCGCAGCGGCGTGCCCAGATCGACCCGCGTTTGCGCTTGCCCGAAGAGTACGTGACCGAACAGCGTCACTCCCCACCGGTGGTAATAGACCTGCGGACCGACAAGCCAGCTTGCGACTTCCAGGTGCGAGCCGTATTGCTGGCCAATCTCGGCGACTGCGCCAAAATTTGGCGTCAGGTTGAACGCGAATCCGCCAAATGCGCCGTTCAGGTTGGAATAGTCGGCGAAGCCGAGGGGACGGCTGTCGAATCGCAAATGAGAATATCCGCCGAACACCACCAGCCTGGGCATTTGCTGGGCTTCTGCCCGGGAAGGGGTCAGCAGCAAGCACAGGCTTGCGGCCGAGATTGCCACCGCGAATAGAAAACCTCTGGAAGCCTTGCGTTTCTTCATGAAGGGTAATGGCTGGGATGCGGGTACTTTGGCAGTTCGTTGTGTTCCCATGCTTGGTTTTGTGAGTCCTGCCTCGCCAGTGTGGTCACGGATAAGGATAAAAAACAAAAAACAGCAGCGACAAACCAGCCAGTACCCAGAGGCCCGGCTTGATCTCCCGGGCACGGCCGGCCACCAGCTTGCAGATGGGGTACAGCACAAATCCCGCCGTGATTCCGATTGCGACATTATAGGTGAAACTCATCAAGGCCACGACCGCGAATGCCGGAATCAGTTCCGTATAGTCGTCGAAGGCGATCCGCGTAACCGGGGAGAGCATCAGCAGTCCAACGACGATCAGGGCAGGGGCATAGGCCTGTGCCGGGATGGCCGAAATAAAGGGAGCGAAAAAGAGCGTCCCGGCGAAGCAGGCGGCGGTGACTACGGCAGTCAAACCGGTTCGTCCGCCGGCTTCCACTCCTGCCGCCGACTCGATGAACGTGCCGGAGGTCGTCGTTCCCACCAGCGAAGCGAAGACAATCGACAGCGCGTCGGCCAGCATGGGACGTTCGATCTGAGGCAGGTTCCCTTGTTCGTCCAGAAAACCCGCGCGCGCAGAGACTCCGATCAGCGTTCCCATGGTGTCTACGAAAGCCATGATGAAAATCGTGAGCACAACCGGAAAGAATCCCCAGGACAACACTCCGTGGAAGTCCAGCTTGAGCGCAATCGGGGCAACACTTGGAGGCATGCTGAGCCAGGCATGTGGGGCGGGCGCAATGCCGCTAACGAAGGCAAGGAATGCAGTCAGCAGGATGCCAAGAAGAATTGCCGCCGGAATCCGCCGGATCATGAGGATCGCCATCACCACAAAGCCGAAAAGCGTCAGCAGCACGGCAGGTGATGTCAGGTGCCCGGCGCGCAGGGGCGCTCCGGCTGTTCCCAAAAGAACGATGCCACCGGAGTTGAGACCGATGAAAGTCAGGAAGAGTCCGATCCCTACGGCGAAACTGTGCCGCAGGATAGGTGGCACGCCGTCGACCAGCCATTGGCGCAGCCGCAAAACCGTGAGCAGAACAAAGGCGGCCCCGGCAATGAAGACCGCGGCCAGGGCTTTCTGCCATGGGTAACCAAGAGCCTGGACCACGGTAAAAGCAATAAATGCGTTCTCGCCCATGTATGGTGCGATAGCGAACGGTCGGTTGGCATAAAGTCCCATCACGAGCGTTCCGAAGACCGCGGTAGCGATGGTTGCCACCAGGGACGCCTCCGGGGGAATACCCGCCGCCCGCAAAATAGCGGGGTTCACGACGACGATGTAAGACATCGTCACAAAGGTGGTGACGCCGGCGACGATCTCGCGGCTGAGGGTGGAGTGTCTTTGTTGCACACCAAAGAATGACTCCAGTACGCTGCTCATGGGAGGGGAGGATACGCTGCATTGGCGCGGTCTCCAAGCAACCGTGTATTGACTTGTACAAGGGTGAGACCTAATATGTGCGGCACAAACACACCCCCGTCGTGATGATTGGCCAAGTCTTAGGGCATTACCGAATCCTCGAGAAAATCGGCTTCGGAGGGATGGGCGAGGTTTACCGCGCCGCCGACGACCGCCTCGGTCGTGATGTCGCCCTCAAGGTGCTCAAGCCCGCCTTAGCCAGCGATCCTGACCGCCTGCGGCGGTTTGAGCAGGAAGCTCGCGCTTCGGCGACGCTCTCGCACCCCAATATTGTTGCCGTCTATGACATCGGAATTCACGACGGCGCCCCCTACATCGTCTCCGAATTGCTCGAAGGCCAAACGCTGCGGCAGCGGCTTCTGGAAGGCCCGTTGCAGATTCGCCTCGCAACCGACTACGCAATCCAGGCCGCGCAGGGCCTGATGGCGGCCCACGAAAAAGGGATTGTTCACCGCGACCTGAAGCCGGAGAACCTATTCATTACGCGGGACGGGCGCGTAAAGATCCTGGATTTCGGCATTGCCAAGCTGACCAGTCCTGAAATCGTGAACGAGCGGTCACCCGCGACCATGACCACCCAGACCAAGGCAGGATCGGTGCTGGGGACGGCTGGATATATGTCGCCCGAGCAACTGCGCGGCAAACCGGTGGACCACCGCAGCGACATTTTCAGTTTCGGAACCATCCTGTACGAAATGGTGACCGGAAAGCGGGCTTTTTCCGGCGAGTCCGAGGTCGACACCATGATGGCGGTGTTGCAGGAGGATCCGCCGGACATGGTGCTGCCGCGGCCGATTCCACTAGCGTTCGAGAAGATCGTTCGCCACTGCCTGGAAAAGGAACCGGAGAACCGCTTCCAGTCGGCGCGCGATCTGGTTTTCGCTCTTGGCAACATTCCCAGCAGTGCCACCAGCAAACAACTGATAGCACTTCGTGCCGGCCGCGTGCAGTTCCGCAAGTGGTTACCCTGGATCATCACAGCGGCGCTGATTGCCGTGGCCGGTATTCTTGTGGGGGCCAATCTGAAAGGAACGCCCCCGCCCGCCTATCAGCGCATCACATTCGAGCGCGGGACGATCTATTCGGCGCGCTTCTCCCCTGACGGGCGTGGCATCCTCTACGGGGCTTCATGGAATGGACGGCCGCTCGAACTGTTCTCGACCGCCGGGGAGTCGCCCGTGGGACGGGCCCTCGGCCTGGCCGGCGCTCACCTGCTGTCCGTTTCCTCGGGCAACGAACTCGCGCTGTCATTGCACGGAACGCCCGACAGGCGCGACTTCTACGGTGGTGTGCTGGCGCGGGCGCCGCTCGCGGGAGGCACTCCGCGCGAGATTTCCGAAAACGTGCGCTCCGCCGATTGGGGACCGAACGGCGAAATGGCCGTGGTCCACGATTCGAGCAAGGGAGACCTGCGTTATCGGCTGGAATATCCCATTGGCAAGGTTTTGTACGAGACGACGGGCTGGATCAGCAATATCCGCTTCTCCCCGAAGGGGGATGTGATCGCTTTCATGAATCATCCTGCGGCGTGGGACGACCGCGGTTCGGTGTGCATTGTCGATCTGGCCGGAAAGATGACCACTCTGGCCACAGGCTGGCAATCTGAAGATGGATTGGCCTGGTCGGCGCAAGGCAATGAGGTCTGGTTTACTGCCGCCGAAAAAGGCGTAAGCAATCGGGGATTGTGGGCCGTGACCCTCTCAGGCAGCAAACGCAAGGTCTTGAGCGTTCCCGGCGGACTCACTCTACAAGACATCTACGCGGACGGGCGAGTCCTGCTGACTGTGGATACCGACCGCCTGGCAATGGAGTGGACGAACAACCGGAGCGAGGCGACCCGGGACCTGTCCTGGTATGACTGGACCCTGGCCAAAGATTTTTCGCCCGACGGACAGACAGTGCTCTTTGAAGAGGGAAGCGCTCCCGTCGGGCCGGAATACGCCGTCGGGGTGCGCAAGATTGACGGCTCCCCGCCGACCCGCCTGGGCGATGGGAGCGCGGGAGGATTTTCGCCAGACGGGCGATGGGCGCTTGCGATCTTTACCGGGACGCCGCAGCACATCAGTCTTTTGCCGGTCGGGCCAGGTGAGCCGCGGGAGATTTCCGTGCCCCAACTGGAGCACATCGAAAATGGCTCGGCGCATTTCCTCCCGGACGGTATACACATCACGGTGAATGGGAACCAGCCCGGGCAGGCGAGCCGGACGTTTCTGATGGATCTCTCCGGAGGCACGCCGAAACCGGTCACCCCGGAAGGCGCATTCGCCACCATGCCCTCGCCCGATGGCAAGTATCTCGCCGGATCGGATACCGACCGGCACATCACTCTCTTTCCCGTATCCGGCGCGCCGGTTGTGCGCCTTCCGGCGACCGATCCACCCTTCGGGCTGGTGCAGTGGTCCGCCGACAGCAAATATCTGTATGTTTATCGGGAAGGCGCGGTGCCGGTGCCCGTCTATCGGTTCGACATTGCAACCGGCAAAATGACCATGATTCAGCAGCTAACTCCGGCGGACCGCGCCGGAGTTGTGTCGATATCCCCCGTCGTTTCGACGCACGACGCTTCTGAGTTCGTGTACAGCTACTATCAGACGCTTTCCGTTCTGTACGTCATCTCAGGCCTGAGTTGACGGCTAGTCGAGAGGCCCCGAGAAATTCTCGGGAACATAGTGAAAGAAGATGGAAGTCGAACTGTTCCCCGCCGGCAGTGTCTCTCGAGAATGCGGCAACCTTCGCCCGAGATAGAACAGGCCGTCGCCAATCCCCTGATAGACCGTGACCTTGCCGGACCCGGGGTGGAGTTGGATGGGCCATGGCGTGGCCCATTCCGGCTCCGGCGCAAAGTCGAGGCAGAAGGTGATGCTGAACTCGCACTGCTCGCGATCGGTATGCTTTTCCAGCTGCGCGCCTCCAAGGTAGGAGCCGAGATACACATAAGAAGGCTTGACTGGCTGCCCCACGACTGCGGAAACAGTCTCTTTCAGCTGATGATGGAAAAAGCGGGTCACGCTCTCGTTGTGCGCGGCATAGCGGCGGGGACTCTGTTCATCTCCGAGAGACAAATTGCCCGTGCGGATCAACTGCCGCGAATAGCGGCGAAGGGCGGCAAGGAGAAAGGGATGAATCAGCCCGCCCATCGGAGCATATCCCTTATCCCGGAAGCATTGGGCTGTGTGTCCAACTGCGTCGGACCATTGCTGGTCTCGCTCCGTGGGATAGTCATCCGGGACAAGAATCTCAGCAACCGCCAGCGCGCGACGGAATGCGGCCGGAAGATCGTCAGGAGCGGGCTCGCCCGGCTGCATCCGCGACAGCAAGGCAGCAGACTCTGATCCCAGCCAGAAAGGTTGCGGCATCTCACTCAGGGGATGCGGCACCCAGACCATCTCGCCCTGCAAGGCGAATTTCTCGAGCAGGCACGGATCCAAAGATAGATTCGGGGGAAGCTGACCCGCAAATGTGCGGATGATTTGCGGATTCAGGAGTAAACGACGACCAGCCAAATCCTCCCAGGCCTGCCGGCGAAGCTGTCGCTTCGGCAGCAAGTGATCTGGCTGGTCCTCCAGGAGGCAGTGGAACAGCGACGGGGACGACCCTGCATCCGGAGAATAAGAGATCGCGGTCGCCATCATTCGCTCTACCCACGCCGTCCAAGCCATGACTTACCTGTGCAGCCAGCCGTTGAGCGTGAAGCGGCTGTCGGCGAATGCTCCTGACGGGCATTCGACCGCGGTCACTTCGTGCGGCAACGCACTCACGAAAAATGCTGCGCGGTTTTGTTTCGGGATGACGACCTTGTAGTTCTCGAGAGGGTAGTAACAGTCGTCGTGCCACTCCGCGTCATACAAGCGGAGCTCTCCACCCTGAAACTGGCTGGGTTCGCGATGGAAAAAGTAGACAAATGTGATCGCGCGCGAAGCAGTCTCGGGATGCCCGTTGTCGGTATGCCAGCGGAAGTAGTCTCCGTCGTTGCTGGCAGTAATTTGTGCCTCGATCCGGGAAACCGGGAATGGCTCAAGTTCGAGTTTTTCCAGGATGGCAGGCAGGCAGGACTGGATTCTTTCTGCCAGTACAGCCTGCTGCGCTACCAGATCTGTCAGCACCGAGGACCGCCGCCAGTCGAAATCGACTTTGCCGCCGTCAAAGCCCGGCGTCACCACTTCGCTGACATGAAAGTCCGCTTCATGGCCGGCCGTGAATTGCAGCAACTCGTCAAGCTCGAAAGGAGCCAGGAACTCGTCGAAAGCGGCGAACTTTGCCGACAGGATCTGCGGCATATCCACGACCGCAACCCCGGTTTCAGGTCGCGCCGAGGCATTGGTCGGCTCCGCTCCCCCGAATGTCGGCGGAGAGGGGCTAGGTGGTTTGGGTGAGCCGTGGGCGTAAATCGATGCATGCCCATTCGTTGGTTCGCGCGTCGGCGGAGAGGGGCTTGGTGGCTTAGGCGAGCCGTGGGCGTAAATTGTGTTGCGCCCATTTGTCGGATCGCCCGTCGTGGGCGGAGAAGGACTCGGCGGTTTAGGCGAACCGTGTGCGTAGACCGCGCTACGTCCGTTCGCGTGATCGCCTGTCGGCGGAGAGGGGCTAGGTGGTTTGGGTGAGCCGTGGGCGTAAATTGTGTTGCGCCCGTTTGTCGATTCGGTCGTGGGCGGCGAGGGACTCGGCGGCTTGGGCGAGCCGTGGGCGTAAATTGTGTTGCGCCCATTTGTCGGATCGCCCGTCGTGGGCGGCGAAGGACTAGGCGGCTTCGGTGAGCCGTGGCCATAGATGGTGCTGCTCCCGATTGTTGGCTCGCCTGTCAGTGGCGAAGGACTCGGCGGTTTCGGCGAGCCGTGTGCGTAGATTGACGTACTCCCGTTCGTCGGTTTGCCTGTCGGCGGCGATGGACTTGGCGGCTTGGGTGAGCCGTGGCCATAGATGGTGCCGCTCCCGATTGTTGGCTCGCCCGCCAATGGAGAAGGACTCGGTGGTTTAGGCGAGCCGTGGGCGTAGATCGACGCATGCCCGTTCGTTGGTTCGCTTGTCGGTGGAGAGGGACTTGGTGGCTTGGGTGAACCGTGGGCGTGAATAGTTGAGTGACCGTTCCCTTTGTGTTCGGCCTCGCCGCGATCAGTGGTAGCAAGCGACGAAGTGCTGTCTCTCAACAACTGCCGGGCGATAGTGTTTCCGAGGACCCCTGCTGCCCGTTGTGCGATGACTTCCCCAATGGCTTGGGCGATTGTCTCGGTCACCGCGGTATCCCGAGCGCCCTCACATGTTGAAACTCGCTGCAGGACATTTGCCAGCAGCTCTTTTTCCGGCAGGCTGAGAATGCGCTCATCGCACACCAGCGTCTCGGAAAGCCCATCCAGAATTTCTCTGGCTGTCATCGGCGTGGTACCTCCTGTGGGAAAACAGGCCCAAGCGCGGACAGTCCGATTACAGCGAGGGGGATGCCGGAGAGTACCAAAAAACACGCGGAAGGGAAATACCAAAAAGGTATTGCAGGATTTTATTCGAAGATAAGGTCGAACTTACTTTTCTGCCATCACCGAGGCGAGCGATTGGAAGACTTTGAAGCCGTCGGTACAGCCCAGCTCGGTCTCGCTCGACCGTTCGGGGTGGGGCATCATGCCCAGAACGTTGCGGCCTGGACTGCAAATTCCGGCTATGTTTTCCACAGATCCGTTCGGATTGGCTTCAGGAATAACCTCTCCGGAGGGCGTGGAATAGCGGAAAACGATCCGCCGATCGCGGCGCAGCTCGGCAAGCGTGGAGTCGTCGCAGAAGTAATTGCCTTCCAGGTGCCCGATCGGGATGGTGAGCGCCTCTCCCGGGCGGCAGGCGTTGGTGAACGGCGTATCGGCATTTTCCACGCGGACGTGGACTGGCTTGCACACATACTTGAGGCCCACATTTCGCATGAGGGCCCCGGGGAGCAGTCCCGATTCGCAAAGAATCTGAAAGCCATTGCAGATGCCAAGCACCAATCCGCCCTGGCCGGCAAATTTTCGAACCGACTCCATGACCGGTGAAAATTTCGCAATTGCCCCAGTGCGAAGGTAATCGCCGTACGAAAAACCGCCGGGCACGATGACGACGTCGCAATTTTCCAGATCATGCGACTCATGCCACAGGAAGGTGACGGGCTGTTTTGCCACCTGCTGAATGGTCCAGAAGGCGTCGTGATCGCAATTCGAACCCGGAAAGATGACTACGCCGAATTTCATTTCGCGTCCTGGATTTAGAGGTTGATTTCGAGTCTAGCATGAAGCTGCCAGGCCACGCCCACGTGGGCTTTGGGCCTGCAGAGGCAGTCGCGGCATGCAATCGAATTTCGCTCCGCAGCATCTGATCTTCAAAATGGACGTCGGCGAACATTTTCGGCTGACCGGCGGCGCGCTCAGAAACTGGTTCGTCGCACAACTCGAGGATTCCCTCGCGGTGGGCCTCCTGTGGCTGGTTGGGCTGTACATCATCGGCGTGCCGTGGGCGCCCCTGTGGGCGGTGCTAGGCGCTCTCTTCCAGTTCGTTCCGCAAATCGGGGCGGTTCTGGGCGTGATTGGGCCTGCATTGACGGCAATGTTCAAGTGGGGAGATTGGGAACACCCATCTTACGTATTAATGCTCTACGCGGTCATTGCCGTCGTGGACGGCTTTCTGCTCCAGCCTTATCTGATGAAACGCACTGCCCGGGTTCCCATCTGGGCATCGATCCTGGCGCCCATCGTCCTTGGGATCTTGATTCCGTTCTGGGGAGTGCTGCTGGCGCCGCCTCTACTGGCAGTCCTTTACGCTTATCGGAGCCGCATCTCGGAGGACCCGCCGAAGTCGGCCTGAACTGTAATGTTTTTAGTGTTTTGTCTACCTACCGACCACTGCGCGTTCGCTTGTCATTTATGATTTTCGGGAATCTACCCCAGAATCAATATAGTTTTTTGAATTTTACATAACTTTACGCCACAAACAGTTGAAAACACAGGTCTTCAGTTTTTCCGCTATTGGTCCATCAATTGCCAACAATTGCATTACAGACAACTCCAGCGACACTGTACCGATTTGTCTGGGAGAACCTTGACGAGCCAGGAAGCTCACCTACCGCTAGCGAGTCGCGAAGAAAAGTTCGGTAAATATCAACACAAATGAAGATCGGGATGGAGAACATGATGAAAAAGTCCATAATTCTGCCCTTGGCAATGGTCGTCGTACTGCTGTTTGCGAGCGCCAACTTATTTGCGCAGGCAACTGCCAGTGCTGCCATTCAGGGTACCGTCGTCGATAAATCGGGGGCTGTCATTACCGGCGCCGAGGTGGTGATCACGAACAAGGATACGGGCGCCAGCCGTGCCACCAAGAGCAGCGATTCAGGCAACTACCGGTTCGATCTGCTGCCGGTCGGCACCTACAACGTAAAGATCTCGAAATCCGGCTTCGCGACGCGGACGCAGGCAGTCGAACTGCTCGTCGGACAGACGGTAGCGGTTGACGCCGAACTGCAACTGGGCGCTTCGAGCGAAATCGTAGAAGTCACCGGGCAGGCGCCTCTCGTCGATGCGACCAAGACGGACGTCGGGATGCAGATAACGCCGAGCGAGGTCGAGCATCTGCCCCTGCTGGGCCGCGACGTGGCGAACCTTGCTTATCTCGCCCCAGGAGTTCGCGCGACCGACTCTTACGATCCTACTAAGAACCGTTACGCCGTGCTCTCCATCGACGGACAAGACGGGCGCAATATCAACGTCACTGTGAACGGCGTCGACAACAAGGACAACACGGTCGGCGGTACGGTCATGCAGCTTCCCCTCGAGGCGGTGCAGGAATTCTCCATCAGCACCCAACGTTTCTCGGCCGCGAACGGACGCTCCGAGGGTGCTGCCATCAACATGATCACTAAGTCCGGAACCAACAATTATCACGGTTCTGTCTTTGGCTTCTTCCGCGACCAGGCTCTCAATGCGATCGACACCATCTCCAAGGAAGGCAGCGGCGAGAAACCTCCGTACACCCGTCAGTTCTTCGGCGGATCGATCGGCGGGCCGATTGTGAAAGATAAGATGTTTGCTTTTTTTGCGTATGAAAGGCAGCGGGAACATAGCAGCAAACCGGAAGATCCGTTTGCGTTCGAGCAATTGAGCCTGGTTACGGGTTTAGGGGCAGAGCCATCAGCTGTCATCCCAACGCCGTTCTTTGAGAACCGTTACAACGGCCGCCTTGACTATCACTTCAGCGACCGCGAAACTGCGTATCTCAGCTACACCTCGCAAGCCAATAACAGCGAAAACGACCAGTCGGACCAGCTCGGTGATTTAACCGGCGGCAACTTTACGCTGAACCATCTGCAGCTGGCCAATCTGACGTTGAACTCGGTGCTCTCAAATACGCTGGTGAATAGCTTCACCTTCGGGTTCCAATATTGGAACAACCTTATCGCGAGCAATACCAGCGCGCCGTACATTACATTCGCCGGCGGCGAGTGGTTCGGAACCAACGTCAATGTTCCGCAGCAGTCGTACCAGCGCAAGTGGCAATTCCGGGATGACCTGACTAAGACTCTCGGGAAACACACCTTGAGGGGCGGAGTGGACTATATGTATACGCCCGTTTTGGGTGGCTTTTTCGAGTTTAACTCCACGCTGGAAATCGACTTTGGCGCAGATCCGAGCGATATCCTCGCTTTGCCGGACAGCTTCGCCACCCCTGGCCAGGTTACGGGAATGACCGTGGCCGAAGGCGAACCGCATTTCAATCTTCCCGGTGGGGCAAAACAACTTGGACTGTATTTCCAGGACGACTGGAAAATAACCCCGCGTTTGACCGTCAACCTCGGTGTTCGCTGGGATAAGGACTACAACCTGATTGGCGCCAGCGCTATCCGTGAAAGCCGCAGCTTCCAGGAAATGGCGGCGATCGGCGATCCGCTAGCTCAACCCGCTCACGATGACAACAAGGACTTCAGTCCGCGGATCGGTTTCTCCTACGACCTTACGGGCGCAGGGAAGCACGTAATTCGTGGAGGATATGGGCTGTATTACGACAATATCTTCCTGAACATTCCGCTGTTCCTGATTCAGCAGTCCAACCCGACTGTATTCCAGACGGCGTTTTCGATTGCCGGCTCTGAAATAGTGCCTGGAACCGGTATCCCGCTGGACGAGTGGCGATTTGGCGTGGATCCCCTACCCACCATTCCTGCTCCGTCAGCAGATTTGACTGACGGCAGCACGGGGCGTCTGATGAGTCCGAACTACCGTAACCCCCTCTCCGAACAATTCAATGTGGGGTACCAGTGGGCCACCAGCAGCAGTTCTGTCTTTGAGGTTTCTTATGTTCACGTCCTAGGCTTGCACGAAAACAAGACCGTAACGGTAAATCCACTCAATCCCGATACGGGCGTACGCTACACCGATGATCTGTTTGCCGCAGCCGGAGTTCCGGTTCTCGGCAGTGTGCGTGTCGAGGAGTCAATCAACCGCTCGCGCTACGACGGATTGAATTTCAGCTTCCGCCAACGAATGACCCGGCATTTCAGTGCCAACGCTAATTACACGTTATCCCGAGCGATGGGATGGGGTATTCAGTCCGGAGCTCCGGGAGCAGGCTCGGGATTCCGCAACTACCCGCACGATCCGCGCAATCTATGGGATCCGCGGGATTTCGGACCTACTCCGAACGACGAAAGGCACCATCTCACTTTAAGTGGCATCGTCGATCTGCCGTTTGGATTTGAAGTAGCACCCATCGTGCAATTTGGATCAGCTCGTCCCTATGACCTCAACCCAGGGTACGATGTGCTGAACATTGGGTCCGGCTATTCGCGGCCCGTGATTGTCAGCGATAGCGATCCCACTAACTATCAGCTATACGCAACGCCGGGATTGACTGGAGCTGAGAGGAGCACTCAGGGAGCCGCAGCGCGGGCTTGCCTGGCTGCCGGCGACTGCCACCAGGCCGGATATGACACGTTGCGTGGGGATGCGTTCTTCCAGATGGATGCACGCATCGCCAAGAACATCAAACTGGGTGAAAGCCGGAACTTGCAGCTAATCTTCCAGGCCTTCAACCTGACCAACAAGACCAACTACGGCAACAACATTACGAACATTGCCAACTCCAGCAAGTTCCTGGAGCCTGCTGGCTACATCAATCCGACCAGCAGCTTTACTCCGCGGGCATTCGTCGGAGAGTTTGGAGCGCGGTTTAGCTTCTAAGCGAGCTGCCGTAGATTTTCTTCGGGCTGACCTTCATCGGTCAGCCCGTTTTGTTTATAGGGCGCGCGCGTAACGCGCGTGCTTTGGTGGAGAAGCCCTGGCACAGGTGAGGACACCCGTGCCTACATGTGCAGATGTGGCGCCCTCGCCCGCGTGCGGTGGTGGAGAAGCCCTAGCACGGGTGAGGACACCCGTGCCTACGCGTGCAGATGTGGCGCCCGCGTCCCGCGAGCGGGGAGTGGGGAAGCCCTAGCACGGGTGAGGACACCCGTGCCTACGCGCGCGCCGTGCTATACTTTTAATTCGCCTGCGTTCCTTTTCGAGGCAATCCTGTGATCTCCTCTAGGGGCGAATCCTGCGCAATTCCAGTTCATTGAACGCGAGGTATCCTCATGTCTGGCCACTCAAAATGGGCCACAATCAAGCATAAGAAGGGCGCCCTCGACGCCAAGCGGGGCAAGATCTTCACGCGCCTGATCAAAGAAATCAGTATTGCGGCGAAAAGCGGGGGCGATCCCGACACCAATCCCCGGCTGCGGACCGCCGTGGCGGCCGCCAAGGCGGAAAACATGCCTGCCGACAACATCAAGCGGGCGATCCAGCGCGGAACCGGCGAATTGCCGGGCGTCAGCTACGAAGAATTTACGCTTGAGGGATATGGGCCGGGGGGCGTAGCAATTCTGCTCGATATCAACACCGATAACCGCAACCGCACCGTGAGCGAGATCCGGCATGCCTTCGGCAAGAACGGCGGCAACATGGCGGAAGCCGGCGCCGTTGCCTGGATGTTCCACAAGAAGGGCGACATCGTCGTTCCCAAGAGTCTGGCCAAGGAGGACGATCTGATGTCGATCGTGCTCGATGCCGGCGCCGAGGATCTGCGCGACGACGGCGAAAACTGGGAAGTGCTGAGCGATCCCGGGGTATACGAAGCTGTTCTCGAGGCAGTCAAGAAAGCGGGAATCGAGCCTTCTTCCTCCAGTGTCGCGATGATTCCGCAAAACTATATTAAGCTCGAAGGAGCACAAGCCACGCAGATGATCCGTCTGGTCGAGGCTTTCGAAGACCACGACGACGTGCAGAGTGTTCACGCGAATTTTGATATTGATCAAAAGCTTCTGGAGGAAGTGGCCACCTAAAAATCATAAGTTTCAGAACTCAAGAAAAGATCAGCCGCCGAGTTGGCGGCTTTCTTTTTTGCAGGTCCAGCTCTGGCTCGCCGATTAGAATTGTTTTTCAACACTATCGTGGAAAATCATGTGGAAAAGCCCTTTGATATTTCCATAACCGGCGCAGTGTCAGACGTTTCTACACCTTGCACACGCCAGGGTGCGGATGGCCAGGAGCGCGATTGAAGATCCGGCTGGACCGATTGCTGTTTGAGCGCGGCATCACGCCATCGCGTGAGCGGGCACAGGCGCTTATCCTCGCCGGCAAAGTGCTGGTGAACGGCCAGAAGATCGCAAAGGCCGGCGCCGGCATTGATCCCCAGGCAGAGATCCGCCTGCTGGGGGAAGATCAGCGATACGTCAGCCGCGGCGGCCTCAAACTGGAAAAAGCGCTTCAACACTGGCAGGTTCGAGTCGCCGAGCGCGTTTGTCTTGACATAGGCGCCTCCACCGGCGGTTTTACCGACTGCCTGTTGCAACACGGCGCGGCGCGCGTGATTGCAGTCGACACCGGATACGGGCAGATCGATTTCCGCTTGCGCCAGGATGTCCGCGTGAAGCTGCTGGAGAAGACCAACGCTCGCTATCTCACAAGGGAGCAGATCGGAGAACGCGCCAGCCTGGTGGTGATGGATGTCGCTTTTATCTCAGCGACAATCGTGCTTCCGGCGGTCATCTCCGCCGCCTTTGAAGAATGCGGATCGGGTGAGCCGAAGGAAGCAATTGTCCTGGTGAAGCCGCAATTTGAAGTCGGACGCGAAAAAGTGGGCAAGGGCGGAATCGTGCGAGACGAATCAGCGCAGGCCGCCGCAGTCGAGCAAGTTCGCCAGACTCTGCTGGATCTGGGGGCCGTTCACACAGATGTCATCGACTCGCCCATCCTCGGGGGCGAGGGCAACCGGGAATTCCTGCTGTATGGCCGATTTTGAGCGGCGGAGGAGGCCTTACGCGGTTCCTTTGAGCCGCTTGGCATGGGATTTCAAATTCAGGTTCCGAATCAGGCGATGCAAGTACTTGGGGTGAATTCCAAGCACTCGGGCCGCGTCTACGGGGCTGCCGCCGGCTTCGTCAAGAGCGGTGACCACCAACTGCTTCTTGGCCTGGTTGATGGTGTTGTGATAGCGCGCCGCGGGCAATTCCGATGACTGCTCCTCCAGCAGAGCGTCGGGAAGGTCTTCGGGCAGGATTTCGTCGGTCAGGCCCATCACGATGGCGTGCTCGATGGCATTCTCCAGTTGGCGAACGTTTCCCGGCCAGCTGTACTGCATTAACAAGGAGCGCGTATCGGAGGCGATCCCTCTGAAAATGCGGTTGCTCTTGGCGGAGTATTTTTCTGCGAAGTGGAGCGAGAGAAGCGGGATGTCCTCGCGATGTTCCCGCAGCGGGGGCAGAGAAATGGAAACCACGTTCAGCCGGTAGTAGAGATCCTGCCGGAATCCGCCATCTTTGATCGCCTGCTCCAGATTTCTGTTCGTCGCCGCCACCACTCGGGCGTTGAACGGAAGAAGGCGGTTTCCTCCAAGCCGCTCAAACTCGCGCTGCTGCAACACACGCAGCAGCTTGGTTTGCAGCAGCGGGGCCATGTCCCCGATTTCGTCCAGGAACAGGGTTCCGTCTT
The DNA here is from genome assembly GCA_963803205.1 of Terriglobales bacterium. Lineage (GTDB taxonomy): Bacteria > Acidobacteriota > Terriglobia > Terriglobales > Acidobacteriaceae > CAWDLG01. The sequence continues at coordinate 344,407 of CAWDLG010000006.1, forward strand.
CGGCCGCGTCCAGCTTGCCTTTCTTGGTTGCGACCGCGCCGGTGAATGCGCCTTTCTCATGGCCAAAGAGCTCGCTCTCCAGCAAGGCTTCCGGAATAGCGGCGCAGTTGATCGCCACAAATGGCTTGCCTGATCGCGGGCTGTTGACGTGGAGTGCCCGCGCAACCAGTTCTTTGCCGGTGCCGCTCTCGCCGCGAACCAACACCGTCGAATCGCTTTTCGCCACCCGCGAAATGAATTCCGCAACCCGCTTCATCGGACGGCTGTCACCGATAAGGGCGCTCTCGGATTTGACCTCCGCCCGCAGCCGTTGATTCTCCGCGCGCAGCGAGTCGAGTCTGAACAGGTTTTCTAGCGTGACCGCCGCGATGCGGGAAACCGAGCTCAGGAAGAACGCATGATCTTCCCCAAACGGCGCCCCGGAGCCGGGCGCGACCAGATAAATCACTCCCAGGATTTTCTCAATGGCGACCAGGGGCATGCACATCACACGGTCAGGCGCCGCTGAGTCGGACGGAAGCGACGCCAACACCGCGCAACGCTCCCACATTGCCTGCTGCACGACGCCATCCTGAATGGCCATCTCCTTCGCCCTTGAGCCGTCACGACTCCAGGTACAGGGAGACCTTCCTTCCTCGCTGTCATTCGTCTGCAGGACGATTGCGGCGTGCGATGCCGGGATCACTTCACAGATCAACGCCAGCAGTTCGCGTTGCATGGCATCCACGTCGCGAGTGGAATTGATGACGTTAGCAATTTTGAACAACGCCGACAGATCGCGCGCCATCCGGCCTAACCCGGGAGGATCGGCCAGCAGACCCGAGCGGTCGAGAGAGATCGTTTTCAACTCAATCTCGCCCGCATGAGGCTCAGATTCAGACGGCCGCGACGAGTCTTCCCCGCCAGGCCCGGTGAGGAACACGAATTCGCCGGTCCCCACACGAATGCGGTCGCCATGAACCAGTTGCTGGCGGCTCACCTTGGTTCCGTTCACGAGAGTTCCGTTGTGGCTATCGAGGTCGGCGATCTCGAAGATTCCGGGACTGACTTCATTGATGGAACAGTGCTTTCGCGAAACTGCGGGATCGCGCAACTCAGCCCGATTGGTGGCGTCCCTTCCCAGAGACAGGGGGCCATCCGCGATGGTCCAGGCGGTTTTCTTCTGCGGACCGGCAATAGCAATGAGCCTTGGATTCACAAAACCTCGCGCTGAGACGGTTAGTGTAAGCCGAAAGCAGCCCGACAAGCACGCTCTCATGCCGTTCCAACCCGGTGAGGACTCGGCAGGCTACCCGCGGTAGCTTTTCGGCTACCCGGGAGTGACCTGGACGACCGCAGTGCCACCCCAGCCCTGTCCATATGTTACTGCAATAAAAGGACCTGCTAAATCGGGCCGAATGCTCCGGAGTTTGGTGCGGCGACTGCAATACCCAAGACGTCACAGCAAGCCTTCAGCAGTAAGTGGCTGGGAGTTTGAGAGACAAATTCAGTTTGGGTTCCACTGCAAGGAGCCCCCAAGGAGGATGTCATGAAACGGAACTTGATCGGAACCCTGACGCTGGTGGCCCTGTCGATGGTACTCGCTGCCGGTGCGCATGCCCAGGCTGTGGCGAAGGCCGCTGTGCCGTTCGCCTTCCGGGTGGGAAGCTCGCAACTTCAGTCCGGTACGTATACGGTCACGCCGGCTGCCAACAACGGCAACGTCATCAGCATCCAGAACCGAGACAACGGAGCGGCAGTCATCGCGCTGGCTCGCTCGGAGTATCCCGGCAAAGGCGGCCCCCGGCTGGTATTTCATCGCATCGGGAGCCAGTACTTCCTGTCGCAGATCTGGAGCACCGAAGGCAACGTCGGCATGAGCGTTCCGACCTCCAAGCTGGAGAAGGAAATGCAACTCGCCGCCACGCGCCCGCGGGAAGAGGTCGTGATCGCGCTCAAGTACTAACGACCTTCCGGGGCAAAATTGAAGAGCCGGAACTCCGTTCCGGCTCTTTTTGTTTGTGGGCCAGGTTGGAAGTCGAGAGAGCGAACACGGATCCTAGCTGCTCAATGCGCGATCTCATCCTCTTGCATGCCGCCATACAAAATGGCCACTTTATTTGCCGAAATGTTGGAATCGGAGTCGAGCGGATAAAGATCGGATCTTCGAACAAATTGGATGATGGTGACCGGTGTTGCGGCCTCTAAATTCGTCAGCAGTGGAGGTCCTCCCGCTACGGGGAAGTTGAAAAGCACATTCAGCTTCGCTTCCACAGGTTTTCCGTTGACGAGCGCCGGATGGAAGTCCCAGTCCTGTTTCATTTGCCGGCGAATCCACGCCCCAACTTCAGGATGCTCCTCGTCGTCCGACACGACGTCTATCACCTGACCGCTTGCGCTAATCACAAGGCTTGCGCGTATGGAAAACGGAGTTGCCGTACCCAAACCTAATGGAGCATCGGGAGCTCTTGGAAAGCGTCTTGGTATCGGCCCTAAATTCCACTTCTGTCCGGCAAACGTCCTCATCGCTTCGCCATGGAACTTGATCGCCCCATAGATGATTGTTGCGCTGGTGGGGCACACTTTTGATGTCATTCCGTCGTAGACCGCCCCGAAGTGAGCCGACTCTCCAGGTGAAACCGGGCGCTTTAAATGATGAAGCTCCTCGGTCGCAAACGGTAGTTGCAGGGTCTCCTCTGCGTCGGTGGTCGAAGCCGCGAACGGAACAGCCTCGAAAGGCTTGCCATTGAGGCCTTTGAACTCGACGATTAGTGCAAACGCCTCTACTGCCTGGTCCGCCAAGTTTCGGAAGGCAAACGACTGCCATGTTCTGCCCATCGGCGTGAAACCAACCCAGTGCTCGAAGATGCTCGCAGGGGGGTGGGCGGATGCCCAGGAAGTAGGGAGATTGGAGACAGTACACAAGTGCTGTGTCGGATTTGCATCCGGGAGCGCCTGCCCCTCGCCGATAGCACTAAGACTCATCGTGCATGCGAGAACACCAAGGATTAGATGTGCGACTGAACGACGTGGCACTCTCCACCTCCATTTTCAATTTGTGCAGGAAAGCTTCTGATGGGCGATCGCGTGGATGTCCGGATCGAGCTTGATCCCACAGAGATCTGCACGTCCCGGTTAATGTTACGCTGCAAGCAATCTCTCTGCTGAAGCTAAACGGGTGTAAGCCGGATTTTGAGTGTAAACTCCTGTTCTCGACACTTGCCTCGGCAATCGAAACGGGGGGAGCAACTCGATCTATGGCTCAGGATCTTTCCATTCATCATGATCCAATAGGATCACTCTTGCAGGACGTTGGTCATCGCGATATTGCTCAGTATGAGCTCCGCCGGGAGCAGGTCGAGTTTTTTCACAGGCATGGGTACTTGACCGGAATTCGCATTCTGTCAGCCGAGCAGGTGGACATGCTCACAGAAGAGCTGGCCCGACTGCTGGAAGCCCGAGGCGAGGAGCGGGAATTGTTCTACGAATATAACTCCAACGAGTCAAGCGATCCCGATCATGTGTTGTTCCATGCTCTGGGGGCATGGCGAGTCGCGCTTGGTTTTCACGACGTGCTCTGGCATCCGGCATTTACGGTGCCGGCTGCCCAACTTCTGGGCGGAGCCGTTCGTTTCTGGCACGACCAGCTTTTCTGCAAGCCCGCGCATCACGGAGGAGTCGTCGCGTGGCATCAGGACTATTCTTACTGGACGAGAACCCAGCCCCTTGCCCATCTCACATGCTGGATCGGGCTCGATGATTCCAGCCGCGTGAACGGATGCTTGCAGTACATTTCCGGCAGCCATCGCTGGCCCGACCTGCCCATCACTGGATTGGCAGGCGATATGAACGCCATCGATGCGGTTCTGAACGAAGAACAGCGGAGTGAGTTTCAACACCCGGTCGCGGTTGAATTGAAGAAAGGCGAAGCGTCATTCCATCATCCTCGCCTGGTACACGGGTCTTTAGCTAACCACTCCGATCGCTCGCGTCGGGCGACGGTCATAAATGTCATGAAGGATGGTGTACGCTCGGCAAGCAACGAACCCCTGCTGCACGGCACACCCGCAATTCCAGCCGGCGAGAAGGTCGAAGGGCAGTTCTTCCCGCTGCTCTATGAACCAGCGGTCGGATAGCGACGGCAAGGTCACGAAATTCCTGCCTACGCTAATGGATCACGGCTCGGTGATCACTTGAAAAGCGCCGACGAAGGCAGCCGGGCCATTGATGTTCTACCGTGTCATTCACTGTCGAGGAGGGTCCAGCCCGGATGGCCTGCGTTCGAGTCAGAGTTCCAACTGCCGGATTGCCGGCCAAATCACTGATTCCAGGCGAATTCTGTTTTCTGCTGACTGTTCATCTAAAATGCCTGCCTATGAGTGAAGGAAGTCGTCGGCGGAGGGTCTTGGTTTTACTTGTGGTGGTCTGTTCCGTTGCAGTCGCATGTCCGACCTTGTGTGCGCAAGATTCCAGGGCTTCGGAGTGGCCGGCGTACGGAAACGATCCTGGTGGCATGCGGTACTCACCGCTCGCTCAAATCAACCGCAAAAACGTGGCTAAGCTGAAGGTCGCCTGGATATTTCACTCTGGGGACATTTCCGAGGGTCGAAATGGCCGGAAGCGGAGCGGTTTCGAGGCCACGCCTATTCTCGTCGATGGAACGCTCTATTTCACGACGCCGTTTAATCGCGTGATCGCTCTGGACCCGGAAACAGGCAAACAACGCTGGGCCTACGATCCGAAAATCGATCTGGATGGAGACTACGGCGACGGGTTGGTGAATCGTGGCGTCGCGAGTTGGCTGGACTTGACTCGCGACAAGGGACAATCGTGTCGTCGCCGAATCTTTGAGTCCACCCAGGATGCGCGCCTGGTGGCGATCGACGCACTGAGTGGTGCTCCCTGCATGGATTTTGGCCACGCCGGTCAAGTCAGTCTTCGCGATGTGAAGCAGTATGATCCGGGCTGGTATCACATGACTTCGCCGCCCCTGATCATGGACGATTTGGTGATCGTGGGCTCGGCTATTGACGACAACCACCGTGTGGATATGGCCCGCGGGGTGGTTCGGGCCTATGACGCGCGCACCGGCGCTTTGCGCTGGAGCTGGGATCCGCTTCCTCCAAATCCTGGCGCAGCGCTCGCGCAGGGCAAGAGCGCGGCGTGGCGAAGCGGGGCGGGCAACGCATGGTCCATCATGGCCGTGGACGTCCAGCGCGATCTGCTTTTCGTACCTACGGGAAGCGCAAGTCCCGACTACTACGGAGGGCTGCGCCCGGGAGATGACAAGTGGGCCAACTCCATCGTGGCTCTGCGCGGAAAAACCGGCCAGTTTGTATGGGGATTCCAACTGGTTCATCACGACTTGTGGGATTTCGACAGCGCACCGCCACCGTTGCTGACTGCTCTGCAATTGGCCGGACAAGAAGTTCCGGTCGTAATTCAAGGCAACAAGTCCGGGCTGCTTTACGTGCTAAACCGGGATACCGGCCAGCCGGTCTGGCCGGTTGAAGAACGGGCGGTGCCGCGAAGCGATGTCCCGGGTGAACGCTCCTCGACTACCCAGCCTATTCCGGTTAAGCCACCCCCGATGGCCCGTCAAACCATGTCCGCCGACGAAGCTTGGGGGCCGACACCCGAGGATCGCGACGCTTGCCGCAATCTGATCAAGCCGTTGCGAAATGAGGGTATTTTTACTCCTCCCAGTCTGCAAGGCACGCTGATGGTGCCGGGAAATCTCGGCGGCATGACCTGGAGTGGATATGCCTTCGATCCTCAGCACAAGCTGCTGGTGACCAACACCAACAACCTCGTGGCTCAAGTCAAACTAATTTCTCGTGCAAGGTATGACGCTCCTGGCTCGCACTCCGATGATGGTGAATATGGCGATCAGACCGGGGCGCCTTACGGTTTCTACCGACAATTTCTTCAGTCACCTTCGGACCTTCCCTGTGGCCCTCCCCCTTGGGGGACGCTTACGGCAGTGGACATGACCGAAGGAGTGATTCGCTGGCAAATTCCGCTAGGCTCGATGCAGGATTTCGGCGGTGCGCACGCGCAAAAGATTCCACCGGGTTCGATCAGTCTTGGTGGGCCGATCATTACCGCCGGAGGAGTCGTGTTTGTCGCCGGTACGACCGATTCTTTTATTCGCGGCTTCGACGTGGAAACAGGCAAGGAGTTGTGGAACGCCCCGCTTCCGGCCAGTGGAAACGCGACGCCGATGACTTACCTCGTCGAACAAAGCGGAAAACAATACCTCGTCATCGCCGCTGGCGGGCATCCGAAAATCACGGAAGAATCACTGGGTGACACGCTCGTTGCCTTCACTCTGCAGGATTAGAAAGGCGCAGTCTCCATCGTTCTGCCCACACTGCTTCGAAGCCTTCCCGGATTCGAAGGTCGCCGTCAGAGTTGATGTGTTCGACAGTGCCGAGATCGCGATTAGCAACTTGCAGCTCGCGTGATGGCGAGAAAAGCTACCAAAAACACCCGTACTGTTAGTTCGACTTGGCAGCAATCAGAGGTTTCATGCCTTCCACTATTTCAAGGCTTGTGTGAGAAAGATAACGCCCCTGTCGTCTGTCGTTGCCCCGACATACTTGCAAGGGTCGGCAGACTTCCATGCGCTTATTGTGTATGCCTTTTGGTCTTCACCGACAACTAGGCGGAACGTGTAACCAGAAGTTGGATCACTTGCTGGGCCCAGGCTTACTCCGTCCTCCTTCGCGAGTCTTTTTGTCTCATTCGACGCGAGTAACTCCTGCAACGATGCATACCTTCCGTTTGCACCACGGAACTTAGCCTGCGCAGTGTTCAGAACCCGGAAAGTGGGTATCAATGCCCGCTGTGCTTCACTCGGCGAGTCGCACTGCCTTGCAGAGGTTTCGGACTTCTCAGCAATCATTCGGTGTGGGGCCACGATAGCGCCGACTAGGACGAAAAATATGGCAAGGAACGTTTTCACATGACCTCCTATAGAATTGACATTTTCTTAGTCTCGCACCAACCGACGGTAAAATCCATGATGTTTGTTACGGAAGGTCCCCGCCAAAACGACATTTTGAACTGCGTCATCTAACTGAATGCGAGCATACAGTTCTTCCCGCATAAAGACTTACGAAGACCACCGTCACTGCTCACCCTTCCGATCAGGGCTTTGCACGACGGGAAGAAGGCATTCTAGCTCTGTAAAATGTCAGACGGAAAAGTCTGATTCTCCGGTCG
>CAWDLG010000007.1:0-662500 GCA_963803205.1 Terriglobales bacterium
TCTAGACCTCTAATTCCGTTACCGCCGCGGGCGTTTGAGAGAGTGCTCGAAAGCATTTCTCTTCCTTCGTATCTGCTTCATTTTGAAGAAACAAAAAGACCAACTCACGAGCGTTCCACCAGAACCGAGTGCTGCCCAGACACCTAGGCATAGGTCCGATTGAATACGGGGAAACGTTTCCACCACTACGGGCTTTCCCCTACCTCCAGAACTGTATTGCATCGACTTTTTACGTAGTCTTAAATTCCACCCAGCCGTTAGTAAAGAATAAGCAGACAGATATCAGAATCTTGGTTGTGGAGGCCTACCGGACAATGGTGCAATCGCCGGTTTTCTCCAGTGACGCTGGCCGTTACGCCGAATGGCAGCTCCAATTGGAAGCTCTCCTACGCGAACCCGAGCGCGAACGTCTCCGCCTCCGCGTGGCCGCCCTCGAAAAAGCGATATTCGAGCGACTCCAGGAGATTGCCGGGCGGCCCGGCCACGAAGATGAGCGCCAAGCGATAGACAATGCCATTCGCAAGCTGCGACAAATCCAGCGGGAAAAGTTAGCCTATCCGCCTGAGCTGCCCACGGCAACGGGTCTTGTGCCAGGATGAAAAATCCGGCCGCTCCTGTGATGGGAAACGCGCCGTTTCCCTTCCACAATAGTCTCAATCACCTTTGGGCTGTCAGCCTACAGGAATAACTGTATTGTCCAGGTTTGCCGAGCCTCTAAGAATATGAACTTCGCGTGCCATTGTAGGGCGGCATCTTGCGCCCAGTTGAGTCCGCACACCTTGAGGTCCAGCATGGTCAAACCGCCTATTTCGTCCTCTTACCCCAAGTGGCAACCGCAATACGTGGCTCTTATAAACGAGACACACCCTTCGGCCATTCGATGGCGTGCAACTGATTTGGAAACCGCTATCTTCCACCGCCTACAGGAGATCGCCGGGCGCACTGACTGTGACGCGGAACGCACCGCCATACAGGCCGCCACGGAGAAGATGCGGGAGATTCAAAAGGAGAAGCTCGGGTTTCCGCCTACCAAACCGCTAAACCACGACGCCGGGGGTGCTTGAAGACCGGTCTCTTGGGTGCTGGAATGGTAAGCGATTTTTCATTGCCCATTAGCCCCATTTCCTTGGAATGTCTGCTCTGTCATGCGGAGCCGGGTGTAGAGTGCATTCAGATTAGTGCGGGAGTGTTTCCTGTAAGCCACGTGGCCCGAATCTTTGCGGCGCTCGCGTATTCAAACCGGATTATCTGACAACGCGGGTGCGCTCAGACATGAGGCGAAAATAGCTTGATGGTCGGCGGCGTGTAGGACTAGGATTCGCGGGCGTAAGACCCGGAGCGAACTCCAGGGAACCCGTCTGCCTCCGCGGGAATCCTGTGAGGGGGGAACCGCTCCGGATCTTGCTGCGGCCTGCGTATCGGTACTTCAAAGGACGCGTATCGAGTAACAGGATAAGGGTGATCTTCGGCTCAATGGATCTCCTGCGCAAGGAGGGCTGTCATCGATCGGGGACGCCTTGATCACCTCGCGTACAGCCTTCACCCGATTGCAACGTCACGGCGGACCAGAGATCATTCGACACAACTCCTTCATCTCGCCCCATCGAGATACTCTGGGATGGAAACTCGGTGGGGCGCCTCTCTCTCCTCTCTGCCTCTCTGGCGCTCCTACCACTCCCAAAACACATCGCGCGATTCCGGTTGGGTTGTCGGCAATTGGGAAGTCAGCTTCCTGTTTGCCCGTAATCCGAGCCCAGACACTGGAGTGGTGAGCGCTATGACCTTTTTACCCAGGCATGCAAAAGTAGGCCACGCCATGGTCGACGGCACGATGCAACCCTCCTATCACCTCACGGCGTTATCGTCACGATGACCCGCTTGTACCGCGATAATGGCGGGCTACCCTTGTTGGTGACCTTCAGAATGAAGTGAGCGGTTTCTGGTTTGTCGACTCTCGGTGCGACCGCATCGGCGTGAGCCATATTTTCTGCACTCTTGATCGGAACCGCTCGTTTGTAGGAACCCGCCTCGGGATATTGGAACCAGAAGAAACTCAGGCTATCGCCATCAGGATCGGTGGCGCTGGCGTCGAATCCGAAGTGATCGCCGGCTTTCACAGTGAACGCGTCGGGATGATTTAGAACAACAACCGGAGGATGGTTGGCTTCCTGATTTGGTTTTGTCGTCCACTCCATGCGTGCCGCAAAATCGTTTTGGAAGTCGTCTCTCCACCGCCAGAGCGTGGCTTCGCAGTCTTTGAATGGTTTCTCGCCGGCTCGAGTTGCACGTCCGTATTCGCCCGCCACCGGCGGAGTGTATTCGTCAATCGCGTTAGTCCAGATGGGGCGCGTCTCCTGTTCTATGGGAGCGCTCCCAATGAATGTGTGCGGGTCTGTGACGGACACCTCCGGTCGGTACAGTTCGTAGCGTCCTCCCCAACCGCCCCAGTCAGGATGTTCAGGGTCGCTCAGGCCGTTGGGAATCAGCGCCAGCCACGATGGCGTGTCGCCTTCCATTCCGTAGGCAACATCCGGATATGCAGCACCCATCGGCCCATGCCCTTGTTGGATGTGTTCTGCCAGCCATTTGTTACTGATGGTCGAGTTGTCGATGCCGGGTACGAAGCTATTGATTCCGGTCCAGGTGGCCGCCCCGTAGTCGCCTCCGGGAGTGACGATGTAGAAGAGCTTGGGAAAATTCTTCCGAATCCACGGCCCGCTATCGTCCTGATCGGAAATCGTATACACCCTGAGTTTGGCGACCAGACGATCAACTTCAGCGGCGGGTTTTGTGGCGCGGAGCTTGTGCAGCGCCTGCGCAAGTGTGTTCGCTCCTCCCCAGACCGAAATCCAGAGTGGTCTGTCATCGTTTCTCTCCAGAGTGCGAATGATCCAGTCGGACCCTTCCGAGTCCTTGCCCGCACCGACTCCACTCATGCCGTACTCAGACACGCCATGTTTTACGAGGGCCTGGAGGGCTTCGGCCGAAGGGTAGTTCGCATCATGCTTCAGCAAATTGCTATGAACCTTGGCGTAAGCGCCGATCACCCCTAGAATCAACTCCGGCGAGACCGAGGTTCTCTTCCATGTGGAAGTGGTTGCGATGAGACCCTGGATATCGATGACATCCGAATACAGAAGCAGACGAACCATGCTTTCCGTGTCGTCCACTTCGGCGCCAATGTCGGTGAGGACGATCATCCTGTGCGGCTTGTTACCCTGCACGGTGCCGGCTGTTGTGGCAGGTTCGAATGCGACTGCGGTCGGGAGATGGGCGGAAAGTCCGAGGCAAACGACCGCGGCAACCCGGAAGATCATCGTGTGGCTTGCCATAGCGTGATTATCACGCATTGCAACAGTCCGGCGAGAGTGATGGGGAACCATCTGGGTAAGCTCAGACGTGACTCGAACCCTACCTGACTTTTGTCATAAGTCGCCATAAACTGACAACCCGGGGATTCGGCTCGCCACTGGGCGGGTCGTCGGCAATCCGGAAGTTACTGCGAAAGCGCCGCGACCTCGCTGCTTCAAAAGGAAAGCTGGTGCAGCGGAGAGATTCGAACTCTCAAACACCTGTTTCTAAGACAGGGCGCTATTCCAATTCGCGCACGCTGGCACTGGTGCACAGGGGAGGATTTGAACCTCCGCGTCCCACGCAAGGAGAGCCGATTCATTGGCCGGGATAGCCCAGTGACTCCCTATCAGGTGAATATCTCGTTGATCTTGTTCCGAACGGCTTGATTGCGAGCGGGCTTCAGATATCGCATCGTCGATTCCATATCTGAGTGGCCTAACCACTGCTGAACCGTCCTCAGATCGACTCCGGCCCACAAGCAACGGGTCGCGAACGTAGCGCGGAACTTGTGCAGCCAAAATCGATCGGGGTCGAGCTTTGCCCGCTTTGCCGCGGCCTTCAGGCAATCGAGGAAATCCAGCTTCGGCTTGCATCCCGCAGTCGGGAATAGCAGGCGACACGTCTTGTCTGACGTGACTTTCCAGGCCTTGAGATTCCGTGCCAGTTTTTCAGGAATCGGAATTTCGCGTTCCTTGTAGGCTTTCGGAGTCCAGTTGTGGTCCGGCTTATGACTGACTCGAACCGTGTGTGCAGGGAGGTTCAGGTCTGACCAATATGCATACATTACTTCCTGCTCACGCATCCCGGTCATCAGGAAGAACTCGAACCAGAGACGCTCGCCTTCGTTGCACACCTTGAAGAGCCTATCCAGTTCCTCCCGCTCGTATATCTCCGGTTCTTCCTCGGTGTAGCGAGGCCAGTCGTTCTTGCCGACTAGACCGCGAATGCCGTTCGCTTTGAGGAAAGTCATGACCGTCTCAAACTTGTTGTAGGTGGATCGCGGTGACTGCTTCTTTTCGTCACGGAGGAACCCAGAGAACTTCAGCAGATCATGCCGATCAATCTCATGCAGATAGAGCTTGTGGCAGGACTCAGTGAAGTAGTTGAGCGCCGTCGTATAAGCCGCCACAGTCTTCGGCTTCTTGGTGAGCTCGGTCTCCTCGAGAAAGCTGGCTACCGCCGCTGCTACCGTTTTGTGTCCGCTGCCGTTCTCTGGCAGGACCGAAACGCCATTATTCAGGGCATTGAGTTCCGCTTCCTTGCGCTGACGACGTGCGGCGGCGTCCTGGGCGTCCTTTCCCACTGATAGCCGAACCCGCTTGCCATGCTCCCGCCATTCCAGGTAGTACGCGCCTTCGTTATGGCGCTCTTCCTTTCCGTCGACAAGCACCATGTCGGGTTTTATGCGACCATTGGCTGATTCAGCGACGGGACAGTAGCGTAACCCCTGGTCTGTCTGAACACGCTTTGTCAGGTTCACCGAATACCCGCCGGTTCTCATGACGAAGCGCTTCTGATTGTCGCGACGGGTTACGTACTCAAGATTCGACAGCTCGTTTTGGGTGTAGTCGCCGTCCTTGTGCGTGATCTCGTGGTTCGGTGGGCGCTGGCCCAGAAATGCATTCGAAACCAGGCTGTGGACCGTGCATTTCCGTTGGAATCCATCACGAGAAAGGGTGACGTAGAGCCGTCCGTTTTTAGCCTTTACCGGTTGGAGAATCCTGCTGGTTTCAGTGTTGCGGACTTGCCCTAGGTCTGAGACTTGATAGATGCCGTCATATCCAGCAATATCGCGCCATTGCTCGGCCATACCTCACTGCTCCTTGAAACGGGGCAGCCAAAAAAGGTATACCCCGTGGACTCAGTGTAGGTATCACCGACCTGCAAGTACCAGATAACAAAGGTAACTGGCGGAGAGGGAGGGATTCGAACCCTCGGTACAGGTGTTAGCCCGTACAACGGTTTAGCAAACCGCCGCATTCGGCCACTCTGCCACCTCTCCGCGATTTAGAATCAACGACTTCTTCGCTATTACACAACGCGGGCGGGGAACGGTCAAGCCGTCCCCGAAAGGGGGAGTGCCGCCCTTCCGACGGAGGGGGCGCCGGTTGGAACGTCTGGGAGCGAAAGTTCGTATCAAGGGAAGCGTTTCTCCCGCGGCGACGTCAAACTGGTTGGCTGCCGGGAGGTGGCGGGCGGCAGGCCCCTTCGGGCCAGACCAGGCGGAACGCGACAAACCGCCGGAAATGCGACGATTTGACATAGAATTACTATGGCTATGAGAACGCTGTCGGACCTCTTTGGCCAGATTTTTCGTAACCTCTGGGCGCACAAGCTGCGGTCGTTTCTGACCATGTTTGGCATCGCCTGGGGCGTGGGATCGCTATTGCTGCTGGTCGGAGTTGGCGAGGGGTTCCGGTCGGGCAACAAGCGGGAGATGGCGGAGTTCGGCAGGGACATCATGTTTCTCTTTCCCGGGCGCGCACCGGCGGTCCAAGGAAACATGAATTCGGCGCGATCCTATCTGTTGACCTATCAGGATTATCTCGATATCCGGGGCGCCCGGCACGTCCGCACTGCCGCGCCCATCATTTCGCGCGGCGACCTGCATGAGGTCAGCGAATTCGCCAGCGGGAGCGGCGAGATTCTGGGAACCGAGCCGCAAATCAATGAAATCAGCTACCTGCCGATCAAAGACGGGCGCTGGCTGAACGCCTTGGACGGGGCGCAACGGCGCAATGTGATCGTACTGGCCAACGAACTGCAGAAGACTTTGTTCCCGGGCCGGCCGGCGGTCGGAGCCTTCGTATTGATCAATGGCCTGCGGTTTCAGGTGGTCGGCACCATGCCGCACCTGGGCCGCGGCGACAACATGTGGCTGAACATGCGAGGTTACATTCCGTTCTCCGTGATGGCTACCAACTTCCCACTGAAGGGGGAAAATCACCAGGGTTCCATCTCCTTTATTGAATATCAGCCGCGGGTTACCGGCGAACACCTGCTGGCCAAGGATGAAGCTCACCAGATCGTGGGTCACAACCATGGCTTCGACAGCAGCGACCAGAATGCCTTCGACGAGTGGGATTCGATTGAAGAATCGCGGATGGTAGGAACCATCTTCGACGTGATGAACATGTTCCTCGGTACGGTCGGAATGGTTACGCTGGCTCTGGGCGCCATCGGCGTGGTTAACATCATGCTGGTCGCCGTCAGCGAACGCACGCGGGAGATCGGGTTGCGCAAAGCGCTTGGAGCGACCAACCGGAGCATTCTGTTTCATTTCTTTCTTGAGGGACTGTTGCTTACGCTGGGCAGCGGGCTGATCGGGATGGCGCTGGCGGGCGTTCTGATGATGTTCCTGGGAGGAATTCGCGGCCCTGGGGGTTTTGATCCTCCAAAGCTGGTGCCCATGTCGGCGATCCTCGCGATTGCCAGCCTGACGATTGCGGGAGTGGCTGCGGGACTTTATCCCGCGCGCAAAGCGGCGATGTTACAGCCGGTGGAAGCTCTCCGGCAGGAGTGATGCCGGAAGGGCATCGATATGTTTCGTGATTTGCTTCAGGAAGCTTATGCCGCCATGCGCCACGACCGGCGGCGCACCGCACTCACCATGCTGGGCATGGCCTGGGGAATTGCCACGGTCGTCATGCTGCTGGCGTACGGGGATGGGTTCGGGCAGGCCTGCGCCAACATCTTCGCGAACTTCGGCACCCATTTGGTGATCGTGGTGCCGGGCCGGACTTCGCTGCAGGCGGGCGGGCAGAAATCAGGAAATGAAATCCGCTTCACCCAGGAAGACGTAGACGTTCTCAACACCAACCTTCCGCAGATCACCCACATAACTCCCGAGGTCAGTAAGGACGCCAACGTTCAGTACGAAACGCGGGCGTTCAGCTTTTCCGTGACAGGAAACAATCCCAGCGTTCTCGACATCCGGTCCCTCAAGATGGCCCAGGGCCGCTTCTACAACATGGAAGACCAGGTTCAGCGATCCCGAGTGGCGGTGCTTGGTTCGGAAGCCAAAGAGAAGCTTTTCTCCGGCCGCAACGCGCTGGGGGAGCGCATCCGGGTTGATGGGTTGAGCTTTGAAGTGGTGGGAGTGCTCGAAGCCAAGATGCAGGAGGGCAACAGCGACATAAACCGCGTGGTTTACATCCCCTTTACGACGATGGGCGACTTGAAGGACACCCATTACATAGACAGCATCTGGTTCAACTACCAGACGCCGGAGTATGAGCGGCTGGAGCCGGCGGTGCGCACTCTGCTGTCGCTACAGCACAAGTTCAACCAGAGCGACCGCCAGGCTGTGCGCGTCTTCAATCTCATGATGCAGGTCCACCAGTTCGAGATCATCACTCTTGGGCTGAAGGTCCTGATGGGATTCATCGGAACACTGACGCTCGGCATTGGCGGAGTCGGGCTGATGAATATCATGCTGGTTTCGGTGACGCAGCGGACGCGCGAAATCGGGGTGCAGAAAGCCCTCGGCGCGAAGAGGCGCTACATCCTCATGCAGTTTCTCGCCGAAGCCCTGACCATTACCTTCATTGGCGGCGTGCTTGGAGTGGTTCTCGCATATACAGTGGCGCTGTCTCTGGGAAGCCTCACGCTTTACAGCGCCTTCGCCAAGAACGGACAAGCCGGGGACATCCGGCTGATCATCGCTCCCGGAACGCTGATTGCCTCTACCCTCATCCTCGGGGCCGTGGGACTGATCAGCGGTATGATTCCCGCCTTCCGCGCCTCGCGTCTCAATCCGATCGAAGCCCTGCGCCACGAGTAGTCCCGCCACCGGCGGCCCATTCCCCTTGACAAACAAGTCTCCCATACGGAAAGCGGCACGCGCGATGTCTTCGACCGTGATTTCGCATATGAGCTTGCGAAGCAATATCCACAGGAGCTCCGCGTAGTGCCCCAGACCGAGTACCGTCCAACGGATTAGATCTAAGGCTCGGGAAACACAAAGTCCCTCGACTCTAACCAGGACTATGTTGTCGATTACAGAAGATTTGTATCAGGGCTTGGCTTCAGCCATCGCGACGAGATTCCGGTGTGCTCCTTCGCGCAAATCAGCACTCTCAATTGCGCCTCATCATTGAACCTCATCGGCGCGATCTCAAAACGCTTCGATCCTGAACGGCATGCCTGGAGGCATGCCCTGATACGAACCTGACTTCGAATGGGAGATTTCGTAGTAGCAAAAGGACTTGGCGAATGATTTGCACAGCGGAACACAGAGGCTGGCGTACTTAGAATATTGCGGGGAGAGCGGGTCAGGCGATGTGGCGGCGGGCGGGGCGCAGGGCCCGGCGGCGCGTATCGGCGAGTTCGACGCGGTTGCGGCCGGATTGTTTGGCGCGGTACAAAGCGCGATCGGCGGACCGCATCACTTCCTCGACGTCCCGTGTCCTGGAGCCCGGTTCAGCTACGCCAATGCTGACGGTTACGGACAATTCCGTCTCGCCCTGCGGCGACTGGCGCGGGACGGACTTTCGCCGCGGCGGCCGCCGGCGTTCCGGGTTCTGGAGCTCGCCGAGGGGAACCCGCCGTAAATAGAAGACCGAGGCTTCGATGCTCTGGCGCAGCAGTTCGAGATCCTCGAGAGCCTGCCGCGCCGATTTGGCCGGAAAAAGAATGCAGAATTCTTCGCCGCCGATGCGATAGGCCTGTCCTCCGCCGGTGACTTGGGAGAGGCGCGTCGCCACCATGCGCAGGACTTCATCTCCCGTTTCGTGGCCGTAGGTATCGTTGAAGCGCTTGAAGTGATCGATATCGACTACGGCTAGAGCATAGGAACCTTCCAGCCGCAATACGGACTCGTTGAAGGCGCGGCGTGCCGGAAGGCTGGTGAGTTCGTCGTGGTAAGCGAGCACATAGGAGTTTTCGATGATGGAGCTTGCCAGAATGAGGCAGGCGGTGGCCACATAGGCAACGGGAATGGGCCCGATGGCTCCGGATTCCAGCGCCAGCAGCGTCATTGCCAGAGACCAGATGAGTCCGCTCTCAACCGGCTTACGGTAAAGCTGGAAGCGCAGAAGCATGACCGCGAAAGCCGCTATGAACAGAAACAAAGAGATCTGCGGAACGGTGCTCCAGTGGAACCATGCGGTTGGGAAGAGGGATGCGTGAATCAGGCCGGGCGCGGAGGTTTCGCCGGGGCGGCAGATCACCGCCACGAAGACTGACTGCACAAACAGCAGGCCCGCCGGTGAGGCGATCACGGCAAGCGAGATGCCACGCTCGCGCATCAGTGAAAGTGCGATGAAGTTGAGTGGCAGGAGAAACGCAACCGCCTCCAGGGCAATGCGGCCCGGGCCGACGGTGACCGGGCCCGTGCCGGCGAAAAATTCAATCGCGTGCTGGCCCAGGAACAGCAGGATCAGCGCAAAGAAAATCCGGCTCGAATGAAAGCGCCAAGCCAGCGCAAGCCCGGCCAGAAAGACGGCGTAAAGGAGAAAGTGAACGGTCGAGCTGGAGACGGGTAAATGAAGGATTCTGATCAGGATCCAGGCCGAGAAAGCGAGCACACCGCCGGGAACAAACAAAGACTTGATCGTCGCCTTGTCCCACCAGTTCACGAAGCGTATCCCATCCATCCTGAAGCAGCGGCTAGTTTGTACGTCCATCCTTATTATCTTCAGTGGAGTGGAGGGGGGCAGTGACCGATGCGGTTCTCGCCAGCAAGTGGCCAAACTAACCAGAGAAACCGGCGCTAAATCTTTGCTCCCCTTCCTTTTCCTGTATTCCCACCCAGTTTAGGAATTCGAATTCGAGCGGGCCAGCAGCGATCTCTTCCGGCGAACCGTTCGCCATCTAGAATCGGGGGAAGTCCACGACCCTTTTTCATGCGAATTCTTGTTGCAGAAGATGATGCAGCGCTGACCAACTTTGTCCGCAGGGGCCTCGAATCCGAGCACTACGCAGTGGATGTCTCCGGTGATGGAGAGCAAGCACGGGCCATGGCCGCCGAACTTCCCTTCGACCTCGTCGTGCTCGACCTGAACCTGCCGCGGCTGGATGGAGTGACCCTTCTGCGTTATCTCCGCACCCGCAAGCCCAGCATGCCGATCCTGGTGCTGACGGGACGCAACCGGGTGGAAGACAGGGTACAGTGCCTCGATCTGGGGGCCGACGACTACCTGGTCAAGCCGTTCTCTTTCGCGGAGCTTTCTGCACGAATCCGGGCGCTGCTGCGGCGCAGCCATCTGCCGGCGGAGTCGGTTCTGGCGGTTGACGATCTGAAACTGGACCGGGTCGAGCGGCGGGTGGAACGGGGGGGGCGGCGGATCGAGCTGACCTCAAAGGAATTTGCGCTGCTCGAATACCTGATGCGCAATGCCGGAAGACGAATTACGCGGGCTATGATCATCGAGCATGTCTGGAATCTTTCCTTTGATACCTGCACAAACGTGGTCGACGTTTACGTTTTCGGCCGCTGGCAGGCGGTCGACAGCATCAGGGGCGCGGTTGTCGCTCTCGGAATTCAACGCATGCGCGATATCGCCGTGTCATGTTCCGTCCTTACTCTTCTGCCGGAGCAGAAGGGTGTAATCGATCCCACGGTTTTCTGGGAGCACTCCTTCGGCTGCGCGCTGGTCTCGCGCCAGTTCGCGCAGCGGATCAAATATCCCCATCCGGAGAAGGCGTACCTCGGCGGGTTGTTGCACGACATCGGGATCGTCGCGCACATATGGGTGGTCCCTAAGGAATTCACCGTCACGATGGAGATGGCGAAGTCGAACCACATCCCCCTGCACGAGGCTGAACTTGCCACGCTCGGCACCACACATTGCCACACCGGAAAGCTTGTTTGCGAGCAATGGCGGATGACCTCGGACCTGGTTACGGTGGCCGGTTGCCATCACGAAATTTCAGAAGCGAAGGAGCATCGCGATCTGACCGCGCTGGTGTCCTTGAGCGACCTGCTGTGCCGCATGGGCGGCCTCGGTTACGGATACGCCGAAGACCGGGAGGTCGATTTTCTCGAGGAGCCGGCTTTCGACATCATGCTCCAGGAGTGTCCGGAACTGAAGAAGTTTGACTGGGCGCGCTTCACATTCGAATTGGGCGCTTACATGGAAGAAGTGCACCGCCTGGTGGCGCTTCTCTACCGGGCCACATGACAGCCGCGTCGGGGGATCGCAAAACCGTTACAGTCGTGGTGGCCGACGACAGCGCGTTCATGCGCACCGCCCTCAAGCGCATGATCGAATCGGACCCGTCCCTGTCAGTCAGCGGCATGGCCCAGACCGGCGAAGAGGCGCTGGAAAAAATTGCAACCCTCCAACCCGACATCGTCACCCTCGATGTCGAAATGCCAGGCATAAACGGAATCGAAACCCTGAAACGAATCATGAAGGACATGCCGCGTCCGGTCATCATGGTGAGTTCCTTGACTCAGAAGGGCGCCGAGACCACGCTGGAAGCTCTCGAACTGGGGGCGTTTGATTACCTGCCCAAGCAGAGCTCGTTTGTCTCGCTCGACATTGTGAAGCTGCGGGATGAGCTGATCGCCAAGATCAAGGCCGCCGCGTCTTCGCGGCACCGTTATGGATTGAAGACCAGTACAACTCGTCCGCTCGCGCCGGCGCACACGGCCTCTCGTCCCCTCGCAGCTGGAGTCACGCCCACCCTGGTGGCCCTCGGAACTTCGACCGGAGGCCCCAAAGCGTTGCAGGAGATCCTGCCGATGCTGCCGGCAGACCTTCCCGTGCCGGTCCTGATCGTTCAGCACATGCCCGTAGGCTTTACCGGTCCCTTTGCCAAGCGCCTCGATAACCTGTGCAAAGTAAGCGTGAAGGAAGCGAGCAACGAGGAGGCCATTGAGGACGGAGTGGTTTATATTGCGCCCGCCGGCCAGCACATGACTGTCTATCGCCGGTCGAACTCCAGGGGCTTCATTCGTCTGGCGAAAACACCTGCCGACACGCTCCATATGCCGTCCGTAGATGTGATGATGCTCTCCGCCGCGGAGGTCTACCGCTCCCTCTGCATGGGCGTGATTATGACGGGGATGGGAGCCGACGGAGCGAAAGGCATGGAGGCCATCAAGCATCAAGGCGGCCTCACCGTGGGACAGGATGAGGCCAGCTGCACGGTCTACGGAATGCCCCGCTCGGCCGCCGAGATGGGGGTGCTACAGCGGGTTGTGCCGCTGGACCAGATTCCCGACCAGATTCTCCAGGTCACCCGTTACAAGCGGCATTCCTAGCCGCACTGGCCGGCGCTTCCGGAAAGACCTGGTGAATTTTCTCCAACAGAGAAGTCAGACAGAATGGCTTGGAGAGGTAGCGAGCCTGGCTTCGCCGCCAACGTTTGGCGATGTTCGTTTCCGGGTATCCCGACATAAAGATGACTTTCAGATCCGGGTGGACGGCGGCCAGTTCGCTGGCCAGATCATTCCCGTTCCAGTCAGGGAGGACAACGTCAGTCAGCAGCAGGTCGATCTTCGAGTGGCACATGCGGAACCTCGAGAGAGCTTCCTGGGCGGTTGCGACCGACAGCACGCGAAATCCTTCTGACCGAAGTATTTTGCCGGCAACGTCGCGCACAAAAAGTTCGTCCTCCACCAGGAGGACGGTTCTTGAGCAGGGGGAAGTTGAGCGCCAGGTCGGGCGGTTTTTGCTCGCTCCATGGCCTCTGCTCACTACCGCCCGATTGGTTGTGGATCGCATCACCTTGCCATTGCATACCAGGTGCCAATTCGAGAACTGCGTCGCTGGCTGCAAGCTCTCCTAGCCGTAGCAAGGGGTTAAGACGGGAGACGGGAAAGGCGGCGTCCCGGCCAGGATTGCGGCACAGACCATTCTGAAAACTGAGTGCCCTTTCGGGAGATCGCAACGCGGGTGAGGGGGACGTTTGCTTCGCTCCGGATGACAAGAACAGCCAGTGCAAAAACGATTGGTTTCGAAAACACGGTGCCGGTGCCCCTGGGACCCTCTGTGTCCTCCGTGGTCAAACCGAAACTCCCGGAAACTCTAATTTGCTCGCGGCCCACCCTCACCAGAACGCCGCTAATACCCAGTCCCGCAGGGACGAAACGTGAAAGCCCGGGACGTAAGTCCCGGGAAAGATGGTAGATGAGAGACGGAGCCCCGAAGGGGCGGCACAAACGGATTTTGCCGGACGTTGGCCGGGTGTCGTCCCTGGCGGGACTCGGGCGGGTTATGGGACATCTCTCCCGGCACTCACGTGCCGGGCTCTCCTGTGCCGCCGCTCCGCGGCTGAAACCGTTCCGATCGAAAGGGCCCGGCCCGGACGAATGAATGAGATGGAAAAGCAGATTCCTCGTTACGCTGATGACAATGGAAACGGGCAGTCCAGTAGGTACGTCATCAGCCCAAACCTTTGTCATCCCGAGCAAGGAGGGGCATTTCGCAGAATCCCCGACGCAGTCGAGGGATCTGCTGTTGATCTTGCAAGAACCAGTCCCGCAGGGACGAAACGTGAAAGCCCGGGACGTAAGTCCCGGGAAAGATGGTAGATGAGAGACGGAGCCCCGAAGGGGCGGCACAAAAGCGGAAGCAGACCCTTATCTCGTCAGCAGAGTCTGGTATGGATCAAGTACGACCTTTCGTGTTCCCGCCGGTGCGACGATGCGGAAGGGAGTTTGCTCTTCATCCACGAACACCTGCCCAAGCAGCACGGTGCGTCCGCCAGAGTAAAGGCCATAGACAGGAACCGGCGTCACGAGGTCGCGCGGCGCCTCCTTTTCGACAATGTTCCCGGTCACCATGGTCGATCCGCCGCGATCGGTATATTGCAGTTTCTGCAACTGAAAATGAGGAATCGCGGTGCCGTTCACCCAGGAATTGAGAAACCACTCCAGCGATCGCCGCCCTTCATGCCAGAGCGGCTTGGGAAGTTCCTCCTCGAACACGCGAAGAAAATCGCCAGTGCTCATGGATTTCCCTTCGTAACGCTCGCGAAGTTTGCGCAGGGCGCGGACAAATGGTTCCTCCACGGGCGGAGGTTGAGTGCCCACCGCCGGGCGCTTCGTCTTTGCTTCCGTATCCCGCAACATATTCCGTAGCATATGCAACAGCCAGACGCCGCGTCCGTAGCTGATGGCGTCGTAGCCGCGTGGAAAATGTGATGAAGAAAGCCGCAGGCCCAGTGTGACGGGGCCGGCATCCATGAGGCGGTCTCCCTGCTTGTTCTTGCGCAGCAGATCCTCACGATACTTGTCGAGAATCAGGCGAAACTTCTGTGGGCCCTGTGTCTCCAACAGCATCAGTGAGCTGTAGTCCGACAAGGCTTCTACGATCCATTGGTCCCGGTAGCCCGCCCAAAGCACCAGGTCGCCCCACCATTGATGGGCGGTTTCGTGGGCGATCACATCATTGCTTAATGCCCGGGCGACGGGATCCATGTGCAGCTCGGATTTCTCGTTGTCGGTCAAAAAGGAGAAGCTGGAAAGAAAAATCAGGCCGGGCCAGCCCTGGCTGACCTCCCCAGGTTTCTGGGTAACCGCCAGGCTGCTGTAGGGATAAGGTCCGAAGCGATGCGAATAAAACTCGATGGCGCGCGCCGCTGCGTCGGCCACATTCTGCGCGTTCCGGGCCGGTGAGGGTGGCATGGGAGCCAGCACCACGAGGTCCCGACGCGCACCGATGTCCGGAGGCTCGATGATGCGCGGCATCTGTACGGCCACGGTCGGCTTGGGGAAACCATGTTCCATCTGAGAGGAAGCATAGGTCTCAACCGGAATCGAGCCGGCTTGAGCCGTGACTCGCGTGTACTTTCCAAGGTTGAATCCTGCAAGAGGAAGGGGACGATCGGACACCCAGCGGCTGACCTGCTGACCGGCAGCGCCGCCGGCCGGGTCTTTGCCGACGTCCTCGACTCGCTTTCCAGTTGCGACCAGAGTCCAGCCGGCAGGATAGCGGAAAGTCAGATCGAAATTGGATATGGCGAAGCTGCGGGTTGGAAACCAGTTCCCGCGAGCTCCGACGTACAGCAGCCCTCCGCCGGCGTCGGACAGCACTTCGCCGCTGTAGGTAAAGCACAGTTCAACTTGCTGTCCTGCTCTGAGGGGTCCCGGGAAGACAACCGCAACCCAGTCATTCCCCCGGCGCGCCAGTTGAGTACCTTCCATCGAGGGATTGTGGATGAACTCCACTGGCTTACCGTCTGCCTCCACCTTTTCGATCCGCAACGATCGGGACATTTCAAATAGAAGAGCGCGGGTTTCGCCTTTGGGGATCGTCAGGAGCACCCGGGCGTCCGCGCTCAGGCCCGTCGGCGGTCGCACTTCACTCTTGATCACGTAGCTGGCGATGCCGCTGCCGCCGGTCTTGCCGGACTCCGCGCTCATCTCGTTCACAGATTGCGAACCGCTGCCGGGCGACGCCAGTGGGAAGGACGTCCACACGTCATAGAAGGTCTCGCCTTCGAAGGTCTTGGCCTGGCCCGCCCACACCTGTTCGGGGGCGTTGGAGTCGAAATTAAGGTCGAAGTTTCCCAGCTTCCGGCCCTGAACCCGAACATGCAGGAGGCGCCCTTCATTTTGGAGCGGTCGCACCTCAACCGGCGGCGGGGCCTGTCCCTCAGGCGGCAGAGAACTGACAAGCGTCATGAGCAGGCGAAGGGCGTCGTCCGAGGCCAGATTCTGGGCTGTTTCATTCCAGCGCATGAAAGACTGGTGAGGATTTTCCGCCGGCCTGAGGAAGGGCCGAAGTTGTTCGAAAGTGTCGTCGTTGAAGCGGAAGTACGCGGTAACAAACTTCTCTTCGAGAATGGCGGCGCCCGTGAATAGAGCCATCGATTGCCGCTCCACCTGATTCGGCGGCGTGAGAAGAACCTCTCCGTCGCCCTCGAAGAATGCGCCGGTGATCTTGCCGCCCACGTCCTGGGTGAAGGCGATGGTCCCGTCATCCAGCGAGATGTGAATAGACGGGCGATCCAGCGCGGCTTCGCGCACGCGAAAGACCCGTCCCTCGTCGAGCCCGACGCTGCGCAATTTCAGGTACAGGGCCTCCGCCGGCTTCGAGACTTTGGGCTCGTCAACGAGCTGTGGCGGCGACCCCGCGGGCGCGCTTTCCTGTCCATAGCCCGCACTCAGTGCGCAGAGAACTAGGCCCAGGCACACGCCAGCTAAGCAGGCGCGACGGAGTAGCGTTATTACCTTTGTCACGTAGGTGGGTACCAGCCCCGTTGCTAGAATGCGCCCTAGTGCGTGCGCTTGTCATCTCTTTCGTGTCGATGTTATTGCCAGCCGCTATTTATGCGTCTGCCGAAGTCATTCACCTGAAGAATGGCCGTACCATCTGGGCGGATTCAGTGCGCGAGAACGGGGGCCGCGTAGAGTACGACCTGGGCGATAACTCCTACGCCATTCCCAAAACATCCGTCGAGCGTATTGAAGCCGGAGGCGTTCCACCGCAATTCGCTACCGCGACGGATACCAGGCACCCCGCCGGCCTGCCCGAGGTGGCGCCGGTCGACCACCTGAATGGGGAGACGGAAGTCTGGGACAAAATTGTCAAAGACGGCCGGGTTGATCCCGACGCACTGACTGCCATCGAAAAGCAGGGCAATTCTCGCCTGGCCGCGATTGCCTACTTTGCCGCCGGCAAACATGAGTTCGAGGCCGGAGCTTTCAGCAAGTCACGCTCTTATCTCGAGAGCGCGATGCGCTTTGACTCGCAGAATCCCACGATCCTTAACTACTATGCCGCTCTGCTGGTGCGCGGGGGAAACGCAGTTGAGGCCCTTCCTTACGCCGAGCGAGCCGCGAGAATTGCGCCGGACTCGCCCGATACCCTCGCGGTTCTTGGCTACGCCCAGTTCGCCGCGGACCGCAACCGCGACGCCATCCGCACCTGGAAGCGCTCACTTGCCCTCCGGCCGGACGCCGGTTTGCAGCGATATCTGGACAAGGCGGAACGCGAGGCAAGCGCCGAGGTCGACTACACGCAGCGGCAGAGCAGCCACTTCACCCTTCGCTACGAGGGCCAGCAAACCTCGGAGTCACTGAGACGGCAGCTTATCGCGACGCTCGAAATGGAATTCGACGACCTGGTCCGCGAACTGGGGGTGTCACCGCGGTCCAGCATTCCCGTGATCCTCTACACAGGGCAGACATTTTTCGATGTCACGCAGGCGCCGTCGTGGAGCGGCGCGGTTAACGACGGCAAGCTGCGCATCCCCGTCGAAGGTTTGACCTCGGTCACCCCGGAACTGGCGCGTGTTCTCAAACATGAGCTGGCGCACTCGTTTATCAATCAACTTTCGGGCGGCCGTTGTCCGCAGTGGCTGCACGAGGGCATAGCGCAGGTCGTGGAACCCAAATCCGTTTCCTCGAACGGCCGCAGGCTCTCGCAGCTCTTTGTGGCCCAGAGGGAGATTCCCTTCAATGCCCTGGAAGGCAGCTTCATGCGCTTCTCCGGAATGGAAGCCACGCTCGCCTACGACGAGTCGCTGGCGGCGGTTGAGTACATCAAGGAAACGTACGGTATGAGCGATTTGCGGCGCGTCCTGGAGCGCCTGGGGCAGGGCAGCTCCACCGAGGCGGCGCTGCGGTCGACGATTCACTCCGATTACGGGCAACTGCAAAACGAAGTAGGCAGATATCTCGTTGCACGTTACGGGAATTAGGATGAACATGCTATCGGCAACTTTATATGGTAGCCTCATTCCGCGACTGGCGAAGATGAGTTCCTTCTTCATCCCCGAACGTCCGCGCACCCCTCCGGCCCAGGTTCCGATCCACGCCGACGTGCCAGAGCTGAAAGACGCCGAACTTGCCGCCGTTTACTATGGCCAGCGCATGGGAGGCGACTTCTACGACTTCATCCGGGTGAGTCCGACCCGCGTGATCTTCGGACTGATGGATGCCGCCGGCAAGGTGGAACAAAACCGCGGGATTCTCTCCGCCGCGCAGCGCACGTTCCGCTCGGTAGCCGCAAGACTGTTCGCTACCGAGGATGTGAACGAGGCGGACGCCATGACCAGTCTCGGAATCGAGCTTAACCGGACCGTCCTTCAGGAAGCGAAAGGAATTCGCCCGTGCCCGGCTTTCGCGGGCTGCTACAACGAGAATCTGGGGATCGTGTGCTACTTCAATGCCGGGCACACACCTGCGCTGTTACGGGATAACGCCGAGATTACCGAGTTGCCCGCGACCGGACTGCCGCTCGGGCTGTTCTCTCACGCCACTGCCGACGCCCGCATCATTGCCCTCCCCTACAATGCGGCAATGCTGGTGGTTTCACGCGGCGTGGTCGAAGGAAAACGCAAAGGCGAAGAATTCGGACTGGAGCGGGTAAAGGAACATCTGCGCCAGTCCACTGCGGAAAGCGCCAAGGAAATTTGCCTGAGCGCCATCGACAACATCAAGCAATTCATGCACACCGCGCCCACTCACAACGATGTCACCGCACTCGCCCTGCTTCGGCCCGGGAGTGCAAGTCCAGACCCTGGAAGTCTCTCTTAATCCATCGCTAGAATCCGATTAGACTTCGACGAACGAGGTTCGTATCAGGGCATGCCTTCAGGCATGCCGTAGGGAAGGCAAATTCAAGATCGCGCCGATAAGGCGCCGTTGCCTCGATTCGGTTGCGCCCTTCGGGCGCGCGCACCAGATTCTCGCCTTTATTGGCGTGGCTGAAAGCCACGCCCTGATACGAATCGCCGTGGTGGAACTGATTTTCCGGGCTCAGACGGTAATGCCGCGACTTCGACGAACGTGGGTTCGTATCGGGGCATGCCTTCAGGCATGCCGTAAAATCAGCGGCAAATTCGAGATCGCGCCGATAAGGCGCCGTTGCCTCGATTCGGTTGCGCCCTTCGGGCGCGTGTACCAGACCCTCGTCTTTGTCGGCGTGGCTGAAAGCCACGCCCTGATACGAATCGCTGCTCATCGCGACTGTTTCGCGGTCTCCGCCTTCGGAGCTAATTCATCGGCAGTAACGAAAATGGGCTCGATGTCGGTCGGCACGCCCGTCAGATTGTTCAATGCTTTTTGCAGCACCGGGCGCACGACCCCCATCTCATCGAGCATTTTCTTCGCCCCGGCGTAGTCGCCCTCGGCTTCGACGGTCAACAGATCGTGGTCGAGATCTGCGACGGCCTGCTTCATCTTCTTCAGATCGATCGCGAACGTCCCGTTGCCGTTCGCCACAATGGCTCCCTTGTCCATCAAGTAGTTGAACTGGACCGCCATTCCCTTGCCGTGAGCGTCGTTCAGCCCGAAGCGGAGACTGCGGAACATGGAAGCAAGATAGGTTGTATAAAGCTGCCGGCGGGCAGTTTCAGCAGAAGGCAAAACGCCGGCGAGCTGCATTTCCTGCGCGTGATCCATCATGTACCCGAGGGCAAACAGGCCCGTGATATCGGCCTTGGCCTCTTCAATGGCGCTGTAGAGTTCTTTCAGCTCCGCCCGGGGCGTAGTGCTCCTGCCCTGAAGCTGAATCTGGTGCGGTCCCAGCCCGTGCATGAGTTCGTGGGCGAGAATGTGAGTGAAGAACAGATCGAAGTTGACGTCCGCAAGCGCGGATTTTTCGAGCAGCCTTTTTCCAATCGGTACCAGCGTGCTGTTGAACTTTGCCTCCTGGATGTTCTTCAGCATCACACGCTTGCTGCCCTTCTGGTGGACGATGCGCTCGTCGTTGGGCAGATTGTAGGCCGCGGTCTGGACGCCATGGGCACCGTCGCCGCTGCTCAAAACCTCGTCAATCACGCGGATCGGGGCGGCCGCGCCCAGCTTGGGATTGCGATAACGCGGATCGATGGGAAGATTGTTTTCGATCTCCTGCAAATGACGTGTAAAAGCCGAGAGTTTGGTGCTTTCCTTCTCATCGCGAACGCCGATGTAGGACTCGAAGGAGGCTTTATATCCGAAGAGTTCATCGTTGTAGGTTTCGTAGGGGCCAATGGTGATGTCGAGAGGCGCGTCGAGTTCCATCCATGCCAGATCGCTCTCGTAGTAATCGTTGGAAAGAAATGCGGCAGCGCGCAGGTTAAGAAATTTCTTCAGCGAATCGTTGTCGGTCAGGGACGCAGCCTCACGCAGAAGATCGGCCGCCCTGGAAAGTTCCTCCTGGTACTCCTCGCTGTAAGGAACAATTTTCATCCGCGAAGGCCCGGTGGCACTCTTGTCGTTCCAGCGAATGACAGTGAAAAATCCTTTGGCCTCTTCCTGTTCTTTCTGCGGAAGCGAAGCTGCCCAGGTTTCAAAATCCTGCCGAGTCATGTCTTCTGGATAGAAGTTCGAACCGGGAAGCTTTCGTGGCGGAACATCGGCAAGAAACGCCTGGTAATCGTCCAGCGCCGACCAGGGGCTTTTGTTGATCCAGAAGTAGTGCAGCCTCGCCTTGCCGAGCGGCGACGTGTCTTTCTGGAGTTGTTTATACAGCGCGAGATCCTTGCTCCAGTATTGCTTCATGAAGATGGGATTGAGAATCCGTCCGGCCTCGATCACCTTCACCAGTGCCTGACGGTCTCCGCTGGAAAGCTGAGACGTGTCGACGCGGATATCGATGGGCGCGAAGCGCGCCGCCATCTTTTTGAGCTGTGCCTGGTCGGGCACCGACTTGTCGCTGTTACTGGGCATGGCTGAGATTGCAGACGCTAAAACAACGAGCAGTACGCTCGTGACCTTCATTCCTGGTTTCTCCCATCGAGCGGGGACTATACCGATCATAACAAGCCCATTCGGACTGATCCATGAGATGCGTTTTCCTCTCTCCGTTTTCGCTCCCCATGGGATAGGCCCGGCCTGCCAGTCCCAGGGGCGATAGCGAATTAAACGGCTGTTTTTCAATGGCTTCCCCGTGTTCGATGTGTGACACGGTCGGAATCGGTAATACATCTTTCGCGCATCGGAGGGCATCAAATTAACTAACCGGTTAATCAATCCGGGCAGGAGAACGAGAAATGAAAAGCGCATTCAGAGCCTTAGCAACGATGTTGGCTGTAGGCGTCCTCAGTGTCGGCTTGGCCGCTCAAACCGTTGGCACTGGGCGCTACGATCAACAGATTCAAACCAAAGCCACCCAGGAGCTTGCCAAAAAGAAAGAATTCCGCAACGTGAATTCCTCGGTCGACGACGGAATCGTCACCTTGACTGGCTCGGTGGATCTCTACCAGCAGAAGCTGGATGCCGCCAAGAAGCTGCGCAAGATGAATGACGTGCAGGGCGTCCGCAACCAGATTGCGGTTGCCAGCAGCGCATCGGACTCGCAGATCGCGGCAAATCTGGGCAAGAAGCTGCATTACGACCGCATCGGGTATGACAATGTGTTCAACTTTGTTGGCGTCTCGGTGAAAGACGGCGTCGCCACGCTGAGTGGGGAGACGCGCAACGACGTCGGACGCGACTCCGCGATCTACCTGGCAAACAATATGCCGGGAGTCAAGGAAGTGGTCGACGAGATCAACGTCGCGCCGGTGTCGAGCTTCGATGACCAGATCCGCCTGCGCACGACTCGCGCCATCTACGGCGACGCGGTGTTGGGAAAGTACGGCACCGACCCTGCCCTGCCGATCCGCATTGTTGTGGATAACGGCAAGGTCACGCTGTATGGCACGGTCGACAACCAGATGGACAAACAGGTCGCCGGCATGAGGGCTAACCAGGTGTTTGGCGTCTTCAGAGTGCAGAACAACCTGGTAGTCGCAAATCAATCGTAACCAGGGCAAGCACGGTGGGCGCGGCTTCGGCCGCGCCTTTTTTTTCTGTGCCCCTCTGCCTTCCCCGTGGTTCGATTTTTCCAATCCTGACCACAGGTCCACAGAGGAGCACACAGGAAATCCCATCCTGTCATCACGATTTCTTCGGGCTGCTAGATCCGGTTGATCAGCGACGCAACGTACCCCGCGCCGAATCCGTTGTCGATATTCACCACGCTGACGTTGGACGCGCAGGAATTCATCATTCCGAGCAGCGCCGCGAGTCCCTTGAATGCAGCGCCGTAGCCGACGCTCGTTGGGACGGCAATCACAGGAACGCCCACGAGTCCGCCAACCACGCTGGGCAGAGCGCCTTCCATCCCCGCACAAACGACGATGACTCGCGCCCGGCTGAGCGTCTGGTGGTTGGCCAGGAGGCGATGGATTCCAGCCACGCCCACGTCGTAAAGATGCTCGACATCGTTGCCCATCATCTGGGCCGTCAGCACGGCCTCCTCCGCCACCGGGATGTCGCTGGTGCCGGCGGAAACCACGGTGATTGTGCCCTTGCCGTACTTGGTGCGGTCCCGTTCCAGGGTGATGGCGCGCGCCAGAGGATGGTATTCGGCTTTGCGCACTTTTTTGCGGACAGCCGCGAACTGCTCGTCACTAACACGCGTGGCGAGGATGTTGCCTTCGTGCTTGGCCAGCCGTGAGAAGATTTCCGCCATTTGCGAGGGACTCTTGCGCTCGCCGAAGATCACCTCCGGCATGCCGACGCGCAGGGCGCGGTGGTGGTCGACCTTCGCGAACCCCAGATCCTCGAAGGGAAGATGGCGCAGGGACTGGACGGCGTCGTCAGGCGAGAGCTTCCCTTTGCGCACTTCCTCGAACAGCTTGCGAATGGAGGCCTGATTCATGAAGGCGTGAGGTGGAACGAAGCCCGCTTAACTTGGCGCAAGCGGGGCCGGGCAGCTATGGCCACCCGGCCAGAGTTTCGAAAAAGCCTTAACAGCGCTCAGATCAGGCCCAAAACACATGGCCATCGACAGTCGGCCCGTCGTAGTGACCGACCAGTTTGTGCTCCAGTCCCTCGCGGGATGGGTTGATTTCGCGCCGCAAACGCTCGACGTCGTCGCTGTCCAGCGGGGAGAAGTTGCGGGCGACCTCGATATTCTGCTCGAGCATCTCCAGCTTGGGCATTCCGACTACGGCCGTCGTTACAGGCAAACTCATGGAATACCGGAGCAGGGACGCGATATCCGTCTTGCCATTGCTGCTGCCCAGCAGGAACTCCTGCCCGGTGACCTTCATGGCAATGATGCCCAACTTCTTTTCGTTCGCCGCGGGAAGCGCCAATTCCTCGAAGCGCCCGTTTCGCGAAGCATTGAGGGCCATCTGCACGCAGTCAAGATCGTGACGCTGAATAGCCTGGGCCATCACTTCGCCATTCGTGTGGCTGGTCATTCCGACAAAACGCGCCATTTTCTGATCGCGAGCCTCAAGCAGGCCCTTCAGCGCGCCGTCGGGAGCCTCGACCTTTGCCAGATCGTCGGCCTGGCCCAACCCGTGAATGTGAACCAGATCGACGTGATCGGTCTGCAGGCGCTTCAGGCTTCCTTCCAGCCGCCGCATGAATTCGTCGCGAGTGCGATCGGGAATTTTTGTGGCGAGCCAAACGTCCTTGCGGCGCGAGGCCATGACCTTGCCCACTCGGGTTTCGCTTTTCCCATCGCCGTAGGCGTAGGCGGTGTCCAGGTAGGTGATCCCGTTGTCAATCGCCTGGTTCAGCGCGGCCAGGGCCTTTTCTTCCTCCTCGTACATGAGGAAGCGGCTGCCGCAACCAAACGCCAGGATGGACACCTTCGCTCCGGTTCGGCCCAAGGTTCGCGAGGGCAACAATTTGGGGGTCGGCGCCTTGGCTTCGGCAACATCTTTGAAAAGTGTCAGGCCGGCTCCGGCAGCCGTTCCAATGCCAAACCGCTCTAGAAATTTCCGCCGGGATAGGTCATTGCTCATGAGGTCCTCGCCGATTGCTGCTGTCGCTCCCCACGAATGTACTCCAACTCCGGCCAAGTCTCCAGTCGGGGCCGGGTCCTGGCTCCTCTGTGTTCCGCTGTGGTCAGTCTTTTTAACCACAGAGGCCACAGAGGAACACAGGGTAAAACACTAATGCGAGCATCTGCTTGCTGCTCGTGCCGGAAGCCGGGAGTGCATTCCTCTGTGATCCCCTGGGTACCCTGTGGCCAGTCTTTTTAACCACAGAGGCCGCAGAGGAACACAGGGTAAAACACTAATGCGAGCATCTGCTCGCTGCTCCTGCCGGAAGCCCGGGGTGCATTCCTCTGTGATCCCCTGTCTACCCTGTGGTCAGTCTTTTTAACCACAGAGGCCGCAGAGGAACAAAGGGTAAAACACTAATGCGAGCATCTGCTTGCTGCTCGTGCCGGAAGCCGGGAGTGCATTCCTCTGTGATCCCCTGTGTACCCTGTGGTCAGTCTTTTTAACCACAGAGGCCGCAGAGGAACACAGGGTAAAACACTAATGCGAGCATCTGCTCGCTGCTCCTGCCGGAAGCCCGGAGTGCATTCCTCTGTGATCCCCTGTGTACCCTGTGGTCAGTCTTTTTAACCACAAAGGCCGCAGAGGAACACAGGGTGCAGGAATTGCGGGTTTGCAAAAGCCAGGAGGAGCCGCAATCTATCGGGCGGGCGAGATGCCCTGGCGGTTTTCGGTTTGGACGCTGCGGACCCGTGACGGCGGCTTCTTTGCGTTGGACCGGGTGCGAAGCGCGATGCGCCGGAACAGGGCTGCTGCCGCTCCGGGCTGATCCAGGTGACTGAGCAGCAGG
Organism: Terriglobales bacterium; assembly: GCA_963803205.1. GTDB lineage: Bacteria > Acidobacteriota > Terriglobia > Terriglobales > Acidobacteriaceae > CAWDLG01. The sequence continues at coordinate 24,818 of CAWDLG010000007.1, forward strand.
CGTTTGAGTGCAACCGGCCGCACGGTGCCGGCGATGTAGGCGTCGTACAAGTCACTGCCGATGGCGTAGCCGATGCGCTGGGCGAGGGAATCGGATTCGTGGCTCCCGATTTCGCGCAGGCGCCTCGATCCCGTTTCGTAAAGTTCTGCCAATTCGATGTCCCGCATTGCCGGCCTGGCCGGGTGCAGAACGCGCGACCCGAAGTAACCGATGGCGTGCTCCACCACCCGGGCGTAAAAGAGATCGTTGGGAGAGAGCGGGGCAAGACCTTCGATACGGCGAATCAAAGGCAAGCCCCGGCACGCATGGTGCAGGAAGCGCGCGGCTTCCTCGCCTGCATACATCATCTGGAAATCACGGATGTACAAGGCGTTCAATCGCGGGAGGTAGACGCTGCCCCGTTCCTCAGCCTGGGCAAGCATCGCAGTAGCGTCTTTCTCACTTTCCCCGGCACGAAGAAGAAGTTGCCGGAGCCGCAGGTCCAGATCAGGGCCGCAGTAGACTTCGGGCAGCAGATCGACCAAAAACTTGGGCTGCTTGCCATTGTTGGGAGAATAACGATCAATACCCAGAAAGCGGACCAGGCTGTCGATGAGGTTGTAAATCGTCGGCGCCAGGTCGGAAGCCTCAGCTTCATGTCCCCATCGATCGAGACAGATGCGATAGCTTTCGTATTTCTCGAGCGGCGTGGCGTTGAAGGCGCAGACCACGTCCTTCGACACCTCTACAGCCTCCACGTGTTCGTGCTGTTCCCCGGCGGCCCTCCAATAAAGAGCGTCCACATTCTGCAGCACGGTCAGCACTCGCTCCGAAGGAAGGCGGTCTTTCAGACGCCGCGGCAGGTGGTTTGGCGCAAAGTGTGACTCGCCAAACAGCACCATGATGACGGCGTCCGGATGCCGCTGGCGAATTTCGGCGATCTTGTGGGTGGCGTGCGCGTCGCGCACATGGATCTTGCGAAGATCGTTGCGGGGAAGACAGTCCAGGCCGTAAATTGCATCCCCATGCTCACGCGCCGTGGTCAGCAGGTCATAAAACGGAGCCCAGTCGTATCCCCAGTCAAGATGGAAGCGGATGCGCTGGCGCAGTTCGTCTTCATCGATCTGCCTTCTCCACCACTCATCAAGGATATGCTGATCGCGGGCAAAAATTGTCTCAAGGCCGAGCACGACGGGACGGTCTCCAGGATGGGCGCGATCCTCGAACAGTGTTGCAGCGAAGCGCTGGGACGCGGGCAGGGCATGATAGTCGCCGATCAGGACGATGTCTGCCTCGGCGACCCGCGCTTTCAGCCCCCGCATGTCAATAACGGATTCGTAGGAGCGAAATGCCTGACGGAAGTCCCTGAGATATTTGCCGCGGCTGTTGTGATCGCTGGAGCGGATTTCTCGCTCGACGCCCGCCAGGGCATGAAGCTGGGCGGCGCTGCGACGGAAGCGGAGGCTGGTGGTTGTTGCCATCGATTTCAATCCGGGCGATGCTCGGCCAGAAGGCCCGGCGCTTCTTGACAGGACCCGAGGCCGCAGCTAACGTGCGTCAGGAGTTCTGTTTGCCCAATCACCCGCCCCAAAACCTGACCGTGGCCACGACCGGCGCCAGCGGCTCGCTGTTTCTCCGGCACTTCCTGCTTACCCTGGAACGCGATAAACGCGTCCAGACCGTAAACTTCATCGCCAGCGACAGCGCGCTCCGCGTCATGGCTGAAGAACTCAGACTGCGGGGGCGCAGCAACCTGATCCAGCAGATCCTGGGGAAGGCTTCCGGCAAGTTCCATCAGCAGTCCAACACCGATATCGGCGCGAATGTGGCCAGCGGTTCCTATCCCGCTGATGCGATGGTGGTTCTCCCTTGCAGCGTAGGCACTCTCGCGCGCATCGCCAACGGCCTCGCTTCGCAGCTGATCGAGCGCGCGGCCGACGTCTGCCTGAAAGAGAAACGCCCGCTGCTGCTGTGCGTCCGCGAAACGCCCCTCAATAAAATTCACATTCGCAACATGTACCGCGCCGCCGATGCCGGGGCGACGGTTTTTCCCCTGATTCCGACCTTCTACAACCGACCTACAACATTGGATGTCATGGCGCGCGAATTCGCTTACCGGTTGCTGGCTCACCTGGGCTTGCCGCAGCCTGGTGCTTATCGGTGGAAGGGCTGACAATTCTTCTAGTTACAGAGATCGGCCATCTCTGGCAAGAACTTCAGTGTAGAAAGTCGCGGGAGAAGCGGGTAGATGCCCGGGGGACATGTACGGTGGAGAAACTTTGGGCATTCGCGAGGTGAGGGAGGCCGCGGACGCCAATCCGCCGAATGCTAGAATCGGTTGCAGGGTCCGCCCCGAAAGCCCCCCGAGTGCAGACGATGTCCAAGACCATGCTTGCGGTCGTAAAGTCCAAGGCCGCACCCGGAGCGGAGATTCGGGAGGTGCCAGTTCCGCCCTGCGGCCGCGCCGAAGTTCTGGTCAAGGTCAAGGTGGCGTCGATCTGTGGCACGGATCTTCATATCTACGAGTGGGATCGCTGGGCCCAGAACCGCATCCGTCCCCCCCTCATTCCCGGGCATGAATTCTGCGGGCACGTTGTTGCCTGCGGCGAGGAAGTCACCAGCGTCAAAGAGGGCGACTTCGTCTCCGCGGAAATGCACGTGGCCTGCGGCAAATGCCTTCAATGCCGGACCGGGGAAGCGCACATCTGCCAGAACGTGAGAATCATCGGCGTCGATGCCGACGGGGCGTTTGCGGAATATGTGGTTATTCCCGAGTCGAACGTCTGGAAACTCGATCCGGAAATACCTCAGGAGTACGCTTCGATTCTTGATCCGCTGGGGAACGCCGTTCACAGCGTGCTGGCGGGAGAGATTGCCGCCAAAACCGTAGCCATCACGGGATGCGGCCCGATCGGGCTTTTTTCCATCGCGGTGGCGCGGGCGCTGGGAGCGACGACAGTCTTCGCCATCGAGGTCAACGAGCATCGCAGACACCTCGCCAAAGAAATGAAGGCGGACTTCGTGCTTGATCCTTCGCAGGGGGATGTTCGCACGGCGATCCTGGAGCAGACGGACGGGTTGGGCGTTGACGTCGTCCTGGAGATGGCGGGCCATCCCCAGGCCATCCGCACGGCGTTTGACATTGTGCGGCGGGGCGGGCGCATCTCGCTGCTGGGCCTGACGTCCAAGCCAATTTCCCTCAACTTCTCCGAAGACATCATTTTCAAAGGAATCACGATCCACGGCATCAACGGCCGGCGCATGTACCAGACCTGGTATCAAATGACGGCGCTGCTCAAGGCCGGGAAACTGGACCTCCACCCCGCGATTACCGACCGCATCGCCATGGCGAATTTTTCCCAGGCCATGGAGCGGCTGAAAACGGGCGAGGCCAGCAAGATTCTGGTTTATCCCAACGGCCGGGGGGGATGATTCGCATCAGGGCATGGCTTTAGCCATGCCGATAAAGCCGCCGGCTTGATCCCCGCGCCCGCAGGGCGCAACCGAGTAGCGCAGTTATTGCGCCTCACCGGCGCGATCTCCAATTTGCAACTGGAATTTACGGCATGCCTGAAGGCATGCCCTGATACAAACCACCCAACTTCGCGGCGCTTTACAGCACGCTACCGAAGCTCACGCTCCGATCGGCATTTTTACGATCTTCTTCTGAATGGCGTAGGTGACCAGTTGCGCGGTGTTGTGAATCTGGAGTTTGCGCATCAGGTTGAACTTGTGGGCGTCAACTGTCTTGACACTCAGATTCAACGTCTGCGCCACTTCGCGGACGGAATTGCCCTCGGCGATCATTTTTACGATCTCGCGCTCCCGCGGAGTCAGGCTGCACCCGGGCTGCCGATCGCGAGGCTGGGGAGGAATCTTCTTCACCATGCGGTCCGGTATGTAGCGGTGTCCGCGGTGGACTCTGCGCACGGCGTCGATCATCTTGGGCGCGGGAGTGTCCTTCAACATGTAGCCCGCTGCGCCTGCTTCCAAACCCTGGATCAGATAGTCCTCGTCTTCGTACATGGTCAGGAACACCACACGCGTATCGGGCCAGTTCTGCTGCATGATTCTGACGGCCTCAAAACTCGACAGGCCGGGCATGCCGATATCTATTAGAACGATATCCGGGCGGAATTGCCGGACCTTCTCCAATGCCTCGGCGGCGTCGCTGGCCTCGGCGACCACCTCCAGATCGGGTTCATTTTCGAGCAGATGACGGACACCGTCGCGAAACAGTGCGTGATCATCCACGACAAGGCATCGGATCGTCATGCGTGAATTCGCCGAACAGATGTCTGTTTCTTTCTGGTTGGATTGGGTCGCACTCGCCGGAGTACCGCCTGTATCGAAGAGGGCAGGTTCCTCGGCAAGGTCACATGGATGCTGGTGCCCACACCGGGACGTGACTGAATCTTGACCTTGCCCCCCAGGGCAGCGATTCGTTCCCGCATACCTCGCAGCCCGAAAGTCCCGGCTCGCAACTGCGGACGGCCGAAACCCGCGCCGTCGTCCTTGATCAGCAGGCCCACAGTGGCGGCGTCACTCTTCAATTGAACGGAAAAACTTCTGGCCTTTGAATGCCGGGCGATATTGTGCAGCGACTCTTGCGCGGTTCGGTAGAGGGCAAGTTCGGTTTCCGCGCTCAACTTGCCGAGGTGTCTGGGCAGATCAATCGTGCCTTCGATGCCGCAATTGCGGGCGAGATCTCGCGCGTCTTTGCGGATCGCGCCCAGCAGTCCCAAGTCTTCCAGAAGACGAGGGGAAAGGCGTTTGACGATACGCCGCAGATCGTCGATGGTGCCGTCGAGAACGCGTAACGCTTCCTGGAGCTTGAGGCGGGTCTCGCTGTCCAGCTTGCCGGCAGCCACCATCGCCAGGTAAAGGCGCAGGACCATGAGTCCCTGGCCGGTGCCGTCGTGCAGTTCGCGGCTGATGCGGCGGCGCTCCTCCTCCTGCGCGCGGACGAGGTGGCGCGACAACTCGGAGGCAAGGGCCGCCGGGGAATACACTTCACGTGCAAATTTCAGGACCCTGGGGGGAGTCAGGGACACAGTCTTACCTCAAGGCCAAAGATTCAACGAGGTGGCTGGTTCCGCGAAACGCGGAATCGTCGGACGAAAACTTGTGGCCATTCTATCAAAGACCGCGTCCTTCGCCCCTTTGCCGGGGAAAAAATAGAGAAAAGCCCGGGATTAGCGGCGCCTTCCCGTCTTCTTTGCGGGAGCTTCCAGAACGGCAAACTGAATCTTCTTCTCCACCGGATCGATCCGGTCGACCAGCACACGCAGCCTTTGCCCCAGGCGATATGTCCTGCGGCTACGCTGGCCGATGATCTCGCGCGTGTTCTCGTGGTAGGTGTAGCGGTCATCGGTCAGGCTGTTGAGCGGTACCAGGCCTTCGACAAAGAGGTCTGTCAACTCAACGAAGAAGCCGAACTTGGTGACGCTGATGATCAGGCCATCGAACTCATCGCCGATGCGGTCCTGCATGAACTTGACCTTCTTCCATTCCATCAGCTCACGCTCGGCGTCGTCGGCGCGCCGCTCGGACCGGCTCGACTCCTCGGCGATCTCGTGCAACTCCTCGAGGGAAATGGGGCCGTCCGTTGGTTCGGGCGGCTGATGTTCGCGCCGCTTGGACCAGGGGGAGGCGTCCTCGTGGGAACCGGTAGCGGGCGAGGGCGCCCGCGCCACAGAGTCAGATAAGACTTCCTTCAAGATGCGGTGGACGATGAGGTCGGGGTAGCGGCGAATGGGCGAGGTAAAGTGCGTGTAGGTTGTGGCGGCCAGGGCGAAGTGTCCGAGGTTCTCTTCCGAGTAGCGGGCCTGTTTCAGCGAGCGAAGCATGAGGAAGGACAGAATTCGCTCTTCCGGTTTGCCGGCAATTTTTTCCGTGAGCTTCTGATACATGCGCGGGGTGATGTGAACTTCCCGCGGAATCTCGATCTCCTTCGGCCGCTTCCCCGTTCCGTAGCTGGCTCGCCTGTCGGTTTTCGTCTGAACGCGAAACACCGGAAGTGAGCCAACGCCGAGTGAGTAGCCAAAGGTAGCGGCAATCACCTCGAAGTCATAAACCCGCTTGGCGTCCGGCTTCTCGTGGATTCTATACAGAGAAGCGATTTGCCTGCTTTCAAGGTAACCGGCAACACATTCGTTGGCCGCGAGCATGAATTCTTCGATCAGGCGGTGAGCGATATTGCGCTCGGAGCGGGTGATGCTCTTCATCAGCCCGAACTCGTCGAAGGCAATGACGGGCTCGGGAAGATCGAAGTCGATCGAACCGCGACGCTCGCGCTTTCGCCGCAGGATTGCGGCGAGGTCGCGCATCATCTCGAAGGTTTCCACCAGGAGTGCATACCGGGCCCGTAGGACGGCGTCGCCTTCCAGCACGGCGTTGACGTCGGTATAGGTCATGCGTTCCGCGGAGCGGATCACGCCTTCTCCGAGCTGAAAGTTCACAATTTCGCCGCCATGGTCGATCTCCATCACGCAGGACATCACCAGTCGGTCGACCTGCGGCCGCAAGCTGCATATGTCGGTCGAAAGCTCCAGGGGAAGCATGGGAATTGCCCGGTCCGGAAAGTAAACGCTGGTGCCGCGCATTCGAGCTTCCTGGTCCAGCTCTGAACCGGGCGTTACGTACTGAGCGACGTCGGCGATGTGTACCTGCAATTCATAGTTGCCGTTATCCAGGCGCCGCACGGTGACAGCGTCGTCGAAGTCGCGGGCGGTTTCACCGTCGATGGTAACGATCGGCAACACGCGATAGTCGATCCGCCGGCTGATCTCGGCCGCAGGGATGACGGCCTCCGCTTCCTGCGACTCCTCCAGCACCTCGGGCGGAAAGCGATGCGGCAAGTGAAACTTGCGGATGATGATCTCGACGTCAACGCCAAAGTCATCTTCGTAACCGAGAATTTCCACGACGCGTCCGCGAGGATTCTGTGTAGCGGTCGGCCAGTCGGTGATTTCGACGTCAACTACAACTCCGTCGAGGTCGGACCACTCGGTGCGGCGCGCCGCTTCCGATCCAAGAACGCGGTGTACCGACTGCTTTCCCGAACGCTTCTTTTTTGCTGGCGCAACGGTAGCCTCGCCTGCATCATCTTCTGGCGTCTCAGGGCGCTCCATCCCTGGAGGGATCGTGATTTCCTGCGCGACCTTCTGATCGATCGGCGTCACGTAGTTGCGGCGCGACCCGCAGTGAAAGGTTCCGACGATTGTGGAATGGGCGCGGTCTAGAGGACGGACGATGCGCCCTTCTGCCCGTCCATCCGGCCGAATCGTACCGATCTGGACCAGGACGCGGTCGCCGTGCATCGCCGATCCCACGGCCGGCGGCGGAATGAATATGTCGCCTGCCAGACTCTGCTTCAGCCGTGGGTCCAGGCTGGCGGCGTCGGGAACGACAAAGCCGAAGCCGTCGCGATGCATGCTGAGTCGGCCGACCACCATGTTGCGTCCCTGCGTGGCCTGCGGAATTGCGTAACGATCGGAATCGAGTTGTTGAAGCTGGCCGTCGGCGACCAGCCGCCGCAAACGCTCGGAGAACTCCTGGCGCTCATCGCCGTGAATCCCCAGTTCGCGCACCAGTTGCTTGAAACCCGCGGTCCGCCGGGGCTGGTGTTCGATCTTCTTTACGATAGCGGAGTCGGAAACCATGGCCGTCTTTCAGGATACGCGAGTGGCAGCCCGCGCTGCCCGGGCCAGGCAAGTGCCTGAAGTCCCGCGCCGAATAAGGAAAGAGGAACCTCCGGCCACAACATTTCCACAAGACGCGAGAGTTGGTGCGGAGTACAATTTTCTGTGGCTACTAGCTTGCGGCCCATACGAGAAGCATTCCGAAAGGAAAGGATTTTTGCCTATGTGGAAACCCACAAATCAGCCCGGAACACCGTCACCCCGGCCGCAGGAGCCTGAGCGCGCGGCAACGACGGCGGCGCAGCCTGTGGTCACTGCCACTGCCAGTGAACCGCCGGCGGCGGCCCCTCGTCCGGCCCCGACCAGCGCGGCAGACCAGGCGACGATCGGCAAATCGCTCGTTATCAAGGGCGAAGTCACCGGTTCGGAGTCGCTGTACATCGATGGCCGGGTCGAAGGTTCCATCAATCTGGCAGGGAACCGGGTCACCGTCGGCCGCAACGGCGTGGTCTCCGCCAATATCAATGCGCGGGAAATCGTGGTCCTTGGCAAAGTGCGGGGGAACCTCACCGCCAGCGACCGGGTGGACATCCGCAGCGACGGCTCGCTCACCGGCGACGTGGTCGCGGCCCGCATTTCCATCGAGGACGGCGCCTACTTCAAGGGCGGCATTGATATCCGCAAGGCGGGACAGAAGGCCAACGGCGAGGAAGTGAAAACCACTGCGCCGGCGACCAGCGAGACCGCAACCGCCGCGCGCGCCTGAGCCTGTTCTGACGTTGCTCTGTGCTCCCTGTGGCCACGCCACCCACGGGGGACACAGGGGAAGCCGCTATCGCTTCGCTCCACCTCGTCGGATGGCCCGCTCCAGAGTCTGGTCCAGGGCCGCTTTCGCTTTTTCATACTCCGCCTGGGAAATGCCACCCTGCTTGTGTTCCACTTCCAGTTGAAAGAGTTCCTCCTTCAGGGCATCCATCAACCGCGCAGAGTGTTGTTGCGGCGAGCTTGGAGGTGCGGCAAGTTCGGCCGGCTCTGCTGTGTAGTTCTCACCTGCTGCCACCGTCTGCGGGCGCTTGGCGATGTAAACAGCGCCGGCCGCTAACACCACGGCAAATCCTCCCAGAATGTACCAGCGGTATTTTTCCAGGGGATCCGGGGCATCGATGGGAGGGCCGAGCCCGCCTCCAGGACGCGAGTCGCCCGCGGGGGCTGCGGCTGAAGCTTCGTTCTGACCACTTTCTTCCTGAAGCAACCCGACACCGCTCATCGTAAAAGACAGCACCTGCCCCGGCCGTGCATTGGCTGCCACCTCGGCCACGGCGTTCGGTTGGTTCGGAGGCTGCCGCTCGACGTAGGCTCCTTTCTGGTCGGCCGCGAAGTGCATGGATCTCGGCAGCATCACCACGAAGTGTTGCAGCGGATAAAGCGACTTTGGATCCAGCTGGATGCTGCCGCTGTAAGGAAGACGATAGGTCACTTGAAACTGCGTCTCGCCCGGGCGGAGGGGGAAGATGAAAGCGTACCGTCCCTTTTCGGCTTGCGGGACCGGCGCGGAGTTGACGGCCTGACCCCCTGCCGTTTGTGCGTCGCCGCCGTCAATCTGTGCCCCGTCCGGCAGGTAGAACTCAAAATTGTGGTCGTTCATCTGGGTACGCGGCGGCTGCGAGCTGTTATTGACGGAGAAAACCCGAGTGATGCCGAGTTCCCCCGTGCGTGCCTGAACATACATGAGGTCGGCGGCAACGCTGATGTCGGCAAGTTTCTGCGATACGTCGTAAACCTTCACCTCCACCGAGGACGTGCCGGGAGGCACCGGCCGGTGATAAGTCACGCCCTGGTGAATGACGCGGATGAGGTGAGGCCCGGGATCATCGAGGTTGAAGCTGAACTTTCCGGCAGCATTGGTCTTGGTGCGGGCGGCTTCTTCCATCCCCTGACCCAGCTTGATAAGCACGACTTCATCTGCCGCGGCTGGTTTGTTGGTGGTGCCGTTTGTTGCCGAGCCAGTCAGGGTTTCCGCTTGAGACAGCGTACCGAACAGGAGAATGCCCAGGCACAACAGAATTCGAGAGGCTGCTCTCAAGTCAGCTCCTTTCCGAGCGCGGAAAGACGGGATGGCGGGTATCTCCCAGCGCGGCAATCTCAGCCAGAACGCCGGCGGCTTCCTGCTCGAGGCTTTCTTTGAGGGAAGCGTAGTCTGCATCCGAGAGCTTGCCCGCCTTGTACTCGAAATTCAGGTCCCGCAGGTTGTCGTAGATGACTTCCTTCCGCTCGTGCAGATAGGTCAGGCGGGTCTTCTGCGGGCCGAGGTGCAGCCTGCCGGGAAGATAGAACACGTAAACAAGCACCGCCAGGGTGACGAGGCAGCAGGTCAGCAGAATCATATTTCCGTCTCCTGCCGAGCCTGCCGGCGGAATTGTTCCATTTGCTCATCCGGCGCGGGGGCAGATGGCGTAGCCGCCTGAGGGCGTACTCTCCAGGTACGCACGATCAGTACGACTGTCGCGATTCCCAGCACCAGGGCGAGGTAGGGCATGATCCAGGCCCAGCGGTTGAACCCAGTGGTAGTGGGCGCGGACATGACAGTCGGCCCATATTCCTGAACCATGGCTTGCAGCGTCAGGTCGTCGCTGTCCCCGCGTTGCACAGCAGCCATGAGTTCGTTGCGCATGCGGTCGGAATACTGGCATCCGACGTGATTGCACTCCAGCAGGATTTGATTGCAACTGCAAACGCACATCAGCCGATGGCCGAGGTTATTGAAGCGGGCAGCCTCGTCGCCGGCTCCCAGGAACACGAAAATGGCCGCGCATAGTATTCCCAGTTGTAAAACTCTTCGGACCGAGCGTCGACAAGTAGAGAACATCACTGCGCCACTTCCACCGCCTCAGCCTGCACACGCGCAGGAACTCTGACTCGAACCGGGGCGGAATTGGGGATCAGGGCGATGATGGTTCCGGCAATCATGATCCACACGCCGACCCAGATCCACATCACCAGCGGGTTCAGGTGAACCTTGATAATCGGGCGGTGGGTGTCGAGATTCTCTCCCTCATAGACGAGGTACAGATCTTCTTTCATGGTGGAGCGATTGGCGACCATGGTTGCCGTCTGCTGGCTGGCTTTGTAGAAGCGCCGCTCAGGATACAAAGTGTCGATCTGCTTCCCGCCTTTCGACACATCGATGATGGCCCACTCGCTGGCGTAGTTTGGCTTGTCTTCCTGGGTGTAGGAGCGGCAGGTCAGGGTGTATGGACCGATGGCCATCTGGTCGCCGTAGGCCATCTCCTGTTCCTTGTCCTGGTTGAAGGCGGCTCCGGCAAATCCAATCATGATGACGATCACGCCGAAGTGAACGATGTAGCCTCCGTAGCGCCGGGTATTCCGGCGGGTAAGCTGCACCATGGAAGCGAAGAGGTTCTGGCCGGTGTGTCGCCGGATGACCTTGCCCCCGCGAGCGAACTCAGAAATGACGGTCAATCCCACGAGTATCGAGAGGGTGATCGTCATCAGGGAGTAGAAGTACGCGACTTCCCTCCACGGCCGCATGCCCAGGGCAATGAGCGCGACCGCAACTGCCACTGCTCCGATTGCCGGCCACAGAAAATTGCGCTTCATGCTGTCGAGGGACGTCCTGCGCCATGCCAGCAGAGGACCCACCGCCGTAAGCAGCAGGAGCAAGAGTGCGACCGGCACGTTTACGCGGTTAAAGAAAGGCGGCCCAACCGTGACCTTGTTTCCCTGAACCCACTCGGAAAGTACGGGAAACAGCGTCCCCCAAAGCACCGTGAAGCACGCCACCAGCAGTAGCAGATTGTTGAAGAGGAAGCTGGATTCACGGGAAACCAGCGATTCCAATCGGTTCTCGCTGCGCAGGTGCGAGCGGTTCTTTATGAAGTAATAAAGGCAAACCGCAAGAATCAGCCCCAGGAATCCGAGAAACCAGTTGCCGATGGATGACTGGGCGAATGCATGCACCGAACTGACCACTCCGCTGCGTGTCAGGAAAGTGCCGAAAATCGAAAGCATGAACGTGGCAAAGATGAGCCACACGTTCCACACCTTCAGCATCCCGCGCTTCTCCTGCATCATTACTGAGTGCAGGAATGCCGTGCCCGTGAGCCAGGGCAGGAGCGAAGCGTTCTCAACCGGATCCCATCCCCAGTAGCCGCCCCAGCCCAGAACCGAATAGGCCCAGTGCGCGCCCAGGAAGACGCCGCAGGTAAGAAATCCCCAGGTCACCATCGTCCATCGACGGGTGATCTGGATCCACTTCTCTCCGGGATAGCGCATGATCAGCGCTCCCAACGCAAAAGCGAACGGGATGGTGAACCCGACGTATCCCAGATACAGCATCGGCGGGTGGATCACCATCTCCGGATATTGCAGGAGGGGATTCAGTCCGGCTCCGTCGGCCGGCAGGCGGCCCTGCATCAGCGCGAAGGGATGCGCCGCAAAATTCACCAGCAGCAGAAAGAAGACCTGAACCGCGGCAATGATGACGGAGGCGTGCGCAAACAATCGGCTGTCGGTCTTGTGACGCAGGCGAAGCACTACACCGTAGGTCGAGAGCAGCAGCGTCCAGAACAGTAGAGAACCTTCCTGGCCCGACCATAACGTCGCGAACTTGTAGGGAGCGGGCAGGTCCCGGTTGCTGTGGTGGAAAATGTAGGCGATGGAAAAGTCGTCCCGGAAGGCGGACACAACCAGCACTAAAGCCGCCAGGAAGACGACCGCGAAGGTGGCAATTCCCGCCCGGCGGGCTGTCTCTCCCAATCTTTCGGAGTTTGGGCCGGGACGCGCCAGAGCCAGCCATCCGGCGAGGAAAGAATATGCGCTCAATGCCAGCCCGAGCAGGAGCGCAAAACTGCCAATTTGGGACATGATTGCCTTTGGCGGTATTTTTTCAGAAACCGCCCAGCGAGGCAACAATAGAAGGTCCCTGCTGGTTGAGGATCTGCGCCGGATCTGGGACGCACGGCAAGTGTTGCCGTCCAGAAACCGAACGACAACACTCGGCCTGAGGTTCGAGGGCCGCCAGTCCCGGCGAAGTTGATGATGTTACAGGCTTTGCATGCTGTAGCGGGACAACACCTGGCGTTCGGCTACCAGCCAGTCTTCGTCCTCATGGCCAGGCGTGCATCCGCGCTCTTCGTATAATTCGTACGCCCGGCGGCGGATCTCGGCTTCAAGGTCTACATTCGGGAAATTTGCCCTGATTTCTGCTACTTCCGGTGATTGAGTTACGGTGCGGGCCACCTTGGTGGTGGAATTCCCATTCTTTGCGGTTTTTGCTCTCGCCATACCCATACTCCTTAGAAAAAATAGCCTGACCTGAGGGTCACACTAGAATGATTGCCTCCAAACGCACTGCTACCCTGGCAAAACTGAGCCGCTCGAACGTTGGTGACACTGATGACTCATGATAACTCCAGCCGACCTGTGAATGTGCCCAGAAAAATTGGTTTGACGAAACGTTTTTTCAAACCGACGGTCCATAGTTTGTGTATACGTTTTCATCGCCATAAATAGCTCACAACCAAGGAGCGACTTTGCCAGTTCTTCGCCACCGCACCGCACTTGCGTTGTTTATCTTTTTTGTTCTACCGGTTTCGCGCGCGCAGCAGAGCGCGGTGGACTGCTCTGCGGCAGACGCAAGTCGCAGCCTTGATTGCAACAGGAAAAAGATCGGCCCTCGTAAGGAAGTCTTGATCGTCACCGGGACGTTTGCTCCCTCGCCGGAGGAGGAGGTCGATCGTGCCGTCTCGGTCATTGAAATCAAAGAGGATCTGCTCCCCGGCAGCCACTGGACGGACGCCTTGCACCAGGATCCCTCCATTGACCTGAGGCAGCGCGCCCCAAATGGAGTACAGGGCGATCTTTCCATCCGCGGATCGAGCTTCGGCCAGACCCTGATTCTGCTCAACGGCCTGCGCATGAATGACGTCCAGAGCGGGCACCACAATCTGGATTTGCCCTTGCCGACACAGGCGTTGGAGCGAATCGAGGTCTTGCATGGCGGCGGTTCGACTCTCTACGGGGCAGACGCAGTGGGAGGATCCGTAAACTTCATTACTGCCCCGCCGAAGATCTCTGAATTCCGGGCGGGAGCTGCGGTCGGCAACTTTGGGACCAACCAGCAGTCAGCGTCCGCTGCCTGGACCACCCGCCGCTGGGACCAGATGTTGAGTGTTGGGAGAGACTTCTCGACCGGCTTCCGGCCGGACCGTGATTACCGCAATTTCTCCGCTCTTTCCCAAACCGGACTTCAAACTTCGCTTGGCAGAACGATGGTGATGCTCGGCTTCGCCGACAAACCCTTTGGAGCCGACCAGTTCTATGGGAACTTCAATTCGTGGGAGCGAACCAAGTCCTGGCTGGCGGCGTTGAAGCAGGATCTAGGGGAAAGTACGGAGTTTGACCTCGGTTACCGCCGGCATAGCGACGAATTCATCCTGTTCCGCGACCGTCCTGAAGTCTTCGAGAACAACCACGTTTCCGAAAGCTGGCAGGCGGCGCTGCGTCGAAAACAACCGCTGGGTCAGAATTCGGCGCTCTACTACGGTGGCGAAGGCTTTCACGAATCGATCGACAGCAACAACCTGGGCCAACACTCAAGGAACCGCGGCGCGGGGTATGTCGACTACGATGTGCGCGTTCTCAGACGTTTTTCTTTTTCCCTGGGAGCGCGCGAGGAAATCTTCGGTTCGGCCCAGGGGGACACTACTGAAGCGGAATTCAGCCCGACGCTTGCCGGTGGTTTCTGGATCAAAGAAGGCCTGAAAGTGAAGGGCAGCGCCAGCCGCGCCTTCCGCCTTCCTACATACACCGACCTCTACTATCACGATCCGGCAAACGTCGGAAATCCTGACCTCAAGCCGGAGACGGCATGGGACTACGAGGGAGGTTTGCTATGGGACCGGGGAGGGCGCTTGCGGGCGGAGGGGACGCTATTTCACCGGCGCGAGAAGAATGACATCGACTATGTCCGCAGTTCAGCCGCCGATATCTATCACGCCGCGAATATTCAGAGCCTGAACTTTACCGGAGTGGAAGCTATGTTGGAGGTCCGGCTTCCCCGGCGCCAGCGACTGCAATTCGCTTACACCGGTTTGCACGGCGCGCAGGATGCCCTGAATGGATTGCAATCCAAATATGTTTTCAACTACCCGGTGCACGATGGATTGATTTCGTGGCAGGGCGTTCTGCCGAGGAATTTGATCGTCCGCAGCCGGGTTGGAGTGGTCAGCCGCTTCGAGCGCGACCCCTATGCGGTCTGGGACACCGCTCTTGCAAAGGAATTCGAGCACATAGCTGCGCACCTGGGCTTCTCCAACCTCACCGACACACAGTACGAAGAAATTCAGGGCGTTGCCATGCCGGGCCGCGGCGTCGTCTTCGGTGTGGAGTTCATTTTGCGGTCCAGGTAGGGCGAGCAACCCTCGCGACCTTCCACGTTTTGAGGCGCGCGCGTCCTCGCGCGTGCGAGGCATGCCAGATTTCGCGATTAGTGAAAATCGTGCGACACGGTCTGCGCGTCGGTGATCCGCAGAGGAAAGACCCGCTCGGCCCGTACCGAAATCACATTGTCCTGGTTCTGCAAGATTCCTTCGATCATCAAAAACTTCTCGGAAGTCAGCAGCAGGCGGTTCTGCTGAAACATGGGCGGAGTCACGATTGCATTCGAAACTCCTGTCTCATCCTCCAGGCTGAGAAATACAAATCCTTTGGCCGTGCCGGGACGCTGCCGGGTGATGACGCATCCTCCGATCCGGACGCGCCGGCCGTTGGCAATCGTGCGCAGGTGAAGCGCCGGCTGAATTCCCATCCGGTTCAACCGCGGACGATGGTATGCCATGGGATGTTGCCCCACCGTCATTCCCGTGCCGTGAAAATCGGCCACCAGCCGTTCTTCCCGGTTCATAGGTGGAAGCGGTGACTTCGCATCGGGCTCGGGCAAATCGTCGAGCAGTGGTCCCGAATGGCGCACCGCGCGTTCCACCTGCCAGAGCGCATCGCGGCGATGGAACCGGGCTACTGACTGATTGCCGGAAACAGAAAGCTGGTCTCCCAGAGAATTCAAGGCCCCAATCTCGGCAAGAGTGTTGACGTCTTTCTTGCTGAGTTGAGGAACGCGATGCGCAAGGTTGTGAATGGACTGAAACGGAATCAGGCTGCGCGCCTGTACTACGGCCTGGCCGGCTTCTTCCGAAAGTCCACGAACATAGCGGAGGCCGAGGCGTATCGCCGGCTTTGGGCTTTGGGAGTCCGGCACTTCTTCCAGCGTGCACTTCCACTCCGATTTCAGCACATCAATCGGCAGCACTTTCAGCCCGTGCCTCTGCGCATCCTTCACGATCGTGGAAGGATGGTAAAACCCCATGGGCTGATTGTTCAGCAGGGCGGCGGTGAATGCCGCCAGGTAATGACATTTCAGAAATGCGCTGGCATAAGCCAGCAGGGCGAAGCTGGCGGCGTGGGACTCGGGGAATCCATACAAGGCGAAGGAAGTGATGGAGAGCACGATCTCCTCCTGTGCCTGCGGGGAAATGCCATTGCGCTGCATGCCTGCCCGCAACTTGGCTTCGATTTCCTTCATGCGCAGTTGCGAGCGCTTGAATCCCATGGCGCGGCGGAGTTCCTCAGCTTCGCCGCCGGTGAATCCCGCAGCGATCATTGCCATGCGCAGCAACTGCTCCTGAAAAAGTGGCACTCCCAGGGTTCGCGAAAGCACGGGCTCAAGAGAAGGGTGAGGGTACGTGACGGTTTGACGACCCTGCCGCCGCTCCAGGAACGGATTCACCATCTGTCCGACAATCGGCCCCGGGCGGATGATGGCGACCTGTACCACGATGTCGTAAAAACGTTGCGGACGCAGGCGCGGAAGGCAAGACATCTGCGCCCGGCTTTCCACCTGGAACATGCCGATGGTGTCAGCCTTCTGCAACGTGGAGTACACCTCAGGATCGTCCGCCGGAAGGTGCGCCAGGTCGACTTCCTTCCCATAGTCCTTTCGGATGAGATCGAGAGATTCCTCGAGCACAGCCATCATGCCCAGGCCGAGCAGATCCACCTTGACGATGCCGAGATCGGCGCAATCTTCCTTATCCCACTGCACCACCACCCGGCCGGGCATGGAGGCGGGTTCAAGCGGGACGACGGAATCCAGTTGGCCCTGGCAGATCACCATCCCGCCGGAGTGCTGGCCCAGATGACGCGGCAAATCCTGAATGGCGACGCACAGGGTGAAATACTTCCGCAGGCGGGGATGGTTCAGGTCCAGTCCGGCATCGCGGAAACGGTGATCGAAGGCGTCGTGCTCGTCGCGGTACTCCCAGGTGGAGACCGCGGCTGAGACTTTATCCAGAGTTTCCGTGTCGAAACCCAGCACCTTGCCGATTTCGCGCCCCGCCATGCGGCTGCGGTAGGTGATGACGTTGGCGGTCATGGCGGCTCCGCGCTCGCCGTAGCGCTGGTAAAGATACTGAATCACGCGCTCGCGCTGATCGCCGCTTGGAAGATCGAGATCGATGTCCGGCCATTCCCCGCGCTCTTCGGAAAGAAAGCGGTCAAAGAGCAGTTCCATGCGGATGGGATCGACTGCCGTGATCCCCAGCGAATAGCAGACCGCGCTGTTCGCCGCCGAACCACGGCCTTGTACCAGAATGTTCTGCTCCCGGCAAAAGCGCACCAGGTCCCACACGATCAGGAAATAACCTTCGAGGTGCAGCTTCTCGATCAGGCTCAGTTCCCTTTCGATCTGGCGGCGGGCGCGATTCTGAAACTCTTTCGTGTCCCGGCCATAGCGCCGCTGAAATCCTTCGCGGGTGCGTTCGCGCATGAACGACATCATGCTTTCGCCGGCGGGAACCGGATATTTGGGGAATTCATATCCCAGATCTTTCAGCGTGAACTCCAGGCGCGAGGACAGCTCCACGGTGTTGGCAATGGCTTCCGGCAGGTCGGAAAACAGTTCCTGCATCTCCTGCGGAGATTTCACGTACCGCTCGGAGTTGCGCGACAGCAGGCGCCCGGCGACGGCCAGCGTGCGATGGTGGCGGATGGCGGTGAACACGTCGCAGAGTTCGCGTTCCGGAGCCGTGGCGTAGCTGACATCGTTGGTGGCCAGCAGCGGAAGATGCAGCGAGCGGGCAAGATCGACGGCGGCGCGATTACGGGCCTCCTGTTCGCGATGGAAATGGCGCTGAAGCTCCACATACACATTGCCGGCGCCGAAAATGTTTATCAGCAAATCTACGGTGTGGCGCGCCTCCACCAGGCCGCCCTGCTTGAGCGCGGCAGCCAGCGGACCTTCATTTCCCCCGGTCAGGCAGATCAGGCCGGAGGAATATTCCTCGAATTCGCGCAGTGCAACCGAACCCTCTCCTTTCGCGGACCGCAGCTTCATCCCGGTAATCAGGCGGCAAAGATTCTGGTAGCCGGTGCGAGTGGAGATCAGTAGGGGAAGTTTTGCCTGGAGACGACTGATTCTCGGCTTACGCGCCCGGTTCCCGGCCGGCAATGGGAGATCAATCGGCAACTCGGTGGTTATTTCCGTTCCGATATGCGCCTTCAGCCCTGCCTTGTCGGCGGCCATGTGAAATCGGGGCGCGCCATAAACGCCATCGCGGTCGAGGAGCGCCATCGAAGGCATGTTCAACCTGGCGCAGGCAGCAATCAGGTTTTCCGGTAGAGAAGCTCCTTCCAGAAAGCTGAATGCGGAGCGGGAGTGCAGCTCAACGTACATCTCATTCCTCAGTCGTAACTCCCCTCGACCAGCCAATGCCCACTGAGCAAATCGCGCACCAGGCGGTAGAGGGCGATGCCGGACTTTCCCTGTAGAGCGATGTCCCACTCGTCGCGCGACCAGCCTCCCCGCTCCCACCAGTCGCCGGAAGATCGCCAGGGACCGGCGGCCCACAAAATAGTCCCCTCGATGGCGTCGTTTTTGGGACAGGAAATGCGCGCTGGCTTGCCGTCCCGCATGGTCACCGCCGCCCGTACCGCCGGGCGAAACATGCGCAGCGCTGTCACCAGGTCGGGGGAGCAAGTGGACGCGTCCTCTTTCGTCGCCGGATTCGACTCTCGCGGCGGGCTGGGCGCGAAGCGCTGCATCTGGAATCCCTCCGGCTGATGAGTATCAAGAATCGCCAGAGATCCGCTTCTGTCGTGTCCGACAATCCCCGCGATTCTTGCCAGCGTGAGTTCGAGCTTCTCCGGTTCCGGGGAAGGCGGAAGAAAAAGTCCCGCCTGGGCTGCCCGCGGACGCACTGGCTCAGCCGCCAGCCGAATCCCGGCTATGGGCGCTCCCGGCGGATGTCCTTTCAGATCGAGTTGCAGAAGCTTCAGAAAAACTTTTGCGTCCAGCAGAGGGACCGGCAGACACAGCGTGCGCTCAAATGTTGACCGGGCCGCGTGTGCGCTTATCCCGGCAGTCGTTTCGGCGCCATCGAATTCAATCCCATCGCAGTGGCCATCGGTCAAATCGAGATGCAGCCGCAATTCCTGCGTTGCCAGGGCGCGCGCCCCCAGACGAGCACACAACTGGTCGAGCAGACGGCCAAGAAGAAACGCAAGCGGCTCCAGCAGCACCAGCGGATGCTCCAGTTCCACCGCTTCCTCAAACACCAGCGGCAGATCCACCGGAACCAGGGTGCGAGAAGCCGCTCCCCGCGCCAGTTTTTGCAGATGAATTCCCGCCTGCCCCAGGCGCTCGCCGATCGCGACCTCCGGCAGGGCGGCAAGTGTGCGCAGGTTCCGAACTCCCCATCGCTCGAAAATATCGATGAACTTCTCTCCGTCTTCTTCAATTCCAAACCCGGCAAGGCTGCCGCAGAGAACATCCAGCGGCAGGCTGCCCAACTGCTCGTCCTCTTTTCCCGGAGGGATCAGCGTGATCCCGGAAAATCCCCGCGCCGCCAACACCGCCGCATCCGGATTCGACGCCACCGCCACGTTGACTTCCAGGCCCAGGTCGGAAGCCCGGCGCGCCAGGTCGCGGACAATTTTCGACAGCGGGCCGAAAAGCGATTCCAGGCCGTCGAGGTCGAGCAAAATCGTGTCGCAGGCGGCGTCTTCCACGCGCGGAGAAAATGATTGCGCGCAATCCAGCAGAGCGGCATGCGCGCCCTGCTCCTGCACGGCGGAACGAACCCGCAAAGCAACCTCGGTGCAGGTTTCCACCTGCAACCGTGGCATTCCCGGTTCCACCCCGGCGCGCCGGGCTTCTTCATTGACCGCCAGAACTTTCTGCAGTGGAGGCTTGCCTTCCAGCACAGCCAGCGGTTGTGAGCGCAATCCCGGCTCGGCGCGCAGCAGCGCTTCCACGGGAAAATCGGGAACGAAGATACAGGCGCAGATCATTTTCAAACCGCCTTCAGCCGGCTTTTACTGCTCGTGTGGAAAATGCGGTCATCACCGAACCTGCCGGCTTACGCTGCATGCGCGAGCGCAGCAGT
The DNA here is from genome assembly GCA_963803205.1 of Terriglobales bacterium. Taxonomy (GTDB): domain Bacteria; phylum Acidobacteriota; class Terriglobia; order Terriglobales; family Acidobacteriaceae; genus CAWDLG01. The sequence goes on from CAWDLG010000007.1 coordinate 44,898, forward strand.
TCCCCCTCCACGCGAATTCCTTCCAGAAGCTGCGCATGAGAAGGAGCCTTCTTTGCCGGAGAAAAACTGAAATCGCCATGACCGCCAATCTCCGCAGGCCGCAGTTGAAGCAGCAGCGCTGTGCAGGCCGGCGCGCAGGGCGACTGCGCAATCACGAACAGGATGGTGGGAGTGTTCTCCACCGCGCGCTGAAAACGGAACCACGACGTCAGCGGGATGCGCCGTGCCACCTGCTGCGGCACATCTCCCAGATCCACGGCGATCATTCCGAAGCCGCCGCTTTGCAGCAGCAGATCGGTCACCCGCAGTGCCTGCTCCACCGGACCTTCATTCTTGTTCCGGCGAAATTCCTCAAAGCCCCGGCTCGAAGCTCGTTTTCGCGGCGAGTTCTTCCGCGGCGCATCTTCTCCGCAGCGTACCCAGAGCAGCCTTTCGAAGTCCACTCCCGCGCCGCTCGCCGACTGCGGATGCAGCGCGTCCCCGGCGTCCACCAGCGCGCATGCTTCCTGCCGCTGTGTCGCGGCCGCCAGCGCTGCCAGCAGAACGCTGGTCCTTCCTGACGAGGCCGGCCCGCAAACCTCGATCAGGCATCCGCGCGGCAGGCCTCCGGTCAGGGCGTCCATTTCCCGAATCCCGCTCGAGACCAGTTCCGGAGCCGGCCTCCCCTCCAGCCGCGAAGCCGGCGTCACCGCCGCCAATTTGGGGGTCGCCGAAAAATTCCGCAGCACCACCCGGAGGCTTTCTTTTTCAGAAAAAGCGGCAGGACAGCCCCGGGCTGGTATCGGGGAAGACATAAACACCTGGAATTTCAGGGGAACGGCAGACGGGCTGCGAAGCGACTGCTATGTTCGCTTTTTGTTCTCCATCGGGGATTCTGCTACTTCCCCCGGGACTTGTCAAGAGTGCCGTCGGACGCGGCTTTTGGCGGGGTTTGGCAGGACTTACCGCTTGGGCCGGGACTCGTTTATTTTTGTCATCTCGAACGCAGTCGAGAGACCTGCTTTGGTTTTCCTCTTCACCTACTTTTTAACGTTTGTCATCTTAAGGGTTTGTCATCCCGAGCGGAGTGAGGCGAAGCCGAACGCAGTCGAGGGACCTGCTTTTGATTTTCCCTGTGCTCCTCTGTGTTCTCTGTGGCTAATTCCCCTACCACAGTGGACACAGAGGCGCACAGAGTATCAACATCTCATCGCAGTCGAGAGACCTGCTTTGATTTCCCCTGTGCTCCTCTGTGTTCTCTGTGGTTAATTCCCCTACCACAGTGGACACAGAGGCGCACTGGAACTTGGTGTAAGCACACCCTCGTTTTCTCCAAACTTTGTCATCCCGAGCGGAGTGAGGCGAAGCCGAACGCAGTCGAGAGACCTGCTTTTGATTTCCCCTGTGTTCCCTGTGGCTAATCCGCCCCCAGCGTAAACTTGAACACACCATGGATCTCCCACTCCGTATCGTTCTGGAGAATCCGCCAGCGGGCGTCGACTTCGGCCTGCAGAAAGGACGAGGCAGCAATTACGAAACCGTGCAGAAACAGCGATCCGGCGCCGGGGACCTGCTGTTCGAATTCACCATCAAGCTCAAAGACGGCGCAGGCGCCCCCGACTTCTCCGGTCCCTTCGTGCAGGGCCCGAAAGGACAGCGCTTCGTCTACCTCGACATTGGAACCTTCGCGGGCCAGGCCGACAGCTGCTGGAGCCGCCGCCTGAAAATCGCGCTGAACTCAATCACCAGTGCCCTGGTCAAGCGGACTGCAAACGATTCTCAGGCCGTTCTCGAGGCTCGCATCCGCGGCACCGGCACCGACGGCGGCCCCTCCTGTGGAACCGTGAAGGCCTTTACCGGCTGGAAGGCTGCGACCCGCTAAGGCGAACCTCTGCGGGGCTTGTGAGGGAAATCTTCCGGCAAAGCGCATCATGGCGATAAAAGGCACAAACACGGATATGGCTCGGAATCAACCACACTTTTTTGATGTGGTACCCGCGGGCGCCTAGCCCGTGGGGCAGCAAGGGCATACCTTTCCCAATTCATGATGAGTGAGACTACAATCACCCGTTATGGACATCCCACGAATTACCCTTCGCTTTTGCGCTTATTGAGTAACCGGACTTCACGCCGTCCGGGTGGCGGCGCGACTTCGTCGAGAACTCCAGGCCAACGTTGAAATGGTTCGAAGCCATTACGGGGAATTCAAGGTCATCGTGAACGGCGAGACCGTCATCGATGGCGGGGCTGCGGCCTTTGTCGGTGTGCTGCTGCCGTCAGGGAAGAAGATTGTCGCCGCCGTACGAGAGCACCTGAAACTTTGAAGCATACCTTCAATTCTGGTCAACCTGCTGGAGGATGCCACGCCCAAGCAGGGGAAGGTTTTCGACAGCACGAATCTCCGCAAGGAATGGACGGCTGCTTGTGCGGCATGCAATCTTGGCCGTATCATTAAAGTCGAAGGCAGGCCGTACGATCCGCGCTACGAAGGCCTGAAGCTGCACGATTTGCAAAGGAATGTAGTGCGCCATCTGGTTAACGGTGGCATCCCCGAGAGAGTTGGAGTCCGCCACGCTTTGGATGTCGGCCAAATTGCCTGCGCGTAGTGAAAGAATGGTGGAAAGTAGCACCCGTAGTCCTCGTAAGTCCTTAATGGCGCTATCGTCTAGGGGTTAGGACGGAAGATTCTCAATCTTCAAACCCGGGTTCGATTCCCGGTAGCGCTACCAACCCTTTTTTAGTTATGCACGGGTGAGACACCCGTGCCTACACAACCCCACCCGTGCCCACACAACCTCACCCCTTGCAATCACAGGGGAAATGTGTAACGCTTCCCGTGCAAGGCTTCCCTTGCAACCCAAGGGGACGCAAAACCCCCCGCGGACAAGCGTTCGCAAGGAAGCAGCAGAAAGTTCCCATGGACAAAGACAAGCTCGAATTGTTTCGTGGAACGCTCGATGTCCTGATCCTCAAGGCGGTGATGTGGGGGCCGCTGCACGGCTACGCCATCACCAGCTTCATAGGGCGGCAGAGCGACGAGGCGCTGCTGATCGATGAGGGCACGCTGTATCCCGCGCTGTGGCGCCTGGAGAACAAAGGGCTGCTCGAAGCCGAGTGGGGGCTCTCGGAGAACAATCGCAAAGCCAAGTTCTACCACCTCACGCCGGAAGGCCGCCGCCGTCTGCGCCAGGAAACCAAAACCTGGGAAGCGTATGCCAGCGCCGTGGCCAAGGTTCTCGGCTCCACGCGCCCGTCCTCGGAGGAATTCGGATGAGACCGGTTCCCATGTGGCGGCGCTACGCGCGATTCTTCGGCGCAGATCCCGCCGCCGATGTTCAGGACGAATTGAGCTTCCACCTCGAAGCCAAAACTGAAGAACTCGTCGGCCAGGGCTGGTCTCCAGATGCCGCACGCAAGGAAGCCGAAAGCCAGTTCGGAGACCTGCAAAATGTTCGGCGAATCGGCGAGCGGATAGGGGAGAAGACCGAACGCCGCAAACACGTGACGGATTACTGGACCGACACGCTCCACGATCTCCGCTACACCCTGCGCACGCTTCGGCGGGATCCGGGCTTCGCTGTCGTTTCCATTCTCATCCTAACTCTCGCCGTCGGCGCGAATGTCACGGTGTTCAGCGTGGTGAACACGCTGCTCCTGCGTCCGCTGCCTTTTCCCCAGGCGCATGAACTGGTCTGGATTTCTCCGCCTCCTACCGGTTGTGGTCTTTCCTGCGCGACCTATTCCGCCGACGCCTACGAGGAATTCCGCGCCCAGAGCCGTGCCTATCAGGACGTGACCGGCTACATGGCCTTCAGCACTCCCGACAACCTGCGTCTGACCGGCCGCGGCGAACCGGAGCCCGCCACCGGAATCGAAGTGGTTGGAAATTTCTTTCAGGTTCTCGGCGTGAGCCCGGCGCGAGGCCGCCTGTTCACCCCCGATGAAGTCCGCGGCGGCCCGCATCCGGTAGCTCTGCTGGCAGATGCCTACTGGCGGCGTCAGTTCGCGGCCGATCCCTCCATCGTGGGCAAGGCCATCGACCTGGATGGAACGCCGATTACGGTAGTGGGAGTGCTGTCTCCAAGTTTCGACTTCGGCTCGGTGTTTTCGCCCGGGGCCAAAGTCGATCTTTTCACTCCGCTCGACCTCAACAAGGAACGCGATTGGGGAAACATCCTCACCCTGATCGGACGGCTCAAGCCGGGAGTGACGGTGGCGCAGGCTCTCGATGACGCCAACCGGGTCGCTCCGAATCTGTACTTCAACACGAAATATCCCGACACGCTGGGACGATACAAGGGCAACCTGATTCCCGTGCCGCTCAAGCAATACGTCACCGGCAAACTGCACCGGTCGCTGATTGCGCTGTGGCTCGCGGTAGGGACGATTCTGCTCATCGCAGGTGTGAACCTCTCCAACCTGCTTCTGGCTCGCGCGGCATCTCGCGCCAAGGAGTTCGCGGTGCGCGGCGCTCTCGGCGCCAGCCGTGGCCGCATCGTGCGGCAGCTTTTGCTGGAGAGCCTGGTGCTGTCAGGAGCGGGCGCATTGCCCGGACTCGGCCTGGCGGCAATCCTCATCGCATGGCTTGCTCATCAACATTCGGTGGCGCTGCCACTGCTCAGCACGCTGCGCATCGACGGGCAGGCGCTCGGCTGGACAGTTCTTGTGGCTGTCTGCACCGCAATGATCTTCGGCCTGATTCCCGGCCTGCGGATGGCCAAAGGAAATCTCCACGAGGCGCTCAAGGACTCGGGGCCGGGGGCGGGACTCGGCCGCGGGCATGAACGGGTGCGCGCTGTGCTCGTCATCTCTGAGGTCACGCTGGCCTGTGTGCTGCTGGTGTGTGCCGGGCTCCTGTTGCGCAGCTTCATGAAGGTGCTCGATGTGGATCTCGGCTTCCAGCCTGAACGTGCTGCTTCCATCAAGGTCGATTACAACGATAGTGCTTCAACTTTCCTCGCGAGCGCTAAGAAGCGGTCTGTCATCTTCCAGCAGATTCTTTCGAGGGTGAGCGCGCTGCCGGGCGTGGAAGCCGCCGGGATGGCCGACTTTCTTCCACTGGGGCCGAACCGGGAGTGGGATACGCCCGCCCCCAAGGGAAAGACTTTCGCTCCCGGCGAACTTCCCGACCCTCTGGTTTACGTGGTGACGCCGGGATTTGTCCGCGCTATGGGGATCGGCCTGCATGGACGCGACTTCGACTGGAGTGATGGACCCGAGACGCGGAAAGTCGTTCTCATCAATGCCTCGGCTGCCCGTGTCTATTGGCCGAACGAGGATGCGGTCGGGAAGATCCTCATGCGCGGTTCGGAAGAGGATTTTGTCGTGGGCGTTGTGGACGACGTCCACGAAGAGAACGTCGAGGGCAGTACAGGATCGCAAATTTATTACCCTGCAACCCAGCAGTATCCGGCGGGCGCGCAATTGGTGATCCGCACCAGCATGCAACCGGCGGCGCTCGGCGGCAGCGTGCTGCACGCGCTTCGCGAACTGAATCCCAATCAGCCCGCGGCGGAGTTTCGGCCGATCCGAACCATCGTCGAACGTGCCGTTTCGCCGCGGCGCTTCTTCATGTTGCTGGTCGCGGCATTCGCCGGGCTGGGGCTGGTGCTGGCGGCTCTCGGCATCTATGGCGTCGTGTCCTACTCCGTCACCCGGCAGAGGCAGGAAATCGGCATCCGTATGGCGCTCGGGGCCAGCACCGGGCGCGTCCAGCGCGACGTGATCGTCAACACCTTGCGCCTGACGGTGATGGGCGTCGTCGCGGGAACGCTCGCCTCGTTCGCATTTGCGCGGTTGATTGAATCGCTGCTCTTCGCAACCTCGCCATGGGATGCGCCGACTTACTCAGGCATGGTCCTCGCTCTTATCGCGGTGGCCCTGGTTTCCGGCTATGTGCCGGCGCGGCGAGCTTCACAAATCAATCCCATGGTTGCGGTCCGCAATACCTGAAGAACCGCCTTCACAAAAAAAACGGGAGGCTCACGCCTCCCGCAACTTTCCGAGAAAGATTTAGTGCCTTGCCCCTGTGCCCCTCTGGTGAAAAACAGAGGCCACAGGGTCTTCAAACAAGTCTACAGCTGCGCGCACACCGCCTTGGTTTCGGTGTACATCTCGAGTACGTCGTGGCCCATCTCGCGGCCCCAACCCGACTGCTTGTAGCCGCCAAACGGCATGGCTGCGTCGAACACGTTGTAGCAGTTGACCCACACCGTGCCGGCGCGCAGCCGCGCTGCCAGCCGATGGGCCTTGCTGACATCCCGTGTCCAAATCCCGGCCGCCAGGCCATAAACCGTGTCGTTTGCTTTCTCCATCACCTCATCCACCTCGGAGAAGGGAATGGCCGTGACCACGGGCCCGAAGATTTCTTCTTTCACGATCTTCATGTTTTCGTTGGTGTTTACCAGCACCGTCGGCTTTACGAAGTAGCCCTTGTCGCCGTGCCGTTCGCCGCCGACCGTGGCCTTGGCGCCTTCGGTAAATCCTGACTCAAGGTAGCTGCAGACGCGGTTCAGTTGCTCTTCGGAAACCAGCGGACCCATATCGCTCGTGGAATCCCAGCCCGGTCCGACCTTGATCTTCTTCGCCTCCTCGGAGACGCCTTCGACCACTTTGTCAAAGATGGCCTTCTCGACATACAGCCGCGATCCTGCGCAGCAGCACTGGCCGTGGTTGAAAAAGATTCCCATCGAGGCTCCGGCGATCGCCGTCTTCAGGTCGCCATCCGCAAAAACCACGTTCGGCGACTTGCCTCCCAGTTCCAGAGATACCTTTTTCAGATTTCCGGTCGCGGCCTGCACGATCAGCTTGCCCACTTCGGTCGAGCCGGTGAACGCCACCTTGTCGACATCCGGATGCGCTGCCAGCGCAGCGCCGGCGGTTTCGCCGTATCCCGGCACGATGTTCACCACGCCGTCCGGAAATCCGGCTTCCTGAATCAGTTCGCCCAGGCGAAGCGCCGAAAGCGGCGTCTGCTCGGCTGGTTTCAGCACCACGGTGCACCCCGCAGCCAGCGCCGGTCCCAGCTTCCACGCCGCCATCAGCAGCGGGAAGTTCCAGGGGATGATTTGCCCGACCACGCCCACCGGTTCGCGCAGCGTGTACGCCAGGTACTTGCCGGGCATGGAGATCGGAATGGTGTTGCCTTCGATCTTGGTGGCCCAGCCCGCCATGTAGCGGAACAGGTCCGCCGCCAGGGGAACGTCGGCGACGCGCGCGATCTTCAGCGGCTTGCCGTTGTCGAGCATCTCCAGTTCGGCAAACTCCTGCAGGTTCTGTTCGAGCAGGTCGCCCAGCTTCCAGATCGCCCGTCCGCGCTGCGACGGAGTCATCTTCGGCCACGGGCCCTTCTCGAAAGCTGTCCGCGCCGCCTTCACCGCGCGATCGATGTCCTCGCGGTCGCCTTCGGCCACACGCGCCAACACCTCGCCCGTCGCCGGGTTGTAGGTGGGGAAGGTCTTGCCGGATGCGGCTTCGACCCACTTCCCGTTGATCAGCATCTTGCGATCTTTTTTGATGAAAGTTGTTACTTTGTCTTCGAGTTCTACGCTCGAAAGTGCGGTCGCCATATTGTTCTCCTTGCAGTTCGAAAATTCGAAAATCGCTCTGTCGTTGCGCCCGTCCGGACGAAGTTCGCAGACGGTGAATGCCGTTCCGGGTAGTGCCGGCGCCGCTTCGGGCCGAGTGTTCAGCAAATCGCGACTGCCGGGTCTAAGCTGACGTGAACAAGAAAATGAATGCGAACAATCGGTATTCCCGATTGGATGTGGAAATTGTAGCTCACTTACCGGAGGTCGGAGGACAAAAATGACCGGAAAAATGCGGGTGGCTAAGGTTTTTTCTAACCACCGAGAACACAGAGTGCACAGAGGTTATGCGCGGGAAAAATGAGGACCGTCCCTTTCTCTGTCGGCCCCTGTGTTCCTCTGTGTCCCCTGTGGTAAAAAACTTGACCGGCGGCACACAAGGTAACCCCGCCCAGGTTTGAATCCGCCTGGAAACCGCTGTATAAAGGCGTTGGTTACAAAGACCTTTGCCGGAAGGTTCCCATCCTCGCCGCTGGACGGTCATCGCCTCCGCTCTGCTCTGCGGAGTGCTGGCAGTCGTAGTCCTCTTTACCAACAGCAGCGCCTTCTACAGTCCCCTCGCCGTCGTCGTGGTGGCCGCCATCGGATCGGCCGCTGTCCTGATGCAGCTTCGCCTCCGCAATCGGGAAAGAACTCCAGTCATCAAGTCGCCCGTATGGCTGAACATCCTGGGAATTGCCTTCGCCCTGGCGGCCCTGGTCGTGGATTTCCTCTCGCCGAACAGCGAGGTGTCTCAGATGATGGCGCTCGGAGCCGTAGTGAGCTTCGGCATCAGCGGCGCCATCACGCTGCATGCCTTCCGCAAGGATCGGGTGGTTTCAAAGTAGAAAGATCGCGTCTCGTATCGGGCAGGCCTTCAGGCCCGCCGTAGAGATCACTCAATGCGTCTCGTATCGGGCAGCCCTTTCGACCCGCCGCAGAGCCCACTCATCGGGTCTCGTATCAGGGCAGCCCTTTCGGCCCGCCGTAGAGCCCACTCATCGCGTCCCGTATCAGGGCAGCCCTTCAGGCCCGCCGTAGAGATCACTCATCGCGTCTCGTATCGGGCAGCCCTTTCGGCCCGCCGTAGAGCCCACTCATCGCGTCTCGTATCGGGCAGCTCTTTAGGGCCTGCCGTAGAGCCCAGGAATCGCGTCTCGTATCAGGGCAGGCCTTTAGGCCTGCCGTAGAGATCACTCAGGGATTGCGCCTTCAGGCGCTGGTCGGACGTCGCGCTATCGCTCGGGGAAATTCACAGTCACGGTAAACTCGGCCTCCACCACTCGCCCGTTCACCCGGTAGGGCTCGAACCGCCAGTCGTTCACGGAATCCATGGCAGCTCGCGCCAGCACCTCCGGTCCGTTGATCCGCTTCTGGCTGATCACCGTCCCATCGACCCCCACCACGACATCGAGGGTTACCGTGCCGCTGACAGAATGAACTCCCTCGGGATAAGTCGGATCGACGCGGTACAAGAGTTTCGGCTCCATGACCGAACGCGAAACGAACAACCTCTGTGGCGCCCCATCGCCCGTCTCAACCTCGGGACGCGCCTCGATGGCGCTCCACTGGCCGTGCCAGTGATACCACCAGCCCCCCGCCGTCAACGCCACCGCGAGAGCGGCAAGCAGGACGGCATTCCGTCGCAGCCAGACCAGAACCGGCGTGGGGTGCTGCCGAACGGCCGGCACGTGGCGGATTCTCTGCGCCGCCGGGGCGGCGGCAGCCTTCTGGGGATGGGGTTCGTTGAGGCGCCGGTGTGTCCACCGCCGGATCATTGCCCGCTGTTCCAGCGACAGGCTGTGGAACTCCAGGCCACAGCGGGCGCGGGCATGGTGCCGCACCACGGCTTTGGTGAACAGGCCTAGGCCGGTCTGAGGGAGCAGAAACTCTACAGCCACCGAGTCGCCCGGCGAGACGTCCGCCGCAAGCCTCGCAGCCAGCCCACTCTCGCTGATGTCCAGCGAGCGCCCGGCGATCGCGCTGGTTACTCCTCCCCGCAGTACCGTGACTCGCACCGGTACGGTGAGAGGGCAGCGCGCCGCTCGTTCCGTGAGCCCCACCTGAGTTCGTGACCACCCCGGGACGTTCATGTTTTACCTGGGGAAATTGGCGAACACTGCAGTCCGTCAACCAAGCCCTTCAACGCCGACAAGCTTACCAAGTTGTCAACGATGAGGAGGGGAGTATAGCACCTCTAGCAAATAGCCAATTGCCAATATAGGCGCGGGCGTCTCGCGCGTGCAGACTTGGGTTTCAGCGAGCATTTCAGTCTTTACCGAAAACCATAGCCGGTTTCTTGACACCCCCATCCCTCGCCTTTATTCTTAAACTTTGCTCCCTGGAGAACTTACGCCTCTGAGCGTGTTTCCCGCGGCCTTCGCGCTAGGGTGGGGGCGGCGAGGTTCCCGATGTTCTTCGAAATTCATGAGTTGGAATTCCATCCTATTGATTTCAAGGAGGAGTTCGCTCGGGGCGCGATCGATTTCGGTCCCGACTTGCAGCAGCGCGGCAGCCTGCGCACCGCCGGCCGCGCTCAGCTCGTCGAGGAGCATCACGGAAAGCATCATAAAATCAAAGACATACGCCTTGCGGGGAAGCTTTCGATCAAGGTCGAGCTGGCATGCGCCCGCTGCCTCGATCCGGTGGTGAAGGCCGTGGCGCACGACTTCGACCTTCTTTATCGTCCTCTGGGGATTGACGCCGGCAAGGCGGAACTGTCCGTGACTACCGCCGAAGCCGAGGTCGGCTATTATCAGGGAGACGGACTTCAGCTCGAGGACGTAATCCGGGAGCAGGTGCTCCTGGCCGTGCCCCTGAAGGTGATCTGCCGCGAAGAGTGCAAAGGGCTGTGCCCGCACTGCGGCGCCAATTGGAACCTCGAGCAATGCTCTTGCGAGGACCCCGTTGAGGATCCCCGCTGGTCGGCACTGAAGGAAATTCGCAGTAAGCTGGAACACTAATAGCCGCGGCCAGGTAAATGGCCGCCCGCTGAAAAGGAATCTATGCCTAATCCCAAACGGCGTCACTCCAAAAGGCGCACCAGCACCCGCCGGGCGCACGACGCATTGAAGAGCCATTCCCTGTCGGAGTGCCCGAACTGTCACGAGCGCAAGTTGCCGCATCGTGCCTGCGCCAAGTGCGGCTACTACAAGGGCCGTGAAGTCCTCGACGTCGAGGAAGCCAGCTAGCACCAACCCCCATGCCAGGCGTCATAGCTCTCGACGCGATGGGCTCAGACCGGGCGCCAAAGCCCGAGGTCGAAGGCGCCATTCAGGCGGCTCGTCAGCACGGCGTGCGTGTCATCCTGGTCGGCCCGGAAGCCATTGTGAAGGCGGAGCTTGCGCGTCATCCCTCCTCCGCCCAACTGCCCATTGAGTGTGCCCACGCCAGCGAAGTGATCACCATGGAAGAGAAGGCGGTGCAGGCGGTCCGCGCCAAGCGGGACTCCTCCATCCGAGTCGGCCTCCGACTGGTGCGCGAAGGCCTCGCCGGCGGTTTTGTCTCTGCCGGTAACACCGGCGCGGCCATGGCGACAGCGAAAATGGTTCTTGGCGCCCTTCCAGGCGTCGATCGTCCGGCCCTCGCCGCTGTTTTTCCTACTGCCATCGGCACGGCCGCGATTCTTCTCGACGTCGGCGCCAACGTCGATTGCTCCCCGGAAAACCTGGAGCAGTTCGCCGTCATGGGAGAAATCTACTTCCGCTCCATGTTTGGCACGCCACGGCCGCGGGTGGGATTGCTTTCCATCGGCGAGGAAGAATCGAAGGGAAACCAGCTGACTCGCGACGCTTTCCAGCTTCTCAAAGGTTTGCCCCTGCGTTTTGTCGGCAATGTCGAAGGCCGCGATCTCTACAGTGGCAACATCGACGTGATCGTTGCCGACGGCTTCGTCGGTAACGTGGCGTTGAAGATCTCGGAGGGCGTAGCCAATCTCGTGCGCTTTACCCTGAAGGAGACTCTCAAGGAGACCATCACTCGCCAGGTGGGATATTTACTTTCCCGCAGCGCCTTTGCCGATTTCAAGAAACGCCTGGACCACACCGAGTACGGCGGCGCCCCTCTGCTGGGAGTGAAAGGGGTCTGCTTCATCACTCACGGATCGTCCAACGCCAACGCCATCAAGAATGCCCTGCGTGTCGCCTCCGAGTTCGTCGACCGCCGCATCAACGACACAATTGAAAAAGAACTGGCCACCATCCGCGCCCCCGCCGCATTGATGTAGGCGCGCGCGTCCCGCGCGTGCGAAACTCTGTGTCCCTCTGTGCCCCCCGTGGTTCAAGCTTTTTTTTTTGAAATATGATGAGCACACGGCGTTTTCCATGTCCTTCCGTGCCCTCCTTGATTGAAACCTGGCTGGGCTTGCACCCAATCCACTTGGTAGAATGCCCCGTATTTTCTTTGGAGGTTTCCAATGAGCGAACAGCAGAACACAAAAGCAGTGCAGGACGTATACGCAGCCTTCGGACGCGGCGACATCGACAGCCTGATCAATTTTTTGGCAGACGACGTTGAGTGGATCGTCCCCGGCGAGGGCCTGATTCCGCAGGCCGGTACCTTTCATGGCAAGGAGGCCGTCCGCGCCTTCTTCAAGAAACTCCCCGAAGCCGTAGACTTCGAGCAGTTCGAACCTCGAACCTTCGTCGCGCAGGGGGACAATGTGATCGCGCTCGGCAGCTACAGCGGGAAGGCCAAGCCCGGTGGTGGTTCAATCGCTGCGGAATGGGCTATGGCGTTCGGTTTCCGTGGCGGCAAGATCGCCAGCTTCCGGGAATATACCGACACCGCCTCCATCGCAACCGCTTATGCGCGCGGCAAGGCAGCCTGAAGCGAAGATAGAAGAGCGACGATCGAAAGGGCCCTTCTTTGACCAATCAAGTTGCTTTTCTGTTTCCCGGCCAGGGATCGCAAGCCGTAGGCATGGGTTCCGACCTGGCCGGGAAATATCCCGTGGCGCAACAGACCTTCGCCGAGGCCGATGAAGCCCTCGGCACCAACTTGTCCCAGCTCTGCTTCCAGGGCCCCGAAGATCAGCTCAAGCTGACCGAGATCACCCAGCCGGCGATTCTCACCGCGTCCGTTGCCGCCTGGCGTGTGCTCGCGTCTCAGGGAATCAAGCCGTCATTCGTCGCTGGCCACAGCCTCGGCGAGTATTCCGCTCACGTCGCCGCCGGAACTCTTTCCTTTTCCGATGCCGTCCGCGCCGTGCGCAACCGCGGAAGATACATGCAGGAGGCCGTTCCTGTCGGCATGGGAGCAATGGCCGCCATCCTGGGCATGACCCTGGAAAACGTCACCGCCGTCTGCGCCGACGCCGCGCAGTCCGAAGTCTGCCAGGCTGCCAACATCAACTCGCCGGAACAGGTCGTGATCTCGGGCCACGCGGCCGCCGTGGAGCGCGCTGTCAAACTTGCATCCGAACGCGGCGCCAAGAAAGCTGTCATGCTCCAGGTCAGCGCGCCATTCCATTGCGCGCTCATGAAGCCTGCCCAGGACCGCCTGGCCGCCGACCTCCAGAAGCTCTCCTTTAGCTCGCCGGCAGTTGCTGTAATCACCAATGTCGACGCCGCCGAAGTCACCTCGCCCGACGCAGCCCGCGACGCCCTGGTCCGGCAGGTGACGGGATCGGTGAAGTGGAACCAGTCGATGCGTGTGCTCCTCGATCGCGGCGTGCAGACATTTATTGAGGTCGGACCCGGAAAAGTTCTTTGCGGGTTGATGCGCCAGATCGAACGCTCCGCCAAGTGCCTGAACGTTGGCGACGAGGCCTCGCTACAGAAGACCTTGCAGCACTTCACCCCCGACCCGGCCGCCACCACGCCGGGCTAACGGAAATTTCAGTCACCCATCATCATCTTTGTCATCCCGAACGTAGTGAGGCGCAGCCGAACGCAGTCGAGGGACCTGCTGCTGGGTTTCCCCCACCCAAAATTGTCATCCCGAGCGTAGTGAGGCGCAGCCGAACGCAGTCGAGGGACCTGCTGTTCGTTTTCTCTGTGCGCCCCTGTGGCCTCTGTGGTAAACGCTTTTTCTTCACCGCAGTCGAGGGCCTGCTGTTGGTATGCGGCTTGCGAGAGACAGCTCAATACGGCGAGAAGCTGAAAGTCTTATCTGATTTCTCCACCCAGATGTGCGCGCGCTCCGCTCGCCCATTGACGATCACTTCGACCACCACCCCGCTCCCGTCCTTGGGCACAGCCGAGCCGGAAACTTCGTAGTTCTTAACCAGCCCCCACTCCCCCCCCGGGCCCCAGTCCTTATAGAACTCATTGAAGGGATAACGCGCGTATTTCTGGGTATGCTCTTTCCACTGCGGATCGTGCATCCAGATGCCGTACGCGGTTTCAAAATCCTGCTTCTCGATCGCGCTGAAGAAGCGGTCGACGGCGTGCTCCTCTGGCCAGTTGCGATATGTCCAGGCCGCGGCGGCAACCAGCAGAATCGCAACCACGATCGCCGCAATCTTGATCCTCTTCCGGCGGTCGCCGGCCGCGTCATACTGCTGCGCATCCATCAGTGTCATAGCGATTCAAGGATATATGACAGCGGCAGCCCCGCAAAAGTTCCCTACAGCGTCCTTTTGAACAGGGGCACTGCCAGGCTGAGCGTCACGATGGCAAACAGCGACAGGTAGAGAATGTCCGGCCAGATGGCGACGAAGCCCGCTTCCTTCAGCAGCAACGACTTGAATCCGTGCACCGCGAAGGTGAAGGGATCCACCCGTGCGATGGCCCGCAGCCACCAGGGGAATGCCTGGATGGGATAAATCGCGCCGCTGGGGAAAAACAGCAGCGTATTGAGAATGCCGAAGATCGCCCGCGGCACCAGCGGATCTTCTACCCTCACCATCATCAGAAACATCATGGTGTTGAACGCCACTGCCGTCAGCACAACCATCAGGACCAGTCCGAATGCGGTGAACGGATTGAACAGCGTTCCGACGCCCGACAGCAGCGCCCCTATTATCGTGATAATCGCTCCCGTCATCACGGCCTTGATCGCGCTGGCCGCATTCAGCCCAAAAACGAGTTCGGTCTTGGTGATGGGCGTGACCAGGTAGCCTTCGTGCACTCCCCGGGCTTTGTCGTCGATGTACAGCATCCCGCCACCGATCATCACCGACATGAAGATGGCCAGCGAGATCGACCCCGGCAGCAGGTACTTCATGTACTCGATATAGGGATACAGCTCGACTACCTCGAGCGCGGTCTTTTGCAACAGGCGTGGCTCGACCGTAGGCTCATTCAGAGCCTGCGTGAGCTCCTGCATCTTCTGTTCCAGCGTTGCGCTCATGAAGTTGTCGCTGTTGTCGACGACCAGCGCAATGCGCGGATGATTCTCCTCGTAGACCCGGCGCGAAAACTGCGGCGGAATGATGACGGCGCCATCGATCTTCCCGTTGCGCACGTCTTCCATCGCCTGCTTGTCGTTGTCGTAGTAGATCGGTTCGAAGGTGCGCACGTTAGCTCGCACCGAATTGAATGCCTCGCGGATCTTCAGGGCTTGCGTGCCGCCGTCCTGGTCGACGATCCCCAGCTTGGCATCTTTGATCTTCCCCCCGAAGGCGTTGCCCAGCACCACCAGCTGCACCAGGGGGAAGATGAGCGAAACCATCATCAGCGCCGGAGAGCGGAAGAACTTCCTCAGCTCGCGCTCGATAATCGCCAGCATTCGGTTCATGGTTGCATCCCGGGCCGTGGCGGCATGATGAATCCCGCGGCCTTCACCAGTTCGTCGCGCAGCTGCCTGCCGGTGTAGTGGACGAACACATCATCGAGCGTCGTGTTCTGCACCGAGAGCGACTTCACGCCAACGTCCGACTGCACCGCAGTCTCGACCAGTTGCGTCGTCGTCCGCGATCCGTTGCCGGTGAGAATCCGGTACATCCCCGCGCCTTCATGCTGGACGGAAGTCACATCGGGCAGCTTGTTCAGCCGCTGGTCCCAATCGGGCGGCGCATGCTCAAACTGTGCCTCGATCACGTTCGATCCCGGCACGCTGGCCTTGAGCGCAGGCGGCGAGTCCAGGGCCACCAGCTTGCCGTGATCCACAATGGCGATCCGGTCGCACAACCGGTCGGCCTCGTCCATGTAGTGTGTCGTGATCAGGATCGTGAGCTTGCGGTCTTTTTTGATGTTGGTGAGCATCTCCCAGACAGCGACTCGGGAGACGGGATCCAGGCCGGTCGTCGGTTCGTCGAGAAAGAAAATTCGGGGACTGTGCACCAGGCCGCGGGCGATTTCCAGCCGGCGCCGCATTCCGCCCGAGAGCGTCTTGGTCTGGGCGTTCCGCCATTTGGTCAGGTCAACCCGTTCGAGAAGTTCATCCACCGCCTCTTTCCGCTTCTTTGCAGGAACATCGTAGAGCTTGGCGTAGATGTTCATGTTTTCTTCGACGGTGAGATCGATGTCGCTGGTCAGCGCCTGGGGAATCACTCCGATCACCCGCCGCACCCCGTCCGGATCCTTGGCCACATCGTGCCCTGCAATGCGCGCCGTGCCGGCCGTAATCGGAATCAGCGTCGTCATCATCCGGATCAGCGTCGATTTGCCCGCGCCGTTCGGCCCCAGCAGTCCGAAGATCTCCTCCTCCTGCACCGCGAAGGAAATGTCGTCCACTGCCGTGAAGTCGCCATACTTCTTCACGATGTGGTCGACTTCGATGGCCTTTTCAACCGGAGCCTTCGCGGGATCGGCCGGCGCTTCCAGGGTCACTTTTTGCAGATCGGCGATCATCATTCACTCTTCACGGCTTCACTGTCGTTGCGGTGGCTTCGGCGGCGGTTCCCTTCAACTGATCGGGCGAGACCAGCACTTCGGCAGTCATGCCGGGAACGTAGGCGCCTTTCGGATTCTCCAGCCGCACCTTCAGCACGATGGTCTTGATGTCCCGCTTGCGCCGGCTCACATCGCGTTGTGTTGCGAAGTCGGCCTCGGCGGATTTGTAAAACACCTTGCCCCGGGTTACCGTCCCGCCCGGCAGGCGAATGCGCAGGGTGTCGCCCAATCCGATGTGGTCGGTCTCGGTCTCGGGAACCGCTGCCCGCACCCAGGTGTCGCTCAAGTCGACGATGGTGACGATCGGCTGGCCAGGATTCAGCACCTCGCCCTCGCGCGCCGCTCGCACTGAAACCGTTCCGCTCACCGGCGCATAGATCTTCGTGTAGCCCAGGCGAACCTCCGCTTCCCTGAGTTGGGCCTGGGCGTTCGCCACCTGGCTGCGTGTCGACTGCACCGTGCTTTGCGCGGCGTGAGCCTGATGCGTATTCGCAACCGCCGCGTTCAGATCCGCTTCGGCTGCGCGCACCAGGTCCTGAAGCGCCCGCACGTTTGCCTGTTGCGCTTTCAAGTTGCTCTCCGCCTGAACGCTTTCCTGTTCGGATGCGATGCCTTCCTTGGCCAGTTCCATCATCCGGCGGCTGTCGCTCTGCACTCGCTGCAATGTGGCCTCGGCCTGCGCCAGTTGCGCTCTCGCCGATTGCAGACGCGCCTGCGCGTTGGCCACGTTGCTCGAAGTCGACCCCATTGTCGCCTCCTGCATGGCCTGTGTTTCCCCCACCTTGGATTGCAGGCTGGAGATCGTGGCAGCGGCGGCGCGCTCCTGGGCCTCGAGTTCCGAGGGATCGAGCACAGCGATCAGGTCTCCCTGCTTCACCGGGGTTCCCTCGTCCACCCGCAGCTTCGACAGGCGTCCCTGAATCTGCGGGCTCACGATCACCTGGTTCGCGTCCACGGTTCCGATCAGCACCATGTCGGACGACCGCGGCGTCGAAATCAGGTAGTAACCGAGCGCCAGGCCCGCGATCACCATCAACAGGATGAAAATCTTGTTGCGTGCGTTCACGATTGAGCTCCTGCGGGAGTCTCGCGGACGAACAGCGCGGCGGCGATCAGGTCGAGCACCGCCGCGCGATGGGCCGCGATGTTTTCCGGCGACAGCGGATCCGCGCCTGTCACCAACCGCAACATTGGGGCATGGTTGAAATAGGAAACGATCATCGTAATCATCGCCGGAAGGAAGTGCA
Source organism: Terriglobales bacterium (assembly GCA_963803205.1). Taxonomy (GTDB): domain Bacteria; phylum Acidobacteriota; class Terriglobia; order Terriglobales; family Acidobacteriaceae; genus CAWDLG01. The sequence goes on from CAWDLG010000007.1 coordinate 62,466, forward strand.
GAGGATCGACCCGGCGGAATTCGCCGCGCTCGGCTCCTTCCCGCAGCAATTGCGTGAGTTGAAGAAAAGTCGGCCGCAGGTAGACTTTCGCAATTCGTTCAAACTGCGCCGCCGTCTTGCGCCCCGCCCACATCATGTTCGCCTGAACGACGCGGGGGAAGCGCGGATTGCTGGCGACGAAGTCATAGTGCGCTCCCGCGTACGCCAGCATTTTTTCGCGCGGAGGCAGGTCGCGCGACAAGACCTCCTCCACCGCTTTGCGCAGTCCGCTGAAAACATGATCGAGCACCGCGGCGTAAAGGCCTTCCTTGTCCTTGAAGTAGTAGTAGAGCAGGGCCTTGTTGACGCGCGCGTTGCGGGCGATGGTATCCGTGCGGGCGCCGGCGATGCCTTCCTGCGAGAACTCCTGGATCGCCGCCTTCAGAATGGCAGCCCGGCTCTCCACCGGCTGCCGCCGCGATCCCAGTCGATTTTTCGGAAGAGTTTTCATCTAATTAACCAGTTAGTTAGATAATAGGACAGGAACCCTGGGTTGGGCAAGGGAAAAGTTTGACCGATAACTGCCCTGTCTGCATAGGCTTAGGGGGCGATCATCGCTTACTGCGGGCTCAGCTTCTTCGCCAGCCATCCCAGGCTTACATCGGCAATGAGGGCCAGAGCCGCTGCCGGAATCGCGCCGGCGAGAATCACCGAGTTGTTCACCATCGCCAGCCCGCGAAAGATATATTCGCCCAAACCTCCGGCTCCGATGGCGGCAGCAATGGTTGCCACTCCAACCGACAGAACCACGGCCACTCGCACACCCGCGATGATGTAGCTCAAGGATAACGGCAGCTCCACCTGCCAAAGGAGCTGGCGGTTGGTCATCCCCATGCCGCGTCCGGCTTCAATCACCGCCCGGTCGACACCGAGAATCCCGGTGTAGGTGTTGCGAATCAGCGGCAGCAGTGCGTACAGCATGAGAGCGAAAATCGCCAGCCGCGCGGCGCGCTCGCCCAGCCACGGCGCGGGCAGCAGAAAACCGAAGAGGGCGAGGCTGGGAATCGTCTGAATCACGTTCGCTGTGGCCAGCACTGGCTTGCTGAGCAAGGGCCGGCGCGAAATCCAGATGCCCAGCGGCACCGAGATTGCCACCGCCAGCAGTGTGGAAGCCAGGACGAGCCACAGGTGCTCCAGCGTCAACCACATCACTTCGGTGCGATTCTGAATCATGAATTGCAGAACGTTCATGATGGACCTCGAGAAGTGCCAGGGCGGTTGTTTCCGCCGGCTTTGACGGGATCGCCCGCGCCGCCGAAGGCTTTCACGTAAGCGGAGACCGAAGGATCGCCGGAATTCACGAATTCATCAGGCGAGAGGACCGCGACCAGGCGCCCGGATTCCATGAAAGCGATGCGGGTGCCGACGAGCAGGGCCTCGCGGAGATCGTGCGTGACGAACACCACCGTTTTTTGCAGGCGCTTTTGCAGGTCCATGAACTCACGCTGAAGTTCGGCGCGGGTGATGGGATCGAGCGCCCCGAAGGGTTCGTCCATCAGCAGGATGGGAGGATCGGCAGCGAGCGCGCGGGCGACGCCGACCCGCTGGCGCTGTCCTCCGGACAGTTCGCGCGGATAGCGGGAAAGGAGCTGCGGCTCCAGGCCAACGAGGTGCAGCAACTCTTCCACTCTCCGGCGAATGCGCTCCTGGGGCCAGTTTTCGATTTGCGGCACCAGCCCGATGTTGCGCGCAACGGTGAAGTGCGGGAAGAGGCCAACGTCCTGAATGACGTAGCCGATAGAGCGCCGCAGGCGGATCAGGTCCCACTCCCGCGTGGAGCGGCCCTCGACGCGCAACTCGCCTCCGGTTGGCGTGAGCAGGCTGTTGATCAGCTTGAGAGAGGTCGTCTTGCCCGAGCCGCTGCGGCCCAACAGCACCAGCGTCTCGCCGCGCCGGATCTCGAGATCAAGCTCATGCAGCAATTCCGCGCCGCCCGGCAGGCGAAACGATACTTTGGAAAACTCGATAGCGGACGTCCGGGAGGTTTCAGTCATACGCTCAGACGAGACGATCAGGAAGTCTATATGAAGGGCGTAGCAATGCTGGGAAGAGATTCCTCTGTGCTCCTCTGTGTTCTCTGTGGTCAGATTCGAGATTCAACCACTGGGGGCCACAGAGGCACACAGGGGTAAGCAATAGCAATGCAGGGAAGAGGTTTCCTCTGTGATCCTCTGTGGTCAGATTCGAGATTTAACCACAGGGGGCACAGAGGCACACAGGGTAAGGCAATAGCAGTCCTGGGAAGAGATTCCTCTGTGCTCCTCTGTGTTCTCTGTGGTCAGGTTCGAGATTTAACCACAGGGGCCACAGAGGCACACAGGGTAAGGCAATAGCAATACTGGGAAGAGATTCCTCTGTGTTCTCTGTGGTCAGGTTCGAGATTTAACCACAGAAGTCAAAAGCCCCGCCCTGTCGTCCCAAATTGCGGAACGACGAGGACGGGGCACTGTGTTCTTACCGTCCCGCCAGTGCGGGCTCGAGCTTGCCGGACTTCAGCGATTCGTAGCGCTTGTTGATCTCTTCCCAGTTCACTACGTTCCACCAGGCCGCCAGATATTCCGGCCGGCGATTGTTGTACTTCAGGTAGTAGGCGTGCTCCCACACGTCGTTGCCCATGATGGGGAACAGTCCCTGGGAAATGGGATTGTCCTGGTTGGGCGTGCTGAGCACTTGCAAGTCGCCGTTCGGTTTGCCTGCCAGCCAGGCCCATCCGCTGCCGAACTGCTTCGCGCCGGCGTCGTTGAACTTGGTCTGAAAGTCCTTGAAGTTGCCAAACGCCTTCTTGATGGCGTCCCCGACGGCGCCAGAGGGATCGCCTCCGCCCTTGGGTTTCATGATCTTCCAGAACATGGTGTGGTTCACATGTCCGCCGCCATTGTTGCGCACTGCGGCGCGAATGTCTTCGGGAACGGCGTTGAGGTCGCGCAGCAGATCCTCGGCGCTCTTCGATTGCAATTGCGGATACTTCTCCAGCGCCGCATTCAGGTTCTTGACATAGGCGGCGTGGTGCATGTCGTGATGCAGCTTCATGGTTTGCGAGTCGATCGTGGGTTCTAATGCGGCATAGTCATACGGCAAAGGGGGCAGTTCATGCGCCATGGTTTTTCCTCCACACTGCAAAGATGACGGCTTTAAATTGAACGATTCAGGAAAGCGCCGTAACAGCGGGACCTGATTTTCCAGTTATTGGCCATCTCTATTGTCTCGCAGGCGCAGCCGCATTGCACGCCGCACAGGGAAAAATTCGGGAATGCAGGAAAGGCTGTATTGCGCTTCCGGCGCAAAACAGGGGCGCGGCGTTGACGCTTTTCCACAGCGCAAGCTAGAATAACTGGGTTTGCCTGTACCCGCGGTTCCGTTCTGGAATCGCCCGCAATCGTAGCCGAGAGCCTCGACGCGGACAACAGCAAGCACAAGAAATCAGCCGCATTCCCGGATTCGCGCCAGTGTGCGCCGGGTACTGGATGGGATGGAGGGATCAGTATGTACGCGGTTATCCGCGCCGGTGGCAAGCAGTACCGGGTGGCGCCCGGTGACGTGATTCGCGTGGAGCGCCTGGGGGACGGCACCAACGGGAGAGTCGAGTTTAACGATGTGCTTGCCGTCTCTGGCGGCGAAGGGCAGATAGGAAAGCCGCAGTCCGAGGCGCTGGTGACCGGCCAGGTGGTGGAGCACGGCCGGGGCAACAAGATCCTCGTCTTCCACTACAAGCGCAAGAAGCAATACAAGAAAATGCAGGGACATCGCCAGCCGTTCACGGCAGTGCGGATTACCGAAATCGCCTTCGACGGCCAGAAGTTCACCGCGCCGGCGGAAGAGAAGCAGGCGCCGCAGGAAAGGAAGCCCAAGGCGGAAGAAAGGGCGCACGTGGAAGCGAAGGCCGCAAAGCCGAAGGCGGCGGCCAAGAAAGCAGCCAAGAAACCGGCGGCAAAGAAGGCTGCTCCGAAGAAGAAGAAATAAACTGAGAAGAGAGTTTCCGATATGGCACACAAAAAAGGTTTAGGCTCATCACGAAACGGGCGCGATTCGAATTCGCAGCGGCTTGGCTTCAAGGCGTTTGGCGGCCAGGTCGTTCCCGGCGGTACCATCATCGTGCGGCAGCGCGGCACACGTGTAAAACCCGGACTGAACGTCGGACGGGGGAAGGACGACACGCTGTTTGCCAAGATTTCCGGACGGATCAAGTTCATGGATCGCGGATCCATGGGCAAGTTCGTCATGATTGAACCGCTGGAAGCGAAGTAGTCGAAGGTTTCTTTTGCAGCCCCGGCTCGTAAGCCGGGGCTTTGTTGTGTAAATCCAAAGGCGAAACCACAGGGGACACTGAGGAAGCTCAGACGGTTTCGTATCAGGGCGCGGCTTTCAGCCGCGCCGAGCGTCGTGCCCGCATTGAAGACGCGCCCATGGGCGCAACTTCCAACCTGGTCTGCGCCGTTCCGGCGCGGGGATCATCCGGCGATTCTATTGGCAGGCCTGAAGGCCTGCCCTGATACGAACCTTATCCAGCCATGCATATCAAATCAACCACAGGGGACACAAAGGCAGTTTAGAATCCAGACTTAGCGCCATGTTCATTGATGAGGCAAAAATCCGGGTGAAGGCGGGAAACGGAGGCAACGGCTGCCTGGCGTTCCGGCGGGAAAAGTTTGTGCCTCGCGGCGGGCCTTCGGGCGGAGACGGCGGCAAGGGCGGCGACGTCATCATGGAGTCGAGCGAGCGCCACAACACGCTGGTGCACTTCCGCTTCAATCCGGAGTACACGGCGCAGCGCGGGCGGCACGGAGAAGGTTCAAATCGCACCGGGCACGAGGGCGAGAATGTCATTCTCAAGGTTCCCGTGGGGACGATCGTCTACGACGCCGACAGCGGCGAGAGAGTCCATGACTTTTCCCAGGCCGACGAGCGGATCGTTGTCGCTCACGGCGGAAGAGGAGGCCGGGGAAATGCGCGCTTCGCTACGTCAACCCACCAGGCCCCGCGTGAACACGAGGAAGGCCGGCCGGGAGAAGAGCGAACACTCAGTCTGGAGTTGAAGTTGCTGGCAGATGTCGGGCTGGTCGGGTATCCGAATGCCGGGAAGTCGACGCTGATATCACGCATCTCGGCCGCGCGCCCGAAGATTGCGGACTATCCCTTCACCACTCTCCAACCGAACCTGGGCGTGGTCGCCGTCGGAGAAGAGCCGGAGCAGGTCAGCTTTGTGGTGGCCGACATTCCCGGGCTGATCGAGGGCGCGCACACCGGCGCGGGGCTGGGGACGCAGTTTCTGCGGCACCTTGAGCGCACCCGGCTGCTCGTCCACCTGGTGGATGTTTCCGACTCGAGCGGCCGGACGGATCCGGCCAAGGACGTGGAAGTGATCAACGGGGAGCTGGCCAGTTTTGGGGCGGAACTCGAGAAGAAGCCGATGATCATGGCCGCCTCGAAGATCGACGCCGCAAACAAAGACAAACTCGCCAAGCTGAAGCGCTACTGCCAGAAGCACAAGCTGGAGCTTTTTCCGATCTCCGCGGTAACGGGAGAGGGGATCGATCCGCTGTTGTTTGCCGTGGCCGCCCGGGTGGAGGAAGTCCGCGAGAGTCTGGACAACCGGAGCGCCGGAGTAACCACAGGGGAAACAGAGGGGCAGCGGGGGATGTAGGCACGGGTGTCCCCACCCGTGCGAGTTCGAGAAGCCCCTGCACGGGTGGGGACACCCGTGCCTACAAACATGAAATGAAGATCAATCTTGGGGATTTCGAGCTGATCTCGGTGTCGGACGGCAACTACTGGCTGGACGGCGGGGCGTTTTTCGGCGTCATCCCCAAAGTCATGTGGGAGAAGAAGGCGCCGCCGGACGAAAAGAATCGCGTCGCCACCGGGCTGAACTCGGTCGTCGTACGCACGGGCAACCAGACCATCCTGATTGAAACCGGCATGGGCAACAAGCTGTCGGAAAGGATGGTGAGCATCTACGGCCAGCCGGCGAAGTTTCTCGAAAACCTTCACGCCGCCGGCCTCGCGCCCGATGACATCGACATTGTCATCAACAGCCACCTGCATTTTGACCACTGCGGCTGGAACACCGTACGGCGGGGAGAACGGGTGGTCGCCACGTTTCCGAAGGCCAAGTACTACGCCCAGGAAGGCGAGTGGCGGCACGCGCAAGAACCGAACGAGCGGGACGCCATCAGCTACATCGGCGACAATTACGAGCCGCTGGTGAAAAGCGGGCAGATGATTTTGCTGAAGGGCGATCAGGAGATCGTGCCGGGAGTATCGGTGCGGATTTTTCCCGGGCACACGCGGCACATGCAGGCGATCGTGCTTCGCAGCGGCGGCAAGACGGCCTGCTATATTTCAGACCTCATCCCAACGACCGCGCACCTCGACATCGCGTGGGTGATGGCGTTTGACCTGTTCCCGGTTGAGACGATGCAGAGCCGCAAGCAGTATTACCGGGAATCGACCGAAGGGCGCTGGCTTACGTTATTTACCCACGATCCGGAAGTGCCGTGGGCGTATGTGCAGCCGGGACCGTCAGGGAAGATGGTGGCGGTGTCTGGTGCCGTCCCTGACGGGCCTCGGGAGATGTAATGTCTGTCTTTCCCGGCACTCACGTGCCGGGCTTTCATGTGACGCCGCTTCGCGGCTCGTGCGTGTGCTTTGAAGTGGGGGTTTCACCACGGAGGGCACAGAGAGCACAGAGGAAGTCTCCGTGTCCCCTGTGGTTTAAAGCGGGGATTTCACAACAGAGGGCACAGAGAGCACAGAGGAAATTCCCTGACGTAATTCACGCCTGCAGATTTGCACTCGAGAAAGTCCCGGAGGGACGGGATGCGAAAGCCCGGCACGTGAGTGCCGGGAGCAGAGCGAAAATCAGGGCGAGTCCCGCCAGGGACGGCACCAGCATCAATCGCAATGCCTATTTGGCAACGGCGGCCGCCAGCTTTTCTTCGAAGAACCCTTCCACCCGGCCGAGAATCTCGGCGGCGTCCCTGGCCTCGTAGATGGCCTTGCGCAGCCCTGCGCCGCCGGGCACGCCATGGGTGAACCAGGAGGCGAATTGCTTCATCTTGCCGGGCGCGTCGGGGAGTTCTTCCTCGATCAGCATCTGGAAGTAGGTGCGGATCATCTGGTAGCGGTCGAATTCGGTGGGATTTTCGTAAAGATCAGCCGGGCAGGTGAGGACACCTGCCTCTACGTGATTCGTGTATGGCCCAGCCGGGCAGGTGGGGACACCTGCCTCTACGTGATTCGTGTATAGATCGGCCGGGCAGGTGAGGACACCTGCCTCTAGGTGATTCGTGTATTGGGCGATCTGGCGGAAGATCCAGGGATTGGACGCGGCGGTGCGTCCGATCATCACGCCATCGCATCCGGTCTGCGCCACCATGGCGGCGGCGTCCTCGGGCTTGCGGATGTCGCCGTTGCCGATGACGGGAATCTTTACCGCGTCCTTCACCGCCGCGATCCACTCCCAGCGCGCCTCGCCGCTGTAACCCTGTTCGCGGGTGCGGGCATGCAGCGCCACCGCGCACAAGCCGCAGGCCTCCGCCATGCGAGCCAGTTCCACGCAGACGATCTCCTGGTCGTTCCATCCGGCGCGAAATTTCACGGTGAAAGGGATGGTGACGGCGGAGCGCACGGCGTCAAAGATCCGCCCGATAGCGGGCAGGTCGCGCAGCAGGCCGGAGCCGCCATTGCACTTGACGACCTTCTTCGCCGGACAGCCGAGATTCAGGTCGACCAGATCGAAGCCGAGGTCCTGCACAATCGACGCCGCCTGTGCCATTACGGCAGGATCGCTGCCGAAAAGCTGGGCTGCGATGGGGTGCTCATCCTCGTAGAAGTGCAGATAGCGCTTGGCTTTCTTGTCTTTGGCGCGGAGGATGCCGTCGGCCGAGGTGAACTCGGTCATGATCAGCCCGCAGCCGCCGAGGTTGCGGATGAAGCGGCGGAACACCGTGTCGGTGACGCCGGCCATGGGGGCGAGCACGGTCGAGGGAGCGATTTCTACCGACCCCAGGCGCAGGCCGGAGGCGAGCGTACGAATTCCCGAGTCCGGCGCGATGGCCGGGCGATCCTTCTCGGGGGTGTCCCAGTACTTACGCATTGAGGTTCATTGTAATCAGCCGGACAAGAGAAAAGCCTCCGTTCCGGAGGCTTTTCCAAACGGTGGTGCAAGGGGGGCAGTTACTTCTTGGCCGCCTCCACCTTGGCGTACTTACGGCGGAAGCGCTCGACCCGGCCCGCGGTATCCAGCAGCTTCTGTTTGCCGGTGAAGAACGGGTGGCAGGCGGAGCAGATTTCTACGTGAATGTCGCCGCGATGGGTCGAACGGGTGGTGAAGTGGTTGCCGCAGGCGCACATGACGCGAATTTCGTTGTAGCTGGGATGAATGGCTGCCTTCATGGTTCGGTGATCCTCTTTTCCAGTCATTAGATACTACAAGAGTTATGCAGGATTCATCAACCCAAGTGGGTGCAGGCGCTGGACTTGCGCGCGAAGGGGAACCTGCCGAAAAAACGAAAAACGGCAGGGCCGACCCCCTGCCGTTTGAGATGTTGGAACCTGGATCCTTACTTACCGCGGTTTACTGCCTTTTTGAGTTCAGCACCGGGAGTAAATTTAGCGACTTTCCGGGCGGCGATTTTGATCGTGGCACCCGTTTGCGGATTGCGTCCGTTGCGGGCTTTTCTCTGAGAGACGGAGAATGTGCCGAAACCAATCAGCGCCACCCGATCTCCCTTTCTCAGAGCAGACGTAATGCTATCCACAGACACGTCGATAGCCGTAGCTGCCTGCGCCTTGCTGATGTGACAGCCAGTCGCAATGCGGTCAATGAGATCGGCTTTGTTCATCTTCTCTCCTGTCAAGGGTTCCCCTTTTCCCAGCGTTTGCGGGAAGAAAAATGCAGTCGTTGGAGTGGGAAAACCTCGCGGAAATATTTAGCGCCGGTAATTCTTCAATGTCAACTGTGAAAATCCGCGCCCGTTGCCGGATCTGGAACACGGGGACGCGAAACCATCCGTCCAGCCCCGATTCCGGGGCAGTTGTGGCTTCTATTCCTCTTCTTCCTTCTCTTCCCCGCGCTCAGACCGGGCTTTCTCGATGATTTTTTCCTGCAGTTGCGCGGGCACGATGTCGTAGTGGTTCATTTCCATGTTGAAACTGCCACGGCCCTGCGTCATGGAGGTGAGGTCGACGCCGTAGGACAGCATTTCCGCCATGGGCACTTCGGCTTTGACCACGGTGTTGCCGCCTTTGTTGTCCATGCCCTGAATGCGGCCGCGGCGGCTGTTGAGGTCTCCCATGATGGAGCCGGCGAACTCGTCGGGCACAGTGATCTCAACCGACATAACCGGTTCCAGCAGCGTGGGCTTGGCCTGCTCCATGGCCTTGCGGAAGGCGATTCGCCCGGCCATTTTGAAGGAAAGTTCGTTGGAGTCGACGTCGTGGTAAGAGCCGTCGTAGAGGGTGACCCTGAAGTCGACCACGGGGAAGCCCGCCAGGTAGCCGCGTTGCGCGGCTTCGACGATGCCTTTCTCGACGGCGGGAATGTAGTTCTTGGGAATCGACCCGCCGAAGATATCGTTGACGAATTCAAAGTTGGCGCCGCGCACCAGCGGCTCCATCTTGATCTTGCAGTCGCCATACTGGCCGTGACCGCCGGTCTGCTTCTTGTGGCGTCCCTGGACGTCGGCCCGCCCGCGGATGGTTTCGCGATAAGGAACCTTGGGGGCCTTGAGCACGACCTCGGTGTGGTAGCGCTTCTTGAGCTTCGAGACGATGACCTCGATGTGCTGCTGGCCGGTGCCCGCGATCAGGAACTCCTTGGTCTGGGGGTCGCGGAAGAAGCGCAGCATGGCGTCTTCTTCCATGAGCTTGTGGATGCCGTTGCCCAGCTTGTCTTCGTCGGCGCGGCTCTTCGGTTCGATAGCGAACGTAATCGCGGGCTCCGGCAGCTTGACGCGCGGGTACTTGATGGGGGCTGACTTGTCTCCGAGCGTGTCGCCGGTGAGCGTGTCCTTGAGCTTGGCGACGCTGCCGATATCGCCGGCATGGAGTTCCGGGACCGGCACGGATGTCTTGCCCTGTTGAATCGCGATGTGCGACAGCTTCTCCTGCGATCCCCGGGAGAAGTTCACGAGGGCGGAGTCGTTTTTGAGGACACCGGAGAAAACCTTGAAGTAGGAGATGCGGCCGGCGAAGGCGTCGGAAACGGTTTTGAAGATGTAGATGGAAACGGGTTCGGCGTCGGTTTCGTGGCGGCGGGGAGGCTCCCCGTTGCCGGTGGTTACCTCGCCCTGCACCCATTCGTGCTCGGAGGGCGCGGGGGTGTAGTCGACGATGAAGTCCATGACGTGGTCGGCGCCGATATTGCCGAGGCCGGAGCTGAAGATGACGGGAAAGATTCGATCTTCGCGAATGGCGTCGTGCAGGGCGGGGATGAGGTCTTCGACCGGGATGGTGCCCTTCTCGAAGAATTCCTCCATCAGCTCATCTTTGCCCTCGGCGATGAGTTCCACCAGGCGTTCGTGGGCGTCCTGCGCCGCCTCTTTCAGATTGGCGGGAATGTCGCCTTCCTTGCCTTGACCGTTTCCACCCAGCTCGTAGGTGTAGGCCTTCATCGTGACCAGATCGACGACGCCGGAAAAATTCTTCTCGCTGCCGATGGGCAGTTCCAGGGGGATCACGTTGCGCCCGAAGGCGTTAGTCAGTGATTCCAGCACGCGGTTGGCGTCGGAGCGCTCCCGATCCATGCGGCTGGCCACGATGAGGCGCGGGGTCTTGAACTCCTCGCAATAGTTCCACACCCGCTCGGTGACCACTTCCACGCCGGCCACGCCGTCGACCACGACGATGGCCGCGTCCACGACCGGCAGAACCATCTTGGCTTCGTGGACGAACATGTTGAAGCCGGGGGTGTCCAGGATATTGATCTTGGTCTTGCCCCATTCGACGTGGGCCATGCTGGCCGAAATCGACATCTTGCGGGACATTTCTTCGTCGTCGAAATCCGTGACGGCGGTGCCGTCGTCGACCCGTCCCCAGCGCTGGCCAGAGTTGGCGGTGTAGAGCATGGCGGAGATCAGCGAGGTCTTGCCGGCATGCCCGTGACCCACCACCGCTACATTTCGGATATTGGCGCCTTCATAAACCTTCACGAGTTCACTCCTTGCCTCGGGAGACGATCGCGGCCGGCGGGCGGCGCGGTCCCCAACAGGGATTCGATAGGGGCAGGGGTGCTGACCTGCCCGGCCGAGCGGGGCTCGGCTCAACCGGATGCATCCCGCGGATATGCGAGATCACTGCTTTCTGCCGGCGGCCAACAGTCGTGATCGAAGATCGGCAGGCCCTATCAAAGAGATGAAGAGTGCAGAATCCGGGCCAACGTTGGACAAGCCTGCGAAGCGATAGGATGCTAACACAGCGGAAATTGGCGGCTCAACTGCCGGAAAGGCGCAGGCCAGTGGCCTGGAGTAGAATCCAGACCTCTTGCGGAAAGGCGGACGGCATGTTCCCACAACTGGCGCGCTTTACCGATGCCGGACTTCTTCTGCTCCGGCTGATGGTGGGTGGGGTTTTCCTCGCGAGCGGCTGGAACCATCTGAGAGATCCGGAGAAACGCAGCAAGAGTATTGAGATGAGCAAGGGGTTCACGATCTTTCTGGGAATGGCGGAGGTCGCAGGCAGCCTGGGAATTATTTTCGGCGTTCTCGCGCAACTGGCGGCGATCGGGCTGATCCTGATCATGCTGGGGGCGATTCAAAAGAAGATCACGGCCTGGCACACCGGGTTCTGGGGCGAAAAGAGCCAGGGCTGGCACTATGAGCTGATGTTTGTGGTGATGAGCCTGGTCATTCTCTTCACAGACGGAGGGAGCTACACCCTGTATCGGTAGATTTCTCTAGCCAATCGCTGCGCCGAGCGGATTTTCACCACAGGGGGCACAGGGGAACACAGGGGAATTCATCGCCGTGGGTACCCTGTGGTAAGGATTTTTTCGCAGTTCAGCCACTTGATGGCTGCGCCGAGCGGACTTTCACCACAGGGGGCACAGGGGAACACAGAGGAATTTATCGCTGTGGGTACCCTGTGGTAAGGATTTTTTCGCAGTTCAGGCACTTGATCGCTGCGCCGAGCGGATTGTCACCACAGAGGACACAGGGGAACACAGGGGAATTTATCGCTGTGGCCTTTGCGTACCCTGTGGTAGTGATTTTTTTCGCAGTTCAGCCACTTGTTCGCTGCGCCGAGCGGATTGTCACCACAGAGGACACAGGGGAACACAGGGGAATTTATCGCTGTGGCCTCTGTGTACCCTGTGGTAAGGATTTTTTCGCAGTTCAGGCACTTGATGGCTGCGCCGAGCGGATTTTCACCACAGAGGGCACAGGGGAACACAGGGGGATTCATCGCTGTGGCCTCTGTGTACCCTGTGGTAAGGATTTTTTCGCAGTTCAGGCACTTGATGGCTGCGCCGAGCGGATTTTCACCACAGAGGCACAGCGGAACACAGCCGCCTTGCGCCGTTGGACGCCGGGTCCCGGCTGCGGTAGCATTTCGATAGAGGTTTTGCCGCGCTACGATGTTGCTTCCTCGCGCTCGCGCCACCAGGATCGCCGCTGTTTTGTTCTTATCTTTAAGTCTTGCCCCACCTCTTTTTTCCGACGACCAGCCAAAGTGGATTCGCGTAAACACCGCGCACTTCTCGGTGCTCACCGATGCGGGAAGGAAGAGCGGCTCGGAGGTCGCTCTTCGGCTGGAGCAGATGCGCACCGTCTGCGGGCAGCTGTTGCTGAGAAACAAGCTGAACATGCCGGAGCCGCTGACGGTAATTGGCTTCAAGACGTTTGCCGATTACGCGCAGTTCGCGCCACTTCGCCAGGGTCAGCCGGTTTCGGGACAGGGATTTTTTCTGGCCGGCGAGGACCGGAACTTCATCCTGCTCAACCTCGCGGATGAGGAAAGCTGGCTCTCGGTGGCTCCGCCGTTTGCCCGGTTTTTCCTGAACCACAATTACCCGCCGACGCAGGCCTGGTTCGACGAGGGGTTTGTGCAGTACTTCGGCAGCCTGCGAGTCGACGACAGGCAGGCTCAGATCGGCGCGGCCCCCGCTTCGTTTGGCGAGTTGCTCAGCACACGGCCGTGGGTTCCGCTGCCCGCGCTGTTTGCAACGGCTCCGCCGGCCAATCCGAACGCGCAGCAGCCGCTGTTTGTGGCAGAGTCGTGGATCGTGATGCACTACCTGCTGAACAAGAACAAGCTGTCGGAGACCGGAAACTACTTCGAACTGGTGGAGAACGAGAACGTCCCGGTCGAGCAGGCAATTCAACGCGCCTACTCGATGGCGCCGGCGCAGCTGGAACAGAGCGTCAAGGAATATTTCCGATCGTTCTCCGCCGGTTCGAACGGCAAGCCCGAGGCTCCCAATCCGGCGGTTTCACAATTCGCGGTCACGATCGGCCCGAACGATGTGGGCATGAGCATCACGGAAGTGGTTCGGCCGGAAGCCGAGGCCCTGCTTGCCGAAAGCATGGTGCGGGTCCCGGAACATCGCGACGAGGGCGTGCGGCGTCTGAACGGGCTGATGTCCGATCCGTTGACAGACAGTTCCATCGCACATCGCGCGCTGGCCTGGGTCGACCTCGAGAAGAACGACTTCGCGGGCGCCAGCGAAGAATTGGCGGCGGCGCTGCAACTGAATCAGAACGATCCCTGGACCCATTTCTACCTGGCGCGCATGAAATACCGCCAGGCGCAGTCGAACGGGAACCTGTTTCCCGGCCTTGCCAACATGATGCAGGACCTGCGAATCGTGCTGAACTGGGACCCGGACTTCGCGGAAGCGCTCCGCATGCTGGCTATGGCGCGAGTGGAAGGCGGCGGTGCCCACTCGGCGCTGGAAGCCATGCAGGCGGCGCTCCAGCTTAGCCCTCGCCGCGAGGACTATCTGCTCGACCTGGCGAGCATTCATATGGCAGGAAAGAAGTGGGACCAGGCGACGGCGCTGCTGGAGCATCTGAAGGACAGTGCCAATCAGGAGATCGCCGCAAAAGCGCGGCAGAACCTGGAAGACCTGCCCACGCTAAAAAAGTACGGATTGCTGCCGCAGCATGCCGCGGCCAAGCCGGCGCCGCCCAAGCCGCCCGACAAACTGGAAGACGAAGAGGCGGAGCAGCGTCCGGCGGCGCCGGTCGTGGACCGCCGCCGAACCCAGTATTTGCGGGGAAAGCTGGTTACCGTGGACTGCTCGCAGGCGCCGGCTGCCGTCCTTACCATTGCGGCCGCCACGAAGAGCACGCACCTTCGTACCGAAGACTTCAAGGCCCTGCTGCTGATTGGCGCAGACAACTTCTCCTGCGACTGGAAGGACCGCCAGATTGTCGCCAACTACAAGGCTGGCGGCAAATCCGACGGCGACCTGGTGTCACTGGAAATTCACTGAGATCGGCTAGCGTCCTTCTCCAGCATTTGCGGACGTCGGTCCGCCTCCGATCTGCGCGAGCAGGGTCTTGTCCTGCTCCTGCAAACTGCTCGGCAGGCGGGCGTAAGACATGCTTTCTGCCTGCTGCTGGCCGTCGGTGACGATGTACTGAATAAACTGTTTCAGAGTCCCGGTCTTGTTGGAATCCTTCCCCTCCTTGGGCACCAGCAGGAAGGTCAGGCCGGAAATCGGGTAGGCGTCCCTGGCCGACGCAGGTGGATCGACAATGGCTGTGCGCACGTCCTTGGCGAGTTCCTCGCTGAACGCATTGATGGCGGCCGTCGTGGCCTGGGGGCTGGGCTCGACCCAGTTTCCTGCCGCGTTGCGAATGGAAGCGACCGGCAGATTGTTTTCCTTCGCGTAGCTCAGTTCGACATAGCCGATTCCGCCGGGCGTCTGCTTGACGATTCCGGTGACGCCCTCGCTGCCTTTGCCGCCAAGTCCCGCCGGCCAACTGACGGCGATGCCCTTGTTAACCTTCTTCTCCCAATCCGGGCTCACTTTTGCCAGATACGTAGTGAAGATGTTGGTGGTGCCGCTTCCGTCCGAGCGATGGGCCACGATGACAGGGTAATTCGGCAGATTGACGCCAGGATTTTCCTTCCTGATGTTGGGGTCCTGCCAGTTTTTGATTTTGCCCAGATAAATTCCGGCCAGGGTGCTTGCGCTCAACTTTAGTGAAGTCTTTAGTTCGGGCAGGTTGTAGGTGATGCAGACCGGCCCGGCACTCTCTGGAATCTGGACGAGTGGCGGCATGCTTTTGAGTTGCTCGTCGGAGAGGGACGCATCGGATGCGCCAAAGTCGACCAGGCCTTTCTTCAGTTGCTGGATTCCTCCTCCACTCCCAATCGACTGGTAGTTGATCTGAACCCCGGAGTGATTGCTCTGGAATCCCTGGATCCAGCGCGTCATTGCGGGATAGATAAATGTGCTGCCCGCCCCGATGATCATGCCGGAGCCACTTCCCGCCTGGGGCGATTTGGAAAGAGAATTGGAGCCGGAATTGCACGCCGGCATGCTCACGAGGATGAGAAGGGCGAAGGTCAACATGGCTGAAAGCGGATTGCGGTGCATCGGGTACTCCTCGGTGGGGATTCGAACACTTCTCGGATGCGAGGAACCGGGTGTGCGTTATATGAAATTCTGGTTACACGAGGGTGCCCCGTCCTTGTCGTTCCGCAGTTTGGAACGACAGGGCGGGGGCTTTGACTTTGGGTGGGGGACAAGAAATTCAACTTCCCCACCCTGTCGCACAGAACGCGACAAGGGTTGGGCACCCAATGGCTGAAACGCGTGGGGATTTGAACACTTCTCGGATGCGAGGAACTGAATGTGCGTTATATGAAATTCTGGTTACACGATGGTGCCCCGTCCTTGTCGTTCCGCAGTTTGGAACGACAGGGCGGGACTTTGACTTTCGGTGGGGGAAAGAAATTCAACTTCCCCACCCTGTCGCACAAAACGCGACAAGGGTTGGGCACCCAATTACAGACTGTCAGCTTCTCTCGGTGAGATAGCGGCGAAGCGCATCTTTCCATGGAGGCATTGTGATGCTGTGCAGCTTCAGGCTCGCGGGTGACAGAACGGAATATCTCGGACGGGGAGCGGGACGGACGAACTTGTCGCTGGTAGTTGGGCGAACCGTGGTGGTAAGTCCCGCGCCGGAGACAATTTCGCGCGCGAAGTCGTACCACGTGCAATCGCCCTGATTGGTAACGTGGAGGGTCCCTTGCGCTCGGAGGCGGCAGAGACTGATCAGAACCTGCGCCAGGTCGGGAGCGTAAGTCGGGGAGCCGCGCTGGTCGTCGACGACATCAATTTCGGAACGCGTCGACGCGATCCGAAGAATGGTTTCGGGGAAACACTTTCCACCCACACCAAAGAGCCAGGATGTCCGGACGATGCAGCACTCGGGAAGGATCTGGCGCAGGCGAATTTCGGCTTCCACTTTGGAGCGCCCGTAGACGGTTGCCGGCGCGACCGGATCGTCGATTTCGTAGGGGGCCGACTTGTTGCCGTCAAAAACGTAGTCGGTGCTGACCAGCAGCAGCCGGGCGCCGGCCTGCTTTGCCGCCTCGGCGACATTGGCCGCGCCCTGCGAGTTCACGGCAAACGCCAGGTCCCGGTTGGTCTCGCATCCGTCGACGTCGGTGTAGGCGGCGGCCAGGACGATTGCCTCAGGCTGTTCGCGCTCGACCGTCCCGGTTACTGAGCTGGCGTCGCGAATGTCGATAGCCGAGCCGACCCCTTTCACGTGGTCGACGTCCCATGCTTTCATCAGCGCCTTGCCCAGCAATCCGGTCGCGCCAAAGACGAGTGCCCGCATGCGCCGATCTTAAACTGTTTTTGGTGTGTAGGGCGGGCGCGGAATTTAACCACGGAGGGCACAGGGGAAGCCAGAGGAGAAACTAGAGATCAGGCGGCACGGGCGCTGGATCGCCAAGCTGGAGCGGGGACGGGAAGCTGCCGTTCCGCGACCTGCGGACGTCCAGCCATCTCCTGGTAAATGCGCTCCATGTCAGCCGCGATTTTCGACCAGAGGTAGCGCTCGCGAACTCTTTGCTGTCCGCGCCGCGCGCCGCTCCGCCGCAGGTTCCCGTCAGAAAGCAGCAACCGCAGCATGCGCTCGAGATCGCGAACATCGTCGTGGCAGAAGGTGAAGCCGGCCCCTTCGGCCAGCTCGCAGTTCTCCGCCGTGTCGCTCGTCAGCACGCATACTCCCGACGCCATTGCGTCAAGCAGAACGGGAGAAACTTCTTCGACCAGGGAAGGCAACACGAAGAGCATTGCGTTGGCGAGCAACTGACGCAGATCGTCCACCGATGCCCAGTCGAGAACGAGCACCCTGTCGCTGCGATCCTGCCGCAACCGGGCCGCGTATCGATCGGTGTAGGTGCAACCGCCAACCAGCACCAGTTTCACCGCGGTATCGAGCGCTTTGTAGGCTTCGATCAACTGGCGGCAATTGTTTTCCGGTAAATAGCGGCCGAGGAAAAGAATGTAGTTCCCCGGCTCAATTCCCCACCGCGCCACCTGCGAAGAGCGCCGCGGGCTGCCAAGGTTTGCGCCGTTGGGCATGTAGGTGGTTTCTACTCCGTGACGGACGCGGAAGTATTGCTGCAGCGTACGGGAGGCGACCAGCGTCCGGTTCGGCCAGAGAAATGAGGCCCACTCACCCACGCGGAGCGCGGCCGACGCAAGGCGTTGCCGGTGTTTCCAATCCAGCGCCTGCACGGTGACCGCGGATTTCACCCCGCACAAACGGGGAAGAAACGAGAACAGCGCCGGGCCGAGCCCCTGGTAGTGCACGAGATCGTAATCGCAGAACATGGCGTGCACGGTGCTGAGGAAAGTATGCACCATGGTTTCGAGATGCCTGGTGTGCAACGTGGGAAGGCGGACAAGCCGCATGCCACAGAATTCCTTCATCGGAGACGTGAAGTTCGTACGGCAATAAACCGTGACTTCATGTCCCATCTCTGCCAGGCGTTTTCCAGTTTCCTCGCAACAGGCCTCAATGACACCGTGTTTGGAATGCACTCCGCGAGTGCCAATGAACGCGATGCGCAGGGGCCGGCTTGAAAGACCCATCGAAACCTGGCGACGGCGACGGCGCATCACGTCTTCGTAGCACTCCGTCAGGCGGGTGCAGTATTCCTCCGGGGAGTGGCGTTCGAGCAGCAGCGCGCGCCCGCGGCTTCCCATCCGGCGGGCAAAATCAGGCTGTTGCGCCAGGCTGGAGATCGCACGGGATAACTCGTCGGTGTTCCCCGGCGAGAACAGAAGACCGGTCCTGCCATGGGAGATGAACTCGCGACGCGAACCAAGGTCGGAGGCGATCACCGCGCGCCCCGCCGCATAAGATTCCAGAATGCTCTTGCCCATCGATTCGTAAGCGCGTGAGGGAAGGACAGTGAAGCGCGATGCGGCAATGCGGCGGAATAGCTCGTCTTCATGCATCTGCCCGAGAAATTCCACATTCTTCAACCGCCAGACTTCGGCCAGATCCTGCAACTGGGCGCGCAGCGGGCCGTCGCCCGCAATCTGCAGCTTCACACTGGGGATCGCTCGCATCACCCGCAGGAGGTCGACCATGCCCTTCTCTGGCGACAGCCTGCCGAAGCAAAGGATGGGGGCTTCGGGATTCCCGCCTGGTGGCGCTTCGAAGACGCGCTGAAAATGCGGCAACGCGAGAATCTTGTCTGCATTCCAGTAGTGTTCCGCCAGTTTGTTCTTCACGAACTCGCTTGGAGCTACAAAGTGATCTACGCAATTACGGTGGGTTTGCCACGAATTCTTGAGGTAAGCCTCTGCCGTCACTACCTGGGGTTGCGAGTAAGAGTCCTCGACAAGCACGTGCCAGAAGTTCCCGCTAATGCTGCGTTTGCAGGTAAGTCCGTCGACGACACCGGGGCAAACCAACCTGAAATCGTTCACGTGATAGACCACGGGAATGTTATGCGCGTTGAGTTCCCAAAGGACGGAAGTGGACAAGTGGGGATAGATACCGCGCACGTGCGCGATGTCGGGGCGGAATTCTTCAATCATCCATCGCATCTGGGACCGGGCCTGCGAGGAATAGACCGCGTGGACTGCGAGTTTGACCTTCCGGATTGCGCCAAGGCGCGTGAAGCGGAAATCGATCGGCGGCACCACGCGGTGATCGTTGCCGCGCCTGGTTGCCGATGGGTGCGAGGTGGAAAACAGCGCCACCTCGTGTCCGTCCGACCTCATGAGGTCCATCAGGTCGAACAGATGGGCCTCAGTTCCGCTGAACCGGTGGCCGAATTTGTCGCAGTAGAGGATTCTCATGAATGTGCGCCGTTTTTATGCAGAGCAGCACAGCCCGGGCGTTTAGAGCTTTTGGTAAAGGCGTTCGGGAATTGGGAAGGTGCGTTCGCTCAAAACCGTTCCCAGAATTCGCACATTTCCTGCATGCAGCATTTCCTTGACGCGTTGGGCGGCGGCGCGCCGGGTCGAATTGGCCTCGACAACCAGGATCACCCCGTCACTTAGCCGTCCCAGAAATACCGCCTCGCTGCACGACGAGGCGGGCGGCAGGCGAAGTACCGAATAGTCAAACTCCATGCGCAGCTTTTCCATCCTGGTTTCGAGCCACACCGCCGAGAAGCCGGGCTGGGGGTTCTCCAGGAAGGCGTCGCGCGGCAGTTGCCAGAGCTGGCCCGCGATGCGCCGCGCCGATTTGCGGAGCGAACCACGATCATCGAAGAGATCCTCGCGATTGATGATGGAAATTCCGCCCAGCTCGAACTCCGAGGCATAAGGGTCACCGTCGATGAGACAGGTTTGTCCTGAAACGCTGGCGGCGAGAGTCTGGGCTACGTGGACGCAGAATGCCCCGATTTCGGTCCCATCGTCGGCGGCGCTGAAAGCCACGTGCCGCACCGGTTTCGGCGATCCGGGAAGGAATATCCGCGTGACCAGCCGTCGAATCTGGTCCTGGGCGAAAGCACCCGGGTCGTGGGAAGGCCGCTCCCGATAAGAGGGTGACTCGCGTTCGATTGCCGGTGCTTCAATGTCCAAAATCGGGTTGGCAGGTTCGCTCATGACGTTCCCTCTCGGATCCAGATTTGCTTTATGGAAATCTCGGGCGCTTACCCGCTGCGCCGTGGAATGGAGGCCAATACCGGCGCTCCCAGGTAACGGACAACTTCGTCGGGGGTACGAAATGCCGGATCGAAGCGGTCAGCCACGAAGGCAGCGCCGGTGCTCAGGCCTGTAGCCAGCGCCAGGCCGATCCACGCATAAGTGGAAGCCGATCGCAGCGGCAGCGCCGGGACCGCTGGCTGTTCCACCACCGCCACGTTAAGAATGCCCTGGTGGTCCAGAGCGTCGGCGATGCGAGCTTCCTCCCGCTTCTGCACGTAGAGGAGGTATTGTTGCTCCAGCGTCTTCTGGCGGCGGAGCAGCGCCTCCTGCCGGATGGCACGGTCGCCGAGAGCGGAAGTCGCCGCGCGGTAGTTGCGATTCACTGCGCCGGCGGCGGCCTCGCGCGCCTTCAGCGTGCTCAACTCAACCTGCGCCTTCAACAACTCCAGCCGGGCCCAGTTGTGGTCTGGATCCTGGGCTGGAAGCGAGCGCAACGCAGATTCCAGGCTGGAAATCCGCCGCGTCATCTCGGAAATTGAAACGGTGGTCTGGCGCTCGTTCGTCTCCATTTCTCCCAGCCTGTGCACTGCCTGGTCCCTCTCCAGTTCGGCAGAGATCACTCCCTGGTCGCGGTTGAATTCCATCAGTTGCTGTTCCGAGTTTTCCAAATCTGTCTGAGCTCGCGTCATCTGGTCTGCAAAGAATTCGAACTCACCTGGAGGACGGAGCACGTGGGCGTGTCGCACCAGGTAAGCGCTAGCCAGGCATCGCAGGACGTTGGCAGATTGCCCGGGATCAGAGGATACGTAGCTGACCGCAATCAGCGTTGTCCTGGGAACCGGTTCCACGGTAAGGCGTGCGCTTAGCTGGGTACGCGCGCGAGCCATCCCCACGGATTTGTCGATTCCCCGCAACCGGTCGAGCCAGGCCGGCCGGGAGGACAGTCCGGCAAGCTGCACCACGGTGTTCAGAATCTCATCGTCGCGCAGCAGTTCCACTTCGGAATTGATTGCAAGTTCGCCGATCTCCGGGTTGTCGAGGACGGTCGCCGGGCTCGTCGGAGCCACCGCAGGATCGACCCGCGCCCGGCGCAGCAGAATTTTCATATGCGCCTGGTAGGACGGAGACAGCAGCCCGTAGAGAAGCACGGCAAGAAATACGGTGGCGAAGGAACAAGTCAGCAGGCGCCGTTGCCGAAACACTACGGCAAGCAGGTCACGCGCAGTGGGGGAGGGCATCGGCGCCTGCCTCGGAATAATTCGAAGTTTTTCGCGCACTCGGGTTTCCATTGCCCCTGCTTCCGGTCCGCCGGATTCGGTGAACTTCAGGTTCCGGTTCGCTCCAGAACATCGGTTAACCGGGAGAGCGGACGGCGTTCCCCCGTCGGGACTGGACTGCTTTCACCGCCCGCTATCCCAGATTTCGTGGTGGATTCCTGTCGCGCCTCACCGCCAGAGACCTTCGGTAGAGAAAGGAGCAAGCGCCACCATCGAAATCTCGAACATGCCATGTGAAGGACGATTGCGTGAAACTGAGTGCACCTTAGCGGCGGGCTAAAAAGGACACAAGACGCGGTTCGTACCCTCTACGAAAGGAGGTAGAAGGGGCGGGCGAAACGGAATCCGTAGGCTCGGCTCTCGAAACCGGTAAGTCGAGGAGGCTGTTTTCTTTTACTGGACCTGTTCCATGCCACATGGAAGACAGTCGCTCCTGGTTTTATACCTCCCAGAGAACCACCTACTTTCGTAGGATTGCTTCCCCCCGGCGGACCGGCCAGAGAGAACCGAGGCTGGGCGGCCCAAGAAATCGCTCACTTCATCCAATCACTTAGGGGTTCAGTTTCAAGATGGGAATGGACAGGAGTCCTGCGCGGGCCAAAGTTTTCCACATACTTTCGCCCAGTCCCGGGGTGATACGTCACAGAAATCGGAGTTCGGAACCGACTATGTTTGAACCATGAAATCTTCAGCCCCGTCTCTTTCCAGTGAGGAATTGTTGGTTCCGGCCGTGCCCGAAACGATCGGGGTGCTGGTGGCCGACTCGAACCAGAGCCGCTGCGAACTGCTCGCCGGCGCGCTGCGACGTCGGCCCGGCTTTCAGGTAACCGCCTGCAGGCTGGAAATGGAAGCTGTCATGGCAGCCGTCGCGGCTGCGCCGGTGGCGGTAGCTGTCATGAACCTCGAACATCCGCGCGAGGCGTGGCAGGACATGACGGCCGTGCGCCGGCTGCATCTTTCTTATCCGCAAATTGCCATAGTCCTGATTCTCGATACCTACGACCGTGAACTGGTGGTTAACGCGTTTCGCTCGGGCGCCTGCGGCCTGTTCTGTTGTGCGGATTCCCCTGTTCGCCTGCTTTCCCGTTGCATCCAGAGTGTGCACCGCGGGCAGGTCTGGGCCAACAGCCGGCAACTGCGCTACCTGCTCGACGTGGTCTCGCAGGTGCCCTCGCTGCGAATGGTGAACGCAACCGGGGATGCCCTGCTGACCCCGCGCGAGTCGCAGGTCGCGGCTCTGGTGGCCGACGGCCTTACGAACCGGGAAGTGGGAGAGGAACTCCGCATCAGCGAGCACACGGTGAAGAAATACCTGCTCGGGATTTTCGACAAACTGGGGATCTCCACGCGGGTGGAACTGGTCTTGTACGCCGTCAATCACGGCAACTTCCGCCAGGCGGAATGGATGGCCGGAGCCGCGTCGCCACTTTAAGTATGTCGCTGGAGGAGGTCACAGCGTCGGGCGGGGATGCCCGCCCGACAGTTCACTTCCGGCTGGTGAGTTTGACGGCGCGCTCTGCGCCCTGGAGGGCGCCTCGCCGTTCGGGCGCATTCACGAGGGCTGCCCTAAATTCCTTCAGCGCGAGGGCCGGTTGATCCTGTGCAAGAAGCATCTCTCCAAGCTGTTCGCGGGCAGGAACGATCGGTCCCGGCGTGATTGGAAGTTTCTCGACTGAATCCTCGTCGTCAGCCGCCTGGCGCATTTCCGACAATGCCTGGTCGGACTTGTGATCCGCGTGAGCGGACCACGCCACAACCTCACGTCGCAGAATGCTGGTTTGAGTGGCCCAGTAGTCCTTGCCCGCGGTGCGAAGCTGCTCTTCGATCTGCTGCAGCCGTGCAACTTCCTTTGCGGCTTCGGATGGATGTCCGCTGCGGGCAAGCCCGATCCCTCGCGCCCAGACGGCGATCGCCACCACCTGCGGCGGCGCTCCTTCCGGCGGGACAATTGCAGCGGCATAGGTCCACTGCCGGCGCTCGATGGCATAGCGCACCGGCATGACGGTTGAGCAATATGCAATCTTGAAGTCTGCTCTATCGAGACTGAGCATTTTCTGTAGCCGGTCGATCACCTGGGCTGCATCGGCTTCGCGCCCGTTCTGGAGGTAGGCATACAGAAGATAGTCCATCGAATGGAGTTCTTCTCCGGTGTCGCCCTGCTCGTGGGCCGCGTCCCGAGCCGCCAGGTTGGAATGGATCGAGTCATCCCACAGGCCGAGCCGCGTGAATATGTGCGACGGCATGTGCAAGGCGTGAGGAGCCGAGGGCGCAATCTGCGAATACGCACGCGCCGCCGAGAGTCCCCTGGGCGCAAGCTCGGCGTTGTCACAGGCGTGAATCAGGTAGTGCACAATTCCCGGATGCTGCGGAAACTTCTGCCGGGCCTGTTCCAGCAGGTCTGCCGCCTGCTTCTGCTTGGCGTGAGTCTTGTCGCCAGGCGATGCGTTCGCCAGCAGTGCCAGCGCATAGAACACCTGCGTCTCGCCGTCGCCCGGGTTCTTTGAGGCAAGATCCCGCATGGCCCGCTCATAGTTGGATACACGTGCGCGGTACGGAACCGTGGCGGCATCCTGGTAAATCAAGGCCAGGGCTTGAAGGAATTCCGTCTCACGGGGAGTGCCCGGTCCGGCTTTCAGCCCTAGCTCGATTTCCTTTTGAGCGATCGGGATCGCGTCGGGAGCGAGCGGCGGCTCCCAAAGCTGATGAAAATACGAAATCGCCACGCCCCAATGCGCGATCGCGCAGTGCGGATCGTCGTTAGTTAGCCGCAGGAAGGCTTCCCTGGCAGGGCCGTAAGCGAAGGAATGCAGCAGCGCCACGCCCCGATTGAACTGCGCTTGCGCCGCAGGCTCGCAGGAGGTCGCGAACGACACGGCCCCCAATTGCTCAGGCGCGGGGTGGATATGGGTGTCCTGGGCCCGCGCGACGGAAACGGGTAGCAATAGGATGAAAGACATTAGCCGCAAATTCGGCATGGCGGTCTCCCCAGAGGCTGGTGTTCTGGGTGAGAATTCTACACGAGCCCAAGGCCGGAGTGGGCCCGGCCTTTAGTTGCGTGTCCCGGTACAGTGCGTAGATAAACCCGGTAACTCTCGTTAGATAGCTAGCTTAGACACTCTACTCATAGCTCTAAGAATCAGCGATCTGTAACCTTGTACCATCTTGAGATAGTGATCGTATGGCTAATTCGGAAAGCCTCCAAATGGGCAATTGGCAAATTTAGACCTATATGCTAGAGTGCCCGGTCTTAGCTGTTGGTGAGGCTATTTCTGGAAGTTATGCTTCGTCGAATCTCTGGCCTGGTCGCTCTGCTAACCATAGTTTTTTGCCACACTTATACCCATAGTCAAATTGGTGCAAGGACGGTTCCTCGTAGTCTGGACTATCTCGCCAGTGAGGCAGATGTCATCGTGCACGGCTACGTGCGCTCGGTAAAAATCGAACCTCATCCGCAGCTTCAAAACCTGATGACGGTTGTGGTATCGATGGGCGTCAAGGATACCTACAAGGGAGCGCATCGAGATTCCCTCACGTTTCGACAGTACGTATGGAATGCCGCCGCGGGACGAAGTGACGGTGACTATCGGAAAGGACAGGAGTTGGTGCTCTTGTTGGGTCCGGTGTCGGAGTATGGGCTAACCAGTCCAGTTGGCTTAGAGCAAGGCCGCTTTAGTGTAGTAACCGGGAAAGATGGAAAGAAAACCGCGGTAAACGGACGGAACAATCTGGGCTTATTCTCCGATGTAAATAGGCGCGTAGCCTCGTCGGGGTTGAAGCTTTCGGCGCACACCTCAGGGGTAATCAGACAGAATCACGCTGGCCCGCTGCCATTGTCAGATTTAGAAGACGTTCTGCGCGCGTTTGTCGGAGTGCGGTGATGGCCACTCCCTTGCGGCGCGCGATCATCATCATCATCTTCTCCGCCGTCTCTTCGTGGTCATTTGCTGGAGGTCCGACTACGGTTGGCGGCCCGGCTGTCGGAAACCGGCCAGCCTTCGGTGTGGATGGCCACCCGTTCACCTGGTACGCCGCCTCCATGCCGATCAAGTACAGAGTCGATCCCGGTCCGATGGCTGCCACTTCAAGCAAGACCGTCATCGACCACGCCGCCGGGGTGCAGCGCGTGCAGAACATGTTTGGCGTGTGGCAGGGAGTATCTACAGCCGATCTATCGTTCACCAACGCGGGAGCTTTGCTGCCGGCGGGGTCCTACCAGAGCGGCGATCTGAAGACTGCGCAGCAGTTTAATGACGTTATGGGATCCTGCAGGTCCGCAGTCCAAAATCCTGTGATCTTCGATGCCGACGGCACACTAATGGCCAGCCTGGGTTTGCCGCCCGAGGTAATCGGATTCAATACCGGCTGTGCTGTCGACTCCGCCAACGGGTACTTTACGGGCTCAGCGATCATCATGAATGGCAAGGTTCAGGACGGCGTGAATAGCCCGTCTTCGGCAGGACCGAATTATGAACTTACCGCGAATGAGTTTGACGAGGCTATTACCCACGAAATCGGACACTTTATAGGGCTGGGTCATTCACAGATCAACTCCGATCTGCTTCTGGACCTCATCTTCCCTTGCGATGTCGATCGCCTTGCCGGGCTGCCGCTGATGTTCCCGGTCTTGTTCTGCCAGGCCAAGAAAGATGCAGGATTACCTGTCTTGTCTGCGGATGAATTGTCATGGGTAACTGAGCTCTATCCCAAATCCGTTTCCCCGGCAAACTACGGAGTCATCAGTGGCAGTATCTTCTTTCCTGATGGCGTCACCGCGATCCAAGGTGTGAATGTGATCGCCAGACAGGTTGACGATCCTGCGACCGAACAAGATGAGTCCCGCCGCATTGCAGTCTCTGCGGTGTCCGGATATTTGTTTACCGGAAACCCGGGCCAGGCGGTCACCGCAAGTCTGCCATCCCCAAGCGAGAACAATACCAATGGAAGCGCATCGGGTTCTCGCAATCCGGCATTTATTGGCTATTACAGGATTGCTGTCCCGCCGGGTACGTACACCGTGGAAGTTGAATCCATCTCGCCCTACTTCAGTGGAGGGTCGGGCCTGGGGCCGCTTAATCCTCCTATTGTTTTTCCCGGCGCCGCCGAATTCTGGAACCAGGATGAATCGGCATTCGATTTCCCACAGCAGCGAGATACGATCATCGTGCATGCCGGCGATGACATCACGGACATCGACATCATCCTGAATAATGGTGAACCACGATTTGATCCATACGAGGATGGCGGATGGCTGCTCAAGCCTCCTTTTGACGACCGGCTACTTCCCGCCGAGGACTCCCTGTCATGAGCCCGCTCCCAGTGCGGGTGATGGCCCTGTTGTTCTTGCTTGCAGGTCTCTCAGCATGCGGCGGGGGTGGGGGAGCCCAGGGGGGATCGCCCGCTCCCTCTCTGACGATCACCAACAACTCGATTCTGCCGAGCACGTTACAAGATCATCCGTACAGTGCGACATTGACCGCCGCTAACGGTGTTGGAGCCCTTCACTGGTCGATTGCTCCCCTTACTCCGACCACGCTGTTCGTAGACGGGCTTTCCATCGATGCCGATACAGGAGCGATATCGGGTACGGCAAAATTCAACGGGGTAGCCGGGTTCACTGCAACTGTGACCGATTCTGCTTCGCCGCGTCATACCGCGACCAAGGGCTTCTCAATTGATGCGGCTCCGCTTCTCACGGCTCTTCCTCCCCAGACGTTTACCGGAAGCCAGTACAGTGACTTGTTCGCGAACCTGGGGCCATACGGTGGAATCCCACCCCTTACCATTACTCTCACCGGAGGATCCCTGCCGCTGGGCGCGAAGCTAAACGCTCATACTGGTGCCATAACTGGCAGCCCCTCAGTCGCCGGAATCTTCCCGGCAACGGTTAGGGTTCAGGATTCATACTCTCCGCCCGAAGTCATCACAGCGCAATTCACCATCGAAGTGGCCCCGCATTTCCTGGAAGTGATGGATTCGATCCCGAAGATACTGAGCTTGAATCGGCCTTTCAGTGGAAGGGTGGTTGCCCGGGGCGGCGTACCTCCATATGCATTCGTTTTGAAATCAGGAACCTTGCCTTCAGGCGTGGGCCCAATCGATCCCAGCGGAGGTCAGATTAGTGGAACGCCGACTGTTCCAGGAAGCTACGCCTTCGAAGTCGCTGTCACCGACTCGAGTCCCGTTCCACAAAGTGTCAGCAAGGAATTTGCTGGCACCATTGCCGCTTCGCTCGGCCGTAACGATACTGTTTCCGCGGCCACCCTGACGGAAAACGGTACCTTGATTGCGAGCCTCTCTCCTTACATCGACCCTCCGGGGAATGCACCGCTTGCCGCCGACAACGACTACTACAAGCTGATCTCTCTGCCCGGTGCCATAGTTCACGCCGAAACCTTCGCCAATCGCGGCTGTTGTAGTGTCGGCTACATTGCAACGGACACTGTTATTGAAATTGTTGATGGAAACAGCAGCCGGTTTGCACTATGCAACCAGCCGGGCCTTGTGAGCACCAATTTCACGTCCCCCTGCATAAACGACGACATCGATGCTGGTACCCTTGACTCCGCGTTGGATTTCAAAGTTCCCGGATCCGGAACTACGCCCACCACGCTCTACGTGCACGTCCTGGACTGGAGGGGAGATGCCCGGCCCGACCTGCAATATCAACTTTTGATTTCAGGGGTGAATGATCCACTTACGATCAGTCCTACTCCACTACGTCCGGCGGCACGTGGGCTTTCCTATACCGACTCTCTGTTCGCTGAGCATGGTACCGGTATCGTGTCTTGGAGTGTCATCGCGGGGAGTTTGCCTCCGGGTCTTACAGTTGACTCTTTCGGATTTATTACCGGCAGCGCAACCACAGACGGCACATATACCTTCACCGTCCGGGGTACAGATTCAGGCACCCCTCCGCAGACGATCACCGCCGATCGAACCATTCGAGTTGTTGAGCCGATTGCAATCGTCAGTTCGCCGACTCTTCCCGATGCATGTTTGAACCAGCCTTACAGCTTCACTCCTCAAACGTCGGGTGGCATTTCCCCGTTTGTTTGGTCATTCTTTTCGGGATCATGGGCCCTCACCGGCTTTGACTGGGTAACCGGGACCTTGAGCGGTTCACCCTCGAATACCGGTACCTTCACTGGCACCATCTTTGTCATGGACGGCACCAGCGCCGGTGATGCGCAAAACCTTACTCTGATGGTCAAACAGTGCCCCTAGGAGCATCAGCCAAGCGTTGCGCGGCGTCACACAATGACTGTTCACGTCCCGGGTTTCTGAACGGGACCTAGGAGCTAACCTGGCTGAACGGCCTTTTACCGCCCGGTGGTGTGGGCTTTGGTGAGGGAATAGAGAGATTCGAGGGCGCGGGCGAGCTGTTCCTCGATGTCGATGTCTTTGAAGATGGCGAAATTCGCCCGGGTTTCGGTCTTTTCGAATCCACTCTGACGGCCCGCGACAATAACGATGGGAATGCCGGCAGTGGAGGCGTCGTTTTTTAGAGCGGTAATCAGCTCCGATCCGCTCATTTTCGGCATCTGGATATCGGTGATGATCAGGTCGGGGTGGCGGCGCGCCACCAGGTCCAGGGCATCTTTTCCGTTGGTGGCGGATTCGACGTGGAAACCACGCTCTTCCAGGAACCGGGAGACAGTGTGCCGGATGAGCATAGAATCATCCACAACTAGCGCCATCAATGGCATCGCCGTCTCCGCAAAGCAAACTGGTCCTGCGCTGCACATTAACAGAGTGTTAAATTCCCGAACAAGGAAAAGGCCCTTTAGCGGATTACGTTCGTCATGGCGGACAAAGCGGCTGCAATGTATGAGGCTGAGAGGAAAGTAGTTACGGGGCGAGAAGGTGGCCCGCGGTCAGGGTTCCTGACGCGGCTTGGTGTCTTCGATCACCATGTCTTTGAATTCGCTGGACTCGAAGATTTCGCCGCACTCCATGCACTCCACGAATTCGGCATCCTCTTCGCGCGAAACAATCTGAACACGCGGATGCTTGCATTCATTCACGGGCTTATCGGGAACAGATGGCGGCGGGATTGGCGTCATAAATCCGGTCTCGGTGCGGCCCGAGGGGGACAGGCTGATTTGCCGGAATTTTGCCGTATTTTAGCCCGTCGCATAACCTTGTCAAGTGCCGACCGGCGATTTTCTGAACTGGAGTAAGCGCATACCAGGTGGTCCGGCTGGGCCCAGAAAACCGCAGTCGATTCGTCGCTAACTTATTGAAACTTAATGGCGTGCGTAGAGGTCCGGCTGGCTGGGAGATTGCCTCGGACTTCGGCAGCTTCTAGAATCCAAAAAACGGGTGGGATCCATTCGGATTTTCCCGAAGACAAGGCAGATTGAATAGCGTGGGTGATCGCAAGGGAATTCGCGCGGTGCCGGCTGGCGTGACGTTGCCGGTCTACATGGACAACCACGCCACGACGCCGGTCGACCCCCGCGTCCTGGAAGAAATGCTGCCTTATTTTCAGGAGAAGTTCGGCAATGCCGCCAGCCAGAATCACTCCTTCGGGTGGGTGGCAGAGGAAGCAGTGGCAACCGCGCGCCAACGCGTCGCCAGACTGATCGGAGCCAATCCCAAAGAGATCGTCTTCACCTCGGGCGCCACCGAAAGCGACAACCTCGCGCTCAAGGGGGTGGCGGAGGCATACCGCGAGCAGGGGAACCACGTCATCACCGCGAGGACAGAGCACCGGGCGGTGCTCGACACATGCCGGCGCATGGAGAAGGAAGGATTCCGGGTGACTTACCTGCCGGTGCAGAAAGATGGCCTGATCGATCTCGGCGACCTGAAGCGGGCCCTGGAGGACAAGACTATCCTCGTTTCGATCATGGCCGCGAACAACGAGATTGGCGTGTTGCAGCCGTGGGCGGAAATCGGGAAATTATGCCGCGAGCGCGGAGTTCTATTCCATACGGACGCGACACAGGCAGTCGGCAAGGTTCCGGTCGACGTGGAGCGGGACAACATCGACCTGATGTCGATTTCTGCGCACAAGCTCTATGGCCCGAAGGGGATCGGCGCGCTGTACGTGCGCCGCCAGAATCCGCGAGTGCGTCTCGCGGCAATGATGGACGGCGGCGGGCATGAGCGGGGCATGCGATCGGGAACACTGAACGTGCCGGGGATCGTTGGTCTCGGCAACGCCTGTGAACTGGCGGCGGATGAAATATCGAAAGACACGCTGCACACCGGCAACCTGAGGGACCGGCTTCGTGACCGGATTGTGGCGCGGCTCGACGGGGTTCAGGTCAACGGATCGATAGAGCGCCGGCTGCCGGGAAACCTGAACATGAGCTTTGCCCATGTCGATGGCGAGGCCATGCTGCTGGGTCTCGACGATATAGCGGTTTCGAGCGGTTCGGCCTGCACTTCCGCGGCAATCGAGCCCTCGCATGTACTGAAGGCCCTGGGCATTGATGACGATCTTGCCCACAGCTCGATCCGCTTCGGCATTGGGAGATTCAACACCGAGGCGGAAGTGGACTATGTAGCCGACCGCGTCGTAGATACTGTCCAGCAGTTACGACAGCTTTCACCGGCCATCGAGCCAGGAAGGGCTATCGGATAAAGCCCGGCTGGCCTTAGTATCGGTCCTTACCCTGGTTCTGGAAACTCCGGAGCCGGAATTCGCACCTAAGCGGGATTCGCGGAGGAAGACCCAATGTTAAAAGAGCTTACATGGGAAAACGCAGAGGATCTGGGAATCCTGCTCTCGGAGAACTATCCCAAACTGGCTCCGCTGGAGGTGGGTTTTGCTGACATCCAGCGCTATGTGACCGAGCTGCCGGGATTCAAAGACGGTTCCCCGAAGCCCGATGATGCGAAGCTGGAAGCCATTCAGAAGGCGTGGCAGGAAGAATACGAAGATCGCACCCGGGACTGAGGCGTTCTGAAGGTCAGCTCTGCACCGCCGCCGTTGCCGGCTGCGGATCCTCCACCCTGGCATCACGCAGGAACCGGGCCGCCTCCTCTGGCGGCGTGGGGTTTATGTAGAAGCCCGTTCCCCATTCAAATCCAGCCGTCTTGGTCAGCTTCGGCATGAACTCGATGTGCCAATGATAGTGGTCCGTGTGCGATTCCAGCACCGGCGCGCTGTGAATCACCAGGTTGTAGGGAGGGTTATCGAGAACCCGATCCGCCTTCATCAGAAGCAGCTTGAGAGCCTTGGCCAGGTTCTCAAACATGTGGGACGACGAGTTCTCGAAAGAGGACTCGTGCTGCTTGGGCAGAATCCAGGTTTCGAAGGGAAAGCGCGGTGCGTACGGGGCCAGGGTGATGAAGTCCTCATTTTCGGCCACAACCCGAATCGCAGACTCGGTCTCCTGGCGAATGATGTCGCAGAAAACGCAGCGCTCTTTATAGATGTAGTACTGCTTTGCGCCGTCCAGTTCCTCGGTTACGTAAATCGGCAGAATCGGCAGGGCAATCAGCTGGGAGTGCGTGTGCTCGAGCGAGGCACCGGCGGCTTCGCCATGGTTCTTGAAAATGAGGATGTATTTGAAGCGCCGGTCCTTCTTGAGATCGAGGATGCGGTCGCGGAAGGTCCAGAGAACGTCCTCGATCCTTTTAGGAGCAAGAGTGGCCAGCGTGGCATTGTGATCCGGAGTCTCGATGATGACCTCATGGGCCCCGATTCCGTTCATCTTGTCGAACATCCCTTCGGCATGGCGATCGAGGTTGCCCTCAATGCCCAGCGCGGGAAACTTGTTGGGGACGACTCGCACCTGCCAGCCGGGACTGTCGCGCTGGGGAGGAGGGCCGCCATTGGGATTGGGACGGTACGCTTGAATTTCCGGAGGGGTCTTGCTCTCGTTGCCGTAGCAGAAAGGGCAAAATCCGCCCTTCATCCGGACAGCCTCCCGGACAAAGTCGGTGGGTCGCTTGGCGCGATCGGTGGAAATGATCACCCATCGGCCTACGATGGGATCTTTTCGCAGCTCGGGCAAGGATGAGTCCTTCTGTGAGAGCGTTAACCGCCCCTATTCTACGATAGCGCCACCGCATCCTTGAACACTTCGAACTGCGGCTTTCCGTTCTCCCCGTAGTAGACGCTCACCACATCGCACCGCCAGGAACAGGGTGTGGGCATCTGGCGGAGATATTCTTGAGCGACCGCCAGCAATTCCCGCTGCTTTGCGCGATCGACCGCGGCCTCGGCAGGTTTCACATCCCGGGAGGTTCGCGTCTTCACCTCGATAAAGCACAGGACGTCGTTCTCCCAGCCGATCAGATCGATCTCGCCGCGCCGACGGGGAGAGCGAAAGTTGCGGGCCACCATGACGTAACCGAGACGGCGGAGATAGAAGTAGGCGTGTTCCTCTCCCCGCGAACCGGTGCGCTGGTGCGCGGGACGAGGATCGCCGCGGCCGGCCTTTTGGTTGATCCAGTCGAGAAAACGAATTCCCGTTTGCGTGATTCGCGCAGAAAACATCACGGCACCCGCTTTACGTTAGCCGCTGACGGAAAATCTGGATGTGATGAACGTCACAAGACAATAACGGGAAAGCGCTACAAATATGTTGACAATGAGGATAATAAACCGCAATATCTTGTGCGAGTGCAGTGCCAAATGCCTCTAATTGGGTACGCACTGTAAAACGGCCCGGATTTGATGTGGAAGATAATCTCGAGGAGGAACTTCATGCCAGCGAAGAAAAAGGCTAAGAAGAAAAAGAAGCACTAGCCGGGAAACCTCTGCATTGATCTCGGAGCCTCTCGTGGGAAGCACCCTTCGAGAGGCTTTTTCGGCAGCGTCGCCAATCAGCCGAAATTCAGTTGTTCCAGAAGCGGAGTCGCGAGTAAAGTAGACTATCCAAAAAAACAACACGGGAACTAAACTGAGCGAATGAGCCCCCGGAATAAATCGGCGGTTAAGCACACCAAAACCGCAGACGTTCTCATCCCCGAAAGACTTTATTTCCGCATCGGCGAAGTTTCCCGGCTGTGCCGCCTGCCGGCCTACGTGCTGCGGTTCTGGGAGACCGAGTTTCCCCAGCTCAAACCGGTAAAGAGCAGCACCGGGCAGCGGATGTACCGGCGCAAGGATGTGGAGAGCGTTCTGCGCATCCAGAAGCTGCTGTACGAGGAGGGCTTCACCATCGCCGGCGCCCGGCAGCACCTGCGGGACGAGGTGAAAGTCGAGAAGAAGCAGGCGCCCCTGCCTTTCCCCATCGGCTCCAATCACAACCTGAAATATGTCCGGCAGGGGTTGAAAGAAATTCTCACCATGCTGTCGGCCCGCGCCTGACTTCCAATCCTAGGCGCGTTTGAAATATTGCACGGCCCGCTCGTGGGCCTCGGCTGCCTTGCGGCTCTTGAATGTTCCCAGGTTTCTGCGCTTGCCGGTTTTTGAATTCTTCTTGCGCGAGTAAAGCCGGTATTCCCCGGATTTCAATTTGCGAATCATGCTAGACTCTCTGGCGAATCGCGCCCGCGAGATAAACCACAGGCCCTAAAGATGTACGGAACGCGGGCACGGTGGTCCGGTGGCACAGCCAATCCGCTCCCCAAAATTGAACGTACTTCCTCTAGAGGAAGTTTTCGCGAGGTTTACGGCGAACCCGGTATTGTTGAAGAAAGGTCCAGGCGGTGTAGTAGAAATATGCCAAATTGGATAACGACCATAACCGTATGTGGAGGCAAGAGATGAAGAGTCTGTCGATAATGATGGTTTTTGCACTGGCGGTGTTGACTGCGCCATGTGCGTTTTCCCAGAACTCGGGCCAGGAGCGCCCTCTCAGCGCAAAAGGCCTGGAGCGAATTCAGCGTGAGGTGCGCCACGAGTTGGTAATGCTGCCGTACTACGGCGTGTTCGATAACCTCGCCTACAAAGTAGACCCGAACGGCGATGTAACCCTGCTGGGAGAAGTCTCGCGGCCGACGTTGAAGTCCGACGCCGAAAACGTGGTTAAGAAAATTGAAGGCGTCGAAAAAGTGAACAACCAGATCAAGGTGCTGCCGACGTCGCCCAACGACGACCGTATCCGCATTGCAACCTACCGCGCTATTTACGGGCAGAGCGCCCTGAACCAGTACGCCCTGCGCGCCGTGCCGCCAATCCACATCATCGTGGAAAACGGGCATGTCACGCTGGAAGGAGTGGTCTCGCGGCAGGCAGACAAGCAGATTGCCGAAATGCAGGCAAAGAGCGTTCCGGGCGTGTTCTCGGTAGAGGACCACTTGCGGGTTGAGAAAGATTAGCGTTTGTATCAGCCTGATGAATCTGCCCTGCGCTCAGCGCGGGGCATTTTTTTGCGACGCATGAATACTGGGCGGGAGTCTCGGCCGCCGCTTCCGGTCGACGTAGCAGACCTCCTTTATCTGCTTGCCATTCCGAATCGCGGATTCACCGCGCGAGGAATCTGCTGTTGTCATAGAAGACGCGCCGTTTTTCAGGACATGGAAAAGCAGATTCCTCGCTACGCGTCGGAATGACAATGCTTTTGGAAGGCGTGGTCTTCAACCGCAGAGGGTGCAGTTTGTAACATCAGCGTCAGGCTTGGAGGCCGCGTTCCGCCAAGAACGCGGCCTTTTTTCCTGCTATCGACCTTCGACCCTCGCGAGAGGTCGTTGTAGGGCGGCCGCCCTCGGCCCGCCACTTACGGTTCGACTCCCATTCAAGGATTCTTTTACCTGATCGCCGTGTGGGGTTCACGGCTGGAATATCGAGGCCGGGTTGGCTGATACCTCGGGTTACCTCGACATGTGCATTACAATCGGGTCATGCAGGTGCCATTTACCCGCGATCGCATTATCGAGGCCCTTCAGGCAATGCCGGCAGACGCCACCATCGATGACGCCATTGAGCGCCTGGTCTTTCTGGCCAAAATCGAAACCGGACTGGCCGAGCTTGACAGATCGGAAGGCGTTCCACACGAAGAGGCTAAGCATCGCTTTGGGCTGTAACGCGCGTTCTATGGTCGCCACAATCGTTGCGCGACCTTGATGCCATCCACGAATACATCGTCAAGGATTCTGAACCCTACGCGGATCTGACGGTCGCCCGAATCTTCTCTGCTGTCGAACAGCTGACGCAGTTTCCGCGCTCGGGACGTATGGTGCCGGAGCGAGATGAACCTGAAATCCGCGAAATCATCGTTGGGCGCTTTCGAGTGGTGTATCGGGTCCGAGATTCACTGCTTGAAGTAGCAACTATCTTTCGGGCATCAAGAGAATTTCCCACCACATTTTGATGCGCCATGCCGACTTATCTTAGTGACTGGGCAAGCCGGGTAGAACTTGATTCCATCGACGGCAGCCTCCAAAGCTCCATAAGCAATTGTGCGAACTGGAAATTGCGCCCGCAGCGAGACACGTCGGCTCCAGGGCAAGAAGCAGCAAATTTTAGTAGGCATTTCCAAACACAAGGTAGGAAGATGACGAGTGGCCGACGGTGGCGGAAATTTCTTTGGCCCGGCGGAAACGCGGCAACCGCGAACGGACCTGAACCGGTGTCGAAGGGGGTACCCACCGTCGGTCCCCCCGCTGTCACCGGTCTCCGCGATGAGTAGGTGCGGTGGGTGAATACCGAGTTGTCTGCCACGGGTCGGGGCCGGATCAAATCGGGATGGAAGCAGCGGCACCTAAAATCTCAACACACTCATTCTAAAGGCAGTTCCTGTTTTCCGCATTCGTAGCGCTACATTCTTCCATTTCCCGTTTTGTTCGGGGCCTCCAGTTCGTAGCGAAGCTCTGCCGCGAAAGTCTGCCTATACCACTCGATGGTTGATTGCACGCGGTTGTTCAGGTAGATGCGTTCGCAGGGCGTGCGCCCCCGCCCGCGGCAGCATGGTCACACCTCACGAGGCACTTCGCTCATCAATGCCAGCAGATTATCCTCACTGTCGCGAAAAAATGTCATCCACAGATCGTAATTCGCCATTTGTGCTATGACGTGTGGCTGATCCTCGAAGCTGGCGCCTGCATCGCTCAGGTGCTTGTAAGTCGCTCCGATATCGCCGACCTGGAAATAGAGGATTGAACTCGGATGATCAAACTCCGGCTTTGCCGGCTTATCGAGCATCAAACGCACGCCGCCACAATTAAAGAATGACAGTTGCCCGGCGCGGAAGAGGTGCTCCAGTCCCAAAACGTCCCGGTAGAATGCTGTAGCGCGATCCACGTCGTGGGCGTTGATGGCAATTTGTCCGATGCGGGTAAGCGCCGTGTTCTCCAGGATGCTGGTCATAGTTTGCTCCTCGAGCGAAACTTGTTAGCATAGCTAAATATATCCCATGACGCCTGTCAAGCAGAAAAATGCCCGCGACGAAACCACGCTGCAGGTTGCCGACAGACTGCACTCCGCGGCCATTCACCTGCTTCGGCGTCTGCGAGTACGCGATCGCGAGAGTGGCATTGGCCCGGCTCAACTTTCGGCACTGTCGGTGCTGGTTTTTGGCGGGCCAAGATCGCTTAGTGAATTAGCCGAGGCCGAACAGGTGCGTCCGCCGACGATGAGCCGTATCGTGGTGGGACTTGAGCGCACCGGTCTGGTCCGGCGACACGCTACCGAAGATGGCCGCCGCAAACGCCTGGAGGCTACCGGGAAGGGAATCAAGGTTCTCTGGAAGGGCCGCGCCCGCCGTGTGGAGTCGCTGGCGGCGGCGCTGTCTTCACTTTCCACGCCGGAGCGGCTGAAACTTGGCGAACTGACTGCGGTACTGGAACAGGTCACCCGAATGCTCTGAGGCCACCAGCAGATTCCTCGCTACGCTTCGGAATGACAATGCTTTTGGAAGCAGTTCGAGAGCAGAAATGGTATCGGCCTTCGATGCCCACGAAGAGTTGTTTGGTCGGGACGGGCAGATTTGAACTGCCGAACGGGTTGCTACGCAACGCTCCTCGCAGGCTTTTTATTGCGCATCGCTGCGCGATGACGCAGACCCTTGGGGCCCTTCGTGGGTCGGCAGTTCGAGAGCAATGCCGATGCCGAGCGCTATTTCGATGAAAAAGTTTGGTCGGGACGGGCAGATTTGAACTGCCGAACGGGTTGCTGCGCAACGCTCCTCGCAGGCTTTTTATTGCGCATCGCTGCGCGATGACGCTTCACCCTTGGGGTGCTTCGTGGGTCGGCAGTTCGAGAGCAATGCCGATGCCGAGCGCTATTTCGATGAAAAAGTTTGGTCGGGACGGGCAGATTTGAACTGCCGACCCCTCGCACCCCAAGCGAGTGCTCTACCAGGCTGAGCCACGTCCCGACAGGAAGAGGTCCGCCGCGGTTGGCGGACGGGGTTGACTCCCAAATTTTACACCACGCGGCCGACGGCGTCTGCGGCCGCCTGCGCGAACGAGACAGCACTCTTTCACGGAAAATGCCGTAGGAGTCGTCTCGGTCTGTTCCCCGGGCGGCGAATTTTCCGGCTCATCGGATACAATCCACATGCAATGCTGCGCTACTTCACTTCCGGTGAATCGCATGGGGAAGCGCTCGTCGCCTTTCTGTCTGGCCTGCCTGCCGGGCTGGCGGTAGATCTGGAGTTTGTCGACCGCGAGTTGTGGCGGCGCCAGCAGGGTTATGGCCGTGGTGGCCGGATGAAGATCGAGACCGACAAGGCTCACATTCTCTCCGGCGTCCGGCATGGGAAGACGATCGGCTCGCCGATCGCTGTTCTTCTCGAGAACAAAGACTGGAAGAACTGGCAGGAATCGTTGCCGGTAGAAGAAGGCGATTCCGCCCGGCACAAGCGGGTCGCCTCGCCACGGCCCGGTCACGCGGACCTGGCGGGCGCCCTGAAATACAACTTCAGCGAGGCGCGCTACGTGCTCGAGCGGGCCTCTGCCCGCGAATCGGCCGCCCGGGTTGCGATTGGGGCCTTGGCAAAGCTCTTCCTCCGAGAACTAGGAATCGATGTTCTCAGTCACGTGGTGGCGGTCGGCGAAGCGAACCAGGACA
Organism: Terriglobales bacterium; assembly: GCA_963803205.1. Lineage (GTDB taxonomy): Bacteria > Acidobacteriota > Terriglobia > Terriglobales > Acidobacteriaceae > CAWDLG01. The sequence goes on from CAWDLG010000007.1 coordinate 100,780, forward strand.
AAGAGGTCACATGGGAGCAGATCCACAGGCTGCCTGACCGCCAGGAGGTTCTGCTGAATTGCGCCGACGAGGAAGCCGAGCAGCGGATGAAGGCGGAAGTGGACCGCGTACTGAAGACGGGAGACTCAGTAGGCGGTGTCTTTGAGGTGGTGGCCGCAAATGTTCCTCCGGGCCTCGGCACCTACGCGCAGTGGGATGAGAGGCTGGACGGTCTACTGGCCGGCGCGGTGATGTCGCTACAGGCGGTGAAGGCGGTTGAAATCGGATCGGGAATTACGGCCGCGGCGTCCTCCGGTTCGCAGGTGCACGATGAGATAGGATATGGGGCCGAGCGCGGCTTCACCGGATTCACACGGGCGCGGAACAATGCAGGAGGGATTGAAGGCGGCGTTTCCAACGGCCAGGAAATCCGCGTGCGCGGCTACCTCAAGCCGATTTCGACCCTGCGGCGTCCGCTGCAATCGGTGGATTTTGCCAGTCGCGAGCCGGTCAAAGCCGCCTACGAGCGTTCGGACGTATGCGTTGTACCGGCTGCGGGGGTGGCCGCGGAAGCCATGGTCGCGCTCACCATCGCGCGCTGCGCGCTGGAGAAGTTCGGCGGCGATTCGATGACCGAGACTCTGCGCAACTTTCAAGGCTACTGCCAACAACTGAAGACCTACTGAATGATCTATCCCATCGTGAAGTATGGAAATCCAGTTCTGGAAAAGCGCGCCGAGCCGGTCACGGTGTTCGATGACAAGTTGAAGCAACTGGTAGAAAACATGTTCGAATCCATGTATGCGGCGCACGGGGTTGGGTTGGCGGCGCCGCAGATCGGGATCTCCCAGCGCCTGGCCGTGATTGACGTCACCTTCAAGGAAGACCCGGATGCCAGGCTGGTGCTGGCCAATCCGGAGATTCTGCACACCGAGGGGCGAATCTCGCAAAACGAAGGCTGCCTGAGCATTCCCGAATTTCGCGAGCCGGTGACGCGCGCTCGCAAGGTCACCGTTCGCGCCCAGGATGTAAACGGGAAATGGTATGAGAAGACCGGCGAAGAACTGCTGGCCCGCGCTTTTCTGCACGAAACCGACCACCTCAACGGCAAGCTCTATATCAGCCACATCAGCGCGCTGAAGCGCGACCTGATGAAGCGCAAGATTCGCAAGCTCATGAAGGCGGGGGAGTGGTAGGAGCCGTCGGCCGTGACCGAGACTTTGACAAGGATGAGCCCACCTCTCAATCTCGTCTTTTGCGGCACCCCTCGTTTCGCCGTCCCGACCCTGGATAAGCTGGCCGAGGCCGGCTTCCACATAAAACTGGTTGTGACCCAGCCCGACAGACCCCGCGGCCGAGGCATGGAACTGGCGGCCTCGCCCGTCAAACAGCGCGCCCTGGAGTTGGCCATTCCCGTCACTCAGCCTGAGGCCATCAAACGGAACGAGGTTTTTCAGAAACAGCTGCAAGAGCTCCAACCGGACGCCATTATTGTGGTGGGTTACGGGCGGATCATTCCTGCCTGGATGCTCGATCTCCCGCGCCTGGGAAATATCAACCTTCATGGGTCGCTGCTCCCGAAGTATCGCGGAGCCGCGCCCGTTCAATGGGCGATCGCAAATGGCGAGACCGTAACAGGTGTCACCACTATGCGGATCGACGCCGGGCTCGATACCGGCGACATCCTGCTCCAAAGCGAAATGCCGGTTCAGGCTGAAGATACGGCCGAAACCCTTGCACCGCGGCTGGCAGACCGGGGGGCGGCTCTGATGGCGGAGACGCTGCGCGGAATCGATGCAGGAACGATCAAGCCTCAACCGCAGGACGATTCCCGGGCTACTCTTGCGCCGATCCTGAAAAAAGAAGATGGGCGAATCGATTTTGAACGGCAAGCGCAGCAAATCCTGAACCGACTGCGCGGCTTTCAACCCTGGCCGGGTGCAATTACTTCGTTTCGGAGTCGGGACTTGCAGGTTCGCGCCGCACGCGTGGCGGAAGGCAGCGCGGCGTCAGGAGAGATCCAAGTTGATTCGGACCGACTCATCGTGGGCTGTGGCGAGGGCACGGTGCTCGAATTGCTTGAGGTCCAACCCGAAGGAAAGAAGCGGATGCCTGCCCCCGATTTCGTTCACGGCTATCGCCCGAAGCCGGGGGAGAGGCTGGGAACATAGGGGCTTGCGGATCTCCGAAAACCGCAAGGCCTGAAAATCATGGCTGTTCTGATCGTATTGCTCGGGGCGTGGCTGCTGTTCCGCGGAATTGGAGCGCTGGGCGTTGCCGCGTTCGACTCCTGGCATGATTCCGCACGCTACGCTCTCGTCGTAATGTTTCTGTTCACCGCCAGCGCTCATTTCAACCGCATGAAGCAGGATCTGGCGCGAATGATTCCGGAGGGCTTTCCGCGACCGTTGCTGCTCGTCTACGTGACAGGGGTTCTGGAGCTGTTGGGTGCGGCAGGGCTTCTGCTGCCGCGCTTTCGTTCTGCGGCCGGAATCTGCCTGATCCTGCTGCTGATGGCGATGTTTGTCGCCAATGTGAACGCGGCGATGAAGGGCGTGACGCTGCGCGGGAAACCGGCCACTTCGCTCTGGTTGCGCTTACCCATGCAGCTTCTGCTTATTGCCTTGCTGTGGTGGTCCTCACGGGGTTAGAACGTCATCCAATTTCTTGGACCCGGAGTCTCTCGAGACGAAATCATTGAGTTAGAATCTGGGCACGGTTCGGCGCGCAGTGAAGGGAAGGTCATGGCAGCTAACATTCTGGACGGCAACAAGATCGCGGCCGAAATCCGGTCGGAAATCGCTTCTGAAGTCCGCGCGATGACAGCCGCAGGCATGCGTCCCGGTCTGGCCGTGGTGCTGGTGGGGAACAACCCGGCCTCGGAAATTTATGTTCGTGGCAAGGTGAAGAGCTGCGAGGAGCTGGGCATTTATAGCGAGAAACACACGCCGCCGGACACAGTTTCGACCGAAGCCCTCCTCGAACTGATCGAAGATCTCAACCGGCGGGACGAGATTGACGGCATCCTGGTGCAACTGCCACTTCCCACCCAGGTGGACTCGAAGAAAGTGCTTCTGGCGGTCGATCCGCGAAAAGATGTGGACGGCTTTCACCCGATGAATGTCGGTTACCTGTCGACCCAGAGGCCCGGGCTCGTACCGTGCACCCCGGCGGGCATCATGGAGATTCTGAAGCGAAGCAATATTCCCGTCGCCGGGCAGGAGGCGGTGGTCGTGGGCCGCAGCGACATCGTGGGCAAGCCGGTGGCGATGCTCCTGCTTAATGCGAACGCCACAGTAACAGTCTGCCACTCCAAGACCCGTGATCTTCCCGGCGTATGCCGCCGTGCGGACATTCTTGTCGCCGCGATCGGGCGAGCCGGAATGGTCACTCCGGAGTTCGTGAAGCCGGGCGCAGCCGTGATCGATGTGGGCATGAACAAGGTCACGGACAAGGCGGAATTCGAGCGGCTGTTCGCCGGGAACGCCAGGCGCGAAGAGACTTTCCGTACCAAAGGCTCAACGCTGGTTGGGGACGTTGACCCGCGTGTCGCCGAGGTAGCCGGGGCGGTCACGCCAGTTCCGGGCGGCGTGGGACCGCTGACGATCGCCATGCTGATGGTCAACACGGTGCGGGCGGCCAAACTGCGTCGCGGCAGCCGGGTTGCCGAGTTGTCGCGGGCATGACAGCAGACTCAAGAAATATCAAGATGAACTTCGGCCCCGGACGATCGGCGAGGCTGCGTTGCTGAGAGTTGGTCTCACAGGCGGGATTGCCGCCGGCAAATCCGTCGTGGGCGAGATGTTCGTCGCACTCGGCGCCCACATCATTCAGGCTGACGCGATCGCCCACCAACTCATGCAGCCGGGAGAACCGGTCTACAAGGAAGTCGTCCTCCACTTCGGGCCGGGGATTCTCAATCCTGACGAGACCGTGAACCGGCTTCATCTTGCCCAGTCGGCATTCGGGCCTCCTGGGGGCCCCTCCCGGATCAAGGAACTAAACCAGATCGTCCATCCCGCCGTACTTGAAAGGCAGGAGAAGTGGATGGAGGAGATGGCGGCGCGGGATCCCAAAGGCATTGCAATCGTAGAAGCGGCCCTGATTCTGGAAGCAGGCGCAGCGGGGCAGTTCGACCGGTTGCTGGTAGTCACATGCCGCCCGGAACAGCGCGTTGAGAGATGGGCCCGGCGGCTCAATGTCGATGAAGAGACAGCGCGAGCGGAAGTGACCCGACGTATGGCCGCCCAGCTCCCGGATGAAGAGAAGATCAAAGCGGCCAATTATGTGATCGACAACTCCGGCTCCCTGGACGACACCCGCAACCAGGTTCGCTCGATTTTCGCCCAGCTCCGTGACGAAGCCGACTCATCCCACGTAAACTAAGAACGAGCCTATGAGAGCTTTGCGCCCGATCGTGCTGGCCGTGCTGATAGCCGGCGCCTTTTTCTACTTCACAACCTACCGCTCCGGGCGCCTCCATCCGACCACCTGGTTGACTCGTCCCGACCACGTCGAGATTACCGAGGCCGCAGGCGGCGGGCCGCTCGACTCGGAAGAACAAAACAACATCAACGTCTACCACAAGAACATTCAGTCGGTGGTGAACATTACGTCCCGCGCCATGGCTTTCGATTTCTTCTATGGCCTTGTGCCTCAGGAAGGGCAGGGCTCCGGGTTCATCATCGATAAGGACGGTCACATCCTGACCAACTATCACGTGATTGCCGACGCCCGGCAGGTCGAAGTCACCTTGCACAATCGCAAGAAGTATCGCGCGACGGTCGTGGGCACCGACCGGTCGCACGATCTGGCAGTGATCCAGATCAAGGCCCCGGCGCTGACGGCCATGGTGCTGGGGGATTCGCAGAATCTTCAGGTTGGGCAAAAGGTATACGCCATCGGCAACCCGTTTGGGCTGTCAGGCACGCTGACCAACGGGATCGTGAGTTCGATCCGCTCGGTGCAGGAGCCCGATGGCATGACCATCGATGAAGCCATCCAGACCGATGCCGCGATCAATCCCGGAAATTCCGGCGGGCCGCTACTGAACTGGCGGGGTGAGGTGATCGGGATCAATACGATGATTGCCTCCAACGTCGGGCAGAGCGCCGGCATTGGCTTCGCCATTCCCATCAACACAGCCAAGGCCGTGCTGAATGATCTGGTCACGTTGGGACGGGTTCGGCGGCCCGCTCTGGGAGTTCGCACGATTCCGATCAGCCCGGAGCTAGCCGAAGAGATGGGCCTGGCCGCCGATACCGGCTTGCTGATTGTGCAAGTCGTGCCGGGCGGGGCGGCGGATCGGGCTGGGTTGCGCGGTGGCAGCGAGCGGGCCTATCTCGGCAATATGCCGATCATGCTGGGCGGCGACCTGATCGTGGGAATCGACGGGCAGGACATACAGGACCAGCAGGATCTCGGACAGGTCATGAACAAACACCGCGCCGGCGATACCGTGCGCGTAACCATCTACCGCGCAAAACGCAAAATGGACGTCAACGTCACTCTCGGCGAAGCCAGAGAACAGGTCTAGCGTAGGCTCCTACGAAATGTGGCGCGTGCGCCCTAGCACGCGCGCTGGCAGCTGATTCGGACTTCCTCTGTGTTCCTCTGTGAGCCCTGTGGTTTGGCCTTTACCACAGGGGTCACAGAGGCACACAGGGTAAACCACTGATGCGAGCGTCTGCTCCCGGCTCCTGCCGAAGTCCGGAGTGCATTCCTCTGTGATCCGTTGTGTACCCTGTGGTCAGTTTTTATAACCACAGGGGTCAGAGAGGAACACAGGGTAAGCCACTGATGCGCGCGTCTGCTCACTGCTCCTGCCGGAAGTCCGGAGTGCATTCCTCTGTGATCCGTCGTGTACCCTGTGGTCAGTTTTTATAACCACAAGGGTCACAGAGGCACACAGGGTAAACCACTGACGCGCGCGTCTGCTCGCTGCTCCTGCCGGAAGTCCGGAGTGCATTCCTCTGTGATCCGTTGTGTACCCTGTGGTCAGTTTTTATTACCACAGGGGTCACAGAGGCACACAGGGTGGGAAAAGAAAAAGAGGAAAGTATTAAGGTCAGGAGCGCAAAACGGCGCTATAAACGGCGCTAAAATTGTAGAGATGATTCGGGCTCTGGCTTGTTGTCTTCTTACCGCCTCGGCATTTGCAGCGCCGGTCGCGATTCCCCACGGTAGCGTGGAACTCATCACCGAGAATGGCGCCATCCGCCCCAACGGCACCCTCAACGCAGGCCTGCACTTCACACTGGAAAAGGGCTGGCACATCTACTGGATTAATCCCGGCGATGCAGGGCAGCCTCCGCGGATCAGTTGGCAGCTTCCTCCGGGCCTGAGCGCAGGTGAGATCCAGTGGCCGGCGCCGAAGCCGCTGCCGGCATTCTCGCTCGTGGATTTCGGCTACGAAGACGAAATTCTGCTGATGGTTCCAATCAAGGCGGCATCGGGCCTTCCATCGTCAGGCAATGTCACCCTGAACGCGAATCTGAAATTCATTGTGTGCCGTGAAGTCTGTATCCCGGGCAAGAACCAGCTGTCGTTGTCCGTTCCGGTCGGAACCGGTGCGCCGAATCCGTCTTCGAAGGCCCTTTTCGAAAGCACGCGCAAGCGCCTGCCGAAGCCAAGTCCGACCTCGTGGAGATTCACTGCCCTGAGCAAAGAAGGCTCTTTCCGGTTAGTGGGACGAGTGGGGCGCCAGGTGAAGTCGGCCTTTTTCTTTCCGCTGGATACCGGGCAGATTGAAAACGCCGCTCCGCAGAAGGTCGAACCGCTCAAGGGCGGTTTTCAAATGACGCTTAAGAAGTCGGATCAGCTTTCCAAGCCGATACAGCAATTGCGGGGCGTCCTGATGGTGGACGACCAGCCCTATCTCGTCAGCGCGCGGGTAAAATAGCCGGGGACGAGCAGTTGGAAGAAACCCACGCCCAGCGGGCGTGAATCCAATCAGTTCAGCAAGACCCAAACCTACCTTGGGAGGAAATATGAAGCGCAGCGCTTATCTCTCCACATTTTTCGCGGCAATCATCCTGATCCCACAATTGCTCCTGGCTGCAAAAGTTGGCCAAGCGGCTCCCGACTTTACGGCCACGGCAAGCAACGGGAAAACTTACAGCCTGTCCAACGAGAAGGGGAAGTTCGTGGTGCTGGAATGGCATAACCAGGGCTGTCCCTACACCGACAAGCACTACTCCAGCGGCAACATGCAGCAACTGCAAAAGGAGTGGACCGGAAAAGGTGTTGCCTGGTTCACTGTGATCTCCTCAGCGCCCGGCACTCAGGGATATGTGACGGCGGGCGATGAGAATTCGTACCTGGCCAAGATGAAGGCCGCGCCCACGGCTGCGCTCCTCGATCCGAACGGCAAGGTGGGTCATCTCTATGGCGCCAAAACCACGCCCCACATGTTTATCGTCGATCCCAAGGGGACGTTGATTTACGAGGGCGCGATTGACGACAAACCAACCACTGACGAGGAGGACATCCAGGGCGCGACCAACTATGTGTCCCTCGCCTTGCAGCAGGCCGAGTCGGGACAGCCAGTGACCACTACGGACACGCGGCCCTACGGCTGTTCAGTGAAGTACGGGAATTAAGAGATGTAGGCGCTCGCGCCCTTTCTCTGTGCGGGCGTCTACGAGCGGTCTCGGCGCCAAGCCGGATTTGTGCGGCATCCGGACAGCTGAGCCAATAGAGGAAGAAAAACCGCTTGCTCATCTTCCCTGCTGGTGCTGGTGGCACTCATTCGCCTGCTGATTGCTACCGACAATCCCTTGCTGTGCGCAGGAATTTACACTGCCGTGGTTGCGGGCGGATCGCTTCTAGGCGGAGCGGGCCCCGCGGAGGCCGTGCTTTCCAGCGGACTGGCTTTTCTGACCTCGGGCATCTATTTCTGGCTGCTGAAGAGGTTTGACGGCAGCTTTCTGTGGTGGGTGATCATGATTGCCGGAGTCCTAATCGCCTTTGTGTGAGGCTCACGTGTAGGCACGAGCGTCTAGCTAGGGCTTGGGAATTGGCTGCGAGGCACGGGCGGGACGCGCGCGCCTACATTAACTCCTCAGTACTTGGGCATCTTGGGGTCGACGCGGTCGGCCCAGGCAAGAATGCCTCCTGCCAGGTTGCGTACTTTCTTGAAGCCCGCCTGGCGAAGGAAATCGACAGCCTTGGCGCTGCGCACGCCGGAGCGGCAGTGGGCCACGATTTCGCGGCTGGTGTCGAGTTCGTTCACGCGCTTGGGCAGATCGCCGAGCGGAATGAGATATCCGTTCAGATTGCAGATCTGGTATTCGTGCGGCTCGCGAACGTCCAGCACGAACAGATCGTCGCCCGCGTCCAGGCGCTGTTTCAGTTCTTCCACCTGCATCTCGGGGACATTCAATTCCGGCACCGGAGCCTCCTCGCCGCGGATTCCGCAGAACTCCTCGTAGTCTATCAGCCCGGTGATGGTCGGATGCTTGCCGCAGGCCGGGCAGTCGGGATTCTTGCGCAGCTTGAGCTCGCGAAACTTCATGCTCAGCGCGTCGATCAGGAGCAGGCGGCCGACCAGCGATTCGCCCTTGCCCAGGATCAGCTTGATGGTCTCGGTCGCCTGGATCACTCCGACCAACCCCGGCAGAATGCCGAGAACGCCTCCTTCCGCGCAGGAGGGAACCAGCCCGGGCGGTGGCGGTTCAGGATACAGGCAGCGATAGCACGGGCCCTCTTCGGTGGCGAAGACGCTGGCCTGGCCTTCGAAGCGGAAAATCGAGCCATACACGTTGGGCTTGCCGGTGAGCACGCACGCATCGTTGACCAGGTAGCGGGTCGGGAAGTTGTCCGTGCCGTCGGCGATGATGTCGAATTCGCGAAACAACTCCAGAGCGTTCTCGCTGCTGAGCCGGGTCTCGAATTTGCGGATGTTCAGGAACGGATTGATCGCCTTCAGCTTCTCCGCCGCCGAATCTAGCTTCTTCCGCCCGACGTCGGCGGTGGTGTGGATGATCTGGCGCTGCAGGTTGGTGTAGTCGACCACGTCGAAGTCCACGATGCCAAGCGTGCCCACGCCGGCCGCGCCCAGATACAGCGCCAGGGGCGAGCCCAGTCCGCCCGCGCCGATACACAATACCTTGGCGGCTTTCAGCTTCTGCTGCCCCTCCATGCCCACCTCGGGCATGATCAGGTGGCGCGAATAGCGCAAAATCTCGTCGTTATTGAGCGTGGCGACTTCGGGTTTCACTTCGGAAATGGTAGCCATAGAAACCTCTACGGAACTTTACGATTTTCGACTGAACGATCTCGGGCGCAGCTACAGGCGACAGGCTGGCAGGCAACAACAGCGCGGCTCGTGGAGATGTCTCATAATGCCGATGGGAAAAGCTCAGGCAATTGCCCCTCCGGCGATCGAGGGCACAATGGAAATAGTATCACCGTCGCTGATGCTGGTGGCTTCTTTCTGCAGGTAGCGCACGTCCTCGTCGTTCACATAAACGTTGACGAAGGCGCGCAGCTTGCCGTCTTCGGTGTACAGGTGACGGCGCAGGTCAGGATGGCTGCCGATCAGGCCGGAAAGCGCCTCGCCAACCGTCCCCGCTTTTACCTCAACTGCGGCCTGCTTGCCGGTGTACTGCCGTAGTGGGGTGGGAATCTGGATCTTAGCCATAGGTCCCTGTAATGATGCCATAGCGGAGCCCAAAGATTCATCCAGGCTTGAGCAAGAACGACTTGCGGGAGGAATACCCTGTTTCCCTCTGGGCCCTCTGAGGTGAAAAGAAAATCTTCCACCACAGGGGTCACAGAGGACACGAAGGCCAGGTGGATTGATCCATAGCCATTCCAGAGCTGGAACGACTTGCAGGGAGGAATCCCCTGTGCCCCCTGTGCCCTCAGTGGTGAAAAGAATTTCTCAACCACAGGGGGCCCAGAGGACACGGAGGCCAGGTGGATTGAGCCATAGGGCATTCCAGAGATTCATCCAGGCTTGAGATGGAACGACTTGCGGGAGGAAATCTCCTGTGTCCCTCGGTGCCCTCTGTGGTGAAAAGAAATTCTCAACCACAGGGGACACAGAGGACACGAAGCTAAGCAATTTATTTGGCTGCGGCTTGGCTGAACATCTCCTCAGCGCGTTTCTTCATTTCCTGTGGGGAGACGTCTTCGATGTGTGTTGCGATTGTCCAGACGTGTCCGAAGGGATCGACAACCTGGCCGGAGCGGTCACCGTAGAACTGATCCTTCACGGGACGTTCCAGCTTCCCACCGGCCGCGACTGCCCGCTCGACCGCCTTATCGACATCCGGAAGATAGACCAGGATGTTTACCGGCGATCCGCCGAAGGCCTTGGGACTGCGGAATCCCATCTCCGGATGCTCATCCGCAAGCATGATGTGCGCATCGCCGATCTTGAGTTCCGCGTGCCCGACCTTTCCGTCGGGACCCCCCATGCGCACAAGTTCGGTAGCTCCAAAAACTTTCTTGTAGAACTCAATGGCCTTGGCGGCGCCATTGACGGAGAGATAGGGGATTATGCTGTGATAACCGTTAGGAACTGCATTTACTGGCATATTTTTTCTCCTTGACCCTAGCGTACGTGCCGAGCGGCACCGGCGCAACCGGGTAAAACCCTGACGCCGTTCGCATCCTTCTCTCCGGCGTGTTAAAACTCTGGGTGGACATGGCCGTCACACAGGAAGACTTCCGCCGGGCGCTGGGATGTTTCGCCACCGGGGTCACCGTAATCACCGTGGATTACGAGAACGAAGTCCACGGAATGACCGCCAATGCCTTTTCCGCCGTTTCGCTTGATCCGCTGCTGGTTCTGGTCTGCGTGGATCGCCGGGCCCGTACCCACGCACATCTGCACACCAAGAAACGTTTTGGAGTGAACGTGCTGTCGGCGAGCCAGCGCATAATCTCCGAGTACTACGCCAGCCCGGCGCGCACTCACGACCAGGCGGAAGAACGGGCGGGCGCGCGTTTTGACCGGACCGGGCACGGTACACCGGTGCTGCATGGAGCCCTCGCCTACCTGGAGTGCAGGCTGCACAGCGTGCAGGACGCCGGCGACCACACCATCTTCATCGCGGAGGTGGAGGATCTCGTCGTGCGGGAAGGCGATCCTCTTCTATTTTTCCGCGGACAGTACCGGGCTATCGGAGAAGCAGCGGCCAGCGCGACGCACTCACCGGCAGACTCGGGCAGGGACGAATAGCGCATGCTTGATTCGTCCAGGGCGCCCTTCGGGCGCGTGAGCTAAGCCAGCGGCTGTTACCTGATTGGGTTCAGTTAGGCGCGATTGTCCTCACTCGCGGGGGATCATGTCAGATGCGGCACGCGGGAGGGCGCGCGCTCCTACATAAGCGTTTGTCACTTCCTGGATGAATCCGCATCCAATGAGATGGAATGGTGTCCACTATGACTGACAAAGTGACCGAGAAAATACAGAAGACCGAAAAGGAATGGCGCGAACAACTGTCGCCGGAGCAGTTTCAAGTGGCACGGAAAGCCGGAACCGAGCCTGCCTTCACCGGAAAGTACTGGAACACAAAGGAAAAGGGCACGTACAACTGCGTGTGCTGCGGGGAGCCGGTGTTCATCTCCGACACAAAGTTCGAGTCCGGGACGGGCTGGCCAAGCTTCTTCCAGCCGATTCGCGAGGGGGCGGTGGACGAACACACAGACCGCGCTTACGGGATGACTCGCACCGAAGTACGCTGCGCGAAATGCGATGCACACCTGGGGCATGTGTTTGAAGACGGACCTGCGCCGACAGGGTTGCGTTATTGCATGAATTCGGCGGCGCTGGATCTCGAGAAGGAAAAGAAATAGGGCACGAACGGAGAACGTGCCCTGTTTCTTTCTGCGCGCTAAAAAGTTGACTAGACGCCGACTGCGGTGCCGACCGGTTTGACTTGTTCCGCCGGTTTGGCAGGCTCAGCAGGCCGGTTCTGCAGATTCTTGGTGTCGACGCTGCGCACCTGCACGCTGCCCTTGAGGATCGCGCCATCTTCCACGCTGATGCGCTGGGTGACGACATCGCCGGTCAGTGCGCCCTCGCTGCGGATGTCCAGCCTGTCGGCACACTGAATGTTGCCTTTCACTTTGCCCATGATCACAACTTCGCGGGCGGTAATATTCGCGGACACGGTGCCGTTGCGGCCCACGGTGACCCGGTGCTCGGCAACGGTGATGCTTCCCTCGATGCGGCCATCAATGTAGAGCGACTCGGCGCCCGTCAATTCACCCTTGATGACCAGGGAACGACCGATCGTAGCCTGCTCTACGGGAGAGCCGGCCGCACTTAACGGCGAGTTTGAGGCCGTGTTGGGATTCTGGGACTTCTGATTGTCGATTGACTGAAACATTGCGTCGCCCTTCCTTGGGTTCCGCGCGGCCTGGGGATGCCGATGCGGCAGGTCTGTGATTACGAACTCAGAGCCTGACTATCGCATGCAAACTATTACTCTGGGGAGGTTACGGAAGTACAGGAACGTTTCCTTCCAAAGTTTGCCGCCCCATTTTAGTCCGTTTTCTGGGGGCGAACCCGTGCTGTCATCGCGGCTTACCGCTACTCCTGAAGGACTTGCGCCAGTTCTTCCCACTCGCTCACCCGGCTTTGCAGTTCGCTGCGGTGGTCGCCGAGTTCGGCATTGAGGCGCTGCGTTTCCTCGGCGCTTACGAACGTGAGAAGGGCGGCTTCGCTGGCGGCAACCGCGCCCTCGAGCTGCTGGATTTCCTTCTCGAGTACCTTAACCCGATCTTCCATTTGCTTGCGCTTGATGGGATTGATGCGCTTCGACTTCGGCGCCGAGGCCGCAACTGCCGCATCTTTCCCATTGACGGGCGTGGCTGCCGGCTGGGGAACTGAGGCAATCGATGCCTGCAATTCGGCGGCTCCGCCGCCTTTTCTCCAACGATAGTCCTCGTAGTTGCCGGGATAGATTTCCACCCGGCCATCCCCCACTTCGAAGATTCGCGTAGCCAGCTTGTCGATGAAATAGCGGTCGTGGGAGACGAACACAACCGTGCCGGTGTACCTGGCAAGCGCTTCGAGCAATACGTCTTTGGCGCGCATGTCGAGGTGGTTGGTGGGCTCGTCCAGGAGCAGAAAATTGGCGGGATGCAGCAGCATCCGCAGCAGCGCATAGCGATTGCGCTCGCCGCCGGAGAGGACGCCGATGCGCTTGAACACCTCGTCCGACGAGAACAGGAAGCAGCCCAGCAGGGTGCGGAGTTCGGTTTCGGTGGATCGCGGTGAAAGCTGTCCCAGGTCGTCGATCACCCGAGCGTCGGCGTTCAGCTCCTTGTACTGATCCTGTGCGAAATAGTCGCTCTGCACGTTGTGGCCGAGGTGGAACCCGCCCTTCGTCAACGGCTCCCTACCTGCCAGAAGCTTGATGAGAGTGGACTTGCCCGCGCCGTTCACGCCCACCAACGCGATGCGGTCGGCGCGCTCGATCATGAAACTGACGTCGCGGAACACCTGTTTGTCGCCATAGGACTTCGCCACGCCGGCGAATTCGGCGACAATTCTGCCGCTTTGCTTCGGCTGCGGAAAGGAGAAGTGAATCGTGCGCTCCTCGTCCGGAATCTGGACCCGTTCCATCTTCTCCAGTTCCTTGATCCGGCTCTGCACCTGCCTGGCCTTGGTGGCCTGGTAGCGGAAGCGGTTGATAAAGGCTTCGAGCTGGTCGATGCGCTCCCGCTGGTTGCGATAGGCCGCTTCCAATTGCTCCCGGCGCTGGTCCTTCTGCGCCAGATACTTGTCGTAGTTCCCGGAATAAAAGTGAATGCTCTTGTTCCATATTTCGACCGTCTTGTTCACGGTGACGTCGAGGAAGTAGCGGTCGTGAGAAATCAGAACGAAGGCGTTGGGATAGTTGCCCAGGTATTCTTCCAGCCAGTTGCGCGCTTCGAGATCCAGGTGGTTGGTGGGCTCGTCAAGCAGCAGCAGGTTCGGCTGTTGCAGCAGCAGCTTGGCCAGAGCGATGCGCATCTGCCAGCCGCCGGAAAACTCTTCGGTCTGGCGATGCCAGTCCTCCTTGGCGAAGCCCAGTCCGGACAGAACCGAGCCCACCTGCGCCTCGATGGCGTAGCCTTCACGAGTCACAAATTCATGCTGGATGAGGTGGTAGCGGTCGGCGACCTGCGCGTATTCGGGCGAGGCGTGGTCTAGTTCCGCCATCCGCCCGGTCAAATCTTCCATCTCCTGCTCGAGGGCGCGAAGCCCGGCGAAAACGTCGAGGCATTCCTCAAAAACGGTCCGGCCGGAAAGTGACAAGCCGTCCTGCGGCAGATACCCTGCGCTGATGCCCTTGGCCACGCTGATGGAGCCGTAGTCGAGGGTCTCCAGGCGAGCCAGGATCTTCATCAAGGTGGACTTGCCGGTACCATTGGCGCCGACCAGGCCGATGCGGTCGCGCGGAGTAATCAACCAATCCGTACCCTGAAATAGAAGCTTGTGGCCGTAGCGCTTTCCGGCGGCAGACAACTGGATCATAGGGCTGATTCAATCGTCTCACGAGAGAGGAAATTGGAAAACCTGACGGGTCCTTGCCGGGTGCAGGAGGCGACGCACGGGCGGGACGCCCGCGCCTACATTTTCTCTTAGCGCGCGGCGCTGGCCGCTTTGGGGGTGCCGATCTGCTCGAGGGCCCGATCGATCACGGTCTGAAGCTCGCGGGCGTACTTGACCTCGCGGCCTTTGGCTAAAGTCTTCCGAGCATCGTCAGGGCTGAACCATGTGGGATTGCGGTCGGCTTCCTCGGGAGGCTGCAGGTTCTTCACTTCCATAAGGAAGGCTTTCACAACATATTCCTGGATGCCCGGCGGTCTCCAGAAAACGCCCTTGGAGTGGATGTACAGGTGGAAATGCCGCGACTCGATACGGCCTTGAACGCCGGCTTCTTCCCAGGCCTCGCGCTCGGCTGCTTGGCTATGGGACAGGTTCGGCTCGGGGTCTCCCTTGGGGAAGGTCCACTTTCGCCCGCCATTCGTGTTGACGAGGAGAAACTCCACCGAATTCCCCGTCCGGCGATAACACACCGCCGCCGTCTGGAGCGGCAACGTCTTGGGTGAAAGAGTCCGCATACAGGCGGGTTCAGCCTTGGCGGCCGGTCCCGCGCTTTCCGGCCTCCATGCTGGCGATCATAGCTGGAGCATATTTCAGTACTGTTAAATCGCAACAAAAAAGGTGCAGGGGCGGGACGCCAAAGGGAGGGGCGGCGGGTTACCGAATCCAGACCTTGGGCTCAACTGACATGCCTGGGCGGAGGATGTGCTCCCTGGTTTCTCCCGGATCGAAGGTGATCTTCACCGGAATACGCTGCACCACCTTGACGTAGTTTCCTGTGGCATTCTCCGGGGGGAGAAGGCTGAAGCGGGCGCCACTGGCTCCGGCGACGCTTTGCACGTGGCCCTTGTAGCTCTTGTCGAAGGCATCTACGGAGATCGTAACCCGCTGTCCCTGGCGCATGTCGCGAAGCTGGGTCTCCTTAAAATTCGCTGTAACCCAGATGTCGTCCAGCGAGATGACCTTCATGAGCTCCTGGCCTGCCTGGATGTTCTGCCCCACTTCCACGGTGCGATTGCTGACCACTCCGCTGATCGGCGCGACCACCGTCACGTAGCCCAGATTGAGTTCAGCCTGCCGCAGGGCGGCGGCCCTCATCTCCGCGGTTGCGGCTGCGGAGCGGGCTTTCGAGCGAGTCGCCGCCACCTGCTGCGGAGCTGTAGCGGCGGAGCGCAGGTTCGATTCGGCCTGCTGGAGTTTGCTTTGCGCCTGCCTCACCTGCTGTTCTGCGGCTGACGCGGTCGCTTTAGCGGCATCAACTGCTGCCGCGCTGGCCCGCGCCGCCGAAACCGCCTGATCGAACTGCTGCCGCGAAATTTCTTCTTTCCCCACCAACTGCTGGTACCGGGCCAGGTCACTCTGCGCCTTGAGGTCTGCGGCTTCTGCCTGCTGCACCTGCGCCTGTGCGGCGTCCATCTGCTTGCGTGCGACCGAGATCCCGGCCCGGGCGTTTTCCACGTCGGCCTGCGCCGTGGAAACCTGGCTTCCGGAACTCACCGAGATGATCGGAACATTCACCTGCGCCGCGTCTGATGTAGCCACCGCCTCTTCATACTCCGCCTGGGCGCGATCGAGAGCGATCTGATAGTCCTTGGGGTCGATCTGGACGAGCGGGGTTCCCGCCTCGACGAACTGGTTGTCCTGCACCAGGATCTTGGCCACGTGCCCGGAGACGCGCGCGCTCACCGAAGCCAGATGCCCGTCAATCTGCGCGTCGTCGGTCGACTCGTAGCTGCTCAGATAACGCCACAGGAAGAAGCCTCCGACCAGCAGGACGATCGCTCCGATAAAGATCGCCATCCGCAACTTCGGGTTCCGCTGGCGGAGCTTCTTCCAGCTCGGCTTCTTCTCGTCGCGCTCACTCTCCCGCGATTCCACCGATTCGTAATCGTCTGGCGGTTCGTGGACAGGTGTTTCAGTGCTCGGTTCCATAGGATCATCACTTGCGCATCAAATATTGCTTCACGCCTTCTTCGGCAAACCCGATCGCGCGAGCCAATGCGACTTTGGCGACATTGTGCGCGTACAGGCTGGAAATATAGCTTTCATTGGCGGCAGCCAGCGCTTCCTGCGCCTGCACCACCTCCAGGCTTCCAGTCACTCCCGCCGCGAAGCGGTCGCGCGCCTGCTCCACGGTCCGGTTCGCCAGATCGACGGAACTGCGGGCAACCTCAACCTGTTCGGCGTCGGCATTCAGATCAAGCAAAGCGTTCCGCACCTCGGCATCGATGCGGCCACGCAAATCGTCCAGCACCGCCTGGCTCTGCTTCAGGTTTGATTCCGCCTGCAGTTCATCCGCGTGGATCTTGCCGCCCTGAAAAATGGGTATCCTGACCGTTCCCGTGACCTGATACGTGCCGTGGGACTGAGACGGGTTCACTCCCAGATCGCCATAGTCGGCGTCCAGATCGACGCTCGGCAGCCGCTCTTCCGACGCAGCCTTGCGGAAGTACTCGGCTGCCCGCACCTGTTGAAGCGCCGCCTGATAGTCGGAGCGCGAAGCATAAGCCCGCTTCAGGCTCTCCTCCAGGCCCATGGCTGTCAAAGGCTCATAGGGGGCCTGGTCGGTCAGCCCAAATTCCTGGCCCGCGGGCAATCCGATGGCACGCGCCAGCGCCAGCTTCTGCTTGGCAAGATTGTTGCGCGCGACGATGAGCTGCTGCTGCCGAGCCTGCAACTCGACCTGCGCGCGTAACGCGTCAATGGCAGGAATCACGCCCGCTTTCTGCTGATCGGCCGATTTGTTGTAGATTGCAAGGCCCGTGTCCACCTGGGCCTGCGCCGTCTCGACTCGCGCAGCCGCGGAAAGCGTCAGCAGGTACAGGTTCCCGACCGCCAGAACGACCATATCGCGGGCGTCCTTGTAAGTATGCTGCGCGGCCTTCTCGTTAGCGGACGCGCCACGAACCCGATGGATCGCATGGAGATCGAACAGCGACTGAGAAACCGAGGCGCGCGCGTCGAAATAGTTGTACGGACCTATCACCATCGGGATCCCGGGAAAACGAAATCCAAAAGCCGCCAGGTCCTGCTGAGCGACCGTCTCGCTCACGCTGCCATTGACGTTCGGCAAAAGTTCGCTCAGTTCGCGCCAACGTTCCGCACGGGCCGACGTCACGTTTTCGCTCTGCAATAAGATTCCAAGATTCGTTCGCAAGCCGCGGTCAATGGCGTCCTTGAACGACAGCGGCAGCGCCTCTGCGGTGGCCTTTCCCTCCGCGACGCTCCCGCTGAATGGGTTCTGCGGAATCCGCGGCATGACCCCGGCGGTACTGCCGCCCCTCTGCGAATTCGATCCGCCAGAGTATCTTCCTGGCGCCTGCCCGAACGAAACCGCGGCGTGAAAGACAATGCCGGCCAAAGCCAGGCAAAGCCCGACGGGGACAACGGTTGTGTTCCAGGCTGATGTCTTCATCTTGCCGGGGTTCGAAGGTCGCACGACGCTTGATCTGGATCTAATCAGCAGCACTTATCTTGATTCAATCGGCAGGGCAATAGATGCAAAGGATTGACCGTATGCCGCATCTCTGGGGGCCAGAATTCCCGAAACAAGAGGTGTTTCCATCGATGAGAGGAAGCCACTGATGCAGAGGGAATTAGGGGAATCGGATCAATTCGAGATTTCGCGTTGGTTGGAAGTCGCAGCGTTTTTCTTCGATGCGCAATTCGGCGGTTCCTTGGTATCTTTCTGAAGAAGTAGATAAGCTGACCTGTAGCGCCTATGCGTTATCGGCTCCCCTATCTCGCAGGGATTATTTCGGTTGTAGGCGGCCTGATAACAGTTCTGGGCTGGGAAATCGGCTCGGATCGTCTGAAAGACCCGTTCGGCACCAACTTCATGGCGCCGAACACCGCCCTTTGCCTGATCACCGGGGGTGCGGCGCTCGTCCTGCTGCAATCTGAAACTAGAAACTGGCGCAGAGTTCTGGGGCTGATCTCGGCAGCATTTGTTTCTCTGGCCGGGGTTGTGACCACCCTGGAATACATTACCGGGGCCGACTTCGGGATTGACCGCCTGTTTCTCGGCAGCAAACTGGCGGCCTGGCACGCGCCCAACGTGCTTCCCGGGCGATTCGCTCCTAACACTGCCGTGGCCTTCCTTTTTTTGGGCCTGGCGCTGCTGGCTCTGCCCCTGCGAACCCGGCTCAAGTTGTCGGAATCGTTTGTCCTTCCCGCGGGGTTCATTTCGTTCCTCAGCATCGTCGGGTATGCGTACAACAGCAGGCCGCTCTATGGCGTGGGCTCGTTCAGTTATCAGGCCCTCCACACCGCCCTTTACATTGGCATCCTCTGCATCGGAATCCTGTTCACGCAAACGGATCGCGGCGTCATTTCCCTTGTCCTGGGAGAAGACATCGGCGGAGTAGCCGCCCGCCGCCTGCTGCTGCTGACGGTGATTGCATTGCCGCTGCTGGGATGGATCAGGCTGCGGGTTCAACAGAAATTCACGGTCGAGCCGGAATTTGCAACCGCTCTCCTGGTGATAACAGCGGTTGCCCTTTTCGCATTCATGGTAGTGCAGACGGGTTATATCCTGCGCGAACTCGACCTGAAACGAAAGCGCGCCGAGGCCAACCTTCAGAGCAAGGACGATGAGATAGTCGCGATCTTCGAGGCGTCTCCCATCGCCATCGTGCTCATGGACGTCGACCGCCGAATCTGGCGATGGAACCCCGCCGCCGAAAAGTTGTTTGGCTGGACCTCCGCCGAAATGATCGGCAAGACGCTGCCGCTTCCGCCGGAGCAGGAGGCTCAGTGGACTGCCATCTCGGAGCAGTTGCGCCAGGGTCGCCAGGTTACCGGCATGCTGACGCGTCGCAGCCGCAAGGACGGCTCTGTCTTCGATGCCGCCGTTTCGGGCATGCCACTGAGGGACTCCGGCCGGGTTCCGCGCTTCGTGGGCATTGTCGAAGATGTCACCGAGCGGGTGCAGGCCGAGGAGGAACGCCGCCAGGCCGACGAGCGTATGCGCCTGGCGCTTCATTCGGGGCAGGCGGGCGCTTTCGAGTGGGACCTGGTACAAGGCGTCCATAGCTGGTCGCCTGAGATGGAAGAGTTGTACGGCCTGGAGCGAGGATCCTTCGCCGGAACCTATGAGGCATGGCAGAGCCGGATCCTGCCTGAGGATCAGGCCGGAGCGACTGGCGCAGCGGAAGCGGCGCTCAAGACCGGGGAACTGGCCGGCGAGTGGCGAATCAAGCGGGCAAATGACGGGCGCATCCGCTGGCTCAGCGCTCGCGGCAAGGTGTTTTACGACGCCGCCGGCAAGCCGGCGCGCCTGATCGGCATCAATAGTGACATCACTGCCCGCAAGGAAATCGAGGAGGCCTTGTCCCGTTCGCACGCAGAGCTTGAGTCTCTGATCGATCTGCGGACGGCGGCCCTGCGCAGGCTCTCGGCGCGCCTCCTGCAGCTCCAGGACGAAGAGCGCAGAAAAATCGCCCGCGAATTGCACGACGGTCTTGGCCAGTACCTGGCGGCGCTAGGAATCAACATCGAGCGTCTGATCGAGCAGCCGACCGATGGCTCCGAGATACTTCTGGAGTCCCGCGAGATTCTGCAAACCACGATCGCCGAAATCCGCACTCTCTCCCATCTCTTGCATCCTCCGTTGCTCGACGAGGTGGGCTTCTCCTCCGCTGCGCGCTGGTATGTCGAGGGCTTTGCCAAACGCAGCGGTGTCGAAGTCAATCTCGACCTGCCTGCCAATCTGCAGCGCCTCCCGGAGACCATTGAAATCACCCTCTTCCGCGCGCTGCAGGAAACGCTGATCAATATCCACCGCCATTCCGGCAGCAAGCGGGCCGATATCCAGTTGCGCATCGAAGGCGACGTGGTCATGTTGCAGATCCAGGATTTCGGACACGGCATTTCTACCGAATTGCTCGGCAGCCTGCAGAGCTCAGGCACGGCCTCCGGTGGAGTCGGGCTCACCGGCTTGCGCGAGCGCACGGCGGAATTGCGGGGACGAATGGAAATCCGCAGCGACGGCGAGGGAACTCTGGTAAGCGTGACGTTGCCGCTGCATGCCCCCGATTTTCCGTCGAAGCCGGCAGACATGTCTCTGGCGTAGGTCAGGCGAACATCGAAGGCAGTGGGGAGTTCGTCATCACCGCCAGATCGGAAGACTTACCGAAACGCTCCAAAACCGCGGAAAGGGGCAGCCCCCTAGAAGCTGCCCCATGTTCTGCGCCGCTGCCCCTTAGTGCACCCTGCATCAGCGACACAGCATTGCTTACAGCCGCCGCGGACGGCGCCTCTTAGGTTAGGAAACTTTCTCGCCGGGTGGAATGGCCCGCTGGTGGTGGATAGCGGGCTGTATGAAGGGATTTGCGGTGTGTCCTCTGTTCGACAGCGAACACGCGGACCGTGTCTCTGATGTGTCGTAGCGTATTTCTCCGCCGTAGAGGTTCGACCAATATTACTGGTTAACATGAGCTCAGGCGTTAAAGTGAAAGATATCCGGTGCACGCGTGGCACAATAAAGCCATGCGTGACGACGAGAAACCGCATCCTGGTCCATGGCGGGTAATGCAAGTTAACCCGGGACTTGTTGGAGTTGTAATCGCGGCAGGGTTTTTAATCCTCGGTCTTGTCAGCATGCCCAGCCTCGCGCCGATTTTCTTGCTCGGAGCCCTGCCTGCCGGACTGGTTGTGGCCTTTTTCTTGTACCTCACCAAGCGCTGATGACGACGGTAGAAACAGCCTAGTTCATACGTCATGACTCGGTGGAGAATGGGTTTTTAGAATTTCCCGAATGGAAGGGCCAGAGGAAATTGGTCGGGGCGCGCGGATTTGAACCGCGGACCCCCTGCGCCCAAGGCAGGTGCGCTACCAGGCTGCGCTACGCCCCGACTCTGTGGAACTCCATCGATTTTAAACCAACTCCCACCGGCACGTAGGCCGGAACTGGGGCAACTGGCGTTCGGTGAGCGCCGTGTTCGCTAACCACAGAGAACACAGAGGAACACAGGGGATTCAATTTGTTCTCCTCTCGGATCGCTGTGATCTCTGTGTGAGGGTTTGTCCGGGTCCGTATCGCGGATGCACGGGTGAGGACACCCGTGCCTACATGCGTCTCTTGCGAATGTCGTCTTCACGTTACCGTCGGTCATTTGGATGGGCTCCAGACCCCGCGTCGCGGCGTATAATTTCTCTTCAATGACGCTGCCGGCCCGGTATGCACTGGTCACGTATGTAAAGAATCCCGTCGGGGATTTTGTCTTGAAGCTGCGGCGGGAACTCCATCCTGAATTACCCCATATGGCAGCACATGTTACCGTTCTCCCCCCGCGCCCATTGCGGGGAAGTGAAGCGGCCGCCCGCGAGATCCTGGGAGAGATCTGCAGCCAGATCGAACCCTTCGACGTCTCGCTGGGGGAGGTCGAGACCTTCATTCC
The DNA here is from genome assembly GCA_963803205.1 of Terriglobales bacterium. Classification (GTDB taxonomy): domain Bacteria; phylum Acidobacteriota; class Terriglobia; order Terriglobales; family Acidobacteriaceae; genus CAWDLG01. The sequence continues at coordinate 122,710 of CAWDLG010000007.1, forward strand.
GGTGACCCCGACCGTCTTCATCCGGGTGGGGCTGGAGGCCAACCGCCTGCGCGACCTGCATCGTCAACTCAATACCGGCGCGCTGTTTACCTCGGAAGAGTGGCCTTATATGCCGCACCTGACCATCGCCAAGATGAGCGCCGAGGAGCAGGCCCAGAAGGCATACCTGGTGGCGCGGAAGCGCTGGGCGCAGTTTTCTGAAAACCGGTGCATCCCGGTCCGTGAGCTGACGTTCGTGAGGGAAGACGGTCAGAATAACTGGGTGGATCTGGCGGGAGTTCCGCTGGGACGCAGCCTGGTTTCGCGTACAGCCCGTTGAGTTCAGCTTTTTACCCGGTTTTTCCCGCTGATTTCGCGTTCCTGCCGGGTTTTTGCCCGGTTCTTCCGTTGGCCCAAAGTACATGTATTGCAGTGCGTTGCCGAACCTCGCGGCGGTAGCGTAAACCATTAGTGGGCCTGCTGTGCGAGTCTCACATGCCGCACCCCCAGCGGCCTTCCGGCGACCTGGCTTCAGAGAAAACCTATGCAGATTGGGGTTTACGGATCAGGGTATCTGGGGACGGTGATTTCGGCTTGCCTTGCCGATTTCGGTACTCCGGTAACGTGTTGCCATCCTGACAGCTCCCGCATGGTGGAGATGGCGCAGGGCAACGTGCCCTTCTACGAGAAAAATCTGAACGAAGTGATCCGCCGCAATGTGCGCTGCGGGCGCCTCGTGTACTCCACGGACATGGAGTCCTTTGCCAAGAAGGCGCAATTCATCTTCCTGGCCGAAGACACCCCCCAGCATCTGGGCGACCTGGCCATGCGGATTACACGGCTGGCCACCAAGCCTCCCACTTTGTCGATTGTCACGCCGGTTTCGGTCGGTACCGCCACCAACGTGGAAAAGGCGCTGCTGGAATCGCAGCTTCAGGCGACGATCGTTTCGCAACCCATATTCATCACCGCCGGTTGCGCGGTAGAAGACTTCAACTGGCCGGACCGCATTCTACTGGGAACGTCTTCGAATGAAGCCGTGCTGACGGTGAAGCAGATTTTTCATCCGCTGGTCATGCGCGGCATTCCCGTCATCGTGACCAATCACGAGACGGCGGAACTGGTGCGGGAAGCGGCCACCGCCTTTGTGGCCACCAAGATTTCATTCATCAACGAGCTTTCCGCCTTGTGCGAGAAGGTGAACGCCGACGCAGTCAATCTCTCGCTGGCTCTTGGGCTGGACAAGAAGATCGCGCCGCGCTGCCTGCAACCCGGCGCCGCCATGGGCGGCCTGTTCGCCGAATCCGACATGGATTCTCTGGCTGAACTGGCGCGGGAGAAGGGTGTCGCGCTGCGGGTGCTGAGCGCGGCACGCGAGGTCAACCAGAATCTGGCTGACGGAGTCGCCGACAAGATTTCCGTGATCATCAAGTCGCTCCAGAACAAGGACGTTGGCATACTTGGCCTGGCATTCAAGCCGCACACGAATTCGGTAGCGGGTTCTTCCTCGCTGCGGCTGGCGCAAAATCTCATCGCCAAGGGAGCCCGGATCCGGGCTTACGACCCGGTGGCAATTCCCGAAGCCAAGTTGGAACTCAACGGCTCGGTGGAATACTGCGAGTCGGCCTACTCGGCGGCGGAAGGCGTGGATGCGCTGGTGGTGGGCACGGGCTGGCCTGAATTCCGCAGCCTGGACTTTGACCGCATTAAACACCTGCTGAAACGACCTCTGATCGTCGATACCAAGAATCTGCTTGATTCCACCCGTCTCCGCTCTATGGGCTTCGAATACGTAGGCACTGGGCGCTAATAGCCCAGGCGGTAAACCACACCTCCTGAATTGGTGTTCCGAAAACGGAAAGAGCCCGTTTTTTCTGGCCGAACCCGGCCGGCAGGTCTACACTCTTCTCCACATCGCGGCACACGAAGACAGCTGAGGGGGCTGCCGTAAGCGGTACGGAGGCCCTCATGAACTACACGGTTCGACCCGGCGATACCTTCAGCTCCATTGCCAAAAGATTTCTGGGAGATGCGCGCAAGTTCCCGCTGCTTCTTGCCGTCAATCCCGGGAGTGACCCGAATTCCCTCCAGGTAGGCACGGAACTTTTGATTCCTCCGTTGAATGGTGGCGCGCCCCCGGCAATTCCTGCTTCCTTTGCGCACGTGACTTCAGGCACAGCGATTCTGAATGAGCAAAGGCTGGCGAAGGTGCATCCGGCGGTGGCAACGCGAGCCCGTGCGATGGTCGAACTGCTGGCGCAGAGCGGAGTTGAAATCCTGATCACCCAGGGCCTGCGAACGTGGGAAGAGCAGGACGCGCTCTACGCGAAGGGACGAACCACGCCCCCGACTGGCCCGAAGTTCATCGTGACCAAGGCGAAGGGCGGGCAGAGTTATCACAACTTTGGGCTGGCGGTGGACATCGTGGTCCTGGATGCCATCGGGAAGGCCGATTGGGATACTTCGCATCCGGGTTGGAAGGCCGCCGCCACGGCAGGCAAATCCCTGGGCCTGGAGTGGGGCGGCGACTGGAAGAGCTTTAAAGACCTGCCTCATTTCCAATACACGGCCGGTTTCAGCCTGAGGGAATGCGGCGAACTCTACGCAGAGGGTGGCATCCCGGCGGTGTGGGCGGAAATGGCCTAGCGCGTGTAGGCGCGCGTGCCACGCGTGCCGAGGACCTGAGAAGCTTCTACACAGGCGAGGACGCCTGTGCCTACAACGCGCCTACCAGGCGATAAGCAGCGCCGCTGCGACCGCCGGAAAATCCATTTATACTTCCACGCCAGGGCTTGTGATGAAACTTCCCCCGCTGATTCTGCTCCTCCTCACGCTGGTTCCGGCATCCGCATTTGCCGAAGTTCCACCTTCCGATCTTGTGGGAAACACCCTCGGCCGCCAGGGCGCCAACCTCGATGGAACCTGGAACGTCATCGTCGACCCCTACGAAACGGGCCTGAACGCGCGGTTCTACGAAAACAGAAAGGCGCAGAACAAGAGTGACCTGATCGAGTACAACTTCGATTCTTCCGGCACGCTGAAAGTTCCGGGCGACTGGAACTCGCAGCGCGACACGCTTTTGTTCTACGAGGGGCCGGTCTGGTATCAGAAATCCTTCAATTATCATCGCCAGCCGAACAAGCGCGTGTTTCTTTACTTCGGCTCCGCAAATTACCTGGCGCGGGTCTGGCTGAATGGCAAAAAGCTGGGCGAGCATCAGGGCGGCTTTACGCCCTTTAACTTTGAAGTCACGCAGGACGTGGCCGACGGCGAAAACAGCGTGGTGGTCGAGGTCAACAACGTCCGCCACGCGGACGCGGTCCCAGCCCTGGCCACGGACTGGTGGAACTACGGCGGTCTGACGCGGCGGGTCAAACTGATCGAGGTTCCCGAGACATTTATCCAGAACTACTCCGTGCAACTGGCGAAAGGGAGCTTGGGCCAGGTTTCGGGCTGGGTAAAGTTGAATGGCGCAAACGCATCGCAGACTGTCACAGTTGAAATTCCAGAAGCCGGCCTGAAGAATAGCGTTTCAACTGGTAACAACGGATATGCCGAGTTTCATTTTCCGGCGAAGTTGCAGCTCTGGTCGCCGGATTCTCCGAAGCTCTACCGGGTCAGGGTCTCGATTCCCGGCGATGCTATCGAAGAACCAATCGGATTTCGCACGATCGCGACCCGCGGAACCCAGATTCTGCTGAACGGCAAGCCGATCTTCCTGCGCGGTATTTCCATGCACGAAGAAGCGCCTTATCGCGGCGGCAGGGCGTTCTCGGAAGACGACGACCGCCTGCTGCTCGGCTGGGTCAAGGACCTGGGTTGCAACTTCGCCCGGCTCGCACACTATCCGCACAACGAAAAGATGGCGCGGGTCGCCGACCAGATCGGATTGCTCCTGTGGGAGGAGATTCCGGTCTATTGGGACACAGCCTGGCAACATCCGGAGACTCTGGCGAATGCCGAGTCCCAGATGCGCGACCTGATTTCCCGCGACCAAAACCGGGCTTCGGTGATCCTCTGGTCGCTGTCGAATGAGACGGCCCCCAATCCGGATCGCACCGAATTCCTGAAAGCATTCGCGACCTACACGCGGACGCTCGACGATACACGACTTCTCACGTCGGCGATGAACCGGACGGAGAATCAGGGCGATGTGAGATCTCTGAACGACCCGCTCGGGGAATACCTCGACGTGCTCGGATTGAACGAATACATCGGATGGTACGAACATCGCCCGGAAGACGCCGACCATACAGAGTGGAAAGAGCGGTTTGCGAAGCCACTGATCGTGAGCGAATTCGGCGGCGGGGCTCTGTATGGCAAACACGGAGACGCCGAAACGCGCTGGACCGAGGAATATCAGGCTAACCTGTTTGAGCATCAGCTCAACATGTGGCGGAAGGCGCCGTTTCTGGCGGGAATGTCACCGTGGCTGCTGATGGATTTCCGGTCTCCGCGGCGGTTTCTGCCGGGAATTCAGGACTTCTACAACCGCAAGGGTCTGATCTCGGACCGGGGCGAGCGCAAGCAGGCGTTCTACGTGCTTCAGAAGTTCTATCGCGAAAACCCGCTGCAACCGAAGTAGCAAGGCAACGACGCGTTAGGCAAACCTCATCAGGAGAGTTCATGAAATACCGCAAGTTGGGCCGTACCGGGTTTGAAGTCAGCGAGATCGCTCATGGTCTCTGGGGGATGGGTGGCTGGAGCGGGTCGGAAGACAGCGTTTCTCTGGACGCCCTGCAGTTGGCGATCGACGAGGGCTGCAATTTCTTCGATACCGCCTGGGCTTACGGCGACGGCAAGAGCGATGGCCTTCTGGGGGAAATCATCGCGCGCAATCCCAAAAAGCGGCTCTACGCCGCCTCGAAGATTCCGCCGAAGAACGGAAAGTGGCCGGCTTCTCCCAAAGACAAGTACGGCGACGTCTTCCCCACCGACTACGTCTTCGAATATGCGGGACTGATCCTGAAGCAGCTTAAAACCGATGCGATCGATGTGCTGCAACTCCATGTGTGGGACGACGGCTGGACCGATGAGCCGGAATTTCGCAAGACTGCTGAGCGGCTCAAGAAAGAAGGGCTGGTTCGCGCCTTCGGCCTCAGCCTGAACCGCTGGGAGCCCGCGAACGGGATCAAGGCGATCCGCACCGGGCTGGTGGATGTGGTCCAGGTGATCTACAACATCTTCGACCAGTCGCCGGAAGATGAGCTTTTCCCCGCCTGCAAGGAGTTCAACATCGGCGTGATCGCGCGCGTGCCCCTCGACGAGGGAAGCCTGGGCGGCAAGATGACGCTCCAGACCACATTCCCAAAATCGGACTGGCGCTCGATTTATTTCTGTGAGGAGAATCTTTCCCAGACCATTCCCCGGGTGGAGGAACTGAAGAAGGTTGTGCCCCCGGGCATGAATCTGCCGGAGATGTCCTTGCGATTCATTCTCTCGGACCCGACCGCAAGCACCACGATCGTCGGCATGCGGAAGCCGGAGCATGTCAAGCAGAACATCGCCACCAGCGACGCCGGGCCGCTGGATGCAGCTTTGCTCAAAAAACTGAGGCCGCACCGCTGGGATCGCACCCCGAAACCCTGGTCGGACTAGCCCTATTGGTAACCTGAGGCGGGGCCAGGAGAGAGCCGCATCCAACTACAATAAGGGCAGGTAGCGGCTATTCCGGTGTCGTCTCCAGTAAAGCTCGTCTGGATTTTCATCTTCTGCATTCTCTGCGCCCTGGGTTCCGCCGTCGCCTACCGGACCTGGCCACGTCCTCTGCGCGTAATCATCACCGGTTATCCATCGATGAAAGTGTCGAAAGACCGGCTGGTCGCGCCATTTCCCGCCCCCATCCTGCTGGCAGCCGTCGGCCAGTTCGACAACGAGATTTCGGCTTATCTGTGGTTCGATTTCATTCGCGGTCGCGATGGAGTCGATTCAGACAAGGTGCTGCTCAATACTTCGGAAGATCAGGGCGCACCCACCTACCGCATCTACATTGTCGTTCCTAACGACGCGTTGACCGCTATTCCCTACCTCAGCAGCCTCGAGGCGCGGGGAATTATCCAGGGCTTCAACCTGGTGTTTTCGAACCCGGACGATGCGGCTTATCGACGCGACCAGACGAGCATTTTCATCGCCACCTACAAGAAGCCCGTCAACCACAAGCTCGAGAACCTTCCCGACAAGGAATTGCTGCCGTCGGTTGCCCGCTTCCTCCGCTTCAAGTCCAGGACCGATCCGCGCAGCCGCGCCGGCACCGCGGAAGCGAGCAGCCTGGGCGACGAACAGGCAACAGAGATGGCCGCCGACATCATGGCCGTGGCGAAGTTCTATGACTTGCCGCTGGACGTGTTCCTCGGCATTGGGGCCATGGAGAACAACTATCTCAACATCAAGGGCGACCTGGAGCACTCAATCTGGAAGCGGAGGGCGGCCAAGGATGACATTATCCTCAAGCGCAGCCGCCATCGGGTGCTTGTCGCCAACTATTCCATCGGTGTCTGGCAGATCACGCGAGAGACCCTGCGCTACGCGCACAACCTCTATCTCAAGGACAAGCGGGACTACTCGGAGTTGCCGGAGCGACTGCATCCGCCGCAGGAACTACAGTTCGACTTGACCAACTCGCACGTACTCACGACGTATGCGGGGCTGCTGCTGCGTGATTTGCTCGATCAGTTCAACGGCGATGTGCAGAAGGCCGTAGGCGCCTACAACGGGGGAGTGCGGAATCCCAACATTCAGTACGCAGCCGGCGTCGAGATGGTCGCGCGGTACGCGAGAAACGTCCTCGAGAGGGTGAACAAAGCAAAGAGCCTTGCGGTTGTGGAGGCGCCGCTGACGTCGGCCGAGCCCGAAGGCCTGCCGGCAGACGAGCCAGAGATGATTCAAAGCGAGGATGGCGACCAGGATTCACCCTGACGGATGAATCAAATTTCCTGTGCTCCCCTGCGCTCTCTATAGTTTTCTTACCGCAGAGGACACAGGGGATCAAGTGCGTAGGACGAGTGTGAGAGCTTCTCAGGATTCAACGGTCGGTTAAGCGCCAAAGGGGACGGCGATCAGACGCACTGCTCTTCCAGCTTGTGAGACCCGTTCTTGGGGACCTTGTTGAGCGCGCCTTCGGTAGTGATTCGGCTGGCCTTGCAGATTTCCCGCGCGATCTTGACTACAGCGTCGTTGCTCTTGCCGGACTCGTCCGCGGAAATGACCGAGCTGGCAGCCAGAGTGAACTGCACGGCGTCCTCTTGCCTATCGAAGTACAAAACCACCTGGCTTGCGGCCATGTCCTACCTCCACGCGGGTGCTTCGAGGATCATATGACGATTCCCCCGCTCCAAGGGGATACCTCTCTTGGTGCATCCTGAATTCTTGAAAATGCTACAGTTAGGATTCATGTCCGCCCCCTCATCCCGGTTTGTAAATGCCTGCCGGGCCAAGCCCGTGGACCGGACTCCAATCTGGCTGATGCGCCAGGCGGGCCGCTACATGCCGGAGTACCGGCAAGTCCGCAAGCGGTACTCCCTGATCGAAATCTGCAAGCAGCCGAGCGTCGCCGCCGAGGTGACGATTACCGCGGCCGAGGCTCTGGGAGTGGATGCCGCCATCATCTTCGCCGACCTTCTTCTGCCGCTCGAGGTCATGGACCTGCCATTTCACTTCTCGACCGGCGAGGGCCCGGTGATCGAGAAGCCCGTCCGTAGCGTGGAGGACATTCAGCGGCTGCGGACGGACCGCGCGGCGGAGCTGGGTTACGTCTCCGAGGCGATTCGCCTCGTCTGCAAACATTTTGGCGAAAAGCTACCAGTGATTGGCTTCTGCGGCGCGCCGTTCACCCTTGCCAGCTACATGATCGAGGGCGGCTCGTCGCGGAACTATCTCCAGACCAAGAAAATGATGCTGACATCCCGGCTGGCCTGGGATGAGCTGATGAGCAGACTGGTCGCGGTGGTCGGGGAATACGCGGTAGACCAGGTGCGGGCTGGGGCGGATGTAATCCAGATCTTCGACAGCTGGGTTGGGTGCCTGAGCGTGGAAGACTACCGGCGCTATGTGCTTCCGTCCACGACGGAGCTTGTGCGGACGATCCGGAAGTCCGGCGTTCCGGTCATCTACTTCGGAACGGAGACGACTGCTCTGCTGCCATCCATGAAGGAGACCGGGGCGGAAGTGATCGGAGTGGATTGGCGTATTCCTCTCGACAAAGCATGGCGCAGCCTGGAGATGCAAGGCGCCGTGCAGGGGAACCTGGATCCCGTTCTGCTGTTTGCCGGCCTGGAGGAGTTAACTTCGCGCGCACAGGATATTCTTCGCCGCGCAGCGCACAGGCCCGGCCACATTTTCAATCTCGGGCATGGAATCCTGCCGGAGACGCCGGTCGAGAACGTGAAGGCTCTAGTGAAGTTTGTGCAGGAACATTGAAGCGAGTATGAAGCCAGCCACGCCCAGGCACGCAGTCCTGCTTCTCGCGCACGGTAGCCCGGATTCGGTCGAGGACGTTCCGGAGTTTCTGTCGCAGATTACACGCGGCCGCGCGGTTTCCCCGGAAACCATCGCGGAAGTGAAGCACCGTTATGGCCTGATCGGGCGATCTCCGCTGACGGACCTCACGCTGAAGCAGGGGCAGCTTCTGGCCCGAGAACTTGATCAGCCGGTTTATGTCGGCATGAGGAACTGGAAACCATTCATTGCAGACACCGTCCGCACGATGGCGGATGACGGAATGGCGCATGCCGTCGCGATCTGCCTGGCTCCGCAGAATTCCAGCACCAGCGTGGGGCTCTACCGCGCCGCTGTCACGAATCAGAATCCGCCCTTCAGCCTTGATTTCGTCGAGTCGTGGCACAATCACCCGCTGCTCATCCGTGCTTTCGCCGAGAAACTCCGCTCTGGATTGGAATCTGCTCCCGAAATGAATTCCGGAACGCTCCCCGTCATCTTCACCGCGCACAGCGTTCCGCAGCGGACCATCACTGCCGGTGATCCCTATGAAATCCAGGCCCGGGAGACAGCACGTTTAGTGGCGGAACAGGCCGGCCTGGCGCCGGGACGGTGCAAATTCGCCTTCCAGAGCCAGGGGATGTCCTTTGGCCCGTGGCTCGGCCCTACCGTGGAAGAAACAATTGTGGAACTGAAGCGGGAGGGCCACAGTGGCGTTTTCATTCAGCCCATCGGTTTCCTGTGCGATCATGTCGAGGTGCTCTACGATATCGACATTGCGTTCAAGGAATTCGCTGAAAGGGCGGGAATCGGCCTCTGGCGGGCCGAATCGTTGAATGACTCCCCCAGCCTGATTGCCGCCTTGGCGGACCTGGCGCGAACGCGAATGAACCAGACCTCTTCGACGCCATGAGCCGCATTGCCATCGTCGGCGGCGGAATTGCAGGTTTGGCCGCCGCCTTCGCCCTCGAGAAGAAACGCCGCGATTCTGCTCCGGTGCAATACGCCTTGTACGATTCCGGACCACAGCCGGGCGGCGTAATCCGGACGGAGCAAGTAGAGGGATGCGTGGTCGAGGCGGGGCCGGATTCTTTCCTGACCGAGAAGCCGTGGGCTTCGGAGCTGTGCCGCGAAATCGGGATCGAAGATCAGCTCATCACCTCGAATGACGCGAACCGTAAGACCTATATCCTGCTGAATGATGAACTCGTGCCTCTTCCCCACGGCCTGCTGTTGATGATCCCTACGAGAATGATGGCGGCCCTTCGGTCGCCTCTGTTTTCAACCCCCACCAAGCTCCGGATGGGGCGCGAGTGGTTTCATGCTCCGCGCAAATCAAGAGTAGATGAGTCGGTGGCGTCTTTTGTCGAAAGGCATTACGGGCGCGAAGTCGTCGACCGGGTCGCGGACCCGTTGCTTCAGGGCGTGTACGGCGGAGACGCGGACCAACTGAGCGCGCGTTCCGTCCTGCCGCGGCTGGTGACCATGGAGGAGAATCATGGCAGCCTGACTCGAGGCATGCTCGCTGCGCAGAAGGAACGGCGCGAGAGCGGAGCGGCGCCGCTGTTTACGTCCCTGAAAGAGGGAATGCAACAGATGGTGGACGCGGTGGCAAAAGAGCTGCCCTCGAATGCGCTCCGGCTCAACAGCCGGGTGCAGTTGATCCAGCCGCAGGACAGCGGCTGGCTGGTTTCAGCGGGGTATAACACAGACCACTTCGACGGCGTGATCATCGCCCTGCCATCGCCCGCCGCCGCAGAGATTCTGCACAATGACTACCCGCGTCTCGCTGCAGAATTAAACGGCATTCCGTACAGTTCGTCGGTGACAGTCACACTCGCTTACGAGCGAAACGTTCGTGATCAACTTCCGCGTGGCTTTGGAATTCTCATCCCCCGAAGCAGTGGCAGGCGCCTTGTGGCAGTAACGTTTGTTCATAACAAATTCCCTCATCGTGCTCCTGACGACCGGGCCCTGATCCGCTGCTTTCTTGGAGGCACGCGCGATGAAGCGGTTCTTCAACTTGCGGACGACGAAATCCTGCACATCGTGCGGGCCGAGCTGCATGAAATCCTCCGCATCAGCGCGGAACCGGTCTTCACCCGCGTTTTCAAGTGGAAAGGCGCGATGGCGCAATACAACGTGGGGCACGGAGACCGGGTGGAGAGCATCCGGAAGCTGCTGGCACAGGTTCCTGGCGTTGCTCTGGCGGGCAACGGCTACTCAGGAATAGGCGTGCCTGACTGCATTCGCTCAGGATACGAAGCTGCCGATCAGGCTCTCGCTTCGCTGGGCATCGGCGTGGCCAGAACCCAGGCCGCCGGCGAGTAAGCTCTCGACCACAACTATCCATCCGTACCTGGGTTAAAAAACAGACGGACCTATGCGCCGATTCATCCTGGCTTTCATTCTTCTGGTGCCTGCGCTGGCTGTTGGCCAGACCCGAGATTCAGCCGACAACCCTGAGCCTGTGCACGACATGAGCGGCATGACGCAAGGCGGGCCTGACACTGCCCACGCCATCCACGCTATGGAGGGCCATCACATGGACATGGGCCCCCACATGCGGGTGACTGAGCTTCGCACCCTGAAGCCGGGTGACCAGGAGCGCGCCGACGCAGTGGTGGCGGCAGCCCGCAAGGTGGCGCAGCAGTACGCAGATTACAAATCTGCCCTCGCCGACGGATTCCGCATATTCCTTCCTGATGTTCCGCAGAAGCAATATCACTTCACCAACTATCAGTACGCGTTCGAGGCCGCCTTCCACTTCAACCCGGATCATCCGACGTCGCTCCTGTATGAAAAGCACGGCAGCGATTACAAGCTGATCGGAGTGATGTACACCGCCCGAAAGGCGGCCACTGAAGAGGATCTGGAGGAGCGGATTCCATTGAGCATTGCCCAGTGGCATGCTCATACAAACCTGTGCATTCCTCCTGCCGACCGCAGGCAGGAAGTCTTCCAGCCGCACCCCAAATTCGGGCTCGAGGGGTCGATCTCGACCAAGGAAGCATGTGACGCTGCCGGCGGCCGCTTCATGCCGCAGATTTTCGGCTGGATGGTGCATGTGTACCCATTGGCAGACAAGCCCGACGAGATCTGGTCGGTCGAGCGCCAGATCGGCCACGGCCAGTCGGATTGACGTGGGGACTCAAGCCGGTCCAAACACAAAGCGATCGCTCAGCAGGAAATTGGCCACGGTACAGATCGCGATGGCTAACAGATTGGCCGGGAGATAGGGAAGGTGTCCCCAGGAAACGAGCGCTTTCATCAACGCGACATTCTCGACAATGGAAAGAACTCCCGTGCTCAGGTTGAACTTTACGAATCTCGGGAACGATCTGCCGGCGCTGGCCCTGTCCGCCCACGTCCAGCGCTCATGCCACAGAAAGTTGTTGATCACAGCGGCCTCCACTGCCAGGGCTGTCGCGGCAAGATAGTTGAGGTGCAATCCGCCCTTCAAAGCCGCCAGGACGGCCAACTGAATGGCAATTCCGATTCCGCCGACGGCATTGAACCTCAGCCAGCGCATCAGCGTGACGTGGGACGAGCGTCCGCTGCTCATAAAATCCGCTCCTCGCGGTAGAGCCTCAATGTGTTGTGGGTGGTGAAATAGATCAGCATCCCCGCCATTCCGATAAGGCCGATTACACCTCCTACGTCGAACAGACGGTAATGGGCCCGCCATATCACCGGCCAGCGGAACAGCGCGAGGTTCCCGAGTGTCAGCAGAAGGCGCAGTTCGGTGGGCCCGAGCTTCCAGAAAGAAAGATGGAATTCACCCAGGACGTAGGTGGCGAGATAGGACTGAATCGAAAGAAGCAGAAAAGCCACCAGAAGCCCGGCAGCGATGGCGGGATCCATGAATCCCGAGAGCGCCAGTCCCCCCATGAGCGACAGGGCGCCAATGCTGTCGGCCATATGGTCCACGTAGAAGCCGTACCGTGGGCGTTGCCGCTGCCGTACGCGGGCGAGGGTGCCGTCGAGACTGTCCCCCAACCAGTTGAGGGCGAGGAAGAAAATGCCCGCCAGCAGCCAATAGCGGTGTTCCTTGGCAAGTGCGTAGCTGGCGCCGGCCATGACTTGCGCCGCCAGGCCGAGCAGGGTCAGGTGGTCGGGGTTGACCCAGGACGGCGTCCGCTTCGCCAGCCAGATCAGGGCCCGCTTCTCGGCGGAAGCCACCCAGCTTTCCTGGATCCGGAGTGCATTATGAAATGGCGCTGCGTCAGCCTTGGCGATTGCCTGAGCCATATTTTTCCTCCTGACGGATTCCAATGTGCTGGTTGACGGCGGAATCAGGCAATGCCCGGCGGGTAAAACGCGGGTAAATTGGTATCTTGCTGAAAGCGGGGCGGTTAGGAAGGGTCATCCACGGAAAATGTCCTGACGCTTCCCGCCCAGGGTTCCGTATCAGGAGATGGCTTCAGCCATTCCATAAAAGCCGCTTGCTGTTCACGCGCCCGAAGGGCGCAAGTGAGGTCTTAATTGCGCCACATCGGCGCGATCTCAAATTTCGTCACTGCTTGCCGGTGTGGCTGAAAGCCACGCCCCACCCCAAAGCCCACGCTCTACCCGAATCGTCCTGACAGCCCCCGTTCCCGGAGGGGCCAGGGCGTCCGCGCCCGGTAACCCACGTAGTGAGTTCTCTGGTAGATTCTGGGCATGATTTTCGGCACACACGTGCTGTTCTATTCGGAGAGCCCCGAGGCGGACCGGGGGTTCTTCCGCGACGTGCTTGGATTCAAAGCAGTTGATATCGGCGGAGGCTGGCTCATCTTCAAACTGCCTCCGGCCGAGGCGGCCTTCCATCCGACCGATGGCGACACAAGTCAAAACCACGGCGGACGGTCGCTGCTGCGGGCCGTGGTCTACCTGATGTGCGATGACGTGAAGGCGCTGACCGAGTCGCTCAAGGCGAAAAATGTGGAGTGTTCACCCCTGGAAGAAGAACCGTGGGGGATCAAGATCACGATTCTGTTGCCGAGCGGCGGAGAGATCGGCCTTTACCAGCCCACACACCCGACTGCTCTGAACCTCGGTTGGGTTCAGCCGAGTTCGGGGGGCACTTCCTGAATCGCTTCGCGAAGCCGCGCGACCGACCAGTCGATCTGTTCGTCCGTGATGACCGCCGGCGGCGCAATCAGCAGGTGATCGCCGGAGGTTCCATCGACGCATCCCTGCATGGGGTAGACGAGCAGGCCGCGCTCCAGTGCGGCCTGTCCTACCTTTCCGGCGAAGCTCAGGTCAGGTGAAAACGGCTGCTTGCTGGCTTTGTCAGCGACGAACTCGACGCCCCACAGCAGGCCGATGCCCCGAACGTCGCCGACCACTTCGATATCCTTCAAACCTGAAAGCGCCGATGCCAGCCTGGCGGCTACGGAATCCGGCCGGGAAGAATCTGCGGCGGCCGCAAGGTTCTGACGGCGCAGGTGGCCCAGCACGGCGTGCCCGGCGGCAAGGCAAACAGGGTGGGCGTTGTAAGTGAATCCGTGCAGAAACGTGCCCGAGCCTTGGGCGATGGCATCGACAATCTTCCGGCTCGCGATCACCGCCCCCAACGGCGCGTAGCCGCTGGACAGGCCTTTTGCCGTAACCAGGATATCGGGCGCGACTTCCCAGTGATCGACCGCGAAGTGCCGGCCGGTCCTGCCCATGCCGGTCATGACCTCATCCGCAATGAGGAGAACTCCATGCTGCCGGCAGATTCCTTCGATGGACTTGAGGTATCCCTCGGGCGGCACGGCCGCGCCGAGCGTCGCCCCGCTGACCGGTTCGAGGATGAACCCGGCAGCCTCTCCGCCGGAAGCCTCAATTGCGTCTTCCAGTTCGGCGGCGAACGCCTGGCCGCAGTTTCTGCACCCGTCCGTGCAGTCGTAGACACAACGGTAACAATAAGGAATTCCGACGTGGGCAAACTCGCGCACCATCGGACGGTAAATCTCCCGTCGCCGCTTGTTGCCTGAAACCGCGAGCGCCCCCAGCGTGGAGCCGTGATAACTCTGAACTCGGCTGAGAATCTGGTAGCGGCGATCCTGGCCAATCTCCTTCTGGAAGTGCCGCGCGAGCTTCAGTGCGGTTTCGACCGCTTCGGACCCACCCGAGGTGAAATAGACCTTCCCGTCGCGAAAATTCTCGCCGGCAAACTCCAGCAGGTCGGCTGCGTAGGCTTCCGCCAGTAGAGTCGTGAACTGGCTGGTGTGAACGAATTCAAGCCGCCGTGCCTGCTCCGCCATGGCCGCGGAAATCTCCGGTACGCCGTGACCGATGAAATTGACCGCAGCAGAGCTGGAGAAGTCGAGATAGCGCCTGCCCTCGGCGTCCCAGATGTAAACGCCTTCTCCCCGGACGGCGGCCGGGTACGCTTTGCGGAAGGATCGCTGAAAAACCGCGGAGCGACTTTGAGTCACGACAGTCTCGCCATGTCCCGGATTATCGAGTGACCCGCGCAAACCTGTCAAAGCTGGTTGACATTCGCGGAGTTCTGCCCTGAAACTGCTTGGCTGCTTATCCCGGAGGCCACTGTGCTCAAATCAGCGCTCGCAGGATTCGTCGTCTTCCTCTCATCCATTTCCGTCCTTGCGCAAACTCCCGCCGCGGCACCTCAAGCTACTCCTAAGGTAACGTACATTCTCGCCGGGCATCTCTTCGACTCCACCAGCGACAATGTCCGCGAGAGCATGGTGATCGTTGTTGAAGGAGAGCGCATCAAGAGCGTGGCCCCAGCGGCGCAGGTCAAGGTTCCGGCGGGCGCAAACGTGCTCGATCTCTCGAATGCCACCGTGTTGCCGGGACTGATCGACTGCCATACTCACCTAGGCTCGCGGGCCGATCGTTATAACGAGATTTACGATTTCAAGGACTCGCCATTCGATCACGCCATCGCGGGGGTGGTGAATGCCCGCAAGACGCTTGAGGCGGGCTTTACCTCGGTGCGTGATGTGGGGTCGGATCCATTTCTTGCTGTGAATTTGCGCAATTCCATTAACGAAGGGCTGATTCCCGGACCTCGTGTAGTCGCCAGCGGGCCGGCAATTTCCATCACCGGCGGACACGGCGATCTGAACAACTATTCGCCGCAAACTAGGGTCATGATGTTTCCCGAGGAGCGGGACTTCAGCATTGCTGACGGCGTGGCCCAGGTTCAGCAGGTGGTCAGAGCCCAGGTGAAATATGGCGTGGATGTGATCAAGATCCTGGCGAGTGGGGGCGTGCTTTCCCGTGGCGACAATCCCGGCGCGCCGCAGTACACACTCGAGGAACTGAAGATGGCGGCCGACACGGCGCACATGGCGGGGCGCAAGATCGCGGCTCATGCCCACGGCTCGGAAGCCATCAAGAATGCCATTCGCGGGGGGATCGATTCCATCGAACACGCCAGCCTGGTGGACGACGAAGGAATCCGCCTCGCGAAGGAGCACGGCACCTACTTCGTCATGGATATCTACAACGACGATTACTTGCTCAGCGAAGCTCCGAAATTCGGCCTCACCGAGGAAAAGCTGAACAAGGAGAAGGCGGTCGGGCAGTTGCAGCGGCAGAATTTCGAGAAGGCCTTCAAGGCGGGCGTGAAGATGGCGTTCGGCACCGACGCCGGCGTGTATCCTCACGGCGACAATGCCCGGCAATTCTTCTATATGGTCAAGTACGGCATGACGCCGGCGCAGGCGATCCGGGCGGCCACTTCGAGCGCCGCCGACCTGATCGGCCGGGCGAAAGACGTCGGGACCGTCGAACCCGGGAAATATGCCGACATCATTGCGGTTGAAAGCGACCCGCTGGCTGACGTTCGATCGCTCGAGCACGTCAGCTTTGTGATGAAGAATGGCGTGGTCTACAAGGACACGCGCCATGTTCAACAGGCCGCGCAATAGAACTCTGAGGCCGGGTACGAACCAGCGCGCGTAACCGGTCGCATGCAAACGGGCGTGTAGAATCGCCTCATAGTGACATCGCCGTCCGCCTCCACGAAAGCAGCGCCGGGCGCCCTTTTGCCTCGCGTGCTGCGCATTTTCCGGCCCTCGCACCAGCATTCCGCGCTGTCCGCCACCGTCCTGCTGATGAGCACGGTGATGCTCTCGCGGATCATCGGTTACGTGCGCGAACTTTACATCGCCTGGGCATTCGGCGTCACCAGGATTACCGATGCCTACAACGCAGGCTTCACCATTCCCGACTGGGTGAATTACCTCGTTGCGGGCGGGACGGCTTCGATCACCTTCGTTTCGATCTACAGCCGCTTTCTGGCCGAAAAGCGCGAGAAAGACGCGGAAAAGACATTTTCAATCATCATCACCGTCATGAGTACGGCGCTGGTGGTTGGGATCGTAGTTGCGGAGATTTTTACGCCTCAGCTGAACCGATGGATGTTCTCAGGTTTCGATGAATCACAACTGGCGCTCTGCAACCACCTCACCAGAATTCTGCTGCCGAGCCAGTTGTTCTTCTACATCGGAGGAGTGCTCTCGGCGGTGTTGCTGACGCACCGGCTCTTCCTGCTGCCGGCCCTCGGCCCGCTGATCTACAACTTTTTCATCATCGGATCAGGGTTACTGTTTTCGCGGCAACTCGGGATTGCCTCGCTCGCGTATGGCGCGTTGGGCGGGGCGTTCGTGGGGATCTTTCTCATCAGTGCAGTGGGGGCGAGGCGAGTCGGGATCGGTTACCACTTCTCGTTTGACGTACGCAATCCCGCCTTTCTGGAGTGGGTCCGGCTTTCCGCGCCGCTGATGATCGGCGTCTCCCTGGTCAGCGCCGACGACTGGATTCTTCGTCACTTCGCGTCAGACGCAACCGGGGCCATCAGCCGGCTGAACTATGCCAAGCGCCTGTTCCTTGTGCCCATTGCAGTCCTCGGGCAAGCCGCAGGACAAGCTTCTTTCCCATTCTTCGCCCGGCTCTACGGTGAAAAGCGGATGCACGAGTTCGCCGACACGGTAAACGGTTCGATTTCGCGCCTCGTTTCGCTCTCTTTGCTGGCGAGCGGTTTCATGATCAGCGCCTCGTTGCCCCTGATTGACCTGGCTTACCGAAGAGGTCATTTTCAGTTTTCCGATTCCCTGGTGACGGCAGGCTACTTCTCGTTATTTTCGCTGTCGCTCCTGATGTGGGCGGCGCAGTCGCTCTATGCCCGCGCCTACTACGCTTCCGGCAACACGTTCACGCCGATGCTGGCGACGACGTTGATCTTCGTCGCTTCCCTGCCCATGTACGCCGCTCTTAACCGCGTCTGGCAGACAACCGGGCTTGCGGTCGCCTCGGATGTCGGCATCAGCGTTAACTGCATCGTGACTGCCTGCTTACTGCATCGCGCAAAGCTTGTCCCGATTGACGGATTGCGATGGAAGGAACTGGGCAAGACGGCGCTTACTACCGTTGTCGCTGCGGCGCTTGCTTACCAGGTGAGCGGCCGGGTTGCGCTGACTGGCAGCAGATTGGCCGACCTGGAAGCGCTGCTGCTGGCGGCCTTGACGTTTGCGGCAGCAGCGGCCGCCGGTCTCTGGCTGACGCGGTCTACCCTGCTGGACGACTTGCGACGGCGACAGGGCGCTGGCACAGCGACCGCTCGCGACGACAACCAACAAATCAAGAGCGCTGAG
The DNA here is from genome assembly GCA_963803205.1 of Terriglobales bacterium. Lineage (GTDB taxonomy): Bacteria > Acidobacteriota > Terriglobia > Terriglobales > Acidobacteriaceae > CAWDLG01. The sequence continues at coordinate 140,718 of CAWDLG010000007.1, forward strand.
ATGCGTCCCTGACCTGGGCGGTCCTCAGCTCAGCCATCCCCATTTTCCCGTTGTCATTCCTCGCGCGGTGAACCGGCGCTTCGGAATGACAAAACAGTTAGGGGAGTTCCCGAGTCTCATGTCGCACCGCATCCGGCGTCCCCGACCTGGGCGGTCAGATCTGCGAGTAGCTGGTCGGGGTAAGAATCACGTTCACGATCTTCGAGACGATCTCTTCGAATGCGTATCGCGGATCGCTGGTCATGCGCTTCCAATCGGGAGACGAGATGAAGGCAGCCCAGCACTTGTCACGCTGCGTCAGATTTTCGAAGCTCAACATGTAGGTAAGGTTGGGCATGCGGGTTCCGATCAGGGTGTCTCCGTAAAAGACCTGAAAGAATCCCGCTTTGTCGAAAATTTCTCCTTCACCCGACTGCATCATCTCCACCTTGCGGCGATGATCCTGGTCGGTAGCGCTCTGATATGTGCGCAACTCGAAAATCCGCGGACTATGATTCGCGGTTGCGGGCGGCAGCTTGAGCCGGGGAATCTTTTCGAAAGCCTGCATCAGCATGCTCTCGATGACCTCAAATGCCGGGTGCTCGGCGGGTGCATTCAGAAAGGGCTCGCCGGCTTTCATGTATTCCGAGTCGACCGCCAGCCGCGACTCCACGGTTACGAGCGTTTCAAGGGATTGGCTGGGCATCAGCACATAGAGTGACGGTGTCTCTGCGCCGATGGTGACGCTGAAGACGCCGACAGGAGAAATTCCCAGCCGGTTGAGCGCCGGTATCAAGGCTTTTTGAAAATAGTCTTCGATCAGCTTCTGCTGCGATCCTCTGGCGAGACGGTAAATTCGCAGTTCGTAGAATTCCCGGCCCTTATTGTCAGCAGCCTGCGCCAGGGCTCCCGGCGACATGGCGGCCATTGCAGAAGCCGCCAGCGAAGAAGAAAGAAATGCCCGTCTTTTCATTGCGTTCTCCAGAGTGGGGTGACGGTCAGAACAACGAAGTCGGACGCCGTTTCCAGCTCTTGTTTTTCTCTTTTGCGATACCTTCCAGATCGTTGACGTAAGCCCCGGCCTGCGTGAGAACGTGGTGCAGATCGTTCCCGACGCTGATGAAGGTGAAGCCTTTGTCGAGGAACTCACCGACCCGCGCCGTGCCGAAGAGAAAGAGTCCGAGTATGACCTTATTCTTGCGGGCATTCTCCACCAGCTTCTGCGTGGCGGCGTTCAGTTCCGGCGAGGTGTACATGTTTGGGAACTCATATTTCTCGTAGAGCCCCATCGACATGCACAGGTCGTTCTGGCCGAGGAACAGAATATCGACTCCCGGTATTGCCGCGATTTCGGCAATGTTCTCGATACAGGACGCGGTTTCGACCTGAAGAGCCACGATGCCGTCGCTGTTGTAATTGCCGGCGTAGCCAAGCAGGCCTGCCTTATTCATGCTGCGCTGCGGAAAATACACGGAGCGGGTGCCGGTGGTCGGATACTTGGCGCAACTGACCGCCTGGCGCGCCTCGTCGGCCGAATTGATATACGGAATCAGAACGCCGTCTGCGCCCATATCGAGAGCCTGTTGAATGCCGGGCCGGTCGTCGTATCCGCCGACGCGCACCATCGATTTGGCCCCGCCGTTACCGATCGCGGACAGCATGGCCGAGAGCTTTTCGTAGCCCATGGGGCCGTGCTGGGTATCGACCAGCAACCAGTCGTAACCGCTGTGCGCCAACTGCTCGGCGATAGTCGGGCTGTGCGCGTTGAGAAACAACCCCATCTTCGGGCTGCCTTCGCGCAACTGCTTTTTGAACTCCGCGCCACTGACGGCGTCAGCCATATTCAGGTTCCTCCGGAACGATCGGTGAAAGGCACATAGTGTAACCCACCCGAGCCGATGCCTGCTGGGCGCTGTCAAATTTGTGCTTCTGCGTGACCTCTGTGCACCTCTGTGTTCTCTGTGGTTGGAACGAATGCTAACCACAGAAAAATTTCAGGAAAGACCGTCAACCACAGGGGGCACAGAGGGACACAGGGGATCTACATTCGGTGGGCAAATAGCCGGTCAGTTCGCCGCTATCGAGGTGAGTTCGTGTCGAATAAATCTCATAGCCTGCGCTGATCACGTGAGACCGGCCACGATTCCAGCCGCGAAGCGGCGGCATAGGAAAGCCCGGGACGTAAGTCCCGGGTGGGGTGTGCCAAGTCGACCGAGTCCCGCCAGGGACGGCACATCTTGTACCCGAGAACACTTGACAGCGGGATGAGAACGGCAAAACCTCGTGTTCCTCTGTGTCCCCTGTGGTAAAAAACCGAACCACAAAGAACACAGAGGATCACGCCTACTTTGCTTTACTGGGTATCGCTTTCCGGCTTGGCCTGAGCTTTCGTTGCCACTTGTGGAGCCGAGGGTCCTTCGAGCGGATTGATCTTCACCGTCGAGAGAATTGTCTCCAGGCGTCCGAAGACCTTGTCCGGGTTGACGGCTTTGGTCTTCTCTCCGCTTTCGGGATTCACATTTTCGTCGGCGGTCTGCATAGCCAGGGCGAATTCGTAGCACATTCCGTTCTGGTAGAGATGGTAGTAGCGAGCGGCAGGATCGTCGGTGGCGATCGCCGTGTACTCGGTTTCACCCACCTGCACCTTGCCGGGTTCCGCGGTCGATTCGTCTTCGCCCGATTCAGCGGAGGCAAACTGCTCGCACTCGGCAGCGGATAGCTTCGGATTGACGCTCAGGTTGAACAGAGCGGAGCGGAAATCCGTCTCCGGGAAGTATCCTTGGGGGACTTCCACGACGCTGAGGGTGTGGCCTCCTGGCTGGACGAAGTTCATGGGAACGCGCTCGCCACCGTCCGGAGCCAGGTTGGCACGATTACCCGTGGTGAGCCCGTACTGCCAGGGATACTCAAAAGAAACCCCGAGCGACGCATTCGAGTAGCTGCCGGCTTTGTGCGGATGGGAAACTCTCGCCGCTGGAACTGCGGCCGCTGCCGGCGCCGGAGTCGATGGAAGGGCTGCTGCGGGCTGGCTGTTTTGTGGAGCAGAAGAAGACGGCGCCACAACCGTCCGTTTGGTTTGCTGCGAGCAGCCGTTCGCACCCAGCAGAAGCGCGCCGGCGAATGCCGCCACCAGAAGCGTTCCAAAGACGGCTGCCTTCCGTTTTTCTTCCCGCAGGATTGAAGTCTTGGTTGACGGCCTCGACTGCTGACCTTTGTGCGTGATGTCTGTACTGCTTCCTGACTTGCCTTGCAAATTGAGTTGCGTGAACTGCGCCATAAGAACCTCCTGCTGGGGGTTCCCCAGCCGGGCGCAGTAAGTGCAAGGCAGCGGCCGGAGTGCAGTCCGCTGATCCTGCGAGAGTTATGAAAAATTCCGGGCAAGCCGGCAGTGTCAGGAGGGATACACCGTTGGCGCAGGGACACGCTCACAGAAGGAAGTTACTCGAAGCGCTTTTTGAAGTCCTCGAATTCGGCTTTCAGCTCCGCCACTTCATTCCGCAAAGCAGCGACGTCTTCCCGCAACGACGCGAAGCCGTCTCCGCGATCAGCGATCGTGCCTGAAGAGTCCGGCACGCGCTCTGGCAATTCATCCGCCACATCGCCCGAAAGCAGATGCACATAGCGCGATTCCTTCGTGCCGGGCTGGCGGGACAGCATTTTCACCAGCGATGGCTCGCGCTGCATCAGTCGTTGCAAGGTGGAGTGCACCTCGTCGAGGCCATCGAAGCGATGCATCCGCTCGGTGCGTCCGCGAAGTTCGCCCGGTGTTCGCGGTCCACGCAGCAGCAAGACGCAGATGACAGCGGCCTCGCCGCGAGTGAAATTGAAAACTTCCGCCGAGCGGTGCTCGTACTTGGTCACCCGGCTGTCGGCGCCACTGGCCGGTCCCGCGAGCCGCTTGCTTTGCAACGAATCGAGCGCTTCGCGCACGGAGCTTTCGTCGAGATTCATCACCGGGTCGCGGTTGTTCTTCTGGTTGCAGGCATTCACCAGCGAATTCAGCGACAGCGGGTAGTAGTCGGGAGTGGTGATTTCTTTTTCCATCAGCGCTCCCAGCACTCGGGTTTCGATTTCGTTCAGAACAAGTTCCATGGACGGGTTCCCGGAATGATTGTAGCTGGCGAGGGTTGTACCTGGGGCCCTCTGTGGTGCAGGAAGTATGACCACAGGGGACACAGGGGCGCACAGAGGAACCAGGTCTCACTCCATTCCACAGCGTTTAGAATAGATAAAGGCGCGCCTTCGTCATTTCACCATCGGGGACGGAGTCCGCTCCAAAGGAGCATTTGAATGGCATTGATGCGCACTTCGAATCCAGCCCTGACGCAGTCGGCTTTCCGCGTCCCGGGGGCGCTGGCCGGCGAGGGGATGACTGTTTCCGGGACCGTCAACAAGACCGGCATTCTTCTTATCTGCTCGGTCCTGACCGCAGCCTTCACCTGGAACCGGTTTCTGGACTACCACTCGCCTCAGGCTGTCTTTCCCTTGCTGCTGGTCGGCGGCATCGGCGGATTCATCGCCGCTCTCGTGACTATTTTCAAGAAGGAATGGTCGCCCGCGACCGCGCCGATCTACGCTCTCCTCGAGGGACTGGTCCTCGGGGGCGTCTCGGCAATGATGGAGGTTCGTTTCCCGGGGATCGCGATGCAGGCCGTTGGGCTGACCTTCGGCACGCTGCTTGCCCTCTTGCTGGCCTACCGGTCGGGGATCATCCGCGTCACAGACAATCTTCGACGGGGGATTGTGGCGGCCACCGGCGGCATCATGCTGTTCTATCTGCTCACGTTTATTCTCGGATTCTTCGGGGTGAGGTTTGGATCTGTCTTCGGATCAGGCCCAATCGGAATCGGGTTCAGCGTGGTGGTGGTAATTGTGGCAGCCATGAACCTGGTGCTGGATTTCGATTTCATCGAGCGCGGCGCGCAGGCTGGCGCTCCCAAGTACATGGAATGGTATGCGGCCTTCGGGCTGATGGTTACGCTGATCTGGCTGTACCTGGAGATTCTGCGCCTGCTGGCGAAACTGCGCGAGCGGAGATGACAGGAGCGGTTTGTCACCGCATGGCATCTGTGACATACTGAAAGTCGATCAGAAATCAAACGGCCCGTGCCTTTCGGCGCGGGCCGTTTTCTTTTGGAGGGAAGAATGCCCCAATTTGAGGCCAAGCGTATCTCGCACGAATTCGTGCAGATCAACGACGCTCCGCCGTCGCGAGTCTTTCCCTTGCTTTGCCCGGTTCGTGAATCGGAATGGGTACCGGGGTGGAGCTTCCGGCTCGTTTTCTCGAAGTCGGGAATCGCAGAGGAAGGATGCATCTTTATTACGCCGGAAGAAGACGGCTCCGAGACGACATGGGTGGTCACTGAGTACGATCCCGCTTCTTTCCGCGTCGGCTTCGTCTGGGTCAATCCGGGTATGGTTGCCGCCCGCATCGTCATTCAGGTGACGGCGAAAGGTTCCGATCGAAGCAACGTCTCCCTGCGATACACCTATACCGGCCTTTCTCCCGCCGGAAGCCAGAAAGTCGAGACCTACGACGAGGCGTTTTTCCGGCACAAGATGGATGCCTGGCAGGCCGCTATTAATCACTTTCTGCGCACAGGAACCATGATCTCGGGGCATGGATGGGAGTGAGAGTGGCAAACTCGCAGGGCCGCCACCACATCGAAAACCTCGCCAGAGCCACGCAAGTCTGTTGCTGGAGGACCAAGTGGCAGCAAATCCGCAATATCTGGGTCCCGATCCTCCCAGATTACAACCGGTTCAGTCCCGCCCACGTGCAAAGGCCGTGGAGCGCGAATTCCCCTGGCCTCTAGCCATGGCCTTGCTGTTCGCCTTTTTGCTGGCTTCGATTGCCTTTCTCTCGGGGTCCAATTCTCATTCCTCCGTGGCGTCGAAACAGAGCGCGCCGCCCGCGGAGGGCAAAGTGACGATCACCCGTTTGCAGGTCACGCCCGCACCGGGCAGCGCATTGTTCCTGGACGGGGTTCTTCAAAACGCGGGCAATGAGGGCATCACCGACGTGCAGGTTGCCGCATCGTTCTATGACGCTCACGGTCAAATCGTGGATACACAGACTCGTCCGGTTCAGGCGGTCATCTCCAACTCCGCGATGGCGACACAGAATCTGAGCGAATCTCCGATTGCTCCTGGCGCGGCTCATGCAATCCGAATCTACTTTCCTCACTATCCCGCTTCGTGGAATGGCCAAACTCCAAAAATCGCAGTGACACATGTGTCCGGGAACGAAGCTGCGGAAATCCACGATTAAGCTTGTTGTTCAGCATAGTTGCCATCTGCCGCCGGGCGGGCTATAGTCCGCAGCGTTGAGGAACATATGCTGAGAGCGATTCTTCACTGGATCCTGAGCGCGATCGCCGTCTGGATTGTGTCGCGCTTGGTTCCGGGTTTTGTGGTCACCGGACCTGTGGCGGCGCTGATCGCAGCGTTAGTGATCGGTTTCATCAACGCCACACTGGGGTTTGTCCTCAAAATTCTGACGTTCCCTCTCACGATTGTGACGCTGGGATTGTTCTGGCTGGTGATCAATGCCGCGATGCTGGAACTCGCGTCCGCCATCGTGCCCGGCTTTCAGATCTTCGGCTTCGGAGCTGCCTTCTGGGGCGCGATCGTTCTGGGCCTGGTGAACCTGGCGTTTCGTCTGCTGGCGAGCCCGGATCGCGAATAACGGAGTCCTAAGACGGGCGTTATTTTCCTGCGTCTGCCGCTACCCGAAAACCGTAATCGGCGTATTGGAATTGAGGCGGAATGCTCGATCGAGCGGCGCAGCGCGCGACTTTGATGTGATGTCTCCATGAGCCTCCGCGAGAGGCGCGACGCACCCCGGACTCCGGGCCGCGGGGATTTCGTTCCGGAGAGTTCGAATAGTAGTCAGTCTGAAACCAGTCGCTGCACCACTCGTGCACGTTGTCGCAGATGTCGTAAATCCCAAAGTCATTTCGTTGATACTGGGCAACCGGTTCCGGTCCGTTCTTCCATCGCTGGTCGTAGTTCGGCCGGGACTGCGGTGCGGCATCTCCCCAAGGGAAAAGCATGCCTTCTTTGCCGGCGCGCGCCGCCCGCTCCCACTCGGCTTCGGTGGGAAGGCGGTAAACACGGCCCGACATTGCGGTCAGCCATTCACAGTAACGGACAGCCTCGAACCACGAAACGCCGACGACTGGCTGTTCCGGATGACGGAATTCCGGCTGCTCCCAGAACGGTGGGGGAGGGGCGCCGGTCGCACCCAGGAATTGTGAGTACTCGGCATTCGTAACCTGGCGCGCCGCCAGAAGGAACGAATCGACCCAGACTCGGTGGACACGTTGTTCGTTGTCCTGTCCCGAGTCAGACCCCATCCAGAACCAGCCTTCCGGAATACGGATGAGCGACGGTTCGGGGAATGGCGGCACAGTAGCGGCGTCCGGCGATCCGGTTTCCAAGGTTCTGTCGTTCATTCTGGCGATGCGAACTTCAGCGTAGCGCGTTTCTGGCGCCATGGAAAAGCAGATTCCTCGCTGCGCTTCGGAATGACAAATGGGAAATGGGGGAGGCTGAGGACCGCTCAGTCGTGACGCGTAACGGGTGCTACATGCGACTGGAATGACGTCCCCAGCTCCTTGTCATTCCGAAGCGCGGATTGATCGCGGGAGGAATCTGCTGTTTTCATGGAGCGCGCGAGTCGCCGGACATAGGTTCGACGATCTGGCTGATCCGATTTTCCTGAAACAACCGGATGGCGGCAAGCCCGGCTGCTCCGGCCTTCAGGCAAGCCTGAGCGTTCTCGACATTTATGCCTCCGATGGCCAGTACGGGAATCCTGTACGTGCAAGCCTCACGGAGAGCATCGATTCCGATTGGTGAGGTGCCGGGAACAGCTTTCTTCTCGAAGACTGGCCCGAAGATCGCGTAGGTCGCGCCAGCGTCAGCAGCGTCCGCCACTTCGGAGGGAACATGGCAGGAAACGCCGACAATCGGAGTGGTTTCCGCCGCCTCGCTCGCCTTCCAAATTCGATGAACATCCACCGGCGAAACATCTTCTCCGGGCAGATGCACCCCGTCGGCGCCAACCGCCAAGGCGACGTCAGTGCGTGAATTGATGAGAATTCGTGTGTGCCGGCCTTTTTCCCGCAGGCCGCGGACGATTTCTACGGCGCGCGCCGCAAGCTTCTCCAGTTCGCGTGCTGGCAGATCCTTCTCGCGGAGCTGAATGTAATCGACGTTGCAGCTTGCGGCCTCTGCTACCTTTTCGAGGATTCGCCGCTGGCATTCTCTCTCGTCTCCGGCGAAAGCTTTTCGGTCGGTGATGTAGTAGAGAAGCAATTCGGCCGATCAGGGATTGGTTTTGGCGATCTCCGGCGTGGATGCAGCGCTTCGCTTCGGCGGAGGCGCGAGGTGGTACCTGGTCAATCCATCTCGCAGGGCGTTAAATCCTTCTTCCGGTGTATCGACGAAATTGAACAGGTTGAGATCCTCCGGCGAAATCGTACCGCTGTCCGCCATCGCCTGGAAGTTCAGCACGCGATTCCAATATTCCTTGCCATAAATCACCACCAGTATCTTCTTTGCCAGCTTTTCGGTTTGCGCCAGGGTCAGGATCTCGAAGAGTTCGTCGAGAGTTCCGAAGCCGCCGGGAAAAATCACCAGCGCTTTGGCCAGGTAGGCGAACCAGAACTTCCGCATGAAAAAGTAGTGAAACTCGAAATTCAGCGCAGGCGTGACATAAGGATTCGGCGCTTGCTCGAAGGGCAGCCTGATGTTGAGCCCAATCGTTTTCCCCCCAGCCTCCTGCGCTCCCAGGTTGGCCGCTTCCATAATGCCGGGGCCGCCTCCGGTGGTGACGACGAAACGTTTCCTGCGGGCTGGAATCTGAAGCGACCATTCGGTGAGCAGGAAGGCCATTCGCCTCGCGTCCTCGTAGTAGCGGGCCATGTCGACCGCTGCCAGAGCGCGGGTGTGGAGCGTGTCGCTGTCCGGACTGGCGGGACCAGTTTCCACCTGGGAAAGACTCTTCTGCGCGGAGGTGATGTTGTGAAACCGGGCCGACCCGAAAAAGACGACCGTATCCTGAATCTGTTCACGCCGGAAGCGCGCCAGGGGCTCGATGTATTCCGACAGCATGCGGATAATCCGCCCGTCGGGGCTGTTGAGGAAGGGTTCGTTTTCGTACGCCAGCGGGGCGGATTTCAGTTTGCGTTCACTCATGATGAGGGCATTCTGCTTTTCCAAAAAATGAAGGACATTTTCTCAGGATAACCAACTGTGGTGACCGAAAGAAAGGCGATTGGAGCCTATCAGGGAAGCTAGCGTGGATCGTGGTAGTGAACCGCTTCCCAGAAACCGATCCAGATATCGAGAATTCCCAGGCCGCTGCACAAACCGCGAAAAAAGCCGCTGGCCATGATGGTGCGCAGCAGGGGAAATCGCAGGAACAGGTAATTGTCTGTCCATTCCGCCCGCCACGGCATGATCAGCAGGAGCACTCCGGTTGTGGCGCAAACGCAGACGAACAGCAGCACGGCCATTCGTTGAAGCCAGAGTTGCAGGCAGCGCCGCGGTGGATCGGGCTGTGCCGCTGCCGGCCGCGCCGCATCGTGAGAGCTCTCGGGAAATGGCGGCTTGGTTCCAAAGGGCTGGACCGGCACTGCCTGGAACGGCGCGTTAGGATCCAAGGTCACGATCCCCATGCCCGCGGTATCAGATGGGCTTGCATGCAGACATTTTACGGCCTGAGGGCCTTGATGCGCTCGGCAACATCGCGATAATCGATGTTATTGCCGTAGACTTCCATGAAGTGGCTGAGCGCAGCGGTCTTGTTATCGGCCGCCTGGTAGGACGATCCCAGTTCGTAGTGCAGTGCCATCCTGGCTTCCCCATCGAGACCGGGAATCTGAAGCGCGCGCTCGTACCAGCGGATCGCCGCCTCCGGAACTCCCTTGTCCAGGAAGCACTGGGCCAACCAGGTGTAAGTTTGCATGAGACTGGGGAACGGATGTCCGCGATCGACGCTCTGGCAGACCTTTTGCAGTTCGCTGATTGCCTCGTCCAGCAGGCCCATCTCGCGGAAAGCGACGCCCAGGTTGTAATGCGTCTCGGGATCCTCGACCGGCGCTGCGGTCTCCTCATCCAGTTCGTCTTTCAGTTCGTTGAACAGGCCAGTCAGATCGACGCCCGCTGCTGCCGCCTCGCCGCTGATTTCCGGCACAGGCGCGACCGGCCGCGTCTTGGTCGTAAAGGTAGAAGCCGGTGCCGCTGGCTCGAGAGCCGGCGCTGCCGCTGCGGCGCCGCCTGCGCCTCCGGCAGCAAATGCCGGTTGCGGCGGCGCGAGAGGCGCGTGGAATGCAGGGCCGGCTGTCTTCGACTCGTCCTTCGCGGGCTTCGACGGCGAGGCTGCGGCGGTTGAGCCACTCAGGAAATTGTCTCCGAGCGTGCTTTCCAGGTCGGAAACGAAATCGCCCAACGGATTGGCATCGTCGGCCGACGGTACGGCATGGGCCGCCGGCGCCTTGTCCTGGCCGATCTTCGAGTGAATGTCTTTCGGGGCCTCAGTTGTCGGGGACTTTAGCTTGGCGACATACTGCTCGATGCTGGTATCGCTCTCGCTGACCTCGATCTCGTCGAGTGCATCGACTTCGATCGCGGCGGGACCTTGAACCTTCGCTGTCTCCACCAGTTTGCGCAGTTCCGAAATTGTAGAGTTCTTTGCCTTAAGCTGTTCCAGCTTCTTCAGGCCGGCTTCCGCCTGGTCGACCATCGACTGGGATACATAAAAGCGGATTTCCTCGACCAGTTCGGTGATCGCTTCGCTTTCTTTGCCTGGCTTGGAGGAGACCTCGGCCCCGGCCTTGGATACCACCGGTTCCTCGACAACATCTACTTCCCACTCCTCTGAAATATCGATCTCGGGCTCGGACTTCACCCCAGCATTGCTGCTGAGCGATGCCGCCGGAGCAGGGGCAGGCGCTGGAGTAACGGGAGCCGCTGGAGCGTGCCAGAACAGGCCAGAGGCTTTGCTTTGCCCGCCCGGCGTCGCCGCAGGCGTGCTCGCAGACTCCAATTCGGGAGCGTCACCCCAGGGCGACGGTTTCACCCGCTCGGTGGCCTGCGGCAAGGGAACTTCGAACTTGACCTTGGTCTCGCTCGACGAAGCCCGTTCCTCATACTTCGAAGACAGCTCTCCGTAGCGCGTGGCCTCGTCGGGGTAACCCGCCTCGTGATAAATGCTCTCCAGGACTCGGCAGGATTCCGCAGCTTCCGCGAAGCGGCCGGCACGGCTGTGCAGTGAGGCAAGTCGCTGCCGCAGGCGCAGGTCACGAGGCGCCTTTGGGGCGGTGGCTACCAGGGGCTCCAGCGCTTTCTCCGGCAAGTTGTAGGAAACGAATAGCTCGGCGTCGGTCAGCGCAGCCCGCACCACCAGGGCAACGTCGTCCGGATAGCGTTGTTCGATGAAGGGAGCGGTGGCTTCCAGTTCCTCCACCAGCAGCGAGCCTTCCTCGGCGGTAATCAGCTTCTGGCTGGGGTCTATGGTTCCCAGCTTGGAGACCACCTGCTGGTAATTGCGCACATGGAGCTGGTTCTGCGGTTCGAGCTGGGTGAGTCTCAGGTAGAAGTCGCGGGCCTTTTCCAGCTGGCCTGACTGAACATAAGCATGGGCCAGCAGCTCGTAGACCTCTGTGAAGTGAGTCTGTTCGCCCGATTTTTGCAGGAGCTTCAACACGATCTCAAGCGAGCCAATGTTCTCGCGAACGTGCCCGATCGCACTGTGCAGGATGTCGGTGATCTTGGCAGGTTCGGCGGCGAGCAGTCGGTCTGAGTGCTCGTCATAGAGCTTGAGGGCGTCCTCGAAGCGTCCCGTACGGATCAGGGAATCGCCGTGGCTGAGGATTCCGCTGACGTCGTTGTGTACGGACAGCAGCTTTGCCGCCAGGGGGCCGGCGTCCGGCAGCCGCCCGGTTTTCGCATAAGCCTGCTGCAGCGTCTGTAACCCTTCGGAATGGGTGTCGAGATTTGAGACCTTCTCCAGATTCTGAATGGCTCCGGCCATGTCGCCGGAATCGAAAGCCAGCCGGCCTCGCAGCAGTAAGGCTTCCTTGTTGGTGGGATCGAGGCTGAGCATGCGCTGTGCGATTTCTTCCGCCGCGCCTAGGGCGCCACGGCGGCGCAGACTCTCAGCCGCTGCCGCGAAGATGCCCCATGCCTCTTCTTTCTTTCCCAGTCGGACGTAAACTTCCGCCAGCCGAGTGCGCATGGCGACGTTTTCCGGATCCATTTCGAGCGTCTTCTGGAAAATTCGCACTGCCTGCGTCAATTCGCCGGCCCGGAGAAACTCCTCAGCTACCTGTAGATATTGCGCGCGCGCGTCGTTGAAAAGACCCTGCTGGGTGTAGAGCTCGGCCAAACGCAGGACGCTGTCGAGCGAAGTCTTCAGCTTGGTCAGCTTTTTGAACATCGCGATCGCTTTGACGGTGAAGCCCTGGGTGGCATAGGCATCGCCTACGCCCTTGAAGCACTCGATCGCCTTGTCCTGATCGCCCAGGCGGGAATAGAGATCGCCTATGGTGTTCATCACCGTGAGATCCTTGGGGTCGGCTCTCAGGACCTTCTCGTACTCCTTGACGGCGTTCTGCAGCTTCCCCTGCTGGACAAACTTCTCCGCCGAGGCAAGCACTTTTTGTTTGTTGAAACCGAAACCAAACGCCATAGAATGCGGGCTCCCGCTGTGTCTTCTGCCCTCTCGGAGATGTCCCCGGTTAAAGGGACTATCCACGTTACGACCCTGTTGGCCGGTAAATCCTGGTCAATACTCGAGAGAGGTCTTAATAGACAAGGCCATTGTAAGGCGGGGACCGGACAATCGTATGGTTACTAAGGGTTACCGGAAGTGAGTGTACGACCGAGTTACCACGGGAACTCCAGGCGAACGTCGGCACATCCTCCACGTTGAGCCTGGGAAAAACGTTGTGCCGCACGTTGCCCGCCGTCCCCGCAGGGTGTCATGGTTCCAAGGTCACGTGGTCGCAGGTAAGATTGCCCAGGCTTTTCGATTGGCGCATGAGAGCGTTGAACAATCCAGAAATGAAACTGACCGTCGCCCGGCGGGACACAACGTCCCGTCGCCTCGCCGAGATATTTCTCGCCGGTCTCGCATTTCGCGTCGCGGTCACGCTCTATCTGTCGAGCCTGAGTTCTTTCCATTACGGCTGGGGCGCGAGCGAAACCGCGGCAATTGCCAGGTCCCTGGTCGAACATCACGCGTATGGCTCGGCCTATCACGGTACCGCCGCTCCCACAGCATGGCTCACACCCGGATACCCTCTTATTCTCGCGGGCATTTTCGCGATTTTTGGAGTCGAGACGAAAGCCGCTGCAATCGTCGCGACCTTGCTGAACTCGGTCTTCTCCGCTGCGACCGCCTTGATCGTCTACCGTATCGGCAAATTGCAGTTTGACGAGGCTACCGGATTTGCCGGCGCGTGGATCTGGGCCCTGTGCCCATATCTGACGATCCTGCCATATCTGGTTTGGGACACTTGCCTTTCGGCACTGGTCTTGAGTTGCTGCATCCTCCTCACAATCCGGGCTGAATCCTTCGGAAGCAGATTCATCTGGATGTCGGCAGGTGTTGCCTGGGGACTCGAAGCCCTCATCAGCCCGGCGATGTTGGCGCCACTTCCCGTGATACTGATCTATCTCTGGTATCGCAGTCGTAGCCTATCTCGGATTGCCCTACTTGCGGGAACGGCCGTGCTGGTGATTTCTCCCTGGTGTATCCGGAATCAAATCGTGTTTCACGAAGGGTTGCTTCTGAGAAGTAACGGGTGGGCCGAGGTCTATTTTGGAAATATCGACTACGAGGCACATCCCTCCGGCCCAACCGGGGAATACCAGCGGGTGGGGGAGATTGCTTACGTGCGATCGCTACGTGCGCGCACTCTTGAATACATCCGGCAGAACCCGGGCAAGTTTCTCGCTGATTCAGCCAGGCGCGCTCGAGCGTTCTGGGTTGTTCCCTACAACTTCGCGCCACTGCCGGCGTGGATTGCCGTCCTGTCGTTTCTTGGCCTCTGGTGGACGTTCAAGGACTACGGAATTGGCGCGATCCCCCTGGCTTTAATTCTTATCTTCTGCCCGCTGATCTACTACTTCTGCTACAGCTTCTCGCGCTACCGCCACCCCATCGAGCCGGCAATGTTCACACTCGCGGCGTACGCTTGCGTGAGGATGTGGCGAAGAGTCTCGATTGATTAGCTTTTCGGAGGTGAATCGGGAGCGGGCAGAAATCTCTACGACAGGACCATTGAGGCTCTCGCCACAGCCTCCAGCATGAAGAGCAGAAACACCAGAAGCAAGGGCTTCGGCAGCAGGCGAATAATCTTCCAAACCATGAAGGTCATCGAGCCGATCCTCCTCGCGCGGGGACGCGAACGAATCTGCACAACGCCGGAATCCCACTGGGGAAAGAAAAAGCTGGAAACCGGTACAGAAGGCCTACTACATAGCTTTGGACGGCGCCATTTTTGCGGAAAGTGCCAGAAAAGGCAAGAATTAACGCGTGCTGGCAGGAAACGAAAGACCAAGAAGGGAAAGGGACAGGCCTGAACCTGTCCCTGCTCAACCTTTATTTACAGCAACTTGACGGGTTCCTGCTGGCCGATCTGCTGTCGCTGGCCCGCCTCAAGAAATTCCACCGGCGCCACGGCTCCAGCCTCGGGCGCCGGATCTGCCACCCACTCCCACACCTTGCGGCCATTCTCGTTGATGAAGGAGCGTGCTTCGGCATAGGTCACCAGCCGGGAGAGGACAGTGGTGACCGACGCCATCGGCTCTTTGTGATTTTCCAGGATTTCAGGGAATCTGCGTTGCAGTTCTTCGCAGATCTGCCGCGCTCCCATAGGCTGCTCCGCATCCATCAGCACCGCCCGACAAGCACTGGTAAACCCCGATTGACGAGTCACTTTGCGCTCCAGCAGCGTAAGCAACTCGTCGCTCAGAGCGGAGTCTCCGAACATGTTCGCCAGACCGGCGAGGGTCTGCTTGATAGTGCCGATCCGCTTCATCAGTTCGGCTTTCTGGCGGAGAAGTTCCTTGATCTCCTTCTCCGCCGACTGAACCACTACTCGCACATGCTGGTCGATGCCCCCGGTTTCCACGTGGCTTCCATTGCCGATACTCATTGACCGTTCCTTTACTGATCTTCCGATCCGGCTACGGCTGTCCGCCGCTGGCCGCCTCAACTGTCTGGTGTTTTGTCTCCAGGAGCTTGTGTTTCGGGAAGTACAATTCCGCCCCTAGACGACTATCTCCCTGCCACAGTTGGACAAGGATGTGCCTGCCGTGGTCAACGTAAAATTTTACCTTGGGTTCCACAGTCACACTGTTCCGTTCCGCCGACCCGGCGACAAGGGCGGCGACGTCGCGGCCCTGCTGGTCGCGGATCACGAGGAATTCCGGAGTGCTTACAAAGGAGTACTCTCCAGCGGGAAATTCCTGCCGGCCCGCAATAAAGCTGAATGGAATCTTAGCCTTGACGATCCGCTGGCTGAGCTGGGCCTGGCCTGGCGCAGCAAACAGGACGCCGAATAAGAACAAGAGAACGACTTGTGCAATTTTCTTCCTCATAACACCTTCCCTTTGTGTTTGTCCGTGAACGTCATGAAGCAGTGGGTTGATGCATGTCCGAAGTCTGCTTCCTGCGCGGCGTTGGCGCTATCCGCGTCTTGCCGTCAAACTTTCTTTGCGGCATTTGCTGGATTGGACGCGGCGGAAGATACATGAGCATTATTGTTTGTTTTCATCTTGAAGATGAACTATGCTCATGTCATGGATGTTCGTTTGGAAATCCGTCATCTCAAACTGCTGGCTTCGATTGCCGACACGGGGAGCGTTACCGAAGCCAGCAAGCAGCTGCATCTGACGCAGTCTGCCTTGAGTCACCAGTTGCGCGACGCGGAAGACAAACTGGGAACAGCGCTGTTCCTTCGTCTCGGTAAAAAGATGGTGCTCACTCCTGCCGGCGAGACGCTGGTCGTCTCCGCGCGGCGCGTGCTCGACGAACTGGGAAGTGCTGAGTCGCGAGTGGAAGGACTGAACGGCGGGGCGCGCGGAATCATCCGGCTGAGCACCGAGTGCTACACCTGCTATCACTGGCTGCCGGCGCTACTGAAGAAGTTTCATCAGAAATTTTCCGACGTGGAAGTGATGGTCGATGCTTCCGCCACGTCGGATCCGGCGGCGGCCCTGCTGGACGGAAAACTCGACGTCGCGATTATGAACTCTCCGCCGCGCAACAAGAGCCTTCGCCAGGCTTTGATGTTCGAGGACGAACTGGTATTGGTGATGGCGCCGAACCATCGCCTGGCAGCGTTTCCCAGCGTGCATCCACGGCAACTCGCCGGTGAAACCGTGCTGATCTATCCTCCCAGAGAGGAGAGCACGCTCATCCAGAAGATCATGATCCCGGCAGGCGTTGAACCCCAAAGAGTGATTCAACTCCCGCTGACCGAAGCGATTCTCGAAATGGCGGCAGCGGGGAATGGCATTGGGCTTCTTGCGCGCTGGGCGGTAGCTCCGCACGTGGAGGCGGGCAGGCTGGTGGGCCTGCCGCTGGCCAGCCGCGGATTCCACCGCCAGTGGCATGCGGTGACTCTGAAGAGCCAGGCAGATACGCCGTACATGGTGGAATTCCTCAATCTGCTGACGACGCATCATCCCAGGCAAATGCGGCGCGCTCGAGCCTAGGCATGGAGGTTCGTTCTCTTTTCGACTACCTCGATCTCTTCCTTTCGTTTGGGGGCGATTGCGCTTATGCGCAGGTGGCGGGATACTGGACAGAGCGTTGGAGCTATCGCCAGCTGGCGGAAACTGCATTTCGGTTTGCCCGTGAACTGGACAGCCGGGATATCGGCAAGGGCGATCGCGTTCTCATCTGGGGGCCGAATTCCGCGCAATGGGTGGCGGCATTCTTTGGCTGCGTTCTGCGCGGCGTGGTTGTCGTTCCCATGGACGATGCCGCTTCGCCCGACTTCGCCCACCGTGTGAAAGGCCAGGTTGCGCCGAAACTCTTGCTCTGCTCGCGTGAGCATTCGTCGCAATCGGGCTCGACACCATTCCTTCTGCTGGAGGATCTCGTCGATTCTCTGGCAAGTCGCGACGCCACTCCCGTCCTCGCTCCCTCAATCAGCAACGAAGACGTCCTGCAGATCGTATTCACCTCCGGCACCACAGCCGAGCCTCGAGGAGTGGTGATCAGTCACGGAAATGTGCTCGCCAATATCGCACCGCTGCAAAGAGAAATTCAGAAGTATGCGAAGTATGAGCGTTTCTTTCATCCGGTCCGGTTTCTCAACCTGCTGCCTTTAAGCCATCTGTTCGGCCAGTTCATGGGGATGTTCTTGCCGCAGCTCATGGGAGGGACGGTCGTATTTCAGCCATCTTTCAAGCCCGCGGAGATGATCGCGACCATCCGCCGCGAAAGGGTTTCGGTCCTGGTGTGTGTGCCCCGGGTCCTGCAGTCGCTAAAGGAAAAAATCGAGCGTGATCTCGAAGCTGAGGGTCGCCAGGAGAAGTTCAGATCGCGATTTCAGAACTCTGATGGTAAGCACTTTCTACGCCGCGCCTGGATCTTCCGCAGCATTCACCGGAAATTTGGCTGGAAGTTCTGGGCCTTCATTTCAGGCGGGGCCGCTCTGGACCGGGTCACCGAAGAGTTCTGGGGGCGGATGGGCTTTGCCGTGATTCAGGGCTACGGGCTCACGGAAACCACCTCGCTCATCAGCGTAAACCATCCTTTTCGACTGGGGCGAGGTTCCATCGGCAAGGTTTTGCCTGGGCGCGAAATCAAATTGAGTCCGGAAGGAGAAATTCTCGTCCGTGGGGGAGGTGTGGCAGCAGGTTACTGGAATGGGGCCGAACTGGGGCCAGTTGCAGGCGAGGAAGGATGGTATCGCACAGGAGACATTGGCGAACTCGACGCCAACGGCAACCTCTATTTCAAGGGCCGGATGAAGGATGTGATCGTTACCCCGGCTGGCATGAACGTTTATCCCGAAGACCTGGAAGCCGTTCTGCGTCGGCAGCCGGAGGTAAAGGATTCAGTTGTCCTCGCATTGCCGCGCGAAGGGAACGCGGAACCTTGCGCCGTGCTCATTCTGCGCGATGGCGCCGACGCGGAAGCGGTCATCCGCCGTGTCAATGAGCAACTCGCCGAATACCAGCGAATTCGCTGCTGGTCGGTGTGGCCAGAGCAGGACTTCCCTCGAACCTCAACTCAGAAGCCGCGAACCAGCACGATCCGCGAGGCGGTCCTCGCCGAGCAAACCGGCAAAGCAACACCAGAGCGCGATGTCAGCCCTCTGGCCCAGTTGATCGCCCGAACAACATCGCGAGCGCCAGCGTCGTTTTCGCCGTCCGCGAATCTCGAGACTGATCTGAATTTGAGTTCGCTCGACCGGGTGGAACTGCTTAGCGCATTAGAGGACCGCTATCAGGTCGATCTCAGCGAGACGCAGTTCGCATCGGTAAACACGGTTGGCGATCTGGAAAAAATCCTGCAAGGTGAGCGTCCTCCCCGAGTGCAGTATCACTATCCGCGCTGGGTGCTGAGATGGCCGGTGACGTGGGTCCGAATAGCGGTGCACTATCTTCTCCTCCGGCCCGCCGTTTTTCTCCTCGGCCGGCCGCGAGTCGAAGGGCGAGAGAATCTGCGAAGTGTGCGAGGACCACTGCTCGTCATCTGCAATCACATCGACGACGTGGATGTGGGCTTCATTCTCGCCGCCCTGCCGGCGCGACTGCGGCATCGCCTCGCCACTGCAACCGGAGGCGAAGCCCTGGAAGCCTTGCGAACTCCTCCCGCGAGCCGAAACGTGATCGCTCGCATTTACGATCGCGTGCAGTGGGCACTGGGCGTTTCGCTGCTGAACCTTTTTCCCTTGCCGCGACAGGCGGGCTTTCGCGAGAGCTTTGCTTATGCGGGCGAATGCATCGACCGCGGTTATAGCGTGCTGGTCTTCCCGGAGGGGCGCCATACCACTGACGGCAAGATGAATCCCTTTCGTGCCGGCATTGGATTGCTGGCAAACAGCCTCCATGTTCCGGTGCTGCCCATGAGAATTGACGGCCTGTTCGAGGTGAAACGATCACGCCGAAGATTCGCCAGGCCGTATGAAGTCAAGGTCAAACTTGGGCATTTGGCGACCTATGAGCCCGGTACCGATCCGGAATGGATCGCCCAGGACCTGCAAAAGAAAGTCTCGAATCTGTAAACCTGCTTTTGGCACCCTGGCATCAAAGGTTACGCATGGTACAGAGTTATAAAGTTGCAAACAGAAAATCGTTTTGGAGGTTGCAAGGTATGCGCGTTGATCTGCGGCAGTCTGCCCGCGTGGTGTTGGCCTGTGTCCTGGTCGCTCTCTTTGCCGTCCCTCAAAGCCTGCTGGCCCAGGCGACCGCCCACGTCGTGAGTCCGGCGGATTTGCAGAATGAAATGCTGGCGTCGTCGCAGGCGCGGCAGCAACATCTGCAACAACTCAGCCAGTTCCTCTCTTCTGACATCGCCAAGAAGACACTCAGATCCGCTCATCTCAGTGGCGCAAAGGTACAGAAAGCGGTAGCGAACCTGAGCGATGCCGAACTTGCCAACCTGGCGTCCCGCGCCGAGAAAGCGCAAGCGGACTTTGCCGCCGGCACGCTGAGTGACCGCGATCTCATCATCATCATCCTGGGCATCGTGGCGCTGGTTCTGATCATCGTCGCTGTGCGGTAGCATCGGATCATGTCTCGGGCTGCGAGCGCGGTTGCCATCGCGGTGTTACTCTGCACGGCTGCGGGTGCCGCGCAACCGCGGGCGTTGTGGCTGGATGTCCCCTTCGTAAGACAGCCAAAGGAAGGCTGCGGAGCGGCCAGCATTGCAATGGTTATGCAATACTGGTCGCGAGAGTCAGGGCATCCCGCCGGCGTCGAGGCTGACGTGGAGACCATCCAGCGTGCGCTGTATTCTCCCAAAGGCCACGGCATATACGCCTCGGACCTGGAACACTACTTCGAGCAACAGGGCTTTCAAACCTTCGCCTTCCGTGGCGAATGGCAGGACCTGCAACAGCATCTGGAGGAAGGACGTCCTCTGATTGTGGCTTTAAAGCCGCGCTCCGGGGATTCGTCCCTTCACTACGTTGTGGTAACCGGGCTGGATCGCGACAATAGGCTCGTGCTGGTGAACGACCCTGCCCAGCGCAAGTTGCTCAAGCAGGACCAGTCGGCTTTCGAGCGGGAATGGAGCGCCGCGGGAAAATGGACGTTGCTGGCCCTGCCTCAGACGCAAGCCCGCTGATTACAAAGCTGTTCGTTTTTCTCTTCCTGACTCTCGCGCCTTTCTTCACCGCATCGCTGTCGGCGCAGACCAATCCTTCCGGCGAGTCCCAAACCGAGCGGGCCAAACAATTTTTCGAGGCAGGCCAATGGCAACAACTGCTCGATCTCGCCAGTCCGCTGCCGGATCGCTCCGCCGAGATGGATTACTACTACGGAAGCGCTCTGGCGCACGTGGGCCGCTGGTCGGAAGCGGAAGAAGCGTTCCGCGCTGGAGCCCGCCTGAGCCCACAGGACGAGCGCTTTCCTCTCGAGCGCGCCGGAGTCGCATTCAAACAGAAGCGTTACCGGTTGGCCGCAAGGCACCTGCACCAGGCGCTTCGGCTGAAGCCGGGCGATCCCTATGCCATCAATTTCCTGGCAACGGTCTATTTCCTCGAGCAGAATGTCGAAGCTGCCTTGAAGTACTGGAACCAGGTGAAGAAACCACGCATTGTGGACATCCAGTATGAACCTCCTCCTAAGGTCAACCCCATACTGCTGGACAAAGCCTTTGCCTTTTCTCCTGCGGCAACTCTCACGTTGCCCGAGTTTCGCGCAACCGAAGCTCGTCTGCGCGGCATGGAAATTTTCTCCAGCCTCCGTCTTGACCTGGCGCCGCGCACCGACGGCAGTTTCGATACCGTTTTTAACAACAAGGAAAAGAACGGCTGGGGCAGGAACAAATGGGAAATCCTGTTCTCCTTGTTCCGCAGCCTGCCGGCCCTGACCATAAGACCTGATTTCTACAATCTCAAGCACCGGGCCATCAATTTCACATCTTTGTACCGCTGGGACACCCAAAAGCGCCGGGTGCGGGCGAACCTCACGGGCCCACTGTTCGGTGAGGCTACCCGCCGCTTCTATCTCGGTACCGAATTGCGCAATGAAAATTGGGACATCCGGGAATCCTTCAAGGGCCCAACTCCTGCCTTGGGAAGCTTGAATCTCCGGCGCGAAGCGGTTTATGGAGGAATCAGTTCGGTACTGGGCGGAAGCGTGCGCTGGTCCGCGGGAGGAGAGCTCTCGCACCGGGATTTCCGCAGCGTCATCCCAGGATCGGTCCTGACTCCAGATCTCTTAACCGAAGGCTTTCAGCTCAAGCAGGTTGCCGACTTGCAAGCCGATCTCCTGCGCATTCCGGAAAGGCGCATCGTCGTCCATGCCGATATTTCATCGCAACTCGGGCGCATCTGGGCAGGCGACACCGGCACTTTCGAAAAGATCCGAGGCCTGGAGCGCTTTCACTGGTTTCCGATGCCAGAAGATGATGACTACGAGTTTGACCACCGGATCGGGGCGGGCAAGATTTTCGGCGATGCTCCATTCGACGAACTGTTCATGATGGGTGTTGGCGGAGACTCCGACGTACTGATGCGCGCACACGTCCCTACCCACAAGGGAAGGAAAGGCAGCGGTCCTCTGGGAACGCAGTACTTTGTCTCCAACATGGATTTCGACAAGCGGCTCTACCGGTTCAAGATTGTGACTTTCAAGATAGGGCCGTTTCTCGACATCGGCCGGATGACGGACAATTCAGGTAGTCTCAATTCGCGAAAGTGGCTCTTTGATCTCGGTGTGCAGCTAAAGGCGAAAGTTTACGGATTCGAAGTGGCATTTTCTTATGGAAAAGACCTGCGCTCGGGCAACGACGCCTTCCGCGCAACCGTCCAATAAGTGCTTTACAAAACTCGAAAGGCACTATAATCGCGACCATGAAAACAAGCTCTTTCTTCTCCCTCACCGTTCTCGCCATTGCGGCGCTGTCCCTCGCGAGTCTGGCTGCGAATCCCAAAGTGGATCTGAAAAATGCGCAGGGCAAAAGCGTGGGCACGGCAAACATTTCATCCGCGGATGGCGGCGTTGCCATCAAGCTGAACCTGAAAAATCTGCCGCCGGGCGAGCATGCGATTCACATCCACCAGAACGCGATGTGCGAAGCCCCGGACTTCAAGTCGGCCGGCGGGCACTTCAATCCCGATAACAAGCATCACGGTATGGATAATCCGGAAGGCCATCACGCCGGAGATATGATGAACATCACCGTGGGCTCGAACGGCAAGCTGAAAACGACGATTAGCAACAAGGACGTGAACCTCGGCAGCGACAGTCACTCCCTTTTCAGCAACGGGGGAACGGCCCTCGTGATTCACGCCAAAGCCGACGACATGAAGAGCGATCCTGCGGGGAACGCCGGCGACCGGATTGCCTGCGGCGTAATCAAGCCTTAGGCGTACAAATCGCACAGTTTCAACAAGATATTCACATCATCGGGCTCCAAAAATACATGGATCACCTGATGGACCGGGTCGGGAAAGCCGCCTAATTTACCTGAATGATCCGGGCGACAGGCGCCCGAGCAAGTGTTCCCTCCCTGCCATAAGGCCCCGGTGATCGCACTCATCCGGGGCCTCCGTCCGTAAGGGCCGATTTCCCCAAGCTCCTACCCCATTTACTCGCCCTTCCTTTCCCGCTCGACTTCAGTACAATGCCTTGGCCCGCACGCCCGAACTCAGATTGAGGTGGATCCGAATCCATGCAAGCAGACGCCAAGCCGAAACAGCAGAACTGGTTGATGAGCATTCTTGGCGATGTTCAGTTTTGGGTGCCGCTAGCAGTGCTGATCGGCGGGCTGCTTCTCCTGCATTCCATTCGTTGAGGATTTGGCAATATGCCATCGGTGATTACGCCGGGGAAAGACTTGCCGACAATCGAGAGCGCGCGTCCCCGCAAGCTGCAACTCCTGGGCATTCTTTCCGGCTTCACGGCGGGCGCCTGGCTCGGCGCCGCCGAAGCGCCGACCAAACTGGTGTCGATAGGCGTCTCTCCCATCGTCATCTCGCTCATCATGGTGATCGGCGTCTTTCTGGCGCGCTGGAGCCTGCCGGCGCTGATCCTGGGAACTTCTTCCATTCGCGCTGACCTTCGCCGGACGCCTCACCTGATCCTCTGGGCCCTGCTTGCCGGATGCCTGTGGGCCGTTGCGAACACGATGACGATCTTTGCTATTCGCGACATCGGGCTCAGCATCGCCTTCCCACTGTGGAATGCAAACAGCCTTCTCGGAATTTTCTGGGGATTCGTCTTCTTCCGTGAACTGCGCCAGGCCGGATGGCGGCGCTGGACGGGCGTTCTCGGTGGCGCGTTGGTCATGTGCGTGGGCGCAACCCTGCTGGCTCTGGCTTCCTCCACGCAGGCGCCCGCCGCTCACTCTTTTCGTGGGGTATGGGCCGCGCTCGGCGCCGGCATTCTTTGGGGAACCATGTACGTTCCCTATCGCAAGGCCTACCTCTCGGGCATGAACCCGCTCTCCTTCGTGACCTTCTTTACGTTTGGCGAGCTTGGCATGATGGGTACCCTGGCTATCGTCTACATCGGTGTTCGGCCGCTTGTCCGCGAGTTGATGCAAGCCCGGGACGTCCTTTTCTGGCTGATGCTAGGCGGCTTTATCTGGGTAATCGGAGACATCTTCCAGCAGTACGCCGCCAAGTACGTGGGAATCGGCCGGGGGATTCCGCTTTCCAACAGCAATCAGCTCTGGGGATTGTTGTGGGGCATCTTCGTCTTCGGCGAATTGCGCGGCAGTGGCGGATCCACCTACGCGCAGGTCATCGGCGGCTCGCTGCTGATGATGGCTGGAGTCGCCGCCATCGCTAGTTCGTCCGCCTCCGGCAGGGAGCAGGGCGAGTGGCGGGAAGCGTCACATCGCGAGTCACGCCGCTACAACATCTCGACCGAATTCGTCGATGCCCGCATGGAAGGCAGGCAGATGGCGGGCGAGGCCAAACCTTCCCGCACCTGGCTGGACTGGGCGCTGGTAGCCGTTGCAACCGCGGTCTTCGTCTTTTTCGCTTCTATGGCGCGCGCCCCGCGAATGGCCTTCCATTGGGTTCCTGCCGCACTGCTGCTTATCGTGACCCTGGCGCTGTGCGCCGTGTGTGGCGTTAAACTGTGGCGAACCACTCGTTTCAACTGAATCCATCGTGAGTACACCCTCGAAGGTTGATGTGGTCGGCGTCGGACTGAACGCCACGGACACGCTCATTCGTGTGCCTCATCATCCCGCTCTCGGTTCGAAGGTGGAGTTTCATTCCGCCGACGTTCTGCCCGGCGGCCAGGTGGCGAGCGCGATTGCGGCCTGCCAGCAGTGGGGCCTGCGCACACGGTACGTGGGTAAAGTGGGGGAAGATAGCGCCGCTCAGGTGCATCGCTCGGAATTTGAACGGCTTGGCGTGGAAACGCATCTGCTGACTGCCGCGGGGTGTGCCAGCCAGCAGGCGGTCATTCTCGTCGACGATGCCGGCGAGCGCACCGTCTTGTGGAAGCGGCACAACGGTCTGATGCTCCGTCCTGAGGAGCTTCAGCGCGACTGGGTCACGAACGCCCGCCTGCTGCACCTGGACGGGCATGACACGGCAGCGGCGGCCCTTGCCTCTAAATGGGCGCGCGATGCGATGGTGCCCGTGGTAGCTGATCTGGATGATCTTTATACCGGCGTGGAAGATCTGCTGCCGCAGATCGACTATCTCATCACCAGCCGCGATATCCCTGGCCGGCTGTCTAATGAGACGGACCTGCGCAAGGCGCTTCCCGTCGTGCACGCCCGCTACAACTGCCGCCTGGCGGCGGCTACGCTGGGCCACGAGGGCGTCCTGGCATGGGACGGCACGCAATTCACCTACACCCCGGCTTTCAAAGTTCAGGTCGTGGACACGACGGGCGCCGGCGACATTTTCCACGCCGGCTTCATCTATGCCCTGCTGCAAGGATGGCCACTGCCGCGTCAGCTTGAGTTTGCCTGCGCTGCCGCTGCGCTCAACTGCACCGGCACCGGAGCCCGCGGCGGCATTCAGTCGACCGAGGAAATAGAAGCCTTAGTCGCTCGCGGCGAGCGTCATCCTTCAACTTTCTGAAGCTCGGATCAGTATTCGCCATAGCGGCCGCGGACCGAGTCGAGCAGTTTCTGCGAGTCGTAGCCGACGCCATCCTTAAACACGATCTCTACATTTTCCACGTCGTTGATCTGCTTTGAAGGATCGCCCTTCATGACCACCAGGTCCGCATTCTTGCCGGCTGCGATTGACCCGATCTGATCCTGCCTGCCCATGAAAATAGCGCCATTCAGCGTTGCGATCTGGATGGCCTCGACAGGGGAAAAGCCCGCTTCCACCAGCAACTCGATCTCGCGCTGGTCGCCGAAGCCGGGAAGAACTCCGCCGTCTCCGGTGGGATCGGGGCCAGCAAGCAATAATCCGCCTGCCGCAACGAAAGCCCGTTCCAGTTCCATGTCGCGTTTGAATAACGCCGGCCAGTCCGTCTTTGGCGGTGGCAGGCTTGCCGGGCGCTCTCGCTCGTAGAGATAGGCTTCCCGCGCTTCCGGTGTCATTGCATCGAGCATCTGCTGCCGCAACGGAGGACGCCCGGGCAATCCGCCGCTTTCGAATACGGGAAGAGTTGAAGTGATCGCAACGTGGTGTTTGACCAGCGTGTCGATCAGATCTTTCGCCTCGGGGCCGTTCGGATCCATGTGCTCCATGGTGTACGTGCCTTCGCTCTCGGTGCACGCGTCAGGCTTCTTGCCGGGATCGAGCTGGGTATTGACGAAGAATCCGTGCTCGAGATCGTCGATGCCCAGTTCCGCCGCTTCCTTGTAGGTGACCGAACAGAGATGCCCGGTAACCTTGATGCCGCGCTTGTGCGCTTCTTCAATCGCAGCTTTCAGCTCAGCGCGCGTGATGTTCATATAAGCCTTAAAGGACGTTACTCCCTGGTCTGCCCAGTAATTCACCATGCGGCGAGCGTCGTCCGGCCCTGTCAGTTCGTGCAACTGGACCGCGAAGCTGCCCTTCCCTTCGAGGTACGGCCCGGTCACATCGAGACGCGGCCCCGGCAGCTTCCCGAGGTCGATGTCGCGCTTGAGATTCAGGTCCGCATAGGTTTCGACGCTCCCGGTCGTTCGCATGGTCGTCACCCCGCCCGCGAGATACAGCCTGGGTGCGGAGAAACTCATCTGCGGCACGAGGATTGGCGGCTCCCAACTCCAATCGGCCTTCAGGTTCGGGCGCGACATGTAGAAGAGATGGTTGTGCATGCCAACAATGCCTGGCATGACCGTGTATCCGTGAAGGTCGAGCACCGTGGCTCCGGCGTCGGCCGCGACATCTGAGGCTGGTTGGACGGCTGCGATCTTGCCACCCTCAATCACAATGTTCTGATCTTGGAGCGCGGGCTTGCCGGTGCCGTCAACCACGCGCACATGCCCGAGAACCACGCGGCTGGCGTTCACCCGAACGTACTTTTTGACGACAGCGTCGAGCTTGTCTGCCTGCTGCGCGCCGGCCGACGCGACAAGGCTGAGTTGAAGGCAAATCATTGCGAAGAGAAGGCGAGGGCGCATGAGGATCCTCGTAGAACGCAGTCATTGTAGCCGAATACCAAATGTAGGCGCTGGCGTCCCGCACGGTGCGAACGCGGTGGGATGCCAACCAGTCGCGGTGAGTGTAGAGATAATTCGTATCAGGGCATGGCTTCAGCCATGGCGATATCTCTCGAACTGTGCCGCGCCCGAAGGGCGCAATCGAAGCGAGGCAATTGCGCCTTAGCGGCGCGATCTCGAAATTCCCCGTACCTCTACGGCACGCCTGAAGGCGCGGCCTGATACAAACCCCGTTCGCACACAGGCCGCCGTTGCGCCAAATTCAGCCCTTGCATAAGACACCCGCGCAACGACGTCATGTGCTGCGCTTCCCGTTGGAAACGAATGCAGGCGCCCTAGTTCTGGTACCAGCGGAATCCGTGCCGTTGCTCGTCGTCAACCTTCTTCAACAACTTCAGGGTTCTGGCGCGGCGATAGTTGGCGCACGCGGTCACGACCGCATTCAACAGCGCCATCGGGGCCACGTACGACGCGCCAAATCCGGGCGTCTCAACCGGCGTGATAAAGCACTCGTCGACAAACTGCCCGATCGGCGACACGACCGTATCGGTCACTCCCACGCAGTACGCTCCATTCTCCTGGGCCTGGCGGATTCCTTCCACGGTTTGGCGCAGGCCCCGATGAAAGCTGATGGCGATGGCCAGATCCTGCTTGCCCACATGCCGGACGCGATGCACCACCTCGCCCGCCGACGCCGCGCAGGAAACCGAAAAGCCGAGAATCATGAAGTGGTGCTCGAGGAAGCGCACCAGGTTCACCGCCAGGTCGCCGCCAATGATCAGGATGTTCCGGGCGGAGTAGATCCGCTTCACCAGGTTTCTCACCCGGCGCGCGTCGAACCGTTCCACCAGGGTGTGAAGGTTCTTTACATCCTGATCGAGCGACGCCTTGACCTGGGTCGGCACATTAAAACGGCGCACGCCCGCCGGCCGCATGGTGTCGAGGGATGTGGCGTGCGCGATGGAGAGTTCGTGCAGATAGTGCTGGAATTCGCGGTAGGAATGGAATCGCATGCCGCGGACGATCCGAACCATGGTCGCCGGATCGGTCTTCAGCGCTTTGGACGCTACCCGGATGCTGAGCAGGACGAAACCGCGCGGCCGGTTCAGGGCCGGGGCAATAATTTCGCGCCGCTTGGGACTTAGTAAGTTGAGCCGGTCGGATAAGCTCAGCGCAGGAGAACGTCGTGCGCTTCTTCGCTGACGTCGTGCCATAAAGCGCCATGAAGCATCGTGGAAAACCGGGCAGTTTGTCAACTGGCGATGAGGAGCAGCCGAACTCAGTCGAGGGATCGGCTGTTCATTTCCCCGGTGCTCTCTGTGGTCATTCTATTACCACAGGGGAACACAGGCACACAGGCGACATGCCACTCAATTCCTTCCCGTGATCTCCCGCTCAGTGTGCTAATCTTGGCGGTCGGAAAATGCCCGCGCGGTTTGCGGACAGCGAAGCATCTGCTCAAGGACCACAGAAGAATGGACACGCCAGCTCCCTCCTCGCCCAGCCGCAGGAATTTTCTTACTACTACCGCCGGAGTCGTTGCCGCGGCTGTCGCCTCCTCGCAGAACTCCCTTGCCTCGGCCGGTCCCATCCCCGAGGGAAAGACTGAGCGGCCCGTTTCCTCCGGACCCAGGCGGAAGATTCCCATCGGCGTGTTTGATCCGGCCTATGCGCATCTCCAGCTCGACCCAATGATCGACAAAATGGCCGCTCTGGGCCTGGAGGCGGTTGAGATCGGCACGGGCGGTTATCCCAACAATCCTCACTGTCCAACCCAGGAACTGCTGGATGACCCGGCGAAGCTGCGGGCGTGGAGGAAGAAGTTCGAAGATCGCGGCATTCACATCGGAACCCTGAGCTGTCACGGTAATCCCGTCCATCCCGATTCGAAGATCGCGGAGCGCGACGCGGAAACTTTCCGCAAGACCGTGCTGTTGGCGGAGAAGATGGACGTCAAAGTGATTGTCGGCTTCTCCGGATGCCCCGGCGGCAGCCCGAACGACACGGTGCCCAATTGGGTGACATATCGCTGGCCTCCCGAGCACGGAAAGGCCCTGGACTGGCAGTGGAAGGAAAAGGTCATTCCCTACTGGAAGCAGGCGGCGAAGTTCGCCCGCGAGCACGGCGTGCACCGCCTGGCGCTCGAAATGCACCCGAATTTCGTGGTCTACAATCCCCTAACCCTACTGAAACTTCGCGAAGCGGTCGGCGAGGAAATGGGTGCGAACTGCGATCTCAGCCATCTGTTCTGGCAGGGGTGCGATCCCATCGAGGTGATCCACCTCCTCGGCAAGAACGGGGCTCTGTTCCACGCCCACATGAAGGACACCGCGTTCTACCAGGACAACGTCGATCGCTATGGCGTGCTGAACTTCGTTTTCGAAAAGGAAGACCTGCCACAGGCCTCCGAGGCCTTCCGCGCCGTCGGCTACGGCCACAGCGCCAACACCTGGAAGGAAATTGTCAGGGCGTATATGGACGTGGGCTACGAAGGATTTCTCAGCATCGAGAACGAGGACCCGATTCTCTCCGGGGAAGTAGGCGTGGAGCGCGCCGCCTACGTGCTGAAGAATGTGCGCGCTGAATTGCTGGGCACATCTTAGTCGGAGCTAACAACAATGCTGGACCGGCGACAATTCGCGAAAACCGTGGCTGGAGCCGCCGTGGGCGCGGCCGCGCTGACGGTTTCCAATCCGCTCTCCGCCGAACCACCGGCGGCGAGTCTGCCCTTCAAGCTTTCGATCATGCTGTGGACCATCTACCGCGATCTGCCATTTGAGAAGCGCCTGGACAAGGTCGTCGAGGCTGGCTATCACGCGGTCGAACTGGTGGGTGAGTTCTCCAAGTGGTCGGATGCCGACTTCCGCAACTACAACAACCACAAGCGCTCGCTCGGGATCACTTTCGATGCGACCGCCGGAATCCACACCAGCCTGGTCGATCCTAAGGTCCAGGACGCCTTTCTGGAGGAACTCGGGAAGTTGATGGAGACTGCCGACCGCCTGGAGTGCCCGGAGATCATCCTGCTCACCGGGAACCGCATCGAGTCGATGGAGCGCCAGGCTCAGCACGATGCCTGCGTGGAAGCGCTGAAACGTGCGTCCGACCTCGCCGAGAAGAAGAACAAGACTTTGCTGCTTGAAAACATCGATCCGGAGGAAAATCCCAAGTACTATCTAACCTCGGTGGCGGAAGGATTTGAAATCGTGCGCAAGATCGACCATCCGAGGGTGCGATTTCTCTACGACTTCTTTCATGAGCAGATTTCCGAGGGGAATCTCATCGAGAAGCTGGAAAAGAATATCGACTACGTCGGCCTGGTTCACGTTGCCGACGTGCCCGGCCGGCACGATCCCGGCACCGGCGAGATCAACTATCCGAGCATTTACCGCAAGCTTGCGGAACTGAAATACGACCGCTACGCCGCTATGGAATTTTTGCCCAACGGTGATCCAGTAGCCGCATTGAAGAAGGCACGCGAGATGGTGGTGCAGTCGGTCAGCGGGTAGCGACGCCGCGCCCGAATTGACCCGTCTGTTCGAGCAGAGTAATCTTCTGGATTCAGCATCAAAGCAATCAGGAGGCCAGTCCAATGATGGATCGTCGAGCTTTCCTGGGAACGATTACGGCCGGGACTTTGCTCGCCCAGCGCCTTGCCTTGGCGGAGGACAAGATCAACAAGATCGGGCTTCAGCTCTACACCGTCCGCGACAACATGGAGCAGGATCCCGAGGCCACGGTCGCTAAAGTCGCCTCCATCGGCTACAAGGAAGTCGAACTCGCCGGTTTTGATCAGGCTTCCGACGGCAAGGTCACCTATTTCAAGCGCTCGCCTGCCGAGATCCATACAATGCTGGCCAAGAACGGGCTGGCCGCGCCCTCCACCCACGTCAGCTACAAGAGTCTCGAGCCCAATAACTTCACCGCCGTCATCGAGTCCAGTAAAGTTCTCGGCAACAAATTCATCGTGAATCCCTGGCTCGATGAAGAAATACGCAACCAGCCCGACGGCTGGAAGCACGCCTCGGAAACCTTTAACCGCGCCGGCGAGGTGTGCAAGAAGAACGGAATCCAGTTCGCCTATCACAATCACTGGTTTGAGTTTCTTCCCGTCGACGGGAAGCTGCCATACGACACTCTGCTTGCGGAGACGGATCCGAAACTGGTCAAGATGGAACTCGACATGTGTTGGATCACGGTCGCCAACCAGAACCCGATCAAGTATTTCGAACAATATCCCGGTCGTTTCCCGCTGGTGCACCTGAAAGACGTCAAGGAAATTCCCCAGATTACCGCGGCCGGAGCGCAGAACTTTGGCGACACATTCGAGGGCATAACCGAGGTCGGCAGTGGAATCATTCCCTGGAAGGATCTGCTTTCCTTTTCGCAGAAGGCGGGAATCAAGCACTACTTTGTCGAGCACGACAAGCCCAAGTCGCCCTTTGACAGCATTCAGACCAGTTACAATTATTTAGAGAAACTTCGCTTCTAACGTGAGCGCATCCCCTCATCGAGGCCCCGAATGGCGCAGGTAATACGCTCTCCCAAGACCTACGACGTCTGCATTATCGGATCGGGAGCCGCGGGCGGCACCGCGGCCAAAGTACTTGCCGAAGGCGGCCTGAACGTAGTGTTGCTGGAAGCCGGCCCGCCGCTTGATCCTGCCTCCGACTTCAAAGAGCATGTCTGGCCCTACGATCTGCCCCATCGCGGCGGCGGCGTCGGGGGAAAGTATCGCTATGAGCTGAACAACGAGTTTCTGGCGCCCAATGGATTCTGGGAAATTGACGGCGAGCCGTACACCAGCGCTCCGGGATCGAAATTCCGCTGGTTCCGTTCCCGCATCGTCGGCGGCCGCACCAACCACTGGGGCCGAATCGCCCTGCGCTTCGCCCCTGTCGACTTCCGCGCCCGCTCCACCGACGGCATGGGAGACGACTGGCCGCTTACCTACGAAGAGCTGGCGCCCTACTACGACAAGGCGGAATCCTACATCGGCGTTTTCGGGACTAAAGAGAACATCTCCAGCGCCCCTGATGGCATTTTCATGCCTCCGCCGATTCCGCGCTGCACCGACCTTCTCGTCAAGAAAGCCTGCGACAAGGTAAACGTCACCTGCATTCCGTCGCGGCTGGCCATCATCACCAAGCCGTTGAATGGGCGCCCTGCTTGCCACTACTGCGCGCAATGCGGCCGGGGCTGCATAACTGCTTCGAACTTCAGCTCCAGCCAGGTCATGATTCCCCCGGCGCAAGCCACAGGACGATTCACCCTGATCACCAACGCCATGGCGAGGGAGATCGTCGTCGGCAAGAACGGAAAAGCCGAGGCGGTCGCCTATATCGACAAGGCGACCCGCACCGAGAGGCGCGTCAATGCCAAGTCCTTCGTTCTTGCGGCCAGCGCCTGCGAGTCAGCCCGCCTGCTGCTGAATTCCAAGTCCAGCCTCTTTCCCGACGGCCTGGCAAATTCCTCCGGAGCCGTAGGCCGCTATCTCACCGACACCGTGGGCACCTCCGCCGGCGGATACTTCCCGCAACTTGAGAAAGTGCCGCCCCACAATCACGACGGCGTGGGCGGCATGCACATGTACATTCCGTGGTGGAAATTCGACCGCAAGAATGACTTCCTGCGCGGTTACCACATCGAGTTCGGAGGCGGGCGCGGCATGCCCGGAATCGCTGACTTCGACGGCGTCTGCGAAGAGCACGAAGGCTACGGTGTCGCTCTCAAGCAGAAGTGCCGCAGCTTGTATGGAACTACCATCGGATTCGCCGGGCGCGGCGAAATGATCCCCAACGAAAACTGCTACTGCGACATCGACCCTAACACCGTCGACAAGTGGGGAATTCCGGTGCTGCGCTTCCACTGGAAGTGGAGCGACAACGAAATCAAGATGGCCAAGGACATGCGCGAGACTTTCAAGGCCATCGTGGAAGCTGCCGGCGGCACGTACTACACCTACGGCCGGGACCCCGAAAATCGTCCTTACGGCATCGAGGACGGCGGCGTGATCATCCACGAACTCGGCACCGCCCGCATGGGAAGCAGTCCCAAGACGTCGGTGCTGAACAAATACTGCCAGGCGCACGACGTGAAGAACCTGTTCGTTACCGACGGCGCCTGCTTTGTGAGCAACGCTGATAAGAACCCCACGCTCACCATCCTGGCGCTCTCCTGGCGGGCCTCCGAATACATGATCGACCAGGCCAAGAAGGGAAATCTCTAGCGACATGTCTGACAGAACTTTTTCCCGGCGCGATTTGTTGAAGTCACTGACGGTTGGAGTGATGGCGGGTTCGGTTCTGCGGGTGATTCCGGCGCAGGCCGCCGAGATGGCCCACAGTATGGTGGCCGCGGAGAAGGCCGCCGACCCCCAGGGCGAGTACACGCCGAAATTCTTTCAGGACAATCACTACAAAACGCTCAGAAGCCTGTGCCAGACCATCATTCCGCCCGACGACGGCGCCGGCGGGGCCATCGAGGCCGGAGCACCCGAGTTCATCGATCTGCTGACCAGCGAAAATCCCGAATATCAGTTAAAGCTCGGCGGCGGCCTCATGTGGCTGGACGAAACCTGCGCCGACCGTTACGGCAAGTCCTACCTCGAGAGCACTCCCCAGCAGCAGAAGGAAATCGTCGACCTTATCGCCTTCAGCAAGAACGCCAAGACCAACCCCGGAGTGAGCCAGGGCGTGGACTTCTTCGCATTCCTGAGAATGTTGACCGCCGACGGCTTTTTCACCAGCGAAATCGGGATCAAATACCTGGGATATATCGGCAACACGCACCTGAAGGAGTTCCCTGGCTGTCCCCCCGTCCCCGGCGTATAGGACAAACGGCCGATGTACCGCTGTTCACCTTCTGCGTTCATCGTGGTTGACCGCCCGCCAATTGCCGCGAAATAATAGCTCTGCTCTGGCCCGCGACCATTCCGTGGCCCATTTGTTGGTTTCAGGCTTAATCGAACATGAAGGACTTCAGCCGCAAGATGGAAGACGCGTCGGCGCGCGTGAACCAGTCCGTGGCCGACGTAGCCGATCGCCTCGATCAGGAAGCCGCCGAACTGATCCTGTACCTGAACGACGAGGTCGTGCCCGCCATCCGCAAGCACTCGACCAAGGCCATCCGCGTCGCCGCCGAAAAATTGAACCATCTGGCGGACTACATGGACCACGCCCGCAACCGGGTCTGAGCCTGTCCTTCCTGAGTCGCGCCGTCTTCCCTCTGCTGTTCGTGACTTTAGCAGTAGCTTTCCTCACGGGCTGCGGCGGGCATAAGCAGGCGAAAGCTCCCATTCCACCGCCTGTTGCCTCACAACCTGCTCCTCCCGCGCCGTCGGCAACCATTCCGCCTTCCAGGACCGTAAAGCCGCTTCCTCCCGGTGTAGAACGAAGGCCGCCCGAGACGGCGAAACAGACCGATCCGGAATTGCTTGCCATTCCGGCGGATGCCCCGCCGATTTCGGTTGAGACTGGATTAGCGAGTTGGTATGGGCCTCCGTATCACAATCGCCGCGGCTCCAACGGCCAGATCTACGACATGAACGCGCCAACAGCGGCGCACAAGACGCTGCCACTCGGCTCCATAGTCCGGGTCATTAACGTCAAGACGGACCAATCCGTGGTCGTGCGAATCACCGACCGTGGCCCGTTCATCAAGGGACGCATCATCGACCTGTCATTGGCGGCCGCGAAGGAGATCGACCTGGTCCGCGCCGGCGTGACCCCAGTTAGAGTGGAGTTGCTCCGCACGCCTGCCGCTGCCAATTCAAGCGGCAAGTGGGCCGTGCAGATCGGAGCGTTCGAACGGGAAGATGCGGCCATCGATATGGCCGACCACCTTTCCCGGCGTTACCGCACCGCCAAGGTGCTGCACTTCGGGAGTCCCGTCGGCGACTGGTGGGTCCGCGTTCGGGTTTTGGGAGATGACCGCCACCGTGCCGAAGAAGTGGCTCACGACACCAAAACTTCCGAGGGCCGTGTCTTCCTCGTCCGCCTCGACTGATCCCGGTCTCCGAGACCGCTCCGGCCCTGTTGAACGCCTGTGCTACCCCTGTGCCCCTCTGTGGCCTCTGTGGTTCCTGCCTTTTTTCAGCACATGGGCCACAGAAGAACACAGAGTCAACCCGCCGAATTCTTTGCAGTTCCTTGCCATTACCAAAGTTACTTTGCCACTTTCTCGCCGGCAGGAGACCATGCTAGGGAACGAGGGTCCCAATGTTCCGCAAAACGCCGTTTTTCGCGCTGTTCGTGCTCCTGCTGTGTCCGTTTTCCTACTCGCAAACCAACATGAACGCGCCGCGCCTGTTCGAGCTCGGCATGGACGCCCTGACCGGCGTTGGTCCGTCACGGGACAATCTCGGCGCCATCGACTACTTCCGCCGTTCTGCCGACCTGGGATACCCCGCGGCGCAGGTCACGCTCGGATACTTTTACGAGACCGGCAACATCGTCACTCAGGACCAGGGCCTGGCCCTCGAGTGGTACAAGAAGGCGGCGAAACAGGGAGACCCCGTCGGCAGCTGGCTGTTGGGACGGCTCTACTACACCGGCTCGGGAACCCAGAAAGATTTGAACCAGGCCGCTGCCGCCCTGCAGAAAGCCGCCGACCAGGACGATCCTTTCGGCAAATACCTTCTCGGGATGGTGCTGCTCGAGCGCAACCAGTATCCGCAAGCCGCGCAATGGTTCCGCCGAGCCGCGCTGCAGGGCCTGCCGCAGGCACAGGAACAACTCGGCAAGATGTTCAAGGATGGCCGCGGCATCACCGCGGACAAGTTCGAAGCCTACGTCTGGCTGCTGGTCAGCTATGACGCCGGCAACACAAGTGTCGCAGCCGACCTCCAGCAGCTTCAGGCAGATCTCGGAAGCACGGCAACCGAACAGGCAAAATCACGGGCTCGCAACCTGGAGCAAACTACCACTCGCGTTGTCGTCGCGCGCGGCTGCACCGGGTGGTCAGGGGAATTTGACGCCACTCCGAGTACGCCTCCGCCCGATATTCAACGATTCTGCCGCTGATTTTCTGCAAACCTTCTAAGACGGGTGCTTTGGGGTAGGGCGTGGCTTCCAGCCACGCCCATAGCCGCCCTTTGACGACCTGCGAGTATATTTACCCCATGACAGACTGTCTTTTCTGCAAGATCATCGCCGGGGAAATCCCCGCCCAAAAGGTCTACGAGGACGACCACACCGTCGCATTTGAAGACATCAAGCCCCAGGCTCCCACGCACGT
This sequence comes from Terriglobales bacterium, assembly GCA_963803205.1. Taxonomy (GTDB): domain Bacteria; phylum Acidobacteriota; class Terriglobia; order Terriglobales; family Acidobacteriaceae; genus CAWDLG01. The sequence goes on from CAWDLG010000007.1 coordinate 176,713, forward strand.
TCTGGTTATTCCCAAGAAACACATCGTGGGGCTGAAGGAAGCTGGCGGCGAAGACGCCGAGCTTGTGGGGCGCTGCCACCTGGCGGCAGCGCAAATCGCGCGCCAGCGCGGCATCGAGAACGGATACCGTACGGTGCTGAACGTGGGACCCGGGGCAGGTCAGTCGGTGTTCCACCTCCACGTACACCTGCTGGGAGGCCGTCACCTGGGGTGGCCGCCGGGATAGAAGAATCGCTAGCCCGGGAGCTGTTCTTCCGGGGCTCCGTGCCGTCTCAAAAGCTGGGGAAGGTTCTGCGAGAAGGCGGATCGCGGCAGGACCATATCGCATCCCGCCTCATGGGCTTTCTGCTTCAAATCCCCCTGCACATGAGAGAGAAAGCCGATGATGGACGTCTTCTTCAGCTTGCTCTTGAGCTTGGGGATCAGGGTCAGGGGCTTGGCGCCGACGCTGTTCATGTCAAAGATGATCAGGGACGGCTTTTCCTCGCCATTCTGCTTCAAATGCTCCAGCAGATCCTTTTCGATCTTGCAGAACTCAACCTTGACGTTCAGCTTCCGGGCCGTTTCCTGAATCTTGGCCATGAAAAACAGGTCGTCGACGAAGGCGAATATGCGGGAGTTGCCATCCTGCTGCGGCAGGGGCTCGGGCTCGACGGGCGTATAAGCCGGCGAAAACCCGGGTCGCCCCCTGGTCGGCCTTTGCCCGTTGTTGCCGCCCATGGCAGCCCGATAGCTGTGATCCATGGGGGCTGTGTAAATCCCGCTATGCTGCTGGCGATCGCGGCCGCCGGCATGGCCGCCGCGGCTGGGCGGACGGCGTCCCCGCCTCCGCCTGTTTCTCCCCCCTCCGCCTCCGGAAGGGTGTCCGGGTCCTGCATTCATGTGTTTTCTCTTTTGTTTTGATTCTGCATTGAGCCTGCCCGAAGGGAGACTCTCTCGGTACCCTGTACTACCCGCTGGGTAGCGCGTCGCGTCACCGACAGTGGAGCGTGCGTGAAAACCCGATGCGGCTGGAACTCAAACGTGAATGATCGCTGCTCGTTTAGGCGCCTGGAACTTGAGTTGGCGCGGGGGGCCAGCTAGGGAGCATGGCCGCTTGAGAACACTAAGATGGTACCTCTCGGGGCGGATTGAGCGCAAGCCCTAAGTCAGCCGCCCCGTGCACAGAAGTAACACTTTGGGAATAACGTCACCTGGAGACAAGACATTTATCCCTACCCGGCGTTCATCTGCCGGGCCCACTGCATCGCCTCCCAGTAGTTTTCCGCCACTTCGCTTTCGCTCAGATGAAGCTGCTTGCCGAACTCCGTGGTGCTCTCCCAATCGCCAGATTCCCGAGCCAGCATGAGCTGGTAAAGAGGCCGCAGGCGGCTGGCTCCGCCCAGCAGCACGGCCTTGGTCTCCTGGTCCAGCGGCACCTGCTCGAGAACCGACGACATAGGAACCTCCAGGATGACGTCGATCAGCGACAGCAGCCCCAGCAGGAACAGGTCAGAGTCGCCGTGCTGGATCTTCGGCGAGAGCAGTTCGCAGAAGCGCGCTCGCACCAGCGCGCAGATCACCAGTTCGTCCGACTTCTGCTGGCCGGCCGCGAGCATGGCAACCAATCACACCCAGCGTCGGATTTCTTTTTCCCCCAAAAGCGAAAGCGCATGTCGGACGGAATGAATTTCCTTGGTAAAGCCGAAGGCCGCCGAGTTCAGATAGCGCAGCAGCCGGTAGCACAGGGATGCTTCACTCTTGATGACGTCTTCCACCTCTCGCGAGTCGAGCTCAGCCCGCGAGACCGCCTGCAAAATGCGCATGTAGTTCAGCCGGTTGGCGGGAATCTCGTGCCCGCTGACGATCTCCGGGCGGCGGAAGAAATATCCCTGAAAGTAAACGAAACCGGCGTCGCAGGCCTCGACGAATTCCTCCCGGGTTTCGACCTTTTCGGCCAGCATGCGGCAGCGCCACGGACCAAACCGCTTGACCAGCGCCGCGCGATGCTGCGGCAGGGTCCGCTTGAGGTCCACCTTGATGATGTCGGCAAAGTCCGTCAGCGAATTCCGCGGATCGTTGAAAGTGAAGTCGTCCAGAGCGATCAGGTACCCGGCTTCCTTCAGGCGCTGGCAGGCACGAAACACCACCGGGTCGGGCACAACCGTCTCCAGAATCTCCACCACCGTTTGTCCCGCCGGCAGTAGGGTGACGTACTCTTTCACCAGCGTATCGGCGGTGCAGTTGACGAAGGCCCGCCGGCCCCCGCAGAGGACGTCCAGCCCCATCAGTATGGAACTGTCCAGGGTGCTGCGCGACGCCGCCTCCGCGTCGGTGGAGTGGAAGTAGTTCTCCACCCCGTCTCGGAACAGCAGCTCATATCCAAATACATGTTCGTCGCGCGTGAGAATGGGCTGGCGTGCCACAAACCGCGTGGCCCGGTTGAGGGCGGCAGTGCCCTCGGCAGGGCTGGGACGAAAAGGGGCGTTCACCTACCGTCTATCGGCAGAAATTGCGAAAGGGTTACGGCCCTCGCCGCGGCTGGACGAGTGTCCGTCCACCCGGGCGCAGATGTGTCACCTGCGTGGGCGAACTAACTCGGCAGAATCTTACTGTTCTGAACCGGAGCTGGTTTTAACGATTGCGGTATCTGTGGGTACCGCCGGGTGAGAAGCGAAGAAGTTGTGAACAAACAGATTGCGGTACATCCGCCCGGCAATCTCGGCCGCTTTCGGGCCGTAGGTCGGATAGCCGCCCTGAAGAAATACCACCACCACGATCCTGCCTACGTCGGTATTGGCATACGACGCGAACCAGCCGAACCGGGTTCCCTCGCGCGAGCAGGTTCCGGTCTTGCCGAGAATCTCTTCCTCATCGAAGTTAAGCCTTAGGCTGCGCGCCGTCCCGTAGCGCACGGCTCCCGCCATGCCGTCGGAAAGGGACGGAATCAGCGCGGCGATGTTCAATTGGCGCTTAATCCGGGGCTGGAAGTCGGCAACTTCTTCCGGCGTCGTGGGATGCTGGAGGTAGTACAGAGTGCCGCCGTTCGCGATCGCCGAAACCATTGCTCCCAGTTGCAGCGGCGTCATCGAGATGCCTTCGCCGAACGAGCACATTTTCCCAACCCCGCCCAGCTTGGCGGAAATTTCGTCCTCCGGATAGGTGCCGCGGCCTTCGCCGGGGATGTTATACCCGGCTAATTCGCCCAGGCCGAAGCGGTGGGCATAGTGGCTGACTTTCTCGAAACCCAGGCGCCGTCCAACCGCTTCAAAGTAGGCATTGTTGGACTTGGCCAGGGCTTCGGTCAGCGTCATTTTGCTGCGCCGTCCCAAAGTGATGCGCGTGTCTTTCGTGATGAGGCCTTCACTCAGAGCGGCCAGTGCGACCGAGAGCTTGATCGTGGAGCAGGGCTGCGCTTCGCCGGACAAAGCCAGTTTTCGGTTGACCATGGCCAGGATGCGGCCGCTCGTGGGCTCCATGGCGACCACGGTTCCGTTCATGTTGCCGAGAGCGTCGATGGCGGCTTCCCGGACGACGGGATCTTCGCCGTCGATGACGTCGCCTTCCGTTATGTCCTCGGCGAACGAACTGGTGGTGAAGTGCTCGTAGCGTCGATGGCGGCGCCGTGCGCGCACGCGGCGGACCTTCGTGGTCCGGCTTCGCGCCAGACGCTTCAGGTGCTTGCGCGCGGGCTGGCTCTCATTGACCGACTGCGATTTCGTACGCTTGGAGGCGAGCGAACGGGTATTGACAGTGGCTGCCAGGCTGCTGCCGCAAAGCAGCAGCAACAGGACCAAGGTGACAAGAATACGAGGGGCCGAAAAACGCTGGCTGGATATCACTATTCCCTTTACCATCCCCGGATCAAAAAGGCTCATCTACGCACGAATCTTGCCAGCGGTTGCCGGCCGCAGCGAAGTCGCGCAGTGTTGAGATGGTACGGGACTTAGGTCCCTCAGGCAAGACAAAATTCAGGCCCGCGCGCGACCTCGAGATTGAGGCTAACCCACTGCAAATGATGAGGTTACCTAGAGGTAACACGGGCGGCGTGTCTTTGGTAAGTTCTAAGTTAGATAACTCGCAGAATCTTTCCGCTCAGGGACGGTAAATCCCGATTTCAAAACAGAACCCGGCTAGGGCTGCACGTTCTCCGCGGACTGCTTGTAGGTCCCGAACTTCTTCGCCACCGGCTTCAGGGTCGGATAAAACTGCACGAATGAATGCTCGACCGCCGCGTGATCTTCGTGGCACTGCCAGCAGCCTTCCTTGGGATTGGCGGCCGCGCTCTTCCCGTCAGCGTCGAAATTGAAATAGGCCCACTTCTCGGGGAAGCGGGTTTCATCTTTCACCTCGACGCCCATGCCTCCGAAACCGGTCTGGAAGTGGCCGGTCTTGTTGATCGATCCCTTGCTCTGCGATTCGCGCTCTTCCACCACGAACATGGTCTTGTCGGGCCACTTGCCGGTTTCCAGGAACGCGCGATAGGCGCGCTGGGGAACGAAGACATTGGTGAACATCTCCATGCCGCCGCTTCCGGCGCTGTAGTTCATGCCCAGGCCGGAGGAGAGAAAAACCCATTCGCGATAGTTCTCGGGACGCAGCAGGTGGTTGTCCTTGGTGAATTGCGGCATGTCGTCCGAAGCCTCGGGCGCCGCGTGCAACATTCCAGAAGCGAAAATTGCCACCACCGTCAAGAGCAGAGCTCGTTTCATGGTTTCCTTCCCCCCGGGGTTCCTCTGTTCTCTGAGGTTGGGCGAATGCTCGTCCCCGAAAGACAGCAGCAATATATCTGAAAGCCGCGAGCTTTGCGGTTTTTGCTGGGCTGTGCGAAAATCGCAACCCGAAATTGGAGGACCTATGGCAAACCGCAGCCTGATGCTGTTCGCCGTCTTCGCCGCGTTGTGTGTAACCAGCACCGCGCAGACGGCCAAACCGAAGAAGATGACCCACGCCTCGGGGCCGGACAAGGCCTACATGCAGCAGATCTGGGATGGATGGGCGACCCTCGATCCCGCTCACACTGCGCAGTTTTACGCCTCGGGGCCGCACACCTTCTTCGATCTTGCACCGCTGAAGTACGAGAACTGGGACGAATACGAAGCGGGCGTCAAAAAACTTCTCTCGGGGTACAAGACTGCGGCGTTCACCATCAACGACGACGCCGTGGTACATCACGAGGGATCATGGGCATGGGGCACGGCCACGGTGAAAAGCGACATGACCACAACCGGCGGCAAGCGCGAACTCGGCACGTTCCGCTGGACGGTAGTCTGGCAGAAGCAGGGCGGCAAGTGGCTGATCGTGCATGAGCACGTCTCCGCTCCACTGCAGTAGGGGGCTGGTTCTTTACCACAGGGGACACAGAGGCGCACAGAGGTTGGATTCCCCTGTGACCCTCTGTGCCCCCTGTGGTTGATCTTCGGGCCTAAGGAGCGCTAGTTGATATCGAACTGCTCCTGATGCACCGCCGGGTCGCTCTTGACGATCACCGTCTTCTTGGTGAGTTCTTCCAACTCATTCAGGAAGCGTCCGTTGTTGGCCTTCAGCGCCTTCGCCACCTCGGGATTCACCCGCAGCATCACGTCCGACTGCTCAAGATGCTTTGAGATCTTGCGCATCTCGAGATAGATCTCGTTGCAAACCGTAGTGACCGACTTCACGTACCCAGTCGAGGTGCAATACGGGCACGGGGTCCCAATCGTCCGCTCGAGTGATTGCTTCACCCGCTTGCGGGTAATGGCGACCAGCCCGAAGTCATTGAATTGCAGCACCTTGGAGGGAGCGCGGTCACTGCGCAGCGCGTCCTCGAGCGCCTGCATGACTTTCTGCCGGTTGCGGCGCTCATCCATGTCGATGAAGTCGATGACGATGATGCCGCCCAGATCGCGCAAACGAACCTGGCGGACAATCTCCTTGATGGCATCGACGTTGGTCTTGACGATGGTGTCTTCCAATCGCGCCGTCTTGCCCACGTATTTTCCGGTGTTTACGTCGATAGCGACCAGCGCTTCGGTCTGGTTGATGACGATGTAGCCGCCACTCTTCAGCCAGACCTTCGACTTCAGAGCCTTGTTGATCTCCTCGCTCAGGCCAAATTGTTCAAACAGCGGCGTTTCTTTGCTGTAGAGCTTGACCTTCTTCACCAGCGCAGGCTGAAAGCGGTTGGCGAAGCGCAGAATGCGCTCATATTCCTGCTCGTTATCCACCCAGATGGCGGAAAAATCTGAGGTCACCTGGTCGCGCAGAACGCGCTCCACCACGTTCAGATCGTGATAGATCAGCAAGGGCGCCTTGTCTTTATCGGCGCGGCTCTTGATCTCGTTCCACAGGCCCTTCAGGAAGCGGATATCCGCACGGAGTTCGTCCTCGGTGGCATTCTGCGCGGCGGTGCGGACGATGAAGCCTCCGTGCCCGTTCTCGCGCTCGCTCAGGATGATGCGCTTCAACCGCTGGCGCTCTTCCTCGGAGGAAATCTTGCGGGAGACTCCGGTGTGGTTCACCGTCGGCATGTACACCAGGAAGCGGCCCGGCAGCGCGATGTGACTGGTGATCCGGGCGCCTTTCTTGCCGATGGGTTCCTTGGCGATCTGGACCAGAATCTCCTGGCCTTCCTTCAGCAGGTCGCTGATCAGCGGGACGTTCTGGGGCTCGCGGCGGCGGAAGCGGCGTCCGCTTCCCCGGCGCCCGCGCTGCCCTCTCTGGCGATCGAAACCGCTGCGTTCGGTGCGCTGCGTGTAGGACGCTGTCGGAGCCGGCGCACGCACTTCGGCGCGGGCATCGACGCTTCCATTGCCACGGGCCTCGGCGTCGAGCAGGGCTTCCGCCTCCGCCTGGGCTTCCTCAAGCTCAGCTTCCTGGGCGGCGCTCTCTTCGACTTCCTCCGCCTGCTCCACATCCGCCTCTTCTCCGCTGATAGGTTCGGCGGAGAACGGGATCGCGACCTCCGCAACCGGCTCGACAGAAGCAGAACTCACTGCCACTTCGTCGGGACGGTAGTCCGCGGCAGCGTGGGTTTCTTCCTCGAACTCCTCGAAAGCGGCATCCTCTTCGAGCTCTTCCACGTAGTGAGCGAGATCGGCTTCCTCTTCCTCGATTTCTTCTTCCTCCACGGTTCCACCCGGCGCGGCAACGACGGGTCCGTTGCTTTGCTCCACCTGGGAGGCTGGCGCAACCGGTTCAGAGTAGTGCTCGTCCGCCGCGGGTTCTTCTCCGAAAGCTGCGGCAACGTTCTGCCTGTGCTGGCGTGGCTGTTCTTCGTCGTCCCAAGGGGAAACGTAAGGCTCGGTTTCCGGTTTGGAGGCCGCATATCCGGCTGACCGGACTGGCTCCTGGACCGCGGGCAGACCATCGCCGGCAAACAAGGGCTCATCTTCGGGGAAGGTGGCCGCGATCGGTGCGGCGGGGGCATCCGCTAGTTGGTGAATTTCCTCGTCATGATGCTCGGTCGCCGGCGGCTGCGACTGGGCTATGCGCTGATACTTCGAAATCGACTCTCCGGGAAGCAGGATCGGCTGGTATCCCGGGGGCGGTCCATAATCCGAGCGCTCATGGCGCTGCGGGCGCTCGGGGCGCTCCGGGCGCGAACCGCGATGTTGATCGGGAGCGGGGCTGGCGAACTTCGACTCCGGCATGCGCTCGCCGCGACGCCCACGGCGGCGTCGGCGTCCACGGAATCCGCCGCGGTCGTCCTCGCCTTCGGGAGCGGAACGGGTCTCGCGGGGTTCGCGCGGAGTCTGGCCATGCTGGCCTTCCGCAGGGTATGGGGGTCTCTCCTGAGGTTCCGGTTGAGCTTCCCGTGGCGCTGCATCGCTGGCCGCCGCCCGCGATTCCGTCCGGGGTTGCTGCCGGTGTTCGCCGTCATGCGTGTGGGCCGCAACTTCCTCGACCTCTTCACTGTCTTCGAGTTCCATGAAGTCGGAGACGTAGAGGAAGGCGTCGCGTTCGAGACCGATGTCGACGAATGCCGACTGCATTCCGGGAAGAACGCGAGTGACGCGGCCCTTGTAGATCGAGCCCGCCAGGGTGTATTCGTTTTCACGTTCCAGGTAGATTTCTGCCAGTTGATCGTCTTCGGCCAGCCCCACTTTGGTTTCGTGAGGGGTGGAAGACACAAACAATTCTTTGATCATTCAAACTCCGGTTTACCGGGCCGGGAGGCCGCGGTGTTCACCGGCACACAGGCAGGAAAGGGTGGGGAGGGTCAAGCGTTGCGATCACCGTCCCGGATAGGGGGCGGCGTGGGCCCGAGGACATGTCCTGGGCCCGAACCATCTGCTCAAGTTTAGGAATCTTTTGCACTTATCGCATTTGCGCTCGCCCGGGTTTGTGACCGCTCTCTCTTGCTCGAGGGGGCCGTTACCTGCCCGGGGCGCTCTCGCTCAAACCTGCCCGGCCGTTGCTCCTGCTATGCCGGTGTATGCCCTCTTCACGCGAGGGCGCTCGTAATCTTATTTCCGGGCCGCGAATGGCGCTCGCAGCGAAACCACCTTTGCCATCTTCCGGACGGCTTCAGTTTACAAAACGGCGCATGCGAACGTTCATCACAATACCAAGCGCCAGAAACATGAAGAGAACGGAAGACCCGCCATAACTCATCAGTGGCAAGGGTATCCCGGTGACCGGCATAAAACCGACCACCATGCCGACGTTGACCAGGATATGAAAGCTAAGCACAGCCACCACACCCATTACGATGAACACGCCAGCGCGGTCGGGCGCCGTTTGCGCGTTCTGCGTCAAACGCATCAGCACTATGAAGTATAACAGCAGCACCCCCAGAGCGCCTACAAACCCGTGCTCCTCGGCAAAAGCCGCGAAGATGAAGTCCGTTTGCGGAACTGGGAGAAACGCCAGGTGGGTCTGGGATCCGGCCGAACTTCCCCAGATTCCACCCGATCCAACAGCGATTAACGACTGAATTACCTGGTAGCCGGAGCCCTGGCTGTCGGCCGCAGGCTCCATGAAACTGGTCAGGCGCTCCCTCTGGTAAGGCTTCAGCCCGTGCCACGCCACGGGCATCATCAGCCCCGCCAGAATGAGCACCGCCAGGGCCTGCTTGAAGCGAAGCCCGCCCAAGAAAAGTCCCATTATCGCGATCGGCAGGTAGGTGAGGGCCGTGCCCAGGTCGGGCTGGGCCAGCACCAGCAGCATGGGGATCCCTACGATCGCGCCTGCCTTGATGAAGTCCGACCACGACAGGTCCCGCTGGCTGAGGTCGGCGAAATACTTCGCCACCGCCAGGATCAGCAGAAGCTTGACCCATTCCGACGGCTGGAAATGCATCGAGCCCCCGATTTTCACCCAGCGGCGGGCGCCTAAATACTTCTGGCCGAATATCAGCACCACCATCAGCGAAGCCAATGCGCCGATATAGAACCAGTGAACCTGGTCCAGGAGGATCTGGTAGTTCAGAAAGCTGACCGCGAACATGATCACCAGCCCGCCTGCGATCCAGTACATCTGCCGGATGTGGGCGCCGGCAAACTTGGTGGAGGCGGTGGCGCTGTGAATCTCCATCACCCCCAGTCCGCAGATCATCAGGACAAAGGCCAGCAGGACCCAGTCGAAGTCGCGGAATGAAACGTAACGGCTCATGAATTCAGCGCACTCCCGGCGCGGCTGCGGCCAGTGGTAACGGCTTCTTCGGCAATTTGAGGGCGAAGTGCCCGGCGTGCAAGGTGCCGTCCTGGTCTCCCGGTTGCGGAGTGCTCCAGACGGCGCCCACCTCCGCTTCGCCTGTGGATGCAACTTTGGTGGGCTGGCGGCGTTGCTTGTCCACGAAGGCTTTGATCACCTGCGAAGCTGCCCGGGCGGCGAGATACCCGTGCTCGCCTTCCTGCAGGAGCACGCAGACGACGATGTCAGGATTCCGGCGCGGCGTGACCCCGACAAACCAGCCGTTGTCCTTGAACTTCGACTGCTGAGCCGCCCCCAGCTTGGCTTTGCCGCTGTTGCTGATGAGCTGGGCGCTGCCGGTCTTGCCGGCGAAGTCGATACCCTGCAGATGCGCGCTGTTGGCGGTGCCGATGGGCGTGACCACGTTTGCCATCGCGTCGGTAATGACCTCCCAGTTCTTGGGATCGATGGGAATGTGAACCTCGTCCGGCTGATCGCTGGCAGGAACTATTCCCGGTGGCAGGTCGGTTGGAGAGGTCACATGTGGCCGCCGCATTCTGCCGTCGCTGGCAATGGCGCCGATGGCGCGCGCCAACTGGATGGGCGTGGTGGCGACGGCTCCCTGGCCGATCGAAACCGAGATAGTCTCGCCGGCGTACCACTTCTGCTTGAAATTGCGGATCTTCCACTCTTCCGAGGGCATGACGCCAGTGGCTTCCTGGGGCAAATCGATGCCGGTCTTCTGGCCCAAGCCCAATTCCGTCGCATATTTGGCAATGCGGCCGATCCCCAGCTTCTCGCCCAGGGTGTAGAAGAAGACGTCACAGGACTGGTAAATGCCCTTGCTGATGTCGGTTATGCCGTGGACGGGTTTGTGAGCGGATTTTACCCAGCAATTGAAGTAGCGGCCGTAGAAGACCCCGCCGCCGGTGCAGTTGACCTTCAGATCCTCGGCGATGCCTTCTTCCATGCCGGCGACGGCCATGATGATTTTGAAGACCGATCCGGGAGCAAGCTGCGCCTGAATGGCCTTGTTCAGCAGAGGGTGATTTTCGTCATTGACCAGCTTGTTCCACTGGTCGCGCGAGATGCGCACCGCGAAGTCATTGGGATCGAATGTAGGCCGGCTGACCATCGCCAGGATGTCGCCAGTGCGCGGATCCATGGCGACGACCGCTCCGTTGCCGTCCGCAATCGCCTGTTCGGCGGCAATCTGCAAGTCGATATCGACGGTGAGCTTGAGTTCCTTGCCAGACTCCGCCGGCTTTTCCTCGAGCTGACCCATTTCCTTGCCGCGGCTGTTGACCAGCACCTGGCGCGAGCCGTTCTTTCCCATCAGGCTGTTGTTGTATTCCAGCTCGACGCCTGATTTGCCGACGACATCGCCCGGATCGTAAAGCTCCCAGCGCGCCTGATTCAGCATCTGCTCGCTCACCTCTCCGACGTAGCCGATCAGGTGCGCGAGAAAGCCGTTCCGGGGATACAGCCGGCGGTGAGCCATGATGGTATCGAGCTCCGGCAACTCGTTGCGGTGCGCCTCGATGAAGGCAAGCTCATCGGGCGTGATGTCATCCTTGAGATAAATGGGCTGGTACTGCGGCATGCCGGTAAATTTCCGGATGCGGTCGCGGACATCCTTGGGATCGAGATGCAATCCGCTGGCGATGAGCTCTACGTCCTCGTTCAGGTCGCGGCTGGAATCGCGCATCAGCAGGGCGGTGAATGACGGGTAGTTGTCGACGATGATCCGGCCCTGGCGATCGAGAATCTTGCCGCGCGGGGCCAGGATGGGAACGTTGCGGATGCGGTTTTTTTCCGCCAGGGAGGCGTACATATCGCTTTGCGCCACCTGGAGCCGCCACAGGCCGTAAGTTAAAAAGAGAAAGACCGCCAGGATGATGTACTGCGCGGCAGTAAGCCGCATCGGCGAGACTTTTTCATCGCGACCAAACATTGGATTCAGTGGTCAGCGGCCAAAGCCCATGCCCAGGCGGACGCACTCCACCCCGGAGCAGTTTCTGACTGTGAAATCTCCGAAAACGAGAGATAGTAACTGCATTGTAACGCGCTGAGCGCGTGCCGCCGATGATCACTGTGGTGACGGAAGGGCAAATACCCGTGTTTTCACCGCAGAGACTTGCGACTGGAAGAACCAGAGAGGGCCGAGAGGAACACAGGGGGAAGCCAGGCGAGCGATCGCTTGGCCGCCCGCCACTGTGATCCTCTGTGTTCTCTGTGGTTTACGGATTACGCGCGCTGCTTGAGCTTGTCGAGCACGGCAAAGAGGGCGACAGCCAGGAGGGCGTTGGCCAGGGCGGAGCCGAATTCGTTCACCCATCCCCACTCCAGGGTGAGGCCCACCATGCCGCGGGCCACGACGAAGTAGACGATTTCATGAATGATGTAGAAGAACAGCGTCAGCAGGAAGCGGGCCCCGATGTTCTCGACGTCGAGCTTGACGCCCAGGGACGACGCTCCGTAGCCAGCCACGGTCTTGGCGATGCCGTAAAGGCCGATGGGCTGGTGGGTGAGCGCATCCTGAAGCAGGCCGATCACAGCTCCAGTAAGCAGACCGGCGACAGGATTACGGCGGGCCACCGCGAAAAAAATCGTGATCAGCAGCGGCAGATCGAAGATCGAAAAGAAATGAAAGCGCAGGGGGATGAAAGCCTGGAGAAACACCGCCACCAGCGGGATCAAAATGGCCGCGGGGAGTCCGAAGCGGTAAACCTCAACCTGGTCGCCCGATGTGTAAGTGATTGGCACGTTATTGCGGATTGTCCTGGCGCTGGGGCGGCGCCGGCTGAGTGGTTTCAGGCTGTGGCCTGGTTCTGGCTGCGCCGGAATTCGGCGGAGCGGAGACCTTCACGACGGGCGGTTTTCGCTGTGGAGCAATTGCCGGCTTCGGGATCGGGTTTTCCGCTGCGGGTGCTTCAGCGCGGCCAGGGGAACTGGTTCCCGCAGAATTCAGGTTCTCGATGCGCGGACTCTGCGGCTTGGATTCGGACGCTTCCGGCTGCGGAGGAGGGGAAGTCTTCACGCCCGATTTGCCAGGCTCTTCCGCAGGCTTTTCGGGGACGGAGGGCAGGCGCTGAGCCAGAATATCGGCGGCGCGTAACCCCTCCATGTTCACGTTGGGAGCTTTATCTTCCTTTTTTGTGATCACCAGTACTTCTTCCAGCTTCGCCAGGTCCACCGCTGGCTTGATGCGGATGGTGAGAAAAGATTCCGGGCTGCGGCTGGCCTTTGTGACCGTGCCCGCGGGCAAGCCCTTAGGGAAGATGCGGTCGCCACCGCTGGTCAGGACGGCCTGGCCAAGTTGCACGTCTTCGTCGGACATGACTTTTTCCAGCACGATCTCACCGGCTGGAGTTCCTTTGAGCACTCCCTGCAGGCGCGACTTTTCGAGGATTGCGCCGACCCCGCTGCTCTGGTCGTTGATGAGCAGAACCTGCGAGGTTGAACCGTAAACGTTCAGAACCTTGCCGACTACGCCGCGGGCGGTGATGACGGGCATGTCAGGCTGAATCCCGTCGTTGGCGCCCTTATCGATGTAGATGGAGCGCGACTGCTGGCTGCCGCTCGATCCGATCACCTGGGCGGCCATGGTCTTGGAGATGTACTGCTCCTTGAATCCGAGAAGGGCCTGGAGGCGGCGGGCCTGCTCGGCGTCCTCGGTCAGGCGCACCTGCTGGAGGCGCAGCTGCTGGATTTCTTCCTTGAGACCGCGGTTCTCCTGACGCACTCCGCGCAGATAGAGGTAGTTGTGCCACGTGCCGGAGACGCTGTTCTGGATCCAGACGATGGCTTTTTCGAGAGGAGTTACGGCGCCGACTGCCCAGACGCGGATCAGGCGGCTGGACTCGTGCTCGGAGGTATGCCGGACCTGCATCGCCAGGCCTACGACCTGGGCGAACAGGACTGCCACCAGAATGGTGACGTTGCGATATCGAGAGATCAGGCTTTCCATGACAGATAACGAGTTTCAGTTTTTCAGGTTTCGCGTTTCAGGTCCCGACCGCTGCCTGAGACTCGAAACTGGAAATTTGAAACTGAAGACTGAAGCTACTCGATAGAAATCTTCCTCAGCAGCTTGAAGTCGCTCAGCATCTTGCCGGTTCCCAGCACGACGCTGCAAAGGGGATCGTCGGCGATGGAGACCGGCAGGCCGGTTTCCTCGCGGATCCGCTTATCCAGGTTTTTGAGCAGAGCGCCGCCGCCGGTGAGGACGATTCCGCGGTCGCTGATGTCGGCGGAAAGCTCGGGCGGAGTACGTTCCAGGGCGACACGAATCGCGTTCATGATAGTGGAAACGCATTCACTCAAGGCTTCGCGGACTTCGCTGTCATCGACGGTAATGGTCTTGGGCACGCCTTCGATCAGGTTGCGGCCTTTGATTTCCATGGTCAGCGGCTTGTCCATGGGATAGGCGGAGCCAATCTCAATCTTGATCTGCTCGGCGGTGCGCTCGCCGATGAGCAGGTTATATTTCCGCTTGAGGTAGTTCATGATGGCCTCATCCATCTGGTTGCCGGCCATGCGCACGGAGCGCGAGTAAACAATTCCGCTGAGCGAGATGACGGCAATGTCGGTGGTACCGCCGCCGATATCCACGACCATATTGCCGCTGGGCTCGGTGATGGGGAGTCCGGCCCCGATGGCCGCCACCATGGCCTGCTCGACCAGGTGAACTTCGCTGGCTTTGGCGCGGTAGGCTGAGTCCATCACAGCCCGCTTTTCCACCTGCGTAATCTCCGAAGGCACACCGATGACAATGCGGGGATGAACCAGCATCTTGCGGTTGTGCGCCTTCTGGATGAAGTAGTTCAGCATTTTTTCGGTGACTTTGAAGTCGGCGATGACGCCGTCCTTCATCGGCTTGATGGCGACGATGTTGCCGGGGGTGCGCCCCAGCATTTCCTTGGCTTCCTTGCCCACGGCTTCGACTTCGGCAGTGTTCTTGTTGATGGCGACGATGGAGGGCTCGTTGACGACGATGCCTTTGCCGCGCGCGTACACGAGGGTGTTGGCGGTTCCCAGATCGATGGCAAGATCGCTGGAAAAAATACTGAACAGCGACCGCAGGTTGTGCATGCGCGTTGCGCTGGAGTGAAATCCGTTTGATGACATACGCGAAGCTTCTCTCTTTTTCTGGGACCGTGGTCCACCGGGAAACTTGGCCCGGTTACTTTAGTTCGGGAGGGGATCCGAGCCTTAATTCTATTGGATTTCTACGCCACCAAACGCAAACGAAAGTGCCTGCCCCTCGGTGGCAAAACGCCGGCTGTCGCCCCGGTTTTTACTGAATGACTACTTTTTTCTGCAAGGTATTCACGCCCCCCCTGGCGTTTTGTGCGGTGATCGTGATCACGCTTTCTCCATCCGGAAGAGGCGGCGTGAAGTAACGGAAACTGCCGTCATCGCCTACCACCGGGACTTCGCGCCCGTTGACCATCACGCGCGCGCCGGTCTCGGTCTTTCCGATCAGTTCGATCACATGCCCGTGCTGCACAAAGGGGGACAACTCAAGGTTGATGGCCACCCGGTCTTTTCCCTTGGGAATGATGGTGAAGCGGTTGCGTTCGCTCTCGATCGACTCCTTGGCGTTCTTGTCGAAGGACTGCACCATCCAGTAGTAGGCACCTTCGTTCAGACCGGAGACCATGACGTCTTCGGTGGCGACCTTGCGGTCCACCAGGGTGGACGAGAAATATGGATTGCGCGCAATGCGCAGGCGGTATCCCGCGGCGTTCTTCATCGGGGTCCAGGAGAACTCCACCGGCTTGGCCGCTCCGGAGATGAAGATCGGCATCATGTTGGCGGGAGAGATCGGCGTCGGCGGCCCGATCTCCTTGAGCTTTGCCATCCGCGGCGACTCCGCCTGGAAGCTTACTTTCTCCCAATCGTTCAGGCGGAGCACCTCGCCGTTACGGCTGACCTGGCCTTCGCCTTTCCTCAGCACAATTTCGTGTTTATCGGAACCAGGATCGTTGCGCACGATCGCGGCGCTCTCCGGCGAAAGAGAAGCCGTGGCGCCCGCCACCGTGACCTGCGACTTCGATCCCTGGGAATACATGCTGGTGGAAAGATCGACCGTGCCGGTACTTACTGCAACCGAGACGCTGGTCTGTTGTTTCTCGTTGGCCGAGTTTTCCTCGATGACGATGAGCGAGTCCTGCTTAACCGTATAGTTGGTGCCGTCGTTGAAAACGATCTTGGCCATTCCCTCGGAGCCGGTCTGCACCACATCGCCCTTTTCCAGGGGCACGTTATAGTCCGCCGTGACCCAGGAATTGCTGCTGGCTTTTTTGACCCGGACGGTGCCGTCCAGGGCGGTGATGTGCGCCTGCCGGGCGCTCATCACGCTGGCTTTATCCGGGGTGCCCGCGGCGCCCGCCACCTTCTCCATCATCCCACCGAGGGCCCGGAAGCCCCGGTCGGTGACCGACGGAAACAGGAAATGCATGGCGACGACAAAGAGGAAGACGGCGGCAGATACCGCCAGTGCCACGCTGCGGTACGTAACCGTCTTCCACGCAATGTGGATTCCCGGCTTGCGAGTCGAAGACACCAAGGCGTTAAAACCCAGCCAAACTCCAGTAAATGTTGGTTGATTGCGAGAGTACCACATTGCTAACTGCCACAGAATAGGTAAGTAACT
The DNA here is from genome assembly GCA_963803205.1 of Terriglobales bacterium. Taxonomy (GTDB): domain Bacteria; phylum Acidobacteriota; class Terriglobia; order Terriglobales; family Acidobacteriaceae; genus CAWDLG01. The sequence goes on from CAWDLG010000007.1 coordinate 192,968, forward strand.
CGGTGCTTACTACCTCCGGTCATGACCGGTGGTGACCAAGGGAGCGGGTTTCTTTCGGGTATTCGAGGGCGTGGAGGCTTCAACCTCCCGCTGGATGACGGCTAGCGTGTCGGCGCCAATTCGGCCTGCCTCAAGCTAGGCCCCGATACAAAACCAGCGCTAACCCCCAGAATTCTCAAAGCGACATCGCGGAGAACGCCGGGTTGCCTCAAGCGGCAGGGGTGTAGTTAAGAACAATCTTCTGTTGCGTTTGGCTGCCCGAGGGCATCGAAGTGGCTGACGAATGTTACCCTGCTGGGGCAGATGCCTGCCCCGGGCGGGTCTGTCGATGAAGGAAGCAACCCAATCCGACGCTCGTGTGGTGGCGGTAGACCTGGCGCGCGTTCTGGCCATCCTCTTTATGGTGCAGGGGCATGCGCTGGATGTGCTGCTGAATCCCGCTTACCGCCAGGGATTTCTTTTCAATAAGTGGCTGTTTCTGCGCGGCCTGACGGCCCCCACGTTCTTTGTGCTGTCGGGGATGTCGTTCACCATCGCCAGCATGCGCCACTGGCAGTCGCATCTGTCGTTTTCTTCCAAATTCTTTCGCAGGGTAAGGCGCTTTTTCCTGTTCGTGTTACTTGGCTACCTGATGCACTGGCCGGCGAAGACTATTTACCAGTTGAAGTCGGTGAGCGCGTCAAACTGGCAGAACGGACTCCAGGTGGACGTGCTGCAATGTATCGGATTCACCCTGGCGTTTCTTCAAATCCTGGTGCTGGTGACACGGACGCCGGCGCGCTTTGCCAAGGTGGCGGCGGCTTGCGGAGCGGCAGTGGTATTGCTGACGCCCCTCATCTGGAAGGTGGACTGGACGCTGCACCTTCCGATCGCCGTGGCTTCCTACCTGAACGGGCGAACCGGATCTTTTTTCCCGCTCTTCCCATGGTCGGCCTACCCGTTCTTCGGAGTGCTGCTTGGTTACATCTACATGCAGCGGCGAACGACGGCCAAACCTATTCCAATCCTGCCTTTGATGGGAGTGGCTGCGGCGCTTATTCTTCTGGGCGAATTCCTGCGAGTGGTTCCGATCACCGTTTACCAGAACATCGACTTCTGGAAGACCAGCCCGAACCTGTACCTGATTCGTGTCGGCGATGTGTGCTTGATCCTGGCGATTCTCCACTGGCTGACACAAAAGGTAACCGTTCCGGCGGGAACCGTCCGCTCGCTGGCCGAGGAGTCGCTCACGGTTTATTTCCTCCACGTCTGCGTCCTGTACGGCTCGTTGTGGAACCTGGGCTTGCGGGATTGGATCGGTCCGACGCTCACTCCCTTGCCAATGCTGGGATGGATTCTGGTGCTGCTGACTTCCATGGTCCTGTTTGCGCTGGGATGGAATTGGTTGAAGCGCGCGGAGCCCAACCGCATTCAGTGGGTACGAGCCGCGATCGCCCTGGCAGTCGCTTACTCCTTCACCTAGCCTGAAACGCCGAGAGCAGAGACCGGCGCCCTCCTTGCCGCACTTTCATTCGGGCTGTAGCATTGAATTCGGAGGTTGTCATGGCAACCGATACTCTTACCGGCCCGGTAATCCTCGGGTCCAGCACCCGCTCCAGGGTTTACAGAAACTTCGTCAACGGCGAGTGGGTGGAGTCCGCGACCGGACAAACCTTCGAGGACCGCAATCCCGCCGACAATCGCGAGGTCGTCGGTATCTTCCAGCGCTCCGGCAAGGCCGATGTTGACGCGGCGGTTGAGGCGGCCAAGCGCGCGTTTGCCAAATGGCGACTGGTCCCAGCCCCCCGGCGCGCAGAAATTGTCTTTCGCGCCGCAGAAATGCTGATGGAGCGCAAGGAAGACTACGCCCGCGACATGACCCGCGAGATGGGGAAGGTCCTGAAGGAGACGCGGGGAGACGTGCAGGAGGCAATCGATACCGCCTACTACTTTGCCGGCGAAGGCCGGCGCCTGTTCGGACCGACCACCCCTTCCGAGTTGCCGAACAAGTTCGCCATGGCGATACGCCAGCCCGTGGGTTTGTGCGGCATGATCACGCCGTGGAACTTTCCCATGGCGATTCCTTCCTGGAAGCTGCTGCCGGCTATCGTTTGCGGGAATACCTGCGTCATCAAGCCGGCGCAGGACACCCCACTCTCGACTTTCAACCTGGTGCGCGCGCTCAACGACGCGGGGTTACCGCGCGGAGTGGTCAATGTCGTGTGCGGCTTCGGCCCGGATGCCGGCGCTCCCCTGACTGAGCACCCCGATGTGCGCGCGATCTCATTTACTGGATCGTCTGCCGTCGGGCGCACGATCGGCACGACCTCGGCCAAGAGTTTCAAACACTGCTCGCTCGAACTGGGCGGCAAGAATCCCATGATCGTGCTCGATGACGCCAACCTGGACTTGGCCATCGAGGGCGGGGTTTGGGGCGGCTTCGGAACCACCGGGCAGCGCTGCACCGCTACCAGCCGCGTCATCGTGCAAAAAGGCATCTACCGCGAGTTCGTGGAGCGCTTCGTGGAGCGGGCGCGCCATCTCAAAGTCGGCAACGGCCTGGATGAGACCGTGGACATGGGGCCGGCCATCAACGAGAAGCAGTTGCAGACGGACTTGAGTTACGTCGAAACGGGAAAAGCCGAAGGCGCCAAGTTGAAGTGCGGCGGAAACCGGCTGACCGCGGGCGAACTTCAGCACGGCTGGTTCATGGAGCCGACGGTATTCGTGGATGTAGATCCGAAAATGCGCATCGCGCAGGAGGAAATCTTCGGGCCGGTGGTTTCGATCATCGCCTGCGAGAGCCTGGAGCATGCGATCGAGATTGCCAACACCATCGACTACGGGCTCTCTTCCTCTCTCTACACGCGCGATGTGAACAAGGCGTTCGCCGCCATGCGCGACCTCGAGGCCGGCATAACCTACATCAACGCGCCGACCATCGGCGCCGAGGTCCACCTGCCTTTCGGCGGAGTCAAGGCGACGGGCAACGGCCATCGCGAGGGCGGAGTCGGAGCAATCGACTTCTACAGCGAGTGGAAGGCGGTTTACGTGGATTACTCCGACCGCCTGCAGCGCGCCCAGATTGACCGCCCGGATTGATACACGGGCGTCTTCATTTTGGACAAAGAAAAACCCATGCCCCTGACGCAGACTCGAGATATCGCGGCTGCTCAACGACTGGATAACCTCCGCTATGCCATCCGCGATCTGGCGGTCATCGCTGATGAGGTGGTGCGGCAGGGACACAAGGTCCTGTCTCTGAATGTTGGCGATCCCAACATTTTCGATTTCGTGACTCCGCCACACCTGATCGAAGCGGTCTACAAGGCGATGCGCGACAACAAGAACGGGTATGCGCCATCGCTTGGCATTCCCGAAGCGCTCGACGCCATCCGCGGCGAAGCGGAAGGCCGCGGTTTTACCCGCATTCAGGATGTATTCATCACCACGGGCGCGAGCGAAGCCGTGGATGCCTGTTTGACCGCGCTGGTCAACCCGGGGGAGAACATTCTGACGCCGAGCCCGGATTACCCGCTTTATACGGCAGTCCTTTGCAAGCTGGGAATCGCGGTCAACAGCTACGCGCTGAATGAGGAGGACGGCTGGCAGCCGGACCTGATCGACCTGCAGGCCAAGATCAATCCGCGCACGCGGGCGATCGTGCTGATCAATCCCAATAATCCGACGGGCGCGGTGTGCTCCCGCCGCATGCTCGAACAGATCGCCACGCTGGCACGTCGCCACAACCTGGTGATTTTCGCCGACGAGATTTACGACAAGCTGATTCTCGACGACCAGCCGCACATTTCGATGGCCGCGGTGGCCCCGGATATTCCGGTGGTGACCTTCGGCGGACTGTCGAAGAATTACCTGGCGCCGGGATGGCGACTGGGATGGGGGATCGTCAGCGGGGACGCCGGGGTGAAACCCTACATTGAGGGCATCCACCGTCTGTTGCGGGCGCGTCTGTGTGCCAATCATCCTGAACAATACGCCGTGAAGCCGGCGCTCGAGGGGCCGCAGGATCACCTGGTTGGGGTCTGCGACCGGCTGCGCCGTCAGCGGGACGTCACGGTCAAAGCGTGCAATTCCATTCCGCGCATGAGTTGCGTCCCGCCGCGCGGCGCGTTCTACGCTTTCCCGCGACTCAAGATCCCCGAGGGCGACGACGTGTTCGTGAAGGAATTGCTGCTCCAGAAGCATGTGCTGGTGGTGCACGGCTCCGGGTTCGGGCAAAAGCCGGGGAGCCGGCATTTCCGCATTGTCTTCCTGCCGGACGAAAAGACGCTTAACCAGGCGTACCAGGCGATTGGCGAGTTCATGAAGGAAAGGTACGGGTGAGCGGGGGCGCGGTTGACGAAGCGGAACAGCCAGAAGCAGCTCTAGTTTTGTATCGGGGCAGGCCTTCAGGCCTGCCGTCAAGAGCCCGATCAAAAACTGGCGCCTTTAGGCGCTGGGGCTGAAGCCCCAGTAGTTTTGATGGCTCGTGCGATGGGGCTGAAGCCCCATCCTGATACGGATCGTCGATCTCATCGGCATGGCTGAAGCCATGCGCTACCCTCGCGACGGGGCGGAGAGAATCCCACAATCTCGTGCGGCCTACGGCTGCTTGCTGATCACCCCATCAATTTCTGTGTCGGCATCGTTTTGCAGTATGTATCCGTCGCTGCCGGAAATCAGATAGATCACGAAGTTGCTTGAGATCCCGGTAATGGACGCCGTAGTCCGGCCCGTGCTCGCCACCGAATAGGTTCCGGAGCGGAGAGGCGGAGTGGCTCCGCTTCCATTATCGCTTTCGAATTCGCTCAGCGTGAGCGCGCCAGCGCCGTCAAGCTGGAGAGTTCCGATCAGGTCGACCGTGGTTCCCGATTGCAACCCATCCATCAGCACGCCGAACTGGCCGTTGACGGTGGAGTTCGCGAAAGTCGTGCCGGTTTGCAGATCGGCGGTGCCGTCTTCGACCTTGGCGGAGTCATCGACCAGGAAGAACGCTCTCGACGGACTGACCATCCAGAAGACTTCGTCGATGGCGCCGCTGCCGCTTGAGGGAGTCAGTGTAGCCGCGGCACGGCCGGTCGAATTCACGCTGTAGGTTCCAGTGAAGGGCGCGTTCGTAGTGGTCACGCCATCCTCGACCGAATCGAAGGTCCCGGCTGTAATCGTTCCTGAGCCGTTGGCGTTGAGTTGGCCCACCGTGCGTACCATTCCAGGCCCGCCGTTGGTATCGCCATTGCTGCCGAAGGCATAGACACCGGAAAGCGACGATGCGGAAAACGTTCCGCTCTGTTTTTCAACTCTGCCCAGGCCGGGGGATCCGGTCACCGTGGAAAACAGCAGAAGGGTATTTGCATTTACCACGTAATAGGCGAAGTTCGAACTGGCGCTCGTATTGTCGGTGAAATTTCCGGTTCCGCGCCCGGTGGTTGTATCCGGCGCGTTGAACAAGCCGGTCATGGCGCCGGTGGTCAGGGTCCCACCCTTCAGCACATCCTGGTTGCCGGTGATCGCTCCGGTGGCCACAGCAAACCCGCCCACAGCGCTCGAAGAACCCTGGGTGCTGCTGACGTTGTGCTGCCGGAAGACGAAGGTCCCGCTTGGAAGCGAGGTGAAGGCGGTAGTGTCCTGCTTCTCGGCGACGCCGGCGCCGGTGGCATTCTCGACCAACCCGATCGATCCCACCGTCAAATAAACCTTCGAGGTGCTCACCATGGTAAGGACAATGGGAGTGCTGCCGCCGCTGGCGAAGTTCAGGAGTGCGGTGCCGGTGCCGTCGCCGCTGATGGAGTACGAGCCGGTGGTGACGTTATCGGCGAGGACGAGATTGGTCCCGCTGCTGAAATCATCGGTTCCGGCCGTGATGTGCCCGGCCCCGTCGGCGGTGAATACGCCGGCTTCGCGGAAGGTAGCGCTGGGATTCTTCGAGAGGTCAAGACCGGTGAGGACGTAAGCGTACTGCCCGCTCAGGCTGGCGTTGGAAAAATTACCCGTGGGGCCGCCGGTTCCTGACCCGCCGCCATTCCCGCCGCTACCGTTGCCGCCACAACCCGCCCACAGAAGAATCGAAGAGAGTGCCAGTAATACGGACAATTGTTTCATGGTGATGTGTGCAGCGTGAGCTGCGAACTCCTCAAAGAAGATTAGTGCGCGTGACTCAAACTATGATGCTCCGATTCCCTCTCATGTAACACACATTTGAGGCGAAAGTCGCGAAAATGAACCACCTTGTAAACACACTTCCGGTAACGTCAGTAACTGTGGGTCGCGTCCAATTGTGCGATCGAAGCGTGTGGTAGATTTTAAGCAGGTTATGAAAGACGTTGCCTCCTGGGCCTTGAACGTTGCGAATCAGCTTGGCGCAAGTTACGCCGATGCTCGCATCGTCGACGATCGCAGCCGCGCGCTTTCTACTAAAAATGGAAAAGTGGGCTCGGCTTCTGTTTCCGAGTCGCGGGGGGCCGGCGTACGTGTGATCGCTGACGGAGCCTGGGGGTTTGCCGCCGCCGCTGACTTTGGTCGCGAGGCCGTGGAAGCCGCTGCCGCCCGAGCGGTTGCAATAGCCAAAGCGTCGGCGCGCGTGAAGCAGGAAGACGTTCGGCTGGCTCCGGAGAAGCCCGCCACAGCAGAGTGGACCACGCCATTCCGTATCGATCCGTTCAGCACCTCGGTGGAGCAAAACCTCGATCTTCTCCTGAAGGTTGACGCTGAGTTGCGCACCGTCGCCGGCGTGACACTCGCAGAAACCAACATGAATTTCCGCCGCGAGGAGAGCTGGTTCTTCTCCTCCGAGGGATCCGACATCCACCAGACGAAGTACACGACCGGCGCCGGCTACGCAGCCAACGCATTCGCAGGCAACGAGATTCAGAAGAGGTCGTTCCCCACGTCGTTTGGCGGACAGTGGCAGAACAAGGGCTACGAGCTGATTGAAGAGCTGCAATTGCTGGAAAACGCCCGCCGGATCGGGGAAGAGTCGGTGGCGCTGCTCAAGGCGGATCAGTGCCCGGAAGGCGTCACCACGATCATTCTGGAAGGCGCGCAGCTCGGGTTACAGATTCACGAGTCGGTTGGGCATCCGATCGAACTCGACCGCGTGCTGGGGATGGAGGCGAATTTCGCCGGCACGTCGTTTCTGACGCTCGACAAACTGCGTACGCTTCGATACGGCAGCGACCTGGTGAACGTCGTGGCCGACGCCCGCCAGGAGCACGGGCCGGGGCTGGGCACATTCGCTTTCGACGACGAGGGCGTTCCGGCGCAGTGTACGCCGATCATTACGCGCGGCCTGTTTACCGGATACCTGAGTTCGCGGGAGACAGCTCACACCATCGGCATGGACCGCTCCGGAGGCACGCTGCGCGCCGAAAGCTGGAACCGGTTACCGATCATCCGCATGACCAATATCAGCATTCTTCCGGGAGAAAAGCCCCTAACGCTGGACCAGCTGATTTCCGATACCGGCGACGGCGTTCTGATGCAGACCAACCGCTCCTGGTCGATCGACGACAAACGCTACAACTTCCAGTTCGGATGCGAAATCGGCTGGGAGATCAAGAACGGCAAGCGCACCAGGATGCTGAAGAATCCGTCTTACAGCGGGATCACCACCGAATTCTGGAATTCCATGGACGCGATTTGCTCGCGGGACGAGTGGACGCTGTGGGGAACGCCCAACTGCGGCAAAGGCCAACCGCAGCAGGTGATGGGGACGGGGCACGGCGCCTCGCCGGCGCGCTTCCGCAATATTAAAGTGGGGAGCGCGTACAAGGGGACGTAGAACGGCGTCCGTGGATTCGTTGGAAGCCGCAAAGTTGAGTTGCTGACCTTTTCATGCTGAATCAATCGCTTGCCGCTGACGTCTTCTCCCGCATCCGGCGCTATTCCACCGCCGATGAAGTGGAGATGCTGATTTACGGCGGCAGCTCGGCGCTTACGCGCTTTGCCAATAACGTCATCCATCAGAATGTCGCCGAAGAAAATGTGGTCATCTCGGTGCGAAGCGCGTTTGGCGGGCGCACCGCTCGCGCCACCACCAACAATCTCGACGACCAGAGCCTGGAACGCGTTGTCGAAGCTTCCGAGAGCCTGGCGAGGGTGCAGCAACCCGATCCGGACCTGCTTCCAATGCCCACGAGCGGAGGTTCGACCGAGGGCGCGTTTCCCAGCCGCTACTTCGACGAGACGGCTGCGGTGACGCCAGAGCAGAGAGCCGACGCCGTGAAAAAGATCGTCGACGTCGCCCAACGGCACCAGCTGACTACGGCGGGAATTTTCTCGACATCAGAGGCTGTGGAGGGGATTTTCAATTCGCGCGGCCTCTCCGACTGGCACGCGCAGACTTCTTCCGAAATTTCCATCACCATGCTGGCCGGCGATTCTTCGGGATGGCAGAAGGCGAACTCGCCGAATGTAGCTCATCTCGATGCCGTCACCCTGGCCGAGATCGCCGCGCGCAAGGCTTTTGAATCCGCTCAACCGCGCGAGATTCCCGCCGGCAAGTACACCGTGATTCTGGAACCCGCTGCTGTGCTGGATATGGTCGGCTTCATGTTCTTCGACTTCGGTGGCCTGGCGATTCTTGACCAGAGGTCTTTCCTCAATAATCGTGTCGGAGAGAAGCTGTTCGGCGAAAACATCGAGGTTTGGGAGGACCCCAGTCACCCGCTGCAATCCGGTTCCCCCTTCGACGGAGAGGGCCTGAAGCGCAAGCGGCTGAAACTCATCGGGGGTGGTGTCGTGAAACGCCTGGTCTATGCGCGCGCGACCGCCGAGAAGATGCAGAAATCGGAATACAAGGACAAGGTCGGCCCCATCGAGGCTACGGGCCACGGTTTCCCGCTGCCGAATGAAATGGGCGAAGCCCCCATGAACATCGTCTTCTCGGCGCCACGCGACCCGAAGACGGTCGAGCAGATGATCGCCTCCGCCGAGCGAGGGGTGCTGGTCACGCGCTTGTGGTATATCCGTGAAGTCGATCCTTACGAAAAGATCCTGACCGGCATGACCCGGGACGGCACCTTCCTGGTGGAAAATGGCAAGGTCACCGGCGGGATTCGCAACTTCCGGTTCAACGAGAGCCTGATCCACATGCTTTCAAACGTGGAAGAGATGGGCACGCCGGTCCGCGCCAGCGGGGAGGAGTCTTTTGACATGGTGGTCCCCGCGATGAAGGTACGGGATTTCAACTTTACGGAAGTAACCCGGTTCTAGAGGCCCGTCCGCCGAATTCTTCTTAATTCATTCGTACTGTGCCAACTCGTATCCCGCAAAAAAGAAGCTGAGCTCGAAACGCGCGGTGTCGTCGGCATCGGAGCCGTGAATCGCGTTGTTTTCGATGCTGGTGGCCCACTTTTTGCGAATCGTGCCTTCTTCGGCGTTGGCGGGATTGGTGGCGCCCATCAGCTTGCGCAAATCGGCGATTGCGTTTTCCTTCTCCAGGGCGAGCGCGACAATCGGGCCGCTGGACATGAAGCTGGTCAGAGAATTGAAGAACGACTTGCTGGCATGGACGGCGTAGAACTGCTCGGCCTGATGCTTGGAAATCTCCAGCATCTTCATGCAGAGAATATGAAATCCGTTTTTCTCAAACTGCTCGATGATATCTCCGACAGCGCTCCTGCGCACTGCATCAGGCTTGATGATGGTGAGAGTACGTTCCAGGGTCTTCATGATTCGGTCGTTATTCCTTTGGTGAGTTGTCGAAGTTTTTTCAGTTGATGCTGGCGGCCTTTACGCCCAGCGCGGCGGCCACGGTTTCGCCGAGAAGCGCCGGGGATTTGACCACGCGAATGCCGGCTGTTTCCATCGCCTTAATCTTTTCTTCCGCCGTGCCCTTGCCGCCGGAGATGATCGCTCCCGCGTGACCCATGCGGCGCCCCGGCGGCGCCGTCTGCCCGGCAATAAATCCGACCACCGGTTTTCTCATGTGCTTCCGCACGTACTCTGCCGCAGTTTCCTCCGCCGTGCCGCCGATTTCGCCGATCATGATGACGGCTTCGGTTTGCGGATCCTTGTTGAAGAGATCGAGTGCGTCGACGAAGCTGGTGCCGATAATCGGGTCACCGCCAATGCCGATTGCGGTGGACTGGCCGATGCCGCGCGTCGTCAACTGGAACACGGCTTCGTAGGTGAGGGTGCCCGAGCGCGAAACGATGCCCACGGATCCTTCGCGATGGATGCGCCCCGGCATGATGCCGATCTTGCAATGCCCGGGAGAAATAATGCCCGGGCAGTTAGGACCGATCAGCCGCGACCGCCGGTCCTGGAGGAATTCCCAGGCGCGCACCATGTCGAGCGTGGGGATGCCCTCGGTGATGCAGACGATCAGTTCGATCTCCGCATCGGCGGCTTCCATGATGGCATCGGCTGCGAACGGCGGCGGAACGAAGATGACGGTCGCGTCGGCGGCGGTCTTGTCCACCGCCTCCTGCACGCTATTGAAGACTGGCCAGCCTTCGTGCGTGGTACCGCCCTTGCCGGGAGTCACGCCACCAACAATGCGAGTGCCATACTCGGCGCACGCTTTGGCATGGAAGGTGCCTTCGCGGCCGGTCAGGCCCTGCACAATTACCCGCGTCGACTTGTTTACCAGAATGCTCATGACCTCAGCCTATTGAATCCTTCCTGCTGCGCAGCGCCGATTCGCTACTTCGCCGCGGCGACTACCTTCTCGGCCGCGTCTTTCATGGTTTCAGCCACGATGAAATTCAGTCCGGATTTCTGCAGAATCTCCCGGCCCTCTTCGACGTTCGTTCCTTCCAGGCGCAGCACAATGGGGAGCTGAATCTGCGTCTTCTTGGCCGCTTCGACCACTCCCGTGGCCAGCGTATCCACCCGCAAAATCCCACCGAAAATATTGATCAGCACCGCCTTCACGTTCTTGTCGCTGAGAAGAATCTCGAAGGCGTGCGTGACTTGCTGCGCGTTGGCGCCCCCGCCCACGTCGAGGAAGTTGGCGGGCATTCCCCCCGCGTACTTGATGATGTCCATCGTCGCCATGGCCAGTCCCGCGCCGTTGACCATGCAGCCCACATTCCCGTCCAGCTTGATGTAATTGAGGCTGTACTTCGACGCTTCAACTTCGAGGGGATCTTCCTCGGTGACGTCCCTCAGTTCCCGGAGGTCCGGATGGCGGAACATAGCGTTGTCATCGAAGGTCATCTTGGCGTCGAGGGCGAACAGCCGCCCGTCGGTGCAGGTGATGAAGGGATTGATCTCGATCAGCGAAGCATCGGTCTCGGTAAAGGCCTTGAACAGCCCAGTCATGAAGCGGACCGCCTCGTTGATCTGCTGCGGCTTCAATCCGAGCGCGAAAGCCAGTTTGCGCGCCTGGAACGCCTCCAAGCCCATGCCGGGATCGATGTGTTCCTTCAAAATCGCGTCGGGATTCTCGGCGGCGACCTGCTCGATCTCCATTCCTCCTGCTGCCGAGGCCATGAAGACCGGCTTGGCCTCCTCACGATCGACGACAATGCCCAGGTAGAGTTCCTTCTCGATGGGCAGCGTTTCTTCGACCAGCAAACGGCCAACCACCTTGCCCTCAGGCCCGGTCTGATGCGTGACCAGTTTCATGCCGAGCATTTTGGCGGCGATCTCGCCGGCCTCATCGACCGACTTGGCGATTTTCACTCCGCCGCCCTTGCCGCGCCCGCCAGCGTGAATCTGTGCCTTCACCACGACCCCGGTGGCGCCGGCGGTGAACAGGCTCCTTGCGGCTGCTTCGGCTTCCTCGCGGCTCTCGGCCATCTCGCCGCGTGGCACTGCAACGCCGTACTTTTTGAGGATGCCCTTGGCCTGATGTTCGTGAATTTTCATACTGAATCTTCGTCTTCCCGGCAGGACTCGCTTGCGGCTGGAAACAGCGGCAGCAAACGTTTGATTCTATAGAACGCGCAGGCGCAGGGCAAACAGTCGGCCGCAGCTCCCCTGTGAATAAGTGCTCCAGCCTGTTCCATTTGGGGGCGCGTTTCTCGTTGCGAGAACGATGCTACCCTATGCCAGTCATGATCGTGAACGTTCTCCAGCGCCTGGCCGTCCATCGGGAATCCCTGTCGCGGGAAGAGGCGCGCGGGGTGATGTCGGAGATTCTCTCGGGCGCCTGCTCGGACTCCCAGATCGCCGGATTTCTTGTCGCCCTGAGCATGAAGGGCGAGACCGTCGAGGAGATTGTGGGATTCGCCGAGGCGATCCGAGCGGCGGCAACCCCATTGCGGCTTGAGCCGGATTCCGCTGTGGACGTCAGCGGGACCGGGCGGGATGCTCTGATCGATACTTGCGGCACAGGCGGCGATGCCAGCGGGACGTTCAACATTTCAACTGCAACCGCCTTCGTGGTCGCCGGGGCCGGCGTCCGCGTGGCCAAACACGGGAACCGGAGCATCAGCTCGAAGTGCGGCTCCGCCGACGTAATGGAAGCCCTGGGCGTCAAGATCGACCTGCCGGTAAATCGCGTGGCTGCCTGCCTGAGCGAGGTGGGAATGGCGTTTCTCTTTGCGCCCGCGATTCACTCGGCGGCCCGGCACGTGCAGACGGCGCGGCGTGAGTTGCGGCTGCGCACCGTATTCAATCTTCTGGGGCCGCTGACCAACCCGGTGAACGCGTCGGCGCAGGTAGTGGGTGTTTACGCACTCGACCTGGTCGAGAAGATCGCGGAAGCCCTCAGCATGCTTGGGCTACACCGCGCCCTGGTGGTCCACGGACTGGACGGGCTGGACGAAATCTCGGTCACCGACGCGACCCGAATCGCGGAAGTACGCGAAGGCAGCGTGCGGACCTACGAGGTCACACCGGAGGAATTCGGCATGAAACGCGCGACAATGAGCGACCTCGCGGGCGGTGATGCCGTCGAGAATGCGGCCATCATTCGCGAGGTTCTTGAAGGCGAACGCTCTCCCCGGCGGGACATCGTGGTGCTCAACGCGGCCGCAGGGCTGGTCGCCGGCGGGAAGGCGGACCACTTGGCTGACGCTGTCGCATTTGCCGCGGGCTCGATTGATTCTGGCGCCGCCGCCGCAAAACTCGCCGCTCTGATCCGGTTCACGAACGCAAAGATTGCTGCCTGAAGCGGAGGACCGTGTAGGGGCAGGTGTCCCCACCTGCCTGTCCTGGCTTCGCGTTTTCTCCGTCTGTTGCGGGCAGGTGGGGACACCTGCCCCTACGCCTGGACGGTATAGGATTGATTTGACGCCGCATCCCATTTTATGAGCGAGTGAAATATGTCACAGACCGTCGTTCCCATGATTCACGTCCCGGATGTGAAAGCCACAATCGACTGGTACACCTCGATCGGATTCAAGCTGGTCCATCAGAGTGAAGAGGACGGCGAGATCAACTGGGCGAGGCTGTCATTCGGAAATAGCGATGTCATGTTCAGCGCCGGCGGTAAGGCAAGCCTCACCAGTCGCCGCGAAGTTGATCTTTATATCCTTACTGACGACATCGAGCAGCGGTGTCGGACGCTGAAAGACCACGTTGAACTCGTCGAGGATCTTCACGACACCTTCTATGGCATGCGCGAGTTCATCATCCGCGACGTCAACCGGTTCTGGATCACGTTCGGACAGCCAATGGGCTGACTTGCGAGGGATACAGGCTACTGCATCCCTTCCCCGCGACTTGCCCTGTGTTCTCTGTGGTCATCTTTCTTATCTCTTACCACAGGGGACACAGAGGCACACAGGGTGAACCAAACACAAAATCCTAAGCTCCGGACTTTCGCCTGCATTCACCGCTACTTCGCTTCCTTCTTCAACCGCTCGATCTGGGCGAGGTGAGCCGAGCCATGCCCGGCCATTTTTTCGATCATTTCGGCAACTGTGACTTTCTTGTTCAGCTCGGGATGAAACGCGCCTTTCTCCAGGTCTTCCGACCTTGCCCGCCGCAGCAGGCGCAGGTTGTGGGAGCGGTTCAACCCGTAAACGGCAACCAGTTCGGGAGCGGGTGTTTCGGTGTAGCCGAGGTTCTGCGCCCAGGCATCCTGGTCCATTGGTGCGATGACGGGGTCCTTGTCGGCCAGCATCTGACGAAGGCGATAACCGTACACAATCTCGATGTCCGCCAGATGGCCCAGAACCTCGAGGATGCACCATTTGCCGGGTTCGGGCCGGTAGCGCAGCGTTTTGTCGGGCAGGCCTGAGACCGCCGCCGCGATCTGCTTCGGGCTCTTTTCCGCGGCCTCGAGATGTCTCTTCATTTCGGCTTCGTTCATGCGGTCCTCCCGCTCAGGCAATGTCGACTTTCTGCATCCACTCCGCCACTTGCACGTTCCACCCTAGCTCCCTGGTGATCGTGTCCCGTAGCTGCGATGCGGCGGCGGGCTCTCCATGCACGAGATAAGTGGCTGACGGCTGGTTGGTGAATGTGCGCAGCCATTGCAGAAGCTCCGGCGGATCGGCGTGATCGCTGAACTGCTCGAAGGCGGCGATCTGTGCCCGGATGGGAATGATTTCTCCGAAAATCTTGACCTCGCGCGCGCCGCTCTTGATGGTCGCTCCCCGTGTGCCCGGCGCCTGAAAGCCGATGAAGATCACGGTGTTTCGCGGGTCGGGAAGCCGTTGCGCCAGATGGTGCTGAATTCGCCCGCCAGTCACCATTCCGCTGGACGAAATGATGACCGAGGGGAAGGTGCTCTGGTTGATCTTCTTCGACTCTTCGGAGGTCGACGCAAAGGTGAATCCCGGCCACTCCAGCGGCGAACCATACTGGCTGATCAGGCGCCGCGTCTCGTCGCTGTATTCCTCCGTGTGCTTGAGAAAGATCTGCACCGCCTTGATCGCCATGGGGCTGTCGGCATAGACCGGAATGCGGGGAATTTCTCCCGATTCCATCAACTGCTTCAGGATGAAAAGAAATTTCTGCGTGCGCTCGACAGCGAACGCGGGGACCACGACGGTTCCTCCGCGCTTCACGGTTTGCCGGATGACTGCGGCAAGCTGAGGCCGCGGATCTTCCGTGGGGTGCTGCCGGTTGCCGTAAGTCGATTCCATCACCAGCACGTTGGCCGTTTCGCCTTCTGTCGGCCCCGAACGGACCACTTTCCCAGGAGCAACTGTGGTATCGCGCACGCGGCCGATGTCGCCGGTGAAGAGCAACTGCCGTGTCTGCCCGTTGAGGGTGAGAGTGACCTCGGCCATCGAGGAGCCCAGGATATGGGCGGCGCGCACGAAGCGGAAAGTCAGGCCCGGGCAAACCTCCTGCACTCGATCGAAGTCGGTCGGCCGGAAATAGCGCAGCGATTCTTCCGCTTCCGCGAGCGTGTAGAGGGGAAGGGCAGGATCGTGCTTTGACCTCTTGTGCTTGTTGTAAAACGCTGCGTCCTCTTCCTGGAGGTGGCCGGAGTCGGGAAGAATGATTCCGCACAAATCGATGGTGGAAGCTGTAGCGTAGATTGGACCGCGGAAACCCTCTTTCACCAGCCGAGGAATCCAGCCGCAGTGGTCGAGATGCGCGTGGGTCAGTACGACAGCATCAATTTCCTGCGCGGGGATGGGCAGTTCCTGCCAGTTGCGCTCACGCCACTCCTTCTGGCCCTGGAACATGCCGCAGTCGATGAGCATCTGAAAACAACCTCGTCCTGAGGGATCGCCGCTCACATTGATCAGGTGCTTCGAGCCCGTAACCGTGCCTGCCGCGCCCAAGAACTGGATGTAAGCCAAAGTTTCCTCCTGATGAATTCGAAACCCGCCGATTGCTGCTAAGAACTATTTCGACGTGTTGCCCTGTGATGATTCCACCTTGAAGGTGTTGTTCGACGTGTCGCTCTCCGGCACGCTGCCGTCGTTGACGACAATTTCTTCCGGCAGCGCAGAAGTACGAATGCGTACCGACGCCTTGGATTTGCCCGCCACGACTACCCGTTCGGTGGCTTCCTGTCCCTGAAACTTCGCGGTCACAGGCACTTCAGCCGCGGCATTCCCCAGGTTTTCTACTGTCACTGTAACCAAGTAGATGTTCGTCATGCTCTTGCGAGGATAAACAGATTCCACGTGAAAGTCCGGCAGGCCGCGGTCGCGGTACACCCAGTCGTCGAAGAACCATTCCAGGTCGCGATGCGCGTGCTTCTCCAGCAGGTGCTGAACGTATGCCGGTTGCTTGTCGTCCTGCGCAACATAGTCTCGCAGAGCGTCATTCAGATTATCTTCGCCGATCATTTCGCGGAGCATCCACCAGACATCCATAGCTTTGGTTTGCAGGTAGAGGTCGTCGCCCGCGTTGATCAGAGAATGGGTCGTGTCAGACTGCCCTGTGCTTGAAGAAGATCCCGGATCGGGCGATTTTTCTGCCTCTGCCAGCAGGTCGCGATGCTGGTTCAGATACTCCAGGGCTGCATCGTTTCCTCGAGACCGCGCAAGATAAAGCGCCTGGGCGTAGTGAGCCAATCCATCCTGAATCCAGGCTCGAGGCGAAGGCGTGTACTGCCGGGCCAGGCCATAAACCAGAGCGAGTTCTGCTTCAGGCGTCAGCAGCATTCGCAGCGGAGCTAACAACATTCCCCGGGTCGCGAAGGACGCGGCCTGGGAATCCGGCAGTTCGAACACCGGGAAGGCCTGGATGTCCCGGCCGAGTGCGGCGATGGCATTGAGCTTCGGCAGTGCTTCGGCGTAGCTCTTTGCCCCTTCCTCCTTGCCTGATAGGAAGTACACCGTCGACTGGCCCGCGTCTCCGGTGTGTTGGTAGGCGGCCATGACGAACGTCGGTACATCGATTCCGACCCGATCCATCTGGAAGTCAAGGTTTCTTTCCGCGGTCTTGTCCGACGTCGCAAGTTCGCTTCCGCTGAACCAGAGGGAGCCTGTTTCCGGCTTGGCGAAGCGAATCGACATCTGTGTTTCGGCCTGGCGCGCCATCCACCTGGCGATGGCTTCGGAGACGCTGGCGCCGTCCGCGAGGTTCGCCGCTTCCGTTGCGATGGGATACCACGTTACATATCCGATTCCACGCACTGCTGTGAAGGACGCGCTGATCTGGTCCCAGTCGTTGTGAGCTGCCGTCTCCTGCGGAACGCCGATGCGGGTGAGTCTGGCCGTGGTCAGCGGAATCGTGCCTTCGTATCCGACTTCCACCTCGAGCGTGCCGCCGGCTGGAACCTGCTGCGGCAAGCTCACAATCGCTTCCGACAGTGCTCCGCTGTGGTCGATGTCGCTGGTGTAACTCTGGGAAACGAACTGCACCGGCTTGCCGTTCAGTTGAACTGACCTCCAGCCCAGAGTTGACGAGATCTGAAGCGAGAGATTTTTCTGTGGCTCACCGGAATCGTTCCTCAGGGCGATCTTTCCGCGCACGCCAATTCGCTGCTGTGCCGGCTCCAGCCGTACCGTGAGATCGTATCTGGAGAAGGTGAAGGCCTCGCGGTCCAATGCTGGACAAGACGCTACGAGCACGCAAAGCAGGCAGGCAAGAGTGAGGACCCTCATCAGGCTTTGGTCCGCCGCTGCCGAACGACCTCATAAAGCACAACTCCCGCTGCCACCGAAACATTCAGCGACGGAACCTGGCCGAGCATGGGAATTGAGACCAGGAAGTCGCATTTCTTTCTGACCAACTCATGGACTCCCTTGCCCTCCCCTCCCAGCACGATTGCGCAGTCCATGCGGTAGTCGATTGCGTCATAGCTCTGGGCTCCGCGCTCATCCAGCCCGACAGTCCACAGATTGCGCGATTTCAGTTCCTCCAGGGTTCGCGCGATATTGGTGACTTTGGCGACGGGCAAGTGCTCGCTTGCGCCGGCGGAAGCCTTGGCCACGGTCCCAGTCACGCCGGCCGATCGCCGTTCTGGAATCACCGCGCCATCCGCTCCTGCGGCATCTGCCGTGCGCAGAATGGCTCCCAGGTTGTGGGGATCCTCGATGCCATCGAGCACCACGATCAGTGAGTGTTGTCCGCGCTTGGCGGCAAGAATGTCGTCCAGATCGGTGTATTGCTTCGCGGAAGTGACTGCCACCACTCCCTGGTGCCCGTTGTGGCCTGCCATCCGGTCGAGTTCCGCGCGGGGCACAAAGCGCACGGGTACGCTCTGGCGCCGGCACTCTTCGATGACTCGCTGCAAGCGCAGGTCGTGCCTTTCCTTCGCCACGCCCACCCACTCGAATGCCCGGCCTCGAGCCTTGAGGGCTTCGGCGACCGTGTTAATCCCGTAGATCAAATTCATGAAAGGGCAGTGTACCTCGCCGCCAGGAGGCGAGGCCGCCGGAACCTTAGTTCGCGCGCCCTGAGTCGCGTTAACGCTCACAGAACCGCCCTCCTATATACTTTGATGAGGAGTTCACACTGCCAAATGGCGCTATCTGCCGTAATTGTTGACGATGAACAGCTTGCACGGGATGAACTCGCCTTCCTGCTGAAGAATGACGGCGAGGTCGAGGTCGTCGCCCAAGGCAAGAATGGCGTCGAGGCCGTCAACCTGATCCGCGAGCACAACCCGGATCTCGTCTTCCTGGATGTGCAGATGCCGGGCCTCGACGGATTCGGTGTCATCAAAAAGCTGCTCGACAAGAAGGTGCCGCTGCCCAAGATCGTCTTCGCGACGGCATTCGACCAGTACGCGGTGAAGGCCTTCGAGGTGAATGCCGTTGACTACCTGCTTAAGCCTTTCGATCGCAAGCGCGTAGCGCAATCGGTGCAAAGAGCGCGCGTTAAGGACGTGGGATCGGCCTCCTCGGAAAAGCTGGAAAGCCTGGTCCGAATGCTGGGCAATCAGAAGCCGCAGCCCTCGAAGCTTCTGCTGAAGTCCGCCGGAAGAATGTTCCTTGTAAACCAAAAAGATATCTGCTTCGCTTCCATCAATGATGGCGTCATCACGGTCGTGACCAGCGGGCAAAACGGCATGGAAGGACACAGCAACTGCCGCACGCTAGAGGAACTGCTGGAGAGCCTCGACCCTGCGCTGTTCTGGCGCGCACACCGCTCCTACCTGGTGAACACCAACCGCATCAAGGAAGTTGTGCCCTGGTTCAAGAGCTCATACCAACTGCGGATGGACGACAAGAAGCAAACCGAAATTCCCGTCAGCCGTGCCCAGACCAAGCACCTTCGCGAATTGTTCGGGCTGTAATCCTCAATACATTTCAAGATTCGTATCAGGGTGGGAGAACATCTGCGTCTCAGTTGCGCCCGATGGGCGCGACGTCCACAGTCTGTGTATTGACGGCATAGCTGAAGCTATGCCCTGATACGAAGCTTTAAGACGCACGCGCATCCCAGGATTCTTGAGGTGACAGAATCTGCCAGAATGCAGAACTTCCAAGGTTCGTATCAGGGCGCGCCTTCAGGCGCGCCGGACAGGGCGCGAGAGTTGAAAACGCGCCACAGTCTCTGTATTGACGGCGTAGCTGAAGCTACGCCCTGATACGAAGCTTTAAGACGCACGTTCCAAAATTATTGAGATGACAGAATCTGGAGAAATGCAGAATTTCCAAGGTTCGTATCAGGGTGGGAGAACATCTGCGTCTCAGTTGCGCCCGATGGGCGCGCTGTCGCAGCCTGCGCATTAACGGCATAGCTGAAGCTATGCCCTGATACGAAGCTTTAAACGCGCGCGCATCCCAGGATTCTTGAGGTGACAGAATCTGGAGAATGCAGAACATCCAAGGTTCGTATCAGGGCGCGTCCTCGCGGTCTGTGCATGATGGCATAGCTGAAGCTATGCCCTGATACGAAGGCTTAGGAGCGCTTCGCTCACTCAAAACTCGTATTTCGGCGCGGTCTGATCGGGGCCGACACGGCCGGCACGAATGTCGGCTGCGGCGTAGTTCTCTCCCTTGACCGGTGTCCTTGCCAGTCGGCGGAGCATTGCGATCTGCCCGCTGTGGGTAAGGGCGTCGGCTACCGGCCCCTGAAAGAGCATTTCGGCGGGTGCGCCTAGAGTTTGGCCGGACGCCAGAAAATCATCGAAGGCTTTCAGGGCGGCAAAGAAGCGCTCGACTTCTTTCGGCCACTCGAGCGGCGTGGAATTCTGCCACCGTTGATTGCCTTCGGCCATGGAGAGCGCCCAATCCATCAAGTCGCCGATATGAGCCAGAATTTGCACCGGTGTCCGGGTTGAGTCCCCGGCTCGGAAGTCCGCAAACTCCGGTCCGGCTCCAGCCACCGCCTTGCCCGCACGATAAGCCAACGTGGCCAACGAGTGGCGCAGAAATTCGCACTTTGGATCGACAGTTGCGCTCATGGTTCATCCTCAGCCCGGCGAGTTCCGCCGGAAATTCCAAGTGTCAGTATTCCACCTTAACCAGATATAGCCCACTTGCGGCAGCGGTCGCTCCGGCAGCTGACCGGCTTCGCGCAGCGATAATGCGCTGAATTTCCGCTGGTTGGATTGTCCCCTTGCCTGCCAGCAGGAACGTCCCTACCAGATTGCGAACCATGTGGTGGAGGAAGCCGCTGCCGCTGACGGTATAGACGAATTCCTCGTCGCGGCGTTCCCAATTTGAGAAAAAGATGCGGCGGACGTTCGAGGCTTCCTCCTCCTCGCACCCGCGCTCAGGGTCGATCGCGGCAAAAGACGTAAAATCATGCTCCCCCACCACAAAAGTTGCAGCCTGCTGCATCGCGGGCTCATCCAACCTGAACGGAGAATGCCATACATAGCGCGCCAGAAATGGCGGGCATATCGCTTCCCGGTACATCCGGTAGCGGTAGGTCTTGTTTTTCGCGGATTTGCGGGCGTGGAAATCCGCCGGGACTTCGCTGACCTCGGTCACGCGGATTGACTGAGGCAGGATGTCGTTGAGCGCTTTGGCGAAATTGTCCACTGGAATCGTCGATTCGGTAGGGAAAGTGGCGACCTGAGCCAGGGCATGCACGCCCGCGTCGGTTCGGCCTGAGCCCTGGGGTAAAACCTTTTCCCCGGTAAGCCGTCGAATAGCGGAGGCCAGCGTTCCCTGAACAGTCGGAGTATTCGGCTGCACCTGCCAGCCGGAAAATTCTGAGCCGTCGTACGCCAGGATCACTTTGAGATTTCGCATCAGGGTGCCGGAAGATCTTCCCAAACTGCCGCGAGGTGGCGCGCGATTTACGAAACTTTACGTTCCGTGACCAAAGTTACGCGGTTGATTACCCTCGCGGCGAATACAAATGATTGTCCGATATACTATTGCACTAACCATAATCAGAAGTTAAGGAAGCGGGAATTCTGTCTGCTTGCGGCCTGCAGTGAACTCGGCCCGCAGAACTTCCGTATAGGCATTGGTAGGTAAGTCTCTTTGCCCTCAACGGCAAGCCACGCAATTTTGGAGGTCATTGAATGTCTTCATCACGTCTGAATTCCGCCGCGCGAGTGACGGCGGCGCTGTTACTGAGCGGAGTGTTCGCCACATTTGCGCCGGGGCAGCAGACCCCGCCCGCGGGCCCCGAACCGCAGAAGACCGAGGTCAAGGATTATTCCAGGCAGCACGGTTTTTTCCCGAATTTTTTGGCCCTCTACTCGCCCCAGGATGTGGCGGCGCCGAACCTGAACAACACGCCGCGCTTGAGCCAGCTTTTGCAGGATGGCAAGCTGATGCTCTCGCTCGACGATGCCATCGCGCTGGCTTTGGAAAACAACCTGGACATCGCCATCGCCCGCTACAACCTCAACATCGCAGAAGTTGACATCATGCGTGCCAAGGCCGGATCGCAAATCCGCGGCGTCAACACCGGTATCGTGCAGGGCACCCCGGGCGGCGGCATCGGAAATATTGGCAGCACGACCGGTACCGGAACCACCGGATCTCAGGGCGGAGGCGCGGGCGGTACCACCACCGGCGCCGGTGGCGCTGCAACCGGAAGCTCCGGAATTGTGACCTCGACCACGGGCGTCGGAGTCACGATTCCACAATTCGATCCGATCGTGACCGGAAAGCTGTGGTGGGATCACAACCGGAGTCAATCTCCGAGTTCGTTTGCAAACCAGTTCACCTCTCAGAATCAGACGATTGGAAACTTCAACTACCTCCAGGGCTTTGCCACTGGAACCAACCTGCTGGTCGGTTTCGACAACAATCGCGCGACAACGTCGTCCAACTTCTCCAAGTTCAGTCCCACGCTGACGTCGAGTTTCCAGGCCCAGATCACGCAGCATCTGTTGCAGGGCTTCGGCATTCTTCCCAACACCCGTTTTATTCGGATCGCGAAGAATGATCGCGAAATTTCCGACGTGGCGTTCCGCCTTCAGGTGATCACCACCGTGAACCAGATCCAGAACATTTACTGGGATCTGGTGAACGCAAATGAAAACGTCAAAGTTCAGCAGGACTCGGTGAACCTGGCGGAGAAGACCCTTTCGGACAACAGGAAGCAGGTCGAGATCGGTACCCTGGCGCCTATCGAAGTAGTACGGGCCCAGAGCGTGGTTTCCACCGGGCAGCAGAGCCTGATCGTGGCCAAGACGAATCTCGAGTTGCAGCAGCTGTTGATGAAGAACGCGCTCAGCCGCACGCTGGTCGACCCGGCGGTTGCTGATGCCGAGGTTATTCCCACGTCGACCATGGACCTGCCGGCTAACGAGCCAGTTGTGCCGATCCAGGACCTCATCAATGACGCGCTCGGCCATCGGGCGGAGCTGGCGGAATCGCGGATCGATCTCATCAATCGCGACATCAGCAAGAAATCGGCGCGCAATGCGCTTCTGCCGCAAGTTGACATCTTTGCGTACTATGGCGGCTCGGGTCTGGGCGGATCGCAGAACCCTGCGAACCTCTGTCCGGCCGACCCGGCGCAGCAATTCTTCGGTTGTACCGATCCGGCCGTTGCCGCGGCGACCATCGGCTACGGCAGTACGCTGAACCAGCTCGTGACCTCAACCGCTCCCGATAAGGGCGTCGGTTTCAGCCTGCAGATTCCCATCGGCAACCGTTCGGCGCAGGCGGACCAGGTCCAGGCGGAACTCGAGTACCGTCAGTCGCAGATGCGTTTGCAGCAGCTGGAAAACCAGGTGCGAATCGAAGTCCGCAATGCCCAATTCCAGGTCCAGCAGAACCGGGCAGCCGTCGATGCGGCTAGAGCCGCGGTTGAACTGGCCAAGCAGTCCCTGGATGCGGAGCAGAAGAAGTATTCGTTGGGGGCTTCGACCACGACCCTGGTGCTCCAGACGCAGCGCGATCTGGCGCAGTCGCAATCAAACCTGGTTTCGTCGATGTCGGCTTATGAAAAATCGCGCGTCGAACTCGATCGTGTCACCGGGCTGACGCTCGACCACATGGGGATTCTGGTCGGGGATGCCCAGCACGGCTCCGTAACCAAGGCTCCTCACGTCCCCTATGTCGTGCCCCGTCCGGCGGACCAGCCGATCACCGGGCAGCCTGGGGCTCAGCCGACCACCCCCCAGCAGTAGGTTCGATTTGAGTTGTGAATCAGGCCGGGCAATCGCCCGGCCTTTGGTTTTTGCAGGGTTGTCGATTTGGCTGTTCCTCTGTGTTCCTCTGTACCCCTGTGGTTTCTGTTCTTCACCACAGAGAACACAGAGGAACACAGAGGTCTACGAGCCACAAAGGAGTGCGAGGATTTCGGTGAGAAAGATCGGAGCCTCGAAGCGGGATGAAAATCAGCAGTAGGTTCGATTTGAGTTGTGAATCAGGCCGGGCAATTGCCCGGCCTTTGTTTTTTGCAGGGTTGTCGATTTGGCTGTTCCTCTGTGTTCCTCTGTGACCCCTGTGGTTTCTGTTTCTTCACCACAGAGAAAACAGAGGGACACAGAGGTCTATGAGCCACAAAGGAGTGCGAGGATTTCGGTGAGAAAGGTCGGAGCCTCGAAGCGGGATGAAAATCCTAGGGGTGTGAGACAATACCGCCGCGCCAGAGCATTCTGTAGCCCTACCCTCACCTGACATGAACCTGTCGGTCGCGATTGTTGCCCTGAATGAAGAGTCGAACATTGGGCGCACGATCGAAAGTGTCCGCTGGGCCGACGAAATTGTGCTCGTGGACTCCGGCTCAACCGACCGCACCTGCGAAATCGCCCATCAGTTTGGGGCCAAGGTGGTGGTCGAACCATGGCGAGGGTACACGGCGCAGAAGAACTTTGCTCTGGAACTGTGTACGAAAGACTGGATTCTCTCGCTCGACGCCGACGAGGAAGTAAGCCCGGAATTGGCCGAAGATATCCGGCGGGCAATCGCCG
This sequence comes from Terriglobales bacterium, assembly GCA_963803205.1. GTDB lineage: Bacteria > Acidobacteriota > Terriglobia > Terriglobales > Acidobacteriaceae > CAWDLG01. The sequence continues at coordinate 217,035 of CAWDLG010000007.1, forward strand.
ATCCGAGAGCTCTCGACGGCTACTGGATGCCGCGAAAGAATCTGTTCCTCGGGCGCTGGATGCGTCACGGTGGGTTTTACCCGGATCCGAAGCTCCGGCTCTTTCGTCGCGGCAAAGCCTTTTCTACCGGGCGCGATCCCCACGACCGCTTCGAACTGAAGGACGGATCCCCGACAGGGCGGCTGAAGCACGCTCTCATCCACCACACCTACCCCACGCTTTACTACTATCTCGAACACATGAATCATTACTCGACGACCTGGAATCGCGTGGCTGGGGCGAGGGCCGCAGGTTTTCGCCTCGATCACATTGTGCTGCGTCCGCTTGCGACCTTCCTCTACAACTACGTTTTTCGCCTGGGGTTCCTCGATGGCCGGGAGGGGCTGCTCCTGCATCTGTATCACGCCGGTTACGTCTCGTGGAAATACGCCAAAGCCTGGGAGTTGGGCAGAAAACTGCCCGATTAATGCTCGCAGTTCTGACCATTCGTAACTGACTTCCGCTTGCCCCGCGACTGCGTCGCTCCTATCATCAAAGAGGGATCAGGAAGTTCATGCCGACGAATAAAGACAAGAAGAAAACGGTCGCGGAGAGTCCGACCGCCGACGTCTTTGAAGGTCGGCATCCCGATGCCTCAGAAAAGCGCTGGGCGGAGGACGTGCTGGCGCCCGCGCTGGAGAAGTCTCCCGAGCGCCCGATTGGCGCGCCCACGGGAGTCAATCTTGACGAGCACGGCCGTGCGCGTTTTACCACTATCTCCGGCATTCCTGTTCGCCGTCTGTACACGCAGGCCGATTTGCCGTCCGACTGGTCTTCCGAAAAATATCTGGGGTATCCCGGCCAGCCGCCCTACACGCGCGGTATCCACGCCAGCGGATATCGCGGCAAGCTGTTTACCATGCGGCAATTTTCCGGCTTCGCTTCGCCGGAAGAAACCAATCAGCGCTACAAGTACTTGCTGGAACACGGCGGAGGCGGCCTGTCGGTGGCCTTCGACCTTCCCACACTGATGGGTTACGATTCCGACCATCCGGCCAGTGAAGGCGAGGTTGGCAAGTGCGGCGTAGCGATTGATTCGCTGGAAGACATGGAAATTCTCTTCTCCGGAATCGACCTGGAGAAGACAACCGTCTCGATGACCATTAACTCGCCCGCGTCGGTGTTGTGGGCGATGTACCTGGTCGTTGCCGAGAAGCAGGGCGCGGACTGGAAGAAAGTATCCGGCACGCTGCAGAACGACATCCTCAAAGAATATATCGCGCAGAAGGAATACATCTATCCGCCCGCGCCCTCGATGAGGCTGGTGGTCGATACCTTCGAGTTCGGCTCGATCTTCACGCCGAAGTTCAACACCATCTCGATCAGCGGGTATCACATCCGCGAAGCCGGCTCGACCGCGCTCCAGGAACTGGCATTCACGCTGTACGACGGAGTCGAATACGTCGAGTGGGCACTGCGGCGCGGCCTGGATGTCGACGACTTTGGCCCGCGCCTGAGCTTCTTCTTCAATGCTCACAACGATTTCTTCGAAGAGATCGCGAAGTATCGCGCCGCGAGGAAGATCTGGGGCCACGTGATGAAAGAGCGCTTCGCCGCCAGGAACCAGCGCACTTGGCTGATGCGCTTCCACACCCAGACGGCAGGAGTCTCGCTGCCCGCCCAGCAGCCGATGAACAATATCGCGCGAGTCGCCATCCAGGCCATGGCCGCGGTGCTTGGAGGCACACAGTCCCTGCACACCGACTCTTACGATGAGGCTCTTGCTCTGCCAACCGAGAAAGCGGCGCGGATTGCGCTGCGCACGCAGCAAATCATTGCCTACGAGTCAGGAGTGACGCAGACGACGGATCCACTGGGCGGGTCCTATTTTCTGGAAAACCTGACCCTGCAAATGGAGAAAGGCGCTCTCGACTACTTCGAAAAGCTTGACGGCATGGGAGGCATGGTCAAAGCGATCGAGCGCGGTTACCCGCAGAAGGAAATCGCCGAGGCCTCCTACCAGTACCAGCGCGCGGTCGAAGCCAAGGAGAAGATCATCGTCGGGGTCAACGAGTTCACCGTCGAGGAGGAGTCGCCAAACATCCTCTACATCGATGAGAGCGTTGCGAGGCAGCAGTCCGCCAAGCTGAAAGCGCTGCGCGAGCGCCGCTCGAACGACGAGGTAAAACGACGGCTGGAAGACCTGAAGAAAGCAGCATCTCAGGAGCCGCAGGGCGGATCAAACGGGAGTATTTCTCCAGCGAACACCATGCCCTACATTGTGGAAGCGGTCCGGGCCTATGCGACGGTGGGCGAGATATGCGAGGCCCTGCGCGACGTCTACGGGGCGTACACAGAGACCAGCATCACCTAGATCATCCTGTCGCTACAGAATCTTTTTTCCAAATGCAGAGAGAGACAGTTCGACCGCCAGGACGGCGGTCCGGTTGTGCTCGTCGATGACCGGATTTACTTCCACAATCTCAAAGCTGAGCATGCGGCCGTGGTCCGCGATGATCTCCATGGCAAGGTGAGCTTCGCGATAGGTGGCGCCGCCGCGGACGGGTGTTCCCACGCCGGGAGCGTCTTCGGGGTCGACCCAGTCCATGTCGAGAGAAACGTGATATCCGGCTGTACCACGTCCGGCCACTCTCAGCGCTTCTTCCATAATGGCCCGCATGCCCCGTTCGTCGATGTCCCGCATGGTAAACACTTCGATGCCCGCCCGCCGGACATTGGCTTTTTCCACCGAGTCGATGTCGCGCACTCCGACGAGCGCACAATTCTCCGGATTCACCTTGGGAGAAAAACCGAAGATGTTTGCCAACTCCTCGGGCCCCAGACCCATGGTGGCGGCGAGCGGCATGCCGTGGACGTTGCCGCTGGGAGAGGTTTCTGGAGTGTTGATGTCGGTGTGAGCGTCGATCCAGATGAGCCCGATCCTCTGGTTCTGGCGGCGGTAAAACTCGGCAACTCCCGCTACCGTGCCCGCAGCGACGGAATGATCGCCCCCCAGTACCAGCGGGACCGTTCCGGCTTCCAACGTTTTCAGGACCAGTTCAGCGTTCTTGGTGCAGGTGGCGGTGATCTCTTTCAGGTATTTTGCGTTAGCATCGCCGACCTTCTTCTGCTCGGCGATGGCAACCGAGACATTGCCGGCGTCTTCGACAATGTGCCCCAGTTCCTCCAGGCGGGCCTCCAGGCCGGCCACACGCACGGCTGAGGGCCCCATATCGACACCACGGCGCGATTGCCCCAGGTCGAGAGGCACGCCGATAACCCGGATTTTGCGCGGATTTACGCTCGATGAAGCCGTCACGGGATTCATGTATCTCAAGGGCACGACCGGGTGCCCCTGGTTATTTCTAAACTGCCGCCTTCCGTTGCGGCCTGGCAACTCGGCTACGGATAAAGCCTATGCAACATGCGTGGAAACGGAATGGTTTCGCGCACGTGTTCCAGCCCGCAGATCCAGGCTACCGCGCGCTCGATTCCCATGCCGAAGCCGCCATGCGGAACCGTCCCAAACTTTCGCAGATCAAGGTACCACTTGAACGCTTCCTCCGGCAGATTGTGCTCGTGAATTCGCTTGATCAGCATGTCATAGGACGCCATGCGTTGCGACCCGCCGATAATTTCGCCATAACCCTCCGGGGCAAGAACGTCCACGCACAGCGCCAGTTCAGGCCGATCGGGATCCGGTTCCATGTAGAAAGCTTTGACCTTCGCCGGATAGCGATTCACCATCACCGGCCGGTGAAACTGAGCTGAAAGATAAGTCTCGTCCGGCGAACCGAAGTCTCCGCCCCACTGGAATTCGCTTTCCAGTTTTCCTTCGGCGTGGCCCTTCTGCAACATCTTGACGGCCTCGTCGTAGGTGATGCGCGGGAATGGGGCCTGCACTTTCTCCAAAGCCGTCACGTCTCGGCCGATGGTCTGCAAGTCGGCGCGCTTGTGCTCCAGGCACCGCTGGACCAGGAAAACAAGCAACGCCTCGGCCAGATCCATGAGGTCGTCGAGTGTGGCAAAGGCGACTTCGGGTTCGACCATCCAGAACTCGGTCAGGTGGCGGCGCGTCTTGGACTTTTCCGCCCGGAACGTCGGACCGAAGGAATACACCTTGCCAAGCGCCATGGCGGTGGCCTCGATGTAAAGCTGGCCGGACTGGGTGAGGTATGCCTGGTCGTCAAAGTAGTCGACCGGAAACAGCGTGGACGTGCCCTCGCATGCGGCTGGGGTGAGGATCGGCGGGTCCGTCAGGACGAAGCCGCGGTCATCGAAGAAATCGCGAGTGGCTTTGATGATTTCAGCGCGCACTCGCAAGATGGCGGCCTGCCTTGGCGTGCGCACCCACAGGTGCCGGTGCTCCATGAGGAAGTCGACACCATGTTCCTTCAGCGAGATGGGATATGGGTCGTTTTCCGAGACTCGCTGCAAGACCTGCACGCTGCTGACGTCGAGTTCGAATCCACCGGGCGCGCGCTTGTCGGCGCGCACTTTGCCTTCGACAATCACGCTCGATTCCTGCGTGAGGCCCTTGACCGCTTCGAAGACTTCCGCAGGAACAGCGCTCTTCGGTACTACGCCCTGGATGACGCCGGTGCCGTCGCGAAAAATTGGAAACAGCAGCTTGCCACTCTCCCGCAAGTTGTACAACCAGCCGCGAATCGTGACGGTTTCGCCGTCATGACGGCCAATCTCAGCGATCGTGGTTACAGGAGAAGGCATGAAGGAACGTTTTTTACCACTGTCGATTTTCGGTTGATGTCCGGCTGATGAAAGAAATCTTCTTACGCTTTCTCCAGCATAGAGAATGTTTCTTTGATTTTTTCCACCGGATTCAGCTTCTCATCGCCCTCGATCTCCATCAGAAGCGGCGGAATATTGGGAGCGGAACGCAGCATCTCCATGGTCTGCTTCCAGTCGATGGAGCCCTGCCCGGGCCACAGGTGCGAGTCTCGGTCCTTCGAGTTGTCGTGAATATGGGTCGAGTAGATGTGCTTCTTCAGCGTCTCAAAGGCGTCCTGCACGCCGCCCATGATATGGGCGTGACCCACGTCGAAGCACACCCCCACGTCGTCAAAATGCGCTGCCTGAATAAATTCGACCAGCTTGTCGGGGGCTGTCAGGTCGTTGGGAATGTTTTCCACCAGAATCCGCACTCCCAGGGGCTTGGCGAAGGCGCGGAGATGCTCGATTGAGGTCATCGCCGCTTCCACTTTGCGTTCGTCGTGATACTCATCCGGGCCGCCGATATGCTGAATGAGAAAACGGAACGGAATCTGCTCGGCGACTTCAAGGGCCCGCTTGATCTCGTCCATGGCAGCGATGCGTTGCGCCCGGTCCGTGGACGCCACATTGACCGGCGGGCCGCCCGCCCGGCCCCACTCGTAGTCCGCGAACAAGGGAGAATGCAGCGAATTCAGGGGAATCGCGCTGGAGCGGAACCAGTCGGCGATTTCCTGCACGTGCTGTTTGCGGTTGGCGTAATCCAGGTGTTGCCGCGCGGCAAAAATCTCGATTGCCTCCGCGCCTCCCTGTACGAGCCTGTCCAGGTGACCCGGGTGAAGCCTCTCCCGGACGAAGATATAGGTCGACATCGCTTTCAGCATCGTCTCTTCCTGTTCCTGCTTTCAGCGGGACTAATATCCAACCGCCTTGCCGTTGTTCCTGGGATCACTTGCGCCGAGAAGTTCTCCCGTCTTCCAGTCTATCGCGATGCATTCGCCGTCGCTCCAGTAGGAATGCTGTTCCAGTTTGTGGCCCATCTGGTTGAGCAGGCGAAGTGTATCGGGAGAGAAACCCGGTTCGAGCACATCGACGTCCGGCAGCCATTGGTTGTGAAAGCGGGGCGCATTCACTGCCTGCTGGATATCCATACCGTAGTCGACGACTCCCATCAGGATGTTGGCCACCGTTGAGATAATACGCGAACCGCCCGGCGACCCGAGGAGAAGAAACGGCTTGCCGTCTTTCAGCACGATGGTCGGTGTCATCGAGGACAGCGGACGTTTCTCCGGCCCCACAGCGTTGGCCGGCCCCTGAATCAGACCGTAGATGTTGGGCACGCCCTGCTTGACGGCGAAGTCGTCCATTTCGTTGTTGAGGAGAAATCCCAGGCCATCTACTGTCACCCGCGATCCGAAGCTGTCATTCAGCGTCGTGGTCACGACAACCGCATTTCCCGAGGGATCGACCACGGAGTAGTGGGTGGTGTGCATCGTCTCGGGCACAGCCGCCGCCGGGTGGAGCGCGCTGTATTGCTCGAGCTCATTGAAGACGGCTGGCCGGCGAAGATCCTGGCTGACGCTGGCGTGCTCGGGATCAATTGACTCCCGCCACGCGGCGCCGTACTTCTTGTCAATCAGTTGGGCGACAGGAATCTTCGAAAAGTCAGGATCACCCAGAAACTCGGCGCGGTCAAAAAAGGCCCGGCGGAAGGCTTCGAGGGTGAGGTGCATGGAGGCGGCCGAGCGGCTTCCCATGGCACCGAGGTTGTAGCCTTCCAGGATGTTCAGGATTTCAACCAGGGCGATGCCGCCCGAGGACGGCGGCGGGGCGCTGATGATTTCGAATCCCCGGTAGGTGCCGCGCACCGGTTCGCGTTCCTTCACTTCGTAGTGGGCAAGGTCGTCGGCCGAGATCAGGCCGCCGCCTTTCTGCACTGCTGCTGCCAGATCACGGGCCATGGCTCCGTGGTAGAACTCGTCAGGGTTGTGGGCGATCCGTTCCAGTGTCCGCGCCAGGTCGGGCTGCTTGAACGTATCGCCAGGCTGGTAGTATTTGCCGTCGCGCTGGAAGATGCGGTGCGACTCGGGAAACCGCGCCAGATCTTCGTCTTTGAAGTCTTCGGCGTCCTCCCAGGTCAAAGCAAATCCCGCTTGGGCGAGATGGATTGCGGGCGCCATGACCTTCGCCAGACCGAGTCGGCCGTATTTTTGTTCGGCATATACCATCCCGGCCACCGAACCCGGCACGCCGATCGCCTTGTAGCCGATTGTGCTCGCACCTTCGACGACGTTGCCCTTTGCATCGAGAAACATATTGGCGGTGGCAGCGGCCGGTGCCTTTTCGCGATAGTCGAGGAAGTGGACCTTGCCCTCGGCCATGCGGACGAGCATGAAGCCGCCTCCGCCCAGATTTCCGGCCTGGGGATGAACGACGGCCAGTGCGAAGCCGGTCGCCACGGCAGCGTCGACTGCATTTCCGCCCGCCTGCATGATCTCCACGCCGGCGCGGGAGGCCAGTTCGTGCACGCTGACAACCATGGCGTGCTTGGCGTGCGCCGGACGCATGGCAGAACCGGTGACGCGAACATGCATGGCCAGCAGCGTTGTGAAAGCTGCTGCAAGCAGAAGAAATCGCGGATTACGGACTCGGGGCATTCCTTGCGCGGGACTTCTGAGGCTAGCCCAGGGTGTGAATGGGAGTCAAATTGTAGCCATCTGAAGAAGCCTGAGTTGCGAAGCGAGCGGCTTGGGTTCGTATCAGGGCTTAGCTTCAGCTATGAACCGTCACCTCTGTGTTCCTCTGTGCCCCCTGTGGTAAAAAATCCGACCACCGGAAGCGGGGAACGCCACGGGCGAGACGCCCGCGCCTAGATTAAACCGGCTGGCTTTCGGGCACGACGGCAGAGACCAGGGCTTCATCTTCGACCGTGGTTTCCTCCCAGAGGTCCTCTTCCCGCAGGATGCGGGACACCAAAGCGGTGTGCATGGCATGGCCGGCGCGATCGGCAACAACGTTGCCTAGGATCTGTTTTCCCAACAGGGCAAGATCCCCGATCAAATCGAGCACTTTGTGGCGCACGAATTCATCGGGAAATCGTAGCGGCGGATTCTCGATCCCGTCGCGGGTCAGGACGATGCAATTATCGCGGGAAGCACCGCGGATTAATCCCATGTTGCGCATGGCGCCCTCGTCTTCCCGTGAACCGAAGGTTCTCGCTGGGGCGATATCCGAAAGATAGGTCTCGTCTGAAAGGTCGACGGTAAATGTCTCTTTTCGAATCAGCGGATGAGGGAAATCGATAGCGTAGGAAACCGAATAGGTCTCCGACGGGTACACCGCGATGAACTTGTCGCCCTCGCGCAGTTCCAGCTCACGGCGCATGCGCAGATAGGTTCGGGGACGCCGCTGTTTACGAATTCCGGCTTTCTGAATGGCCTCGACAAATGGCCGCGCGCTTCCGTCGAGAATCGGCAGTTCGAGATTGTCGAGCTCCACGATGGCATTGTCGATGCCCAGACCAATAAAGGCAGACAGCAGGTGCTCGGTGGTCGAAATAAGCACGCCCTTTTTCATAAGGCTGGTGGCGTAGCTCACCCGGGCGACGTTGCGGCTGACCGCCTCGAGCTCAAAGTCGTCGAGGTCGGTGCGGCGGAAGACGATCCCGGAACCGGCCGGAGCGGGCAGAATTCTGAGCTGAACCGGTGTTCCGCTATGGAGACCTATGCCGCTGCATTCCACGGCCGTGCGGACTGTCTGCTCCCGTCTCAAGTGGTTCGCCTTTGTATCGGTCAAACATAGAGATTAGCGCCGGCGCGGAAAGGCTGTCTGTGGCAAATTAGCCACACTCGGTGGGGTGATTGGCCACAGGAGGGAACCAGGTAAACTATTGCATGTTATGAGTTTACATGTGGTAGGTTTCGCGCGGGCGAGCCGCCAACGCCAACACTTGCATTGGCCGTGCGTGGCTCCCGCGTGGTCTGCTTATGGCTTTCCCGGGCCGATCGTCGTCCCGAACATCGAATCGGGGAGATTCTGGTTGAAACTGACGGAATTCAAAAAGCGCTGCCCGGACATGTCCCCGTTGTAGAAAGTGGTGATCCGGAAGGGCGCCATGATGCCCTGCACAGGCCGGTAATTGTCGTAGGCCTCCTCCTCGACGTTGCGCTGCCTGTCGGTGGGGTCGCGCCAGGAAAAGCTCTTCTTGATGGGCAGGTGGGTGGTGCTGTCGAGATAAAGGGTTACGCCCTCGTTGTCGCTATTCAGAATCATCACTTGCTCGGCGGGCTTGTCCGCTGCCAGGGCGCTGCCTTCGTAGAACAACGCGACCTTAGGATCCTTGAGCCACGTGCGGAGGATCTGATCGAGCGAGAAGTGCCGTCGCCTCATATAGTTGGCCACGTCTTTAGGATCCATGGCCGCGGTTCCCTTATAGGTGATCTCATATCCGTTGTTGCCGTTGTAGAGATAAACGACATCCCGCTTCTTGGTTAGTTCAATGCGATCCTTGTCAGGGAACCGGGAGAAGCGCCAGAAAAGCACGCCAACGCTGTTCGGCCTGCCAAGGTGGAAGCTATAAGTGCGGCCCTCCGAACTGATGTCCTGGATGTTCAGGTAGGCTTGCCCTCCCAGGGCTTGGATTGCCTGGTCGAGCAGCGCTCTGGCTTTTTGAGAGTTCGCTTTATCGACAGGAACCGAGGGAGCGGTCGGCGCGGACTGCGAGAACAGCATTCCGCTGCAAAGTAAAAGTGCTAGAAGATGCTTCATGCTCAATTGGTTAGACGCGCTCAATACCGCTTGTAGCTGCTTCCAAAGCGGTCCCAGGCAGTTTATCCGGCCAGGACTGCCCCTCCGTTTACATTGAAGACTTCGCCGGTGATGAAGCCAGCGTGTTCAGTGCATAAAAACAGAATGGGCGCGGCAATTTCTTCGGGCTTGGCCACCCGTTTGAGCGGGATCGTGCCCAAAACCCAGTCTCGCGTTCGCGGGTCGGCCAGGGACGGCTTTGACATATCGGTGTCGACCCATCCGGGTGCCACGCAGTTGACGTAAATCCTGTCGGGGGCCAATTCCGTGGACAAGCCTTTGACCATGCTGATCAGAGCGCCCTTGCTGGCGGCATAGTCGCAATGGAAGGCTTCTCCTCGCTGGCCGGCCGTCGAGCTGACAATGACAATATGCCCCGCCACGTTCCCACCCTGTTTTTTCATTTGGGCGACTGAGTGCTTAACGAGGCCGAATACGCTGTTCAGGTTGACCGCGATTGTGTTCTGCCACTGCTCGTCGGCCAGTTTGTCGACGGGAACATCAGCAGATGGCCACACGCCATGATTGACAATCAGGATATCGAGCCGCCCGAAGCGCTTAACGGCGGTGCTCACGAGTTGGGCTGCAGAATCCGTTTTCGAGAGATCCGAGGATGCAGCTGCACAATTCTCAGGCCCCAACTCTCGCACCAGGGCGTCCGCGGCCTCTTTCGACTTCTCGTAGCTGAAGAGCACTCGTGCTCCGCTCTGCACGAACATCCGGACAGTGGCGGCGCCAATGCCGCGGGAGCCGCCGGTGATGAGGGCAACCTTTCCAGAAACCGAAAGATTCATGCAGACAGTTTCGTGGCAGAGGCATTCACCGCGCAAGTAGGGCCGGCAAAGCCCGGCCCCCGACCTGACATTGGGTGGGAGCTCCATCTACAATGCTGAGTGAGATCAATTTCATCGCATCAGGAGAATCGAATGCAACGCAAGGCAAGCGCAGTGTGGAAGGGTGGACTGAAAGACGGCAAGGGAACGGTCTCAGCCACCAGCGGTGTTCTTTCTAATACCCCGTATTCATTCACGACCCGGTTTGAAAATACGCCCGGAACCAATCCCGAAGAACTGATTGCCGCCGCTCACGCCGCATGCTTTTCCATGGCGCTATCCGCCCAGCTGGGCGCAGCCAACCTGACGCCGGAGAGCATCAGCACCAATGCCACGCTGACCATGGACAAGCTCGAAGCAGGATGGACCATCACCGCGGTTCAGCTTGACGTCACCGCCAAGGTGCCGAGCGCGGACGAAGCCGCCTTCCAGAAAGCCGCCGACAACGCCAAGAGCGGCTGCCCGGTTTCGAAGGTGTTGAACGCCAAGATCACGATGAATGCCAAGCTGGAGAAGTGATGGCAGCATGGGGCCGCGATTCGCTCCGCTAAGAAGCCTTCACAAACTTCAGCGAAGCCGAGTTCATGCAGTAACGGAGACCTGTAGGTGGTGGGCCGTCGTCGAAAACGTGGCCGAGATGTGCGTCACACAGAGTGCAGGAGACGGCGGTTCGCACGATTCCCAGGCTGGAATCCCGCGTCTCAGTGACGTTTTCTCTGGCGATCGGTTCCCAGAAACTTGGCCAGCCAGTTCCCGACTCGAACTTGGTTTCCGAGCTGAACAGGGCATTGTCACAGCAGATGCAGCGATATATGCCCTTGTCATGCAGATTCCAGTACCTGCCGCTGAAGGCGATTTCGGTGTCGGCGCGGCGGGTGATGTCGAATTCGCCACGCGAGAGCTGCTTCCGCCACTCGTCCTCTGTCTTGACGAACTGGGGAACTTTGACCTTCGCCTCTCGCTTTCCGGAATCAGAGAAGCGCACAATCGTGACCAGCTTTGGCTCGCCAGTGGTCGCGGCGTGCAGCACAGTCGGCTTGCGGAACGACCAGAGCGCCAATCCAGCGAGAGCTGAGACGGATACACCCAGAAATGCGCGCCGCTGAAGGTTCGCGGGCGAATCGTTATCGAAATCCAGTTCAAACATGGCGCCTACCTGTCCTTGTAAATCTCGGGAAACTGCTGCTTGAGGTTCGCTACCTTGGGCGCGTCGTTATACCGAATGTAACCGTCATCCGGATGCATGGCGGCGTAGTTCTGATGGTAAGCCTCGGCATCGAAAAACCCCTTCAGAGGAACCACCTGTGTGACGATCGTCTGCGGAAACACGTGCGCCTGGTCCAGTTGCGCGATGTACGACTCGGCGATGCGCTTCTGCTCGTCGGTTTTGTAGAAAATGACCGAGCGGTACTGCGGGCCTTCGTCCGGGCCCTGGCGATTGAGTTCCGTTGGATCGTGGGCAACGGAGAAAAAGATCTGGAGAAGCTCTCCGTAAGTGATCTGCGCGGGATCGTAGGTGATTTCCACCGACTCGGCGTGTCCGGTGCGACCCGTGCTGACCGTTTCATACTGCGCAGTCGAAGAAGAGCCGCCGGCATAACCCGAGGTCGCCGCTTTCACGCCTTTCACATGCTGGAACACAGCCTGAATACCCCAGAAACATCCGCCTGCGAGGACGGCCGTCTGCTTTTTGCCCGCGGCTTTGGCAGCGTCATTGGTTGGAGCCGGCACGACCGGGCCGGCAGCGGTGCCGAAGACGACTGTGAATATCAGTAGAAGCGAGAGGCAAGCCAAAAATAGTGCGCGAGACATAAGACCTCCCTGTTATCAGACTTATATTGGATTAGAGCCACGGCGTCGGCAAAAGTTTCGGAGCCGGCGCGATCTTATTGAAACGACAAGCCTTCTTAATCCTGTTGGCGTTCCATGTCAACCGGATTTCTGCTGATATCCGTCGCACCGCAGGACTGGCAGCGGTGGGTATTTGGGGAATCGAGGATTGCTGCGAGAAAGCGCGCACAGCACGAAAACCGATCCGCGATCCGATTCGATTCGCCGGGAGTGAACGCAACTGGCGCACAGGCCGGGATCGACTGGCGGTGGTGCTTGTGATTGGTTCTCCACGATCAAATCATAGTCTGCGTCCGCATGTGGCTACGCGCTTCGCACTTGCGACATAACACCACACAACCGTCACTTCGCGCATCCGCTAACAATGCGGGCATGCTCACGTCTCATATCGTCAATTGGATTCAACTAGCGGTCAGAGGCGTAACCATGATCAGAGCGGCTGTCTGGAGTCTCGTGTTTGCTGCGCAGTTCGCCGCAGCTCAGGCCACATTTCACGGAAATAACGCCAGAACCGGAGTCTATGACTCGCCGGGTCCTCAGAACAGCGCTGCCGTGCAGTGGGCGTTCAAGACGGGAGGCCCAATCGTGGGCTCGCCCGCAGTGGCCGATGGAGTGGTCTACATCGGCAGCATGGACGGCTATCTCTACGCCATCGACCAGGAAACCGGAAAAGAGAAGTGGAAATTCAAATCGCGAATGGCGATCGCGTCGTCGCCGGCGGTTGCCGATGGGTTGCTGTATTTCGTTTCGTCGGTTGGCGCCTTGGGGGCGCTCGACATCGCCACCGGCAAGAGCAAATGGGTGCTTCCGGTCGAGTACGAACGAAAGTTTGAAGCAAAAAACCTTCACGGCTATCCGTCGGCGGCGCAGACTATTCCCGATGCGTGGGATCTCTTCACTTCCTCCCCGGCTGTGGCAAACGGCAAGGTGTACTTCGGCAGCGGAGATGGCAACGTGTACGCCGCCGACGCGAAGACCGGCGTGTTGCAGTGGAAATTTGCCACCCAAGATGTCGTCCATGCCTCGCCTGCCATTGTCGGCAGTGTGGTTTACATCGGAAGTTGGGACAGCAACCTGTATGCGATCGACGCCGAGAGCGGCCAGGAAAGGTGGTCCCTGAAAACCGGCGAGGACCCGACGATCCACAATCAGGTGGGATTCCAATCTTCTCCGGCGGTTGTCGACGGCACGGTGTACGTTGGCTGCCGCGATGCGCATGTCTATGCCGTCGATGCGTTGACCGGCAAGAAGAAATGGGACTACCCGACGAGCAAGTCGTGGGTGATCGGCACCCCCGCGGTGCGGGACGGCTCCGTCTACGTGGGCACCTCCGACAGTGCTCGCTTCATGGCGCTCGATGCCCGCACCGGCCGCCTGCGTTTCAACTTCGATGCCAAGGCGTACATGTTTTCTTCCGCGGCCCTGGCGGGAGATCTCGCTTACGTTGGCGACCATAATGGCAAGCTTTATGCGATCAACGTGAAATCCGGCAAGCTGGCGTGGGAGTTCCAGACGGAAGCCTCCAGGAAGAATGAATTGAAGGTTCTGAATGCCGATGGCGGCCTGAACCAGGAAGCCTTTGCGCCGCTCTTCAACGATTTCGAGGACATGTACGTCGACCTCTATAAATTCATCTCGATCGGGGCGATCATGTCTTCGCCGGTGGTCGATCACGGCAAGATCTATTTCGGCAGCATGGATGGAAACGTGTACGCTTTGCGGTGAGGTATTCGCACGGGCTCTGTGTACCTCTGCGTCCTCTGTGGTTAAGGTCTTTCACCACAGGGGACACAGAGGAACACAGAGTCTCGCGATCAGCATCGGTGTTGCAGTGACGTGGAATCTTTGCAAGATTTCGCACGGGCGAGGACGCCTGTGGCTACATGAAATTTGGGGCTGGCTTCCTCTGTGTGCCTCTGCGTCCTCTGTGGTTAAGTCCTTTCACCACAGGGTGCACAGAGGAACACAGAGTCTCGCGATCAGCTTCGGTGTTGCGGTGACGTGGAATCTTTGAAAGATTCGCACGGGCGAGGACGCCCGTGCCTACATGAAGGTTTGGAGTTGCCCTCCTCTGTGCGCCTCTGCGTCCTCTGTGGTTAAGTTCTTTCACCACAGGGTACACAGAGGAACACAGAGTCTCGCGATCAGCATCGGTGTTGCGGTGACGTGGAATCTTTGCAAGATTTCGCACGGGCGAGGACGCCCGTGGCTACATGAAAGTTTGGAGTTGCCCTCCTCTGTGCGCCTCTGCGTCCTCTGTGGTTAAGGTCTTTCACCACAGGGTACACAGAGGAACACAGAGTGTCGCGATCAGCATCGGTGTTGCGGTGACGTGGAATCCTTTTTTAAACCCTTAGTTCGACAACGGTGGCTCCGCCGCCGCCCTCATTCTGCGGGGGCTCGGAGATCGATTCAACGTGCGGATGCTTCTGTAGGTACTGCCGCAGGGCTTTGCGGAGGATCCCCATCCCGCTACCGTGAACCACGCGGACTCGCGGCAGACCGGCCAGAAAGGCGCGATCCACGAACCGCTCGACCTCCTGCGTAGCCTCATCCACGGTGCGTCCGATGACGTTGATCTCCGAGGAAGCGCCCTGGGCGCTCGATTCGAGCGAGACTGAGAAGCCTCGCGCGCGAGCGGCCTGGACCGGCGACTCAGCGGCCTTTGCAATTACCTCGGCAATATCCGCACGCGGAATCCTCATCTTCATGGAGCCGACTTCGACCTCGAAGTGGTTGTCATCCAGTCGGCGCGACACGGTGGCCGAGCGGCCCATGGACTTGAGCTTCACGGTGTCGCCTTCGGCGACGTGCTTGACCAGTTGTGGCTGTGCGTGCGGATCGCCGATATCCGCCCCGCTGCTGTGAGCAACGATCGTGGAATCGAATTGTTCGCGGAACTCGCGGCGAAGTTTGGCGATCCGCCGCTCGGCATCTTTCGAGAGCTTCTGCGACGCGGCGCGTTCCTGAACAGCATTGACTGCTTCACGGGCGTGATACTCGAAATCGCGCAACAGGGTATCGAGCTTTTTCTCCATCTCGCGGATGCTTGCCTGCTGCTCTTTCTTTCCCTCGGAGACCAGCCGTGTCTTTTCGCGATTCAGTTCTTCCTCGCGTAAGTGCAGACGGGTGCGTTCGGCGTCTGCATCGCGAAGGGAGGCGTGCAGACGATCCAGAAATTCGCCCACATCCTTTGCCTGTGTCCCCATGCGCGAGCGCGCAAGATCGGTGATCGCGGGATTCAGCCCGAGGCGCTGCGCGATGTTGATGCCCGCCGACGCCCCCGGCACGCCCAGCTTCAATTCGTACGTCGGCTGCAATGTGGTCTCGTTGAAGCCGACCGAGGCGTTGGTGACCCCAGCGGTATTGGCGCCATAGACCTTCAGCGAAGTGTGATGGGTCGAAATCACCGTGATGCAGCCGATCTGGCGGAAGTAATCCGCAATGGCAACGGCCAGGGCGGCGCCTTCCTCAGGATCCGTCGCTGAGCCGAGTTCGTCGAGAATGACCAGAGAGCGCGGTGTCGCGGTGCGGGAGATGAAGTCGATGTTGGTAACGTGCGCTGAAAAGGTCGACAGATTCTGTTCGATCGACTGGTAATCGCCGATGTCGGCCAGCACCGCGTCAAACACCGGGAGCTCAGCCCGGTCTGCCGGCACCGGGATACCGGATTGCGCCATGAGTGAAAGCAGCCCGACGGTTTTCAGCGCGACGGTTTTTCCGCCGGTATTCGGGCCTGTAATGACCAGTTGGCGGCTGTCGCCTTCGAGCTCAAGGCTGGTTGGAACCACAGAACCGCCTTTGGCTTTAAGGTTGCGTTCCAGCAGCGGATGCCGGGCTTTGTGCAGAACGATGGCGGGTGTGCTTGTGGCGGGAGCTGTTGACTCACCTTTCAACTGCACGGGGATGCAGTTGTAGTCTTCCGCCAATCGGACCTTGGCAAACTGCAATTCCAGTTCACTGAGGACGTCCGCCGCCGCCAGGATGGAATCCCCGCGCTCGGCGATCCGCCGAGTCATTTCAAGAAGAATCCGGTGGATTTCGGCTTGTTCTTCATCCAGCAGGCGCACCAATTCGTTGTTCTGCTCGATGGTTTCGAGGGGCTCCACAAAAACTGTCTGGCCACTGGAACTGGTCCCGTGGACCACGCCCTGGACGCGGCGTTTCTGCTCTACCTTTACGGGGATTACAAAGCGCTCGCCGCGGATAGTGACGACCTCGTCCTGAACTGTTCCGCCTTCGGCCAGGCGCCGCAGGTAGCCTCGTAGCGACTCCTGAATCTGACGGCGCTGCTTCTCGATCTCGCGGCGGATGCGCGCGAGTTCGGGAGAGGCCCGGTCTTCGAGGGTTCCGTCCGGTTGGATCTTGTTGCGAAAGGCGCGGAGGAAGTCGGTGAAGTCCTCGATTCCCAAAGAAAGCGCGGCCGCCGCCTTCCACTCGAGCTTCATGGCGGCCGGTGGCTGAAGGGCGATCTCGCGCCATTCGGCAGCGTGATCGGCGACCAGGACGATATCGCGGATCTCCGTGGTTTCCAGGGCGGCACCTTCGATGCGGGATTTCTCGATGTATGCGGAGATGTCCAGGAGGCCGGCGAACTCAAAGCGCCCGCCGACTCGGCGGAATTCCCGAATCTCCGCGGTGAGTAGTTGCTGGGTCTCAATCCAAGCTGGGTCGGAGGACGGCGCAAGCGCAGCGATGGCTTTCTGCCCCAGCGGAGAGGCTGCGTAACCAGCCAGGAGGTCGCGGAGAGACTCGAACTCGAGAACCCGGGCGCTGGTGTGGGTAAGTGCCTGCGGCGACATCGGCATCATGTTACAGGATGGGATGGAAGCGAACGCACGATGCTATCTCTGATCCGGTTCGCTTTAACCACAGGGACACAGGGAGGGGGCGCACGCGTCATCTTGACAGCCTCGCACGCGCGAGGACGCGCGCGCCCACATCTTTCTTGAAGGATGCGGCGTCTCGCCTGTGCGAAACCAAGCGGGCGGGGCGCCCGCGTCACACGCCGTCTACTGGGCGGTCATGGGCACGTTGGCCCGCTGATATATGTTCCCGGAGTTGGCCTGGACGACGGCGGTACGGCCTCCGGCAGGAGATGCTGTCACAGTCAAAGTCGCGGTCGGCGAGGGAGTCGCGCCGCTTAGAGCTACTGAAGACGGGCTGACCGAACAACTTGTGGACGAGTTCAGCGGGAATACCTTGCAGGAAAGATTGACCGTTCCGGTCAAAGTGTTGCGAGTAATGGTCAGGGTTGAAGTTCCGGGTTGTCCGGCGGTCGCGGTGATGGAGCCCGGGTTGCTGGAAACAGTGAAGGCAACATTGCCTGGCGCCGTAAAGCCGGGCAGCAGGTTCACGAAAGCGTTGGCATCGAGCGAGCCCAGGCCGGTCGCGAGATCGTAGCCGGTGCCGGCGCTAAAGCCGATAGAGACGTCCGATGGCGTGGGGGGTGGCGTCGAGCCTCCTCCGCCTCCTCCACCGCATCCGACCGCGGTAGCCAGAACCGCCAGGGCCACGAGGCCAGGAAGCGCCAGCCAGCGCCGCCGGCGCGAGGGAATCCACGCGCCCACGAGAGACAGGGCCAGAATTCCGGTTCCACCGAACAGGCCCAGCCCTCGCCGCTCACCCACAACGACGTGAGAATTGTCACTGGTGCAGCCGGTCGATCCCGAAGTGCACTTCACCTTGTTGTTGCCGGTGGTGACGTCATGAAACGCCGTCGTAGAGCTCGCTGCCAGGCTGTACATGATCTCGTTGACATTCTGTTGGCCTCGCGACTGCGTGGCCTGATTCATCAGGGTTACCAGGCCGGAGAAAACCGGCGCCCCGACCGAAGTTCCACCGACCAGCAAAATGGTGTTGTCGCTGTTCACAAATCCATTGACGCATTTGCCCTGGGAGCAGACAAGATAGCCATCGTGGTGGGCTGAGGCGTTGAAAGAGATATCGGGGACGTCGCGCTTGCTGTCGTGGGGAGTCAGCGCAGTCTGAAAACCCGGCTTGTCGAAGAGTGCACTGACACCCCCGCCACCAGAGGAAAGGTCGCCAGTCTCGGCCGAATCGTTCCAGGATGTTTCGGGGATGTACTTCAGCGCGGAAGCCCCGTTGCCGTTCAGGTTCACCGGGCTCCAGTATGTTGTTGCATCACTCACATCGCCGCTGAATTCGGTTCCCCCGACGGAAGTCACCTCCGGAATCGATCCGGGCAGGTCCACTGCGAGGCCGTGCGAAGCCGAGCTGGAATCCGGGCTATCGCAGTCGGCGGCCCCGGCGTCCCCCGAGGCGGCCGCAATGGTCTGTCCGTGGCTGTTCGCCTCCTGCGCAAGCTGGCGCAGACCGTCAGAGTCGGTGGAACTCGCGCTCGCCTCGCACAATCCGTAGCTAATGCTGATGACCGGCGCAATATTCTGGTCGACGGCGTATTCCATCGCATTGATGACGTTGAGAGTGGTGGAATTTCCCGTGTAGACGTAAAAGACCTTGGCTTCGCGAGCCACGGCGCCCGTCCACTCCACATCCAGGTCGGCTTCGAGGACATCATCATCCACGACCGTTGAAGTGCCGCTGTTGGGTACGAGCACGGACTGCGGAGGATTATTCGAAAGTCCCGAGGCGGAGCGGAAAGCGTTGATGTCGTTTGGGTCGATCTGAGTCTGGCCGGCTACAACCACGGCCTGGTTCGTTCCATCGATACCCGCGTCGTAGAGCGGCTGAACGTTGTAGATCGTCGCGAAATCGTCTGGCGAAAGGAAATGACCGCCGCTGCTCGAGGTGTAGCGAGGGGCGGGCATGGTGCGGGTCTGAACCTTGCGCGGCTTCGGCCGGAAGTTGTTGAGATTCCGCACCCCAACCACGACACTCGCGAGGGCCGAGGGAATAGCTGGGTCGGTCGCGTTCGCGAAATGCATCCTGCCGTTCACCAGGTACTGATGAATCGAAGTCCGGAAGGCGGCCCCAACCTGCGCGGCCGTGCCGCTGAAGTGAATACGCGTGCGAGAGCGCGACACACTGTTGACTGACAAGCCTTTAGCCTGAAGCCAGGCGACAGCCTTGGCGATGTCCTCCTGGCTCATTCCGAAGCGGTCCGCATACTCCTCCGGCGTCAGCCACTGGTGATAGTTGGGCGAAGCCGGATCGCGCTGCTGTTCGAGCAATGTGTCCAGGTCGGCCTGCTGGGCGGGAGAAAGCCGAAAAAGCAGGGAAGCGCCCTGAATGGCGAGCCCCGGACTGACCTGACCGCGATCATTCCGGACATTAGCCTGAGGATGCACGTTGCCGCGCAGCCTGGTCATCTGAGAATCGTCAATCTGCTGCGTGATGCGGTTACGGGGGGCGGCATACCCCGCCGAAACGACGGCCAGGACAAATGCCAGCACTGCCACACATTTAGGAACTGACAGCATCGGGACCTTCCGCTTGCTTACGAGTCTATTTAGGGGTGAGGAAACCTGCTCCAAAGATGGATTCAGACTATCCCATGCTGGGATGTATGCCTAGAGTGACGTTGGTACGAAAGTACTTAGGGAGATTGGCCTTGACTTTCAGCCTACGCAGGGCGGGAGTCTGGCAGGCGCACGCAGGCACGTTTGCTCTCACATATTCGGCAACATTCCAGGAAAGATTTGTTGTGTTCGGTTATGGACACTGCGATGCGAATGCGGACAGTCACCACGGACAGGGCGCGCGACAGGGACTATTATCTTCCTGTTTTTCCGAGACTTAGGCAATTGCAGCTTTGGTCCGGCAGTTGCCGCAAGGAGCAGTGAATGGATATCGAGCGCCCAGACCTAAAGCGCCAGAAACGCCGCCGTCAGATCATTATGATCTCGGTCGCGGTGGTTGTGCTGGTCGCCACCACAATTGGAGTTTCACGCCTGAAGCCGGCCGCGCCGTCGGTCGAACGCGGCACGGTATGGACGGACGCGGTGAAGCGCGGAAATATGCTGCGCCAGGTGCGCGGGCTTGGGACGCTCGTCCCCAGCCAGGAAGCCGTCCGCCAGATTCCGGCCGAAACCGATGCCACCGTGGTTCGCATCCACATGCTTCCCGGAACGCTGGTGAAGTCGGACAGCATTCTTCTCGAGATGAGTAACCCACAGGTTGAGCAGGCTGCGGTCGACGCCGACCTGCAACTGAAGGCGGCGGAAGCCGAGTACCAGAGCCTGCGAGTAAAGCTGGAAAGCGACCTGATGAACCAGAAGGCAGGCGCTGCCACCGTCACCGCCGACTACAGCCAGGCTCAACTGCAAGCCCAGACCGATAAGGAACTCTTCGACCTGGGCGTCATCTCGGGCCTGGCCTACAAAGCCTCCAAGGGCAAGGCCGACGAACTCACCACCCGCAATAACCTTGAAGGACAGCGGATCGACATCAATCAGAAAGCCATCGCCTCGCAGATGCTGGTGCAGCAGGCAAAAGTCGAGCAGATGCGAGCCCTCGCCGGCCTCAAGCAGAAACAACTCGATGAGCTGAAAGTGCGTGCCGGAATCGAGGGCGTACTCGTCGATCTTCCGCTCCAGGTCGGGCAGCACGTAGTGCCGGGAACCATGCTGGCGAAGGTAGTGCAGCCTGAGCACCTGATGGCGGAACTGAAGGTTGCGGAGACCCAGGCGCGCGACGTGCAGATTGGCGAGCCAGCGTCTGTGGACACGCACAACGGCGTGATTTCAGGGACGGTGATGCGCGTCGATCCGGCGGTGCAGAACGGCACCGTGACCGTGGACGTGAAGCTGACCGGCGAACTTCCCAAGGGCGCGCGTCCCGACCTGAGCGTGGACGGAACCATCGATCTGGAGCGGCTGAACAACGTCCTTTATGTGGGGCGGCCGGCGTTCGGGCAGGAAAACAGCACCATCAGCCTGTTCAAGCTTGATCCCGATCAACGGGGCGCAGCTCGCGTGCAGGTAAAGGTCGGACGCGCGTCGGTGAACTCGATTCAGATCGAAGAAGGACTGCAGGTGGGCGACACGGTCATTCTTTCCGACATGTCGCGCTGGGACAACACGGACCGAATCCGGCTGGAATAGGCGGCAAGAAAAAATAAGACGAGGCGGACACTCATGACGGAGACAGCAAGGCAGCAGCTGATCGAGATTCAGGACCTGACGAAAGTTTTTTACACAGACGAGATCGAAACTCACGCCCTTTCCGGCGTGCACCTCACCATCAGCAAAGGAGAGTACGTGGCGATGTCCGGGCCTTCGGGCTGCGGCAAGTCGACGCTGCTCTCGATTATCGGCCTGCTGGATACGCCCACAGCCGGGCACTACTCGCTCAACGGCAAGAGCGCGGAGAACCTGGACTTCGCCGAGCGCTCGCGCATCCGCAACCAGGAAATCGGATTCATCTTCCAGAGTTTCAACCTGATCGGCGACCTCACGGTGTACGAAAACGTAGAGTTGCCGCTGACCTACCGGCAGAAGATGCCGTCGACGGAGCGCAAGAAGAGGGTGATGGAGGCGCTGGAGCGCGTGGGCATGGCGCACCGGGTGCGGCACTATCCCTCGCAGCTTTCCGGCGGTCAGCAGCAGCGCGTGGCGGTTGCCCGCGCACTGGGCGGCAAGCCGTCCATCCTGCTGGCGGACGAGCCGACAGGAAACCTCGATTCGCGCAACGGCGAGGCCGTGATGGAGTTGCTTCAGAACCTGCACCGCGAAGGCGCGACGATCTGCATGGTGACCCACGATCCGCGCTTCGCCAAACACGCCGAGCGGGAGATCCACCTCTTTGACGGCAAGGTCGTGGCGGAAGAGGAACTGAAGAAGCTGATGGCCGATGTGCATGCGTAACAACCAGGTTCCATCCGCCGCGTCTTACTCGTCTCGCGGCGGGGAAGACCGGGATCCCGATGCCTCTCCGGCCCTCGGGATCCCGGATTAAAAATGCAGGCCCCGTAACCAGCAGCTACTGACACGCCGGGCCGATGCCTTTGTGTTGCGAAACGAGGGGACGTATGGGGAGCCTGTTTCAAGACCTTCGCTACGGCGTGCGGATGTTGCGCAAGAGTCCGGGATTCACCGCCATCGCGGCTCTCACCCTCGCCCTGGGCATCGGCGCCAACACCGCAATCTTCAGTTTGCTCAACGCAGTTATGTTGCGCCGCTTGCCGGTAAAGCAGCCTGAACAGCTTGCGCTTTTCGGCCGCGGGCGGTGGGCCGGGAGTGTCGACGAGTTCCCCGCGCGCAGCATGGATTTGTTCTCCTATCAATTTTCCCGCGAGGTGCGGAAAAAGAGCCGGTCCTTCTCTGACGTCGCGGCGATCGACAGCATTCTGTTCACAACTCACGGCCGGGTCGCCGGCGGCGCCAGTCTCGAAAAGATCAGCGCTGAGCTGGTTTCCGGAAGCTTTTTCCACACGCTTGGCGTTGCGCCGTTTCTGGGGCGAGTTTTGTCGGAAGCGGACGACAAGACCCCGGGTGCACATCCGGTTGCGGTGGCAAGCTATGCCTGGTGGCAGCGCCAGGGCAGCGATCCGAGTGTTCTCGGCAATCGCCTAACAATCGGCAAGACGGCTTACAGCATTGTCGGCGTGACGCCGCCGGGATTTTTCGGGGTGAGCGTGGGGAAGTCGCCCGATCTCTGGATTCCCCTGGCGATGGAAAAGGAAGTTTCGCCGGGCTGGAACGGGCTGGATCAGCCGCTTTTTCAGTCACTGTATGTGATCGGGCGGATCAAGCCCGGAGTGAGCATGCGGCAGGCTGCCGCCGACACGAACATCCTCTTTAAGCAGTTCCTTCACGGAGTGGCAGGCGCGCAGCCGGGCCGCAAGCAACTGGAAGACATCAGCCACGCCCAGATCGACCTGACGCCGGCGGCGACGGGACTTTCGCAGTTGCGGCGTCAATTCTCCGCTCCACTGATGATTCTCATGGCGGTAGTGGGTCTGGTTCTCCTGGTTGCTTGCGCGAACATCGCCAACCTGCTGCTGGCGCGGGCGGCCGCGAGACGGCGCGAGATCGCGGTGCGCATGTCGCTGGGCGCGGAACGCGCGCGCCTGGTGCGCCAGCTCCTGGTCGAGAGCGCCCTGCTTGCGCTGATTGGAACGGCCCTTGGAGTCTGCTTCGCGTGGTGGGCGACACAACTGCTGCTCACGATGGTCTCGACCGGATCGACGTCCGTGCCTCTCAATGTCGCTCCAGACGTGCAAGTCCTGGGATTCGCGCTGCTGATTTCGACTCTGACCGTGATGGTCTTCGGCACGGTTCCGGCGTTCTACGCCACGCGGCTGGATCTGGCTCCATCGCTGAAGGAAGGCAGGGGCACGATCCCAGTTCACGCCCGCAGCAAGCTGGCGCGCGGACTGATCGTCGGACAGGTGGCACTTTCGCTGGTGCTACTGGCAGGCGCCGGCCTGTTTCTTCGCAGCCTGATGAACCTGATGAATGTCGATACCGGCTTCAACAAGCAGAACGTTTTGACGACGGAAATCGACCCGAGCAGCTCCGGCTACCAGGAGGACGAGCACCTCGAAAGGCTGATGCAGCGCGTGGAACAAAGAGTCGGGGCGCTGCCCGGGGTTCAGGCTGCCAGCTTTGCGTTCATGGTTTTCAACGGAGGCGCGTGGACCAGTCCGGTGGTCGTTCCCGGGCGGACCGCGGCGGCCAAAGATCCTAACGTCGACCACAACATGGGTGGGCCGCAGTACCTGCAGGCGATGGGAATGCCGATCCTGCTTGGCCGTCCGCTCGGGCCGCAGGATACCTCGACCTCACAGAAAGTGGCGGTCATCAACGAGACCTTGGCGCGGGAGTACTTCGCCGGCGTTACACCCGTGGGACGGACCTTCTCGGTCGGTGACAAGCCGGAGTGGCAAAACCTGGAAGTAGTCGGCGTGGTGAAGGACGCGAAGTACACCGACTTGCAGGAAAGGCCGATGCCAGCGGCGTTCTATCCCCACAGCCAGCATCCCGCATTTCTCTACAACTTTGTAGTCCGTTCCACGGGCGATCCAAAGTTGCTGGCGCCGGCCATCACACGGGCGATTAATGAAGTCGATCCCGATCTTCCTGTGGGAGATTTCACAACCCTGTCGCAACTGGTCGACGACTCCGTTCTCGATCACCGACTGGTGGCGCAGCTCTGCACTTTCTTTGCACTGCTGGCCGCGGCCCTGGCCAGCATTGGAATTTACGGTCTGATGTCCTACGGCGTGACGCGGCGCACGAATGAATTTGGAATCCGCATGGCGCTCGGCGCGGCGCGACAGGACGTCCTGTGGCTGGTGCTGCGAGAGACGCTCTGGCTGGTTCTGACCGGCGTGGCGGTGGGACTGGTGGTGGTTCCGATGGCAGGCCGTCTTGCGACGAGCCTGCTGTTCGGGCTGAAGTCGTATGACCCGGTCAGCATCAGCACGGCGATGCTGGGCATGATCGCCGTCGCGCTGGTTGCAGGCTATCTGCCGGCGCGCCGCGCAACCCGCGTGGAGCCGATGGCAGCGCTGCGGTACGAGTGAGGTGCTATGAAAGATCTGGTTCAGGACCTGCGTTACGCACTGCGGCAGTTGCGCCATAGCCCCGGCTTCGCCGCCATCGCCGTGCTGACCATCGCCCTCGGCATCGGCGCCACGACAGCGATGTTCAGCGTGGTGAACGGCCTTCTTCTACGGCCGCTGCCTTTTCATGACCCCGACAGATTGATGGCAATTGGCGAATACGACAGCCGCTTCGGCCAGGCGGGAAAGATGCTTGGCAGTGTCTCCTATCCCGACGTTACTGACATCCGTGCCCGCAACCGATCGTTCGTCGACGTGGCAGCATACAACTGGGGCGAGGACACACTCACCGGAATTGGCGAACCGCTGCACGTCAAGTATGCGCGGGTGAGTGCGGGAATGTTTCAAGTTCTCGGCGTGAATCCGGCACTCGGCCGGGATTTTCGGGCAGAAGAAGATCAACCGGGGCACTACGTTGCGGTGGTAAGCGATCAGTTCTGGCGCAATCGCTTGAATGCTGACCCGAATGCGCTGGGGCAGAACCTGAATATCGGGGGAAGAGTGTACACCCTGGTGGGAGTGATGCCGGCGGGATTTCAGTTTCCGGTTGCTTCCGAAGGCCGGGACCTGTGGACGACTTTTTCACGAACCGCTGAGGTCGACGCTCCGGGTGAAACGCCCGCAACCGCGCAGCGGGGCAACCACAGTCTGCTGGCCATTGCCCGGCTGAAACCGGGAGTGACATTGCCGCAAGCCAGCGCCGACCTGGGCACGATCGCCCGGGAATTAGCAAAGGAATATCCGGGAACGAATGCTTATGCCGGCATAGCGGCTCAGCCTGAATTGGAATTCCTGGTCGGTGATACGCGCACACCATTGATGGTGCTGTTGGCTGCCGTAGCTCTCGTCCTGATCATCGCGTGCGCCAACGTCGCCAACCTGCTGCTGGTGAGGAGCAGCGCGCGCGTGCGGGAAATTGGAGTTCGCGCGGCGCTGGGCGCGACGCGTTTGCGGCTGATCCGGCAACTCGTAACTGAATCGACCATTCTATCGGTCGGAGGAGGACTGTTAGGCATCGGCATCGCGGCCTCGATGCTGCGCGGAGTTCTCCATTTCTATCCAGAAAATTTGCCGCGCCTGGAACAAATCGCAATCGATCCGCGCGTTCTTCTATTCAGCGGCGCTCTCGCTTTGTGCACGGGAATTCTGTTTGGACTGGCGCCGGCGATCCAGGCATCGTCGCCGAACCTGGCGGCCACCATGCGCGAAGGCGGACGCACCACAACCTCCGGTGTCGGCACCAGCCGGCTGCGGTCCGCGCTGGTAGTTGGGGAAGTGGCTCTCGGGGTGATGCTGCTGGTTGGCGCCGGGCTTCTGCTTCGCAGCCTACAACGGCTTTCGAACGTCGACCTGGGATTCAAGCCCGATCACCTGGTCACCGCGAGCTTCGATCTCTCTGAAGTCCGCTACAAGCCGGATCAGCAGGATCAATTCATACGAGAACTATTGTCCCGGCTACAGCACCTGCCGGGCGTAACGGCCGCCTCGGGCGCGCTGCCTCTGCCGCTTGGAGGCGATAGCTGGCATATCTCGTTCAACTGGCCCGATCATCCGGTAAAGGACGAGGATGAGCCCGGCGCAGCAGTCTATCTCGCCTCGGCGGGGATGTTCGAAACCATGCAGATTCCCTTGCTGCGCGGGCGCACTTTCTCAGATCGTGACTCTCGCAACGGCGATCCGACCGTGATCGTCAACCAGGCCTTTGCGAAGGAGTTTTTCCCCAACCAGGATCCAATCGGCCGAAGAATCAAGATCGGCGCCGGTGAAGGGCCGGAACGCGAACGATACAAGACGCGAGAGATCGTCGGAGTTGTCGGCAACATCCGCAACCGCGATCTCGACAAGGAACCGGAGCCTGCTTACTACATCCCGCTGCCGCAGTTGATGTGGGGACCGCCGACCCTGGTAGTGCGCACCGCTGGGGATCCCGGCGCCATTACCGCCGAAATTCGCAAGACCCTTCTCTCCATGGATAGCGAGGTGCCGCTTTATGCCGTCCGAACCATGGATGATTACTTCGCTCTCAATCTTGGCCGCGCCCGCTTTCAGGCACTGCTACTGAGCCTTTTTGCCGGCATTGCCCTGCTGCTCACAGCGGTTGGGCTGTATGGCGTAATGGCGCAGGCAGTGGCACAGCGCACGCACGAGATTGGCGTGCGTATGGCAATGGGAGCGTCGCGCGAGAGCGTGCGGGCCATGATCTTTCGACGCGGCACGGTGCTGACGCTGGGCGGCACCGCAATTGGAATTCTCGGGGCGCTTGCTTTGGCTCAGCTGATCCAGTCGCTGCTTTATCAGATTCCGCCACGCGATCCCCTTACCTACATCGCCGTCTGCTTTGTTTTGTCCAGTGTTGCGCTGGCCGCCAGCTATGTGCCGGCATTGCGGGCGACCAAGGTCGATCCCATGGTGGCGCTGCGGTACGAGTGAGAAATATGAACACGCTGCTCCAGGACCTTCGCTACGGCGTGCGCATGCTGCGCAAGAATCCGGGATTCACACTGACGGCGGTGCTCACGCTGGCGCTTGGAATCGGAGCGACGACGGCGATCTTCAGCGTGGTGTACGGAATCGTGTTGCGCCCGCTGCCATACGACCATCCCGACCGGCTGGTCTCGATCTGGACGCGCCCGCGGAATGATCCGAGCGCCGACGGCCGGACTTCAATGCCGGATTTCAAGGACTGGCAGGCGCAGAACACTGCCTTCAGCGGTCTCGCGCTCTATGCCTACAACCGATATGACCTTCCGGACGATCAGGGCGGTGAGAACATCCGCGCCGCGATGGTGAGTCCCGATTTCTTCAGGATGCTGGGCGTTCAGCCTCTCGTAGGGAGGGCGCTGGGCGCTGCGGATGAACGGGAGCGGGTGGCGGTTCTCGGCTTCGAGTTCTGGAATCGCGCCTATCACGGCGCTCCAGACGTAGTTGGCAAAGCGCTGCGCCTTCGCGATCGGAACTTCACGATCGTCGGAGTGATGCCGCCGTCATTCCGTCTGCCTACGTCGGATGTTTCGGTGTGGCTCAGCCTGGCCGATATCTACGCCACGTCCGGAAATGCCAGCGTCGGGGACTGGCTGAATAGTCGAAGCCTTCGCGGATATGGCGTGCTCGGGCGGTTGAAGGATGGCGTCACGCTGGCCGAGGCGAAGATGCAACTGGACGCGATCCAGGCGCGGCTCGGCCAGTCGTTTCCCTCGGACGACGCAGGCCTTGCGACCACACTCGTTCCCCTGCACGCGAAACTCGTAGGGGACGTTCAGTATGCGCTGCTTCTGTTCCTAGGCGCAGTAGGGTTCGTGCTGCTGATCGCGTGCGTGAACGTGGCAAATCTCCTGCTGGCCAAGGCGACGGTCCGCGAGCGGGAGATGGCGGTGCGCCGCGCGCTCGGATGCAGCGCCGGCCGCCTGATCCGGCAGGCTCTGACAGAGAGCGCGCTACTAGGAGTGCTGGGAGGCGCGTTCGGCGTCCTGCTGGCGTTCTGGTCGGTGAACTTCTTCCTGCGCCTCATCCCCTCGAATATTCCGCGCTTGCAGGACGTTCACGTCGATGGCAACGTGATGCTCTTCGCAGTGGGGATTTCCTTACTCGCCAGCCTTCTCTTCGGACTGGCGCCCGCCCTTCGCCATAGCGGACTTCACGCCAATGAGTCTCTACGCGAGAGCGCTCGCGGATCAGGAGAGCAGGCCCGCAGTCGCCGCCTGCGCGGCATCCTTGTCGCCAGCGAAATTGCGCTGGCACTGATTCTGGTGGCAGGCGCAGGGCTGATGTTACAGAGCTTCCTCCGGCTGGCGACGGCCGAGCCGGGGTTTTCCCCCGATCAACTACTCAAAGTTGACGTCATGGCGTCGCTCGAGCGCTATTCCCAGCCCTGGCAGCAAACCAAATTCTTCAACGATGTCCTCAGTGCGATTCGTGCGGTGCCGGGTGTGAAGTCCGCCGGCGCGTGTACCAGCATGCCGCCGGAACTTGTGCAGGAAGCGAGCGGTTTTTCCATCGCTGGCCGCACTCCGATAGAGCCCGGTAAGGGCCCGGTGGCATGGTATCTGCCCGCAACCCCGAAATTTCTGGGGACGCTTGGCCTGCCGCTGCTGGCGGGGCGTGACTTCACCGATGCCGATACCGCGGAAGCCCCGCAGGTCGCCATCATCAACCGGCAAGTCGCGCGCCGGTACTTCGAAGGCGTCGATCCGCTCGGGCAGAAGATCAACTTCCGGGGTGTCGACCGCACCGTCGTGGGCGTGGCAGCCGACACGACCTACAGCGGACTGGGTGCTCCCCCTGACTTTCAGATTTACGTCCCGTTTGCGCAGGGAACTTTCCCCGGACTCCACATCGCGATTCGCGCTCAGGCAGGCAATCCGCTAAGCCTGGTTCCATCGGTTCGCGCCGCGGTTCGCTCGGTTGATTCGCAGGCGCGGGCGAGCCGAATCGCGTCGATGGAAGATCTGTTCTCGACCTCCATACTGCAACCGCGTTTCTATGCCTGGCTGCTGGTCACTTTCGGAGCCGTCGCGGTGACTCTGGCGGCGATCGGGATCTTTGGGGTGATTTCGTATTCGGTTTCGCAGCGGACGCACGAGATCGGAATCCGCATGGCGCTGGGAGCGGAGCGGCGTCACGTGATGGCGATGGTTCTGCGGCAAGGCTTGAGGTTGACGGTCGCGGGGATTGCAGCGGGCGTGGCCGGGGCCGCGGCTTTGACGAGGTTGCTATCCAGCCTGCTGTTCGGGGTAAAGGCCTGGGATCCGATCACCTTTGCCCTGGCGTCGGCATTGTTGATGGGAGTAGCGCTGCTCGCATGCTATTTCCCTGCCCGGCGCGGCATGAAGGTCGATCCCATGGTTGCGCTGCGATACGAGTGAGGATTTATGGAAACTTTGCTGCAGGACATTCGCTACGGATACCGCATGCTGCGGAAGGCGCCCGGCTTTACCGCCGTGGCAGTGATTGTGCTGGCCCTCGGGATTGGCGCGAATACCGCCATCTTCAGCGTGGTCAACGCGGTGCTGCTGCGCCCGCTGCCTTACCAGGAATCGAGCCGGCTGATGCAGGTCTGGCACGTGCCGCCGCCGCAGAATTTTCCCGGCATGACCATCTTCAGCGTGTCGCCCGCCAATTTTCTCGACTGGAATCGCCAGAATCATGCATTCGAGGCGATGGCGGCTTACAACCCCATGAGCGTCAACCTTACCGGCACGGGTGAGCCCGAATCCATTGCCGGCGTCAGGGTCACTCCAGAATTTTTCTCCTTACTGCGAATTCATCCGCTGCTCGGCCGCACTTTTGTTCCCGAAGAAAACGAAAGCGGGCGCGGACACGTCGTCATCCTCAGCCAGGGACTGTGGCAGACACACTTCGCAGCGGATCCGAAGGTGATCGGGCGCACCCTCTCGCTCGATGGCGTTCCGTTCACTGTGGTCGGGGTGCTGCCGGCGAAGTCCGCGTTTCCCACTTCCTCCGATCCGAAGGAGCAGCCGCAGCTATGGACTCCGGTTGCATGGACCGACGCTGACCGGGCGGTCCGTGGAAACCACAACTACCTCGTCATCGGCCGTCTCAAGCCGGGAGTGGATCTGAAGCAGGCCCAGGCGGAGCTGAGCACGATTTCCTCGCGGCTGGCCGAGCAATATCCGGCCGATGACAAGGGCTGGGGCGCGGTGATCGTGCCGCTGCGGGAGCAGATGGTGAAGGATGTGCGCCCCGCATTGATGATCCTGCTGGGAGCGGTCGGTTTTGTCCTGCTGATTGCCTGCGCAAACGTGGCCAACCTGGTTCTTGTCAAAACGCTGGCCCGCAACAAGGAGATCGCCATCCGCACGGCGCTGGGAGCAAGCGCGGCTCGTGTGTTGCGGCAGGTCCTTGCCGAAACGGTTCTGCTGTCGCTCGCCGGCGGTATTTTCGGATTGCTCATTGCCCACTACGGCGTGCTGCTGATCGTGGCATTCCTGGGGCAGCACCTGCCGCGCGCCGGAGGCATCGGCGTGGACGCCTGGGTACTGGCTTTCACGCTGGGCGTCTCCCTGCTGACCGGCATTCTTGCGGGGCTGGTTCCGGCACTTCGCGCGACCAAAACAAATCTGAACGACTCCTTGAAAGAGGGCCTGGGGCGAACTGACGCCGAATCCGGCGGCAGCCGCACTCGCAGTGTTCTGGTCGTGGCCGAGGTGGCGCTGTCTCTCGTGCTGCTGGTCGGCGCGGGATTGATGATCCGCAGCCTGGCGCGACTGAGCAGCGTCGACGCGGGTATGGATCCCCACAACGTGCTCACGTTTTCCCTGGCGCTCACCAATACGCGGTATGGCAAGCCGGGGTCTCTGTTGAGTTTTTATGACCAGCTCTTTCGGCGCCTGCGGGCGCTACCCGGGGTGGAGTCGGCAGGTGCGATCGATAGTCTCCCGTTGAGCGACAGCGGCTCCACTCAGCCGGTTGCAATTGAAGGCCGGCCCCAGGTTCCGATGGCAGATCAGCCCGAAGTCGCGGTGCGCAACGTTGAACCGGGATTCTTCCAGACACTGCGAGTTCCGCTTCTCCAAGGACGTTTGCTGAACACTTCCGATGTCGAGAGCCGTCCAGCCGTGATTCTGGTGAGCGAGTCGATGGCGCAACGTTTCTGGCCCGGAGAAAACCCTGTCGGTAAACATCTGACGATGACGTTCTTTCCGGGAAAATCCCGGGAGATCGTCGGAGTGGTCGGGGACATAAAGCAGAACGGGCTGAGCGTCACCGAACCATCCGCGACGCTTTACGTTCCGCTCGGCCAGTCCGCCTCTCCCTTCATGTCGATTGTGGTGCGCACATCGGGGCAACCCGCCGCTCTTACTTCCGCGGTCACGAACGCGGTGCATGAGATCGATCGTGAACAGCCGGTGGTCGACATGATCAGCATGGAAGAGATCGTGGCCGGGTCGTTGTCTCAGCAGCGATTCAACATGCTGCTGCTCGCAACCTTTGCCGGGCTGGCGCTTCTTCTTTCCGCCATCGGAATCTACAGCGTTCTTTCTTATTCGGTGCGGCGGAGAGTGCGCGAGATCGGGGTGCGAATGGCTTTGGGAGCGCAGAGGGGAGACGTGCTGCGACTGGTGCTTGGGCAGGGGGGACGGCTGATCCTGGTGGGAATCGCGATCGGGATTGCCGGAGCGTTTGCCCTGACCCGGCTGATGGCGAGCCAGCTGTTCATGGTTTCAGCGACCGATCCGTTGACGTTCCTGTGCGTGTCCGTGGTGCTGATCCTGGTGGCGCTGGCGGCTTGCTATGTCCCGGCGAGGCGGGCAGCGGGAGTGGATCCCATGGTGGCGCTGCGGTACGAGTGAGATTTGCGCGGGCGAGACGCCCGCGCCCACGTAACCCATGTAGGCACGGGCGTCTCGCCCATGCAAATGAAATTTGCGATGCGACGGAGGCGAACATGAAAGGACTCTTCCAGGATGCGCGGTACGCCTTGCGGCAGTTGCGCAAGAGCCCGGGTTTTGCCGGCACGGCCATCGTGATCTTCGCCATGGGGCTGTGTTCCAGCGTAGCCATTTTCGGATTTGTCGATGCGGCGTTGATCAAGCCTCTGCCCTATCCGAATCCAGACCGGCTGGTTACGGTGACCGGAAGCGTTCCCATGATTCCGCTCGCCAACCTCTCTTATCCCGACTATCTCGACTGGAAAAAACTCCAGCAGGTTTTCAGTTCGATGGATGTCTACACCGGGACCGGGTACCTCCTTCGCACTGCCGGCGGTACCGAACCGGTGCACGGAAGCCGCATCAGTGACGGGTTCTTCCGGACTCTGGGGATCGCTCCAATGCTGGGACGGGATTTCTATTCCGGCGAGGATTTGCCGCAGGCGGCGAAGACGGTGATCCTGAGCTACCAGGCGTGGCAAAAATACTTCGGCGGCAGAAGGGATGTCGTCGGCCAGCCGGTTGCGCTGAGCGGTGTTCCTTACACCATCGTTGGCGTCCTCCCTGAAAATTTTCAGTTCGCGCTGCGCGGAGAAACAGAATTCTGGACGACGCTTCACGCTGACGACCCCTGCGGCCGCAGACGAAGCTGCCACAATCTGACCGGAGTCGGTCGCCTTAAGGACGGAGTTTCCGTCGCCACGGCGCTGGCGAACATGAAAGCCATCGCGCAGCAATTGGAAATCCAGTATCCCGCCGACAATCGCGGCCAGGGCGCATACGTGGCCTCTCTTTCCGAGGTGATCGTCTCGAACATCCGGCCCATTTTCCTGGTGCTGCTGGGCGGCGCCGGCCTGCTGCTGCTGATTGCCTGCGTGAACGTGTCGAGCCTTCTGCTGGTCCGTTCGGAAGGCCGCAAGCGGGAAGTCGCGGTGCGGGGCGCGCTGGGCGCTTCCCGGGCACGCCTGCTCCGCCAGTTCATGACCGAGGCATTGATCGTCGTGGGGGCAGGGACCGTGCTTGGCCTGCTGGCGGCCCACTTCGCCATGCGCGCTCTCACTGGACTCATCGCCAAGGAGATGATCCTCCGCATGCCCTACCTGAACGGGTTGGGCATCAACCTTCACGTGCTCCTCTTCGCGGGCACTCTTGCTCTGGGTGCGACAGCGCTGTTCTCGCTCACTCCTGCCCTGCGGCTTCCGCTCCATGGGATCCGCGAAGGGCTGGCGGAAGGGGGCCGCGGGTCGGGAACGCTGTGGCGGCGCTTTGGAGCGAATCTGGTCGTCGTGGAACTGGCGGTCGCTGTCGTTCTACTGGTTGGGGCTGGACTGCTGGGCAAGAGCTTCTATCGACTGCTGCACGTGGATGTCGGCTTCCAGACCGACCATCTGGCGACAGTGACCGTGGCGCTGTCAGAAACCACATATCCGAAGGAACCTCAGCAGATCGCTGCCGCCAGGGCGCTGTTGGAGCAGATCGGAAGCTTGCCGGGAGTTCGGTCGGTCGGAACCTCGAGTGTGCTGCCGGTGAGTTTCAATGGCAACACCACCTGGGTCAGGATGGTTGGCCACCCGTACAACGGTGAGCATAACGAAGTCAATGAGCGCGATGTGAGTTCCAACTTCTTTGCCACCATTGGCGCCAGGCTGGCGCGTGGCCGGTATTTTACCGAGGCGGAGGACTTATCGAAGCCGCGCGTAGCGATGATCAATCAGCAATTCGCCCGGCAGTATTTTCCCGGAGAAGACCCCGTCGGCAAAAAGATCGGCGACATCGCCCTTTCGCCGGATTCGATCAAGGAGATCGTCGGCGTGGTCGAAGATGTGAAGGACGGCTCGCTCGACTCGCCGATCTGGCCGGCTGTCTACTACCCCTTCAACCAGGTCCCGGACACCTATTTTTCCATCGTCGCGCGCACCACGCAGTCGGAGAGCGCATTGTTGCCGACGATGATCGCAGCCATTCGCAAGGTAGATCCTGGAATCGGCGCGATGGATGAAGCCACCATGGTGGACCGGATCAACGACTCGCCGTCCGCTTATATGCACTGGTCGGTAGCTTCGCTGGTAGGTGGATTCGCCATTATGGCGCTGCTGCTGAGCGTGGTCGGGCTGTACGGCGTCATCGCGTATTCGGTCAGCCGCCGCACCCGCGAAATCGGGGTGCGCATGGCGCTGGGGGCGCAACGCAGTTCGGTGCACAGGCTGATTATGAAGGAAGCGGCCTGGCTCACGGGCCTGGGAATTGCCGGAGGCATTCTCTGCTCTCTGGGCGCCGCAACCCTGATCCGCGACCTGCTGTTCGGCGTGCGCTCCTTCGACGCGGAAGTCCTGGCTGCTGTTTCGTTGGCACTGGCCGCTTGCGCGCTACTCGCCAGCTACGTTCCGGCCCGGCGTGCTGCCGGCGTCGATCCCATGGTCGCATTGCGGTACGAATGAGGCGCTTATGAATGGTCTATTCCAGGATTTGCGATACGCGCGGCGGCAACTGGGGAAGAACCGCGGTTTCACGCTGCTCGCCGTGCTCACGCTGGCCCTCGGCATCGGCTCGACAACGGCTCTGTTTTCGATTGTCAACGGCGTGCTGCTGAACCCGCTGCCGTTCCCGCAGGCGGACCGGCTGATCGCACTAGGCGAGAACAAGCCAAATTTTGAAAACGGCTCCATTTCTTATCCGAACTTTCGCGACTGGCAGAAGGAGAACCGCACCTTCTCATCGCTGGCGGTATCGCGCGTTTACTCCTTCAGCCTGATCGGCGCGGGAGAACCCGAGCAACTGGACGGCGAGTTCGTCTCTTCCGACTTTTTCCCCACTCTCGGCGTCAAGCCCATGCTCGGCCGCACATTCATGGCGGGAGAGGACGAGGTCGGAGCGGCGCCCGTGGCAATCATCAGCGAAGGCCTGTGGCGGCGGAAGTTCGGGTCCACGCACGACATCCTGGGAAAGGGCATTCGGCTTGGCGGGAAGAGTTACACGGTTGTTGGCGTGATTCCCGCAGCTTTCCATCTGAGGCTGCCAAGCTTTCGCGAAGGCGATGTTTACGTGCCTGCCGGACAGTGGAGCAATCCGCTGCTCCTCACTCGCGGCGCTGGACTCGGCTTTCACGGCGTGGGACGGCTGAAACCGGGAGTTACGCTTGAGCGAGCCCGGGCAGACATGGACCGGGTTTCCCGAGACCTCGAAGCCGCCTATCCCGACACGGACCGCGGCATCACCGCCAACCTGCTTCCGCTGAAGCAACGAATGGTCGGAGCGGTGCGGCCGCTGTTGCTCGTGCTTCTGTCGGCAGTCGGTCTGGTGTTGCTGATTGCCTGCGTCAACGTCGCCAACCTGATGCTGGCGCGCTCCACATCCCGGAGCCGCGAGTTCGCCATCCGCGCCGCGCTGGGGGCAGGCAAGGGCCGGGTGATCCGGCAGTTGCTCACGGAAAGCACCGTTCTCGCGCTCGTGGGCGGCAGCGCAGGATTGATTCTGGCGGCTTGGGGAACGCGCGCGGCGCTCGGAGTTCTTCCCAGCGCTTTACCACGTTCCGAGGAAATCGGCCTCGACCTGCGCGTTCTGTTTTTCACCAGCGCCATCTCACTGGCGGCGGGAATTCTATTCGGCCTGGCGCCTGCGTTGCGCATGTCGCGAACGGGACTGAACGACACTCTCAAGGAAGGCGGCCGCAGTGGCGCTGCCGTCCGGCACCGGACGCAAGGCGCATTCGTCATCACCGAAATGGCCATGGCGGTTGTGTTGCTGATTGGCGCCGGCCTGATGGTCCGCAGCGTGATCCGCCTGTGGCAGGTGGACCCCGGTTTTGATCCGCATCATGCGCTGGCCTTTGGCTTGGCCACTGCGCCGACTACCGCAACAGCGACTCCGGCCAAAGCCCGAGCCAGCTTGCGGGAACTCGACAGCAGGCTGGCGGCGATTCCCGGAGTGCAGGCGGTGGCGCAGAGCTCCGGCGCTGCGCCGCTCGACTACGACGACGAGCAAGTGTTCTGGCTCGAGGGACAGCCCAAGCCCGCCAACGACAACGACATGAACTGGGCGATCGATTACATCGTCGGACCGGACTATCAGAAGGTCATGAAAATCCCGTTGCTGAAGGGCCGCTTCCTTACCCGGCAGGACGATGAGCACGCTCCGCTGGCGGTCGTCGTCGACGAGGTTTTTGCCAGCAAGTTTTATCCCGGGCAGAATGCGATCGGGAAACGCATTTACTTCAAGTGGTCCAGCCAGCCGGCCGAAATCGTCGGCCTTGTCGGACACGTGAATCAGTGGGGACTGGACAGCGATGCCACGCAATCTCTTCGCACAGAAGTTTATATCCCGCTGATGCAGATGCCGGACGAGTACATCACGACCGCGGGCTCCACGGGCGTGGTGGTGCGGACGGCGAGTGATCCGTCGGCGATGTTCGGATCCATTCGCCAGGCCATTCGAGAGCTGAACAGCGAGCATGTGATCTACGGAGAGGAGACGATGGAACAGGTCGTCTCGCGTTCGCTCGCCACGCAGCGCTTCTCGATGATTCTTCTGGGCGCATTTGCGCTCCTGGCGCTGGTTCTCGCCAGCGTCGGCATTTACGGAGTCATTTCTTACGTCGTGGGCCAGCGGACTCATGAAATCGGCGTTCGCATGGCGCTGGGAGCGCAACGCAGTCACGTGCTGCGATTGATCCTCAGTCAGGGCACGGGAATGACCCTGGCCGGAGTCGCGATCGGACTGGCTGGCGCTTTCGCGCTGACTCGCCTGATGGCGAGCCAGCTCTTTATGGTTTCGGCGACCGATCCGCTCACCTTCGCGGGCGTGTCGCTCATTTTGGTAGCGGTAGCGCTGCTGGCCTGCTATGTGCCGGCGCGCCGCGCCGCGAACGTCGACCCCATGGTGGCTCTGAGATACGAGTAGAGGAAAACGAAAATGGCTGGTCTTCTTCAGAACCTCAGTTTCGGGTGGCGGCTGCTTCGCAAGAGCCCCGGGTTCACGCTGGTCGCGATTATTACGCTGGCGCTCGGCATCGGCGCGAATACCGCGATCTTCAGCGTGGTGTATGCCACGCTGCTGGCTCCTATGCCGTATCCCAACGCAGACCAGCTCGTAATGGTCTGGTCCAAGGTGCAAGGTGGACGCAACGGTGTGGCTGCGGGCGATTTTCTCGACTGGAAGCACCAGAGCACGTCGTTCCAGGATTTGAATGCGTGGAGCGGAGGCTCCTACAACGTGGCCACGAAGGAGCGGCCGGAGCAGATCGCCACACAGATCACCACGCCTGGCTTCTACAAAATGATGGGCGTGCAGTTTTCGATGGGCCGGGATTTCCTGCCGGAGGAAGGCGAGACTGGAAAGGACCATGTTGCCGTTCTGGCGAACCGGCTGTGGCGTCGCCTGGGAGCGGACCCGAATATCATCGGCAAGCAACTGCGCATCAATAGCGAGCCCTACACGGTCGTGGGCGTGATGGCGCCCGGACCCACCGACCGGCTGGAGACTCAACTCGTCGTTCCGCTGGCGTTCAAGCCTGAGCAAATCAACCACAATTTCCACTGGATTCTGGTCATGGGCAGGCTGAAGCCAGGAGTCTCGATCGCCGCGGCGCAGGCGGACATGGATGTCATCGCCGGCCGCATAGCAAAAGACTACCCGCAGTCCAATAAAGGATGGGGCATCAGCGTCGAGCAGTTGCAGAACGATTTCTTTCCCAAGGACACGCAACGAACACTGTGGGTTCTCATGGGAGCCGTGGCATTCGTCCTGCTGATTGCATGCGCCAATGTAGCCAACCTGCTTTTGGCTAAGGCGACAACCCGATTGAAAGAAGTGGCGCTGCGGTCGTCGTTGGGCGCGACCCGGTGGAGGATTTTTACCCAGTTTCTGACTGAAAGCCTGGTCCTGGCAGTTCTCGGCGGTGCGGCGGGGATCGCCCTCAGTGCAGGCATGCTCAAAGTGATTATGGTTGCCATGCCGCCGTACACGCTTCCCTCGGAAGCGGATGTACGTCTCAGCCTGCCCGTGCTTTTCTTTACTCTGGGAGCAACTGTTCTCGCCGGAATTCTATTCGGATGCGCGCCGGCGTGGAAGGCTTCCGGAATCAATCTGAATGAGACTCTGAAGGAAGGCGGCCGCACCGGCACGGGGCGGGAACGCCATCGGCTACGCAAAATCCTGGTGGTGTCGGAATTCGGTCTGGCACTGACTCTGCTCGCGGGCGCGGGGCTCGCCATCCGCAGCTTCTGGAATCTGACACGTGTCGACCTCGGGGTTCGGTCCGACCACATTCTGAGTTTCGGGCTGCCGGTTCCGAACACTCGCTTTTCCAACTCGGAACAGATCGTCACCTTCTATCGCCAGTTGCTGGAAAAACTTCAGGCAATCCCCGGCGTGGCGAAAGCCGAGGTCGCGACCGGCACTCCGATCCAGGGAACCGGCTTTGGAATGCCGTTCAACATCGTAGGCGAACCGCCGAAGGAGGCCGGCGCCAGGGATGGAGCGGGTTTCCAGATGGTGTCGCCCGGCTACTACCAGACGTTCGGAATTCAGATCGTGAGGGGCCGCAGCTTCACCGACCGAGACGTAGACGGCAGCCCGCGAGTGGCGATCGTAAACGAGAATTTCGTGCGCCGTTTTCTCCCCGGAGCTGACCCGATCGGCAAGCGGCTGGTTGTCGAACAGTTGATCCCTGGCGTCACGAAAC
The DNA here is from genome assembly GCA_963803205.1 of Terriglobales bacterium. Classification (GTDB taxonomy): domain Bacteria; phylum Acidobacteriota; class Terriglobia; order Terriglobales; family Acidobacteriaceae; genus CAWDLG01. The sequence continues at coordinate 255,789 of CAWDLG010000007.1, forward strand.
TGGGGCCTTCGCTGGAATGGGAGATCGTCGGCGTCGCCAATAACGTCCGCACCAACGGCGTACGAAGAGAGGACTTCGCCGAGATCGACGTCCCCTTCTATCAGAGTCCGTGGCCGGGGATGAACGTGGCGGTCCGTACCGCCGGGGATCCGGCACAGATGACGAAGAGCGTCGCGGCGGTGATCAGTTCGATGGATCCCGATCTGGCGATGGACAACGTCAAGACCATGGACCAGATCATCGACGACTCGTTCGTTGGCGATCGCTTTGTGACCGCACTCTACGGAACATTCGCGGCGGTCGCGCTGTTGTTGGCGGCCATCGGTATCTATGGCGTGATGGCCTTTTCCGTGGCACAGCGAACTCATGAAATCGGACTCCGCATGGCCCTTGGGGCGGACCGGAGAGAAGTAATCACCCTGGTTTTGAAAGAAGGAATTCTGCTGGCCGTTGTGGGCTCGGCCATTGGCCTGGTCGGCGCTTGCTTCGTGGGACGTGCCATGAGCGGAGTCTTGTTCCGCGTCGGCACGGTGGATTTCGGTGCGTTCTCGGTCGTCTCCCTGACCCTGCTGCTCGCCGCGCTGCTGGCCTGTTACGTGCCGGCCCAGCGCGCAGCAAAAGTCGACCCGATGGTGGCGTTGCGGTACGAATGAAACTTATGGAAGCACTGCTTCAGGATTTTCGCTACGGCTTGCGGATGTTGCGGAAGTCGCCGGCCTTCACTGCGATCAGCGCGCTCACGCTCGCGCTGGGGATCGGGGCCACGACTGCCATCTTCAGCGTGGTGAATGGAGTGCTGCTGCATCCGCTGCCGTACCATCGACCCGATCAGATCGTCCGGCTGTGGGAACTGGACTCCCGCGGGCATCGGTCGAACTTCACCGATCCGAACTTCGATGACCTGCGCTTCCAGAATCATTCGCTTCAGTACGTGGCGGAGTATGGCGCAAACCTGACGTCGGTTTCCGGCGGCTCCGAGCCGACCCGCACGATGGTGGCTGCCGTCTCACGCGACTTTTTCCCTCTGATGCAGGTGCAGCCGGTCGTGGGCCGCGGTTTTGCGCCCGAAGACCAGCATCATGGAGCGGCTCCCACCGCGCTGGTCAGTTACAACTACTGGCGGCAGAATCTCGGTGGCGCAACCGATCTCTCATCCAGCAAGTTGACGCTTCAAAATCGGACCGCATCTGTCATCGGAGTGCTTCCTCAGGGGTTCCGCTTTCCCGACTCGGCGGACATCTGGCTTCCGCGCGAACTTTGGGAACACCTTACAAGCCGTACCGCGCACAACTGGCCGCTGCTGGGCAGGCTGCGCGAGGGCGTCACACCGCAACAGGCGCAAGCCGATCTCGCAACCATTGCCCGCCGCATCAAGCTGCAGTACGGGCAGGACGTCGATATGGCGGATGTTTCACTGGCGCCATTGCAGAACGCCATGACCAGCGATGTGCGCCCGGCTTTGCTGGTCTTAATGGGCGCGGTCGGGTTTCTGCTGTTGATTGCTTGCGCGAATGTCGTGAACCTGTCGCTTGCCCAGGCCACGAATCGGGCAAGGGAGCTTGCGGTTCGGACTGCTGTCGGGGCCAGCCGCGCACGCCTGATACGACAATTCCTTGCCGAAGCGACGCTGCTATCGCTGGCGGGCGGAGTACTGGGCATTCTGGTAGCGCGGTGGGGAATCGTTCTGCTGGTACGCCTGGCTCCTCCCAGCCTGCCGTTCCTGGAAGAAGTCTCAATCAATCTGCCAGTGTTGTTGTTTGCGCTTGGCGTATGCCTGGCTGTAGCCGCCGGCATGGGCCTTGTAAGCGCGCTACGGGCAACCTCGGTCAATGTGCAGCAGGTTCTCGCCGAACATGGCCGGGCGCAAAGCGGGGCTCCTCGCCGGCAACGCCTGGGCCGCACAATCATTGCCGGGCAGATCGCGATCACTCTGGTTCTAGTGACCGGAGCAGGCCTGCTGGGCCGGAGCCTGCTGCGCGTGCTCTCCATCGATCCGGGGTTTCGCACCGAACACATTGTGACCGCCAACCTGGCTCTTCCTTATGCCGACAAGGATGCGGACAAGCAACGCCGGATCCGCCTGCTGGATGATTTTCTGGCGCAACTTCGCGCCCTTCCGGGCACGGAGGAAGTCGGAGGTACGGGAAGCCTCCCGCTCACCGGTGGGCTGGCCAATGGAACCTACGTTCTCATGTCTCCTCAGGAGAACCCTCCCGAGAAGGTGGAGGATCTGGAGCAGTGGTTTCATCGTGCAACCCGCACCGGATACGCAAACTTCAGCCCAGTCAGCGCGCACTATTTCCGGGCCATGGGCATTCCACTGCTCCGCGGCCGCTGGTTCGACGATCGCGACACCATGGACGCGCCGCACGTGGCGATTGTCAGCCAGTCGCTGGCGCGGGAAAAGTGGCCGGGCGGCGATGCCATCGGCCAGAAGCTTGAGTTCGGCAACATGGATGGAGACCTGCGGCCGCTCACGATCGTGGGGGTTGTCGGGGACATCCGCGAAAACAGCCTTGAAGAACCGCCCAGCCCCACGGTCTACGTGAATTACCGCCAGCGCCCGCAGACCACATACAACTTCACCGTTGTGGTGCGCACACAGGCCGAGCCTGCGACGGTCATTTCTTCTGCGCGCACGATCCTGCGCTTGCTCGATCCAAACGTGCCACCGAGTTTCAGCACGCTGGCGCAGGTGATGTCGACATCTCTCAAGTCGCGGGAGTTCAGCCTGACACTGGTTGCGATATTCGCTGGAGTCGCCCTGTTGCTTGCCATGGCCGGCCTGTACGGCGTTACGGCATATGCCGTCACCGGTCGCACGAGCGAGTTCGGGATCAGGATCGCCCTGGGCGCGTCGGTTGGCAGCGTTCTGCGACTGGTTCTCAGGCAGGGAATCCTGACTGCTCTGCTGGGTGTAATCCTCGGACTCGGCGGAGCACTGGTCCTGACGCGCACGCTCAGTTCGCTGCTTTTCGACCTCAGCGCGGGTGATCCGCTGACATTCTTTCTGGTCACGATCCTGTTCATCCTGGTGGCGCTGGTTGCCTGTTATGTTCCGGCGCGGCGGGCCACCAAGGTCGATCCGATGGTGGCGCTGCGGTACGAGTGAGGAATTATGGAAACCCTGTTACAAGACCTTCGATACGGACTTCGCGTTCTTTGGAAATCGCCGGGATTCACCACTGTCGCAGTGCTTACCCTGGCTCTCGGAATCGGCGCGAACACGGCCATATTCAGTCTGGTAAATGGAATTCTGCTGGTCCCTCTGCCGTACTCGCAGCCTGACCAGTTGGTGAGCGTGACGGGAACCTATCCTCGCGGTGCAGTGGCCGCGATGCGCCAGCAGGTGCGCAGCATGGACGTTGCCGCCTACGCCGAGGGCCACGAGTTCAATTTGAGCGGCCGGGGTGAACCGGTGCGCCTGACCGGCACACTGGTCTCGGCGGAGTTCTTCACCGTTCTTGGTTCCCGGCCGGCGCTGGGGAGAACGTTCTACCCCGGCGAGGATGCCGCCGGTCAGGACAACTACGTTGTCCTGAGCCATGCACTCTGGGAGCAGCGGTTCGGCAGCGATCCGTCGGTGATCGGGCGGACGGTCAACATCGAAGGCGTCGGAAGGCAGGTGGTGGGAGTGATGCCGCCGAATTTTCGCTTCCCCTCGCCGAAAACTCAGGTCTGGATTCCCCTGCACATTGATCCTCGCGACGTTACCGGTATGTGGGCCAGCGATTACATGCCAGTCATCGGGAGGCTTCGTCCTGGAGCCACTTTGCAGCAGGCGCGGGCGGAGATTCGGATGTTTCAGTCGCACGTGGGCGAACTGTTTCCGTGGACGATGCCCGCGGAATGGAATGCAGACGTCAGCGTGGTCTCGCTGCGCAGCAACATGGTTGCCGACGTCCGGACGAGACTGCTGATGTTGCTGGGAGCGGTCGTCCTGATCCTGCTGATCGCCTCCGCTAACGTCGCCAACCTGATGCTGTCGCGAGCGGCGACCCGGGAAAAGGAAATCAGCATCCGTTCCGCCTTGGGCGCGGGACGGGGCCGCATCGCCAAACAACTCCTCACCGAGAGCGTGGTTCTCGCCTCCCTCGGCGGTTTGCTGGGGCTGGCGCTCGCGGCAGCCGGACTATCGCTGCTCAAGTTCTCGCTGCCAGCGGGCACTCCGCGGCTGATGGATGTCCAATTGGATTGGCGGGTGCTTTGTTTCACCGCCGGTCTCAGTATTCTGACCGGACTGATCTTTGGCCTGGCGCCGGCGCTTCAGTCTTCGCGCACCGGGCTCACCGAATCGCTTCAATCCGGCGGACGCGGAGCAACGCTTTCCGTATCTCAGCGCCTGCGCAGCGTTCTTGCGGTGGCGGAAGTCGGATTCGCAGCGCTGCTGGTCATCGCGGCCGGACTTCTGATCCGCAGCTTCTGGTCACTTTCCCATGTCAATCCGGGCTTTCAGAGCGAGCACGTGGTCACCGCGCGGATCACACCGAACCAGTCGTTTTGCAGCGACGCCGAGCGCTGCCTGGCCTTCTACCGCAGCGTAATCGAACAGGTTCAGGCTGCTCCGGGGGTGAGTGGCGCGGCTCTGGTGAACACCCTGCCCCTCGGCGGAAGAGTGACGAAGCGCTCAGTTGAACTCCAGAACTTCGAACTTGCTGCCGGGCAGGTTTCGCCACTGTTTTGGATGAACACGATAACGCCTGACTACTTTCACGTGATGAATATCTCCATGCTGGCGGGGCGATCGTTTTCAGCCGGAGAAATGTCGGGCAATCCTCCGGTTGCGATCGTCAACGCGGAGACGGCGCGGCGGTTCTGGCCGGGAAAGAATGCGATTGGACAGCACGTTCGCCTGCTGAACGAACCCACGTGGCGAACGGTGGTCGGCGTTGCGCCGGATGTGCTGGCATACGACCTGCAGAGGACCGCCCCGGACTATATCAAGGGCACGGTGTACGTACCCTTCAGTCCCACGTCGACAGCCGAAGACAAAAGCGTTCCCGCAGAGATGACCATAGCGGTTCGCACCACCTCGGACGCGTCTCAAACGGGCGGACTACTGCGGGGAATCGTCGCGGGCCTGAACCATGACGTCCCGGTCAGCGAAGTGAAGGCGATGGACAGCGTGCTCTCGGATGCCGTCGCCACCCCGGCTTCCACGACCTGGCTCTTCGTCACCTTCGCCGGGCTGGCCCTGGTGCTCGGCATGGTTGGAATTTATGGTGTGCTCGCGTTTCTCGTCTCAAAGCGTACACGGGAGATTGGTATCCGCATCGCCCTCGGGGCGCAGCGGCGTGATGTTCTCTGGCTGGTCGCGCGCGAAGGGGCAAAGTTTGCCGCGGTCGGCATCACCCTTGGACTGGCTTCCGCGTTCGTTGTAACGCGTTGGCTGTCGAGCGAGCTTTATGGCGTGAGCGCCGCCGATCCGCTCACCTTCGGAAGCGTTGCCTTCCTCATGGCCGCAGTCACCATGCTGGCCTGCTACGTGCCCGCGCGGAGGGCCATGCGCGTCGATCCACTGATCGCGCTGCGGTACGAGTGAGAAACGGATGACACGATTGCTTCAGGACGTTCGCTACGGGTTGCGCCAGCTGCGGAAGAATCCCGGCTTTGCGGCAGCGGTGATCACAACATTGGCGCTCGCCATTGGCGTGAACACGGCAATTTTCTCGGTTGTGAATGCACTGGTTCTGAAGAGCCTGCCTTACTCGCATCCGGAGAGGGTGGGGACGATCTACACCCGCATCACAGGCCCGAAGTCATCCGACCAGCGTCACGACCTGGACGGAGGGCAGTGGGAACTGTTGCGCGACAACGTTCCGGCATTGATTTCGGCGGTTTCCAGTGGAGGCACTTCAGGAGCGAACCTCCAATCCGGGTCCCGCCTGCAGTATGTGCAGGATGGACGCGTTTCGGCACATTACCTTGACGTCCTGGCGCTGCAACCGTTCATAGGGCGCAACTTCTCGGAGGAGGAAGACCGGCCTCACGGGCCCAAAGCCGCGATCCTCAGCTACAGCCTGTGGCGGACGACATTCGGCTCGAATCCGAGCATTCTGGGCCAATCCGTTTTGTTGAAAGGCGAGCCGTACAGCGTTGTTGGCGTATTAGCGGAAGGCGCCACCACACCCTTGAACGCCGATGTGTACACAGCTCTTCAGCCCAGCCGTGAGGGCGAAGGGATGGGAACAAATTTCGCATGCATCACTCGGCTGCGCGAAGGCGCCACCTGGCAGCAGGCCGATGCCGAAATCAATCAGGCCTGGTCTCAGCGAGCTCACCGAACTCCCGGCGCTCAAGTCACGTATCACTCGGTAGCATTTCAGCGAGGTGAAACGGAAATACTACGCCCACAACTGATGGCATTGATGCTGGCCACCGGTTTCATTCTTCTTATCGCGTGCGGCAATCTCGCGGGATTGAGCCTGGTTCGCATGGTTCGCCGGACGCCGGAAATCGCGACGCGGGTGGCGCTAGGGGCGTCACGGGGGCAGATCCAAAAACAATTTTGGGTCGAGACGCTGATATTGGCACTCGCCGGCGGGGCAATTGGTATCGGCATGGGCTTCCTTGCCCTGCGCAGCTTGTTGCTGCTATTGCCCAGACATTTTCTTCCTGTTGCGAAGATACATCTCGATGCCCGCGTATTGGGCTTCACGCTGGCCGTCTCTTTGCTGACCAGCATTTTGTTCGGGATGCTCCCGGCATTCACGCTTCGCGGCGTGACGGGCCGCTCATCGATGGAGAGCCGCGGCGCCACAAGAGTTGGCAGTCCATACCTTCGTCGCGGACTCATCACTGGCGAAGTAGCTCTAACCGTCGTGCTTTTGGCTGGAGGCGGCCTGCTTATTCGCAGCCTGATCCACCTCTGGACTCTGCCGGCCGGGTTTAACGCCAGCGGCGTCGTCGTAGCCAAGGCTTCTCTCGACGACGTGCGCTTCCACGATCCCGCGGCGTTCCGGAAGCTTCTGGCAGAGAGCGTCGATGCAATGCGACAAATTCCTGGCGTGCAGGATGCCGCAGTTGGCCTGAGCGTGCCTTACGAGCGCGCGTTGAATAATGGCGTGACGCTTAGTGACGGCCAGGAGGCTGGGCAAAACGTTGGGACCGACGTGTCCTACGTCACGCCAGGATACTTCAAGACGTTGCAGATGCCTTTGATCGCCGGCCGCGACTTCAGCGCCTCCGACAGTTCCACATCGCAGCACGTTGCGGTCGTGAACCAGACGTTTACACGTAGGTTTTATGGCGGAGCCAATCCCGTAGGACGGTACCTGGACAAACACACCCTCATCGTGGGCGAAGTGGCCGATGTGTACGTTTCCTCCGGCCTGAATCCGGACGCTCCGCTGATGAGCGACCCGGCGATGTACATTCCTGCCACCCAGGTGGACGCATCGGTCCTTTCGCTGGTGCATGTGTGGATTCAACCCGACTGGATCGTACGCACCGCCGGGCCAATACAAAACCTGACAGCCCAGATGCAACGCACTCTGACAAGTATCGATCCCAATTTGCCTTTCTCCGGTTTTTACAGCATGCAGGACCTGCTCGCGACCACTCTCGCGATGCAGCGCGTCGAAGCTGCATTGCTGGGGGCGATGTCAGGACTGGCCTTGCTGCTTAGCGCGGTCGGTATTTTCGCTCTGGTCGCCAACCTGGTAGCGCAACGAACCCGGGAGATCGGCATCCGTATGGCATTGGGCGCGCGCCAGGCCGGCGTAGTGAAACTGGCTGTTGGAGAAGGCGTCAAGCCTGCCGCGTTGGGGCTTCTCGTCGGGTTGATGGCCGCCTTTGGCCTCTCGCGCTTCATGGCTGCCTTGTTGTTCGGCATTAACAGTGACGATCCGGTTACGTTTTTGGCCGTGGCGCTTCTTCTGGCGTCCATCGCAGCGTTGGCCAGCTATATTCCGGCGCGGCGAGCGGCCAAAGTCGATCCCATGGTGGCGCTGAGGTACGAATAAATGACTGGACTGCTTCAGGATTTCTTGTACGCTCTGCGGCAACTCCGCAAGGCGCCGGCGTTCGCCGGGGTCGCCGTGCTCACGCTGGCTCTGGGCATCGGCGCCAACACCGCTATTTACAGCCTGCTTGATCAGGCCCTGCTTCGCAGCCTGCCGGTGAGGCATCCCGATGAACTCGTGCAGTTGCAATACACCGGAACCAATCGCGGCAGAGTCAGCAGCTATGGCGGCGACGACAGTCACTACTTTTCGTATCCGATGTACCGCGACCTTCGCGACCAGAACTCTGCCTTTAGCGGCATGCTCGCCACCGATGCGGTGCAGGTAGGAGTGCAATGGCACAACCAGCCGGAACTCGTCGATGGAGAACTGGTTTCCGGAAACTACTTTGAAGTTCTCGGCGTGAAGCCGGCGGGCGGCCGCCTCTTCGTGGCCTCCGACGACAAAGCGGAAAACGCCAATCCCGTGGCGGTTTTGAGCTACGGCTACTGGCGCCGGCGTTTCGGATCGGACCCGAGAGTTATCGGCCAGAGCATTCTGATCAACGCTCACCCGTTCCAGATCATCGGCGTATCCCCCGCGAACTTTCACAGCGTTGTGGCGGGGCAGACTCCGGACATTTTCACGCCCATGATGATGAAGCCGGAAGTCACGCCAGGTTGGAACGATCTCGAGAACCGCCGCTCGGCGTGGCTGAACATCATTGGCCGCCTGAAACCGGGGATCACACCCGGCCAGGCGGAAGCGGCCATGCTGCCTCTCTGGCGTTCAATCCGGGCGGACGAGCTGAAATCGATTAAAACTCAATCCCAGGGCTTTCGCGAAGGATTCGTAAACCAGAGCCGCCTGATGGTGGTGGGCAGCGCCAAAGGTTTCTCACCGCTCCGTGATGCCATTGCGACGCCATTGCTGATCATCATGGCGATGGTCGGACTGGTCGCTCTGATGGCTGCTGCGAATGTGGCCAGCCTGTTACTCGTGCGTGCTGCCGGGCGCACCCGCGAGATGTCAGTTCGATATGCGCTGGGCGCTGAGCGGCTCCGAGTATTGCGGCAGTTGCTGGTGGAAGGTTTGATTCTGGGTCTGAGCGGCGGGGCACTGGGCATTCTGCTCGCCCCGCAAGTAACAAAAATCCTGACGCGGGAACTGATGAGCGGCTCTACCGGAGACATGCCGTTCTCTTCGCGGCTGGACCTCCGCATCCTGCTGTTCAATCTTGCGTTGTCCATGGTCGTGAGTGTTCTGTTTAGTTTGGCCCCCGCCGTCCAGTTCTGGCGGCCGAACCTGATGGCTGCTCTCAAGCAACAGCTGGTAACGGCCGAGGGAGGCCCGCTCCGCTTCCGGCGAGTTTCGGTCGCAGTTCAGATTGGGCTCAGCCTGCTTCTTCTCGTTGGCGCCGGTCTGTTCGTGCGCACGCTGCACAATTTGAAAACGCTCGACGCCGGTTTCGTCACCACCAACCTGCTTACATTCCGCATAAGCCCGCGTATCGCCGGTTATTCCGACACGCAAACACCTGCTCTCTACCAGCGTGTGCTCGACACATTGAAAGGGCTTCCCGGTGTCACTTCGGCAGCGGCCACCAACAGCGCGGAGCTTGCTGACAGCAACATGACCAGCAACATCACGGTTGCCGGCTACAAGGACAGGCCCGACGAGAATATGGACGTGCAGTGGACGAGCATTACGCCGGACTATTTCTCCACGCTGAAAGTGCCCATTCTTTTTGGACGAGCGCTTACCGAGCAGGAGGATGTGAAGGACGCCCGGGTTGCCGTAGTGAATGAAACCTTCGCCCGTTATTTTTTCCATGATCCGCGGAGAGCTGTGGGCCAGTATTTCGGCCGGGGTGGAGGCCCGGAGACGAAGACGGACATTCAGATCATCGGCGTAGCCGGAAATGCCAAGCACGGCACCATGCGGGAGGAGTTTCAGCGCACCGCCTTTCTGCCCCATCTCCGGGACGAGGCCCCGCTCTCAATGTCGTTTTACATTCGCACCTCGCAGTCGCCGTCAAGCGCGCAAAACATGGTGCGAGTGGCTATGCAGAAGCTTGATTCGCACCTCGTCCTGGACTCATTCCGCACGATGGAAGAACAGATTGACAATACCTTGAGCAACGAGCGCATGGTCGCACTGCTGGCCAGCAGCTTTGCGATTCTGGCTGTATTCATGGCGGCGGTGGGACTCTACGGCGTTCTGGCTTACGCCACCGCGCAGCGGACGCGAGAAATTGGCCTGCGAATCGCTCTCGGCTCCAGCCGGACCGCCGTTCTGCGCATGGTGCTCACGGAGGTCTTGTGGCTTGCGGGTCTGGGCGTTGCTGTCGCGCTGCCGGTGACTCTGCTGCTCACGCGAACGCTGCGCAGCCAGTTATTCGGCATTTCGAGCAGCGATCCGCTGACGATCCTTTGTGTCATTTTGCTTGTAGCGGTGGTAGCGGCGGTTGCCGCGCTGATTCCGGCGCGGCGCGCCGCCAGTGTCGATCCCATGGTGGCTTTGCGTTACGAATGAGCGAGTGAACAAAATGCTTGGAGAGTTTCGCTACACATTCCGGCAACTGCGCAAGCATCCCGCCTTTACGGCTGTGGCCATCGTCACGCTGGCCCTGGGAATCGGAGCCAACACGGCGATCTTCAGCGTGGTCAATGCGGTGTTGCTGCGCCCTCTTCCTTATAAGGATGACAGCAAGCTGGTGGTCGTTCTCCACGACGGCCGCAATCCCGTTGCTCCGGCAAACTTCCTCGACTGGCGCAGCCAGAACCACGTTTTTGCAGGCATGGGAGCAGCCCAGTATTGGACGCCCAACCTCACCGGCACCAGCGATCCCGAGAAGCTGTGGGGCCTCCACGTCACCTCGGACATCTTCCCCCTCCTGGGTGTGCAGCCGCTGCTTGGGCGGGTGTTCCTTCCCGAGGAGGAAACACCGGGCAAAGAACATGCGGTCGTGCTGAGCTATCGGCTGTGGCAAAGCCACTTCGCATCCGACTCCAAGATCGTCGGCCGAACGATCGCTCTTACGGGCGAAAACTACACCGTAATCGGCGTCATGCCGCAGAGCTTCAAATTTGCTCCCTTCTGGGCGACGAAAGCGGAACTGTGGGCGCCGTTGGCCTTGGGACCGAGACTGGACGATCGCCAAGGTCGATCTCTCCGCGTGTTCGCGCGACTCAAGCCCGGAATCACGGTGGAAAAGGCCCAGGCCGAGATGGCGGCAATTTCCGGACGGCTGGAGCGCGAGTTTCCCGGCACCAATCGTGACGTCACGGTGGTTCCACTGCGCGAAAAGGTAGTTGGCAATGTTCGTCCGGCGTTGCTGGTGTTGCTGGGAGCTGTGGGATTCGTGCTTTTGATCGCCTGCGCCAATGTCGGGCACATGCTGTTGGCGCGCGCCGCCGCCCGCCAGAGAGAGATCGCGGTTCGTTCGGCCCTCGGCGCTAGCCGGTGGGACGTGCTCGGCCAATTCCTGGCAGAGAGCTTGACCCTTTCACTGATTGGCGGCGCCATCGGCGTTTTGTTCGCAATATGGGGCGTGCGCGCCCTGCAGGCGCTCAGCCCCTCTGACTTGCCGCGCGTGGATTCGGTGACAATCGACGCCCACGTGCTCTGGTTCGCGCTGGCCATTTCGATTCTGACGGGATTGATCTTTGGATTGGCCCCGGCATGGAGGGCGATCTCCGCCAATACCATCGATTCCTTGAAAGAAGGCGAACGCGGCGCCAGCGAAGGGTTGCGACGTAATCGCCTGCGCGCGGTACTCGTGGGTTCGGAATTCGCCTTCGCTGTCGTTCTTCTCGCCGGCGCGGGGCTGATGATCCGCACATTCATCCGGTTGCAGCAGGTCGATCCCGGCTTCGATCCACACAACGTGGTTTCCATCATCGCCGAGGTTGCGGGTACAGAGGAAGGCTCCGGCAACCGCACCGCCGCCTTTTATCGCCAGGTTCTGGAGAGAGTCGCGGCTGTGCCGGGGGTGGTGAGTGCCAGCGGGATCAACCATCTTCCCCTTGCCGGCGATCAGTGGGGCATATCTTTTCATGTGCAGGGCAGACCGCTTGACCGCCCCGGGGAGGCGCCGGTGGCTACCTACAGGGTGGTTTTTCCCGGCTATTTCCGGACGATGGGAATACCAATCCTGCGCGGCCGTGACGTCAGCGAAACCGACGACCTGCGCGCGCCTGGTGCTGTGGTAGTCAACGAATATACGGCTAGCCGCTATTGGCCCGGCGAGGACCCGATCGGCAAGCGCATCACGACGGACGATCCCCAGAACCACCCTGCATGGCTTACGGTCGTGGGGGTGGTCAAGAATTCCGTCCGCGGCAACTGGACTAGTCCGCCGGAAGAAGAGATCTTCCTGCCCTACCTCCAAAATAGAGATTACGTTTTAAATCCAGCGCCGCCCTCCGCCTATCTGACGCTCGTAGTGAAGACAAACGCCGATCCCTCTGCGAAGATCCCGGCAATTCGTGCGGCGATCCGGTCGCTCGACCGCAACCTGCCCATTTCCGTAGTGCAAACCATGGACCAGGTCGTCGCGGAGGCCACGGGCGAGTCGCGGTTCTATTTGGTCCTGCTGGGAGCCTTCGCGTCAGTGGCGCTGGTTCTGGCGGCTGTCGGTATTTACGGCGTCATGAGCTACTCGGTCTCCAGGCGTACCCGCGAGATCGGCATCCGCATGGCTCTGGGCGCGAAAGCCGGCGACGTGCTTCGGCTTGTGCTGCTTCACGGACTGGCATTGGCGTTCGCGGGCGTGAGCGTGGGATTGGCAGGTGCTCTGATCCTGACGCGGCTCATGTCGGGGTTGCTGTACGGAACCAGGCCAGCGGACCCGGCCACGTTCGCGGCCGTGGTGGTCGTCCTGGCACTCGTCGCAGCCGCTGCCAGTTACATACCCGCCCGCCGCGCTACCCGGGTCGATCCCATGGTGGCGCTGCGATACGAGTGAGGAAGAGGAATGCTTAAAGAATTTCGCTATATATTGCGACAGTTGGGCAAGAACCCCGGCTTCACAGCCACGGCTGTACTGACCCTGGCACTGGGCATCGGCGCCAACGTCGCCGTTTTCAGCGTGATGAACGCCATTCTGCTGAATCCCAGCGGCGTGCCGCATCCGAACGGGGTCGTAGCCCTTCGCGCCAAGTATGCTTCGCCAGCCGACCTTTCGAACATCAATTTGTCAGGGCCGGATTTCGCCGATGCGGTTGCGGGCAAGGACATCTTCACCTCCGCCGCGGTGCTGACTGGCGGAAATTTCAACTACAGCGGCAATGGAACCACTCCGGAAAGGCTGGTCGGCGCGAAGGTCTCGTGGCAGTGGTTCGATGTCTTCTGGGCGCGGCCCTATCTCGGCCGCATATTTCGGCCTGAAGAAGATCAACCGGGCGCGGAGCACGAAGTCGTCCTGTCGTACTCCACCTGGCGCGAGCGCTTTGGCAGCGACCGCGGGATCATCGGCCGTCCTCTGGAATTGAACCGGGAAACCTATCGGGTCATCGGCGTGATGGCCCCTGACTTCGCCTGGCCAAACCAGGCTGAATTGTGGGTTCCGCTGGCTCTGCCGCCCGGGACTCTTTACGATCGCAGAAACCGTTACAACGAATATCTGTTTAGCGTCGGCCGGCTTCGTCCCGGTGTAAGCCTCGACCAGGCCAATTCTTATCTGCATCTTCGCGCGGGGCAGAGTATTGCCAGCGAAGGGGAGAACAGTTACGGCAAGATTTCGGGATGGGGCATGTTCGCGGTCCCCCTGGTTGATTACGTAGCTGGCGACCTGCGCAAGCCACTTCTGGTTCTGCTGGCGGCCGTGGGGACTGTACTGCTCATTGCCTGCGCCAATATCGCAGGGCTGCAGCTTGCGCGGGCGTCGGGGCGGCAGCGCGAAGTTTCCATTCAGATCGCCCTCGGGGCGAGCCGCCGTCGACTCATGCAGCAGGCTTTCACGGAAAGTCTTCTGCTTGCCGTTGCCGGAATCATCATCGGCCTGGCGATTGCCCGGACGGCAATTCCCGCGCTTCTCCTCCTCGCGCCCCAAAGCCTGATGCAGAACATCTCGGTTCACATTGCCGGCGAGGTGTTGCTTTTCGTTGCGGTAGTCGGCGTCGCCTGCGTGCTGCTCTGCGGTGTCGCGCCGGCGTGGCAGATGACCCGGGCGCGCTGGTTCCAGGCTCTCCAGGAGAGTGGGCGCTCGGAGACGTCCAGTCGGGGCCGTCAGCGGCTGCGTTCCGTGCTTGTCATCAGCGAAATCGGACTGGCGATGCTGTTGCTGGTCGGCGCCGGATTGTTGCTCCGCAGCATGGAGAGGCTGGAGCAGGTGGAGACGGGATTCGATCCCGGCGGCGTGATGTCCGGGTCAATGGCGCTCCCCGAGGCGGGCTACAGCAGCACAGAGCAACAGACTGCATTCTTTACTGCGCTCGAACATCAGCTGGAAAATATTCCCGGCGTAACCAACTCGGCGATTGTCGACGCCCTGCCCTTCAGCAATTCCGGCGGTTCCGCTTCTTTTGCGATTGAGGGTCAGAACCTCCCTCCGAACACTCCGCCGCCGCACGGCAACGTCCGCACTATTTCCGCGGGGTACTTCTCTACTCTCCGGATTCCTCTGCTGCGCGGCCGTGTGTTCAACTCCGGAGACCGGGCGAACACCCAACGCGTCGCTGTGATCGATGACACGCTGGCGCGCCGCTACTGGCCGAATGAGGACCCGATCGGCAAACGCATCTTCAAAAACGACAACGAGGGCTACACGATTGTAGGAATCGTGAAGCACGCCAAGGCGTCCTCTCTCGAGGCGGATACCAACGAAGGCTTCTACTATCTGTGCCTGCCGCAGCGGCCTCGCCCCGAAGTCGGCATCATGGTAAGAACGGCGGCTTCGCATCCCGAAAGCCTGGCCAGCGCGATGCAGGCAGCGGTTCGTGCCGTCGATCCAAATCAGCCCCTCTATGATCTGAAGTCCATGGAGGAGCGCGTAGACTCTTCTCTCGTCGGCCGCCGCTTCCTGGTGGTTCTGCTTTCAATCTTTGCCGGGCTGGCACTCTTCCTGGCGGCTCTCGGTTTATATGGCGTGACCAGTTATTCCGTGAGGCTGCGGACGCGCGAACTGGGAATCCGTCTGGCTCTCGGGGCGAAACGCGTCGATGTCCTCCGGCTCATTCTTGCCAAAGGCATTCAACTCGCCGCCGTCGGGCTGGGTCTCGGCCTGTTCGCAACTTTCGTCCTGGGGCGGGCGTTGGCCAGCCTTCTGTATCAGGTAAGCCTCTTCAATCCCCTGACCTTGCTTCTGACCTCCCTGATTCTGGCTTCAACTGTTCTGCTGGCGTGCTACCTGCCGGCAAGACGCGCGGCGGCCGTCGATCCCATGCAGACATTGCGGGAGGAATGAAAGATCAAAACGGAGAATTATGATTCAACTCAGAAACGTAGAGCGCAGTTATAAAACCGCAGCGGGACAGACCTGGGTCCTGCGCCGCATCAACCTCGACATCCATGAAGGTGAATTCATCACCGTTATGGGTCCTTCGGGAGCGGGCAAGTCATCCCTCCTGAACGTGCTTGCCCTACTGGATGATCAGTGGGAAGGCGAATACTGGTTCCGCGAAGAAGGCGTGCACCAAATGAAGCGGAAACAGCGCGGCGAGCTTGCGAAGCGAAACATCGGCATGGTCTTCCAGAGCTATCACCTGCTGGACGATCTCACGGTGCGGGAAAACATCGACCTCCCGCTCTCCTATAAAGACATTCCGCGCGGCCAGCGGCAGAGCCTGGTGGCTGACGTCCTTGACCGCTTTCAGATCGTTGCCAAGAAAGACCTGTATCCCAGCCAGCTTTCCGGCGGACAGCAGCAGCTTGTGGGGGTGGCGCGCGCCGTCATTCACAAGCCGGCTTTGCTGCTGGCCGACGAGCCGACCGGAAATCTGCACTCCACTCAAGCAAAGGAAATCATGGAATTGTTTCGCGAACTCAACCAGCATGGAACCACCATCGTCCAGGTAACACATTCCGAGACCAACGCGACCTACGGCTCCCGCACTCTTCAGCTACGGGACGGCTGGCTGGTCGGCGATACCGCAAATCCCACCCTTGAGCCTTACGGCGAAGCGGTGAACAAATGAGCATTTTCAACCGCAATTCACCACTGGCGCGTATTGCAGCCCGCTTGCTCGTTCTGATCTGCGCGAGCACCGTCGCAGTTGCACAAACCGCGGCTGACCTTCATTTGGAGATGCCGAAGTCCCGCAATCCTTTCAGCGCGTACACATCGGTGCAAATCCCGCCTCCACCGCTGGCAAATTCTCCGCGTCTCGACCAGCTGATTCGCGACGGCAAGCTCTATCTTTCGCTGAAAGACGCCATCGCGCTTGCGCTTGAGAACAACCTGGACCTGGCGATTGCCCGCTATAACCTTCCCATTGCCGACACAGACATTCTGCGCACTCAGGCGGGCGGTATTTTCCGCGGAGTGAACACCGGCGTCGTGCAGGGAACGCCGGGAGGCGGCGTAGGCGGGTATGGCGCGGGCGCCCCCGGCGCGGGAGCCGGTGGCACCACAAGCGGAGCAGGCGGCGCGGGAGCCGGCGCGTCTGGCCTGGTGCAGTCGACGCTGGGCTCCGGGACCCAGGTGCAGTTCTATGATCCCGCCTTCAACGCTAACCTGGGCATCGAGCACCAGACCCTGCCCCTCTCGAACCAGCAGATCTACGGCGTTCCGGCTTTGCAGTTGAACACCGGGCAGGTGAACCTGAATTTCTCGCAATCCTTACCGACGGGAACCAGCTTCTCGTTCGATTTCAACAACAACCGCCAGACCACAAACAGCATTTTTACCAATCTCTCTCCCGTACTGAACTCACAATTTCGATTCTCCATCCGGCAGGAACTGCTGGCCGGCTTTGGTTTCGGCCCGAACCTGCGCTATCTGAAAATCGCCAAGAACAACAAGAAGATTTCAGACATCGCTTTCAAAGATCAGGTGATCGCCACCGTGACCCAGATCGAAAACATTTACTGGGACTTGGTGAACGCCTATGAGCAGGCCAGAGTGAACGAGCAGTCGCTGGCGTTCGCGCAGCAGAGCTTCGGTAACGCCCGGAAGCAGCTTGAATTGCAGAGCGTACCTGCCATGGATGTGATGCGGGCCGAAGCGGAAGTGTCAAAGCGCGATCAGGATCTTACCGTGGCGCGGACCAACCTCGAGCTTCAGGCGTCACTGATAAAAAATGCGCTCACCAAGAGCCTGGATGATCCGGTCCTCGAAGAAATGCCGGTTGTGCCGACCGACCAGATGAAGGCGTCTGACGACCAGCCGAGCCAACCCATTCTCGACCTGATCAATCAGGCGCTCCACAGCCGTCCGGAACTGGCCGAATCCGACGCCGATCTCGACAACCGCGAGATCAGCCGCAAGGCGACGCGGAATGCCCTTCTTCCCAGCCTGGCTCTCGTCGGTTTCTACGGAGGCTCGGGCCTTGCCGGCGAACTGAATCCAATCTTTCAGGGTGACAACGCCTCGAATGTCCCCACCGACCTCCCCGGGGCCCTGAACAGGGCATTTAATAATTCTGCCCCTGATTATTATGTCGGCTTCAACCTCAACATCCCGATCCGAAACCGCATCGCCAAGGCAGATCAATACCGGTCCGAACTTGAATACCGCCAGGCGGAACTCCGCATGCAGCAGTTGAAGAAGCAGATCCGGATCGAGGTGCGCAATGCCCAGTATGCTCTGGAGCAGACCGGGGCGAGGGTGGACGCCGCGCGCAAGGCTCGGGACCTGGCCGCCCGCACCTTTGAAATCATGAAAAAGGAGCAGACGCTGGGCGCCGGGTCGACCTACCAGACCATGACCTCGCAGCGTGACCTGTCCGTCGCCGAACTTGACCTGGTCACTGCTATGACCACTCACGAAAAGGCCCGGGTGGAGCTCGATCGAGCAACCGGGCTGACTTTGGAACATAATGGGATACAGATACAGAACGCTCTGGCAGGCACCGCGGGCCCAGGGAACCCGTAGAGCGTTTTTGAGCGGGAAGGCATAGCCATGACCGCGTATTTCGTGCTTTGGTTGCGCTTTAGCTTCTATGCCGACCTCCACCAGACCGGGTGACACACAACTTGCCTCGCCTCCTCGCGGGGAGGGCGGACGCCTGCCCCGAGTTCTGGCGGCAGATGACCAGCAGCACATCCTCGACGCCATCGAAATGCTTCTGCGTCCCCTGGGCTATGAAGTTGATTCGGTGAAATCCCCGGCTCTGGTCCGCGAAGCCTTTACCACTGGCTTCTATGATGCTGTCCTGATCGACCTGAACTTCGCGCGCGATACGACCTCCGGGCAGGAGGGCCTCGACCTGATCTCGGAAATCGTGGCGCTCGACAGCACCATCCCCATCATCGTCATGACCGCTTGGGGGAACGTTGAGCTGGCGGTGGAAGCCATGCGCCGGGGAGCGCGCGATTTCCTTCAGAAGCCCTGGGAAAATGAGCGGTTGATCTCGATCCTCCGCGCGCAGGTGGATCTTCATCGCGCGCTCCAGCAGGCGGAACGCCTGGCCGCGGAAAACCGTTTGCTCCGAGCCGAAGGACGCCCGGAATTTATCGCCGCGGCGTCAGCCATGCAACCGGTCCTTGATGCCATCGCACGCATCGGACCGTCCGACGCCAATGTCCTGATCAGTGGAGAACACGGAACCGGCAAAGAAGTCGTTGCCCAGACCCTGCATGCCTTGTCTGGTCGCGCCTCTCGGCCTTTGGTAGCGGTGAACACCGGGGCGTTATCGGAAGGAGTCTTCGAGAGTGAACTCTTCGGACACGTAAAGGGCGCCTTCACCGACGCGCGAGCTGACCGAATCGGCCGCTTTGAACTAGCCGACGGCGGCACCATCTTCCTCGACGAGATCGGAAATGTGCCCGTACGCCAGCAGGCCAAGCTTTTGCGGGTGCTGGAGTCCGGCGAGATCGAACGCGTTGGCTCATCGCGAAGCCGCAGGATCGATGTCCGGGTGATCTCCGCCACCAATGCCGATTTGCGCGCCGCCTGCGCCACCGGCGAATTTCGCGAGGACCTCCTGTTCCGGCTGAATACAGTGGAGATTCATATTCCTGCTTTGCGCGACCGCCGCGAGGATATCCCAGCACTGGCCGGTTACTTTCTGGCCCGCTATGCTTCGCGCTATCGTCGGCCGGTGGAAGGTTTCGACCCGTCAGCCTTGCAGACGATGATGCAGTACTCGTGGCCGGGAAATGTGCGTGAACTGGAGCACACGCTGGAGCGGTCCGTGCTGATGTGCCGCACGCGCGAGATCCAACCCGCCGATCTGGGGCTGAATGTGCTTCGACCGCAGGGCCAGAACCTTGAAGAACTGAGCCTGGAGTCGGTTGAGGCGATCCTCATCCGCAAGGCGCTGCAGCGCTCGCAGGGCAACGTGAGCCAGGCGGCAGAGGTGCTGGGACTCAGCCGGGGCGCCCTGTACCGGCGCATGGAGAAATATGGAATTTAGCTCGCACGGGGGCGGCAGTCCCGGGCGAAAGAGTCCACCCAGGCGGACGCGACTGCTGTATGAACGGCGCGTCAGCCTGTTTTCCTTCATCGTGGCCCTCCCCGGGCTTCTGGTAAGCGGCATTCTGATCTGGGTTCAGCCCTGGCAACTGGAGTCAAAGCTCGGCCTGCTTTTTCTGGAGGTCTTTCTTTGGTGGCTGCTTGCCATGGCCCTGCAGGAGCAGACCACTCGCCCGTTGCAGACCCTCGCCAACGTGATCTCAGCCCTTCGAGAGGAGGACTTTTCCTTCCGTGCCCGGGGCGCGGCCGCCGACGATGCCCTGGGAGAACTCTCGCTGGAAGTGAATGCTTTGGCGGACCTGCTGTCGGATCAGCGCATGCGGGCTATTGAAGCAACCGCTCTGCTGCGCCGCGTCGTCGAGGAAATCGAAGTCCCGCTTTTCGCCTTCGATCCGGATGAAGTCCTGCGCCTCGTCAACTCCGCCGGGGAGCGCCTGCTGCAGCAGCCCTCGGCGCGCCTTCTCGGCCGAACCGCCGAAGATATCGGATTGGCCGGATGCTTGGCCGTAAGGTCTGAGGCGCTGGTGGCGCTGCCTTCCAACCGTATCGGGGGGCGCTGGCTGGTACGGCGAAGCACCTTCCGGCAAAAGGGCGTGCCTCACTCGCTGATCGTGTTGTCCGAAGTCAGCCGCGCCCTGCGGGAAGAGGAGCGCAATGCCTGGCACCGGCTCATTCGCGTGCTGGGGCACGAACTGAACAACTCTCTGGCGCCGATCAAGTCCATTGCCGGAAGCCTGAGCGCGCGAATTTCCGATGCGCCCCTGAGCACTGAGCAGCGCAGCGACTTCGAGCGCGGTCTCACCATCATTGAAACCCGGGCGGCGTCGTTAAACCGCTTTCTTCAGGCGTACCGCCAGCTCGCTCAGATGCCGCCGCCGTCACTGCGCAGGGCCGAGTTGCGCCCGATCATCGAACGTGTGGCTGGTCTTGAAACCCGGCTTCGGGTCGCGGTCGTTCCCGGCCCCGAGATTTTTGCCATGGTCGATCCCGACCAGATCGAGCAGATGCTCATCAATATTGTTCGCAACGCTGCCGAAGCCGCGCTCGAGGCGGCCCGTGCGGCGGCGGAAACGGCGAACGGAGATCCAGCGAAATTCCTCAACGGAAAGCCGGAAGTCGTAATGTCATGGGACGCCCGGGAAAAGGAGAACGTAATCCTCAGCGTCGAAGACAACGGCAGCGGGCTCGCCAATCCTGGCAATGCCTTTGTCCCCTTCTACACCACCAAGCCGACGGGCAGCGGCATCGGCCTGGTTCTCGCGCGGCAGGTGGCGGAAGCACACGGCGGCTCGATTGAACTTAGAAACCGGGAAAACAGCGCGGGCTGCCAGGTGAAAGTGTCGTTGCCGAGGAACGGTCCTAACTGAGGCCGGCGTTATTCGTAAGCCAACGCTTCGATCGGGTCCTTGCGCGCGGCTTTAAAGGCCGGATAGATTGCGCCCGCAATGGATCCTACTATGGCGATGATCGTCGCCCGCACAATCCAGCCGTTCGTGATCTCCACTGTCAACAGGGGCCACAACCGGTGCAGGACCGCGATTCGGATCAGGAAACTGAACACAATGCCCACCACGATGCCGCTCACTGCCAGCAGGCTGGTCTCGCGCAGAATGACGTTCATGATGTAGAGCTTCGATGCGCCGATCGATTTGAGAATTCCGATCTCCCGCGTTCGCTCCATCACTGAGGTGTACATCGCCTGGAATATCACCATGAAACCGATGATCATTGAAATGCCGATCACGACGCGGATAAAGCTCGAAAGATAGGGCGTGTTACTCGGCGTCATGAGAGAGAGCGTTTCGGCCATCGATCGCACGACGTAGTGCGACATTCCCGGCACATCCTTGATTTCCCGCACCACGAGATCCGCATTATTGGAATTGTCGAGCTTCACGTAGAACGCCGTAGCTTTTCCCTGCGCGCCCGTAAGGTCCTGAAGTGTGCCGATCGGAACAAACTTGCGGGCTCCCCGGCCGTGTTCCACAATGCCGGAAATGTGAAAGGTATTGTTGACGATCTCAATGGGATCGCCGACTTTCGCCTTGCTGGCCTGAGCGTAAAGGTCGTCGACCAGCGCGTCCCACGGTCCCTGAAAAGGACCGCCCGCAATATAGCGGAACCCGCCTCCCATGGACTCGTAGCTCTGCATGTCGATGCCAAAGATCACCTCGAGCGCGCCCGCGGTTGAAACCTGCATCAGTACGGGCGAGACCACCGTGACGTGCGGCAGCTTGTCAATGATGTCGCGGACCTTGATGGGCGCCGGCGCCCCGGTGACTCCGACCATGGCCGACGAACCGGGCGGCAAGGCGAGGACGTCCGCGCCAATCCCGGCTTGGCGTTGCCGCGAATCGTTGAGCATGCCCACCGACAAACCCACGATAAGCAGGATCAGCGTCACCTCGAGGGCGATGGCAACGATGCTGATCAGCGACCGCAGGGGACGGTGCGTCAGATTGGAAACAATCATTTTGTTCATCATCGGAGGCTTCGGGCGGGCGGACTTCGCCTGCTACTGCTTGTTCTCCTTCTCCCCCCCGGTGCGAAGTTCTGCGCGCGGCTGGTCGAGGTGGACCACGGTTGCTCCAGCGGGCTGCTCGAGGGCGAACTTGTCGTTGGGCAGCGGCTCGTTGAGCTGAAGTTTGAGGATGGTGAGTGTGATGTCGTACTCCTCCTGCGGCCGCTTGATTCCAATCTGGACGGGAAAGTTAACGCCTTCGTAGTCCTTGTATCCCTCGTACGTGCAATTCGTGACCTGGTCGCCGTGTTCGTCGTAGATCACCTGGCGATGAGGAAGAAGGTCAGTCCGGCTGAACATGATTTTCCGCGAAAGATAGAAGCCATTCTCGTTCTTGCGCACCACGACGATTTCGTAGTCGGGCTGCTCCACCTTGTGGCCTTTCGCTCCGACCACAGTCTCGAAATCATTGTCCAGATAGGCGAAGTCGCCTTGCTTTTCGTCAATCTGCCTCACCAGCAGCGCATCGTAGATGGCCTGGGGCCGCAGATTTTCGAGTGACTGGGTGGCGCCCGGCGTTTCCACCGCGTTGGTGCCCTCAATGAACCGGTTCTTGGGCGGGATCCACAGCTTGAACTGTTTCCCGTTGCTGACCATGTCGAAAGCGCGGTTGCGCACAATGGGCAGGAGCCCGATCATCCGCAGCATGGATGGCTTGCGCACCAGAATGTAGCCGCGAATCTGCTGGTAGTCGGTGATCTTCCCTTTCCTCGCACCGCCCACCGACGTGTCGATGTCGACCGTCGCCTGCATGGTCTGGATTTTCGCGGCCTGTTGATTGATGTAGTCGATCAGTTCGGCCTTGGTCGCGGTTTTCAGGGGCGCGGCGCTGATCGGACGCTCCACTTTACGGGAGCGGAACAAACAGCCCGCCAGCGGGAACATGGCCAGGAAGACCAGGAGGATTCGACATCGCAGGAGAAAAAAGCGCATAAATCCGTTGAGTCCCAAAACTTTAAGTATATATCGCCTAAAACGGCTGCCGGCGTTAGCTATCTGATGCGCGGGCACACCATTAGGAGTCGCATTTGTACGCTATGGAACAACAGATGTACCCGCGCACCCGGCGAGACGCCCGCTTCCACACATGAAGTTACCGGCTCAGCATCATCTTCCGGTAACGCGCCACGTTACGAGTGTGCTCCTCAAAGGATTCGGAAAAGCGGTGATGGCCGTTGCCGTCGCTCACAAAGTAGTAGTAGTTCGTAGTCGCCGGGTGCATGGCCGCCTCCAGCGACGTCTTGCCGGGATTGCCGATTGGCCCCGGCGGCAGGCCGGTGTGTTTGTATGTGTTGTAGGGAGAATCCTCCTGCATATCCTCGTGATGAAGGGCTCCCTCGTAGGTCCCCGCGACAAGCTTGCCGTAAATCACGCTGGGATCAGCCTGCAGGGCGATCTTTCTTGCCAGCCGGTTGTAATAGACGCTGGCCACCACTGGCCTCTCGTCGGGAGCCGCCGTTTCCTTCTCAATGATCGAAGCCATGGTGACGGTTCTCTGCACCTCTACCGTCAATCCGATCTGGCTCGCGACTTGACGGAACTGCTTGACCATTGCGGCGGCCATTTCCTGGAGATCCTGCGTGCGGGTGAACTGGTAGGTGTTGGGGAATAAATACCCCTCCAGCGACTTCGCTCCCGGCGCGATGTCGGAGATCAGACTCGTATCGGCGGCGACCTTGAGAAAATCCTGCTTTGTTCCAAGCCCGGCGTCCTGGATCGCCTGCGCAATATCGAAGATGTTGTAGCCCTCGGGGATCACCACGGTGTGCACGTAGATATCGCCGCGCACCAGGCGATGGTGCACCCCGCGCAGATCGACGGGTTTTTCGAACAGATATTCGCCCGCCTTCAGCGATCCGTTGGGATGCAGGTAGTGCCAGAGGATGAATACATTGGAGCTGCGAATGACACCGGCTGCTTTTAACTCCGAAGCGATCCGACGGCTGGAGTACCCCGGCCGCAGCAGCACGAACTTCTGTCCTCCGGGAGCCAGCGGCATGAGCAAAGCCCACCCGACCCAGGCCCCAACGATCACCAGGACAAGTACCAAAGATGTGAAAAAGGCGCGCAAGCGACAGTAGTTTAGATGAAGAAACGCGGATCGCCGTTAGTCTTTGGTCGATGGCCGAGAGTTATCAGGAAAGCAGTTCTACCCCAGGAGTTTGGCGGCTTCCAGGGCGTAGTAGGTGAGGATGATGCTGGCTCCGGCGCGGCGGATGGAGAGCAGCGTCTCCATCATGATCCGCTCCCGGTCGATCCAGCCGTTGCGGGCAGCGGCTTCGATCATGGCGTACTCGCCCGATACCTGGTAGGCGGCCAGGGGCAGATCGAAGCTCCGCCGCGCCGCCGAGATCACGTCCAGGTAGGGGAGCGCCGGCTTGACCATGATCATGTCCGCTCCCTCTTCAATGTCCAGTTCGATCTCCCGCATCGCCTCCCGCAGATTGGCCGGATCCATCTGGTACGAACGGCGGTCCCCGAAGGCGGGGGCCGAATCCGCGGCCTCGCGAAACGGACCGTAGAATCCCGAGGCAAACTTGGCCGCGTAGGACAGGATGGGGGTGTTGACGTGGCCGGCCTCGTCGAGGCCCTTGCGGATGGCCGCAACGCGCCCATCCATCATGTCTGAGGGCGCGACGATATCGACCCCCGCTCGCGCCAGCGACACCGAGGTCCGCGCCAGGATTTCCAGGGTAGCGTCGTTGTCGATGTCAAACCGTGCCGCCACGGTGGGCGAGGCGACCGCGGCCCCCAGGGACTGGGGATTGGTTCGCACGACTCCACAGTGCCCGTGCGACATGTATTCGCACAGGCAGACATCTGCGATCACGGCCAGGTCCGGGAGCTCGGCCTTGATGGCGCGGGTGGCCTGCTGCACGATGCCGTCGTCTGGCCAGGCGCCTGATGCCGCTTCGTCTTTCCTTTCCGGCAGTCCGAATAGGATTACCGCCGGAACACCCAACGCGTGCGCCTTTCCGCACTCCTTTACCGCCTCGTCGACTGAAAGGTTGAATACCCCCGGCATAGAGCCAACTTCCTTGCGGACGCGCTCGCCAGGGCAGACAAAGAGGGGATACACCAGAGACTCGGGGGCAAGCCGCGTCTCCCGCACCAGGGATCGCAGGGGTTCGCTCTGTCGCAGGCGGCGGAGACGAGTAGTCGGAAAGCCCATGGGGACCTCGTGCTATCCCCGATTCTAGCTCAGAACCGTGCCAGTCCCGCATAACTACGGTGCGCGCCTCCCCCTGTGCTCCACTGTGGACGAAAAACATGACCACAGAGAACACAGAGGCGCACAGAGGGGTTATGTCATCCGCAAAGGCGGTCTACGCCGCACACTTCTGTGGTGAAAAAAAACCACAGGCAGGCCTGGAGAAACCAACACAGGCTCGTCGACTCCGTCGGGAATATAGGGTTAAAGGACTTACCGCGCGCGGCGCTCGTCGCCAGCGATTACGCCGTCCTTGATGAACACACTACGGTGAGCGTACTCGGCGATATCGTGCTCGTGCGTGACCAGCACGATGGTATTTCCTTGCGCGTGCAGGCGGTCGAACAGCGCCATGATTTCGTTGCCCGTCTGCGAATCGAGGTTCCCGGTCGGCTCGTCGGCCAGGATGATCGAAGGCCGGTTGACCAGGGCGCGGGCGATGGCGACTCTCTGCCGCTGTCCGCCGGAAAGCTCGTTGGGCTTGTGCATCATGCGGGATTCCATGCCCACCGACGTCAGCGACTCGCGGGCGCGCTGGGCGCGCTCGTCAGCCGGCATTCCTGCATAAATCAGCGGTAATTCGACGTTGTGCAGCGCCGTGGCGCGCGCCAGCAGGTTGAAGGTCTGGAAGACGAACCCGATTTCCTTGTTGCGGATGCGGGCAAGTTCGTCGTCATCGAGCTCGCTGACCAGCTGCGAATTCAGCCAGTACTGTCCCTTGCTCGGCGTGTCCAGGCAGCCAATCAGGTTCATGAGCGTCGACTTGCCTGAACCGGAGGGCCCCATGATGGCGACGTACTCGTTGCGCTCGATCCGCAGATTGACTCCGCGCAGGGCGTGAACCTGCTGCTCCGAGCCCATGTCATAGGTCTTCCACAGGTCTTCGGTGCAGATCATGCAGGATTCCGGTGGCGCAGACACTACGGGCTGGGAAATGCTTAGAACTTCCGCCGTTGCCATTTTTCTCTCCTGGTTATTCGGGGGCACCCGCCCACTCCAGTTATCGCGGCACTATTGTTCGACGCTCCACAGATAAGAAGGTTACAGAACCCCTGTTTATGTTTAGCTTAGCTTTCTTCTTCCTTTTTGGGAGTGGAGTTGTCCACTTTCACGCTCGTGCCCGGTTTCATCGTGCGCAGGATCTTGTAACTGCCGGTGACTACTTCATCTCCTGATTTGACACCGTTCAGCACCTCAATGTCAGTGGTGCCGGCGATTCCTGTATCGACCGGAACAAACTCCGCCTTGTGGTTACGAATGACAAATACTCCCTGAATCTCCTCTTTGTCGTTCCCTGTACTCTTAGAAGCATCTTTGCCCGGGGCGGCAGCTTGCACCGTGTCTTTCCCCGCCGGTTTTTCTTCCAGATCCTTCTTCAGCCGCACGGTCAGGGCCTGAATCGGGATCGAAAGCGCACCGTTTCGCGACGCGGTGGTGATTTTGGCGGTCGCCGACAGTCCGGGACGCAGGTTCGCCGGCGGATCCAGCAGTGTCACCACCACCTTGAAATCCTTGGCTTCCTGGCTGGCGCTCACCTGCTGCGAGGTGGAAACGCCGGTGGACCGCACGATGGCGTTGTTGCCGATCTCCGACACCCTGGCCTTGAACGTCTTCTTGGGGATGGCATCGATCGAAACCTCGGCCGCCTGACCCATTTTGACGTTCACTATGTCGGTTTCGTCCACCCGAACTTCCGCAGTGATCACCGACATGTCGGCCAAAGTCATAAGAGTGCTGCCCGGAGAGTTCTGGATGCCGATGACTACCGTTTCCCCCTCACGCACCGGAAGGTTCGTAATCGTTCCGTCAAACGGCGCTGTATACGTTGTCTTTTGCAGCACATCGGAGGCACGCGTAAGGTTGGCGCGAATCTGCGAGATGTGGCGGTCGGCTGATTCCTTCTGCGCCTTGGCCTGCGCGACGCGGGCTTGCGCCTGCGCCAGTCCCGCCTCCGCGGTCTGCCACGATGCCTTTTGCAGGTCGTACTCTGACTTGGCGATCAGCGCGTCCTTGTACAGGCCCTGGGCGCGCTTCCAGTCGAGCTGCGATCTTTCCCGATCCGCCTTGGCGCGGTCGAGATCGGCCAGAGACGTGTTGAGCGCCGCATCCGCCGCGGTTGCGTCGGTTTCCGACGCCTGCAACGATGCCCTGGTTGCGGTCACATCGGCGGACGACTGCACGTTTTCCAGTTGCGCCAGCAATTGTCCTCTCTTGACGCGATCGCCTTCTTTTACGTACAGCTTGGTGATTTTTCCGAATGCATTGGCGCCAATATTGACGTAGTTTCTCGGTTTAACTTCGCCCGACGCGCTCACGATCGCCGCCAGGTCCATCGACTTGGCCTTCGCGGTCTGCACCGCCACCACGTTTTTGTGGCTTTGGTACACGGTGAAGCCGATGATGGAGGCCAGTACCACCACCGCGCCCGCGCCGATCGCAACCTTCTTCCAAGTGCTCATGAATCCTCTGGTTCGCGCCGTGCCTGCATCCATGAACGGCGCTTCCCGGGCGACGAAGTTCCTCCCTCTGATCTGTGCCTGGCCGGCGGCCAGGGATGTAACCAGTCAGGCACGGCAAGCCTGTACAACCCAGCTTCCTTGGAAGGAATGGGCACATGCCATCAGGTACGCTGTGGGCAGCACAAAAGTTCCCCACGATGGCTTTGCAGGCGACACTCAGAACTCGGGGAAGACTACAGTGCCCTGTAGTGGCATTATAGCCTCCCGGGCTGTAATCTCAACAAGTTCCGGGTCCCGTATCGATTTTTTAACCTGTTTGGATCATTGCGGTTGGCTGGGGGCCGGGCATCCCTGCGGGCACCCGGTAACGTCTGACAATTGACTGCCATTTGCACTTTTGTGACAGCCCGGTTGACCTTGCTTTTGCTGTCCGGCCGGACATAGAATAACTTAAGTCAGTGTGTCCCTAGGGAGTAGTCCGTTATGTTTCTGGTAGGTTCACTTCGCCGCACCTTGTGCGTTTTCCTGCTGGTGTCGCTGGTCGGTGCAATCTCGATCGCCGTCGCGCAGGACAGTAAATCCGAGACCGAGCCGGATCCTCTCAAGCGACCACTTTCTGAAAAGCAGAAGAAGGAAAATGCCAAGTCGCTGAAGCAGGAACTCAGCCGCACCTACAAGAAATGGCTGGATGAGGATGTGCGCTGGATCATCTCCGACGAGGAGCGCGCCGCCTTCAAGCAGCTTTCCAACGACGAAGAGCGCGACCAGTTCATCGAAGCGTTCTGGCAGCGCCGCGATCCTACGCCGGATACCATCGAAAACGAGTTCAAGGAAGATCACTACGCCCGGATCGCCTACGCGAACGAGCACTACGCCGCAGGCATCCCTGGCTGGAAGACGGATCGCGGACGCATGTACATCATGTACGGCAAGCCGGACGAAATCGATTCGCATCCCTCCGGCGGAACCTATGACCGGCCCATGGATGAAGGCGGCGGATCCACCTCCACCTTCCCCTTCGAGGACTGGCGCTACCGCTACATCGAAGGCATCGGCCAGGAAGTCATCATCGAGTTCGTCGACACCTGCATGTGCGGCGACTATCACATGACCATCGACCGCGGCGAGAAGGATGCACTGCTGCACACGCCCGGCGCCGGCCTTACCCTTTACGAGCAGATGGGAATGTCGTCCAAGGCGAACCGCCTGACCAACGGCCTGGAGAGCATCGGCGGGGGACCGTTCAACACCAACATGCAGAGCAAGCAGTTCGAACGGCTGGAAACGTTCGCGAAACTGAACCGTCCGCCGGCGGTAAAGTTCAAGGATCTGGAAGAAGTCGTCAGCCACAAAATCAGCGTGAACTTGATGCCCTTTGACGTGCGCGCTGACTTCGTCCGGGTCACGGGCGACACGGTGCTGGTGCCGGTGACCGTGCAAATCAAGAATCGCGACATCACCTTCGTCAACAAAGATGGCGTCCAGCGCGGCGTGGTCAACATCTTCGGACGCGTCACCACGCTGACCGGTAAGATCGTGCAGACTTTCGAGGACCCGGTACAGGTCGACGTGCCCGCGGAACTGCTGCCGAAAGTGGCGGAGAACTCTTCCGTATACGGCAAGTCGTTGCCGCTGCGGCCAGGCCGCTACCGCTTCGACATCGTGGTGAAAGACGTGAACGGCGACCGCGTAGGTACCTGGAGCAAGGGCATTCAGGTGCCAGACTTCGCCGATGACAAACTGTCGTCCTCCTCGCTGATCGTGGCGGGGACGGTCGAACCGGTTCCGACGCGCAACGTGGGCACGGGAATGTTTGTGATCGGTACCACCAAAGTGGTGCCCCGGGTACCGTCAGCGGATGGGAAGCCGGTTTCATTTAAGCGCAGCCAGAAGGTCAATGTCTGGATGCAGGTGTATAATCTCAGCGTCGACGACAAGACGCATAAGCCTTCAGCGACAGTGGTATATGACGTCATCAACGCGGCGACCAACAAACCCGTGGTTCACACCGTCGAATCCACGGAACAAATGGGCAACGTAGGGGAGCAAGTAACCCTGCAGAAGACCCTGGCGGCCGCGAACCTCGATCCGGGTGTGTATCGCATCCAAATCAAGGTGAATGACAAGATCTCCAGTCAATCGGTTGACCCGTCGGCGACCTTCGCCGTCGAGTAACGGTTCCACTGGCTTCTACGAGGGGTGGTTCATGCTCCGAAAGCTTGGCTGCTTTTGCGTGTTGATGAGCCTGGCGCTTCCGGTGTGGGCCGCGGACAATCCGGCCTCGATCACCGGGTATGTGCGAAGCGCCAATGGGATCCCCCAGATGGGGGCGATGGTCGAGGTGTTTGGCGCTGCCGCTCGCACCCTCCGCGTTTTCACTGACGAAAACGGCCACTACTCCGCCAAAGGCCTGGCTCCCGGGATGTACCGGATCCAGGTGTACGTTCCTTCCTTCCTGCCGGCGCTGCGTGAGCAGGTCGGCGTCCGGACCGGCGCTACCGCCATCGTGAATGTGACGTTGAACACGCTGTTTGACGCGATCAACGTCGCTCCGCGCCAGGGTCCAGCGGAAGAGGACGACTGGAGGTGGGTTCTGCGTTCGGCCTCCAACCGGCCCATCCTGCGAGTTTTCGATCCCAATCTGGCTGCCGCTCCCGAAAATTCAGACGCTGACTTGAAAGGGTCGCTTTCCTTCGTCGCCGGTACGGCGGGCGAAGGCTACGGCGGCGCTTCCGACATGAGCACCGGCTTTTCGGTCGAGAAGTCGATCTTCTCGACGGGCCTGGTGGGGCTCCAGGGCAACGTAGGTTATGGCAGCGGATCGCCGACGGCGGTGCTGCGCGCCTCCTACAGCCACCAGATGATCAATGGCTCGGGGCCTGAGGTAGCGCTGACCATGCGCCGCCTGGCGGCTCTGGACGGACATCTTCACAATGCCGCCCTGCAGGCTCTGACTCTGAGCGCTTCGGACCACTTCGCCATCGGCGATGTGCTCGAGCTTACTTTCGGCAGTGAGTTGCAGACGATTCAGTTCATGGGCAAGGTGAGCGCCCTGCGGCCCTTCGGTACGGCCGATCTGCACGTCTCGCCGAATACGGTTGTCGAGTACCGGTACGCGACCTCCCAGCCGGACAAGCGACTGGAGAAGGGCTTCGATTCCGCGCCTGCCGATCTGAGCGAGTCGGGCCCGCACGTCAGCCTGGCAAACTACACCTCGGCGCTGGAGCGCGGACATCACCACGAGGTTTCAGTCTCCCGCCGCGTCGGAAAGAACAGTATCCAGCTTGCCGCTTACACCGACCGGGTAATCGATCCGGCGCTCACCGGTGTCGGCGAGGTCACAACTGACGGCGGCAACGTGCTGCCCGATCTGTTCTCCGGAACCTTCACCTACCAGGGCAAGGAGATGGATGCGCGCGGCATGCGCGTCGTGATGCAGCGCACCTTCTCTCCCAACTTCACCGCCACGGTTGACTACGAGTACGGCGGCGCCCTCGACCTGGAAAAGCCTGGCGTGACCCTGGCGGAAGCCCGGGACTCGATGCTGGTTCGCGACCGCCACAGCGTCGCCGGGAAGCTAAGCGGGACGATTCCGGCTTCCAAGACCCGCTGGATTGCCTCCTATCGCTGGACGGGTGGGCAGGCACTGACGCCGGTCGATATGTTCAACGCGTCGCCCGGGCAGACGGAGCCTTTCCTGAGCGTGTTCCTGCGCCAGCCACTCCCGGGCATGGGATTTCTGCCGGGGCACATGGATGCGCTGATCGACGTCCGCAACCTGCTGGCGGAAGGCTACGTTCCGGTCATGGGCCAGGACGGCCGCACGGTGTACCTGGTTCAGTCCTCGCGCACTGTCCGGGGCGGCGTGGCGTTCTCGTTCTAGGAGAGTATCCTTTGCCGCGCAGTATTCTGTGACCCTGGCATTCATTCCTCTGCCTGCGTTCCTCCGTGGTGAAAAACCGTGACCACAGGGGACACAGGGTCACACAGGGGAAACCTTCGCGTAATTCCTGCCTTTGTGGCCTCTGTGGTGAAAAAACGTAACCACAGGGAGCACAGGGTCACACAGGGGAAATTCTTCGCGTAATTCCTGCCTCTGTGCTCCTCTGTGTCCTCCGTGGTGAAAAGCATGACCACAGGGGACACAGGGTCACACAGGGGGAATCCTTCGCGTAACTCCTGCCTTGTGTTCCTCTGTGTCCTCCGTGGTGAAAAGCATGACCACAGGGGACACAGGGTCACACAGGGGGAAACCTTCGCAATTCCTGCCTGTGTGTTCCTCTGTGTCCTCCGTGGTGAAAAGCATGACCACAAGGGAATCCCTCTGATGCAGGTGCGCGTCCTTGCACGGGCGAGACGCCCGTGCCTACACAACCCAGGTCAAGACACCGGCGCTACATTTTTCAGCGGCCGTCAGCTAGAATTACCGCATTCCGAAAAAGATCGTGGGGGTCTTTGCCGGCGGCTCTGGCGGACGGAGCGCGCCGAGGAGGAAGTATGCGCGCGCTAAAGATCCTGGGTTTCCTGTTCCTCGTCAGTCTCTCCCTCTCAGCACAAACTTTTCGCGGCACCATCCTGGGCTCGGTAACCGACAGCTCGGGCGCGGTGGTCACCGGCGCAAAGATCTCCGTGCACAACGTGAACACCGGGCTCGACCGTGTGACGGAAACCAGCGCCGATGGCAGCTACAGCGTGCCGGAACTGCCGGTTGGAAACTACACGGTGACGGTTTCGCAGGCGGGCTTCCAGACGACCGTCACGACCGACGTGGTTGTCGATGTTGCCGGCGAGCGCCGCGTCGACGTCTCCCTGCGACCCGGCGAAGTCTCGCAGCGCGTGGAAGTTTCGGGCGAAGAACTGCCGCAAATTGAAACGACAACCAACGATATGGGCGGGGTGCTGACCAGCCAGACAGTGGAGAACCTGCCGATCAACGGCCGCGACTTTGCCAAGCTGAT
This sequence comes from Terriglobales bacterium, assembly GCA_963803205.1. Lineage (GTDB taxonomy): Bacteria > Acidobacteriota > Terriglobia > Terriglobales > Acidobacteriaceae > CAWDLG01. The sequence continues at coordinate 288,459 of CAWDLG010000007.1, forward strand.
CTACCTGAATCCCGGGGTCGCCGGATCGCCCGACCAGATTTCCGACTCGCCGGGCTCCTACGGCGAGTTTTCTATGAACGGGGCGCGCGGCCGCTCGAACAATTACCTGCTCGACGGCACCGACATGAACGACGGCTACCGCAACGATCCGGCCATCAATGAAGCGGGGGTCTTCGGCACACCGGCCACGATCCTTCCGATCGACGCCGTCGCGGAAGTGCGCGTGGTTTCGAACTTCGAGCCGGAGTACGGACGCAATGCCGGCGCGGTGGTGAATATCGTCACCAAGAGCGGCACCAATACGCTGCACGGCACCGCCATCGAATACTTCCGGAATGACGCCCTAGACGCGCGCAACTACTTCAACCTCGCAAGCCAGCCCAAGGCACAGTTTCACAACAACCAGTTCGGCGGATCGCTGGGCGGGCCGATCGTCAAGGACAAGACGTTCTTCTTTGCCAACTACGAGGGGCAGCAGGAGCGCGTGGGAGTGGTCACGCTGGGATGTGTGCCCGACCCGGCGCAGATCGCGGCCGACATTGCCGCCAACGGCCCGCCAAACCCGGTGATCGCAAATCTGCTGGCGCGGAATCCGTGGCCATTGCCGAACCGCCCGGGCACATTCGGCACCCCTTCGGCGCCCGGCACGGGAGAAGACCGTGGGTGCGGAGGCACGCCCAACGCGACCATCGACACGCCTTCATTCAACAAACTCAGCAGCTTCATCGGGAAAATTGATCACTATTTCAGCCAGCACGACACCCTGACTGGGCGCTACTTCTTCGGCGACAGCGATCAGTCCTTCCCCCTGGCCCTCACGGCGGGCGGAGGGCCGCTGCCCGGGTTCAACACCTTCACTCCGACGCGGGTGCAACTGGTTTCTATGTCCTACGTACACACCATCGGTCCCAACAAGGTGAATGAACTGCGCTACGGCTGGAACCGGTTTGCGGAGGGATTTTTCCCCGGCGACCAGGATTTCCATCCCAGCACGATCGGTTTGTGCGCCGCGAGCACCGTCGAAGGCTGCTCCGGTTCGGGCGTTACAGATTCCGGGCTGCCCATCATTTACGTCAACGACTTCGCTTTCGGACAGCTGGGATCGAACAGCAGCCTGCCGCGCCACCGCGTGGACAGCAACAACCAGGTGCTCGATAACTTCTCCTGGAAGATCAACCGGCACGACATCAAAGTGGGATTCGATTTCCACCGCACCACCATCCAGCAGTATCTCAACAAGTATTTCCGCGGGCGGCTCAAGTTCGATGACCTGTCGAGCTTCCTGGCAGGCGATCTGTCGAGCGGCTTCCAGTATTCCGGCAACACCATTCGCCACACGTTTGAAAACAACTTCGGCTTCTATTTTCAAGACAGCTTCCGGATCTCGCCGCGCCTGACTCTGAACTACGGCCTCCGCTGGGATCATTACGGCGTCGTGGGCGAAAAGAACAACCTGCTCAGCAACATTACCAGCGTCGCTCCCGACCCCGGCCTGGGCACCTTCACCCTGACGCAGGTCGGCGAGGCGGGCCTGGACCGGCTCTACGAGCCTGATTACAAGAACTTTGCCCCGCGCGCCAGCATTGCATGGGATGTTTCGGGCAAAGGCAGGACCGTGGTCCGCGCCGGATTCGGGGTGTTCTTCGACGCCATTTCGCAGGACATGGTTCTGGGACACCTGCCGTATCCGACGTTCTTCTCGCCGGGTCCGGCCTACAATCCGGTCGGTCCCGCCGATGCCCAGATCATTCCGGCTGTGATCACGGGAACTCTGGATCCGGGAGTGCCGGTTTATGACGCTCCCGATTGCCTCAGCTTCGAGTGCGACGTCTTCGCCTTCGACCGAAATATCCGCACGCCGTACATGGAGAACTACAACCTCAACGTCCAGCAGCAAATCACCGGCCACGCTGTGGTGCAGATCGGGTACGTGGGCTCGCAAGGCCACCGGTTGTGGCGCTTCTTCGACATCAACCAGCCGAGCGCCCAGACGATCAACGACTGCGACCTGGGACTTCTGGACCCCGCAACCGGCTGCGAGGCGGGCGTGATCCAGGATTTCGGCAGTTCCGCGCGGCCCTTCGGCGGCTACGGAACGGGAAATCCTTACGCCGCCTACTACGTGATGCAGGAGAACTCGACCGGAAAGTCGAATTACAACTCGCTGCAAGCCAGCCTGCGGATCAACACCTGGCACGGGCTGACCTCGATCGTGAACTATGTATGGTCGCGCTCGCTCGATAACTCCAGCGACGGCGAGGACTTCGAAGTCAATGCGGCCCAGCCGCAGGACAGCACCAACCCGCACCTGGAGTACGCCCCCTCGAATTTCGACGTGCCTCACCGCTTCAGCTGGATCTTCTCCTACACCCTGCCGAAGATGGGCGGAGGCATGCAGCGGCTCAAAAACGGCTGGGGTATCAACAGCAGCGTAACCATGCAGAGCGGTCAGCCTTACCAGTTCAACTACAACTGCCAGGACGACTTCAGCGGCGGCGGCGACTGCTTCGACCGTCCCGATGTGGTCGGTCCGTTGAAGCAGGACAGTCACAACCCGTACGCATTTTTCCCGCTCAGTTCCCTGGCGATTCCCTGCACCATCGATCCCGCTCTCGGTGCGAACGGGGCCGCATCGGACTGCATCCCAGGGACCCGCCATTATGGCGACATGGGGCGCAATTCGTTGCGCGGGCCAGGCTTCCGGCAGTTGGACTTCGCCATTTTCAAGACCACCTCGATCACCGAGCGCCTGAATCTTCAGCTTCGGGCCGAGTTCTTCAACCTCCTGAACCACCCCAACTTTGCGAATCCGTTCCTCCCGGCTTTTATCGCGGATGCGGGGTTCAACGGATTTCAGGTGACGGGGAATCGCGAAGTGGGTACCGGCAACTTCCCGCTGAGCGCCACCGGGGACGTGGGAATCGGGAATCCGTTCCTGGGCGGCGGCAGCCCCAGGGGTATTCAATTAGCAGCCAAATTCAGCTTCTGATGCAGGCGCCGCGCGTCCTCGCCCGTGCGGGGCTTCGCGTGGTTCCTGTTTTCTGTCCCTGTGTTCCTCTGTGGTGAAAAACATGACCACAGGGGGCACAGGGTCACACGGGGGAAATCTTCTGACGGTCATTTCGCAGGGGCGAGGACGCCCGTGCCTACACAAACCACGTGGAAAAAACGCCCGGGCCTACGCAAGAAGCGGCCGAGGGCGCGCGCCACATGGTGCTAAGTAATACATAATACATAGGCTTGGAATGCCGCAGCGATCCGGAACGGAGACCCCTCATCGATAGATAATGCACCTGTTCTTGTGCAAAAAGTTGCAGCCCTGCAAAAGTCCCGCCTCGCCGAGGCTCCCCCTCCGATCTGTGAAAAAAACCGAAAAAAGGGCTATCTCTGCATAAATAATGGTGCAATAATGCTGGCCCTTGAATTGCACATGTGGAAAAAGTAGTGATGAAAGACTTTACACTTTTAGGTAGGTCCCGGTTTATGTGGATTGGAAAACTATACGACGGAGTCCTCCGGGTATTGACCCCGGTAGGCCCGCGATACATACGGCTTTCATTCTCGCAGCGCATTTATCTGCTGTGGATGTTCCGCCACTTCGACATGCTTCCGCAACAGGTTCTGAACTCGCGCCAGCGCAAGCTGATCGATAGCCTTTGCGCGCAAAGGAACTCGGCGGTACGGCTTTCGCCGACTGAGTTGGAGGCAACGCCGCTTGTGGGTACGGTGGAACGCAGGCCTCCGATTCTGGTAGACGAATCGCCACGGCGCAAGCCAAACGCCCGGGCTGCAAAGGCTGGAGCATTGGCCGGCGGGCTTCAGCAGCGCTCCTAGATTTCCTCAGTTGGCGACTGGCGCCGCATCCGCGACGCGCCTCCTCGAGTGTGTATCCATCCCGCTAAGCTTTCACGGTCGTAACTGTCGTGAGACGACGACCTCTCTCATCTTCTCCAGGCAAGGCCAGACCAGCGGACCCACAATTTGCTGAGGACTTTGCGGCAGCCGCCGTGTAAACTGGTTCGCGTTTAAAGTGCCTTGAGAATCGATTTAATAGGGCCTATGACTCGAGTCCTCTTCCTGACCGCCTTCGTGATTTCCACAACTGCGACGCTGTTCGCTCAAATGGCCAACATGCCAGTGACGTTTACCAAGGACGTCGCGCCGATCCTGCAGAAGAATTGCCAGAGCTGCCACCGGCCGGGAGAGGCCGGGCCGTTTTCCATGCTGACCTATGAGGATGTGCGGCCGTGGGCCGGAGCGATCCGGCTGGCCATCGAGCACAAGATCATGCCTCCCTGGTATGCCGATCCGAAGTACGGACATTTTTCGAACGAGCGAAGGCTTACCGATCAGGAGGTCAAGACCATCGTTTCCTGGGTCGTCGCCGGGGCTCCCAAAGGGGATCCCAAAGACATGCCTCCGCCGGTCAACTTCACCCAGGGGTGGGGCATTCCCAACCCGGACCTGATTTTTCAGCTTCCCAAGCCCTTCTCCGTGCCCGAGTCCGGCATGGTGGAGTACCAGTACGTGATCGTGCCGACTGGATTTACAAAGGACACATGGGTTCAGGCCGCCGAAGTGCGGCCCACGGAGCGGGCGGTTGTGCACCACATCATTGCGTACGTTCGCGAGCCGGGCTCCAACTACTTCAAAGATCAGAAACCAGGCGAATTTTTCGTAGCTCCGCCGGCCAAGCCCGACGAGAAAACCGACACCAGCGCCCTCCCCAGCGACTTTCTGGTCGGTTACGCTCCCGGGCAGCCGGCGGAAATCCTGCAGCCCGGGCAGGGCAAGCTGATCAAGGCCGGTTCGGACATCGTGTTCGAAGTTCACTACACGCCCAACGGCACGGCAGTGATGGATCAGACCAAGCTCGGGCTGGTGATCGAGAAAGAGCCTCCGAAATACCGGGTGCAGACGCTTTCCGCCAGCAACGGGACCTTCGAGATTCCGCCCGGAGATCCGAACTACCGGGTTGACGCCTCGTTCCCGATAGCCACCCAAGTGACATTGGCATCGCTGCATCCGCACATGCACTCGCGCGGCAAGGATTTCGAGTACCGGCTGGTTTTTGCCAATGGCGAGACTCGGACCCTCCTCCAGGTTCCGGCCTACAACTGGCACTGGCAGCTCTGGTACAACCTGGAAGAACCGATCGTCCTTCCCAAGGGAACGAAAATCGAGTGCACCGCGCACTTCGACAATTCACCCAACAACCCGGAGAATCCGGACCCGACCAAGACGGTGCGATGGGGCCAGCAAAGCTGGGACGAAATGATGGTGGGTTTTTTTAACCTGGTCTACGACGCCAACATGCCGGCCAAGGCCTTGTTCCCAGAGAAGAAGGAAGCGTCGGACGTCGCCAGCAAGTGATCGCCGACAAATCGTGCCCTGCATTTCAATTGGAATTTCTCGGAGCCGGCAAAGCATGACCAAGGTGATCCGCCTGGCGATAGTCTGCGCCATCGCACTTGGAGCAGTGTCTGCGGCGCAGACCGGCGCACCGCCGAAAAAGCATCTCCTGGTATTGGGAGAGGAGCACGGCTACCGGCATCAATCGGTCTCTCACGCCATGGCCACGATCGAGCGGCTGGGAACCGATACCGGTATCTGGGATACGGTGCTCCGCACCGATACCGAGGTGCTGACCAGGAAAAAGCTCGAATACAACGCGAAAAACCTGAACGATTTTGACGCCGTGCTGTTCTTCACCGGCGGAGAACTGGAGATGGACGCGCAGCAGAAGGCCGACTTTCTATCGTTCATTCACGATGACGGCAAGGGATTCGTCGGCATCCACAGTGCGACCATCACTTTCACCGACTGGCCCGAATATGGCGATATGATTGGCGGTTACTTTGACGAGCATCCGTGGGGAACGTTCGATGCTCCGATCCTCGTCGAAGACCCGAATTTCCCCGGCATGCAGCAATGGCCAAGGTCGTTCGTGCTGCGCGATGAGATCTACCAGATGAAGAACTATTCGCGGGACAAGGTGCGCGTGCTGATGCGCCTCGATACCAGCAAGCTCGATCTCAAGAACAAGAATGTTCATCGAACTGACGGAGACTTCGCTGTGACCTGGGCCCGTATGTACGGCAAGGGCAGAGTTTTTTACACCACACTCGGGCACGTACAGGAAAACTGGGACAAGCCGGAATTTCAGAAGATGCTGATCGAAGCAATCAAATGGTCGATGGGGCTGGAAAACGCGGATGTGACGCCGCGTCCACTTCCACGGAACTGATGAAGATCACTCGAAGAACATTTGGGAAGCTGGCAGCGGCAGGTGCGGCGATGGCGGCTCTGCCGCTGCACGCCGCGGGCAAACTGAGGGTGGGCGTCGGAGCTTACAGCTTCCATACATATTCGATGGACGACATGATCGTCCAGCTCAGGGCGCTGAACGTCAGCGAGATTGAAATGTCGCGCGGAGAGTTCATGCTGATGAACCATCCGAGCGAAGATTCGGTGCGATCGGCGCGCGAAAAGCTCGACACAGCCGGCATCCGATGTATTTCGTATTATTCGGCAACGATCAAAGACGAAGAGGACCTTGGAAACGCGGTGCGATTCGCTAAGTTGCTGGGGGTGAAACACATCAGCGGAGACGCCACTGGTGGAATTCTCAAGCAGATCGATTCGCGGCTCAGCAGCGAAGGCCTGACCTTCGGCATTCACAATCACTTCTTCCCCGGACAGAGATTCGCATATGAAAGCCCCGAAGATGTCCTGAAGGCGGTGGAAGATCTTTCGCCCACTGTTGGAGCTACGGCCGACGTGGGCCACTTCGCTTCGTGCGGCTATGACACAGTGGATTCACTCAGGAAGCTGAAGTCGCGCCTCAAACTGGTTCACCTGAAAGATGTGCAGGCTTCGGGCGGCGAGGTCAATCTGTTGCTGGGAAAGGGCATTGCCAAAATTCCGCAGGTGATGCAGGAACTGCATCGCCAGAACTTCGCCGGGCTAATTGCGGTGGAGTATGAAAAAGAGGGCGACGTCAACGCCGACATGCGATATGACATAACGTTCGCGCGAAAGCTGGCAATTTAGACTATGTAGCCCAGAGTAGTGGTCGGCAGGCGAGAAAAAGCCCATCCCCTCGCAAGGGGCTGAGCCGTAGTAACCAATCCTGAGGGTACTGCGCCGCTACGAGATCAGGGCCAGCGCTTCGCGGTTTCTTCCCAACCCGCCGCGCGCGCCGGTTGCGGTGACTGATTGACGGCCGGCTGCGGGATACGGATGGGCTGCTGGGTACCTGCTGCACTGGTCAGAGTCGGCTTGTTGCTCGGGGAGTCACTACCCATCATTTCTTTGTCGTCGGAGAGCAGGGGCGCGGCTACCCGCAGGGCCTCGACTTCTTTCTCCAGACGGGCCAGTTCCAGCTCCTTCTGTCTCAGAACCTCGTACACATTTCTCATAAGTGGGCACCTTAAAGGCTTATAAAACAGCAAGTAACCGCACTTTATGCACCCATCCAGATTTTGTCAAGGCATTAAGGCCTCCCCACGTCCATTTGGAGCTTGGGGGAGTTCCGGCAAGGCGTTTTCCAGCCGTCTAAAGCCAGCTTCGGGCCCGGAATAAACCACATACAGGCCACCGGACCTTTTGCCACCCGGATCGTCTAACCGCCAGCGCCGGGCGGGAAATCGTTCTCCGGCGCGGTACGAATCCTGATTCTGAAGGGGTCTGTTGTGGGAACCTTTACGGGCTGCTCATCGTACAACAACCAGGGACCAGCACGTCCAGAGAAGGCTGCGCCGGCAGCGAGGCCCCGACCGGAGACTGGTTTCGGAGGATGGATCATGGGGAGCGGTGGCGACAGCGGCAATGAACATCGCCGGACTTTGTCCCTCAGTGACAGTGAGCGGCACGTACAGGAAGTGGTCAAGGCAGCGCACGATGAGCTTCGCATGCTGATCCGGCAGCGGGCGGACATCATGAAGCGGATCGGGACCGTAAAGCAGACCATCGTCGGCCTGGCGAACCTGTTTGGCGATGGCGTGTTGAACGACGAGCTGCTGGAACTGGTGGACCGCAAGAGCACGGGACGCCAGCCGGGATTCACCAAGGCCTGTCGTGTCATCCTGATGGAATCTCGACGGCCGCTGGGCGCGCGGGAAGTGTGTGATCAGATTGAGAAACGCCTGCCGACGCTGCTCGTTCGGCATAAAGATCCGCTGGCCTCTGTGACTACGGTGCTGAATCGGCTGGCTGACTACGGAGAGGCGAAAACCGTTGTCCGTGAAAACGGACGGCGGGCCTGGCAGTGGGTTTCCGATCCGGAAAGCGATACCCTCCACGCCGCCCCGCAGACCCCGGCGCTCTCCGGGGTGTAGCCTTCACAAGGGCCCAACGGAGCAGTTCTTAATTGCGCCTCGCGGCGCGACCTCCAATTTACCGTTTGATTTACGGCATGCCTGAAGGCATGCCCTGATACGAACCCGTTTCCCGAGGCGGTCGTGATTCGTATCAGGGCAGGGCTTTAGCCGTGCCGATAAACGCAAATTGTTGCTTCGCGGGCCCGAAGGGCGCAACGGAGCAGTTCTTAATTGCGCCTCGCGGCGCGACCTTCAATTTACCGCTGATTTACGGCATGCCTGAAGGCATGCCCTGATACGAACCCCGTTCCCCCCGGAGGCAGTCGTGATTCGTATCAGGGCAGGGCTTTAGCCGTGCCAATAAAGCGCAAATTGTTGCTTTGCGCGCCCGAAGGGCGCAACGGAGCAGTTCTCAATTGCGCCTCGCGGCGCGACCTCCAAATTACCGCTGATTTGCGGCATGCCTGAAGGCATGCCCTGATACGAACCCCGGTCCCCCCGGATTCGCGGGCGAGGGCGCCCGCGCCACATGGCCTGCATCTACGCTGGCGGCAGGAGCATTCCCTTCTCAAGGTGTCGCGTGACGTGCGCATAGGAAGCCGCATGAGGATCGTGGGTGACCATCACTACCGTCTTGTGGAAATCCTCATTCAGGCGCTTGATGATCTCGAGAATTTCGGTCGCTGAGTGGCTGTCGAGGTCGCCAGTCGGCTCGTCCGCCAGCAAGAGCGTGGGATCGCTGACGATGGCGCGGGCAATCGCCACGCGCTGTTCCTGTCCGCCGGAAAGCTGCTTGGGCAGGTGATGGACGCGATCTTCCAGTCCGACCAGCTTGAGCGCCGTCATGACGTGGTCTTTGCGCTGATGCGAAGACAGCTTGGTCAGCAGCAGCGGCAGCTCGACGTTCTCAAAGGCGGTGAGCACCGGAATCAGATTGAACGTCTGGAAGACATAGCCGATGTGCTCATTCCGCCAGCGGGCCGACTGGGTATCGTTGAAGCGGAAGATGTTCTCGCCGAGCACCAGGAGTTCTCCGGCCGTCGGCCGGTCGATGGCTGCAATCATGTTCAGCAGGGTGGTCTTGCCGGACCCCGACGGCCCCATCAGGGCCATAAATTCTCCGGCGGCAATTTCGATCGAAACATCGTCGAGCGCCTTTACCTCGAACGCATCCCGCTTGAATACCTTGCTGACGTTGCGAGCCTGCACGACTTTGGTTTTCGTTGCCACGTTGTTCACGGTTGCTGTACTCATGATTGCCCCTTGATTTTGATCTTGTCGCCGTCTCTAAGGTCGGATGGCCCGGCAGTGACGACGTCTTCCCCGCCATTGAGGCCCTGCACCAGCACTCCACCGCTGCGCTGCGCCGTGATGTGCACTTCGCGCTGCAAGGCCTTGCCTTTGAAGGCGACGAAGACAAGCTTCTTGCCGTCGCGATCGCGGACCGCGTTGGTGGGAACGAAGACTCCAACCGGCCCTGAGGAAGCGGATTTCTTCGGTTCATTGGCGATGAACTTCACGGTCGAGTTCATCTCCGGACGCAGATACTCGTCCGGATTCAGAATCTGCACCTTCACCTGCACGGTCGCTTTCTGCCGGTTGGCTTCAGGAGAAATCTCGGCAATCTCGCCGTCGTATTTGCGGTCGGGGAAAGCATCGACCGTTACGATCCCCTTTTGCTTTGCCCCCAGCCGGGAGAAGTCATCCTGCGCGATATCAAGCTCTACCTGGATGTCATTCAGATTGGCGAGCGAAACCACCGGGCGCGCTTCGCTGGCAAACTGGCCGGTGATCAGTTCACCTTTTTCCGCGCTGCGTTCGAGAATGGTGCCGGTGATCGGGGCGCGGATGACGGTGGCATTAAGCTGTGCCTTGGCATAGGCTGCCTGGCCTTCGGCCTGGAGCAGTGCTCCCTTGGCGCGCGCGATCTCCTCGGACCGCGGACCGATCTTCGCAAGCTGGTAGCCTTGTTCGAGCGAACGCACGCGCTGCTCGCTGGCCTCATAGCGTCCGGTGGCGTCGTCCAGCGCCTGCCTGGAGAGGACGCCCTGAGCCACCAGATTCTTGGTGCGGTCGAGCGTGATCTTATCGTTGGCAGCGGTCGCGCGAGCTTCGCTCAGGTTGTGCTCAGCCTGCTGAATCTCCTGCGGCCGCGATCCATGTTCGAGCTGATCCAGTTGGGCGCGCTGAGATTCCACAGCTCCCAGTGCCTGGCGGTATTGAGCGTCGAATTCCTGATCTTCCAGCCGGACCAGCACCTGGCCTTCCTTCACCTTGTCGCCTTTTTCCACGCCGATCCACGCCACGCGGCCCGTGACCTTCGAGTTCACCAGAATCTTGTGGTGGGCGACGATATATCCGGTGGCGGAAAGCACGGTTGCGGCTCCGGGATCGTTGCTGTTCTCCGCCACGGCGCGGGCGACTTCCACCTCCGGTGCGTTGCTGGAGAAGAGGCGGAACGCCAACACGCTAAGGCTGAGCAGCGCCACCACCGCGATACCGATGATAATGAACCGGCGCGACCAGGACGGCGGTTCTTGTCCCCCGCCGGCGCTGCGGTCGATCCGCAGGCCCTGCAATTCTTCGTGTCTGGTATCGATTCCCATAGCTTTATTCGGCGCGCTCAATCACGCAGTGCTGACAGGATTTCCCGCCGGGAAGCGTGCCAGGCGGGGAAGATGCCGCCAAACAAGCCCATCAGCAGCGCGAATATGATGGCGGCGAGAATGACTCCCGGAGTCATCTGAAGGCCGAACACTACTTCGCTGAACGTGACCTGATTCTGCGTTCCCGTGGTCATCCCGTTGAACGGCAGCATGAGTACAATCCCCACCGCTGCCCCCAGCAAGGCCAGCAGCAATGATTCGATCACGAACGAAGTGAGGATGCTCGGCCGCGAAAATCCGATGACCCGGAGCGTTGCAATCTCGCGCGAGCGATACGAGACCGCCGCATACATGGTGTTCATGGCTGCAAAGCTGGACCCGATGGCCATGATTCCCGCCACCAGCCAGCCGATGAACTTGATCACCGCCCCGGAACTGGTTTGCGTGGCGTAGTACTCCGGCTCCAGCATGCTGTCGAGCTTGAGGCGTTGGTCGTCGCTGACCCGATGCTTGAGCGCTTCCGCGGCGACGGAATCCGTCGCATGCAAATAAGCGGAGCTGTACACGCCCTGGCGGTCGAAGTCGGAGGTCATCTGGTTCACGTCGCCCCAGATCTCCGATTCGGCGGCAGTGCCGCCCGCGTCGAACACTCCCACCACCTGCCACGCCCCTTTCCCAAACTCGAGGGACTCGCCCACGCTGGTGTGGGAGAAGCGCTTGTTGATGCTCTTGCTGACCACGATCTCGCGCTGCCCCGGCGTGAACCAGCGTCCTTGGGCGAGCTTGATGCTGGGGCGCAGTTCGAGACCGTCCTGCATCATCCCGCGAATGGTGACGTTGACCTCTCCGGAGCCATCGCGGCGAGGCAGCACAATCACCACCGTCAGTTCGCCCGAGACCAGCGGCTCGCCATGGCTATCCTTGGCAATTCCAGGCAGCGTCTTCAGAACCTGGAAGTTGTCGGCCGGGAAGGGGCCAGTCAGTTCGCTGGTCGATCCTTTGCGGAGCACCAGCACGTTCAGCGGGTTGCCGCTGCTCTGGAATGCCTTCTGCAGGCCGGCGAGCAGCGCCATGATGAAGATGGCAGTGGTCACGGTGAGCGCGATACCCAGGGCCGTCATGACTGTCAGGCCCTTGCGCAGCTTCATGTTGCGGATGTTGTAACTGATGGGGATCGCCATAGGGATTCGCTAGCCGATGTGGCGCAAGCCCTCCACAATCTTCAGTCGCGACGCGTGATAGGACGGAATGATCGCGCTGACAAACCCCACCATGGCGGCGACAACCCAGGCCACGAGCATGGTGGCAGGCCTGACCTGCAGAGCTCCGGCAAATCCTCCAGCCTTGGCAGCGCCGAAGCCCAGCATATAGGCGACGAGCGACCCCAGGACTCCGCCGACCAGCGCCAGCACCACGGCCTCACCCACGAAGAGGCCCAGCACGGTGCCGCGGGTGAAACCGAGAGTCTTGAGCACAGCCACTTCGCGGGTACGCTCGCGAATCGACATGGCCATGGTATTCGCTGAAACCAGCAGAATCGCGAATACCACGGCGCCGCAGATGCTCAGAATGAACGCCTTCACGTTGCCCAGCATTGCCAGGAACCCGAGCTGGAATGCGGCTTCCGTCTCGGTTCGGGTCGGCTGCGGCGAATTACGAAACATGGCATCGATTGCCGGGCCGATTTTTTGCACGGCCTCCGGCGAATCGGCCAGGATGGTGTAAAAGCCCTGCTGCCCCTTCATGTAAGGGACGGCCTCTTCCACGTACTTCTGGTTGTAATACAGGGTCTGGGTAGGCCGCGGCGCGGTGAAGATGCCACGAATGGTCAACTCCAGGTTGGTGGGGAAGATGGTGCCCGTAATGATGACTTTCTGGCCGATCTTCCAGCCGAATTCCTCCGCCTTTTTGCTATCCACGACGGCTCCAGCGCGGTCGCGCTGCCAGGCCACGATCTGATCCTGCGGGATCTTCCAGTCTTTGTAGACTTTGAAGAATTCGTCCGGATCCGTACCAAACTGGGCGAAAAAGTTGTTCGATTTAGCGTCCTTGTAGACGCCGCCAAACCAGTTCTGGGGCACGACGACGGCGACGCCGGGAATGGCGCGGATCTTCTCCCGGTAGTAGCTGGGCATGGAAAAAGTCAGAGAGACCTTGTGCCGTGTCACCAGCCGCAGGGCCGATTCCTCGCTACCTTTCGACATGTAGAAGTTGCGCCAGATTGCCATCATGAGGGTGAGCAACAGCAGCGAGAAGCCAATGCTCAGCACGGTCAGAATGCTGCGGCGCAGATTGCGGAAAGCATTCTTGCGGACGAAACTGGTCAGGGTCATTTTTGCACTCTAGAGAGATACTACGAAGGCGGTGCTGGACCGGTTCCTGGGCTCTAACCGGACCCGTAGAGCATATTGGATTGACGCCTTCATCGACAAGGGCAGTTCTTTTCGCCCTCAGCCTCACCTATCGTCTCGTCTGCTGTCCCCCGCTGCCAGTGGAGATCGTCACCGGGGCAAAGTGACAAATGTCACCCGGAAGGGAACGGCGTCTCGCCACCAGGCGCAGCCCTCCCGGCACATAATTTGCTAATTCCAAAGTACTTTCGTAACTCAACAGGGAGATTCGGTCACGCTATTCTTAGCCTATCCATCCCCCTGGATTTCTTAAAGAACATCCTCTGCGGTAGCGAGGTTGCAGTTTCGTTTTGCCCATTCGAGGCTTAGAGCAATGTCAAAGAAGATTGGCCGCTTCGAGATACTAGGTGAACTGACACAGTCGCCCGCCGTCTGCGTGTACAAGGCGAACGACCCTGAAACCAGCCAGACCATCGCGCTGAAAACCATCCCGCTCGACATCCTGGGGGAACAGGCGACCACGCTGATGCAAGGCTTCCTCGAGGAGGCGGAGAACACGAAGCTGCTCAACAGCCCCAACATCGCCCTGCTTTATGGCGCGGGCGATATCGATGGACGATTCTGCGGCGCCATGGAATACGTGCAGGGGAACAGCATCGGCACCATGCTGGCGCGGAGCGAAGAATTTTCCGTCTGGGATTTGCAGGACATAGCTCGCCAGGCTTGTCAGGGCCTGGATCACGCCCATTCCCGCAAGGTTTATCACCACAGTCTTGAGCCCGGGAAGTTGATGGTGCAGTGGGACGGAACGGTGAAGATTCTGGCCTTCGGCACCTCTTCGGTGAGCCTGCCGGCCGCGTATGCGTCGGAAAACACTTCTTCGCTCTTCCACTACATGTCGCCGGAGCAGGTGCGCGGGGAGGCAATCGACGCGCGCTCCAATCTGTTTACCCTGGGCGCCATCATGTACGAAATGATGACCGGGCGAAGAGCCTTCGATGGGCATGATGCCGGCGAGATCAAGCGCCACGTCCTGGAAGTACAGGTGAACGCGCCACACCAGGTAAATCGCAAGATTCCCACGGCGCTGAGCGAAATCATCGTCAAAGCACTGGCCAAGAATCCAGCCGAGCGTTACCAGACGGGCCAGGATCTTGTAGCCGATCTGGAGACGTACCGGCAGAGTACGACGGTTGCCAAACCGGCGACCGTGGTGACGCCCGCCGCCGAACCCGCCAAAGCGGCTGCGGCAGCAGCGGGTTGGGACGGAGGCGCTGTTTCCACCTCGCCCGAAGGCCGGACTCCAAAGATCGATCCCAGCGAGCAGTTCATCAGTTCGGTAGTGAAGGCCTCGGTCGAAGCCATCGCGGAAGAACCCGCCAAAGCTCTCGCGCGCGGCCATGCGGGAGTCGCGACTCCCCAAGCGCCCTCTGAGGCAAGCAATGGGAAATCCGATGGCAGCAAACGCCGCAAATTTTCCGATGTAACGGAACTGCCTCCGCTGAAGACCGCTCCCGTCGAGCCGCCACCGCCACCCCCGCCTCCTTCCGATCCACTGCAGGAGCTGCGGGACACTCGTTTTCATGCAGCGGCGCGCGCAGAGCGGGCCAAAGTGCAGCCGGCGGAAGTCGCGAAGAAAGCAGTCGAGGAAATCAGGAAGACTCCGCCCAAGTGGTTTGCCTACTCGATCGGCGCGGCGGTATTGATAATTCTGCTGATTGTCGCGGGAATTGCCTCGCGCGTGCGCTCGGAAGACGCGGAAAGCGACAATCCGCGTCCCAAGGCTTCTGCGGCACCAGCTCCTTCCGCAACCTCTAGTGCAGCGGCCGTAACCGGCACCAATTCCGTGCAGATCCCGGCCCCGGCGCCGAGCACGGCGCGTCCTGCGGGTCGTGGAGACCAGTCCTTCATCAGCGTGAAGCCCAAGGCGCCCCGCAAGCCGGTGAAAGAGGCCGCCCCGATCGCAGTGGTGGTTCCCGGGCAACTGAGCATCAATTCCACGCCGGAAGGCGCCCACGTTTCAGTGGACGGACACTCCGATTCCAGTTGGGTAACGCCCTACAACATGACCGGACTGATGCCGGGGCACCACACCGTGACCATCAGCAAGCAAGGCTTCTCGCCCGAGACACGGACCCTGGAGATCGCCTCACGGAGCAAGTCGTTCTTGGTAGTGCAGTTGGCGGAGGTCGCCTGCGTTGTGCTCGTAACCGCGGACCCTCCGGGCGCTACGATCTTCATCGACGGCCGGGACAGTGGCCGCGTGACGCCTTCGCAGATCACAATCGAGAAGCCCGGCAGTCACACGATCCTGGTACGCAAGCAGGGATACCTGGAGGAGACCACGACCGTGAATCTGCAGCCGGGTCAGTCCTTCCGCTATGCGCCGACACTGCGCCAGCTGGGGACTACCGACGAGATCAAGACTGCCGGAAAACTGAAGAAGATTTTTGGCGGCGGGGCGCCGGAAGGCATGGGCACGGTTGCGGTGAAAACCCAGCCCAAGGGAGCGCAGATTGCGGTGAACCGGCGGATTCTCGACAAGAGTTCACCGTCGGAGTTCTTTCTCAATCCCGGCACCTACGTGATCGATATCACCCTGACCGGCTACAAACCGATCCAGCGCGTGGTGAACGTTCCGAAGGATGGCAAGCTCAGCATCGACGAGACCCTCGAAACGCAGTAATTACTGACAACACCGATTTCTTGCAGGGCGGCCCGAGGTTCCCCTCGGGCCGTTTTTATTTCTCCGCCGGTTTACGACAGAGATCACTCCCAGTTCCCGCACGCGCACGCCCACAACAGAAGGTTTCCCCTGTGTGACCCTGTGTCCCCTGTGGTTAGATTTCAGGGGTTAGAAGCCGGCTGGCGTGGTTGCTTAAGGCGCAGCGGTAAACCGCAGCGCCACCCAAAAGCAGGATGAGAAGTGGTAGGCCGTCGCACGAGCGCCGAGATCACAGGGGAGCACAGAGGTGCCTTCTGCGGGTACGAACGGCCCTCTGTGTTCTCGGTGGTTAAGCCAACCATAGAGGCGGACAAGGTACATCCCGGATCAATCACGCGGGCGAGGGCGCCCGCGCCACACTGATCCGGTGCTAGACTTTTTCGAGCGCTCATACAGGAGAAATCTGCGATGGAGATCCGGCGCATTGGCGTGATTGGCGCAGGAACTATGGGAAATGGCATTGCCCATGTTCTGGCCCGCAGCGGCTACCAGGTGAGTCTCTGCGACATTGAACAGCGATTCCTCGACCGCGCGCTGGAAACCATCGACAAGAATCTGGAACGCGAAGTGGTCAAGAACAAGATCACGGTCAACGATAAAACCTCCGCGCTGCAACGCATCGAGCCGGTGCTGGAGCGCGGCAATCTGGCGGCCTGCGACCTGGTGATCGAGGCGGCGACCGAGAAGTTTGAACTGAAGGCGGAGATCTTTCGCGACCTGGAGCGGATCTGCCGTCCCGAAGTAATCCTGGCGTCGAATACTTCATCGATTTCGATCACGCGCCTGGCAGCTCTCACCCGGCGGCCGGAGCTGGTGATCGGTATGCACTTCTTCAATCCAGTTCCGATGATGAAGTTAGTTGAGGTGATCCGCGGGCTGGCCACTTCCAATGAAACCTTCGCAACAGTCCGCGATCTGGCAGTCAAGCTCGACAAGACTCCAGTCGAAGTGAACGACGCTCCCGGATTTGTCTCCAACCGCGTGCTCATGCCGCTTCTCAACGAAGCCATGTACGCGGTGATGGAAGGGGTGGCGACGCCACAGGCGGTCGACGAAGTGTTCAAGCTGGGGATGGCTCATCCCATGGGTCCGCTCACGCTCGCGGACTTTATCGGGCTGGATGTGTGTCTCGACATCATGCGGGTGTTGCAGGAAGGGATGGGCGATCCCAAATACCGGCCCTGTCCGTTGCTGGTCAAGATGGTCGATGCGGGCTGGCTGGGGAAGAAAAGCGGACGCGGTTTCTATACCTATTCGTGATTGGTTTCGCAGCCGCTCAGACCGGAACGGCAACACTCTCTACGATTTCCTGAATCAGCTGCTCGGCCTGCTCGGATTTCTTTAGCGTGGATGAGCACACCCCGTTGCCTACGACGCGGTGGGCGAAGACGGGAACCGCCAGCGGCTTGAAGTCTTCCGGCACGCAGAAGGTGCGGCCTTCCAGAAACGCCATCGCTTGCGCCGCGCGATAGAGCATCTGCGATCCGCGGGGCGAAACCCCGAGAGAGAAATGCTCCGATTCCCGGGTTTTGCGGACGATCTCGAGGGCGTAGGTGACCAGCGAATCGTCAACCCGCACATCGGCGACTGCCTGCTGCATCTCCAGCACATCGGCTGCGGACAGGACGGGACGGAGGTTCTCGAGTTGCGCCGCACCCGCCTGCGAACGAAGGATCTCTCTTTCCGCATTGCGGTCGGGATACCCCATCCGCACCCGCATCAGGAATCGATCCAATTGCGACTCGGGCAGCGGATAGGTTCCATGGTGTTCGACAGGATTTTGCGTCGCAATCACGAGGAATGGCTGCGGAAGGGCATAAGAGTGCGCATCAACCGTGACCTGGCCCTCGTTCATCGCCTCGAGCAGCGCCGATTGAGTCTTGGGAGTGGTGCGGTTGATCTCGTCCGCCAGCAGGACATTCGTGAAGATAGGTCCGCGCTTGAATTCAAACTGCTGCTCCATAGCGGAATAAATTGAAATTCCGAGCACGTCGGAGGGCAGCATGTCGCTGGTGAATTGAATCCGCTGGAACGAGCAGTCGAGAGCCTTTGCCAGGGCCTGGGCGAGCGTGGTCTTGCCGACGCCGGGAACACCTTCGATCAGCAGATGGCCCCGAGCCAGGATGGAAACCAGGGTCAGCCGGACCACGTCATCCTTCCCGCGGATCACAGTGCGCAGGGCGGATTCCAGCTGCGCGGCGCGGGAAAACGCCGCTGTCGCGGTCTCAGGGGACATTCCTCCGATTCTACTATCGGCGTTTGAAGGGAGCAGGTTACCGACGTGCCGACCTGGAGTGGGCTGGCGGGGGCGACTATTGCGTGAATTCCGCGGACCGGCCGGTCAGCCGCTCTATGCGCTTCGCAATGGGCGGGTGGGTGGAGAACAGGCTTCCCAAATTGCCCAGAAAGGGCTGAATAATGAATAGATGCGCCGTAGACGGGCTGGCCATCATGGGCCGGCGGCGGGCGTAGGCATCCAGCTTGGCCAAAGCGCTGGCGAGGGCATAAGGATTGCCCGTGTAGTGGGCTCCGCTGGCATCGGCCTGATATTCACGTGAGCGGGACACGGCAAGCTGAATCAGCATGGCCGCGATAGGCGCAACGATCAGCATGAGCAAGCCGCCACCTCCGCGGCGCTCATCGCGATCACCCATGCCTCCAAAGAAGAAACCAAAGCGCGAGATGAAAGTCACCGCTCCAGCAATGGTTGCCGCTACCGAACTGATGAGGATGTCGCGGTTATTTACGTGTCCCAGTTCGTGAGCCAGGACGCCTTCGAGTTCCTCGTCATTCAAGAGATCGAGAATTCCATGCGTGACTGCGACCGAGGCGTGCTGCGGGTTTCGCCCCGTAGCAAAGGCGTTGGGAGAATCGGTCGGGATCACGTACAGCCTGGGCATTGGAATCCCGATTTTCTGAGTCAGCCGCTCCACGACGCTGTAGACGCGAGGCAACTCCTCTCTCGACACCGGCCTTGCCCGATAAGTGGCGAGCGCAATCTTGTCTGAATAGAAGTAGGCGAAGAAGTTCGTGACCACGGCGATCCCCAGCGCCCACAACATGCCGTTCTGGCCGCCAAAGGCTCGACCAACCGCCATCAGAAGAAGAGTCAAGGCCGTGAGAAGCAGCGCCGTCTTGAAAGTGTTGCCCATATCTGAGTCTCGTGTTGTTAGATGTCGGCGGAGGCCCAGCGGTTTCAAATGTGAAATTTGCGCCAAACCGCGGGGGCGGGAATTACCCGCGCCACACTGCGCCACATGGGGGGTGGTTAAGCAGATTTGGGTTTGGTCCGCTCGGCGTCTTTCAGATACTGGCTGACCACGCGGGCATAGTCGGCGATGGCTATTTCCGGATCGTCCAGCTCAGGATGCCACGCCTTCTCCCATTCGAAGGAGTAGTAGCCCTTGTAGCCCATCCGGACGAGTGCCTCCACTTGCCGCTTCACCGGCACGCTACCGCGGCCGGTAAGAACATAGTGAACACTGTCCCCTTCCGGGCGGGAATCTTTGAGGTGGGTGTGGCGAATGTATTTGCCAAGCTGGGCGACGGTAAACTCCGGCTCTTCTTTTCCGCTGACGTAGGTGTGGTGTGCGTCCCAGAGCAGGCCGACATGGCTGGAATTCGCCGTTTCGAGGATGCCCCGAAGACTAGGCGAGTCGGTGAAGTCGCCGTGCGACTCGATGATCACGTCGACGCCTCGCGGGCCGCCGTATTCCCCGAGCTGTCCGAGTGACATTCCGACCCGCTTGATCGCCTCCTCGCGCGGACCCTCTATGTTGTTGCCAAAGACGCGAACGTAGGGAGCCTCCAACTTTTGGGCGAGATCGATGAAACGGCGAGCGTCGGCGAGTTGCTCTTCGTGCTTCTGAGGGTCGGCATCATGCATCTGCGCCGAACTGCCTACGCAGGCAATGCGCAGGCCGCGCGAGGCGATGTCCTTCCTGGATTTCGCCATGTTTTCCGGGCTGAATTCGGGTCGCGAGGGCAGATCCATAGTGCCTTGAAGGCCCCGAAGTTCCACCGCGGCGAAGCCGTGCTTCCGGGCAAAGTCGAGAACCTTCAGCCACTCCCAGGCGGGACAACCGAGAGTGGAGAATCCGATCGGCACCTTTGTTTTCGCAATGGCCGGCAAGGGCAGACTCGCCGCCGCCAGAGCAACCGCGGAGGTCTGAACGAAACTTCGCCGGGTCATCTTGCGGGAGGATTGTGCGTGATCAGTCACCGTCGCTCCTTTGGGTTGCGTCGACTCGACAGAGTGCACTTTCACCATTCTATTTGCAACCTCGGACTCGGACTTCCTCTGTGTCCCTCAGTGACGCCTGTGGTAAATGGAAACCACAGCTCTGCCCTACCCTGTGTCCCTCTGTGCCCCCTGTGGTAAACAATGGAAACGACAGGCGCCGAGGAACAGTGATTCCAACCAACCCACTTGACGGCCCCTTTCCCGCCCGATACCATAATCCCCAAGTCGGCCCTTCGGGGCAGACCTTGGATTTCATGCAGAGTGGCTGAGGGACGAGCCCGAGGAAGCCACGACAACCGGATCGGAATTCAATTTCCGATTGACTGGTGTCAACTCTCTCCCGAAAACGGGGAACATGAGATTCGGGGTGCAGAGTGCCAGCATCTCGTTCCTCTTTTTCCATCCGGGAGAAGAGGATTTCGTGTTTTTGGCGATTTTCCGGCTCGTTCCTGGACGCACCGAACCCGCGTCGCTGCCAACTGAACAAGGAAGAATACGATGAGCCGGTACGAATTGCGCTGTCGTGAGTGCGGAAAGTCTTACGGGAACATTCCCCAGTCGATTTGCCACGAGTGTTTCTCGCCCCTGGAAGTTTTCTACGACTACGATTCCATCCGCCCTCAGATCTCACGCGAAAAGATCGCTCAGGGACCGCCCAGCATGTGGCGGTACTCGGCCCTTCTTCCTCTGCCTGATGGTTTCGAGCCGGCCTTCCCGACCGGTTTCACTCCGCTCCTGCCGGCAGCGCGCCTGGGTCAGAAGCTCGGCATCAACGACCTTTACTTGAAGAACGACGCCGTGTGCGTGCCCTCCCTCAGCTTCAAGGATCGTGTGGTCGCCGTAGCTCTGGCACAGGCGCGGAGTTTTGGGTTCGAAGTGGTTTCTTGCTCGTCCACCGGGAACCTGGCGAATTCGGTGGCGGCGCAGGCGGCACGGAACGGTTTCCAGGCATGGATCTTCATTCCCGCCGACCTCGAGCCCGCCAAGATCGTGAACACGCAGGTCTACGGCGCGAAGCTGGTGCGCATCGCCGGAAGCTATGACCAGGTCAACCGGTTGTGCTCGCAGATTGCCGACAGCCGCCAGTGGGGATTCGTGAACGTCAACCTCCGGCCCTACTACGCCGAAGGATCGAAGACGGTGGGATACGAAATCGCCGAGCAGCTTGGCTGGAGATTACCGGACAACGTGGTGGTCCCGATGGCTGGCGGCTCGCTG
This sequence comes from Terriglobales bacterium, assembly GCA_963803205.1. Lineage (GTDB taxonomy): Bacteria > Acidobacteriota > Terriglobia > Terriglobales > Acidobacteriaceae > CAWDLG01. The sequence goes on from CAWDLG010000007.1 coordinate 309,923, forward strand.
ATCACCAAGGTCAAGAAGGCGTTTGACGAACTGGTGCAGCTTGGGCTGGTTGCGCCCAAGATCGTACGGTTCTTCGGGGCGCAGGCCACGGGATGCTCGCCCATCTCGACCGCCGTGAAGGCGGGGAACACCGATATCGAACCGCAAAAGCCCTCGACGATCGCGCGCTCCCTGGCGATCGGCAATCCGGCCGATGGCCACTACGCCATTCAAACCATCACGAAGAGCGGCGGGTGGGCCGAGGATGTTTCGGACCGCGAGCTTGTCGAATCGATGCAATTGCTCGCCGAGACCGAAGGCATCTTCACCGAAACCGCTGGCGGGGTCACGGTCGGGACGGCGCGGCGTCTGTGCCAGCAGGACCGCATCCTGCCGCACGAGACCACGGTTCTCTGCATCACCGGCAACGGCCTGAAAACGACCGATGCCCTGCTCGGCAAGTACGAGGCCGAGGCGCCGATTTCGCCCAAGCTGGCGGAGTTCGAGGCGTACCTCGAAAAGGCGCTGCAGGTGCCCGAGACAGTCGAGGCCTGAGATGAACGTAACCGTGCGGATTCCGTCGGCCCTGCGGCGACATACCGCCGGCACCGACAAGTTCACCTGCTCGGCGGCGAATCTGGCGGAGCTATTGACCGCGCTCGATCAAAACTTCCCCGAACTCAAGCCGCACCTGCGGGATGAGGATGGACAGATCCGCCGCTTCCTGAATGTCTATGTGAATGAAGAGGACATCCGCTTCCTGGGCGGCGCCAGCTACGCCTTCCAGGATGGGGACGAAGTGCTTCTCGTGCCGTCGATCGCAGGCGGCATAGATTGACCTGGCTCCTGCCGACGCTTGGTTTCTTTACCACAGAGAACAGAGGGGAACACAGAGGAAAAGAGCTTGCAGGAAGCGCATCCAAACCTTCCCGCTTTTTTCCCCGTCAGTCCCAGTTCTCTGTGTCCCCTGTGGTTAACGTTTTTCGGCAGAAGACAAGACACCAAAGAGACACCGGAAAACAAAGAAAACGGCGACAACGCGCTAGGTGTCCAGGCTGGCTTCTGCTAATCTCTTGAATCTTCCACGGGCTCCCGTCAATCCATTGTCATCGCCCTCCCCGGTAGAGAATCCGGGGCGCGCCGGAGGAAACATGTACAAGCGACTTCTCAGCGTTATCGCTGTCACGATCTTCACTGCTGGCTTGCTCCAGGCCCAGACTCTGACCCAGGCTGACCGTGAAAAGGCTCTGCAATACCTCGAGACCACGAAACAAGGCGTCCTTGACGCCACGAAGGGCCTGTCCCCAGCGCAGTGGAACTTCAAACCCGCGCCCGATCGCTGGTCCATTGCCGAAGTAACCGAGCACATTGCCGCCGCCGAAGACATGCTGCGCGGGATGGTCACCGAGCAGGTGATGAAGGCTCCTGCGCGTACCGAAGCCGATAATGTCAAGGAAATCGACGAGATGATCGTCGCGAAAGTGCCGGACCGCAGCCACAAGGCACAAGCTCCCGAGCCTCTGAAACCGACCAACCGCTTCGGCTCCCCCGAGGGCTCGCTGAAGCACTTCCTCGAAACCCGCCAGCAGACGGTTGATTTTCTCAACAGCCACGACGATCTGCGGGCCCACGCCGCCGACAGTCCCATGGGCAAGAAGCTGGACGCGTACGAGTGGGTACTGTTCATTGCGGGACACAGCGAGCGGCACACCAAGCAGATCAACGAAGTCAAGGCCGACCCGAACTTCCCCAAGAGTTAAGTCTCCTCCTGAGATAGATTCCGAAGCAGGGACGCACTCGCAGCGTCCCTGCTCTCGCGAAACCTCCCTGGTGTTGCTTTTTACGGAAGACTGCTAGTCTGATCATTTGGAAACGCTGAAGCACATCCTCGCCCGTTACACGACATTTCTGTGGGCGATTCTCAAGCCACTCGGGCCATGGGGCGTGTTCGTGATTGCGGCCATGGACGGAGCCGCCGTCGGTCTTCCCATGGATGTGGTCGTGGCCACGTTCGTGTACAAGAACTCCTCGTTGTTTCTGCTGTACGTCATTCTGGCTTCGGCCGGATCAGCTGCCGGCAGCAGCGTTCTGTACCTGATCGGCTATTACGGCGGGGAAAAGCTGCTGCGCAAACGGATGTCGGCAGAGCGCTTTGAAAAGATTCACCAATCGTTTGACCGTCATGAATTCTGGGCACTGATGTTTCCGGCCATGCTTCCGCCGCCTACGCCCTTCAAGCTGTTTGTGCTCTCGGCGGCGGCGTTCGAGATGAATTTCTTTCACTTCCTGCTGGCTATCTTCGCCGGGCGCTTCGTGCGCTTCTTCCTGCTGAGTTTGCTCACCATCAAATTCGGGCCACAGTTTGTCGATCTGGCCGGACAGGTCATCCGCAACCATCTACCGTGGCTGCTGGGTGCGATTGCGATCGGGTTGGGAATCTGGCTGGTGCTGAGGCGAATGCGGGCCCGGGGGCAGACCTCCGAGCCCCAGGGCGATACGGCAGACTGACGATGAGTGCGGCTATGCCGCGGCTTGCCCGCTGCTGCCTTTGTTGAAGGCATTGCCGACGGCGTGAATGGCCAGCGGCGCGGCAAAGAATATCAGCGTGAAAAGCATGTCCCCTTCCGCTCCGCGGCGGAAATAGGGCAGAGCGAGGGTATAGCAGGTCATCAAACCACTCATCGTCCTGGGATACATATCCGTAGCGGCCCAGACGGCGAAATTGCTGATTACAAAGAACGAGACAGAACTTGCCAGGGCGGCGCCGATCACCCGTAGCGGGGTCTGCTTCCCGGTGAGCCTGCTTCCCAGCCACAGGATCGCCGCGTACCACGCCCAGATCACATACTGATCCCAAGCCATCGGATATGCCCACACGTACTTATACAGAGCCAGATCCGAGGCGATCAGGAGCAAAAGCGGCACCCACATCCTGCGGCGCGAGCCGTGAGCGCCGAAAAACAGCAACGACGCTGCCACCGGCGTAAACGCCCAGGGGTGTGGGAGGAAACGGATGGCGATTGCCACCACCACGAACAGATAAGCAAGCATGCTCTCAATCCCCGATTCGAATATAGATTGTGGCTTGTGAAGGCAATTGCGTCAAGCGATGGCCGAATGGCAGCCAACTCGGACCATTAGCATGGGCCTCGGCTTAGGTCATGGAAGAAAGCGGTCATGTCGCCGGCGACGGCTGCGGGTTCCTCAACTGGAGCAAAGTGCCCGCCGCGGGGAAAGACCGTCCAGCGCCGGATGTTGTATGCGCGTTCCAGATATGAGCGCGGCGGTTCGCCTTCGGAGACGGTTTCGTGGGCGAAGACACCGAACCCAGTGGGCGTGCTTACGTAGCCAGGGTCGACTCGGTACCGGCGATTATCCCAGTAGTCGCGCATCGACGAGGTGATGGTCTGCGTGACCCAGTAAAGCGTGAGCGTGGCGCAGAGGAAGTCGTCGGGTGGCGTGGCGTCGCTCCACGAGTGCCACTTCTCTCCCAGATAGGCGGCCAGTCCCGCCGGGGAGTCGTTGAGTCCATATCCAACGGTCTGCGGCTTGGTGGACTGGATCGCGCTGTACCCGCGCTCCGTCGTACTCCAGGCCTGGTTCACCGCGAAGTACGAGCGCTCGACATCGGAAAGAGCCGCGTCGTCCACGACGGGGGCAATGTCGGACTCCAGCGTGGTGAGATGGATCCCGATTACCGCCTCGGGGTGGTCCAGCGCAAGGATGGTTGTCACCCCAGAGCCGAAGTCATAGCCGCCGGCACCGTAGCGGGAATACCCCAGCTCGGACATGAGGCGGTGCCACCGCTCCGAGACGTAGCGGTAGTTGATGCCGACCCTGGCTGGACGCGGCGAGAATCCATACCCGGGCAGAGAGGGTATAACCACGTCGAAGTGATCGAGCATCGGCAGCATATCCAGGTAGTCGAGGAAACTGCCGGGCCAGCCGTGAGTAAGAATGAGCGGCACTCCTCGACCCGACGCGGCGCGCTGGTGCACGAAATGAATGCCCTCAGAAGTGAACTGATCGAGCGCGTTGAGCTTTCGCTCCCAGGCACGCCAATCGAACTCGTCGGCCCAGTAGGAAACCAGGCGTCGCAGCCAGTCAAGCTCAGTGCCTTGTTCCCAGCCTATGCCGGATATCTGGTCCGGCCATCTCGTTTGGCGCAGCCGTGCCCGGAGATCGTCGAGTACCTCATCCGCGACATGAATCCGAAACGGTTCCACTACAACAACTCCTTCTTGTCGGCCTGTGGCCAGCCGTGCGCGGCGCGCACGAGGAACTCATTTTGAGAACCCGGCTGAGGCGCTCGATACAGAACGTACCGTTCCCAACTTTTCTACTCCGTTATACAAACGGTGCACGGGCGGGACGCCCGTGCCTACACTATGCACTGCAAGCCCGTGCGCGGCGCGCCTACGAGGTCAGGCTCATCAGTCAAGGGCTGTGACGGCCGGGTCCCATCCATTGGTCCACGACGTTGAGATTCTTATCCAGCTGGACGCTGGCCTCGAGCGGATTTCGCCAGGGAGCGTCCGGATAATGAAAGCGCAAATCGATAAAGTGGACGACGTAGCCGCCAGGATCGGCCGTGATCTCCTCGGTTTCAGTGGTCGGGTATTTCGCCCAGTCAAGGAAGGCCCGGCCCAGGTAGGATTTCTTCGCCGCCAGAGTCACCGGCGTCTCCTCGGGTTTGTAGCGAATCTCCATTCGCCCGTCGGGATCAACTTCGGGGGTCGCTGAGTCGACCACCATCGACGCATAAAAAGTTTTTGCTTCAACCACTCCCGACCAGCGAAACGGATTCCACCAGTAGGGAAAAGCGGAGAGTCGGAGCGTGTCGGCGCCATTGTAGGTACGGGCATTCATGGCGACGATCGCACGGCGATGCTCATAGTCGCGAAGGCCCCAGATCCCAAGAATGCCCATGAGGGCAATGATGGCGCCTACCCGTCCTTTCGGCCCTTTGGATCGCGCCCCGATCTCCTCGTTGATAAGAGAGAAGAGGCCCGGCAGGACCAGGCCGCCGATCAGAAAGATGTAAAGCCCCGGCTCGATTATGAAGACGATATCCCACGACAACCATCGCCCGGAGAGGGGCCAGAAGGGCCGGACGCCGTAATTGTTGGTGAAGTCCAACAGAATGTGACTGACTCCTGCAAGGTAGGCGAACACGAAAAGTAGTCCCCAACGCGGGGGAAGGTTTGGGTCTTTTACCTTGCGTCCACGAATCCGCCAGACGAGATACATAAAACCAACCACCGCGGCAGCTACGAACAGCAGGCCCAGGAAGGAATGCGTGAAGCCGCGATGGTGGACAAACCCGAACGCGGAACCCTTGAATCGGCTGATGATATCGAGGTCCGGCGCCTCGGCCGCGAGAGTCATAGTAGCCGTGGCCAGCGCCGTCTTGCGGTTGAATCCGGCCCGCCCCAGGCAGGCGCCGGTAAGGAAGTGGGTAATGGGTTCCAAGTTCTTGCGGGTCCGACCGAAACCGTGGATGTGAGTATAGCGAATTCAGCCTATCGATGGCGGAGCCAGGAGGACCAGAGCGCCGGGAACAATCGAGATTCTCGCCGGCAGCGTGCCGAGTAGTTCGCCATCGGCCTCCACGAAGATGCGCGGAGGAGTCATGGCCTCGCTCGTCCTGGCTGTGCACTCGACATCAGTCGCGTGCACAAGTTCGATCCGCTTCGTCTGCCATCGTCCTCCGAAAAGTCCCCGGAGGATGAAGCTCAGGTACGCCAGGCGGCTTTGAGTGCGGAACAGCACCAGCCGCAAATCGTCCCGCTCGAGCGCGGCGCCTGGCGCCAGTTCACGCAAGACCCCGCCGAAATTTCCGATCCGAACCGCAAGCAACTGCGAAACGTCATCGTACGAATTGCCCGGAGCGTTCCCGCCGGGTGCGGCGGCAACGTAAAAATTCTTCATGCGATGAGTCAGCCAAATGCCCACCGCTTGGGCGTAATAAGCGATCATGCCCAGTCGACCCTTCACAACCGCGTTGAGCGTATAGAAGAGATGGGCATCGACTCCGACGCCGGCTGTAACAATGAAAAAGCGCGACGCCTGTTGCCTCGACAGATCGCGATACTCGACTTTGCCCAGGGCGATCCGACGGGGCTTGGCGGCCAGGGCGGCCCGGGCAGCGGATGTGCACGAGAACGGCAAACGCAAATCGTGGGCCAGGGCATTTGCCGTTCCCATAGGAATAATGGCGAGGGCAGTGCCGCTTCCCGCGAGCCCTTGCAGCACGTCGTGGATGGTGCCGTCGCCGCCGCCTGCGAAGACAGTGTCACAGCCGTCACGAATCGCTTCTCTCGTCTGCTCGAGCGTCTGCGCGGGGCCGCCGGTCGGAGCGGCAGACACCTCAACCCCGGCTCCCCGCAGAACCGTCACGACCGCTTCCACATCCCTCAAACGGCGTTCGCGACGGCCTCCAGCGAGCGGGTTGTAGAACAGCGCGGCTTTCCGCATGGAATGGCGTGGATTGTACTTCGAATCGCCCAAGTAGGGGATGGCGGCATTGCGCAGGACTTCGGATTTTGGCTAAGCTGCTGCACTGAAAAGAATCATGCTGAAGCTCGAATTGAAAGGAGGTCCCGTGTTGGGCAGGATTTCCATCCTATTTCTGTTGGCAGCGTACCTCTCCGCGTTCGGGCAGGATCACTCCACTCACCCGAAACCTTCCCCGGCCACACTGATGGGAGGCTACAGCGATCTCCACCATCCGGTTTCGGCGAAAAATCCCGAGGCACAGAAATTCTTCGACCAGGGACTCCGGCTGATCTACTCCTTCAATCACGATGAAGCGGCCCGGTCCTTTCGCCGTGCCGCCGAGCTGGAGCCTGGCCTTGCCATGGCTTACTGGGGCATTGCCGAAGCCGTCGGGCCCAACTACAACGACCCCGCCGATCCCGCGAGGTTTCAGGAGGCGCACGATGCGATCCAGAAAGCGGTGGATCTTTCCGCGAGCGCTTCAGCCAGCGATCAGGCCTACATCCACGCAATGGCCAAGCGCTTCCCGGCCGATCCCAAGTCCGATCTTCGCCGCGCAGCCGAGGAATATCACGATTCTATGCGCGAGGTCATGAAGCAGTTCCCCGACGATCCTGATGCTGCCACCCTCTTTGCCGAGTCCGGCATGGTTCTGCATCCCTGGGGCCTATGGCACGACGACGGCACGCCGGAGGAAGGCACGGAAGAAATCGTTGCCACGCTGGAGTCAGTGCTGCGGCGCTACCCCAGTCATCTCGGAGCCATTCACTACTACATTCACTCCACCGAAGCGTCCCATCATCCGGAACGCGCGCTCGCCGCGGCGAACCGTCTCCCGACCCTTGCTCCGGCGGCAGGACACATTGTTCACATGCCCGCCCATGTCTACATCCGCACCGGCGACTTCGAATCCGCGGTGTCGACAAATCAGAAGGCCGCGGCCGCTGATCAGGCCTACATCCGGGCGACCGGGGCGCAGGGTGTCTATCCCACGATGTACTACAGCCACAATCTGCATTTCATCGCCATGTGCGCATCCATGGACGGCGACTATGCCGAGGCGCGACGAGGCGCGAAAATGCTGGCGGCCAATGTAAAACCCCATCTCAAGGAAATGCCGGATGCCGAAGGGTTTCTCACCATCCCGCTGGCGGTCGATATCCGTTTTCATAAATGGAATGACATTCTAAGGACTCCTCAGCCGGATCCTTCCATGAAAATCATGACGACGTTTTGGCACTTCTCCCGCGGCATGGCTCTGGCCGCGACGGGCAAAGCCGGAGAGGCGGAGGAGGAGGCTCAGACCCTGGCGGAAGTCGAGCGCAATACGCCTCCTGATCTGATCTTTGCCCCGCCTGTGCAAAACACCGTAAAGGATATTCTGAAGCTCGCCGAGAATGTCCTCGGCGCAAGGATTGCCCTGGCGAAAAACGATAACGCCGGCGCCATCCGCGAACTTCGCGAGGCGGTGGCCATCCAGGACACCTTGAAATACAACGAGCCGCCCGACTGGTTTTTTCCTGTCAGAGAATCTCTCGGGGGCATGCTACTGATGACCGGCGACAATGCGGGGGCAGAGAAGGTTTTCCGCGAAGACCTGGATCGCAATCCCCGCAACCCGCGGTCTTTGTTTGGATTGTCAAAGGCCTTGCGGGCGCAGGACAGAGAGTACGACGCCAGCTTCGTGGAGCACCAGTTCCACAATTCGTGGAAAGGAACCACCGGATTGAAAGTGGAAGATCTGGTCTAGCGGAAACGCCTCTAGCCGGTGTCCTCTGTGTCACCTGTGCCCTCTGTGCCCTCTGTGTCCCCTGTGTCCTCTGTGCCCTCTGTGGTAAAGAAAAAAGGATAACCACAGAGAACACAGAGGATTTCCTGGCTTTTCTCTTGCGCCGGTGAGGGCACACTCTGTACCACTATCAACTTCTATAATCTCTCTCGTGACCACCACAAAGGGCTTGCCAGAGAAGCTCGAAAATCTGCGGAACAAGATCCGTCACCACGAATACCGCTATTACGTCCTCGACGATCCCGAAATCACCGACGCCGAATTCGATCGCCTGATGGAGCAGCTCAAGAAGCTGGAGGACCAGCACCCCAGGCTGGTCACTCCCGATTCCCCCACGCAGCGCGTCGGTGGGAAGCCGCGAGAAGGCTTCGTCAAGGTCCCGCATTCCTCGCCTATGTTGTCCCTCGACAACACCTACAACGAAGAGGACCTTCGCAACTGGGAGCGCCGCGTCCACGAACTCACTGGCCGCAAGGATGTGGAATACGTCTGCGAGCTGAAACTGGATGGAATGTCGCTGGCCCTGCATTACGAAAACGGGAAGCTGGCGCGCGGCATCACACGGGGCGACGGATCGATCGGCGAGGATGTCACTCTCAACGTGCGCACAGTGCGTTCGATCCCGCTCGCGATTCCAAAGGACAAACTGAAGAAAGCAGGCATTCCTGCGACGTTCGAAGTGCGTGGCGAAATGCTCATGCCGATAGCCTCTTTCAAGAAAATGAATGAGGAGCGCGAGCAGAAGAGCCTCTCCCAATTCGCCAATCCCCGCAACGCCACGGCAGGTACGATTCGGCAGCTCGAACCAAGCATCACGGCTCAGCGCCGCCTCGACTACTTCGGGTACTCCCTGCTTCATGACGGTAGCACCTACCTCGACCGCCACTGGGACACGCTGAACGCGTTGGAGACAGCGGGATTCAAGGTGAACATCCGCCGCGCCATGGCGAAGAATTTCGAAGAGGTGCAGGAGTTCATCGGGGAATGGGAGGGGAAACGGGAGAGTCTCCCCTACGAAATAGACGGAATCGTCGTCAAGGTAAACCGGCTTTCCCTGCAGCAGGAGCTCGGCTACACCGGGAAGGCTCCGCGCTGGGCCATCGCCTACAAGTACGCGGCGCGCTCGGGTGTCACAAAGATTGAAAACATCCTGGTTCAGGTGGGCCGCACCGGAAAACTGACGCCGGTTGCCGCGCTGACACCAGTTCCCATCGGCGGAACTACGGTGAGCCGCGCCACGCTGCACAACATGGACGAAATCGACCGCCTGGGTGTGAAAATCGGCGACTGGGTGGAAGTCGAGCGCGGGGGAGACGTCATTCCCAAGGTGACGCGGGTGATCGAGGATAAGGATCACCCGCGCGGGCACAAGTCCTTTCACATGCCGGAACACTGCCCGGTCTGCAGTGGGAAGGTGATCCGGACCGAAGGCGAAGCTGACCACCGCTGCGTGAACGCCAATTGCCCGGCGAAGCTGCGGGAAACCATTCTTCACTTCGCTTCCCGCCACGTGATGAACATCGAGGGCATGGGCGATGCCCTGGTCAATCAGCTCACCGAGCGCGGCATGGTGAGAAATGTTGCCGACATCTACAAGATCACCAAGGACGATCTGCTCAAGCTCGAGCGCATGGGCGACAAATCGGCGCAGAATGTGCTCGCGGAGATCGAGGCTTCCAAGAGGCTGCCGCTCGAGCGCGTCATTTTTGGCCTCGGAATCCGCTTTGTCGGTGAGCGCACAGCTCAATTTCTCGCAGAACACTTCGGCTCGCTCGACGCGCTTATGAATGCCAGCCCCGAAGAACTGCAAGGCGTCGATGAAGTCGGGCCACGCATCGCCGAGAGCATCTCCGAATTCTTTCAGGAATCGAAGAACCGCGATCTAGTCGAGCAGTTGCGCAAAGCCGGCCTTGCATTCACCGGAAAGAAGAAACAGCGAGGCGACAAGCTGGCAGGCAAGATCTTCGTGCTTACCGGAACCCTGTCGAACTACAGCCGCGATGAGGCGAAAAAGCTGATCGAAGACGCGGGCGGGCGGGTTTCAGGCTCGGTCAGCAAGAAAACCGACTACGTCGTGGCGGGCAGCGATGCGGGCTCGAAACTCGACAAGGCGCGCGAACTCGGCGTCAAGGTGATCGGCGAAGGCGACATGAAGCGGCTGGTGGGATAGCCACCGCCCCTACATCCCGCTGTCGAGTGCTCCTTTAACCCTCTGGTAGGTCGTCTCAAGCGCTTCGGGCAGGATGCGCGTCTCGCCCACCACGGAAACAAAGCTGCTGTCGGCCACCCAACGAGGCAGGGCGTGCATATGAATGTGCCCGGCCACGCCCGCCCCGGCGGCTCTGCCGATATTCATCCCCACGTTGATCCCGTCCGGGGTGTACAGCTTCCGCAGCACGCCTTCCATGCGCTGCGTCAGCCGGATCATCTCGCTGGCCGCGTCAGCGGGCAGCTTCTGAAGCTCGTCCAGGTGGGCGAAGGGGACCACCATGACGTGCCCGGAAGTGTAAGGAAAGCCATTGAGGATGATGTAACACTGCTCTCCCCGATGTACGATTCCGGCCTTGGCGTCGTCGCCCAGTTTTGGCAGCTCGCAGAAAATGCAGCCGGAGATCTTCCCGGCGCTGGTGACATAGGCGTACCGCCAGGGCGTCCACAGGTAGTCCATGGCACCGCAGAGTAGCAGAAGGTGCGGGCTTTCGGAACCGGCGTCCTCCGTGGTTTTTATTTACCACAGGGGGCCACAGAGGGACACAGGGAAAGCCACTACTGCGAGCGTCTGCTCCCTGCTTCTGCCGGCAGCCCGGAGTGTATTCCTCTGTGATCCCCTGTGCACCTGTGGTCAGTCTTTTCAACCGCAGAGGCGACAGACGGACACAGGGAATTATTGTGCCGGTCCGGGATGCTCAACTCGACAATTCAGTCTTTGGGTGGCGCAGTGGTTTACCGCGGCGATTTAGGTACTCAAACTGACCGGCTTTAGCCGGTGAGGTAGAGGTTATCATTCCAGTTACCAGCGCCCACAGCGGCTGATTACCTTCGGTTTCCCGCGCGGGCGTGCAGGCGGATGGCAGCCGCTTTTGCCGTTTGACACTGTTTACAAGCGGTTGCTATAGTCGAGGAGTTCCGTTGGACGCGGGTTCGCTCTTAGTTCGTTCGGCCGCTGGAAATTGTTTAAGCTCATTCGCCAGGATGGGCCCACCACAACCCAAGACTCACGCCAGCAGTCCGCTAATCAAACCCGCTTCCCTCCCGCACTTTGTGCGAGAAACGCCAGAGGGCATAACCTTGTTGCACGACACGACTGAAACCCACGATTCCGCCACCGCAACCTCCGTCGCCGAAGAAACAATGAATTCCGAGAGCAGTTCCCCCCAGCCCGTGGTCGACAAACAGGACGAAAGGCAGGCAGCTGCCGCTGCGACCGAGGACTTTGCCGCGGCGCTGGAGAACTTCACCACCGGCAGCGAGGAAGCTGTCAGCGAAGACAACGTCCTGCGCGGAACGGTGCTGAAGATTACCGGCACGCACGTCGTGGTGGATATTGGGGCCAAGTCCGAGGGCATGCTGCCCCTTTCTGAGGTTCTCGACCACGAGGGAAAGCCCCGGTTCCAGCCTGGCGACGAAATCGACGTCATGCGCGAAAAGGGTGAGACCGAGGAAGGCTACATCAACCTCTCTCACCAGAAGGCACAGCGGCTGCGCGCATGGGACGAAATCGAAAAGGCCTACAACGAGAAAAAAGCCATCCCGGCACGGGTGATCGAGCGCATCAAAGGCGGTCTGACCGTCGATATCCTCGGCGCGCGCGCATTTCTTCCCGGCTCCCAGACCGACCTGCGGCCGGTGCGCAATCTCGATGGTTTGAAAGACCAGATCCTGGAAGTTGCCGTCATCAAGCTGAACAAGAAACGCGGCAATATCGTGGTTTCGCGTAAGCAGATCCTCGAAGAGGAACAGAACGAGAAGAGAACCCGGACGGTTGAGCATCTCGAGGAAGGCGCCGTTCTGACTGGAGTGGTCAAGAACCTGACGGAATACGGAGCTTTTGTCGATCTGGGCGGCCTCGACGGCCTGCTGCACATTACCGATATGTCGTGGGGACGCCTGACCCATCCCCGCGACCTCGTGAACGTGGGCGACCAGATCCAGGTCAAAGTGCTCAAATTCGATAAAGAGAAGCAGCGGGTTTCCCTGGGCTTCAAGCAGTTGACCCCCGACCCCTGGCTCGATGCCGAGCATCGCTATCCGGTGGGCGCTCACGTCCACGGGCGCGTGATCAGCGTGACCGACTACGGAGCCTTTGTGGAACTCGAGCAGGGAATCGAGGGCCTGGTTCATGTCAGCGAGATGACGTGGTCCAAGCGCATGAAGCATCCCTCAAAGCTGGTCAATGTTGGGGACCAGGTCGAGTGCGTCGTGTTGAATGTGAATCCCACGGAGCGGCGAATCTCCCTGGGAATGCGGCAACTCTCGACCAATCCATGGGATGCTCTCCACGACAAATTCCCCGTCGGCGCAACCGTCGAAGGCCGAGTGCGAAACTTGACCGACTTCGGTGCTTTTATCGAGATCGAGGACGGTATCGACGGGCTGGTTCACGTCAGCAACCTGAGTTGGACCAAGCGGGTCAAGCATCCCTCGGAAGTGCTGAAAAAGGGCGACCGGGTCAAGGCAGTAGTTCTCGCCATCGAACCGGATAAGCGACGTCTCTCGCTTGGCGTAAAACAGTTGCAGCCGGACGTCTGGGAGACCTTCTTTACCGAACATCATGTCGGGGATGTCCTCCACGGCAAGGTGTTGCGCGTGGCGAGCTTTGGCGCCTTCGTGGAAGTCGCGGAAGGAGTTGAGGGCCTTTGCCACAATTCCGAAGCGATGGACGCGAACGGTCAACCTATGCACCTGGAGCCTGGCCAGGAGCAGGACTTCAAAATCGTCAAGATGAATCCCGAGGAGAAGAAAGTCGGCCTTAGCATCCGGGCTGTGGGCGAAGAAGCATCGCGAACCGAGGTGGAAGCCTACAAGCATCCGGCCTCAAGCACGGGCGGTTCTACGATCGGCGAGTTGATGTCCTGGAAGCGCGCCGGAGGCGAAAGCAGCTAAGGGGCTGAGGGTATTTACGGACGCGACGCCCGCGCCTACAAACAACAATGAAAAAGGCCGCCATTTCTGGCGGCCTTTTCTTTTCCCGCTGGGAACGTTACTTGGTGTCGATCTTCAGGTTGATGCTCACCTGCTGGCGGCTGTCGAATTGGCTCACTGTTTTGGTATCACTCTTCTTGCCCTGGAACTGGGCGTACACCTCGTAATCGATGTTCGGCGAGAGCGCGGGGAAACGGTAAGCTCCGTCCTGCGACACGATATAGGTCTTGACCGCGCGGGTCCGGCTGTTCGAAAGATAGACCACTGCGTTGGGCAAGGGATTTTCCTGCTGATCCACGACCTTGCCGGTCAGCATGCGACCGGAGTCGCTTTTTTCCTTCTCGTATGCCGGGGCGGCAAAGGCAATCCCCGCAAACAGCACCAGAAGAAGCGCCACAACCGTGTACTTTTTCATAAGTAGCCTCCGAAAAGCGGCTGTCGTGCCTACAGCGATAACTGTACTATTTTAGATGCAATCCGATGTCGGCGCGCTCGTCGTTCTCGATCTGTACACGGGGCTCCTCGGCAAGCTGTAACTTATTGCCGGAATTGGATTTAACCCCCTTGAGATCGGCAGTAACCAGGTACTCTGCCTTCCCGGCCGGTACCCTTTGGGCGAATTCGCCGCTGTGATCGGAAAACAGCTCCCAGTGGGCCTTCTTCCCCGTGGTGCGCTGGATCTTGATCTTGACCCCGTAAACCGGGCGGTTGTCCGGTCCCCAGACGGTTCCGAAAATCAGGGCGTAGGGCTGCTCGGTCTTTTTCTGCGGGAGTGCCGCGCTGTCCGCAGCCGCGGCCAAACCTGAAACCACCAGCACAACTACCAACTGTAGGAGAACTCTTCGGGGACGGGCAAGAACCGCAGGGAATGATGCAGGAACAGAAAGGCGTGCTCTAGGAGTAGTCACCGTCTTCCGTTTCCTCCTCTTCTTCCTCATCCAGCTCTGCTTCCTCGACCGGCTTCAGTTCGATGGGATTTACGGTGATCACCTCGAAGTCCGAGCCGCACTCCGGACAGGAGACAATTTCACCCTCGTCGACGTCGTCCTCATCGACGTCCAGATTGGTCTCGCATTCAGGACAGAACACCATGATTGCCTCCGTTCTATGGCTAACCCCTGCTGATAATATTTAGTGCTCTAGAGGGCACAGGTCAAGGGGCTGCAGCCGATTTGATGCGGTTCAGACGTCCCGCAGGACGGGGTCCGATGCCTGTGGAAATTGGCTATCCCGATACCTCTTCTGCTACACCGGCACAGAGGAATCAGCAATCTGCCGACATCGTAGGGCTTGACCTGATACCATTATCGGTAGAATTCCAGCTTCCAGGGTCAGGCCAGACCCGAATTGCCTGGCATCACTGCCATGTATCGCGGACGTTCATTTTCGCTAAGCCTGCCTCCGTTCACCAAGGCGGTGAAGTGGCTCATCCTGATCAATGCCGGCGTCTTTCTCCTCATGACGCTGCTACAGGTATTAACTCCCGACCTTGCGATCGTACTGGGTGAACTGGGCGCGCTCGTGCCTGCACGCGTGACGCATGGCTGGCTGTGGCAGCTGGTGACCTACTCGTTCTTCCACATCGGAATCTTCCATATTCTTTTCAACATGCTTGCCCTCTGGATGTTCGGCGCCCAGTTCGAAACGGACTGGGGCATGAACAAATTCCTGGAGTTCTATTTCTTCTGCGTGATCGGCGCCGCTCTGACCACGGTCGTGGTCTCCTACACCGGCCTGGGCGGAATCACTCCGGGGACCAGTACCGTCGGCGCGTCGGGCGGTGTTCTCGGGATCCTGATGGCATTCGGGCTGGTCTATGGCGAGCAGCAGATCATGCTGTTCCCCATTCCCATTTCCATGAAGGCCAAATATTTCGTGGGCGGCATCGCATTCATCGAAATCATCTACGCAATCAGCGCGGCGGACTCCCGCCAGCACGGACAGGCGGTTGCTTACGTTGCCCACGTAGGCGGCCTGCTGTTCGGCTTTCTTTACGTAAAGTTCGTTCCCCCGCGTGGTCTGATGTTCAAGACTTCAGAGCAGTATTTCGGATGGAGAAACGCCTACTACCGCTGGAGACGCCGCCGGACGGCGCGCAAGTTCGAAGTCTACATGCGCAAGCACAACCGCACCGTCATGTTCGACGAGCATGGCAACTACATCCCTCCGGAAGACGACAAGAAGAACGGCGGGTCGAAGTCGGGCTGGGTAAACTAGAGGCCTGTTCCATCAAACGAAAAAGTCCTGAAATGCCGGCAGAATCCGTGTCGGCAGGCCGGCATTCCTCTGCTTGCCCTTGAATCCCAGATCATGCCCTCCGCCTTCGACCGGTAAGAGGAGTGTCTTGGCAGGGATCAGTTTCAGCGCAGGCTCGATCTCCTCCAGCGACCCAAAAGGATCGCGCGTTCCATGCACGAACAAAGCATTCGTTACTAAGTTGGGGAAGTGCTGTGTCCGGAGTTGCTGCGGGTTTCCTGGCGGATGCAGCGGATACGACATCAGCATCAGCCCCGCAGCGAGATCCTGGTTCTCGGCACAAAGCATCGTCGCCTGGCGGCCTCCGTAGGAGTGGCCGCCAAGGAAAATCGGCCCGTAGCCGCGGCTTCGCATGCCTTCGACGGCATTGCGCAGGCCTGCCCGGTCGCGTTCGGCATTTCCCGGGCGCGGAGGCCCGAACGATTTCTCCTGGCGAAAGGGCAGGTCGCAGCGCAGGACCGCAAACCCGGCATCGCTAAAAGCCTCCGCCAGCGCGACGAGTAATGGCGCCTGGCTGCTCGAACCCGCGCCGTGCGTGAGCACGAGGGCGGCGCGGGGTTGGCCTGCAACGTGAAGAAATCCGCGAACAGGCGGATCCACGGATCGGTCGAACAGAGGCTCGGGAGAGGTGGCCACGGCGGCAGTCTAGTCCTCGTTCACTTCAATTTGCATCGGCGGCAGGACCGGGAGGTCAGGATGGTCTTTATCCCGCCAGTAGGTCTGAAAACACTGCCCCGGCCTCTCGGCCCGCCAGCGGCTGCCGTCGGAGTATTCGATCATTCTGGGATAAAACGCCCAGGCCGGGATCGCCTCGCTCGAAATGTAATTTCTCACCGCGATCGTCTGGTGCTCTCCCGGCGCAATCGGCTTGGTCCACATCCAGGGCATGCTCGAGGGGTGCAGATCCATGCGGGAAAGCAGGTTCCCCGAGGCCAGGAACAGCCTGCTGATCGTCTTCGACGACGTGTTCTCGACATCGAGCGAGAACTCGCCCCCACTCGTGCCCCAGAAGCTCCCGTTACCGAACTTCACCGGGCAGGACCGGTTCTCATCCGGATCGTAAATCGTGTAGGTCGCCATCATGCCGGCTTCCATGTGGTCGCTCACCTGGCAGTGAAACAGCCAGGTTCCGGGATTATTCGCAACCATATCGACCGACGTCATGCTGGCGGGCAGCAATTCAATCACGTCAGTGTTGCGCTTCTCGTGCCGCACCGTCATTCCGTGCCAGTGCGGAGTGTGAAGGTCCTTCTCGCTGCCCATCCCCATCAGGTACCAGCGGACGTGCGCGCCTTTCTTGATCGCTAATCCCGGCAGGTTGCCGAAGACGTATCCGTTGATGGAATGAAAGAGGCCCGTATTGTCGGTGCTGAGCCGATTGAAATGGTTGAGAGGATGGAACGACGGCGCCTCCAGCCCCATGAGCTCGTCGAAGATCATGAACATGGCGACGAACTCCTGGTCGACATCCTTGGGACTGCCGTCTGGCTTGGCTTTGCCCTTGGCGGTCACGATGATGGGGCCCATCAGTCCGGCGTCCGCTTCGGAGGTCGGATCGACATGCGGGTGGTACATCCATACGACCGAACTCACGTCCCCGGGGCCCGGTCCGCTGCCCTCGTCGGCAAGCCAGTGATACGTGAACCGTCCGCCGGGATTGATCGCGGCACCTCGTCCATGCGGCACATAAGCAGCGCCTTCGTTTTCCTTGTCGTAATGAAGGCCGTGAGGATGAATACTGTGAACGCCAGTGCTGCGGTTAAAGAAATCGACCACGATCTCGTCGCCGACCTCGGCACGAATGATGGGTCCCAGAATTCCCAGCCACTCCGGTTGCGCCTTCTTCTGCGTGAAGGTGTTGTCCGTATACTCGATGTAGCGCGTCTTGTGAAATGCCGTTTTCGCGACCCAGGGGTGGGGGATTGGGCGGGCATGAATCAGGTCGCGATGGCTGGGCGCGTAGTCCCACGTGACGTCTTCGGCAGCGATGTAGTAGTGGCGCGTGGTCGCGTGGCAAAGGCCCGTCGCCGTGACAATGAAAAGCGCAAGAGTCCCAAATAGACGTCGCATTTGCGATCTATTAATTTACTAATAAACATTATCAGATTCCGCGACTGTCACAACATTCGGCGCACAGGGATGCAGTTGGAGTTTTTCTGGCTTCGTATCAGGGGATGGCTTCAGCCATCCCATTGAGCCGCGTGCTTAGCCCACGCGCCCGAAGGGCGCAACCTGTGTTGTTCCCAACTGCGCCTCATCGGCGCGATCTCAAGTGTCCCCATGCTTTTCGGCATGCCTGAAGGCATGCCCTGATACGAACCAACGGCGGATGAATCGTATCAGGGGATGGCTTCAGCCATCCCATAGAGCCGCGTGCTTAACCCACGCGCCCGAAGGGCGCAACCTGTGAGGGCATGCCCTGATTCGAGCCGCCCGCGCCACATCGCTCCTATATGGCCTTCAATCTGCGTTTGGGAGATCTCTTTGAGGGGTTCTGCTCGCGCCTAATGACGTGGAGCCGCATGAAGTTCGTCGCTCCACTCGACATTTGCGTGCCGGCCACAATCCCCACCACGTCGCCCGCCTGCACCCGTCCCTGTTGCTGAAGGTTGCGTTCGGCAATGGCAACCATTTCCTCGGCCGTGGAACAAACCGGCCGTGTTCGAGGATGCACTCCCCAGAAGAGATTCATCCGGTTGCAGACTACGGGAGTTGCGGAAAAGGCAAAGATTTTGGACTTGGGGCGGTACTTGGAGATGAGCCTGGCCGTGGTTCCGCTTTCGGTGAACACGGCGATGGCAGCCATGTGCAGGTCCTCGGCGGCATGGGCGACGGATTCGCAGATGGTCTCTGCTATCGAAAGCCCGCGCCGGTCGTGGCGGCGGCGCCGCATTTGAAAGTCGTTCATGTTGCCCTCTGCTTCCACCACGATCCTAGCCATCATGGCCACCGTTTCGCGGGGGTAAAGACCGGTTGCGGTTTCCGCGGAAAGCATGACCGCATCCGTTCCGTCGAAGACGGCGTTGGCTACGTCGCTGGCCTCCGCCCGTGTGGGACGCGGATTCTCGATCATGGATTCCAACATCTGGGTGGCGATGATTACCGGTTTGCGCCATTCCGCGGCGCGGCGAATGACGTTCTTCTGAATCACCGGCACTTTCTCGGCCGGCATCTCAACGCCGAGGTCTCCGCGCGCCACCATCACTCCATCCGCGGCCTCGAAGATCTCTTCAAGATGCTCCAGGGCCTGCGGCTTTTCCAGCTTTGCGATCACCGGGATCTGCTGTCCATGGGACGCCGCCAGCCTCTTCACATCAGCCACATCCGAGGCGGAGCGCACGAACGACAGAGCTACCATGTCCACTCCGTGCGCGAGTCCGAACTCCAGGTCTTTGCTGTCCTTTTGCGTCAAGGCAGGAATTGACAAAGCGGCCCCGGGAAGATTGATCCCCTGGTGCTCGCCCAGGACGCCGCCGTTCACTACGGTGCATTCCACATCGTCGCCCCGCAGGCGTGCCACACGCAGCTCGATCAGGCCGTCGGAAAGGAGAATTCGCGAGCCGACGCCAACCTCTCGTGCAAGCCGCTGAAAGGTTGTCGCGATGAGTGTGGTGGTGCCGGGAACATCTCTTGGTGTGATGGTGATTCGCGAGCCAGCCTTGAGTGAGACCGGCGTGTGCCCTTTCAGGCTGCCAGTGCGGATCTTGGGGCCTTGCAGGTCCTGGAGGATGCAGATAGTTCGATTTTCCTTCTGCGCGGCCCGGCGCAAGCGCTCAATGCTCAGAGCGTGATCCTGATGCGAGCCGTGAGAGAAGTTCAGCCGCGCTACGTCCATGCCGAGCCGCATCAGATCGCGTAATACGGACTCGCTATTGCAGGAGGGGCCGATCGTGCAGATGATCTTGGCGCGGCGGCCGGAGGAATCCTTTGCAGGTGAAAGCAAAGCAGGACGGGCGTTCGGCTTTCGCGCTTTCAAGGTTCCCTCAACTCCATCACGCCGGCAGTCGGTTTGTCATCAGAATAGCAACCAAATCCGGTATTCCATCCGCTCCCGGCATCGCCGAGTGCGGCCGCGACCCATTCCGGAATCGAGTCCGTCCTGAGGTCGACACAACCATGAGACTCGTTCAGGATTCGTATCTCAGCCCGGCTGCGTTGACGTGTCCCGCAAGTATAATGCCGTGCTATGACGCTCGGGTTGTTGGGGAGGATTCGTACTCCTGCTTGGGTTCTATTCCTGCTAGCCGTTCAGACCTACGGGGCATCGCTTACGTCGTGGAACGGCATCCTGCGCGATTCTGCGGGCAATCCGGTCGCCGGTGCTACCATTCGGCTCCATTCCTCTCAGCAATCAAGCGACCCGGTTAGCAAGACGTCGTCGCGCGGCGAGTTCAGTTTCGCCGGACTTGCAGCTGAACGGTATGCCGTATCGGCCAGCGCTGGAGACCGAACCTACCTGCTGCCCCGTCAGGTTGAGATCAAGGAGGGAGCGGTTTTCCGCAATGACCTCCAGTTGCTCTCCTCGCCCGCGGGCCTTCGCCTGGTCGCTGCCACTGAAGAAGCGTCGCCGCAGGCCAGCGGTGGAGAGCGGCTTTCGAGTGGTGAAGTCTCCAGCCTGCCACTGAACGAGCGCGACTTCAGCAAGCTTCTCCTGCTGGCGGCTGGAACCATGACCGACGCCAACGGTGCCGCGAACTTCACCCAGCAATTCGCGGTAAACGGGCAGCGCGGAACCGCGACCGTGTTCGCTGTCGACGGGGCCGATACCACGGACCCGGAGATGGGCGGCGCCACGTTTTCCAATTTCAATGTCGATTCCATTCAGGAAGTGCAGGGCAGCACCGGTGTGATGCCCGCGGAGATCGGCCATGGTGCGGCCAGTTACACCAATGTGGTCACCAAGTCAGGGACCAACCAGATTCACGGCAGCGTTTTTGAATTTGTGCGTAACGCCGCTTTCGACGCCCGCAATTATTTCGATCCCATCGATCCGCCCGACCGTCGCCGTATCCCGCCATTCGTTCGCAACGAGTTCGGCCTGACCAATGGCGGCCCCGTCGTTCTCCCGGGCATCTATAACGGCCGTGACCGGACCTTTTATTTCGCCGAGTACCAGGGTTTCCGGCAAGTACTGGGCACCACGCAGGTCTTTCCCGTGCCCACCGCGGCCGAACGGCAGGGAATTGACACTACGACTTTCCCCGGCGACACGCTTACGGTTCCGGTCAATCCCGAGATCGCACCGGTGCTGGCGGCGTACCCTCTTCCGAACGATCCCAACGGCGCCTATGGCCCGCGCACTTACGCAGCTTCTTCGAAGGTTTATACCCGCACCGATCAGGTTTCGGCGCGCATTGACCACCACTTGTCCGACAAAGCCACGCTACTCGGCCGGTTCAGCCTTAACCAGGTTACCGGCCCTCTGACCAATCCGGATCAGACCGCCATCGACCCGAGCTTTGCGATCCAGTTCTTCGATCACCAGCGCAACGCAGTCATCAAGTATTCGCGGGCAATCTCTCCCCATCTGACCTCGGACACATCCATTGGCTACATCCGCAGCACGCCATTTTTTCCCGCCATCAATCACACGCAGCCTGCGCTAGCTTTCGGCGACGGCCTCTTTCAGGGCTTCAACATGGCAGACGGTCAGATCCTGGGATCCTTCGGGAATCTGTTTCAGTTGAGGCATGACATGGCCCTCGTCCACCGCTCTCATACCTTCAAGTGGGGGCTTGAAGTGCGGTGGAACATCGACCAGACCATCTTTGGACTCAATCCAAATGGACTCTACAGCTTCGGCGGCGGCACGGCGTACTCGCCGGTGCTCATCCCCTCTGCCAGCGGAACGCACGACATTCAGCCCGGCGACCCTCTGCCCGATTCCTTACTCGGATTGCTGACGGCCACTCCTTACTCATACACGGTCAGCGCAGCCGCCGACATTACTCCCGTCGGCGACCGCTTCGACACTGCCGCCGTCCGCCGCGAGGCTTATAACTTCTATTTTCAGGACACCTGGAAGGCAACCTCGAAGTTCACGCTGAACTACGGATTGCGCTACGAAGTGAACAGCCGCATACACGAAGCGGCCAAACGGACATCACTGCCGATCTTTTTGCATTCTGATGGAAGTCCGGCGTCGTACCTCGACCGTACCGCCCATCAGATTTTCGTCTACGATCCGCAGCCTCCCTACGACCAGGACTGGAACGGCTGGGGACCGCGCCTTGGATTCGATTACGCGATGACCACAAACACCGTGCTGCACGCCGGAGGCTCCGTTGCCACCCTGCTTCCCAATCTCTGGCAGGACAACTTTCTTACCGGCGCTATTCCGTTTGTGTTCAGTCCATACATCACCGCTCTGGCTGGATTCCCCGTTCCATTCGAGAATGCGGTGGTACCGGTCAACCTGCCGCAACCGTATTCGACCGATGGAAACCTGCTCTTTCCAAACGGAGCGGCGACTCACGTCCCATCGAATACCGTCATCGACCTGGACCGCTTCCAGACCGACCTGGCGGCGCTGACGCCGGGGAATCAGCCGCAGTTGCTCACCACGGGTGGCATAGTCAAAAATTTCCGCAACGGCTACGTCGGTACCTGGACACTGGGTCTCGATCACGACTTCCACGATGTGAAACTCAGCGCGGCCTACGTCGCGACCACTGGAGTCCACCTGACCCGCGTCTACAACCCCAACAGTTATGGCGGCGCCGAGCCGGAGTTCGCACCCTTCACCCGGTTTGACTCATCGCGGCGCGCCATCGGAGGCTTTGGGCCGGAGACGCTCATCTCGAGCGGATCGCATTCTTCCTACCACGCTCTCCAGGCCAGCGTGGCCAAGAATTCCTCGCGACTAGGACTCGGTCTTCAGGGCAGCTACACCTACTCCAAGGCGATCGATGACACCAGTTCCGTGCTGGGCGGCCTGTTCGGCACCGCGGGCGTGATCCTGCAGACTTCCCCGCAGAATCCGTGGGATCCCTCCGCCGAAAAGGGACCCTCGACATTTGACGTGACCCACGTGGTTACCCTGAGCGCCATCCAGATGCTGCCACTCGATCGGATCAACTTTCTGCGTTCCGCGCCAAGGCCGTTGACGGCGGGCTGGCAGCTTCTGAACATCACCACGCTGATGACCGGGCCGCCCTTTACCGTATTTTCCGGAGTGCAGCAAACGGGCGCTGGAGCCGGAGGAGCCGACCGCCCTGACCTGGTCTCCAGGCCTCACTTCTCGACCGGTCGCGCTGTTCGTCAGGACTATTTCGGCGAAGGCGACAACAATTCGTCTTTCTTTTCGATTCCTGTCAATGTTCCTGATGGCACCGGCCCGAATCAGGGCCGCTTCGGCACGCTGGGACGTGGCACTTTCCGCGGCCCGGGCTTTCATTCCTTCGATATTGCGTTGATTAAAGACACGCCTTTCGGCAGGCGAGGTAATAACGAACTGGGGATCGTGCAGTTCCGCGCGGAGTTCTTCAACGTTTTCAATATCGTAAATTTCGGATTGCCCTCCAACATCGTGCGCGGCAGCGGATTCGGAGTGATCAGCAAAACCGCCGGTCCCTCGCGCCAGATTCAATTCTCGTTAAAGCTGATTTATTGAGCGGCCATGTGGCGCGGGCGTCCTCGCCCGCGAGAAGTTGGCGGATGGTGCTGGTGATTCGGGGGCCAAACGACTCGTATCGGGGCGTGGCTTTCAGCCACGCCGATAGCACGATGTTTGAATTCCGCGCCGAAGGCGCAACTGAAAGGCAAACTCGATTGCGCCTCATCGCGCGGTATCAGATCTCGTGATCTTTTACGGCATGCCTGAAGGCATGCCCTGATACAAAGCTCGCGCCCGCGCCACACTTTCAAATCTGCTAGTCCTCGGATTCGAGTAGCTTTCCCAGCCGATCGAATCGGCGTTCCCACAACGACCGCCGTTCTCCGATCCAGCGTTCGACGACGTTAAGGCCGCGGGCTTCCATGCGGCAGGTGCGTACGCGGCCGACTTTCGTCGTATGCACCAGTCCGCTCCGCTCGAGGACCTGCAGATGTTGCACCACGGCGGCCAGGGTAATGGACAACGGCTTCGCCAGTCTCGACGCCGAGACCGGACCCTGGCTCAGTCTTTCGACGATCGCCCGGCGCGTGGGATCGCCAAGCGCCTGAAAAACTCGGTCAACATTCGCCCGGTGGCTCATAGTTCCTGACCTTGTGCCCATCCCGCGAGCTGTCTGGAAAGATTTTCGAGCAGCTTGCGCCAACCCTCTTCGCGCATTTGCGGACCATCCGCGCCCTCAAAGTAGGCGCCCTGCTCGGTGAAGATCAGGTCGGTTCCTTTCGCCTTCTCCACTAGTTCCACCGTCGCTAGTGAGGCGGAAATCCGTGTCTCTTCCACACTCATCGTGTAGGCAAAGACGATGCGGCGGTTGGGCACAATATCCTGGTACACCGTGACGTTCGTACAGAGGAACCCATGCTTTGTGCGAAAGCGCTTCCGTTCAACTCCGCCAACCCGGAAATCCATGCCGAAATCTTCCACCCGGGTCTCTTCATCATCCACGAACCATGCACGCTTTTTGGCCGGATCGGCGAACGCGGCAAAGACCCTTTCCGCATTTGCTGGATAGTTGCGCTCGATCACAAACGTTGCGTGGGTTACGGATCGGTCTTTCGCCATTGGCTCCTCATGTTCTCTGATCCCAGCTTGCCACCTTCATGCAGCCGGTTCATAGCACGCGTGGACGTTCCCATTGCTGAAAGCTTGCGTTTTGGTGAGCTTGAGCGACAGCTGGTTGCTGACGCCGTCGAACATGGTTCTTCCCGCCCCCAGAATGATGGGATTTAGCACCATCTGGTATTCGTCGATCAAACCTTCCGGCGCAAGCTGTGCCACGATGCTTCCGCTGCCCAGGATGGTCAATCCCTCGCCGGGCTCCTGCTTCAGCTTTCGAACCTCGGCTGCCAGGTCGCCCTTCATCAGCCGCGTGTTCTTCCATGTCGCCTTGTCGAGGGCTCGCGAGAACACGACCTTCGGCAAGTTGTTCATGCGCTCGGCCACCACCGGATCGTTCTTAATGGCCATGGGAGTCGGCCAATAGCTCGTCATGAGGTCATAGGTCTTCCTGCCAAACAGCAGCGTGCCATTGCCGCTGGCGTTCTTTGCCACAAATTCATTCCACTCCGGATCCTGATTGTGGGCTTTGGCCCAGCGCATCCCGCCGTTTGCGTCCACAAAATAGCCGTCCAGAGACACATGATTGAATACGATCAGCTTCTGCATTGCAGGTCTCCTTAGTTAAACAACGAATAAAAGTTAAGCAACGAGTAAAGTATCGCATTCATTCTTTTGGATTGTCAAGTAGGTACTTAAGTATCCTCTTTTTGTGTAGGGCGGGCTTCCGCCGGCCCATCTACTGTGCATTCTTATGTGACAGTATGGTGAGGGATTTTAACCACCGGGGGCATAGGGGAGCACAGGGAGGTCTAGCGTAGAATCGCTGCCATGGTTCGCATCCTCTGCACCGCTGCCATTGTCCTCAACCTTTTTTCCGGACACATCGCGTTCGGACAGGCCGGTGATCTTGCGAGCCGCATCGGCCTGGGCTCAACTCTCAGCAACTCCAAGATCGCCGCTGGCCTGAAGCAGGCGTTGCAAATCGGTGCGGGCAACGCCGTCAAGCTCGTGGGCCGAAAGGACGGATACTTCGGCGACGCCGCCATCAAGATCCTCATGCCCAAGAATCTTCAGCCCCTGGAAAAGGGCCTGCGCATGGTGGGATACGGGCCGAAGATCGACGACTTTGTCCTCAGCATGAATCGCAGCGCTGAAGCCGCTGCCCCGGCCGCCCGCAAGATATTCGTCAACGCGATTACCGCCATGACCCTGGACGATGCGCGCCAGATCCTTTCCGGCGGAGACACTGCCGCCACGGACTATTTCAAACGTGCAACTACGCCGCAACTGACGGCAGCCTTCCGTCCAGTGGTCGACAAGACCATGGCGCAGAATGGCGTGACCCGCCAGTACAACGCGCTGGTCAGCCAGTACAAAGCTCTCCCGTTTTCCCGCAATCAGGATCTGGACATCACAAACTACGTGGTTGGCAGGGCGCTCGATGGCCTCTTCTACAAACTGGGTGAGGAGGAGAGGAAAATCCGCCAGGACCCGGCCCGGCAGACCACAACTCTTCTGAAGGAAGTCTTTGGGCGCGTCGTGCGTTAGCGCCTAGCTCTTCTTCCACACCAGGTCGACACCTTCCCGCCGATCGACGAATCCCGTGATTTTCCCGGCCGCGTCGCGCTGAAAGATTTTTCGCGTGCGCAGTTGCCCGGGAATAAACATCACATCGTGGAGCTCCACGTTGAGGGCGGAAGCAGGCTTGCCCTCGCGCCCGCCAACCAGATGATCGCCGTCGCGGCTGATCACATAAGTGAGATCCCCGGCAGCGTAGCGGCCCACATATGCGTCCAGTTCCTCGGGACTGAGCTTTATGGTCGGCGGCTCATGCAGGACGGCATACACGTGAACCAGCAGAAGCTTCCACTCCCCGCCTGTTTTCTGCCAGGTTTCGGTCGTCAGGTAGCGGGCGTGCAACTGCTGGCCGTGGAAGGTTTCCTCTTCGTTGTCGGCGTGGAAGGTGGTGGCCGTATCCCCGTGCAGCGTGACTTTGTAATCGCCGACGGTGATCCTGCCCGACACGCCCGGCGGCAGAGGCGTGATCTGCTTCAGAAGGTCGGCGCGCGAATTAATCTCGCCGGCCTCGTCGAGATAAATCACATCGGGGGCGAGCGCGGCATCCCAGACCTTCGCATCGCCGCTGGTGACTGCGTTCATGAGAGCCTGATCCTTCGCGTGCAGCAGTTCGGTAACTTCTGCCACCGAACCGGTCGACGAAGCCTGTTGAGCCACGGCCAGAAATGAAAAGCCCAACAAGAAGGAGAGAAGTACCGTCCGACGGATCATCATGAGTTTTGTCCTGAGGCTTTAGACGCGCGCTTCCATTCACTCGTCATCCTAAAAAAATCCGGACCGGTAGAGTTTACCGGCCCGGGGAGATCTCCAAACGTAAAATCAATTACTGTTGTGGTTTCTCTTCCTTAGTGGTTGATGAAGCGTTGACCACCCCGCCCTTCGCGCTCTTCGACTTCGCCATCACCGGTTTCGGCGTCCAGTAATCAGGAGCCGCAGCCGCGATTTCAGCCGGTGCGTTGCTCAAGTCCGGCACGAAGCGGCTGATCACTGTTTCGGCTGTCTCAACCGTCTCCGCGCTCATCTTCTGATACTTTGCGTAGCCGTCCTCTCCCAGCAGTTCTTTCGCAGCGGGAAGCTTGTCGAAATCGCCGAGAGAGTTTCCCAGGATCGTGAAGTAGTAGACATTGCCTTCCTGCCCCGCTACCGCCTGCGATACCAGGACGGTTTGCGGCGCTTTGTCCCGCGCTCCCTTCACCATTTGCGCCATTTCCTCAAACGCGCTCGCCTGCCCGGGCCGCACGTGAACCACCACCGTCCGCAGGTATCGCGACTCCCCGATCATCTTCGAGAGGTCCGCCGAATCGGAAGGAACGTTGCTGCTGAGATCCGAGCGGCGCCGGCGAAGTTCTCCGCGGGTGCTGATTACACACTGGCTGAAGTCGTGGAACAGCTTTTCCGTGCCCGCCTTGCCCAGTGACTTTTCAAGCGCGCCATAGAATGCACCCATGCCATTATCGATGTCGGCATAGCTTTGGCGGGTGCTGATGAAATTGACCCGGTCTCCGGTTCCGTACACTGTTTCCATTGTCACCCAGGTGTCGCCGCTTTGACGGTTGGCCGCGACCATCTTCTTGGCGATGGCGTCGAAATCCGCCCGCTTCTCCGGCTTCACCTGTACCGAAAACACATCGAGATACGATTCCTGCATTTGCGCCGCCGCGAGCGCCGTCAGCAACAACACGGTCACTGCAATCCACACGGTTTTCCGTTGCATTGAATGCCTCCTTTGACCTTACTTTTCCAGGGGACGATGCGATTGTGGGCGATGCAAACGCTACTCCCCGCCGGACAGTCCGTCAAGCGGAGCCTGATTTTCGCAAGCTTGACCACAGAGATCACAGGGGAACACAGAAAAAAACCCTGTCATCCCGACCGAAGTACGAGCTTCCGTTGCGGAAGCTCGGCGAGTGGAGGGAGCTGCTGTTTGCTGAGTTTCACCGCCCTGTGGCCTTCTGTGGCTCCTGTGGTTTGAATTTCACGAACTACAACCACAGAGCTCTCGGGCCCCTATTTCTCCTCCAACATCTCCGAGAAGAACGGCATCACCGCCATCTCCAGGCGATCCCGCACGTGGTTTCCGTGATCGCCGGTGTAACTGGCAAGCACATGGGGCACTCCCAGTTGTGTTAACTCATCCGAGATCGCACGAATTCCCACTGGAATGTGGGAGAACTGGTCCTGTAGTCCGTAGTCGATGTAAAGCCCGCGCAAGTGCATGAGATTGTCCCGGTAGCGCACGACGGCATAAAGAGGCATGTGCTCTTGCCACAATTTCATGGTCTCAGGGTTTTCAACCAGCCGTCCTCCTTCTTCGCGGTAAGGCAGATCTGCAAACATCGGGCGCGAAGGATTAGGCGACCACGCTGCGCCTGAGGCGGTGAAAGCGTCGGTGAAGAATTCGTCCGGCCCGTGGGGTGACGAGAAGAACTTTCCGGAGGCATTTGCTGCGATAGCGGCATGCCATGCCGGATTGCTGGAGGTGAGGTCCGCCTTCATGGCATCGCAGCAGGGGCTGAGCGCGTATACGGCGCTGAAGATGTCGGCGTGTTTCATTCCCAGCATCAGCGCGCCATACCCTCCCATGGAGTGGCCTGCGATGCCGCGGCTTTCCCGTTTCGCAAGCGTGCGGTAGTGGCTGTCCACGTACGACACCACGTCCCGCACGATGAAGTCTTCCCAGTTCCCCGTGACTACCGAATTCGAGTACATGCTGCCCAGGTATTTATTCCGC
This sequence comes from Terriglobales bacterium, assembly GCA_963803205.1. Classification (GTDB taxonomy): domain Bacteria; phylum Acidobacteriota; class Terriglobia; order Terriglobales; family Acidobacteriaceae; genus CAWDLG01. Next base: position 338,567 of record CAWDLG010000007.1, read on the forward strand.
GAATCCGGCATGACCACGATCATCTCGCGGGATTTGCCCGCTGCCATCAGTCCATCCAGTGCCTGCGACAGGCTCGAGCCGGGAAATATCTCGGTCGTCCAGACCGCGGGGTCACGCGTGTACCCGTGCAGCAGGTAGAGCGTCGCGAACCGGCGCTGGGGAGACGAGGCATAACTGGGAGGCAGATAGATGGTCACAGTCCGATCCGCGGAATCGCCCAGCTTGTTGCCTTCGAGTCCCTGCGAGTGCACCGTCACCGTGACCACGCTTCCTGCGCGGAGCGCTGGCGCCGGAGCCTGGCATACGGCGAGCGGAAGGACGAACATGAAGATTGCAAGAAGCATGTTTCTGAGCCCTGTCCTGATCATGGAGACCCTACCTTTATTGTGGTTTGCGTTTGCGGTTTCGGCCCGAACGCGGCATTCTACATCAGGCAGGATTGCCTCAGGACGCCGGTCATCATGCGTGAAGCTGTCATTCTTTCTTCTGTCCGAACTCCCGTGGGACGCGCATTCAAGGGCACGCTTCGCTCTACGCGGCCCGACGAACTGGCCGCTATCGCAATCCGCGGCGCCCTCGACCGCGTTCCGCAGGTCGATGCCAAAGAGATCGAGGACGTGATCCTGGGCTGCGCCATGCCGGAAGCGGAACAGGGCATGAACGTGGCCCGCATCGCGTCTCTTCGTGCGGGCCTTCCGCTTGAAGTTTCCGCCATGACGATCAATCGTTTCTGCTCTTCCGGGCTTCAGGCGATCGCCATCGCCGCCGAGCGGATCATGGGCGGAGGCGCCGACATCATTGTGGCCGGTGGCACCGAGTCGATGTCGATGGTGCCGATGGGTGGACACAAAGTCGCTCCCAACCCCTGGCTCATGGAGCACGATCCCGACGCCTACCTCTCGATGGGATTGACCGCCGAGCGCCTCGCCCGCAGATTCGAAATCTCGCGGGAGGAAGCCGACGAGTTTTCCCTTCGCAGCCATCGCAAGGCGCTGGCCGCCATTCAGGCGGGAAATTTTCAGGATGAAATCGTCCCGGTTCCCGTCAGCTTTACCGCCATGGCCGCCGCTGGCCAGGCCGGCAATGGCCGCGGCCGGGCGGCTCAATCCGTCGCCGTCACCGAGGAAAAGATCGTCTTTCAAATGGACGAAGGCCCGCGCGCCGATACTTCTCTCGAAGCCCTGGCCGCGCTCAAGCCTGCCTTCCACGCCAAGGGCACCGTCACCGCAGGAAATTCTTCCCAGACGTCTGACGGCGCGGCGGTGGCGGTGGTGGCGTCAGCGGAACGCGCCCAGGCTCTCGGCATCAGGCCGCTGGCGCGGTTCGTTTCTTTTGCCACGGCGGGCTACAAACCGGCGGAGATGGGGCTGGGACCAGTCTTTGCCATCCCCAAAGCACTCAAGCTCGCAGGCCTGAAGCTCTCCGATATCGACGTCGTGGAGTTGAACGAGGCCTTCGCGGTGCAGGCGCTTTCCGTCATCCGGGAGGGTGGCCTCGACCCCGGGCGCGTGAATCCGAACGGCGGCGCCATCGCTCTTGGGCACCCGCTGGGATGCACCGGCGCAAAACTCACCGCCACGATCCTTCGCGAACTGAAGCGTCGCAATGGCCGTTACGGCCTCGTCACGATGTGCGTCGGCGGAGGCATGGGCGCCGCCGGCATATTTGAGAACCTGAACTGAGCGAGAAGCAACTGTCTTGCGTCCCCCCCAAAAAAATTGTCATCCTGAGCGAAGTGAGGCGCAGCCGAACGCAGTCGAAGGATCTGCTGTTCTACCGCGGCAGCGGCTTCGGGAGGCTTGCGAGGGTGTAGCCGAGTACGGCCATGACGGCGGCGTTTTCCCGCAGTTCCTGTGGCAGGATCTTGTCGAGCGTGTCGGCCGCCGTATGGTGATAGCGGAAGTAGATCCGTCCATCCTGCATGATTCCGAAAGCAGGAATACCGGCCTTGGCCATCAGCTCGATGTCCGCCTCCGGGCTGTCTGCAGACCGTTGCAGAAGGTTGGCTCCAAACGAGGCCAGGATGTTCTGCATCGGCTCCAGCATCTTCGCGGCGGCATCGCTGATCTCTGCGCGCACTCCCATCGGATGACTTGCTCCGAAGTCGCTCTCGATCGCCGCCACGTGATTCGGAAAGTCCGCCTGGTGCGCGGCTGCATACGCCGCCCGCCCGGTTGCTGTTCTCTCCTCATCCATCCATGCAATGACTCGAAGCGTCCGCTTGGGGCGCAGGTGCAATTGCTGCACCAGCTTCGCAGCCTCCATGGCAATGCCCACTCCGGCCGCGTCGTCGATCGCCCCGGTTCCCAGATCCCACGAATCCAGGTGCCCGGAGACAATAACAACCTGCTCGGGATGCTCCGATCCTTTTATGTCGGCGACAACATTGTGGCTGGTCACTTCCGCGCCGGGATGAGACGTGAGCGTCAGGTGTATCCGCACTTTTCCCTGCGACGCTAGGTGCTCCATGAGGTCGGCATCCTCGCTCGTCACCGCTCCGGCGGGAATCACAGCGGCCGTGCTGCCGCCGGTGTGCGGCAGCCTGTAGTTTGCATCTCCGACTGACCGGACGAGCGCCGCCGCCGCGCCCAGCGCAGCCGCCGCTTTTGCCCCACGCGCGCGATATTTCACAGCATCGTTATAGGCGTCGCTGGAATACCCGGCCTCAGCCATTCTTGGATCGAACCGCACATTGAAAAGCACGATCTTGCCGGCGACTTTCTCGCGTCCCAGCGCATTCAGCTCATCGAAGCTGTGAACCACAACGACCTCGCCTGTAATTCCCTCAGCCGGGGTCGGCGTATTTCCCCCCAGCGCTGTGAGCACGATCTTCTGTGTCGTGCCGGAAACCTGTCCCGGATACTCCACCAACTCCGCGGTCTCGACTCCGCGAATCCACGAGACGACCTTGACCTCCTCCAGCCGAACATCCAGGCCCAGCTTCCGCAATTCCCCGGCGACATAGTTGACGGCGCCCTCCGCCTGCCTGGATCCCTCCGGCCTCGGCCCGATGTTGTCCGTCATGTGCGCGACCTGCTGGTAGGCGTAGTCGTCAGCCAGGGCAGCATCGCGCAGGGTGACGAGCTCCTTGCGCAGTTGCGGAGAATAGTCCTGCTCGGCGGGGTTTGGAGTTTCGCCCTTGTCGTACGGCGAAGTGACGGGCAAGGTTTGTGCGGACGAAGCCGCCGCAGCGGCAGCCAGAAGGAAAACCAAGAACTGTGAGCGCATCAATCCCCTCTCTGATCTACGAATTTGCATTATAGGGCGGCGCTTCAGCTAGAAAGAATCTGCCAGGAGCGATTCGTATCAGGGCGTGGCTTTCAGCCACGCCATTAGCCGCAAACGCCACGCATCTACAAAAAAACAGCCCCGGGTTAACCGGGGCTGTCCAAAAGAGAAAGTGGCAGGAAGTTAGGAAAGGCGATTGAAGGAGCCGTTCCAAAAGCGGGAACGATTTAGGAGTCGAGAGTAAGTTCGAAGAGTGAAGGTCACTGTGTGGTCTCTTTTGTTGCCTCTGTAGAAAGCACTTGCCGCGCCAAAACAGGACACATCGTCCACGCTGAGGAAAATTCCTTTAAGCCTATATGAGTGAATGGATTAGAACCTGTCGATTCAATGACAAAAGGGGATCCCCGGACAACGCCGCCTGGGGAAGTTGCAGAATCCTGCACATTCGCTGCAGGGCAAATGCCCTGAGCCGCGAACATTTGTATGTTCGCGGCTCAAAATGACTTAAGTCGATGTAAGACTAAGAGTTGCCGGCTACTGTGCGGAGCTTCCCGGGCAGGAAGTGATAGGGCGGCCAGGGGCCACTGATTGCCAGCTCGCAGTTCTTGAGCTGCCGGGCAGCAGTCGAGTAGCGGTTCTGGTATTTCTCGACGGATTTCGAATCAATCAGGTGGGCGATATCGATCAGCATGCCGTCGGCGGCGACTTTCTTGCAGCTGATCTCTTCTTCCAGTGGATTGAACATCTTGTGAACTTGCACCGAGAGGGCCCGCGCCTTGGTCTGCCGTTCGCGGTCTTTGGAGGCCTTCTCCTTGAGCTTGGTCAGGTACTCGCCGCCAACCGTGTCCGGAAGCTGTACTTCGGCCATGGCATTCCGTAGCGAGCCGTCCTTGACCAGCACCTTCAGGTGCATCTCCGCTTTGCCTCGAAGGCGGGCGACGCTCAGTCCGAAGGCCCGGCGGTTGCCGCGTACGGCCTGGCGAAGGGCGTCGTCGCTGTCGAAAACCGTGCCGAAGCGGAAGGGAAGAACGGTACCCATGCGGAAACAGACACTTACCACGCGGGCATGCTCGAGGACATTCTTTTCCTCGAGCTTGATTCCGTCCTTGTCGTACTCGCTGACGATGACGGCGAATTCACCACTGGGGTAGCTGAGGACAGCGGCTCCGCTGACGCCTTGTACGCCCTCCATCAGGAAGGGACGCCTGGATCGGGTGCCGTTGGAAAGGGTCTGCTGCTCTGTGATGCAATAAGCGTACCACGCCATAGAGGTCTCTCCGAACCTGGTCCCCGGAGCGAGTTCGCACCGAGTATCCCTGACAGTTGGCTAACGACCTTTTGAACCTAGGAAGAAAGGGCAGTACAACGACGAGACTGGACGCGTCACACTGTCGCGCCCCTAGTGCAGTGTACCGCTGGTGCTCACTAATTGCAACCTTTTCGTTGCACCTCGCATCTTGGCGAGAACTTAGCGAAATGAATGTCTTGCGTTGTTGAAAAATCAGTCGGAATTGCTTGCGAGCGGGGAGGCGGGAAAGCCCCAATAGTCAGCTACTTTCGCGCGTGGGCTTCGTTTCGGCTCGCTCTTGCGAGCGCCCGCTCTTGCAAGGTTTTCATCACCACGCTCTTCATTTCATCGAGCGGCGCGGGCTTTCCCGTCCAGATTTCAAACTGCCGGGCGGCCTGGTGGACAAACATCTCAATTCCCGGAATCGTTTCCGCTCCCTGCGCCTTGGCCATTTTCATGAACCGCGTTTCGCCCGGGTCGTAAACCATGTCGAACACATACCGCGCCTTGATTTCATTTTCATTCAGCGGCGAATCGCGCGTATTTCCCATGCCTACCGGCGTAGCGTTAATGATGACATCGAAGGAAAGCTTCTTGAGATCTGGCCGCTTAATCGTCCGGGCTCGCGCCTGGCGCGCCAGCTTTTGCGCCGCCGCCACGCTGCGATTGAGGATGTAGACCTCCGCCCCCCGTTCCTTCAGCCCGAAGACCGCGGCCCGCGCCGCTCCTCCCGCGCCGAGCACCAGCACTTTGGCCTGCTCGAGCGTAATGCGCTGCTCCAGCGGTCGAACGACTCCGGCAGCGTCGGTATTGAAACCGTACAGTTTTCCGTCCTGCGCCCGCACTACCGTATTGCATGCGCCGATCTTGGTAGTGTGGTTGTCAGTGTTGTCCAGATACTTGAGAATGGCCTCTTTGTACGGCATGGTCACCGAAAGGCCATGAATCGGAATGTCCTTAATGCAGGCGAGGAGGTCTTTCAATGTCTTCGCGTGCAGTGCCAGGTAAACCCCATTGACGTTCTCCCGGCGCAAGGCGGCATTCATGATCGCCGGAGAAAGGGAATGCGCCACGGGATCGCCAACAACTCCGTAGACGCGCGTAGCGGCGTCCAGTTGCTCGATCCGGTAGGTGTTGCGCAGTTCCTGGCCCGTGATCTGGCCGGGAGCCGTGGCATCATCCTGGCTGGCGGCGGCAAAGGTGAAGGCGCTGCCCGCGCGCACCCCGAGTACGCGGCTGATGATTCCCTGTTCTCCCATGCAAATCCCGATCAGGGAATGCTCGTCGCTGTGGCGCTCCAGAAACCTCATCATGACGACGTTGTCGTAGAGCGTGGAGGCGGTGGTGACCACTTTGTAGTAGACAGCCGGGATTCCAGTCATCTTTTCGAGTGTTGAGTCGAGCTTCTTCGTTCCCCGAAAGTCATGAAAGGAAAGGATCATGGAGGCCCGGGAGCGCAGTCGCTCGAGCTGGGAGGGCTTGCACCGGACGGCGGTCTGAAGTTCCACATCCACGAACTGGCAGCCGACGCCGGCCGCCTTGCCAAGAATGTCAAGTTCGGAGGCGATCGAGCCACGGAACCTTCCTCCGCTGGCGATCCGCCGGCAGGTGGCAATCGCCTTCACGTGAGGGTTGTACTCGATGAACCGTTTGATCTTCGGCAGCGCGACCACTGGCCGCGAAAGGTAATCTAACCTGAACTCAACAAAAGAGTTATCGCGGATCAGACCCTCAGCCTTCTCGATCATCACCGTGGGGTCGTCAGCCGCCACCGCGACGCACAGGGGCGGCAGCCGGACCGGGAGCATCCGGGGCATGAAGACGTTTTGCGACGAGGCGATCATCTGTCTCAGACTCACAGGGTCGGCGCGATATTACAGGCGCGTAACTACAGATGCAATAAAGGATTAAGATTTCATAGCGTTGCCCTGCGCTGCTTGCTCAAACTTTCTATCGTACCCCCTGTAACACCAGCGTAACCTTGACCACCCTTTACCCTCTTGCTACTGTCCGACTGTAAGCCTTTTTGTTTACTGCACTTAGGCTGCTACGGCCGGCCGAGATTCCGGCCTCGACTGGGGGAGGCAACATGAAGAAAACAGGACTGCTGCTGGTGCTGTGTGCGACGCTCGCGTGTGCCCAGCAGGATTCAATGTCAGATAACTCGCCGGCGAACACCGTCGCCACGCCCGCGAATTTTCCCACTGAGCGGGTGCAAACTCCCACCAGTGCCGACCTGTACTGCGCCGGCTTCATCAGCCCGCAGCTGCAGCCGAACGCCAATTTTGTCGCCGGCGGACTGCAAACGCCCAACACCACCAAGTTTGTGAATGGCGATCTGATCTATCTTGCGGGTTCCGGATACCAGGCCGGGGCGCAATTCTCGATTCTGCGCGAACTGCGCAACCCCCAGAAATACGAGTTGTTCCGCGGCCAGGACCGCGTGCTGAAAGACTTAGGCCACCCCTACGCGGAACTGGCGCGTGTGCGGATTGTCGACACCCGTCACCGCATGGCGATCGCCCAGGTGGAGTTCAGCTGCGATCCCATCGTTCCCGGAGACGTAGCTGTGGCCTACACGGAGAAGGCCCCCATTTCGTTCCACCTGCCGGAGCGCTTCGACCGCTTCGCTCCACCGAATGGAAAAGCCACCGGCCGCATCGTGATGGCGAAGGATTTTGACTCGGTGCTGGGAACCGGCATGAAGGTTTACCTGAACCTGGGAACCAATCAGGGAGTCAAGGCCGGTGACTACCTCCGGGCAGTGCGTGCCTACGAGAGCGATCTCAAGGACGAGGCTGATTCTCTTTCCTTCAAGGCTTCTACGGCTGAGGACACCCAGAAGAATCCCTCCGCCGTCGAGCCGAATTTCCTGACCCGGACTTCCGGTCCGGCGATTCACGTCGCCGACCTGCCGCGTCGCGCGGTGGGAGAGATCGTGATTCTCAGCACCACCGCTTCAACTGCAACTGGCATGATCGTCTTCGCACAGGAAGACGTCCACGTCGGCGATGCAGTGGAACTGGACGAGCAGCAGTAAATTTTCCTAAACCTGAAACGAAGGGGAGCACATGCTCCCCTTTTTCTTTTGCAGGCGCGCGAGTGCGAAAGTTTGCCGAGGTTGCCCCTCCCTTGTCGCGTTCTCTGCGACAGGGTGGGGATGTTGAATTTCTCTTCAAAATCAAAGTCCCCGTCCTGTCGTTCCAAACTGCGGAACGACAAAGACGGGGTACCTTCAAACGATTACTCCGAGCCGGGCGGCTGTAAGCGAGGATCCAGTTCGGCGGCCTTGTGGAACTCCTTGTCGGCTTCCTCCCCCTGGCCTTTTCGTTGCAAGGCAAGGGCGAGCCGATAGTGAGCCTGGGCGTAAGCCGGAGTGGACTGAATCGCCGAGCGGAATTGCGCGATCGCGCCATCAAGATCGCCGGCATTCAGCAACCGCCGGCCCGAGTTGGTGGCGATGGCGGCCGCCTGCTGATTGATCTTTTGCTTGCCGATTTCGGCTCCGGCGCGGCTTTCCGCCGCCGCACCTTCCGTGTCGCCCAACCGGCGAAGTACGGCTCCCAGAGTCGTGTGCGCTCCGGCAAAGTCCGGTTGCAGCCGGAGGGCTTCCCGCAGCGCCGTTGCTGACTCCTGCAGCTTGTTCTGCTGCTTCAACACCGTACCGAGTGTGTAGTAGGCCTCGGCATAGTCAGGTTTGGCCTGGATCGCCGCATGCAGCTCCGCCGCCGCTTCGTCGAACTTTCCTTGCTGCCAGAAGGTCACCCCCAGCGTGTAGTGAATGTCCGGCTGATTCGGATCCAACTCTTCCGCCTTCTTGAACTCGGCGATCGCCTCCGCCAACTGATCCTTCAGCTTGAGCGCGAGCCCGAGGTTGTAGTGCAGCGTGGCATCGGACGGGGCAATCTTCAGCGCCGCCTGAAACTGCTGAATCGCGGAATTGAAATCGGCTTTCTGCAGGTATGCCGTGCCCAGATTTCCCAGGTAGGAGCTGTTATCGGGCCGAAGGCGAAGCGCAGTTTCGAATTCGGGAATCGCATCCCCGGCGGCGCCGGATTGGATCAAGGCCAGCCCAAGATTGTTGTGGGCGTCGGCGTTGTCGGGCTGAAGCTCCACCACGCGGCGGAATGCCGCAATTGCGCCTTGCGGATCTCCCGTTCGTTGCAGCGCCAGCCCAAGATTGTTGTGAGCGTCGGCATTGTCGGGCTGAAGCTTGATGCAGATTTCCAGTTCGCGGGCGCTCTCATCGTTCTTGCCCTCAGCCGTCAGAACCTTCGCCAGATAGGAATGGGATTGCGGATTGTTCTCTTCGAGCGTTGCCGCGGCGCGCAAATGTTTCTCAGCTTCCTCGAGCGAATTCTGCTGCAACCGCACTACACCCAGGTGCAATTCGGCTTGAGCGAATTTCGGTTGCAGTCGAAGTGCCTCGGTGAATTCGCTGGCCGCTTCATCGTTGCGGCCGGACTGCGCCAGCACCGAGCCCAGTTCGTCGTGCAACTGTGCCCGGCCCGGCTGGAGCCTGGTCGCTTCGCGAAGTTCCTGAATAGCGGTTTCGCCGTCTCCGCGAAAGCTAGCAATCCGCCCCAGCGTCCGGTGGGCTTCGGGGTTCTTCGGAGCCAGCCGGGTGGCCTCGCGAGCCTCGGTGTTCGCCTCCGCGAGACTCCGGGATTGCAGCAGTGCATTTGCCAGGTTCATGTGCGCCTGCGCAAACGACGGCATCAGTTTCACCGCCGTCCGAAGCTCGGCAATCGCCGGCTCGACCTGGTTGCGAGAAAGCAGAAGCCATCCCAGCGTGTTGTGGGCCTCGGCACTCTTCGGAGATAGTTCGACTGCCTTCGTGATCGCGATTTCCGCCTTCTTGAGATCGCCTTGACCTATTGCCGCAATCGCCTGCCGGTAGTAGGTTTCACCGGTCGGCGGTGCGGCAGGCTTCTTCGTTTGGCCAAGGCAGGTGAAGCAGGCCAGCAGCAGGAGTGCAAGTAGTTCCCGGCTCGTGCGGCGCATTGCGGCAATCGACAACATCTGCCGTCCATTCTAAGCCGCGAATCAGAATGCGTGCGACGTCACACGTCGCAGGAATGATTCGTATCAGGGCATGGCCTCAGCCATGCCGATATCTGTCGAAGTTTGAGGTCCGCGCCCGACGGCAACCGAATCGAGGCAATTGCGCCTTATCGGCGCGATCTCGAAATTTACTTACCTCTATCGGCACGCCTGAAGGCGCGCCCTGATACAAACCGCCTTCGCACGGGCGGGGAGCCCGTGCCTACATTGCCTTGACCCGCGCCAATTCGCGCCATACCATGCATTCGGGTCATGACTTCAGGAAGCAGTTTCCCTGTGCACCCCGGCACCCGATCGCTGCACTGGATTGCTGGAGTGTTTTTCTTTTTGTGCGCGGCTGGTTTTGCGCAGACCAAGCCCGCTCCTCCTCCCGCCGCCAACTTCGTCGATCTCGCGGAATCCGCCGGACTCACCATGACAAACGTCTTCGGAGGAGTCACAACGAAGAAGTACATCATTGAGACAACCGGTACCGGGGTGGCCATCTTCGACTACGACAATGATGGCTGGCCCGACATCCTGCTGCTTAACGGCACACAACTCGAGGGATTTCCCAAAGGAAAGGCTCCGACGAACCACCTGTACCGCAACACTCATGACGGAAAGTTTGTCGATGTGACGGTCCAGGCGGGACTCGACGCCACCGGCTGGGCGCAGGGCGTCTGTGTGGGTGACTACGACAACGACGGCTGGGAAGACGTTTATGTCACCTATTACGGAACAAACCGGCTTTATCACAACCGGAAAGGTACATTCGACGAGGTTGGAGAGAAGTCCAAAGTGGCGGGCAGCGATAAGAGTTGGGGAACAGGCTGCGCCTTCGTCGACTACGACCGAGACGGCCTGCTCGACCTGGTTGTTGCCAACTACGTCGACTTCGATCTGTCGACTGCGCCGGCTCCGGGCGAACGCGCGTCCTGCCTGTGGAAGGGCGTCCCGGTAATGTGCGGTCCAAAAGGCCTTCCCGGGTCGAAAAACGTCCTTTATCACAATCGCGGCGACGGCACTTTCGAAGACGTTACTGTCAAAGCGCGAATCGACCAGACCAACGGCCACTATGCCTTTAGTGTTTCCACTCTGGACTTTGACGACGACGGCTGGCCGGACATCTTCATCGCCTGCGACACCACGCCTGCCATTCTTTATCACAACAATCGTGACGGCACCTTCACCGACGTGGCCGTCTCAGCCGGCGCGGCGTTCAACGAGGATGGACGCGAGCAGGCAGGAATGGGCTCGACCATCGGCGACTATGACGGCGACGGCAGGCTCGACATTTTCAAGACGAATTTTTCCGATGACACCTCCACCCTCTATCGTAACGAGGGGAATGGAACCTTTACCGACGCGACTTTTCGCGCCGGCCTCGGCCTGCACACGCAATATCTCGGCTGGGGAACGATGTTCCTGGACTTTGATAACGACGGATGGCGCGACCTGATCCTTGTCAACGGGCACGTGTACCCCGAAGTCGACAAGTTCCACCTGGGCAGCGACTACCAGGAACCGCGAATCCTCTACCGCAACAACGGCAATGGAACGTTTACCGACGTTTCCGCCTCCGCGGGCGACGCCATCACGAGCGCATCTTCAGCCCGCGGCCTCGCCGTCGGCGACCTGTGGAATGATGGCCGCACTTCGATCGTAATCAGCAACATGAGCGCTCGTCCCAGCCTGCTGGTGAACCAGGCAAAATCAGCCAATTACTGGATCGCATTCAGGACGATTGGAACGCGCTCCAACCGCGACGGCATCGGCGCTCGCATTACGCTCAAAGCCGGCGGACGCACGATGGTGGATGAGGTGCGAAGCGGATCGAGTTACGACTCGAACAGCGATATGCGCGTCCATTTTGGGCTGGGAAGCGCAACCAAGATCGACTCAGTCGAAGTCCGCTGGCCGAGCGGCCGCCTCGAGCGTTTTGACAATCTGCCGGTTGATGCTATTCATACACTCAAAGAAGATTCCGGCACGGCGGTACCCGCAAAAACACAGAAGACGTCTTAGGAGACGACCATGCTGAAGCTTGCAAGGCTGTTCTGGTTTGCGGCCGTTGTCGCTGCCATGACGTTGAGCGGATGCTCGCGGCAGGCGCCGAAGTCGGCCGAAACGGCCCCCCCGGCGGCTTCCTCAGCCGGCGCCGATCCCTGGTGGAAACATGCCGTGATCTACGAGATCTACCCCCGGAGCTTTCAGGACACGAACGGCGATGGCGTCGGCGACCTCAACGGCATTACTTCGCGGCTCGACTACCTGAAGGATCTCGGTGTCGACGCAATCTGGATCACGCCGTTTTATCCATCGCCCCAGATCGACTTCGGCTATGACATCGCCGACTACACGGCGATCGACCCGCAGTTCGGAACCATGGCGGATTATGACCGACTGGTGAGCGAAGCGAAAAAGCACGACATCCGCGTCATCATGGACTACGTCGCGAATCACACGTCCGACCAGATCTCCTGGTTCAAAGAGTCGCGTTCCTCGCGCACCAATCCCAAGCGCGACTGGTACATCTGGCATGACGGAAAGGCGCCCGGGCAGCCGCCCAACAACTGGCTCTCCTGGTTCGGGCATTCGGCGTGGACCTTGGATCCCAGGACGAACCAGTACTACTACCACTACTTCTACGTGCAGCAGCCTGACCTGAACTGGCGAAATCCGGATGTTAAGAAGGCAATGTTTGACGTGATGCGCTTCTGGATGGATCGGGGCGCCGCGGGATTCCGCATCGACGCGGTCTCCCGGCTCTTTGAAGATCCCAATCTGCACGACGATCCCATCCTGCCCGGCCACAACGCCTATGGCGATCCCAACATCCTGCACAAGTACACCGACAATCTTCCCGAGGTGCACGATGTGCTGCGGGAGATGCGCCACCTGGTCGACAGCTATCCGGGGAATCCCGTCCTGATCAGCGAGGCGGATGAGCCCAACATCAGCGAGCTGACGAAGATGTATGGACGGAACAATGACGAAGTCCAGCTTCCCATGGATTTTCAGATCGCCGATGTCAATCAGCTCTCAGCTCCCAGGTTCCGCGAACTACTGGACGAGGTGTTTCACAACCCGGTCGGCGGTCAGCCTCACTACTTCTTCAGCAATCACGACCAGTCCCGCCACTGGGACCGCTACGGCGATGGAACGCACAACGACGCGATCGCGCGGCTGATGGCCACTCTGCTCCTGACCACCGGCGCGACACCGCAGATGTATTACGGCGAAGAGATCGGCATGCGAACCACTCCGCCCGCTCGCAAGGAAGATGTAAAGGATCCGATCGGCAGAATCGGATGGCCCAAAGAGAAAGGACGGGACGGCGAACGCACCCCGATGCAATGGGACCAGGGGAAAAATGCAGGATTCAGCTCCGGAGCGAAGCCATGGCTTCCGGTTCCCTCCAGCGCCGAGCAGGTCAATGTCGCGGCCGAATCGAAGAATCCGGAATCGTTATTAAGTTTCTATAAGAAATTGATTGCCCTGCGGCGCAGCGACCCTGCCATGCGTGATGGAGAGTACATTGCCGTCAATCGCGACGACCAGAATGTGCTTTCCTACCTTCGGAAGAACCGGGAGCACGGAGATTCGATGCTGGTGGCGCTCAATATGAGCCCGAAGCCGCAAACCCTGAAATACGACCTGTCTTCGTTCGGAATTCAGGGCAAGAGTGCCAAACCGGTGCTCCCCGAGGGCTCCAACGTCCCGCTGGATGCCGTGAATTTGCAGCCTTTTGCGGTTTTCATCGGGCGAGTGCGGTAACCGAGGATCGTCCCTTTTCGTGCTGCGGCTTTCATTGCTTCCACCCGCCGGGTGGAGGATAATTGCGTCGACAGCTGTTTTTCGGCTGCCGGTGCGCGGTTGTGAATCTGCCCAATTCCATCACGTTGACCCGCATCTTCAGTATCCCCCTGCTGATCTGGGTGCTCTCGACTTCCCGCTTCCATGGCCTGAACGGCAAGCAGGAACTGCTGGCTTCGGCGCTCTTTATTGCGGCTTCGATCACCGACGGCATCGATGGCTACCTGGCGCGCAAACGCGGCCAGATCACGACCATGGGGATGCTGCTCGATCCGCTGGCCGACAAGCTGCTTATCGCTGCCGCATTCGTCACCCTGGTGCAGTTCAATCCCAGCCTGGTTCCGGCCTGGATGGCCGTGGTCATCATCGGAAGGGAATTTCTGGTGAGCGGTCTGCGATCGATCGCAGCCTCCGAAGGCTTCACCATCGAAGCCAGCGAGCTCGGCAAGTTCAAAATGCTGGTGCAGATCGTGTCGGTGGTGGCGGTGATTCTCGATCACCGCTGGAAGGAATGGCTCGTCGGGCCCTACATCTTTCCGGTGCACTGGATCGCATTTCTGGCGATCTGGTTCATGGTGTTTCTCTCCCTGGTTTCGGCGATCGACTACTTCGCCGCCTTCTGGTCGAAGATTGACCGGCAGGTGGTGAAACGCCGGCGCCGCGCCTTCGTCCTCAGCCGGCGGAGGAAGCGCGATGTCCCAGCCACCTGAAGGCAGTTCGGCGCCCGCAGCCGCCACTCAGCCTGGCAACGAATATTCTTCCGAAGAGCGACATCTGCTGCTGTCGCTGGCCCACCAATCCATTCTCGTGGCTCTCGAAGGCGGCACGATTTCTCTGGATCCTCCCACAACGCATCTTGCCGAGCCGCGCGGCGCTTTTACCACGCTCTATCACCGGGGCGCGTTGCGAGGATGTGTGGGATATGTCCTTGCCGTGGTCCCCGTCTACCGCACCGTGGCGGAAACCGCGCGGGCCGCGGCTTTCGAGGACACCCGCTTCGCGCCGGTGACGCTCAGAGAGAGTGCTGAACTGGAAGTTAATTTGAGTATTTTGTCGCCGCTGCGTCCGATTCTTCCGCAAGAGATCGAGATTGGAGTGCACGGCCTGGTCGTCAGCGAGGGCGCCCAGCGTGGTCTGCTGTTGCCGCAGGTGCCCGCCGAGCATCAGTGGGACCGCTACACATTTCTCGAGCAAACCTGCCGCAAAGCCGGCCTTCCGTTAGACGCCTGGAGAACCGGGGCTGCTATTGAAGCCTTCACCGCCGAAGTGTTCGGAGACGGCGACGTCTGATCAGTGGTGTTCCTCTGTGTTCCCCAGTGCCCTCTGTAGTGAAAAAAAAGTCATCACCACAGAGAACACGTCTGATCTTGTGGTGTTCCTCTGTGTTCCCCTGAGCCCTCTGTGGTGAAAAAAATCATTACCACAGAGAACATGGAGGATCAGTGGTGTTCCTCTGTGTTCCCCTGTGCCCTCTGTGGTGAAAAAAAAGTCATCACCACAGAGAACACGGAGGATCCCAGGGTGTCCAACTCTGGGTCACTCTGACGCGCCCGCATTCGCCCCGCTAATTACCCTTTGGCAGTTCGTTGCGAAGAGCCACTACCGAGGTCTCAACCGGAACGCCACGGGCCACTTTCACACGCAGCACGGCCTCGAACGGTTCGACTTCCCCGCTCGGGGTCTGCCGCAGTTGTGGAAGAAGCTGCGAGAGAGAATTCTGCTGGCAGACAAATTCGACGGCGGCCTGTGTTCCGATGGTGGTAGTTCCTGCGAGGATCATCACCGAGTCGGCAGGGTCCATTCCGTGCAAAAGAGCTATGACGGAATAGTCTTCGGTAAGAGTTGCTCCGGCTGGGCTGCTCAGGAAAAAGCCTGGCTCGTGTGGCCGCGGGTGCGCGTTCATGACCGCCAGGTCGCCCATGCGGGGACCGGAGGGCATGCGCTGGAAGGTGAATTCATGAGTACTGGGAATTTCACGCAGGACCAGATTCTCGGCGGGCGAGCCGACAAATACCAGGTTGTTGTTCCTGGCGTCGTCGAGCGGAAACAGGCTGCCGCGCTTGACGCGAATCTGCCGGTGCATCGCCCCGAAGACCCGGTCCAGTTCGTGTACGGCGAGCACTTCGCCCACACCTGTGTAGTGATCGAGGATCTGGTCACGGGAATCGCGGGTGCGGTCAAAGTATCGCATCCCGGTTTCCGGCCGCCCGACGAAGGCCCCATTGCTGAAAATCACCCAGGGTTCGTCTGGTTTGGAAACGAAACCCTTCCAGAACGTCGTGAGAACAGCCGGCACGTTTTCTGCGGACTGCGCCGGCTTGGGCTTCGCCGTGAGCCGTGACCACAAGAAGCCGATAGTTCCGCCCGCAGCCAGAAGGACCAGCGACAGCGCGACCAGGGAAGAACCCCACCGCAAAGGCCGGGGCGGAGCCAGGGACTCCTTATCTTCATGTTCGCGAGTAACCGGTTCATGCAGTTCATGGGGCTTGGCCGCCACCGCCCTGGGATGGAATGAGAGCACATAGCTGCCCTTTCGCAGGTCGACGATGTAGGGATCGTCTGCGCCCTCGGAGCTGTAGTAGGCCGCCAGTTTAGACCGCAGCCGCCCCGCCTGGACCCGGATCGTCGAATCCAGCTGCGGATCGAAGTCCGCGGGCCGCCCGAACACCTCCGTAGCAATCTGGTACTCCTTGATGCCCCCGCCGGGATGCTCAAGGGATTGTTCTGCCAGATAACGAAGCAGCTTACAGAGAGAAGCCGACCCATGAAGAATATGACTATTCACAAGTCTCTCTATTTGCTGGAAGAATTCCTCCGTTCCGGCGCCGTGAGTGCGAGTGACCGCCATTTAACAATACGTAACAAAGGCTGTTATCTGATTGCTGTGCAGCCTTTTTGCGCCTGTAACGGTATCAAACTCAGTGAAACGTCTTCAACTAATAGTTTTGTATTAGGAGTGCTTTCCACATAAGTAGTTGTCCGTGCGTCTATTCCTGTTTTCACGCCGTAGGGGAGGGATTCGATGAAGAAGCTACTCTGGTGTGCGCTGGGCCTGGTTGCCCTGTGCAGCCTTCTCGCCGTAAGTGCTTCTGCCCAGGCAGTTTACGGAAGCATCATCGGAACATTTACCGATCCGCAGGGCGCCGCCGTCCCAAATGCCAAAGTCACTGTCACATCGGCCAGCAAAGGGACCGTGGTGGAAACCACGACGAACGCTGACGGCAACTACAGCGTCGGCCACCTTATCGCGGACTCCTACAATGTGAGAGCCGAGGCTGCCGGATTTAAGTCCTTTGAAGCCAAGGGCGTTCCGGTGGCGGTTGACGCCGCTGCCCGCGTTGACGGCCAGTTCCAGATCGGCGGAGCGCAGGAGACGGTGGAGGTAACTTCCGAGGCACCTCAGCTCAAAACCGACCGCGCTGATGTCGCCACCACCTTCAGCACCAAGGAAGTGTTGGACCTGCCCATCTATAACCGGAACTTCACCACGTTCCAGCTGCTGTCGCCCGGCGCGCAACGGCTCAACTGGGGCCACGCGGCCAGCGAGAATCCGCAGGGATCTCAGCAGATTCTGACCAACGGGCAAGCCTTCTCGGGCACGGGCTTTGAGCTCGACGGCACGGATAATCAGGATCCCATTTTGGGAATCATCGTCATCAACCCCAACCTCGACTCGATCAACGAGGTGAAGATCACTTCGCAGGACTACGACGCCGAGTTCGGTAAGGCCATCGGCGCAGTAGTTACGTCACAGACAAAGTCCGGGACCAACGAACTGCACGGCTCAGTCTTCGACTATCAGCGCTCGAACTCGAACTTTGCAAAGAACCCGTTCACCCAGGCTGACGTCGAAGGTGGCGGAAAAACCCTGGTGCCCAGCGGAAACTGGAACCAATTTGGCGGCGCGCTGGGTGGGCCGATCATCAAGAACAAGTTCTTCTTCTTCGGCGACTACCAGGGAACCCGCAGCCACATAGGTGGATCTGCCTCGGAGCGCATTCCTACGGCCGCGGAGCGCGCCGGCGATCTCAGCGCTCTGGGAGTCAACATTTTCGATCCTTGCACCACATCGGGCGGCGTCTTCGTGCCGACCTGCGACGTCCCGTTGGCGAACCGGCAACAGTTTTCGGATGGCGGTGTGCTGAACAAGATTCCGGCGGCCCGCCTGTCACCCCAATCTCAAGCTCTATTGGCGCTATTCCCCGTGGGAGGCGCGCCGACCCCCGACATCACCAGCGATAACTTCGCCGCGTCTGGCAACAACACGCTTGACTCCGACGGATTCGATGTCCGGCCCGACTTCTACGTGAGCGAAAGGCTGCACATCTTCAGCCGTTACAGTTTGCAGAAGTTCACGCGCTCGGGTCCTGGATTGTTCGGCGACGTGTTGGGAGGCGTTCCCCTTCCGGGCGATCCTTCCGTCGGAAATTATGCCGGCATCTCCAGCACCAAGAACCAGAGCCTGGCTTCCGGCTTTGACTACACTTTCGGTCCCACGCTGCAAACCGACGTCCGGTTTGGCTATATGCGCTATCACGTTGCCACAACCCCGGGCGGAGCAGGCACCACGCCTGCCACTGACGCCGGCATTCCCAACCTGAACCTGGGCGACAACTACACCACCGGCATGCCGGCCTTCGTAGTTCACCAGCGCAACGGCGCCGACGACTTTGACTTCGGCTATTCGTTGGGCGTCAACCAGTGCAACTGCCCCCTGTTGGAGAGCGAACATCAGTATCAGATCGTGAACAACTGGACCAAGATCAAGGGCAATCACAGCCTCAAGTTCGGAGCCGACATCCGGTATGCCTACAACCTGCGCGTACCCAGCGATTCGCACCGCGCAGGCGAGTTGACGTTTGACACTTCGAGCACGGCTGGCGCCACCCCGGACAGCGGCGACGGCTTGGCCTCGTTCCTGATCGGTGCGACCACCGGGTTCATTCGCTTCGTCAGCGTTTCGACTGACGCTTCCGAAACCCAGCCCCGGTATTTCTTCTACGGGCAGGACACGTGGCGCATCACCCCCAAACTCACGTTCAACTACGGACTGCGTTGGGAAATCTATCGTCCGGAATCGGCCGCCGCAGCGGGTAAGGGCGGCTGGATCGATCTCGGCACAGGCGAGGTCCGCATCGCAGGACAAGACGGTGTGAACCTCAGAGGGAACACCAGCACCAACCTCAAGCACCTGGCGCCACGACTGGGCTTGGCTTACCAGCTTACCCCCAGCACCGTGCTGCGGATGGGTTACGGCCGCAGCTACGATATCGGCGTGTTCGGCACGATCTTCGGCCACACGATCACGCAGACCTTGCCGGTTCTCGCGCAGCAATCGATCCAAGCAACGGAGAACGTTCCGGTCGTCTTTACCCTTGCCCAGGGGCCGCCCAATGGTGATCCCGCGGCTGCTCTGGAGAGCAACTGCAACGCGGTTACCGATCCCTCCGGCACCCAGACGCAATGTCTCGGCGTAAACGGTCGCCCGCTCTACCCCGGTGATAAGGTGTCTGGAAACACGCGTCCCTTCAACAACACTTTGCCCCTGGTTGACGCGTGGAATGCGACCTTGCAAAAGCAGATCACACCCTCGCTTTCGATGTCGATCGGCTATGTGGGCAATATCGGTTCGCACACCAGCACCGACGACAGCCCGACCTACACAATCAACGATCCCACCGTCGTAGGTTATGTCCGCGGCTGCTCGTTCCTTGCGGGTTCGGCGCTCTTGCCCGACCCGGCTACCTGCGGCGCCACCGGACTTCCGCGCGATCTGCGCCGGCCGCTTTATAGCCAGTATGGATGGACACAGGGCATCGGCTACTTCGGGAACGATGCAACCAGCCACTACCACTCTTTCCAATTGACCGCAGAGAAGCGGTTCTCGAATGGATTGCAGTTCCAGTCGAGCTATACCTTCCAGCACTCCAGCAACTTCGACGGCAGCTACTTCAACATTGACCCGGCGGTCAGCCGCGGTCCGCAGGATAACTACCGCAACCATGTGTTCATCTTCACCGAAACCTACGCGTTGCCATTTGGTCGAGGCAAGAAGTTTGCCGGCGGTATCGGCCGCGCTGCTGACTTCATCATCGGGGGCTGGTCGATCACCAGTTCCAGCAACTTCTCCAGCGGGCTGCCGTTTACGCCAGGCCTGAGCAGTTGCGATCCGAGCAGCGACATTGGCCCGTGCCGTCCCGACAAGGTGGGTTCGATCAAGGATGGAAGCCGCACCGGCGATCCGCGGGTCGGCGGCTACTGGTTCCAGACCACCGGAGGCGTTTCCCTCGATTCAGCGGGCGCCTCGGCAGGACCCTGGGCTCAGCCGGCGCTTGATAGTTTCGGAGACGTTGGGCGGAATTCCCTTCGCGGCCCGAAGTACTTCAACACCGATCTCTCGGTGTTCAAGGACTTCAACATCACCGAGAAGGCCAAGTTCCAGTTCCAGGCGCAGTTCTACAATGTGTTCAACCACGTCAACCTGGATCGCCCCGACAGTTGCGTGGATTGCAACGACAATGGCGTGCCAACCGGCGGCAAGATCACCGGCCTCGCCTTTGGTTCGACCATGCGGGTGCTGACCTTCGGAGGCCGGCTGACCTTCTAAAGCTCGCTGTGCTTGAACTTCCAGGAGGGAATCTTCGTGATTCCCTCCTTGTTTTTTGTGGTCTAATTTAAGGCTGAAACGGGATGGCAGTCGTGGCAGCACAAGTGGTAAGAGAGCATCGCGAAAGTGTGCGGCAGTCTGGCGCACGACTCGCGGCAGTCCTTTGGGCGGTTCTACTCGGGCTTCTGGCGGCAAGCTCCGCCTTCGGGCAGGCTGCAGCGTTGGACCTTCAGGGCCGGCAGGCCGACCCTTGGCAGGCCTCTCAGGGCAAGACTGTCGTTCTTGTCTTCATTCGTACCGACTGTCCAGTTTCCAGCCGCTACGCTCCCACCATCCAGAAATTGAGCGCGCAGTACGCGGACAAAGCCCGGTTCTTCCTCGTGTACCCGGACAAAGACGAGTCGGCGGCGTCGATCCAGAAATATCTTCGAGACTATGGCTATCACGTTCCCGCGCTTCGCGACCCGCAACACGTCCTCGTCAAACTGTCACAGGCCACGGTGACGCCGGAGGTCGCCGTCTTCACTTCTGACAAGCACCTCACCTACCACGGCCGAATCGACAACTGGTATGAGAGTTTCGGGCACGCGCGGTCTGCCCCCACGACCCATGAACTGGACGACGCCCTGCAGGCTACTCTGGCCGGCAGGCATCCGGACCCGGCGGTGACCGCCTCGGTGGGATGCTACATCTCGGATCTCGAAAGATGATCCGTCTCTCGTGCCCGGTCGCCTTGTGGACGCTGGCATTGGCGCCCTTACTTGCAGCGACTATGGCCGCTGGACAACCAGCCCCACCAAGGCCCTCGGCAACCCCAGTCACCTTCAACCACGACATCGCTCCAATTATGTTTCGCTACTGTTCGGCATGCCATCATCCCGGCGAGGCCGGACCATTCCCCCTGCTGACCTACGACGACGCGAAAAAGCACGCACAACAGATTGTCTCCGTGGTGCGCCAGGGCTTCATGCCCCCCTGGCTGCCGGAGCCGAATGGGCCTCACTTTCAGGACGAGCTTCGCCTCTCGCCACGGCAAATCGCGCTGCTTGAGCAATGGGTCAAGCAGGGTGCCGTTGAGGGAGATTCCGCGGACCTGCCCGCCGCGCCCCAGTTTCCGGACGGCTGGTCCCTGGGCAAGCCGGATCTCATACTCACTGCGACTGAGCCTTACACGCTGCCGCCAAGCGGAAGTGACCGCTACTGGAATTTCGTTCTCCGCCTGCCCATCGACGGCACGCGCTGGCTGAAGGCGATTGAGATCCGCCCGGGGGACAAGCGCCTGGTCCATCACGCCAACATTCTTGTGGACCGCACCCAGTGGGCGCGTCACCACGAGGAAACTCCCGGAGCCGGATTCGCAGGCATGGAACTGCGCATGGAGTCGGAGACTTTCGATCCGGACAGCCACTTCCTCTTCTGGAAGCCGGGCACGGTGCCCTACGTCGAGCCGGATGGGATGGCCCTTCGCCTAAACCCTGGCGACGATCTGGTCCTGAACACGCACTTGCAGCCTTCTGGGAAGCCGGAACAGATTCAACCTGCCGTGGGACTTTATTTCACTGATAAGCCGGCCACGATGCATCCCATGCTGATCCAACTCGAAAACGACGAGAAGCTCGACATCCCAGCCGGGGTCAGCAACTTCGTCGTCACCGACTTGTTCACCTTGCCCGTCGGTGTCGATGTCCTGGCCATCTATCCGCATGCGCACTACCTGGGACGCGACCTCCTGGGAACTGCCACGCTCCCCGACGGCACGCGGAAGACGCTCATTCACATCAGGCACTGGGACCTGAACTGGCAGGCGGTGTACCGCTACACGCATCCCATCTCGCTGCCGCCCGGCAGCAAGGTCAGCATGCGATACGTCTACGACAATTCCGCGGCCAACGTTGCCAATCCCAATCATCCGCCGCAGCGGGTTCGCGGCGGCAATCGCGCCGTCGATGAAATGGCGCATCTGTGGTTGCAGGTGTTGACGCAAAAAAGTGCGGGAACCGAGTCCGAGGCCCGCATGGCGATTCAGGAAGCCCTCGCCCGGCACAGCGTAGAGAAAGATCCTGGCAACTTCGAGGCTCACTACAATCTTGGCGCGATGCTGCAAGCGCGAGGCAAGCTGGCCGATGCCACATCCCAGTACGAGATGGCACTGCGCGCGCGCCCCGACGATGCCGTGGCTAATAATGCTCTCGGCGGCGCCCTTCTGGCGTCGGGCAATGCTCCATTAGCCGTTTCGCATTTCACGCGTGCGCTGAAGGGACGTCCGGACTATTTCGATGCCCACTACAATCTCGGCAACGCGCTGGCCTCAGAGGGGAATTTCGCCGGAGCAGTCGAGCAATTCCAGGCGGCCGTCAACCTGAATCCGGAGGACGCCGACGCCGAGGCCAACCTGGGCAGTGCGCTGGCCGAGACCGGCCAGGTCGCGCAGGCCAAACTGCACTTCCGCCGCGCTCTGCGGCTGAATCCCAATCACGAACTGGCGCGACAGAATCTGGAAGTCATCGAGCGGGATCCGAATGCGCGGTAGATTCAGCCTGACCGAAGGCGCAGCGCTGCGGAATTCGACGGTATGGCTGGGCTTCGCGATCTTCTTCGCGCTCCTGTTTTCGGCCGCTACTGACCCGCCGATGGGGCCGTGGCAGCGGGCGTCAGAAACACCGATTCTTTCTCCTCAGGGCGAGACGTGGGAGTCCTCCGGGACATTCAATCCCGCGGTGATTCTTCATCGTGGCAAATTCGTCATCCTTTATCGGGCGCAGGATGCTGCAGGTACCTCTCGCCTGGGTTACGCGGAAAGCACAGACGGGATTCATTTCCAACGCCGTCCTGACCCGGTGCTCTCGCCGGAAGCGCCCTACGAGAAAGACGGCGGCGTCGAAGACCCGCGCCTGGTGCGCATCGGCGCTGCCTACTACCTCACTTACACTGGCTACAACAAGAAAGACGCCCAGCTTTGCTTGGCAACTTCCTCGGATCTGATTCACTGGCAGCGCAAGGGCGTGATCCTTCCCGCTTACAAAGGGAACTGGAACGTAGGCTGGACCAAGTCCGGAGCCATTCTTCCCGAGAAAATCAACGGGAAATACTGGATGTACTTCCTCGGCACCGCGGCGGACAAAACCGACCAGATTGGGCTGGCGACTTCTCCCGATCTCCTCCACTGGACCGAAGTCACAAAGGAGCCGGTCCTGCCCCGCCGCGCGGGACAATTTGACTCCCGCGTTGTCGAACCCGGACCGCCTCCATTCCTGACTAAGGAAGGCATCGTTCTCATCTACAACGGAGCCGATGACCACCTGGTTTACCGGACTGCTGTCGCCATTTTCGATCGCAAGGATCCGAGCAAACTGCTGTCTCGGAGCTCGGCTCCGATCTTTGAGCCGGAGAAGGAATGGGAGAAGGTCGGACAGGTTCCGAACGTGGTCTTTGTGGAAGGCATGGTCCGCCGCGGCAATCGAGGGCTGTTCTACTACGGCGGCGCTGACAAGTATGTCGGCGTGGTTGAGGCCACGCTCTCCGGCGTTAAGTGACGGCGGTTGTCCGCTGGTGTGATCTAATTTGTGCGGTGTGCATTTCAGGAGTAGTCATGAAGTCGGTCCGCTGGGTTCTGATTCTGTTACTTGGCCTGTGCAGCCTGGTATCTGCGCAGTCTGCCCCTTCCGCCGCAGCGCAGGCAGCGCAAGCAGCGCAATCTGCCGAATCGGCCGACTCTCCATTTGCTCCGGCTCGCCTGCTCCTTCAGCAGGGACGATACGACGAAGCCCTGGGGCAGCTCCAGGCATTAGCCGCCCAGAAGCCCGATCTGAAGGGCCTTTCCCATGAACTGGGCGCTGCTTACTACGCGAAAGGCGATTTCATCAAGGCGATTGAGTCCTTGAAGCAGGCAGTTCAGGAGGATGCGCAAGACAACGAAGCAATCCAGTTGCTCGGTCTCTCTTACTATTTGGCCGGAAGACCCGGCGACGCGATCCCCTATCTTGCGAAGGTCCAAACCTGGTACCCGCGTGCCAACGTCGATGCTTCCTACATGCTGGGCCTGTGCTATCTCCAGACACATAACTACGACCAGGCGCGCAAGGCATTCGCAGCCATGTACGATGTGCCCCCGGATTCCGCTGCCAGCTATCTCTTCACCGCCCGCATGCTGTTCCGCCAGCAATTCGATCCGGTGGCCGAAGAATACGGGAAGAAGGCGGTCGCATTGGATCCCAAGCTCCCCCTGGCCCATTTTCTGCTGGGTGAGCTTTATCTCTTCAAGTCGCGGATCCCGGAGTCGATCACCGAATTCCGGCAGGAGCTGGCAATCAACCCCGGCCACGCCCCCACCTACTACAAGCTGGCGGACGCCTACTCCCGCGTGCAGAAATTCGACGACGCGGAACGCCTTCTTCAGCGCTCCATCTGGCTCGACGCTACTTCTACCGGGCCATTCATCCTGATGGGGAAAGTGCTCGCCCGGAAGGGAGAGACGGAACTGGCCGTGCGTGCCCTGCAAAGAGCTCTAACCATGGACCCCAATAATCCCATGACCCACCATCTGCTCGGTCAGGCGTATCGGGACCTCGGCCGGAAGGACGAAGCGGAACACGAACTGAAGGCCGCCGAACAGCTACAGAATCAGAACGTCGAGCGTTAGGGCCTCGAAAAGCCGCGCCAGAAGCCGACAGCGGCTATTTGGGCTTTGCGCTGGGCGCCATGTCCACCTGCACCGCAGGGGGCTTGTCGGTGCTGGTCATGTCGACGGAAACTACGTTCATATTCCCTTCGGCATCGCGGGACTGGATGGTTTGGGTGGTTTTCGTTTTCCCGTCCGCGGTGCGAACGGTGTCGGTGGTTTTTCCCGTAACCTGCAAACCTAGGCTGGGATCGGCGGCGCTTCTATCCTGAACCTGGGTCTCGGTGACTTGGCGTCCGTTTTTATCCCGGCTGACTGTGGTCACGCGCTGGTTCAACGTCAGTGCGTCGGGAGAATTCAGATTGTTGCCGTAGGTTTCGGTCGTGCCGCGTGTCTGCCCGGAGGCATCCTCCGCTTCTTTGCTGACGGTGTGCTCGACCAGCGCGAGTTTGCCATCGCTGCCCGGACGCAGCACGCTCTCGTCCTTGGTGCGGTCCTGACCATTTTCCGTGATTACGCCCTGGCGAACCTCGCTGGTTTGCCAGTTGCCGTTGCCATCCGATAGTTGAGTCGACTTGTTGAATTTGGTTTCGTGTTCCCCGACCTGCACCTGGCGCTCATTCACCTGCTGCGACGCTTTCAGCCCCCCATTGACGTCCGGAGTAAGAAGCGTGGTCCTGGTTTCCTTCACGGTCGGACTGAGCTGCTTGCTCTGTTCAACTTCCTGCTGCACCACCTGCAGGTTTCCGTTGATATCCGGATTCGAGGTCGTCCGCACCACCTTTACCTCGCCATTGGGCATCGTGCGACGCTCTTCCTCCGTAACCTGCACCAGCTTCTTCCTGCCCTCCAGGTCCGCCGTAAACGACTTTTGAACCGTGCGGGTTGTTTGATCGTTGACCTTGACCGATTGTTTTTCCGTGTCGAGGTACTGCTCGAACTGCCCATCCATGCCCCGCCGCTGCAGAGACTGCTTGTCTAAGGTGCGGTTTCCGGACTCCTTGTGTGATTCGCTGCTGCTGACCGGGTTGACGTTATCCGGCAGGCTGGATTCCGTGGTCGCGCTCCAGGACTGGTCCTCCTGGGCGGAAGAACTTGGCTTCGTCTGGCTAATCCCGTACGGGATAACCAGGCAGCACGCCACTCCGGCAATCAGAGTTGGAACGAGTCTCATAGGCCTTAGTGTAACTCTCGCCCAGACCATGTAGGCGCGGGCGTCTCGCGCGTGCGGCCCGGCAGGCATGATGTAGGCACGGGCGTCTCGCCCGTGCGTGAGCCTACCTCACGCTGCCTGTCCTGGCTGGGCGCTATTGGCTTCCATCAGGCGTGTGCGGTACCAGGTGTATTGAATGCGGTGGATGACGGTGATTGTCGAGAGCACGGCGACGATCCACAGCACCGGGGCCATGCGGTTGAACAGGAGCCCGATAATCACCAGCACCAGCCGCTCCGGGCGCTCCATGAACCCGACCTTGCACGATCCGATCAGCGACTCCGCCCGCGCCCGGCTGTAACTGACCATAATGGCGCTGATCATCACATAGGCGCTGAGCGCCACATAGAAGAACCGGTCTCCCCGCGCGTAAAACACCAGCAGCCCGAAAAACTGTGAGGCATCGCTGTAGCGGTCGATGACGGAATCAAAAAACGCTCCAAACCGGCTCACCTGGTTGGAGGCCCGAGCCACGCGCCCGTCCACCAGATCGAAGAATCCCGACGCAATGATGACCAGCCCCGCCAGGAAGAATGCGCGAGCCTGATTGTCGGCATTGGCGTAGCCGATCAGCACGGCGGCAACTGTGTTGACCACCAGCCCGAGGAACGTCAGGAAGTTGGGATTGATCCGCGCCAGCGCCAGCCAGCGCACGATCGCGTCCAGCAGAACCCCGCATGCACGGCCAAACGCGCTGGTCCAGGTCGAGGCCATCGTCAGGCTTGAGCCTCGTCGTGAATTGTGCTCAGACTCAGGACTTCCATCTCGCGGTTTCCGTTGGGGGTAACCACTAGGGCCGTGTCGCCCACTTTCTTATTGAGCAAGGCCCGCCCGATCGGCGACGTGGTGGAAATCTTGCCCGCCGTTACATCCGACTCCTCGCTGGTTACCAGCTTGTACTGCATTTCCTCGTTCTTGGTATTGTCGTAAATCCGGACTGTCGACCCCAGGCCCACCCGGTCCTTGGGAATGTCGCTCATGTTGATCATGGACAGGTCCGCCAGCCGTTTGCCCAGCTGCCGAACCCGCGCTTTTACGAACTCCTGGCGCTGCTTCGCCATGTGGTACTCGGCGTTCTCGCTCAGGTCCCCCAGCGCCGCCGCCCTTTTGAGCTCCCGGGGCAGTTCATAGCTGAGTTCCTTCTCAAGGACATTGATTTCTTCCTGAAGCTTCTTCTTGATTTGATCCGTCATATTTTTCAGGGATTATAAACCCCTCCCGTGGTCTTCGCATGGTCGCGGCTCTGCCGTTTACGGCCGCTCGATGACACCATTCCGGAACGATTTCTCCTCTCCAAGACGAACGCTTGTTCGCCGAATTATCGATTTATTATGAAGAACATACAACACTTATGCGTTGGGCTTGTGAGGAAGCCCATAGCGGGAAAGTGACCGGCCCGGACGTTGCCTTCGCACCCACTTTGGGATAAAATACCTAAGTGCAGTTCTTCGATGTTCCTGCGCTCGTCGGTGTTTCCGCATGATCAGCAGTGACGTTAGTTTCCACATAG
Source organism: Terriglobales bacterium (assembly GCA_963803205.1). Lineage (GTDB taxonomy): Bacteria > Acidobacteriota > Terriglobia > Terriglobales > Acidobacteriaceae > CAWDLG01. The sequence goes on from CAWDLG010000007.1 coordinate 365,893, forward strand.
GCGACAAGGTTGTTTATCCCAACCATGGCGTAGGAGTTATTGAACAGATCAGCAGTCGTACCTTCGGCGCCACCGTCGAGAAGTTTTACCTCCTCAAAATCAAGTCGAGCAGCCTGAAGGTGATGGTCCCTTTCCACAATGTGGAAACGGTTGGTCTCAGGCGGGTCGTGCGCAACGGCGAGATCCAGAAAATCATTGATTTTCTTACAGATGGAGAGTGCGACAACAACGCCGACTGGAAATACCGCTTCAAGGAAAACTCCGAGCGGATGCGCACCGGATCACTGCTCGAAGTGGCAGCCGTCCTGAAGGGCCTGTTGCTGCTTAGTCAAACCAAACCCCTCTCATTCCGGGAAAAGAAGATGCTGGAACGGGCCCGCTACCTCCTGGTCAGCGAACTGGCCATGGCCAAGAATTTCGAGGACCGCCAGATCGAGGAACTCCTCACCAAGGCCCTCGCGAAGTGCAAGCTTCGCTTCCCCGAAGCATCCGAATTCGAAGCCTGATGTAGGCGCGAAAGCGTCTTGAGGTTCGTATCAGGGCGTAGCTTCAGCCACGCCATTGGCGAAAGCGTCTTGAGGTTCGTATCAGGGCGTAACTTCAGCTACGCCATTGGCGAAAGCGTCTTGAGGTTCGTATCAGGGCGTAGCTTCAGCCACGCCGTTAATCCCTGACTGTCGACATCGCGCCCATCGGGCGCAACTGAGACCCAGCCAGCGCGCCTGAATGCGCCATGATACGCCCCGCCTATTTATCACGGAGAGGGCCCCTGAACGCACGCGCCCACTCATTCTCCCAGCCACGCCCCGTATGGCTTCAGAGTCTCCACGTGGTCGAAGACAATTTTCATCGCAGCCGTGATCGGAATCGCGAGCAGCAACCCGACGCCACCCCATAACCACGCCCACAGAAGCAGCGACATGGTTACGGCCAGCGGATTCAATTGCAGCCGGTTGCCCAGGAACTTCGGGTAAAGCACGTTGAGCGCGATCAGGTGTAGTCCCACGACGATTACGATGATGCTCAAAACGTCCTGCGAATCCAGGTGCCCGACGCTCAGGAAGACGGGCGGCGCCATCGCCAGCAGAACTCCCAGGTAGGGAATCAGACTCAGGAACCCACTCAAAAACCCCGCTACATAAAAGAATGGAACGTGCAGAATATAGAACGCAACCGTACTGCACCCTCCGATCAATATGCCAATGAGCAAATTTCCCACCATGAAACTTCGAATCATGGACGAAATCAGCCCGAGGGTCACGTAAGCGGTTTGCCGGTTTTCCAGTGGAAACAGCATCACCGTGGCCGATCGGACATGATGCTGCCAGGTAAGCATGAAATAAGTCAGAAACGGGATAAACGACAGGGCAAAGATGACCTGGCTCACCGAGCCGAAGCCGCGGGTTAGAATGCCCGTCCAGTCCGGCGCCTGCCGGAAATTGACCACTCCACGCTCGTGCTGGGGATTCAGAACCTCAAAGCTCTCGGCCTTCTTGCGGAACTTCAGCATCTCATCCCGGATCTGGTTGCTGTACTTTGGCAGGTCTACAAGCAGGCTCGTTACCTGGTTGTAGGAGAAGTACACCACTCCGACCAGTACCGCGATCAGAAGGAGAATGGCCACGGCCGCCCCCAGGCCGCGCGGGATCCGTAGATACGACTGAAGATCCACAATAGGGGCCAGAATGAAGGCCATGAGCACTGACACCAGCATCACCACCAGGACGCCTTCGCCGTAGTAGCAGAAGGCGAGCGTTGCCCCTAAGCCGACCACATTCGCCGCCCACGACCGGGGCGACCGCGGTCGCGCCTTCTCCGTGGGTGGGACACGGCTTAATGTGGTGACATCCTCAGCCGGCATGCGAATATCCTAGTCGAAATTCTCCTCGCCCGCCGGACATATAATCGGTATGTGTCTCACACTAAACACGATCCCGCCGGCGGCGCGGAACCTTCGCGGGTCCTTGGTTTAGATGTGGGTTCGAAGACTATCGGGTTGGCAGTCTCCGATCTTTTGGGCATTACTGCCCAGGGTCTCGAGACCCTACGCCGGCGCAACAAACGCACCGATCTCGCAGCCTTGGAAGACCTGATCCGCCAGTACCACGTGGTCGAAATCGTGGTCGGCTACCCCTTGCGGATGAGCGGCATGGAAGGGACCCAATCCGAACGCATGCAGCTGTTCGCCGAAGACCTGAGGAAGAAGTTCGGCTTACCCGTCCATCTCTGGGATGAGCGTCTGACCTCCGCCGAGGCCAACCGCCTGCTGCGGGATTCGGAAATGTCGATCAAGCGCCGGGGAGAGGTGGTCGATCGCCTGGCGGCGGTACTGATTTTGCAGGGATTTCTGGACCGGCGGTCGACCGCCGCTGGTCGCGCTGAATGAACCCGTTTCCGCAGTGCCCCCCATTTGGGTGAGGCCGTCGCCTTGGACTAGAATCGCCAGTCTGCCTGACAACATCTTTAACTTGAGCGAGGAGCACTCATTTGCCTGAAACTACTTATGACGTCGCGATCCTGGGCAGCGGCCCGGCGGGTTACACTGCCGCGATTCGGGCCGGACAGTATGGCCTGAAAACCGCTCTGATCGAAAAGGATGGGGTTCTCGGCGGCACTTGCCTGCACGTCGGCTGCATCCCCACCAAGGCGCTTCTGTTCAATGCCGAACTCTGGGACCACCTGAAAGAAGCTCAGGAATACGGCATTGAGGGAGTGGATAGCCGCAAGCTGAACTGGTCCTCCATCCAGGAGCGGAAGTCCAGGATCGTGGCCAAGCACGCCAAGGGTCTGGAATTCCTCATGAAGAAGAACAAGGTGGAGACCGTCCGTGGATACGGCAAGCTTACCGGCCCTGCCCAGGGCGGCGTTTTCACTCTCGAGGTTAAGGGAAGCGACGGTAAGTCCTCTCAGGTCAAAGCCAAGAATGTCATTCTCGCAACCGGTTCCGAAGCTCGCATGATTCCCGGCCTCGAACCCGGCGACCGGGTTCTGACCAATATCGAAATTCTCAAGCTGAGCGGAATTCCTAAATCGCTGATCGTCGTCGGCGCCGGCGCCGTGGGTGTGGAATTCGCTTCGATCTTCCGGTCCTTCGGTTCGGAAGTCACCATCGTGGAGATGCTGCCACGGCTGGTTCCCATCGAGGACGAAGACATTTCCAAGGAACTGGCACGCGTCTACCGCAAGCGCGGCATCACCTTTCATACCAGTGCCAAGGTCGAGAAGATCGAGAACACGAAGACAGGCGTCGCTGTGACCATTACGGTCGACGGAAAGCAGCAGAAACTGGAAGCCGAGAAGATTCTCATCGCCGTCGGCCGCAAACCACGCACTGAGAACATCGGGCTGGAGAAGACCAGCATCAAGCCCGATCGCGGATTCCTCAAGACAGATAAGTGGATGCAGACCTCACAGCCCGGTATTTACGCCATCGGCGACATCGTCCTCGGCACGCCGCAGCTTGCGCATGTCGGCGCAATGGAAGGAATCGTTGCTGTCTCCAAGATCGCCGGAAAGGAAAGCAAGCCGATTGACCCTCAGAAGATCCCCAACGCCACCTATTGCCATCCCGAGATCGGAAGCGTTGGCTTGACCGAAGCCAAGGCCCGCGAGCAGGGCTATGACCTCAAGATCGGCAAGTTCCCGTTCACCGCGAATTCCCGCGCCTCCATCGTCGGGCAGCACGAGGGCTTTATCAAGATCGTCTCTGATACGAAGTATGGCGAAATCCTCGGCGTGCACATCATCGGGCCGCAGGCCACGGAGTTGATCGCCGAAGCCGTCGCCGCCATGGAACTGGAAGGAACCGTGGAAGACCTGATGTGGACCATCCACGCCCACCCGACCCTGGCCGAGGCTATGCTCGACGCGTCCAACAGCGTGTACGGAATGGCCATTAACGCGTAGCTGTTGCCCGGCGGCGTAGAATGAAAGTACGAGAAGTCATCAAGATGCTGGAACGGGACGGGTGGTATCTGGATCGTACTCGCGGTAGCCATCGTCAATACAAGCATGCGACTAAACCTGGATTGGTTACGGTTCCTGGCAAGCCGGGCAATGATTTGGGAAGCGGGACGCTGAACAGTGTCCTGAAGCAGGCGGGGCTTAAGAAATGAAGAAGTATCTGATTGTGATCGAACCGACCGAGAGTGGCTATTCCGCCTATTCTCCTGACTTGGACGGATGCGTTGCGACTGGCCAGACTCGCGACGAAGTAGAAAGTCAAATGCAGGAGGCGATTGCCTTTCACCTGGAGGGCATGGCTCGCAACGGCGAAGCGATTCCTGAACCTCGTAGTTATTCCTCGTATATTGAAGTTCCTGTTTCTAACATTTGATCTCCGTCCTCCAACTCGGCACCATCGACTACGCCACCGGCCTTTCCCTCCAGCAGCGGCTGGTCGAGTTGCGCAAGGAAGGACGCATTGGCGACGTCCTGCTTCTGCTGGAGCACACTCCGGTCATCACTCTCGGGCGAAATGCTAATGCGAAGCACATTCTTGCCTCCCCCGAACTCCTCGCCCAGCGCGGCGTCGAAGTTTCTGAGTGCGACCGTGGCGGCGATGTCACCTTCCACGGCCCGGGCCAGCTGGTGGCGTATCCCATCTTCGATCTGCGCGGTTTCCCCGCGCGCGACGGCAGGCGCAAGACTCTGGGCATCATCGAATTTGTGCGGCGTCTCGAGGAAGTCCTCATCCGCACCTGCGCGGATTTTGGCATCCCGGCGAAGCGTATTCCCGGTCTCACCGGGGTCTGGACTGATCCTCAAATTTCGCAGCGCGCATCCGAAGCCAAGATCGCTGCGCTGGGCGTACACATTTCGCGCGCAGTCACCTCTCACGGTGTCGCCCTGAACGTGAACACCGATCTCACTTATTTCAATCTGATTATCCCCTGCGGGATCGAGTCGAAGCCGGTTACTTCTCTGCAAAAAGAACTCGGCCGCGAGGTTGTTCTTCAGGATGTCGCGCATTCCGTGTCGCGCAACTTCGGCGCCGTTTTTGATAGTCAGATGCTGTGGCTGGAAAGTCTCGATGCCTTGCTCGGCACAACCGTCGGCGTCCCCATGAGGCCGCCCGAGAACCTTCGCAAACTGCACTCCGACGACGGCCCCGCCTGGGCCTGAGCGGGTAGGCAATTCACCACATGCTGAAGCGTGTTCCTTCCTCTCCGCTCCCAACCTTACCTGTCATCCCGAGCGAAGGGAGGCGCAGCCGAACGCAGTCGAGGGACCTGCTGTTGACCGATCTTCTGTGTTCCGCTGTGACCTCTGTGGTTAGTGTCTTTCTAGAGAGGCCTCAGCTCTCCTCAAGCCCGCTCATGACTAGCGGGCCAGGGTGCCCGCTCCACATCCAGCCCAACTTTTACCCTGTCATCCCGAGCGAAATGAGGCGCAGCCGGACGCAGTCGAGGGACCTGCTGTTGACCGCTCCCCTGTGACCTCTGTGGTTAGTGTCTTTCTAAAGAGGCCTCAGCCCTCCTCCAGCCCGCTCCATGACTAGCGGGCGAGGGTGCCCGCTCCGCATCCAGCCCAACCTTTACCCTGTCATCCCGAGCGAAGGGAGGCGCAGCCGAACGCAGTCGAGGGACCTGCTGTTGACCGATCCTCTGTGTTCCCCTGTGACCTCTGTGGTTAGTGCCTTTCTAGAGAGGCCTCAGCCCTCCTCAAGCCCGCTCCATGACTAGCGGGCCAGGGTGCCCGCTCCACATCCAGCCCAACCTTTACCCTGTCATCCCGAGCGAAGGGAGGCGCAGCCGAACGCAGTCGAGGGATCTGCTGTTGACCGATCCTCTGTGTTCCCCTGTGACCTCTGTGGTTGGGTCTTCTAGAGAGGCCTCAGCCCTCCTCAAGCCCGCTCCATGACTAGCGGGCCAGGGTGCCCGCTCCACATCCAGCCCAACCTTTACCCTGTCATCCCGAGCGAAATGAGGCGCAGCCGAACGCAGTCGAGGGACCTGCTGTTGACCGATCCTCTGTGTTCCCCTGTGACCTCTGTGGTTAGTGTCTTTCTAGAGAGGCCTCAGCTCTCCTCAAGCCCGCTCCATGACTAGCGGGCCAGGGTGCCCGCTCCACATCCAGCCCAACCTTTACCCTGTCATCCCGAGCGAAGGGAGGCGCAGCCGAACGCAGTCGAGGGACCTGCTGTTGACCGATCTTCTGTGTTCCCCTGTGACCTCTGTGGTTAGTGCTCTTCTCGAGAATAAACGCAGCGCCAGCAAAAAGCGGTGATGGTGCCGTTTCGCGTCCACAGGTCAGAAAATGGCATCAAATGGGCCCAAAAACTTGCCTATGGTTTTCTGCCGACGATTATTGTGATCGGAGTTTTGGGGTCAGGATGCCCTCCCACGCTAAAAGATATAAAAGGGCCCGGTCCGGCATTAAGTTGTGAGAAGGGCGCAGGAGCCGCAACTACCATTCTCTCAGCACGTAAAGCCCGGGCCAAAGCTTCTGCCGCATCTTTGGTTGCGGAATCGGCATCAATCCCCAGTTCAATGAATATCCCGCGAACTGGCAACCCAATTGGGTCTTGGATTCGTAACGGCACAGGCCACCCTGCTCCGGTGTCGCCAATCAAAGCTGCCTCAATATCAGTTTCTAACCCTTTAGCCTCTCCATCGCCTGCAAATGTAATTACCTGCCAGCGTTGCGGCAGGAACTTCCGCATTTTCTCGCTTACTCTTTTCCGTTGTTTTGGTGAAAGATGGCGGTCAGCAATTTTCTCTCGAAGCTCAAGAACCTCGCTTTGTAACAAAAGATTATTTCGGCGTAGCTGCTCCGCTCGCTCAATGGCGAATGCGGCCTCCTTCCGTGTCTCGTCTGACAAAATGTCATTGAATGTCTGGAGAGTACTATCGGCCCAAGAAACATATCCCTCAAAGACGCCTTCACCCGCTACCCCCAACACGATCAGGAGCCATCCGACGGCTGTCCACACCTTCATCCGGTCTGAAACGCGGTACTCTTTACGGCATATCGAAGGTGACAGCCAGTATTTAAGTTCTATCGATTTCTTTTTCCATACTCCCCACATCTCGTGGGCGATTTCAGGTAATTCCCAAAGCAATCCAATGCCGACGATTGCCGTGGATACCAAAAGTTTAATGAAATACCCATTTCTTAAATGTTGCAGGTCTGTCTTAATGGCGGAGTCGAATGCATCCGTCATTCGCGCAGTATCTAGAACTATCTGTGGCGCATTTATCATTCAGGATGGCGACAGCGAAGCAACACGCGCAATGGTGCTTTTCTTGAAATTCTTGACGGCGCTCGGAATTGCGTCAGTAATTATCATCGCTCTGTGTGCAGTGGAGTTTACCATAGGCATAAATAGAGGCATAAAACGGCTGTTTAGCGGCAATAAATAGCTTGACATTAGGCTTTATAATGCTATCCTTGACGGTGGGTTAGAGGGTGGCATGAATCGACTAAACGCAGCCAAACGGGCTCAGATCATAGCGGCCTTGATCGAGGGGAATTCGATCAACGCGACGTGCCGAATGCTAGGAGTAGGCAAACATACCGTGTTACGGCTTCTGGAAGACGCTGGCTGCGCCTGTGCTGCATTCCATGACGTATTTGTACGCGGAATCGAGTCGCGGCGAATCCAATGCGATGAAATATGGGCATTTGTTGGAGCCAAGATGAAGAACACTAGCCCCGAGAAAATCGAGCAAGGTTGGGGCGATGTGTGGACGTGGACGGCGATTGATGCCGATACCAAACTCATCGTGTCCTACACTCTTGGGCAGCGTGGAGCAGCGACGGCACATGAGTTCATGCAGGATGTCGCCTCTCGAGTCGCTACGCGGATTCAGCTAACGACCGATGGCCACCGCGTCTATGCGGAAGCTGTTGAAGGGGCATTCGGGGCAGATATTGATTACGCGATGCTGGTGAAACTGTACGGCGCATCTGGCGATAATCCCGAATCGCGCTACAGTCCAGCTACCTGCATCGGTTGCCGTACCGGTGTTCTGTCCGGCCATCCCGATCCGAAGCACATTTCTACGAGCTTCGTAGAGCGGCAGAATCTTTCCATGCGGATGGGAATGCGCCGTTTCACGCGGCTCACAAACGGATTCAGCAAGAAACTAGAGAATCATGGACATCAGGTTGCGCTTTACTTCATGCACTACAACTTCTGTCGGATTCACAAGACACTGAGAGTCACGCCAGCTATGGAAGCGGGCCTCGCGGATCATCCTTGGACTCTAGAAGAACTGTGCAGCTTGATCCCAGAGAAACGGCCAAATGCACAGTTTGAAAAGACCTTGGTCTTGAGGGAAAGCAGAGAGTTTGGCCGCTTCAAACCCTGGGAGTAGGATAGTAAGTTAACAGCCCCCGAATGAAAAAGAAGATCAAGCACAGCTCCAAGTCCTCCCAGCCTGCGAATTCCAGAAACGGCTCCAGACGCGCCGGCGAACTTCCCCAGCAGCGTACGTACTCGATCCCCGACAGAAGGCTTGAGAAGCCAAACTTTAGCGTGCGCCAGGTTCGGAAGGGCGACGAAGTTCGCTACGAAATCTCGGGCGACCTGAATGCTCCCGTCCCGCCGATTCGCGATTCCCGATACCTCAGCAAGCGGCAGGCGATCGAGATTTACCGCTACATGCTCCTCAATCGCAAGATGGAGCAGGCCCTCGAGAATCTTTACAAGCAGGGCAAGGTTGTCGGTGGCGTCTATTTCGGTCTCGGCCAGGAGGCCTGTTCCTGCGCCTCTGCCTACGCTCTCGACAAGGATGACTGGTTCGCGCCGATGATCCGAAACCAGGGATCGCTTCTGGTTCGCGGCTTTCGCGCGCGCGACACCATGATGCAATACATGGCCAAGGCCGATTCCCCGACCAAGGGTCGCGACGGCACCTCGCACTTTGGCGATATCTACGAGCGCAATATGGTCTCGCCAATCTCCATGCTGGGCGACCTCGTTCCAGTGCTCTCCGGGGTAGCCCTGGGCGCGCGCCTTCAGGGACGCAACGTCGCCTGCATGACCTGGATCGGCGACGGAGGTCAATCGACCGGGGTCACGTACGAAGGGCTCAACTTCGCCGCCGTGCAGAATCTTGGTCTGGTGCTGGTTGTGGAGAGCAACCTGTGGGCGTACTCGACGCCCTCCGAGATGCAATACCGAGTGAAAGACCTCGCCGAGCGCGCCATCGGCTACGGGATCCCCGGCGTGATTGTCGACGGTACCGACGCCTGTCAGGTTTACGACGCCGCCCACGAAGCCGTCGATCGTGCCCATCAGGGTAAGGGCGCGACACTGATTGAAGCCAAGATGATGCGCATGAAGGGCCACGCCATCCACGACGCTGCTGACTACGTTCCCAAGCCGATGTTCGAATACTGGAAGAAGCGCGATCCCATTGCCCGCTTCGAGGACTACCTGGTCAATGAAAAGAAGTGGCTGACCTCAGCCGGAAATAAAGACCTGATTGCGGAAGTGGAAAAGGAAATTGAGGCCGAGCGGGAAGTTGCCGTCAACTCACCCATGCCGACGCCTGAGTCCGCCATGGGTGGCGTGTACTGTGAAGACGGCTGTCACGAGATCAAGCCGAAGTACGGGGTGCCGAAGGTCCGCCAAGGCAGCGGAAAGTTTAAAGAGACTGAAGCCGCCGTGCACCTGAAGTGAGCACTACTCGTCGGTTCTGGTCATCTGGTCAAGTTGTCTACCGATAGACCTCTTTACGATGGCCAATAGCCAAAACGAAAATTAGCAGAATCTCCCGTCGGACCTGATAGATCACTCGATAGTTCCCGATGCGAATGCGCCATGCATCCGGCACAACTTCCATTTTCTTGCATCCCGGCGGAAACGGTTCGTCACGAAGGGTTTCGATTTTAGCCACGATCCTTCGTTGCGCTTCCAGGGGCAATTTCTCGACTTGCTTAAGCGCGGAGGGTTTGAACCGAATTGTATAAGCCATGGAATGCGCCCGATCTAGAGGCGCAACTTCTTCTTGACCTTCTCCAAAGGAATGCCGCCAGGCTCCCGCAAAGCCTTGAGGGCAGCTTTAATATCCATTTCGTCCTCAATCTTCTCGAGCAGCCTGAGATCCTCGATGGGCACGACCGCAGCCACGGGCTTCTTGCGGCGGTGTACTATGATCCTTTCACCGCCGTAGGCGGCCCGGTTGACGATATCAGAGAAGTTTTGCCGGATTGAACTGGCTGTTTGATCCTGGCCCATTGGAAAGCATCCTTTGTACTAAACGTACAAATAGTACGTTATCATTCTTTTGTACATTTAGCAATCTCATGCCCCAACTCACCTATCTCGAAGCCATCCGCCAGGGAATCTGGGAGGAAATGGAGCGCGACCCCACGGTCTTCTGCCTCGGCGAGGACATCGGCATCTACGGCGGGGCCTTCAAGATCACCGACGGCTTCATCGACCGCTTCGGCCCCGAGCGCGTGATCGATACGCCGATCGCCGAGTCCGCCATCGTCGGCGCTGCCTTCGGCGCATCGCTCACCGGCATGCGCCCCGTCGTCGAATTCCAGTTCATGGACTTTATCTCCTGCGCCATGAACCAGATCAGCAACATGGTGGCCAAGACCCACTACCTCTGGGGCGCGCCAGCCCCCCTCGTACTGCGCGGTCCCAGCGGAGGCGGTGTGCACGGCGGCCCGTTCCACTCGCAGAATCCCGAAATGTGGTTCGTGCACAACCCCGGTCTGAAAGTGGTCTGCCCGGCCAGCGCTTACGACGCCAAGGGACTCATCAAAGCCGCCATTCGCGATAGCAATCCCGTCGTGTTCTTCGAGCACAAGTATCTCTACCGCCGAATCAAGGAAGACGTTCCCGCGGACGACTACGTCGTCCCGCTCGGTGAAGCGCGGGTCGCGCGTCCGGGCCGCGACCTGAGCATCATCGCCTACGCTGCCATGGTCTTCACTGCCCTCGAAGCTGCTGAGATCCTGGCCAGGGAAGGCATTGACGTTGAAGTCCTCGACCTGCGCACGCTCGCTCCGCTCGACACGGCTGCCATCGTGAATACGGTTCGCAATACGAACAAAGTGATGATTCTGCACGAGGACACGCGGACCGGAGGCATCGCCGGGGAAATTGCCGCCATCATTAATGAGCAGGCATTCGACGAACTCGACGGCCCCATCGTTCGCGTCACCGCGCTCGATACGCCCGTGCCCTTTTCACCGCCGCAGGAGGAATACTTCCTGCCGAAAGTCGGCGACGTCGTGCGCGAAGCCAGACGGCTCAAGGCCTACTAACTTCTGGAGGAGAGCATGCGCAACTTCATTCTGGGAGTGGTTGTCACTCTGCTGGTCATTTTCCTGTGGGGAACTGCATACCTCACGCTCGGCATGTTCCCCACCAGCGCGGATGCGACTCCTTCCCGCATGGAGCGCCGCATCGCGCACACTGCGCTCGACGCTTCCATGGACAAGCACGCTCCCCACGTGACCAGCCCGGTGCCCCCCACGGATGAAAACCTCATCTCCGGCATGAAGATCTACACCATGAATTGCGCCGGCTGTCACGGCGGTCTGGATCGCAAGCCGGCTGCATTGCAGCACCACGTCTATCCTCCGGCGCCGCAACTCATTCTCCATCCAATAGATGACCCCGAGTGGCACATCTTTTACGCAGTTCGCACCGGAATTCGCTACACTGCCATGCCTGCCTGGGACAAGGTCTTGAGCGACGACGACATGTGGAAGGTGACCGGCTTCCTGGCCCATCTCGAAAAGTTGCCGGCCGGCGTGCAGGAGTACTGGAAGAACTCATTTGGAACCGCGCCCGAGCCCGGCAACGCCGCCGAGGGAGCGGAGCACCACCACTGAAGCCCCACCCCTCTGCCGCGTTCCACCCTTATATATAATCGAATGTTGCGCGCTGCGCCGCCAGGCCGGCGCTCGGAAGGGAATCATGCCGACTGATGTCATCATGCCGCAGATGGGCGAATCGATCGTCGAGGGCACCATTACCAAATGGCTGAAGAAGCCCGGCGATAAGGTCCAGCGTGACGAGCCTCTGTTCGAAATCTCCACCGACAAGGTCGACGCCGAAATTCCGTCTCCCGCCGCGGGAGTGCTGCAGGAGATCAAGGTCAGCGAAGGCACAACCGTCCAGGTAAACACCGTGGTCGGGACCATCTCCGCCGACGGCGAAGCGGCGCGGCCTGCCGCTGCCGCCCCGGCTGCGAAGAAGGAAGCTCCTGCGCCCGCTGCCGCCAAGCCCGCCCCTGCGGCGGCGCCCGCGCGAGAAGAACGCCACGAAGGACGCGAAGAAGAAGACGACCACGCCCGGTCCTCGCCGCTGGTTCGCAAGATCGCCCGCGAAAACAATGTCGACCTGTCTCAGGTCGAAGGAACCGGCCTCGGCGGTCGAATCACCAAGCAGGACATCACCGCATTTCTCGATAAGCAGTCCGCCGCCCCGGCCGCACGTCCCGCCGCGGCTTCTGCCCCCGCGCCAGCGCCTCGGCCCGCCCCTGCGGCAATTCCCGGCGATCTGGTCGCGATGACCAACATGCGCAGGATCATCGCCCAGCGCATGATCGAGTCGCGCCGCACCAGCGCGCACGTTCACTGCATGTACGAGGTCGACTTCACCCGCATCGTCAACCTCCGCACCAGGCGCAAAGCTGGCTTCGAGCAGCGCCACGGCGCCCGCCTCACCTACATGCCGTTTTTCGTGCGCTCCACCATCATCGCCCTCCAGCAGTGGCCGATCATCAACGCATCCCTCGAGGGCGACAACATCCGCTATCACCGCCACGTGAACATGGGAGTTGCCGTCGCCCTCGACTGGGGACTGATCGTGCCGGTGCTCAAGAACGCCGACGAGCTCAACTTCCTCGGCTTGCAGCGCGGCATAACCGACCTCGGCGAGCGCGCCCGCAACAAGAAGCTCAAGCCGGAGGAGGTGGAAGGCTCGACCTTCACCATCACCAACCCCGGCCAGTTCGGCGCCGTCTTCGGCTTGCCCATCATCAATCAGCCCAACTCCGCCATCCTCGGCGTCGGCGGCATTACCAAGATGCCGCTCGTCGTCACCGACAAGGATGGCAGCGACTCCATCGCCATTCGATCCGTCGTCCACCTCACGCTGGGATACGACCACCGCCTCATCGACGGCGCCGTCGCTGACCAGTTTATGGCTCTCTTGAAGAAGACGATGGAGAACTGGAGTGAAGAGGTAGGCTGAGTTTACTTCGCCTTGGCCCAGGTCGACGCGTTCAGGCACTGCACGGTCCCGTCGATCACCTTGGCGAGCCCGTCTTTGAATTTGCCTTCGTCGACAATGTGCTTGTTGCTGACGGCGTCGGTTATCGACAATGCCGCGCTCACGAACGAAAGCGCGGCGTCTTTTTTGTCCGCGCCCGCATGGCCTCCAAACAGCCCCTCAATGCCGTTGATGACCGCCGGTACGAACGCAATTCCCTGCAACAGTTTTGGTAAGAAATTCATTGCCTCTCTCCTTTTTGGATGTGATCCGCTGATCCTTGCCGGACAAAATTCCCATGTAGCCACGGGTGTCCCCACCCGTGCGATCCCCGGTTCAGGTGGCTCACGTAGCCACGGGTGTCCCCACCCGTGGATCCCCACATGCAGCCCCCGCCTCCCACCCGTGCACACGCCACCTACTTCATTCCCAAATGATCCTTCATCGCGATCGCCGAGCTGATCAGCACCGTGATCGCGGCATTCAACAACCGGTCGTACACGCTCCTGCGGATGTCGTTTCGCTCCAGCGCCGTGATGCGGTCTTCTGCCAGCTTCATGCGCCCGGGCTGCTGGCTGCCGGCAAGCATGTCCATCTTGGCCTCCAGTCGGCTCATCCTCTCCAGCACCTCGCCCTGGAAGTCGCTGTCGGTCACTCGCACCACGAGTGGCTGCCTGCCGCTGCCGTAGTGCGTGTAGCCTTCCGGATATTCGCTTTCATGTCCGCTCATAATGGATAGTCGAGGTGCAGCGCCGCCGAATAGCGCGAGTACTTCGGCGGCGTGGAAGCGTCGTACTGGCGCAGGAAGTAGTCCTGAAGCCGCGCCAGCCGCGGCACGGTAAAGCTTTGCGTGCTGAAACGGCCCACCAGGTTTCGATCGTTGTCCGGGCTCCAGCCGAAATCGGATCTCCGCACTTCGATCCCTCCGCCACTCGGCGGCGACAGCCTGCATCCAGCGTCGCCGTCGTCGAACTCCATCCCGTGATCGCCGCCGCAGTCAGATTAGGCAGAAAGACCGTTCCTGCATCGGCTACGTCGATCGCGATGACGTCCAGATCGCCGGCCCCTCCGCCACTCTCGAACTCAAATCCCAGGGGCTCCGCTGCATCGTCCGCAAACCGTACGCGGTATGTGCAAAGCTCTTCGGCAAGATCCTTGACCTCGATCGCCACTTCGCGCACCGTCGCCGGGAACGCCGCCTCTCTCGATGGCGAGTTCACATCGATTCCATCGCCGGGAAAGATGTCCGCGCCTCCCGGAAGGAACCGGCTCCAGTTGCTGTACTCGCCGGCCCAGGCCGTGCCCTGGGCCTCGTCCAGAACCGCCAGCGCCGCATTCTCGCAATCCGCGGCTGTGCGCGGCACCGGCGCCTTTACCGTGCGGATCGCTCCCCGCAGGCCGTCGTCGCTTCCCATCGCCAGGGCAGCGATGCTCGCCGGGTTCGTCACCCGCCCCATCGCCCGTCCTCGGCCCCGGTAATGAACCTCAATCAGCTCGCCTTCGACCGGAAGATATTGCGGGAAAAACTGCAGCGCCGGCTCGGATGTGATCAGGCACTCCGCGCCGTCCGACAATGACCCGACCAGCCGCGTGCTGTAGTCCTCCGATGGAGGTGCGCTGCGCACCTCGGCATCCACCGCCTGCGTGAGGCGCGTGAAGGCCACCGAGCAATTCAGGCTCGCCGCATTCACCAGCGCATACGTGCAGAAACCAGGCGCATCGCTGATCACACCTTCGTACAAAACCGTGGCCGGCGCCACGAGCGATGCCGGATCGGCCGTGTCGACGTCGTGGACTTCGAGCAATATTCGAACGCCGGCTGCGATATCCGCTCCTCCCCGCCCGCTTCCCGCCGGATGGGCCGAGGAATGAAAGACCTGTTGCTTGCGGTAAATCTCCGCCGCATAGAAGCGCGTGGAAAATAAATAGCGATGCCCGTCGGCCGTAGTGAGGACCGGCCCCGTTGCCGCTCCATTTACCAGCGCCCGGATATCCGACTGCGTCCCATTCGGCGTAACCCGAAATCCCGCCAGGCACCCCGCGATCGAAATCCCCGCCGGATACAACCCACCAAACACTCCATTTGAAGCCGCGGTGAAGCTCACATCGCCGTGTTGTAAAACGTAAGCTCCGCCCAGCTCGATCTTTTCGCTGAAGACAACCGCGGTGCCGCCGTCTGTTCCTGTGCCGCCCGCGACTTGCAACTTCCCGCCGCTCACCGTCACCACATCGAGAGGATCGGTTGCCTTCCATCGCGTCGCATCCAGGCCCGGCCCCTTGTACTCATCCTCGATCACCGTTCGGTTTCGCCGGGTGAAGGGAATCTGCGACAAATAAAACTTTAGGCTCAGCCCGTCGGCTACGAAGTAGTCCTTCACATACGCCCGTGGTTCCAGTCGCCCGATGACGGTCACGTCGTTAAGCGTCCGGTCAAGCGGCGTCACTTTAAGCCCGCCGGGAGAGAACTCGTCCGCACTCTCATCCACGCCGTGGGTTGTCGCTCCCACGGGAGACAGGATCACAGTTCCATCCATCGTCCGGTAGCTCGCCCCGGCACGTAGTGCCAGCTCAGCGGCATGGCTCGACCACCTGGTCTGCGAATCGGCAAAGTACCAGGGCACCTCATCGAGATCCTCGACGTTCGAAGTGTCAAACCCGCCGGGGATAAGATCGTCAATCAGTTGCCGCAGGGTATTTCCCGCACTGCGTTCTACAAATGCGGGCCGGCTGGGCAGTTGCTTGCGGTCCAGGATCACCTCATCGCTTTGCGCAACCAGGTTGTACCGGTAAACCGGCCCGCTCTGGCCCCAGCCGAGATATTCGTAAACCGGCGCCTCCGTCAGATAACCCGTAAACAGCAGCCCGCTTGTTCTCTCCAGCTTCACGCGGGCCCCATTGCTGGGAACCAGAAAATCGGGGCCCGCGGCGACCAGGCTGAACGCCAGCTCCGATGGACGATTCAGCCGGCGCGATATCTTCGGCAGGTGCTCCCGGTCGATGGCGCTCGTGTAATCGAGCAGTCCGCCGCCGTCGAAGTTGTCGATTTCGAGATTCATTTCCTTGGAAGCATTCCCTGATTTCCGCCCCGCGCGGGCGTAATTCGGTGCTTGTTACATTTCCGCAAATGAAACGCCAGAAGGGGAACCCCAGCCGACCGCAACGTGCATGGACGGCGCTAGTAAACCGCCGACATCGCCGCCGGAAAGTAGCTCCGGTAGCACAGCACGGTCTCGCTGTCGTTGACGTCCTTATGCGGCAAGGCCAGGAAGGACGCTCGCAGCGCCATCGCCGAGATCGGGGCCGTGACCGCGACCGGCTCTTCCTTCTGCGCCCCACCCACCACGTCCGCCGCCGGGCTCAGGCGCGGGAAGTAGAGGCAAATCCGCCCTCCCGATTCCTCCTCCATCACGAACAACGCCGACCACGTCTGGAAGAACGCCCCACCCTCGCGATCGACGAAGGCCACAACCCTCTGCGCCGCCGCGCCTGCAGCCGGCGCTCCCCCGGGAAGAGGTTGGGTCAGCAGGAGTGATGTCACGGTCTTCTCCGCGACCCGGCCCACGTTGAAGGTGATACGCCTCACGTAATTCGCATCATGGTTCACATCCAGAGGATCGTTCACATACGCGCCCGCAATCGCCGTGCCTACGTATCCCGTTTCCTCCAGGTAGTCCACGTCGATTGCAACCATGTCGCCGACGCCGAAAGCATCCACTGCCCCCGTTCCCAGGACGATTTCGCTGGCGGTCGAGCCATCCAACACTGCGACGGCGTTGACCGCGCTTCCACCCGAAGGCTCCGCATCCGCGCTCGGATCCGCCGCCAGCACGTTCATATGCTGCGAGCCGCAGGCGAGCGCCATTTGCAGCTTGCCCCACTCTCGAAACTGGAATTCCACCCGCGCATCCAGCGGCCCCCGGAACTGCGTCACCGGCGCTCCGCGATCCCCGGCCTGCGTCGTTCCAATGCCGGTTCTGGAGAATCGCCGGAACTGGTCGATCCATCCCAGGTCAATCCACGGCGACGGAGGAGAATCCAGCAGAAACGCTCCGTGCTTCGCCGGATCGAAAATCACGGGCTCGTCCGTCACGCGGTTCACAGGCGCAAAGTAGGCACGCACCCTGCGCGAGATAGGAACCATCGCCGACCGCACCGAACCGGAGCTCATTGGATATCGACCTCGGGAAAGAAGAAAACGCTGAGCTGGGCTCTTCGCTCCAGCCGTACCCTGGCTTTGCCGCCTTCGCCCGCAACCACCCCGGATACATCGCCCAGCTTCGGCGCCGTCCACACGATGTTCGTTCCCAGGTCTGCGCTCGGACCCTGGCTGTAGTCGCGCTTGTTCGTCTGCGGCGGATGACAGATGCTCAAAAGTTCCACGCCGAGAGCGCCCATCACTCGCCCGCGGTCGACTCCGCTCTCCACCGCGCCGAAAGTGTGATACGAAATCATGCAGCCCATCTCCATCAATGCCCGGCCCTTCGCAACCGGCTCTTTGACCAGGGCGCCGCTCCATTCGAGATAGAACGTGTCCGGCTGCGGCTCGACCGGAATCACCAGTTCGTTCTCCGCGACCACCACTGCCGGACGCGTCACCCCATTGAGCGTGACGGTGCGCTGCGGGTTCAAAGCCATCAGCCTGTCGCGCAGCGCCATGTAGAAACTGTCTTTTGCAAATTGCATAGAGTCACTCAAGGGCGTGTGGGGCGGGCGTGTGGAGCGGACGTGTGGGGCGGGCGTCCTCGCCCGCCAACCCTTTCCGCTCCTCAAGCTTTCCAGAACAACTTCAGTCCACCGCCACCACGCGATACAGATACGCCGTCCCCGCGAAATATTCCGTCGTCAGCCCTTCGATATGAAAAAGGCTTCCCTGATAGGTCAGCCCCAACGCCGCATCGAGCAGCGCCTGGCTTGAGGCCATGTTTCGCGCCGTCGTCTCGGCTGCTACCGCCGCCGCCGGCAGCAGAAACTCCAGTCGCCGCCGCGGCCCGCGGTTGTCTGTCGCCAGGCTTCGCACCACCACCGGCGAGAAGCTCACTTCCTCGACTCCGGGATCCACCAGCCCAAGCTGAACGCTGGGATCGTCCGGCAGCCCCAGCGCCGGAAACAGCATGCTGACCTCGGTTCCGCCCAGCGCTCGCAGCATCGCATCCGCCGCCCGCACCAGCGCCGTCCCGCACACCCCGAAGCGAATCCCTGTCATGGTCATCCCACTTTCTGTGCCACGAACGGCGCCAGCATCGAGCGCACGGTTTGATCCAGCAGAGTGTCCGAGAAATATTCCAGGTGTATGCGATCCAGCGTTCCCGCGCGCACGTTCAGCCCGGGCGTGTTTTGCAGGTTCCGCACCACTTGCGCGCACGCCACCTTGACCGCGTCGGGCAGCGACTCCAGCCCCGCCGTGTAGGTGACCTCTACTTCGCTGAACCCCAGCCCGACCGCGTTCAGGGAGAAGGTCAACTCGCCGGTTGCCGCGTAAAAGTCGATGCTCGCGGGCGCAATGTCCGTCCACGCCCCGGGCAGTCCGAAGGCTAAAGCAATGTCTGAACTCAACTCGTCCGACGGCCATTCCCCGCGCCGCGGCATGGCGTATCGCCCGCGCGCCGAGACGATCGCCGTCGCCGCCGGTTCCACAATCGCCAGTGGCACATAGGTCAGTCGCACCGTGTTCCGTCCTGTGGCAATGCGCAGGCGCTCCTGGTATTGCGCCACTCCCAGGGTTGCCCTCCGGCAATGCGAGTCGATGACCGCCGACGATGCCGTAACCCAGGCGTCCGGCGTCACTGCCTCCAGCCCGTAAGCTTCGTATTCCGATGGTGAAAGATAATTCATAGAAAGATCCCAGGCGCCAGTCGTCGACCTGCCGCTGTTCGGCGATGCACGGTCAACATCTGGCGCCTGCGTTGGAGGAGAATCGATCCGGTCCTCAGTCTGAGAATCGGAAGCGTCCTCTATCGGTCAACCTTCACTTCGGTGTGAGCGTAGGAAGCGCCCTTCACCACCACGCCGCCGAACTTCACCACCACCATCTGCGAGGCCAGTGAGCCGCTTAGCCCCAACTGGAACACTCGCGGATTGGCGTCGGTCAGCCAGTGGTACTCGATCAGGTCTTCGCTGACGATGTAGCAGGGAAGGACGGCCGTTCCCGATCCCGGTGTGCCGGTGAAGCCCAGCGCCCACTCCGGAATCAGTGGCAGGTCGCCCGCCTGTGTGGAAAGCGTCTTCACCCGCACGCCGGCCCCGACCTCGGTCGTCGAGAGCACGGTGTTGAACGCCGTCTTGATCTCCTGGTCGATCAGGTCGAGAAGCACCGGGTTGGCGTAGATCGCCGTGGGGCGCACCTCGAACGACGAACTCGCCACCATGTTGGCGACGATTCCCTTCAGCCCGTCGACAATGCTGGCCGAGGTCCCAATGGTGTGCGTGTTGCCCCCCGCCGAGATTTGTCCGATGGCGCCGAAATATTGCAGAGTCGTCGGTGTGCCCAGGGATGTGTCCGTGCCGTTCCACAACGCCACATCGTGCGTGCGCAGCAGGCCTTCCACCGAATCCGCCAGGTCCTTGGCTTGCAGGAAGGCGAACTGGCTCTGCTGTGCCCCCACTTCCAGGTCGAACAGGTTGTAATTGATTTGTGACACCAGCGCCTTCAGCGGCAGGCTGCGTTCCACCCGCGTTGGGCTGCCGACCGTGGCTACGATGTTTCGGGGATCGACGAATGCGTTAGCCGCCGAGGGCGCAACGATCGCCGTCTGCTCGAAGAACCGCGACGGATGTCCGGTCGCCGGCACCTGCTTGATCCGCTGCCCGAACACACCTCGCCGCCGCACGATGTCAGTAATTTCCGGCTGATAGCGATTGACTTCCACTGCGCCCGGCCCCAGAAAATCCGCGGCCGCGTGCAGATCGATGAATTGTGCTTTCATGGTTTCTCCTGGTACTGCTGTTTTCGACCAAACAAAAAGGGCACGATCACTCGTGCCCCGTCCCTTGAGTTGAAGCGCGGCTGCTAGTCGATCATCCCCGCCCGCGCCATCTCCGCCTTTACCGCGATCCGCTGCTCCACGCTGAGCGCCTGGAGCGTGCGATTCAATGCCGCCGTGTCCAGCCTTTCGCCCTCGGTGCCCTTGCCCAGCAGGGAAGTCACCAGGGGCGGCAGCGTCTTCCGCGCCAGCCGCGCCGCCTGCGCCTTCAGTTCTTCATTCGCCTTCTGCAGTTCGGCAATTTGCGCCTGAAGCTTGGGAGACTCCGGCGTCTCCTCGCTTGCCTCCACATGATCCTCCACCGCCGCCACAATGCGATCCACTTTTGCATTCAGTGCCTGCTGCTGTGCGTCCATCTTCTCCAGCACCCGGTCCAGAGCTTCGGCCGCGTGCGCCAGCCGCTCCGCCGTCGTTGCCAGCCGTTCCGCCATTTCCACACTCATGTTTCCTCCTGATGTTGCTACTCCAGTTCGATCCACGTCTGTTGATACGCCGCCTTGTTGCGCCGCAGGATTGCCGCTCCGGTAAAGATCACATGCGTCAGCGTCCACACGTTGCTTCGTGTGTCGGCAATGCGGGCGTCGGTCACCTCGTAGGACATCCCCAGAGATTCGCCCGAAAGAGTTCTGCCGCGCATTCCTTTACCCGCCTTCCCCACCTGCTGCACGATCTCCGGAAAATCCTTGGCGAACAGGTATCCACCCAGCTCCAGCCTTCGATCCACGATGTCCGCTCGCGTGATGACTCCAACCTTCCTCCGCGTGTCGTGACGGTCCAGCATGGGCGCGCGGTCGAGACCCATTCCCAGCAACGACGGCAGGGCCGCTTCCGCCGCCGACCGCAGAAGCACCACTCGATGCCCCCTCGACCCCGCCGGCGGCCGGTCCGACACCACGTCCACCAGCGTCAGCACGCCGCAAAACGCCTCGCGATTCGGATGCCCTTCGACTTCCGGCATCGCAATCGCCATCGACTCCAGTTCGATCCTCATCGTTATCTCACCCTGAAATGTCAGCCTCTCGACAAAAGACTCACCCGCGCGTTTCCAGCTTTCCCAGCCCGCGCATTGTCCGGACTTCGTCTACGGTCAGCACGCCGTTGCGCAGCAGGATCTCCTGGATCTGCGCCTCTTCCATCTCGTTGCCCACATCGACATCGGCAAAAACGAACTCCAGATCGCTCCAGCCGAGTTTCTTGCTGATCGCATCTCGCGTCAGGTGCTCGGCCAGCAAGCGCGCCGTCGGCACGATCGCCTGCCGAAACGCCTGGTCGTTCATCTCGGTCGCGGTGGAGCGGTTTACGTCCCGCTCCACCCCGAGCAGTTGGGGAGGTAGATCAAAAGCGTCCGCAATCACCCGGATCAGAAACTCCTGCCACGCCAGCCGCAGGTCGGCGTCGGTCCCTCCGCCAAAGCGCAACACTTCCGGCTTGTTCTCCACCGAAAGAATCGGCACTCGCCCCGTGCCCTCGATCTCGTCCTGCCACCAGCGGATCAGCCGCTCGTGATGCTCGGGGCTCAGGCCCTGCAACCACAGCGCATACTCCACCACGGAATTCGAGGCCAGCCTCGACGCATATCGATGCGCCCCCAGGAATGCATTCACCGTTTCGAACGCAACTTCCAGACGTCCCAATCCGAACGGCGTGTGGGTCCGGGGATTCAGCCTCACATAGATCAGTTCGTCGTCATTCAGCTCAATCTTTCCTTCGCGCCCCGGCCGCCCCGTGATCTGGACATACCGCACCGATCCTGGCTCTCCATCCCAGTCGGTCTTCATGCGGATGCTCGCACCATCGACCGGCCACAGCACCAGCGGGCGCGAGGGATCGCCGGTCGCCTCCACTTCAATCGCTCCGAAGCCGCCGACGTTGATGTCCTCCAGCACCTGCTCCGCCAGCGAGCGGAAGGAATCGTCCGGATTCGGCTCGTCAAAATTGTCGGTGAGGATTCTCATCCGCCGCGTCCCCTCGGGAATTTCCCCGATCCCGCGCCCGCGCCTGGGCTGGATCCTCCACCGCATGCCGGCGATCCGGTCCTTGATGGTGTTGATCGCCTTCCGCGCAACCGGGGTTTCCGAGAAACGCCTCAGGTTCGTGGCCGTGGGCTTGGGCATGCTGTCCGCCCGCGCCCCGTAGCTGTTCAGGATGGAAGGCTGGGCCACCGTCCGCCGCTTGCTTTCCCGGGCGGACAACAGAGACACCTCCGCCATCCGGCGCATTGCGCCGCGCAACTTCTCTCTGATGTTCATGATTTTTTCTTAGACTTGTCTGACTATGTAGCCGCCGGTGTCCCCTGTGGCCGCGGGTGTCCTCACCCGCGAAATGCCCTGCCCATGTAGCCGCGGGTGTCCTCACCCGCGAAATCCCCACCCGCGATCCCCCGCTCTTTACACCCTCAACTCCACCCTCGCCCTCTCAGCAATCCCCGCCAGCTCCTCTTCCCCCACCACCACAATCTCACTCGCCCTCAATGTCTCAACCGCAAACTGCTCCCTCTCACTGTTTCCCTCAACCCTCTCCACGATCGCCGTCAGCGACACCTCGGCCTTTTCCTTCCGCCGGATGCCCTCGGCCATCTGCGGATAACTGAACGCCAGCACCTTCGCCCCCTCAACCCCCGCCAGCGACACTCCATGAAACATCTTCACCACCCCGTTCGGCCGATACCCGCAATCGACCTTCAGCGTATCTCCCGGGCGCGTGTAGTCCTCTGCGGCGATGTCATGCCGCATGTAGCCCCAGACCCCGGTTCTCTCGAACTCTTCCCGCATCCTGCGGACGATCTTCATCCTCGCCCCGGCCTTCGCCTGCCGCTCCGCAGTCCCTCGCGAACGACGCAGGTATTGCCTTTCCAAAGCGTCGAGATCCGCCGCCACGTCGTCTGAAAGCAGCCCTTTGCTTGCCGAGACCATAATCCCGTTCGAAGACTTGCCCAGGATCTTCATCACCTGATCTCGGCTCCTGGCCTCGCGCAGCACCGCCTGAACCTCTCTCTTCATGGCCTCGAGCGCCTCGATGTCGACGTCCGGCCTCATGCACTGCACAGATCGCCAGTCTTCGACGAAACGAGCCTCCGCGAATGCCTCCCCGTCGTGCCGCATCACCACCACCCCGATGCTGACGTGGTCGGTCCTCGCCGGGTACGGCGCAATCTGCAACACCAGCGACTCGTATTCCTGCTTCTCAGCCATGACTGCTTCGTCTTCGGCCGTCTTTACATCACCACTGGAACCACTTGTCCGCTGCTGACCACCGGACGCTCCTCCTGCTGCCAGTTGCCGAACGGCTTTCTCGATGAGAACCGGAATGCCGTGATCAACTCCCGCACTATCGCTCGCCGCTCGATCAGCGTCCGCACCAGCGCTTCCAGTTCATCCCACTCCGCGCCGTACCACTCCGGCGGAATCTCTCCCGCCGCCCTCCAGATCACATCCTCGTGAATGTTCTCGATGCTGGAAAGCCACGGTTCAAACGACTCCCATCCCCGCACTCCCACATACACTTCATTCCGCGCATACACCCCCCGCAGCGGATAGTCCGGGAAACTCCACTCCCCGGCGTTGAAGCAATATCCCTGGTCGACGAACGTTGCCGTGTAGTTGCGCTCCCGCCGATTCCGCCAGAAGGTCGCCTGCCTGCCGTTCGCATTCCCCGTCCATTTGTCCACCGCCAGTATTCCCGCGAATGCGCCCAGGTTTCGCACCCGGACTAGCAACTCCGACGGCAGGTAATCTGAAATCTCCCCTGCCACCGGATCCACCGCAAACCTCGACCCGAACTGCAATCCCGGCTGGCAGGGAATTGTGTTGCCCGCGAGCTGAATGGTCAGCTCCGATGTATGGTTCACCAGCCACTCGCTGACCTCGATCACCTCAGTCGGCGGCACCGGCAGGCTCACTGCCTCCGCCAGCCGTGTCGCCAGCAGCTCATTGGCCAGCACCCGCAAATGCTGCGGATTATTCCGGAACTTGACGACGTAAAAATGCCCGTCTGAACACCGCATCAGGTGTCCCTGCGCGCCGCCCTTCATGCGGCGTACGTGTTGGACTGCCGTCACCGCCAAGCTGTGCCCATCCCGAGTTCCAAAACGGGACAAAGCGATTCACAATGTCCGAGCCCACGTTATCCACCTGTTTCCAGCCTGTCTGTGACGAATGAACATTGCCGTGTGACTTCCAGGCTCCCAATCTCCAGCCTTCCCTCGTTTCGCCCGGCCGCCTCCCGCCGTGCTGCCAGCGCGATTGCCATGGCCATCACGCAGTCGTCGTGTGTGCCCGCCCCTGCGCCCGAGCTTCCATCCGCATGCCGGACGAAGGTTCGGCACTCCTCCAGCAGTCGCCCGCTCCGCAGCAGCCCCGGCTCCGCCGCGAGCACTGCTGCCAGGTTCTCGATCATCGCCGGCCGGTTCACCGCCGAGGTTAGCCAGCCATCCTGCCGCCCTTGCCGGTACACGTTCAGGCACCCTGCTCCCCGCAGGTTCGCCAGCACTCCGTACCCGTGGTTGTTCCGTTCCACTACGATCAGGGCCTGCTGATAAAGATTCGCCAGCGCGATCAGCCTCATCGCCAGCTCCCGGGGAGGGAAGTGCCCGTGCAGCTCCGCGCACTGCATCCCGCTGCGCCGGTCGATCACTTCGGCGCAGGAGTAATCCCCTTCCGATCCTCCGCCCGCCGGATCGACCCCGATGATGTACGTCTTCCCCTCCTGGGGCGGCAGCCAGATCGTCAGCCTTCCGCTGTCCTGCGCTTCCAGGGGAACCCCGCTCCGCGCGACGGCATGGTCAATCGCCTCCAGGTCGAATACACATTCGCCCGAAGCCCGAAAACACGAGATCGCGTCTTCCGCAAACTCCTGCGCCGCCAGCCCTCGCAGTTGCGCCCGGTTCATCCTCCGCCAGGCAATTTGCTCATCGCTCAACCCGGCTCGCTCGATCAGTTCCCGCTCTTCGTCCGTATAACTGCTTCCTCCCGTTCCTCCCTCGATCTTGTATCCGGGGTCGTACCACCACGGAAAGAAATGCCGCGTGTGCCCCGTCTCCTCCGCTCGCTGCCACTCTTCGTAGAAAATCCCTCCCGCCCCGTTCGGCGTCGACTCCAGCACGATCTCGCCGCCCTCGGGCACCGCCGCCCGCAGCGAGGCCAGCGTCTCTGCCCCATCCCGCGGCCAGCGCGCCACCTCCGAGCAATGCAGGTTGTGGATCGTCATTCCCCGGCCCGCATTCGGATCCGCCGCCGTCGCCACCCGGTATTCGCTGTCCAGCCGCGGAAAGGCGATCTGTCGGATGTTCGCCCGCGATCTCACCAGCGCGCCGTTTTGCATCCCCTTAGGCAGGTTGTCCCAGAAGCGGTGTACGATCTTGAATATCTCTTCCGCCGATTCCTGGTTGTGCGCCACCTGCACCGTCAGCGTCCCCTGCCGCGTAATGGTATGAATGAAGAACCTCGCCGCTACATACGTCGTCATTCCCAGTTGCCGCGCCTTCAGCACGATGTTCCGGCTGCCGCATCGCCGCGCAAATTCCTGTTGCGCCCGGTTGGGCTTCAACCGGACCAGGCTTTCCGTCTTGCTTCTTACCTTCAGCAGCCCCTCGACGAGCAGATCCCGAACCCTTGTTCCTTCTACCTCCTGGTCCAGGCTCTTCCCCAGCTTCTCCAGCAGCAACAAATCCCCAATCACATTCCCATCTCCTGCCCATCCCTGCCCATGTAGCCGCGGGTGTCCATGTGGCCGCGGGTGTCCCCACCCGCGATTGCCCCGTCCCTGCCCATGTAGCCGCGGGTGTCCTCACCCGCGCGGGCCCTGCCCCTGCCCATGTAGCCGCGGGTGTCCCCACCCGCGAAATACCCCACCCGCCGCCCCCTAATTCATCACCCGATACGCCAGGCAGGCCGGATTCGTCGAAGGCGCCGCGCTTGCCGTCACTACAAAACTCGTCCCCGCCGTCCGCGTCGTGACCGTATACGTTCTGCCTGTGGTCGTATTGCACGTTACCGACAGCGCCGCCCCCACTGTCGAATCCTCTTGAAGAAAGATTTCGCTGTTGGCTGTCACTGCCGTCGTCGCCACGGTGACCGTCGTTGCCGCGGCCGCAATGCTGACACGCCCTGCCGCTGCTGATCCGCAAGTGCCGCCAGAATTGGCGCAATTGCTGGCCGTGGCATACGTACTCGCCGAGACCTGCCCCGTCACCGTGAGCGCGGCATCGGCCTGCACATTGGTTTTGAATTCCTTCAGGCTCGACGTCAGCCTCTCCAGCCAGCTCGATCCGTCGAAGACCGCCCCGATGTAATTCGAGACCGCCACCGGCGCGCGGAACGCCAGCCGAAACGTGCTGATCGCTCCATTCGACTGGTCGAACCCGATGGCGCTGTCGTTCGCATCCCAGGTCGGACGATAGTTTGGCGTTGCCAGAGTCTTGGCGAAGTTGGAGTCGGCCAGCGTGATCACGTCATGCGGACCCATGCCCGTCTCCAGCAGGAAATTGAGTCTGCCTTTCCAGCTTGGCGTGCTTATACCATTGGGTGGATTTGGGCCGTTTTGAAGGACGGTCGCGCCGACCCGCGAGAAATTGCTCCCTACAGAATCTCCCACGAGACAAGATACCCAGACTGGCATGTAGTAGTTCCACGGATAGCATTTCTGGGCGAACACCGAAGGAGAACTGTTGCCGAACACCGATGTCACACCGCCGCCGTATTCGTTCATGGTTACCCGGGCGACGTTCCCGGGTGTCTGGGTGTTCGCGTCGGTCGTAAGAATGATTGAACCGGGCCAGTGATCCAGCTTCGGGAACCAGCCAGGATTTGCCACGGTGTATGAGGTCAACGCCGCGTTTGTATCGGTCGCTGTGCAGACCCCTGACCCCTGCGCAATCGCGGTGGCCACTGCCCAGTTGCCGGTTCCATTCGGAGCCGGGTTTTCCTGTCCGTTCACCCAGGTGAAGCGCAGCAGGTCGTAGGTAACTGTGCCTGTCCCAGGCACGCATGGCCAGGTGACCGTGATGTTGCCGCTGCCGTTCGAAGAGGCGTTGCCGATGTATAGAGGAGTCGCCGCGGCAAAGGCGCCGTAGCTGCTGTCTTTGACGACGACGTAATAGCGGTAATCAGAAGACCCGGTGTTGGCAAAAATGGTGGGCATCTTGCCCGCCGGCCCGGGGTTCTTTCCATTCCAGGTGTTATTGATGGTTACAGGTTCACCCTCGCTGATGAGCCCTGCCACCCCGATATTCCCCACCGGATTGGTGCAGCTTCCCACCTCCTGGTAAACGTCGTCCAGTTGGGTTGATCCGAACCCGCCGGCCTTGAACAGCCGGATTCCATACTGCGAATAGCCTTGAATGACACTGTCGCTGATGTGCAGCGTGTTGCCGCCATGCCAGTCGATTCCGTTTCCGTTGCACTGAAGCGAGAGGTTCAGATTCTTCAACCACCCCACCGCCGGATTCGTTCCGAACGGTCCGGGAGCATAGATCGCCGGATTGCACACCGTCGCGTCGCAGCGCAGCGTCGTATATCCGCCGCTGCTGATGTCGATCCCGTCCAGCAGGAACGCCTGGTCGCCGTCCACCTTCACATACGTTCCGAACTTCCCGCTCGAAACTCCGCTGCGCAGCTCCACGTTGTACAGCCGCGTCTTCTGCGCGTTGACTTCGATGAACGGAGCCGTGCCGTTCGTCACCGTCGGCCGCCCGCGCGGATTGATCAGCGTGATGTTGATGTTGCTGTACAGGTTGGCATTCGATGGATCCCCGACGAAGATGCAGGTGTCGTCCATCCAGCACTCGATGATCGACCCCGAAAGATCTACCGTCACATTGGACGACCGGATTGAAATCCGGGCATAAGCCTTGAACTCTCCCGGTGGAACCACGATGTTCCCCGCCTGCGGGGTCGTTGTCGGGTTGGTAGGCGTGATCCGCGCACCAATCAGCGCCTCCTGAAAACCGCTCGACGCGCTGCTGATCGTGTATCCCGCCGAGTGCGCGTTGGCGGTCGTGAACTGGAGCGTTCCCCCCAGCCCGTCTCCCGCGCAGGTTCCCCCTGTCACCAGCACCGCCTCCGCCGTGCCTGTCCCGGATATGTAGACGTAATACTGCGACTCCGATCCTTTCACTCCGGGTGGGCACGCCGTCAGGTTCACCGTTTTGCTCCCGGCGGTGCTCAAATCGTCCGACGGCGACTTCGACCAGCTGAAGTCGTTGGCGTACTTCACCGCCTGCATGCCCGCGGTCACGCCGCCGCCCGCCTTTGGCTTGTACTTCCCGCTCGAAGCCTCGTAGGTGATGACCTGGTTGTCCGTCGGTGTCGTCGTATCGATCGGCGTGCTCTGGATCGACACCGCATTGGCGCTGTCTGCGCACGTCCCCCACGTCGAATTTCCCTTCAGGCACACCGTGCCGGTGGCTGTCCCGCTGCCCAGCTGCGAGGATGGCACCAATCCTCCAACCACGTCCGCCTTTGCCGCCAGACCGGTGTCGACATAGTGGCGCGTGGATGCCTGGGTCGCTGTCGTTGGATCTCCTGCCAGAGTCAGCGGCCCGGCCATCGTATCCCCGGCTTTGCTGA
This sequence comes from Terriglobales bacterium, assembly GCA_963803205.1. Lineage (GTDB taxonomy): Bacteria > Acidobacteriota > Terriglobia > Terriglobales > Acidobacteriaceae > CAWDLG01. Next base: position 394,626 of record CAWDLG010000007.1, read on the forward strand.
TGAACACGCCAACCCCGACTGTCGTCACCGCGCTGTCCACGTACGCTTTGTTCGCAAGCTCCGTTGGTTGCGCCGGCGTTGGCGCCGTTGGCGCCAGCGAAAATTGTTTTGCTCCTTCGATCGATTCACTCCCGCTCTTGTGAACCACGCCCGAATCGTTCGCCTTCGCCGCCACCGATGTGTCCACGTACTGCCGCGAGGCCAGCGACGCCGCGCTGCTGCCCGTGCCCGGCGTCGTACGCACCGCCGCCAGCGTCGTGGGCGAACTGCTGGGGACCACCCAGTACTCGGTCTTCACCGTTCCGTCATCGACGTGATACACGACCGTGTACAGCGCCGTCGCCGGGGTTCCCCCGGAGTTCGGAACCAGCGCAACTGAAAGCGCTCCGCCCGCTCCCAGCGTCACGCTCTTCGATCCCGCGGCAATCGCCTGGTTCGCCGCCGTAGTGAACGTCGGCCACGAGATCAGCAGAATTCCCCCCGCCGGCGTCCCGTCCGCCCGGTAAACCACGTCAGCGATCGTCGTCGTGGGCGGCGCCTGCGCCGCTGCCGCGCCCGGCAGGGCCGTTGCCATCAGCAACAAATAGAAAAGCCGCCCCATGGGGCGGCGTGCGTAGAACATAATTCCTCCGTTGCCTGTCGGTTTTACCCGATGCCAATTCCGTCAGCTATCCACAGCTTCCCGGCGTTTGCGGACGGAACCGGCTACTCGTTGACCTCAACTTGCGCCTCTAGAAATCTCTCCACGCTCTCCACGTAAACGTCGGCGAAGTCGACCACCGGCCGTCTTGCCTGCAACAGCTCCATCGCCTCGCCGATTTCCCACTGCATCGAGCAGAGCAGCGCCAGCGTCATCATCGGGGCGCGATGCACCCCGGCGGCGCAGTGGATGAACAGCTTCGTCTCTTCCTCGTCCAGCGCCTGCTGGGCAAACTCTACCGCCCGCTGGAAAACCTCGGGAGGCTTGGGCTGAAAATCGTCGTCGATCGGATTCCAGAACACCGTGATGCCGTGCGGCCCGGCCAGTTCCGTGTCATCGAACTCCATCTGCATGTCGATGATGTGCGTGATCCCCGCCCGCGCCACCGCCGCCATGTTCTCCGGATTCCAGATTCCTCCGCCGACCGCGATGCGGTCGGTCACCCATGTCATGTCCATCCCGTTGTTCCCGTGTGGCGCCCGAAAGCGCTCTCGAATTGCCCCAATCGGCGGCAATTTCATTCTACGGCATCGCCCACGCCGGCCACAGGAGGGGCAAGGCTATCTTTCGTAATCTTGTTCTCCGGATTCGCTGTTTCCGGAAATCCCAGTCGCCGCAGCAATGTTCTCGCCAGCGAGTCCTCAACCGCGTTCTTTTCCGGCTCCCCGTCGCCGGGAAACAGTCCCGCAATCTCGAACAGGTACTTCATCGCGGCGTAGTGGCCCTTGTCGACCTCGGTCATGGTGGTCGCGACCATGTCCAGCGCCTGGCCCCCCACCAGTTCCGCAATTTGTCGCCGCACAGAATCGAGATCGACCGGTTTGCGCGAGGCGCTTTTCCTCGCTCCTGATCCTTTTCCACCCTTTGACTTCGGCTTTTTCATCGCTCGCCGCATGCTCGCCCCGGAAAAATTAGCCCGCAAAAAAGTTCGGGCGCGCCTTTTTAGGACGCGCCCACGAAACTTTCTCTTCACTTACTCTCTGAACCTAGCATAGCAAATCGGAGGGGGAAAATGGGACATGCCCTCCAACTTTTTATTTTGAATCGTCAGAATGACTTACGGAAAAATCGTTGATTTTGCCCTCTTGACAAGCATTTTCCCGTTTCGAGAATTCCGCCGGAAGCGGCGTCAGCAACCCTCCCTTCAGAAACCAGCCGCTCAGACGATCGAGCGCTTCCGGATAACGCCGGCCCACCGTGCGCCGCCAGCAGCCCAGCCGGCCCGCAGCCTCATCCTGGGAGTAATCCTGCAGCACGATCGCCGCAATCAGCTGCTTCTCGAACGGATCCAGCCTCTCCAGCGTCTGCTCCACGTCATGCACGAAGATCACCGTATCTTCCAGTGTGGTCACGCGATAGCGCGTGACCCGTGCCCGGAAGAATTCTCTTCCCAGAATCGATGGCACCCGGCCCACTTCGACCGAGAGCCGGAAGTAACGCCGCAGAAGAGCCAGCGTCTGCCGCCGGTACAGCCACAGGTTGGGAATGCACGCGCCGCCCTGCGGCGCTTCGATGGTTGCAGAGGAAGTCATGCGTTTCCTCCTTCACCGCACAGCAGCGCCCTTCGCACCTCTTGCTTGTCGTGCACCGGCAGCCGCGGCCGCTTTCGTGTTCTCGACGGCCTCGGGAATCCGGTCATCTCCCCCACGCACCCCGCGCAGTAGACTTCCTGCGATCCCTGTTGCCGCACCCACAACCCGCCGCAGCGCTCGCAATACTTCAGTTCCAGCTCCACAATCTCCACATCCATGACTGCCTCCCTTGGAACCGGACGGATTTCCGATCCGGCCCAAATAAAAAAGCCCTGCGCCGATTGCTCGGACACAGGGCTCGTTTCTGTTACGACGAACTGTTTAGGTTATTAAGTTGTCGACGGTCGCTTTCTTCCTACACCGGGGCGATTTCGCGCTGCCGGAAATACCCTTCCTCGTATCCCGACTTTAGGACCCGCCCGTTTTGCACGATCACGCTCACCCGGCCGGTGAAGTGCAGCGAGTACAGTAACTTTTCCATGGCGGCGGAGAGCACTTCCGCGGAGCGCACCTTGCGGCGAAACTCCACGAAGTTGCTTTCCTCCGTTTCGGACTGCTGATGACTGATCATGGCACGTTCCTGCTTCCCTGCTTGAGTAGTTATAAGGGGCCCAATGTAAAATTGTTCGATCTCCCCAGTCAAGAAATTAATTTGCTCTGAGATGATCTCCGCAATCATCGAATAGCAATATGCTATAAGGGAATGGCACCAAAGTGGTATCTTATGCCGTCGGCAGCGCCACCGCTCAGAGACATGAAATTCAGGGCTCTCCAGGAAAATCTGCGCAAGACTCTCTGGTCGCGCATCGAGGAAGGCGGCCTCACCGGCCTCAGCCTCGCTGAACAGACCGGATTCAAGCAGGCCCACATCTCCAACTTCCTGCATCGCAAGCGCGGGCTCAGCGTGGAAGGCATGGACCGCGTCCTCAGCGTGCAGCGCCTCTCGGTCCTCGACCTGCTCGATCCGGGCGAGATTAACAAGCGCGCCACCATTCTTCCTCCCGCGGCCGACAAATTCGTGAACGTCCTGCTGGTGGAGGGTTCCGTCGCCGCCACCGACCCGCTCATCATGAGCATGAAGGTGAAGGACATTCTGAAGTTTAAAAAGTCCTTCGTGCGCAAGCTGCGCCCCCAGATCGAAGGCGGTCGCGCCTCCTGGGAGCGATTCGTGGTTCTCAAAGTCGGCGCGCGCGAAGGCATGAGCATGTATCCCCGCCTTCTTCCCGGCGCAACCGTCCTCGTCGACCGGCACTACAACTCGCTGAAACCTTATCGCCGGGACGAATCCAACATGTATGCCGTCAACCACAAGGGCGACGCCGCGCTGACGTACGTCGAAGTGGCCGAGGGCAATCTCATCCTCCGGCCTCACAACCCCGCCTATCCCGTCGAAGTCCTTCCCATCGCCTCCGGCAAGACTCCCTCCGACTACCTCATCGGCCGCATTTGCCACATCGGAATCGAAACCTGATGTGACCAGTGATTGCCCCTGTCCATGTAGCCGCGGGTGTCCCCACCCGCGATTGCCTCGCTCCTGCCCATGTAGGCGCGGGTGTCCCCACCCGCGATTGCCTCGCTCCTGCCCATGTAGGCGCGGGTGTCCCCACCCGCGCGGGCCAACAACCAATTCCGTCTAGATCGCAACAGCTCCAGCCGCGAAGCGGCGGAATGGGAAAGCCCGGGACGTAAGTCCCGGGAACCGTTGCGAAACATGATGAGCCCCGAAGGGGCGGCACCACGAATCATGGTGGACAGCAAACAGCAGGTCCCTCCGCTCCGCCCGACCTTCCGCCAGCGGAAGCTCTGGCTTCGGTCGGGATGACAGAAGTTGGAGTGGCCTGGCGGGACTGGCGTGTGACAATTCGTTCTTCACACGCGCCCACCTCATGTAGGCGCGGGTGTTCCCACCCGCGCGGGCCAACAACCAATTCCGTTCAGATCGCAACAGCTCCAGCCGCGAAGCGGCGGAATGTGAAAGCCCGGGACGTAAGTCCCGGGTCCCCCCGCGCACGCCCCGCCGGTGCTGCACTCTCTGCTATCATCGCGGCTGTGGGTGATCCAACTTCAATCTTCATGCCCACGGAGGCATTCATGGAATTTTCCGGCATGGCGCTCGGAGCGCGCCGCAACGAAGATATTGCCCTCGACCTGATGAAATTTGTGGCGATGACTACCGGCTACGGCAAGACCACCACGTCCAGCGTGGGATTTCAGGGCGGGGGCGCCGTCTCCAAGCCGGAGGAATACGCCTCCCACCTGCTCGAACTCTACGGACAGTGCCTGCGCGCGGTTGAAGCGAAGAAGTAGTAAATTCCTGAACCACAGAGCACACAGAGGAACACAGAACGCATCCGCTCAGCCTCCAATGTTCCTCTGTGTTCCTCTGTGCCCTCTGTGGTAAAACTCTCAACCCTTTGCGGCGCCCTGCTTCGGCAGCCCGTTCGGAACCATGGGCAGAGAGCGAATCCGGATTCCCATGGCGGCGAAGATTGCATTTCCTACCGCAGGCGCGACCCCGACAATCGGCGTCTCTCCTGCCCCCATCGACGGCTGATCCTTGCGGTCGACCAGTTCGACTTCAATCTGCGGCAGGTCGCTGAAGCGCGGCACCCGGTACTGCGCCATGTGCGGATTCAGAATCTTGCCGTTTGCAAAATGAATGTCCTCGAACAGCGCCCCGCCAATCCCCTGCACGACCGCGCCGGAGATAAGATTTCTCAAGCCCTCCGGATTGACGACCGCTCCGCAATCGAAGGCCGCCACGATTCGCCGGATCGAAACTTCTCCGCTGTCCGGATCGACTTCGACCTCGGCACAACTCGCGAGGTGACCATTTTTCTCGATCCCGCCCGCAATTCCGAAGCCGCGCGTCGCCGAACTCTTTTCCTTGCCCCATTCGAATTTGTCGGCGGCCGCCTGGAATACCGCCTTCAGCCGCTCGTTCGCCAGGTTCTTCAGCCGCAACTGCAAGGGATCCATTCCCGCGGCATGCGCCAGTTCATCCAGAAATGATTCGCGCGCAAAGTGATTGGCCGTCGCTGCCAGCGCCCGGTACGATCCCTGCCGCAATGGCGAGTCGGCGGAATGGAACTCAATCCGGCGATTGGGAAATTCATAGGGCACTCCCATCGCCGCCGGTCCCGAATTGTAGTTGTCGAACTCCCAGGCGGTAATTGTGCCGTCGCTTCCCACTCCGCCCTTCACATCGATCACACCCGCCGGCCGGAAGTAAGCCCAGGTGAATTCTTCCTCGCGGCTCCAGACCAGCTTCACCGGCTTGTCCGCCCCCTTGGCCAGGCGCGCCGCTTCGACTGCCGCTTCTCCCGTGTGCTTGCCTCCGTAGGCCGATCCCGTGTCCGGCACGATGACCCGAACCTTGTCCGCCGGCAGATGAAAAGTCTGCGCCAGCTCATCGCGCACCGCAAACGGACGCTGCGTGCCCGTCCACACCGTGAGCCTGCCGTCTTTCCACTCGGCCAGCGCCGCTCGCGGCTCCAGCGGAGTGTGCGCGATGTAGGCCACGGTATAAGTCTGCTTCAGTGTCTTTTCGGCCTTGGCGTATCCCTGCTCCAGCGAACCGCCGGCATCCTTCATGCTCCGGCCGGAACCTTCCGGCGTCGCGCTGGGATGCGCCTTCAGGTATTCGTATAGCTCGGCTTCCGAAGGTTGCGCCGGCGCGCTCCACTGCGCATGAATGGCTTCGATTGCCTGCGCCGCCGCCGGCTGGCTGGGCGCAGCCACTCCGATGAAGTCGCCGTCCTTCACCACGGCGACACCCGGAAGCTTTTCTGCGGCGCTGGTGTCGAGCGATGTCAGCTTCGCGTTGAAAGCCGTCGGACGCAGGATTTTTCCATGCAGCATTTCCGGCTGCGTCATGTCCGAGGTGTACTTGTGTTGCCCGGTAACAAATGTCCGTCCATCGACCTTTGCCGGAGACGTCCCCGCGATCTTCCATTTTTCCGCCGGAGTCAGCCCCACGTCCGTGCTGATCACCTTGGTGACGCGCTGCCCATGCGTCAGTTCACCGAAGGAAATAGAGCGATGACTGGAAGAGTCGGTGATCTTCCCGTCCGTCACGGTCAGCCCAGAAGGATCTACGTTCCAGGTTTGGGCCGCCATTCCGACCAGCACGCCGCGAGCGGTCGCGGCAACTCTTCGCAACTGCGGCGCCATAGTCGGCGTGGTGCGGCTGCCGAAGGTTCCCATATCGAAGGGAGTAAGGTCGGTGTCGCCCATCACCAGGCGCACAGAAGCAAGCGGCACGTGCAGTTCTTCCGCGACCTGCTGGCTCAGCGAGGTGCGGATATTCTGCCCGACCTCGACCTTGCCGGTGTAAACCGTGGCGACGCCGTCTTCACCGATGTGAAGCCAGGAATCGATCGAAGTCGGCAGCTCATCTTCGGAGCTGGGACGCGCCCTCGCTCCCGATTCCTGGGCCAGCGCCGCGGGCGCCGCGCAAAGGCAGATCAGAACTCCGCCGCCGAGCAGTTTGAAGAATTCCCGCCGCTCCATCTCGAAGCTGTACCCGAGTCGCTGAATCGACGCATGTTGCTGCTCTTCAAACTGCGGATCAGAGATCTGGAGGCCGTTACCGGGGGAGGACAAGTCGCGTTTCATGGCTTCACCTCTGCCTCCGCACCGCGTCCGCGGCGCGGATTGCCGCCACAATCCGCGGATAGGTTCCGCAGCGGCACACATGGCCGTTCATGTAGCGGACAATGTCGCCCTCGTGCAGCACCGAGTTGCTGTTCAGCAGGTACACCGCGCCCAGGATCATTCCCGGTGTGCAGTATCCGCACTGAAAAGCTTCCGCCTGCATGAAGGCATGTTGCACGGGATGCAGTTGTCCGTTCTGCTCCAGGCCTTCGATGGTAGTGATCTGCTTTCCCACGGCGGAGTCGGCGGGAGTGCGGCAGGAACGCACCGGCTTGCCGTCGACCAGCACAGTGCAGGCGCCGCACTGCCCTTCGCCGCAACCGTACTTGGTTCCGGTCAATTCCAGTTCGTCGCGCAGCACCGACAGCAGGTTCTGCCCGGCCGCCGGTTCCACAGAATGTTGGGAGCCGTTGACGTTCAGGGTGATGGGCATCGAACCACCTCTAGCGGGAATGGTACCCCACAATACTACGCCGGGATGACGTCAGTTCCTGGTTTCACGGCGAGTGGTTGCGGGCCTTCCGAGGAGAGCAGCGGCCAGCCCCGCCGCAGCACAAACTCCAGCCACGCTCCCGCCGCCTGGGAAGTCAGCACCGCCAGCAGGACGAGCGTGGTGTAGCCCGCGGCATTCACGATTCCGGTATCGTAGGCGACGCTCGCCAGCACGATTCCCGGGCCGCCGCGCGCGTTGGTCGCGATCGAAAGATTCAGGACGTCGAGCCCGGTAAATCCTGCCAGCTTCGCCCCGAGTCCAGCCGAGAGCAGCTTCACCAGGCAGGCGCCCAGCAGAAATGCCAGCAGCATCAGCGGCGAAAAACTTTTCCAGAGATCGAGCCGGTATCCCACGATCACGAAGTAGACCGGGATGAATACCGAGAACGAAAAACGTCCCAGCGAATCCAGCGCCTCGGCATGATGCTCACGCATGCCGGCCGCGCCGTAGCCCGCCAGAAATGCGGCGAACACCAGGCTCACGTCAAGAATCGCCGCAATCGCCGAGTAGGCCAGCAGAATCGCAACCAGGTATCCGATGGGAGAGGTCGCAACGAAAATGTTTCGCGGCGACTGATGCATCCGGCGAAGAAGGCGCGGCGCGAGTACCAGGCCAACGACAAAGTAGACAATCGTGACGGCCACATGTTGAACGATGGTTTGCTTCGAGAGCACCGACGACTTCGCCAGCGCAGTGGCGACCGCCAGCACGGCCCAAAGCACAATGTCTTCCACCACCGCAACGCCGAGCACGATTCGGGCAAAGCGCGTGTGCAGAATTCCAAGGTCGTGAAAAATTCGGGAGATCACCGGGATGGAGGTGACCGCCACGGCGATTCCAATCACCAGGATCAGCGGCGTGCGTTGGCCCACCGCGCCCATCAGCGAGTGAATCGGCGCCAGCGGAACGATGACCATCGCCAGCAGAAAAGGAAGGCCAGTTCCGACCGAGGCCAGCCATGCCACCTGTTTGCGGTCGTCGCGGCCCAGCAGCTTGCGGATTTCCGACCCGGAGAGGAACATCAGGAGCAGCAGTCCCAGCCAGTAAACGAAACTGAGAACCACGTCCGTTGTGGGTTGCGCCGCGGAGCCTGCATGGGTGCCGACGGCGATGGAAAACGAGGGCGCGATCCGGCCCAGCAGCGTGGGACCGAGAACAATCCCCGCCACGATCTCGCCTATGACCCTTGGCTGGCGCAGGCGGGTGAAGAGGTATCCGAACAGGTGCGCCCCGGCCACCAGGACCAGCAGCAGCAGGACGACCGTTCCGATCTCCTCGTTCGACATGCGAGAGCTCCCCGGGACCATTCAGATGAGCCCCCAGGGCTACGTGCTGCCTGCCCTGGGGGGTGCCATCCCGACTCCCAACACGATTGTCATCCCTACCGAAGCGGAGGGACCTGCTTTTCGCGAATGCTGCGCGACAGCAGGTCCCTCGACTGCGTTCGGCTGCGCCTCACTCCGCTCGGGAAGACAGGGTTGAAGGGTGGAGGGCACTCACGAACAGCAGATGTTTCTCTGCCATCCCGACTGCCAACATGCTTGTCATCCCGACCGAAGCGGAGGGACCTGCTTTTCGCGAATGCCGCGCAACAGCAGGTCCCTCGACTGCGTTCGGCTGCGCCTCACTCCGCTCGGGAAGACAGGGTGGAGGGGTGGAGTGCGCCGATCAAGGTTGTTTCTCTGCTATCCCGACTCCCAACATGCTTGTCATCCCGACCGAAGCGGAGGGACCTGCTTTTCGCGAATGCGCGCAACAGCAGGTCCCTCGGCTGCGTTCGGCTGCGCCTCACTCCGCTCGGGATGACAGGGTGGAGGGGTGGAGTGCGCCGATCAAGGTCGTTTCTCTGCCAGCCGTGACTCCCAACATGATTGTCATCCCGACCGAAGCGGAGGGACCTGCTTTTCGCGAATGCGCGCAACAGCAGGTCCCTCGGCTGCGTTCGGCTGCGCCTCACTCCGCTCGGGATGACAGGGTGGAGGGGTGGAGTGCGCCGATCAAGGTCGTTTCTCTGCCAGCCGTGACTCCCAACATGATTGTCATCCCGACCGAAGCGGAGGGACCTGCTTTTCGCGAATGCGCGCAACAGCAGGTCCCTCGACTGCGATCGGCTGCGCCTCACTCCGCTCGGGATGACAGGGGAAAGGGATGACAGGGGAAAGGGTGGTGTGTGCCGGTCAAGGTTGTTTCTTTGCCATCACAATTCTCATCACGATTGTCATCCCGACCGCAGCGGAGGGACCTGCTTTTGGTGAATGCTGCGCAACAGCAGGTCCCTCGGCTGCGTTCGGCTGCGCCTCACTCCGCTCGGGAAGACAGGGTAGGAGGGGTGGAGTGTGCCGATCAAGGTTGTTTCTCTGCTATCACAACTTCCCGCACGATTGTCATCCCGACCGCAGCGGAGGGACCTGCTTTTGGTGAATGCTGCGCAACAGCAGGTCCCTCGGCTGCGTTCGGCTGCGCCTCACTCCGCTCGGGATGACAGGGTGGAGGGGTGGAGTGCGCCGATCAAGGTCGTTTCTCTGCTATCACAACTTCCCGCACGATTGTCATCCCGACCGCAGTGGAGGGATCTGCTTTTCGTGAATGCGCGCAACAGCAGGTCCCTCGACTGCGTTCGGCTGCGCCTCACTCCGCTCGGGATGACAGGGTGGAGGGGTGACAGGGGAAAGGGTGGTGTGTGCCGGTCAAGGTTGTTTCTTTGCCATCACAATTCTCATCACGATTGTCATCCCGACCGCAGCGGAGGGATCTGCTTTTGGTGAATGCGCGCAACAGCAGGTCCCTCGACTGCGTTCGGCTGCGCCTCACTCCGCTCGGGATGACAGGGTGGAGGGGGGAGCGGGCGGGAGCCCGCTCCTGTTCTCAGAAAAAGAGCTTAACGGCGACGGCGGGACTTCTTGGCCTTGCGCGCGGGTTTGCGCTTGGGAGACTTCTTGGCTGCTTTCTTGCGAGCCGGCTTCTTCTTGGCCGCCTTGCGGACGGGTTTCTTCTTCTTTTTCGGAGGCTTCGCGGCCTTGCGCACGGGCTTGCGCGCCGGCTTGCGCGGCGGACGCGATGCTCCACCTCCTCCGCCTCCCGCGGGCCTCGGCGGTGCCGGTGGCGGCGGTTCCGGTTCTATGGTGGAGGGAGCTTCCGGCTCTTCTTCTTCCTCTTCTTCCTCGTAATCCTCTTCCAGCGAATCGCCGTAGGAACCGCTGTTTCCAAACTCGTCCATTTCGTCATCACGTCCGTAGAGGGTGTCGTCGAAGCTCATTTATCCTCCTGGTTTCCGGCGGCGATCGCTGCCGGAAGCAGTCTAGCGGCGCGGTCTGCGCCTGGAAATTTTAAAAAGAAAACTGGAAAACCGCTTCACAACGGCGCGCGATTATAGCACGGCAATTTTGTCGCTCTGTAAACACGATCCGTCCAATTCCACGATTCTGTTGGCATATTACACCCGGGCCCGGAATGTGGAAGCTGGCGAGGTTGGAAGGCAGCTATTTGGAACCGCGAATGATCAGAATCATGCCCGGCCGGAGAATGCCGAGGTTGCCGTTGTCCCGTTTCAGCGCTTGCACCGTGGTGTTGTGATGGCTGGCGATGGAGGTCAGGGTCTCGCCCTTCTGCACTTTGTGGCGGGTTACGGACTTGCTGCTCGATGCCCTTAAGGTGCTCTTACTCTTGGGTTTAGCGGTATCCACCCAGGCGTCCTGCGAGCCCGGCGAAACCGGCAGGTGAACGTAGAGGATTCGTCGCCCGCGGACGCTATCGCCGCGTAATCCGTTCCAGCGGCGGACCATCGAAGGTGGCACGCTGAAGTGCTCGGCGACCCTGGTCACGGTGTCCCCGTGGCGCACCTTGTAGCGTGTAATGCGGCGCGCGTAGGTTTGCGTATCTTCCGAAGCGGCGTGCTTGCCGGGCGCCATGGGAATTACCAGCTTGGTCTCGGCGGGCAATTCTGATTCGGGCGTCAGGGCGTTGGCGTCGCCGATGGCCTGCGGGGTCGTGCGGTAAGCCTGGGCGATCGACTCGAGCGTGTCGCCGGGGGCTACCTTGTGGAAGCGCCACCACATGCGCATCTCGGCGGGCACTCTCGAGATCGCCTCCAGGTATTGTTCTTTCTTGCCGGCCGGCAGGCGAAGCTTGAATTCGGTGTCTTCCGGTGTGGACCAGCGCAGCAGGCTGGGATTCAAATCCTGCAGGATGGAAGCATCGACATCGATTGCCGCTGCCGCCAGCCGCAGGTCGACGGGATAATCGATGGTGACGGTCTCATAGGGAACCGGCTTGTCGAGGACGAGGTCCTGAAGGCCGTACTGCGCCGGATTCTTGGCCATGATGGTGACGGCCAGAATGATCGGCACATAGTTCCGCGTCTCGCGCGGCAGCACATTCCGCTTGTAAAGCTCCCAGAAATCGGCGAAGCCGGTGCGCTTGACCGCGCTCTGCACACCGCCGGGCCCGGAGTTGTAGGCGGCCATGGCCAGGTACCAGTCGCCAAACTGGTAGTAGAGATCTTTCAGGTGCTGGGCGGCGGCGCGCGTCGCCTTCTCGGGGTCCTGCCGGTCATCCACCCACGTGGTGCGCTTCAGGCCGTAGCCCGCGCCGCGGCTGGCCATGAACTGCCACATTCCGCGCGCGCCCACGCGCGACAGCGCCAGAGGATGGAACCCGGATTCGGCCTGCGCCAGATAGATCAGATCCTGCGGCACGCCTGCCTCTTTGAGGATCGACTGAATCATCTCCTGGTAGCGCCCGCTGCGAATCAGCCCGCGCTCCAGGATGTCGCGGCCGCGCCCGGAGAAGTAGTTGATGTAGGCCGCCACCGGGTCGGTCATCATCAAGGGCAGATCGGAGTGGGTAACCTTGACCTCTTCCTCCGCCTTGGCCTTCACGTTGGGATCGACTTCCGGAGTCTCTTCGTTGGCCTCATCGATCGGCGCGGGTTCGGAATCTTTCTCGGTCGACGCCTCGGCCTGCTCCTGATCCTGCACGTTCAGGCTTTTTAGAGAGTTCATGATCGAGTCGAACTCGCCCTGGAGGCGCGGGTCGGCCTTCACGTCGATCGGGCCCTTGGCGATCATGTCGAGAGCGTGCGTGTAGTTCTGCTTGGCGGCTTCCAGGCGTCCGGCTTTGAAGTTTTCGAGACCGGCCTGATGCTCTTTCTCGGCGCCCGCGATCAGCTCGGGCACGGCGTCCGTTTCGGGAACCACGGACTCGGCGGCCTGCGCGCTTCCCGCGGCCTCGGCTGCGGAAGAATGATCAGTGTCTTGCGCGATAACAGCGGGCGCAGCGGTGGGAGCTGGAACCGGAACCTTGACTGCCTGAGTTTTGTGGCATCCAGTGGCAGAGAAAGCAACCGCGATCAGCACAGCGATTTGGAGACGAAGTTTTGTAACCTGCATGTTGCTCTATGACTTACGATGGCGCGAAAAACCGCCCAAGGTGCAAATGTCTGTTCATGCTACAACCCTGAATTTGACCGGTCAATTGCAAAGAGGGGTTAGCGACTGGTTACTTTGGGCATAAGCCAGCCGCTATCAGAATGGCATTTCTGCACAGAGTTCCCGCTTTCCCGGAATGGGCGGGTGGACAAGGCTCGCGGCCTTGCGTTAGCCTTCCGGTGTTTGAGGAGGTCGTATGCGTTATTGGATCATCGCGCTGCTGGTGGTTGTGGGTCTGGGAACCGCGTGGCATTTTGCCCGGGCAAGTGCCACTCCGCAGGCCGGCACCATGGCCCCGGATTTCAGCCTGACGTCCCAGGAAGGCACTCCGGTGAGCCTGAAGGATTTCCGCGGCAAGTGGGTCGTCCTGTACTTCTATCCCAAGGATTTCACCAGCGGCTGCACGATTGAGGCGCACAACTTCCAGCGTGACCTGGGCCAGTACACGCAAAAGAACGCGGTCATTCTGGGCGTGAGCGTCGACACGGCAGACTCGCACAAATCGTTCTGCACGAAAGAAGGGCTGAACTTCAAGCTGCTCGCCGACACCGACCACAAGGTCTCGACCATGTACGGCTCGACGATGAATTTCGGGGTCACGCAACTGGCGGCGCGCAATACTTTCATCGTGGATCCCGAGGGGAAGATCGAGAAGGTCTACACCAGCGTCGATCCGAAGAAGCACAGCGAGGAAGTTCTCGCGGCGCTCGACGAGCTTCAGAAGAACTCGTCGGCTTCCCAGCACTAGCCAGTTTCAACCGCGAGGCCGTTCCAGGGTGATTGCCCGCTTGCCCGAGGGAGCGGCCTTTTCGTCTGCCTTGATCGCGATCTGCTCGTGGCGGATATCGAGCCGCAGTCTTCCATAAATACTCATGTACTGGTTTGCGACCCAGACCAGGGCGAAGAGCGCGAGGAGATATCCGCGCCAGTCCTGATAGAGAAGTTTGTAGCGCGTGATGACGAGGAAGAGTGCGACCACGTAGTGGCTGAAGCAGAACTCACAGGTGAAAAGGTAGAAGAATTTGCGCTGGGCGAGGGTGGGGGCGTCTTTGCAGCGGCGTTTGCAGTACTCGCGCGGCTCGCGCAGAATTTCTTCGTGGGTGACCGTCCAGGCCACGCACGCCACCGGAATCGCCAGCACGAACAGCCACAGCACCTGAATCCCAATCGTCATTGGACCGGGTTGGATGCCGCCGTGTCACGCAGGTTTGGCCCGCGGAGGGATGCAGGTGTGGGGTTGAGTGTAAGGGATATTCGTATCAGGGCATGGCTTCAGCCATGCCGATATTTTTAATTTTTACGGCACGCCTGAAGGCGTGCCCTGATACGAACCCCGTGCAGGCCATCTTTGCGCAAGATTCAGCCTTCGCATAAGGCACCCGCGGAACGAAAACCCATGTGCCGCCCCTGCGGGGCTCGTCTTGTTTTGTCACGCTTTCCCGGGACTTACGTCCCGGGCTTTCCCCTGCCGCCGCTTCGCGGCTGGAAGGGTGCAGAGTGACATGGCATCGCACGATTGTCCGATTTTCTATCCCGACGCGATTTCGTATTGAGAACGGACTTGTTAGAGTGTAGGCGTTCCCGCCGTGGGGGGATCACACGGCCCAGTCCCGCAGGGACGAAATGTGAAAGCCCGGCACGTGAGTGCCGGGGAAGGATGCGGCAATTCGACCGAGTCCCGCCAGGGACGACACCCGCGGAACGAAAACCCATGTGCCGCCCCTGCGGGGCTCGTCTTGTTTTGTCGTGCTTTCCCGGGACTTACGTCCCGGGCTTTCCCCTGCCGCCGCTTCGCGGCTGGAAGGGTGCAGAGTGACATGGCATCGCACGATTGTCCGATTTTCTATCCCGACGCGATTTCGTATTGAGAACGGACTTGTTAGAGTGTAGGCGTTCCCGCCGTGGGGGGATCACACGGCCCAGTCCCGCAGGGACGAAATGTGAAAGCCCGGCACGTGAGTGCCGGGGAAGGATGCGGCAATTCGACCGAGTCCCGCCAGGGACGGCACCCGCGGAACGAAAACCCATGTGCCGCCCCTGCGGGGCTCGTCTTGTTTTGTCGTGCTTTCCCGGGACTTACGTCCCGGGCTTTCACCTGCCGCCGCTTCGCGGCTGGAAGGGTGCAGAGTGACATGGCTCTCCACGATTGTCATCCCGACCGCAGTGGAGGGACCTGCTTTTCGCGAATGCGCGCAACAGCAGGTCCCTCGACTGCGTTCGGCTGCGCCTCACTCCGCTCGGGAAGACAGGGTGGAAGGGTGGAGTGCGCAACAGCAGGTCCCTCGACTGCGTTCGGCTGCGCCGCACTCCGGTCGGGATGACAGGGTGGAAGGGTGGAGTGCGCAACGGCAGGTCCCTCGACTGCGTTCGGCTGCGCCGCACTCCGCTCGGGATGACAGCGCTTGACATGAAGCCCGCAGCAAACTCTTCCCACCATCTTGAGATATACTCGCCGGTTCAAATCCATCGGAAGGGGAAAAGCGCGTGCTTCATATCAAAAAAATTGCCCTCGCCCTCGTCGTTGCGTTGGTTTCTATCGCTGCCCTGGCGCAGCCGCAGGCGGCCGCGCCGCCACGCCAGCCACCGCCTCCACTGGTGTCGCCGGATGTTCAACCGGACCACCGGGTCACGTTCCGCTTCCGCGATCCCAATGCGAAGGAAGTTCTACTGCAGCTCGAGGGCGCGAAGCCGGTGCCGATGCAGAAAGATGATGAAGGCGTATGGAGCCTGACCAGCGAACCGCTCGAGCCGGATTTCTACGGCTACACGTTCATGGCGGACGGCGTGGGCCTGATCGATCCCTCGAATCCTTCGATGAAGCCCAACCTGCTCTTTACCCAGAGCCAGGTGCATGTGCCGGGGCCGCCGTCGCTGACATGGGAGCGGCGCGATATTGCCCACGGCATCGTTCATCACCACTTTTACAAGTCGGACGTCGTCGGCGACCAGCGCGACTACTATGTGTACACGCCTCCGGGATACGATCAGACAAAGAAGAAGACTTATCCCGTGCTCTACCTGCTTCACGGGTTCAGCGACGACGCCAGCGGATGGACCGCCGTCGGCCGCGCCAATGTGATTCTCGACAACCTGATCGCCGACGGCAAGGCGAAGCCCATGCTGATCGTGATGACACTGGGCTACGGCGCGCCGGAGATCGTGTCGCACGGCTTCGGCGCCTTCCGCCACGTCGAGTTGCGGCAGAGAAACTTCGACAAGTTCACCGAGGCGCTGCTGAGCGAGGTCATTCCGCAGATCGAAAAGGAATACCGCGTCACCAAGGACCACAATTCGCGGGCGATCGCCGGGTTGTCGATGGGCGGAGCGGAGTCACTGCTCACCGGCCTGAATCACCTGGACGAGTTTGCGTGGGTTGGGGCCTTCAGTTCGGGCGGCATTGCCGACGATTTCGCGTCGCAGTTCCCGAATCTTGATTCGAAGGCGAATCAGAAGTTGAAGCTGCTGTGGATCGCCTGCGGCACCGACGACGGGCTTATCAAGGTCAACCGCGATTTCCGGGAGTGGCTGAAGTCGAAGGGCGTGAAAGTTACCGAGATCGAAACCCCAGGCGCGCACACCTGGATGGTATGGCGGCGCAACCTGTCGACACTGGCGCCATTGCTGTTTCAATAGTGCGCCGGCATCTGTGGTCAGTTTTTTCACCACAGAGGGCACGGAGGAACACAGGGTAAACCATTAATGCGAGAATCTGCTCAGTGCTCCTGCTGGAATTCCTCTGTGATCCCCTGTGTACCCTGTGGTTAAGTCTTGCGCGACTATCTGGCGTTGCCGATACGGCGGGCGGGCATTTCGGACTTGAGTTCCCGGTGCAGGATGCGGACCAGCATGCCGTCGTAGCGGATGCCACTTAACTTCTCCATCTCGGCGAGCGTCTGCTCGCTGCTCTTGCCGGAAGCGAACGCCCGGTCGGTGGTCATGTTGACGTAGGCGTCGGCAATGCTGAGGATGCGGGCCCACAGGGGGATTTCCTCTCCCCGCAGCCCGCCCGGATAACCGGAGCCGTCGAACGTCTCGTGGTGGTGCTCGATTGCCTTCTGCAGCTTTTCGCTGCCCGGAAGCGTGCCCACGATTTCCGATCCCACGCGAGCGTGCATCTTCACCAGGTAGAACTCCTCATCCGAAAGCGGACTGGGCTTGTTGAGAATTCGCTCCGGCACGAAAATCTTGCCCACGTCGTGCACCCGCGCCACGTAGCTGAGGTCGTCAACATCTTCGTCCGACATGTTGAGAGCCCGGGCGATGATCTCCGAGTAGCGCGCCACCATCTCGCCATGGCCGGAGTTGTGCATCTCGCGCGCCTCGCTGGCGGCAGTGAGAATTTCGATGGCCTCGCGCAGCACTTCCAGGTCGCAGTCTTCTTCGCCGCCGCATAGCTTGCGCAGGGTGGAGATCAACTCATCCAGGTGTTCGGGCCCGGTGTGCTCGCGGTGCAGGAAGCCTTCGACGTAGCCGGAGATGAGCTGGCGCTGCACGGCCAGAGTTTCGCCCTCGGCAAACTCCTCGGCGGTGGAGACGCGGTCGCCGCCGCCGTGCTTGGAAACGTACATGCCGGCATCGGCGACGCGAATGATGTCCTCGGCGGAGAAGCCGTGCACGGGGAAGCTGGCCACTCCGAAGCTGCCGGTGATGTGATGCTCGCTGAGCATGGGATCGGTCGCCAGCCAGAGGCGCAGGCGTTCGGCGAGAATCTGCGCCTGCTCCACGCCGGTCTCGGGCATCAGGATGATGAACTCGTCGCCGCCATAGCGGGCCACCACGTTCGACTGGCGGCACTTCTGCTCGAGGAGGCGGCCCACCCGGGCGATGACCAGGTCGCCTTCGAGGTGCCCCAGGCTGTCGTTGACGCCTTTGAATTTATCCAGGTCGATGAGCACCACCGAGAAGGGGCGTCCCGACCGCGAAGCGCGCTTCCACTCCGAGGACAGCGCCTCCCAGAAGAAGCGGCGCGTCTTGATCCCGGTGAGGCCGTCGGTGATCGACTGCTGCTGCAGCTTCTGGAAGACGAAAGCATTGTGCAGGGCGGTGGCCAGCAGGTCGGCCAGCGTGTTCATGATGAGGGCGTCGTCGGGAGAGAACGCGTCCTCGCGCGTGCTCTCGACGTTCAGAATGCCCAGCAGAGTTTCTCCGTAGGTGATGGGGATGCAGAGCACGGCACGGGATTCGGGAAGAATCCCCAGCACGTGGCCTTCGCCCGTAGCCTGCACCAGCGCGGTTTCTCCGGTGCGGGCCACGCGTCCCAGAATGCCGCTGCCGAGCGGAATACGCTTGCCCAGGGCGTGCGCGGTTGCGCCCGCCTCGGCCTTGATCTCGATGTCCTTGGTGGCGTAGTCGAGGATGCCGATGCCGATGTGGTCGAAGTTGAAGTTCTTCTGGATCTCGGCCACGATGCCGGCCAGCATGTGCTCGGAGTCTTCGCTGGAAATAGCGGCCTTGGAAATGTTGTTGAGGAAGGTCATGTGCCGCGCGCGGCGCTTCTCGTCGGCGAAAAGGCGGGCATTCTCCACCGCGACCGAAACCTGCCCGGCGCAAGTCTGCATGACTTCCAGGTCGCGCTGTTCGAAGACGTACTCGCGGTCCGGGCTCATGGCGACCATCACGCCCGCGGGCTCTCCTCCCAGGAGGATGGGTGAGCCGCACAGACACCTGGCAGGCCGGCCGAACGAGTCGGTTACGCCGACGCGGTCCCGGGCTTTTTCCAGATCGGAGTGGATCAGCAGCGGCTGGCCGGTGCGCAGGATGTATTCGGTGAAGTCGTTGGCAGCGGGGCGCGAGCGCTTGGGCTGCACTTCGCCGTTCTCCACTTCCAGTTCGAAGCGGATGACATCGCCATCCTGGAACGCGATGTAGAAGTTGCTGGTCTCGAAGATCTGGCCGAGTTCTTTCTGCACGGCGCGCAACACTTCGTCCTGATCGAGGCGCGAGCTGATCGCCTGGCCGATCTGGGCGAGGAGTTCGTACTCCTTGGTGCGCCGCTGGGCGTTGTGCATGACCACGTAGTTTTCCAGCGTGAGGCCGATCTGGAGCGCGAGGCCGATCAGCAGCCGCAAATTCGAGGAGCCGAACAAGCGGCGTTCGGCGTGCGGAAACAGAATCACGCCGAAGTTGTTTTCCCGCGTCTGCAGGCTCACGGCGGTGGCGTTGTGGATGTTGGCTTCGGCCAGCACCTGGCGGAACTGCTGGAACTTGCCGCCGGGAAAAGCCGGCAGCGGCTCCGGCATGTCGGGAAGATTGCGGAAACTGACAAAGCCGCCGCGGCGGTAGGCCAGTTCGCAGATGTACTCTTCCGCGCCGCTGGTTTGCAGGCGCTCGAGAAAAGCCGGCGAGAATCCGCGCTGCACCGAGGGCAGCAGCGCGCGCCAGCGCGCGGAGATGCAGATGAGCGCCCGGCCGGTGGGCAGCGGCGCCACCAGGCGGTCGAGAATGCTTTGAATGCTGGGTTTCAGATCTTCCGCCGTCAGCAGCCGGGTGGGATCGACGCCCAGGGTGGAGAAGGCAAGCGCGTTTTCCTGCACGGCGTTGCGCTCGTTCTCGAAAAGGACCATCACCATCGAGATGCCGAGGAACATCTGCCCGGCGGAGCCGAACATTTCCAGGAACGGGCTGTGAATCTGGCTGATTGCCATCAGCACCGCCCAGACTCCAAGGGAAATCGACAGCAGTCGGAAGGCGAGGGAATTCTTGCGCCGCGCGTATCCGTAAAAATAGACCGAGCAATAGAGCAGGGCGGCGGCGAGAGCGACTTCCAGTCGCAGCGAAGACCGGCGCACGGCTTCGAGATGGATGGCATTGCCCGCGATGTGGGCGCGGAGATTCCACAGGACGCCGACCACGCCGAAAACCGCGAGGATCACGTCATACCAGCGCAGGCGGAATCTTTCCCGCATGAGGCGGGTGGAGACGATGATGCACAAAGTCATCGCTACCATCAGCAGCGAGGTGCATAACGAAACCCAGACCGAAGGGGAACGGTAGACACTCCATCCGTCGAGGGCGTAGCGCAGGGTGTAGGCAGCCCAGGCGAACTGCCAGGCGCGAAAATACTGCTGGCGGCTCTGCTCATACAGGTAGGTGAACACCAGGAAGAGCAGCAGGGCCACGACGCCCGGCACGATAACCATACTGACTGCGACGCTATTCATTGCGCGGAAACCGCTTCTGCACGACTGGGCCTGCTAGAGGGAAGAACGCCTTATGTTTTCATAGGTTTCCCCGTGAGCACAATACAGTTCGGCCTGAACGAAAAAACTAAAGGAATGTAACTATCCGGTTACTGTGACCTGTAGTCATAAATTTAGCGTGCAGCTTGACGGCTTTTTTCCTGTAACCGTAACATCGAGAGTTGCTTACCGATATGGGCGTCCCCCAAGAAAATTCTCCCGAATTGCCTAAAGTTCCCGGTGGACCCCGCGTCCGCTTCGCGCCCTCCCCGACCGGTTACCTGCATGTGGGGGGAGCGCGCACGGCGCTCTTCAACTGGCTCTTCGCCCGCCATCACGGGGGGACGCTGATTCTCCGGATCGAAGATACCGACCTGGAGCGCTCGACCGCGGAGATGGTTGAGGGGATTCTGCAGGGCATGCGGTGGCTGGGAATGGATTGGGATGAAGGCCCGTACTTCCAGACGAAGCGCATGGACCTGTATCGCGCCGCCGGGAAGAAACTGGTCGACTCCGGCCGCGCCTACTACTGCTTCTGCAGCAAAGAGGAACTGGAGCGAAAACGCAAAGAAGCGACTGCGCAGGGGCGTCCGCCGAAGTACGAAGGCATCTGCCGGCAAATCGCATCCGAGGATGCGGCGCGCCGCGTGGCAGGCGGCGAGGCTGCCGCTGTGCGCTTCGCGGTGCCTGCGGGAGGCAGCACATCTTTTGACGACGCCGTGTTCGGCAAAGTGGAGTTCGCCAATTCCGAACTGGAAGACTTTGTGCTGCTGCGCTCGGACGGCGGGCCGACGTACCACCTCAGCGTGGTTGCCGATGACGTGGACATGCGAATCACGCATGTGATCCGCGGCGCGGATCACATCTCCAATACGCCGAAGCAGGTGCTTCTCTACCAGGCCCTGGGGGCGGCGCAACCCGTGTTCGCGCACGTGCCGCTGATTCTCGGCCCGGACAAGACGCGCCTCAGCAAGCGCCACGGGGCGACCAGCGTGATCGCTTATCGCGATGAGGGTATCATGCCCGAGGCGTTCCGCAACTTCCTGGCGCTGTTGGGATGGACTCCGCCGGAAGGAACCCCGGAAATCCTGGAAGACCGGGAGTTGGTGCGGCTCTTCGGGCTCGAGGGCATCTCGCGCTCGAACGCGGTGTTCGATCGCGCCAAACTCGACTGGTTCAACAGCGAGTACATCCGCGCTTACCCGGCGGAGAAACTGCTGCCGCTGATCCGCGAGGAATGGGACAAGGCGGGATTGAAGCCCGACAATTCAGATCCGGCGTGGCTGGCCTCGACCGTCGATCTGCTGAAGCCGCGGGCGCGAAATCTGAAGGACTTCGCCAACTCCTTCCGCGCGTTTTTCAGCGACCATTTCGAGGCTGATCCTGCGGCAGTGGCGAAATTTCTCAAGGACGACGGGGTACGGCAGTTGCTGGTGGAGTTGGGAAGCCTCTATGCGAGCGCAGGGGAATTTACCGAGGCAAGCGCCGAGAAGATTCTGCGCGACTTCGCCGCGGAGAAGAATGTAAAAGCCGGGGCGCTGATCAACGGTGCACGCGTCGCCCTCACCGGACAAGGCGTTGCTCCCAGCCTTTTCACCGTGATGGTGGCGCTGGGGAAGGAGCGGACCGTGACCCGGCTGAGAGCAGCCGGCTGATGTGGGTTCGTGTGGCTTGCCTCCGTCAAATCGGGTTTGTATCAGGGCGCGGCTTCAGCCGCGCCAATAGGGCACAGGGTCGGGATTTCGCGCCCGAACGGTGCAACCGAGTGACTGACAGCAACTCAGTTGCGCCTGTCGGCGCGATCCAGGATTCCCGGTCTCGGATGGCATGCCTGAAGGCATGCCCTGATACGAAGCTTTGCCGATTTCGCA
Source organism: Terriglobales bacterium (assembly GCA_963803205.1). GTDB lineage: Bacteria > Acidobacteriota > Terriglobia > Terriglobales > Acidobacteriaceae > CAWDLG01. The sequence goes on from CAWDLG010000007.1 coordinate 416,482, forward strand.
CGCGCCTCAAACCGGATTCGTATCAGGGCGCGGCTTCAGCCGCGCCGAAAAGGGCACAACCGGGAGATTCACGGGAAGACGATGGCATGCCTGAAGGCATGCCCTGATACGAATCTTTGCAAATTTCGCACGCGCCTCAAACCGGATTCGTATCAGGGCGCGGCTTCAGCCGCGCCAATAGGGCGCAACCGAGGACTATCGGACGGCATGCCTGAAGGCATGCCCTGATACGAATCTTTGCAAATTTCGCACGCCCGCGCTCCATGCGCGCCTTCTTATATAGTTGATTCGCTTTGCCCCTGAGCGAAAAGGCGCTGATCGCGCTGGTCCGCCGCCAGACCTCGAGAACCCGCGGCATCGTCGCGGGAATCGGCGATGACTGCGCTGTGCTCCGCCTGCCCAAGGGACACGAAGCGCTGGTGACCACCGACTTCACGCTCGAAGGCGTCCATTTCCGGCGGGAGTGGCACTCGCCCGAATCGGTCGGACATCGTTGCCTGGCGCGGGGACTCAGCGACATCGCGGCGATGGGAGGAGAGCCCCTTGCCGCCTTTCTGTCCCTCGCCCTGCCCCGCAAGCTTCCGCAAGCCTGGGTCGGCCGCTTTTCCGCATCGCTCCTGAAGCTGGCGAGGCGCCACGGCATCACACTCGCCGGCGGCGATACGGCGCAGTCGCCGGGCGGCATTCTTGCCGACATCATCGTTGTGGGATCGGTCCCCAAAGGCCGCGCCATTCTGCGTTCCGGCGCGCGGGCCGGAGATTCGATTTACGTCACGGGAAGACTTGGAGGATCGGCCGCGGCCGTCCGCGGGTTGATGGAACATCCCAAGCGGAAAGTCGATCCCCGCAACTTTCGCCGCCACTTTTTTCCCGAGCCGCGCGTCGAGATTGGCGGTTTTCTTCGCCGGAACAGGCTTGCCACCGCCATGATCGATCTCAGCGACGGCCTTTCCACCGACCTCGACCACATTTGCCAGGAAAGCGGCGTGGGAGCGGAAGTGTTCGCCGGCGCGATTCCAGTCGATGCCATAGGCAAGCCCCGCCGCACGGTGACACTGAACCTTGCCCTCCATGGAGGCGAAGATTACGAGCTGCTGTTTACCGCTTCCGCCCGCAAGCGGATTCCCGAAGCAATCTCCGGCGTTCGCATCACGTGCATCGGGCGGATTGTGCGAGGGGAAAAGATGCATCTGATCGGCAGCGATGGAACGCGAAAAGAGTTTGTCGCTGCGGGCTGGGAACATTTCCGCAGTTAGAACCCGAACCCGGATGATTTTGGCGTCCCGGGAGCTGGCCTGCTAGTCGGAAATCCAAGACAGTCTGAAGATCCGTTTTCCGCCGCACTCACGCTGGGCGAGTTGCCAGACCGCACTACCCGATCGGGCTGGGTTCGGGCGGTAGAGGCGGCAATTCGGGTGGCGGTGGAGGCGGCAATTCGGGTGGCGGTGGAGGCGGAGGGGGCTGCTCGGGGGCGGGAGGCAGCGGATGCAACACGGCATCCAGGGCGGGATAGCGCGACGCCAGAAAATAAATGCCATAAGCCGGAAAGAATACGATTGCGGGCACCGAGATCAGAGCGACGGTATAGAAGACGATTACCAGGAACCCCGCGCCGGCCACCACCACCAGCGTGATGGTGTAAGCGTTCCACGTCATCCCGGCGGTTTTGCCCATCAGGATGGCGATGGCGCCCAGCCCGCCGAGCGGGATGGCGATCAATAGCGTCGCAATCGTGGCCAGAATTCCAATCACCATGGCGGCGCCGAGCGCCATCACGATCTTCATTCCGATATACCCGGCATAGCCGCCCTTGTCGGCTTTGATCATGGGCCAGAGACGCCGCCAGCCTTCGAAGGCGTTGACGTTTTCGAGCGCCATCTGCGGAATCACAAAATCCTTGGTCAGCACCGCAACCACGAGAATCGTGATGAAGAGCACGAACAGCAGAAAGAAAAGAAAAATTCCTCCCAGGACCAGGGGAACCAGGTGCGCGTCGGGCTTGTTCCACCAGCCGAGCCCGAGCGCGATCAGCGCGGGAATTCCCACCAGGATGGTCAGCCCCATCACCAGCGCGACCATAATCAGCAATTGCCAGACAAAGTAACGCAGCCCGGGGCGCTGGCGCGCGATCCAGCTCCGGCGGATGTGACAGTCTTTGGTTACGACGGCGTCAAAGAGAACAAAGCGCATCACGCTGTTGGCGTACACCAGCGCGAACCAAAGAGCGACTCCGAGCACCACCAGAAGGCCGATGAGGGCGGCAAAGAGCATGGGATTGCTGGTCGGCAGTCCGCCCGCCACCAGTTGCCGCGATCCGCCACTGGTTTGGGGAATCTGGAAGCCGCTGAAGTTGCATCCGCCGCCGGAGCTGAGTTCGCCGGCAATCAGGCCGACCAGGGCCAGCCTCGCCCACTGCCAGGGCCGGAAGGGCTGGGTCAGTTGCTGGCGGGTGTGGTTGAAGGCCGGGCTGATGGCGTCAATGGCGGAGATTGGCAAACATCACCTCAGGGTGGCGTACTTAAACCGCAGCAAGGTACTGCGAAGCCCGGGGAAGGTCAACGAGATTCTTGTTGAACGATTTGGATTGGCGCGGCGTGAGCGGCGCCCATAGGCGCGATCTAAAGCGCTTCGATCCGGTACGGCATGCCTGAAGGCATGCCCTGATACGAATCGTTGCACGTCTGCGAACACCGCCTCGGATCGATTCGTATCGGGGCGCGGCTTCAGCCGCGCCGAAAAAGGCACGGAGTCGGGATTTCGCGCCCGGAAGGGCGCAACCGAGAGATTCACGGGAACTCAGTTGCGCCTGTCGGCGCGATCTGGATCTCTCTGCTCTTGATGGCATGCCTGAAGGCATGCCCTGATACGAATCGTTGGCGATTTCGCACGCGCCTGCAAACCGGATTCGTATCAGGGCGCGGCTTCAGCCGCGCCGATAGCGCACAGAGTCGGGATTTCGCGCCCGAAGGGCGCAACCGAGAACGAGATTCACCGCAATTCAATTGCGCCTCGTCGGCGCGATCTAGGATTTCCCGATCTATGACGGCATGCCTGAAGGCATGCCCTGATACGAATCTTTGCCAATTGCGCACGCGCGAGGACGCGCGCGCCTACAAATGCCGTCCAACCGATTTGTATCGGCGGGGCTTCAGCGGCGCCCAAGGCATGCCTTGATACGAATCTTTGCCGATTGCACGCGCGCCTGCATCATCAGGCGGCAACCGGTGCCAGTTGGCCGTTCCAGGCGTCGAACTCCTGCAGCGCCAACTCGCATTGCCGGCGATGCCGCTCTTTACGATCGCGGACCCTCGAGGCCAGCGGTGGCAGCAAATCGAATGTGATGTTCGCGGGCTGAAACTTTCGCGGATCGGCGCGAGTGATGTAGTGCGTGAGAGATCCGAAGGCGGTTGCCCGGGGCGGAGGAAGCGGTTCCTGTCCGGCGGCCAGCGCCGCGGCATTGATTCCAGCAAGCAATCCGGTGGCGATCGATTCTACGTAACCCTCCACGCCGCAAATCTGTCCGGCGAAGAGCACTCGCGCGTGCTGCTTCATCTGCAGCGTTTCGCGAAGAACCGAAGGCGCGTTGATGTAGGTGTTGCGGTGAATCTGTCCATAGCGCAGGAAGCGCGCATTTTCCAGCCCGGGAATCAGCCGCAGGACGCGCGCCTGCTCGGCGAACTTCAGGTGATTCTGAAATCCAACAAGATTGTAGGAGTCTGCCCGAAGATTTTCCTGCCGGAGTTGCACCACCGCATACGGCTGACGTCCGGTACGAGGATCCTTCAAGCCCACCGGTTTCATCGGGCCGAAGCGCAGCGTATCACGGCCGCGGCGGGCTATTTCCTCGATGGGAAGACAGCTCTCGAAATAGTTGAGCTTCTCCCACTCGCGCTCCTCGACCGAGTGCGCCGAGATCAGCGCATCATAGAACTGGTCGTATTCTTCCTTTGACATGGGGCAATTCACGTAGTCGGCGGTGCCCTTGTCGTATCGCGCCGCCAGATAGACCTTCGCAAGGTCAATCGAGTCGGCTTCGACAATCGGACTGATGGAGTCGTAGAAGGCGAGATGTTCGGCGCCGGTGAGGCTCGCAATTTCCCGGGACAAGGACTCCGAGGTGAGCGGCCCGGTGGCGATGATCGAGATAACGCCTGCCTCGATTGTGCTCACTTCTTCCCGCCGAATCGTAATCCGCGGCTCGCGCGAAATCGTCTCTGTTACCCGGGCGGAAAACGCAGTGCGGTCGACTGCGAGGGCGTGGCCGGCCGGAACCGCGGACTCGCGGGCAATTTCAAGCAGCAACGATCCGGCCCGCCGCATTTCTTCCTTCAGAAGCCAGGGAGCGGTGTTCTCGCTGTCCGATTTCAGGGAGTTCGAACACACCAGCTCGGCGAAGTCGCCGGTCTGGTGCGCCGGCGTGGTTCGCACCGGCCGCATCTCGCAGAGTTCCACGGCAACGCCGCGGCGGGCACACTGCCAGGCAGCTTCACAACCTGCCAGCCCCGCGCCAATGATTTGAACGGCTGCCGTCACGCGGCCGCTCCGGCAGCGGCGAGCAGCGCATTGCCGGTAAGCGAGACGGTCTTCCAGTCATCGAGGAAATCGGCTCCCAGCCCGCGGTAGAACTCGATCGCGGGAGTGTTCCAGTCGAGCACCTGCCAGCGCAGTCCGAAACAGCCTTCCTCCTGCGCGATGGCGGCCACCTGGGCGAGCAGGGCTTTGCCAATCCCCTTGCCGCGGAATTGCGAGCGAACGTAGATGTCTTCCAGGAACATTCCGGCGCGGCCTTCGAAGGTGGAATAGAACTCGAAGAAGAAAGCGTAACCCGCGGGCTCAGCGTCCCACTCGGCCACCAGGGCACGAAAGCGTGGGCGCGCTGCAAAACCGTCGCGCAGCAGCGACTCCTCGGTTACGGCCACCGGGAGACGCTCGAAGGCGGCGAATTCATGGATGAGTTTCACCAGCAAAGGCACGTCGGAGGCTTGAGCGGGTCGAATCGAGAGCATCTGAGAGCACTCCCCAAACACATCCAAAATTATATAAGCCAAACTCCAGATCATGTGGCGCGGGCGCACTCGCCCGCGAAAATCCGTTTGGTGCCGGAGCTACAGAATGGTCCTCTGGTCGCCCACGCGCCGCGTCACGTGTTCGCGGTCGAGATATTCGAGCAGCGGGATGGCGTATTTGCGGCTGACGCCGGTGAGGTCCTTGAAGCGGCCTACGTCGATGGTCGGCGACTTGCGCCTTTCTGCCGCCAGCAGTTGGCGAAGCTGCTGCAGCGCCGCGTGGTGAAAAACCAGTTCGTCGGAAACCTTCACCAGCACCTTGTCGCGAAGCAGCAGGGTGACAATCTTTTGGGCGCGCATTCGGTCGACTTTCAGTCTGGCCAGCACTTCCGGGAGAAACGGCACCTTGAGCCCGGCGGCAGCGAAAGCGTGCTCGATCGCTTTCTTCGACTCCGCTTCCTCGTCCTTCATCACTACGCCGTGGCCGCGAAGCCGGATCTGATCGCCGTCGGTTTCCACCTGTTTTTCTCCGGCCAGCGAGTCGCAGGCGAAGCGGAAGACTTCGGGGCCGACTGACAGCAGTTCCCGCAATGCCTCCTTGTTCATTCCACGCACCAGAGGATTTTTCCGGTGGTATTGGGAGAGCGCGTCAAGAGTCCCGCGCTTGAGATCAGCGAAGGCGGGCCCGGCGACGAAGAGATCCCCGATGCGGACCGCGGCATCATTCGTTGGTGTCGGCAAAAGTTGTTGCACCCGAGTTGCCGGCCAGCCTGTCTCAGCCACCGCCTGCGCCAGCGAAAGCCCCTGAACTCCGCGGCGGGCAATCCGGGCCTGCAAGATGGATCGGGGATCGTCTCCGCTCAGTGTCTGAAGGAAACCAGGCAAGTCTTCCTTTTTTCTTTTGATCGGCGCAGCGTCGAGCACCACGCCGCCGCCGATGGTCGCCAGCGGCGAGAACTGCCGGATGATGAAGCGGTCACCCGGCAGAAGCAAGGCGGGATCTGCCAGCTTCAGCCGCGCCAGTGCACTTTCGCCGGGAGCAACCTGTCTGCCTTCGTGAATCGCGATCTGCGCGACCGTTTCAAACGAGTGGGCGTGGAGATGGACACGCGATCGGTTTTTCAGCGGCCTGGCGGATGGCAGCAGAGTGAGAGCCGCGTCCACGCGGGAGGTCGCGGCGAACGTCGCCGGAGGAGCCAGCACCATGCCGCGAGCAAGGTCTCCTGTTGTGGCCGCGGCAAGGTTTAAAGCAGTCCGCTCGCCCGCTTTGGCCTGCGCCACCGAGTTGCCATGCACCTGCACGCCGCGGACGCGCGCTCTTTGTCCGCCAGGCAGAATTTCCATCTCGTCATCTTTTCTCACCATGCCGGAGAGCAGTGTGCCAGTCACCACGGTCCCGAATCCCTTCATGCTGAAGACCCGGTCGACGGGCAAGCGGGCGATCGCGGAGGAATCCTTCCCCGGCACCGCTGCCGCGGCCGTGAGCAGTTCATCCTTCAAGCGGTCGAGGCCGGCTCCGGTCAGCGAGCTTACTGCGACCACAGGAGATTGCGACGTATCGAGGAATGAGCCGCGCAGGAACTCCTCGACCTCGAGTTTCACCACCTCGAGCGCATCGGCGTCGACGAGATCGCACTTGGTGAGGACCGTCAGGCCCCGGCGGACAGATAACAGACGGCAGATGTCGAAATGTTCCCGGGTCTGCGGTTTGATGGACTCATCCGCGGCGATCACCAGAAGCACCAGGTCGATGCCGCCGGCGCCGGCCAGCATGTTGCGCACGAAACGCTCGTGCCCGGGGACGTCAATGAAGCCCAGGCGCAGGATTTCGCCCGAAGACGAGGGCAACTCCAGGTGCGCAAAGCCCAGGTCGATGGTGATGCCGCGCCGCTTTTCCTCTTCCAGGCGGTCGGCGTCGATTCCGGTCAGCGCCTTAACCAGCGCGGTTTTGCCGTGATCGATGTGGCCGGCCGTCCCTACGATTACCGACTTCATGCACCGAGCAGTATAGCCAGTTCCGATGGCTGGGCCAGCCAGGCCTCACATCGCGGAAGTGGCGGAATTTCCACACCGTGTCTGGCTTTCGCCCGTGTCCGTGAAATGCGAGAATGGAGGTGAGCCCCTATGAGTTCCGCCTCTGCTGCCGCCATTACTCCCCAGGTAGTTCGCGACCACGGCCTGACGCCCGAAGAATACGAAAAGGTCAAGAAGCTTCTGGGCGGGCGGGAGCCCACTTTGACGGAACTGGGGATTTTCAGCGTGATGTGGAGCGAGCACTGCTCCTACAAGTCGTCTCGCGTGCATCTCAAGCGGCTGCCGACGCGCAGCCGGCGGGTTGTCCAGGGGCCCGGGGAGAACGCCGGCATCATCGACATCGGCGAGGGATGGGCCTGCGCCTTCAAGATCGAGTCCCACAATCACCCGTCTTTTATCGAGCCATTTCAGGGTGCGGCGACCGGCGTCGGCGGAATTCTGCGCGACATCTTCACCATGGGCGCAAGGCCAGTCGCGGTGATGGATTCTCTCCGCTTCGGCCCGATTCAGGCCACGAGCGGGAATGTGGGGCGGGCGGCCTCGCCCGCCAATAGCGACATCCACAAGAATCACTCCGTGCTCGAAGGCGTGGTCAGCGGCATCGCTTCCTACGGCAACTGCTTCGGCGTGCCTAACCTCGGCGGCGAAACCAAGTTCGAGCCCTGCTATTCCGGCAATCCGCTGGTGAACGCTTTTGCCCTGGGCCTGGTGCGCAAGGACGAAATCTTCTACGCGCGCGCTTCGGGCGAGGGCAATCCGGTGATTTATGTCGGCTCGAAAACCGGGCGCGACGGCATTCACGGCGCGACCATGGCCAGCGAGGAATTCAACGAAGGGTCGGAAGCCAAGCGCCCCAACGTGCAGGTTGGCGATCCATTTCTCGAAAAGTTGCTGCTCGAAGCCTGCCTCGAAGCGATGCAGACCGGCGCCGTCGTCGGCATCCAGGACATGGGCGCCGCCGGGCTGACCTGCTCGACCTGTGAGATGGGGGCGCGCGGGCACGTGGGCATTGAAATCGAACTCGACCGCGTTCCCCAGCGGGAAACCGGCATGACGGCCTACGACATCATGCTCAGTGAGTCGCAGGAGCGCATGCTGCTGGTGGCGCAGAAGGGCCGCGAGGACGAAGTGTTTCGCGTCTTCCAGAAGTGGGGACTCGACGCCGCGGAAGTCGGTCGCGTTACCAATAATGGAAGGATGCGGGTGTTGCAGCATGGGGAAGTCGTTGCCGACATTCCAAATGAAGCCCTCACCGACGACGCGCCGGTTTACAAGCGGCCGCTCGAGCGCTGGGAGCCTCCGGTTGAGCGCGAGATGCCGCCGCACATTCAGCTAGGCGGCGTCAGAGAGCTCACGGAAAATCTCACGCGGCTGCTTGCCAGCGGCAACATCTGCGGCAAGAGGTGGATCTGGCAGCAATACGACTCGATGGTTCAGACCAACACGGTCGAAGGGCCGGGCGCGGGCGATGCGGGCGTAATCCGCATCAAGGGATCGCAGCGCGGCCTCGCCATGGCACTCGACGGCAACGGACGCTGGTGCTATCTCGATCCGCGGCTTGGCGCGATGCACGCGGTCGCCGAGGCGGCGCGCAACGTTGCCTGTGCCGGAGCCACTGCGGTCGGCGCCACCAACTGCCTGAATTTCGGCAATCCTGAAAAGCCGCACATCATGTGGCAATTCTCCCAGGTGATCGACGGCATCACCAAAGCCTGCGAGGAACTGGAAGTCCCGATCACGGGCGGCAACGTCAGCTTCTATAACGAGACGCTGGGCGAGGGCATCTATCCCACGCCGGTGCTGGGAGTCGTGGGCATTCTCGAAGATGTGCACAAGGCGGTCCGTCCGGACTTCCGTGCCGAGAGCCGCGCCGTCGTTCTGCTTCGCGCCACCGAACCGGGAGACGAGACCGACGCCGAATCGGAGTTTGGATCCTCAGAGTATGCAAAGGAGATTTTGGGCGCGGTCTGGGGATACCCGCCGGAGCTGGATCTTGAGAAGGAAGCCGCTCTCCAAAAGGCTCTGGTGGCGCTGGCGCAGTCAGGGCTGGCCGAGTCGGTTCACGACTGCTCGGAGGGTGGCATCGCGGTGGCCCTGGCCCGGTGCAGTTTCGCGCAAGCTATTGGTGCGCAAGTAGATATGCCGTCCCACGGCCTCCCGCCGGAGTTCGCCCTGTTCGGCGAAGACGCAAGCCGGGTAATCGTCTCATGCGACCCGAGTAATCTCTCGGGAATCAAACAAGTAGCGGTACAATATGGTCTCTCGGCACAGGTGATTGGGCAGACAATTCCGGCGCAGATCGAGATCAGGCTGGATGGACGGGCGGTGGTATCGGCCGCGGTAACGGATTTGCGCAGCGCCTACGAAGGCGCGCTGGAAGCGGCATTGCGGACTGAGCCCGAAGCCGTGGCGGCGGACTGAGTTCGGTTGGAGTTTGACGGGAGTTCAGGCAGAAATCTGACGGCTGATTACTGGGTGCTCACATGGTTGCTTCCGACAAGTTTCGCGATGAATGCGGCGTTGTCGCCATTTACGCGCACCCCGAGGCGGAGACCCTGGCCTACCTTGGGCTGCATGCCCTGCAACACCGCGGACAGGAATCGGCCGGCATCGTCACCTCGAATGGCCTGACCCTGAATGTCCACAAGTCAATGGGGCTTGTGGCCGACATCTTTACCGAAGAAGCTCTGGCTCATCTTCACGGCACCCTGGCCATCGGGCACACTCGCTATTCCACTGCCGGCGATTCCACGCTGCTGAACGCCCAGCCCATTATGGTGCAGTCGAACAAGGGAGTGATGGCGCTGGCGCATAACGGGAACCTGGTGAACGCGCACGAAGTTCGCGGCCAGCTGGAGCGCCAGGGTTCGATTTTCCAGACCAACAGCGATACAGAAGTCATCGTTCACCTGATCGCGCTCTCGCGTGAGCAGACTCTGCCGGAAGCCATGGCCGACGCGTTGCGTCGCGTCGAAGGCGCGTTCTCGCTGGTGATGATCAGTCCCGATCGCATCTTCGCGGCGCGCGATCCGCGCGGCTTCCGCCCGCTGGCGATGGGCCGCATCCCGGCTTCGGCGGGTCTGAAGCAGGACACGATTGTCTTCGCCTCGGAAACCTGCGCCTTCGATCTGATCGGCGCGAATTACGAGCGCGAAGTGAAACCGGGCGAGCTGATCATCGTGGGGCCGGAAGGAATCACTTCGCGCTTCTATGCTTCTGCCGCCCCGCAGTCGAGCTGCATTTTCGAGCACGTCTATTTCTCGCGCCCTGACAGCCGCGTCTTTGGCCGGCCGGTGCAGGAAAGCCGCGAGCAACTGGGCCGCGAACTCGCGCGCGAGGCGCCGGCGGATGCCGACGTCGTGGTTCCAGTGCCTGATTCCGGGGTTACGGCTGCCATCGGATTCGCAGCCGAAAGCGGCATTCCGCTCAACTTCGGCCTCATCCGCAACCACTACGTCGGCCGGACGTTCATCGAGCCGCGCCAAAGCGTGCGCGACTTCGGGGTAAAGCTCAAGCTGAACCCGGTGCGCAGCCTGCTCGAAGGCAAGCGCGTCGTCCTGCTGGACGACTCCATCGTGCGCGGCACCACCAGCCGCAAGATTGTCCGCATGATTCGCAATGCCGGGGCGACCGAAGTGCACATGCGGATTTCCTGCCCCCCTACGATTTCTCCCTGCTTCTATGGAGTGGACACGCCGTCGAAGAAGGAACTCATCGCCGCCAACAACTCCATCGAGGAGATTCGCGAGTACATTGGCGCCGACTCCCTGTCTTATCTTTCTCTCGAAGGACTGAAGCGGGCCTGCGGCGAAGGCGAGAAGACGAACTACTGCACCGCCTGCTACACCGGGAAATACCCAACCAACTGGGTGGATGTGGAAGAGATCCAGCCTGCCGTGGTCAAGCGGTAGTCGTCTCATCTGTCGGGCGTCAGGACGTTCTGCGAACGTCCTTCCTGGCTCGGGATGACAACGGTTGTTGTGCATCGCCCCAGTGCACCTCCGTGGCACCTGTGGTTAATCATCAAACACGGAGAACACAGGGGAACACTGAGGAAAACCAAAAGCAGATCCCTCGACTGTGTTCGGCTACGCCTCACTCCGCTCGGGATGACAGGAGTGCGTCAGGACGTCCTGCGAACGTCCCTCCTGGCTCGGGATGACAACGGTTATTGTGCATCGCCCCAGTGTGCCTCTGTGACCCCTGTGGTGACCCATCAACCACGGAGGACACAGGGGAACACAGAGGAAAACCAAAAGCATATCCCTCGACTGCGTTCGGCTACGCCTCACTCCGCTCGGGATGACAAGAGTGCGTCAGGACGTTCTGCGAACGTCCTTCCTGGCTCGGGATGACAACGGTTGTTGTGCATCGCCCCAGTGCACCTCCGTGGCACCTGTGGTTAATCATCAAACACGGAGAACACAGGGGAACACTGAGGAAAACCAAAAGCAGATCCCTCGACTGTGTTCGGCTACGCCTCACTCCGCTCGGGATGACAGGAGTGCGTCAGGACGTCCTGCGAACGTCCCTCCTGGCTCGGGATGACAACGGTTATTGTGCATCGCCCCAGTGTGCCTCTGTGACCCCTGTGGTGACCCATCAACCACAGAGGACAAAGGGGAACACAGAGGAAAACCAAAAGCAGATCCCTCGACTGCGTTCGGCTACGCCTCACTCCGCTCGGGATGACAAACGGGCGTCAGGACGTTCTGCGAACGTCCCTCCTGGCTCGGGATGACAACGGTTATTGTGCATCGCCCCAGTGTGCCTCTGTGACCCCTGTGGTGACCCATCAACCACAGAGGACAAAGGGGAACACAGAGGAAAACCAAAAGCAGATCCCTCGACTGCGTTCGGCTACGCCTCACTCCGCTCGGGATGACAAGAGTAGTAAGGAAGAGCCCCTCAATCGCTTGCGCGCACTTTGATCCAGATGGGAGCGCCAACAAAGCCGAAGGCGCGACGGATCTGATTTTCCAGAAAGCGCAGGTAAGAGAAATGCATCTTCACCTTGCGATCGGTGAAAAGCACGAAAGTTGGCGGTGAAACCGACGCCTGGGTCATGTAGTAGACCCGCATCTGGGAGCGGGCGGGAACCGCGGCGCGGTCGAAGTCGATGTGCTGAAGAAAGCGGTTCATCTCGGCCGTCCCGATGCGCTTTCTCCGTTCTTCAGCCACCGTGGCAAGCGTGGGGAATATCTTTTCCGTTCCTCCTCCCGTGGAGGCAGAGACAAACACCACCGGCGCGTAGCTCAAAAATTTCAGCCCGCGGCGCAGCCGCTCTTCATAGGCGGCGCGGTCGCCCGGACGCTTGCGATCCTGAAAGCGGGTAGCCTTCGCCTGCCCGATGGGCCGCTTCTTGCCGCTGATCACCAGGTCCCACTTGTTGACGACGATAATGACTGAGCGGCCGCTTTCGTGGGCGTAACCGGCGATGGCCGCGTCGAGCTGGCTTACGCCTTCAGTGGCGTCAACCACCAGCAAAGCGATATCGGCGCTCTCCAGGTGCTTGCGCGCCATCACGACCGACAACTTCTCAGCCATGAGCCGGGTCTTGCCTTTGCGGCGGATCCCCGCGGTATCGACAAAACGAAACAGTTGCCCGTCGCGTTCCACGAGTTCGTCCACTGCATCGCGGGTGGTCCCGGGAACCGGAGAGACGATAGCGCGGTCGGCGCCGGTCAGCGTGTTCAACAGAGTCGACTTGCCCACGTTGGGATGGCCAATGATTGCGACGCGTGTCTCGGACGCCGGTGCCGTCTCCTCGGCGGGCTCCTCGCTAACCGGCTCTTCGCTCGGCGGAGCGGCTTCCAGCTGCAGAATCTCCAGGATGGAATCGAGCATATCGTCGATTCCCCGGCCGTGCTCGGCGGAAAGGGGAAAGAGCCGCGAAATCCCCAGCTCATGGAATTGGGCGGCAAGGTCTTCCTGCTTGTCCGTGTCGACCTTGTTGACGGCGAGAAACAGCGGCTTGCCGGTGCGCATCAGGAGACGCGAGAGTTCGAAATCCGGGGAGGTCAGCTCGCTCCGGCCATCCACCACCATCACGATGGCGTCGGCTTCGGTCAGCGCCACCCTGGCCTGGCGGAAGATTTCCGCTGGGATGAAATCCTTGTCCTCGGGAAGAATGCCGCCAGTGTCGACGATCCGCAGCCTGCGTCCGCGCCATTCTCCCTCGCCGTAGAGGCGGTCGCGGGTGATTCCCGGCTCGTCGCCAACAATGGCGCGGCGGGATCCCACCAGGCGATTGAACAGGGTGGACTTACCCACATTAGGTCGGCCAACGATGGCCAGGGTCGGGAAACTATCGCTCATGCGGGCTTTGCCGGGATCAAGAAAGAAAAACCGGGAACTAGGTATTATAGAGACTCTGTGAGCACCGCCCCGCAACCGCCTTCCACTCCCCCGCCGGTAAGCCGCAAGCGGGAGACGTCGCTGTTCGAGTTCTTTTCGCCCGGCGGCGTGCTTTCGCGAACCCATCCGGCCTACGAATTCCGCCGCGGGCAGTTGCAGATGGCGCAGGCGGTGGAGCAGGCCCTGCAGGAGAAGCGCCACCTTATCGTCGAAGCCGGCACCGGAACCGGCAAGACGCTGGCGTACCTTGTGCCCGTGATCCGCTCGGGAAAGCGCGTTATCATCTCAACCGGCACCAAGAATTTGCAGGAGCAACTCTTCTATAAGGACATTCCCTTCCTTGAACTGGCGCTCTATCCCCACGGCGAAGGCAAGCTGAACGTCTGCTACATGAAGGGGCGCAGCAACTACCTTTGCCGGAAAAAACTCTACGACCTTACCGACCAGCCGGTTCTAAGCGGCCTGGAGGAGATCGAGCATTATCGCGCGATTGCCGCGTGGGAGAAGACCACGCAGACCGGCGACCGGGCCGAACTCGCCGCCCTGCCCGAGGCCGCCGCCCTGTGGCACAAACTCGATGCCCGCTCCGATACCTGCCTGGGACAGAAGTGCAGCGCCTGGGAACGCTGCTTCATCACCGAGATGCACCGGCGCGCGATGGAAAGCGACATTATCATCGTCAACCACCATCTGTTCTTCGCCGATCTTGCGATCAAGCAGCAATCCGAATACGCGCCCGATGCCGGCATTCTGCCCGATGTCGGCGCGGTGATCTTCGATGAGGCGCACGAACTGGAAGACGTGGCCGGCAGCTACTTCGGGGTTTCCGTCAGCAACTCAAGGATGGAAGAGCTGTGCCGCGATGTAGAAGCGTCGCTGCAACGCAATCATTTGCTCTCGGCGCAATTGGCCGGGGCGGTGAAAAGCCTGCGCGAGCGGGCAATGTTTTTCTTCGCTTTGCTGCCGCAAGGAGACGGGCGCTTCGCTTTCGAGAACCGCCGCGAATTTCTGGAAGAAAATGGCGATGAGTTCACTGCGCTGCAGCAGTCCTTGCAGCGCCTGACGGCCGAAATCGAGAAGATGTCCTCGAAGCCGGAGGAAGTTTACAACTTCGCGCGCCGCGCCCAGGAGTTGCAGGTGCAGACCAGCTTCCTCCTCGAATCGGAGGACAAGAACACGGTGTTCTGGATCGAGCGGCGGCGGGGTGGACGTGACAAGCAGAACACGTTTTTGCAGGCGACGCCCATCGATGTCGCGCCCATTCTGAAAACCTGCCTTTTCGATAACCTGGAGTGCGCCGTGCTCACCTCCGCCACTCTGGCGGTGGGCGGCGGCTTCGAGTACATGCGGCGCCGGCTGGGGCTCGAGCACGTGCGCGAGTCGGTGCTGCCTTCGCACTTCGACTATGCCCGGCAGGCCATGCTCTACGTGCCGCCCGACCTGCCCGACCCGCGCACTCCGCAATTCGCGGCGAAAGCCGCCGACCGCATCCGCAGGCTGCTGGAGATCACCCGCGGCCGCGCCTTCGTTCTCTTCACCAGCTATGCCCAGATGAATGAGGTCTACTCGCGCCTGCTCGGCGAACTGGAATACCCTATGCTGCTGCAGGGGGATGCGCCCAAGAGCGCTCTGCTCGAGGAGTTCCGCCTCACTCCCCACGCCGTGCTGTTTGCGACCTCTTCTTTCTGGCAGGGAGTGGACGTGCAGGGCGAGCAGCTGAGTTGCGTCATTATCGATCGGCTGCCATTCGCCGTGCCGAGCGATCCGGTGGTCGCGGCCCGGGTGCGGAGCATTGACGCCGAAGGCGGCAACGCCTTCTTTGAGTTCCAGGTGCCGGCGGCCGTTATCACCCTGAAACAAGGCTTCGGACGCCTGATTCGCTCGCTTCACGACCGCGGCCTGCTGGCTCTGCTCGACAACCGGATTCTGAAGAAGTCCTACGGCAGAACGTTCATCGACAGTTTGCCCAGCTACCAGCGAACCACCGACTTGGGGAAAGTGGAAGCCTTCTTCGGAATCGGGCCAGAGTAAATCACCGCCGCGCGAGGCGACTCCCCCGCATGCACATCCGGTTCATCACCTCCACTCCCATGAATCGCTTTTCCGGGAGCGGAACGTTCGTTGGCATCGATACCCTCGCTTGTTCTTTACGGAAACTCGGCGCGACGGTCGAAATCCTTACTCCCGAAATCCATCTCCCCGTCTACACATTCGAGAGAATTCTCTTCAACCGCATCCTGCGCCTGCGTTCCCTCGCGCCTTGCGATGTCACCGTAGGGTTCGACATGGATGGCTATGCCATTGCCGGTCAGGGAAATTCGATTCACGTCGCGTCAATCAAGGGTGTCATCGCCGACGAGATGAGCTACGAATCGGGCATCACGCGGGCGACCATGGCAATGCAGGCACGCCGGGAAGCGCTTCACGTGCGCCGTGCCGATGCCGTGATCACTAGCAGCCAGTATGCCGCGCGCAGCATTCAGCAGCTTTATGGACTTGAAACTTCGCCGTTGATCATCCCCGAGGCAATCGACCTCACCGCGTGGAACGATCTGCTGAAGAACAATCCGGCAGGGCCATCTCCCGGCAAGTTCGTAGTGCTGGCGGTCTGCCGCTTCTATCCCCGAAAACGGCTGAACGTGCTTCTGAAAGCGGCGCGTAAGCTGGTCGACCGTATTCCGAATCTCGAAGTTCGAATCGTGGGCGGAGGCCCGGAGAAAAAGCGATTGCTGGCCGAGTGCCGCGCGTTGGGATTAGAGCGAGCCGTGGTCTGCCGGCAAGACATCTCGCAGGCCGAACTGGCCGCTGAGTACAACGCCTGCCACATCTTCTGCCTGCCCAGCGTGCAGGAAGGCTTCGGCATCGTCTTTCTGGAGGCCATGGCTGCCGGACGCCCCATCGTCGCCGCCCGCGCAGCGGCCGTCCCAGAGGTCGTCCGCCACGGCGTTCTGGTCGAACCTGAGAGCGAAGACGCCCTGGCCGATGCCATCGATAGCTTCTTCCACCAGAAGGAATTACGCGAGTCGTCCGCCGCAGCGGGCAGGGAATTTGTAAAGCAGTTTGACGCGCCGGTTGTCGCGCGTTCCTTCCTGAACCTCATGGAATCGTTGGTGCGAGATCGGGCGGTAAGCCGCCCCAGCGCGTAGTCCTGCGCGCCTCCCTCTTCGCGATAGAATGTCTATGGCGGCATATCAAGGGGCAAGGGGAAGCATGTTCGAGGTCACGGTCGAAGATACTTTCGCGGCAGGTCACTATCTGCGTAATTACAAGGGCAAGTGCGAGAAACCACACGGCCACAATTACAAGATCAAGGTGACACTCGCGGGCAAGGATCTGGACAAGGCCGGCCTGCTGGTGGATTTCAAGGAGCTGCGCGAGCTCATGCGGCAGACCATCGAACGGCTCGACCATCAGATGATCAACGATCTGGAGCCATTCACGACGCTGAATCCGTCCGCCGAAAATCTCGCCAAATATTTTTATGACCAGACCAATGGCGGCCTCGACCGCGCGACCGGAGGCAGGGTTCGGGTGAAGAATGTGACCGTGTTCGAAACGGATACGACCACGGCGACCTACAGCGAATGAGCGTGCGCCGTCTGCCCGATCTCGCGGCCGGTGTCCTGTGCAGATAACCGAAATTTACAAATCGATTCAGGGCGAGTCGACGCACGCGGGCCTGCCTTGCGTTTTCGTCCGGCTGACGGGTTGCAATCTGCGCTGCTCGTGGTGCGACAGCGAATACACCTTCACGGGCGGCCAGCGCATGACGCTGGAAGGAGTGCTCCGCTCTGTCACCGGCCTGAGCCCAAGCGGTGGTCTGGTGGAAATCACTGGCGGCGAACCCATGCTCCAGGAGCGTGAAATCCTACCGCTCATGGAGCGCCTGCTCGATCTTGGCTATAAAGTTCTGGTCGAAACCAGCGGGGAGCGGCCGCTCGAGCGGGTGCCGGCCGGCGTGGTGAAGATTGTCGACGTGAAGTGCCCCAACTCCGGCGAGGCCGACACCTTCCGCGTGGAGAACCTGGAGACGCTGAATCCTCAGGACGAGGTGAAGTTCGTCATCAGCGATCGAACCGACTATGAGTTCGCGCGCGACTTCTCTTCCCGGCACCAACTGGCCGAGCGAGTGAATGCCGTCCTCTTCTCTCCGGCGTTTGCCCCGGGTGCAACCGGGAATCGGGATACATCCCACTGCCTAGTCGATCCGCGCGAACTTTCCGAGTGGATGCTGGCGGACAATGTCTCCGCCCGGTTGGGGTTGCAGATCCATAAGTTCATCTGGGACCCGGCATTAAAAGGGGTTTAAAGCGCTGTGGTTCGGGCAGTTGCGCCTTCGCGGGGTGCCAAAATTTTTATCCCTGCCGCTGGATTGCGGCAGGAGAAATGATCATCTAAGTACCATGGGGCGCGGTCAAAATCAGGCAGTGGTCCTGCTGAGTGGCGGGATGGACTCCTGTGTGTGCGCCGCGATGGCGGCGGCAGACCATCAGGCGGCAGCCCTGCACATCAGCTACGGCCAGCGGACCGAGGAGCGGGAACGGCAGGCATTCTCCGCCATCTGCGATGTGCTGAACATTCGCCGGCGGCTTGTCGTGCGCAACGAATTCTTCCGCGCCGTGGGCGGCTCCGCCCTGACCGACCCGAAGATTGCTGTTCCAGAGTCGCGGGAGCTCGGCCAGGAGATTCCCGTGACATATGTGCCGTTCCGTAATGCGCACTTTCTGGCCGCCGCGGTCAGTTGGGCGGAGGTGCTCGGCGCGGAGAAGGTCTACATCGGCGCGGTGGAGCAGGACAGCTCCGGATACCCGGATTGTCGCCCAGCATACTATCGCGCGTTCAATGAGGTCGTGAAAGCCGGAACGAAGGAAGGGAAGATCGAAGTGGTCACCCCGCTGATTGCTATGCGCAAGGCGGAGATCGTCCGGCGCGGGCTTGAATTGGCCGCTCCCTTCCATTTAACTTGGTCGTGCTACACCCGCCAGGATGAAGCCTGCGGGGTGTGCGACAGCTGTGTGTTGCGGCTTCGAGCGTTTCGGGAGGCGGGAGCCGAGGACCCTATACCCTATGCGGCGGTCGCGCAGGGTTTATGAAGCCACTCGAAATTTGCCGCGCGCCGGACTTCGATTTCTCAGATTGAAAAAGTGTTCTGTGAGCCTGGAGGCTACGATGAAAAGAGTTTCAATATGGATGTTGATCGCCGGTTTGACCGCCTGTCTGTGGGCAGCGCAGGCGTCCGCTCAGGCCTATGGCAGCATTAAGGGCGCCTGCAAGGATATGGAAGGGAAGCCAATCGCCGGAGCGGTGGTGGAACTCTCCAGCGCGGAAACCGGCCACAAGTACAGCATCAAGACCAATGACAAGGGCGAGTACTTCTCCCTCGGCATCACCCCCGGCGTGTACAAAGTCACGTTGACCAAGGATGGCAAGCAGCTCGATTCGGTGACCGGCTTCCGCATGGATACCGGCGAAGGCACGCTGGACTTCGATCTCAAGAAGTCGCGGGAGCAGGCCGCCCAGCAGCAGGGCATTTCCCCCGAGCAGTTGAAGAAGATGCAGGAGCAGCAGGAAAAGCAGGCCAAAGAGGTCAACACCGTCAAACAGCTGAATGATAAGTTAGCCGCCGCGACCGCGAGTTCCCAGGCCGGCGACTTCGACGCCGCCGTCGCTACGCTGACCGAAGCCACCCAGATGGACCCATCGCGTGATCTGCTGTGGTTCAAGCTGGGCGATGCCAACCGCATGTCGGCGAACAAAGTGACCGATCCCGCCGACAAGACCAAGCGGATCAACGATTCGGTTACCGACTACGAAAAAGCTATCGAACTCAAGAAGCAGTCCATGCAGTCCGGAACCGCGACGCCCGAAGCCAATAAGCAACTGGCGGCGTACTACAACAATCTGGGCGATTCCTACGGCAGGGCGGGCAAGACCGATGAAGCGATGAAAACCTACGACGAGGCCGCCAAGCTGGATCCCCCGGGAGCCGGCCAGTACTACTTCAATCTGGGCGCTGTCCTCACCAATGCCAACAAGGCGAACGATCCCGAGCAGAGGAAGGCCGCCGTGGCGGCCTTCGACAAGGCTATTGCCATCGACCCCAACCGGGCCGATGCCTACTACTGGAAAGCCTCGAACCTGATCGGTCTGGCCACGCTGAAGGACGACAAGATGGTCGCCCCAGACGGCACCGCCGAAGCCTTCCAGAAATACCTCGAACTACAGCCCTCCGGGCCGCACGCCGAAGAGGCCAAGGCCATGCTGGAAGGGATTGGAGCTCAGGTCACCACCAGTTACGGCAAGAAGAAGGCAGCAGCCAAAAAGTAGTCTGGGTCAGATTTGTTTTTCGGGCGGCCTGCGGGCCGCCCTTTTTATTTCGCCCGGGCGAGGACGCCCGTGTCTACGTAGGCATATGCAACGCCGCGCGCACGGGCGGGGACGCCCATGTCTACATGAGCATGTGCAGCGCTCGCCCGGGCGAGGACGCCCGTGTCTACATAGGCATATGCAGCGGCGGGCGCACGGGCGAGGACGCCCGTGTCTACACTTCGATTACGAAGGTCCACTCACTACATGGCATAGGCCTCCCGCCGACTTTCCGCTAGATTAGCTCTGGCACGATCCCCGGCACACCCCCCTTTCAGCCGTCCGCGCCGCACGCCTCCAAAGGAGATCCATGGCCACACCCGGCAATGCAGTTTCAGTGACGCTCGAATCTCTGCCGGGCTCAGGGTCGGGGGCGACGAACGGGCTGCTGTCAGCCATGTTGCGAGCCAAGTCGGACGTCAGCGACCTGATCTTTTCCCCCGGCCGCTCGCCGCAGGTGGAAGTCCATGGCGAACTGATTCCGGTGCAGGGGCCCGGGTTGCGAATCCTGACCGCAGACGACACCCGCCGCATTGCCTCCGATCTTCTGGGAAACAATAAGCAGGCGCTGAATCTGCTGCGGGAGCAGGGTTTCTGCGACGTTTCCTACGGCTTGCAGGGACTCGCCCGCTTTCGCGTCAATGTCTTTATTCAGCGCGGCAGCTGCGCCGTGGTGATGCGCGTGATCTCGACCGACATTCCACGGCTGGAGTCGCTGGGACTGCCCGCACAGCTTGGAGAACTGGCTTCTTTGCGCGACGGGATTATTCTCGTCACCGGGCCGCGAAGTTCGGGGAAATCCTCGACGCTGGCCGCACTGCTCGATCGCATCAACTCGCAGCAGAACTGCCACATCATCACCATCGAAGACCCGATCGAATTTCTTCACAACCACAAAAAGGCCACTGTTCACCAGCGCGAGCTGCACAGCGATACTCCGACCTTCGCTCTCGCTCTGCGCGCCGCGCTGCGGCAGGCGCCGCGTGTAATCCTGGTCGGCGAAATCCGCGACCGCGACACCCTGGAAATGGTCCTCGAAGCTGCCGAGACGGGACACCTGGTCCTCTCCAGCCTGAACACTCTGGATGCGGCCAAGACGGTACAAAGAATTATCAGCACCATGGGCGGGGTGGAAGAATCGTCAGCCCGCAGCCGTCTTGCCAAGGGTTTGCGCTGCATCATCTCCCAGCGCCTGTTGCCCCGCAAGAGCGGAGGCCGGGTAGTGATCGCCGAGATTCTGAACGTGAACTCCCGCATCGGGGCCTGCATCGAGCGCGAGCATCGTCCCGGCGAGATCCTTCTCCAGGCCATGAAGGAAGGGGTTGGCGAGGGCATGCAGCACTTTGACGGCGAAATCGAAAAACTGATCCGCGCCGGCGTCGTCGATGCCGAGACCACTCTCCCCTACGCAACTCACCCACTCGAACTCCGGCAAAGCCTGGCTATCCGATAGTGTTTTCTTCCGTTTCCAGTCCCAATCACCCATTACGAAGGTAAGTAACCCGACTGTAATTGGCACTTCCGGGTAATGGTCATTTGGGGCGATTCGGCTACACTCAGCACCTGTCGGTCCGGTGCCTACCATGCGAACCCGAATCCTTCACCTCCTGTCTGTCGTCTGCCTCTGCGGCCTGCTGGCAGCATGCAATGCCGCGAGTTCCTCGACCGATACAGGAGCCAGCGCCGGCAATTCCGGCGGCAGCGGAGGGAGTGGTGGCAGTGGCGGTTCCGGCGGCAGTGGCAGCGGCGGGAGCGGCAGCGGCGGCGGCGGGTCGACCAGTTCGACGTGGGCTCCGGCGCTGGCGACCTCCTGGCAATGGCAGCTTTCCACCCTGCCGAGCGCCAATCAGTTATTGAATGTGCAGATGTACGACGTCGATGGCTTCAATGCCTCGAGCTCACTGGTGTCGGCGATCCACGCCAAGGGAGCGCACGCCGTCTGCTACATCAACGTGGGAACGTCAGAGGACTGGCGTCCTGATTTCAGTTCCTTCCCCTCGATGGTGCAGGGTTCGGGCAACGGATGGCCGGGCGAGAAATGGTTGGACGTTCGCCAGACGGCGATCCTCGGCCCGATCATGACGGCGCGTTTTCAGATGTGTAAAGACAAGGGATTCGACGCCATCGAGCCCGACAACATCGACGGCTACTCCAACAGCACCGGATTCTCCATCAGCGCCAACGACCAGCTCACATATAACCGCCTGATGGCGCAGATCGCCCACGGTATGGGCATGTCAATCGCGCTCAAGAACGATCTCGGCCAGGTTTCAGACCTGGTCGGCGACTTCGACTTCGCCCTGGATGAGCAGTGCTTCCAGTACTCGGAATGCAGCTCCCTGCTCCCGTTCATCAACGCCAACAAGGCAGTCTTCGAGGTCGAGTACTCGCTGAACACGAGCCAGTTCTGTTCGCAGGCGAATTCCATGAACTTCAATTCGCTGAAGAAAGATCTGGACCTCACCGCGACCGTCACCGCCTGCCGCTAGCCGTTTCCCTTCTGTATGATGTTTTGCGATGGCCTCCGCCCCTCCCAAGGCGTCCATTCTGAGCTTTGAAGATGCTCGCCACGCGGTGGAAGAGCAGGCCGCGCGCCTGAAGCCGGGGAAAGCCTCCTCAGTTACGCTCCTCGCGGCCGTCGGGCGGGTGTTGGCAGAACCAATATTCGCCGACCGCGACTTCCCGCCATTCCGTCGCGCCGCGCGCGACGGGTACGCCGTGCGTGCAGCCGATCTGGCCACACTACCAGCTACCCTGGAAGTCGTGGCCGAAATCAAGGCCGGACCTTCAGCGGCCGATGCAGCCGTTCATCTGAAAGCGGGTCAGGCCGCGGCCATCATGACCGGGGCCCCCGCGCCTGATGGAGCCGACGCCGTGGTCATGGTCGAGTACACCTCGCGCGATGGCGCCCGCGTCACCGTCAATCGCGGAATCGAGGCGGGAGCCAACATCGTTCCTACCGGCTCCGAGGCAAGGCGGGGGGAACGCCTGCTCTCGGACGGCATGAAGATCGACCACGCCGCCATCGGAATCGCGGCCGCAGCCGGGCACGAAAGCCTTCTGGTCTATGACAAGCCTCACATGGCGGTGCTCGCAACCGGAGATGAGATCGTCGATGTGGGAGCTGTTCCCGGGCCCAATGAGATTCGCAATTCGAACAGCTTTTCCCTGGCGGCCCAGATTCAGTCAGCCGGGGCCGAGCCCGTTCTTCTGCCCGTGGCTCCGGACGAACCGGGGCGCCTCCGCGAACTGATCCGTCAAGGTTTGACGTCCGACCTCCTGCTGCTCTCCGGCGGAGTCTCGATGGGGAAATACGATCTGGT
Source organism: Terriglobales bacterium (assembly GCA_963803205.1). Lineage (GTDB taxonomy): Bacteria > Acidobacteriota > Terriglobia > Terriglobales > Acidobacteriaceae > CAWDLG01. Next base: position 439,568 of record CAWDLG010000007.1, read on the forward strand.
CGAGCAGATTCTGGAGGAATTTCGCGCCGAATTCTTTTTTACCGGAGCGCTGATTCAGCCGGGGAAACCGATCGTCTTTGGCCGGGCGCTGGGAGAACCGGGAGGCGCAGAGCCGCCGAAGTATTTCCTGGGACTTCCCGGTAACCCGGTTTCGACGATGGTCACATTCGAACTCTTCGCGCGGCCACTGATCGAGGCGCTCGCCGGAATGACTCCCCGTAAACTGGTTTTCCTTTCGGCCCGACTAAAGGGCGAGATCAGGACCAAACCCGGGCTCAAGCGATTCCTGCCCGCGCATCTTTCGGGAGAATTCGAGGGCGCGGAAGTGGAACTGGAGCCATGGCAGGGATCGGGAGACCTGGCGGCCTTGGCGCGCGCCAATTGTTACGCCGTGGTTCCCTCAGACCGGGAGCGGATTGAAGCGGGCGAGTGGGTGCCGGTGCTTCTGCGCTGAGAGTGACTGCTGGCCGAACTCCTTCTGATATTTCTCCCAGTGCCCGCGAACCTGTTCCATTAGCTGCTGGTAGCGGCTGTTGCCGCGAAGCTTTTCGTAATTCTTGTCGCGCTGGAACCAGGGATAGTTGTGGTTCCCCAACTCTACGGCGCGCTCAAACCAGGCCAGCGCCTTGTCAGTTTCACCGAGCATGGCGTAGATCCCGCCCTGCCAGTAGGCCCAGTCGCCATCGATGACGCCCTTCGGCTGGTAACGGAAAATCTCCGGATCGATCTTGTCGCGCCGCCCCTGCGACGCATAGAGAAAAGCCGCCAGCAGCGTCGGTGCGCTGTCACCACTGCTGCGGCCCAGTTCCACGGCGCGCGCCAGAGTCGACTCCGCCTCCTCGTTCTTGCCCTGGTAATAAAGAAATTCTCCCAGGTAGGCGAGAGCCTTGAAGTGGTTCGGATTTGACGCGATCACGCGCTTCATCTCCGCTTCCGCATCGGCAGGCCGGCCCTGGTAAAGCCGAATGCGCGCCCGCATCCAGTAAATGCGAATCGTCGTGGGGTTCAGCTCCACGCTTCGGCGGAACGCCTGCTCCGACTGATCGAGCAGGCCCATGTAGTGGCAGACGTAGCCCAGCATGTCCCACGCGATGTCGAAGTTTGGAGCCTTCGTCGTGGCCTGGCGCAGGACCCGAATCGCCTCTTCGTTCTTCCCTCCTTCCGTGAGGGCCGAGCCCAGCGCGGTCAATCCGTCGGGAGAATCCGGCCGGATCGCGAGCGCCTTCCGCGCCGCCTCCTCGGAACGCGCCAGATTTCCTGCCGCGTCGGCGCCAAAATTCGCCGCCTCCATGCCATACAACGAAGAGAGAAGCGCGTACGCTTCAGCAAACTGCGGATCCTTCTGCACCGCCCCGATCACCAGTTGCTCTGCCCGCCGCAGGCTCTCGAGCCGCGCCTGCATGAAGTATTCGTTGCGATAGAACCGCGCCTGGAGATAGAGGTTGTAGGCCTCCGGAGACTTGGTCAGCGGTGTCGCCATCGCCTGATGCTCTGGCCCGCTGACCTGGATGCGCATCCCGTCGACTACCTTCTGCGCGACTTCGTCCTGGAACTTCAGCATGTCTACTGCCCGCAGGTCATATTGCTGCGCCCAGCGCGTCGCGCCTTTCTGCCGGTCGATCAACTGCACCGAAACCCGCACCACGTTGCCGCCCCGCTGGTAGGTGCCGTCGAGAACCGTATCCACACCGAGGTCCTTCGCCGCCTGCAAAGGGTCAGCCGGCGCCTCCGCGTATTTCAGGATGGAGCTGGTCGGGCGCACGGCGAGATTCTGAAGCGATGCCAGCCGCGTAATGATGGCGTCCGTCATGCCGATGCCCCATGATTTGTTTCCCTTGTCGTCGCTGATGTCGCGAAATGGAAGCACTGCCAACGTCTGCGCGCTGACCGTGGGCGCTACCGGCGTCGCCACCTGCGCCTCGGTTGTCGCGGATTTCTTGTGACTGCTGTACCAGAAGCCGATTCCCACGGCGGCCGCAAGAATCACAATCAGGCCTGCAATTGCCGGCCAGGGGACCCTTGAATGCGGAGACGGTGCGGCGGCCGCGCGCCCGCTCTCGCTCTCCCGTTTCAGGCGCTTCAGGTCGGCGCGGATGTCCGCGGCATGCTGGTATCGCACGTCACGATCCTTCTCGATCGCCTTCAGAATGATCCGTTCCAGTTCCTGCGGCGTTGCCGGGTTCAGGCGCACGGGCGATACCGGCTGGCGGTTCAGCACGGCATCAAAGACTTCCGCGCTGGTGCCGCCGCGGAACGGCAGCGTGCCGGTGGTCATCTCATACAGAACAACACCGAAGGAAAACAGATCGCTCCGGGCGTCCAATTCCCGGCCCCGCGCCTGCTCCGGAGACATATAGGCGACGGTGCCGAGCGTGGTCCCAGGATTGGTGAGGTGCTCGGCGGTCATGGTTGGCGCGCCCTGATCGAGGGGTCTTCCAGCCTCCTCGCCGGCGCTCTTGGCCAGCCCAAAGTCCAGCACTTTGACCTGCCCGCGGTTGGTCACGAAGATGTTGGCTGCCTTCACGTCACGGTGCAGGATCCCTTTGGAGTGCGCGGCCTCCAGGGCCTCGGCGATCTGCATGCCGAGATCCAGGATCTGGTCCAGTTCCAGTCCGCGATGGCCGATCAGCGAGCGCAGGGTTCTCCCCTCCAGCAACTCCATAGCCAGGTAAGGCTGCCCCTCGTATTCGCCGATCTCGTAGATGGTGCAGATATTTGGATGGTTGAGAGCCGAGGCCGCGCGCGCCTCACGCTGGAAGCGCTCGAGCGCCTGCGCATCCTGAATCAGGTCGGGCGGCAGGAATTTCAGGGCCACATGGCGGCCCAGCTTCAGATCCTCGGCCTCGTAGACCACGCCCATGCCGCCGCCACCGAGTTTCTCCAGCACGCGATAGTGGGCGACGGTCTCGCCGATCATTCCGGACCTTTCACAGGCGAAAAATGGTAGGACCCTGCGGTTCTCAAGTCAATTTTCGCAGGGCGGTGCAGCAATTAAGATATCCTGCTTTCACAGCATCGAGAAATGGCCAGGCTCTCTCACTACGATCGCCAGGGTCGCGCCCGCATGGTCGACGTCTCCGCCAAATCGGCGACCCATCGACAGGCGGAGGCCAGCGCCTTTGTCCGCCTCGGACGGAAAGTGCTCAAGGCTCTGCCCACGAATCCGAAAGGCGATCCGCTCGAGGTGGCGCGTCTCGCCGGCATTATGGCTGCCAAGCGGACCTCGGAGCTGATTCCCATGTGTCATCCGCTGCCACTTTCTCACGTTGATGTGAGTATGTCCCTGTGCGAGAATGGCGTCGCGATTGCCTCCAAAGTTACGACCACGGCCGCCACGGGAGTCGAAATGGAGGCGCTGGTAGCCGCCAGCGTGGCTGCTCTCACTGTGTACGATATGTGCAAGGCCCTCGATAAGGGGATTGAAATCCGACACATCGTGCTGGAGAGCAAGTCCGGGGGAAAGAGCGGAGATTTCATCCGCTCGCGCAAGAAGACATAGCCTTCCCATGCCTGACAAGGTCAAAGTCCTTCTGGTCGAAGACAATCCCATGGTACTGGGACTTCTACGCGGAGCGCTGTCTCCTCTCGCCGATGTCAGCACCGCCAGCGATGGCGCAGACGCGCTTCTACAGGCGATCGACGATCCGCCCGACCTGCTGGTCAGCGACTACCGCATGCCGGGCATGGACGGCAGACAACTGGTGGAAAAACTTCGCGGACGTTCGGCAACTGCCGGAATCTTTGTCGTGATGCTTGCCGCCAAAGCCGATATCGCCGAGCAACTTTCGAATCACGAGCATGCCGCCGACGACTACGTCGAGAAGCCATTCTTCCTCCGCGACGCCACCCGCCGCATCAAGCGCGCCATTGACCGAATCCTCCTCGAGAAGATGGCGAAGACCGCTCCTTCCGACGGCGTGCTGCGGGGCAGTCTCTCCCAGATGAACCTGATCGACCTCATGCAGTCGCTCGAAATGGGCCGCAAGAGCTGCCTTTTGACGTTGACCAACAAGGGCGAGAAGTGCGAGGTCTATTTCAGTGAGGGACAGGTGGTCTTTGCCACCTACGGAGATGTAACCGGCGATGCTGCCGTCTTCAAAGCGCTAACCTGGACCTCGGGAAGTTTCCAGATCAATTTCGAAGGGAAGACATCCGGGCAGAACACGACCTTGAACACCCAGGGCCTGCTGATGGAAGGCCTGCGCCTGCTCGACGAGTCGCGAAAGGACGAAGGGGATGGCGCACCCGAGGAGGAAGATGTCCTCCTCGACAGTTGAGGGGCTGACCGCGGCGGTGCTCACGGTCAGCGACTCCTGCGCGCGCGGCGAACGCGACGACTCCTCCGGCCCGGCAATCGTGGAAGTGCTTGGACGCCACCAGTTCACCGTCGTTGCCACCGAAATCATTCCCGACGAGCAACTGGCGATTCAGCGCGCGCTCGTGCTTCTTGCCGACGAGGCGCGACTGGTTGTCACGACAGGCGGAACTGGAATCGCCCGCAGGGACGTCACTCCCGAGGCAACGCAGGTGATCTGTGACCGCCTTCTTCCTGGGGTGGCAGAGCGGATGCGCATGGAAGGCGCGAAGAAGACTCCCCTGGCCGCCCTGAGCCGGGGAATTTGCGGCGTTAAGGGAACGACGCTGATTCTCAACTTACCCGGCAGCCCCAAGGGCGCGGTCGACTCCCTGGAAGCCGTGATCGACATCCTGCCCCACGCCCTGGCCCTGTTGAGTGGCAATACCGAACACGCGATGTAGGCGCCGCGTCCTCAGGCGTGCGGAGCTTAAATTCAGGCCCCGATGTGCACTGGCGAGACGCCCGCGCCTCCATCCCCCGTACGGTGCTAAACTAGGCCCTCAGTATGAACGATGAAAAGCGTTCCCGTACCTGGCTCTGGATCCTCATAGGAGGAGGGGCCTTCTTCCTCTTCGTTCTGGCCGTATTTACCCTCGTCTATTTGACGTTGCACGCCGGCGGAGAACAGGCGTCTTTCCACAGCTTCGGCGACAAGATTGGTGTTATCGAACTGGAAGGTGTAATCGTCGATCCCAGCACCATGGTGGAGCAGGTGAAGAAGTTCGGGGACGACAGCTCCATCAAGGCCATCATCCTGCACGTGAACTCGCCCGGCGGTGGCGTGGCTGCCTCCGAAGAAATCTACCGCGAAGTAAAGCGCGTTCGCGACGAAAAGAAGAAGCGGATCGTAGCCTCCATCGAGAGTGTGGGCGCAAGCGGAGCCTATTACGTCGCCTCCGCGACCAACAAGATTTACGCCGATAAAGGCAGCATCGTCGGCTCCATCGGCGTGATCGCGCAATGGGTGAACTACGGCGAGTTGCTCCGCTGGGCGAAGCTCAAGGACGTCACCATGAAGGCCGGAGAATTCAAGGACACCGGCTCTCCCACCCGCGACCTGACTCCAGCCGAGCGCCAGTATCTCCAGTCCCTGATCGACAATATGCACTCGCAGTTCATTCAAGCCGTCGCAGATGGCAGAAATTCGGACGGGCGTCACGTCAAGGTCGAGGACATCCGCTCGATCGCCGACGGCAAGGTCTGGACCGGCGAGCAGGCGCTGAATATGAAACTAATCGACCAGGTGGGCGATTTCCAGGCGGCGGTCGATGACACCGCCAAGGCCGTGGGGATTCGCGGCGAGCCTGTCCTGGTCCATCCTGAGAAGGATCGCAAGACCGTCCTGGACCTCTTATTCGGGGATATATCCGAGTGGCTGCCTACCCGGGAGAAACTGCTCGAGCAGCACGTCGGATTCTATTATTTGTGGAAATAGGCCCGCAAAATCGCCCATCCTGGTTACACAGGAGGGCATGGCGTGAAATGCCACTTGCACAGAACCCCTGAAATTTGAGAAGTTTATGGGGACTAGCCGCGGCGTCGGCCCCCGGGCCGGCCATTTTCGGCAAGGAGCGAACAAGCGTATGACAAAAGCGGATCTCATCGACGAAGTGTCCCGTCTGGCGGAATTGACGCGCAAGGACAGCGAAGTCATCGTCGAGACCATCTTCGACAGCATCGTGCGCTCCCTCCGTGTCGGCGACAAGATTGAAATCCGCGGCTTTGGCAGCTTCCGTACCCGCCAGCGCAAGCCACGCGTCGGCCGTAACCCGAAGACCGGCGATCGCGTGGAAGTTCCGGCTAAGAAAATTCCTTTCTTCAAACCCAGCAAAGAATTGAAGGATCTGGTCAATACGGGTGACCACTCTACGCCGCAGCCTTCGCTGAGCGCGCCGCCTCCCGTGCAGTAGTTTTTCGGCCCGGGTGCCCTCGCCCGCCAACGCCGGTGCAGCCTCCATTGGTTCGTATCAGGGCGCGCCTTCAGGCGCGCCGAAAGGTAAGGGGGATTTCGAGATCGCGCCGATCAGGCGCAATTACCTCGATTCGGTTGCGCCCTTCGGGCGCGGACCTCATAGTTCGAGAGATATCGGCATGGCTGAAGCCATGCTCTGATACAAATCGTTGAGCGAACCTCGTCCCATCTGGTTCGTATCAGGGCGCGCCTTCAGGCGCGCCGAAAAGTACGGGGAATTCGAGATCGCGCCGATCAGGCGCAACTATCTCGATTCGTTGCGCCCTTCGGGCGCGGACCTCACAGTTCGAGAGATATCGGCATGGCTGAAGCCATGCCTTGATACGAATCGTTGAGCGCACCCGTCCCATCTGGTTTGTATCAGGGCGCGCCTTCAGGCGCGCCGAAAGGTACGGGGAATTTCGAAAACGCGCCGATCAGGCGCAACTACCTCGATTCGGTTGCGCCCTTCGGGCGCGGACCTCACAGTTCGAGAGATATCGGCATGGCTGAAGCCATGCCCTGATACGAATCGTTGAGCACACCTCGTCCCATCTGGTTCGTATCAGGGCGCGCCTTCAGGCGCGCCGTAAAGTACGGGGAATTTCGAGAACGCGCCGATCAGGCGCAATTTACCTCGATTCGGTTGCGCCCTTCGGGCGCGGACCTCACAGCTCGAGAGATATCGGCATGGCTGAAGCCATGCCCTGATACGAATCGTTGAGCGCACCTCGTCCCATCACGCGATTATCTCTGTCTGGTGACGTACAGGTCCGCTACTTGTAGCGCGAGGTAATGCGCAATCAGATCGCTGCGGTTACACAGAACAATCACGGTCAATTTGTCATGGGGGAAGCGCTCGATCGCGGTGCGGAACCCGACCGTCTCTCCGTAGTGCCACATGCGGGCGCGTCCCTGGTAGGAATTCAGGAACCAGCCGAACCCATATTCCGCGGGCGATCCGTCCGGCCCGCGCACACTGCCGTCCTGCACCTTCACCGGCGTAAGCGCCGGCTGCATCTCGGCTGCCGTCAGGAGGGTGTGCCGGGAGAGCGCCCGGTCCCATTTTTCCAGGTCGGCAAGAGACGAATAGATGCCGCCGTCTCCGAGGACGGCCGAAGTGGGGCTTTGATCCGTCTCCTCCCACGCGGCGCCCTTCGGGGTGTGGCCGTAGGCGCGGTTGGCGACTTCATTCTTTCCTTTTTCGAACGCCACCGTGTTTGTCATGCCCAGCGGGGCGAAAATGCGATCGTGAAGGAACTGGCCAAACGGTATCCCTGATGTTCTTTCCACGATCATCGCCAGCACGGCATATCCCGAATTGCTGTAGCTCCAGCTTTTTCCAGGCGGAAATTTAGTTTTCGTCTGTTGCTCGAGCAGGGATACAACGCCGGCGTCCTTGATCTGGTGGCGATCCCTGTCGTAGCGCGGCGGTTCGCCTGGCGCAGGCTCCATCAGGTCCTCGTAGTCCACAAGGCCCGACGTGTGGTTGAGGAGATTGCGAAGCGTGATCGACTTGCCGTAGTCCGGAAATCCCGGCAGAAGATTCGTCAGGCGATCGTCGTAGTGCAGCTTGCCATCGCGTACCAGCAGCATGATCGCAGTCGCGGTGAACTGTTTTGTCACGGAAGCCAGCCGGAAGTTCGTTTGCGCGTCGATTTTCCGCATCGAGCGCAGATCGCTGACGCCGTATCCTTTCTCGAAAATCTTCTTTCCGTTCTGGATGACGAGCACGCCTGCACCCGGCGAACCGGCGGAAACCCCGGCGTCAAACAGAGAATCAATTTGCTTTGCGCGGTTGCCTGGCTCTTCTTCAGCGCTGGAAATGAATAGCCCGCACAACAGCATGCCAATCAGAAGAAGCCTCACGATCTCCTCGCAGAACGTTGCGGTCGAATGCCGGCCGCTCCCATCAGCCTGCCGGTTTTGCCCTTCTCGGCGCGATAGGAGAACAGCAGATCGACTCGGCAGGAGGTGCAGAGGGGAGAAGCCACGATGTTTTTTGCCGGCACTCCCGCTTCCAGAAGCTGCCGCCGGTTGGCTTCGGCGAGATCGAGAAAAATCTGGGGCGGCAGTTCGCCATGTCCCGGGGCCCGCGCCGTCAGAAACAGCAGCGGATACTTCTCGCGTATCGGGTCCGATTCCTTGATCTCACGAAATAGCTTTGCGGCATACGAGAATTGCGACTCGAACTTTTGCCGGACTTCCGGCCCCACCTGATAGCAGCAGCCGCGCACTCCAGGACCAATGGCAGCCTTGATATCGCGGGCGGACGCGCCGAAGCAGCCCATCATCTGACCCACGCCTTTCTCTACGATTCGCTTCATCGTGCCCCGCCATCCCGCATGGAATACGCCGACCACTCGTTTCTTGGTGTCGACCAGAATCACCGGCAGGCAGTCGGCCGTCTGAATCGCCAGCAGCAACCCCGGCGTCGCAGTAATCAGGCCGTCGCCCGTCAGATGCTCCTTCGGTGGTTCGTTCACGCAATGAATGATGTCGGAGTGAATCTGCCTCAGCGTGACCATGGGCCAGGGCCGCTTGCCGTTCATCGCACCGAGTCCATGCAGGAACCTGGCTCGATTGTGCTCCACCGCGCTGCGTGTATCCTCGCTGGTGAAGCCGAGATTGAAGGCGTGTCCGCCATACGCCCGCGAGGCGCCGCCGGCGCGGGTGCTGAATCCGTGCAGCAGCCATGAAAATCTCGCAAGATTCGATGACCGCAGGATGGATGGATTCTTCGTTTGTCTCTTCGTTGTGCCCACCTGACCATAGTAAAGGACCGGGCCGGAGGGTGCCCGACGCTTGTCGTTCCGCAGCTCGGAACGACAGGGCGGGGATTTTTTACCTGCATTCGTGGGATCCCGCCGGCGACCGGACTACCCCGATCAGAGGCCCCAGTCCCGTCAGGGACGAAATGTGAAAGCCCGGCACGTTAAGTGCCGGGAACAGGTACCAAGAACATGACCGAGTCCCGCAAGGGACGGCACGTCAGCCTATCACCCTTGTGGCGCCCCTGACGGGGCTCGTCACGCTGCGCCCCGCTTCCCGGGACTTACGTCCCCGGGCTTTCCCATACCGCCGCTCCGCGGCTGGAATCGTGCCGACTTACGCGACGTTTCTGACGAACGCACACTATTCGTATTCCCAGGATCCGGATCGCACGGGCGAGACGCCCGTGCCTACACGACCGTTGGTAACGAAATCATCCCGTCGCGGTCAAACAGTTATAATGCCGTCCTGCTTCTCCCGGTCCCGACTGAGAACTCCTATAAGGATGGAAAACTAATGCGTTCTTTCGTTCTTACGCTCGCGATTTTTTGCGTACTTGTGCCCAATCTGGCTGCACAGCAGCCAGATTCAGCTACCTCGCGGAAGAAGAAAGCGGAAACTCCCGCCGCAAAGGCGCAAGACAAAGAGAAGAAGCCCCTGGAGCCCGTTGCGAATCCCCCCGAAGCGACCCAACCGGAAGAGAAGAAGGCAACCAGCGAAGGCGACAGATCAAAGGACAAGGAAAAAGACGACAAAGAACCGCATTTCGACATGACCGAGACGCCGCCGGTGGTGACTCACCACCAGATCACGCTGGACGGCAAGGCGCTGAAGTATACGGCCACGGCCGGCCGTCTGCCCATCAAGCGCGACGACGGAAAAATTGAAGCCGAAATGTTCTTTGTCGCTTACACCCTGGACGGTCAGGATCCGGCGAAACGCCCGCTGACCTTTGCCTTCAATGGAGGTCCGGGTTCGGCGACGATCTGGCTGCACATGGGCGCTCTCGGCCCGCGCCACGTTCTGCTTCGGCCCGATGGCTTTTTGCTCCCTCCGCCTTACCGCATAGAGGACAATTCCAACAGCCTGCTCGACAGAAGCGACATTGTTTTTATCGACGCCATGGCCACCGGCTACAGCCGTGCCGCCGGCAGTGATGAGTTGAAGAAGTACCTCGGCGTAAAAGGCGACATCGAATCGTTCGGCGAGTTCATCCGCATGTATCTCAGCCGCTATGAGCGCTGGAGTTCACCCTTGTTCCTCTTCGGAGAGAGCTACGGCACTACCCGTGCCGCCGGCATCTCCGGTTATCTCGCCGACCAGGGCATCTCCTTTAATGGCATCACGCTTCTTTCCACGGCGCTGCGGTTTCAGACTCTCGAAGACAGCAAGAGCAACGATCTCCCGTACATCCTGCTGATCCCCTCATTCACCATGATCGCCGGCTACCATCACAAGCTTCCCGCCGACCTTGCGCAGGACATGGACAAAGCGCGGCAGGAATCCGAGAACTGGGCATGGGGAGAATACGCGCAAGCTCTTGCCAAGGGCGATTCCCTCACTCCCCAGGAGCGGCAGAAAGCCGTCGATGGCATGGCCCGCTTTACCGGACTCACCAAAGACGTCATCGACCAGGCCAATTTGCGCATCGACGTTCCCAAGTTCACGCACTATCTCCTGATCGATCAGAAGGTGCGTGTCGGCCGCCTGGATGGCCGCTTCACCGGCCCCGATCCCGGTGGTCTGCTCGATACTCCCTTCTACGACCCGACCGAGCCCGCAATCATTCCGCCCTATACCTCGGTATTCAACAATTACCTCCGCACCGAACTGGGCTATAAGACCGACATGCCGTACCACGTCTTTCCGTCCGACGAAGATGCCTTCAACAAGTGGGACTGGGGATCCGGCATCAAGGGCTTTCCTGACACTGCGACGGCGCTGCGCGAGGCGATGGTGAAAAATTCCTATATGAAGGTGCTGGTGATGGAGGGCTACTACGATCTGGCCACGCCATACTTCGCGGCAAATTTCACCATGGACCACCTCGATCTGCCGTCCCAGTACCGCGCCAATATTTCCTACTCAACCTACATGGCAGGACACATGGTGTATCTCTCTTCCGACGGTCTGAAGAAGATGAAAGGGGACCAGTCTGGATTCATGGACAAAGCCATGTCGGGAAACTGAGTCTCAGGAAACTATTCGAGCCCCGGCTCGCGTTTGTGCCAACTGGTGGCCTGCTCATAGGCGTGAGCCAGTTGCAGAACGCGGCCCTCTTCCCAGTGGAGGCCGGAAATCTGCAACCCCACGGGCAGGCCACTCTGCGTGAATCCGCAGGGCACCGAGATAGCCGGAATTCCCCACACGTTGAAGGGGCGCGTGTTCCGGAGTAACAGCAACTCGCGCTCCCGCAGCCGATCCGGCTCCTGCTTCAGCTCGGCAATGGTCGGCGCCGGGATCGGCGTGGCCGGAGTGACCAGCAGGTCCACCTCGCCGAATACTTGAGAGATTTCGCGTCGGAGCTGTGCAAGTTTCAAGCGAAGCGCCTCCGCATCTTCCTGGGTAACGCCGGCGCCAGTCTTGATCCGCCTCAGGGTCTCCGGCTGATAGAGTTCCGGGCTTCGCTCCACAAACTCGGCATGGTAGGCATAGGATTCGAAGCTTTGCAGGCTCCGGCCCGTTGGAACTTCGATCTCAATCTCCCGGACCTCCTGCACCATTCCGCTCAGCACCTTCAGCGCCTGCTCCATCGCGGCCGCAACCTCTGGATGCAGGTCCTCGTAAAAGAATTTTCGCGGCGCGCCAATCCGCAGCGGCTTGGAATCCTTCTTCAGCGAGCTGACGTAGTCTGGCACTGCACGCGAGTCCTTGGAGCCTTCCTCTGCGATCGCTTGCAGCACGATTGCCGCATCTGCGACGCAGCGGCAGATCGGTCCCACATGATCGAAAGACGGCGCCAGCGGAATCACTCCCTTCACGCTGACCCGCCCGTAGGTTGGCTTCAAACCCGTAACGCCGCACTGCGCGGCAGGTTCGCGAACCGATCCGGCAGTGTCCGTTCCGATCGCAGCCAGGCCGAGTCCGGCCGCCACCGCCGCCGCCGATCCCCCCGACGATCCACCGGCAATGTGGGCCAGATTCCATGGATTGTGAACCTCGCCGCAGCAACTGACGATCGAACTGCCGCCGTAGGCAAACTCGTGCAGATTCTGCTTGCCGATCAGCACGGCTCCCGCCTCCCGCAGCTGGCTCACTACCTCCGCATCCTCTTTCGGGCGGCGGTTCTTGAATAGCAGGCTCGCCGCAGTCGTCGGAGCATCCGCCGTATCGATGATGTCTTTGATCCCCACGGGAATTCCGTGCAGCGGGCCGCGCCACTTTCCTTCGCGGATCTCGCTCTCCGCCTTCCGCGCCTGGCTCAGAGCCGAGTCTGACGTCACGGTGATGAAGGCGTTCAGCCTGGGATTGAGACGCTCAATCCTGGCCAAACATTCGCGCACGACCTCTACGGGCGAGACCGACTTCGCCCGGAGCAGCCGTGCAAGTTCCGAAATGGAGAGCGACACGCGTTTATCTTCCTCGGTAAAACCTGCGCGCGGAAAGGGTTTTATAATGACTGGGTCCGCTTGCGGAGGTCTCCCGGTCCATGGCCCACACGATCACACCCGTCAGTACACAAGGCTTTTTCCTCGATGGCAAGTGGATGGAAGAAGGCGACCCGGTTGAGGTTCGGGCGCCCTACGACGGCACCGTGATCGCCCACGTGTTTCAGGGGAGGCGCGAGCACGCCGAGGCCGCCATCGCCGCCGCGGTCAAGGCATTCGGAACTACGCGCAGGCTGCCCGCCTTCGAGCGCCAGCGCGTCCTCCGCCGGATTTCGCAGGGAATCGCCGAACGCAAGGAAGAATTCGCGCGCACCATCGCCTCCGAAGCAGGGAAGCCGATCAAGGCGGCGCGCAGCGAAGTCGACCGCGGCATCTTCACTTTCAACGTCGCGGCGGAAGAAAGCACCCGAATTTATGGCGAATACCTGCCGCTCGACTGGCAGGAATACACCGCCGGCCGCTGGGGCATCGTGCGGCGCTTTGCGCTGGGGCCCATCGCCGGCATCACACCGTTCAATTTTCCCCTCAACCTGGTCGCGCACAAGGTCGCTCCGGCCATTGCCAGCGGATGTCCCCTGGTGCTCAAGCCTGCTCCCCAGACCCCGCTCACTGCAATGCTCCTGGCGGAAGTTGTGCAGCAGGCCGGTTGGCCCGACGGCGGCCTGAACGTCGTACCTTTGTCGAATGAAGACGCCGGCCTGCTGGTCAGCGACGATCGTATCAAGCTCATCAGCTTCACCGGCAGCGCGGCGGTGGGCTGGAAGATCAAGAATAACGCCGGCAAGAAGAAGGTAGTCCTCGAACTGGGGGGAAATGCCGGCGTCATCGTACACAGCGATGCCGACCTCGCCTACGCCGCCGACCGCTGCGTCTCCGGCGGTTTCAGCTACGCTGGGCAGACCTGCATTTCCGTTCAGCGCATACTGGTCGAGCGCTCGGTGTGCGGCAAGTTCACCGACCTGCTGCTGGCGGGAGTCAAGAATCTCAAGACCGGGGATCCCATGGAAGAATCCACCGACCTCGGCCCTCTCATCCGCGAGAGCGACGCGGTCCGCGCCGGCGACTGGATCCAGGAAGCGGTGCGCGCTGGCGCTCGCATCCTGGTTGGCGGCCAGAGAAAAGGGCCGTTCCTCGAGCCCACCGTGCTGAGCGGGACCCGGCCGGAAATGAAGGTCAATTGCCAGGAGATCTTCGCGCCGGTTGTCGTCGTCGATCCCTACGACGACTTCAACGAAGCCATCCGCCTCATCAACAACTCGCCCTACGGCCTCCAGGCGGGAATTTTTACCCGGGATGCCCGCCTGCTGTTCACCGCCTACGAGGAACTCGAAGTGGGGTCGGTTGTGGCCGGAGACGTTCCCACCTTCCGGATCGATCACATGCCCTATGGCGGGATTAAAGACTCCGGCCTGGGGCGGGAGGGGCTCCGTTATGCGATCGAGGAGATGACCGAGCCCAAGCTGCTGGTCATGAACCTCCACTAGCACCGGATGGGGCCATTTTTAATCGGTGTTCTGAATTGGGAATAGCTTTGACCTTCCCCCTGGGGACGTGCTTTCCCGGCTGTGGAAAACTCGCTATGGTTTTTATCGGGGCTATGGCGAGTATCCTGGCCGGTGTTATGGGCCCTGTTAACTTGGCGGATGTAGCAAGCTGCTATAATCGCCGGTCTCACACTTTCAATTCGTCGCCGTCTTTGGAAACCATCGGTCACAGCGCTGCATGAACCTGGATCCGCTCAGCGGATCTGATGTCAGCAAAAGTTCTCGATGCAGATTTTTCATCGCAGCACGAACACAATTTCCAAGGCCACGATCTTTGGCGCAGTTTTCGTGGTGGCGATTCTGCTTTGGGCCTGCATTCAGCTGCAACGTTCGCCCTACGTTACCTATGCCGGCGTGGTTCGCCCGCAACCCGCACCCTTCAGCCATCAGCATCACGTCGCCGCCCTGGGCATCGACTGCCGCTATTGCCACACTTCAGTCGAGAATTCCAGATTCGCTGGAATTCCCCCCACCGCCACCTGCATGAACTGCCATCGCCAGATATGGACGGCTGCTCCGATGCTCGAACCGGTGCGCGAAAGCTTCCGCTCGGGCAAATCTCTGGTGTGGAACCGGGTGAACGATCTTCCCGACTTCGTCTATTTCGACCACAGCATTCATATCAACAAGGGCGTCGGCTGCGACACCTGCCACGGCGCCGTAGATCGCATGCCCCTGATGTACAACTTCGCTTCGCTCCAGATGGAATGGTGCCTGGATTGCCACCGCGCCCCGGAGAAATATCTGCGGCCGCGCGACCAGGTCTTCAACATGCGCTATGTGCAGCCCACGCCCGACCGCCCGCTGGCACTGGACGGCAAGCAATACACCGACCAGACCGCCCTGGGCCTGGACCTGATACACAAATACAAATTGCGGACTGAAAAGGACATTACAAGCTGTTCGACGTGCCACCGATGACAAGGCCAGAACAAAACGGCAAACCTCGCCGCGAGGACATCTGCCCGAGCAAAAAGGGCAAGCTCGACCTGGAAACGGCCCGCGCCCGCATTGCCGAAACCAAAGGGCCCGAATTCTGGCGCAGCCTGGAAGAGCTCGCGGGAAGCGAAGAATTCCAGGAAATGATGCACCGGGAGTTTCCGCGCGGCGCCTCGGAGTGGCTCGATGGCGTCTCGCGCCGCGGCTTCCTCAAGCTGATGGGAGCTTCTCTCGCCCTGGCGGGAATGACCGCCTGCACCAAGCAGCCGCTTGAGCCGATCGTCCCGTACGTCAAGCAGCCGGAAGATCTGGTGCCCGGGCGTCCGATGTTTTACGCCACCGCCTTCACCCTTGGCGCCTATGCCAGCCCCGTTCTGGTCGAGAGCAACCTTTACCGCCCGACCAAAATTGAAGGCAATGAGCAGCACCCGGCCAGCCTGGGCGGCACCGACATTTACTCGCAAGCCTCCATCCTCGGAATGTACGATCCCGACCGCTCCCAGACGATCAGCTACCTGGGCGACGTGCGTACCTGGGGCGACTTCGTTAATGCGATCCGTGCTCCGTTGAATTTGCAGAAGAACTTTGCAGGCTCAGGCATCCGCGTTCTTACCCGCACGGTTTCCTCGCCGTCCCTTGCGGACCAGATGCGCGCCTTCCTGCAGGCGTATCCCCAGGCGAAATGGCACGTCTACGATCCGATCAACCGCGACAACGTGCTTGAAGGTGCGAAGCTTGCCTTCGGCCAGCCGGTCGAGACGCGCTACGATTTCTCCAAGGCGGACGTGGTCCTGTCCCTCGACGCCGACTTCCTCTACGCCGGCTTTCCAGGCTCGACTCGCTACATCCGCGACTTCGCCTCCCGCCGCAATCCCGAAAAAGACGGGATGAGCCGGCTTTACGTTGTCGAAAGCGGAATGAGTTCCACCGGGGGCAAAGCAGACCACCGCGCGCCGCTCAAAGCCAGCGACATCCCACTGTTCGCGCAATCGCTGTTGCAGCTGATGCAGAACGGCGGAGGCTTTACTTCTGCTCCGACGGGACCGCCGGGCTTCTATCCCGCGCTTATCACCGATCTGAAGACGCACATGGGATCGAGCGTGGTCGTGGCGGGAGATCATCAGGCGCCCGCAGTTCATGCCATGGCGCACGCACTGAATCAGGTTCTGGGCAATGTCGGCAAGACCGTTTTCTACACCGACCCGGTGGATGCCAATCCGGTCAACCAGACGGAGTCGCTCAAGGATCTGGTGGCGGATATCCGCGCCCATAAGGTGGACATGCTGGTGATCCTGGGCGGCAACCCTGTGTACGACGCGCCTGCCGACCTCGGCTTCGCCGACGCTTTCAAAAACAATGTCCCTCTGCGCATCCATCACGGCCTTTACCAGGACGAGACGGCGGAACTCTGCCAGTGGCACATCAATGAAGCCCACTACCTGGAATCGTGGGGCGACGCGCGGGCCTACGACGGCACGGTCAGCATCGTGCAACCGCTCATTGCGCCTCTTTACGACGGCAAGACCACTCACGAGATGGTCGCCGCGCTTGCCGGCCAGACCGGAACCCCCAGCCATGACATCGTGAAGGCGTACTGGCAGAAACAACATGCCAGCGCCGACTTCGACACCTTCTGGAGAAAATCCCTTCACGACGGCTGGATGGAGGGCACAGCGTTCGCCCCCAAAGCGATGATGGTCAAACCAGTGGCCCAGATTACGCCGTCGGTGACCGCCGCGAATGCCATCGAGATCAACTTCCGCGGCGATCCCTCGATTTACGACGGCCGCTTCGCCAACAACGGCTGGTTGCAGGAACTGCCCAAGCCGATGAACAAGCTGACATGGGACAACGCGGTATTAATGAGCCCGGAGCTCGCGGCCCGTCGGGGACTCAACACCGAAGACCTGGTGCAGTTGACCCTGAACGGCAAAGCGGTCACTGCTCCCGTATGGATTCAGGCGGGACATGCCGACAATTGTGTCACCGTTTCTCTCGGTTACGGCCGACGCCGTGCCGGCCGCGCGGGGACGGGAACGGGCTTCGATATGTACGCGCTCCGCTACAGCGCAACCCCGTGGCTTGCCTCGCTGAGCGATTTGCGCCCCGCGGGTGGAACCTACAAGCTGGCCTCGACCCAGGGATACCAGACCATGGAGACGGCGACCGGCAACCGGCCTTCGGTCCGCACCGCGTCGGTCGAGGAATATCGCAAGGAACCGGACTTCGCGAGAGAAGATGAGCCGCCTCGGGAACTGAGCCTCTATCAGCCGTATCCCTACGAAAAAGAACCGTACGTCTGGGGAATGGCTATCGATCTCAACGCCTGCGTGGGCTGCAACAACTGCATCATTGCCTGCCAGTCGGAGAACAACATCCCGGTTGTCGGTAAGGAGCAGGTCGTCCACGGGCGGCACATGCACTGGCTGCGCGTCGACGCCTACTACCAGGGCGACCGCGCCAACCCCAAGGCTTACTTCCAGCCGGTTCCCTGCCAGCAGTGCGAAAACGCGCCCTGTGAGGTCGTCTGTCCGGTTGGCGCCACGGTGCATAGCACCGAGGGCTTGAACGACATGGTCTACAACCGCTGCGTCGGGACTCGCTATTGCTCCGACAACTGTCCCTACAAGGTACGGCGCTTCAATTTCCTGCTGTTCCAGGACTGGGAGACTCCACAGTACAAGATGATGCGCAATCCGGAAGTCAGCGTGCGCAGCCGCGGCGTGATGGAAAAGTGCACCTATTGCGTGCAGCGGATCACGCAGCATCGCGTCGATGCCGAACGCGCCGACACGCGCATCCAGGACGGCGAACTGAAGACGGCATGCCAGGAGTCCTGCCCCGCCGATGCCATCATCTTCGGAAATTTGAATGACCCCGCCAGCAGGGTCTCGCAGTTGAAGCGTGAATCCCGGAATTACAGCCTGCTGGCCGACCTGAACACGCGGCCAAGAACGACTTACCTGGCGGAGATTCGCAACCCCAGTGCGCTGGCCGAGGGCAAGGGATAAATTTCAGCGTTAAGAGGGTTTGGAGCGGGAAAGAGCGACGGATTCATGGACGAGCGGAAAGAACAAATCATAACCGGGGCGCCGGTCATCGAGCCGGGATACACCTTCGGTTCCGTCACCGACAAGATCAGCTCGATTGTTCTTACCCGTCCGACTTCGAACGGCTGGTTCATCGGCTTCGGCATCGCCTTCCTGCTGACCATGATGCTGCTCTACGCCGCCGGATATCTCTTCCTCCGCGGTGTCGGCATCTGGGGAATCAACGTTCCCGTAGCCTGGGGCTTCGCCATCGTCAATTTTGTCTGGTGGATCGGAATTGGCCACGCCGGCACCCTGATTTCCGCCATCCTCCTGCTGTTGCGCCAGTCCTGGCGCAACTCGATCAACCGCTTCGCCGAGGCCATGACCCTCTTCGCCGTCGCCTGCGCCGGCATGTTCCCCATCTTCCACCTGGGGCGGCCGTGGCTGGCGTACTGGCTGTTCCCGTATCCCAACACCATGGGCTACTGGCCGCAGTTCCGCAGCCCGCTGGTGTGGGATGTGTTTGCCGTCTCGACTTACGCCACGATTTCCGCCCTGTTCTGGTTCATCGGGCTGGTGCCCGATCTCGCCACCCTGCGCGACCGCTCCGACAAGCGCTGGCTGAAGATCATTTACGGCATTCTGGCGCTGGGATGGCGGGGCTCAGCGCGCCACTGGCACCGCTACGAAACCATGTATTTGCTGCTGGCAGGCTTGGCCACACCGCTGGTGCTCTCGGTGCACACCGTGGTCAGCTTCGACTTTGCGATCGGCATCGTTCCCGGCTGGCACACGACCATCTTCCCGCCTTACTTTGTCGCCGGCGCGATCTACTCCGGCTTCGCCATGGTGCTGATGCTGGCCATCCCCATCCGCAAAGTTTACGGGCTGGAGGGATTCATCACCGAACGCCACCTGCAGAACTCGGCCAAAGTCATGCTGGCGACCGGCCTGATCGTGGGCTATGGCTACATCATCGAAGCCTTCATGGGCTGGTACAGCGGCAACCGCTACGACTCCTACACGATCTGGAACCGCCTGCACGGACCCTACGCCTTCTGGTACTGGTCGCTGATCATCTGCAATCTGGTGATCCCGCAGGTGCTGTGGATCAATAAGCTGCGATCCAGCCCGTTCTGGCTGTTCCTGATCTCGCTCGATGTCCTGGTGGGCATGTGGCTGGAGCGCTTCATCATCGTCGTGGTCAGCCTGCAGCGCGACTTCCTGACTTCATCGTGGGGCATGTACTACCCCACACGGTGGGACTGGGCGATCTACATCGGAACCATCGGCTTCTTCGTGGCCTGCATGTTCCTCTTTGTGCGCCTGCTGCCCATGATCTCCATTTTTGAAATGCGGACCCTCCTGCCCGAGGCGGAGGTGAAGGAATGAAGCGCACGCGGATCTACGGAATGATGGCCGAGTTTGACACCCCGACCATCCTGGTCGGGGCCGCCGAGCACACCCGCCAGGCTGGCTATCAGAAGATCGACGCCTATAGCCCTTTCCCGGTCGAGGGACTGGCCGAAGCCGTCGGCTTCCATCACGACTTTGTGCCTCTGATAACCCTGATCGGCGGGATCATCGGGGGGCTCAGCGGGTACGCCCTGCAATACTGGGTGTCGGCGGTGAATTATCCCATCAATGTAGGCGGAAAGCCTTATCACTCCTGGCCCGCCTTCATCGTGGTGACCTTCGAAATGACCATTCTTTTTGCCGGCATTTCTGCCGTGCTGGGCATGCTGGCCCTCAACGGGCTCCCCATGCCCTACCATCCGGTTTTCAACGTGGACCGTTTTGCCTTTGCCAGCAAGGATCGCTTCTTCCTGATCATCTTCTCCTCCGACCGCAAGTACGACTCGGTGGCGACGCGACAATACCTCGAGAGTTTGAATCCGAAGTCGATTTCGGAGGTGCCGGATTAGCTGTCTTAGCCAATTCGCGTTCCGGCACGTCGTCTCCCGCGGAGCCGTCCTGCTTCTCGCCTGCGCCTTCCTTGCCGGGTGCCGCCAGGATATGCACGACCAGCCGCGGTTCAAGCCGCTGCGCCGCAGCGATTTTTTTGCCGACCTCCGCTCGGCGCGCGACCCCGTGCCGGACACGGTGGCGCGCGGCCAGTTGCGCGAGGATACCTACTTCTACACCGGCAAGATCGGCGCCAATCCCGGAGACTACATGCCGTTCCCGGTGAGTATGGACGTACTCTCGCGCGGCCAGGAACGCTATAACATCTACTGCGCTCCCTGCCATGCGCGGCTGGGAGACGGCAACGGCGTCATCGTGCAGCGTGGCTTCAAGCGCCCGCCTTCCTATCACGACCCGCGTCTGCGCAACGCGCCCCTGGGCTACTTCTTCGACGTCATGACCAACGGCTTTGGGTCCATGCCGGATTACGCCTCGCAGATTCCGCCGCGCGACCGCTGGGACATCGTGGCCTACATCCGCGCCTTGCAGCTAAGCCAGAACGCCTCTGCCGCGGATGCGCCGGCCGGACAAAAAGTTCCGTCGGAGGCGCCGAACTTCGAAGAGCCGGGATCGGGAGCGACCCGCGCCGTAGTTCAGCCCAAGCCGGCCGGGGAAGGAGGCGAACACCGTTGAGCACCGCGCACCCGAAGAATCTCAACCTGATGCCTCCGCCGGCGCTGAAGACCATCCAGCAGCGGTCGCTCATCATCGGCGGCGCCGCCTCGGTGATTGCGGTGATCCTTGCGTTCGTGCAGCCGCAGCAGTTCTTCCGGGCTTATCTGCTCAACTACATGGACTGGCTGGGCGTAGCGCTCGGGTCGATGGCCATTCTGATGCTCCGCCACCTGACCAAGGGCGGATGGGGAATGATCATCCGCCGCATTCTCGGCGCGGCCATGCGCACACTGCCGCTGATGGCGGTTCTGTTCATCCCCGTCATCCTCGGCATGCCCTATCTCTACAAGTGGGACAATGCCGCGGAAGTCGCCAAGAGCGAGCACCTTCGCCACATCACCAGCACTTATCTCACTCCAAGCGGTTTCATCATCCGGGCCATCATCTATATCGGCATCTGGAATCTGCTGTGCTATCTCCTGACCCGCTGGTCGCGGCAGCAGGACACGCCCCCGGTTCGCGACAACAGCAACCGTTTCAAGGCGCTCAGCGGCCCTGGGCTGATCCTCTACGCCTTCACCATCTCCTTCGCCGCCATCGACTGGATCATGTCGATCGATCCGAGCTGGATCTCGACCATCTACGGCCTCGTCATTTTGATCGGGCAACTGCTCACGGCTATGTGCTTCGCCGTGGTCGTCGAGCGGATTCTCTATCGCTACGAGCCCATGTCGGTCCTGCTCAAGCCGGAACACGTCCATGACCACGGCAAGTTCATACTGACGTTCATCATGGTGTGGGCTTATTTTTCCTACTCTCAGTGGCTCATCATCTGGGCCGGCAACCTGCCGGAAGAAATCACCTGGTACATGCGCCGCCTGCATGGCGGCTGGGGATACGTCGGCCTGGTGCTGGTTGTGTTCGGATTCGCCGGCCCCTTCATCCTGCTGCTCTCACGCCCCTTCAAGCGCGACATCACCCGTCTGGTCTGGCTCGCGGTGTGGCTGCTCTTCATCCGCTACGTCGACCTGTTCTGGATCATCGAGCCGAACTTCTCGCAGACTTTTCAGGTGACCATCGCCGACCTTGTCCTGCCGGCGGCAATAGGAGGGCTCTGGATGTGGTATTTCACTCGCAACCTGAGCGCAATCCCGCTGGTGCCGGCCTACGACGCCTACGCTGCGGAAGTTCTGGAGCCTGCGCATGAGTGACGAGATCAGGCACGAGCGGAGCGATCCCAACACCGGCTTCGAGCACGAGGATCTCTCGGCGAGAGGCCTCTACGCCTTTCTGCTCAGCCTCGCGCTGTTCGGGGTTCTGGTTTACTTTGTGCTTCTCGGGCTGCTGCATGTATTGAACCGGTACGACCAGTCGCACCAGCCGCCGCAAAGCCCGCTGGCGAAGCCCGAAACCAACACCCGCAGCATTTCGAATGCGGACATCGAAAAGTTTCCCCAGCCGCGGCTTGAGTCCGACGAGCGGCGCGAGATCACCGGTTTCCGCCTGGAGGAAGAAAAGACCCTGCACAGTTATGGCTGGGTGAACGCCAATGCGGGAACCATGCACATCCCGATTGACCGCGCCATGGAACTGGTCGCGCAGCGCGGCCTGCCGACAAGACCGCAAGCCGGCGCGGTGCCGCCCTCCCCCGTGAATACCGCGCGGCAGGCGGCGGAGAAATCGGATGCCGGCGGCGCCCCCGCGGCGAAGCCGAAATGAAGGGATTGATTCAGTGAATTCTGTAACCCACAATTCGCGTTGGCTCCTGATGCCGCTTCTGGTCCTGGCCGCGCTGTCTGCCCTGGCCCAGGGCATGCCGAAGGGCGTCATGTCGCCACCCAGCAACATCCGTCCTCCGGGCCTGAAGAATGTTGCCATCGAGCAGCGGTTGAACGAGGCGATCCCTCCGGACCTGACCTTCCGCGACGAAACCGGCAAGACCGTCCGCCTGGGCGACTACTTCGGGAAGCGCCCCATGATCCTCAACCTTGTCTACTATCGCTGCCCCATGTTGTGCGGAGAGGTGCTCAGCGGCCTGACCAGTGCGCTTCGCGTTCTGAAGTTCGATGTGGGCAAGGAGTTCGATGTTCTGACCATCAGCTTCGATCCGAGGGAAACCCCCGACCTCGCCGCCGCCAAGAAGGCGGAGTATCTGAAGCGCTATAAGCGCGCGGGCGCCGCCGAAGGCTGGCACTTCCTCACCGGCCCCCAGGAATCGATCGAAGCCCTTACCCGCGCGGCCGGGTTCCAGTATCAGTTCGATCCCCAATCCGGCCAGTTCGCCCACACCACCGCCATCATGGTTCTTACTCCGGAGGGCAGGATCGCCCAGTACTACTACGGCGTGGAATACGCGCCGAAGGATTTGCGCCTGGGACTGGTGCAGGCTTCGCAGGACAAAATCGGAACTGTCGTCGATCAGGTGCTGCTGTACTGCTATCACTACAACCCCGATACCGGAAAGTACGGACCGGTGATCGCGCGCATCCTTCGCATCTCGGGGGCTGCGACCATACTTTTACTCGGCACGATGATCATCGTTCTATTCCGCATGGGATCGAAAGTAGGTAAGCCGCCGGGCGGGCCACAGCGCTATGTTTGAAAACTTTCCATTATGGCCGGTGAGGGCCTCCAGCATGGCCGGCAACGTGGACGCACTCTACGTGTTTCTGCTGGTGCTGTCGGCGTTCATGACCGCGGCCATCTTCACCATGATCCTGGTGTTCGCGATTACCTATCGCAAGCGCCCGGGGGTTGTGGCGGAACAGATTCACGGCTCTACGGCTCTCGAAGTTACCTGGTCGGTCGTCCCGCTGGGAATTTTTCTGTTTATCTTTGGCTGGGGCGCGTTCCTCTATTTCCAGGAGCGCACGCCTCCCCAGGGCGCGACCACGGTTTACACGGTCGCCAAGCAATGGATGTGGAAGTTCCAGCACGAAGAGGGCCAGCGCGAGGTCAACGAACTGCACGTACCCGTCGGCCGCGACGTAAAAGTCCTCCTGACCTCGCAGGATGTGATTCACAGCTTCTACGTGCCTGCGTTCCGCATCAAGCAGGACGTGATTCCTGGGCGCTACACCACGGCATGGTTCCACGCTACCAGGCCGGGAACCTACCATCTGTTCTGCGCCGAATACTGCGGCACGCAGCATTCCGGAATGATCGGTCAGGTCGTCGTTTTGTCCCCTGCCGATTACCAGGCATGGCTCAGCGGAGGCGCCAGCGGTTCCCTGGCGCAGAATGGTCTCGCCGTGTTTGAGCAACTCGGCTGTTCCACCTGTCACCGTTCCGATACCCAGGGACGCGGTCCGAACCTGGAAGGGCTCTACGGGCGAACTGTGCAGTTGATCGACGGGCGAACCGTAACCGCCGACGAGAACTACATCCGCGAGTCGATTCTGAGCCCGGGCGCGAAGATCGTCAGCGGCTTCAAGCCCATCATGCCTCCATTCCAGGGCCTGGTGAGCGAGGAGCAGCTCAATTCCATCGTGGCATATGTGAAATCGTTGAATCCCTCGCCCGCCGGCGCGGCCGCGGGCCCGGGACCTGGGCAGGGTGAAACGAAACCGTAGGAAATGAAGGAATAGCGATGTCGAGTCCGGCAATTACGGTAGAACGCGAGAATTATCTCAACCAGGAGTACGGCATCCGTTCGTGGCTGCTGACTACCGACCACAAGCGCATCGCCCTGCTCTACTTAATGGCGATCACGTTCTTCTTTTTTGTGGGCGGGTTTTTCGCGCTCGTGATCCGCCTCGAACTGCTCACTCCGGCGGGCGACCTGGTCCAGGCCGATACCTACAACAAGCTCTTTACCATGCACGGCCAGGTGATGGTGTTCTTCTTCCTGATCCCATCGATCCCGGCAGTGCTGGGCAACTTCCTTGTCCCGATCATGATCGGCGCCAAGGATCTGGCCTTCCCGCGCATCAACCTGCTGAGCTGGTACATCTACATGCTCGGCGGCGCCCTCATGCTGCATTGCATCCTCACCGGGGGCGTCGATACCGGCTGGACCTTCTACACGCCCTTCAGCACGGCCTTCAGCAATACCAAGGTGATTGAGGCCGGGGTTGCCATCTTTATCAACGGATTTTCCTCGATCCTGACCGGCCTGAACTTCGTCGTAACCATTCACCGGATGCGCGCTCCGGGCATGACCTGGTCGCGCCTGCCGCTCTTTATCTGGTCGCAGTACGCAACCAGCGTCATTTTCCTTCTGGGAACTCCGGTACTCGCCATTACGCTGTTGCTCGTCGTCTTCGAGCGGGCCTTCAATCTGGGGATTTTCGATCCCACCCGCGGCGGCGATCCACTGCTGTTCCAGCATCTGTTCTGGTTCTATTCGCACCCGGCCGTCTACATCATGATTCTTCCCTCGATGGGCGTGGTGAGCGAGATTGTGGCCTGCTTCTCCCGCAAGCGCGTCTTCGGATACAACTTCATGACCCTGGCCCTGATCGGGATTGCCGTGCTCGGCTTCCTGGTCTGGGCGCACCACATGTTCACCGCGGGCATGTCGCTCTACGCGGCGATCATCTTCTCCTTCCTCAGCTACTTCGTCGCCGTGCCCTCGGCCATCAAGGTGTTCAACTGGACCGCAACCATGTACCGGGGCTCGATTACCTACTCCACGCCCATGCTCTATGCCTTCGGCTTCATTGGCCTGTTCACTATGGGCGGACTGACCGGGCTGTTCCTGGCGGCGCTCGGCATCGACGTGCACGTCACCGACACCTACTTCGTCATCGCTCATTTTCACTACATCATGGTCGGCGGCGCCCTGATGGGGTACCTGGGAGGCCTTCACTTCTGGTGGCCGAAGATTACCGGCCGCATGTATCCCGAACTCTGGGGCCGGCTGGCGGCGCTGGTCGTATTCCTCGGCTTCAACCTCACCTTCTTCCCGCAATTTATCCTGGGCTATCTGGGGATGCCGCGCCGCTACTGGCAGTACCCGGCGGAATTTCAGGTGCTGAACGTGATGTCCACGGCCGGCGCCACCATTCTTGCCGTGGGCTATCTTCTGCCCATGGTCTACTTCCTGTGGTCCGTGCGCTATGGCAAGATCGCGGAGGACAATCCCTGGCATGCCGCCGGACTCGAGTGGATGACCCAGTCGCCACCCACCACCTTCAATTTTGATGAAACGCCGGAAGTTACCTGGGAGGCTTACGACTACGGCAACATTCCGGCTCCCGAGGAGGTTCGCGTTGGCCGATAGCCCGATCGCGGTCGAACACCACGACCCCGCCCTGCGCCATCACTTTGCCGATGCCGGGCAGCAGCGCCGCGCCGCATCCCTGGGCATGTGGGTATTTCTGGGCACCGAAATCATGTTTTTCGGAGGCATGTTCCTTGCCTACCTGGTTTACCGCCACGCCTACTTCCCGGAGTTTGCCGCCAGCAGCCGCACTCTGAACCTCATCATCGGCACGGTGAACACTGCCGTGCTCATTTGCAGCAGCTTGACCGTCGCGCTCTCGGTTCGAGCCGCGCAGACCGGAAACCGCAAGCTTCTCGTCTGGCTGCTGATCGCCACCATGGTGTTCGGCCTGGCCTTCCTCGGGATCAAGGGCTACGAGTGGTACGAAAAATTCGAGGAGCATCACATTCCAGGTTCCTCTTTCCACTTCGAGGGCACGGAGCCGGGGCATCCCGATATACCGATCAATTCCCGGTATGCCCAGATCTTCTTTTCCCTGTATTTCGCGATGACCGGGTTGCACGCCCTTCACATGGTCATCGGCCTGGGAATATTTACGGTGCTGACCGTGATGGCCGCCCGAGGGAGATTTACTCCCGAATACCACACCCCCATCGAAATCGGCGGCCTGTACTGGCACTTCGTCGATATCGTCTGGATTTACCTGTTTCCGTTGCTGTATCTGATCGATCGTCACAAGTGAGTGCAGCCATGTCCGAACACATCATTCCCGCGAAGCTGTACTGGATCATCTGGGGCACGCTGATTTTCCTGACTGTGGCTACGGCCGCTGTCGCCACCCTCGATCTCGGGCCCTTCAACAGCGTGGTCGCCCTTCTGATCGCAACCGGCAAGGCGCTGATCGTTGTGCTCTTCTTCATGCACGTGAAGTACACCGACGAACACATGACCAAAGTAGTCGTGGTCGCCGCCGTCTTCTGGCTGCTCATCCTGCTGGTCCTTTCCCTTAGCGACTACTCCTGGCGGATGATCAGCTGATCCAATGCAGGCGCGCGCGTCCTCTTTTCACCACAGAGGCCACAGAGGGACACAGGATGACAACGTCCAAAACACCTTGTCATCCCGAGCGGAGTGAGGCGCAGCCAAACGCAGTCGAGGGACCTGCTGTTGATCTTGCAAGCGCCAGTCCCGCAGGGACGAAATGTGAAAGCCCGGGACGTAAGTCCCGGGAAGGCGCCGCGTAACGAGCGAGCCCCGAAGGGGCGGCACAAACGGGATTTCGCCGGACGTTGGCCGGGTGCCGTCCCTGGCGGGACTCGGTGGGGTTATGGGACATCTTTCCCGGCACTCACGTGCCGGGCTTTCCTGTGCCGCCGCTCCGCGGCTGAAACCGTTCCAATCGAAAGGGACCGGCCCGGACGAATGAATGAGATGGAAAAGCAGCTTCCTCAGCCCAAACGCTTTGTCATCTCGAGCGGAGTGAGGCGCAGCCGAACGTAGTCGAGAGACCTGCTGTTGATCTTGCAAGCGTCCAGTCCCGCAGGGACGAAATGTGAAAGCCCGGGACGTAAGTCCCGGGAAGACGCCGCGTAACGAGCGAGCCCCGTAGGGGCGGCACAAAAGGGGATTTCGCCGGACGTTGGCCGGGTGCCGTCCCTGGCGGGACTCGGTCGGGTTATGGACATCTTTCCCGGCACTGACGTGCCGGGCTTTCCTATGCCGCCGCTCCGCGGCTGAAACCGTTCCGATCGAAAGGGCCCGGGCTCCCCGGACGAATGAATGAGATGGAAAAGGAGATTCCTCGCCACGCTTATGACAATGGAGACGGGCAGTCCAGTAGGTACGTCATCAGCCCAAACGCTTTGTCATCTCGAGCGGAGTGAGGCGCAGCCGAACGCAGTCGAGAGACCTGCTGTTGATCTTCCAAGCGCCAGTCCCGGAGGGACGAAATGTGAAAGCCCGGGACGTAAGTCCCGGGAAGGCGCCGCGTAACGAGGGAGCCCCGAAGGGGCGGCACAAACGGGATTTCGCCGGACGTTGGCCGGGTGCCCGTCCCTGGCGGGACTCGGTGGGGTTATGGGACATCTTTCCCGGCACTCACGTGCCGGGCTTTCCTGTGCCGCCGCTCCGCGGCTGAAACCGTTCCGATTGAAAGGGCCCGGTCTCACCGGACGAATGAATGAGATGGAAAAGCAGCTTCATCAGCCCAAACCTTTGTCATCTCGAGCGGAGTGAGGCGCAAGCCGAACGCAGTCGAGAGACCTGTTGTTGATCCTGCAAGCGCCAGTCCCGCAGGGACGAAATGTGAAAGCCCGGGACGTAAGTCCCGGGAAGACGCGGTGTAATGAGGGAGCCCCGAAGGGGCGGCACAAACGGGATTTCGCCGGACGTTGGCCGGGTGCCGTCCCTGGCGGGACTCGGTCGGGTTATGGACATCTTTCCCGGCACTGACGTGCCGGGCTTTCCTATGCCGCCGCTCCGCGGCTGAAACCGTTCCGATCGAAAGGGCCCGGGCTCCCCGGACGAATGAATGAGATGGAAAAGGAGATTCCTCGCCACGCTTATGACAATGGAGACGGGCAGTCCAGTAGGTACGTCATCAGCCCAAACGCTTTGTCATCTCGAGCGGAGTGAGGCGCAGCCGAACGTAGTCGAGAGACCTGCTGTTGATCTTGCAAGCGTCCAGTCCCGCAGGGACGAAATGTGAAAGCCCGGGACGTAAGTCCCGGGTAAGCCCGCCACCCCGAGACCTTCTCCCGCCAGTTGCGGTATACTCCGCCGCTGGGATATTTGCCGTCCCTGGAGGTAGACACATGGCTTTCTGTAATTCCTGCGGCGCCAACCTTACTGCCGGAGCAACTTTTTGCAACAAATGCGGCGCAGCCGTTCCGGCGACAGCGCCGCCCGTGGCCGCCGCCCCCGTCGCCCCCGTCGCTTCCACTACCACTCCCGCAACCACAGGCGGCGGCAGCAGCAGCGCGCTGAAGATCATCCTGATCGTCGTGGCCGTCATCTTCGGGCTTGGCATTCTGGGAGTCGGTACGGTGGCGTTCTTCATTCATCGCGCCGTCAGCCGCACTCACATCGAACACCGCAACGGCAACGTCAAGGTGGAAACTCCGTTCGGCACCGTGCAGAGCTCCGACGACTCCGAGGAAGCCATCCGCAATCTCGGCATCGATGTCTATCCCGGCGCCGATTCGGTCAAAGGCAGCTCGGCCAGCATGAACCTCGGCGGGATGAAGACCGCCACCGCGGAGTTCGAGAGCGACGCCGCCCCCGCGACCATCGCCGAGTTCTATCGCTCCAAGCTTCCCAGTGCCACTTTCAACAGCGCCGAGGGCGACCACTACACCCTGATCTCGCGCAGCAAGGGAAGTATGTTCACGGTCAATATCGAACCGCGCGGCGACAAAACACGCATCTCCATCAGCAAAGTCACGGGTAAGATGGTGTCAGGAGCTTCTTCAAACGATTAGCGCGAAATGCCGCCGGACCCCGTAGACCACGCCCGTGGCCTTTCTCTCGAGCGAGTGGACGACGAAGGCCTGCTTCAGGCCCTGCGCCGCCACTTGCGGGGTGAAGTGCGCTTTGATCGCGGCTCCCGCGCTCTCTACGCCACCGATGGCTCGAACTACCGCCAGGTTCCGATCGGCGTAGTTCTGCCTCGGGATACTGACGACGTTCTGGCTGCCATCTCGATTGCCCGCCAGTTCGGCGCGCCTCTCCTTTGCCGTGGCGCCGGCACATCGCTCGCGGGGCAGTGCTGCAATGTCGCTCTCGTCCTCGATTTCTCCAAGTACATGGCGGAAATCGTCGACTTGGATCCGGCCAGCCGCATCGCCCGGGTACAGCCCGGAGTAATTCTCGATCATCTTCGTTCTGCCGCCGAAAAACATCACCTCACCTTCGGGCCCGATCCCGCCACGCACAGCCGCTGCACTCTGGGAGGGATGATCGGCAACAACTCCTGCGGCGTGCACTCGGTGATGGCGGGCAAGACCGACGAAAACATCGACGAACTCGACATCGTCACCTACGACGGCGAGAGAATGCGCGTGGGCGCGACCAGCGAACCTGAACTCGAAGCGATCATCCGCCAGGGCGGCCGTCGTGGTGAGATCTATGCCGGACTCAAGTCGCTGCGGGACCGGTATGGCGATCTCATCCGTCAGCGCTATCCGCAGATTCGCCGTCGCGTTTCCGGCTACAACCTCAACTATCTTCTGCCGGAAAACTGGTTCCACGTCGCCCGCGCTCTGGTCGGCGCGGAGGGCACCTGCGTGACTGTGCTCGAGGCCGCCTGCCGCCTCGTCTCGAGCCCTCCGGAGCGCGTCCTCCTGGTAGTCGCTTACAGAGATATCTACGAGTGCGCCGATCATGTCCCGGAAGTCATGAGGTTCAGGCCGATCGGTCTTGAAGGGGTCGACGATCTGCTCGTCAAATACACGCGCATCAAGGGGATCAACTCCGAGGGGCTGGCATTGCTTCCTGAAGGTGGCGGTTGGCTGCTGGCCGAATTCGGCGCGGAAACCGCCGAAGAAGCCGAAGCCATGGCCTTGGCCGCCATGCAGTCCCTGGGCCGCCGGATCAATCCCCCGCTGATGCGGCTGTTCACCAATAAAGCCCAGGCCGCCCAGGTCTGGCAGGTCCGCGAGTCGGCGCTGGGCGCCGTGTCGCATGTGGAGGGCCAGCCGCAGGCCTGGGAGGGCTGGGAAGATGCCGCCGTGGTCCCCGAAAAACTTGGCATCTATCTGCGCGAACTGAAAAAGCTCACCGATAAGTACCAGTACAAGAGCGTTCTCTACGGTCACTTCGGCGACGGATGCGTCCACAACCGCCTGAGCTTCGACTTCGAAAGCCACGAGGGCATAGCTAAATTTCGCGGTTTCATCGAGGAGGCCGCCGATCTTGTCGTCAGCCTGGGGGGCTCTCTTTCCGGGGAGCATGGCGACGGCCAGGCCCGCGCCGAACTTCTTCCCAGGATGTTCGGACCCGAACTGGTGCAGGCCTTCCAGGAATTTAAAAGTCTGTGGGATCCCGCCTGGAAGATGAACCCAGGCAAGGTCGTGCGGCCGAACCGCATGGACGAGAATCTTCGACTCGGCGCCGATCACCGACCCTGGCAGCCGCAGACGCACTTCAAGTTTCCTCACGACGCCGGCAGCTTCTCCCATGCGGCCCTTCGCTGCGTCGGTGTAGGCAAATGCCGCAACTACTCCGACGGCGTGATGTGCCCGAGTTTTCGCGTCACCCGCGAGGAAGAGCACTCTACCCGCGGACGCGCCCACCTGCTCTGGGAGATGACCAAGCGCGACGTCATCCAGGACGGCTGGCGGGACGAAGACGTCAAGAAATCCCTCGACCTATGCCTCTCCTGCAAAGGCTGCAAGAGCGATTGCCCCGTCGGTGTTGACGTTGCCACCTACAAGGCCGAGTTTCTTTCCCATTACTACGAAGGCCGTTCCCGCCCTCTCAACTCCTATGCCTTCGCCCACATCGACCGCTGGGCGCGGATAGCCTCGAAAGTCCCATGGCTCGTAAACTTCACTACGCAGGCGCCAGTCCTGGGGTCCATCGCGAAATGGGCTTCTGGCATGCCCTCACAGCGCCGCATCCCCCAGTTTGCATCCCACACATTCCGTAACTGGTT
This sequence comes from Terriglobales bacterium, assembly GCA_963803205.1. Classification (GTDB taxonomy): domain Bacteria; phylum Acidobacteriota; class Terriglobia; order Terriglobales; family Acidobacteriaceae; genus CAWDLG01. Next base: position 471,171 of record CAWDLG010000007.1, read on the forward strand.
TCGCCGGCGGGAGTGTCCAAACCCTGACGCCCCGCCCGTTCTTCTGTGGCCGGACACATTCAACAACTATTTCCACCCGGAAACCGCCGAGGCCGCGGTCGAGGTCCTCGAAGCCGCCGGCTTCCGCGTCACCTTGCCGCGCAAAAACCTTTGCTGCGGACGGCCTCTCTACGACTTCGGATTTCTCGACCGCGCCAAGCGCCTGCTGCTTCAAACCCTCGATGTCCTCGCCGCAGAACTGGACGCCGGAACTCCCCTCGTCGTCCTCGAGCCGAGCTGCGCCGCCGTCTTCCGCGACGAACTCCTCAACCTCTTCCCCGACGACCCCAGGGCTCACAAATTGTCCCGGCAGACGTACCTCCTCAGCGAGTTTCTGCAGAAGAAAGCGCCTCACTTTCAGCTTCCCCGCTTTGAGCGCAAGGCCCTCCTCCACGGCCACTGTCACCACAAATCGATCATGACCATGGCGGATGAAGAGGCCATCCTCACCCGCATGGAGCTCGACCACTACTCCCCCGCCCCTGGATGCTGCGGCATGGCAGGTTCCTTCGGCTTCGACCACGACAAATACGAGACTTCGGTAGCCATTGGCGAGCTGGAGCTCCTACCCGCCGTCCGCAGCGCCTCCGACGCCACGTTGCTCGTCGCCGACGGCTTCAGTTGCCGCGAACAGATCACCCAATGCACCGGCCGCCACACCCTCCACCTGGCCGAACTCATCCAGCTTGCCCTGCGCAAGTCTCCGCGCCCCTCCAGGGAATAGCGCGCCTAAATATCTGAAAATAAAGGTAGTTTATTGACCCTCGCCAACTCACCGGGGATTCTGGGACAATAGAACCAGCCACGAAGGGTCGATCCGTCCGGCGGTGACGTCATGCCAGAAACCCAGAACAAACAGTCCGTTGGTGAATACTCGGCCCCGGCCGGGCCTGCCTCCGCCGTAGACACTTCGCTCCAGGGGGCGGTCCTGGTGTTGATCCAGTTCGACGTCTGCGAAGAGATCCGCCTGGACGAACTCCAGACCATCATTGGCGCCCGCACCATGCCCCAGCCCACGTTCAAGCATCCCGCGCCGGGCTACGTGCGCTATCAGCGCCCGCCGGTGGTCGAGGCGATGGAGCCCCTGGTTCTGGAAAGCGGGGAGCGCCTCCACGGCGAGATCAAGTACTACGACTACGGCGTCATCAGCGTGGTCTTCGAATCCCCGTTTGAGGGCGACTGGGACACCCTGGTCCGGTTGGGAAGCCGCTGGGCCTGGGACGTGGACTTTGAGCGCTATGCCTCCCGTATAGCCCACGACAAGCTGAAGCGGGCCGCTCCGGCCATGGTGAAGCCTTATACCAATTGGCTCAGCGAGGATTACTACATCTTCCACGTCAGCGAAGCCGCGGGAGCGCCGACAGCCGCTGAGTTAGTCGCGTCGCACGGCGAGCGCATTGCGCAGATCGTTCGCGCCGAAACCGCCCAGCTTTCCGAGGGCGAACGCGAGGAGATCCTGCAATCCCGGATCTCCTACTATCCCAACGACCTGGCGGTCATCGGCTGGAACGCGGCATTTGTCTACGACAGCCCGGTCGGCGCCGAAACGGCTATTCAGCTTCTGGAGTACGCCAACTCGCAGCTTCTGGAATTTCGCCACTACGACGAACTCCTGACGCGTGAACTCGACGGTGTCTACTCGTTCCTCGACAAAGGAACCAGCATGCTCACGCGCTGGCGTCTGGCCCGTGCCGCCACCCGGCTGCACACCGTCCTGCTCGACGTGACCGAGCTTACCGAGCACGCCGACAACGCCATCAAGTTTCTCAGCGACATGTTCTCGGCACGCCTCTATAAACTGGCGGCGGCCAAGGTCGGTGTCCCCGACTACAAAAATCTCGTCACCCAGAAGCTCAAGACGGCCGAAGACCTCTACCGCTTCATGGTGGACCAGTTCCACCAGAGCCGCGCCTTCATTCTGGAACTGATGGTCGTCATCATCCTGATCATCGATCTGATCTTCCTCTTCAACGGCAAAGGCCTGTAACTCACCGCTTCTGCCCATGTAGTCACGGGTGTCCTCACCCGTGCAAGTGTCCTCACCCGTGCGAAACCCTTCCCCACCTGGCACGCGCGGGACGCGCGCGCCTCCACCTGACTTCGTCTGTGTTAATGTCTCCGGGCAGGAGACTCAATGCGAGGCCTGAAAGGAAAGCGTGTGCTCATCACCGGCGGGGCCAGCGGGATCGGCGCCGCCACAGCCGCCCGGTTTCTGGAAGAAGAATCCGCCGTCTGCGTGCTCGACCGCGACGCCCGCGGTTGCGCCGAGATCAAGCGTCAGCTGCCCGGCCTTTCGGGAACGGTGCAGGCCGACGTCTCCGACCTGGACCAGGTGGAGGCCGCCTTTGAGGAAGCCGTGCATCTGATGGCCGGGGTCGATGTTCTGATCAACAACGCCGGCATCAGCATCCGCCATAACTTCCTCGACATCACTCCGGACGAGTGGGACCGCGTCATCGCCGTCAATCTCACCGGCGTGTTCTATGTGGCGCAGACCGCGGCGCGGCACATGTGGCAGCGCGGCAGCGGCGTGATTCTTCAGACCGCCTCCACCAACGGCATCATGGGATATCCCTACTACGCCGATTACAACGCCACCAAGGCAGGCGTGATCGAGCTGACGCGCTCGATGGCCCTGGAACTGGCGCCGAAGATCAGGGTTTGCGCCGTTGCCCCGGGATACGTTCTCACTCCCATGCAGCGCGCCGAGTACACCGATGAAATGCTCGACGCGGTGAACAGCAAGATTCCCATGCGACGCCACGCCCGGCCCGAGGAGATCGCGGCCATGTTTGCGTTCCTGGCCTCCGACGACGCAGCCTTCACAACCGGTCACGTCTATACCGTGGATGGCGCGGAAACCGCCGGAGGTCTGGCCAGCCGCTAGGGCCTACGTTCCAGTGGGATCGAGCGGAAGCGACTTGGCGGGAAACAAAAGTGGCTGCAGGATGAGCCGCCGCGCCTGCTCAAGCGTGAGACGCTGATCGGCCGAGTACAGCTCCACGGCATTGCCACTGCCGCGCATCGTCAGCACGCCTTCCTCGGGAACGGCCGTCGGCTCGTGGTCGGGTTCATAGGTGTAAGAGATGGTGTGAGCCGTTACATCCGCGGTCACGACCGCGGCGAGATTCGCGGTGACATTCGCAATCCGGCACTGGTCGCTGGAGACCCGCTTGAAATTGGCGTCGCCGCCACGGGTGCGAAATTCGGTCACATCTTTTTCAAAAGCCTTGGCGAAGTTTTCCCACTTCCGCGCCGCTCGCTCCTCGAACGTCGCCTCGGCGAAACTCTCGCTCTTTTCTTCCTGCGCGTCTTTTCGATTGTCAAACTGGTCCGCGACCCAGCCCATTCGCCCCTCCAGCCCTCTGTTTTGAATGCCACCGTGAGATGCTGGCCCCGTCCCCAAGGTAGCCCACCCCAGGCCATGTAGGCACAGGTGTCCCCACCCGTGGGCGAGATTCATGTAGGCACGGGTGTCCTCACCCGTGCATCTCGTGATATGAACTCCGAAAACCCCTCACCACAGAGGTCACAGAGGACAGCGAGGAGAACACACTAATCCCCTGTAATGAAATGTAGGCACGGGTGTCCCCACCCGTGCATCCGATATGGTCCGCGAAAACCCTTACCACAGAGGTCACTGAGGACAGCGAGGAGAACACACTAATCCCCTGTAATGAAATGTAGGCACGGGTGTCCCCACCCGTGCATCCGCTATATGAACTCCGAAAACCCTTACCAAAGAGGTCCCACCGGAAAACCCCCAATCCCCTGTGTTCCTCTGTGTCCCCTGTGGTGAAAATACCCGCGGCCTTATAATCCAAAGATGAAGATCCCTTTGCGCTGGATGGCGCGATGCTGGCTGGGTTTGGGACTCCTGGCGGCATCTCTCGCGTCCGCCCAGCAGACGCCCCCGGCGCTCACCGTCAGCACGGACACGCTCCCTGCCGCTAGCCTCCGCGAACGCTATGAGTTCCAGCTACAGGCGCAGGGCGGCCTTCCGCCTTACCGCTGGGCCGTCAAGCAAGGCGACCTTCCTCCAGGTCTTGCTCTTTCCGAGACAGGAGCCTTGACCGGCACGCCGACGAAGGCCGGTGAATTCCCCGTCGTCGTAATCGTCACCGATAGCAGCAGTCCTGGATACCAGCGGACGCAGGCGTTCATCTTCCGTGTCACCGTCCCCCTGATGGCGGAATGGGGACGCCCGCCCAAGGTCGTAGGGCCGAGAGTCGAAGGATCAATCAAGGTTTCCAACCAGGAAAATCACGACTTCGATCTGACCTTGATTGCGCTGGCGGTGAATGAAATCGGACGAGCCACGGCAATCGGCTATCAGCACTTCACCCTGAAGAGCGGAACTATGTCCTTTGAAATTCCGTTCGGCGAGCGCCTGCCGCGCGGAGCCTACGACATTCACGTCGATGTGGTTGCGGAAGTCCCGGAAACGAACACCATTCACCGCACCCGCCTGGTCAGCTCCGGCAAAATGCAGGTCGCGCAAGGGCCTTAATCCAGCTCTACTTGCCGTGCCCGTAGTATTCGTACGCCGACATCGGCTTCTCGCCGCCCTTCTTCCATACCCGGCCGTCTTCGGAAAGCTTTCCCAGCACCCGGGCCATCTCCCGAATGTGAATGGCAACTGCGCCGCAGCAGGCGCCGATGTAGTTGATGCCGATTTCTTTGGCGCGCCCGGCAAACTCGCCCATCTGCTTGCGGGTAAGTTGCAGAGGATCGAGACCAAGCGGAAACTCCGGCAGCGCAGTGAAGTCGGGTTTTTCCTTCGGCGTGCGATATGCCACCGGCTGGCAGGCAAGGTACCCCGACACTGCCCTTCGCATTTCCTCCATGTGCGGAAGCATGTGCTCGGGTGGCCGCAGGCAGTTCATTCCTACGATGTCGGCGCCCGCATCCAGCAGAGTTTTAGCAGCCTGGGCCGCGCCCAGTCCCTCCATGGTTTCGTTCTTGTTTTCGAAGCAGATAGTTACCATGACCGGCAGCTTCGTCTTGCGGGCGCGCTCCACGGCAATCAAAGCTTCTCCCACCCAGGAGAAAGTTTCGCCGATGATGAAATCGACTCCTTCGTCCACCTGCACTTCGAGTTGCTCGTCGAAGGTCTTCCGAACCCGGTCGGCGGCCGACGCACTGTTGGGCTCATACATCCAGGTCAGGCTGAGGTTTCCTGCCACCAGGCATTGATCGCCCGCGACCTCGCGAGCAATGCGCACCGCGGACCGGTTCAGTTCTTCAAGCCTGTCTTCGAGCCCTACCGTGGCCAGCTTGTCCCGGCTGGCGTAGAAGGTCAGAGCCTGAAGCACATCCGCGCCTGCCTCGCGAAACTCCACATGCAACTCGCGCAATGCGTCCGGCCGCGTCAAGGCGACTTCCGGAGTGAACGGACCCGCGCGCACCCATCCGCGCTTTTCCAACTCCAGCAGATATCCGCCGTCACCGAGAACCGGGCCCTCTTTCAGGCGTTCCAGAATTCCCTTCTTCATGGTCTCTCCTTGCGGCGCATTGCTCTTGCCCGTGTGCCGCAGACGGCAAAATCAGAAATCCTTGTATTCGAATTCCGCGTTGATTGGCTGTCCTTCCGCAAACCGGCTGGGACGAAACGCCGAGATATCGACCGTCTTGCCGCAGCCGTCGAGCAGAAGTTCCGACATGACCAGCCCGATGGCAGGCGAAATCTTGAATCCCATGCCGGAGAATCCCGCGCAAACGTACAACCCCTTGATGCCGGGAATCTCGCCCAGCAGCGGCCGGGTGTCCGGCGTCATGTCGTAGATCCCGGTTACGCCGCGCATGACTTCGGCATTCTCCAGCTTGGGGATGCGCCGGCTGGCGCGCTCAATGAGCCCTTCCAGGGAATCATCCGAGGCCCGTTGCGGAAAATTGTCCGGATCCACCCCGCGCTGCCCGTTGAAGTCGCCGATCAGAAACTTGTCCTGCGCATCGGAGCGAAAGTAAGTCGTCGTGATGGAATCGATGCAGGCCGCTCCGCCGCCCTTCATCCCCGGAGCATTCTTCAGAATCGCCACCTGGTGATACTCGCTCTCGATCGGCAGATCGTAGCCCGCCTGCAGGCACAGAGGACGGGTCCACGGGCCGGTCGCTGCCACGACCACCGGAGCGTCAATTTCCCCATGGCTCGTCACCACGCCGCGCACCCGGCCACCGATCACACGGATTGTGGTCGCCTCCGTCCGCGAGAGGTAGACTGCGCCCAGATGCCGCGCCTGACTGAGAAAATCGTTCGCTACGCCGGCCCCGTCGCCGTAGCCGGAATCCGGCTCGTACGCCGCAACCTCTATGTCATCGACCACCCAGTCCGGTTCGATCTCCTTCAGTTCCCCGCCGCTGATCAGCTTTACACTGACTCCCAGCCTGCGTTGCATCTCCACGTTCTGCTGCAGCAGTTGGATCTCGTTCTCTGGAACGATGCGCACGAAGCCGGTTTTCCGGAAGTCGCCGGGCTCGCCCACGATCTCCCGCCAGTGCTGGAACATGCGCAGGCTGATCAGCGCAAGCTGCACTTCCGCCGGATAGCTGTAGTGCATCCGGATCAGCGCCGAGGACCGTCCGCTGCCGCCATGGGCGACGTGCTCCCGTTCGAGCACCGCGATCTTCCCGGCGCCACGCCGTGCCAGGTGGAAGGCAATGGAAGCGCCCATGACCCCGGCGCCCAGGATGACGAAATCCGCGACGCGCGGAAAGGAGGTCTCGCTCAAGCGCTAGCCTCCTTGTGAACACCCTTCTTCCAGTCGCGCAGTGCCTGGTGCGCTGCATTGTGTCCCGGCGCTCCCGTGACTCCGCCTCCCGGGTGTGCTCCGGCTCCGCACAGGTACAGGCCGTGAATCGGCGTCCGGTACTGCGACCAGCCGGGAACCGGCCGCATGAAGAAGAGCTGCTCAAGGCGCAGGTCGCCGTGGAAGATATTTCCTTCCGTCAGTCCGTAGGTCCTTTCCAGATCGAGCGGCGTTAGAACCTGGCGCGCAAGGATCGCGTTTGGAACGTTCGGCGCGTACTCGGCAATCTTTTTTACGACCCGATCGCCCAGCAGTTCGCGTTTCTCGTCCCATGTGCCTTCGCACAGGCGATATGGGACATACTGCACAAAGCAGGTGAGGATATGTTTTCCCGCGGGCGCCAGCGAATCATCCGCGTTGGAGGACACTACGCAGTCCACCCACAACTCCTCCGGAATCTGTCCGAATTTCGCGATGTCGTAACACCGCTCCGCGAATTTCAGCGAAGGCACAAGCGTATAGAAGGTTCGCTCGAGCGCGGTTGCCTCCGGCGGCGTGCCCGTGAAACGGGGCTCCTCCGCCAGCACAAAATTCACTTTCGCGCAGGGGCCGTCCATCTTGATTCCGCGCACTGCGTGCAGAAAGTCTTCCGGCAATTCGCGTGCCGGCAGCATGCCCAGGAACGTCCGCTTGGGATCGGCGTTCGACAGCACAATCCGCGAACGAATCTCCGTACCGTCCCGCAGCGCTACGCCCCGCACTTTGCCTCCTCGGGTATCGATCTGTGCCACCGGCGCAGAGGTGCGGATCTCAACCCCCAGTTTCTGCCCCGCTGCCGCCAGCGCCTGCGTGATAGCCCCCATCCCGCCCATCACATGCCCGGAGAAGCCCTGTAGCTGGTGCTCTCCGCCGCTCAGCAGGTGGAACAGCAAGCCGATTGCCGTGCCTTGCTGGTATGGACCTCCATGTTTCCCGTAAACATTGTTGGCGAGAAACATGGTCTTGATCTTTTCCGACGAATAATTCTGATCGAGAAACTCGCCCAGGCTCCCCGTCAGAAATGACACCAGCGCCGCCACCTCGCGGCTGGAAATCCCGCGAAAGCGCGAACCCAGGCGAAACAGATCGGCCCAGCCCTGGATCCCGCCGACCTCAATCTCCGGTGGCGGCTCCAGAAAAAACGGCTGAAGGTAGCGCGCCAGCTTCTTGAGCTGGTCGTCGATCTCCACGAACCGGTTGGCGTCTTTTTCCGAAATCCTGCTGAACTCAGCCCGCGCCCGGTCCCGGTCCACCCACCAGGGCACTACCTGCCCATCCGGAAACGGCACCTGAATCGCCGGATCGCAGGGAATCATCCGCAGTCCGTGCTCAGCCAGCCGCAGGTCTTCAATCACTTCCGGCCGCAGCATGCTGGCGATGTAGGAAGTCGTGGAGACGCGGCAGCCGGGAATGATCTCTTCCGTGGTGCAGCAGCCGCCGACGATCTCCCGCCGCTCGAGGACGAGCACGGAAAGTCCTGCACGGGCGAGGTAGGCGGCTGCCGTTAACCCGTTGTGGCCCGCGCCGATCACCACCGCGTCATAGAATTTAGTCGCAGGGGACGTCATATTCCTTGTATGACTGCAGGTTACCAATAACCTGGGATGAGAGAGTTACATTACTCTATGCCTATGAAAAATAAAATTGAAATAGCGCGGCATTTTCGGTACAGTTCTCTGACTTGAGGTCAACCTATGGCAGGAATTGGCAGTAATCTCGTTACTCCCCCGCGCTACCGGCGAACGCCTCCACGTCCCCGTTCCGAGATCAAACGCGGCCGAATTGTCGACACCGCTATGCGGCATTTCGCCGAGCAGGGCTATCACGCTGCCAGGGTCGGCGACATCGCCGCCGAACTGGGGATTGCCAAGGGCTCAGTTTTTCAACACTTCGGCAGCAAGGACGGCCTGTTCTTCGAAGTCTACAAGAAGGCGGTCCGCTCCTTTCCCCGCTATTTGGACGTGCCGCCCGAGGAGCGTGAGAAAGGCTTCTTCGAGATCCTGCGCTACTGGCTGGGGCGAACCGAGCACCTCATTCACGAAGATTGGATCCCCTACCGCGTCTCTCTTCTAGGAAATTACGGCACCGATCTCGTCCTGAAGCGCGAGATCAACCGCTTCCTCCTCGCCGAAGACCCCTACGGCAACGTCGATTTCGTCCGCTTCGGCTTGCAGCGCGGCGAACTTCGCCGCGACCTTGACCTCGAGATGATCGTTTCCATCCTCGACTGGACCATGGAGCGCTTTCAGGACGCATTGCTCACCGAGGAGCTCGATCCTGGTCTGTTCCGCCGGCAGGGTGGGGCGGCGGAGAAGAAGGATGCCCGCATCGCCCAGTTCATCGAAGTCCTGCGCCGCGCCATTGGCGCCGAGAGGCGACCGCAAAACTGATCCCGGGCCCACTCATGTCCACAGTCCAGCAGATTCTCGCCCAGTATGACGACACGCGCCCGCTGTCGGAGGCCTCGACCATCCCCGCCTCCTGGTACGTCGACCCTCGCATCGCCGATCTTGAGTCTGCCACCGTCTTCAGTCGCACCTGGCAGCTCGTCTGCCGCGTCGGTCAGGTAGAAAAACCCGGCGAATTCGTGACCGCCAACGTCGCCGGCGAGCCCCTGGTGATCGTCCGCGGCAACGACAACGTCCTGCGCGGTTTCTATAACGTCTGTCGCCATCACGCCGCCGCCGTCGTCACCGAACCCTGCGGGCAGGCGTCGATCCTCCGCTGCCCCTACCACGGCTGGAACTATGGCCTCGATGGCGCCCTCAAGGGCATGCCCGAATTCGACGGCGTGAAGGACTTCGAACGCAGCCAGAATGGCCTCGTCCCGGTCAAAACCGAAATCTGGGGACAGTTCGTCTTCGTCAACCTCGACCCTGACCCCATTCCGCTGCGCGACTTCCTCGGCGGCCTTGACAAGCGTACCGCCCCGCTCGGCCTCGCCGCCCTTCACTATTTCGACCGGCGGGTTTACGACATCCACTGCAACTGGAAGGTCTTCGTCGACAACTTCCTCGACGGCGGCTACCACGTCCCGCACCTGCACAAGGGCCTGAACTCGGTGCTCGACTACAAGCAGTACACCATCGAGAACGAAGACCGTTACTGCCTCCAGTCCAGTCCCATGGTCTCCGGCACCGAAGATGCCGCCACCTCAACCACCCGCAAGGGCGACCGCGCCTGGTACTTCTGGCAATATCCCAACCTGATGATCAATTGCTACGAAGGCTACATGGACACCAACCTGGTCCTGCCGGTGGACGTCGATCACTGCCGCGTGATTTTCGACTTCTACTTCAGCGATATCAGCGAGGCCAGCCGCGCCTACAACCAGCAGAGCGTGGCCGTCAGCGACCGCGTTCAGGACGAGGATCTCGACATCTGCGAGGCCGTGCAGCGTGGTCTGAAGTCGCGTGCCTATGGCGCGGGAAGGCTCTCGGTGCGGCGCGAAGCCGGCGAGCATCTGTTTCACCGGCTGCTCGCAGCGGATCTCAAAGCCGGCGTCAGTCCTGCCGCCGCTGCCGCCGACTGATCGCCTAGGTTCGGCTGTACTGATTCCGCTTTTTGTCGGCGTGCCGGTCCATCCCCAGTTGAATCAGCCGCTCGATCAGTTCCGGATAACCCAGTCCCGAAGCCGCCCACAGCTTGGGATACATGCTGATGGCGGTGAATCCCGGCATGGTATTGATCTCGTTCAGGTAAATCTTGCGCGTCTTCGGATCCATCAAAAAGTCCACTCGCGCCAGCCCCGAACAATCCACCGCCTTGAATCCACCGATGGCAAGCTGCTGGACCTTCTTGGTCTCGGCTTTGGTCAGCTTGGCGGGAATAATCAGTTCGGAGCCTTCGTCCAGGTATTTTGCGGTGTAATCGTAAAATTCCTTGCCCGGCACGATTTCTCCGGGCACTGAAGCTTCGGGCCGGTCGTTTCCAAGAACCGAGCATTCGATCTCACGAGCTTTGTTCTTCTTGCCGCCCACGCCCTGCTCGATGACGATCTTGCGGTCGAATTTGGCCGCCTCCTCGATCGCCGGCCCCAGTTCCTTCCGGTTGCGCGCTTTGCTGATCCCTACCGACGACCCGAGATTCGCCGGCTTCACAAACACCGGATACTTCAGCTTGCTCTCGACCAGCTTCTCGACTTTTTTCGGCCCTGTCTCCCAGTCGTTGCGCAGCACCGTGACGTGCTTCACGATCGGCAGCCCGGCTGCGCGAAACAACGCCTTCATCACATCCTTGTCCATGCCCGCGGCTGAGCCCAGCACTCCCGCCCCGACGTAGGCGATGTCCGCAAGCTCCAGCAGCCCCTGGATGGTTCCGTCCTCGCCGAAAGTTCCGTGCAGCACCGGAAATATGACGTCCACGTTGATAGCGCGATCGCTCTGCCGCTGCGCCAGGCTTCCCTCCGATTGAAACGGGACCATCGAGCCCGCATGAGTCTGTTGCGGCTCCGGGGGCACGATGACTGCCTCGCCGTGCGCCAGCACAGCAGCCCCGGCGGTGGCTCCGGGATCTCCGGCCCTCAGGTGAGCGCCGCCTCCCGACTCTTCCTTCCCGCCTTGCAGAAGCCTCTCGGCGTCGCTCGCCGTCAGCCAGCGCCCCTCTTTTGTGATCCCGACCGGAACCACTTCGTACTTGTTCTTGTCGATGGCGTTGAAAACTGAAGCCGCGGAAAGCAGGGAAACCTCATGCTCCCCGCTCCGCCCGCCGAATAGAATTCCCACTCGAATTTTCTTCATTTTTTCGTGGATTGCAGTCGCTTCCATTCTTGCATATCCCTGGACGGGCGGGAGTTGACCAGGGCTGTACAGCGGGCCCACTCGGCGCCGCAGACACCTGTCCCCACTCCGCGAAAAGTGGGGTAGAATTGGTGTCCTGATTTTTCCCGGACGGGGGAGTTCCCATGAAAAGGTTCCTATCTCTGGCAGTTTCGGTGATTCTGTTGGTGTGTGCGGTTGCGGCCACGGCGCAGGAAGCGCCCGCCCAGGGCCGCAAGAAGCGTGTCGCCATCATGGACTTCGATTACGCCACCGTGCACGGGGGCGTTTCCGCAATCTTCGGTCAGGATGTTGATATCGGCAAAGGCATCGCTGACCTGCTGGTCAAATATCTCGTCAAGGACGGAAGCTATTCGGTGATCGAGCGAAAGGCGCTCGACAAGATTCTCGCCGAGCAGAATTTCTCCAACAGCGACCGGGCGAACCCCACTTCGGCCGCCAAGATCGGCAAGATGCTGGGCGTGGATGCCATCATCGTCGGCAGCATTACCCAGTTCGGCAATGACACCAAGAACACCAACGTGGGCGGCGCCGGCGGCGGCCTGGGTGGTTTCGGCCTGGGCGGATTCGGCCACAAGAAATCGAAAGCCATCGTTGGACTCGATGCCCGCATGGTCGATATCGATACCGGCGAAATCCTGGCGGTAGCCGAGGGCAAAGGCGAATCCCAGCGCACCAGCACCTCTCTGCTGGGTGGTGGCGGCAATTGGCACGGCTTCGGCGCCGGCAACGTTGACCTCGGCAGCAGCGATTTCCAGAACACCATCATCGGTGAAGCCACCAAGCAAGCCGTCGAGCAGATGAGCAGCGAAGTCATCGCCGACAAAACCAAGCTTCAGGTCCGCCAGGTGGTGGTTACCGGCCTGGTGGCCGCAGTGGACGGAGGACAGATCATCCTCAACGTCGGCGGCAAGAATGGCGTCAAAGTCGGCGATCAGCTCGACGTCGAACGCGTGACCCGGGAGATCAAAGACCCGGCCACCGGCCAGGTGCTCCGCAGGATGAGCTCGTCCGTCGGCGTGGTCAAAGTCACCGACGTCGACGATGTCTCATCCGTCTGTGCGCCCGTCTCCGGTTCCGGTTTCAAGGTCGGCGACGCGGTAAAGACCGTCACTCAGTAGATCTGCACGTCCTGTTATCTCGAGCAAAGTTGGGGCGTTCGCAGAACGTCCCAACCCAGTCGAGAGACCTTGCCTTCTCTCGTTGGAGCATTTACCCTGTCTCCCTCTGTACCTCCTGTGGTTTAACTCCCAATCGCTAACCACAGAATCCACAGAGGAGCACAGACCACTCCTACCATCTCGTCGTTCCTCACCCAGTGAGGAATCTGCTTTCCCGGCCCCCTTTCCACAGCTTCCTTTCGCGGTATATTCCCAACAGCGTTTCGCTGCGTCACAAGTCCTCACACCCATGGCGAACCCCGGCGACTTCGCGTACTCCCTCAAGCAGCAGGCGGACATCGTCCGTATTGTCGGCGATTACGTGAAACTCAAAAAGGCTGGCGCTCAGAACTACTCCGGCCTGTGCCCTTTCCATAACGAAAAGACGCCCTCCTTCTCCGTTCACGCCACCCGCCAGTTCTTTCATTGCTTTGGCTGCGGCGTCTCCGGTGACGTCTTCAGCTTCGTGCAGAAGATCGAAAACATCACCTTTCCGGAGGCTGTGCGCGCGGTCGCCCAGAAACTGGGTGTGCCCCTGCCCAAGGCCAGCTTCAGCAGCCCCGTCGAAGCCAAAGAAGCAAAACTCCGGACCGAGTTGCTCCACATCCACGAGCAGGCCTGCGCCATTTTCCAGGAGTGTCTCTCCCGTCCCGAGGGCGCCCGGGCCAGGGAATACCTCGCCGGACGCGGCCTGGATGAAGCCATCATCAAGGCTTTCCGCATCGGCTTTGCTCCCGATTCCGGCTTCCTCCTCCGCGACCGCCTGAAAAGCGAATTCCCCGACGGCGTCCTGCGCGAGAGCGGGCTGTTTTCGTGGAAGGAAGGCAGCTCTCAGCCCTCGGCTGTCAGCCATCAGCCGTCAGCTGTTGGCGGTCAGGAAAAGCAGATCCCTCGCTCCGTTCGGGATGACAAGGAGGATAGGGCAGAGAATGAACCACCCGCCGAAGCCGGTGGGCCAGGGGCTGAGGACCAACGGCTGGCAGCTAGTGGCCAGAAGCTAGCCGCGATGTACTCCAAGTTCCGCAACCGGGTGATCTTTCCCATCAGCAGTGAGACGGGCAAGGTAATCGCGTTTACCGGGCGCACCCTCGCCACCGATGAGAAGTCCGGTCCCAAATATCTGAACTCTCCCGAGACCGCTATCTACTCGAAGTCGCGCGTCCTCTTCAACCTCGACCAGGCCCGCGAGGCCATCAAGAAGCTCGATTACGTCATCCTGGTCGAGGGGCAGATGGACTGCATCTCCGTCTTCGCCGCGGGTTTTCACAATGTGATCGCCAGCTCCGGCACCGCCTTCACCGATTTGCAGGCCCGGCTGCTGGGCCGCTTCAGCCGGAATGTTGTGGTGAATTTCGACCCCGATACCGCCGGCGCCCGCGCCACCGAGCGCACCCTCGGCCTGCTGGTCGAAGAGGAATTCCAGATCAAGGTGCTTACGCTTGAAAGCGGATTCGATCCCGATCTCTTCATCCGCCGAAAAGGAAAGGAAGCCTACGGCGAGGCCCTGCGCAATTCGCCGCGCTACTTCAGCTACCTGATCGAGCGCGCCCGCTCCCAATTCCCGGTGCGAAGCGCCGAAGGCAAGGTCAAAGGTGTCAACTACCTTCTGCCGCACATTCAGCGAATTCCCAGCCGCATCATCCGCGATGAGCTGGCGGGTGAGATTGCCCAGAAACTGGGAATCGACTCTGCGGTTCTGCGGCAGGAACTCCGTCACGCCGCCACCGCCCGTTCTGCGGCTACACTCAAAGCGCCCGCGGAAACTCAGGTGACGGACGCGGAAAGGATTCTCATTCGCGCTCTGGCCTCAGCCCGGGAAATCCTGACCTCGGGCGACCATCTTTCCTCCCGCGAAGGCGCGGAGGAAGAGTTCGATCCCGCCCGCCAGGCGCAGTTTGCCCTGAAGAATGAACAACTGCACCTCGGACTCTCGGCCGAATCGCTTCTGGCAGCTCTTCTGAACCTGGAAGGGGATGCCCGGGATGCTATGGCCTTGCCTCTGGCCGAACCGGATCGCAATCTGCTGGCTGCCGTTCTGATGACCGATGATGAAGATCTGAACGCCGGCCGCCTGGAAGGTGCGGTCAAGGCCCTGCGCCGCATTCACCTCCGCCGGAAGCTGGACGAGGTGCAGCGCGAACTGCAAAACACGCGCAAGCTTGACCCCGACAGGATGCAGACTCTGCTTCAGGAGAAGACCCGCCTCAAGCGCCTCCTCATGGATCCCGGCCTTATGGAAAGCCAGTCCCCACCCGCCGCCTGACCCCGGTCCATGTCCCGCGGTCGCCCCCGCGCGCGTCCTTCGTATCAGGGAACAGACTCTCGCCTTTCGGCGGCATGGCTGAAAGCCATGCCCTGATACGATTCGTCCTCCCCTTGTTCGTATCCGGGCGCGCCTTCAGGCGTCATTCCGAGGCTTTTCAATTAGGGTGAGGCCGGTCCCTTTCGATCGAAACGTTTCAGCCGCGAAGCGGCGGCATGTGAAAGCCCGGCACGTCAGTGCCGGGAAAGGGATAGTTCAGACCCACCGAGTCCCCTTCAGGGGACGGCACTATGGTTTTCATCGTTACGGCGCCGGAAATCAGGGATCGCGCCGACGAGGCGCAATTAAGACTTGCCTTGTTGCGCCCTGCGGGCGCGGGGAACAGACTCTCGCTTTTCGGCGGCATGGCTGAAAGCCATGCCCTGATACGGTTCGTCCTACCCTTGTTCGTATCAGGGCGCGCCTTCAGGCGCGCCGCACAGCGGCCGGAAATCAGGGATCGCGCCGACGAGGCGCAATTAAGACTTGCCTTGTTGCGCCCTGCGGGCGCGGGGAACAAACTCTCGCGTTTGACGGCATGGCTGAAAGCCATGCCCTGATACGATTCAATTAGGGCGAGGCCGGTCGCTTTCGATCGGAAACGTTTCAGCCGCGAAGCGGCGGCATGTGAAAGCCCGGCACGTCAGTGCCGGGAAAGCGATAGTTCAGACCGACCGAGTCCCCTTCAGGGGACGGCACTATGGTTTTCATCGTTACGGCGCCGGAAATCAGGGATCGCGCCGACGAGGCGCAATTAAGACTTGCTGTTGCGCCCTGCGGGCGCGGGGAACAAACTCTCGCGTTTGACGGCATGGCTGAAAGCCATGCCCTGATACGATTCGATTAGGGCGAGGCCGGTCGCTTTCGATCGGAAACGTTTCAGCCGCGAAGCGGCGGCATGTGAAAGCCCGGCACGTCAGTGCCGGGAAAGCGATAGTTCAGACCGACCGAGTCCCCTTCAGGGGACGGCACTATGGTTTTCATCGTTACAGCGTCGGGGAATCAGGGATCGCGCCGACGAGGCGCAATTTAAGACTTGCTGTTGCGCCCTGCGGGCGCGGGGAACAAACTCTCGCGTTTGACGGCATGGCTGAAAGCCATGCCCTGATACGATTCAATTAGGGCGAGGCCGGTCGCTTTCGATCGGAAACGTTTCAGCCGCGAAGCGGCGGCATGTGAAAGCCCGGCATGGCTGAAAGCCATGCCCTGATACGATTCGTCCTCCCCTTGTTCGTATCCGGGCGCGCCTTCAGGCGTCATTCCGAGGCTTTTCAATTAGGGTGAGGCCGGTCGCTTTCGATCGGAAACGTTTCAGCCGCGAAGCGGCGGCATGTGAAAGCCCGGCACGTCAGTGCCGGGAAAGCGATAGTTCAGACCCACCGAGTCCCCTTCAGGGGACGGCACTATGGTTTTCATCGTTCCCACCGGATCACAGACCAACACACCCCTACTCCGTCCTCAACGCGTTCATCGGCTCGATGCTCGACGCCCGCCGCGCCGGCACAAATCCCGCTATCGCGGTGCATGTCGCGAGCACCAAGATGGCAAGCGCCAGGCTCAAAGGATCGTAGGTCTGAACTCCATAAAGTTGGGCCGCCATGAAGCGTCCTCCCAGCAGCGCCACCGGAACTTCAATCGCCAGCCCGATCGCGATCTGCAATATCGCGCCCCGCATCACCAGCGAAAGGACATGCGAGTGTTTGGTGATCAAGGAAGCCCCTATGTAGCCTCGCGAGCCCGCCCCTGGTTGGAAAAAACTGTCCGGCCGTGGACCCCGGTGCCCGGAATCGGACAGACCGGCCCGGAGAAAAACCCCGGTCCGGCGCCTCCTTTGCTGAAACTAAATCCCTCTGGCAGCCATCTAAACATTGATCGGGCAGGACATAGGGCGGATTTTCACATTCAGAATCACAGTCGGCCACTGGGCAGGGATTTTCTCCCATGCTATACTTCCGGGGTTTGGCCGGCTGGCGGCTCCGCCACTCCTGTCCCCATCGATTCAACAGTTTACGCGCACCCACGACGCTGGGCGCGAGAGGGTAATTCTTCTTGGCTCTTGACGATAAATACGACGACATCAAAAAGCTGATCGAAACAGGCAAGGAAAAGGGATATCTCACCTACGACCAGGTAAACGATCTTATCCCGCACGATGTGCACAGTCCTGAGGACCTGGACGATCTGCTGACCACGATCGGCACGCAAGGAATCGACGTGCTGGAGGGGCCCAAGTTGCCTTCCTCCTCCGCGCTCGACAAAAAATTCGAAGACGAAGAAGCCGGCGAGGACGTCGAACTCGACCTCACGCCCGGCGCACTGGAAAAAACCAACGACCCCGTCCGCATGTACCTGCGCGAGATGGGTACCGTCCCCCTGCTCACCCGCGAAGGCGAAGTCGAAATTGCCAAGCGGATTGAGCGCGGCCAGGTGCGCGTTCTCAAGGCGCTCTCCCGCTCCCCCATCGTGATCCACGAATTGCTGGCGATGGGCGAGGACCTGAAGAAGGGCGTCCGCTCCATCAAGGAAGTGGTCACCTTTGACGAGGAGGAGATCACCGACGAAATCCTGCAAAACCGCCTGAGGGACTTTACCGGCAAGATCGACGAACTGGCCAAGGCCTACAAAAAGGCCGGCCAGCTTCAGGAAAAGTTCGACGCGGTCTCGCAGAAGAAGCGGCCCAGGGATCACCGCCGCTATCGCCGCGCCCTGGCGCGCGGGGTGGTGCGGGTGTCGCTGGCCGTCCGTAAGCTGGGCTTCACCCATCCCGAACGCAAGCGCCTGATCGACCGCCTGAACAAGACGGTCGACGGCATGCGCTCGCTCGACCGACAGGCCAACAACCTCGAAAAGAAAGCGGACGCGACCCGCAGCGAAGAGCAGCGCAAGGAATATCGCCGCCAGTCGCGTGCCATTCACAGCGAACTCGAGAAACTCGAATCCGAAGCCGGCGTCTCGTTCCAGGAACTCAAGCGCACGCAGCGCGAGATCATCCAGGGCGACATGGACGCCGAGCAGGCGAAGCGCGAGCTGATCGAGGCCAACCTTCGCCTGGTGGTTTCAATCGCCAAGAAATACACCAACCGTGGCTTGCAGTTCCTCGACCTGATTCAGGAAGGCAACATCGGCCTGATGAAAGCCGTGGACAAATTCGAGTACCGCCGCGGGTATAAGTTCTCGACTTATGCCACGTGGTGGATCCGGCAGGCGATTACTCGTGCCATCGCCGATCAGGCGCGCACCATTCGCATCCCGGTGCACATGATCGAGACCATCAACAAGCTGATCCGCACCTCGCGTCAGCTTGTGCAGGAACTGGGACGCGAGCCGACGTCGGAAGAAATCGCCAAGCGCATGGACATTCCGGTGGCCAAAGTGCGCAAGGTCCTGAAGATCGCGCAGGAGCCCATCTCGCTCGAAACTCCGATCGGAGAAGAGGAAGATTCTCATCTGGGCGACTTCATCGAGGACCGCGCCGTGGTCTCGCCCGCCGAGGCGGTGATCAACGTCAACCTGAAAGACCAGACTTCGCAGGTGCTGCGCACGCTGACCCCTCGCGAAGAGAAGGTCATCAAGATGCGCTTCGGCCTGGAAGACGGAAGCGAGCACACGCTCGAAGAGGTGGGGCAATCGTTTGCGGTCACCCGCGAACGCATCCGCCAGATCGAAGCCAAGGCCCTGCGGAAACTGCGCCATCCCTCTCGCTCTCGCAAGCTGAGAGCCTTCATGGACGGCGTGAGGGATTAGGGGCCTTTAGCCGCGGATTCGGCAGGCGAGGACGCCTGCCGCTACATGGCCGGTGCACGTAGCCCCAGACGTCCCCGTCTGGGGAATGTCTTGTGGCTCCGCATCTGCCGACCTAGCGGTCACGGGCCTCAGCGCCTAAAGGCAATCAAATTGGATTTCTCATTGGCGGGGCTGAAGCCACCGCCCTGATACGAAGACTCTCTTTAGTCTGTACGTTAACTTGGGCAGGCGGGGACGCCTGCCCCTACGTGGGGCCCCTGCCCTACGCTCACGCGGCTTGTCCGGCAAGCGTTCTGCGACTTCCGGACGGTATAATCAACATCAAAGCCTGTGTTCAGCATGCCCCGAGAGCTGCTTCCGGGGCCTTCTTGCATGACGACTTTGCGCGAACAAATCGCCACCACTGCCCTCACTGTCACAAAATTTCGTGAGCTGCTGAAGCAGATGCGCGAGAACCGTCCGGGAGACGATCTCGAGATCATCAAGAAAGCCTACGAATACTCGCAAAAGCACCACACCGGACAGACGCGTGCTTCCGGCGAGCCTTATCTGGTGCATCCGCTTCAGGTCGCGCTGGTGCTGGCGGAAATGAAAATGGACCCGGTGGCGATCGCCGCCGGGCTGCTGCACGACTCGGTGGAGGACACCTCGGTCACGATCGTCGACATCCGCAAGGAGTTCGGCGAGCAGGTCGCTCACATCGTGGAGGGCGTCACCAAGATCAGCCAGATCGACTTCGCCACGCGCGAGGAACAGCAGGCGGAAAACCTGCGCAAGATGATGCTGGCCATGATCGACGACATTCGCGTGGTGCTCATCAAGCTGGCCGACCGCCTGCACAACATGCGGACGCTCGAGCACCTCCCGCCGGATCGGCAGCAGAAGATCGCCCGCGAAACGCTGGAGATTTACGGCCCGATCGCTCACCGGCTGGGCATGGGGAAGATCCGCGGCGAACTCGAAGACCTGGGCTTCCGCTACCTGGATCCCATCGGCTACGAGCAACTGCATGATGTTGTGGAGGGGCGGCGCAAGCCGGGGGAACAGTTCCTGGCGCGGGTTGAGCAGGTCTTGCGCGACAAGCTGAAGGAAGCGGGCATCACGGCCAGCGTCGAGAGCCGCATCAAACGCCTGTTCAGCATCCACAAAAAGCTGCAGCGGCAGCGCATCACCGTAGACCAGGTTTACGACTTGTTCGCCATGCGGGTGGTCACGCAGTCGGTGCAGGACTGCTACGCGGTGCTCGGAATCGTGCACAACGTGTGGCGCCCGGTGCCGGGACGGATCAAAGATTTCATCGCCATGCCCCGCCCGAACCTCTACCAATCGCTGCACACCTCGGTCATCACCGAGGACGGAACGCCCTTCGAAATCCAGATCCGGACCGAAGAGATGCACAAGATGGCGGAGGAGGGCATCGCCGCACACTGGAAGTACAAGGACGGCTCGGTCTCCGCCCAGGATGAGCAGCGACTGGCCTGGCTGCGGCAGGTGGTGGAGTGGCAGCGCGATGTCGCCGACCCGAAGGAATTTCTCTCGACCCTGAAGATCGATCTCTACCCGGAAGAGGTCTACACCTTCACTCCGAAAGGCAAAGTGGTGGTGCTGCCGCGGGAGTCAACTCCCATCGACTTCGCCTACTCGATTCACACCGAGGTCGGCCACACCTGCGTGGGAGCCAAGGTCAACGGCCGCATGGTCCCGCTGCGCCACAAGCTGCACAGCGGCGACATCGTGGAGATCATCACCCAGACCTCGCATAAACCGAGCCGGGACTGGCTGGCGGTGGTTCGCTCGTCGCGGGCCCGCAACAAGATCAAGCACTGGCTGAATCTCCACCAGCGCGAGCGGGCCATCGAAATTGGCCGCAAGCTCATTGAGAAAGAGGCCCGCAAGTACCGCGTCTTCCTCAAGGACATCAAGACGGAAGATCTGGACAAGATCGCCTCCGACTACGGGCTCGGGCAAGCCGACGACCTTATGGCGGGAATCGGATACGGAAAGTACTCCGCCCGCCAGGTGCTGGCGCGCCTGGCACCGGGCGGCGCCGAGCCTGCCGGGGAAGAAGAAGCCGGTAGCATTACCAGCGTAGTCCGCAGGGTCTTCGGGGGGGAGAGCAACGCTATCCGCGTTGTCGGGCAGGGCGATCTGCTGGTGTACCGCGCGCGGTGCTGCAATCCCATCCGCGGCGAATCGATCGTGGGATACGTGACGCGCGGAAAAGGCGTGGCGGTTCACGCGCTGCACTGCCCTAATGTGGAGAACCTGCTGTATGAACCGGAGCGGCGCATTGACGTCGAGTGGGCCCGCGATGAAACCACCCCCAGCGCCTACCCGGTAAAGCTCACCGTTCACTGCGACGACCGCTTCGGAATGCTGAAACAGATCACCGGCGTGATCAGCGACACCAAAACCAACATCCGTAACATCGAGGCTCGTACCGGTAACGGCCAGGCCAATGTCGATATCGTGCTCGACATCGCCGACCTCAAGCACCTGGAAAACATCATCAGCGGAGTGCGCAAGATTCCGGGTGTCTACGACGTGCAAAGATTGCAGAAGGTGTAGGCTGGCGGCCCGGCAACTCTCTGGCTTGTGTGGAGGACTATGTCTTTGACCCGCGAAGTTGTTTCAACCGACGAAGCCCCCAAGGCGATCGGACCATACTCTCAGGCCATTAAAGCCAACGGCTTCGTCTTCATTTCGGGACAGGTTGCCATCGATCCGTCCACGCAGCAGGTCATCACCGGCGATGTGGCCGCGCAAACCGACCGGGTGGTGAAAAATCTCTCCGCCATCCTCAAAGCGTCGGGCAGTGGTCTGGAGAAAGTCGTGCGATCGACCGTCTTCCTCAAGAACATGGGCGACTTCACGGCCATGAACGAGGTTTACGGCAAGTATTTCAGCGCAGCGCCGCCGGCCAGGTCCACGGTCGAAGTCGCCCGCCTTCCCAAAGATGTTCTCGTGGAAATCGACGTCATCGCGTTAACCTAATCGCGTCTCAGGAGCTGGGAATGAAAGTTCTGCTGATTGTTCTTGCGATTGCCGCAATCATTGCGGCGGTCGCTTTTCTGCGCACCCGGCAGTCCAGTGTCAGCAACGCCGCCCCTGCGCCGGTCTCAGGCGCGCCGGTCAAGACTCCCTCCGGCCTGGAGTATTGGGACATCGAGAAGGGAACCGGGGCGACCGCCGTCAGTGGCGAGAGGGTGACCGTCGACTACACAGGGTGGCTTGCGACCGGACAGAAGTTCGACAGCTCGGTCGACTCCGGGCGGCCGTTTACCTTTCCGCTGGGCGCGGCCCGGGTCATCAAGGGATGGGATGAAGGAGTTGCTGGAATGCAGGTCGGCGGGAAACGGCAGCTTCGGATCCCGCCCGATCTCGCGTACGGAGCCGCAGGCCATCCGCCGGTTATCCCGGAGAATTCGACTCTGATTTTTGACGTTCAGCTGATCAGTGTGAACTAGGACGTCCGCCTAGGCTTTGACCACTTTGCCGCTGCGCAGGCAGGAGGTGCAGACCCGCATCCGCTTGGTGGCGCCCTTGACCTTGGCGCGAACCGGCCGCAGATTCACATTCCAGCGCCGTTTGGTCACGTTGTGGGCGTGACTGATGTTGTTTCCAAACTGCGGCCCCTTGCCGCAGATATCGCATACATGTGCCATGACTTCTCCCGGAAGGCTTCAAGTAGAAAATCTATTTTATCGGATTTGCCAGCTTTCACCAACCCGCCGCCTCTCTAGGCGCGCGCTCGTGTAGGCGCGGGCGGGACCATGAGATCGGCGCCCACGGGCGAGACGCCCGTGACTACATCGCAAGCCGAGAATGGTTTAGACTGGCAGCGAACACACAGAATTTCTGGAGAAGCTATGCGGGTAGTTGCCATTTCCGACAAGGAATGCAGCGAGCTTTTAAGACGCCTGACACTGGGAAGGCTGGCGTGCGCGCTGGATAACCAGCCGTACATCGTGCCGGTCTGCTTTTCCTACGAGGGCGGCGGGCACATCTACCTGTTTTCAACCGTGGGCAAGAAGATTGAGTGGATGCGGCAAAATCCCAGGGTCTGCCTGCAAGCCGACGAGATCGGAAATCGCGCCAACTGGACCAGCGTGGTCGTCAACGGCAAGTATCTGGAACTCCGCGAGCCGGAATACAGCTCCGAGCGCCAGAATGCGATCGAGAAACTCTCTCAATACTCCGAGTGGTGGCGAACGCCACTGGCCGAACGGCGCGAGCAGACCAGCGATATTTCGATCGAGCCCGTGATCTTCCGCATCGACATCGAGGAAATTAGCGGCCTGCGCGCTCAGCCCGAGCCGGATTGATCCTCACAATTGAAGCGCAGAGAAATCTCTAGCGGTGGCGGGGGACCGGACGGCGAGTCTTGGCCTGAATGAACTCCGCAGGCTGCCCGCCATTATCGCCGTCTTCCTCGGATTCGGAGGGGCATGGGATCGCCAAAGGCAGCCGGGCGGCTGATTTCGATCCCTGATATTTGCTGCGCGCCAAGATGAGCTTTTCAAGCTCCTGCTCACCCAGCGGTTCCTGCCTTCCCAGAATTTGAGTTACCAGCGCGATCTGGGCGAAGTGCTCAACCGTTTCCATCTTCATGTACGCCTGGTGGAGGTCGGCGCCATAGGCGACCACTCCGTGGTTGGACATCAGGATGGCGTCGAATTCCGGAATGAATGGCTCCAGCGCATCCGCAAGCTCCGGTGTTCCTGGAGTTCCGTAACGCGCCAGCGGAATGGATCCCAGCCCAATGACAACCTCGCTGACCAGTGGCTGGTTCAAGGCCATGCCCGCGGCCGCGAATCCGGTCGCGGTGGTGGGATGTGCGTGCACTACGCCGTTAACATCGGGCCGCATCCGGTAGATCAGGAGGTGCATCCCGATCTCACTGGAAACGCTGCGCTTGCCCTGGAGTTGGCGGCCCTGGAGGTCGACGATCACCAGGTCGGCGGCCCGCATCATGCCTTTGCACATCGCCGTCGGAGTGGCCAGAATCCGGTCCTCGTCCAGGCGGACCGAGAGGTTCCCATCGGTGGCGGCTACGAATCCGCGGTCATGCAGCATTCTCCCGAAGAGAACGATTTCCCGGCGTGATTGGCGTTCAGTGGGCATTGAGAACTTGCGAGGACTGCGTGGACCCAAGCTAGTTCGCGTATGGTACCGCAGGCCCATCGCATAAGACAACGACATTTACACAATATTTGCCGCCCGGCTTGGCGTCCTATCTGCTTGACCGAACGGGGTTTCGGGTTGGTTGACGACCTATAATCAGTGCCGTGCAGGTCTCTGAATTCCATTATGAACTGCCGCCTGATCGGATCGCACAGGAACCACTGCGGGACCGGGACGCCTCCCGCCTGCTGCGTCTGGCTCGTGCCGGTGGCAGCTTCGAAGATTGCAGTTTTCCCGATTTTCCTCAGATGCTGAGGAGCGATGACCTGGTGGTGTTCAACAATACGCGCGTATTTCCCGCGCGGCTGTATGGAAGACGTAGCGGAGCAAGAGCCCAGCCCGTGAGTTTACGGAATCCCGCAGCACGGGATTTCCTGCACGGCCAGATCGAGGTCTTGCTGACGCACCAACTCTCCGAGAATCCCAACGAGTGGGAATGCCTGGTGCGGCCGGGGCGCAAGATTGGAATTGGAGAACGCCTTTTTTTCGGCGAGAACTCTGAACTCGAGGCTGAAGTGATTGGGCGAGCGGGTTTTGGAGAGCGTCGCATCCGCTTCCGGCCGGTTGCAGGTTTCTTTGCTGCACTTGACCGACTGGGACATGTGCCTTTGCCACCTTATATCGACCGCCAGGACAGCATCGATGACCGCGAGCGGTACCAGACCGTGTACGCCCGGGAGCGAGGCTCCGTGGCGGCGCCGACCGCTGGCCTGCACTTTACGACGCGCATTCTCGACGCCATGAAGGTACGGGAAATCGAAACTGCGGAGCTGACACTTCATGTCGGCTTGGGTACGTTTCAGCCGGTAAGGGTCGATCGCGTGGAAGATCACAAGCTGCACGGTGAAACTTACAGGGTCTCGGAAGAGACGGCGAAAGCGATCAACCGCGCGCTCGATGCCGGGCGAAGGATCGTGGCGATCGGCACCACCACCGTCCGGGCGCTCGAACACTCCGCCGAAAATGGCAGGGTTCAGGCCGGAATGCGCGAGGCCAATCTGTTCATTTTCCCGGGATATCAATTTCGGGTGATCGGAGCGCTGCTTACGAATTTCCACCTGCCGCAATCCACGCTGCTGATGCTGGTTTGCGCCTTCGGCGAAAAAGAGCAAGTCCTCGCCGCGTATCGTCACGCGGTGGAGAAGAAATATCGCTTCTACTCTTACGGGGATTGCATGTTCGTGGAATGACCGCGGCGCTATACTAAACACAATGTCCACTGTTTCTGTCCAGGATTTCGTCGCTGAGTTGCGAAAGTTTCCGGAATCCGCTTTCGTCAAGGTCGATGAAATCCTGAAATTCATGCAGAAGATCGACGTGACTGCCGACAGTCTCGCCCCATACATCCTCTGGAACAAGCAGCATTACACCCGCAACCTGATCGACAAGACGCCGCTTTACGAGTTGATCGCAATCTGCTGGGAGGTCGGGCAGATCAGTTCGGTGCACAATCATCGCGACCAGAACTGCTGGATGGCGGTTCCGGTCGGCAAACTCCAGGTGCAGAACTACAAGGTGAAGAGCCAGGACTTGGAAGCGGGCAGTTGCAGTCTGGAGACCGTGGATGTTATCGAGATGAAGCCCGGCCAGCCTTGCGCGGTCGATCCTGCCGAACCGGTGCACCGGGTAATCAATCCGCGCGAGTTCAACCAGCGTGCGGTGAGCCTGCACGTTTATTCCCGCCCTTTTGACACTTGCGTCGTCTACTCTCCCGAGCAGGGCACTTGTGGCGTCATCAATCTGCACTACACCACCATGTTCGGCAAGGCCGTGGCCGGCAACTGAGCGCGGCAAAAAAGCAGATTCCTCACTGCGTTCGGAATGACAAGACGTTGGGGTTCTGTGGCCTTTGTGGTTAGAGCAGGGGCGCGCGGCAAAAAAGCAGATTCCTCACTGCGTTCGGAATGACAAGACGTTGGGAGGGCGAGGAGTCGTCCGCCTTCTCTTCTAGCTGCTAAACTGATCCGTTGCCTACTCGAAAGAAATCCTCGTCTGCCGCGGAAACGATGCCGCCAAAGGCGGCGTCCGGCAAGGTTCCCGCCCCCAAGCTGGTCTCCAAGCCGACGACGAAGAACCGCATCTTCCTGATCGACGCTATGTCGTTCATCTTCCGCGCCTATCACGCCATGGCGCGGCAGCGGGGAATGTCGACCAAGACCGGCCTCCCGACCGCAGCCACCTATGTGTTCGTCAACATGCTGCGCAAGCTGCGCGATGATTTCTCCCCAGAGTACCTGGCCGCGGTTTTCGACGTTGCCGCCCCCACGTTCCGCGATCAGCAGGCCGGAGCAATCACCAGCGTTCGGCGCTTTGATCTCAAGACCCAGACCTTCCAGGAAATCGAATATCACGGATACAAGGCCAACCGCACCGAGATGCCCGGCGATCTGGCGCAGCAGTTGCCCTACATCCGGCGAGCGCTGGAAGCCTACCGCATCCCAATCCTGGAGCTTTCGGGATATGAGGCCGACGATGTCATCGGCACGCTTGCGACCAAGGCGGTAGAGCAGTCGTACCTCGTTTACGTGGTTTCAAGCGACAAGGACATGCTGCAACTGGTCAACGACAAGGTCCTTGTGCTGAATCCGCCCAAGGACAATTTGATCTGCGACGCCGCCAAGGTAGAAGAAATTCTGGGTGTGCCTCCGGAGCGCGTGGTGGACGTTATGGCTCTGCGCGGCGACAGCATCGACAATATTCCCGGCGCGCCGGGTATCGGCGACAAGGGATCGGTCGAGCTGATCCGGCGCTTTGGCAGCGTGGAAGAAGCGCTCGATCGCGCAGCGGAAGTCGAAAAGAAAACCTATCGTGAGTCGCTCCAGAACAACCGCGAAGTCGTTCTCTTAAGCAAGAAGCTGGCCACCATCGATTGCGAGGTTCCAATCGAGCTTGACGTAAATGCAATGAAGGTCGGTGAACCCGAGATCGACAACCTGCGCAGCCTTTTCACCGAACTGGAGTTCACGTCACTGCTCAAAGAACTCCTGCCGGTCGTGGAAGTCAGCCATTCCGTCTATACCGAAGCCAACTCTGCGGCCGATGTGGACGCGGTTCTGAAACTGGTATCCGGCGGCGGGGCCCTGGCGGTTGCTTTGGACTTGACGGCGGGAAGCCCTGTCGAAGCCGAATCCGAGGAAGATTCCGACGAAGAGCAGGAAGCCATGCTCCCGCTCGGCTCTGACGCGCCTGTGGCTGAGGCCCCGGTCAGCGACATCGCTCTCTCAGCGGCGCCCGGCACAGCGGTCACGGTGCGCGGAGAAAAAGAAGACGCCCGCGCTCGGCTGAATTCCGTTCTTGAAGATGCATCCGTGCCAAAGGCAGTCCACGATCTTAAGGCGGCAGTTCACGGCCTGGAGCCGCAGAAAGTAGAGATTCGGGGAGTTCAGCATGATCCCATGCTGTATTCCTACCTTCTCGATCCGACCTACTCGTCGCATCGTCTCGCGGACGTGGCGCTGCGCCGCTTCAACCTCAAGCTGAGCGGAACGCTGCCCGAAGCGGCCGACATCACGGGGCGCCTGGCAACCGCACTGCGTGCCGAGGTCGAACAGGCCGGATTGCTCAAGCTGTATCACGACATCGACTTGCCGCTTGTGCCGGTTCTGGCCCGCATGGAACAGACAGGCGTGAAGATCGACCGCAAAGCTCTCAGCGAAATGTCTTCGCGACTGGAGAAGGAGATCGACGCCAAGGGCAGAGAAATTTACGACTGCTGCGGATCGGAGTTCAACATCAACTCCCCGCGGCAACTCGGCGATGTTCTCTTCAACAAACTGAATCTGCCGAAACCGGTGAAGTACGGTAAGGGCCGGACGATCTCAACCGCGGTGGACGTGCTGGAGGGCCTGGCCAACGACCATCAAGCGCCGCGCCTGGTTCTGGAATACCGGCAGCTTTCAAAACTGAAGTCTACTTACGTGGATGCCCTGCCAAGCCTGTTGAATCCGGCGACAGAGCGGTTGCATACGACCTTCTATCAGGCGGGGACGGCGACCGGGAGGCTCTCGTCTGCCAATCCCAATTTGCAGAACATCCCCATCCGCACCGAGCTTGGGCGGGAAATTCGCGCGGCGTTTACAGCGGAACCCGGACGAGTCCTTCTCGCCGCCGACTATTCCCAGATTGAGTTGCGGCTGCTGGCGCACTTCTCCAAAGATTCTCTGCTGGTAGAAGCGTTCCGCCGCGGCGACGATATTCACACTCTTACCGCCTCGCAGGTGTTCAACGCTCCCGCGCTCATGGTCACCGCCGATCAGCGGCGCCAGGCCAAGGTCGTCAACTTCGGGATCGTCTACGGCTTGTCGGCATTCGGCCTTTCGCAGAACCTGGGCATTGAACCGTCGGAGGCCAAACAGTTCATTAATGCCTATTTCGAAAGGTACAAGGGCGTGCGCCGCTTCATTGATGACACGCTCGAAGAGGCACGACGCGAGCAGAAAGTCCGCACTTTGTTCGGCCGCGTCCGCCCGATTCCTGACATCAACAGCAAGAATTCCAACCTTCGCGGCTTCGCCGAGCGCACCGCCGTCAACACGCCGCTGCAAGGCACGGCTGCCGATCTGATCAAGCTGGCGATGATCCGCATCGACGCGGAAATTCAGCGGCGGAAACTCGCATCCCGCATGACCTTGCAGGTCCACGACGAACTGGTGTTCGAAGTCCCGGAGGCGGAAGTGGACAGCATGCGTTCCCTGGTGCGCGAGCACATGGAGCAGGTTCACCTGATCTCGGTGCCTCTTCTGGTGGAAATCGGCGTCGGCCCCAACTGGCGCGACCTGGAATAGGGTGTTTTCTTACCGCAGAGGGCACAGAGGAACACAGGGTAAAGAAGATGCTTACCACAGAGGGCACAGAGGGCACAGGGTTAAGAAAACGCGAACTGCAAATTAGATTTGATTCCGCTGTGTACCCCAGTGGTTATTCTTTCAGCGATGTAGGCGCGGGCGTCTCGCCCGTGCGACCTCAAACCCCAAGCGTCTTCTGAATCGCGCCGGCGATTTTTTCCACGATGCTGTGCATCTTCTCTTCGGATTCCGCCTCGACCATGACCCTCGCCAGGGCTTCAGTTCCCGAATAGCGCACCACCACGCGGCCATTGCCGTCGAGTTCGCTCTGCGCCGCGTCGATGGCGCTCTGCACTTCCGGCACCTGGTTGAAGGGCACCTTCTCGCGTACCCGCACGTTCTTGATTTTCTGCGGAAAGACCTTCAAATCCGTGACCAGATCGGCCAGCGCGCGCCCGGTCCGCGCCATGACTTCCATCACCCGCAGCGCGGTCATCAGTCCGTCGCCGGTGGTCGCTTCTCCATCGCGAAAAATGATGTGACCGGACTGCTCTCCGCCGAGTGTCGAACCGGTCTTCTGCATCTCTTCCAGTACATACTTATCGCCGACGTTGGCCCGCAGCATGCGGATGCCCGACCCGCGCAGCGCGATCTCCAATCCCATGTTTGACATCGTGGTCGCCACCACCGCCGCGCCGGGAAGAATTCCTCGCGTCTGCATATCTCGGGCGGCCATCAGCAGCACAGCATCGCCATTGACGACGCGTCCTTCCCCATCGCTGAAAAGTGCGCGATCGGCATCGCCGTCGAAGGTTACACCCAGATCAAATTGGCCCTTCTTTTCAGCCACAGTGCCGGCAACCGTCTCGGGATGAAGCGCCCCGCACCCTTCGTTGATGTTCTTCCCATCGGGGGATGCGTTGACGAACGTCGCCTTAATGCCGCAAGCCTGAAACAACTCGGGTGCCTCGGCAGTCGCAGCACCATTGGCGCAGTCCACCAGGACGCGCAGCCGCTTTAGATCCGCCGAAACACCCGCCGCCAGCCACTTGATATACGCATGCCGCAAATCCGCTTCGCCAGGAAGGCTGGGCGCCGGCTTGGAGGCGGGTTCGGGATGCGACTCCGGATTTTCCAGCAGGCTGAAGATTTCATGCTCGATCGCCAGTTCGCGGGCATCGGGCAGCTTGTAGCCGTCCCCGGAAAAAACCTTGATGCCGTTGTCGGTCCACGGATTGTGCGAAGCGGAAATGACCACGCCGGCGGCGTACTTCCGCGAGCGCGCCAGATACGCCACGCCCGGAGTGGTGATCACGCCCGCGCTGTGCACTTCGACTCCTGCGCTGGCCAGCCCCAGCGCGACACGGTCTGCGATCCAAGCGCTCGATTCGCGCGTGTCCTGGCCGATGACGACTTTCGGCTGCTTCACGGTGCGGGCCAGGTCGTGGCCGAGCGCCCGCCCGATCAGATAAGTGCTTTCGGTAGTGAGGGGAAATTCACCCGCGATCCCGCGGATTCCGTCTGTGCCAAAAAGCTGTCGCGTGGTCGATGTCATTGTTCTCGCGCTTCACGAAATGTGAGGTGAAACTGGTTGGGAATGATCTGCACCACCTGCAGATCGCTCGGTTTGCTGACCTGGTCCGCAGTCAGAACAAAGGTTCGCTCGCCCGGCTTGGCGCCAGTGAGGTCGACCTCGGCACGCACATCCGAGGGTTGCAGGCGGCGCACCGCCCGCTCCGGTCCTCGCATGCGAACCTGCGTCTTGGGGATGACCCCGTATCCGATCTCAAGATGCTCGGGAAAATTATGGAACTCGATGGGTACATCTACGGCGACTTCCGCGGTGGGATTGTTCGAGACGACCAGCCACAAGGCGATGGCCAGCAGCAGCGAGACCACCTTCAGGGTAAAGTTGTGCAGCACCCGGCGCCGAAAGAAATCCTTCACGATGAGCGCTTCGCTCCTGGATTGGCTGTGGAGTGGTCGATATGGGCCGCGGTGCCGTGAGCGTGCCGCGCGTAATCTTCGCGAGTCAGTGCGTCCTCGGCAGCGTCGACTCCATTCGTGATCGGAGTGGGCAGCGTGGAGGGAGGAACATAACGTCGCAGCAGCTCTCCCAGTCGCTCGCGCAGCTGTTCGACCGTCAAATCGCGTTCAATCTTCCCGCCCACTGCGATGCTGATCGCTCCGGTCTCTTCTGAAACGATCACTGCGATGGCGTCGGTTTCCTCGGTCACTCCGATGCCGGCGCGATGACGGGTTCCCAATTGGGTAGACAACACCGGATTCATCGATAGCGGCAGAAAACACGCTGCGGCAGCGATGCGATCCTTCTGCACGATCGCCGCGCCGTCATGCAGAGGAGCGCTCGGCCGGAAGAGCGTCGCCAGAAGATCGTAGGAGAGGTGCGCATCCAGCATCACTCCGCTTTCGATATAAGTCCGCAATCCGATCTCCCGCTCGATCACCACCAGCGCCCCGGTCTGATTTTGAGAAAACAGATTTGCCGCGAGCACAATGTCGTCGTAGGCATCCGCTTCGGAAGCCGTGGTGCGGCTGAGAGTAACCTTTCGACCAAGCCGCGCCAGCGCCTGCCGAATTTCCGCCTGAAACACCACTATCAGGGCAAATACAGCGTAGGGCAACAGCGTGCTGAGCATCCAGTTCAGGGTGGTCAGCTCGCCCAGCCGGGAAAAGTAAAAAGCCAGCGCCAGGGCCGCCACGCCCACCAGCATGTAGGCGGCGCGCGTGCCCTTGATGAGGGTCAGCAGCTCATAAATGATCAGCGCGACCAGCAGGATGTCGACGACGGACGCCTTCGACAGGTGTGGCCACGTTGCCGGAGAGTGCATGCCCCTTAAGCTCCTTTCCCGGATCGCATTTACCCGGCCCGACCACCAGCCTCATTGTAATCCAGTACTTGAGTGAAGCGGGCGCACGCGCGCGCGTGTCTGGTAGTGCTGTTTTGGGGACGGATGTCGCGCGGGCGCCCTCGCCCGCGTGGCTGGGAACAATGCTGCACGGGCGGCCTCTCCCGCGAATAGCTGGACGGGCGGGACGCCCGTCCCTGCATCACCGAATCGCCGCGAACCCCATGCTGATTGCGGTCAGGATCGCATACCACCCGAAAACGCCGATGTACGCGGACGACCGCTTCAGCTTGCTCACGCAAGTCAGCCCGATGGCCGCAAGAATCAGCGTCCAGATGATGAAAATGTCGATCGAAGACATCAGGGTAAACAGAACCGGCGACTCCCCCGGGTTCAGAAAGTATCCCGGATTGGTCGCCACCGGATTCTGCATGGAGAAGGAGTCGGGAGCCATCCCGGCGAGTATGGAAATAATGGCCAAAACCGACTTCAATATCCCCGGAATCGACGAGTAGACGACCACCGCCATGGTCTTTGCGAAAGTGAGGTCTGCTGCGCCAAACCCCAGCTTGAATGTCCCCAGCAGGATCGCCGCCACGATCAGGTACCACACCAGGATGATGACGAAGAAACCATAGGATATGTAGCGGGTGACCTTGGCCTGAGTCTCTATGCGCGGTTCCCGCTGGTCAGCCGGCAGCTGCTCCATCTGCTGCGAAGCTTTGGGAGACATCTGAATCTGGTTCTCCACCACCTTCCGGAAGCCGATTTTCTGCTCCACGGTGTAGACGAAGAGGAGCGACACCAGCGAGATCAGAATGTAGGGGGCCCACCAGGCTGCGCTGCGGCGCAGGTCGGTGAAGGTCTTGGTCGGCGCGAAGAAAACATCGGCCATGCGCGCGCCTTCGGACATTGGCTGGACAGGCTCAGGCGCCGGCGGTGGAGGGGGAGTCTGCAGGGCTGCGTTCATGCGCACCTCTTCTGCCCCAATTCAAGGGCGTGTCATTCTATTCCGCCGATTCCCCGGACACAAGTGCGGTAAGCTACTAAAAACAAGCAGTTTACTGCGGTCTCGGGTGGGACGTGGGCGCGCGTCCTCGCGCGCCGCGAAATTGCCAAAGATTCGTATCAGGGCATGCCTTCAGGCATGCCGTCCGAGATCGGGAGATCTTAGATCGCGCCGACAGGCGCAATTGAGTTGCTGTCAATCTCTCGGTTGCGCCTTTCGGGCGCGGAAACACAATTGAGCGCCCTTTTCGGCGCGGCTGAAGCCGCGCCCTGATACGAATCGGTCTCAGGTGTTTGTAGGCGCGTCCTCGCGCGGCGCGAAATTGCCAAAGATTCGTATCAGAGCATGCCTTCAGGCATGCCGTCCGAGATCGGGAAATCTTAGATCGCGCCGACAGGCGCAATTGAGTTGCCGCTTCCCGTGAATCTCCCTCTCGGTTGCGCCCTTCGGGCGCGGAAACACAATTGAGCGCCCTTTTCGGCGCGGCTGAAGCCGCGCCCTGATACGAATCCGCTTTCAGGCGTTTGTAGGCGCGAAATTGGCAAAGATTCGTATCAGGGCATGCCTGAAGGCATGCCGTCGGAGATCGGGAAACACAATTGAGCGCCCCTTTTCGGCGCGGCTGAAGCCGCGCCCTGATACGAATCGGTTTCAGGCGTTTGCAGGCCCGAAATTTGCAAAGATTCGTATCAGGGCATGCCTTCAGGCATGCCGTCCTCGCTGACAATGCAAATCCCGGCTTCGTCCGCAGCCCGAATCACTGCATCCCCATCGAGCAGCAGACACTTCCCGGCATCGATCGCCAGGCACGCCCCCCCGGCCAAAAGCATGGTCTCGATGGTCTTCACGCCTACGACCGGAACATCGAAACGCATGTCCTGGTTGGGTTTGGAGATCTTTACCACGGTCAGGGACCGGCTCAGGGTCGATCCTCCCTCGCCTCCAAGGGTCGCCATGATCTTGCCTGCCCTCTCAATAGTCGCGTCGGTGCCTTCCATTGCCTCTACCGCCACACAGGCGGCTTCTGCGACGATCACCGTCTGCCCGATGTCAAACTGCGCCAGATGCCGGGCGACGCTGCGCCCGTATGCCACGTCTGTCTTTTCCTGGTCGGTAGGCTGACGGCGGGTGAGCACCCCCGATTTTGCCAGCAGGGGTTCCAGAAACCCTGTGGACTTTTCCAGCGCGATGCCCTCGTCGGCCAGTACCTTCGCCACGGCGCCGAGCAGGGCGTCTGTATTTCGGGTGCGCAAAGAGAGAAGAAGCTTCGCCAGGCGCCAGTCCGGCCGGATGCTGGAAAAGATCTGCGAGTGCCGGACTTGCCCGGCCATAATGGCCCGGCTGACACCTTCCTTGTGGAAGGTATCGATCAGTTTCGATAGCTCTCCCAGGGAAAGCCAGTGCACCGCAGCCGCGCCCCTCGACTCCAGCTCCCGGCTTGCTTCTTCCTTGATCGCAGCCACCACCACATCGAAGCCCTGGGCGCGGGCGGCATCCAGCACGAGCAGCGGAAACTTGCCGTTCCCGGCGATCAGGCCGATGCGTTCTGCCACAGAAGCTCCCGTCCCGAGCTACTTGATTACGCCCCGCTCGGATTGCTCGATGAATTGAATCAGCAGCGCGACGTCCTCGCCGTTGTCGTCCTCGGCCTTCAGCTTTTCCAGGGCCTGGGTGGTATTGAGTTTTGCCGCCAGGAGCACCTTGTAAGCATGATGAAGCTTGCGCAAGCGCTCCTTGGAAAACCCGCGGCGCTCCAGTCCTGTCGCGTTCAACCCGTAGGCGTGCGTGCCGCGCTCGGCAGAGGTTTTGGAGAACGGAAGAACGTCTCTCGTGATCGTCGTGCCACCACCGATAAAGGCATGCGTTCCGATGCGCACGAAGTGATGCACCGGGCAGAGCGCTCCCACGATCGCCCAATCGCCGACGGTGATGTGCCCTCCCAGAGTCGCCGCATTCGAGAGAATCACGTGGTCGCCGATCACGCAGTCATGCGCGACGTGGGTGTAGGCCATGATGAGGACGTGACTGCCAACGCGTGTAAGGCCGCCGCCCTTCACCGTTCCGCGATTGAGGGTCACAAACTCGCGGATCTCGTTGTGATCGCCCATCTCCAGTCGCGTGGGTTCTCCGGCATAAGTAAGATCCTGCGGCGCCATTCCTACGGAGGAAAAAGGGAAGAACCCGTTGTTCGAACCGATCTTCGTGGGTCCTTCGATGGCGACGTGCGAAACAAGGTGGCAGGACTCGCCGATCTCAACGTCCGGGCCAATCACGCAGTAAGGGCCGATCTTGCAGGAGGGATGAACACGAGCGCGGGGATCGATGATGGCGGTGGGATGGATGGTCATCTTCAAGCGATCACGCGATGAAAGCAGTGTCCGCCGGTGCGAATCTATTCGTCTTCCTGGGCCTCGTCGGAGAGGTTGCGGCGCCCGCGCACGATGTCCACAAGCTGGCACTTGACGCTGGCCTCGGCGACCCGCTGATTCTCCACGTATACGATTCCCTCCATGCGGACCGCGATCATACGGTCCACCGCCCGCCAGGCCTTGAGTTCGACCTCAATACGCAACTGGTCGCCGGGCACCACCGGCCGGCGGAAGCGCGCGCGCTCGATTCCGGTGAACATGATGAGCTTGTTGCTGCGGTCTTCCACCTCAGTCAGCAGCAGGGCCCCGCCGGCCTGGGCGATGGCTTCAACGATCAGCACGCCCGGCATAATGGGAAGGTTGGGAAAGTGACCGGCGAAGAATGGCTCGTTGATAGTCACATTCTTGATGGCAACAATCCGCTGCTTGCGCTCGAGTTCGACGACGCGGTCAATCAGCAGGAAGGGGAAGCGGTGCGGCAGGATGCGGCAGATGTCGTTGATGTCGAGCGTCGTCTTGCTGCCCGCCGGCGGCGCGGTCACAGGAGGAGCAGTATCAGTCATTCTCGTCTCGTAGAAACGAAGATTATACTGTACCGCGCTGCCGGCGCACGCTGTCGAGGCCGCTCGCGGCGCGCAAGGAGATAGCCCGCTGGTTGTGAAAGCCAAACCGCTTCCTTCCGCCGACCAGGCCCGCAAGAGACTGGAATATTTCACCCGACACAACCAAAAGCGGGTCGAAAGCATTCGCCAACTGGTCGAAATTGAATCGCCCAGTGACAACAAACAGGCCGTCGACCGCCTGGTTTCTGTTCTGGCCCAACGGCTTCGGGCCATGGGTGGAGGGGTGCGCATTCATCGCTCGAAAGAATTCGGTGATCACCTTCAGGCGGATTTCCCCAGCGAATCGAGACGTAAACCGGTATTGCTGCTGGGCCACTGCGACACCGTCTATGCGATGGGAACTTTGGCCAAGATGCCGTGCCGCGTTGCGTCCGGGCGCCTTTGGGGCCCCGGCGTCTACGACATGAAGGCGGGCATTGCGCTCATGATCGCGGCAATTGAAGGCCTGCGCGCGTGGCATGGCGTGCTGCCACGTCCCGTCACTGTGTTCCTGGTCTCCGACGAAGAAGTTGGCAGCGGCTCTTCCCGGCGCATCACCGAAGCGCTGGCCAAAAGGTCCGCGGCGGTGCTGGTCTGCGAGCCGTCATACGGCCCGCACGGAGCGGTCAAAACAGCGCGCAAGGGAGTTGGAGAATACCGGCTGACGGTCAAAGGCGTCGCCGCGCACGCAGGGCTTGATTTCGCGATGGGACAGAACGCGATCGCCGAGTTGGCACGCCAGATCACCGCGGTTTCGGACCTGGTCGATCTCAAGCGCGGATTGACCGTCAGCGCCGGGCTTGTCGAAGGCGGCACGCGGGTAAACGTCGTGCCGGAGAGCGCCTCGGCGTCAATCGATGTGCGCGTGGCCAACGCCCGCGATGCTCAGGCCATCGACCGCAAGCTGCGGTCGCTCAAACCTTTCAATCGTAAGTGCCGGCTCGAAGTCACTGGAGGCCTGAACCGCCCTCCGCTGGAGCGAACCGCAGCAGTAAGCGGGCTCTACCAGCAAGCCCGCAAGATTGCCCGCCAGCATGGATGGGACCTGGAAGAGGCCGCGGTCGGCGGCGGTTCGGACGGCAATTTCACGGCAGCTTTGGGCATTCCCACGCTCGATGGGCTGGGGGCGGTAGGAGAGGGCGCCCACTCTCCCCATGAGTCGGTTCAGATTTCGCTGCTTCCGCGCCAAGCGGCCCTGCTTGCAGAGCTGATCGCCGCGATCTAGTACTGGCGACCCCGAGAGTCCCTTGAAACCACGCCGATCAGGCGCGGTTGATCCACATTCCACATCGCTTCCCCTGTGTTCCTCTGTGCTCTCTGTGGTGAAACCAACAACCACAGGGGCCACAGAGAAGACAGAGGAGAGTCCCTTGAAACCGCGCCGATCAGGCGCAATTGCTTCCCCTGTGTTCCTCTGTGTGCTCTCTGTGGTAAACCTTCAACCACAGGGGCCACAGAGGAAACGCTTCGCCCATGGTGTTCCAGCCGCCGATTCCGGCCCTTCCCTTCGGTAAGTTACTGTTTCTAAGTAATTTTTGACTGCCGACCCCACCTGGCCTACAATGACGCAAGGAGTACTCTCTATGATTGGCAAGTTAGGTCTCCCGGAAATACTGATTCTTCTGGCCATTGCGTTGCTTATCTTTGGCCCCAGCAAACTCGCCGATTTTGGCAAGGGCCTGGGTGAAGGAATCAAGAATTTCAAATCCGCCGTGAAAGATGGCGGCGATCAGAACACCGAAAAGAAGGCCTAGGCGGAATTCCCCTCCCTCGCCTGGTGCTCCTGCAACAGCCGATACACCAGCGAGACCGGTAACCCGACTACATTGGAATAGTCCCCTTCGATGCGGGTGATCCACCGGGACGCAATCCCTTGGATCGCATACGCTCCCGCCTTGTCCATGGGGTCGCCCGTGGCGACGTAATCCGCAATTTCTTGTTCAGAAAGTTTGGCAACGGTGACGAGCGTGCGTTCAACCCGAGTGAGTTCACAGGCGGGCACGTCGGTTCCGGCCCTGGCCGCGCCGAGCAGGCTTACTCCGGTGATGACTTCATGGCGGCGGCCGGAGAGCAGGCGCAGCATTCGCCGCGCATCGCCGGCATCCATCGGCTTCTCGAGAATTGTTTCATCGACCACTACCACCGTGTCGGCGCCGAGCACCAGTTCACTTGGGTTCTTCGACCACACTGCCAGTGCCTTCTCGCGCGCAAGACGTTGAGCGTAGTCCGCAGGCGCTTCTCCGTCGAAGGGCTCTTCGACGATCCCGGCGGCTTGCACCCGAAATTCGATTCCCGCGTTGCGCAACAATTCCTGACGACGGGGAGACGACGAAGCCAGCACAAGCATGACGAATGATTCTACCGAACGCATGTGGCGCGGGCGCGCCCCGCCCGCGAACAAACCGCGCACGGGCGAGAACGCCCGTGCCTGCACGACCGTCGTATCAGGGCACATCTTGCTAGAATCAAAGTTGCCCGGCCACTCATGGATTCCCAGCAGATCCGCAATTTCGCAATAATCGCGCACATCGACCACGGCAAGTCCACGCTGGCGGACCGCCTGCTGGAACTCACCGGATCGCTGACTGCCCGCGAGATGCAGGCCCAGGTGCTGGATTCCATGGACCTGGAGCGCGAGCGTGGCATCACCATCAAAGCCCACGCGGTGCGGATGACCTATTCTGCCCAGGACGGCCAGACCTACCAGCTCAATCTCATCGACACTCCCGGCCACGTGGACTTTTCCTACGAGGTCTCCCGCTCCCTGGCCTCGTGCGAGGGCGCTCTGCTGGTGGTGGACGCCTCCCAGGGTGTCGAGGCACAGACACTGGCGAACTCCTACCTGGCCATCAACCATGGGCTGGAGATCATTCCTGTCATCAACAAGATTGACCTCCCCAGCGCTGACATTCCGCGCACGAAGGAAATGATCGAGGGCGCAGTCGGACTGGATGCTTCCGATGCCGTACTGATCAGCGCCAAGACCGGCCAGGGCGTGCCCGATATTCTGGAAGCCATCGTCAAGCGCATTCCGCCCCCAAAAGGAAATCCAGACAACCGTCTCCAGGCCCTGCTCTTCGACTCCTGGTTCGATCCTTATAGAGGGGTGATTGTGCTCACTCGCGTCTTCCAGGGCACGCTCCGCAAGGGACAGAAAATCCGCCTGATGTGGAACAGCCGCGTCCTCGACGTCGAAACCCTGGGAGTCCTGACTCCTAAGCCGGTTGAAGTCGAGGAATTGCGCGCCGGGGAAGTCGGCTTCCTCATCGCCAACATCAAGAACGTGGCGGACACCAAGATCGGCGACACCATTACCGACGAAACCAGGCCCGCGATCGAGCCCTTGCCGGGCTTCGAAGAGATCAAGCCCATGGTCTTCGCCGGAATTTATACCGTCGATGCCCACGAGCACACGCAACTGCGCGAGGCCCTGGAGAAGCTTCGCCTCAACGACTCGTCATTCTTCTTCGAGCCGGAAAGTTCGGTCGCGCTGGGCTTCGGTTTCCGCTGCGGTTTCCTTGGTCTGCTGCACATGGAAATCATTCAGGAACGCCTGGAGCGCGAGTTCGGCCTTGACCTGATCACTACCGCCCCCAGCGTGCGCTACAAGATCACCAAGACCGACGGCGAAATGGTCGAAGTGGATAACCCGTCGCGCTGGATTCCGCAGAGCGAGATCGCCAAAGTGGAGGAGCCCGTCATTCTGGCGACGATACTCAGCAACGAAGAATACGTCGGCGGAATTCTCGCCCTGGTGGAAGAAAAGCGAGGACAGCAGAAGACGTTCGAGTACGTCAGCTCCTCGCGCGTGATGCTGCACTACGAACTGCCGTTGAACGAAATCGTTCTCGACTTCTACGACCGCCTGAAATCCGTATCCCGCGGATACGCTTCCCTCGACTACCACCTCGCTGGATACTGGGAGTCGCCCATGGTGAAGCTCGACATCCTGGTGGCCGGCGATCCGGTTGACGCCCTGTCGATCATCGTGCACAAGGATTTCGCCTACGAGCGCGGCCGAGCCCTCGTCTCCAAGATGCGCGAGCTTATCCCCCGGCAAATGTTCGAGGTGGCCATCCAGGCCTCCATCGGCGCCAAAATCATTGCCCGGGAAACTGTGGCCGCCATACGCAAGAATGTGCTGGCCAAGTGCTACGGCGGCGACGTTAGCCGCAAGCGCAAATTGCTGGAAAAGCAGAAGGAAGGCAAGAAGCGCATGAAGCGCATTGGCCGGGTTGACATTCCCCAGGAGGCCTTCCTGGCGGTCCTCAAGGTTGGCGAGAACAGCAGCTAATGTCGGCACGGCCCACGTAGGGCACAGGCGTCCCCGCCTGTCCAGGCTCATGTAGGCACAGGCGTCCCCGCCTGTGCGAGGGCGCCCGCGCCACACGTGCCCCAATAGGACATGCCCTCTCTCTGTGCAAATCCATTTGGTTGTATGAAATACAAAAACTTCGAGGTCGCCGGGAACAGGGGCCGCTTTCTCGGCAGGCAACCCTCTGATAATGAAGGATGCTGCCTGGGGCCTGCCTTATCGGCATCGAGGAATCGAAATTGAGAAAACAGCTGTATTTCTAAGCCGGAAGTGCACTTCCACAAGCTTTCCACAGCCCTTGGGCAAAAAAACTGTTCCAGCCAAATAGTCGTCTTTTACTCGTCGTCGGGGCCCATATCGTCCAATGCCCTGGACGCGAACCGGGTCCAACTTTTGATGAACGCCAAGGCGACTTTCCCGGTCGGGCCGTTGCGCTGCTTGGCGATGATCAGCTCCGCTTTGCCCTGAAGGCCGGGATCGTCCTGCCGGTAGACCTCTTCCCGGAAGATGAAGGCCACCACGTCGGCGTCCTGCTCGATCGAACCGGATTCGCGCAGATCGGCGAGCTGGGGACGGTGGTCGCCTCCGCGGCTTTCCGGAGCGCGGCTGAGCTGGGAGAGGGCGACCACGGGAACGTTCAGCTCCTTGGCTACCGCCTTCAGGCCACGGGAGATGGCTGAGACTTCCTGCGTCCGGTTCTCGTAACGCTTGCCTCCGCCCGACATCAGTTGCAGGTAATCCACGATCAGCAAATCGAGGCGGCCCTGGGACTGCTGCAGCCGGCGCGCCTTCGCCCGCAGCTCGCTCATCGAGATGCCGGGAGTGTCATCGATAAAAATCGGCGCGTGGGCAAGCTGTTCCATGGCGCGCACGACCTTGCTCATGTCGTCGCGCCACAGTGAACCGGTGCGCATCTTGTGGGAGTCCACCTGGGCCTGCGAGCACAGCAGCCGCAGCAGCAGGGCCTCGCGCGACATTTCCAGGGAGAAGACGCCCACCACTTTCTGATCTTCGATGGCGGCATTTTCGGCGATATTGAGCGCAAAAGCCGTCTTTCCCATCGACGGCCGGGCGGCGATGATGATCAGGTCCGAGCGCTGGAGCCCGCTGGTCATCTCGTCGAGGTCGACATAGTGGGTCGCCAGCCCGGTAATCCGCTGCCCTCGTTGCAGCAGGGCGTCGACCGATCCGAACGACTCCTTGACGATCTCCTGCACGCCCATGAAGCCGCGCCCGATTCGCTTCTCGGAGAGCTGGAAAATCGCCGCCTCGGCGTCATTCAGGATCTCTTCGGCTTCGTCGGACTGCTCCGCGGCGCGGGCGATGGCGGCGTTGGCAGTGTGAATCAGGCCGCGCAGCAGCGCCTTGTCGCGGACGATCTTGATGTAGTGCTCGATGCTGGGCCGGTCGGGGACGCCGTCGAGAAGCGCCGAGACATAGCCCACATCCCCGATCGCCTGCAGTTCTTTGCGGCGGTCCAGCTCATGCACCAGGGTGATGAGGTCGATCGGCTTCGAGGATTCCGCCAGGTCGACCATGCGGGAGTAGATGCGCCGGTGCGAGTCAAGCGAGAAGTCCTCGGGCTTGAGGTTCTCGGCGGCCTGGTTGTAGGAAAGATTGTCCAGCAGGATGGCGCCCAGAATCGAGCGTTCCGCTTCAATGTTGGCGGGCAGAGTGTGCGCGGGGCTGTAGTCGGTG
The DNA here is from genome assembly GCA_963803205.1 of Terriglobales bacterium. Taxonomy (GTDB): domain Bacteria; phylum Acidobacteriota; class Terriglobia; order Terriglobales; family Acidobacteriaceae; genus CAWDLG01. The sequence goes on from CAWDLG010000007.1 coordinate 512,810, forward strand.
GTCGCCAATGCCGTTATCCGTTAGAGCGTTGTGGTGGAGTTGAGCATGGCAGCACCGCGCTGGCCCGGTGCGCCTATGCCAGAGGACAACGACGAAGTGGAGAAGCCCAGCCGGGCCGCGCCCGGCCGGGCCAATCGCGAGAACCGCCAGAGCAACGTCACTCTAAGCGAAGAAAAGGCGAATGTCAATGTTTATGGTTGCGGGGAAGCCGGAAAACGCCCTCCCCGAACCCGAAGAATTATTACGAAAATAAATATGGCCTGAGCCAGCCACTCAGGCCATATCGCGTGTGTGGATGTCGTGCCTGCTGTTCACCGCTAAGCGATGGGGAATCCGCCCGTGGGAGCGGACTCCGCGAGCCGAAGCTCACAGTGGTTGCGTCAGTTGGCGGCCCTTGTCCCGCTCGGTGAGCGAGATAGTTGAGGAGGCCGCAACGCCCAGGTTTCTCTTGGACACGGCCAGCGCGTCCGGGGAAACCCTCCAGCAGTTCACCCTCGAGAACTGCCGGTAACCGCCCTCTGCCGCAACCTCCGGCAGACTGCCAGACATCTCACGCATGCTCTGTATGAAACTTTGCGGCAAGCGGCTTTACGCTTCAAGAAAAAATTCGCTCCCTCTTGTGCAGAAACTGTGGAGGACCCCACTTCCTTGTGGAAACGCATGGAAAATGGGGAAAGATCATGGAGGGGCGGGAGCCCTCTCCCGCCAGGGTTTGACTAAAATCCGCGCACTTGCGGAATTTAGAGTGGGGATTTTGACTCGCCGCACCCGTCCCAAGGTTCTCATCTTTCGAAAACTGAGACGCTATAACCTGGCGGGCGAGAGCGCCCGCCGCAGACCCATCGGCAGCTACCATCCGCGCGTACAATTGGTCGAGCCGAAGCTGGGGAGCTGCGGGAATCACAAGATCCTGCCGGGAGAACCAGTGCCAAAAATTCTGGTCAGCGGAACTTCCGGGCCCATCGGTGCGGCGCTTCTGCCGGCACTCGAAAAGGAAGAATTTTCTGTTACGCGGCTGGTCCGGGGATCGCACGCGAGGACCGGCGACATCCCCTGGGAGGCCTCCAAACCTCTTCCGCCAGAATCAGTCTCGGGATTTGAAGCGGTCGTCCACCTCGCCGGCGAGTCGATTGTGGGTCGCTGGACGGCGGCAAAGAAGCGCAAGATCCTCGACAGCCGGATCGAAGGCACCGGCAATCTGATCGAAGCTCTCATGCGCGCACCGCAACCGCCGCGCGTAATGGTGACTGCCTCCGCTATTGGGTATTACGGAGATCGCGGCGAGGAAAGGCTGCGCGAGGACAGCGCTCCCGGAGAGGGCTTCCTGCCCGAAGTCTGCCGCCAGTGGGAGGCGTCGGCGCAGATGGCTTCAAAAGCTGGAATTCGAAGCGTGCAGACCCGTTTCGGCCTGGTGCTGAGTTCTCGCGGCGGAGCGCTGCCCAAAATGCTTCCCGCCTTTCGCATGGGAGTTGGCGGCAAGGTCGGCAGCGGCCGCCAATGGTGGAGCTGGGTTCAGGTCGAGGACGTGGCTGGTGCGATTCTGCATGCCTTGAAAACAGAGGTCAGCGGACCTGTCGATGTAGTGGCTCCGAATCCGGCAACCAACGCCGAATTCACGAAAGTCTTAGGGCAGGTACTGTCGCGCCCAACCATGTTTCCTGTGCCGGCTTTCGCCGCGCGGCTGATTTTCGGCCAGATGGCCGACGAACTCCTGCTCGCCAGCCAGCGGGTGGAACCCGCAAAGCTTCAGGCGAGCAACTATCAGTTTCGCTTTCCCAACCTGAAGGAAGCTTTGTCGTATACGCTGAAGAAGTAGCTCAGGCGGATTTTTCTCGGCCAAATTCCTCGGCGCGCTCGTGCACGTTCAGAACGTGAGTCGGAAGACTCAGCCGGCTTCCTTCCTCCAGAATAGGAATGAGCTTGTCGAACTCGGGGCCGGAGTGCGAACCGGTCACGATAATGCGGATGGGATGAAACAATTCCTTCCCCTTGGCTCCGGTCTCCGCTTTTACTTCATTCACAATCTGCTTGAAGCGCTCGGGGGTGAGGCGAGCGTTCCTGGCTGACTCGTCCTCGAGAATCTTGCCAAGGAACCGCCCGATGACGGCATCGCTGTGCTGCCAGCCAAGCGTCTCGGCATTGTCGGGCGAAGCCAGCGCCGCCTTCGCGTCGTATTTGAAAATCAAAGAAGCCCGCTCCGGGAGCTGTTCAAGCCGGTCTACCGAAGGGGCCAGCAGACGGGTGATCTTGCCCAGCCATGCGGCTATCTCCGGCGGCGGATTTTCCGGTAACCCTTCCAGCGCCGACCTGTAGTACGGGAGAACCAATCGGTCGATCCGTTCCGCTTCGCTTTCCTTGATGTAGTGCCGGTTCAGCCAGTACAGCTTCTCCATGTCAAAAACCGCAGGAGAAGGCGTGACGCGCTCCAGCGAAAATTCTTTGACCAGTTCCGCGCGGCTGAAGATTTCCCGATTTCCTCCGCTGGGAGCCCATCCGAGCAGGGCAAGATAGTTCACCAGCGCCTCGGGCAGCACGCCCATGTCGCGAAAGTTGGCGATGGACGTTGCCCCGTGCCGCTTGGAAAGCCGCTCGCGATCGTTGCCGAGAATCGTCGAGAGGTGCGCGAACTCCGGCACCGGCCATCCCAGGGCCTCGTAGAGAGCCACCTGCTTGGGTGTGTTAGAGAGATGATCGTCGCCGCGAATGACGTGAGTGATCTTCATCAGGGCATCGTCGATGACGACCACAAAGTTGTAGACCGGCATGCCGCTGGAGCGAATCACAATCGGATCGCTCACAACCTCATTCGAAAACTCGACCGGCCCGTGGACGATATCGTGAAAACGAATGGGGTGCTCGGGGATCCGCAAGCGGATGGCGCAAGCCTCGCCGGCCGCCCGGCGCCGCTGCGATTCTGCCGGGTCGAGAGCTCGGCACTTGCCGGAATAGACGGGAGCGTGGTGCTCAGCCAGCGCGCGCTCGCGTTCCCTTTGCAGCTCTTCTTCGCTGCAGAAGCAAAGGTAGGCTTTGTTCGCCGCCACCAGGCGTTCCGCGTGCTCGCGATATACATCGAGCCGGTCGGATTGCCGGTAGGGGCCGTAGTTCCCGGGCTTGTCGGGACCCTCGTCCCAGTCAATTCCCATCCACTCGAGGTCGGTGATTAGCTGATCTTCGAAGCGCGCCTCGCTGCGCTCCACGTCGGTATCCTCGACGCGCAGCAGCATCGTCCCGCCTTTCTGACGGGCGAACAGCCAGTTGAAGAGAGCAGTGCGAGCATTTCCGACGTGAAGATGTCCGGTTGGGGAGGGCGCAAAGCGCACGCGGATGGATGGGTCGGTCGGCACTCGATGATGGTATCAGGGTTACGTAGGGGCAATCGTCACGCGCGTGCTGCCGCCGTCGAGGGATCTGCTGGCTGGTTTTATTCTGTGCCCCCTGTGGTCTCTGTGGTTGAAAAGGCGGTCAACCACGGGGGACGCAGGGACTCGCACGCGTGGGGACACGCGTGCCTACATGAACTATTGATACGTGTTCGGACATCCGAACAATGGCACGGTGCTGCCTACGGAAAAGTTATTGATGATCGACTCCTGATTCATCACCCACTTGCCGTTTTTGCTGGTGTAGTACTTCCAGTCATAGAGGCCCACGTTCAGTCCGAGGCTGAAGACTTCCATAGCGCTGCAGGCGGAATACTTGGAGTTACATGAGTAGGAATAAGTCAAGTAGCGCGTCTTGACCTTGCCCAGGTTTCCTCCGGTGTTGACATTTTTGGGAGCCGAAATCGAAGTCACCACGTAGCCAAGGTTGGAGGTCTGGTACTTAGTGCAGTTCTGATAAAAGCTGTAACTGGACCGCGAAGACGGGATCGGAAACGTGCTTCCACCGCTGGTCGAGATGCAACGCGGCGAAAGCACCAGGTCGCGGTCGAAGCGCTTGAAGGTCAGCGGGTCCATCCACACCAGTTCGGTCGAGCGATCGTAGATGAAGTTTCTGTCGAAGGTTTTCACGTCCCAGGGATAGCCGTTCTGGCCCTTGGCCCAGACAAAGTATCCCTGCGTGGCATAGCCCTGGTTGAGTTCGGGCGTCACGGAACTGTAGATGGGATTTGCGTTTCCGGGTCCCATGAAATGGTCGGTGCGGTTCGGATACGCCATCAGAAAGTAGGTCAGCATATCTTCGGTCCCGCGGGGACAGCTGTTAGTTTGAGCGAAGAGGCCCGATTGCAGACACACTACGGTGACAGCAAGGAACAGCCATTTTTGCATTTGACAGAACTCCAGGAATTCGGAGCCAGGTCAGGGAACTGACTCCGCGCACACCCTCAAAAGTCACGAGGATTGGCGTGGATTCTAACGACGCGCCCCGCGCGGGAGCAATAAGAAATTGCGTTCTAAGTAGTTTTTTATTGGGAAGTGTATTGCGCCAGACGAACCTGCGACTGCTTCAGAGCGCGGCTGTTCTTGCGCTGTTCTTCTTGCGCAGGACGGACTCCACCTTGTTGAGCAGCGAGTACAGGGTGAAAGGCTTTTCCAGCAGCATCGTTTCTGGAGCGAGCACGCCGTACTGCGCGATCAGATCGTTGGTGTATCCGGACATGAAGAGCACCTTGATGGTCGGGCGCAGCGCCGCCACGACCTTTGCCAGGTCGCGGCCGCTCATCCCCGGCATGATCACGTCGGTGAGCAGCAACTGAATGGGCTCGGGATATTGCTTCACCACATCGATGGCAGCTCTGCCATCCGGCACGCAAAGCACGGTGTAGCCCGCCGTCTCCAGGCACGTCCGGGCAAGCTGGCGCAACGGTTCTTCGTCTTCTACCAGCAGCACGGTTTCGGTTCCCTGGGAGATTTGCGGGGTGGATTTCCCCATCGTGGTCGGTACCGCTGTCTCCTGCACTCGTGGCCAGTAAAGCTTGAACGTCGTGCCCTGTTGTTTCTCGCTATACACCAGAATGTAGCCGCCGCTCTGCTTTACGATTCCGTACACCGTAGAGAGGCCAAGACCCGTGCCTTTGCCCGCCTCCTTGGTGGTGAAGAAGGGCTCAAAGATGTGCGTCTGCGCTTCCTTATCGATGCCGCAGCCGGTATCGCTGAAGCTCAGCATCACGTAGTGGCCGGGCTTCACGTAACTGTGCTGCAGCCGGTAGGTCTCATCCAGTTCAATGTTCGCGGTTTCGACGAACAGCTTGCCGCCCTGGGGCATGGCGTCGCGCGCATTCACCGCCAGGTTCATCAGCACCTGTTCGACCTGTCCGGGATCGGCTTTGATGCTGTCCAGATTTGCCGCGCGCTTGACCGTGATTTGAATGTCTTCCCCGATCAGGCGGTGCAGCATCTTCTCCATGTCGGCGACCACCGAGTTCAGGTCGAGCGCCACGGGCTGGATGACCTGCTTCCGGCTGAAGGCCAGCAGTTGGCGCGTGAGAGAAGCCGCGCGGTGACCCGCTTTGGCAATTTCATCGGCGTAGCCCCGCAGGGGATCGCCCGGAGGCAGGCGCATCTGGAGCAGGTCGCTGTATCCGGTGATGACGCCCAGCGCATTGTTGAAGTCGTGGGCCACGCCCCCGGCCAGCCGTCCCACCGCCTCCATCTTCTGCGACTGGCGGAACTGATCTTCCAGCTTTTTGCGCTCGGAAACGTCTTCGAAGGTCCCTTCATAGCGCAGGACGATCCCGGCTTCGCGGACGGCACGAACGTTCACCGAGAGCCACATCCGGCTGCGATCCTTGCGGAAGACCTCGAACTCAAATCCTTGCAGGATGCCGTGCTCGGCGAGCAGGCTCTTGAACTCTTCGCGGCGGCTGGAATCCACGTAAAGCTGGTTCTGGATGTCCACGATGGAGTCGACCAGTTCCTGGGGCGAGTCGTAGCCGAGCATTTTCGCCATCGCGGCGTTGGCGCTGATGAACTTGCCGGCGGGCGTGCTTTGGAAAATGCCGACAATGGCCTCTTCAAAAATGTGACGGTACTTCGATTCGGCCTGGCGCAGCGCCTCTTCCGTACGCGCTCGCTGCGTGATGTCGTGAGCCACCACCAGCTCGGCCGGTCTGCCGCCAAATTGCAGGGCCTGGCAGTGGATCTCCGCCTCTATGACCCGTCCGTTCTTGAGAACGTGGCGCTGGCGGCGCGCTTGCGCCGCAGAATCGCCTGCCTCGCCTGACTCCGCAAGATCCGGCCGCGGGAAGACATCGGAAGCCCGCATACTCAGGAAGTCGGCCCGCGAGTATCCGTAGTGGGCGATTGCCGCCTCGTTCACTTCGAGGATCCGCTGGGTCTCCCGGTCGTACACCCACATCGGCTGCGGATTGTTCAGGAACAGAAGGCGGTAGGATTCGTCGTGGGGAAACAGAATCGCGGGCGCGCTGCCAGTTTGGCTGGCGCTCAGCAGAAAGGGCCCAGGGGATGAAGCATCACGGTCAGCCATGGGAACTACACGGCGCCTGGCGCGAGGCCAGACTTCGAAACTCCTGACTGGCGATGCGACGACTGCCCGCCACAACGTTGATAGCATCCGCGCCGGTGGCGTCCAAGAGTACAGTCGTAATTCGGCGGATGGTGACCGGCCGCAGGTGCGGGAAACTGCTGGAGATAGGGCGGTTTCCGCGTTGAAGAAATGTCCGCGCGGCTTTTTCTTGCCTACAGGGAAGCCTGTAGAAAAGTCCAGGAATTTTTAGGCCAGTCTCATGCGCAGCAACAGAGTCCGGAAGACTTGTCCTTCAGGACAGGTAATACAGGCCGCCGGTTACGGGCTGAAAACCCGCGACTGGCGGGCAGTTCGTAACTTGAGCCCGCCGGGCAGCGCAGACTACTCTTGCTGCGATGCCCCTTCGCTCTCTCATATTCTCCTCCGATCAGGAGAGCTCGCACCGGTTGGTGGAAGCTCTTCATGAACTGGATTTTCAGGTTGACGCCTGCCCCGAAATCTTTGCCGCTGTCGAAAAGCTGACTGGCCACAGCTACGACCTGATCATCACCGACTGGAACGATCCGGTCGAAGCTGCTTTTCTCCTCAAGACGACGCGCGAACTGATGCTCAACCGCAACGCCTTCACGGTGACGGTTGCAAGAAAGGACCAGTGTGCGGCGGCGCAGCAGGCCGGAGCTCAGATGCTGCTGAGCAAGCCCTTACTTCCGGGGCAAACCAAGTACGCACTTCTGACCTCGGTCGACTTCTTCAACCGCGTGAAGACGCAGTTGCCGGTTCGGGTGCTGGAGAGCCTGGCCGCGCCCAGAGTGGCGCCTGCTCCCGTCGAGCCTCGTCCTCAACTGGTGCCTCGGCCGCACCACCCAGTGCCGGCGGCGGCCGCTATGCCTGCCAGGCCCAAGGCCGTCAGCATTGCAAAGAAAATACCTTCCCCGATGCCCTTTCCGGCGCCCGCTGCACTTAATTCCGTCCGACCCGGTAGTCATCTCAAGCCGAAGCCGCCGGCGAAGAGCAAGCCGCGCTACAGCCATTTGTTGTGGGTGGCAAGCGTGGCAGCGTCACTCTCCGCCGGATACATTCTCAGCGGGCCGATGCGCAACCAGGCGGGATTCAAGTCCGCGGAGCGTGTGCTCACGCAGAGCCTGCCCGGGCGCGTCGTCCAGGCCGCCTCGCTGCCGGAGATGGCGACCGCCGTTTATCATCCGCGGTCCGATGCGCGGTCACCACAGCTGATTCGCATTCTCCCCGTCGACAGTCTCAAGCGGGAAACCGCTGTCCCGTCTTCGGCGCCGGAGAACTCCCCTGAACAGGCGGCCTTAAATCCGGAGCCGGAGATGCTGCCGGAAGCCTCCGGTCAGAGCATTCCGGCCAGTCTGCACCTCCCCGCGCCGTACGAAAAAATTCCCTCGGTTGACCCGAAAATGATGAACTCCCCCGTCGGGTCAACCACTCCGATCAGCCTGGCCGAGGACATCGCCTCCAACATGCTGGTTCAGAAAGTCCAGCCCAGCTATCCGGAACAGGCCATGAAGGTTGGCCTGGAAGGATCGGTGGTCTTGCAGGCCCTGATTCGCAAAGATGGCACTGTCAGCAACCTGAAGCTGATCAGCGGGCCTTTTCTCCTCGGGCGCGCCGCCTATAAGGCGGTAAAGCAGTGGCGTTATAAGCCTTACCTGCTGAACGGCGAATTCGTCGAAGCTCAGACCTACGTCACCGTGAACTTCCACCTGCCGTCCATGTAGGCACGGGCGTCCCCGCCCGTGCGGGACCATCCACGCTCCATGTAGCCACGGGCGTACCCGCCCGTGCGGGACCATGCTCGCCCACGTAGGCACGGGCGAAAACGCCACATTCCCGTACCTGGCCCGCCAACCCAGTTCACAACTTTTTACTTCTTTTTACTGGCATTTGACACATATCCCCGGCCATTCAACTATTGTTTGCTACGGCTCAGGCAGAATCGGCCGTGCTGGAACAGCAAATGAAACTCAAACGAAATCGCGGCGACCGATCCCGGATGATGTGGACGCTGGAACTCGCCGTAGTGCTCCCGGCAGCGGCCCTGGTGATCCTCAGCACCCTGCACCTGAAAACTATCCAGCGGAACAGCGCGATCGAGGCGGCTTTTCAGCGTGACTTCACCCAGGTGCTGCACATTGCCGAAAAGCAGATAAACCGCAAGGCCTACGACCTGGTGGACGATGTTCGTGCCGACTTTCCCGGCCCCGGCGAGGCCTGCACCGTTACCATGGACCGGCTTCTCGCCTCTCACCCGTACGTTGCCCACGTTTATCTCTACGAACCGGACGGAACCGTGGTCTTTCGCTCCCAGCCCAGCCGCCTGCGGGAGAGCGGTTTCAAGGCCGAGGCCGACGATCTCCACAAGATGATCGATCAGTGGTTCCACATTGAGTACAAGGAAATGGCGGAAAACATCGCCAGCAAGGCCAAGAAGGGAATTCCGTACTACGTCTACGCCAACATGGCTCCGCGGGGGGACAAGATGATGTATCAGCCCGTGGCTATGTTTTTGAAAAAGGAGCCTGGAGCCGAGAAACCTTCGATCGCTGGAGTGGCTTTCGACGCCGATTACATTCACGACCAGTTCCTGCCGGACATGCTGGCCTCGGTGATCGCCCGCAATGCGGAGACCCAGGGAGAGCGCAACCAGGCGGCGCTGATGATTCACACCCGGAGCGAGTCGACTCCGCTGGCGGCCTCAACCGGATGGGACGGAGGCATGCCCGAGGTCGAGCGCAACCTCGAAGGCGCCCTGCCCGGTCTGACGCTGGCCATCAAACTTCGCGGAACCACGCTGGCCGCGATTGGACAGCACTTCATGCGGACGAGTTTCCTGACGCTCGGCGCGCTCTCGCTCTTGCTGGCTGTGGGTATCGTCCTCACCCACCGCAATGTGTCGAAGGAAATGGCGCTGGCACGCTTGAAGTCAGACTTCGTTTCCAACGTCTCGCACGAGCTGAGAACGCCGCTGTCGCTGATCCGGCTTTATGCCGAGACGCTCGAAATGGGACGGATTACCAGTCCGGAAAAGTACCAGGAGTACTACTGCATCATTCGCAAGGAGAGCGAACGCCTGAGCGCGCTGATCAACAACATTCTTGACTTCTCGCGAATCGAGGCCGGGCGCAAGGAATACGACTTCCGTGAAACCGATGTGCGGGAACTGGTCCACAACACGCTCGATTCCTATCGCTACCAGATGGAGCAGAACGGATTTGTCTTCGAAGAGAAGATCGGGGAAAACATTCCGCCGATGCGGGTGGACCGCGAGGCCCTCGCGCGCTCGCTGCTGAACCTGGTCAACAACGCGCTCAAGTATTCACAGGATCAGAAATATATCGGGGTCAATCTATATCGGGAGAACGGATCGGTGAAGCTGGAGGTGGTCGACCACGGCATCGGAATTCCGGATACCGAGCAGGGCAAGATTTTCGAGAAGTTCTACCGCGTCGGCGATCCCCTGGTGCACAACACCAAGGGAAGCGGCCTGGGCCTTTCGCTGGTGCGCCACATCGTGCAGGCGCACGGCGGCCAGGTATCGGTCGACAGCGAACCCGGCCGCGGAAGCAAGTTCACTATCGCTTTGCCCGTCAAAACGCCGGACGGCACGGTCGTAGAGGCGAATGCATAACTGAAGTCGGCCCAGGTTGGCAAAGGCAGTGATCAAAACCATGACCAAGATTCTCATTGTCGAAGACGAGCCGAACATGGTGGCCGGGCTGCGCGACAACTTCGAGTACGAAGGATACGAAGTTATGACCGCCGGCGATGGCGTGGCCGGACTCGACCGCGCTCTGCGCGATGCGCCCGACCTGGTGATTCTCGACGTAATGATGCCCCGCATGAGCGGTCTCGATGTCTGCAAGCAGCTCAAGGCCAAGCGGCCCTCGGTGCCGATCATCATGCTCACGGCGCGCGGGCAGGAGGTCGACAAGGTCGTGGGTCTGGAACTGGGCGCGGATGACTATGTGACCAAGCCGTTCTCCATCCGCGAACTGCTGGCCCGGGTAAAGGCCGTGCTGCGCCGCGCGCGCTCGGCCGGAACCAAAGAACTGGAGCAGTACTCGTTTGGCGACGTGGAAGTAAACCTGCGCAATTGCCAGGTTCTGCGCAAGGGGAAGGCAGTCGACTTTTCCTCCAAGGAGTTTGAACTGTTGAAGTACTTCATCGCGCATACGGGAGAGGCGCTGAGTCGCGACCGCCTGCTCGAGGACGTCTGGGGATACGACCATTTCCCCAGCACCCGGACCGTGGACGCGCACATCGTGCGGTTGCGGCAGAAGCTCGAAGCCAAGCCGGACGATCCGCGCTTCATTCTGACGGTGCATGGAACCGGCTACAAGTTTGTGAACTGAATCAAGAACCGCAAGGGTTGGAAAGGAAAGTACAGTGCCGGAATTAATCCAGGAACAGAGCCCTTCAACCTATCCCGCAGTGGGTTGGCTGCCGCCGGTTGTGCCGGCACAGCCGGCTCGCGCCGCTCGCGTCGACGATTACAAGCTCATTCGCGCGGCCCAGCAGGGCGACACCAGCGCATTCGAAGACCTGGTGCGGCAATACGACCGGGCGGTGCTCCGGCTCGCGGTTCACATTACGGGCTCGCAGGAGGATGCTCAGGATATCTACCAGGAAGCGTTCCTGCGTGCCTACATCAACCTGGGAAGCTTCCGCTTCGAGTGCTCGTTCTATACCTGGATGTATCGCATCGTCACCAATCTGTGCCTGGATCACCTTCGCAAGAAGCACTCCCGTCTGCGGGATTTGACGGTGGCGGTTTCTCCTGACGGAGAGGAAGAAGCTCTCGTCGGCCGGATCCCGGATCGGAGTGCGGCGTCCAATCCCGAGCGCAGCCTGCTCGGCCGGGAAGTGCGGGAGACCATCATGCGCGCCTTGAAGAGACTCTCTCCGAGAGAGCGCGTGGTGTTCGAACTCAAGCACTACCACGGAATGCGGTTGCGCACCGTCGCCGGCATTCTGCACACCACCGAAGGCACCATCAAAAACACTCTTTTCCGCGCGACGCACAAACTGCGCGTCGAACTGGCAGAAGTGCGGTAACGGGAGGTCTCTTGGCTGTTCTAAGTTCCTCAAAGTTGTCTTCCCGAGCGAGGTGAGGCACAGCCGAACGCAGTCGAGGGACCTGCTTTAATTTTCCTCTGTGCCCCCTGTGATCTCTGTGGTTGAAAAGGCCATTTACCACAGGGGACACAGAGGCTCACAGAGGCCTTGCAGTCCCTCCCATCCATAAATGTCATCTCGAGCGGAGTGAGGCGCAGCCGAACGGAGTCGAGAGACCTGCTGTTGGTTTTCCCCTGTGCCCCCCCTGTGATCTCTGTGGTTGAAAAGACCATTAACACAGGGGCTCACAGGGCACCGCCTCCGCATTCCCACGGGCGAGGACGCCCGCGCCTACACTCCGCAGCTTTTCATCGCCGCTGAATGTGGTAGATTGAAAATCAGCCATTTCGCCACTTCGCGGCGCCATGCATCCCGCAACACGCCCGGCTGTACGAGCAGTTCCTGAAGCACTGGCGGCGGATCGTGGGAATATCCAGGGAGAGCGCTCGTGACATCGCCACAGGACACACTGTGGTTCAAGGACGCGATTGTTTATCAGGTCCACGTCCGGACCTTCTACGACAGTAACGGCGATGGCATTGGAGACTTCCGCGGCCTGGCGCAAAAACTCGACTACCTCCAGGATCTGGGCGTCAATACCGTTTGGCTGATGCCCTTCTTCCCCTCGCCGCTGCGCGACGACGGCTACGACATCTCCGACTACCGCTCGGTCCATCCCAGCTACGGCACCCTGGACGACTTCAAGGTCTTCCTCGACGCCGCCCACGAGCGCGGTATTCGCGTCGTCATCGAAATGGTGCTGAATCACACCTCGGATCAGAACGCCTGGTTCCAGGAATCGCGCAGTTCCAAAGAGAATCCCCGCCGTAATTGGTACGTATGGAGTGATACCGATACCCGCTACCGCGGCACGCGCATCATCTTTATCGACACTGAGCTATCCAACTGGGCGTGGGACCCGGTCTCCAAGGAGTACTACTGGCACCGCTTCTTCAGCCACCAGCCCGATCTCAACTACGACAACCCGGAAGTCCGCGCCGAGATGTGGAATGTGATGAAATTCTGGCTGGACATGGGCGTCGATGGTTTCCGGCTTGACGCGGTGCCTTACCTGGTGGAGCGCGAAGGAACCAACTGCGAGAATCTGCCGGAGACTCACTCCATCATCAAGGAGTTGCGTTCGCTTCTCGACCAGCAATATCCCGGCCGCATGCTGCTGGCGGAAGCCAACCAGTGGCCCGCCGACCTGAGACCCTACTTCGGCGACGGCGACGAATTCCACATGGCCTTCCACTTTCCGCTCATGCCCAGAATGTTCATGGCGCTCAAGCTGGAAGATCGCAAGCCCATCACGGAAATCATGTACCAGACGCCGGACATCCCGGAGAACTGTCAGTGGACCCTGTTCCTGCGCAATCATGACGAGCTGACCCTGGAGATGGTCACCGACATGGAGCGCGACTACATGTACGACGAATATGCCAAGGACAAGATGATGCGGCTGAACCTTGGCATTCGCCGCCGCCTGGCTCCCCTCCTCGACAACGACCGCCGGCGCATCGAGCTGATGAACGGCATCCTCCTGTCGCTTCCGGGCACGCCCATCATTTACTACGGCGATGAGATCGGTATGGGCGACAACGTGAATCTTGGCGATCGCAACGGGGTTCGCACGCCCATGCAGTGGGACGGCGGCTGGAACGGGGGGTTTTCTTCGGCCGACCCGGAGAGCGTGTATTCACCCCTCATGCTCAATCCGGTGTACGGGTACCAGGCCTTGAATGTGCAATCCCAGAAGCGCTTCGACCACTCGTTGCTTTCCTGGATGAAACGCCTGCTGCGGATTCGCAAGTCAATGACCGTTTTCGGGCGGGGCACGATCGAGTTTCTCTATCCCGCCAATCACCGGGTGCTGGCCTACGTCCGGCAGCTTGGCAAGGAAACCGTGCTGGTGATCAATAACCTCTCCAGCTCGGCCCAGGCCGTCGAGCTTGATCTTCGCCACCTGAAAGGCAATATTCTGATTGAGATGTTCGGCAGAAATATTTTCCCCCGGATCGGCGACCTGCCGTATCTGCTGACCATGGGGCCCTACCAGTTTTACTGGTTCCGGCTGCGCAAGATTTGAGCCCGATCCGGGCGGAACGGATTGAAATCGCAGTTATTCCGAATGGAGGCTGGTTTTGCCCGAAGAAAGCATTCTGACGGATGATTTTCTTCGCGAACTGATCAACGTCGGCGAAGTGGACATTCTCATCGGAGTGCCCACCTACAACGACGCGGCTTCGGTCGGCAAAGTGGTCGAAGCGGTGCGCGAAGGTCTGCTGCGTTACTTCGCCCGCCAGCGCGCCGTGATCATCAATGCCGATGGCGGGTCGCGGGACGGAACCCAGGACCTGGTCCGGGCCGCCTCGATCAGCGACGTGCAGCATGGCGTGAAGCTCAATACCCTGCGCACTCTGCACTGCATCAGCACCCAGTACCCGGGCCAGGCCAATGGCGGAACCGCGCTGCACACCATCCTGGCTGCGCTCGACCTTTCCCGCGCCACCACGTGCGTCGTGGTCTCTCCAGAGTCCACCAGCCTCGAACCGGAGTGGGTCGAGCGCTTGATTCGGCCCGTGGCGCGCGACGGTTTTGACCTGGTGGCGCCCATTTATCGCCGCCACAAATTCGACGGGCTCTTGCTGCGCAACCTGGTTTATCCGATGACCAGGGCGCTCTACGGGCGGCGCTTGCGCGAACCCTATCCCATCGATTTCGCCGTCTCGCAGCGCATGGGATGCGACATGCTGACCCGGGAGTTCTGGGGGCAGGACGCCGGCCGCACCGGGGCGGAAACCGCGCTGAGCATTGCCGCCCTCACCGGAGACTATCGGGTAGGGCAGTCCTTTCTCGGCACCAGGATGCGGGTGGATTCCGGCGGCGCCGACCTGGTGCGTGCCATGCGGCAGACGGTGGGAGTGCTGTTCTGGTCGCTGGAGCAGAATTTCCCCATCTGGAGCGCGATTAAGGATTCCCAGCCCATTCCCACGATCGGCGCCGAACATGAAGTCAGCCTCGATCCCCTGCGACTGAACCGCAAGCGCGTGCACCAGATGTTCGTTCACGGTGTGGCCGAACTCGAACCGGTGCTGAAGTCGATTCTCTCCCCGCCCACCCTGGCCGAACTCCAGGCCGCGGCCGCGGTGCCGGAAGAGCAGTTCCGCTATTCCGACGAACTGTGGGTTCGCACCGCCTACGAGTTCGCTGCGGCCTATCATCATGCGGCAATCAGCCGCGATCACGTGGTGCAGGCGCTGGCCCCGCTCTACCGCGGCAAGGCTTATACATTTCTGGTCGAAAACCGCGATTCCTCCGCGGATGAAGTGGAAAAGAACGTCGAATCCCTCTGCCTGACGTTCGAACGGCTAAAACCCTACCTGCTGGAACAGTGGGAGGGAAGGAAGTGAGGTCCTGATGGAAACCATCGTGAACGAGTTGACCGCGGCCACGCGCGAGATGTGGCACAGTGTGCTCCAGTTCCTTCCCCGGTTGCTGGGAATGTTGATCGTGGTGGTGGTGGGCTGGTTTATGGCCTTCCTGCTGAAGTCCATCCTGCGCACCATTCTGCGGCTGGCGAAGTTCGACAAACTGTCGGAGCACGCCGGCGCCACCGAATTGCTGCACAAGGCCGCTCTGCCCTCGCCCACCGAACTGCTCAGCCGCTTCGTGTTCTGGCTCGCCTGGCTGGGATTCATTCTGGTAGGCGTGCGGGCTCTGGAGATTGTCGGCTTGCAGGAAGAAATCGCGCGCTTCTTTGGATTCCTGCCCCGTCTGTTCACCGCCCTGTTCGTGTTCTTCTTCGGGATGCTGGCGTCGAGTTTCTTCTCCCGCGCGGCTTTGCTGGCGGCGGTAAACGCAAACCTTCCCTCAGCCCGGTTGATCAGCGCCACCATCCGGACGCTGATCATCATTCTGGCGATTTCCATGGGCTTCGAGGAACTGGGACTGGCCGAGCACACCGTGCTGGTGGCGTTCAGCGTGGTCTTCGGAGCCCTGATGCTTGGCCTGGCAATCGCCTTCGGCTTCGGTGGTCAGGACCTGGCGAGGCAGTACCTCGAACGCCGCTTCGGCCGCGACAAGAAGGAAGAAAGGGAAGACGAACTCTCTCCTCTGTAGGATGGTGTGGCCCGGGCGTCCCCGCCCGAGATGAAATGTGTAGGCACGGGCGTTCCCGCCCGTGCGGTGTCGGAAAATCCCTCGCACGCGCGGAGGCTTCGTATCAGGGCGTGGCTTTCAGCCACGCCAATTAAGCCTGGAAGGGTTTCGTTACGCGCCGGTACGGCGCAAATTCCGGCGAAGACTCCGGACTGCGACTCAACATCCGTATACAAACCACGCCGCGCCACGTTGCACGCCTAAGCGCTGCGAATCTCGCCTTTTGACTCGTCCCATTTGACCGGGCCGTTCCGGAAGTAAGACTCATTCGCCATGTGGCAGGCCAGGGCCGCGTGGTGTCCGAACACCGCATCCTCGACCACCGGCTTGCGAGACTTCACTGCCTGGAAGAAGTTCCACAGATGTGGGCGCACGTCTCCCGAGTTATCGCTGCGATAAATCGTAGTTTTCTCTTCCTCGCCCTGTCCGATCGGGGGATCGTGCTCCTGGTGCCAGTGCTGAATGTATTGCTCGCGCATCTGGTTGGGATAGCTGCTGACGTAGTAGCTGGGCGAGTCATCGGTGCCGGTCTGCGGTGTGTAGGTAATGGTGTCCCCGGTAAGCTCCAGCATCCCCTTGGATCCCATGAATTTGTAAAGCTCGGGCGTCTCCGTACCCAGATTGAGGCGCATGTAGACCGGGGCCTTCTCATATTCGAAGAGGGTAGCCTGGACGTCCGGCATGTTGCGGCCGTCCTTCCAGCGAAGAATGCCGCCCATCGCCATGGCGCGCTTGGGCGCCTCGTTGTAGCTAAGCACATACAGCATGCCGCTCATCAAATGGACCAGAAGATCGCCGGCGACGCCGGTGCCATACTCCTTCCAGCAGCGCCAGCGGGCGAAAATCAGGGGATCGAACGCGCGCTTGGGGACGGTGCCCTGCCAGCGGTCCCAATCGAGGTTCTGGGGAGAAAGATCCGGCGGCGGGGGATACTCCCACGCCCCGCTGGGGCTGTTTCGTCCCAGAGAGCCTTCGACCATCATGAGATCGCCGATCGCTCCCTGCGCGATCATCTCTCTTGCCTTGCCGCAGATCACCGAACTCACGCGCTGCGAGCCGATCTGCACGATGCGGTCGCTCTTCTTCGCCGCGGCAACCATCGCCAAGCCGTCCGCCGGAGAGTGCGACATCGGCTTTTCGCAGTAGATGTCCTTGCCCGCGCTTACCGCATCGACGACGATCTGTTTGTGCCAGTGATCGGGAACGGCGGCCACGATGCAGTCGATATTCTTGTCGGCCAGCAGTTCCTCGTAACGGCGCGTGGTAGGGAGTGGCGTGCCCCCGGTCACTGAGGAAGTGATTTCCCGCGCCAGGGTGTGGCGGCCATCGTACAAATCGCAGGCGGCCGCGCACTCCACTCCGGAGAGCTCGATGGCGTGCCCCAGCAACCCGGAGCCCTGCATCCCCACGCCGACCATGCCGAAGCGAACCCGGTCGCTGGGCGGCACCGGCCGCGGCGAAGCCCACAAGGGCTCTTCGTGCAGCAGGATGGAGGTGGTGGTCAGAGCGCCGGCAGCGGCCCCCATTCCAAGAAAAGTTCGACGGGAAAGACGATTCTCCGGCATGAAGCTCCTTATGGGGCAGGGACCAGCCGTCGGCCCTATTTTTTCAGCATTTTGACTGACACTTCTTTGAAAAAGACCACGTCGTTGTCGCTGTGGTTCTGCAATCCGATGTAGCCATCGTTGGGGCGAGTGCCGCGTTGCGGCTCGAAGTCGAATTTGCGCGCCGGCACCGGATCGCCTTCGGTGTATTCCGTCACCTTTACCCCGTTGAGGACTATCTGGGTATGCGGGCCGTCGAGGGTGATCTCCATCGTGTTCCACTCGGGACCAGGCTTGCCGGCGTGCGCCAGCGGTTTGGTCAGGGAATAGAGCGTTCCCGTGATGTGGTAGTCGTCTTCGTTGGATTTCTCCGGCTCGTTATCGATCTGTACCTCATAGCCGTAGTTGACGGGCATCCATTCCTCGCGCGGCTCGATGGGGATGCGGATGAAAACGCCGGAGTTATCGTTGTGGTCGCGCATCCGGTACACGATCTTGATCACGCAATCGCCCAGGGTTCCCCCCGTCCAGTAAAGCAGGCCCATACCCCCGTGAGTATGGATCTCGCCATCCTCGACCGTCATTTCGCCGGGGCCGACGTGCTTCCAGCCCACTAGGTCCTTGCCGTCGAAGAGCTGTTTCCACCCGCCTGAATCAGCCGCCGAAGCCAGAGTTCCCATAACCAGCAATCCGCAAAGTATCGCCAAACGCATCGATTTGCTCCTGTTCCCGGGAACGAAATATACACCAAACGGATGTCAAGGTGGGCAGAGGACGGTGAGAAGTCGCTTCTCCAGGGGCATTCTTCAAGCGATGGTCTTTGCAGCGTTGAGCAGGCGATTCAACTCTCATTCTGCTTTTGGGTGCCGCAGTGGTTTACCGCTGCGATTCAGGGCTCTTAGGCTTAAGAGGCGTTAGCCTCTGAGGCCATCAGGCACCTCGGCGGCTGAAGCCGTTTTTAGTGCGGACGCTTTACCGCAGCGCTAAAGCGGCTGCGAACCACATCGCCACATCACAAAGACCGGTCGCCCTTCTCGTGCTTCCTTGCGATCGTAAGTCCTTTCCTGTGAGCGCCGGTTCAAAAGCGCATTTGCCGCCGCGCTTGTACTTTGGTGATTACTTTCAGCCCTTTCCTCGAATCAGAACCGCCGAAATCGGCATCAAAGTTAGATATAATTGCTTGATCCTGACGAAAATCCGTACCCTCCGAGAAGACCTAAATTCGATGTCAATGAAGACCAAAGCCGCAATTCTTCTTCCTTCCGCCGCCGTTCTTCTGTTCATGATCGTAGGCGGCCTGGACGCCGTACGCGCTTCCAATAACGACGGAGCTTACCGCCAGCTTGAAGTTTACAGCGAAGTGCTCTCGCGCGTGCGCGGGGACTACGTCGAGGAACCCAACATCCCCAAGGTCACCGAGGGTGCCTTGCACGGTCTTCTGGAATCGCTGGATTCCAACTCGAGCTATCTCTCGCCGGCCGAATACAAGGAATACAAGGCCCAGGTGGCTGGCGCCAAGGGCGACATCGGGGCTGCCATCTCCAAGCGCTTTGGGTACGCGGCGGTGGTTGCGGTAATTCCCGGCGGTCCGGCCGACAAGGCGGGACTTCAGGCCTCGGACATCCTGGAAGCGATTGAAGGTCACAGCACGCGCGAGCTCTCGCTGGCGGAGATCCACTACCGCCTTGCCGGGCAGCCCGGCTCGAACGTCAATGTATCTGTCGTGCGAGCGCGCCGCGCCGAGCCGCAGGCGGTTACGATCACTCGCGACATAGTGAACATTCCTCCTGTCAGCGACAAGATGGTGCAGGATGGGATCGGCTACATCCAGGTGGATGCTCTCACCAAAGGCAAGGCCCAGGAACTGGCTGGCAAGGTCAAAGACTTGCAGAAGATGGGCGCCAAAAAGCTGATTCTTGACCTGCGCAACTGCGCCGAGGGCGACGAGCCGGAGGGCATCACCACCGCCAACCTGTTCCTTAACCACGGAATGATCACCTACCTGCAAGGACAGAAGTATCCCAAGGAAGTTTTCAACGCCGATCCCGCCAAAGCAGTCACTACGCTCCCCGTGGTGGTTCTGGTAAACAAGGGAACGGCGGGCCCGGCCGAGGTGGTTGCAGCCGCCATTCTCGACAACGGCCGCGGCGACGTCGTGGGCGACAAGACCTTCGGCGATGGCTCAGTCCAGAAGGTGATGGAGTTGCCGGATGGCTCGGCCCTGATCCTTTCCGTGGCGAAGTACTATTCTCCGAAGGATAAGGCGATTCAGGATAGCGCCGTCACCCCGAATATCATGGTCGCGGACACCGACGACAGCGCCGTTCTTCCGGACGAGGATGAAAACGCCGCGCCTCCGGCCGAGGACGAAAAGAAGTCGTCGCCGCCGCAACAGGATGAGCAGCTCCAGAAGGCGATTCAGGTCCTGAGCAAGATCAGCTAGTTTGGACTTGATGTTCGATGTGGCGCGGGCGCCCTCGCCCGCGTGAACCTCGAGCACGCGCGGGACGCGCGCGCCTACATCCCGTTCTCGAACCGGGTTGTCGAAAGGTGTCCCCCGCCGCCCCTCAGAAGCTAACGACCCCAAACCACCTGCTGCTATCCTGACCGTAGCTCCCCATGCAGTCCATTTTCCAGGAAGCTCCTCCGGAGCCCTCTCCGGCGGAAAAGACTCAAAGCCGGACGGTGGGCCGCCTGCTCTACGCCGGACTGGTCATCCTGTCTGCACTGATCGGGGGCTCGGCGGGAATTCTGCTCGTCTACACTACCGACCTGCCGCAGGTCGAGGAACTGGAGCACTACCGTCCCAGTTCGATTACCCAACTTTACGACGATCAGGGCCGGATCATCGGTTCATTCGCGCTCCAGCGCCGGGTTATCGCCAACTACGACGACTTTCCGCCCATCCTTAGAAACGCCCTGATTTCGATCGAAGACAAGGACTTTTACAGGCACTGGGGGATCAACGTCTGGCGGATCGCGGGAGCGGCCTACCGCGACATCCAGTCCGGCGGGCGGGTGCAGGGCGCCTCAACCCTCACCATGCAGCTGGCCCGCAATCTCTTTCTTTCGCCCGACCGCTCCTTCCACCGCAAGATTCAGGAAGCGCTGCTGGCCATCCAGATCGAGCGGCGCTTTACCAAACCGCAAATATTCACTCTTTACGCCAACCAGATTTATCTCGGCCACGGCGTCTACGGCTTTGAAGCGGCCTCGGAATTCTATTTCGGCAAGCCGGCAAAGCAGTTGACGCTGGAAGAGGCGTCGCTGCTGGCGGGCCTCCCCAAATCTCCGGGGTACTACTCCCCCATCAACCATCCTGATCGCGCGCTGAAGCGGCGCAATCTGGTCATCAACGCCCTGCTCGAAGACGGCAAAATCACCGCGCAGCGCGCCAGCGAGGCGCGAGACACGCCGATCCAGCTCAAACTTGCTCACGATCCCGGTTCCCTTGCTCCCAACTTCGTCGAGGACATCCGCCGCTACCTCGAAAACAAGTACGGCAGCGACCAGGTTCACGAAGGAGGATTGCGCGTCTACACCACGCTCGACATGGACTTGCAGCGGGCCGCGAACCGCTCCGTCCTCGAGGGGCTTGCCGCCTACGAGCGCCGCCACGGATGGAAGGGCCATCTGGAGAATGTGCTGGCCAGGGGCGCCACACTCGATAGCTACCAGCACCCCGACTGGGACGACATCCCGCAGCAGGGAGGCTACGTTCACGCCCTGGTGCGCGATGTCTCCGCCCACGGCGCGGATATCACGTTTGCCGGATACTCCGCCAGTTTGAGCGCGGCCGACGCCGCCTGGACTCACCGCAAGCTGGAAGACATTCTGAAGAGTGGGGACGTCGTCTACGTGAAGGTGCAGTCGCTGAATCCGGAGGGGAAATCCGAGGTCAGCCTGGAACAGGACTCCGGCGCTCAGGGGGCGCTTTGCGCCATCGACAACGTCAGCGGAGAGATCAAGGCGATGGTGGGAGGCCGCGACTTCAACCTCTCGAAATTCAACCGTGTGACCCAGGCGCTGCGCCAGGTAGGCTCATCCTTCAAGCCCTATGTCTACACCGCCGCCATCGATCAGGGAGCCAAACCCGATGACCCGATTCTTGACGCTCCGGTGAACTTCCCTACTCCCTCCGGTCCATACATGCCGCACAACTACGATGAAAAATTCGAAGGTACGATCACGTTGCGGCGGGCGTTCGCCCAGTCGCGAAACATTCCCGCGCTGAAAATTGCCGATAACATCGGCATCAACTCGGTCATCGACTACGCGCACCGGTTCGGGGTGAGCTCCAACATCCCCGCCTACCTGCCGGTGGCTCTGGGTGCGGCGGAGATTACGCTGTTCGAGCAGACTTCGGCGTTCAGTGTCTTTCCCAACGACGGCGTTCGCATCACCCCACGCTACATCACCAAGGTGACGGACTACGACGGGCGGGTTCTCGAGGAGGATTTTCCCGAGGTGCGGGACGTAATCAGCGCTCACACCGCGCGCATCATGACCTCAATGCTCCAGGACGTGGTGGAGCATGGCACCGCCGTCGCAGCCCGTGCGCTGAAATATCCGCTCGGCGGAAAAACGGGCACGACCAACGATTACACCGATGCCTGGTTCATCGGGTTCTCGCCATCGACGACGGCGGGAGTGTGGGTCGGCTACGACGAAAAGAAAACTCTCGGCGCCAAGGAGACTGGCTCGCGAGCGGCGCTGCCCATCTGGATCGATTTCATGAAAGTCGCACTGGCGGGAAAGGAACCAACAGAGTTTCAGCCGCTCCCGGCGGACGCGCTGCCCTCGCTGCCCCAGCACGTCGATACCCTTGATACCGCCCCCGCTACCGACGAAACCCCGCAGTAATGCGGGCGCTGCGTCCCCTGTGTTCCTCTGTGATCAACAGAACACCACAGGGGACACAGAGGAATACCAGCGAACCGCACGGGTGAGGACACCCGTGCCTACACAACACAGGTTCGCACGGGTGAGGACACCCGTGCCTACACAACACATCGCCGCATGGATTATTTCTTGACTGCGATTCCCAGGTCTTTCAACTGGGCTTCGCTCACGGGAGTGGGCGCGTCGACCATCAGGTCCACCGCGCGCGCTGTTTTTGGAAAGGGAATCACTTCACGCAGGCTGTCCGCTCCCGCCAAAATCATGACGATGCGGTCAAGACCCAGCGCAATCCCGCCGTGCGGGGGAGTTCCATACTCCAGCGCTTCCAGGAAGAAGCCGAAGCGGGCACGCGCCTCTTCATCGCTCATCCCCAGTGCCTGAAAAATCTTGCTCTGGATGTCCTGGCGATGAATCCGAATCGACCCCGAGCCTAGCTCTGTACCGTTCAGAACCACGTCGTAAGCCAGGGCGCGGATTTCCCCCAGCGGCGATTTCGGATCGAGCACGGAGTTGATATTGGCCTCGAGCTTGGCCATGTCCTCTTCGTGCAGCGAGGTAAAGGGATGGTGGGCCGGATTCCAGCGCTTTTCCGTCTTGTCCCACTCGAACATGGGGAAGTCGGTGACCCATAAAAAATGAAAGTCCTTGCTTTCAAAGGCGCGATGTTTAGCCGCGTATTTTTGCGCCAGGTCGAGACGCAGAAAACCGCACTTCTCGCAAAAGTGTTGCAGGCTTTGCTCGATGAGAGCGGGATTCTCCGGCTTCATAGCGGCCCCGGCCAGCAGCCACAGATCATTCGCCTCAACCTTGGCGAACGCGAGAATTTTTTCCGACAGCGCCGGGTAATCCTTGGCAAAGCGCTTCGGATCGGTCATGAGCTGCACAAAGCTCGGTCCCTGCACGTGCTGGTATGCGCCGTAAGTGCCAATCGTTCGCCGCTCGGTTCCCGAGATGTCGCCTGCTTTCGGAATCCGGATCAGTTGCAGCGGCAGATCTTTTCGCACGCGGAACTTCGAGCCGAATTCCTCCAGTTCTTCCGAGGTGAGCGCTTCGCGCACGTCGACCATCGGAGGCAGGCGAAGATCGGGCTTGTCGTTGCCATACAGGCGCATTGCCTGGTCGTAACTCATGCGCGGAAACGGCGCCCTGATCTGATGCCCGGCGGCGCTGAATGCGGCCGCGAGAAATCCTTCCACCACCTGCCATACGCTTTCCGGCTGCGGATACGACATTTCCAGGTCGATCTGCGTGAACTCCGGCTGGCGGTCGGCGCGCAGGTCCTCATCGCGGAAGCAGCGCACGATCTGGAAGTAGCGTTCGCAACCGGCGATCATCAGGATCTGCTTGAACATCTGCGGCGACTGCGGCAGGGCATAGAAACTGCCCGGCTGCACGCGGCTGGGGACCAGATAGTCGCGCGCGCCCTCCGGCGTGGAGCGCGTCATGATGGGCGTTTCGATCTCCAGAAATCCCTGTGAAGAGAGGTAATCGCGGATCGCCTTGGCCACCTTGTGCCGCATTTCGAGGTTGAACTGCATGGCGTCGCGGCGCAGATCGATGTAGCGATACTTCAACCGCATCTCTTCATTTGGCAGAATGGCGTCGCCCGGCAGAAAAGGCGGCTGCTTGGATTCGTTGAGAATCCGCAGCTCGTCCGTTACCAGTTCCACTTCCCCAGTGGGGATGTTCTTGTTTACCGTGCTGGGATCGCGCTGTTTCACGCTGCCGATCGCAGCAATCACGTACTCGCTGCGCAGGGTCTCGGCCTTGGCGTGCGCCGCGCCGTTCTGCTCCTTGTTGAACACTACCTGGGTCACACCCGTGCGGTCGCGCAGGTCGATGAAGATCAGGCTGCCGAGGTCGCGGCGGCGGCTGACCCAACCCATCAGAACCGCTCGTTTGCCGGCGTCAGCCGGACGGAGCGCGCCGCACATGTGAGTCCGCCGCAGGTCGCCTAAAAAGTCGAGCAAGTTGGCCTCTCGAATGACGATGAATTGAAAGCTGAATGGAAGATTATAAACGGCGAAGCTGAAGGGGAGCCCCTCTGCGTCCCCTGTGGTTCACGTTTTCGTGACTGCCACGGCTCAGCTGCCGGCACGGATCCGCGCGGGCAGATCGTTGCGCGGAACGGAGACTTGCTCTCCGGTTCCCAGATTCTTCAGCGCGAACACGTCCGACTCCACTTCGTTCTCGCCGACGATCAGGGCGAACGCCGCCCCCAGCCTGCTTGCCGTCTCCAGCGATTTCTTCAGCCGGAAGGTCTCGTCGCCCAGTTCGACCACCAGTTCGTGACTCCGCAATTCCCGCGCCAGCCGGGCCGCAGCGCGATTGTTTCCCGCGCCCAGCGGCGCAACGTAGACATTCGGCTTTACCTGGACCGCCGCATTCGACTCCTGCAATGCCAGCACCAGCCGGTCTTCTCCGATCGCAAAGCCGATTCCTGGAGCCGGCGGCCCGCCCAGCGACTCGGAGAGCCCGTCGTAGCGCCCTCCACCCAGAATTGCATTCTGGGCCCCCAGCGCGCCGTGGGTGAATTCGAATGCGGTGCGGGTGTAGTAGTCCAGCCCACGAACCAGCCGATCGTTCAGCGTGAAAGGAACCCCGACCGCCTGGAGGATGGCCTGCACTTCGGAGAAGTGGTTGCGGCAGGGCTCGTCGAGAAACTGGCTGATGCGCGGCAGAGTTTCGATGATGGGCTGATCCTCGGGAACCTTGCAGTCGAAGACCCGCAGCGGGTTGGTGACTGCCCGGCGCTGGCAATCAACGCACATTTTGCCGACAACCGGCTCGAGCGCCTGGCGCAGAGCTTGATTGTAGGCCGCCCGGTCATTCGCACATCCCACGGAATTCAGTTCGAGTGTCCAGTTCCTGATACCCAGGCGGTCGAGCAGCGCTGCCAGCAAATCGAGGATTTCGGCGTCGCGCGCCGGGGACTCGCTGCCTGCGGTTGCGGGCCCGATGATCTCCGCGCCAATCTGGAAGAACTGGCGGTAGCGGCCTTTCTGCGGACGCTCGCGGCGGAACTGCGGCCCGATGTAGTAGAGCTTGTTCAGTCCCCGCTCCCAGAGGTTGTGCTCGATGTAAGCGCGCACCACCCCGGCGGTGTTCTCCGGACGAAGCGTGAGGGACTGGCCTTTGTCGCTTTCGGCGCGGCCGCGATCCTCCCAGGTGTACATCTCCTTGGCAACAATATCGGTTTCTTCTCCCACCCCGCGGGCAAACAGCTCCGTCGACTCGAAAATCGGGGTGCGGATTTCCTGGAAGTTGTAAGTGCGGAAGATCTCGCGAACCGTGGCATCGACAAGGTTCCACACCGCCGTCTCCGGCGGAAGCAGGTCGCGAGTTCCTCGAACGGCTTTGATCATGGTGGAAGAGCAGCGAATAGCTGCTGGCTATCAGCTATCAGCATAATAGCTACTGGCTGTTAGCTATCAGCTATTAGCTCTCAGCTATCAGCTCTCAGCCAAGTGGGTAAGTACCAAATACCAACAGCTGACAGCTGATAGCTGATAGCTGACAGCTGATAGCTGACAGCTTCCTCACTTCTCCCGCAAATAATTGTCTCTGTATCCCAGATAATTGTTGGCGTAGCGCATGATGCTCGCCTCGTCCTTCTCGTCGAGCTTGCGGCGGAACTTGCCCGGAGATCCCATCCACAGCGAGCCGGGTTCGACCACAGTCTGCTCCGGGATCAAAGTACCTGCCGCGATGATCGAGCCGGCTCCGATCCGCGCCCCATTCAGAATGATTGATCCCATCCCGATCAGGCAGCGGTCTTCGATCACGCATCCGTGCAGCGTGACCGAGTGTCCTACCGTGACGTATTCGCCGAGAAAGACTCCATATTGTTCCTTCATTCCATGGAGGACGCTGCAATCCTGGATGTTCGAGCAGGCCCCCACGCGGATTGAATGTACGTCGCCGCGTAGAACGGCGTTCATCCACACGCTGGCTTTCTCTCCCAGCACGACGTCGCCGATGATCTGCGCCGACTCGTCGACATAGCAGGACTGCGGAATCACCGGCTTGATGCCTTTGTAGGGGCGGATCATGGCAAGAAAAGGAAAATTGAACATACCATGCGCGGGCGGGAGTTGGCGATTCCGCGCCGAAAGGGAAGTGACACGTCAACCAGTGGCGGCGCTCGCCACCGGGACCGGCGTCGGGGCTCGCTTCTTTACCTTGGCGCTGGTCACCAGCACGACCGAGGCCACGACAATCGCGCTCCCGGTCAGGATGTAGCGGTCGATGGCCTCGTGCAGGATCAGCCATCCCAGAAATACGGCGACAATCGGGTTCACGTAAGCATAGGTCGAGACTTTGGAAATCGGAGCGTGTTGCAGCAGCCAGATATACGACGTGTAGCCGATCAGCGACCCTCCGATCACGAGGTACACGATGGCTCCCAGGCCACGCGCGGTCCACGTCGCGTGCGATATGTCCCGGGTGAGCAGCGCGAACACGAAGTTGCCGCAACCGGCAAACAGCATTTGCCAGCCGGTGGCGCCGAGCGAGCCTCCAGCCTGCCATTTCTTGGAAAGAACCGAGCCCAGAGCCCAGCTCAGGGCGCCGCCAAGCAGCGCCACCGAATACCACAACGATTTTCTGCCCAGAGGGTTCGGTACCGTGAGCTTCGGCCACAGCAGAACCGCCAGGCCAACCACGCCCAGCGCCAGGCCGATCATGCCGCGGCGCGAGATGTGGTGGTCGCCGAGCAGCAGGGTGTCGAGCACCAGGAAAAACAGCGGCGTCGATGCCAGGATCAGCGCCGAGTAGCCGGTTGGAACGTACAGCTCGGCATAGGAGAGGGTAAGATTCCCGCCCGTCAGTAGCAGATTGCCCACAATGGCAAAGTGAACGATCTGGCTTCTCGGGTAGGCGACCGTGCGGCCTGTCGCCACGCAGTACAGCAGCATGAGGACGCCGGCGATGGAAAATCGCGTGGCGCACATCAGCGCCGGCGGAATGCGTTCAACGGCGATGCTGATGCCGAGATATGTAGAACCCCAAAACAGATAGACGAGTCCAAATGCCAGAATCACACGAAGGCCGTGTTGTCGCTGCGTCTGGGTCATTGGGCAGGCTAAAAGATATCAGACGGCGGAGAGTGGGATGACGGAGCATAAGATTGTCATCCCGAGCGGAGCGATGCGCAGCAGAGCGCAGTCGAGGGAGCGCCCTTCGGGCGCGTGGGCTAAGCGCGCAGCTCTATGGGATGGCTGAAGCCATCCCCTGATACGATTCATCTGCCTTTGGTTCGTATCAGGGCATGCCTTCAGGCATGCCGTAAAGCATAGCGAAACTTGAGATCGCGCCGATGAGGCGCAGTTAAGAACAACAGGGACCTGCTGTTGGTTTTCCCTCTGTGTGACTCTGTGATCTACGTGGTGAAACGAAAAACCAGCACGGGCGGGAACGCCCGTGCCTGCGTTAGCGGTGAGAGATGGCGAGTCCGTTTTCGCCACCGGGCGTTACTTCTGACGTGCAGGAATCCGAAAGAAAGTCGAGCAGATACTCGACAGTGTGGTTGGTGAGATCGACACTTTGGCACACCCTGTCCGAGAGCTTGTGTTCTGGAACCAGCCCGGAATTGGATGTCAGAAACTTCTGCGCCATGTCGTCGCGGAAGATTTCCCCGGCGCGCATGGGCCAGGCGGCCTTCAATTTTGCGCTGGTCTCGTTGTCGGTCCCCACCACTTCGAACCGCTTCAGGTGAAAGACGCCGCCTTCCATCACGTCGATGCTCACCGTGATGCTGCCGTCGCTCTCATCCATTTGAATTCGCGGTAGCGCCACAAAATTGAGGTATCCGTGCGATTCGTATGTCTGGCGAATGGAGGCCACGGCGGCTTCCAGCCTGGCGCGATCCAGGGTGCTTCCCAGGCGCACCAGGAATTGGTCGGTCAGCCGTTGCTGTGAGAATGCAGTTACGCCGCTCCAGCGAACCTCCGCCGGATGCCGCAGGATGATTGAATCGACTGCGATGGTCCTCGGCCGAATCGCGCTGGGCTTCGCTGCGCCCTGCGATGCCTCGGCGACGGCAGGAGGAGCCGCCTCAGCCGCTTCGGGCGTGGCGGCGTTTTGAGCTATAACGGCAGGTGTCGGCTCTGCCGCCGCTTCTTTCGGGCCTTCTTCGATGACGTGGACGAGCACGTCCACTTTGGAGTCGGGATCGTCCAAAGTCGGCAGCGCCTTCACGGTCACACGGGCATGCGGAAATCCGTTGGCCGCGTACGCCGCCAGAACCTTTTGCTGGATTTGATCGACGAGTGGCTGAATCTCGGGTTCGCGATTTCCCTCAATGCCGCGGGCAAGCTCGCGCCGCTGCACTCTCGGCAGACCGGAAGCGCTCTGGAGCGTGACCGAGCGGACGGTCTTCTCCATAGGTTCGGCAGTTGGGGAAGAATCAGGCTGCTGCGAGAACGCGGAAACAACGAAGACAGCAACTACCAAAGGGCCAGAGAACAAGAGGCGCTTACTCACAGCGCACCTCCCAGGCCACGAATTATACTCGCAACTGGAAATTGTGAAAGAGTCACTTGGGCCATCCTTTAGCATTCGCTAAGTAGGTGATTAGTCGTTATTTGCGCGCTCGCTGATCCGGGTTTGCAGACTTTCGGCGGGGGTTCGATGCTGGCTCGAAAAGCCCGCGGGCACAGAAAACAGGCGCCGGAATATCCGGCGCCCCACCCGCTTGTTAGAAGCTGACCTCGCTATTTCACTTCCGGGATAGCGCCGAATTCGCGCCGTCCGGCAACCGTCCGCGCCCCGCGAGCGGCAAGTGTAGGCGCCGCCGCTGCTGCGCCGTAGCGCTCCAGGAGCATGGGAACCATAGCTCCCTCGGCTTCCTTCACGAACACGACGCGGCCTTCGGAGTCGAGATCCACCCGAATGAAGTCTCCCAGCTTGACCTGGCTGGTAGCCACCAGATTGGCCAATGGGAAGACGAGGTGGCGCTCAATGGCGCGCTTCAGATGCCGGGCTCCGTACTTGGGATCGGTGCCCTCGTGCAACAGGAAGTTCTTCACCTTGGGAGTGCAGTTGAAAACGAACTGGTTGGCGGCAGCGGCCATCAGAATTCTCTGCTGCACCATCCCCAACTCGATCTCCAGGATCTGCTCCAGGTGATCCGGCCGCAAGGTCTTGAAAACCACGACTTTGTCGATCCGGTTCATGAACTCCGGCGAAAACTTGCGGCGCGCGGCGTCGACCGCGGTACGGCTCATCTTTTCATCGAAAGAAGCGTCGATTTCCTGGACTTTGGGCGCAAATCCCAGCTTGCCCTGCACCAGGTTGGTCATTTCACCCGCCCCCAGGTTGGAGGTCATGATGATGATGCACTGTGACAGGTCGACGCGGCGGTTGTCGCCGAGCGTGAGTGTCGCTTTGTCGAGGATTCCGAGCAGCAGTTGCCAGAGCGAGTCGGATGCTTTCTCGATCTCGTCGAAAAGCAGGATCGAAAGCTTCAGCTTCTCCGTGTGCCACTGGTTGAGAGCCTCCTGCGTCAGCAGGGGGTGAGTCTCGCGGTGGCCCAGGTATCCCGGAGGCGAGCCAATCAGCTTGGCGATCTCGTGTGAATGCTGGAACTCGGCGCAGTCGATCTTGATGCAGGCGCGCGCGTCTCCAAACAGAGACTCAGCCATGGCTTCGACTACGCGGGTCTTGCCGGATCCTGTCGGCCCCAGGAAGAGCAGGTTCCCGACTGGGCGTCCCGGAGGATTCAACCCGGCCAGAAACATCTGATAGATTTCGGCGACTTTCTCGATAGCGGCGTCTTGGCCCACGATGCGGCGGCGAAGCGCGTTGTCGAACTCTTTGGCGTCATTGCTGCGAAGCGTGGGATCGAGCACTGTATTCAGGACGGTTTTCATAGGGTCTGGCCCTGTGCGTTTCCTTTCTTGGGCCTTTCTCGGTTCCTGGGAGAGTGGTGTCAATTTGCTTCATGTGGAACGACATTTTTCGTCATTCCCGCTTTCGTATCCGTCCTGGTTTAGAGCAAACCGTTCGCCATCCCTCTGCTACCTCTCAGCCTCTGTCCCTCTATGACTTAGATGCCCAGGTTACCGTTGGGGAATCACCGAAGAGCCAGGGCACAGTCCTGTACGAGGGAAATAGTTTTCTCCTAGTGGAAGGTATCTGGACACCTAGCCGCCTTAGACCCCTTGCCGCCTTTCCCGCTGGCCGGACGTAACTAGCCGCACATAAAGCGCCCCGATAGCATCCGAGAGCCCTCTTCCCGCGGAGAAAACCTTGCGAATTTCCAGACTAGTCTTGACTTCGGCCGGCGTCTGCCTGGGGCTTGGTGTAGCGGCCTGGCATGCCGGATCTCTTGTTCCAAAGGCGCGCGCCGCGCAGTCCTCAACTCCCGCGAAACTGGTGCGGGCTTCGGAATCCGCAGTGCCCGCCGTAAAGCCGGTGCCGCCAACGCTGGTTGCGCCCCCTCCGGCCGCGCCCGGAACCCGGCTCTATGTGGCGAAACGAGGTGACAGTGTCATCGCCGTGGCGAGGCACAATCTTTCCGCCTCGTCGTTTCTGACTTCTTCGCAGCTCGCGGAAGCCATTCGCTCCGCGAACGGCAACTTTCAGGGCACATTCCTGAAGGCCGGCCAGCAGGTGGTGATTCCGGGAATCCTGGACAAGCCGATCGTCGAAAAGCCGGTACCCGTGGCCCGCGATTTCGAGGTCCGGGCCATCTATCTCACCGGCCTGATGGCGGGCAGCGACCACGGCCTCCGCATCATCCGGCGCTGGCGTGAACTCGGGGGCAACGCCGTAGTCTTCGATATCAAGGACAGCGATGGCACCATCAATATCGCCTTTGACCATCCCCTGGCGGGTCCGCACCGCGCCTACATTCCAGATCTGCCCAAGTTCGTTCACTTCCTGCACTCGCAAAACATGCATGCCATCGCCCGCGTAGCCATCTTCCGCGACGAGCGCCTGGTGAAGAATCACTCCGAACTGGCGATCAAATCGAAGCGGACCGCGCAGAGCTGGCGGGAGAACGGGAAGCTGGTCTGGACCGATCCCTCACAGAGCAAGGTTCAGGAGTACGACATAGCTCTGGCGAAGAAGGCGGCTGAGTCCGGAGCCGATGAAATTCAGTTCGACTACGTCCGCTTCCCCGCCGAAGGCGATCAGAAAGACGCCAGCTTTGTCTTCCAGACGGAGCATCCGGCGTGGCACCGCTCCGACGTGATTGCGGACTTCCTGAAGCACGCCTATGCGGAACTGCACCCCACCGGCGTGCTGCTTTCACTCGACGTTTTCGGAATCATGGCGTGGCAGCGGCCGGTTGACCTCTCACACACCGGACAGGACATCGTCCTCATGGCGAAGCATTGTGACGTGCTCTCGCCCATGATCTATCCTTCGCACTTCTTTGGGATGGACGGCATCGCGCACCCCGGCGATGCGCCGGAGCATTTCATCGGCGAGTCGATGGAGCGTTTCCAGAAGATCACCAAGGGCAGCGGAGTGGTACTGCGGCCGTGGTTGCAGGCATTCGCCTGGCGGACGAAGACTTATTCTCCGAAATACATCGAGGCCCAGGTCCTGACGTCAAAGAATAAGGGCGGCATCGGCTTCCTGTTCTGGAATGCCAATAACGATTACAGCAAGCCCTACGCCGCCATGCCCGAGATGAAGGCTGCGAAGGGACAATACTTCCGCGGCGACGAGAAGTCCGGAACCATCCAGGCAAGCCTCACCCCCGGCTCAAACTAACCTGGACACATGTAGGGGCAGGTGTCCTCACCTGCCCGTCTCACTGGGATTCGGAGGCCTGCGATGGCTTCCTTCCTGTGGCTTCTGTAGTGATTGCCCTTCCCAAAATTACCTCGGTAAGTGAAACACCTGCCGAGCCATCCGGGAACCAACCACCCCCTCGGCTATAATGCGGAGGTGTCCTGTTGTTGCTGAAAGCCGATCGCAGCAGGGATTCGGGAGTATTTCATGGCTTTGCAGAAGACCGACCACATTTGGCATAACGGAAAGCTCATCCCCTGGGACGAGGCGACCATCCATGTGATGTCGCATGTCGTGCACTACGGGTCTTCCGTATTCGAAGGCATCCGCTGCTACGCCCCCAAGGGTGCGCCCGCGATCTTCCGGGCCAAGGAACACATGCAGCGCCTGCTCGATTCCGCCAAGGTCTATCGCATCGATATGGAATATTCTGCCGAGGAACTGGTGTCGTCGATGGTCGACCTGATCAAGACCAACGGGGTCTGGCCCTGCTACATCCGGCCGATCGTATTGCGCGGCTATGGCGAGCTGGGGGTAAGCCCCCTGACCTCGCCGGTCGAGGTCTACATCGCCAACTACCCCTGGGGCAAATACCTGGGCGGGGACTCGAACGAAGGCGTCGACGTGTGCGTTTCCTCCTGGACCCGGCTGGCGCCCAACACCCTGCCGGCGATGGCCAAGGCCGGCGCCAACTACATGAATTCGCAGCTCATCAAGATGGAAGCCATTATGAATGGCTACGCCGAGGGCATCGCGCTCGATGCCAACGGCTACGTGAGCGAAGGCTCGGGCGAGAACGTCTTCGTTGTGCGCGGGGGCGTGTTGCAGACCGCGCCTTTGGGCAACTCCGTTCTGCCTGGCATTACTCGGGACTCGGTGCTGAGAATTGCTCGCGAATTGAAGATTCCTGTCATCGAAGCCGGCATTCCGCGCGAGATGCTCTACATCTCGGATGAAGTCTTCTTCACCGGAACCGCCGCTGAGGTCACGCCGATCCGGTCCGTTGACAAGGTCAGCGTCGGCGGAGGGGTTGCCGGACCCATTACCAAGGCGATCCAGAAGGAGTTCTACGCCATCGTTCGCGGCGAGAAGCCGGATCGCTTCAACTGGCTCACCCCCGTGCCTGTCGGCGCCAAACAGCCCGTCGGAGTCTAGATTCAACCCACTCACGTGGCGTGGGCGCCCTCGCCCGCGTGCCGACGTGACTTCCAGCCAAGCCAACAGGATAGAGAATTCGTGAGCGAGGAAGGCTTCGTATCAGGGCGTGGCTTCCAGCCACGCCAACAAGATAGAGAATTCTGGAGCGAGGAAGGCTTCGTATCAGGGCGTGGCTTTCAGCCACGCCATCAAGATAGCGCGGGGAGAATTCTGGAGCGAGGGAGGCGTCGTATCAGGGCGTGGTTTTCAGCCACGCCATTGGCGTACAAACTGTCCGTTCCGCGCCCAGAGGGCGCAACGTTTCGACGGGACCCGCGTGGTTTTCGAAATGAAACGCGAAAAGGGCGTCCGTTTGCGCCTTACAGGCGCGTTCCACAAATCCCCAGCCTCGGCGCGCCTGAAGGCGCGCCCTGATACGAACCTTGCTGTTTACCACGAAGAGACGCAGGCGCGCGCGTCATCGTGCATCACCGCCCAGATCCGATCCCGCGGGCGAGGGCGCCCGTCGCCACATCTCCTGTGTCCGAATGTCCCGTATTTACATTACTTAGGTCATCTTGGGCTGGGTCACTTTTCGGTCCATCATAGGGACTAAGCCTGGGGAGAGCTATGAACGTAGATGATTTGCTCCGCGTAGCCATGGAGCGGCGAGCCTCCGACCTGCACCTGAAAGTCGGAAACTATCCGCACCTGCGCATTGACGGCGACCTGGTCCCTCTGACCGACCAGCCCCGGGTCAGCGCCGAGGACATGCTGACGATGGCCTTCAGCATGATGTCCGCAAGGCAGAAGCAGAAATTCAAGGAATGCACCGAAATCGATATGGCGTATGGCGTCGCCGGCCTGGGACGCTTCCGCGTGAACGTCTTCCAGCAACGCGGCAACGTCGGCCTGGTCCTGCGCGTTATTCCCACCAAGATCCGGGCGCTCGACGAACTCTATCTTCCGAAAATCGTGGAGCAGATCTGTGACATGCCCCGCGGCCTGATCCTGGTCACCGGCGTGACTGGCTCGGGCAAATCGACGACTCTGGCCGCGATGATCGACCGCGTTAACTCGACGCGCGCCGAACACATCATCACCATCGAAGACCCGATCGAATTCCTTCACCGCGATAAGCGCGGCTATGTAAACCAGCGCGAGGTCGAGGTCGATACGCCGAATTTCTCCGCCGCACTGCGTGCTTCACTGCGGCAGGATCCGGATGTCATTCTCGTCGGCGAAATGCGAGACGTCGAAACCATCGGCACGGCTTTGCACGCCGCGGAAACGGGCCACATGGTTTTCTCCACTCTTCACACGCTGGACGCAGTGGAAACCATCAACCGCATCATCGCTGTATTTCCACCCCCGGAGCAGAAGCAGATTCGTCTTCAACTGGCTGCGGTGCTGCGCGCGGTCGTAAGCCAGCGCCTGGTTCGTCGCTGCGACTCCGAAGGGCGCGTGCCCGCGGTGGAAGTCATGATCAATACCGCCTACATCCGCGAGTGCATCCTGGTTCCGGAAAAGACGCGCGCGGTGCGCGACGCCATTTCCGCCGGCACTTCGCAGTACGGCATGCAGACCTTCGATCAGTCTCTTTGGGATTTATTCCAGGCGGGGCTGGTTTCCTACGAGACGGCTCTGGAGAACGCCTCCAACGCCGACGATTTCAAGCTGCGCATGCAGGGCGTATCCTCAACCAGCGACCTGTCACGCAACGCCATGCAGGCATCCGGCTTCGGCGGCCACTAGATTCGTTTCTTTCTTATATTCAGAACCACGTAGGCGCAGGTGTCTCACCTGCGCACAACGAATTCCAACCACGCGGGAGCGCGCCTACATTGTGGGCGATTAGCGATTAGTGGCAGGCGCTTGCTTGCAGAGGAGCGCTGTGGACCTTGGCATGATTGCAGCCAAGGACCAGCAGCGCATCGCGGAAAGAAGATACTTCAAACAGCGAGTCCAGCCCCGTAATGGCCAACAGCCTCCGCACGAAGGCGGACGGATCGGTAAGCTTCAGTTGCACACCCTGGCTCTGGCTCCACAAGTGGAGCGCCACCAGCGCGCTCAGCCCTCCGGCGTCGACGGATTCGACCTCCGACAGATCCAGCACGATTACCCTGGTGTTCCTCTCCGAAGTGAGCGCCTTGCGCAACGTGCATACGGGTTCGCCCCGCACGATCCGGCCCGCGCAGCGGGCCAGGACTACATCTCCAACCCTGTCAATATTTACGGTCAACATAACGGCCTTCCTCACTGCTTTTCATTCCATTAGACGAGTACGCCGGGCCAAGGTCACCACCGAAAACCGACTGCCGGAGATCGCTTTTTCCGGCCCCAGCGCACTTACAATGATGAATACGCACCATGGCCTTTGCCGGTTCCAGAAAACTGCACACCGAGGCCGAACTCTACGACTACGCCGTAGGCGCTTTGGGCCGCCGTATGCGATCGGTTGCCGAGATTAAACGTTTACTCAGGAACCGCGTGGAATCGGGTACCGAGATCGGCCAGACGCTGGTGGAGTTGGTCGTTCGGCGGTTGAAGGACCAGGGATATCTCAACGACGCCAAGTTTGCCGCTGCCTATTCTTCTTTCCGCCGGGACAACGAGAAATTCGGCCGCATGCGCGTCATCACCGATCTGAAAACGAAAGGCGTGCACGGAGAAGTGATCGAGAAAGCCGTCGATTCCGTGTATGACGAAGTCAATGACGAGAAGCAGGCGCGCGAATATCTCGCTCGCAAGCGGATAAAAAAGCCGGCGGACCGGAAGCAGGCGGCGCGCATCTTCCGCCACCTCATGCGGGCCGGCTTTCGCTCGAAGACAATTTTCGCCATTCTCCGGAAGTGGGACGTCGACGCGGAGACGCTGGAAGGCCTGGAAGACGCGATCGGTGAGTGAGAGCTTCCTCGAAAAAGACAGGCGCCATGCCCTGTGAAACTCTGTGCCCCCTGTGGTTGAATCCCCACCGCAGGCCTGTCTTGCCAAGCATGTATTACAATTTTCTATTTGTAGTACAATGATTGTATGACTTCGCTCGTCCAGGCCCGGCTTGACCAACAATCCCGGCGACTCCTGGCGGACCTTGTCCGCCGTCTGGGTTGGAGCCGTTCGCAGGTGGTACGGGAAGGTCTGCGCCTGCTTGCGGCTTGCCACCTGGGCAATGGCCGCCGGCAAGTTATCGGACAAGCGCAATTCTCGTCGGGAATATCGGACCTGGGATCTAACCGAAAGCACCTGGAAGGCTTTGGCCGTGACGCCGGTCCTTCTTGATGCCGGCGCTATTGTCGCCCTCCTCGATCGCGACGAGAAATATCATCGCGCTGTAGGCGAGGTGATTGCCGCAGTTGACTCGCCGCTGATCACCTGCGAGGCGGTGATCGCCGAAAGCTGCTACCTGCTTCGTCGCATCAAAGGCGCTCCGGAAGCTGTCCTCGCCAATATCGAAGCTGGTATCTTCCAGATCCCGGTCCCGCTGACGAGAATTGCCGCGGAAGTCCGACGGATCATGCAAAAGTATCGCGACCGCACCACAAGCCTTGCCGACGCGTGCCTGATTTGCCTGGCTGCGGAACTTAACACAGGAGATGTGCTGACTCTCGATGCAGATTTCCGGATCTACCGGTGGGGCAGAAATAAGCCGTTCCGAATGCTGGTGCCTCTCGACTGATGTTGCCGCGCCTCCCAACCTCTCTCCAACCCATCATTTAGAATGAACTTTCATGCCAACCGGCTCTGAAATTCGCGAGAACTTCCTGCGCTTCTTCGAGGAGAAAGGCCACAAGCGGGTGCACTCCTCCTCGCTTGTCCCGCAGAACGACCCCACGTTGCTGTTTACCAACGCGGGCATGAATCAGTTCAAGGATGTATTCCTCGGCCTGGAAAAGCGCGACTACAGCCGTGCCACAACTTCGCAGAAGTGCGTGCGCGCCGGCGGCAAGCACAACGATCTCGAGAACGTCGGCTTCACCAACCGTCATCACACCTTCTTTGAAATGCTGGGGAACTTTTCCTTTGGCGATTACTTCAAGAAGGACGCAGTCGCCTACGCCTGGGAACTGGTGACGTCGAAGAACTGGTTCGGCATCGACAAGAACAAGCTTTACGTAACGATTTTCAAAGGCGAGAGCGGAGTGCCCCGCGATTCCGAAGCATTTGACCTGTGGGTCGCCCAGGGAGTCGACAAGGCCCGCATTTATGAAATGGGCATGAAAGACAACTTCTGGCAGATGGGAGATACCGGCCCCTGCGGCCCTTGCAGCGAAATTCACTATGACATGGGCGCAGCGGCCTCCGATCAGGGACATACCGACTGCGCCTTCGGCTGCGAGTGCGGCCGCTACGTCGAGATCTGGAACCTTGTGTTCATGCAATTCGACCGCGACGCCGCGGGCACGCTGAACCCCCTGCCCAAGCCATCGATCGACACCGGCATGGGCCTGGAGCGCGTCGCGGCGGTTTTGCAGGGCGTTATTTCGAATTACGACACCGACCTGTTTACGCCGCTGATCAAGAAAGCAGCGGAACTGACCGGGCTTGGCACGACCCACGTGGGGACAGGTCATGTGGGGACGGGTGTCTCACCCGTCCAAACTGAGCGAGGCTCGGCAGAAAACCAGCCGGGCAAGCCCGGCCGGGCGGGTGAGGACACCCGCCCCTACGCAGGTCGAAGCAGCGCCAAATCCGCCGCATCCCTTCGCGTCATCGCCGACCACTCCCGCGCGGCAACGTTCCTTATTTCAGATGGAGTGCTGCCATCCAATGAAGGCCGTGGATACGTCCTGCGCAAAATCATCCGCCGGGCGATCACCCATGGCCGTCTGCTCGGACAGACCAAGCCCTTCCTGCACGAAATGGTCTTCGCTGTCCGCGACCTGATGCAGGATGCATACCCCGAACTGAGAGACTCGTCAGACCGGGTTTCGAAAACTGTTTTGGTGGAGGAAACGCGCTTTGCGCACACACTGGATATTGGCCTGGAAAAACTCGAGTCCCTGCTAGGCGAAGGACGCCTCTCCGGCCCGGAAGCTTTCAAACTCTACGACACCTTTGGCATGCCCCTCGATTTCATGCAGGACGCTGCGCGCGACCGGGGAGTCGACTTCGATCAAACCGGCTTCGATGCTGCCATGGCCGAGCAGCGTTCCCGCGCGCGCGCGTCATGGAAAGGCGCTGCCAAGCAGACCGCGAATCCGGCTTACCAGCAGCTTCCGAAATCCGAGTTCGAAGGCTATCGCCAGACTCGCTCGGAGGGTTGCGAAGTTCTCGCTATTATCCGCAATGGCCAGGGCGCGCAGGAACTGAAGCCGGGAGAGGAAGGCGAAGTCATCCTCGACCACACGCCCTTCTATGCCGAGGCCGGCGGCCAGGTCGGCGACCGCGGCTGGCTCTACAGCGACGATCACAATACTGTCATCGCCGACGTGAAGGGCTGCTACTACCCGATCCAGGGCGTTCGCGCCCACCAGGTCATCATGAAACCGAGGGTGCCCCACCCTTCCCCTTCAGGGGAGGGTGGGGGTTTTGACTCGGCTCTTCGCATCGGCGATAAAGTCGACGCGGTCGTCAACACCGAGGTCCGCACTGCCACGATGCGCAACCACACCGCCACTCACCTGCTGCACGCGGGACTTCGCGAGACTCTCGGCAAGCATGTGAAGCAGGCCGGGTCGCTGGTCGCCCCCAACCATCTGCGCTTCGACTTTTCGCACTTCACCGCCGTCGAAGATGAAGAGCTTCAGGACATCGAAGACCTCATCAACCGGGAAGTCCTGCGCAACACCAAGATCGAGGTCATCGAAAACGTCCCCATCGACGTCGCCATCAACGAGTACCACGCGATGGCTTTGTTCGGTGAGAAATACGGAGACAAGGTTCGGGTCATCAGGATCGGCGACTTTTCCACGGAACTCTGCGGCGGCACTCACACCGGGCAGACCGGCGAAATCGGCCTGATCAAGATTCTGAAGGAAGGCAGCGTTTCGTCCGGAGTGCGCCGCGTGGAAGCCGTCACCGGCGAAGGATCGGTGCAACACTTCCGCAAGGATCACCAGCTAGAAAATGTTGTCGCCAGCTTCACCACTCACGGAACGCTCCCGCCCGCCGACGCCCTGAAAGCCGAGCTCGAGAAGAAAGACGCCGAGATCAAGCGCCTGGCACGTGAACTCGACCAGGCTCGGATGAAGTCGGCCTCCTCGAGCACCGCCAACATCTCCGAGAAAGTGAAAGAAGTACAGGGAGTAAAGGTTCTTGCCCACCGGGTGGACAATCTCGAGCGCGCCCAGATGCGCACGCTGATCGATCAGCTTCGCGACAAGTTGGGCTCGGGAGTTGTCGTTCTCGGCTCGGCCACCAACGGCAATGTGGCCCTGATCGTGGGCGTGACCAAAGACCTCACCGGCCGCGTGCAGGCTGGAAAGATTATCGCTCCGGTCGCGCAGAAGGTCGGTGGCAAGGGCGGAGGCCGTCCCGACCTCGCCGAAGCCGGCGGCAAAGACCCCGCCTCGCTCGATGCCGCCCTCGACTCCGCTTACGGGGTCGTCTCCGACCTGCTCACCGCCCGCTGACGTGTGGCGCGGGCGCCCCCGCCCGCGAGGTTCGCCCGGCGCAACGCTCCTATGCTGCCTCAGCCGCGTCCCACTTCGGCTTCATTTCCCGGCCCCAGCGCTTAGGATCTTCGTTGTGCATCTTCTCCATCGCCTTGGCCGTCTCCGGATGGTTCGCCATGACATGTTTGGTCATTGTCTGCACCATCTCGTCCCACGACCCGGCCGACAGCTTCTGATCGCACGGCCCGCCCAGTTCTCGGCATGTCATTGTTTTCATGCCCCTTTGAGGCACAACCGATCGAGGAGGTTGCAAGTTCGCCTCGGCAATCTATAATCGCCGCCCGTCGCCGGCACGCTATCGCGAAGGCTGACCGTCCGTCTAAGTCTGACTGAGTTTACGCATCTCCCAGGTGAGCCAATGAACTCGAACGCCATCAACCCGTCGCGCCCGTTGCCGGCTATCTTTGTGGGTGGCCTCACTGCCGGTGCGTTTGACCTGATCACGGCCTACATCGCTTTCGGATCGAACGTCCCCCGCGGGATTGCCTCCGGCCTGCTTGGCCCATCCGCACGCCAGGGAGGCCTTGGCGTCTACATCCTCGGCATCGCCCTGCATTTCTTCATCGCTCTATCCGCCGCAGCCGTGTACTACGCTGCCAGCCGCAAGCTGACTTTTCTGGTCGACCATCCCCTGGTCTGCGGACTCTTCTTCGGAATCGCCGTCTTCCTGGTGATGAACCTGATCGTCCTGCCCCTCTCGGCAATCCACTTCCGCGGTCCTTACCAACTGCGCGGACTCATCCAGGGACTTCTGATCCACATGATTCTGATCGGCCTGCCTATTTCGTTCAGCGTCCGCAGATTTTCGCGCTGATCGGGGGGATGGTGAGAAGCCTTACTCTGTGGCCTCTGTGGTAAACGAATGACCACAGAGGCCACAGAGGAGCACAGGGGAAACAAAATGTGGCGCGGGCGCTCTCACCCGCGAAGTCGCAACTGGCGGAGGCCTTCACGTGCGCGAAACGAGTCATCTCGGGGGGACGGGGGCGTCCACCCTACACTTCAAACAACTCCAGACCCAGCACTCTTCGATACCGTTCAAAGTCCCGGTCAGTCGTGAACACTTGCCAGTTTCGCCGGTGGGCCACGGCACAGATCAGGAAATCACTCCCCGAACCGGCGATTCCTTTCTGTCGGCAATGATTGTGCATCCGGGCTGCTTCCTCATAGTCGTGGGCGTCCAGTGCCGGATCATCGAAGGCCCGCAAATAGTCTCGAAGTTTCTCGAAGTGTTCGAATTCGCGCACTCCAGAGAGCAGTTCCTGACGCACGACTCCAACAATCTGGGCGCGTCCGTCGCGGATCAAATCCTCCAAGGACCGGGTTAGAGCATGCTCGCGCGGATTCAAATCATCGGGTTTGCGCCGCAACGCCAGTGACCACAAAGGAGTGTCCACCAAAACCGAACTGTACCGGGAATGCCGGATTGTGGCCTTTACAGACGGCATTACCGACGCCGCCGGCGCTCGGCTTTGTAGTCATAGCTCGGATCGAACTCGAATGTCCCGAACGCATCCAGAATGCGCAACTGCTTGCGCCGTTTGACATATTCGGAAAGCGCCGCCGTCACCGCCTCTTTCTTCGTCTTGTGCTTTCCCGCCCGCTGGGCTTCTTCGATGAGCTTGTCGTCCAATGCCAGATTGGTCGCCATGTGTAAAGTCTTACACATGCAAATGTGTAAAGCAAGCTGGGGGCCCCTCGCCCACGAGGTCTGGCTGTTGCAAGATGTTTTGGGTGGCGCAGGCCTTCAGGCTTGCGAAAACAGGTTTTGAAAAGTTAGGGCTCTAGCCTGGCGGACGAGGTCGTCCGCCCCGAATCATGTCGCCCGGAGTATTGCTTTCTCCGCCGATTGCGGAACTTTGATCGGAACGAAATACTCTTCGGGATACAAGTAGTCTTCTCCGGATTCATCGATGACCCGCAGCTGGTGATGCTTAACCGCCTGCTGATCGGGCAACAGGCGATACACCTTCCTCAACTCCAATGACGCCGCGTAGCTCTTGTTCCGTACGCAGAGCACGAAGCGCGCCGGGCTCGATTGCGAGCTACTCGATAATCCGTTTGACTTTGTGTTCTTTCGGGCCAATGCCATGTGCGTCGTACCAGTGAATCTCCGCCTGACACATCGTACCATCGTCAAATTTGATGTTGGCGGTCCCCTTCAATTTCCGCCAGCGCCCTCTGCCATACCTTTTCCACAGCCGCCTACGTTCTCGAATCGCCTCGCCGGATGCGATGACTTCAACATCCTCAATTCGGCCGAGAATTTCAAAGTGCATTTTGAAAATGTAGTGCGGGCGCCCTCACCGGCGAAGTCCAACTGGCGCGGGCCTTCAGGTATGCAAAACGGGCGGACGACCGCGTCCGCCCTGCACAATCCTAGCTGCACCCTGAGGTTGAGCCGCAGCTCATGCACTTGTAGCAGCTCCCGTTGCGCACCATGATCGAGCCGCAGACATGGCAGGTTGGAGCATCGCCCAGGTCGACAATACTGGCCAGGGCGTCGGCCGCATGGACGGCACCCGCCGGGGTCGAGGGCGTCCGTCCCACGTCGTTCATCTCCCCGACGCCTTCTTCCTGCGAGCTGACGCCGTTCAGCCGCGGCCGCAGGTTTTCGAAGAGGAGCTGCTGCTGCCCGGTAAGGAAGCGCAGCTGGAGCCAGCGGAAGATGTAATCCATGATCGACTTGGCGAAGCCGATGTCCGGCGTCTTGCTCCACCCGCTGGGTTCGAAGCGGGTGTGGGCGAACTTGTCGCAGAGCAGCTTCAGCGGAACGCCGTGTTGCAGCGCCATCGAGACGGCCAGCGCAAAGCTGTCCATCAGGCCGCTGACCGTCGATCCCTCTTTCGCCATTTTGACGAAGAGTTCGCCGGGCTCACCGTTGGGATAGAGCCCAACCGTGATGTAGCCTTCGTGACCGCCGACATCGAATTTGTGCGTCACCGACATGCGCTCTTCCGGCAGGCGATGGCGCACGGCGCGCGGCGGCGCGTTGAGGTCCTGCTCTTCCTGGGTGGGCAATGCGGCCGTCGATACACGGCCGGACTCGGCCGTCTTCGTCCCCGCGGCGCTCAGAGGCTGCGACTTCTTGCAGCCGTCGCGATAGACGGCCACCGCCTTCAGCCCAAGCCTCCAGGCTTCGAGGTAGGCCTCCATGATGTCCTCAACGC
Organism: Terriglobales bacterium; assembly: GCA_963803205.1. Classification (GTDB taxonomy): domain Bacteria; phylum Acidobacteriota; class Terriglobia; order Terriglobales; family Acidobacteriaceae; genus CAWDLG01. The sequence goes on from CAWDLG010000007.1 coordinate 555,650, forward strand.
TGGCCGACTCCGGCAGGTTGACGGTCTTCGAGATCGCCCCGGAGATGAACGGCTGCGCCGCCGCCATCATCTTCAGATGTCCCAGATAATGGATGGACCGCGTGCCCTTCGCCGGCTTGAAGGAACAGTCGAACACCGCCAGGTGATCGTCTTTCAATTGCGGCGCACCTTCAATCGTTCCGGTCGCGTCAATGTAGGAGACAATCGCATCGGCCTGTTCGTGGCCGTAGCCAAGCTTGAACAACGCCGTCGGCACCGTGTTGTTCACGATCTTGATCATCCCGCCGCCGACCAGCTTCTTGTACTTCACCAGCGCGAGATCCGGCTCGATCCCAGTTGTATCGCAATCCATCATGAAGCCGATCGTCCCCGTGGGAGCGAGAACTGTGACTTGGGAGTTGCGATAGCCGTGCTTCTCGCCGTGGGCCAAAGCTTCGTCCCAGCAGGCCTTGGAGGCTTCGTAGAGGGCCGAAGGGACGTTCGTCTTGTTGATGTTGTTGACCGAGGCTCGGTGCATGCGGATGACATCGAGAAACGGTTCGCGGTTGATGTACCAGCCGGGGCAGGCCGCGCCGGGCATCACGTTCGAGCCGAGATTGGTTTCGGCGAGGCCCTTCTTAGTCGCTTCGGTGGCGGGAGACAGCGGCGAGCAGAGTTCGGCGATGCGGGAACTCTGCAGATACGCTTCGCCGCACATGATTGCCGTAACGCACGCAGCGTAGTCGCGGCCGGCGTCGGAGTCATAGGGCAAGCCGGCGGCCATCAGCAAAGCGCCAAGATTGGCGTAGCCCAGGCCCAGCGGACGGTAATCATGCGAGTTGCGCATGATCATTTCCGTCGGATAGCCCGCGTTGTCGACGATGATCTCTTGCGCCGAGATCAGGATATCGACGGCGTGGCGATAAGCTTCCACGTCGAATGTGCCGTTGGGAGCGAACTTCAGCAGGTTCAGGCTGGCCAGGTTGCAGGCCGAGTCATCGAGGAACATGTACTCGCTGCAAGGATTCGAAGCGTTGATGCGCGCCGTATTCTTCGAGGTGTGCCAGCGGTTGATGGTCGTGTCGTACTGCATCCCGGGATCGCCGCAGTGCCAGGTCGCGTCGGAAATCTTGTACAGCAGCTCCTTCGCTTTGAAGGTCTGCATCGGGCGGCCGTCCTTGACGGCACGGGTCTGGAATCCGTTGTCGCGCAGAACGTTGTACATGAAGTCGTCGGTCACGCGGACGGAGTTATTGGCGTTCTGGAAAAAGATGGAGCTGTACGCGTCGGAGTCGGGCGAGGAGCCGTCGTATCCGGCGTCGATCAGGGAGTGAGCCTTGGCTTCTTCTTTCTGCTTGCACTCGATGAAGTCGACGATGTCCGGGTGGTCGACGTTCAAAATGACCATCTTGGCGGCGCGTCGCGTCTTGCCGCCCGACTTGATGACGCCGGCAAAGGCGTCAAAGCCTTTCATGAAGCTGAGCGGCCCGCTGGCGGTGCCGCCGCCGCTGAGAGTTTCCGTCGAGGAACGGAGCGAGGAGAGATTGGTTCCGGTCCCCGATCCCCACTTGAAGAGCATGCCTTCGGTCTTGGCCAGGGTAAGGATGGAGTCGAGCGAGTCCTTCACCGAGTTGATGAAGCAGGCGGAGCACTGCGGCTTGCTGTAGCCGGTCACGCCGAATTCGACAGTCTGTGCCTTGGCGTTCCAGTGCCAGTTCTGGCCGTCGGATTTGGGTTCAATGCGGTCGCAACCTACGTTGAACCAGACCGGCGAGTTGAAGGCGGCATACTGGCGCAGCAGGATGTGGGCCAGTTCATCGTGGAAGGTCGCGCCATCCTCGGGAGTGCGGAAGTAGCCCTGCGCCAATCCCCAGTCGCGGATCGTTTCGGCCACGCGGCTGATGAGCTGGCGAACGCCGGTTTCGCGGTCGGCCGTCCCCTGCGTGCCGTGCAGATACTTGCTGGCAACGATGTTAGTCGCCGTCATCGACCAGTCTTTCGGCGTCTCCACGTCTTTCTGCTCAAAGATCACCTTCCCCTTGGAATCGGTGATCTGGGCGGTGCGCAGTTCCCATTCGATTTCGTCGTAGGGAGAGACGCCGGACTTGGTGAAAAGGCGGCGGAACGTCAGGCCGGCAGCCTTTGCGGGGGTGGCAGCGGCCGTCGAGGCCTTGCTCTCGGCGACAGTGGGGGCTCCTTTGGTGGTTACCTCGGACATCGCTCTGTTTCTCCCTTTCTCGATATGGTTTCGGATTCTGCGATCCGTTCCTGGGTTGATCAGTGATTCCGTCTTGTTTCCTGGCTACGCGGCGATAGGAACCTCGACGGAGGATTCCATCCACTGCCGCAAGGCGTCCAGCGCGGTCTGGCGCTGCTCGATGTCTTCTATTACGGTGTAACGGGCAAAGCAGCGGCCGCTCTCCATGCGCTCACGGACCGGGCTGCCAGGCAAGAAAGCACGCTCCATGGCAGTCGGCAGATCGGTCGCGGCGGAAATCTGGAATAAGGCCAGCATGCGTTTGCCTTCGGCGACGGCCGCCTCGCCCGGGGCGAGGACTTCCTCCGCCAGGGCGTAGATACCGGGCTTGCCGGGCAAGAGCCGAACCGTCGCCGGAGAGTCACATCGGAACCACTCCGACCAGTTCAGGCGGCGGTAATCCACCCGGGTGACGACCCCGTTCAGCGCCAACGACTCCGTTACCAGCTGTTCCAAGCCTTCCATAGAGCCTCAAAAATTTCCGCGCACAGAGGCAATCCTGCCGCCCCGCGGCCGCAAGCCAATGCTGCTGATTCTCAAAGTGTTGACGTCTCCCGGAGAGTTCCGGAGGGCCCGGTCCGGGTTACGGCCACCGCACTTGCAAATACCGTTCCGCTACCTGGCGGATCGGAAAAATATCGGGCAGGAACCGGCCGCGAGGTCACCTCGCCACGCGCCGTTCCTCTTTCCATAGTGTGTTCGCCCCCGGGCAGGAGGCTTGTAAGAACTCTATGGGATGGCAACGTTACGCCCATGAGTTGTGGCTGTCAATAGGGTAGCCCTATATATTGTATCGCAAGCAATTAACGGTTGGGATGCCTCGAGTATCAGACTGAATATCCACAGTCGTTTCACGCGAAATATCCCTTCGAGGCCGGCGAAGTGGTGCGCGAGCCGGAGGCTGGAATATGTCCGCGGTGGAAAGATGCCTTCTGCGGAATCATGGCCACGTAGACGTCCTCGAAAATTTCCCGGGGAGCGATTCGCTTGCTGCCGTCCGACGACTCCACCAGGTAATCTCCCTTGGCGCCGCGATGTTCCCGTCCCAGTGGATCGATGAAGACGAGAGGTTCGGTGAGCTGTCTTGCCTTGATCAAAAATCGCGTGCGATAGACTTGCCAGTCGCTGGACTTTTTCACGCGCACCCACCCTTGGGAGGGAGATTGTGGAATCTGTTTTTGATTTTATTTTCCAAACTCTGTTCTGCGGCTGGAGCGTGGCGTATCGTGAGAAAAATTTACGCGTGATCCGGTGTCAGGTCAATTCCAAAACTTTGGTGCAATTCAGAAAATAGTTTCTCCCTTCCATCGGGCGCAAACTGCCAGCGATTTCGTAGCGAGGGAAGCCGTCGCGAGAAGTTTTCTCCGTTTTCATCTCGCGAATTTCCACAAACGAAGCACAGGAAATGCAGAGCGGCGGGAAAAATCCACCGAGGCACGTGTGTCTCACACCTGCGCGTTCCCACCAAGGTTCTTGACGTTGCACGTGTGAGGACACACGTGCGGATTCCCGCCAAGGTTCTTGACGTTGCACGTGTGAGGACACACGTGCCTACACATCAAAGGCCTTTTTTCTCGAGGAACTCACGCACCACATCGCGCGACGGGCGATGCTGGCCGTCGACAGCGTAGTTGAGCCGGCGCATCTCGTCGTCAGAAATTTTTCCGGCTAGCTCATCGATGGCGGCCTTGACGTCTGGATGTCGGTCGAGCATTTCCTGTCGCATCACGGGGACAGCCTCATAGGGCGGAAAGTAGTTGCGATCGTCTTCGAGAACGAAGAGGTCGAGCGCGGGAATAAGGCCATCGGTGCTGTTGCCTGCGATCAGGTCGACCTGCTTGTCTTTCAGGGCGCGAGTGAGCAGGCCCAGGTCCATGATGCGCGGGGACGCGGCGAAATGCAGTCCGTAAGCCGCGGCCAGGCCCTTGAATCCGTCGGGACGCTCCATGAACTCGTAGCCAAAGCCCGGCCTCCACTTCGGCGTGTATTGCGCAGCCTGGGAAAGAGTCTTGATGCCGAGCCGGCGAGCATCTTCGCCGCGAATCTCGATGGCAAAGGTGTCGTTGAATCCCAGTGACGCGCTGAGGGCCAACTGGAAGCGCCTGGCATATTCATCCTTCACGCGCTCGTAGACCTGCTCCTTAGTCCCTTCAGGTTTTTGCTTCAGGATGGCGGTGAGAGCCGTGCCGGAGTATTCGGGATAAACATCAATACGGCCGGCGAGAATGGCCTGATGGCAAATGTAGGTGCCTGCGAGATAGAACTTGCGCTGCACGATCAGATTCGTCTTACGCTCGATCTGCTGAGCGAGCATTTCTCCGAGGATGAGCTGCTCAGTGAAATTCTTCGACCCGACCACGATGCGGTCCTCGCGGGCGGGCCCGCAGGAGATGAAGAGCAGCGCGATCAGGACAATTGGAATGCAGCGGCGGGCGAGCATGGGTAGTCGAGGTCATCATATAGGGTGGAGAGGGTCGGAGGTCGATCCTGCGATGCAGCAGGTTGCGACACACGCGGGCGAGGGCGCCCGCGCCACACCGATATCCCTATTTCAAATAATCCAAAAGGCTGACGGGCAGAACGCGAGCGGCGGCGGCGAGGGCGGCCTGGTGAGCCGTCTCGGCGGATGACAGCGCGGTGGCCGCCTTGGCCGTATCGGCGCCGACCAGGGCAGTGTCCAGCGTCTGAAGATTCAGGGTGCGCTGGTTGAGGCTGGCTTCGTCGGCGTCAAGCTGGTTCAGCGCGTTTCCATAGAACACTCGCTGCGAACTCAAGTAGTTCAAGGCACTGGAAACGGCGGGGGTGGCGGAAGCGATGGCTGCGACGTCGCCGCTTTGAAGTGCGTTCACCAGCTGCTGCAGCGATCCGATCACATCCGCACCGGCCTTCTGGAAGAGTTGGTCGCCGGGGATGTTTGACTGCAGGGTTCTTCCGTCGGCGATTTCGACGGTGTTGACGCCGCTGTTGCCGTTATATGTCACGCTGCCCGCGCCCTGAGTAAACGGGGCCGTATTGGTGTTCGTGCCGGAAAACAGGAAGCTCCCCTGGAAAGAGACGTTCGCGGCCTGCACCACCTGATCGAGGATTCCCTGCACTTCGACCGCAATCTGCTGAAGATTGGCGCTGGTAAGCGACCCGTTTCCGCCCTCGACGCCAAGGCTGACGGCCCGGCTGAGCGCCGTGACCACCGTGCTCAGCGTGGAGTCCGCGGTCTGTAACTGGGCGCGAAGACTGCCGACGCTTTGCAGGTACTGGTCGACTCGCGCCTGCTGCGCAAGATTCTCCACTTCGGAGGCTGCGGCAGAGGGATCGTCCGACGGGCGGTTCACCCGGCGGCCGGTTGAGAGCTGCTCCAGGGCGGTCTGCTCCTTGGACTGGGTCTGCCAGATGGCGGCGAGAATGTCGGCTGTGGGATCGGGATTTACGCGCATGAGTTTTTATCCTAAGGGGCTTCCAATGGCCAGAACGACCCGCGTCAGTTCGTCGATGGTAGTGATGATGCGGGCCGCCGCGGCAAAAGCATGCTGGAAGCGAATGAGATTCGTCGTCTCCTCGTCGAGAGAGACGCCGGAAACGGCGTTGCGCTGGTTCTGCAGCTGGCGAAGGCTCAGTTCTCCGGCCTCAGTGTCGGCTTTCGCCTGCGCTGTGGCATTTCCAATCAGGAAAATCAGATTCGAATAACTCTCTACCGGCTTTTGGCCGGAGGCCAGCGGCTGGTTGCGCACCGCCAGCAGTTGCGTCAGGTTGCCGTTGCTGCCGACCGACCCGTCAGAGCTGGCGGCGATCAGCGTCGGATCGGAAATCAGCACGGAAAAGCTGGAGGCCGCTCCGGCGCCGGCTGTGGCGCTGAAGAGGTCCTGCCCCGGATTCCCCGCGAGATCAAAACCGAGCTGGTGGGCGGTGTTGAAATTCGTGGCCAGGCCGCCGGCCAGATCGTCGAGCGCCGAGAAAACCGAGGGCATCACCTGGTCCCGTACCGCCAGCAGACCTGCCATGCTTCCGCCGGTGATGCCGGAAGTGACGTCCTTACCCAGAGAGTAGATGTGCTGCATGCCACTGGCATCCGCCGCTGCGTCCAGGGCGAAGCTTTGGCCACCGACCACCAGGGCCGTGCCGTTCGACATCGTCAGCGTGTCTCCCTGCTCGGTCTGAATGGTGGAGAGGGAAACGATCTGCGCCAACTGGTTGATCAACTGGTCGCGCTGATCCTGCACCGCGCCGGGATCCTGGCCGAGCTTCTGGAAAGTAGCGACCTGCGAATTCAACGTGGCGATCTGAGACGTGAGCTGGTTGATCTGGTTCACCGACTGGGTCACGTTCAGGTTCAGGTTGTTGCGGATGTTGTTGAGCTGCGCGACGGTGCCATGAAAATCGTCCGCCAGATTCGCGGCGGCGGTCAGAACGGCTTGGCGCTGCGGCAGGCTGGAGGGATCGGTCGAGAGCTGATTGATGCTGTTGAAAAAGGCGGTCAGGTCTGCGCCGATTCCGTGGCTCGAGTCGCTGAAGAGATTCTCCACCTGCTGGAGAGCGGCATATTGAGTCTGGGCTTGCGACTGCTGCGAGGTCTGATCGTTCAGGCGCAGCTGAAGAAGGCGATCGCGCACGCTGATGATCTGCTGAAGATTTACCCCCTGTCCGAAAACCAGGTTGCCTTCCACCAGCGGCGAAGCCTCGGCCAGAACGGGCACTTCGCGGGAATAGCCCGCGGTGTTGACATTGGCGATGTTGTTGGAAGTGGCGTTGAGTGCGCTCTGCTGCACCAGCAGAGCATGCACCGCCATCAGCATCGATCCGGTCAGTCCGCCCATGAGCGCCTAAGCCTCACACGACCAGGTGTGGTCATCGGTGACAACTTTGCCATCGCGTGAATACCCCTGGCGCGTCCCGCGCAGCGAGAGCAGAAGCTGAAAGAAGTTCTGGGCCCGGACCACGACGGAGGCGTAAACCCGGTTCAGATGCCCCAGCCTGGCCTGGATTTCGGCCATTCTGGCGGCCGGCGTGCGGGCGGCGATCTGCTCGACCAATGCGCTTGTAGCGGATTTCTTGAGATCGGTGGCCAGCGCTCGAAGTTTGGCGCTGTTGAAGAAGCGCGAACCCATCAGGGTGTCGCAGAGCTTTTCCTGGGCGGCTACGCGTGCCTCAAATTCCTTGAGATCGTTATCGGCCAGAGCCAGGAGCCCGGCATTGACTTCCGCAGAAAGCGCGCGCAGGGCCGCGACGGACTCTGCCCAGTCGCGGGCATCGTCCTCGGAGTACTTGCCCTTCACCTCGGGCTCGCGATCTGGCGCGTTCGGCAGCATTGGTCTCCAGCATGGGCGGGAACTGCGGACTACCGCCCGGCTTCTTTCAACATGGCTTCGGCGGTCAGCTTCGGATCCAGGTCATAGCTGCCGCTGCGGATGGCGTCGTGCAGCGCGGCGACGCGTTCCTGGCGAACCTCCGGGGTTGCGAGCACCTGCGCCTCAAGGGCGCGAAGTCCAGCGGTGTCCGCCGAGAAGCTGGCCACGCTGCCGCTGGAAGCGTCAGACGAAGCCTGATTCTGCTTCCCGGAGTTTCGCGTGGACCGCTCGGTCGTCAGCTGGTCGGTCACTACTTTGTTGGCATCAATTCGCATGGCGGCACCTGCAATTCAAGGTTCAGCTTTATCGGTCCTTGCCGGGCAAAACTTTAATACCCTGAAGTGGGGGTAACTGCCGTTTCGTACCCACATCAGTACTGTTACCGCTAGAACTTGTAGAATCAGTAACTTGAGGGCCTTGTGCCTGGGGATTCGCGGGTCTCTTTTCGAGCTGGCGGATGATCATCGCGGCAATGCCGATCCCTCCGGAATCGGAGATTTTTTCCGCCAGCGACTGCATGGCAAGGCTGCGGAACTGGTCGGATCCTGGATCCGTGTTCTCCTGATCGGGATCCTCCCCGGGAACGGTTGCGAATGATTTTTGCGCTTCTTCCAGCCACTTGTTCAGCAAAATGGCCTCGAAGGACTTTGCGGCCTTCACCAGTTCGGGGTCACCGGAAGCGGCGTGGGCCTTGCTCTGCTTGAGCAACTGTTCGCTGCGTGCCTGGAGCAGGCTGTCGCTGGCGCCGGCGCCGGCAAGATGATCCACCTGCGGCACTACAACACCTCCAGTTGGGCGCGTAATCCGCCTGCGGCTTTGATGGCCTGAAGAATGGCGACGACGTCCCGCGCGGTGGCGCCGACTGCGTGGAGGCCGTTGACCAGGTCTTCGACACTGGCGCCATCGCCAAGCTGAATTTTTCCGACGGCACTTTCCTGCGCTTTGAGCGTTGTCTCGGGAACCACGACGGTGTCGCCGTTCTTCGAGAAAGGCTCCGGCTGGGAAACCGAGTATGTCGTGGCCACTTCAATGTTCAGGTTGCCGTGCAGCACCGAGACGGGAGAAAGCTTCACGTCGCCGCCCATGACAATGGTTCCGGTGCGCTCGTCCACGACCACTTTGGCGGGCGGGTGGAAGATGATGGAGAGATTCTGAACCCGTGAAATCAGCGCAGGCACGGACGCCGCTCCGGCGGCGTCGACGTTGACGTCGATGCGGCGGCTGTCGAGAGAGTGGGCGACTTCCTTGCCGAAATCTTTGTTGATGGCGCTGGCGACATCGATGCTGGCGGTGAAGTCGGGATCACGAAGCATCAGCGAGACGGTGTGCATCTGGCTGAGATCGATTGCGGCGTCACGCTCGATGGTGCCGCCTTCGGGGACTCGTCCCACGGTAGTCTGGTTGACCTGCTTGCTGTTGCCTCCGCCTCCGGCCGTGTATCCGCCGAGGGTGAGGCCGCCCTGGGCGGCCGCATAAACCTGGCCGTCAGGCCCGAGAAGCGGGGTGAGCAACAGAACGCCGCCTTCAAGACTCTTGGCGTCGCCGATCGACGAGACGGTAACGTCGAGTTTCATTCCCGGCCGCGCAAAAGCGGGAAGCGAACCGGTGACGAATACGGCCGCGATGTTGTTAATGCGGACTGCGGCGGGAGGAATCTGCACTCCCATGCGTTGCATTACGTTGGCCAGGGTCTGCGTGGTGAAGATGGTCTGGCGCCGGTCGCCGGTACCGTTGAGGCCGACCACAATTCCGTAGCCGACGAGAGGATTGTCGCGGACGCCGCCGATGGTGGCGATGTCGCGCACCAGTACCTGCTCTTTGGCCAATTTGTCGGCGTCGGGAGTGGTTTGCGTGGCGCCGAATCCGGACTGGGCCAGCATGCTGAACAGCAGGACCAGGTAGGGAGGCAGCGACAGGCTGCGCAACCAGCTACGCTTCAGCAACGATGTGTCATTCACAAACATTTCAGAAAGTCAGAATCTTGGTCAAAATTTTCATCAGCAAACCGGGCGGCCGGGTGGCTTCCGTTACTACGCCCTTGCCCTTCAGTTCGATCTCCAGGTTGGAGAGAAAAGTCGAGAGCACCGTGTTCTCCGGGGTCACATCTCCGGGCCGCACTACGCCGCGAACGATCGCGGTTTCTTTCTGGTGATTCAGGAGGACCATTCTTTTCGCCTCCACGACCAGGTTCCCATTGGGCAGCACCGCGATGACCTGCCCGGCAAGGCTGGTCTGCAACTTGGTCGTGCTGGAGGTTGAACCTTGTCCCTTGAGCGCGGTCGATGAGTTCGCCCCAAAAAGCGGATTCACGCCGCCGGTTTTTAGCCTGCCCGGAAGCGAGGTTACCGCGGACGACGCATTAACGGCGCGCTGGGTTGTTGTGTCCGCAGTGGCTTCTGCCGTGGTCTGCTGCGCGATCTGAATCACGATGGTGTCATTTACGTTTCTTGCCTTGTAATCGACGCTCAGGCTGGTAAGGGCGCCGTCCGGCGTCCACAGGCTGCCTTCCGTCGTGGCGTGATTCGAGGGCGCTTGCTGCTGCTGAATGCGCGCAAGGTATTCTTCGCGCGTATCCGTCGGGGCCTTCGTCTTGGCAAGAATGGTGACTGCCGAGCCACACAGCAGCAGGGCGATCACCAGCATTCCGATACGAATTGTGCGGGTCGTTATCATCCGCTACAAACTGCCTCTCAAAAGGCCTGACTGCAGAACTTCGGCGGTCGAGATCCGCTTGCGATCCAGGCTGCTGACGCGAATTCTTTGCCCTTCGCTGCCGTTCTCCAGGCAGATGATCGGAGTGGCCACGCGAAACTTGCGGCTCTCCAGGATCATGGTCGCTTTCTGTCCCGCACGCACCAGCACTTCCCGCGGCTTACCAGGCTTGGCGATCGTTCTGCCGGGCCCGGCGACGGCGGTTTCCAATTCCTCCGGCTGGGTCCCATTCACAACCACAAAGAACGGAACGCATTCTCCCGGCTTCCGGCAACGCATCCGCACCAGCGTGGAGCCCTCTTTCCACGGCTTCACCGACTCGACAATCAGCACCGCATTCGGACCCTTGCTGCTGGCCTCCGCCAGGAACTGCACCTGGGAAGGCTGCAAAGTCACGTGAGTCACAGCCAGCGCGGCAACCACCTGCTGAACGGTAATCACGTTACCCGCCGGCGTGGCTTCGGCAACCAGCATCGAAGCCTGCGCCAGCAACAAACCGAATAGAGCGATGCGGACCAAACCTTTCATTCCGTCAGCCGTCAGTGCCCGAGATTGTTGAGCTGCTGCAACATCTGATCGGCCGCCTGCACCACGCGCGAATTCGACTCGTAGGAACGTTGCGCCAGAATCATCTGGATGAATTCTTCGACCACGTTCACGTTGGAGCCTTCGAGCACTCCCTGGGCGAGTCCGCCGATGCCTTCGGCGCCGCCGGGAGTTCCGATGACAGGATCTCCGGAAGCAGTCGTAGCCAGAAACAGGTTCTTTCCAATGCTGTTCAAGCCGCCGGGATTCTGGAATATCGCCAGCTGAATACTGCCCGCCTGCTGCGCCGCCGTCTGGTTGGGCTGGGTCACGGAAACCGTGCCGTCCTCGCCGATGGTGACGCTCAGCGCGTCGGGCGGAATAGTGATCGCGGGATCGAGCGGATCGCCATCTGCGGTCACGACATTGCCCTGAGAATCCAGATGGAATGTTCCGGCGCGCGTGTACGCGATCTCGCCGCTGGGCAGCCGCACCTGAAAGAAGCCTGCGCCCTTGATGGTCAAATCCAGCGGGTTGCCGGTGTTGGTGAAGTCGCCCTGGGTCTGCACGATCTCCGAGGCGCCCGGACGGGTGCCAAGGCCGATCTGCAATCCGGCGGCGACAGTTGTTTGCTGGGTCGCGGCCGCTCCCGGCATCACCATGTTCTGGTAGAGCAGGTCGGTGAACTGGATGCGGCGGCGGCGAAATCCGGCGGTGCTGGAGTTCGAAAGGTTGTTGGCGATGTTATCGAGGTTGAGTTGCTGGGCGATCATTCCACTCGCCGCGGTATAAAGTGCACGAAACATGAGTTCCTATTTCTCCCTTTGGGGGACGCAATGCGTAAAAAATCTGTTATCAGCCGACGCGCGGCAATTCTTCAGTCGCGATACGGTTGAACTGTGAATCGAAGATCGAAAGCGCGCGCTGCATCATGTCGGCATAGCGCTGGACGGTAATGAGGTCGACCGCGGTCGAAACCGGATTGACGTTGGAAGACTCCAGCACTCCCTGGCGCACCTGAGCGCCAGTAGCTGGGATCTCCGTATCCTTGGGTTCTTTCCCGTCCTTGTCCTTGGTCAGCGCGTAGTAAGTCTTGCCGACGCTCTCGAGCGCAGTTCCCGGCTTGAAGTCCACCAGTTTCAACTTGCCGGCGAGCGCTCCGTTCACCGAGATGGTTCCATCGGCGCTTACCGAGACTGAACCCGGGACGATCGGAATCGGCCCGCTCGCTCCCAGAACCGGGCTGCCGTCTTCCGCCACCAGTTGGCCCTTGGCCACATGGAAGCCGCCGTTGCGGGTGTAGAAGCGGCCGGTCGGGGTCTGGACGACGAAGAACCCCGGGCCTTCGATGCCGAGATCGAAGTCATTGCCGGTGCGTTCCAGGCCTCCCTGGGCCAGGTCGAGACGGCTTCCTCCGAGCACGCCATAGTCGTTGGTTGCCTTGTTCAGGTGAGACATAGGGCGACCGGTTGCCTTGGCCAGCATTGAGCGGAACATGCTGTGTTGCGAGCGGTAACCGCTGGTGCTGGTGTTGGAAAGATTGTTGGCGACCAGGTCGAGCGCCTGCGTCTGCGCCATGAGCGCCGTCGAGGCGGCGTAGTATCCACTGTCCATGCTTATCCCTTCCTCATGCAGGGAAGGAGCACGCCTTCCGCCATCCGGCACCCCCTTGAGGGGGCCCAAGTCACTGATTTTCGTTGGAGAAACGCCCGCGGATGAGAAGCAAATGAGTAAGCAGACAGGCAGTTTTCGGCGGGTGGGGCGCCTTGCTACCGCCTTCTAACCCAACTCTATATTTTCGATTGAGGCTTGAGTCAGGAGCGGTTGGTTTTCCTCTGTGCTCCTCTGTGTTCTCTGTGGTTGAGGTTTTTACCACAGAGGAACACAGGGTATAAGACTTCTAGGTTTTCCTCTGTGCTCCTCTGTGTTCTTTGTGGTTAAAAGTTTTTGAGTGATCAATCCACACAGAGGAACACAGGGCCTTCGATCCCGTACCCTCAGGTCCTCTGCAGCGACAGCGGAGCCTCGCGGACCAGCGTCAGCAGCCAGTCGATTCCCAGATCCACCAGGCAATCTTCAATGCGCAGAAAGTAGTTCTCCGGATGGCGGTCCATGTTGCTCAGCCGCAGCAACTGGATGGTAAAAGCAAGGTCCTTGGAAACCACCTCGGCCAGAGCATGCAGGTCGACAACCGGATCATTCAGAAGCAGTTCCATCTGTACCAGGGTTGCCGGCAGGGCCATCAGATGCGGCAAACCGCGGCTGTCATAGGCGCTTTCCGGACGCGCAACCCTCGTGGCGGCGACGAAATCCAGGGCATCCCATGCCGACTTGGCGCTGTGGGCTGTCATACCGCCTTATCTATCGGCCCGCCGCCAGATTTTCTTCAGTGTGGCCCGGGTGGCGGGTGCCCTACCCTTTCGCGCTGGGTGCCCTACCCTTTCGCGTTTTTTGCGAAAGGGTGGGCCCGGTGATTTGTCGTCCCATTCTTGCAGTCACCACGGATTTTCCCACCGCAGTCCACTTCGATCGCCACGAATCCACAGTAGAGTCCTCCCTGTGACTTACCGCCTGCGTCGCTACTACGGCACCGGACACCTTCACTTCATCACATGCAGTTGTCATGGCCGCCGGCCGTGGCTCGGTACCGCGCGCCGCCGCGACCAGTTCCTGACAATCCTGGAACAGGTTCGGCAGAGCTACAGGTTTGTGGTGGTGGGCTATGTGGTCATGCCGGAGCATTTTCATCTGTTGATCAGCGAACCGGAAACCGGCACGCCCTCGACGACCATGCAGGTATTGAAACAGCGTTTTGGCCATCAGGTGCTCAAGCAGTTGAGAATGCGCAAGCCTTTGCAACCCCGCTTGTGGGAAGAAGAAATGCATGTCTGGCAGCGGCGGTTCTATGATTTCAATGTGTGGAGCGAGAAGAAGCGGATTGAGAAGCTGCGCTACATGCATCGAAATCCGGTGAAACGAGGACTGGTGCTGGCGCCGGAGCAGTGGGCGTGGAGCAGCTTTCGGTGGTATGCGTCGGGAGAGATAGGCGCGGTGACGCTGAACGATGGGGGACCAGCGGTCCTGAAGATTGGTCACTCTGCATGAGAGATTCTTGGCCGGCCCCACCCTTTCGGCGGGTGCCCTACCCTTTCGCGCTTTTTGCGAAAGGGTGGGCCCGGTGACGTGGCGTCCCATTCTTGCAGTCACCACGACTGGTGCTGGCGCCGGAGCAGTGGGCGTGGAGCAGCTTTCGGTGGTATGCGTCGGGAGAGATAGGCGCGGTGACGCTGAACGATGGGGGACCAGCGGTCCTGAAGATTGGTCACTCTGCATGAGAGATTCTTGGTCGAACCCACCCTTTCGCACAGATCGCGAAAGGGTAGGGCACCCGTTCTATGCTTTGGCGATGCGTTACAAATGCTACAATGCTTACAATAGTTACAAAAGAGGAGCATTTTATGAAGCCTGTCCGTTCGACGGTTCTGAGCATGCGGCTGTCAGTCGAAAGTGGAAGACGCCTAAAACGCATCGCCAATCGCCATGGATGGACACCTAGCGATGCCAGCGCACGGTTGGTGGAAGAGGGCCTACGGCGGTCAGAATTTGCCTTCCTCGACTTTCGCGATTCCCCCGTCGGCCGTCAACCCTATATACAGGGCAGCACTCTTGCCGTGTGGGAGGTGATGCTTCTGCTCCGCAGCTACAAAGGAAATGTCGCGGCTGTCGCCAAACACCTGAGATGGCCGGAAGCCAAGGTTCGGGCCGCGGTGAACTATGCCGAAGCTTTCCCAGACGAGATCAATGAGGCCACGGCGGAGAATGACTCAACCGATTTCGAAACCCTGAAGCGCATGCTGCCCCAGGCGGTCGACTCGGCTGCCGCAAAGATCAAGCGGCGTTGAATGCACAGCCTGCTTCTGGACGAGCACATCTCCCCGGACGTGGCGGATGGCCTTCGACGTCGCAATCGGTCGCTGGCCGTCCATTGCATGGCGGAATGGCAGGGTGGCGACTTTCTGGGGAAAGAAGACTCTGCCTGCTTGCGGGAAGCGGCGGCGCAGGGGCTAACCCTGGTTACTTATGATCGCAGGACGATTCCTCCACTGCTCAAGGTCTGGGCGGAAGCAGGGCGGCGACACGGCGGCGTAATCTTTGTCGATGAAAAGACAATCTCCCCGGCAGACATCGGCGCCCTGGTTCGGGCTTTGATCCAGCTGTCTAAAGGAGCGGGAAGCCGGGATTGGTCCGATCGAGTGTACTTCTTGCGCCGTCAACCATGACGTGTTTAAGAGCCGCCGCCGGCCTGGCATCTGGATTTTCTGAAAGAGAATATGGGGAATGAGGAGACAGACGGAGAGTTCCCCAATCCATTCCTCACTATTCCGATTCGCGTCTCTTAGCCCGCGACTTCAGGAAAATCTCGATTCGAGCTGTCGTCCACACTGCGATGCCAGTGCCAAAGAAGTCGGCGTCTTCAGTCCATATTGGACAATCCAAGGCCAGCGCTGTGGCCAGTATCGGCCAGTCATTCTCGTCGAGGCCGCGCAGACGTTCCCTGGCTTCGACTTCGAACTCGCCATAAAGCTCGCCATCAACCGACTCAACAATCTCTTTTAGATATTCCAACGTCTTTAGAGCGTCTGCCGCAGGCTTGCCACGTTGTTGCAGAAGCAAGGGTAGATATCTGTCAGCGTCCGCGTAAGCAACATCTGGCGTCACGAACCGGATTCCTTTGGTCGAATAAGTGTCGAGTAATCGGCGAACACGCCGGCCAAGAATGGCGCGGATTAGAATATTCGCATCGAGAACGATCATCTCAGCGCGCGGGAAGCTTTGCCGCGGCGGCGCGTTTGCCTGAAATCTTCTACGAACTCTTCTTCGTCAACATCGCTAAGTGCTTGAGCGAGCCGGTCGGCCGCAGCTTTGAGTTCAGAGAGGTCAGCGGACTTAAGACGACGGCGCGGAGTAGGAACAAAGACACCAAGGGTTTCACCTCGGCGCGTCACTGCAACCGGTTTGTCCGATTCAAGAAAACTTGCGATCCGTTCCCGAAACTCCCGAACTCCTACCTTAAGCGCTGCCATGTAAAACCCCCGCGTTAAGTGTACATCGATGTGTACACATCTGCAAGCATCATGGTCGGGGGGCGCCTCCAATCGCCGGAGCTGCGGCTCGATCTCGGGTTTTTACATACCGTCCGATGCTTCGATATTGCGCGCCGGGAATTCCATATGTTCAGAACTAAGCTCAATCTATGCGATTCTGAAGAGAAAGCGAAAGCCCGCCGGCAGCTCCCTTCCTCTCAATCGCTTGCGTGTCAGTACATATCCTTCATGACGATACGTTCCACGTGGAACCCTTACGCCGGGCGGATGTTGACGTTCGTGTGGAAGAAGTTCTCGGGATCGTATTTGGCTTTGAGCTCCCGCAGGCGTTTGTAGTTGGCGCCGTAAGCCGCCGCCACTGGATCGCCCGCCTCGTCGTGATCGAGATAATTCACATAGCGCGTCTCGGCGAGGAATGGTTTCAATGCGTCGAACGTGCCGCGACACCAGGCGATGCAGCGGTCATTCTCGCGAGGATCAGTCCACTGCGAGATGATGGCGACGTTAAATCCGGTCAGGCGCAGCGCGCACGCCGTTGCCGACACGGGAACCCGGCTCGCGGCGCCATGAAAGTGTTCGATCACCATCTGGCTCATGGGCGATCCGCACGATTCGAAGCGATCCGCCAGAACCCGAATCGCTTCGTCGCTCAGGTCAGTCAGAAATTGAGACTTCCAGTAGTTCAACGCGCCCCTCGGCAGGGCCGCGTCGAAGAGAGCGTTCTGCGCTGAGTAGGAGATCGGGCCCATTGCATCCATGACTGGCGGCCCGAAGGCCTTGATCGGCCGGAGCGCCGCCTTGCCGTCGGAAAGCGCCCCACAATGCGCCGCCCCAATGGCCGTGAGCTTCGCGCCGGATCCATCGGGCGCGCTGATGAGGCCGGCAACCAGCGTCAGCTCGTCTGGCGCCGACGCGCACTGCTCGCGGAAGAACTTCAGCACGTCCATAGTTTTCGCATGCGGATGGGCGACCAGCCCGCCTGCGATGATCGGACCAACCGGATGGATGGCGTACTCAAACGACGCCGCAATCCCGAAGTTTCCGCCGCCACCACGAATCGCCCAGAACAGGTCCGGGTTCTCGTCGGGACTCGCGTGTTTGACGCTGCCATCCGCCATTACCATCTCGGCCGATCGCAGGTTGTCGAGAGCCAGACCGTACTTCGCCATCAGCCACCCAAGCCCTCCGCCGAGCGTGAGTCCGGCAATGCCCGTGGTCCCGACAACGCCGCCGGTCGTCGCCAGACCGTGAACCTGTGTTTCGCGATTGAACTCGCTCCACAGGACACCGCCCTGCGCGCGCGCCACACGGGCGCGCGGATCCACGTGGATTCCCTTCATCGGCGCTAAATCGATCATCAGCCCACCGTCGATGACAGCGTGGCCTGCCACGTTGTGTCCGCCGCCACGGACGGACACTTCCAACTTGAGGGCGCGGGCCATCCTGACGGCATCGGATATGTCTGCGAGGCCACGGCAGCGCGCAATGATCGCGGGGCGATTGTCGACGAGTCCATTGTGAACCCGCCGCGCGTCCTCGTATCCCGCGTCGGCCGCCTGCAACAACTGGCCGCTGAACCCGGGCGCAAGCTGCGCAAGGGTAGTGGTGTCAACTGACATGGGTGCGCTCCTTCACTGAAGCAGGCGAAATCTTAGCACGCAGATTGGGGTAATGAGATGCCGTGTCGGAAGTGTGACGCGGGCGCCTCGCCCGCGTGAATAGTACGATGCCAACGGGGCTTATCCCTGGTGTACTTCTAACCGGAAGAGCAGATCGAAGGGGCGCTCCGAGCCGAGAATGCGGGTCCACAGATACTCCCGGCAGCGGGTGAAGCGGACTTCGGTGGCTTCGGTGTCGACCAGGTAGCGCTTTACGGTGTGGGCCATATCGAGCGCCGTGGAGATGCCGTCGCAGATGAACTCGGTTTCGACCTGAAGCGACGAGAAGGTCTGCACCCGGCTGCGGAATTCAGCAAAGGTCACGAAGCAGGGAGAAACCGCGCAGGCCAGGACGGCCTCGACTGCCTGGACGACCGAGGGCTCGACCCGCGTAGCAAAACCGATGAGAAGCTTCTGCGTGTCCTCGACAAACTGGATGGGCAGCATCTGGTGCACCTGCATCAGGCGAACCGGGACGAACTGGTGCAGGTCCGGAGGCGCGCCTTTTAGGGAGCAGACCGGGTAGCCCCACTGCGCCGAGAGCGCTGCTGCAACCTGTTCTTCGCTGACAAATCCGAGTTGCAACGCCACGTCGCCGATACGCGCGCCGGAACTTCGGTGGGTCTCGAGCGCGATCTTGAACTGCTCGTCGGTGAGGTAGCCGCGCGAGTACAGCATGAGGCCGAGCGGAACCCGCGCCGGACGCGGAGTCTCGATAGTCCTGGTGGTTCCGGTGAATTCCGCGAAGCGCCGCTGCAAATCGAGTTCCGCGCAGTCGGGCGAGCAGAACCAGTCGCTCACCACCTGGATGCCCTTGCCGTTGAAAACGGTCTTGAGCGGCCGGGTCGAGCAGGCGGGATTGGCACACTTCTTCGACCAGTTCTCCCAGTGGAGCCCGCCCCACATGGAAGACCGCTTGGGCGAATTGGTGGCCGATGCTTTCACCTGTCTCCTATTGCGTCGGAAGGGCGCAGATCTCGCTGACGCGCAATCCGTAGTTTCCTTCCACGATGACTACCTCCCCGCGCGCGATGACCTTGTCGCGAAGCAGGAGTTCTACCGGCTCCTGCACTCGCCGGTCGAGTTCCACCACCGCGCCGGCGCCAAGTTCCACGAGCTGACGCAGAGGAAGCTTCCTCTGACCGAAGCGCAGCGTGACTTCCAGCTCGACGCCCATCAGCAGGTGAAGGTTCTGCCCCTGCAAGTCGCGGGTCAGGGCCTGGGAAGCAGGCCGCGCTGGACTCCCCGGCACGCCCGAGGAAATCTGCGAGCTGAGCAGGAGATGAGCGCGCAGCGATTCATTGCCGCCGCCGGCCACGAACGTCAGCACCGTCTCGGGCTGCCAGTTCAGAGAGGCGCCGGCGGTAAAGTGAGCCTTGGTTGGACCAAACTGCTTCTGGAATTCATTGACCGCCATGACGATGGTCTGGCGAATGAGATCGAGAACGGACTGCGAAGCCGCGGCGTTGCCGCCGAGCTTCTCCGCCAGGAAGGCGGCGTTGCGCTGGTCCATGACAACGGCTGCCGGACCGGAAATCGCCCCTTCGGCCGTCAGCATCACACAGATGGGTGTCTCGGGAAGAGGAGCATTCTCGGCCACGACCTGGACGGTGCAGGGCGCCACAACGCGAGAAAGCGCGTCATTCCAGGCCTTGCGGCAGCTTTCAACCAGGCCTTCCAAAGCGGTACTGTTAGCGGTTGCTGTAGTCATCGGTTGTTATCCATTCGAACGTTTCTTGATCTGAGATCCCAACCGGGCGGCGCGGAACGATCCGGCGCGCACCGGCGACGCTTCAAACCACTCGTTTCCTTCCAGGCAAACCTGGGCGGAAGAGCTGACCGGGATGCCCAGATCGATCAGCTTGCCGGGCTCGATGTAAAGCAGGCTCTCCACCGGCACTTTGACTCCTGAAATCTTGAGCTCGATTTCACAGATGCAATCCAACAGCCGTTCCTGGATTCGCTGCGAAGCCGATGGGGTTACCGGCCGTGCGGGAGTTGCAGCTTTCTTCGTCAACTTGCGCAGCATGGCCCCGGCTGTTCCGATCGGAAGAAACAGGTTGAGCGCGCCCGTTGATCCCTGGAGGGTTGCTTCCAGCCGGAGTGCCATCACCCGCTCTTCCGGCGGAAAAAGTTTCTGCAGTTGCGCCGGCTTCAGGCGCTCGCCCGGGCTCACGCTGATATCGAGCGAGTCCCAGGTTTTTTCCAGCTCCAGGCACAGCACGCGGGCGACGTCCTGGAACAACGCCTCTTCAATTGCCGTCAGGCCGCGATCCAGCGTCTGCGGATTCCCCGGGCCCCCGAGCATCAACTCCAGCATGGGGAAAGCCATAGCCAGGTCCAGTTGCATTCCCCCAACGGTGTGCTGCGGCTGAAACAGCATGGAAGAAACGTAGGTGTTGGCAGGAAGCTGTGTCGCGAATTGCGCGAAGGGCAACTCCTCGATGGTGTCAAGCCGGAGGCTGAAAGTGACGCCGAGATAAGAGCTGAAAGCCAGCGACAGGTTGCGGACCAGCCCTTCGTTGAGGCCGGTGAAAGCCTGGATCTGGGCCTCGTTCATGCGGCCCGCCAGCTGGAAGTCGTAGGCGCGAACGTCCTGCCTGCCCGCGCTTGCGACTTGTTCGATATCTGCTGTCGTCACTTCTTTCTCCTGACGTCTATTTGCGTGCGCGCAACGCGTACGCTTGCATCATCGATTAACAATCGCTGGTGAACGCCTGCACACCCGCCACGGAGGCCTGTTCCAGCGTGGCCCGCAACTTCTTCAGGGCTCCGGAATGAAGCTGAGAAACCCGGGACTCGCCGATGTCGAGGACGTCAGCGATCTCCCGCATGGTGAGTTCTTCCCGGTAGTACAGCGCGATGACCTGCTGTTCTTTCTTCGAGAGGCCTGAGATGGCGCCGGCCAGGCGATCCCGCATTTCCGTGCGCAGGCACTGGTGGAAGGGATCGTCTTCCGTTTTGGCGGGAGCCGACTCGATCAGGTCAAGCTGTTCGCCGTGGTCCTGTCCGGCGCTCACCTGCTGGCCGACCATGGTCAGGGCTTCCAGACGTCCCAGCAACTGATGGAGCGCAGTGAGCTCGATGCCCATCTCCGCGGCCATTTCTTCCTCGGTCGGGGCGCGGCCCAGCTTCAGCGAGAGCGCCGCCACAATGTTATCGACGCGCTTGCGCTTGTCGCGCGTGCGCCGCGAGGCCCAGTCGAGTTCGCGCAGGCTGTCGAGAATGGCGCCGCGGATGCGGAACTGGGCGTAGGAACGGAACTGCACGTTCTTGGTAGCGTCGAAACTGCGCACGGCGTCGATAAGGCCGAGCACCCCGGAGTGCACCAGGTCTTCAAAGGAGACATGCTGCGGCAGGCGTTCGTGAATCCGCCGCGCAATGTAGTAGACCTGCGGAATCTCTCCCATCACAAGCTGATCCTGCTCGTTGACGCTCTGAATTTGCTTGTAGGCCATTTCCGCGTGTGTCATTTGATCCTCATCAACCTCAGACTCTCAACCATGTTCATCAGCGCACCAGACCCACGGACTGCACTGCAATCGTGGCTGGAATCTCCGTGGGGGCCAGCACGACGATCTTGGGAAGAAAAGGCTCCAACAGGCGCCGCAGATAGAAGCGGCCCGGCGAAGCGCACAACAGAACCGGATTAGCCTGCACGGCGTGTTCGCCCAGCAGGCCGCGTAACCCTTCGAGAATGCGGCGGACCAGCGAAGGCTGGAGCCCGGTGACGCCCAGGGTTGCGCCCTGTGCATTCAGCGAACGGGCGCACTCTTCCTCGATGGTGTGATCGAGGGTGACGACCTTGAGCTCGCCCTGGCTGTCGAGCAACGGGCGAACGAGCGCGCGTCCCAACGCGTGCCGTGCGGACTCGACGAGAATGACCGGATTCTTGCTGACCGGCGCAGTCTCGACCATGCTCTCGAGAATGCTACCCAGATCCCGGATGGAAACCTGCTCGCGCAACAGTTGTTGCAGGACTTTCTGGACTTCGCCGAGCGTCATGAGCTTGGGAATCAGTTCTTCGATCAGCTTGGGGTGCGATTCGTTCAGCCGGTCGATCAGGCGCTTGGTTTCCTGGCGGGTGAGCAGTTCGTGTGCGTTCTGGCGGATGACCTCGCCGAGGTGAGTCGTAAGCGCGGTCACATGATCGACCACGGTGTAGCCAACCGCCAGCGCCTGCGGCTCGGCCTCGCGGGAAATCCACTTGGCGGGCACGTTAAAGGCGGGCTCGCGGGTGTCCTGCCCCGGCAGCGAGGCAGCGGAAATCTGTGAGCTGATGGCGAGCATGGAATCGCGCCGCATCTCCCAACGGGCGATTTCGATTCCGCGCAGCGAGATGACGTATTCGGTCTCGCGCAAAGTAAGGTTGTCGGTGATGTGAATGGCCGGCACCAGGAAGCCGAGCTGCCGGGCGAGATGCTTGCGCAGGGCGCGCACCTTATTCAGAAGCTGGCCGCCCTGTTTGGCGTCGGCCAGTGGCACCAGGCCGAAGCCGACTTCCAGGGTGAGGTCGTCGAGCTTGAGGGCGGCGTCCATGGGATCGATCACCGGACTCAGCGGAGTTTCGGCTTTGGGCGCGGCGCCGGGGGCGGCGGCCTTCTCCTCGCGCGATGGTTCGTTCTTGGCGATGCGGGCGAGCGCCATCATAAGAGCGGCGACGACGATGAAGGAAAATTTGGGCAGGCCGGGGATCAGGGCCAGGGCGATCACCGCGCCTCCCGCCAGCCACAGTGGGCGGCTCTTGCCGAACAGTTGCTTGGTGATGTCTGCGCCCAGCGTGCTCTCGGACGAGGCGCGGGTGATCACGATGCCGCCAGCCACCGAGACGAGCAGCGACGGGATCATGGTGACCAGGCCGTCGCCGACCGTCAGCACGGTGTAGGTCTTGAGCGCTTCCATGAAGGGAACTCCCTGCTGGAAGACGCCAATGAGAAATCCGGCGACGATGTTGATGGCGGTAATGAGAATCGTAGCCAGCGAATCGCGCTGGTTGAAGCGGGCGGCGCCGTCCATGGCGCCATAGAACTCGGCTTCGCGGGCGATGGCTTCGCGGCGGGAACGGGCCTGGGCCTCGTCGATCAACCCGGCGTTCAGGTCGGCATCGATCGCCATCTGCTTGCCGGGCATGGCATCGAGGGTGAAGCGGGCGGTAACTTCGGCGGTGCGCACAGCGCCGTGAGCTACGACCATGTACTGGATCACGATCAGGGCGAGGAAGAGCACGAAGCCGACGATGTAATTTCCGCCGACTACGAACTGGCCGAAGGCCTCGATCACGCGGCCGGCGGCGGCCGCTCCCTGGCTGCCGTGAAGCAGGATGCGGCGGCTGCAGGCCAGATCGAGCGACAGGCGCAGGAGGGTCAACAGCAGAAGAAGGCTGGGGAAAACGGAGAACTGAACCGGCCGCAGAATCTGCACCGCGGCCAACAGCACCAGGATTGAAACCGTGATGCTGAGAGTGAGCAGGAGGTCCAGGAAAAAGCTGGGCAGCGGCACCAGCATGACGAACACCAGGCTCACCGTAAACGCTGGAATGATCCAGTCGGTCCCGTTTGCCTTCAGTGACGCTACGAAGCCGGTCTTAGCTGCCATAGTCTGAACTCAATCCTCAACGGCTTTCCTGCGGACGCATTCCCTGGCGCGCCTGCGCCTGTGCCCGGTAGACGACCACCAGAATTTCCGCCACGGCGGTGTAGAGCTTGGCGGGAATCTCCTGCCCCACGGCCGCCACGCGATACAGGGCCTGCGCCAGTGGCGGGTTTTCCATGATCGGAATGTTGTTCCAGCGGGCGACATCGCGAATCTCGAGCGCCAGCTTGTCCATGCCCTTGGCCACGACCACGGGCGCCGGCATGTCGGTCTGATACTGGAGTGCAACCGCGAAGTGAGTAGGGTTCGTCACCACCACGGTCGCCTTCTCGGTTTCCAGAAGCGTCTGCCGGTGCGCGACCTGCCGCTGCAGGCGGCGAATGCGTGCCTTGATGGTCGGATGGCCGTCGCTTTCTTTCATTTCCTCCCGCAACTCGTCGCGGCTCATCTTGAGGTCGCTTTCGTGCTTGCGCCAGGTGAGCAGGTAGTCGATGCCCGAAAGCACCAGCAGCACGGCCAGGGACTTCCATCCGATTTCGAAGATCAGCGAGAGCGTGAGCCGGGTGATCGAGCCCACGTCGAGATTGGACGACTGAACCACCTCGGCCCAGCGGCGGCTGAAAGCTCCGTAGGCCAGGTAAACGACGCAGATCACCGGCGGCAGGGATTTCAGCAGGGCGCTGACGCTGGTGATGGAAAACATCTGCTGGACCTTGGTGGCGGGATTGAAGCGCTCCATCTTGAAGGCCAGGGCTTCGGGAGCGCAGACCAGTCCGCCCTGCGCGATACCGCTCACGGCGGAAACTACCCAGGCTGCCAGCATCGCCGGAACGGTCCAGCGCAAGACTTCCCACCGGGCCAGGAACAGGATCGCTCCCGCAGGAGTCAGTGCGCCATGGATCGACATATCAAGAGAAGACATCAGCAGTCCTCGCCAGTGCTGCACTGCGTCCCCCGCCTGCCAGCTCACCACGCCAATAGCAGCGCCCAGAGCCAGGAAGCCGGGCAGATCGCGGGTTCGCGCGACCTGTCCCTTCTCCCGCGCTTTCTGTCGTCGTCGCGGTGTCGGTTTTTCTGTCTTGTTCGCGTCCGCCAAGTCTCGCTACCTCGCCAGATGTAGAACTCGCTCCAACGTGCTCAGCGAGTCGGAATAAAGCCGCGTAAACATGTCCGGCCAGTAGTGCATGGCCGCGCTCAACAGCAGCAGTCCAAACAGGCCCTTGATTGCGGGGCCGAGGAAAATCAGCGGCATCTGCGGCGACGCCTTGCCCAGCAACCCGAGCAGGAAGTCGGCGATGATGCTCGCGGTCAATACTGGAGCGGCGATCTGCACTCCTACGCCAAAGACGCTTCCCGCCACGTGCAGCGCCTGCATGGTGAACGCCGCGTTCGGTGTTCCCGAACCCGGCGGCAGATACTGGAAGCTGTGCGCTATGGCGCGCAGGATCCAATGGTGGACATCCAGGGTCAGAAAAATGAGCATGGCAAACGTCTGCACGAACACCGACATCACGTTCGTGTCCACCTGCGTCTGCGGGTCCAGAATGTTCACCAGCGAATAACCCATCTGTACGCTCACAACCTGCCCGGCCATATTGGCGGCATCGAACACCAGGTTGGTTGTAATGCCGATGGCAATGCCCACCAGCATTTCGGACGTCAGCAGCAGCGGCCACTGCGCCACCGAGACCTGGCCCACGTACGGCGCAAACGCGGGATAAAGCACCGCTGTCAGCACCACCGCCAGCACCGCCTTCATCCGCATCGGCATCGCCGTGCCGCCGATGAACGGCGCAAAAATCATCAGTCCGGAGACGCGCGCGCCGATCGCCATCAGCGCCATCACGGTGGTTCCGAGCGAGAGTTCCATGACTCCTTATCGCGCGTACGTCCCGGCGCTGGAAAGAATCTGCACCGTAAATTCCGCCAGCTGCCGCCACATCCAGGGCATCAACACGAAGACTCCCGCGGCTGCGCCGAGCAGGCGGGGCACGGTCGAAATCGTCATGTCCTGCAAAGAGGTCAGCACCTGCACGATGTTGATCAGAAGGCTCACGACGATGGCGATTGCCAGGATGGGTCCGCCCACGCGGAAAACCTCCAGCAGCGTTCTTTGACCGAGTTGAACCACATCGCCTAAATGCATCGCGTCCTCAGGTAAAGCTCTTCATCAGCGATCCCACCAGCAGGTTCCAGCCATCGACCATCACAAACAGCAGCAGCTTCAACGGCGTCGAGATCACTACTGGCGGCAGTTGCAACATTCCGATGGATGTCGTGATCGAGGCCACGACCATGTCGATGACAAGAAATGGCAGAAACAGCACGGCGCCTATCTGGAATCCGGCGCGTAATTCCGAAATGATGTACGCGGGCAGCAGCACGCGCAGCGACAGTTCATCCGGCGCGTGTGGCCGGTCCTGCTTGGAGAGTTCCACAAACAGGGCCACATCCTTCTCGCGGACAAAATGCAGCATGAAGCTTTTGAGCGGCTTTGCCGCTTCATTGAGAGCGGCCATCATCGGCATCTTGCCGAGTTCGTAGGGCTCCAGGGCGTGCTGGTAGATATTTGCCGTTACCGGCTGCATCAGGAAGAACGTCAGGATCAGAGCCAGCCCGATCAGCGTCTGGTTGGAGGGAGTGGTTTGCAGTCCCAGAGCCTGCCGCAAAAAGTGAAATACCACCAGCAGGCGGGCGAAGGGCGTGACGCAGAGCAGAAACGATGGAATCAGCGTGAGGAACGTCAGCAGAATTGTGATCTGAATGGCGGAGTTGTCGCCTAATCCGCTGATGCGAATCTCATTCGGCTGCACGTGGAGAGTCGGCGCCGTCGCCTTCTGAGGCGTAGCGGCCAGCATCGTGGCGGAGGCCGGAGAACTCAGGCTTCCGAGGAACAGAAGAGCAACAAGCGCCAGGGCAAGAACTCGGAGAAATCGGCAAATCATCGAAGGTCCGGGACCGCCTCCGAGGATTCCTTCAGGGAAGTCGAGAACGAAGCCGCCGAGTCGAGGCGCGCCAGGAGCGCGACCGACGTTGCCGATCCCCCAATCAGCAATCGGGCCTGATCGACATGCACAACGGCGAGAAAGCGTTTCTCGCCCAGCGAGACGCTTTCGCACACCTGCAAATTCTTCTTTTTGGCGCGCTGTGACTTGACAACCCTCTGCAGGAAAGACCACGTCCGCGCCAGGAGGTCGACCAAAGCCTTGGCCGCCGGCGGAACGGTTTGGAGCTGCACCGCTTTCGTTCGCCCGGGAGGCGGCAGTTGCGCCTGGGCCATCGCTTCTTCGTCGCGTTGAATCCAGGCGGTGCTCATGCCAGCTCCGTGATGCGGGTGGCGAGGCGGTCGCCCACCAGCTCGAATTTGGCCCAGGCGATCAGCTTTCCGTTGACGCGGACAGGAACGTCCGAGGTGGCGGGATAGATCGTCTTCACGATCGACCCGGGACGAAAGTCGAGCAGATCCTGGACTGTCAATCCAGGAACCGGAATTTCAAGCGACAGCGTCAGCGGTAGCCAGGGAAATTCCTCCACCAGGCTGCGCCGAGGCGCAACCGCTCGTTTGGACTCCTCGGGCACCGCGAGGCTCTGGCCCGGGTTCGGGTTTGCAACCTGATTTGCCATGGAAGCGGTCGACTCCATGGACGGGAAGTGCAAACGGGGTGCCGGGTGCGGAAGGGTCAACCGAGACGGGACGTTGCGGACCGAAGGCGGCGTAAGCTCCACCGAAAGAAGGAATTACACGCGAACGGACGACGGCCCAGGCACCCTAGCGCCGGTCTGTCCGTCGCCTCAAAATTAGAGGACGAGTAGAGGCAGAGAACTCCCGGCCAGCCGCGCTTGCGCCAGCCGGAAGTCCTCTAATCCCAGGCTAAGTTTGTCACCGCCAACCTGGCGTTACCGGCGCAGGTTGATCGTGTCCTGCGTGATTTCGTCGAACGTGGTTACCACCTTGGCGTTGGCCTGGAAACCACGCTGCGCGACGATCATCTTGGCAAACTCGGTGGCGATGTCGACGTTCGATTGCTCGAGCGCCCCGCCGGTAACCGTTCCGCGTCCACCCGACCCCGGAACTCCGATCACCGCCGCGCCGGAAGCCAGGGTCTCGCCGAAGCTGTTCGAACCCAGCCGCAGCAGGCCCTGCTCGTCGGCAAACCGCGCCAGCGCGATCTGCGCCACCGGTGTGGTCTTGCCGTTGGTGAAGGTACCCTGAATCACGCCGTCGCTGCTGATATTGAAGTTCAGCAGGGTTCCGCTGCTGTAACCATCCTGGAAGGTGGTCGAGGTCGTGCTCGGAGACGCGACCTGGGTCAGCATCGGATTGTTGTTGTTGTCGAGAATGTGCCAGTCGAACGTCAAGTCCGTAGCGCCGTCGGCCAGGCCCGTGATGGCAATCCCCGTAACGTCGGCTGCCGGAGCGGTCAGCACTCCGTTGCCGTCGAAGGTCAGGTTTCCGGTAGCGAGGCTCGCCGGAGCAGCCGCCCCGACGTCCGCTCCGGGGACGGTGATGTTGTAAGACCAGGCGTTGGCTGCTGTCTTGGTGAACGTGAACGTCAACACGTGCGAGACTCCGAGTGAGTCGAAGACCGAGAGCGGCGCCGAAAAGTTGGTTCCAACGGCGGCAGCGGCATCCAGATTTGTCGTCATCTGCACCATGGAACTCGGCAGCGGCGGGCTGAAGAGGCCCTGGCCCAGAAGAATCGGACCCATGGCTCCGCCCGGCGTGATGACCCCGTTGACGGCGGGGTAGCCCATCACCAATCTGCCTTCCTGCGTCTTCAACTGGCCGGCAGCGTCCACGGTGAAGTGGCCGTCGCGGGTGTACGATAGCGCGCCATTTTCCTGCGTGACGAAGAAGCCCTTGCCGGTGATGGCGACGTCGGTCGCGACTCCGCTGGTGTCCAGGCTGCCGTTGGTGAAGGTGCTGGAAATCGAACCTACGGACACGCCCGCGCCCTGCTGCATCGGGTCTCCGGCTCCGGTCGCGCCGATCGTCTGGTAGAACAGGTCCTCGAAGGACGCGTCCTGCTTCTTAAATCCGACCGTGTTCAGGTTGGACAAATTGTTGGAAATTACCGATAGTGCGCTGCTGGCGGCGTTCAAACCAGACAGCGGAATTGAAAACATTGGCATGAATGCTTCTCCTCTGTGTCCCGATTAAGAATTGGAATTCGTAGACGCTGTCGGGGGCGCAGCGGCCTGAAGCAACTGACGGATCTGCAACAACTGGTCGAGCTGGTTGATGGACACAATCTGCGCCACCATTTCCGTCGGACTGAGTGGCGAAATCGGATCCTGGGATTTCAGTTCGGCGGTGAGCAACGTCATGAACATGTTGGTGGAGTCGTTGCTCGCGTTCGAAGTCGAGCTGCCACCGTTGCCGGTGTCGTTCGCTACGCTCGCCATGGGATTGATCATCATTTTTTCTGCCTCCAAATTCTTTCTCGCGCCGCTAGATGTGAACATCCAGGGCGCCGGCTGCCGGAATCACCTCTTCAGCTGCCGTATGCTTCTCCACGCTCGCGGCGAGTGGCGATGAATCGGCCGGAGCCGCCGCGGGCTGCTGCTGCTGGGGATTTCCCTGAAATCCGCCGGATCCTCCGGAAGCCTGCTCGCGCAGGATCAGGGATTCGAGCGGCACGTGCTGGTCGTGCAGACGCTGCTGAAGCGCAGGCAGTTCCGCCGATATGGCGTGGCCCAGTTCGCCGCGCTCGACTGAAATTTCGGCATGCAGCTGCTGATGGTGCAATAACGTCCGGATTTCCACGTTGCCCAAATCGCCCATCCGCATGTCGAGTCGCATCTCCGCCTGGGCCACGTCCTGCATGAGCCGGCTGGAGTGCAGTAAGACTGTCTCCGGAATGTTGTGATCGGCAGTGGTCGGCACCTGCGCATCGTGATTCAAATCGTTCGGAAGTGACGTCGCCCGCGCCGGCGAATCCGATTTCGGCTCGGCCGCACCGCTGGGGTGCGTTATTGCGGGACCGGTTGGAGCGTCGTGCGAGGCGCTGGTGTGAACCTGCGCAATGTTTGCTTCCACGACCTGCTTCTTTTCGTCGCCGTGCGAACCGGATTCTTCCTGTGCGTTTCCTTCCGGCTTCGCATGCGCCAGTGCCGCAATGCCTTTCGAAGGCAGATCCGCGACGGTGGGTGCTGCGCTTTTGGCAACATCAGCCTGAATGCGAGGGCTCGTTCCCTTGTCAGTCCTGGTTGCTTTTACCTCGGGAGTTGAGTCCGTGCCTCGAATATTCGTCCTGACGTCGACAATCTGGACCGCTGGTGAAGCAGGCAAAGCTGCCGCGTCCGCGGCGAAGGGCAGCGTGGCTGGCTTGGGCGCTTGCGCTTCGCTGCCCGCCGGCGAAATCTGGGCGTCGGTGGCCACAGCCTTCTGCTCCGGCTTGACGCCGACCTTGCCGTCTTGCGCGAAGTCTTCCGTCTGCGGCTTCTTCTCTTCTGCGTTCAGGGACTCGGGAATCTTGAAATCGGGAGTTCCGGCAATTGCCTGTTTCTCCGTGGCGCCTTTCGCAAGCGCGGCATCGGGGATCGCAACGCCCGGGCCTTTGCCCTTTACATCGGGCAGGGCAACGGCCGCTGCGGTCGCAATAGAGGGTTGATCGGCAGCCTTCTCCGCAATCCCGGCGTTGGTCACTACCGCCACAATTTTCTTCGCAACCTCAGAAACGTTGGTGGCGACGGCGGGCTGGGCGAACCTCGCAAACCGCTGAACCGGGGGCACGGACAACGCGATCGGCAGTCCGGACGCCTGGTCGCCGGAAGTCGGCGTGGTCGAAGCTGATCCATCCAGCCCAACCAACGGAGGCGGAACCGCAATCATGGAAATCGGCAGAGCAAACGGATTGACGGCATTCTGCGCGCCGGAGGTGTCTTGCGTATCAGGCTGGAAGTCTTCTGCCGCAGGTCGAGTCTTGCCCGATTTCCCATGCACCGGGCGGAAGCCTTTATCTTTATCTTTCGAGGCCTCATGAGCGGGCGAAACCGCGTGCTGGGCCTGGGGAAGCGAGTTGTCGGACGAGGAGGGCTCAGGGGCGGACAACAGGAGGGAGGCGAAGTCGCCGGATGGGGAGGGCCTGGCCGCAGGCGCGCCCGAAGACGCAGCCGGCGGGCCGGCTAGCACAGGTGTAGAGGACAGTTCCATAGCTCCGATACCTGGGTGCAAGCACGCCACCCGCCAGATTTTCAATCCGGGAGCCGGTTCCAGCCTGAAATTTGGCGTTGAAGACTAAAGAGTTGGAAGCTTTGTGCCGATAGAACCTGGAAAATCCGTCGACAAAGCCTCCGCTGGGCAAGACCTGCCCAGTTTGCAGTAGGCAAGTTCTGCCTAGTGACCGCTGCGGCGCCGCAGCAGAAACAGTTCGTCTTTCTGGTTTTGCTCGATCTTGTCCTGTGCGCGGCGGTAGACATCGAACTGCCGCTTGCGGAGTTCTTCCAGCACATCCCGCTCCTGGCGCGCCTTTCGATAGACAGTCAGCTGCTCACGCAGGATCCTCTGTGTCTCCAGCAAAGCCGCATGCAGGGCGGTACGATTCCGCTCCAGTTGGTTGGCGTGCTCGAGAGCGAACTGAATTTGAATGGCCGTGGTGCCGTTCTGCAACTGCCGCTCGCGCTGTTCCCGCGCGACGACGATGGCTTTCTCCGCCTCCCAGAGCCTGCCTTGCGCTGCGGCCAGTTCCGCGTACCTGCGTTCGAGCACCAGAAGTTCGCGGTGCTCCAGGGTTCCACGCAACTTGAGCACCGAAGCCAGGGGGAAGCGGAATGGCATGACTAGGAGGGAAGCTTGGTGAGGCGATCCATGGTCTGCACGAAATCGCTGTTTTCGTTGTGCCCCTGTTGCAGGAAAGCAGTGATCTGCGGCAGGGCGGCGATCGCGCGGTCGAGTGCTGGATCGGTTCCCGACTGGTAGGCCCCGATGCGGATCAGATCCTCGGATCGCTGGTAGGTGGAGAGCAGCAGGCGGAAGGCGCGGACTTTCTCCAGATGCTGCTGGGAACATACCGAGGGCATAAGCCGGCTCAGGCTGTCGAGCACCGAGATTGCGGGATAGTGGCCGCGGGCGCTGAGATTTCGGTCGAGTACGATGTGGCCGTCGAGAAGAGAGCGCACGGTGTCGACCAGAGGATCCTGCTGGTCGTCGCCTTCCATCAACACAGTGTAGAAAGCGGTGATGCTGCCGGTAGAGAAGCGGCCGGCGCGTTCGACCAGACGAGACAGCATGCTGAGAACCGAGGGGGTGTAGCCCTTGGTGGTGGGCGGCTCGCCGGCGGCCAGGCCGATTTCGCGCTGCGCCATGGCGAATCGCGTGAGCGAATCGACGACGAGCAGAACATTCTTTCCCTGCCGGCTGAAGAACTCGGCGACGGTGGCGGCGGCCAGCGCGGCCCGAACGCGCAGCAACGGAGACTGGTCGGAAGTCGAGACGATCACCACGGAGCGCCGGCGTCCGGCCTCGCCCAGTTCCTCGAGGAATTCGCCGACCTCGCGGCCGCGTTCGCCAACCAGCGCCAGCACGGTCAGGTCGGCGGCGGTGCCGCGGGCCATCATGCCGAGCAGCGTGCTCTTCCCCACGCCGCTGCCGCCGAAGATTCCGATGCGCTGTCCCCGACCGCAAGTGAGGAAACCGTCGACTGCCCGAATGCCACAGGCGAGAGGCTCGCGGATGGCGAGTCGCTGAAAAGGCTGTGGCGCTGTGGTGTCCAGTTGCAGCTTGGTCTGGGCGCGATATTCGCCCTGCGAATCGATCGGGGCGCCGGTGGCGTCGATCACCCGGCCCAGCAAGGCCGGACCGACACGCAGGGTGGGCGTTGCTCCCCAGGTAACGATGGCGTCGCCGAAGCGGACCCCATGCGGTCTTTCGAGAGGCATGGCGAGCACGGCGGAGTCGCGAAAGCCGACGATTTCCCCCAGCAGTCGTGCGCCGTTCGAACTCAGAATCTCGCAGCATTCGCCGACCGAGCAGAACGGACCCTCGGCTTCCACCAGATTGCCGACGACCTGGCTGACTCGCCCCGTCCAGCGCAGGGTCGAGGAAGTTCGCAGCCACTTGAGATAGGGGGAAACTCGCGGAGCCTGGTTCATTGCGCGGGCGGCCTCTGGGCGAGGAGGTCAAACAGTCCGGCCTCGATTTCCTGAAGCTGGGCGGTGAGGCCGACTTCGGTCGAGCCCAGTTGCGTTTCCAGGATGCAGTTCTGCGGCGCGACAGACTCGTCGGCGATGACTTCGATCACGCTCTTGATCTCGGCGTCCTGCGAGAAGTACTCGCGGCAGCCCGCAGCTTCCTCGGGACGCACGCGGACTTTGACTTTCGTATTGCCGTGGAGCTTTTCCAACACCGGCTTCACCAGCTTCGCCAGCAGCGCCGGGTCGACCTGCGCCTCGTAGTGAAGGACCTTGGAGGCGATGGCCAGGGACAACTGTACGACTTCCAGTTCGACCCACGAGTAGTAGTCGGAGAGCTCTGTCTGAAAGCGCCGGATCACTTCGTTGATCTTGCCCTGCTCCTGGGCGAGTTTCTCGGCGTAGCGAATCCGCTCGCGCTCTTCGCCTTCGCGTACGCCTTCGGCATGCGCGCGCATCAGGAGCTTTGTGGTTTCGTCGCCGCCGGGCTCGATTGCGGGAGCGCCGCCCTTGCTCTCCGAAGTCTCCGGATAGTGAAAATCCTCGACGGGAGCGGCGGGCTGGGGAGTGAAAAAGCTTCTAAACGAGGTACTCATCGTCGCCCTCCATCTTGAGCACCAGCTTGCCTTCCGACTCGAGTTTGCGGGCGGTGGCAACGGCTTCTTCCTGCGCCTTGGCTACTTCCTTGGCGCGAACCGGGCCCAGAACTTCCATGTCTTCCTTGAGCATTTCGACGGCGCGCGACGACATGGCGCGGAAAATGTGGTTCTTCAATTCCTCGCTCGCACCTTTCAGCCCCAGCGCCAGCGTCTTCTTGTCGACCGCTCCCACCCATTCCCGCAGGGAAGCTTCGGGCAGGCCGAGAATGTCCTCGAAGGTGAACATCAGATTGCGGATTCCCACTGCCAGCTTGGGCTCTTCGCGTTCGATGGCTTCGAGAATGCTGCCCGCTGCCGCCGGCTCCATACGGTTCATCAGGTCCGCCACGCTCTTCACGCCGGAGTAGGACTGCCGCGTCTGCTCGCCCACGGACTCGAGCCGCTGCCGCAGGACTTCCGCGATCTTCTTGACCAGTTCCGGAGAAAATTGCCGGAGCTCGGCCAGCCGGCGAACCGCGTTGGTGCGAATCTCCTCCGGCAGTTTTACGAGCACGGAGGAAGCAAGCTTGGATTCGAGATGCGCGAGGATGAGTGCGATGGTCTGGGGATGCTCTCCTTCGAGGAGCTTCGCGATCTCCCTGGGATCGACGGAGAGCATCCAGGCGAACTGAGCGCCATCGGCTTCCGCGGTCCTGGCGATACGCTGCAGGACGGCATTGCTGACTTCCTCGCCGAAGCTGCGCGTCAGCAGTTCCTTGACATATCCCGGGCCGCCGCGGACCTGCCCCGAATCGCTGCCCGAAGTGCGGTAGAACTCCTCGAGGATTTCCTGCGCGACCTCAGGCGGGACCGAATCGATGGTGACCAGCTCTTCCGAGATGGCCTGAACGTCTTTTTCCCCGAGCTGCCGCAGCACGGCGGTGGCGGCATCCTCTCCCAGCAGGGAGAGCAGGACCGCGACCTTGCGCGGCCCGGCGATGCGGGCCTGAGATCCGAAGGGACTCATTGTCCGCTCTCACGCAGCCAGGCTTGCACCAGGCGGCCGGCGGAAACCGGTTCGGACTTTACCCGGTCCGCCAATTGCTTCTTCATCACCAGGCCTCGCTGCCCGCCGAGATCGCCCTCTCCCAGCTCCGAGCGCTCTTTTTGCGACGCCGAAACATGGGCCGGCAATTCGCGGAATGTGGTCAGCACCTGCTTCTTTACCGGGCGCAGCACCAGCATGTAGACCATGGCAAACAGGGCGAACAGTGCAACGTAACGCAGCACGCTGGACCAGTTGGTCAGCACGCCGCGCACTCGCTCCGCGATGCCTGGCTTGGGCGGAATCTCCGAAGGTGCGGGCTGGCGGAAGGCGATATTCTGCACCGTCACCACGTCGCCGCGGCTGGCATCGACGCCGATGGCGGCCTTGGCCAACTCCTCAATCTGCTTCAACTCGTCCGCGCTACGCTTGCGCCGGACCTCGGTCGCCTTGCCGTTCTCCTGCTTTACGTCGATGGCGTCGTCGACCACCAGCGCCGCGGTGATGCGATGAATTCGTCCCGCCGGCTGCAGGGTGCGTTTCGTGACCTTGCTCACCACGTAAGTGCTGGCGTCGCTGTGCGAGGTCTGGGTGGTTTCGTCGGTGTCCGGCGACTCTTTCGGATTGCCACTGGCGCCGGGAACGTTGGTGGAGGTTCCGGGCACGCCGCCGTTGCCGTCCGGGCCAACCTTCTCATCGGACCGCTGGGTAGAGACGGCCACCGCCGACTTCGGATCGTAAGTTTCCTGATTCTCTTCGCTGGTGCTGGGATCGTATTCCACGTTCACACTGGCCCGCAGCTTCTGTGCTCCCACCACCGGCTGAAGGGTAGTCACCAGCCGCTCGGTGAGTTCCTTTTCCAGGCTGCCTTCCGGAGACATCGGGTCGTGCTTGGGCAAGCCGGCGGATTGATTGCTGTTGGCGTCGATAATGGTGACATTTTCCGGTCGCAATCTGTCAACCGCGCCGGACACCAGGCGGGCAATCGCGGTCTGCATCTCAGGGGTGAGCTCCGCCGAGCGGATATTCAGAATCACGGAAGCCTTGGCTTCGCGATCGCGGTCAACGAATACCGAATCCGAAGGCATGACCACGTGCACGCGGACGCTCTCGACACCCTTCATCGTCTGGATGGTTCGTTCGAGTTCGCCTTCGAGGGCGCGCTGGTAGTTCACTTTCTCGTCGAACTCGGTCTGCCCCCAGTTCATCTTGTCGAACAGCTCAAACCCCATCCGCCCGCTGTGCGGCATGCCCTGCGAGGCGATCTCCAGGCGGCTGGAGTCCAGTTGGTCGGCGGGCACGCTGACAGTCTTGCCGTCCGGGCTGATCTGCGCCGGAATATTCTTTTCCGCCAGCCGGGCGGCGAGGCTCTGCGCATCGGCGGGTTCCATGTTGGTGTAGACGGGCTTGTACTCCGGTTTGCCGATCCAGTTGACGAAGACGGCGATGGTCGCCGCCGTCACCACTGCCGCTGCCAGCAGCCCCAGGCGCTGCTTCACGCTGAGGCCGGTTGCCATGCTTTTCAGCTGGCCGAAAAACTGTTCTCCAGAAGCCATAAGCTGCGATCGATCCCCGTTGCTGCGTTAAAACTGAAGCTTCGAAATTTCCTCGTAGGCATTCACGATCTTGTTTCGCACCTGCATCATGAGCTGGAACGCCACGTCCGCCTTTTCGACGGCGATCATCACGTTGTGAATGTCCTGGCGGTCTCCCTTGAGCAGCTCACTGACCTGTTGCTGCGCATCGGTGTGCACCTGCTCCACGCGATCGATGGCGTCGCTGAGCGTCGAGTTGAACGTGCTCCCGTTCTCCGCCGGTACGGCCGAGGGCTTTGAGCCTGCGGGCATAGATCAATGGCGAAACCATCCTGAAACGTGTGAAATCGAGTTGCTCATTTCTGTTCTGTCTCCACTTAAGTGCTTGAAGGATGTCCAGCGCCTGTTGCAGCAGTTGCTTCGACGCATTCACCGCCGCGGCGTTGAGCTGGTATGCCCGCACGGCTCCCATCAGGTCGACCATCTCCTGAATGGGGTTGATATTCGGATAGGCCACATAGCCCTGCGCGTCGGCATCGGGATGGTTGGGCTCGTACCGCATCTGCGCCGGTGAGGGATCGTCCACGACGCGCGAAATTCTTACCGCTCGGCGTTTCGCCCGCCGGCAGCGAAGACAACTGGTTCAGCGCCAGCTGGAAGGGAAACATCCTCCCGCTGGAGAAAATCACTTCCTGGCGACGGTAGGGGCCGCCCTTGTCCGGTGTGGGTGGTGTTGGAGTTAGCCATATTGGCGGCCACCACTTCCGCCCGCTGCCGTTCGGCCGACAGCGCCGAACCGCTGATCTCCAGCATGGAAAACATGCTCATGACGATCTCCCTTCGTTGATGGCGGTGAGCAGTCGCTTGAACTCACTGCGGATGAGCTGCACTCCGATGCGGAACTGGATCTGGGTCTCGGCCAGCAGCATGCTCTCGCGGTCCAGATTCACGTTGTTGCCGTCCGGCCTCTCCAGCAGGCCGGAAACCGGGCGCATCGCGGGCCCGAATGCGGAGTTGCCGGTGTTGTTCATCGCATCGCTGCAGCTCGCCCCGAAAATCGAAGTCCCGGGTGCGATAGCCGGGCGTATCGATATTCGCCATATTGGTCGACCACCAGTTTCTGGCGCTGCGAGGCAAGGCCCAGAAACTTCTCCAGTATGTCGATTCCGTTCATGCATACCTCCGGGGTGGCAATCCGTACTCGCGAATCTTGTTGCGGATGGTGCGCAGGCTGATGCCGAGCATCTCCGCCGCGCGGGTGCGGTTGCCGTGAGTCACTTCCAAAGTCGATTCGAGGAGCCGGCGCTCCAGTTCGCGCATTGCTGTGCCGGCGCGAGCCGGGACCTCGGCGATCGACTGCCTGCGGGGCGCGGGAGTCAGAAACTCCGGGCTGAGAAATTCCGGTCCGATCAAATGCGCTTCGCTGAGCGCCAGCACCCGGCGCATGAAATTCCCCAACTCGCGGACGTTTCCCGGCCACTCGTGCCGTTGCAGCCCTGCGATGAATTCCGGGTGCAGTGAAGGCGTAGCGCGCCCGGCCAGGGCGGCGAACCGCGCGGCAAAAAACTCGGCCAGCGCTGGAATGTCCTCGCGGCGCTGCCGCAGAGGCGGCAGGCTGAGCGGAACTACGTTCAACCGGTAATATAGGTCGGCGCGAAAGCTGCCTTCCTCGACCGCTCTCAGCAGGTGAAGATTGGTGGTGGCGATGACCCGAATGTCGACACGTATCGTCCGGGTGTCGCCCAACCGTTCCACTTCCCGTTCCTGAAGGACGCGCAGAAGCTTGGGCTGAAGATTGAGCGGCATTTCCCCGATTTCATCCAGCAGCAGGGTTCCGCCCTGCGCCAGTTCGAACTTGCCGGGCTTCGCCATGCTGGCGTTGGTAAACGCGCCTTTCACGTGCCCGAAGAGTTCGCTTTCGAGAAGATGCTCTGGGACCGCTGCGCAATTGACCGCAATGAATGGCTGCTCGCGACGGTCGCTGGACTCGTGAATGTAGCGCGCCAGCAGTTCCTTGCCGGTTCCGCTTTCCGCTTCGATCAGGACATCGGCGTCCGTGCGTGCCGTATACCGCGCCCGCTCGAGCATCCGCAGCAGGGCAGCCGAGGTTCCGACCATTTCCAGCGCGCGCGATCCCTCTTCCAGGCTCGGGCTCTCATTTCTCGTCATCAGCCGATTTACCGCCCCGTGCAGTTGTTCGAGCGAAACCGGCTTGGTCAGGTAATCACAGGCTCCGCTGCGCATTGCCTGCACCGCGTCCGGCACCGTCGCGAACGCCGTGAGCACAATCACCGCAGTCTCTGGCGACGCCATGCGCACCGAGCGCATAAGGTGGAATCCGTCTCCATCCGGCATGCGGACATCGGTCACCACCAGCGGGAACCGCTTCTGCTCGAATTTCCGCATCGCCTCCGAGGCTCCGCCCGCCGTCTCGACCGACCAGCCTTCGCGCTGGAAGCTGGCCTCGAGCGCCAGGCGCATGCCGGCCTCATCGTCGACCACCAGCACCGAGCGGTTCAGTTCGCTTGTCATAGGATCGGAAACTCCATGCGGAAGGTCGTTCCGCTGCCCTGCCTGCTGTCCACGTCAATGCTGCCGCCGTGTTGCTGAACGATCTTGCGGCAGACAGCCAGCCCCAGACCCGGGCTGTGGCCCGCAGTGCTAAATCCAGTCTCGAAGATGTTGGGAAGATGCTCGGGAGCAATGCCGCAGCCAGTGTCGGAAAATTCCACCACTGCAACGCACGATCCGCCTTTCTCGCCGCGAACCGCCGCCAGCTCAACTTGGCCGCCGCCCGGCGTATGCCGGAACGCGTTCAACGCCAGGTTGAGAATTACCTGCTGCAACTCCGCCCGGTTTCCCATGATTTCCGCGGATCCCAACTCCTCACGAAGTGAAAGCGCGATTCCGGCCTGCTCGGCCAGTGGCCCGACAAACGTCAGCGCTTCGCGCAATGCCGGCCCAAGTTGCAGTGGAACCAGAACCGAGGTGCCGATGGTGTGAACTCGCAGCACATTGTTCACGGTCGCGGACAAGGATCGCGTTCCCGCCTGCAGATGCTCGATCCACTTATGCTGTTCGGAACTCAGGCCGGAGGAATTCAGCAACAGCCCCGCCAGCAGTTCAAGGCTGCCGAGCGGATTGCGAATCTCGTGAGCCAGCACCGACGACATCTCCGCCAGTGCGATGAGGCGGCGTGCTTCCTCCCGCTCGCGCTCCATATCCCGCTGCGCGGTGGCGTCGCGCAGGATCAGCACGGTCTGGCCGCTCGAAACTTCCGCCGAAATCAGGGCGCCCAGGCCGGACCCGCTGACTCCCGCCGTGCGAACGGCGAGAAATCGCTTTGTATCTCCGGAGGCAATGCAGACTTCCTGTTCCCGCCCGTGGGCAAGGCTCGACTCCGCCAATGCCATCCGCCCCAGCAATACTTGCGTGCCGGCGGTGAGATCGGCAGCAACGCCGCCGATACCTAGAAGCCGCCGAGCTTCCGGATTCATGAAGCTCACCTGCTCTCCCGCCTCGAGCACGATGACTCCGCAGGGCAGCGCCTGAAGAATCCTCCCCAGGGCGGCACGCATCCTCTCGTTCTCCGCCAGGCTGGAGGTCAGGGCCGCGTTGCGTTCTTCAAGTTCTTCCCGCAACCGGGCAACCTCGGCCTGCAACTGCTGGTAGGAGAACTCCAACCGCCCGGCCGCAGCCGTGAATGCGGCAAAGGCGTCGGCGAGCACAGGCTCGCTCTCGCACCCGATTTTGAGCGCACGATTCATTGGAACCAAATGAGAACTAGGCAACATCTGCCTAGTCAGGAATGCACGGAGCGTGCCAAAGAAAACCCGCCACCACAGCCGGATGCGGCGGGCAGATGAGGGAAGGATTAGATGATGATGTGCTCCGGCTGCACTTCGCGCCCCTGCCCGATCAGGATGCTGGCTCGTTCCATCACGTTACGGACTTCCCGCACATTCCCCGGCCAGGTGTGCTGCTGCAGAAGGGCAGCAGCTTCCGGGCTGAGAGTGACGTTCCCGGGGCAGAAGCGCGCGAGGAAAGTCGACGCCAGGATGAGCAGGTCGTCCATCCGCTCGCGCAGTGGAGGCAGCTCAATGGGAAACACCGAGAGCCGGTAGAACAGGTCCTCGCGGAAGTTGCGCGCCTGCACCAATTGCCGCAGGTTTGAGTTGGTCGCGGCCACCACGCGCACGTCGACGCGGAAAGTGTCCGTGCTTCCCAGCCGCTGCACTTCTCCCTGCTCCAGGAAGCGGAGGAGTTTCGATTGCAGTCCCAGAGGCAGATCACCGATTTCGTCCAGAAACAGGGTTCCGCCCTGCGCAGCGTGAATGCGCCCGATGCGCGACTGCACCGCGCCGGTGAATGCGCCTTTTACGAATCCGAACAACTCGGCCTCCAGCAGCGGCTCGGGAATGGCGGCGCAGTTGATAACCACGAACGGCTTCAGCCGCCGCAGGCTCAGCTTGTGGATCGCCTGAGCGACCAGGTCTTTGCCGGTCCCGCTCTCTCCGGTAATCAGGACGGTGGTGTCGCGCTGGGCCACCAGGCGAGCCACAGCACACATGCGCTGCACCGAGAGAGTCTTGCCCACGAATCCCGGCAGGCCGTTCTCCGAATTTTCCGTGTCGGAACTGAGGCCGGCAGTAACGCTTTCGCCCTTGAAAGGGCCCCCCCGGCCGATGTCGCGCACTACCTCGAAGCAATTCGAATCCGGCGATGGCGTAGCCAGAATCGGCTGGTGGGTGTGCGGATTGATGGGGACGATCTCCACCTGGGGGTAGCTCGACTGCACGATCTCCTTGAATTCGTCCAGACGCAGATCGGGCAGTGCGGGATCGAGCAGCACCAGCGAGCCTTCGCCCGCATCGATCCTTTCCAGGGCCTCGGCCCCGCTGATCGCCTCGCGCACGCTCCAGCGGCTGGATTGCAGGCGCAGCGCCAGGTCCTGGCGCAGCTCGTAGTTGGTGCTCACCACCAAAACCTTGGTGGCATTGGTGGCATCGGAAGAATGTGTAATTGGAACGGGAATGTGCGGCGCCACGCTAGACATGCAGGGCGTCTCCCTTCGTGAAATCGGAGTCGTCGCAGGTGTAAGCCGTCGTGCTGGCGGTCCGGGGGAGAACCAGGGTTGCGGTGAATGGCGTCTCGGTAAACTTCAATTCGGCGCCGGTGCTGGCGGCGATCGCCCGCGCCAGGTCGAGGTTCCGGCAAAGGAATGCTTCCCGGCCCACCGCCGCCGGCTCTGCCGCCTCCGGGGTGAGGGCCTGGATCCTGATCAGTACGTTGTCCAGCCGCGGGTTGACCGAGGCGTGAACCCGGCCGCCTTGCGGCAATTCCTGAATCGCGGCGGTCAGGACGAGTGAAAGCACCTTGCTGATTCGGCCTTCGGAAGTCTCCACCGTATCCCGCAACTCATCCTGCTCCTGAAGGACAATTTCCGTCCCCGTGCAGTCGAGCGAGTTGCGCAGGCCGCCGATGGCTGTCCTCAGCGCGCGGGACGCCGAGAGTCTGCCCATGTCGCCGGCCGGCGCATGCAGCCGCATGAGGTGGCGGACATGGTCGAGCCGGATGGTCACTCTCTCCACTTCCTGCAAAGCCGACTCGAGGGCCATGCGGTATTCCTCGGCCGTCCGGTCCCTCATCAGGGACAGTTCGATAATGCCTTGCAGCACCGTGAGGGGCTGCGCCACGTCGTGAAGACTGCGCGTAGTGACCTGCGCTACCGTTTGATTCACGTCGTTACCGGCGTCGAGTTCGAATCCCATGGGTCCCTAGTTCTCCGCGATCACGTAACCCACACCACGAATGGTGCGCAGAAGTTTGTTGGGAAAGCCGCCATCCACCTTGTCGCGCACGTACTTCACGTAGACGTCGACCAGGTTGGTGCTCGCGTCGTAGGGCGCCTTCCAGACGTATTCCATGATGGAGGCGCGCGTCACCGGCCGCCGGGCCTGCAACATCAGGCACTCGAGGACGGCGAACTCCTTGGAAGTGAGGTCGATGCGTTTTCCCGCCCGCTCCACCCGGAATTCCTGGCGGTCAAGGATCAGGTCGCCGACCTGCGTCAGGCGTCCGGCCGAGGAGCCGCTGCGGCGCATCAGCGCCCGCGCCCGGGCCGTCAGTTCGTGGAAAGAGAACGGCTTGATCAGGCAGTCGTCCGCCCCGTGGTCGAGAGCCTGGACACGGTCTTCCAGCCGGCTGCGAGCCGTCAGCACGAGAATGGGAAGATTGGGCTTGCTGGGTCGAAGCTGACCGAGCAGCGCCATGCCATCCAGTCGCGGCAGGTTCAGATCGAGGATCAGCAGGTCGTACTGCGAGCTGCGGGCCGCATGGAAGGCTGCTTCTCCATCGTGCTCCAGGTCGACTGCGTAGTTGTCCGCTTGCAGGCCGCGCTTCAGAAAATTGGCGAGGGGGACGTCGTCCTCGGCGACCAGCAGGTGCGGTTGATAGGTTGGTTGTGATTGTTCGTTGCCATACGTCTCGTTTTCCACTGTTCACCTGATGGGCGGTCTTCGTGTCGACCGCCAGGTTGAGCAATTAACGGCATACCGGGCCATTTCCTGCCGCGCTGAATTTACGAAGATGTTCTTCGCATCTCCGAACGAGATCGATTACGGTACGGATGGGGAGGGAATCGACCGGAGTTACTTGCAGTAATGCGCACACCTCTGCAATTAGAGAACCGTTAACGCCGCCCTCATCTATCTCTATGGATTGGAGATATTTCGAGACTTAGGAGTGGATTAGACCGCGGAGAAGAGTGTCCTCGAATCGAACGCTTTGTTCAGGATTCGAACAACAGAATTAGTGGCTCTCGGTCACTTCGTGTTGCTTCGATGGCTCCTGCGCGTTGGCAGTCTCCACCACTTTCCCGTCCTTGATGGGAGCTTCACGATTGTCCCTCTCGAGGTACTGCACGATCACCGAAATCCGGCGGTTCGAGGGGTCCATCGGGTCTTTTTTCTTGCGCAACAACTGGTCGGCATAGCCGCGTACCTGGCTGACCTGGTCCTGTCGGATGCCGCCGGCCTGCATCAGCCGCCGCGCCGCGTTGGCCCGGTCGGTTGACAGCTCCCAGTTTCCATAGTCTTTCAGGCCTGAATAGGGCTTCGAGTCGGTATGGCCTTCGATCGAGATCTGGTTAGGAAGCTTGCCCAGCTCTCCCGCGAGCAATTCCAGCAGCTCCTGGCCCGAACCGTTGGGGTGCGGGCTGCCGCTATCGAAGAAGGTTCCCTTTTCCGTTTCCAGCAGCTCGATGCGCAGGCCCTCGGCCGTCACTGTCATTTCGATCTGATTCTTCAGCTTGTCGAAGTCGTCCAGCCGGCGGACAGCCTTCTGTAACTCCTGCTTGAGCTTTGGCATGTCGTCCTTGGTGAGGGAGAAATTCTCTCCCGCGCCGGACTTGTCGGTGCCTACCATTTTGGAAGTGCCGGAAGGGTCCTTGAAGTATCCACCGACCGCCTCCTGCACCTGCTTGCTGCTGTTCATCAGCCAGAGCACGATGAACAGCGCCATCA
The DNA here is from genome assembly GCA_963803205.1 of Terriglobales bacterium. Classification (GTDB taxonomy): domain Bacteria; phylum Acidobacteriota; class Terriglobia; order Terriglobales; family Acidobacteriaceae; genus CAWDLG01. The sequence goes on from CAWDLG010000007.1 coordinate 598,630, forward strand.
TGGCGGTGACAAAGTCGGCGTAGGCGACCTTCCAGGCGCCGCCGTGATGGCCGCCATGGCCGCCTTTCTTTTTGACAATGATGATGGGACGGGCTTTGTCCATCGGCAGTCCTTAGGCGGAAGCTGCCGCCGCTGCCGGGGCCGCTTCTGAGCTGCCGCCACCGCGGCACATCTTCTCTACTTCCTGGAAGGAGGGGCGAACGTGCCCGGGGATGGCGCGGCGCGCCACCTCAACCGCCATGATCGGAGCCGTGCCTTTGAGGAACGAGATCATGAGCACGCGCAACACGTAAAGGAATGCATGCTCGTCCTCCGCGATCTTTGTCATGCTGCCCGCGATCGGTCCGATCAGCCCGTAACACAGCAGAATTCCGAGAAACGTACCTACCAGCGCGGCCGCGACCTTGTGCCCAATTTCTTCCGGCGGGCCGCCCAGAGCGCCCATGGTGATGACCACGCCCAGCACCGCTGCCACGATGCCGAGGCCGGGCAGGGAGTCCGCCATGGTGCTCAATGCGGCGATCGGCCGGGCCGCGTCCCCGTGGTGGACTTCCATGTCGAGTTCCAGAAGCTGATCGAGATCGAATGGCTCCACGCCGGTGATGGCCATGCGCAGCGTGTCGCACACGAAGTCGCGCACGTGGTGATCCTTGATGAAGGCCGCGTCCTTCGAAAGGATGGGGCTCTTGTCCGGGGTTTCGACATCCGCCTCGAGCGCCATCAGCCCTTCCTTGCGCGCCTTGTTCAGCAGGCTGTACATGGTCTTCAGGGTATCGAGGTAGCGCTGCTTGCCGAACTTGGAGCCGCCGAAGACGCCCGCAATCCCGCCTACCAGCTTTTTAAGGATGTGCAGCGGGTTGGCGATCAGGACCGTCCCGATGGACGCGCCGCCAATGATGACCAGCTCCGCAGGCTGCAGAAGGACCTTCAGGTTGCCGTGCTCCATCAGGTAGCCGCCGACAACCGCGCCAAAGACAACCAGGATTCCGATGATCGAAAACATAAAGGTCCGTAACGAATCAGCAGCTTGGGTGCCGAACCGGGCGCGATCACGAGCATGCGCACCGTCGGTAACCGGCTGCGAAATAGCAGCTCAAAAGCGTCATCGCCAGTCCGCAGCGCGGTCCGGTGAGGGTGGACCTTTATCGGTCCGAAGTGATTGAAACTTTAAGGCGTGCGCAGCGCTCTCAAGCTGTTTGCAGGAAACGAGATTTCAGTCGCATGAAGGTTTCGATAAGCGACTTCGGGCCAGAGATCGCCCGGCTGGCCTTGAGGCGGGCTCATCAGTCTCTAATTAAAAAGACTGACCACAGGGTACACAGGGTTTCACAGAGGAATTCACTCCGGGCGTCCCGGGCAGGAGCAGCGAGCAGCCGCTCGCATTCGTGGTTTACCCTGTGTCCCCCTGTGACCTCTGTGGTGAAAAAGACTGACCACAGGGGATCACAGAGGAATGCGTTCGGGGCTCCCGGCAGGAGCACCGAGCAGACGCTCGCCAACCGGAGTATCCTTGTCGCGAAGGAGTTCCCCATGCGACGGCTCGGATTTGCTGCCCTGATGCCGGTTCTGGTCGCGGTCCTGACCCTGGTCTGCTCCGCTTCCGACGTCCCCAAAAACACCAAGATGGAAGTACGCCTGGACGAGAGCCTTACCTCCGACCAGGCCAGAATCGGGGAAGAGTTCACTGCCACGCTGAATCACGACGTCTCGCTCGGCGGCGTGGTGCTCAAGAAGGGATGTATCGTCCACGGCCTCGTCGCCTTCGCCCGCTCGACCTACAACTACTCGCAGGCCGGGGAGCTGGAACTCGTGCTGAACTCGGTGATGTATGAGGGCAAGAACTACAATCTGGAGACGAACCGCCTGTACTTCCATGGGACCGAGAGATTCATCGACCCGCGCACTGGGCGGGAAGACGATCGCGGAGCCCGCAAGGCGGATGCAATCCAGGCCGGGATTGACGCGGCCGGACTGCCGGGAGGAGCGGGTAGCGGCGTGGGAACCAGCGCTCCCGGAACTGACATCGAGGTAGGCCCAAGTACCCGCCGCTCGGGAATGCAGGTGATCCTGCCGGTCAAAGCCAAGCTCACCTTCCATGTGACCGGCGCCACAGTGGTGAACAGGAAGGAAAAAGAACAGAATTAACGGGTTGACGGCGAAGCCCGGGGTTCTGGTAAAGTAGGCGGGCGTTTGAATCAGAATCGGTTGTGAGCAGCTTCTTGCATACCAGCTCGTGCCTGCCCTCTGTACTTCCGACCTTGCTTTCAGCGTAATTGAATCGAAAGGAATATCCGCACCAACATGGCAGAACAAGGAACAGTAAAGTGGTTTAACGATGCCAAGGGCTACGGCTTCATCAGCCGGCAGACCGGCGAGGATGTATTCGTGCACTTCTCGGCCATCCAGGCAAACGGCTTCCGCAGTTTGCAGGAGGGTCAGAGCGTGGAGTTCGACGTGACCAAGGGCCCCAAGGGATGGCAGGCAGAGAACGTTCGACCACTCTGAGGAAGCAGAGCAGAGATAGAAAACGCGTGCCCCGACCGATCGGGCACGCGTTTTATTTTTTCCGGCAACTCCTTTACAGACCTAATGCCGTCGCCGAGTCTCCCGCAAGACCACGGCAAAGTTTCTGCCGCCAAACGTGAATCCCTGCTGCACAGTTCCGGTCACCGCCAGCTTGGCGTCCTTGCCGGGCACGCCGTAGTTCTGGCTGTAAACCCACATGCGCCCGGTGCCGTCATCGATCTCGAAGACCCCGGTCCCCAGGGCCCCGAAGGAACCTCCGACGCGGCCCGCGATCGTCACTTCCTTGCCGGCAAAGCGGCCGGGGTCACGGTTGATCTCTTCGATGGTTCGTCGTTGCGGGCATCCCGCCAGGATGAGCACCCCGGCGGTAAGCAATACGGCGGCGAGAATCCTTGAGTGCAGTCTGTGCATTTATCCTCCAGCCGTCTGCGATGAACGCACACGGCACAATCGAGCGGCAACCACGCAACCGGCAGACCCGGCGACCTGAAAATGACCCATGGTCGAATGACCCATGATCTTTGGATGCGGATCAAAACCCCAATGGTGGCCGGAGTATAATTGCTCCTCCAGTTTCGGGCAAAACCCCCAAAATGAGGTGGGCCGTGAAAAAGGTTATTCTTCTTCCCCTTCTGCTCCCCCTATTCGCTCTTTTCCTGCTGGCTCAGGCCCAAAGCACCAAGCCGCACCCGCGTGTGGTCGTCGTCGGGGTTAACGGTATGGAGTGGGACGTTCTTCGTCCTCTGTTACTCCAGGGCGAGCTGCCCAACCTGGCCAGGGTGATCAAGAACGGGACCTACGGTAAGCTGCAAACGGTTTCCGCCCCCAACTGCCCGCGGGTTTACAGCACGCTTTTCACCAGCACCCGGCCGGAGGAGCACGGCGTCACCGGCTTTATCGTCGGCGGCATCACGGCCAACACCAACATGCTGAAGGAAGAGCCGATCTGGTCCATCCTCTCTAAGAACCACGTCACCGTCGGGATGGCGAACGTGCCCGCGACCTTCCCGGTCATGCCGGTCAACGGATACATGATCAGCGGCATGCTCACCCGCGGCAAGGACTGCGAAGATGGCGTCCTCTGCGCTCCCAAGCTGTCGGAAGTCGAGGGCGGCAGTGCGGTTTATCCTCCCGAGCTGAAAGCCGACCTGCTCAAGAACGTCGGAGACTACTACATCGACTGCTCCCGCATGCCCTCCGCCGAACAGCTCAAGGGACACGAAAGCGAGGTCATCGACGCCTGGCTGAAGAAGGTAGATCTGATCCGCGAACAGCAGATCAAGCTCTTCGACTACGTGCTGAGCACCCATCCCACCGAGTTCACCTGGCTGGCGCAATCCTGCGAAGACCGCACCGGGCACTGGCTCTACCCCATCGCCCCCTACAACGCCGGATACAACCCCAAGGTCAACTCCGTGCGCCCCGACGCCTTTCCGCACCAGTACGTCGGCTTCGATCGCGTGCTCGGAACGATCCTGAAGCACATCGACGAAAACACTTATCTCATCATCGTGTCGGACCACGGCATCAAGCCGCTGCGCGAGTTCGAGCAGACCGATCCCCACGCCCACATGGATCACGAAAAGACCACGCCCGTCATCGCCAAGCACGACTTCGCCGACGGCGACGACGTCCCCGGCTCGATCATGGTCATGGGCCCGGGCATCAAGCGCGACTTCCGGCTGATGGGCCTTGAGGCCAGCGTCTACGACGTCGCCCCCACGATTTTGCATCTCTACGGGATCAAGCCGCCCGAGCAGATGCGCGGACACGTCCTGAACCAGATCTTCGAGAATCCCGAAAGCAACGTCGCACAGAAGTGATGTCGGGGCGGGCGCTCTCGCCCGCCAATCGCCATGCTATCTTAGATTTTCATGTCTCCCGCCCGTCAGGAACTGCTGCGCCTTCTTGCTGAAAAATCCTTCCGGCTGGGCACTTTCCAGCTTTCCTCGGGCGGCACAAGCGACTACTACATCGACTGCCGCACCACGACTCTGGACGCCCGCGGCGCCCAACTCACCGGCAAAGTCTTTCTGGAAGAGATCAGCAAGCAGGGCTGGACGCCTGCCGCGATCGGCGGCCTCACCATGGGCGCCGATCCCATCGTAGTCGCGGCAGCCGTGACCAGCGGCGAGGTCCACGGATTCCTCGTGCGCAAAGCGGAGAAGCAGCACGGCACCGGGCAGCGCATTGAAGGCTTTCGCGAGAAGGGCGCGCGCGTGGTTATCGTCGACGACGTCTGCACAACGGGAGCTTCCACGATCCAGGCGATTCAGGCGGCGCGCGAATTCGGCTTCGATGTCACCGGCGTGATGTGCCTGGTGGAGCGCGAGGAAGCCGGCGGGCGCGGCGCCGTCGAGCAGGCCGCCGCCCCGGCAAAGTTTGTCGCAGTCTTTACCGCCAGCGATGTGAGGAGGCAGCACACCAGCGGCAGTTGACGCCGCCACCCGCCCCCATGATCCAGACTCTCGAATGGACTGATTTCGGTGTTCGCTTCATCGACCAGACCCGGCTGCCGACGGAGGAAATCTACGTCAACTGCCGGACGCACGAAGAAGTCGCCGACGTCATCCGCAACATGGTGGTGCGAGGCGCGCCCGCCATTGGCGTGTCTGCCGCCATGGGCATCGCTCTCGGCGTACAGAACTCGAAAGCTGCCACTATCGCCGACTTAAAGCCGGAATTCGACCGCATCTGCGACCTCATCGGAAAGACCCGCCCCACCGCGGTGAATCTTTTCTGGGCCATCCGTCGCATGCGCGACAAGTTCGACTCGCTTCAGACCCAGCCGCTGCCGGAGATCAAAGCCGCCCTCGTCGAGGAAGCGAAGCGCATGCACGCCGAAGACATCGCCGCCAATCAGGCTATGGGCCGTCACGGCGCCACGCTCATGCCTTCGAGCGGCGGCGTGCTCACCCACTGCAACGCGGGCGCGCTCGCCACCTGCGGCTACGGCACCGCGCTCGGGGTGATTCGGGCGGCCGTGGAGCAGGGCAAGAAGATTCACGTCTATGCCGACGAGACCCGGCCATTCCTGCAGGGATCGCGGCTCACAGCATGGGAGCTGATGAAGGACAACATTCCCACCACCGTGATCTCCGACAACATGGCGGGCGCCATGATGCGGCAGGGAAAGATCGGAGCGATCGTGGTGGGCGCAGACCGGATCGCGGCCAATGGCGATGTGGCCAACAAGATCGGGACTTACACCGTCGCGGTGCTCGCCAAAGAACACGGCATTCCGTTCTATGTGGCGGCGCCGTTTTCCACCGTCGATCTCGAAACCCCCGATGGCGCCGGAATTCCCATCGAGCAGCGGAATGCCAGGGAAGTCACTCACATTGCCGGCCGGCAGATGGTTCCCGACGGCGTTTCGGTCGAGAACCCCGCCTTCGACGTCACTCCGGCGCAATACGTGACCGCCATTATTACCGAGCGGGGCATCGCCCGCCCACCCTACGATCAGTCACTGAAAAACCTGGAGGCCCAGTAGGCTCGGCAAAGGAGGACCTTGCATTTGCCGTGCGCTGTTCCCCTGTGTCCTCCGTGTCCCCTGTGGTAAGGAAACTAAATGCCCTGTCGCTCGTGTCAAACCCATTTACCACAGAGCGCACAGGGAACACAGAGGAAATTGAGGTGGTCCCCTGTGTACTCCGTGTCCCCTGTGGTAAAAAGAACGGCCGCCGGAAACACAGAGCCCAGATTTGCAATGTAACGCTTACCCGGCGAGAATCCCTTTGTGAAACCTTCCGACCAGCGTAAGCCTGAAGCCCCCGCTCGGGTTCCCTTCATCCCCGGCTCCGTGGTGATCGCTACGCTCGGCAGTCCGCGAGAAAAAATCTGGGGTGTCGTTCTGTCGCTCAAAGTCGAAGGCCTCAGCCTCTGTGGCGTGGAACTGAGCTCCTTCGACGAGCTGATCTCCATGGTCAAGCACGGAGAGCCCTTCTCTTCGAGCGTGCTCTTCTTCCCCATGCACCGCATCGAGCGGATCGAGCTCGACCTGCCCAACGGCAACGCCGAGTCTCTCGCCCAGCGTTTCACCGCCAAGACCGAGCTCAATACGGTGGCGGCGCTGCTGGCGAGCTGCGGTATCGATCTCCCCGAACTCGAGGACCGCCCTTGAAGTTCTCGCAGCTCATGTCGTTCCCCAACCAGCTCACCCTGCTGCGCATGGTGTTCCTGCCCTTCATCGTCATTCACCTGCTGGCCGGGCATTATTTCTGGGCGCTGGCACTGTTCGTGCTGGCGGGAATCAGCGACGGCCTCGACGGATTGCTGGCGCGCATCCTGCGCCAGCAGACAACGGTCGGCCAGTATCTCGATCCCATCGCCGACAAGCTTCTGCTCAGCACCATGTTTCTGGTGCTGTCGATCCTCCATCAGATTCCCTGGAAGTTCACCGTGCTGGTCTTCAGCCGCGACATCTCTATCGTTTGCGCCAGCGCGGTGCTATATGCCATCGCCGGCCTGCGCGACTTCCGCCCCAGCATCTTCGGCAAGGCCAATACCTTCGCCCAGGTCTTCGCCATCCTCTTCGTGCTGTTCCTGCAGGTGGAGCCCGTACGCTGGGTGGCCATCGCCCGCCTTACGTTTCTCCGCGCCACTTTCGCGTTCACCATTGTTTCCGGATTGCACTACGTGTGGCTGGTCGGACGGCGCCTGCGCGACTCGAGCCAGACCACCGCAGCGACCGAACCTGCCCGCCAGATTTGACCCTCTTTCTCAACTCCCCCTAGAATGAGCAATTCCGTCGGACTGAACGTCTCTCCTTATGGCTCCCCACCTCTACAACACACTTTCGGGCAGGGTGGAAGAGTTCCAGCCGCTGCGCGGCGACGAGGTCCGCATGTACGCCTGCGGTCCCACGGTGTACGACTTCGGCCACATCGGCAACTTCCGCACCTTCATCGCGGTCGATATCCTGCGCCGCTTCCTCCGCCAGAGCGGGTACAAAGTCAAACACGTCATGAACATTACCAACGTGGATGACAAGATCATCCGCAACGCCGCCCGCGACGGCGTGGGAGTCGATGAATACACCGCCAAATATGAGAAGGCGTTTCTCGAGGACCTCGACGCGCTCAACATCGAGCGACCCGAACTGGTGCGCGCCACCGACCACATCCGCGAAATGGCCGAGTTTGTCGGCGGCCTGGAGAAGAAAGGCTTTGCCTACCGTACGGATGACGGATCGTACTACTTCCGCATCGCCAAATTTCCGGGCTACGGCAAGCTCTCCAAGAGGGACTTCGAGGGAATGGAGGACGGCGCCCGGGTCGACGTGGACGAATATGAAAAGGACAACGCCCGCGACTTCGCGCTGTGGAAGGCTCCCAAGCCCGGCGAGGCGTCCTGGGAGAGCCCCATCGGGCCCGGGCGCCCGGGCTGGCATATCGAGTGCTCGGTCATGTCCATGCTCAAGCTGGGAGAGACCTTCGACCTTCACGCCGGCGGCGAAGATCTGATCTTTCCCCACCACGAAAACGAGATCGCCCAGTCCGAAGCCATGACCGGCAAGCCCTTCGCTCATTTCTGGTTTCATGCCCGCTTCCTGCTGGTGCAGGGCGAGAAGATGTCCAAGAGCGCGGGCAATTTTTTCACCCTGCGCGATCTCGTGCTCAAGGGGCACAAGCCCTCGTCCATCCGCTTTCTGCTGGCTTCGGTCCCCTATCGCCACCAGCTCAATTTCACCTTCGACGGGCTCAAGCAGGCGGCGACGTCGGTCGAGAGGCTGCGCAACTTCCACGCCCGCCTGAACACAACTCCTTTTGCCGAGGGCTCTTCCCCAGCCATGGAGAAGCTGGCCCGCGAAACCTCGGACCGCATGCGCGCCGGCATGGACGACGACCTCAACACCTCACTGGCGCAGGCCGCGGTTTTTGACATGGTTCGCGAAGCCAACGCCGCCATCGACGCCGGAGAGGTAAAGAAGGGCGATGTTCCGGCGCTGCTCAAGGCGCTCCAGCAGTTCGACGAAATCTTTGCCGTACTCGAAGACAACGACGCCCCCACCATGCAGAAGATCGTGCAATGGGCGCAGACCGAGGGCCGCGCCGAGGAAGTCAGCGAACTCGCCCTCGATGCCGTAAAGTCCGCCGAACTTTCCGATGCCGAGATCGAAAGCCGTATCGCCGAAATGGAAGCCGCCCGCCGTGCCCGCAACTTCCAGGTCTCCGATTCCATCCGCGCCCAACTCGTCGCCGCCGGCATCCTCATCGAGAACACCAAAGACGGCGTCCGCTGGCGCCGTAAATAAGCCATGTAGCCACAGGTGTCCTCACCCATGCATGCCCACGTAGGCACAGGTGTCCCCACCTGTGCACCAGCGCCCTCCCCGCTTGCTGTTTCGTATCAGGGCACGCCTTCAGGCGTGCCATTAAGCAACCCGAGTGACTAGACATCGCGCCGTCAGGCGCCATTGCCGTTGAACCTTCTATCTGCTGCGCCCTTCCGGCGCGAACAATCGGAGGTATGCTCCATCGGCATGGCTAAAGGCCATGCCCTGATACGAATCGTCAGTGTGGCGCCGTTGCCACCCATACACGCCCACGTAGGCACAGGTGTCCTCACCTGTGCAGGTGTCCCCACCCCTGCATGCCCACGTAGGCACAGGTGTCCCCACCTGTGCCCCGCATTGACCAAACCTCAAATCCACCCTAAGATTACCTCTCGATTTCGCAGGGTGTTCCGACCGCCGCCCCGCCGTGAATATGACCGGGACCACCGTTTCCCACTACCGAATCCTTGAACCCATCGGCGGAGGGGGTATGGGCGTGGTCTACAAGGCGGAAGACCTCACCCTGCAACGCTTCGTCGCCCTGAAGTTCCTTCCCGACGCCATCTCCACCGACCCGCAGGCTCTCGAACGCTTCCGCCGCGAGGCCCGCTCGGCCTCCGCCCTGAATCACCCCAACATCTGCACCATCCATGAGATCGGCCAGCACGACGGACGCCTGTTCCTGGTGATGGAATTCCTCAGCGGGAGGACTCTGAAGCACGTCATCCAGAACAAGCCTCAGGAAATCGACCGCATTCTCACCTGGGGGATCGAAGTTGCCGAAGCCCTCGAAGCCGCGCACCTGAAGGGGATCATTCATCGCGACATCAAGCCGGCCAACATCTTTATCACCGACCGCGGCCACGCCAAGGTTCTCGATTTCGGCCTCGCCAAGCTGACCCAGGCGGATTCCAACGGCGATTCCCAGACCCGCGCCTCCGACGCTGAACTGACCAGCCCCGGCGCGATCGTTGGCACCGTTGCCTACATGTCTCCCGAGCAGCTTCGCGGCAAAGACCTCGACGGGCGCACCGACCTCTTCTCGTTCGGAGTGGTGCTCTACGAAATGTCGACCGGGGCCCTCCCATTCCAGGGAGAAACCTCGGCGGTGGTCACCGAAGCGATTCTGAATCGCGCGCCCGTCGCTCCCGTACGGCTGAATCCCGATCTGCCTCTGCAACTCGAAGACACCATCAACAAAGCTCTGGAGAAGGACCGCGACTTGCGCAGTCAGAGCGCTGCCGAAATGCGCGCCGACCTGAAGCGGCTCAAGCGCTCGGTGGACTCCTCTCAGGGAAGCCTGACAACCAGCGCGGTTTCTTCCGGGCAGATGCCCGCGGTCCCTGCCGCCGCGCCGAGGAAGAAGAAGTCGCTTCCCGCCTGGCTGCTCGCGTCCGCCATCGTGCTGGCGCTGGCTCTCGGATTCGGCGCAGGCCGGCTGTTCTTTTCAGCTCCGCCCTCGGAACCGCCTTTCTATCGTCAGCTCACATTCCGCCGCGGCAGCATTCGCTCGGCTCGCTTTGCGCCCGATGGCCAGACCATTCTTTATAGTGCCGCCTGGCAGGGCAATCCCACCGACGTATTTACCGCCCGCCCCGAGGCCCCGGAGTCCCGCTCCATGGGACTCAACCACACCCAGCTCATGTCCATCTCGTCGAGCGCGGAAATGGCGGTCCTGCTCGACAGCAGGGCCATCGGGACGTGGGTGAATATGGGCACGCTGGCGCGCGCGCCGCTCGCCGGCGGCGCGCCCCGCGAAGTCCTGGAGCACGTGCAGTGGGCCGACTGGTCGCCCGACGGCAGCAACTTCCTGGTCGTTCGTGACATGGGCGGCATGAACCGTCTGGAATACCCCATCGGCACGCCGCTTTACCAGACCGGAAGCTGGATCGGCCATCCCCGCATCTCTCCCAAGGGAGACATGATCGCCTTCGCCGACCACCCCATCTCGGGCGACGACAGTGGTTCCCTCGCGGTGGTCGATCTCAAAGGCAACAAGAAGACCCTCACCAACGAGTGGTTCACCATTCAGGGCGTGGCCTGGTCCCCGGGCGGCAAGGAAATCTGGTTTACCGCCAGCCAGTCAGGAACTGACCGCACGCTTTACGCGATCACTCTCGATGGCCAGCAGCGCATCGTCGCCCGCCTGCCGGGCGCGCTCATGCTCCTCGATATCGCCAAGGACGGCCGTGTATTGCTGGTGCGAGCCACCTGGCGCCGCGAACTGATGGGCTTCACGCCTGGCGAGACCCACGAGCGCGAGCTTTCCTGGCTCGACTACACCTACCCCGCGGACCTCTCGAGCGACGGCCGCACGCTGCTCTTTGACGAAGAAGGTGGTGGCGGCTCGCTGGCTTATTCGAAATCCGGAGGATTCACCTACGGCGTCTACATCCGCAAGACCGACGGGTCTCCGGCAGTGCTTTTGGGCGAAGGCGGCGCCGTGGCTCTTTCACCCGACGGAAGGTGGGCGATGGTGCAGACCCAGGGCTCTCCCTCGCAACTGAAGCTTATTCCGACCGGGGCGGGACAGCCGAGAGACCTGACCAATGACAAGGTGAACCATCACTGGGCGCGCTGGTTTCCGGACAGCAAGCACATCCTCTACTCCGCCAACGAGCCCGAGAAAGGTGTGCGCCTGTACGTGCACGATATGGACTCCGGCAAGAACCAGCCAATCTCGCCCGAAGGTGTGCACGGCACGGCGTTCACCATTTCCTCCGATTCGCATTGGGTGGCTGCAATCGGACCCGACCAGAAAGGCTACCTGTATCCGACCGCAGGCGGCGATCCTCGGCCGATCCCCGGCTACGCCACCGGCGAGCAGCCCATCACCTTCAGCACCGACAACAGCTCTCTTTACGTCTACCAGCCGGGAGAGCTGCCGGCGCGCGTCGATCGCCTGGACCTGCAAACCGGCAAGCACACGCTCTGGCGGCAGCTCATGCCCTCCGACCCCGCCGGCGTCGAAAACATCGGCCCTGTCCTCATGACTGCCGATACCCGCACCTGCGTTTACGGCTACCATCGCATGCTGGCCGACCTGTACCTGGTGGAAGGGCTGAAGTAGGCATGGGGTGGCGGCCGGCTTCCGCGCGGATTCCCATTTCGGGAATCTTCCCAAAACGGGAACTCTCTCAAAAGACAAGACTTAGAAGCTTCCGAGTGTTCCACGTGGAACACTTCTTCATTTTTGCAGTCGCGCTCCTCCTTCTGTCAGCCCCAGCAGCGGGTGCGACCGACGCCCTCGCCCCTACTCCTCCCATGGGCTGGAATAGCTGGGACTCGTACGGCACCACGGTCCGCGAGGCGCAGGTCAAGGCCAACGCTGACGCCATGGCCCGCGACCTGGCCAGGTATGGATGGAAGTACATCGTGGTCGACATCCAGTGGTATGAGCCGAACGCCCAGGGACACGACTACAAGCCGGGCGCGCCTCTGACCATGGACGAGTTCGGACGCCTGACCCCGGCTCTCAATCGCTTTCCTTCCGCTGCCAATGGCGCAGGCTTCAAGCCTCTCGCCGATTACATCCACTCGAAGGGACTGAAGGTCGGCATCCACATCATGCGTGGCATTCCGCGCGAGGCCGTGGCGCGCAACCTGCCCATCAAGGGCACGCGCTATCACGCCGCCGACGTCGCCGACAAAGACAACCCCTGCCGCTGGAATCCGGACATGTGGGGCGTCGACACAACCAGGCCTGGTTCGCAGGAGTACTACGATTCCATCGCCGAACTCTACGCCTCGTGGGGCGTCGACTTCATCAAGGCCGACGACATGGGAAGCCACCTCTACCAGCCGGCTGAAATGCGGGCGCTGAGCCTGGCGATTCGCAAGACCGGGCGCCCCATGGTGCTGAGCATTTCCCCCGGCCCGGCGCCGCTCACGGAGGCGGAATTCTTCGAGAAGTACGCGCAGATGTGGCGCATCTCGGACGACTTCTGGGATGACTGGAAACTGCTGAAGCAACAATTCAACTACACCCGCGATTGGGCCGAGTTCGTCGGCCGCAACAACACCTGGCCGGACGCCGACATGCTGCCTTTTGGCAGGCTGCGCGTCACCGACAAGGAAGGCGGCGGCACCCCCAGCAAATTCACGCCGGCCGAACAACGAACCGTGATGACGCTGTGGTCCATCTTCCGCTCGCCCCTGATCTTCGGCGGCGACCTGCCCAGCAACGACGCCGCAACCACCGCCCTGATCACCAACGAAGAGGTTCTCGCCGTCAACCAGCACAGCGGCGGCAATCACCAGTCGCTCGAGCGCGACAACCTGCGCGCCTGGCTGGCCGAAGACCCGGAGTCGGGCGACCACTACGTGGCGGTGTTCAACCTGGGCGATGCCGCCGATGATGTCGATCTGAGCTGGAAAGATCTCGGCCTCGATCTCCCCTCAGCCGACGCCCGCGACCTCTGGGAGCACAAGTCCTTGGGACGCACCGATCGCCTCCATGCCCACCTTCCTCCCCACGCCAGCCTGCTGTACCGGGTCAAGAAGTAGCGTCTGCTTGTACTAATAATCCTGTCATCCCGAGCGAAGTGAGGCGCAGCCGAACGCAGTCGAGGGACCTGCTGTTGCGCGCATTCGCGAAAAGCAGATCCCTCCACTGCGGTCGGGATGACAATATGTTGGGAGTCGGGATGGCAAAGAAACAACCTTGATCGGCGCACTCCACTCTTCCACCTTGTCATCCCGAGCGGAGTGAGGCGCAGCCGAACGCAGTCGAGGGACCTGCTGTTGCGCAGCATTCGCGAAAAGCAGATCCCTCCACTGCGGTCGGGATGACAATATGTTGGGAGTCGGGATGGCAATCGGGCTGAGAGTTGTGATGGCAGAAAAACCACCTTGATCGGCGCACTCCACCCTTCCACCCTGTCATCCCGAGCGGAGTGAGGCGTAGCCGAACGCAGTCGAGGGACCTGCTGTTGCTTCTTCGGCATGTTTCGTGAAAACAGATCCCTCCGCTCCGCAGGCTTCGGTCGGGACGACAAAAAAAGGAAGCAGGCCAGCTACTCGGCCATCCCCTGAGTCCCCCTGTGTTCCTCTGTGTCCCACTGTGGTTCATAGCCTTTCGGCCCCCACAACAAATTCCCTGCAAGGCCAATAACCCCCCGCGTTCTCCATATGAAAAACGACTTCGCGACGGAACCGTCGTGTGATTGGAATTGTCCAATCAGATATGGAGAGAACTCTATGCCTGGCTTCCTGCGCAACTCGTGGCGGGCGACGCTGCCCGCTTTTCTGTTCGGATTGTTCATGACCTCGAATGGCGGGCCGGGTTCGGTCGCCGCCGCCGCCACCGGCAGTCCCGGCTCAGGCGCGCTCGAGATCGTCGACCAGGGCGGCGTCATCAAAGGATCTTGCCCGCTCAAGCACACCGACGTTCGTGGAGCCATCAGCGGATTTCTAGCGCGGGTGACGGTGTCACAGATATTCGAGAATCCCTCCGAAAAGCCCATCGAGGCCGTTTACGTCTTTCCTCTGCCGGACAACGCCGCCGTCGACGACATGACCATCCAGGTCGGAGACCGGACCGTGCGCAGCCTGATCAAGAAGCGCGAAGAAGCGCGTGCTATCTACGAGAACGCCAAGTCTAGAGGACAGGCTGCCGCACTGCTCGATCAGGAGCGGCCAAATATCTTCACGCAATCGGTGGCCAACATCATGCCCGGCGAGCAGGTCACGGTCACTATCAGCTATTTGCAGACGTTGCAGTACTCCGACGGCTCGTACGAATTTGTCTTCCCCATGGTGGTGGGACCGCGCTACATCCCGGGACAGGCGACCGGTCGCCAGGCGGGCGGATGGTCTCCGGACACCACCCAGGTTCCGGACGCCTCTCGCATCACTCCTCACATAACGCCGAAGGGGACCCGCGCCGGCCACGACATCTCGCTGGCGCTTGAGATTGACGCCGGCGTGGCGATCCAGGAACTGCACTCCACGTTGCATGAGATTGACGTCGAGCGCACCAGCCCCAACCGGGCGTCAGTCAAGCTTCGCAACCAGGCAGAGATTCCCAACAAGGATTTCATCCTCAAGTACGAAGTTGCAGGCGGGCAGATTGAAGATGCGCTGCTCACGCAGTCGAGCTCTCCGCGCTCGAAAGCCGGGCCGGGCGGATATTTCACCTTCATTCTGCAACCACCCGCCAGGATCACCGATGCCGATGTCACCCCGAAAGAGCTCGTGTTTGTGCTGGACACTTCCGGTTCGATGTATGGCTTTCCGCTCGACCAGGCGAAAAAGCTGATCGATCACGCGCTCGACAATCTCTATTCCGGCGATACCTTCAACCTGATTCTGTTCTCGGGAGAGACGGAGATCCTGTTTCCTGAGCCCGTCTATCCGACGGCGGAGAACCTGCGTGTGGCGCGGGCATTTCTGAATGGACACTCCGGTTCCGGTGGCACCGAGATGATGAAGGCGATCCGGGCGGCGCTCGATCCTTCCGATTCGCTCGATCACATCCGCGTCGTCTGTTTCGTCACGGATGGGTACGTCGGGAACGATATGGAGATCATTGGCGAAGTGCAGAAACATCCCAATGCGCGGGTGTTTTCCTTCGGCATCGGCGACTCAGTGAACCGGTTCCTGCTGGAAGGGATTGCGCGGGCGGGGCGCGGCGACGCCGAGTTCGTCACACTCGCCGACAAGGCGGAGGAATCTGCCAAGCGCCTGTACGAGAAGCTGCACTCGCCTTTGCTCACCGATATTTCCATCGACTGGGGAACGCTGCCGGTGAAGGACGTGTATCCGCAGCGGATTCCCGACCTGTTCAGTGGCCGGCCGCTGGTGCTGACGGGACGCTATACGGCGGGAGCAAAGGGCGTAATCCGGCTGAAAGGAAAGCGAGCGGGCGGAGACTTTACTCGCGAGATTCCTGTGAACCTCAGCGCCGACGAGCACAGCCACGACGCGCTGCCCAGCTTCTGGGCACGGCAACGGATCGACGAGCTGATGTCGCAGGACTGGGCCGGATTGCAATCGGGCAACGTGAAGCCGGCAGTGCGCGACGAAATCACGCAACTCGGTCTCGACTATCGCCTGATGACGCAGTTCACATCGTTTGTGGCGGTCGAAGAGCGCGTGGTCAATAGGGACGGCAAGCCGGTGCGGGTTGAAGTTCCCGTGGAAATGCCCGAGGGCGTCAGCTACGACCGCATCGGCCAGGAGGCTTACGCCGTTCCCATGGCCGCGCCGATGGCCAGGAGCGCGGGCCTAGCCTCCAACATTTCGTCGATGGCCAGGGCCGTTGGCGGTTCGTTCAGCAGCCAGAAGATGGCTGCCACGCTGTCGCCCGGCACAGCGCGCGAAGTCATCTCGGTGGACGCGGAAAAGATCCCGGCAAAGGCGACTGGCGAACGCGGGGTGCTCGAGTCGAAGCTGCATCCCGGCCTGCTGAAAGCCTTTGATTGCTGGAAGAAATCGGGCGCGAGCTGCACCGAGGTTCGGGACGGGAAGGTCAAAGTGCAAATCTGGCTGACCGGAGCCTCGCAGGCAGTGGTCGGTCGCATCAAGGCACTGGGGTTCGAAGTTGCAGTGTCTGCTCACAAAGAGGGCGAGAGCCTCTCCGGCACCTTGCCGGTAGATAAGCTCCCGGACCTCGCACGCATGGCCGAGGTAAAGTTCGTCCGGCTGAAGGGATGACGCCACTGTGTCCTCTGTGTCCCCTGTGGTAATGCTTTTTAACCACAGAGATCACAGAGGAACACAGGGCTGCCGAATGTACGCGCGTGCGAGGACATGATAGAAGCGTGCTTACGACGCCAGGCTGAGGTCGATGTCGACGTCTTCCGGGGGGTGTACGCACATGACGCTCAATTCGGTGTGGCCGGCGTCACGGGCTTCAGCGATGGCTTCCTCGCGAGTGTTCCCCATTCCGACGAGGCGACGATCTCCCACCGACATTGCTACCCAGGTGCCGTCCGCCAGACTGTCCAGTTCATCTTCCAGAAGCACTTCGGCCGTTCCGGGCAGGGAGTCGTCCCCCTCAGGGTCGGGAATCGAGGAGGGGGGATCGCTGGTGGGAAACGAGTCGGCCAGGGTTTTGTCCATGTTCCTGTCACGGGCTTCCGTCCGGTCTTCTACTGGACGTTCTTCAGGGTCACGCCGGCTGCCATCGTGTTCCGGTTCGTTGGCGCTGATCTGGGGTTTCCCAGGAGTGTCCGATCCCATTAGTCACCTCGCGCCCACAGCTTCTACCGAGGATAAGGTTTCAGGTATCAGGTATTTCCCTGATATTTGCGGTT
Organism: Terriglobales bacterium; assembly: GCA_963803205.1. Classification (GTDB taxonomy): domain Bacteria; phylum Acidobacteriota; class Terriglobia; order Terriglobales; family Acidobacteriaceae; genus CAWDLG01. The sequence goes on from CAWDLG010000007.1 coordinate 615,691, forward strand.
GAGATTCTCTAGACGTTACCTTCTCGTTACCTTTGGCCCCACCGCGCCGGCTGCAAGTTCCCCCTCCTGCCGCGTTCTTCAGTCAGGACCGGAAAGACCCCCCTCCCGTCCGACAGGAGAAACCGATGAAAAAGCTTTTGCTGATCACGATGCTGCTGTGCGCGATGGGAGCGGCCCAGGAGAAACCGTCCGGCGAGCAGCCGGCCCTGACCATCTACAACCAGAATTTCTTCGTAGCCCGCGAGCACCTGGAACTGGACCTGAAGGCGGGAATCAACCGTGTCGACTACACGGGAATTGCGGCTCACCTCGAGCCTGACTCAGTCATCCTGCGCGATTCCAGCGGGCGGGCCATCCAGATTCTGGAGCAGAACTACCGCAACGATCCCATTTCCCAGGAACTGCTGCTCTCCCTTTATGAGGGAAAGACCATTGATTTCCTGGTGCAGCGCGGAGACAGACAGGAGACTGTGAAGGGCAAGATCATCCGCAGCGGCTACGTGCCCACCATGAACTATGCGGGCGGATATCCACAGCCGGGAATGGGGCAGCCGATCGTGGAAGTGGACGGCGTGCTGCGCTTCGGCCTGCCGGGGCAGCCGCTGTTTCCGGCGCTGGGCGCGGACACCATCCTGAAGCCGACATTGAGCTGGCAACTGGAGACCAACAGCCCGGGCAAATCCAGCGCCGAAATGTCCTATGTCAGCGGAGGCATGAGCTGGCAGGCGGACTACAACCTGGTGATCTCCGACAAGTCGAGCGGCAAAGGAGACCTGCTCGACATGATCGGCTGGATCACCATGCGCAACCAGAGCGGCAAGACTTTCGAAAACGCCAACATCAAACTGCTGGCCGGAGACGTGAGCAAACTGGAATTACCGACCCCGTCCGGCCGCGTCTATGCCGCTGCCAAAATGGCTGCCGATGAGGCCATGGCGCCTGTCGTCCGAGAGAAATCGTTCGATGAATTTCACCTGTACACGCTGCAGCGGGCGGCCACCCTTCGCGATCAGGAAACCAAGCAGGTGGAATTCGTGCGCGCCACCGACATCCGGGGTCAGCGGTTGTATATCTACGACGGGGCGAACGTGGCCCAGTACGCCTACTACAACGCGGAACAGATTCGCCAGGATCCGGGATACGGCACGGTTTCGAACCCCAAGGTGTGGGTAATAGAGGAGATCAAAAACGCAGACGTCAACCACATGGGCATTCCTCTGCCGAAAGGAAAGCTGCGTTTCTACCGCCGCGATACCGACGGCCACCTGGAGTTTGTGGGCGAAAACACCATCGACCACACTCCCAAAGACGAGACAATCCGGGTGTTCACGGGCAATTCATTCGACATCGTGGGCGAGCGCAAGCGGGTGAACTACCGGGTCGATTCCAGCCAGCACTGGATGGACGAGACGTTCGAAATCCGCGTGAGGAACCACAAGAAGGAAGCGGCTTCCGTGCGCGTGGTCGAGCATCTTTATCGCTGGACCAACTGGAAGCTGACCGAGCAGTCGCATCCTTCGCGCAAGACCGATGCACAGACGATCGAATTCCCGGTGACCATCGCTCCGGACGGCGAACAGGTCGTGACGTACACAGTGCATTATTCGTGGTAGGCGTCCGTGTAGGCACGGGTGTCCTCACCCGTGCAGGTTTATGTAGCCACGGGTGTCCTCACCTGTGCGTATCGGCACAATCCCGCACGGGTGGGGACACCCGCGCCTACATCCACATCCTGGTGGAATTTTTGATGTGGGGGCTTTATGCTTTCTGACTGCCGGTCGGGGTGGCTTGGGACGATGCTGACCGCAAGCTGAGCATTTTTCGGCACTTGCTGCTCATCAAGCCGGGACCGGCGTCGAGGCGGGTTCCGGTAGGCCCAGAAATCAGCGTCGCCACTGAATCCGCCTCCGCCGGGCCAGCATCGTTTACCAGTACAGGTTTGTATGCCAGTTATCTGCCCAGCGCCGGACAAGTTTGCCACTCCCGCAGGAAAGAAGGGACCAACCCACGTCCCGACCGAGCTGCTCGGTAAAGTTGCGTCCCGGCTGCACTGGCTGGCGGTCGTGGTGCTGTTCACCACCGTCGTCCTGTTCATCGCCCGCCACTTTCTCGATGCCAACCTGCGCGCGATCGAGAATCAGGTTCCGTTTCTTCTCGATATCTCTTTCCTCGTTATTATGTCGCTGGCGGTGCTCCTGATTTACCGGCGAGGCATTCTTCCTGCTGCCGGCATGCTGGAGCTTGGTCTGGCGTACGAAGTTCTGGTCGCCTTCGGCCTCGCCATGATGGAATTTGTGCGTTCGCAGGTTCCGGGCCACTGGTCAGTCGGGATGTCGGCGCTGCCCATGTGGATTCTGGGGTTCGGTATCTTCTTTCCGAATACGCCGGTGCGCACGCTGATCGGCTCGTTCGTTTCCGCCTGTACCGCTCCCCTGGCGTATGCGATCGCCCGTTGGGCGATCAAGATTCCGGCGTGGGACCGCAGTGAACTCATTTTGTGGCTTTTGCCGAGCTTCCTCATGGCGGGATGGACGTACTTCCTCTCCCGCGACCTCTACCAGATGGAAGTCGACATCAGCCGCGCCCGTGAGATGGGCAGCTATGCGCTGGAAAAGCTGCTGGGCAAAGGAGGTATGGGCGAGGTGTGGTCCGCCAGGCATCGGCGGCTATGCAGCGGGGCGGCAGTAAAGCTGATCCGGCCCGAAGTTCTGGTGCAGAAGACGGGCAGGGAAGCGCACGTGCTGCGCCGGCGGTTCGAGCAGGAAGCCAGGGCGACAGCCAGGCTGCGCTCGCCGCACACCGTGGCGCTGCACGATTTCGGCGTTTCCGAGGACGGAAGCTTCTACTACGCCATGGAATTGCTGGAAGGGCTGGACCTGGAAGATCTGATCGGGCGCTTCGGCCCTCAACCGCCGGCGCGTGTAGCTCGCATCCTGCGCCAGGTTTGCGATTCGCTGGCTGAAGCGCATGGCTTCGGGCTGATTCACCGTGACATCAAGCCGAGCAACGTTTTTCTCGCCCGGCTGGGAGTGACCTGCGACTTCGCGAAGGTTCTGGACTTTGGCCTGGTGAAGGCGGAGAACGCAGCCAGCACTCGCCTGACTATGGATGGGACCACTGCCGGAACCCCGGCCTATATGGCGCCGGAACTGGCCACGGGCGCGGCTTTCGACGCTCGCGCCGACATTTACAGCCTGGGATGCATCGGTTATTTTCTGCTCACCGGAACTCCGGTATTTGAGGAGTCCACTCCCGTGGCGGTAGCCGTCGCTCACGTGCAGAAGCAGCCGGTGCCACCCTCGCAGCGCACGGAGCTCTCCGTTCCCCCGGCGCTGGAGGAGGTCATCATGCGCTGCCTGGCGAAGAGTCCGGCAGATCGCCCGCAAAGTGCGGCGGAGCTGGCGAAAGCTTTGGCTGCCGCCGCCGGCGTGGCTCCCTGGACCTATGATGACGCCGAGCACTGGTGGAGACTGAATCTTCCGGAGTACTTCGCTACTGAAGCGACGCAGGCTGCGGAGGCACTATCGCTGGCACGCTGAACGGAGACCACTCGCTGCAATCGATCGCGCGGATTGCCATGATGGTCTCCTGCCTAATGCTGGCGCATCAGGTTGCGGCCAAGGCGGCGCGGGACGCCCTGTTCCTCTCGCAATTCAATCCTTCCTACTTCCCTCTGATGGTCATGGCCGGATCGGCGATTTCCATCGCCGGCGGTCTGGTGAATTCCCGCATCCTGCAGGCGCTCACCCCGGCGCGGATGGTGCCCTGGGCCTTCCTGGGCAGCGCCGCCCTGCACCTCGCGGAATGGAGCCTCCGCAATACGGCGTACCGTTCGGCAATGGTTGTGATCGTCTACATCCACGTGGTGGGCCTGGGTTCGATCGTGCTCTCGAGCTTCTGGTCACTGCTCAACGAGCGATTCGATCCGCGCTCGGGAAAGGAATATTTTGCCCGCATTGCGGGCGTTGGAACTCTGGGCGGCATTCTGGGAGGTTTGGCTGCTGAACGCTTTGCCGTGCTGTTGCCTGCGACATCGGTCCTGCTCTTCCTGGCGGCCATGCACTTTCTTTGCGGATTGATCTGCTTCTGGCTGGTGCGGCGCTCTCCGGGAGTGCAGGCAACCGTTCATCAGCACCACCATACCCATGATGAGGAAGTGACCTCCGCGGCCTGGCCGATTTTCCGGCGATCGAAATATGTGCAGATGCTGGCAGCTCTCGTGGTGCTTGGAACCACCAGCGCCGCGCTGCTCGATATCGTTTTCAAAACCCAGGCGGCAGAGCTTATCGGGCGTGGCCCCGCACTGCTGCGATTTTTTGCGATCTTCTACACGGTCAGTCAAATCCTGAGCTTCGGCGTTCAGGTCCTTGCCACGCAGAAATGGCTGGAGAACCTCGGTCTCGCCCGCGGAGTCGGTTCGCTGCCGGCGGTGGTGGCGGCGGGCGGCGTCGGAACTCTCATCTTCCCGGTGTTTCCGGTTCTGGTTGTGACTCGTGCCCTGGAGGCAATTCTCCGCGGTTCGATTTATCGCGCCGGATACGAACTTTTCTATACGCCTTTGCCGGTGAAGGAGAAACGCGCCGCCAAACCGGTGATTGACGTCGTCTTTGACCGCCTGGGCGACGTGCTGGGAGGTGCCGCGTCGCAGTTGTTTCTCAGCCTTGGCGGAACATTTGCGGTGAAGGGAATTCTTCTTGTCACAGTGGCCCTGGCGGCGGTGGGGATGTGGGTGACCCGGCTGCTGGAGAAGCTGTACGTCAGCGTGCTCGAAAAGGGATTAGTCGATCGCGCCATCGAGCTGGATGTCTCGACCAGTAATGAATTGATGACGCGGTCGGTGCTGCTGCGGACGCTTTCACTGAAGACCGATTCCGTTCCGCAGGCCGCGGCGGTTACGACGGAGACGGTCGTGCATCCCAGGCCGGCGCTGGCAGATCCGCTGCTCCAACGGTTGGCGGATCTTCGATCCGGGAACGCCGAAATGGTTCACCGGACGCTGGGGAACATGACTCATCTCGACACGCTGGTGGTGCCGCAGGCCATCGTGCTTCTGGCGTGGGACGAGGTTGCGCCTGACGTGCTTCCGCTGCTGCGTGATTCGGTGGGGCACTGTGCGGGACAGATGGTCGACGCCCTGCTGGATGAAAGAAGCGACTTCGCCATCAAGCGGAGAATCCCGCGGGCGCTGGCCTACTGCAACGAACGACGAGCCGTCGACGGCCTGATGCTGGGGCTGAACGATCCCCGGTTCGAGGTGCGATTCCAGTGTTCCCGGGCTCTGGACGTCCTTCTGCAACGGAATCCGGAATTCCGGCCTGAGCGCGAGACGGTGTTCGCCATTATCGAGCGCGAACTGTCCGTCAGCCGCGGGGTTTGGCAGAGCCGCAAACTTCTGGACCAGCGGCAGAGCACCGACCAGTTCCTGTTCCTTGACGATCTTCTGCGGGAACGCTCCGACTTGAGCTGGGAACACCTCTTCAGCCTGCTGGCGCTGATTTTGCCTCGCGAGCCGCTGAAGGTCGCATTCCAGGCGCTGCACACCGACGACCGGCTGTTGCGTGGCCTGGCGGTGGAGTATCTGGACAGCGTGCTGCCGCCGTCGTTGCGGCGCATGCAGAACATCTTCGAGAGTTTCGCCGCCGCGCCCGAGGTTCCCCGCCAGGATGTTGCGGCGCGGCTTCTCGAAGCCCGGCAGTCGGTCTCGCTCAAGCTGGCCAAGGCCCCGGCCCGACCGGGCGGAAACTAACCCACGTCAGGCGACATCTGGAATGCGGCGCTTATGCTCGCGGTAAATGCCGACGGTAACGCCAAGCCACACAAACGTGAGAGCGACGCTGATGGCGGCGAAGCCTGAGAGCGAGAGCGCCAGCTTGGTCCCGACGAAGACAATTCCCGCGAGCAGGACGTCTCCGATACGGACGCAGAAAGTATCAATCGCGGCCTTGGCCTTGTACTTCGCCTCACGGCTGGTGGGAAGAAACAGAGCCTGCCGCGCAGTGTTCTGCACCGAATAATCCGTGCTGTTTTCCATGATCTTCAGCACGCGCACAACGTAGAGCGCAGGATAAAGCAGGATCATGGAATAGCCGGTCAGGGCGATTACGGGCAGGATGAAAAGCGATCCGCGAACCCCGATGTAGCGGAAGATCCGGGAGACAAACACGGTCTGAAGGATCAACCCAAGCAGATTTACCCAGGCGAAGAAGTGCGCGTAGAACTCTCCCACGAAGGCCCTGCGGGCGGCATCCTGGGCCGGCCCGAAAAGATGGAGCGACTGCTGTACGACCAGCTTGCTGAGCAGAAACTCACCCGAAGTGTTCACCACGTTCAGAAGCACGGTCAGAATGGCGATCAGCAGCAGGTATCGGTCGTGAAGGATCAGGTGGAAGCCGCCTTCCTTGCCGAGCGGCGTTTCAGACTTCGAGGATTCCTTCGTACCGGCGTGTCGGCGCGTCCAGCGGTCGGCCATCGCCGTCAGACCGATGCAGACGCCAATGCCCAACGCCGCGAGCAGCAGCAAGCCATAAGTTCCGAACACCTTGAATAACTGGACCGCGGCCCAGGCCCCCGCGACCGCGCCCACTGATCCGCCGACTCCGACAAAAGGAAACAGCCTCTTCCCCTGGGATTCGCCGAAGAGATCGTTGGCGAATGCCCAAAATTGGGCGATCACGAAGACGTTGAAGATGCCCACCCAGATGTAGAAGACGATTCCCTCGCGCACTCCTGCCACTCCCACAAAGTAGAAAATAATCAGATGGGAGATGAAGAACAGCGTGACCCAGGTGATCAGTTTCAGGCGCGCCACCCGCGAGGCGAACAGTCCGTAGGCCGGCACTACGAGCAGCAGCAGAATCGCCTGGGCCGCCGCGGAGTAGCTTTTCACCTCCGCCCCCCCTTCGGTGAGGATGAGCGCTTCACGAACGGTCTTCAGCAGGTAGTAGGAGGCCAGCAGAAGCGCCAGATTCACCGTGAGCACGACCACGACGGAGCCCTCGCCGGGTCGAACGTCGGCGAAGAGGGAGAGGGATTTTTCCAGCCAGTTTTTTCGCGCCTCCGCGAGGGTGGTGAAAACGGGGAAGGACCCGGTCGGATGATGCTCGCTGGCTGGTGTCAGGAGATTGCTTTCCTTTCAAGAATCAGGATTTCGTCAAGCTACCAGTTGCGGTCGACGCCCACAACTTGCTGCCCGCCTCCGGACATTCTCAGATACACGGTGACAGATTTCGCCTTGTCGTCGCCGCGCCAGATGTCGGCGGAGAGATAGTCAGAACCTGAATCTGAAGGAACGTGAAAGCCCTCGGCCGCGCTGATAGGAGACTTCTCGTTCGTCTGATTGTCAAAGCGCGACCATGCCACATGCAGCGGGCCGTTTGCCGGCATGCCGTGCTCCTGGGAGAGATCGTGAAAGACAAGTTCGCCGTTTTCTATTGCGAAACCATCGAGCGGCAGAACCCTGGCGAAGTACGTTTTGCCGATCTTGTCGCGGCGGGCGATGATCGTATCGGCCACATAGAGTTCGGCTGCCGGATCGGAATACTGCGCGACCTTCACGATGTGCCTGATCTGCTCGTTGGTAAACGCCATCACCTGCTTCGCAGCCCAGAACTCGTCATCCGGCAGGCGGTTTAGAAAAGCGGCGTTGGGATAGTCGGGCACCCACTTGTCGGGACGAAATGCCGAGGAGTCGAAGCCTCCGACCGACGGATCGCCGGGGTATTGGGCATGAGCCCAGTAGGGAACTGCCAATCCCAGGGTCGCCATCTGCAACGGTGCGGGCTTGAAATCGAGGTAGTACTCGCCGCCTACACGCGCCGTCTTCGCCGAGGTGCTGGCGCTGCCAAGCGTGGCCCCGAAATCCATCAGAAAATGCCGCAGGTGGTGCGAACCTTCGCCGTCTACGATGCTGTCGAGCGTGTTGATGGAACGCGAGTCGTTGTGGTTCAGCCAGGCTGCGAAGACAAACAATCCCCGCAGCTCGCGCAGGTGCTCGTGCGGCACCACGTCATTTGGGTCGTCGGCCCGCGTTCCGAAGTATTTGAATGGGCCGACGGGCTTTCCAGGAATTTGCAGGCTGGCGATGGCGCGATACTTGCCGTCTTTCGTTTTGGGGACCTTGGCCAGCAGGTTGGCAAGATCCTCCTGCGTCAACCCCCGTTTACGGCCTTCAGAGTCGGTAAACTGCACCCCTTTGCCTAACGTCAGCTGCTCGGGGGAGAAAAACACCAGGTAGTCGTCTGGAACGTGGTAGCCCAGCGCGTGGAAGAAGCGCACCACGATCATCTCCGCGCCGGTGGCCATCTCGGGATTGGTCAGGGGATCGAACTTCACGTAATAGCGGTCGCTCTTCTCGTCGGTCATGGTGAAACCGGGAGAAATGCCTTCGCTCTTGGCGGAAACGACCGTCCAGGGGCCGCTTGCCGAGGGCGGATTCTTGCCGCCCACACCGCGCATCAGTTCCTCATCGCTCATCGGCTTGAAGTAGTGGCGATGGGTATACCAGCCGCCGTCCATGGGTTCGCTGAGAGTATTCACTCCCTTCGCGCGAACAATATGGCCGGGCTTGTTCCGCTCACCCTTCTCCCCGAAAGAGTTTTCGATTAGATCGTAGTAGTCGTTCAGTTTCCGGCTCTTTACGCCGGCGGCATCGCGCGGGGGCGGCTCTTTCTGCAGCGGATCGTCCGGATAGAACTTGCCGGCGGCGAGTGCGGTTTGCGCCATCGCCAGCAGGAAGACGAGTTTTATCGCGCTCTTCATCGCAATCGCTCTACAAGATTGGCTGGGCACTGGCGGTCCCAACCGGATGTCTTACGAAGATGTCGTTGAACTTGAGCCAGAAACGAAAGCCTTCGTGGCTCATCGCCAGGTCCAGGCGCAGAAACGGCCTGCCCTGAAGGTTGAAGCGAAATCCGATTCCCCCATCGCCCTGGAGATTGGCGAAATTCAATTCGCCGCGGCGGGAGAAGACCTTGCCGCCATCGGCGAACAGCGCCATGTCGAGCAGGCTCACTACATGCCAGCGGTATTCCGCGTTCAGCACCAGGCTGTTGTTGTCATAGAAGCGGAAGGGAAGAAATCCGCGCAGGTCTTCCGAGCCGCCTACGATGGGCTGCATGTAAAACGGCACCGTCTGGCCGCGTTCGGCGTCGGTCAGAGTAGTGCGGGCTCGGACCGCAAACACGCGCATCTTGTTGAAAAAGCCGAAATACTGCTGGACCTCCGCATCCAGCCGCTGAAAATCGTGCAGGTTCAGGTCCTGGTCCCGGTACCAGGCGTACTGGAATGTGTACAGGCCGCCGCTCGCCGGCGCCTCTGGATTATCGAGGTAGTCAACCTGTGCGTACGGCCCGTAGCGCAGGAAATTCGTCTGATTCTGAATGCCCGGCGTGGCCAGCGGCGTAAACACCTGATCCGTGGACGGAAATGTGCCTGACGTGCCCGGGCCGACATTCACCCACAAATATCCAGCCGAGCCGCCGAGCGCGAGATGCTTTTCCGGCTTCAACCCGAGCGATCCGTCAACCGCCGTATCTTCCAGGCGATAGTCGGTGCGATCGCTTTTCGCCGACCTTGGCCCCGGGCCGAAGTAGTCGATCTGCGAGTAGTTGCGGTGGACAGCATTGAAATCAAAAGAAAGGTGGTTCTGCGCCAGGTGCGGCAGGGTCCAGCGTATGTCGTATTTCTGGTACAGCTTGGTGGAAAGCTGAGCTCCCACCAAAAAGTTGCTTCCTCCGAGAAAGTCGTTGTGCAGGCGGTACTCGGGGCCGAGAGCGAAGCCGCTTCCCTGCACCAGGCCGCCCAGACGCACATTCCAGCCGTGATAGCCGGCGGTAAACCGTTCCAGCAGGCGGTTGTCCTCCAGATAGAAGAGGCTCTTTTCGACTTTGCCTTCCTCGACATGGGCGGGATGGGCGGCCTTCTCGTCCCGCTGCCGTTCAATCTCGGCAGAGCGCGTTTCCTGCGCGTGGCTCGGGAGAAGTGGAGAACAACAGAAGAGCGGCGAGAGCAGTTGCCAGTGCCGCCGCCAGCCGTCGGACATCCAGAGCTCTCTTCATGCACGTGCTACCGGTTCTTGGTATGGCATTGCGCCGTCCCGCCGTCCAGTACCTCACCGCCCTCGGCGATGAAACTCCAGTCGTAGCTGCCTTCATGCAATCGCAATTCCAGAACCCCGAATGATCCCGATTTGCGCACCAAGCTGTTGCCTTTCCAGCGCCAGAAGCCCTTCAGGTTCTTGCCGCCGGTGCCCACCACAAACTGGGTGATGCCGCGTTCGGGATCTGCTTTTCCGGCAGGATCCTGCGGCGCGAAACGCTCATACTGGTGCGAGTGGCCGTTCAACGCGATATCTGCGTGTGCCTGATACAAATCACGCCAGAAGGGTGTTGTTTCGACGGCGCCCCGGTGAAGCCCCGAGGTGAAAAGCGGGCGGTGCCAGAACGCAAGGGTACAGGAAGATTTGTCACTTGCCAAATCGTCTCGCAGCCACTTCTCCTGCCCCGATCCCTCGTCGCAGGAGAGCGGCTTGCACTGGTCGTTGCTGCCCGAGTTCAGGGCTATCAGGTGCCACGTCCCCAGGTTGAAGCTGTAGTATCCCTTGTCGCGCTCTCCGGCGCGGGAGCCGAAGAAGTCGAAATATCCCGCGGCGTCTTTGGTGTTGTATTCGTGGTTGCCGACCGAGGGGTAGGTAATGTCGCGCAATTCCTTCCGCCCCCAGTTATTCATCCAGGATTTCTGATAGGCCTCGGGGGCCCCGTCCTCGTACTGGCTGTCCCCCAGGATGAGCACGGCTTCCGGCTTCAGCCGGATGGCGAGATCGGACGTGGCTAGCATGTGGCAATGATTCCCAGTGCCGCGGCCCTGATTGAATTTCGAGCTCTTCGGATCGCAGGCAATGTCCCCAGCCGCGACTACGACAATTCCCTTGTCGGTGCTTTGCTGGGGCCACGCGGGCGGCGGCGGCACATTGGGAGTGTCCCGCGCACAGGCGGGCAGCAGAAACACGGACAGCGCCAGCGTCCGACCCACATGGCTGATTTTCATATTGCGCGATTGTCGCTGAAAGACGGTGGCTGGACAAGGGCGTCAGTTGTTGAGGACCAACGAAAGCGCTTCCGGTATATAATGCGCGGCGCGCTCGCCCTGCGGCGGGCCGGAAAGAGGTCGCTATGAGGAAGCTGTTGGTTGTTCTGCTTGCCCTGGTGCCTGCGGCTGTATTTGCCCAGAGCGGATTCACGGGAACCTGGAAGACTGATCTCAGCACCATCGACTATCAGGGGAAGGACATTTTCTCTCTCAAGGACGGCACCTACACCTGCGACACCTGTATCCCGAAGATCAAGGTCAAAGCCGACGGACAGGATCAGAAGGTCGCGGGCTCGTCGTACTACGACACCGTAAGCGTTCGTGAAGCCGACCCTCAAACGATCGAAATGGAGCAAAAGAAAAACGGCAAAGTGGTGGGGTCCTCGAAAGAGTCGGTTTCAGAGGATGGAAACACACTCAGCACCGAATTCACTTTCACCACGGAAACCGGGCAGACCGGAAAGGGCAGCTACAATTCCAAGCGGCTAAAGGCGGCGGCGCCCGGCGCGCATAAGGCTTCGGGCACCTGGAAACCGGAGAAGATTGAGTCCGCCTCCGACAGCATGCGCACGGTGACTTACAAAGCGACCGATGGCGGCCTCAGCATGACCGACGAGGCCGGCGATTCCTACGATGCCAGGTTCGACGGGAAGGACTACGCCTACAAGGGAGACCCTGGAATCACCCATGTTTCGCTGAAGAAAATCGACTCCAGCACCGTCGAAGAAACCGACAAGAAGAACGGCAAGCCACTCTACGTGACCGTCATGAAGGTGGAGCCCGATGGCAAAATTATGGAAATGACTTTCCAGGACAAGCGCCGCGACGTGGTTGTCAAGTCGAAGCTGGATAGACAGTAGGTGGGACGCGGAGATTTGGTCAATTTTGCAATTTGGCGGTTCAGTTTTTCAATTACCCGATTACAGAACTGAAGTTTGTCCAGTCAACCACAGAGGACGCAGAGGGAAGCGTTGGGAGTTGCCCCTGTGTTCCTCTGTGGTGAACGCTGTCATCCCGACCGAAGTGGAGGGATCTGCTGTGGCGCTGTCATTCTCCTGGCGTCCATACCATCCCGCATCCGGTTCGGTTGTCATTCCGAACCCGCCGTTTGGGTGAGGAATCTGCTTTTGATTGGTCCATCAGGCATTCCCACAACAGCAGATTCCTCGCGCGATCGAACCGCGCATCGGAATGACAAGTAGGTAGGGAGCAATCCCGCTTCCTGTTCCGTTTGCGATTACAAAATTACAAATCTTACTTGTGCACTTCCCGCGGGGCGGGTAGTTCCAGTTGCTCCAGCAACGCCCGGGGGAAGAGCATGGCGTTGAATTCAGCGCCTACCAGGATCACGAGCGAGATCAGGTACATCCACACCAGCAGCGCAATTCCCACGCCCAACGAGCCGTAGATGATGCTGTAGTCTGCATAGCGCTGGAGATACCAGCCAAAGAGCAGTGTTGTCCCGAACCACATGGCGGTTGCCAGGGTCGCTCCCGGCAGCACGCTGTGCCAGGGCTGCGTGCGGGGCACGGCATTGTGATAGATGAGCGAGATAACGGCGATGCTGGTGAGTACGGCGATCAGCCACCGAATCGCCGTCCACATCAGCAGCACGAAAAATCCCAGCTCGTGGTTCAGATGAAAGATAATCTCGGTTTCGATGCGGCTGCCGAATGCCACCATCACGGTGGCGAAGCTCAGGGGAATTCCCGCCAGAACCACCAGCGAGAAAGCCACCATCCGCTCCTTGTAGAGTCCCCAGATTTTGGGCAACTGATAGCAGCGCCGGAAGCCGTCCATCCAGGAAATCATCACGCCGGAAGCTGTCCACAGCGTCAACAACGAGGCCGTGATCAGCAGTCCGAGCGGGCGTTGCGCCGTTCCTCTCAGATAAGCCATGGCCGTAGGGCTGCCGGCCGGCAGGATGCGGCTCAGCGCGTAAGTCACTTCTCGAAGGTAGGCCTCGGTTCTCTGGGAAGCAGCCAGCACCGAGCCAACGACCATCAGCGCGGGAAAGAAGGTAAGGATCGAGGAATACGCCGATGCCTTGGCTGTAGCGAACGCGTCGTGTTCAAACGCTCGCCAGAAGGCCAGACGGAGCAGGCGCAGGAAGCGCAACATCGGTGGCCTCAGGGTATTGCTGGGAAGCGGAGGAGGCAACTGATAAATGCTGCCACGTGCCTGATTTTGCAATCGTTGGGGCGTAGCGTGCATAGGCCAAACCATTAAAGGAAAAGGGGCGGATTTCGCCGCCCCCTCTCCGATTTACCTCCGAGTTTAGGACTCCGCCGGTAGTTCCTCAGCCTCGGTTTCGCCTTCCGTACGCATCAGCTCAAGCGCGCGCTCGGCTTCCTCGTAGGCCTGCGAGACTTCCTCCTGCACCTTGGCCGCGGCTTCCTCCATCTCTGGCGAGAGCCGCACGTTGCGGTAGTACTCCATTCCCGTGCCGGCGGGAATGAGGCGGCCTACGATGACGTTCTCCTTCAGGCCGCGCAGGTGGTCCACCGCGCCCTGAATAGATGCCTCGGTGAGCACCCGGGTGGTCTCCTGGAAGGAGGCCGCCGAGATGAATGACTCGGTCGAGAGCGACGCCTTGGTGATCCCAAGCAGCAGCGGACGGCCGGTAGCCGGCTTTCCGCCCTGGGAGATGATCCGTTCGTTTTCCTCGCGGAAGCGGAACTTGTCGACCTGCTGCTCCAGCAGGAAGGCGGTGTCGCCCACGTCCTCGACCTTCACCCAGCGCATCATCTGCCGCACGATCACTTCGATGTGCTTGTCGGAGATGTTCACGCCCTGGAGGCGATAGACTTCCTGGATTTCGTTCACCAGGTAGGACTGCAGCTCCTTCTCGCCCAGAACCGCCAGGATGTCGTGCGGGTTGAGCGGGCCGTCCATCAGCGGTTCACCCGCCTTGACGCGCTCGCCTTCCTGCACGTTGATATGAACGCCGCGCGGCACCGAGTACTCTTTCTCCGTGCCGTTGTCGGCGACCACGTAGATCTTGCGCTGGCCCTTCGAGACCTCGCCGAACTTGACCGTGCCATCGATTTCGCTGATGACCGCGGTCTCGCGCGGCTTGCGGGCTTCGAACAGTTCCACCACGCGTGGCAGACCGCCCGTGATGTCCTTGGTCTTGGTGGTTTCGCGCGGGATCTTGGCCAGGATGTCTCCCGGATGTACCGTGTCTCCGTCGCTTACCATCAGGTGAGCGCGCGAAGGCATGAGGTAGCGCTTGCTGGCCTTGCCCTTGATGACGATCGCGGGCTGGCGCTTCTCGTCGGGCGAGTCGGCAACGACGTGCCGGGAGAGACCCGTCACTTCGTCCACTTCCTCGTGCAACGTAACCCCTTCCTGCAGGTCCTTGAACTGCACCGTGCCGCCGATTTCGGTCAGAATCGCGAAGGTGTAGGGATCCCACTCGACCAGAGCCTGGCCGAGCGCGACCTGGTCGCCCTCGTTGACCTTGAGCTTGGCGCCGTAGACCACGGCGTAGCGCTCGCGCTCGCGGCCCTTTTCGTCGACCACGGCGATGGAGCCGTTGCGGTTCATCACCACCAGATCGCCGGCCTTGGACTTGACGGTCTGCAGGTTGATGAAGCGAACCGCGCCGGTGTTCTTGGCCTCGAGGCGGGACTGCTCCGAGACCCGCGATGCGGTTCCACCGATGTGGAAAGTGCGCATCGTGAGCTGCGTGCCCGGCTCGCCGATGGACTGTGCCGCGATGACACCGGTAGCTTCGCCGAGTTCGACGAGGCGGCCGGAGGCCAGGTTGCGGCCGTAGCACATCACGCACACGCCGCGTTTCGATTCGCAGGTCAGCACGGAGCGGATCTTCACCCGCTCGATGCCGGCAGCCTGGATGGCGATGGCGAGTTCCTCGGTGATCTCCTGGTTGATGTCGACCACCGTCTGGCCGTCGTAATCCTTGATCTTCTCGAGCGAAACGCGGCCCACAATGCGGTCGCGCAACGGCTCGATGATCTCGCCGGCTTCCACGATACCGGAGACGTAGATTCCGTCCACCGTGCCGCAGTCGTACTCGCCGATGATGACGTCCTGGGCCACGTCGACCAGGCGGCGGGTCAGGTAGCCGGAGTCGGCCGTCTTGAGAGCCGTATCCGCCAAACCCTTGCGCGCGCCGTGCGTCGAGATGAAGTACTGCAGCACCGTCAGCCCCTCGCGGAAGTTGGCGGTGATCGGAGTTTCGATGATTTCGCCGGACGGCTTGGCCATCAGTCCGCGCATGCCGGAAAGCTGGCGGATCTGCTGCTTCGAACCGCGGGCGCCGGAATCCGCCATCACGTAAATCGGGTTGATGGCGCCTTCCTTGTCGCGCTTCTGCATTTCGCCGAACATCTCGTCGGCCACCTTTTCGGTGATGCCCGACCAGATTTCGATGACCTTGTTGTAGCGCTCGCCGTTGGTGATGGCGCCGTCCAGGTACTGCTGCTGAACGCTGACCACCTGCTTTTCGGCGTCGCGGACCAGGACCTTCTTGTGGTCCGGGATAACCATGTCGTCGATACCGATCGAAAGCCCGGCCCGGGTAGCGTAGCGGAACCCGAGTTCCTTCACTTCGTCCAGCATCTTGACCGTGACTTCCAGCCCGAACCGCAGGTAGCAGTAGGTGACCAGCTGCCCGACGCCCTTCTTCTTCAGGAGGCCGTTGATGTACGGCATGCCTTCGGGAAGGTGGTCGTTCAGGATGGACCGGCCCACCGTGGTGCTGAGGAAGCTGCGGTCGTAGTTCACCGGCTCGGTGTGGATCACTTCCTGATCGTCGTAGGCGGCGGTCAGATCGATCACTTCCCCGGTGTAGCGCAGACGAATGGGCGAGAGCGTTTCGACCTCTCCCGCTTCGAGCGCCAGCAGGACTTCTTCGATGTTGGCAAAGGCGCGTCCCTCGCCCTTGGCCCCGGGCTTGCCCTTGGTCAGGTAGTAAAGCCCGAGAACCATGTCCTGGGTAGGAACGGTGATCGGCTGGCCGGACGCCGGCGACAGGATGTTGTGCGAGGACAGCATCAGGACGCTGGCTTCGACCTGCGCTTCCGGTGACAGCGGAATGTGAACCGCCATCTGGTCGCCGTCGAAGTCGGCGTTGAACGCCGTGCAGACCAAGGGGTGAATCTTGATGGCCTTGCCTTCGACCAGCACCGGCTCAAAAGCCTGAATGCCCAGGCGGTGCAGCGTGGGAGCGCGGTTCAGCAGCACCGGGTGGTCCTTGATGACCTCTTCCAGGATGTCCCACACGATCGGTTCCTGCTGCTCCACCATTTCCTTCGCCTGCTTGATGGTGGTGCAGTGGCCGGTCTGCTCCAGGCGGTGGTAGATGAACGGCTTGAACAGCTCCAGCGCCATCTTCTTGGGAAGACCGCACTGGTGCAGCTTCAGCTCGGGGCCGACCACGATGACGGAGCGGCCGGAGTAGTCGACACGCTTGCCCAGCAGGTTCTGACGGAAGCGTCCCTGCTTGCCTTTCAGCGTGTCGGAGAGCGACTTCAGCGGGCGGTTGTTGGCCCCGCGCAACACGCGGCCGCGGCGGCCATTGTCGAACAGCGCATCGACTGCTTCCTGCAACATGCGCTTTTCGTTGCGCACGATGACTTCGGGCGCATGCAGGTCCATCAGCTTCTTCAACCGGTTGTTGCGATTGATGACGCGGCGGTAGAGGTCGTTCAGATCTGACGTGGCGAAGCGGCCGCCGTCGAGAGGAACCAGTGGACGCAACTCCGGTGGGATCACCGGGATGACGTCCAGAATCATCCAGTTGGGCTTGTTGCCGCTGCGGCGGAAGGCCTCGACCACTTTCAACCGCTTGGCGTACTTCAGGCGCTTCTGCAACGAGGTTTCGTTCTTCATCTTCTCGCGCAGTTCGGTGGAAAGATTGTCCACTTCCACCCGCTTGAGAAGTTCCTTGATGGCCTCGGCGCCCATCATGGCGCGGAATCCGGCCGGACGGTACTGCTGGTCCAGTTCCCGGTACTTGGCCTCGTCCTTGATGACTTCGTGGTCTTTTACCGGCGCATCGCCGGGCTCGACCACCACGTAAGCCTCGAAGTAGAGCACCGATTCGAGGTCGCGCAGGGAAATGTCGAGCAGGTGCCCGATGCGGCTGGGCAGGCCTTTAAAGAACCACACGTGCGAGCAGGGAGACGCGAGTTCGATGTGGCCGAGACGCTCACGGCGTACCTTGGAGAGCGTCACTTCCACGCCGCACTTGTCGCAGATCACTCCGCGGTGCTTCATCCTCTTGTACTTGCCGCAGAGACACTCCCAATCGGTTACCGGACCAAAGATACGGGCGCAGAACAGCCCATCGCGCTCGGGCTTGAAGGTTCGGTAATTGATGGTTTCCGGCTTGGTGACCTCGCCATGCGACCAGCTCCGGATCTTCTCGGGAGAAGCCAGGCTGATGCGAATGGCGTCGAAATCGGCGATGGGGTTTGCCATTTCAAAGGGGCTCGAACGATACAAGGTGTTCCTCCACTCCTGCGGCGTGCGTCGCCGCTGAACGGCTCCGGTCCGGTTTCGACTGACGGTCCAGGAGCTTGTCCCGCCAGCCTTTTTTCCTGAAAACAAGTGCTTCCTCTGTGTCCCCGTGTCCTCTGTGGTTAAGACTTTTTTTCAACCACAGAAGGCACAGAGTTTCACCGAGGACTAATCTGCTGCTGCGAGCGTGGTGCCGACCACCGGCTTCTTCTCGCCGGCTTTGATCAGCTCCACGTCCAGGCACAGCGACTGCAATTCGCGAATCAGAACGTTGAACGACTCCGGCACGCCCGGTTCCATGGCGGCTTCGCCCTTGACGATGGCCTCGTAAATCTTGGTGCGGCCGTAGACGTCGTCGGACTTTGCCGTCAGCAACTCCTGCAGGATGAAGGCCGCGCCATACGCTTCCAGCGCCCAGACTTCCATTTCGCCGAAGCGCTGGCCGCCGAACTGCGCCTTGCCGCCCAGCGGTTGCTGGGTGATCAGCGAGTACGGCCCGATCGAGCGGGCATGGATCTTGTCATCCACCAGGTGCGAGAGCTTGAGCATGTAGATGTATCCCACGGTGACGGGCTGTTCGAACCTATCGCCTGTCATGCCGTCGTAGAGATACGTCTTGCCGGAATCCGGCAGCCCCGCCGAATTCAGCAGAGCCTTGATCTCGGTTTCCCGCGCCCCGTCGAACACCGGCGACCCCATGAACACGCCGCGCTTCAGGGTGTCGGCGACCGCCAGCAGTTCGTCGCTTTCCAACTCGGCGATGGTGTCTGCCAGCACCGTGTCCTTGAACAGCGTCTTCAGCTCGCGCCGCACGAAATCCTCTTTCGTGTTTTCCGCCAGCAGCGCCGTGATCTTGAAGCCCAGTTCATGACCTGCCCAGCCGAGGTGGGTTTCGAGAATCTGGCCCACGTTCATCCGGCTTGGAACGCCCAGGGGATTCAGCACGATCTCAACCGGGGTGCCGTTCTCGAGGTAAGGCATATCCTCCTCGGGCAGAATGCGGGCGATCACGCCCTTGTTCCCGTGACGGCCGGCCATCTTGTCGCCCACGCTCAGCTTGCGCTTCATGGCGATGTAGACCTTGACCAGCTTGATCACGCCCGGCGGCAGCTCGTCGCCTTTGGTCAGCTTGTCCTTCTTCTCGTTGACGATTTTCTTGAGCACATCGATCTGGCGCGAGGTCATTTCCTCGATCTCGTCGATCTGCTCGTTCACCCGCGGATCCTTGTCGGCGTACTTGATGCGCTTCAGGTTGCGCGTCGAAATGCGCTCGATGGTGTCGCGGTCGAGAACCGAATCCTTGGTCAGCAGGCGCTTGTTGGTGCGCTCGTCGTGCAGGTCGGCGAGCACTTCCTTGCGGCCCAGCAGGTTCTCCAGGCGGTTCAGGCGCTCGTCGGTCAGGATTCGGATTTCATCCGAGAGGTTCTTCTCCAGCTTGGCCACCTGCTCTTCCTCGATGGCCTTGGCGCGCAGGTCTTTCTCCTGACCCTTGCGGGAGAAGATCTTCACGTCCACGATCACGCCCTCGATGCCCGGCGGGCAGTAGAGCGACGCGTCACGCACATCGCCGGCCTTCTCGCCGAAGATCGCCCGCAGCAGCTTCTCTTCCGGAGTGAGCTGGGTCTCGCCCTTCGGCGTAACCTTGCCCACCAGGATGTCGCCCTGCTTGATCGAAGCCCCGATGCGGATCACGCCGGCTTCATCCAGGTTGCGCAGCATGGATTCGCTGACGTTGGGGATGTCGCGCGTGACTTCCTCCGGCCCCAGCTTGGTGTCGCGCGCCTCGATCTCGTACTCCTCGATGTGGAGGGAAGTGTAGTAGTCCTCCTTCACCAGCTTTTCCGAGACCAGGATCGCGTCCTCGAAGTTGTAGCCGCGCCACGGCATGAAGGCCACGAGCACGTTTCGCCCGAGCGCCAGCTCCCCGTGATCGGTGCAGGGACCGTCGGCAATCACCTCGCCCTTCACCAGCCGCTGCCCCTTGTGGACCGTGGGCTTCTGGTTGATACAGGTGTTCTGGTTCGAGCGCTTGAACTTGGTGAGCTGGTAGATGTCGCTGCCCACCTCGCGCGAAAGCTGCCCGGGGTGATGTTCGCCCTCCACCCGCACGATGATGCGTTCGGAATCGACGGAATCGACGATGCCGTTGCGCTTGGCCAGCACCACGGCTCCGGAGTCGCGTGCCGTGACCCCTTCCATGCCGGTGCCCACGATCGGGGCCTCCGCGCGCAGCAGGGGTACCGACTGCCGCTGCATGTTGGCGCCCATCAGCGCCCGGTTGGCGTCGTCGTGCTCGAGGAAGGGAACCAGCGACGCGGCCACCGATACCAACTGCTTGGGGCTGACGTCGACGTAGTCCACCTCGTCCCGGCTCACCAGGACGAAGTTGCCCGCCTTACGGGCGTTGACCAGCTCGCCCACAAGGCGGCCCTTGTCATCCAGTTCGACGTTGGCCTGGGCGATGACGTGCTTGTCCTCTTCCCATGCCGACAGGTAGAACGAGTAGGGCTCGATCTCCGCGGGCTTCTTGCGCTTTTCCTTCAGATCCGCGTTGAGCTTCTCCAGTTCGTGCTTCTCCACGTGGTCGCCGACCTTGTGTTCGCTGTCGCCGGTATTCACCACCGTGATGTAGTCCTGTACGCGACCGTTCTTCACCCGGCGGTAAGGCGACTCGATAAAGCCGTAGTCGTTGATTCGCGCGTAGCAGCTCAGTGACGAGATCAGCCCGATGTTCGGGCCTTCCGGAGTCTCGATCGGGCAGATCCGGCCGTAGTGGGTGGGGTGCACGTCGCGCACTTCGAACCCGGCGCGCTCGCGCGACAGGCCGCCCGGCCCAAGGGCAGACAGACGCCGCTTGTGGGTGATTTCCGACAGCGGGTTGGTCTGGTCCATGAACTGCGACAGCTGCGAGGATCCGAAGAACTCGCGGATCGCCGCCATCACCGGCTTGGCGTTGACCAGGTCATGCGGCATGGCCGTCGACATTTCCTGGTACACCGACATCTTTTCCTTGATCGCCCGCTCCATGCGCACCAGTCCGATGCGGAACTGGTTTTCCAGCAGCTCGCCCACCGCGCGCACGCGGCGGTTGCCCAGGTGGTCGATGTCGTCCACCGCGCCCAGGTTCTTGCGCAGCTTGAGCAGGTACCGGATGGTGGCGTAGAAGTCCTCCGGTTCCATGGTGCGGTTGTCCAGGTTGGTGGCGTCGTTCTTGTCGAACAGCTTGATGTTGAACTTCAGCCGCCCCACACGCGAGAAGTCATACTTCCGCGGATCGAAGAACATCCCGTGGAACAGAGCTGTCGCGGTGTCGAGAGTCGGTGGATCTCCCGGGCGCAGCTTGCGGTAGATCTCGATCAGCGCTTCCTGCGGCGTCTTCACCGAATCGCGCTTCAGTGTCTGGCTGATGACTGTGCCGACATCGTCGCGCTCAGGGAAGAACAGGTTCATCTCGATCACGTTGGAATCGAGAATCTTGGACACCTTGTCGGCGGTCACCTCGGTATTGGCTTCGAGCAGAACTTCCCCGGTGGTGGTGTCGACCACGTCGCTTGCCACCCAGGCGCCTTCGAGATCGGAGACGTCGACCTCGATCTCGCTGATCTTCGCCTTGTGGATGTCCTTGAGAACGGCGGCGTTGATCTTGCGCCCGGAATGCGCGATTTCGTCACCCGACTTCGACTTGATGCTGTGAGCCAGCTTCATCCCCAGCAGGTTGGTGGCTTTCTCGTCATTGGGATCGAGCGTCCAGAAAAGCCGCTTGTCGCGAACGGCCAACCGGTCCACGGTGTAGAAGGTGCTGAGAATGTCTTCGCTCGAGCGCAGGCCGAGGGCGCGCAGGAAGATGGTGCCCAGGAACTTCCGCTTGCGGTCGATGCGCACGTAGAGCACGTTCTTCTGGTCGTACTCGAATTCCACCCACGAACCGCGGTAGGGAATGATCTTTCCCAGGAAATAAGTGCGGTTGTTGGCGGTTTCAAAAAACACGCCGGGCGAGCGGTGCAACTGGCTGACAATCACTCGCTCTGTGCCGTTCACGATGAAGGTGCCGTTCGCCGTCATCAGGGGCACATCGCCGAAGAAAACTTCCTGCTCCTTGATGTCGCGAATCGACCGGTTGCCGGTCTCGGCGTCCTTCTCGTAGATGGTCAACCGCATGGTGACCTTGAGCGGCGCCGAGTACGTCATACCGCGCTCTTCGCACTCGCTCACGTCATATTTCAGTTGCAGGCCGACCGGATCGCCGCACTTGTTGCAGAAATCGGGCGTGTTCGCGTTGTAGGTGCCGCACTTCTGGCAGAGCACGTCGCCGGGATGGAACGGATCGGTGATCACCGTGGAGCCGCAGTTCTTACAGGTAGTCCGCAGGTGATGCAGGCCCTTCAGGTGGCCGCACTTGCACTCCCAGTTGCCGATCGCGTAGTCGACGAACTCAAGCTGCGAGACGTTGCGGAAGTCGGTAATCGGAAATACCGACTGGAACACCGACTGCAGCCCGGCGTCATCGCGCTCGCTCGGCAACCGGTCCATCTGCAGGAACCGCTCGTAGGAGCGCTTCTGCACCTCGATCAGGTTCGGGATCTGGATCGTCGCCGGGATTTTTGAGAAATCAAAACGTTTACGGAAGGTATTATTCTTTGCCATTCAGAGACTCCCCATGTTTCAGGCGCGGTTGTCGGGGGCCGCAAGCCACAGCAGATGTGAGGCGCGCCGACGGCGCCAATACGCTAAACCCTTCTAGAATCTGCGCAGACGCGGATGCGCCCGCAGGGACGTAGCTCCCCGCAGGCGCCAACTTGAGCGCTTTCGCCTTGTTGAAATGTATGTTTCCGCGCCAGTCTTTAAGGCCTGTTCCGTCCCGCTGCCCCGCGGAACAGCTTGCCAACCCTATGCAGCGACCATTCCGCTTCCCTCGGGCCGTTGGAAAAGAAGGTCGCCGGTCACCCGGTGCTGTAGAAAGCGGCTGTTATATAGATGCTAACACCGCCTCCAAAGCTTCACCAGAAAAAATGATCGTCGGAGGGGCGGAAACGGGACCGAGTCCCGTCCCCGCACCGCCGCTTATTTCACTTCTACCGTCGCTCCTGCATCCGTGAACTTCTTCTTGATGGTCTCGGCCTCTTCCTTGCCCACGCCCTCTTTCACCGTCTTGGGCGCGCCGTCGACCAGGTCCTTCGCTTCTTTCAGGCCCAGGCTGGTAACCTCCCGGACCGCCTTGATAACGTTGATCTTGTTCGCGCCCACTTCCTTGAGCACGACGGTGAATTCGGTCTTCTCTTCGGCCGGGGCCGCTCCCGCTGCCGCCGCTCCGCCGCCGGCTATCACCACCGGGGCCGCGGCCGCCGCCGAGACGCCAAGACGCTCCTCCAGCTTCTTGACCAGCTGCGCCGCGTCCAGCAGCGACAACCCTACAATCTGCTCTTCCAACTGCTGTAAATCCGCCATGTCCAGTTCTCCAGTCTTCAGGTATCAGTTTTTGCTTTTGTTATCGGTTGGCTGAGTTTCCAGTGCAACCGGAGCTGGGCAGCCGCGCCAGACTACGCAACTTCCCGCTCCATGCAGCCCTCAACCGCTGATAACCAAACTCGTCTTGCCGATGCGAAACTTTTCCCAAAATCACAAAATTCTTCACGCTTCCTTGAACTTCTGCTTCTCGACCGCCTGGTTGATCACGACGGCCAGGTCGCGGCCTGCTGCGTTCATCACCGTGACCAGACGCTGCGCCGGCGCGTTGATCAGGAACAGCAGCTTCGAGTAAATCTCTTCCTTCGAAGGCATGGTGGCGAGCGCCTGGATCTCGTTGATCGAGATCACGCGGCCCTCGACGAGCCCGGTCTTGAAGCTCAGCTCCGGATTGTCCTTGGCGTACTTGGACAGCGCCTTTGCCAGCAGGACCGGATCGCCCTCGGTATAGGCAATCGAAGTCACTCCCGAAAGGTCCTTCAGCAGCGGCTCGACCTTGCTGCCCTTGGCGGCGCGCTCCGCCAGCGTGTTCTTGATGACGCGATACTTCGCGCCGGAGCTGCGCAGGGTCTTGCGCAACTCGAAATCCTGGGCCACGGTAAGCTTGCTGTAGGTGGTCACGATCATGCTGGAAACGTTCTTCAGCTCCTTCTCCAGCTTCTCGACCTGCTCGATCTTCTTCGCCTTGGTAACCGCCATTGTCCGATCCCTTCCGAATTTCGCTTATGAAGCGGCAGGTCTCTCTGACCTGCCCATCCCGTCACGAACCTTTACGTCTTGGCCGCCAACTCGATGCCGCTGGTATCCAGGGGAATCCCCGGCCCCATCGTGGAGCTCAGATAGCAGCCCTTTACGTACTTGCCCTTGGCCACCGCGGGCTTGGCCTTGATCACGCTGGTGATCAGCGTGGTGGCGTTCTCGACCAGCTTCTCCGGAGGAAAGGAAATCTTCCCCACCGGGACGTGCACCAGCGCGGTCTTATCCGTGCGGAACTCCACTTTGCCGGCCTTGATTTCCTGCACCGCCCGGGCGACGTCAAAAGTGACGGTCCCGGTCTTCGGGTTGGGCATCAATCCCTTGGGGCCGAGCACCTTGCCCAGCCGTCCGACCGATTTCATGACATCGGGCGTGGCGATCAGCGCGTCGAAGTCGGTCCAGTTCTCCTTGGTGATCTTCTCGACCATCTCTTCGCCGCCGGAGAAGTCGGCGCCCGCCTGCTCGGCTTCCTTCACCTTTTCGCCGCTGGCGATGACCAGTACGCGCTTCGCTTTTCCCAGCCCGTGCGGCAGGACGACCGTGCCGCGCACCATCTGGTCAGCGTGCTTGGGATCGACTCCCAGCCGAAGCGTCACCTCGACGGTCTCATCAAATTTGCTGTACTTCACCTTTTGCAGCAGTGGCACCGCTTCCTGCAGCGAGTACGGCCGCGACTCTATTTCCTTGCGGGCCTTGGTAATGTTTTTGCCTGACTTTTTCATTCGCTCTTCCTTGTCTCCCACCGCTGACGATTGTTCCCGGCAGCCGTGGTGTTAGTGACGGAATCTATTCAGCGTGCACGGGCGAGACGCCCGTGCCCACATTAACCGACTACATCAATGCCCATCGAGCGGGCGGTCCCACGGACGCTCCGCACCGCCGAATCGACCGAGGCGGCGTTCAGATCCGGCATCTTTTGCCTGGCAATGTCTTCCACCTGCTTGAGAGTCACTTTCCCGACCTTATCCTTGTTGGGCGATCCCGAGCCTTTGGCGATCCCGGCGGCCCGCTTGAGCAGAATCGAGGCGGGCGGCGTCTTGGTGATAAAGGTGAAGCTGCGATCGCTGTAGACCGTGACCACCACGGGAATGATCAGTCCTTCCAGTTCCTTCGCGCTGGTTCTGGCATTGAACTGTTTGCAGAATTCCATGATGTTGATCTGCGCCTGGCCAAGTGCCGGACCGACCGGCGGAGCGGGCGTCGCTTTGCCCGCGGCGATCTGAAGCTTTACCGAGCCTGTTGCTTTCTTTGCCATCGAATCTCCTTAACTCCTAGGCCGCGACCTTTTCCACCTGATTGAACTCGAGTTCCACCGGCGTCGAGCGGCCGAAAATCGTGACCATCACCTTCAAGGTCTCGCGGTCCTCGTTGACCTCGTCGACCAGCCCGGTGAAGCTGGCAAACGGGCCTTCGGTGATGCGCACAGTTTCGTTCTTCTCGAACTTGACCTTCAGCTTGGGCTTGTCCTTCGATTCGCCCACGCGGTAGACGATGTGCTGCACTTCCTCGTCGGAGAGCGGGGTCGGCTGCTGCCCGGTCCCGACAAAGCCGGTGACGCGCGGCGTCGACTTGACCACGTGCCAGACGTGGTCGTCCATGTCCATTTCGACCAGCACGTACCCGGGGTAGAACATGCGCTCCGAGGTGTACTTCTTGCCGCCCCGAATCTCGGTCACCGATTCGGTCGGAATCAGCACCTTGCCGATCTTTTCCTGAAGTCCGAAGGCCTGCACTCGCGACTCCAGCGATTCCTTGACCTTGCGCTCGAAGCCCGAATAGGAGTGGATGATGTACCACTTCATATTGGGATTGCGCGGCGCTTCCACTACTGCGCCGACGCCGGGCTGTTCCTCGCCACCGTTGTCCGTCGCTTCTTTTTTCTCTTCTTCCACCATAACCATGCTGTAACTCCAGCTTCCTTCCTTCGCCTCAGCGATGCGTGAAGTAGCGGAATATCGAATCGATACTGCGGCCGATCAGCAGATCGATCACCCAGAAATACACGGCGAACAGGAACACGGTGATGATCACCACTGCGGTCGTCGACTGCACTTCCTTGAACGACGGCGTGGTCACCTTCCGCATCTCGGTGCGCACGTCGTTGTAGAACGTCTTGATCCTGTCCGGCCAGGATTTCAGCGTCGTCGTTAATGCGTTTTCCTGCGCAGTTGTTGCCATTAAATCTTCCTGCTTTCGCCTCGCCGTCGCTCCGCTCGCGCTTGCAACCGCTGAACTCTGGCAGGGGCGGAGGGATTCGAACCCCCAAGTTCGGTTTTGGAGACCGACAGTTTAACCGTTGAGCTTACGCCCCTGTTGATGCCCACGCGGGCGCCCTCGCGCGTGCTCCAACTATTTCACTTCCTTGTGCGCCGTATGCTTCCGGCACCGGGGGCAGAACTTCTTCAGCTCCAGCCGGTCCGGCGTGGTCTTCCGGTTCTTGGTCGTCGAATAATTCCGTTCCTTGCAGTCACCGCACTGTAACGCGACAATTTCTCGGGGCATAAAAACTACTCCTCGTCTGTTTCCAGAGCTTTCAGCTGCCAGCCTTCAGCCTTTACCGCTGTAGCTGATAGCTGACAGCTGATAGCTGAAAGCTGACAGCTAGGTCACAATCTCCGAGATCGTTCCTGCGCCCACCGTGTGGCCGCCTTCGCGGATCGCGAACCGCAAGCCCTTCTCCATCGCCACCGGCGTGATCAGCTCGATCACCAGCTGCACGTTGTCGCCCGGCATCACCATCTCCGTGCCCGCCGGCAGCTCCGCCACTCCCGTCACGTCCGTCGTCCGCAGGTAAAACTGCGGCCGGTATCCCTTGAAGAACGGCGTATGTCGCCCGCCCTCTTCCTTGGTCAGAATGTAGACCTCGGCCTTGAACTTGGTGTGCGGTGTGATCGAGCCACCCTTGGCCAGCACCATGCCGCGCTCCACGTCTTCTTTCGCGATGCCACGCAGCAGCAGCCCGGCATTGTCGCCCGCCATGCCTTCATCCAGCTGCTTCTTGAACATCTCGACGCCGGTGACGACCGTCTTGCGCGTGTCGCGGAAGCCCACAATCTCGACTTCTTCGCCCACCTTCACCTTGCCGCGCTCGATTCTTCCCGTCACCACCGTGCCGCGCCCCGAGATCGAGAAGATATCTTCAATCGGCATCAGGAACGGCTTGTCGAGCTCGCGCTGCGGTTGCGGCACGCTCTTGTCGACCGCCTCCATCAGCTCGTCGATCTGCTTCTCCCACTTCGCTTCCCCGTTCAGCGCGCCCAGCGCCGAGAGGCGAACCACCGGCACATCGTCGCCCGGAAACTGATAAGTCTTCAGCAGTTCGCGGACTTCCAGTTCGACCAGGTCGAGCAGCTCGGCATCATCGACCGCATCGCACTTGTTCAGCGCCACCACGATATAAGGCACTCCCACCTGCCGCGCCAGCAGCACGTGCTCTCTCGTCTGCGGCATCGGGCCGTCGGTTGCCGCCACCACCAGGATCGCGCCGTCCATCTGCGCCGCGCCCGTGATCATGTTCTTGATGTAGTCGGCGTGCCCCGGGCAGTCGACGTGCGCATAGTGCCGGTTCGCCGTCTCATATTCCACGTGCGCCGTCGCGATCGTGATCCCGCGCGCTTTCTCTTCCGGCGCGTTGTCGATCGAGTCGAACGACCGGAACTGGATCTTGGGGTTGTGCTTGGACAACACCTTGGTGATGGCCGCCGTCAGCGTGGTCTTGCCGTGGTCGATGTGACCGATCGTGCCTACGTTCACGTGCGGCTTATTCCGCTCAAATTTCTCTTTCGCCATTGTCTATCCGCTCCATGTGCCCCGGGACCTCGCCCGCGGCCTTTCGTCAGTAATACTGGTACAGCTTCTTGAACTCGTGTCGCAGGGAAACGTCGACCGTCTCCAGCTTTGACAGATAGAGCTCGCGCATCTGCGCCTGGTCCGACACTGTCAGCGCGGCGTAAAGCTGCTTCCCGTCTACGTCCCTGCGGCCCACAGAATCTTCCAGCGTCCTTGCGGCCAGGATTTGCTCGAAATCCCGAATTCGCATCCCGCCGCGGCGCAACCGCTTCAAAAACCTCTTGACGCTCTTCGGCGACAACGCTTCGTCCACCACCGCCTGCAACCGGCCAAACTCTTCGGCCTTCTCAATTCTGATTGCCGCCTGTTCGAAGTTCATCGCATTTCAAACAACAATCTGGAGCGGGAGACGGGAATCGAACCCGCGACCAACAGCTTGGAAGGCTGTGACTCTACCACTGAGTTACTCCCGCTTCCTCACTGCTCCGTGCTGCCACTGCTTGAGGTCCCTCGACTTCGCTCGGGATCTCGGCGGCGGGCTCAAACGCCCGCCAAACGCCTCGACTTCCTCACTGCTCCCTGCTGCCACTGCTTGAGGTCCCTCGACTTCGCTCGGGATCTCGGCGGCGGGCTCAAACGCCCGCCAAACGCCTCGACTTCCTCACTGCTCCGTGCTGCCACTGCTTGAGGTCCCTCGACTTCGCTCGGGATCTCGGCGGCGGGCTCAAACGCCCGCCAAACGCCTCGACTTCCTCACTGCTCCGTGCTGCCACAAACTCTCAATCTCTGGAGCCGATGACCAGGATTGAACTGGTGACCTCTCCCTTACCAAGGGAGTGCTCTACCAACTGAGCTACATCGGCGAAATCTCCCACCTCGACCCTGATCCGGGATCTGTTACTGCTCTCCGTCCGGATGCACGACATCGTGCCGGCGCAACCACGTCTTGACCGCGAACAGTGCCAAAACCGCGAGGGCTACCAGACGCATCCGCTGATCACTCAGCGTGGTGTAGGCCAGGACACCCAGCACCAGATACGCTCCCATCGCCATTGCCAAGCGCGTCACGTGAGTTCATGGTGCACAGGGGAGGATTCGAACCTCCGTACCTCGCTAGGAGGAGCAGATTTACAGTCTGCCGGCTTTAACCACTCACCCACCTGTGCAAAAACGCCAATCTGCCTGGGCTTTGCCGACCGGCAATGGCTAACGATTGGCAGACTGCGCACGGAAGATCATGCCGGCCTGACACAAGATAGAAGAACAGTGCTGTCGCGCCCATCCGGACGCGCGAAACTACGCACCAGGATTTAGTTCTCTATGGAGTGCTGTTGGAAATATGCTTTGCCGCCCACCGCGCCGCGCCTGCGTTTCGGAACTGTTCTCTGGAGCTGGCGAAGGGATTCGAACCCCTGACCCTCTGATTACAAATCAGATGCTCTACCGACTGAGCTACGCCAGCAGTCTGGGGAGAGCGACTCCTTTCGGAGCGAACACGTCCCCCTGATCCCTTTGCATGTCCGGGACAATTTTAAAAGTTATCACAACGGCACCCTACGTGCAACTGACTCAGCCCCAACGTCCCAACGCATTTCACCCGGCGCCACAAGCGAACCAATTCCTCTTCCCCGAGGGGGTGCTATCATGACCCTTTCCTGGATGATCTTGGTATCATTTCGGGCTGTCCTCCGGGATAAGCCTCGATTTCATGCGTATACGACGCAGCCTCCCTATCGTTCTAGCCCTGGTGCTGCTCGGGTCGGCAGTGGCGATCATAGTTGTGCTGCGCAAGCACGCCCCACCCGAGGCGGCACGGCTGCTTCCCGGGGCGGACGGCTTTGTTTACGTCAACCTCAGCGACCTTCGCCACGCCAGCCTTGCAGCCAATCTGCCCGCCGTAAGGCGCGAACCGGAGTATGAGCAGTTCGTACAGGCGACCGGCTTCGAATTTGAACGGGATCTCGATGAAGCCGCCTTCGCCATCCACTACCCGGACAACTTGCCCGCGGTGGCGACCCAACCACGTTTTTCAGAGGTATTTGTCGGTCGATTCGAGGGAGACCGCCTGCGGGATTATCTGCGCCGCATTGCCACCTCGGTCGAGGACTATCACTCCGCCAAGGTCTACAACATAGCTCTCGAGGGCCGCACCCTGCGAGTCGCCATCCTCGGGGTCGATACGGTTGCCGCATCCAATCATGACGACCCGCAGGTCATTCACGGCATGATCGACCGTTCGCGCAAGCTGGCCTCTCCCTTCGGGGGGCCCGCTCTGCTTCGCCGGTACTACCACCAGGTCCCGTTCAGCAATCGGTACGTCCCGTTCGCCAGTCTGGCTTGGGCCATTTTTCGCGCCGATCCCGCTGGAACTCGCCCCGACCGCAGCCCTCTCGGGCTGTCGACGCTGTTCTCCCGGCCGGCGGTAGTAGTGGCTTCGGTGCGCGAGTTGTCCGGTATCCACCTGCGGGCTGAAGCCTTTACCGAGAGCGAGGAAGACGCCAAGCATGTTGCCGAGGAGCTGAACACTTTTTTGACGATGTTCCACTCCGTGCAGAGCAGCCGGCCGGGCCGCGGACCGGATAAGGATGTGAAGCAGTTCTTCGACAGCGTTAAAGTACAACGCCACGAGGATTGCGCCGTGCTCACCGCAACAGTTCCCATCGGATTCATCCGTAAGGCCTTATCGGAGGGCCAACCACCGCAGGCCGCGGAAAGGCCGCCGGGAGCGACTGCCGTTGAGCCGCCGCCGAACAGGAAGCCTTAGGTTACCCCCTGTCCGGTTGAGCAGAGATTGGTCAATCGGGCGTAATGGCTGGTTTCCAGAAGTAACAGGTACAATAACTTAGCGATGAAGAGCCTTCCCATTCCCATTGCGGCATTCGTGGCAGGCCTCATTTCCTTCCTTTCGCCGTGCGTTCTGCCTCTCGTTCCTGGCTACGTATCGCTGATCTCCGGGGTTGGAGTCGAGGAACTCCAGGCCCAGGAAACCAGGCTTCTGCGCAAGGTCATGCTGAACTCGCTGGCCTTTATCGTCGGCTTCAGCATTGTGTTCATCACGTTGGGCGCGATTTCGACCAGCGTCGGCCAGTTGCTGGCGCGGTACAAGTCCGCGCTGGCGCAGGCAGCGGGTGTCGTGATCATTCTTTTCGGCCTGCACCTGACCGGCATCCTGCGCATCAAGGCCCTCTACGCCGACAAGCGGCTGCACAACGTGAAAGGCGGAAGCACCATGGGGGGCGCGTTTCTGATCGGCTTCGCCTTCGCCTTTGGATGGACGCCCTGCGTAGGGCCAATCCTGGCGGTCATTCTGGGGTTTGCCGCCGCGCAGGATTCGGTCGCCAAGGGAATCGCTCTGCTCACGATTTATTCTCTCGGATTGGCCGTGCCGTTTCTTTTGACTTCTCTCGGCATCGAACGCTTCTTGAAGTTCTACAGCCGTTTTCGCGCCCACATGCATGCGGTTGAAGTCGCCAGCGGCGGGCTTTTGATTGCATTGGGGGTGCTGCTGGTGCTCGGAAGATTTACAATTATTTCGAACTATCTTTCATTTCTGAACAGGTTTGCCTTGTGACGGAGCGCCCGGTGAAACGCAGCCCAATGATTCTCATCCTCGTCGCGATGGTGGTCACCATCATGTTGGTGTTCGGTTTTCAGTTGGCTCGCCGGGACAAGGATCCCAGCGCCAACGCCGGAGCCGGCATGAAAGGCAAGGCCGCTCCCGACTTCGCCCTGGCTTCGCTCGAAGGCAAGACCGTTCATCTGTCCGACTACCGCGGGAAAGCGGTGCTGCTCAACTTCTGGGCCACCTGGTGCCAGCCTTGCAAGATCGAAATGCCGTGGTTTGTGGAACTTCAGAAACAATATGGACCGCAGGGGCTACAGGTTGTGGGCATTGCGGTCGATGAAGATGCCAGCGAGGAAGATCTCTCCAAGTTTGCCAAAAATTTGGGAGTCAACTATCCCATTCTGGTAGGCAAAGAAGCAGTAGAGAGCGATTTTGGTGGAGTACAGTTTTTGCCGGCCACGCTGTACATAGACCGCGACGGCAAAATTGTCGATAAAGTTTTTGGCCTGACCGACCGAAGCGATATTGAGGACAATATCAAGAAGGCATTGGCACAAGGCAAGCCTTCCGGCCAGGCGGCCGGGCTCTAAACGCCAGAAAGTGCGGACGCTCAATCATCCCGCGAAAGCTCTGCTGGTTGCTGCCCTTTTCTGTGTCTGCGCTCCATCCCAGGACGACATGTCCCGTCGGGCCCCTTCGGTCTCGCTCGAGCCCCTTCCTCTGCTGACGGTGATTCGCGGCCGTCCCAACACCGTGGACCTCCGCTTTCGCGTCGAGTCCGGTTTCCACATCAACTCCAACGCTCCGAAGGCGGAATTCCTGATTCCAACCGTGCTGAAGATGAACCCGCCAACCGATATCGTCATCGGCAGGGTCACCTATCCGGCAGGCAAGGAGATGAGCTTCGCCTTCGCGCCGGATGACAAGCTCAGCGTCTATAGCGGCGGATTCACGCTTGGAGTTGTCGTGCGTCCGCTGGCGAGTGTCGTCCCCGCGAAATATTCAATGCGCGGCCAGCTTCGCTATCAGGCATGCGATAACGCCGCCTGCTATCCGCCGAAACGTCTGCCGATCGTCTTCGAAGTGCAGGTGGCGCGAGGATCCCGCCGCTAAACCTCGGGCTCGCGCGCGGATGCGCGCTTGCGCACTACCAGCCAATTGAGGAATGCAATCACGAGGGTAGAAAGCAGAATGATGGAGCCGCTCAGGTCTACCCGGGTAATCAGCACCAGGCAGGCTGCCACTCCCGCCAACGCCAGATAATTCCCGCCTGCAATAGGGAACTGGGCCGCGCCCGGTTTCTTTCTGCGCAACACGGGCAGCGCCGCGCAAACGACACCATAGTAGGTGAGGCGCGCCACGGCGGATAGCGTCAGGTTCCACGCAAAATTTCCCAACAGTGCCAGCAGCCAGATCAATACGGCAAACACCAGGATCGAAAAATACGGCGTGTGGAACCTGGGATGAATCGCCGCGAAAATCGAGGGAAAGTCCCCACCTTCGGCCAGCGCGAAAGTCACTCGTGGCACGGCCAGAATTTTGGCGCTTAAGTATCCATAAAAGGAGATCAGCGCGCCCACCGCGATCAAGGCGCCTCCGCTCCGCCCCAGCATCAGCGTCGCTGCTTCGGCAAGTGGGCGCTGGCTTGAGGCCGGATGAGGCAGTACTCCGATCACCACCCACTGGATGACGGTGTAAAGCACGGCGCAGACCGCAAGTCCCGCAAACAGCGCGAAGCCGGCGTCACGCCGCGGGTTTCGCGCCTCGCTCATGGGGGTGAGCGCGGTTTCAAAGCCGCCGTAGGCAAATACCAGCAACAGCAAGGCGGTCAGCCAGGTTCCCCGTCCAGCCGGGACCGGGCCCATCACCGGATGGGCGGGCACATGGAGAAGGTAGATGGTTCCGGCAGCGGCCACCACTACCAGCGGAAGCAGCTTCGCGACGGTGAAAATGTTGCTCACTTCGGCGCCCGCGCGCACGCCGCGAAAATTTACCAGCGCAAGAATTCCCACCAGCAGCGTGAGGATCACGAATCTCGGAACCGGCTGGTTGGCGCGCGGCCAGAATTCCCCCAGGTAGATGACAAACAGGTTTGCGTTGGCGGCAGGAGCAGCCAGTTGCGCCAGCCACAGCATCCAGCCCATCTCGATTCCCGCCAGACGGCCGAAGGCCACGCGCGCATAAAGGTACGGGCCGCCCGCCTCCGTGAAGTAGGAAGCGACCTCGGCAAAGCAAGCCATGATGACGCCGATGACTACCGCAGCCAGCAGCAACGCCAACGGACTGGCTTTCCCGAGTTGTCCTGCGATGATCGAAGGCAGGCCGAAGATTCCGCTGCCAAGGATGGAATTGATGACCAGGGCAACCAGCGTCCAGCGTCCGATCACTCGTACAAGGCCGTGCTGGCCGTGTTCCGGCATTGCGCGTTTGTATCACAAAAGCGTTGGATGCACTGCCGCGATGCAGCCAATCCCTTGTCATTCCGACGCGCGATTTATCGCGCGAGGAATCTGCTGTTGGTTGTAGCCGCTGCCCTTTTCCAACGTCGAAAAGCGATTTCTCGCTACGCTTCGCAATGCCATTACCCCGGCGACGTAACCAGCGAGGTGCTTTTCCTGGAGGATGGTCTCTGCAAATGCGCTCCCGTGATTAAATCCTGAGGTGTCGCCCAAAGCAAAGCCTCAGGATGAATCGCTTTTGGTGGTACCGCAGAAGCGGAACCTCATCCTGTGTCTCCTTCTGGTGGTTGCTACTCTCGGCGTTTACAACTCGGTAGCCCGGCATCCATTTGTCAATTACGACGACGACCGCTACGTCACCGACAATCCGCACGTTCGAGCTGGGCTCACGTGGGATACGGTCAAGTGGGCTTTCACCACCGACGCGGAAGGCAATTGGCATCCCCTCACCTGGATTTCGCATGCCCTCGATTGCCAGCTCTTCCGCCTCAATCCGGCGGGTCATCATTACATCAATCTGCTCATCCACGCGGCCAACGTGGTCTTGCTCTTTCTTTTGCTGTGGAGGGCAACGGGGCACGTGGGGCGAAGCGCAATGGTGGCCGCTTTGTTTGCCTTGCACCCCATCAATGTCGAATCCGTGGCGTGGGTCGCGGAACGCAAGAACGTGCTCAGCATGCTGTTCTTCCTTCTCGCCCTCGACGCATACCGGAAATATGCTGAGAAGCCGGGAATCGCGCGATACGGCGTAGTAGCGCTGTTTTTTGCCTGTGGGCTGATGGCCAAGCCCATGGTGATCACGCTCCCGTTTGTGTTGCTGTTGTGGGACTACTGGCCTCTGCGGCGCATGTCCATTGAGCAAAGTTCCTCGGGGCAGCCGGTCGCGCGCCTGCTTCTGGAGAAAACGCCGCTGATCCTGCTTTCGCTCGTGAGCGCGGTGATCACCATGAAGGCGCAGAGCGCGGGCGGCGCATTGCGTTCGGTCGTCGACTATCCGCTCGCTGTAAGAATTCAGAACGCACTGGTGAGTTATGGGCGATACGTCTGGCTGGCAGTCTGGCCCGTAAATCTGGCCCCAATGTATCCCCACCCCGGCGATAGGCTCGCCCTGTGGCAGTTTCTGGCGGCGACCCTGTTCCTCTGCACGGTCACAGCCTTGGTCGTGATCCTGTGGCGCGTTCGCGCCCCGCTTGTGGGATGGCTCTGGTTTCTAGGCGCCCTGGTACCGATGATCGGCCTTATTCAGGTGGGAAGGCAGGCACTGGCGGACCGCTATGCGTACCTGCCATTTGTAGGTCTCTTCATTATGGTGGTTTGGGGAGCAGGGACGCTGGTGGAGCGCTGGAAAATTGCGATGCCCTGGCCTGCCGTAGCCGGCGGAATTGTTCTCGCGGCACTGGCATTTGCCACTCACCGCCAGCTCAACTACTGGAGCGACAACGTCACCTTGTGGTCGCACACCATTGCCATCACGCGAGACAATTCCGTGGCACAGGACAATCTTGGCGGAGCGCTGATTGAAGAGGGCAAAATCGACGACGCGATGCCGCACTTCGAGGCGGCGGCGAAAATCGATCCTTCCGATCCCATCGCAAATCTGAACCTGGCCTCATACCAGATCGGCCAGGCGAATCTGCATGCCGCAATTGCCCAGCTCGAGCAGGTTGTGAAATCCATTACCGATCCGCGGGTGGAGGCGAGCGCTTACAGCAATCTCGGGGTCGCCTACGCGCGGCTACACGACGATGAACAGGCCCGCCAGAACTACGAGACGGCCCTGGATCGCGATCCTGGCCGCCCGCAGCCGTGGATCGGCTTGGGATTGCTTTCGCAGAAACATGGAGACATGGGCCGCGCCATCGAGGACTATTCGCGGGCAATCGACATCCAGCCGAGCGATGTGGGATATCTGCTGCTCGCCCAGGCGCTGCAGAAAAATGGCCACGCTGCCGAAGGGCAGGTGGCCTATGAAAACGCAGCCCGGCTCTCGCAGAACCTGGACGCAGCGCAGGCGCGGGTCAGCGATCTTCTTTCCCGCTGAGCGAGGCTACTTCTTCTCGTTCAGGTCGATGGAGGCGCGCGTGTTCTCCCACGCCAGGTTCATCGTGCACTTGTTGCCTCCCGAACTGAAGTCGATGGTGAAGTTCTCGGTTGGCGATCCGCTCTTCGCAACCTGCATATCCGCACGCGTCAGATCGTCGCCTTCGCCGGGATAGGGAATTCCCCACTCGCCGGTCTTCTTGCTGATAATCAGCGTCCACTTGTCTTCGTTGGGGAGCGTGAAAATGGTGTAGCTGCCGGCAGGAACGTCCTTGCCGCCCACGCTCAGGGCAGTATCGGTGACCAGGGTTGTGGCCTCATTGGCGCCGCTGCGCCAGACCTGGCCGTAAGGCACAAGTCCGCCGAAAATCTTGCGGCCCTTCATGCGCGGGCTGGAGTAGTCGACGTGCACGGTTTTGCCGTCCGAAAACTTGCAGTCCGCCTGCGCGGGAGGGCTGGGGCGCTTGCTCTTATCCTGCTGCGCGGCGGCAATCGAGGCGAAAGAAACAACCAGCAGTGCGATGACGGCGATGGATTTGATCATGAAAATTCTCCTTGGGAGATGGGAGGTTCAGCATTCACACTAAGCACTCAGCATCCAGCACTTAGACTAATGGTTGGCCTCCCGGTTAGCAACGCACGGCGGCGATCGGATCTCTCCCCTGTGTTCTCTGTGTTCTCTGTGGTTTCAGAACTGAAACCTGGGACCTGTGGTCTGCCACTGTGCTCCCCTGTGTTCTCTGTGGTTTCAATTGCCTCTGGGTTCACCGCAGACCACAGAGGTAATTGTCGTATTGCGCTACGGCTTCACTGTGACCATCACCACGCCATGAGCGGGAACCGTGGCGGAATATTTGCCGGTGAATTTGCCCGCGTCCTTGTGCTGCCACAGGTCGCGTACCCCCGCGCTGAGGTGATCGGGATAGTGCAGATCCGTCCAGTTCACGGTGATTTCGTGATCGCTCTCCCCGCGGTTCAGCAGGATTACCGCGCGGTTGCCGCCTTCCAGAGGACGCGCCCACACCTCGAAGTCGCCATCCTTGTGTACGCGGCGGCCCTCGCGGCCAAGAGGATCCTGGTCGACGGCGATGACCTCCTTGTTGGTCAGAATTTCCTTGATATCAGCCTTCATGTTCCGCAGATCGTTGCCTGCCATCAGCGGCGCAGCCAGCATCGCCCACAGGCTGAAATGAGA
Organism: Terriglobales bacterium; assembly: GCA_963803205.1. Taxonomy (GTDB): domain Bacteria; phylum Acidobacteriota; class Terriglobia; order Terriglobales; family Acidobacteriaceae; genus CAWDLG01. The sequence continues at coordinate 652,532 of CAWDLG010000007.1, forward strand.
GCGGTATTCGGTGGTGTTCATCCCGCCGTTGCCGACTTCCAGCATGTCGGGATCGTTCCAGTGTCCGGGACCGGCGAAGCTCCCGATGCCGTCCTGCAGGTCGAGAATGTCCAGCACTCCCAGCCCGCAACAACCGCCATCCGGCCACTTCACCTTGCCGGACCAGTGGTCCGTGATGTCGCCGGTGGTGCGCCACAGGTTGCCGCCGACGTCTTTCCCCCACAGCCAGGGTTTGGCCGTTCCCCATTCGCAGATGCTGAAGACGATGGGACGCCCCGAATCCTGTAGCGCCTGACCCATCACCGCATAGGAGGCCTGCGCATCCTGCGTCGTGGTGTTGCACCAGTCATACTTCAGATAGTCGACGCCCCAGGCTGCATACTGTCGGGCATCCTGATACTCGTGTCCGAGACTGGCGGGCCGGCCGGCGCAGGTCTTCGAGCCTGCGTCCGAGTAAATGCCGAACTTCAGCCCCAGCGAGTGCACGTAGTCGGCGACGCCCTTGATGCCTGCGGGAAAACGCTGCGAGTCAGCGACAATGTTTCCATCCTTGTCGCGGCTCACCTGCCAGCAGTCATCGATGACCACATATTGGTAGCCGGCATCCTTCAGGCCGGATTTGACCACGGCATCGGCCATCCCCTGGATGAGGTCCGCGCTGACGTTGCACTGGAACTTGTTCCAACTGTTCCATCCCATCGGCGGAGTGAGAGCGAGTCCGTTGGGCGGAACCTTGGGCTCCGGCTTAGGCTCGGCGGCGAACAGGGACGAGGCGGTGAACAGAATGACGCAAACAGCGGCGAATATTTTCATGTTGGAAGGTCCTCGTTTTTGCGCTGACCTTTTTATCACAACAGACAAGCTTATGTGGCACGGGAGCCGTAGCCCGATTTCGATTTTTTAGTAGGGTACGGCTGGTAAGCCGCGTCCACCCCAAAGCAGTGGGGGATGAGCAGGGGGTAGGGCATGGCTTCAGCCATGCCTAAAAGATCGCTGTGCGCCCGCGATCCCTACAACCTTCCGCGCTCGATGACACTCTCCGCGATCTGCTGGCGCAGGGCGATCAGGTTGAAAGGGTCATGCTTTGCCAAACGCCGCAGGATCGCCATTTGTGTCCGGAACATATCCCCTTCGGCGACGGCGGCGAGAATTTTTTTCGCGGCCGATTCGATCTTCTCGAGGGCCTGTCCCAGGTACACACGCGTCATCGCCACGGGCAGCGCGGCTTCCGCCTCTCCACGCCGCTCGCAAATCTTCTGTCCCCGCAGCACCGCCGACTCGCTTGCGTAAACTTCGACGACCATGTCGGCCATGGCGCCCATGATTTCCTGCTGGTCCTGGATATCCTGCGGATGCCTCTGTGCGGCGGCCCCGGCTGCGAACAGGCACAGCTTCCTCGCATTCTCCAGCAGCCTGCGCTCCTCTCCGAGCGGACCTTCCGGTTCCGCGCCACTCGACGGTCCCGAGAGCACCTCGTCCATCAATTTCTTGATCGCAGGCATAAGCGGCAACTGGCCGGAGTTCGCGCGCTTCAGCAAGAATCCGCTGATGATCAAGCGGTTAATCTCGTTCGTGCCCTCAAAAATCCGGTTGATCCGGGCATCGCGATAGGCGCGTTCCGCGGGATACTCCTCGACGAATCCGTAGCCCCCGTAGATCTGCACCGTTTCGTCGACGACATAATCGAGCATCTCCGACGCCGACACTTTAATGATGGAGCACTCGACGGCATACTCCTCGATCGCTTTCAGGGTCTGCCTGGCCGCGTCCGGAGCGGTGTGGTCGACATCGCCGAGCGCAGTGTCCATCATCCCGACGGTGCGGTAGATCATCGACTCGCCCGTGTAGAGCCAGGAGGCCATGTTTGCGAGTTTCTCGCGCACCAGCCCGAAATCCGCAATTACTTTCCCGAAAGCCTTGCGCTGGCGCGCATAGGCGATGGCATTTTCGAGCGAAACGCGGCCGCCGCCCAGGCACATCGCGCCCAGCTTGAAGCGCCCGATGTTCAGGATATTGAATGCGATGTGGTGGCCCTTGCCGATCTCGCCCAGCAGGTTCTCGACCGGCACGCGGCAGTCGTTGAGGATAATGGGGCAGGTGGACGAGCCGCGAATGCCCATCTTGTGTTCTTCGCCACCAATGGAAAATCCCGGAAACGTCTTTTCCACCAGGAAAGCCGTGAATTTCTCGCCGTCCACTTTCGCGAACACGGTGAACAGATCGGCGAATCCCGCGTTCGTGATCCACATCTTTTCGCCGTTCAGCACGTAGTGTTTGCCGTCGGCCGAGAGGGTCGCGCGGGCGCGACAGTTGAGCGCGTCCGAACCGGACGAGGCTTCCGACAAGGCATAGGCTCCTACCATCTCGGCGGATCCGAGCCGCGGCAGGTATCGTTTCTTCTGGTCTTCGGTGCCGAAATAAACGATCGGCAGGGTGCCGATGCCGGTGTGGCCTCCCCAGCTTGTCGAGAAGCCGGCGTACTTGGCGATGTGGTCGGCGATCACCACGCCGGACACTTTGTCCATTTCGAGGCCGCCGTATTGTTCCGGAATCTCGACCGTGCTCAGTCCGAGTTCGCCGGCTTTCTTCAGCAGTTCACGGGTGACGGAGTAATCCTTGTGCTCCATCTTCTCGACATTGGGGAGAATCTCGTTGACCGCAAATTCTTCCGTGGTCTGGGCGATGAGTCGATGCTGGTCCGTGAAGTCTTCAGGCGTAAAGAGCTCGTCCAGCGGACGGGACTCCAGCAGAAAACTTCCGCCCGCAATCCTCCTCACCGGAATGGACGTCGTGGACATAGCTCAACCGCCTCATTATTCCACAGTTGTGTGGGTTGGCTGATCCCCCTGTAATCCCCTGTGGTGAGAAAAGCCGTGTAAAGCCCCCTTTACCACAGAGAACACAGGGGGACACAGAGGAAATCAAGGGCTAACGTTCTACCCTGTGCTCCTCTGTGTTCCCTGTGGTGAACTATCGTTTCATCCGTCCCAAACCTGGCCATCCACCATGCGAAGGATCCCGTCCTTCAGATGTGCCACGTGAAAGTTGATCAACAGACCTACATTTTTCCCACTCAGACGAATGTAGGACAGCAATTGCGCTTTGTGCACCGGGTTAATTGCCTCCAGACACTTCACTTCAACGACAACAAGGTTTTCAACCAGGAGATCGATGCGATACCCGAGATCCAGTCTCTGGCCGTCGTACATGACCGGAAGGCCGACTTGACGGACGACCCGCAGGCCTCGTTTCAGGAGTTCGTGTTGAAGGCAGGCCTCGTAGGCGCTTTCCAGCAACCCCGGCCCCAACTGCGAGTGAACTTCCATCGCTCCGCCGACGATATGTCCCGTGATCTGGTTGATACGCATCATTTTTCGGACAGGTTAGTTCCAAAAGTACCTGTCGTCTGTGACGGATGAACATTCAAAGCTCTTTTCACCACAGGGCCACAGAGGGGCACAGGGTAGAACGTTAGCCCTCGATTTCCTCTGTGTTCCCCTGTGCCCTCCGTGGTAAAGGGGTTTGACATCTGCGGAAAATCGGGTTTGACACCAGCCCCACGGATTGATAACCTCATCAATCTAGAGCTCTTCAGCGGGACCGCTGAGGGCAGGAGAGCACAAACCTTGGTTGCACGTTGCCAGAATTGCGGATGGGCGAAGCGCATGTGCGTGTGTTGTTGTACGCCTACCGACTCTGGCGCGTGGAGATTTTTGACCTAAAGCTCTCAATTCAAGCTTATTTCAAAGGCCCACTCGCCCAACCGGCAAGTGGGCCTTTTGCTTTTGGAGCCAGCTATGTTGCAGACAACCGTCGCAGAGCGACACACGCCCGAAGCGATCGAGAAAGAGATCGCGATATTTGAGGAGCGGGTCGGCCAACTGAAGCGCGGCGAGATCACCGAGGAACAATTCCGCCCGTTCCGCCTGAAACACGGAACCTACGGACAGCGCCAGGCCGGCGTGCAGATGCTGCGCGTCAAGATCCCCTCCGGCATCCTCGATCCCGATCAGCTACGCCTGATGGCGGAGATCGCCGATACCTACTCGACCGGCCGCGGCCATCTCACCACCCGCCAGAACATCCAGTTCCACTTCGTGAAGCTCGAAACAGTTCCCGACGCGATGCGCCTTCTGGCTGCGGGAGGGCTGACCACCCGCGAAGCCTGCGGCAACACCGTGCGCAACGTGACCTCCTGCCCGCTCGCCGGAATCTGCCCCGGGGAGAGTTTTGACGTCTCGCCCTATGCCTTGGGGATCACCCGCTTCCTGCTGCGGCATCCTGATTTCCACGATCTGCCGCGCAAATTCAAGATCGCCTTCTCCGGCTGTGAGGACGACGGCAACTGTGCCGTCGCCGGCATTCACGACGTGGGATTGATCGCTCGCGTGCGGGGATCGAACGGCACCGCTCATCGCGGTTTCAAAGTCCTGGTCGGCGGCGGTCTGGGCGCCCTCCCCACCGAGGCCGCGGTGCTCACAGAATTTTTGCCTGCGGAAGAACTGGTACCTACGGTGGAGGCCGTCCTGCGGGTTTTCAGCGAGCACGGCAACCGCAAGAACCGGCTCAAGGCGCGAATGAAGTTTGTTCTGCGCGACAAGGGAATCGCCGAATTCCGTCGTCTGGTCGAAGAGAAGCGCAAGCAGATCACGACGCCGGCGGAGGAGTTTACCGTCGCCTCGCCGCTGTCACAGCCGCTGGTGACGATCTCGACCGCGCCGGAATCGAACCTTCCCGGGTCGGAGGAATACGAGCGCTGGGCGCAGTACAACCTCATGCCGCAGAAGCAGAGTGGCTACCGGACGATCTGGATCAAACTTCCTGCTGGCACCATCACCAGCGAGCAATTCCGTGGACTGGCCGATGTGCTGGAGCGGCACCAGATCCCCGGCGCGCGCATCGCGATTCTGCAGAATTTTGTGGTGCCGTGGGTTCCGGCTGACAAGACGAAGGAAATCTACAGGGAGCTGAAGGCTCTCGATCTGGCGACGCCGGGCGCCCGTACGATCGCGGATGTAACCGGCTGCCCTGGCGCAACCACCTGCAACCTGGGCATCACGCGGTCGCTGACGCTGGCGGACGTTCTTGCCCGGGAGCTTGCTCAGGAATCCGATCCCGAAATTCTGAAGCTGCGCATCAAGATCAGTGGTTGCCCCAATTCCTGCGGACAGCATCACATCGCCGACATCGGCTTCTACGGCAATGCCCGCAAAATCGGCGACCGGCAGGCGCCCTTCTACCAGTTGATGCTCGGAGGCGAGGTCAGCGAACGGGGAGTGCGCTTTGGCAAGCAGTTCATGCCGTTGCCTGCGCGGCAGGTGCCGCAGGTTATTCACGAACTGCTCGATCTTTACCGCACCCGGCGGGAGCCGGGAGAGAACTTCCGCAAGTGGGCCGAGCGCACGCCGCAGCAGGAAATTCAGGCGCGGTTGCAGCCCCTGGTCGAGGAGGCGGAATCTTCGGAAGACACTTTCGTCGACTGGGGCGATATGGAAACCTACTCGCTCAAGCTCGGCCGCGGAGAGTGCGCTGGGTAGCCTTTAATAGTAGTCCGGCGGGCGGAAGCTGTACCCGATCGACACCCCGTACCGCGTCGACTCGGCGGCGCTGAAGTCAGTGTTGTTGTGCACAAGATAAAGGTGCGCTTCCGGGCGGATGAAAAAATTCCCGTGAGTATACAGGCGAATGCCTCCCCCGATGTGCCCCATGAAATGGTTGCTGCTGACGTAATTCGTGCAGCCGGTGAATCCGCAACTGGTAAATCCCTGGTAAACCCGCAGGCTCTGGGCGCCGATGCCGGCCATCATTTCCGCCGTGGCGAACCGCCCAAGGCGCGGAGCGTAAATCGCGTTGAAATCATAGAAGAGCGGGCGATAGGGTTGGACAGCGGCGTACAGGTTCCGGCTGGCTCGCCACGCCACTTCTGCGCTGACTCCCAGGCGATGCCGGATCAGAAAGTCGCCGCTGAAGTTCAGGTATAGTCCGCCTCCCAGGCTCTCGGGAGCATGATCTCCAGAGGCGCTGCTCGCTGACGGGGCTGACAGACTGCCAAATCCAAATGCCATATCCATGTCCTGCGCGTGCACCGGACGAGCCAGAAAAAACAGGAGTGTGAAAACCGACGCGGCGATTACGAAATGTTTCAAAACGATCCTCCCTGACATTGGAAACTCAGATCCCGAGAGCCTCATACTGAAGATGTTAGATGCAGCCGCCGGGAGGTCAAGAGGCCCGCAAACAGCGGCGGGGTTACGCAAGTCCAGTCAGCGGAAGGCTGGATTCGGCGGAGAAGTCCATAGGCGCGAAGTCCCCGGCCAGGAACTTCGGATAGGCCGCAGCCGCGATCATCGCGGCATTGTCGGTCGAGAGCGGCCGCGAGGGGAAAAACACCGGGAGGCCCTCCATGGCGGCGTCCTGTTCGAAACGCCGCCGAAGCTCGTTGTTGGCGGCCACTCCACCGGTTACGAAAAGTGTTGCTGCATCGCAGGCGCGGGCCGCTGCCAGGGTCTTTCCCACCAGGTCATCGATCATGGCGCGTTGAAACGAGGCCACAAGATCGAGCGTTTGCTGGTCGCAATTCGCCATGTAGTCCTCGACTCGAGGCCGCGTCAGGCCGTCCAGCGCCTTCCGCCGTGCCTCAACCGAAGGCTTCAGTTTGTGTGTCTCCACGTACCGCAACATCGCGGTCTTGATCCCGCTGTAGGAAAAGTCGAAGTGCTGCGCGCCATCGGAAGTCGCGGCGCGCGGGTTGCGGTCCGGATGCTTGATGTTGGAGGTCGCGAATTTTATCGCGTTCGGATTCCCGTGCTGCGACAGCTTGTCGATGACCGGGCCGCCGGGATAGCCGAGTCCGAGCAGCTTCGCCACCTTGTCGAAGGCTTCGCCGGCTGCGTCATCGCGCGTGCGCCCGATGTTCTTGTAAACCCACCCGTGCTCCCGGGTTTCAGCGAGATAAAGATGAGTGTGCCCGCCGGAGACGACCAGAGCCAGCAGGGGAAAAGCAAGTTCACGGTTGCCCTTTTGCCGCTCCTCCAGCAGGACGGCGTGAATGTGCCCTTCCAAGTGGTTCACGGCGATGAGCGGTTTATCGAGGGCAAAAGCGAGTGCCTTCGCGTAGCTGATTCCCACTAGTAGCGCCCCCGCAAGGCCGGGTCCCTGGGTCACCGCGATTGCGTCCACGGATTGGTAGGTGTGCCCGGCATCCGCCAGTGCCTTGCGCACGACCGGCACGATGGCCCGCAAGTGCTCGCGCGATGCCAGTTCCGGCACCACCCCACCGTAGGGCTGATGAGTCGCAATCTGCGAGAAGACCACGTTCGAAACAAGCTGTTCCCCGGAACGAACCACCGCGGCGGCGGTTTCATCGCACGAGCTCTCGATCCCGAGAATGCAGGCATCAGCCATCGAACCTATATTATTTGAAATCGTAGGAGATTGATTCGGGGCACCGACTGACTTCCTCTGTGTTCCCTGTGCCCTCTGTGGTAAACGGGGAACTACGCGCGACCCCTGACAATGGGACAGTTGCAACAATTCGCCGAACATATCGTCCGCAGCCTTCGCCAGGCGGGATTCCAGGGCTACCTGGTCGGCGGTTGTGTGCGCGATCTGATCCTCGGGCGCGACCCTGCCGATTACGACGTGGCGACTGACGCCACTCCGCAGGACGTCATGCGTCTTTTTCCCGACGCCTACGGAGTCGGAGTGCAGTTCGGCGTCGTACTCGTTCCTCTGCCCGAAAATCAGGTCGACGAATCCGAAAGCGAAACGGTCGAGGTTGCTACCTTCCGCAGCGACATCGGCTACAGCGATGGCCGCCATCCCGATGAAGTGCGTTTCAGCAAGGATCCGCGTGAGGACGTGCAGCGCCGCGACTTCACCATCAACGGCCTGCTGCTCGATCCAATCAGGAATGAAATCCTTGACTTCGTCGGCGGCGGCCGCGACTTAGCAGCCGGCATCATCCGCGCAATCGGAGAGCCCGAGAGCCGCTTCCAGGAAGACAAACTCCGAATGCTGCGGGCAGTGCGCTTCGCCTCACGTTTCGGATATTCGATCGATCCCGCGACCTTCGCCGCGATCAAACAACTCGCCCCGCAGATTACCCAGGTCTCGCGGGAGCGAATCCGGGAAGAACTCACTCGCATGCTGACCGAAGAGCATGCCGGCGCCGCCTTCCGGCTGCTCGATGAGACCGGGCTCCTGGCCGAAGTCCTGCCGGAAATCGCCGCCATGAAGGGCGTCGAGCAGCCTCCGCAGTTTCATCCCGAGGGCGATGTGTTCGTCCACACGCTGCTGATGCTCGACAATCTGCCGCATCTCTGCTCGCTCACGCTCGCCTGGGGAACGCTCCTGCACGATGTCGGCAAGCCGCCCACCTTCCGCGTCGCGCCGGATCGCATCCGCTTCGACGGGCACGTGGACGTGGGCGTAAAGATGACGGAAGAAATCTGCCGCCGCCTCCGATTTTCATATGACGACACCCGCCAGATTGTGGCTCTTGTGCACAATCACATGCGCTTTGCCGACGTTGAGCGCATGAAGGAATCGACTCTGAAAAGATTTTTGCGGCTTCCGCTATTCGACGAGCACCTTGAGCTGCACCGGCTCGATTGCCTGGCCAGCCATGGCAATCTTCATTATTACGATTTGATCCGCTCGCGCAGAAACTCCTTCACCCCTGAAGCCATCCGGCCTACCCCGCTCCTCACCGGCGACGACCTGATCGCCGCCGGATACAAGCCGGGCGAACAATTCCGGCAGATTCTCTCGGCCGTGGAAGACGGCCAGCTCGAAGGACAACTTCATGACCGCGATGAAGCGATGAACTACGTAATCCGCGAGTTTCCGCTCTGAGCCGCCGATGCTAGAATCAGGATTGTCCTCACAAAAACATGAAAGTTACAGAAAAAGATGTGGCCTACGTGGCCGACCTGGCAAACCTCGATCTCGCGCCCGATGAGCGCACTCGCATGGTCCGCGATCTGAACTCGATCCTCGGCTATATCGACACCCTCGAGCGCCTGGACACTTCGAAGGTCGAGCCTATGGCGCAGGTTTCGGACCGCTACGGTGTCGACCAGTCGAGAAGCGGCACAGCGCGCTTCGCCTACGCCAGCCGCGAGGACATCCTCGAAGGCCTGCGCAAGTCTTTGCCCCACGAGGTGGCGCTCGAAAACGCGCCTGACTCGGACGGGAAATTCTTCGAAGTTCCCAAAGTGATTGAGCGCTGAGCGGAGGGAACCGGGATCTGCTTCCATGAAACCTCTGACCATCGACGCCGCGCGCTCAGCCGTTCAGGACCGGAGCACCACCGCCACCGCCCTGGCCGAGTCGTTCTACGCGAAGATCGAGTCTGACGATCCGAAGATCGGCGCATACCTCACTCTGTGCCGCGACCGCGCCATGAACAAGGCGGCCGAGATCGATGCGCTCGCCGAAAAGGGCGCGCCCCTGCCTCCGCTCGCCGGTGTTCCCGTCGGTATCAAGGACGTGATGGTGACCCGCGGCGTCCGCAGCACCGCCGGTTCGAAGATTCTCGGCAACTACATTCCGCCCTACGACAGCACGGCGGTCGCGCGCCTGGAGGCCGCCGGCGCGGTTGTGCTGGGCAAGCTCAACTGCGACGAGTTCGCCATGGGCTCTTCGAACGAGAACTCCGCCTGGAAGCCCGTGCACAATCCTCGCGACCTCAGCCGGGTGCCGGGCGGTTCCTCAGGCGGCGCTGCTGCAGCCGTCGCCGGAGAGATGGCCGTCATCGCCCTCGGCTCCGATACCGGAGGCTCGATCCGGCAGCCCGCATCCTTCTGCGGTGTGGTCGGCATGGTTCCCACCTACGGCAGAGTTTCGCGCTATGGCCTGATCGCCTTCGCCTCGTCGCTCGACCACATCGGCCCGCTCTCGCACACGGTGAAAGACACGGCGCTGGTGATGCGCGTCATCGCCGGCCGCGACCCCATGGACTCCACC
>CAWDLG010000007.1:667500-1094589 GCA_963803205.1 Terriglobales bacterium
ATCTCAGTACCTGGAGGAAAAGAAAGAAACCTCGATTCCGAGAGTAGTGGCGAGCGAAATCGGAATTAGCCTAAACCTGTGCCACCTTCGGGTGTGACAGGGGTTGTAGGGTCTGCAACAGTAGAGTTACCAATCCAGTCGTTAGCCGAAGCCCTCTGGAAAGAGGGGCCATAGAGTGTGATAGCCACGTAGGCGAAAACGAACTGGACTCGAAGCCGATACCTGAGTACCGCGGAGCACGAGAAACTTTGCGGGAAGCTACGGGGACCATCCCGTAAGGCTAAATACTAGCTTCTGACCGATAGTGAACCAGTACCGTGAGGGAAAGGTGAAAAGAACCCCTGCGAGGGGAGTGAAATAGTACCTGAAACCGTGTGCCTACAAACGGTGGGAGGACTATGTCCAGCGCAAGCTGGAAATTGTCTGACCGCGTGCCTATTGCATAATGAGCCGGCTAGTTATTCTTGTCAGCAAGGTTAAGCGAAAGCGAGCCGCAGCGAAAGCGAGTCCTAATAGGGCGAATCAGTTGGCAGGAATAGACGCGAAGCGGGATGATCTACCCTTGGCCAGGCTGAAAGTGGGGTAACACCCACTGGAGGGCCGAACGGGTGTTTGTTGAAAAAAGCTCCGATGAGCTGAGGGTAGGGGTGAAAGGCTAATCAAATTCCGTGATAGCTCGTTCTCTCCGAAATAGCTTTAGGGCTAGCCTCGGATGATTTGTCGTGGTGGTAAAGTACTCGATGGACTAGGGGGCTTTCCAGCTTACTGAATCCAACGAAACTCAGAATGCCATTGAACAACCAATCCGGGAGTCAGACGGCGGGGGCTAAGCTTCGTCGTCGAGAGGAAAACAGTCCAGATCGCCTGCTAAGGTCCCCAAATCCAAGCTAAGTGGGAAAGGAAGTCGGAACGCCCAGACAGCCAGGAGGTTGGCTTAGAAGCAGCCATCCTTTAAAGAAAGCGTAATAGCTCACTGGTCAAGCGGTCCGGTGCCGACAATATAACGGGGCTCAAGCTTGGTACCGAAGCAGCGAATGCACGGGGTAACACCCGTGCGTGGTAGGAGAGCATTCTCAACAGTTTGAAGCCAGACTGAAAAGACTGGTGGACGGTTGAGAAGAGACCCTGCCGGCATAAGTAGCGATAACGGAGGTGGGAACCCTCCGCGCCGAAAGTCTAAGGTTTCCTGAGAAAGGTTAATCCGCTCAGGGTCAGCCGGTCCCTAAGGTGAGGCCGAAAGGCGTAACCGATGGACATCCGGTTAATATTCCGGGGCTCCCTTGTGTTCGTTATTACGATGGGGTGACGCAGAAGGATAAGCAGGCCGTCCTATGGCTATGACGGTCGATGCGTGTAAGGTGTTCCTCGTAGGAAAATCCGCGGGGAAGCTATCACTGAGACGCAAAGCAGTACTCCGTATGGGGGAAAGCTGCCGATTCCACGCTGCCAAGAAAAACCTCTAAGGAGAACGTAAGGGAACCGTACCTCAAACCGACACAGGTAGACGAGGAGAATATCCAAAGGCGCTCGTGAGAACACTTGTTAAGGAACTCGGCAAATTAGACCCGTAACTTCGGGAGAAGGGTCGCCGCAATAGAGTTCATAGCTCGAAGCGGCCGCAGAGAAATGCGCACTGCGACTGTTTAACAAAAACACAGGTCTCTGCAAAGTCGAAAACGACGTATAGGGGCTGACGCCTGCCCGGTGCCGGAAGGTTAAAGAGAGAGGTCAGCAGCCGCAAGGCCGCGAAGCTTTGAACTGAAGCCCCGGTGAACGGCGGCCGTAACTATAACGGTCCTAAGGTAGCGAAATTCCTTGTCGGGTAAGTTCCGACCTGCACGAATGGCGTAACGAAAGTGCGACTGTCTTAATGAGTGACACGGCGAACTTGTAGTGCCGGTGAAGATGCCGGTTGCCCGCAACTAGACGGAAAGACCCCGTGCACCTTTACTATACCTTTAGTATGAACTATGGCCCTTGCTGCGCAGGATAGGTGGGAGGCTTTGAATCCAGGCTCTCGGGCTTGGAGGAGCCAACGGTGAGATACCACCCTGCGAGATCTGTGGTTCTAACTTACTCCCGTAATCCGGGAGAAGGACATACTAAGGCGGGTAGTTTGACTGGGGCGGTCGCCTCCTAAATTGTAACGGAGGCGCGCGAAGCTACGCTCAGGCTGTTTGGAAATCAGCCGTCGAATGCAAAAGTATAAGCGTGGTTGACTGCGAGTCCTACAAGACGAGCAGGTACGAAAGTAGGCTTTAGTGATCCGGTGGTTCTGCATGGAAGGGCCATCGCTCAACGGATAAAAGGTACGCCGGGGATAACAGGCTGATCGGAGCCAAGAGTTCATATCGACGCTCCGGTTTGGCACCTCGATGTCGGCTCATCGCATCCTGGAGCTGTAGAAGGTTCCAAGGGTTAGGCTGTTCGCCTATTAAAGCGGTACGTGAGCTGGGTTCAGAACGTCGCGAGACAGTTCGGTCCCTATCTGTTGTGGGCGTAGGAGATTTGCGAGGACCTGTCCTTAGTACGAGAGGACCGGGATGGACGAACCTCTTGTGTTCCAGCTGTCATGCCAGTGGCATGGCTGGGTAGCGAAGTTCGGTTGTGATAACCGCTGAATGCATATAAGCGGGAAGCACTCCTCAAGATGAGATCTCCCAACCCGTAAGGGATAAGAAGGGCCCAGGAAGACTACCTGGTTGATAGGCAGGAAGTGGAAGCGCAGCAATGCGTGCAGCTTACCTGTACTAATCGCCCGTTCGGCTTGACCATAAAATTTACTCGGTGCATGAAGAAGCTCTTAGCTGTCAGCTCTTGGCTTTTAGCTAGAACCTGAGCAGAAGTTGAAAGTAGGCTTGGAGCTTCGCGCCGACGAGTTTGTGAAAGCAAGCTGCGTTTTGTAGTGTGTGGTTGAAATTGGAAAACAAACAAAGAAGAAAGTAAGCCACACCCAATCTATTCAGTTGTGAGGTTTCGTGCCTCGAGATCTTTGAGAATCAGCTGCTGGCTGCCAGCTTCCCGCTCAATCTGCTTTGGGCTGGGGTGCTGGAGGTCATTGCAGCGCGACAAGATTGCGGTGGTTTTTGTCCGGGTCGAGCATTGGCTCTTCGGTGGGCAAAGCCGAGCTGATAGCCAGGAGCTGTCAGCTAGCCGCTCAAGTCGTCGGTGATCTTACCGCGGGGGATCCACCCGTTCCCATCCCGAACACGGAAGTTAAGCCCCGCAGGGCCGATTGTACTGCACGCGAAAGTGTGTGGGAGAGTAGGTCGTCGCCGGCATAAATAAGGGCCAGGTTGAGAAATCAGCTTGGCCCTTTCCTTTTTAGGGGTGTAGGGCACTCTCGCGGCCGAAAACGATGCGCCGTCTTTATGCCGCCCCTTCGGGGCTCTGTCGGTCATCCGGCCTTTTCCCGGGTCTTACGACCCGGGCTTTCCCGTGACGTCCCTTCGGGACTCGGCCGGTTGTGCTGACCGCCTCCCGGCACTGACGTGCCGGGCTTTCACATTACGTCCCTGCGGGACTGAAGCCCAGAGGGATTCTTGGATGGTGGACGCCTGAATTCATGTGCTGGAACTCGATGAGATTTCATCCTCTACTACCGGGTGTGATCTTAGAAATATTTGCGAGGCCGTGTCAGTCTCGGCAAAATGAGCCGCGAAGCGGCGGCATGTGAAAGCCCGGGACGTAAGTCCCGGGGATCGTTGCGCTCATGACGGAGCCCCGCAGGGGCGGCACTAAGGATTGTGATGGTTCGGGCGTGTCGTCCCTGCCGGGACTCGGTCAAATGATCGCCCTGCACCCGGCACTTACGTGCCGGGCTTTCACATTTCGTCCCTGCGGGACTGGGTCCGAGTTGGCAGGTCTCAGTGGTGCAGTGACCCGTCAGCGCCGTTTGATTGTGTTGAGAAGTACCCGAGGGAAATACTCCCCGAAGGTGATTCCATTATGGGAGTTGAACACCGAATCGGGAGGGGTGTATTGCCCGTGCGGTGTGCGTTGGGCAGGGCGTGGCTTTCAGCCACGCTGATCGGCACGGTTTGTTGACGAACGCGGCGGTCCGCCGCAAGGTTCAATGGCACCCTTGCGCCCTTGCGGGCGCGGAATCAATCGCAGACGTTTTTCGGCACGGCTGAAAGCCGTGCCCTGATACGAATCCCTTAAGCCCAGAAAACACGCGCGAGGACGCGCGCGCCTACGTTTCCCAGTCGAAGAGTGAACCGGTCTCAGCCACTGATCTCAAAAGCATGCTTCCTCTATGAGCAGTCAAACTATTGCAAGATGCGCTTGCCGTGAATGATTGCTGCGACAATGACTTTTTCAGGCTCTAATTTATAGATGATGCGGAAGCTATAGACGATGAGTTGCCGGATATATTCATCGTTGAATTCCGCAACTTTTCGCCCCGAACGCGGAAAATTGGCTAACGTCTTTACATGCTTGATGATAGTTCTGACGACCGTGCCGGCGTAGGCAGGAGAGTCTTCTGCGATATAGCTGGCGATGGCTTCAAGGTCTTGCAATGCCCGTTGCGACCAGGTTACTCGGTGAGCCATTTGCTGAGGTGGACTTCCACCTCTTCCTGGGTCATGGTGCCGTTGGCACGGGCATCATCAAGACCGCGGCGGACTTTGTCGAGGACGTAGAGATGGTATTGGACGTCCTCGACGGTGCAATCGTCAGGCAGTTTGTGGAGCAGTTGCTCTACGTCCTGTTTGGCTGTACTCACAAAATATCCCAATTAAGCATAGCATCTTACGAATAAAATAAATCCCCGCCCAAGCGGAGCTTGGACAGGGCATCTTCTTCCGCAAAAAAGGAAAAGGGCCGGTGCGGACCACCGGCCCTGCTTGTTTCGTTTGGCTACTCGACGGTGACGGACTTGGCCAGGTTGCGGGGTTGGTCGACATCGCATCCGCGGCGGACGGCGATGTGATAGGCCAGCAACTGCAACGGAACGATCTCAAGGATCGGCGCCAGTTCCTCGGGAGCCGCGGGGATGTAGAGCACGTGGTCGGCGGCTTCCTTGATGTCCTCGTCGCCTTCGGTCGCGAGCGCGATCACCTTGCCGGAGCGCGCCTTCACTTCCTTGAGGTTCGAGATTGTCTTCTCGTAGCGAACCTTGGAAAGCTCGTTCGACTGGTCGCAGGTGGCAATCACCACCACGGGAAGATTCTCGTCGATCAGGGCGTTGGGGCCGTGCTTCATCTCCCCTGCCGGATAACCTTCGGCGTGGATGTAGGAAATTTCCTTCAGCTTGAGAGCGCCTTCGAGCGCAATCGGATAATGGATGCCGCGGCCGAGGAAGAGGAAATCCTGGGCGCGTGTGTATTCCTTGGCCAGGTCTTCACAATCCTCTTCGCGAGTCAGCAACTGCTCCAGCTTGCCGGGAATGCGGGTGAGTTCCTGCACGGCGTCACGAGCCTGGTCCGGGGTGAGCGTGCCGCGCACCTGCGCCAGGTACAGCGCGAATAAGTACAG
The DNA here is from genome assembly GCA_963803205.1 of Terriglobales bacterium. GTDB lineage: Bacteria > Acidobacteriota > Terriglobia > Terriglobales > Acidobacteriaceae > CAWDLG01. Next base: position 672,982 of record CAWDLG010000007.1, read on the forward strand.
TGCAGTTAACTGGCAGGTAAAAGCCTTGGTGGAAGCTACGCCAATTTCCGGTCCGGCGTGGGTGTAAATGGTACCGGCGGCCTCGCGCGTGATCATGGAGCCGACCACGTTGCAGATGGCCAGCGTCTTGGAGCCCTTCGATTTGGCTTCGCGTTGCGCGGCGATGGTGTCGGCGGTTTCTCCGGACTGGGAGATGAGCAGAGTGATGGCATCACCGGCGACGATCGGGTCGCGATAGCGCCACTCGCTGGCATAGTCGACTTCCACCGGAATGCGAGCCAGGCTCTCGATCATGAACTTGCCGGCCTGTCCGGCGTGCCAACTGGTGCCGCAGGCGGCGATGTTGACCTTCTTGGCGGCCTTGAACTCGGCTTCGTTAATTTCCATCTCATCGAGGAACACGTGCCCGGTTTCCTGGGAGACGCGCCCGATGGTGGTATCGCGGACGGCACGCGGCTGCTCGTAGATCTCCTTGAGCATGAAGTGCTTGAAGCCGCCCTTTTCCGCCATGATGGGATCCCAGGTGACGTGCTGCACCTGGCGCACGATGGGCTCGCCTTTGAAATCGGTGAGCTGGACTCCTTCCTGGGTGATGACCGCGAGGTCGCCATCGGCAAGGAAGAACAGGTCGCGCGTGTGGTAGAGAATCGCGGGAACGTCGGAGGCCACGAAGTATTCGTCCTTGCCCAGGCCGATGACGGCAGGCGGGCCGTTGCGGGCGGCGACGATCTTGTTGGGCTCATCGACGGAGATCACTGCCAGCGCGAAGACGCCGGTGAGCTGGACGACCGTCTTGCGGACGGATTCTTCCAGCGAAGGACGATGCCCGTTGGCGTTTTTAATGTAGTAGCGCTCCACCAGGTGGGCGATGACCTCGGTATCGGTCTCGGTAGTGAAGCGGTGGCCTTCTTCGATGAGTTTCTTCTTCAGCGTGACGTAGTTCTCGATGATGCCGTTGTGAACGACGACGATCTTTCCGGTGCAGTCGCGGTGAGGGTGCGCGTTTTCTTCCGTGGGCCGGCCATGCGTGGCCCAGCGGGTGTGGCCGATGCCGTAGGTTCCATCGAGCGGCTTCAGGCGGATGACTTCTTCCAGGTTGCGCAGCTTGCCCTCGGCGCGGCGGATCTGCAGACCGTCTCCGTTGCCGCAGACGGCGATGCCGGCGGAGTCGTATCCGCGGTATTCCAGGCGGCGCAGACCGTCGATGATGACGGGCACCACGCGTTTCTTGCCAACGTATCCCACTATGCCGCACATACAGACACTCCTTCGTTCGGTAGGGGTGAACCGATCATGGTTTTTATGAAGTGCAAATTCGGCCTACCAAGGCAGAATGCCGAACCGGACTCAACCCGCCTTGGCAGGTCGGTCTTAGTCTTCGAGGGAGTAGTGAAATTCTTCAATCACCGGGTTGGTCAGGACGTCACGGGCGATGCGCCCGATTTCGTTCTCCGCTTCAGGACGGCTCAACCCCCCGTTGAGGGTCAATTCGAAATACTTGCCCTGGCGAACTTCCTCCAACCCCTTGTAGCCCAACTTCTTGAGAGCACCCTGGATCGTCTTGCCCTGGGGATCCAGCACGCTCTTCTTTAGCGAAACGTACACGTAAGCCTTCATGGGGGCAACGCCTATTATACTGCAGGCGGTTACAAAGGGCATCAAACCATCGACTTAGCCCTATCGGCGAGCTGCCGGTCCAGGTCGGCGAGGGCATCCTCCAGCATTTTCCGGTGGCGGGCATTCCGGGAAGCCTCCATCTGCTGCAAGACCCTGCTACGGGACAAAAGCAATCCCTGCAATTCGCGCTGCCGCGACAACTCCTCGGGGCTAAGCCGGGTTTGCGCCGTGCCAATGCCCGGGCTGGCTTCTTCCTGCTGCTGTTCCACAGACTTGCTTTCCCACCCGCGCGCCATGATGTTTTCGATTGTATACGGAGGGGCTGCGGACGCTTTCTTTCTCAAGATTCATGGTCGGTGGCGAGTTGATCACTCGGAACCAATACTTTTTTACATTGGCGAGGCGGTTTCGACTATCATCGGGGCGACTCTCAGATCATCAAGTTCGGAAGACCTGCTCGAGGGGGGAGATGGGAATACTCGCGCAATGGTTTCCGACAATATCAGGTTCGACAATGAGCTGAAGCGTTACGAAACTCTTCTGCTGATGGCGGACCTCCCGGTCCACTATCGAAGTCTGGCAGAGCTGTTCGGGCACCTTGCGCAGCAGCTACAGGCTTTCGCCGGATTTGCCGCTACTTTCTTCGCTCTCCACGATCCTGCCAGAAATGTAATGGTGCGCCAGACTCTGGAGGAGTCTTCTCTGCGCCCCCTCGAGCCGGAAGAAGCTCCGGTAGACGGCTCTCCTACCGGCTGGGTGTGGCGCAACCAGGAACCGCTGGTTATTCCGGATTTGACGACCAACCAGGGCTTTCTGAAGTTTCTCCAGCCGCTCATCGACCAGGGGATTTCCTGCTGCTGCATGTTGCCTCTCACCACGGCGCATCGCCGTCTGGGGACGCTTGTGTTAGGCAGTTCGCGGGCGGGTGTATTCCGCGACAAGGATGTGCAACTGCTACAGCGGGTCGCCAATCTGACGGCGTTGTCCATCGAAAATGCGCTGACTCGCGCGGCGCTGCAGATCGAGAGGGAGCGCCTTCAGATGCTGGTGGAAGTCAACTCTGCCCTGGTTTCGCAGGAGGACCCGCGCCAGCTCTTCCCGGCCATTTCAGAATTCATACGGAGCGTGATCGCTCATGATTACGCCAGCATCGAGCTATACGACGAAGGAGCGCGCGGCTTGTTAAATTACGCGGTCGCTCAGGCCGCAAAGAATGGTTCCACCGCGACGGGCGGCGCCACTCCTCTGAACCAGGCGTTGGCCGGGCAGGCATTCCTCGAGCGCCAGATCCGCATTGTCCGTCTGGCCGAACTGCTTGCCAACCCTACGCCGGTGGCGGAAACCCTCCTGGGACAGGGAATCCGCGTGCTGTGCTGCATTCCGCTTCTGACCCGCAAGGGCCCTCTGGGGGTGATGAATCTGGGCAGCAAGGACGAGAAAGCCTTCCGGGCCCAGGATCTGACCTTACTGAAGCAGATCGGGGGGCAGATTGCCACCGCGGTCGAGACCACCGAGTCCTACCAGCAAATCGCCCAGCTGAAGGACAGGCTTTGGGAGGAGCGGTCTTACCTGCAGGGCGAGATCCGGCAACAGCTGGGTTTTGAGGAAATCGTGGGGGACAGCCCGGCGCTGAGGCGCGTTCTGGAACAGGCCAAGACCGTTGCCCCAAGCGATGCCACCGTGCTCATCCTGGGAGAAACCGGAACCGGCAAGGAACTGATTGCGCGGGCGATTCATCGCATGAGCACACGAAAGGAAGGAAGCTTCATCAAGCTGAACTGCGCAGCCATCCCGACCGGGCTGCTGGAAAGCGAACTCTTTGGTCACGAAAAAGGCGCTTTTACCGGCGCGGTCAGCCGGAAGATCGGGCGCCTGGAGCTCGCAGACAAGGGAACTCTTTTTCTCGACGAAATTGGCGATATCCCACTGGAGCTTCAGCCCAAGCTCCTGCGCGTGCTGCAGGACCAGGAGTTCGAACGCCTGGGCGGGACACGCACCCTGAGAGTGAATACGCGGCTGGTGGCGGCCACCAACCGCGATGTGGCACAGAGCGTAGTCGATCACGAATTCCGCAGCGACCTGTATTACCGCCTGAATGTGTTCCCCATCCGGCTGCCGGCGTTGCGGGAACGCAAGGAGGACATCGCCCAGCTAGTGCGGTACTTCGTGCAAAAGTTCTCGCGCCGAATGAACAAGGAAATCGAAGTCATCCCCAGCGAAACGATGAATGCGCTGAAAGCGTGGGACTGGCCGGGAAATGTGCGGGAACTGGAGAATTTTCTCGAAAGGTCCGTCATTCTGTCGGCCCGGAAAGTCCTGAACGCTCCGCTCGCTGAGTTGCAGGCGGAGGAGCAAATGGGAGAATCCAGCTCGACCCTGCACAATTTGCGGCGGGAGCACATCCTGCGCGCATTGCGCGAGTCGGGAGGAGTCATTGCGGGGCTGGGCGGCGCGGCGGCGCGCCTCGGCCTGAAGAGAACCACTCTGCAATCGCGGATGCAGCGCATGGGCATCACTCGGGAAGAGTACGAAAACTAGAAGTGCAGGATTTTTCGCTGCAACGCCGACAGTTCGGCACTTCCGCCGCACGCTCGGCATTTCGGCTGCCGGCAAGACTGCCTGACCGCCCATTTTGAACTCACCTAAACGGCTTCCTCTTATGGGATTAGCAATTTCGGCCGCTTTTGGCACAAAGACTGCCATAGGAACAAGCAAGAGTTGTGTGCGATAGCCGAAGGTTGCACCGAGGGAGCAATGCGCGCCTTTAACGGTCTGATGGCAGGGACTGCCCAGGGTAGTTCCGTCCGCGGGATTGCGGCGTCCGTCGCCGGCCACCGGCAGGTTGAAACCGCCACGTGGCGTATCTCGCGGCAACTGGAAGTGATCCCGCCGCGGCCATTCATTCCGAACCTGGATCCCCTCTACCTGTTCTGCTGCGCGGTGACATGGCACAAGGAAGCCGAACCCAGCTCAGGATGGGAACTGGTGCAGGGCCTGCGCTCGTGGGACGGGGAGGCCCGAGCGGTCTCGGCGTCGCTGCTGGCTAAAACCAAAGACGCGCGCCTGCGCGCCCGCGATTTGCAACGGTTCAGGGCCAGGTTTCAGCGTTTTCAGCAGGGGGAATACATCGAGGTTCGTGGATACGATTCTGAAGAGGTGCAGAAAGTGCGGACTCCAACTACACCCTATGGAATGGAAATCGTGGAAAATTGTCTGGGCTGCAAGCTGAGGAAGGATAAGTGGTTCTGTGGTCTGTCTGGCGACGCGCTGAAGAACTTCAGCGGCGCAACCCACCCGACGGTCTATCCGGGCGCGGCGCTGCTCTTCGTGGAAGGCCAGTCGCCGCGGGGGGCCTTTGTGGTGTGCTCCGGCAAGGTCAAACTCTCCACCACCTCGCGGGACGGGAAGGTGTTGATCCTGAAAGTGGCGGGGCCCGGCGAAGTGCTTGGCCTGAGCGCGGTGCTCACCGGCGAGTGCTACGAGATCACGGCGGAAACGATCGGTCCGTGCCAGGTGAATTTCGTGGACCGCGACACGCTGATCCGGTTGATGGAGCGGCACGGCGAGCTGGCGGCGCGGTCGGCGTTGGCTTTGAGCCGCGAGTTTCAGTCAGTCTACCGTGACATTCACGAACTGGTGCTGGCGCGCTCCTCGGCGGGGAAGCTGGCGCGACTGATCCTGTCGTGGTCTTCCGCCAAGGAACGACAAACCGACGGCGAGCACCGCATCCGTTCGAGCATGACCCACGAGGAGATGGCGCAAATGATTGGGGCCTCGCGTGAGACCGTCACGCGCCTGCTCACTGTACTCAAGCGGAAAGAATTCATACGTCTGGAGGGTTCCACGCTGGTGATCCGCAACCGCACGGCGTTGGAGGCCATGGCTGCTTAAGGTGTGGTAGCAACCCACGGCGGCCGGTAAGCCCCCCTCGTCGGCCGCCGTTTGGGATGCGTCTGATTGTTTGACCACAGCAGGACCCCTGTGCACTCTGTGGTGCGAAAGAGCATTAACCACAGAGAACACAGAGGAACACAGGGGAAACCACGGGAGGTTAACTTTGCACGCGCGAGACGCCCGCTCCTCTGTGGTGCGAAAGAGCATTAACCACAGAGAACCCAGAGAACACAGGGGAAACCACGGGAGGTTCCTTTGCACGCGCGAGACGCGCGCTCCTCTGTGGTGAGAAAGAGCATTAACCACAGAGAACACAGAGGAAGCCACACAGAGGGAACCACGGGAGGTTAACTTTGCACGCGCGAGACGCGCGCGTCATGGTCGAGGGAACGCGGGCGAGGGCGCCCGCGCCACACAACCTCCTACCACTTCCTAATGGCCGTTATTTCCGGAGTCACTCAGCACGCGATCACCCTGGCTTGCAGGTTGTGAAATCACCAGGAACTGCGCTGGCAAGCTGGAGACGTTGCTGATCTGATGCGGAATTCCCGGCAGGACGCGTAATCCTTCCCCCGCCGTCATCTGCACTTCGTATCCATCCACTTCCATCACGGCCTGACCCGAAAGCATGAAGAAGAACTGCTGGGCGTGGCGGTGCAGGTGTCGAACCTCGGTTGTGCCCGGGGGCATGAGTTCCTGAACGATGCTGAGTTGTCCGTCGTTGACCAGATGCCAGCCGTCGCAGCGCTCGCCCCAGGTGTAATGCTCGGCGTTCCTGCGATTGATGGAGATGATTTGCATAGGCGCGCCTCCGGATACTTCAGAGAGGCCCTGAATGGTATACGAAATCGGTCATTTCCAGAGCCAAAATCAAGAACGAGGGCGGTAACTTCAGGGCGATCCTGCCGAGCGAATCACCTTCTCCCAAAACGGCCTTCGAGTAAAATGTGGGCTGTCAGGTTTCGAAATCAGCGGCGATGCCGCCGCCTTGGGCGAGGTTCCTTTGGCCACAACTCCAGTGGGAGCAAACACTTCCGCGGCGCCGCAGTTGCCGCATCACATCGTAAAAATCAAGAAGGCAGGCCAGCGCGCCTGCAATCAGAAGGATGCAAAGGGCAAGCTCTGCGGCGGGCACCTCAAGCGCTGGTACTACACCACCGACGTGGTGGAGAAGGCCTGCGGCGACGCGGAGAAGGCCTGGGGGCCGAACGCCGAGGTCTATCGCTGCGAGCACTGCAAGACGCTTTACTTGCCATACCCGGACGATGCTCATGGGATCAACGTGGCCGGACCCGGCCAGATCTCGCACTTCGGGCTGACTCTTCCGCCGAAGGAAGCGAAGTAACGCGGCCGCCTGAAAGGCATTTTGGGACGTGAAGGCTTCCGAGCTGATCTACGACTGGAACCTGATTCAGAGCGAAGGCTTGGGTCCCCGCGGTCCCGTGCTGCTGAATGACGAATCCTTGCGCGACGGGCTGCAATCTCCTTCCGTTCGCGATCCCTCGATCGAAGAAAAAATTCAAATCCTCCACCTGATGGAGGACCTGGGAATCAACTCGCTGGACCTGGGCCTGCCGGGAGCGGGGCCGCGGGCGGTCGAGCATGTGGAGGCGCTGGCCCGCGAGATCGCGGACAGCCGGATGAAAATCCGGGCCAACTGCGCCGCCCGCACCCATGAAAACGACATCCGGCCGATCGCCGAGATCGCGCAGCAGACCGGGCTGAACATCGAGGCGGCAACTTTCCTGGGCTCGAGCCCGATCCGCCGCCACATTGAAGGCTGGAGCGAAGACTTTCTGCTGCAGACCACCGAGAAGGCGGTCAAGTATGCGGTGTCGCTGGGGCTGCGCGTGATGTACGTCACCGAGGACACCTCGCGCTGCGATCCGGAGACGATCAAGCGGCTCTACAGGACAGCCATCGACTGCGGAGCGCGAGCCATCGTGGTCTGCGATACCGCGGGGCATGCGACACCCATGGGGGCGTTCTCTCTGATTCGTTTTGTGCTTGAGGAAGTGGTCAAGCCGTGCGGAGAAAATATTCGTGTGGACTGGCACGGGCACTGCGATCGGGGTTTTGCCGTGGCCAACTCGATGGCGGCGCTGATGGCGGGCGCTGACTGCGTGCACGCCTGCGCTCTGGGAATTGGCGAGCGGGTCGGAAATACGCAGATGGATCAGATGCTGGTTAACCTGAAGCTGATGGGTATTCCTCCGTGGAACGCGCAGGATCTCACCAGGTTGAAGAATTACTGCCAGGCGGTTGCAGAGGCGACCGGCGTCAGCATTCCGCCGAATTATCCCGTGGTGGGGGCGGATGCATTTCGCACTGCGACCGGAGTTCACGCTGCCGCGGTGATCAAGGCTTACAAGAAGAACGAGCCGGAACTAGCAAACGCGGTGTACTCGGGAGTTCCGGCGGAGCTTTTCGGGTTTGATCAAGTCATCGACATCGGCCCTATGAGCGGGAAGTCGAATATCCTCTTCTGGCTCGAGAGGCGCGGGTTTCCGGCGAGCGACGAACTGGTCGACCGCATCTACCGGCGCGCCAAGGCATCCAACCACACGCTCAGCGAGAGCGAACTTCTGGAGTGCGTTACTCCGTCGTGAGGACCGCGGAGTAAGTCGAGTCCTCAACCTTCTTCCGCAACTGGTCGCGCGCCCAGGCCGCGTGGCAGGCGACGATTGCATCCTCGTCATCGGCAAGTTTCTCCAGCACAGGCAGGAATTCCTTCCGCCCGCTGTTTCCCATCGCGATCACAGCATTCCGTCTCAGGCCGCTGCGTTTGGCGCGGCGAATCGCAGAATTCTTGAATGTGCGGCGGTAGTCGTCTTCGGTCATGGCAGCTATCCACTCCAGCGCAGGATTTACCAATCCTTCGCGGGGCTGGGATTCCGCGGCGTCGGTCGAGGGAGATTTGCGGTTCCAGGGGCAGACATCCTGGCAGATATCGCAGCCGAAAAGGTGGCTGCCCATGCCCTCGCGCAGGTCCTCGGAAATATCGCCACGCTTTTCGATCGTCAGGTAAGAAATGCAACGGTTGGAATCGAGTCGATACGGCGCGATCAGAGCGTCAGTAGGGCAGGCGTCGATACAGCGAGTGCAGGTGCCGCAACGATCCGAGGCTGGTAAGTCGGCGAGAAGCTCGAGCGAGGTGAGAATAACGCCGAGAAAAAGCCACGAGCCCAGTTTCTGATTGATGACGCAGGTGTTTTTCCCGATCCATCCCACTCCCGCATATTTTGCGTACACGCGCTCGACCAGAGGCCCGGTATCGACATAGCTGCGAGTCTGCAGGTCCAGGGCTGGCTCGGCATCCCGAAGTGCTTTCTCGATTTCATCCAGGCGACGGCGGACAGACTCGTGATAATCTTCGCGGCCCCAGGCGTAGCGCGAGATCCATCCGCGATCGCTTTCGTGCATCGCGGTTGAGTAAGCTTCGGCGGTGTTGTAGTTGATCGCACAGACAATGACGCTGCGCGCCCACGGCACGGTCGACCGGAGGGAGGCGCGTTTCAGGCCTCCGGACTCATCACGGGCTTCGAGATACTTCATTTCGCCGGCGTGCCCGGCCGCGATCCACTCAGGAAAGTAGTTCAGTTCGGCAAAATCGCGGATGGGCGCGACTCCGCACAAGTCGAAGCCCGCGTGAGCCGCCGCGTCCTGCACGAGCGCCGTTATGTGCGAGATGGAGGGCATGAGAGATGCGGAGCCGTTATCAGTGGTCGATGGCCGAGAGCCACTGGCAGCGATCCTGACTGCTAGAATAGTTCCGATCTCATATGTTTGAAAACCTTTCCGATAAACTTCAGCGGGCGTTCAAGACGCTGCGCGGGCAGGCGGTTCTCAGCGAAGAGAACATCCAGGAAGCCCTGCGCGAAATCCGGCTGGCGCTGCTCGAAGCCGATGTCAACTTCAAAGTGGTCAAGCAGCTGATCGACCAGATCCAGGCGAAGGCTGTCGGCCAGCAGGTGCTCACGGCGCTTTCCCCCGGCGAGCAGGTGATCAAGATTGTCCGCGACGAATTGGTTGATCTGCTGGGGCGCGACACGGCGAAACTGAAATTCGCATCGCAGCCGCCGACCGTCGTCCTGATGGCGGGATTGCAGGGATCAGGCAAGACCACTACCTCCGGCAAGCTGGCGAACTGGCTGAAGAACGGTGGCAACCGGCCACTGCTGGTTTCGGTGGACGTCTACCGCCCCGCGGCTCGCGAGCAACTCAGAGTTGTGGCGCAGGCCATCAAGGCGCAGGTTTATGAGGGCGAAGTGGGGGAGGCGAACACCGCGACGGTGGAGCGCCTGGCTAAGGAAGCGCGGCGCGAGGCCATCAACTCCGGGTCGAATGTCCTCATCGTCGATACGGCGGGCCGCCTGCACATCGACGATCAACTGATGGACGAGATGCAGTCTCTGAAGCGGCTGCTCAATCCCCAGGAAATCCTGTTTGTGGCTGACGCCATGACCGGCCAGGATGCGGTGCGATCCGCCGAGGAGTTCCACAAGAAGCTGTCCCTGACCGGCGTGGTGCTGACGAAGATGGATGGCGACGCGCGTGGCGGCGCGGCTCTCTCTATCCGCCAGGTGACCGGGCAGCCGATCAAGTTCATTGGCGTGGGCGAGAAGTATGACGCACTGGAACCGTTTCATCCGGATCGCATTGTTTCCCGCATCCTGGGGATGGGCGACATCCTTTCGCTGATCGAGAAGGCGGAGCAGTCGGTCGACAAGAAGAAGGCGCAGGATATCGCCAGCCGGGCGCTGGCCGGGGACGGCTTCTCGCTGGAGGATTTTCGCGACCAGTTGCGGCAGGTCAAGAAGATGGGATCGATCCAGAGCCTGATGGGCATGCTGCCGAGCATCGGGCCGTTCTCCGGCCTGCAAAAAGCCGCCGACAAGGTAGACGAAAACCAGATCAACCGCGTGGAGGCCATCATCAACTCCATGACCGTCCACGAGCGCATGCACCACGACGTGATCAACGGCAGCCGGCGCAAGCGGATTGCGCGGGGGTCGGGTACAACCGTGCAGGAGGTGAACCACCTGCTGCGGCAGTACGCCCAGATGCGCAAAATGTTCAAGCAGATGGGAAAGGGAAGCTTCATGCGCCGCATGGCGGGGATGAAGCTGCCGGGGATGTAGCCGGCGCTTAGGGCTGCTTATGAAATGGCGTTCTCTGGAAGAGTCGGAAGCGGATGTTACGGCGCGGCCGCTGCGCGAGATTTATGAGGAGCGGAAAGAGCTCATCGCGAAGTATGTGCCGGCGGAGACGCAGGCCGTCCACGCCCGCGCCGTCAAGGAACTGAAGGAAAGAACGCTGGCGGAGGACGCGTTGCCGGTGGGAGCGTTTGCTCCCGGCTTCGAACTCAAGGATCAAAGCGGCAAGCTGGTGTCGTCCGGCAGGATTCTGTCCGAAAAGCGCCTGGTTCTCTGCTTTTTTCGCGGGCGATGGTGCCCGTTCTGCGTAGGCCAACTGGAAGCGATGAACCTGGTCGTCCCGGAGATCGAGCGGGCCGGAGCGGTGTTGCTGGGGATATCCCCGCAGACGGTGCAGCAGTCGTTCTTCATGCACGACCAGCACAAGCTGCGCTTCCCGCTGCTCAGTGATTCCGGCAACGAAGTCGCGCGGAAATTCGGGCTGGTGTATCGCGTGCCGGAGTATCAACAGGAGATCTTTTCGCGGGCGTTGGTCAACCTGCCGCACGCCAATGGCGACGAAAGCTGGGAACTTCCCATTCCGGCCACGTATGTTCTAGATCGCGACGGCGCCGTGATTTACGCGTCGGCGAACGAGGACTACAGCGAACGGCCGGAGCCGTCGGAAATTCTGCAAAGGTTAACCTCTTTTTCCAATTAGCGGGCGGCCAAAACGCTCTCGTAATATAGTGCGATATGGCCGAAATCTCCCTCTGGAGCCCGGACGATCAGAACAGCCGGCTGGCTGAGCTGACGGCGTCGACGTCGGATCCTGGCAAGGAATTGCCGTTGCGTCGCGACGTGCGTTCGCTGGGCAAGCTTCTCGGCCAGGTGCTGGTTGAGCAGGAGGGAGAAGAGTTGCTCCAGACCGTGGAGCAGCTGAGACGGCTGCTGATCCAGCACCGCGCGCGCTCCCGTCCAAAGACTTCTACGCCGAGGTTTGACGTGGAGCAGATGGCGAAGGCCCGAAATATCGTTTCGGGGCTGGACGTCAAGGATGCCTACCGGGTGGCAAAAGCGTTTGCCATCTACTTCGAATTGACCAATCTGGCGGAGACCAACCACCGCAAGCGACGCCGTCGCGCCGGCAAGCTGCACACCGGGCAGCCGCCGCTTCCGGGGTCGTTTCGCGGGACTTTGCGGCGCATGCAGGCGGCGGGAATCAGCGCGGAGCAGGCGCTGGAGGCGCTGCGCAAAGTGCGCGTGGTTCCTGTCTTCACCGCGCATCCCACGGAAGTGGCGCGGCGCACCGTGCTGCTGAAGCGGCGCCGCATCGCTCGGCAGCTTGAGAACCTTGACAGCCTGCCGCTATCCGATCCGGACGCGCTTCAGTTTGAGGCGGCGATCACGGCGGAGATTACGGCGCTGTGGCAGACCGACGAAGTGCGCGTCGAAAAGCCGCTGGTGACTGACGAAATCCGCATGGGGCTTGATGTCTATCCCATGTCGCTTTTCGAGACCCTGCCCCGGCTGTACAGCGAGCTGGCGGGTTCGTTCCGCGAGGTTTATGGCATTGCCATCGACGACCGCGAGCTTCCGAAGCTGCTCCATTTTGGATCGTGGATTGGCGGAGACCGCGACGGTAATCCGTTTGTGACGCCGGATTCGACGCGCGAAGCACTGGAGCGGGCTCGCAATACCATCCTCGAACACTACATCGCGGAGATGCGCAAGGCGGCTGACCAGCTCAGCACGTCGGTGCAGCAGACGGCGGTCTCCCCGGAGCTTCGCGCGCGACTCGACGAGTACACGGCCGGCATCGGCGACGAACACTCGCGCCTGGAGCGGATTTCTGTAACGGAGCTATACCGGCGCTTCATGAACTTTGTGGTGATCCGGTTGCGAAACAGCCGGGAGGATCCCGACAGCTCAGCCGCGTATAGCGGCGCGGCTGAATTCGAACAAGACTTAAGCCTTATTCGCGAGAGCCTGCTGGCCAACCGCGGCGAGCGCCTCGCAACTGTGGCGATCGATCCTTTGCTGCGAAAGCTGAGAACCTTTGGATTTCACTTGTCGACGCTCGACATCCGCCAGCACGCGCGCGTTCATGCCAAGGCGCTGGAAGAAATTCCGGCGGGATCACAGTTGGGCAATTCGGCGAGTCCGCTGCCGGACGGCCTTTCGGCGGGGACCGTGGACCTGATCGCCACCCTCCGCAAGGTTGCGGAGCTGAAGAAAACTTTCCCTGCTCGCGCCATCCGCGCCTATGTGATCAGCGGAGCGGAGAGCGAGAAGGATGTGCTCGATGTCGTCCGCCTGGCGAAGATTTGCGGAGTGCAGCTGGCATGCAGCGGGAACGATCCGGGACTGATGCCGATTCCGCTGTTCGAGTCGATCGACTCTTTGCGCGGAGCCGCCGCAACCATGGAACGCGTGTGGCAGTCGGCGGAGTACGCGCCGCTGCTCGACTCCTGGAGCCGCTGGCAGGAGGTGATGCTCGGCTACTCCGACTCCAATAAAGACGGCGGCATGCTCACCAGCATCTGGGAGCTGTACAAGGCTCACCGCGCCCTGCACGGCGCGGCGCGGAAACACAACGTGAACCTGCGACTGTTCCATGGGCGTGGCGGCACGGTGGGACGCGGCGGAGGACCAACCCATCGCGCCATCCTGGCGCAGCCGGTCGGCGACTTCTCGGGGGAAATCCGCGTCACCGAACAGGGAGAGGTTCTGAACTGGAAGTATGCGGATCCCGTGTTGGCGGAGTGGAACCTTGAAATCATGATCGCCGCCTGCCTCGAAGCGCTGATGCGGCCCGGCGGTCCCGCGCCGGGAGCGGACGCCTGCTGGGCTGAGGCGATGGAGAAGATGTCGCAGGCCGCTTATGGGTTCTATCGCCAGAACATCGCCGAGAATCCCGACATCATTGAATACCTGGAAATGGCGACGCCGGTGAACCAGCTCGAATACGCCCGCATCGGTTCGAGGCCGGCGCGGCGCTCCGCCAGCCACCGACTGGAGGACCTGCGGGCGATCCCCTGGGTGTTCGGCTGGATGCAGAGCCGCCAGGCTGTACCCGCGTGGTTCGGCATCGGCCACGCGCTCGAGTGTTTCGCGCGCGAGAAACCGAAGAACCTCGGACTCCTGAAAGAGATGATGCGGGAATTCCCGCTGTTCCTCGACGTTATCCGCAACGTCGAACTGGCCATGGCGAAGGCGGACCTCACCATCGCGCGTCTCTATGCTTCTCTTGTGGCCGAGGAAAAATTGCGCGAGCGCGTCTGGAAGATGCTGACCCAGGAGTTCGAACGAACCCGGCAGATGATTCTTAACGTCACCGGGCAAACCCAGCTATTGGAGAACAACGCGGTTCTGGCGCGCTCCATCCGGCTGCGCAATCCCTATGTCGACCCCATGAGCCTGATCCAGGTCGACCTGCTCTCGCGCAAGCGCCGGGGCGAAGATACCGAGGCCCTGAACTACGCTCTGGGAGCGACGATCAATGGGATTGCGGCGGGGCTGCATAATACGGGGTAGGGTGGGGCCCCGCGTTTTTGGGCGAGGAATGCGGTCTTGGGTCAGCGTGCAGGGATGAGAACAGCAGATTCCTCGCGCAAAAGCCGCGCATTGGAATGACAAATGGACTGTATCGAGTTGAGAGCTCGGAGGGCTTCGAGCCCAACGCCCCTTCCTTGCCATTCCGGCTAACCTCCGGCATAATAATGGTTTGTCAATAGCCCGCCGGAGTTTTCCGGACGTATAAGGATAAAGACTAGTGCTGATGATCCGTCTGGCGCGCCGAGGTGCGCGCAAACAACCGCATTACCGCGTGGTGGTGATTGAGAAGGCGAGCGCGCGCAACGGCCGTCCGGTCGAGGTGGTCGGGACCTACAATCCCCGCACCACGCCGGCCAGCGTCGAATTGAAGCGTGAGCGCATTGACTACTGGATTTCCAAGGGAGCCCAGGTTTCGGATCGTGTCGGCAAGCTGCTTTCCACGCCGGCCCCGGCCAGCGCTCCGTCCGTCGCCTGATCCAGCCGCGAAGTCGCAGCAACATCACCTCACATCTGTCAGGAGTGGCCATGAGTGAAGCAGCAGCGGATGTGCGTGCCCTGATCGAGCAGGTCGCTAAAGCCTTAGTGGACAAGCCGGACGAGGTCATCGTCGAGCAGTTTGAGGAAGATGGCGAGACGGTGCTGGAACTGGAAGTGGCCGAAAGCGACCTGGGCAAGGTCATCGGCCGGAATGGCCGAACCGCCCGCGCCCTGCGAACGCTGTTGAGCGCCACGGGGATTCGGGCGAACAAGCGCCTGGCGCTGGAGATCATTGAATAGGCGGCGCGGATAGCGGCGGGTTCGTGACCCTGGCCCGCGTCTTCAAGACGCAGGGCCGGCGCGGAGAGGTCGCCGCCGAAGTACATAGCGACGTGCCGGATCGCTTCGCCGCCGGCATGGAACTGCTGGCGCTGGGAGCTGATGGAGATCGACGGCCGCTCAGGCTGGAAAGCCTGTGGCCGCACAAGGCGAGCCTGGTGCTGAAGTTCGCGGGCGTGGATTCGATTTCAGAGGCTGAAGCGCTGGTTGGGAGCGAGCTTCAGGTTCCGGCCGGGCAGCGGGCGAAGCTGGAATCGGGATGGGCTTTCATCGACCAGCTTGTTGGCTCGACGGTGTTCGATGCCGGGCGCGAAGTCGGCGTGATTCAGGATGTCCGCTTCGGCGCAGGAGAAGCGCCGTTGCTGGTGGTGAAAGAGGGCGCGAAAGAGTACGAGATTCCCTATGCCGAGGCGTTCCTGCAGAAAGCGGACCTCGAGCATAGGCGAATCGACATGCTGTTGCCCGAGGGCCTGCTGGTAGTGAACGATCCGCTGACGCCCGAGGAGAAGCAGGAGCAACAGAAGAAGCGCCGTTGAGTGGATCCGCAATGAAGATCGACATTCTGACGATCTTTCCGGATTTTTTTCGCGGACCGCTGGACTACGGCATTGTGCAGCGCGCCCAGGCGGCGGGGCTGGTGGCGATCGAGATCCACGATTTACGGGCATTTGCCCGGGACCGCCACCGCACGGTGGATGACCGCCCATTCGGCGGCGGCGAAGGCATGGTGCTGAAGCCGGAACCGATCTTTGAGTGTATTGAAGGGATGGGCCTTGCGGCCGGGGGCGACCGCCGGGCTGCGAAGCAAAGCGTAATTCTGCTTTCGGCGCAGGGCAAACGGTTCGATCAGGCAGTGGCGGCGGAACTGGCCGTGCTCGAGCGCATCGTCCTTATCTGTGGCCGTTATGAGGGCGTGGATGAGCGAGTGAGCGAGCACCTCGCGGATCGTGAGCTCTCGATCGGCGATTATGTGCTGAGCGGTGGCGAACTCGCAGCGGCTGTGGTTTTCGATGCTGTGACCCGGCTGATTCCGGGAGCGGTGGGAAACGAAAACTCGACCCGGCAGGAGTCTTTCGCGGTGCAAGGAGCGGAGCCGCCCAGGAACGGCGTCAGCTCAACGTGCGCGTCGGGCGGATTGCTGGATTATCCGCACTACACGCGGCCGGCGGAGTTTCGCGGGATGGCGGTTCCGGAAGTGCTGATTTCCGGCAACCACCAGGAGATCCGGCACTGGCGGCGGCGCGTGGCGCTCGAGAAGACAGTGCGCAACCGTCCCGATCTGCTGGAGCGAACGCCGCTGACCGAGGACGACAAAAAATTGCTGGCCCAGATCAAGGGCCGAGATATCTAGAAAGATCCAGAGGGAAGGAACTCACATGTCGAACCTGATCATCGAAAAACTGCTGGCCAAGACGCGCCGTACCGACATCCCTGACTTCGTGCCGGGCGATACCGTCCGCGTGCAGGTGAAAATCAAAGAGGGCGAGAAGGAGCGGCTACAGGCGTTCGAGGGAGTGGTGCTCACGCGGACCCGCGGGCCGCAGGCCAGCTTCACCGTGCGCAAGATCAGCTTTGGGCATGGGGTCGAGCGTATTTTCCCCATCAATTCGCGGGTGATCGACAAGGTCGATTTGATTCGATCCTCGAAAGTCCGCCGCGCCAAGTTGTATTACCTGCGTGCGCTGAGAGGGAAGGCGGCGCGTTTGCGGGATGTCGAGCGCGATAAGCCCGCCGCGGCACGCGCGTCCGAGTAGGACTGTAACCACAGAGGGCAGGGGGGTTCACAGTGCCCACGCACGGGTGGGGACACCCGTGGCTACATGGTTTTTCAGGGTTCGACGTCGACCTGGACGGAAGCTTCGAGGTGTTTTTCCCCGAGCTTTTGAAGCAGATGCTTCAGGTTCTGGCGGTCGCCTTTGCGGATCTCGGAAAATTCAATGCCGATTCCCATGTCGAGGGAATGGCGCACCTGGCCCTTGAGTCGCAAATCATAATTCGCGACTTTCAATACCAGCTTCAGATTGGTACCGGGCATCACGACTTGCTTGGTGGTCACCAGGCAGCCCAACTCCGACAGATCTTTCAAAACCACTTTCGTGCCGCCTGTCTTGCCGCTGCTGTTGGTCTTCAGCAGTTCTCCCGCGCCTTCCACTTTCAGGCGATCGTGCCGCCGGCGGTTGCGGCTGCCTCCGATGAGCGGCTTGGGCGGCGCGGGTGTCGCAACCAGCGGGTCGTAGGTCTCTTCCATGTCCGCCAGTTCCGCATCCCACAGCCTCTTCTCTGGTTCGACGGTCTGCAACCCGATCTGGCCGCCGCGTTCAGAATCCGCATCTCCCACCCACACGACACGGCAGGCTGCCTTGTTCCGCCCGCGCTCGACCGCGACAATCTCTCCCGTCTGCTTTACGCAGCGCAGGCTGGTGATTCGCGCGCCATGCCGGGAGATATCGTAGGTACACGCCATCTCGAGGTGCGGCTTATTGTTTTTGTCGTGGTAGGTGATGCGGATGGGCAGCGCGACGTGCACGCGCCTGTCGTTGCGGTCGTGCTCCGGCAACTCGTTGGATGTATGTTTTTTCCCCACAGGCAGTCCCTGTGCCGAAGGTAACAAAGGCCGACCGGAAGCGACAATTTACCTTGGTAATCGGGCGCCGTTACCGGATGAACTGCGGCGCGATGCGAAACGATTCGCGTGTTCCAGAACGATTCACAGTTGCATGATGGAACGCTCTCGGCGAAGATGAAAGCATCGCGAGTGTCTCCCAGGACCAAATCCGGACCGCCCAAAACCAAACTTTCTCCGGCCGCCAAGCTGCGCATGCTGAAGCGGTTGCGCTGCACGCTGAAGTACGAAAACAAGGCCTGGTCTTCGGGGGCGCGGCTGGTGGCGGGAGTTGACGAGGTCGGCCGAGGATCCCTGTTCGGCGCAGTCGTCGCAGCCGCGGTGATTCTCGATCCCTGCTATCGGATTCGCGGCCTGCGCGACTCCAAGCTGCTTCCGGCCGAGCGGCGCGAGGTTCTGGCGGAGCGCATCCGGGAGCACGCGATTGCCTGGGCGGTGGCCGCCGTTGATGCCGCCCGCATCGACCAGATCAACATCTATCACGCCTCGCGGCTGGCGATGCGCGAGGCCGTGCTGCATCTACAACCGGCGCCGGATCATCTGCTGGTAGACGCTCTCCGGCTCGACTGCGACCTGCAACAGCAACCGATCATTCACGGCGATGCGCTCTCGGCTTCGATCGCAGCGGCTTCTATTCTCGCCAAGGTTGAACGGGATCGCATGGTCAGGGACTGGGATTCGGCTTTTCCCATGTACCACCTCGCTTCGAACAAGGGATACAGCACTCCGCGCCACCTGGCGGCGCTGCGCGAGCATGGGCCGTCGCCCCTGCACCGGCAATCCTTCGCGCCAGTCTGGAATGCGCCCGTGCCGCAGGAAGCGCTGGCCTTCATGCTGGAAGAGGTGGAGGAAACCGAGTTGGTGACGGAGCTGGCGCAGTCCGGCTGAAACTTCAGGTCAGGAGCAATCTCCCGAATGTTTCGAATGATGGCTGTAACCGCGCATCCCGACGACGAAGCGGGAAACTTCGGCGGCATTCTGCGTCTTTATGCCGAGCGCGGAGTCGAGACGTCGGTGATCTGCCTCACGCCGGGGCAGGCGGCGTCCCACCGCGGTCCCGCGCGAAATGACGCCGAGCTATCGGCGATCCGGCGGGAAGAATTTGCCGCTTCCTGCCGCATGCTGCGGGTGAAGCACGGTATGGTGCTGGATTATCCCGATGGACAGTTGCACCGCATCGATCTCTATAAAGTCGTGTGTGTGCTGACGCGGCACGTGCGCGAACTGCGCCCCCACGTCGTTGTGGCCTTCGGGCCGGAAGGGGGAGTGACGGGACACACCGATCACTCGATGGCGGGAATTTTCATCACGCTGGCGGTTCAGTGGGCGGCGCGCAACAACCGGTTTCCCGAGCAACTGGACGGAAAGCTGACCCCTTACCAGGTGCAAAAGCTCTACTACACCACTGCCGACAAGGGCCTGGACGACCGGCCTCCGGTGACGCTTGCACCCTCGACTGCGGTCATCGATGTCGAGGATTATGTGCAGAACCAGATTGCGGCGTTTCGCTGCCACATCACCCAGCAGCCGTTGTGGGAATACTTCGAGCGGAACGTCAAGACGCGGGACGGCACAGAGAAGTTTCATCTCGTGGCCAGCGCCCGCACTGGCCCGGCGACACAGGAAACCGATCTCTTCGCCGGCGTAACCGCAGATTAGATCCCTAACGGGGCTTGATGATGTCGCTCAACATGTCGGGTTTGGATTCGTCGCGCACCAGGTGCGGATATTTCTCGCCGCCGTGATAGTCGATCTTGTAGACCTTGTAGTACTCCGTATTTTCGACCAGCAGTTCCACCGGTTGGGATGAATCTTTGCTCGCGCGCAAGGCGTCGCCGAAAACATCCTTGGTGAATTTTCTTCCATTCACCCCGACGACGGTCATTCCCGGCCCGATCCCCGCCTTGGCGGCAGGCATGCCTTCCACCGTGTCGATGATCGTGCCGTCCTGCTTCAGCAAAAGACCGATGGAATACTCTTCCTCGATATCCTTGGCCCATTGTTCGTGCAATTCCATTAAATGTGACCTGGTCTGGTCGTAAACCAGCTTCCAGCCGCTGTTCTCGATTCCGGTCAGGGGCGCGCCCGGCCCGTGATTGGTCAGACGATCGGTCCAGAAGCCGCGCCAGTCATAAGGCGCGATCTGGTTCAGGGCGTTGACGAGGTCGTCAAAGGTGTAAGTCTTCAGCTCTGGAGTTCCGGTCGAGCCGCCGTGGAAGAGCTGGCAGAAATCGTCCAATGATTTCTGGCCATGCGTCTGCTGCCGGATGATGGTGTCGACCCACAGCCAGTTCAGGACGTCTTCCTCGTAATAGTCGAGAGGACGCCGCCAGGATTCCCACTGATGTGGCGCGCCCTGCATGGCGGGAACGCCATCGGCCGTGTCCTGAAGATTGCGCCAGGTGCGGCCCGGGCGGTGATCGAGGTTTGCCGCGATCAGTGCGAGCGCGTCGTCGTACTGCTGCGGCGTTCTGAGGCCGCTGCGTCCGCTGAGGACATCGCCGAGGTAGGAGGTCAACCCCTCGTAAACCCAGAGCAGGTCCGTCTGCATCGGCTTCTGATAATCGGATGTCGCCAGGTCGGCGGGGCGGCGGTATTTTCCATTCCACGAGTGCACATACTCGTGCGGCAACAGGCTCGCGCCCAGCAGCCTGAGGTCAGCCTCCACCAGGAAGCGCTCGCCGAGGCGGCTGTCGTTCGATTCGTGATGCTCCAGTCCGAAATGCTGAACGTGATCGCTGAGGCTATAGAGGAAGTGGTAGTCGCGAAAGTGTTGCACTCCGAAGAGCTTCTTTGCCTGCTCGGTCAGCGTCTTGAAGTGGTCGAGATAATCCTGCGGTGCGTTCAGGGCGTCGGCGCTGTCGGAGGCGATATCCAGTTCCTGTGGCGGATTGTCAGCAAGATGCACGACGCGCAGAAATTCTCCGGTTTGCACGGGCGAGTCAACCAGCGTGGTCAGGGACGCGGGCTTGAACTTAATTTCAGCGCCGGATTGTGACGCCAGCGGCAGCGCCGTCGCGAACTTCCATCCGTCGGGCAATTTCAGGCTGGCTTCGAAGTTGAGCTGGTCTGACGTCCATCCTTCGGGATAAAGAAGCATCGTGTTCCAGTTGAGGATCGCCATCTTCTGCGTGGCGGAAGGTCCGGCGGTGTAGGGCCCGGCAGCGCCGGCTGGTGAGGCGAAGTCGAACGATGCCTCGACGGAAGTGACTCCCGCCGGCACCTCGATGTGGAAGGTCCATCCATCCTTCAAATCGCGCCGCCACTTCAGTTCCTGCCCGTTCGCGCGAAATTTCAGCCCGGTCAGATCCTGGATCGGTCCCGTCGGCCCGTGCTCTCCGGGAATCCACTTGGGATAGTAGAGCGTGAGCGTGCCGGGGGTGGCAGGAACATTCAGCACGGAGTGGAAGATCTTGCGAGGAGCCTCGGTTGCGTCAATGGAAAGCGTAACCGTCGGCGCAGCCATGGCTGTGGCGGTCTTGGGAGTCTTCTTGGGCCGTTGGGTGCTGAGCCCGGGCGTCTGCGCACTGATTGCCGGAACAGATAAGAGGATGATGATCAACCAGGGAAGAACCGGGCGGAAGTAAAACTTCACAGAAAGCCTCCAGGGCACAAAGAGGATTTCGGAGAGCGGCCGAATCATCGAATATAACAGAGACAGTCCGTCCAGGTCTGTCTGCAGGCGCGCGTGCAAGAACCATGTAGGCACAGGCGAGGACGCCATGCCCACATGGTTCTTGCCTGAGAAGGGTTATGCACGGGCGAGGACGCCCGTGCCTACATGGCAGTCTGCCCTCCTGCTATGATTTTCGCCGTGGCGGAACACGCGCGCGGATGGTTTGTCACCTTCGAGGGGCTGGATGGCTGCGGGAAAAGCACGCAGCTTGAAAAGCTTGCGGGGGTTTTGCGCTCGGACGGACGAGCCGTGGTGACGACCCGCGAGCCGGGTGGAACGCGAACCGGAGAACAGATCCGGAATCTGCTGCTTGATACCTCGACGGCTGGTCTTTCGCCTCTGGCGGAACTGGCGCTGATGTTTGCCTCGCGCGCGCAGCACATAAAAGAGGTTGTGCATCCGGCACTGGCGAGCGGAAGTATCGTCCTCTGCGACCGCTTCACCGATTCTTCGGAGGCGTACCAGGGCGGAGGGCGCAAGTTGGGCTCGGAGCCGATTCTTTCACTGCATCGCATTCTCTGCGGGAACCTTCAGCCGGATTTGACCCTCCTGATGGATTCCGATGTGACCGCAAGCGTGGAGCGCGCCCGCCGGCGGAACCGAAACCGGGCGGCCGGCAACAGTCCGGCTGAAAGCGATGAGAATCGCTTCGAACAGGAGAGCCGCGGGTTTTTCACGCGCGTCCGCAATGCGTATCTGGCGATCGCCGCGCGGGAGCCTCAGCGGGTCGCACTCGTCGACGCCAGAGGTCCCGCCGAGGAGACGCACACCAAAATCGTTGAACTGGTGCGACAGAAGCTGAACAAGAAGGCAAGAAGTGCATAATGCAAGCTGTTGAGGATTTTCGTCCGGCGGCAATCAAAGAATCCGCCAATCGAAAATTGCTGACCACTAAATTTCATGCCCTTTTCCGATTTCCATGGCAACGGTGAGACCGTCCGGCATTTGCGGGAGATGCTCTCGCTCAACCGCTTCCCTCAGGCAGTGATCCTGGCGGGCCCCGCGGGCTCCGGCAAATACACGCTGGCGCTAATGCTGGCCAGGGCTATTAACTGTCTTACTCCACCGGCTGGCGAACTGCCGGATTTTTGCGGAACGTGCTCGAACTGCGTTCGCATAGCGCAAGCCGAAGATCTCGCCGCCCGTTGCAGCGAGGCCTCGGAAGCGCGCGAGTCGATGAAGGAGACCGACCGGCGGGAGACCCGGCTCTTCGTCCAGACTCATCCCGACGTTCTCATCATTCCTCCCGATCCGCCTCAGCTCATGATCAAGGTGGACCAGGTGCGGCGGGTCATCGAAAGCATTTACTTTCGCCCCGCCGAGGCGCGCGAGAAGGTCTACATCTTTACCGACTCGGCTTTCATGAAAGAAGCGGCGAACTCGGTATTGAAGGTGCTGGAAGAGCCGCCGGATTTTGCGACGATTTTCCTGCTGACGGAAAATCCGGGCGAGCTGCTGCCGACGATCCGCTCCCGCAGCATGACGGTCCCGCTGTCGGCGTTGTCCAGCGAGCAGATTGACCAATACCTGGCGAAGCACCGGCCGGAATGGAACGCGAAGCATCGCGCGCTGGTGGCCCGACTGGCGGAAGGGGCGGTGGGAGCGGCGCGCAGCTTCGATCTCGACGCCTACGTAGCGGCACGCGCGCATGGGCTGACGCTTCTGCGGTCGGCATTGGGCGCCGCCGATCACAGCGAGCTGTTTCGCGTGACGGAAACCTACCGCGCGGGCGCCGAAGGCAGGCAGAAAACGGAAAATCTTCTGCGGACTGTCTATTCGCTGCTTCAGGATCTGATGTTCCTGCAATCGGGCACGCCGGAGCTGCTGCGCAATACCGATATTCAGCCTGAATTGAAAAGGTTAGCGGAATCGGCCAGCTTTGAATGGATCGCTTCCGCCGCGAGCCGTCTGGGCGATGTGGAGCGTGGCATGCGCCGGAACTTGCTGCGTTCGCTTTCCCTGGACGCCTTCGCCGCCGCGCTGGAGAGCTAGCGCCAGGCCTTGCGCCTGATCGGAATGCGCCAAACCCTTGCCTGTCCAGCATTTCCGCGCGCTCTCAAGTTGAGAACCGGAGTGGCACGCGGTTCCAGATTGGTCAAGATGCCATCAGTCTTTCCGCCTGCACCGGCGAGGGCCTTACCGGATTGTCACAACTGCCTTCCTGTGCTACGTTATTGGCAATTCACGCCTAGCCAGTACCCACAATCACAGCAGCGCCGTGTTGTGGCCCGCAAAAAAGCGTGTCGAACAGGTGGTGCCCCATGAAGGATGCTGTTGATACGATCCCAGCCCCCGAGCGCGCCATTGAAACTGAAGCATTTGCCAACCGCAAACTGATCCGGCCATCCTTGAACCGAAACGATCACAACCATGCCGGCGCAGTAGCGGACCGGCGGCCCGAGCGCCAGGAGCGTTCCGAGCGGCCCGATCGCATGGAGCGCGGCGATCGAGGCGATCGCAATCATGGCGGGGGCGGTCGCAAAGCAGCGCCACCGGACCAGACTAATGCGGAAAACTTCTACTACCAGAAGCAGATGCAATCAAGAACGCCGATGGTGGTGGTGCTGCGCGATGGCGAGCAGATTCGCGGGATCATCGAGTGGTACGACAAGAATTGCATCAAGCTGAACCGCAACGGCGCTCCCAACCTGATGATTTACAAGCCTTCCATCAAATACATGTTCAAAGAAGGCGAGAACATGGGGAGGTAAGTTTCCCGCGTGTTTGTCGTTCCTGCCTGCTTGTCATTCCGCCCTGCTTGTCATTCCGCCCTGTTTGTCATTCCGCCCTGTTTGTCATTCCGAAGCGCGGATTTTTGCGCGAGGAATCTGCTGTTCTGATCCCTAGCACGAAAGCGGATTCCTCACCGCTGAAGCGGTTCGGAATGACAAGTGGATAGAGTTACGCCTCACTCAGAACAGAAGGCCAGAAACGCGGGCGAGGGCGCCCGCGCCACAAAAGCGTCAACCTACAGCTTCGGCAGCACGATCCCTTTCTGAGCCTGATATTTACCCTTGCGGTCCGCATAACTGGTCTCGCAGACCTCATCGGACTGAAAGAAAATGATCTGGCAGAGACCTTCGTTGGCGTAGATTCTCGCGGGCAGGGGCGTGGTGTTGGAGATTTCGAGGGTGACAAATCCTTCCCATTCAGGCTCAAACGGCGTCACGTTGACGATGATGCCGCAGCGCGCGTAGGTGGACTTGCCCACGCAGATGGTCAGCACGTCGCGGGGAATCCTGAAATATTCGACAGAACGCGCCAGCGCGAACGAGTTCGGCGGCACCACACAACACTCGGAGCGGATCGTCACAAACGAACGCTCGTCGAAGTTCTTGGGATCGACTACCGTGGTGTTGACGTTGGTGAAGATCTTGAACTCATCGGCGACGCGCAGATCGTATCCGTACGAGGACAGCCCGTAGGAAATCACACCTTCCCGTACCTGCTTCTCGGAGAAGGGGTTAATCATGTCGTGTTCCTTCGCCATCTTGCGGATCCAGCGGTCACTCTTCAGCATTTAGCTCCCTTGGGAAAAGAGATTTTTGACTCGGGAAATTCGGCAATTTGGCAATCCGAGCGGCTCAAGGAGCGGGATTTTTGATTCCCGGTCAGGAATTACCAAATCACACAATGTTGCCGGCTGGGTTGCCGCCCATCTTACGGGAGAGAACCTACCGTTGACAATCTCCCTTATGTCCCTTAGCATCAATCACTTGGTAGGCTGTTTTACTCCGCCGCTCGGGAGCCTCCTGTGATTAAGCTCGACATCATCAACGAAGTGGTCAACAAGACCGGGATCACCAAGACCAAGGCCGAGTTGGCCGTGGAGACGGTGTTTGAAAGTATGAAGCGGTCCCTTTCCAAGGGCGATCGCATTGAACTGCGGGGATTTGGCGTGTTTAACGTCCGCCCGCGCAAGACTGGGATTGGGCGTAACCCGCGGACCGGGGCGGAGGTTTCCATCCCGCCGGGCAAGGCGGTGCGCTTCAAGCCTGGCAAAGAGTTACAGTCGATCGACTAGGCCGGCGCACGCCGGCCCCTTGCTTGTGATCAGCCCGCCGTGCCGCTGCGGGCCGGAATTTTTCATGGTTGAACCGTTTCCCCCGATTCCTCCCACATTAGAGCCCAGGCCTCCGGTTCCGGTGATGGTGGTGCAGCCCTGGCGGCAGCGCTACTGGCTGCACGGGCTTCTATTTGTGCTCACGATCTTCACCACGATCGTCGTGGGCGCGCGCCTCGAGTACAACTTTCTGCATAACCTGGCGCCGCTTTACGACGGGGAAGACGGCCTGGCGATTTTTCCGCTGGCGTGGGCGGTGCGGCCGGAGAACTTCGTTCTGGGAATTCCATTCTCGCTGACGCTGATGCTGATTCTGCTGGCGCACGAGATGGGACACTATCTCTATTGCCGCCGTTACGGAGTGTGGGCGACACTTCCGTTCTTCATTCCGTTTCCCACTCTGATCGGCACGCTGGGAGCGTTCATTCGGATTCGTTCTCCGATCCGATCGCGGACCGCTCTGTTTGATATCGGAGTTGCCGGGCCGATTGCCGGATTCGTGGTGGCGTTTTTCGTGCTGTGTTTTTCCCTGGGACTTTCCCGGATCGCTGGTCCTCCCACCGGGCCGGCGATCGATTTGAAGTATCCGCTGGTTTTCTATTGGGTGCATCACGCGCTGGGCGCACTGTCGCCGGGTTATTCGCTGAGGGCAATTCCGCTGAGCCAGTTGCATCTGCATCCGGTGGCGATCGCGGCCTGGGTGGGAATGTTTGCCACGGCGCTGAATCTTCTTCCCGGCGGACAGCTCGACGGCGGGCATATGGTCTTTTCACTCGCTCCGCCGGCGCACAAGCTGGTTTCCCGGCTTACGATTCTCGCACTGTTGCCGCTGGCGTACTACCGCTGGGTGGGATGGCTTCTCTGGTCAATTCTGCTTGCCATCAGCGGGCTGCGGCACCCGGTGGTTCCGCCCTGGCCGGGAGTCGAAAGAGGGCGCTACGCGATCGGGATCTTCGCGTTGCTGATGCTGGTGCTGACTTTTTCGCCGGCTCCGTTCGCACATGCTTCACTTCGCGAAGTCATTCGCGAATTTTCGCGCTGAAGATTCATTCGTCGACCAGCCGCGAGGTCATCTCTTCCACGGGGTCGCCGCCCGCCAGTGCCTGCGCGACAATCAGGCGGCGCGCTTCGACCCGAACTTTCGGCAAGGTGAACCCGAACCAGGCTGCGCCTCCGAGACAGGCCACGGCGCCAATGGAAACTGTGAGCGGCGCGCCCAGGTGCTCGGCCGACGCGCCACCCAGCAGCGCACCGAGCGGGGCCATTCCCATGAACATCATGGAGTAGACCGCCATCAGACGCCCGCGGAGATGATCCGGGACCATGGCCTGAATGAGCGTGTTCGAAGAGGACATCTGGAGCATCATGCAGAAGCCGACGGGGAGAAGCAGGGCGGCCGAGAGCCAGAAGATTCTTGACCAGGCAAACAGCACCAGGCTGAAACCGAAGCCCGCGCAGGAGAACGCGACCCACCGGCCAAGTCCGCGCACACCCGTCCGCGACGCCAGGGCTAACGCCGCGAGCAGCGCGCCCACGCCGGTAGCGCCCATCAGAATGCCCAATCCCTGGGCGCCGCCGTGCAGGACCTGGTCGGCGAACACCGGCATCAGGACGGTATAGGGCATGGCCACCAGGCTGACAAGTCCAAGAAGCAGGAGGAGTGCGCGAATCGGCTTGGTCTGGCGCACGAAGCGGAATCCTTCCATGATGTGCGCAATGGGCGAGGCGGCAGTGGCCAGGGCAGTAGGGCGCTGCACGCGCATCATCAGCAACCCGATAATTACGGCGATGTAGCTGAGCGAATTTGCGAAAAAGCACCAGCCTTCGCCGATTCTCGCCACCAGAATTCCCGCTATCGCGGGCCCCACGATGCGCGCACCATTGAACATCGATGAATTCAGGGCGATGGCATTCATGAGGTCTTCCTTGCCCACCATGTCAACCAGGAAGGCCTGGCGCGCGGGAAGGTCGAAGGCGTTCACGATTCCCAGAAGCGCCGCCAGGCCGAAGACATGCCACACCTGAACTTTGTGAGTGAGGGTGAGAATCGCCAGCACCATGGCGAGGCACATGGCGGAGGCCTGGGTGGAGATTACGATGCGCTGCCGGTTCTTGCGGTCGGCCAC
Organism: Terriglobales bacterium; assembly: GCA_963803205.1. Taxonomy (GTDB): domain Bacteria; phylum Acidobacteriota; class Terriglobia; order Terriglobales; family Acidobacteriaceae; genus CAWDLG01. Next base: position 700,490 of record CAWDLG010000007.1, read on the forward strand.
GATGCCGCCCACAGGCGCGACCAGGAACACCGGAATCTGGCTTGCGAATCCCACCGCGCCTAACAGGAAAGCGGAACCGGTGAGGCGATAGACCAGCCACGACTCTGCAATGCTCTGCATCCAGGTGCCAACCAGGGAAACAAGTTGTCCACTGAAAAACAGTTGAAAATTGCGGTGGCGCAGAGCCCGGAGAATTACCGGCAGTCCTTCGTCCGGCGTGGGGGTTGCAGCCGAAATCGCCCGTCCATTGCCGGATTCACCCTGGTCTTCTGGTTTCATTGCCCTGTTTCCGGTGCCTTGTCCGGACGCGCGGATCTTGCGGCAGCCTGTGGATATTTAGTCACCAAGTTGTAACTTCCCAAGCGGTGGCCCTTGCGATACATTCAGCGGTTATTGCCAGGTTCATTCGGGTTCCGGACCGAACGGTTGCCAGGTAAGTATAGGGCAACACAGAAGTGAGACCGGGAATCCGAAAAGCTGCGAAGTTGTCCCCCATCAAGGGCGGGTCGCCGCGAACAGCGCCAGCCTCAGCTTCGGAGGAACTATGAGCACAGAGCCGGTTCGCCTTGAGCGCAGAGCAGCGCAGCGCTTCAGCTCCCACATTCCCGTTTCGGTCCGCCTGACACAAACCGAGCATGAGGGCTTGGGATTTGCCCAGGATCTGAGCGCCCGCGGCATTTTTTTCTACACGGATTTTCCTCTCGCGGTTGGCGACTCGGTGGAACTCACGCTGGTGATGCCTTCGGAAATCACGCTGGGCGAGAACATGCGCGTGCGCTGCAAGGGACGCGTGAACCGCCTGAGCCAGATGACGCAGGCCAGCAAGACCGGGGTTGCGGTGCATTTTGAGGGCTATGAATACCTGCCTGACGCAAACCCGGTGACGGAAGTTACGCGGGGCTTCAGCCGCATCTCGGGGCTGCATGACCAGGCGCCCGACGATGAGCCCGGGCTGAGCCGCCACACCTTCCAGTCCCGGACCGGGCTGGTCTGACTCCGGCCAAAAAGTTGTGGATTTCATTTCTCCCCTGAAACCCTTTCCCGGCGTGCCTTTTGCCCGAAAATGCGGGCTTTTCATTGGCATGGTTTTTGCATAGAATGACAAGATATTGGAGGCGCTTGCTCCTTCTCCCCCCTGGCCCTTCATGTGGTGGACCCTCGTTTTGAAAAATGGTTCTGTGGCGGAAGGAAAGAATTGGGATGAACGCTCCCTGTGGGTACCGAAGTCACTTGGCGTGCGCCTTTCGCATTCATAACATTGATAATCAACGTACTTTCATGAGGTTGGGCGCATGCACGGCGTAGCAGTGGCGGTTCTGACCGAGGACAAGGAAAGACTGACGTCACTCCGGCATCGGCTGGAGAGCACCCAAATCGGGCGGATAGTTTTCAGCTACGTCGGCTTTCCGGTCAGCACCACCGACGCCATCCTGCGCCAGATTCAGGACGTTCGCGCGGAAATCGTCCTGGTTGACATTGACCCTCGGGCCGAACAGCGCGCCCTCAGCGCCATTGAACTGATTCGCGCCAACACCAGCCAACTGGCCATCTTCGCCGTGGGCGAGTTGACGAACCCGGCCACCATCGTCGCGGCTATGCGGTCCGGCGCCAGCGAATACCTGGAGCGGAATGTCGCGGCGGAGGCCGTGGCTGAGGCTTTCATGCGGTTCGACACCGCGCGCAGCAAGACGCGTTCTTCCGCCGGTCGCGCGCGAGTTTTCACCGTGACCAACGCCAAGGGCGGCGCGGGCGCCACGACTGTCGCGGTGAATACCGCCGTCGCCTTGAATGAGGCTCACGGCAGCGTGCTGCTGGTTGACTTCGCACCCATGGGGCATGCTGCCCTGCATCTGAATCTGCGCCCGGTTTTCGGCGTGTTTGACGCGTTGCAGAATTTGCATCGCCTGGATTCCTCCCTGCTCGAGGGATTGCTGACCCAGTGCAAGGGCGGATTGCAACTTCTGGCAGCGCCGCAACAGCCGTTTTCCCTGACGCCGACTGCCGCCGAACTGGCGCGGCTATTCGATCTTCTGGTCACGCACTTCCGCTACGTGGTTGTGGACTGCTCGAACCGCGTCGACCAGACGGCGCGGCTGCTTTCGGAATTATCCAACGCGGTTCTGCTGGTGGCGCAAGCTGACGTGGTTTCCCTGTGGAGCGCCGGACGGATGCGGCCCTTCCTGGAAGAGACAGCGGGCAGCGGCAGGGTGCGGCTGGTTCTCAACCGCTACAAGAAAATCCCCGGCTTCAGCGACGAGGACGTCGAGAAAGCCACCGATTGCAAGCTGCTGTGGAAACTGCCCAACAACTACCAGGCGACCGCTCCCGCCATCGACAAGGGAATGCCGGTCGCTTTCCAGGAAAGCAACGACATCGGCCGTTCCTTCCGCGGCCTGGCGGATCTGCTGGCTGGGGCTGCGGCCACGCCCGAGGGAACGCTGGACCTTGCCTATCTACCAGGCAAGTCGGATCGCAACAAGAAGAAGGCTCCCGGCGGAATGTTGATCTCTCCTTTACGCGCGGAACAATAGAAGCACAGGCTGTTTCGTATCAGGGCGCGGCTTTCAGCCGCGCCGAGAGTCACGCCCGCGTTGGAGACGCGCCCATGGGGCGCAACTTCCAACGTCTGGTTCTGCGCCTTTCCGGCGCGGGGATCAACACGCAACCTCTATGGCAGGGCTGAAGCCCTGCCCTGATACAAAGATCGCGCCGTTATGAACAAAGCAGGCGCGGAGGTCCTCGCCCGTGCAAAAGTCTTCTGGCGCGCACATCCAATCAACCACGGGGGACACAGAGGAACACAGAGGAAGCTTAGGCTGTTTCGTATCAGGGCGCGGCTTTCAGCCGCGCCGAGAGTCGCGCCCGCATTGGAGACGCGCCCATGGGGCGCAACTTCCAACGTCTGGTTCTGCGCCTTTCCGGCGCGGGGATCAACACGCAACCTCTATCGGCAGGGCTGAAGCCCTGCCCTGATACAAAGATCGTGCTGTTATGAACAAAGCAGGCGCGGAGATCCTCGCCCGTGTAAACGTCTTCTGGCGCGCGCATCGAATCAACCACAGGGGACACAGAGTGGCACAGAGAAAGCTTAGGCTGTTTCGTATCAGGGCGCGGCTTTCAGCCGCGCCGAGAGTCACGCCCGCGTTGGAGACGCGCCCATGGGGCGCAACTTCCAACGTCTGGTTCTGCGCCTTTCCGGCGCGGGAATCAACACGCAACCTCTATGGCAGGGCTGAAGTCCTGCCCTGATACAAAGATCGCGCCGTTATAAACAAAGCAGGCGCGGAGGTCGCCCGTGCAAAAGTCCTCTCGCGGGCACATCCAATCAACCACAGGGGACACAGAGTGGCACAGAGGAAAACACGACCGCAGGCCAGGCGATTCAAGCCCCGATGAGAAGTCCCGCACGCGTTGGAGACGCGCCCATGGGGCTCAACTTCCAACGTCTGGTCTGCGCCTTTCCGGCGCGGGGATCAACACGCAACCTCTATCGGCAGGGCTGAAGCCCTGCCCTGATACAAAGATCGCGCTGCTATGAACAAAGCAGGCGCGGAGGTCGCCCGTGCAAAAGTCCTCTCGCGGGCACATCCAATCAACCACAGGGGACACAGAGGAACACAGGGGAAAACACGACCGCAGGCCAGGCGATTCAAGCCCCGATGAGAAGTCCCGCCCGCTCACATTGACACGACGTTTTTACGTAGCCGCAACGGCCTTGGCGTCGGCGGGAGCGTAGATGGCGGGACTGGTGCAGACTTCGTGATACCAGCGCGAGGTCCACTGCACCAGGGTGAAGGTGTTGGGATTGATGTGGGGAATCCGGCTGGATCGTACGACAATTTTCCTGAAGATATCGTTTCCTACAGGCACCATTCCCGTGAACAGGCGGAAGCCCTCGCTCCCCCACAGCTGCTGAAACTCCTGGCGACTGGGTTCGAGGGAGATTTCCTTGCGTAGTCTCTGGAACGCGGCTTCATTGATTCGGATTCCGTTCAGGTTGTAGTGCATCATGTAATCGTCGGGGCTTTCGGCCGCTTCCGCGTCGCTCACCGCCTGAAATGCGTACACATTGAAAGGAACGTTCATCTCTTCGATATTTTTGCGCATGCGTTTGCTGCACGAGGAGAGGCGGTCGCTCTCGTTCAATGCGTCGGAAATCATGATGCGCTCGTCGTTGTCCATGAGGTACATGGGCGCCGAATCCTGGTAGGAGATTCCCACGCCCAGTTCGAGCGTGGGCAGCCCGGACCGCTCCAGCAGGTGGTTGTAACCGCGCACGATCTCGATGATTTCCCGCGCCAGCACGCAGGCGCGGCTGACTGTGAGTTCGGGCTCGCCCTCGCGCTCGAGCAGCGCCAGAATGATCGCATCGCCTTCCAGAAACACGCGCGTGGCGTTGTACTTGGCCAGCAGCGTATTCACCGGATCATAGAAATTCAGGCTGAAGTACGATGCCGGATTCAGCCCGCGCTCCATCAGTGACTTCGTAAGGCGCGATGAGTCGCGCACGTCCGCCTTCAGGACGACGTGACTCCGAATCTTCTCCTCCACCGGCTTCTGCTCTTCCGGCAGCAGATATTCGTACAGGGTGCGGTTCATGGCCGACAGTTCCCGCATTTTTTCTTTGCCGATCAGGTTCACGCTGTCCAGCTTTTCGTTCATCTTTTCCAGCCGGCGAAGGTCGCGGTGGTAGCGGAACAGGTCCTGCATGAATTTAGCGGCGATTGCCGGTTCGGCGCCCCGCCGGTTCAGCATCTTGCTCAGGGCCGCGGAGAAGCTGTCGGGAGAAAACCTGCCGTGCTCGGCGATCAGCTTTTCCACGCGCGCCCGTTCGTCGCGAACGATGAGTGCGTTCTTCAACTGTTGGGCATGGATCTGGGGCGAGTATTCGCTCAGAAGGGGCACAACTTCGTAGGAGGCAACGACGTAATCCATCAGCTTTTCGCGCTCCAGCACGGTAATCCACTGATCGAGGCGGGCCTTCTGCGCGGTCTTCTGGGGAGTGCTTTCGTCGTTGTTGCCGGCGCCGACCAGTTCCGCCGCATTCTCCGGAACATTGAGCCAGCGGTCGAGGACGCTTTCGTCCTCCGACTCGGGCCCGAGTTGGAGCGACTTCAGGAATTCGCAGGCGACGCGGCGCACGTTAGCGAAGCGGTCAGGGTCGCGATCAAAGGTGCCGAGCATGACGTAGTGTTCGGCGTTGAGATAGGTGTCGCGACCATCTTCGGTGAAGAGGAGCGGGTTGAGCAGGAGTTCGTATTCCCCTTCGCCCCGAATTCCGAACAGCGAGCGGCGCATGCGCGCCAGGGTCTCCCTTTCGATTTCCCCCAGGGTCCGCAACAGTTCCTGACCGGTCTTGCGAAGGATGTTCTTCTTGGAGACCTGGAAGTTGGACACGCGCTCGCGGAACTCCAGACCCTTCTGCACACGGACGCCGTCGTAGTTGCGCAGCATCATGCGCAAACGTTCCAGCAACTGTGCGAACTGCGCGCTCAGCTCGATGCGGATAAATTTGATGACCGCGACTCGCGCCAGGGTATCGACTGCCAGATTGCCGGCAGTCTTGGCCCGGTTGAGAGCGGCGACGTGCAAGTCCGTGAGCAGAGGCTTCAGTTCGGTGCGCTCGGGTTTGGGCTGAACCTTGGAATTGGAAAGCTTGGGCGAGCCCACGAAGTAGTTCGTCAGCTGAACTCTTTCCTGCGGCTGCTCCGAGGCCAGGGAGCCTTCGACGCTCCCATATCGCGAGATCAGCCGGGCCACATGAATTCGCATCTGTTCGACGAACCGCGGGCTGAGGTGCACATCGTGACGCAGGTTATCGATGCCGACCTGAAGACCTTCGAGAGTGAGCGAAGGGGAATATCCGATGAGAAACGGAGGCTCGAGCTGCTCGGACGTAGGTCCCAGTCGCAGAAACGGGATGCGTGGCATAGAAAGGCCGGACTTCAGCGTTCGAGTTGCCCCGAAACCACTGATTCTGTGGCACCTTCGAGGTTAGCATGCAGTCCGGGAGGGGCCAACGTTACCCTAGTTACGGGACGCCTGGGAGTGAGCGATTGCGGGGCGCAAAGTAGCTGATTTCAGAGCAGTCCCTTTGCTTGGTACATTAATTCTCATTTCATCAGGAGCGATCATGCCCACGCTGGTAGAACAAGCGACCCGTATTTCCGCCGCAGGAAACAAGCCCAAGCTGATTGATGAATACATCGGGCGGGTGAATTCCAGGACGTCCGACGTCAGCGTAGCCCATATGCGCAGCCCGGCAGGATGGCAGGAGCCGGCCCAGACTCCGGAGTTCGACGAATTCACGATCGTCCTGAAAGGGCTTCTGCGCGTGGAGCACAAGGGCGGCGAACTGGACGTCAAAGCGGGACAGGCGGTCGTGGCTCATCGCGGCGAGTGGGTGCGGTACTCGACTCCGGCTGAGGGCGGCGCGGAATACATCGCCGTCTGCCTTCCCGCGTTTTCCATGGAATCCGTGCACCGCGAGGAGTAGCGCGGCCCGGCTTTACCTTTTCGCCGTGACCTTATCGGAAATCCTGTCGTACTCCGGTTGTGTCACGATCTTCCGGGTGACAAGCTGGTCGGGATTGTCGTAAGGGCGCGCGGCGATGATCTGGTCCGCTTGCGTGGCGCTGATTCCCGGCAGGCTCGCCAACTGATCGCGCGTGGCGGAATTCAGGTTGAGCGGCTTGTCCCGGTTCCAGCCCTCGCGCACTCCGGCGGCCACGGCCTGAGCGTCTTTCTTCAGTTCAGCGGTCGCCCGAGCGGTGTTTTCCTTCAGCTGATCCGGACTCTGCTTTTGATTGCCGGCGGTGCAGCCGATCAGTATCACGCTTGCAAGAAGGAACAGCATCAATCCGGGGAAGCGCATAGTGTTTTCCTCCACACGCCTGCGATGGGCGAAGTTCGATCCGCTGGGATTGGATGAATCAGGATGGGAGGGGTTGGCTGGGGCTTGCGGCCCCTCGTTCAGTTCGCGGTGATCTTGTTCGCGGGCGGGAAGCGGAGCGAGACGGCGTCATCACCGCGGAAGCTGATCATCACGCTGGTTTCCGCCTCTACGGCTTCGCCGTTCAATTCGTGCTGGGCATAGCGCCACAGCCGCACCGCCTGTTCGGCGGCCTGGGCCAGCAACTGCTTGCCGCTCACCACCTGGATGCCCTTGACCCGGCCATCGGTGGCGATTACGACTTTGAGACTGACCTTGCCGGTAAGACTCGCGCTGGGTGAAATCGGATAGACGACGTGCCCCTTGGGGGCCTCGGCTACCAGCACTCTCGGGAAGGGAGTTGCATTCGCCACTTCAGCGTTCTTGATGGGCGCTAACTTCACAGGCTGCGGCGTCATGCTGGCAAGCTGCTCGTCGGTCGGCGGAGTGGGTACGGGGACGTGGAAACCGACAATTACTCCCGACCCGAAGACTTTGTACTGAACGAACATTCCCAGCAAGGCAACGAAAATGACGGTAGCCACCGCAGCCGTCCAGCGCAGCCGCCGGTCAAGGGCGGGCGGTAGCACGTGATGCGGAACGGCCGATGTGGCGCTGCGCGGCTTTGCCGGAGGGCGGTGGAAGGTTTTCCAGGTGGAGGTTGACTTCGAGGCCGCGGCAGCCGCTTTCTTTTCTTTCTTTTCGGCTTTTGCGGACTTCTCAGCTTTTGCCGGCTTCTCCGCATTGGCGGCCTGTTCGGCCGCAGCCTGCTGCGGGAGTTCGACATCCCAGAGTTTCTTGCCTATTTCCAGGGTTTCAACGCCGGCCTGTATCTCAGTGGGTGCGAGTTGCTTGCTCCAGATCACGCGGAAATGGGTCTTGTGCTGTCCGCGCTGCACGGTGATGGGCTGGCCGGGCTGTACCGGAGTACGCAGGCCTCCCAGACGGGCGCCAATCGGGCTGATATCGAGAGTATGGGCAAGTTGCAGCGACGCGGCGTCGTCCGTTTGCGGATCGACCCACACGCGCAGCGGCAACACCATCTTGGTGCGCTGGTATCTTTGCGTCCCCGGCGGCATTGGCCATAGCTTATGTTTACTTCCGGGATCACTCCAAGTTACCGAGGTCATTTCGGCCCACCCGGAATACGGATGCCGCATCGAATTTCCGCGAATTGCGAGGGTGAAATGCCACGCGCGAGAAAAATTTCCCGGAAGACCACGGCCAGAAGTCACAAGAAGGGCAGTAATAAGAGGTGGGTCGCCAAGGTTCAGACGGTCTCGACCTTCCCGCCAAAGGGCCTCTTTACGAAGGACGCCTCGACCATTGCCAGGTCGCTGGCTTCGAAGAAAGTTTCTCCGAAAGGGCCGGGGTCCGGCATGCGGATGCTGACGTACTTCATCAACCGTGGGGGAAAGGGTTTGTCGGGTTCGAGGCGCCGCGAGCTGGAGAAGGCGAAGAGGCTGTTGTCCAAGCGAATCAAACAAGAGTAAGGAAAAGAAGGCCGCGTAGGGCGGGCGTGTTCCCGTGATGACCAGGGTCAACCACAGAGAGCACAGGGGAGCACAGAGGAAACCCAAAGCAGATCCCTCGACTGGGTTCGGGATGACAGGGCAGGGTGGATAAATAGCCCTGAACCGCCCTCCGGAGTCATTTAATCCCAACGTTCAATATCGATTACATCCTGCTATTCGCCGTCCTGCGGTTGCTGTCATATACTTTCTGCGACCTGAACCTGGGCTCCCAGTCTATGAAGAGACCGTCGCGCTTGCTCGTCTTTACCCTCCTCCTGTCTTTCGGAATGGCCATGGCCGACGCCCGCTCGGCTAATTACGACGAATCGAAAGCCGGGGTCTACAAATTGCCGGACCCACTGGTGTTTAACGACGGCAAGCCGGTGCGCACAAGCAAAGACTGGCGCAAGCGCCGGGGCGAAATCCTGGAACTGTTTCAGGAGAATGTGTACGGACGCAACCCGGAGCCTCCTCGTCATCTGAACTTCGAAGTTTTCGATAGCGACCCAAATGCTCTCGGAGGAAAGGCCTTCCGGAAGCAGATATCGATTTACTTTTCCGACAACAAGGATGGCCCGAGAGAAGATCTGCTGCTCTACGTTCCTTCCGGAGCCCGCAAGCCGGTGCCGGTGATTCTGACTTTGAACTTCCGCGGGAACCACTCGGTGATCAAGGACCCGGGCGTCCGCCTGGGCACGGTGTGGGACTGGAAGACGCACCTGCCAAAGCCGGCGACCGAAAGCCAGCGCGGGATCGACAAGGAATTTGAGGTCGAGAAGATTCTGTCGCGCGGCTACGCCTTCGCGACGATCTACTATCAGCAGATCGAGCCGGATTTCAACGGCGGATTCCGTCACGGAATTCATACCGCATTCTTCAAGCCCGGCCAGACTGAGCCAGGGCCGGATGAATGGGGCGCGATCGGAGCGTGGTCATATGGTCTGAGCCGGGCCATGGACTACCTCCAGAAGGAGAAGCTGGTCAACGTCAAGCGAGTTGCGGTGATGGGGCACTCGCGGCTGGGCAAGACGTCACTCTGGGCCGGCGCCCTGGACACGCGTTTTGCCATGGTGATCTCCAACTGCTCCGGGGAAGGCGGCGCTTCCTTAGCTCGCCGTAATTTCGGCGAAACCATTGCCGACCTGGTCGATGCCAAGGGCTTTCCTCAGTGGTTCAATACCAACTTTCGGAAGTATGCGGGCCATGCCGACCAGCTTCCTGTGGACGCGCACGAACTCATTGCCCTGATCGCGCCGCGGCCTGTCTATGTCACCGGCGCACAGGATGATCGTTGGGCGGATCCCAAAGGCGAATTTCTGGCGTGCGTCGCCGCAGGAAGAGTCTACGAGCTGCTGGGCAAGCGGGGTCTGGAAACCGACATCATGCCGGCTGTGAACAAGCCGATCATGCAAACTATCGCGTATCACGTGCGCAGCGGCAAGCATACGGTGACCGACTTCGACTGGGACCAGTTCCTGGTATTTGCGGATCGGTATCTGCGCGGCCGCTAAGGTCTATGCGGCGGATCGGTATGGGGTTCACGTCGCGGGAACAAGGCGGCCGCTGGCGAAGAACAGCATCCAGATTCCGAACGACGCCTCCGCGATCATCAGCAGGCTCCAACAAATAGCAGCCACGGAAAGCAACTGGCGCGTCAGCCCTCCCTGCGAAAACCCTTTGATTAGAAACACTATGGCCGCCAGGGGAATCAAAAAACCGGCGACCATCCCCAGGCTGACAAAATACTCCACCACTCCACCGGCTACCGCTCCGAGTCCGGTGGCCTTTTCCTGCCAGACCCCGCGGAAAGTAGCGAGAAACAGTGGGAGGAAGAGAACAAAAGTCGCTCCGGTTAGCAGCATGCCCCAAAGGAAGCGCCTGTTCTTGATATCCATGGCGGCGAAGGTTGCCACAATTCCTCGGGTAAAGCAAGGTTCGTGAATTCCGGCCTGCTTGACAGCGGCGGTTCGGACCGCAATGATGTGTGCCCATGAAACCAAGGCTCACATTTGCAGTCCCCTTGCTTGCTGCGCTCTGTCTCGCCGCCATTCTTTCTCCAGCTCAAACCGGCCAGGAGGTTAAGCGGCCACGCGTTCTCGGCATCGCGCATGTTTCGCTGAAGACGGACAACATGGAGGCGGCAAAGCATTTCTACACGGGGATTCTGGGCTTCGAAGAGCCGTTCCAGCTGACCGAAAATGCCGCCGGTGCCTCCTCGCCTCCGGTGATCTTCAAGGTCAACGATCATCAGTACATTGAGGTCTTGCCGACTCTGAAAGGGGATGAGGACCGCCTCTCCCACATTGCGTTCGAAACCACCGATGCGGAACAGATGCGCCTGTACCTGGCGTCCAAGGGCGTCAAGGTGCCGGAAAAGCTTTCGCCGCGCAGCGACAAGAACATCGGCTTTCACATGCTCGACCCGGAAGGCCACGATATCGAATTCATGCAGTACGCGCCGGGATCGCTCCACAGCCAGCAGTTCGGGAAGTTTCTTTCGCCAAAGCGGATCTCAACCCACATTATTCACGCCGGATTCATCGTCAAGGACCAGGCAACCGAAGACCGCTTCTACCACGACATTCTCGGGTTCAAAAACATCTGGCACGGAGGCATGACGGACACCGAGACCGACTGGGTCGACATGCGGGTGACCGACGGCACCGACTGGCTCGAATACATGCTGAACGTGGACGATTCCAGCGTGCGCACGCGAGGGGTCATGCATCACCTGGCGCTGGGCGTTCCTCACATCAAACCGGCCTACGAGATGGCAGTGAAACGTGGCTACAAGAGCGACGAGACGCCGCAGGTCGGGCGGGACGGAAAGTATCAATACAACCTGTACGATCCCAACCTGACTCGCGTTGAGATGATGGAGCCCAAGCCGGTGCAGAAGCCGTGCTGTTCCCCGATCCTCAAATAGTGTGAGCGCTATTTCCGGCGCATGCCGAGAACGCTGAGGAAGAAGCTGGAAAATATTGTCTGCACGCCAAGTGTGAGGCAGAGCGCCGCGGGAATCACCAGGCGGAACATGTGGGAGAAATTCAGCGGGCCGAAGCTGAAGCTTTCCCAGATGCCAACTGCGTAGACGGAAATACCCAACCCCAACAGCACCAACAGAGTCCCCATCAAAAGGCCGGTTTCCAGCTTGATGTAGTGGAATAGCCGATCCAGCGCGGGATCGGGAGGGTGCAGGCCCTCGGAAATGGCAAACAGCTTGGTGAAGAATGCGAAGGCGATGGCCTGGAATCCCAGCAGCATCGCGATGGCAGCGTACAGCAAGGTATGAACGTCGAGCATTACGTGGCCGACTCGCCGTGGTCCGGGGAGCAGCCAGATTCCCGCCGCCAGTCCGATCAGAACCATGAGGATGCCGGGATACAGAAACAGCCAGCGCGGGCTGTAGAGAAAGAAGAAGCGAAGCGTGCGCCAGCCGTCCCGCCAGGTGCGCAGGTGAGGCGTTCGTGTGCGGCCGTCGGGTGAAAGCGTGGTGGGAATCTCGGTGACTCGCATGCCGAGGAGCGTCGCCTTGATCACCATCTCGGTGGCGAACTCCATACCGGTGGTGCGCAGATCCATGGCCTGGTAGGCCTCTTTGCGGAAGGCGCGCAGGCCGCAATAGACATCGCCGATAGGAACGCCGAAGAACAGGCGGGCGATGCGGGTGAGGACCGGATTCCCCAGAAAGCGGTGGAGCAGGGGCATGGCATCGCGCGCAATTCCACCCTTGAAACGGTTGCCCACCACGAGGTCGGCGCCGGCCTCGAGCTCCCGCAGAAATTGTGGGATGAAGCGGAAGTCGTAACTGGCGTCCGCGTCGCCCATGACAATGTATTTGCCCGAGGCGGCGGCGATTCCACCCATGAGCGCGCTGCCATATCCTTTGGCCGCGACCGGCGCGACCCGGGCGCGCAGGCCTTCGGCAATTTCGGGGGAACCATCGGAGCTGCCGTTGTCGGCGACGATGATCTCGGCCTGAACGCCCGCGAAGCGCAGCGACTCCTGGGCCTGCCGAATGCACGAGCCCAAGGTCTCCGCCTCATTCAGACAAGGCATCACCACCGACAGGTCCAGCCCTGCGACCTGCCCAGGCATCCTGCGCAGAACCGGGGAGCTCATTTTTTTGCAATGCTAACCCCGGTTGAACCAACCGAGACGAGCAAACGACGTTAATCAGCGGGACAAGGCCCGGAATGGAACTCAAGGCTGCGGCTTCGCTTCCGAGGCCAGATTCGTCGAGCTCAAGGCGTGCGACCAAAAGCCTGGGAGGGGCATCTAAAACCTTGACAGTAAGGCACTCAAGTCTTAGCATGTCGGTGAACGCAATAAGAGTACGCTGATAATAAAGCACTTATTGTCGCAAGGAGGATGAGTTATGGCCAAGATTATTGGGATTGACCTGGGCACCACGAACTCCGTGGTAGCGGTGATGGAGGGTGGCGAGCCTAAGGTGATTCCAAACGAAGAAGGCGGCCGGACCACGCCCTCGGTGGTTGGTTTCACCAAGACGGGGGAAAGACTGGTGGGGCAGGTGGCCAAGCGCCAGGCCATCACCAATCCGGAAAACACGGTCTATTCGATCAAGCGTTTCATGGGGCGCCGCCTCAGCGAGGTCAACGAGGAAATGAAGATGGTCCCCTACAAGGTGGTGGCGGATGGGGACAACGTAGCGGTCATGGCGCAAGGCAAGAAGTACACCCCGCCGGAGGTCTCCGCGATGATCCTTCAGAAGCTGAAGAAGGCAGCGGAAGACTACCTGGGAGAGAAGGTCACCGAGGCGGTCATCACCGTGCCCGCGTATTTCAACGACGCGCAACGGCAAGCCACGAAGGATGCAGGGAAGATCGCCGGCCTGGAGGTGAAGCGCATCATCAACGAGCCTACGGCGGCGGCGCTGGCCTACGGCTTGGACAAAAAGAAAGACGAGACTATCGCGGTTTACGACTTCGGCGGCGGAACCTTCGACATCTCGATTCTCGAGGTCGGCGAAGGAGTCATCGAAGTCAAAGCCACGAACGGCGACACGCACCTGGGCGGTGACAACATCGACCAGCGGATTGTCGACTGGCTGATTGACGAGTTCAAGAGGGATGAAGGCCTGGACCTGAAGGGCAAGGGCAACGAGATGGCGCTGCAGCGGCTTCGTGATGCCGCGGAACGGGCCAAGATCGAGCTCTCCACCACGATGGAGACCGAGATCAATCTGCCATTCATCACAGCCGACGCCAGCGGACCGAAGCACCTGGTCAAGAAACTGACGCGGGCGAAGCTGGAGTCGATGGTCGAAGACATCATCCAGCGCTCGGTCGGACCGTGCCGTCAGTGCATGAAAGATGCCGGCGTGGACGCGGCGAAGATCAACGAAGTGGTCCTGGTTGGCGGCCAGACGCGTATGCCGCGGATCCAGGCAATCGTGAAGGAGCTTTTCGGCAAAGAACCGCACAAGGGCGTGAATCCCGATGAGGTGGTCGCGGTCGGCGCAGCCATCCAGGGAGGCGTGCTCAAGGGCGAGGTCAAGGACCTGCTCCTGCTCGACGTGACCCCGCTGTCGCTGTCGATCGAAACGCTGGGAGGCGTGGCCACTGCCATGATCCCGCGGAACACGACCATTCCGACCAAGAAGACGGAGACGTTTTCGACGGCGGCCGACAGCCAGACGTCGGTCGAGGTGCACGTACTGCAGGGCGAACGGCCGATGGCGGCGCAGAATCGCACGCTGGGCAAGTTCCACCTGACGGGCATTCCACCGGCGCCACGCGGCGTGCCGCAGATCGAAGTCACCTTCGACATCGATGCCAACGGCATCCTTAACGTGACCGCGAAGGACATGGCCACGAGCAAGGACCAGAAGATTACGATCACGTCGTCTTCCGGCCTGAGCAAAGATGAAGTCGATCGCATGGCGAAGGAAGCGGAGTCGCACTCGGCCGAAGACAAGACCAAGCGCGAGGAGATCGAAGCCAAGAATCAGCTCGATTCCATGACCTACAACGTGGAAAAGATGCTGAAGGAGAATGGCGACAAGATCTCGGGTTCGGAACGCGGCGACGTGGAGAACGCGCTGGCCGACGCCAAGAAAGGGCTCGAGTCCAACGACAAGGCGCAGATGGATAAGGCGCGCGAGGCGTTGACCCAGGCGTCGCACAAACTGGCGGAGCAGATGTACAAGGCATCCCAGGCGCCGCCACAAGAAGCGCCGGGAGCCGAGCAGGCGCCGGGTGGGCCGCAAGCAGGGGCCGAGGGCGCAGGTCAGAAGAAAGAAGAAGGCGTCATCGACGCCGAGTACGTGGACGTGGAAGACAAAAAGTGAGCTCCTGAGCTTTCAGCTGACGGCTCTTAGCGAGGGGCGCCTGCCGGCGCCCCTTCCATTTCTGGGGCTCAGTAAAGGAGTAGGCGAAGTGAGATTCCAGGTAAAGGGTAAGGAATATTTTCTGGCATTCGTGGAGGACGAGCGGCGCTGGTATCTTTTCTCCCAGGGCGCGGAGGGCATGGACCGCATGCCGGTCTATGTGGATGCGGTGACAGGAGAGCGTGCAGCCTCCGGGCGCGAGATCCCGAAACTGTCGTCGTGAGATGAGGTTTTGCTGAGGAGAAAAAACGATATCGTGTAAAGTAGCGTTTTCCGAGAATGGCCACAACTTCGAAAAAGGATTATTACGAGCTTCTGGGCGTGAAGAAGTCGGCGTCCGCCGACGAGATCCGCAAGGCGTTCCGCAAACTGGCGCGCAAATACCATCCTGACGTCAATCCCGGAGACAAAACGGCGGAGGAGAAGTTCAAGACTATCTCCGAGGCCAACGACGTTCTGAGCGATCCGAAGAAGCGCAAGGTCTACGATCAGCTCGGCTTTTATTCCGACAACATCGACCCCGCAGCGGCCGAGGCCTACGCCCGCGCCGGAGGCGCGAACTCGGGATTTGGCGGCGCACCACGACCCGCAGGCACAGCGCAGGGTACGAACTTCGATTTTGGCGGCTTCGACTTTTCCGATTTGTTCGAAGGAAGGTCGAGCGGTTCCAGTAGCGGCAGTTTCCGCGACATTTTCGGTGGGATTTTCAGCGGCCGCGGCGGCGGAGCGCCGCAGGCGGGTCCGGAACCGGGAGCCGATCTGGAGTACCAGGTCAATGTGCCGTTCTGGACGGCGATCCGCGGCGGCGTGATGCGGCTGAATATCGCCCGCCACGACACCTGCACCAACTGTCAGGGAAAGGGCTATACCGAGGGCTCGGGCAATTGTCCGCAGTGCGGCGGGAAAGGGCAGATAACGCAGACCGGGGGACGAATGAAGTTCAACGTTCCTTGTCCCCGGTGCCATGGCACGGGGAAGAATGTGAACAGTTGCCCGGTCTGCCATGGCGAAGGCAGCGTGGAGCGCACCGATCCACTCGAGATTCGCATCAAGGCGGGCACGCGCGACGGGCAGCGCATCCGCATCCCCGGGAGGGGAAATGCCGGAACGCGAGGCGGGCCGGTAGGCGATCTGTACGTAATCATCCGGACCGGAGAGCATGCGATTTTTCAGCGGGAAGGGGACGACATCCGGCTGACGGTTCCGGTTTCGGCCACGGAAGCGGCACTGGGCGCCAAGATCGAGGTTCCAACCATCGACGGACGCACTCTGTTGAAGATCCCTCCCGGGACGCAGTCCGGCCAGAAGTTGCGGCTGCGGGAAAAAGGTGTCCAGTCGGCGACGCGGGAAGGAGCCCGTGGCGATGAAATTGTCGAGATCAAAGTGACCGTTCCTATGCCCCGCGACGAGAAGACGAAAGAACTCTTGCGGGAGCTGGCCAAGCTGAACCCTGAGGATCCGCGGGCGGAGCTCTGGAAGAACGTTTAAGACTCCGTGCTCCTCTGTGACCCCTGTGGTTGAAAAAACAAGCTCACCACAGAGGACACAGGGGGCACAGGGGAATCGCTGGGCAAGGACGCGTAGTGCTAACTACTCTGTGTTCCTCTGTAAGAAAAAAACAAATCTGACCACAGAGGACACAGGGGGCACAGGGGAAAATCGCTGGGCAAGGACGCGTAGTGCTAACTACTCTGTGTTCCTCTGTGTCCCCTGTGGTAAAAAAACAAGCTCACCACGCAGGGGCACAGGGGAACTTTTCCTGTCGAGTAGAATGGAGCGGTGACCAAGCGGAAATCCAAGGGCGCATACATGATCTCCTCGGTGGCGGAGATGTATGGCATCCACCCGCAGACATTGCGCCTGTACGAGCGCGAGGGACTGCTCAAGCCTTCGCGCACAGAAGGCAACACCCGCCTCTACACCGACGAAGACCTGCAGCGGCTGGAATTCATTCTTTCGCTGGCGCGCGATCTGGGCGTCAACATCAGCGGCATCGCTATCATCCTGCAAATGCGCGAGCGCATGGAAGAGATGCAGCGGCAGATCCAGGATTTCGTGCAGTACATTCAGCAGGAGGTTCTCACCCGCGCCAGTGCCGCAGCCGATCCTTCGAAGGGCGCGATGGTGCCGATCCGGCGCGCCATTGTGACCTCATCGCCGATTCGAAAAAAGTAGTGCCCTCCGGTTTTGGGAGAGCGCGAATCGTTGCGTATGATGAATCATGCTTCCCTTCAAGCTCGTCTACAGTGACGGCTACTTCCTGCCGATCGGCGAACACGTCTTTCCAGCGGAGAAGTACAAGCGCGTTCACGACCGGCTGCTGGAGACGAAAAATGCGGAGCCGTCCGACTTTCTTACCCCTGAAGCCGCTTCTGACGACGATATCCGGCTGGTCCACACTCCGGAGTACGTTCGCAAGCTGAAGACCGGTACGCTTTCTTCGCTCGAGGAAATGCAGCTTGAAGTCCCGTACTCGCCGGAACTGGTCAAGGCTTTCTGGCTGGCGGCCGGCGGATCGATTCTGGCTGCGGAGCGCGCCCTGGAAGACGGCGCGGCTTTCAATATCGGCGGTGGATTTCACCATGCCTTCCCAGACCACGGCGAAGGCTTCTGCATGATTCACGATGTGGCGGTGGCGATCCGTCGCATGCAGCGCGACGGCAAAATCCATCGCGCCATGACCGTGGACTGCGACGTGCACCACGGCAACGGCACGGCAGCAATTTTCGCGGCAAACCGGCAAGGCAGCGCGCCACTGCCCTCGACATCGGCTCCGGTTCTCGGTGGAGGAAAGGCGCGGGCGGCGCACGCCGGCGACGTGTTCACGATTTCACTGCACCAGCACAACAACTATCCGCAGGTGAAGCCACCTTCGTCCATTGACGTGGACCTGCCCGACGGCATCGGCGACGATGACTATGTTGCGTGGCTGGACAACGCGCTCAGCTCCGGACTCCGGCAGTTCGAGCCCGAATTGATCTGCTACATCGCGGGGGCCGATCCCTATGAAGAAGACCAACTCGGCGGGCTGAAACTAACCCTGGAGGGCCTGAAGCGCCGCGATGAACTGGTGTTTCGGGTAGCGCGCGCCCGGCGGATTCCGGTCATGGTGAGCTACGCCGGGGGATACGCGAGACGAGTGGAAGATACGGTCACGATTCACTGCAATACCCTGCTGGCGGCGCGGGAAGTATTTGCCGAGGGATCGCAGGTTACATCCCGAGTTTCTTGACCTCTTCCTGATAGTACTTGCGGTAGAGGATGTCCCACTCCTGGCTGCCTTCGAGGATGGTTCGTTTCTGGCTTTCGATCTTCTGGCGGGCGGACTGGTCGATTTTCTCTTCCTGGTTCAGCAGTTCCTCGAGGATGCGGCGCACCTCCAGGCGGATGGTGTTGCGGTCCTCCACGAATTCGACTTCATCCATCTCCGCCAGCGCGTCCCCAACCGCATGGGCAACTTTATTGACCTTGTCGCGGCTGACTCTCACAGCACCGCCTTGTATTTGCGCACTAGTTCGTTCTTCACTTTGCGAAACATCTCCTGGTAATTGGCGCCGCTCTGGCGCATTTCGTCGGAGTAGGCCTCCAGGATGACGCGCACCTCGTCGTTGATGCGGTCTTCGAGAGCGAACTCGTCCTGCATGCTGGCGTTGACCCGCTCGGTGACCAGAGGCACGTTCCGGGTCTCGATGAACTCAGCGGCGAGCAGTTTTTTAGTGACTTCGCGAGCCAGATAGCTCACATATTCTTTCGAAAGGAGCATATTGCGGGCCGAGAACTGGTGTATGAACTAGGTAGTGTAGCACAGCGATTCGCCGCCGATTGGCGCCGTCGGCCGCCTCCAGACGCAGTTTTCCCGCGGGCCAGAACGCCCCGGCGCGGGATCGAGCGGCGAGGAGGAAAGACAAACGTCCAAGCAGCGGATACAATCTGGAGAATAGAACGATGCCTGCATTTTCCGACAATCTCGCAGCTCTTAAAGATGACATGATCGCCTTCATCGAGGGCCACGGCATTCGCCGTTTCCACGGATACGTGGACTATGACGAGGTGCAGAGCGTGATGTGGAAGTCGGGCGACAACGTCGACAGCTGGAAGGACTTTGTCGAACTGGCCAAGGCCGCGGGCGCGCCGTTTCTTACCATGGATTCCTGGAAGCTCGAACGGGAGGAGCTCGAGGAACTGCTGCAAAACCTGGCGAAGACCGAATTCTCGACCGACGAGGACATGGAAGAAGGGCGATGGTTGCGCACCTATCTGGGGAAAACCGGGTTCGTGCAGATGGGCTTTGCCCACCAGGGAATCATGATGGTGTACGAAGCGTCCACCGAATGGTATGACCGTTTCCAGCGGCTGATGGACATGGTCGAGGACTTCGGCGGAATCCCCATCGACGAGCCGGATCAGGACGACGAAGCGTAACTCCCAACGACGTTTGCTCTCCAGCGTTTTCCAGCCGGCGCGAGATCCCGTCGAGATTCACAAGATCACCCAATCCGATGCGCTGGGCGACAAGAGCGGTTGATTCCTCACAAGTCGAGCGGCTCGCTCAAATCCTGCAAGCCAGTCCTTCCCTCGGCATCAAGGGGGGAGATTCCTCCGTCATTGCGCGGCTACTGCTGGCGCGTGGCATCTCCAGCGGCGAAGCGGCGGATGTTTTTCTCTCTCCGGGAATCGCGCAACTGCACTCGCCGTATCTTATGTCGGGCATGAAGGCGGCGGTCGACCGCCTGGAAGGCGCCATTGAGCGCAAAGAGCCGATTCTGATCTACGGCGACTATGACGTGGACGGGACAACTGCCATCGTCATTTTGAAGACGGCGATCGAGTTGTGCGGAGGCGTTGTCGACTTTCATGTTCCGCATCGCATCCGCGACGGATACGACATGCGCGAGGATGTCGTCGAAAAAGCCGCTGCGGCGGGTGTGCGGCTGATCATCAGCGTTGATATGGGAATTCGCGCGTTTGGCCCGGCCGAGACGGCGCGGCGGTCCGGAGTCGATCTGATTGTGACCGACCATCACCTGCCCGGGCCCGACGGAGTTCCCCATGCGCTGGCGGTTGTGAACCCGAATCAGGCGGACTGCGGTTATCCCTGCAAAGCGCTTTGCGGAGCGGGCGTGGCATTCAAACTGGCGCAGGGGTTGATGGAGAGGCGGCGAGCGGGAGCCGATCTTTCGCGCATGCTGATGTCGTTCATGAAAGTTGTGGCTATCGCGACAGTCGCCGACTCCGTGCCGCTGACCGGAGAAAATCGAATCTTCGCCCGGCTTGGACTTGAGGGGCTGAGATCGGCTGTCAATCCCGGGCTGAGAGCTCTGCTGGAAGTGGCGAAGCTGAGCGGCCGGCCGCTGACCTCGGGGGAGGTCGCATTCCGGGTTGCGCCGCGCATCAATGCCGCGGGACGCATGGATGTGGCGCGCGATGTGGTCGAGTTGTTCAGCGTGAAAGATGCGGAGCGGGCCAGGGAAATCGCCAACCGCCTCGATGATCTGAACTCAAAGCGGCAGGAAGAGGAACGAGGAATTCTCGAGGCGATCGAGAAACGCCTTGAAGAGGACGCGCAGATGCGCGAGGCCTTCTGCGTGGTTATCGACGGCGAGGGCTGGCACCGGGGAGTGATCGGCATTACGGCGACGCGAGTGGTCGAACGTTACGGCCGGCCGGCGCTGGTAATTTCGCGCGAAGGCGATCACGCCCACGGTTCAGGCCGCTCGATCCCTGCTTTTCATTTGCTGAACGCGCTCGAGTCGTGCCGCGATCTGTTTTCCCGATTCGGGGGGCACGCGCACGCGGTGGGTTTCTCGCTTCCGTCCGAACGCGTGCCGGAGTTGCGGGCTCATCTCGACCAGTACGCGCGGGCGCGGTTGACGGCAGCCGACTTCGAGCCAGTGCTGAACCTGGATGGGGAACTTCCGCTGCAACAGGTGACCCCGGAATTTTTTCAGCTGTTGCGGCGGATCGAACCCTTCGGAGTGGGCAATCCACAACCAGTATTTTCAGCCCGCGCGAAGCTGGCGGCTCCTCCCCAGATCGTTAAGGAAAAGCATGTGCGCATGCGGCTGGGGCAGACGGAAGAGCAGCCCTCCAATGGTGAGAAGCTCAATTGGCGGCGGGCAGTCACCTTCAGTGCGCTGGCCTGGCGAATGGCCGAGCGCTTCCAGGAGCAGAAGCTTCTTCCCGGAGACATTCTCGAAGTCGCATTCGCCCTCGACCAGAACGAGCACCCCGAGTTCGGCGGGCTGGAACTTTCCTTGCGGGATGTCGTGATTCCCCGAGTCAGCTAGAAGAGCTTTAGGAATTCCTCCGTGTCCCCCTGTGTTCTCTGTGGTGAAAGAATCAACCACAGGGGACACCGAGGCGCACAGAGGAAAGCTGGTTGATGTGCGAGTACTGGGATTTCCCCTGTGTTCTCTGTGGTGAAAGAACCAACCACAGGGGACACCGAGGGACACGGAGAAAAGCCGGTTGATTTGCGAGTACTGGGATTTCCCCTGTGTTCTCTGTGGTGAAAAAAAACAGCCACAGGGGACACAGAGGCGCACAGAGGAAAGCCGGTTGATTTGCGAGGACTGGGATTTCCCCCTGTGCTCTCTGTGGTTGAAAAAAACAACCACAGGGGACACAGAGGCGACACAGAAGAAATCCGAGGCCTCAGGCGGCAGGCTCAACGAATGAATGACACTTCGTTCGGCCCGGGTCTCTGCAGACCAACTTTGGTTGCGTCATTTGAAGGTGGCAGAGAGAGGCGAGGGTGACCCTGCCAACTTGTGCCCGAGAAAACCGCTGCCAGGATCACTATCAGCGCTAGCCAAAGAGCCCTGATTCCGTTGAGTGTTGAAAAGCAGGTTCCTTGGCAAAGCTCGGCAGATTCCTGTAGGTCTCCGATGAACCGGTAGCCGAAGCGCGGGACGGTTTCAATCAGCCGGGGCGCCGATGCGGAATCATGCAGTGTTTCGCGCAGCCGCGCGACCGCGCTGTTGAGCCCGTGATCGAAATCGACGAATGTGTCTGCCGGCCAAAGCTTCTGGCACAAATCTTTGCGCGAGACGGCTTCTCCGGGGCTCTCAATCAGCATGGCCAGAACCTGAAAGGGCTGTGCCTGCAATTTCACCCGCCGTCCTTCTTTCTTCAGTTCACGCGAACGCAGGTTGACTTCGAAAACTTCGAAACGCCTTACGTCGGGAGCTGAAGCAACGGCTGTCGTGCCGGACATGTTGATTGGACGGCCATGTCCCCTACGTGTGAGCGCCGGGTGTGATGCACGAGGGTGCATCACGCGAACTGGTAATCACACAACAAGAGCAATTCTGTTTTGAAGTTAGAGCGTGAGGAACAGGTGAGGATCAGGTGTGCGCTGTTGCATTGTTTTGTGCAGCGAAATTCCTGACAGTCACTCCACGGAAACCTGCAAAACGCTGAACCGGCGCAGGCGGGTTTTCGTAATTACGGACTCAGTTGAGATCGACGCGAGTCCGGGCCCAGGGGTGATCACATGCGGTTACAGATTGTTCTCGTTGTTGTGTTGGCCTTTTCCTCTCAAATCCTGCGTGCTTCTGCTCAGCAGGACGCAAAAGCAGTGAACTCGGCGAATCAAAAACAATCCTTGTCAGATGACATCACATCTCTGTTGTTGAAGTCGGAAAAAGGAGATGCGCAGGCCCAATCCACGCTCGGATATCTCTATGAGAACGGAGAAGGTGTCGAGAAGAACTACGATCTCGCGATGGCCTACTACCTGAAAGCAGGGGCGCACGGAGATGCGGTTGCGGAAAATAACATTGCTTCCATGTATCAGAATGGCCGGGGCGTACAAAAGGACGCCGCGGAGGCACTCCAGTGGTATCTGCGCGCTGCGCAGCACGGAAGCGAGATTGCCCAGAGCAATCTGGCATCGATGTACTTCAAGGGCGAGGGAGTAGAGAAAAACGATGCGCAGGCCGCGAGGTGGTTTCGGGCCGCTGCCGAGCAGGGATTTCCGGTGGCACAGAGCAATCTGGCCTTCATGTATTTCCAGGGCAAAGGCGTGCCGCGAGACTACAAGGATGCCGCGATGTGGCTGCGGCGCGCGGCTGAGCAGGGTTACGCGCAGGCGCAAACCGATCTCGGCTATCTCTATGAGCAGGGGAAAGGAGTGAAGCTCGATTACATCTCCGCCTACGCCTGGTACAGCACGGCCGCGGCAGCAGGAGATCGGCGCGCAGCTTCACGGGCGAAGAGCCTCTCCCGCATCATGACTCGCGAGCAGATTTCTGCTGCAACAGTGCAGATGGCGGGCATCGACGCGACCGCGCGCGAATCTGACCCTGCGAACGCGCTGTCGTTCGACGGAACAGCGATTCCCGGAGCGATGTTCAAGCCCTGGATGGAGCCGTTTCGATAGGCCGAATCACCACAGGTGGTAGTAGCCGTTCCGCTCGGCCAATTCCACTTTGATCCCGAACAGGTTCCCGAGTTGCGCGGGCTCGAGCATCTGGCTCTTGGGACCGTCGCCCACAATGCGTCCCTTGGCCATGAAGACCACGCGTTCGATCTCGGGAATAATGTCCGCGAGATCGTGGGTGACCAGCACGATGCCCACACCGGCATTGGCCAGCCGACTCATGGTGTCGCGCAGCGCCTGCCGGGCGAACAGGTCGAGAGAATTGCTGGGTTCGTCGAACAGGAGCGCCCGGGGCTGGTGGACGAGGGCACGGGCAATCAGCACTCGCCGGGCTTCGCCTGACGACATCTCCCGCACCGGGCGATCGGCGAGATGCGGAATCTGGAGCCACTCCAGGGTGTCGTCCGCCAGCTTGCGGCGGGCAGGGGCGACATTGTGGTGAGGAAAAATGTGGGTGCTGCTGAAGAATCCGGAAAGGACCACGTCGCGGCCAGTAGCGTCGCCGGTGCAGGCCGACATCAGATCGTTGGAAACAATTCCCAGCAGCGATCGCAGCTCGAACACATTCCAGCGGTCCCGGCCAAGAATCCTCATCGAGGATTCGTCCTGTACCACCGGATAGCACTCGCGCGTGATCGTCTTCACCAGTGTCGACTTCCCGCAGCCATTCGGACCCAGGATCGCCACGTGCTGTCCATCGTGAATGCGGAGGCTGAAGGCATTGAGCACCAGACGGTCTCCTCGCATCACGCGGACGTTCCGCATGTCGAGCAGAGAATGATTGCCGGCTTCCATGGGCCTAAAGTGTAGATGAATTCGGGCTGGGATGAAGCTGCTTGTCATTCCGACGCGCGATTTATCGCGCGAGGAATCTGCTGTTGTATTGGTCGCCGCCCTCTTCCCGCGCAGTGAAAAGCAGATTCCTCGCTACGCTTCGGAATGACAAAGCTTTTGTGCAGGGGCGGGCGCCCACGCCCACCGATTTTGCGCCCGGTGCCGTTCCACTACACTAGTCCTGAATGCCCCTTCAAGTTACCCGTCTTCGCCGCTGGTTCGCGATTGGCGCGATAGCGATGGTTGCCATTGTGTTCGGCTCCTATTACTACGCGCGCTGGCGGGTGGAGAACGCGCTCAAGCAGATTCCCGGAAAGATTGGACTGGAGATTCAGCAGAGCGCTCAGGGCTTCACCGTTTCAAAATCCGAGGGCGGACACACCCTTTTCAAGGTGCAGGCCGGCAAGTTCGTTCAATACCGCCAGGGAGGGCACGCCGAGCTGCACGATGTAACCATCACCCTCTACGGACGCGCCTCCGACCGCTTCGACCAGATTTACGGCTCGGAATTTGAATACGACCCGCAGTCGGGCGACATTTCGGCCAAGGGGGAAGTGCAGATCGATCTCGAAGGGAATCGGGAAGGCTCGAGCCGGCCCGACCAGGCGATGCCGAAGGAGCTTCAGAATCCTATCCATTTAAAGACCAGGGGCCTGGTGTTCAACCACAAGCAAGGCAAGGCCTATACAAAGGAGAAGATCGAGTTCCGCATTCCACAGGCGCAGGGATCGGCGGTCGGCGCCGACTATGATGCCAGCACAAGCATCCTCACCCTGCAATCCCAGGTAGAAGTCGAATTTCTGGGAAGCAATCCGGCGAAGCTCACCGCTGTCAGCATGAGGATCAACAAGGATCCACGGCTGGTCATTTTCGAACATCCAGAAGCCCATACCGCAACCCAAAGGTTTTCTGCGCAGGAAACCCGCCTGTTCCTGCGCGCCGACAACACCGTCGATCGCGCCGTTTCGAACGGCGAGGTCAAGCTTGAGCGCGTCGGTAAATCATCAGCCCAGGTTCAAGCCGGCCAGTTGACGCTGCAAATGGCGCCGAAGGAGTCACGGCTTCAGAATGCCGTGTTTTCCGGCGATGTCCGATGGGAAAGCTCCGGGGACGACGGGGTCCAGGGACGGGCGGCGCAGGTGGAGCTGAATTTCGCGGGAAAGAATGTGCTCACCACGGTGCGCACCAGCGGAGATGTACGCCTTGTACAGCACCACAACCAGCAGGGCAATGCAGACGGGCAGGACGTGGAGGTGAATGCATCAGCCATCAGTTTCTTCCTTGGCAATGGCCGGCACCTGGAGCGCGCTGAGACTTCCGGGAAGGCTCAGGTCACGCTGCGAACTGAGGGCGAATCGCCCGAGCAGACGGTAGTCACGGCAGGCCGTTTCACCGTCAAGTGTGACCGCCGGGGAAGGCCGTCGTCGATGCAGGGGGCGCCGGATGCTCGAGTTGCCATCACCAGCCCGGGCCAGCCTGCCCGAACGAGTTCCAGCAACCAGATTGCGGCCAGCTTCCACCCCGGGAGCGGAATTGAGGCCATCGTTCAGCAGGGGAATGTGGTTTATGCCGACGGGGATCGCAAAGCCTGGGCCGGTGAAGCCCGCTACACGCCAGCCGACCGCATGCTGCGGCTGACCGGGAGTCCGCGGGTTGTAGAAGGGGGGATCACCATAGCCGCGAGCAGCATCCGGCTGAATCGGGGGACGGGGGACGCCGTGGCCGAGGGCGAGGTAAAAACCACCTATAGTGACCTCACCGAGCAGCCGAATGGGGCCATGCTGGCAGCCTCGGACCCTATCCACGTCACCGCCCGGACAATGACAGCCCATAGCGCCACCGCCATCGCCGTCTACGCCGGGGGAGCGCGGCTTTGGCAGGGTGCCAATGTGATCGTGGCCCCGACAATAGAGTTTGATCGTGACCATCGTTCGGTCGTCGCCAGGGGGGCGGGAGGTCAGCCGGTCTCGACGGTCCTCGTTCAAGCCGACAAAGAGGGACAGTTGATCCCCGTGACGATCACTTCGGCACGGCTGGGTTATATCGATAATGAGCGGCAGGTGCACTTCACCGGCGGCGTCACGGTGAAGGGAGCCGACCTGACGATCACCGCGCGGCAGATGGATGTTCTCCTCCAGACGAGAACTCAAGGGAAAGATAATCAATCACTTGCAGGCAATGGAAAGCTGGACCGAATCGTGGCGAAGGGCGATGTCGTGATCGTCCAGCCCCAGCGGAAAGCGACCGGAGACCAGTTAACCTACGTGTCGGCCGAGGACAAATTGGTCCTGATCGGCGGACCGCCTAGCATTTTTGATGCCGAACATGGCAAGATTACCGGGGTTTCGTTGACTTATTTTAGACACGATGATAGGGTGCTGGTTGAAGGTAACAATTCATCTCCCGCAGTCACCCAAACGCGAGTGGCACATTAAATGCGTACTCTGGCCACCGACGAAATCGGTAAGTCCTATCGTGGACGTCGGGTCGTAAACGGTGTAAGCATTCGCGTAGAGCAGGGCGAAGTGGTGGGGTTGCTGGGGCCCAACGGCGCCGGTAAAACCACAACCTTTTACACCATCGTGGGCCTGATCCCCCCCGATACAGGCCGGGTGCTAATAGACGACGAAGACATCACTGACGTGCCCATGTATCTGCGGGCGCGGCAGCATGGCATCAGTTATCTCCCCCAGGAAGCTTCGGTCTTCCGGAAGCTTACCGTGGAAGAGAACGTCCTGGCGGTGCTGGAAGCGCAGCCGATCTCCTGGCACGAGCGCCGGGAGAAGATGGAGAATCTGATCGACCAGTTGGGCTTGGAGCATATCCGCATGAATCGCGGGTACGCTCTGTCCGGAGGCGAGCGGCGCCGGGTTGAAATCGCTCGCGCTCTCTGCATAAACCCGACATTTATTTTGTTGGACGAACCGTTTTCCGGGATTGACCCGATCGCAGTGCTCGACCTGCAGAAGATTATCAGCGACCTGAAGGCGAGTGGGATCGGGGTGCTCATCACGGACCACAACGTTCGAGAAACGCTCTCGGTCACGGACCGGGCCTACATCATTAACGAGGGGCGGATCTTCCGCCAGGGAACGCCGGAACAACTGGGCAGCGACCCGGAAGTGCGGCGGGTTTACCTGGGAGAGAGCTTCTCGCTGGTGTAGGGGTCGTAGCGCTGGCCTCGCCGGCCGAATGACCCTCGAATTCTTTGTCATCCCTGGTAGAGCGGAGGCAGCGGCATCGTCCGCCGCCCTCGGGCTTTGTCCTGGACGACAGCGCGTCAAAGACGAAACGACGATATGGTACTGCTGCAACCCAGATTGCACCTGAAAGTCTCGCAACGGCAGATTCTCACGCCGGGCCTGGTGCAAATGGTGAGTGTGCTTGCGCTCAACAAGCTTGAGCTCAAGGACATGATTACCGCTGAGATGGTGGAAAACCCGGTGCTGGAGGAACTGGAAGATTCCGTTCCCCTCCTCGATGACGTCAATCGCCGCGAGGAAGACCGGGAGCGCCCGGCCGCAGCGGAAGAGACTGCCGTTCCCGCCGACGAAAAGAAAGATCCCTTCGAAGAAATCGACTTTGGCTCGTTTTTTCAGGAGTACCTGGACCCCGGATATCGCAGCCCGCGCGAAATGGAGGATTTTGAGCGCCCTTCATTTGAGAATTTCCTTTCCAAGCCGGGCAATCTCACCGATCACCTGATGTGGCAGTTGGGAGCGCTGTCGGTGACTCCGGAGGTGCGCCAGGCCGCCGAACTCATCATCGGAAACCTGAATGAAGACGGCTACCTGATTGCGAGCGACGAGGAGTTGATGGGCGTTGCGCCGCCGGCGTCGCCGGAAGCCGACGCTACGCTGATGGAAAACATGGTGAAGGAAGCCGCTGCTCTGGGCCTGGACGCGGCTTTGGACGAGTCTGACGTTGTCGTCGCGGAGGCCGAAGGCGAGAGGGCCGGGGCGTCTGCCGAGTGGCACGACGAACTCGCGAACGATCCCACGGCAGAGGCGGCAGAGATCCCGGAGGCGGTAGCAGCAGCCCCGCCGCCGTCAAAAGCGACAACTCCCGAGCGCCGCGCCAATTCTCACTTTCAGCCCAGCTTTACGATTCCCGACCTGCATGAAGCCCTCGAACTCATGCGCCAGATGGATCCTCCGGGCGTGGCTTGCCGCGATCTGCGCGAGTGCCTGCTGGCCCAGTTGCGGTACCACCAGCAGCAGCTCAACGGGACGAAGAACGGAAATGGCGAAACCGAGCGCGTGCTGGCGGATGCGATTGCCATCGTCGACCAGCATTTGAGAGCCGTTCAGAACAAGCAGCACAAGGAAATCGCCAAGGCGATCGGACGACCGATGGAAGCGATTCCCGTGGCGCTCGAATACATCCGCAAGCTGGATCCGCGGCCGGGCCTGCGCTACAACGTGGTGCAGCCGAGGCTGATCGAGCCCGATGTCGCCTTTGTGAAGCACGGAGACGAGTGGCTGGTGATCATGAACGAAGAAGACCTGCCCCAACTCCGGCTCAACCCTGCTTACAAGCGCCTGCTGACGCGGGATACGAACGATAAAGACACGCGGAATTACGTGAAGGAGCGCTATAAGAGCGCGATCCAGCTGATCAAGAACATCGAGCAGCGCAAGCAGACCATCACCAAAGTCTGCTATTCCATCCTGGCGCGACAGCAGGATTTCCTCGAGTTGGGCATCGATCAACTGAAGCCGATGATGATTAAGGAAGTTGCCGAGGAGATCGGCGTGCACCCCTCCACCGTAAGCCGTGCCGTTGCCAGCAAGTATGTGCACACGCCCCAGGGTGTATTTGAGCTGCGATATTTTTTCAGCGAGAGCGTGAACGGCCCCGAGGGCGGCAATACCTCGCTGCTCATCCTGAAGCGGCGCGTCAAAAAGCTGATCGAAGAGGAAGATTCCAGCCGCCCGCTCACCGATGAACAGATCACCCGCATTCTGCAATCACAGGGGATTCAAGTCACCCGGCGTACCGTGGCGAAGTATAGGGAAGATATGCGCATTCCCAGTACCCACCAGCGCCGGATCAAGAAGTGAATCGGAACTTCGTCATACTGTGCAAGCCGGTCCAAACCACCTTCGCTCTCGCCGCCCTGGTATTTTTGCTGTTCGGCAACAGTTGTTTTGCCGGTGGCCGGTCTGTGCTGCGTGAAGACGGATTGGGCCGTGCGAAGCTTGGCATGACGCTCGACCAACTGAAGGCGGCAGTCCCAGGGCAGTTTGAGGAGGAGGACTCGGGCAACGACAGCTGCTTCTATGTGCACACCCGTGGCGACAACAGGATTTACTTCATGATGCTCGAGGGACGCCTGGCGCGCATTGATGTCAAGGCGCCGGGCCCTCAGACTTCGTCTGGCATTCAGATAGGAGACGCGGAAGAACGCCTCCGCCAGGTGTACGGTTCAAAAGTGAAATTGACTCCGCACAAATACATCGACACGGGACACTACCTGACGGTTCAATCCGGTGATGGCCGACTCGGTGTGCGATTTGAAACGGAAAACGGCAAAATTACGACGTTTTACGCAGGCACGTACGAAGCAATCCAATATGTTGAGGGTTGCGAGTGACACCGCGCTGATCTCTTGCGCCAGAGCGTGATCGGCAGTAGCGCCAGCGGTGCGGTTTGAAAGTAAGTCCTTCACGGAGGCAACGATGAACGTCGAATACACGGGCCGGCAATGCGAGATCACGCCGAGTGTTCGGAAGGAAGTGGAATCCGGGCTGGTGAAGGTTCGGAAGGTCCTCCGTGACAGATTTGAAGCTCACGTTGTATTGACGGTAGAGAAGCGGCGTCACAAAGCCGAAATCACCATTAGCCTGCGCAATGGTCCGATCGTCGGCCTGGCTCATGCGCACGATATGAACTCTGCGATCTCCGAGGCGCTCGAGCACCTGGAAAAGCAGGCCATCAAGTACAAGACCCGCTGGCGCACAAAAAAGCGGAAGCCGCATGAAAAGTGGAATGGGAATGCTTTGTCTGCGCCTCCGGTTCCGCCCGCCAAGCCGAAGCGCGCCGAGGTACCGGTGCTTGTGCATGGCTTTCCGGCGGTGGCGAAAACTACAGACGTTCACCTGGTCCACGATTCCGATTCGGTGGCGCTCCGTCCCATGACCCTGGAAGAAGCCATCAAAGAGGCGCACTTCCGCGACCGCGATGTGTTTGTGTTCCGCGATCCGAAGGGCAAGGTAATGGTGCTGCACCGTACCCGGGACGGCAAGATGGAGTTGATCGAAGCGCCGTGAATCAGCCTGCGGCGAGCAATTCTTCCAAACTTCGCTGACGGTATCGGAAGATCCGTTCGAATTCGCGCGCCACGAATACCTTTTCGGCGATTGCGCCTAACCACGCAAGCCCTACTTCATACTCAATCGTATCCCGCACGATTGTTCCGGCGATGCCGTTTCGGGTTTCGCGGGTCATCTCGTGCCGGTGGTGAAATCGTCTGAATGGCCCCTTCTTCTGGATGTCGGCAAAGTGGTGGTTCCATTCGAATTCTGTAATTTGGGCGATCCAGTTCGCGCGGAAAGGCAGAAACGGAAATAGCCGGAAAGAGGTAACGATCTCTGAGCCGACGCCTGCCAGCTTCGATACGGTCTGTGAATCGAGGGGGACGCGGGGTGGCGCCACCAGGCGTAAGTCTTCGATTCGAGTGCCGGTCGATGGCGGCATGATCGGAGCAAGGTTCTCCGGATTCGCGAAGAAAAGGAATACCTGTTCGAGCGGGAACGCCACCCATTGTTCGAATTGGACGCGTCGGCTCACGGACAAGGCTGATTCTATCGTTGGCTCACAGCAGAGCGCCCAGTGCCGATGCGCTATAGTGAAATTTGTATGTCAAAATCCGGGACACTCGGCTGCATCTTTACCTTTATCTTGCTGATTGTAATCAGCAATTTCAGCGCGGCCGAAACCTACCAATACACGCGGATTGGCCAAAAGAACGACAAGCAGACCAAGGCGGTATTTGGCATTGCCATGATGGGTGGAGGCAGCGACCTCGATGAAGCTTTCCGCTGGTTATGCGAGAGGGCGAAGGGCGGAGACTTTCTCATCCTCCGTGCCAGAGGCGATGATGCGTATAACCCCTATGTGAACGGTCTCTGCCAACTGAATTCGGTGGCGACCCTGGTGATCCCCACGCGGGAAGTCGCTTCGGATCCCGCGGTGGTCGACATCATCCGTTCCGCTGAAGCGGTTTTCGTGGCAGGGGGAGACCAGGCGCGCTACGTGGATTTCTGGCAAGGAACACCTACGCAGGATGCCATCAACAAAAACATCGCGGAGGGAAAGCCCATCGGCGGCACCAGCGCCGGCCTCGCCATCCAGGGAGAATTCGGCTATGGCGCGCTGAAAGATAAGCCCGACGACGACGATCTCACTTCCAGGCAGGTTTTGGATGATCCCTACTTCGACCGCGTCACCCTGTTTCGGGATTTCCTGAAAATTCCCGACTTGCAGGATCGGATCACCGACAGTCATTTTGCCAAACGCGACCGCATGGGGCGCACTCTCGGTTTTCTGGCGCGGCTGATGCAGGACGGCTGGTCGAAAGATCCCCGAGATATCGCTATCGACGAAAAGTCCGCAGTGCTGGTCGATACCCGCGGCAAGGCACTCGTGGTTGGAACGGGACAGGGCGCATTTTTCATACGCACATCCCATGCCCCAGAGGTTTGCCGTCCAAAGGAGCCCTTAACATTCACAGATTTGTCTGTTTATCGGGCTCCCCAAGGAAGTAGCTTCGATCTCGATAAATGGAAGGGAAAGGGAGGAACCGCGTATAGCATTTCCGTGAACCAGGGAAAGATATCGACCAGCCTGGCGAAGAATTCGACTTACTGAAAGCAGGTTCACTGCGCTCGCGCATCTCTGAGGAACTTTGCCTGCCCACTGTGAATCTTCATGGAATCCACAGGCCACGGAATTACTCCGGGCTTTGTTTTGTGCAATGAAGACGGTATTTGCACAGGATTCCCACATCATCCTCCCGCTTCTGGAGCCTGATGCAATCGGGAAATCACCTGAGGCACCCCTTCTCTAAACCCAATGGATTGTGGTCACCTTCCTGGTAATCCACAATTTGTAGTGCTTTCCTCTAGGGGCTGTGGAATCCGACCTAAACCTGGAAGTTTCCTATTGACACTAAAGCGTTTACGCGTAAGATGTGGTCCAAAGTGGTACGAAGTGGTCCAGTCAATGTAGCTAGTGGGCAAAGCAAACAGGAAATAAGAGGCGCCAGTGAAATCAGTAACTGACACCCTGAAAAAAAGCCCAACTGAACCCGAAGCCACTGACGTTTTAACCGTTTCGTTCTCCCTCGCTGTGGTTGTAGCTGCCAAAAAGTTTAAAGCCCCAAAAGGGCTGAAAGTATATGTTTCGCGGCAATCACCCAACCCGCGTCGACGAAAAGGGACGGCTGAAAGTCCCCGCGGAATTCAAGCGCGTGATCGACGAGAAGTACGGCACGCAATTTTACATCACCAGCCTGGATGGGAGGGTTGCGCAAGTGTATCCCTTCGAGGAATGGGAGCGGATCGAGCAGAAGCTGGCGGGACTTTCGACCTTCAACCCCACCAAGAAGAAGTTTCTGGACCGGGCGAACTACTACGGACAGATGGTGGAAATGGATGGGCAGGGCCGTCTGCTGTTGCCGCAGTTGCTGCGGGACTCGGCGCAGATCAAGGGAGAGGTCGCTGTCACGGGCAATCTGACCAACCTGCTGGTTCGGAACCTGGAAGCGTACCGCAAGGAGATCGAGGAGCAACCGTTCACCGCTGAGGATGAGAAGACGCTCGACGATCTGGGCATCTAGTGAACGAGGTTTCAACAGACACCTCCCAGAGAGGTGGACATGGTGGAAGGGAAGTTGGCCATGTTCCGGTTCTTTTAAAAGAAGCGATCGATTTTCTAGCCGTACGGCGCGGCGGGACCTATATCGATGCCACGGTGGGCCTGGGCGGGCACAGTTTCGAAATCGCAAGACGCCTCGGCGCAGCGGGTCATTTGATTGGGCTCGATAAGGATCCTGCGGCGCTGACTGTGGCGACGGGCATACTCGCCCGTCAGGAGGGGGCTGACTGGCCGAAGGCGACGCTGATACATGCGTCCTTCTCGGAAATCAGCAGTTTGTTCCCTTCGCCCACCACGGACGGAATCCTGGCCGATCTCGGGGTAAGCAGCCTGCAGTTTGGAGATCCGGCGCGAGGTTTCAGTTTTCAGGCGGAAGGGCCGCTCGACATGCGAATGAATCCGCTGTCGGAGCCCACCGCCGAACAAGTGGTAAACCACCTCGACGAGCGCGAGCTTGCCGATGTGATTTACGAATTCGGTGAGGAAAGGAGGTCGCGGAGAATCGCCAGAGCCATTGTCCGGTCGCGGCCAATTCGAACGACTGCGCAGCTTGCAGCCGTCGTATCGGCCGCGGCCCGGCCAATGAATTTGGCAGAAAGAAGAATTCATCCCGCGACGCGAACTTTCCAGGCACTCCGAATCTTCGTAAACCATGAGTTGGACGATCTGCGGCAGCTGCTGAGTGCGGCGCCGCAGACGCTGAAACCGGGAGGCCGACTGGTGATCATCAGCTTTCATTCGCTGGAGGACAGGCTGGTGAAAGACGCCTTCCGCGACGGGGCAAAGCAAGGCCACTATCGGGTTCTGACAAAGAAGCCGGTGGTTCCGGGGGAAGACGAAATCGATCGCAACCCGCGAGCGCGCAGCGCGAAGCTGCGAGCCGCGGAACGGATTTAGAAAGTTTGTCTCGGAAAAACAGCCGAGACACACCCGGCACGATGTTAACGGACGCCGTGCCGGGAACGGATTCTGAGAAGTACCGGGTTTCCGGGACGGCATCGCCTCTCACACTAAAAAGGGCGAATATCACACAACTCCTTCTTCGGTGCCGTTCCGGAGTTTTTCA
The DNA here is from genome assembly GCA_963803205.1 of Terriglobales bacterium. Taxonomy (GTDB): domain Bacteria; phylum Acidobacteriota; class Terriglobia; order Terriglobales; family Acidobacteriaceae; genus CAWDLG01. The sequence continues at coordinate 734,450 of CAWDLG010000007.1, forward strand.
GGAGGGAGTGGAGGACACGATGTTTACGGGAACACTGATCGACGATCTTTTAAAAGCAGTTGAAAGAGCGGAAGAGGATGTGCGGCTGGAAGACAATGCCCAGGGCCAGAAGCTGGCCTACTGGTATGCGGTCTCGCGCTACGAACTGGCGGAGTATGAATCCAGCCTGGCCGGGGTGGCATAGATGGCAGCCAGGGCGATGGCGGTGGAGGCAGCTCTTCCGGGTAAACGGCGTCCGTGCTGGTCGGGAACGCCGGAAGTTTACTTCTCCAAGACAATCGACAATTCGCGCCTGGTCAAAGTGGAGGATCCGCAGCACGGCCGCGAGATGCGCGGATTCGGCATCGCGCTGGGCTGCCTGTTCCTGCTGGTGATGACCTTTGCGTGGCAGCACTACGCGGCCATCGAATATGGCTACAAGATTCAGTCGCTGAAGCGGGAACGTGACGACATGGTGGAACTGAATCGCGCCCTGCGTCTGGAAGATGCGTCTCTGCGGGATCCCGGCCGGATCGATGGGCTGGCCAAGGGCCTGGGCCTGCAGTCGCCGGAGGCGGGACAAGTGATGCGCATGGAGCCGGACACAACCGAACCGGGATCGCCGGTGCTGGCCAGCGTTGCGCCGGTAGCCGTGATTTCGCCACGATAAGCGCGCCTCAGCGGGCGGCCTCGCCCGGACAATATTCGCGCGGTTGAGAACCATCCGGCGGCTTTCGCTTCACGAGCGGGCCGCCATGCTTTTCTAAGGGGCGACGGTGCAGTGATTACTCCTCGGAACACCACCCGCACTCGAATCTTCATTCTGGCGGCGATGCTGATTTTCTGGTGCGGCGCCATCTGCGCCCGCCTGGTGTATCTCCAAGTCTTTCAGTACGGCGATTTCGAAGAGAGGGCGCAGCGCCAGCAGCAGCGCACCAGCGAGATCGCGCCCAAGCGGGGCCTCGTCTTCGACCGCGCCGGCCGGGAACTGGCGATGTCCATTTCCGTGGACTCGGTATTCGCGGTGCCCACCGAGATTCCCGATCTTGCCGGCACCATTTCGCTGATCTCTCGAATCCTGCGCGACGACCCGAGAGAACTTCTGGCCAAGTGCAAGGCCGCGCGCACTTTCTGCTGGGTGGCGCGAAAGGCCGACGCCGAGACCGCGGAACGCATCCGGAACCTCAACCTGCGGGGCATCCATTTCCAGAAGGAGTCGAAGCGGTTTTATCCGAAGCGGGATCTGGCGGCGCAGGTGCTGGGCTACGTCGGAATGGACGACGAGGGCCTGAGCGGGATTGAGCATGAATACGACGAGCAGCTGCGCGGGAAACCCGGGCGCATGCTGGTCTCGGTGGATGCCCGCCGCAAGTGGTTCGGCAGCGTCGAGAAACAGCCTGATCCTGGCGCCAATGTGGTTCTCACCATCGACGAGAAGATCCAGTACATTGCTGAACGCGAACTGGAAGCTACGATGAGCCAGACGCGGGCCGAATCTGGAACAATAGTCGTGGAGAATCCCCGCACCGGCGAAGTCCTGGCGCTGGCCAACCGCCCGACTTTCAATCCCAATCTCTCGAGAGAGATTACCTCTTCCAAACTGAAAGACCACGCGGTCAGCGATGTCTACGAGCCGGGCTCGACTTTCAAGATCGTGACGATCGCCGCCGCGCTGGATGAGAGGCTGACCAAGCCATCGGAAGTGTTCGATTGCCAGATGGGCTCCATCGTGGTCAACGGAAGGCGAATCCATGACTGGAAACCATACGGGCTGCTTTCCGTGGCCGACATACTGGCGAAGTCCAGCGACGTAGGAGCGATCAAAGTCGCGCTGCGGCTGGGGGATGACAGGCTCTACAAGTACATTCGCGGCTTTGGGTTCGGGCAGCAGACCGGAATCGAGCTTCCCGCCGAGACTCGCGGTCTGACGAAGCCGGTGAGCCGATGGTCCAAGGTGTCGATCGGAGCGATCTCCATGGGTCAGGAGATTGGCGTTACGCCGCTGCAACTGGCGGCAATGGTTTCCACCATCGCTAACGACGGCGTCTGGATGCCGCCCCGAATCGTAGCCGGAACGACGCTGCCCAAGAGTGGTCCACAGACGGTTGCGTTTCACCCCGCCGAGGGGAGGCGGGTCATTTCTCCCCTGACTGCGGCGCAAATGAAGCAAATGCTTCAGGGCGTCGTGCTGCATGGCACAGGCAGAAAGGCCATCCTCGAGGGCTACAGTGCCGCCGGGAAGACGGGCACGGCGCAGAAGATAGACCCCTCGACGGGGACCTATTCGCGGACCAAGCACATCGCTTCCTTCGCGGGCTTTGCTCCCATTAACGATCCCGCAATCGCCGTTGTCGTGGTCCTGGACTCGCCGGTTGGCGAGCATCACGGCGGAACCATTGGAGCTCCCGTGTTCCAGCGCGTCGCCCAGGAAACGCTGGAATACCTGCACACCCCGCATGACATTGAACTCCCCGAGAGCCGTCAGGTCCTGTTGGCTGAACGCAGGGTTAAGGAGGAGGACATCGAGGAGGGCTCTCCCGACCGTCTGGGCGACGCCCTGGCGTCCGCAGACTCCCGGACGCCTGAGCCTCCGCCCGCGGAGCCTGCTTTCGCGCCGGCGGCAAGTATTGTCGTCCCCGCATCCCTGCAACAACCGGCGAGCCTGGATTCATCCGAGGAAGCTTCCTCACCTGCGGTCACTCATGCGAACGTCGGCGCCCGTCCTCCTGCCACTCCTCCCGTCACTGGAACTGTAGTTCTCGAGGTCGAGCAGGGCGGTATTGTGGTTCCGTCATTTCTCGGCAAGAGCCTGCGGGCTGCAATCGCGGTCGCGGCGGAAAGTAGGCTGGATCTCGATGCCGTGGGCAGCGGCCTGGCGCAGCAGCAGGATCCTCTTCCCGGAGCCCACGTGCCCGCCGGTTCGCAAGTAATTGTGAAATTTGGGCGGTGAGCGATATCCGGGATGAACGTTCGTTCCCTTGTGCCTCGGAACTAGTGCACTACAATCTCTGCGATGACCTTTCTTGAGCTACTGAATGGCGCGGAAATCCTTGCGCAACAGGGGAATCCGCCGGTCGAGGGACTGCAGTACGACTCACGGCGGGTGAGGCCAGGAGACGTGTTTCTGGCCATGCGCGGAGAGACCAGCGATGGGAATCGGTTTATCGACAAGGCCATAGCAGCCGGAGCCGTGGCTGTGGTCAGTGACTCGGCGAAGGAGACGCCGCGCCCGGACGTGGCCTGGGCCCAGGTTCCGCATGGGCGGCGGGCACTGGCGCGGCTCAGTTCCAATCTATACAAGCGTCCGGCGGAACGCCTGGCGATTACCGGAATTACCGGCACCAATGGAAAAAGCACGACCGCCATGTTGGTGGAGTCCGTCCTCGCTGCCGCGCAACGGAAGAGTGCCCTGGTGGGGACGATCGAGTATCACGTAGCAGGAAAGGTCCTTCCGGCGCCGCACACGACACCGGAGGCCCTGGAACTGAACCAGATCCTGGCCGACGCTGTCGGGCAAGGGGTGCGCGAAGCGGTCATGGAAGTCTCGTCTCACGCGCTGGCACAACAGCGCGTGTATGGAATTCCTTTTGACGTTGCGGTGTTTACCAATCTCACCCGCGATCACCTCGACTACCATCACACAATGGAAGAGTACTTCCACTCCAAGCGTGTGCTCTTCGAGGGATGCGGCACCGATCCCCCGAGAGTCGCCGTCATCAACATCGACGACGAATCCGGCGAAAAGCTGAGCGAGGTCAGCAGGAAGCGGGGTTCACAAGTCCTGAAATACGGATTGAACAAGGGCGAATTCCACGCCGAGAAGATCAACATCACCTCCCGCGGAACCCGCTTCGACCTGAACTTGTCGGGTCAGACTATTCCCGTATTTTCGCCGCTGATCGGAAGGGTGAATGTGTACAACTGCCTGGCGGCAGCAGCGGCGGCATATGCCAGAGACTGCGCCGGAGAGGTGATTGCCAAAGGTATTGGTGCTCTTCAACGCGTACCCGGCCGGTTCGAGCGCGTCGACTGCCAGCAGCCCTTCACGCTGGTGGTGGATTACGCGCACACTGACGATGCCCTGCGCAACCTGACTGCGCTGGCTCGTGAGTTTGTCCAGGCGGCAGGGCACAAAAGCCGCGTCATCACGGTTTTCGGGTGCGGCGGGGACCGGGATCGGACGAAGCGCCCACTGATGGGCGATGTGGCCGGGCGGGGCAGCGATTTTGCCGTGCTTACCTCGGATAATCCGCGCAGCGAGGATCCGCTTGCCATCATGAATGATGCGTCTGTCGGGCTGCAGCGATCCGGCACCAAATACCAGATGGAGCCCGACCGGCGTAAAGGGATTGCGCTGGCAATTCAGCAGGCGCGGCCGGGAGACATTGTCCTGATCGCCGGAAAGGGCCACGAGAAGGTCCAGATCACGCGCGAGGGCCCAATTCCCTTCGACGACGTGGCCGTGGCGCGGGAGGTTCTGCGCGAAGCCGGATATGACTGCGATGTGCAGGTGGCCGCTGGAAACAAGCCATGAAACTGCCGCTCTCTCGCATCGCCGAATTCATCTCCGCCACCGGAGAGTTTGACCACAAGGCGGTGGCTCAGGCTTACTCTATCGACTCGCGCACGGTCGGCGAGGGCGAAGCCTTCTTTGCCGTCAAGGGCGAGAGGCTGGACGGACATGACTTCGTGGAGCAGGCGCTGCAAAAGGGCGCCGTAGCTGCCGTCGTCCGTAAAGATCAGCTTGCTCGCTTTGCCGTGAAGATGCGGCTTCTGGCGGTGGACGACACCCTCGTGGCCCTGCAAAAGCTGGCGACCGCGGTGCGCCGCATGTGGGCGAAGCCGCTGGTCGGGGTGACGGGATCGGCAGGGAAGACTACCACCAAGGAAACCATCGCCCACCTGCTTTCTATCCGCTTCCGGGTGTTGAAGTCGGAAGGAAACTTCAACAATCATTTCGGCCTGCCCCTGATGCTGCTCAAGCTGCAACCGGAGCACGATATCGCAGTGATCGAGATAGGCATGTCGCACGTCGGTGAAATCGCAGCTCTGGCGAAGATTGCACAGCCTGAAATCGGCGTGGTCACCAATGTTGCGCCGGTGCACCTTGAATTCTTCAAGTCGGTCGCCGACATTGCGCGCGCCAAGTATGAACTGGTCGAGTCGCTGCCAGCCACCGGGACCGCGATTCTGAACGCCGACGACGAGTATGTATCGCAGTTCGGCCGGGATTTCCGAGGGAAGGTCGTGCTTTACGGTTTGCGCGCCTCGGCCGATGTGCGCGCGGAGAGAATCGAGCCGCGCGGATCGGAAGGGTCGTCCTTCGATTTGGTTGCCGGAGGCTGCCGGGAGCCGGTCGTTTTGCCGCTGGTGGGGGCTCACAATATTCACAATGCACTCGCTGCAGCAGCGGTGGGGCTGGAGCGCGGACTCACGCCCAGCGATATCGCCCGCGCGCTGGCCACGATGAAGCCCGCCGACAAGCGGGGGCAGGTTCTCCAACTGGGTAACATCACCGTCATCAACGATTGCTACAATTCCAATCCAAAGGCACTGGAATCGATGGTGGACGCATTGGCCGGGATGCCGGCAGGGCGTCGCATCGTGGTGGCCGGCGAAATGCTGGAACTTGGGCCCAACGGCGAGGAACTGCACCAGAAAGCCGGGCGGCACATGGCCGAGCGGAAAATCGATTTCCTGATCGGGGTACGGGGCCTGGCGCGGCCCATGGTCGACTCCGCGCGGTCCGCGGGCATCTCCGCCGAGTTCTTCGATACTTCGGAAGAGGCGGGAGAGTGGTTGCGGCGCGAAACCCGAGACGGAGATGTAGTCCTTCTGAAGGCGTCCCGCGGGGTCAAGCTGGAGCGCGCGCTGGAAGCCTGGAGGGCGCGGCGGAACCACGCCGTTGAGCAGGGTTAAAAGCCAGGGTCTATGGAGGCGGATTGCTCTATTGGTTGCTCTATCTTGAGCTGTATCGTTACTTCCCGCCGTTCCGCATCTTCCGCTACCTTACGTTCCGCACTGCCTTCGCCAGCCTGACCGCACTATTCACCGGGATGGTTATCGGTCCCCTGGTGATCAATCGCCTGCGTGAGTTCCAGATCGGCCAATACATCCGAGAAGAAGGGCCCAAGGCTCACCAGAAAAAAGCCGGTACTCCGACGATGGGCGGCCTGCTGATCGTGATATCAGTGCTGGTGCCGACGCTTTTGTGGGCCGATCTGAGCAATCGCTTTGTCTGGCTGGCGGTGGGATCAACCACCGCCTTCGCCGCCATCGGCTTTGCCGACGACTACATCAAGATTGTGCACCGGCGGAACCTTGGGCTAACCGCGCGGGCAAAGTTCGGACTCCAGATTCTGACCAGCGTTCTGATCGCCATCGCGCTCATCGCGATGCAGACACGCGGGATGTATTCCACCAAGCTCATGGTGCCGTTCGTAAAGCAGTTTCGACCGGACCTGGCAATCGAGGCCCTGGAGCACAATGCTCATCTCTGGCCCCTGGCATTTATCCCCTTCATAGTCTTCGTGGTCATCGTGCTGGTCGGATCGAGCAACGCCGTCAACCTGACCGATGGGCTGGATGGACTTGCGATCGGCTGCACGGTGATCGCAGCCGGAGCCCTGGCGGTGCTGACCTACGTCAGCGGGCACGCCACCTTTGCGGCGTATCTCGAACTGGAGCGCATGCCGCAGGTCGGAGAACTGACAATCTTCTGCGGTGCGATGGTCGGGGCCGCGATCGGGTTTCTCTGGTACAACGCGCACCCGGCAGAAGTCTTCATGGGCGACGTGGGGTCGCTGGCGCTGGGCGGCGCCATCGGCACGGTGGCGGTGATGATCAAGCAGGAGCTGCTGCTGCCATTCATCGGCGGCATTTTCGTCATCGAGGCGGTCTCCGTGATCCTGCAAGTGGCTTCGTACAAGCTGCGGAAAAAGCGCATTTTCAAGATGGCGCCGATCCACCATCACTTCGAACTGATGGGGTGGTCGGAGTCGAAGATCATTGTGCGTTTCTGGATCGCGTCCCTGGTTTTTGCCTTATTCGCTCTCACCACGCTCAAGCTGAGGTAAATTACTCCCCAAGGGAGCAGGGCGCAGGAGCTTGTTCTGCCCCGCCGACCGGTACACCTTTGGACCTCAAAAACAAACGCGTGCTGGTGGTTGGCCTGGGCAAATCGGGAGTGGCCTCGGCTCTATTTCTGAAGTCGCGCGGAGCGCAGGTCACGGTTTCCGATTCGAAGCCGCAGGATCAGCTCAAGCAGGAAATCCCTCTACTGCTCGATCACGGCGTAACCGTCGAAACAGGCGGTCACGGGGACCGCACTTTCCGGGAGAAGGACCTCATCGTGGTCAGCCCCGGAGTTCCAGTCGATGCCCCGCCGCTGGTGCAGGCGCGAACGCTGGGTGAGACCGTCATCGGGGAAATTGAGCTGGCCGCGCGGTTCCTCCCGGGACCAATCGTCGCTATCACTGGTTCGAACGGGAAGACAACGACCACCACGCTGGCAGGCGAAATCCTCAGCGCGGGAGGGTTGAAGACGGTCGTGGGCGGCAACATCGGCACGCCCGCTATCTCGCTGGCGGACGGCAGCGATACGGAAACTGCGGCGGTCCTCGAGGTTTCGAGCTTTCAGTTGGAGACGATTCAGACATTTCGTCCGCGCGTGGCGGTCATTCTCAACATCACACCCGATCATCTGGACCGCCACCGGACCTTCGCCGCCTACACATCCGCCAAGGCGCGCATCTTTGAAAACCAGCAAGCGGATGACTTCGCGGTTCTGAACGCGGACGACGCCACCTGCATGACCTTGCTCGACCGGACCAAGGCCCAGGTTCTGACTTTCAGCCGGCGGAAAGAAGTCGAACCGGGCGCGCATGTCCGCCAGGGAATGATTCTGGTGTCTCGTGGGGGCAAGCCGGTTGAAATCATGCCCGTCTCCGAGATACCGCTGAAAGGGAACCACAACGTCGAAAACGTGCTGGCCGCAATCCTGGTCGGCATTGTCATGAATTGCGAGCCACAACAGATTCGCAAGGCGGTCCAGAACTTCAAAGCTGTGGAGCACCGGATCGAGTACGTGGCCACGATCCGCGGAGTGGAATACTACAACGACTCCAAGGCGACCAACGTGGACGCCACCATCAAAGCCATCGAGTCGTTCCCGGCAAATATCCACCTCATTCTCGGCGGAAAAGATAAGGGCAGCGACTACTCGGTGATGAACGACCTGTTGCGCCAGCGCGTGAAACGGATCTATACGATCGGCGCGGCTGCGGAGAAGATCGAATCGCAAGTGAGTGGAGCTGCAGACCTGGTTCGCGCGGTCACGCTCGACTCCGCCGTGAAGATGGCCGGGGAAACGGCTCGTCCGGGCGACGTAGTCCTGCTGGCGCCCGCGTGCGCGAGCTTTGACCAGTTCCAGAACTATCAGCAGCGCGGAACGGTTTTCAAGCAAGCCGTGCGTGCGCTGGCGGAGCGGAAGTCCACCCCGAGTTCGCAATAACCCTCTGATCCTGCTTTGACTTAGCGGTTGCCTTCCATTCCTCTCACGGGAATCAAGTTAGTCAATCCCATCACCAAAATGACCAAGAAAGCTTTTCGACGGATGCCGCTCGCCGTGGTGAAATATACGTCCCTTTCATGGCAAAACGTGTCAGCGTGGATCGTTGGTTGTTCACCGTCACCATGCTCCTGGTGTTTGTCGGCCTGGTCATGGTGTTCAGCGCTTCGGCGGTGATCTCCAAGGATCGCTACGGGTCGGGCTACTTCTTCCTGATAAGGCAGATTGGCTGGGCCGCCGCTGGACTTGCCGCCATGGTGGTGGCGATGAGGGTTGACTACCGCCGATACAAGAGTCCGGCCGTGGTTTTTTCGCTTCTCGGTGTCACCGTGCTGCTGCTGATTCTGGTCTTCTTCCTGGACCGATCCCACAACACCCATCGCTGGATTCACTTTGGAGGGTTTTCGTTTCAGCCTTCGGAAATCGTAAAACCCGCGATCATTCTCTTTCTGGCCTTCTTTCTCGAAGGCCGGACCAAGTCGATGAATGATTTGCGGAACACCTTGTTGCCAGCGGTCATTCCCACCCTTGTCTTCTTCGGACTGATCGTGCTCCAGCCTGACCTGGGTACGGCCCTCGCCTGCGTGGCGATTACGTTATGCGTGCTGTTCATTGCCGGGGTGGAACTGAAATATTTCGGATATGCGTTCGGGGCCTCCATTCTGCCGCTCTACTTCCTGATTTTTCACGTGGCGTACCGGCGGGCGCGCATTCTGGCGTTTCTGGATCCCTTTGCCGATCCCCAGGGTCGGGGCTTTCACATCATCCAGTCTCTGATTGCCGTCAGTACTGGCGGCATAACCGGCACCGGGTTGATGGAAGGCAAGCAGAAACTTTTCTACCTGCCTGAGCCGCACACGGATTTCATCTTCGCCGTGACTGCCGAAGAACTGGGCCTGCTCGGGGCCATGGTCATCATCGCTCTGTTCGCCGTATTCCTGTGGCGGGGGGTTCGCACCGCTCTGCGCACTGAGGACCCATTCGGCCGCTTTCTGGTCGTCGGAATCACCACCATGGTGGTCGTCCAGGCGTTCATCAACATCAGCGTTGTTCTCGGAATGATGCCGACCAAGGGCATTCCCCTGCCCTTCGTTTCCTATGGAGGGTCGTCACTTTTCGTGACCCTCGCCTGCGTTGGCGTCCTGCTCAACGTGACCAAGCAGACCGAGTAACCTCAGCCTCGCAGCCGAAGGGTTAACGGCCTGCAATTCTCCTCGCGATATAGTCAGTCCATGCGGGCCATACTGGCTGGGGGCGGCACGGGCGGGCACGTGATACCGGCGCTTGCCATCGCCCAGGAAATCCAGAAAACCTATGGCGGGGAAGTGCTGTTCATCGGCACTGAGCGCGGCATCGAAAAGCGCCTTGTTCCGGCGGCAGGATTTACCTTGCGCCTGGTGCAGGTCGGCGCTTTGAACAAAGTCAGCCTGAAGACCCGCCTCAAGACACTTTTTGGACTGCCGCTCGCCGTGCTGGCAGCTCGCAGGATTCTCTCCGAGTTCCAACCCGATGTGGTAGTCGGGGTGGGAGGCTATGCGTCGGGTCCAGCCATGCTGGCAGCGGTTCTGAAGGGCATCCCTACGCTGGCCTTTGAGCCGAACGTCGTTCCCGGATTTGCCAACCGATTGGTCGCGCGCTGGGTTTCAGGGGCTGCGGTGCACTTCGAGGAAACTGCCCGTTTCTTTCGCAACGCAGCGGTGACGGGAGTTCCGGTGCGACCGGCGTTTTTCGAGGTTGCCGGACAGCCTGCGGGAAATTCGCAGCCCACTCTGCTGGTATTCGGAGGCAGCCAGGGCGCTCATGCCATCAACCAGGCGGTGATTCAGTCGCTGCCGGAGTTGCTGCGACAGTCGCCGGGAATTCACGTGATCCACCAGACGGGCGAGCGTGACTATAATGAGGCGCAGACTGCGTACGCCGGCTTGGGAAGTTCGGTAGAGGTCTTCCGCTTCATTGACGATATGCCCGCATTCTTTCGGCGGGCAGACTTGCTGTTGTGCCGATCGGGCGCCAGCACCGTCGCGGAAGTCGCGGCGGCCGCCAAACCGGCAATCTTTATCCCTTTTCCGCGGGCTGCGGATGATCACCAGAGGGTGAATGCGCAGGCGCTCGAGCGCGTCGGCGCGGCGGTGGTGTTGGAAGAGACCAGGCTGGATCAGGTCTGGCTGGTGGACACAGTGCGGGCGCTGCTTGAGGACCCCGGCCGCCTCGCCCGCATGCGGGAAGCCGCCGGAAGTCTGGCGCATCCCAATGCCGCCCGGGATATCGCCGAAATGGCCGCCCGGTTGGGCGGAATTCAAGACTAGTCAATGTTTGCCAAGATTCAGCGCGTACATTTCGTGGGAATTGGCGGCATCGGCATGAGCGGGATTGCCGAGGTCCTGCTGAACCTTGGGTATAAGGTCTCGGGATCGGATCTGAAAGGCTCGGCCGTCACGCAAAGGCTGGCCAGCCTGGGAGCCAACGTATTCGAAGGCCACCGCGAGGAGAATATTTCGGGCGCGGAAGTCGTAGTCACCAGTTCCGCCATCTCACCGGCGAATCCCGAGGTTTTGGAGGCCCGCAGGCAGCATATCCCGGTGATCCAGCGGGCCGAGATGCTGGCTGAGTTGATGCGGCTGAAGTATGGCATCGCAATCGCCGGCATGCACGGCAAGACGACTACCACGTCCATGGTGGCTGCGGTGCTGGCCGGAGGGGAACTCGATCCCACGGTCGTCGTAGGCGGGCGGGTCGATGCCCTGGGGTCCAATGCCCGGCTGGGAAAGTCGCAATACCTGGTGGCCGAAGCCGACGAAAGCGATCGCTCTTTCCTGAAGCTTTCTCCCATCCTCTGTGTGGTCACGAACATCGACCGCGAGCACATGGATTGCTATCGCAACATGCGCGACGTCAAGCGCGCATTCCTGGACTTCATGGATCGGGTGCCCTTCTACGGAATGGTGGTGGCCTGCAACGACGATCCGCTGTTACGGCGTCTGCTGCGCAGCGTCGAGCGTCGCAGCGTGACCTACGGCACCAGGAAGGAATCCACGTTTCGGATCAAGATGGGAAAAGCCACCTTCGACTCGGAGAACGAACGGCCGACCAGCCGCTTCCGCGTGCTTTATGGAGAGCAGGACCTGGGGGAATTTCGCATTCATGTTCCCGGAAAGCACAACGTCCTGAACGCCACAGCCGCTATTGCCGTGGGAGTGGGCCTGGAGGTCGAGGTCGAAAAGATCCGGTCAGCGCTGGAGAGCTTCGGCGGGGTCGACCGCCGCTTCCAGTTGCGAGGAAAAGCTGCCGGGGTCAGCGTAATTGACGACTACGGGCACCACCCTACCGAAATCCGCGCCACGCTCGAGGCGGCGCGGCAGTGCGGTTTCCGCAAGATCCATGTCATATTTCAGCCCCATCGCTATACCCGAACCCAGGCGCTGATGGAGGAGTTCACATCCGCTTTCGAGGGCGCAGATACGCTGATCGTGCTGGATATTTACGCGGCCAGCGAAGCTCCGATCGAGGGGGTTACGGGCGAAAACCTTGCCCGCCAGATTCGCGAAAAGGGAAACTCCGATGCGCGCTATGTTTCTTCCTTCGCGGACGCGGTTGTGGCCGCCTCGGCCGCTGCCGGCGAGGGGGATATGATCCTGACGCTGGGTGCTGGGAGTGTCTCGCAACTGGGGACGGTGCTACTGGAGAGCCTGAAACAGAGGGTTCCCGCGGTAGCCTCGACCTACGAAGGGGTGCCCCGTTCAAGCTCTGCTTGAGCGGGGCAATTTCTAAGGGGAAGACCTACTTCAGGGCCATCTCAATGCGGTGCTGAATGCAGTCCGCGTGCGCTCTCGCCATCCGCACCTGTGCCTGGGTCATCCGAACCTGTGCCTGGGCAAACCTGATCCGCGCGCAGGCCTCTCTGTCAGGACGTATCACAGCGAACCGAGCCTGCTCGGCCGCATCACTGGCGCGGTCCGAGACGGCGAACATGGCGGTCTGCACCCCGGAAGTTACCGTGTCGGCAACCTGATCGGCGATTGTATCCGGGGACCACGATCCGCGGAGGTCTGCGAATTCTGCATTCAGTCCGAGGGCGAGCACGCCCAGAGCCACCAGGTACCAACCTTTTTCCGACGCCATATCGCTATTCCTCGCTGCCCTACACTCGTTTAGACGAGGTAGGCGAAACTTGGTGATCAATTGTTATGTGAAGATACGACGGCCCTGCGGAAAGGTTCCCCCGAACTTTGCTTTTCTGTCCTACTGTGCAAAACGAACCAAATTTTAATCTATGTCAATTGCTCAAAAGCAGTTATATTGGGGGGGCTCGCGATTCCCTGACGACAACTGACCTGTATTGATGGCGAGGAAGAGCAGTACGACCATCGCGCAGGACGAGTTGTATCCGGTACCGGACGAGTCGCCGCGCGATGTCGATGAGGCGCGGCTGCTGGATCTGGATGCGGAGCAGGAGTCGCCTTTTCTGCGTGGACAAAAGCGGGTCTCCGTCCGCCGAGGTTCTCTTCCCAGAAAAACTGCCAGCCGACTGACCTGGGGCGCCGCGCTTGCCCTTGTCCTGGTCTTTGCCTGTTTCTCTGCCGCTGCTGTGTATCGCTATGGAAAGCGCTCCTGGCGCTTCCGCATCCAGTCCAGTGACGACATAGAAATCAGCGGCCTTACTAATGTCACCCGCGGCCAGATCATGGAGGTCATGGGTGGCGACATCGGCCGCAACATCTTCTTTGTTCCCCTCGCCCAACGCAAAGAACAGCTCGAGCAGATTCCCTGGGTAGAAACTGCCAGCGTGATGCGCTTCATTCCTCACCGCCTGCGCATCGAGATCCGCGAACGTACACCGGTTGCCTTTGCCCGCGTTGGGTCGAAGATCATGCTGGTCGATGCCAGCGGCGCGCTCATGGAACTGCCCGGCGGAAGCAAGATGAAGTACTCCTTCCCCGTCATCGTGGGGACCAATCCGGGCGAACCGATCTCCACCCGCTCCGCTCGCATGAGGATTTACCAGGATCTGACCGGGCAACTGGATGCCGGGGGAGCTCGCTATTTGCAGGACATCAGTGAAGTGGATTTGTCCGATCCCGACGACGTGAAGGTTCTCGCCGAAAGCCCGCAGGGCGAGGTCCTGGTGCACCTGGGGTCGTCGAATTATTTGCAGCGATACAAGATTTACGTCACCCACGTTCAGGAGTGGCGCCAGCAGTTCGACAAGCTGGAGTCGGTGGACCTTCGCTACGACCGCCAGATTATCGTCAACCCGGACTTGCACGGCGGCGTGAAACTGCCACCCCTTTCCTTCTCAGCCGCGAAAGCCGCCATGGCAGCGGGAGTCAAGCCGGCCGCTCTGGTGAGTCGCGAGGCTGGCTCAAAGGTGACCTCAGGCGCGCCCAAGGCCCCGGCAAAGGCAAAGGTTGAAACGAAGGCACCGGCGAAATCGGCAGCAAAGAACCCAGCCCCGCATAGAACGCGCTGGCAGGCACGCGCGCATAGCTCCAAATGGAAGAGCCGGACGAAGCAAGCCTCTGCGAAGAAATCAGCGCCGAAGAAAACATGGGCGAGACCGGTGACCGGTGCGGCTGCAAGGAAGCCGAGTCCGGCGATTGTAAAGAGCCAGGAAGACTGAGAGAGATGCGAAATCCGCACGAGAACTTCTTGACCGTCATCGATGTGGGCAGCGCCAAGACCTGCGTCGTGGTGGCGGAAATCGGCGACAACGGAATGCGCTATCGCGGACACGGGGTAAGTGAGTCGCGCGGCACGCGCAAGGGCGTCATCGTCGATCTGGAAAGGGCGGTCGGCTCCATCCAGAAAGCAGTTGAGCAGGCCGAGGATTCGGCGGGAGTGCCGGTTGAGCACGCCCTGCTGGGGATTTCGAGCGCGCAGGTGCGGGGAGTGAACTGCCACGGCGGCACCAGCTTTGGCAGCCGCGCGCGGGAAATCACGCGGGACGAAGTTCGCCTCGCCGTAGACAAGGCCCGTGCGGTCCCCTTGCCGGGTGACAGAGAAATTCTGCATCTGCTGCCGCAGGAGTTTTTGCTGGACGATCAGACCGCGGTGCACGATCCCCTTGGCATGATGGCGACGCGGCTGGAAGTGCGAGTGCACATGGTCACCACGGCCAGCAGCGCCAGCCAGAACGTGGTAACGGCGGTGAACCGGGCCGGAGTCCACGTCGACGACACTGTTTTTGAGCCTCTCGCGGCCGCGGACTCCGTTCTTCGGGGCGATGAGCGCGAACTGGGAGTGTGCCTTGCCGATATCGGCGCGGGCTCAACCGGCGTTGTGGTGTTTCAGGAGGGCGCGGTCGCGCATACTGCGGTCATTCCCATTGGCGGTGATCACTTCACCTGCGATCTTTCGGTGGGTCTTTCGACAGCGCTGGTGGAAGCGGAAAAGATCAAAAAGCTTTATGGAAATGCGATTGTCACGCTGATTCCAGAAGGAAACGAAGTAGAGGTTCCCTCGGTGGGGGAAAGACCGTCGCGCCTGATCCCGCAGCGCCTGGTGGGCGAAATCCTCGAGCCGCGCGCCCGTGAGCTGTTTGAGCTGTTGCGCGACAATCTGCGGCACTCCGGGATGCTCGACCTTTGCGTCGGCGGAATTGTGCTGAGCGGCGGTGCTTCGCGCCTGGCCGGCATGCTGGATATCGCGGAGTCCATCCTGCGGCGGCCGGTGCGCATGTCCTGGCCGGTACCGCTCGCGAAAATGCCGTCCACGCTCGCCGAGCCCGAGTACGCGACGGCTCTGGGCATGGTGTTCTACGGGCACCGGGCGCGCACCGCGCGCGGATTGCAGGACGATCGCTGGGGCTCACGGCTCAAAGCCATGTTCGCGGGCAAAGGCGCGTAGAAGAGGTCGGGAATTTGAACCTGGAGAAAACGGGAAACAAAACTAAGGAAGCAAATTCACTCAATGGCGGCGCACATGAAAAAGGAAGACATTCGCATCAGCTTCAATGACGACACTCGCAACGACGCCAAGATCAAGGTGATCGGCGTGGGCGGGGGCGGAGGAAACGCGGTAAACCGCATGATCGATGCCGGCATGGAGGGCATCGAATTTGTAGTCGCCAACACCGACCTCCAGGCGCTGCGCATGTCGCGGGCGCCGATGAAGATTCAACTCGGGGTCAAGCTGACCAACGGTCTGGGCGCGGGCGCGAACCCCGAGGTGGGCCGCAAAGCCGCGCTCGAGGATTCGGACAAGATCATCGAGGCGCTGGAAGGCGCGGACATGGTGTTCGTCACCACCGGACTCGGTGGCGGCACCGGCACCGGCTCCGCCCCGATCATTGCCTCCCTGGCAAGCGAGATGGGCGCGCTGACCGTAGCGGTAGTGACCAAACCGTTTGCCTTCGAAGGCAAACGCCGCATGCAGCAGGCGGAGCGCGGCATCTCCGAACTGATGGATTCGGTCGACACGACCATTGTAATTCCGAACGAGAAGTTGCTGGCGGTAGCGCAGGATGCCGGCTTCTTCGAATCGTTTCGCGTCGCCGACGACATCCTTCGCCAGGGCGTACAGGGCATCTCCGACATCATCACGATTCCCGGCATCATCAACCGCGACTTCGCCGATGTGAAGGCGATCATGGCGGGAATGGGCTACGCGGTGATGGGCACGGCAACCGCGAGCGGTTCGCGGAGGGCGGTGGAGGCCGCGCAGAAGGCGATCGCGTCCCCGCTGCTTGAAGCCGGAGCCATCGATGGCGCACGCGGAATCCTTATCAACATCACCGGATCCGCCTCGCTCAAGCTGGCCGAGGTACAGGAGGCCTGCTCCATCATTCAAAGCGCTGCGCACGAAGACGCGAACATCATCTTCGGCGCCGTGCTCGACGACAAGATGAAGGACTCGGTGAAGATCACCGTCATCGCCACCGGGTTCAAGGACACCGACCAGGCCCACCGCCGTCCGCAGGGCTTGCAAGCCGGCTTCGGAATGCCTCGAGAAAGGGTAGAGGTTGAGCCGGAGTTTGATCCGCCCTCGCCGCCGCGAGTGATGCAGCACTCTGCGGCGCAGGAGGAAGGTCTGGCCGTCGAGACCGCGCCGCCGGACCCCGTGCGGGAAGCCGTGATCGCTTCCTTCGAGAAGGATGATCTCGATATCCCCGCTTTCCTGCGCAAGCGGAGCGAGCCCATCTAGAGGGTCGGCTCGGGTTCAGCGTTTCTCGGGCGCAATTGCGCTGGTGGCGGTTGCGCCCGCTCAGTTGGTCGGATGCCGGCTGTCGTTCTGCTGCATGCGGTCGATGCGCCGGTTCATCTGGGCGAGCAGTGTCTGCCACATATCAATCTCCAGCTCGAATTGATGCTTCATGGGCGTCTGGGTAGTCTGCACGAACGCCAGGTTGGTCCGCATCTGGTTGAGCAGGACGTTCATCTTTCCGACATCAGCTTTCATCGCCGCTAACTCGGAATCGTCCGCTCCAGCCCCGCTCTTGGCCTGATCGGCCATTGGCATCTGGGCTGAGTCTGGTTTGGCTTGCGGGTTTTGCGCGGAGGCGAGTCCAAAGAGCAGAATGAATAAGACGACGACAGAGAAAAACAGTTTGATTCGCATAAATCCTTCAGGGGCCAGGAACTATTCTAGGCCGCCGCGAGATCCTGCGCCTCAGATGAAAACCACGGTCTTGTTCCCATAAAGCAGAATTCGGTTTTCGATGTGCCAGCGCACGGCGCGCGACAGCACGACCTTCTCGAGGTCGCGGCCTTTCTGGATCAGGTCATCGAGAGTGTCGCGGTGGGAAATGCGGACGACATCCTGCTCGATAATCGGCCCGTCGTCGAGCACATTGGTGACGTAGTGGCTGGTGGCGCCGATCAGCTTGACTCCCCGCTCAAAAGCCTGGTGGTATGGTTTTGCGCCCACAAATGCGGGCAGAAAGGAGTGATGAATATTGATAATGCGGCTGGGATAGTGCTGCACAAACTCATCGGTCAGAATCTGCATGTAGCGCGCCAGCACAATAAAGTCCAGATTGTGCATCCGCAACACCGTCAGGATTTTCTGCTCCGCCTCCAGCTTGCTGTCCCGCGAGACCGGCACCACTACGAAAGGGATCTGGTAGAAATCCGCCAGAACCCGGTTGTCGGCGTGATTGGAGATGATGACGGGAATATCGCAGACCAACTCGCCGCTGCGATGCCGGTATAGCAAATCGGCCAGGCAGTGATCGTACTTCGAGACCAGAATCGCCATTCTTGGCCGGTGTCCCGAGTGCGCCAGCCGCCAGCGCATGTCGAATTTTTCCGCGATTGGGGAAAAGTGTTTGCTGAACTCCGACAGGGGAATGTCGAATTCAGAGGGGTCGAACTCCACCCGCATCAGAAAAAGATCGGATTCCGCGTCAGCATGCTCGTCCGCATGCAGGATGTTGCCGTTGTGGCGGAAGACAAAATCCGAAATGGTCGCAACTAACCCTTTTCGATCAGAGCAGGTGACGAGAAGGATGGCGCTGTTCTTCATGTTCTCCATGGAGCGCGCATCCGCGGCTCCGGTCGGCTATTTTTTCAAATCCTTCAGAATTTCGTCCGCCGCGTTGGCGCCGGAACCTCCCGTCAGCCCCGCACCGGGATGAGTACCCGAGCCGCACAGATAAAGATTCTGGATCGGCGTTCGGTATCGCGCCCAGTCGAGCAGCGGCCGCATGGTGAAAAACTGGTCGAGCGCGAGCTCGCCGTGGAAGATGTGTCCCATCGTCAGCGCGAAAGTGTCTTCCAGATCGCGGGGCGTGATGATCTGATGATGCAAAATCAGCTCCGGCAAGTTGGGAGCAAATTGCGTCAGCGTTTTGACCACGACGTCGCCCAGGGCCACCCGCTGCTCTTCCCAGTCTCCATTTCTCAGCTTGTAGGGTGCGTACTGCATGTAAATCGACATCACATGCTGGCCGTTTGGCGCGAGCGAGGAATCGGAGAGTGACGGAATGGCGACCTCCAGATAGGGCCGACGTGAAAAATTTCCGTACTTCGACTCGTCGAAAGCCCGCTCCAGGTAGTCAATCTCCGGGCCAACGTGAATGCGGCCGGACAAGGCTTCCAGATTTCCATCGAGCCCGGTGAAGGAGGGCAGGCCCGAGAGTGCCAGGTTGACCTTGGCTACGGTGCCCGGCATGCGGTAATGCTGAACCTTCATCACGAAATCGGGGGAGAGGTGCGCCGGATCAACAAGTTTGAGCAGCGTTCTCCGCGGATCGGCATTCGAGACTACGGCGTTTGCCGCGATTTCCTGCCCGTTCTCCAGAATGACGCCGGTTGCCACTCCGTCCTTGATGCGGACTTCAGCGACTTCGGCGTCGCTGCGAATCTCGGCCCCGGCCTCGGTCGCGGCCTGCGCCATGGCTTTGGTGACCGCTCCCATTCCGCCCTCGGCAAAGCAGGCGGAGCCAGCGGGATGAGAATCGGCGGCTGCACGAATGAGGAGCACCAGGCTACTTCCCGCCGACCAGGGACCAAAGAAGGTTCCAAACACGCCGCGAGCCGCAACCACCGCTCGCAGGAGTTCGGTGTCGAAATACTCGCCAACCAGGTCTGCTACGGCCATCGGGCCCCAGCGCAGAAGGCGGTACATATCCTTCTTGCCAAGATTGCGGATGGCGCGGCCGGTTTTCAGCATGCTCCAGAGATCGCCACGGCTGGGGCTGTCGATATCCGGCGGAGCCAGGGCCAGCACCTCGCCTATAACCTTCCCCATTTTGGAGAGAGACTTCTGGAACTCGGAATAAGCCGCCGCGTCGCTCTCTGAAAAGCGGCTGATTTCCTGCGCCGCGCGGCGCGAGTCGTTGTAAAGGATCAGATGGCGGCCGTCCGGAGAGAGGGCAGTGACTCCTACCGCGGGCACGATCAGCTTGAGCCCGCGCCGCTCCAGTTCCAGGTCGCGAATGACATCTGCCCGCAACGGGCCCGCGCTGTGCGCCAGGGTCGAGCAGAGAAAGCCGGGATGAATTTCCTCCGTGACCGCCGCGCCGCCGGGCTGCGATCGCCGCTCGAGAACAAGCGGCTTGAATCCCGCCTTGGCAAAGTAGAAAGCCGCTACAAGACCGTTATGCCCGCCGCCGATGATGACGATATCCCGCGTCTCCGGCATTGTTCAGGCGGCTCCCTTGTGGTCTTTCAGGATCTCGAGCGCGGCCAGCCTTCCCGGCGCGCCCATGATCCCGCCTCCGGGATGGGTCGCCGATCCGCACATATAGAGATTTCTGATAGGAGTTCGGAACTGCGCCCATCCGGGAACCGGACGGAGGAAGAAAAGCTGCTCCAGCGACAGCTCACCCTGAAAGATGTTTCCCTCGCTCAGGCCGAAGTCACGCTCCAGGTCGAGCGGCGTCAGCACCTGCTTGTGCAGAATGATGTCCTTGATATTCGGCGCATGCTCGGAAATAGTATCGATCACGTTGTTGCCGAAGGCCTCTTTCTGCTGATCCCAGTGCATGCCCGGCCGCAGTTTGTAAGGCGCGTACTGCACGAAGCAGGAGAGAACGTGTTTCCCCGGAGGCGCAACCGAGGGATCCGTCAGTGACGGAATCACCATGTCGATGTAAGGACGGCGCGAGAAATTTCCGTACTTGGCGTCGTCGTAGGCGCGCTCCATGTACTCGACACTAGGCGAAATGGAGATTGCTCCGCGAAGATGAGCGCCGGGGCCCGGCAGGCACTTGAAGTTGGGGAGGGCGTCCAGCGCCAGGTTCACCTTGCCCGATGATCCGCGAAACTTGTAGCGACGTACCTCGTCGAGAAAATCGTCCGGAAGGTTTCCGGTTTCGACAAAGTTGATGAATGTCAGCCGCGGATCGACGCTGGAGGAAATGATGTCGGCGTAAACCTCGTCGCCGTCCGCCAGCACCACACCTTTGGCTTTGCCTTCCTTGATGATGATCTTCGCGGTGGGAGCCTGTACGCGAATCTCGGCTCCGGCCTCGCGGGCAGCAGAGGCGATGGCATTCGAAATTGCTCCGGTGCCGCCGCGGGCGAATCCCCACGAACGGAAAGCGCCGTCGATCTCCCCCATGTAGTGGTGCAGCAGGACGTATGCCGTGCCGGGAGAGCGCACGCCCAGGAACGTGCCGATGATGCCCGATGCCGACATCGTCGCCTTGAGCACATCGGTCTCGAACCACTGGTCGAGAAAGTCGATGGCGCTCATGGTCATCAGCTGAACCTGGTTGTATTTGTCCTCGCTGGAAAGGCCCTGAAACCTCCGGCCCAGGAAAAGCAGCTTCATGAGTTCCCTGGGCTTCAGCGTCGAGGGATCCGGCGGAACCATGGAGAGGATCGGCTTGACGAAGCGGCACATGGCCTGCATCGCCTTGCCGAATTCGTCGTAGGCTTCGGCGTCGAGCTTGGAGTGGCGCGCGATCTCGCGGTGAGTTCTTCCGTGGTCGTTCACCCGCCAGAGGTAGTCGCCGTTCGGCATGGGGGTGAAGGTGCCATCGAGGGGAAGAATTTCCAACCCGTGGCGCGGCAGGTCGAGGTCGCGGATGATCTCCGGCCGCAGCAGGGAAACGACGTAGGAGCAGACGGAAAACTTGAAGCCGGGAAAAACCTCTTCGGTGACGGCCGCTCCGCCGAGAACGTGGCGACGCTCGAGCACCAGCACTTTCTTGCCCGCGCGGGCAAGGTAGGCGGCGTTGGTGAGGCCATTATGGCCTCCGCCGATTACGATCACATCGTATTTCGCATTGGCTCCGTTGGAAGCCGCCATTTCAACCCTCTATCGCTGAACACTCTGTTTGAGTGGTTGGGATTCTAACAGGCGGAAGGCTGGTCTCAGCCTTCCGGCTTATCGGGACAGAGAGATTGATCAGAGCCCGCTATTGCGGACGGCCCAGTTCAGGATGGCGTAGGAAGGCAATGTCATGGGACGCTCGAAAGAAATCCAATTGTAACGTCCAAGCCTCTGTTTGTCTGCATCGTTCGCGCTGACCACAAGTCAGGCCGGCCCTATTTGCCGCTTCCGATTCGCACTGCATATAATTCAGCTTCGCTTTCCTCTGTGCTCCTCTGTGCACTCTGTGGTTAGGAGACCTTCTAACCACAGAGTGCACAGAGGAGCACAGAGGAAATACAGGAGCCAACTTGCCCATCGGAACCGCTTTTCACGATAGAACCTTCCCTCTTTGCCACAGCCTGAATTATCGCGAGTGGTCGGGGTACTACACGGTCAGCGTGTACGAAGTGCACCACGAGCACGAGTACAACGCCATCCGCAACGCCTGCGCGCTGATCGACATCACGCCGCTGTACAAGTACCTGATTACCGGCAAGGACGCTACCAAGCTGGTCAACCGCGTCATCACGCGCGACATCAACAAGGTCGCCGTTGGCCAGGTGATCTACTGCTGCTGGTGTGACGAGCAGGGCAAGGTGATCGACGACGGCACCATCACCCGCCTGGAAGAGAACAAGTACCGCTGGACGGCAGCCGATCCAAGCCTGCGCTGGTTCACGCAGAACGGGCTGAACATGGACGTGCAGATCGAAGACATCTCGGAGAAGACAGCGGCTCTGGCGGTCCAGGGTCCCACTTCGGGAAAGCTGCTCAAAGTGGCGGCTGACGCCGAAATCTCCAGCCTGAAATATTTCCGCATGACCAGTGGCAGGATCGCCGG
The DNA here is from genome assembly GCA_963803205.1 of Terriglobales bacterium. Taxonomy (GTDB): domain Bacteria; phylum Acidobacteriota; class Terriglobia; order Terriglobales; family Acidobacteriaceae; genus CAWDLG01. The sequence goes on from CAWDLG010000007.1 coordinate 756,598, forward strand.
CGTCCCCGTGGATATTTCGCGCACCGGCTACACCGGCGACCTGGGATACGAAATCTGGGTTCCGTGGAATGATGCCGTCAAGGTTTGGGATGCGCTGATGGACACAGGGAAACAATTCGACATTCACGCTGCCGGCATGCTGGCTCTGGATGTTGCGCGCGTCGAGGCCGGCCTCCTGCTGATTGAAGTCGACTACATCAGCAGCAAAAAGGCGCTTATCCCGTCGCAGAAGTATTCCGCGTACGAACTTGGCTTTGGCCGCATGGTTCACCTTGAGAAGGAGAATTTCATCGGGCGCTCCGCTCTCATGAAAGATCAGAAGGAAGGTGTGGCACGGCAGCTGGTCGGCCTTGAAATCGACTGGACCGAGGTTGAGGCGCGCTACGAAAAGTTTGGGTTGACGCCGGCCGCCCCGGCGCAGGCGTCGCGCGTCCCGGTTCCGGTTTATGTGGGAGATCGCCAGGTGGGCAAGGCTACGACCACCACGTGGTCTCCGATTCTGAAGAAGATGATCGCACTGGGCAGTGTCGAGACGGCGCATTCACAGCCCGGCACCAAGCTTCAGATGGAAATCACCATCGAGGCAATGCGGCAGAAGGTAACGGCGACGGTGGTTAAGACACCCTTCTTCAATCCAGAGAGAAAGACCGCCGTGCCGGTGTAGCTGGAATTACTTGTTCTTTTTCTTCTCCGTCCAGTAGATCCAGGCGCCGATTCCCAGCAGGGCCGCGGTCGCGCCCACGACCTTAAAAACTGCGAGCGGCTTGTTGGCCTCGTCCGGCTGGGGGATCAGAGCGAGAAAAATTGTCAGGGTGGTAGTCGCGATGCCGACAGATGCCACCAGTCTGCCAACCACTTTGCCACCCGGCACGCGGACGACCCCGGCCTCAACCGGCCTGCTCTGTAGTTTGAACATCGACGCAAACAGATAGAGATATGGAATGAAGTATGTGATCACGCCCATGCTTACCAGGACGTCATAAGCACCCTTGACCGTAGTGCCTGCCTGCCCCAGAAAAACGAATACCGCTCCCAGGGCAGCCTGCGTAATGAGAGCGAACCAGGGTGTGCCCCAGCGCCGGTGCAGCGCCCCGAAAATGGGCGGCAGCAGGCGGTCAATCCCTGCCACGAAGGGGAGCCTCGCGGTTGCCGCCAGAAACGCGCTGGCTGCGCTCACATTGCTGAGGGCGATGAGAAAGGCGGCGAGGGGAATGACGCTGTTAAAGCCGATCCGGCCGGCAGTTTTCGAAATGGCCTGCATCAAGCCCTGAAGATGGCTGATTTCGGATGCGGGCAGCGCCAGCAGCGTGCTGACTGTCCCCAAAATGTAGCAGAGTGCCACCGTCACACCCGCAGTGAGAAGCGCAAACGGAATCGTTCGCCGGGTACCCTTGATTTCGTCTCCCATGAACGACGCGGTTTCGCACCCGCCGAAGGCAAACGCCAGCACCGACCAGAAGATGATGTCGTTGAGATGGGTGCTGGGAACGAGAGCGCGCGGCGCGAACGATGTGGCGCTTCCAAATCGGTGCCAGGCAATCACTCCCATTACGATGATGATGCCCACGGGAATCCACATCGCCAGCGCGCCGACGTTGTGCAGCCACTTTCCGATGTTGAGCCCGACCACGTTGAGAACGGTCGCCAGACCCAGCGCCAGCAGCGAGAAGGCAATGTAGAACGCCGGGCTGTTGGAGAGGTGCTCCCATTTTTCGTGACGCAAATACAGCGCGTTGCTGGCGGCAAAATAAAGCACCGCAGGGAAGTACGGCAGGTTGCTGGTCCAATAGGTCCACGCCGACATGAAGCCGGAGAAATCTCCAAACGCGTATTTAGCCCAGACGTAGAGCCCGCCTTCGTTGGGATAGCGCGACGAGAGTTCGATTACTGACAGGGCGAGCGGAATGTAGAAAGCCAGCAGCGCTCCCACCCAGATCACGACCGAGCTGGCCCCGGCCGATGCCGCGGTGGCAATCCAGCGCAGGCTGATGCCGGTGATCACATAAAACAGCAGGAGATCACGGAAGCCGAGCACCCGCCTGGGACGGTTGGAATCTTCGGCAACGGCGGTCGGCGTGTCGCTGGCGCTGATGAGTTACTCCGTCAGGTTGATTGGGCGTTTGCTGCGCTTCCAGTAGAGATACCCCGGAACTCCGAGAAGTACGATGACCGTTCCGGCGAGAGCTTCCTTCGGCCGCGTTACGATCATGTTCAAAGTCCACGCCGCGCTGATGAGAACGTAAATGGCCGGCAGCCAGGGATATCCGGTGCATCGGTAGGGGCGTTCGGCGTCCGGGCGTCTCGCTCGCAGAATGAACAGGGCAATCACAGTCAACCCGTAGGAAAGGACCATCCCGAACATCACGTAGGTGTAGAGCTGATCGTAGCGCCCGCTGACGGTGAGCACCGCTCCCCAGATTCCCTGGCCAATCAGACTAAAGGCGGGTGTGCGCCACTTGGGATGAACCTCCGCCATGCGACGGAAGAAAACGCCATCCCGGGCCATCGCGAAATACACTCGGGCGCCGGAGAGCGTACAGCTTGCCATCGCGCCGAAGCAGGAAAGGGCGATCATGGCAGAGAGCCAAACCGCAGCCCGCGGAGAAAATAGAGCCACCGCCGCGGCATGCGCGATGGTCTCGTGCTTGGCGACCTCCGTCAGAGGCAGGGCGTAGACGTAGGTCATGTTCATCGCGATGTAGATCGCGCCTACGACGAGAACACCCAGTACCATCGCGCGCGGCACGTTGCGCCGCGGATCTTTGACTTCTCCCGAAACCCAGGTGATGTAGACCCAGCCGTCATAGGCCCAGAAGACAGCGATCAGCGCCACGCCGAAGGCGGAGAGCAACTGGCCGGGACTGGCGCCAAGGGTCAGGCTTCCCGAGCCCCCCGAAAAATGACTCCAGTCGCCCTTTCCAATCGCAAAGCCCAGCAGGACGAACAGCGCCATCGCGCCGAACTTGGCCCAGGTTGCTGCGTTTTGCAGCATGGCGCCGCTTCGCAAGCCAACCACATTCACCCAGGTCACAACCGCGATCGACACCAGGGCAAAGACGTGTGCGCGCGTCAGAACAATTCCAGCCGCGGACAACACCACGTGCTGCCCGGAGATTGCGGGGAAGATATTTCCCAGGTATGCGGCTGAGGCGACCGAGAGCGCAGCGATCGTGCCTCCGTTGGCCACCGAAAAGAGCATCCAGCCGTACAGGAAGGCGACGAGATCGCCATAGGCTTCGCGCAGATAAACGTACTGGCCGCCGGAATCCGGAAACATGGAGCCCAGTTCGGCGAAGGCGAAGCAGGCGCAAAGCGAGATCAGACCACCCAGGACCCAAACCAGCAGGAACAACGCCGGATGCGGCAGGGGTCCGGCGATGTCTTTGGCTGTGAGGAAAATTGAGCTGCCAATGATCCCCCCGACGAGGAGCAACACGGAATCCAGCAGGGAGAGACCACGGACCAGAGTCGGCGTCGAATCCGATTTCGTTCCCCTGGTAACAGGCAGGCCCATGATTTATCCCATCCCCAGTTCGTCGGGAGACTCCAGCGGTGTGCCGCAGCGGCGGCAGATCACGGAGGAACAGTCCCCGCAAACCAGCGGATCTGTGACTTCCTCGGCACAATGCGGGCAGTAGAAGGTCTCTGGCCTGGGCTGGCTGGGCTCTGGTGCCATGAGGACCAGAAATGTAGCATAGGAGAAGACCATGCCCCAAACTCCCGATGAACGCCTGCAGGAGGAATTCAATCGCTGGGCCGAGCGCGGCGAAGGCGAGAAGATGCAAAACCATCATCTCGACATCACCGAGAAAACCATCCGGCTCATGAACCTGCGTCCCGGAGAGCGCGTGCTCGACCTGGGTTGCGGCTCCGGTTGGGCTACGCGCCTGCTGGCGAGGCTTGTCGTCGATGGGCCGGAAGGCTTTGGCCAGGTAGTGGGCGTCGACATTTCCGACGAGATGATCCGGCAGGCACGCGATGACTCGCGGGATTTCGATAACCTTCTGTACGTCTGGGGATCGGCGCAGCAGATTCCCTGGGAAGAGAACTTCTTCGACAAGATGCTCTCGGTCGAATCTTTCTACTACTACCCCGATCAGGATCGGGTGCTGACCGAGTTATTCCGCGTCATGGCGCCGCGCGGCCGGCTGTTCATTCTGATCAATCTGTATAAGGACAATCCCTTTTCTCTGCAGTGGGTCGACAAGCTGAAGGTGCCGGTTCATGTGCGCTCAGAGGAGGAATACGTGGACTTGCTGAAGAAGCACGCCTTTGAAAACGTGGAGGCCCGCCGCATCCCCGACGACACGCCGACTCCCGAGGGATACAAGACGAAATCCTTCGATTCCATCGACGACCTGCAGGAATTCAAGCGGATCGGGGCGCTGCTTCTCATGGCGTCCAAGCCCGATCTACGCACTCCCGCGCCGGGCTACACGATTTACTGATCGGCTATTTCGCCAGCCGGTTGTATTTCCGCAGGACCTCACGCAGCCGGTCGTGAGGCAGTCCAATCACCGTGTGATTGTTGATCCCCGTCATTGTGTCCGCCGCCACCATGGCGTTGATGACAGCTTCTTCCGTGGCCTGAACGGTTGCCAGAAAAATGGAGTCCATGTGGCCATTCGGCAGCATGGTCAGAGCTGTGGGCTTGTCTGCCGCAACCAGCCCTGGATTCGCGGTCGAGAATGCGATAAAGATGTCGCCGGAGCCATCCGCGGAAAAACTTCCATCCCTGCCCAAACCCAGAGAGACGCGCCGCGCCACGCGCTTGAGCTGCGTTGGAATGAGCGGAGCGTTGGTTGCCACCACGACGATGATCGAGCCCGTATCGTCATCGCGAATCGTATTCTCCGGAATTTCCTTTCCCACCGGTACCCCCGCGACCCGCAACTGATCACGCTGGCCGTAATTGCACTGCACCAGCACACCGACGGTGTAGCCTCCCTGCTTCGCGGGCAGCACGCGGGAAGCGGTCCCGATCCCGCCTTTGAATTCGTTGCAGACCATTCCTGTGCCGCCGCCAACGCTGCCTTCCTCGACCGGGCCGGAGTCGGCGGTAGCGAGGGCGTGAAACACGTCATCGGGCTTGACGTGAAATCCGTTGATGTCGTTCAGATAACCGTCGTAGGTCTCGGCCACCACCGGCAAGGACCACCAAAAGCCGTCGGCATCGGGCTTCTGCTGCTTCACCCGCCAGGCGATGACCGCATCCCGCACCACTCCCACGCTGTGCGTATTGGTGATCATCACCGGGCCTTCCAGAAAACCGGAATCCTCCACCCAGGTCGTGCCGGTCATTTCTCCATTTCCGTTCAAGGTGAACCACGCCGCGAAAACCGCGTCGTTCGAGCCCTTGCCACGCGGCAGAACCGCGGTCACTCCCGTCCGCACTGGCCCGGTGCCGACTACGAGCTTGCCGGAGCCGGAGATTAACGTCGTGTGCCCGACCTCCACGCCTTTGACATCGGTGATGGCGTTGAATGCCCCTGGAGCACCGTCGAATGGAACACCGAGGTCGCGGGCACGCGGCCTCGACTGCGCCAATCCAACCCCCGAAAACACCAAAAAACCCAGCAAAAGCCAGTCTGCGCGCCGCGCTTTCCGCATCCAAGTCCTCCTGAAGGTCTGGCGGGAGTATAAAGCCAGTCAGACGGATTGATTCTGACCGGGAGGCAGGAATGGAAAATTGGAAATTGGCATTGGTGATTGGCTCGGCCGCAACGGGAGCGATTCTGCTGCTCCGGGGCAAAAGCACGGCGGGCATCGTGATGGCCGGAATCGGCCTGGCAACTCTGGCCGCCGAGGATCCGGACAAATTTGCCCACTTGCGACGGAAGGCGCGCTACTACGCCGGACAGGGAATTACGTTTCTTGAAGTGGCGTCACGCGTCGGCGAACGAATCGCGGAAGTGAGCGAGAGAGGCGTGGGCTCGCAGTGGCTGGAGTCGCTTCTCGAGGGAGACCGATCCTAGATGATTCAACTCTCGTTCCATTGGTGCTGAGATGACGCCCGCAGCCAAGCAAAAGATTCAGCTCGTCCTCGTGGCGCTGATCGCCGTCGCAGCGGTGCGCGCAGGATACATCTGGTACCAGCGGCGCCCAGATGCCAGGGAGGCCAAGGAGAAAGAAGCACGGAAAGACGCGCCCCTGAATCCGGATTACTACGTCATCCCTAAGAAGCTCTATCCCTACGACCTGAAGTCGGCCAAGCAGCTCACGCAGCAGCCGGTATGGGTTAAGGAAGGGTACCGCTACACGTACTATCCCTATGAACCCGTCAGCAAGCGCGCGGATTTCTCCAAAGAGGCGGGCCTGCTGCTTCCCATTGAGCGGCTGGAGATTAAAGACGTCGTCCTGAACCCGAGCCCGAAAGGGTCAGGCGAGAAACAGATGATGGCTACGTTCCAGAAAGATGGCAAAGGCTACGCCGTGCCGATCGGCACACTGAAGGGCGATAGTTATCAGATGTACTCCGACGAAATGTTCTATATCCAGGACCCGCACGACCTCTACAAGCACTGGTCCGCGGAGGTGTGGGACGCCATCGGGCGGCACGAGGTCAAACCGGGCATGAACGAACTCCAGGCTGACTTCGCCATTGGCATGGGAGTGCCCGAGCGCTCCAGCGATCCCGCCACAAAAACCGTCAATTATCCCAATGGCGGAAAGCCCATGAGCATCCGCTACCAGAACGGCAAGGCGGCAGAGATCAAGTCCGCCGCTGCCGCCTGAGCCTGCGGCATCCCTATTTCAGTGTGGGTGACTTCGCGTCCGCGGCCTTGTCTTCCTCCGCATGGATGGTGCCGTCATCGCTGGCGTAAAACGACCGGTGCTCCGCATCCATCTGCTTCGGCGTCAGGGCCAGCTCGAAACCATCCTTGTGAGACTTGAAACCAACGGTGTAGTCGCCGCGATCGGGATTGGCCATCCGGCGTGTGAAAGACCCGGAATGGACCAGCGCATTCAGGCTGGTTGCATAGTGGTCATACTTCTTCTTGTACTTATTCTGCGCCCGCAGCACTGTCCTCATGTAACCAAGAGCGGAAGCCTCCGACTCCGACCGCGCAGGGTCCCCGGCAAACTTTGGCTGGTAGGTCGTTTGGGCTGTAGCAATTAGCAAGCCCCCCATCAGCAGAGTCCCGACCCCAGCCGTTCCATACCACGTCCTCATGAGTTTTTATCCCCCTCAATATTTGATGATAATCATGTTACCGGCGTAATTGCCGATCTATTACCGAACCTTTGCAGGAACCCCAAATCTAGCTATGCTAGCCGCGAGTACCCAGGTGGGCCCTTTATGAAAGCTGCAGCAACGGCCAAGAAGGCGCTGATTCGAATCGCTATCGTAGAAAGTGATCCTTTACGCTTTGTGGGTTTCAGGGCGCTGTTCGATTCCGAGACGGACTTCGAACTGATCGCATCCTCATTGCCTGATATCAGTACCTTGCAGAGCATCGACCTGGTGCTTCTGGGAAACCGCAGCGGTCAGAACCTGTTTGACCTGATGGCAACCCTGAAGGCGTCCCGCCCCGACCTCCGCATCATCGTGACGGGGTCTGGAATGGACGAAGAAACCATCCTAAAAGCCATCGCCTCTGGAGCAAAGGGTTATGTGGATGAGGCGGCTTCTCCCAAGGAATTCGTGCAGGCGATCCGAGTGGTGAACCAGGGTTCAGTGTGGGCGCCCCGCCGCGTGCTTTCGATGTTCATCGAGCGGGTCAGCTCGGCTCCGGGACGCATTTTCCCGGCCGGTCGCGTCACCTTTACCGACCGCGAAAAGGAAGTTCTCGAAATGCTGGTTGCCGGCCGTTCCAACAAGGAGATCGGCTCAGCTCTGGGCATCGAGGAGCGCACGGTTAAGGCACACGTCGCCAAACTGATGCGCAAGGTCGGGGTGCAGAATCGCATCGCCCTTTCGGTTCATGCCATTACCCATTCGCTGGTCACGGCGAAGTAGTTCACATAACATCTTGCTGGCGTTTGTTCCCGCGTATCTCCCCGTCAATTTCCTGATTTCCGCTGCCTAAAACATACGTCTCACTCGTATATCCCTGTGTGCGTTCTGTACAAGGAGACTTCCCATGTTCTTTCGCAGAGCCCTTCTCACCTTCCTGGTGTTTGCGGTTTGCATCGGTCTCGCCCCGAGCGGGCGGTCTGAAAGCGCGGATGTCGCCACAGCGAAGGTGGCGCAACCCGATCACTTCGATCCCAAGAATATTGATCATGACATCGATCCCTGCGTGGATTTCTATCAATACGCCTGCAAGAAATGGATGACGGCGAATCCGATTCCCGGAGATCAGTCGGCGTGGTCGCACGCCTCCAAGCTGAATCTGTGGAATCAGAGCGTGGTTCGCGATGTGCTCGACAAGGCGTCCGCCGATGATGCCGAGCGCAGCCCCGTCGAGCAGAAGATCGGCGATTATTACGCTTCGTGCATGGATGAGAAAGACATCGACTCGAAGGGTGCGGCCGCGGTTCAGCCGGAACTCGATCGTATCGCTGCGATCATGAAGAAGTCACAACTGGCTGAGGAAGTGGCTCATCTCCAGCAGATCACCTTCGCGATGTCGCCACAAACCAACTCCGGGTTTGCCACCGCGTTCTTCGGATTCACTTCCACGCAGGATTTGGACGACGCCACCAAGGTGGTCGCCAATGTGGACCAGGGCGGACTGGGGCTGCCGGACCGCGACTACTATCTCAAGGACGACGCCAAATCGGTGGAAGTGCGGCAGCAGTACGTGGCCCACATTCAGAAGACATTCGAGCTGCTGGGCGAAAAGCCGGCCCAGGCCGGCGCCGACGCCAAGACCGTCATGGATGTGGAAACCGCACTGGCGAAGGTTTCGATGGACATCGTGATGCGGCGCGATCCCGCAAATCTGAATCACAAGCTCTCGGCCAAGGAATTGAAGGCGCTCACGCCCGCATTCTCCTGGGACGAATATTTAAAAGCGGTCGCGGCGCCGCCTACCGACCACTATTTGGTTCTGACCCCTGACTTTTTCAAAGGCATGGACAAGGTGATCAGTTCAACGCCATTGACGGATTTGAAAACTTATCTGCGCTGGCAACTGGTGAGCCCATCGTCCTTCCTGATGAGCCAGAGCTTTTCCGATGAGCGCTTCGACTTTTACGGCCGCAAGCTGGCGGGCCAGAAAGTACAGCGTCCGCGCTGGAGGCGGTGTGTGCAGGCCGTCGATCGGGACCTTGGCGAGGCATTGGGCCAGGCCTACGTGGAACGCGCTTTCGGCAGCAACAGCAAGGAGCGCATGCTGAAGCTGGTGAAGGCCCTGGAACAATCCCTGCAGCAGGACATCGATCAGCTTTCCTGGATGACTCCGGATACCAAGAAGGAGGCGTTGGTCAAGTTGCACAAGATCGAGGACAAGATTGGCTATCCTAATCACTGGCGGGACTACTCGAGCGTGAAAATCGTTCGCGGCGACGCGCTCGGTAATGCCTATCGCAGCAGTGAGTTCGAATTGAACCGCCAGCTCGCGAAGATCGGAAAGCCGGTGGACCGATCGGAATGGGGCATGACTCCGCCGACGGTCGATGCCTATTACGATCCTCAGCTCAACACCATCAATTTCCCGGCGGGGATCTTGCAGCCTCCCTACTTTGACAAGGATGCCGACGATGCCGCCAATTTTGGCGCGATCGGAGCGGTCATCGGGCACGAACTTACCCACGGTTTTGACGACCAGGGACGAAAATTCGATCCTGATGGCAACCTGCGCGACTGGTGGACGGCAGAAGACGGCAAGGAATTCGATCATCGAGCCCAGTGCGTGGTGGACGAGTATTCCGGCTTCGAGGCGACGCCGGGCGCCAGGCTCAACGGCAAATTGACGCTGGGAGAGAACGCCGCCGATAACGGCGGGGTGAGGATCGCTCTCATGGCCCTGATGAACACCCTGACGGCAGAAGGGAAGTCCGGGGGGTCGGATGGGGGTGTAACTCCGGAACAGGAGTTTTTTATTGCTTACGGGCAGGCCTGGTGCTCGAACTGGACCCCGGAACTGCTCCGCCTGGTGGCCCAGTCGAATCCGCATTCGCCGCCGCAGTACCGGGTGAATGGGGTGGTCTCAAACATGCCAGAGTTCCAGAAGGCTTTTGGCTGCAAGAAGGGGCAGCCGATGGTTAGCGAGAACGCCTGCCGGGTCTGGTAACTGGCTGTACTACCGGCCGAATGGGCCAATCGGCAAGCCAGGCCATTACTTTGGGACAGTGGCCTTGGTAATCTTGTTGGCCGCTCCAGGCTGCCGCATACTCGCTTCACCTACCACAGAACCTGGGAGACGGGGTTGGAAGTGGAGATTTAGGGTCGCCATTGCCAGCCCCGATTTTTTTGTCCCATTCACCCCCCGGTTCGACTTCCTGTCAAGAATCGCCCGACAACCAAGAATTGGGAACCATAGAGATAGACCGTCCCCAGGATAACCATTTCCTCAGCCCCGGAATCCTTTAGAATCAGTAGCAATAATCCACTGTTTCCAGGAAATTGAGGACAAATGAAGAAGATCCTGATTCTGTGCGTAGTTGTGTCGATGACCGTGCTGGCGGCCCAGGCAGCCGACGAGGACACCAGCAAGGCTGAAGACCGCATCAAGGCTGCGGCAACCGTGCTGGACGAGATCCAGGCTGCCCCGGACCAGGGGATGCCGGAAGAAGTGCTGGCTTCGGCCGAATGCGTGGCCGTCGTGCCTTCCATGCTGAAGGGCGGATTCGTGCTTGGCGCTCGCTACGGACGCGGGGTCGCAAGTTGCCGCACTCCCAAGGGCTGGAGCGCTCCAGCGTTTTTCATGATCGCCGGAGGAAGCGTCGGGCTGCAGATCGGCGGCCAGGCAGTAGACCTGGTCATGCTGGTCATGAACGAGAACGGAATGAGGAATCTGCTCTCCAGTAAGTTCAAACTGGGGGCCGACGCCAGCGTGGCCGCCGGACCGGTGGGACGCCACGCCGAAGCCGACACCGACTGGAAGATGCGGGCGCAGGTGCTCACCTATTCGCGGGCCCGCGGCGCCTTCGTTGGTATCGAGTTGAACGGCGCTTCCATCAAGCAGGACAAGGACAGCACCCGCGACTTCTACGGCAGGATGGTGCCGGTGAAGACGGCGTTGCAGGGAGTAATCGAGCCACCGGCCAACGCTTACCCATTTCTCAGCAGCCTGGCCAAGTGGGCAAAGAGCGCAGCTAACAAGTAAAGCTATGTTGGCCCGGGTGTTGTAGGTCCGGGCGTTTGTAGGCGCGGGCTCGTGTAGGCCCGGGCGTCCCGCCCGGGCAGAGGCATTCCCGGTCTTCGCACGCGCGAAACGCGCGCCTGCAGTGTTGGTGGCGACGGCGGTACTATCATGATCCCGCATAGATGCGTCAGAGATTCGAGTACGCGCTAGCCTGGTTCGTTGTCAAAACGATAAGTCTGCTTCCCCGGCCGCTGGCGCGGGGCGCCGCGATTACTCTCGGCCGGATTGTCTACCTCGTGCACTTCCGTCTGCGCCGCGTCGGAATGCGCAATCTGGAACTGGTTTTCCCCGCAATGAGCCCCGCGGAACGGGCACGAATTCTGCGCGGGGTCTTCACCTCCCTCGGACGCCAGCTCGCGGAAGTCTGTCTGTTCCCGCGATACAGCCGGGCCAACATCGAAAAGACTGTGGTCTACGACGGATTCGAAAGCTTTGCCGAAGCCTTCAAACGTGGCAAGGGAGTGCTCTTTCTCACGGCGCACCTCGGGGCGTGGGAGCTTTCTGCATTCGCCCATTCCCTCCACGGCCATCCCCTGCACATCGTCATGCGCCCGCTGGACAACGCGCCACTCGACCGCCTGGTCCGGCATTACCGCACCATGCACGGCAATACGACCGTCGATAAAGACGATTTCGTGCGCGGACTGATTTCGGCCATGAAGAAAGGCGAGGTTGTGGGTCTTCTCATGGACACCAACATGACTCCGCCGCAGGGCGTGTTTGTCGATTTCTTTGGAATTCCAGCCTGCACTGCCAGCGGCCTGGCGCGGATCGCCCTGCACACCGATGCGGCGGTGGTGCCCGGCTTCACCATCTGGGATTCAACCCTGGGCAAATACCGGCTTCGCTTCGATCCCGCAGTTCAGCTGGTCCGCACCGGCGACGATGAAAAAGACATTGTTGCCAATACGCAGCTCTTCACAGCAATCATCGAGAATTATGTGCGGCAGTATCCCGACCAATGGCTCTGGGTCCATCGGCGGTGGAAGACTCGCCCAGCAGGCTCGCCGTCACTCTACTGACCCTGTGTTCCTCTGTGAGCTCTGTGGTTTCCAAATGCTTTCACATTACGCATTGCTCCGCGCGGCAACGGCCTTCGGCTGCGGCGCCGTGACATCTCCCAGCGGCAGGCGGATCCTGAATGTCGTCCCGGTTTCCTCGGAGCTTTCGACGCTCAGAGTTCCCCCGTGCTGCTCGGTGACGATGGAGTGCGCCAGGGCCAGTCCGCGCGTCTTTCCGTCTCCTCCGGTGTCTTGAAAAATACTCGCGCGAGCCTCCGGAGACATCGGCTTGCAGCTTCCGGTGATGGCAATCATCACGGAATCGTGCTCAAACCCGGTTTCAACGCGAATCTTTCCCTTCTGGCCGGTGTTGACGACTTCCTCGCCGATGGTTTTGGCAGTGTGAACCAGCAGGTCGAGGAACACCTGGTTGAGATCGCCCAGATTGCAGAGCACGGGCGGAAGCTGAGAGTACGCAGTCTCGACATCGGCTACATATTTCAGGGCGTTGCGGGCAACGAGCAATGTTCTTTCCAGCGCGTCGTTCAAATCGGCGCTGGTTTGCTGGTTGTCCTGCTGCTGGCGCGAGAATTCCTTCAGTGCTTTCGCGATCTTCGCAACCCGCCCGACTCCGTCGAGCGCCTGCTCCAGCGCCTTGGGAATCTCGGTCCGGAAGTAGGCCAGGTCGTGTTCAGCATCCGTAGGGTCCTTTGCGGCCGCCTCCACCTTCTCGAGCAAGGGGCTCAGTGTTGCGAAGGCGTCCTGGAGAAATCGCAGGTTGTCCCCGGTGAATTGAATCGGGGTGTTGATCTCGTGGGCGATCCCTGCCGACAGTTCGCCGATCGCCAGAAGCCGCTGTGCCTGCCGCCTCGCGACCACGTCCAGCAATTCCTTCTGGGAATGCAGCAGGATCTGCTCCACTTCTTTCTGTTCGGTGACATCCTCGAACATGCCGACCGTTCGTGTCACTTTGCCGGAGGCCGCCATCACCGGCAGGTAGCGGCACCACATCCAGCGGTTCGCGCCATCCGCCTGGTTGACGCGGAATTCCGCGTGTCCCCGTTCTCCCCTGGCTTGCTTCTCCAGCATTCCAGCGACAATGCTGCGGTCTTCGGGATGGCTGGCCTCCAGCCAGGTTCCGGACCGAGGCTTGGTTTCATCTTCGGAGAGCTGTGGAGGGCCGTTCAAATATGTGACGATCTGGCTTTTTTCGTCTTTAGACCAGAAGAACAGATGGAACATTTCGGCCGACTGGCGCAGTTGCACGTCCTGCTGGCGGATGAAATCCAGCATCGCGTTGATGGCGCGGGCGGTCTGCGCCAGCTCATCGTCGCCGAGCACGTCCAGGCGGGAGGCAGCATTTTTCTGGGTTGCGACCTTCGCTATCTGTTCCCGCAGCTCTTTCAGGCCGGAATCGACACACCTGCGCATGCTTAAGAAGACATCGGTTGGAAGGCGGGTAAACTTTATTGGCTGGCGGAGGCAGGCCGGTCAGCGCCTGGGGCGGTACAGGTCCGTGCTGGTGCCAAAAAAGACCTCAGCCGACTGCATGATGGTCTCCGAGAGCGTCGGATGGGGGTGAATCGTGAGCGCTATATCTTTCGCGAGAGCGCCCATCTCGATTGCCAGCACTCCTTCCGCGATCAGCTCTCCGCAGCCGGCGCCGACGATGCCCACGCCCAGCACGCGCTCGGTTTCGGGGTCGATGATCAGCTTCGTCAGACCCTCGGTGCGATCAATCGTCATGGCGCGCCCCGATGCGGCCCAGGGGAACTTGGCCACCTTGATATTGCGCCCGTCCTTCTGAGCCTGCGTTTCAGTCAATCCGCACCAGGCGATTTCTGGATCGGTAAAGACGACCGCCGGAATCGCGTTGGGTTCGAACGCGACTTTATGGCCGGCAATCGCTTCCACCGCAGTGCGGCCCTCATGCGATGCCTTGTGCGCCAGCATGGGTTCGCCTACCACGTCGCCGATCGCGTAGATCGACGGATCGTCGGTCTGAAGCTGCTTGTTGACCTGAATGAAGCCGCGCTCGCCTAGCTTGACCTGGGTTTTGTCCAGGCCGGGAATCTCGGAATTCGGCTTGCGTCCGACCGAAACCAGAACCTTGTCAAAGACCTTTTCCTTTTCTTTGACGTCAGCTCCGTCAAACGTCACGCGAATCCCGGCGTCTTCTTCCTTCACGCCGGTAACCGTGGTGTTCAGCATGATCGCCTTGAAAATCTTCTCCATGCGCTTCTGCAAGGGAAGAACCAGATCGCGATCGGCTCCGGGAAGCAGCCCGGGCGTCATTTCAACCACCGAAACTCCGGTGCCCAGAGCGGCGTACACGGTGCCGAGTTCCAGGCCGATGTAGCCGCCGCCGACTACCAGCAGGCTCTTTGGCACATCCGCCAGATCCAAAGCCCCGGTGGAATCGAGCATGCGCGGAGTATCGAGCTTGAGAGAAGGGATGATCGCAGGACGAGAACCGGTGGCGATGATGATCCGGTCGAACTGCAGCGTCTCCTCGCCGCCGGCTGCTTTTGCCACGCGCAGGGTTGTCGAGTTCTCAAACGATGCTTTCCCCTGGACATACTGAACCGAGTGCTGTTTGGAAAGCAGGCCCAGGCCTCCGGTCAGCTTCTTGACCACTCCTTCTTTGAACGAGCGGAGACGCGCGACATCAATTTTGGGTTCGCCAAATTCGATTCCCCAATTCTTCGCATGCCCGGCCTCCGTAATGAGCTTCGCAACATGCAAGAGCGCTTTTGACGGTATGCAGCCGCGATAAAGGCAGACGCCTCCCGGATTCCCCTCGGGATCGATGAGCGAGACCTTCATGCCAAGGTCCGCGGCGAGAAAGGCCGCGGCGTAGCCGCCAGGCCCGCCGCCTACGACTGCAATGTGCAAGTTCGTTTCCGGCATTCGGCTGTCTTATCCCTGGACCGACAAGAGGAATGGTTGTTCGAAGGCTTCCGCAATCCAGCGCAGAAAACGCGCAGCGTCGGCGCCGTCGATGAGCCTGTGATCGTAGGACAGCGAGAGCGGCAGCACCTGGCGCGGCTCGAATTTGCCGTCGATCCACACCGGCTCCATGCTGGAGCGCGAAAGGCCCAGGATCGCCACCTCGGGATGATTCACGATAGGAGAGAACCCGGTGCCGCCAATCCCGCCGAGATTTGTGATGGTGAAAGTGCCGCCTTCCATGTCGGCGGGCGTCAGCTTCTTCTCTCTCGACTTCTTCGAGATCTGCGCCAGCTCCGCCGCCAGCTCGACGATGTTTTTCTTATCGACATCCCGGATCACCGGCACCAGCAGCCCTCGCTCGGTATCCACCGCAACCCCAAGATGGATGTACTGCTTGTAGACAATTTCTTCTTTGGACAAATCGATGCTGGCATTGAACTGCGGAAAAATCTTCAGCGCCGACGCGCATACTCGAAGCGCGATCGCGGTCACCGTCATCTTGCCACCGGCCTGCTCGGCCTTGGGCCCGAATTTTGCGCGCAGCTGCTCGAGCTCGGTGATATCCGCCTTGTCCTGTTGGGTTACGTGCGGAATCGTGGTCCAGGCTTCCCAGAGATGTTCCGCCGTCTTGCGGCGCACGCCGCGCATGGAAACGCGCTGAATTTTCCCCCACTTGGCAAAGTCGGGAAGCACCGGCTCGGCCAGTTGATGCGCGCGCGAGCCCGGCCCGCCTGGAATGGCGGTCGCCAGCAGACTCTTGGTGTGGCCCTTCACGTCGTCTTCGCTGATCCGGCCGCCCGGGCCGGTGCCTTTCACATCGTGAATATCGACGCCCAGTTCTCTCGCCAGGCGGCGGACATGCGGCGCAGCTGGAACCGGCTCGCGGTGCTCCATGCCCGCCGTCTTGTTGAGGTGCTGGGGCATGGCAAAGCTCGCAGTCTGCTGGATCTGCGGCTGATCGGGCCGCAGTACCTCCTCTTCTTTCTTGCCCTCCGCCTGTATCGCCGCATGCAGCGACAACCGCGCCTCGTGCTGCTCGGAGACATGCTCCACCGGAGCATGCTTGGCCTTCTGCGGCGGCGCCGCGCCGCCTTCGAGGGTGAAGATGACCTGACCAACCTTGACCTTCTCGCCTTCCTTGACCCGAACCTCTTTCACCGTGCCGGTCACCGAGGACGGCACTTCGACGACCGCCTTGTCGGTTTCAAGTTCCATGACAGGCTGGCCTTCGGAAACCTCGGCTCCGGGAGAAATCATCAGACGCACCAGATCGCCCTCGCTGATGTTTTCTCCAAGTTCGGGGAGCTTGAATTCGCTGGGACCTGACGATTCGGCGGCAGCACGTTTTGCGGCGGGCGCGGGGGCGGGAGTTGGAGTTGGCTGTGGTTTTGCCGGTTCGGCAGGGGGGGCTTTTGCTGCTGCGGCAGGCTTGGCGGCCGCGGCGGAAGGCGCCGAGGAAGCTGCCTTCGAGTCCCCACCGGCGGGTTTGGCGCCGGCGCCATTTTCTACGGTGAAGATGACCTGGCCGACTTTGACCTTCTCGCCTTCTTTGACTTTTACTTCCTTCACGGTGCCGCTGACCGAAGAGGGCACTTCGACTACCGCCTTGTCGGTCTCCAGTTCCATTACTGGCTGGCCTTCGGCAATGCTCGCGCCCGGCGAGATCATCAGCCGGACGAGGTCGCCCTGATCAATGTTTTCGCCGAGTTCCGGTAGTTTGAATTCAATCACGCGGAGGCTTCTCCCTGTCTCTTCGTCTCTTCTCCCCGCCCGGCTTCAACTGACCGCGGGGTTTGCCTTTTCCGGATTGATGTTCAGATCTCTCACGGCCTGGGACAGGGTGTCAGCCCCGATCTGGTTTTCCCGTGCCAGGGCGCCCAGAGTAGCCAGGACGATGTGCTTTGCGTCGACCTCGAAGAAGTCCCGCAAGGAGGCCCGTCCTTCGCTGCGTCCGAAGCCATCGGTTCCGAGTGCTACCAGCCTGCGCGGCATCCATTGCGAGATCGATTCCGGCAACACTTTCATGTAATCCGATGCCGCCACCAGCACGCCGGGTGCATCTTTCAGGCACTGCGTCACGTAAGGCACCTTGGCGGACTGGCCTGGGTGCAGCATGTTCCAGCGCTCGCAGTCGTTGCCATCGCGATACAGCTCCTTGTAGCTGGTTACGCTCCACACATCGGCCGCGACGCCGTATTTCTCTTCCAGAATAGACTGAGCCTTGAGAACCTCGAACATGATCGCGCCGCTGCCGAAGAGCTGCGCCCGCAGCTTGGCGTCTTTCTTGTCCGAGGCCTTGAAGCGGTACATTCCGTGCAGGATCCCTTCGCGGACTCCGTGTTCTTTCGGAATCTCCGGCATGGGGAGGGGCTCGTTCGTGACCGTCAGGTAGTAGAAGATCGGCTCCTGGTCGATGTACATCCGCCTGATGCCGTCCTGAATAATGACAGCAATCTCGTAGGCGAACGCCGGATCGTAGGCCAAAAGATTCGGCACCGAGAGCGCCAGCACGTGGCTGTGACCATCTTGGTGTTGCAATCCTTCTCCCGCCAGGGTTGTGCGTCCGGCGGTGCCTCCCACCAGAAATCCGTGGCACCGCATGTCGCCGGCCGCCCAGATGAAGTCACCGATGCGCTGGAAGCCGAACATTGAGTAGTAAATGAAAAATGGGATCGTGTTGATCCCATGGTTGGCATAGGCGGTTCCGGCGGCGATAAAGGAGCACATCGAGCCCGCCTCAGTGATGCCCTCCTCCAGAATCTGTCCGTCCTTCGCTTCCTTGTAGTAGAGAAGTGTGTCCATATCGACTGGCTCGTAGAGCTGGCCGACACTCGAGTAAATGCCCACCTGCCGGAACAGCGCTTCCATTCCGAACGTGCGCGCCTCGTCGGGAATGATGGGAACAATCAGCTTTCCGATCTCGGGATCGCGCAACAGCTTGGCCAGGAGTCGCACAAAGACCATGGTCGTCGAGACTTCCCGTCCATCGGTGCCTTTGTAGAACTCCTCAAAATGGGAAGCAGAAACCGCCTTGATCGGAGTGGAGCGCATTTTGCGCTCCGGCATGTAGCCGCCAAGCTGCTTGCGCCTCTCCTGCATGTACTTGATTTCAGGACTGTCATCCGCCGGACGATAAAACGGCGCGTCGTGCAGTTCTTCATCCTGAATGGGGATTCCGAAGCGCGAGCGGAAGACGCGCAACTCTTCGTCATTGAGCTTCTTCTGCTGGTGGGTGATGTTCTTGCCTTCGCCGGCCTCGCCTAAACCATAGCCCTTGATCGTCTTAGCCAGAATGACCGTAGGGCCGCCGCTGTGCTCGATGGCTGCCTTGTAGGCGGCGTGTACCTTGATGGGATCATGCCCGCCCAGGCGCATCCGCGAAAGTTGCTCATCCGAAAGATGTTCCACCATCTTCAGCAGGCGGGGATCACTGCCGAACAGATTCTGGCGGAAGTAGTCGCCGCTCTCGACGAAGAATTTCTGATATTGGCCGTCGCTGACCTCGCCCAGACGCCGGACTAGAATGCCGTCGCGGTCGTTCAGAATCAGGCTGTCCCAGTCGCTGCCCCAGATCACCTTGATCACGTTCCAGCCCGCGCCGCGGAAGATGGCTTCCAACTCCTGAATAATCTTGCCGTTGCCCCGGACCGGGCCGTCCAGGCGCTGGAGGTTGCAATTGATGACGAAGATCAGATTGTCCAGCTTCTCCCGCGAAGCCAGGGTGATGGAGCCCAGGGATTCGGGCTCATCCATCTCGCCGTCTCCCATAAAAGCCCAGACCCTGCCTCCGCGCGCTTGCTTGAGCCCGCGATTCTCCAGATAGCGGATAAAGCGCGCATGGTAGATCGCCTGAATTGGCCCCAGGCCCATCGAAACTGTAGGAAATTCCCAGAAATCCGGCATCAGCCAGGGGTGTGGATAAGACGAGAGACCGCCGCCCTCTTTCAATTCGCGCCGGAAATTCTCCAGCTTGTGCTTGGGCATGCGGCCTTCGAGGTAAGCCCGGGAATACATGCCGGGAGTGGCATGTCCCTGAAAATAGACGATGTCCCGGTCGCCGCCCTCAGTTTTGGCGCGGAAAAAATGATTGAAAGCGACCTCGTAGAGGGTGGCGGCGGAAGCGAACGTGGAAATGTGCCCCCCGATGCCTTCCTGCATCTTGTTGGCACGCACCACCATAGCCAGGGCGTTCCATCGGACCAGGCTCTTGATGCGCCGCTCCATCTCCTGACTGCCGGGAAAAGGCGGCTGCTGGCGGGCTGGAATGGTGTTCTGATAGGGCGTAGTGGCCGTGAACGGCAGGTTGACGCCGGCGGCCCGCCGGGCATGCAGCGAAAGTTGTTGCAGCAGTCGCCCCGCCCGTTCCGCCCCGCCCTTTGACAGCACGTAATCCAGGGAATCGAGCCATTCCCTGGTTTCAAGGACTTCAAGTCCGTCAGTCTGAGTTTCTGCCACGTCCGGTATCTCCAGGCTTCAGGTGGTGAACTCTCCATAATAGTCAATAATCGGAATTCTTGCCGAGTCCTAAGGGACCCGAGCCATCGCCCGCATCGGCCCAAAAATCGGGAAACAGCTTGCCATCAAAGTGAATCCAATAAGCAGCCAAGCGTGCAAAGGCAGCAGAACGCTCTGCCGCCAGAAATCACAGAAAATTGACAGACGGAGATTGCGCGAGAGGTATCATGGATTGCCGATCCGGCTGCCGCCCACGGACTTATACCGGTTTTGCAAAACAGGAGGAATTGAAATGCCGAGCAAGAAAGGCTCAAACAACCACGGTCGCGTCAGCGCCCAACCGCGGCTGCATCAGCGGGCTCGTGAAATCCAGGCTTACGGCACGGTGAATCATGCTTTGCCGCTCGAACTGGAAGAGCCCGTGCGTCTGGAAATGACTGAACAACTCAACCAAATGCTGGCCGACACCATGACTCTCCGCGACCTTTACAAGAAATCCCACTGGCAGGTTGCGGGACCGACTTTCTACCAGTTGCATCTGCTCTATGACAAGCACTTCGGCGAACAGTCGGAGTTGGTGGACAGCATCGCCGAGCGCATCCAGTTGCTGGGCGGAATCAGCCTGGCGATGGCGCACGACGTCGCCGAGACCACGCAGATCCAACGTCCTCCGCGCGGCCGCGAGGAACCTCCGGTGCAGTTGTCCCGCCTGCTGGAAGCGCACCAGATCATCATCCGCCACTGCCGCGAACTGGCGGAGCGGGCCGAAAAGCTGGGCGACGCCGGAACCAATGACTTGGTAGTGAGCGACGTCCTGCGCACCAACGAAATGCAAGTGTGGTTCCTGAGCCAGCACCTGGTGGACGTTCCGCTGGTCGAAGCAGAGGATGTAGCAGTCGCTTCGTAATCCGGGCTTCGTAACCTGTAGAACGCACGGATGGGGCTGGCCGGTGAGGCCAGCCTTTTCTTTTTTCAGTGACTCGCGATCAAATTGGCCCGTGTAATCTGGTTTTTACAGTCTGTGTACTCAAATTCCTCAACCAAAGCCAGCTAACACGAGCGACTTGCTCACCATCATACTGGCCGATGGAGGTTGTACATGCCCGTTCCGATCAAGAAAGCCAAAGTGGAATCGAGCGGCGCTCCTGGCCGCGAGACGGCGGGTCCGCCGGAGACTCCACAGAACAATGTAGTCGAGTTCGCATCCCGGGTTGAGCGCGGGGAGTCCATGCAAGCGTCCGCCGTCGAAAGGACGCTGCAACTGGCGGCGGCGCGGCAATTAGAAATGCAAATGGTGAACCTCCTCGAGGAGGGAAAGCGCAGGGCCGCTGCCTTGGCGCGCGTGATCACGGCAGATCTGCGGCGGGCTGCCAGGGAGAAACCTTTGCACTTGATCGCGGCGGTGGCGGCCGCCTCGTTCGCCGCCGGTATACTTCTCAGGCTTTGGAGGTCGCATGAATGAATCGAGAAATACGCAAGAACACGAACGGACGCTGATCGGCCTGATCTCGGACATCCGCGACGAACTAAGCAGCTTTGTGCAGACTCGCGCCCGGATGTTCGCCGCCGACTTGCAGGAAACCCTTCGTGGTGTAAGGACAATGATGCCACTGGCGGCGATGGCGATGCTGCTCTTCAGCACTGCGTTCCTTCTGTTTTCGCTGGCCGTCGTTGGTTTCGTAGCGACGGCTTTTCCAGACAATCCCTATCGCTGGCCGCTGGCGTTCGTTGTCGTCGCGGTGTTGTGGGCCATGGGTGGAGGCGTGTTCATGTTGCTGGCAAAGAACCGGCTTCGGTCCGGCCAAGTCTTTCCCAAGCGCACCATCGAGGTCCTGAAGGCAGACAAAATCTGGTTGCAAGGTGAGGCTAAGACCATATGAACGAGTTGCCGACTTACGAACTGGAGTTGCGCGCCGCCGATGAGCGCAAACGTCTCCACAACACGCTGGAGGAACTAAAAGAGCGGGTGCATGAAACCCTGGATGTAAAGAGCAAGGTTCGCCATCACCCCTGGCTGTTTTCAAGCGTGGCGGGCGTAATCGCCGCCGGCGCCGGATATGGCCTTGCCGGGCTCTTCGCCCGGCGGTAGGGCTGCGGGTCGTTGTGATCTGCCTGGCGGTTCGCTCACCGGTAACCACGCCACGGTTTTCACCGCCGGAAGCCGATGTTATGATTGGAGAATATTCCCGCGCCGCTCACGCGGCGCGTGACGACACTCCTCAGTAGCTCAATGGCAGAGCATCCGGCTGTTAACCGGAGGGTTGTAGGTTCGAGTCCTACCTGAGGAGCCATATTTTCAACACCTTACAGACCCTCCGCGATCCATTGCGATCCGTTAACAGGCTTTGAACGCAAGCTCAGCCACTTTCGAGCTAGCTTCCGCCATCTCGTTAGTGACCACGTCGCCGTGGATGTTCAGCGTGGTTCGGATGTCCGAATGCCGCATGCACTTCTGCTGCACTGCAATCGAAGTCCCTACCTCGTCCAACCATGAACGGTACGTGTGCCGGAAAGTGTGCGTCCCCAGATGTACGATTCCGGCAGCATCAGCGGCACGCTGGAGTTCCCTCCAGCCTCCGGTGTAGGAGTACGGCAGACGGCCAAGTTTTACCGGGCTAGCGAAAATCCAGTCGCCATCTGCTGCAAACTCAGTTTTCTGCCTCCACACTTTCAGAGATGCCCCCCGGGGGTAAACCGGGTTTGGGGAAGCGGCGGAAAAAAGTGGGTTTGGCTCTTCGCCTCGAGATGGCCCTTCCAAGGCTGCCTTCCTGAGTCTGACTCTTGGCCCCAGGATGGCCGCAGAACCGAAGTCCACAGGGCAAACAGGGCAGAGGCCCGCCCGTGCTACAGGCAGGGCTTAAATTGGATCGGAAAGTGTATGTCGTACGCTTCGAAGTCTCCTGTGTGCACATGTAGGAGCTGAAGAAGGTCTACAATACCTAAAAAATCATGAGCAAACGGATGCGTCCTTTATTTAGCAACTTCGGCGTCTTCGACTTGATTCAGTATCAGAAAGAGCTTCTCAAGAAGGCATTTAAGGAATTATCTGATGCCGAGCTAGACACGAATACCGAAGAGGTTGTTGCGCGGTTGGTTGAGCAGTGCAGTATGAAGGTTCCTGTCCTTGACGACGCAAACAAGTTTGCACAAACGAAGGAAACAGACGTAGATGTTAGTCAGGACCCGACGCGTCATTTTATCGACCGATCCAGGCCGTTCTACATCAAGGGGACGGAAATCACCTTTGTCGTTCCTTTCGCTGGAGACGAGAATTTGTTTAACGTTCGTCCCTCATCCTTTACTCTAAACCCTCCATTCGCTGAAGTTGGGCAAGACAAATTGCGCCTCTCGTACACGGTGACAAATGCACAGTTCAACGTCGAGGCCAAGGCAGAAAAGGAAATCGCCGAGATCAAGCAGCACCTCGACAATCTGCGACCGTCGGCCGACCAATTGAAAAATGAGCTTGAACACCTTGGGTCTTCTCTAATTGAGCAGAGGAGGAAAGAACGTGGAACGCATTCTCAGATTATTGCGGGACTGAAGACTCCGATACGACAAGAGCCAGCGCCGAGACCAATGCCTACGGCAACAGTGGTGTACCCTGCTGCTCGGCGTCGTGCAACGAAAAAGAAGCGACAAGATGAATGGGATGTTTTCATTTCACACGCGACGGAAGATAAGCAAGAGATTGCTCGACCTCTCGCAGATGCTCTGACAGCGAAAGGGCTTCGTGTCTGGTATGACGAGTTTTCGCTAAAGCTGGGCGACAGCCTACGTCAATCTATAGACCGTGGTCTCTTAAGGTCTCTGTTTGGCGTAGTTATTCTCAGTCCACACTTTTTTGAGAAGCATTGGCCCCAACAGGAATTGAACGGTTTGGCAACACGGGAAGTAGACAGCGAAAAGGTGATTCTTCCGGTCTGGCATAACATTGATGCCGAGGGCGTGCGACGCAATTCGCCGACACTGGCCGACCGCAAGTCGGTCCATACCGGCCAGGGGCTAGAAATTGTGGTCCAGAAAATTATGGAGGTGGTGAAGCCGGATTAATTTCTTAGGCCGTACAGCGAGCGCTATTTTATGGCCATAAACCCTCGATTGCCTTTCGCTGTCGCACTGCTGGTGGGGCTGTTATTGGTTCCAGCGTCCCTTGCGAAGGACAAAACCAAATACGAAACTTCGGTAGTGGCCGATAGGAACGGAACTATGGAAGAGCATGAATATTTAACCGACGGTACCTCTCACGTATTTCGACGGTTTACTAACTACATCTCTTACAAATTCAAGGGCGAGGGCAAGACGATCCACCTCACAGTTGTTTGTGAAGAAAAGTGGTCATGGAACCATTGTTTTGCCATGAGTGCGGGTGGTTCGTACCGTGCCGTCTTTGAGTTTCATAATGGCGACGGAGATGATTTTGTGAATCTCACCGGGCATCCGGGAGGAAATCTAACAAAGCCCATCACCACAAGAAACAGGCTTGTCAACTTCTCATCAGACTAAAACCAGTCCTTTCTTGCGATCCGTTTGCGATCCGTTTCCGTAATTACTATCAATTAAGATCGAGTTTTATGCTATCCGTGCGTCCCTATCTTGTTGAATTTGGGTTTAATCGCAGATTCGAGTCCTACCTGAGGAGCCATTCTTTAGCAGGTTACTCGCCCGCAATCAGGTAAAAATCGGTTTGCAGGGTAGGCGGCTTATCACTTGAATTTGCAAGGTCTTCGCTGACGTACCACTCCTCATCAGGAAGTGGGTATGAGATTCCCAGGGAATCGTTAACGTAACGGTCGTGGACAATCTTGCCGGCTGTAGACTCACCGCACCAATTCCGCCCCTGTCCCGCCCTATCCCGGGCCTGCATTGACCTCGCTTAGCTGGCGGCCTAACATTCCTGCCAGTGACTGAGGCCTCCGATCTCGTCGGCCAGACCCTCGGCCACTATTGCATCCGGGAGTGGATCGGGGCGGGGGGAATGGGTGTGGTCTACCGCGCCCATGATGAACGCCTGGATCGAGATGTTGCGGTCAAGGTTCTTTCTCCTCAGGCGCTTGGCGACGGAGTTGCCCGCAAACGTTTCCGCAAGGAAGCGTTGGCGCTTTCGCGCCTGAACCATCCCAACCTCGCCACCGTCTTCGACTTCGACACCCAGGATGGCACGGACTTCCTGGTCACCGAGTACATCCCGGGTGCAAATCTGAACGACAGTATCGGGCCGGGCTTTCTGACCGAGGAGCAAGTCGTGGGCCTTGGACTCCAGTTGGCCCAGGGGCTTGCGGCTGCGCATGAGCAAGGTGTCGTTCACCGCGATTTGAAACCAAGTAACTTGCGCATTACACCGGACGGCAGGCTGAAGATTCTTGATTTCGGGATCGCCAAAATTGTGGCGGCGACGGAAGGAGAAGCCACTCAGACCCTGACCGAGACGCAAAAAGTTGCCGGCACTCTCCTCTATATGGCCCCGGAGCAACTAAGGGGTGAGCCGCCCGATCTCAGGACAGACATCTACGCCACCGGCGTGGTGCTCTACGAAATGGCCACCGGAAAACGGCCATTTGAGCAAACCCTTTCCACCGCGTTGGTGAACGACATCATCAACAAACCACCGCCTTCGCCCAAGCGAATCCACTCCAAGGTCTCACCTAAGCTGGAAGGCATCGTTCTCAAATGTCTGGAGAAGAACCCTGAAAATCGTTACCAGTCGGCCAAGGAGTTGGCCAGCGACTTGAGGCGACTCGAGTCAGGAGGCATGCCCCAAGCGATGGTGAGCCCGGCTGAGCCCGGGCACCGGCGCCGGCGTGCTCTGGCGGCAACCGGCATTGCCGTTCTTTGTGTTCTCACTCTGATGTTTATCTTGAACGTGGGAGGCTGGAGGAAGCGGTTGCTGGGAAGCCAAAGCCCCGGCATTCATTCCCTGGTGGTGCTGCCCCTGGAAAACCTCTCACGCGACCCGGAGCAGCAATACTTTGCCGACGGCATGACCGACACTCTGATCACCGATCTATCGAAGATCGGCGCGCTGCGGGTGATCTCCCGCACCTCTGCCATGCGCTACAAGGGAACGCACAAATCGTTGCCGGAGATTGCGCAGGAACTGGGGGTGGAGGGCGTAGTCGAAGGGTCGGTTGCGCGCGCGGGCAACCGGTTTCGGATTACGGCGCGACTGATCCAGGCGCGCACAGAGCAGGATCTGTGGTCAGAGACTTATGAGCGTGATGTGGGCGATATTCTGCGGCTGGAGAGTGAGGTGGCTAAGACCATCGCGCAACAGATTCGCGTACAGCTGACTCCTCAACAGCAAGCGGAGCTCGGTTCGGCCGCGAGAGTGGATCCCGCAGCTTATGAAGCGTTCTTGCAAGGACGTTTCTACTTGGACGCATCTTCCACACAACCTGGGCTCGAGGGGGCACGGGCGTACTTCGATGAGGCCGTCCAGAAAGACCCCGGCTTCGCGCTTGCATACGTGGGGCTTTCAGACACTTACCAACTGCTGGGTTCATTCCGGTTCCTTCCGCCGCAGGAGGCGTATCGGCATGCCAAGGATGCGGTGGGCAAGGCGCTGGAATTAGACGCAAATCTGGGCGAGGCGCACAGTTCGCTCGGAAATCTTAGCTGGCGATATGAGTGGGACTGGCCGGCTGCCGAGAGGGAGTTCAGATACGCGCTTGAGCTCAACCCGAACTATGTCGACGGTCATGAGCAGTTCATCTGGTACCTGGCCTGGCGCGGGCGCACCACCGAGGTCCAGCAAGAGGTCGCCAAGATCCGCCGGCTCGATCCCGCCTACCCCTTCGCCTGGGAGGAGGCCTCTGTCTTCTATCACCAGCGCAATTACGAAGCGCTGGCTGACACCAGCAAAAAGCTTCTGGCCTCCAACCCCAACCATTGGGCCGGCCATTATTACCTTGCCGTTGCTTATGAAGGTCTGGGGCGTCCGCAGGACGCCATTCCGGAGTATCAAAAGGCGGTTGAGTTGTCGGCCGGCAACACAGATCCGATGGCCGGACTGGCGCACGCTGAGGCGGTCGCAGGCAGAAGAGCGGAGGCCCAAAAGATACTGAAAAAATTTCAACAGCGATCAAAAACCAGCTACGTGTCGCCCTACATGATCGCAACCATTCATGCCGGATTGGGTGAAAAGGACGAAGCGTTCGAATTCCTGGAAAAAGCCTATCAAGAGAAGTCGACCGATCTTCCATACTTTCTGAAAGGCGATCTCAGAATGGATACCCTCCGCTCGGACCCGCGATTTCAGGACCTCGTGCGCCGGGTTGGGTTGCCGTAGGAAGGTCCGACTTGTGGAGATGGACATTTGGCATCAGCATCGGGTGCACCTGGGAACCATGCTGCTGTTCCGGCTGACATAGATCGTGAGATTTCCAGGTCAATCGTGATGCAATGCAGACATTGGATCGATTTTGGCTGCGCGTCGAGCAGGGAGCCAGCAGGCGATCGCGGAAGTCACTGAGACCACGCCGACCGCAATCAGCATTTGATCGAGCCTTCCAGATTCAAGCCCAGCCAGGATTCCACGCAGCACCCGCATCAGGACAAGCGTCACGCATAGCCCAGTCATCACCCCGATGGCCGTGGTGAAGAAGCCCTGGCGAAACATCAAAAGTTGAACATTCCCTGGGGTAGCCCCCAGTGCCATCCGGACACCAATTTCCTGCGTCCTGCGTGACGTGGTATACGAAGTCACGCCATAGACCCCGGCTATGGACATTGCCAGTGCGAGAAATGCGGTAATCACAAGCAAGCTCATGATGAATCGCTGATTTGCAAGCGAGTCGGCAATGAGGCTTCGCATGGAAGCACTGAGAAACACAGGCTGATTGGGATCAACCGCCGCAATTGCCTTGCGGATGCCTATCTCCAAGTCTCTGGTTGGGCGACTGGTCCTCACGACCAGAAAGTACGACCTCTCGAGTGCTGCCGCGGCAAGATATACGCTGGGTTGTTCGGGAGCGTCCATTGCGGCATGGCGGACACCGGACACGACTCCGATCACGCGCTTCCAGTTGTTTGGATGCTCAGGCGTGCAGTAGAGGCAAATCCGCTTGTCAAGCGGACTGGTTCCTGGCCACATCCGGGCAGCGACTACGTCGTTCACAATGGCTGTGTCGCTCGACGCTTTCATGTCGTCTTCGCGAAACCAGCGTCCCGCGAGCAATCGCACTCCCATAGTCTGCAAATAGTTCGCGCTGACGACATCAGCCTCGGCTACGGTCTGAGAATTGGGTTCCATCACGCCGGTTTCGGTGTTGGTGATGTATCCTCCATGATTCTCCCCACTGAAAGGCAGCGCATCCACTGTTCCTGCGCTCTCGACTCCGGGAAGCGCCTGAACTGCATTCAGGAACTTCGCATAGAGGATTCCACGTTCTTGGGTGGTCTTGTACCGGTCAGGTGCTGGAATTACAACGGACGCAAGCAGATGATCGGCGTCGAAACCAGGATCGGAGCGAATCAACTCGACAAATTTTCCCAGAAGTTGTCCCCCAACAATCACCAAGGTGACAGTAACGGCCACTTCTGCGATCACAAGCGTGCCGCGAAGCCGGTCTCGTCCGCCAATCGCGCTGCCCTGAGCACCGAAGTCCTGTGACGTGACTTTGCTTCTAACCGCGCGCAACGCGGGCGCCGTACCGAACAAAACGCCAGTGGCGAGAGCGGCCAATAGAGCAAATATCAGGATTGACCAGTCGGCCTTGGCCGCAGCCAGCCTCGGAATATTCACCGGGGCGATTGCCGGCAAGACCTTCCACGCGGCGGCGGTCAGAACGTAGCCACTCATGCCACCGAACACAGCCAAGACGCAACTTTCCGTGAGGAGTTGGCGGACAATGCGGGCGCGCCCCGCCCCGACTGCCATCCGTATAGCAATTTCACGCTGCCGGGCCAGTCCCCGAGCCATGAGTAGATTGGCGACGTTCGCGCAACCGATCAGTAGAAACATGACAGTAGCGGCCATCAGCAACCACAGTGACTTCTCTGCGCCTCCCACTGTTCTGTCGCGCAAGTAGCCAAGCCGGAGCCTGTGGTCGCGATTTGTAGCCGGGAATTCGCGGCTGAGTGCACTGCTGACGGAGGCCAGGTCTTGCTCCGCTTCCGCAAAAGATGCTCCTGGCCGCAATCTCCCAACCATGCCGATGGCGCCAGGGTCTCGTGCCGCCGTTGCAGGATCAGCCCGCATGGGCGCCCAAAATTCCACGTACGGAGATGGTGTACGAGCTGCATCCCTGCGCATCGGGAAGTTGAACGCCGGTGGCATCACGCCGACTATCAGGCAGTCGTGGCCATCAATTTGTACATTACGGCCAATTACATTTCGATCCTTGTTGAAGCGCCGGACCCACAGCCCGTAACTCAGGATCACTTCATTTGCGTGGCCGGGCTGGTCTTCGTCGGGGAGAATATTCCGCCCCAACATCGGCGTGACGCCGAGTGTCGGGAACAGGCTCGCGGATACCCGCAACCCGTACAGCGCTTCCGGTGGGGACGATGCGTCACCTGCGAGGGTAAGAAGTGCGTTGCTGTAGATACCTGCCGATTCCAGCGTGGTTGTCCGTCGGATAATCTCTTGAGCATCACGCCGCAGGACCCAGTCACCATGGGCTGGCTCGGCATTAACGAAATCTGTCCTGATTTGGACGAGTTCGCTGGGACGGGCAAACGGGAGGGGATCTATCAGCACGGATTTTATTGCTGTGAAGACCACTGCGGTCGCACCGACGCTCAGTGCGATCGAAAGCAGTGCGACACTACTCGGGAAAGGTGTACGACTGAAAAGACGTAAGGCATGCCGGATGTCCTGCAGGAGTGACATCGTTTCGATTCTAGTTCAAAACCAAGTGACCCAGAGCAACCTGAGGGCGGGCCGGGAGCCGAACCCGGATTTCTCCGCCCTGCCGCGCCAAAACGTGCGCGTTGGGGACCGCGGTGCAGGTCCTCTTTCGTCTTCACCAGTCCGCTACAATTCCAGCGTAGCCGCTCTATGCGCCATTTGATGCCGATCGTTACGCCGCGCCTGATCTTGCGTCCGCCAATGCTTGCCGACTTGGATTCGATGCAGACCGCCAAGTAGGAAGCGTGGCCCGATTTGCAGCGTTGGATGACTTGGGCCTTCGAAAACCAACGGTCGCGTCAAGCGATGGAAGATTCTATTCGGCGAACCATGGATTACCAGAATCAGGCAGGAATCGCATTGGCCGGATTCTGTCGGATCAACGGAGATTTCGTGGTCCGAACCGCATTGGATCTTACCGATGAGCAAGACATCTATGAGACAGGATACTGGGTGGCGCCTAGATACGCCGGACAGGGTATGGCGACGGAAGCTGCAAACGCAGCTATTCGGTACGCGTTCGGCCACCTTGGCGCGAAGGCAATCAGTATCGGGTACTTCGACAGAAACGAGCCTAGCCGGCGCATCGTGGAGAAACTGGGATTCCAGAAGTTACGCGTTGCCCATAACGCGGCGACCCGTTGCCTGGACGGCACGAAACTCGATCGTCATGAATACATCCTGACTAGCCCGGCTGCACTGCCCGAACTCGACGTTTCATGGGGTTGAAGCCATCCGGCTCGGATTCAACACACCCCATCGCTGTATGTGTGGGTGGCCAGCCCAGAAGTGGAGGTTACTGGACCTGTTTCAGGGAGGGCTCCTGTGCGGCTGTGGTTGAATGCTGCTCCAGGAAATACTCTACTTCGTCGCCGGTAGGCATGGAGGGCTGAGCGCCGGGGCGAGTGACTGAAATAGCCGCGACGGCAGTTGCAAACACCGCGCTTCGTCCGACCGTAAGGCCCCGCATCAATCCCACGGCAAATCCTGCATTGAACGCATCCCCGGCGGCGGTGGTGTCCACAGCTTTCACAGAAAATGCGGGAACCCGCTCCTTCGCAAGATCGCCTTGAGCAATCAGGCAACCACGGGACCCCAGCTTGAGGAGGACATTCTTGACGCCACAGGCAAGAAGGCTATCCGCAGCCAGATAGTAGTCCCGGTCGCCATCCTCGATGTGGGCACTCAGCAGTTTTTGAGTTTCAGTTTCGTTTGGTGTAAGCCAGGACACCCTTCGGAGCAGCTTTCCTGAAAGCTCGCGGGCCGGGGCGGGGTCGAGCATGAACGGGATGTCATGTCGATCGGCGAATTCGGCCAGGTACTCAATGGTCTCCAAAGGAACTTCAAGCTGCGCCAGAATGAATCCGGCGTGTTGCAAAGTGGTTTCCGCTCTTTCAAGAGATTCTGGCGTAAGCTGGGCGTTGGCGCCCGGCACGACCACGATATTGTTTTCCCCTTTGAGGCCCGTCGTGATCAACGCGACGCCGGATGCTCCTTCGACCGTATTCACACATGTGGTGTCGACGCCCGCCTCTTGCAGGCCGGTGCGCAACTGCGATCCAAAGGCATCGCTCCCGACATTTCCGACCAGCGACACCCGGTGCCCGAGTTTCGCTGCTGCAACCGCCTGGTTGGCGCCTTTCCCCCCGTAAAAGGTGGTAAAGCTACGACCCATGACCGTCTCGCCGGCTTGCGGAATACGATCAGCCCCTACGACCAAGTCCAGATTGATGCTGCCGACGACGACAATTGGTTTCTGCATGGAGATTCGATTTCCACTACTGCACCATGGGCGCGATCGCGATCGACCCCAACCCTAACAGGAAGAATACGAACATGGCCGGAATGAGCTTGCGAGACTCCGGCGGAGCGCTGGCAAATTCCTTCCAGATAAAAACGCCCCAGATGGCAGAGATCATCGTCGCCCCCTGGCCAATAGCGTAGGAGACGGCTGGGCCGATGATATGGGCGTGGGAAGCAGCGAAGTTAAAGACCGCGCCCGTACACCAGATCATTCCGCCCAGAATTCCCCACCAATGCCAGGAGCTACGCCCCCTTCCGTAGTCGGCCATGCTGACGGGCTGGCCACCTGCCAAAGGCCTCCGCATCAGGAAGTAATTCACCGGCACAGCACACAGGCCCGTGCCCAGAGCAAAGAAGAGCGCCACAGAATAAGGACCCAGCGAGTGATCCCCCGTTATAGCCTTTGCAACCAGAGGGTAGAAGACTCCCATCAGCACGCCGCACGCGAGGCTGATCTGAATACCGAGCCTGCTCGGACTCTTGCGTACGGTTTCGCGCCTCTGATAGGCCATCGCATCCACCACGATTGCGAAGACGACCAGTAGCATACCTCCGAACAGCAACCAGGGATTGCCTTGAGGGGAAATGAAGTAGTTCAGCAGGACGCCCACCACGAGGGCCAGCCCAATTCCTATCGGGAAGGCGACGGCCAGGCCCGCGATATCAATAGCGGCGACCAGCAGGAGATTCGCCACATTGAAGACCGCTCCACCCAATAGCGCGTAGATAATGTGGGTTGCATCCGCGCCGCCGATATTGCTGAGGAAGGAAAGTTCTCCTCCACCGGCACTACCGAGCGTGAATCCCCACAAAAGGCTGGCCGCAATAATGCCGACTACGTAGTCCCAATAGAAGAGCTGAAAGGGCCAACCCGGAGTGAGTTTCATAGTGTTGGCCCATGAACCCCAACACAGCATGCTCACGATCATGAACAACAGCGCGATGCCATAAGCTTCCGGTTGGTACATGACCCTCCCAGCTCAGATCAAGTGCCGTGCGCACGGCCTTTCGAGCCATATCTTACTCTGCAGCACAACCACGCCGCGTTACCCGGGGTTCGCCGGCCTCAGAAATCCAGGCGAAGCCCAAACTGCACAGAACGAGGCAGGTTTTGGCTGGTGGATTTGCCGAAAAGGCTGCTGGACAAATCGCTGTCTGGTTGAGTCAGGTTGACACGGTTGAACAGGTTGAAGACATCAGCCCTGAACTCGACAGAAAAGCGCTCCCATTTCACCGCCTTCGCGAATTCTGTGTTGACGTTAGCCAAACCCGGCCCCGTATAAGTGTTCCGGCCCGCGTTGCCCTGTTGTCCGAGTTCAGGTGTGGGGAAGTCGGACGCTGAAGCAAAGCCGGTAAGAAAATCGCTCCGGCTCCCCGTGTGGACGGCGCTCGCGGCTGCTGCGTTCGGCAGGTCGTAACCATAGCCGTCGGCGTTGAAGTCACCACTCCCCGGCTGCAAACCGATCACGTTCCCGCTCCCGTCCAGGATTGGATTGAACGATGCCGAAGTAAATACGGAGAAGGGCAACCCGCTCTGCAGTACTACGATGTTGGACATGCGCCAACCACCGAAGACCTTACTGGCCACGCCGCTCTTGAAGAACCCGGATGGCACCTCTACGACGCTATCGAGGGTCAGGCGCTTGGCTACGCTGTAGTCCGCGCGGCCGTGCTGGAACGGAATGTCCAGAGGGTTGAAGATGGCTTCGCCGTTCGAAGTCCCATTGTCGTTGCTGCTGGTCTCGTCGGTGGCCTTACCGAAGGTGTAGATGCCCCTCAATTGCCAGGAGTGGGTGAACCGCTTGCTCAACATCAGCGAACCGTAATGGCCGTCTGCGGTTCCAATGGTACGGCCGAAGATGATGCTGCCGAAGTTGGGATTTAACCGGGTCTGCGTTCCGTTGTTGGCGATCAGGTCCCCGGGGAAACGATTTACGTCGGTCTGGACGTACAGATTTGTGCTGTGGGAGCCGTTGTAGTCGGCCTCAGCCGCCAGCCCGTGTCCCAGATCGTGCTGGACTGACACCATGAAGACGTGCGTACGAGGCTGATCCAGGTTGGAGACCAGGCCGGATGTTTGGACCGGCAGGCCTACGATTCCTCCCGCCGCATTGGTTTGAAACGTGATTCCCGGTGGGGTCGGCCAGATGGTACCGGTCTGGTCCCCCAGCGCATAGGTGAAGGGATGAGTCGGACTATCGGCATTGAAATCGGGGACTGCCCAGGTCGGGGGATTGGCACGGGCGGGGAATGACCACGATCCGTCAGCCACGTTATTGAAGAACAGGCCATAACCGCCCCGCAACGAGGTTTTGCCGTTGCCGAAGACATCCCAGGCAAATCCAATCCTGGGGCCCCAGCCCTGGGGTCGATTATTCGTCACATATGCATTGTTGCCGCCCCGCACGGACATGGATCCGCTGGCTACCTGCGAAGCAAAATCGCTACCCGAGCCGAGCGAGAAGAAGGGGAATGGGGTTTGCGAATTGTAGTAAGTCCCCCAATGGCCGAAGTAGTCATACCGAAGACCCAAGTTGAGCGTAAAGCGGTGCGTCACCTTCCAGTCGTCCTGTATGAACGCGCCTGCGTAAAGCCACCGCAGGATTTCATAGAGATTGCTGGCCAAGGCCGAATTAGCCACTTCCAGCGCCGGACCAAACTGCGAGAAGGGCTGATCCTGGGCGAAATCAAGAAGGTTGGTAAAACCGAACCCCGGCCGTAGTTGCGGGCTGGTAAATTGGTCGTCGTCGTGATGCCGGTCGATGTCAACTCCGGCGTTGATGGTGTGGCTGCCGTGCGTCCAGGTCAGCACGTCATGCCAGCTGTAGTTCTGATGCACCCAGCCGGCCGGTCCCCACTGGTTATATCCGGCGATCCCGGTGATATTGACATTGGGAAGACTCTGATTGCCCACCGCGCTGGGGTTGAATCCGTCAGCATCGATCCAGGTGAATCCGGCTTCATTCAGAAGTGTTGGGGAGAACGCATGTGTCCAGTCCAGTTTGGCAAAAAAACCGTTGTTTGGAACCTTTACCCGATAGATCGGGCGCGGGTCGGCTTGAAGCTGATCGGAGTAGGTCCGGAACCAATCGAAGAAGAAGCGATCTTTCGACTCGCTCGCGTTGTAGTCGAGCCGGACATGCCACTGATATGCGTTATGGGTCAGGCTCAGTGGGAAGGTCGCCGTTCCGAACGCCGGCAGATCGGGATTGTTTTGAAACAAAGGGGATTCCGGATAGGAACCGGGCTGGGATGCCTGAAGCTGTCCCACGGTGACAATACCAGTGGTGGGTTCCGCTCCCGGCGGGGCCTGCTGGAAGAATGTCGACGAGAGATTATTCGGGAAGTTTTGCTGGACAAATTGCGCGAACTGGGAGGTCTCGACGGGAGAGACCAGGGTTGTCGCGTTGGAGGACCTCAACACAAAGAGGCCGCCAAAGGCGAACAGCTTGTTCTTGATAATCGGGCCGCCGACGGTTCCGCCGAATTCGTTTCTTCGAAAGGCCGGTATTGCGCGGCAGCCTGTCGACCCGGGCGCACAGTACTGAAACTCGGTTCGGGCTGTCAGCGCGTTGTTCGTGTGATATTCGGACAATGAACCGTGTAAGTCGTTGGTTCCCGGCTTGGTGAAGACCTGCACGTATGCCCCACTGTAGCGCCCCTTGGCGGCGTCAATCGTGGCTCCAGAAATTCGCACGGCCTGAATAAAGTCCGGCTCGGGCGAGAGATTCACCACGCCGTCGCGGGAGGCGCTCACGGCAATGCTACCGTCGACATCGTACTGGTTGTTCTCCTGGCGCTGCCCGGCCGCATTGAGCTGGTATCCCGCTTCCTGCTCAAAACTGTCGTTGTTCGCGGAACCGGAACCCAGCGCGCCTCCAGCCGGCAGGCCCGAACCGGTAACGCCGGGCGCCAATTCGATCATGCTGGTGTAGACATTTCTTCCAAGTAACGGAGCATCGCGGACCACAGCCTCGGAAATTTCTCGCGATGTGTTGACTCTATCCGCCTCGACCGCCGCCAGTTCTGCAGTCACATCGATGGAGACTGTCTGGTTGGGCAAGGTAAGGCTGGGGTGCAGGGTCTTCACCTGGCTGGATTCCAACTGCAGATCCTTCTGTACCCACGTGGTGAAGCCTGTTTCCTCGACTTCAACCGTGTAGGTGGCGCCGGGCAGCGACGTAATCCGGAAGTCGCCGTTATCCGAGGTCGTCGTATACCGACTGACGTGAGTAGCCTGATCGGTCACGACGATCTTTGCCCCCGAAACTGCCGCCCCGGTCTGGTCCGTCACCGTGCCGGTGAATCCGCTGGTGAACTGCGCGAGGACAGGAGCGCTGACAACCAGGAGCAAGCAAACAAGCGTGATTGTCGTCCCTGCAAGCCGCGATGCCTTCATGGTATTCATCCCTTCTTTCGAGGTACTGCTCATCTCTTTGCCAGTTCGAGACCAGGCCTCTGCTGCTCTTTCACCCTCTCGGCCTGCTGCTGGCTTTCGAACGCCTTGATTAAAGCTTGGCCTTCCGCCTGCCTTCCGCTTTTGACATAAAGGCGGCCCAGGCTGTACTCGGCCGACAGATGATGCGGGTCCAGCCGCAGGCAGGAACGAAAGTGTTCCTCGGCAAGCTGCGGATTCGTTTTCAACTCCAGTTTTGCGAGGTGGTAGTAAGAGTCCGCAAAAGAGGGCTGCAATCGAATGGATTCCCGGAAGGCTTCCGCCGCCCTTGCATCGTGCTCAAGAGTTTGTTCGAGCGCGAGGCCAAGGTAGTAATGCATCTGGGAGTTGGACGGAAATTTCTTGAGCGCATCAGAAAGTGTGCCGATCGCGGCGTCCAGTTCACCGGCGCGAGTCTGAATGATCCCGAGACTGAGCAGGGCGATGCTGTTGTCATCCTGGAGTTTGCTGGCCTGCTTTACGATCTCTTCGGCTTCGGCGAAGCGGCCGAGCTTCTCGAGGATGGCGCCTTTCTGCACTTGCAAGCGATAGGAATTCGGGAGGTGCGCCAGTCCGACATCAGCCGCTTGCAGGGCTACGGGATAATTCTCGTAGTCCATGCAGATGGTGCTGAAATCCAGGTAATTCACTTCTTTTTCCGGGGCGAGCGAAGCGGCCTGACGCAGCGACTGGATCGCCAGGTTGAGGTCGTCATTTTTTCTGGCGAGGGCGGCGAGAAGGTTTAGAGAGTCGGCGTCCGGCTTATCGCGGGTGAGATCTTTGAGTAGCTGGAGGGCCTCCTTGGTGCGGCCCAACTGGTCGAGGACAGTGGCCCGTTGATAAGCAAGCCCCGGCAGTCCGGGATTCGCCTTCTCTGCCCGGTCCAAATCCGCAATCGCCCGTTCGTATCGACCTTGTTTCGAGTAGAGAAGACCCGCGGTGAGGTGCTCGGAAGCGGACACGCCGGACATCGCGTCCAGGCTCTTTAAGACGGCAGCGGACTTCTGCGCCTGGGCCAACTCCAAATATGAGTGTGCCAGCGAAAGCAACGCCTGCGGATACTGGTATGCGACGTTGCCAGACTCTTCCAGGAGTGAAGCCGATTTGCTGAAGTTGCCTTGCTTTTCGGCGATGATCCCCAGGAAAAGAAATGCGGCTGCGCGCGATTCGCCAGTCGTACTGACAAGTTTTTCAAATTCGGGGACCGCGAGATTGTACTTGCCGGAGTCGAAATAACTTATCGCCAGATTCTTCCGGGCAGCGACAAATGCCGGGTCGACCTGCAGGCACTTGAGCAAATAGTCTTCGGCCTGCCCAAAGTCCCCTTTCAGGGTGTAGGTGGCGCCGATGACGTTCAGCAGGGCTACATTCTGAGGCTCAGTCGTGAGGCCATTTTTGAAGCTGGAGACAGCGTCATCGAGCCGTCCTGACTTGACCAGCGCGATACCAAGGCGGTACGCCTTTGCAGCTTCGGATTCACTCGCAGCGGATGGTGCGGGAGCAGTCTGCGCCCGGGCTGGCGTCATCCACAGCAGGGCCAGACATAGTCCAATCGATGCTACCCGGGCGGGGCGCAATCGGTTGAACGCACGACTCGTAGGACAAACAGGGTTTCTGCTCATGTGATTCGAGAGCTGCACCGCCCTCAACTCCACACGGAACCGGAATCACGATTTACAAAACACCACTCCTTTTGGCAACCAGCCAACCGGAGCAGGGCGGAAATTTAAATCGTTTCAAAATACTTTGTCAAGCAATTTTTGAATGGAATTTGAAAGGTTTTTACTCTGGAAGCCCACTAGGATTACCGAGCGGCAGAGACCATGCCGGGGGGTCAAAGTGCGTTGAAGACAGGAGGTTGCAACAATGCAAGAACCCAAGAATCCCGCGAAAACTCAGCTCACGCCAACTGTTTGATCGTACGATTGTTTCCGCCCTGCTGCCATAGGTCTCCCCTGGGGAGGGCAGGCGGAGTGCCGAACCTTTAACTCCGTAGACAGTACTATCTTTTTCATCCGCTGTTTTGAGCCATCAATCCGTTCCAGCAAGAGACGCGCGGCGGTTGCCCCAAGTTGATAGCCTGGCTGGTGCACGGTAGTCAGCGCCGGATCCGTGAACTCCGCAAAATCCAAATTGTCAAAGCCGACGATCGACAACTCATCGGGACACCGCAGGTTCAACTCGCGGGCCGCTGACATCACTCCCAGCGCCATCAAATCGTTGCAGGCAAAAATGGCCGTTGGTCTGGGCACCATCCCGAGCAACCGGAGGGCGGCTTGATGTCCGCTGGGGCGGTCGAACCGCGCCTCCTGAATGTATTCCGGTTCAATCGGTACGCGTTTTTCGGCGAGCGCGCGTCGAAACCCTTTCAGGCGCTCGACCGCGTTGGCCAGATGGAAAGGCCCAGTGATCACCCCAAGATGCCGGTGGCCCATCCGCAACAGGTGCTGAGTTGCGGCATACGAGCCCTCTTCATTGGCCACCACAACAACATCTCCCTTCCAGCCGGCAGGACGGCGATCGATACAAACCACCGGAGGACCGGAGCTGGCCACCGACCGGAGCAGAGTTGAGATGTGACTCTCGGCCGCTGGAATCACCAGTAGTCCGGAGGGGCGATAGGCCCGCAAATCGTTGAAATAAGAGATCTCTTTTTTGGGGTCGTTATCGGTGTTGCAAAGCACGACGCGGTAGGAGCGCTTGTACGCGACGTCTTCCACGCCTCGCACCACCGCGGGGAAAAACGGGTTGGTTACATCGGGGATAATCATCCCCAGCATGCTGGTCTGATTCCGACGGAGAGCACGACCCAGCTGGCTCGGGTGGTATCCCAGACTCCGAATCGCTTCGAGAACCCGCAGCCGCAGTTTGTCACGGACATTTGCCGTCCCGTTAATGACGTGCGATACGGTGCCGATCGACACATCGGCCCGTTCTGCGATCTGCCGCATTGTAGTCGGGACGCTCATAACTAAAGCCTATAACTATAACAGGGGTGCAGCTTCGGCCGATCTGGTGCGCCCGCTACAAACCTGAAACACAAAAGCTGTCTTGGAACGTCGCGCAGGAAATCTGAGCGGAGAATGTTGGCTCTACCCGGCCGCGCCATGGCTCGGGGCGTTACCTCTTCACGCTCAGCCGACGGGGGAGCGGACGAATGGCCGTTCAGGCAATTCAGGTCCAGGAATGAAACGTATCAAGATTCGCCGTCCAGGCTACTCCGCATCCTGGGCACAACGAAAACCCAGGCCGCCCGACCGATCCATGCTCGGAGCCATCATCAGAAGCTTGCCGTGCTGGTTGAGTTTGTAGGCCTGGGGGAAGTACCAGATAGACCCTTGCGGTTGATAGTAATTGCCTCCCCGAAGAATGCCTCCCCTGGTGTGGTCATCCCGAAGTTCTTCCGTCCACTGCCAGACATTCCCCACCAAGTCCATCACGCCGAACGGGCTTGCTCCCTGAGGATGCGCATCGACCGCATCGGGCCCGCGCATGGTGCGGCCCTTGTCGGGCACCGGAACCGCCTCTGCGTTCCAGGTTTCGCCCCATGGATAGAGCCGGCCATCGGCCCCCTGCGCCGCGTACTGCCACTCCCACTCGTGCGGCAGGCGTTTGCCGGCCCATGCGGCATACGCACGCGCATCTTCCAGGGAAACCCAGGTTACGGGTTTGTTGTCCCATCCATCGGGATATTTTCCGTTCTGCCAGTCGCGGAGAAAATTCAGATCGTCCTGCGGATGGTAGTGGGAGGCATCGAGAAACTTCTTGAACTGGGCGTTGGTGACTGGATATTTGTCGATCCAGAACGACTTGATGTGCATTGGATGGTCGTGGAAACGCCGAGGACTATCCTCCCACGGATATTGCACATCCACCCCGACGTCGTTGAAGCCTTCGATTTCGATCCCTTCAATGCGGAATTGGAAATCTCCCTCGGGAATCTTGACCATATCGGGGGGCGTCCCAGAAGGCGGTTTGGTGGCAGCAATCGGCACGATCTTCTGCGGCAGCACTTTCCATTCGTGGGAAAAGGTAGCCAGCGGCTTGACGGTCAGTTCCTTCATCTTCGACATCAGCTTCTGGATGCCGGCGTCGGGAGCGGCAGGCGACGCCAGCACCGCCCCGTAGCCCTGGGCTTCGATGTCGAAGCTCAGCTCTACCTTGCCAGACTGGTTTCTCGCGGGCGTCAACTCGACGCCATGATAGAGATCGAAATAGCGCATCCCATCCTCCGCCGCGAGTTCAAGCTGTGGCCCATCCACGTCATATTCGTTGCGATTCACGATGGTCCACACGGTCTGCGGACCCGATGGCCAGCGGCTGGCAAAGATCCCATATCGCAACGTCGGCGTCATGGGTTCCCAGCCACTACTGATGAGAAATGGCGCCACCGCGCGTTCCATCGCGGCCACGCGCCTGGTGGCTTCCGCATCGCGCGGCGTGATCCCGTTCCAGATGCCCCAAATGTTTTCCCAGGATTCCCAGCCCACGCCGTTAAAGAATGCGAATTGCAGGTCATCGGTCTTGTCGCGGTTCCAGCGGTCCGAGATGTTGACCATGTGACGCGGTTCGAGCCATTTGTACCTGTCCACTGTGGGGACAAAGGAAAATTTGTATTGCCCCCACGTCATGACGTTCCAGGCGAGAGCCTCGTCCGAAGGTCCCCCTTCCGGTTCGAAGGCCAGCGGATGGCCAACCTTGTCTGCGGCCAGCGAGAATGCCAGCGGCACTCCGTCCTGTGTATCGCCGTTGATGCCATCGGCGCCCACTTCGGTCATCAATTCTGCGACCGCTTGCGGCCAGGGCATACCCGCATCCCGCGTGCCCTGATCCCACATCATCATCGGAAACAGCACGCGAACTCCGCGGCGGTGGAAATCCGCAACCATCTGGCGCACTCCGGCGATGCCTCCCGGCAGGCTGCGAATCAGGTCGTGCTGGTTGCGGTTGTCGATGCCCATGTTCGGATACGTGGGCCAGATCAGAACGGCATCGATCCCGCCGTATCTCTTCTCCAGATCGTCGAGGTAACGATCGACGGTGTAGCGGTGAGCTACGGGATCATAAAAGTAGCGGTCTTCCACCATCATCTGCGGCTGGAAAAAGCTGGACTGTGTCCACTTGAGCGCCGGCAGATCGTACCGTGAGCCGTCATAGCCGATGCGAATCCGACGTTCATCGCGCCAGTGCCGAATATCCGCCAGCCAGTCCGCGTGCTCATCTGGTTTGCAGGCAGTCCCTCCCCCCTGCCATGCTCCTTTCATCACCAGACAGCCAGGCGTGGGAATCTGCTGCCCCTCGGGCCGGAAGTGGGAGTCCTGGGCGGATGCGATCATGGATAAAGCGAGCAACATCGCAGCGACGAAAGAGGTGACTCTAAAGTTCATGAGTGCGCTCCTGCTGGAAAAGCGGGTTCCGGCTTGGCAATATAAAACGTTTCAAGTACTATGTCCACCCGTGGTCGTATGACGCAAAAAGATCAATCGCTTCTGCCAGTATCGGCGTTCCGTGGTTTCAGACGAGCACTCACAAAACCTACCAAAATGGTATGGTCCAGAAACGTTGAGTGGAGGAATCCAACGATGCGTATCGCCCTGACTCTGTGTGTCGCCCTCGTATCCATGTCCGTAAATGCCCAAGACGCGCCTTCGCGCCGGCTGTCGCGCGCCACGCTGGAGGACAAGATCCGCGGTGGGTGGGCGGGGCAGATGATCGGAGTGTCCTATGGCGCTCCGACCGAGTTTCGCTCGAACGGCAAGATCATTGAGGGCAACCTGAACAAATATCTCGACTGGTCTCCCGAGCGGCTCAAGAATTCCATCGACCAGGACGACCTCTACGTCGAAATGACCTTCGCCGAAGTGATGGACAAAATCGGCCTCGACGCGACCTCCGAGCAGTACGGTGAGATGTTCAAAGACTCACAGTACGAACTGTGGCATGCCAATGCGGGCGCCCGGCGCAATCTCAACCACGGGGTCAAGGCCCCGATGTCGGGAGATCCCAAGTACAACGTCCACGCGAACGACATCGATTTCCAGATCGAGTCGGACTTCATCGGCCTGATGACTCCCGGCCTTCCCCGGGAAGCCAACAAGTACGCGGACCGCGTTGGACGAGTGATGAACTGGGGCGACGGACTCTACGGCGGAATGTTTTTCTCGGGCATGTACGCCGCCGCTTTCTTCGAAAATGACCCGCGCAAAGTTGTGGAGCAGGGCCTGCTCTCCATCCCGCCAGATAGCGCTTACGCAAAACTGATCAGCGATGTCCTCCGCTGGTCGGCCGAGAACCCCGACGACTGGATGAAGACCTGGCATCTGATCGAAGACAAGTGGGACAAGGCCGACGCCTGCGTGGATGGCGCTCTGGAGCCGTTCAACATCGATGCCAAAATCAATGGGGGGTATGTCGCGCTGGGGCTGATCTACGGCAAGGGAGACTTTGCCAAGACGCTTGAGGTATCGACCCGATCCGGCCAGGATTCGGACTGCAACCCTTCGAGCGCCGCCGGCATTCTTGGCGTGATGCTCGGCTATGACAAAATTCCAGATGTCTGGAAGGCCGGGATTTCGGCGATTGCAGACACGCGCTTTTCATTCACTCAATACTCTTTCAACCAGATTGTGGCCAGCACCCAGGCTCGCGCTCTGAAAGTCGTGGAAGGAGCCGGAGGAAAAGTGACTTCCACGGAAATCGAAATACCGATGCAGGAACCGCAGGCGCCTCCGCTGGAGCAGTGGGACATTGATCCGCCGCGAGCAAAAGTGGAGTTCAGCGATTCAGCCTGGAAGTTCAAAGGCAAATTCGACGCCGAAAAACTCAAGCTCCCCTGGGGCGAAGAGCTTAAGTTCAAGGAAGCAAAAGCTGCCGGTGCGGAGGCGACGCTAGCATTTGAGGGCACGGGTGTGGCGATCGTGGGCCGATGCACTCAGGAAGGCGGGCGGGCTGATGTTTTCCTTGATGGCAAGAAGACCGGCGAGATCGATGCCTGGATCCCTAAAAATACGACCGATGACGACTACTGGCACGTCAGCGGCCTAACCGCGGGCAAGCATTCCGTCCGGATTGTCGTTCGATCGGATGCCGACTCCAGGTCGACCGGCAAAAAGGTACAGATCATCAGGGCCATCGTTTACGGACCGGCTTCTGCTAATGCGGCGAGTGGCAATCAGCCGACGGATAAACTTCAGGCTGCGGCGCATTCCCGAGTCAACTAAGGCGGGGAGTTTAGCTCTGGGTATTACGGCTGGTGGACATCAGTGGCCGAGCTGATGGCAAGACACGCACTCCATCGGCGCGCCGCGAGTGCGGTGGCAGTCGCGACAGAAGTTCATGCTGGTTGATACCTCCTGCTGCAGCACGGCGCGCGTTTCGACGGGCCCGTGGCATTCCGGGCAATGAAGTCCTGCCTTGATGTGCGGCGCGTGCCCAAAGAACACAAAGTCGGGAACGCGGTAAACCGGCACCCAATCGATGGCCTTGCCCTTTTCGGCGGCAACGCGGAGTTTCGCTATTTCAGGACTGTCGGTCTTGATCGTCCGATGACAGGTCATGCAGAAGTCGGCGGGCGGAATCGTCGCCTGATCGCTCTTCGCGACTCCGCTATGGCAAACCGTGCACGCTATGCCAATTTTTCCGGCATGCACACGATGGCTGAAAGCCACCGGCTGCGGAGCCACTGATCGGGGAAGATTTTCCTCCGGGCGACCGGGGGCTGCTTCCTGAGTAACGGCAAGACCGACAACAAAGCAGAGAACGAAAAGCACGGACACCGTGGCTGCCACTCGCGCCTTCGATTTCGCGAGCTTCCGGCCCAATTTCACTTTGCCTTTGCCTCATCCTTGGGCAAGGAGAACGCCACGATCTTGCCGGTGAAGACCTTGTCGTACTTGTTGCCTCCCCCCGCGGCTACCACTACAAACTGCCGCCCAGACTTCTTCGCGGCGTAGGTTGCGGGAGTAGCGAACCCGCTCGCGGGGAGCGCTGTCGTCCAGAGTTCCTTCCCGGTGTCGCGATCAAAGGCGCGGAATTTTCGATCGCTCGTGGCCGCGATGAACACGACGCCACCGTCGGTAACGATTGAACCACCGATGTTAGGCGCGCCGGTTTTGGCGATCCCGCGATTTTTCAACTCATCGAACTCGCCCAGAGTGGACCGCCAACGGATGTCGCCGGTGTTGAGATCAACAGCGTAAAGAGAGCCCCACGGAGGCTGTTGACAGGGGTAGCCATTGGCATCGGTAAAGAATTCGTACTTCTTCGCGCGCAGCGCGTATGGAATAGCCGCGCCTTCGCGCCGCTTCACCAGACGGAAGAGCCCGCCCACGTCCATGGTGTTCACAAAAAGCAGACCTCGGCCTGAGTCGAAGGAGGCGCCGCCGTAGTTGGTTCCGCCATTCAGGCCGGGAAAGAGAACCTGGTCCTGCTCGCCCAGCGGGTCATAAATCTTCACGTCGAGCTTGGCGCCTTCGGTAATCGCGAGGCATTCGGCGCGCGACTCGGGAGTGACATTGGTGAGCTCACCAGCATT
The DNA here is from genome assembly GCA_963803205.1 of Terriglobales bacterium. Lineage (GTDB taxonomy): Bacteria > Acidobacteriota > Terriglobia > Terriglobales > Acidobacteriaceae > CAWDLG01. The sequence continues at coordinate 800,882 of CAWDLG010000007.1, forward strand.
CATGGACTGCCGGGCAAGCGGTGGCGGCTTCAGGGGAAATGGCTGCGTCGGAGAGGTCTGCTCGCCCGGAATGCTGCTCTTGGGCACAGTCCGCTCTTCCACTGGAAAGAGCGGCTCGCCGTTCTCGCGATTGAGCACGAACAGAAATCCCTGTTTGGTGACTTGCGCGACGGCAGGAATAGTTTTTCCTTCCCGCTTGACCGTCGCCAGGACCGGTGCGGCAGGCAGGTCGTAGTCCCAAAGATCGTGATGGACAATCTGGTAGTGCCAGCGCATCTTGCCGGTCTTGCATTCGAGCGCGACAATGCTGTCACCGTAGAGGTTCGCGCCCTTGCGGTCGCCACCATAGAAGTCGTAAGCCGGCGAAGTCAGGGGCAAAAACACCAGAGACCGATCTTCGTCAACGGTGAGAAAAGACCAGGCATTCAATCCCCCGCGGTCTTTCCAGGAACCGGCCTCCCAGGTGTCGTTCCCGGGTTCGCCCGGACGCGGAACGGTGTGGAACCGCCAAAGCACTTTGCCTGTTCGTGAATCGAAGCCCCGCACATCACCGCTCGGACCCTGAGGATTGCCATCACTCACGAGGCTGCCTGCCACCACGACATCGCCGCAAACTGCCGTGGGCGAGGTCATCCCATACTGCGCTTCGGGAAACCCATCGGCCATGCCCGCACGCAGGTCCACCTTTCCCGCTTCGCCGAAGCCAGGATCGAGTTCGCCTGTGCGTGCGTCCACCGCCCAGAGCCGTCCCTGGATGTCCCCGAGGTAGATGAGCCTTTTCTTCCCGTCGGTCCAGGACGACACTCCACGATTGACGAAGAGGTTGCGGGGGATCGTCTTGTCGATTTTGGGATCAAAAACCCAGAGCTGTTCGCCGGTTTCACCATCGAGCGCAAAGAGGCGGCTCATCGGCGAGGGTACGTACAGGACGCCATCGATCACGATCGGAGTGGCGGCGAATGAAGAGCGGGAGGGCAAATCTTTGCCAACGCTCACGTCGTTCGTATCGAAGGTCCACGCCATCTTGAGGTTCTTCACGTTGCCGCGGTTGATTTGGGTGAGAGAAGAGTGGCGAGTCCCACCCGGGTCCCGGCCAATGTAAGGCCAGTCTTGAGCAACAACGATCGGGGCGCTGAAGAGTAGAAGAACAGCGATAGCTCGAAGAACAAGAGTCATGCCAGTCGCATCCTTGATTGAAGCAGGCTCCAGGTTGCTGGTTTTCGTAGGGCAGTCAACACTATCTTGCAAGCGGCAAATCGCCTTCGGTCATTCAAATTAGCACAGATCGGTTATAGAAATTCCCACGTCGCCGACGACCAGCAGCTGAATGTTTTCAGCATGTAAGGCTGGAGAGGCGCGAAGGCGGGAAGTACCACGCAGGGCTTAGCCCCCTTGGCTCCGGTCACACGAATGAGAAACAATCGGTATGGGGCTTGCACATCGGCGCTACCGACATGAAGATGAGCTCTGCGGATAAGCCATCGCCTCCCACCGAGGAGCCCATCATGGAAGCCAACCCGATGTTCTTTCGGGACCTTGCCTACGTTTTCCTTGCGGCGGTCTTTGGCGGGCTACTCGCGTGGAAGGCGCGGCAGCCGATTATCCTGGGCTACGTCCTCGCGGGTGTGCTGATTGGCCCGTTTACGCCTGGCCCGACCGTTACCCACGTCCACACGATCGAACTCTTCGCGGAGATCGGAGTCATCCTCCTGATGTTCTCGGTAGGGCTGGAGTTCTCCGTCAAGGAACTCCTCCGCGTCAAGTGGGTCGCTCTGGTAGGCGGGCCGTTGGGAATTCTCCTCTCCATGGGAGCGGGGCTGGCGGTGGGGCGATTGCTGGGGTGGCCGCCGGCTCAGGGCATTGTGGTGGGCAGCGTCATCTCTGTGGCGAGCACCATGGTGCTGACGCGGCTGTTGCTGGACCACGGAGAATTAAATACGCAGCACGGCCGCGTGATGGTCGCTGTCACCCTGGTGGAAGACCTTGCGGTTGTAGTTCTGATTGTGCTGCTGCCAAGCCTAGGCACCCTTGACGCCAGCCGCCTGCTGCCCGTGGTAAAGGCTTTAGGCAAGGCTTTCGTCATTCTGATTCCAGCGCTGCTGGTTGCAGCCAAAATCGTGCCGCCAATTTTGCGGATGGTCGCGAAAACGAGAAATGCCGAGCTGTTTTTTGGCGTGGTGTTGGCGATCTGCCTGGGAACCGCCGCATTGACCCAGAGCGTCGGGTTGTCGCCTGCGCTTGGCGCCTTCGTGGCTGGGCTGATGATCAGTGAATCGGCGTATGCGCAGGAGGCCCTGGCGCGCCTGTTTCCCCTGCGCGATTCATTCGTCGCCTTGTTCTTTGTGACGATGGGGCTGCTGGTCGATCCTAAGGCTCTCATATCGAACCTCCCGCTGCTCGGCCTGATGGTCGGGCTGATCCTGGTGGGCAAGTTCGTTATCTGGACGACGGTCGTACGGATCTTTGGTTACTCGATCTGGACTGCCATGACCGTCGGGGTTGGGCTGACGCAGATCGGTGAGTTTTCCTTCATTCTCGTACAGGTCGCGCGCAAGTCCGGGCTGGTCGGTGTGGATGTTTACAACGCGACGCTTGCGGCATCGCTGGTGACGATTCTGGCGAATGCGGCGCTCGTGCGATATGTTCCGGCCTGGATCGGGCAGGTGCGCCTGGCGCGCCACGCCTCGGTGCGCGCCAGTTTCGCTCCACCGAAACTCGAAAATCACGTGGTGCTCTGTGGTTTCGGACGCGTCGGAGGCGAAGTGGGCACAGCCCTAGAGGCTTTTCACATCCCATATGTGGTTATCGAAGTAGATCCTGACATCGCGGAGATGTTAAGAAGCCGGGGGATCATCTGCCTCTTTGGTGACGCAACCCACGAACGTCTGCTCCAGGAGGCGGGCATCCAGACGGCATCCCTCGTAATCCTCACGCTGCCTAAGGGAAGCAAGAATCAACTGGTCATTCGCGGAATTCGAAGTCACGATCTGGCGGTTCCCATCCTCGCGCGTGCGCGGTCTCGAACCGAACACGTGGCGCTGCTGGAGGCGGGAGCATCGGAGATCATCCAGCCCGAACTGGAGGCGTCTGCGACGATGATCCGGCACACGCTCGATTACCTCAACCTGCCGGCTGATCAGACGTCGGACTACCTGGAACGGTTCTGTGAGGCTGTCGGAACGGCCCGCGCAGCCACTTCGGCCGCTCCGACGCCGTTACCCAACGTGTACGAGTTCGATGTGGACGGCCCGCCACTTGCCGATCAGTCGCTGCGCGAGTCTCGGATTCGTGAGCGTTTCGGCGTGACGGTGGTGGCGGTAAGACGGAGTTCGGGGGAATTGGTGTTGAATCCTCCGCCGGAGACCGTGATCAGTTCCGGGGACAAGATTCGCGTGTTCGGCCTGCCGGAGCAGATCAAGAGCCTTCCCCTGGCTGCGGGTCCGAGAAGGACAGCATCGTGAACCATCGCTCTCGCCGGTTCGGCAGGTGGTCACTGGTTTCTTTGGAAACCCCGGGGCTTCTTTAGTCACGCCCTTCCGAAACTGTAGTACTCTCCCTGGCGTTTTCATCGGAACCAGCACAGGTTTCTGGCTGACGGAGCGCACTACTCTGTTGGTACTAGCACGTTCGGGGGAAGGTGGGGAGCGGGAGCAAATTACAATGTCTTAATGCAGAAAATGGTCCCGGCCATGGACCCCGGTTTGAGTCCCACCGAAGCGGAAGCCGTTCTCACCGAGATTGCCTCGGTATTTCTGGACGAACGCGCTGCGTGCTCTGCCGCCAGCGGCGGCGAGAAAGTGCTCCCCAATCTTGAATCGATGTACCGCGTTCTGGTCGAGCAGATTCCCGCGGTTGTTTTCATCGCTTACCTGGATGGCGGCATGAGCGAGGCGTACGTCAGCCCGCAAATCGAAACCACGCTGGGCTTCTCCCAAGAGGAGTGGCTGGGCGATCCCATTCGCTGGTATCAACATATCCACGCCGACGACAAGGAGCGCTGGAGCGTCGAGGCGGCCAGGATGTTTCTTACCGGCGAGCCGCTGCGGTCGATGTACCGGGTGATCACACGCAGTGGAGATCTCGTCTGGTTTCGGTGCGAGGCGAAGATGGTGCGGCGCGAAAACGGCCGCCCGTGGTTCATTCACGGCATTGGATTCGATGTCACCGACCTCAAGCAGACCGAGAAAATGCTGAAGGAACGCACTCACACGCTGAGGAACCTCTCAACGCAGCTCCTCCACCTGCAGGACCAGGAACGCCGGCACATCGCCCGCGAGCTGCATGACAGCGTCGGGCAGTATCTGGCGGCGCTGAAGATGAACTTCGATCTACTCCGCGCCCAGAGCACCAGCCACAGCGAGATGTGGACGGATTCGCTGGAGTTGCTGGAGCGTTCTATCGGCGAGCTGCGAACCCTGTCGCATTTGCTGCATCCCCCGCTGATCGAGGAGGCGGGCCTGATCTCGGCGGTGCGGTGGTTCGTCGAGGGGTTTGCCAAGCGCAGCGGTATCAATGTCTCTCTGGAAATTGCTCCCGAGGTCAAGCGGCTTACACAAGCGGTTGAGTTGGCGCTCTTCCGTTCACTCCAGGAAGCGCTGACCAATGTTCATCGCCACTCCGGAAGCGAGGACGCGGAGATTCGGCTCGGCGTCGAAAGAGACACCGTGATCCTCGAGGTGAAAGACAGTGGCTCGGGCATTCCAGCGGAGCTTCTCGAGAGATTTGATCGGTCGGGAGTGGGCGCCGGGGTCGGGCTGACCGGCATGCGCGAGCGCGTGGAAGTCCTGGGCGGACAACTGAAACTCAAGTCTGAGGGCAGCGGAACCGTTGTGACGGTCTCGATGCCGATCGAAGAGCCCGCCGAGGAAACATCGCCGATTGTGTGAGGCTGGCCTCGTCCCGATCGCATTTCGCACGGGTGAGACGCCCGCGCCTACATGAGCAGTGAAGATCCCTTAAACCATTTTGCTTCCCCAATCCTCTGTGTTCCTCTGTGCCCCTTGTGGTTCTAAAAAAAGCTTGAACCACAGAGGACACAGGGACACATTCGCACGGGCGGCGAAAAGCAGATCCCTCACCGCTGAACCGGTTCGGGATGACAAGGGTTTGAGCTGAGAGTGTGGCCAGCCACGATCCACCCTATCCATGCCAAGTCTTTCTATCCGTGGGATTTCATTGCCACGGTCCGGCGGCACCGAGCCCCTTTATTAGTGGATCAGTCGGGCTGACAGGGCGCTGTAAGTGGATGCGGTACCTCAGGCGCGCTTGTGAACGCCCTTCTTGAAGTTGTCGAGCATGTGATCACAGGTCCGCATGGTGAAAGCGACGATGGGCATGGTCGTGGTCTTGTCGGTGCAATACGGGAAGATGCTTGCGTCGCAGATATAGAGATTTGCCACGTCATGGGTCTGAGCCCACTTGTTGGTGACAGAAGTCTTGGGGTCGTTTCCGAAGCGGCAGACTCCGGTTTCATGCAGGCTGGTTCCGGCCCGGTCCGGCTCGCTGCCGGCGCCCCATAGTTCCCCTCCCAGCGCCTTGAAAAGATCGGTCATCACCTGCTTGGAATGCTCCCACATCAGCAGTTCGTTCTTGCCCCACTGGAAGTGGAAGCGAAGCTGGGGAATGCCAAAGATGTCTTTCTTTTCGGGATCAATATCGACGTAGTTGGTCTCGCTGGGAAGCGTCGGGGCCTGAATATAGGAACCTATGGTCGCCGGGTAATAGCGCTTGATATTGCGCTTGAAGTCTTTGCCAAATCCTTCGAGCTGGCCGTAGTAGCCGGGGAATTCTCCGCATCCGCCGCCCATGTAGATGGAGTAGCCGCGAATGAACTTCTCTTCATGCGGATTCTTCAGGTTCTGCCAGCGCGGCATCCAGGCGACGGTGGAGTCGGCGATGTTGTCGGGAGTGGCCGGCTGGCCCAGCAGTTGCGGCAGACATCCGTAACCGGGGTCGCCGTAAAGGTGATCGCACAGGTTGCGCCCCACCTGGCCGCTGGAATTCGCAATCCCGGTGGGCCAATGACGGGACTTTGAATTCAACATGATGTGCGCGGTCTCGACGCAGGATGCCGCCAGCACCACCACCTTGGCATAGACCTCGATTTCGCGCTTGGTCGCGCGGTCGACGTAGGCAACGCCTTTCGACTTGCCGTTTTCGTCGACCAGCACGCCTCGAACCATGGCGTTGGTAAGGAGTGTCAGGTTCCTGGTGGCTTCGGCTTGTGGGATGGTGAACCAGGTCGGCGAAAAGAAAGATCCCACATCACATCCCCTGCTGCAGTTGCCGCAGTAGTGGCAGGCGGGATGACCGTTATGTGGAACGGTCAGTTGGGCGCAGCGATCGGGCAGATAGGGAACGCCGATCTTCTCGGCGCCTTTCTGGATGATGTAGTCGAGGCAGCGCCAGGGAATCTGCGGCAGATAGTCGCCATCCGGATTGCTGGGACGGTTCTGAATGGTGCTGGCCACACCCATGTAGCCTTCTGCCTTGGAGAACCAGGGAGAGATTTCCGCATAGTCGACGGGCCAGTTTTCGCCTACGCCGTCCAGATCGGCAGCTTTGAAGTCGATATCGCCGAAGCGGGCCGAGGAACGGCCCCAGAAGTTGGCTTTACCTCCAGTCGCCTTGCAGCGCTTCCAGTACCAGTCGGTGCCCGGAGCATTGGAGTACGCTACGTCGTGCTCGAACAGGTCTCTGCCTTCACTGTATTCCGACTCTTCGACTGAATACGGTTCCTGGTGCGGCTTGCCCTGGAACCGCAGTGGATCGCCGAATCCGCGAAACTTCAGGTCGTAGGGCTGGCGGTGAAGCCGGTAATCCTTGGAAGGGTTCGTGCGCGGGCCGGAGTTTATGGCACAGACTTGAAGGCCGGCCTCGCACAGAAGTTTCATCGCCGTGCCGCCGCCGGCGCCGGTTCCCACTACAATCGCGTCGTATATCTTGGTTGGCAAAAGACTCCCAGTATAGCTCGAGCTGTCAGTTCGGTTCGCTGAGCCGGGCATGCTCCGGATCGTCGGGATGGTTGCATCCCGGCATCTTTGGCCACACCGTCCGGAGCCCGGGATAGCCGATGCTTTCAAGTCCGATCTTCGTGGTGTAGTAACCAATCACGGTGTAATCGCGAATCATCTGGAAAAACGCGCGGCCGCTTTCGGTCGTGGGCTTGAACTTGTCCTTATAAGCTAGTTCTTCCAGCAGGCTGTTCTGCTGTTCGGCAGTGCAATCCATGAACTCGTGTCCGAACTCCGAGCTGCTGCGCGCATTAATCCACTCCAGCCCGGAGATAAATCGGTTTTGGGCTTCATTACCCATTTCGATCGCGTCCTGCGTGCAGCGGACGTCGCGCGTGCCGCTGACAGGAACACGGTTTGCCACCATGAAGTCGATAAACTCGGCGACGCCCGCCTGGCGGGCGCCGGGAGTGTCATCCTCGGGAATGATCATTTCGGCGATGTGTTCTACCATCCGATAATGCTGCGGAGAAAAGAACAGCGGCTTGTAGGGGCCGGGCGACGCCTGCGGAGATGGCGTTTCGTGAGCGTGATTCTGCGGGCAGGCGAAGGCCCATCTGCTGAAACCGGGGAAGGCTCCGGCTACCGCAGCAATGCCGATGTATCGCAGAATTTCGCGGCGCTCTATGCTTTGTCCGGCCATGGCAGAATGTGTGGGATGCAATCGCTTTCTGATAGCGGTTGCAAACCGGATTTTTTTAGCACCGGCTGGAAGCCGTGTCAAGCTGCATGCAACGATCGCTAGAGGCGGCGATAGCAGGTTTGACCCGGGGAGCGCCTGCATGTTAGTTCAACCTGCCAATGCGAGGAAAGTTGTGAACCAGCTGAAGCGAACCGTCTCATCTACCGCCTGCAAGGCGCTGATTCTCTTTTTCGCTGTTACTTCCGCTGCGGCCCGGCCTGCTCACAGCGCGGAACAGCCCCTGTTTAACGGGAAAAATCTTGAGGGCTGGAAGCAGGTCGGTCCGGGATCGTTTGTTGTGAAAGACGGGGTGATGAAAACCGAGGGTGGAATGGGAATGCTGTGGTACACGCGAAAGAAAATCGGGCATGCCACTCTGCGGGTTGTTTTCAAGCTGACATCCAAGGAGTCCGATTCCGGCGTCTTCATTCGCATCCCCAAAAAGCCGGCGGAGCCGTGGATGCCCATCAACCGCGGCTACGAAGTGGAAATCGGCGACTGGCCGGACGACTATTCCTGCACCGGCGTGCTGTACACATTCACCAGGGCGCTGGCGCGTCCGCTGAAGCCGACCGGGGAATGGAACACCACGGACATCACGATTGACGGGCCGCACACGGTGGTCTACCTGAACGGAGTGAAGGTCACGGACTTCACCGAGGGCCAGCCGGTTCCGCCGAAACATCCGGGCTCGATTGATCCTGACCGCGGTCCGCGCCCGGATTCGGGTTACATCGGCCTGCAGAATCATCCTGGGTCGCATGTTTATTTCAAGGAAGTGTCACTCAGGCCGTTGTCGAAGTGAGGGCGGTCAGGGTTTCTCCCTCACCACAAAGAACCTGTGATTGAACCCACGCGGGTGTGGATCCCGGCAAATCCGGAAGCCCGGCTTGACAACCACAATTCGCTCCGATAGTGTGAAAAACCGATTTCTGGAACCGGTTACACATGCATTTGGCAGACGCTTTCCCCAGCTTTTCTGCGACCGATTCCAGTCCCATCCTGATGGCCGGTTCGCCGGAATTCGCCCGCGCAGCCGAATCCTGCCGCTGCGTTATGCTGGTGGAGATCTGACTGTGGCCACCCGTACACATTTCCTCGAAGACATACTTCGGCAGCCGGCGGAGATGCAGCGCACCATCAGCTACCTGACCGGGGCGGGTCAAAATCGCCTGAAGGAAGCCAGCGCGCTGATCCGGTCGGCCCGCCATGTGTTTTTCACCGGGATCGGCGCGAGCTGGCACGCCGCCATGGGCGCCGGTTCGCTGTTTTATCGGGCGGGAAGTCCCGTGTATCTGCTGGAAGCGGCTGAGTTGCTTTACTTCGCCGCCATTCCCCGCGATTCCGTGATTGTCGCCATCTCACGCACCGGCCGCAGTATTGAAATTGTCCAACTCCTGGCGAAGGCGGCGGCCAGCGGCGCCAGCGTGATCGGCATCACCAATACCGATGACAGCCCACTGGCGAAAGAGTCGGCAGTTGCTCTGGTTGCGCCGGCCGCGCTCGATCATGCGATCTCGGTGAATACATATTCGACCCTGCTGCTTGCCGCCGCTGCTCTGGCAAGCGCGGCGACGAGCGGTTTTGCGGCGATTGCGCCGGCTTTGACTCAGGCATTACGAGAGGCAGAAGAAGCTCTGCCGTCGTGGCAAAAACAAGTGGAGACGGCCGACTGGCTCACGGACGGAACCAGTTACTATTTTCTGGCTCGGGGCGGAAGCCTTGGTACCTGCCACGAAGCGCGGCTTCTGTGGGAAGAAGGCGTGAAGAGGCCGGCGACGGCCATGAGCACAAGCGGCTTTCGTCACGGCCCGCAGGAGATCGTCAGGCCCGGGACGCGGTTTTGCGTTTGGATTGATCCATTCCTGATGCACGAGCAGGATTTGTCGGTCGCGCGCGATCTGAGAGAACTGGGCGGATCGGTGATGCTGGTGGGCGCGGGACTGCCGCGCGCCGCCGCCGATCTTGTCTGTCAGTTGCCGTCGACTCCGCAGGATTGGCAGTTTGTCATCGATTTCCTTCCTATTCAGCTTGCTGCGGAACGCCTATCGAGAAGGGTGGGCGTGGACTGTGACTCATTCCGGGTTTGCTCGTATGTGGTCGAAGATGAGAACGGCCTGGTGAAGAAGAAAACCGAGGTCTCGCAGGATGCCGACTGAGCGCTGGCGCTTTCCCGTCTGGCTCTGGTATGCACTCTTGTGCACGTTCTGGTGGGGCTTGTGGGGTTTTCTCTCGAAAATCGGGTCGGCGTCGGCGAACCCGCTTCAGCTCCAGATTCTGTTCACGCTGGGAATGTTGCCGGTTGCGCTCGGCATGCTGGTGCAAATGAGGTGGAAGCTGGAACGAAATTCAGGGGGCGTAACTTTTGGCATGTTGAGCGGAGTTTGTACCGGACTCGGCGCGCTGGGATATTTCGCCGCGCTGCACGAGCAAAGCGCTTCGGTGGTGACGTCGCTGACGGGGCTTTTCCCCCTGCTTACCGTGCTGCTGGCATTCGTGGTGTTGCGGGAGCGGCTGAACAAGGTGCAGATCGGCGGCATGGTTCTGGCGCTGGCATCGATCGTCGTGCTTTCGATTTGAGGAATATGTGATGCACTGGATGGGATACGTCGGCATAGCTATCGTGCTATGGGGAGTGTGCGGGCTGTTCATGAAGCTCGGCACCAACCGGATCTCGGCGCGCTCCATGGTGATCTGGGTGACGGCGGGGTTTGTGGTCCTTCTTCCCTTCATGTGGCGGATGACGACGTTGGCCGGCCTGAGCACTGGAGTGATTGCCGTTGGTCTGACGGCCGGCCTGGTCAATGGGCTAGGGAACTGGGCCGTGTTCGCCTGCCTGGAGAAAGGCGCGAAGGCCAGCGTCGCGATACCGCTCACGGCGCTGTATCCGTTGTTCACGATTGTGCTGGCGATGTCGTTTCTGAAAGAGCGGCCTAGCGGACTGCAAGCTCTCGGCATCGCGCTGGCCCTGGCAGGTGGCGCCATGTTGTCCTATGAGCCGGCAACTGTCGCCGCGGAGCAGAAGGAGCCGGCTGCGTGCGTCCAGTAAAGGTCGGCATCGTCGGCGCCGGGAACGTGATCTGGGCGTACTTTCAGGTTCTGGATCGCCTGATTCCGCGCGGACTGGCGCAGGTGGGGCCAGTTTGCTCGCGCCGCCGCGAGCGTTGGGCGGAACTGCAAAATCGGCGTCCCGGAATCGAGCTGGTCGCGGATGCGTCGGAAGTATTCAAATCTGATGCAGATGTCGTGCTCATCATCACTTCGCCGGATAGCCACGCTAGGCTGGTCCGGGCGGCACTCGAGCAGGGAAAGCATGTGGTGGTGGAGAAGCCGGCCGCCGCATCTCGATGTGAAGCTCAGGAACTTGCCAAACTGGCATCCGAGCGGGGGCTGATTTTGATGTGTGCGCCTTTCGTTCAGCTCGGGCAAACGTTTCGTGCGCTGTGGGGACGGATTCAGCAGGGCGCCATCGGCAAAGTGCATTCCGCGCGGGCGCTCTACGGCAACGCCGGTTCCACCTGGGCGACGTGGTATCACGACGGCAGCGTGGGGCCGCTGGCAGAAGTTGGAATCTATAACCTGAAAAGTCTGACCGCGGTGCTGGGGCCAGTCGCGGAAGTTCAGGCTGCCGAAGAGCTGGTGATGAAAGAAAGAGAAGTATGCGGTGAAGCGCTGGAGACCGGCGGAGCCGATGTCTCGCACGTGCTCTTGAGGCATGAGAACGGCGCCCTCTCTTCCCTGGTTTCAAGCCATTGCATCCAGCGCTACCGGCGCCCGGCGCTGGAGTTCTACGGGACGGAGGGTACGGCGAATCTGCTCGGCGATGACTGGGATCCGCGCGGATTCGAGCTCTGGCGAAACAGCGCAGCCTGCTGGGAGGAGTACGAGCCTGTAGATCCGACCTGGCTGTGGGCTGACGGCCTGGCAGAAATGGTGAACGCGGTTCGCGAAAACCGGGCGCCTCTCCACAATCTGGAGCACGATCTGCACCTGCTGGAATTGATCGAGGCCTGCGCGCGGTCGGCTCGGGAGAAGCGCGCCGTGGCAGTACAATCACGCTTCCCGCAGCTGGATCTGTCGATGGAAGAGCGGCAGGATCGTCATCACCTTCACGACCACACGCGGCCTGCGGATGAGCAATAAGCGCCAACTCGGAGCGATCGGGCTGGATATCGGCGGCACGAAGACCGCAGCGGGCGTGGTGCTGTGGCCTTCCGGCGAAGTTCTCCAGCGCACGGTTGTGCCCACGAATCCAGCGCGTGGCGGCGACGCGGTTTTGCAAGACATCCTGAACATTGCCGGTAGACTGCACGATTGGGCCGAGAGCCAGGACATCGAAGTAAACGGGATCGGAGCGGGAGTTGCCGAACTGGTGGATTGCGAGGGTAACGTCACCAGCAGTTGCACGATCCAGTGGCGAGATGTTCCGGTGCAGAAGGAACTCTCAAAAATTGCCCCTGCGACGGTTGAATCCGATGTCCGCGCGGCAGCCCTGGCGGAGGCTGTCTTCGGCGCGGGGCAGGAGCATCGCAACTTTGTTTATGTCACGGTCGGCACCGGCATCAGTTATTGCCTGGTGCAGGACGGACGTCCCTTCAAGGGAGCGAACGGGAATGCGATCATGCTGGCCAGCAGTCCGCTGAGCACGGTTTGCAGTCATTGTGGAACAAAGCTGAGGCCGGTGCTGGAGGAATTTGCTTCGGGGCCGGCGATGGCCAGGCGCTTCGCGGAGGCAGGCGGGAAGCCGCAAGAGAACGGATCACACGCCGGTGGCTGCGAGGCGGTTTTTCGCGCCGCTGCCGATAACAACCAGACGGCGCTCGAAATTCTGGCGTCCTCGGGAGAGGCGCTGGGGGTGAGCACGGCGTTCCTGGTCAACGTGCTCGATCCTGAAATCGTCATTGTCGGTGGAGGGCTGGGAATGGCTGGCGGCGCGTATTGGGACTCATTCGAACGCGCATGCCGCGAGCACATATTTGCAGATAACAGCCGTGACGTCCCGATTGTGACGGCGAAACTGGGAGTGGATGCCGGCCTTATCGGTGCAGGCGCCGCGGTGTTTTCCCGTCAGGACGCCAGCAAGCCAAGTTATGCTCATGAGAAAACCTGACAACATACTGGAGAGAATAAAAAAAGACGGCGTCGTTCTCGGCGATGGCGGTTACCTGATCGAACTGGAGCGGCGCGGCTGGGTGGACAGCGGTTCCGGCCGCGAAAAAGTCGGGACCGGCAAAGGCAGCGGACAGTTCACTCCCGAGGTGGCAATTGAACATCCGGAGGCGCTGCGCGAGTTGCATGGCGAATTCCTGAACGCCGGATCAAAGGTGTTGCAGGCGCTCACATTTTTCGGTACACGGGAGAAGCTGAATCGGGCGGGATACGGAGAGCAGACCGAAGCCATCAACGGCGCGGCGGTGCGAATCGCGCGGGAAGTCGCGGGCGATGAGGCCCTGGTGGCAGGATCCGTTTCGCGGACCCAACTCTTTGAGCGCGAAGGTCCTTCAGCGGCGGGGCACGTTCGCGATCTTTTCACCGAGCAGATTCGCCTGCTGGCGGACGCCGGGGTAGATTTTCTGATCCTGGAAACGTTTTTTCACCTGCAGGAGATGCTGATCGGGATCGATTGCGCTCGGGCGAGCGGATTGCCAATCGTGGCGACGATGACGTTCCGTCCGCGCCTCACCGAGTGTTCGGATGGACACTCTCCCGCCGACTGTGCCCGCGCGATGGTCGATGCTGGCGCGGCGGTGGTGGGAGCGAATTGTGAACAGGAACCGGAACGCATGCTGGCAATCGTTCGTGAGATGCGGAATGCTGTGAGCGTTCCCATCGCCGCACAGCCGGCTGCATTCCGCACCACGGACGCGACTCCCTGCTTTACGCGCCTTCCGCAGTTTCCGGACGAGATGGAAGCGATTCAGCTTCCACGAAAATCGTTCGAAAGCTTTGCCACGATCGCGAAGTCGGAAGGAATTCAGTTTCTGGGCGGATGCTGCGGGTGTAATGCCGCCTACATTCATGCCTTTTCCCGTGGCCTGGCGTCGAATGGAGCCGGGGCGCGGTAACCAATCATTTTTCCAAATTGAGGATAGGATCGCATGGCTAAAGACGGAAAAGTAAAGGTCGGAATCATCGGCTCGCAGTTCGAAGCGGACATCCACGCAGCGTCGTTCAAGATGGCGTCGGAGTGGGCGGAGGTCGTGGCGGTTGCGTCACCAACCGCCGGCCACGCGGCGGAACTGGCCAAACGGTACGGCATCCCCAATGTGTTCACCGATTACCGCGAGATGCTGAAAGACCGCGACCTCGAGATGGTCACTATCTGCGCGCCTAACGCGCTGCACTCACAGATGACGGCGGATTGCGCGAAAGCCGGGAAGCATGTGGTCTGCGAGAAGCCGCTGGCGATGACCATCGAGGAAGGCGAGCAGATGATTCACGTCACTCGCCAGGCGGGCGTTCTGCTGATGTATGCGGAAGAACTTTTTTTCACGCCGAAATACCTGAAGGCCAAAGAAATGGCCGACGACGGGGCCTTCGGCAAAGTTCATCTGGTCAAGCAGAGTGAGAAACATTTCGGGCCGCACGCCGCCTGGTTCTGGGACGTGAATCGCTGCGGCGGCGGAGCTTTCATGGACCTGGGCTGTCACGGGATCGCGTTCTGCTACTGGTTCCTGGGGCGCCCGGCGATGAAGTCCATCTACTGCCAGATGGGAACCTATGTTCACGGCGACAAGACGCAGGGAGATGACGAAACTTTCTGCATTCTCGAATTTGAAGGCGGAGCCCTGGGCGTCGTCGAAAATAGCTGGGGACGCCGCGGCGGGATGGACGATCGCATCGAGGTCTACGGCGCCGACGGCGTGACCTACGTCAACCTCCACATGGGCAACGCGCTGATCACCTACAGTGAAAATGGATTCGGCTACGCCGTAGAAAAAGCTCCCAGCACCAAGGGGTGGAGCTGGCCGGTTTTCGAGGAGCTGTGGAACTACGGATTTCCCCAGGAGATGGGGCACTTTTCCCGCTGCGTCCGGGGAAAGGACAATCTGCAGTCCACCGGGGAAGACGGATTAGTGGTCTTGAAAACGCTCTACGCCGGTTATGCGTCCGCCGGAGAAGGGCGCAAGATCGAGATGCCGTTTCCAGTGAAAGATGTGAAGAAGCCGATCGATCTCTGGTTCCGCGGTCCGAACTACCGGAAGCCACAGGCGGCCAAATAAAGCTTCGTGCCGGGAGTCTCCTTTTCTGACGGACTTCAGCCTCAGGGGGCAAATGCGGCGGGCGAGCAGGCGAAGCATGTGATGGCAATTCAGAATGAAGGCGAGCCGACGACATCGGGCAGAGCGGGAGCGGCCTCGCGAACCTCACTTCGATAATCCTTAGCCAGCAGAGCGGCGATTGTTGCCGCGATCTGGGACTGCGTAACGGGTTCAATGTTCGAGCGTTCTCCCCTGGCTGGCGTGTCGGGGCCGAGGACTGCAATCCAGATATTTTCGGAACCCTTCTCGTCGACACCGTGTCCCTTCCAGTCCTTCAACCCACTTCCACGTCCGTGGTCAGTGGTGATGATGAAAGTCGTCTGGTCACGATATTGTGGAATGGATTGCATGGTGTTCCAAAGTTGTTCGATGAAATGATCGGCGTGGTGTTCGCTTGAGAGCACCAGGTCATAGCGACCAGCGTGAGCCCAGGTGTCGGGCTCCCCGTATCCCACGAAGAGCAGGCGCGGGCGGTTTTTAACAACATAATTGAGCAGCGGGATCTGCACGAACGAGTCGAAGAGGTCATCTTCATCGAAACGAGTTGTGCCCGCGAGAAGTTGCTCCATGAACTCATCGTGCTCGGCGGCTGCCTCTTTCTCGGCAATTTCCCACCCGGCGTAGACGGGAAGGCCGCTCCGCTTAACGTTAAAGATGTCAGCAAAAGTCTTCCACGTGGCGAACGCCGCCACCCGAGAATGAAAATCGGGATCGCGGTTGAGCCATTCAAAAACGGTCACATTCGGGTTGGGTCCGAATTCATTGCTGTTCACGCGAGGATCGGCATGCCCGGTGAGGATTTCGTTGTAGCCGGGGTAAGAGAAAGCCATGCCGTTGGTGACGCGGGCAACACTTCCCCTTGTCTGGTTGCCGAACAGTTGTCCTCGCTTTGCAATCGTGCTCCAAAGGAAGGGGAACAGTGCTCGACGCCGTTCGGAAGCGTCTTCATTCCAGAATTGACCGCGAAGGGATTCGGCGCTTCTCCAGATGCCGCCGTTTTCCGAGTTCATCAGTTGTGCGTCCGCGCCGGTGAAGACCTCCTGCCAGCGCACGCCATCGAGAACGATGAGCACCACATTCCGAGTTTTGGCAGGGTGAGCTGCTGACTGGGCATTAACGTGTTTCGGTCCCGTAAGAGCCAGCAGGCAGATTCCCAGACCCAGCCAAGCCGTTCTGTTTACCTGTTTTTTATCTCGCATTGGGATCAGAGCCTCACCGCCAAGCGAGTGTGACGACCGAGTTGCTATCGAGCGCTACGTCCGCTGCCATTCCCGCGAGTTGCAGCGAGACCGTTCTCGCGCTTCCGGGGTTCGTCAGAACCACAATTCTCTGGCCATCAGGGTTTTCAAAGCCCACGTGCTGAACGTCGGCGACTGAACTGGTGGAGTCGAATCGGTGTGCGCCCCGTCGCACCATGCGGCTGTAATGCGCGAACGCCCAGTATTGTCCGCTCTGGGAGATTTCCCTGGTCTGAGAGTGGATGGTCACCAGTCCGCCGCAGGAAAACGGTCCGATATTGGGTTTACCCACCTCATCGAGCGCGAAATTCCATGACGTGATGGACTGGCACCAGTTGCGCAGGATCCCGGTGAAAGTTGCGCTCCATTTCGCCCAGTCGTCGGCGTAGTGCGGGTCCTTGTAGTCGGGGCCGCCCTCGGTCCAGTGCATCGGCACGTCGGAATACTTCTCGTGAACTCGATCCATCCACTCCGGCTTGCCGACGTAGCCGTGCCACGCGATCGCACTCGCGTACTTGCTTACATCTTCTGTTTCAAGTTCTCCGAGCGCGCGTCCCCACAGGTTGTAGTTATGGTCGATGATCCAGATTTTGGTTTTGACGCCCTGCTGCTCGAACAATGGACCAAGGTTCTGGCGAACGAAATCCGCCTCGTATTCCTGTGGCCAGGCGCAGGCGGGCATGCGGCCATCCTGCTCGGTGTCGACTTCGTTCTGCACTGTAACCGCCTGCACGGGCACGCCTTCAGCTTCGTAAGCCTCAAGAAACTTCAGGAAATAATCTGCATAGGCAGGCATGTACTTCCGCTCCATGCACCCACCCAGCATCGACTTGTTGGGTTTCATCCAGCCGGGAGGGCTCCAGGGAGACGAGAACAGAAACAGATCCGGGTTCGCCTTACGAGCCTCGCGCATGATCGGAAGAATGTAGGCACGGTCATAGTCGATGGAAAAACGGCTGAGCGTCGGATCGGCGTCGCCTTCGTCGTAGCTGTAAACTTTGGTCGCGTAGTCGCTCGATCCGATGCAGGTGCGGGAGACGTTGAATCCCATCCCGGATGGGTGAAACAGCTCATGGAACAAGCGTTCGCGCACATCCGGAGCCAGCCGGTTGAAGGTGTAGCAGGCCGCATCGGTAAGGGCTGCCCCAAATCCCAGAATTTCCTGAAATTTATTTCCCGGATTCAGGGCAATCGCATTCGCGGAACTCCCAGTTGAGGGCTTCCATGAGATCGGACTCGCGCCGGCGAAGCGCTGCTTGTCATTCGTCACCCAGACGGAAAGCTTTCCGGGCGAGGGCGCGGCAAACGATTTGCCGGACAGGGCCGGGACGGATGCGGCGGTTGCAGCCACCCCGGCCGCAGAGAGTTTTAGGAAATCTCGACGAGTGCGTCCCATGTAAACTTGTCTCCGTTATTCTTGTAAGCTCGCTTTTGCGGAAAGCAGAATAGCATGGCATTCAAAGCCTTCACGAAAAGAGATTTCCGGAACTCCCGCCTGCGAAAGGCCTATAGCCGTTGCGCTTCTACGGCCCTGCTCGCCTTTCTGTTCTCAATGCCGGCCTTCGCACAGACTGCGCAGCCCCACGACTCAAAATGGGTGCTCACATGGAGTGACGAATTCGCCGGCTCCAAGCTGGATCAGAGCAAGTGGGTGTATGAGATCGGCGGCGGCAAGTGGGGCAACAACGAACTGGAGTACTACACCGATCGGCCGCTGAACGTGAAGGTCCAAAAGGGCAACCTGGTGATCACCGCACGAAAGGAAAAAATCACCGGTCCCGACCAGCAGGTCTGGAATTACACGTCAGCACGATTGAAGACGCTGGGGAAATTTACGCAGACGTACGGGCGTTTTGAAGCACGGATCAAAATGCCATACGGGCAGGGAATCTGGCCGGCCTTCTGGATGCTGGGTGCGGACATCGAAAAGGCGGATTGGCCCGGGTGCGGCGAGATCGACATCATGGAGAATATCGGCAAGGAGCCGGCGACCGTCCACGGTACCATCCACGGCCCCGGCTACTCGGGAGCAGAAGGGATTGGCGCGGCATACAGCCTCCCGACCGGTCAGAATTTTCGGGACGGCTACCACGTTTTCGCGGTGGAATGGGAGCCTAAGGAGATCCGCTTCTACGTCGATAAGAACCTCTACACTACGCGTACCACGGCTGAGTTGCCGCAGGGCCGAAAGTGGGTTTTCGATCACCCATTTTTCCTGTTGCTGAATCTTGCCGTCGGAGGAGACTGGCCCGGCAATCCTGACGGATCCACGATTTTCCCGCAAATCATGCTGGTCGATTACGTCCGGGTGTATCGCAGAGCAAGGCAGTAAGTTTGTACACAGCTCTCGGTAAATCTCTGAAACACAGGGCTTAAGCACGCCCCGGCGCAATGCGCGGTATGATTCCTCTGAACAAACGATTGTAAAGCTCTGACGCGATGTGCTAGCGTCGCGGAGATACTATGCGGCGGTTTGTCGCGACTCTCGTGCTGTCGGTGCTGGCCTGGGGTTCCCTGGCGCCGGTCGCTTTGGGGATGACCGGGGCTGGTACGCCCGCCTGTTGCCGCCGCAATGGCAAGCATGATTGCAACGGCGCTGCCGGAAAGATGCGCAGCACCGCCAATGTCAGCCAGGCTTCTTTGAGTGCGCGATCTTCCGATTGTCCCTATCGCGCGCACAAAGCCACTTTGACTGAGACTGCTTCTCCGCAAGCTCAGACCGTCGCTGCGCTGGATCTTCCGGCTTCGGTTCTGGTTTCGTTCGCGGATTCTGCATTCGCCGATCTGATCCTGGCCGCCAGCAACTCGCAGCGCGGCCCTCCTGCCGTCTAAGTTCCTCCATATCCCAAGACAAGTTTCCGGCTCCGCATGGTAGTACGCTCATGCGGTCACGAGACTTCGGGCCCGACAATGCCGTCCTGGAATTACAAAAGCGGAAATCGAGCATCAGGCGGCGCAGACAGAAATGCGAATCGGGGAGAGAGTATGACGCGCAGCACAGTCTTCTTGGCAGGTCTGGTTGTCCTCATAAGCTCAGCGGCACTGGCAACGATCTTCGGGTCGGTGCGTGGGGTGATTCATGACCCACAGCACCGGCCGGTACAGGGTGCGATGGTGATGTTGAAGTCGCAGACCTCGGACTGGAGCAAGAGTGCGAAAACGGACGCCAACGGGGAGTTCACCTTCAACGCCGTGCCGATCGGTGACTATTCTGTAAGTGTGGCCAGCCCGGGATTCCGCCAGGAAGCCGAGAACGTAGTGGTCAACGCCGGCACGGAACCCGTGGTTCACTTTCAGCTTGCCCTGGCAGGAACGCGGGAGACAGTCGACGTTTCCGGAGCGCCCGCAGTCGTGCCCACCGACTCTGCGACTCCCACCACTCTTGTCGACCGTCTCGACATTGCCCGCACGCCGGGAGCATCCCGCAGCAACAGCCTGGCCATGATTACCGACTACGTGCCGGGTTCCTACATCACGCACGATCAGTTGCACGTTCGCGGCGGGCACCAGACAAGTTGGCTGGTCGATGGAGTTCCGGTGCCGAACACCAATATTGCTTCGAACGTCGGCCCGCAATTTGATCCCAAGGATATCGACTACATGGAAGTGAGCCGGGGAAGTTACAGCGCGGATCTCGGGGATCGCACCTACGCTGTCTTCAACATCGTTCCGCGGACCGGCTTCGAGCGCAACAACGAGGCAGAACTCGTTCTGAGCGCCGGGAATTTCTATCAGACCAACGATCAGCTCAGTTTCGGCAGCCATGGCGGGCGTTTCGCCTACTACGGAAGCGTCAACGCCAACCGCAGCAATCTGGGCATCCAGACGCCCGTGCCGGAAGTAGTGCACGACGCATCGAACGGCTACGGCGGATTCGGGTCACTCATCTTCAATGTCGATCCGGCAAACCAGTTGCGCCTGGTTACCTCGCTGCGCAAGGACTACTACCAGATTCCGTACGATCCATTTCCCAATGACATTCAGAATGCGCCGATTCCGGGGAATGACTTCGAGGCGCAATATCCGACTATCGGGCTTCGGGACGGCGACCACGAATCGGATGCGATCGTGAACTTTTCGTGGGTGCACACCTTCAACCCAAAATTGCTGCTGACTGTGTCGCCATTCTTCCACCACAACCGGGCGCGCTACGACAGCTCACCGGAGGATGTGCCGGTGGCCACGACTCAGGACAGGGGTTCCACCTATGGAGGAGGCCAGGTCAGCTTCAATGCAAACTTTGCGAACAACAATATTCAGGCGGGCCTTTACAGCTTTTACCAGCGCGACAACGAGCTCTTTGGCGCAATCTTCAACGACGGCAGCGACAACCTGCCATTTACCGGGCGGGATCGTCGTTCCGGCAGCCTGAACTCGTTCTTTCTGAACGACAAGTTCAAACTTACACGGTGGCTCACTCTCACCGCGGGAATGCGGCCAACCCGCTTTTCAGGCGGCGTAACCGAAACCGCGATTAGCCCTCGCTTCGGAGTCGCTTTGGTGGTTCCCAGGCTGAATTGGGTCTTTCACGGATTCTACGGACACTACTATCAGGCTCCGCCTTTGATCACCGCTTCCGGGCCACTCCTCCAGTTTGCCCAGGAGAACGACCTGGATTTCATTCCCCTGGAGGGAGAGCGCGACGAGGAGCACCAGTTCGGCGTGACCATTCCTTTCCGGGGATGGACGCTCGACGTCAATACCTTCCGCACCAACGTGAAAAACTTCTTCGACCACAGCAATATCGGGGAGTCGAATCTCTTCTTCCCGGTGACGGTCGAGCAGGCGCTCATCCGCGCGTGGGAGGTTTCTCTGCGGTCTCCGCGGATTGCACGGCGGGCGCAAATTCACCTGGCTTATTCCAACCAGATTGCCATGGGCGGAGGGGCTATTACAGGGGGCCTCACGGATTTCGAGCTGCCGGAAGGCTTGTCTGCGCTCGACCACGACCAGCGCGACACGCTCAACGTCGGAGCCGACGTCACTTTGCCATGGAAGTCCTACGCCTCGACGAATGTCTACTACGGGTCGGGCTTCGTGAACGCATTCCCCGACCAGCCGTATCCGGGGGACTACCTGCCTTCTCACACTACCTTCGACCTTGCCCTGGGGAAGGACTTCAACGATCACATTTCCGCGTCGTTGAATGCGCTCAATGTCGCCAACCGGCGGGTTGAATTCGACAACAGCATCACCTTCGGAGGGTTCCACTGGAACACGCCGCGGGAGATTTACGTTGAATTGCGATACCGGTTCCACTACTGAGGCTTAGTTTTGTTGGGGTTGCCGACGGGAAGCCTGGAAAGGTTTCCCGCCGTGCCTTGTAACTTCCTGGCATTGAGGGCATCTCACGGGCTGTTTGGGAGGCAGATCCACGTTTGGAGATGTCGATGGCAATCAGCTGCTTGCAGGTAATTCGAGAGATCTCAAACTACATCGATCAGGCGGTGGATCCCGTTCTGCAGGCGGAAATCGAGGAGCACCTTTCCGAATGCGATCATTGCACCGCGGTTTTTGACGGCGCCACGAATGTAATCCGCCTGGTCAGTGACGTGCGAACCTTTGAACTTCCGGCGGGCTTCAGCGCCCGTGTCCGCGAAAAGCTGGCCGAACTGGCGCCAGCGTAGGACTCTACCCTGCGCTCCTCTGTGTTCCTTTGCGTCCCCTGTGGTTTACTGCTGCTTCGGACTTATCTGGCTGTGGGAGCCAAAATCTGCGGGCCTTCGGCCATAGACCGCGAGTTTGGCACGATCGATTTCCTGACCCTGCTGGATCTGGACAGTCTTTCGCCCGTGGTGAGGAATAGATTCCTGCGCGGATGAGGGCTGAAGGAAAAGATATCCGGAGTTCTAACCGACTCGAGCGACTGCGAGATCGGTATCCGGCTGAGGTTTTGTTCCTTCAGCCAGTTCCTCACACAGGACGCGCAGGAGTTCCCCCACGCTCCATGCCTGAGCGAAGCAGCCCTTGGGAAGCTGTGGAGCCTCCGCATCGTAGACTTCTGAGATCTGCCCGAGTGCGCCCTCCCTGAAGTGTTCCTCGATGGGCTTCAGGAATTCCCGCGCCTTGGCCCGCGTCTCTGCAGAGTTGCCCTTGATTTTGAGAAAGGCAGTGATATAAGCACCCAGCAACCACGGCCACACCGTGCCCTGATGGTATGCGGAGTCCCGTTCATAGGGCCCGCCCTCATACCGGGGCCGATAATTCGGATCACTGGGGGAGAGAGTCCTCAGGCCATACGGCGTGAGCAGGTGTCGCTCGACGACCTCGAGAATCTGCTGCGACCGCTCGCGCGTCAGCATGGAGTGATGCAAGCTGACGGCAAAGAGCTGGTTGGGACGGATCGACGCATCCGGCTGCCCGCCATTCACGACATCGTAGAGGCAGTTCGCTTCCGCATTCCAAAAAACCCGGCTGAAGGTCCACTGCACCAGCGCGGCGGCGGTGCGGTAACGCTTGACGGCATCTACGTCGCCGAAGCCGACGGCGAGATCCTCCATGATTTTCAGCGCGTTGTACCACAACGCCTGAATCTCGACCGGCTTGCCGGAGCGGGGCGTCACGACCCAGTCGCCGACCCTGGCGTCCATCCAGGTGAGCTGAACGCCCGCTTCACCGGCGTTCAAAAGGCCATTCTCCAGCATGTGGATGTTGTAGCGGGTTCCACGCATGTGCCATTCGATGATGTCTTTCAGGACACTGTAGAGTTCGTCGCGGACGAATTGCTCGTCGCCGGTATGCGCTAGATAGGACCTTACTGCTTCGAAGAACCACAGGGTTGCGTCGGCGGTATTGAATTCCGGAGTTTCGCCGGCGTCAGGGAAACGATTCGGCAGCATGCCCTGATCGACGCTGTGGGCGAATTCGCGCAGGATGCCTTTGGCGATTCGGGCATTGCCGGTTGCCAACGTCAGGCCGGGGAGGGCGATCATGGTGTCGCGTCCCCAGTCGGTGAACCAGGGATAGCCCGCGATGATGGTTTGACCCTCGCCTCGCTTCACCAGGAATTGGTCAGCGGCCAGCGCAAGTTGCCGCGCGAGAGGATCCTTCGGCCCAACAGAATTGGCGACTTTGTCGCGACGGGCCAATTCCGCGCGGCGGAAGCGCGCCGCATTCCCCGCTTTCTGCGGCTCGGTGGAGGCAATCACCACCGCCGCCTGATCGCCTGCCAACTCGAACTCGAAAGCCAGCGGGCTAAACAGATCCTCGATGCAGTCCAAGCCTCGCTCGGCCTCAGCCTGATAGAAGAATTGCCGGTACCAGAAGCCGTGCGTATCGACCTGGCTGGCATTGTGTGCCAAATACAGACGCGGCAAGCCCGCGTACGGAGCGATGCTGGCGAGGCCGGGCATCTGCTCAACGGAGGGATTGAGTGCCCCGTTCTGATGCGTGGTGCTGTGATAGTCGCGAAATGCGATCAGGGGCCTGACTTCCAGCCTTAAGCCTGTCCTTCCGGCCGGATCGGTCAAACGGTATTCGATGACGGTGGTATTGCTGCCGTGCAGCATGAATACGGTCTTTTCGAGGCGAATTCCCTCGACCTCAAAACTCTGGATGGGAAATGGGTCGAGGCGAAATCCGGTCTGCCGTTCGAAACCCCGGGGATGAATCGCGCCCTGATACTGGTTGGTGCTGAGGTCGATGCGACGATCGCCGACAACGAGAGTTTCTTCGAGCTTTGACAGCATGACGACTCGCTCGACGGGTGGTGTGGTGGCGGCGGTGAGCAGGCCATGGTATCGGCGCGTGTTCATCCCGACGACGGTGGAGCAGGCAAAGCCACCGATGCCGTTGGTTTCCAGCCACTCGCGAGTGCCCGCGCGGCGCAGATCGGTGCAGTCGGACTTGTCGAGTTCGATCATGTTCTTTCCCCCAGGTGATCGGAAGTATTCCGATCCGGGATCGCGATTGGTCCCCTCAGAACTGCGCGACCTGGCAGAAAACCTTGATTGCCCCATTCGGCGAAGTCAGCTTCTGAAACAGTTCGGAGTAATTTTCCAGGCCTTGAACCGGGTCGGTGAGCAGCTTGCCGAGCCAGCCCTGGTACTGGGCTTCAGCCTGGGCCATGTCGCGGACGCCCAGCTCGAAGTACTCGCGGTTGGCATTGACCGTTCCGACCATGACCTTATTGCCCAGAACGAAATCGAGATTGATCCGGTCGGCCGGAATCTGAATCACGCTGTTTCCGCCGGTGACGCTGGAGAGAACCAGCACGCCGTTCTTTCCCAGCGCCTGCATGCTGTCGAAAACGACCGAAGAGTTGCCGGTCGCCTCGAAGATCAGATCAAACGGGCCATGCTGGGCCGCGCCGTCCTTGATCGAGGTTTCCTTCGTGGTGATGTAGCGGGCGCCCAGTTGCTCGAGGAGGTCCGCGTTCAGATAAGGCCGGTTGCTGCGCGCGAAGGTGGTAACATCCAGGCCCCGCAAACGGAGTACGAGGGTTGCCAGTAACCCGATAGTGCCCGCACCCATCACCGCGGCTCTGCGCGGCTTCCACACCTTGAGTCGCCGCTGGATTTCGTAGGCCTGGTAGATGCCCTTTTCGACCACCGTCATCGGCTCGAGCAAGACGCCCACGTGCTTCAAACCCTTTCGGCACTTTGACAATGAACTCGGCGTCATCGACGTAGTACTCCGTGAGATAGCCGTGGCGAAGGTTGATCCCGCGTTCGTAGTAGGTGTCATCAGTGGTCATGTCGTTGGTACCGATGAGGTCGTAGATGCTCTTGCCCGGGCGTCGCACAGTGGCGACTACGTAGTCGCCGGGCTTCAACTCGGTGACGTTGGGCCCGACGGCTTCGACCTGGCCAAAGCCTTCGTGGCCGATGACCAGATAGTCGTATCCCGCCGGCGCTGCGCCGTACTCCGCGGCGTTAATTTCTTTGTCCGTGCCATCCACCCCAACGCGCAGCACTTTCACCAACACGCCGCGGCCATTTGGAACGTCGCCCAGATTTGGTTTCGGCATTTCGGCCAGATGCACGCTGTTGGCCTTGCCGGGATATACACTGATCGCTTTCATTTCCGCTTCTCCTAAGAAATTTTGGCCGACTTCAGTCTGCCGCAACCGCCAGGCGGGAGGTCGCGTCGCCGCGCTTCGAGTGTCTTTTCGATTCGCCGCTTTGCTGCATCAGCTTCGTAACCAGGCCGGTCCAACCGGTCTGGTGACTGGCGCCGACACCCGCGCCGGAATCGCCATGGAAGTACTCATGGAACAAGACCAGATCCTGCCAGTTGGGATCGGTCTGAAACTTATCCAGATTTCCAAACACCGGCCTGCGGCCGTTTGAGTCTTTCAGGAAGATGTTGGTCATCCGCCGGGATAATTCGCCGGCGACTTCCCACAGTGTCAGCATGTTGCCCGAGCCTGTGGGGAATTCGACTTTGAATTCCTCGCCGAGGTAGTGATGGAACTTCTGCAGCGACTCAATCAGCAGGAAATTCACTGGAAACCAGATGGGGCCCCGCCAGTTGGAATTGCCGCCGAATAAGCCGGTTGACGATTCCCCGGGTTCGTAATCCACGCGGTGCTCGGCTCCGTTCACATGCATCGTGTACGGATGATCGCGATGGAATTGCGAGAGAGCGCGAATACCATATGGGGAGAGGAATTCCCGCTCATCCAGCATGTAGCGGAGAATTCGCCGGAGCTGGTCTTCGTTGGCGATCGAAAGCAGCCTGCGATCACGGCGCCCCGGAGTCTTCATGCACGCGAGGTTTCCCGTAAGGTCGAGCCGATGATCGACAAACCAGTCCAGCCGCCGGCTGAAGCCGGGCAGATTTTCCAGCACTTCCGGCTCCAGGGTGTCGACGGCAAAGAGTGGAATCAGACCCACCATGGACCGAATCTTCATCGGTCGATGCTCACCGTTGGGAAGGCGCAGCACGTCGTAGAAGAAACCATCCTGCTCGTTCCATAAGCCTATGTCCGCGTCGCCGAGATGGCTCATGGCGTTGGCGATGTAAATAAAGTGCTCCCAGAACTTGCTGGCAACGTCCTCGTAGGCGGGTTCTTCGTGAGCGAGTTCGAGGGAGATTGCCAGCAGGTTAAGCGTATACATTGCCATCCAGCTGGTTCCATCCGACTGCTCGATATAGCCGCCAGTCGGCAGGGGCGCGCTGCGATCGAAGACGCCGATGTTATCCAGGCCGAGGAAACCGCCCTGGAAGATATTCATGCCTTCGGCGTCTTTCCGGTTGACCCACCAGGTGAAGTTCAGCAGCAGCTTGTGAAAGACGCGCTCGAGAAAGTCGCGGTCGCCCTTTCCGCGGCGCTTCTTGTCGATCTTGTAGACGCGCCATGCTGCCCAGGCATGAACCGGAGGATTCACGTCACCGAACGCCCACTCATAGGCGGGCAACTGGCCGTTGGGATGCATGTACCACTCGCGCAGCAGGAGCACCAGTTGCTCCTTGGCGAGGTCAGAGTCGACTAGCGCCAGGGGAATGCAATGGAATGCGAGGTCCCACGCCGCGTACCAGGGATACTCCCACTTGTCGGGCATCGAGATGACATCGGCGTTATAAAGATGAGGCCAATCATGGTTCCGGCCATTGCGACGTTCCGCGGGCGGGACTGGATTGCCAGGATCGCCCTTCAACCAGTCCCGAACCACGTAGTTGTAGAACTGCTTGGACCACAACATGCCGGCGAAACCCTGGCGCATCACGTTTTTGGCGTCGGCCGAGAGGTCTTCCGGAATGACGGTAGCGTAAAACTCATCGGCCTCGTGTTGGCGAAGGGCGAACAGTTTGTCAAAATCGGTGAAGGCCGACTTGCCTCTCATCTCCGACGGCGTCAGTCGCAGTCTGATGACCGCCGTCCCGCCGGCTTCGACGTTGAGGTTGTAATGGGCTGCGGATTTGGTTCCGGTGCGATGCGGATTCACCGCCGTCGCTTTCCCATGCACGATGTAGTCGTTGATTCCGTCCTTCGCATAAGCAAAGTCTTCGGCTCCCCAGAGGCGCTGGCCGTTGCTGTCGTTCTCGGTGAACAGCAGTTCCGGCGAACCTTCGCAGTGCAGCCATCGCCTTCCATATCGCGAAGTCTTGAGCTCGATTGCTGAAGTGGATCCGCTAGCCTGCTGTAATGAAGGCTTTGCCGAACTGCTGCACCAAGCCCATGTATTGCGAAACCAGACGGTCGGCAGCAAGCGGACATTGGCAGCCTCGGGGCCGCGATTAGCTATGGTGATCTTGATGAGAATGTCCTCGACATCGGCCTTGGCGTATTCGACGAAGACATCGAAGTAGCGGTCGTCGGAGAAGATGCCGGTATCCAGGAGTTCGTATTCGGGCTGATTCTTGTCGCGACGGCGGTTTTCTTCGACCAGGTTGGCGTACGGGAACTCCCGCTGCGGGTACTTATAGAGATACTTCATGTAGGAGTGGGTGGGAGTGCTGTCGAGGTAGAAGTAGTATTCCTTCACATCCTCGCCGTGATTCCCCTCGTTGCCGGTCAGTCCAAAAATGCGCTCCTTCAGGATGGGGTCGTGCTCGTTCCACAGCGCCAGGGCGAAGCAGATTTCCTGGTGGCGATCGCAGATTCCCGCCAGCCCGTCTTCGTTCCAGCGATAAGCGCGCGAGCGGGCCTGGTCGTGCGAGAAGTACTCCCAGGCATTGCCGTATGGGCTGTAGTCTTCGCGGACCGTTCCCCACGCTCGCTCGCTGAGGTACGGGCCCCAGCGCTTCCAGTGCTTCTTGCGTCCTTCCGCTTCCGCCAGCCGAATCTCTTCCTGCGTCATGCACTCTCTCCTGCTCGTCTTAAGGTTACTCGCGGTAAGGGTTCCCGGTCTGCATTACTTCTGCTCGATGGTGACGACGTGACCGTCGGGATCGCGAACCAGGAATGCCTTACTGAACCCTAATTGCCCTGTTTGATTCCCAACCACGCCGGATCTTCTTCGACATGACCTCCGCCGATGGGGAAGACGCACTCGACGGTCTAAAGGTCGATCAGGGAGGGAATCTCTATGTTTCCGGTCCCGGAGGACTGTGGATCATTTCGCCGAAAGGGAAACACCTGGGCACGATTGCCGGGCCGGAGCATCCGCACAACTTTGCCTGGGGTGACGACGACGGCAAAACGTTATATCTTTGCGCGAGAACCGGACTCTACAGAATCGGGCTGGGCATTGCCGGGGTTCGGCCCTAGCAGGCCGCTGAAAAACGAGCAGCTTCGCTGTGGAAAACACTAGGTATGTGGCAAGCTAGTTGCAAACTTGTTCTGCGCAGGCCGTGGCATTGTGGAATGCAGAAAATCCTTTTGGTAATCGGCACGGTTGTCATTCTTCTCCTGTCATCCTTCACACAGGATGCTCAGCCACTACCGGCACCTGCCGATGTCGTCCTTACACTAGAAACTGAAGGAGATGTGCACCAGTTTCACCTTGGAGAACTGATACCGGTGAAGTTCTCCTATAGTGCGAAAGCTCCGGGACGATATCTCTGGGTAAACCAGATCAATAGACTTGCGGGCGGACGCTCCCTCCAAGTCTCGTGCTCGCCCTCGCCGCAGCGCGTCAGCACATCCCCAAGCTCACTTGAAACCGCAACTTTCCAACAAATGCTTGCTGCACCATGCGGCGGTGTAGGTTTCGGTTTCGGCGGCGGATGCGGAGATTGCGATGGAGAATATCGGTTGACTGCCGCCGCGCTAACGTTTGCTGTTGTCCCACTGAACACGTATGTTCGCTTTGTCACCCCGGGTGTTTATGAGTGCGAGGCTTCATCAGCCGATGTTACGACCACGTCCCGAGATGACAAGATTCGGCCTGCATTGTTGGTGAAGTCCAATCCGATCCTTCTTACCATCGTCAACGACCCGGCCTGGGCCAGCTCCGCTGGCCTCGTATATGCCGGTGCATACGAACTACTCTGTCAGGATGACGACGTTGCAGAACACCGCCTTGTGCAGTGTTCCGACATGGCGCGCCGGATTACGTATCTGGACACCACTGACTCGCTTGCGACGGAGGTGAAGTGGTTCGACGGCAGAAACCACGGTTGGGACAACGGTTTTTGGGACGCGATTCAGCACTCCTCTCACCCCGAGGAAGCTTTGCGTTTGATGTCCTCACGGATACAAGAGCCAGGTTTTGAGGTCTCGACCGGTGTTCTCGAATGGCTGGCAACTTCGGACTTACGGATGGAATTACCGGATGCATTTGAGACCGACACACCGGCGACATATCACGCCCAAGCCGTTGAGAAGCTGCGCAAGTACATCAGGATGCTCGGGAGCAGCCTTTCCCAAAAAGCGTCGAACGTGCTGGCCGAGAGTGTAAAAACCTACCGAACCCTTGCCGAGCAGAACTACTGTGAACCGGGATCGCTAATTCCAGTCGGAGAGCAGGATCAGGCGCTGGCGGCGGTCAAAGTCCAGCCGTAAATTTTCAGAGCGCAACCAGCTCCCAGGGGCCCTCTACTTCAACAGGCCGTACACTTCCACTTCAGTCCTGGTGCCGAAATATACGCGCCCGTTTACGACCAGGGGAATTACGAAGCGTGTGGCGAGCGCTGCGCGGTCGCGGCTGCTGTTCTGTTCCGAGCTGTAAAGCAGGCGGTCAATCCTGTTGGCGTCATAGGCATAGAGTACTGCCGGCTGATCCGGCCCATTCCACTTTCTGGTGGCAATCGCCCAGACGATCGCATTTTTGGTTCCGTCGGCGGAGACGGAAGGAGTGGCGCCGGGATTCTCAAACTTTGTGGCCGAGTGCGCGCCCGGCGATAACTGCCCATTGGACAGCGAATAGTCACGCAGGTAGTCGTCACTACATGCGAAGTAGACGTGCTGGTTCCAATACGCCATGGCGCCATATCCACCGCCTTCCATCGTGATCTTCTGAATCACGGCGTCGCCGTCGCGATGAAATTTCCCCATCTGATCGCGATCGATCACGTAGATCGCCGAGCCCTTTCCCGGTTGAAGCAGCAAATGAGGGTGAGGGCCGGGCTGATCGGGCAACAGGAGTGGGCCGCTCGATCCAAGGTCCGCGTCAGTTTCGCTCAACTGTTCCTGATCATGCGGAGTAAAGTAGTCGCTCACTGCGAGCGAATTGCCATGAAGCGCTAGCTTGAGAACCGAGTCTCCATAGTCTCGGCCTCCCGACGATGCGTTGAAGGTTCCGTTTCCGATCGGCACGAAGACATTGCCGGCTGCATCGGCGCCTAATCCGGTATCACTCGCCCAGATTCCCCCTTCGTTTCCATCCGGGGTGACATTCAGCACAGCCTTCTGCGCCAATGTTTGTGGATCGTAGGCCATTACCCAGCCATGGTAGGGATCGACATCACAGGAGGATCCCCAGGCAAGGTAGAGAGTGCCGTTGGTCAGGAGAAGCGCAGTTCGGGGGTTCTCTCGCAATGCGTTGAAGGATACTTTACCGTTCGCTCCCTTGACGGGAACCGAAGCGGAGATCAACTTGGGCCCGCCGAACTTCTCGACGCCGGTGGTGATGGCCAGCGCGTGAAGATGCTGGAAGTATTCATTCTCGGTCAAGCTGTGCGTCAGCATCGTTCGCGCAAGGACGTAGAGCGTGCCAGTCTTTCTGTCAATGACAGGAGTGGACGTGATTCCAATTTCCGGCCGGATGAACGGACATTGAACATCCTGTGCGGGAACTGCTTTTATTCCGCGGGCGGGATCCAAGAAGCTGACCTGCCAGAGCGGTGGGTCGCCGGGACGATCGGCATCGAAGGCGTAGACGGTATCGTGCTCGGTAGCAACGAAGAGCACATCGTGCTTCCCCTTGCCCGGAATCGCCACACCCGCCAGGAACAGCGGCTGCGCATAGACTGGCCCATCCACTTTGTAAGAGCCAATCTTGCCGAACTGCTTGGTGTTTACATTTTCGAGCGTGAGAGTAGTTTCGGTCAGCGTGGCGCCGGTGCGCAGGTTGTCATACTGAGAGGTCGTGACCTGGCCTGCCGCCGTGATCGAGGCGAGTGCGATTGCGCAAAACCGGAGCAGCTTCATGGGAAACTCCCCGAAAAGTGTAGCTCAATTCACCAGAGAGATCAGGCTGCACGACGGTGAGTTTCAGCGATAGCTGCGTTTGCGGGGGCTACTTTTTTTCCGCAGGCGCGGGCTTGATCTCACCGGCAGCCTTTTCAATGTCTTCAACCGTCGACGAATCCAGTTGATAGAGAGACGGCTCATTCTCACGCTTGGCGATGTAATCTTTGCCGGACTTCGCGATTAAGACTTTCTCCACGCGTTTGCCGTCATCGGAGACCACAGTGGCGGTGAGACCTGGATTGTTGAAACCGGAGTCGACAAACTTGCCGGCCGTCATTTCGCGCAGCTTGGAAACCAGGGACTGGACGGTGGTTTCGTCCATCTTCTTTCCGTTCGACCACCAGTCCTCGCCGCTGCGAGTGAGGAAGTAAGTTTTCTGCCCGTCGTGTATCTCAAGCTTGTTCGGATCGTTGTAGCCGAAGTCGAAAATCTTCTTGTTGCGGAAGTCATCGACGCCCTTGCCGAGCGATTCCCCGATGTCGGAGCCTATCTTGTAAGCGCCGTCAACCACGCTCGATTTCGCATAGAAAGCGTCTTTATTCTTCCGAACCTGATTCTTCCGAACCTGGAGCTCCTGAGTCCCCGACTGATCAGTGACTTTAGCGGTGGCGACGGGATTGCCCTGGGCGAATAATGACGCGGTTTCCTTGCTATCGGTTGTCAGGTCCATCTTGGCATCGGCCAGTTTGCGCGCGAGGTCGGCAACCTGGCTGCTATCGGCCCGCAGCGGTCTGGGTTTCAAGATCTGCCAGTCATTCTTGTTACGGCCGAACTCGATCGTCTGGTTCTTTCTGGTCAGCTCGATGCGGCTGACCTTGTCGGAATCGATGGTCAGCAGCCTCTTGTCCCGCAAATCGTTCAGGCTCTTGTCGATCGCAGTCTTGTTGAAGCTGGCCATGGTGAAGACGCGCGGATCACCGTCGAGCTTCGCGTAGGCCGCCGAACCGGTCGGCGTGTCATCGCCGATCAGCAGCTTCTGAGTCTTCTTGTTTTTCTCGCCGAGATCCACTTCCACCGAGGGTTGATCAAGCCCGTAGCGCTTCAGGTCTGTAGCCTTTTCGTCGACCAGACGCTCGGAGTTCAAAGATGACAAAGTGGAGACCATGCTCGAAACCGCGCTCTGGTCAGCATTCAGAGGCTTTGGCTCCGTGATTTGCCAGTTGCCCGAGCCGGATTTGGCAAGGAGAATTGGCTCGGCGTCTTTCTTCTTGATTTCCAGGTTAGTGATCGTGGAATCGTCCAGCTTCAGAATCGCGGGCGGCGTGTCAGCCGATACTTTGGGGGACTCTTCGGGCTTGCGATGTTCCGACCAGTAGAGAAGCCCGCCCAAAACGGCAAGGACGGAAGCTGCAACGATCAAACCGCGGATCTTCATGTCGTTTCTTGTCGGCTATCTTCT
The DNA here is from genome assembly GCA_963803205.1 of Terriglobales bacterium. Classification (GTDB taxonomy): domain Bacteria; phylum Acidobacteriota; class Terriglobia; order Terriglobales; family Acidobacteriaceae; genus CAWDLG01. Next base: position 833,495 of record CAWDLG010000007.1, read on the forward strand.
TTTCCACCACACGGAGACGCCTGCGATTACAACCACCAGCGGCAACAGGAATTGGCTGGTCAGGCGGACCCAGTTCAACTGGGCGCGGGTCATGGTGATTCGCCGGTCTTCCTGTTCCTTGGGGCGAATCGAGATCAGGTCTTCATCCGACGAAAGCCAGTTGATGGTGTTCATGGCCAGGTCGTTGTTGCCGTTGAAATCGATAAACCGGTTCGCGATCCAGGAAGAGGTGCCGATAACCACGAAGCGCCCCTGCGAATTTTCTTTACCGGTGTTGTAAGTGCCGGCCGCAGCCATCGTCAACGGGCCCTTCTTGTTTTTGGGATCACGAATATCGACGGCGGGTGAGCTGAGATTTGTAGTGGCGAGACTACTCCCAGAGGAATCGAAAAGTTTGTCGACGGTGGTTTTGTCAGTGCTTTTGATTTCCATGGAGCGAGACAATGGGAAGCCCGTGGCCATTCCCTTCATCTCGTTCACAATGGCCTGATTGCCGTACGTCGTCACCAGTGCCACCTGAGGCCCCAGACCGGCGATCTGGCCGATGGGATTGAGATCGAGGATCAGATCTTTGTTCATGGTGACGCCCCAGCTTTGCAGCAGGTTGGTAAGAGCATCGTTGTCGGCAATTTCGTCCCGACCCAGCTTCAGAGGCGGATCGAGCATCAGCAGGGCCCGTCCGCCGCCCTCAACGTATTTCTTGATGGCGTCTACTTCCGGCTGCTGATAATTGCGCGTCGGACCGGCGACGACCAATGCGGTGCAATCGCCCGGCACCGCGGCATTTTGCAAAAGATCGACCGTCTTGTTCTCGTAGTTGTCTTTCGCCAGCATGTCTTTAAACTGCGACAGGCCCTCGCGGTCGCTGTTGTCGGTCTGGTGCTCACCGCTTCCGCTCACGAAACATACGGTTCGCGTATTGCTCTTCAGGTCGCGGATGAAAGCTCCGGTGACACCCTCCTCGGTCATGCTCTTGGCTTCTTCGCGTTTGGTTCCGATCTGGACGATTGCCGTACCGAGATTCCTGATGCCCACTTCCCGCGCGAGTTGCGGATTCTTGTCGGGGTCGACGTATTCGACTTTCACCTTCGGCGAAAGGTTCGCGTACTCCTGCAGAAGATCTTTGCCTTCGCGAAAGCTCGTGCTCTGATTGAAATAAGTGATGGTCGCATCCTGCTTCAGACCTTTGACAATCCTCGCGGTCTGGTCGGAGAGGCTGTAGCGCTTGTTCGATGTGGCATCGAAAGACTTGTTGTAGCGGTCGGCGAGCATGTTGGCGACGACGATGACCGCGATCACGACCAGGATGTAGAGGGTCGCGTAGGCCGCGTACCGGGTTTGCCTTGCTTTCAGCCACTGGCTCGCCATCTATGACCTCCACCGCAGCGATTCCATAGAACGCGCCGTCAGGAACAATCCCAGGAAAATTGCCGACACATAGAAAACCGCGTCCTTGGAATCAAGCACGCCTCGGCCGAACGATTCGTAGTGAGTCGTCACGGAAAGGTATGAAAGAACCCGCGCCCACGTGGCGGTTTCATAGCCGCCGACCCAACCGACGATCCAGAGAAGCAGGCAGACGCCGAACGTTGCCGCGCCCGCGATGATCTGATTCTTCGTCAAAGTGGAAATGAAAGTTCCGATGGCGAGCAATGCTCCCGCCTGCAACAGCAGGCCGAGATAGCCCACCAGCAGCGGCTTCCAGTCCGGATTGCCATATCGGAACAGAAAGGCGAAGTTGATCGCGGTGAACAAGAGCAGGCCGGAGTACAGCGCCACTGCCGCCAGCCACTTTCCGACAATGATTTCCAGATCGCGGATGGGAGAGGTCGCAAGCAGCTCAATCGTGCCGGTCCGCTTCTCCTCGGCGAAGAGGCGCATGGTGATCATGGGAAGAAAGAAGAGTCCGATCACGCTAACGTTCATCAGCAACGGCCGGATGATCTGTTCGTTCAGGTTCATAGGGAACGTCTGGCCGCGCATCTGCATCTGCATTCCCTCAATGACGAAGACGCCTAGCGCGTTCCAGAAGAAAAATCCGAAGATCAAGCCGAACATTACAAGCAGCAGGTAAGCGATCGGTGAAGCGAAGTAACTCGCCAGTTCTTTCCGGCAGATAATCCAGACGTTCCTCAATTTTGTGTCCCCTTGGCTGTCGCAGGGGTGCCGGCAGCCTCGCTTCCCGTCAACTGCAGGAAGATTTCCTCCAGGCTCATGGCAGACGGGCGGAGTTCATTCAAGTCCCATCCTGACTCGACCACGGCGCGTGCCAGGTCCCCGCGCTGGAGTTTCCCTTTCTGGCTTTCGACTTCGAAGATGATGCGGCTGTCCACCTGTTGCTTGCACAGAGCTCGGCCCACGCCTTCAACCCTTTCCAGTCGCTGCTGCACCTCCGCGGCGTCCAGCCTTCCGTTCCGCCCAGCCACTTCAACCAGCACCGACTCGGCGCCGCGGGCGCGGGCTTGCAGGTTGCGAACGGAATCGATGGCGACGAGCTTCCCCCGGTTGATGATGATCACCTGCTCGCAGGTCTGCTCGACTTCGGGAAGAATATGTGTGCTCAGGATGATGGTATGGTCCCCGGCCAGACCCTTGATCAGGTCCCGGGTTTCATTGATCTGCTTGGGATCCAGGCCGGCGGTGGGTTCGTCAAGAATCAGAACATCGGGATTGTGAATGATGGCCTGCGCCAGCCCCACGCGCTGGCGGTATCCTTTGGACAGTTTGCCCAGCAGCTTCTTTTTGACGTCCGCCACGGCGCAGCGCTCGCAAACATAGTCGATTCGCTGCTGCAACTCGCTTCCGGACAAACCTTTCAGTTTGCCGACAAACTTCAGATACTCCGCGGTTTCCATCTCGGGATAGATCGGTGGACTCTCGGGAAGGTAGCCGATCCGCCTCTTCACCTCGAGCGGCTGTTCGAGGACGTCAAACCCCGCAACCGTTGCCGTCCCCGCGGACGGCGGCAGGAAGCAGGTGAGCATGCGCATGGTCGTCGTCTTCCCGGCTCCGTTCGGCCCGAGAAAGCCGACGATCTGTCCTTTTGCCACGTCGAATGAGATTTGATCGACAGCCGTTGTGCGCGCGTAGCGCTTGGTAAGTTCTTTAACAGTAATCATAGGAAAGCTGCTGATACCACTGAGGATTGCCGGTCATCAGAAAGAAGCACATCTCAACTTGCGGAATGTAAACATTTTAGAAAGCGAATGGGCGGAATGTCAATTCGCCGCCGCCGCTTCCAACAGCAATTTCAGCCGCTTCAATACAAGTTTGCCGATTTTCTTAATGGATTTTGACTCGTTTTATTCCGGCCATCAGGTGTCCGTGACCGCCCATCATCGCATCAGATCGCAGATGTCTAATCTGCGAGGTGCGCAATGAAGGCAGTGACGGGAGTTTTCCAGACACGAACGGCTGCGGAAAATGCAGCCGCAAAAATGAAAGCGCTCGGCGCTTCTGACGACAGAATCAGTCTGCTGACGCCGGGCGATATCACCCGCGAGTTGCAATCGGTTCCTGTCGCTTCGGCGGAGCAACCGGGCATGGGGAAGGCCGTGGGAGCCCTGCTGGGAGGTGCCACCGGTATGTCGGTAGGCGGGGCGCTTGTGGCCGCGGCGATCCCAGGAGTCGGTCCGACCACGGCGATCGGGCTGCTCGGAGCGGCGCTGCTGGGCGCTGCCGGCGCGGGAGTCGGCGTTGCCGCCGGGGGCAAGATGGAAAACGCCACCACCGACGGGCTTCCGGAAGACGAGATATTTGTGTATGAGGACGCCTTGCGCAAGGGTCGAAGTGTCCTGGTTGCCCTCGGCGAAACCGGAGCGGAAGCCGAACGATTCCGCGAATTGCTGAGGGTCGAAGGAGCCGAGTCGATCGATGCCGCCCGCGAACAGTGGTGGATTGGATTGCGCAGCGCCGAGCAGGAGCACTACGAAAAATCGTCCCGCAATTTCAGCCAGGACGAAAAGTTTTACAGGCTCGGTTTCGAGTCTGCCCTGCATGCCAGAACCCGCTGCAAGGATTTCGAGCAGGTTTCCGGCGAGATGGCCCGGGGAATCGAAGACCTTCAGCGTCAATATCCCACAGCACAGGTTGAGGAACCGTTCACTCGCGGATATCGCCGCGGCCGGGAGTACTACACGAAGATCTGCAAGGAAGCCAAAGCCGCCTGAAGCTGACTCGGTAAGACGGCAATCAATACAGCACCCACCTTTCGAGACTACAGAATCTGCTCGATAGGCTGACCCGTTGCCCGAACTTACGATTCAGCGAGGAGGGTCGTATGCCAGAAAAGGAAACAATCGAGAGAGCTCAAGAGGACGCGCGGGAAGGGAAGTCGCCGAGTACTCAAGCCGGTGAATTCGTTCGCGAAGAGATCCATCACGTCCGGGAAGGCAAGCACGGTGCACGTTCCACCAAGCAGGCTATCGCCATTGGTCTTTCCAAAGCGCGCCGTTCGGGTGTGAAACTCCAACCTCCGAAGAAGGGGTCGGCCTCTGTCCGGACCCGAAAACAAGCTGCCCGCGATTACAGCAAGGGAAGCTCGCATTCGCGGCGGAAGACATCGAGCACCCGGTCGCGTGCTGTGGAAAGCGCGCTAAAGCGGGAAGGGCACAGCGCGGCATCGAGCAAGGCACTCTCGGACCAGGCTCACAGCTCTGCTCGGAAGCGCGGCTCCACGGCGCGGCATGAAGCGGCAATGAAAGCTGTCCGCACAAAAGGCCCCCGGAAGCGCAGCCAGGCCGCTCGCAAGGCCGCCCAGACTCGTAAAGCTGCCTGATCGGCGGCAGGAAAACACGGCCCTGTCCGATTCCTCGTGCATCATTTGGAGTGTGGCGTACGGGAAAAGTGTCCTGCGAGACTCGACGACCCCCGAGGCCCCACACGATGACGGAATCGACGTGGCAAACCTCGCAGCGCTGTACAGCTTGTAACTCCGGGGAAATGCAGCTATCGCCCGATTGTTCCAACTTCGCCCCGCCCCTAGTCTGATATGGAAGCGCAGTCTTCTGCCAAGGAGTTTGTTATGACTAGGATAGTGAGATTTTTCTGCACCGTCTCATTGAGCGTGCTGATGGCGGGAATGCTCTCGATGGCGGCGGCGCAACAGGACAGCGCGTCCTCGGCCTCTGCCGACTCATCGATGAAGGGCTCTTCCGCGCTGAGCGCAGCTGACAAGAAATTCATTAAGGAAGCAGCCGAGGGCGGTATGGCTGAGGTGGAACTCGGACAACTCGCCACGGAAAAAGCTTCCAGCGACAAGGTAAAGAAATTTGGCGAGCGCATGGTCGATGATCATGGCAAGGCCAACGATCAACTCAAGCAGCTTGCCGCCAGCAAGGGTGTGGATCTGCCCTCCGAGCCCGATGCCAAGGCTAAGGCTACCAAGGAGCGTCTCTCGCAACTCTCCGGTGAGCAGTTCGACAAGGCATACATGGCCGAGATGTTGAGGGACCACAAGAAAGACGTGGCGGAATTCCGCCACGAAAGCAAGTCAGCGCGCGACAGCGAAGTGAAGAACTTCGCGTCTGAGACATTGCCCACGCTGCAAGATCACCTGAAGGAAGCCCAGAGCATTACTCCGGTTCAGGGTTCGGAACGCAGCGCGATAAAGGAACCGAACGCGTCACAACGCTAACGAGAAAACAGATCTCTCCCCAGCCCGACTGAGCCCCGCTCTTTGCGCCATCTGACGGCATAAGGAGCGGGGCATTTGTTTAGCAAAATCCTCTACGCAGCCTTCTCAGCCTTCTTAGCGTAGGTTCCCATCAGTTCCGCGCACGCCAGAACGATGTCTTTCATCGCGGCGTTCACTTCCTCGGGGCTGGCTCCCGGCGGCACGCGAAGCTCCCGGCTCAATGCAAACAGCCGGGCAAAATACCGGTGAGTTCCAGACGGCGGGCAAGGGCCCATATATCCAATATCTCCGGAGTCGTTCTTGCCCTGCATGCCGGTGCCGGGCACGGTTTCCTGCCTGGGCACCTTCTCTTCAATATGGCCGACTTGAGCCGGAATGTTGTAGATGGTCCAGTGAGTGAAGCCGCCCGGTTTTGGAGCATCGGGGTCGTGCAGGATCAGGGCAAAGGATTTTGTCTCAGGCGGGGCATCTCTCCAGGAAAATTCCGGTGAAATGTCATCCCCCTCGCATGTGTAGCGGACGGGGATTGCCCCTCCCATGGTGTAGGCCGCACTGTTCAATTGCATAAGTCACCTGCGTGTGATGCTCTATGGAGGGCTGCAGCCAAGGTGTGGGTTGTCCGGTAACGAACAACTTTCGGGCTTTCAAGTTCAGGAGTGGCCCGCCAGTATCTCCTGCGCCGCACGCAGGCCGCTGGCAATGGCGCCTTGCACAGTGCCATTATTTCCCGCCATATCAGTGGCTTCCCCGGCGAAGAATAGAGTATTGGCGAGGGGCGAGCCCAGGACCCGTTGTGCTCCGTCGGCCCCCACCTTGCCATAGCTGTAGGCTCCACGCGAATAGGGGTCGCTTTGCCAGTCGTGAACATAGGCGGAGACCAGCAGGCGCTCCAGTTCGTCAGTTCTCACATTCAGCATGGAACCCAGACTTTGCAGGCTGCGCTTGACGATAAACGAATGACTGTTCCCACTGAGGCGTTCGGCCCCATGAAAGGGAGCCCAACCCGTGATGATGGGGAGCTTCAGTGGCATCGTGGTCCACCACGTGGGGAACCACTCGTCCTCGGAGAAGAGAAAGCTCATGTCGGAAAGGGTGTGATCAGGCGCGCCGGGCGAGTGGATCTCGTCCCAGAAGCGGTTGCGAAAGCAAAGCGTGATCCGTATCACCTTCCCCATTTCCAGCCTGGTCAGCGCCACCCGCTTTTCCGCGGGCAAGGGCGGATCAAAACGGACCGCGCCGGTGTCTCCCGGCTCGGTTTGCAGAACTGCGAGTGGAAGCGTGATCAGCACTTTCGGCGCAACCAGGGTGGACCGTCCGGGCGAAAGCGCTGTGACCTGTGCCTGACCCGGCGACCAGGTGACGGATTCCACGATCGTGCTGGTATGGACTGCCACATTCTTGTCGGATAACTGCTGCCGCAGGATTGCCACGAGATCCTCATATCCGTTGCCGGCGTGGAAGGCGCGTTGTTCGTCGGTTTCTTCTCCCGCGCGCATTCCGGCCATCAGCCAGTGAACGCCAACTTTTCCGGGGTCGGCCGCGTTGAATCCGCTGATGTAGCCAATCGCATGCTCTTTGGTCTTTTGCAGGCGGGGAGTGTCATCTTCCGGTGGAAAGCAGCGGTCCAGGAAGGCCATGAACGACTCGTCTGGCAGTTCGTCGTCCATGCGCTCCAGGATCTTCTCGACGTCAGAAAAGAAATTGCACTGCGACAGTTGCCCGTCGAGAAAGCACCAGTGATCTCCCTCTACTTCTCGAATGAGCGCGCCATGCGCCTGGAGGGGCACCCAGATTTCAGGCGCGAGGCCATGAATGAATTCGGCTCCGAGTTCGACCGGCGCTCCGGTGGCGGGATCGGTCTGGGTGAAGATTCTTCCGCCAATGCGATCCCGTGCTTCGAGTACGGTGACCGTCATGCCGCGACGCGAGAGTTCGGCGGCGGCGGAAAGACCGGCTGCGCCTGCGCCCACGACGATAACTTGGGGATTTTCTGCCACGGATCTCTCAGCCGGCGGCACAGTACGCTCGAAGTTTTACCAGAAGCGTGGGAACCGTGCTCAGGCGGCCTCTCCTGAAGGAGATTCCGCGTGCACCACTTTTGGTTTCCCATGCGCGGGCTTGGTGATCTCCTGCCTCATCGTCCCGGAGGACGAAGGATGTACGGTTGCCACCACTTTCGGCGCCAGAGCAGACGGGGCCAATTGCCCCCGCTGCCGGGTTACGCTGAAACTTCGGCCCAGCAACGACTGAGCGGCGCTGGCTCCCAGGCAAACCAACACCTCCGGTTGCACGACTCTTAATTCCGAACCGAACATTCGACTCTCCTCAGCTTTCGCCGGTTGCCCTGTCTCATCGTGCTCAGCGATACAGGTGTTCTGAAAGACATCTACCCCTGCCACCCGATTCTTTTTTGACGACAGCCGGTCTATTCGTAGAAATAGGGCGCTTTTGTTCGCCCCTCGCCGGATCAGACTCGGCTATCCCGGATTGGAGTGATGCATGACTGCTGCTGACGTGCTCGTGGAATCGTTAATCGACTGGGGAGTGGAAGTAATTTTTGGCTTACCCGGGGACGGCATTAACGGGATTATGGAGTCCCTCCGTGTTCATAAAGACAAAATACGATTCATTCAGACACGCCACGAAGAGGCCGCAGCTTTCATGGCCTGTGGATATGCCAAGTACACCGGCAGGCTGGGTGTTTGCTTAGCCACGTCAGGGCCGGGGGGGATTCATCTGCTCAATGGGCTTTACGACGCCAAACTCGATGGCCAACCAGTGCTGGCGATCACCGGCCTCCAATTTCACGACCTGATTGGCACCTACACTCAGCAGGATGTTGCGCTCGACAAGCTGTTCCTGGATGTGGCCGCCTACAACGAGCGCATCATGGGGCCGACCCATGTCGAGAATGTGGTGGATTTGGCCGTCCGCACCGCGTTGAGTTATCGCACGGTAAGCCACGTCACCTTTCCGGTTGATTTTCAGGAGATGGAGGTAAAGAGCCGGCAGCGATCGAAGCGAAATGTTCCACATCACACTTCGCGGGCCATGGCGGAAGGCGCGATGCGCGCGAACGGGGAAGAACTGGACCAGGCAGCAGCGATCCTCAACAGCGGAAAGAAAATCGCGATCCTGGCCGGTCAGGGCGCCATTGGCGCCGACGCGGAACTTGAGCGTGCGGCCGACATGCTGGCGGCGCCGATCGTGAAACCGCTTCTGGGCAAGACTGCCGTTCCCGACGACAGCCCGTACACCACCGGCGGCATTGGCCTTCTCGGCACACAGCCGTCACAAGAGGTGATGGAAACCTGCGACACCCTGCTGATGGTCGGAACGTCCTTTCCCTACATCGAGTTCATGCCCAAACCTGACGATGCAAAAGGCGTGCAGATTGACATCGATCCCAAGCGGATCGGGCTGAGGTTTCCGGTCGACGTTGGACTGGTGGGAGACAGCCGGCGAGTGCTCAATGAGCTGTTGCCGCGCCTCCAGAGGAAACAGGATCGAAGCTTTCTCCAGCATGCTCAGGATGCCATGAAGGACTGGCGTGAGTTGATGGAGCAGCGCAGTACGCGCCAGGACAAGCCGATGAAACCGCAAGTGATCGCCCACGAGCTTGGGAAACGGCTGCGGAATGACGCAATCGTCTCCTGTGACAGCGGGACCATTACGACCTGGTGGGCGCGGCACATTCCGGCAAGAAGGGGACAGATGCACAGCGTATCGGGCAACCTTGCCACTATGGCTTGCGGGCTGCCGTACACCATTGCCGCGCAGGTGGCCCATCCCGATCGGCAATGCGTGGCCTTCGTGGGGGATGGAGCATTTTCCATGCTCATGGCAGACTTTGTGACGGCGGTGAAGTACCAGCTTCCCATCAAGGTCGTGGTCGTGAAGAACAATACGCTCGGGCAGATCAAGTGGGAGCAGATGGTGTTTCTGGGAAATCCCGAGTATGGCGTGGATCTGCATCCTATTGATTTTGCAGCGGTCGCGCACGCCTGCGGCGGAGCCGGATTCATGGTCGACGACCCGGCGGATTGCGGACGCGTGCTGGACGAGTTTCTGGCGACGCCGGGACCAGCGGTGCTCGAGGCTGTCGTCGATCCGCTGGAGCCGCCACTGCCCGGCAAGATCAGCGCCGACCAGGCACTCAAGTTTGCCGAGTCCCTGGCGCGTGGAGAGCCCAATCGCAAGAAGATTGCTCTGACAGTCCTGAGCGACAAAGTTCGGGAACTTGTGTAAGGGCTGGCGTCAGATTCAATCTGCCTGTGAAGCTGAAGATTTAGTCCGATTGGCCAAATCAGCGCCACAATTGGCATAATTCCTGGATGCAACGTAGAGACTTTCTGAAGAGCACTGTGGCGGTTGCTCTAGGAACGGAACTCGGGCTTGGAATGGCCGAGGCGAAAGTTCCGGCACACATCTGGAGCAACTACGACTTCGGCTCCGGCCCACACGTGGCCGATCGCCTCAATCAAGGTCCGTTTCCTCAATATCCCCCGGACGCGGTCATTCCCTCTGATGATGTTGTCATGACCACCACACCCGCGGACGACTCCGTGCCGAACTATGGAAAGGGCCTGATCACATACATCACGGCCGACAGCGGCACCGACGAGATCGAAGCGGACAACATTCCCCAGGCCATCGAGGACCTGGTGAAATTTCCCCTGGGCGACCAGCTATATATCCGTCCCACGTGGAGGGAGGTTCAGCCGCGGCCCGGGCGGATCCAATTGCCCGAGTATCTGAAGCTGGTCTTCGACCTGGCGAAGAAAAACAACAAGCGTATCGGGTTGCGGATTCAGATGTGCGCGCCTGACTACACGCACGACGCCGCCTTGCCGGATTTTGTTCTGGAGAAGGTACCGAAAGTCGATCTGGTGCTCAGCGACCAGGAAAACAGCAAGGCGGCGCAAAGGTATCTGCGCAATCCGCATTCCAAGTATCAGCCCCGCTATGACGATCCGTTTTTCCAGCACGCGTTTAAAGAGCTGGTTGGCGCGTTGGCGGCGGAGTTCGACGGGAACCCTCAGATCGAGTTCATCGACACTTTCATGTATGGCTTCTGGGGAGAAGGCCACACCTGGCCATTCGCCAACAATCCCTTCCCCGACTACGTGACGGCAGAGCGCACCTGGGTCAACATGCTCGAAGTCCAACTGGAAAATTTCAAGAAGACCCCGCTGCTGACCAATACTCAGCCGGACTACAGCCGTGTTGGTAATTCGGAGCTGTTAGACCGCACGGTTCGCAGCAACAACTGGATTCGCAGCGACACCATTTTCATCGAGAACGAGCAGATCGAAGCACTGAGCAATCGTCCGCCGTGGATCGCCGCATTGCTGGAGCAGGGTCTTCCCGGAAAACTTCCCGATCCGAAAGCTGCGCACGAAGGGATTTCGCCGGCTGAGAACATGATTTCGCATGTGATTGACGTCGGCGCGAATTACTGGTCACTTTGGAACTTTCACCAGATCAGCGCCAGGAATTTAGCGGCGTACTACCAGGCATATCCTGCGGCGTTCGACCGCATCAATCGAAAGATTGGTTATCGCGTAAGGCCGTCGTTCATCTGGAGCTACAAGGATGGCAGTTATCTGGGGTTGATCGTAGGCTTCGCCAATGATGGCATCGCTGGTGTGCCGGGCGTGTTGAGAGTAAGCGTGGAGAGCGCTGACGGCCGCGTGATTGCCAGCGGCTGCCTCGACGCCGGTTATCCATTGCCGGGGAAAATTCGGCAAGCGCAGCTCGTTTTACCCAATATCCCGGACTGGAAGGGCCTGAAGCTCAAAGCGGAAGTCGAGGTCAAAGAAGTACCTTATCCGGTGCGTTGGGCCTGTCACCAGAAGCTGAACGATGACGGCTCACTCACTCTTCGCCCCAACCTCCGGGCCGATGTCTGAGAGGAAACCCGGGAGCCGGGCAGGAAGTTCCCTGGGCAGCATTGGAAGTTCCCTGGGCAGCATCGGAGGATCACTGAGAGGAAATCCTCTGTGTTCTCTGTGGTCTCTGTGTTCTCTGTGGTCCTGAGAATCCCTACTAATTCACTTGACTTGGCAGGGAGGCCTCCCGTAACATCTTAATTCTGCTGATGATCCATATTTCTAAGTCCATGTGTTGTGCGATCGCGTGTTGTTGCTGCGCGTGTCGGCGCATTTGTGGGCGAGGGAACGTGATCTAGAAGCACCTAGAAGCACAAAGTTCTCAGACGGCCCACGAACAATCACCTTCGTGGGCCGTTTGCTTTTTGCGGCAAAAAAGGGCAGGAACGCTCGAATGACAGGCCGGTTGGGAATTGGGGCAGTGCTGGTGGCGGCGACGGTTGCCGTGCTGCTGGCGACGTCCGCCCCCGCGCAGAAGCCGATCGTTCTGCTCAATGTCTCCTACGATCCGACGCGGGAGCTATACCAGGAATTCAACGCCCGCTTTATCGACTACTGGAAGGCCAAGACGGGGCAAACGGTGCAGATCGAACAATCGCATGGCGGATCGAGCAAGCAGGGCAGATCGGTCATCGAGGGCCTGCAGGCGGATGTGGTCACCCTGGCTTTAGCCTATGACATCGATGCCATTTCGCAGCATGCCGGGCTTCTGCCGTCTGACTGGCAAAAGCGCCTCCCACACAACAGCACCCCGTACACTTCGACGATTGTTTTTCTGGTGAGGAAGGGGAATCCCAAGCACATCAAGGACTGGGACGACCTCGCAAAGCCGGGAGTCTCGGTGATTACGCCGAACCCCAAGACTTCAGGCGGGGCGCGGTGGAACTATCTCGCCGCCTGGGCCTTTGCTTTGCACCAACCGGGAGGAAATGACGCCTCGGCCCGCGAGTTCGTCACGCGGCTTTACAAAAACGTTCCGGTCCTCGACTCGGGAGCGCGCGGCTCGACGACCACCTTTGTGCAGCGCGGCATCGGCGATGTGCTGCTGGCCTGGGAGAACGAAGCCTTTCTATCCATGAAGGAACTCGGTTCCGGCAAAGTCGAGATTGTTGTGCCCTCCATCAGCATTCTGGCGGAGCCTCCGGTTTCTATCGTCGACAAAGTGGTCGACAAAAAAGGCACTCGCGAAGTGGCACAGGCCTATCTAGAGTACCTTTACACGCCGGAAGGGCAGGAAATTGCCGCCAAAAATTTCTATCGGCCGCGTCTGGAATCGGTAGCAAAGAAATACGCGGCGACGTTCCCCAAAATCAAGCTGGTGACGATCGACCAGGACTTCGGCGGCTGGCAAAAAGCGCAGCAAATCCATTTTTCCGACGGCGGAATCTTCGACCAGATTTACCAGCCGAATGAGTGATTGAGCATGGCACTGATCCTGAAAAAGCGCAGCGTGCTTCCGGGCTTCGGACTGGCCCTGGGTTACTCGCTGCTGTATCTGAGCCTTTTCGTTCTCATCCCGCTGGCCGCGACGTTTCTGAAGGCTTCGACGCTCACCTGGGGGCAGTTCTGGCACATTGTGCTTTCTCCGCGAGCGCTGGCTTCCTATCGGCTGAGTTTTGGAGCGGCACTGATCGGCGCGCTGATCAACCTGGTTTTCGGAGTTCTGGTGGCGTGGGTGCTGGTGCGGTATTCGTTTCCGGGCAAGCGCCTGTTCGATTCTCTGGTGGATTTGCCATTCGCCCTGCCCACCGCCGTTGCCGGAATTGCCCTGACCACCATCTATGCGCCGAACGGCTTCCTTGGACGCCCGCTGGCCGCACTCGGCATTCGGTCGGCATATTCCGCCTTGGGAGTGACAATCGCGCTCACGTTCATCGGCCTGCCTTTTGTAGTGCGCAGTGTTCAGCCGATTCTGGAAGACCTCGACAAGGAACTGGAAGAAGCCGCCGCCAGCCTTGGCGCGAGCCGCTGGCAGACTCTGTCGCGGGTGGTTCTGCCGACGATCCTGCCCGCGGCTCTGGCCGGTTTCGCAATGGCGTTCGCCAGGGCTATTGGCGAGTACGGATCGGTGGTTTTCATCGCCGGTAATATGCCGATGAAAACCGAAATCACTCCTCTCCTCATCATCACCAAACTTGACCAGTACGACTACGCGGGTGCGACGGCAATCGCGGTCGTCATGTTGGTGGTGTCGCTGGCCCTGCTCCTTCCCATCAATTTGTTGCAGAAGTGGGCGGGCAGCCGGGAGGAAAAAAATTTCGAGCCCTCGGCCGGCCTCGCCCCGGCGCTGAGCGTGGAGACATAGACCATGGCCGGATCGATCGCACTTGGCCCCTTACCGTCGTCCCGCACGGCGACGACCGCGACAGCCGAAGCACCTTACGTGCGCTGGATTCTGATCGGAGTGGCCGTAAGTTTTCTAGCGGTGTTCATATTTCTGCCGCTCGGAGTGGTATTCGCCCAGGCGCTGCAAAAGGGCCTCGCCGCGTATTGGGACAGTTTGCGCCAGCCGGACACGTTGGCCGCAATCCGGCTGACACTGCTCGCGGCCGGGATCGCCGTACCGCTGAATCTTGTCTTTGGGATTGCCGCTGCCTGGGCCATCGCCAAGTTTGAATTCGTCGGCAAGAGCCTGCTGGTCACCCTGATTGATCTTCCGTTCTCTGTTTCGCCGGTGGTTTCAGGCTTGATCTATGTTCTGCTGTTCGGCCTCCAGGGCCTGCTGGGACCGTGGCTGATCGCGCACGACATGCAGGTCATCTTCGCCGTGCCGGGAATCGTGCTGGCCACAATATTCGTGACCTTTCCGTTTGTGGCGCGGGAGCTCATCCCTCTGCTTCAGGCCCAGGGCCAGGAAGAGGAGGAAGCCGCCCTGGCCCTCGGTGCGAGCGGCTGGCAGACCTTCTTCCGGGTGAGCCTGCCGAACATCAAGTGGGCGCTGCTCTATGGCGTGATTCTCTGCAATGCCCGCGCCATGGGAGAGTTCGGCGCGGTCTCCGTTGTTTCAGGACACATCCGCGGGCGCACCAACACCATGCCCCTGCATATCGAGATTCTCTACAACGAATACCAGTTCCAGGCCGCCTTTGCCGTGGCTTCACTCCTGGCGCTGCTCGCACTGGCGACGCTGGTCGTCAAGACGGCGGTGGAGTGGAGAGCGCGCCGGCATCGGGCGGCTTCGGCCCGCTGGAGCGAAGAAGGGCAAATCGCATGAGTATTCAGGCTCAAAACATAACCAAACAATTTGGCCGCTTTCTGGCACTCGACGATGTGAACCTCACCATACCCACCGGCGAGCTGGTGGCATTGCTCGGCCCCTCAGGCTCCGGAAAGACGACGCTGCTGCGCGTAATTGCCGGCCTGGAATTCGCAGATTCCGGTTCCGTACTGTTCGACGGCGAGGACATTACGCAGCAAACGACCCGCGACCGGCGCGTCGGCTTCGTGTTCCAGCACTACGCACTCTTTCGCCACATGACGGTCTTCGAGAATATTGCCTTCGGCCTCAAAGTTCGGCCGCGGAGCGTTCGTCCGTCGAAAGAGCAGATTCACGCCAAGGTTCACGAGCTGCTGAAGCTCATTCAACTTCAGAACCTGGCTGGACGTTATCCTTCGCAACTTTCCGGGGGACAGCGGCAGCGCGTGGCACTGGCTCGCGCGCTAGCCGTCGAGCCCAGCGTGCTGCTGCTGGACGAGCCCTTCGGATCCCTCGACGCCAAGGTGCGGGTTGAGCTGCGGCGCTGGCTGCGCCAGCTCCACGACGAAGTGCACATCACGAGCGTATTCGTTACCCATGATCAGGATGAGGCCCTGGAAGTCTCGGATCGCGTGGCAGTAATGAACGAAGGCCGGATCGAACAGGTGGGAAAACCCGACGAGGTCTATCACCACCCCGCCACGCCCTTTGTCTACAACTTCCTGGGCAACGTAAACCTATTCCACGGCCGGATCGACGAAGAGGAGCGCGCGACCATCCACGACGCTGCCACCGGAGAGCTGGTGTACGTGCGGCCACACCTGCTGGAGATTCACCGCCAGCCGAACGGCGACGGACACTTCCGCGCCACCATCAAGCACATCAACTCCGCCGGCCCGGTGGTCAAGATTGAAGCGCAGGCGGAGTGGGGAGCGCGGGTCCAGGTGGAACTTTCGCAGGACCGATTTCGGGAGCTGCAGCTCGTGAGAAACGAGGCGGTATTCCTGACCCCGAAAGAGGTGAAGGTGTTCCAGCAGAAGGCGGTGTGATCAGCTTTTCGGGTCCAGGCGCTCGGCAATTTCGAGCAGCTTCGTCACCGTATTCCAGTTGCGCGCCGTTCCCGCGCAGCTTGACCCCTTCTCAATCCGCGGCAACTGGAGCTTCGATCTCGAGATCCCGAGGGGAAAATAGACGTAAAGTTCGCGTCCTTTCAGGTGTACCTCCTCAGGATCGGTCTTGAGATTGAGCACGGCCTTCCTTGCCTCAGCAGTGGGCTCAGTCGCCAGAAAGGTCACTAGAAGTCTCGCCGGATTGATATCCAATCGCTTGGAGAAGGGATTTTGTGCAATGGTCCGCCGCATTTCTTCAGGAGTGCGAAGGATGACGGCCGGGCGGAAACCCAGCTTGTGTTCGATTGCAGTCTCGATTCGTGCGCCCAGCTTCTGAGGATTTTTCTCCTTCGTCCTGAAGACCACATTGCCGCTCTGGACGTATGTCTGAGGATCTTTAAGCCCCAGCCCTTCATAGAGTGCGCGCAGTTCATCCATCTTCACGCGGTGATGCGGCCCCAGGTTGACGCCCCGCAGCATTGAAATAACGACTGTCATGATCCTTTTCGCCTTCGTTCGCTTTTTCGGAATCTAGACCAAATCTCTACCCGGGCGGCGCAGCGAAGTAATATCCTGAGTAAGCCCGCGCTCGAACCCGCGGGGCCTTTCGCCCAGGAATCCTGAGCTGCTGTCACAACTACGCATCACAGGAGTTACCACTCATGCGCCGAGCCCTCATTTCTGTGTCGCTGCTGGGAATTCTACTCGTCCCCGCAGGTGCTCAGTCCGACCATGGCGTACCATTGCCTGTCCCCGGACGTTCCGTCATCACCACCCGTTACGGCATTGTTGCGGCCAGCCAGCCCCTGGCAGCGACGGCCGGCGTGCAGGTGCTGGAGCGCGGCGGAAACGCCGTGGACGCGGCCATCGCGACCAACGCCGTCATGGGCCTGATGGAGCCGACCAGCAATGGCGTCGGAGGCGACCTCTTCGCCATCGTCTACGAGGCAAAGAGCGGCACGGTGTACGGGCTGAATTCCAGCGGATGGTCGCCGAAAGGCCTGACTCCGGAATTTCTCGCCGCCAAGGGCATCAAGGAAATGCCGGAGAAAGGCATTAACTCCGTGACCGTGCCCGGGGCAGTGGCGGGATGGCAGGCGCTTCACGACCGCTTCGGCACTCTACCGCTCTCGGTGGTACTGAAGCCGGCGATCTACTACGCCCAGAACGGAGTGCCCATCAATGAAGTGACGGCGGGTCTTTGGAGCCACTCGGTGAAGATGCTGAGCGCCCACGCGAACTCAGCTCACACTTTTCTGATCGATGGCCACGCTCCCAAGCCGGGCGAAGTGTTCCACAATCCCGACCTGGCCTCGACTCTGCGGCGCATTGCCGGCAGCGGCCGCGATGCGTATTACAAGGGCGAAACCGCCGCGGCTATCGTCGCAATCGAGAAAGAAATGCGCGGAACCATGACGCTCGAAGATCTGGCCGACTTCAAGCCGGAGTGGGTCACGCCCCTTTCCACCATCTATCGCGGCTGGAAGGTCTACGAGCTTCCGCCGAATGGACAAGGGATTGCCGCGCTGATGATGCTGAACCTGATGGAGCAATTTCCTCTTGCGGAGGACGGCTTCCACAGCGCGCGTGCACTGAATGTGATGATCGAAGCCAAGAAACTCGCCTATGCCGACATGCTGCGCTACGTGGGCGATCCGCGTTACTCCACAATTCCGATCAAGCAGATGCTCGACAAGCAGCATGCCGCCGAGCGCGCCAAACTGATTACCGATCACGCACAGTGTTCCGTCGAACCGTCGGATTTTTCTGGTATGACGGACGCCAAGGGAAAAGACACCATCTACATGACGGTGATCGATAAAGACGGCAACATCGTCTCGCTGATCCAAAGCAACTATGAAGGCTTTGGGTCAGGCGCGGTGCCCAAAGGCATGGGGTTCATGCTGCAGAATCGTGGGGCGCTGTTCACGCTGGAACGGGGCCAGCCCAACACTCTTGCCGGGCACAAGCGGCCGCTGCACACCATCATTCCGGCATTCATGGAAAAGGGCGAAACGAAAATTGGTTTCGGAATCATGGGGGGATGGAATCAGGCACAGGCGCATGCCCAGTTCGTCGCCAATATCGTCGACTATGGAATGACCATCCAGCAGGCGCTCGAGGCTCCGCGCTTCACCAAGCCGACCTTCGGCGGATGCGATGTCGAGATCGAACAGGGAATTCCGCAAGACGTTCAGAGCGAACTTACGAAGATGGGACACCAGGTCGAGCCTGTGCCCAGCAGGACGCCCGAGTTCGGATACGGCCAGGCAGTGATGAGCAACGGCACCGGAGTGCATTTCGGCGCGAGCGATCCGCGGCACGATGGCGCTGCAATTCCGCAGCCTGCCGATGTTTTTGCGGAGAGCAGCACGAAAGCCGGAGCCCATTAGCGCCGCAGCCGTTCGCCGAAGATCGCGGTTCCCACGCGGACGCAGGTCGCGCCTTCTTCGATCGCCACTTCGAAGTCATGGGACATCCCTGTCGAGAGGATTTCCATTTCAATCCTCTCGTAGCGGGACGCTGCGATCCGATCCCGCAATTCCCGCAATGCTCGGAAGAATGGGCGGCTTCCCTCCGGATCTTCGGTATATGGAGGGACGGTCATCAGCCCGCGAATTTCAAGATGCGGAAACTGCGGCGCGGCTTGCAGCATCGCCTCCAGTTCAGGCGACTGCGGCGGGAAGCCCGACTTGGCTGCCTCGCCGCCGATATTGATTTCGAGTAGTACCGACAGCTTCTTGTGCAGGCGTTCGGCGGAGGCGTGGAGCTTTTCTGCCAGCCGGATGGAATCTACCGAGTCGAAGAAGGAAAACAATTCGGCGGCGCGGGCCGCCTTGTTGGATTGCAGGTGCCCGATCATGTGCCACTGCGCGTCGTGCAGATTCCGGAGACCCTCGGCCTTCTTCTCGAATTCCTGGACCCGGCTCTCGCCAAACAGGCGCATCCCCGCCTGGTAAGCCTCCTCGATCGCCGCAGCCGCGACTGTCTTTGTAACCGCCATCAGCGAGATGTCGTCCGGGTTCCGGCTAGCCTGCCGGGCAGACTGGGCAATGCGCTGGCGGATGGAAGCGATATTCTCAGCGACGGGCATCGGGGCACGTGGATGTACTGCCAGCAGGTAAGGGCAGATTACATCATTGCGACCGGAGGAGCAGGCTCGTTGGGATCGCCCGCGCTGGTGAGTGGCAGCAAGATCATCAGCGCCGCCAAACCGGCCATCACAATCATTCCACCGATGAGGTAGGACGGCTGGTGGAAGATACTGGGCAGGGTCCAGTCGTACTTCAGCGCAATCAGCTTCACGCCGGCCCACACCAGGCCGAGGACGGCTTCCCCGGCGATCAGGCCGGAAGCGGTAAGCACTCCCGCATTCTCCACGCGGGCCTTCTGTGCATCGTTGAAGCCGCGTCGCTTCGCCATCCAGTCGCCGATCGAGCGGAAAACACCGCCGATAAAGATCGCGAACGTCGTCCCGAACGGCAGATACATGCCGACTGCAACCAGCATCGGGCTTCGCACCTGCATCATGATCATCGCGATGCCGAAGAGGACGCCGACAACCACCAGCGGCCAGGGCATATCACCCCCGACGATTCCCATCGCCAGAGTGGCCATCAGACCTGCCTGGGGAGCGGGCAGGTCGGGACCGCCGAATCCTCCGGTCTTGATGTTGGCCTCATGCAGGAGGAGAAGTGGAAAGTACATCACCAGGCTGGCTACTACGACGGCAATCAGCTCGGCAATCTGAATGGAGCGCGGCGTGCCGCCCAGGATGTATCCGACTTTGAAGTCCTGAAGCAGTTCGCCGGCAACCGAGGACGAAACACAAACTACCGCTGCAACTCCTAATACTGCCGCGACCCCCGACTCTCCCGCAACGCCGAGAGAAACCATCAGCAGGGCGGCGATCAGCAGAGTAGAAAGCGTCAGGCCCGACACTGGATTGTTCGAAGAACCGATGAAGCCCACCAGGCTCCCGGAAACGGTGGCGAAGAAAAATCCCACGATGAGCATGACCACGGCGGCCAGGACCGCCGGCCAAACCAGCCCCGAAATATGAATGTAGAGAAAGCACATTAGAACGAACATCAGGGCGATCAGGCCGAAGACGGTTTTCGAGCTCATGTATTGCTGGGTGCGGGAAAGCTTGGCGCGCTCATCGGCCGTCTGCCGCAAGTCGCTCAGCGCCTTCCCCAGGCCCGCGGTGAGACTCTTTCCCATGCGGAACAGTGTGTAAGCCGCGCCCACCAGCATGCCTCCGACGGCGATGGGGCGGACGATATATCTCCAGACCGAATCTGCCATTCCGGACCAGTTGTCGGGTGTATCGGCGGGAAGATATTGCTTGAGCTGAGGGCCGAGGAAAAAGATGATCAGGGGCACCAGAACTCCCCAGGCAAAAACCCCGCCGGCAAACTGGATCGCAGACAGGCGCAAGCCGATGATGTAACCCACTCCCAAATACGCCGGGCTGACTTCGGGAGCGGCAAACATGCTTGTGCCTCCCGCCGCCACGACGTTCGTGCTTCCCGCGGCACCCAGGCGTACGTGGCTCCGTCCAAGCTGTCCAACTGTGACCGAAAAAGTTTCATCGGCGGCGAACAGTCCGAACTTCCCGAGCATGTACACCACGCCGCCGATCCCGATATTCCAGAAAAGATACTTGGCAGCTTCCGCCCCGCGTTGACCAGCCTTGTGGATCTCCGATGCCGCTACCGATTCGGGGAACGGTAGTTCCGGATCCTCGACCATAACCCTGCGCACGAGCGAAATGAAAAGCACGCCCAGGATGCTTCCGACTAGCATGAGGGCGGTGGCTTTCCAGTAGGCGTCTGCGGGGCGGAACGAGGGCCACACCTTGGCAATCAGAAAAGCTGGAATGGTAAAAATCGCGCCCGCCGCAAGCCCTTCTCCGATGCTGCCCGCTGTCCGTGCGATGTTCTCTTCGAGGACCGATCCCTTCCACGCTCGCATGACCGCCATGGCGATTACTGCAGCCGGATAGGTGGCCGCAATGGTAATGCCGGCGCGCAGTCCCAGGTATGCATTGGCCGCGCCCAGAACTACTGTCATTACGAGACCGAGCAGCACGGCCCGCAAAGTGAACTCCCTCATCGCGACGTTCTCCGGCACAAACGGACGATGCCGCGTGACGCTGGTTGTTCCCGGACCGGGTTGTGTGCTCATCGATTGGGGCCCTCAGCGAAATTGGGTAAGCAAAGCGCGCAAGTTAGCATTAACGCTGCCCGCATTACAAGTAGCGACGTCATCGAGCAAGCAACATTCCATTCCCTCTGCCAATCTGAGAGTAGAATCAGGACGACCTTCTCATCCATGCGATTTTTCGCGGAAGTGGCTCCTGAGTAGTGGTTTCTGGAGTGGGCATGTCGGGTCGGCTGTTCCGCTGTAAGCAGTGCGGAAGTTCCCAGGGTTACCGGTCACGTTCCCGGAATTTCGCCGAGAAATGCCTGCTCACCGTCCTGTTCCACCGCGCCGTTCGCTGCGGGGTCTGTTACAAGCGATCCTACGAGCCTTTCTACGTACACGTCCGGCAACGCAGCGAGTGGGCCTGATTCCCCAGGGCGCGGCTTTGTCGTTGTGGCTTTGGTTCGTAGCGGGGCAGGTCTTCAGGCCTGCCGAAAGTATTGCGAAACTTGAGATCGAGCCCAGGGCTGCCCGAAGCTGCCCTCGGTTTGCGAAACCCGGGAAGGGGCCGCTATACTGACTCTTATCCGTCCAGGTCGTAAATCACTTTGATCGGTCTGGATGGGGGAGGCTCGTCTTCAGCAGTAGCCGGACCCCAAGTCGGAAGGCCCAGGCCAGATTTCAAGCCGTGCAGGGCTCATTGGCTTCCTGGGCGACTGGTGTTGCGGAAAGTCTCTTTACCGCTTTGTTTCCTGCCGATTGCCGTCTTTGCAGTACTCCCCTTATAAATATTTCCCGGCTTCCGGTTTGCCCCGAGTGCCTTTCCGCCATAAGGCCCTTTGCTGGTGGCCGCTGCTTTATCTGCGGCGAGCGCCTGGTGAGCCCCTATGTGGTCTCCGGAGAGGCCGAGCCACGCTGCGGATTGTGCCGCCGTTTGGAGCCGTCATTCGCCCGCGCTTCGGCTTATGGCAGTTACGAAGGCGGCCTGCGGGAACTCATACATCTTCTGAAATATGAAGGAGTTCAGCCCGCTGCCGCGGTTCTGGGACGGATGCTGAAGGAGGCCATCGACCCCCTTCGTCCGGCGATCGCAGACTCATCGATCGTGGTTACTCCGGTGCCCCTGTTCGCGACGAAGTTGCGCCAGCGGGGTTTCAATCAGTCAGAATTGATTGGGAAGGCTGCCGTGAGGCTGATGCCCGAGGAATCCCGGCTCCCACTGGACGCCCGGATCCTGCAACGCTGCCGCGACACTCGGTCGCAGATCGGCCTTAGCCGCCATCAGCGGATCGAGAATGTTCGCGGAGCGTTCGTGGTTGTAAAACCGGGAGCGATCGCGAACCGGAATGTGCTCCTGGTAGACGACGTGTTTACTACCGGAACCACGATTTCGGAGTGTGCGCGGGTTCTGCGGCGGGCTGGCGCGGTCAAGGTATTCGTGGCAACGGTGGCGAGGACTCTCAAGGCGGATGGCGCCTTCGCGGAGATGGAAGACGCGGCCGAAGAGCGGATGGCAGTCGCAGCCGCCGGATAAATAGTTGATAAGCACCTGTATGTCGGAAAACTGGAACAATTCGGCTGTGAGCGGGAACCGGATGGCTACTCCTCCCGCGGTAATCATGGGAATGCATCAGCCAGGTGACGGCCACGCCCTGCATGTTCCGGTTCTGGTGTTGAACGCTTCCTACGAGCCCATCAACGTCTGCGCCGCCCGGCGAGCTATCGTGCTGGTGCTCAAGGGAGTCGCCATGACCGAGGAAGAGAATGGCCACTTCCTGCACGCGGCGCGGCTGGCTCTGCGCGTGCCATCCGTTATCCGGTTGCTGGAGTATCGCCGCATTCCGCACCAGACGCGGGCTCTTTCGCGCAAGAACATCCTGCTGCGCGATCGGAATACCTGCCAGTATTGCGGGGAAGTGATGGCTTCGAGCGAACTCACGCTCGATCACGTGATTCCGCGCTCGCGCGGAGGCGCCTCCACCTGGGAGAACCTGGTGGCCTGCTGCCACCCCTGCAACCGGCGCAAGAGCAACCAGTTTCCCACCGAAGCGGGCATGAAGCTCATGCGCGAACCGCGCGCCTTCAACCTGCACACCAGCCGCCACATCATGCGGCTGATGGGCTCAGATGATAAGTGGAAGAAGTATCTGTTCTTCTAGCGGGTACTATTTCTTCTTCGGCTCTTCCTGTTGTTGATTCTTGTCCTTGTCCTGGTCGCGCTGAACTTCCTTGCCCTCGTAGGTGATCTTCACGTTTGAGCCGAAGCGCTTGTAGTCGGTGTATTTCACGATCTCGCGAATGTGAACGTCGCCGGTGCGGAAGTGGAGGACATCGTCTGCCTTCGTGTAGGTAGGAAACCAGTATTGTCCATCGATCTGCTCCCGCCAGGTGGTGAACTTCGGAAACAGGTTCTCCTGTCCCTTGCCCTTTGCGTTAGCGTGAGTTTCAGGAACCGTCTTGCCGTAAGTCTTCACGATCTGGAAATCGCGATCGTCGACCCAGATGCGCCCCTGGAAGTACCGCTTTTTCTTCTCGATCTGCTTGGGCGCGATGTCGAACACGTAGCAGTGAAGCTCGTCTTCCTGCTGCTGGCCTACGTAGAGGATGTCGTATTCGGGAATTTCATCCGAGGCGAGAACGAAGGGTAGCTTGTGCCGCACGTCTTCGATGTCCTCCGGGGACATCGAAATGCCGCCGTTTTCTAAGGACGACTGGGGAGCGAACACCACGTTCTCCAGGTGCTTTCCCTTGTCGTCGAACTGGACGTCGAAGACTTCCTTGTACTCGCCGGTCACCGTGTCCCCATCGACGGTCTGCACCGTCACCGACTGCCGGTAGGTGTACTGGTCGCGCGCTACCTGGAATTCCTTCTCCTTGGCGGCGAAACGCTGAATGATTTCTTCCGGCGTAATCCCCTTGGGCTGGGCGGTGTCGAGAGGGCCTTCATCCGCGGTGGCATAAACCCCAAAAAGCAGAATTGCCGCCAAAACCGGCAGAAGGATTCGAAGTCCTGGTTTCATGGAGAGTAGTGTATCGAAAATCGGCTGCGGAATGAGGCACCGCCGCTCCCGCGCCCATACTCCTCCGCTCAGAAGCCTGGTCGCCGGGAGCTGCGGTTCCACTATTAGTTAGATAGAGGGCCATTGCCGGGAGTTGCCGGGAAAATTCGCGTACTGACTGTAAAGATTCGTAAGGCTGGCGGCATGATGACGAAAGCGCGTCCAGGATTCGGCGGCCCATTGTAAGATCAATTGAGCCCATGGCCGTGAATTCCCGAGCTTTGCCTGACGTATTTCCCGCGCTGTGCGACGAAGTGGGCCGGCTGGCCTCCCGCCCCGAGGTCCGCTCAGCCATGGTGTGGCTGCGCAACCAGGAGCCGCAGATTGCCCGCTGGCAGCTCGAAATGGCCCGCATCCCGGCGCCTCCGTTTGCCGAGAGCGCACGCGCGCAGTGGCTGGAGGTGCGTTTCGCGGAACTGGGCCTGAAGGACGTCCACATCGATGAGGTCGGGAACGTCTTTGGCGTGCGCCCCGGCATGGGGCGGCAACACGTCAGCTTGAGCGCGCATATTGACACGGTTTTTCCCGCGGGAACCCCTCTCAACGTGCGGCAGCAGGGAACTCGCCTCTATGGCCCCGGCGTCTCCGATAACGGCGCCGGCGTGGTCGCGCTGCTCGCGGTCGCCGCGGCGGCGACTTTCTGCAATCTCTCGCATGCGTTGCCGATTGTCTTCATCGGCAACGTCGGGGAGGAAGGCGAAGGCGACTTGCGCGGCATCCGCCACATCTTTTCCCACCCCAGCTGGCGAGATTCCATCGCCTACAGCCTGGTGCTCGACGGCGCGGGTTCGGACACGATCGTCGCCGAGGCCCTCGGCAGCCGCCGCTTCGAAGTCATCGTCCGCGGCCCCGGCGGCCATTCCTGGAGCGACTTCGGAGCGCCCAATCCGATTCTCGTGCTGGCGCGGGCCATTCACGAATTTGCCCAGACCCCCGTGCTGCCCTCTCCCAAGACGACGTTCAATATCGGAGTCATTCGCGGCGGAACCTCGGTCAATTCCATTCCCGAGTCCGCCAGCATGCGGGTCGACATCCGCTCCACCTCCATGGCCGAGATGGAGCGTCTCGAAGCTGCACTTCGCCTGGCAATCGATCGCGCCATCGAAAATGAGTTGCAGGAGTTGGAGCGGCGGGGTGGCCTTCGCCGGCGGACCTCCGGGCTGAGCAGTGAAGTGCTGGCAATCGGCAACCGTCCCGCGGGAGAACTCGATCCGAACGCCCACATCCTCCAAGTGATTCGAGCAGTGGACTCGCACCTGGGAAATGTCGCCCAGGTTCATCGCGCCTCCACTGACGCAAATGTTCCGTTGTCGCTCCGCCGTGAGGCCATCGCCATCGGCGGCGGCGGCACTGGCGGCGGCGCCCACACGCTTCAGGAGTGGTTCGACTGCAGCGGAAGGGATCTGGGTCTGAAACGAATTCTGCTCACGCTGCTCGCACTCGCCGGATCCGGCACTCTGCCGTAGCTGCAGGCGCTTGTCTTATAGCCAACATTTCTGAGCACCAAAGTAGCATGCCCGAGCCTGCCAACCGTACAGTCTGGGCCCGCTGGAATGGGCGCTCGAAAACCCGCGCCAGGAGCGGCTTTTCAGGTCATTGAAAACAATCGAAGATCTTCTCTTCCAGTTTACTCAACCGATATACCGTTAAGCCTCTAAGTCCTCTACCAGCTTTCATTTATTACGCCTGTGACGTTGCGAGCACGGGTTCCCGAATTTAATGTCGTTCCACTTTGGGCAGACGCCGCGGCAGTTCGCGTTGTGAACCGTCTTGCGGCGCACGGTGCGCCTCCCCCGTTCGCACCGGCCCGGAGCAACGACTGGAACGAATCTATTTGGGAACCCTGGAGGGTTAATGCGCAGCTTACGAAGTTTTCGAGCACCATTTTCATTCCTCATACTCGCTTGCATCATCCCGTTGCTGACGGGATGTGGAGGGGGCAGCAGCAAGAGCACACCCGCGGCCCTCGCCGTCAGCACGACCTCTCTGCCGGACGGAACCGTAGGTACGCCGTACAGTTCTGACATTCAGGCCACCGGCGGCACCGCTCCTTACACCTGGACCGTCAGTTCGGGCGCTCCTCCCGATCACCTGGCGCTGGGCAGCAGCACCACCAGCAGTGTCAGCCTGACGGGGACGCCCGAGACGGCGCAGAGCAACGTGCAGTTCACGGTACAGGTCACGGACTCAGCCAGCCAGAGCGCGACCAAGGTCTTCGCCGTCAATGTAGCCGCTTCGTCGATCAAAGTGTCCATCACCAACAAACTTGCCGGAATCCTTCCTGCCGCCGCCGGCGTGGTCTTTAACGCCAGCGTGCAGAACGACTCCGCGAGCCAGGGAGTGAACTGGACGCTGACCGCCAACAATGCCGACTGTTCGCCCGGCTGCGGCTCGCTCAGCGGCGCCACGGCGACCAGCGTGACCTTCACGCCTCCGGCCACCATTCCGTCCTCTCCCAACAACGCGCCGAAGCTCACCGCGACCGCGGTGGCGGATGGCTCGAAGTCCGACTCCAACATCATCGCCATCACCAACTCGCCGCTTTCCGCCTGCACCAACTCGGGGAACGAGGCGGTCCTGAACGGGCAATATGCATTTCTGCTTCAGGGCTACGACGCAACCAACTCTGAGGGCATGGTGGGTTCGTTCACTGCTGACGGCACCGGTCACATTACAGCCGGCCACGTCGACAGCAACGGATCTGCCGTTCATACCGGCGCGGTGGATACCACCAGCAGTTCCTATTCGGTGGGCGCTGACAATCGCGGTTGTTTGACGGTTGTGACTCCGAGCGGCACCACGGTGATGCACTTTGCCGTGGGCGGAATCTCGGCCAACGTAGCCACCAAGGGCAGCGTCGTGCGCTTTGACGACTCGCTCGGCACTGGGGTGCGCGCTACCGGTAAGCTGATGAAGCAGGATGCAACCTCCTTCAGCGGCAACCTGAGCGGCAATTACGCGTTCAAGTTGATGGGTGAAGACTCAACTGCAGGCCGCTTCGGAGCCGAAGGCGCCGTCACTGCCGGCAGTACGCTGCTCAGCAACGGTGAGATCGACACCAACGACGCCGGCACCACGGCTCACGTGACCGGCGCGACCGGACTGCTCGGCAGTTCGGTTGATGCCAACGGGCGCGGCACCGCGACCGTCTCCACCACCACCGCCTTCCCCGCCAACCTGGTGTTCTACATGGTGTCGGCTTCGGAAGCCCTGGTTGTCTCCTCGGATGTTCTCTCCATCAATACTCCGGCTGTGAGCGGTGAATTCCGCTTGCAGTCCGGCTCTCTCACCAACGCCTCGCTAAGCGGAGTCTCCGTATTCCACAAGGCGGGCATCGACACCAACGGTCGCATCGCAGCCGTTGGAACCCAAACCGCGGACGGAAGCGGCGCCATCAACCTTGCCATCTACGAGGATGATGCCGGCACCGTGCAGCCCGTCCAGAATGTCTCCGCCACCTACGCCGTCGCATCGAACGGTCGGGTGACGCTAACCGGAGCCGGCACAGGCGCCCCCGTGATCTACCTGACGGGGACGAACGCCGGCTTCCTGCTCGGAACCGACGCTACCGTTACGGACGGTGAGTTCGAAGCGCAGGCGGCGGGCCCGTTCTCCAACTCCACTCTCTCCGGAGACTACTTCTTCGCCACCAACGCCGTAGGAAGCCAGGCTGCCGATAGCGTGGTGGGCGAGGTGACAGCGGACGGTGCTGGCAACGCGTCGCTCCAGGTTGACGCCAGCTCGTCGACCGGCCTGTCCATTGACCAATCCCAGAGCAGCGCCTTCACGGTGGGCTCCAACGGGATCGGTACACTGGATGGAAACGCCTTAGTGGTGGTTTCGGCTGATGAGGCCGTTGCCATCGAGGGCGCCACCGGCAACACCAACCCCAACATCATCGTCATCGAAAAGTAATTCCTTGTGTGGATGACGTGGGCCTCGCCGCTTTGCGGCGAGGCCCTTTCTTTTAGAAGTTCGACCGGTTCGGAGAGGGCTTGAAAGGAATCATCACCACGGTCTCGAGATCGACCGCGGTTCCGTTTCTGGTGGCGGGGTGGAAACGCCACTTCAGCAGGGCGGCGCGGGCGTATTCATCCAGCCGGTCGTCGACCCCTTGCAGCACGCGAACATCCGCCACCGAGCCGTCGCTGCGGATAATCGCGTAGAGCGTGACCGTCCCCTGCACGTTGTGACGCATGAGTTCCAGAGGATAGGCGGGGTCCACCTTGTTGATGGCGACCGGAGCCGTCAACTCCCCTTGCTGGTTGTCATCTTTCAGCTCCGCGAACCGCAGCACCCAGCTTCCTCCCGCGGAGTTGAGGTTCGGCATGTTAAGGCTCATCGAGTAGAACCTGCGGTCGCCGAAAACCTGCCGTTCCAGGGACGTCGCATTCTCGGGATAGGAGCGCCTGGGAGCGCCAGTGATGCGTGGCGGGGTCGCGTTGGCCATCAGAGTTCCACTATCCAAGGTCCGGCCCTGCGAGGAGCCGGTGCCCCCGCCATTTCCGGCGGAGCCGTTCGCGACCGCGGAGCTTTCACTCTCCCGAGGACTCGATCCCACGTGCAACCCCGGCGGGACACCGGCAGAAGTCTTGCCATTTGCTTCCGAGCTCTCACCCTTGGATGACCCCGCATTGCTGCCCTCAATTCTGGGCGCCCCGGTGGCACCGGGCTTGCCCTCGGGCGTCGCAGCGAAACTGCCGCGCCGATTGCCGGCGGGAATCTCGGCCGGCGTGTCCGGCGGCAGCGGACGAACGTTGAGCGCGATAATACGTCCGCCTCCGGAACCGGCCGCGCCCGTTCCCTGCATCGCGGGCGGCGGTGGTGCAACTTCTGGAGCGGATCCTGTTCCCGGCGCGGAACGAGCCGTGCGTTGCTCTCCCAGCGTCAAACGCGGAGCCGGGGCGACCACTTCCGAATGCCCGATGTCGAGATCGCCGAGCTTGCGAATCGCAGTTTCCTGCGTGCGCGGCGGAGGGGCCACGACGGCGGCTTCTGGCCCCTGAAGCCCGTGCCGCGACGACCGCACCGACAAATCCGGCGCTGGAGCGACGACCTCCTGCCGCAACTCGGGCGCGCGGTGAACCTCAGCTGTGCTCATGTCCGGCGCCGGCGCCACCACCGGAGCGGTGAGCGACGGCACTTTCAGATCTGCAGCCGTCCGGGCGGTTGCCGTCAGCGGCATCGCAACCTCAGCCTCGGCGTTCGACCATTTGACGATGTTGGGCAGCGCCACATCCCGATCCAGTTTGACGTTCGGCGCCGCCACGATGGTCTGGGTCCGGTTATCGGCTTCAGGAGGCACGGAAATCACTTCCTGCGGCGAAAACTCCGGATCACCCGCCTGTGGCTCGGGCGCCGAAATCTGTGTGCTCCCGGTATCGAGCGGCGCGAGATACTCGGCGGGAGTGTAGTAGATGACGTCGGACTTCTTGAGAACGGTCTGGTCGGTGAGAATCGGCGGCCGAGGCAGTAACGGAAGCAGTGCCAGAACAGCCGCCACCGCGGCGGCATGGCACAGAACCGATCCTGCGAAGCCGCGCCACGGCAAGGGCCGAACCACAAAGACGTCGGGCCAGGGCGCTGCGGGAAAGGACAGCAGGTCAAGCGGAGGCTGGCTGGGCGACCAGAAAAGGTCACGAAGATTCCGGAAGAATACCCGGTGCGAGGGGTCGAGGGTCACCAGCAGCACGGGTTCGAAGCTCTCTGCCTCGGGTACTGCTACAACCGTTTCCTCGAGTCCCAAACCCTGATCCATCCACACCCGCCGGAATTAATGGGAGAGTGCCTATTATAGCCTGCGTTCCGCGCCCGATTTGGCCTTCCATGCTCTAATAGCAGAAGCCCTATGCGCCGTCTTGCCGCCCTTGCCTTCGCGATCCTGTTCAGCGCGCTGCCGATTGCCGCGCAAAATCCGCCCGCCCCCGGCCCCAAGCCGCCTGATGACTATTCCGGTACCTATGCGTTTCTCCAGGAAGGCGAGTTCGTGCAGATCACCATCGAGGAGGAAGGCAAAGTGACCGGGTTTGTTTCGCGCTTTGGCGGGGAGGACAACGAGCGCGGCGCATTTCTCGATCACTTCTTCAAGTCAGGCAAACTCGACGGCAACAATCTGAGCTTTACGACTTCCACTGTCCACGGCGTCTGGTACGAGTTCAAGGGCGCGGTGCAACGCGGGCAGGGAAAGAACATAGACGAGGAAGGCTATTACGTGCTCAAGGGAACTCTGATCGAAAACCGCACCGACGCCGCCCGCAAGACCACGACAAAGTCCCGCGAAGTCGCCTTCAAATCCTTCCCGCAGGATCTCGGGGAAGGGTCCAAAAAGCAACCGTCGCCCTAAGAACAGGCTACTCGTCCTCTACTGGGCTTTCACACTTGCCCTAGTCGGTGCGTTCTTCTCGCCGTTGGTGCCCCTGGCTCAGTTTGCGGCGCAAGTAGTCGTCGCTGGAGTTGCTGGAGCACTGCTTGGAGTGTTGGTAGGGTTTGCCCAGTTGAGGTTTTCGGGACGGCGACAGAGCGCTGAGCGGTCACCGACCGGATAGAAAATCCCAGGTGCGGACGTTTCCCGGCGCCCTAGAGCGATACCGCTGTCTGGAACGCGTGAAAGTGGCACGATTCGACTGCCCAGGCGCGAAATCCCGCCGAAGGAATGCATTATCTTAGAAATATCCCCATTGTGCGACCGTAATGAGGGCCACGCTTGTCAACCTTTGACTTGACATACATGTAATAATTGTATATATTTAGATTGTCAATTTATTAACTATCGACTATCTGTATATTTACTTCATGCTACCTGTGTAGCGCTATGAATTGTCAATTTGCCGGCCAGCCATGCGCAATGAATTCCGCAATCTACGCCTGAAGCAATTGGATCGCACACTCGAACCGTTTCGTGCGGTCGCGAAGACTCCCCGCCCCCAAAAGGGCTGGCTTCGTGCCATCCGCGAGGCGACAGGCATTTCTGCAAGCGAAGTGGCACGCACACTGAAGACAAGCCGCCAGCTCCCGGTCCAACTGGAGAAGGCCGAATCTGAGGACCGCATTACCTTGAAGAGCTTGAGAACAGCGGCCAATGCACTTGGCTGTGACTTGGTGTACGCGCTGGTGCCAAGGACGAACACGCTCCACGACTTGGTTGAAGAGCGTGCGCGCGCCCAAGCCAAGAAGCAGGTACTGGCCGTCGAACACTCGATGGCCCTCGAAGATCAAGCGGTGGGTCGCGTTGATGAAGCGGTGGAAGCGGAAACCAGGCGGCGCCTCAGAAAGCGCGGCATACCGTGAGTCTCTTCCCGGAGAGAGAGGGAAACACGCCTCTGGCGGCCGATGAACAGGCTGATCTCATTCCCAACCTCGCGACCAGGGAAGAATTGAACGAGTGGGAACGACAGAATATTCTCGAAGCGTATGCGTGGGCACTCGCACCTAAAAATCTTCGCCGACGTGACCCTCTTGTCGAGCCCTACGGAAGGGATCTCCATCTGCGAATGTTCGATCAGACTTGGAAGTGGGCCGGAACCTATCGAACCACAGAAAAGAACATCGGCGTCCCGCATCATGAAATTCGCGAGAGACTCGCCGCCCTGCTTGGCGATACGCGGTATTGGCTGGAACACGGAACCTATGTTCCCGACGAACTGGCCGTCCGCTTTCATCACCGTTTAGTCTTCATCCATTCCTTTGCGAACGGAAATGGTCGCCATGCGCGCCTAATGACGGACGTGCTGGCCCAGAGACAAGACAGGCCGATTTTCACTTGGGGTGGGGCGGATTTAGTGCCCGCCGATGACTTTCGTCGACGCTACATTGACGCGCTACGTGCGGCTGATGGGCACGACATCGGTCCTCTTCTCGCGTTCGCGCGCTCTTAAAGAAACCGAACCGGAAAACGCCTGCCTACTGTGCAAGTCTGCGTCACGGGAGGGAACTCGGTGGCGGGCTCGGTCGCCTACTCGAATATGACCATGAAATTTGTGGATCTGTCGAGCGGAGTACATTCGCCCGCGACTAAGCACTTTGGTCTACAGCCGATTCACAGTCGTCACCAAGATCCACTAGAACGGCAACCTTGAATACAAGAGTTCATAGTGCGCCGAAGTGTGCATCCAGCCCCGGAATCGGTCTGCGACCTAAGTTTCCAGGTTCACTGCGAGCCTTTCGCTGTCAACCGCGCTTCGCCCAAGTCAAGTTCATGCTCGATTTCTCGGAGCAGTTCGTCGTTGATGCGACGTTGATTGCGGAGCTGAACCGCGGTTTGCCTTTCGACGCGTAGCAATTCTCGTGACAGGGTATTGAAGCGTTCGTAAAAGCCCGGATCGACGCCATCCTGGCCCCCGTCACTTTCTTCGGCCAAGGTCGCCAGACGGTGACGGTAGTGTTGCGCCAAATCTTCATATACTTCAGGACCCTGCAAGTCGCCTGTACTCATTGAATTTTCCAGGTAGGTTAGGGCGGATTGCAAAATGGCACGTCTGGCCTCTTTCTCCTCCGGGTGGCCGCTGGATGCGCCGCGGGCCACACCAAGAGCGCGGATCAACGATGGGAGAGTGAGACCCTGAAGCACGAGCGTGACCAGGATGACACTGAACGCCAGGAAGATGATCATGTTCCGTTGAGCGAATGGAGTTCCGTGTGCCAGGCTTCGCGGCAACGCTATAGCGGCTGCCAGGGATACGACGCCACGCATGCCCGTCCATCCAACGATGAAAATGTGTCTAGCCGGCGGCAAGGGCTCGGCTTGGTGAAGCAGCCGCCTCCGAATCACGTTGGCCAGAAAGGCCCCGGGAAACATCCAGCACAGGCGCAGGAGTATGAGAAAGCAGCTGAAGGCCAGGCCATAGACAAGCAGGGTACCCAGATTGTGGTCTCGAATGGCATCCATCACATACGGGAGTTGAAGGCCGATCAGCACGAAAACCAAGCCATTGAGTATGAAGGTCAAGGCATCCCAGACCGCCCACGCCTGCAGACGGACCGCGGGTGAGTAGAAGTGCGAGCTCTTGCGGCTTAGATAAAGGCCACACGTAACCACGGCCAGGACTCCTGAGGCTCGGGAGAAATCGGCTACGAGGTACGCTACATAAGGAGTGAGAATGCTCAGCGCAATCTCGATGGGGCCATCGTCGATCCGATGCTCGATGAGATGAACGACCTCGCCGACCAGGAGGCCGGTTGCGATGCCGCCGGCAGTCAGGTAGCAAAGCCTCAGTATCCCTTCATTGAAGGTGGGTACGTGTCCGGCGACGAGCAGCCCAATGCCGAACTCGAGAGCAAGAAGCGCGGTGGCGTCATTCAGAAGGCTCTCGCCTTCGAGGAGATCCACCATGCGTTTTGGCAAGCTCAGGCGCTTGGCAATAGATGTGGCCGCGATCGCATCGGTAGGTGCCACGATGGCTCCCAGCACCAGACCCACCCGCCAATCAAACCCGGGAAGCAGCCATCGTCCCGCCTGAGTTACGCCAATAACAGTGAAGGTCACCAACCCAAATGCCAGGAGAAAAATACTTACCAGGTTGTAGGAGAATTCGCGCCAGGATGTGAGCCACGCCGCGCTATAGAGCAGCGGCGGCAGAATCACGAAGAACACCAAATCCGGATTGAGTGTGACTCTCGGTATGCCTGGAATAAAGCTCAGCAACAAACCGCCAATAACAAGAACGATCGGATAAGGGATCGCGAGCCTTCGCGCTAACGCTCCGAAGGCTACGACGAACAGGAGCAGCAAGAGAAATACGATTTCCAGGCTTTGAATGCCATGTGCCGGCATGAACCCCCCACCGTGTGGTTCAAAATACAGCAATCATGCGCCTGGTGTCCTCCTGTCAGATGCGGAGCGGGGTCGGCATGGGCGCCGAACCTACAACCCGGGACTAGCCACTCTTTGAGTTCACAGGGTGGTTATCGTTCGCATCCCCGATCACCCGTTTCGCAATGCTTCCATCGGTTCGATGCCTGCGGCACGCCGCGCCGGAATCACCGACGCCAGCAGGGCAGCCAGGGCAAGCATCAGCGCGGCCAGCGCGAGCATGATCGGGTCCCACGGTCTGACGCCAAAAAGTTGATCGTTCATCAGCTTTCCGGCTCCAATGGCTGCCGGAATACCAAGTGCCAACCCGATCCCTATTTGTGAGAAGGCGGCGCGCAGAACCATCTTCATGACGTTTCTTCGATCCGCCCCCATAGCCATCCGAACCCCGATCTCGCTGGTTCGCTGTTCCACGGTGTATGCCATCACTCCGTACAGGCCGATTGCAGCCAGCAGCAGGCCGAGCACGCCGAAGAGCGTGGTCAGGGTTGCGATCATATTTTCCTGCTGGAAATCATTGGTGACCACTTTGCTGTACGGGTCCACGCCGTAAAGAACAAAATTTGGATCGACGCCCGCCAGCGTCTTCCGCACCCGCTCTTCCATCCCCGGCGGGTTTCCCGGGGCCCAGATCACGATGTTGTAAAGATAGTGCCCCCAGATTTCGCCACTTTGGTATTCCGGCTCGTCATAATGGAAGGTCTGTGCTTCCGGTAACCAGTACATCGGACGAATCGGGTCTTTATAGTCGTAAGTCATGTATCGCATGTCTCTCACGACGCCGACGATTTCGAAGTTCGCAGAATATTTGAGCTTGCCGGGTCCAAAATGCTGCCCGATCGGGTTCTGTCCCTTGAAAAATTTCTTCGCAAACGCTTCGTTGACGACGGCTACATTCCGCGTCGTCTCCGTGTCCTCCTCCGTAATCGGGCGGCCGAGCACCACCTTGGCGCCAATACTCTCGAAGAAGCCCGGCATCGCCCGGACAAATCCCGCACTCGTGTCTTCCTTGGGCGGAGGCTCTGGCCGGCCCTCCACGCGAATGCCGTTGTTCCAGCTATCGCCGGTCATCGGCGCGTAGAGTGCCGGCGCCACCATGCGCACACCGGGAATCTCCTTCAGTCCATCGTTGATTCGGCGAAACAGCGGCAGCAACTCTTCCCGCTTGTAGTTGGACAGTATGGGATTGATCCAGGCGATGAAGCGATCTTTCGTTTCGAATCCAAAATCCTGGTGCTGCAGGTTGCGCAGGCTCTGGCCGAGCAGGGCCGCGGTGGAGAGCAGTACCAATGACATTGCCGCCTGCGCGATTACCAGTGACTTTTGCGCCCACGAGCGGCCGCTCCCGACCGAACGGTTGGCCCCGCGTAGCGCCTCGACCGGGTCTGCGTGCGAAGTGATCCATGCCGGCGCAACCCCGAAAATTACTCCCGTCAGGACGGAGATGCCCAGGGTAAAAAACAGCACCGGTAAAGAAGGAGTCGCGCTGATCGGCACATAGTTATTGGGTCCGCCGGTCTGAAAGGCAAGGTGCAAGATCAACCGGGTTGCGGCGTACGCCACCGCGATGCCCAACACACCACCGATGGCCGCGAGCATGATGGATTCCACCAGCGACTTGCGAACCAGCCGACCGCGGGAAGCCCCCAGCGCCACTCGTACTGAAGTTTGCGCGCGATCCCTCAATCCGCGGGCCAGCATCAGGTTTGCCAGATTTCCGCACGCCACCAGCAGTACACATGCGGAAGCCACCAGAAGCAGCTTCAGTCCCTCCTGATACTGCTCTCTCATTGCGGTGACGCCGGCGTCTCCGGGACTCAGGTGAAGCGTCTGCTGTTGCCAGAGTTGTTTTTCGCCCGGATCCATGTCGGGAACGTGGCTGGCCAGCCAGTTATAGAATTCCACCCTCAGCTTTGCTTCGAGCGACTTGGGATTCGTTCCCGGACGCACTCGTCCGATCAGGTCTAAGAAGTTGGTGTTCGGCCTCTTCAGCCGCGCGGTTGCTCCATCAATCAATGGCTCCGTCGTCAGCGGCAACCAATAGTCTGGCATGCCCCATCCGGACAGCTTTGCTCCGAAAAATCCCGGCGGAGCTACGCCGATCACGGTGAACGGATGCCCATTGATATGGTAGCCCGCGCCGACTACCGAGGGATCGGATCCGTACTTGTCCTGCCATACGCGGTAGCTCATCACCGCCACTGGCGGCGCGCCTTCCTGATCGTCCCCGTCGGTCATCAGGCGGCCGATCCACGGCTGCACGCCCAGGGTCTTGAAGAAATTCCCCGACACATACTCCCCATTGCGCGTTTCCACTGGCGACTGTGATCCCACTCTCCGCACGCCAAGAGGCGCATTGCCGGCCTGAAGCGCTGCCAGGTCGGTGAACTCCGGCGTGTGTGCGCGAAAATGTTTGTAAGCTTCCCACGAGAATAGTGAAAAGTCCCCCTCGTCCCCCTGGGTATAACCGCCCCAGTTGCAGCACCGGTCTTTGTCGCCGATCCGCCACAACTCCTCCGGCTTGGCGACCGGTAGCGACTTCAGCATCACCTGGTGCACCAGGGTAAAGATCGCCGTCGTCGCTCCGATCCCGAGTGCCAGTGTGATCAAAGCCGTGGTTGTAAATCCAGGTGCCTTGCGCAGGTGCCGTACTGCGTCACGCAAATCCGCTAGCATTTGCTATCTGCCTTTCTTTTAACGGCCTTTCCTTGCCGAGGACGTGAGCACTCCACTCCCTCTGCCTCCGGCGACCGGGATTAGACGTTCGTCGTCGAAGAAGGATAGTCGAAATTGTGTTTTTGATCTGCACTGGTGCCGAAGGCACGGCAGTAAGAGAGCCCGGGACGTAGTGGTCCTCGGTTCGCGCACCTTCCAGAACGTTAACCTTCGCGACGCGGACGCGCAGGAGAACAGCAGATTCCTCGCGCGGAAAGTCCGCGCTTCGGAATGACAAGTGAATTTGGCATAGCTGGCTTTACACCCTGCACAGTTGTCATTCCGAACCCGCCTTTTGGGTGAGGAATCTGCTTTTGGTTAACCACACGATTGGCCGAGTGGGAATGTGCACTCCGTAGGAGAAACCGCGCGCTGCGTTGTATCCTCGGGGGCGTGCAGCGCTCGCGTGCTTCCGGCAGGTCGCCGACCACGGCCCTCATCTTCGGGTTGGTCATCACGCTGGCTGCCGTGGTGGCTTATTCCTGGTACATCACGCGGCAAATCTCCGGCCTGCGCGAGATGCAGAACAACCTGGTCGACCGCAACCGCAGGGATTCTCTCCAACTTCTCCGCATCCAGAATGACCTGAACTCTCTCGCCCTGGCCATGCGGGACATGCTGGATAACGATGAGCCCTATCCCCTGACCGCGTGGACGGCGCAATTCCGGCGCGTGCGCGAGGATCTGGACGACGCGCTTCGACTCGAGGCACAGGTCGCGGTCGCCGACCGGACGCCGGAACAGCGGCAGTACCTCGGAAATGCGTTAGCGCAATTCTGGAACGCCGTAGACCGCAACTTTGCGCTGGCGCGGGAAGGCAAGGAGGCGGAGGCGCGGGCGCAAATTCGCCTCACATTGCAGCCGCGCCAGGCGGCGCTGAGCACGGCTGTAGCCCGCCTGCTCGTGCAGAACAACGAGAGCGAAGAACAGGCGGCGACTCGCATCACCGAAATCTATGATCGGGTGCAGCGTCAGGTGTACCTGTTTCTTTCTGCCACGCTGGTTGCCATTCTGTTGACCAGTCTTTACCTGATTCGTACAAATCGGGCGCTGTTCGCTCGCCTCGCCATGCTCTCCGAACAGCGAAGCGAGCTTGCCCAGAAACTGATTTCAGCGCAGGAGTCGACCCTGCGCTACGTTTCCCGCGAACTGCACGATGAGTTCGGCCAGATTCTGACGGCAATCGGCTCCATGCTGGGTCGGGCAGGGAAACACGCGCCCGAGGGCTCCACTCTTCGCACGGATCTCGAAGAGGTTCGCCAGATCACGCAGACGACGCTGGAGAATGTTCGCAGCCTATCGCAGGCGCTGCATCCGGTCATGCTGGATGAGGCAGGCCTCGAAAGCACTCTCGACTGGTACCTGCCGACCGTGGAACGGCAGGCGGGAATTGACATATCCTATGAGAAGTCAGGTTCGGGCTTTCCCGTCGATGGCAACGGGGCAGTCCACATTTATCGAGTGCTGCAGGAAGCCCTCAACAATGTCACACGCCATTCGGGAGCGCGGCAGGCCTGGGTGCGCCTGCGGATTTCTCCCGAAATCCTGGAACTGGAAGTCGAGGACCACGGCAAAGGGATCGGAGCCGGCCAGGCGCGCCATGGCATCGGTCTTGTCGCCATGCGGGAACGCGCGGAATTGCTGGGAGGCAAAATCGTTTTCCTTCAGCCCTCCAACGGTGGCACGCTGGTCCGCCTGACGGTTCCCCGCGACGAGAAGGAGAAGTCACAAACTCATGCCGGATAAGATTTCAGTGCTGCTGGTGGACGATCACAGTCTGGTGCGCCGGGGTTTCCGGCGCATTCTCGAGGACGAACCCGACATCACCGTGGCGGGCGAAGCCGGCGACGGTGAAGAAGCCGTCGAACTCACCAGGAAACTCCATCCCCAGGTCGTGCTGATGGATTGCGCCCTTCCCGGTATCAACGGTTTGCAGGCTACGCGGAAAATCCTCGAAATCGCTCCCAAAACTCTCGTCCTGATGTTGAGCATGCATCCGGAAGAAACCTGGGTTCACCAGGCGATCGATGCCGGGGCGCGCGGCTACATCCTCAAGAACGCCATGGATCTGGAACTGGGAGCGGCGATCCGCAAGGTAGCCGCCGGCGAAACCGTGCTCGACCAGCAATTGTCGAAATCCGGTTCGCTCAAGGGGGAACGGGACAGTGGCCTGACGCCGCGGGAACTCGAAATTCTGCAATTGATCGTCGAGGGTAAGTCCAACAAGGAAATCGCTTCGCAGCTCGACCTGAGCTCCA
Source organism: Terriglobales bacterium (assembly GCA_963803205.1). Classification (GTDB taxonomy): domain Bacteria; phylum Acidobacteriota; class Terriglobia; order Terriglobales; family Acidobacteriaceae; genus CAWDLG01. Next base: position 872,314 of record CAWDLG010000007.1, read on the forward strand.
ATACCGTCGCCGCCCACCGCGCCAACATGATGGACGCGCTCGGTATTCACAAAACTGCTGAGCTTGTCGTCTACGCCATCCGCAATGGGCTGGTAAATATTCCGTGAATCGCCGGTCCTTTCTGCAAAGTGTTGCGGGCTTTGCTGCTGCTTCCGGGCTGGGATTCCGAGAAGTTCTCGCCGCTTCCGGTCCAGGATTTCGACTCACCGATGTCACCGAGAGCGCTGGGCTGCGTTTCCGTCACAATAGCGGCGCCTTTGGCGGGAAGTTCCTTCCGGAAACCCTCAGCTCCGGCTGCGCCTTCCTCGACTACGACAGCGACGGATGGCAGGACATCCTGCTCATCAACGGCATGGACTGGCCGGGTCACAAGCGCTCTCGCACCACGCTCGCTCTCTACCGCAACAACCGCAACGGAACCTTCACCGACGTCACCCGTAAAGCCGGGCTGGACATTGAGATGTACGGCATGGGAGTCGCCGTCGGAGACTATGACAACGACGGGTTTCCTGACATTTTCATCACTTGCGTGGGCCAGAATCGCCTGTTTCGGAACACCGGCAAAGGAACCTTTGTCGACGTCACCAAATCCAGCGGGCTGAGCGGACGGGAGGGATTCAGCACGTCGGCGGTGTGGTTCGATTTCGATCGCGATGGGCTTCTCGACCTGTTCGTCTGCAATTACGTGAAGTGGTCGCCCGAGCACGATGTCTTTTGCAGCCTTGACGGCAAGCACAAATCCTATTGCACGCCCGAGGCTTACCGCGGAGAGACCTGCTGGCTGTTTCACAATCGAGGAAACGGCACGTTCGAAGACGTTACCGCTACCAGCGGCATCTTCGACAGCAGTTCGAAATCCCTGGGCGTCTCCATCTTCGACTACGACCACGATGGCTGGCCCGATCTGCTGGTAGCGAATGACACTCAGCCTAACAAGCTCTATCGCAACGGCCGCAACGGCAGCTTCAAGGATGTAGCCGTCGAGGCGGGGATTGCCTTCAGCTCAGAGGGTAAGGCACGTGCGGGAATGGGGATCGATATTGCGGATTTCGAGAATTCCGGTACTGCCGGTGTTGCTATCACGAACTTCGACAACGAAATGATTGGCCTCTTCCGCGCTGGGAAAGACGGCTATTCCGATGTGGCGATCCAGAGCGGTGTGGGCCTTCCTTCGCGAGACAAATTGGGATTTGGTTGCGCATTTTTCGACGCCGATCTGGACGGACTGCTGGATCTTGCTGTAGCCAATGGACATATCGACGATACGGTGCGCAACATCCGGGGCAATGTGGGCTATGCCCAGCCTCCTCAACTGTTTATGAACACCGGAGGGGGCAAATTTGCCGACGCCGCGACTCAACTTGGCGGCACTTTCTCGCGCCCGAAAGTTGGACGCGGCCTCGCGTACGCGGACTTCGATCGCGATGGCGACCTCGATTTGCTCATCACGACCAACAACGGTCCCGCTTATCTCTATCGAAATGACCAGCTTGCGAAAAATCGCAGTGTTCGTTTCCGGCTCGTTGGCACAAAATCGAATCGCGATGCCATTGGAGCCGTAGTCCGCGTCACCAGCGGCGAGACAACGCAAACCCGTTTCGTGAAGGGCGGTTCCAGCTACCTTTCGCAGTCGGAACTGCCGCTTACCTTCGGCCTGGGAAAGAACGACAAAGCGGATCGGGTTGTGATCGATTGGCCGAGCGGGCGCACCGAGGATTTCAAGAATCTGAACGCCGGAAAGACCTACGAGTGTATGGAAGGAAAGGGTTTACACGCTCTGGCGGGCTTCTAGTAGTTTTAGACCATTGCCGCGACCCGGCAGCGTTGTTATTTTCCTTTTAACTTACATATCCTCTCTGGCCTCCGCCGGCCAAAATAGAGGAGTCCCGTAAACGGGCAGGCGCCTCTCCGACGGCAACCTGCCCGTTGCTTTTTACAATTTTGTCTTTGTGCAAGCGAACCATCACGCTGCGCTGCAACACGCTGCGCACAATCGTGCGTCTAATTATCAGCGCGCAAAGCCGGGCCGCGGTTGCTGCCCGGCGGTGACGGAAATGTATAATCCCTAGACGCATTCTCACGGAGGAAATTCAGCCTATGGACCCGCGCGTAAGCGCTTTTTGGCGGCGTGTTAAAGCCAACCGTCTGGCGTCGACCGTTACGATTCTGGCGACTCTGGCGGTCGGGATCCTGATCGGCACCGTGATCTCCTCCGGGGTCAAGGGACAGGAGTCCAAGAAGTCCGATGCCACCCCCCTGAGCGTGCCTTCGCCTCAGCAGCTATCGAATCAGTTTTCACAGATTTCCAAGCAACTGGAGCCCTCGGTGGTGAATATCAATACCGAGTCGACTATCAAGCCCTCCCCTCGTTCCCGCCGCCGTTCGACTCCTGGCCAGGACGGTGACGACAACCCTTTCGAAGATTTCTTCGATCGCTTCTTTGGCGGGCAGGGAGGCCCCAGTGGTCCAATCCGCGAGCGCTCTCTCGGATCGGGCGTCATCGTCGATCAAAAGGGTTACATCGTGACCAACCGCCACGTAGTGGAGAAAGCGGACCGCATTCGGGTCAAGCTGCAGGATGATCCACCGGGAACTCTGCATGACGCCAAAGTCGTTGGTACGGATCAGGAAACCGATCTGGCGGTGATCAAGATTGAGGTGAGCCGCGCGCTGCCTGTGGCGAAACTGGGAAATTCTGACAGCATGCAGGTGGGCGACTGGGTCCTTGCCGTGGGAAGCCCCTTTGGCCTTCAGGAAACCGTTACGGCGGGCATTGTCTCCGCCACCGGACGCAATATCGTTCCCAACCGCCAGTTCCAGTCGTTTATCCAGACCGATGCCGCTATCAACCCGGGTAACTCGGGCGGGCCGCTCGTGAACCTTGCGGGCGAAGTGGTGGGAATTAACACTGCCATTCTGACCGATACCAACGCCTACGCGGGAGTCGGCTTCGCCCTGCCCTCGAATACAGTGGTGCAGGTCTACAACCAGCTTATCGGGCCGGAACACCGGGTCTCGCGCGGCTCTATCGGCATTGAATTCAATGCGATGGAGAATCCGGCAATTTCGCGGGTTTACGGTGTCAATGGCGGCATTACGGTTTCAAACGTGGTGGCCGGCAGCCCGGCCGACCAGGCCGGCCTAAAGGTCGGCGACACAATCGTTTCCGCCGACGGCAAAGACGTGAAGAAGGGCGACGAACTGGTGGCGGAAATCGCCAGCCACAAGCCCGGCAGCAAAGTCACTTTGGGCTTCGTTCGCAACGGAAAGAAGCAGGAAGCTTCGGTGACAGTTGCAGACCGTGCTAAATTGTTCGCCTCCCGGCTGGGAGAAGAGGAAGAGACCGGCGAAGATACCGGGCCGTCCGAGAGCAAGCTCGGCCTGACCGTGCGTCCGGTCACTCAGGATATGGCTGACCGGCTGGATATTCCCGCCGGCAGGGGCGTGATCGTGCAGGAAGTGAAGCCGGGCTCGTTCGCCGACGATATCGGCGTGGCCCGCGGGGATGTGATTCTCGAGGTCAACAAGCAGCCCGTCAACAGCGACGACGAATTCAGCAAGATCCAGTCGACGCTGAAAAGCGGTCAGGACGTTGTATTCCTGGTCCGCCAGCGGGGTGCCGGACGTCGGGATGGCACGATCTTTTTGGCCGGTACACTTCCGTAATTAGCGGCAAAGAACGAAGGGCTGGCGCTGCGGCGCAAGTTGCGAGATCATATTTCCAACGCCTTCAACTGTGGTTTTTTCAGCGGTAAACTCCTGCTCATGGGGTGATTTTTGCGCCGAATCAAGTCGGGACTGCTACAGGTATCGGGCACTCTTTTTGCGCTGGTTCTAACCGGCCAGGCGCAGACGAAAGCGACCAGTCCGACCCCGCCAACCCCTTCTACCGACGTTACTTATATCGCTTCGTCGAAGCCTGCCAAAAAGCCGACCGCGCACCACAAGTCAAGCCGCAGCAGGCACTCGGCACGCAGCACCAAGCACGGCCAGCAGAAAATCGACGCCTCCCGCACGCGTGACATCCAGCAGGCCTTGATCGAGCAGCACTATATGCAGGGAAAGCCCTCGGGCAAGTGGGATGCGACGACCCAGAAGGCAATGGAACGCTATCAGGCCGATAACGGCTGGCAGACCAAGGTGTTTCCCGACTCACGCGCTCTGATCAAACTCGGGCTGGGACCCGATCATGAGCACCTGCTGAACCCTGAAACCGCAATGACTGCGATGCCGGTCAGTTCGCGTGCGACGTCGTCGTCCTCTTCCGCTGCAGCACCCACGCAGACCGAACAGTAATTTCGCGCCGGGTCGCGCATTCAAGCCCGGTTTTGGCTTGAGTGGGGCAGTTCGACGGCTGCGCAGAGCTTTCCTCTCGCTCGTTCGCGTTTTCGTGCCGTCCATTCCGACTCGATTTCCACGCATCCTTCAGCGCCCGTCGCATAGTGGCGAAAGCTACTCCACTGCCAGTCTTCGGGGCGCTCGCACAGCCCCCGTTCACCGGATTGCGGTGAATATACCGTAGCTTCTCCACAAATTGGCGATAGTTGCGAATGTTGAAATCGTAGTAACGTTTTTGCCAGAAACGCTTTGCATCGCTAATCAAGCGCCGCGATACTCCTTGCTTCAACGACTTCACCGCGTCCGCCAGGGTCTCCCGTTCCGGTTCGCTGAGCAGGAGATGAACGTGCTCAGGCATAACTACATAGCCGTAAACACGAAGTCTGTAGTTACGGCGCACTCGCTCGAGCGCTGATTCGAATACCTCGCAGCTCATGTGGGCGGTAAAAGAGCGACGTCGATGATAACAGCAGAAGGTGACGAAGTGACTTTGACCGCTCTGATGAAAACGTATCAGTCCCTTGGGCATTAGACAGAATCTAGCCTGAAGGTTGGGCGGTGTCTGTGATGAGTGAAAATTCCCACCCCGCCAGCAACGAATGCGGGGGTACAACGCATCTCTTCACACTCCCACTCAAGCTAACACCGGGCTTGAGTGGGCCACCCGTCCCCGTGTGACTCGGCGCTCTGTGCTCATCGAGAATCTGCCTGGATGGGACTTAGAAGATGCTGATGACAGACTCGACGCGGCATTGAATCGGACTGCCCCCGACCGCCGCCGACCGCCCTGTAACCAACCATGTTGACGTCTGGGTTTTCGACCATGTACGCTTTTCTGAGCGCGAAGGGCGCATCCAGTCCGCGGAAAGGGCCGTGCCCACTTTGTTGCTAAAACCTGACGAGTCTTCTTTCAGCCTGATCGATGCGGACGTTCCAGGCGCAACGTGAAGGGAGCTTCGTATGCTTGACCGGACTCTTCCCGACCACCCCAGCCTCGAACAATATAAGAAGCAGGCCAAAGAACTACACCGCGGTGTTACTGCCGGAACGCCTGCTGCGCTCGAACGCATTCGTCGGCACCATCCGCGCGTCCGCCACGCGGGATCGGATGCATTCCGCGCCTTCAACCTGGCCGATGCGCAACTTGTTCTAGCCCGCGAACACGGGTACGAGAGCTGGCCTGAATTCGCAAGGCATATTGAGACCCTGCGTGTCATTCGCGCTCTTGAGGATCTGCGCGATCCTGCTCATGCTTTCATCGAAGTCGCGTGTGTTGATCGCCGTGGCTGGCACGGCTCGGGAACGCTCGAACACGCGGAGATGATTCGCTCCCGTTATCCTGAGGTCAGCACCGCGAGCATCTACAGCGCCGCCGTCCTTGGCGATACGGCCACAGTCGGCTCTTGCCTGGCCCGTGATCCATCGCTTGCCACGGCGAGCGGTGGCCCGCACGGATGGGACGCGCTGACCCATCTCTGTTTTTCGCGCTATCTCCGCATCAATAAGGCACACTCGGAATCTTTTGTAGAAGCTGCGCGGCCCCTGCTCGAAGCCGGAGCTAACGCGAATACGGGATGGACCAAGTACATCGACACTCCACCGCGGCCCGTGCATGAAGCAGCCCTCTACGGAGCCGCGGGCCTTGCACAGCACGCCGGGCTCACCCGTCTCCTTCTCGAGTATGGCGCCGATCCCAATGACGAAGAGACGCCGTACCACGTGGCCGAGACCTACGACAACACTGTATTGCAGGTTTTGCTCGACTCCGGACGATTCAGCGAGGCTAGCCTCGCTACGATTGCGGCCCGCAAATGCGATTGGCACGATGACAGGGGACTGAATCTAATTCTTGAGCACGGAGTAAATCCAAACTATCGCACGATCTGGAAATTCACACCTTTCCAGCAATCCATCCGTCGTGACAACAGCCATCTGATGATCGAAGCCTTCCTCGATCATGGCGCTGATCCCTTATTGGCAAATGAACTCGACGGACGCAACGCCTTTCAGATGGCAGCCTGGTACGGTCGTGGAGACATTCTAGCAACGTTGGAACGCCGAGGGTTCGAGATACGTCTCGAAGGTCTCGACGTGTTAGTGGCAGCTTGTGCGTGCGCCGATCTAGAGGGAGCGCGATCTCGTGCGAGCCAGAATCCTGAATTGCTCAGGCAACTTCTCGCGATTGGAGGCACGCTGCTGGCGCATTTTGCTGGTGCGAACAATGACGCAGGGGTGCGCTGCCTGCTTTCGTTGGGCGTCTCCGCCGAGGCTCTGTGGCCGCACGGTGACGGTTATTGGGAACTGGCGCCCGACTCGACTGCTCTGCACGTGGCTGCGTGGCGCGCAAATCACGAAGTGGTGAAGACCCTCATTGCCGCGGGCGCACCCGTGAACGCCGGCGATGCCCGTGGCCGCACCGCATTGCAATTGGCCGTGAGAGCCTGCATCGACTCGTACTGGAAGTACCGCCGCAAACCGGATTCTGTGGCTGCACTGCTCGCCGCAGGAGCACGCACTGACGGCGTCAACTTGCCGACGGGCTATTCCGCCATTGACCAGTTGCTGGTTGCGTAGAAAGGGGGACGTCCTTCGTCTTGAACACAAAATGTTAGATACGTGCTGTTTCGACATCTAGGCGGTCTGGAGCAGTGACACGGGGGATTCTCAACATGGTCACCCGAATCTGGCATGACATGACCCCGACAAACATTAATCCGAACATGCTTTTCTCTCCGCGAGGGGTGCCCACTCAAGCCGGCCAGGATCACAAGAACCTAAACCCTGAGGAAGAGATTTGTTCTTCGAGCGTGATCCCACGTTTGCCAAAAGCAGGCAAACATGGGGCACCCCAAGAATGAAAATGACTACTCCTCTTAGAGCTATACTTTCTCGCGGAGATGTACGCCACTCGCCCCTTCGTGGCTTGGGGGCAACATCAGTTAGATTAGCGCCTCGGGATAATCACAATTAAGGTGGGCCAGCCCCCCAGCCGGTGATGTTTTCTAAGGCTCAGAAGGGGATCAAGTGACTGACAGACGGCTGATATTAGGTGCAGGAACTATCGGACTGATAGTTTCCACCGCCGTGCTGACATTAATCGCATTCGGAGTCGCCGGCGCACTAAACATTGCTAACATCGAGCTGACGTATGTGTTGTGGCCGTCGTCGCTAATGCTGACGACGACTTGGCGGACAACAACTCCGGGCATTTCATTAACGATCATCTCAGTTTTCCTTAACTGCTTAACCTACTCAGCCGTCGCTATCCTATTACGAAGTGGTCTACGATCTCTTCTGAAGCCGGCCAGTGCGAGAGACCCAACTCGGAGTCAATGATGCGCTTGCAAAGATGGGATGTGACACCCGACGGGTGGCCCACTCAAGCCCGGTGTTGTGTCCAGTCCCACGACATGGTTTACAAATTGTCATGAGACTGAACACCGGTTTTGCCAGAAGTGGGGCCCATCCACCTCCTCCCGTGCCGGCCACGATGACAAGAACCTAACCCTGAGCAAGAGATTTGTTCTTCGAGCGTGATCCCACGTTTGCCAAAAGCAGCAAACATGGGGCACCCCAAGAATGGGAATGAGTACTCCTCTTAGAGCTATACTTTCTCGCGGAGATGTGCGCCGCCCGCCCCTTCGTGGCTTGGGGCTTAGGAAGTGGGGTCAGTTCCGTCTGTCCCCGATTTGTCATCGGGTTCCGGCTGTCCCCGATTTGTCCTTCAAGTCTTAAGTGCAACCGTGGCGCGGTTCCTGTGACGAACAAACACATCCCCACTCAAGCCAAAACCGGGCTTGAGTGGGCCACCCGTCCACTCGCCCAGCACGCGGTTTGAGGGCTGGGAAAAGCAGATTCCTCGCGCGGAAAGTCCGCGCTTCGGAATGACAAGACTTATGGTGTAGGGCGGGAACTCCCGCCCCGCCGCGTCAGCTGGACAACGAGAATACAACGTTCTCCTCTAAATCCCACTCAAGCCAAAACCGGGCTTGAGTGGGCCACCCGTCCCTGAGGAAGAGATTTGTTCTTCGAGCGTGATCCCACGTTTGCCAAAAGCAGGCAAACATGGGGCACCACAAGAATGAAAATGAGCACTCCTCTTAGAGCTATACTTTCTCGCGGAGATGTGCGCCACCCGGCCGGCACGCGGTTTGATGGGTGGGAAAAGCAGATTCCTCGCTCCGCTTCGGAATGACAAGACTTATGGTGTAGGGCGGGAACTCCCGCCCCGCCGCTTCAGCTGGACAACGAGAATACAACGTTCTCCTCTAAATCCCACTCAAGCCAAAACCGGGCTTGAGTGGGCCACCCACCTTCGAGCGTGATCCCACGTTTGCCAAAAGCAGGCAAACATGGGGCACCCCAAGAATGAGAATGAATACTCCTCTTAGAGCTATACTTTCTCGCGGAGATGTGCGCCATCCGCTCAGGACGCGGTTCGATGGCTGGGAAAAGCAGATTCCTCGCTCCGCTTCGTAATGACAAGACTCATGGTGTAGGGCGGGAGCCCCCGCTTGCCACTTTGGTGGATGAGAATCCAAAACTAAACCACTGGATCGGGAAAATAGGGAAGAGGCTGACCGCTTACGATTGCGCGGGGATTGTCTTCGACCAAGGCCCGGGCGACGTCGCCTCCGTAGAGGCGTTCGGCTTCTTTGCGCGCAGCCGACAGGCCGGGAACCCGGTTCTTGGTGTCGTGCGCGTCGCTGGCCAGGATGTGGACGGCGTCTCTTTCCAGAAACCACTGGGCGGCCTTCGTGACTCGTTCTCCCCAGGCCCCGGTCAGAGCGGAGGCCGTGACCTGCACCGCACAGCCCTGCTCTACCCACCGCAGCACCCGCTCCGGGGTGCGCCGCACAATGGGATTACGTTCCGGATGGGTAATGACGGGCGTGATGCCCTGATCTCCCAGGCGTGAGAAATATTCTTCAATTTGCGAGGGGATGCTGTAGTTACTCAACTCGACGAGAAGGTAGTTGGTGTCATCGATGGTGTAACGGTGCGGGCGCGTGAGGGCGTCCTGGAGATTCTCGTAGGAGAGATGGAAGTCACATCCGAGACTGAGCTTGATCTTGGGCCCGACCATCTCGCGCAGAAGCTCGAGAGTTCCGCCAAACCGCTCCCGATCGTAGGCGTAGCGATCGTTGGCATGGGGCGTGGCGACGATGTGGTCGGTGCCGTCGGCGGCGGCCATGGTGCACATCTCGACGGCGATTTCCCAGGATTTCGCGCCATCGTCGACTTCGGGAAGGATGTGGGAGTGGACGTCAACCATGAAGGCGATGCCTGGACTGATTTAAGCAGATTCCCGGGCAAACGGAAAACGTGACTTCAGTTGTTGGGTGCGGGAGGGAGGGTGACGCTGGTTTGACTCCGCTCAGGATGGCTTGATGGGCTCGACGAAGACGGCGGTGCCGTAGGCCAGGACTTCGGTGACTCCGGACAAGATTTCGGTAGCGTCGTAGCGTGCGCCGACGACGGCGTTGGCGCCGAGTTCGGCGGCGTGCTGCAGCATCAGGTCGAAGGCGTCGGAGCGGGTTTTCTCGCACAGGTTGGTGAGCAGGGTGATGTTTCCGCCGAGGATGGTCTGCAGGCCGGCGCCGATGGTGCCGAAAATCGAGCGCGAGCGTACCACGATGCCGCGCACCACGCCCAGAGTACGGCGCACGCGAAATCCGTCGAGCTCGAATTGAGTGGTCACCATCTGGTGAGAGATCATAGGCCCCGGCGTCCTGAACGCTGTTCCCATCGGTCTGTCCTTTCGCCGATAGGCTATTCCAACTCGGCGCTGATCACAAATGTATCTTCGTCGGCATCATAGCTCACCGAGAGAACGTTTGGCTTGCAGCATATCTGGCAGTCCTCGACGTAGCGCTGGCGCCGCCCGGCTGAGTCGTCAACCGAGGTGTCGTTCCATTCGCCGCAACTGGCGCATTGGAAGCCGGCTTCCATGACGGCAAAGATTTAACCACAGGGAGCACAGAGGAGCACAGAGGAAACCCCAACACCAGGTCCCTCGACTGCGCTCGGGATGACAGAGTAGAGGAGTTGGGAGGATTTAACCACAGGGGACACAGAGGAACACCAACACCAGGTCCCTCGACTGCGTTCGGCTGCGCCACACTGCGCTCGGGATGACAGAGTAGAGGAGTTGAGAGGATTTAACCACAGGGAGCACAGAGGAACACAGGGGAAACCCCAACACCAGGTCCCTCGACTGCGTTCGGCTGCGCCTCACTGCGCTCGGGATGACAGAGTAGAGGAGTTGGGAAGAATTAACCACAGGGGACACAGAGGAAACCCCAACACCAGGTCCCTCGACTGCGTTCGGCTGCGCCGCACTGCGCTCGGGATGACAGAGTAGAGGAGTTGGGAAGAATTAACCACAGGGGACACAGAGGAAACCCCAACACCAGGTCCCTCGACTGCGTTCGGCTGCGCCGCACTGCGCTCGGGATGACAGAGTAGAGGAGTTGGGAGGATTTAACCACAGGGGACACAGAGGAACACAGAGGAACACCCAACACCAGGTCCCTCGACTGCGTTCGGCTGCGCCTCACTGCGCTCGGGATGACAGAGTCGGAGCGCTCGGGATGACAGAGTCGGAGTGCTCGGGATGACAGAGTAGAGGAGAGCGAGGGGCGGTGAGTTAAAATCGCGCCATGGCAACTTTCTGGCGAACGGTGCTGCTGATGCTGGCAGTCCTCATCTTTCAGGGATGCACCATGTGGGCGGAACACCCGGTGCGGCATTGGTCGGATGCCACCGGGGGCGAAAGCCTGGAGCGCAATTTCTGGCTGGAGGTCAAGCAGAAGGACTGGAACGAGCTGGAGCGGCACCTGGCAGGGAATTACATCCGGGTTACTCCGAGAGGCGCTCTCGATCGGACCGCTGCGCTGGAGCTTCTGAAGCAATTCCAAGTGACGGATTACGTTCTTTCGGATTTCCAGGTGGAACTCAACGGACGGAGCATGATCGTGGCCTACACGCTCAATCTCAAAGGCAACGGTCCGCGCGGCCCGTTTCCTTCCGAGCCGGTTCACATGCTGGCCGTATGGCAGCAGCAGAAAACCGGCTGGATGGCGCTGGCTCACTCGGTGGTGGGAGAGATCAAGTAGCGGTTCGGAGCTTCCAGAAATCCATGCCGCCGGCAAAAAACCACAATCTCGACGATCCAGCGGGCAGGAAACTCTTCCGCCGCCGGCTGCTGGGCTGGTATGCGCAAAATAAACGGGAGCTTCCGTGGCGAAAGGATCGGGATCCTTATCGCGTCTGGCTGTCGGAAATCATGCTCCAGCAGACGAGGGTGGCTGCGGTTCTGGACCACTATGCACGATTTCTTCGGCGCTTCCCCACAGTGAAGCATCTGGCGGCGGCGCGGGAATCTTCCGTGCTGGCCTTGTGGAGCGGGCTGGGATACTACCGGCGTGCGCGCATGCTGCATGCAGCCGCCAAAAAAGTTGTCAGGGAACGAGAAGGAGACTTCCCTCGCACCTCTGAAGGACTGCGGAGCCTTCCCGGGATCGGTCGCTATACGGCGGCGGCGATCAGCAGCATTGCCTTCGGCGAAGCAGTGGCGGTTGTCGATGGCAATGTAGAGCGGGTTCTGCAACGGCTGCATGGAAAGGAGCTTCCGGCAAAAGTGTTGTGGAACACGGCCGAAGTCCTGCTGGATCCGAAGCACCCCGGCGATTTCAACCAGGCGATGATGGAACTGGGGGCGATAGTGTGCACGCCCGCGGCTCCCACATGCTTGCTCTGTCCGGTACGTGAGTTTTGCCGCAATCGGGGAGAGCTTCCTCAGAGCCGAAAGCGCCTCCGCCAGAAAAGGGCCGATCTTTACTACAGCCTGAATTGCCGCGATGGTTCAGTACTGCTGGTCAAGCGGCCGAAAAATGCGGGATTGATGCCGTCCATGTGGGAGTTGCCGGAAAGCCGGGCAGGCGACGGGCCTGCATTTCTGACTCTCCGCCATTCGATTACGGTTACCGACTACACGGTGCGGGTCACGAAAGAGGAAGAAGCGTCGAGTTCCGAGGGAACGTGGTACTCCACCTCGCAACTCGGAACGCTCCCTCTTACCGGACTGGCACGAAAGATCTTGCGTGCGGCTGAACTTCTCTAGTCGTGTAATTTCGCATTGATTTGGACCACGCGGAGGACTGCGATTTTCACGCTCAGCGTTTAGAATGTAGTCACACTACCGGGAGGATTTCCATGGCCGCACTGGCGCCGGGTACGGCTGCCCCAGACTTCTCATTGCCGCTTCTGGATGGAAGGGCATTCTCGCTGGCCCCAGCGCTCTCGCGCGGCCCCGTTCTCGCTGTTTTCTTCAAGATTTCCTGTCCCACGTGCCAGTATGCGCTGCCTTTTCTGGAGCGGATTCACCGCGCCTACGCCGGCAAGGGGGTTTCGATCGTAGGCATCTCGCAGAATGACAAGAAGGACACCGCCGCCTTCGTGAAGCAGTATGGCATCACATTTCCTGTGGCTCTCGATGACACCCGGACATATCCAGTTTCGAATGCCTACGGATTGACCAATGTGCCGACCGAATTCTGGATTGCGCAGGATGGCGAGATTGAAGTCTCCAGCGTAGGATGGATTCGCGCCGACGTAGATGAGATCAACCGCAAGGCGGCCGAGGCTAGTGGAGACGGTGTGCGATCGGTATTTCAATCCGGCGAACAGGTGGCAGAGTTTCGCGCGGGTTGAAGCTCGAAAAATTAGCCCGCAGGTTGCGGGCCCGGAGATCCAGCTTTCCAACTTCCGATCATGCCTTTTTTCTCGTTCCGAAAAGTAGAACATTCTTCACACAAGGAGCCTTGCAGAATGCGAACGGGTCTGGCCGCCTTTTGGATGGTCGTGTTGCTTGGCGTGAGTCCAATCTATGCGCAGAAGAGTGCGGTCACGGTGCAGATACCCAGCACCGCCATTGCAGCCATGCAGAAGACCGATCCGGAGCGGATTCGGGCGCACGTGCGCTTTCTCTCGCACGACCTGCTGGAGGGCCGGGGGACGGGACAGCGCGGCGGCGACATCGCCGCCGAATACATTGCGACGCAATTTGCGTTGTACGGTCTGAAGCCTTCCGGCGGCAACGGCACGTTCATGCAGAAGGTTCCGATGGTTGGCGTCGCTACGCAGCCGGAGACCACCTTTTCATTTGTACCCGCCAGCGGCGAAGTGCAAAACCTGAAGCGCCTGGACGACTACGTGGCCACCGACCAGACGCAGCAGCCAGTCTCGGATGTGGATGCCGACATCATCTTCATGGGTTATGGAATTGAAGCTCCGGAATACCAGTGGAACGACTACAAAGGCACGGATGTAAAGGGGAAGGTTTTGCTGATGCTGGTGAACGAGCCGCCTTCGAACGACGAAAAGTTCTTCACCGGGCGCGCGCTTACCTACTACGGACGCTGGGTCTACAAGTACGAGCAGGCAGCGCGCAAGGGCGCAGCGGGAGTAATCCTGATCCACCGCACCGATATGGCGAGCTATCCCTGGGAAGTTGTGCGTAACTCGAACTCGGGCGAGGAATCGTTTCTCAAGCTCGAGGGCCCGCGGCTGAAGGTGGCGTCGTGGGTGCAGTTGGAAGTGGCCAAACAGCTGGTCGCTAGCGCGGGACTGAACCTGGACAAGCTGATGGAGGATGCGAAATCCCGGGACTTCCGCCCGGTGAAGCTTCCCGTGAAATTGAAGGCGCACATGGTGAGCAAGATACGGCCGTTTGAGTCCAACAACGTGGTTGCGGTGCTGCCCGGCAGCGATCCCAAGCTCAAGCAGCAGGCGGTTCTCTACACCGCGCACTACGACCACCTGGGGATCCGGCCCGAGATGCAGGGCGACAACATTTACAACGGAGCTAACGACAACGCTACGGGCTGCGGCATTCTGCTGGAGCTGGCGAGGATCTTCAGCCTGGCAACGCCGGGGCCCCGGCGGTCGATCTTGTTCGCAGCTGTAACGGCCGAAGAGCAGGGATTGCTGGGATCCGAGTATTTGGGGAAACATCCGCCGATCCCGGCGGGGAAAATCTCACTCGACCTGAACTATGACGCGCTGCCGCCGCTGGGATCGCCGGAGGAGGTGGAGGTTTCAGGCTCCGAGCGGACGAGCTTCTATCCGGTTGTGCAGGGCTGGGCGGAGAAATTCCGGCTGGATATTCGCCCCGATTCCCATCCGGAGGCGGGCCACTACTACCGCTCAGACCACTTCAGCCTGGCGCGCGTGGGCATTCCCTCTTTCTCCATCGACGAAGGCATGAAGTACAAGGGGCACGACGCCGCGTGGGGAATGCAACAGTCCGAGGACTACACGACGAAGCGCTACCATCAGCCGAGCGATGAGTATCGTCCTGACATGGATTTCACCGGAGATGCCGTGATGGCGCGCTTCGGATTCGCCCTGGGATGGCAGGCCGCGAGCACGCCGAACCTGGTGAACTGGCGGAAGGGCGATGAATTCGAAGCGGCAAGAGTAAAAAGCCAGGCGGCGGGGAAATAGGTAAAGATCGACGCTATCTAACTTTCCATCACTTTCAGCGTGGGGCTGAGAATCAGCGTCGGCTCGGTGACCCGCTGGACATCATCCGCGGTGAGGCCGGGGGCCACTTCCTCGAGAATCAGCCCCGTCTGGCTCACCTGCAGCACGGCCATGTCGGTGACGATCGTGTTGACGACCTTCATGCCGGTAAGGGGCAGCGAGCACTTCTTCAGGATCTTGGGCTGAGAGTCGCGCGTGGTGTGCTCCATGGCGACGATGACGCGGCGGGCGCCAGCCACGAGGTCCATTGCACCGCCCATTCCCTTCACCATTTTTCCGGGAATCATCCAGTTGGCGAGATTTCCCTCTTCGTCGACCTCCATCGCGCCGAGCACGCTGAGATCGATGTGGCCGCCGCGGATCATCGCGAAAGAATCGGCGCTCGAAAAGAACGATGTGCCTGGCATCTCGGTGACCGTTTCCTTGCCGGCATTGATGAGGTCGGCGTCCTCCTGGCCTTCGAGCGGGAACGGGCCGATGCCGAGCATGCCATTCTCGCTTTGAAGGACGACATCCATGCCCCTGGGGACGTGATTGGCCACAAGCGTAGGCATGCCGATGCCGAGGTTGACGTAGAAGCCATCGCGCAATTCGCGCGCAATGCGCTTGACGATACGCTCGCGTTTCTCGACGTCCTTGGCGGGTTTGGATGGATTCGCCATTTATAGTTTGCTTCGGCTAGGCCGGTTTTCTGGTCGTCCGCCTTTCGATTCTCTTCTCGAACAATTCTCCCTGAAAGATTCTCTTCACATACACGCTGGGTGTGTGGATGCAGTCGGGATCGAGTTCGCCGGGTTCGACCAGATGCTCGACCTCGGCAATTGTGATCTTGGCCGCTGTGGCCATCATGGGATTGAAGTTGCGCGCCGTCTTTCGATAGACGAGATTGCCCCACTTGTCGCCCTTCCACGCTTTGACGAAGGCGAAGTCAGCCTTGAGTGCATGCTCCATGACATAAAGGCGGCCGTCGAACTCGCGCGTTTCCTTGTTCTCAGCCACGATCGTACCGACGCCGGTCGGGGTGAAAAATGCCGGAATGCCGGCGCCGCCGGCACGGATGCGCTCGGAAAATGTGCCTTGGGGCACGAGATCCAGCTCGATCTGGCCTTTCAGAATCATTTCCTCGAGCAGTTTGTTCTCGCCGACGTAAGTTCCGACGTGTTTGCGCAGCTGACCGGCGGAGAGCAGCAGGCCGATACCGAATCCGTCGACGCCGGCATTGTTGCTGATGGTGGTGAGGTTCTTTGTGCCTCTGTGGACCAGCGCGCGGATAAGATTCTCCGGGATGCCGCAAAGTCCGAACCCGCCGACCATGATTGTGGCGCCGTCGAAAACATCCTTGATGGCTTCATTCGCGTTGGCGACAACTTTGTTCATTGAGTAGAAATTCTAATAGAAGTCGGTTTTCCGAAGATGATCGACTACTAACTCTTCAACTTCACCGGTTTCTCCCGGCGACGCATGGGAGCTTTCCGGAGCTGGTGAGCCCGTTCGAATTCCATGGCAAGTTCCCGCGTATCGAGATTTTCGCGGACGTGCGCCAGACGTTGCTCCAGCTTCAGCAGGGCCTCCCGGATTTCCTCCTTGTTAGTGAGCGCGATGTCCCGCCACATCGAATACGGGCTGGAGGAAATTCTCGTCATGTCGCGCAGGGCTCGGCCGCCGGCCTCGAGTAGGGGTGCGTCTTCGCCGAACTCCTCGACCAGGGTGGCCGCCAGCGCGGTCGAGATCATTTGCGGAAGGTGGCTGATCCAGGCGCAGAGGTGGTCGTGCTCGCTGGCGTCCATGGAGGCGATGCGTGCTCCCATTTTCTCGACAAATCGCAGGAACTCGCCGCTGAGGCCGTCGTATACGTCCTGGCCGGGTACAGGAGTAAGAAACCAGGCCGCCCCCTGAAACAGATCGGGATCGGCGAATTCAATGCCGGATTGCTCCTTCCCGGCCATCGGATGTCCGGCAAGGAAACGGAGCTTGGTGTTGGCGCCGAAGACGGCATTCGCCTTGGCAACTACTTGAGCCTTCGTACTGCCGACGTCGGTGAGAAGAGTGTCGGAAGGAAGGACGGGGCCGAGGCGGCCGATGGACTCGATGATCCCTCCCACCGGTGACGCCAGAACCACGATGGAGCTGCCGCGGGCCGCGTCTGCAGGATTGGTATCGCCCGAGTCGATGGCGCCCTTGTTTTGCGCCTTCTCCAGTACCGGCGCGCGGTCACAGCCGACAATGCGGCCGAGAAACCCCTGCTTCTTGAGAGCCAGCCCCAGGGATCCGCCGATGAGGCCGGTGCCAACGATGGTGATCTGGCGAATGGGCATCAGGGTATTTGAATTGCGGCCGACGGCGCAGAATCCAGATCGTGAATCGTCAGCCGCAGATTCTTCTCAGGCTATTTTTCTGCCTACTGCCGGCGCGATCATGCGGAGCTCATCCATCAGCTTGGAAAACTGATCGGGAAACAGGGACTGCGCCCCGTCCGAAAATGCCTTGTCGGGATCGGGATGAACCTCGATCAGCAGCGCATCTGCACCGGCGGCAACCGAAGCCCGCGCCATGGGAGGAACCTTGTCGCGCAGTCCAGTTCCGTGCGAGGGATCGGAGGTCATCGGCAGGTGCGAGAGCTTCTTGATGATCGGGATCGCGGAGATGTCCAGCGTGTTGCGCGTGTAAGTTTCGAAGGTGCGGATTCCGCGCTCGCACAGGACGACCTGATAATTGCCGCCCGCCATGATGTATTCCGCCGAGAGCAGCAACTCTTCAAGAGTAGCGGCAATTCCCCGCTTGAGCAGCACCGGCTTTTTGACTTTGCCGAGTTCGCGCAGCAGGTTAAAGTTCTGCATGTTGCGCGCCCCCACCTGGAAGATGTCGATGTACTGCAACATGGGCTCGATCTGGGCGATCTCCATAACCTCGCTGATGACCAGGAGGGAGAACTTGTCCGCCGCTTCCCGCATCAGCTTCAGGCCCTCCACGCCCATTCCCTGGAAGGAGTATGGCGAGCTGCGTGGCTTGAAGGCGCCGCCGCGCAGCACGCGAGCCCCCGCCGCGGCCACCTGCTCGGCGGCTCTGAAGATCTGTTCCCGGGATTCGACGGAGCACGGGCCGGCCATCACCACGACGTCGCTACCCCCGATCTTCAGGCCGTTTTTGAATTCAATCACCGTACCGCCCGGGCGGAAGCTGCGGCCGGCCAGCTTGTAGGGAGCGCTGATGCGATGCACGTGCTCGACACCAGCCAGGACCTCAAGATTGCGAGTATCAAAATCGGTGCGCGCGCCCACCGCGGCCAGCACCGACTGGCGCTCGCCGGTAGTTCGATGGACGGAAAAGCCCATGCGGATCAGGTGTTCAATTACATCCTGAATCTGCGCTTCGGTTGCGGTTTCCTGCATTGCCACGATCATAGGTAGCCGTCGGCTTTCGGCTGTCAGCAATCAGTTCGAGTCTGAAAGCTGAGAGCTGAAAGCTGCCTCAATCATTTACCTCATTATCCAATTCCGTATCGCCACGCGCGCCTTCGACGGGCATGTCCGGCGCGATCTCTTCCTTCTGTATCTGTCGCATCACGTCCATCACTCGCTCATAAATGCGAAGCAGGTCGCGGTCGGCCAGCGGGCCGGGATTAATCTTCCGAACGTGCTCGAAGACTGTTCGTTCCCGATCCGGCTCGTAAATCGGCATCGATGCGGTCTTCTTCAGTTTGCCGATCTCATGCGCAGCCTGCGCACGCTCGCTCAGCAACTGCACCAGCTTGCCGTCGAGTTCATCGATTTTCTTGCGCCAGTCGGCGATGTCCATATGCATTCGAGCGGTGGCTTTGAGCTGTCAGCCTGCACCTTCGCCCCGGTCACGACGGACGACAGGCTTTATTTGCGCGAAATTCAACGCGTGGGAACTGATTGCTGTGAGCTGACGGCTGTAAGCTGCCCTATGAATTGTGCCACAGACTGGGCTTCTCTGCCCGGATTCTGCTCAATGAGCTCCACGATCCGGCTGCCGATGGCCGCGGCGTCTGCGAACTCGCCAACGGCAGCAAACTGCTCGGGATTGGAGATGCCGAAGCCCACTGCGATCGGCAGGGTAGTGAATCTGCGGAGGCGGCGAACGAGCGTCTCGGCGTCGCCGGCCAGTTGCTTTCGCGCTCCGGTTACGCCGGTGCGGGAAACCGCATAGACGAAGCCGGTGGAGACTTCGGCGATCAGCTTCAGGCGCTGATCGGTGCTGGTTGGAGCGGCGAGAAAGATCGTCGCCAGTCCGTTGCTCCTGGCGGCTCGAAGATATTCCGCTGACTCTTCGACGGGGAGATCAATCGCCAGAATTCCGTCCACCCCGGCCAGGCGCGCGACCTTGCAGAATTTTTCCATCCCCATGCGCAGGATAGGATTCAGGTACGTGAAGATAATGAGCCCCACGGATTGTGAATGGTTCCGAATTTCCGACGCGAGCTTTACCACCTGCTCGATCGACGTGTGGTGCTTCAAGGCTCGCTCGCTGGCGCGCTGGATTACGGGTCCATCGGCAACCGGGTCGCTGAAGGGAACACCGAGTTCGATGGTGCTGGCGCCAGCGTCTATGGCGGCGAAGATGATATCCCGGCTGGTCGCAATGTCGGGATCGCCGCAGGTGACGTAGGCCACCAGCGAAGGCTTGTTTTCGAAGTGAAATGGCATGAAGCGGCTATTGTAGCGAGAAATCTAGCTTACTCAATAGTTTAGAGCTGGCCACGCCATGTTTTGTCTGGACTCAACTTGTTTCTTGAGATACAATGTATCTCAGCCATGCCAGCAACTGAAATGGTTCACATCAGGGTCGACAAGCGAGTAAAAGCCCGAGCGGCCAAGGCTCTCGCCAGCATGGGTTTGTCAGTTTCGGACGCAGTTCGTGTCTTGCTCACTCGCGTCGCAGCAGAGAAGGCGTTGCCTTTCGATGTCAGAGTGCCCAACGCCACAACCGCCGCGGCAATAAGAGAGGCCCGGAAGAGTGGTTTAGCTTCGTTCGACAATGTCTCCGAGCTAATGTCGGACCTCCATGCGGAGGATTGAGCGCACAAACGCTTTCCGCCGGGACTTCAAGCGCGAAATTAGGGGCCAGCATCGCCGCGATCTCGAGGGAGTGCTGGAGTCGGCGATCCGACTGCTCGCGGATGACAAACCACTGCCCGAACGGGCACGTGACCATGTGCTGGTTGGAGAATGGCGTGACTGTCGGGAATGTCACCTGAAGCCCGATTTGTTGCTGATCTATCGCAAGCCCGAGGTAGATGTGCTCCAGCTCGTTCGGCTGGGATCCCACAGCGAACTCTTCGATTGAGAACCCGGCTAATCCAGCTTCAGATTCTCCCGCATGATCCCGATATCCTTATCGCCGCGGCCGGAGATATTCACGATAAGAATCTCCGACTTCTTCATCCTGGGCGCCCGCTTGATCGCCTCCGCTACGGCGTGAGCCGATTCCAGTGCAGGAATAATCCCCTCAGTACGGGCAAGCAGGGTCGTGGCTTCGAGCGCTTCGGCGTCGGAGGCTGGGACGTACTCGGCGCGTTCGGTGTCCTTTAGCCAGGCGTGTTCCGGGCCGATCGATGGATAGTCCAAGCCCGCCGATACGGAATGGGTGAGGGCAATTTGCCCGGCGGCGTCCTGTAGAACGTAAGAAAAAGTGCCCTGGAGAACTCCCGGCGATCCGCCCCGGAAGCGTGCCGCGTGCTCGCCGAGCCGCTCGCTGCGGCCGCCGGCCTCGACGCCGATCAGCTTCACTTTTTTATCCTTCAAAAACTCGTGGAAGATCCCGATGGCGTTCGATCCGCCGCCTACGCAGGCAATGATCGCCGCCGGGAGCTTGCCTTCAGCCTTGCGAATTTGCGCCTTCGCTTCGCGGCCAATCACCTTATGAAAATCCCGCACCATCGTCGGATAAGGATGGGCGCCCAGAACGCTGCCCAGCAGGTAATGTGTGGTCTGGACGTTGGTGACCCAGTCACGCATGGCTTCGTTGATGGCGTCTTTCAGAGTGCGCGACCCGGAGTTCACTCCGCGGACCTCGGCGCCCAGAAGACGCATGCGGAAGACGTTGAGTTCCTGGCGCCGCATATCTTCGGTCCCCATGTAGACAACGCACTGGAAACCCAGTAGCGCGCAGACAGTCGCGGTTGCAACTCCGTGCTGGCCGGCGCCGGTCTCTGCGATCACGCGGCGCTTGCCCATGCGTTCAACCAGCAGGGCTTGTCCCAGACAGTTGTTGATCTTGTGCGCCCCGGTATGAAGAAGGTCTTCGCGCTTCAAGTAGATGGTGGCGCCACCAAGCTTCTGGCTCAGCCTTCGAGCAAGGAACAGGGGTGTAGGCCGGCCGGCATAAGTCCGAAGCAGCCCGTCCAGACGGTGGCGAAAGCTGGGATCGCGCTGCGCCTTCGCGTACTCCCGCTCCAGTTCTTCGAGCGCGGCCATTAATGTCTCCGGCACGTAGCGGCCGCCGTAGACCCCAAAGCGGCCGGGAGCGGATTTCGCCGGAGCCCGATTTTTTCTCTGCACTACCGTCGCTGTTGCCATGTTTATTCCGCTTGCCGAACGGCGGCGATGAACGCCTTGACCTTGTCGGCGTCCTTTTTCCCTGGGCTCGATTCGACTCCCGTCGAGACGTCAACTCCCCAGGGCTGCAAGACGCGAATGGCCTCGGCGACGTTGGCAGGATTCAGACCGCCTGCCACCACCAGCCGGAAGCCATGATTTCGAATCTTCTCTGCCACCGGCGCCGCTTTCTGCCAGTCAAATGTGTTTCCAGTCCCGCCAGGATTCTCCGTTCCGCCAGGGTCGAGCCTGCCGGAATCGAGAAGCACAGCCCTCACGGAATTCCGAACGGAACTATCATTCGCGGGAAGGCCGTTCGTTCTCCCCTCCGCAGGCAAGGCCAGGTACACGGCCAGGCCGCGCAACGCTTTTATATGTGACGTTTCAACTCCAGTGCCGGAGTAGAGCTGCACGCCAGTTAGTCCCGACTGTTTTGCAATCGCGGCGACCGAATCGACGGCATGATCCACAAAAACTCCCACTCGCTCCACCGACTCCGGCAAGTCGCGCGCTGCTTGTAAGGCGGCATCCGCTTCCACGCGGCGTGGGCTTTTCGCGTAAAACACGAATCCCAGAGCGTCAGCGCCGGCCTTGGCGGCGGTTTGAGCGTCCTCCGCATTCGTAATTCCGCAAATCTTGATCCAAGTCATCGCCAGCGCAATTTCAGTTTCTGTACCTGTGTGGTCTCTGTGGTTTAGAAAAGCCCAACCACAGGGGCACATAGGTCCACAGAGAAAACCAGCTAATCGAGTACCGGAGCCGGCACAGCTTCGGTCAGCAGCGACCGCAAAGCGTCACCCGGTGACGGCGCTTTCATCAACGACTCCCCGATCAGAAAACCGTGATAGCCGGCGGCCCGCAGGCGAGCTATATCGGCACTGGTATGGATGCCGCTCTCGGCTACGCTGATCACATTTTTTGGGATGCGTTTTGCCAGGCGAAACGCCGTTCCGAGGTCGACTTTGAACGTCCGCAGGTCGCGGCTGTTTACGCCTACCAGATCGCATCCGGCATCAAGAGCCCTTTGCAATTCGGTTTCGTCGTGTGCCTCACACAACACATCCAGTTGCAGTTCGCGGGCTCGCTCGGCCAGTGTGAGCAGCTCCTTTTGCGTCAAAGCAGCGACGATGAGAAGAACTGCGTCCGCGCCGTATGCGCGGGCCTCAAGCACCTGCAACGCGTGGACAATGAAATCCTTCTGCAGGCATGGCAGCCGTGTGCCGGCGGACGCCCGCTCCAGGTTTTCTAGCGAGCCCTGGAAAAACTCCTCGTCGGTCAACACAGAAAGTGCCGCTGCGCCGGCATCTTCCAATTCGGTGGCCAGACTGTCGACATCGAAGTTGGCGCGAATCAATCCGCGGGAAGGGGAAGCTTTCTTCAGCTCGGCGATAACTGCCACGCCGGAAGCGGCTTTCTTTTCAATGGCATGGCGGAATCCACGCGGCGACCGAGCCTCTGCCTGTTGCTCCAGACGCGGCATGTCGACGGAGGCCAACGTGACCGCCAGTTTCTGACGCGTCGAAGCGACAATTTGGTTCAAGGTGGTCATCGGGATTGTCCGCAGGCCTGCAACTCCGTGACAATCCAGTGATTATACGGGAAAGAGAGGACCCCGCGGCGCGCGCCAAGGCCACGCAACGGGTTGTTCCGCAACAAAACTACTGCTTCTTGTGGAAGATTTTTCTCTGGATGTCCGGCCAGAACTCTTTGAAAGCGTTGCTGCCCATGCGGCCGAGAAATCCGTACATCGTGCGCAGAGCCGCGTCATGGGGATTGGCCTCGCTGTCTGCCCGCCAGGTGTTCGACAGAAAGTTGTTCCCCGGGATGGCGGCAAGGCGCGCGAATGCCAATCCGTAGTGGCCGTCTGAGCGCCGCGCCAGGACGGTGCCGAGTATGGCATTCTCCAGCCGCCACCGAAACGGCTGATCGGGAACGCGAAAATATCGCGGATCCTCTCCCCACAGGGAGCCAAGACCAGCCTCCATGGCATTGCCGGTTGAAACTCCGCTCAGGCGGATGCCATACCGCTTCGTATACCCGGACCAGTGCGGTCCGTATTCCTCGGGCTTGTTGCGTGCCGTACCGATCGCAGATGTGAACAGTCCGGATCCCATGCTCACAGGTCCGGCCGTGCTGACGGCAAACCACTTCAGCCGCTCCTTGCCGGTGATCGGCTGATAGTCGCGGTCCGCTTCAGTGAACTGTTGGCGGGAAGTGGTCTGGCCGCTGGCCTGCAAAGCGGCGGCAAGCAGGATTCCTACGACAATAAAGCGAATAAGAGTCACCAAGCTTGGTTGCGTGCGAGGGAAAGAAGTTGCTTAAGAGAACCGAAATCCTGGTGCCATCGAAGGGACTCGAACCCCCACACCCTTGCGGGTACATGGACCTGAACCATGCGCGTCTGCCAATTCCGCCACGATGGCAATGGAAACAACGCGGCCTTTTGAGGACCGCCGATGGGCAATCGCTGAATTTTTATTCTTACAGGGGATTTCGGGGCTGTCAAACCACCGCCGCGGCCGCGCAGGTTGCAGTATTTGGATGACCATCGTAACCACTTCTACCAGTTACGGCGTTGCCCCCCTCCGACCAGCCTCCTAGAATTTCTGTGGGGTAATCTCTACATCCTCGCATCCCCTTCTGGCGACGGGGGAGACCTATCACAAAATGGACCGGGCGGATATCACCAAACACGTAGAGCGGGCGGAAAAGCTGCTCCAGAAGGGAAAGACCGCCGATGCCCTCGAGGCATATCTCCAGGTGCTCGCCTCGGATCCGAAAAATTCCGCCATCCGCCAGATGTCTGCGGACCTTTGCCTGTCTTTACAACGTGTTCCCGAGGCAGTGAAGCTGTTGGGGGAGCTGTTCGACCAACAGATTCAAGCCGGGGACGCGACCCTGGCAAGCCTGACCTATAAGAAGCTGACACGCTTCGCCAATCCGAGTTGGCGTCAGAAAGTGCAGTTCGGACAGCTGCTCGAAAATTCCAATCGCAAGCTGGCAGTCGAGACCTACGAAAACGCGCTCGAGGAGGTTCTGAAGGAGGGAACGAAGTCGGACTGCGCCAGCGTGCTCAAGCGCATCGTGACCTTCGAACCGAGCGAGCGCAACCTTCTGCGGCTGGGCGAACTTTCCTCGGAAGTGAAGGACAACAAGACGGCGGCGTCGGCTTTCCTCAAACTCGGCCAGTTAGCCGAAGCCTCCGGCGGGGAATCGGCAAAGTGGTTCGAGCGCGCCTATACCGAAGACTCCCGCGATACCAATATTGCCCTCGCCTACGGCAAAAGCCTCCTGGAACATGGTGAAGTAGGACCTTCCATCTTTGTTCTCGAGCCGCAACTCGCCGCCGGACCTCCATCCCCGGAGCTTCGCGAAACCTACGCCAAGGCCCTGCTTGCCGCCAACCGGCTCAGCGAGGCGGAGCCCCTCGTCTGGCAGATGTTCGAGCACAATCCGTCGCGCCATCATGACGTCGCCAAACTGATCGGACTCCTGATCGACGGCCAGCAGGATGCCGAGGCGGTTGCCCTGGCTCGCAAGCTCGAACAGGTGCAGCGCCGCCGCGGAGAGCGCAAGAACTTTGCCGCCATGATGCAGGATATCGCGGCCGAGCACCGCGCCTCGCCCGAAGTCCTCGAATACATGAGCGAGCTGTTCAATGCCTCCAACCGGGAGACCGATTACAGCCAGACACTGCTCAAGTTGTTCGATCTTTACTTCGGCATGGGCAACTACCTTAAAGCTGCCGAATGCCTGGATCGCGCCGCCGAGGTCGATGCCTACGAGCCAGGGCACCTCAAGCGGCTCGAATCCCTGCGAGGGAAGGTCGAGGACAAACGTTACAAGGTGATCTCCTCGCGATTCTCCGGCCTGGGGCAGTCGGTTCCTGAGACGCGAAAGAGCCACGAGCCGACCATCGGCGCCTCGGCCCTTCAGGACCTCATCCTCCAGGTGGAAATTCTGGTTCAGTACGGAATGCAGAGCAAGGCAATTGAGCGGCTGCAATATATTCAGGAGCTGTTCCCGCATGAAGCGGAGCGCAATGAGGATCTGCATCGGCTTTACATGGCCGTGGGCATGACCCCTCCGCGGCCTCCTGAGCAACCTGCGCCGGCGCCACCTGTGCAGGCTGCTGCTGAAGCGCGGCAAGGGGCCTCGGCCGACGCTCCGGATGTCAGCAGCCTCACCCGTGTAGCCGAAATTACCCGCCTGCTCTACCGGCAGGGGAATCCCGATGCCGTGCTTTCCACAGCCGTGAATGAAATTGGCGCGCAGTGGAAGGTCAGTCGCTGCGTCGCGGCTATGCGGAAGCCTGGATCGCCGCCTACCGCGGTCAAGGAATTCTGCGCCGAAGCCATTCCTATGGGCGAAGGCTGGGCGCTTTCCAAACTCGTCACGGTGGCCCAGGATCTGGCAATCGCAAACGGACCGCTGGCCATCACCGATATCGGAGTCAGCTCAGAGCTGCAAGGAAGCCGCGAAGCCCTGGCGGTGCTCGGAGTGACATCGCTGATCGCGATTCCGCTCTCGGAAGGGCCGCACCAACTCGGCGTGTTGATGCTGATGCAGAACACGGCTCGCAGATGGCATGCCAACGAATTGGTCGTGCTGAAGACCGTCAGCGACCAGGTTGTCATGTCGATGAACAACGCCGGCTTGCGCCGGCTGGTGAAGAACCTCTCGGTGACCGACGAGGAATCGGGCTTGCTCAAGCGCGCTTCCTATCTCGACATGCTGCTGGGAGAAACCAAGCGCTGCGTCCAACAGAACAACTCGCTGAGCGTGATTCTGATGCAGTTCGGCAAGCCGAACCCGATGCTGAAGGAATTCGGGGAAGCCCAGATCGATGCCACGATTCACCAGATTGGCCAGATCTGTACCACTAATATCGGGCAGAACGACCTTGCCTTCCGGTACGAGACGACTACCGTTGCACTGGTTTTTGCCGGCGCCAGTGAGGTAGAGGCGGTGGCCACCGTAGAAAAGTTGCGCAAGCTGCTGGAACAGGTGCCGCTCCCCGGACGAGAAGAGGCGATTCCGTTTCATGCCGGTGTTGCGGAAGCCATCGTTCGCCCCTCCTTCGACCCTGACGATATCGTCACCGAGTTGATCAATCGCGCCGAGCGCGCCCTGGACGAAGCCATGGCCAAGGAAACCGGCACTGTAATCGCGCTGGGCGCCACTCTGGCCAGCGCCGCTGTTGCCTAGCACATCCTGGCACCCCGCATCCTCAGCTCCCAATTAGCCATCCTTCTTTGCCGCTGTTAAACTGCGGTCACTCTGACATCACAGTGCCAGACAGAGGTCTGCATGGAGATCAAAAAAGTAGGGGTGCTTGGCTGCGGGCTGATGGGCTCGGGGATCGCCCAAGTCGCAGCCATGGCGGGTTTTGACGTCACCGTTCTCGAGGTGGAGCAGAAATTCATCGACAAGGGTTTTGCCGGAATCGAGAAGTCTCTGGCCAAGTTTGCGGAGAAGGGCACGATCAAGGAACCGGCCGATGCCATCCGCTCGCGTCTTAAAGGCACGACCAGCGTGCAGGACCTTGCCGACTGCGACATCGTGATCGAAGCCGTCGTCGAAAATATTGAGGCAAAGAAAAAGATTTATGCGGGGCTTGATGCGGCGGTCAAGAAGAGCGCGATTTTCGCCTCGAACACTTCGTCGATTTCTATCACCGAGCTGATGACCGCCACCAGCCGGCCGGAGCGGTTCATCGGGCTGCATTTTTTCAATCCAGTCCCACTAATGAAGCTGGTAGAAGTCGTGCGCACGATCGCCACCGCCGACGACGTGTACGACGCCGCCTACGAATTCGGCAAAAAGCTTGGCAAAGTTCCGGTGCGCACCAGCGACAAGACCGGCTTCATCGTGAACCGCCTGCTGGTGCCTTACCTCCTGGATGCTATTCGGGCCTACGAGGAGGGTGTGGGCTCGATCGAGGACATTGACAACGCCATGAAGTTGGGCTGTGGATACCCCATGGGTCCATTTACCCTGCTGGATTTCGTGGGGCTGGAAACGACTTATTACATCACCCACGTGATGTACGACGAATTCAAGGAGCGGAGGTTCGCGGCGCCGCCTCTCCTGAAGCGGCTGGTGATGGCGGGTTGGTACGGGAAGAAAACTGGAAAGGGCTTTTACGATTACACGGACCCGAGCCATCCCACGCCGAACAAGTTGTGAAGCTTATCTTCGAGCCTCGCGAAATTTGAGGATGCCGGAAATGAAGCGGCCTGTCCTGATCACCACAGTTACACTGACGCAATTGTTGCTCGCGCTGATCCTGGCCGGAACCGGAATTTACGTGTGGCTGCAGACGCGCTCCCCTGAAATCCTTTCTCAGTCTGACCGCGAGGACACAATCCGGGGTCTCACAATTGGCGCTATTTCTCTGGTTGTTCCGGCGTTGATCCTGCTGGTCGGAGTTTACGGCCTGTGGCAGCACAAGCTTTGGGGCTGGTGGCTCGCCGTCGTGGTCGGTCTGGCAATTGATGGAATTCTGATCTACTCCGTTTTCGAAGATGGATGGGCCGAGGCGGAGCGCGACGACATTGTCATGGCTGTCTGCTTCGCCGTGTTTCCAATACTGATGTTTTTGCCGAGGGTGGTGAAATTTTTCTGGAATCGTGGCACGCCAGATCGTGCCGAGGAAGCAGTCACTCAAGGAACTCCGACATGAAGCAGGGTTCATCTGCTGTTTTGTGCATTTTCGTGCTGTCGTTCACGATGCACCTGCCGGCTCAGGATAACGGCAGCTCTGGCCATGACCACATGATCACGAGCTGCGTGGAAGTGCCGGCTGGAACCAAGAGGCCCGAGTTTGGCTGCTTTCTTGTTGCGGCCGCAAAAGGGTTGCAGTTCTCGCAACCGTCGATCTACTGGCATGTAGCGACCTTCCCCAATCGCGCAGCGGCGGAGGCGGCTAAGAGTCCGGCCGGAGCGATTGTGGAGGAGGACGGGAAAGTCTGGCTGTCGGAGTTCGGGACAAAGGATCTTAAGCTTGGCGGCCGGCACGTCGCCGTGATCGGGCCGCTGCCACTACTTCCTGCAAAGACCTACGATGCCGAGATTGCCTATGCGGTCATGCGTCCGGGAGACCGGTCGCGCGTGCACACTCACGACGGTCCGGAAGCCTGGTATGTGCTCGCGGGCGAGCAGTGCCTCGAAACTCCCGCCGGTGTGCGGAGAGCGGTCGCCGGAAAGACAATGTTTGTTGAACCGAGCGTTCCCATGGAACTGAGCATTACCGGCAAGAGCACCCGGCGGGCGTTTGCAATGGTAGTGCATGACTCCAGCACAGGGTGGGGAATGGAGTCGGAGTGGAAACCGGCGGGAATGTGCGCGAAATAACCATCAGAAAAAACAAGGTCTGAATTTTATGAACTTTGAAAATCTCCTTGTCGAAAAGAAGAACTCGATCGCCTACGTCACTGTCAACCGCCCCAAGGTCCTCAACGCGCTCAACATGGCGACGATGGATGAGCTGCGCGCGGCATTCCACGACATCAAGAATGACAACATTATCCGTGTCGCCATTCTGACCGGGGCGGGAGAGAAGGCCTTCATCGCGGGCGCCGACATCGGGGAACTGGCCAGACAGGACGCGGTCGGGGGCAAGGAGTATACGCACCGCGGCCAATCGGTTCTAAACCTGATCGAAAATCTCGGCAAGCCGGTGATCGCGTGCATCAACGGCTTCGCCCTCGGTGGCGGATGCGAGATCGCCATGGCTTGCTCGATGCGGCTGGCCAGCGAAACGGCCAAACTTGGCCAGCCTGAAGTGAAGCTGGGGATCATTCCCGGCCTCGGCGGTTCACAACGACTGCCGCGCCTGGTTGGAAAGGGCATCGCTATGCAGATTCTGCTGGCCGGAGAGATGATCACGGCGCAAGAGGCATACCGCATCGGGCTCGTCAATGAGGTGACGGCGCCTGCGGAACTGATCCCTCGCGCCGAGGCAATTGCGCAGAAGATCATCGCCAATGCCCCGCTGGCGGTGCAGTTCACCATGGAGGCGGTTAACAAGGGCATGGAGATGAGCCAGCGCGAAGGCCTTTATCTCGAAGCCACTCTCTTTGGTGTAGCCTGCGCCACGGAGGACAAGGAAGAGGGAACAGCCGCATTTCTGGAGAAACGCCCTCCGCAGTTCAAAGGCCGTTAGAACCCGTACAAGCTCCGCTTGTGCGGGATTTTTCCGCCTCACGAAACCGGATCGTATAATCGAGAAATCATGAAGAAGGTTGTTCACGCCGCTTGCCCGCACGACTGTCCTGACGCCTGCGGCGTGCTGATCACGGTCGAGGACGGGCGGGCAACCAGAATTCAAGGCGACCCGGCTCATCCGGTCACGCGAGGATTCCTCTGTGGCAAGGTGGCCAAGTACCTGGACCGGGTGTATTCGCCGGATAGGGTTTTGTATCCGATGCGGCGGATCAAGCCGAAGGAGGCGGGCGAGGACGCCCGTCCTAGACAGACGGTATTCCAAAGAATCTCCTGGGATGAAGCGCTCGACGAAATCGCCGCACGATTCAGGCAAATCTGTGACGAGTTCGGCAGCGAGGCAATTCTGCCTTACTCCTACGGAGGCACGCTGGGGGCGCTGAATGGCGCTTCCATGGACCGCCGCTTCTTCCATCGCCTGGGAGCGTCGCAGCTCGACCGCAACATCTGCTCGGCTGCCGGGGAAGCCGGTCTGAAGTCCGTGCTGGGCGTGAAGCTCGGAACCGAGCCCGAGCAGTTCCGCCATTCCCGCTACATCATCGCCTGGGGCGCCAACATTCACGGCAACAACGTGCACCTGTGGCCTTTCATCCAGGAGGCAAAACGACAGGGCGCCAGGCTGGTAGTGATCGATCCTTACAAGACCCGCACGGCTGCTGTAGCCGACTGGTACCTGCCGATCAATCCGGGTGCCGATGCCGCCCTTGCCCTGGGCATGATGCACGTAATCATCAATGAAGGCCTGCACGATGCGGACTACGTGAGCCGCTACACTCTCGGGTTTGACGAACTCCGCCGGAAAGTTCAGGACTACCCGCCCAGACGGGTCGAAAAGTGGACGGGAATTTCCGCTGCCGACATCACAAAGCTGGCCCGCGAATACGCTACCGTTCGACCGGCCGTGATCCGCTTGAACTATGGTGTCCAGCGCTCGGAAGGTGGGGGCATGGCAACGCGTGCAGTAACCATGCTGCCGTGCATCACCGGTTCCTGGAAAGAAGTCGGGGGAGGGTTGCAGCTTTCAACCAGCGGATCGTTCGGGCTGAACCGTGAGAGCCTCGAGCGGCCGGATCTCATGGTCGAGTCCCTGGGGCGGCCGGCGAGGACCCTCAACATGGTTGAACTGGGGAAGGCGCTCAACTCTGTGGACAATCCTCCGGTGAAGGCCCTGTTTGTTTACAACTCTAATCCGGCCGCCGTCTGCCCGAACCATAACGAGGTCGTGCGGGGCCTCATTCGTTCCGACCTGTTTACAGTCGTCCACGAGCAGTTCTTTACCGATACGACCGATTACGCGGATATCGTCCTGCCGGCTACGACTTTCTTTGAACACAAGGACTTACAGCCTGCCTACGGGCACTACTACTTGCAGATGTCGAGCCAGGCGATCGAGCCGATTGGAGAATGCCGCTCCAATGTAGACACTTTCCGGGTCCTGGCGGCCCGCATGAGTTTTGACGAGGAATGCTTCGGCGAGTCGGTCGATGGGATGATTGATTTGGCGCTGGCGTCCAGGAATCCCTGGCTTTCGGGAATTGACCGGGCGACTTTGGAGCAAGAGGGTCACATCCGGCTGAATCTCAGCAAAGTTGACTCCGGGCCAACCGCCGAGTTCGAGCCTTTTCTGCCCTTTGCAAAGGGCGGGTTCTTCACGGCGAGCGGGAAAGCGGAACTTTACAATGAAAGTCTCAAGGCCCAGGGGCTTGATCCGGTAGTGCAGTTCACTCCCCCGGAGGAGTCGCGGCACGGCTCGCAGGCCGAGCACTTTCCGCTGGAGTTGCTGGCGCGTAAAGCCGACAACTTCCTCAACAGTACCTTCTCCAACATCCCGGCAATGCGGGAGATCGAGGAAATTGGCTTGCTGGACCTGAACGCGGCCGATGCGAACGCCCGCGACATCGCCGACGGCGATACTGTCCGCGTCTTCAATCGCCGCGGCGACATTTTCCTGCGCGCCCGGGTGGATGGGGCGGTGCAACCGGGGGTGGTTTCCGCGAACCTTTTCTGGGCAAAGCTCAGTTCCGGGAATCGAAACATTAATGTGCTGACCTCGGAAAAACTCACCGATCTAGGCAACTCCGCCACGTTTTATTCCGTCTTGGTTGAAGTGGAGCTTGCAAAACCAGCTGACTAGGCCAGCGGATGCCGTCTTTGGACGCTCCCGCTGCTCTACCGTATAATTGCGATTTTCCATCTTTCCAGAAACCTGAGGTAGTGGCGATTCTCCGTACTCATCAGGGTAGCCCTGCAATCCCGAAGAGCTGGTGTGGGCGCCTATGGCCTCTACCGCCTTCTCTTTCATTCATTAGATTTTGTGCTCGATCAGGCCGCCGTCTTCTGGGCGCGGGGACCTGCCTGCTTCTGGTCGTCGCCCTCAGCGTGGCGCAACAGGACATCATCCGCGAAATTCTTGTCCACGGGAACCGCCGCATTCCCACGGATACAATTCGCGCTCGCATTTACACCCGCGAAGGCGATATCTACGATCAGGCCGCGATCGAGCGCGACTTCAACTCGTTGTGGAACACCGGATACTTTGAAGACATCCGCTTTGAGCGCGAGCAGGCGCCGAATGGTTGGCGGCTGCATATCTATGTAAAGGAACGCCCTACCATCCGTGAGATCAACTACACGGGCCTGAGTTCGGTCTCAACCAGCGATGTGCTCGACCGCTTCAAGGAACGCAAGGTAAGCCTCACCCCTGAAAGCCAGTACGATCCCACCAAGGTCAAAAAGGCGGAAGTGGTGATCAAAGAACTGCTCTCGGAACACGGGCGGCAGTTTGCCACGGTGCGCAGCGAAGTGCGGCAAATCCCACCATCCGCGGTGGGAGTGACGTTCGTGGTGCGAGAGGGGCCCAAGGTCAAGGTGGGGAAGATTCGTTTTGAAGGCAACAATCACGTGGGAGATCGAACCCTGCGCAGTGTGATGAAGGGACTCCGTCCTATCGGCATTCCCCACTCCATCATCCTGGAAAGCATCTTTGCCAAGACCTATGACGCCAGCAAGCTCGAGCAGGATACAGAACTGGTACGCGAGGCGTACCAGAACCGCGGTTACTTCAAGGTGCTGGTGCAGGAGCCAAAAACGGAGATCCGCGACACTGGCAGCCAGGGGTTCCACATTCCCCTGCTGATGAGCGGCCCGGGGAAAGCGGTTGACATCACGATTCCCATCCAGGAAGGCGACCAGTACCGTTTAGGGCAGATTACGTTCAAAAACAACAAACACATTCCCGACGTCAGGGCCTTGCGCGCTCAGTTCCCAATCAAAGACGGCGAGTTGTTCAGCCGGGAGAAGGTCGCCAAGGGACTCGAAAACTTGCGGAAGGCATACGGTGGACAGGGCTTCATCAACTTCACCGCGGTTCCGGAGACGAATTTCGACGAATCCAAGAAGACAGTCTCACTGGATATGGATCTCGACGAAGGAAAGCAGTTCAAGGTGAGAAGGATCGAGTTTCGCGGTAATACCACCACCCGCGACAAAGTGATCCGGCGCGAAATCGCCCTGGAGGAAGGCCAGATCTACAACCAGAGACTCTGGGAAGTGAGTCTTTTACGGCTAAACCAGTTGAATTACTTTGAACAGCTTCGGCCTGACGATCCCAACATCACCGAGCGTCACCTCAACGAACAGGAAGGGACCGTCGACCTGACGCTCAAGGTCAAGGAGAAGGGCAAGAACAGTATCGGGTTAACCGGCGGCGTGAGTGGCCTGGCAGGTTCCTTCATCGGACTCAACTACAGCACCAATAACTTTCTTGGGCTGGGCGAGACGCTGACGGTCCAGGCAGATTTCGGCGACCGGCAACGTGACCTGCTCTTCGGCTTCACCGAGCCCTACCTTTTCGACCGTCCATTGCAGCTTGGTTTCACGGTTTATACACGGCGATTCAACTACGACCAGGCGCGCGAGACTTCCATCATTACCGGACAGCAGCTCAATATCCCCTCGCCGCTGCTGCAGAATTTGCAGAACTACACGCAATCGAGCGCCGGCTTTTCTCTCTCAGTCAGCTATCCCCTGCGGCGCTCGTTCAAGCGTGTGGGGGTCAGCTATGCCTATGACAGTTCCTCGATCATCGCCGTAAGCGACGCCTCCAAGCAGCTCTTCACCAACCTGGCCTTTCGCGGAATCAGTGGACCGAACTCCCTGCAAGGAATCATTACCAGCAAGATCGTTCCCAGTTTTTCTTTCAACACAGTCGATGCGGCCTACGCGCCAAAGAGCGGGACGAGTGTTTTCCTCGGAGGTGAAATCGCCGGCCTGGGCGGAACCGTTCGGTCCGTGCGTCCCTACGTGCAGTACAAACACTTCATTCCGATGCAGAACCGGCGGAACTCCATCGGAATCAATTTTCAGGGGTCGTTCCTGACCGGCTACGGCGGGCTGGTCGCGCCGCCGTTTCAACGTTTCTACATGGGAGGCGAATACGACCTACGCGGATTCGACATCCGCTCGGTTTCGCCGGTGGCATATCTACCCGACAGGGCCGTCATCGCTCTTACCAACCCGGATGGCTCCGCAGTTCCGAGAGACCCAGCCAATCCCCTGCGCGGGCCGTACACCATCCCGGTTCCGGTGCAGCGCATCGTTTTTCCGGGTGGCGATGCCAGCGTCTTCGGCAACCTGGATTACGGCATCACCATCGCCGGGCCGGTCATTGTGGCTCCGTTCGTCGACCTTGGTATGGACCCCATCCTGCGGAAATCGCAGTTGCGGATCAACCCCGGTCAGCTGTCCGACATTAACAACACGCAGTTTGGTTGTGCGTCGCTGGACATCGCGCTGAACTGCGTTGGTGGGCAGACGCAGACTTTTTCTCAGATTTTGACGCCGGTGAGCGGAAGCAACTGGACGCCAAGAATGTCCACGGGCATCGAGCTGCGCGTCTTACTGCCGATCGTCAATGCGCCATTCCGCATATATTGGGCCTACAACCCGCTGCGGCTTGACACCACCAGTTCACCCCCGGTCAAAATCACTCGAGACATGTTCCCGGCGGGCGCGGCGGGCGATTATACCTACCAGCTAGCCGTGGGTACTTATGCGCCTAACTTCATTCTGCGGGAGCCGCGGAAGACCTTCCGCTTCACGGTAGGGACCACGTTCTAGTTTGACGCCGTGGCGGGGCTGTTCCTATAATGAACTTTATCCACACGCTGAACGGGCACGTTGCGGGGTGGCCCCTTGCCGATCGCGCAGGGTAGTCCGGCCCGCCTTCCCGTGAGATCAGAAGGCCTGGATGGGATGCGGCCCGGCATGATCCGTAGGTGACAACACATTTCCGTCGACAATTTCTCGAGGAGTTCAATTAACCAATGATCAGCAAGTTTGCGCGTCTCACAGTCGCTTTTGCATTTGCTCTTTCGGTGGCGTCGCTTGCCCAGACAGCGGCCGCGTTGCCCGCGGCGCCTTCCGCAGCCCCTGCGGATCCCGCAGTTACCAATGCGGCTGGAACCAGGATTGGTACGGTCAATATCGAACAGGCCATTTTCGCCACTAACGAGGGGCAGCGTGATTTCGAAGCTCTCACCAAGAAGCTCGAGCCCAAGCAGAATGAGCTGAAGGGCCAGAACGACGAGCTTGAAGGGTTGAAGAAGCAGCTCAACACCCAGGGTGAAAAGCTCAACGACGCCAGCCGTGGAACGCTGGTAAAGCAGATTGAGCTGAAGCAGAAGTCGTTCGATCGCACGGTGCAGGATGCGCGGGAAGACGCCCAGAACCAGCAGAACGAAATTGCGCAACGCATTCTTCAGAAGATGGCGCCGCTCCTGGTGAAGTACGCCGGCGACAACGGCTTTGGCGTAATTCTCGACACTTCCAGCCCGTGGCCCAATGGACCGGTGGTCTGGGCGGGCGCTTCCGTCGATATCACCAAGGCGATCGTCGATGCCTACAACGCGCAGTCCGGAGTTGCCCCTCCGCCGAAGCCGGCCGCGAGCCGGCCCACGACGCCTGCCGCCAAGCCAGCCACCACGCCCGCTACTCAACCGAAGTAGTCCGGGACACCTTTCACTTCAAAAATGTTTCCTGAAAGCCGCGCCTGGCGCGGCTTTTTCTTTTTGCGTCTTGCTCATCTCGCCCAGGTCTTGCGGTGTCCTTAGGAATATCTCTTCGCCGGAGGACACACATGTTTGCCGAGTCGCTGAGTGATTCCACCTGGGCCAACCGCTCTCACCGGGGCTGGACGGCTTTGCTCTCTTTTGGTTTGCAGGCCATTGCGCTGGCCGGCCTGCTGGCTCTTCCCCTGATCTATCCCGAAGGCATCCCTCGGGTGCGGTTGATGGAGTCATTTGTAACGCCATCACTTCCTGTAGCGAGAACGTCGCCGCCCGCGCACCCACCGTCCACCCACGCCGCTCCCACCAGCAATATGCAGGGAGACTCGCTGCTGACCCCCACGAGAATTCCTACTTCCATCCAGCAAGTGCGCGAAGACACTCTGCCGCCGCAGCTCGATCTTGGTTCCACGCTCGGTCTTTCGAATGAGTCGTCGGGAGGAAGGTCCTCGCTCGCCGGCGTGGTCAGTTCCCTGAGCGGCACTGTCCTTCCGCCACCCGTGCCGCACGCGCGAAGGCCACCGACTTCCGTAGTGATGGAGGGAAACCTGATTCACCGCGTGCAGCCCATCTATCCCCCGCTGGCGAAATCCGCAGGGATACAAGGCACAGTAGTCTTGCGGGCGGAGATCAGCCGGGAAGGCACAATTGAAAAGCTTCAGGTAGTGAGCGGCCATCCCTTGCTCATCGCGGCCGCAAGAGATGCGGTCGCTGAATGGCTCTACCGCCCATACATGCTGAATGGCGAGCCCATCGAGGTAGAGACCCAGGTAACCGTCAAGTTTATTCTGGCAGGACGGTAAAAGGGTGATCCCATGGCGACGCAGGTTCCATCGGCGGGAAGCACTGCGGTAACCGGATTACGGCTAATTCCGCCGCTATAATCGGCTTCAGTGGCAACCGTCGAAATCATCAATCGCACTGCGACCCGGCCGACATGGGCAGACGTCTCGGTGTCCCAGCTAAGGCAGAATTTTCGCGCAGTGGAAAAGCACCTCGGCAGCGGAGTTACGGTCTGCGCCGTCGTAAAGGCGGATGCTTACGGCCACGGCGCTGCTGAATGCGCGCGTGCGCTGGAAGAGGAGGGCGCGCGCTGGCTGGGTGTGACCTCGCTGGATGAGGCCATCCCGTTGCGCGAGTTGGGAAGCCGCGCGCGAATCCTTCTCATGACCGGCTTCTGGCGCGGCGAAGAGGAGGAGATCGTCCGCCTGTCTTTGACTCCTACGATCTGGGAAGCGGACCAGGTGCAGTTACTCGAGGCCGCTGCCGCCGCGCTTGGAGTCTCGCAACATCCGGTCCACTTGAAGGTTGATACCGGGATGGGACGGCTGGGGGCGGACGTCGAGCGCATTCCAAAGCTTTGCGAGGCGATGAAACAGGCAAAGCATTTGTTCTTTGAAGGCCTGTCGACTCACCTGGCCTCGTCCGAAGTGCTCGATGCGCCTTCGGTGACCGAGCAACTCAGCACCTTCGCCGAGGCCATGCGGATTGTGCGTCAGGCCGGATTCGAACCGCCGATTATCCATGCTGCGAATACCGGCGCCGTGATCTCCCGCAGGGAAAGCTGGAACAACATGGTCCGACCGGGCATTGCCCTGTACGGATACTACTTGCCATTCGAGCGTGCCGGCCGGGAAGTGAGTGGCAGCAATCTGCGGCTCAGCGTAAAGCCCATTCTGACCTGGAAGACGCGAATCCTTTCGTTGCGTGACGTGCGAGCTAACCAGGCACTGGGGTACGGCGGAACTTACGTGACCAAGGCGCCGGCCCGCATCGCGGTGTTGCCGGTCGGCTACGCCGATGGACTCAATCGCAAACTCTATTCCGGCGGGCGCGTCATCGTGAGAGACCATTACGCGCCGATCGTCGGCCGCATTTCGATGGATCTCACCCTGGTTGATGTCACCGGCTTGCCCGGCATCTCGGTGGGAGACGAAGTCATCCTCCTCGGCTCGCAGGATGGCCTGAGCGTTGACGCTCGCGAGCACGCGGCACTGGCCGAAACTGTGGTCTATGAAATTCTGTGCGGCATCTCGAAACGCGTGCCTAGAAGGTACAGCAGCTAGCCTTTCTGCATCCGTCGCTCGGCGACCGAAAATCCACCGTTGGCAGTCAGCAATTGCCGTTGGCTGACATTCTGGCTTAGCCGCTGTGCCTGTCCTGATATATTCCCTACACCTGAATGCGTTCGCGCTACCAACAATGGATGTACGACTGGGAGACCCGGCTTACCTCGGTAGACAACAACCGGGTGGTGCGGGAACTGGACTGGGGCATGGAGTGGACTCGTGGCTGGCCGTGCCGTAACGGTTTCGCGGCCGGACACGTGCCTCCGCACGCGAATGCGGAACAGTTCCTGGGCGAGTACAACCGCCGCATCCTGGCGGCGAGCGACGATTTCTTCTCCTATACTCGGCCGACCGACTTTCGTCTCGAAAATCGTCCTCTCCAGGTTTTCAGTACCCGGGAAGTATCCGACCCGGAGGTGGAGAAGAAAATTCGCGGGCAGCGGGCTGACTTTCTCCGCTTCACCTCGCCCGTGCACACTCCATTTTCCGAAAACAATCTTTCCAACGCGCGCTGGTTTCCGGCGCGCGGACGCCGGGCCGTCGTTCTGCTCCCACACTGGAATTCCGATGCCTTGGCTTATGGCGGCCTGTCGCGAGTCTTGACCATGATGGGCATTTCCGTGCTGCGCTTGAGTCTGCCTTACCATGACATTCGCATGCCCGCCGATGTACGGCGCGGCGACTATGCCGTTTCTGCCAACATCGGCCGTACGCTCGATGCGACTCGCCAGGGCGTGATCGATGTCCGCTGCTGCCTGGACTGGCTGGAGGCTCAGGGATATACCCGGCTCGGCATTGTCGGCACCAGCCTCGGCTCGTGCTATGCGTTCCTGGCGGCTGCCCACGATCCGCGAATTCGGGTCGCCGCCTTCAATCATGCTTCCACTTATTTTGCGGACGTTGTGTGGCACGGGCAATCGACGCGCCACATCCGGGAGGGCCTGGAGCGCGATCTCGACCTCGAGCGCCTGCGTGACCTGTGGATGGCGATCAGCCCCATGTCTTACTTCCCGCAGTTTTCCCGCTGGCCCAGGAAATCGCTCATCGTCTACGCGGACTATGACCTCACCTTTCTGCCGGAGTTCTCGCGACAGGTGGTCGCTGAATTTGCCCGCCATAAGCTGGACTACCAGGTTTCGGTGCTGCCGTGCGGCCACTACACAACCGGCGAGGCGCCGTATAAGTACCTCGATGGCTGGAGGTTGGCGTCCTTCCTGCGGACGGCTTTTGAGAAATAATCGCGCCTGATGCTGGCTATAATGGAAGGAGCGGCAAGTCCCATTCCACCCGAGAAGGCCCAAGCGCAATCATGACTGACAACAGAATGTCCCTCCCGCTGTACGAAGAAGATCCCGAGATTGCGGCAGCTCTCGACAACGAAGCCCGCCGCCAGCACGGAGGCCTGGAACTGATCGCCTCCGAGAACTTCGTCAGCGAAGCCGTGCTGGAGGCAATGGGCTCGGTCTTCACCAACAAGTACGCGGAAGGCTATCCCGGAAAACGCTACTACGCGGGCTGCGAAGTCACCGATGTGGTGGAAAACCTGGCGCGGGACCGGGCGAAACAGCTTTTTGGGGCGGAGTATGCCAACGTCCAGCCACACGCCGGATCACAGGCAAACATGGCGGCCTACGCCGCTGTCATTCAGCCGGGAGATACAATCCTCGGACTGAACCTCGCGCACGGCGGCCACCTGACCCACGGCCACCACCTGAATTTTTCCGGAAAGACCTACCGCATTGTTCCCTACGGCGTCACCAAGGAAACCGAGACCATTGACTACGACGACCTCGAAAGGCTGGCTGAGAAGGAACGGCCGAAGCTGATCATCGGCGGGGGCAGCGCCTATCCGAGAATCATCGACTTCGCCCGCATGCGGAAGATCGCCGACAACGTCGGAGCTCTTTTTCTCGTCGATATGGCGCACTTTGCCGGATTGGTCGCAGGCGGTGTACACCCTTCGCCGGTTCCGCACGCCCAGATTGTGACCTCCACAACCCACAAGACGCTGCGCGGCCCGCGAGCCGGAATGATTCTCAGCAAGCAGGAGTACGGCGCCGCCATCGACAAGACGGTTTTCCCAGGAATGCAGGGCGGGCCGCTGGTGCACATCATCGCCGCCAAGGCGGTTTGCTTCCGGGAAGCCTCGCAGCCGGAGTTCCGGGAGTATGCCAGGCAGATCGTGGCCAACGCCAAAGTGCTGGCCGACACTCTGGCGGCAGAAGGTTTCCGCATCATTTCGGGGGGAACCGACACACACCTGATGCTCGTGGATGTCTTCTCCAAGGGAATGCTTGGCAGCGAGGCCGAAAAGGTGCTGGTCGAGGCCGGAATCACCGTCAACAAGAATGCGATTCCCTTTGACACTAACCCGCCCCTGAAGCCCAGCGGTATCCGCATCGGGACGCCGGCCCTGACGACTCGCGGCATGAAGGAAGCCGAGATGAAGCAAGTGGGACGGTGGATCTCCGAAGTGCTCTATCACCGGACAGACGGTGCGATTATCGGAAGAGTCCGGAAGCAGGTCCTGGAGTTCGTGGAAGCTTTTCCCCTCTATCCCGAGCGCCGGGCAAACGCGCAGGCGGAGCTTCGGGCCTGAGGCCTGTGATCCATGATGCCACTCGTCGAATTTCCTGCGGCTTAATTCTGACTGTGGTTAAATCTGATCGTGAGAGTAGCCATCGATATCCGGAGAATGACCGACTTCGGAGTCGGCACCTACACCCGCAACGTGGTGCGGGCGCTTGGCAGGCTCGATCATGACAACGACTACATCCTGCTCGGTTCTCCTCAGAAAGTGACGGAAATCGGTCCGCTGCCGGCGAACTTCCGCACGGTACCCCTGCTCGAATCCGACACCACCTTCAAGGGCTACATGGCCTCTCGGGCGGTTCTGAAACGACTGCATTGTGATCTTGTCCACATTCCACACCTCTTCTGGCTACCCCGCCAGATTTCCTGCCCCTACGTGGTCACTGTCCACGATCTGCTGGATCACATGTCGCGCGCGCACGGACTCTCTGGATTGCGCAGGTCTTTGCACTTCCATCTCACCAAACGGGTCCTCAAAGGAGCGGCAAGAATTTTCGCCGTCTCCAAGTTCACCAAGAGCGAGATCGAGAAGCTGTTCGGCATCCGGCCCAGCCGGATCGAGGTGATTTACAACGCGATCGATGAGCGCTTTCTCCACGGGCACGCCAGTGAAGTGGACAGTCAGTTCCTTGCCGAGCGCTACCAGGTGGCCTACCCGTTTCTGCTCTATGCGGGCCGCATCAGCCCGCACAAGAATGTGGTGCGCATCATCGAGGCGTTTTCGGCGCTGAAGGCTGAACTGGATAAGGAAGCGAAGTATCCCGACCTGAAGCTGATCATCATCGGGGATGAGCTTTCCAAGAATCCCGATCTGCGCCGCACGGTGATTCGCGGTGGCGTCCAGAATGACGTGAGATTTCTCGGTTTTGTGCCTATCGACGTGCTCCGCATCTTTTACGATGCGGCGAAGGTGTTTGTATTTCCTTCTCTATACGAAGGCTTCGGACTGCCTCCGCTCGAGGCCATGGCTCACGGCACTCCCGTGCTGGCTTCGAATACGTCGTCTCTGCCGGAGGTCGTGGGTAACGCAGCGGTGCTGGTAAATCCAGAGAATGTTTTCGAGATCATGCGCGCGCTGCATCGCGTGCTGCTGGACCAGGCGATGCGGGAGAAGATGAAGCGGCGCTGCTACGAGCAGGCCAAGAAGTTCTCCTGGGATGTTTCCGCTGCCCAGATTCTGCACGCATACAAGGAAACCGCTGCCAGGCGGAAAGAGACGGCTCCGATTCAGGCGGAGCCTCAAACGCCCACTGTCTTACATTCCTGAAGCTTTAGGGGATCGAGCCAGTTAGTCCTTAAGGAGCGGCAGTCCGGGAGATGCCTGGCCGAGGCGCTTCAACTTGTCGGCCAAACGCGTGCGTTCGGCCTCTGAGGAGGCATTGGTGTGGCGCTTGCGCAGACTGGAGATCTTTTCCTTGCGGGTACGACGACGGCGAATTTCAGGACGGCGGCTGGGAGCGGACATTAAGTAGACCTCATCGCAAACGATAGTGAGAAAAGGAATTATACGCGAAAAGAGAAGTCGTGGCTACGCCGCGGCCGCCCAGCCTTTGAGTTTTCAATCCTGCTGATCGGAATTTTGCATGATTCGGCGGAGCCTGTCCGGAAGCGTAACCTTGACACATCAGGGATAGGTTCCTTACCATCTTGATCATGAAGCGGACTTCCCGCCAGATGCAGTGTGCGT
The DNA here is from genome assembly GCA_963803205.1 of Terriglobales bacterium. GTDB lineage: Bacteria > Acidobacteriota > Terriglobia > Terriglobales > Acidobacteriaceae > CAWDLG01. The sequence continues at coordinate 914,396 of CAWDLG010000007.1, forward strand.
GTTGTTGTTGTACGCCTGTATCTTCTGGCGCGGGAGGAGACTGCTGACCTAAGAATCCTCTAGAAACGGCATATCGGCCACCGCCAGGAGACAGTTCCTGGCGGTGGCTTTTTTATGGCAAAAATCGACTCCAAAAACGGCGCGGCACTGTTCCCCCTCTTCCTCAAGCTCGAGGGACGTGCATGCCTCGTTGTGGGAGCGGGCTCCATCGCCGAGGGCAAGATTCAGAGCCTGCTCGATGCAGGAGCCAAGGTGCGCGTCGTTGCTCCGGAGGCTGGATCTTCGATTCGCGGCTGGGCTGAGGACGGATCACTCCGCTGGGAGCAAAAGAAGTTTGAACCGGCCGATCTCGACGGCGTCTTCCTCGTGATCACCGCCACATCCTCGAGCGACGTCAATGCCGGAGTATTCCACGAGGCGCAAGGCCGCGGAATTCTCTGCAATTCGGTGGACGATCCCGAGCACTGCGATTTCTATTACCCGGCGGTTGTTCGCCGGGGCGATCTCCAGATTGCAATCTCTACGGCCGGACTCAGTCCCGCCCTGGCCCAGCGGCTGCGCCGCGAACTGGAAGTCCAGTTTGGACCGGAGTATTCCTCGTGGTTGCATGAGTTGGGCAAAGAACGGCAAAGGCTCTTCGAGTCGCAGATCGACCCCGAAGAGCGGAAGCAAATCCTCCACAAACTGGCGAGCCCGCAGTCTTTCCTCTCAAGGAACGCGCAGCCCGCGCCGCAAAGAGGTGACGCCGATGCCCGGTAAGGTCTATCTCGTCGGCGCGGGACCGGGCGATCCCGAGTTGCTCACGGTCAAGGCGCTCAAGGCGCTGAAGACGGCGGACGTGGTCCTCCATGACGCCCTGATCAGCGCCGAGATTCTCGCATTCGTTCCGCGGTCCGCGCGTGTGCACGACGTGGGCAAGCGCTGCGGTGGAAAAAGCACGCCACAACACGAGATCAACAGCCTTCTCATCAACTACGCTCGGCTCGATTTCCAGGTGGTTCGACTGAAGGGCGGTGATCCCCTCATCTTCGGGCGGGCAGGGGAAGAGATGGAAGCCCTGCGCAAGGCTGGCATCGACTTCGAGGTTATTCCCGGAGTGACCGCGCTCTCGGGCGCCGCGGCCGTGGCGCAGATTCCGATGACGCACCGGGAGATCTCGTCCTCCCTGGTCATTCTTACCGGCCGCCACTCGCATTCGTCCGATGACCACGACTGGCCGGCGACTCTGCCTTCGAACGCCACCGTCGTCGTCTACATGCCCGGAAACGACTACGAGAAGACAGCAAAAAAACTTCTGAGGGCCGGGCTTAAGAAGAGCACAGCCTGCGCCGTAATTTCCCAGGCGACATCCCAGGAAGAGCGCGTCCACCGGACGACAATCGGCGGACTGAACCGCTCTCCCCGCCTGGCTGCACCAACATTGCTTGTGGTCGGGGACGTTTCGCGCCTGGCGGATCATGCGTCATTGCGCGAGTCCGCACCCGGCAGAACTTTTGACGACAGGGAACTGGTTTCACTGCTAACGCGCATGGAGTCTCAATCGAAGGGGCAGCCATTCGCCCCGGATCAGGAGCGATCAGAGTGAGCGATCATTTGGAACAGCTCAGAGTTCAAGCTGAAACATGGCGGCCCGAGGAAGTGCTGCGCTGGGCTTTCGCCACGTTTCAGGGCGATGTTGCCATGGCCTCCGGCTTTGGTCCGGAGGGAATGGTGCTGATCGACCTTGCCTCCCGGCTCACCAAGAACCTGCGCGTCTTCACCCTCGACACGGACTTCCTGTTCCCCGAAACCTATGAACTGATCGACCGGGTGGAGCGGCGGTATGGCATCCGCGTAGAGAGAGTCTATTCCGCTCTAACGCCGGATGAGCAGGAGAAGGCCTATGGAGCCTCCCTGTGGAGCCACAATCCGGACCAGTGCTGCGCTCTCCGTAAAGTAGAGCCGCTGAAGAGAAAGCTGGCACAGCTTCGCGGTTGGATCACTGCCATTCGCAGAGATCAGACCGCGGCTCGTGCGCACTCCGGCAAGATCGAGTGGGACAAGAGGTTCCAACTGGTGAAAGTAAACCCCATCGTGGACTGGACCTCCGAAAAGGTTTGGGACTACGTCCGCGAGCACAACGTCCCCTACAACCCGTTGCATGACAACCATTACCCGAGCATCGGCTGCACGCATTGCACACGGCCGGTTGCGGCGGGAGAGGATGCGCGCGCTGGACGCTGGGCGGGTTTCCAGAAGACCGAATGCGGACTGCACATGCCGGCCTCGACCCCGGCGCCTTCTCTGGTGCAACTGGAAGCCGGTGTTCCCGTGGCGTGTGAAGAGTAGCCAGCAGCCCGGACGAATCGATACCTCGTTGTCTCAAAAGGCCTGCCAATGGCCTTCCTGACGCTCCCCGCTGAGCGACCAACTGTCAGACGCCGCCGACCGTCGGGTATAATCTCGCACTACCCATGGACTTTGACCAGCTAACCACCTTTATGGAAGTGGCCAAGCTAGGCAGCTTTTCGCGTGCCGGGCAAAAGGTCTTCCGCTCGCAGTCGGCGGTCAGTGCCCAGATCCGCCAGCTTGAGCAGGAGTACGGCGACCGCCTGCTCGACCGCTCCGGCAAGGATGTAACCCTGACCCCCGCCGGAAGGGTGCTGTTTACCTACGCCGAGCGCCTTCTCCAGATGCGCGACGAATCTTTACTGGCGGTGGCTGATCAGGGATCGATTCCGCGGGGAACGCTGGCGATCGGCGCGAATGAGGCGACCTGCCTGTACGTCCTGCCCGATGTGTTTGCCAAGTTTTCCAGCCTCTATCCCGGGGTGCAGATCAGTATTTACCGCAATTTCAGCTACAAGATCGTCGAGAAGCTGGAAAATGGCTCGCTCGATGTCGGCATCGTGACTTTGCCGGTGAAATCGAGCAGCCTCAAGACCCACGCTATCTTTCGCGACCAGCTGATGCTGATGGTAAGCCCGCAAAATCCGCTGGCCAAGCACGACGTGGTGCCGGTGAGCGAGATTGCCAAACAGCCCTTGCTGCTGCCGAAAACGGGCTACAGCCGACGACTGATGGACAAGTTGTTTCGCCCTTATGCCGCACATTTGCAGATCAGGATGGAACTGCCCAGCGTCGGCATGATCAAGAGCTTTGTAGCGGCCGGTGTAGGAGTTTCGCTCATCAGCGCCAGCTTCGCCCGCGACCAGGTGCTGGCAGGCCGGGTGAAGCTGATTGCGTTGCAGGACGGGGAGTTGTGGCGGGAGCTGGGCGTCGCCTACCGCCGCGACCGGACTCTGACCCGGGCCACGAGCACCTTCATCTCCACGGTTCGCCAGCTCGGTTCCACCTCCAAGTGAAAAAGCTTGCAGTTCCGGGGAATCAAATTTGCCGATGTTGGCTATCGTATTTTCCGATTCTCGTTGGGGCCAGCCGGTGCTAATTTAGAAGAAACAGGGAATGATCGTGACGATTCCGATTGTGTGGAGTTGAATTATGAGAGAACTGGAAAAGAATCTGAGCCGCGTCCTCGAAGAGCACCAGCATGAAAGCGGCCTGCACGTTATCGGCGGCCGCCGCCGGCTGATCGACCGCCTGGTCCAATTCTTCGAGGAAGAGCAGAAACAAGCCGGCGCGAACAAGAGCCAGCAGGAAAACTGAGCCCGCCGCCGGTGAGGCCTGCTGCCTCCCCTCGCCGCGACCGTTTTATCTGAAATGAGATAGGCCCGCCGAACTGTCCGGCGGGCTTGCCATTTGCAGTGAATTCGGCGCCGGAAAATCCCGTCCAAATCCTTCGGCCGCAGCGGTTTCCGCGGTCACCCTTTCACCGAATATTTGCTTGACAGGGCGGGTCATCTCTTTACAATGAATAAGTATTCATTTGGATGAATAAGAATTCATGAGCAAGCAGCTGCGGCAACGCGCGATTCTCACCCTGCTGGAGCGGGGTCCTGTGGCCAGCCAGGAGGGCCTTCAGCAGGCCCTGAAGAAGCGGGGATTCAAGGTCGGACAGGCCACCTTGTCGCGCGATATCCACGAACTGCGCGTGATCAAGACCGGTTTGGGCTATGCTCTTGCCGGCAGTGAAGGCGCCTCCGAGCCGGCGTTGCCGTCGGTGTCGCGGCTGGTGCGCGAGTTCGTCCTGGACGTGCGTCCCGCACAGAACCTGCTCGTGCTCAAGACCACCGTTGGCAGCGCCCAGCCGGTGGCCGCGGCTCTTGATGACGAAGATTGGCCGGAGGCTGTGGGCACAGTCGCCGGAGACGACACCATTCTGATTGTCTGCTCGGACAAGAAGGCAGCCAGCCGCCTCGCGGCGCGCACCCAGGGGATGCTGGCCTGATGGCAGCAAAACTCAAAGCTGCAGTTGTAGGGGCGACCGGCTATTCCGGCTTTGAGTTGGCGCGCCTTCTTCTGCGCCATCCCCGGGTGGATACTCCCGCCCTACTGAGCCGGGGAAGCGATAGCAACGGCAGCGCCAATCTGGCGGACCTGTTTCCCGCGATCTCGGGGAACGGCAAATATCCTTTGCAGCCGTTGTCATGGGAAACGCTGCGGAAGCAGGGTGTCGAGTTGCTGTTTTTGGCGACGCCCCACGAGGCTTCCCGCACGCTGGCGCCCGAAGCGGTGGCCAACGGGCTGCGGGTCGTCGATCTCAGCGGAGCGTGGCGCATCCAGCAGGCGAGCCACAGGGCGGTTTATGGATTCAAAGACGAGAACTCGCCAGCCGCCGCTGAGTTTACGAAAACAGCGGTCTACGGCCTCCCCGAATTAAATCGCGACCGCATTGCGAACGCGACGGTAGTCGCGAACCCGGGATGCTATGCAACAACCGTGATTTTGGGTCTGGCCCCGCTGCTGAAGTCGGGATTGATCGACCGGGAGAAGGGAATTGTTTCCGATTCGAAGTCCGGCGTCTCCGGTGCGGGAAAGGAGCCGAGCTCACGCACACACTTCGTTTCGGTGGCGGATAACCTGTCGGCCTACTCGGTCTTCGAACACCGCCACCTCGGCGAAATCCTGGAGCAGTTGGACCTGGAGGACGGCGAACTGACGTTTACGCCCCATCTTCTGCCCATACCGCGGGGAATTCTTTCCACCATCTATGCACACCTCGCGCGGCCGATGCAGCCCTCGGAAATTGAGACCTGCTTCCGCGACTTCTACAAGGGGAAGCGCTGGGTGCGAATGTTTGCGACGCCGAAGCTTCCGGAAATTCAGTTTTCCGTTAATACCAATTACTGCGATCTGGGCTTCTGCCTGGCGAAAGACGGGAAGCGGCTGGTGATTGTTTCCTGCGAGGACAATCTGCTGAAGGGTGCGGCCGGACAGGCCGTGCAGAACATGAACCTGATGTACGGGTGGGATGAAGCGGAGGGATTGCCGCAATGAAGATTGTCGTAAAGATCGGCGGTGCCGCGCTCGAAGACAAGGCGAGCCTGCAAAAGTGCGCTCATGCGGTCGTCGAACTCGCGCGCGATGGACATCGCATCGCGGTGGTTCACGGCGGTGGCAGCACGCTCACGCGCACGCTCGCTCTGCTGGGCAAAAAGAGTGACTTCGTCAACGGCTTGCGCATTACGGACGCCGAGACTCGCGACGTCGCCCTCATGGTCCTCGCCGGAATCGTGAACAAGAGCGTCGTGGCGGCCCTGGTGGCGGCGGGCAATCCTGCCGTGGGGCTTTGCGGCGGCGATGGAACCTCCTTCCGCGCGCGTAAAAAACAGACCGAAGGCTACGATCTGGGATTCGTCGGGGAAATCTGTTCGGTCGAACCACGCTGGATTGAAGCCATCTGGGGTGAAGGTGGAATTCCGGTGCTGTCATCGCTGGCTTTGGGATCGGATGGCGAGTACTACAACGTGAATGCCGATCAGATGGCATCTGCCTGCGCCGTCGGCTGCCGCGCCGACACTCTGATTTTTCTCACCGACGTTCCGGGAGTGAAGGATGCCCGCGGTTCGGTGATCCATTGGCTGAGTGTCAAGGACATCGCGCCCATGGTTGCAGACTCGACGGTCGCCGGCGGAATGCTGCCCAAGCTCGAAGCCTGCACCAACGCGCTGAAGAAAGGCGTGGGGCGCGTGCGGATTATTCCGGCGGCGCAGGCCGAGGTGCTGCCACAGTTCTATTTCACCAAGCTGGATTGCGGAACCGAGGTGCTGGGAGCATGAACCTCGCCAGCGTAATGCGGTCCGAGTCCGAGTTGTTGCTGCCGACCTACGATCGTCAACGGGTGCTGTTCACCCGCGGCCGCGGCGTCTATCTCTGGGATTCGAAAGGGAAGAAGTATCTCGATTTTCTGAGCGGCCTGGGCGTGAACGCGCTTGGACACGGACATCCCGCGATCCAGGCTGTGCTGAAGAAGCAGGCTGGGCGCCTGATCCACGTCTCCAATCTTTTCTTTCACGAGTACCAGTCTCAACTGGCCGAGCGGCTGACGAAGATTTCGGGTCTCGACAAAGCATTTTTCTGCAACAGCGGAACCGAGGCATGGGAAGGCGCGCTGAAGCTGGCGCGCGCGTTTGCCCGCGTGAACAATCCCAACGGGCACAAGGCCAAGTGGCGCATCCTTGCGCTGGAAAATTCTTTTCACGGGCGGACGTTCGGATCGCTCGCCACTACCGGCCAGGCAAAATACCGTCATCCCTTTGCGCCGCTGCTGCCGGGAGTCGGCTTCGTCGCTTTCAACGACGTGGACGACCTGAAGCGGCAATTCGATGGCAGCGTGTGCGCTCTCTGTTTGGAAACGATCCAGGGAGAAGGTGGCATCAATCCGGTCAGCCCCGAGTTTCTACAGACGGCGCGCCAACTGACCGAGCGCAGCGGCGCGATGCTGATTCTCGACGAGATTCAGTGCGGCCTGGGGCGAACCGGGAAGTGGTTTGCCTACGAGCACTACGGCTTGAAGCCAGACATCGTTACGGTCGCAAAGCCGCTGGCGGCGGGACTGCCGCTCGGCGCCATTCTCACCACGAACCGCGTTGCCAGCGGGATGCACCCGGGGATGCACGGAACGACTTTTGGCGGAGGTCCCCTCGCCTGTGCGGTGGCAATTGAATATCTGCGGACGGTCGGGAAGTTGCTCGCTCACGTGCGCGAGTCCGGCCAGTATTTTCGCCGACACCTGGAAGTGCTGAAAGAGAAGCATGAGTCGGTGCGGGAGATTCGCGGCATGGGTCTGATGCTCGCTCTCGATCTCCATTCCGCCGATGTTGCCAAAGGCGCAGTCCAGCAGTTGCTGGATCGGGGAATTCTGATCAACCGTACGCACGAAACCGTGCTGCGTTTTCTGCCTCCATATGTGATTGAGAAGCATCACATCGACCAGGTCATCCGCGCCCTTGATGCGGCCCTGGGAGAGAAATCCGTAACCCCGGCAAAGTCCGGGCGCAAACGCAAGTCCGAAGCAAGGAGAAGCCATTGAACATCCAGCCAGTCAAAAGTGTGTTCCAGGAAAAGCCGCAGGCCGCGAAGCAGTTCTGGGCGCGGGATCTCATTTCCAGCCGCGACCTGAGCTCGGGCGAAGTCGAGATGCTGCTGAACCTCACCGCAGTCGTGAAGGCGCGTCCCGCGGACTTTCGCAGTTCGCTCGCCGGCAAGCAGATCGTCATGTTTTTTGAAAAGCCTTCGCTGCGCACCCGGCTCACGTTTGAAGCCGGAATGGCCAGCATGGGCGGTACGTCGATGTTTGTCGACCAGACGAGCGAGCGGCTGGGGGCGCGCGAGAAGCTGAGCGACGTGGCCCACAACCTGGAACGCTGGGTGCACGCCATCGTGCTGCGCACCTTCGACCACGAGACCGTCGAGGGAATGGCAGAGCACGCTTGCATCCCGGTGATCAACGCGCTCAGCGGCCTCGAGCATCCATGCCAAGCGCTGGCCGATTACTTTACTTTGCAGGAGCGTTTCGGCGATCTGAAGAAGATTTCCCTGGCCTACGTGGGTGATGGCAACAATGTGTCGCACTCGCTGATCCTTACGTGTGCGGCGCTGGGCTCGAAGATTCGCGTAGCCACGCCGAAGAAGTATGAGCCGGAGGCCCGCATTGTCGCCGATGCCCGCGCCATCGCGGAACAGACCGGCGCCGTGATCGAGGTGATGAACGATCCGCACAAAGCCGTGGCTGGCGTGGACGCGATCTATACCGATACCTGGGCGAGCATGGGGTGGGAGCACGAGGCAGAAAAGCGCGCCCGGATTTTCGCTCCCTACCAGGTGAACGAAAATCTCACGGCAGCGGCGGCGCCCAACGCCGTCTACATGCACTGCCTGCCGGCGCACCGCGGCCAGGAAATCACCGATGCGGTGATGGATTCCCCGCGTTCCGTCGTCTTTGACCAGGCGGAAAACCGCATGCACGTGCAGAAGGCCATTCTGCTGCTGCTGATGGGCGGAGAAATGGGCCGCATAAAGAACAGGAGCGCGCATGCCTGAGAAAGTTGTTCTGGCTTATTCCGGCGGTCTGGATACTTCGATCATCATTCCGTGGTTGAAGGAGAACTACGCCTGCGACGTCATCGCCATGGTGGGTGACGTCGGCCAGGGGGATGACATCGAGGCCGTCGTCGAGAAAGCTTACAAGACCGGCGCCAGCAAGGTCGTGGTCCGTGATCTTCGCGAGGAGTTTCTGACCGGCTACGTATGGCCATCTCTGAAGGCCGGAGCTGTGTACGAACACAAGTATCTGTTGGGGACGTCCATGGCGCGGCCGGTGCTGGCGAAGCATCAGGTGGAAGTCGCCCTGAAGGAGGGCGCCGCTTCCCTGGCGCACGGTTGCACGGGCAAGGGCAATGACCAGGTGAGGTTTGAGCTCGGGTACCAGGCGCTGGCTCCGGAACTTAAAGTCATTGCTCCGTGGCGCGAGTGGAACCTGAAGTCCCGGGAAGACTGTCTCGACTACGCAGAGCAGCATGGAATTCCCGTGGCCGCAAGCCGCGAGAAGATTCACAGCCGCGACCGCAACCTGTGGCACATCAGTCACGAAGGCGGGGAACTGGAGGATGCGGCGAACGCTCCGTTCGACACGACCTGGCAGCTTACGCGCTCGCCGCAGGAGGCTCCCGACCGCGAAGAGCAGGTGGAAATCGGATTCGAAGACGGAATTCCCGTCTCGGTGAATGGCATGAAGATGGATGCCGTCGCGCTGGTGGAACTCCTCAACGAAATTGGCGGGCGCAATGCCATCGGCCGCGTAGATATCGTCGAGAACCGTTTCGTTGGCATCAAGTCTCGCGGCTGCTATGAGACGCCGGGCGGCACGCTGCTCATCGCGGCACACCGGGAACTGGAATCTCTGTGCCTCGATCGAGAAGTCACGCACTTCAAGCAGCACATCGGGCTGAAGTATGCCGAGATCGTCTATTTCGGACTGTGGTTCACGCCGTTGCGTGAAGCGCTCGACGCCTTCGTCAATAAGACGCAGGAGCACGTCACGGGAACTGTGTCTCTGTCGCTCTACAAAGGCAATGTCTCTATCGTGAGCCGTCGGTCGGAATACTCGCTCTATCGCACGGATTTGTCGTCGTTCACAATGGGCGAGAGCTATGACCAGAAGGACGCGGAAGGATTTATTCGCATTCTCGGCTTGCCTTCCCGCTCCCGGGCCCGCGCTCGCGCCGAGGTTACGAAATGAAGATGTGGTCGGGAAGGTTCCGGCAGCCGCTCGATCCGGCGTTCGAGCGCTGGCAGCGGTCGTTTCCTTTCGACCGCCGTCTCCTCGCACAGGAGATTCTGGCCAGCGGAGCGCATGTCCGCGCCCTGCATCGTGCCGGCGTCCTCAGCAAGAGTGAGGCCAGTGCGATTCTTTCGGGGCTGGAGCAGATTGCCGACAAGGCCGTGGTTTCCCCGGAATTCCTGGACGACCCCGAAGCCGAAGACATCCACCACTTCGTTGAGAAGCATCTGGTGAAGTTCATCGGCGAGGCCGGATACAAGCTGCACAGCGGCCGCAGCCGCAATGAGCAGATCGCGACCGATCTTCGCCTGTACGTGAGGCAAAGCATCGATCAGCTTCAGAGCGAATTGAAGAACCTGCTGGAAGCTTTTCTGGATCAGGCGGAGAAGGCCGGTGACGCTGCCATGCCCGCATACACACATCTTCAGCGGGCTGAACCGGTACTGGTTGGCCACTGGTTGCTGGCTTACGTCGAGATGCTGCTCCGCGACGTCGATCGCCTGTCCGACTGTCGCAAGCGGCTGAATGTTTGTCCCCTGGGCTCAGGCGCCGTCGCCGGCACAACGCTGCCCCTCGATCGCCAGGGCATGGCGAGGGACCTGGAGTTCGACCAGCCCACGGCTAACAGCATCGATGCCACCAGCGATCGCGATTTTGTGCTCGAGTTCGTAAACGTCCTGTCGCTGCTGGGTCTTCATCTGAGCCGGTGGGCCGAGGAGATGATCCTGTTCTCGACGCAGGAATTCGGTTTTGTTCAGTTGCCGGAAGCCTATTCGACGGGCAGCAGCGCCATGCCGCAGAAGAAGAATGCCGACCTGCTCGAACTGGTCCGCGCCAAGGCGGCGAGAATTCTCGGAGACGCGAACACGCTCGCAATCTCGATCAAGGGCTTGCCCCTTGCCTACAACAAGGATCTCCAGGAAACCCAACAGCCTCTCTTCGACGCCGCGGAGACTGCGATGTCGGTGCTGCCGCTGATCACCGGCTGGATGAAGGCGGTCGAGTTTCACCGCGAGCGAATGGAGAAGGCGGCTCATTCCGGCTTCCTGAATGCATTCGCGGCAGCGACGTACCTTACCCAGAAGGGCGTTCCCTTCCGCCAGGCTCACGAACAGGTGGGGCGCGCGGTGCAGTTGTGCCTGGATAAGGAATGCGAGCTCCAGGACCTGCCGCTCGAAGAATTGCGGCAATTGAATGCGGCCTTCGACCGCGACTTCTACGATTCGCTGACGCTGCCGTCCGTGCTGGCAATCCATGACGTCGTCGGCGGCACGGCTCCGTTGCAGGTGCGGCAGGCGCTCGCCGACGCGAGACGGCGCGTCACGTCCATTCGGGAGGAAATTCATGCGCACGCGTGACGCGATCCTCCCCGACGCCGAGCGGATCCACGGGCTGATCTCCGCCTACTCCGGCGACGGCACACTGCTGCCACGCACCTTTGCGGAAATCTGCGAGAACGTGCGCGATTTCGTCGTGCTGGAGCATCGCAAGCGGATCGTCGGCTGCGGAGCGCTGCACCTCTATGGGCAGCACCTTGCTGAAATCCGCTCCATCACCGTGGAGCCAGATTACCAGCGCCTGGGCGGCGGAAAGCGGCTCGTTCAGGCACTGCTGGAGGAATCGGAAAAGCATAGCGTTTCCTGTATCTGCCTGTTCACCCGCAAGCCCGATTTCTTCGCGCAACTGGGCTTCAGCGTAGCTCAACGCGAGGATCTTCCGGATAAGATCAACAAAGACTGCTGTGTTTGCCCGCGATACCATTGCTGCGATGAAGTCGCGATGGTGCGCGGCGAACTGCCCAAAGTTGCAATTTTGCCTGAGCCCATGAGGATACTGGTAAAGCTTGAGGCATGACAGCTCCGCCCGTGTTTCCCAATGAAATTCACTTGCCGCGCGGCTTTGCATTCTCCGCGCTTGCCGCGGGAATCAAGATCAGCGGCAAGCCTGACCTGGCTCTGGTCGACGCCGACCACGCCACCCGCGCCGCCGCCGTCTTTACGCGGAACCGTGTCGTTGCCGCGCCGCTGGAAGTAGGAAAATCTTTCCTGCGTAGGACCGGCGGGCGCGTGCGCGCGGTCATCGTGAATGCAGGGAACGCGAATTGCGCCACCGGCCAGCCGGGAATTCGCAATTGCGAGAAAGTGTGCGATGAGACAGCGCGCCTTCTCGGCATCGAGCGGGCCGAGGTTTTTCCTTCGTCCACCGGGATCATCGGAGTTCCTCTTCCCGTCGAGAAAATCACTCGAAAGCTGCCCGACCTGATCGCGACCTGCCAGGCCAGCGGGGAAGCGCTTTTTCATTTTGCCGATGCCATCATGACGACCGACACGCGCCGCAAAGTCGCGTCAGAACAGATTGCGGTGGGCAAAAACGTGGTTAGCATTGCCGGTGTCGCCAAGGGATCGGGCATGATCCATCCCCAACTCGCCACGATGCTGGTCTATCTGTTTACCGATGTATCTGCGCCCGCGGGACAGTTGCGACTGCTGCTCAAAGACGCCTGCGAGGAAACGTTCAATTGCCTTTCGATCGACGGCGACACTTCGACCAACGACACGGTTCTCCTGCTGGCCAGCGGTCAGAGCGGAGTCCGGCTCTCTGCTCCTGGATGCCGAACGAAGTTCGCAAAGGCACTCCATTCCGTGTGCCAGTCGTTGGCGGAACAGATTGTGGCTGACGGCGAAGGCGTACAACACGTAATTCGCTTGCACATCGAAGGGGCGAAGAATCGCGAAGAGGCAAAACGCATCGCGAAGGCAATCGCTCACTCGCTTCTTGTGAAGACCGCATGGGCCGGAGCGGACCCCAACTGGGGCCGCATTCTCGCAGCGGTCGGGGCCTCTGGCGTGCCGGTGGATCCCCGCAAGATTGACATTGCCATTGGCAGCCAGACGGTGTTTCGCAATGGCGCATTGCACGCCTTCGACGAGCACCAGGCCCACCAGGCTCTGTCACAGCCGGCATGCGATGTGCGTGTAGGCCTTCGCCGAGGCCGCTACAGCCTGCTGTTCCTCACCACCGACCTGACCGCAGAGTACGTCCACATCAACGCCGAATACTCCACCTGACGCTGTTCCGTTTTTGTAACAGGAGCCGGATTTCAGATCTCTGCCGAGCGGCCGCGTGGAAAATTCCGTTTACTTCCCCCTTCCAGTGCTTCGCCTCTCAGAATCAGTCTCGGCGAAGCCCTGCCCGGCGTTCAAATTGACAACCCGGCGGGTCTTTAGGTTCCAATGCGGAAGGAGGGGCCAGCGTGTTACTGAATACGATCTCCAGTCTCAACCTACCCCAGATTGTGGTTGCCATCGGCAGCCTCGGAACCGCTGCTTACGGTGTTGTTGACGTGAGTAAAGCCTTTTGGGGCGGTGTGTCGAACCGAGGTTTCGGGGACATCAAGAGTGTGATTTCCAAGTTCATCCACTCCGGCGGCGAATCAGCGCTTTCTCTTCCCTCGGTTTTGGCAACACTGCGTGCCAACTGGCTGAATGGAATGCCTCTGAGTGACCAAAAATCTGTTGCCAAGGCATTGATCAAGCTCAGTCTGGCGCCGGCTACCGCAAACGACATGGCGGTTGCCACTGGCATCGACAGCAAAACTTTGAAGGATATTGCCGTGAAGCTTGCCGAAGGGACGTCACTTATACCTGACAGCACGGCCCCGGAAAACTCGTTGACGGCAGAGCAAACCGATGCATTCGGCCGGTTCGACCTTCTGCTCAGCTCTCTGCTCGACCAGGGCTATCAGCGTGCGGATCAGTGTTACCGGAACAGTGCCAAGCTGTTGGCAGTTCCGGTTTCGGTAACTTTGGCTGTACTTGGAACGTGGGCCTTCGACGGCAAGATTAGCTTTGGCGATCCCGACTTCTGGCGCGCTGTGATCGGAGGACTCTTGGCTACTCCACTTGCTCCTATTGCCAAGGACGTAGCTAGTGCTTTACAGGAAGCAACCAAGCTCGCTCAGGTCTGGAAGCAATGACCTATTTCATCGATGTGCGCGCTGACTCGGCTGGGGGCAATCCCGTCGCCGGCGCTGAAGACGTAATAATTCGCACGGATCAGCAGCCCAACCCTCTACCTCACTCTCTCGACGCCGCATTGGTCCAGGCGGTCCAGGGCCGGGACGTGTTGCTGGGCACGCATGGTTTTCACGTCAACAGGAAAGACGGGATCGTCTATCTCTCTCATTGGAACGAATGGCTTCAACTCGGGCTGAATGGATTTTTTGTCGGTGTTTTGTGGCCGGGCGATTCCCGTTGGGTGCCTTTTCTCGACTATCCGGTCGAGGGCAATGAGGCGATCAAGAGCGGCAGAGTCCTGGCAGATTACTTGCGTCGAAATTTTGCTGGCGTCAACAGCCTTTCGTTTACATCGCACAGCCTTGGCGCTCGCGTCGTACTGGAAACCATTCGCAACCTCAAGCAGGCGTTTAAACTAAAGAGCCTTACTGTCATGGCGGGAGCGATTGACGATACCTGTTTAGTGGACGAGTATCGAGATGCCGCAAAGCAAGTGGAAGAGATCTCCGTTCTAGCCTCGAGTTGCGATGATGTTTTAAAGCTGGCGTTTCCTGTCGGAAACCTCTTTTCGGGGCTTTTAACGCGGGGAGATCCGTATTGGCATGGAGCGCTGGGACGATATGGCCCGTATCCCGCCGACCAGCCTCTAAATCTGCATCAAACGCCCAACGTTCCAACCTTGTGGAAATTCGGCCATCACAGCTATATCAACTGCGAAGGCTCGGTCAGCGGTCCACCGGGCGAATCTGGACCCTTCGGCGTACCGCTCGTCGTTCCACCACAAGGAACGAATCCTCCGGCGCCACCAGACAATCCTCAGCCAAAGGACAAAAATTGGCAGCAGGCATGGGCCGCGGGGTTTGTGTCTACGAGATTTGTCGAGCAGTAGATGTGCTCTCGAAGAACGACATCATCAGCCGGATCGCTCGATTTTTACAAGAGCCTGCACAGGCGCAGCGCCTGTGATTGTTGAAATGCCCCGCGGACTCAACCATGACTCCCGCTACTGATACAACTCGGCGCCGGCAATGGCGACCCCTGTATTGTTGACGCCGCCTGTTACCAGAACTCTGCCGTCATTCAGCAAAGTTATGGTATGGAAATATCGTCCGGTGGTGAGGCTTCCGGTAGCGTTAAAATTCCCGCCGGAGGGCACGTAGAGTTCGGCGGCGGCCAAGGCCTGGCCACTGAGTCCGCTGCCTCCCGTGATCAGCACAGTTCCATCCTGCAAGAGAACCGACGCGTGCGCCTGGCGGCCGAATCCCATGTTCCCAGTGGAAGCGAAGCTTCCGGCGGCCGGATCAAACACCTCCCCGGCCGTTACCAGCGTTCCGGTGGAGTCGGTTCCTCCACTGATCAGCACCTTTCCGTTCGGAAGCAGGGTCGCGGTGTGACCGCGGCGCGGCGTTGCCATGCTCCCGGAAGCGGTAAACGTGCCGGTTGCGGGGTCAAATAGTTCTGCCACCGCAATCACCTCGCCGTTGAGATTGGCGCCTCCCGACACCAGCACTTTTCCATTGGGAAGTAAGGTCGCTGACTCGCTCGAGTGCTCCGCCGCCATGCTGCCGGTAGCGGTAAATGTTCCCGTACCTGGGTCGAAGAGTTCCGCAGCAGCGCTGAAACCTCCCGTGATGAGCACTTTCCCGTTGCTCAAAAGAGTGGCTGTATGTCCGGTCCGCGCTGCTGTCATGCTGCCGGTCGAGGCGAAAGTCCCGCTAGCCGGGTCATAGAGTTCAGCCGCCGTGTTCGGACCGTTGTCATTGTTTCCCCCAGCGATCAGCACCTTGCCGTTGGTGAGCAACGTGGCGCTATGACCGGTGCGTGGAATCGTCATGTTTCCGGTCGAGGCGAAGGTCTCTGTAGTCGGATCGAAAAGTTCGGCCGAGCTGAGCGTGGTGTCTCCGATGCCGCCGGTGACAAGTACCTTTCCATTGGCTAGCAACGTCGCTGTGTGGCCTTCGCGAGCGCCTCCCATACTTCCGGTGACTTTGAATCCGTGCGGAAACACTTCAATAGTGACGTCGCCCGGCGTAGACGGCTGTCCCACCGCGTCCGTCGCTGTGACATGAATAGGATAGGACCCGAGCGCGGTTGGAGTGCCGCTCAGCGTACCGTCCGCGGCAAGAGCCAGGCCAGGTGGCAGCGATCCGTTCTCGGCCCATGTCAGGGGCGCCAATCCGGAAGCCGTGAAGGTGAACGAGTAGGGTAAGTTGAGCGCGCCCGCGGATGGTGCTATGTCGGCATTGATCGCCGGCGGGGGAGGATTATTGACGGTGAGCGTGTAGCTGGCGGTCGCCGTGGCCGGAGTCGTTTGTGAGTCCACCACCGTTACAGTGACGTTGTACGCACCCGCAGTGGAGGGCATGCCGTCGATCAGGCTGCTGGAAAGATTCAGGCCCGGCGGCAGGGATGATCCGTCAGCCGGAGCCCAGTTCCAACTGAAGGGAGCGACTCCTCCGGAGGCTAACAGATTGAACCCGGAAACCGGGTGGAGGCAAAAGATGCCATGGCAGGTGCATCCTGGCATGCCGCGCCTGCAGGGAGTGAACCTCAGGTTGTAGCGCTTACCGACAACGCCGACCGGCGGCGCCGGCGAACCAATCGCCAGAACCCCAATCGTGGTCTTGACCGCTGCCGAGGCCGACTGCTGGCCTCCGCTTCCAGTGCACTGTAACGAGTAGGTTGTGGTGCCCTCGCCCGCGGGAGTCACCGCCTGCGAACCGGCGGTCGACGCCGCGCCAGCCCAGTCTCCTTCGCTGGGCGTCGCGGTAGCCATGCAGGAGGTGGCGTTGGCGCTGGACCAGGTGAGGGTGGCAGAGTCTCCCAATGTGATGTCGCCTGGCGATGCAGAAATTGTCACGGTTGGCGCGGGGGTCGAAGGCGACGAGTAGCCTCCGCCGCACGCGTTAAGACACACCAATGCCCAGACAAGGAACACCACCAGCGCGAAGGTCTTCATGACGCACCTCGTCGAATCGCCAACTCTGCCCCGACAATTCGCCGAGGCGCAGTTCTACTACAGGCGGATTCGATATCAGACCAGGAGGGGAAGCGTGCGGGACGACAGCTCTATGAACGGACGGCTGGTAATTGTGCGCCCGGGAACTAAAGGGAGTCAAGCAGGATTTGGTATGCCTTTTTTGCTAAGCAGCCGGAAGCGGGTCGTTTTTTTTTTGCGGCCGGAGGCGTACGGCGATTGTTCCGAATAAATGTGCCAAGCCGAAGCAAGTATTGACGTTATCGTTAATGTTTCGTATTCGCCGCGTCATACCAGGAAATGTTTCGTTTGGTCAGGAGGGAATGATCTTCAGGGATTCCCCGTCACTGGCTCGGCCCCAGGTCTGCAGTACAGGTTTGATTTTTGTTCCCCAATAGCTTGGGTCCTTGCCTAGGCCGATTCAAAGCGCAGGGGCGGTTTGAGCGAATCGACAAGTTTTTGCAGCTTGGCAACGAGCATGATCACCCCATCTGACTTGGAGCACACCAGGTCAAAGCCGGAAGCGACCGCTCCCTTTTCAAGCGTTTCGACCGCGTGCACAGACCACAGCACCAGTTTCACGTAGGGCATCGACTTTTTGAGTTCATGGGCCGCTTGCACACCGCTCATGATCGGCATCGAAAAATCAAGCAGAATCAAATCGGGAAGCAGAACGGGGGCCTTCTCCAAGGCCTCTTTTCCGTTTACCGCTTCACCGCACACTCGCCAATTTGGCTGACGTTCCAGATAAGCACGCAAGGCACGACGCACGATAGGGTTGTCATCGGCGATCAGGATGGAAGTCACATAAGCCAGATTTCAGGTACTTCGAAAGTCTCGTTCTTTTCCCCGAGCGTGGCAATCGGGTCGACAACTTACGCTAGCGTATATTAGCACCTAATCTGGTTGCCCTTTTCCTGGGAAAGGCATAACCTCAAAGAGTCTCTTCTAGCAATCATCCGCCGTACCCTCCTTGGAGACGGTTCCTTGCGAAATCAGACAGCGTTTTAACGCTGACGCAGGGAGCGGAGTTGTCCAAAACATCCAGTGGTATTCGTTCGGCCACCCGAGCCAACAGGGAACGACTCAAGCGCGACGGCGACGGAAACGCCGTTCACAATCTCATTTTGCTCGGCCTGCCGCGTAAAGAGCGGGATGCGGTGCTTTCCAAGCTAACCCTGGTCAAATTGAACTCGCGCGACATCCTGCAAGAAGTGGGCGAGGAGATCAAGTTCGGCTATTTTCCCAACACGGCGATGGCTTCCGTTCTGAATATCATGAGCGACGGAAAGAGCGTCGAAGTCGGTTTGACCGGCAAAGAAGGCTTCATCGGGTTGCCCCTGGTTGCGGGGTTTCGCACCAGCGTGACTCGAATCAACACTCAGGCCGAAGGCACCGCGTTTCGCGTGGAAGCCAAGGCATTTCTGGCCGTGCTCAGCCGATGCCCACAGTTGAATCTTGCCTTGTTCAGGTGTTCGCAGGAAGCCATCATGCAGGTCACCCAGATTGCGGCCTGTAACCGGCTCCACGAAGTTGATGAGAGACTGGCACGCTGGCTCTTGATGTGCCAGGACCGCATCGAGTCTGACCTTCTTCCGTTAACCCAGGAATTTCTCTCGCAAATGCTGGGAACCCGGGTTGCCAGCGTGTCCGTGGCAGCCGCCGTCCTGCAAAGGGCTGGCCTGATTCGGTATTCGCGCGGGAGGGTCACCGTCCTGAAGAGGGCGGGACTGGAGGAAGCGGCCTGCGAGTGCTATCAGGTGATGCAGAACCACCTGGAGAGCTGGGAGCGGGAATCCCGTGCCACCATGCGCTAGCGTATGGACTGTCCCCCCCCCCGTTACTACTCTTTTATATCGGGGAAGCTAAAACCAAGCGGAGGGTCCGCCATGATCCGGAAAGACGGACAACTTTCTTCAGCCTCGAGCGTATTGCGATTTCCCGATTGGCAGCGGGAGTTTGAAGTGTTTCTCGCCGAAACCGATGTGGAGATGCTGAAGCAGAGGCTTACCAAACTCGAGAGCGCTATTTTCTTTCGCCTTCAGGAATTGGCGGGAAAGACCGATGCCGACAACGAACGGCAGGCAATCGAAGCCGCTATCAAGAAGGTGGCGGAGATCCAACAGAACCAGTTGGGCTTTCCGACATGGAACGGGAACGACGGTTCCGGCATGAAAACTGGTTAACGTAGGCGGCCATGTCCCAACAGTTTGGCGACAAATATTCGGGTCTGACGGTGCTCCCAGGCGTGCGCTTCGCCGAATGCCCGTTGCCATGGAATTTGACCTGCCCCTTCTGCGGAGCCGAGAGAGTTGCCCTCCTGGCGGGCAAGCTCACTTTCACCGCCAAAATGAGCGGGGACGACATTCTGGCTGACAGCGAACATCCGCTCGCCGGAATGATCTGTGAACAGGGACATCTCTTTTTCGTGCGCGAGAGTGACATCCTGCCAGATGCATCGTCGCAGAGCGTGGCCTAGAGCAATCGAGACCCTGCGGCGGCCATGTACGAGCAAAAAGACGCGGCCTGCCGTCATCCGAACCCGCCGTGCTCGTTTGGCTAGCGAAGGTGTTGAACTCGCCTGCCGTCACTGGTGCGACGGCAGGCCGGAGTCAGCGGTGCCAACTCCAGACAGGATTGCCTTTGTCGTCGCGGAGCACCAGCGTCACGTCACCCTTCACGATGTCGCGGGCCAAAATCAGATCCGCGGAGTCTTGCTTTATTTTCGAACCGGTCAAGGCGATATCGTCTCCATTGCTGAAGCTGACGCCCATATCGTCCAGATAGGACTTTGGGCAGAGATACACGTCCAGGCTGTCCGACCCGTTCTTCACGAGCAGGTGAACAACCGCTCTCTGGGCGCTTTCCGGCGGCAATCTTACTTCCTCAACGGTCACCTTTATCTTTGTCTCGGTTTGGGAGTCGTATTTGGGAGAGTTCGCCCCGCCCGGTTTCTGGGCACGCGCAACCGGAAGGAACAGAAATGAGAGCGACGTGACAAGAAAGAGTATTCGCCAATAATCGGGTGAGGCGGAGTTGACCCTGTGGCGCATGAGACCCCCAGCGGAAAGCCAAAAACAGCTCGGCCAGATTCTGGTATTTCCGTTTTCCAACTACGTTCGGTCTACGAACGGGACCGTGGAGAGCTTCTTACTTTAAGGCCGGAGTGAGCGTCAGTGCGGCTCAGGTATGAAAGACACAGGAATTTTGCGTCCACTGCGGGTGGAAGTCAACACAAATGTAAAAAACGCAGAGCACGGCGGCGCGGCGCGAAAGTTCTAATGAAATTACCGGCCGGGGAGGCGTGCGTTAAGACTGGTCAGTAGATGAATCAGGCGGTTTTGAGTTGAAGTGCCGGTTTTGTGGAAGACGTTTCGAAGCTGCGTCTTTACGGTGTTGCGGCTTACGCCAAGCAACGCTGCGACATGATTCAGGCTGTCTCCGGTTGCCATCAAGCTTGCAAGTCGGATCTCAGCCGGCGTGAGTCCGAAGGCGGTGTGTAACACCTGGTCGAGCCGAGGAAGGATCTCGTCGGGATCGAACACGAATACCGCGACCACTGTGTCGCAGGCCGTGGTCAGAGCCATGGCAGGGCGCAGCGGATACACCGAAATCGCAAGCGGACGCTTGGGGAGTTCGCGCCTGATCGTCAAAGATGAGGACAAATGGTCTAGTGAGCCGAAATCGATCCCAGAAGCCCTGCGGATGGCAGTACGTAGAGCTGATGAATCGTTGCTCCTGGCAGCTTCCAGATATCCCGCCCGAATGCAAAGACCATTTTGTGAGCTGAAAAGTCGCTTGGCACGAACTGTCGCAAACAGCACCTTGGCGGTAGGAGCGACAAGCACAAGAGCCATGGGAGTAAGCGCCAATGCCTGTTCCAGATTCTCGCTTGTTACCCGGAGTTCGATAACGCGGCGATGTAGTTCCAACGCCTTCTGTAAGTGAGGTAATAGGGCATGTGACAGTTTTATTTGCTCCTTGCCAAAAGGTCCACGCCGACGTGACCGTAGCAGTGTCAAACAAGAAATGGCACTCGAATCGAACCGCATGACGGCGATGCAACTGTGAAACATGTCGTAGTAGCGCTGGTAGTCTCGGTAAAATTCGCACTCTGCCAACTTGTCATCGGAGATCAACATCTGGCTGGTGCCGCACCAGCCAGCGCATAACTCTCCTCTCCCGGCAATGTAGTAAGCATCCTTTTCCGCGTAATGAGCCTGATATAGCCGCTGGGCTTCTGGATCGACATTGTAAGAGTCAGCGACGTTATAGCGCTGCCGCGAGTAGTCATTCAGAAGGATGGCGGCATGTGCACCCCTGGCACACTCGGCGAACTGTTGGAGGAATGCAGACCAGCGCTCGGGCGCAGATGCAGCGTCATAAGCGGCCAAAATGAGACGCGAAAGATCGCGTTCCGAAAGCATGCCCGCCCCTGTTGGCACGCAATGCTATGCAGAAAGGGCCGATTTGGCAATACAGTAAGGGCATTCAAAATGTTGATTTTTCACCCATCTGGGTGATGACGCTGCGCTGACCCTCCACCTATAACCTTGAGCGTCAGGCTCGAGTTTCACTGTCGGCCCATATCTCCGGTCACTTCGATTTCTGATACAGGAGGACTTCAATATGCATCACAAGGACATACTCACCTGCGCGTTATTGCTCGCGTTGGCAGTCACTTCGCTTCCACAGCGTGCGCTGGCAGGCGACAACGATTCCCGCTCTGCCTCTCAATTCATTTTTCCACCGGACAGCGTTCCATTCGGAATGACATACGGCGATTGGTCGGCAGCATGGTGGCAATACGCCTTGTCCATTCCCGCCAGCACCAATCCTATATTCGACGAAACGGGCGCGCTCTGCGGCATAGCACAGGGGGGCGGACCCGTCTTCTTTCTGAATCCCAGCGGCGCTCCCGGTTCTCTGATAACGCGCACCTGCACGGTGCCCGCCCGTCATGCACTCTGGGTCCCGCTGACTATTAATGAGTGCTCAACGATTGAGCCTCCTCCGTCTAATGGCAGCACGCCGCAGGAGTTGCGGACCTGTAGCGGAACTATTGCAGATGGCATCTCAATACGATCGTTGAAGCTTACGGTCGATCACGTGAGAGTGCGCGACTTGGAAAGCTTTCGCACAGTGTCACCATTTTTTGACTTCACCGTGCCGACAGACAATATCTTCGGTGTCAATAACGTAACTGGCGGATCGTCGGTGTCGGATGGCTACTTCGTGATGCTCAAGCCGCTATCCCCAGGTAACCATGTGATTCATCACGAAGGAGCTTTCGTGACCGGCCCTGCTGCGGGATTATCGTTTAGCGTGACCTACAACCTCACGGTACAGTGAGTCGTGGGGATGGTACCGCTAAGGCGAAAGTCAACATACATGAAAAAAGCCCCGAGCCAGCACGCTCGGGGCTTTTGGTACTTCGAAAGTCCTTATTGGCGGTTGGCGCCCTTGCCATTCACCGGTCGGGGCTCGAAGCTAGAGATGTTGTGGCAGCCGGACCTGTAAGCCGAATTCTGTCTGGCGGATTGCGCCGCCAGGACGGCCATTCCTCTGGGCCAGGCATCGCTGCCTGGCTCTAGCGACCTACCCGAAGGTTTAGCGCACCGAGCCGGCACGCACCGGAACCGAAGCTCCGGATTTCCTCCCTATTTGGTCTTGCTCCGTGTGGGGTTTGCCCTGCCCGCCGCATTGCTGCGGCGGCGGTGCGCTCTTACCGCACCTTTTCACCCTTACCCCGCCCATTCTCGTAAGAGTGTCCCGGCACTCCCACCAGAATGAGCGGGGCGGTATGTTTTCTGTGGCACTTTCCGTCGAGCGGACTTGAATCCACCCTCCCGGACGTTATCCGGCACACTGCTCTGCGGAGTTCGGACTTTCCTCCCCGCCCATTCTCGAAAGAGCCCCAAGTGCTCCTGCCAGAATGAGCGGGGCGACCGTCCGGTCCGGCTGCCAACCCGTTCATTATATTCGATGAAATAGCAGCCTCCGAGGATCAAAGCTACCCGTAACCCGCTTAAAAAACGCCGGTTGCTCTGTTAAACTCAACGCAACAAGGCCTTTACCCCCGGGCATTCCATGAACACCCTTGAAGCCATTCGAATTGCGTTGCAGTCGTTGTGGGCGAACAAACTGCGCTCCGCCCTCACGCTGCTGGGGGTCGTCATTGGCGTGGCAGCCGTCATTGCGGTCGTCACCTTCGTCAACGGCCTGAATGGATACGTGGCGGAGAAGATCTTCAACCTGGGCGCGGACGTCTTCATTGTGTTCAAGGTTTCCCCGGCCTCCTCCGACGCGGAACACATCATTGAAGGCGAGAGGCGGAAGGACCTGAACATGGAGGACTACCAGGCAGTCCTGGCAGCCTGCAAGCATTGCCTTTATGTTGGCGCCGCGCTCCGCAATGGAAGCGGACACGTCAAATACGGGGAGCAGTCGATCAGCGACACCATCGTGCAGGGAATCACGCCGTCCATGGCGCCGATCTACGACACCGATCTCTCGGCCGGCCGCATGATCAACGAAACCGATATGGAGAACCGGTCGCCGGTGGTGGTTGTGGGGGCCGACATCGTCGAGCATCTGCTGGCAGGCGTCGATCCGCTGGGGAAAGAGATTCGTCTCGATGGCTGGTCGTACCAGGTGATCGGAGTGGGGAAGAAGAAGGGCAAGACGCTGGGGCAGAGCCTCGACAATTTTGTGATGATCCCGATCAGCGATTATCTGAAGCAGTACGGGGCGCACCAGGCCAGCATTCGCATCTCCGGGAAGGCGACGGGCATTGGCGCCTCACTTGAGTCCGCCATGGATGAGACTCGCGTTGCGCTTCGCGCCCGGCGTCACGACCGCCCGGGCCAGGACGACAGCTTCGATCTCGAGACCAACGCCAGCCTGCTGGGAATCTGGTCGAGCCTTACGGGGACATTTTTTGTTGCCATGATCGGCATTGCGGGAATTTCGCTGGTTGTGGGCGGCATTGTGATCATGAATATCATGCTGGTCTCAGTTACCGAGCGCACCCGCGAGATCGGCATACGCAAGGCGCTGGGAGCGAGAAGCACGGACGTGCTGCTTCAATTCCTCATCGAATCGGCAACCATGGCCCTGGTGGGAGGAGCGCTGGGCGTGGTGTTCGGCATCGGCGTGGCCAAAATCGTAACCGCACTGATCGGCATGCCTTCGGCCATAAAATTGTGGGCCGTTGCCGCAGCGCTTGTGGTCTCTGCCAGTGTGGGAGTGTTCTTCGGCGTGTATCCGGCGCGGAAAGCCGCGCTGCTGGAGCCGATTGTGGCGTTACGTTTCGAGATGTAAGGCATTTATGGTTCGCAAAGGCGAATTCGGCGAAGTTTTTCAGATGGCGGTCGACACCATCCGCAGCAACAAGCTGCGCTCGTCGCTGACCGTTCTGGGCATCGTCATTGGAGTGTCGGTGGTGATCGGAATTTCTTCGATCGTGCGCGGACTGAACAGCAACGTCCAGCAGGTGATCACCAGCATCGGGTCGAATATCGTCTTTGCATTTCACCTTGAGCCTTTCACCTTCGGACGCCCAACCGAAGAGATGCGGACGCGCAAGGAACTCACCTACGAAGATGCCCAGGCCATGAAAGATCTGCCGCACGTGAAGGCGGTATCTGCGGGCATCCGCTTCTTCAGGCCGGAACTGGGTGTGGGCACGTTCGCCGTCAAGTACGGCGACCGCAAAGCGAAGAACACCATTCTCGAAGGCGACAACGCGGCCGCTAAAGATGTCTTCGACCTGCGGCTGGCTTCCGGCCGATGGTTCAGCGAAATCGACGAGGAGCGCCGCGCGCCCGTTGTAATCATCGGATGGGATACCGCGCAGCAGCTTTTCCCGGCGGAGAGCCCGCTGGGGAAAGAGCTGAACATCGATGGAAGCCTCTTCGAAATTATCGGCGTGGCGGAACAGGCGAAATCAGTCTTCGGCGGCGGCAAGAATCCGGATGACAATATTGTTTTCTTCCCGCTAACGACTTTTAAGAAACTGCACCCTGAAATCAAGCAGCACTGGATCAGCGTGAAGTCGACCTCGCACGCGGATATTCCAAAGACCATCGATGAGGTCCGCGAGCTGCTGCGCCGCCGGCGGCGAGTCCCAGTCAGCAAGCCGGACAATTTCGCCGTTTTCACCCAGGATTCGATCTCGGATGTGTGGAACCAGATTACCGGCGGGATTTTCGTCTTCATGTTCGCGGTGTCGAGTGTCGCACTCATGGTCGGCGGCGTGGGCGTTATGAACATCATGCTGGTATCGGTGACCGAGCGCACCCGCGAGATCGGTGTGCGAAAGGCGATCGGCGCCCGCAAAGGGGATATCCTTCTCCAGTTCACGCTGGAGGCGATCATGCTGACCGCGCTGGGCGGCGTGATCGGCATCCTGCTCGGCGCGATTGTCACCGGAGTCATCCCTCTGATATTTCCTTCGCTGCCGGCAAGCATGTCGGTTTTCTGGACACTGTTCGCCTTCAGCGCCTCCGCTGGGGTCGGCCTGATTTTTGGGATTTATCCGGCGTGGAAGGCCGCGAACCTCGATCCCATTGAAGCGCTCCGCTACGAATGATTCACGCAGCCTTTCAGGTCGCAGCCGGCATTGCCGCGCTGGGAGCCATCTGCGGCCTGGCCTATTGCATGCTGTGTCTGTGGGCCGCTCTTGGATTTCGGCGGGAGCGAGACCGCGACAGCGGACCAGCCGAATCAAATCTCCCCGTGTCCGTGCTCAAGCCGCTGAAGGGGACCGATCCGCAGATGCACGAGACTCTCGCCAGCCATTGCCGGCAGAGCTATCCGGAATACGAAATCATCTTTGGTGTGAGCGATGCCGGCGACCCGGCGGTTGCGGAAGTGAACAGTCTGAAGGCTGAATTTCCGCAGCGGTCAATCACATTGCTGGTCTGCGAAGAAGATCTGGGGACCAACACGAAGGTCAGCAACCTCGCGCAGATGCTGCGTCACGCCAGCCACGAGCACCTCGTGGTCAATGACAGCGATATCCGCGTCGGACCGGACTACCTCTGCCGCGTGGCGGTTCCGCTTCTGGACCCCGAAATCGGCATGGTGACCTGCCTCTATCGCGGAATATCGGCGCCAACTTTGGGATCACGCCTGGAGTCACTCGGGATCAGCAGTGATTTTTGTCCGGGAGTCCTGGCCGCCCGTAGACTGGAGGGCGGCATTCACTTCGGATTGGGCTCCACGCTGGCATTTCGGCGTCCCGACTTGCAGGCCATCGGCGGTTTTGAAGCTGTCGTCGATTACCTTGCGGACGACTATGAGATCGGTAGACGGATCTCGAATCTTGGATTGCGGGTGGAACTCGCGAACGAGATCGTCGAAACTTTCCTGCCTCCATATACCCTGGGGCAGTTTCTTCAGCATCAGCTCCGCTGGGCTCGAACCATCCGCGCCTCGCGTCCCGCGGGTTATGTGGGCCTGTGCCTGACTTTTGGCGTCGTCTGGGCGCTGCTTGCTCTATTGTTTTCCAGCGGAGCAGCGTGGTCCTGGGCGCTTCTGGGTGCGGTACTGTTGGCGAGGGTGGCGGTAGCTCTGGTTGTCGGACTTGTCGTCCTTGACGACAAGCAGGTCCTCCGGCTCTTCCCTTTGCTCCCGGTGAGGGACATTCTCGGCATGCTTGTCTGGCTCGCAGGCTTCACCGGCAGCACGGTGTCGTGGCGAGGGGAATCGTTCACACTGAAAGATGGAAAGCTGGCCCGGACTAGCCCCTAGGGGTCACGACTGCGGAGTGGCCGCCTGCCGGGAAGGGCGGTTCTGCGGCACAATCCTCCCGCCCTGCACAAAGTGATAAACCTCTCCGCGCCACATAAAGCTGCGGCTTGCGTAGCTGCCAACCCATAAGAAGAACCCCATCAGATCGCGCAAGGGATAGAGCCCCGCCAGCCACAGCGCGCGTGAATCGCCGATCACCGCCCATCCGACGACCAGTGCCTGTATCAGGCGATTCGTCCAGGCAATGGCCAGCAGCCAGAGCCCGGCGGTGAAGTTGCCCAGAACGCTCGCAGCGAGCAGACCCAGCAGGCCGAATGGCATGGCGAAAGTGAGGCCAGTGCCGAGGTGACCCTTCGGACGCGAATACCGCGTGCTCTTCATCCACCTGAGTTGATCTCCCAGCGTGCGCCAGAATGGCCGCGGGCTCAGCACATGGCCGACTACATAGTGCGAGAAGATGATCCGATATCCTGCCAGCCAGGCCAAATTTCCCAGGACGAAGTCGTCCGAATAGTAGTCCGCGGTCGAACTGATGCCGCCGATCGCGTCGAGCACCTCGCGGCGCGTCGCGACGCAGGGTCCCAGCGCGAAGCGCATTCCTTCCAGCATGTCGGCGACCATCACCCCCGAAGGCATTTCAATCGACATACCCAGCGCTTCAAGCGTCGATCCCAGACCCGGCGCGGGAACGCCGCGATAGGGGCACGTCACAAGGCCGATTTTCGGATCCAGCAGGCTCGGAATCGTGCTTCGCAGCAGATCGGGGCCAACCTCGACATCGCTGTCGCTCAGGATCAGATACGAATTCCTGGCAACCCGCAGCATCTTGTCCAGCGAAAAAACTTTCGCGTTGGGCCAGGGCGGCGGGCCCGAAACCACGATCTGAGACGGCACGTGAGGGTACCGCTGTCGGACGCGCTCTGCCACCTGCAGAGCCGGGTCTTGGGCATCGCGCGCGCCGAAGACGACCTCGAAACTCGGATAATCCTGGCGAAAAAAACTCTCCAGATTCCGCTCCAGGCTGGCTTCCATTCCATGAATTGGCTTGAGTACGGTGACCGGCGGCAGGATTCTCTCTGGAGTGGCGTCAGCCGCGGCGCGTGCAGCGCGGGAATTGCGCGAATAGCGAATTGCCGCCACGATCACCAGCATCAGAAATACCGTGGAACTCGCAGTGCCGATCAGAGCGATTCCCAGCAGGATCCACCAAAACACAAGGGAAGCGGATATCACCGGCATGAGCGAGACGGTGGCCACCATGAATTGCACGCCATGGATCATATGGGAATCTGAGGAAAACAGTCGAGCAGGAAACCGAAAGCTTACGGACGGTTGCTGTAAATCAACTTGCCCGAAGATTCCGCCACCACATACTTCGGATCGGACAAACTTGAATCGACCTTCTGCCGCTTGTACGGCGAGACGAAGAGAAACACGCGGCCGGGCGACGCCCAGGCGGCTTGGAGGTCGCTTTGGGTCAGGTAGATTTTCGGCGCGTCGGGAAATGTCGATCCAAACCACATTGAAGTGGTCCGGCCCTCCACCAGGTCGATCGGCCTGCGGAGATAGAAGAGCAGAGATGATCCGTACGCCTGATCGCCATAAATCATGACGCGATCCCCGGGCTGAATCCTGGCTTCAATCTGCCGGGCGAGCGACCGCGACGAGAGATAGGGCCCGAATCGCACCAGCGCGATGTGTGCGGCGATCAGAAACAGCGCCATGGTCAGGGCGATGGCCCAGGTCGCTTTCCAATGTTTTTGCTTCAACCGGAAATAGAGCGCGGCTACCGGACCGACCAGCAAGGCAATCGCCGCCAGAATTGCGGGCAGGCGCAGGGCGGCGAAGGATTGCCCGCTCAGGTCCAGCATGTGCGACATCGAAAGCGTGTCATTAGACAGATCATGCTTGGCCAGCACGCTGCCAATGTCAGGAGCGAAGGGCAAATGGCGCGACGTCCAGAGACCTGCCACCAACAGCCCACCACAACCAACGGCGACGAGCGTCACCACTGCCGTGCAGAGAGTGAGCCAGCGCGATCTGGCTTTCTCTTCCGCAGCGGCCACGCCACCAGCCAACAGAAGGATTAGCGGCAGATAAGCGGGAAACGTGTAGTACTCCTGGTTGGTCGACAGCGAGAAAAACACCAGCACGATGCCGGCCCACAACCAGCACAGCAGGCGTGTCCGGGTACCGAATCCCAGGTCGTGTCCGGCGGGTCCCATGCCTGAACGCTCGCCTCGAGAGATTTTACCGATAGCGAGCGGCAGGTAGAGGCTCCATGGGAAGAGCCACGCCAGATGCAGCACCCAGTACAGGGAGGCGGGCAGCTTGTTGTAGTCCTTGGGATAGCGTTCGCCCAAGAAGCGGAGAAAATGTTCATTGACGAAGTAGAACCAGAAAAATCCGTGGTTGCGGAAGCCTGCGAGCAGGTGCCATGGTGCCGCGACCAGCAGAAATAGCGCAGTTCCCGAGAGAATTCGAAATTCCCGCCAGCGGCGCCACTGGCCGGTGATCAACAGGTATCCGGCCGCGGTAGCGCCCGCAAAAACAATCGCTACCAGTCCTTTCGTCAGCACCGCCAGCCCGACACACGTATAAGCGGCATACCAGCGCCACGGACGCGCATGCCAGTCCAGGGCCGAAAGGAAGAACCAGAACGAAGCAGCAAGGAACAGGCTGAGCAGGGCTTCGGGGATCAGAACCCGCGAAAAAAGATAGTAGCCGGCGGTGGTGCACACAAACAGAGCAGCATAGATCCCGGCACGATCTCCAAAGGCTCGCCGTCCCCAGCGGTGTGCAAGCAAAATCAGAGCGAGGATGGCCAGCGCTGTAGGGATCCTGGTTGCGAATTCGTTCACGCCAAATAGCCAATAGCTGGCGGCTACCAGCCAGTACATGAGTGGCGCTTTCTCGAGATAACGCACTCCATTTACATGCAGGGTAACGAAGTCATGGCGCACCAGCATTTCGCGCGCAGCTTCCGCGTGGGTAGAGTCGGCATCATCCAGAAGGGCAGGGGAGAACAACGATCCAACGTAGATCACAACAAACAGCCCCAACACTGCCACTAGAGAGCGAAAATTTGCGGTTTTGGGCTGCCAAACCTCAGGCTGAATCTTCGGAACCGCGCTGGTGGTCAATATTTGCCGGCCTCAGCAGAATTATCGCCAGTGTCTGTCTGATTGAAAGTTTAACAGGTGACTGCGGGGTCTGCTGCTGTCGAAGTAGTGGCGATGACGGGCTCTGAAATGTCGCGCTAACTGACCGAGGCGGCAGATTCTACCTTGGAATCGCTACCCAGGACATCGCGGATCTTGCGGGCGAGAGTTTTCAGGCTGAAGGGTTTTTGCAGGAAGCCGTCATTCACGTCGATCTCCCCGTGTTGGAGAATCGTGTGTTCTGCGTACCCGGAGACGAACAGCACCTTCATCTGGCGGCGCTCCGCCAGCAGTCGCTGCGCGAGCTTGGGGCCCCCAAGTTGCGGCATAACTACGTCGGTAATCATGAGTTGGATGGGCCCCGGATGGCGCCGGGCCACCGCAAGTGCCTCATCCCCATTCTTCGCTTGGAGAACGTCATAACCGTTCAGCCGGAGAAATTCGGTTTCCGATTCCCGCACCGCTGCCTCGTCCTCAACCAGGAGCAATGTTTCCGAACCATGGAGCGGTCCCACGACCGGAAGCTCCGACGGTTCGGCTTCCTGCACTCGCTTTCCGGACCGCGGCAGGTAGATCTTGAAGGTGGTTCCCAGTCCCGGTTCGCTGTACACCCAGATGAATCCGCCGCTCTGTTTGACGATGCCGTACACAGTGGCGAGGCCAAGTCCTGTCCCTTTGCCCTCTTCCTTTGTCGTGTAAAAGGGCTCGAAGATATGCGGCATGTCTTCCGGTGCGATCCCCTGGCCGGAGTCGGTGATCGAGAGCAAGACATAGTCCCCCATGGGAACGATCGAGTGCTGCTGGACGTAGGACTCGTCCAGGCGGATGTTGCTGGTCTCGATGACCAGCTTGCCGCCGCCAGGCATGGCATCCCGCGCGTTCGCCGCCAGATTCATCACAATCTGCCCAAGCTGCACCGGGTCGGCCTTCACCCGGCCCAGACGCTTGCCGGGCGCCACGATCAGCTGAATGTCTTCCCCAATCATTCGCGGCAGCGTCTTGCTGATCTCAGCGATGACCGAATTGAGATCCAGAATATGCAGGGCCTGCACCTGCTTGCGTCCGAATGCCAGAAGCTGCCGCGTCAGATCCGAGGCGCGGCGCGATGTGTTCAGAATCTCCTGCACCTTGTGTCGCTGGGAATCATTTCCTGGCATGCCGTCCAGCATGAGTTCGGCGTAGGCGGTGATTACCATCAGCATATTGTTGAAGTCGTGGGCGACACCGCCGGCCAGGCGCCCGATCGCGTCCATCTTCTTGGCCTGCAAGAGCTGCGCCTCGAGCGTCCGCCGTTCGGAGATGTCGCGGTCATTGGAGATGAAATGGGTGATCCGCCCCTCCAGGTCGCGCAGCGGGGTGATGGTCTTTTCTGCAAAAAACACCTCGCCGTCCTTTTTGCGGTTGGCCACGACACCTCGAAATACGACTCCCGAAAGGATGGTCTTCCACATATCGCGGTAAAACTCCCGCGGGTGCTGGCCGGACTTCAGGATGCGCGGCGTTCGGCCGACCGCCTCCTTCCTGTTGAAGCCGGTAAGCTCTTCGAATGAAGGATTGACGTACTCGATTACTCCCTGGCGGTCGGTGACGATGACTAGGTCGGCGGACTGTTCAACGGCCCGCCATAGCTTGCGCAGCATGTCCTCCGATTTCTGGTGTTGCCGGTCCTTGCAGTACATTTCCACCGCGTATCGCACGGCCTGGGTCAGGGAGTGTTCGTTGAGACCCGAGGTCTGCACGCAGTCGTAAGCCCCGGCGTTGATGGCTGCCGCTAACGTCGCCTGGTCTACGTGGTCGCTGAGAAAAATGACGGGTGCGGAAAGACCTCTCTCCCGCATGGCATTCACCAGTTGGAATGGGGTGGGATCGCCGGCCCGGTACTCGCAGAGCAGCAGGTCATAGGTGGTCTGCTCCATCCGTGACAGTGCTTCCGGCACCGTGCGGGCGTGCTTCAGTCGCGACTGCTCCCCCGTGGCCCTGGCGAGAAGGTCGCCGAGGAAAGCGAAGTCCCCATCATTGCTTCCCACCAGCAGCAACTGCATCTGAATACTGCCGGGTTTGGCCACTTTTTTCTCTTCCATGCCTGTCCTGCCTGCCTGTTTCATCGGAAGCCGCATGACCGCGGTTGGCCCGCAACGGGCGACAGTTCGCCGGCTGAGGACCTAAGTTCTTCATTTCAGGAAACGTCCGCATCTGGAACCCCTGCGGCGCCGTCTTAGCCCCGGCCGATCTGCCCCGAGCCCCTTCCCTTTAGGGGCCAGCAGTAGGACAATAGAACGAGAGTTCTGGAGGTAAGGTGTATGCGTTCTCGACTGCTTCTTATCCTGGTCGTCCTGATCATGGCTTCTTCTACGCTCCTGGCGGAGCAGATTCGCGGAGACTATCTGGAAACCCGCAGCGCCGATGTCTACACCGGGCAGTGTTTTGCCAACGGCGAGGTCAACCTTGTCGGGAACCAGGCAATCCTCGCCTGGCACGTGCGCAGCGGAAGCTGGAAAGGCGTTTCGCTCGATGGGCTCACCGTGGCGGCTGCAGTGCACGCCCGCGCGACGTTGGGAGATCCGTACGCGAACCCATACCCGGCGCAGGCGGTCTTTGTCGTGGATGATCAGGCCAGCCAGCCCCAGCGCGAGGCCCTCGTGGCTTTTGCCCAGCAGATGGGTGGGGAGTTGCTGCGAAATGTCGAGAAGGTGATTCCAGCCCCCGTGGAAATGGTCGTAAACCAGGAGCATCACGGGGTTGCCCACCTTCGGGCCGGTCGTTATGTGACCGTCCAGACTCGCTCTATCAATGACACGGACCATCTCTGCGGCAACGAGGTGACGTTCTATCCTCCGCTTACGCAGGTGGCGCATTCCATGCCAGCGGTGGCATTGACGGACGCATACCGTGGACCGGGCCTCGGCGTGGACTGGGAATCCCATGGACGGCGTAGCGCGTTCGTAGGGACGTTCGCACAGTAGAGCGATCGAGCAATCCATGATCTGATCCAGGTTTTCTGGATTTCGGTGGCTGGATTTCGCCTGGTACAGATCTGTAAAAAAACAGTGGCAGGGGGAGGACTGGTGCGCCGAGTGCTTGGGAAATCCCTCTTGTGGCTGTGTTTGGCGCCGATTCTGTGCCTGGCGCAAGCAGGTCATGTAGACGCCATCAGCAGTGGTCCGGATGTGCCCGATGCTGTGAAGAAGGTGCTCGAACCCAAGGGATACCGCGTCACGCTCGACGATGGCAGCACGGCATGCGATCTATGGCTGCGTGACAAAGTTCCAACTCAGCCCAAGCAGAATGTTCCCGGCGCGCTCTATCCCCAGTTGGTGGAGTCGACACTAGTGGGCGTAATTTCTTTTTCGCAGGCCACGACCGACTATCGCGGTCAGGCCATTCAGCCCGGCTTTTACACTCTGCGCTATGAACTGATGCCCAACGATGGCAACCATCTTGGCGTCGCTCCCAACCGCGATTTTCTTCTGCTGGTGCCGATTGCGGAGGACAGCAATCCCGAGGCTACGTTCAAATTCAATGCGCTGGTCGAGTTGAGCCGTCACGCGACAGGAACCGGCCACCCCGGACCGCTCAACCTCGTACAGCCGGAAGGCGGTACAGCCCCCGCCGTCTCGAAAGACGATGAAGACCGATGGACTTTCTCCGCCGGCCTGAAGCTTGCCTCGGGCGAGGAAATGCCGTTCTCGCTGGTCGTCAAGGGAACTGCGCCGCAATAGCGTGTTCCACTAGCCCAGCCACGTAATCCATGCGCAGCCTACCAGCAGAGTGGTTAGGGTTATGGGGAAGCCGACTCGGAAATAATCCCAGAAGCTGACCTCCACCTCCGGCTTCGCCGTCTCAATGACAATGATGTTGGCGACGCTGCCGGTGATGGTGAGGTTCCCGGCAAGGGTTGAGGCCATCGCCAGAACCAGCCATGCCTGCTGCGGATGCGGGAAACCGGGGATCAGGGATTTCAGCAGCATTACCGCCGGAACGTTACTGACCGCGTTGCTCAAGACGGCCACCGTGGCGGTGAAAATGCCGACCCTCTGCAAATCCCAGTGCTGCGCGATGTTCAGCAGGTTTCTCACGATGCCGGCGTTCTCAGCCCCTCCGACAATCAGGAACAGCCCGACGAAAAATACGAGCAGTCCCCAGTCCACCTCGGCGTAGAGCTTGCGCGGCTCGCGCGTCCTGCTGACGAGCAGAATGGCTGCTCCGATCGCCGCCATCATCGCCGGCGGCACCCCGGCGAAGAATCCAACCACAACTGCCCCAGCCACAAGCACAGGCTTGGTGAGCCGAGTCAGGTCCAGAGGCGGTAGAGGAATCTGCTGTTCTGCGGCAGAGGAGGTTGTGGCATTTCGGAAATAGGCGAAATGCAGAATTGCCCAATCGAGTACCAGGCCGATCGCAGCAACCGGTCCGAGGTGGAAAAGGAAATCCCGGTAGCGAATGCCCGCGTAAGAACCAATCAGCATGTTCTGCGGGTTTCCGGTAATTGTGGCGACGCTGCCGATGTTGGACGCCGTAGCTACCGCAAGCAGAAAGGGCAGGGCGGGGAGTTTCATCCGGCGCGTCAGGGTCAATACGAACGGCACCATCACGAGGCAGACAATGTCGTTCACAAAGAAAGCCGAAAGAACGCCTGTCACCGCAATCACCGCCGGCAGCAGATGGGACGGATGCAATCTCCTGAGAACGGCCTCGGCATTCCACTCGAAGAAACCGGCAAGCCGAAGGCTGCCCACGATCAGCATCATCGAGAAGAGCAAGACCAGCGTGGAGAAATCGATGAAGCGGAGCGCCGCGCCTGGCTGAAGGATGCGTCCCGCCACCATGGCCACTGCGCCGATAATGGCGGCCCCGGGCCGGTCGATCTTCAGCCCGGGAAACTTGCCCAGCGCGAAGACCAGGTAGCTGGCGAAGAAAATCAGGTACGCGGCCAGAATGCGTGCGTCCGAAATCGCGGCCGGGGGAAGGTGCGGCATGTGCCTGGCAGAGGATAGCAGAATCTCTCGTGAATCCAGGCTGTGCCTGACCGCACCTGACCGTACCTGCCCCCGCTCTTATTTCAAATCTGCAAGCGTAGTGAAGGAAAATCCGCCGCTCACGTTGTCAAGCGCGACGATGGTGCGGTTCTGGCCGTCGGACAAGGTAATCGGACCCGTGTCGATGAAAGTGAAGATGCCGCCGGGAAGCGTGAACAGCACTTCATACGTTCCCGCTGTCAGGGTCTGGTAGGAGGACGAACCTTCGAAGTTCAGGCCAGAAATAGTCGGCGTTGCGTCCATAGGATTCGTGCCGGGCGCAACAATGTAGACGTCGACGGTTCCCATGGAAGGCGCAGCGTTTACCACCCGCAGCTTCGCATCGCCGGAGCTGGGAGCGGTGTTGTCGTCACTGAGAGTAAGACCAGTAATGCTCGACGCGAAATTCGCCACAATGATCGTTGATTGCGCGCCGCCGTTCAGACTCATGGTCTGATCGATGAGCGCCGTGGTGGAACCTGTAGGTACAATCTGCACTTCTCTCGAGCCGCTGTCGACGGAGAGGTAATTGGTTGCCGAGCCGTAACCAATCCCGGTCGCGACCGATTTGCCGTCCACCAGAACATCCACGGATCCTTCATTCGGCGATGCCTGCATTACCCTCAGCTTGGCCGAATCGCCTCCTCCGCATCCGACAAGAACGAGAGTCGCCGCCAATGCCAAAGTTTTCCAGTTCGGCCTGAACACACCCGTAAACATGAACTTCCTCCTGGGATCAGCTGCAGTGAGGGGTGGGATGCAGGCGGCAAAGCTTGCCAGGAGTGCTCTTGAGCAAAGTTGAGTAAAGAATCGTCAAGCTCTGTAAACAGGCTCGAGAATCTGTGATCGCCTGGAGAAAAAGCCGCGGGCTTGCGACTACTGCTGGTCGTCGCGGTGGCGAAGCCAGTCGAGGAACATCTGCTCCAGAGGTTTGTCGTAGGTCATGAGAACGTGGCGAACGGTGTGGCCGCTCACAAAGTGGCAGACTTCCTCGGCCATGTTCTTGGCGTGGTCTCCGGCGCGCTCGATCGCCTGCGTCATGAAAATAATTTGCAGGCTGGCCTGGCGTTGAACATGCTCGGGATTCTCGATGTGACGCAGAAAGATCAAATTGCGCAGGCGGTCCATTTCTGCATCGGCGCGGAGGACGTCGACCGCCTTCTTGACGTCGCGATCTGAAAACGCGGCCCCCACATCGGTCAGCATCTTTTCGAGGACCGTTGCCATGTGGGTCAGATCGCGGGTGTCTTCCGGGTCCAGGCGCGCTCCGGCAGCCTGCGCGCTGCTGGCGAAGCTCAACAGGAGATCGCCGATACGCTCCAGGCCGATCATGAACTTCATGCAGGCGAGCAACTCGCGGGCCTCAGTGGCGCTGACCTGGGTAATCGTTTGGGTCACTCCTGCATCGATATCGCGATCCAGATTATCCAGTTCCTTTTCGCGTTCACGCAGGCTGTTCAGCAGAGAGACAGAACCGGTCGCGATGCCCTCGGCCGCAGCGCCGGCTGCATCTTTGGCAATCAGGCAGGCCTCAATGGTGCGCTTGACCAGGTGGGAGTAGGAGGGGCCCTGAGAGGTAGTCTTCACCCCGGCGGTGCTCATACGGACATCCCTCCGCGCCGCGGCTGCCATGAACCGCGCTCCGTTCCGACGCTTGTTGGCCGCGATATCCAAGGCCCAAGCATAGGTGGTTTTTACGGTAGTTTGGTTAAAAAGCTGTGAATTTCCGCCGAGTCGGGTCCGGCCCGGGTCAGGCCTTGGGCAGGGTAAACAGAAAGGTGGAACCGTGATTGAGTTCGCTCTCTGCGCGAATGGTGCCACCGTGGGCGAGGACAATGTGCTTAGCGATAGCCAGGCCCAGGCCCGTGCCTCCGGACTCCCGGGCGCGAGCCCTGTCCACGCGGTAAAAGCGCTCGAATAACCGCGGCAGATGTTCGGAGGGTATACCCGGGCCGAAGTCCCGCACGAAAAACTCGATTCCGTTTTCCAACGGCTTGGCGCCGAGGACGATTCGCCCGCCACCAGCCCCGTACTTCGATGCATTGTCGATCAGGTTTGCGAATACCTGATGGACGGCTTCGCTGTCGGCCCTGACCATCGCTGACGGTCCATCCTCCACGCGAAGGTCGATGTTTTGCGTGCGCGCCACCTCCGCGAAGCTCTCCACCGCCTCGCGCAGCAATTCGTTCGCCGGAACAGGCTGGATGTCGAACCGCTGCTCACCGGACTCGACTCGGGCCAGCCTGAGCAAATCCTCGGTCAGTCGCGACATTCGCGTCGCATTCTTGCGGATGATTTCCAGAAATTCGCGAGAGTGATTATTTTCCGGCGCGCCGTCGAGAAGCGTCTCCGTGTATCCCTGAATCGAAGTCAACGGCGTTCGCAGCTCGTGAGAAACGTTGGCGATGAAATCGCGGCGCGTTTTCTCCACCCGCTCCGATTCCGTCAAATCGCGCAGCACGGCTACCGCCGCGCCTCCCGGCATGGGAGCGGCCGTCACATCGAAGCTGCGGCCGGGGAGAATTGAAAATGCTCTGGAGCCATGGACCTTCTTCGATTCGATGGCATTGCGCACGACCCTCAGGAAATCGGGATCCCGCACGGTCTCCTCGATGAGCGCATTTACCCGGGTACGCTGAGGCACCAACCTGTCCATCGATCGATTGGCCCACTGCACGCGCTCGTCAGCACCGACTGCAACCACAGCATCCTCCATGCTGTTGAGCAGCGTCTCAAGCTGGCGTTGGCTGTTTTGCAGGATTGCAAAGCTCTCTTCGAGGTGTTTCGCAGTCTGGTCCAGGGCAGAGGCGATTGTGCCGATTTCGTCTCCCGACTCGTCGGAGATGCGCGCAGTGAGATCGCCCCCGGCAACGCGTCCGGCAAACTGCACGATACGCTGCAAACGCAGGTCAACCGACTTGGCGACCAGGCCGGCGACCGCCACCGCCAGTACAAAAGCCAGCGCGAATCCCATGATGATCGAGCGCCGGCTGGAAAGAGCCAGGATTGTCCCCGCCGCGGCGATCGCCAGAAGGGAGACCGCCAGCAACTTGAGGAAAATCCGCTTCCTCACTTAGGTCCCTCAAAGCGATACCCGGCTCCGCGCACGGTCTTGAGGTAGCGCGGATTTTCCGGATCGGGCTCGATTTTCTCCCGGATCCGGCGGACGTAAACGTCGACCGATCGCGGTGTGACGTAGGCAGTGTCCCGCCAGACCGAGTCCAGCAGCTGATCTCGCGTGAAGACGCGCCCCAGATGGCGGGCAAAATAGTCAAGCAAGCGAAACTCCGTAGCGGTGGTGCCTACGATTTTGCCGTTGACGGTCAGGGTCATCGCTCCCGGGTCGATCTCGATTTCGCCCACGCGTAGAGGCACCGGGGAGAGTGGACGCTCAAACCGCCGTAGCACCGCCTTCACCCGAGCAACAAGCTCTCTCGGGCTGAACGGTTTCGGAATGTAGTCGTCCGCCCCCATTTCCAATCCCAGCACGCGATCTGCTTCGCCGCTCTTCGCGGTCAGGAAGATCACCGGAGTCGGGGCGAGTGACTGAGTCTGACGGATCTGGCGGCAAAGCTCGAGGCCATCTTTGCCCGGAACCATGATGTCGAGGATGAACAGCGACGGGCGTTGCCGTTCGGATTCGGCAATGACCGTGTGCCCGGTTGGAAACACCTTCACGCCAAAACCCGCGCCCTCCAAGTGATGCCGCACCAGGCGCGAGATATCTGGATCGTCTTCCACCACGAAAATTCCGGGTTTCATTTGGGGGGTATTGTATCTGCCCCGGAAGGGGCGGGCCTAATTTGAGTTTTCCACAAAAACTCGGCAGAGGGGGCAGCGTTCTGTGGCGGTTTCAGCCTGATACCTTAATTATCAACGCGTTTCCGCGGTCGCGCCAGAACGCCATTCCCGGTGGCACCACTGTTGTGGCGCTGTATTCCGTAATCACAGCTGGTCCACGGTGACGCCTGCCGCGCGCCAGGTCATCCCGCCGAAAGAGCGCCGCACGCCGGGCCTTTCCATCAAAGAGGACTTGAATGGGCTTGAGCCCGTCCTCTTGTGACCCTCTCCCGATCTCGCTCCCCGAAGCGGCTTTGTAGATGGCAGCAGTGGGAAACTTCATGGTCCCTCGCAGCCGCAAAGTCACCAGTTCTACCGCCCGGTGTTCATAGCTGTGACCATACCGCCGTTCATGTTCTTGCTTGAACGCCGCCAGCACATTTCTGGTGTAAGGAAGATTTAGCTCATATCCCTGGCCCCGGTAGCGGACGTCGACACTGTGCTGCCAGGCAATCGTGCTTCGCCATGATTCCCTTCGGAAGTTTTCCTGAGCGCGGCGGCGGAGCATCTGGAATTCACGATCGATTTTTGCCGAGGGCACCTTGTCGTCCACCTGCAAGAGGATGCTGCGCGAATAATCTTTCACGACATCGCTGGTCAGAATTCCCAAGGCAGAAAGAGCGCCGGGCCATGCGGGCACGATGACTCTCGGAATTCCCAGCGATTTGGCGAGTTCGCAGGCGTGAAGTCCACCGGCGCCTCCAAAGGCAACAAGAGAAAATTCTCGAATGTCATATCCCTGCTCGATGGAAACGACTCGGACCGCCTTCTCCATGGTGGCGTTCACGACCTTGATGACCCCAGCCGCGAACTGCTCCAGCGATAGAGTCGAACCGTTCGTCTTTAGCCACTCCGCCGTGATTTTCCGCGTGCACTTGAGATCGAGAACGAAGTCGCCGCCCAGAAATCGGCCCGGTTGCAGCCGTCCCAGGAGAAGGTTCGCATCGGTCACGGTGGGCTGCGTGCCCCGGCCATAACAGATAGGGCCAGGGTCGGCGCCCGCAGACTCCGGCCCGACGCGCAGCGCTCCCGCGGCATCGAAGCGGGCAATCGATCCCCCACCGGCACCGACGGTGTGGATGTCGAGCATTGGCACGCCGATCGGAAGGCCGGTAATTTCCGCCTGTGCTCCAGTTCGAATCTCGCCGTCGATGAGGGCAACGTCGGTTGAGGTTCCACCCATGTCGAAAGAGATGATCCGCTCAAAACCGCTGCGGCGTGCCATGGCCAGGGCTCCAACCACGCCTCCTGCCGGCCCCGAGAGAACGGTCCGAACCGGCTCACGCGCCGCTGCGTCAAGCGCGGTAATGCCACCGCTGGATTGCATCACGAAGAATCTCGCCGACCGCCTTTTTCTTTCAGAGTCACCCATCCAATTCCTGACCCGGCGCTCGAGATTCTCCAGATAACGCTGCATTCCGGGCTGAAGGTAGGCATTGATTACAACCGTGCTGGCGCGCTCGAATTCTCGAAACTCCGGCAGAATCTGGTGCGACGCGGAAATCGGCAGTTTGAGCGTTTCCAGCTCCTCCACAACGCTCTGCTCGTTTTTGGGATTGGAGAAAGAAAACAACAGGCAGATGGCAATGGCTTCAGGATCGGTTTTCCTGAGTGCGTCAGCCAATGAGCGCAATTCCTCCGCGGAGGGCTCCTCAAGAATTCTTCCATCACTGGCGGTCCGCTCTTGCAAGCCAAAGCGCAACTCAGGAGCGACCAACGGTTCGGCGCGATCAAAGAAAAAGTCGTAGAGCTTTGGCCTTGCCTGGCGGCCGATCTCGACAGCATCCTCGAAGCCGGCAGTCGTAACCAGCGCAACCCGCGCGCCCTGGCGCTGGAGCAGCGTGTTCGTGCCCACGGTTGTACCGTGCAGCAGTGTCAGGCTACCGTGCAGTCCGATCCTGGTGAGAGCCTCGACAATCGGCTGCGAGGGATCGGAGGGGGTGGAGAAGACCTTCAGCATTTGCACCCGGCCGTGTTCCAGCCAAACGCAGTCGGTAAACGTCCCGCCGCTGTCGATGGCGACCCGAATCTCCGGGTTACGCGAGGTCTGTTTCATGTTCGCCGGGAACGTCAGGTTACCATTCGTGATGGTCGCATGGGATTGAACCACGAATAGTGCTTTCGCAACGAAGCCGTCTCTTACGCGGTCAAAACCTGATCGAGAATTTGACCGACCGCACGCTGCGCCTCAAGGATGGAAAAGCGATGGTCCATGGCGCCGGCTAAATCGGTATTGGCGAATGCTACCCGGCCGAATGGCTGGCTGCGAAGCACTTCTCGCGGCGCGGGTTGACCGTCGCGGCCGAAGAAGAATCCGGGCTGCGGGCTCACATAGGCATGTCCCCACCGGTTCAGAATGATGCCAGCGATGTCACGCTTGGCATCGAAGCCTGCACGGCCAAACATCAATGTGAACTGCTCACGGATTCGCCGCTCGTAGTCGCGGAAAGACGTCGCCAGCATCTCCGCTCGGCCACGATTGCCCTGTGCTTCGGCAGAGTCGCCGGGATAAGAATACAAAACCTTTACAGTCAGGACGATCGGCGAATCCGGACCGATCGTCGCATCGCTGGCGCCGGTCAATGCTATCTTTCGGACTTCCATGTAATTGCCAACTCCCTCGAACCACCGGCATCCACTCATTCCCATCTTGTAAAGAAATTGCCAGTTTCGCACCGCAACGTTCACCATCATGCAGGGAGTGCGGAAGAACTGCGCGTAGGCCTTGCGGTGCGTGTCGGGAAGATCCTTGACGATGTGCTGGCTGGTCCAACTGCCACCGGCCAGGATCGCCGAACGAGCTTTCACTCGATACAAAGATCCATTTTTCAAGTACACGACAGTCACCGAACCGGCCTTCGCCGGATCGCCATCGTGCTGCACAGCAATCGCAGTGGACGAAAGCCTCACGCGCGCGTTCGACCCGGGACTGTCGAGCGCCTCGAAATTGATCGTATTGGCGGTGACTCCCTCGACGCTGTCCGGACCGGAAATTGCCGCCGGAATCAGGCTCTTCACCAGCAGGCGAGCGATGGTGGTATTGCCTCCGGGAAACATCTGGTCGGCGCCCTCGGCTTCGTCGTGCAGAGGGCGCAGCATTTCGAATGCATACTCTGAGTATGCCGAGAGCGCATCCGGTCCCAGGCCGGAGCCGCCGCCTTCAACCGGCGAAAGAAAAGTCCGGATCGTCTCCTGGCTCAGGCCGAAGCGCTCCATGTAATGCTGTTCGAGTGTGATCGAATCGAGGTACCGCGAAATCGCGTCGCCTTCCGCCTTCGGAGGCTCGAAGTGATCGCCCGCCACGGGCAAACCCTTCAGATATCGCAGCCACTCGTTTCGGGCCGCGGCTGAGATCGGGGCTCCTTCCAGGTTCTTGCCCACCGGATCGACCAGCCACATTCCATCTTTCTGACCGAATTTGGCGCCGAACCAGAATCCGTATTGCCCATGCCCCAGCCCGACAGCCTCATACGGCGTTTTTGAAAGCTGCATCTCCGGCGACGGTCCGCCCCACTTCTGGTATTGGAGTTTCAGTGATTTCAGACCGATCGAATCGTAAAAGTGGGCAAGGAAACTGTACGGATATTGAAGTTGATAAATTGCCGAACCCTGATGCGCGATGAGGCGTTTCCCGTCGACCAGGAATTCGTTCTGTTTCGCTTCGCCGCCGAAGATGGGATGATTCTCGATCACCAGGCACTTCATCCCCGGCTTGGTTTGGCGCTGAAAAAACACGGCGGCCGCCAACCCGCTGATCCCGCCACCGATGATCACGCAGTCGTAGGTCTCGCCGGTCTCAGCGACGTTCTTGGCAAGAGGGTCGTAAACCGCATCGCGGATCGTGTGTCCGGCTTGCAGGACTTCCAGCGTGTTTCCGTTCGATCGGCTGTACTCTCCGACACCGCCGTAGCCCGTGAATTCGTCTTGCGCGGCCATGAGTTGCGCGGGCGTCACCGATTCAAGCAAAGCCGCTCCGGAAGCCAGAAGCGCCGAGCCAAGGAAGTCGCGACGAGTTATCGATTCATTCATGCCCAGCTTGGAGTCGCCAGGCGCAGCGGAGTTGGAATCGGGCATTCGCAGATTGTAGCTGGTTGGACGATCGATTTGATTCCCAGTTGGAGGACTTCAACTTCCCCAGCCTGGCGCGGCTCAAAGCCACGCCCTACCCAAAAGCGAAGAGTTATCGTGTGGACATGGGTAGAGCACGACCTTCAGTCGTGCTGGAAAGCTGTGAAATGTGATTCACGCGCCCGGCGAGCAGTTTTCTTGCGGCGTACCACCGCGCTGTTCAGCCTTCCGTCCTGTCGGCGTGGCTAGAAGCCACGCCCTACCCAAAAGCAAAGACTTGAACTTCTCCAGCCTCGGCGTGGTTGAAAACCACGCCCCGCCCACAAGCAGAGAGCACAAAACGACTACAACACGAGAATCAAGTCTGGTCAGTGCTCTTGAAAGCCAGAGTCAGCAGCGTCCTCTGCTCGACCTCATGAGCCTTGGCTGAGCCCGTGGCAGGGCTGGCGCTGGCGGAACGCTTTACGGTCAGCACCGGCCTCTTGCCCGCGATCCGCCGCAGGCGCGGAACCACGTAGAACAGCGCTCCCATGTTCGCCGGTTCTTCCTGCACCCAGACGATGTCCCGGGCGTGAGGATGGTAATCCAGCGCGGAAGAAAGTTCCGCCTCAGGGAACGGATAAAGCTGTTCGAGCGAGATCACGGCCGTCGTAGTGTCGGCCTTGCGCTTGCGCGTGGCCTTCAGTTCGTGCCCTATCTTGCCGGTGCAAATCAGAACTCTTCGCGCGTCGTTGACTTCGGTGTCCAGCAGGACGTTCTGGAACTTGCCTTGCGTGAACTGTGCGATGGGCGAGGACGCATCCCCGTGCCGGAGCATGCTCTTCGGCGTGAAGACGACCAGGGGCTTGCGCCATACCCGCAAGGCCTGCCGTCGCAGCAGGTGAAAATATTGCGCCGCCGTTGAGGGCTG
Source organism: Terriglobales bacterium (assembly GCA_963803205.1). Classification (GTDB taxonomy): domain Bacteria; phylum Acidobacteriota; class Terriglobia; order Terriglobales; family Acidobacteriaceae; genus CAWDLG01. Next base: position 957,800 of record CAWDLG010000007.1, read on the forward strand.
GCAAATCTGAAAGTTGTCCCGCGCCGCCAGTTGCAGGAAGCGCTCAATTCGGGCGCTCGAATGCTCGGGGCCCTGGCCTTCGTAGCCGTGCGGCAGCAACAGCACGACTGCCGAGAGCAGCCCCCACTTGTCTTCTCCTGCGCTGATGAACTGATCAATCACCGCCTGGGCGACGTTCGCAAAATCACCGAACTGCGCCTCCCACAGCACCAGAGCTTCGGGATAGTCGCGACCGTATCCGTACTCGAAACCCAGCACGCCGGCTTCGGAGAGTGTGGAGTTATAGATGTCGCATTTCGCCTGTCCCTCAGAAATGTGCTGAAGGGGCACGTATTCCTTCTCCGTCTCGATGTCGACCAGAACGGAATGCCGTTGATTGAAGGTTCCGCGGCGGGTGTCCTGCCCACTCAAGCGCACTGGTGTCCCGGCCTTTACCAGGCTGCCGAACGCAAGCGCCTCGGCCATTCCATAGTCCACCGGCCGGGTTCCTGCCGCCATCTCACCTCGCTGCTCGAGCAACTTTTTGATCTTGGGGTGGATGTGAAAATCCTCGGGATAGGCCGTCAGCCGCTCCGCAATCTGATTCAATTCTTCCTGCGGCACTCCGGTCTCGACGTCATACTGCGCCTTGTAACGTCCACCCTTGTAGTTGTCCCAGTATTCCGGCATGCGCCGCATGCGGGGCTTCTCGGTCATCTCCGAGGCCTTTTCCTGTGCCGCCTCTAACTCCGAGCGCACCGCCTGCACCTTGGCCTGCACGTCTTCCGCGCCAATGTCCTCCGCGTAGATCTCCCACAGCGGCGGGTGTTCCTTGATGGCCTTATAGAGCAGTGGTTGCGTGATCGTGGGGTCGTCCACCTCGCTGTGGCCGTGGCGGCGATACCCGATCATATCCACCACGACGTCGCTGCCAAACTTGTGACGGTACTCCAGCGCCATGCGGCCCGCGCGGACCACCGCGTCTACATCTTCCGCATTGACATGAAGGATGGGAATTGCCTGTCGCCGCGCGATCTGCGCCGCAAACAGCGACGAATGCAGCTCGCTGGCAGTGGTTGTGAACCCGAGCAGGTTGTTCACGATGATGTGAACAGTCCCTCCGACCGTGTATCCCGGCAGGTCGGAGTAGTTCAAAGTTTCCGCCAGAATGCCCTGCCCGGCGAAGGCTCCATCCCCATGCACGAGCACAGGAACATATTTCTGCTTCGCTCCTTCACCGGCGCGGTCCTGCTTGGCGCGAGTGCGGCCGACTGTGACGGGGTCTACCGCTTCGAGATGGCTGGGGTTTGAAACCAGATGAACGTTAATGGTCGCCCCGCCTCGGGTGACGTACTCCCCGGTCGCGCCCATGTGATACTTCACATCTCCGCTGCCAAGGACGCTGCGAGGGTCCACGTCTTCGAAGCCGGCAAACACTTCCTCCGGCGGCCGCCGCGCGATGTGAATGATCACGTTCAGCCGCCCGCGGTGGCTCATCCCCAGAATCAGCTGGACGCCGCCACGCTCGCCCGCCGCCGCGATCAGCTCATCGAGCAACGGCAGCAACGCCGTAACGCCCTCGAGTGAGAACCGTTTGGTACCGAGATAGCGCTGCTGAAGAACCTGCTCGAAGAGATCGGCGCGGATCAGCAAATCGAGAACATGCTGCTGATCGACCGCGGATTGAGGTCCTTCCATCCAACTCTGAATCCAGTTTCGCCGCTCCGGGTCGGCGATGTGCATGAACTCCACGCCCACCGTGCCGCAGTAGATCCGGCGGGCCTCCTGCGCGATTTCGCCCTCGTGCTGCAATGCCGGGTGGGGTTCCGGGCGCAGAAATCCCAGCGGGTCCAGGTCAGCCTCGAGGTATCCCCACTGCCGAAAGGCGTCGAAAACCCGTTCGCGGTCCCCGTTCGGGACCTCGGCCACCTCAACGCTGGGCGCCGAGGCTACCGCTTTGCCATCTCTCGATTCCATGTCCTCTCTAGAATAATGGATGAAGTCCAGAATTGCGCGGATTCAAAGGTAACCTAGGGGTGATGAACAAGTGGTCGGCCCGGGGTTTTTCCGCCTCCTGGAAGACGATAGAGCCCTACTGCAGGAACACGATCAGCACGCGCCCGTCGGAGTGATACCCGCCGCCGGTGGCGTTGCGGGCCTCCTGCACGGGATTTGGCGGGAGGTAGTAGGTCATGCTCTTGACCTTGCCGGATTTGTGCAGGGTTTCCGCGATGTTCTCCCGCTCGCCGTCCACGGAAGGGTCGATCTTGTGAGTGACTTTGCCATTGCGCTGGTCCCGCTCGAAGCCGATGTCGTGTGTTCCCGCCCCCACCCAAACCGGTTGCCCGTTACAAGTGAAAGGCGCCTTCCACAGCCGGAAATGATGGCGGCTGGCGACCATCGCGATCGGCTCCGCCTGCTCGTAGCCGTAGTCCTGGAAGCGCCCAAAAAGCATGAGCTTGCTCATGGGCATCTGCATGTAGTCCCTCTTCTGGTAGGTCTGAAGAATGGCTTTCAAGGCCGCTTCCGTGTTGTCGGAGTCCGCCACAAACCATTTGCCGGCGCTCAAAGCCGACTGCACCTGTTCCTCGCTGCCTACAATGACGAAGTTCACCATGTCGCCGGCATTGTTGAACTCGTCGTTCACCCGCCGCGGCAGGCTGTCGACATCTTTGGCGAACGGAGATTCGAGAGGGGTTGTGCTCACAGTAAGGGCTTCCGCCGCTTTGGCCGTTACGGCCGAAGATGCCGTTGGTCCGGTGGAAACGGGCGCCGAACTGGCGCTTGCGACTGCAGGGCTGGCGCTGGTGTTCGAAGCCGAGGGATTGCCGAATTGCCCGGAAAGCCAGATTTGCGCTGCGGTTGCCAGCTTCTGCTTCATATTGGCCGCGGCATCGCCGGTCGCGGCGGCTGCGGTGGGCGCGACTGCCGCCGCCTTTGCGGCTACTCTCGTCAGCTTCCAGGGCTTGGGCGCGGGCTGATCGGCCGGGAGCCCGGCAAACTTGAGCATCGCTTCGTCGGTCCCGGAAAGCTCCATTTCATACTGCGTCGTGTCCTGAGACCCTTGGTCCTTTGACGTCAGGTGCAGCGTCTGGCCGGTGAGAGCCGCATCGGCGATCGGGTCTACGCCCTCGAGCGTTTGTGCGTCAATCAGGCCGCCGTCCTTGTCGAGTGAGATTCGGCTATGGCTTACCGTTCCGGTCAGTTTGCCGTTCTCTTCCGCCAGCGTGAGAGTAAAAAAGGCCTTGCCCTGAAACTGGGCTTGCCACGTGCCCGCATAGGCCGACAAAGAGGTCGTGTTTATCGCTGGCGCGACAGCAGCGGCCATGCAGAGAGCAACTGTGAGAGTAAAGCGTTCGTTGAGAGTGCGTATAGAAGGACGGCCAATCAGTCTGAACACGTAACTCCTAATCCGAAGTGAAACGTCCTCTGAAACATTTCATAAGTCCCCGCTTGCTCGTTAATCAGGACTGGCGCGCACTCCAGGAAAGTTCGCGGTAAGTCAGCGAGAAGATATAATTCGCGCGTGCGACAACCTATGCGGCATGTAATGGCGCTTCGCGTTTCCAAAGCGGTTCTCATTTTTGCAATCGCACTCTTCTACACGATTCTGGTCCTAAACAACATCACAGATTACGGCTCCAACTACGAGTTTGTCCGCCACGTCCTGATGATGGACTCAACCTTTCCGAGGAACCACGGCATGTGGCGCGCCGTCAATTCGCCGCTGGTACATACAGCATTCTACATTGGCATTATCGCCTGGGAATCAGTCACTATGCTTCTATGCTGGTGGGCTGGGGTTCGGTTGCTGAAATCGTATCGTGCGGACACGGGGCAATTCGCCGCTGCGCTGAACATCGCCGTCATAGCGCTGACGACGAGCCTGCTGATGTGGTTGGTGGCATTCCTCGATGTCGGGGGCGAATGGTTTCTGATGTGGCAGTCGCAAATATGGAATGGGGAGCAAGAGGCATTCCGAATGTTTACCATTGTCGGGGTGGTATTTTTGGTCGTGGTGCAACGCGAGCCAACTTCCGATTAGTCGGCAGACCGGAGTGCGCCGGGATAAACCGGCATGTTGTAGGGGATGAAAGAGCCCTACAGGAAAGGAGAACAGCGAATCCATCCTGGCCTCGAGTCTTGCGGGGGGCATCGCGAGGTGTCTGGTCGAAGCGTAGACAGAGGTATCAGTGGGCGGGGCTATTGAGCTTCGAAAAGCCGATGGAACAGGACGCCGACTCCATTCCGAGATGGAGGAAGGCAACACGGCAACCACGCTATACGCGAGTGGCTGCTCGGTCCTGCGTAGTCTTAGAACCCGCGCACGCTGAGAAACAACATGCACGAGAACCGGGAGATCTCCTGGACGTCTTGGTTCAAGGATCAAGACCGGTCCGCGAAGGCCATAAACCGAACGGCGGACATGAACGTTCAGGAGAAGTCGGACTGCGCCGTAGTACCGATGAACCAGCCGAACAAAGAAGGGCAACCTTCGGCGGAGGTTGGGGAGGGAAGGGCGCGGACCAAGGAGAACATCGTTCAATCACACAAGCACCCGACACAGAGCGGGAAAGCGCATGTCCCAGGGATTGAACGGTGTGCGACAAGCAGCAAAAGAGAGGAAGCAGGAACGGTTCACCGCTTTGCTCCACCATCTAAGGATCGATCTGCTGCGGGACAGCTTTTACGCATTAAAGCGCAAGCTGCGCCGGGAGTGGATGGCGTGACGTGGCAGGAGTATGAAACCGGACTGGAGGATCGACTTATCGATCTGCACAGCCGGGTGCACCGTGGAGCGTATCGGGCACGGCCGTCGCGGAGAGTCTATATACCGAAGGCTGACGGGCGGCAACGTCCGTTGGGCATCGCGGCACTGGAGGACAAGATTGTTCAACAGGCTGTGGTGACCATCCTCAACCAGATTTACGAGGTGGACTTCAAGGGCTTTTCGTATGGGTTCCGGCCCGGTCGCAGCCCGCATCAGGCGCTAGACGCGCTGACTGTGGGCATCCAACGGAAGCGAGTGAACTGGGTGCTCGATGCGGACATTCATGGCTTCTTCGACAACATGAGCCACGAATGGACCATGAAGTTCATCGAGCATCGCGTGGCCGATCGCCGGATGCTTCGCCTGATCCAGAAATGGTTGAAGGCGGGAGTATCGGAAGACGGCCAGTGGTCGGAGACGAAGGTAGGTACGCCGCAAGGAGCAGTGGTTTCACCATTGCTCGCCAACGTGTATCTGCACTATGTCTTCGATCTGTGGGTGGAGGCCTGGCGCAAGAAAGTCGCACGCGGCGAAGTGATTGTCGTCCGTTACGCCGATGATCTTGTGGTGGGCTTTCAAAACCGAGCTGACGCCGAGCGGTTCCTAGAGCGAGTTTCGGGAGCGGCTGGCCAAGTTCGGTTTGGAATTACATCCGGAGAAGACACGACTGATCGAGTTCGGGCGGTTCGCCGTCCGAAACCGGAAGCAGCGTGGTGAGGGAAAACCGGAGACCTTCACGTTTCTGGGTTTCACCCACTTTTGTGGGAAGCTCACGAGCAGCGGAGCTTTCATCGTCTGGCGCATCACGGCGAAGAAGCGGATGGTTGCGAAGCTGAAAGCCATCAAGGCTGAACTTCAACGCCGGAAGCATGATCGTACGAGTGAGGTCGGCGCATGGCTTCGGAAGGTCGTGCTGGGTTATTACCAATACCATGCTGTGCCCGGGAACACGAGTCAGTTGCGCGTCTTCAGGCGTCGCGTTTGCCGATTGTGGCGGAGCGTTCTAGTTCGTCGCAGTCAACGCGCGAAGGTGCGCTGGGAGCGTCTCAACCCACTGCTGAACCGGTGGATTCCGCACCCCCGCGTTTTGCATCCCTATCCTGACAAACGCTTCGCCGCCACTCATCCTCGGTAAGAGCCGTATGCGTAAACGCGCTCGTACGGATCTGTGCGGGGGGCGATCAGCGATGGTCGTCCCTACCGCGACAACTACCCCAAGAAGACTGAGAATTCATCTACCGCAAAAATACTCACCAGCTTTACCCGCAATGCCCCGTGCCGTGGCACTTCCGATTCGATCTGCTGCAATTGCCGGGCTCGGCCAGCTTTCCATCCGGACCAATGCAGTTCTGGGTGTGGATGCACCAGAACAGGCCGTCATTCGAGGGTTGGACCGTGGGATCGCGCTCCGCCGAAATGAACTGCCCCTTCCAGCGCAGCGACGGACACAGATCGGGATGGTTGGTGTTGAAGCGCTCGGATTCCGGTCTCGCCAGGCGAATCATGCGGCACCTCCAGCCTTCAGAATTGCGCGTCGCACCGCAACTTTCGCGAGCGTGACTTTGTACCCGTTGTGACTCAGAGGCTTGGCGTTCTGCAGGGCAGCGTCGGCCGCAGCTTTTGCGACGTCCTCGGAGATAGTTTTGCCCGCCAGCGCCTGCTCAGCTTCCGGCGACAGCCAGGGAATCGGGGCCACATAACCCATTACCACTCGTGCCGACTTCACCGATCCGCCGTCCGACTTGAGGGCGACAGCCGCCACCGCGAGCGGCCAGTCAAAGGCATCTTTCTGACGGACCTCATAGTGCGCGACTTTCATCCCGCCAGGTAGGGGCAGGGTAATGTCAACCAGAATTTCGTTGGGCTGGAGATCGTGCTCCCGTTCATTCTCGGACTTCGGTATCACGAAGAACTTCTCGAGCGGCACATCGCGTTCGCCCTTCGGCCCGGCCAGGCGGACACTTGCGCCATAGGCGATCAACACCGGGGTGATGGTCGAAGGACTCACAAACTTTGCCGGGCCGTCGTTTCCGAGAATTGCGTGGTAGCGATTTTCTCCTTCGCCCACAAGCTCCTTGCCCGCCTCATCCTTGGGAAGCAGCCCGAAGCCGCCGCGGAAGTACCAGCAGCGCGGCCGCTGGCATAGGTTCCCGCCGAGCGTCGCCATGTTCCGGATCTGAGGACTGGCGGCCTCATTCACGGCCTCAGCCAGGGCGGGGTAGTCCTTCACGACGGTGGCGTTTTCTGCCAGATCCGCCAAAGTGGTGAGAGCCCCGATGCGCAGCCCCTTCTTGCTCGACGTCACGCCCTGCAGCTCTTTGACATGCTTGATATTCACGACCCGCTTGGGATGGACGACGTCGTCTTTCATCAGCGCCAACAGATCGGTTCCACCGGCGAGGATTTCCGTCTGGTCCCATGAAGACGCCAACAGGCCTACGGCTTGCGCTTTGGTAGTGGGACTGGCGAATTCAAATGGTTGCATCAGGCACCAGCCTTCTGATCGAGCGCCGCAAGCACCCGGTCGGGAGTAAGTGGAATGAAGGAAACGCGGACGCCGATGGCATTCGCGACTGCGTTCGCAATTGCGGCGCCAGGCGAAACCACCGGTGGCTCGCCGAGTCCGATGACGCCGCGCTCGTCGTAGCCCTTGCCGGTCATCATGTGAACCACCAGCTCGGGAATGTCGTTGTAGCCGGCCAGCCGATAGAACTCCATGTCCGGATTGAGCATCCGGCCGGTTAGTTGGTCCATCACTTTTTCTTCGAAAAGGGCATAGCTGATGCCCATGATCAGCGCGCCGAAGCAGCTGCTCTCAGCCATCTTCAAATCGATGATCAGGCCGCAATCCTGCACCGCGACCATCTTCTTCACTTTCACGATTCCGGTGTCGGTGTCGACTTCGACCTCAGCCATCTGCGCGCCGCCAACGCCGCTGTTGGTCAGGTCGGGTGGTTTGCTCTTGTCGGGATTCTTTCCCCGTACAGTGACCGGCATTGCGCCCAGCTTGCTGCACGCCTGTTTCCAGGTGAGCGATCGGCTGGGATCTCCCTTGACCTGCACTTTGCCGTTCTTCGCCTCCAGCTCTTCCGGTTGAGCATTCAGCGAGGGAGCGACCTTGGCGAAGAGGGCATCGCGCGCATCCACGGCTGCCCGTCGACTCGACGAGCTCACGCCGCCCGGAGTCGTCGAACCGCCGGACGCGCCCGAAGGCGGATACTGTGTGTCGCCGATCTGGAGGTTGATTGCTTCGATCGGCAGACCAAGCGTTTCCGCGGTTACGATCACGATCGTCGTCCGTGTGCCGGTCCCGATGTCCTGCGTGCCCATCTTTACGTCGACCGACCCGTCCGGTTGAATCGTGCAGTCGCACTGGCTTTCGTGCCCGCGCCCGCCCCACGTATGAATGGAAAGCCCGGTGCCGCGCGCGATGTTGCCCGAGATGTTCTGCCCACGCGGACGCCACTTGCTCTTCCAGCCCATCAGGTCGGCGGCGATACCCAGCTCTTCGCGGTAGACGTCCTTTCTTGGGCCCGTGATCTCAAGGTTTTTCAGCCACAAGTCCAGCGGGTCCATGTTGAGCTTCGCCGCCAGATCGTCCATCGCGCCCATGGTGATCACAGCAGCCTGGGGGTGGTTGGGAGCCCGCCAGGCGCGAGCCGGACCGATGTTATTGCGGATTGCGGTGTGCTCCTTGTGCTGGTTTGGCACCGAGAAGACATACGGAATCGGTGGACTGCCACCTCCGCCCGGACCGCCAGTGCCCCAGGACTGTGACTGCCACGCCGTTACCGTCCCGTCCTTTTTAGCCGCCAGTTTCACTCGCGCATAGGCCGAAGGCCGGCAGCCAGCCACTTTCAACTCGGCTTCACGCTCCAGCATGATTCGGACCGGCTTGCCGTCCGCCTTCCGCGAAAGCTTCGCCGCCGCGACGTCCCACTTGTCGGCGGAGAACTTGCTCCCGAACCCGCCGCCGATGTTGTCCTGGTGGACCCGAACGTTGGAGGCAGGAACGCCCAGCGGTTCGGCCATCTGGGCGGGAACTCCGGAAACGTTCTGCGTGGAGATATGCATGAACAAATGATCTTTGTCAGGCCACTCCGCAACCGACCCGTGCGATTCCAGGCAGCAATGGGTGATCACGTTAGAGCCGTAAAGGCCTTCCGAAACCGCATCCGCCTCGGCGAAGGCTTTGTCGGGATCGCCCTGCGTGGTTGCCGCCGCCTTCTGGTAGGACGAGTGTCCCTGTCCGGGCTTGGCCTCGTGGTACGCGGCCGAGCGGATGGCATCGAGAACCGCGTCCGACGCTCCATCCCCCTTGAAGCCCTGTAAGAGTTCGTCGTTGGGATGAAAACTGATGCCGTGCTCTTTCAGGTATTGGATAAACTGCCGCTCCGGCATCTGATTGTCGATCGCGTCCCAGGTGTCGTCTTCGCTCAGCGGCCCGGCTTCCTCCGCCGCTCCGGCGGGAGGTTCCGCGTCGCTGACCATGTGGGACAGTGGCTGGTAAGTCACCTTGATCGCCCGCACCGCGTCTTCGGCGGTGCTTTCATCGACTGCTGCCACGGCTACAATCTCGGCTCCGGCCCACTGCACCGTCGAGCCTGGCTTCTCCATGATCTCGATCGCCTTCACGCCGGGCATTTTCTCGGCGGCGCTCGTATCGATGCTCACAATCTTGGCCTTGGCGTGGGGCGAGCGCAGAACTTTCCCGAATAGCATGTCGGGGCCGTGATAGTCGTAGCTGTATTTCGCGCGGCCGGAGACCTTGGCTGGCGAATCGACTCGCGAAATCCGTTTGCCGATCAGGGAACGATCACCTGCAGCGGGCCAACTATAGTCAGGCATGCTCATGCTCCTTTCTGCGTAACCTGCGCCATCGCATGGCGGATTCCGTGATAAGTGCCGCAGCGGCACAAGTTACCGCTCAGCCCGCGCCGAAGCTGCTCGGCACTGGGTGATGGATGCTTATCCAGCAAGGCTTTGCAGGCCACGACGAATCCAGGAGTGCAGAAGCCGCACTGCGAGGCATCGTTGTCCACGAAAGCCTGTTGCAACGGATGCAGTTTCTCACCCTGCATGACCGACGCCACCGTCTTGATGGGCTTTTCCTGGGCGTCGATTGCCAGAATCGAGCAGGAATAGACCACTTTGTCTCCCATCATGACGGTGCATGCGCCGCACTCGCCGCGATCGCAGACTCTCTTGGCACCGGTGATGTCCAATTGGTCGCGTAGCGCATCGAGGAGGGTTACGCGCGGTTCCACCTGAAGGCTCTGCTTCTTTCCATCCACCGTGAGCTGGATTGGGGTCTTTCCCGGGCCGTAGACTTTGACCGGTTCACCCGCCGCTTCCACGACCTTGGTGCCGATCAAGGGCACGGCCGCGGCAGAGATGCTCGAAATCTTCAAAAAAGCCCGCCGGGATACCCCGGAGCTCTCTTCCACCAACTTATTTTTGGGATCGTCAGGCATTATTCGCCTCCGTTCGCCGGATTTCGGCCGCTGTCAGTCACACCTATACATTTCAGGATTTTTGACAACGGGGAAAAACTTCGGTTAGCAGACATTAGGGTCGTCCGCAGAAACTGTGCGCTCGTGTTGCGAAGCTGGAAACCTCGAAAGTATACAACCGGAAGGGGCGCATGCGCGAGGCGGCAGCCGACAAAAATTCGGGTTTCCCTGCCTTGCCCCAAGTGCCGGGAGCCGCGCCGGATTCCGGCCTGGCGTCTGTTCCGGAATCGTGAAAACTGGCAGCCCGAAAAGGCCTGCTAGACGGGCTGTATATAAACTGGGCGGCTGATTGTATAATCCGCGACTAACCGGAGTCCGTGCGAGCAAGATATGGCGAATGACCAAGAGAAGCAGGCAGCCGCTATCGCGAGTCTGGATTTCGTTCACGAGGGAGATATCGTAGGCCTTGGTTCGGGAAGTACCTCCGAATATTTCATTCGCGCACTGGCCGAGCGCGTGCACGCGGGTCTGAAGATCGTCGGTATTCCATCTTCGTTCCGAACCCGTGATCTCGCGGCAGAATTGCGTATTCCGCTCACCAGTCTCGACGAACATCAGGTTATCGACGTCGCGATTGATGGGGCCGACGAGATTGATCCGAAGTTGCGGCTGATAAAGGGCGGCGGCGGATCAATGTTGCGGGAGAAGGTCGTCGCGTCCGTCGCGCGCCAGTTTGTGATCATCGCCGATTCCTCGAAAGAAGTGGAAGTCCTCGGCGATTTTCCGCTGCCGGTGGAAGTCATTCCCTTCGCTCAGGCCGTGGCCGCCAAAAAGATTAAAGAAATGGGCGCTTCGGTCATGATTCGCCAGATTCACTTCGGCAACCCCTTCGTCACCGACGAAGGCCACCAGATCCTCGACTGCCACTTCGGCGAGATCAAGGATCCCGAGCGCCTTGCCAGCGAGCTCGACCGCATCCCCGGGGTCGTGGAGCACGGGCTGTTTCTCGACATGGCCAACGTCGCCTTGATTGGCAAAGGCGGGAAGGTGGAGGAACGGCGCCGCGACAAGACCAAGGGCGCGAAGACCTAGCCTCTGTTCAGCCGGCAATTTCGCCCAGGGCCTCAAGAAACCGCTCTACTTCCTCAGTCGTGTTGTAGTGCACCAGCCCGATCCGCAGGAACCCGCCGTCTTTTTCGACATCCAGGCGCTCTGTCAGGTTGATCGCGTAGTAGTTGCCGTCCCAGGTAAAGAAGCCACGTTCTCCCAGGCTGGTGGCGAGCGATAGTGGGCTGTGACCCGGAATTCGAACCGCAAAGGTGGGACAGCGCTCATCCAGCCGGTCGCGCTCGGTAATTCCGAAAATCTTCGCTCCGGAAATGCGCTGCAAGCCCTCGAGCATTTTTTCGGCGAGATGGCGTTCATGCCGCCGGATTGCCGCGTAAGCAGCCGCCAGGGCGTCGCGGCGCGAACCTGATCCGCTGACTTTCCGCCCGAGGTCAGCCAGATACTCGACACAGGCGCTGATTCCGGCTATGCATTCATGATTCAGCGTCCCCCACTCCCAGCAGTTCGGAATTGCATCCGTATTCGCCCGAAGCTTGTAAGGACGAAGCCGTTGCAAGTGTTGCTTTTTTCCGTACAGCACCCCCATGTGCGGGCCGGAGAACTTGTAAGTTGAGCAGGCTAGGAAGTCGCAGTCGAGTTCCCGAACGTCGATAAGGCCATGCGGCGCGTAATGAACGGCGTCAACATAAGTTAGGGCGCCGCGCTGATGTGCCAGCTCTATGATCTTCTTTACGGGATTGATAGTCCCGGTTGCGTTGGAGGCGTAGCCGACAGCAACAAGCCTCGTGCGCTCGGTGATTTTGCCCGCGAGATCCGCCATGTTGAGGGTGCAATCGCTCTCATCGATATCGACGGTGCGAATGACTATTCCACGTTCTTCCAGGGCCTTCCATGGCGAGAAGTTGGCGTCATGGTCGAGAAGCGTGAGCACGATCTCGTCGCCCGCCTTCAGCTCGCGGCCGATAGCGCGGCTCACGGCGTAAGTCAGCGTCGTCATGTTGGGACCGAAAACGATCTCTTCCGGGCCGCACGCCAGAAAGTCCGCCATCGCCGCCCTGGCGGCGTCGATTACGGCATTGGTGCGCTGGCTGGTTGCGTAGGCCCCGCAAGTGTTGGCATTTGAGTCCGTTAAATACTGCGCGATCGCATCGATGACGCGCTGCGGAACCTGGGTCCCGCCCGGGCCATCAAAGAAGACCGCCGGATTCCCATTTACCGTCTGAGCTAGGGCAGGGAATTGCTTCCTTATCCAGGTGGAATCGAGCTGTGCGGGAGTTTCAATCTGAGTGGCCATGGTTTCAGAATCTAACGTCGGCATTGTATGCGCGAATCAGGCAATAGTTCAGTCCATCTGCCAGGCCTAAGAGCCATATTTTTAGCGGTTTTAACGAGATTTTCACAGATCGAACTCCGGCAGCAGATTTCTTAGTGCCGTCTAACGTTCCCGAAAAATCATAGGATCGCAATCCTCGGCGGTCAATTACAGGAGCGCCTGCACTGTGCCCGGTACACGCCCTGTGGACGGGCTGCACTTGCCTGCAAACACTGGAGATAGAATTCCCGCTTTTCGTTTGACTCTAAACACAGAAGGAGTAAAAACATAATCGTTCTTTGACACGTTCTAAGTTTTCCCGGTTGGTGTGGCGTCCGGGGCTCAAGCGACGGTCACTCCCGGCATTGCAAAATGACTGAGAGAGGGCCTGCAAGGGTCTATAGCAAAGCGCTGGTCGAGGCGAACAAGAGCACAAGTCAAAGGCAGGATAGAGTCCCGAGGCGTTAAGCAGATTTATCCGGTTGGCGGTAAGCCCGGAGCCCGAGTCATGATCGCGCGCTGCGACCCGCAAGGAAGCGGCGAGAGCAGGTCGGCAAGGGTCTAAAGCGAGCTACTGGCCGAGAGGAATGGGCTTAACATCACCTCGGGACTCTTAATTTTCATGGGATTACAGTCCCCCCGCTCTATGTGGGGGATGCGTGTTTCTGCACCCCTTCCTACTATAAGTTTCATCCTCCCATACAGATTCAGCCGGATCGTCACCTTCCAGCCTGCCCGTCTATGCTTGGTTTCGTAGAGCTTGCACAAGGAGGCACTATGCTTTATTGGGCTTTGATGTTCCTGGTAGTTGCGATTATCGCGGGAGTTCTGGGATTCGGCGGTATCGCAGTGGCTGCGGCTGGCATTGCCAAGCTGTTGTTTTATATTTTCCTGGTTGTATTTTTGGTCACCCTCGTCATGGGGCTTTCCCGCAGAAGCCACGTCTAACGGAACAGGGAGGCGGACCGAACTCCGCCTCCCATGATTCCTTCACGCTCCTCGCTAGGCGCTCGCCAGCTTCTTCTGCATCTCTTCCAGCGTGATACCCTTCGTTTCCGGGTACACGAACAACACCACGAAGAACTGCAACACCATCATCAGGGCGAAGAAAACAAAGGGATAGGCCCCTGACGATGCTGCCATCAGCGGGAAAATCGCCGAAATCAGTGCGTTCATGAACCAGTGTGAGAAGCTGCCCAGGCTCTGGCCTTTTGCTCTCACGCTGTTGGGAAATACCTCCGCCAGGTAAACCCAGATCACCGCACCCTGGGAAAACGCGAAGAACGCGATATAGCCAATCAGAAGCCACAAAAGCACGCTTTGGTGCCGTGAGGTGAAGAAGATGACCGAAACCCCCGCCAGGCACAGCGCAGTGCCCACAGAACCGACCAGAAGCAGTGTCTTGCGGCCGATTCTGTCGATCACCGACATTGCCAGCATGGTGAAGAGCAGGTTTGTGCCTCCGACAGCCACTGCCTGCAAGTCGCCGGAAACCTCACTGAATCCTGCGTGGGCAAAGATGTCATTCAGGTAGTAGAGAATTGCGTTGATCCCGGAAAGCTGGTTGAACATACCAATGCTCACAGCCAGGAAGATTGGCAGCGCGTGCTTGCGGGAGAAGAGCACTTCCCCCGTCTCCTGCTTCTCATCCTCAATCGACTCAACGATTTCCCGCAGTTCCTCCTGATAGTTCTCCTCTCCAGTCAACTGCAAGACTTCGCTGGCTTCAGCAATTTTGCCTTTCTTGACCAGCCAGCGCGGACTTCTCGGGATGGTGAAGAGCAACAAAAAGAACACCGCCGCCGGAACCGTGGCCACGCCAAACTTCCACCGCCACTCGGAGCCCCCGAAGTGGCCCAATCCCACCAGGAAGTTAGAGAAATAGGCCAGGAGAATTCCGAAAACCACGTTGAACTGGAAGACTCCGACCAGCCGTCCGCGCCATCGGGCGGGAGCTATTTCGGCGATGTACATGGGGCCGAGAACCGACGACGCCCCAATCCCGAGGCCGCCGATAAATCGCGCGACCACCAGCGCAGACCAGTTCCAGGCGATGGCGCTGCCGACCGCCGACAAAAAGTACAGGATGGCAGTGATCCTCAGGCTGTCGCGCCGCCCGTATTTCTCACCGGGAAAACCCGCCAGCATGGCGCCGAGGATGGTGCCCCACAGCGCGCTCGCCACTGTAATGCCCAACAGGCTTGGGGACAGGTGATAGAGTTCGCGCAGGCTGCCGGTGGTGCCCGCGATCACCGCGGTGTCGAAGCCAAAGAGCAGACCCCCCAAAGCGACCACAATCGTGCTTTTTGCCAGATTTGCATTCAGCTTCATGCTGACTCCTGCTGTTCAGGTCTGGGACCAATCGCATAGACGTCTTCCATCGTCCAGGGTGGAATCGCGCCGGGACGGCTGGCAACCAGGGCGCCCAGGCGGTTGGCGAAATCCGCTGTTTTCGCCGGCTTCCAGCCGCTGCCAAGACCATGAAGAAAGCCCGCGGCAAATGCATCGCCCGCCCCCACCGTATCCGCCACTTTCACGGAATAACCTGCGGCCTCAACATACTGGTCGTCTACCAGCAGCGCACAGCCCTTTTCGCCTCTGGTGACGCAGACCGCTTCCCACCCGAATCTTTTGGCATAGCAGCGGCAAAACTGTTCCAGAGAGTTCCAGTCGTCGCCGAACATTTTGGACAGGCTCTCGACCTCAAAGTCGTTCAATTTAACTACTGTGGCGCGGGACATCAGATCCTTTACCAAGGGAGCGTCCCATGCATTTGGACGTAGATTGATGTCATAAAAGCGCCGCACGCCGGCGCCGCACTCGAGCAGGCCAAGCGTGACGGCCCTGGCCTGCGGACTCACCTGCTGAAGTGTGCCGAAGTAGATCCAGTCAACCGGCTCGGCGAAAAGGTCTTCCATCGCCTTCTCCGTCAGCCCTGGGAAGTCGTAGGCAGCGGGCCGGTGGAGGGTGAAGACAGGGTGGCCGTCGCGATCGCTTGTCACGGTGGCGACTCCGGTGGAATGGCGCTCATCCACCCGCACATGGGTCGTAGATAAACCCATCTCGCGCATGCGCGCGAGTATCTTTGCGCCGCGCGTGTCGTTCCCCACTGCGCTGATGAAACAGGTGGTGTGCCCAAGCCGGGTCAGATCGGCCGAGAAGTTCAAGGCCGCGCCCCCGAGGTGTTCTTCGTGGTCGATGACGTCCCAGAGCACCTCTCCGATGCTGAGTACTTTCACGAACGCTCCCGGCGCGAGCCGTCGACGGTGAACTCGAAAAAGACAGCGCACAGTATACGCTGGACGCGCTATTAGATTCGTTTCAGGGCAGGGCTTTGAGCTCTGCCGTTTGAGCAACGTTGCGCCCTGCGGGCGCGTGATTCCGGCGTTGCGCCTATGCGGCGTGGCTGAAAGCCACGCCCTGATACGAACCCAGCGCGGACTTCAGAGTCGAGCAGAGACCTATCAACATCCGTCATTGGACGAAAAACTTCGCGGCGTTGAAAATAGAAGCAGAGGCGATCGAATGTCCAGAAACGGCAATTTTGCAGCCCCGGGTGTGCGCGCGGTCATTTTCGATTTTGGCGAGGTGTTGTGCGACCCGCTCCTCCCGGAGCACGTCGAACGCATGGCGCGGGTGTTTGGCATTACGCCGGCGTCCTTCACCGGCTTCTACGAGCGGGACCGGGGACTCTATGACCGGGGCGACCTCAGCCCGGCCGAATACTGGGGCAGATTTGCCACGAACGCCGGGTCGCAGGTGACCCCACGTCAGATTGAAGAACTTCGCGCCTGGGATGTGGAGATGTGGAGCCGGATCAATCCGATGATGACAGACTGGCTGGCGCGGCTGCATGCCGCGGGCATCACCACTGGACTGCTCTCGAACATGCACTGCGACATGGTGGCGCACACTCGCCGCAGCTACGATTGGGTCAACCTGTTCGACTACACGACGTTTTCTTCCGAGGTCCGGCTGAGCAAGCCCGAGCCGGGCATCTATGAACACACCGTGCAATCTTTGGGGGTTCCCGCCGGGGAGTCGCTCTTCATCGACGACCGCGAAGTGAATATTCGCGCTGCCCAGGCCGCCGGGCTGAAGGCCATTCGTTATCGCTCGACAGATCAGCTGCGCGAAGACTTGCAGAAGATGGGTTTTTCCATCCTGCCGGCAACTGCGACTTAGGAGAAAGTCAGCGCGGCGTGGCTTTCAGCCACGCCGAATAGGCGCCCGCAGGGCGCAACTGCGAATAGCCGATTCATTTGCGCCGTTCCGTCGCGGACATCGAGACCGTTCATCGAGCGGCAGGCCTGAAGGCCTGCCCCGATACGAACTTGAAGCGCGCCCTTTTCCCACGAGGTCATATAAGATTTGAAATTTTCGTACCAGGGCGTGGCTTTCGCGCCACGCCAATAGGCGATTCATTTGCGCCGTTCCGGCGCGGAAATCGTGTCCGTTCATCGAGCGGCAGGCCTGAAGGCCTGCCCTGATACGAACCCCGAAGCGCGCCCTTTTTCAACGATGTCACATAAGATTTTAAATTTTCGTATCAGGGCGTGGCTTTCAGCCACGCCGAATGGGCACAACGCTGGAATCACGCGCCCGCAGGGCGCAACCTAGATTGACCGATTCATTTGCGCCGTTCCGGCGCGGACATCGCGACCGTTGCTAAAACGGCAGGCCTGAAGGCCTGCCCTGATACGAACCCCGAAGCGCGCCCTTTGCCCACGATGTCACATAGGATTGAAATTTTCGTATCAGGGCGTGGCTTTCAGCCACGCCGCATAGGCGGAGCGTTGGAATCACGCGCCCGCAGGGCGCAACTGCGAATGACCGATTCATTTGCGCCGTTCCGGCGCGGACATCGGGACCGTTGCTAAAACGGCAGGCCTGAAGGCCTGCCCTGATACGAACCTCGAAGTGTCACACAAGGTTTGAAAGTTTCGCGATGGTTTGTATCAGGGCAGGCCGGCCAGTTCGATTTCGTCGTGATGGTGGAAAGGCATCAGCTTCCCGCTCAGGTATTCCCGCATGCAGCGTACGCAGGGCACGTATCCCTGGCGAACCGCTTCCCGCGCGGTGAGAACGCGCTCAGTCTCTTTGTCATGAAT
Organism: Terriglobales bacterium; assembly: GCA_963803205.1. Classification (GTDB taxonomy): domain Bacteria; phylum Acidobacteriota; class Terriglobia; order Terriglobales; family Acidobacteriaceae; genus CAWDLG01. The sequence goes on from CAWDLG010000007.1 coordinate 975,494, forward strand.
GAAGGTGCACTTCGAAGTGTGGAAGGTCTTTCCGTCCGTGGAGACGACAACCAGCATATCTGCGGGAAGATGACGCTCGGCGGGTTGAGCGTGCTCCGACCGCATCTCGGGCTGAGCCAGCGCGGGAGACGTTCCCATCTCGAAGGCTCCAAAGATCAGCAGCGCGCCGGCAAACGCCAGTACCCATCCCAGAGCGGTTCCACGGGGGCGCGGCATAGCTTCTTCCAGCCGGCGCCGCAATCTCTGGCTGAATCCCAAAGGCAATTCCACCGCGCGTTCGTCTCCATATAGATGAATCACATTCTGGGTTCCATTGAGAACTGCCGCGCACTGCCGGCAGCCCCGGATGTGCTGCTCCACCGCGGCGCGCTGCGTGGGATCGAGTTCGTTCTCGAGGTAATTGGAAATTTCACGCCATACATCCTGGCACGTCACTACCATGGCTTGTTCCCCTTGGCGAAGGAAAATCTGCCCGACCAGGCGCCGCCCAGTCCGGGCGCCAGCAGATCGCGCAGCATCAACCGCGCCCTGAGCAGCCGCGTCTTCACCGAGGCGGTTGAAATCTTCAGGGCCTTCGCCGTTTCCTCGATGCTCAGCTGCTGAACGTCGCGAAGCAGGAACACTTCGCGATACTTTTCTCCCAGCGACGCCAGCGCCTTCATCAGGGCGTCGCGAATTTCATGCCGCTCCAAAGTTTCCGAGGGGATCTCGCGCCAGTCGGCGAAGTCGCGGGGGGTGTAGTTGCCCTCGTCGTCATGCTGCTCAGCGATCGGTTCCATGATCTCGCTGTGCTCTCTCCGCCGACGCATGCGGGCTTCGTTGACGGTGATCTGGATGAGCCAGGTGCTGAATTTCGCTTCTCCGCGAAATTGCCCGATATTCTTGAACGCTTTGAGGGCGGCTTCCTGCACGGCATCTTCCGCATCGGCTTCATTGCGCAGAATGGCGAAGGCCGCAGCATAAATCCGGCGCTCGTAGGGGCGGATCAGCCCGTAGAAGAGTTCGGGCTCGCCATTTCGAACGCGCCGGATCAGGGCGTCCTCTTCCGAAACCTGCGCAGCTTCCATCGGAACGGCCAGCATTCCTCGTGAACCTTCTCCTGCCTGCGAAATAGAAGCTCAGCCCTTATTCTTTTTCCAGCCGGTGATCATCGACACAAAATTGTTCCAGCCGTGCAGCCCCACCATGACCAGGTGGCCGAAGATGAAGGCGAGCATCGCCCACATCACCACGAAGTGCCAGACCCGCGCCAAGTGAAAGCCCCCCATCAGCCACGCCAGCCAGGAAAACTGCACCGGTTTCCAGATGGCGAAACCCGTGAGCACGGAAAGAAGCCCCAGGATGATCGCAAACGTGTAGGCCTTTTTCTGCAGGGGATTGTAGGTTTCAGTCTGCAACGGCTTCTCGCCGAAGAAAAAGTAGTAGCGGATCATCGGCCACACGCCCGGCAGATCCCGGGGCGTGAATAATACCTGCCGGTAGTTGCCGCTGAAAATCTGATAGCCGACGTAGAGCGCGCCCGTGGCCATATAAATCCACATGAATGTCAGGTGCCACTGGAGCGCTCCTCCGAGCCATCCGCCGAGGGCGAGAGACTTGGGCCAGTCGATCAACTCTTTCTCTGGAATCTTCGCTCCGAAGCTGGGGAAGGCGCGGAAAATCTGCAACCCGCTGCCCACAAGGACGAACAACGCCACCGTATTCACCCAGTGGCAGAGGCGCACGATATACGGATGCTCATAGACGGCATCCCTCGTGTCACTGCTCCCGACTTTTTCCACCACAGCGCGTGTCGTCATGAAGTCTCGCGGCTACAGCCCATAGAACGTCGAGTAACCCTGGTCTTCCCAGTATCCCGCCCGGGTCAGCACGTGGCTTACCTTCAGTTCCGTCAGATACTTTGCCTGCTTGTAGCCGATTTTTGTCGGAATCTGCAGCCGCAGCGGAGCACCATGCTCGCGGGTAAGAGGCTTGTCGTACATTTCGTAACACACCAACGTCTGCGGATGCATCGCGGTCGCCATGTCGAGGGATTCGTAGTAGTCGTCGGCGCAGGAAACCGTGAGAAATTTTGCGCTGGGATCGGCGCCGATCATCCGTAGAAAGTCTGAAAGCCGCGCGCCGCCGAACCTGCCGATTACGTCCCAGCCTTCGACGCAGATGTGGCGTGTGTTCTGCCGAATCTTCGGCAAAGCCTGAATTTGCGCCAGGGTATACTCCCCCGGCTTTTGCACCTCCCCGCCCACCGTTAGTGTCCAGCGTTCGAGATCCACCTCAGGATCGTCGACGTCGTAAGTGTTCACGTAGAAAGTTTCCAAAGGGGCGACCTTGCTGTCAGGGTAGGTCTGAGCCAGGTGATGGCCGCGGAACATGAGTCCGGAGGCCCAGTCGCTAAAGCCCAGGCCCGCTTTCAAAAGCGGTTCCTGTAGCTTTGGGACGGCGAAAGCCCCCAGCGCCAGGATAGGGCTCAGTTTCAGCAGTTCGCGCCGGTTGATTCCCTTGAGGTTTCTCTTTTCGCTGATTTTCGCCATTCGCGCAATCCTAAGCCCGGAAACAAATCGGGGCAGCAGAAAAATGATCCTGCTGCCCACGACGACAAAAAAGTCTCGATTCAATCATGCAGCACGGCCAGTGGCTGCCTGAAGCGAGCGTGCGGCCGAAGCCGCCGGCTCATTTCATGTTGTCATTTTTCATATTGTCCTTAGCCATTTTCAGGGACGTGACCTGGATAGCGCCCTTGTCAGCATCGGGATGGCCCTTCAGGGTTACATGATGACCCTCGTGACCCTTCACTGCATCGGGGTTAGAAATGGTCCAGCTCTTGCCGTCCTTGTCGCTGGTGAAGGTCATGCCGTCGTCACTGATTTTTCCGGTTACGGCAACCGATTTCCCCATGGCTTTCATGTGGTCCGACTTCATATTGTCGTCCTTCATGTCACCCTGGGCAAAAACGGCCATGGAAAAAGCAAGACAACACATTGCAACCAATAGCCTTGAGTACTTCTTCATGGAGTTCTCCTTTTACTTTCTTTTGCGGGATCCCGTAGCGCGCAGAAGTGAGATGCCGGGCCGGAGAAAAGGTTACAGGGCGGGGGTGAATTGCCTGGGTTCATGTAGGCACGGGTGTCTCACCCGTGCGAAGGGCCTGGAAGCTTCTCGTCTTGTGTAGACACGGGTGTCTCACCCGTGCGAAAGAACCTGGAAGCTTCTGCACGCGCGAGGACGCGCGCGCCTACATGCGCAGTCTCAGTATTTCGCCTTATCCGAGGAAGCCGCAGCAACCTGGTCGATGAATTGAACCTTATCTGGTGCAATAGTGATCCGGTCCGTGCCCTTCAGGCGGCGAACCCGGGCGACCGCGCGATCCACCACGCGCGCCAGCTCGCCTCCGTATTCCACCGACCGGCCTTCCCGAAGGCGCCGCTTTGCACTTTCGGTGGAAAACCAGCTTGGATTACGATCGGCTTCCTGGGGCGGCACCCGGCGCAGGACTTCGCAGAGGTGAGCGCTGACCGCGAACTCCGAAGCGGAGTTTCGCCGTTCCCCCGGACGCACGTATCGCGTGAAGGAGGCCTCTTCCATTCGCCCGTGCACTCCGGCTTCCTCGAACGCCTCGAGGGCGGCGGCCTGGGCGTGCGTCAGGCCCGGTTCGGCGCTGCCCTTGGGGAAGGTCCACTTTTCCTTGTCGGTCTGTACCAGCAGGAATTCGATCCCGGTGCTTCCCAGCCGGTAGCAGATTGCGGCCACCTGCTCGCATCCGCGAAGTTTTCTAAGTTGTGCCAGCTGAACGAATTTCGTTCCCCGCTCACGGTTCCTCACCGGGGTCCAGCGGCGAACCGAGGGCGGATCCTGCCGAACTTGAATAGCCATAGAAGCAGAGTGCACGATGCTTACCTGTTCTGGGGAGAGTAAAGCTTGGTTCTGCCGCCCGGAGGGCCAAAGCATGCAGAAAATGCGAATTGAGTTTCCTGCTTGGTGTGGAGCGATTGCGCCACGAAGAGAATTGTTATCTGTTCGGATTCCGGGAAGACACACAACGGGATGGACATTCACAGGCTTCCTATGTCAAAGTTTGGCGCTCTTTCACCCGCTCTCCAAACGACCATCGACTGCCAACCACAAACCGAGTGATTTCAGCATCAGGCTGATCGCAAACGACAGCCAGTGGAGCCGCCATGACCCGATGCTTCGCCTCCCTTCGTTCGTGCCTCGTCGTAATCCTTGCCCTGACCCTGCTTACCGTCGCCGCCTTCGCTCAACGGAAACGCATCATTGTTCGCTCGGCGACCGCGTCCTCAAGCTCGCTGCGCGAGCGCGTGCGCGCCATGGGCGGCAAAGTACGCCATGAGTTGCGCAACATGAATGCGGTTTCGGCAGAGGTTTCACCTGCCGCTCTGCGCGCCCTGGCAAGCTCTCCCGATCTCAAGCTATCCAAAAGCTCCATCGTCTATCTCCCCAAACCCCGCAAGGAGCGAGGATTGTCGCGGGCGGTAGTAAGAATTCCAAATGCCCGCTCTGTGGCTTACAGCCGAGACGCTCTGATCAAGCGGGCGGGCGCGTTTCCCGCCGACTACCTGTTCAACAACGCGCTGATCAATGCGACGCCGGTGCAGGCCGACGGCAATCTGGGAGACAACGTCATCGTGGCGGTCATCGACACGGGAGTGGCCAACAATCCGGATGTCGTGAATACGCTCGACGGAAGCGTGATCGGCGGGGAAAGCTTCATCCCCCCGGATGAAGACCCGGTCACTTCAGCAACCAGCACGAAGAATGGCGACCACGGAACCTGGGTCTCGTCGGTGATCGCGGGGCACGGAGCTTTTGTGGTCCCCAACGACGTGTGCCTGATCGAGTCGATCCAGCAGCACAGCCCGGAATCGCTGCTCGATGGTACGCCGTTCGGTTTTCCCGGGCAGTCGATCCTGCCGATCGTAGGAGTCGCGCCGGGGGCCAAAATTTACGCGCTCAAGGTATTCGCATCGGACGCAGAGTTTACGTCGACCGACGTCCTGCTCGCCGCTCTCGATCGCGTGCTGACTCTCAAGACAAACTTTCTGGCGGGGAAGCCTTCGGTTCCGATCTCAGGCACGGGAACCGAAGACGATCCTTTTGTTTACGACTCGTTGGATATTAAAGTCGTCAACTTCAGCATCGGCGGGGGGACCGGGGCGGCGGGACGCGACCTGATCGGCCTATTTACACAGAAGCTGTTGGCCGCCGGCATCACCATGGCGGTCGCAGCCTCGAACTCAGGACCCGATGGGCTGACGCTCAGTGACTCTGCCGCCGGCTTGGGAGCCATTCCGGCAGGTGCGACTACCGATCCCATCCACGAAAGAATTCTTTACGACGTTGCCGGGCATTCGGACGGATCCTGCGATCTCGACCTGGGCAATCTGGTTCGCCCCAACAACACCCTCCAGACGGCATTCTTCAGTTCGCGTGGTCCGACCGCCGATGCCAGAATCGGGCTTGGCCTTGTGGCCCCGGGTGATTGGGATCTGTTGCAGGGTGCTGACGGCGGCATCTCCTTAGCGAGCGGAACCTCCTTCGCCTCGCCGACAGTGGCGGGCGCAGCCGCTTTGCTGTGGGCCGGAGCTCAACATCCGAAAGCCACTGCCATCCGCAACGCGCTGATCGCCGGCGCCAACCCCAAATTGCTGGGCGACGAGTCGACGGTGTTTGACCACGGTGGCGGATTTCTGGATGTGGCGAAGTCGCTGTCGCTTTTGAAGAAGCACCGCGTCAGCGATGCGTTCCCAACCTTCCCGCCTCACTTTGCGCAAGTCAAGGACAACCTGCACGCCGTGGGGCTTTCCACTACCCGGCTGACACCTCACTCGCCCCTCGATATTCACGCCCATAGGCTGGTTCCCGGAGAGCCGCATGAGGTCATAGTAGAAATCGGCGACCGCATCGGCAGCGTGCAGATTCAGGTCAACAAGGTCACGCCGCGCTTGAGCCCGGAGAAGCAGAACCAGATCTTCGGCGATGACATCATCCTGGGAGTTCACCAGGCGGAGCTGACCTCCATCGGACAGGTTGGCGACTACCCGGTGTTCGAGTTTGTGAACAGTCCGCAGACGTTCACCGTTGACAATCCGCAGCCGGGCTTCATGCGGGTGATGATTTACGGCGACTGGACGAATGCCGGAAAGATCTCTGCCGACATCACAGTCACGGCAACGGAGAAATCCGAGGGAAAGCCAGTTTTCCAGCGCCTGGGATCGATAAGTGACGGCGAAATCCAGAGTTTTACCGTCAATGTTCCCGACGGGATCGACCACGCTCGGCTGCAACTTGCGTGGCTGCACGACTGGCGGCACTATCCGACGAACGATATCGATCTGGTGCTGATCGATCCCAGCGGAAATGAGATCGACGACGGCGCGACTCTTAGCGCGCCGGAGACGGTTTTCGTCGACAAGCCGGCTGCAGGCGTCTGGACGATTTACGTTATTGGTTTCGATGTTTGGGGCCGCCTTCAGGACGATGGCAGCGAGCGCGGGGCCAGAACGGACGTGTTCAGTCTGAAGGCGTTCACGGACTAGCCGTCATGTGCCTTCCAAGCCCGCGGCCCAGCCGCGGGCATTCTTTTTGATAGCTATTGCAGTTTTGAGTACTCGGCTTTGGCTTGGATGAGCGGGACCAGATCCGGGTCTGCGTCCTTCCACAGCACGAAGAAGTCCTGGTAGGTGGTGCGTGCCTTCGCCTTGTCACCCTGCATGGCGTAGGCTCGGGCAAGATTCAAACGCGACAGCGGTACCAATTCGCTGGCGATTTGAACGCCGGCGTGATTCAGGACGTTCTGGAACTCTGCGGCAGCCTTCGCACCATCACCAAGCTTCATGAAGGCCAACCCTCGCAGGTAAGGTGGGAGCAGAGCCAGCCCGCGATAACCGGCAAAGTCATAAGGCCGGACCGGTTCCAGTGCAGCGATAGCCTCGGCAGCCTGCCCTCGCCGCAGGTAGGCAAGTGCAGCCAGCGTGGGAAGGTCGTGCTTTTGCACGAACGTTGCCGCAGGATGAAGACGATTCATGGTCGAGGCGATTGCCTGTGAGCGATCCATATCGCCGCACTGGGCAAAAGCGCCGGCAACGTATGTGAGGCCAAAACCCTCCGGTAGTTTGGCGAGATAAACGGCCCCCTCCTTGCGGGCGCTGTTACAGTCACCATAAGCGGCGTCCCGAAGCGCTTTGATCGCCTCCAAGGTAAGAACCGGCTCCGACATCCCATTCCGCTTCTGTTCCGCCTCTTGCGCTTCTTTCCACCGCTGGCGAGCAATTTTGACCCTGCCCAGGTAATGCTCGATCGCCCCGGTGATTTGTAGCAGCAAGGATTCATCCCCAGGTTCCAGACCCTGTTTTAAGGCTTGCGTCCACCCCTGCTCGTCTCTTTTGACCAGGGCAAGACTTGCTCGACTGATGTTCAAATTCAGCGACTTGACAGATTGTGCCGTCGCCTGATCGATGGTCGCCTTGACTTCATCCAGACGGTTGAGCTGGAGGTATGCCCAGGAAAGGTTCGAGTAGGCAAAGGGATCCCTGGGATCAATCCGCAGGGCGGCGCTGGCCGGGGCGAGAGCCTTTTCCGGTTGGCCGAGTTCGTCGTAAACCAGCGCCAGATTGTCCAGAGGAATCGTGTCGTTGGGATACAACTGGCTCCACTGCTGGTAGACTTCGGCGGTTTTTTCGATGTCGCCGACCTTCTCGCCATAGTAATGCGCGGAAATATAGAAACGCTCCCGTTCGCTCGCTCGATCCCTGAGTTCAAATGCTTTTGCCAGATACTGTTCGGAATCCTTCAGTTGGCCAATGTTTCCGTAGGCCACGCCGAGGGTGGAATATGCGAGGGCGAAATTGGGGTCCAGTTCAATGGCCCGCTTGAAATAAGGGAGGGACGCCTCGTCCTTTCCCACGTTGTGCTCTTCCTTGCCACGGCTGAACGCCTGCAAGGCTTCGAGCGATGAAGTTGTCGCCTGCTCGAGCGGGGTCGCAAGCTTCTGCACCGAACTGAGAGACTCGCCCAACTGCTGGCGCAGGCTCGACGCGGCCTGGTCCAGCGACTTCAGAACGTGATCCTTGCTCTCGGCTTCGACCTGGTCGGTGGCCAAGGCATCGCCAGTTTGAGCATTCAGTGCGCGCAGCGTGATCACATAATGCGAACCCAGGCTGGAGATTTCCCCGGCGAGCATCGCCTTCACGCCCTGCCGCAGGCAGATCTCGCGAGCCACGTCGCCCGCTACGCGCTCGCCTGCCTGCCGGCCCATAAACTGCAATGTTTCCTTGACCCTCGATTCGGGAAACAGGTTGAGATAGGGAGACTGCTGTAGTTGCACGGCCAGGGCCTGTTTCAATGTGTCGTCAAAGACACTCTCACCCGTGGTGTTTACGAAATCTTCCAGCAGGATGAAGTCCCTCTGGCCTAGCTGTCCGTGAGAACGGCGAAGATAGAGCGCCGCACCACCGGCTATCACAACCAGCAACGCCGCCGCGGTCACGATCCATTTCCATGGCAGCCGCTTCGTGACTTGCGCCGAACTTGCCGAGGCCGCCGCCGATTCCGGCGATGGCACAGCGCTGGGGGCCGTGCCCGATGGCGGAACCGTTGCGGCCGAGGGCGTGCTCGGGGTTGCGCTCACTGCAACCCGGTCTGAAGCAGACGCCACCGCGCGGCCGCTTTCCGTGTCCCGCTTCAGGCGCTGGAGATCGGCGCGCATATCGGCGGCGTGCTGGTAGCGCAGGTTGCGATCCTTCTCCAGCGCTTTCCGGATGATGTCCTCAATCTGAACCGGGAGGTCCGGATTCAGCCGGACCGGCGGGATGGGATCGGAATCCAGAATCGCCTTGAAGATCAGGGCGGTGGTATCCCCGCGGAAGGGGTTCATCCCCGTTGCAGCTTCGTACAGCACCGCGCCGAAGGAAAACAGATCGGTTCTGCCGTCCAGTTCCTTGCCCTTGGCCTGTTCCGGCGACATGTAAGCCACGGTGCCCATGGTGGCGCCGGGACTGGTGAGGTGTTCTTCGCTGAGCATCGTCGGCTGGGCTCCAACCGCCGACGGCTCCAGAGCGCCGGTCTTCACCTTCGCAAGACCGAAATCGAGAATCTTGGCGTGCCCGCGCCGGGTGATGAAAATGTTCGCCGGCTTGATGTCGCGGTGCACAATTCCCTCGGCGTGCGCAGCGTCGAGGCCGTCGGCTACTTCGATGCCGATTTCAAGCAGCGTCTCCAGGTCCAGCGCACGGCCGCCAATCCGGTGCTTCAGCGTCATCCCGTCCAGAAACTCCATCACGATGAAAGCCTTGCCATCCTGCTCGTCGATCTCGTGAATAGTGCAGATGTTGGGATGATTCAGAGCGGAGGCTGCCTTGGCTTCGCGTTGAAAGCGGCCCAGGGACTGCGGGTCCGCGGCGACATCGTCAGGCAGGAATTTAAGGGCCACGAAGCGGCCCAGCTTGAGGTCTTCGGCCTTGTAGACCACGCCCATGCCGCCTCCGCCCAGCTTCTCCAGGATGCGGTAGTGCGAGATGGTCTGTCCGATCATGCGGGCAAGGTGCTTGCCATGTTAGGGGTTCGCCGAAAGGCCGTCAATGTAGGGCCTTTACGCTATTCTCATTCCCCCACGTGAACCCGCTTGAGCCAATCTTTGAGCTTGGGAACCCAGACGTTCATGGTGCGCCCCATCGCACCATGGCCGGATTCGGCTTCTTCCTTGATCTCCAGGTAAGTCGCATTCTTCAGACGTTTCGGGACTTCCTCCGCCTGGTGCAATTCCACCGGCACCATGTTGTCGCCCGCCATGTTGATGATGAGAACAGGGCACCGAATGCGATTGATCTGTGACCAGGCGTCATACCCGTTGCTCAGTTCCATCATGTAGATGAAGTCATTCGCATCCGGCCAATCCATCTGCCCGTGACCTTCGCGAACCCATTTCTCGCTGTCGGCGCGCGTTGGCAACTGCTGGTGGTACCAGGCCGGGGTGCGCAGGAATAGCGAGTAAAGCAGGTCTGCCAGGCGCGCCCCATCGGGATTCTTGTCGTAGTTGCCCTGGTTCCACGCGGGATCGGCCTTGATCATGGCCTCCGGCAGGAAGTCGATCACACCGCGCCGCCCGGCGTTGGGAAAGGGCGAGGAAATCATGGGCACGAGCGCGTCCATAAACTCGGGATACTGCACGCCCCACTGCCACGTCTGGCGGCCGCCCATGGAGGCTCCGAGGATCACGATCACGTGCTTCACTCCCAAATGCTCCACCAGCATTCGCTCGGCCTTGACTATGTCTTCCAGGTTGTAACGGGGAAACTTCATGCGCAGCCCGTCACTGGGCTTCGAGGATTTGCCCGCGCCGATTGTGTCCGGAGCGATCACGTAGTACTTCGTGATGTCGAATGGCGCGCCGGCGCCCATCAGCGGATGGTCCTTTGTGCCGACCGCCGAAGGCCCGCCCCAGTTCATTCCCGAGCCCATAGTTCCGTGCAACAGCAGGACGGCGTTGACGACTTCCAGCGAGGCGTTGCGTTTCGGAGTGCCCCAGGTCGCGTAGTGCAGATTCAGTTCCGGCAGGGTCTCGCCCGTGTGGAATTGGAAGTCTTTGACCTGGTAGTCCCCTTGAGTCGCGATTCTGGTGTAGTCCCCGGGCGCTGAAGACGGCTGGGCGAACGAGACCAATGTCGAGAGAAACAGCAACACCACAGCGAAGAAGGCACGATTCATGGATACCTCGGCAGGTTAGTGAAGAATGGTTTCGGCCCAGTATAAACGCGTGGGCCGACGCGCGACCTGCGGGAAATTGCGGGAATCTTCCTGCGTACTTGCGGTCCACAGGTTTCCGGAGCCAGTATCGTCATTTAGTCCGCAAGCGACGTTGACGGGGGAAAGAAATTGGAACGCCTGTTCTGCTTTCGCTGCAGCCGGGAGCTTGAGCCCGGACATAAATCCGTCGCGGTTTACATGTTTGCCCAGACCGTAGGCATCAAACCGCGCCAGAAATCAACAGCGCAACGCATCTGCTTCTGCCCGCAGTGCTCGGTTTCTCTCGCCATGGGGCCGCCACCTGAGGGCGGCCTGAACGTTGCTGCCTGGAAGATGATCCGTGACCTGGTAAGCGCCGACCCGGCGCTGAACCAGGCCGCGTGGGACATTCTGCGTGGAGTTGTCGGCCTGCTGCCCGCCACCGGCACTGACGGCGCTTCGTCTCATTCCACAGGTCCCGGCTATTTCGAGTTCTGAACCCGCAAAGAGCAAAGAAAAGAGCAAAGAGATGATCCGCTGCAGTCAGCAGCGACCGTGAACCTCACACGTTCTGCCGGCTTTGGCGTAAGATGTCAGTCGCTTCATTCATTCCGAGATACAGGGGCTCATCTCTTGCGACACATCATGAATGGAAAACGAAGTGGAGTTCTGGTTCTTCTGCTCTTCATGTTGTCGGCGATGGCATTCGGCGCGCCTGCGGGGAGCTGGTCTCAAAAGCAGGCCAACGACTGGTACGCGAAACAGGATTGGCTGGTCGGGAGCAATTTCGTTCCCAGTAGTGCGATCAACGAACTCGAGATGTGGCAGAAAGACACCTTCGATCTACCCACCATCGACCGCGAACTCGGATGGGCCGAAGGAATCGGGATGAACACCATGCGCGTCTTCCTGCATAACATTCCGTGGCAGGAGGACTCGCAGGCCTACCTTCATCGGATCGATGACTTTCTGAAGGTCGCGGACAAGCACCACATCAAGATTCTGTTCGTGATTTTCGATTCGGTATGGGATCCCAATCCGAAGGCCGGAAAACAGCGAGAGCCTCGCCCCCACGTTCACAACTCCGGCTGGGTGCAGGCGCCGGGGGCGGCGCTGCTCAAGAACCCCTCGCGCTGGGACAAAGAGCTGAAGCCCTATGTCGTCGGTGTGATCGGCCACTTCCACGACGACGACCGCGTTCTCATGTGGGACCTGATGAACGAGCCTGACAACGAGAACGGTTCGTACAAGAAGACGGAGCTTCCGAACAAGGCGGAGATGGCGCAGCAGTTGCTGGAAAAGGAATGGGAATGGGCGCGCAGCGTCAATCCCACGCAACCGCTCACCAGCGGAGTGTGGAGAGGGAACTGGTCGAGTGATGACAAGCTCAGCAAGATGGAGCGGCTGCAACTGGAAAAGTCTGACGTCATCACCTACCACAGTTACGATCCACCCGATGTCATGCAGGAGCGCATCAACTCGCTGAAGAGATTCGGACGCCCCATCGTCTGCACCGAATACATGGCTCGGCCGCGGGGCAGCACGTTCGAAGCGATTCTGCCCCTCCTGAAGAAAGAGAATGTCGGGGCCTACAACTGGGGATTTGTCAGCGGAAAGTCGCAGACCATCTATCCCTGGGATTCCTGGGAAAAGACGTACACGGCGGAGCCTCCGCTTTGGTTTCATGACATCTTCCGCAAGGACGGGACGCCCTACCGCGAAGATGAAGTGGCGCTGATCCGGAAGCTGACCGGGCGCGGCTCGGCGCGGAAGTAGGTTTCTCCGAAAGTGGGTGTCTCAATGACAAGCAGGAGAATCATCAGCGGTGCGCTGGCCCTTGTGTCTCTCTCGGGGGTTATTGCCTTCGCACAGGCGCCTGCCGGCTCCCGGGAAGTGGATGCAGTCTATCCTGCCGCGCGGGAACTCTATCTCGAGCTCCACCAGAGTCCCGAACTTTCCTCTCACGAAACACAGACGGCCGCCAGGTTGGCTGCGAAGCTGCGTGATTTGGGATACACCGTTACTGAACATGTCGGAGGCACGGGCATCGTCGCAATATTGAAGAACGGCACAGGGCCGACGATCATGCTGCGCACCGAACTCGACGCGCTTCCGGTCGAGGAAAAGACGGGCCTTCCTTATGCCAGCAAGGTCCACACGAAGGATGACGCCGGTCGGGAAGTGGGAGTGATGCACGCCTGCGGCCACGACGTGCACATGGCGTCGCTGGTAGCCACTGCCGACATTCTGGCGCACAGCAAAGATAGCTGGCACGGAACGCTCATGCTGATCGGTCAGCCTGCCGAGGAGACCATCTCGGGTGCGAAGAAGATGGTCGAAGACGGGCTCTTCAGCCGGTTTCCCAAGCCGGATGCAGGAATTGCCCTGCATGTCTTCAACAACCTGCCCGCCGGCAAGGTCGGCGTCGGTGGCGGTTACCGATTCTCCAACGCCGATTCTGTGCGCATTACGGTCTTCGGCAAGGGAGGACATGGTTCGCAGCCGCAAACCACGGTCGACCCGGTCGTCCTCGCCGCAAGGATTATCGTGTCGTTGCAAACCATCGTCTCGCGGGAGGTGAAGCCCGGCGAAGCCGCGGTTGTCACTGTCGGCTATATCCAGGCCGGTGCCAAAAACAACATTATTCCGGACCAGGCCGAGATGGGCCTGACGGTTAGGAGCTACAAGCCGGGGGTTCGGAAGCAGCTGTTGGCCGCTATTTCACGCATCGCCAAGGCCGAGGCAGTTGCCGCGGCTGCACCGCGTGAGCCCCTGATCGAGCACTACGAGTCGACCGATGCAGTTTACAACGATCCCGCGCTCGCACAGCGGCTTGCGCCGGTTCTGGAGTCAGCCATCGGCAAGGACAATGTTCTCGAAGGCGAGCCGGAAATGGGCTCAGAGGATTATTCGTACTTCATCGAGCAGGGAATTCCGTCGTTCTACTTCCGGCTGGGCGGAGCCGATCCGCAGAAATTTGCCCAGGCCAAGAAAGATGGAACCCTGCTGCCGTCGAATCACTCTTCTCTCTTTGCGCCGGACTACGATCCCGCAATCCACACCGCGATCGCCGCCGAAGTGGCCGTGCTGCGCAATCTTCTGAATACGTCGCAGGACGACCTGAGAAAGCTGACCGCCGAATCCAAATAAGACTGCCGGAAACCGTCCGTCGCGGGGTGCTTGCGACGAAGATTTCCGGCCTGATTCCTACCGCAATCCGATTTACTGCAGAGGCATTGTCACGGTCTGGCCCTGATTGACGCTGACGTGCGAGATTTTCTGGCCGGCGTAAACTTCGGCGCCCGTGCTGTTCAATCCGGTGACCGGAATGACCGCCCAGGAAACCGGGCTCGCTGCCGGAATCGTAATCTCGATGTTGGTGTTGGCAACCAGGCTGGCGGTGACGCCTGACTGGTTGTACACGTTGCGGGCCTGCATGCTGAGCGCGATCTGATCGAGCGTCGGGCTCAGGACCGGGAACTTGAGCAGGCTGGTGTAGTTGTTCAGAGTTTCGTCGAGCAGATCGCCCAGGATGGAGTGACTTCCATCGTAAGCGTGAAGGTTCGACATGTGGAACATCAGCGGATCCATATCGCCCTTCAGCATGTTGGTGAGCAGCGTCTGGCTGACGTTGTGGCGGATGTCGTCGTACGTGTAGGTGTCGTATGGCGCCTGTCCGGCGAACACGCATTGATATTCGGCCGTCCAGTCTTCCGGCGTGCCCACGTTATAGAAGAGGTTGGTGGCTTGGCGCGGGACCATGTAGAGCCCGGAGTTGATGGTGTTCACCAGGCCAACATTGGGCGAAGGATTCGGACCGTTGTTGGGCTGTCCCAGGACCGACGTATCGCTGACGACGTAGCGAACGCCATCGGCCACCGCCTGATTTACCGCGTCCGGATTGTTGAGACCGGAGATCTGAGGTGTCACCAGGCTGGCCGCGGTGTAGCCGGGCAGGCCCAGAAGAGTCGCCTCCGAGTTGTTGCGGACGATCTCGGAATGTGCAACCGCTGCGCTGGCGGCGTTCAGGTTCAGATGGCTCCAGGTGTGGCTGAGCCACTTGAATTCAGATTTGTGAGCCAGGACGGCGGGCGTCAACGTATCGGGACTGAAGCCTCCCTGGCTGGGATCGCCGGTCGCGCCGGATCCCACGAAAGCGAAGTGCAGGGTGAAGTTGCTCAGCAGCGGGTTCTGCTGCTTCGAGCTCTGCCAGGTTGAGGTCGCGTCCACATCGCTTGCGGACAGGCGGAACTGCGGCAGCGCCGTCGAGTTCGGGCAGGGCGTGTTGCTCTGCCACTCGTCGTTCTGCATGAAGAGATCGTCGACCTGGGGAACCGAGTACACGTGATAGTCGCCCAGGAAGATGCCCTTGGTGACCCAGTTGATCAATCCATAAGCCAGCGTCAGGCCGTGTGTGAGCTGCCCATTGCTGTCAAAAGTCTGCGTCAGGTATTGACGGCCGTCGCCCATGTCGTAGAGCAGCGACAGCGCGTTGCCGGAGTTGTCGGTCAACAGCGGCGTAACCGTGCCCTGCGCCGGAGTTCCAGCCGTCGCCAGATAGACCCACGCGCCGGAGATGGAGAGCGGCGTGGCGGTGTTGACTTGCGGGAAGACCGTCGCAGCCGCCGTGCTGAAATTGGCAGACATCGGATTGCCGGTTCCTGCGGTCGCGGCGTTGAATCCGAATGTGCTGGTTGGGAACGTGTACCAGTTCACCTGCCGCGCATGGAACGTCTGCTCGAAGGAAGTCAGCGTAGCCATTCCCGGCAGCGAGCTAACATAGTCGCCCAAAGTGAAGATGACGCCCTGGTAGTAGGCGTGGCACTGTCCGTCGGAGAGCATGGCGGCAGTAATTCCGCCCGGATTGGCGGCCATGTCGAACACAGTGTAAGGCGTGCCGACATAGTCGAGAATCTGTGTGATAGCAGCGTAATCCGCCTCGCCCTTTCCATTGGTGACAACCAGGAGTTTCAGGTCAATCGTAGGTGAGTCGCAGACACGCGGCAGGCTCGCGGAAGCGGTAAGCGAAACAGCATTGGAAGTAACGCTGCCCGAGGTCGCCGTAATGGAGATCGGCGAACCGTTCGTGCCGACCACGCTGGCCAGCCCGGAAGCGCCAAAGCTCACAACCGCCGGGTTAGCCGACTGCCATACAATCGATGCGGTCACGTCTTCCTGAACTGCATCCACGTACGTGCCAAGAGCGCTGTACTGCTGGTGACCGCCGATTCCCAGCGTGACGCTGGCCGGTGAGATCACGATCGAACTAAGTGCCGGCTTGACCACCGTCAGAGTGGCCGTCTTGCTGAACGAACCGCTTGTGGCAGAAATCGTCACCGTGCTCACGGCCGTGCCGGTCGCGAGTCCAGCCGGAGTGATGGTCGCTCCAGCCGTCACGCCCCAGGTCGACGTTGCGGTCAGGTTCTGGGTCGAGCCGTCCGTGTAAGTGCCGATGGCGGCAAACTGCTGCGTTGTGCTGCGCGCAATCGTCGCGCTCGAAGGATTCACAGCGATGGAAACGAGATCCGGAGGATTGACGGTCAGCGAAGCCGTGCCGGAAACGGAGCCGGACTGGGCGGTGATCGTAACCGAACTTGCGGCAGATCCTGTCGCCAGGCCGCTGGCATTGATGCTGGCGCCGGAAGAAGCCGTCCAGGAAACCGTGCTGGTTATGTCGGCGGTTCCGCCGTCAGTATAGGTTCCAGTCGCGGTGTATTGCTGCGTCAGGCCTTTGGGAATGGAAGCGGTCGCTGGCGAAACCGCAATCGAAACCAGCGTTCCCGCTGCAACGGTGGCAGAGGTGGTGCCGCTGACCGATCCCAACTGAGCCGAGATTGTGACTGCCCCGCCGGATGTGCCTGTCGCCATGCCTCCGCTGGTGATGGAAGCTCCGGAAGTCGCGCTCCAGGTCACCGATCCGGTCAGATCGGCGGTTGAACCGTCGGTATAGGTGCCGGTGGCGGCATATTGCTGATGAGTTCCCTTCGGGATGGAAACATTCGCCGGAGAAACCGCGATCGAGACCAGTTCGGCCGCCGTTACGGTCAGGGCCGACGTATCCGAGATTGAGCCAGAGGTGGCGGTGATGGTGGCGCTGCCCTGCTTCAAGGTTGTCGCCTGGCCGCCGCTCACTGTCGCCACCGACGGATCCGAAGAACTCCACGTTACGCTCGAGGTCACATCGCCAGAGGTAGCGTCGCTGTAAGTGCCAACTGCCGAAAATTGTTTCTTCACGCCGAGCGCAACGGAAAACGTCGCCGGGCTAACAGAGATTGAAGTCAGGGAAGGCGACTTGACTGAAACCGTTGCTGAGCCATCCACGTTCGAACCGGAGGCTCCACCCGCAACCGAGGCGGTGATCACGGAATCTCCGACCCCGACGGCCTTCACCACGCCCTGATGAACGGTGGCAACATTCGCCTTGGAAGAGGACCACGTCGCCCATGCCGTGACGTCTTTCGTGCTGCCGTCAGCATAGGTACCGGTCGCGCCCAGGATCTTCTCCATTCCCTTGGGCAGATTTGCCGAGCCGGGAGTTACGGCGACTGAGACCAGCGCATTGGGCGCCGGGTCCTTCTTGGTGGTCTGCATCGCCCCGCCACCGCAGGCGGAGAGGACACTGGCGATCAGGATAGGTACAAGGATCCGGGCCGATCGGAGAAAACTTTGCGACTTCATCATCCCTCGCAAGACGTATTTTTTTCTGGGGGAGATGAGCCGTGAGGCTCCAAGGAGCTTACGAACGAAGATAGGGCATGTGGCCGTAAACCGCTATGGCCCAACAGTTTCCGGGGCCTGATCCGAGAGTGGTGTTACTTTCGGGCGGGGCGATCAGTTGGAGTGATTCGTTCTAAGTGCAACTGTTCAGAGGAACCTAAGGCTTCTCCGGCGGGCCCAGGTGCTTGATGCGAATGTCTCGAAACCAGATTTCTGAGCCCTCGGCCTCGAGAAGAATCCGGCCGCTGGTCAATGGAACCATTTGTGAGGGATTGGCGGGGTCGGGGTGACGGATATCGTGAGCCTTGTTCACGATCCGTCCATTAATGAGGTGCGTGGCTTGATCGCCCTGGATGATGACCTCCACGGTATTCCAGCCGTCACGGTTCTCGAAGTCCCCGGATTTCAGCACCCGGCTGGACTCGCCAGGGCCGCTCTTCACCGTCGTGTGGTTCGACATGTCGTCGTCGTAGATCGGGACCGACGGAGCAATGAAAAAAGCTGTCACCGATGTGCCATTGACGATCCACAAGTCCCCTACGTCCGTCTCTTCGATCTGGCACTCGAGGGAAGTCGGGTAAACCGCGTCAGGTCCAACGGCAAGATACAGCAGGCCGCTGTTTCGCTTGCCCTCGGTCGCCCGCTTGGTGCCCCACTTGTACTCGGCATGGATGCGAACGTTCGAGTAATCCTGGGTAGTAGCCAGATATCCGTTGTCGGATTTGCCGTTGGGCATGGGCACGTCGAGGATCTTGATGATCCCGTTCTCGATCTTGAACACTTTGTTCGGGTCCTTGTTCTTGCCGGTGGATTCCAGATAGCTGTACCAGCCGCTCAGATCCTTGCCGTTGAAAAGTGAAACCCAGCCGTCATCGGCTGCAAAGGCTAGAGCCGGCCCGCAGATCGACAACGCGAATCCGATCAACACGCAGGAAATCGTCGCTTTCATAAGGGACCTCGCTCGTGCAGTCTTTCACACTTCTACGTTGACTCGGGGACCGGATCGCCGCACCCCACGTACTCCTTAAGAATTCGATTGCCCTTGTAGTCCAGTTCGTCGTGAATGCCGATTTTGGAAGTGTAATATCCGACCGTGGTCAGATGCTTGAGGTCGACAAAGAAGCGAACCTCGGGGAGGTCGGTCATGTTTTCGTGATCGGAGAGCACGGTGAGAACTTCGATCCGTTCCTCGGGGCTGGACTTAACGAACGATTTCCCGTGATAGTGCTCACTCATCAGATCGATCAGGCGCATGCCCTCACGCCAGGTCGATCTGCGCTCGTCATCCGTGCTCTGGCTCAGGACCTGTTCGATGTAGTCGGCAACTTTGGCGTCCTTGGCGCCTCCGGAATGATTGTCCGCCGGAATGATCGTCTCCGATAGTTCCTCCACCAGCGTATGTTGTGCAGGGGTGAGAAATCGGGCAGAGGTGCGCGGCGCGCTCTTTGCGGGCGCATCGCCTTCCTTTTGGGCGGTCTCAGCGATTGCAGCCGGCAAGGGCAACAGGGAAGCGCCGAGAACCGTGGCTGAAGTCTTCAGCCACTGCCGACGGTCCTGCTTCAGATTGATCTTCGACATGGGGGCCTCCTTATACGTTGCCTTTGCCAAATTCGTCCGCGAGGTAGTCGCAGGAGCGCCAGCACAGGGCCATGATCGACCAGGTGGGATTCTGGCAGCTTGCGTTCACGAACGCGCTGCCGTCGACCACGAACAGGTTCTTCACGTCATGCGACTGCTCAAACTGGTTCAGAACTGAAGTCTTGGGATCGTCTCCCATGCGCGCGGTTCCGAGTTCGTGAATCGACCATCCCTCTGTGAGCACGCGATCGCTTACATGAAGGATCTTGAAGCCGGCGGCCTCGAACATTTCCTGGGCGGTCTCCTTCATGTCCTCAGCCATGCGGTGTTCGTTATCGCCAAACCGGTAGTGGAAGCGCAACGCCGGAACTCCCCACTTATCTTTCACCACCGGATCCAGGTCGACATAGTTCTCATATCGCGCCAGCACTTCGCCGAACGCGCCCATGCCGACGTAGGAACCCTGATTCTTGCGGATTTCCTCCTTGAAGGCCGCGCCGAATCCCGGCGTATTGGTGCCCTCAGGGAACATCTGGCACCCGCTGCCTCCTTCAAAGCCATATCCGCGAATGAATTTCGCGTGCTTCTCCTTCAGGTTGCGGAACCGCGTGAGGTAAAAGCCGCCGGGCCTGCCGTCATCGAGCGTGGGAGGCTTGCCTACGAGGTCTTTCGCCTGGCCGGTGACTCCCGGCCCCATGATGTGTTCGCAGAAGTTGTGGCCCACGTGTCCGCTGGAGTTCGCCAGCCCATTCGGATGTTGCCGCGATTTTGAAAGCAATAAAAGACGCGCCGATTCCAGTGTCGACGCCGCCAGCACGACCACCTTCGCGCGGACTTGATAATCCTTCATGGTCTGGGCGTCAATAAAATGGACGCCCGAGGCCTTGCCCGTGTCCGGATCGATCGTGATCTCGCGGGCGACTGCGTTGGTGCGCAGGGTCAGGTTTCCGGTGTCCGCGGCTGGATAAATGAGGCCCGTGGGCGAGTCGAATGCGGCGTGGATGTCGCAACCGCCCTTGCGTTCGCAGGCGCCGCGGCCAAAGCAGCGGCTGCGGTACTTGTTGTGCTTGAGTCCGTCGCTGGTGACCCCGGCCCGGTATTGCGTGACCACGCGGTCCATCTTCTTGAGACTATCCTTGAGTGTCAGTTCCGCGCAGTTCAGCTTGGTGGGACGCTGAAATATGCTGTCCGGCAGATAGTCCAGGTTCTCCTTGACGCCGGTGATGCCCAGATAGAGGTCGACCTTGTCGTAGTACGGGGCGAGCTCCTTGTAGCTGATCGGCCAATTCTCGCCAAACCCGTCGCGGCTCTTGGCCTTGAAGTCGTAATCCGACAGACGCAGCGCCAGGCGGCCCCAGATGTTCGTCTTCCCCCCGAGACAGCGTGCCCGCACCCACGCGTAGTTGGTTCCGGTGAACGGGTTCTCCCGCTCATCGACGACAATATTTTTGGTGTAGTCGCTGCCGCCGATGTAGCTGCGCAGGTGTTTGGACTTTTCGAATCCCGCCCCATAGGGTGGGCGCCGGATGGTGTATTCGTTGAAAGTGAGAGAGTGCTGGTCCGGCGGAAGGTGTCCACGGTAGGCATTGTCGTACGGCCATTCCATTGACCGCAGCTCCTTCTCGATGGGGAGCTTTTTCCCCGCTTCGAGCATCAGGACTTTCATGCCGCGGCTGGTGAGGACGTGAGCCGCCATGCCGCCGGCTGCCCCGGATCCGATGATGACCGCATCGTAGGTTTTGCGAAGATCTACTTCCGATTCTGCCATGGAAACCCCAAACCCATAGTGAAGGACTCAAACACGCACATGCATTTAATAGTGGATGTCCGTTGTTTGTCTAGTGTAAGCCTCTGGAAGTAATGCAAGCGAGGCTCGTGAAGTGCCAGTTTCGCGCAGTGCTTCCTCACTTGGAAGCACTGTCCACATTCCGCGATGGTCGCGTTCCGGCGCCGTAGTTTTTCTTCAGAATCGCTGCCAGAAGGAGAATAAGAGCAACCAGCCGCACCAGATAAATCCAGGGACTTCCTTCATTCGGCCTTTCAAAAAACAGCAGAGCGACGCGATTTGCGGCCTCAAGCAGGAAGAATGCCGCGAAGGCGAGAAAGAATATATCTCGGGTCTGCCTCCAGAACTTCAGAAAATAGAGGCCCGCGGTGGCTGACGCCGTAGCGACGATTCCCAGGAGAAACCCTTCGAGCGTAATCACTTGCTTTCCCAGATCAGGCCGTACACCAGCAGGCCCGTAGCAAAGGCAGCGGTTGCTAACCGGTAGCGATATAGATCAAGATTCGGCACCAACACAAGGTCGACAAAAATCAGCAGGTTCGACAAGGCCAGACCGGCGAAGCATAGGCCGCTCCAGAATAAAAGCTTTTGCTTCCCCCGAACGTAGCCGCGCAAAAGCAGCACTGCGCACGCCATGCTGGTCAGGACGCCAACGGCATAGACTATCGGCCCCATAGCTACTCTCTCTCCTTGGTGAAGCGAAAGGCTTGTGCGAACTCACGCACAGCCGACGAGGGCTTCGAATGGATCATGGTTGAAACGCGGACGACTTCGCGGCGGTAGGTAGCATCGAGCGCCGCGATGAGCTGGTCGCGCTCGGTCGACTCCGACTCATAACGATACCCGTCGGGCGAACCGGGGAGCAGACTTACGAGACGCCGCCGCACCAGATCGTGCAGAAGACCGCGGACCACCTCCGTCGAAACGTAAAGCCGCCGCGAGAGATTCTCTACGGTCCATGGCTGGGGACGGCTGTTCCAGAGAAGAAGGAGCGCTTCGAGATGCGGAACGCTCTCCACCTGGTCGAGAATGAATTGATAGACTTCGTTCTCGCTTTGCTTTCCGTCAGCCAATTCCCCACAACCTCCTGCGATTTGCGGCCTGGGACCGTACTTCCGTTCTGGACGGGATGCGACACCGCCACAACGAAGCAACTCATCGCCACCTCGACGATCAGGCGGCTAATACAGACGTGCGCTGAAAATATCCGTTAGACCCGGCGGTGCGGTAGAAGCCAGGGAATTGCGCCCTTCGGTGTGCCTTCGCAGGATGAGCAGGGGGATGCTGCGGATGGCCAGACGCAAGCAAGCGGCCAGATGCATCGTGAGAAAAGTTAGCATCGCCGCTGGCCAGGCCCGCAACGCGGTCGGTTGCAGGGCAAACGAGGAGGCGCAGAATACCAGGAATAACTACCGTCGCCAGAAGCCAGATCAATACTGTTAGGTTTTTACCTTTCAGCATCAATCTCTCACTGAATCACGCAAGCACAATGCAAGTCAAGGGTATGTTAGCGCTGTTCTCCAGTTGGTTCTTTAAAGACCATCAGACTGCTTCTGGCACTTTCACCTCGCGAAATGAAGGCTGCTTTTCGTACATGAATACCCCTAGGGCTGGTACAGCAAAGACTGTAGTGTTCTGCCTTGAAATCCATGCTAACAAACGAGGGAGTCTTGCAGTACCTTCCTCGTGAAGCGTTTCAATGGTTAGCTTCGATCTGTGAGTGCTGACACTGGGCTGAAACCCCAGTCGCATCATAGGCCTGCGTCTATCGGGAGTGCGCAGGCTCAGGTGCGGCAATATCTCGGGAAACGGGAACACTATGGCAAAGAAGCCCCTTAATTCCACGATAACAACGGCGCCCGGAGTCGCTATCAGCGACAACGGGCATCCCAATGGCGAAGCTCCGACCGCCGACCTTGCGGTCATACTGACATGCCTGCAAACCATGCGGGACGGCGACTTCTCCGTGCGCCTTCCGGGATCGTGGACCGGCCTCAGCGGAAAAATTGCCGACACCTTCAACGCCATTGTGTCGGCAAATCAGCAGATGGCGCAGGAATTGAAGCGAGTCGGCCAGGGAGTCGGGAAACAGGGCAAGACCCGGGAGCGCACCCGCTTTCATGAGCCAAAAGGCGCATGGGGCGAAATGGAAACCTCCGTCAACACCCTGATTGAAGACCTTCTGCGTCCGACAGCAGAAATGACGCGGGCCATCGCGGCGGTTGCGCAGGGAAACCTGACGCAGACCGTGCGGCTTGACGTGGACGGCCGTCCTCTCGAAGGCGAGTTCCTGCGTTCCGCCAACATCGTGAACACGATGATTCAACAGCTCGGCGTCTTCACCGCCGAGGTGACGCGCGTGGCGCGAGAGGTTGGCACCGACGGCAAGCTGGGCGGACAAGCACAAGTCCCCGGCGTCGCCGGCACCTGGAAAGACCTCACCGACTCGGTCAACTCCATGGCCAGCAACCTGACCGGCCAGGTCCGCAACATCGCCGAGGTGGCAACTGCCGTAGCCAGCGGCGACTTATCGCGCAAAATCACGGTCGATGTGCGTGGCGAAATTCTCCAGCTGAAAGAAGCAATCAACACCATGGTGGATCAGCTTCGCTCGTTCGCCTCGGAAGTGACCCGCGTGGCGCGCGAGGTTGGTACCGACGGCAAACTGGGAGGACAGGCTATCGTGCCGGGCGTCGCCGGCACCTGGAAAGATCTGACGGATTCCGTCAACGCCATGGCCGGAAACCTTACCGCTCAGGTCCGCAACATCGCGGAAGTCACCACCGCCGTGGCCCGCGGCGACCTGTCGAGAAAAATTACAGTAGACGTGAAGGGCGAAATTCTGGAACTGAAAGACACCATCAATACGATGGTGGACCAGCTGAACGCATTTGCGGGCGAAGTGACCCGCGTGGCGCGCGAAGTCGGAACCGAAGGCAAGCTCGGCGGCCAGGCGCAGGTGCCCGGTGTCGGCGGAACGTGGAAAGATCTCACCGACAACGTTAACTTTATGGCCAGCAACCTGACTGGCCAGGTGCGCAACATCGCCGAGGTGGCGACCGCCATCGCTAACGGCGACCTCTCAAGAAAAATCACTGTCGACGTCCGCGGCGAAATCCTGCAATTGAAAGAAACCCTGAATACGATGGTCGACCAGCTCAACCGGTTTGCGGGCGAAGTAACGCGCGTGGCCCGCGAGGTCGGCAGCGAGGGCCGCCTGGGAGGTCAGGCAAACGTTCCCGGCGTGGCCGGAACCTGGAAGGACCTTACCGACTCCGTGAACTCGATGGCCGGCAACCTGACGGCTCAGGTCCGGAACATCGCAGAAGTTACGACGGCCGTAGCGCGCGGCGACCTGTCGCGCAAAATTACCGTCGACGTCAAAGGTGAAATTCTCGAACTCAAGAACACCATCAACACCATGGTGGACCAGCTCAACGCCTTCGCGGGCGAAGTGACCCGCGTAGCCCGCGAAGTCGGAACCGAGGGAAAGCTCGGCGGACAGGCGCAGGTGCCCGGAGTGGCCGGCACCTGGAAAGACCTCACCGATAACGTTAACTTCATGGCCGGCAACCTTACCGCGCAGGTGCGGAACATCGCCGAGGTGGCGACTGCTGTGGCCCGCGGCGACTTGTCGCGCAAAATTACCGTCGACGTCAAAGGTGAAATTCTGGAGCTGAAAGACACCATCAACACGATGGTGGACCAGCTTCGTTCTTTCGCCTCGGAAGTGACCCGTGTGGCCCGCGAAGTGGGAACCGACGGCAAACTGGGCGGCCAGGCGCAGGTGCCCGGCGTCGCCGGAACCTGGAAGGACTTGACCGACTCCGTCAACTCGATGGCCAGCAACCTGACCGGCCAGGTCCGGAACATCGCGGAAGTCTCCACGGCAATTGCAAGCGGCGACTTGTCGAAGAAAATCACCGTGAACGTCAGCGGAGAAATTCTCCTGCTGAAAGACACTATCAATACGATGGTCGACCAGCTCAACGCCTTCGCCGGCGAAGTGACCCGCGTGGCCCGCGAAGTCGGCAGCGAGGGCCGGCTCGGCGGACAGGCCAACGTTCCCGGCGTGGCTGGAACCTGGAAGGATCTCACCGATTCCGTGAACTCGATGGCCGGAAACTTGACCGGCCAGGTCCGGAATATCGCCGAAGTGACCACAGCCGTCGCCCGTGGCGACTTGTCACGCAAAATCACTGTCGACGTCAAAGGCGAAATTCTGGAGTTGAAGAACACCATCAACACGATGGTGGATCAGCTCAACGCCTTCGCCGGAGAAGTTACGCGTGTGGCGCGCGAAGTCGGAACCGACGGAAAGCTTGGCGGTCAGGCCGAAGTGCCCGGGGTCGCGGGTACCTGGAAGGACCTCACCGACAACGTCAACTTTATGGCCAGCAACCTCACCGGCCAGGTCCGTAACATCGCGGAAGTCGCGACAGCTATCGCCAACGGAGACTTATCGAAGAAAATCACCGTCGATGTTCGCGGCGAGATATTGCAGCTGAAGGAAACCCTCAACACCATGGTCGAACAGCTTCGGTCGTTTGCGGCCGAAGTGACACGCGTGGCCCGCGAAGTCGGAACCGAAGGCCGCTTGGGAGGCCAGGCCAACGTGCCCGGTGTCGCCGGCACCTGGAAGGACTTGACCGACTCGGTCAACGCTATGGCGGGCAACCTCACCGCGCAGGTGCGAAACATCGCCGAAGTAACTACGGCGGTGGCCCGCGGCGACTTGTCACGCAAAATCACAGTCGATGTGAAGGGTGAAATTCTGGAGCTGAAGAACACCATCAACACGATGGTGGACCAGCTCAACGCCTTCGCCGCGGAAGTAACCCGCGTGGCCCGCGAAGTGGGAACAGAAGGGAAACTCGGCGGCCAGGCCCAGGTTCCGGGCGTCGCCGGCACCTGGAAGGACCTTACCGACAACGTGAACGTCATGGCCGCCAACCTGACAGAGCAGGTGCGCGGAATCGTGAAGGTGGTCACCGCGGTTGCCAACGGCGTACTGACCCAGAAGCTGACCGTGAACGCAAAGGGCGAAGTGGCGGCTCTGGCGGAAACCATCAACAACATGACCGACACGCTGGCGACCTTCGCCGACCAGGTCACCACCGTCGCAAGGGAAGTCGGCGTCGAAGGCCGGTTGGGCGGCCAGGCCAACGTGCCGGGAGCGGCCGGAACCTGGAAAGACCTGGTCGGAAACGTGAACCTGCTGGCCGACAACCTCACGCGGCAGGTCCGCGCCATCGCCGAAGTGGCGACCGCCGTCACTAAAGGCGACTTAACGCGATCGATTCAAGTCGAGGCCAGCGGTGAAGTGGCGGAGCTGAAAGACAACATCAACACCATGATCAACAACCTCCGTCTCACCACGGAGCGGAACACGGAACAGGACTGGCTCAAGACGAACCTGGCGAGATTCACCGGCATGCTCCAGGGTCAGCGCGACCTCGGCACCGTAGGCCGCAGGCTGCTTTCGGAACTGGCCCCTCTGGTGAATGCCCAGCACGGCGTCATTTATCAGATGGAGTCGGAGGAGTCGGCCGGCATGGTCCTGTTGTCCGCCTTCGCCGGAGACGGCCAGGACGGGCGCCTGCGCCGCATTAGCCTGGGCGAAGGTCTGATCGGGCAGTGCGCCGCTGAAAAACGGCGCATGCTCATTAGCGACCTGCCTAAGGAGACGGTGCCGATTCGATCCGGCCTGTTCGAAGCCGTGCCTCGCAATGTGATCGTGCTTCCGGTTCTCTTTGAAGACCGCGTCAAAGCGGTTATCGAACTCGCCTCGTTGAGTTCGTTCACAGCTTCGCATCTGGCATTTCTCGAGCAGCTCACTGCCAGCATCGGCATCGTTCTGAACAGTATCGAAGCCACCATGCAGACGGAAGCACTGCTCAAGCAGTCGCAGCAGCTCGCCACCGAACTTCAGACGCAGCAGAAAGAGTTGCAGCAGACCAACGAACAGCTGGCACAAAAGGCGCAGCAGCTTGCCGAGCAGAACGTCGAAGTAGAACGCAAGAACCAGGAAATCGAGCAGGCCCGCCGCGCTCTGGAAGAAAAGGCCAAAGAACTGGCCCTGACCTCCAAGTACAAGTCCGAGTTCCTTGCGAACATGTCGCACGAACTGCGCACACCTTTGAACAGCATCCTGGTTCTCGGCCAGCAGCTCACAGACAATCCGGACGGCAACCTCACACCCAAGCAAGTCGAGTTTGCGCGCACCATCCATGGCGCGGGAACGGATCTGCTGAACCTGATCAGCGACATTCTCGATCTCTCCAAGATCGAGTCGGGAACGGTCTCGGTCGAAGCGGAAGAAGTCTTCTTCGGCAGCTTGCTCGAGATGGTGGGGAGGCCGTTCCGCCACGAGGCGGAAAACCGGCGGCTCGCGTTCGAGGTGAACAGTGATCCCCGCCTGGGACGCAGCCTGGTGACCGACTCGAAGCGTCTGCAACAGGTCCTGAAGAATCTGTTGTCGAATGCCTTCAAGTTCACCGAACAGGGCGGCGTGCGGCTTTCGGTCTCAACTGCCGCGAGCGGCTGGAGCGATGGGCACCCCGTTCTCGACAAGGCGGCTTCGGTCATTTCATTCGAAGTCTCCGATACCGGCATCGGCATTCCGTTCGATAAGCAGAGAATCATCTTCGAGGCCTTCCAGCAGGCAGATGCCGGAACCAGCCGAAAGTACGGCGGGACCGGCCTGGGGCTGGCCATCAGCCGCGAGCTGGCAAGCCTGCTCGGCGGAGAAATCCAATTGCGCAGCACACCAGGGCAGGGAAGCGCCTTCACTCTCTACCTGCCTCAAACTTACGTTGGCCCTTCGGCGACGATCAAGCCATCTGCCGACTCCTCGTCCGCTCAGGCTCCGGCGTTGCAGCTTGCCCAGGTGGTCATCTCGGAGCGTCCGCTGGAGCAGATCCCGGACGATCGCCTGGAACTCCAACCCGGCGACTCCAGCCTGCTCATTGTGGAGGATGATCCTCACTACGCGCGCGTGCTCAGCGATCTGGCCCACGACAAGGGCTTCAAGGTGCTGATCGCGATGAACGGGGCCGAGGCGCTTGCTCTGGCCAAGGAATACCATCCCGCGGCAGTCTCGCTGGATGTATTCCTGCCGGACATGCTGGGCTGGACCGTGCTCAATCACTTGAAGCAGGATCCGACTACTCGCCACATTCCGGTTCAGATGCTCACGTTGGATGAAGACCGGCAACACGGGCTTGCTCGCGGGGCGTTTGCCTTTGTCACCAAGCCAACTAGTCCGGAGGCCCTCGAGTCGGCGCTGGAAAGGATCAAAGACTATGCCGCTCCGCGCCGGAAGCGCCTTCTGGTGGTGGAGGATAATCCCGCCGAGCAGTTGGCAATTCGGGAACTGCTCGGTTGCGACGACATCGAAGTGACTACGGTTTCGACGGGCGAAGACGCTCTCAGCGCCGTCGAGCACGAGCCGTTCGATTGTGTGGTGCTCGATCTCCGACTGCCGGATATGTCCGGATTCGAAATTCTGGAACGGATGCGCGACCAGCAGGTTGCAGTCGACTTGCCCGTGGTCGTCTTCACCGGCAAGGAGCTTTCTCCCGAGGAGGATGCGCGCCTGCACACCCTGGCCCGCAGCGTGGTTGTAAAGGGAGTGGAATCGCCGGAACGGCTGCTCGACGAAACGGCTCTCTTCCTGCACCGCGTTGTCAGCGATCTTCCCGTCGAGAAGCAGCAGATGCTCGACCGCCTCCACCGCTCCGATGAGGCTCTGGTGGGCAGGAAGGTATTGGTGGTCGATGACGACGTGCGCAATATCTTCGCCCTGAGCAGCGTGCTGGAGCGCAGAGGGATGTCGGTTTTGACGGCCGGGACGGGCAGAGAGGCAATTGCGACTCTCGAGTCCACTTCCGACATCGCCATCGTGCTGATGGACATCATGATGCCGGAAATGGATGGCTACGAAACCATGCAGGTCATCCGGCAGAATTCATCGTTCCGCCGGCTGCCCATCGTTGCCCTGACCGCGAAGGCGATGAAGGGGGACCGCGAGAAGTGCCTGGAGGCTGGCGCGTCAGAGTACCTGGCAAAGCCGGTGAACACGGAGCAACTCCTTTCCACGCTCAGGATGTGGCTGCACCGGTAACATAATTGAGCCGGCACGAGTGACCGGATCGCGAACATGGAAAAGCAAGAGCCAGTCAACATTTTGATGGTCGATGATCAGCCGGGCAAGCTGCTCAGCTACGAGGTGATGCTCGCCGAGATGGGCGAGAACCTGATCAAGGCCGCCTCCGGCAGGCAGGCGCTCGAGTTGCTCCTGAAGCACGATATCGCGGTCGTGCTGCTCGACGTCAGCATGCCTGACCTGAACGGCTTCGAACTGGCCGACATGATTCGCCAGCATCCCCGGTTTCAGAAGATTGCCATCATTTTCATCTCCGCGGTCCACCTGACCGATCTGGACCGGGTGAAAGGCTACCAGCGCGGGGCGGTGGATTACATTTCCGTTCCCGTGGTTCCGGAGCTGTTGCGAGCCAAGGTCAGTCTGTTCACGGAACTGCACCGCAAGACCCGCCAACTGGAGGACCTGAACCGGGAGCTCGAACAGCGCGTAAATGAACGGACCGAGCAACTGCAGCAGCGTAGCGAAAGCCTGGAGCAGCTGAACCTGGAACTGGCGAAAAAGCACCAGGAGCTGGACGCGATCGTGCAGACGGCGCCGGACATCATCTTCAGCCGCCAGCCAAACGGGGGGCGCGACTACATCAGCCAGCGCTTCTTCGAATACACGGGCGCCGATGCCGGCACATTGAACGGATCGGGATGGAATGAATTCGTGCATCCCGAAGACAACGACTATGCCAAGGCCGAGTGGACCAGCGGCGTTGAATCAGGGGAGAAATACGAATCCGAATTCCGCCTGCGCGGCCGCGACGGCGAATATCGCTGGTTCCGCGCCCGGGCGGTCCCGATCCGCGACCAGCAGGGAAATATTTCCCGGTGGTATGGCACCTGTTCCGACATTCACGACAGCAAGGTTCTGGAGCAGTCGATTCGTGGAAACGCCGCGCAACTGGAGAAGCTGGTAGAAGACAGAACGGCGGCACTGAGGGCGCTTTCCACCCGCCTGATGACCATGCAGGACGACGAGCGCCGGCGGATCGCGCGGGAGCTGCATGACGGCCTGGGGCAGGAACTCGCCGCTGCGAAGATCATGCTGGACGGGATTCCACGGCAGCCGACCACCGCCGCCAAAGACGACGCGGCCAATGAAGCCAGCGAGCTGATGGATAGCGTGATCCAGCAGACGAGAAGCATGTCGCACCTGTTGCATCCTCCCTTGCTGGACGAAGTCGGCCTGCTTTCGGCGGTGAACTGGTACCTGGAGGGTCTGAGTAAACGCAGCGGTTTGGGGACAGCTCTCGATGTATTCCCGACCCAGTTCCCGCGGTTGCCTTCTGACCTGGAAACTGCCATCTTCCGCATCATCCAGGAAGCCCTGACCAACGTCTTCCGGCACGCCAAAGCCGAGCAGGCATGGGTCAGCCTGCGGTGTGAGGACGGTCACGTGATAATTCGGATAAGGGACGACGGCAAGGGCGTCGAACCGGGCGTCCTGCAAATGTCTCCCTCGGAGATCGGCGTGGGGCTTGGGGGAATGAAACAACGGACCCTGGAGCTCGGCGGCGAACTGAAGCTCGAAAACGCGCATCCGGGCACGGTGGTGGACGTGCGCATTCCCTGCCAGAGCCCTAGTCCTTCCCGCTCGGGCACAAAGTAGCTGGCAGGCTAGGCTAAAGCTGCAATCTCGGACCCTGCAGGGACGCAAGCGCTTTGAACGCCGCCGTTGCGAGCTGTATGCTGGCCCGGCGCCATGCCGACTGCAAATCTTCCCCGCAGCAAAAAACTAAGCCAGTCGATTTCCCGAGCCGCGATCTCTCGCACCGCATGTGCGGCTTGCGCCGCAACGCTGATTCTCTTTCTGTTGGTCGGCGCGAAACACGTCTCCGGTCAGGAGACCCCAGTCCATCTGAGAGAGCAGTTTGCCCATCCGCCGGACGACTGCCGCATCATGATGCGCTGGTGGTGGTTCGGCCCGGCAGTCACGAAACCTGAAATCCGGCGCGAACTCGAGCAGATGAAGCAGGGGGGCATCGGGGGCGTGGAAATCGCTACGCTCTATCCTCTTGCCCTGGACGACGCGCAATCGGGCGTTCGCAATCTGCCGTATCTCTCGGACGAGCACATCGATGCGCTGCGGTTTGCCGCGACAGAAGCCAGAAAGCTGGGCCTGCGGGTCGACATCACATTGGGAAGCGGGTGGCCCTTCGGCGGCCCGCATGTTCCTGTTACGCAGGCCGCCGGACAGCTCCGGGTCGAGACCATCGCGATTCCAGCCGGTACACGGTCGATTGCCATGCCCGCTATGTCGGCGGGCGAAGGTCTGATTGCGATCTTTATGGTTCCTGGCACGAAGGACCATCCTGACTTCCGCGAGGCGAAGCAGGTTGAGATGACTGCCGTGGAAGACAGCCGTCTGATCGTTCCAGCGAAGAATTCTCCGCGTGTTGTCGTCGTCTTTATCTCCAGTCGGACCGGAATGATGGTGAAGCGCCCCGCAGTCGGGGCCGAGGGCTTGGTTCTCGATCATTACGACAAGAACGCGATTGAGACGCACCTTCGCGCCGTCGGGGATCGGCTTGTGGAGGCCTTCGACGGGCATCCGCCGTATGCCGTCTTCAGCGACAGCCTGGAAGATTACGGATCCAACTGGACTGAAGATCTGCTCGGAGAGTTCCAGCGGCGGCGCGGTTACGATCTTACGCCGCACCTTCCGGCGTTGATTGCCGACGTGGGTCCGGAAACTGCCGCGGTCCGGCACGATTGGAGCAAAACACTCACCGAGCTTGCGAACGAGCGATTCCTGGTGCCGCTGCATGACTGGGCGGCTGAGAAGCACACGCTGCTTCGATCGCAAACCTATGGTTTTCCGCCGGTCACGTTGTCCAGCAATCGCTATGAAGACCTGCCAGAAGGAGAGGGCAAGGCCACACTGACGATGTGGCGGGAATTCTCCGATACTCGCTGGGCGGCCTCGGCGGGTCACCTGTTGGGGAAGCCGGTGATCTCCTCGGAGACGTGGACCTGGCTGCATTCGCCGGCATTCCGCGCCACGCCGCTCGACATGAAGGCGGAGGCCGATCTTCACTTTCTCCAGGGGATCAACCAGTTGATCGGGCATGGCTGGCCCTATTCGCCCGAGAGCGCCGGCGAACCGGGATGGCGCATGTACGCAGCCGGCGCCTTCGATGCGCACAACCCGTGGTGGTTCGCGATGCCCGATCTGGCGGGATATCTGCAGCGCGTCAGCTTTGCGATGCGCCAAGGCCAGCCCGCGAACGACGTGGCTCTACTGCTGCCCAACGACGACGCCTGGGCAAGCTTCGATGTGGCTCCAGACGCGTCCTCTGTGACCAACAAGGGTGGCTTCAATACCCGCGGCGAAAATCTCAGCATCGATGAATCCATGGGCGCTCTGCTCGGGAAACAAGTCGTCCCGCAGGTTCTCGATGCCGGGTTCAACCTGGATTTCATTGATGGCGACGTGGTCAACACCTCCGGAATTCACCACTCGGCGCTGATCCTTCCCGGGGTCGAGCGCTTGCCCGTCGCCACCTATCAGAAGATCGACCAGTATGCCCGCCAGGGCGGGATCGTCATCGCAACACGCCGCTTGCCGAGCCTTGCTCCCGGGCTCATGAACGCAGAGAGCGAGAGCCGCCAGATCCAGGAGATCTCCCAGCGCCTTTTCCGCGCGCAGAATGCACCAGGACACTTTGTGGAAGATGAACGCAAGCTGGGAGGCGCGCTGGCCGCCTGGTTGCGGCCAGATCTCGTCTTGTCTCCCGCGACTCCCGAGATCG
Source organism: Terriglobales bacterium (assembly GCA_963803205.1). Lineage (GTDB taxonomy): Bacteria > Acidobacteriota > Terriglobia > Terriglobales > Acidobacteriaceae > CAWDLG01. Next base: position 1,008,218 of record CAWDLG010000007.1, read on the forward strand.
GTTTTATCCATCGCCATCTCGACTTCGGCGACCTGTATTTCGTGGCGAATACATCGAACCAGCCGCGCCATGTGTTTGCCCGATTCCGCGGCGCGGCCAAGTTTGCCGAGTGGTGGGACCCATTCACGGGTCAGATTTCGTCTGTTGCAGATCCCGTCAGCGTGGATCTCTCTATGGAGCCGTATGAGTCGCGCCTCATCTTCTTCACGAATTCGCGGCCGGGGGTGGAGGTTACACGGGACTCGGTCGCCGAGTCCCGTGTGATTGATCTTTCCGCGAACTGGAACCTGACCTTCACGGGCCTCAACAAAACCATTCCGATGCAAGCCCTGTACTCCTGGAGCGACGAAGATCCGTTCCGGTACTACTCCGGCGCCGTCGCATACGAAAAGACAATCGACCTGCCTGCGGACGCGGTTTCAGGAACTTCACTCGTCCTGGATTTTGGAGAAGGCAAGCCGGTCGCCAAGCCGGATCCATTGCCGAGATTCAACCTCCGCGCCTTCCTCGACAGCCCGGTCAGGGAGGCGGCTGAAGTCTTTATCAACGGCCAGCGGGCGGGAGTCGTCTGGCGTCCGCCTTACACGATTGATGTGACGTCCTTCCTGAAGGCCGGCAAAAACGAAATCCGCATCGTCGTGGGGAACACGGCGATCAATGCCCTGGCGGGTCGGACTCCACCGGACTACCGCCTCCTTAACGCCCGATACGGAGAACGGTTCGCACCCCAGGACATGGAGAATCTACAGCCGCTGCCATCCGGCCTGCTCGGGGGTGTGCGGCTGAAAATCGGCCGTCGCCGTTCTCCCTGACTGCCCGGGAAGCGATTTCCCGCCCAAGGTCTCCGGCAATAGCGCTGCTCGCGCCCCTTCCCGGCTTTTTCTGTACAATTCCTTGTTCATCATGGCCACGGTTAAGTCTGCCGGTATTATTTCCAAACCGAACAAGCCTGAGCTGGCCCAGGTCGTCCCCGACCTGCTGATCTGGTTCAAGGCGCACAACTATCAGCTGGTTGTCGATCCCCAGACCGCCCCTTATGCGCCCAATGTCGAACTGCTGCAACGCGAGGAGATGGCTTCACGGCAGTTGGATCTCGTGGTCGTGCTCGGCGGAGACGGAACTTTGCTTGCCGCCGCGCGTGCGGTGGCCAAGGCAGGAATTCCCGTGCTGGGGGTAAACCTCGGTTCCCTGGGCTTTCTGACGGAAGTCCCGCTGGAGGAGATGTACGCCACCCTGCAGGGAATTGAAGAAGGCCGTTGCAACGTGGAGCGGCGCGGCATGCTGAATTGCCGCATAGAGCGGGCCGGATCGCAAATCGCGCAGTATGACGCCGTGAATGACATTGTTGTCGGCAAGGCGACTATTGCCCGGCTGAATCACTGCGATGTCTACATCGATCACGAGTTCGTTTCCAGCTACCAGGCAGACAGTCTGATCGTGGCCACACCGACGGGTTCGACGGCATACTCGCTGGCCGCGGGTGGTCCCATCCTGATGCCGTCCGTCTCGGCGCTGGTCGTGACCCCCGTCTCTGCGCACTCGCTGACCAATCGGCCGCTGGTGGTTCGGGACACCTCGGAAATTGAAATTGTGGCGAAAACCGGCGACGAAGACGCCTACCTGAGCATCGACGGGCAAATCGGGATGGAAGTTCTCGATGGCGACCGGATCCACTGCCGCAAGTCCGAATACGAGGTGAAGCTTCTGCGAATCCGGGGCACTTTCTTTGACGTGCTGCGCACCAAGCTGAAGTGGGGACAGCGATAACTACCGGATTGCCAATCTCATGAAATACATCCAGACCGTGTCAGTTGTTCTTCTTTGCCTCATGGCCTCCGCTTGGGCGCAGACGAAACCTGCCGCCGATCTCATCGTCGTTCATGCCAAGGTGTGGACTGTGGATAAGTCGCACCCGACTGCGCAGGCGGTTGCGGTGCTTGGCGATCGCATCGTGGCCGTCGGCTCGGACTCGGAAGTTGAGGCCTGGCGCGGCCCGAAGACGCGCGTGGTTGATGCCGGAGGCAAGCTGCTGCTTCCGGGATTCAACGATTCCCATGTCCACTTTGTGGACGGCGGAATGCAACTGGAGAACGTCCAGCTTAACGACGCCACGAGTCCGGATGAGTTCGTCCGGCGCATCGCTGAGCAGGCGAAAAAGATGCCGCAGGGCGAATGGATGCTCGGCGGGGACTGGGATGAAACCAAGTGGAGTCCTCCCAACCTGCCCACCAAAGAACTCCTGGATCCCCTTACTCCGGGCCGACCGGTGTTCTTGAGCCGCTACGACGGCCACATGGGAGTAGCGAACTCGATAGCGTTGAAGATGGCGGGGATCACCGCTGATACGCCCGATCCGCCCGGCGGGACCGTCGTCCGCGACGAGAAGGGAAACCCCACTGGAGCGCTGAAAGATGCCGCCGTCAACTATGTGGAAAAAGTGATCCCGCCCCGATCTCACGACCAGATTCTTAGAGCTGTGAAGGGCGCCCTGGCGCTGGCCGCATCGGTCGGGGTGACCAGCGTTCAGCACATGAATCCCGAATATCCCGACATCGCCGTCTATTCGGAATTGCTGGACAAGGGAGAACTCACCACCCGAATCTATGCCGCGCCGCTGATTCCCCAGGTTGAAGATCAGGCAAAGATCGGGATCCGGCACGCTTTTGGCGGCCCATATCTGAGGGTCGGCGCCTTGAAGGCATATGCCGATGGCTCGCTTGGCTCGCGCACAGCCTATTTCTTCGAGCCCTTCAGCGATCAGCCCGGCAACTACGGCCTGCTTGGGGAAGAGATGCAACCGCTTTCCCTCATGCGCGACAGAATGATGAAGGCCGATAGTGCCGGCCTGCAACTCTGCACGCACGCTATCGGGGACCGCGCCATTTCAATCGTCCTCGACCTCTACTCGGAGATCGTGCAGGCGCACGGGCCGGCGGATCGCCGGTTTCGCATCGAGCACGCCCAGCACATGGCAGCCAAGGATTTCGACCGGTTTGCGCAACTCCACGTCATAGCCTCTATGCAGCCGTATCACGCCATCGACGACGGGCGCTGGGCGGAAGGCCGTATTGGCCATGATCGTGCCAGCCGAACATACGCTTTCCGCACCTTTCTCGATCATGGCGTCCGGCTTGCTTTTGGCACGGACTGGAACGTCGCGCCCTTGAATCCAATGCTTGGTATTTATGCCGCTGTGACCCGCGCAACGCTTGACGGGAAGAACCCCGGCGGCTGGTTTCCAGAGCAGAAACTGACGGTGGCTGAAGCGGTTGAGGCTTACACCACGGGTTCCGCCTTCGCGGAATTTCAGGACAAAGAGAAGGGCTCCATCACGGTTGGAAAGCTTGCCGATCTGGTGCTTTGGAGCGAAGACATCTTCACCATTCCTCCCCAGCGAATCCGTGAGGTCAAGCCAGTTCAGACCATCGTCGGCGGCAAAACGGTGTGGAGTTCGGCGGGCAGGTAACATGAATCGGCACGTTCGGTTACCCGCCACTTGGCGCTCATCCCCTGTGCCGTTCGCGAGTTTTCGTGATTGTCCTATCGGACCGCTGGCTGCGGACCGATTAACCCGGCTGAAGCGGGCGGCAATGCTGACATTTCGAGTGTACTTCTGAGAGTTGACGCAATCCCGATTCGAACCTAAATTTCCTCTAATCTTTAAACAAAATTTTGCTGCCCAAGCCTTCTCGGAGGCGGCGACGTACTTGGATACCGAGCCAGCTTCCACCTGGTCCCCACTTGGGTAGCGCAGTTTCGCGCGCCGCGTGCCACACGGCAAGTTCCAGTCACAAGGTTAAAGGAGCTTCGGCTCAACAGGATTCGTGTGCCCGTGCATGGAGGTGCAATGGTGAGATTCCCGCGTGTATTAGCTCTGATTGTGTGTCTTAGCTTGCTGGTCGTGCTCCCCCAAGCAGTAGATGCCCAGCATCGCCGCCCCAGCCCGAGGTCGACCGGAGGCGCTGCCGACCCGGGTCCCCGGGGCGGCCCGGCCGCAGCCGGTGGAGCCTTGGAGGGTGCAACTCCCGCGCAGCAGCAGTTTTTCAACGATGGCCTGGGTGATTTCATGGAAATCGACTCCGTCTCCGGAACCGTCCCCGGCGAAGAGGCATCGGGATTGGGGCCAAGCTTCAACGGCAACAGCTGTGCGCAATGCCACGCTCAGCCGTCCGTAGGAGGCAGCAGCCCAGGACTTTCCAGTCCCCAGAATCCCATCCAGAATCCGCAGGTCGCTCTCGCCTCCGCAAACGGAGCGAGAAACGCGGTTCCCTCCTTCATTCAAGCTGACGGCCCGGTCCGCGAGGCGAGGTTTGTCAGACATGCGGATGGATCGCCGGATGGAGGCGTGTACGGCCTGTTCACGATCGCCGGCCGCACCGATGCCGCCGGCTGCAACCTGGCGCAGCCGGATTTCGCCCGCCAGTTGCGTGCCGGGAACGTCATCTTCCGCATTCCCACCCCGTTATTCGGCCTGGGACTGGTTGAGGCCACGCCGGATACGACTCTGATGGCGAACCTGGCTGCCAACCGCGCCATCAAAGCGGCGTTCGGCATCCGTGGCGGCTTCAATATGAGCGGCAACGATGGCACCATCACCCGCTTCGGCTGGAAGGCGCAGAACAAGTCGCTGATGGTTTTCGCCGGCGAGGCCTACAACGTGGAGCAGGGCGTCTCCAACGAAGCCTTTATCAACGAGCGCTCGGCCCTTCCGGGTTGCACCTACAACGGATCTCCGGAGGACGCCACCCACGTGGATGAGACAGGCTCACCATCGGAGACTTCGTCGGATCTGGTGAACTTCTCGATGTTCATGCGGCTCCTGGCGCCACCCAAGCCCGCCGCGTTCTCGGCCTCGGCCAAGAGCGGATGGGCCTTGTTCAATGCTGTCGGGTGCGGGCTTTGCCACACCCCGACGCTGACCACCGGAATGTCCCACTACGGCATGTCCAATGCGGAATACCATCCGTTTTCCGACTTCGCCGTTCATCACATGGGCTCGGGCCTGTCGGACGGAGTTTCCCAGGGGACCGCCGGTCCGGATCAGTTCCGCACCGCGCCTCTGTGGGGCGTTGGACAGCGCCTCTTCTTCCTGCATGACGGCCGCACGGACGACCTGCTGGAAGCTATTCAGGCGCACCGCAGCAATGGATCGGAGGCGAATGGCGTGGTCAGCCGCTTCAATCAGCTCCGCGATTCCCAGGTGCAGGATATGTTGAACTTCCTGCGTTCGCTGTAGCCTGACGTGTAAACGGATTGCGGAGGGCGTTGCGCCCTCCGCTTTTTTCTTTCTGAGTGAGTGATGCGTTTCGGATTTCTGCTGCTTTTCCTGCTCTCTTCCCTCGCGGCCTATGCGGCTGCGCCGGGAGTGTGTGCGCCTGCTCCGGAAACTCAAACCCAGATTCAGCATGCCTCCGCAGTTCCACCCGGCGACAAAGCTGACTTCGATCACAACATCGCCCCCTTCAAGGCCCTGCGCTCACGGAATCCCGGCAATCTGTTCGTGAACGAGATCTATCAGGATGCCGTTCGCCGATTCGGAATCGAGGGGCATCTGCGAGGGCTCACCGAAGAGTACCTCGCGCTTTCCACGCAGCATTCCGGAGAGAGCGAGTATCGCTATCTCTACCACCGAAGCCTGGTGGGGAGAAACACACAGTCGGCGATCCAGGGCATGACGGAGATTCTGGAGGAGGCTCCCGATTTCGCCCCGGCACACCGCGCCCTGGCTGAGATCTATGCGACCGCCGCTTTCCGCGACCCGGCAAAAGAGGAAAAGGAACGGCAGAGCTTTCTTGCGATTTGCCCCGGCGCGTCTATCGGCAGCCTCGAGGCTCGTTTGCCCGATCCAAGCCCGCTGGTCGATCAGGCCGAAAAAATGATCTCAGAACGGGGCGATCCCAAACAGATCGAGACGACGGCGCTGCGCGGCATACGTGACGATGAATGGCGGCTGCAAAGAATCCGCCCCTTCGACTGGTACAGTGTCGACTTCAAGCGCCAGGCTCAACACGATCTGCAAAGCCAATACTGGAAGCTATGGAGCATTCAGGTGCGCTGTTATCTCATGAACGGGCAGACTGCGAAAGCCGAAGACTTGCTGCGCACGATGGAGCAGCGATCAGCCGCTTTCCACGACCCCAAAGACCCGTTGCGCTGGCAGGCGCTGGGCACACTCGCCCGTTTGTATGCGGCCGGTAACCAGAAAGATCTGGCGAAGCAGAAACTGAATTCGATGCGCGACTTCCTCGCCTCAAGTCCCGACCCCAGCCGCAAAGCCGAATTCGAACATCTGCAGGATGTGATTGAGAAGCTGTGAATTGCGGTCAGCTCTCGGGCCGCAGCAGGTCTGAAATAGTCTCCCGCTTGCGGATCAACTTCACCGAGGTTCCATCCACCAGCACTTCCGCGGGTCGCGGGCGGCTGTTGTAGTTCGAAGCCAGGGCCATTCCGTACGCGCCGGTATCGAGAACCGCAAGCAAATCGCCTTCCTGCATTTTGGCGAGCCTGCGGTTTCGCCCGAGAAAGTCTCCGCTCTCGCACACTGGCCCGACGACGTCGACCGTCTCGCTGTTCTTCGATCCTGATTGCACCGGCACGATCTCGTGGTATGCATCATAGAGCGAAGGGCGCAGCAGATCGTTCATGGCGGCGTCCACAACCAGAAAACTCTTCCCACCGTTCTTCTTTCTGTACAGAACACGCGTAACCAGCACGCCCGCCGGGCCTACAATCGCGCGGCCGGGCTCCAGCAGGAGATGGATCTTCAACTGGCGAAGCGGAGACAGGAGAGCTTTGGCGTATCTGCCAGCCCGGGCCGTGAAATCTGATGGGTTTCGATAGTCGATGCCTAGGCCGCCGCCGGCATCCACATACTCGATCCGGTGGCCCTCGTCGCGAAGAGTCTCCACCAACTCGGCAACCCGCTGCATGGTGGCGGCGAAAGGGCTGGTATCGGTGATTTGCGAGCCGATATGAACACTCACCCCGGCAGCTTGCAGATATTTCACGCCCGCCACTCCCCGGTAGAGCCTGCGCGCGTCTTTGATGGGGATGCCGAATTTGTGTTCGTGGAGGCCGGTCGAGATATAGGGATGGGTTTTCGCCGGAACATCGGGATTGACCCGCAGCGCCATTCGAGCCGTCACTCTTAACGATCGAGCGCAGTCCGCGAGCACCATCAGTTCCGATTCGCTTTCCACATTGAACAGGAGAATGCCCGAGCGAAGTGCAAAGCGAATCTCGTCGCGCGTCTTGCCCACGCCGGAAAAAACTACTCGCTGGGCGGCGGCGCGATCCGCCCGCAACACCCGCTCCAGTTCCCCGCCTGAAACTACATCGAATCCGCAGCCAAGTCTGGCCAGCAACCGAAGAATTGCGAGATTCGAGTTGGCTTTAACCGAGTAGCAGACGGTATGGCGCGCGCCGTCGAAAGCACGTCGAAACGTTTGCAGACGAGACCGGATAGTCTGCGCCGAGTAAACGTAAAGAGGCGTGCCGAAACGCTGCGCCAGGTCTGATAGGGAAACTTTCCCGGTGTGAAGTGTCAGCGCCCCGCGATCGGAGCCCTGACGATAAGAGAACCCGGGCGGCCGCACGTCCTTTGCTGTACGCTGGCGCCTCACTTTCTCGATCCGGACGTCTCTTTCACGCGGATGATCACGACCGTCTGGTCATCGAAGGCTTCGGCGCCGGCAGTGTGATCCGCCACAGCTTTGAAAATGCACTCGACGATCTCCTCGGCCGAGGTATTCGAGCAATTGACGATCTGTTCGACCCGATGGCGGCTGAAGAGGTCCCCGGCTGGATTCTGAGCGTCGAGGATGCCGTCGCTGAAGAAGGCGAACACATCTCCCGGTGTGGTGCGGAAGCTGAACTCGTCGTACTCGGCGTCATCGAATAGTCCGAGCGGCAGACCGGTCGCCTCAATGACCTCGATCTTTCCCTCGTGGCAGTAAATCGGCCGCGGCAATCCGGAATTAGCCACACGCAACGTCCGGTTCGCGTCATCCCAGACTGCATAGATCAGCGATACGAATTGCCCGTTGATGCGGCGCTCACCCAGCGAGAAGTTTACCGCCGAGAGCATCTCCGCCGGCGACGGCTCGATGGGGGCATGCGAGCGCAGGATGCCGCTGACCAGCGCGGCATAGATGGCGGCGGGCGCACCCTTGCCGCTGACGTCTCCGATTACGAACGCAGTGCGGTCAAGCGAGTAGCTGACAAAATCGTAAAGATCGCCGCCAATGGCGCGCGCCGGCGCGAACCTGGCTGCAATCTCGAGACTGCGCAACTTCGGCAATGCAGGGGGCAGCAGGCGGAACTGCAGTTCCCGCGCCATACCCAGGTCGCGCTCCAAACGCTTCTCCTGGCGGGCGATCTCCTCGTAAAGCCGGGCATTCTCCAGGGCGATCGCGACCTGTGCCGCCAGCGTGGTCACTGTCCGCTTGTGATCTTCGGTGAAGAAACCGCGGCGCGTGTGCTCCAGATCCAGGACGCCGATTACCTTGTCCTTGTAAATCAGCGGCACGGCAAGTTCCGAGCGGGTTTCCGAATTCAGTGCGATATACCGTTTGTCCTTGCTGACATCGGGAACCAGAATCGCGTGCTTGTGCTGCGCTGCGTGACCGACCAGTCCCTCACCGATAGGGATGTCGTGCTTCAGTTGAATGTTTTCCTGAAAGCGCAGCGAGAACCGGTGCTGAAGCTTTTCCCCGGTCGAGTCGACGATCAGGATGCTGAACATCTGGTAGTCGATCAGGCGGCTGAGCAATTCCGCAATGTGCTTGAGCAGTTCGTCGACGTTCAGGATGGAAGTCAACTCGCGCGCGATTTCATTCAGCAGAAGAAGAGTCCGGGCCTGGCGGCTGGTGCGGGTGTGCAGCCGCGCATTCTCGATGCCAATGGCCATGCGCGAGGCAATCAGGGTCAGCAGTCGTTTGTGGTCTTCGTGGAAGTAGTCGACCTGCTCCGCCTCGATGTTGATTACGCCGATCACGCGGTTCTTGACGATCAGCGGAACCGCAAGCTCGGAGCAGACGTTGGGCACGGCCCCGATGTAGCTGGGCTCCTGGGACACGTCGTTCACCAGCACTGCTTCACGTCGCTGAGCGGCCATCCCGGTGACGCCCTGGCCCAGCTTGATGCGCAGCCGGTCGGCGATTTCCTTGGGATAGCCGGTCTGGAAGCGAATGCTCAACTCCTGCGTCTTGTCGTTCAGCAACAGAATCGCAAAGATCTGATAATCAATGACTTTGCGCACAAGTTCGGCCACGCGCTGGAGCGACGTGTCCAGGTCGAGGGTGGAATTGACCACGTCTGCCACTTCCAGCAGCAGGGGCTCGACCTTGGATCGGATATCGGACTGGGTTGCAGAGGTGACCACTGCACCTATGATAGCAGTCAGGGTAGTCTCAAACTGCGCTCGGGATTCCGAGGATTTCAGGTCGTTGGAGCCGCACTCTCACTCGCGCGGTATGACGCAGATATCGGGCAGGTTCCGGTACATCTCGGCGTAATCCATTCCATAGCCCACCACAAATTCATCGGGAATAGTGAACCCGACGTAGTCGGCGACCACGGACTGCTTCCTTCTGGACGGCTTATCCAGCAGTGCGGCTACTTTGAAAGCCTTGGGCTGGTGGCCAAGCAGCAGTCTTTTTAAAAATGTCAGAGTGAGGCCGGTGTCGAGAATGTCTTCCACCAGGATGACGTTCTTTCCGCGCAAAGACTGGTCCACATCCTTGGTGAGGCGGGCCTCTCCGGTCGAATCCCAGCCCAGTTTCAACTCCTCTGCGGGACTTGGCCGATTTCCGTAGCTGGACACGCCGACGAAGTCGAAGGTGGCGTCGAGTTCCACCTGCCGCGCCAGGTCGCTCAGGAAAATGGCGGCGCCTTTCAGCACACCCACGAAGATGACTGCTTCATTGGCGAAGTCGCGGGTAATTTCCGCGGCGATGGCAGCCACGCGGTGCGCGATCTGCTGGCGCGAAATCAGAACTTTCAACTCGGTCACGGCGGTTCATATTAAACTAAGTGCTGGCCGTCGAACGCGGTCACGAACTCATATGAAACTGAACGGTGTCAAAATTACCTGGCTGGGCCACGCCACCTTCCGCATTGAGACTCCCGAGGGGAAGACGGTTCTGATCGACCCCTGGGTGATGGGAAATCCCTCGTGCCCGGAAAAAGAGAAAGCTTTCCAGAAGATCGACGTCATGCTGTGCACCCATGGCCACTTCGACCACATTGGCGATGCCGTGGAGATTGCGAAGAAGCATAACCCCATGGTGGTCGGCATCTTCGAATTGTGCGCCTGGATGGAGAAGAAGGGCTCGAAGCGGAACTCGCCCATGAACAAAGGCGGCACCCAGACTGTAGAGGGCATAAAAATCACCATGGTGCATGCCGACCACTCCTGCGGCATCAAGGATGGCGACGAAATCGTCTACGGGGGCGAGGCCTGCGGCTTCGTGGTCGAATTCCCCAACGGAGTGAAGATCTACCACGCCGGCGACACCAACGTATTCGGCGACATGCGGATCATCCACGAGCTGTACGGCCCGGAAATCGCCATGCTGCCGATTGGAGACCATTTTGTGATGGGCCCGCGGGAAGCGGCCTATGCCTGCAACCTGCTTAAGCCGCAGACTGTGATTCCCATGCATTTCGGAACATTTCCCGTGCTCACCGGAACGCCGGCCGAACTGAAGAAGTTGGTTCCGGAAGTTGAGATCCGGCCGATGAAGCCGGGTGAAACACTTTCCTGATTTTTTCGAACAATATTCCTGGAGACTGACTTGCCAGACCAAAACATCGCCAAGCCGCAGTGGCGGCATAACGGCATCACCGCCGATGCCGTAGACGATTACCTCTACAGCATGCTGCCGGCACGGGACGCGACCCTGACAGACATGGAGACGGAAGCTGCCAAACGAGAAATCCCCATCGTGGGGCCAGCCGTGGGGCGACTGCTCTATCAGTTGGCGATCACAATCGGGGCGAAGTCGGTTTTCGAACTGGGATCGGCGATTGGCTACTCGACCATCTGGTGGGCGCGCGCCGTCGGCGAACGCGGGACCGTGATCTATACCGACGGCGACCCCAAAAAAGCTGATGAGGCGCGGCGGAATTTTGATCGCGCCGGCGTGAGCAAACAGATTTCCATCAACGTCGGGGATGCGCTTGAGATTCTCTCCGAGCAGAAGCAGCAGTTCGACATCATCTTTAACGACGTCGACAAGGAAGACTATCCGCGCGTATTTCGCATTGCGGTTGCCAAACTTCGCCCGGGCGGATTGTTTGTCACCGATAACGTGCTGTGGAGCGGCCGTGTGGCGCAGAAGGATAATCCCGATGCCTCCACGAAGGCGATCGTCGAATTCAACCGCATGCTTTATGCCTCTCCGGATCTTTTCACGACAATTCTCCCGATCCGGGACGGTGTGGCGGTAGCGGTGAAAAAATAAAAGCTGAGATCAGATCGACTTGACGGGAATCAGCGTGAGGTCCTCGACCAGTCCTACTTCCTTTTGGACGAAAGGTTCCGCGTAGGTCACTCCGGCAAGCATCCCATAGAAGCGCGCCATCGCCTCCACCCGCGCCCGAATTTCCGCGTGGGCCGGGAAAATCCCGCTCCCGGCTTCCTGATCCGTAAACTGCGACTGGTAGGCCATCAGGGCTTGCAGCCTGGCTTCGAATTGCTCTGTGATATCGACGACGAGTGTTGGACGAATGTCGTAATAGAGGCTCGCGTAAAGTATCTTGAAGGGCCGGTGGGGGCCCGGCGCGACCGTCGACGAGGATCCTGGCGGTGGGTCCAGCTTCGAGAGGCCCGCGAGGAAACAAGCCTCGTAGCCCAGAATTGAGGCGGTGTAATGGTCGGGATGGCGTCCCTTCCAGTAGGGAAGGATCACGACCCGCGGCCGTTGCTCGCGCAAAACCTGAACCACTTTCAGCCGGTTCTCCCAGGTGTTTTCCACCCGGCCATCGGGGATATCGAGGGCGCGCCGCCATGAAACGCGCAGGATCGAAGCCGCCGCGTCGGCTTCGCGGGCCCGGTCTTCCGCGCTCCCACGGGTACCCATCTCCCCTTGGGTGAGGTCGAGAATGCCCGTGCGGTGGCCGCGCTCGGCCATCTTCAGGAGCGTTCCTCCGCAGGTCTGCTCCACGTCGTCGCGGTGGGCGGCGATGGCGAGAATGTCCAGGGCGGAAGAATCAGTCAAGGCTGCCCTGTTCGATCACTATGTTCTCGCGCACAATGAGCCGGTGAGATGCCATTTCTTTCAGCTTGGGCAGGACGCGGGCAACATGCTCGTCCGTATCCACGAAAATAAGGACCACGGGCAGTTTGCCGCCGGCGTCGACCAGATGGGCGGACTTCACCCGCTGCCGTCCGAAAAATCCGGCGACGGCATGCAATACGGTGGCGGCGAACACATTCTCCTCGCGCAGGTAGTTGAGGATTGCCATGTGCAGCGGCCGATTCTGCCACTTGTCGGATTCGCTGAGATACATCGTGACCTGGACTGCCATTCCGTTGGGCATTTTACAGTAACCTCGCCAGAGCCATTCCCGCTACGGCGGCAGCCAGCGAGAGAACGTTGTTGGTCAGAAAATTGATGATCATGAGCAGCCACTGGCCTTGTTCGAAGTAAGCCATGGTTTCGAAGGCGTAGCTCGAGAACGTAGTGAAGGCCCCGCAGAAGCCGATCACGACCAGCAGGCGCCAGCGGGGATCCAGCAGGACGCGCTCCGTCGTCCAAACCATGAAGAATCCAACGATCAGGCTGCCCAGGATGTTGATGATCAGCGTGCCGTAAGGAAAGACCGGGCCAATAACTTTGGCCGCGTAGCGACTGATTATGTAGCGGGCATTGGCGCCGAAGATGGCGCCGACAGAGATGACGAGCAGTTCTCGCACAGTTGAGCACTCCTACGGTCGATTGTAGGAGTTATCAGCCAGCGCGAGGCGGGCGGTTATGGCGAACTCCATCGCCAGGATTACAGTCTACTACATTTGCCGTCTGAAACCAAGTTATTACCGTATTTTCTTACAGTTACCAGGTGCTGAAGCGGCGCCGCTGCGCCCGTTCCGGGAACAATTTGATGAGAATCAGGCCAGCGGCAAAACCTCCCACGTGCGCCCAGAACGCCACCCCGCCGCTCGTCTGATTTGAGTACGCGATGGCGGTAGAGGCGCCGCTGAGAAACTGCACGACAAACCAGTATCCCAGCACAATCCAGGCCGGCAACCACCAGAAAGTGAAGAAGATAATAAGGGGCACCAGCGTCAGCACTCGTGCCTTTGGATACAGCAGAAAATAGGCTCCCATCACTCCGGCGATTGCTCCGCTGGCGCCAACGCTCGGCACTGGAGACCTGAGATTGAGGAGGATGTGCGCAATCGAGGCAGCAAATCCGCAGATGAGATAGAAAATCAGGTAGGTGAAGTGCCCGAGGTAGTCTTCGATGTTGTCGCCGAAAATCCACAGCACCCACATGTTGCCGATAATGTGGAGCCAGGAACCGTGCAGAAACATCGAGGTCAGCAGCGGAATGAAGGCGGCCGTCAGGGGTAAATCGGATCGTCCGGCGAGCGCCCCTGTGACATGGCTTGGCACGACGCCAAAGGCGTCGATCAGCGAGTTCAGCGCCCGGTGGCTGTGCATTCCAACCGATAGTTCGAACAAAAAAACCAGTACATTCAGTGCCACGATAAAGTAGGTGACGTAGGGCGTGCTGAACCGGGGCTGGTCATCGCGGAGGGGAATCATGGCAGATTTGGTATTTTAATGGTTGGCCATTCTGGGCGCTTCAGCATCGGTCTGCAAACCTGAGGCGCTGAACCTGAGCAAAGGCCCGACGACAGGTTAGCAAATCGCTCAAATCTCAGTTAGATACTCTGCCAATGAATGCGGTGCTGGTAATTGACAAGCCGTCCGGCCTCACCTCTCACGACGTCGTGAACCGGGTGCGGCGAGTTCTGAATGAGAGGGCGGTCGGCCATCTGGGGACCCTCGACCCCGCCGCTACCGGCGTCTTGCCTCTGGTTATCGGCCGTCTGACACGGCTGGCACAGTTTTACCTCGCGTCGGAGAAGACCTACGAAGGCGTCATTCGCTTTGGTTTTGCGACCGATACCTACGATGCCGACGGCGATCCCACAACCCCGCAGCAGGATGTAAGCCTCTCAATCGACAACGTGCGGCAGGCTGCGGGCGCGTTCCAGGGTGAAATCGTGCAGATGCCGCCGCCTTTTTCGGCCAAAAAGATTCACGGAGTGCCCGCCTACAAGCTCGCGCGAAAAAATCAGGATGTGCCCCTAAAACCGGTGAGGGTCGAAGTGAAAGAGTTTGAGATTCTAAGCCTTGACGGCAATCGCGCGGGTTTTCGAGCGCGAGTCGCCTCCGGCACTTATATGCGGTCGATTGCCCATGCCATGGGAGCGCGATTTGGCTGTGGGGCGCATCTTGAATCACTACGCCGCACTTCTCTGGCGGAATTTGAACTCGCCGACGCGCACTCGCTGGAAGCACTGGAATCCGCGGCAAAAGAAGGACTTGTTGGCGAGCTGCTTATCCATCCTCGCAAGCTTCTGCCGCTCTTACCGTCAGTCACTGCAAATGAGGAAGCTGTCTCCCGAATTCGCAATGGACAGGCGGTGAATCTGCCCGATGTCTCGAAAGCGCGACAGATAAAAGTGTTTCAAGGTCAGTCGGAGCTGATTGCGGTCGCCACCCGCATTGCGGGCACGCTTTTCCATCCAAAAATCGTCCTCGGACCAGAAATTGCGCCCCAGGTTGCGATTTCACACCGCTAAAACCGCACCGTGGGCCTGATTCCGCCCCACCATGTACTTCTGAGTGTAAATCTAAGCTTTTCTACTGATTGTGAGTGGTTGCCTGCCTCTCTAAGATGCCCGAAATCTACAAACAACCCTGGAGATGTATGGAATGATAAAGCCCCTTTCCTACGCTTTTCTATGTTTTTTGGTAGTCCCTTCCGCGTTTGCCGGTGTCAGCGTCAGTGGTCCTGGTAATGGAGCCACGGTGCAATCGCCGGTGCATTATGTGGCATCTGCCTCGACGAGTTGTTCCAAGGGCGTCTCGGCGATGGGAATCTACACAGCCGACGACTCGCTCGCTTATGTGGTAAACGGATCCAAACTCGACACCAACCTCGGCCTGAATCCCGGACAATACAAAACCGTCGTGCAGGAGTGGGACCACTGCGGCGGCTCTGACAAGGTGACTATCAACATCACCGTCACCAATTCAAGTACCGTGCAGGTCTCGTCTCCATCCAACAACAGCACAGTGAGCGGGCCGGTGCACTACGCGGCAACAGCAACCACGGGTTGCTCCAAAGGTGTTTCCGCCATCGGCATTTACACCGGGGACAATGCGCTGGCATACACCGCGAACGGCGCCGCCCTGGATACCCACCTGAATCTGAATCCCGGCACCTACAACAGCACGGTGCAATCCTGGGATCACTGCGGCGGCTCCGCCAAAACCCCGATCACGGTGAAAGTGACGTCCAGCGGTCCCGGAGTAACCGTTGCAACGCCGGCAAACAATTCCACGGTTACCTCCCCCGTACGTTTTCAGGCTTCGGCCACGACTTCCTGCTCAAAGGGCGTTTCGGCCGTGGGACTTTACCCCGCTGCCGGGCAGCTTGCCGTCGTGAAGCAGGGGTCCAGTCTCGATACCAACCTGACGCTCAATCCGGGAAAATACACCGTTGTGGCTCAGGAATGGGACAACTGCGGCGGATCGGCGAAGACACCGATTGCATTGACGGTCTCGGGCGGATCTGCCGACAGTTCGGGCGGCCTGCCTTCCAATGCCAAAACGTTCTCGGACTTGCAGGCGGCAGGCGGCTGGACGGGTTACGCTCTGCTCCCGCCGAATTATCCAATCTGCGACCATTGCGTTTCCGGCGGTCCGGAGACTACGTGGTCCTGGTCCCCGGGCAACAATCCCGCCAAAGTGCTGAGCGGCAAAGCCACCAAGACTGCCATCGGCGGCCAGACTGTCTATTCCGATGTTCTCTGGAACAACCACCTGATCGGCGATTTTTCCTCCCGAGGCTTGCCGGACACGAGCAAGACGCTGATTCCCACGTTGCATCATTTCGTTTACGACGTGTGGTTCTATGGCGACAATCTCGAAGTCTCGCAGGCACTGGAGTTCGACCTGAACCAGTTCTTCGGAGGAAAGTCGTTCATCTGGGGACACGAGTGTCGCATTCAGGGCGGACACGAGTGGGACATCTGGGACAACGTCACCGAACACTGGATCAAAACCGGCATTCCGTGCAAGCCGGTCAGTGGTCAATGGAACCATTTGGTGCTGCGGGTGCAGCGGACCAGCGACGACAAGCAACTGTTCGAATCGATCGAGCTGAACGGTCAGGTCAACCCGGTGAATCACAAGGGTGATCCCAGGTCGACGAACTGGTACGGTGTCACCGTCAATTACCAGATTGACGGCAACAATGTGCAGAAGCCGTACGCTGTTTTTATCGACAGGCTCAACTTCAGCTACTGGTAGCAAACAGAAGGGGCACACCGGCGGCGTGCCCCTTTTTCTCAATTCTGGCTACGTTCCGTTTGTCAGCAGGGCCACCGGAAAATTCCCCAGCATCTGAGCCAATGGCAGTGAATTTCGGCCTGCGATCTTCTTTGCCTGTTGCGTTGCTCCGGTAAAAGCATCCACGTACGCCGTCGGCCAGTTCGCCGGCAGCTCGACCCGCGTATCTTTCCAGATTTTCTGACCCAGGGGCGGCCCGTCGTCGTCTCCCAGGAGTTCTGCCAGCAGCCGCGGCGCCACCACCAGCGCCGTACTGCCACTGGTCTTGCGTGCGAAGGCAATCGTGTGATTCGCATTCACTCCCACAATGCGAAGCGCAACGTATTCCCCACTCTGGAATAGTTCCGGGCAGGCGCGTCTGAGGCGCAGGACTTTCCAGATGAGGTACAGCTTCACTCTTCCGTTGTCCGAGTCAGCCAGCAAGCTGCGGATCAGTCGAAGCGGCGAGTTGGCGGCCCGCTTCATCTGCCGAAGATACTTGCGGCGGACTTCGAAGTCCACGCGACGCCGGTTGTCGGGGTCCACCAGGCGGAAGTCCCAGAGTTCGCTTCCCTGATAGGTGTCCGGCACGCCGGGAGAGGCCAGCTTCAACAGAGTCTCTGACAGGCTGTTCCACACTCCCAGCCGGGCGATAAAGCGTTGCGCCGGAATGAAATCCTTGAGGAATCGATTTTTGGCGCCGGAAGACAAGGCCGCTTTGACGAAGGCGGAGATCGCGGCTTCGTATTCGACGTTCGGATTGATCCAGCTGCTATTCTCCTTCGCTTCGCGGATCGCCTTGGTCATGTACTGTTCGACTCTTTCGGTGAGCGACCGCCATTCTCCCTTTCCCTTCAGCGTCTCGGCCGGCCAGACGCCAAGCAGCGTCTGGTAGAACAGATATTCGTCATTGGCTGTGGGCGCGGGCGCTCCGCCCAGGTCCCGCTTTTTCTCCTCGTTCAACTTTCTCCACTGCCGCAACTTCAGACGCCAGAGAGCCGGGACTTCAGAAAGGACGTTGATTCTGGCGCGGGCATCTTCCGAGCGCTTGGTGTCATGGGTGGTAGTGGTCAGCATGGAATGCCGCCAGTTCAGCATCCGTGCCTTGTTGGCCGCGTGGAATTCCGCCGCTGAAGTTCCAAATTTTCCCGGGTCTCCGCCCACCTCGCAGAGCGACGCCAGGCGGTTGAAGCGATAGAAGGTGGTGTCTTCCATGCCCTTCGCCATCACCGGGCTGGTAAACTGCTGCGCCTTCATCGCCAGAGAGAGCACCGCATCGCGATAGGCCTGCTCTCTTCCTTCCGAAATGCGCGTAAGGAGGACCTCGCGCAGAAAATCGAAGATGGTCAGGTCTCCCGCGCGGCTGCGTTGCTTGGCGGAAATTACCGCAAGGTTGATGTAGCGAACGTCGTCGCTCGAAACATTGGAAGCGGTGATGTACGTGCGATAAACGGGGAAGCAGGCCACCACTTCAATCAGAGCTTCACGCAAGGTGTTCAGCGTGAAATCGCAGGTGTGGCGCTTCGAAGACGCGATTCGGCTCAACCGGTTTGCCAGGACAGCCAACTCGCTGGCCAGCCTGAAACGGATGATCAGCTTGCGGCAATGGTAAGCCAGATCCTCGAAATTCAGGTCGTCGCCGATGAAGCTGCGATACGTGGAGTCGACCCGCCTCAGCGCCTGCCGGTTCACAAAGACACCGTTGAGAAGATTTACGAAGTCGTATCCCGTGGTTCCGTGCACCGGCCAGTCGCGAGGCAGACGTTCGGAACCGAGCAGAATCTTCTCGATCACCAGGTAGCGGCACGGCTGATCGTCCGTCCCGCTCTCGCGAGTTACGGCCGCAAAGCTACTGCGCAGGCATTCGAAATACTGGGCGGGATCGTACAGGCCGTCGGGATGATCGATTCGCAACCCGTCGACTTTTCCTTCTCCGATCAGGTTCAACAGGAAGCGATGAGTGGCTTCAAATACGGCCTCGTCTTCCATCCGCAGCGCCGCCAGGTCGTTGATGTCGAAAAAGCGGCGGTAATTGATTTCGTCGATAGCCACCCGCCAGTCGGCGAGGCGGAATGCCTGCGCCCGGATTAACTCGTGCATTTCTTCGAAGCTGTCCGGCTGATTCGGCACCCCATTGATCTTCTCTATTGTCTTCTCGACGCATGCGCTGATTTCCGGCGAGCGTGCGCACAGTTCCGCGAGGCGCTTCTTGTACAGTTCCTTGTCTTGCGCCCGCGAGGCAATGTCGTGGGGGCTCGTTCTGGTTCGCGCGGGCAAGCTGGCGAATACGTCAATCAGCGATTGAAATTCGCCCTGCTCGGCGCCGGGACAAATGTCGAGGCACGGGGCGAGAATCCGTGGATATTCCCGCGGATCGATAGGGAACCGGTGATTGAAGTAGTAGATGCTGAATTCTCCCTTTGCCGCGTCCAAGGCAAGCTTCAGCTCGCCTCGTTCCAGAACCGTGCCGTAGTGTTCGCCCAGAACCGGAACCAGAACTTTCCCCCGAAGGTCCTCCTTAAACGGCTCCCAGTCGATGTCAAAAAACCGCGCATAAGCGGATGCCTGCCCGTTCTCCAGAACGTCCAGCCACCACGAATTGTCGCTACCCATAATTCCCATGTGGTTGGGAACGGTGTCGACGATCAGGCCCATGCCATGGCGGTGGAGGGCGGCAACCAAACGGTTAAATTCCTCCTCGGTGCCGATCTCCGGGTTCAGGCAGTTGTGATCGACAATGTCATAGCCGTGACTGCTGCCCGGGCGCGCTTTCAGAATTGGGGAAGCATAACAATGGCTGATGCCCAGTTCGGCGAGATAGGGCACGATTTCCGTAGCCTGCCGGAAGGTAAAGTCGCGGTTGAATTGCAGGCGGTAGGTTGAAAGCGGGATGTGGCGGGAGCCACTCATGA
The DNA here is from genome assembly GCA_963803205.1 of Terriglobales bacterium. Lineage (GTDB taxonomy): Bacteria > Acidobacteriota > Terriglobia > Terriglobales > Acidobacteriaceae > CAWDLG01. Next base: position 1,027,701 of record CAWDLG010000007.1, read on the forward strand.
TTCCAGAAGCCAGAGCGCGGACCACGGTGGCAATGCGCCTTCCGCGAGCGAGGCCTCCGCGGATGGCGTAGAGAAAATCACCCGCCCGGCGGGGCGCTCCGCTGCCAGGGCTTCGCTAGCGAAATTTGCCACCAGGCGCAATCGGACATCGGAAGAAAATTGCCAGTTCACGAGCAATCCACGTTCACCCAGGGGTTCGAAGGAACCCTTATAGCACTCGGCGGCCTGAAGTAGAGGCACGATCTCCTTATGGCGTGCTCGCAGAAGCTGACGGTAAAAAACGAGCCAGTCGCTGTGAGGGGATTCGGAGGCGCTTCTCCAGTCGAGAACTGAACGGGCGAAGGTCATTCGGTCGTTGGGATCGGGAATTTTGGCTCTGGCGGCGGGGTCGCGAAAGCGCTCAAACCGGGCGAATTCATTGCGCCGTCCTTCGGTGACGGCCTTGGCCAGGTCTCCTCCAAAATCACAAAAGAAGAGAAACGGAGTCCTCGCGGCAAATTCTTCGCCCATGAAGATCATGGGCGGCTCGGGACTGAGCAGGTAAACGGAGGCCATAGCGCGGACGGCGAGCGGATCAGCGAAGCTTGTGATCCGGTCGCCCAGTGCACGATTTCCTACCTGGTCGTGGTTCTGCAAGAACGATACGAAAGCCGTAGGCGGCAGATCCGCGCTCGGTTCGCCGCGGCGAGCGCCATTGCGATAAGGCGACGGCTGGCCCTGGTAGTCAAATCCCTCGGCCAGACAGTGCCCCAGATGTTGAACTGGCTTGTCGGCGTAGTCGCCGTAGTAGCCGTCAGATTCCGACGTGACCACCACGTGCATTGCGTGGTGGATATCGTCATTCCATTGCGCGTCATAGAGGAGCGATTTTCCCCGGGAGCGCGGCCGAAGATAACGCGCCTGGTTGCTGTCATTCTCCAGGACGAGATGTATGTGGCGGTCTTTGCCTAGAGTATTCCGAACCGTCTCCGCCAATTCCGTCAGAATGTCCGGCTGGCTCGAGTCTTCGATGGCATGCACCGCGTCGAATCTGAGGCCATCGAAGTTGTATTCCTCAAGCCAGTACAAAGCGTTGTGAATAAAAAACTCTCGCACGGGGCGACTCTTGCTCCCGTCGAAATTGATTGCGTCTCCCCAGGGTGTCTTGTGACGATCGGTAAAAAACTGTGGAGCGTAGGCGTGGAGGTAGTTTCCTTCCGGGCCGAAGTGGTTGTAGACGACGTCCAGAAACACCATCAGGCCGCGCCTGTGGGCGGCGCAGACCAGCGATTTGAGATCCTCGGGAGTGCCATAGCTGCTGTCGGGCGCGAATGGCAGTACGCCGTCGTATCCCCAGTTGCGCCGGCCGGGAAAATCGGAAAGGGGCATCAATTCGACGCCGGTGACACCCAGGTCAGCGAGGTAGTCAAGATTTTCCTGCACTCCTTTGTAGGTTCCGTAAGGCGTGAAAGTTCCGACGTGAAGCTCATAGATGACAGCTTCTTCCCATGGCCGGCCCTTCCACAGTTCGTCGTCCCAGTCGAAGGCGGTGGGATTTACAACCTGGCTGGGGCCGTGGACGTCCTGAGGCTGAAAGCGAGACGCGGGATCGGGAATCCTGAGCTTGCCGTCAATCTGAAGGTGGTAGTGGTCGCCGTTACCGAGGGCGGAAGTGATCAGCTCGAACCAGCCATCCTCAATCTGTTTCATGGACGCCGACGAAGCATCGCCGTTCAGGCATAAATCCACCGTCCTGGCCGCCGGAGCCCAAAGCCGCAAGCGAACGCTGCCATCGTCGCGGTACTCAGCTCCGAAAGGCATGCTACGGCTGCGCTTCATGCTCGCCTTCCGCGTCGTCAGGATTGTTCTGGGGATCGTGCTCGGTGAGCACAACCAGGGAGCGCGCCATCAGCGGATAAGCGGTGCCCCCGCGATAGGGCTCTTTCGGAAGCTTGCCGGTGCGGGCAGTGTCGACGATAACCGTCCACTCCAAGGTCCGTCCCAGCGCCGGCAGAGTGAAGTCTGTGTCCTCGTGGTAAGAATTCAGCAGCAGGATGAAATTACTGTCGACCAGCTTTTGACCGCGCGCGTCGTATTCGTTCAGTCCGTGGCCGGAAAGAAACATCCCGAGCCGGTGGGAGGAGGTGCTCCATTCCTCGTCAGACATCTCCTTCCCGCTGGGATTAAGCCACAGGAGGTCCTGAATACCGCTTCCTTTGATGGGGCGTCCCTGGAAAAACCGCTTACGGCGAAATACCGGGTGATGTTTTCGCAGGTGGATCAGTCGGCTGATGAATTCAAGAAAGACACGGTCTTCCGGTTTGAGATCCCAATTCAGCCAGCTGATGTCGTTGTCCTGGCAGTAGGCGTTGTTATTGCCGAGCTGGCTGTGACCCACGACATCCGCCGCTAGAATCATCGGAATGCCCTGGGAGAGCAGCAGCGTGGCCATGAAGTTGCGCTTCTGCTTGGCGCGCAAGGCTTTGATCGCGGGATCGTCGGTGGGGCCTTCCGCGCCACAGTTCCAGCTTTGATTGTTGTTATTCCCGTCGCGATTGCCTTCGCCGTTGGCTTCGTTGTGCTTCTCGTTGTAGCTCACCAGATCCTGCATGGTGAAGCCGTCGTGCGCCGTCACAAAATTGATGCTGGCGTAAGGACGGCGTCCGCTGTGCCCGTACAGGTCGCTCGAACCGGTAATGCGGTAGGCAAGCTCGCCAATCAGTCCGCCATCGCCCTTCCAGTACCTGCGGACGGCGTCGCGATAGCGGTCGTTCCACTCCGCCCACCCGACCGGAAAGTTTCCCACCTGGTAGCCGCCCTCGCCGAGGTCCCACGGTTCGGCGATGAGCTTGACCTGCGAGAGGACGGGATCCTGGTGAATGATGTCGAGGAACGGCCCCAGCCGGTCGACTTCGTGCAGTTCGCGCGCGAGCGTTGCGGCCAGATCGAAGCGGAAGCCGTCGACGTGCATCTCCAGCACCCAGTAGCGCAAGCTGTCATTGATCAGCTGCAGCACGCGTGGATGCATGACGTTCAGGCTGTTTCCCGTCCCCGTGTAGTCCATGTAGTAGCGCGGGTTGTTGCCCACCAGGCGGTAATAGGAAGTATTGTCAATGCCGCGCATCGAGAAGGTCGGGCCGAGCTGGTTTCCCTCGGCGGTGTGGTTGTAGACGACATCGAGAATGACCTCGATTCCCGCGGAATGCAGGGTCTTAACCATGGTCTTGAAGCCGTTAACCGAATCGACCGAGAGGTATCGGGACTCCGGAGCAAAAAAGCAGATGGAGTTGTAGCCCCAGTAATTGCGCAGGCCCTTTTCCACCAGATAGCGGTCGTCGACAAAGGCATGCACCGGCATGAGTTCCACGGCGGTGACACCGAGTCGCTTCAGATGTTTGATGACCGGAGCGGTCGCCAGCCCGCCATAGGTGCCGCGAAGCTCGGGCGGAACGTCGGGGTGACGCATAGTGAAGCCGCGCACTTGCAGTTCGTAGATGACGGTTTCGTGCCAGGGAATTCTGGGCGGCTCGTCTCTTCCCCAGGTGAATGCGGGATCGATGACCTTGTTCTTCGGCACTCCGGAGGCGTTGTCGCGGCGGTCGAAAGAAAGGTCCTCCTGCTTGTGGCCGATGCGATACCCGTAATGGGAATCGCTCCAGCGCAGGGGGCCTTCAATGTCCTTGGCGTAGGGATCCAGCAACAGCTTGTGGTGGTTGAAGCGGAGGCCCTGCTGCGGATCATAAGGTCCAAAGACACGGTAGCCGTATAGCTGCCCCGGTCGGGCCTCCGGCAGGTATCCGTGCCAGACCATGTCGGTCTGTTCAGGCAAGGTGATGCGGTGGGTCTGGCGGCGCCCGCGGGAGTCGAACAGGCACAGTTCAACCTTTTCCGCGCGCTCAGAAAACAGCGCGAAATTGACGCCCTCGCCGTCCCAGGTGGCTCCCAGAGGATAGGGCTTGCCCGGCCAGACTATGGGCTGCTGATGATTACCTGTCATTCAAGAGCTTTCTTACTTTGCAGTTGATGCGGCCGCGCGGCCCGATTATTCACTTCTTCGGCGTAAAAGCTGCCCCCATTAACGTTGCAGAACCAGAAATATTTGCCAGGAAGCCGGGAATGAAACCAACTACGCCGCCTGGCAGGAACAAAAGGGGAAATTGCCCGGAAGGCAAATTCCTACCGCACAGGCTCTTCGAAAAACCATACCAAGCGACCGCAGCCAGGGCAAATCGAAGGTACCGGGCGTTGCTCAGTTCCGTACATACCGGGAAGTCTGTACCGCGACCGGGAATGTTTCCTAGCCAACCGGCCGTCTTCGCGAAATCCCCCGGGACTTTACAGGAGCAAGGCCGGGTGATTACAGAGTAGTCCGGATTGCTGGTTTTAACCCCGAAGAATAGCTTGAGGCGTGGTTGGAGACCGAGTTTTTGGAGTTGGACGGAGGTCCTGTTGATTCATATTCGTCGTCGCAGTCGCTTTTCAAGTATCGCCACCTTCGCCGGTGGAGTCGGAATTGGTTTGGGTCTGGCCATGCTGTTGGCGCCCTGCGCTGGAAAAGAGTCGCAAGAGTGGCTGGCCGAAAAGGCAAGACACGGCGTGGGTGATCTGAAATCAACCGGCCATGCGGTGCAGGAACGCGCGTCTGGAGCCATTCAGGCCGGTAGGGATGCTTACCGGGAGGCAACCAACGATTCGCCTCCGCTGGGCTAGTTTTTTTGCAGATGTAGGTTCGCTGTTAATTTTGGACGGAGGAAAATATGTCGACCATTCTCGTAGTGATTCTGGTTCTGCTGCTGATCGGCGCTTTGCCGGCGTGGCCCTATAGCAATGGATGGGGCTATTATCCGAGCGGCGGCCTGGGCCTGGTGATCCTGATCGTGCTGGTGCTGGCGCTGGCGGGAAGAATTTGAAACGCGCTTTGTGCCTGAAAAAGGGGCTCGGCGACGCCGAGCCCCTTTTCCTGTTTCACTGAGTTCTAGACTGCTTTGCGAGTGGGATATTCCTCTTCCCGCGTCGAAGGCAGGTCCCAGTTTTCGACTTCCTTCTGCGCTTCCTCTTTGCTGATGCCGTAGCGCTCCTGAATCTTGCCGATCAGTTGATCCTTCTTTCCGGCAATGAATTCCATGTCGTCGTCCGTAAGGCGGCCCCATTTCTGCCGGACGCTGCCCTTCGCCTGTTTCCACTGACCTGCTATCTGATCCCAGTTCATGATTTCTCCTTTTTGGTATGAGATTTCTACCGATAGCCGCGAGCCGAAGGCTCCAAAATTCCCGGCCAATGACGCTCTCATCGTACCGGTGTCCAATTTCCGGAAGAATCGGGTTCACGCCGTACCAGTTCCGCAAAAATGCTGTAGTATGTGCGCGTTACAGCGCTTGCGGCGTGGGATGGATCACCGCCGTAATACAGGGTTGTGCGGACTCCTGTACGGGAACAACCTGATGGGCCACAGCAGCTCAGACACTTACGGTGAATGATGGCATACTGAGTTTGGACAGCCTTTTCGGTACGCCACGAAAAAGGGCACGGTTCGAGGAGACAGGCCGATGAGCATACTGCGTATTATGGTCGCCGACGACCATGAGGTAGTGAGGCAGGGTATTCGGGCGGTACTGCACGGCCAGCCGGGCTGGGAAGTGTGTGCCGAGGCCTCGGATGGGCGCGAGGCGGTCGAGAAGGCGGTGAGTCTCCACCCCGATATCATCATCCTCGATATTGCCATGCCCAACCTCAACGGACTGGAAGCAGCCCGCCAGATCCTGAACGAACAGCCACAGGCCAAAATTCTGGTCCTGACCATGCATGAGTCGGAGCAGATCATTCGCGAAGTTTTGGAGGCGGGAGCCGACGGCTACCTGCTGAAGTCGGACGCCGGCCGCGATCTGGTCACGGCTGTTCTCTCGTTGCAACGCAACAAGAAGTACTTCACTTCCAAGGTAGCGGAAATGGTGCTCGACTCCTCCAGCAGCAAGAACAAATCCGATATCACGGTGAAGGACATACTTACGCCGCGCGAGCGGGAAGTGGTGCAACTCTTAGCCGAAGGCAAAAGTACGCGGGAGGTGGCGGAAGTCCTGGGTTTGAGTGTGAAAACCGCCGAGACTCACCGTTCGAATATCATGCGCAAGCTCGACCTGCATTCGGTCAGCGAACTTGTGCTTTATGCCGTACGAAACAACATCGTCCATCTGGGCACGCCGGTTTCGCCCTATAACAACTAGAGGCTGCCATTTCGGCAGCCTCGATCTTGCTCTCTGCGAACTTCTGCGTCACACGGCCCGTCTTCCCGTCAGCAGGTTCACCACCAGTACCACCAGCGCGACGATCAGCAGCAGGTGAACATACCCGCCAAGGGTATACGAGCTGATCATTCCGAGAAGCCACATCACCAGCAGGATCACAAAAATTGTCCAGAGCATATTTGATCTCCTCGATCACCGCCTCAGTGTCGGTGCAGGACGCAGGTTAGCGCGCCCGTCTTTGAAGATCGATAAGCTGCTTGCGGTAGAGAGCGAAGAAAGACACTGTATTACACAAGCTGCTGTGCAGCAACAACTTACCCGACCATAGCCCTCTATTCCCCAGAAGGGAACCGACGCCTTAGACCCGTCTAGATGTATTCCTTCGCGTTGATACGCTTCCTACCCGAGAGATTCAAGGCTTCCGAGTGTCTACATTTGAAACCATGATGAGAGGAGACGCCGTGTCGTACAACTTAGGAAATCCGACGAACGACCATCCGCCTCCCCAATTGTTCAGGATCATGGTGGTTGATGACCATGTCAGCACCCGGCGAGCGGTGCGGTTATTGCTCGAGAGTCATGCTCAATGGGTCGTTTGTGGAGAAGCTTCCGACGGGTTGGAAGCGATCGATGAAGCGCGGAGGCTGCGCCCCGATGTCATCGTCATGGACATTGGCATGCCCAAGATGAATGGACTGGAGGCGGCAGAGGAGATCTCCGACGTCTTGCCGGATGCCCGCGTGGTGCTGTTCACCCTGGCTGCGACCGAGGGCCTGGTTCCTCGAGCCTACGGTGAAAGCGCCGTCAAAGGACTTGTCAGCAAACAGAATGCGGCAAAGGATTTGCCGAGGGCAATTTCAGCGGTGCTGTCCGGGGGCACCTATTTCCGGCCTGTCCCAGACACAGTACATTAGCCGCAGTTCTGTGCGCTATTGCGTTGTGGGCGGGAACTTGGAGGGGAAGAACGGGATGTGCCGGCTGACGGTTTCTACAGCGGAAATGAGGTACCGCGCGTCCGATTTCGACAGATAACCGCGTGCGCCGGCTTCTTTGGCAGCCCGCGCGGCCTGCTCAGAGTCGTGCTGAGTCAGGATGAGCACCTCCGTTTCCGGAAGTTGCTTCAGTATCTGACGCGTGGCCTCCAACCCATCCAGCCGCGGCATGCTGACATCCATCAGGACAACCTGAGGTTTGAGTTCAGACGCTTTCTCTACCGCCTCCATTCCGTCCCGTGCCTCGCCACACAACTGGAACGAAGGTTGGGTACGAAGAAGGCCCCGAAGCGCTCGCCTCACCGGCTCTTGGTCATCGACAATCAGGATGCGCAGCAGGTCGGTGTCAGTCTCCATGACATTCGATAACATAATTACGATAAAAACCTATTCTCGTTGTGGGGAGGGGCAGCCTCGGAACGTCGCCTGGGCTGCTGGCAGAAGAGCGGACATGCAGTCGATGCTGCGCCAGCGATCGTACTGGAGGACATCGCCCGTCTCTCCCCGGATCGTGCAAAGGCCCTGTCGCGGCGCCCTGCACAAATGAAGCTAGGGTGGAAGCAAGCTTTTCGAGCGCTTACTTTACTCGCCCTTAGAAAAGTGCATTTTAGCGTACTGCACGTGAATCACCCCAGCGTCAAGCACAGGTGGCATCTCATCGGTAAGCAGCACTACACTCATCCTACAAACAATAATAGCTCTGACCCCGCCCGAAAGCCTCTACAGTCTTCACTTCATTCCTCGGATAACCTTCCTGTATACAATCACTTGGCTGCGACCTAAGGTCATATGCATTAGGGTTACAGCACATTAGCGTTCCGTCTAGGGAACTGCCTGATGGCAGCGGAAATTGTCCAAGGCTATGCTGACCACCTTGTTCGGCTCTGGAAACCATTACCGGAGACAGTGGGCGATGATGGAAACAGATTTTTACCGTTTCTCTGTTTTGGGCAAGGCTGAAGCGGAACGGTGACAGGCCGGCCACATCATCGCTACTTCTGAACCCAGACGTCCCTTTCAAAACCCTTCCTGTTTCACTGCATTGGCTCGCCAGGATAGTACCCGCTGCGGGTGCGGACAGTGAGAGGCTGCCCGTTCAGTCCCGTGGCATCGACGTGGATGGTGCGATATTGCCGTCCCTGACTGGGATTGCTGGACTTATAGCCAATGGTGTACTGGCTCCGAATGTCACGGGCAATCGTCCGGGTGATGTTGTCCACTTCGCCTAGAGTCTCAGGAAAGAAGGCTACGCCGCCGGTACTGTCGGCAAGGGTAGCAAGCGGCTGGCGGTCGGCACGCAGGTCGCCGGGACGCTGAATTCCTATCGCGTACACCGTCGGCCCCTTCTGGTTCTGGAGCCAGTATGCCGCCTCGCGCAGTGTCTCCTGGCTGGCGTTGTCCTGGCCGTCGGTGACCACCAGCAGCACCTGCCTTTCCAGCTTGGCACTGCCTTTCAGGTGTTTGGCGGAGGCGACGATGGCGTCATAAAGAGCCGTCTTTCCGCGCATCGGACTCTGGTGGAGAGCTGTGCGCAGCAGACCGACGTTGGATGTGAAGTCCTGATCGAGGTAGTAATCCTCGCCAAAATTGACTACGAAAACCTCGTCGTCCGGATTGCTGGTCTGCACCAGATTGATCAGCGCCTGGTTTACGGTGTTGCGCTTGTCGCGCATGGATCCAGAGTTGTCGATCACGATTCCGATAGCAACCGGCACATCCTCGCGCCGGAACGCCGTGACGACCTGGGGCTTGCCGTCCTCGTAAATCGTGAAACTGGTCTTGTCGAGGCCGGTGACAAGGCGATGCTGCGCATCGACCACGGTCGCCCGCAGAGTGACTTCTTCCACCTGCTTGCGGAACACGAAGACACCCGCGTCGTTGTCCGGCTGGGTTCCATCCTCGGGTTGGGCAGCAGGCGTGCCAGCCGGGGAGCCAGAATCCTGCGTCTGGGGAACGATTGAGGGCTGCGTTGGTTGCTGCAAGGTCGGATCGGTTGCAGGCTGCGTCTGTGCTGGTCCCTGCGGCTGGCTGTTGGCAGGGGCCGTCTGGGCAGCGGCGATAGCGCCGCAACACGCCAGGACGATCCCAACCAGAAACAGGCTGCTCAGCTTATCTGCCGTTGAGGCAAGGGCCGCCCGGAAAGCGAAACAAGGCCTTTTCATAATCGGGTCTTTGATGCCTAAACCGGCCGGAGGGCAGTCCACTCGGGGGACCAGCCGTACTGGAAAGTTCAGGGTGGCCTGCGGGGATCACCGGATGGCCTTCTCTGCGCCATTCGCCCGAAAATAGTCGGCAAGTGTAAGAAAGGGGAAGTGTTTATGGCTGAAGAAAAATGCGCTCATTCTGCATGCAGTTGCACGGCAAAGCCGGGCAGCAGGTATTGCAGCACCTACTGTGAGACCGCCGGTCCGGGCGGCCCTGAGTGTCACTGCGAACATCAGGGTTGCCGAGGGAAATCGGGCCAGTAGGTTGCCCGAACCATCAATTTTGAAAGCCAGGAACGGAGACTAAACGTGAAAAATCTGTACTTTTCTCTGGGTTCAGTTCTTGTCGTCCTGCTGGCGATTTCCGCCTGGGGCGACACTTTATATCTCAAAAACGGGACGAGGATCGATGGCAAGCTGACATCCGCGACCTCGAACAGCGTGGTAATTCGTGACAACAGCGGCGTAGATCGCACCTTCGACGTGAGACAGCTCCAGCGGCTTGAATTCTCCGAAGATACGAACGCAGCTTACAGCAGTGGCGGAAGCTCGAGCGCCAGCGCGGGCTCGTATCAGAATAGTTCTGACAGTTCCTCTACATCGTCTTTGTCCTCGTCGCAAAACGGCGGCACCATGGTAGTGCCTGCGGGAAGCGAGATCTCGGTGCGGACGAACGATTCCATCGATTCCGCATCGGCGCAGCCGGGGCAGACCTTTTCCGCGCAGATCGCAAATGACGTGACGGGAAGCGCGGGTGAAGTGCTGGTGCCGAAAGGTGCGGACGCGCAATTGGTACTGCGGCAAGTCTCGAGCGGGGGAACCGCCGGCAGTTCGGAACTGACGCTTGACCTGCAATCCATAACCACGGGAGGGCACACCTACCAGGTGAGTTCCGAGGATGTGCAGCAATCGAGCAATCGCGGCCTCGGAAAGAACAAGCGCACGGCCACCATGGTTGGAGGCGGCGCGGTACTTGGCACTCTGCTGGGCGCAATCGCCGGCGGTGGCAAGGGCGCTGCCATCGGAGCCGTCAGCGGAGCGGCAGTGGGCGGCACTGCCCAGGTGTTGACGAGGGGACACGAAGTGAAGGTGCCGGCAGAAACCGTTCTGACCTTCAAGCTGGACGAGCCACTTCATCTGCAATTTGCCCGTTAGGGCGCGAATAGAACGAGGCGACAAAGAACGGCTCGAAACGAGTCTTCAGGCCTCGCGTGCGAGTCTCAGTTCTGGAGCAGGCTGTTCCGGTCCGGGGCTTGGCACGCGAGGTTTTTCATGGCTGGGAACGGCCACCCTTCCACTGGGTCCGAGGAACTGAAGCAGGCAGGCGGCAAGCTCGGCCGGCTTATCCTCCATCACAAAGTGCCGGGCTCCGGCGATGGTGACGAACTCCGCCCCGAAGATATCCTTGGAAAGACGCTGTCCATACGAGACCGGCTGAAACGGATCATTCTCACCCCAAAGCACCAGGCAGGGCAGCCGCAGCTTCTGAAGAAGCGGAGTCATCTCCATCGTGAGATTTGTGTTTAAAGCAACCGCATTGCGAATCAGGGAAAGCTTTCCGATCTCGGTGCCGTAAGGCGCCAGCAAGCCCGACAGGAATTCCTCCCGAGGCAGGGCGGAGAAGCCTTTCTTCATGCCCCGCTTGAGCAGCATGCCGATGCGGCGGGACGACAATCTTCTGTAACCTTCAGGCCGGCCCAGACCCTGCATGATGTCCGTGGGCCAGGAGTCGTAACACACGCTGTCCAGCAGGCACAAGCGCTCGACGCGCTCAGGGCGGCTTAAGGCGAGTCCCATGGCGACGCCGCCGCCGAGGTCATGGCCGATCACAGTGACGCGGGAAATTCCCAGCTTGAGCAGGAACTGATCGATCCACTCCACCTGCCTGTCGATGGAGCGGTCGAAGCAATCGCTCTTGTCGGAGAAGCCGAAGCCCGGCAGGTCAGGAATAATCAGCCGCGCCCGCTGGGACAGGGCCGGAAGGATTGGCGACCATACATACCCCCAGGTGGGCATGCCGTGGAGCAACAGCAGAATCGGTCCGCTTCCTTCATCGACATAGCTGATGAACCGATCGCCAATCTCAAGAACCCGCTGCTTTCTCTGAAAGTCTCGCCAGGTCATACAGCGCGCGCCTCGGGGGTGATGCTCTTGCGTCGAGCGGTGGCGGGGAATGGCGATTCCTTGAGCTGCGCCTCGTCAAACCAGTCGAATAACAGCGCGCAGTTGTTCAGGATCAGAGATGGAAGCAGAAATTCAAACCGCTCGATGGTCCGAAAAATCTGTTCCGGATCCTCGCCCGCGGCTTCGATTCGGCGCAGCGAAAGATGAATCGGGTAGGGAAGGTTTCGCGCAAGAAGAACGCTGAGCTGGCGGATTTCATCCGCTTCTGCCTGGAAGACCGGCGACTTCACGATCGGCTTGAGGCGCTCCCATGCCGAAATCAGGTACTCCGGCCACAATGCCAGGGTTCGATATTCGCTGTTGACCGCGGGCAACGACAGCGTGCGCTTGATGTCTTCGAACACCCGGTTCAGCCGAATGTCATCCGGAGTATCGGAGGCGATCTCCATGGGATACATCCGCGCCGGGATACCGCGGACAATCACGGACGGCGCTTTGGCAGAGACGTCGTCCCAGCCGATGCTCTCGCCCTGCAAGCTCACTCGCAGCGCCGAGGTCAGCAAAAGGATCTTGGGATCGATGTAGTGATAAAGCTTGAGCGCGCTTTGAATCTGGTAGCGCTGGCTCTCTCCGAGAATGACCAGAGGCTGGGGATGTGGGGATGCAAGCGCCGCGGCAAGTTGCACAGCACGCGCGCGGATGCGGTCGGCTCCATCTTCAAACTCCCGCGTCTCGAGGTTGGGCTGGAGCTCATCCCACAGTAACGGCAGAACGTTCTTGTACCCGGCAAGTGTGCGGAAGTTCAGAGTGACGCCGCTCACCCGAAGTGTCTGCTTGATCTCGTGATAAACCCGATCGGTTTCGCCGGTGGCGTTGCGTTCGGGCACTGGCTTCGGCCTCGCCATAGACCTCCGACAGGCAGCGTTAGAAATGTTTTTGCGACTATGGCCAGGTAGTCGGAATAGACCAACAAGCTATGTATCGCCAGCATTCCTGCTGCTGGCCGGTTTGCGTTTAATGCTCAGGCGTTAGAAGCGCTTCGAGAAGATGTGGTTGGCTATTGGACGGATCGGTGGAACCAATGTCGTTTGCGGACAAAGCGAGGCAAGTTTTCATACATCGAAAATCTGATACAGCGCGGTAGGGTCCCGTCCCTGCAGGATGTGAAGCGCAACATTGTGAACGGGTATTCCTGCCGTAGTCTTGCCTTCCGCCGTGCCGTGATGCGCATGCCCGTGGAGCACCAGGTTGGCTCCGTGACGGTCGACTACCTCCGCCAGCCGAGATGTACCGAGATACGGGAAGATTTCCGGCGCTTCACCCCGAACGGTGTCGACGACAGGCGAGTAATGAGTCACGACGACGCGCTTGGGAGTTCGGAGTTGGGACATGGCGCGTTCCAGTTTCATGGCTTCGTCGACCGACGCCTGCACGAATGCCTTCACCTGGCTTTCCCCGAACGCAGTGAGCACTCCGCGGCCAAAGCCGCCGGGGAAACCCTTCGTCCCGGCAAAGCCGACGCTGTCGCGCTCGTAGGCGCTGCCATCGAGGACTTTCACCCCCGCCGCCGTCAGCATCTGCATCAGTTGTTCCTCGGCGCCGCTTTCGTAGTCGTGATTTCCGAGAACCGCGACAATCGGCACTCGTACCCGCACAAGTACTTCGAGCAACTGCTCCATTTCTGCCGGGCGACCATAGTTGGTGAGATCTCCGGCGAGAACCAGCAGGTCGGCATCGTCGCGAACCCGTCCCAGTTGGTCGCTCAGGCCGGTGTGGCGCTGCGGCGCGAAGTGCAAGTCGGCAGTGGCGGCAATCCTCATTTCAAAGCGTGTCCAGAAAGTGCCCCATCAATTTGGGCCAGCTTCTGTTCCTGTTCTGCCCGATTCTTTTCCAGGACGTTTTCCAGTCCCCATTCCGCGACATCGATGGCGAACATGTTGTCGTCGACCAGACTTCCCCGGAATGGAGCCTTCAAATCCGAATGGGCGACGGCATTCTGAAAGCGCGTCAGAAGATCATTCCAGATTTCGGCCGGAACGTAGCCGCTCTGCGCCGGATACACGTAACGATACAGAACCAGGGCGTAGAGAAGAACCTCCCAATGGTCACCTACCAGGGAGAAGATGCGCTTCCAATTCAGATTTCCCCTTGTAGCGTAAATAAGATGAGCGATGTCGGCTCCATCAAAGCGCTCCCGGCGAAGCACAAACAATTTGCAGGCGAGGAGTTCTTCAGCGGCCAGAACCCGGGTTTCAACGCCCAGCACCAGTGCCGGCCGCGCGTTATCGATCCAAGAAGGATCGACCGTGATCACCACATTGCTCATGCCGGTGATCAGGTCGACGAAGAAATCGTCACGGTGAGCCTTGAAGAGCCACACAGGATCGCAGGTTTCGCACTCGAAACCGGCTTCGACGAGAGAAGCTACTGCCCTGGGCGCCTCTTCTGCCGTCAGGAACAGATCGAGATCCTTCGTGCGTCGCCATATGCCGGTATACATGTGCAACGCGAAGGCACCCGAGACCGCATAGGGAACACGGCCCTTCTCAAGGGCGAGGAGAGTCTCGCGAAACAGCGCCTGCTGCTCCTCGGGAAACTCCGGAGGGAGCGACGAACTCACCGGTAGTGTTTTTTCGTCCTGCGGCATCGGGCACCTTGGATGCGAATCCCTCTTATAAGTTGCTAAGAATGAGAGCCTTATAAGGAAAGGAGTCAGTTGGAGTGTTGGGCAGCAGCCTCCGAAACACCCTCCGCTGTGACGACCAGACGCTTGGGCGCGGGGCCAATGTAGTAGGTGGGATAGCAGGTTATGAGTGTGAGGCGCTGATCCGTCGAAGGCGAGAGAACGGAGAGATCACGCGGGCCGACGATTCTTTTGCTCGTGACCACATAGTGGTACTCATACCCGGAGCGGCGGACGAAAATGTCGTCGCCCTCGGCCAGCTCATTCAGGTGGCGGAAAAAGGTGTCGCGGTGGCCGGCGATGGCGGCATTGCCAAGTTCGCCCGGAACGGCCGTGTGCTCCACATGGCCGGGACCCGCGATCAAAGCTTTGCGGGAAGTGCCATCGGTCATCAGAACGTCGAGGTGAATTTTGGGAATTACGACCCGGGTGATTTGATCCTGGGGACTCGTCGTCCCGATGCGAGCAACATTCTGTTGCTGCCATTCCGTCGCAAGGCGTTGCTGGGCCGAATGCATGCTCCAGTATTCATGTCCGACGTAGGCGGCCAGAGCGAATCCAGTCAAAAGTAGAACAAAGGCCAGGGGCCGGATGGCTTTTGGACATCGGCCCCCCAGCGTTGCGGTAGTTGCCCGGATGAAACGTTTGATTGCAGCAGTCATTGTGCTCCTGCAATTCGTGATCGTCGTTAGTAAGCGCGCTTCAGAGTGAGCAAACCAGCTCCGATCAGAATGAGTGCCAACAATCCGAATAACGGCAGCTCAGATCCGGTCTGGGGCAGGGCGGCATTGGTGTCCGCAGCAGCCCTTTCCTGGGTTGCAGCAGCCTGATCAGCAGTCGAGCTGGAAGTGTCATTTCCAGCCGCGGCGGAAGCATCAGCACTGCTCGCAGCGGTTCCAGCCTGATCCGCCGAGCTAGCAGCCTGGTCGGAGGGAGTGGTCGCAGCCTGATCCGCCGAGCTAGCAGCCTGGTCGGAGGGAGTGGTCGCAGCCTGATCCGCCGAAGCGCTGCTACCCGCGGGAGCGGCAGTGTTGTCAGTCGCGCTCGCCGTGCTTTCTGCCGGCGCGGTGGTCGATTGCGCCATTTCCGAATTTGAAGCAGTAGCGGCGGACGCGGCAGCAGTGTTGTCAGCAGCCGGATTCGCGCTGGCGGCAGCATTGCTGGCAGCGGTGGAATCGGCCTGATTCGTTGCGCTTGCCTGGGGAGTTTCCGCCGTCGTACCGGCGTTCGTGCTGGCGGTGTTCGAGTTCATGGTGCCGGCATTGTCGGTCGAGGTGGTCGTCCCATTGGAGGTGTTGCTGGTGGTCGGATTCGTGGTATCAGTCGCGGCGCCGGTCGCAGTGTTGCTGCTAGCGGCCGCTTCGGAATTCGGGGTCGTGCTCGAATTCATCGTGCCCGCTGCGTCGGTTGAAGTAGTTGTGCCATTCGAAGTGTCGCTGGTCGTGGGATTCGCGGTGCTCGTGGCGGCGCCAGTAGCGTCGCTAGCTGCCGCTCCGGCCGCCGTACCCGCCGCGGTGGTTGCTGCGGCTGACGATCCCGTGCTCATCCCCGTCGTGCTGGCGCAATGGTCTGCCACCATCTGGACATCATTTACCTGAAAGGAAGTCGACGCATTCGGCGCGGGCGCCGTGGAGTCGGACGTAGGTGTCGTGGTGTTGGTCGCGCCCTGATTCGCCGGAGCCGTGTTGTTGCTGCCAGCGTCGGCATTACTGGCGGATGCCTGGCCTGTCACTTGGACTTCATGCCCTACATGTTGGCTGAGGGTGTCGGTGCTTCCGGTGAGCATGTACTTTGCTCCGCTTGCCTCGTCGGTCAGCAGGAAGCGTCCGTTCGAACCGCTCAGACAACCTTTGAGGGTTGTTGTCCCGGCGGTCGCGGCCGTCTGTCCGCTATCACTTCCGCCGGTCGCAGCATCCTGGCCGAATGCCAGGAACGCCGTCATCATTACAGCGGCAAAAAGAACCAGAACTTTTTTCATAACCCCTCCGAAGGGTGAGTTCACACGCTTCCGAGAGTAGGAGTTGCAGGTTCCTTCGGTAATCCGGGAGAGTTTGTACGCCTAGTAAGGAATCTCTGTAGCGAGAACACTGTATGCGAGCCCGGGGAGAACCGGTGGTCTAGGTCACGATCACTTCGATCGGCCCACTGCGGTCAACGGTGTGAACGAGGACGAGATAGTCCTGCTTCTCCAGCAGGACTTCGACATTCGCGTCGCCGACGGCGAGGTTACGGATGGTGAGCCTTGAGATTTCCCGTGGCAGGTAGGGCTCATCGAACCGAACCCGCTGGTTCGCGGCATCGACCGAAAGCCCGAGGCAGGCCTGCAACAGGAGGAACACCGACGCCGCCGCCCATGCTTGCGGTGAACATGCGACCGGATAGAGCGTAGGCCCTTCGCCGGTGCGGCGGTGCAGGCCGCAGAACAATTCCGGAAGACGGCAAAGTTCCATGAAGGCGCTGGCATCGAGAAGAGCCGAGAGGATGTCAGCGGCTTTGCTCTTAAATCCGTAGCGGGCAAATCCGGCGGCGATCATCGCATTGTCGTGCGGCCAGATGGAACCGTTGTGATAGGAAATCGGATTGTAGCGGACCTCGCGAGCCGCGATGGTGCGGATTCCCCACCCGGAGAAAAAGTCGATGCCCAGCATGGTGTCGGCTACGGCCTTGGCACATTCCGGCTTCGCAATTCCGCTGAACAGGCACTGGCCCGCGTTCGAGCTGCGAACCCGGCAGGGTCGCTTCTCGCCGTCGAGAGCGAGCGCGTAAAGCGACATCTCCTCAATCCAGAATGCCTGGTGGAATTTCTCCTGCAGGTCCGCCGCCTGAGCATTCAGCTCTGCAGCCCGCTCGGTCTGACCCAAAGCCGCGCAAAGACGGGCGGCGCCGCGCTTGGCCGCGTAGACGTAGCCCTGTACTTCGCATAGAGCGATGGGACCGACGGCCAGTTTCCCGTCGGCGTGAAAAACCGAATCGCTGGAATCCTTCCAGCCTTGCTGGACAAGCCCGTCCTTCGCCTGGCGGCAATACTCCACGAAGCCGTCATGGTCGCGATCGCCGAATTCTTCGATCCACGCCAACGCCTTTTCCACGTTCGGCCAGAGCTTTCTGACCAGCGCCAGATCGTTGGATCGCGCATAGTACGCGTCCATCAGGACGACGAAGAGAGGCGTGGCATCGACCGATCCGTAATAGCGCGCGAACGGCACTTCGCCCAGGGCCGCCATTTCTCCTTTTCGCATCTCATGCACGATCTTTCCGGGCTCGGCATCCGTCTGTGGGTTAACGTCGGTGGCTTGCGTCTCGGCCAGAAACTCCAGAACTCCCTTGGCAATCTTCGGGTCCAGCCACAGGCATTCCAGCGCGGTGATAATTCCATCCCGTCCGAAGACGGTGTTGAACCAGGGAACACCAGCGTATGGATAGTTGTGCTCGGGATTGCCGACGATCATCATCTCGACATCGGACTGGGAGCGCATGATCCAGTCGTTCATTTGCTCGTTGCCGGTGGTGACGCAACAGGATTCGTTCCGGAATTCGCCGAACTCGGCGGAGGCCTCCGTCCACGCCTGGTCGTAGCTCAACGCGTGGTCCGCAGGAGGAATCTCGCAGGAGACAATCAGCGCGAAGGTGTATTCGGCCCGGGGCTCCAGCCGCAGGTCGAATTGAAATTGCCCCGAGCCGACGAATTGCGGCGCCGGAGAGCAGGTGACGCGAGTCCGACGCAAGACCCCGTCCGCGCCTTCATAGGAAAACAGAACGAAGTCGCGTCCCACTTCATCATCCAGACGCACCCCACGGGCCGTTCGCTCGGTGCCTCGCACCTCGAAGATGTCGGCATAGTCGGCCTCGAAGAGAATGAAAACTGGAATTTCCACCACAGCCAGACCGTAATTGACGACGCGGAATTTCTCGTAGCAGGCGCTCTTCCTCAGGAACATGGTGCGGACCGAATGAATGGTTCCGTGAGGAATCGACGAGTGATCATGGGACATGTCCAGGTTCGAATAGTCGGCGGTGAACAGGGAATTGTCCGGTTTGACGGTGGAACTCAGCAGGAGCGGACGGGAGCGGCCGAGAATGAACTCCAGCTTCGAGACGAAGCGCGTGCCTTCGAAGTAAAGTCCCTGCTCGCGCTGGCCGAAAGGCTCGATATCGCCATAGCGGTTGAACACGGCAAAGGTCTCGCCGTGTTTGAGGACGCGGGTGCGGTCGTCCGAGGGAGCGGACGTGGTGGCAATGCTGAATTGCTGGTTTAAGCCGATCTCAGCCAACTGGTAGCCCCGCGGGGCACCGGGACCAAGGCAGGCTTCTCGCCCGCCAGCTGTTCATAGACTGCGACATAATCCCGGCACATGCGTGATGCGCTGAAGCGCTGCTCGAAGTAGGCGCGGCAACCGGCGCGATCGATGGCGGAAACCCGGGCTACGGCCTGTGCCCCCTGCTCCACATTCTGAACGATCATTCCGCTGATGCCTTCCTCCATGATCTCCGGCACCGATCCTCGCCGATAGGCAATAATCGGTGTTCCTGCCGCCATCGCTTCGATCATGACCAGACCGAACGGCTCCGGCCACTGAATGGGGAACAGCAAAGCATGCGCATTCCCCAGGAACCTGTTGGTTTCAGGAAACCCGATTTCTCCCACGAAGTCAATGAGGGGATCGTCGAGAAGCGGCTTGATCCTGGAATTGAAGTAGTCGCGATCCACGCGGTCGACCTTGGCGGCAATTTTCAGCGGCATTCCGGCGCGCCGGGCGATGGCAATCGCCTCGTCCAGGCCCTTCTCCGGCGAAATTCGCCCAAGGAAGGCCAGATATTTTCCGCCGTCCGGGTAAAATGTGTAATCGGCGGGAGAGAGCCCGTGGTAAACCGTGCCCTCCCACTGGAGCCAAGGGAGAGGTTCCCGCTGGGCGTCGGAAATCGAGACCACCGGCATGTTCTTGAACTTGCGATAGAGCGGAACCAGATCCGGAAGGTCGAGACGGCCGTGCAGGGTGGTGACCACCGGCACCGGGACGCGGCTGCTGACCGGATAGTGGAGATAGTCGATGTGGAAATGGATCACGTCGAAATCGTCCACTGCGCCGAAAACCCGCTCCAGCATCAGCACGTGATAGGCGAGGGGGTCGATACACTGGCTGTCGAGCCTCAGTGACTGAGCACAAATTGGAACCAGACGCGCCTGAGTGAGCGAATCGCCGCTTGCGAACAGAGTCACATCATGCCCCTGCCGCACCAGTTCCTCGGTCAAATGATGGACAACGCGCTCCGTTCCTCCATACAGCTTGGGAGGGACGCTTTCATGCAGTGGTGCGACCTGGGCAATTCGCATATAAAGTCTGACTTTTCTCTTCTGCGGGGCCTAGCGGCACCCAGCGGTTACAAACGCGGGAGGAACAGCAGTCTAGCTATCTGTAGTGAAACTGCTCATAGTGACCTTGTGTGATTGTAGGCAGGCTGGGTAAAAAAACTATCGGGAGTTCTCTGTAGCGAGCGCGGGTTGTCTACTTAAGCGCTCACCAAATCCCTTTGTCGTCTCCGCTCACTTTGTAAGCCACGAGAGCAGCAGCGGCGAGAGCGGGCAAGAGACTGAGACGGGCGACCGTGCGGACATCGTTCTTAAAGCCGGCGTGCACCATCTGCCGGACGAAAAGGCCGGCTGCCTCCGGGACGATTGGAATCCGGAGGAACTTGCCGCGGAGGTGCAGAACATGGCCCGTCCGTGCCGCGGAAAGGACCTGCCGAGGCAGCTGCAACTTCAGCCCATAGCCTGCGCTGTACTCCGCCACCAAAACGAGAAAACTGGCCACGCCCGGCCAGATTCCGCTTGGTTCGGCGGCTTTCCGCAACTTGTCATAGTCGATCTGACCGGCTTGAATCAGCTTGCCCGTGTCCACAATGTCACACAGCCGACAATAAAAGTGGCGATACATGCGTTGCAGGGTCGTAATCATGACCCGCTCTTCCGGCGCCGGAACCCAGAAGTCGTATCCGATGATCTCTCTTCGTATGGCGCGGTCGGTTACGCGCTGGGCGAGGCTCAGGTGTTCGCCGGTCTGCCCCAGGCAGCCGACGTGGATCTCCACGGCCTCCGGCAATCCAGGCACGCGGAAGTTCCACTTGTGCGCCAGGCGATCCCCCCAGCTTCTGGGCAGAATTTGCGCCCGGAATTCGTTTTGCATCACCTCGACGATCGCCCCGTCGTCTCCGCGGCTGAACAGATCGAGGTCGGAGCCCAGGTCCGGCCAGTGGTCGAGCGATTTGATAACGACGGCGGCGCAGCCTGCGCTCTCCAGCTTTTCGCAGATCTCTTTCAGGACTCCTAACGCTCGCGAAATACGTTCCCGCTCGCGCGCCAGGACGGACCCGCAGAAGTGCGCCGAGCTTTCCGTCATTGTTCCGGCAGGCAAGGCTTGGACGGCTTCCAATCCGCGCACCAGCACGTGGTGCAGGTCGGCAAAGGCCAGGAAACTGGTCAAATCGTCATCGGAAGAATCGAGTCCCTTTAGCTTCGCGGCGAGCAGGGAGGGATCGGCATCCTCGCCCTGAATAAGAAGCTGGCACAGAATTTCGAGGTAGCGATCGTCGGCCGGGTTCGACGTTTTCATAGGAAGCTTCCCTGGACGAGAATTAGATGGCCCGCAACGAAACCCAGGTTGACCTGAAAATCAGGACTTCCCGCCGCAGTTTCCCACACCGCGCTCGATGGCTGTGCCCTCTTCATAGTCGTTCCAGGTCGCGACCATGAGGTAGGGCATCGGGTTGATCTGGTTGTATTGCTGAAACAGGCGCAAGGTATCCGCGAAAGTCTTGCCGCAACGCGGGCTTATGTGACGATCCAGGCTCCAGGAAGCCTTGGTATCGTCGAAGGCCGGCCATGCCGTGCCGACAGCGATCTTATCGGGCTGCTTCTTCATCTTCTTGTAGAAGGCATCCAGATAATCCTTGCCCCAGTCGCTGCCGTCTTGGGTCCAGCCTTCCTTGCCGGGGTGCACCCAGGCGTAGTTGCCATCAAAGGCGCCAGCATATTGCGCCGGCGGATCGTCTTTGTAGATGAGCAAAGGCGGCGAGGGCCATCTGTTGACCTGTTCGCGCACACGGTTCCAGTCCGTATTGCCCCGCTTGGGAAATATGAAAATCACCGGCCGCCCGTTGTATTCCAGATACGCGCTGCGCCCCGGGGCTCCGGGTTTGAGGTAGGCGTCGTATGCCTTGTTCATCGCGGCGAGCGCATCTTCCGTGGCGTGGCCGTTGTCTTCCTCGGTCTCGTCATACATCATTACGACCTGAAAGTGATTCTCGCTGGCGATTTTCTGGATCAGGGCGTAGCTGTGGTCGAGAAATGGCCGCCTCTCGCCGTACCAGTCGATGGCAAAGGCATCTACGCCCATTTCTTTGGCCTTGGCGATCTGCTTTCGAATGACTGCGGGATCGTCGGTGGTATAACCCACGTCAATGTGGTCGGGATCGCCGAACCAGGGAACATACACGGCGACCACCTTGGTGCCGTTGATTGGGTGGCCCGCAGCGCTGCGCAGAGCATGGTATTCCCCGGTGCGGGAACATCCGCTCGCAAAAAGAAAAGCCAGCAGCGCGCCAGAAAGCAGCTTATTCATATCTACAGTGTTGGATGCAGGACGAACCCTCAACGCGCCTCAACTGGAAGAGGCTGCAAGAGACGGACCATCCAGCGATCGGCGGCGGGTGTCATCACCACGATATAACCGGCCGTTATGCGGCGGGTGTTGAGCAGTTTCTCGCCGTCGAAAATCTCTTCGTCCAATTGCGCCGTGTCGCGAAGCTCCATTACGCCGCCGTCGGGAGAATAAAAAACTCCTTCGAGCTTGTGGCCATGGTCGGCATAACGGCGGCGAATCCCGGTCGAACTCTGCTCCCCGATCACCTGCGAATATTCCTTCTTGGCAAAGCCCGTGAAGTAGTCGCTCAGGAGATCCGGCCGATTCGCTTCGAGGGCTATCGCCATGCTGCGCCATGCGGCAGAGTAATCGTGAAGAATTTTCTGACGGGTCAGGTCTTCGATAGTCCGCGGGCCCATCGAATCGGTATTGAGTTCCACCGAAGGCGAATGACTGGAATCGGCCAGAGCCGAGTCACTCCGAAGGCCAAGGAGCAGCAGAGCGACGGCCAGCACAGTGAGGAGCGCGCGAATTCTCATTGCCCTCCTCCGATCCGAATTTCGTTCCCCAGGGTGACGCCGCAGGCCACGGAGACCGTCGACGGACCCGCGTAGCTCATTTCCGTCTTGGCGATGCCTTTCTTGATCGGCGCATCAACCGTGCTGCGGCCGACCTTGTCCACCTTGGTGAAGGTCACGATGGTTCCATCGGGCAAAGCATTCCCCTTGCAATCGCGAATCGGATCGGTTTGAAGCAGCAATTGCTTGCCGGAGGGCTGCGCGCTGGCGTGCAGATTGCAGGGCTCGGAAGCGACCTGCTGCACCACACGTCGCTCGATGGCATCGCCGATAGCGGCCCGGATCTCGACCTTTCCCTCCTTCGGGCCGGAGTTCAGGCGAGCCCACGCGATGCCATAGCGTGACTTTACCGGCAGGGAAGCGGCCGGGGAGTCCTTCAAGGCAGCCTGGAACGTTACCGACGAAGGCTGGAGCACCAGATTTTGGAACCGGTCCATCACGACGGCCACCGCGCTGATTGCGTTTGGCTCCGCCACAGGCACGCGCGACGGATGCACAAGAAAGACCAGGTTATCTGCCGACGCGGGAGTGACCTCCACATTTTTTGTGGAACAGTTGTCACCGGCGCAGGCGATCAGCAGGTAAGTTCCCGCCGAACGGGTTTCATCCGGGCCGACCGTCAATTCACGGCCGAGTTGGATCGTGCGTTTGGAAACATGTCCGGGGCCGATCACATACAACACGCCGGATCCGCTGCCGCCGGTGGAAAAGGTGAAATCTGCTCCTGCCTGAACGGTCGCGGGAGCCTGCAGTTCAGGGCCGCCGGCCCATGCGGCCGCGGCCAGCGAGTAGAAGAGAATGACAAGCGGCAGAATGCGCATTTACGAGTTCCCCATGCTGTAGTGGGTCACCATTACGCGGAAACTCTGCGCGCGCGACGCCACATCGTCCGGAAGGCTTACCGCAAAGGGCTGAGGAGTCGATGGCAACAAGGCGCGCTGCACGTAGGAATCCGTGACCCAGATGACCTTGCCGTTGTTGTCGTAGCAGGTCGCAAGGACGTGGGCGATGTTCACCGGCTGCCCGCTCTGGTCGTCCAACTCGCCGCGCAGGATCTTTCCCCCCAGCGGATTGTTCTCCAGGTGCTGGTTCAGCACTCCGATTACCGGGTCGGCAGATGCCACGGTCGGCCCGGACTTGAGGTCCATCCGCACCTGCTTCACATCGCTCAACTTCGTATGGGGAAAGTCCACCCGGTACGGAGTCACCTGGCTGGGGAGCAGAATGTGAGCGATCTTGTCGAAGCTGCTTTCTTCGGCCAGATCACCGCCATTGGTTCCTACGAGGGTAGCGTTCACATTGATGTAGGCCGGAATGGAATCTTCATTCACCACTTCGCCCATGACAATGACGCGGTCGCCCTGCTCGACTGCATTCATCGAGATGATTCTGGCCTTGGGAGAATCGATAGATGAAGTGCCCCAGTCGCCTTCGGGGCCGCGGTTGATGATGTCCCAGCGCAGGTAGGTCACCGGAACCACTTGTGCGGGCAACTGCGGAAGTTTCGAGACGGGCCACATCACCTGCCACTTGTCGCCGTCACGAACCAGCTGAACATCGCGGGTGTCAGAGATCGATCCCACGGCTGTCGACCAGTTCATTTTCACCCGGGCAGTGGCTTCGTTCGCGGTTTTGTGCAACAGCGTGACGTCGGAATCCTGAAGCGACGAGTAGGTCCGCAGGCTGCCCTCGGAGCCTGCCACATCGGCGATGAACGCCGCGCGGTCCAGTTTGTCGCGGTTACCGAGCAACTGATAGGCGCCATCCCAGTCCCTGGCCTGGACTTTGTGCAGGACGTCCTGCACAGCCATTTCCGGCGTGGAATTGGAGCGCAGGGAAACGCCTGCGGCGCTGGCGGAGTCAATCCAGCCCCAGCCCACCAGGACCGCGGTGGCGACAGCGAGGAAGATCGCGACAAAGTGCTTCATCGGTGCGCCTCCCGGGCGTAGATAGCCGCCCCTCTGGGGATAGTCGCCTCTTCCGTGGGTCGAAGCATGGCTCGCCGGTCGGGCCATGCGATCAGCAGAAAAACCGCGAAGGCGGCGCTGCCTACAGGCAAGGTTCCCCAGAGCAGTCCTTCCCACGGCGCAGGCACCGCGTCGGACTCGATCTTGTGAGCCGGCGGCACATCATCCTTCGACCACACGGTAATTGCGCCCTGGTCGTAGTTCTCGATCTGGTGCCATCCCGAAAACACAAGCAGCGGCTCGTAATAGCGGTCGTGCACGAAGACGTATTTCAGCCCGTACTTGTTGGCATGTTTCAGCATGGCGCGCAGAGAGTCCATGCCCGCTGTGCCGAAATATTTCGCGCTGGTCAGCTGCGCGGCGCCGTAGCTGGTCATTTCTGGCAGCAAGCGAGCTGAGTTGTATTCGCCGTCGACGCTGGGCGCGTCCGAGTATGTGGAGACCTTCGGCAACGCGTTTCCAAATCCCAGCGTGAGGTAGCGATAGCGGTCATGCCCGTCGCGATTGAGGAAGGAGATGACGGAATCGACATTCAACCCGCCGATGGTGCGAAACGGAGTCCAGTTCAACCACCCCAGCGTCAGTGCGAAGGTAGCAGCGGCAGCCATCCCCAGGCCGGCTGTACCAAGGCGTGGAAACCTCTGGATCAGATCCTTCGCCACCAGTCCCACGATCGGCAAAGCCAGCAGGGATGCCCACAGCGTGAAGCGCTCGAAGGTCAGAATCTCGAATGCACGTCCCAGCAGCAGTTTTGGCAGAGGCGTGGTGCCGCCCAGGCCGAAGATCAGGGCGAACCAGAAGCTGATGAGCAGAGGCCGCAACCGCCGGACAGCGCCACCGCGAATGAAGATGAATGGCAAAGCCAGAATCATCGCTCCGTATGGGACGATGAAATAGTTCATCAGGTAGTCGACGTTGGTCAGGAGGTTGGAGCGGCTCGCGTGTGGAATCGGAATTTGCTTGATGGGGTGCTGGAGGATTGAGATCCAGTACGGCAGCAGAACGATTCCGACCCCGAGTCCCGCCAGAGCTACGAAAACCGCGCCTCGGGAGATCACAGCGGCGCCGGTTTCTCCCTCATTCTCTTCGCGCTGGTCACGCCACGCCAGCCAGAGCACGGGAATGGCAAAAAAGATAGCCCCGAAAAGCAGCGTGACGTGATGGACAGAAGCCGCGGCCAGAGCCAGGAATACACCCTTCAGCAGGTCACGCAGTTTTCCCTGCCGCGAGTAGTAATAGAAATAAGGAATTGCGTTCAGGTAGAGCGGCGCGGCCAGAACCGTGGAAAGCTGGCCCGCTGAGTAGACCAGAAAGCCTACTGCCCCAAGAAACACGCTGCCCAGTGCGGCGTAACTTGCAGAAGTCTCATCCACCCACAACTTGGCGAAGCGGTAAACCCCGACTGGTATGAGCAATATCCCCAGAAACTGAACCAGTGCATACGCCATGTTCAATCCCATGATGTAGGAAAACAGGGCTATGAGCTGGTGGCCAAGAGGCGGATAGGTGGTCTGGGAGAATCCCGCGAACCACTTTTCGTTCCAGGGATCAAACCAGTGATGCGCATAGTGCGACGCGAAAAAAATATGGAAATTGGTGTCGTACGAAGTGGTCGCAGGCAGTTGCATGAATAGTAACGGTCCATGCACGGCGACGACGATCAGCAGGATCAGCATGAGGGGGATAGGGCGGCTGATCGATCTATTTTCAGGGATCACCAAGGCTCCTCCGCTGTGGGGTTCTGGCAACCGCATTCGATTCCCCGGGGAACATGGAGGTTGGCTCCCCTTCCCAGGCAGGGCCTAGTCATTTCAACGGCTTTGAGCATCCTCCTCCGCCTTCTTACGCATCTGAAAGTCGCTTGAAAGTCATCCTGCAAGGTGATGCTATCTGGAGGTCATTCTCCTTGTTCCGCCGACTTGCCCTGAGTGCAATTTGCATTCTTCTTCTGAACGGTGTGTCATCTTTTGCGCAAACTTTTGACATCACACCGCAGGGGAATTCAAGCGCCAAACCGCAAAAGAGGCGGAGTGGTGCAGCCACACAGAGCACGCCGGCGCCGGAGGGTGGCATTGGATGGGGCTCCGGCCTGGAAGTGGCGCGGGAAGCCCATGCCGCGCAGTCGGCGCTGAAGGCGGGAAATTACGCCGTGGCGACCTCTCATGCGGAGCGCGCCGCCAAGGCGGCACCCCAGAATTCAGACCTTTGGTTCCTCTACGGCTACGCCGCCCGGCTCTCGGGCAAATATGCGGCTTCGGTCGATGCTTTCACGCACGGCCTCAACCTCCGGCCTTCTTCGGTGCAGGGACTCTCGGGGCTGGCCCAGACCTACGCCAAGATGGGACGCCGGGAAGAGGCAAGGCAGACGCTGCTTCGCGTCGTGGCGGCGAATCCGAACAGCCCAGCCGATCTGCAACTGGCTGGAGAACTCTACCTTAGCTCTGATCCGCAACAGGCGTTGGATCTCCTGGGAAAATCGGAGCGCCTGGCAGCCGACGCTCGAACGGAGCTCCTGATGGCCAGAGCCAACCAGCTTCTGAACCATCCCGAAGAGGCCCGCCGATTCCTCGAACGCGCCCGCAGCCGCGCCCCCCACGATCCCAATGTGTTGCGCTCGGTCGCCGCCTACTATCGCGAGACTGGGGATTATGCGGCGGCGCTTTCCGCCCTCGAGGGCGTGACCGTGAAGCCCGCCGACTACTGGGCCGAGCTTGCCTATACCTACCAGCTTGCCGGGAAACAGGACGCCTCGGCCGATGCGTACGTGCGAGCTGCCCGCGGCGCCAAGGGAGAGATCGGCTATCAACTGGGCGCGGCGCAGGCGTTGATCAATACGGGAAAGCTGAAGGAGGCGTCGTCGTTCGTTGATCTCGCCTCGAAGATTGAGCCGAACCACTATCGTGTTCATGCGCTGCGCGGGCAGTTGGCCTCCCTGGAAAATCGAACCGACGAAGCGATCCAGGAGTACAAGACGGCGATAGCGTCGCTTCCCGAAGCCGTTCCGGAAGGAGTGGTGTATCCCGTCGAGTTGCACATCAGCCTGTACGAGCAGTACAGGAACTCCGGCGACTCGGACGCCGCCAATGAGCAGATCGCGCAGGCCGCAGCCGGGCTCAAAGGCGTGGAAGTCGATAGCTCAGTCAAGCCTGAGTACCTTCGCCTGCGAGGCGCGGTGGAGGCGGCTTCCGGAGATCTCCCCGCTGCTGAGAAGGACCTGAAGGATGCTCTGGCACTGGAGCCGGAAAACACGAATCTGGTCCTGAACTACGCCAATATTTTGTGGCGAGTCAACCGCCAGGATGAAGCCACAAAGCTGTTTCAGGATGTGCTGAAGAAGGATCCCGATAACCGTTCGGCGCTGTCATCTCTGGGCTTCCTGGCACGCGAGACCAACGATTCTGCGGCGGCCGAGAAGTACTTCCTCCGCATCGTAAAGCTTTATCCCAACGATCATGTTCCCTATGTCGCGCTGGGAGACCTTTACACATCCCAGAATGACTTCACCAAAGCGTTGGGCAACTATGAGAAGGCGTATGGGCTTGCTCCCAAGGATGCGCTGCTGGTTTCCAGGGGAACGAATGCCGCGATTGAGTCTCATGACCTGGACCTTGCCAAGGTATGGCTGAGCCGGGCAGACGAGAAGATGAGCGCCGACCCACAGGTAATGCGCGAGCGGGAGCGCTATCTCACACTCACCGGCGAATATGCCAAGTCGGCCGACCTCGGCTACAAGGTGCTGGAAAAGCTTCCCAAAGACCCGGAAGCGCCCGTCTACCTCGGTTATGACCTGGTTTTCCTGGGCAAGAACCAGGAAGCGCTCTCCATCGCCGAAAAGTACAAGCCGATCCTTCCGCGAGACAAAGACCTGCGGCTGATTGCCGGCCACGCTCATCGTGAACTGGGATTTCTGGAAGAAGCGGTCCAGGACTTCACCGAAGCTCTGGAACGCGATCCCCGCATGGCTCCCGGCTACATGGACCGCGGCTACGTGCTGAACGACCTGGGACGCGCCGGCGATGCGCAGAAGGACTTCATGACCGCGCTGAAGCTGCGGCCCGACTACGCGGAAGCCCACCTGGGCCTGGCGATGGCCGACCTTCAATTGCGCCGTCCGACCAATGCGCTGAAAGAAGTGGACATTGCGGAGAAGGTTCTGGGCGAATCCCGGAACACGCATATGACCCGCGCCGAGGCGTACCGCCAGAAGGTGCTTCTGCCTGATGCCGAGAAGGAATACCGCGCCGCCCTGAGATTTTCCGCCAATGACAGCGAGGCGCTGCTAGCCCTCGCCGATACGATCTTCCGGCAGCGCCGCTATCAGGAATCCGCCGACGTGCTGCTGCAACTGGCCAAGATCAAGCCGGAAGATCCCTTGATTTATGCGCGGCTCTCAGAGACCTATGCCAAGCTGGGCCGCCGCCAGGAGACGATCGAATACGCTCAAAAAGCGGAAACCACCGCGAAGGGTCAGAGTTCGATTCTGCTCGCGGTGGGCGAAGCGTTCCTGACCTTGGGTGAGCGCGACGCGGCCATGCAGCGCTTTTCGCAAGCGCTCGACGATCGCAATGGAGACACGGTGGGCACGCGCCTGGCGATCGCCCGCGTCTTCGCCCGCGAGGGAAAGTTCGAGGACGCCAAGCAGCAGGTGGCTCTAGGCTTTGCGGAAGCCAGAATCGGCGAAACGCAGCCTATTACCGCCCAGCATCTGGTCGAAGCCGCCAGCATATTTCTTTCGTCCCATGATTTCGACTTGGCTAAGAAGTACCTGCAACGTGCCCGAGCCGCCGGTGCGGACGACGGAATCGTGGCCCTCGCCATGGCGAATGCCTATCTGGCGGAAGGGGAGAGTCGGAGCGCCGAAGCCGAGTTGGCCCTGCTCGACAAGGCGAGTTTCGCCAACAACTACGACTATCTGATGGCGCAGGGCAATATTTATCGGCAGCGCCAGGAAAATGTTCAGGCACTGGCGGCCTTCGCTCGCGCGAATGCCCTGGGTGGCGAGGATCCAGCCGCCGAGAAGGCGCAGTACGAACTTGCCGGCGAAGAAGGACGCCAGGTCAACCAGAACGTCAGCGTCGGATCGGACCTGTCCTTCTCTCCGATTTTTGAAGACATCAACATCTACACCCTCGACGCCAGGCTCCAGGGCGCCAGCGGCTCAACCCTACCGCCGCCGCGGTCTTCGTTCGAGAGCCGGGCTCGCGCCGGCTACCACTTGCACTTCAATGGCTGGCCTACGATAACTGGATTCCTCGAAGAGCGGAATGCCCGTGGCCGTCAGTCGTTCCCAAGCCGCTCCCTGATTTCGGATCGCAACACCTACGATACATCTTTCAACACCGGGATCAGTCCGAGCGTCCGCCTCGGTCCGACAACCCTCTTTTTCAATACTGGGGTGCAGTTAACGCTCCGCCGGGACAAGATCTCGCCGGTCGATATGAATCAGAATCTGTTTCGTCAATTCCTGTATCTGTCGACCAGCCCGCTGCTCAACTGGGTGACGATATCCGGGGAGGCGATTCACGAGACAGGCCCTTTCTCCGAGAGAGACCTCCACTCCCGCGATGCACTGGCTGATATCAATTTCAGGGTCGGGCGCCCCTGGGGCAAGACGGCGCTGATTTCGGGTTACGGCGTCCGGGATGTGCTTTTCCGGCCTGCGATCCGCGAGTATTTCACCACCGACGTGTATGCCGGAATCCAGCGCCGCTTCGGCAAATCATTTCAACTCACCGGACTGGCAGACTATCTTCGCGCCTGGCGAGTAGAGGACAACAACTACGCCATCGCGCAGGCGATCCGTCCGGTGGTTCAGTTCGAGTACAAGCCGTCGCCGAAGTGGAGCGTGGAAGGCTCGTTCGCGCTGTCGCGGGGCGAGGGGTTCCACGCATACGATAACCTGCAAAGCGGAGTGCTGGTCTCATACATGAAGCCCTTACGGCGCACGCTCCGAGAAGAAAATGACGAAGTTTCGGTGGCTTACCCGTTACGCTTCTCCTTCGGCATACAGCAGCAGCAGTTCTACAATTTTGCGGGGCAGAACGCGAGCACGTTCCTGCCCGTAATTCGCCTGAGCATCTTCTAGCCGTGAGTCACCCCCCTAGGACTCATGGAGCACTGGGTTTGAAGCCGCAGATTCTGTTCCGCGTTTCGCCAGCCTATGGATTGGAGTAACCCCCAAGTCGAGTTGGTGCCGAAGATGCAGGTTGCCGCGGCGAATGCGAGCTTGCACAGCCGCCGTTCGCTGCGCGACGCGATTCTTACGGGCAGCATGACGCTGCTGGTGGGCTCCGGCCTCGTCAGCTGCATAAATCTGATCTACAACATCCTGATCGCCCGCTCCCTGGGAGCCGCCGGATTCGGGCATGCGGTTTCGATTTACACGCTGTTGATGCTGCTTTCGGCGGTTACCCTGTCGTTTCAGTTTGTCTGCTCCAAATTCGTCGCCAAGAACACGGCGCTACCAGCAAAGGCCGCGGTCTATCAGGCTTTGCATCGCGGATCCTGGTTTGCCGGCGCCCTGATCGGTGTCAGCCTGACGCTGGGAAGCCACGCGATTGCCACCTACCTGAACCTGCCCGACCCATTGCTGATCACGTTGTTGGGCGTAGGGACTGCCTTTTACATCCCGCTGGGCGTGCGCCGCGGGCTGCTCCAGGGGATGTACGAGTTTCGCCGTCTGAGCGTGAACTTCATCCTGGAGGTACTGGTCAAACTGGGCGCCACGCTGGCGCTGCTTTCGTTCGGCCTGGGCGTGCAAGGGGTGATCGCCGCCGTCTCGCTTTCGGTGATCGTGGCTTACTTCAGCGCCGTGCCCGGGCCGGAGTTCAAGATCGCGCCTGCCGCCGGCTTGCTTGCTTCCTCACTGGAAGGCATACAGGCCATCGTGTTTTTCATTGGCCAGGTCGTGATTAATAACATCGACATCGTCCTGGTCAAACACTTCTTCCCCTCGGACGAGGCGGGACTTTACGCCGCCGTGGCAGTTGTCGGGCGGGTGGTTTACATGGCCTCATGGGCCGTAGTCAGCAGCATGTTTCCGATTTCTGCCGGGGTGCAGCGGGCGGAGCCTCACCGGCGCACAGTGGTTGTGACGCCGCTTCTGCTGATTCTCCTCATCACCGTGGGGTCTGCAGTGGCGCTGTGGCTCCTTCCGGGGGTGGTGTGGAGAGGCGTTTTTGGAGCGGGTTTCGATCTCGGAGCCCATCAGTGGCTGCCGCTGCTCTACGTCGCAGCGACGGGCACCTATTGCTTCAGCGTGGTGCTGATCGCTTATGAAATGTCGCGCAAGATCGGCAACAATGGCTGGCTGCAACTGGTGTTCAGCGGCGCGATCGCGCTGGGAATTTACGCCTTCCATAACAATCTGAACCAGGTCGTTCTGGTGCAGTTGGTTCTCATGATGGTCCTGCTGGCCGCGGTAGCGGTCCCGTTCCTCCAGTACAAGCAGGAGGCCGTCGATTCGGCCGAAGAGGAACTCCCGATGGGCGCAGTGTGGAAGCTGCATCCCGTGCGGGAAGAGGCTGTCATCGCCGAGTTTCTCAAGAACGAGTTCTACCAGCCGGAATTCCACCGCTACTGGCAGCGGCTCGAGAAGGTGGTGTTGTATCCCGACCTGACGGACGAGCGGGAAAACGAACTGCGCCGCGTCCTGCTGTTTCGCCGGCGCGGCCGGATGTGGCGCGAGCTTCCGCCCGACACCCAGTGGTGGGAGATTCAGATCGATTCGCCTGACGTGCCGAACCTGCGCGTCTTCCCGCGCTCCCAATGGTGGAGAATCGCACACGGCGATTTCGCCTTGGGAGAAATTGCCCAGCGCATACGGGACGGCGCTGCCAGGGGACTTCACGCTCGCTTCCTGGCGAAGCTCCGCTCCCTTACCAATCACTTGCGGGATGAAGCGTCGCGATCGGGGGTTCTGCTGATCGGTTTGAATGAACGCAGCCCGCTGACGATCATCGAAGGCAATCACCGCCTGGTGGCGGCGATGCTGGTCTCGCCCGAATCCGTGAACCAGCGCTTCCATTTCTACTGCGGGTTCTCACCGCGCATGACGGAATGCTGCTGGTATAAGACTGACGCTTCTACTCTCTGGAAGTACGCCAAGAACAGCGTGAAGCACATCTCAACCGACCGGGAAGCAGCTCTCGATTCCCTCGTGCAGCGATTCTCACAATAGTTTATTGCTTTTGGGTGGCGCAGAGCTTCAGCTCTGCGATAGAGGTGACACACTCTGAGAGGCTTTAGCCTCAGAGGTGCCTTGTGGGCTCTTACCCCAGCGGCTAAAGCCGGTCAGTTTGAGGCCCTGGATCGCAGCGGTAAACCGCTGCGCCACCCAAAACCATCCTTAACATCTTTGGCATCTTTCCGTGGTCACCGAGCAGAACCAGCTTTTGGCAGGAGCTTTTGGGTGGCGCAGAGCTTCAGCTCTGCGATAGAGGTGACACACTCTGAGAGGCTTTAGCCTCAGAGGTGCCTTGTGGGCTTTCCCCAGCGGCTGAAGCCGGTCAGTTCAAGGGTTCTGGATCGCAGCGGTAAACCGCTGCGCCACCCAAAACCATCCTTAACTTCTTTGGCATTGCTCACAAATCAGAACCAGCTTTTGGGTGGCGCAGAGCTTCAGTTCCGCAATAGAGGTGACACATTCCACCCAACAGCGCGGATCATTTAGGTTCGATGACAGGCGTGTTGTCGCGGTGCTTCAGCTGAATCGGTCCGCCGCGGCGGCG
Source organism: Terriglobales bacterium (assembly GCA_963803205.1). Lineage (GTDB taxonomy): Bacteria > Acidobacteriota > Terriglobia > Terriglobales > Acidobacteriaceae > CAWDLG01. Next base: position 1,060,836 of record CAWDLG010000007.1, read on the forward strand.
CCTGGCCGCCTGCTCGCTGGTAATCATTTCATCGACTTTGGAATCATTGGAGTCGGCAAGCTGTGTGAGCCTCATTCCCACCACGTCCAACTGGGTGGCTGCTGTGACCTTGTCATGAGCGCCCGGAGCGCTCTGCGCCCGGCCGTAGTAGAGGTCAGCGGTTTCCTGGTCGCCCTCAATCTCAGATAGAAATCCCATGTTGTTCAGGACGAAGGCATTCTCCGGGTCCAGTTGCAGCGCCTGCTGGAAGTAGCGTCTGGCGGAGTCCAGATTGTTGTGATTGACGGACTTTACGCCGAGAAAGGTCAACCGCGCAGCTTCGCTCTGCGGAGTCTCGACCTCGGCCATGCGCTCCTCGATTCTCCTTGCGTTGGCTTTCGCCACTTCCGAGATACCGCGGCCGCGTGCCTTTTTGTCCGTGGTGACAATCACCGGCTCCGAGGAACGGAGTGCGGCGGCGGCGTTGTAACTTTCCAGAGCCCCGCGCAAGTCACCTTCTTTTTCCTTCACCAAGCCCAGGTTGTTCAGGGTGAACGGATTGTTAGGTTCAAGCTTCAGTGCTACCGCGAGTTCATCCTCCGCCTCAAACACCCGATCCTGCTGCAACAGGCGCATAGCCTCCAGGTTGGAGCGGTTAATCTGCATTCCCTGATCGCCGGCTCCAGCGGCTTCGGCGAAAGTCTGCCCCCGCAATTCGGGACGGCTGGAGCGGTCAACGCGCACGTCATAGGTTCGGGCGCGGGCCAGAGAGTAAAACTTTTGCGCACGATCGATCGAACCCTCCAGCTCAGCCACGTATCCGAGATTGTTGAGCGTGAACGGGTCGTCCGGGTCGAGCAGATAGGCCTCGTAGAACAACTTCTTGGCCTTGTCGATGTCGTGCTTGTTGATGGCTTCCACACCATCGCGATTCAGTCGCTGCACCGGCGTCGAATAGCCGCGTTTTGGCAGAGAAATACGAAGATCGCCGGCGCGAGCCACAGACGAGAAGAGCGAGCCCGCGGCGACCAGTATCAGGGCCGATTTCACAAATCCAGAACGAGCGCTATTCATAGGGATATTAACGACTTACCTTTGATGAGGCCGGTTGCCCCAGGTTGCCCGCCCAGCGCCCTATTTGGCCGGTTTGGGCAGGCTTCCCGGGCTGCGATAGCGGCATCCAAAGAACTTCTTATGCACCAGTTCTGCAGCCAAAAGGGAGGGCTATGAGGGTTTGGCAGATTTCCTTTCTGGGAGTGCTTTTGGCGGCGCCGTGGATGGCCTATTCGCAGGCGCCTCCACCGGGGAACGTGGAACAGGCTGCTCTTCCAGCAATCCAGAAAGAAGATCCTCCCAAGGTAGCCCATGAGGCAGTGAAGGACAGCAAGATTGCGCGATCGCAGGAAGGGAATCCGATCGCGACTCAGTCAGACACGCCGGACCCTCTGCTCGACCTGCCGCCTTTGCCGGAGGGGAAAGTGACTCTGCTGGGTGGAACCGTGGAGACGCTGGATCGCGTGCGCGACCGCCTGGTGCTCCAGCCATTTGGCGGCGGAAAGAAAGTGCAGATTAGCCTCGACCCGCGCACCCAGCTTTTGCGCGGCGAAAAGGAGGCCGATTTGCATGATCTGCACCAGGGCGAAGCCGTGCATGTGGAAACCATGCTTAACGGCACGGCGATCTTCGCCAAGAAAATTCATCTCGCAACCGGCCCTGGTGCGGGCCAGGTGCGGGGCCAGGTAGTGGCTTACAACTCGCGATCGGGACTGTTGAGCATCAACGACGAACTTTCAGCGCGTCCCGTGTCGTTTCACGTTGACGGCTCAACCTCAACAGACGGAAAGCAGCTAGGGCCGGGCGCTCTGGTTGAGGTGAGCTTTCTGCCGGGCGCCGATCAACCTGAGGCACGCCAGGTTCGTGTGCTGGCAATTCCGGGAGCGATCTTCACGTTTGCGGGCCGGATTGCGTTTCTTGATCTGTCGACGCACGATCTGGTTGTCGCAAATGAAAGTGACGACCGAAAGTACGAGCTGAAGTTCGATCCTTCTCAAGTGAGTTCGTTACGACAGCTTCACGAAGGATCCCGAGTGGCAATTCGCGCCCAGTTTGACGGGCGGCAGTATGCCGCTCAAACGGTTACGGTTCTTTCCCCTCCTGCACCGTAGGCCGTGGCGAGCAACCCGGGCTGTGGAAAACGCACCCTAGAGCCTGCCCGCTCGTCGAACGACGGCCGATTGCTGATCCGAAATGACCGGCAAACTACAGTCCCAGTCCCCGGTGAGCGGTCCCAGTCTTACGGATTCCGACAACTCCCACTTTTCCCATTACCTGCTGCAAGTCGAAGAGGCTGAACGCGCGCGCCTTTCGCAGCAGCTTCACGACGAAACCGCAGCAGGCCTGGCACTCTTGCGCACTGGTCTGGAAGAGCTTGAGCGCTTAGGACGAGGGGAGAACGCAAAGGCAAAAATCCAGCGCGCGATCAGAATCGTAGATCGCACTCTCGCCGGCGTGCAGCGGATAGCGCACCGGCTCTCTCCCCGCGAGTTGGAAACGCTGGGGCTGATCGAAAGCATTCGCAAGGAGGCGCGAACCCTGGCGCGCAACCACGGTTTCAAGGTCATCGTGCGCATCGCGGAGGATTTTGGGCGACTGCCTTCTCTGACGGAACTGGCCTTGTACCGCCTGGTGCAGGAGGCGCTGCACAACATCGGCAGGCATGCGCAGGCGAAGCAGGTCGAGATCGAGATGTCGCGAAAGGGCGGGAAGGTTCGGCTGTCCATTCAGGATGACGGCGCGGGCTTTTCTCGAAAGCCTGTCTTCCCGCGCTCGTTCGGAATCATCGGCATGCGCGAACGGGTGCGCTGCCTGAACGGGACGTTCCGCATTCGCTCGCGCACAGGCCGCGGGACGCGCATCGAGGTCTACGTTGCCGATTGCCTTCCGGCGGCCTCTTCGCCAGAGCCCAGCCTGCGCATCGTTTCCAGAAACGAGAGAAAGGGGCCTCAGTAAGAGCAAGATGGACGAAATTCGCCACAATCCGAACATCGAGCACGCCGCCCCGCGAAGCTCCCATCTCACTCCCCGTGAGAGGCAGATTCTGCAAATGCTGGCTGAAGGAAAATCGGCCAAAGAAGTTGCCGGGATGCTCCAACTGAGCGTGAGGACGGTGGAATCGCACCGCTTCAACCTCATGCGGAAGATCGGGGTTCACAACAAGGTGGGCCTGCTCCGGTATGCCTTACAGCAACAGATCGTGAAACTCCCAACTCATCACTAACCGGGTGGTTGCCAGCGGGAACCCAGCTTTCAGCTATTCATTCGGCCCGGACTGCTGGAACGAACCGGTGCTGCGCGCAAAGATTGCAGACCAGAGGGCGCCGAAGGGAAGCCAGCGCGCCAGGCGCCGCTGCCGCAGCACGGGCGCGATCATCTGGTACTGGTGGTCGAGTTCGAAGAGACGCAAATAGCGGCGAATCACCTTCGGCATCGTCATACGGAGTGCGGCGGCGAAATTGAGTTCCGCCATTTGCCGCTGCCATTCGGGATGTGCCAGAAGCGAATCAAGCGCTTCCGCCATTTGCTGGGTGCTGCCCGGTTCGTAGAAGCAGATGGCCAGACCTTCGGCGCTTGCCATATCCCGAAATTCGGGCAGATCCGCGGCCACAATCGGAACTCCATATTCGCAGGCCAGGTGAGCCACGCCACTGGAACCGGCCGATGACGAGTAGGGAAGAACAACAATGCTGGCGCCGCGAAACAGATCCCCAACCTGTTCTTCGGGGACGTAGCCGAGGAAATCGATGTGCGGATTCCCTTTCATTTTGTCGCGCACCGACTCCACATAGCCGGGAGTCTCGGGATGGTTTCCTCCTCCGACCACCAGGCGGACGTTCTTCTGCCGCTGCGTCACTTTCTCGAAGCTTTCGAGGAGCGGTTCCAGCCGCTTGTATGTGCCCCATTTTCCAAATGCCAGGATGCGATGCTCTGGATTTCCGCGGCGCGCCAGGTCAGGGAACTCGGGCCTTCCAAAGAGAATTCCATGAGGGCGGAAGTGCACATTGTTGCCGCCGTACCGGTCGATAAGCGTGCGGCGGTAAGCCGGGATCAGCACCGAAACCGAGTCGGACATCAGCAACAGGCGCGTTGCCAGCCAGCCGCCCAGACGATACAGGCGGGGATGTGGGACGCGGGCGTCTTCCAGGTTCATGGTGTCCATGATCTGGTGCAGAGTTACGTGGGTGTAGAAGCCGCGGGCGCGCGCCAGCGGAGGGATCGCAATACCCAGAAAAGCGGACAGGGGCCGGTTGCCGAAAGAAGCGAAGCCGATATTGAACCAGGCCACGTCCGGATTGCAGCGACCCAACGCCCGCAGAAGCCGCACCGGATTGGAAGCCGAGTTGAACGACCAGCAGCGAATTACCTCAAAGCCATCCAGTTCCGGCTGAGGGCTGGGCAGTTCGTCAGCCAGAATGGTCAGCTGCACGCGAGGAAACTTCGCCAGGGCCTGGGCAACGTGAAAACCGTATTCGCTCAGTCCCCCGCGGCTGGGTGGAAACGCGGTGACCAGGCAGATTTTCACGAGGGACCTGTTTTGGAAAAGGAATTGAGAGACAGCCGGCCGATCAGTTGTAGATAGTTCAGGCCTACGCGCAGGTTCGCCTTGCTGGTCCCCGCGTGGCGCAATCCAAATTGATAAGGCACCTCAGTGACGGACCCGATCCTGCCACGGACCAGAATCTCCAGCAGCAGCTTGAATCCTTGCGGCTGAAGTTCGAGTCCCTCGATGCAACTGCGGCGCAAGACGAAAAATCCGGACAGCGGATCGCGGACCCTGATTTCCTTTTTCTGGAGGGGATAGGTAATCCAGGTACTCATCAGCGACAGCGCCTTTCGAACCGGATTCCATCCCGCGGTTCCGTCCCCGGCAACGTAGCGGCTGCCGACCGCCATGTCTTTCCCATGCAGCACTTCGCTGATCAACGCTGGCAGGAGTTCCGGGGGATGCTGGAGGTCGGCATCGATCACGCCCAGAATCTCGGCATCGGTGTGCCTCCATCCGAACAGCACCGCCCCCGATAATCCCCGGGCGCCGCGGCGTGTCAGCAGGCGGATGCGAGGATCCGACATCATGCGCTGCTTCACTACCTGGCGAGTGCCGTCTTTGCTCTCGTCATCGACCACCAGAATTTCGCACTCCACATCCAGGTGATCCAGGTTGGAGCAGACACGATCGAGGAGCACACCGATATTGGCTTCCTCATTCAGGGTCGGGATTACCAGCGCAAACTTTTCTACCATTGCCTGTGTCTCCGAGAATCTGATGCCGAGCCTTGGATGGGTGATGCGGGTGTAGATGTTGGCTATGAGACAGCCAGAAGGGCCGACTGGCGGGCGAAGTGCAGAAGACTGCAGCGAACGGTCAATTACCCGACAGGGTTCTAGGCGCGGGCGGTCTCCTCCACTGCATCCTGGCTGGGGATGACCCCCCTCTTTACCAGACTCCGCAAAATGGCGCTGCGGGTTTCGTCCGGCGACATGGGAGGGAGAACCGTGACCTCATCGAACAACTCGCTGACCCTGAGATAGGCGGCGCGATACTGCCGCAAGAATTCCACAGGGTACTCTGGCTTGCGTCTGAAGGCGATTTCGGGCTCAGCGTCCAGCAGGAACGCCGCCCGGGGCTTTGTAGCCAGCTTTGCCAGGGTGCGGGCGTAAGTTGCGCCAATCCAGCCTTCGACCGGCAAAGTCGCTAATTGGTCGTACAGATACCGATCAAACACAACCACGTCGGCCTCGTCCGGCCCCAGACGGCCTGTCAGCACCCGCAGATGCGCCGTATCAAGCAGATACAGAAGGGAACGGCCCAGGCTGGCATACCAGGGGCGGAAATTCTTATCGCGGCGCTGAACCGGCTTCTCCGCCGATCCTATGCCGGTTTCGCCGTGCAGCAGGCTGGACGTAACTTTGACGCGGAAGCGGGGAAATACCACCACGTTGTCCCAATAAGTGAAGGTCTTGACTCGAAGGCCGAGCGCCTGCAGGTCGGCGATGAGATTTGCAATGCTGGTGCTTTTGCCCGACCCATCCATCCCCGAAAACGAAATCACAGTGGGAGGCATGCGGAAAGACCGGTCTGCGGGAGCGGGCCAGGGTTGCTGGTTACCGCCCGGCATCAGTTTGCTCCCGGCGGCTTGCTCGGAGTGGCGCTGGTGAGGGCCAGGGCTGTTCCGACGGCTACTCCAACGCCGGCAATCGCTCCCAGGCGAATCAGGAACGACCGCGAACGCTTTTGTTTGGCAGGGGCGATTGCGGCGCCTGCCGGCCTGGAGGCTGCGGTTCCGGTAGTCGGCTGCACTTCCGCGGCAGCGGCCCCTTGAGGCTGGGCAGCTTCCTGTGAAGGCGCCGGTGTGGCTGGAGCCGAGTTTTTGGATTCCCCGGGCGGAGTCGACTGTGCAGAACTCGAGGGCGCATCGGAGAAAGGCGCCGGCGCCTGATTCTGGGCGACGGTCGATGGCGCATTCGGCAGGTCGGACTGTTCCGCGGCGATCGTCGCCGGCGCACCGGTCTGGGCGATGGCCGCTACCTGGGGCACCAGTGCGCATCCAAGCACCAAAGCGACGGTTCTTCCTGTTCGTGATTTCATCATCATCTCTCCGGAAAGCGAAACGTCTTTGGCCTTTCAGCGATGTGGCGAACCCGTGTCCTGAGGCCCGGAAGCAATCTCTTGCTCGGGGGCGATACTGAAAGAATTCCAGGGCGCCTGGAACTGGCTGTCGGCGGCGAAGCCGTCAAAGCTGCTAACCGCCTCGTCTACCGTGGGAAAGATCTCGAAGAAACGGTCGACGCGCGTCATTCCCAGGATGATGGCCGCTTCCGGCGAGAGCGCCGCCAGCTTCAGTTCACCATCCGCGCGGACTACCGCCGACAGGCAGTGCAGCAAGGTCTCAATGCTGCTGGAATCGAAATCTTTCACCGCGCTGAGATCCAGGACGATGCGTGGCTGATCGGCTCGCGCGAGCATCCGCATTTCGTGGCGGAAACCGGGCGAATGAATGGGATCGCATCGTTCCGGCAATATCTTGACAACTACCTCGGACTGAACACTCATTCAGGCTACCTTTTAAATACTGCCGGGATCGGTGGTGCTGGCTGCGGTTTTGAGACCTCTCCATGCCTCGAGGACTCCGTATGTAATCTTTGATGTCGCCGGTGCGGCTTGCGACTTCTGCGCCGCCAGGCTGCTGAGCCTCTGCCGGAACGCGCGCAGCTGCAGTGAACTCGAATGCGCAAGCGAATGCAGGAAGGCGGGAGCCAGAACTCGCTTCCGGCCGGCGGCAGGCCCGATCAGGGCCAGCTCGCCCATCTCCAGACTGACGTTTCGGGCCACATCCGCGAGGCGGCTGCGGTTGATGACGACATTCGATACATTCAGGCAAACGCCGACATAGGTGTTGGCCAGAACCGATGAATCCCGCACCACGGTTCCGCGGTCGATATGAGAGTTCCTCTCGATTACCGCAAACGAGCTGGCCGTGGTGCCGCGACGCAAAACGGCGTGCGGCCCCACATAAACGGGACCGATGATGCGCGCTTCCGGATGAATGCGGGCCGAATCGGCGACCCACACGCCGGGCGAAACTTCGCTGGCATTCGGACGAATGCGGCATCGGTGCGCCAGCGCGTCCTTGGCCAGACGGCGCAAATCGCCGGGGTTTGCCAGGCGATTCACGTACCCACAATGGAGATAATCGCCCTTGGACCGCGCGAGGATGAAGCGATTGCGCATCAACGGTAGCGCAATCTCGGAATGCTGGCTGCCGATCATCGTGATCGGTAACGATCCTTCCTCGTCATTTACGAACGTCGCGCGCTGCTCAGAAGCGAGATGGAATTGGAGTAATTGAGGCACGTCCAGCTCCGCGTAAACCGACGCCTCCATGGCAAGGACCGCGCGAATGCCCGTATGGGCACAGCGCGCAATCGTCGATTCCACGATATTTTCCAGACTTGCCGCCGGCGCACTGATGCACTGTACCCGGCAGCGCGACAGCGACCGGATCACCGGGTGATTTCGCAGCGAGTCATCTGTGACCACAAAAATCGGATCGACATCGTGACGCCGCAGACTCTCCACCTGACGGTGGAGAATCGACTCGCCCAGGACCTCGGTCAAAGCCACCGGCGAATCGGTAATCGATGCGATGGCCGGTGTTGATATTCCGTCTGTGCTGGATTCGTTTTCGTCTGCTTTCCGTACAACCAGAACCCCGCCAACTCTCATGTTCCCTGCACCCCGTAGTTTTTTACTTCTCTCAGTAACCACTTCCAATCATTGCGGACGCATCTTCTGCGGCCATCGGAATCGGCATTTCGTGTTCCAGATTGTGAGCGGATTTCCGGGAGCGACCGGGCTCCCCTAGAACGTAGTCAAGACGCTTCTTGCCCTTCGACGAGGCGGAGCGAGATCTCAACGCATACTCTCCGTCCTGGCGAACCGCAACGGGTTCAGCCTGCAGTTGCTGTCCTTCCGCCGCTGTGGCGGACTCGTCAGCCTGACGCGCCAGTATGTCGCTCGGAATCAGGAGGCGGCGCATGCGCAGCTTGGCCTTGTGGAGCTGTGACTTGGAGTTGCCGATGGAGCATTTCAAAATACGGGCGATTTCCTGGTGCTCGTAGCCCTGCACTTCATGCATTAAGAAGATAGTGCGGTATCCGGGAGGCAGTTCGTTGATCGCTCGCGCCAGGGCCAGGCGGTCGACGGAGCCCGCCAGCCGGTCGTCGACGCGGCCATATTCCCGCTTGGGCGCCGCGGCGTCCTTCTGGACCGGCTGATCCAGAGAGATCTGGCGGTTGCTGCGCTTGCGGAAATGCATCAACACCGTATTAACTGCGATGCGATAAAGCCATGTGGAAAACGCCGACTCCCCGCGAAACGTGGAGAGTTTGCGGAAGACGTGGATGAAAGCATCCTGGGTCAGGTCTTCGGCTTCCGCGATGTTGTTAGTCATCCGGAGACAGATGGCGTAAATACGAGGCTTGTGCATCTCGAACAGAGCGGCAAATGCCTGGGAATCCCCCTGCTGCGCTCTGGTGATCAATTCCGCCCCCGAATTCAGTGTCTCTGCTTGAGTTTCCGTTTTCACGGGTTGCTCCTTCCGCCGCTGTCGGCACCTTGTAGTAACCACAATCAAGGTCGCCTTTCGAACATCCGGCAGAAAGCAGACTAGGATTTAGAGCGAAAACCGTCCATCCAGTGCGCTCTGTAGATCACTCAGAGACTTGCTGTATCGTGGCCAGTTGGGAGTTGCTATACAGCGGAAGCCCGCGCCAGATACAGCATTCACTGGAGTACTAGCGAGTATTACTGTGGAAAAAGTGGTCGACTCGCACCCGATCTTCTGAATTGCGGATATGCGGAATTAATTTTTTCGTTGCGGCAGAAAATCTCCTCGTGGCGATTGACTTCACCGGTCCCTACAGGAAGCTCACAAAGAAAATTACCGCACCCACAGGATTGTTCGCGCCAGCTAACGATCCTAAGGTGTGCGCATGAACTATTTCCTCTTTTGTTTCCCTCTACAAGGTGGGCGCCGCGAGTCGGCTAAAGACCGCAGCGCCTGCCTCTCGCCTTGATCGCAGATAGTTAAGCGTCACTGCCCGGGGGCACCAGGAGCACTCATAGTTCTCAAGTTCAGGTAATCACCACTAGCCGTTACCCAATCAGGAGATGCGATCATGAAAGTCGAAAATCTGAGAGATTTGTACGTCGAGGAGTTGCAGGATCTTTACAACTCTGAAAATCAGATCATCAAAGCCTTGCCCAAGATGATCAAAGCCGCCAACTCAACCGAACTGAAGGATGCCCTCCAGGAGCATCTGGAGGTCACCAAAGAGCAGTCCAGCCGCCTGGAAGATATCTTTTCCAAGCTCGATGAGGATCCCGAGGGCAAGAAGTGCAAGGGCATGGAAGGCTTGCTCAAGGAAGGCGATGAAGTAATCAAGGAAGACATGGACGAGGACGTTCGCGACGCCGCCATCATTTCAGCGGCGCAGCGCGTCGAGCACTACGAAATCGCCGGTTACGGTTGCGTGCGCACCTATGCCAACCTTCTCGGCGAGGAGGAAGCCGCGGGCATTCTGGAAGAAATCCTCAGCGAGGAGAAGGAAGCGGACAGCAAGCTGACTTCCCTGGCTGAAAGCATCAATGTTGAAGCAGCCGGCGCGGAGAGTTCGACGGAAAAGCCTTCCAAAAAAGCCTCAGGGCGAAGCAAGTCAGCGGCCTGACGCCGATCCAAAACACATATGGCCGGAGGCATGTGCCTCCGGCCATTTTTCTTGCTTGCCGTGCAGTTAGATTTCGGGGGTAGCCGGCACGACGTGAATGATGTTGTTCCGAATCGCATACAGCACCACATCACTCACGGAATGAAGATCAAGCTTGCGCATGATGTTGGAACGATGGGTTTCGGCTGTCTTCACGCTCAGGCCCAGAACCGAAGCGACTTCCTTGCTGCTTTTTCCTTCCGCGAGGAGCTGGACGATTTCCCGCTCTCTCGGCGTCAAGGGGCTGGAGGAAGCCGTTACTGCCGACGGGCCTCCCTTGAGGAAACCATTCAGCACCATAGCAGCCACTTTGGATGTGAAGTACGTTTTGTTCTGGCCCAGAGCCTCGACCGCCGAAACCAGATCGCGAGCCGCGTCGGATTTCAACAGGAAGCCGCGGGCGCCTGCGCTCAGGACATCCCGGATCACCTGTTCGGAGTCGTGCAGAGTCAAAATCAACACCTTGGCCCCGGGATCGGTCTTCAGCAGCTGGCGTGTAGCTTCCAACCCATTCAGGTTCGGCATAGCGATGTCGAGCACAATCACGTCCGGCTTCAACTCGGCACATTTTTTGAGGACGTCGCGCCCGTCACTGGCTTCGGCCACCACTTCCCATCCCGTACGCCCCTCAAGAAGGGCGCGCAGCCCGCGCCTGACCACTTCGTGGTCATCCGCAATCATGATTCGCAGCGTGCTCATAGTTTCCACCTCCAGCCAGGGGAACTGGGTTTTAAGCCGTGCCTTCTCAAGAAACGTATAAACCGAACGGCATCAAAAACTTAACTCTAGGCCTGTCGTCCACAATTGCATGTTCCGTTCTATTTTAGTCCCAGAACGAAATACCTGCACGGCCGTTGTCGAGGGAAAGACGACTATTCGAACGTCATCCAAGCCAGAAGTGTATGAAAGCTGAACCTTACCCGGCCATACAGTACTTCATGTAGAAAGCCCGGTGGAATGCCAGTGTAACGTACTGAATCGACCTTTCCGGTAGATTGCACTCTGGCCAGCGATCAGTCGTCAGTTTTCCACAGAATAAGGGAAAATCCGGATGCCGAAGTGGCTTCCTATACAGAATTTTCCGGATGTACTCCTGTCAGTGTGCCGCTTACGCTCCCCTCATCGGCTTCAAAATTCAACCGACTGGGTACAAGTTATGGTATCGAAATGTGCCAACCCCTCTTGCTCGACGCCGCTGCTGCGCCTGCGCGACGGAAAGCTGTTTCAGTTCGAGGTCCGTTCGATTTCCGTGCCTTGCGTCGATGCCTCGCCGTGCGCTACCTCGGAAGTGCCGTCGCGGCAAGTTGCCCATTACTGGCTGTGCGGGACGTGTTCCGAAACGATGTCCCTCAGCCTGGAAGTTGATTCGGTGCAGGTGGTTCCCGTTGCGACGCCTGAGCGCGGGCAACCGGAATCCGCATACTGCATGGCTGGCGCGGATTAGCCCCGTGGCTCGCCCAGCCCCGTAAAAGGTTGCCAGCCTCGTATACAGGTTTCTTCTCATTCGGCGTACATGTTGCGCCGGATAGCTTCGCCGTTCCCGGTCCCGTAGTGTCAGAGGGTGCTCAGTGATCGCGTTTTTCCGTCCGATCGCTCTGAAATCTTCCGCTGACGCACACGAGGAAAGGAACAGTTATGAGGAATTGGCTGATTGCTTTGATCGTTGTTTGTGCGACGACCTTCTCCTTCGCGGATGCGAAGAGTGACTCTACCGAGCGGTTGCAGATGGCAACCGAGACCCTGCACCAGATCATGGACGCGCCCGATAAGGGCATTCCTGAGGAAGTTCTCGACAACGCCAAGTGCATCGTGATCGTGCCGCACCTGGTTAAAGGCGGCTTCATCATCGGCGGCAAGCATGGCCGCGGTGTTGCGACCTGCCGCACTTCCACTGGCTGGAGCGCCCCGGCGTTCGTCTCAGTGGGTGGTGGAAGCTGGGGTTTGCAGATCGGCGTCGAAGGCGTCGACCTGGTCATGCTGGTGATGAACGATCAGGGCCTGCAACACCTGCTTTCGAGCAAGTTCCAGATTTCAGGCGAAGGCTCTGCCGCCGCCGGACCGGTCGGACGTCATGCCTCTGCCGGCACCGACTGGAAGCTGAACACTGAAATGCTGACCTATTCCCGCTCCAAGGGCGCCTTCGCGGGTCTTACCCTGGAGGGGGCGGTCATCGAAAAGGACGATGATTCAACCATCGCCATATACGGCAGCAACGTACCTTTCCGCTCCATCCTGATGGGAAAGGTCCCCACTCCGCCGGTAGCCACTGCATTTGTGGACGCGGTGAGCCACGCTGCCAAAGTGGCCAGACTGAACGAAGCGAACGAAAAGAAGTAGTTCGCAGGGACATGCTGTACTCCCCCGTCGACAAACGGCACGGCTAATCCCCGTGCCGTTTGTTGTTTGGTGCTGTTGCCGAGGAGGGCTGCTCCTGGTTTGCGACTGAGGGCTTGCAAACTCGCATCAAAAAGCCTGCAATGACCACCCCCAAAGCAGCCAATCGCCACAGTCTGTCGGATGGTTTCCAGAGGTTCGCCACCAATATCTCGGGATGGGTTGGCACCAAGTGGGCTTTCCTGGCGGCCGGGGTCATCATTCTGCTATGGGCCGCGCTGGGGCCGGAATTCCATTTCTCCGATACCTGGCAGCTTGTCGTCAATACCACGACGACCATCGTTACCTTCCTGATGGTCTTTCTGATCCAGAACACCCAGAACCGCGATGCGCGCGCTATCCACCTAAAGCTCGACGAGATCATCCGGTCGATCAAACTGGCCCACAACGAAATGATCGACATCGAGAACCTTTCGGACCAGGACCTCCAGGCGCTGACCAAGAAGTTCAACCAGATTCGCAACGAATACGAGAGCAGAAAAAAGCGAGGGAAAGGGACGGAATCGGCGAAGAAGGGGCGCGACTCCCGCACGCCCACGACAGATGAGTAAACAGACGGCGTAGCCTACATCTTCTGGCACATCCCGCCGATACAGGTCTGGCCGCCGAAACAGACGTTGCCGCAGCGGCCGCAATTCTGCGAATCGCTCAGAAATGCCGATGTCGAAACGCAACTCCCCATACACGTCTCCGTGCCGGCCGCGCAGCTGCAAAAGCTCCCGGTACACGTTTCGTTGAACGAGCAGCTATGGCCGCAACGGCCGCAATTATGATTGTCGTTGGTGAAGTCGAGGGAGTCCATGCATCTGCCGCCGCAGAACTCCTGGCCAAGTGAGCAACTGGCGGAGCCAACTGCGGGAGGATTGGTGGGCGGCGGAGAATTTTTTGGGGTGATGCAGGCTACCAGCACGAAGGCTACGAGCGACAGGACGGCCAGCATCGATACAGCAAGCCGGATCGGGGAAATGCGACTAGCCACGGGCGGCATTATAGGCCAGGGCCCAAACCTTCCGCGGCTGGCTGCGGGAAGAATGAGTCTGTGGCAAATGAATATATGAGGTCAGTCGCGACAAGACCAGCAACCCACCCTTTGAAAACCGCTGAAAAATATAAGGATGGGCCAACCCCCGATTGACGACAAGATGGGTACTTATCTTATTCATACCAAGAATATTTGACTCCCGGGGGTACGTTTATAGCTGGTTGCGGGAGCAAAGCGCGGCAGCCGGTGGTAGTTGAATCGTTTCACGGAAAGAGGCCGAAGAATTTATTACTGCGTTCTCCGTTACCAGGAGGGAATGGCCTTATGGTCTTTGCAAAGCGGCTGCGCGAAGGGGTGGTCCACGGCGATATAACTTGTAGCGTCAGGATTTGGATGAGGCCCCATGTCATAGAAGGCCGCCGCTATCGCATGGGAGAAGGGGAGATAGAAATCGAGTCGATCACAGCGATCGGGCTTCCTGATATTACGCCGGAATTAGCGCGCGAATCCGGCTTCCTGGGAGTACTCGATCTTCTCAAGGTCGCAAAACACGGCAGAGGGAACAACATCTATCTGATTCGATTTCATTACATTCCACCCCACGGAAAACGGGCGGGCGGCGGATCAAATAAAAAGAAAAGCGCATCATAGATGTTCCAACAGCTTGCGGGCGGCCCACCCTTGCGGACGAGTATAGGCAGGCTGGCCCACCCTTGGTTGTGATTCTCACATCGGTTTATGGGAAGAGAGAAAAACGAAAAATGAAGGATGGGCCAGCCGCCCCGGCGGACCAAGCCTTCCGCCGATTCTGCACAGCCTCAAATCGGCCTTCGTGGCTTAGAAAATGGGTCAGTTCCGTCTGTCCCCTATTTGTCCCGCGTAATCGAGACGCCCTGTCATCATGGCTGTGACCTCGTAGCGCGTGCAGGCCATGCAGATGTTCCCACGGCTGCGCGGATACATTTCGGCATCGAGCAGTTTTTGAAACCGCTTCAGTTGCCGGTTGTTCTGTTGTTCTTGAGTTTCACTGGCGGGCGCTGGAGATTGGGCGTAGCCGGTCCGAACGAAGTGGAAGCGACAGGCCCACGACCTGGATAAGTAAGCCAGATCGTGGAGCACTTCTCGTTGCCGGATCGCGGATGCCGAACGCCTCGAACCCGGAAGCAACCGTGGCCCGAACCCGCACCATCTTGCCGTCGAATGACGCTGGGGATCGCGTGATCTCGCACACGCTGGTTTGAACTCGCTGTGCGGCAGCAGAACCAAGCAGCAGGAGAATCGCGAATGATGAAGCTCGCCTCATGTCGCGTTTTTTCAGGCCCTAATACAGCTTGTAGTTGCTTGGTTCTGCTGGCCTTTTTCTCACTTCGATCTCATCAGGGGGAAGGAAGGTAACCTCGGATTCTTTGGCTGCCTTTTCAGGCAACACTGTGAAGTCGAACTTCAGGGATATCGTCGCTGCCGAGCCTGCCTCGAACTTCCATTTCTGAGCCGCGTCTAAGGCAGCCTTCTTCAGCATCGGGTGACCCTGCACTACGTCCGCCTGAGTCACAGCCCCTGAGTCGTCGATCACTACGCGCACAGTAACGACCCCCGACACTCTTCCGGCGACAGCAAGCGGGGGATACTCCGGGGCAACGGCAGCCTTCACCGATGGAGTTTCTGCTCCACTGGCAAAGACGCTACAGGTTAGCAGCAACCAACACAGCGTTATCCTTGGAAACATGGATCCTCTTCCTCACTGCGGACCGTCCAGGCCCCCGAACAGCGGTTTATTGATGTCTGGATTGTCACTGTACGGCGGATGAGGCGGGTGGCCCACCCTTGCGGACGAGTATAGCTCGCGGAAGGAGCAGTTGCTCTATCGCCCAGTCAGGCTCCGGAACTGGCGGCCGATGTCTTGCTTTCAGTCATGGAGACTTATCGTCGAGAAGAACACAGCGCAGAAACTGTACCTCGGCATTTCATGGTAGCGGGTGCCGACGCAGAGATGCACAGGGATTAAGCAGAGCGAGTGACGGGCTATCTGGAAGTTGAACCATTGGTCCCACGCGAGCCAGGAGTCGGCTTCGAGGAAATGCGTTGCCCGCGGGGTCCGGTGAGCGCGGTCGATCTCCCCGAAGCCCGTTTCTGGACAACATCCGAATAGTCGACGATCACCCAGAATGCGTTCAATAATGGATTCGCCGAACGGTTTAGCGAAATGACAGGAGCCAGCGGAGCGATTCTCTTATGCTATTTTTTCCTGAAGGCGTCGAAATAGTGGTTTTCGCCTACATCCTCGTACTCGTCTGCGATCGATATACCGGCGGCAGCGAGGAGGTTCCTATATTTCTCGGCCCCCGGGGAGATTGATTCCAACCCCGTCATCGCATCATTCCAAACGGCAGGTTTGGCAGTTGAGGTGAATAGCAGACGGCCGCCCGGGGCCAGGATATCGGCGAACCTCTGGATTAGGCGATGCTGCTCTTCAACCTTGAGAAGGAATATCAGCCCAATTGACAAGACAGCATCGAAGGTTCGGTCAAACAATCCTGAGTCTAGAACGGATTCGCACACAATAGGTATGCCGGGCAGATTGCGTTGGAATGCCGCAACAAAAGATGGTGCTGCATCCACCCCGAAGACTTGAAGTCCTTCTTCGACCAGTACCACCGTGATGGGAAAACCTGGCCCGCAGCCTAGATCAATAACGCTGCTGCCGCGCGGCAGTGTTTTCGCCCACTCTCGCACTTCCTTCACGCCGATTCCAGTCTGCCGACTACTGCTACTGCCACGACGCGCAAGAAATTCTTCCGAGACTCCTTCGTATCCATTGGATCGATCCATCTGTTGATGGTAGCAAGACGTCCAACTCTTGTTGGCAAAGAAGTTTATTGCTATCTACAAACAGGCGTCTCGACAAGCTTTCGGGTGGCCAAATTGCGTCCGGGTTGCTGACGCCGGGACGAGTTCACACTTGATCTGTGCGGCAGCGTGGCGACCAAGTATCCTGTTTTCCTGGTACCGGGAGAGTGTCATGAAGATTGTTCCTGTGATCAAGTCTGGTGATTTAGAGAGATCCGCACAGTTTTACACGAGAATTCTTGATTTCGAACGCAAGTGGCCCGGACATGAAGATTGCGAGATGGCCAACGGAGTCATTGACCTAATTCGAGACGGAGCCGAGCTACAGCTCTCGCGTCATGCAGGAGACGGTGTGTTCGGCTCGGTGAACCGCGTGTTTGTGGACGATGTTGACGAGCGTTATACGACATTTCGCACGCGGGGGCTCGACACGACTTTGCGTCCAGACTCTCCAATTCATAGTGCGCCGGTTGATCAGACTTGGGGACTGCGTGAATTCGCCGTGACTGATCCAGACGGTAATTGTCTCTGCTTCTGCATGCCAATAAAATAGGCGAGATGGCCCAACCCACTCGCAGACCTCCGTTGAGCTCAGAGCAATCGAAAACGATAAACCGGGCGGGTGGCCCATATCTCCGCGAGGAAGTATAGATCTAAAGAGGAGTACTCATCCTCATTCTTGGGGTGCCCCATGTTTGCCTGCTTTTGGCAAACGTGGGATCAGGCTCGAAGAACAGATCTCTTCCTCAGGGTTTAGGAGCGGTGGCCCACGCAACGCGGTTTCCGTTGCACCGGAATTTGTAATCTGGTTCTTTCATTTCTTTCGTGGCGATCATTTGTAACTTCCCACTCAAGCCAAATCCAGTAAGACCGGTCCGCCCAAGGTCGTAACAAAGGAATAATCCTATTTTGCAGCGGCAGCGTCGGCCTGCTTTCGCCGCTTCCCACGCGACAGTTGACATCTAGACATCCGGGGGACTAGGTTGCCCCAGGACGTTCCCCGACTCCCATAGGGGGCTTAATGTGAAACTGTTCCTTCATAATTCTGTTCCTTATTGGTGTTCCTTATAATGGCGTCGCACAACAACCTGTAGAAACCAGTGTCCCGCAGACCGTGCAACTCCTTCCAGGACTCGGAAATCACCGCCATCCCATCGCCACCAAGAGTTCTGAAGCTCAGAAATTCTTCGATCAAGGTCTGGCACTCGCCTACGCTTTCAATCGCGCCGAAGCCGCGCGCTCTTTCCACCGCGCCGCCGAACTCGATCCTTCCGCCGCCATGCCCTGGTGGGGAGTCTCATTCTCGCTTGGCCGCCACATGAACATGGACGTTGATCAGGATGTCGATGCGGCAGGTGCATTCGCTGCGATTGAAAAAGCCCGCTCTTTGATGGCGAGTGCCCCCGAGAATGAACAGGGTTACATTGAGGCGCTCGGGAAACGATGCTCAGGTGCTGCAAATCAAGATGGCGCGCGCCTGGACACCGAATATGCCTCGGCCATGCGCCAACTGGCCGCTCGCTACCCGGACGATCTCGACGCCCAAACACTTTTTGCGGACAGTCTCCTCAATCGGCATCGTTACCATTGGTATAGTGCAGAAGGGCACCCCGAAGAAGGTTCTGAAGAAATATTGGCCGTGCTGACCTCCGTAATTCTGCGCGATCCGGAGCATTACTACGCGCACCATTTGTACGTCCATGAGCTGGACACTTCTCCACATCCTGAGTACGCGCTTGCGAGTGCGGCAGCTCTGCACCGGCTCACTCCTGGATCTGCACACCTCGTTCACATGGGTGGACACATTTTCATGAGCGTGGGTGATCTGGAGATGGCAGCGCGGGTCAACGAGGAAGCTGTCGCAGCCGACCTTCAGCTCTTCAAGCTCGCCCCGCCCGGCGTCGTCTACGGCTACGGCTACTATGGCCACAACCTGCACTTCATCGTGCGCGCCAGGACAGAACAGGGGCTCTACCCGGACGCGCGCAAGGCCGTGGACGACCTTGTTGCCCGAGCCGCTGCCGAAATTGCCTCGATGCCAGATATGTCCGACTACTACTTGCCGAACCGTCTCTTTCTGCTGCTCCGCTTCGCGCGCTGGGACGATGTTCTGGCGGAACCTGCGCCAGACAGCAGAATGATGATGACGGCGGCTCTCCGTCATTACGCGCGAACGCTGGCCTACGCGGGGAAAGGCGATCGTGCCAGGGCATTGGAAGAGCACCGGGCCTTTTCCGTAGCGCGAGCGGCAATCCCGCCCCAGACGATGTTTGTGTTCAATCCCGCCGATAAAATCATGAACGTCGCGGCACTCGTTTTGGAAGCGCGGCTCGCGGCCAATGCCGACTCTGCAATTCCCATCTGGCGGCGTGCCGTGGAAGCGGAGGATGCTCTCCTGTATGACGACCCGCCACCCTGGTACTACTGGATCCGCCAGTCTCTCGGTGCGGCGCTTCTTCGCAACCGTCGCGCTGCCGATGCAGAAACCGTTTTTCGCGAAGGCCTGCAACGCTCTCCGAGAAATCCACGCCTTCTCTTTGGCCTTTGGAAGTGTCTCGAAGCTCAGGGAAGATCTTCAGACGCCGATTGGGTTCAACGTGAGTTTGCAGCCTCTTGGCGTGGCGGAGATCCGGCCAGCTCACTCCACATCGAGGACTTCTAACCGCTTTTTGAAAAACACCGTTCAACTGCAACTTTATTTAGATTGCGGTAGAGTCTCAGTTTGACATTCTCGACCGGCGCCACGCTCTAATCTGGGACCTCGCCACCATGGGGGCCGTAAAATACACGCCACAGGGCGATGCCCTCCGTTATGTCCTCGAACTGATGCTCAGTCCCCGCAGCCACGAACACGAGGTCGCCTGACTGCAACCAAAGTCAGAATCGGACTTGATCGGGCCACTCATGGAAGCGCGCTACGATACCTTTCCAGCTACTTCTAGCGCTTGACGCTGCGGCAATCCGTCGACTCCAGCGCACCCCGATCGGTTTTGCCGCAGGCAGAGACCGCAACGCCGAGAAAGTCCTTGCCGCCGTTGTTGTCGATCGACTTGCCGGAATTGATCGCGGGAGAGCCAGGTTTGAGTCGATACCAGGTTGCGTCAAAGCGAACTCCTCCCGCGCGTCCAGGGTCGACGAGCATGGGGTCTGCCATGAGCGCGTGGGGATCGTCAGCACGTTCAAGGTTCCCATAGTAAAGATTGAAGTCGAACACATTGTCCTTGCTCTGGCCGAATCCTGGTGCAGTCGTGTAGTGGCCAGACGCGTCGCGCGAAGTCCCATACGAAAAGCTCGCCTTGCCCACGACGAAGAAAATGTTGTTGTAAAGGAATGTCCCGTCCGCCCAGCCCTTCCAGTCCGAGTGCAGGAGCAGGCTCACGTTCTCGTTCTTACCCACGAAAAATGTGTTGTTGTAAATTGTCGAGTCCTTGACCGGACCGGCAACATTGATACCGCGATTGTGGTCGTTCACGCTGATGTTGTATCGGACGATGGTTCCGTAGTTGCCGATGCTCTCATCTGGCCCATGCCCGCCCTCATCGCAGATGAGAAGAAATCCTCCATCGTTGTCGTGACTGTAGTTGTACTGGATGACCGTGTTGCGGCTGTTCCAGTCCGAGTCAAAGCCCTCGCCGTCCCGCTCGCCGCGTGTCGCGAAAGCCTCGTTGTACTGAATCAAGGTGTTGTCGGCGCTCCACGCCCAGATGGCGACATCGTAGCCTTCTGACCGTTGATTGGCATGTCCCACAACGTTGTGTTCCACGACCGCGCCATCCGTAGCCACCACGACGATGCCGTCGCCTCCAATGTCTTCAAGGCGGTTTCCCCGAACCACTACGCCAAGGCTGGGGTACCACGTCGAGCGCTGCCAGTGAGTCGACCAGCCAAATATTCCGCTGCGGTCGACATGGTAGATGTGATTGTTTTCGATCCGAAGGTCCACAAAGCGGCTGGGTTTGCGATCGCCGACCGAAGTGTAGTGAATGCCGCCGTTCACCTTCTCCCTGTCGATGCCATTGACGTCGTGGATCGTGAGCGAGCGAAGATATATGTGATGGGCGTCGCCGAAGTTCTCAACGCTGACATGAACGCCACGACGCACCGCCGGCGACTCTCCCTTGTTAGAAAGCTCCAGGTTGTTGACTTCCCAGTATTCCTGATTCTTTAACAGGAACGCGTCTTCTGCCTGACCTTCGGCATTGATCTGCGGCTTCGCCGATCCCCCATATTTGTCGATCACGATTGGCTTGCCGGGTGCACCAGATCCTTTAGGGAAAAGCTGGCCCGTCCACGCAGAGCCGGATTTGAACAGAATATGGTCGCCTGGAGAGAAAGTGGTGGCGTTGACTTTGGAAAGGGACTTCCATGCCGATGCCGGCCCTACCCCGCTGCGGGCATCATTTCCGCCCTGTGAATCAACGTAATAAGTAATGGCGTTGGACTTTGGGGATGCGGCCAGCGCAGTAGCCGACGCACTAAGCAGGGCGCACCCAACGAACGCGCCTAAAATTCTAGAGAGGAGAATACTCACCTTCAGGTAAGTTTTCTTCCCGCCGGAGCGAATGCGGATCGCTCCGGCAGGCGGTAGATCATGAGACTTCAGAACTCGAAACGCACGGCAAACTGGCCCTGCCTGGGTCCATCGGTGACGCCCGTGATCTGACCGAAGGTATCTGATCCGATAGACGCCCGGCTGCCGCCACAGCCGTTGATGTTGTAGTAGTGCCGGTTGAAAAGGTTATAGAACTCGGTGCGGAATGACAACCGATACTGACCCTCCGGGCCCATGGTGAAGTTCTTCAACAGGCTGGCATTCTCGTTCGCCTGTCCCGGGCAGCGCAACGCCGAGTTGCCGGCTGTGGGGGGAAGCACTCCCGGAGCCGGATTGCTGGCTACATTACCTGGCATGTAGAAGTTGGTGGAGGGCACCTGGCCGTCCGCCCCGACTGGCACGAAACTTCCCGGATCGGAAGGTTTTCCTGCGTGAGGATTGAACTCGGGGAAAATATTTCCCCACAGGGGCCAATACGGATTAGCGGCACCCACCTGGAACGGCTGACCGGTGTTGTAGAGGACAATTCCTGTCAGGGTCCATCCTCCCAAAATTGAGTTCACTACGCGATTCTGGTCCGCAAGGAAACGGCGGCCCTTGCCGAATGGCAATTCATAGGCCACGTACCCTTTCACGATGTGGGCCAGGTCGTAGCCCGTGATCGCATGAGCCGTCTGCCGCATGTTGCCGAAGTCCTGGACCGGAGTGTAGAAGCCGTTGTAGTCCTGCTGAGATGAGAAGGAGTTGCCTTCCTGCCGCGACCAGGTGTAGCTCATATCCATGGTGAGGCCGCCGCCGGTGCGCTTGACGACATCGACGACCATGGAATCGTAGAAGCTCTGACCGAGCGGCAAGCCTACATACTGAAGATTGGGATAGAACCAGTAGAATCCTTCCGCGGCGGCCATGTGCGGCAGGGGAGCG
Source organism: Terriglobales bacterium (assembly GCA_963803205.1). GTDB lineage: Bacteria > Acidobacteriota > Terriglobia > Terriglobales > Acidobacteriaceae > CAWDLG01. Next base: position 1,082,837 of record CAWDLG010000007.1, read on the forward strand.
AAGGTTGCCATGATCGGCGCACAGAAGCCGTCGTAAGGATAGGGAACATTGAAGCTTGCCGCCGTATCCGCGTCGCACACATAGTGGTTGAAGCCGTTAAGCGGATCATCGGGCGTGTTCGCCGCGAAGTACTTGGCAAGGCGGGTGAATGTGTCTGTGGAGCCCTGGTTCCAGGCGAGGGCCGTATCGGTTAGCCTGTGTCCGCGATTTCCCACGTAGGAGAGCTCAAGCCTCAGGTTCGGCGTGAGTTCCTGCTGTATGCCGAAATTCCAGGCTTCGCTGTATCCCAGGCGAAGAGCGCGAGGATCGACGCTGACAGGGAACGGCGACATGAAGGCGGGATCTGTATTCTCATCAACTTTCTGAACGACCCCCTGATAGCCCCCATCCCAGTTGAAGTTGTTTGCCTGGCTGGTACCCAGTTGCGGCGCAAAACCGTCTGGAACTCCTCCGAAGAAGGTCACGCACACCGGGTTGAAAATCAGACCGAAGGAGCCGCGCAGCACAGTCCTCGGATGGACCTGGTAGGCAAAGCCGAATGACGGCCCGAAGTTTCTCGAATACTCATTCTTGTAGAAGCTGTCGCTGCCGTCCTTGGCAAAAACAAGAGTTCCAGGAACGCCGTAAATGGGGCTGATTGCGTTCATGTCGAAGTTTGCCCAGTTGCCGTACTTCTCATGAAAGCGGAAGTTGTAGTTCCACCGCAGACCCATACTTAGTGTGAGAGTAGGGGTGACTTTGTAGCTGTCCTGCGCATACAAAAAGATGCCCTTCTGGCGCCCGTAGAGATTTTGCGCCACGCTCTCACTGGCGCTGTTTACATCGCCCAGCAGAAAAGTTGCGAAGGCGAAGCCATCGTAGGGGTATGCGGCCCCGGCGGTGTTATTGCTCGAAAAGTCGAATTTCAGTGCGCCCGACCCGGAACGGCTGTTGATCTGGTGGGCCTTGAAGTCGCCTCCAAAGGTAAGGTTGTGCCGACCCTTGGTCCAGGTGAGGCTATCTCCCGTGATGACGTTCACACCCGAGACGTTTCCCTGCCAGGTGTTGCCCAGGAACGTTTCTGAATGCCCGTACGCGGAGTTGTCCGAAAAACTGATCTGCGGAAAGTTATTTGATCCGGTATCCCCGAAGCCGAGTTGTTCATTCCAGTTTCCCGGGTTGGTTGGCGTGCTGGCGTTGTAATCGAAGTTATAAGTGAAATTGAGGACATTCAGGACTCGCGGCGAAAAGGTGTGAGTTTCGCTGAGCCGGTACTGATGCGCCCAGTAAATCTGGTAGCGGCCATTCGACAGCGGCCCTCCCGTTTCCGTGCCTTGCTGCCACAGCCCTCCGCCGTCGACCAGGGTGCGCGGCCTGTGGTTGTAGATCCAGGAGCCTGACAGGTGATCCTGCTCCCGGAGGATGTGATCCAGTTTGACTACTACCTGGTTTGGGGTCTGGCTGGGCGTGTTCGACAGAATGCCGCGGCTGTTGTTGTCGATCCCCCCGAACTGCGGTGCATAGTCATCGTAGAAGGCATTCACTTTCTGCGCCACGGCACTGATCCGGTCTGCCGGGATGATGTTTCCGGTGAACTGATTGCCGGTCAAGGGGTCGTAAATCATATTGACCTGCGCCGGAATCGTCTGTCCGGCATTGTTCTGTACCATGATCGGCGTCCCGCCGTTGTCGCTGCACAGGCCCACGCCATCCGACCCGTTGCATAGCCCCCCGCCCAGCAATCCGCTGAAGTCGCCGCTCCTGAAAGCTGCGGTAGGAACGGAGGCCGACCCGCTGTTCAGGCGGAAGTCAATCTGCTGATAGCGCTCAAAGGCGCCGAAGAAGAATGTCTTGTTCTTGATAATCGGTCCACCCACGCTGAAGCCATAATCCCACGCGCGCTGCTTGGGTTTCGGCGTGCCGGTGAAGTCGTTTGTCCAGGTGTTGGCGTCCAGCAGTTCGTTGTGCCCATAGAGAAATGAGGAGCCGTGGAGCCGGTTAGTGCCCGACTTCAGATTAAAGGCAATTACGCCGCCGCCGGTGGTGCTGCTTTGCGCATCGAGTCCACTGGTCTGCGCCTGCAATTCCTCAACGGCTTCCATAGTCGGGCCGGTCTCCATGGAATCGCCCTGAATGTTGGTGGTTCCCGAAGTGCCATCCACCGTGTATTCCTTGGTGAACCACTGCGCTCCGTTGATCACTGCTCCATATGGGCTGCTATAGGGTGAGTAACCGGGAGTAATGGCAACAGCAAAGTTCTCCACGGAGCGGCCGCCGCCATAGATACTGAGGGGCAGGTCGGTAACAACTTCGCCCTTCATGTTAGTGGCCACTGTGGGCTTTTCCAGATCAAGAACCGGGGCGTCGGCCGTGACTGTCACCGAGTCGCCAACTGAACCGACGGCGAGTACGCTGTCGAGACGTGCCGCTTCCGTTGATTCAAGCGTAATGGCGGGATACTGGACCGTCTTGAATCCTTGACGTTTGAACTCTACTGAATACCCGCCGGGGGGCAGATTGGGAACAACGTAAATGCCGTCCTGGTTCGAGGTCACCTTGGTGACCACGCCGGTGGCGACATTGGTGGCAGTGACCTCGACCCCCGGAATTACCGCGCCGCTGCTATCGGACAACGTTCCTGTAATGTTGCCGCGATTAGACTGAGCCAGCGCAAACGTGCCGGAAAGCAGGACCAGCCCCAAAACCACTCTTGCCATGTTCCGCATAGAAGCCCCCGGTGCCAGTAGCCGATGAGGAAACCCATACCAGCGCGGCTGGAAGGCACACCTCTCCCGCAAATGCCGGCTGACAAATACTCTGGAAGCGCTTTCATTGTCAAGCGGTTTCTCAGGCGGGGAAACTCTGTAATCCCCTGTGTTTGCATCTTTTCACCGCAGGGGCACTTAGGAGCACGGAAGCGAATGGTTGCTCGTCCGGGATCAGTATTTCACTTGGTAAACAGCCCCACTCAGCGAGACCGGATCATCTTCTGAGGAAGAGGCCTGTATGGTAACGGGCTGGCCGGGAGCAAGCTCGCTGCTCCTGATCTCGCCGACCGCCCAGGACAGCCCGCTCCAGATGATCTTGTCATATTCGATTTCGACGGGAATCTCTTTGCCCGCCTGCCAGGCCTTCAAGACGAAGAATTTCCCCATGTTAGTACCATTTGGGGGACCGCCCTTCCAGCTGCGCATGATAGTTCCGTCTTTTGCTGAATGTTGCTGCATGACAACACGTATATCGCTGTGAGCCGGTAGGCCGAATGTAGCTTCGATAACGTTCTTGCCGTGGGGAGTGAATTGGGCCGACAAGGGGGAAATGGCTCGTGGAATCTGTACATCGTCCTGGATCCCGAGATCGTACTGGGCGTACCTGCCGAATCCGACCACAGCCATCTGTCCTGGGCCGAGTTTGATCGTAGAACCAGAGAGCACCGGGCTGAATCCGGCGTCGCGGAAGATGATGTGTCCTCCGGCTAATGGCCCCTGTACCTGCGAAAGTTGCGGAAGGCTGATTTGTTCAACGGCTTGCGCCGGGTTCAGGACAGCGTAGACGGCGCCCTCGGTGCTGAAAGAGCCAAAGCCGTAGGGCTTAATCTCGCCGGGAATGCCGCCGAAGGTTTTCGTCCTCCCCATGGACTGGAGCCGAAGGTATAGCGACTGAACGCGGGTGAACCACCTGGCATCCTCGTCAGTGAGAAACTCCAGGTTGCCATGAACCGTATTGACCCAGCCGCCTCGCGCCATCATCAGGATCAACGCTCCCTTCCAGGCATGCGTTTTCCGGTAATAAATGGTGCCAGTATTGCCCAGCATGAAGCCGGTCGAGTCGATGCGCTCCAGAGGCAGAAAGCTCTGCTCATAGCGGCGGACCATGTGATCGCTGTAAATGTCCATGGAACGCCAGAAATTCATTTCGGGAACATCGGAGGGACGCGGGTCTCCCGAATAAAGCGAATCGAAAACTTCCAGCCAGCGCAAGTCGACCGGATGCCGAAAAGGAAACGGGCCGGCGGTAGATTCTACGTCGCCGCCGAATCCGTTGAATGCGACGAGGGCAACATCCGGGTTTCTCGAACGGAATTGTTTCAGTGCGGTTCGAAACGCGTCCTGATTCCGACTGCTGATCTCCTCCGCCGATTTCGCAGCTTTGGTCTGTGGAGTTGCCGCTCCGAAATCCACAAAATCAAATTTGAACATGCGGATGCCGTGGTCGTACCAGTATTGAAGGATGTCCATAAAGCTGGGCAGAAAACCGCCCTCGGAAAATGACATTGCGCCCTTGTTTTCATTCAAAGAGTCTTTCCATTTCGGGATGGCATTGATCTTCACCAGCGTGTTGGTGCTGAACCACAGGCCGGGCAGGATGCCATTGGCGCGGCACTTCTGAATCCAGGCGTCGGGACCGTTCGGCCAGTTCGGCTTGCGCCAGGCACGATATCCGCCGTCCGGATCAAACCAGAACGCGTCCATCATGTAGTAGTCGAAGCGCGCCCCGAAGCGCCGGAGGCGAAGGATTTCATCCAGTTCTTTCATGGCGAGCTGTTCCGTGAGCGGGATTCTGTCGGAAAGCTCGTCATAGGCAGACCAGTTGTTGTAGACAAAAATTGGATCGGGCAGGATGGGAGCACCAAGGTGCGAGTGGGGCACGCCCGGCTTCGGATCCGTTGCCAAAGATTCGTGGTGCGAGGGTCGCTGCGCATATCCGGGAGTTAGAGACAAAGAAATTGCTATCAGAGCCCAGATGAAGAAACCAATCCGATGCCGAATTAGAGATTGAGACATGCGGGGGCGACAATAGCACATGCCAGGGCTCGCCCAAAAAGAAAGAATCCGAAATTGAAATACTTGAGACGCGTCGAGCTCAGCTGAAGAAAATCCGTGCCAGCGCTTCGCGGGTCAGCAGCACCGGCTCCCATCGGTTTATGGGAAGAGTGAAAAATGAAAAATGAAGGATGGGCCAGCCCGCCCCGGCGGACCAAGCCTTCCGCCGGTTCTGCACAGTCTCAAATGGCCTTGGTGGCTTAGAAGGTGGTGTCAGTTCCGTCTGTCCCCTGTTTGTCCTTTAACGATCCTCTGGTTTGTTCGGCCAATATCCTCGGCTCTTATGCGAGGACAGCGCAATGGCCATGACTATCAATACTGCAAACAGAACCACGTACACCAACATTCCCTTGCCTGTCGTCGGCGTCCATCTGAAGAGAACTAATCCAAGAAAGCCGCCAATGACGGTGGTTACGCCTAGAAGCGTCCGCCTTGTCTTCTCGTTCAGTGTCGCGAGTCGTCCTTTCAATCGTCTTACGGAAAACTCAAGGCAGCGGTTCCAGTGGGCGGGTGGTCCACCCTTGCGGACGAAGTATAGCTCGCGGAAGGAACAGTTGCTCTATCGCTGAGGTTGCACCACCCTTTGCGATTTTCAAAGGGTGGGTTGCTGGTCTTGTCGCAGCTGACCTCACATTCATTCGCCACAGACTCATCTCTCCGCTCTTTGGTCCGTTAATGGGGAGAGCGGACCGGTCGTAGTGAATGAGACGCGTCGAGCTCAGCTGAAGAAAATCCGTGCCAGAGCTTCGCGGATCAGTAGATCCGGCTCCCACTCTTTGAAAATCGCAAGGGGTGATTGGATAAGAGCGAAGGCTCGATCGACCCGGTAGTCTTGGTTTGAGGACTAAGGCTCCTGGGGAGACGAAGCGATTGCCCACGCCAAGCGATCCCGAGTGTTTGGAATGCTTCTCGACGATCGGATTCTGAGTGGTGCTACTCGGTGGCAATTGTCGAGCGCTTTGGCTGGGGAATCAGTTTTTCCCGAATGGCGCGGGCTGAAGCAGTGGGATCGCTTTGGGGAGAGATAAACGCTTCGCCACCGTAATCTTCGATTGCGATGTCGAAGCCGGAGTCTGCAAGACATTGTTTTACCGGCAGGCGATCGCGTGCGGCAATGTAATGCGAAAAGAACCCGCTGAGGTCGGCTCCGGCAACTCTCGACGCTTCATCGATAAGATCGGTCGGTGTCCATTGATTTCCAGTGAGTCCGTATCGCGTCATCATGAGCCGGAGAAGGTCTTCAAGGCTTTTTCCACCGGCAGTTTGCTTTTGAATGATGGTGTCGAGGCAGAAGGCAGCCACGACGCCTCCATCGTAAATGCCCGGGCGATTGACGTTTTTATCTCCTCCTCCATCCTCGACAGCGCTCTGCAAGGTGGATTTCTGGAAAGGCGGTGCCCACATCCAATATTCGTACATGCCGACGTGGGATTCTAGCTTCTTGAGAAACAGCGCCTGGCTGATCAATCCTGCGCGACTGATTGTCCGGTTCGCCATGTACTCGGTAACGCCCTCGGTGAACCACGATGATTTGTCGTCATCGCGTGGCACAAGCAAGCCGCCATTCCAGTGATGAAAGATTTCGTGAGCCAGAAGACTCGTCCAGAGAATACGATCCACAGTCGTAATGGGATCAACCATCGTCAGGGTGGTGGAATTCAGATAGCCTTCGCCATTTTCCTCAGCTCCGTGGAAAAACGCAAAAAAGAGGTGAGTGCTGGGAGTTTGGGGAAAGATTCGCAAATATTCATGCAGGACTGGATTAAATAGAGGTCGCAGAAGCGCCTGTTCCTCGGCGCTCACGCCGGGGAAGGCGAAGGTAACCTGAAATTGTCCTTCTTGAAAATTCATGACCGGAGGCTGCCCAAGGATCGTCCAATTCTCACTGAGTTCGCGATTGTCAGAGGCGCGAAAACGACGCTCGCCGGTTTTTCGCCAGGGCGTAACAATCGTGAATGACGGCGGTACCACAAATTCGACATCTCTGGATCCGGCTGCGTTGCTCATTACAAAAAGCGCTCGATTGACCAGGTACAATGAGTCGCCAAAGAACAGTCCGCCACGAAGATCTCCTAGTCTTACTTTTTCTGTAAAAGACAAATCAACATCGTAGTCTATGCGCACGAGTCGGCCGTCGGGGGTAGCTAGGGTCCAGCGGCCATTCCCGGCAGGTTGCAAAGGAACGGAGCTGCCATCTTCGCGTACCTGGCGGATATTATTAATGAATTCCCACCATGCATAACCACCCGCGTGATCGGCGGTAAACACCATGCCATCCGGCACTTCCAGCCGGGCCTCCACAGTCGCATGCAAGGGATGATCGAAGCCAAGGTGAACTTTGTAGCTGGCTGATTGCCCCCAAGCCGAGAGCGTACACACGGCGATTAAGGCTAGTACACGACAGGCCCTCGACTCCTTCAGGGCAGGAAGTTTCATGCTAATAGGACGCTCTGGTGGCAAGAATGTTAGCTGCACTAGCTATGTTGACAAGTCAGTTGGCGGGTGGCCCATATCTCCGCGAGGAAGTATAGATCTAAAGAGGAGTACTCATCCTCATCCTTGGGGTGCCCCATGTTTGCCTGCTTTTGGCAAACGTGGGATCACGATCGAAGAACAAGTCTTTTCGTCAGGGTTTAGGAACGGTGGCCCACGCAACGCGGTTTTCGTCGCGCCGGAATTTGTAATCTGGTTCTTCTTTTCTTCCGCGGCGATTATTCGTACGTTTCCACTCAAGCCAAATCGGTTTGAGTAGGGCACCGCCCCACATTGCCTCGGAGTTCTTCCCTCAAACATAGATTGGCCCCTCAGGGCTCCAGCCCGTGCGAAGGCCTTCGATGTAGAGGCCCCTGTCCCTGGGCCCTCGCTTCCCGCAGTATTTGTGCCCGCTGTTTGGGAATGTAGGCATCGACGGCCTTCTGCGCTTCCGGGGCATCGAAGTACACCAAAGAAGCTGCCATTGCTTCAGCCACCTCGGCTGGAGCTCGCTTACATGCGTCGATGATCAAAGGCACTGAGCTTTTGTCCTGCATTTCCGCCAATCCCATCGTTGCAGCAATCTGGATCATTGGGTTAGGGGACGACAGTGCTTGTAGAAGCAACGGAATTGCTCGTGGATCTCTTGTCAGGCCCAATAATCCGATTATGCCTGGATGCACGTAGATCGCATCCTCCCCCGCACTGGGTGGCTGATTGTGCGCTCTCGCCCAGGCTACCCAGTCGGGCGATAGGCCAGGTACACCTTTTCCCTTCGCATCAAACTGCATTGGATTGGGAGCGTCACTCTCCAATACAGTCTTTGCCAACCCTACAAGGTAGTTCCAGTAAACATCCTTCTTGTCCCCCAATGCCAGGAGCACCTGAGCGACTTTCGCCTTATCGATAAAATCCGTGGTACGTGCAAACTGTTCCTCCAGTTCAGGAATGGCTTCGCGCGCGTCAGCTTCGGCGATCACTTGTGCGTTATAAGCGATGGCTTCTCCCGACTTCAGGTTTGCGAGCGCCTTTGCTACCTCCGCATTCCCACCCCCCTGCTTAACCGGCGGCTGGGCCGGGTCAAGTTGACCAAATGCGACGGCCGCCAGTAATCCGCAGCATGCCAGAAAATGAAGCATGGTTTGTAGCGGCGACTTCGCATATCCATTGATCGCCATCATCAACACTCCTCACGAGCCAATTGTGGTCCCGGTATCAGGGAATTGGAGACTCGGGTTTGGGTGGACCACCGAGGCACAAGGTGCGGGGCGCCCGCCCTACCCAGGAGGTTTGGATGGATGGGCGTCGCAACCCATGTCTCCGGGCTGGACCAAAAAGCTACTGGCGGAGAGGGAGGGATTCTATCAAAACCATCTCCGCAACTCGTGATAAATCCTACACTTGCACGATAATAGCCTGTCTTTAAGCGGGTTACAAGCGGCCCTTGGCTTAGGGCACAGTTTCTCTGGTTTCTGCAATTGACCCCAGTTCCGACTAAAACGGTATCACTGGTATCAATTGTGTCGCCGTTCGTCGACACTGGCATTATGCAGCCTCGGTGGGAGCATAACCAGCTCCGGCAACTCATGATTGGAAATCTGGTTTTCACGACTGGACATTCAAAGCTGATGCGAGAACAAGCGAGAAGACGAATGACACTTCAGGTGCGAAACTCGGACCCAGGTTTCATTTCGAGGGCTGACAAATAGGTTCATGAAGGAGAGGTTGCCCCGCAACCGCATCAGGAGTCATGATGTCGACTCCGGCGCTCTACAATGTCGAGGCCAATTGGGTTTCCGATTGCCAACGATTCGGGCAGAACCCGGCTCTCATTTCTGAATGCAGTTTATCGATAGCTCGGGCAGGAATTGGGAGCGGCGACAGATGAGCGAAAAAATGAAAATGATGCCGGTGAACGGCCCGTGTCCCGGCCGCAACCAGAGATCCGGTGCTACACTCTTCCGGCAGAGGCTGTACCATGGCGGAGGCTCAGCAGTCGCAAATCATCCGCTTCGGTCTTTTCGAAGTGGACTTGAGCGCCGGGGAGCTACGCAAGAATGGCGCCAGGATCAAGTTGCAGGATCAACCCTTCCGGATCCTCTCTACTCTTCTCCAGCACGCTGGGAGTGTTGTCACACGCGAGGAATTGCGTCAGGAACTTTGGCCCGCCGATACGTTTGTGGATTTCGAGCACGGCCTGAACGCGGCCGTCAAGCGGCTACGCGACGCACTTGGCGAATCGGCGGAAAATCCGATATTTATTGAAACCCTGGCGCGACGTGGCTATCGCTTCAATGCGCCTGTCGATCGGCGCAATACGCGAGCCATTGCGGAAACCCTCATCTCGCCGCCGGCCACACCACACCTCCTGCGCAGGCGCTATTTGTTCGGATTGGTGGGCTTCGCCGTCGCGATTGTAGCGGTCGCGGCCGTGTGGAACCTAGCCGGTATCAATCAATCGAGGATTGCTGCCGGCGGAGAAGCCATTCACTCCTTGGCGGTTTTGCCGCTGGAGAATCTTTCCCGTGACCCGGAACAGGAATACTTCTCGGATGGAATGACGGAGGCCCTGATCTCTCAGCTCTCCAAAATCGGGCCAATGCGCGTCATATCCCGCACCTCCAGCATGCGTTACAAGGGAACCAAGAAGAGCCTGCCTGAGATTGCTCGCGAACTGAACGTGGACGGCGTGATCGAGGGGTCGGTGATGCGCTCGGGTAGCCGTGTGCGAATAGTGGTAGAGCTCGTCCAGGGGCGGAGTGATCAGCACCTCTGGACAGAAATGTACGAACGCGATCTGAGCGATGTGCTGAGGCTGCAGAGTGAAGTGGCTCAGGCCGTAGCGCGACAGGTTCGCATTGAGCTGACGCCGGCACAACGGTTTCGGCTTCGTTCAGCGTCCGCGGTAGATTCGAAGGCATACGAGGGCTACTTAAAAGGACGTTTTTACGAACACGGGGGAACGCAGATATCTCTCCAGCAGGCACAAGCCTATTTTGAAGAGACGGTTCGAAGGGATCCCAAATTCGCGCTCGGGTACGTGGGGCTCGCGGATACCTACTTAAAGTTAGGCGATTATCGATGGCTACCGCCGCAGGAGGCCTACCGACGAGGCAGCGAAGCGATTTACAAGGCCCTGGAGCTTGATGAAGGACTCGCCGAGGCCCATAGCACGCTGGGATATCTCGATTGGGAATATGGTTGGAACTGGCAGAAAGCCGAGAGGGAGCTACGTTATGCAGTCGATTTGAACCCGAACTACCTCGTTGGTCACGAATCTCTAGTTTGGTACCTGGCATCGAGCGGCCGACACGGCGAGGCGATAGACGAAGTTGAGAAGATGCGTCGCCTCGACCCGGCTTTCCCATTCATTAGTCTCGGCGAAGCCTGCGTTTACTATCATCAACGGGACTACACATCGCTCGTCGAAGCAGCACTGAAATCCGTCGCCGCGAATCCGACGGTCTGGCTAAGTTACTACTTTCTCGCGGTCGGATACGAGGGTTCAGGGCGGCCAGCACAAGCGGTTCCGGAATATCAACGGGCGATCGAGCTGTCGCAGCGTGACTCGGACACAATCGCGGGACTTGCGCACGTGTACGCAATCATGGGTAGGGTATCCGAGGCCCAAAAGATACTTGGCGAACTGCAGCGGCAATCGAGAGTGACCTACGTCTCGCCATACATGATCGCAGCGATATATTCCGGATTAGGACAAAAAGAGAAGGCGTTTGAATTCCTTGAAAAGGCCTACCAGGAAAGGTCACCGGATCTTGCTTACTTCCTTAGAGCTGATCTGCGAATGGATGCTCTTCGCTCGGACCCGCGCTTCCAAGACATCTGGCGCCGCGTTGGACTGCCGCGATAGCGACGGGGCCTAGCGTTCCTACGAACCATCGCGCAATTTGGAAAATCGTCTTCCTGTTAAGCCTGGCCCAGCGACAGCCCGTATCATTTATCCAGGATCGGAACATCCTCGATCGGCGGCCCGACTTTCAGGTACAGCGTGTAAGCCTTCACCTCAGACGATGGCGCGGGGAACTTCGCCCACCAGTTCCATGTCCCGCCCTTCGCAATCTCAGCGCTCAACTCTCCGCCTGGATTCATCGGCGTGGCAACGACGTAGCCATTGCTGTCCCGACAACGGGCGAGGGGAACGCGACGGCGGGGGACGCGCTTGCCATGAACCCGCCCGCCGGGCCGGATGGGAATTGTGACAGCGCGGTGCTAGGTCTGCTATCTGCGGAGTGGCAGGAGGGGGCGGCGGTACGCGATAAGCTACTCACTGCCTACAGCCAAGCTACCGTGTATCGTTCCATAGCCCGCCTGTCCGTGGATGGGAAGATGGAAAAGGCGCAACAGGGTCGCAAGACGTGCTGGCGGCTGAAAGTGCGTGAGAGTCGTGATAGTGGTGATGGTAACAGCAATACGTTATGTTTACTGTCGCTGACCCACTGAACCGTTGCCGTTCTTGCTGCC